>CAWGWE010000005.1:0-760522 GCA_963826235.1 Pyrinomonadaceae bacterium | reverse complement strand
GGCCCGTTGACCTCCAGCCTGTTCACCAAAGAAACCGTTGTTGTAGTCGCCACCGTCTAAGCTGACGTTGTTGAAAATTCCGCGTTGGCCGGCAAAATTTATTTCATCGCCATCGGGTCCCTGCACGATGCTGACGCCGGGGGTCAAAGTCAGCAGATCTTCGAATTTGCGTCCCAGAATCGGCGTGGTGCTGACAGCTCTTTCATCGAGCGTTGTGCTGGATTCGATCTTGGTGGTGTCAACGGTGGGACTCTCCAGAATGGTAACTTCCCCCTCAACTCCGGACACTTTCATCGAAATGGGAAGAGAGAGAGCTCGGCCTACAGTCAAATCCGCATTCTCAACCACCGTTTTCGCGAAACCTTGCTTCGTGACGGTCACGGTGTACTTGCCGGGAGGGAGGCTCAACGCGACAAAACGTCCATCTTCATCGGTTTCGAATGTCTTCGTGAAGTTGGTGGCGCTGTTTTTCACTTCAATGCTGGCGCCGGGCAAAGCGGCGCCATTGGCGTCCAGCACTGTGCCTTCGATCGTTCCTGTCGTACTTTGAGTTTGGGCCAATACAGGCAAGGACAAGACACAACTAACAAGCAGACAAATACCAAATCCAATTGCCTGGGAGGCAAAGGAGCGAAGCAATGCGTGACGCATGATGTTCTCCTGTTAATTCTTGATATCAGATTGCTGACTTCAGGACCAGAAGTGCGTACCACCCGTAGATCGCTGGGAAGGCGCTCATCTTATTGAAAGATAGTTGTGGGTGTCAATAAATTCGTAAAATCGGGAATCGAGGAATTGAATCATCGGGATCGAATCATCAGGTCATTGAATCATCGGGTCACTGAAAGATTGAGTCCTTAGCCGAATTGAGTGCTTCAATAACGGACGACTTAAAGGATCACAGTCTAATGACTCAATGACTTCAATGACTCAATGACCCAATGACTCAATGATTCGATGACTCGATGATTAGGCGGCGGCGGAGCGGGCGAGGAAGGAGTCGCGGACAAGTACGTTGAATTTTTCGGGATGTTCCTGTTCGGGCAACATGCGGCAGTAATCAAATTTTTCCAACCGCGCCGCCGGATTTGTACCCAGCAATGCCAAAGCATTTTCCAGAGGCGTCGTCATGTCCTGCTTGCCCCAAACCAGGAGCACCGGCTGAGTGAGTCGAGAAAACGCGGCGCGTGTGTCGGTGTTTAGGTATCCAGAGAGAAAAGCGGCGATCGCATGTTGCGCGCCGGATTGGTGGCTGGTGGCGTAGAGGTTGGCCACCAGTCGATCGGTGACGCGATGATGATCGTAAAAGAGGTGTTTGAGCGCATAGTCGCGAATGCCACGCTCGCTGGCCATCACGTTGTAGAACGAAGTGCCCAGCACCGGCGACTGCAATAATCCGTAAAACGCTGCGCCCGCCATTCCCGGTCGGGTGTTCAGTTTGGCGGCGCCGGTGGGAGCGTTCAGGACCATCGCCTTGATCAGTTCCGGATGTTCGTCAGCAACTCTAATCGCGTAAGCCGCGCCAAGCGAGCTGGCAACAACATTTGCAGGATAGCCGCTCACCTCACGAATGAAATCAGTGATCAGCCCGACGTAAAGATCGGCTGAGTAAGGAGCAGTGCCGGGTTTGTCGGAGAGCCCGAATCCCAACAGATCGAAAGCATAGACGCGAAAGTCGCGTGCGAGGGCGTCGAAGTTCTTGCGCCACATGAAGCTGGAAGAGCCAGCCCCGACGCCGTGAATGAAAAGCAGTGGTGGCCCTGCGTGACCAATTCCAGCAGTTTTGTAAAAGATCCGTCCGTACTTCCAATCAAAGAAGCGCGCTTCACCACCGAGCGCGCTATCGTCGGGATCATTGGCATTCCGGCGTATGGAGGCATTCAGCGCCGCCAGCGCCGCAACACCCGCACCGCCAGCCAGCATGGTCTTCCAAACGTTGCCAATCTTGCTCATTGAATCTTGTCTCTATCGATCGGGTTTGCTCTTTGAACCTGTTCTTGGAACTTTGAACTTGTGCTTTGTTCAGTTTGCCACTCGCTTGATCCGACATAACTTGCCAACTGTCGCGAGCGAACAAAGAACAAAGTTCAAAGCACAAAGTACAAAGCTCCAAGAACAAAGTTCAAAGCTCATAAACGGTCCACGACAAAACAATAGAACCCGTTTAAATAAAAGCAAAATCAAACTGCTCCTGGTGAATGGCCTGATCGCTATTGATGTCCACAGGGCCCAGGTACTCTTCGATTTCGTTTAAGACGTCGCGTTCCGTTCCTCGCAATGCTTTTGCCACTTCGGGATTTACGCGCACGGTAGCCTGTTTATTCTTACGACTGCCATTCATGTGCTTTCCTAAACGTCGCGCCTCCTCTAACAGCTCATAGCAGACCGTCTGCGGCGACTTGATCAAACCCGCGCCCTGACAGTACTGGGCACGGAGCACAAAGCGTGCGCTCGAGCGATTGCTTCACGCGCTTGCGTGTCATGATCACTAAGCCAAAATCGTTGAATGACAGCACTTTCGTCGGGGATTTATCGCCACGCAAAGCATCTTGTAACACTTGCATCACCTTGGTGCGATTGCGACGTTCCTCCATGTCGATCAGATCGAGAACGATGATGCCGCCCAGATCGCGAAGGCGAATCTGTCGCACGATTTCCTCGACCGCTTCCAGGTTTGTACGCGTGATGGTGTCTTCCAGGCGTCCGCTGCCACGACCCACAAACTTTCCTGTGTTGACGTCGATAGCCACGAGGGCTTCGGTCTGATTGATGACAAGGTAGCCACCGGACTTAAGCCAAACGCGCGGCTTGATGGCTTTGTCGATCTCAGCCTGCACGCCGAAAGCTTCCAGAATTGGCTGCTCGCGCGTGTAGAGTTTGACCTGTTTCACCATGCGCGGCTGAATTCGATTTACAAACTCGACAATGTTTTCATATTCCTCCTCCGAATCGACGCGAATCGCGGCGAAGTCGTCAGACAATTGATCGCGCAAAATTCGCTGCACTAGATCGAGATCACGATGGACGAGCGAGGCAGGTTTTGATTTCTCAGCCGCAGCACGAATGTCCAGCCAGGTGCGCACGAGGTAACGAACGTCTTCACGCAAATCCTTCTCGCTGATTCCTACACCCGCGGTTCTTACTATAAATCCGCCTGAAGGAACATCCTCTTCCGCCCGCAGAATTTGAATCAGCTTCCGCAAACGATGACGCTCGCTATCTGATTCAATTTTGCGCGAGACCCCGACGTGTTCTACGGTCGGCATGTAAACCAGGAACCGGCCGGGCAAAGCGATATGCGAGGTGATGCGCGCGCCCTTCTTCGCAATTGGTTCTTTAGCAATCTGCACCAGGATCTCCTGACCTTCGTCGAGCAGATCCGTAATCGTCGGTTGCTGTTGTCGATCTCTTCTTCCGCCACCGCCACCGCCGCCACGTTGGTTGCGTTTTTCCTGACTTCGTTCACGAGGCGCAGGCTCAGGCGCGGTGGGTTCAGGACTGGGTTGGGTTTCCGCTGCTTCCACCACTTCCTTCTCAGGCTGCTCACCGTTCTCATTCTGCTCTTCAACATCGTCAGCGGTTCCGGCAGCCTTTTTCGCAGTTGGACGCCGACGGCGGCGACCTCCGCGGCGGGTCGCAAACTCACCGCGCGTGCGGCTGTTAGTAACCCGAGCTTCCGCGTCTTCAAAAGCTTCTTCAGTGCCCGTTGACAACTCCGCTGCGTCTTCGGCAGGAGCATCTTCCGCCACGGTTTTTCGTGGAGCAGCTTTCTTGCTTGCCGCGCGTGGCTTGGTAGTGCGGGACGGCGGACTCTTTTTTGTCGCGCGCTTGCCTTTGGCGACACTGACGATTTTTTCAACGACACGCTCTGCGAAGCCATGTTTCTCGGGTTCCACTTCCTCCTCGGTATCTTCCTCAGGCTCAACTACGGGCATGGCGGCAAACAGTTCTTCGTCATCGCTGATACGTTGGAATGAACCGCTGTTGAATGTGTTTTCAGGTGCGCTATCAACAAAGCTGGAGAGGTGAGCTTCGATCGGAGCTGGAGCTCGCATCGTGATATGCGGCGCGTCTGAATCATCGTCATCGGCGACGCGCTGGAATGAATCATCGCGATAACCAGAGGTCGGCAGAATCGATCCAACTTCAGCCGTGCGGAAGTCGTCCTCGAAATTGAACTCAACGGCATGAATCTGATCGAAGATACGCTCCTGCAATCGCGCGTCTTTAAACATTTCGCCGTTCGTCGCTATCTCTTCATCGTCGAGGATCCGCTGAATCGAAGGATCAGGTAAGGCGAGTGGCGTTTCTGAGTCGACCTCTTCGGGCAAGGGAGCGCTTCCGGGAAGGCTCGTTTCCGCGATGTTCTCTTTGCCGCGCCCGCGACGACGGCCGCCGCGACGGCTACGGCGCCGCGCAGTTTCGCCGGCGTCGACTGTTTCTTCAGCCAGGACAATTGGTTCAACTTCGCGCAGCGGCTCGGCACGTTCTTGAGTAGCCTCGACGTGAAGCTCGCGCTCCACGCGCCCCAGCGCGATCTGTTCGGCGGCTGCCTTACCGGCATCGGGCTCTCCCTGTTTCGCCTTATCGATGACGATGCGCTCAAACTCTTCCTCTTCATCGAAGAAGTCAGAAACGTAGAGAAAAGCGTCGCGTTCCAGACCGACATCGACGAAAGCCGATTGCATGCCCGGCAGCACTCGCATTACCCGGCCTTTGTAAATATTGCCGACGATGCCCTGATTCTCTTCGCCGCGTTCGATGTAGAACTCGGTAACCTGATCGTTCTCGATGATCGCGATCTTCTTTTCGCGTCCGTTGACGCTGACGATCAATTCTTTTGCCATGTTGTGATTTGTCTCTCCTAAAAGGTTGCAGGCGGCAGCGCAGACTTATTAACTTCGACAGCGCAACCGATCCTCAGGATCGTTCGGGGTGAAGGTGTCTGCGAGATCCGCGCACTGAACTTCTTTGTGTAATTGTGAGTTGGCTGGGTGCCGCCGCCATTCAGCTTTGAAGCGAGGCGCGGCTGCAGCCAGAGATGAGCGAGATCAAAAGCAATCTCGCTGCGATTTGATGTGATGGAAATTTGCAGCTGCTGCGACAAGTCTGATGACAGATTGTCGGCCGGCCAGCTGCGAGCTTGAGGCGGCGCGGACTCGAAATCTTTCGAGCGGCTACTTACTCCGTCGTTAACGCGACGGTCCTTTGCACTGTTCAACCGTAAACCCTGACTACTGTTTCGCTACCAAAGCGAAACTCACGACCGGGAGCACATCTTCTTAATCGAAGTGCGGAGCGGTTCCGGGAACCGGCTCATGTGCTCAACCTGAGTCGTCTTGGCGCGGCACGCTTAATTCTGAGGTGTTGTTAGCAAAATCAGCGGCGACGATAAGTTTTCAAATGAGTCGTCGCATTGACGACCAGAAAATTCGTTTCGCCTGAGCAGGCGCACGAAAAATTTTTAGGTTCTCTCGTGCAGGTGATTTGTGGGTCACTTACTGTACCGAAATGAAAAACTTCCGGCAGGCGAACTAACGCGGAGTATAGCCGAAGCAGGCCGAAACGCGAAACTAATTGATTTTGAGGCTGGATTGAAATGTAGGGGCGGCACTCGGGGCCGCCCTCCTCGGTGATCAGGGGCGCCCACCGGGGGACGTCCCTACCTAACGGTCAATTTACAAAGCGTCTCAGTTGCACACTGATGGCGAAGCCGATGGCGATGAAGGTGGCTATCAGTGAAGCAAGGCCGGCGCTCATGAGGGGAAGGGGAACACCAATCACCGGGAGAATGCCCAATTCCATTCCGACGTTGATGAAAATCTGAAAGGTCAAACCACCTACAATAGCCATGATTACCAGCATACCCATGCGATCAGGAGCGCGGCGAGCGCCGGTAACAAGGCGCGACAGGAGGACACCGTAGGCAAGCAGAACCAGAATGCAACCGATGAAACCTGTGTTGCCCGCCGTGACGGCGAAAATAAAATCAGTGTGTGGTTCGGGAAGAAACTTAAGACTACTCTGCGAGTGCTGTGAGGTTGCATCTGATCCGTGTAACCCGCCTTCACCAATAGTCAGGATCGATTGCCAGGTGTTGTAACCAAACCCTCGCCGGTCGGCGTTCTCGGGATCGAGAATCACATTGATCCGTTCCTGCTGGTAACCCTTTATTAAATTAGTTTTCACTCCAACCCAGTAGGCGGCTGGCAGCGTAACAATAGCTATCACGACGGCAGCAATCACCAAACGCATCTTGATCGCAGACAGGAAAAGCACTACCGCGAGAATTGGTATGTAGGTGAGAACGGAGCCGACATCCGGCTCCATCAGGATCAAGCCAATCGGTAGCGCGAGGATCAAGCCACCGACGATCATTTCTTTAACCCTGAGCGACTCGAGCCGGTGTTTGCCGAAGTAACGTGCCAGCATCATTGCGGTCGTCACCTTTACAAACTCGGACGGTTGAAACTGACCAATGCCAGGAACCTTGATCCAGGCGCGTTGTCCGTTGATCTTTAGTCCGATACCGGGAATCAGAACCAGGATCAGGAGTATCAAACCAAATATGTAGAACGCCGGCGCAATATTCAGGAGACGACGATAGTCGGTAAACGCGACAGCAAACATCGCCACGAGCGCGATGCCCAGTCCGATCAGCTGCTTTACCCAATATGCTTCGAGCGGCTGCGCATAGCGAATTTGGACTGTGCCAAACGCGACAATGCCGATCGCCATAAAGGCGAGCAACCAATCAAAGTCTCTAAGGGTGCGTCTTTCTAAAATGGCAGACATATCAAGTAATTATGAATGCGGAATAAGACGGGATGATGAATTAGGAATTATGAACGCGGAGTAAGAATGAATAAGGATTCTTCCACAACCATCTTGCCTTTATTCAGCATTCATCATTCCTAATTCATCATTCCGTCTTATTCCGCATTCATCCTTCGGCTTCAGTCTCCTGTTGTTACCTCGGCAGGCTTTCGTGTCTTCGCTACCGGAAATGCGCCTGGTGGTTCTTCGTGACGTGTTTTCCGATAGTAGACGTCATAAACCTTGCGCACTGCAGGCGCCGCGTGATGTCCTCCAAAACCGGAGTTCTCGATCAGAGCGATCATCGCGATTTCCGGTTTGTAAGCCGGGGCGTAGGACACAAACCATGAATGGTCTTTGTTCTTACCGATGTCCTTTCCTAAGCCGACTACCTGCGCGGTGCCGGTCTTGCCCGCAATGTCGAATCCGGCCATGCGAATTCCAGCTCCCGTGCCTCCGCCATTCACAACCGACCACATACCTTCGACCACGGCGTGATGAATGTCTTCCGGAATGGTCAGCACTTTAGGATTGGCGCGCGACGAATCGAGAGCTTGAAAGTCGCGGCCGGGTCGGAAGTCCGTCTGCTCCGGTTGACCCACCGGTTTGATCTCTTTCAAAAGATGAGGCACAAAGAGTTTAGATCCCTGACCAATTGCAGCCACAGTGCGTAACATACTGATCGGGGTCATCTCTTCATAAACTTGTCCAAATGACGCGAAAACTGTGTCGATGTCTTTCCATTCCTGATTACGGCGATCAAGGATTGTTTTGAACTCGCTGGGAGTGCGGCTGCCAACCTCATTCGGCAAATCAATTCCAGTGCGCTTGTTGAGTTCGAACTCTTCGGACATAGCAATGATCCCTTGCAAGCCCATCTTCAAACCGAGCCGGTAAAAGTAACCATCGCAGGAATGCGTTATGGCAGCCTTCACATCAGGCGAGCCATGATTGCCCATGCAGCGTGTGAACTTGTTGCCGATAGTGATGCCGCCACCGCACAACAGATTGGAATGGTCCAGCGTGATCGCTCCCTGCTGCAAACCCGCCACCGCCATCGGGATTTTCCAGGTCGAGCCTGGCGGATAGCGACTTTGAATAGCGCGATTGATAAGTGGCTTGTCCGGGTGATTCAGCAAGCCAACGTACTCAGCGCGTCCTTCTTTGGTAGTGATTCGCTGAGAAAACAGATTCGGATCGAACGTCGGCGCGGAAGCGAGCGCCAGAATCTCTCCGTTGTTTGGGTCAAGAACGACAATCACACCACGCTTCGTGGCCGAGTCGCGCAGCTGCCGTTCTGCCTCCTGTTGCAGGTCGAGATCGATCGTCGTAACGAGGTCGTGTCCCGGTTGCGGCAAGACAGTTTCAATTTCATCCTGAATGCGCCCGCGGCTATCAACAACAACTCGGCGGTAACCGTCACGTCCGCGCAGATAGTCGTCGTACGATTGTTCCAGTCCGCTCTGTCCGATCACATCACCGGGCTTCAGTTTCTTCTCGCGATAAGCCGGCTGCTTCAGTTGCTCGGGTCCAATCTCGCCGACATAACCGACCACGTGCGCTAGAGAGCCATCCGCCGGATATTGTCGCTGTGGTTGCTGCTCGACGCGCAACTCGGGAAACTCCAGTTCGCGAGCTTCAATCCAGGCAATATCGCCCGGAGTCGCATCTTGTTTGATTGGCACTGACTCAAACGAAGGCAACGAGTTAATTTCCTCGAATCGTTCACGCAGCAGATCAGGATCGAGATTGAGACCTTCAGCCAATGGGGCAACCAGGGAGGCGAGATCTTTGCGTGCGTCTTCGCGCGAAAGCATCACCGAGTAGATGGGACGAGAGTCGACGAGAGGCCGCCCGTTGCGATCGAAGATAATGCCGCGCGGAGCTGGAATGGGGAGCAGTCTCATCCGCTGGTTCTGGGCAATCTCTCCGTAGTAACTGCCGCGAACAACTTGCAGGAGATAAAGCCTGACACCCAATAGCCCCAGCAACAGCACCGCAATCATCTGCACAGCAAAGAGTCTGGCTCGGAGATTCTGCGATGTATCAATGAATTTCATTGCCTAACTTCTCTTATCTTCGCTTCGAGAAACTGGTGCTCCGTCGTGCGCCTCGCCGGCGGGAGGCGAATTGCCGGCTTTGCGTGCCTTTGGGATTGAAGACTGAGCCGAGCATGTAAAGGACGAAGGTGCCGATAACCGTCGTGCCGATCAGATTATAAGATATTGTCTGCACAAAAGGTGCTGAAGGTGGGTGCCCGAGCGACCGTTGCCAGAAAAAATATACTGAGCCATCTACGAGCGTAGCCGCGGCCAGAACCGGAATTCGTATCAAGGCATTTTCGAGGTTGACCCGCGTAGCCCCGAGGTAAACAAGGTAAGCCGTTAGAGTTTTAGAGAAGCCGCCCGCGCCAATTAAGCCGCCGCTGGGAGCGTCAATCGCCAAACCGGCAATTGTGCCGACAATCAGCGCCGTCCAGGCATCGCGTTGCAACGCGACATAGACGACGACGATCAAGGGAAAGTCGATATGCGAGAGTCGCGGCCATGCTTCACCGAGCGTGAGCTGAAGGATGATGGCGAGCGCGAGCACCGCCGCGATCTTGAACTGGGGCATGGTGGACGATAACAGGTTGAGCGCTGCTCACCTGTCGCTGGGCGGTTTGGTCTTGTCTACGTTGGGCAGTGTCTGCGCCGGCGCAGGCCGCTGCGGCGGTTGATAAAGCAATACCGCAACCTCCGTCAGCTGATCCAATCGCGCGCTGGGACGGATATAAATCTGATGAGGTTGAGTTGCGGTGCCATTCTTGACTTCGATCACTTCGCCGACGTTTAAGCCCGCCGGGTAAATCCCGTCCTGGCCAGTGGTCAGGATGTAATCGCCAACTTCCACTTTCTGAAGTCCCGAGACGTAACGCATTTCTACGAGACCGGAATTACCAAGCCCGCGCACTGAACCCAGTGCGCCCGAGCGGCCCAGTTGTCCCACGATTGCACCCGCGGCGGCTTTCTCGTCAGTGATGAGCATCACTTGTGCGGTCACGGGACTGATGGCGACTATGCGCCCGACGATTCCTCCGGGAGTGATCACGGGCATGTTAAGTGTTATTCCCGAGGAGCTGCCCCGGTTGATCATGACAGTATTGAACCAAACCGATGCATCGCGCGCGATCACCCGCGCGAAAACTTTTTCGGGACCTGGTTCCGACTGCAGGGCGAGCAGTCCTTGCAGACGATAGTTTTCTGTTTTGGCTTCCTGGATGTTGCGGAGTTCGAGTTCTGTTTGGGCCAGCCTTTCCTTCAAAGACGCGTTTTCACGAGCGCTGCTGCGGAAGTTAATGATTTGATTGATAAAGCCGCCACCTGCACTGGATATCCACGAGGTCGCGTTTTGAATCGGCGAGATAACGGCCTGCGTTATTCCTTTAAACTTCTGCTCCTGCTCGAAACGCTCATTGGCGTCCACTGCCATCACCACAAAATTCACAAACAACAACATCACGAGCCAGATTGGCGCTCGCTGACGTATCTCTTTCTGTGTGCGAGTGGCAGCCATGTCGTGAATCGTGAATCGTAAATCGTGAATCGTAAATCGTAAATCGTGAATCGTGAATCGTGAATCGTAAATCGGGAATCGTAAATCGGGAATCGGGAATCGTGAATCGTAATCGGGAATCGGGAATCGGGAATCGTGAATCGGGACGCCAATCGGCAATCGGCAATTGGCAATCGCCAATCGTTTACATTCCGCTGGTCATCGAGTTTTCCCAGCGTACCCGTTTCAGCAAGTCAAAATCTGAAAGCATTTTGCCAGTTCCCAGCACAACCGACGCCAGGGGATCGTCGGCTACCGACACTGGCAAACCGGTTTCGATCGAGAGACGCTTATCGAGGTTCTTCAGCAATGCGCCGCCGCCGGTCATGACGATGCCGCGCTCGACAATGTCAGCCGAAAGCTCAGGTGGTGTGCGCTCGAGCGCTACACGCACGGCATTGATGATAGTTGCCACCGAGTCAGCCAGAGCTTCGCGTACTTCTTCATCGGTGATCGTAATCGTCTTGGGAATGCCTTCGATCAAGTTTCTGCCGCGCACCTCGTACGAGAGCGGCTCATCAAGCGGATAAGCCGAACCCAGCTCAATCTTGATCGCTTCGGCAGTTCGCTCGCCAATCAACAAGTTATATTTCTTCTTGATGTAAGAAATGATTGCTTCATCCATCTCGTTGCCGGCGACGCGAACCGCCCGAGAGTAAACGATGCCACTGAGACTGATGACGGCGATGTCAGTTGTACCGCCGCCGATGTCTACCACCATGTTCCCGTGTGGTTCCGTGATTGGCAGTCCGGCGCCAATCGCAGCGGCCATCGCTTCTTCGACGAGATAAACTTCTGACGCCTTGGCGCGATAGGCAGAGTCTTCCACGGCGCGGCGTTCCACCTGAGTGATCTCAGATGGAATACCGATTACTACTCGCGGGCTGACCCAGGTCTTGCCGTTGTGCGCCTTGCGGATGAAGTGCTGCAGCATCTTCTCAGTCACTTCGAAGTTCGCGATCACTCCATCCTTCATCGGCCGAATCGCCACGATGTTGCCGGGCGTGCGGCCCAGCATGTCTTTGGCGTCGCGGCCGACAGCTTCGACCTGATTCGTGACTTTATTGATGGCGACGATGGAGGGTTCAGAGACGACGATGCCGCGTCCTTTGGCATAGACCAGCGTGTTTGCGGTTCCCAGATCTATAGCGAGATCACTGGAAAAAAGGCTAAAAACAGATTTAAAGGCCATCTATTAATTCACTTCCGTGTGTTTAGGTTGAGAAATGCCGTGGACTGCGCCGTCGGGAGGGCAGGTACTGTAAAAGCAAAAAACGTGGCTGGTTCGAGAGCCACGCTATCCGGGAATACACACTCCACAGACTCGCCGACAAGTCGAAGCCCTTTAAGATACACCGAATTTCAGAGTTTGTGCTATCGGGAATTCCTATTTGTCCTGAAAAGAGATCTATGAGCATCGGTGGTTGGTTGGGGCGTGCGCTGATTTGTCAGCGCCTGGTTACTGGAGGTCCGCAGAGCGGTTTTGAGTTAACGCGCTGCAAAGGATCTTCCGGTAAGCGTTTGGAGGAGAAAATCAGGAAGGCCGTTCGGCGTCCTGAGCTTCAGAGTGTTGATTTTCGATGACGGGTGGTAGCGGTGCTTCGGTTTCAATTCTGGGGGCGGTAGTGCCGGGTTGGAGGGGTTGAGTGTTAATGACTGCGGCCGCGAAACGGACGCAGTTCTTGTTGGCAGCTTTCGCTTCGTACATGGCCGTATCGGCACAGGCGATCAGCTGCTGGGGCGAAGAAGCGTGGTAGGGGAAGGTCGCCACGCCGAAACTAGCAGTTAGCGACAGCTGCAGACGCTTGCCGCCGGTAAACTCGAACTTACTGATCTTCCCACGAATGCGCTCGGCCACAGCCCCGGCCAACTCCGTGCCGGTGTCTGGCAAGACAATGACGAACTCGTCACCGCCATAGCGAGCTACGGCATCCGTGTCGCGCACGGACAGGAGGATCACCGCCGCCACTTCCATTAGCACGTGCGAGCCGACGAGGTGGCCGTGCCGATCGTTGACCTTCTTGAAGTCGTCGAGGTCGAGAAAGAGCGCGGCGACACTGGAACCGTAACGACGCGCGCGCCTGATTTCGTTTAAGAGAAACTGGCGCATGTAACGTGCGTTATGAAGCTTGGTGAGATCATCTGTTTGCGAGAGCCGTTCAGCTTCCGCAATACGCACTGCGTTCGCCAGGGCTGAAGCTAGTGGTAATGAGAGGGAATCCAGCAGCTCGATCTCAGATCGTTTGAACGAACGTTGGGCGCGCATTCCTTCAAGCACACCGAGAATTCGGTCGCCACAAATGAGCGGAACGGCAACGACGAAATTTCCTTTTTCTTTCTTACGGAGCACGCCCATGCCGGCTGCGACAAGCTGCGTAGCTTTCGCCGGCTGCTGATCCTTCTCTTCATGCAGCAGACCATCCCGCCAGGTTCGACCGGTTTGCTCGTCTTCTGCCCCGCGCACGCGCACGGCAATCACTTCCAAACCAAATGATTCAAAATCCTTGCCGTCAGTCATCAAGTAAATGCTCCAACGATCTGCATCTACGAGCGGCTCCAGGCCAGCAAGAGCAGTTTGAGCGGCGCCAATTTGATCGCCAATAAAGTGAAGCGAAGAGACGAGGTCGAATGCCGCGCGTAAACTCTTCGCTTTTAGGTTTGCCGGCAGGGAAAGCGACTGCGTGTCGACGGGACGTTGAATGATCTCCGGAAGTCGCAGCTCACCGGTGGCGCCGTGGCCTTCGATCTCGCGTAGCAAACCCGGAAGTTGAGCCGCCTTGTCAGCGATAGCACGAAAACCAAGCCGCTTTAAAGTTGCGCCATCCAGGTGACGCAGTTCCATCCGGTGATAACCAGTCAGCTGGCGGCGGCAGGCAATTAAAGGGGCTCCGGGCCAAAAGGCCTTCGCATGATCGATCGCTGTTTGCAGCTCCACGAGGTCGGCGCCGGGTACTACCTCGTACAAAACAGCGAGGGGAGGCGGTCCCAATTGCTCAACAACTCCCGCTCGTTCCTGACGTTTGGCTAACTCCAGCTCCGCTTCAACTTCTCGCAAACCCTCGATCAGAGTTTTCACACCTGCCGCCCGCAGAGCTTCAATCAGCTCATAGGCAGGCGCTTCGTGCGCGTCGGTGAGAAGGATTACGTGCGTGGACATGGTTCGATTGCAGGTGTTTAGTCGCGCCGGCTGCGGTTCCCAAGGTAAACGCTGTAGTTGCTGCTATTGCCCTGGACATCCTGGGCTTCGACTGCGACCTCGGAAGTCCCGGGCGCCGCAGTGATCTGAATCTGAAAACGTCGATCAGTCGAAACCAAACTCTCGCGGCCTCCGGCACGAATGGTTGTCCCCGGTTCAGCTCGACCGCGAATCAGGTAAATGTTTCCTCCAAGAAGTTCGGCAGCGAGATTCGAAACCGGAACCTGCGACGCCGCACCTTTAGCGACAACAACAAACTTCTTCGGATCACTCCAATCACTCGTCTGTCCGGATTGCGCAGTTGCTCTTACCCGCCAAAAGTAAACTCCCGGACGAAGGTCGCTGGCGTTGAATTCAGTCGCGGCCAATTGATCGCGTTCGATCACTTTTCCGTCAGCAACGAAGAAAGGTGAAGTTGCAACTTCAACGCGATAGAATGCCGGAGACCCTGAATGCGGACGTAACCACCTGAGGGCGATGTTGGCAGAACCGTTAGCGCCGACGAAAACTTTGTCTAAATCGCGAGGTTCAGAGGGAAGGGGAACATCCAATAGTTTCTGTGGTCGCGAAACAGTTCCCGACGGATTTACAGAAACGTATTCACCACCCTTCAAGTTCGTTTTCTCTCCAGCCTGGTTTGTAGTTTCGACCGCACCAACGTTGACGCGAATCTCTTCAGTGCCTTCGGGATTGACTCCAAAGCTCGCTCCCGTCTGTTGTCCTAATTTGTTTTTCGTCTTCGGTGTCTCTACAACGTTGTTCGTTCCTTCTGGTAGTTGCTCAGTGCGCACCAACATCTGACCGCTATCTACAACCACGTGCACGTTCGTCTTCTTGCCGTCCTGAGCGCTGGCATTGTCGCGAACGATGATGATGCTGTTAGGCCGAACCAGGAGAGTCGATCCATCGGCCATCCCGATCTTGGCGCGTCCACTTGCCTGAGTTTGCACTGTGTCGCCGGGATAAAGCTCAGTGTCGCTGCTGGCGGTGATTGTTTGCCGCGTGGCCGCGCGGATCACGCGCACGTCGCCTTCGAAAGAAATAAATCTCGCGCCGGCTGCAGTGTTCACATGCGTGCCGACATTCTTAAGCGGGTTACCAAACTTCCAAACGTAGAGCGCAGCCGCGCCGCTGAGCATCAGGACGACGAGCAAAGCGACGCCGAGGTAGATCGTGCGTTTCTGCACAACCCACCAATCAAACATGAAACGACTCGTTTTGGTGGCCATGACTGACTGAATTAAGAGTGCGGGGCAATTAGGCTGTAGGTGATCCTGGAAAGTCGGGGTTGAGCTTCTGGGCGTCCAGGATCTGATGGTGAGAAGCAGCGGATGCACTGGGCTTATGGCCAACTCACTGCCGGACAAAAATTTAACACACGCGCGAGACGCGTTACAAGCACGATGTTTTTTTATCGGGGGCGGGCCTCGTGGGCGGTGCTTTTTCTAAACACGTTTGCCGCCCTTACAGCAAACTGGGTATCGCCGCAGTTGACACCGATTTTGCGGGTTATTTGCGCGATTTATGACACGAACGACCGCAGCATGTTGATGTTTTGCACGTCGACTCGGGGGTCGACATAAGGTGTCTCAAGAATAAAAGCCGCGTGGGCGAGTTTGGGATGCCGCGCGACGCGGCGCAGAGCATCCTCCCCTATATAACCCTCTCCGATGTGCCAGTGGCGATCGACTCGAGAATTGTATGCAGCGCGCGAGTCGTTGAAATGAATGGCGCGAACGTTCCGGGTCTTTACCGTTCTTTGAATTCTATTAATCAAGGCTTCCAGCCCATCCTGCTCCCGCAAATCGTAACCGGCGGTAAACGCATGCGCCGTATCAAAGCAAACGCCAAGCGCCAGCTCAGGGCAAAGCTCCATGAGTTCGGCCAGGTGCTCAAAACGATGACCGATGCACTCGCCCTGTCCGGCGGTGTTCTCCAAAAGTATTCGCAGCTTCCCGGGAATCAAACCGTGGCAGGCAAGCTTCAAACTCTCGCTGCAGGTGCGAATACCGTCGGCTTCGCAAGCGCCTCTCGAGCTGCCGGGATGGAGTACCAGGTAATCTGCGCCCAGCATTAGTGCTCGCTCAATTTCCTCGCGGAACGACTCGCGCGACTTTTGCAACATGACGGGATCGGCAGCCGCCAGATTGATCAGGTAGTTTGCGTGAATTACGACCGGGGAAATTTTGGTTTGGCGACGAACCTTCCTGAAGAGTTTGATTTCATCGTCACTGAGCAGTTTTGCTTTCCAGCCGCGCGGATTACGCGAGAAGATCTGGACCGCTTGGCAATTGAGTTCGTGAGAAACAATGAGGGCCTGATGGAGTCCGCCCTTGATGGGCGCATGAAAACCGATGCGAGGTACCCTCATTGTGTGATTGAGTCATTGAGAGATTGAGTCATTGGTTCTAGCGCCTCCTGGCGGTTTTCTGGGAAGCGGCAAAAATCGAGAGGAGTTCGTTCGCTTCTTTCAATAGGTTATTCAGCCTGGCTTGAGCGATTATTCCTGTATCGATTAAGAGCTCCAGCCAGAACACTGTTTTGTCCGTTCCTCAACTACCACGCCAATTTTTGCCACGAACTCAGCTTTTAATCGCGCCCGACAGACTGCGCGGTAATTTGCTGCTACGTGAGGTGCCCGATCTGAGAAGTTGTCTTCCGATCGTCCGGGCGTCATCTGATTTTGGTAGAGACCGGAAGAGCCGAACGATTCGTATCGCAAATAGCTTTGTTCGTTCGCGAACCTCCGCGGGATGCAATTTCAACCTTGCCCTCCAGCAAATGCTGAATCATGCAATGAAGAATTATTCAATCACTCAATGTCCCCATCGCTCAATGACTCAATCACCCGATGGCTCAATGACTCAATGCTCAATCTCTTCCATTACGCGGAGCATGTTGCCGCCGAGAATCTTATGAACGTCTTGTTCTGAGTAACCGCGTCGCAAAAGCTCGCGAGTCAGGTTGGGAAGAGAAGCCACATCCGGAAGATCACTCAAAGTAGACTGCACGCCGTCAAAGTCTGATCCGATTCCTACGTGATCCACCCCCACCAGCTTCACGATGTGATCGATGTGATCCACCAGTCGCGAAACTGAAACAGGAGGCAATCGTTTTGCGTACTCTTCGCGCCGCACGCGATCACGTTCCATCTTCTTATGCACCGCAGCACCAGGCTCCGCCTCTGAAGCCTGTTGAACTAAAGGCGCGATCTCCGCATCCACTTTTTTCTTCTTCTCCGACCAACCTGGTTCCAGGTGCTCCGGATAAAAAATCACATTCACCACGCCGCCGCTCTTCGCGAGCGCGCGAATCATGTCGTCGCTGAGGTTTCTGCGGACGTTGGCAATTGCGCGGCAGCCTGAGTGTGTGGCGATCACGGGTTTCGTGGAAGTGTCGATGATGTCCCAGAACGTCGGATCCGAAACGTGCGACACATCGACCATCATTCCCAGCCGGTTCATTTCGCGAATTACCTGTTTGCCGAAGTCATTTAAGCCTCGCGTGGCGCCCACCTCATCACCGGAAGAACCAGCCCAACTAGTGCTGATGCTCCACGCCGGCGACATATACCGCACGCCCATGTCGTAATAGCGGGCCACATTCTCGAGCTTTTCGTCGATGGCGTATCCGCCCTCCAAACCGGTGAAAGCGGCCATCTTTCCCTCAGCAGCAATGCGCCGCGCATCTGCTGCTGAAGTCGCAAGTTGCCAAAGCTCGGGATGCCGTTGGGTCAGTTCTCTTACGGCGTAGATCTGATCGTCCGCTCGCTTCACTGCGACTGGCCCACCACCGCCGAAGAGCTGCGGCTCGACCCAAATCGAGAAGAATTGGGCGTCAAGCCCGCCTTCCTGCGCGCGCACAGAGTCGAAGTGTCCGTCAGCGAGGCGTTGCGAAAGATCAACATTTTCATCGAGCAAACGCTGCGTAGTGTCCGCATGCATGTCGATAGCAATACCGCTCTGATGAATCGCGAGTGGATCATTGGCGCTGATGGTTGGTGTGGGAGAGGGCGACTGAGTTCCGGTTTGTTGAGTCATGCGACAGTTGATAAAGGAGATTGAGATCAGAACTGCGAGCGCGGCCAGACGAGAAGGTTTGCGACTTAGGCCAGGCCCGTCTGGAATCAGCAATCGATTAAATATCTCTCTTAAAGGGTAGACCATTTCGATGGTACGTCGGTAACTTTGTGCGAAGCAAGCGTGCTTGCCAAGCAGCTTAAAATTACGGTATTGTGCCCCATACAGTTAGCCTGCAAATCGCGCACAATGATGACCGAATCTATCTTTCAGAATAAGGTTCCGCAAAACTGTTCTGCCCGCGGTTGAGAAGCGATTCGCCTCACTAAGTCACTGAAGTTGATTTTCCTTAAGGAGTAAAAAAGAAATGTTTCATAAAGATGGCAAGGCAAAAGACGTGAGCACTCCTCGCATTTGCGATGTCGTTTGGCATGATGGCGAGTTCATTAATTGGAGCGACGCGCGCGTGCATGTGATGTCTCATGTTTTGCACTACGGTTCGAGCATCTTCGAAGGCATCAGATGCTACGACACGCAGCGCGGGCCGGCGATCTTTCGCTTGAAAGAGCACATGCAGCGGTTTTTGAATTCCGCCAAGATTTATCGCATGGACCACTCCTGGACTTTGGAGCAACTGTGCGACGCTTCAGTAGAATTGGTCAGCAAGAGCGGCCTCAATCAGTGTTACATCCGTCCAATTCTCTTTCGCAGTCTCGATGAAGAAAGACCGGCGTTTGGTGTTAACCCGTTTCCTAATCCGTTGGCTTGCTACATCGGCGCCTGGGATTGGGGTAAGTATCTCGGTGACGAAGCGATTGAAAAGGGTGTCGACGTTTGCGTTTCGACCTGGAACCGTTTGACACCCAACTCGATGCCGGCCATGGCGAAGAGCGGCGCAAACTACATGAACTCGCAGCTGATCAAGATGGAAGCCTTACTCAACGGCTTTGCCGAAGGTATTGCTCTCGATGATCGGGGCTACGTTTCGGAAGGTTCCGGAGAAAATATTTTTATCGTTTCTAATGACACGGTACTGACGCCCCCACTCTCGTCTTCGATACTGGCGGGCATTACCCGCGACAGTGTGATCCAGATTTGCGAGGAACTGGGAATTCCTATCAAGGAGCGCAGCATTCAGCGCGCAGCTTTGTACGTTGCCGATGAGTTGTTCTTCTCCGGCACGGCGGCGGAGATTACGCCGATTCGTTCCGTCGATCGGATCACTGTCGGCAAGGGCGGACGTGGGGAGATCACTACGAAGATTCAGGAAGCCTTCTTCCAGATTACGAAGGGCGAGCGCAAGGCGCCCGGCGATTGGCTGACCTATGTAAATGCCACGCACCCGGCGACCGTGGCTAACAATGGTCACAAAGCGCAAGAGGGCAGCGGCGCAGCTTCAATTACTGGTCCAGGAGTTGAGCCGGCCCTGAATTACCACGCAGCGGCGTCAGAATAGAAGGTTGCAGGCCAAGCTGGATTAAGCGTAGGGCGTCTCTTCACGGGGCGCCCTTAATTTTTGGAACAGGGGCGTCCACGGAGGTGTTCATTGGGCCCAGACTGAAACGATGTGTAAAGGATGTCAAGATAATGAACACACAGAGGCACGTCCCTACACAGTGCCAGCCGAAAACGTAATCGTTGACCTGCAACGCGCCGATTAGCTATTATCTTTTCGGCGATCAAGCCTGAGTCTCCAACCCCAAAAGGGACCGTTCAGCGTTCCTTTCTCACCACAAAGGTTCAGATCTTCTTGCGGTTCCTGCAAAAACTCTGTTCCCGTCTCGTGAGGTAACTGACCCAGCCCATGATAAAAATTGACGATCTACTTCGCGTCGCCACCAGCCACGGCGCCTCCGATCTCCATCTCAAAGTTGGGGCCTTTCCCGTCATGCGCATTGGTGGCGAGCTTCATCCCATCAGCGACGCGCCCCGTGTGAAACAGGAAGATGCGCTGGACATGGCGTTCTCCATGATGTCGAACCGGCAGAAACAACGCTTCAAAGAAGCGTCAGAAGTGGACATCGGTTACGGCGTCAACGGTCTGGGCCGCTTTCGCGCAAACATCTTTCAGCAGCGCGGGAGCGTGAGCATCGTGCTGCGCGTGATCCCGGAACAAACCAGGAACACAACTGAGCTGGGTCTACCACCGGTCATCGATAAGATCTCGGAAGAACGACGCGGACTCATCCTCGTAACGGGTTCAACTGGTTCAGGAAAATCAACGACACTTGCCGCGATGATCGATCGCATCAACGCCATGCGCAGTGGGCACATCGTCACGATCGAGGATCCAATCGAGTTCTTGCATAAGGACAAGATGTCGTTTGTTACTCAGCGAGAAGTTGACGTCGATACGCGCTCATTCTCGGAAGCTTTGCGCGGCGCTTTACGGCAGGATCCGGATGTAATACTTGTTGGTGAAATGCGCGACTACGAAACGATTGAAACAGCTTTGATGGCAGCGGAAACTGGTCACCTCGTTCTCTCGACGCTGCACACACTCGACGCGACCGAAACGATCACGCGTATCGTTTCCTGTTTTCCTTCACACCAGCAGAAGTCTGTCCGTATCCAACTTGCCGGAATACTTAAAGGCGTGATCTCCATGCGTCTCGTGCGCGCCGCGAAAGGTGCCGGACGAGTGCCCGCGGTGGAGGTGATGGTTTCGACTGGGCTGATTCGCGACTACATCGTCAACGAAGAAAAGACTTACTTGATTCGGGAAGCGATTGCGGCCGGCACTTCGCAATACGGCATGCAGACTTTCGATCAGTCGCTGTTCAATCTCTTTCAGGCTGGTTTGATCTCGCTGGAGGAAGCACTACACAACGCGAGTAATGCTGATGAGTTTAAGATGCGCGTCTCCGGCATCCTTTCCGCCGAGCAGGCCATGAGCACGATGAGTTCGCGAGTTGAGACAGTTTCTCCTTCGTCGGATCGAAATACGGGATCACTGTTCGTAAAACACTAGCGCCTAATGCGAACCGCTTACTTCGTTTGCGCCGGCCGCGTTGTCAGCTCATTGACGCCGGTTAGCTTCGAGAGTGGTTCCATCTGCAGACCAAAGTTTCGCGGATTCTCGCCAATAATTGCCGACGCAAAGAACATTGGCACATAACCGGCGCCCTCATTGCGAAACGATTCGTCAAGTCGATGGCGGTTCTTAAACAACATCCAGAAAGTTCTCTCGTAGTCGTCCGAATCTCGCAGTTGACGCAAGCTGCCGCGAACCCAGCTAGCGCCCGTGTTATAGCTAAGCAACACTAAGGTCATGCTCTCCGCGTCGTCGCCGAGTTCAGCCATGTGGTCGGCGATGTAGTGTGCGGCAGCCGGAGCAACTTTCTCGACGTCGCACAACTCTCCGCTCGCCACGTTGTAGTGCCGCGCGGTTTGCGGCAAAAATTGAAAGAGACCCTTCGCGCCAATGCTGCTCTCGTAACACGGTCGATACGCCGATTCGATCATTGGCAAGTAGATACCAATGATCACCGGAACTTTCCGCGCTGCGAACGAGCGCGCGATAATCGGCAGGTATGGAAGCGCCCGCGCGTAGATCGCATTAAGATCTTCGCTTGCTGGGGCGTTACCGCTGCTTTTCACGAAGTAATCGACGTGTCTTTTGATTGCGCGGAGCGCTTCTTCGTCGAGTTTTCCCGGACGATCTCCCATCATGGTCGAGATGCGTTGTTCCTGAGCGGCGATGAAAGCGAGTTGCTCAGCCTCAGTCATTTCAACGTAGACTTTTTCTGAAGTTGCAAGAGGCGCCGCGCCGCTACGCTCCCCTTGTCTCGGCTTCCGCAGGTTTTGATAAGCGAACGCAGCGGCAATCACGACAGCCAGCAATACAGCGAAACCCAAAGCGAGTAATACGAAACGGCCGGGCGCTTTTTTGGTTGCTACAGAGGCAGCACTAAATCTAACGGCCTCGTTTTTGGAAACCAACGCTGCAAATTCTTCATTCCCGCTTCCGGCGTTTGCGAACGCCTGTCGCACTCGTTTCAAGTCATTCTCGAGATCAAGCGCAGTCTGGAAACGCTCGTCTCGATTCTTTTGCATCGTCTTCTCGACGAGTTGAACCAGCGATCGCAACTCCGGCGATCTGGCTGCGCCAGCCGGCAGCAGGGGCCGGGGTTCATGCTCGAGAATGTCGACGAGGGTGTCCATCCGCGTTGCGCCCGTGAATGGCAGACGGTTGGCGAGCATCTGGTAAAGCACAACGCCAAGACTCCAAATGTCTGTCCGTGCGTCAATCGCGAGCCCGCGGGCCTGTTCGGGAGACATGTAGCTAACTGTTCCAACCAGAGTTCCCATCTCTGTCTGCGCCAGTCTGCTGCCGCCATCTAGTTCTTGAGCTGGTTCTAGCAACTTGGCGACACCGAAATCGAGAAGCTTCACCAGCCCATCGTGGCGGCGCATAATGTTGTCGGGCTTAATGTCGCGATGGACGATCCCGGCGGCGTGAGCTGCTGCTAATCCAGAGACAACTTGGGTAGCAATGTCGAGTATTTCACCAAGTCGCAGTTGCCTGTTCAAAATCAATTCCTGAATCGTTTCCCCATCAATAAATTCAGTTGCGATAAAACGGACGCCTTCCGACTCGCCCACCTCATGAATCGTCAGAATGTTCGGATGGTTCAAAGCCGAGGCTGTTTCCGCCTCTCTTTGAAACCGAGCAAGTCGTTCGTCGTCCGCAGCAAAATATGCCGGCAGTAGTTTTAGCGCCACGCGTCGTTTGAGACGGTTATCCTCCGCAAGGTAAACCTCGCCCATACCGCCTGCGCCGAGAAATTTCTGAATGCGATACGGGCCAATCTCGGTTCCAATATTTTTCGAGGGTCTGTGATCGAGAATTACGTGAGCATCAAGTACGAGAGCCGGTTGTTCAATGAAGTCACCGGCGGATTCATGCGCCGCAATTAAACTCGCGGCTTCATTCCGCTGCTCTTCGTCCAGGTCCGCTTGTTCGAGAAAGCGACTACGCTCGTGCGCCGGACGATCGAGCGCCTCCTGCAATACCGCTTCAACTTTTTTCCAGCCATCAAGCATTACTGGTCACCGCCCGATACAACCACGCTTTAGCTGCGCGCCAATCGCGCCGCACCGTCATCACAGAAATTTCCAACGCCTCGGCCGTCTCCTCAAGACTCAATCCTCCAAAGTAGCGGAGCTCTACCACACGACTCTTGCGCGAATCGAATTGCGAAAGCTCGGCCAGCGCAACATCCAGCGCCACGAGTTCGGCCGCGCGCTGCTGCGACATTACGGCAGCGTGCTCTAGCGAGACCCGTCGAACGCCACCACCATGTTTGGCGAAGAGACGGCGGCGTGCGTGATCGATCAAAATGTGACGCATCAC
Organism: Pyrinomonadaceae bacterium; assembly: GCA_963826235.1. Classification (GTDB taxonomy): domain Bacteria; phylum Acidobacteriota; class Blastocatellia; order Pyrinomonadales; family Pyrinomonadaceae; genus PSRF01. The sequence goes on along the minus strand of CAWGWE010000005.1, from coordinate 737,541 downwards.
CTGGGCGATCACGCCGAAGAAGTGCGAACGGCTTTGCCAATCGTAGTCTTTCTTTCCCAGTAAGCGCGCGTAAGCCTCGTTAACCAGTTCGGTAGTTTGAAGAGTATTCCCAGTTCGCTCATGTCTGACATAGCGATGCGCCATGCGCCGCAGCTCGTCATAAACGAGAGGCGTCAACTTATCCAACGCAGCCGGATCTCCTTGCTGCCATTCAGTAAGCAACTCGGTCACGTTTTGCTGCGAAGAAGAAATCATCTGGTTTGTTGGACTCAACGAATGTTCTGATTGAGATTCTAACATCTTTAACCGAAGCAGAATCTGCAACTCACTCGTGATAGCTTAGGCAAAAAGTTTTTCGATTAGATGAACACTTTTGAGTTCCGTTTTCGCTTATTCATTAGGAGGGTTTGCACGGCAGGTATCGAACATGCCGCGGCTACCCTGAATTCGCGAAAAGGAGAAAACTTATGACCAAGCAAACACTCTTATTGATGGGTGCCATCATCCTGGCCTTAACATCCGGCGGTTCAATCTCTGCGCAAAGCAATGGCAAACTCTACCGGCAGATGAGTCCGACCGAACAAGCTGTCTTCGTACAGGAAAGATCGCGTGAGATTGCCCGGCAAATTTCAGGCAGCGAATACGAATTCACGACGGCATTTGAAATGGAAATCCAGAAGCACATTGATAGTTATGTGCGACGCATCGGTAACAATCTTAGCGACCGTCCCGGTAAGAGCGACGTGCGTGTCGTTTTCAGCCGCGGAAGTCAGCTTGCTCCCGCGCTGATCGCCACGTTCAAGGGCCAGAAAGTGTCTCCGCTAATTGGCTTGTATCTGCCGATGATCGAATCGGAATACATCAATCTAACATCCGCTAACCCAGCCGGAGCGATTGGGATGTTTCAGTTTTTACCCCCAACAGGGAAACGTTATGGACTTTCGAGCGATGACCTGTTGAACGTGGAAAAGTCTGCTGATGCTGCCGCGCGTTACATCGCACACAGTACTGCCACGTTCGCTGGCGATCCGATGAAGGAGGCGCTGGCGGTGCTTTCCTATAACCGCGGTGTTGGGAATACAAAAAGAGATCTGGAACTTGTGCTAAACGAAGCGAACAAACAATGCAGCATCTGCGCGTTAACAGCGGCGAAACATCAACTCGATAAGACCTTCAATGACGAGAACGTTCACTACGTGCCGAGATTTTTCGCGGCCGCGATAATTGGCGAAACGCCGCAAGCGTTCGAACTCCAGCTGGCCCCGCTTTCATCGTTTGAGCAAAAGCCGTAAACCTAAGTGAGAAGCACTGATTTGAAGAACTGTAATGATCCAGCTGTTGGCGGATTTGTTGATCTAAAGTCGGCGAAGCCAGAGCCTGTTAATAGCCCAGCACTTCAGTGCTGGGACATAGTCAGCCAAAATCTTGCAGTCCGTGAAGCGGACGGCTGAATCAATGCAGAAACTTCAGTCGTCCGTTTCGCGGACTTTAACTGACGGACACTCGTCATTCCCGGCACTGAAGTGCTGGGCTTATTGTCAGTCGTCCCGCTTCGCGGGACTTTATTGGTGCTTTTGTGCAAAGCCCTCTTGGCCACGAATGACTTAACAGCCTCATTCAGTTCACCCTCATCCGCCGCATCACCCGCACACCTGACCGCCAGTCTTCATTAATATCAAAACGGTAGATCTCGATATCGCCAGAGATAGTGCGCGCCAGGGTCTGGAAGGCTGGGTGAAACCTCAGGGTGGGTGCTACGAGATAAACGAGCGGCGCTTCGTTGCTAATTTTTCTTTCCCCAAACAGTTTTGCACGAGCTATGTTACCGCGACGCCGGTGTGCCTCTACTCGCTGCCAATAGTCAGCGCCTTGCAACACATGCTCGCGGTCCTCAGAGACTTTTAGTTCGATCACGACGAGCCGGCCATCTTGCCGGAGCGCCAGCAAGTCGATCGGACGTACGCCCAGCCTGCCGCCGCGCGCGAGTCGAAACTGCGCATAGAGTGGGGCGATAATCAATCCCGGATCCAATTTCGTGATGTCGCGCCGCAAAATCGATTCAAGCCAGGCCTCGGCAGCATTGCGATAAAGCGCGTGGCGATGATCGATCGCGGCCGCGGATCTATGTTCGCGCAAGTCGTTCATTAGTTCGGCATAGAAGTGGAAAGTTTTCTCTTCCAGCAGACGTCGGTGCGAGCCTTCGATGCCGAACCAAACGCGCTCGCTTGAAAAGACGCGCCGCACGCGCGCGAACGGCATTCCGAGGTAACGAAGGGTTTGGCCGTGACGTGCATGGATGATGTCGATCGCGTCCGGCGCTTCTGCTGTAATCGCCGCTGCCAAATGGCTGACTTCGGCGACTGGACCCGGCGGAAATCGCGAGAGCCTTTTCTTCCATAGTTCTTTGCGCGCGGGACAGGGAACTTCAATGAGCTCCGTCCACCCGTCGTCAACTTCATAAACCACAATCGCTTCGCGCAGACCGTCGCGTAATAAAGCGATCCGGGTTGTTAACGACTTTTTAATTTCGTGATCAACGATGAGCCAGAGTTGCTGGATGAAAGGCGGCCGCGAACGCTCACTCGTACGGGTAAACCAGAGCAGAGCTGAAGCAAGAAAAGCGTCGGTCTCGCTAGCTTTAGCTGAAGCGACAGATCCCGTGACGGCGATCCGTTGATGTTTCTGTCGCAGGATGATGCGCGCATACTTGCCCGGCTGCCCGCGCCTCACGCCGGGACTGAGCGAGGTTCGTTCGATCTTTGAACCGGCGCGACAAGAAGCGGCAAGCTGCGCGAGTTGTTCGCAGCGCAGCAGGCGGGCTGCCTTAACGGTAGCGGCGATTGAACTCACCGAAGCGCGCGGAATTATTTCAATCACCGGTCGCTCGGCGCCCAGGCGGCGCGAGGCTTCGAGCAGAAGTTTCTCGCCCGACCACTTCCAGCCACCGACGCGCCAGGAGCGCGTCCCTTGTTCCGTCCAACAAGAAAAGATCAGACGCCCATTTACGAGATCGATAGCTAACTCGCTGCGTCTCAGTGCCTGGACACTTGCGTCGCTCAACGTGCAGAACCACTCGCTGTGTTCACGGAAGTATTGCTGGATTTGTTCGTGGGCAACGGCCGCGTGCGCCGCATCAGTGAGGGTTTCGAACATGATGGTGAGGTTCTAACGTTAAGCGGGTCTAATGTTGCTTATAACCGCCAAGCCGCCGAACGCCAAAGTCGCCAAGGATTCATAAACCTAATAATTAGCGAGGATCTGATTACCGAAAACCATCTTGGCGCTCTTGGCGTGTCTTCGCGTCTTGGCGGTTTCAGGTGGTCCTATGGTTTAACCAACTTGAAGCCCACGGTTTTTCGTCGTTACTTCTACCGTGTGCTACCATTTCCGGTCAACTAATTCCAAAACTTCAGAATTTTACAATTGATGAAAAACGTCTATCTCGTCGCATCCGTGCGTACCCCCATCGGACGCTTTGGGGGCACACTTGCCTCGTGGACCGCAGCCGATTTAGGTGTCGCCGTCGCTAAGGAGACTTTACGGCGTGCGGGTCTAGAAGCTGACGAAATCCAGGAAGCGATTTGGGGTTGTGCGCGCCAGGCGGGCGGCGGACCGAACGTTGGCCGGCAAATCACCTATCGCGCGGGCGCTCCCGAAACTGTGCCCGCTTTCACCGTCAATCAGGCGTGTGGTTCCGGACTGAAAGCAATCATTCTTGCCGCACAAGAGATTCTCCTTGATCGCGCGAGTGTAGTCTTGGCTGGCGGAACCGAGAGCATGTCGCGCGTACCCTATTTTGCCGAGGGCGCGCGTTGGGGTATGCGCATGGGTAATCAACAGCTGGTCGACGGCATGTATCGCGATGGTTTTAACGATCCACTTTCGGGACTAGTGATGGGAGAGACTGCGGAGAACCTTGCCCGCCAATACGCCATTCCACGCAGCGAGCAGGATGAGTTCGCCTTGCGTTCACAACAGCGTGCCCACTCAGCGATCGAGTCAGGACGCTTTGACGAGGAGATCGTGCCACTGGAAATCAAAGGCCGCAAAGGCGACACAGTTTCGTTCGCGCGTGATGAACACTACCGCGCGGGGACAACGATCCAGGATCTCGGCAAACTCGCCCCAGTGTTTTCCAGTAACGGCACGGTTACCGCCGGCAATTCTTCAGGCATAACTGACGGAGCTGCAGCGGTGCTGGTAATGAGTGAAGCAGCAGTTAACAAATCCGGAGTGACGCCGCAGGCGCGAATAGTCGATTACGAGATTACGGGAGTAGCTCCGGAGATTATGGGAATTGGACCCGTTCCGGCCGTGCAGTCGTTGCTGGCCCGCCAACAGCTAAAGCTCAACGATATTGATCTGGTAGAGCTTAACGAAGCTTTCGCAGCCCAGGTGATCGCCTGCGATCGTGATCTGGGATTCGATACAGCGCGGCTAAACGTGAATGGCGGAGCAATCGCCCTCGGACATCCAATCGGATGCACTGGAGTAAGAATAACTACAACGTTGCTTCACGAGTTGAAGAAGCGAAACGCTAAGCGAGGGTTGGCTACTCTTTGCGTTAGTGGCGGGATGGGTTTGGCGCTGCTCGTCGAACGTGTGTGAAGCAGTTCTAGAAAGAATGATCAGGAAACTAATATTGTGTCTGGCCGTGCTCGCATTGTTTTCGCCGGTGATCTGCTATCGAGTGGCGGCCCAGGAAGTTAAACTTTTCCCGGTCGACGAAGCTTCCAGGGATGTATCGTTCAAGCGCTTTCGCGATCGATTGCTAAGTGCCGTGAGGAGACGTGATCGCAAATATCTCCTTAGCGTTCTTCACCCCCGAATCATGAATAGCTTCGGCGGAAACCAAGGTGTGAAAGGTTTTGTCGAGCAATGGAAACTGAATTCGCCAAATAGCCAGATTTGGACCGAGTTACTGACGATTCTTTCTATGGGCGGCTCTTTCGAGGAGAGGGGACAGAAGTTCTATGCTCCTTATGTTTCCAGCCGCTGGGAAACGGTCCGGGGAAGACTACCGCGCTCACTTGACGACGCTTTCTGTTGCGGGGCTGTTATCGAAATAAAGGTTGGAATGCATAGCCGGCCCGACCCTTCAGCCCCCGTGCTTGCTGTCTTGTCCTACGACATTGTGGAAGTAGACCACGGCGCGTCAATAGACGCCGCGACGGGAGAAGAACTTCCCTGGGTCAAGATCAAAACTCTTAAGAATCAGGACGGATATATACGTAAAGAACAGTTAAGATCTCCTACCGACTACCGAGCCTCGTTCAGAAAGGTCAGAGGCAGATGGCTAATGGAAGCCCTGGTCGCCGGAGACTGAGCGCAAAAACAAAAGATGCGCAACCGTTTGATCGCTATTGCCGCTATTGCGGTTGTCTTCCTGGTGGCGGGAGTGGGTTGTTATAGAAATAGGAATCTTCCTCTTAACGGGTCCACAAGCAACCCCAGCGCTGACACCCAGCTGAACAGCACTTCCGTCCCACCGTTTTCTACAAGAGAACCTGAGTCGTACCAGGCCACGCGCGTAATAACATTCACTGAAGCAGCGCCGGAGCAAATAGATGTTATAGCGCCACAGCGAACGACAAAAGTCATGCTGGCCCGCTCAGGTGAGCACCGCCGTGAGGAATATGAAGCTGGATCGATGGGCTCGATTGTCTATTTAGAAAACGGCGGCGGGCGCTTCGTCCTGCTGCCGCGAGCCAAGCTCTACGCTGATGCGAATGAGGCCGATACCGGCGGCATGCTCGCGGTCGTTCGGAGCGAAGTCGAGACCATGTCACCGGATCTTTTGCTTAACTCGCCCCGCCCTTTCATCGAATATCAAAAGCTGGAAGCCGAAGTGATTGACGGAAGAGTTACAACCAAGTATCGAGTTACGGGGACGTCAGCCACCAGGAACGAGAACTTCATCTGGGTGGATGAACAGTTGGGGATGCCGGTCGCATCGCGCTATACGACTACTAATGCGAATCGGTCCACTCGCGTCTCGATAGACCTTAAGGACATTCGCACCGAAGTGGACGCGACGATGTTTGTATTGCCTGCTGATTATCGTAAGGTTCCTGCGTCGCAAATTCTCGACCAGATTCGCGCAAGAAAAGCTGATCCAGCTGCTCCGAATCAAGGGAAGTAGCAACTGGAAGCGCTGCGACTGCATCCACATGTCGAGCTGCCGTTTTGAACAACGCAGAGCCCCGACGGCAAAGTCACCACAAGGAAGGTTGAATTGATATGCGAATTTGGAACAAAGGTTTGATCTTATGTTTATTGCTAGCGGCCGCTTCCCAGCCTGCCGCTACCCAAACAGCTCAACGGAACACTGCAGCACGGCCTACCCCAGGTTTGGCCGCATCGTTGCCGGCTTCAGATACGGTGGCTTTGGTAAAAGTCAGACGCTTGCTCGACGAAGCCTTGCCGGCAATCTTAGCTAATGATCCCGCAAAGCTTGCGGAGGTTAACGCTCGGATTGCGAACTTTAAAACCCGCACCGGACTCGATCCGCGCGCTTTTGATGAATTGGCGCTGGGGCTCGGTTACCAATACCTGCCGTCAGGAGCGATGAAAACTACGACAGTCGGCCTGGCCCAGGGAACGTTCAACGCCACATCCATGGTCGCGGCGGGGCGCGCGGCGGCTGCCGGCAAATATCGCGAAGAGAAGTATCAGGGGAAAACGATTCACGTCTTCACACTGGATGAGCAGCTGCGGGTTTTTGGAGTTCTTAATCTAAAAATTCGAGAACTCGCGGTAGCGCCGCTCAATGCAAATACGCTCGCTCTCGGGGACGTTCAACGGGTGCGGGGTGCCATCGATGCAAACAAGGGAAACAGGCGAGGTAATGCGGAATTGATTTCGCTAGCCAGCCAGAATGCCAACGCGATTGTTGGTTTTGGTGGCAACGTTTCTCAGCAATTGCTCTCGCATTTGCGAATCGGAAACGATGCAGTGGCGAAAGATTTGGCGTCAGTGCGCCAGATTTACGGCTCTGTGGGAATGACAGAGAAGGATGTTGAGGTCTTAGCGGCAGCGCGTACCGCCGATCCAAATTCGGCTCGCAGTCTCGGAGCTACGGTCGAAGGTCTGACTGCATTCGCGGGATTGTTTGCGAACCGGATGCCGGCCGCGCGAGCAGCGCTTGCCAGGAGCGCTTTGGGAAACTTGAAAGTGACGGTTCAGGGAAATGATCTCCAATTGCGCACCGCGGTAGCGCAGGCGGAAGTTGGTCCCGTGATACGCGGTTTGTAACTAGACTTGATCCAATAAAAAAGAGCCCGGCAGTTGATGCCGGGCTCCTTTTATTTCCATGACAGCCGTCTTAGTTTGTAGGTATCGGGAACTGTTGTGGCAGAGGCGCTGCCGCCGGCTCCTCATCCTGCAAACTCGCAAGCACTTCCTTGTAGATTGTGATCTTGCCTTCCTGCTTCAAACGTTGGTGAACTTTGGCAATGTAATCGTCAAAGACCTGGTTCTGGCGTCGCTTCAGCAATTCAGAAGTTCGTCCCGCTCGTTGCGGATTGAACGTAGCCATTTCCGGCTCTACACGTTGCGTTGCACCAATGATTACCCAGTTGTCACCAACCTTAACCGGAGTGGTCGTGACATCGCCCTCTTTAAGCGCATAGATTGCTTCATCGAGAGAAGGGCTGGTGCCGGCTTTTCCGAGCGTGGCTCCAAGCTTGAAATCCAGCTCGTTTGCAACTTCAAATCCGGCCTTCTCGCCCGCGGCCTTGATGTCGCCGGGAGTTTTGATGAAGCCAGCCAGATCGCGAGCTTTTTGCTCGAGTTGCGACTTTGCCCGTTCCTGCTTCAACGACTGCGCCACCTTGTCTTTTACTTCATCGAACTCAGGGATGCGCGGATCCTTCTTATCTATAAACATCGGAATCGCGAAGCCACCCTTCACCCCAGTGCGCTCGCCGACGTCGTTAGGATTGTTGAGAACAGCGATGGCCTGTTCGAACTGCTGGTTGCTGCCAATGTCAGGCACATCGTCACCAGGGCGAATGTAATCGGTCTCTTTCACCATCTCGGCCGGCTGCATGTTAGCTTCGGCGGCCAATTCTTTCGCAACTAACTGCGGGTCCTTAGTTTCCTTTAACCGCGTCTGCGCGCGTTCAGCGAGTTTCGCAGCCACACCGTACGAACGGGTGTTGCGTAATGAAGCGAGCAATTCCGGTTTTGCTTCTTCAAAAGTTTTCGGTACGGATTCGTCGCGCCGCAGAATGTACCAGTTACCACCGTACTTAATCGGGATATCCGAAACTTCGCCGGGCTGCATATCGACCGCGCGTTCATAAAGTCCATCCGGCTTAATCGGATTCTTTTTGACGAGGCGATTCAAAAAACCGCCGTTCTTAGCCGTTGCCGGATCTTCCGAATTTCCGCGAGCGGCTTCGGCAAAGGCTTCCTTTGTCGCTTGCGAACCCGTGCCGCGCAACTTAGCAATCAGATCCTTTGCCTTCTGCTCCACTTGGGCGTCGAGATCGGGACGTGCTACTCGCAGAAAAATCTGCTGAACTTTTACGCCCGCCTGTTTATTTTCGGGAGGCAGTTGGTCGTACCGCTCGCGCAGGTCCTTGTCGGAAATTTGCAACTTCGCGCCTGCTTTTTCCTGGCTAATAAAGAGGTAGCGAACCTTCTTCTGTGGCTCGTTGATGCGGTAATCAGTTTTGTGTTGTTCGTAATGAGCGCGCAATTCATCATCCGAGACGGTAAGCTTTTCCGCCAGTTTTTCTGGCGAAACCAGGACGTAGGTTAGATTCAGAGTGGTAGTTTCACGCCGGTAGTTGTCTTCCACCTCCGCATCAGAGACTGCCACGCTGGAGGTGATGAAGGTTTTCAGATTTCGGTAAGCCAATTGATCGCGAAACTGTTGCTCAAAGCGTTCCACGTCTCCCGACTGTGAGATGGCAATCTGCCGGTAGCGCTCAGGATCCTTGTCAGGATCGAGATTGACGTACTGTCCGGTGGCGGGATCGCGAAATTGCTTGCGAATCTCAGCCGCGACTTCGGCTTGCGAGGGGGCGAGGCTGAGGCGCGCGGCTTCCTGCTCAATGATCTTCTTCTGAATCACGCCTTCAAGAATATTCTCGTTAGTAAGACCCAATTGAGCCAAACTAATCTGGCCGCCGTAGCGTGACTGCATCGCTTCTTTCTGCAGGGCGACGTCGGCAACAGTAACTTCAGCACCGTTTACCTTCGCAACTACGTCGGTGTTTTTGCTTGGTTCGAGATAGTTAGTGTTGCGTCCCGGCGCGTAAAAGACAATCAAACTAACAGCCATTAAGAATGCAAATCCCACGATGATTATGCTGCGGGTTCGTTCCAGACGTCCTAATTGTTTAAGCATTTAATTATTTACCTTTCCAGCGAAGGCGGATTGTAAAGGAGCAGGGCGTAGCACCGCAACTTAGCAACTACTAACCTGGAACTTTGTACTTCGTACTTTGCTTTTCCGACTTTGGATGAGAGTTGAGGCGAGCGGGTGGGCGATCCAATCAGACCAAATACAAAGAACAAAGCTCCAAGTTCCAAGTGCGCATCGCCAAACTTGAGAAACTCCCCGGTTACCTGACATTTCGCCACTGCAAATGTTATTTTAGTTTCCTCGATGAATAGCACCACTTGGTTATGGGTCGGTTTTTCTGTCTTTATCCTGTTAATGCTGAGTCTGGACCTCGGACTCCTTAACCGCAAAGCCCACGCAATTAAATACCGCGAAGCGGCCACCTGGAGTGCAGTCTGGGTGACACTGGCGATGATTTTTGCCAGCCTTGTCTTTTGGTACCAAGGCACCGAAAGGGGTCTGGAGTTTCTCACCGGCTACCTGATTGAGCTTTCGCTCTCCGTCGATAACCTTTTCGTCTTCCTGCTGATCTTTTCTTACTTCAAGGTACCCGCACGATTTCAGCATCGGGTTTTGTTCTGGGGAGTGATGGGCGCACTTGTGATGCGCCTGACAATGATTTTCGTCGGCGCCGCGCTGATTAGGGAATTCCATTGGGTCATCTACATCTTCGGTGCTTTCCTGGTTTACACCGGCATCAAGATGTTCAAGCAGGAGGAGCTTGATATTCAGCCGGAAGACAATCCGGTAGTACGGTTTGTTACGCGGTACATTCCTATCGACCGTCATTACGATGAGCAGAAGTTTTTCACGCGCAAGAACGGTAAATTGACAGGCACCCTCTTGTTGCTGGTGCTCGTGATCGTGGAAGTCACTGACCTCGTTTTTGCAGTCGACTCGATTCCTGCCATCTTCGCAATTACAACGAATACCTTCATCGTTTACACGTCAAATGTTTTTGCAATCCTGGGATTGCGCTCGATGTACTTCCTGCTGGCAGGAGTTGTCGAGAAGTTCCAGTATCTTAAGATGGGACTCGCCATCGTGCTTACCTTCATTGGTGTGAAGATGCTGGTGACGGCTGTCGGCGTCCATATCCCGATTTGGATCTCGCTTATTTTTGTCGGGGTCGTGTTACTGAGTTCGGTCGCGGCATCTTTAATTTGGCCCAAAGACTCTGAGACCGGGATCGATGTCGATCTGCCCGAAGACTTTGATTCTCCCTTCGAACACGAAGAGCCGGAGGCGATCGCTTCCGCGGAGCCGGATGCAGACGCTTCTGATAAAGAGGAGAAGCAAGAACCGATCGGTGCGGATCGACGTTAAGAGCAATCGACAACAGTCGGTTCGTGGGTTAAAATGCCCGAGTTTTAAGAACCTTTTGCATAAGTTCGCCATGTCTGGTTTGAAACCACTTACCAAACTCCTCCTTACGGTGCCGCTTTTGCGCCGCGCATCCTAGCGCGTCGGGAGCGGCGAATCTCCACATCTTATTGCGATGCTTCACCGCCACGGGTGAGGTTTTTGTCCGTTCATGCGGAACAATTGATTAAGCGTAAATTGCATCAGGGACAATTGAGATGAACGAAAAGTATTTTCCGGAAGTGATAGAGAAGAAATGGCAGCAGCAGTGGCAAGAGTCGCGCGCTTTCGAAGTGAACAACGAAGATCCGCGGCCAAAGTTTTATTGCCTCGAGATGCTGCCTTACCCTTCCGGTTTTCTGCACATGGGCCACGTGCGCAACTACTCCATCGGCGATGCACTCGCCTGGTATAAGCGACTGCAGGGCTTCAACGTCCTTCATCCGATCGGTTGGGATAGCTTTGGACAGCCGGCGGAACAAGCGGCCATCAAGCGTGGTGTAAATCCGCGCGCCTGGACTGAAGAAAACATCGTGCACATGCGCGGCCAATTGCAGCGGCTCGGCTTGAGTTACGACTGGTCGCGCGAAATTGCCGCGCATCGTCCTGATTACTACAAATGGGATCAATGGTTCTTTTTGAAAATGTACGAGCGCGGTCTCGCTTACAAAAGACTTTCACCCGTGAACTGGTGCCCGAGAGAAGGAACCGTACTCTCGAATGAACAATCGTCAGGTGGAGTCTGCTGGCGTTGCGGCGCAGCCGTGGAAAAGCGCGACCTGGAACAGTGGTTCCTGCGGATCACTGACTACGCGGAACAACTGGTTGCGGACATTGCCGACATCGAAAGCACCTGGCCCGAAAAAGTGATCAAACGCCAGCGCGATTGGGTGGGTCGCAGCGAAGGCGCCTACGTCGATTTCACGGTCAAGGATAGCGACAAAAAGATTCGCATCTTTACCACGCGCATCGACACCATCTTTGGCGCCACGGCTTTGGTAATGGCGCCTGACCATCCATTGATCAGGGAATTGCTGACCAGGTCTGCTTTGAAGGCGGATGTCGAGAAGTTTGCCGAGAAGGTTGCGGCCGAACGTAAACGTCCCGCAGATGCCGGCGCTGAAGAAATCAAGGAAGGATTCAACACGGGAATTTTAGCTATCAATCCGTTTAGCGGAGAAACAATACCGGTCTGGGTCGCTAACTACGTACTGATGGATTACGGCACTGGCGCGGTGATGAGTGTTCCGGCGCACGATGAGCGCGACTTTGAATTTGCGCAGAAGTATTCGCTACCAATTCGTCAGGTAATCGCTCCCGTAACGCATAACCAGATTGCTGCCGAGCCGCAATCGGTTACCGGCACAGATCAATCCGCCGAAATGCATCATGCCTTTGTTGATTATGGCGTGCTGATCAATAGCGCCGCTTGGGGCGGCAAGTTGTCCGCCGTCGCCATCAGGGAAATGGCGGAGCATGCGGAAAAGAAAGGCTTCGGTGGCGGCGCAGTTACTTACCGGTTGCGCGATTGGGGAATCTCCCGTCAACGTTTCTGGGGCGCGCCGGTTCCGATCGTTAACTGCGAAAAATGTGGTTCAGTTGCTGTGCCTTATGAAGACTTGCCGGTCCTGCTTCCGGAGACGGCTGAGTTTACCGGCAGCGGTGAGTCGCCCCTCGCGGGCGTGGCGGAGTTTGTAAACACGAAGTGTCCGAAGTGCGGCGGTCCGGCGCGGCGCGAGACAGATACGATGGATACTTTCGTCGACTCGTCCTGGTATTTCTTTCGTTACTGCGACCCGCGTAACGAAGCTGCACCGTTTGATCCGGAGATCATCAAACAATGGACACCCGTCGATCAATACATCGGCGGCGACTCTCATGCGGTGCTGCACCTGATTTACACCCGCTTCTGGACGAAGGTAATGCGCGACCTCGGATTAGTTTCATTCTCTGAGCCGGTGAAGAAATTGCTGACCCAGGGAATGGTCACTAATCGCATCGAAGGCACCGATGAATGGAAAGCGATGTCCAAGAGTTTGGGTAACGGTGTCGACCCGGACGAAATGATCGAGGCGTTCGGCGCTGACGCGGCGCGCCTTTTCATCCTGTTTGCTGCTCCAGTTGAAAACGAATTGCGTTGGAACGAAACCGGGATCGAGGGTGCGGTACGCTTTCTGCGCAAGGTTTATAGCCTCGTGTATGAACTGAGTAAACTCTTAGAGCGCTCAGCGCCTAAGGAAGAGCCTGAGAAAAATAGTTTTACGAAAGCTGCATTATTGCTTCGTCACCAAACACACAAAACTATTGCAAAAGTGACTAATTACTTTGAGGGACTGGGCTTGAATACTAGCGTTGCCGCCAAAATGGAACTGTCAAATGCGTTGGTGGAATGGATCTCGGGCAGGGTCAAACAATTTGGTTCCCAACCGAGTTTAGCTGACGATCCAGGCTTCCAACAGTTACTCAATAGAGTTCGGAATCTAGTGGTCCACCAACAGCTTGCTGAAATGATGGATTGGTATGCAGCAAAAGAACTTAATAAGCCTAAAGAATCGCGTACTCCGGAATTCAAGTTAATTTCGGGCGAGATGTTTGCCCTACGAGAAGCACTTGAAGCCTTGGTTGTTATGCTTGCACCTTTTGCTCCACACGTGTCTGAGGAAATGTGGCTGCTCCTGGGCCATGAAGGGGGTCTATTGTCTTCCGCTCGCTGGCCGGTGGCTGATCCAGAATTAGCTCGAGAGGAAAGGCTTGAGATACCGTTGGTTATCAACAAGAAGGTTCGCGGGCGATTTAATATAGCCTTTGACGCCTCTCCTGAACTTACGGAACAAGAAGCGATTTTGCTATTGGACCGTGACGAGCGAGTAGGCGCTTGGCTTGTTGGTAAAGAGAAGCCCAAGCTAATAGTAGTTCCAAGGCGACAAGTGCAAATAGTGGTTGGAAGGGATACGAATTACAGAGAAAGATTGAATGAGTTGACCTTCAAAGAATTGTGCAATCAGGCGCTCGTTGACCTTCAGACAGACGAAACTGATCCAACGATAACGCCAGGTTCGAATAAGGAATTAGCGCTGCGACATTTGTATGGCAAGCTCCTGCAATTTGTTGGATCTGCCGAAATACCGCTTGTGAAGCTTCAAGGGTCAGTCATAGAAAAATTGAGGCATCAAATTGCGATTTACTCATTTCATCACTCGTCGGCGTTCTTTCGCACGGAACCCCTCGTGAAAGATTATCTGGACAGAATAGGGGAGTAAGGTAGGCAGCTTCATCGACGGGCACGAAGTCGTGAAAGTGGTCGTAGTTTCAACGGCCTTAGACGTGTAGCGGCGCGTTGGGATTTAGCCCAGCGTTTTAGCGCCGAAACGCTTGAGAAGAGTCTGGCATTACCTAAACCTACTATGATAAATTCAATTTTAAGGAGACCTATTATGAGCAGGCTCGTAACATACGAAGGCTTCATTGAAAATGGACGCGTTAGACTGTTATTAAATGTCGGGATTCCTGAGAAGACTCGAGTCTACGTTTTGGTTCCGGATGCCGAAAATCTCTCAGCACCTCGGCTCGCTAGCCCTCGCCTTGCCCATCCCGATCAGCTGAAAGATTTCGAGAAGCGGATCATCGACGACAACAGCAATGCCAACGTATGACTCCAACCTATTCAACCCACCGGCTCCTGTGGCTAGAGTGAACCTGCGAGATCTTGGTAATGGCAATACCGCAAGCGACGTATTCATGTTAATCGACTCGGGCGCTGATATCACTCTCGTCCCGCAAATATCTGTTTCTCAACTCCAGTCGCAGATTGATCCCAAAGAGAGCTATGAACTGGCAGGCTTCGACGGTCAAAGGAGCGCAGTACGGTCGGTGCAACTTGATCTGGTGTTTCTCAAGAGAACTTTTAGAGGCCGCTTCCTAAGTGTGAACACAGCGGTCGGCATTCTGGGACGTGATGTCTTAAATCATGTCTCATTCCTGCTTGATGGCCCTCATTTAAGTTGGAGCGAACAGGTTCCGCAGTAGACGTTGCTTGCTCGCTCGCTTGCCGCTTAGAATCGTGTTCGCATGTTTTGTCGGTCCGAGCCTAATAAATGAAAGAATGTCCAGCCTGCAGGCGCTGTTTCCCCGATGACATAAATCATTGTCCTCAGGACGGCGATGCCACCACTCAATCGCTGCTGGGCGAACCTATACTCGACGCTCGTTATCAATTGGAAAGACGACTTGGTCAAGGCGGCATGGGCGTCGTCTTTCAAGCCCGCCATATTTTTCTCAAGACAGCGCACGCGATTAAAGTGATCTTGCCGGATCTCGTTGGCAACGATCCGATGCTCGTCACGCGTTTCCGTCAGGAGGCGCTGGCCGCCGCCGCCATTCGTCATCCCAACATCATTGCCGTTACCGATTTTGGTGTCGTGCGCGGCACCATGCCGTTCCTGGTGATGGAGTTTGTGAGCGGCAAATCTTTGCAGGAGCTGCTTGCGGAAGAGGGGAAAATGCCGCCGCGCCGGGCGCTCGAGTTGATGAACGCAATCGGAGCGGGAGTCTCTGCGGCGCACCGCATGAACATCGTGCATCGGGATCTGAAACCGCTGAACATCATGACGCAGGACAAGATGTCCATCGCGGAAGGTGTGAAGATTCTCGACTTCGGTTTAGCCAAGATTAAATCCGGAGAACTATTAGGTTCATTCGTGCAGGCGAAGACCACCGGACTGATGGGCTCACCATTTTATATGGCGCCCGAACAGTGGTCCGATGAAGAGCCCGATGCCCGCGCCGATGTCTACAGCCTGGGAATCATTCTCTATCAAATGCTCGCGGGCGACGTGCCTTTCAAAGGCTCGTCGATTCCGTCGATCATGAAAAAGCATCTGACGTTGCCACCCCCGAGTTTTCAATCAATTGGGGTCGAGATTGACCCGGCGATCGAAGCGGTCGTGCGTCACGCTCTGGAAAAAGATGTTGCGGCGCGCACGCCTTCTGTCGGCGAGTTTCTGATTGAACTGCGTAACGCCGTTAATGCCTCTCCGGAAGCCAGCACCCGGCCCCGCGATTCGTCGCCAGACGATCCGAATCGAACTTTGGTCTCGCCGCTGTCCGGTACCAATCCCGAGGTAGAGGTAGGGCAGAAAACCAACGTTCAGCAAGCCGACCGAGTCTTTCTCCGGGATCGGAAGCCAAACAGCGGTCGGCGATGACGGGCGGACAGGGATGGTCACGGCATCGGAGAAGCTGCGATTCGAACAGGAAGCCCGGGAACGAGCCGCGCGAGAAGAGTTGGCACGCGAGGCAGAAGCTCGACGCGAAGCGCAAGATGCGGCCGCGCGCCAGAAGAAAGCCGAAGAGCGATCGACTGCGCAAAGAGCGGGAAGAGATTGAAGAACGCGAGCGCCAACACCGTGAACAGCTGGAACGGGTGGCGCGCCAGGCAAGTGAGTTGGAAGCACGCTTCGCGCGACTTTCAACCAGTATGACGCCCGTGTCGGAGGATGTGGATCCGGAGGCGACTCAGCTTCACAGGTCCACCGGCGCCGGCTTCTCCGGAACTGGAACAGGCGAACGAACCGGACGAGTCAACGTTGATATCCGTCCGAAGCCCACGAAACATCACTTTGTACGTAGTCGCGGCGGTAGTGGCCGTCATGCTCTTAGGCGGCGCGATCACCGCTTACGTGATGACGAGACCGGATCCGGATGATCCCGATCCCGGTCGGCCCACGCCTTCACCGAGCGTCACGACCACAAAAGTATGGTTTGGATCTGGTCGAGATTCCCGGAGGGACTTTCCAAATGGGGCGCAACGATGGCCCGCCCCAGGAACGGCCGGCGCACCCGGTTACGGTGAAGACATTCTTTCTTGATCGAAATGAAGTTGTGAACGGCGAGTACGCGGAGTTTGTCCGCGAGACTAATAACCCCGCGCCTTCTCATTGGCCTAATGGCAAACCTGTCTTTGGCCAGGAGAACTGGCCGGTCGTAAATGTGTCTGTAGACGACGCGCTGAAATTCGCCAAGTGGCGCTCGAAGCGTGATAGCGTTACCTATCGCCTGCCGAGGGAAGACGAATGGGAGTATGCGGCACGCGGCGGAGATCAAAACTATCTCTATCCCTGGGGCAACAACTGGGAAAGCAAATCGCGCCGTGATGGCGGAAGCGTTTCCGAAAGCAGTCGGATTCTTTCCCGATGGAAACAATCGTTGGGGTGTTTCAGACCTGATGGGAAACGTTTGGGAATGGACTTCGACCACGTTTGCTTTTTATCCGGGTAACAAGGGCAGCGAGTTGCCACCTGAATACAAAACCTGGATCGTGAAGCGCGGCGGATCGTTTTTGAGTGATCCCAACGACCAGAACAATCCGATCACGGCTACCTATCGCGACTTCGCCCCAGCGTCGACAAAGCACGCGACCATTGGTTTTCGACTTGCTCGTTCTGTAGACTAGTCGTACATCGGTTTAGGGTTTGCCCGGAGAGTAGTTGAGCCCAGAGCTTCAAGCCATTCACCAGCGTCAACGCTAAACTCATCCTTTTCAATCTCACCGCGCGCGAGCGTGGTGCCGTGTCTTAGGAAAGGACGGAAACTGTCTGAACGGTTTCCGAGGCTAGCGCTGAGCCTGGCCACCTGGCTGGAGCCGGTTGAGGCTGTCATCCGGGCGCAGACCATTTTGGCTAAACGCGACGGTTGGTTACACTAAGACAGTTCAAAAACAGACAATCTCGACTTTCACTTCCAAGAGGTTCAGGAGAACGGCAATGAAAGATTATGCGATGCTGCGCTCGATTTTAGTGGCGACGGCGATGGGGCTGGGTTTGGTACTACTCGGCGCACCGGGAGTTTTTGGACAGGACGTTGGCGCGGACGTGAGTGGCGGCGCCGGAATTTTTCGCCCTAAAAATCCCGAGACCCGCAAGAAAACCGGCAAAGCCAGCGACGCCGGTAACCAAACCGGCCACCTCGACCCGGGCCACGCCGCGCGGTACGCGTGTGGCAACTCCGGCCAACGACGATCGCGTTGAGGATTTGCTGGAGAAGGGAAATGAGTTACGCGATGCGCGTCGTTTTGCGGAGGCTGAGCAATCTTATCAGGGAGTTCTCAAACTTCGGCCGCGTGATGCTCGTGCTGCCTATGGTCTGGGAAATGTCTTCACCGATCAGCAGCGCTGGGACGACGCGGAGACGTCTTATCGAAATGCCGTGCAATGGAATCCCAAGAGCGTTGATGCACTCGTTGCCTTAAGTGTGGTGCTGGTCCAGCCGCGGACCGGCGCTGGCAATGCTAAGCGGTTGGCTGATGCTGAAAGCTTCGCTCGCCGTGCCGTGCAAATCGAGCCAATGAATGCGGTCGGTTGGGACCGGCTGGGTGTGGCGATGGAGACGCGCGGCTCGTTCACTCCTGAACTGGAACATTCCTACCGCCGCGCGATTGAAGTTGATCCGCAATTTGCTGTCGGCTATGCACACCTCGCTCGCGTTTTGAAACGGTTTGGAAAACAGACTGAGGCCGCTCCGCTGTATGACAAGGCCTTCGAGCTCGCAAAAGATCCGGCGACATTGAACCTGATTGCCGAATCTATGCAGGAGGAACAACTTTGGGAAAAGTCAGGACCGGTGATTAGACGCGCGCTCGAACTCGACGCCCGTAATCCGATCTCGTTAATGCTAATGGGACGAATGCTTTTAGTCCTGCAGCGGTACGATGAAGCTGAGCCTTATCTGAAGAACGCGACCGAAATGAGTCCGCGCGCTTTCCAACCATTTAATCTCCTCGGCAGATCCTATTTGGCCCTGGGTCGTCTTTCTGATGCCGAGAAGGCGTATGAACGTGCGGCAGAATTTGCCGCGGAAGGTGACCGCAAACAGCTCGCAGGTGCTTTTGGTTTCGCAGGTGTCGGCGACGAGTATATGAAAGCGCAAGATAAAGCCGGCGCCGAGCGAGCCTACCAGCGAGCTTTGGAGCTTGATCCCGGCAATCAGGAGTTGCAGCAGAAACTTTCTCAGGCCCGTTCGCGTTGATTTTAGTGAGATTACAAGAGAGGACCACAAATGAAGCGTTGCCCCAAATGCAATCGTTCTTTTCCCGAGGATAGCCAGAAATTTTGCACGGTTGATGGTGGCTTGCTGATCGCCGAGCCGGCTTTTGATCCCAGCGCTACTATGCGGGCGACGTCCACGGATCTCGGCCTGCCCACCGAAACGCTCTCGAGCCAGGCAGCGACCAGCCGGAAACTGCCGAATATGGCTGACACAATCTTGTCCACCGGACCTTCCGCAACTGGACCAGCTTCAACCCCTCCGCCGCCACCGCCACCAACCACAGTCGCCGCCGCGTCGACATCTGCGCCGTTACCGCCCCTGTCGCAGTCAGAAATGAAGGCCGAAACTGGAAGCCTGCAGCCAGCTAAGAAGAAATCGAAGCTGCCATTAGTCCTGGGCATTCTTGCAGTGCTCCTGATACTCGGAGTTGGCGGACTTGCCGCTGCCTTCTTTTTCGTGATTAAGCCTCGACTCGATCAGAGACGGGATCGTCCGATGGTGGTCCGAGAGACTCCGCCAGCCGAGACCCCGACCAACGCGAACGAACCTGTAGTCACGACTCCCGCAACGACTACGACGCCGGATGAATTTGTTCCACCGCCTGACGCGACGAAGTTTGAAAACTCGAACGCCAAGCTCGACGGCAAATTAGCGGAACACTATCTCGACTTCTCTTTTTACTATCCCAATGGCTGGGAAGCGGATCCGAGAGCTGGAGTCGCCGGTGCAACGAATTTCGTGAAGGTTGAAAGACGGCTGCCGCCAGACTTTACGCAGGAAAACTTTGCCGTAGGCTGGTACACCAGCCAGGGGACCTTCGAGTCAGACACTCCGTTGTTCCCCCGGCTGGTGGAGCTTTTGAGCGCGAATCTTTCAAAGGATTTTCCTGAATATCGCAAGGTTTCGGAAGGTCCCACGAAGATCAATTCGCTGGACGCCTACGAATTTCGGTTTGTGAGTCTGTCGAAGGAAACAAATAAGGGCGACATCCAGGTTTGGGGCCGCGTGGTTTTCCTGCCCAGTGGCGTTGCTGGTCAAACTACCGGAGCGACCTTAATCATGCTCGCCACCTCGCTTGCGCCTGAGTTGGCAGGAGTCGAAGACGTCGGCGACAAGGGCCAGATGCCGGTAATCCTGGATTCGTTCAGATTCGAGAAGAAACAGTAAGGGCTAGTCAATTTCAGCTGCCGATTCGCAGTCGCAATTCGACGGCCAGACGGGCGAATGTTATTCTCGCCACGAGGTAAAGTTTTAGTTGTTGAAATTATTGTATGCCTGCTGAAAAACCTGTAAGAGAACGAAAGAGCTTCTGGGCACCCCTACGCGTCGCTTCAACCGATCATGGTGCTGACCCTTGTAGGGCTGTTCGGCGCCTCCAGTTGTAATTCCAACGATGAACCATCTAACAGGGCTCCCGTTCCAAACGCGAACACCGTTCCGGCAAATCCGAGGGCTCCCGCGCCGGCAAATCCTGCAGCTCCAGCTTCGAATCCAGTGACCGCATCGGCAGCATTGCCCGTCACGGTGCGAGATGCACAACTAAAAGCAGTTAATGGAAAGCCTATCAAACTGAGTGATTACAGCGGGAAAGTTCTGGTAGTTAATTTGTGGGCCACGTGGTGCGGGCCTTGTCGCTCCGAGATTCCTGAGCTCGTAAAACTTTATCGCGAGTTTCGGCCGCAGGGCTTAGAGATTGTGGGACTCTCGACAGAGAACCCGGAATCTTCAGCCGAGGGCGTAAGGCAGTTCGTCAACGACTTCAGTATGAATTATCGCGTCGGTTGGGCTACGTCAGACGTTGCCCTGACCTTGATGAACAACCGGAATGCAATTCCGCAGAGTTTTGTTATTTCTCGCGACGGCCGCGTGCTAACCAAGTTCGTCGGGTTTAACGCCTTGGAAACGCCAGTTAAGTTACGCAAAGCTGTCGAAGAAGCGCTAAATGATAAGGGCAAAATCTAATCGTTCTTGTCTTCAGCCGCAGCTTTCTTTAATTCACGTTCGCCTTCCGCTTTGAGACGCTGACCCTCTTTCTTTAATTTCTGATCCTGCAGGCCGTCAGCTACTTGTTCTTTCGCCTGACCCTCAAGGACTTTCATTTCGGCTTCCACACGCTCTTCAACCTGATCGATTGGCGCCGGCTCATCCAGTTCGTCCTGCGTGACGATCTTGTCCCTATCAATCTCCATTGGTTCTCTGCCCCCTCTTGATTGCGATTTTGGATTTCCGATTGCCGATTACTCAGGCGAGCTGCGCTTCCACTCGGTCTATCTCGTGGTGTTCTTATCCAACAGCTCGCCAACCTTTAGCCCACCGCCAAGTGGTAAGTGGCAATTGTTAATTGGCAATGTCATAAGTCTAGCCGAAGGCAGCAATACAAGTCACACCGCGACGAGACTCTCCCAATCTATGCCAAACTAAAGAGGGCGTCTGAAACGCTCGACAAGCTTGAAGGTGCGGGGTTAGACTTATGACCCAATGATAAGCGTTCTCACGAAACTCGTTCGCGGCAGTTTGGTTCTGGCTCTCAGCCTTTGGATAGCTGGCGCCGGCTGCATGTTCGGCTGCCAGGACCTGACTGCATTCGCCGCGACTGGCAATGAAGCCATGGGCGCCGAGCAGGGCGTCTTAATTGTTTCGGGCGACGCTTGTGCTGCAAACGGATCTCATGATTGCTGTGCGAAAAAGAAAGCTGAGGCTAAGGCTAAACCTAAAAATACCGGCAATCGACTTACCCTCGAGCTCGCGACGCTAATCTCGCTATGCGAGACTCTCAATTCAGCTCCTTCGAGTGGCGGTCGCGAGTGTCCGCTGGCCTTAAGTCGCGCAGTTGCAATTACGAAGAGGAGTGACAACAAACTGTCATCCACTCCGGCTGTGATTGCCGTAACGACTCCCGCAGTTCCTATCACTACCGAACAACACGCTGCTTTATCCCAGCCATCGCGTTTACCAAACCGCGGTCACACCTACCTGCGCTGCTGCGTTTTCCTGATTTAGAAATCAACTAAGACAGACCCTCATCTGTCGCTTCCGCGTCTACGGACAAGACTGTCTGGCCACCTGCGCCATTCGGGTCTGTCTGATGTTGCCGGCGTTCGAACTTCAGGCGCCGCGTTTACGTCAATCTCTTACAAACAGGAGAACGAAAATGAAGAGTATCAAGAGTATTAGAGGATTTGCCCTCGGACTGGTGCTGGGAATTGCAGCCGCCATTGCGACCGTTGGTTTGGCCCAAACGACAAAGCCAGCCGACCAGGGTCAGAAAGCGGAATCATGTTGTGCGATGACTTCGTGTTGTTGCCACGGTGATGCCGCGAAGCACAGGGGCGCAAAGGACCATTCCCAAGCGCAGATGAAGCATTCCAGTGAGGGAGGTTGCTGCTGCTGTGGCGGCGATTCATGCGAAATGCAAATGAAGATGAAAGAGGAAACGCCGAAGCCGTAATAGTCTTTTACTCATTTGCTAATTTCTCGCCGGCATCCGGAATTTGGGTGCCGGCGGGATACCCTAAAAATTTACGATTGGCGATTGGCGATTGCCAATTGGCTTAACCAAAGGATGAAATCGAAAATCGGCAATTGGAGCAATGCTATGAAGAAGGTGTTCGCACAGATTAAGTCCCAATCGGGTTTGCTTAGTTCGCTGGTGCTGATTCTGGCACTAGCGACCACGTCCTACTCGCAGCATGAGGGGCATAAGCCTCAGCCTCAGCCCAAACCGCAACCAAGCCGGGCTAAACCGTCCCCATCACCTTCGCAAACATCTCCATCACCAACGCCATCGCCAGCAGCTACTGATAAAGCGGCGCCGCAACCATCTCCAACTGAAGTTCACAAACACATCCCCGCAGCAACGCCTTCCCCGACGCAGGTTCACAAGCACCCGTCCGGAGAGCCATCGCCAACGCCCCAGGTCGCCTCTCCGGATCACGAAGCAATGAAGACCACGGGAGCTGTTGGGTATGCGAGCAGCGGATTGCTCGTGATGTCGGAAAAAGAGATGGGAATTCGGATCGGCTCGAGCGGTTCTAATTTTCTCTCGATGGGTCAAATGGCTTCGGGTACCGCGTGGAATCCTGCCTCAACGCCGATGCACATGCATCACAAACAAGCCGGCGAGTGGCTGCTGATGTTTCATTACAACACCATCGTCGGTCTTAATTCCCAGGCCGGTCCGCGCGGTGTGACGAAACTAGAGTCGCAAAACTGGTTCATGCCGATGGCTTTTCATAAGCTCGGACGCGGAACGCTCCAATTGCGAGGGATGTTTAGTTTCGAACCGTTCACCTTTCCGCCCGGCGGTTCGCCGCTCTTGTTCCAGACTGGTGAGACTTACAAGGGCCAGCCAATTATCGACGCGCAGCACCCACACGATCTCTTCATGGAGTTGTCCGCCAGTTACACGCTGCCGCTCGGCGAGCGCGGAACTTGGTTCGCCTATTTTGGTTATCCCGGTGAACCCGCACTCGGTCCCACAGCTTTTATGCATCGTGCTTCCGCTTCGGAAAATCCCGCCGCCGTCCTGTCGCACCACTACCAGGATTCTTCTCACATTACTTTTGGAGTAGTGACGACGGGGTTTACGTATCGCTGGTTCAAGATAGAAGGTTCGATCTTTAACGGCCGCGAGCCGGATGAAAACCGCTACGACTTTGAAGCGCATCCCTGGACCTCGCGTTCCGCGAGGCTCTCATTTGCTCCTAATCGCAATTGGTCGATGCAAATCAGTCACGGCTTCTTGCGCAATCCGGAAGCGCTGGAGCCGGGCGACGTGCGACGCACCACAGCCTCGATCTCGTACAACAGACCTTTCAATCGTGGGAATTGGGCCACGAGTTTTATCTGGGGTCGCAACCATGAGAATCATGGCGGAGAGATTTTCAATCTTAATGGTTACGTTGCCGAGTCGACCCTGAACTTCCTGGATAAAAATTACCTCTATACGCGTCTGGAGTTAGCAGACAAGAATCAGTTGTTGCGCGCTGTAGATCGAGCCTTCCTGGGAATCACCGATCATCATCCGTCTTTCAGAATCGGAGGCTACACTTTTGGTGCGGTTCGCGATGTTTGGAACACTGACAAAGTCTCGTTGGGACTCGGCGGCGATGTGTCGTTCTACTCGAAGCCGGCAACGCTCGATGCAATCTATGGCCAGCACCCAACGTCGTTTCGTCTATTTCTTCGTGTCAGACCCGTCCAGATGAAAATGAGCGACCAGAGTCATGGCGACATGACGCATTGAGGGTTTCGTTAGATTCGATTGTCGTTCACCGGATTGATGCACGTTTTGGGTTCAGTAGACCCTCTTTCGTCGATTGGCAGCGGATTTTGGGGGTGCGTTAGCCCAAAGTTACAGGGTATTTGCGGCAGGTTACTTGGCCCCTTAGTTGCTCTAAATAAAGCCATGATCACCACTGACGTATTTCCCCTTTGGTCAAGTGCGAAGAGCGCTGCTTCAGCTGAGGCTGAAATTTCGCCACTTTCTGATCACGCGCTAACGAGAGCCGCAGCTGGCGGTGATATGGGCGCATTTGAACAACTGTACGAGCGACACAATCGTCGCGTTTATTCCGTTTGTCTGCGCATGACACAGAACACCGCCGAGGCGGAGGATCTGGCGCAGGAAGTCTTCATTCAGCTGTTTCGAAAAATCGGAAGCTTTCGCGGTGAGTCAGCATTCACCACTTGGCTGCACCGGCTCACGGTCAATCAGGTCTTGATGCATTTCCGCAAAAGAAGCGTCAAGCTTGAGAGGACCACTGACGAGGGTGATACGCCGGTACAGATTGTTCGTGGGACTGAGAACCCGGACAAAATGCCAGTGCTCGATCGAATAAGCCTGGAGCGGGCTTTGAAGCAGTTGCCGCCGGGTTATAGATCGGTTTTTGTCCTACATGATATTGAGGGCCATGACCATGCCGAGATTGCCAAGATCATCGGCGTAGCCGTAGGCACTTCAAAATCCCAGCTTCACAAAGCACGAATGAAGTTGCGCCGACTATTGAAGAAAGAGAACCCGGAAACAGCTGCTGCCTAGTTGCTTCCCATGGGTGTGAGTTCGAACCAGAGTTTTTACTTGTACGCGGCGATGTTCGCTTTCGCAGTTCGGACGTAGGATGGCTTGCCAAATTCGGTCCATGCAAAATGCACCTCGTCTCCGAGTCGCGCCATCCGCGGGAATCCGCTTGAGCGCGAGATGTCTGTTTTAGCGATAACAGCCGGCACGCCCAAAGATCCATCAGATTGCACCCGTCGAACTTTTATCGCTCCCGTTTCCGCGTTTCCTGAGAGCCAGCACACCAGTGCTGATCCATCGCCTAACAAAAGCACGTCTACTCGGCCCAGGGTCTGGCCGTCATCCACTTCAATAGGTTTCCCAAAGGTGGCTCCTGAGTCCTCGGAGAATGCCGCTCTTACACGGGGTGAGTCGTTAGCTTCGGAATACCAGGCGACCACCACCCGCCGGCCGTCAACGGAAACGGACGGGCCGTTCACGGGGCAGCCGTTTATTTTCCAGTTGTCAGCGTTAACGGGTTTAGGAGGACTCCAGTTTCCCTGGCGATTGGTAACAAAACTAATGTCGCGTATCTCCTCCTCGGATCGATCACGATAAACTGCGAACACTCCTTCAGAGGTCAGAGCCGCCGAAGTTTGACAGCACTCACAGACTCGATCGTCGAGTTGCGCCTCGTCTGAGATCTTCCCATCAGCATCAATCGCTGCATAACGTAAGGTCATGCTCTCCCGCGAGGGAGCGTCGTCATCCCCGTGTTTGACGTTCTTAAGCTCACGACCATCCAGCCAAATCGCTGCAGCCCGCCCGTCCGGAAGCGGTATCAACGAAACAAAACCATGCTCCGTTCGTGTGTTGTCTGTGTGCGGGACAACGGGCTTGCCCCAGGTGATACCGCCGTCTTTGGATCGGGCGATGTTAACGTCGTAGGCGTAAGTGTCTGAACCACTCTTAACGAGCCAGTGCGCAGCGAGGGAGCCATCGCTAAGGGCTATCACGGATGGGAAATCAGCCCAATTGATAAACCAGTTCTCCCCTTCCGCGACCGTGCCCGCCTTTGTCCAGTTATTTCCATCGCGAGTTGCAAAGCGCAACGCGTATCGCTGATCAGCCACCTTCTCCACCCAGCTCAGTATCACTCGACCGTCTGCGGTGGCACTTAGTTCGGGTTCGCGGCTGTCAATCCCGGCCGGGGAACTGTCAGGCTCAATTGTGAGCGCTGCTTGGAAATCTCGTGCAGGGCTATTGGCATTTTGAGAAGAATTGGAATCGGTTCGGTTACAGCCAAGAGTCATCACCACGAAAATCAAGAGTGAGAACGCGCGCGGAGTGAAAAACAGTTTCATAGGGCGTGGGCTGACTTCTCGGAAAAAGAAATTTCATCGAGATCGGTTCGGGTCCTTACGGGGAGGATAGTTCGGCTCGCCATTATTTTTTCCGTCGCGAGTGGGTTTCTCTTTTTTAGGTTAGCGTGCTCTCCGACATTTGCCGACGCGGCATGTTAGTATTCTTTGGGTCATAGGTAAAACCAAGTGACTGTTTCTGCGTTGGTTTCCGTAACTAATCAAGCTTGAAAAGGTGAACGATGAAGTTTTGTTTGGCTTTACTATTACTAATCCTAAGCACAAGTGCGGTGCCGGTTGCTGCACAGGAGAATGTCTCGCTCGAAGGTCAGGTTGTGTGTTGCGCAGAGTGTTGGGCCGCGGCAGACCGCACGAGTGTGGAATACGGGACAGCCGAAGACCTTTTGAAAGCCAAGTCCTGCGTTGAGGGCGGAGACCCCACCTTGCTTGCGGTTAGAGAGCTGGACAAGTTCACGCTTTACGAGCTCAGCCCGCGGCGCTTTCGTTTGCCTGGCAAGAATTGGCTGGAATTCGTTGGCAAAAGAGTCGCTGTTGGTGGAACGGTGGAGAAAAAGAAACAGAACGTTCTCCGTGTGGACACGCTTAAGGTGCTGGCGCCCAGTCTTGCCGAACAGGAAGCAGCGAAGATTGTTGGCAACGAAGTTGAGTTGAAGCTTCGCGACTTGTCCGGTGTCGAGCAAAGCTTGGCCAGCCTGAAAGGGCGTCTCGTGATCCTAAATTTCTGGGCCACTTACTGCATTCCCTGTAAGGCCGAGATGCCGGACCTCGCGGCCATTCAAAACGACTACGCTGCACTTGGTGTTCAGGTGGTGGGCGCGTCGGCTGACGAAGCGCAGGACCGAGGCAAGGTGTTGCAGTTTATTAAAGAAACAAAAATTAACTTTCCAGTCTGGATGGGCGCCACTACGGCAGACATGATGCGTTTCGGGCTGGGTGGAGCCCTCCCGGGGACTGTGGTGATTGGCAAGGATGGCAGAGTTGCGAAAGTCATTTCTGGAGTAGTTAATCAAGCTGATTTGCGTAAACAGATCGATGCCCTGATCGCTTTGCCGACGACTGCGCTGACGGAATCCCCAAATAAACGTAAACAAGTAGCAAAAACAGATTCGCGCGCCGCAGAGGTTTCTTCGGTTCCCAGTTGACCGCTTTGACCAGGCGAAGGCCGCGCCGTGAGCGGGGCAGGACACGACATTTCTCATCGTTGGACTTTCGGGTTACGTTTGTTGACGAACCAGATTCCCCGGGCGTCAGTGCGTACGACACTGACTTATAGATTCCACGAACGCGTGCAGGCAGGGGTTGAATACAACCCACGCGCAGACGAAGTCGGTGTGATTGCTAATGTGCTGCTCGTACGTGAAACGGAAACGCGGCCAGCTTTGATGATTGGTACAAGCACCGATCGTATCGGCACCCCGTCGGGACAATCGTTCTATGCGACGGTCAGCAAAAATCTGCGCAGAGAAACTGGCCTTCCGATTGCGCCTTACGTTGGGGCTGCTTATGGCACGTTTGACGATCGGCTGCGTCCGGTTGCCGGCCTGAACATAACGCTAACACGCAAGTTCTCGCTCTTAGGGACCTTCAATGGGGTCAACGTTCACGGGCTACTGAATTTCACGCACAAGCAACACAATCTTTCTCTTGTGATGGTCAAAGGAAGAGACCCCGGGAATGAGCTACAGCTTCAGTTTCTAGGTTTGTTGTTTTAATGCAGGCCGCTAAAGAAAAGTCAGCAGTAGATCCAGTTTGCGGAATGACGGTTAACCCCGCGACCGCGGCGGGCTCGTTTAAATACAAAGGCGATACATATTACTTCTGTAGTCGTCACTGCCTCGAGAAGTTTCGCAAAGCTCCCGCAGAAGTTCTTAACCACCCACCGGTTGGAATGGGCACGCAGCTAGTCGGAATTGAACGACCACATTCCTCTTCGGCAACTTCGCAAGCCAAAACTAAAGACAAAGCAGTACTGGCAAGTCGGGAAACTATACCTGTCCCATGCATCCCGAGGTCGTGCAGCCAACTGCGGGCGCGTGCCCTAAATGCGGCATGGCGCTCGAGGCCGCGGCGCCTTCCGCGACAATTGAGAGAACTGAATACACCTGTCCGATGCATCCCGAAATCGTTCGCGACGCGCCGGGCTCGTGTCCCATCTGCGGAATGGCGCTGGAGCCGCGGGTGATTTCGCTTGAGGAGACTGAGAACCCTGAGCTGACTGACATGCGGCGCCGCTTCTGGATTTGTGCGGTGCTTACGATTCCCGTCTTTGTGCTCGGCATGAGCGACCTGATTCCCGGAGCGCCTTTGCAACGTCTAGCGCCGCAAACCTTATGGACCTGGATTCAGTTGGTATTAACAACGCCGATCGTACTTTGGGGTGGCTGGCCATTTTTTGTACGCGCCTGGCAATCAATCCTAAATCGCAGTCTCAATATGTTCACCTTGATCGGATTGGGTGTGGCGATAGCTTACTTATTTAGTCTCGTGGCCACGCTCTTTCCTGAAATTTTTCCGCACTCATTTCGCGGGCACGGAAACAGTGTTCCTGTTTACTTCGAAGCGGCGGCGGTGATTACAACGCTTGTCCTGCTCGGGCAGGTGCTCGAGCTCCGAGCTCGAAGTCAAACAGGCGCGGCGATTAGAGCGCTTCTTGATCTGGCGCCAAAA
Organism: Pyrinomonadaceae bacterium; assembly: GCA_963826235.1. GTDB lineage: Bacteria > Acidobacteriota > Blastocatellia > Pyrinomonadales > Pyrinomonadaceae > PSRF01. The sequence goes on along the minus strand of CAWGWE010000005.1, from coordinate 708,734 downwards.
ACCGCGCGTCGAATTCGCGCTGATGGTGGGGAAGACGATGTGCCGCTTGCTGTTGTGCAAGTCGGCGACAAGCTGAGGGTGCGGCCAGGAGAGAAGCTGCCTGTCGACGGCGTGGTCTTGGAAGGATCGAGCGCGGTTGACGAGTCGATGATTAGTGGTGAGCCAATTCCGATTACCAAGCGAGCTGGTGACGCTCGTGGTTGGCGCAACAGTCAATGGTACTGGGATGCTGGTAATCGAAGCTCAACGCGTCGGGTCGGAAACCCTGCTGGCCCAGATAGTGCAAATGGTCGCCGCAGCGCAACGCAGTCGTGCGCCTATTCAAAAATTAGCAGATGTGGTGGCGAGCTATTTTGTGCCCGCGGTGGTAATCATCGCGGTACTTACGTTCCTCGTTTGGGCTTTATGGGGTCCTGAGCCAAAGCTTGTGTATGCCTTAATCAACGCGATCGCCGTGCTGATAATTGCCTGTCCGTGCGCCCTGGGATTGGCGACCCCGATGTCGATCATGGTGGCAACCGGCAAAGGCGCACAAATCGGCGTGCTCTTCAAGAACGCCGAGGCGATTCAACTGCTGCGCAGGGTTGATACGTTGTTGGTCGACAAGACCGGCACTCTCACTGAGGGAAAGCCAAAACTGGTGACGATCAGGAGCTTCAGCAGGACTGAAGGATCTTCTGCGTCTTGCGGGTTCGCTGGAAAGGGGAAGTGAACATCCACTTGCCACTGCCATCGTCGCCGCAGCCGCGGAGCGAGGCATAGCCCTTGGAAATAGTTCTGGATTCGATTCAATTACCGGAAAGGGAATCAAAGGAGAAGTCGAAGGACACATCGTGTTGCTGGGAAATGCGCGGCTGCTCGAGGATGGAGGAGTCGATTTTGCGACATTAAAACCCGAGGCCGAAAGCCTGCGACAGGAAGGCCAAACCGTGGTATTGGTCGCGGTGGACGGCAAAACGGCCGGGCTGTTAGGGATTGCGGATCCGATCAAACAAAGTGCGATGGAAGCCGTGCAGCAACTTAATCAAGAGGGTGTCAAAGTAGTGATGGTGACGGGCGACAACGTGACGACAGCCAACGCAGTCGCGCGCAAGCTCGGGATCGATGAAGTGCTTGCCGATGTCTTGCCCGAACAAAAGATAGAAGCGGTAAGACGCTTTCAAAGTAGCGGAAAAATTGTGGCGATGGCCGGCGATGGTATTAATGACGCTCCGGCGCTGGCGCAGGCCCAGGTTGGAATTGCCATGGGCACCGGCACCGACGTCGCGCTGCAAAGCGCAGACGTCACTTTGGTCAAAGGAGATTTGCGTGGGATAGTAAGGGCACGCGTGCTTAGTCGCTTGACCATGAGTAACGTCAAACAGAATCTGTTTTTTGCTTTTCTCTACAACTCGATCGGCGTTCCCATTGCGGCGGGAGTGCTATATCCGTTTTTCGGCATTCTGTTAAGTCCGATGCTAGCTGCTGCGGCCATGAGTCTTAGCTCGGTATCTGTGATCGGCAATGCGCTGCGTTTAAGAAGCTCGCGGGTGTAATGTAAAGGATTGGGGAGACGATTATGAATAAAAAGCTTGTTTTAGTGGTCCTCATTCTCGGCCTCGGTCTTGTTGTGGCGGGGCTGATAAGGTCCCAGAGTCCGGCAGAGAAGCCTGTTGTCGTCGAAAAGAGCGCAGCCCAATCGCCGGACGCCCATGCTTCCCATCCAAGCCGGCCAGGCTCGAGTACCTGCGTTTCAAACGGCGGCGGCCTCAAAGGATCTGGGGCCGACGCTAGCGCCGGACAAATTCATCGGAAAAACGCGCGACGCCTATCGGGTGGCGAAACAGATTCCGGCGACTCTCGCGCAGTTACCCTGTTATTGCGAGTGCGATCGCGGATATGGACACAAGAGTTTGCATTCTTGTTTTGAAGACGATCATGCGTCGCATTGCACCGTGTGCGTCGACGAAGCCTTACTTGCTTACCAACTGCAGACTCAAAACAAAATGACGCCTGGGCAAGTGCGGCAGCAAATTATCGAGAAGTATTCGGAAGGGAACTGACCAGTCTTAGTAATACCCCGCTTTCAATAATTCGAAGCGGTAAGGTCCTGGATGAATTGACAACATCAGAGCCGGGGAACGGTAGCGACCGAGGCCTTCTATTGCCGATTGTAGATTTCCGATTGCCGTTGGCCGTTATCATCACAAATTGGCAACTGGAATTGGCAATCGGCAATCGCCACACAAACTCAAAGCGCCTGGCAACTGGTACGTCAAAGTTGATCCAGATGTCCAAACTAGCGGATGAGAAGCTGAATTATCAGTCCAATTGGGCTACGCTTACACGCGCAATCAGGAAGTGAACAAACTCGAAGTCGAAATTGAGGATGAAGGAGTGAAGTAATGAAGCGATCTGTAATAAGAAGTGGCCGCATTAGCTTAAGCGTCGCATTAATGCTGATGGGTCTTGCAATGACAACGTCAGCGCAGAGCAAGTCGCGCGTGCAGGATGCGGCACGGCACGCCAGCGATGCCGCCAAAGTCTTTACTGAAATCATGAACGTCCGCGACCAGGCTATTCCCAAAGAATTACTGGATAAAGCTGAGGCAATTGCAGTTTTTCCGGGCGTAATTAAAGCAGCATTTATCTTCGGCGGCCGCGGCGGCCAGGGCGTAATCAGCAAGCGACAAAAGGGCGGTTGGAGTGCGCCGGCTTTCTTCAATCTCACGGGCGGCAGCTTCGGCGCCCAGATTGGTGCACAGAAAAACGACTTCGTCTTTCTGATCATGAATGAAGATGGCGTGAAGGGTTTGCTGGAAGATAAGTTTGAGCTGGGCGGCGAAGTCGGCATCGTCGCTGGTCCAGTTGGCCGCGAGGCGGCTGCTTCTACGAACGCGACACTTGATGCGGGAATTCTTTCTTACTCTCGCAGCAAGGGTGCATTCATTGGCGCTGCTCTCAAAGGAGTGGCGATCAGTCCTGACAACAATCTCAATGAGGCGATCTATAACATGAAGGGAAAAGAGATGTTGACTGGTAAGCCAATGACACTCGGATCGATGCCTGCGAGCGTCAGGATCTTTCCGCGCACGCTAGCTCGTTACTCCATCCGTTAGTTTTCACTCGCTCTCTTGCAAGGGCGCGCTGCAAAATCGATCAGGAAGTTACTTGACGGTTCTGTTGGCGCGCCCTAGAATGCCTCGTCACCTAAGAGGTGCTCATCTTACAAGCGGGGATCAGGTAATAGGCATCGGGAATGCTGCAACTTATGCTCCCACGCACTCAAAGACAAAAAGAAATTCTCGACTACATCACGCTTTTCCTCGAGCGACACGCTTACGAACCTTCTTACGCGCAGATCGCCAGGCACTTTGGTGTCAAGTCGCGAGCCACGATTGCCAAACACGTCGCTGCTCTTGAACGCCGCGGCCTGCTAACACGAAAGAACGAAGACGGCGCGTTTGCATTGTCAGTGAAAGTTGACGATACAGACGCTCTCTGTGAAGTGAAGTTGTTAGGAAGGATAGCGGCCGGCGCGCCAATCGAAGTGGTCAGCGATGAAGAAACGATTCCGGTGCCACGCTTTCTTCTGGGGCGCGTGCGACCGGAACGAGTCTACGCTTTGAAGGTGAAAGGCGACTCGATGATCGACGAGCACATTTGCGATGGCGACATCGCGCTCATTGAGAATCGTACCGAGGCCCGCGACGGCGAGATCGTAGTCGCGCTGCTTACCGAAAACAATCAAGCCACACTCAAACGCTTGTACCGGCGTGGTCTAAACATCGAGCTTCACCCCGCAAATTCCCAATTACAGCCGCTGACTGTTCCCGCCCGGGAGGTGTCAATTCAGGGCATTTTTAGGGGACTTTTGCGCTCAATCTCCTAAACCCGAGCCAGCAAAATAATTAAGGGCGGCCATCAGGTGCCACCCTTTTTCTTTTAGTGCGATTGGTGTGGCCAGTCAGCCTTTACGCTTTGCGGAAGCACGCCGAACCAGTTTTTTTGTCGGTTGCTTTACTTCGAAGGTGCACTCCAATGGTTTTTTGTCAGTGCGCAACCCAAGAAAGATCGGATGACGCATGCGACGGTCGGCGGTCCATTCGGAGAATTTTACTTGTGCCACCAGCTTCGGCTTGATCCATTGCACGGGTTCATTAGTCTTCGGCGCATCGACAAACGGACTCGTGTTGGATTTCCAGGGCTGCATTAGCTTGTATACATGTTCAAGCGTCTTCTGATTAAAACCTCCGCCTGTGTGTGCCACGTAATGCAATTCACCATCCTGATAGAGTCCGACCACCAGCGCGCCAAAATACGAACGTGAGTTTCGCGGCTGTGTGTATCCGCCCACGACTACTTCTGATTCCAATGTTGTCTTGACCTTTAACCAGTCCGCGCTGCGCCTTTGCACATAAGTGCTCACGAGTCGCTTGGCAATCATCCCTTCAAGAGGAACTTTGACAACGACTTCGAACAGCTTTTCGCCTTCACCGACAATATGATCGGAATAGAGCACGTTCTTTGAGGGCTTGAGAATTGTTTCGAGAATGGCTTTGCGGTCCACCAGACTGCAGCCCATCAGGTCCAGACCATCAAGATGGAGGAGATCAAATACGTAATAAGCGAGGCGAGTTGTCGCTGCCAGCCGGCCAATCTCTCCGGCATCTTTGCGTCCCAGGCGACGTTGCAAGAGTTGAAAGCGCGAGACGCCGTGTTCATCAAGCGCCACGATCTCGCCGTCAAGAATCGCGCTTGTTGCTTTGAGGCTCGCGGCTATGCCACTTAACTCCGGATACTGACCTGTCATCTCCAATTGGTTTCGTGAAAAGAAAAGTGCCTTGCCGTTCTTGATAAAACATATCGCACGTACGCCATCCCACTTGGTTTCGAATAACCATTTCGGATCTGAGAAAGGCTTGTCCACCAGTGTGGCGAGCATCGGCTTGATTGCCGAGGGCATGCTGCTTTTTTTAGAGCCGGCGCAAGCGATAGTCTTAGTCTTAGGCATTCAGAACTTCCGATTCCCGCTGCGACAGCGTTTCCGTTTGCAACCAATTTTCCGGTGCGTAGCGACTCTTGCCACCGATGAAGTGAAGAGTGAAAGCGTGACGTGACTTTTTCGAGCGATTAGCCAGGCTTTTATGAGGCAAGAGACCATGCAGAACAATTAGTGAGCCCTTGGGCACTTCCAGCGGGATTAAATCTTCTTCCGGAAAGGGCGTGGCGTCGAAAACATCAAATCGCATTCCACCTTCCGGGGAACGTACCCAACGAGATTTCAGACCCGAGCGCTGGCCTCCCGGAATCGCCCAAAGACAACCGTTTTCTACGGTTGCTTCTTCCAGGGCGAACCAGAGTCCGGCGATGTCGATCGGTTCGTTGTAAAGAAAGGTGCTGTCCTGATGACATGCCACTTCCCCACCAATCTGCGGCTGCTTAAAGATGTACATCGATTGCAGGAGTTGTGGCTCTTCAATCTTCAAATCCTTCACCAGCCCACGGATTTTGGTCGAATGAGAAAAACCCTTGAAGACCGGATCAAGCTCGTGTAGCGCGTGTCCAATCTTATTGATTGACTGCTCTTTGCTTTGTTTTAGCGTGCCGTCAGGCAAGAACGCGTCTTCTTCAAAGAAGAAACGAACCTTGTCGCCTGACTCAAGAAAGTAGTCGTCGGCCAGACGGCTTTGCTCATGAGTGGTGAAGATAGAGATGACGCCGGCGGGATCAAATTCCTGAACGAGTTGCTCGGCCCGCGCTCGCAGTTGATCGCAGGTCGTTGTGGAAACGAAGTCTTTGAGAATTAGAAAGCCGTCACGCTCGTATTGAGAGAGACGGTCCGTCGCGGTCGTCATAGTGAGAGCTTACCACTTGATGACGCAAGCGGATGAGAGGAAATTAAATGAGTTGCGCTTACGAAACGATCTGCCGACCGGACTACCTACGGCAACCAATGTTCCGGCAACCATAGCTTGAGTCGCTCAGCGCAGCTGAGAGTTTTTTCGCCATTGCGGGATCCAGAGAAGCGAGAATCTTGGTCGCTTCTTGCGCAGCTCTCTGATCACCGGTGTTCATATAAGAAACTGCTAGAGCGTAGTGTGCCTCGGCATTTCCACGATTAAGGGCGACCACTTCTTTGAATGCCTTAATCGCATCGGTGAACCGACGCTCGTTAATGTACGCGACTCCTAAGTGATGATGCACTTGTTCTAGCGAGGGCATGCTTGCGCTCGTTTTAGGCTCCAGACCTATAGCTTCGGCTCTCATTAGAGAAAGCGTCTGCTTGAATGCTGAAATCGCGTCAGAATTCTTATCGAGTGCCAGATAGGACCTGCCCCAGTTGAAGTAGGCTGGAGCGTCGAAGACGCTGCTTTCGATCTGCTTTGCCATTTTGTAGCCGGCAATGGCCTCTTTGTCCTTCTTCAATGCTGAATACGAGAGAGCAAGTTTTAAGTAGGCATTGGCGTCATTGGGATTGGCTTGCACCGCTTGGTTAAGCGCCGTTGCGGCTTCCTCATAATTACCCGCCGTTAGCAATGCTACTCCTTTGCTGTAATGCGAAGTTTCTGATTCAGGGTTTGACTTAGGTTGAGTTTCGGTAAATGTTGCCGGTCTGGCTGTTGCCAGAGCGTTTTTCTCCGCAGTTGAATTAGGCGCCACTTTCCGATCGTCCGCCGTGTGAAGTTGGCTTTCGACTGTGCTTGCCGGAGCAGGACTGGAAGCATTAGGAAAAGAAGTTATAGGTGATGACGCCGAAAGCTATCGTCGGTTCGGAAGAAAACTTCGACGGGGAGAACCGCGCCTTTAAGGCTGCGGCTTCCGCTGCCGGAATCAATAAGGGATTACCGCTTTGGGCCCGCGCGTTTGTAACGAGACCTTTCTCATTCACTAACACCTGGACTTCGACTGGACCGGCTGCCTTCGTTATCAGAGCTGTTTGAGGATACTCCGGCTGCGGCAGGTCAATCGCCGCGCTGCGCAAAACGTTTTCTTCAAACTTAATTACATTCGGTTTTGGGGCACTGGCGGCGTGCGGTGTTGGCCTCTTTAATTGGGGATGTTTCGGTTCCCGCAGAGTCGTTATTTTGAGTTGGCGTGGTCGGAACGGAAGCGGGCTTGCTTTCAGAGTCAGTTTCAATTGCCGCAACTTTCTCTGCCACCGGTTGATTAGTGCTGATTGGCTTCGCGACAGTTTTTACCGTGTTAAGAGGAGCGGAGGCAGGCGCGGAGGCGGAAGGCTGCGGTGCGGCCTTCGTTTTGGCAGTAGTGTTACTGATTTTTTCGATTGCCTGATTGTAGTAGTAACTGATGGTGCGATAAGTCACCTCGGTAGGCTCGAAGGTCACTTTGCCATTTTCATAGACGGCAACGGCCGTATTCATCTTCGTCCAATTTCCCATTGGATCGAATTCGTAGCTGTAGGCTTCCTTGCCGAGAATAGAACCATCGCTACCGACGACCACCATCTCAACGATGTTCCCTTTGTCGTCGTAGCGATATTTCTCTTTGCCGGGGACGGTATTGCTTTCGAAAGGATAATCGACAGCGTCGATCTTTTTGCCAAGAGGATCGTAAGTGGCCACGCCGCGAACGACCCGCGGGCCTTCAACCAACTTGTCGCCCTTCACGACGATCCTTGCCGTTTCTACGCGCACGCGACGCACCGGACCTTGTAAACCATCCTGCTCCCTGGTGGTCCGACTCCTCGGCCGCCGCCAATGAAGTTGGCACAGATCCCTGTTGGCCCAGACCGGACTGAACAAGTGCCATTACTAGGCAGGCAGCGGTGATGGTGAGTTTTAGAGTGTTCTTCATAATTCTCCTCTATTGTTCGCGCGTCACAGGAAGCGTAATGGTCTCCCTCCGAGTCGTGCCTTTGGGGAACCGACGCTGGCGAGCAAGCCGTAAAGCGGTTGCTTCGTACGCGGCTAAATCTCGTTGCGGTTGTTGGATGAAAGCTTCGGTTACGCGACCTTCTTCGATTTCCACAACAACGGCTATCGTCCGCGACGAAGGCGTGGCTGATGGCACTGACGGCGCGGCCGGGGGATCCGGGTGATACTTCTGCTATCTCGTTGTCCTTTACCGGAGCGGATTCAAACGATTAGTTTCAGGTTCCTGGGTAGGTTTCCCGGCGGTCAACCAGGGATGGTTGCGGCCGGAGCGGGATTGGTTCGTCTGCCGGTAGCGGTTTAGTCACGTTTTCCTCGGGCTGCGAAGGAGCAGGGACTGCGGCGGCCGCAGGCAAAGTCTCGGGAGCTTTGAGCAGCCGAAAATTTGCGTACTGTACTTGTCCGGCTGTTGCTCCAATAAGAAGCGAGACCTACCGTGGTTGGAATTACAACTAGAAAAATCACGCACATCAACAGGACACGGTTTCGTCGCGATGACGAATCGGTAATAACTGCGAAGAAAGAATTCTTCGCGAGAACCGTAGTGACCTTTCTAATCTCTGTTTCCTGAACCGGGACCTGGGTGTTGGTTCGACTTGTGAGGCAAAGGTTGAGGCAGAGTCTCGCGGCTTCGTAACAATTTCTTCGAGCTGACAGGCAGCGTGTCCGGTGCGGCGATCTCAGGTTTTGAAGTCTCCTATGAGCTGGCTGTCGTCGACGGTCTCGCACTCCTCAAGAGGAGTTGTTGTCAGGTTTTTCGAAGTCTGGCCAGGCACTTCGGTTTTTCGGCTGTCTCAGGTTTTGAAGTCTCTAGAGCGGCTGTTTCAATACCAAAGCGCTCTTTCAGTATTAGTCGTTCGGCCGGAACTTTGAAGCTTGATGTAGGTGATTCGATGGAGGGATCAAAACTGAGGCGGGCTTTCCCGACCGAGATAGCCAGATTCACCGCTTGAAAACCGCTGAACGGTCCCAGGTGGGCATCGACAAGCTTGCCGTTTGAGAAGAAGAAGGCGCCTCGCATTGTTCCGCCAGCAAATTTCAGCCGGCCGCTTTCATTTCTTGCAGAAAGAAGCGAAACGACATCCAAAAGCGTCTGATCAGTAAAGGCCTGTTCAATGCCCATTTGCCGCACAAAAGTTATTGAAATAGCCGACGTTTAAGCCTTGCTCCCCGGTGAGGTTAGAAGGTACTCGCAAATAAAGAATAAGACGTACGACCCTAACAGTTTGCGGGAGCAGCAACTGTGAATGGGTCCGAACCCGTCTTATCAAATATTTGCGGTTTGAATTTTCCTGAAGTCTCGAGTCAGGAAATGGCCTCCCAGGAACAACAATTAACGGGAGTAAAACTCTCGTAAGGTTTACCGACTCGAACGGATCATTATCTGTTCTGCAGGGCTTATATACCTGTTACCGACACCGAGTCAACGACTTTTGACGTCCCGCGTTACCGCACAATCTCGCCGCACAGTGGCGAGCCGGGGTGAATCCTGTATGATTTATTTGAAAACATTTGGAGCCGGCTGCCGGAGTTGAACCGGCGACCTTCTAATTACGAATCAGACGCTCTACCAACTGAGCTAAGCCGGCTTTTGACCGAAACGCCAAGTGCGTCCAGAAGAATTGCACTATACGAACCCGCTGAATGGGGTGTCAAGCGGCCATTCTTAGGAGGAAAAGAGTACATGGGAAGCCGAGACCAGATGCGCAATCTGGAAATATTCAGAGTCGGAGCTGACGCGGTTAATGAGTTTGAATACCAAAAGAACCAAGGTGAACTAACCGAGCAGCGGGAGCATCATCCAGAACAACAGGACGCGCCAACCGGGCCCGAGACGGAGGCTGAGCGTATTGAGCAAGTGATTGCTGACGCGCACGCGAAAGTTGAGAAGCGTAAGCGGAAGGCTAAAGGAGCTGGCACCAAGACAGTCTGCTGCGAAGAAGTCTCCAGGAAAATCAGCTAAGAAAGCCGCCCGGAAATCTGCTGCGAAGAAGTCGGCTGCGAAAAAATCTGCATCCAAGTCCCCCGCGAAAAAGTCTGCAGCCAGGGGATCAGCAAAGAAATCCGGTGCAAAGAAATCCGCTGCAAAGAAATCTGCAACAAAGAAGTCCACGGCCAGGAAGAGAGACTAAGAAGTCTGTGGCCCGGAAGCCACCAGCCAGGAAAACATTTGGCAGGCGACGCTAAGAAGCTTCATGAACTCCCCCAACATTTCACACGTAGAGGCGAAGAGATTTGCCGAGCTGCGTCGTGCCGGCTTTGCGGTTTTGGTTGCGGCCATTCTTTCGCTGCTTCTGATCGTCACGCAAAGCGAAACTCACGCCCAGACTGTGCCTGCGGCGAAAAAGCTTCCGAGTGCTGAGAAGATCGTTGCGAACTATTTGAAGGCCATAGGCGGCAAGAAAAAGCTTAGCTCCATTCGCGACGCTAGCCTTGAATGGACGATTCAACTTAACGAGCAACCAATCGGGAAAGCCAAATTCCAGATCAAGTCGCCGGCCTCGCGTCGGACGGAGCTGAGGTTCGGTAACGGCGAAATTATTTCGGGCGCCAGCCCCGCCTCAGCGTGGGTACTGGGTTTGGACAATCGTCTGGTGACGCTAACCGGTGCTGAAGCTGCGGCCGCTAAACTCCAGGCGTTGCTCGATGCCAGCCATCTAATTGACCTCAAGAAGTTGAATGTCATGGCCCGAGTGGTCTCGCTCGGCGATCTTGATTCGGAGCCTGCCTACATCGTCGAGTTCTCCAATCGGGCGGGCGCTCGCTTGCGGTATTGGTTCAGCGTTAAAAGCAACCTGCTGGTTAAAGTTGAAGACGAAGTGCGAAAAACAACATTGCGCTTCGCCGACTACCAATCAACAGCCCCACCAGCAGGGCCGCGCGAGCCTCAGCGCCTGACGCTGAAGACTGGTGATGGGGAACTGACCTACAAACTCGAACGCGCTTCGTACAACACAAACCTGGCAAACTCAGCTTTCGATCCTCCGCGACGGGATGAAACTCTCGATGTGGCAGGACTACTGCGGGCGGTGGCGCAAAACCAGGATGCAGTTGAAAAGCGAGTCAGCGAGTATGCCTTTCTGCAAAAAGAGACTGATCGAGAACTGAACGACAAAGGTCAGATCAAGAAGGAAACGACGCGAGTTTATGAAGTATTTCCTCTAGCTAATCGCGAGTCGATTAGAAAGTTAATCAGCGAGAATGGTGTGGCACTCTCTGGCGAACGCGCGGCGAAAGAAGGGAAGCGTGTAACGGAAGAATTCGAAAAGGCTGAACGCGAACGCGCAAAAACAGATGAAAGAGCTGCACGACGAAGGGCTGAACGTGAGAAACGGGCGCGCCAAGGCAATTCCGAGGAGGACGAAGATCCGGAGATTTCTCAGTTTCTGAAAGTTTGCGAGTTTGTCTCCCCGCGCCGGGAAATATTTGGCGGGCGCGAAGCGATCGTCTTCGATTTTCGGCCACGTGCAGGATTCAAGCCGTCGAATCGGACCGAGACGTTAATCTCGAAGCTTATTGGTGTCGCGTGGATTGATCCGATAGACAAACAAGTGATGCGCCTCGAAGCTCGTCTCGCAGAAGGTTTCAAAATGGGAGGCGGACTGGTCTTGTCCCTACGTCCCGGTGCGGGACTGGTGATGGAGCAAACGCGAATGGCCGAAGGAGTTTGGCTACCCCGCCTGGCCCAACTGAATCTGTCAGCTCGGCTTTTCCTTTTCCGCGGCATTGATGTGAACAAGACTATCGAGTGGAGCGACTATCGTCACTTTCGAGGTGAAGTAAACGATTATCAACTCGATGCGCCAAAACCTGAGCGGCCGGAAAAACCGTGAACGAAGTAAGAGTAATCGGCGGCGGGCTCGCGGGAGTAGAGGCAGCATGGCAAGCAGCGCGTGCGGGTGCTGCTGTAAAACTCTACGAGATGCGGCCGCTGAAACAGACGCCCGCGCACCGCACTGATAAACTCGCCGAAATTGTTTGTTCCAACTCACTCAAATCAGATGAGCCCGGTTCGGCGCCGTTCCTGTTGAAAGAAGAGTTGCGACGCGCAGGTTCCCTGGTGATGGAAGCCGCCGCAGCCACACGTGTGCCGGCCGGAGCCGCCCTTGCCGTCGACCGGCAACTCTTTGCCGAGTACATCACCAAAAGAATTGAAGCGCATCCGCATATTGAATTAGTCCGTGAGGAAGTAACAGAAATTTCTGCTGACGCGATCACCATCATTGCCACTGGACCGTTGTCGTCGGATGCGTTGACAGGCGAGATCATGAAACTGACCGGTAGCGATCAGCTCTACTTTTATGACGCGATCGCGCCGATCATCGCCGCCGACTCGATCGATCGGTCGGTCGCTTTTCCTGCGGCCCGCTATGGCAAGGGTGGCGACGATTACCTCAACTGCCCGTTTGATCAAGAAGAGTATGCTCGCTTCTACAACGCTTTGATTGAGGCCAAGAGCGTTCCGCTGCAGCGTTTCGAAGAGACCCGTTGGTTTGAAGCGTGTTTGCCTATTGAAGAGCTGGCGCGGCGCGGAGTAGATACCCTGCGTTTCGGTCCCATGAAACCGGTGGGCCTAACGGATCCGCGCACCGGACGTGAGCCTTACGCAGCGGTTCAGCTGCGCCAGGAAAATTTAATGGCCGACGCATACAGCTTTGTAGGCTTTCAGAATCATCTACGCTACGGTGAGCAAGCACGAGTTCTGCGATTGATCCCCGGGCTTGAGCACGCAGAGTTTTTGCAGTTTGGCCAGATTCACCGCAACACTTACATCTGTTCGCCGCGGGTTCTTAGCGAAACAATGCAGATGCGGGAGCGGCCAAAAGTCTTTTTTGCGGGTCAAATCACAGGAGTTGAAGGCTATGTCGAGTCGGTTGCTATGGGCTGGATCGCCGGCGCGAATGCAGCTCGGTTGGCAAGCGACCGCGACTTAATCTCTGCTCCTGCTCGCAGTGCGATTGGGGCGCTTGCACGATATTTGACGAATGCTGAGAGCAAAAACTTCCAACCTGTTAATATCACTTTTGCTCTGTTGCAGCCCTTAGAAGAACAAGATCGCCGCCGCTTTCGTAAGAAACGTGACCGTCATCAGTTCCAGGTGGAGCTAGCACTAAAAGAATGGGACGCTTGGTTAAAAGATCTTCGGCTGGAACCCGCCACAATGCCGGCGAGGGCGTCGTGAGATTCTCTATGCGCAGCGCCACGTGGCTTTTCCTGGTATCAGTCTTCTTAGTCATGTTGGTCTTCGTTCTCGATGCCAACGTGACGGCGCAGTCCGGGCGGCGCAAGGATTCGAAAACGAAAGCTCGTTCAGCGCCCAGTCCCATAGCCGAGACGAGCCGGCCTCGCAGTTCCCAAACCCCCTCATCCACCTCAACAACTTCACCGAAGACCTCAGGTGATGAAGTTGAAGAGTCAGACATCGTCCGGGTTTCTTCCAATCTAGTTCCCATCCCAGCTTCCGTGGTTGATAACAAGGGAAATGCGCTGACAGCATTGAACGCTGAAGACTTTGAATTGCGCGTGGACGGCGAAGTTAAACCAATCAGTGATATCAGCCGTTCAGACTCGCCTGTGCGCCTGGCAATGTTGTTCGACAACAGCGGCAGTCTTGATATGGGGCGGGCTTTTGAGAAACATGCGGCACAGCATTTCTTCCGTCGCGTCCTGCGCCCTTCCGATGAGGCGGCTATTTACTCGATTGAATCGGAAAGCTATCTCGCGCAACCAATGACCAGGGATATAAGAAAACTGGAGCAGACGATTGAGCTATTTGGAAAACCCGAAGGTTCTACTTCGTTGTTCGACACCATCATTGCGGCGGCGGCTTACTTGCGGCCCTATTCCGGGCGACGCGTGATCGTAATTGTCTCAGACGGGATTGAGACCACGAGCCGCGCGGATTTTGAGACTACGTTGCATCAAGTGCTCGCCGATGATTGTCAGATTTTTGTCGTGCAGACAGGGTTATATGACGGGGCGAACCTGCGCGCTCTGGCAGCCGAGCGGCGAATGGAACAGCTGGCCGCACAAACTGGCGGTGCTGCCTATATTCCTAAAACAACTGCGGCACTCGACTCTGCCTTCCAGGAGATCGCTGCTGATCTCGCGCAACAGTATGTGTTGAGTTATTACCCGGGGGCGGAGACTCGCGATGGACGTTTCCACCTGATTGAGTTGCGAATTAAATCTCGCAAAGATGTGCGAGTCCGTGCGCGCAAGGGTTACTATTCACCAAAAGCTGCTAACGTCGCCACCCGGGATTGGTGAGGCGTCTTAGGTTGCGGTGAGTCGGATCTCGAGGCTATGGAGCAACTGTTAACCCAGTTTCTCGAACATCTGCGCTACGAGCGCAACGTCAGTGAACATACGCTGCGAAATTATGGCAGCGACCTCAATCAGTTTTTTGACCACCTTTCGCCGGCCCATCCCCAAACCAGTAAACGAGCGCCAGTCGATATTTCCCACATAGATCACATTACGATTCGAGAGTGGCTGTCCACACTGCATTCGGCACAAAAGAAGAAATCATCCGTCGCGCGCAAGCTGGCGGCGCTGCGAACGTTTTTTCAGTTTGCTGTGCGCGAAGGGCTGCTGGAATTGAATCCCGCCAAACTAGTATCCACACCGCGACTCGAGAAAAAACTTCCGCAACATCTTTCAATTGAGGAAGCGATCAAGTTTATCGAAACTCCTGACGTTGAGACTGATCTGGGAAAACGCGATCGAGCCATGTTGGAATTGATGTACGCGACGGGTGTGCGAGTGTCCGAGCTAACCAAGATGGGGCTGGCGGATGTCGACTTTAAGAACAGACTGATCCGCGTAACCGGAAAACGACGCAAGGAGCGCATTGTTCCATTCGGCGAGGAGGCGCAGGACGCTTTACAGAAATACCTGGAAGTGCGAAGTCGATTTTTGAATGCTGCGCCAATTTCCGAACGCGATCCGGACGCATTGTTTCTAAATTATCAGGGAACCAGAATCACCACCCGTTCTGTGGGACGCATGGTGGAAAAATACATTCGCATTTGCGCCGGCATGCATAACATCAGCCCGCACGCCCTGCGACACTCCTTTGCCACTCATCTGTTGGACAGCGGGGCCGACCTGCGCGACATTCAGGAACTGCTTGGTCACGCGCGGCTCTCATCAACCCAAATCTACACTCACGTTTCGATGGAAAAGCTGATCGAGGTTTACGACAAGGCTCACCCGAAAGCCTGAATCAGTCTCTCAGGTTTCAGGTTTCAGGTCTCAAGTCTAAGAATCGAGTCTCAGAACATTTTCCATTTTCCATTCCATTTCTCATTTGTCATTGAAAAACCGATACACGCCAAGTCGCCAAGAGCCACAGAGTAGGCCAAGAAACAAAAAGCGAACTTGGTGCCTAGTATTTTGTGCTTAGTACTTGCTTCAGCAACATTGGCACTAACAGTCTGTGGCTCAAATTTCAGTAGCGAACAAAGTTCTAGGCACCAAGTTCAAAGTTCGTTTTGTCTTCTTGGCGTACTCAGCGGTTCTTGGCGGCTTGGCGGTTTCTTTTCCTCTGACAAATGAAAAAGAGAAATGGAAAATATTCTTAGATTTGAGACTTGAGGCGTGAGCCGTGGAGCTCAGAGCGATGGCGTATCCGAAGCCGAGCCCGCCTGCTCAAGTAGGGCCTGACATGCAGCGTCGTAACGAGCAGTGGGTAGAGCTTCAAGACGTCGCTCATCAATTGGCTTATTGCAACGAGCGCAAATGCCGTAGCTTCCTTCCTTGATTCTCAGCAAGGCTTGATCAATGTCGGCAATCATTTGCGACTCGCGATCCCCGAGTCGTAACGCAAGCTCCTTGTTAACGTCCATCACCGAAAGATCCATGCTGTCCTTGACGCCGTCGTCCGACAACTCCAGTGCCGCTGCCTGATCATCACGAACGTTGTTCGCGTGACCTCGCAATTGAGCGATAAGGATCTCTTTAAAGTGTGCGAGACGTTCCTCTTGCATTAGTTCACCGCCTGTATTCTAAGTTGGGAGAGGGAGCCGCATTATAGCGTAGCTGGCAACTTCCCGTAACCGCGCTTCGTGATCGAACAACTAAGCTTGGTTCAGATGATTATGAGTTGCTTAGACTCTCGCGATCAGCCCGAAACCAATGTCGCGAGAACCCGGTAGTTGATCGAAAGGTGGGCACAGAACTACCGAGGTTAATTACGTAGCAGGTCCAATTACCTTCGGTTAGAAAGTAAATTTGAATCCGCCTTGAATGCCGCGCGGCGGTCCCGGCAGAATGCCCCGCGCACGGTCCGCGATGTAGAGGCGATCGAAAACGTTCTTCGCGGTTACAAAAAGCGTTGTCCGAAACTTTTCCAACTTGTAGTTAATCGTTGCATTCCAAATGGTATAGCTTGGAATCAAACCGGTTTGCCCGTTGCTCGCGATAGGATCAATTCGATTTAGGTCTTCGGCGAATTGAGATCCCACATGGACTCCTTCCATAAAAACATCAAGTCCGCGGGCATGCGAAAAACCGATTGTTCCATTTAGCAATCGCTTTGGCGCATAGGGAAGCCGATTACCGGAAACGCTCGTGGTGGCGAATCCGGGGACGCTACTGAACCGAACCCCGCGAAATTCCGCTACTGGTAGGAGAGTGTATGAAGTGCGGAAATAAAAGCTGTATCGACGCCGAAGTATTGACGATGTATCGAGAGCTGTAGCGAGCTCGATTCCCTGGTGAAGAGTTTCGCCACCATTTGTAAAGGCCGAGCCAACACCTCCGGCTAAACTGGCGGGGACTATCTGATTTGAGTAGTCCATGCGAAAAAACGTAGCTTCCATGCGGACGGCCGGATGGGGCCGCGCGCGGAGTCCAGCTTCGTAGTTCCAACTTAGCTCCGGATCGAGATCAAGGCTGCCCCCAGTGGTGTTATTGATGATGTCTTCCGTTCGTGGCGGCGCAAACCCTCGATGCATTCCGGCAAACACCGTTAGCCTCTCTCCAGAGTTAAAAGCCACACCGATACCAGGCACCAATTGAGTCAATTGCGTATTCCCTGAAATCGCTAAGAGGCGATTGGTGCGTTGATATTTCACGTGCTCAACACGAATTCCCGGAGTGATGGTAAAACGTCCAAAAGCGAATCGATTTTGAACAAAAGCAGCATAAGCTTGATTGCTGCGTTCGTTGTTCTCGACAATTACACCGTCTCTGGATCTTGGCTGAGCTCCGTTCTTCTGGAGGCGCTCCTGGGCTTCAAAGTGAACGCGGACTCCGGCTTCCAATTCGTTGCGACGACCAAAAAGCGTTTTGGTAATTCGAAGGCGCGGTTCAACGCCGCCAAAAAGATAGCGTCGTAAGCGGCCCTGATTGCCGCAAGTGGTGTTCAAATTCGACATACCCCCACAGAGGGGATCTGCGGAATCATTGGGTCTCTCGTTTGAATTAGAAGACTGGCGCCACCAGTGACGGCGGAAATAGGAACCGTACAGATTTGTAGTCAGGACAACGTCAGGATTGAAGACAAAGGCATGCGTAAGCGACGCGCCCACACGATCGCCGTAAAAAAAATCGTTGCGGAAGGGGTTTTGTCGCGGGTCGTCGCGAAACTCGGCTTCTCTTAAACCTGAGTATCCAACATTGGAGTCTTCGCTATAATAGTTAAACTTCGCAGTTAATGCTTGGCGATCACTAAAGGTCGTCACCGATTTAAAGTTGAAGTCGTTTAGGCCTGAGCGAATGTTGTCTCGTGATCCCTGACCTTGCTTCCGAGTAAAACCAAACAGCAGTCCGGTATTTCCGAACGAGTCCCCATAGGTAAGATTGCCATTAAAATAGCTGCGATTGCCTCCGATCAAAGTGATTGAGCCAGCGCGGCTGGAAGGCGGAATCGGCGTAATGTAGTTGACGACTCCACCAATAGTTTGTGGCCCATAGAGGATTTGCCCGGAACCTTTCACCAGCTCGACACTATCAAAACGATCTATCGGTGGATGATAGTAAGAAGAGTTGTCTCCATAGGGAGCGTAAGTGAGCGGAATACCATCTTCGAGTAGCAGCACTTTCGTTGAGCGCGTCGGGTTTAAGCCTCGTATCCCTATGTTAGGACGAAGCCCCAGGCCTTCTTCGTCTCTCACGTTGACTCCCGAGAACTTGCGCAGAACTTCTGTAGAAGTCATCGCGCGCGTATTCTCGAGCACCTGCCCTTTAATGATTTCGATTGATCCGGGAACCTTTTCGGCCATCTCCGCGGAGGTCAGCATGTGTCCACTAGTGATAACTACCGATTCGGCAATAGACGCTGGTTCGAGGATATAGACAACTTCAGCTTCGACGTTGTCGGAAGGTATTTGAATTAGCTTCTCAAGAGCGTTAAAGCCCGGGTGTTTGACTACCAGCAGGTAGTCGGCAGAAGGGAGGGAATCGAAACGAAATCGTCCCTGCACGTCTGTTGTGACCGTTAGCTCGTAACTTGAACTCGACTGCCGCAAAGTGACTGCGGCTTTTGAGATGGCAGCGCTGTTTTGATCAAGTAGTCGACCATGAAAGGATCCGTTTGATTGCGCGACGGCAAAGAGCGGAAGTAATAACAAAAGGACCAGCAGCACTGTGTGCCGGTAGAGAATTTGCAGCATCATGTAATTAATCCGTTAGTCTAAGGTTATGTAGTCCCTCGGATAAAGGCGTATTTTGAAATTGGTTTTCAATTTCGTGTTTGGATTATGTTCACTTGGCGGTAGGCTGTCAAGCCATCATTCAGGGCCGGAATTATCGTGAATTAGGTGAGCTGCCAGCAGCGGCAAAGTTAATTCGTGATGGCCGATGATGGAGAAGCCCCGGCCGGCCCCGTTAGCGGTAGGACGGCGTACTACGTTAGTCAGCGGGCGATACGATTGAATGAAATCAAAATTAGCAGTTGTGATGTCCGTCAACTCATGTCCCAAATTTCTAACCAGCGTGACGCATTTCAAGAAGACCTCAGGCAACACGACCGCTGATCCAATATTCAGAAAAACGCCGCCGCCATTCATGCGTCGCACTAGTTCGCCGAGCAGGCGGAAATCGGTGTGGGAGGTGGCGCCAAGTGCCGCGCCATTTGCTTGTGGGTGAAAGTGAACAATATCACCGCCAATCGTCAGGTGGATTGTTACGGGAAGCCGCGCGTTGTACGCAGCACATAAAAGCGAAACGTCCTGATACTTCGGTTTTAGCTCGAGCAAGGCCCGACCGGCGGACTCTCCAAGGCCAATGCTGTCACGCGCGCCTTCTTCACCGGCGCGGTTGAGCAGTTTTCCCGTCTCGTCGGCGCCGCCAAAGATTCCTTCGCCGAGCGTGGCATCAACGTCTTCTGAGGTGGAGCCTGCTAGCGCTATTTCGGCATCGTGGACCAACACCGAACCATTTCCTGCTATCGCGGTCACCAACCCCTGCTGCATGAGCTGAATCAAGAGTGGTGCGAGACCCGTTTTAATTACGTGTCCTCCGATTCCCCAAATGATCGGCTTGCCCAACTCGCGCGCCCGTCGCACGCGAACAGCAAGCTCTCGCAGATTCTGAACGGCGAGGATGTTGGGAAGGCCGCGCAGAAAGTCCTTCAGTGAACCCTCAGCTTCAAGTGGCCGGGCGAAATCCTTTCTTGAAATTTTGCTGGGGCGATTTGCGAGAGGATAAGTGCTGACGTGTTCCAGACTCAGCGGGCCGAGTTCGTCATAGATTGACATGGTGAGCCGTACCCTCGGCGTTGTTTGCTAAGCGAACTTCGCGGAGTATATCACGCGATTTTTATGTCTTCGTTCCGAGCGCTGTTGCCATTGCGAGCAAGGCGACCGTTGAGGAGCGGCTTCAGCACCTGGCCCGTATGAGAGCGGCGAACGCGTGCCACCTCTTCAGGTGTACCGGAAGCCACTACGCGACCTCCGTGTTCTCCACCTTCTGGTCCGAGGTCGATAATGTAATCCGCGCTCTTGATGACATCAAGATTATGTTCAATCACCAAAACAGAATTTCCCAAAGCGACCAGTCGTTGCAGCACGTCGAGCAGTTTATGAACATCGGCAAAATGAAGTCCGGTCGTGGGCTCATCCAGAATGTAGACTGTTCTCCCCGTTGCTCGCTTCGATAACTCCTTGGCGAGTTTGATTCGTTGTGCTTCGCCTCCGGAGAGTGTGGTGGCAGATTGGCCCAATTTGATGTAGCCGAGTCCCACATCCAGAAGGGTCTGCAGTTTCTGCTTTATCTGCGGAATGTTTTCCAGCAGCGGCAAAGCTTCTTCCACCGTCGTATCCAATAACTCGGCAATTGAGTGGCCTTTGAATTTCACTGCCAATGTCTCGCGGTTATACCGGGCTCCGCGGCAGACGTCACAAAGTACGTAAACATCGGGCAGAAAATTCATTTCAATGCGCTTCATGCCGTCGCCTTCGCAGGCTTCGCACCGGCCACCTTTAACATTGAAGGAGAACCGGCCGGGCTTGTAGCCCCGCTCGCGAGACTCAGGCAGCATTGCATACAGTTCACGAAGCGGTGTGAATAGTCCGGTGTAAGTTGCAGGATTGGAACGCGGCGTTCGACCAATCGGCGACTGATCGATTTCGATTACTTTGTCGACGTTTTCAAGGCCTTCGATTGTTGAGTACGATCCGGGCTCGGCCAAAGAGCCGTACAAGTGTCGCGCTAGGGCGGGATACAGAATGTCGCCCACAAGAGTAGACTTTCCCGATCCGGAAACACCGGTGATCACCGTCAAGAGACCTAGCGGAAATGTGACGTCGATCTCCTTGAGATTGTTGGCGCGGGCGCCCTGGATGACGAGATTCTTGCCGTTGGGAATACGTCGTTTAGTAGGGACTTCAATTTTGTTCTTTCCCCTTAGATAAAGTCCGGTAATCGAGTTCGGATTGTTGGCAACATTTTCTGCCGTTCCGTTCGCCACAACTTCGCCGCCATGTGCTCCCGCTCCGGGGCCCAGGTCGACCACATAATCCGCACGCCTAATTGTTTCCTCATCGTGTTCGACAACCAGGACAGTGTTCCCGAGATCGCGTAGCGCGCAAAGCGTTTCCAGCAGCTTCTGATTGTCGCGAGGATGCAATCCAATTGACGGCTCATCGAGAACGTAAAGGACGCCTCGAAGTTGCGAACCAATCTGAGTAGCCAGACGAATGCGTTGCCCTTCACCGCCTGAGAGAGTTGATGAAGCCCGATCCAGCGTCAAATAACCGAGTCCGACTGTGTTGAGAAACTTTAGCCGGTTGACGATTTCGCGCAGGATCGATCCGGCGATGAGCTCTTCACGCGCATTTAGCTTTATCGCCGCAAAGGCTGTACTCGCATCCTCGATCGGCATGGTCGTGTAATCAGAGATACCGCGAGAGCCAAAGCGAACCGCAAGTGAGTCTGAGCGTAGCCGCTTCCCCTTGCACTCGGGACAAGTGCGAGGTGCGACCATTTCTTCCAAAGTAGTACGAACTTTTTCGGAGGGCGCTTCATTCAACCTGTCGCGCAGCCAGTGCAAAGCTCCCTTCCAGCGACTCTGATACGCATAAGCTCCCTGTCGGAAGTTCAACTGTCCGTTTATGCCCTCGAAGAAACCCTCGCGAACTTCTTTTAGTAATTCGTTAAACGGCGTTCGAGAGTCGGCTTTGAAATAATTGATTACCGCAGTCAGCGCACTTCTAAGGTAAGCAGAACCCTGACGATCGGCGGGACCCATGAACGCGAGTTTGTCTGCCGGGACGTTTGCGTCCGGGATTAACTTGGTCGGATCAACTTCTAGAACTGTTCCCAGTCCGTGGCATCTCTTGCAGGCGCCGTACGCTGAATTGAACGAAAACGAACGCGGCTCGAGAGGAGGAACGTTGATGTCGCAAATCACGCAAGCCATCTTCTCCGAGTAGAGTTTCTCTTCACCGTCCACGATCGAAACCAGGACTGCTCCCCCCGTTAGCTTTAAAGCCGTGCGCACCGACTCAGCCAGACGCTCTTTAATTCCAGGCTTAATCAATAAGCGATCAATAACAGCTTCGATTGTGTGGTTTCGCCGTTTATCCAGACGAATTTCTTCATCAAGCGATAGCAATTCTCCATCTACACGAGCGCGAAGAAAGCCGTCCTTGGCCAGCTTTTCCAGCTCTTTTTTGAATTCACCTTTTCTGCCACGAACGATGGGCGCAAGAATCATGACCCGTTCGCCCTCGGGCAAACCCAGGACGCTTTGCACGATCTGCTCAACGCTCTGTCTCGTGATAGCAGCGCCGCAAACGTAACAGTGAGGCTGACCAATAGAGGAAAAGAGCAGACGCATGTAGTCATAAATCTCGGTTACTGTACCTACAGTAGATCGCGGACTACGCGAGACCGTCTTTTGTTCGATCGATATCGCGGGTGAAAGACCGTCGACTGAATCGACATCCGGTTTTTCCAGCTGATCAAGAAACTGACGCGCGTAGGCTGAAAGAGATTCAACGTAACGGCGTTGTCCTTCAGCATAAATCGTGTCGAATGCCAGTGAGGATTTTCCTGAGCCGGACAGTCCGGTAATAACGGTAAAGCGCTCGCGCGGTATTTCTACGTTAATGTTCTTGAGATTGTGTTGGCGGGCTCCCCGGACGGTGATGAGATCGATTGCCATTGCTTTTGCGTTCGTACCGCTACGGATGCGAATTTCTCACAGTGAAGAAACCAAGATTCTAGCTGAGCAAAAAGTGTTGGGCAAGTTAGCAGTGAAGTGTCTTGCACTATTTATGACGCAGTCCTAAACTTCGAGTAAACCCAAATCACGATTAGCCCTTGATCGCGATAGAGGCGGCGACAATTTGAATCTTCCAAACGCACTAACTCTGCTTCGCATCTTTATCGTCCCGCTGCTCGTCGTCGTTCTCTTAACTCCTTTCGCAGAAAACTGGCTGGGACTGCCGCGGCACCTTCTGGGTGTTGCGTTGTTCCTGGGAGCCGCTCTCACAGACTATCTGGACGGTCATCTCGCTCGCAGACGTGATCAAGTGACACGCTTAGGTCAGCTTCTCGATCCGATTGCGGACAAGCTCTTAATCTCTGCAGCATTGATATCCCTGGTAGAAAATCAGCTGGCGCCGGCCTGGGCAGTGGTCATCATTATTGGACGCGAGTTTGCGGTTACGGGCCTGCGATCAATAGCGGCCTCAGATGGCGTGGTGATCTCGGCATCAAAAATGGGGAAGTTCAAGATGCTGGCACAGGTGGTCACCGTAGCCCTGCTGATCGTATCGAGTGTCGGGGGCAAAGCCCCTCAAGTTTCAAATTTCGGTCAGCCGTTTCCGGCCATTGAGTTTTGGTCAGTGCCGGAGTTGCGGACTGCGTTTCAGCATTTGTTTGGATCCGGTGACACAAGTGCCAATGATTGGCAGGTGTTGTTATATACAGCTGGAAGGGCGATGCTGTGGTTAGTAGTGGTTTCGGCTTGCCTGTCGATGTATGGTTACTTTCGATCGTTTTACTACTCAGTGTTAGCTCCCGCAGAGGTTTCCCCCAAGACGAAAGCGACTCAGATCGCTACAGTTCGTGAGTAGACGTTTAGCGTCGTAAGAGCATCTACTGCTTGCGTTCCTAAGTGCGAAGAACGAAAGTATGTGTAACTCTGTCTGCGACTTGCGTTTTCAAGTTGCTGTTGGTAGTATCCGCCTTTTGTCGGAATGCGCTATTCCAGTCTATAGCGGCCGGCGTAGCTCAGTTGGTAGAGCATCTGATTTGTAATCAGAGGGTCGGGGGTTCAAGTCCCTTCGCCGGCTCCATTAGGCACTTGAAATTAGAGGCAGGGGTGGTCGAGTGGTTAATGGCACCGGGCTGTAAACCCGGCGGGCTAACGCCCTACGCAGGTTCGAATCCTGCCCCCTGCACCATCAGAGATCTCAGATCTCAAATTTGAAATCTCAAAAGGGCGGGTGTAGCTCAGTTGGTAGAGCATCAGCCTTCCAAGCTGAGGGTCGCGAGTTCGAATCTCGTCGCCCGCTCCAGTTTTTTGGCAGTTATAGCTCTCGTGCCCGCGTAGCTCAGGGGTAGAGCGCCTCCTTGGTAAGGAGGAGGTCATGAGTTCAAATCTCATCGCGGGCTCCAGTACCGGTAGTTCGCGTTTTGGAATTGAAGATCCTTCATAGATAGAGGCTAAACGAGAATGTCTAAGGAAAAATTTGACCGCAGCAAGCCGCACGTGAACATCGGGACGATTGGGCACGTGGATCACGGGAAGACGACGTTGACGGCGGCGATCACGAAGGTGCTGGGGAAGAACAACCCGAAAGTGCAGTTCGTGGCGTTTGATCAGATCGACAAGGCGCCGGAAGAGAAAGCACGAGGTATTACGATCGCGACGGCGCACGTGGAGTATGAGACGAAGAACCGGCACTACGCGCACGTGGACTGTCCGGGACACGCGGACTACGTGAAGAACATGATTACGGGGGCGGCGCAGATGGACGGGGCAATCCTGGTAGTGGCAGCTACCGATGGCCCGATGCCGCAGACGCGTGAGCACATTCTGCTTGCGCGCCAGGTAGGCGTGCCGGCGATGGTGGTGTTCATGAACAAGGCCGATGCGGTCGACGATGCGGAGCTGCTGGAGCTGGTGGAGCTGGAAGTCAGAGAGCTGCTCAGTGCCTATGAGTTTCCGGGCGACGACATTCCGGTGATCAAGGGTTCGGCGCTGAAGGCGCTGGAAGGTGACCCGGAGTGGGAGAAGACGGTGGAAGAGCTGATGGAGGCGGTAGACAGCTACATTCCGACGCCGGCGCGCGACGTGGAGAAGCCGTTTTTGATGCCGGTGGAAGACATTTTCACGATCCAGGGACGGGGCACGGTGGCGACGGGCAGAGTTGAGCGCGGGCGCGTGAAGGTAAACGAGAGTGTGGAGATTGTGGGAATCAGACCTACTAAAACCACTGTCGTTACGGGCGTGGAGATGTTCAAGAAGTTGCTGGACGAAGGCACAGCCGGAGATAACGTTGGGTTATTGCTGCGCGGAGTGGAGCGCAAGGACATTGAGCGCGGGCAGGTGATCTCGAAGCCAGGGTCGATTACGCCGCACACGAAGTTCAAGGCCGAGGCCTATGTGCTGACGAAGGAAGAGGGCGGGCGTCACACACCGTTCTTCACCGGATACCGGCCGCAGTTCTACTTCCGCACGACGGACGTGACGGGAGTAGCGAGTTTGCCGACAGGAGTGGAGATGGTGATGCCTGGCGACAACGTGGCGATGGAGATCGAGTTGATTGCGCCGATTGCGATGGAGAAGGGGCTGCGGTTCGCAATTCGCGAAGGCGGCCGTACGGTAGGCGCTGGTACGGTTAGTGAGGTTGTGGAATAAACGCATTGCCGATTGCTAATTGCCGAATGCCGATTCAATGGACATTCAGCGATGGGTAGTTAATCGGCAATTGAAAATGGGCAATCGGAAATAGGATTAATTATGCCGCGCGATAACATTGTGCTCCAGTGCACTGACTGCAAGAGCCGCAACTACACAACGACTAAGAACAAGAAGACCACCCCCGACCGGTTGGAATTTCAAAAGTTTTGTCGTCGTTGCCGCAAGCACACTGGCCATAAAGAAACCAAGTGATCGGGATTGGACATTGCCGATTGCCAAATGCCGATTGCCAGCCAATCGCTGAGTTCATGGTCGTTTCAATCTTGATGGTTCGGTGAAATAGCAATCGGCAATTGGAAATCGGCAATGGCCAATCGGCACAGGGGTATAGTGTCAACGGTTAGCACGTCGGTCTCCAAAACCGAAAGTCCGGGTTCGAATCCTGGTACCCCTGCCAGTTAGAGATAAGGCGGTCTAGTGTCGAAGAATGAAACCATGGACGATATAGAGAAGCCAGACGCGTCACTGCCCGCACCACGCACGGCCCGCTTCGGCGAAGGTGTGGAAGGTCGTGGAGCGCGGCGCGAGCGAGGGTTGAGTGGGCCCCGAGTGGGACCGCTGGGTCGACTAAGCCACTTCTTGCAAGACGTCCGCGCCGAAATGAAGCGCGTTTCGTGGCCGGATTTCAACACTGTAAAGAACACGACCATTATCACCCTGATCGCAGTCATCTTTTTCGCCGTCTATTTATTCCTGGTTGATCGGATTTGGACTTTCGCTTTGACCCAGCTTAACCAGCTACTGACCTGGATCACCGGAGCCTAAAAGAGAATTTCATGCAGCAGTGGTTCATACTTCATACGTACTCGGGACACGAGAAGAAAGTGCGCGACAGTCTGAAGGCGCGCGTTCGCGATACCGATCTGCAAAATGAGGTTGCTGAAGTGCTTGTCCCGACAGAGACAGTGGTGGAGATGCGTGGCAACAAGCGGATCGAGTCGACGCGCATGTTTTACCCGGGATATGTGCTGGTGCAGATTGAATGCGATGAGCGCGGGCATATACCCGATAACGTCTTTCACATGATCAAGTCGACGCCGAAAGTTACTGGCTTTGTCGGCGGACACAACCCGACGCCGTTAACTCCACAGGAAGTCGATCAGATCGTTCACAACGTTACAGAGGCAGCGGAAAAGCCGAAGCCGAAGTTTTCCTATGCTGCTGGAGAAACCGTTCGTATCAAGTCGGGTCCGTTTCAGAGCTTTACGGGCAAAGTTGAAGAGGTTAACGAAGACAAGTCGACGTTAAAAGTTACGGTGACGATTTTTGGGCGCTCAACTCCGGTTGAATTGAACTTCCTGGATGTGGAGAAGGTTACTTTCGCCGAGGAAGAATAAGGAATTGCCGATTGCCAATTGGCGATTGAAGTTGTCGCTGCTTGATTGAGAACCGATGCTAAAAGAATTTTGAGAACCAGCCAATCGGCAATTGGCAATCGAAAATTGAGTTATGGCTAAGAAAATTACTGGATACATAAAACTGCAGGTTCCCGCTGGGAAGGCCAATCCGGCGCCGCCAATCGGCCCGGCATTGGGTCAGCACGGCGTCAACATCATGGAATTCTGCAAAGCGTTTAATGCCAAAACCGCGCAACAGGATCCCGATTTGAAGATTCCGGTAGTGATCACGGTTTATGCAGACCGCTCATTCACCTTTGAAACAAAGACACCTCCTGCTGCCGATCTTTTGAAGAAGGCCGCGGGCTTGCCCAAGGGTTCCGGCAATCCTAAGAGAGAAAAAGTCGGCACGATTTCGAAGTCCAAGATTGAAGAGATTGCGAAGACGAAGATGCCGGATCTGAATACTACGAGTCTGGAAGCTGCGATTCGCACAATTGAAGGAACGGCCCGGCAGATGGGGCTGACAATCGAATAATTGCCGATTTCCAAGGGCGAATGCCAATTGGCATGGCTGGCTAACGTAACATTGAGAGGGAGGGGTATTGGATCCGGACTTTGTCGCCAATCGGCAAGCGAAAATCCAATCCCGTTTGCACCTCGGAGGTTAGAAATTGAAAAAGCACGGCAAGAAGTATCGAGCGGCCGCTGAGAAAATCGAGCCCGCCCGTAAATACAACCTCGAAGAGGCTGTTGCGAAGGTTAAGGAGATTGCCTTCGCCAAATTTGACGAGACAGTTGAGTTAACAGTTTGGCTTGGTGTTGATCCTCGCAAGGCCGATCAACTCGTTCGCGGCACGTTAGTGCTTCCGCACGGCCTCGGTAAGTCCAAGACAGTCGTCGTGATCGCTCAAGGCGAGAAAATCAAAGAAGCGGAAGAGGCTGGGGCGGATTTTGTAGGCGGCGAGGATCTCGTTAACAAGATTAAGGAAGGCTGGCTCGAGTTCGACGCGGTCATTTCCACCCCCGACATGATGCGTTTTGTGGGCGGCCTTGGTAAGGTCCTTGGTCCCCGGGGCTTGATGCCTAACCCTAAAACCGGGACTGTAACGCCTGACGTGAAGACGGCAGTTAGGGAGACAAAAGCTGGCAAAGTGGAGTATCGCGTCGACAAAACGGGGGTAATTCACGTGGGAGTCGGCAAGGTCTCGTTCGATGCCGACAAGATCAGAGACAATGCGAAATCTTTGCTGGAAGCGATCGTCAAGGCCAAACCCTCGACGGCCAAAGGCAAGTATGTGAAGAAGGTCAATTTGGCCGCGACCATGAGCCCCGGAGTTCTGCTGGACGAAGCAGCCTACGTCAAATAGGAGTGAGAGCTGATGAAGACAAGAGAGAAGAAACAGAAAGATCTGGAAGCACTCACCGAGCAATTTAAGAACGCTAAGGCGGCGATGCTTGTCGGTTTCAAGGGAATGACCGTCCCGAAGGATCAGGAGCTTCGCAATCAGCTACGCGAGGCTGGCGTTACCTATGAAGTGGTTAAGAACACGCTCGCCCGAAAAGCTGCCGCCGGGACGGATCTGGAAAAGGCCACTGATCAGTTCAAGGGTGTCACCGCGGTAGCGTTAAGCCAGGAAGACCCCGTGA
Organism: Pyrinomonadaceae bacterium; assembly: GCA_963826235.1. Classification (GTDB taxonomy): domain Bacteria; phylum Acidobacteriota; class Blastocatellia; order Pyrinomonadales; family Pyrinomonadaceae; genus PSRF01. The sequence continues at coordinate 680,490 of CAWGWE010000005.1, read as the reverse complement.
ACTTGTCGAAGGCGATCGCCAAATTCGCGAAGGCCAATCCGGACATATTTTCATTCAAGGCCGGCGTCGTGGAAGGAAGGGTAGTGGCGCTGAAGGATGTCGAAGCGATTGCCAGCCTGCCTTCGAAGGAAGAATTGATTTCCAAGGTAATGTTCTTGATCAATTGCCAGGCTCAGCGGCTGGTCACTGTCCTGTCGGCGGTGCCGCGCAATCTTGCGATCGTGATCAAGCAGATTGGTGAACAGAAAGCATAACGATTTGAGCTCACGACGATTTGAGATCTCAAATTTGAAATTTGAAATCTAGAGTTTGGTTGAAGACTGGAATTTGGTTGAAGAACAGTAGGGCCGGACGCGGACAACGAGCATGACGATAGTCAGGTCGTCATTGCGGCTCGGACGCTTTTCGAGAGGAAGATGCAACTCCTCAACGGAAACGTCCCGTGGGTTCTCCTGCTGCGGAAAATAACAACAGCACATCAGGACCCCTTGAGGAGGATGGAGAAATCATGGCAGCAACACGCGAAGATGTTATTGAGTATTTGAAGAGCATGACGCTTCTTGAAGCTTCCGAGCTCGTTAAGCAGTTGGAAGAAACGTTTGGTGTTTCCGCCGCAGCGGCAGCCGTAGCGGCGCCGGCAGCGGGCGCAGCGGCTGGTGGCGAAACTGCCGCCGCTGAAGAAAAGACCGAGTTTGATGTGATCCTGCAGGCCGTAGGTGGCAACAAGATCAACGTCATCAAGGTAGTTCGCGAGATTACCGCGCTTGGCTTGAAAGAAGCCAAGGATCTGGTGGAAGCGGCTCCCAAGCCGGTGAAGGAAGGCGTTTCGAAAGAGGAAGCTGAGACGGTGCGACAAAAGCTTGCGGATGCAGGCGCGACCGTCGAAGTTAAGTAGCAATAGGCAACAGGTGACAAGCGGCCGGCAACCAATGCCTGGCACGCTTGTCACCTGGCAATTGGGCTGAGTGGAGAGTTTGTTGGCTTGACACTCGAAATGTTAGTGGTTAAGTTAAGGGAGTATTGAGGGCGCTGGCGTTACTCCCAAAACATTTGACGATGACATTGCCGCTTTTCATGATTTAAGCGGTCGGGGCATTCTGCGCCCTGACCGCGCTTTGGCTTTTCTAAGCAGCCTGATGGTCGTTTTGTCGGTTACACAGTACGCCAGGCTTGCTACCGCTAATTGTAAACGGGCTTTGATAAGGAACCTCTCATGTCAGTAAATCTACTTCAAACAGCTAATACGGGATTAGGACGAAGGACAAGCCAGGCACCTGAGCGTATCGACTTTTCGAAGATCGCCACTGCGGTGCGGATTCCGAATCTGATCGAGATTCAGCGCGAATCCTACAATCGCTTCCTGCAGATGGATTTCCTGCCCGAGGAACGTGAGAACACCGGGTTGCAGGCGGTGTTTCAGTCGGTATTTCCGATCTCGGATTTCCGGGGCACGGCGACGCTCGATTTTGTCGAGTACCAGATCGGCAACTGGCAGTGTAAGTGCGGCCGGTTGGAGGGACTGAACTACCTGCGCGCGAATTGTAAGGAGTGCGGTTCTACCATCAAGGTCAATCCACTTGCTGCCGGCGAAACTCTCTGTCACAAGTGCGGCACCTTTAATTTCGTGAGACCGCAACTTTGTGAGAACTGCGGCGAGCCCGTTGGACTGAAGCACAAACACGATCAGCAGGAATGCCAGGAGCGGGGCATGAGTTACAGCGTACCGCTTAAGGTCAAGATTCGTCTCACCGTTTACGACAAGGATCCGGAAACGGAAGCGATGTCGATTCGCGATATCAAGGAAGAAGAAGTCTTCTTTGGCGAGATTCCGTTGATGACCGACAACGGCACCTTCATCATCAACGGTACCGAGCGTGTCATCGTTTCCCAGCTCCATCGCAGCCCTGGCGTCTTCTTCAAGCGCGGCGCGGTCTACATTGCCAAGATCATTCCTTATCGCGGCTCCTGGGTTGAATTTGAATACGACCAGAAGAATCTGCTTTACGTGCGCGTCGGGAAGCGCAAGTTTCTCGCCTCGATTTTCCTGCGAGCGCTGGGTCTCTGGTTTAACCGCGAATCAGACATTAAGACCGGAAACGATTCGGCGTTGGAGGAAGGTGTAAAGAACGCGGTTTTCAGCGATGAAGACATGTTGCGAGCGCTTTATGTCACCGACGAGGTTCGTATCGAAGACGGAAGTCTGATGATGCAAGTCCCGGAAAGCGGCCCCAGCAATCTGGTTGGCATGAAGGTCGATTTCGATATCAAAGGCCGCACGGAGCCAATCGTTCGCAGTGGCAAGAAAATTACCTCTACTTCATTGGAAGCGCTGCGTAAGGCCAAGATTGAAGAAGTTGAAATTGAACCAAGCCAATTTGAAGGTGCTTTTGCGCTTTCAGACATCGTCAATAAAGAAAGCGGCGAGGTGCTGCTTGAGGCTAACAACGAGATCACGGCCGCGAAGCTTCAGGAAGTTTCTGAAGCCGGCATTGACAGCTTCTCGGTCTTTTTTCCAGAGCGCGACGACATCGGTTCAATTCTGTCGCTCACTTTGAAGAAAGATGTAATCACCAAACCGGTCGATGCCTTGCTGGAGATCTACCGCAAAATGCGCCCCGGCGATCCACCGACGGTGCAAACTGCCTATCGCTTGCTAGACGCTATGTTCTTTGACCCGCGCAAGTTTGATTTCTCACGCGTTGGTCGGCTGAAGTTCAACATCAAGATGGGCAAACCGGAACGCAACCGGATCGACGATCCTTTGCTGACGGCCCACGACTTTTATGAAGTGGTTTCGTACGTTCTGAAGATGCGGAAGAACCCTTCCGAGTATCAGTCGGACGACATCGATCACCTCGGCAACCGGCGCGTGCGCGCAGTCGGCGAGCTGCTCGAAAACCAGTTCCGGATTGGTTTAGAGCGCATGGAGCGGGCCATCAAAGAGAAGATGTCCATCCATCAAGAGATGCAGACGACGATGCCGCGCGACTTGATTAACGCCAAGCCCGTGACGGCTGCCGTCCGCGAGTTCTTTGGTTCCAGCCAGCTGTCGCAGTTCATGGACCAAACGAACCCCCTTTCTGAGATCACGCACAAACGCCGTCTCTCGGCGCTCGGACCAGGGGGTCTTTCTCGCGAGCGTGCCGGATTTGAAGTTCGCGACGTCCACCCGACTCACTACGGCCGCATTTGCCCGATTGAGACGCCTGAAGGTCCGAACATCGGTTTGATTTCGAGTCTCTCGTGTTTTGCGCGCATTAATGAGTTTGGGTTCATTGAAGCGCCTTACCGAAAGGTGATTGACGGACGTGTCCTGGAGTACGTGCGGGTCATCAACGGCGGCGAGACCAGGCTGAAGCCGGGCGAACACATTCCGCTTGAGGATGTGGAGAAGGCCAACAAGAAACTGGGTTCCGGAGGACGGAAGGCTGAGTTTGAACCGTGGCCGTTCTACCTGACGGCCTGGGAGGAAGACAAGCACGTAGTCGGACAGGCGAACATTCAGCTGGATACCAACGGCAATATCGTTAACGAGCGCAATGCCTCGCGCAAAGCCGGTGAGTTTGTGCTTGCCTTGCGTAAAGACATCGAATACGTGGACGTCTCTCCGAAGCAGCTCGTCTCAGTCGCGGCTTCGCTGATTCCGTTTTTAGAGAACGACGACGCCAACCGAGCCTTGATGGGTTCGAACATGCAGCGTCAATCAGTGCCCTTGCTGCGAGCGGAAGCTCCTTACATCGGCACCGGCATGGAGCAGACAACTGCACGCGATTCCGGCGCCGTCGTCGTGGCCAAACGTGACGGAGTGGTTGACTACGTCGATTCCGAACGTTGCATCGTTAAGGCGGATCATAATGTCGACGGCACAATCTCGCGAGAAGTGACGGCCGACATCTACACGCTGATTAAGTTCAAGCGTTCAAATCAAAACACCTGTATCAATCAACGCCCAATCGTTCACGTTGGCGAGCGTGTTTCGAAGGGACAGGTGATTGCCGATGGTCCTTGCACCGATCGCGGCGAGCTCGCACTGGGCCGCAACGTTCTGGTGGCTTTCATGCCCTGGCGCGGCTACAACTTCGAAGATGCGATCCTCGTGTCTGAGCGTCTGGTGAAAGAGGATTATTACACTTCAATTCACATTGAAGAGCTGGAGATTGAAGCGCGCGACACGAAACTTGGGCCCGAAGAAATTACCCGGGATATCCCCAACGTGGGCGAGAACATGCTCCGCGATCTTGATGATAGCGGCATTATTCGCATCGGCGCTCAGGTGAAACCGGGTTCAATCCTGGTGGGCAAGGTTACGCCCAAGGGTGAAACCCAACTTACCGCGGAAGAAAAACTGCTGCGGGCAATCTTCGGTGAAAAAGCCGGAGACGTAAAAGACGCTTCGCTCGTTTCACCTCCCGGAATTGACGGCACCGTTGTTGATGTTCAGGTCTTTACCCGCAAGGGTCAGGAAAAAGATGCGCGCTCCCTGGCGATCGAACAGGAAGAAGAAGATCGGCTGCGGCGCGACCTCGAAGACGAGATTCGTATTCTGCGGGAACAGCGTGACCAGCGTATCTACGAGCTGCTCGAAGGCCGGAAACTCTCGGCTGACCTGACGGTCAATCGCGACGTCGTCATCGAGAAAGGGACCCCCATTACTCGCGAGATGCTCCTCGACATTGAGCCCAAAGTTTTGCGCAAGGTGCAGCTCGCATCTTCGCGAATCGATGTGGGCGGCGAGATCAAGGAATACGAAGACCGCACTGAGCGTCAGATCAAGATCCTTTCGGACATTTACGAAGAGAAGATTGCCAAGCTGCGCCAGGGCGATGAGCTGGCGCCGGGCGTGATCAAGATGGTCAAGGTCTTTATCGCCATGAAGCGCAAGCTTTCCGTCGGCGACAAGATGGCCGGACGCCACGGTAACAAGGGTGTGATTGCGCGCATTCTGCCGGAAGAAGACATGCCGTATCTGCCCGACGGGACACCGGTGGAGATTGTGCTCAATCCCCTCGGCGTGCCCTCGCGTATGAACGTGGGTCAAATTTTGGAGACGCACCTTGGCTGGGCCGCGCGGGTTCTTGGTGTTCACTTTGCGACGCCGGTTTTTGATGGCGCCACAGAAGCCGAGATCAAGGAAAAACTGGCTCTCGCCGGACAACGCGCAACCGAATTGGGACTGCCGGAGATTATCAACGAGTCAGGTAAGGCGATTCTCTACGATGGACTCTCCGGAGAGCCGTTCGAGCAGAAGGTGACGGTTGGCTACATTTACATGCTGAAGCTGTCCCACCTTGTCGACGACAAGATTCACGCTCGCTCGATTGGGCCGTACAGCTTGATCACCCAGCAACCGCTCGGTGGTAAGGCGCAGTTCGGTGGTCAACGCTTTGGAGAAATGGAAGTTTGGGCGCTCGAAGCCTATGGCGCTGCACATATTCTGCAGGAGTTGCTCACGGCGAAGTCTGACGACGTCGCCGGGCGTTCGAAGATCTACGAGGCGATCGTCAAGGGAGAAGCGGACTTTGATCCCGGTCTTCCCGAGTCGTTTAACGTTCTCGTTCGCGAGCTGCAATCGCTCTGTCTTGACGTTGAACTAATCAATCGCAAGGCGGCAGTTAATGGTGGTCCAGCGGAAGAGGGCGTGGGCGAGGCGCTGATTACCAGCGCAGTGGAAGCTTAAGAAGATTTTCGATTGCCGAATGCCAATTGCCGATTGGCGTTTGGTTATCGAACTTTGAGATCGGTTGGCTTGAGCGTGCCCGCGCGCGAGACCAATCGGAAATTGGCAATCGGCAATTGGCAATGGAGAGATATGTTTCGATTCCAACAAGAAAAGCAGCAACTAGCTCCAGACTTTGAAGCGATCCGCATCTCGCTGGCGTCTCCGGAAAAAATCCGGCAGTGGTCGCATGGCGAGGTAACGAAACCGGAAACGATTAATTATCGCACCTTCAAGCCAGAGCGTGATGGACTCTTCTGCGCGCGTATTTTTGGGCCCGTGGCTGACTGGGAATGTCTCTGCGGCAAGTACAAGCGCATGAAACATCGCGGCGTCGTTTGCGACAAATGCGGCGTTGAAGTGACGCAGGCAAAGGTTCGTCGCGAACGCCTGGGCCACATCGACCTGGCCAGTCCCTGTTCGCACGTTTGGTTTTTCAAGGGCTTGCCAAGTCGCATCGGTCATCTTTTGGATATCCCGCTTCGCGAGCTGGAGAAAGTCCTCTACTTCGAATCCTACATCGTAATCGATGCGGGTGACGTGCCTGGGATCAAAGAGCGCGAGTTGCTTTCGGACGAACGCTATCGCGAGCTTGTGCGTGATTTTCCCGCGCAGTTTGTCGCGAAGATGGGCGCCGAAGCGATCAAAGAATTGCTGGCGATGGTCAACGTGGAAGACCTGGCGGTCGAGCTGCGCAAGCGCATGAAAGAGGAGACGTCGCAGCAAAAGAAACTCAAGTTCTCCAAGCGGCTTAAAGTTACGACCAGCTTTCTCAAATCCGGTAACCATCCGGAATGGATGATTCTGGATGTGATTCCGGTGATTCCGCCTGAGCTACGGCCGCTCGTCCCGCTCGATGGCGGACGCTTTGCCACGTCGGATCTCAACGATCTGTACCGGCGGGTAATCAATCGCAACAACCGCTTGAAGAAGTTAATGGAACTGCGCGCCCCCGAAGTTATCGTGCGCAACGAAAAGCGGATGCTTCAGGAAGCTGTCGATGCGCTCTTCGACAATGGTCGTCGGGGACGTGTGCTTCGCGGCGTGAACAATCGTCCGCTCAAGTCGCTCAGTGGCACTCTCAAGGGTAAGCAGGGACGATTCCGGCAAAACTTGCTGGGCAAACGCGTCGACTACTCAGGTCGCTCCGTCATCGTCGTTGGTCCCGAACTAAAGCTGCACCAGTGTGGTTTGCCTAAGAAGATGGCCCTCGAGTTATTCAAGCCATTCATCTACAACCAACTGGAAAAGCAGGGTCACGCCGCCACAATTAAACAAGCCCGCGAAATGGTAGAGCGGCAGGAGCCAGTGGTTTGGGACATTCTCGAGGAAGTTATTCGCGAACATCCCGTGCTGCTGAACCGCGCGCCGACGCTGCACCGGTTGGGTATTCAGGCCTTTGAGCCGGTCCTGGTTGAAGGCAAAGCTATCAAGATCCATCCCCTCGTCTGTACCGCATTCAACGCGGACTTCGACGGCGATCAGATGGCTGTGCATATTCCGCTGAGTCCGGAAGCGCAAATTGAGGCAGCGGTGTTGATGCTCTCGAGCAACAACATTCTCAGCCCGGCCAGTGGTCAGCCGATCGCAGTTCCTTCACAGGACATCGTTTTGGGCTGCTACTACCTGACGCGAGATAAGCCTGGCGCTAAAGGCGAGGGTCGCGTCTTCGCATCTCTCGACGAAGTGTTACTGGCACTCGACGCGAAAGAGGTGACAACACAAACGCCAATCAAGCTGCGCATCACGGGCGACTTGATTGATCTGACCCAGGAACACGATCCGCAAGACATTCTGCGCGCGGCAGTGCAGGAAAACGTGCGGCGCGTGGTCAGCACGACTGTTGGTCGCGTCATCTTCAACGATTCGATTCCGGCGGGGCTGCCTTTCTTCAACGGCACTTTGAAGAAGAAAGGTTTGCAATCGCTGGTGAACTATTCGCACATCCGTCTGGGTCACGAGATGACCGTCAAGATGCTTGACGATCTGAAGACGCTCGGTTTCCTCTACGCGACTCGTGCGGGCATCTCAATCGGCATCGATGATCTGGTAACGCCACCGGCGAAGAAGGGGTTGGTGGACAAAGCCGAGAAGGACGTGATTGCGGTTGAGCAACAATATCTCGACGGTGTAATCACCAACGGCGAACGCTACAATAAAGTCATCGCAATTTGGTCTGAAGTGACTGACAAGGTCGCGAAGGAAATGTTTAAGGCGATGGACGATCGCGAAAAGGCCACTGGGGAATTGAATCCAATCCTAGTAATGAGCGATTCCGGAGCGCGTGGCAGCGCGCAACAGATTCGCCAGTTGGCTGGCATGCGCGGTCTGATGGCTCGTCCTTCGGGCGAGATCATCGAAACTCCGATTCAGGCCAACTTCCGCGAAGGCTTGAACGTGTTGCAGTACTTCATCTCAACACACGGTGCGCGCAAGGGTCTTGCGGACACTGCCTTGAAAACAGCCGACTCGGGTTACCTGACGCGCCGTCTGGTCGACGTCGCTCAGGATGTGATTATCAGCGAACCTGACTGCGGTACATTGCGTGGCATCTCTGCCAGCGCCATTGTCGAAGGCGGCGAGGAAATTGAATCGTTGCGCGATCGTATCGTTGGTCGCACAGCCCTCGAGGACGTGATCGACCTCGTCGAAGGACGAGTGATCGTCGAATCCAATCAGGAGATTGACGAAGACCTCTCTTCCGAGATTCAGCGTTCGGGCGTGCAACGGGTTCGAATCCGGTCCGTGCTTACCTGCGAATCACGTCGTGGCTGCTGCATAAAGTGTTACGGACGTAATCTCGCCACCGGCCGCCCGGTTGAGATTGGCGAAGCGGTGGGTGTAATTGCCGCCCAGTCGATTGGCGAGCCTGGTACGCAGCTGACGATGCGCACGTTCCATATCGGTGGTACCGCTCGTCTGGAAGAGTCGTCGAAGCACGAAGCTCGCCAGGACGGTACGATCAAGTACATGGACCTGCAGACGGTGAAGAGTCGTAAGGGCGAACGCATCGCGATGAATCGCAACGGTTCGTTGACGATCATCGACGATCGCGGACGCGAGGTTGCTCGCCACCAGATCGTTTATGGTGCGCACATCCTTGTGGAAGACGAACAGCGCGTTACTCAGGACCAACTTTTGGCGACCTGGGATCCGTTCACGTTCGCCATCCTTACGGAAGTAGCCGGTCACGTGAAATTCCAGGACCTTAAGGAAGGCGTGACGTTTGATGAAGAAGTAGACGAAGTTACTGGTCAGTCGCGCATGGTGGTAAAGGATTCGCCCGACGAGAAGAAACAACCTCGGATGGAAATTCGCAACCCCAGCAATAAAGCATTGAAGACTTACCAGATGCCCGTGCGGGCCAATCTGATGGTGACGGATGGCGAAGTAGTTGAGCCTGGCGACATCATTGCCAAGATCCCGCGCGAAACTACCAAGACGAAGGACATCACGGGCGGCCTGCCGCGCGTTGTGGAGCTCTTTGAAGCGCGCCGGCCGGCAGAGACGGCAGTGATGTCGGAAATCGACGGCGTTGTGAAGTTTGGTCCGATTGCCAAGGGCAAACGCAAACTGATCATTACTGGCGACGATCTGGAAGAGCGCGAGTACGACATTCCGCGTGGTACACACATCAACGTTCAGGAAGGTGATCGCGTGCGCGCCGGCGAGGCATTGATGGATGGCCCCCTCAATCCACACGATATCTTGCGTGTGTTGGGCGCCAATCGTTTACAGGAGTATCTCGTAAACGAAATCCAGGAGGTCTATCGACTTCAGGGCGTGAACATTAACGATAAGCACATCGAAGTGATCGTTCGGCAGATGCTGCGCTGGGTGAAAATCAAGGAGGTGGGAGACACAGACTTCCTGCTCGAGGAGCAGGTCGATCGATTCCGCTTCACTGATGAGAACGAACGCGTGAATGGTGAGGACGGCGAAGTTTCGCAAGCCGAGCCGTTACTGCTGGGAATCACAAAAGCATCGCTCTCCACTGATTCGTTTATCTCGGCAGCATCGTTCCAGGAAACGACGCGTGTGCTAACCGAAGCGGCCATCTCGGGACGCATCGACTATCTACGCGGTCTCAAGGAAAACGTGATCATGGGACGGTTGATTCCAGCCGGAACCGGCATGGAGTACTACCGCAACGTGGATGTTGAACGCGATGAAACGATAGATCAGGCTCGCGAGCGTGAGCTTGATGAGTTTCCGGACATCGTGGGCGGTCACGAAATTTCGTTACCGCAGCGACCGCCTCTAGTCGTTGCCGGCCCGGACGGCGAAGGCGAAGTGGAAGAGTAAGATCAGCAGCCGGTCCCGGCTGCTATATCCTAGGCAGAAATAAAGATCGGCGAGGTTATGCCTCGCCGGTCTTTTTTTTGTTTGGCGGAACCGGCAGGGTCTTTTGTTGCGATTTGATGTCATTTGCGAAGGAACGCCCTTAGAAGTCCGCGCCGGTCCTCAACCGACCCCCTCAAGTTTCCCTCAAGTTTTTCTCAACCAGTCACCCTTAAAGTGCTGCCAGATGAAGCACACGACCGCCAAACCAGCTACAGCAAAAGGCTTTAAGCCACTCGATTGGGAATCGAATTTGAGCTCTCAAACCCTAAAAGGAGTCTAATTATGGACCGTAACTCTTCCTGGCACACAAGAACCTATTATCGAATTACTATCGCTGCAATGCTTTGCCTAACTGCGCTCGCTTTGGGCGCATTTAGTTTTTTTGACATTACAGCTGCGGCTGATTCCATGGCCCTGCAAAAAGAAACGAAGAGCGTTGATGCCGTGAAGGCCTCTCCAGCGGCTAGCGCTGCGTTAGACGGATTACGGCGGGCCACTGGAGCACAAATCAAAGCACACGTGGCCAAAGAGACTGGCCATTACGATTTTGTGCGGGCGGCAGACGGCCTGGTGCTCGAAGTTGATAACGCGAATGCTTCACCCGAAGAACGGGCGTTAAATTTTCTGCGCAACCGCGGTGCGCTAATTGGAATGAACGACGCCGAGCGGCAGCAGGCGGCAAGTAAAGGTTTTGGCGACGATTCGAAATCCGCCAGCATCCTGAAGGTCTCACGGGTAGACAAGGATGCAGTGGGAGCCACACACGTGCGGCTCAATCAGTTCTATCGCGGACTACCGGTATTCGGAGCGCAGGTTGTCGTGCACATGAATGATCGCGGGATCACCGCCATCAATGGACTCTACGCGCCGGATGTAAAGATTTCCACCAAGCCGAATTTGAGCCCGGATCAAGCTGTTACTGCGGCGTTACGCGTTGCGGGTTCCGGTTTGAATGTCGTCAGTAAACAGTTGAGCATTTATCGCAAAGGATTGCTTGAGGGCTACAACGGTCAGAGCGTTCTCGCCTACAGCGTAGAGTTAACTGATGGGAAAGCAATTAATGTGCAAATTTGGGTTGACGCGACCAAAGGTGCCATTCTGAACCGGATTGAGCTAAGTCATGCTGCAATCAACCGCACCATTTTTACCCCGGAACACGATCCACTCTTTGCTGTACGTCATGAGGGCGACCCGCTTACTCCCGGTGCAACGCCGGGCACGACAGGCGCCGACCCGATTAATAACCTTTATGTTATGGCGGGCCACACCTACAACCTCTACTCGTCCGGTTTTGGTCGTGACTCGTACGATGGCCTGGGCCACAAGATGGACAGCGTATATCTAGTTAACGACGTCTGTCCGAACGCGTACTGGAACGGCATCAGCACCAATTATTGTCCTGACTTTGACGCCGACGACGTGGTCGCGCATGAGTGGGGCCATGCTTATACGCAGTACACGCACGGATTGATTTACTCCTACCAGTCGGGAGCCTTAAACGAATCTTACTCCGACATATTTGGTGAAACCGTGGACCTGCTCAACGGCGTGGATGCCGAGGGCGGGTCAGCCAACAGTCAGCCTCATCCCAATGGGGTACGCTGGCAGATGGGCGAAGACGTGCCGACCTTGAGTGCGCAGCAACTGGGCATTCTGCGAGACATGTGGACGCCGACAAGATACGGCGACCCAGATAAGGTTTCGTCAGCCAGCTACGCCTGCGGTTCGGGCGATGGCGGCGGCGTGCATACGAATTCCGGTGTTCCAAACCACGCGTACGCGATGCTTGTCGATGGCAAGAACTTCAACGGTCAGAACGTTCAAGGTATCGGATTCAACCGGGCCCTCGCCATTTACTATCGCGCCATGACCGTTTATCAAACTCCGAGCACCAACTTCGCTCAGCACGCGAGCGCACTACGCGCTTCGTGCAATGACTTGATCGGCGCACAGATCAACTCGGTTTCAACTTCTTCGCCGATCGGATCGGTTTCTGGCGATGTTATTAACGCCGGGACCTGCCAGCAGGTGGACAAAGCGATTGCTGCAGTGGAAATGGAGTCAGCTCCTCCTTGCAGCTTCGCACCGATTCTCGATCCTGACACTCCTGAAAGCTGCCAAGGTGCAACCACCTTTTTCAGTGAAAATTTCGAAACGGGAATGGACGGTTGGACACTAACCAGCACCGGCGCAGCCACAACCAGTGATTGGGACAACCGCAACTGGGTTGTTGATGCGTCTTTGCCGAAAGGCCGCGCGGGTTCGGCGGCATATGCAAAGAACCCGCCGTTGGGCCAACCGGATGGCGGCACTTGTGCTCCGGGTGGAGACTATTCAGGTCAGTTCACTATAGATAGCCCTGAGATCACTATTCCGGCTTCAGACAGTGCCGTGAAACTCAACTTCGACCATTACGTCGCGACAGAAGCAACGTTTGATGGTGGTCAGCTGGAAGTAAGTGTCAACGGTGGGGCCTACCAACTCGTTCCGCAGGCCGACTATGTGCACAATGCGCCAAACTCACAGTTTGAGGCAGCGCCGCCAGTGGGTCTGAACACGAATCCGAATGCCGGCGAGTATGCCTGGCACGGGACAGATACCGGAGCGCAGGATGGCTCCTGGGGAACAACAATCGTGGATCTTTCTGGTCTGACCAATCCCGGCGATACGGTCAAGCTCCGTTTCACCTTTAGCCAGGACGGGTGCAATGGAGTGGATGGCTGGTACGTAGACAACATCAATCTTTACTTCTGCCCAACCCTGGAAGCCCCGATTCTCTCAATCGCCAATTATGAGAATCCTGACACCAACGGGTCCTATACGCTCAATTGGACGCGCCCGTCTCTCGCAACTGGTCCAGACGTGCTTCAGGAATCAACCAATTGCGCCCCCTTGATGTCTGATAATGCGGAAGGAGGATTAGCACAGTGGACCGCCGTTAGTTCCGATGTGATTGCGCCAATGTGGCAAACATCTGGATTGAAACCGCAGCACTCGGGCAACGCCTTCTGGGCAAATCCGGTTGCGGAGCAGGAGACTCAAAATACTTCCGCTACCTTAACCTTCAACCAACCAATTCAGATTCCGGCTTCGGGAGTTACCACGCTTAACTTCTCGGAGTGGTACTTCAATGAGAGCGACGACCACGGTTACGTCGAAGTGTCAGAAGACGGGACGACTTGGTTGGCTATCTACGACAACAACCGAAACGGAACAACCGAGGAGGGAGCACTGGCTCTTGCTCAGGAGGATCTCAAGGCCAAACAACTGGATCTAACCGTGTTCAGCGGCAAGTCCATTCAACTGCGGCTTCGTTATTCGCTTGGCCAGTCCAATTTCTTCCTAAACACTCAGTACGGTTGGTATGTTGACGACATTTCGATCATCAACGACAGCTTTACCAATGTCGTGACGACGAGTGGTACGTCGCATACAGTCTCGGGCGTTGCTAATGGTACGCGCTGTTATCGCGTCCGCACCACCTATACATTTGGAGCATTTCAAGTGGCCGGGCCCTACAGCAATGAGGTATCGGCAACAGTGCAGACAACCTTCGTCCCACCAACCGTAGGGATTACCAGTCCTGCGGAAGGAGCAACCTTCGCCGCCGGCTCGGACATTACGATCTCGGCAAATGCCGGCGATGATGGCACCGTTTCCAAGGTGGAATTCTTTGAGGGTGCCAACAAATTGGGTGAGGACACCACCGGTTCACCTTTCAGCTTTACGTGGAACGATGTTGCTCCGGGTAGTTACACCCTCTCGGCTAAAGCTACGGATAACGATGGGGCAACCACCACATCGGATCCTGTCCACATCACCGTGAGCCAGGCGCAGGTCGAGCAATTCATCGAAGACGACGACTCGCGCGTCAGCTATGGCAATGGATGGCATCTGATCAACGATCCGGATGCGAGCGCCGGCCATTTCCGCATGAACACCGGAAAGGACACGGGACACACCGCGGGATTGTCGTTCACAGCAAATGGCGGGGGTAAGATTACTTACTACTATGCCAGGAGCACGAAGGGTGGCACCGCAGAGGTAGCTTTACTAACTTCAGGTGGTACGCAACTGGAGTCAAGGTCAGTTAACTACCGTGGGACGGTTGGCTCATCCCGCGATCCCGAATTCAACGAGAGCGTTTACAAAGAAGAATTCGTGATTCCGGCGGCCGGTGGTTACACTCTCGCCTTTAGGAACACAAACGGAGCCGTCTACATTGATCGGTTCAAACTGGAAAGCGCCACCTCGTCGGCTCAACCTGCATTCGGACCAGGAAATACAAGCAGCAACGTTAGCACTTTGAACGCAGGCAAACAGATTTTCCAAAGCATCTCGTTGCCGGCGGGAACAAAAGCGATCTCCGTGGTGGCGGAATCAAGTCCGGAATTGCCGATTCAGCTCGTGCTGATCGATCCATCTGGAACGATTCTCACGACGGCGAATAACTCGACCGGTTTTGCGGTCATCAATAAGAACGTAACTCAATCCGGAGTTTACGTGATTAAGGTAATCAATGTGAGCCTTGGTCCAGTGCAGGTCTGGACCGCGGCTACACCCCTGGTTCAACGCTAGCGATAACGCTGCTAGCGAAGAATATTAGCGGCCAGGGAGCCGGGGGCACGGTAATTCCGTGCCCCTTTTTTTTCGGATCTGGAGGGAAAATCAAACGCAAGTACGGCCGACTTGAAGTGCAGAAGCAGGGGAGAAAATCATCAAACGTTTTTGTTTTTTACCCCATTTGCCATGAGCGCAAGTTTTCGCTATAGTCAGTCCCAATCAGACGGTTGGTGAATCCTTCCGTCCAAGTGGTTGCTGGGGTGAGGACAGTGACCACACTTAGAAAAGGCGTGGCAGCCCAAAAACTGTCGCGCCTTTTCGCTTTTTAGCCGGTTACACTTTCGGACCATCGCCGGTTGAACCAAATTCGCACACAAGGATCTCTCGGTTATCCAGCCGCGATCCGTTTTGATGCAATCGGTTTGTCGGCAAATGACGAAGCCGGCGACCTTCTGTGAAACCTCCCTTATTTCGCCCACAAATTTGCCGAGAAGGTCGACCCAAGTTGGCATAATCGTTGCTCTATTAGCTGCGTTCAGCCTGATTCGACAATCAAACGCTAAGGAGGTCGCGGTATGTTTTTTACGAACGAGCGAAAAGTTCCAAGCGGTAAACATTCTAGTGATCCGAAGGCGCGAACGATGAATGTCGATGATGAAGTGCGGTCGGCAGTTGCATTGGAGTTTTCTCGAATGGATGAGTTGCACTCGCGCATCCGTGAAGCCGCGCTGGCTCCCTTGAGTTCCGCAACTCAGCCTGGACCGCTGAGTGATCAGAAACGCGGATAGCCGGGTCTTAATTCATACAGAAGGGTTGTTAGGCAATCATCATGGCGTCACTTTGGAAGCTTCATGGATTGGCGCCGCTTGCGTTGGTCAAAAACGTCTGGGCCGAGATTCAGCGGGATGATGTTTTCGGGCGGGCAGCGCAACTTTCGTATTACTTCCTCCTCGCACTCTTTCCCTTACTAATATTTCTTACATCGCTCATCGGAATCATGCTCGGGACTGGCAGTGATTTGCGTCAGAATCTGTTTAGCTACCTTGCGGAAGTGATGCCACCCTCAGCGTTCCAACTGATCGAAGCGACGATGTTGGAAATCAGCAAAGCAAGTACCGGCGGAAAGTTGTCTTTTGGTTTGCTGGCCGCGCTCTGGGCGGCTTCAAACGGTATGGGTGCAATCACCGAAGCGCTCAACATCGCTTACGATGTAAAGGAATCCCGTTCGTGGTGGAAGACTCGTTTACAAGCGATTGGGTTAACGATTGCCCTGTCAGTACTCATCATCAGTGCCCTCTTGCTTGTGCTATATGGCGGGAAAATCGTCGAGGGGTTAGCAGCTAACTTTGATTTCGGGTCGGCCTTTATCTGGACGTGGAAGATCGCCCAGTGGCCAATCGTGTTCGCGGTAATGTTGCTGGCCTTCGCTTTGATCTATTACTTCGCCCCAGACCTGCGCGAGCAAAAGTGGGCCTGGGTTACGCCCGGAGCAGTAATTGGCGTCGTCCTCTGGCTACTCGCTTCGTTTGGCTTTCGCACCTATCTGCACTTCTTCGATTCCTATAGCGCAACTTACGGCTCACTCGGCGCGGTGATCATCCTCATGCTTTGGCTGTACTTAACCGGGGTTGCAGTGTTGATCGGAGGGGAGCTAAACGCCGAGCTCGAACATGTGGCAGCAACGCTCGGCGTCTCGGGCGCGAAAACCAAAGGCGAAAAGCAGCCGAATGACGGCGCCCCTACAGAGGCAAAAGAGGCCGCCAATTCAGCAGAGGCTGAGGTCAATCAAAGAAAAGCTCGAGCGGCCTCATCATCCAAGGCAGATTAAGATTCCAGCAAATTGCGGTTCAGCTCTCCCAAAACCTCTTGGGCTAACGCATCTTTCACCTTTGTGCCCAACGGTCCAAGTTAATTGGGTGCGGTAGCGATTGAGGCTGAAACATCATTCAGCGCGTTTATCCGTCTTCTGACAGCCTGCGAGAGAGTCTTCACCTCGTCGGGCGAATAATTGGCCGCGCGGAAAGCATCCTCAATTTGCTTGTCGCTCAATCTCGCCAACAAACTACCAATCCACTTCACATCTGTGGTGGTGATGTTGTCAAAGAGTGCCTGGCTTTTTCCACCGTAATTGAAGTCAATCACATTTCCTCGCACTGACTCGATGAAGTCCGACTTGATGAAGTCCATCGGTTCGTTGCGGCTGCGTTTAAAGAAACCGCCAGTCTTTCCAAATGAGCCTCCAAGGTCGCTGATGATGTAGTGCAGCTCATTTTCGCCGCTGGTCTCATTCTTAGCGGCGAGAATCACGTTGTTCGAATCCTTGATGTCCCAGTTATTGATCAGCAACATCATCACCTTCAGACCTTTCATCTCAGGGGTGTTCATAAATGGGTTCTGCTCCCAGGCCCAGTTGTCGCCACGATCAATAGATTTAGGTCGCGCTTCCAGTCTTACGTTTTCAAAGGTCCCTTTGCCTTCAATTGTTAACTTGGGAACGAGGTGAGCAATTTCCGACTCATAACCGACGGCCCAAACAAGTCGATTAGCGGCGGTATCGGGTTGCGCCTCTTTACCAATCTTCGCGACCCACTCATTTCCTGACGCATCCTTCACGCGGTACTTGGTTGAATAGCCACCACTCTTCTTCTCAATGAATGTAACTCGACGAAGGTCGGGTTTCATTCTCTCGCCACCCGCGCCGAGCAGCAGGTTCCGGGATTCGAGATCGACTGGATCTCGCCAGAGAATTGCGGTTCCGGTGGGGGCCGGTTTCTTGTCCTTCTTTTTCTGCTTGTCCTCTTGTGCGAAAGCCGCAAAAGCGAAAATCACCAAGAGTAGAGAACTGGTAACTAAGCGTATCGATTTCTGCTGCAACATAGTTTCTCCTCGTGAATGCCTGGGAGATGGGCGGTTAATTCGGGGTTCGTTCTGTAGTTTTCCCGTACGGCAAGTATAAACGCATGTCTCATTACTAATCGAACTGCGCCAATTCCTTGAGCACTCTGAAACTGGGCAAATGGGATGCCGATTCGGCGGTGCCGGCACAAAAAAAGACCGGCAAGCTAAGCTCGCCGGTCCACGAAAAGTCGGTATGGGTCCAGATTTAGGGCTTAGGTGGAAGGGCACCTTGCGGTGAAACCCATAACTGAACCGTAAGCTCGTCGCGTTTTGGTCCCACCAAAGTGACGATACGTCGGGAGTCGATACCGCGCGAGTTAACCAGGTAATCAACGATGCCGGTCGAACGCGTTTGCACTTCGACCGCGCGCCCGCGTGCTCCAGGATAGATAACGACGTAAGCAGTTGCAGTGGGATCGTTCTGTAACTCTATAACCAGATTATCAAGACGAGCCTTCTCGTTGTTACGGGCGATGTCTGGAAACTCGTCAAACTTGCGGGAGGTGATAGGAGCCGGAAACTCGATGTTGCAGCTCGCGGCACACTCAACTTCGTAGCCACCCATCGATAAGGAAGCCTTAAGTGTCTGGCCCTCTAGGCCGGTTGTATCAACGGTGATGGAATTCGTGCCTTGACCGGAGATGATCCGTCCGCTGGTTACAGTCCAGTTGAAGATCGACGGTACATTGCCCGTTCCTCCGCTCAGGCTGGAAGTGAAAGTTAACGGTTGGCCGGCTTTGATTTGTTCGGGACAGGTAATACCTACAGTCGGACAAGTTGGTTTCGGAACAACAGGTTTCACTGTAACCATTGTGTAGGCAAGGGCCTCGCACAATTCGTTTGCGCGTCCTGTATTAACAACCAGATAGGCTTTGTGCTGACCAGGTGCAACACCGCTGAGCTGCCATGCCACTGCTGCGCCTTCCCCTGCGATTCGGCCGCTGGTTACACGCCAGGCATAGCGAATCGGATTGTTGTTTGGCGACTTAGCCTGCGCCGTCAACTGAACCTGGGCTGCCTCACCTGCGTCGACCACGGTCCGGTCTGAGGTGAGCGTTACTGTTGGGGGAGCATAGGTGAGCGTTTCCTCTTCCTTTTGTGCAAGCGCCTCGGCCGAAAAGGCATGGATTCCAACCAGGGCAAGTGGCAGGATGAGTGTAAGGTGGCGCTGGAATCTAAACATTTCTACTCCTTCAGTCTTAGTCGATACAGAGGTTCAGCGGTTTTTCGAAATTACTACACCGTCTGGATCGAGCATTTATTTGTTGAAAGGAAAAAATGCTTAATAAAGGCCTGTTTCCATATCCATCTACACCAAAACCGATGCTGAGTCCACCGTTCCGGCGGCTCCTTTGCTATCCAAGTCAGCGAATCACGCGTTTGACTCAGTATTGAAATTGGCGTAGATACGAGGTGCTCCCCAATATTTCAGATCCAAACCAATTTCAAATGAAACCTATCATCATCGTGGGATTTATCTCGCTATGCTTTACGCAAGCGGCCTGTTTTCGGAAAGCTGCGCCGCCGGCGGAGACGAATGTCTCATCGGGAGTGACTGGAAGTGTTGAAGCTAGTCGCGCCGAAGCCAGAACTCTGCTGGCCAGGGGCCGAGAGCTGTACCAGGATGATGAAGATACCCAGGCACTGGAAGCTTTTCAGCAAGCCCTGAAGCTCGATCCTGAACTAGCAGAGGCGCACTTTCGTCTCGGTCTAACTCATGACGCGCTGGGGCAAGAGCAGGAAGCTGAAGGCGCATACAAGAAAGCAGTTGAGACTTACAAAAAATATCTCGCGATTGAAGAGAACGAAGACGATGCCGAGGCCCATTACAATCTCGGTCAAACCTACTACGGGCTCCATCTTTACACTGAGGCGGTCCGGGAATATCGTCAAGCAATCAAGATCAAGCCGGACGACGCAGCAATACATTACGACCTGGGCTTGGCACTAATGAGATTGGCCCAATATGACCAGGCAGCCGCTACGTTTTCCAAGTCGCTGGAACTTGATCCACAGAATTACCGCGCCGAAGATTCACTCGCCGAGGCTAAGGAAGGCGTCACTCGAATTCGCACCGGCAAGAAGCATCAAGAGGACTTGCTGAAGAAAAGGAAGCAAAATGAGAAAGAGCAAGAGGAAGAAGGTGGGGAAACGCCGGTCCAAAAAAACGCGAATACCCGAAAGCCTGTCTGAATCCGGGTTTGCTTACCTTAAAAGATTTGAAGGAGTAGTTAATGGCCACTGAAACACCGCCACCATATTTCCCCCAAGGCTCGCTGGCGCCGCCGGATCCTAATCGATACAAGCGATTTAAACTGGCAATGTTCGGCGTCGGCGTCCTGCTCGTATTTTTGATGGGAGCGGCAGGGTTTGGCCTTTGGTATCTCGCCAAGTGGATTTTCTAAGCAGACCTTCCGAGCCTCTCTTGTCTTACGTTTCTGGCTTGTGGGATCGTTTGCCGGCCTACGTAAGCCCGTTCAAACGGGACTCCTCCTTCGCGACTCCTAAACCAATGAGGACACCATTAAACCGCTTGTCCGCTTGACAGATATCGACCCGATCCTTATAGTCTCCCGTTTCGGACTGACAGTCTGAAGTCAACAATGCAACGTCTGGTTGGTTCTGTCGGTGTGGAGGCGTTGCTCGGCTGCTTGGCGGTCGTTTGACAATTATTGTGGCGTAAATTGCTGGCGAACACGACGGCCCCGGCCTTTTCGTTCCCGCGCCAGCGCGCTTGGAAGGGAACAAACCTTCGTCCTTTTGCGACGCTACAGAAAAGTTTCGGCTCCAGGGAAGCCAGGATCCACACCCGCTTAGAATTCAGAACATCCCTTTCATCAATTAGAAACAGGGCAGTCGCCCGCGCTGACTGCCGGACTAGTTCCGGAAAGAGGCAGGCAGGGCCCTTTTGCGCTCTGCGATATGCGCGCGCACGGAAAGAAGGAAAATAGCGGTGCCGACAATTAATCAACTTGTTCGCAAAGGCCGGCAGGCAGTGAAGTACAAGACTGCGAGTCCGGCGCTTCAGAGTTCCCCGCAAAAGCGCGGCGTCTGCACGCGTGTCTACACGCAGACCCCGAAAAAGCCAAATTCAGCACTACGCAAGGTGGCTCGTGTTCGGCTTACCAATGGAATTGAAGTGACGACCTATATTCCCGGCGTCGGCCACAACCTGCAGGAGCACTCGATTGTTCTGATTCGAGGCGGTCGCGTGAAGGATCTGCCTGGCGTACGCTATCACGTGATTCGAGGGACGCTGGATTCCGTTGGCGTTTCTGATCGCAAACAGGGCCGTTCGAAATACGGTGCCAAGCGACCGAAGGCGGCCGGAAAATAAAGGATGAAGGATGAACGCGGAATGATGAATTCATCGTTCATCATTCAGCGTTTCTAGTTGAATTTATGCCAAGACGAAGAGTTGCCGAACGAAGAGAAGTACTTCCGGATCCCATCTATAACAGCCCGCTGGTTACGAAATTTATCAGCGGTGTTATGTGGGGCGGTAAGAAGTCGGTTGCCGAGAATATCTTTTACGATGCCATGCGCCAGATCGGCGACAAGACCGGTGAAGAGCCCTTAAAGGTTTTTAAGCGCGCGATCGACAACGTCAAGCCTACGGTCGAAGTGAAGTCACGGCGCGTGGGGGGCTCGACTTATCAGGTCCCAATTGAAGTTCATCAGGAGCGGCGCGGTGCCCTGGCGATTCGTTGGATTGTTTCTTATGCGCGGGGTCGCGGGGAAAAAACGATGACGGATCGGCTGTCGGCGGAGATTCTCGACGCGGCAAACAATCGCGGGAACGCTGTGAAGAAAAAAGAGGATACGCACCGCATGGCCGATGCTAATAAGGCTTTTGCGCATTACAAGTTCTAAGAACGGTCAGTTGTCCGTGGTCAGTAGCACGCGGACGAAGCTGGAACCCACAACTGACGACCGACGACTGACGACTGACGACTGACTACTGACCAGGGAAATGGCCAAGCAAGATCTAAATCTGACGCGGAATATCGGCATCATGGCCCACATTGATGCCGGCAAGACCACGACCACCGAGCGTGTTCTCTACTACACCGGCATTACGCACAAGATCGGCGAAGTGCACGAGGGAACGGCGACGATGGACTGGATGGAGCAGGAACAGGAGCGCGGTATCACGATTACCAGTGCTGCGACGACCTGTTTCTGGGAACGGAACGGCATCGATCACCGCATCAATATCATCGACACGCCGGGTCA
The DNA here is from genome assembly GCA_963826235.1 of Pyrinomonadaceae bacterium. Classification (GTDB taxonomy): domain Bacteria; phylum Acidobacteriota; class Blastocatellia; order Pyrinomonadales; family Pyrinomonadaceae; genus PSRF01. Next base: position 658,733 of record CAWGWE010000005.1, on the reverse strand, counting down.
CGTCGACTTCACAATGGAAGTTGAACGGTCCCTGCGCGTTCTCGATGGAGCAGTTGCGGTATTCGATGGTGTCGCCGGTGTTGAGCCGCAGTCAGAAACTGTTTGGCGGCAGGCTGACAAGTATCGCGTTCCGCGTATTTGCTTTATCAATAAGCTTGATCGCGCTGGTGCCTCTTTCGAGCGCTCGTTTGAATCAATTATTTCCCGCCTTGGTGCCAACCCCGTTGCTTTGCAGATTCCCATCGGACTTGAAGATCAGTTTAAAGGCGTTATCGACCTGATTGCGATGAAGGCACTCGTCTGGAACGACGAAAGCAAGGGTTCGGAATACGAAACAATCGACATCCCCGCCGACCTGCAAGATGCCGCAGCGGCCGCTCGTGAAAAGTTAATCGAAGCCGTTGCTTCCGTGGACGACGGCTTGATGCATAAGTACATCGAAGGCGAGCAGATTTCTGAAGCAGAAGTTCGTAAGGCGCTGCGCAAGGGAACGCTCGAACTCAAGATAGTTCCGGTTGTCACTGGTTCGGCATTCAAGAACAAGGGTGTGCAGACTCTGCTCGATGCTGTTGTCGATTATTTACCGTCACCCCTGGACGTGCCTCCTGTAGAAGGGATTAATCCCAAAAGCGGCCAGACCGAAGTTCGAGAGCCGGAAGCGAGTGCGCCCTTCTCCGGTCTCGTCTTTAAGATTATGGCTGATAAGCACCTCGGCCAATTGTCATTCGTCCGACTCTACAGCGGCACTATCAAAGCCGGCTCTTACGCTTACAACCCAATCAAGGAAACGAAGGAACGCGTAGGTCGTCTGATGCGCATGCACGCGAACAAGCGTGAAGACATCGATGAGGCAAGTGCCGGTGAGATCATTGCTATTGGCGGCATGAAGCAGGTAACAACGGGCGATACGGTGTGCGACGAGAACAAGCCCATCATTCTCGAGAGGATGGAGTTTCCCGCTCCGGTTATCCGTGTCGCGGTCGAGCCCAAGACGCGGCAGGACCAGGACAAACTCGGCGTCGCCTTATCGCGTCTCGCTCAGGAAGATCCGTCCTTCAACGTGTCTACCGACCAGGAAACCGGTCAAACGATTATTGCCGGCATGGGTGAGCTCCATCTCGAGATTATTGTGGATCGGATGAAGCGAGAGTTTGGTGTCGAAGCGAATGTTGGCAAACCGCAGGTCGCTTATCGCGAAACGATTACACAAGCAGCGCCCGGTAAAGAAATCTACAAGAAACAGACGGGTGGACGCGGCCAGTTCGGTCACGTCGAGATCGAGATCGAGCCGGCGCCTGGTGAAGGTTTTGTGTTCGAGAACCAAATTACCGGCGGCGCCATCCCGCGCGAGTTTATCAAGCCAGTTGAGCAAGGAATCAGAGATGCGATGGAGCGTGGCTTCCTCGCTGGTTACGAGCTCGTCGACATTAGAGTGCGCCTCTTGGATGGTGGTTATCACGAAGTCGATTCCGACGAGCGCTCGTTCCACATCGCCGGTTCGCTGGCGTTCCAGGATGCAGTGCGCAAGGCCAAGCCGGTTCTCCTCGAACCGATCATGCGCGTCGAAGTCGTTACTCCTAATGATTACACCGGACCGGTGAATGGCGATTTGAGTTCGCGTCGCGGCCGCATTGAAAGCATGGAACCGCGCGTCGGTGGCGCTCAGGTAATCACTTCATTTGTTCCGCTATCGGAGATGTTTGGCTATACCACTGATTTGCGTTCGGCTACGCAGGGACGCGCCACGTCAACCATGCACTTCGAGCGATATGAGCAAGCGCCCAAGAATATTGCGGAGGAAGTAATCGCAAAAGTTCAGGGCGTCGCCAAGTAAGACGATTTGTCAGTACCGCTTGCGATAGCGGCGGGTAACTTAACGCCAGAATCCATCCGCGGCTGCGGGTGATACTGACACCACTGAGGAGCAAAGATGTCTAAGGAAAAATTTGACCGCAGCAAGCCGCACGTGAACATCGGGACGATTGGGCACGTGGATCACGGGAAGACGACGTTGACGGCGGCGATCACGAAGGTGCTGGGGAAGAACAACCCGAAAGTGCAGTTCGTGGCGTTTGATCAGATCGACAAGGCGCCGGAAGAGAAAGCACGAGGTATTACGATCGCGACGGCGCACGTGGAGTATGAGACGAAGAACCGGCACTACGCGCACGTGGACTGTCCGGGACACGCGGACTACGTGAAGAACATGATTACGGGGGCGGCGCAGATGGACGGGGCAATCCTGGTAGTGGCAGCTACCGATGGCCCGATGCCGCAGACGCGTGAGCACATTCTGCTTGCGCGCCAGGTAGGCGTGCCGGCGATGGTGGTGTTCATGAACAAGGCCGATGCGGTCGACGATGCGGAGCTGCTGGAGCTGGTGGAGCTGGAAGTCAGAGAGCTACTCAGTGCCTATGAGTTTCCGGGCGACGACATTCCGGTGATCAAGGGTTCGGCGCTGAAGGCGCTGGAAGGTGACCCGGAGTGGGAGAAGACGGTGGAAGAGCTGATGGAGGCGGTAGACAGCTACATTCCGACGCCGGCGCGCGACGTGGAGAAGCCGTTTTTGATGCCGGTGGAAGACATTTTCACGATCCAGGGACGGGGCACGGTGGCGACGGGCAGAGTTGAGCGCGGGCGCGTGAAGGTGAACGAGAGTGTGGAGATTGTGGGAATCAGACCTACTAAAACCACGGTCGTTACGGGCGTGGAGATGTTCAAGAAGTTGCTGGACGAAGGCACGGCCGGAGATAACGTTGGGTTGCTGCTGCGGGGAGTGGAGCGCAAGGACATTGAGCGCGGGCAGGTGATCTCGAAGCCAGGGTCGATTACGCCGCACACGAAGTTCAAGGCCGAGGCCTATGTGCTGACGAAGGAAGAGGGCGGGCGTCACACACCGTTCTTCACCGGATACCGGCCGCAGTTCTACTTCCGCACAACGGACGTGACGGGAGTAGCGAGTTTGCCGACAGGAGTGGAGATGGTGATGCCTGGCGACAACGTGGCGATGGAGATCGAGTTGATTGCGCCGATTGCGATGGAGAAGGGGCTGCGGTTCGCAATTCGCGAAGGCGGCCGTACGGTAGGCGCTGGTACGGTATCGGAAGTTGTCGAATAACGCATTTGGTCTTGGGTCTTTGGCTTTTGGCCTTTGACAGAACCAAGACCGAAGTCCAAAGACCAAAGGCCAACGAAAAATGCTAAATGAAAAAATCAGAATTCGACTAAAAGCCTACGACCATCGCGTCCTGGATCAGTCGACAACGGAAATCGTTGAGACGGCCAAGCGAACTGGGGCCCGGGTGGCAGGTCCAATTCCACTGCCAACCGTGAAGAATAAGTGGACTGTACTGCGCTCGCCGCACGTAGATAAGAAATCGCGCGAGCAATTTGAGATCCGAACGCACAAACGGTTGATGGACATTCTCGATCCCACGCCGCAGACAGTTGACGCGTTGATGAAACTCGACCTGCCAGCTGGTGTGGACGTGGAGATCAAGGCATTCGGAAGACAGTAGGTGGATTGCCGATTTCCAATCGCCAATTTCCGATTGGCTTTTGGTCGAAGCGGTCTGGTTCATACGGAATGCGGAAGCGAATTGGAAAACCAATCGGCAATCGGAAATTGAATCATGATTAACGGAATCATTGGTAGAAAAATTGGCATGACGCAGATTTTCGCTGCGGACGGCACGGTTACGCCCGTAACGGTCATTAAGGCTGGTCCTTGCGTCGTTGTGCAAAAGAAGTCCGCCGCCGGTCCGGACGGCTACAACGCAGTTCAGCTGGGCCTGGTCGACGAGAAGCCGCTTAAGTTGAAGAACGTGACAAAGCCGATGCGCGGTCACTTCGAGAAAACTGGAGGCGGCACCCCGCCGACTCGAATTTTGAAAGAGTTTCGTTTAGACGAGGGCGCGGACGCCACAAATGTCGGCGACAAAGTCTTGGTAGATCAATTTGCTGATGGCGACCTGATTGAAGTAGTCGGCCGTTCTAAAGGCCGCGGCTTTGCCGGCACGATCAAGCGGCACCATTTCAATCGCGGTCCGGAGTCGCATGGCTCGATGAACGTGCGGGCCCCTGGTTCAATCGGCGCTTCCGCCTACCCGTCGCGAGTCGTGAAAGGAATGCGCTCGTCGGGGCACATGGGTGACGAGCGCGTCACCGTGAGAGGACTGACGATAGCCCGGGTTGATGCGGAGAATAATTTATTGATGGTTCGGGGCGCGGTGCCCGGCGCAAACGGCAGCGTCGTGATTGTCAAGAAGGCCGCCCAGAGAGAGAAGAAAAAGAAATAGCAGCTCGAGATTTGAGATCTCAAGTTTGAGATCTGAGATCAAGAAGACTTAGCGGAGTTGATTATGCCAACGGTTAAGGTGCGCGATCTAAAAAATAAGGAAGTCGGCGAGGTTGAATTGTCCGACGCAGTTTTTGGTGCGCCGTTCAATGAGCCGCTGATTCACGCGGCAGTGAGAAATTTCATGGCGAACGCGCGCCAGGGCAATAGTGCCACCAAGACGCGCGGCGACGTTTCCGGCGCCGGACGCAAGCTTTGGAAGCAGAAAGGTACGGGCCGTGCGCGAATCGCTTCCTTGCGTTCACCGCTTTGGAAAGGCGGCGGCAATGTTCATGGTCCACAGCCCCGCGACTGGTCTTACAACATGCCTAAGAAGATGCGCCGCGGGGCCTTGCGTTCCGCGCTTTCAGAGCGGGTGCGCGAAGGCAACGTGATCGTGATTGAGGGCTGGTCGCTTGATAAGCCCAAGACGAAGGAATTTGCCGCGTCGCTTACAGGGTTAGGATTGGAAGGCAAAACGTTGATTGTCGATTCGTTTGATAACGAAAACTTGTTTCTCTCTGCGCGAAACCTTCAACGTGCCAAGGTTGTGAACAGTTCCGGTTTGAATATCTACGACTTGCTCTATCACGAGAAATTAGTGCTTTCGCAGTCTGCGGTTGCGGAATTGGAGCAACTGCTCGGTCCCAGGCAAGCCGAAGAAGCGGTGACGTCAGAGCCCGAGGGTCAGGACGAAGAACCCACGACGAAGAAAAAGCCGGCAAAAGCAGCAGCGCCCAAACGCGAGCGCAAGCCTAAGAAGGAGGCCGCGTAATGAGAACCGTTTGGGACATCATCAAGTCGCCGGTGATTACTGAGAAGGCTTTGGTGGCGAAGGAAGAATCGCAGGACACCGGCCAGTTGTTGAGCTTCCGAGTGGATCGCAGGGCAACCAAACCCGAGATCAAGTCGGCAGTGGAAACCATCTTCCAGGTAAAAGTCGATCGCGTGAGAACGATCAACTTCATGGGCAAGATGGCGCGGCGCGGCCGTTTCGAAGGCCGCAAGCCTTCATGGAAAAAGGCCTACGTCACCTTGAAGCAGGGTGAGAAGACTGTCGATTACGGCGAAGCCATCTAGGATTGCCGATTGCCAATTGGCAATTGCCGATTGGCCGGTGGATGGCAGAAGTCTTTTGAATCTTCAATTGGCAATTGCCAATCGGAAATTGAGATATGGGCATTAAGAAACTAACACCAACATCGCCATCGCGCCGGTATCAAACATACCTGACGCGCGATGAGCTTACCGTGGGGGCAGTGCCTGAAAAGTCGTTGCTCGAGCCAAAACACAGAATCTCCGGCCGAAACAACGATGGCCGTATTACTGTACGCCGTCGCGGCGGCGGCCATAAGCGCTTCTATCGCATTGTCGATTTCAAGCGCGACAAAGATGGAGTGCCTGGCCGCGTGACGCAGATTGAATACGATCCTAATCGTTCAGCGCATATCGCACTTGTTACTTACATCGATGGTGAGAAGCGTTACATCATCGCGCCGACCGGTATTGAAGTAGGCAAGACAGTTATGAGCGGCCCCGATGCCGACATTTTGCCTGGTAACACTTTGCCGCTGATCAACATCCCGCTGGGCACGCAGATTCACAACATTGAGCTGCGACCCGGTAAAGGTGGACAAATGGCGCGCTCAGCCGGCGCCTTTGCGCAGCTGGTTGCGAAGGAAGGCAATCACGCGCAATTGCGTATGCCTTCGGGTGAAGTCCGTCGCGTACCGCTCGTTTGCAAAGCGACCGTGGGCCAGGTTGGCAACATCGAGCACGAAAACGTTTCTTATGGAAAAGCCGGACGTTCGCGCTGGAAAGGCATCAGGCCGCACGTGCGGGGCGTCGCGATGAACCCGGTGGACCATCCACACGGCGGTGGTGAAGGTAAGACTTCCGGTGGTCGCAACCCGGTGACGCCGTGGGGTCAACCGACGCGTGGTTACAAGACGAGAAGCAACAAGCGCACGCAGAAGATGATTCTGCGCGACCGGAGAACGAAGTAACCAGATGCTAGATGCTGGATGTCAGATTGTTCTGACTGACATCTGAATTCTGACATCCGACATCTTTTCGAGCGAAGCGAGAAACTATGGCACGTTCAGTAAAAAAGGGACCCTACATTGACGGCAGCATTGTTAAGGCTGTGGAGAAAGCGCGCGCTGGCGGTCAACGTCCCCCAGTAATCAAAACCTGGTCGAGACGTTCGACGATCACGCCGGACATGGTGGGGCTTACGTTCGGCGTTCACAACGGCAAGCGGCACCTTCCGGTTTACGTCACGGAAAATATGGTTGGGCACAAGCTCGGAGAGTTTGCGCCAACCCGGACATTTAAAGGCCACTCGGGAACGAAGGTGGAGAAGGCGGCAAAGGTAGCGAAGCCCGCTGCGTAATCGTTAATCGTTAATCGTTAATCGTTAATAGATAGCGCAACGCTAAAGATTCACGATTCACGAATTCACGATTCACGAATTCACGATTCACGAATTCACGATTTACGAATTCACGATTCACGAATTCACGATTTACGAATTCACGATTCACGAATTCACGATTTACGAATTACGAATTCACGATTCACGATTCACGATTCACGATTCACGATTTACGAATTCACGATTCACGATTTAGAGGAAGAGCATGGAAGCAACGGCAAGTGCAAAATATCTGAGAGGTTCGGCGCAAAAGGCGAGACTCGTCATAGATATGATTCGCGGCCAGAACGTGAACCGGGCGCTGGCAATTCTGCGTTACTCGAGTAAGCGCGCGGCTGACGGCATCGAGAAGTGTATGCGTTCCGCGATCGCTAACGCGAACGAGTCGGCGGAGAAAGCAAACGTTTCGATCGATCCGGATGATTTGTGGGTTAAGGCGGCATTCGTCGATCGCGGACCGACCAAGAACCGGCGCCGCATGCGACCCGCGCCGCAGGGTCGCGCTTACCGCGAGCAAAGACATTTTTGTCATGTAACGATTTTGCTTTCCAATGATGCGAAGCCTGAACCGGGCGCAAAGCGCAAGAGTGCGAAAGCTGAGCTAACGGAAAAACCGGCAAAGCTCGCCGAGAGCAAGGGTCGCAAGCGCGGTGGCGCAGCAGCTGCCCCGCGGGCGAAACGTTCGGCGGCGAAAGGGCAAACGAAAGCAGCAGCGCCGGCTGAAAGCGCAAGCGAGAAAAAGGCGGCCAAGGGCGCCGCAAGAAAGAAACCCGCCGCGAAAAAAGGCGAATAGTTTGCAGACTAAGTCTGGACGATAAGACGGGAGAAGATTGTGGGTCAGAAAGTTCATCCATACGGTTTCCGGCTCGGCTACAACAAAGACTGGCATTCGCACTGGTACGCGAAGAAGCAGTTTGGCGAGTTCCTGCTGGAAGACCTGAAGCTCAAACGCGATCTAAAAAATCGCTTCACGGGCGCCGGGGTGTCTCACGTCGATATTGAGCGTGCGGCAAATCGGTTGAAGATCATCATCTTCACGTCGCGTCCCGGCATCATCATCGGTCGCAAGGGCGCCGAGATTGATAAGTTGAAGTCAGATCTTTCCGCCAAAACCGGTCGCGAAGTTTTGGTTTCAATTCAGGAGATTCACAAGCCCGAGCTCAATGCGCAGTTGCAGGCCGAAAAGATCGCCGCGCAACTCGAAAAGCGCATCGCATTCCGGCGCGCGATGAGAAAGGCCGTGGAAGAGTCGCTACGGTTTGGGGCGCAGGGAATCAAAGTCAAAGTTAGCGGCCGCTTAAACGGAGCTGAAATCGCCCGCAGCGAGTGGCATCTGCAGGGACGACTACCGCTGCATACGCTCCGCGCCGATATTGATTACGGTCTTGCGGAAGCGCGCACCACGTTTGGCCAGATCGGCGTGAAAGTTTGGATCTATCGCGGAGAGATTCTCGATCCCAAGGCGGCCATGGCGCGCGGCACCGGATCGGATCCGATCAACGAGACGCGCATGGGCGAGCGCGAGCGGCGGCCTCGCACGCGTCGCGAGCGCGAAGGTGGCGGACCTGATGGAAGGCGTCCGCGAAACGAAGGATAGGGAATTGCCGATTGCCAATTGTCGATTGATAAGGCTTCGATGATTGAGCTCCTAATCGGCAATTGGCAATCGCCAATTTGAGAATTGGCAGTCGACAATTGGAAATGGTGAAACAGTTATGTTGATGCCGAAGAAAGTTAAGCACCGCAAGCAAATGCGCGGACGCATGACCGGTGTGGCAAATCGCGGCAGCGAAATAAGTTTCGGCGAGTACGGGTTGAAGACTTTGGAGCCGGCGTGGATTACGGATCGGCAAATTGAAGCCGCTCGTATTGCTATGACTCGTCACATCAAGCGCGGCGGGAAAGTCTGGATTCGAATGTTCCCCGACAAGCCGGTAACCAAGAAGCCGGCGGAGACGCGCATGGGCAAGGGAAAGGGCGCCCCCGAGTATTGGGTTGCGGTGGTCAAACCTGGTCGCATTCTTTATGAGATCGAAGGCGTGGACGAGACAACAGCGCGCGAGGCAATGCGGTTAGCTGCAGCTAAACTGCCAATTAGAACGAAGTTTGTGCGACGCGCGGACCAGGAAGGAGGCGCAATCTAAATGAAACGGCGTGAAGAGCTGGATAAGTATCGCGACCTCTCGAAGGATGAACTGACTGCCGAAGCCGCGCGTTTGAAAGAGTCGCTCTTTCGCTTGAACTTCAAGTTGGCGCTCGGCGAGGTCGACGCGGTGAAGCGCATTCGCCAGGAAAAGAAGTCACTGGCTCGCATCAAGACGCTGGTGGGTCAGCAACAAGCAAAGGCTAGTTAATTTGCGGCGTGGCCGCGATAAACCGTTAAGAGCGCGGATGCAGGCGCGCGTTAAGTGAGAAGCATGGAAGAAGAGAAAGAAATTAAAACCGCTGCGGCACCTGCCGACGCTGCCAATAGTGCAACCAAACGCCCCCACCGTTCGCAAAAAGTCGGCACTGTTTCGTCCGACAAGATGCAGAAGACCGTTGTAGTGCGCGTCGACAGGTTAGTGCTGCACACCAGGTATCGGCGTTACGTGCGACGCACATCGAAGTTTATGGCCCACGACGAGCTCGGCGCCACGATTGGCGACAAGGTGAGGATCGTGGAGACGCGACCGCTTTCCACCAGGAAGCGCTGGCGTGTTGTAGAGATAGTTCAAAAGGCAGCGAAGTAGCGAGATTGCCGATTGCCAATTTGAGTGATTGCCGATTTGCGGTGGAATGGCAGCTAACATCTTTTAGATTAACGCTAATTGGCAATCGCCAATTGGCAATTGGAAATTGGAAACCAAGCCATGATTCAAATGCAAACCTCGTTGGAGGTTGCCGACAATTCAGGCGCCCGGCGCGTGGAGATGATCATGCCCATCGGCGGCTCGACCGGAAAGATCGCCAGCCTGGGCGATCGGATTAAAGTCACGGTCAAAGAAGCATCGCCAGACGGCACGATCAAAAAAGGAACCGTCCAGGACGCAGTTATCGTGCGAACCCGGAAGGAAGTGCGGCGCAAAGACGGCACCTACATTCGTTTTGATCAGAACGCGGCCGTCTTGATTAAAGAGGATGGTACGCCGATCGGTACGCGCGTATTTGGTCCGGTCGCGCGTGAGCTACGCGATAAAAATTATATGAAGATTGTTTCACTCGCGCCGGAGGTTATTTAGGTCATGGCGGGAACCAAGAGAGCGAAGATTAAGAAGAACGATCAAGTGGTGGTGATTGCCGGGCGCGATAAAGGCAAGCGTGGCCGTGTGCTGGAAGTGGCGCCGACGAAAGGCAAGATAAAAATTGAAGGCGCCGGGATTATCAAACGCCACCAGCGAGCGAACCAGCAAACTAATCGTGGCGGCGGAATTATCGAGAAGGAATCTTTCATCAGTATTTCGAACGTGCAGTTGATCGATCCGCAGTCCGGCAAGCCCACCCGCGTTAAGTATCACCTTGAGGGTGATGGCACTAAGACGAGGATGGCAACTGGCAGTGGCCACTCGATAGAGAAGTGAGGCGAGACATGGCAGCAAGGTTAAAAGAGCGGTACCAGAAAGAGGTAGCCCCGGCGATTGCCAAGGAGTTTGGCATCAAGAATCCGATGGCAGTACCGCGTCTGGAAAAGATCGTGGTCAACATGGGCATGGGCGAAGCCATCGCCAACGCCAAGATTCTGGATACTGCAGCTGATGAAGTGCGCGCTATCGTGGGCCAAAAGCCCGTCATCACGAAGGCAAAGAAATCAATCGCCTCGTTCAAGCTGCGCCAGGGAATGCCGATTGGGGTAATGGTCACGCTTCGCGGCGACCGGATGTACGAATTTCTCGATCGTTTGGTGTCGATCGCCTTGCCGCGCGTCCGCGATTTTCGCGGTGTTTCGCCGAAGGCCTTCGACGGCCGCGGTAATTACACGATCGGCGTGCGCGAGCAGTTGATCTTTCCGGAGATCGATTTCAATAAGGTAGAAAAAATGCGCGGCATGAACATCTCGATAGTAACCACCGCGCGTAACGACGAGCAGGCGCGAGCGCTGTTAAAGAGCTTGGGAATGCCTTTTAGGACGTAGCGGATGTTAGATGCCAGATGTCGGATGTCAGCATTTGGCTCGAAAAAACTTCTGACATCTAACATCTGATATCTGGTATCTGAGTTTATGGCAAAGAAATCACTAATTGCGAAGGCGTCAAGAAAGCCGAAGTTTGCGGTTCGCGCATATACGCGCTGTAAGCGCTGTGGTAGGCCACGCGCTTACCTGAGAAAGTTCAGCTTGTGCCGCATCTGTTTTCGCGAGTTGGCGTTGCAGGGACAAATCCCTGGCATCGTTAAGTCGAGCTGGTAACGACATTGCCGATTGCCGATTGCCGATTTTCAATTGGCAAATGGCAATGCACAATCGGCAATTGATTAATGGAGTAATACATGACTGATCCCATCGCCGACATGTTGACGCGAATTCGCAATGCCATTGCGGCAAAGCACTCGCGCGTGGATATTCCGGCTTCGAGACTAAAGCTTGAGATCGCCCGCATTCTGAAAGAAGAGGGCTACGTAAACAATTTCGTTCTGAAGGGTGAAGGTGTGAAGCGCTCAATTCGCATCTTTCTGCGCTACGACGCGCGCGGCACATCGTCGATCACGCATCTTGAAAGGGTTTCGCGACCGGGCCGGCGCGTTTACGTTGGCTCTGGTGAGATTCCCAAAGTGCTGGGCGGTTACGGCGTAAATATTGTTTCGACTTCAAAGGGATTGATGAGCGGCAAAACGGCGCGCCGGGAAAACATGGGCGGCGAGCTGCTGGCGCAGATATATTAATTGCCGATTGCCAATTGGCAATTGCCAATTGGTGAGTAGCGACACGACGAGGTTTCTCGGATCGCGGCGGCAATCGAGGCAATTGGCAATCGGCAATCAAAAATCGGAAATAAGGTTATGTCGCGCATAGGAAAAAAAGTAATCACGGTGCCGAAGGGCGTTACCGTAACTGTCCGCGAAGGCGAACTGGAGATCAAAGGTCCGAAGGGGACTTTGAAGACGCCGATTCCGCAGGGCATTAGTTTCAAGGTTGAAGGCGAAGAGCTGCGGGCCGAGCGCTCCTCCGATGAGCAGGCTGCGTTGCATGGTCTCGCGCGGGCGCTGGCCAACAACGCGATCGTGGGCGTGACTGAAGGCTTCTCGAAACAGATGGACGTGGTCGGTGTTGGTTACAAGGCCGACGTGCAAGGCAAGCGGATCCTATTCTCTTTGGGCTATTCGCATCCGATCGAGTTCCCCTTGCCGGAGGGAGTTGAGGCTAAGGCGGAGCGTCTTACTACGAAGGGCAGCATTCAGCAGTACCAGACGACGCTGACTCTTTCGAGCATCGATAAACAGAAGCTGGGGCAGGTAGCGGCGGAGATGCACCAGCTGCGAAAACCCGACGCCTACAAAGGCAAGGGTATCCGTTATGTTGGCGTGCCGATCAAGTTGAAGCCCGGCAAGACAGGGAAGTAATTGTCGATTGGCGATTGCCAATTCCCGATTGGTCTTCGTCCTCACTTGAGATGTTAAGACGTTCCGCGACCCGGACATCGGAGAGGTTGCAATCGGCAATCGGCAATCGGCAATCGAAATAACTGGCAATCGGCAATTGGAAATCGAGATATGGCAAATACGAATAGAGCCGTAGTGAGAGTGGCGATTCATAAGCGCATTCGCCGCAAGGTAACTGGGAGTTCGGAGAGACCGCGTCTGGCGATTTATCGCAGTCTGAATCATATCTATGCGCAGGTTATCGATGACATTGAAGGGCAGACTCTCGCCTCAGCATCGACCACTGAAAAAGATCTGCGTGGTTCATCCGGCGGGAATGTGGACGCCGCGCGGCGTGTCGGAAAAACGATTGCGGAGCGAGCGCTGGCGAAAGGTATTAGCAGTGTCGTCTTTGATCGCGGCGGTTACTTGTATCACGGTCGTATCAAAGCCCTGACTGATGCGGCGCGCGAAGCAGGTTTGAATAAGGGCGAAGCTGTTCGAGAAGAAGAAGCTCCAGAGGCAGCGGTAGCGCCTGTCCAGGAAAAGCCACGTAAGAAAAGTAAAGAGAAGCAATGAGACAACCAAAGCAACGTATTCTGGCGCAGGGACTGGATCTTAAGGATCAGGTGATCTCGATCAACCGTGTCACCAAAGTAGTTAAGGGTGGTAAGAACATGTCCTTTGCTGCCCTGGTGATTGTTGGCGATGAGGGTGGTCACGTGGGGTTCGGTACCGGGAAAGCGCGTGAAGTGCCGCTGGCGATCAAGAAAGGGATCGAAGCCGCGAAGAAGAATCTGATTCGCGTGCCCTTGATCAATCACACGCTCCCGCATCAGCTCATCGGAAAGTTTGGCGCTGGCCGTGTGATGGTTAAGCCAGCGTCGGAAGGCACCGGCGTTATCGCGGGTGGCGCCGTGCGCGCCGTGATGCAGGCAGTGGGCGTGCGCGACGTGCGTACCAAGGTTCTCGGATCGACGAATCCGCACAATGTAGTGCGCGCGACGTTCGATGCGCTGTTGCGGATGAAGGATCCTATGGAGCTGGCCCGTCTGCGCGGCAAACAAGTTGAAGAGATGTAGTTTCGTGAATCGTGAATCGTGAATCGTGAATCGGGAATCGGGAAGCCGGAATCGGGAAATCGTAGGTGGTGAGGGGTTATGCCGAGAAAAGCAAAGAGCGAGGCCGGTCAGGCAGCGGGAAAAATTAAGATACAGTACTATCGCAGCTTTATTGCCGCGCCCAAGACTCAAAAAGAAATGGTGCGCAGTTTGGGTCTGACGAAGTTAAATCAGATTGTTGAGCGCACCGATTCGCCGTCAATGCGTGGCGCCGTCGCCAAAGTGCCGCACTTGTTGCGGATTGTTGAGTAGAATTTGAAGAGTCGCGAGTTGTAACCAGGAGTAGATGATGGCCATCAGTCTGAACAATGTGCATCCGGCGAAGGGTTCGACGCATAAGAAAAAGCGTGTAGGCAGAGGCCCGGGCTCTGGCCTGGGCAAGACCGCTGGTCGCGGCGAGAAAGGACAGAAGTCGCGTTCTGGTTATTCTCGCAAGATTGGTTTTGAAGGCGGCCAGATGCCCTTGCATCGTCGCCTGCCAAAGCGCGGTTTTACTAACATCTTTAAGAAGCGCTGGCTGGAAGTGAGTATCGCTGCGCTGGAGCAACACTTTAAGGCGGACGAAGAGGTCACTCCCGAACTCCTTCACGAGCGGGGTTTGATCAAAAAGGCCAAGCATGATGTCGTAGTCCTCGGCAATGGTGAATTGTCGAAAGCCTTACGCATCTCGGCCCATCGCTTTACCAAGAGTGCCCGTGAAAAGATTGAAAAGTCGGGTGGAACTGCCGTCGAATTAGGCAAGCCGGTTGAAACTGCAGCGTAAGGACTAGTATGGAAAAGTTTCTCGCCGCCGTTCGTAACATGTTTAGCGTGCCGGATCTGCGCCGCCGAATTCTGTTCACGCTATCGATGTTGGCTGTCTATCGCCTCGGGGCGCACGTGGGTGCTCCAGGCATCAACCGCGAACGACTTGATCAAGTCTGGCAGGACGTCGCCGGTACGTTGCTTGGTGTGCTTGACCTCTTCTCAGGCGGAAACTTCCGCACAATTTCAATTTTCGCCCTTGGCGTTACGCCGTACATTACCGCCTCGATCATTCTGCAGCTTATGACCGTCGTCTCACCGCAGTTAAAGAAACTGCAGGAAGAAGGTGAGATGGGCCGACAGAAGATCAATCAGTGGACGCGCTACTTAACGGTTGGTCTTGCCGCGATTCAAACCTCGTTCGTAGCGCATTGGCTGCAGGTTAATGGCGTTGGCGATCCGACGTGGGGCTTTTTACTGACGACAGTCTTAACATTGACCACGGGCACCATTTTCGTCATGTGGCTCGGTGAGCAAATCACTGAACGCGGCGTTGGCAATGGGATCTCCCTTTTGATTTTTGCGGGTATTGTGATCGGCTTGCCGAATGGCGTGCAGCAGGTCTTCGAGCGTGTTCGCGGCGGCGATACTTTGGAAACGATAGGCGTGATTGCTCTCCTGCTGGCAATCATCATAATCATCGCTTTCATAGTTTTTGTTGAGGCTGCACGCCGGAAGATCCCGGTTAGTTATGCGAAGCGGCACGTAGGCCGTCAGGTTGTCGGTGGCCAGCAGACCACTATGCCTTTGAAGATCAACATCGGCGGCGTGATCCCAGTGATCTTCGCTTCGTCGGTGCTTTCGATGCCCCAGAGTTTGTTCGCAGCGTTTCCCCCAGATCCAAATAATCCAAACACAGCCTGGGCCAAGGTGTGGACGTTCTTTCAGACGTTCCACGCGAGCGATCCGTACTACGAGCTGATCTTTCTTTCGCTGATTATCTTCTTTACCTTTTTCTATGTTTCGATCGTTTTTAATGTGGAAGAGGTGGCGGATAACTTGCGCAAACACGGTGGCTTTATGCCTGGTATCAGGCCGGGCAGAGCGACCGCCGAATACCTGAACAGCATCTTGACGAGGCTGACCATAGTCGGAGCAGTCTACCTGGCCCTCGTGGCGTTCATCCCACAATTTATGTTGAGCGGATTTAAGGTTGCTCGTCTGCCTTTCATCGGCACCTGGCTCGATACATTTGTGAGCAGCACTCCGGGACTGTCCTGGATACCTACGGGCATGGGCTATCAATTCTACTTTGGCGGCACTTCGCTGCTGATTCTGGTGGGTGTTGCGATGGATACGGTGGCACAGATCGAAGCACAGTTGGTGATGCGCAATTATGAAGGGTTCCTCGGCAGCGGCAGTCGTTTGCGAGGACGGAGAGCCTAACCAGTTCCGATTCGCAATTGCCGATTGTCGATTGGAAAGGCAATTATCGACCACAGTTAATCGGCAATTGGTAATCGGCAATCCCCAATTGACCTTCTTCTATGCCGAAAACGATCGTGTTGATGGGAGCGCCTGGTGCTGGCAAAGGTACGCAGGCGCGTTTGCTTCAGGAGCGACTGCAACTGCCGCAAATCTCGACCGGAGACATTTTGCGGGCGCGGGCTCAACAACATGACGAGCTGGCCGAAGAGATTCGCAAAGTGCAGGAAGCGGGAAAGCTGGCTTCTGACGATTTAGTAATACGAGTTGTTCAGGACCGCACGTCTCAGCCTGATTGTGCAAACGGTTATGTGCTCGATGGCTTTCCCCGCACACCGGCTCAGGCGGAAATGCTGGAACGGCTTGCGGCCGATCAGGGCAACCCGCTCGTGGCGATTTTGATAGATGTGCCGGCGGAGTTTTTGGAAAAGCGAGCAACAGGTCGTCGTTCATGCCCGGTCTGTGGAGAGATTTACAATATCTACTTTAAACCGCCGCGCCGAGAAGGATTTTGTGATCTGCACCCGGAAGCCGTTCTGCTTCAGCGGGCCGACGACACTGGAGACAAGATAAGGGTGCGATTAGCTACCTACAACGAACAGACGAAGCCGCTAATTGATTACTACGACAAAACTGGGCGGCTACGTCGTGTTGACGGCACGCAGGATCAGGAAGCGATTCATCGCGAGATCAGGAACATCTTGATGAGCAGTTGATCGATTTGGTTCATGATTATCGGGAAGTCAAAAAAAGAGCTTGAGAAGATGCGCGCTGCCGGTCAGCTGGTCGGTTCAGTCTTGCAGCATCTGACGACGTTGGTTCAGCCAGGCGTTACTACCCTCGAGATTGATCGAGCGGCGGAGCAAATGATTCGAGATGCCGGAGCGCTGCCCACGTTCAAGGGCTATCATGGCTTCCCCTTTTCAATCTGCGCTTCCGTGAATGAACAGGTGGTTCATGGTTTCCCCTCCAACTACCAATTGAAAGAGGGCGACATTTTTTCGATCGACTGCGGAGTGACGCTGCAAGGGTTCGTCGGTGATACGGCGACCACGGTACCGGTAGGAGAGGTTTCACCGGAGCGCCTGCGTTTAATCAAGATTACTGAGGAGTGTCTCGAGCGAGCTATCGAACAGTGTCGGCCTGGAAAACATCTGGGAGACATCGGCTGGGCCGTGCAGGAGCTGGCCGAGGCCAACGGTTATTCCGTGGTGCGGGATTATGTCGGCCACGGAATCGGGCGGCAAATGCACGAGGATCCGCAGATACCGAATTACGGAAAGCCGGGCCAGGGTCCGAAGATAAAGGCGGGTTACGTTTTCGCTGTGGAGCCGATGATAAACCTGGGAAGTCTTCATACCAAGGTTCTGTCGGATGGCTGGACGGTCGTCACCATGGATGGCCAGCCTAGCGCCCATACCGAGCACACGATTGCGATCACAGAAGAAGGTCCGGAAGTCTTAACTCGAGTAGTTTCTGTCGAGCAACCGCAGACAGCGGCGGTGTCGCTGTAACTGATGGTGGCACTCAGCTTGGCAAAATGCCACCTGGATGCTAGTATTTGCAGTTTGTCGCTACTGGCAGATTCCCGTCTACAAAGGCATGGCGAAGGAAGAGGCGATAGAAGTAATGGCTAAGGTCCTCGAGACCTTGCCGAATGCCATGTTTCGGGTTGAGTTGGAAGATACCCAACATCAGGTTTTGGCGCATATTTCGGGGAAAATGCGTAAGCACTTCATTCGCATTCTTCCTGGCGATCGGGTGCTGGTCGAGCTTTCGCCCTACGACTTAAATCGCGGACGAATAACATACCGGTATAAATAGCGAAATTATTTGGAGAGACTTCGGGGGTTTTGAAATGAAAGTGCGCGCTTCAGTAAAAAAGATGTGCGACAAGTGCAAGGTGATTCACCGGAAGGGCGTAGTGCGAGTGATCTGCACTAACCCGAAGCACAAACAGCGACAAGGATAAGATTTTGAAACACCGCGGCTCACACCGCGGCTTTGTAATGGAGATTCAATAGGAATGGCACGTGTAGCTGGAGTTGATCTTCCACCCAATAAGCGGTCTGAGATCGGGCTGACATACATCTATGGCATTGGCCGCTCGCGAGCGACCTCGATCCTCAAAGAGGCCGGCGTTAATGTCGACACTCGTGTAAAGGATTTGAATGAAGACGAGTTAAGCCGGATTCGTGGTGTGCTCGAAGCTCAGGGTGAGATCGAGGGCGACCTGCGCAAGCGAATTCAAATGGACATCAAACGCTTGATGGACATTGGTTGCTATCGAGGGTTACGGCACCGCCGTGCGTTACCGGTACGAGGACAGCGTACTCATACAAATGCGCGTACGCGCAAAGGCCCACGTCGCGCTACCATCGCCAAGAAGAAGGCTCCGGGCAAGAAGTAATTTGTGCGTGAACTAGCGGACTGCATTGTCCGCTCACGGCTAGAGTATCTGAAACGAAAATAAGCTATGGCTAAAGCAGGCGGAAAGAAAAAAGTTTTTCGTAAGAAAGAGAAGAAGAACGTGCCGGTGGGCATTGCGCACATCGCAGCCTCTTTCAACAACACCATGATCTCGATTACCGACCTGGAAGGTAATCTGGTCGCGCAGTCGTCAGCGGGCGCTCGCGGTTTCCGCGGATCGCGAAAGGGAACTCCCTTCGCTGCGCAGCAAGCCGCTTACGAAGCCGCTAAGAAAGCACACGAAGCAGGCATGCAACAATGTGAGGTTCGAGTGAAAGGTCCGGGTGGTGGACGCGAATCGGCAATTCGCGCAATCGCCAATGCCGGAATCAGAGTGATGACGATTCGCGACTCCACACCGATTCCACATAACGGATGCCGCCCGCCGAAGCGGCGCAGAGTCTAGGCCGATTGAAGATTGCCGATTGGCGATTGCCGATTATTTGTGCGCGGTCGGCTCGATGCAATTTCGGATTTGGTTTTAGTGAAACAGAAATAATGACATTAGGTTCCAAGCGGCAGTTGCCAAATGGAAATCGACAATGTCTTGACCTAAAGGATGAAGGGCCGGCGTGCAAACGCAGCCTGTAAACTTTTCCGGCTAACTAACTGGAGGCAGAAACAAATTGGCTAGGTATAGAGATGCGGTGTGCCGTTTGTGCCGCCGCGAAGGTGCAAAACTCTTTCTCAAAGGCGATCGCTGCTACAAGCCATCTTGTCCCATTGAAAAGCGCGGAACTCAACCGCCCGGACAACACGGTAACTCAATGCGTCGCGGTAAGGCACTCGTTGGCTACGGTCAGCAGCTCCGCGAAAAGCAGAAGGTAAAGCGCATCTACTTTATTCTCGAAGGACAATTTCGCAATTACTTCGAACGCGCGGCGCGCATGAAGGGCATCACAGGCGAGAACCTGTTGTTCCTGCTCGAGCGTCGTTTGGATAATGCCGTCTACCGCGCTGGGTTTTCGACGTCACGCCGACAAGCGCGTCAGCTGGTCAACCATGGTCACATCACGGTTAACGACCGCAAGGTAGACATCCCTTCATTTAAGGTAAAAGCGGGCGATCTGATCAGCGTCAAAGAGGACAGTCGTAAGAATCCACACATCGAAGGCGCCTGGCAAACGGCTGCTGGTCGCGGACGTCCATCATGGATTTCTCAGGATGGCGGCGAC
This sequence comes from Pyrinomonadaceae bacterium, assembly GCA_963826235.1. GTDB lineage: Bacteria > Acidobacteriota > Blastocatellia > Pyrinomonadales > Pyrinomonadaceae > PSRF01. The sequence continues at coordinate 639,413 of CAWGWE010000005.1, read as the reverse complement.
ATGAGTGTGCGCATTAGCGGCTTGCCGTCTCGCGACGACATCGATCGCTCAATCAACGAACAGCTTATTGTCGAGCTTTATAGCAAGTAAATTAATCTAGCGGAGGCCGTCTGCTAGACGGCAACTGCGTGCTGACGGTTCTAACTGGGACTCAAATTATGGCTATGGATCAAAATAATCTTTGGACGGGATTTCAGATGCCGCGTCGTTTAGCGGCTGATTCGGAAACGCTTACAGAAAGGTACGGTCGCTTTTCCGCGCAACCTTTCGAGCGCGGTTTTGGCACGACCATCGGCAACTCGTTGCGGCGCGCGCTGCTTTCCTCGATCGAAGGAGCGGCCGTTACCGCGATCAAGATTGAGGGCGTAGAGCACGAGTTTTCTTCAATCAAAGGCGTGGTCGAAGATGCCACTGACGTGATTCTCAACTTGAAGCAGGTTCCGTTTAAGTTGCACGGCAGCGAGGCGAAGACGCTGCGCATCTCGAAAGAGGCTGCTGGGGAAGTTACAGCAGCAGACATCGAGACCGACGCAGACGTCGAAATTTTGGACGAGAGCGTACACATTGCCACGGTCAGCGATGGCGGCTCGCTCAATGTCGAGATGAGACTGAAACGCGGACGTGGTTACGTCTCAGCCGATCGTAACTTCGACGAAGACCTGTCGCTTGGGTACATCCCCATCGATTCGGTGCACACCCCTGTTAAGAAAGTTAACTACACAGTTGAGGCTGCTCGTTTAGGTCAGAATACGGAGTTCGACAAACTCACGATTGAAGTTTGGACCGATGGTTCAGTTAAGCCTGAAGACTCCATCGGGCTTGCGGCGAAGTTGATCAAAGACCACATGTCGATCTTTATTAACTTCGAAGAGGACGCGGATGATTTTTCCTACTCCAAAATGGAGCGCCCGCCCCTGCCCCGCAACGACCAGTTGGATCGTTCAGTGGACGAGCTTGAATTGTCAGTTCGTTCCTATAACTGCTTGAAGAATGCCGACATTCGGACCATTCGCGATCTGGTGCAGCGTTCTGAGCGTGAGATGCTCGCCACCAAGAACTTTGGCAAGAAATCGCTGAACGAGATTAAGGACATTCTCAACGGCATGGGACTGGATTTTGGGATGGAGTTTGACGAGCAGGGCAATCCAATTCCTGGTTCGGGCGGACGCGACACAGCTGATGCTGCCGATTTTGAGGCGGAAGAGGAACAATAGACTCGTCACATAGTCGGGTTAGGTGGAAGATCATTAGCTTAGAACTTCGAGTAAAGTCATGCGGCATCAAAAGGCACATCGGAAATTAGGACGGACTTCAGAGCATCGCATGTCGATGCTGCGCAACCTGGCAACTTCGCTAATCAACGCACGCGAAGAGCGCATCGTCACCACGCTACCAAAAGCCAAAGAGTTGCGTCCGTTTGTCGAGCGCGCAATTACTCTTTCATGTCGCGCGCAGCATCTTGAAGGTGATAGCGCAAAGATAAACGCGGTGCATCTGCGTCGGCAGGCGGCGGGTTTTTTCCACGCCGGGAACATGCAGCAGACTGCGCTGAACGGGAAGCGTGGCCAGGCGCGCCTGCCACGCACTGCTGGTGTCGCCGCGGTGAAACGATTGTTTGATGAGTTGGGCGAGCGTTACAAGGATCGGCCCGGGGGCTACACTCGGATCTTAAAACTTGGCAAGCGTGAAGGCGACAATGCTGAGTTGGCGATCATAGAGTTGGTGGACAATCCCCGCGAACTCGAAGCAGTTGAGGCGGCCAAGAAGCGCAGTAAATCCTCCGGGCAGAAAAAGAAAAAGCCTGCTGAAACTCGGGCCGCGGCACCTGCTGCTACAAAACCAGCGAAAGTTGAAGAGGCGCCGGCAGTAGAAGCCTCGCCCGCTGAAACCGCGGAAGAAGATATTCCTGAAGTTGAAGCGGAGTCGGGTCAGTCAGAGGAAGAGGCAAAGTAGTAAAACCTGACAATGGACCGGCGCCAGTTCGCTGCACAAGCGCCCGGTCGGCATAGGCCCCAATGGACCATCGGCGTCAGCAAACCGAGTCTTTTGGGGCTCGTCACTTTGAGGAGTTTCGCTATTGCCTGAAGCCAAACTAACAAAAATGAGCGAATCCGAAAGTCTTAACGAACAGTCTGATGTACAGGTCGATGTGGAGTCGCAAGAGTCGACGCCCAATCGTCGCCGCCGACAGCGCTCGCGCCAAATTGATCCGTCGGTGAATATGGAAGAGTTGCGGGCTCTGATCGATTTGATTCAGGAGAATGACTTCGCGGAATTTGAGATTGCGCGTGAAGGATTTCGCTTACATGTGCGTCGCGGCGCTGCGGCCTCAGCCGAAGGCGGTCGGAGCGACACTGGTTCTTCCGCAGCGAGCGAAAGAGAGGAACGGTCAGGTGCGGGAGCGCCTCCTCTTACTGGATCCGCGCCGTCCCAGCCCGGCGCTCAAGCCAAAAGCCCAGCCTCAGAGGATCAGGCTCTGCACATGATTCCATCTCCAATCGTTGGGACTTTTTATCGCTCACCGTCTCCAAATGCGGACCCCTTTGTGAAAATCGGTAGCAACGTCGAACCGGAATCGATCGTTTGCATAATCGAAGCGATGAAGTTGATGAATGAGATTCAAGCGGAAACGGCCGGCGAGGTAGTGAAGATTTACGTTGAGAACGGCCAACCTGTCGAATATGGTCAGCCGCTTTTTGGAATCAAGCGATAGCGATCAAATCGGCGCCCATTGTCTCCGGTCCACGCCGGAAGCAGGACATTGGGCGTTAAGTTTTGCTGCAAAACCAAATGAGTTCAGAGAATCGAAAGTTTAAGAAGATTCTAATTGCTAACCGGGGCGAGATCGCCTGCCGGATCATCTGGACTTGTAAAGAGATGGGCATCCGCACGGTCGCCGTCCACAGCGACGTGGATCGTGATTCCTTGCATGTGCGGTTCGCCGATGAAGCTGCCTGCATTGGACCAGCCCCCTCAGCTCAAAGTTATTTGAACATTCCCGCCATCATCAGCACCGCTGAGATATTCAATGTTGACGCGATTCATCCCGGCTATGGCTTTCTCGCCGAGTCGTCGTACTTCGCGGAAATTTGCGAGGCGTGCAACATCAAATTTATCGGACCGAAGTCCAACATCATTCGCCTGATGGGCGACAAAATCGAAGCACGGCGAGTGATGAAGGAGGCCGGGTTGCCGGTGTTGCCCGGGAGTCCCGATCCGATTTCCTCCGAAGCTGAAGCAAGGAAACTCGCCAACGAAATAGGCTTTCCCGTGATTGTTAAAGCTTCGGCGGGTGGTGGCGGTCGCGGCATGAGGATCGTGCGCTCCGCGGACGAGCTCGGTCACGCCCTCGAAGCCGCGTCAACAGAAGCCGCTGCGGCATTTAAAGATGGCAGCGTTTACATCGAACGCTATTTGGAGAATCCGCGGCACATTGAAATTCAAGTGCTCGCCGATGAGTACGGCGACTGTATTCACCTCGGAGAGCGCGAGTGCTCGATCCAACGCCGCCATCAAAAACTTCTGGAGGAGGCGCCTTCGCCGATCCTTTCAGCAGCGCTGCGCAACGAGATGGGAAATGCTGCGGTAGCGGCCTGTAAGAAGTTGGGATATTCGAGCGCCGGAACCGTTGAGTTTCTTCTCGACCAGGATAATCAGTTCTACTTCATGGAGATGAACACGCGAATCCAGGTGGAGCATGCAGTCACAGAGATGGTGACCCTGGCCGATATCGTACGTAATCAGATTCGCATCGCTGCCGGGGAACGACTGGGTTACACGCAGGACGATCTGATGATCGTCGGGCATGCAATCGAGTGCCGGATTAACGCCGAGAATCCGGAGACTTTTGCGCCGTCGCCCGGAACTATCACTGCTTTTAACTTGCCTGGCGGACCGGGTGTGCGGGTGGACACCTACGTCTATTCCGGCTATAAGGTGCCGCCTTTTTACGATTCAATGATCGCGAAGGTGATTGTTCATGCGCGAACGCGTGAGCTCGCCATCGCTCGCATGAAACGAGCTTTAGAGGCAATGGTGGTGGAAGGTATCAAGACGACGATTCCGTTGCACTTGAAGATCATGGACGATCCCGCTTATCAAGCCGGAGACATCTCTACTAGTTTTATGGAACATTTTCTCCAACAAAATGGAGTGAAGAAGAACGGAGCGCTGACAACTGCTCGCTGAGCGTTTGCTGTTTATAGCCCGGATGCCTATAATAATCGACTTTTCCGGGGGTCAGTTTCGTCTGTGAGGTGAATCGATGCCATTTGCAATTATCAAAACCGGCGGCAAGCAGTTTGTAGTGGAACAGGGAAGCACGGTGCGGATTCCCTCGCTGGCAGCAGACCCGGGAAAATCGATCGAGATCGATGCTTTGCTGACTGGTGGCGCTGAGGGTTCACCGGTTTTAGGGGCGGCCAAAATCTCTGCGACTGTCGTTGAGCACGGGCGCGGTACGAAGTTTTTGGTGTTTAAGAAAAAGCGCCGCAAGCATTACAAACGCACGCAGGGACACCGTCAGGGATATACAGCGATACGAATTGATTCGATTGGGTAGGAGGTCGATTGGACAAGTCAATTACCGAAAGGAAAGAACAATTCGGAAATCGCAATCGCCAATCGGAAATGGTTTATGGCACATAAAAAGGGAGTTGGCTCATCTCGAAACGGACGCGACTCGCAGTCGCAGAGATTGGGTCTTAAAAAATTCGGCGGCGAACGTGTGCTGGGCGGCAATATTTTGGCGCGGCAGCGCGGCACCAAGTGGAAACCCGGAAAGAACGTGGGCCGCGGTAAAGACGACACACTGTTCTCGCTCATCGAAGGCGTCGTGAAGTTTGAAGACAAAGGTCGCGGTGGCAAATTTATCAGCGTCTACCCCCTCGAACAGGCGTCTCCTGCTTAGGTGACGCAAGGAGATTAGTCTCATGCGACGCCGGGGCGAGGTAATTGACTAGCCTGGCGTCGCTTTCGATTTAAATGTTTATTGATCGCGTCAAGATTCACGTACAGGGAGGGCACGGCGGTAACGGTGTTACAGCTTTTCGGCGCGAGAAGTTTGTTCCGCGCGGCGGTCCCTCCGGCGGTGAAGGCGGACGCGGCGGTGATGTTTGGATCATTGCTGACTCTTCCCTGAACACACTGCTTCACCTTCGCTATAACCCTGAACATATTGCCGACCGTGGCATGCACGGCGAAGGCTCCAATCGCTCAGGACGCGATGGCGAGAATGTTCTCGTCCGCGTTCCCGTTGGTACTCAGATCTTTGAAGCTACTACTGGCGAACTTCTCCAGGACTTAACCGTGGACGGTGCCAAGTGGCTCGCTGCTCGCGGCGGCCGTGGCGGCTTTGGAAATTCGCACTTTGCGACTTCGACTAATCGCGCGCCGCGTTATCACCAGGATGGCAGCCCCGGCGAAGACCTGGAGTTGCAGCTTGAACTAAAGTTACTCGCCGATGTCGGTCTTGTTGGTTTTCCCAATGCCGGCAAGTCCACTTTGATTTCAACCATCTCCGCAGCGAAGCCAAAAATTGCGGACTATCCTTTCACGACTCTCGAACCTAATTTGGGAGTGGTTGATTTAGGCGACTTTCGCACTTTCGTGGTCGCCGACATTCCCGGTCTCATCGAAGGAGCGCATGAGGGCGCAGGCCTTGGTGATCGGTTTTTGCGACACGTGGAACGGACGACGCTGTTGCTGCACTTGGTTGATGTGTCGTCATTCTCCGGCAGAGAAACGGTTGACGACTATCGCACTTTGAATCACGAATTGGCGGCGTACAACCCAACCATGGCTGAGCGGCCGCAAATCGTCGTCGCAACCAAAATGGATGCGCTGGAAGACCCTGAGAGGTTGGAATCGTTGAAGCAAGCGGCGGCGAAGGATGGACACGACTTCTACGCCATCTCAGCAGTGACTAATCAGAATGTTCGTGAGTTAGTGAACGCAGTGGCGGCGAAACTCGAGGCATTGAAACGGGCCGCTCAGGAAAACTCAGTCGTTGAGTTGGCGTTGTCGCAGTAACGGGAAACGACCGCCAACCGGTCTGAGTCGTTGGAAAGTTGGCGGAAAGAATGAGTGGCAAGAAACGGATTGCTCTTTACGGCGGCACTTTTGATCCGGTTCACCGGGGCCACCTGGCCGTAGCCAGAACGATTTCGCAGATCTTTGAGATTCACGAATTGCTGTTTGTGCCGGCCTGGCTCGCGCCACACAAGCGCACTCGCGATGTAACTCCAGCGTTGCATCGCTATGCGATGTTGGCATTGGCAACTCAGCAAGATGCTCGCTTGCGTATTTCCAGTTTCGAACTCGAGTCACCGGAGCGCAGCTATACAGTCGAGACGCTGGCGCACTTTGAGTCTGAATTGGGCAATGATGCTGAGTTGTTTTTTCTGATGGGCGCTGATTCCTGGTCTGAGATCCAAACCTGGAAGGAATGGGAGCGTCTATTAATGATGGCGAATCATATTGTGGTAACCCGACCCGGGTACGATCTCGAGCTTACGGGATTGAACGATGAAGTGCTTGAGCGAATCGTTGACACGCGGAAAGGAAGTGGAATAGCGGGAAGACAGTCGACTAACCAAGGCAAGCGGATATTTTTTTCGGATGCAGTGCAATTGGAGATTTCGGCAACTGAGATACGACGCGCAGCGCGTGAGAAACAGTTTGAAAGCCTAGTCGAGTTAGTACCTAAAATGGTTGCTGATTACATAACTAAATACGAGCTATATCGAGAGACGAATGAATCCTAATTCAACGGCAAAAGAACAATCATTAAATCCGACTACAGTTACTCATCACGAGCCGAAGCGGAAAACAGCTGAGCAACGTCCTGAGCTTGATGAGCGCATCGTTACGGCCCTGCAAGCCGCAGGTGACAAGAAAGCGCTTGATCCGGTAGTGCTCGATCTGCGTGAAATCGCCAGCTTCACAGATTTCTTTGTGCTCACCAGCGGAGCAAATGAACGTCAGGTGCAAGCAATCGCCGACGAAATTTTGGAACGACTCAAGAAAGAAGGACATCCTGCCGCGCGCGTTGAGGGTCGTAAGACCGCGGAGTGGATCTTGTTGGATTACGGCGATTTCATTGTCCACGTCTTCGCTGACAAGGCACGGAAATTTTTTGACCTTGAGAGGTTATGGCGCGAATCGAAACGGCTGGAGTTGCCGTCGTCGCTCGGCAATCAGACTAGCTCTTTGAGAACCGAATGATTGAGATCGTGGCGCAGTCAGAAGCGATGCAGGAGGCCGTTGGTCTTGCCGAGCGTGTCGCTGCTACTGACGCTAATGTTCTCGTGACTGGAGAATCGGGTGTTGGGAAGGACGCTCTTGCGTTCTACATCCATTCGCGCTCTGCGCGCGCGACGCAGCCGTTCGTAAAAATCGACTGCGCCACGCTCCCCGCGGAATTGCTTGAGGCCGAGCTCTTTGGATATGAGCGCGGCGCGTTTACCAGTGCCAGCGACGCTAAGCCGGGACGTTTGGAAGCGGCACATAAGGGCACAGTCGTCCTCGACGAAATTGCTTATTTGTCGAACGACTCGCAGGCGAAGCTGTTGCGCGTGATTGAAACTCGAGAATTTGAACGCCTTGGTGGCCGCAACACGATCAGAGTAGACGCGCGGTTGCTGGCGCTTACGAATGTCGACCTGACAAAGGCCGTCGCGAGAAGGAACTTCCGCGAGGATCTGTTTTATCGTTTGAACGTTGTCCACATTGCCGTACCGCCGCTGCGCGACCGCATTGCAGATTTACCGCAGCTGACTGCTTCGTTCGTTCGCACATATGCGGCGAAACATGGTCGCGAATTAAACACTGTGGCTCCGGAAGCAGTAGCGCTGTTGAGTGAATACGATTTTCCGGGCAACGTTCGCGAGTTGGCGAACACAATCGAGCGCGCAGTGATCTTTGCAACCAGTCAGCAGATCGAAGTGAGTGATTTGCCGACAGCGATTCGAGCCGCGGTTGCGGCGAAGCGGCAAGAGCGGCAGCCGCGCTCGCTCGCCGAAGTCGAAGCTGAGTATTTGCAGGAGACATTAGCGACTACGGGGGGCAACAAGACTGCTGCCGCGCGTATTTTAGGAATCAGTCGCAAGAACCTGTACGAGCGGCTGGAGCGACTGGAAAAGGGATCGGGAGACGGCGCGAAGGGAACCGATGGACAAGGCGGCGATATTGATTAATAGCTGTCAGACACGAAAACACATAGGCCAAACGCCCTGTCGCCGCGGTGCTAACCCATGCGGTTGCGATTGATCTGGACAGGTAAGACGAAAGACGCTCGGTTGCGTGAGTTGCAGTTGGATTACGAAAAGCGACTTTCTCACTTCGCGCGTTGTGAAATTGTAGAAATTCGCGAGAGCGCGGGCGCCGGAACTAAGGCGGGCATCGATAGAGATTCGAAAAGCATCTCAGACCGGCTATCTAACGGCGCCGTCGCTGTGCTCCTGGACCCGGAAGGTAGTAATTGGAGTTCGCCGGAACTGGCAGCTCAGATTCAACGTTGGGAGAACCAGGGCACAAAGGAAGTTGTTTTTATAGTTGGCGGTCCTCATGGCGTCTCGCCTGAGCTTACCGCTCGCGTGCAGCAGCGCTGGTCGCTGACGCGCTTGACGCTGACACATGAAATGGCTCGAGTGGTTTTGTTAGAACAGCTATACCGGGCTTATACGATCATTCATGGGTTGCCTTATCAGAAGTGAATTCGAAACGTTAACTCTCTCAGTTCGCATTCTTCGTAACAAGTAGGGTGGAGGATGAAACGATAATGGAAAAAAGAAAAGTCAGAGTATTTCGCGACAAGCTGTTGGGCCGTCGTGAAAGTCTGGTCGGCCAGGTGCAACAGGCGGAACTTTATAGTCGTGAGCGAGACGCTGAGGCGACTCAGGATCCAGCCGACATGGCTGCCAATGCCTATACCAAAGAGCTGCTGGTCTCGATGTCCGACAACGATCGCAAGTTGCTAAACTTGATCGACGAAGCGCTCGAGCGGATCGAAGATGGCAAATATGCCAAGTGCGCGCACTGTGGCGAGGCTTTGCCGGATAAGCGACTCGATGCCGTACCCTGGGCGCGTCACTGCGTGCGTTGTCAGGACTTGCAAGAGCGCGGGCTTCTCGGCGAGGACGACGAATAGAAGTTCGATAAACTCAATGACATAATGCCGGCCTCCCGAATATCTTGGGAGGCCGAGCCTTTTGGGACCGCTCACCCGGCGCCTTTCAATGTTCCTCACAACAGCGACAAATCTGATTGTCGATGGCTTGCTGGCGCTCCTCTACCCGCAAGCTTGCGCCATATGTCAGGGTTGTGTTTCGAGCCGCGCCCTGGGAGTTGTGTGCGCCGATTGTTGGCGAACGACCCGACTCTTTCACGCGGAGGAGACCTATTGCTGGAAGTGCGGCGCGCCATCGTTAGGTACTATCGATCCAGAAAAAAAGACAAGTGTAAGGTGCCGCCGCTGTGACGACGACGCTTTTACGGTCGCCCGAGCTTGTGGTCTTTACTCCGGGGCGTTGCAAGCTGTCGTGCTTGAACTTAAACGTGAACCGAACGTCTCGCAGCACCTTTTGAATCTGCTTGCAGGCGCGGAGCAAATCCCTCCGTTGAATCAGTCAACGATTGTCATTCCCGTTCCCTTGCATCCCGATCGCGAAAAAGAGCGAGGTTTCAACCAGGCGGCAGTCATCGCAAGGCAACTGGCTCGCAAACTGAAGCTGCCGTTCGTTGAAAACGCTCTGGTCCGCACCTCTCACTCAGAAAAACACCGAGCCGGAATGGATGCCAGCGCCAGGCGCGCCTCGGTCGCCAACTCTTTTACCGTTAGTTATCCACGTCTCGTGCAAGGAGAAAAAATCTTGTTGGTTGACGACGTGTTCACGACGGGTGCGACGGTGTCGGCCTGCGCTGAGGCGTTGCTGGCCGCTGACGCTGCTGCTGTTTTTGTTCTGACGATAGCTCGCGCTTAGCGGTGAAGAGAGTCAGGACTCAAGTCTCAAGTCTCAGATCTCAGATCTCAGATCTCAAGTCGTAACTCTCAGGTCACAAGGCTCAAGGCTCGTTGGAATAAAGCTTTGGTCCCGTGAACCCGAAACCTTAGACTTTCAACCTGAGACCTGAGACCTGAGACCTGAGACTTGAGACCTGATACCTGAGACCTGAGACTTGAGACCTTGATACCTGAGACCTGAGACATGAGCCCCTCATGCTGCCATCAAATTCACATACCGTTAGCAGAAGCCGCCGCAGTGTTTGTATTATGGCCTCATGAAAACCTATTACCCTGAAATTGAACCGTTCGACACTGGGCGACTGAAGGTTTCTCCGATCCATGAGCTCTATTATGAGCAGTGTGGCAATCCCGACGGCAAGCCTGCCGTCTTTCTGCATGGTGGACCGGGAAGCGGCATCGTTCCGGACTATCGGCGCTTTTTCGATCCCGCGACCTATCGCATCGTCCTCTTTGAACAACGCGGCGCGGGCCGCAGCACCCCGCACGCGAATCTCGAAGACAACACCACGTGGGATCTGGTTGCGGATATCGAGCGGGTCCGTGAGCATTTAGGAATCGATAAATGGCTGGTGTTCGGAGGTTCCTGGGGTAGCACGCTCTCGTTGGCGTACTCGCAAACACATCCGCAACGATGTGGCGCCCTCGTCTTGCGTGGCATCTTTCTTTGTCGTCCCAAAGAGATCGACTGGTTCTATCAGGAAGGGCAAGGAGCGAGCGCCCTCTTCCCCGACATTTGGGAGGAGTACGTCAAGATCATTCCTGAAGCTGAGCGAGACGATATGCTGCAGGCTTACTACCGGCGCTTAATGAGCGAGGATGAGGCGGTGCAGATGGAAGCGGCCAAGGCGTGGTCGATTTGGGAAGCGAGTACGTCCAAACTATTTTTCGATCAGGATTTGATCGACCATTTCGGCTCTCCGCACACGGCGCTTTCGCTCGCGCGCATCGAATCTCACTACTTCGTCAACAACGCATTCTTTGATACTGACAATTACTTGATCGAGAACGTCGCTAAGATTCGGCACATTCCGGCGGTCATTGTGCAGGGCCGTTACGACGTAGTTTGTCCGATGATGAGCGCCTGGGATCTGCACCGAGCCTGGCCGGAAGCGGATTTCAAAGTAATCCCGGATGCCGGGCACTCCGCGACGGAAAAGGGAACCATCGCCGCACTTGTAGATGCCACCGATCGGTTTAGGAACCAATAAGTCTCAAGTCTCAAGTTTCAGGTTTTAGGTCTCGATTCTCGTCAGAGTAGATCTCAGGGAGGCTTGGCTTTTTTAATCCGAGCCCTCAACCCGACCGCAAACTTGAACTTGAAACCGTTGAAACATGAGACTTGAGACTAAAGACCTGGGACTAAGAGCCCTGGCACTTGAGACTTGGGACAGGGCTCGCGTAATATCACCCGCAGGATGAACGGCCGCGTATTAGTACTGAATGCTTCCTTTGAACCCATCAATGTGTGCGCTGAAAGGCGTGCAGTGGTGATGATCTTTAAAGGCGTGGCGCGCGTGGAAGAGCACAACGGTCACATGCTGCATTCCGAAAGACTTTCGATTCATGCGCCCTCGGTAATCCGGTTGACGGAGTACAAACACATTCCCTTCGAAAGGCGTTCGCTTTCACGGAAGAACATCCTGCTGCGAGATCATTCAACCTGCCAGTATTGTGGTCGCCAGTATACGCCCGCGGAATTAACACTCGATCACGTGATGCCGCGTTCGCGTGGCGGGGAGTCGGCGTGGGATAATCTGGTTGCCTGTTGCAAACGATGCAATCATCGCAAAGGCAGTCGCACGCCCGAAGAGTCGGGGATGCACCTGCTTCGTCGGCCCAGAGGTTTCTCGTTACACGTCAACCGCCAAATCATGCGTTATTTGGGACGCGCCGACGAGACCTGGCGGAAATACCTATTCTACGAATCCAACAACGGCGAGTGACGCTTTGACCCGATGTCGTCGACTCGCGAAAAGAGGCAATGATGACTGAAACAATTCTGGCCATCGGCGGACTGGGTACGACAGAGCTCATCGCCATCGCCGTAGTAATTTTTCTTCTCTTTGGAGCGACCCGGTTGCCGCAACTTGCCAAGGCCCTGGGCCAAAGTAAGCGGGCTTTCAAGGAAGGTCTCGATGAAAGCGAGAAGGAAGAACTAAAAGAAGCCCGCGAGAAATAATTCCGCCCTCATTGCCTCACTGCTAATTCGCGCTTTCTGCGTGCCGTATCACAACCCTCTCAATGAGTTTGCGCTTTGCGGCCTTTGACCAAAGTCGCCTTCACCGAAAACATAAAGTCCGCGTGCTGGCGATCCTCGTCGACTACTCTGGGGATCTCGGCAGCAACTTGAGCGCGGGATTCTTCTGGTACCAGCTCAATCCAACGTTTCATAAGAAAGTCAGAAATGAGTGGTGAATTGACGAACTGATCGCCCGAATCGTAACGGAATTCCTCGATGCGCGATATGCTCGTCACGCCTTCTAACCCTGCGTGCTCGGCCAGGGCCTCAACTTCGGAAACGTTAGGTAGTTCCGATATCAGGCTTTCGATATTTGCTTCATGCTCGACACCGCTATTGTGCAGGACTTCCCAGTAGACGGAAAAAAACTCGCCAAAGCTGGAAGCGGTCGGTAGCACCAGGGCTACAACGGCGCCCGGGCGCGCGACTCGAACCATCTCGCTCACCATGCCGGCAATGCGCTCTGGTTTTACCAACGAACCTTCACCGATCACCACGTCGAATTCATCGTCAGCGAAATTCAATCGATCTACCCGTCCAGGTTGAAACACTAACGGGGCATTAGCTGCAGTGGCCTTCGCTCGTGCTATCTCCAGGTACTCTTCACTTTCATCAACGCATACTAAGCTTAGTTTTTCACCCCCTCGTTCCTGAACTGAAAGGACGTGGCCGCCGGTGCCCGAACCGAGATAGAGGGCCCGACCTTTGGTGGGGAGCGCGACGTTCTGATCGATCAACTCGGCGAATCGCTCACCCCAATCCGTGGCGACAAACAGATCGTGCAGGAAGGCAATTTCTTTGTCTGACTTAATCGTATTCATTCGTTAAGAACTTATTCTTCCTCCAGATAGGTTCGTCCCTTCAGACTCTCGGGCAGACAAGCCATTTCCTGCGTAGCGTTGGGATCATCGTGAACATAACGATAGCCTTCACCATAGCCAACGTGTTTCATTAAAGGCGTGACCGCATTGCGCAAGTGAAGCGGAACTGGCTCGCGCGCTGTTTCCGCAGCATCCGCAGCAGCCGCGTGGTAAGCGCGCTTGATCGAATTCGACTTCGGCGCGTGGGCTAGATAGATTGTCGCTTGAGATAACGGAAAGAGACCTTCGGGCAAGCCAATCAGCTGCACTATGTCCGCAGCTGCTGCAGCTTGCACCATCGCCTGTGGATCAGCAAGACCGATGTCTTCGGAAGCAAGAATGCACAAGCGGCGCGCAATGAAGATTGGATCGGCGCCACCTTCAATTAGTCGTGCGAGCCAGTAGAGCCCTGCATTAGCGTCGGAGTTGCGCAAGGACTTGATCAACGCCGAAATCAAATTGTAGTGCTCTTCACCGCCTTTGTCGTAGGCGTAATGCGCGCGTCCGAGGGCTTCTACGATTGTCTCCTCGGTAATCTCGCGAATGCCATTGTCAGCGGCAGCTGTTGCTTCCACTGCTGCTTCAAGGGCCGTCAACGCTACCCGGGCATCCCCAGCGGCAGAATGCGCGATCCGCTTTACCAGTTCATCGGGCACTTCCGCGTTCAGCTCGCCGAGTCCTCGTTCCTTGTCATTCAATGCGCGCTGCAGGATCAACGCAATGTCTGTTTCCGTCAGTTGATTGAGTACGAGTACACGCGAGCGGGACAGCAATGCGCCGGTGACTTCGAAAGACGGATTCTCAGTGGTAGCGCCAATGAGAGTAATTGTTCCATTTTCGACTGCGTGCAGGAGCGCGTCCTGCTGCGTCTTATTGAACCGGTGAATCTCGTCGATAAAAAGAATGGTGCGCCCACCGAATTTCCGTTCATGACCGGCCTGGGCAATTGCTTCGCGCAAATCTTTGACACCGGAAAAGACCGCGGAGAGACCGATGAAACGAGCTTTAGCCGTGGTTGCGAGGAGGCGCGCGAGTGTCGTCTTACCGGTGCCGGGAGCGCCCCAGAGGATCAACGAGGGCAAGGTGCCGGCGCTTTCAATCAAGCGGCGCAAAATGCGACCTGAACCCACAAGATGGTTTTGGCCCACGAACTCGTCCAGGGATCGCGGCCGCATCCGTTCGGCCAGCGGTGCGGCCGAATCTGCTGCGGCGCTCGCGCTGGCGGTGTTGGGTGCGTCTCCAAAAAGGCTTCTGCTGGTGGGGCTCATACGAAACTTCGCGCCAGGTGACTTACTACCAAGCACAATCCATCTAAAGTACTGAACATTTGTTTGGTTTCACGTAAAGGTTAGCACAATTTGGCAGGAGGCCGGGGCTGACGCCCGGGCGGAACTTAAAGGGAACGCCCGGCAAAAGTTCTTCGTATACCCGAGGCGAGAAGGAAAGGTGTTAAAGAAAGAGCTGGAGATTAGAAATGAACGAAGCGAAAGACGTATTAAGAGTTATCGGTATCATACTTTTGGGAATCTTTGTCCTGGTTGTTGGCATCCCCATCGTTTTGGCTGCTGCCGGAATCACCCTCAGCATCATCGGGTTTCTTTTCAAGCTGGCGGTGATGGTGATCAAGGTTGCCGTGATCGTCGCCATCGGCTACCTCATCCTCGTCGGTATCCGCGCCCTTCTACGTTAACGCCTCGTCCAAAGTCCAGCGTCCAACGTCCAAAGGTCTGGTTTGCTTACAGACTTTGGACTTTGGGCTTTGGACATTGGAACTGCTTCCGCGAATGCAAAAATTCAAATAAGGAACCGAGCGCCCCACCCGCTCCGCTTTCTTGACCTACTGACTTTGATTCAGACATGATCGTCACGGTTAACTCTGGCTTCAAAAAGCACACGTGATGACTCCTGAACAGAGATTTGATCGCCTCGAGCGAATTATAAAGTTGATGATCAGAGCGGGGTTTCGAGCGCGCAATCAGATACGCGAGCAAGCCGAAAAGATAAACATGATCATCGACCTCCAAGTGCAGTACGAGGAGAGATTTGTCGCGAATGAGGAAAGATTTGCTCTGCTAGCTGAAGCTCAAACCCACAGCGATCGGCGACTAGATGCTCTGATCGATGTCGTTCAAAGAGATCGAAACGGGCGATCCGGAAATCAGTAATTAGACATTGAATCGAGTCTCTGCGCGCATGCTGAATGATGTAACCCCTGCCTTAAAGACTTAAGCCCCTCTTTCTAGCTTTCAACCCGCTTGGCAAGGGCAGTGCATCCCTCGACGCTACCCCAGCATCAGCACCGCGGCCTGCCGACGTTCAACCTGAGCGCGATGCGCTGCTTTCAGACTAAACGTTAAGGCGGAGTCAACAACTGGGGACCCTAAACGTTAAAGCGGAAGTTTACAATGTCGCCTTCCTGCATGATGTAGTCTTTGCCTTCCAGACGCGTGAGGCCTCGTTCCTTAGCCACCGCGTAGGAACCAGCACTGATTAAGTCGGTATAGCCGACAATCTCTGCGCGGATGAAGCCGCGCTCGATATCAGAATGGATTACTCCGGCAGCCGCCTGGGCTCGAGTGTTTTGCGGAATCGTCCAGGCGCGTACTTCTTTCTCCCCCGCCGTGAGAAACGACATCAGGCCAAGCGTGCGATAGGCACTTTGGATCAGTTGATCCACGCCGCTGCTCTTAACTCCGAGCGACTCCAGATACTCCCGTTGCTCCGCGGGAGCCAACCCGACCAAATCTGCTTCCAACTGTGCGCAGATGACGATGCACTCTGAACCTTCACCTGCGGCGACTTCGCGAATCGCGCGTAGGTTCTCGTTGTCATTCGGTGCGCTAAGAGCAGCTTCATCAACATTAGCCGCGTAGATTGTCGGCTTCATCGTCAAGAGGAAATAGTTGCGGGCAATGACAAGCTCCTCTTCGCTAAGGGACACACTCTTCGCAGGCTGAAACTCTTCCAGCGCGGGCTGCAATTTGTCGAGCACTTCCAGTTCGGCCCGCGCCATCTTCTCCCCACCCTTTGCGCCCTTTTGCACGCGCTCGCGGCGCCGCTCGACGGTCGCGAGGTCGGCCAGCGCCAACTCGATCTGGATCGTTTCAATATCTCGTCGTGCATCGATCGCACCATCGACATGGACGACATTCTCGTCCTCGAAGCAGCGGACCACCTGAATCATCGTATCGGTTTCACGAATGCTCGCGAGAAACTGGTTTCCGAGTCCTTCACCTTTCGACGAGCCGCGCACGAGCCCGGCAATGTCGACGAATTCAACACTAGCGGGAACGATAACCTTCGTCTTCACTATCTCTGCAAGCGGCGCCAGGCGCTCATCGGGAACCGTAACGACGCCGACGTTTGGCTTGCTCGTAGAGAAAGCGTAGTTCGCAGTCACGGCGGAAGTTTGCGCAGTGACCGCATTGAAAAGCGTGGTCTTGCCAATATTAGGCAAGCCCACGATACCTGCTCTCAACATAATTTGTTTTTACTTACGAAGCTGTTTGTAAAGAAGCCTCTCTGCCTTTCTGACGTGAAACTAAACCTAACACAATCAATTGACGATTGGCGATTGCCGATTGCCGATTGCTTCTACCCAGGGATCGAATCGAAAATCCGCAATCGGAAATTCGCAATTTATCGGTCGCACCGCTCCCGTACTGTACCGATATGCAATCGTTCAATCGTCAGTGGTCAATCGCCAATCGGCAATCGGCAATCAGCTATCGGCAATGGGCAATCGGCAATGGAATGGCTCATCGCGTATAATCCTCCTCGCTCGTTAAATCCTTAATCAGAGTTCGGAATCGTGATCCTAACGTCTTCCCACTCTAACTCATGATCATTTCGCTCGTGCTTACGTTGCTGGTGACTGCGAGCGGCACGATTGCCACATATCTCTATGACGAAGGAGCATCATTCGCAACGCGCGTATGTACCGGCGCCTGCACCGGAATCGCTGCTCTCGGGTTTGTAGGTTTTGTCTTCGCCTCGTTCCTTGGCCTTACCTCAGCTTCGATCGTGATGACCTCGGCGGTTCTAGCTCTCCCTTTCTTAATTCTTAAAGACAAAGCCCGTCGCAAGGTTGTTAGAACTGATTGGAAAGCGACGTGGCAGGCGTTAAAACGAAACATCTTCAAGCCGAGTGGTAGGAACGTGGGTTATGCGATTTTTTATATCTCCGTTGCTGCTATTCTCTGGCGCGTCTTTGACCGCGCAATGATTGAGTCTCCCGAAGGACTGGCTACGGGAGTTCTTAACAACTTTGGCGACCTGCCGTTTCACATCAGCGTAATCACCAGCTTTGCGTTCGGTAACAACTTCCCTCCAGAAGATCCCACATATGCGGGAGTGCATTTCACCTACCCATTCCTCACGGATTTTGTCTCCGCGATTTTTGTGCGCTGTGGCGCGAGTCTGCGGCAGTCCATGTTTTTGGAGAACTTTGTCGTTGCTTTCTCCTTTGTTGGTTTGCTTCATCGCTGGGCGCTCGAGTTACTTAAGAACCGTTTGGCAGCGGTTGTGACCCCGATGTTAGTTATGTTGAACGGCGGATTCGGCTGGCTGTTGCTCTGGACAGAAATGAAACGCACCGATACCGGCTTGATAGGTGCTTTGAAAGCATTGCCGCCTTCGGTCACAGTCATCCCTGACACGACGTGGCGTTGGGGCAATGCCGTTTCCACCCTACTGATTCCGCAGAGAGGCATGCTCCTTGGTCTGGCGCTCGCCGTGATCGTGTTCACGCAATGGTGGTTATCCGAGGAAAAAGGGGAAGAAGGCAAGGGGGAACTGGGGAAAAGGAGGAAGTTTCAAAAAAAGAATGTGCCAGCGACAAGTGCAGCACGAGCTCCCCTGTTCCCCATTTACCCTTTTGACTCGTCGCAACGACGAATGATTGCTGCAGGCCTGGTCGCCGGCACTTTGCCACTTGTCCATGCGCATAGTTTCATGGTGGTAATGTTGGTGGCCGCGTGCCTCGCGCTATTGCAAAGACGTTGGCGCGATTGGATTGTGTTCTTTTGTGTTGCCTCGTTGCTGGCCCTGCCGCAAATCTGGTGGTCGACTCACAACAGCGCGGTCGATGCCAAGGCATTTTTCGAGTGGCATTTTGGCTGGGACAGAGGTGATGAAAACGCGGTCTGGTTCTGGCTGAAGAACACCGGCATCTTCATTCCGTTAATTGTCTTGGCAATTCTGTGGCGCGGCAAAAACTATCTGATCCCTCGGCGACTGCTGATTTACTACTTACCCTTCACGCTTTGTTTCATCATTCCCAATGTGATCAAGCTCGCACCGTGGGTGTGGGACAATATCAAGGTGCTCTACTACTGGTGGCTGGCATCCGCGCCTCTCGTTGCGCTTCTCCTGGCGCGCTTATGGCAGCATAGAGGAATCAAACGTCCGATTGCGGTCGCGCTTTTCGTGTTGGTGATTTTGGCAGGTAGTCTTGATGTAACTTCTATTATGACGAGGTCGACGAAGTTTGGCGTGTTCGACGATCGCGGAATCGCATTCGCCGAGATCATCAAACAACAGACCGACCCACGCAGTTTAATTGTTCACGCCCCTGTGCATAATCATCCGGCATTTCTGGCGGGGCGCCGTTCGTTGCTGGGTTATCCAGGTCACATCTGGACCCACGGGCTTGAATATGCGCCGCGCGAAAACGAAATTAAGCGTATCTACGCCGGCACTCCTGATGCTGAGGCTTTGTTAAGAAAGTACCGCGCGTCCTATCTTGTGGTTGGCCCACTGGAAAGGAACGCTTCATTTGTAAACGATCAGTTTCTTACTCGCTTTACCAGAGTTGGAGAAGTTGGTGACTACCGCCTCTACAAAATCACGCAACCGTAAGAAAAAGCGCGTAGCAAATACCGTCACGCCTAAGGCTAAGCCTCCCGCTCCGGTGGCACAGGAAAGCCCGGCTCGCGGAATCTCGGATCAAACGTGGTTTATTGCTGCCGTTGCGATCCTTTTCGTTGCGGCTGTTCTGCGCTTGTACGACCTCGATCTGGTGCCGCTGCACCATGACGAAGGCGTGAACGGAAATTTCTTAACGCGCCTGGTGCGCGAAGGCGTCTATCACTACGATCCTGAGAACTATCACGGGCCAACGATCTACTACTTTTCCGCATTCATTCCCTGGGTCTTCCGTTTTTTCCTGGGAACAGCTGCGCAGGATAAGTACGGTCTCAACACCGTCACGATCCGGTTAGTCCCTGCGCTTTTCGGGCTGGGAACAGTCTGGTTGGTCCTGCTATTGCGCCGCAACTTAGGCGCGATTGGAACTCTTGCTGCTGCCGCCTTAATCGCTGTGTCGCCTGGCTCCGTCTACCTATCACGCTACTTCATCCACGAAACACTGTTCGTCTTCTTCACGCTCGGTTTAGTTATTGCTGCGCTGAAGTATTACGAAGAAGGCCACCCGGTCTATCTGACTCTGGCAGCGATTTCGGCGGCGTTGCTGTTTGCGACTAAAGAAACTGCGATCATCTCGGCAGGCGTGCTCGCCATAGCCTTAATTGTGACTAAGCCCTATCGCGTCATCAGACGCCGCGATCTTGAACGCGCGGCAAACAAGCAACCACGCGCGCACGAAACGAAAAACAAACGGCCGCTTTTGGACCGGCTAGGTGGGCATTGGAAGGTTTTAATCTGGGTGCTGATAGCGATCCTGATCTTTGTCGGACTCAATGTGCTCTTCTATTCGTCATTCTTCAAGAATTATCCGCAGGGAGTTTACGACGCGGTGCGCACGTTTCAGTTTTGGACTAAGACCGGCAGGACAGCGCATGTTCATCCCTTAACAACATATGTCTTCTGGATGTTTCGACAGGAGTCTCCCATCTTATTTTTGGCGACAATAGGGGCTGGCCTTGTTGTTTGGAAACCGCGTAACGCTTTCGCTCTATTTGTGGCGCTCTGGGGTTTCGGCACGCTCGCAGCATATTCGCTAATCGCCTACAAGACGCCCTGGCTCGGTTTAAATTTCATTATCCCGCTTGCCCTAGTGGCCGGTTACGGTTTGCAGATGATTTGGGAAGAGTCGTTGGGGCAGCTTGGGTTAATCGCCGGCATTTTGGGGGTCGCAATCGCGATTAGCGGCTATCAAACAATTGATCTGAATTTCTTCAATTACGACAACGACGACAAATACTATGTTTACGTGTACGCGCATACGCGCCGCGAGACGCTAGCAATGCTTAAGGAAATCGACAGGGTGGTCGAACGCACTGAGCAAGGCGGGCAGACCGGCATCACGATTGTTGCGCCAGAGTATTGGCCTTTACCCTGGTACTTTCGCGATTTCACGCGAGTCGGATACCACGGGCGCATGAGCGCCTCCTCCGAACCAATCATCATTGCAGCAGAAGGGCAAGGGGAGGAGATGGAGTCGACCTTTGGCGACGGCTACCAGCAAATAAACTCCGGCTTCAATCCGCTGGGCACCTATCCCTTGCGCCCAGGGGTCAATTTTCGGCTCTATATTCGCCGCGATTTGATTCCCGCAAATCCATAATCGGGAAATCGCTCCCCCGTCGTCCCATTCTCATACCAGCTCATACCAGAGTTCTTGCCAAAAAAGTTAAGCACCTCATTTAAGTTTGCTCCTCACTTCATTAAAGTTACTTGACTTGAGGTTTTAGTTGACATGCTAAGCGGGACGCACTTATATTGGCTCACTCGTACGAGGCCCCTTTGGAGCCGTCCGACAACGCCGGCGAGCCGATAAACATTGATCTTCGCGCATGTTCAAACTTCATAGGCTAGAGATTACCGGCTTCAAATCCTTCGCGGACTACACAGAAATTCTCTTTACAGGTGATGGAATTACCGCCGTTGTTGGCCCGAATGGCTGCGGTAAAAGCAACGTCGCGGACGCTATTGCCTGGGTTCTGGGTGAACAACGCGTTAAGCACCTGCGCGGCGGCGAGATGAAGGATGTCATCTTTCAAGGTTCCCGCAACCGTCCGCCGAGCGGCATGGCTGAAGTGGTCATGCACCTGGTTCGTGATGAAGTAGTTGAGTCGGAGCCGGATATTGAAGACATCGACTCAACGCTCGAGGAGTTAGACGATCGGGCGATCGCGCTCGACCTGGCCGAGGAAACGGCTGGCGAGTTACAGGAAAGTCCGGCTGTCATATCAGAGGCAGTTGCTGCTTCAGAGGAAGTTACCGACGCGCCCATCTCAGACGCGCCTGCAGCAGAAGCGGGCGCAGCGACGACCTCCAAAACCCACAAAAGACATTGGCGCCGGAGGAATCTCGCACTCGAGTTCCAGCCGGGCGAAGCTGTCTCGGTAAGTCGACGGCTCTACCGCTCTGGCGAAAGTGAGTATCTGCTGAATGATCGCCTTTGCCGCTTACGCGACATTCAGGATTTGTTTTCGGGGACCGGGCTCTCGGGCGGCCATTACGCCATCATTGAACAAGGACGCATCGGCCAGATTCTTTCTGCCAAGCCGATGGATCGCCGCACAATCATTGAAGAGGCTGCGGGTATTACAAAATTCCGGGTGCGCCAGCGCGCCGCGGAGGCTCGGCTCGAAAATGCGCGGGCCAATCTTTCGCGCATCTCGGACATCATTTCTGAAATCGATCGTCAGGTGAACAGCCTGCGCCGACAAGCTGCCAAGGCCAGACGTTATAGCGTCTATCGCGAAGAATTGCGCGACTTGCTGCGTCATGTTTTCGTGGCGGAGGATCGCCGCCTGACCGCACTGCTCGATGAAACTGAAGCGAAGCTTTCGGAAGTTAGTTTGCTCGAAACCAGCATTGCTGGGGAGCTGGCGCAGCGCGAAGAGGACGCTCGCGATGCTACTCAACGCGCCCGGCAGCTCGAAGATGATCTGGCAGCGGCACGTGCAGCAGCTGCTGAAGCAGTCTTGCGCCGGGATCGTGAGTTGCGCGAAAGGACTTATCAGGAAGAGCAGGTCATTTCACTCGATAAGCGAAAAGTAGAAATTGAAGCCGAGATCACAGCGCTCGCGAGCCGCTTGGTTCTAATCGAGGCTGAGTGCACAAGGCTGCAGGAGCAGGATGCGACACTGCGAAGCGAAGCTGATGCGACGGCGCTCGCTCTAAGAACTGCGGAAGAAGCGCACGCCGCCAAGCTTGCACTCGCCGGAAACGCTGAGACGGAAATCGAAAGCGCACGCGCCGAACTGTTGCAGCACACGGCGATCGCCGAGCGCTTGCGTGAGATTGCCCGCCAACTGGAAGGCACGATTGAACGGCTTGCGACTCAGTCAGAAGGACTGGCTCGCGAGGGCGAAAGAGCCGCGACCCAACATTCGGAGCGTGTGGCGGAGTGGGAAAGATTTGGAGCGGAAGTCGCTGCCGCGCGCGAACGCATCTCGCGACTGAATGCTGAACGCGAAACGGCTGTACACGCCGTGGTGCAGGGTCACGAAGCGGTCAGTGATACTGAAGCTGAGTTAACCAGGGTGCGGGACGAGGATTCGCGCACCAGGCATCGCCTCGAGAGTTTGAAGGAGCTGGACCAGCGCCGCGCCTATTATTCTTCAGCTGTGCAACTGCTTTTCTCGCCGGACGAAGCGCAACGCGATTTTCATTTCATCGGCACGCTCGCGGACGCCCTCAACGTTGAGGCTAAATGGGAACGCGCAGTCGAAGGCGTGCTCGGCTCGTCGTTGCAGTCTGTCGTAGTTCCTACGCCCGACGATGCAGCGCGCGCCGCGCAGTGGTTGCGCGAGAACAACGGCGGCCGCGCGAGTTTCCTCGTGGCCGGATTGCACGGCGCCAGCGAAGAGACGGACACGTTGTCTTGCAAATTGGACGAGCGCACGTCGCTATCGCTTTCATATGCAAGTGAGAATGTTCAGGACCTGCGCATCAGCGACTTATTGGGCGCACCTCGTGAGCTGATCACGGTGCTCAATCGCACCATGCCCCAACGGATGAATGCGCGCATAGCACTCAATCTTGACGAAGCGATGACTCGATCCTTCGCCACGGGGGAGGTTTTTGTCACGCTCAATGGTGATTGGGTCGCGAGTGGCCAGTTTGTCAGCGCTGGCGATGCGCGCGCCGTCGAAGAAGGCGCGGGCCTTCTGGCATTCAAACGAGAGTTGCGGGAGCTGGAAGCACGCTCCGAAGTGTTGCGTTTGGAACTGGAATCAGCCGCCCGCGCTGCAAAGCAGGCACGCGCCAGCTTAGTCGAATTAGAAGATGCGGTAGTTGGCCTCAACGAAGTGATCGGGCGTGAGGAGCGCGAGTTCATGACGCGCGAGCTGACCGCCGCTGGTCTGGCCCAGGAGATCGAACGCGCCGAACGACACGTGCGCGTAGTCGCGGAAGAATCAGCGCGCGTAGAGACCGAACGTGCCGACGTCGAGCACAGGCGTACCGCGGCGTTGGCCGATGCCGATGCAGCCGAAGCAGCACGGCTCGCCGCTGGTGAAACTGTGATCCGGGCTTCAGCGACGTTGACTGAAGCGCGTCTCGCCGCCGAATTGGAGAGCGAAGGTCTTGCGCTCCAACGTGCGACAGCTGCAGCAGCAACTGAACGGCGACGCGGGACCACGGCGGAGTTAAGACGCATCGAGGGTGAGTACGCCGACGTTGCGGCGCGCATCGAACGGCACCGATTTGAAGCCGTAGAGATTACAAGCCGGATCGAAGATCTGCGGCGATCGATTGCGTACCTGGAGCAAAAAGCCAATGCAGTTGCCGCGGAGCGTGAAAGGGAAGAACAGGAAATTTCCGATTTGCTGACGCAACTCGAGCAGGCGCGCCGGCAGGCAGACTCGCTCTCTATGGAGTTGTCGGAGATTAATCGTCGCGCTGCCGAAGTGCGAAACTCAAGAGGTGCGATCGAAGTACAACGCGCTGAAGGCCAGGCACGCCTGACGTTTGTGCGCGAGAACTGCGCCGCCGAGCTTAATCAGTCGCTCGAAGAGTTAGCTCAGGAACAGACACCAGACGAGCAGTTCGATTTGGAAGCGGGCCAGGCACGCGTCGAAGATCTGCGTACACGCATTGAAGGGTTTGGCGCCGTGAATATGATGGCGCTTGAGGAATTGACCGAATCGGAAGATCGGCTATTGTTCCTCATGACGCAACGTCAGGACATTCTTGAAGGCATCAGTTCCACGGAAGAGGCGTTGCGCGAGATCAAGCGCCGCTCGCGCGAACGCTTCCGTCACGCCTTCGAACAGATCAACAAGAACTTTGGCGAGTTTTTCCAGGAATTGTTTGGCGGCGGTAGGGGCGAGATGAGTTTGATCGAGGCCGACGATGTTTTGGAATCGGGCATCGATGTAATTGCGCAGCCGCCGGGCAAGCGTCTCCAGAATGTCTTGTTACTTTCGGGTGGCGAAAAGGCGATGGCTGCGCTCGCGTTGGTGCTGGGAATCTTCCACTACCGGCCCGCCCCGTTCTGCCTGCTTGATGAAGTGGACGCACCGCTTGATGAAGCCAACGTTGGCCGATTCACCGACAAGGTCGCGCAGATGTCCGTCCAGACCCAGTTCATCGTTATCACGCACAACAAAAGAACCATGGAGATGGCACGGGCCCTGTACGGAGTGACGATGGAAGAAGTGGGCGTGTCGAAGCTGGTTTCGGTCCGATTCGAGTAGTCAGGAACGGAATGGAGGGCTTTCACGGCGGGTAATGCCCGCCTTTTTCTTTTGTGAAGGGATTAACCGCCATGACGCGGAGACGCCAAGAGGCAAAGAAAAGCACTGCATCATAGAAAAGCACAAGTTTTCCCCAACCCTGGCGTTTGACTCCTGACTTTTGATTCCTGACTCCTGCCCTTGTGGCGCAAACCTTTTGCCTTAAAGTACCATCACAAACGACCGATGCAGCGACGTACGGAAATATTTAGCAAACTCTTTGGAGTGCTCATGATTGGGAGCACTGCGTTTTCCGTAGTCGCGCAAGAGTCACCGATTCACAAACAAAATGCTCGGCCCGAGAGCCCGTCTTCGGCACCCGCTTCACGTTCGGCGACAGGTATCAGTAGTGCCGTACGCTTTAGCTACGAGTTTACCCAGCCGCAGTTTTTCCTGCGCCACATTCTGATCGAGCACGATGCTTCAGGTCGCGGCAAGATCACGTTCGAACGCATTAACGAAGAAGTCCCCATCGTCGAGACTCTCGAAATATCTCCTAAGGCTTTGGGGCGAATCTCAGCTCTGTGGCAGGGACTACGGTTTTTGGACTCAGATACAAACTATCAGTCTGATAAACAGTTTCCGCATCTGGGAACGATGAAACTGACGATGACTGATGGGGAGAAGAAACGCACCGCGGAATTCAACTGGTCAAATGTGAAAGAAGCCGCCGATCTGGTAAGTGAGTACCGGCGAATTGCCGATCAGGCAAGTTTTGTTTTTGACATCTCGGTCGCCCGCGAGAACCAACCGTTGAACGCTCCGAAGCTGATGGAGGGATTTGAATCCATGCTCAAACGGAATGCGCTCTCGGACCCGCAACAATTAGTCCCGCTACTGAAAGAAATAAGCAGCGACGAACGATTGCCACTGATCGCCCGCAACCACGCCCTCCGATTACTCGCAAAGATTAATAAATAGACAGGACGGTGGTGGGATCGATCGCGTTCAACTTCCCATACGATGAAGTACGCGGCGCGGGTCCCAGCCTCGTGATAGGTCAAAAGAGCCTGGACGGTAAACCGCAGGCTTCCCGCTCGGAAGGCGGCAAGCCGCCCGCCCTACGACGTTTCCTGAGTGATGATTTGAAGGTGGTCGCTAGGCACACGATGTTCACTGAATCATCTGGCCGCTGGGATTGCAGGTGATTTCAATAACGCGGTGGCGCCGTCGCAACTGGGCAAGTTCTTTTTGCTGGTTGTCCAGAATCTCCTGATAGTTCTCCGGAGGATTACCCCAGCAGCCAGTGAGGCGATAGAATTGGATTGGCCTTCCTTTAGCGTCGACCAAACGCCCGGCACGACAGCGCGCGCCAATCTGGTTCAGCTTCGTTGTCACCGTAATCTTTTTGGCCGCGCTACCTTTGGATGACGGTTCCACGCCGATAACCTCGGCAGCATCGACGTCTGCGGGCAAACAACCCTGCCAACGGGATTTTCCCTGCGCCGCCACACTCGCGCTTGCGATTAGAACTAAAGTACACAACAGCTTCAGCCACATCGTTTGGATTCCTCGACTCTGCATAAGTCTGCATAAACCTTCACTTTACGCCGCGATTTAGATGCGGAATGTTTGAAAAGAGTTCTAACACAATTAAGCCGGGTCTCTGATCGCCCGTGCTCCTGCCGTTCCAAATACAACCGGGTGCTTAAATGTGGCATCTGTTAGCGCTTGGGTGTTTGTCCAGCGAAGCCAGTGCCGCGCTTCCTTAACAAAAGCGCCATCCGTGTGTGTCCTAAACTGGCTTTGCCTCAAAACTCGTGCGGCAGCGCCCTTCAACCCAAAACATTTGATATTAGAAGCTCATAAGAGTTAAAAGTATCGCGGCTGTCTGCACCTTGAATCTTCACTGAATTTTGCATCAATGAAATTACCTTTTTCCTTTTCTCTCCGGCAGGCATTGCTGCTTGTTGTCCTCGTAGCCGCAGGTTTGTTGCTGGCGAGGCATTTCTCACATCGTGCTCACGTAACACCATCCCCTGTTTCCGAGTCAGCTGCGACTGAAGCTACGGTTCATCAATCAAATTCCAGTTCAAGCGGCATTCCTTCCGAGACCGTTACTTCAGAGGCAGTCGCGACTTCAGATAAATCGCAGTCACAGAAGAAGCCGGGGACGGACGTGGCGATGGCGAGTTCTTCCTCGTCTCAGCCTAAATCGGAGTTTCAGGTAGGGACCGAAAGGGCCGAGACGAAACAACAAGTTGAGGAGCGGACTGAACATTCAGCGACCGAACCCGACCGCGGCGAACAGAAAGGTGAGAAAGAGGAAAAGGGGCGAAAACAGGATCAGCCCGACGAAGCGATCAAGTGGCGCATGGGTTCGCTCGTGGATGAAACGGGTAAGATCCCAGAAGGCGCCGAAATGCGCGCGTGGACTCACAAGAAGCAGATGCCAATCGATCCCAGTGCCTGGCCTGCCAGTAGTTTTAGCCCTACGGACACAGTTGCGGGAATAAATCCCGCTGGTTGGGAGTGGATTGGGCCGGGAAACGTCGGCGGGCGCGTGCGCGCCATCATCATTCATCCGAACGATCCCCAAACATTGTGGCTAGGTAGCGTCAGCGGCGGCATTTGGAAAACCACTAATGGCGGCGCCAGCTGGGCACCTCTCGCTGACTTCATGGCAAACCTCGCTATCAGCTCGATGGCTATCGATCCGACTAATCCAAACGTTTTGTATGCGGGGACGGGCGAGGGTTATTTCAATGGAGACTCCGTTCGCGGCGCCGGCATTTTCAAAACAACAGATGGTGGTACGACTTGGAGCCAACTCGCGTCAACCGCTACGTCAGAATGGTTCTATGTTGATCGATTAGCGATTAGCCCTGTCAACAATCAGATTATTTTGGCTGCGACGCGAACGGGAATCTGGCGCAGCACCGACGGTGGCCTGAGCTGGAGCCGTAGACTAATCGCGTCCTCCATGTTCGACATTAATTTTCATCCGACTGAGGGAAATCGGGCGATCGCCTCGGGCGACAATGGCGCGATATTTTATTCGCTTGATGGTGGGTTGACCTGGACCCCGGCCTCCGGTATCACCGGTTCCCGCATTGAAGTCGCATATGCCCGGAGCAATCCCTCAATTGTTTACGCTAGCGTCGAGAACGGTACGGGCCAGGTTTACAAGTCGACCGATGGCGGGCAAACCTACTCGCTCGTCAACGGTACGGCAGCACATTTACAAAACCAGGGCTGGTACGACAATGCTATTTGGGTTGATCCTACCAATCCCAATAACGTCGTCATCGGTGGCATCATCCTCTACCGCAGCACCAATGGCGGCGCTAATTTTTCGCAGATTGGAAGTGTACACGCCGACCAGCACATCATTATTGAAGCTCCGGGGTTTGACGGCGTCTCCAACAAAACCGTGTACTTCGGCAACGACGGTGGGATTTATCGGACCACTGACATCAACGCTGGTTTTGTGGTCACTCAGGAACTCAACAACAATCTCGGCATCACTCAGTTCTATGGCGCCGCCGGCAATGGTTCGAGTGGCGTTATCGTGGGCGGCACTCAAGACAACGGTACCCTGCGTTATCTTGGCAATACGGAAACCTGGGACTCCGTAGCTGGAGGCGACGGAGGTTGGTGTGCCTCAGATCCAACCAATCCCAGCTTCTTTTTCGGCGAGTTCCAATGGCTGCAATTACATCGCAGCACCGATGGCGGCGGTACGGCAGCGACAATTTATCAGGGCATAACCGATGCCGTTTCCGGCGGGACCACAAACTTCATTGCGCCGTTTATCCTCGATCCGAACAATCCAAACATATTGTGGGCAGGGGGAGCCAATCTCTGGCGCACCAATAACGCCAAGGGCTTTCCGCTAAATTGGTCCAATGTAAAAACCACCGTGGGTCCAAACATCAGCGCTATTGCAGTGGCTCCAGGCAATTCCGACATCGTTTGGGTGGGCCACAACAACGGAAACATCTATGTCACGACGAACGGCACCGCTGCTAATCCCACCTGGACTCAGGTAGACTCAAATTCGCCAGGCTTGCCGGACGGACGTCGTAACACGCGCATCACCGTCGATCCCACCAACTCGCAGCGCGTTTATGTAACCTTTGGCGGCTTTAGCCCGAACAATGTCTGGCGCACCGATAACGGCGGCGCGTCTTGGACCAACATCACAAACAACCTTCCGGCGGCTCCGGTGCGTTCGATAGTTGTCTGGCAGGCCAACCCCAATTTTCTCTACGTGGGAACTGAGGTGGGAGTCTTCGCGAGTGCTAACGGCGGCGCCAGCTGGTCGCCCAGTAACGACGGTCCCACGAACTGTTCCGTTGATGAACTGTTTTGGATGAACAACACGCTCGTTGCCGCAACCCACGGACGCGGAATGTTTCGGATCAACATCAGCGTCGGCCAAGCACCCACTGTCACCATTACCAACCCGGCGAATGGCGCGAGTTTCAGTTCGGGGGCCAACATCGCGATTGAGGCCAACGCCAGCGACTCGGATGGCACCATTACCAAAGTTGATTTCTTCGCAGGCAATAATTTGATCGGGACTGACGTTGACAGCCCCTATTCGTTCACTTGGATTAGTGCCCCTGGTGGTCCACATGTGCTGACCGCAAGAGCTACTGATAACAGTGGCGATGGCACTGTTTCGGCTCCGGTTAACATCACTGTTGCAGGCGGCACGGGTAACAACGACAACTTTGCCAACGCACAGCCTCTTAGCGGGCAAACCAGCGCAGTAACGGGATCCAACATAGCTGCTACCAAGGAGCCCAACGAACCAAATCATCATGGAAACGCGGGTGGCGCCTCAGTTTGGTACAAGTGGCAGGCTCCGACTGAAGGTACGGTTACCATTACAACTTCAGGGAGCACTTACGATACGTTGCTTGCCGTCTACACGGGCAACAGCGTCAACTCTCTAACTCTCGTCACCAGTAATGATGACGAACAAGCAGGAGTGCTTAGCAGCCGCGTAACTTTCGCTCCCCCCGCCGGTCAAATCTATCGCATCGCTGTTGATGGTTATAACGTGGGCTCGGGAGCTGACACGGGAAACATTGTTCTCACCTTGACCCATGCTTCGGGTACGCCCAGTCTTCAGTTTACCTTCGGCGCTTACTCGGTGACGGAAAGCGGTGGGACCGCGGCAATCAACGTGTTCCGTTCAGGCCCGACCACGGCCGCGGCAACCGTTGATTACCGGACGACTGATACCGCGGGACTGAACAGCTGTAGCCTGGTAAACGGCGTCGCGTCGGCTCGTTGTGATTACACGAACGCGGTTGGCACCTTGCGTTTTGCTGCGGGTGAAAGCGTGAAGACGATTACCATACCGATCGTCAATGACAGTTACGCTGAAGCTGATGAGAGTTTCACTTTCACGCTTAGCAATGCGGTGGGCAGTGGTTTGGGAGCGCCGAGCACAACGACGGTTACCATTAACGACAATGAAGCGAGCAACGGATTGAACCCGGTTGATGGCACTCCGTTTTTCGTCCGGCAGCAATATCTCGACTTCCTCAATCGCGAACCCGATCCAGCTGGTAATGCAGCCTGGCAATCTGTAATCAACAACTGTCCGGCAGGGGACACCACTTGCGATCGCATACATGTTTCGTCGGCGTTCTTCCGTTCACCAGAGTTTCAGGACCGAGGTTACTTCGTCTATCGCTTCTACCCGGTGAGCTTTGGGCGCAAACCTGAATACGTCGAGTTCGTTCCGGATTTGGCAAAGGTCAGTGGTTTTCTCAGCGCCGCGGAGTTGGAAGCGGCGAAGGTGGCGTTTATTACTGAGTTTATGAGCCGGCCGGCGTTCGGCGCGAAGTTCAATGGGCTCACTGACGCTCAGTATGTCGACACACTCCTATTGACAGCGCAAGTAACGTCACCTAACCGAGACTTCTGGATCGCAGCTCTCGGCAACGGAACGCGTACGCGAGCGACAGTGCTGCGCGACATTTCGGAAAGTCCCGAGGTCTACAACAAGTACTACAACCAGGCCTTTGTGGTAATGCAATACTTTGGGTATTTGCGACGTGATCCGGATGCGCTTTATGTGAACTGGATTGCCGTGCTGGATTCCTCGGGCGACTCCCGGGGCATGGTTAACGGCTTCATGAACTCGCTCGAGTATCGCTTCCGCTTCGGACCCTGAGGCTCATTGCTAATTGTCGATTGCCGATTGCCGATATTGAGCTTTGAACTTAGTGCTTTGAGCTTTGTACTCTGCTTTGATTCGGCACCCACGCCAAAACCCGTGCCCAACTTCCTAAACGGCCAAAGTTCAAAGTACAAAGTTCAAAGCTCAATTGTCCGCACTACTAATGGCAGAATTCCTGATCTGCTAATTTACAGAATTCCACGACACGGTTCTCTGCCCAGAACCTGTCTTCACCATCTGACCCGGTAGCGACGAAGGCGACGTGCCCACCCTGAGGTGGAGCTACCAAAAGAATGTAAGGGTTTGCCGCGATTCTCGGATCTGCTAGCGGCGCAAAAGGTATGAAGGGATCGTCCTTACCGTGAATTATTAGAGTGGGCACGCGGATTCGATCCACAACGCGAATTGAGCTTGCCCGATTGTAATAGTCGGCAGCGCCAGCGAAACCATGCGCCCGCGAAGTGTAGCGATCGTCAAACTCTCGCAAATTGCGAATCGATCTGATCTGGCTCGTGTCGTAGCGATCGGGAAACAGCTTTTTCTTCCGCGAGATCCGACCCTTCAAACGCCTCAGAAAATCCTGATGATAGAGCCAGTTCGAACGCCGCAGAATCAAGTCGGCGCTGGCGTTGAGATCAACGGAAGGTGAAACCGCGCAAACTCCCAGCAGCTCCGTGGGTGGATCGTCCCCATATTCACCCGCCAACTTCAAGACCATGTTGCCGCCCAGCGAATAGCCTACTACGAACACCTTCTTCAGCTGATCATCTTCAATCAATTCAGCCACTACCGCGCGCAGATCCTCAGTTAGTCCGCCGTGATAAAGCGTTGGCGTGAGATGTTCCGTGTCGCCGCAGTTGCGCAGATTCATGCGCACCACGTTAAAGCCAGCGGCAAAAGCTTTTCGCGCCGTCGCCAGCATGTAGACCGCTTCGCTCGAGCCCTCGATTCCGTGCCAGATAATGATCGTGGGATGGTCAACGGGACTGAGCTGCCAACGACAATAGGCGAGGACCTGGGTGTCTGGCGTTACTTGAAACAAGCGCTTCTCATCCGCCGGAGTCCGGAAGCGGAAGAGACGCGGCCAGGCATAGGCTGCAAGTGTTTGTGCATGTCCGCCCCTGAACAGGGGATGCGGACTAAAAGGCCGATTCGCAAAGGCTCGTTCCACTTTAGAGAGAAATCGGCGAACAGCTTCGACGCCGGCTGCAGTAGAGAACTGAATTGTCATAGCTGAAATTGAACAAAATCAGTTTAGCTTAGGCAGCAGCGCAGAGAAAGAAGATGATTGCAGGAACTAGTTTTGTAGTTTCGATAAGATCGGTTGAGTTGGACTCACCCAGGGAGTTATGAGGAATCCTTCGACGCGCCGTGTCGGTGTGAAGTTGGCCCGAATTTTTGACGTAGGGAAGATCGACAATCATTAGTAAAGCGGCGAAATTTACAACGTCACTTAACAGAACCCTTGTCACTTCGGTTTGATCACTTCGAAGAAGACGTCAACCATCAGGGTTTCCCGGTTGGGCCGCACGGCGGTCCTCAGCTCAGTTCCAACCGATCCACTGCCAAGTACATCGGAAGTCACTTTCCTGGTAAATTCACCAACATACTCTTCGTCAAACGGCACGCCTGCTTTTAAGTTCCACCGCTTTCGTAACTGCTTTTCCGCGCTTTCAGAAAAGCCTTTCAAACTGAGGTTGCCCATTCTGTATTGAGGACCCTCCTTCACAGCGATCTTATATGTGACGCGATCTGCGATTTCATCAAACTCCGGTAGGGGAGTTAAGCGTCGTTCCAGGTAGCCTTGGCGTCCATAAGCCAGACGGACCGCATTTAAACCTGAATCGATCTTGAGACCATTGGCCACTTCAGACTTCTTCATGCCAAGTTCTTTGTCGAGCGTTTCGGAAGGCAAGACGTTGTTATCACGCCAATCCGCTTTTTCCCATAAGTAGACAGCGCCTTCGTCGACGGGAATCGTAAGATCGACTCCACCCTTGCACTTCGGCTCAACGCTGGCTATCGCAACTGGTGGCAGGAACATCGCTCGCAGCTGTCCCACCTCCCGATACAGAGGCAAGAGATTCTTGATAGCGAACAGACTCGAGAACTTTCGTGAATAGTCATTGTTCACCAAACCCGCAGAGACCTTCTGTAACTTCGCTTCGGAAATGTTTTGCGCGCCTGGAAAATGAATCGCGCACACACGAAGTGCATTGCCTGAAACTGAGAAACTGTGTTGCATGGTGGCCGCACCCGGAGAATCCTGGGAAGGTAGGTACTCGACCGTGCCTTTGATGTTGCGTTCAATCAACAATTTTTGCAGGGCAGCCGTAATCGAATCAATCATCTCGCCGGCGTTGGGTGCCGTTCCGTTGAATGATGGGATCTCACGTCGCACCGCCTGTGTTAGCTCTTCGTCGGTAAACCAAATGAAGTTGTCGAATAGCACCGGCGAGTTCCCGCCCTTGCTCCCTTCAACCACGAAGGTAATCGTCACGGCATTGCCGATGGTCTGAGTGCGATAACTAATGTTCTTGAAAAAACCGCTATCAGCTAATTTTTGTGCGGCCGCATCTAGAGTTTTCAAATCGAAAGCCTGGCCAACGATTAAACCACTCGCGGCGAGAACTTCGTCTGGATTTAAGCCCTTCAAATTAATGAACTCGATCTTTCCAATGGTTCGAGTTTCCTGAAATGCCTGGGTTCTTTGCGAGAAGCAAACACCTAACGCAATCATCGCGATAGCTAATATCGCCGGCCGCAAGCAACGCCTTCCAGGGTCTTGATAAGATCTCATTCGCTGACTCTATCTCTGAAACGATTTTTCGTTCGTTAGTTTAACTTAGTAAGTTCCTGCCTATCAAAAGCATGCTTGATCTGGACTTAAGCGCATGTTACAGCATCAATCGATGAAAGCGACGAAGTGGCAGGCGCGCACCAGGCAGGAACTGATCATCGAAGTGTGGGAAGCACTCGATTGCGAGTCGGTTGGTGAGCGCGAGCTGCTTGCGATTCAGGATGAGCTGCGCAAGACACTTGGCGCGGGAGCAGTTGAGAGTCCGGCGTCAATTGCTCGCGTGGTAGCTGATGAAGGTGCAGTGCTGCGACATCCGGAGGTTTTAAACTGCGACACGCAATGGCGCACTCGTAGCCTTGCCTTGATCGCGACGCAACAGTTGGACTTCACAAGTTTGACTGCGGCCGCTGCCTCGCTCAAGAAGATCGATGAGCTGCTTCTACATGCTGAGGCTGGAAGCAATGAGCAGACGTCGAGGGAACTCCGCGAAGTGGCAATGCAAGCCGGCAGGGAAGCGCAATTGGTCGCACGCAGCAGGATTGTAGCCGAACAGGATCGGAAGGTTGCTAGAGAAATCGTGGAATGGATCAGGGTTTGGCTCCAGCAACCCAAGCTGTTTGACGACTGGTTGAGTTTGCGCCAACGCTCGCCCGAGTACCGAAAGAAGTTTAGTGAATAGTTTGGTAACAAGCTCCTGTGCCCCGCTGCGAGGCCCTATCCCCTCAATCCAAACCGCCAGAATGTAGAGCAGCAACTTAAGAGCGAGGGCAGGCCGCATTCCTAACTTGCGAGATAGCGTTACAACCTGAGAAAGGGTTTTTGTTGAATGATTCTTGTTCACACGACTCCAGACACTCCAAGCCCTTGAAATTCTGGAACTTTCCTTGCTCTCCGGGCGAATTAAGTGTGGCCGCACATTTTCAGTCGCTTATCCTGAATGGAAACCATAAAAGAACGCTCAGATTGCGAATTGCTTCAGCTGGTGCGTGGCGGAGATCCCAATGCACTTGCCTCTCTTTATCAGCGCCGGCAGAGAGGTATCTACAGGTTCGCCCTGCAAATGTCCGGCTCGGCCTCGATCGCCGAAGACATCACTCAGGAAGTGTTTCTAGTCTTGATTCACGACAACAGTAATTTTGACGAGACACGCGGCTCGCTCAACAGCTTCCTTTTGGGTGTGGCGCGCAATCACGTGTTGCGCCGGTTGCAGCGTGAGCGTTTCTACTCACCACTTGATGCCAGTGACCCTGGCGCTGTTGATCCGGTTCTGCCCCAGTCTTTGATCCAAAACGACGGACCGCTCGACGAGCTCTCGCGCACGGAAACAATTGAGTCAGTAAGAAAAGCAGTGCTGGCCCTGCCGGAACGTTACCGGGAAGTGGTAGTGCTTTGCGACTTGCAGGAGCTTAGCTACGCGGAAACGGCAGCCGTGCTTGGCTGTGCCGTCGGTACAGTTCGATCCCGCCTCCACCGCGGGCGTTCATTGCTCATCAGCAAGCTGCGCCCGGCGGCCAATGAAGAAGCTGCTTCGACCGCCATGAATTCGACGAGGTGTTTCGCATGAACTGCCAAGGCTTTGAAAATGTCGTCAACGATCTCGCTCGCGAACAATTGATTGAAGCAGCGTTACGCGAAGAAGCATTGCATCACAGCGACGGGTGTTTTGCATGTGCGGCACGACTGAGCGAAGAACGCAGCTTGTCTATGAATTTGCGAGCATTGGTTGTGGAGATGAATTCGTTAGGCGCGCCAGAGAAGGTAGAGAGTCTCGTGCTGGCGGCGTTCACTGAACAGCATCTCGTAAGGCAAGCGCCACGGCGACGTGGAAATCATTTTGGTCTTGTCGCCGCTGCCGTTTTGTTGATGGCTTTCGCAATTGGCGTGGCCGCGTGGAATTTGAGAGCTCCGCTTGGGTCCAAAGTTGACGAGGTGCTCGCGGCTAAACAAGGTGCTGATACCCCGCGGCCTTTTGTGAGCAGCCCGGAACCTAAACCCTTAGCGACAGTGAAGCCTGAGGGAGATTCCGACCAGAAGCGACGCCGCGTAGCGAAGTCTCGTCACTCAAACGTGAGGCCTGATCCTTCCCAGCGCGTCGTTGCCTTGTCCGAGACCGAAGTTACGACTGATTTCATGCCCATCGGCTATGTCAATTCAGCCAGTCTTCAAGACGGCGGTTCAGTGGTGCGGGTGGAATTGCCGCGTTCGACAATCGTGAGCATGGGCTTTGCTTTGAACATGGATCGCTCAGGCGGCCGGGTAAAGGCAGATGTTCTAATGGGCGCTGATGGTTTAGCGCGTGCCATTCGGTTCGTGCAGTAGCGCCCTTGAGCCAGGAACCTAAGACTAATACCGGGCCCAGAGCCCCTTAACAAAGGAAGAGTCATGAAAAGAACA
Organism: Pyrinomonadaceae bacterium; assembly: GCA_963826235.1. Classification (GTDB taxonomy): domain Bacteria; phylum Acidobacteriota; class Blastocatellia; order Pyrinomonadales; family Pyrinomonadaceae; genus PSRF01. The sequence continues at coordinate 603,306 of CAWGWE010000005.1, read as the reverse complement.
ACTCGCTTATTCGTTGGAATCGCCTTGGTAGCTTTCATTTATGGCAACGCCGCTCTGACAGCCACAGCTCAGGAGAAACAAACTGCTGACGAGCGTGCGCTAATTGAGCATAAGCTCAGGGTCCACGGCACACCGGCTCCGCAACCTACCGGTGATTTCGTATTCGTCTCGTCCGATATGAGTTACGACGGCAAACGCGTAACCGGGGCGCCATACTCCGCGCAAGCAGTCACCGAGAGCATGCAGGTTCTGGCGGACGGTAATCGGATCGTACGCAAGTCAACGGCAACGCTGTATCGCGACAGCGAGGGTCGGACCAGACGGGAACAAACCTTCAAAGCTATTGGCCTTCTGGCTGCGGACGGCGACCCGGGACAGACCATTTTTATCAGCGATCCCGTGGCGGGTGTCGACTACTCACTTGATGTGCGGAATCAAACAGCACGCAAGATGACGCCGATGCACTTTAGTTTCACAATGAAAACACCCGGGCCTGATGGAGACAAACCAGGAATGGTATTTGAAAGGCAATCCGCCGATCGTATTCAGATTGAACGGTCTGTTGTAAGTTCAAAAATCGCGACCAGTGGTCCGATGATCATGGAGTGGCATGGTGCGCGGGAAGGTAAAGCCAAAAAGGAAGCGCTCGGAAAGCAATTGATCGAGGGAGTCGAGGCGGAAGGTTCGCGCAGCACGTTGACGATTCCCGCCGGCGAAATCGGCAACGAGCGCCCCATCGAGATTGTGAGTGAGCGCTGGTATTCGCCCGAGCTCCAAACAGTGGTGATGACGCGTCACAGCGATCCACGTTTTGGCGAAACTACTTACAAGCTGACGAATATCAGCCGTACCGAGCCCGATCGCTCATTGTTTGAGCTGCCTGCTGGTTACACGTTGAAAGAGGAAACTATTAAGCCGCGCGTTCGCATGAAGAAACCGGTCAGCGAGCAGTAACACCCGAGGTAGCGCCGCTGCCGGGTTGCCCCGGAAGAGTTGGTGTTGCCACAATGAAGATGACCACTCGAAAGGGATCTCGAGTGGCCATTTTTGTTTGCAAGCCCAAAATTGCAGGTTAGGGGTCCTACCCCCGCTGCTGGTCGCTTCTTTACATCGCAGGTTGCCTGACGAACGACCTAGCGGGGGCAGGCCCCTTCCTTACTTGCGAATTTACTCTGGATCCTAATCTTCTTCTTCGCCGCCGCGAATCCTGCCTTCAGCACGCGACTGCTCCACGATCTTGTGCGAGAGATTTCCTGGCACCGGGTCATAGTGAGAAAACTGCATATGGAACGATCCTCGAGCACCTGTAATCGAGTTTAGCGTCGATTGGTAATTCAACATCTCCGACATGGGCACCTGGGCCTTAATTAGTTGTTGTTTGCCGCTCGCCTCCATACCCTGCACCCTGCCACGCCGCGAATTGAGATCGCCCATGATGTCGCCGCTGTTTTCCTGCGGCGCCGCGATCTCCACATCCATGATTGGTTCAAGAATCGATGGTTTCACTTTTTCCATGGCGGCGCGAAACGCTTTGCGGCCGGCAGCGCGGAACGAATGCTCGTCGGAATCAACATCGTGGTAGGAACCATCGATCAATTGCACTTTGAAATCCACGAGGGGATAACCGGCGATCGCCCCGGACATGGCCGCCTCCACAATTCCTTTTTCAATCGCCGGCCGAAACTGTTGCGGCACTGCGCCGCCAAAGATTTTGTCTTCAAAAACGAAACCGCCGCCCCGGGGCAGTGGCTCAAAGATCACCTTGCAGTCGCCAAACTGACCGCGGCCACCGGTTTGCTTTTTATGCCTTCCTTGTACTTCCGCGCGCTGGGTGATTGTTTCCTTGTAAGGAACTTTCGGCGGGTGCAGTGTGACTTCCACGCCGTAACGCTTCTTCAATTTCTCGACGACTGTTTCCACGTGAAGTTGTCCGGATCCGGATAGCAGAAACTCTTTCGTTTGCGGATCGCGTGTGAAGTGGAGCGCGGGATCTTCCTCGAGGATCTTGTGCAAAGCGACACTAATTTTTTCCTCGTCCTGTCGCGATTTCGGTTCGATCGCAAATGCAATTGCCGCTTCCGGATACTCAACCGGATCATAAACAATGGGCGACTGCTTATCGCACAGCGAATCGCCGGTCCGCGTCTCTTTAAGTTTTACGCAAGCAATAATGTCGCCCGCATGAGCTTCACTGATCTTGTCGAGCTGTTTTCCCTGGATCGCATGGAGGGCGCCGAGGCGCTCCATCGTACCGTGGCTTGAATTCAAAACGTTGGCATCGCTCTGCAAGTGACCGCTAATCACTTTCATGATGTTGATGCGACCGGCAAAGGGATCGGCAACAGTGCGAAAACAATAGGCAGAGAAAGGCTCGCTATCGTTGTAACGGCGTGTGATGCGCTCGGCGTCCGCGCCCCCGTCTACGGGGCGGCCATATTCCGCTTCATGGTGCGCCGGATCGGGCGCGAACTCCACGATGCCATTAAGCAGCGCTCTTAATCCGACGAGGGTTATTGCGGACACAGCGTAGACGGGACAAAGTTTGCTTTGCGCAATCGCCCTATTGATGTTTGGCAGAATGTCCGACTCTTCGAGCGTGCCCTGTTCAAAATACTTCTCCATCAATGCATCGTCAGATTCAGCAACCAACTCGATCAATCGCTCACGCGTCTTCTCCACAACATCACGGCCCTCGCTGGGTATCTCGATTTCTTTGGCTTGCCCGTCGGCTCCGAGCTCGTAGGCTTTCATGTGAACAACGTCAACGACGCCGCGAAAGTCCTTTTCTTTGCCAATCGGTAAGGTGAAGGGAATGATGGCGCGGCTAAAGGTTTTCTGCGCGCTCTCCAGCGCGGCGCCGAAATCGCCATGTTCTTTATCCAGTTTGGTGATCACCATAAAACGCGGGACGATAAATTCATTTGCGTAGGCCCACGTCTTCTCCGTTTGCACTTCAGTTCCCTTGACCCCATCCACTACCACAACCGCGCAATCAGCAACGCGCAGCGCCGGACGAGAATGGGTTACAAAAGCAGCGTATCCGGGCGTGTCTATAAAATTGAGTTTTGTGTCCTGATGATCTAAATGGGCGAGTCCGATATTGAGGGTAATCTTCCTGGCAATAGAATCTTCTTCGTGGTCAGTAACCGTGGTGCCTTCATCAACTTTTCCCCAACGAGGCGTTTCGCCGGCGACGTAGAGAAGCGAACTTACGAGTTGCGTCTTCCCTGCGTCGCCGTGTCCAATGACCGCAAGGTTGCGGATTGCTTCTGTCGAATAGGTTTTCATAAAAAGAGTCCTCTCAGGTGTGCGAATTTTGGCGAAGGATACCGGGAACGCGGACATCGGTGCCCGCCTCAATCGTGCTGCAGAGGCAAAGTCTTGCCTGCTCTGGTCTCCGATTGGGAGTAATTTATCCGACGGATAAAGGTAAACGCAAGTTGACCCAGTTTCGAATTAGGGGTCGCCTACATTCGTCCTCAACGCTAAGACGCAGGGTCGCCAAGAAAGTCAAAAGGGAGAAAATAACAACACCCTGATCCTGTCCGTGGAATTAAGAAAATAATTTATTGTCTACCGTCTTGTTTTTTCTTTCTTCGCGTCTTGGCGACTCTTTGTCTTGGCGGTGAAGCTGATCTTAAATTGCCAAGTTATGGGCCGATGACAAGCCATCTCTTTTTGCTCAACTCGCATCGTAGTAACCGGAAATAGCAGGGAGATTTGGAGAAGTATTATGCTTTACAAGAAATTGGTTACGTTTTTGATTGTCGTCGTCGTGACACTGGTTGCAAGTGTCGCCGCATTCGCAGAGACGACCGACAACAACGATAAAGACAAGGTGCAGAGCCGCATTCTGGCTCCCGTCAACCTGGCGATTTTAATCCAGGATGATTTGGTTTCTCAGGTCGGAAACGAGCTCGACGAAACGCGCGATTTTATTCGCTCACTTCCGGCGGGTTCCCAGGTAATGGTGGGTTACATCACTACCGGAACGCTGCAGGTGAGACAGCCATTTACTACTGATCTGGACAAAGCGGCACGCTCGCTGCGCATGGTCATGTCGACCACCAGTGCGTCGGCTTTCAATCCGTACGTCGAAGTAGTTGAAGCATTGCGGAAATTCGAAACCGGCAAGGGCAAGAACGTCCTGTTGTTGATCTCGGATGGCCTGGATACGTCCCGTGGCTTTGATTCAAGCGCTGCCGGCAACACGCTCGATTTGCATCGCGCGATTGATAATGCTCGTAAGCGCGATGTTGCTATCTACACGTTCTATGCACCATCCGTTGGTTTGACGAGTCAAAGCCGCATCGCCGTGAGCTATGGTCAAAGCTCCTTGAACCGGCTTGCGAACGACACGGGCGGCAAAGCGTTTTTTCAGGGAAGTGGCTTCGTAAGTTTTAGTCCGTACTTTCGCAGGCTGCGGGATGCCCTTAACGAACAGTACGCAAAGGCATACTAACGCAACAGAAAAATGCCAGGGTCCTACCCCTTGGCCAAGTGACTACTACGCCGTCAGGGTATCGCGCCCTGGCGGCGTTTATGATTGCGGATTGCGGATTGGCAAAAAAGTGAATCGAAAAAACGGTACGGTACGGGAGTGGTAGCGACCAAAACGATTGCCAATTGCCAATTCGTTATTAACTAAGGACCCAATCGAAGATCGTATACTGGAAATTGCCAATTTCATCGCTCGCAAGTGGAATCGGTACGTAGGGACTAATTGGCAATCGGCAATTGGCAATGTCAGCGGCCGATTCTCGATTCATTTTGCTAAAAGCTAGTCCGCAATCCCCAATCCGCAATCCGCATTCGAATGTGCTTTGCTAGTGCCAAGATCCGATGGTAAAGTTCCCCAGCAGGCAACCAGTAGCTCGTGAGAAAAACGCACAGATGAGTGAATGATGTTGAGTCCGGGAGTCACTGGTTATGACTCTCGTTTAGATCACACCGGCACAGTGCGCGAATACTGTCTAATTGTAGAAGGGGCCTACCTATCGGAATCTGAAGCCGAACACGCCCTACGCGATCCCTTTCTGGAAGATTGGGTCGAACAGACCGGACACTTCAAAATCCATAACATGGATGAGATACAAATTACGCCGGGCGTTACGCTCGGATCTTTGGGTGTCGTCATGCTTGATGATCGTATCTTCGAAATCGCGAGCGTGGACGGGGAGCATCCTTTAACCGAGCACAAGGCTAAAGGAGTCGCTGAAGCATTACGCCGTCAGGACATGTTTGAAGAAATTAAAGTCGAGCCACGAGGTGAGGATAACGAAAGCATTTCACTCGGCAACCATGAAACTGCAGGTCGAGATGAAACCAGCTTTTGAGTTTCTTGACGGGCGCGTCATTGTCGTAATCGGAGACATTACCCAACAGCAGGTTGACGCAATCGTTAATGCCGCCAATTCCACTTTGTTAGGCGGAGGTGGCGTCGATGGCGCCATTCACGACGCTGGGGGACCTGACATTCTCGCCGAGTGCCGCGAAATTCGCCGCACCAGCCACCCGGAAGGGTTGCCCACCGGCCAGGCAGTGATCACTACAGCCGGAAGCTTGCCCGCAATGCATGTGATTCACACCGTCGGTCCTATTTACGGTCGCCACAACGGAACTGAAGCCGCACTCCTGGCAGCGTGTTATGAAAACTCACTGGCCCTTGCCGCCAGCCACGCGCTCACCTCAATCGCTTTTCCATCGATTTCTACCGGAGCGTATGGTTATCCCAAACCGGAAGCTGCCGTCGTCGCTTCCCAGGCAATTGAAAGGTTCCTGCGTAGCGATGAAAACATTGGGCGAGTATCGCTCGTCTTTTTCCAGCGAGATGCGAAGACCTTCATCGCCAATCAGAAGTTCAGTAGCTAACCCTAAGATCAAGGCTCGCTAATTTTGAACCCGGCTTGACCCGAAACGAATGATTGAAACGACTGACGAACTGACAAAAAAGAAAGTAAACAAAGAGTTACCCCTTTCGTTGCGGCAATTGGACCGGCTTTCATGGAACTATTGGTGGAGTTGGGCCCCGGATGGCGCGGCGACCTTTCGAGACCTTGATCCAAAAGTCTGGGAAGAAAGTGAACACAATCCACGGCTGCTGCTGGCTCGCACTTCTGAATATCGCCTCGCCCAAATGGCGACGGATCCTACTTACATCCTGCGGGTCCGCAAGCTGGTCGAGCGTTTTGACCAATACCTAATCGACGCACAAGCACGGCAACACGCGTGGAGCCGCGATCCCGCGACGCAATTCAACTCGGATCATCCGGTCGCTTACTTCTGCGCCGAGTATGGGGTTCACAACTCGCTGCCGCTCTATTCCGGTGGCTTAGGAATGCTGGCCGGAGATCACTTGAAATCAGCAAGCGACGTCGGCATTCCGCTTGTTGCCGTGGGCTTGCTATATCGCTACGGCTATTTCACGCAGCGTTTTAATCGCGAAGGTTGGCAGGAAGAGCATTACGGAGACACCCACCCCGAAGAGTTGCCGCTGCAGCAGGTCAAGGATGACGACGGGACGCCGCTCGCGATTGAAGTTCTGATCAGAAAGCGAAAGGTGCGCGCGCAAGTTTGGCGTGCTGCCGTCGGCAAGGTGCAACTCTATCTGCTCGATACAAACATTCCTGAGAATTCGGAGATCGATCGCCTGGTCACAGGCCATCTCTACGGCGGCGATCGCGAAACTCGAATTGTCCAGGAGATGTTGCTTGGTATTGGCGGCATTCGTTTATTGCGCCGCCTGAATTTCGAACCAAGTGTCTTTCATCTAAACGAAGGTCACTCGGCCTTTCTCACTCTTGAATTGGCGCGAGAGTTGATCAGCTCGCGTGGTATCAATTTTCGTGAAGCGTCAAAGTTAGTGCGTGAACGTTGCGTCTTCACCACGCACACTCCCGTTGCTGCCGGCAACGACGAATTTGATGCCGAACTGGTGCGGCAATGCTTTGGACCTGAATACGCGCACGAGTTGGGATTAAGCGACTGCAGAATTTTTTGCCTTGGGACGGTTGGATGCAGCGAACTCGAAAGAGAACTACGGATTGACGCCTCTCGCAATTCGCATGTGCCGCTCGACCAATGGGGTCAGTCGTAAGCATGGCGAAGTTTCACGCTCGTTGTGGCAAAAGTTGTGGCCCGACAAGCCTCTAGACGAAATCCCGATTACCTACATCACCAATGGCGTGCACTCGCCAACCTGGGTGGCGCCGCTGATGCGCACACTCTATGAGGAATACGCGGGCGAGGGATGGACTGCATTAGCACAGGATCGCGCGCGTTGGGAAGAAAGTATCTCCCAACTTTCCGATCAGGAACTCTGGACCGCGCATTCGTTGCTGAAGCAACGATTGATCGCTTTCATTCGCGAGCGATCTCATCAGGCGCGTGAGGAACGCGGTGAGAATCCGGAATACACTGAATCCGCGCGCAGCATGTTTGACCCAAATGCGCTGACGATCGGATTTGCGCGACGCATCGCGGCTTACAAGCGCTGGAGCCTGCTCCTGACAGACCCGGAACGGTTGCAGCGATTGATGAAAGATCCCGAACGGCCGATTCAATTTGTCTTTGCCGGAAAAGCACATCCGCAGGATCAAGGGGCAAAATTGATCCTGCAGCAGCTCGCGCTTTGGAAGTACGATCCTGAATGTGCAAAACCGTGCGGTCTTCATTCAGGACTACGATCAGGAGATCGCCCGGCAGTTGGTGCAGTCAGTTGATGTTTGGTTGAACGTTCCCCGCCGCCCACTGGAAGCTTCTGGTACCAGCGGCGAGAAGGTCGCAATGAATGGCGGACTAAATTTCTCAGTGCTCGATGGGTGGTGGCTGGAAGGCTACGACGGCACAAATGGTTTTGCGATTGGTGGTACGCCGGCCGAGGGTGAGGCGGAACTAGTTGATGCAGGCGATGCTGAGTCACTCTATCGCGTTCTCGAACAGGAAGTGATTCCCACCTACTATGACCGCGATCAGAACAACCTGCCGCGAAAATGGATTGCGATGATGAAGCGATCGATTATCAGCCTTGTGCCCGAATTCAACAGTGACCGCATGGTCGCCGAGTACGCTAGAAAGATTTACAAATAAGAAAGTGTCTGTACAAAGTCAGCCGCAATTCCCCTGGCGACTCTTCTGGCTGCTCTTCTTTGCGGCAGTTTTCTCAGTCCTCGCAGCAATTCCCTTCGTCGTTGATATCTTCGGGCCGGTAATCTCAGCGCATCAGCAATCGGCGCCGCCGCCCTTCCCTCTCCCTTTCCTAATCGCAATCGGAGTTGTCCAGAACCTATTGCTTATAGCCGTCATGATCTTTGTCGGTCTCAAGTTGGGAAGGAGATTGGGGCTGGGGACGCCGATATTGGAGGCGCTAGTCGACGGAAAAGGTCTCGTATCGAGTTGGCGGCGAAGTGCACTCGGCGGCCTGATTGTAGGCCTCGTGATAAGCGTGGTTCTTCTCGGCTTAGTTTTGCTGCTGGTTCCGTTGCTTCCCAAACTTCCATTTGTGGCGGCGGCGCGAGTCGCGATTTGGAAGCGCGTGCTCGTCTGCTTCTATGGCGGAATTTACGAAGAGCTCTTGATGCGCTTTTTCCTCGTGACCTTGATCGCCTGGATTGCAGGAAAGATGTTGCGAGATCAGGCGAACGTCCTGACATCAAGAGCTTTTTGGATCGCCAACATTGTCGTGGCGATTTTGTTTGGCCTGGGACATCTGCCATCGGCTGCGATGGTGATGCCGATTACTCCTCTGGTTGTAGCTGCAGCCCTGGCGCTAAATGGAATAGCTGCCGTTGGCTTTGGCTTGCTTTATCGTAAGTACGGGCTTGAGTCTGCAATCATTGCTCACTTTATAGCCGACTTCGTGCTTTACGTAGTGGGCGTCTCGTTTCTTTAATTGGCGAGTCTCGGGCAATTGACGATTACGCAAAACGAGTCGGTATCGAGCAAACAATCGGCCAGCGGCAGTCGGCAAACGGCAATTGGCAATGGTCTGGTTATGATAAACTACGGCCTCGTTCAGTCGGATCGGATTTCGCACCGAGATTCAGCGCCCGGCGCCCTTATCGCGAGCCCCGCCAGCCGTTCTGAGTGCACCCTTTCATGAAGTATTGCCCCAGCTGCAAAACAAGATACGAAGATACTCTGGGCTTCTGTCCCACTCACGGCGAGGTGTTGGAGGACGATCCTTCGTCCCTCGTCGACACTGTCCTTGATGGCCAGTATCAGGTGGAGGCGTTGCTCGGCAAGGGCGGCATGGGCGCCGTTTATCGCGCGCGGCACATCCTGCTGGGCGATCGCGTAGCCATTAAGATTTTACCGCCCGAGGTACGCACCAACGCGGAATGGTTGCGGCGTTTCCAGCGAGAAGGACAAGCGGCACGACGGTTCCGCCATCCGAACGCGGTCACCGTTTACGATTTGCGAACCACCTCCGACGGCACCGTCTACATGGTAATGGAGTACGTCGAAGGGCATACCCTTGGAGATGAAATCAAGAAGCGTGGCCGTTTATCTCCGGCAGAGGTTGTCGAGGTGCTTGAGCCAATCATGAGTGTGCTTAATACGGCCCACGCAATGGGAGTGGTGCACCGCGATCTGAAACCCGATAACATCATGATCGGAAAGTCGAACGACGGTGAACGCGTTATCAAGCTGCTCGATTTGGGCATAGCCAAGATGCGTGAAATTGCCGGAGGCGACGGCGGCGGCAATACGGCGTTGACGATGGCCGGCCAGGTGCTGGGGACACCGCATTACATGTCGCCTGAGCAGTGGGGTGAATTGCCGCGCGATGGAGATTCTGAGATCGACGGTCGCGCCGATATCTACAGTCTCGGTATCGTTTGCTACGAGATGATCGTGGGTAAGCGCCCTTACACCGGTCAAACGTTATTTGAGCTACGGCGAGAACACGTCTCAGTTGTTCCGCCTCCGGTTTACGAGACCGTCCCTGGTGTGCCGCGAGCTTTTGGTGATGCAATCAGTCAAGCGACGGCGAAAGACCGTGGCGATCGCTTTAGGACCGCCGGTGAGTTTGCGACGCAATTGCGTGCGTCTGTCAATTCCAGCGGAACCGTTTTCGATCGCACGATGCCCGACATTCCGCGAGCGGTTGAGTCAGAGGCCCACACGGCCGATCTTTCAGCGCGTAGTACGAGCGCTGACGTTGATGCCCCGACAATTTTAACGTTGGATTCGCCAGCCACTACACCTCACGAGCGCGCATCGCATACCGCGCCCCAGGTAGTTGGAACTCCGGCAAGGACGCCTGATGTCGCCGAAGGGTCGCCCGCGGCGCCTCCTTCAGTCATCACAGTTCCGCAGCAAAGACCCAAGGTTGACGTGCCACTACCTCGTGCGGTTTCAGCGGCAATGCCGCAAGCTAAGCCAGCCACGGGGGGAAGTCGAGCAATCATTCTGGCGGTTGTGGGTCTGGTTGTATTGTTAGTATTAGGTGTCGGCGGATTCTTCGCGGTAAAAATGTTAACGGGCTCAAGGGGCGAAAGCGCCGGCACCAACACGCCGGGTAACAATGTTGCCGGAACTTCAGGAACGTCGGCAACGACAGAAGTGGCGCAGTACTGGCTGGAGTTACTTCCAGAATCGATAATTGGAGATCCGGTAAGGGTGGCGGGCAGCGTACCGCTGGCTTCAGAACAGTCGTTCAAGTTTCATTTCACGTTTGCAGAACCCGGTTACCTCTATATCGTGGGGCCGGGTGATCAAAACAAACTCACCGCGTTCCTAACGGCGAGGCCGGCGGAGATTTCGGGTCTCGATAGCAATCAAGTTGCTAAGGGCGTTGACTTCAGTTTTCCCAGTGGCCTGGAACATTGGTTGAAACTCGATAAGAAGGCGGGAACAGAGGACTACACAATCATTTTTTCCCCCACTCCGATCACCGAACCGGCATTTTTCACCGAACCGGCAACCGGGAATCCATTATCGGAAACTGAACAAGGGGAATTGACCAGCTTCCTGGCGAAACATCGGGGAAGTGATCCCGTGATCGAGGTCAACGACAAAAATGCGACCGAGCCTTACGCCGCCGTCAAAGCTGCGCGAGGCGAGTCAGCGACGAGCCCAATAGTATTTCGCATTCGTATTCAACATAAGTGACCAGGTTTGTCCGTAAGGAGATTCAAATGAGATTCAAGGCCTTCATTTGCGGATTCGCAATGGTGAGTCTCGCCGGTTTCGGCACCGTCGTGGCCATCACGCAAGACCAGGAAGAGGATGTACGAGGCGCGTTCATGACAACGCGTCCCAAACCAGGCGACAAGAGTGGCAAAGGTAATCCCGCTGCGCGGCCAACCCGGCGCCGGCCCAAAGCGCAACCCGTAAAACCTGCCGGCGGAGGTACCGGCGGTGGAACTACCCCGGGCCCAATCGCCAAAGAGGAGCCTGGCAAAGCAACTCCGCAAAAGCTAGGCGTGGGCCTTACGTTACTGACTCGGGATTCACTCGGACTTACGGTACGAACAGATCCCAGTCGCACCTTTCGCAAGGGCGATCGCGTGCGGGTCTTGTTAGAAACGAACAACGACGGTTACCTTTACATCTTCAATACTACGAACGGCGGCAAGCCGGTGATGGTTTATCCGCACAAAGACCTTGATGAAGGTGGAAACTACATTCAGGCCCATATTCCTTTCGAGATTCCTTCCAGCACCGCAAGCGAAGAGCGCTTGCGCTGGTTCGTTTTTGACGAAGTCGCCGGAAACGAACGACTCTATTTCGTGTTCACGCGCGAGCCCCTGCCCGGCATTCCTCTTGAAGATGAGCTCGTCGCCTTTTGCAGTGATGCGAAAAGCACCTGTCCAATTCAGCCCAGTGCGGAGTTGTGGGCGCGACTGGAAAAAGAACTTGATGAGCCGTTGCGTACCTCCACAGCCAGCAGGTTCGGCAAGGCGCAAACCGAACCCGAGCGCGAGGCCATCGAGCGAGGCCTCGGATTAAGTACGCAAGAACCTGAGCCTTCGTTGATTCTGATGAGCGCTTCGGCGAAATCGGGCACGCTCGTTACTGTGCTTGATCTCATTCACAAGTAAACAGCAGTAGTGTTTGATTAGTCCAAAATTGTGAGAATTGCCATGAAGTATTTATCTGCCAGCATTATCGCGCTTAGTCTCGCCGTAGGTCTTTTCCTCGCGGCCCAGCCGTTTGTGAGTCATACCACTGCGGCAGCAGAAACCGCTCCACAAACCGATCAAGCTGGTTCTGCGCTGCAGCAAGGAAGGAAACTGATGAAACGCGGGCAGACTGCGGAGGCCCTGGGCCATCTGCAAACCGCGCTGAATCTTTACACAACTTCCAAGAACGCGCGCGGCATCGGCGCGGCCCATAATGAACTTGGTGACCTCTATCTGCGGCAGGGTCAGCACAAGGTCGCCCTCGATCACTTTCAGAAGGCTTATCAGGCCCTCTCCGGGGCGGTCGTTCAGGAACAGCAGGCGGGAGCAGCAGCCGGCGGTGCAGCACGCATGGTTGGTTCTGACGCCAGCGCAGCCACCGAAGCAGCGGCCACCGCGAGCGATACCGACTTTAACGCTAACCTTGTGCTCGCAAAAATCGGGGACACGAATTTTCGTCTCGGTCGCTTGAGCGAAGCCAGTGCTGCGTACAGCCAAATGCGCGTCAAGAAACCGGAAAGCGCGGCCTCCAGATCAACACGTCGCTTTGGCGGTTTGGGCGGAGTTTTAGGCAGCATCTCAACGGGGCGTGTGGATGTGGCAGCGCCCACCAGCGCAGTCATTTCCTTACTCGAAGTCAAGAAAGAGCTTGATCTGTATCGCACGGCAATCGTGTATTCGACGTACGAACTGGGCATGGGTCGTATCAGTTACTTCAATAACGACCTCGAGGGAGCGAAGAAACATTTCCAGAATGCTTTTGAGGCAAGCGGTGCGAGCCTCGCCTCCGTCGCAAAGCTTGGACAAACTCGCCGTTTCCGTGCCGCGGCACGCATTAGTTTGGGCGACGTTGCCCTGCGCCAAGGCAAACTGAAAGATGCAAGTAAGTATTATTCCGAATCGGTGAAGGGCGCCCAGGAAGATAAGCGGCTTGATTTGATCTGGCCGGCGCAGCGAGGCCTGGGCCGCAGTTTATGGTTGCAAGCTGCCCAGGAGAAGGATCCCAGGAAAGCCACGACTGCACGCGAGTCTGCGATTTCCAATTATCGCGACGCACTGAAGACGATTGAAACCCTGCGGCAGGGAAGTTTACGTGCGGACGAAGCTCGCACAACTTTTCTATCCACCACAAAAAGTGTCTTCGACGAAGCTGCCAGCTCCCTTGCCGAAATGGCGTTGCTCGCGGCTACGCCGGATGCGCCCCTTTCGGGCAAGGCGCTCGAGTATGCTGCGGAAGCGTTTCGCATTACGGAACAAGCGCGCGCGCGTTCCCTCCTGGATCTTCTGAGCGAAACTGATGCGAAACTTATCACCGGCATCCCGATCGATTTGGTGCGACGCAAACAGGAGAACCTCGAGCGACAACAGGAAATTGCCGAAACGCTGACCGGGATCATCGTGGCCCCCGGTGAACCAAAAAAGAAAGCGGGGGATCTTGAATCAGAATTAGACAAACTACAGACTGAATACGATGAGATCGAGAACCAGATCCGTCTGGCCAGTCCGCGTTACGCAGCCCTAACCGGCGGTCAACCACTATCACTCGCTGAAGTTCAACAGAAGGTACTGGATGACAAGACAGTCCTGCTCGAATACAGCCTCGGCCCTGAAACGTCGTTTCTGTGGGCGGCAGATTCTCAGAATTTGCGCCTCTACAAGCTGCCGCCGCGTTTGACGCTGGACAATCTCGCTGCGAGTCTGCGGGCGCAGCTGATTCCCTCGAGGTTGCAGCGCCGGATAGTCGGCATTGATGTTGCCGATCCGAGTCGCGGTCTCGGCGTGATTTCCGCTTCAGAAGACGCTGCTGGTTTCGTTGCGGCCGCAAACGCCGTCTATAAAGCGGCCGTTGAACCCGCCAGCGCCATGATCGGCGAGAAGCGACTTCTGGTAGTGGCTGATGGCGGTCTCAACTACATTCCTTTCGAAGCTCTCGTCAAAAGCCCTACCAGCGCTGATTACTCTTCGTTGCCTTATCTGATCAAATCAAATGAGATTGTTTATGCGCCCTCGGCTTCCGTGATTGGAGCCATTCGCCAGCAGGGAAATAAACCTGCGGGCCGCGCCATGTTGATTGTCGCGGATCCGGTTTTCAACTCGAACGATGCGCGCGCGCGTACGGCGGTCGCCGCAACAACTGGCACGGAAACGCGTGGTCTTGGTATCCAGAGCGCCCTGACAGACGTGGCCGGACCAGACGCCGCGGCATCAGCAGAAACAGCGAAGATGCAGGGTCTACCTCTCGCCCGGCTTGCCGGAACACGTACCGAGGCCGAGCAGATTGTTAAATTCTCGCGGACTGCGGGAGGACAGCCAGATCTCTGGCTCGACCTCGAAGCCAGCGAGGACAATTTGCTGAGTCGGGATGTGACAAAGTACCGCGTCGTCCACATCGCCACTCACGGCCTGCTCAATGCCGAACGTCCGCAATTTACCGGCCTGGTGCTGTCCCTGGTGGGCAATCGCGGCGGCGATGGTTTCCTCCGCACTGACGAAGTCTTCAACCTGCGCCTCGGTTCGCCTCTCGTCATGCTGTCCGCCTGTGAAACTGGCTTAGGCAAAGAAAAGCGTGGCGAAGGCGTGATCGGACTAACCCGCGCTTTCATGTACGCGGGTGCGCCCACCGTAGGAGTCAGCCTCTGGTCCGTTTCCGACAAGTCGACTGCCGACTTGATGACAGACTTCTACAAACGACTACTCGCGACCGGTACCGAATCGACCTCTCCGACTGCGGCAATGCGCGGCGCCCAGCTCTCGCTCATCACTGGGAAGAAGTACAGCGCGCCATTCTACTGGGCGCCTTTTGTCATCGTCGGTGAATGGCGTTAACTCTCTGACGCCTTCTGATCAAACCGCCCAAAGCAGTTAACCCGGAGCCTAGAAGGAACAGCGATGCTGGTTCCGGCACAGGCTCCGTTATGGCTGTGCCTTCCACGACCAGGTTGTCGATCCGGTTGTTCCCCGAAGCCGAAGAGGCTCCATTAAAGACGATCCGGAACGCGGCATTCGGGTTGTTGTTTAAGCCCGCAATACTGCTTAGATCAAAAGTAAACAGCGCGAACGAAGTGGCCGGAACATAGGGCGCACCAAAGTCTATAAATGTAATTCCATCCAGGCTGTATTGAAACTGATTACTGGTGAACCCAGTGGCCGTACCTTGCGACGCGAAGGTGACGATAATGTTTGTATAACCGAACGTGCTCAGACCAAGGGTTAGGTTGCGGCCGTTGTTAACGTTGCCGGTTCCCCCCTGCAGCGTTACAGACTGTCCGGCAGCGTCGCCGAGTCGAGCATTAATCGACGTTCCGCCGAGCGTGAACACCACATTTGCCAGATTGAAATTCGTTGTTAACGAGCCGCTGCCATGGTCGACATTCAGATCGGAATCGTTGAAGTTCCAAATTCCGACTTCATCGGCGCGGACCTGTTGAGGTATCGCAAAGATCATTAACAAAAAGATCAGCACCATTCCGCTGCGGCTGAGTTGATCGCTATGAGGGATTGTTCTAGACATGAGGTCTCCTTTGTGAGGTATAGGTTTCAGGGTCTACAACGTTGCCAAGGTTTGGGGAAGCAATTGATCCGTCGTGAGCTCAACCCCATACGAGTGTGAAGTCGGGGTCAGCCGGACTGCTTCTCAATAAGCATCGAGCGTCGTCAAGCTATGACTGTCCGGTGCAAGCGTCAAGCAGATCCGGGAGCGGCCTAGCACAGTTCTTTACAAGGATCTTTGTGATAGCAACTGCCAATTGCAGATTGCCGATTGTCGATTGCCGATTGCCGATTGGCGAAATGACTGGGGATCGCAATAAAATCTTGGCCAGCGCGGGCTGGCAAGTCCTGAGACGCAACACTAAATCGCTTTTCAATCGGCAATTGGCAATCGCCAATCGGCAATGAGAAAAATTGGCAATTGGCAATAGTTTGAGTGAGTAGGCTAATATCAATCCCAAGTGCAGCTTTAACTTAATTGCGAGCCGGGTTTACGCTCCAGGGGAAGGTTTATGGGAAATCATTTCATCAAGGTTACGGGAGCCGAACAATTCACGGATCTGCTTACACGATCGCAGGAGCAGCGGGTAGTTATTTTTAAGCACAGTACGACCTGCCCGATCAGCGCGGCGGCGTACGACGAGATGGAGCAAGTGTCAGGCGAGGTGGTACTAGTGGAAGTGCAACGTGCACGCGAACTTTCGCGCGAGATCGAGAAGCAGACCGGCGTCCGACACGAGTCGCCCCAGGTCCTGGTACTCGAAAACGGGAAGGTCGTTTGGAACGCCTCGCATTTCAAAGTGAAAGCGCGCGCTGTGGAAGAGGCTCTTAACCGCACGAGAAATCATTCGTAGCGGTACGACACAAAGCACAATGATGGACGTTGGTGAAAAAAGGAGTTCCGCGATCGAGCCCCGCGAAATCAAACAGGAGGGGGACGCTGGTCTGCGAATCACCTGGGCTGACGCTCATGTCAGTCGCTTTACTGCTGCCGGGTTGCGGCGGGCCTGTCCTTGTGCGCAGTGCGTGAATGAGTGGACAGGGCAGAGAGTTTTGAAACCGGAGTCAATAGCTGAAGAGCTGATCATCAACGACCTAAGCCTCGTCGGGCGTTATGCGATTAACTTCCGCTGGAGCGATGGTCACGATACGGGCATCTACAGCTTTCGTTACCTGCGCGAGTTGGACGAGAAACAATAGGCGGCAGGAGCAGACGGCGGGCGCCAGGAGCAGGAAGCAGGAGCAGACGGCAGGTCGTAGGACCAAAGACCAAAGACCAAAGACCAAAGACCTAATAAGATGAACGAACAAGATTTCTTCAACGAAAAGCAGGAACTAAAAAAAGCGACTTTTAGTTGTCCCCACTGTCGCGAGCGTGGCGAGTATCAGGTGCGCTGGCTGAAGCGGACCAAAAAGAACGCGCCCCCGCGGGGGGCGAACGAGCAGGACCGCGCCCGCTTTCAAAAATCTCGCGACTACATGGTCCGCATCGACGACATGCTGGCTTGTAATCGTTGCCGCCGCCGCTTCGAAATACCCACGTCGCAATCAGTCGTCTTTATCTAAAACCACTACCTCCATCCCAGCCTCTGGTTCGCCGGCTCTAGTCCCGCGGTAGCCGGAAAAAGAGGGGGGTTATCTACTTGATGCGGGATAAATCAGGTAAGATACCACCTGTTTTTCTGGCAGCTTTTTCGACGTATGTCGGAAAAACAATCCTGTCAGTTAAAGGTGGTCTTGCCTCATGTCGATTCTTCAATCCGATGTGCGCCCCGTTTTTCACCAGACGCTTGGCAGCCTTCTCGCGACCTTGGTGCTAACCGGAGGTGCGGGTGTGATTTCGTTTTTTGTTGCGCGTTCTGCCTATATTACGGGCGTACCGTTCTACAAAGCGGCGTTTGTCGGTGCTGGCTTATTCTTGCTGCTGGCAATTGGCTTTCTCGTGACGGCATGGGCGGTAAATGTCGCGCGTCGCCCTAAAGCCATAGGGGGAACCGCCGCCGGGCTACCGCCGGGAGATGTTAATCAGGAAGAAAGCCAGCTAACTATTCGCAACCTTGAATCAGCGGTTAGAAGACTACAAGAGCACAACCAAACTGCGGGGGTGCAAATTTCAGCACGCGATGGGCAGATAGAGCAGTTGAAATCGAAGATTGACGAGTTCACCTGGCTACAGGAACTTGCTGACACGCAAAAGAACGCCGTTCCTAAATACATTCAATCAGATGGTTGGATTACAGATGACAGCTTATTGCAAGAGCCGCTGTTCATTGACTTTCGTTTTAGTTTCTCTAGCGCCTCTGTATATCCCATGCACGCGACTGGTATTCGTGGATCAATCCGATTTGCGAATGGTCGATTAGGCGGTACGCCCGAAATCACAACCGATGAACTTGAGAACCTTACCATTGGGGAGACTGGCTGGTTAACGATTACGCAACCGCTTGACCGAACGGGAGCGGTTGCAATTCTTAATAACAGCAACAGTTTTTATTTCGACGGGCTGTTCATCGAAATGGCTTCGCCCAGATTAGATCAAACAATAAGAGTAATCCCACAAGTTGAGATCTCTAACCGAGAGTTACGAGCCAAGTACCCTAAACTAAAAATGCAAATAAAGGCCACTTACGCGTTCATCTACGACATGAGGGACTGGGCCACAGGGGAAGGGGCATACATCACATTAGAGGTTGAGATCGAAAACGAACGCAGGGAAGATGTTCAGATTGCGACAATCCGGCTAGCGACGATGCTCAAAGACAGAAACATCGTATCGGTTGCCGAGAAAGGCGAAATTTTCAAAGAGAGATTCATAGATAAGAATGGGCAACCTGGATTTGGGCACCGACTAAAAAACCTCGCTAACGTACCGCTTGATATTGTAGGTAAAGGGAGGGTAGTCGGATGCTTTCAGTTTCTTCTCGGAGAAGTCGAGGTGCTGGACATGGATGATACCGCCTCATCATTGACTCTCACTGACAAGTTTGGAGAGCACCATCTAGCAACCTGTAAGGCGATTTCCCCGCGGGCTTAGCTAGGCGGCCTCCTCTTTCGTGAGTTCTTTGTATTCCAGATTCGACGTTTCAACTCAAGGTAGACTAAAGGCGGGAAAACGTAACCACTATGAGAGATGCTGTAACGGCAATGAAAAGCCAACCAAAGATTTTAAGGACATGGCTCAAAAAGGCAGGGTCTGGAAATGATTTTAGGTGAAGCAATTGAGTTACTCGTTCTACCTCTTCAATCATAGGTTTATTCCAACGCGCGGCAACGAAACAAGAAAAGGCGAACACGCCGTTTAAAAGTATGGGAAACAGCAACGCAAATCTCATGATCCCTTCAGCAGGATGCGATAAGTAATAAGACAGAATTGCTCCGGTGACAGCGTAGCTAAATATTACGAACTTGAGCGTGATGTCTAGATATTTGAGGTAGGTATCAACCATCAACTGATACTGCTTCATCAGAGTTTCAGGATTCGGCGTTCTTCTTGGGGAGGTTGGTTGGTTATAGCCCATGAGTAAAAACTGGGTCAGTTTTTGGATAGTGGCTTTATTGCTGCTGGGCTTAGGCCCGGCGGCATACTTAAGTTACAAAGAATATCGACGGCACAAGTAATCTCTTTATGCGGCCTCATCTTTTGTCAGGTTTTTGTATTCGATATTAGACGTTTGCAGAAGCCTCAATAACGTGTCGCGAAACAGAAAAGGGTTGTGTCGATTGTTGAATCGAAACTCAAACTCATCAAGGTAGCGGTCGATATGCTTCATGCTGATTTGATGATACGAGCCAACAATAGACCGTTTGAACAGCGACCATACGTTCTCAAGCGTATTGGTGTGGGCCAAGCCGCGCACGTATTCGCCCTTGCTATGGTCAACCGAAACATGGATCGTGTTGTCGTCACCAATTCCAACATAGCCGCCATGCTGATCGGTAGAGATAATTTGAGTTTCTTCGGCAAGCTTGGCTTTAAGGAAAGCGCGGAGAGCTTCTTTCTTAACTCCATCCTGACCGCCATACTCAAGCCTGACTTTGCCGCCGCGTTCAATCGCGCCAAAGACAACGCTCTTGCCGCTGGTGCCGCCGCTAGGTCGTTGGCGTTCCGCTTTATGCATCCATCTAACCTTACCGCCTATAAACGCTTCGTCGCATTCAACAAAGCCGCTCTCAAGACCAAGCAACGCGCAATCGGCATCCTTAACCGCTTCGCGCACGCGATGACAGAGATACCAAGCCGTTTTGTACGCTACACCCAACACGCGCTTGAGTTGCAAAGCGGAGATGCCTTTTTTGGATTCGCAGATGAGATAGATCGCGATAAACCACTTACGAAGTGCCAAGTGGGAATCGTGAAAGATTGTGCCAGCGGTAACAGAGAAGTGATAGCCGCAGGGTGTACACTCAAACTGGTTGCGTTTGTAGTTGCGCGAAATCTTTTCAGAGCCGCAGCGGATGCAGCGAACGCCCTCAGGCCAGCGAAGCTTCTCAAGCGTTATGCGGCACTTCTCGTCAGTGTCAAACTTGGCGATGAGTTTCATCAAGTCCATGTCTGACTTTTGAGCGGGAGCTTTCTTGGCAGAGTATTTTGAATGTTTCACTTGGAGCCTCTTATGCAAGAAGAAGATGACAGTATTAACGAGAAACAACCGATTGAAATGACATCGGACGAGTTGCTTGATTACGCGATTGCGCCAGAAGTGGCTGAACGGCTAAAGGCGAGAGTCCGAGCCGAAGAACCTTGCGACCCTGACCCTGATTAACTTGTTTGTTTCGTTCGCCCATAGATAGATAGTACCCTACAGGCATACCCCGTGTCAAGTAGATAATCACCGAAAAAGACGACACTTGGCGTAGCTCAACCAAGCCAACCTCTGAAATCCACTCGAAAATAATTCCGTTACCTTCGCTTTTTTGCCAAATCCACGAAGAACGGCTGTGAAATCCAGTTGGACTTTGTCTTGCAAGAGCAGGCCCCGGGATCATTTCGCTAGAGAGGTAATTATGCAAAACCAGGAATTCGCCGGTGCCTTTAAAACCAATACGTCATTTCTTACGCCCCTGGAACGCCGCCTGATACCGCATGTGCTGCCCAGAATACCGCGTTGGCTGGAAACTCATCATTTGACCATGCTCACACTCGTTTGGTCTTTTCTGATTCTGGCCTTTAGCTCCCTCGCAGCGACCGACATCCGCTGGCTTTGGGCAGTTTCGCTGATGATTTTCTTTCAGTATGTCACTGACTATTACGACGGTAAGATCGGCAAGTATCGAAACACCGGCCTCGCGCGCTGGGGCTATTACATGGATCACCTGCTCGATTATTTCTTCATGAGCTCGGTGATCATTGGTTACGCGTTCATCCTCCCGGAAAAATCGCGTTTGCAGCTGCTGATTATGCTGATGCTCTTCGGCGCCTACGACCTGAGCACGTTCCTGGCGTTTGCTGCCACCGACCGACTAAAAATTAGTTTCTTAAAGTTTGGACCGACGGAATTTCGTTTGGCGCTCATTGTCATCAACGCCCTGCTGGTTCAGTTTGGCACGCGTCACATGATTAATGGCTTGAAGTACGTAAACATCGGTGCGGCTGTGGGTCTGGCGCTGCTCGTTTACCAAACACACAAACAAATCTGGAAGCTCGATATGGAACACAAGCACGGCGGTTTAGTGGTGCAGAGTAGACGTTTTAGGGAGCCTATCCTCCAAAAGGTGGCAAATTCCTGAAAAAGTGTAACCGGATTACGCTTCCAGGCGTCTAATTCATTAGAGATCACTCGGGGAATCAGGTTGACAGGAAACATCGCACGTTGCGGCCTTAGCTTTGCAAGTACCCCGCTGCAACGCGTTCTATAAGAAATCACGGAACTCCGGGACAAAAAAAGCGTTCAAAGCAAAACAAGCGGGAAAATAGGAAAAGGAAATGTCAGAGAAGAAAACAGTCAAAGTTATTAAGAAGGGCCAGCGGCAGGCGAAACCCGTATCGGCAGCAGCGAACTCCGCAGCGGGAGCCGCCCGTGACATGGTTAAGACCGTCACGAATTGGGTAACTGAAGTTCAGAATAAGCGTCGTGCTGAGACGACCAACGCCTTAAAGATGCTGTCCAAGACACCGCGACCGAGCGAGATCTAAAACCAGCCGAACCTCAATTTCAAAATTAGAAGTTCCATGTCTTAAGTTAGGCCCGAGAGGGTCTCGGGTCCTGGTCTGCGAAGCATCATGCGACCCCCTCAAAGACCTAAGAACAAAAACCAAAGCTTGCGTCATTATTGACACTTGATTCAGCGCGGGGCTAGCATCCTTTAGTCTGACAGTTCAAAACTTCTTGGAGGTGCAGCGGCCGAGATGTCGACGCGAAAAGCCAGGAAGAAGAAGCAAGCCAAACTGGAACGGCCGATCTTCAACAGCATTAGAAAACCGCTGGCGCCGCCGGGTCATCCGCTCAGTCATGCGAAACCCGAAGAGAAAGCCAATCCTGCGGGCCGCAAAGCTAAACATAAGCGCAAACCTGAAGTAGACGATTCCGCTGAGCAATAATCTGCCTCCCCAAACGTGACTTCAAACCTGTGGTCGGATCGATCTATGAATAACAGCGAAACATCTGTTGCCACTGCTTTTATCGATCAAGCTCGCAGGTTTCTTAGCGAGGAATATCTACCGAAACTCGAGAGCTGCCTCGAACATTTAACTGATGAGCAAATTTGGTGGCGCGCGAACGAGAAATCCAACAGCATTGGGAACCTGATCTTGCATCTCTCCGGCAACGCGCGCCAATGGATAGTCGCCGGTCTGGGCGGCGCAGGCGATACTCGCGTCCGACAACAGGAATTTGACGAGCGGCGCGTGATCCCGCGGGAAGAATTGTTAGAAACCGTGAGACAGACTCTCCGTGACGTAGAGGCTGTGCTTGCCGGTTTTGAACACGGCAAACTCCTCGATCGCTATCCGATCCAGGGAACGACCGCGACTGCGTTAGAGGCAATCTTTCATGTAACGGAACACTTCTCGATGCACACCGGACAGATAATGTTGTTGACAAAGCTCCTTAAGGAGACGGCGCTTCACTTCTATGATTTCGACGGGAAGACACCGTTGCGACGTTGGTAGTCTCATTCCTACGGTCGCTGCCAAGAGGCCAGGAGACAGTGATAGCTCCTGGAGCGAATCAAAGCAGGACGACAAACTCGAAAAGGGCATTTCTGTTTTAAGATCGATGCTTTTAGCGTTTAGGAGGAAACTCAGGTTGATCTGTACTACCTGTCGGAACCTGTTACCACCAAGTAGTTGACTTCACCAGAACCGGCAGTTATGGTTCGTCAGCATCCTCTTTCACAACCACGCTTCCCACGGTCAACTGGCTTCGCCAAATTAGGAGACCCAAGACGAATAGAAATAGATTAGCAGTCATGTTCTTAAAGTTCACCGGCTTAATCATGTTTCTGCCGCTGGTAGGGTCTTCTCAGGGGTTGGAGCGAGTTATCGAAAAAATATCCTGGCGCACCGAACCCATAAAAATACTTTTGCTAGAAACAAAGGGTAAGTCCGTTGCATTAGGAAAGGGTTTCATTGAAGGAGATGACTGGCTGAAGGGACTGAAGGTGACGGTGGAGAACAAATCCCATAAAGCCATTTCGCGGATAGTCCTTGATTTGTCCTTTCCCCGCCCACAAGAGTCTTCTGAGGAGGTGCCGACTTATACCGTTAAAATGATCTTCGGGCGAGATCCCTCCGATACTTCGGAAGGCGCATCGCCGCCGCAAGTTTCACCCGGCGACCGTGCGGAAGTTAAGCTGCTTGAGGTCAATTTGCCGTCTATCAAGCAAGACTTGGAACGCCTTCGCTATCCTGAGAAGGTCACGCACGCGCAGATAATGGTAAGTTCAGTTACGTTCATCGACGGATCGATGTGGGCAGGAGACGATACTATCCTATATCCAGATCCTAATAACCCGGGCCAGAAAATTAACCCAAGGTTCCGGCAGCCTGGGAATTCGAGGAACCTCAGACCCTGGCTGCAGTTCCCCGCAAGCAACTCGCGCCGTTCTTTCGTAACGCCCGTAGGTATATTAATAATGCCTCTTACGCTAACGGCGGGCGACAAAGCTGCGAGTCGCAAATGGTACTTTCCCCACTGAGCTCATTTCCCGGGTCCTTCCTTTCAAAACGATCGGCTTCATGCGTAATATAGTCGGGTAGTTGCACCGGCAAGTATTTTTGCTTGTCTAATTCAGGAGGCCTTTTAATGACGTACGTCGTTGCTGAACCTTGCGTGAACTGCCGCTACACAGATTGCGCCTTGGTTTGTCCCGTTGAAGCGTTTCATCTCGATGACGATATGCTCGTAATTAACCCCGAGACTTGTATCGACTGCGATGCTTGCGTTCCTGAGTGTCCGGTCGAAGCTGTGTTTGCTGGAGATAAAGTTCCACCCGAGTGGGCCCATTTCACGCAAATTAACGCCGAACGTTCGCTCAGCGGGTTGCCGACTATTACAGCGCGCATGGATCCGATGTGCGAATAAGCGCCCGCGGCTGTTCTTTTAACCTATGAAGAAAGAAACAAAGCGTCTGCTGGGAAGTTTGGCGCTGGTCGCGGGTGCCCTGGGTGCCGCCACAACGATTTTGAAAAAAAGGAATAGCGTGAAAACAAAACCGCAGCGAGAACCAAATCCCCGAGATGTATGGGCGAGACCCGGAATGAAGGTGACATTCCGCGCGGAGTTAATGCCCGGCCGTGATCGCGAGGCGCGCACGTTTCGCGTCAAGGAATTGTTATCAAGTGGGCGTGTCCTACTTGAGGGTGTTGCGGGTGAGCACGCGGAAAAAGAGTTTAACGCGATACGTTAGTCAGCGGATTCCTACCAACTGTAAGTCTTTCCTGGTTCCATCACATCAAGTTTCGGCAGCTCGAGAGCGGTAAGCTCCGCAATAATTGTTTCCCGGTACGCGGGTTTTAAGTGCACCGCCAGAATGTCTAACCCGTTGTGCTTTAGTTTGCGCAACTCCGCAGCGAGTGAAGCGGGAGTGAAGTGACGCGAGACATCTGCTAAACCCGCCATCGAATTCGGAAAGGAAGCTTCGATCAAGATCGCGTCGAGTCGTGGCAGCGAGTTCAGCACTTCCCAAAACTCATCTGTTTCCGCGGTGTCCGAACTAAAAGCGACAGTGCTCTTACCATCTGAAATTACAACCCCTATGGTGGGAACAATGTGATTTACTGGGATCGCTTTCACTGTTAGGTGCGCCACTTTAAATTCCTGCCCCGGCTGAATGGGCACATATTCCATCACCGCCCCAAAGTCATTCTTTAGCTCTGAAAAACGCGGATAGACATTCCAATTAAAGACATCGCGTTCGAGTCGTTCGATTACGTCCGGCGTCGCATGAATTCGCATTGGCTGCGCCAGCGTCGGATACAGATCGTCGATGAAGATGGGCAGACTGGCAATGTGGTCCATATGCACATGCGTGACGATGATGTCTTGAACGCGCGCGCGTTGTTCGGCAGTCAGGGCAATTGCAATGCTGCCGGCATCCAGCGTCACACAGTCGTCGATGAGATAGCAGGTGAGGCGTTGATCCAAAGTCGCGTGGCCATGGCCATCGAAGGTGCTCGGTAGGAGTTGGATTTTCACGGGTTAGTTTTGGCGAAAAGAGCTCTTCGCGCGTTCGTAGTATAAGCGAACTGTCTTAAATCTCGCGAGACTTTTAACTGTGGAACTCAGCCCTTAAGTTCAACGAAGTCTTTGTAACAAATCCCGCAAAGCCATTTGGTAGGCGGCTTCACGCTCCTGAGCATCAGAACTCGCCATGCCCCGAGCAATGCGACTGCGGTGAAAGGCGAGCTCGCTTGCCGTCTGATGAAATTGCCGGCTGGCCCGCCAATGTCCTAGACCACCGCGCGTAAGAGCGTTGAAGTTCGCTCCCATTCGCCCTCGAATGGTGCCCAGGCGATTGTATTCATCGGGTGTGAAGAAGCCGCCCTGGACATCCTTCACCAAAAATTCGCGAACAATTTGTCCTTCGCGACGCAGCGCGAGACCAATGATGATGAGAATGATCGCGAACGTCGGCACCATGATTCCAATGTAGGCGATGATAAATCCGGCACCCCCAAAGATCACGATCGAACCGTTCCAAACCGCGTGGAGTGCAATGGCCATTGCGAATCCAAGCACGGGTGTGATCAGTTTGACGAACGTATTTCTTGATTGCCGCGCTAACCCAAGACCGATTCCGGTGAGACTCGTGAATAGTGGGTGTGAGAATGGAGCGACTGTGCCACGCAGTATGAACACTGTGGTTAACCCGGGTCCTTCCGCGAATGCGGCCCGACCGTAGTATTGAATGTTCTCAGTCATCGCAAAACCGAGCCCGACCATGGCTGCGTAAACAATGCCATCGACCACGCCGTCAAATTCATCGCGCTTGGCGAAGAAGAAGATAAAAAGGATTATGGCCTTGGCGGTTTCCTCGACAAGCGGCGCAGAGACGACCGCGCCAAACGCCTCGCCGGTCGCCTCACTTTCCGTCACCACTGCGACCATCACACTGCTCGCCGTATTAAATAGAAGGGCAATGAAGACGGCCCCGAGTGCGCCCCAGAAGAACGCTGTGGCAAGCATCCAAAGCGGCTCGGATTCATAACGATCGATCCAAAGCGCAAGCCCAACATAAACAGGCACGGGTAAGGTGGCGGCGAGCATCCCAATCATTAGGCCGACGGGCCCAGTCTCAAATCCAATGAGCAGCAGGACGATCATTCCCAGCAGCAAGGCAAACAAGATCGCAATCACTGACAGAACGATTTGCAAAGCGCTGCGATGTCCTGACGGCTTGAGTTGCACTACTACCGGAGGATTTAGGTTTTGTGGATACATAATTCGAAAGGTTCTTTCTATTGGCGGGATATTAGCGGGCGCAAGTCTGAGCTCGTCCACCGTCGATTGAATAAGTCGCTCCGGTAATCCAGGATGCGCGCGGCGAGGCGAGAAAGAGAATCAGCTCAGCAACCTCTTCCGCATCACCCACGCGTCCGAGCGGGTGAGTTTCTTTTGAGTGCTCCAGAAAGGCCGCGTACTGTTCCTCAGTCATGCCGCCCCGGCGATGAATATCCGTAACCACAACGCCGGGATTCACCGCGTTCACTCTCACTCCCTTGGAAGCAAGTTCCAGTGCGGCGCAGCGAGTTAACTGGTCAACGGCTGCTTTAGAGACGCAGTAGGCAAGGACGCCAGGAAACGCTCGTAACCCCGTCACGCTCGATACATTCACGATGTTGCCCCGTCGTTCAATCAAGGTCGGCGTGGCTTTCTGCATTAGTAGAAAAACTCCTCGCAAATTGATGTTGAGCATTGAATCCCAGGCCGCGACGGTAGTGTTCTCGATGTTGCCTGAGGAAATGTGACCGGCAGCATTAACTAAGACATCGATACCAGCAAAGTGGTCGATAGATTGCGAAACTATCCGCTCCACATCTGCGTCAAGCGAAAGGTCGGCGGTTAGCGTGAGAGCTTTACTACCGTGGGCTTCGAGTTTCGCTGATAAGCCAGCCAGGGCTTGCTGGTTGCGCCCGACCGCTGCTACGTCGGCGCCGGCCGCAGCAAATTTCAAGGCCGCAGCCTGACCAATACCCGATGTCGCACCGGTAACCAGCACCACCTTGTTCGCAAACTCTTGTTCCATTGGGCTCGTCCCTTGTCTCAGGAATGGATTAACCCCGTGCCGGCGCATCATACATTGACACGGCGAGCCGAAAAAGCCGACTATCTGCTGACTTACCTGAGCTGGCGTAGGTTCAGAATTGCGCAACCCGAGCAGCGGTTTTCCGAACGAGCAGGCTTCAACATGAGCATTTCGGGCGATACAGTCCGGCGGCGCGCATCGCGTTCTCGCATGCCTTCGAGCGTGGGGTACATGTTCGCCGCGATCCTGGCCGCTTCCGTCTTGTTCTTTGCCCTCTGGTGGATGCTTTTGACAGGCGGCGACGAAGCCCCCTGGATTACAGCCGGTCTCGCTGCGAGCCTCGTCCTGGTCGTAGCGTTGTCGGCGCGGGAAGTGGTGATGCGACGTGCCTGGACTCGTTATCTCCTCGAGCACGGTGGGCCGGAACACTCGGCGCGAGCCAGCGTTGAGCCAGGTGTTTTCAGAAAGAAAACCTACTCGGCGACGGCGCACACAGCCGCGCTTCGCGCACTACAGAGTCAGTCCGCCGAAGCGGATTCGAGTTCCCGGCCGGAACCTCATTTGGATATGTTCAATCTTTGCCAGGGCTTCATAGCTCGCGCTGATGAAGCACTGCGTTCTAACAGTCTCACTGCCGAAAAACGCAGCATTTTCCGAGCGGGACAGGAGCGCGCCCGAGCTCTCGAAAAACACCATATGCTGACGTGGGCCCGAGATTCATCTGTGGCGTTGACTCACGAAGCTCAGCGGCGTGCGCGCATGACTGACAAGATCGAGACGGCTTACCGCGCCCTTGATTGTCTCGATGCAGCGCTAAAAGTTTATCCGGCAGAGTCGGAACTCAACGCCTCCAAGTCGGCGATTTGGGAATTCATTGCGTCTGTTAAGGTCGCCCATTGGGTTGAGCTTGCGGAACGTGCCGCCTTCAAGGGTCATTACCGGCGGGCCATCGACCGTTACAAGGACGCCTTGTTTTACCTAAACCGCGATACAACCAACGACGAAATCCGCATTGCGGGAGCGGAACGAATCGGACGAGAAATCGAGGCCTTACGAGCCCGGGCCAGGTCCTCTCAATCGCCCCCTGACTCCGAAACCTCAACTGCAAGCTCAGACGAAAAAGACGCCATCAATTGATCTCACAAAAGTGTCCAAAGTGTCGCAGCTCCAACATTCGGCGCGGGTACAAACCCACGCCGTGGATATTTCGCCTGGTTGGCATCTATAACCTTTTGTGCGATCATTGCAACCTGCTTTTCCGAGGATTTGCAGTTCCGGGAACGGTACATCGTCATCGGAAATCATCGCGTCGCAGCAAGACGCATTTCAGAGAGAATCGCACAATCCGCTGAAAAGCAGCCCGGCATAGGCATCGAAAGGCGCGGACTTTACATCTTTAACAGGTCCAGCGAGGTCGACCGATTACCCACAGTTTTAGAAGTAGTTTCCTGAGGTTTGCTATGAAAAGAATTTTAGCGCTTGCAGTCATCTGTTTCAGTCTGGCCATTGTTACGACGGCCCAGGAGCAGAATCAGGGGTCGTTTAATGGCCCTAACCAGATTGGGTCGGTTGATAATCAGGGAATCAGAAACTACCTGCTGGGTCCCGGAGACTTGATTGATGTTCGCGTCTTTGGTCAGCAAGACTTGAACGCGATCGCCGAAGTCGACAGCGAAGGCAACATTAGCTCGCTACCGTTTCTCGAAACACCAATTCGCGCGCGCTGCCGCACCGAAAAGGAAGTGCAAAAGGACATCGCCGCCGCATACGCAAAGTATCTAAAGAATCCGCAAGTCAGTGTGCGTATTACTGAGCGCAAGAGTCGTCCGCCGGCAACCGTGTTTGGCGCCGTGCGCCAGGCGACGCGCGTGCAGATGCAGCGCAAGGTTCGTTTGAATGAATTGATGGCAGCTTCCGGAGGGTTTACAGAACGTGCCGCAGGAACCATTCAAATACTCCATACCGAACCCGTGATGTGTCCTGAGCCGGGCGAAGAAGCTGAAGCTGCCGCAATCGACGCGACTAAGATTCCCTTACAGATCGTGAAGATCTCGGAACTCCGAGCCGGCAAGCCCGAAGCGAATCCGATGATCCGACCGGGCGATTACATTCTGGTAACCGAAGCTGAGCCGATCTATGTCACCGGAAGTGTTAATTCTCCGCAGGGTGTCTTTATGCGCGATCAACTGACGCTGGGCCGCGCGATCGCAATGGTGGGAGGAGCAAAGAAAGAAGCCAAGCTGACGGATGTTAGGATCTACCGCCAGAAGCCAGGCTCACCTGATCAGGAAATGATTCGTGTGGATTACGCGGCGATCAAGAAAAACCAGAAGCCGGACATTTTGCTGCAGGCTTACGACATTATCGAAATACCTGAGGCAGGCATGTTCTCGCCGGGTCGCATTGGCCAGACGCTGTTAGGAACGATAACCGGCGGACTGAGCAGCGCAATGCAATCGACCGGACAAATCATCCCAACAAGAATTCTTTATTAGCACAATCAGCAGGATTAATAATGGCCTCTAAACGTACGCGCGGAGTAAACAAGAAACTGCTTACCTATCTTTGGGTGGCGTTGCTGGCGATCGTCACGATTGTATTGATTTATAAAGAGCAAACAGCCGTACTTTATATTCTTGCGACCCTCGGCGTGACCGCGATTCTCCTGATCGTTGCGTTCGCAGATCTTGCGAAAAGTGCTGTAGAAGCTGGTGACTCAACACCAGCGAGTGACTCGATTTTCTGAACTTCGCCTGGCTCGTTTATCGTTCCTGTCAGATTAAGCGATTTCTAGCCAGATTCCCGCGCTTTAAGCCATTTCACATTATTGAAAGTTTAGGCGGACTGTTGCATAATCCGCGCTGCGTTCACCTCCCCGGTGGACGAAGTGCTGCGTGGGGTGAGGACACGTGGCCTTAGGGTGGGGGTTGTGGGAGGCCCCCACCCGCTTTTTTGTCTCCCCCAAACTTGTGATCGTGGGCCAACTGATTTCTTGACGGACAATTAAATTGGAGTAGGATTCGACGACTAAAAAACAAGGGAGCATGCCAGCCACTCAATCGTTAGTGAATTGGCAAGCACGATGGTTTTCTCCGAGCGAACGCGCCGCAAGTTAAAGCTTTGGTTATTCCGCGGCGCCAAAGAAACAGAGTCGTCTAAGGAACACGATTCCAGCCACAAGCAACATCCGTGGTGGAAGGTGATGTGCCTAACTGGTGTTGACTACTTCTCAACACTTGGCTACCAGCCGGGAATTGCTTTTGTTGCCGCCGGCATCCTCTCGCCAATCGCTACGCTGGTTTTGGTTTTGCTCACGTTATTCGGCGCCTTGCCGATGTACCACCGAGTCGCTGCGGAGAGTCCTTACGGCGACGGTTCCATCTCAATGCTGGAGAACCTGCTTTCTCGTTGGAAGGGAAAGCTGTTTGTTCTTGCACTGCTCGGTTTTGCCGCAACCAGTTTCATTATCACGATCACGCTTTCCGCAGCCGATGCCACGGCCCACATCGTTGAGAACCCTTTCGTCCTGGAGCACCTTCAATTTCTTCACCACCGCATAATCGTCACTCTCGTTTTGCTCGCGGCGCTCGCCGCAATATTTTTGAAAGGGTTTAAAGAAGCAGTTGGAATAGCAGTGTTCCTGGTTGCGGTTTTTCTGGCCCTCAATCTCGCCGTCGTGGCAGTAGGGTTTTACGAAATCTTTACGCATCCGACGGTCGCGCTGAACTGGAAGGCTGCGTTGTTCCAAACTTATCGCAACCCTTTCCTGATGATTGGCGCAGCTTTAATGGTATTCCCCAAGCTTGCCCTCGGGTTATCAGGGTTTGAAACAGGGGTCGTGGTGATGCCACTCGTGCGCGGTGACCGGCCCTTGAGTGGGGAAGAGCTGGAAGAGATCCACATCACGAGAGGCGCCCGGACGCTAGCCAGCTCACGCACGACGCTCCTCGAGGGCCGCATTCGCAACACTCGTAAGCTGCTGACAACTGCAGCTTTAATAATGTCGTTCCTGCTGATCGCCAGCAGTATCGTGACGACTTTGCTGATCCCTGCTGAAGAGTTTCGTCCCGAGACACCGCTGCACGAGGCGGGAAAAGCCAACGGCCGCGCGCTCGCTTATGTAGCCCACTTCTACCTCGGAGACGTTTTTGGCACCATCTACGACCTCAGCACGATCTCCATCCTTTGGTTTGCCGGTTCGTCAGCCCTTGCGGGGCTTTTAAACATCGTTCCGCGCTACCTGCCGCGATACGGAATGGCGCCCGAGTGGGCGCGCGCGAATCGTCCGCTCGTTGTCGTCTTCGCTCTCATCTGTTTCCTGGTGACGATCCTCTTCAGGGCTGATGTTGATGCGCAAGGCGGCGCATATGCGACGGGAGTTCTCGCACTTATGACCTCCGCCGCGATTGCCGTCACTTTGTCAGCCCGGCGGCGCGGCGAAAGAAAACAGTGGGCCTTCTTGCTGATTTCACTGGTCTTTGCCTACACCACGGTTCTGAACATCATCGAACAACCGGAAGGAATCAAGATCGCGTTGATTTTCATCGTCGCGATTGTCTTCACCTCGCTATTCTCGCGGGTCTGGCGCTCGACAGAGTTGCGCGTCGAACGCGTAGAGCTCGACGATACGGCGCGCGAGTTTGTGCGCCAGGCAGCTCGCGGAACGGTAAGGATTGTCACGAACCGTATGGACGTCGGCGACGCTGCCGAATATCAACAAAAGGAAACGGAGAAGCGTACTGACAACCACATTCCTCCCGGCGAGCCAATCTTGTTTTTTGAAGTGACCCCGGGTGATGCATCAGAGTTTTCGGGTGTCTTAAAAATACACGGGGAGAGTGTAGATGGCTTTCGCATCCTGCGAACGCACTCAGCTGCAGTGCCAAATGCAATCGCGGCTTTCCTCTTGTTCCTACGAAATGAAACCGGAAAGTTGCCACACGTTTATTTTGGATGGAGTGAAGGTAATCCACTCTCATATCTCATGAAGTACATTGCCTTTGGCGAAGGAGATACGGCACCGGTAACTCACGAGGTTTTGCGTCAGGCAGAAAAAGATCCGGAACAACGTCCCATCGTGCATGTTGGCGGTTGAAAAAAGTGTCCTTGCGTTGGTGATTTTGCGAGAGTAAGATTCGCTCGTTGAAAATTTATTGTCTGCCGAAGTTGCTGCTCAAACCGTAGCGGCAACGCGGGGAAACCACCTGTTCCGCATCCGCGGGACCCGGGGCGAATCACGAGGCACTCTTTTTGAGCGTCTTATGTAGAACACTTCCAGTTCGAGCCCGACAGCTAACCTCGTAGGCACAACGGAAGGGCAACCCGCGATCTGGAAAGGACGCGGAGCTAATTGCTCCGTGTCCTTTTTTGTTTGCCATCGAGCGCGGGTCGCCACAAAAAATCGCGCAATGACAAAACGCTTAACAAGGAAAAGTGCCGCCAGACGAATCAAACTTTGGCTCTACGGTGGCGGAATAACTCGGACGACTGACGAAAGGGCTCACAAACAGCATCCCTGGTGGCAGGTGATGTGTTTGACCGGCGTCGACTATTTTTCGACGCTGGGTTACCAACCGGGAATTGCTTTCCTCGCTGCCGGAGCTCTCTCGCCAATAGCCACCCTAGTCCTGGTACTTCTCACCTTATTTGGCGCTTTACCCATCTACAATCGAGTTGCTGCCGAGAGCCCTCACGGTGAAGGCTCGATCTCGATGCTCGAGCATCTCCTCTCACGCTGGAAAGGAAAGTTGTTTGTCCTTGTCCTGTTGGGGTTTGTGGCGACCGACTTCATCATCACCATTACACTGTCCGCCGCCGATGCCACGGCGCACATTATCGAAAACCCGTTTACTCCGAGTCTGCTCAGACATCCGGTTGGCGTGACACTCATTTTGATAATGTTCCTCGCGGGGATCTTTTTGAAAGGTTTTAAGGAAGCGATTGGAATCGCGGTAGTTTTAGTTGCTGTGTACTTGTTGCTGAACGTGATTGTGCTCGGTCTCGGTCTGTATGAATTGTTCACGCATCCTTTTCACTTTCCGCAATGGCGTGACGCCGTCTTCTCGCATCCTCGTATCCAGGGAAGTTTCTGGATGGTGATATTGGTGTCACTAATAATCTTTCCTAAACTCGCGTTGGGTTTGTCAGGCTTCGAAACCGGAGTCGCCGTGATGCCCCTGGTTAAAGGCGACCAAGATCTAACCAAAGACCAATGGGAAGAGATTCATTCCTCGCGAACCGGACAAAGGCGACCGGCAGCAGAACCGCTTCTGGCAGGCCGCATAGTAAACACACGTAAGCTATTGCGGAGTGCGGCGCTGATCATGAGCGTGATGTTGATCACCAGCAGCTTCGTCACAGCCGTCCTGATTCCGCCTGAAGAATTTGAAGAGGGCGGGGAAGCTAACGGACGTGCGATCTCGTATCTGGCGCACCATTCTCTGGGCGACATATTCGGGACAGTTTACGATCTAAGTACCATCCTGATTTTGTGGTTCGCAGGTGCTTCGGCAATGGCTGGGCTCTTGAATATCGTTCCGCGTTATCTGCCGCGCTTTGGTATGGCTCCCGATTGGGCACGGGCCACCCGCCCGCTGGTAATCGTCTTCACCTTAATTGCGGTAGCCGTCACCATAATTTTTAACGCCGATGTCGACGCCCAGGGAGGCGCATATGCGACCGGAGTTCTGGTGCTGATGACCTCGGCGGCGATCGCTGTAACGTTGTCGATGTATCGTAAACGCCGGCATTGGCAGGCGTTCTTTCTCATTGCGCTTGTCTTCACTTATACGACAATTCAAAACATTCATGAACGTCCCGAAGGCATAAAGATCGCATCGTTCTTTATTCTCACCATCGTCGTAACGTCGCTGATTTCGCGAGTCTGGCGAAGTACCGAGCTTCGGGTTGAGCATGTCGAGCTTGACGATGCAGCGCGTGAATTTGTCCGAGCGGCGGCACGAGGCACCGTCCGCATCATTGCCAATCGTCGTGATGTAGGAGATGCGGCTGAATACCAGATGAAAGAAGACGAGAAGCGAATTGACAACCACATACCTGCAGGTGAGCCGGTCTTATTTTTTGAAGTCACTACCGGCGACGCCTCTGAGTTTTCCGGGGTCCTGAAAATATGCGGCGAAAACGTGGAGAAGTTTCGCGTATTGCGCGCTGTGTCTCCAGCAGTGCCAAATGCAATTGCCGCCTTCTTGCTCTATTTGCGTAATGAGACAGGAAAACTCCCGCACGTCTATTTTGGTTGGAGTGAAGGGAACCCGCTAAGTTACCTCTTAAAATACGTTGCCTTTGGCGAGGGCGATACGGCGCCTGTAACGCACGAGGTGCTCAGGCAAGCTGAGAAGGATCCGGAGCGTCGGCCGATCGTTCACGTAGGGGGTTGAGTCGGAGTTGAGGCGGCGGCCTCAAACACTTTGAGCTTTCTGCTTAGCAAAAAGATCCTGGGATATGCCGTGGCGGTCGTGGTAGTCGCCGCGACCACTGCAGTACTTAAATCCTTCGGCGATCGAATTAATCCGGTTACTGTTGCCCTCGCACTATTGCTGATCGTGCTCTTTGTCGCAACGGCATGGGGACCCAAGCCGGCAATCCTGTCCTCGCTCCTGGGGGTCGCCAGTTTCAACTTCTTCTTTCTTCCTCCGCTTCATACTTTCATCATCGATGATCCCGAGAACTGGATTGCTCTTTTCGCTTTTCTGATTACCGCTATAACGGTTGGACAACTTTCCGCGCGCGCGAAGCACCGAGCCGAAGAAGCCAACGCGGCCAGGCAGGAAGTTGAGCGCCTTTATCTTGAGTTGCAGGATAGTTTTGAGCAAGCGAGTCAAACGCAGGCTCTGAAGCAAAGCGAGCGCTTGAAGTCGGCCTTGCTCGATGCTGTAACTCACGATCTGCGAACCCCGCTCACTTCGATCAAGGCTTCAGTGACCACTCTGATCGACGAGGAACGGACGCGCCGCAACGTCAATGACGGCGCACTGGGCCAAGAAGGACGCCAGGAGATGCTCGAGGTCATTGACGAGGAAGCTGATCGGCTTGACCGTTTTATTGGGGGATTGATGGAGTTGGCCCGCATCGACGCCGGCGATTTGCGACTAGAGAAACGCACAGTGTCTATTGGCGAAATTCTTTCGGCTGCGACGAAACGCGCTGAACCGCGAACAAGGCGTCATCGAGTCCAGATTGAGCCCCTGCCAGACTTACCGCCAATTAGCGTCGACGAAGCGGCTTTGGTCGAAGTGCTTTACGTCTTGCTTGATAATGCCGCTAAGTATTCAGCTTCGGGGACCACAATCAGGATCTCCACCTCAATCGCCAACGACCGGGTAATCCTGGGCGTTGCAGACGAAGGGTGTGGTATCCCCGCTCACTTGCGCGAGCGGGTTTTCGAGAAGTTCTTTCGCGCGACAGGCGGTGGAAATCAAGATCAACCTGCTGGTTCGGGAATGGGTTTGGCCATTGCTCAGGGTATTGTGGAGGCCCATGGCGGCAGAATCTTCATCGAGGACGGTGCTAATGGAGTCGGTGTCAGGATGGTAGTGGTGTTGAAACTTGAGCCACCCTTAGCAATTTATAAGAGTTCTGTTGAGTCTCAATGACAGATAGACAACGCATTTTGATCGTGGACGACGAGAGACAGATTACCCGTGTCTTGACTCGCAGTCTCACCGCCAATGGCTACGACGTTCATGTAGCGACAGATGGAGAATTGGCCTTGCAGACCATCAAGGACTGGCCACCGAACTTGATCATCACCGATCTCGCGATGCCGAATGTTGACGGTCTGGAACTTTGCCGGCGCGTGCGAAGCTTCTCGGAGGTTCCAATAATTGTCTTATCAGTAAAAGGTGAGGAGCGGTCAAAGATTGCTGCGCTCGATGCCGGGGCAGACGACTACGTGACCAAGCCCTTCGGAATCTTTGAGCTACTCGCTCGCGTTCGCGCAACCTTGCGTCGGGCGCCGGTGGGAAAGGAAACCATCACTGACGAATTAGCGGCAGGTGACTTTTGCATTCGACTTGACGAGCGCAACGTCACGATTCGCGGCCGCGATGTCCGCCTGACGCCGAAGGAGTATGACCTAATGGTTTACCTGCTCCGCCATCCGGGAAAAGTCCTGACTCACCATGCCTTGCTCGCAGCTGTTTGGGGTGGAGACTACACGTTACAGATGGAGTACCTGCGAGTATTCATCGGACAGCTGCGGAAGAAGATCGAGATAGATCCCGCAAACCCGCGCTACATCCTTACTGAGCCATGGATTGGCTATCGATTCGATCCCGGCGATTAACCGCACGCGGTTGTCAGTGTAGAAATCTGTAGAGGCGTCCGCTGTGGGCCCCAATTTAAAATGCGGGTCAGCCCGGAGGCTCCCTTACTCTCCGGCACATCCGCAACGTGGGTGCGGCCAGGAGTGCCGCCCTTGACACCCAGTTACGTCCTTACGAAATCTTTACAAAACCCTTATCCCATCTTTACGGCCGCGAGCGTAAGTTCGTTTTATGGGAATAAGAACTAACAGATTTACAGCGCAATCATGGGCCCTTAGCGCGGGCTGTTGTTTCGCCGGGGGTACCGGCGCTGGGTTCATTGGCAGTGTGTTGACTTCGCTCAGTTGGATTATCGGTGGGGAGGTGCATCCGTGGGTTCGAGGCTTCGGAACACTGTTGCTGATTCTGACGATCCCCTTGCTGATCCTTGCAGGTCATTGTCTCGACCGGTTCGAACGTTCGAGGAACCCTGCGATCCCCCTGGGGTCAGGACTCGAAGTCAAGCAAGGCTTACTAACGCGCCGATGACAGGCGCGCAAACTCAAATCGTCAGGGAGACGACAGATGCCTTGTTGCCACCTCAGTGATTCGTTCGTTCATTCCCTTCTGGCGCGCGCAGCACTTGTACTCGGTAACCTCCGTTTTTCAGCATCCTACCGCACGATCGCGAACCAAGGCTTCAGAACCACGACGCCGCGTTTCAACTAATTGGTCTCTGTGGCTTTGTTGCGTTGTGATGGCCGTTTCCGTAGACGTGCCGCGCGTTTGCCGGCCAACGGATTTGCCCAGTAACACGGAGTGCGACGGATTCGGTGAGAGTTTTGTAGCGCGAGTTAACGTTTTCCTTTGTGAGCGAGGTCCGGGAAATCAGGATCCGGTGCCGTTTGTCTCATTCGCGCGTCCGGCGAGGAAACAA
Source organism: Pyrinomonadaceae bacterium (assembly GCA_963826235.1). Taxonomy (GTDB): domain Bacteria; phylum Acidobacteriota; class Blastocatellia; order Pyrinomonadales; family Pyrinomonadaceae; genus PSRF01. The sequence goes on along the minus strand of CAWGWE010000005.1, from coordinate 565,804 downwards.
GAGCGGCAATAGACGGGACGTCCCTGGGATGGATAAAAGGGAACGGTAGTAGTTTGACCACATTGGGCGCAATCAACTGAAACTTCGATGCGCTGTCGGATTCCGGAGGTTTGTGCGGCCGCGATCGCGGCCAAGCGTTCGTTCTTAGCTTGTTTGCAAGGCTTGCAGCGCTTGGGTTCGTTCTTTAGTCCCTTGTCGTGGAAAAAAACCTGCTCACCCCCAGTCCAGATAAAATTCTCGCCACAGTCAACACATTTGATTGAACGATCTTCGTATTCGACTGCAGCAACGCCTTGCCCCTCGCTGGCGAATTCCCTTTGTGACATGATACTTGCTCCCTCGGATCGATTCCGGAAGGTATGAGTTCGGTGAGCCGTCAAGGCCGCGCCGATTTAAAAGAGCTGCTAGAGCCCCATTCGAGGAAAAGTGTGGAGCGAAGCGGCCCAGCCGCCGAAAGTTGCGGCCAAAAGTATAACTATGGCGAAACTGTGTCAAGACAAAACGGGCTTTTTCCCCCGTTCGCATAATGCCAGAACTCGTGCGGTCTAGGTTAGCCGAGGGCCAGGCCGGTTCATTGACGGCATTTGACCCCAGGCGCCAGCATTCTAAAATCTCTTTTTCCATACATTTCAGAACTTAAAGGGTCAGCATGAAAGTACTCGTAATTGGCTCAGGAGGTCGCGAGCACGCCCTGGTCTGGTCTTTGAAAGAGACGGCGACCGGCGAGCTTGACCTCTTTTGCGCGCCCGGGAATGCCGGGATAGCTGAACTAGCCAGATGTGTTCCCATCCCCGTAAACGACCATGATGCGCTCGCTGCCTTCGTGCAAGCCGAGTCGATTGACTTAACTATTGTCGGCCCAGAGGCGCCACTCGCCGCGGGAATCGTTGACCGGTTTCAAAATTTCGGACTCGAGATTGCCGGGCCTAATGGAGCTGCCGCCCGCCTCGAAGGCAGCAAGGCGTTCGCTAAAGACTTTATGGCGCGTCACCGGATACCGACCGCTGCATACAGAGTCGCAAGTTCACCCGCTGAGGTTGCTGAAGTCTTGGCAGGCGGAGAATTTGGAACCGAAGATTCGCCGGTAGTTCTTAAAGCCGATGGACTTGCCGCCGGCAAAGGAGTAGTCGTCGCCGGCACGCACGCAGAGGCACGATCTGCTGCGGCTCAACTAGTGGCTGGCGATCTCATCGATCCTTCAGCGGCGCAGCAAATCGTGATCGAAGAAATGCTCGTCGGAACTGAAGTATCCCTTCTGCTTTTTGCGGACGGCAGCAATTATGCATTGATGCCAGCCGCTCGAGATCACAAGCGAATCGGCGAGCACGACACCGGGCCTAATACTGGCGGCATGGGCGCGATCACAGATTCAACAATTCTGTCCTCTGGGCTTCAAGCGCGAGTAGTCACTGAGATCGTTGAGCCCACACTCGCCGGGGCATGCAATGAAGGCTTTCCCTTTCGCGGAGTTCTCTTCCTGGGGTTGATGATCACGAGTGAGGGACCGAAGCTTCTGGAGTACAACGTTCGCTTTGGTGATCCTGAGACGCAAGCAATTCTTGTTCGACTGAAAACCAGTCTGGTCGATATCTTCCGCGCTACCACCGCTGGCAATCTTGATGAGATGCAGATTGAATGGACCAATGAGTCGTCCGCTTGTGTGGTCCTTGCCAGTCGCGGCTACCCTGGCAAATACGAAAAGGGCAAAGTGATCACTGAAGCGCGCGATCCCGCTGACCGGGCAATTGTGTTTCATGCGGGGACAGCCAGATCAGCCACCGGTCAATTAGTGACGGACGGAGGACGTGTGCTCGGCATCACGGCGACTGGGGAGACACTCGGCGACGCTTTGCGAAATTGCTACAGCGCCGTACAGCAGATTTCCTGGGATGGCGTCCAATTTCGCCGTGACATTGGGCAATTCAGGGAAGTGCGAAGCAAAACGGTTAACTTCTGAAGCGCCAAACTGGGAGCGATAGCGACCGGGTACCCCTTGGGTCTGGTAACGAACGAAACATCACAAATCGGCAATTGGCAATCAGCAATCGCCAATGGCTCTAAAATGGCGTTTTCTGGAGCAAGACCGTAACTACTGTTATACTCGCGGCTCGCTTCCTACGGTATTTTGAACCCTATTGCGACAGCTTACGTACTGACATATGCGGACGGGCAGAAGTTACTATTTTTAACGCCAAACCGAAGCTATCGAACCCTACTTCTGATTGCGGGAGGATGAACTAAAAAATGGGACTGTGGAGCAGAGTTAAACGCTCAATGCGCGCTTTGTTTGGCGGGATCATCGAGGCCACTGAGAATCCCGAGCTCGTACTCCAGCAAACGATCAGAGACATGCGCGACCGCGTGCCCGAACTGAACAATTCCGTGGCGCAAGTGATGGCAACCGAAAAGCTTCTTGGCAAAAGCAAGGAGCGCCTGGAAACTCAAGTCGTTGACCTCGATTCAAAAATTAAGGCTTCGGTGAAGATGGGGCGCGACGACATTGCGACCGCCTACATCGGCCAGTTACAGCAAGCGCAGATGGACTTGCAAAAGACCGGTCAGCAACTGGAGCACGCCACGCTCGCATCCAAACAGGCACTCAAGGCGCGAGACAATTACGTCCTGCAAATGCAGCGCCGCACCGCCGAGGCGATGCAGCTGATTAATCAATCGAAGCAGGCGCGCCTGCAAGAGCAATTAGCGCAAACGATGGAATCGTTCCAAATTGGAGACGACGCTTCCACGTTCAATGAGATGCGCGACAAAATTGATCGGCGGGCCGCTGCTGCCGAGGCCAAAATGCAGCTTGGCGCTGCTTCTGTCGACAACCAGATGCAGGATATCGAACGCGAGGCCATGGACATGCAGTTACAGGATAAATTGCTTGCCTATAAACGCGAGATGGGGTTGTTGCCGGCCGGTACGCCAGACTCGCCCCAGGCATTGCCCGCTGAAGGGCAAAGCAGTGCCACTGACAACGTAGGGCAGGGCAACCGAGGTAATTGATCACAGGTGGGTTTGGATGGGTTATCTTGTTAATGCATCAAGTTTATGGCTGAGTTATCGAAGTTTGATCTGCGGTACATAAAAGAGGCTTTCAAAGAGCCTCTCAACTTTTGGGGCATTATCACATTCGGTGCGGCAGCAGCGTTTTTTCAGGATGTCACTCCACTCGCTGCTGCATTAGCGACTGAGACTCTTTATCTAGCCACCGTGCCGGCAAGTTCCTTCTATCGTCGCCTTGTTGATCGCCGTGAGAAGCAGCGTCTGCACAAGCTGCGCGAACAGCAGCGCGAAGCACAAATCAAAGGATTTGATCCGCGTGAACGTGAGGCAGTGGAATACCTGCGTTGGATGAAGAACCAAATCTATTCGAACTACAAGAAATTCACCGGTTCCAAACAGATCCCTCACAATCTGGAAAGCCTGGATCAGCGTTGGGAGGATTTTGTTGACCTGTTGGATGTGTACCGTCGTCGCAAGCAGCACCTGAGATCAATCAATCGCCAGGCGGTGCAGAATCAACTCGTGCAGGCTGAGCGTGCAGTGCAACATTCGCGTGACGAACGCGAGAGACGGATTCAACAATCAAACGTTGAAATTCTTCGCCGCCGCGTTGCTGCTTTCCAGGACATTGAACGTTCAGTGAAACTTGTTGAAGGTCAACTGCAGTCAATCGAAAATTTCTTTGGACTAGTTAACGACCAGGTGGTGACGCTGCCCACACCGGAGCGAGTCTCGGCGCTCGACTTCGAGCAACTTAGCGATTCAATTGCAATGACGAAGCAGATGCTCGAGGAAACCTCCGATACATTTGCAGCGCTTGATAGCCATAACCGCGATATCGGTAATTACGATCTCTTACTCACAAGCAGTTCGCCTTCGAAGTGAATCGCAGCTGCTTTTTCGTACGCGTTTCCAAAAACCTTGGCGTGATCGTTGCTGTAACTGATGTAACGTGTCTTTACTTCTTCAGCAACGATCACGCCAAGGTTTTTGGAAACGCCGTACGAAAAAGCAGCTGCGATTGTTCACAACAGAATAAAAGGGATTTGGAAAAACCGGCGTGCCGGGGAATTAATTTTTGGTTAGTTTGGAGAACGCCTGCGACGGCCAAACCGACTGCTTATCAGTACTTTAGTACTTCATGTAGAGCCTCAATTTACACCTTATAATGCGTTGAAAAAAAAGATGACCACAACATATTGACATGCGGTAATCAAAGGAGTATATTCCGCTCCGCTTGAGACGAGGCGGGTAACTTGGAGCAGCGGCAGGCCCCCCTGAACTGCACTCCAGCTACAGTTTTTCGCTTCGAAAAAAGCCAACCGAACTATCCGCTAAACATGATTGATGGAGCCACGTCTACTATAATGTAGCCGGAGGTCCGTCGTTGAAACTTCCCGAAAATGACCTCGTGTCACCCGAGCACGAGAAAGGCAGAACAATGAGCGCAGCTATTGGCAAGAACACCCCCGTCGCCGACGCATCGTCTAAAACTCCTGTAACGACCGGCAAACGGCGCAAGACTCAACCCCTGGGTTTGAATGCCAAGCGTGTGATTAGTAAACGTTACTCGTTGAAGGATGCAAAAGGACGCGCTCTGGAAGAATGGCCGGATATCGTTCGCCGCGTAGTGGGCCATGTCTCGGCGGCTGAAAAGGATTCCGCCAAACGCGATGAGTTTTTTTCCGCGATGAGCGACGTGATGCTCGCGCGTGAGTTTGTGCCAAACACACCCTGCCTGGTTAACGCCGGCAAAGCGAATGGTCAACTAGCAGCGTGCTTTGTGCTCGAAGTTCCTGACTCAATTACGGGAATCATGGACCACGCCAAAGCGGCTGCCACAATTCATCAAACCGGTGGCGGCACCGGCATGACTTATGAATTTCTGCGACCGCACGGTGCGTTGGTAGGTTCAACACGCGGCGTGGCGTCTGGTCCCGTTTCTTTCATGAACATCGTCAATCAGGTGACCGATGTCGTGAAGCAGGGTGGCGTGCGCCGGGGTGCAAATATGGGAATGATGCGCGTGACGCATCCTGATGTGTTGCGCTTCATTCATGCCAAGAACGATCAGCACTCGCTTACCAATTTCAATATCTCGGTAAACGTCACTGACAAGTTTCTGAAAGCGGTTGACGATAACGAATGGTTCCAGCTCGACTTTGATGGCGAGTCGTGGACTGATCCGATTTACGATCCGGTTCGCGACGGCGATTATCTGGTTTACCGCCGTCCTGATGGTTCAACGGTTACGTTTCCCGACAAGCAGGCGTTCATCGCCGCGGATCTTTCGAATTGTACGATCGAGGAGCCGCCGCGACCGGGCATGGTCTACGCCCCTGACATCTGGAACCGAATCGTCGCCAGTGCTCACAAGTACGCCGAACCGGGAATCGCATTCATCGACGAAGTGAACCGTCACAATCACATGATGAAGTCGATGGGTCCGATCTATTCCTGCAATCCCTGCGGCGAGCAGTTTCTGCACTTCTCAAACTCGTGCAACCTCGGCTCGATCGACCTGGCGAAATTCTATGATCCCGAAACTCGGATCGATTGGGATCGGCTGCGAGAAGTGACGCATTTGTGCACTCGGTTTCTCGACAATGTCATCGACACTTGTGCCTGGCCGCTTCCGGAAATCAACGATGTGGTTACTCGCACTCGTCCGGTGGGACTCGGAATCATGGGTTTCGCCGATCTCTGCCTGAATCTCAAAGTGACTTACGGCTCGCCCGCGTCCATTGATTTGATGGAAGAGATGATGGGCTTCATCAGGCGCGAATCCTGGAATGCGAGTTTGCAGATCGGCGCCGAGAAAGGGACCTTTCCGGAGTTTGAACCGAATCGCGAAGCTTACGAAGAGTTTCTCTATAACCAGGTAGGCATTGCGCGCGATGTGCCGTTGACGCCCCGTAATTATGAGGTGACAACCATTGCGCCCACCGGAACAATTTCGCTTGTTGCCGAGACTTCTTCCGGAATTGAGCCAAACTTCTCCTGGGCTTACATACGCAAAGACACGCTCGGCACGCGCACGTATGTGCACACCCTAGCAGCTCAGGCTCTCGGTGTGGCAGTGGACCAAACCAATCCAGAATCAATTGATTCTGCAGCTGCCTATGTTTGCGAGCATGAAAATGACCTGCCGCAGTACTTCATCTCAGCGATGAATATTTCGGCTGAACAGCACGTGCACGTGCTCGCTGCTGCGCAACGTAATGTCGACAATAGTGTTTCCAAGACTTGCAACGGCGCGGTGAACGACACGGTCGAGTCAGTAGATCGTCTCTACCGGTTAGGTCGCCAGCTTGGCTGCAAAGCTGTCAGCTATTATCGCGACGGCTCGCGCGACAATCAGGTGCTCAATTCAATGAAAGCATCCGACTCGGAGCCGAAGAGCGAAACGGCGTGCAATCCCGAAGTTGGCGCGGAAGTCCTGGATGATCCGCCGGCAACTCATTCCGATGCAGCGCACTTGATACCGATGGATCCGGAAGTTGAAGGATTGGCTCGCGCCGAAGCGGGTCAGGTGATCAGGGCACAAGCAGATGCGGAAACGGCTTTGACAGCAATCCGCATTGAGCGTCCGCGTGAGCTCAGGGGCGCGACCTGGCAGATTCCTTTTGACGGGCAGAATCTCTACGTAACCGTCAATCACGATAACCAGATGATTCAGGAAGTTTTTGCTACCGGTCCCATAAGCGGGGGCGTGGGTCTGCTGGCGTCGAAGATGCTGCGTGGTGGCTTCGACGCCGCGGAGGTAGCTTACAGTCTGAACAAAGTAACCGGGACTCACGCGGTTTGGTTCAACGAGCGTCTTCTGACTTCACCGGAGCAGGCAGTCGCCGAATGCATCATGATCACAAACCGGCGTCTCACTGATTTGCCGGACTCCGCTCGCGCACTCGCGAAGCAGCAACAGTCGGGCGCGCAGATTCCCTTGAGTGGAAACGCGAATACTGGCGTCACCTCTGCACAGCCCACCGGCACAACTTCACCCGGCATCACAGGCGTGACGGGAGCGATCATGTCCACAATGATCGGCATCTGCCCCGAGTGCAAAGGCCAACTCGAACACGCAAGTGGCTGTGATTTTTGCCGGGACTGTGGCTACAGTAAGTGTAAGTAAGCTTTGTCGGTTTGTCGGAGGCTATTTGAAAAGCTAGTCTTCGGAGGCTATCATCATCGCGACCCTGTCTCACGGTACCCTAGGAGGAGCGAGTGATAGAAGAAGAACCAGATGACAAAGAACTAGCCTTCATCAAGGAGTTGGAGAAACACGAAAACAAATGGGTGGCTATAACCGGCTACGGTAGCGACCAAGAGAGCATTGTGGCTACAGGTGATAGCATTCTCGAGGCGAGACAAAAGGCCGAATCTCTGGGTTTTAAAGACCCGACCTTTTTCAAGGTCCCACCGTCGGACAAGATCTTCGTGCCGCTAGTCCCGGCTTAAGAATTACCGCGACTTAATCTCAAACCTCCCACGATACCGCTTGAAGCTGATCTCGTAGTTATCAAAGAATCCGGATTGGCCCAAGAGCTGATACGGCAACTTGGTGTCTATGAAGGCTGCTTCAATTTCAATCCATTCGGAAAAGCCCTGAATCTGAAATCGGATTGTGTGGATATGGCCGATTACTTCCTGCCCACCCACGCCAGAGTATTCTCGCGTCACATTAGAATCCGTAAACTTGATTCCAAGGAGCATCGGCGACGTCTCGATCAAACAGACAATCTGTTGCACCCGTGTCTACCAAACCAACTATGTCGGTCCGACCTGTTCTAAAGCCAAGCTGAACTTGAAGCAGTGGGAGTTTGATGTAATCACGCCCGGAGGTAGAGGAGTCGCGCAGATATCTATATTTGAATTTCATGTCCCTCCCTCCTTGCGGGAAATTTATTGGTTAGACCAATAGGCCAACTAGGGTTGTGTTGACGTTTTCCTTGACGATCCTTGCGTGCTCTGGAACGAGTAGCTCGGCGTTCGCCATTGCAAAGATGAGGTAATCAAGCGTTGCGACGACCTTGGGCCCAACCTGAGGGTCCGACGCATATTCCACCAACTCACGCCAAAAGGGATGTTCTCGGTTGTATACCACACGGATCGTCCGTCCTTCTTGCCGAACCTGGTAAAAAGGCCCTTCTCCGTAGTCGCCTTCCTCAAAAACAATACTCTCTCTAAGCGCGGCGGTTCTGCTTTGACGTAACCGTCACAAAGGCGTAGGGTCGAGAGTGAATCGAGAAAAATTATTATGGCTAATCAAAAAGCGGTGGGCCGGAATGTGAAACACTATCTGGTGAAGCGGCCTGACAAGATCCTTACCAGCAGCTTGAGTTGGAACGAAGTGCAGGCGGAGCTGCGTGAGACTTATGGCGAAGCGGATGAATCCATGTTGTTTCGCGGCATCGTGACCGCGGACGGCACCGAGTATCGCGATAAGTACGCCGACAGCAGAACCCAGGTTACTGAGCACCGAGACGAATGACATTGCCGATTGGCGATTGCCAATTGCCGATTAGTCGTCGAGAGAGGAAATCAAGATTCCGATTACAGCGAGCACAGCCCCAACTCCAACCGCTACGCCAATGGCAATGTTCCGCGCAGTTGAGTGGCCGCGGTTTTCCTCAACCTTCAACACATCTTCATAGCGGATCGTGGTGGGAGCATCAGTCTTCCGATCCCGGATTACAAATTCGTTTTCCTCAGCCTGAGCAACGTATCCCTTCACCTTCGTCCCGTTCTTTAATCTGATTGTGACCTTCGCTTTCGCTCCAATTCCCTGGCGAGCGATCTTGCTCTTAACGGCTTCCACTGTGGGAACTTGACGGTCACCTTGTGAGGCCTGTGCCGGTTGAGAAACTGTACCGCTCAACAGCACGAAGGCGACTAACAACGATAGTAGTGTTTTCAGCATAGTTATCCTCAATTCGATTAAGGCTGAGAGAGCTAAATGCAATGTTGATGCCTTTACCAGCTACGTGAAATGCGCAGGAAAATGACAAGGGCATGGGATCAAGGCCGCAGGAATGTTGCTAATGCAATAAGGATCCTGCTCCCTGCGTCTTTCTCGTATTGTACGCTCCCGAAATTGATCTCCGTTAGTCCATCTCTAATTACATCGGCTAGAATATTGACGAATTGCCGAGAATCCAATGATGAACAGGCGCTATTTTCTATCGGCAGGACTTGCCGCGATGGCGGTGGCGGCGATCTCGAGTCTGTCCATAGGTTCGAGTCCGTTTTCAAGTAGCGGACAAGGAAACCAAAAGAAACAAAAGCTTAATACAGGAAATCCAAAAGGAATTACCAAAGTGACTAAGACAAATGACGAGTGGAAAAAGGAACTAACCCCCGAGCAATATTACGTGACGCGTGAAAAGGGAACTGAGCGGCCGTTTTCCAGCCCCCTCAACGAGGTTCATGAGGACGGCGTTTTTGAGTGTGTCGCGTGTGGGCTGCCGCTTTACGACGCTAAAGCAAAGTTTGATTCAGGAACAGGCTGGCCCAGCTTTTATGAGCCAATCGCACCGGAGAATGTTCGCGAGGAAACGGATAACAGTTTATGGGCAACGCGGACTGAAGTTCTTTGCGCGAGATGCGATGCGCATCTTGGTCATGTTTTTAACGATGGTCCGAAGCCGACGGGTTTACGCTATTGTATGAATGGCGTAGCACTCAAGTTCAATAAGAAATAAGGTTCCTGATTTCGAACTTTGTACTTGGTGCTTTGTACTTTGTTCTCTTTCTGATCTCGAATTTTCGACTGAGTGCCGCAATCAAAGTGAGCGAACTAAGAACAAAGTACCAAGCTCAAAGTACAAAAGACTACAACCTACGCCAAGTTGATCCAGTTTTATGATTGCGGCGCTTCCGCAAGATTCGCGATCGCATTGATGAGTTCTGCCGGCTCCACTGGCTTTGGCACGAACATATTAAATCCTGCCGAAAGGGCGCGTGCGCGATCCTCTATGCGCACATGAGAAGTTAACGCCACAGCTGGAAGTTGGCCCTCATCCTCGTTTTCCAACGATCTAATTTTTGCAATTAACGAGTACCCATCTTCACCCGGCATCGCCAAATCCGACACGATTACGTCCGGCCGATGCCACTGCAACACCTCGAGCGCTTGTGTCACCGAGCTGGCGGTTTCGATTTTTGCTCCCGAATCCGCCAGAATTTCACTAAGTACCTGCAAACTGTCCGCATCGTCATCTACTAAAAGAACCCGCACGTCCATCAGCGACGGCAGCGATTGCGTAGGAGACATTGTGACCGTATGTGTCCAAACTCGATCGGTCTGAGTTCGGCGTCGCCGAGCTCGGGGCGCACCAGGTGGAAGCGGTAAGGAGATTGTGAAGGTAGCGCCCTGGGCTTCTCCGGCACTGAAAGCCTGAGCAGTTCCCCCGTGTAACTCAATAAGATGACGCACAATCGAGAGACCTAAACCAAGTCCACCATGACGACGCGTCGTAGTGCCATCAGCTTGGCGAAAACGATCGAAGATGTGCGGCAGAAAGTCGGCGTCAATCCCAACGCCGGAGTCAGTTACCTGAATCTGCGCCTCGCGGCCCGATCGTTTCAGGCGTACTGCAACCCGACCGCCAGTCGGCGTGAACTTAATCGCATTAGAAAGCAGATTCCAAACGACTTGCTGCAAGCGGCTGGCATCTCCAAGTATGTGCCGCGCTGTCGGATCGAGGGTCACTTCTAATTCAATGTCTTTCGAATCGGCCGCCAGTTGCACCGAATCGATGGCGGCATTGATGATCGACGCCACGTCTACTGGCGCCATGTTCAGGTTCAGCTTGCCAGTAATCACCCGCGAGACATCGAGGATGTCCTCGACGAGTTGCGCCTGCGACTTGGCGTTGCGATCTATGGTTTCGATGGCGCGCGCTTGAGTGGCTTTATCCAAAGTGCCGCCCCGCAGCATATGTGACCAGCCAATGATTGCATTCAAGGGAGTGCGCAACTCGTGAGAAACAGTTGCAAGAAACTCATCCTTCATGCGATTGGCAGTCTCGGCTTCAGCACGCGCGATTTGTTCACGACTGAGCGAAGCACGAAGTTCTTCCTCGACCCGCTCACGTTCGATGATCTCCGACTTCAGCGACTTGGCTTTCTGTTGCAAATGAATAATGGCGCGCAAGCGCTCGTCATGATCGACTAGCTCCAGGTAGCTCTCGGCGGGAATCACACGCGAGTGAGAAGTACAAACACTACCCAAAGGATTGCCAAACTTCTCACCAACAAACGAGCTCATCGGATAGGCACAGAACAACGAGAAGCAATGTTCCTTCTGCAGATTATTCCAAAGCTCTTCCAAACGAATTGCGCCGGTGTAGTTGCCCTCCGCCCAGAGCAGCGCGACCATCTCACCAAAAGCTCTGATTCGCGGCTTGCCCCTCGACATCTGACCAACCAGGCCGCCGATTACTTGCATGAAACGTTCCGGCTCAGGCGAGCCATCAACCATAAACTTCTCGAGAGTCTCGGCAGCGTCGAGCGAAACATAGTGACCCGAGTTTGAAGCTGTTGCTATATCGAACCCGTTAGCGCCGAGCAGTTCGTTGAGACCGTCGCGGTGCACTTTCGTGGCGATAACAATTGCCCCTTCACCTGCTGTCAGGGCTGTACCGATGAAGCCGCTAAGTGAGTTCAAAAGAAATCCGTCAGCTTCATAGAACTGAACGAAGTGCTCAGTATCGCCCATCGCACTCCAGTCAGTGCGCGGTGCGAAGTTAAAGGGAAGGTCTTCGGGAGTGCTTTGCAGAAGTTGAGCGCGAGAGTCGTCGTCGATCGGATTAATCAAAATAAGTCCCCCGGGTACGAATTCGGCGAGGTTGCCGGCGCGCTATTCTACTATGCGAGTTACGAAAGACACCATTCATACGGTCGTTCAAGTTATGTAATTTGTGTGTCGCTTCAAGGCAGGTAACTGCTGGGGAGTCCAGAATTTCAGGCGTCGTATGCTATAGTCAGGTCCGCTAGTAGAAGGCCGCACCTAAGACAACCTGCTATCGACATCGGGATCTGGCGCGAAACGCACCTCCTTGTGCCGTCTGTTGTTCTTGCAAACGCCGACTCGCGCCCAAAAAGGTTCTGATGCTCGCCTTTGTGTCAATTCCAGTTTGCGCCTGACTAAGCTCTTTTGAAGACGGAGTGTAAATAGTTCAATGTCTAAATCTAACCTACCGCGAGCAGACTTTCTTGCTGAGTTAGCACCCGGCGCCGTCGCCCCGGGAATGGATTCGCGGTTTCAAATGATCATTGTTGCGGGAAAGAGAACGAAGCAACTGCTGCAAGGAGCGGAAGCGCGCGTTGAAGCAGACAAGCACCGCCGCAAAGGCACGAGCGTCGCCCTCGAAGAGGTGAAACGAGGACTTGTTCGATTTGTGAGCCAGGCTGATGAGTCATGAACGGATTAAGAGTCTACACAAAACCGAATAACACGAACGGAGACCAAAAGGTCTTCTACAGCCGGCGTGGGAATGGCCCGTACTATCGTTGGTTCTACGAAGAGAAAGCAAACGAATGGCGCGCCTCACGCGTGATCACGGCTGATTTCACTTCTCACAGCCTTTCGATGGCCACCTGGAAAGCTGTTCCGATCGCCTTGCAGACCAGACTCGGCGAACACTACCTCGATTAGCATCGGCCGCATTATCACCGGAGAAGAGTCAGAGTGCTCCGGGTCTAAGGATACTTTTGCTCACCGCTTCGGCAGTTCACCCACGTAAGACTTCGACGGAAAAATCCGGCCTTAACTGGACCCATACTTTTCTGGTTGTTGTGCTGCACGCCTCAGGCCTGCTTGCAATTTGGTTCTGGCCTCGGCCTATTGATCTCTCGCTCTTCCTCAGTCTCTATCTGATTACAACTTTTTCGATCGGCATCGGCTACCATCGTCTGCTCACGCATCGTGGATTTGTTTCACCGCGTTGGCTGAGACGAATGCTTGCCTGGGGAGGAGCTGCAGCATTGCAGGGTGGCCCCGCACGCTGGGCGGCGATTCACAGGCGCCATCATCAAATGGCGGACAAGCACGGCGACCCCCATTCACCGCTGCGAGGCTTTCTGCACGCGCATGTTGGCTGGATCATGAAGCGAGATGCAGCGGAGGGGAAAGACTACCGCACTCTGGTTCCGGACGTGTCGGGTGACGATCCCTGGCTGCGACTACTCGACTATAAACTTCTCTTTACTTTGCCCTGGGTTCTAACGGGATTGCTTTGTTACGCGATTGGTGGTTGGCGCGGTGTGCTCTGGGGGACGGTGATGAGGACGCTAACTTTGTGGCATTTGACCTGGTGCATCAACAGTGTCTGCCACGTCATTGGCAAACGACCAAATCAAACGCGTGACGAAAGCAGAAATGTCTGGTGGCTGGGAATACTAACTTTGGGCGAGGGCTGGCATAACAATCATCACGCACACCCGCGCGCTGCGATTCACGGCTGGCGCTGGTATCAAGTCGATATTTCCGGATACGTGATTCGATTGTTGGCTCAAGTGGGAGTGATTGGGAAGGTGTTGCGCGAGCCTCGCGCGGAATTAAGAGGAGCTAGATCGTCTACAGTCAGCCAGTAAAATATCTGGTTCAATATTCAGCAACCTTCAATCGTGGGACTCTCAAAAGCTCGCCATTCTACAATTAACGCAAAGCTAAAGTGTCATTCCAACTCCAGCTGTCATTGCAACTTCAGCGCACTGTAATAGCCGGTGATGCCGTTTAAAACGTACTGCACGGCAAGAGCAGCCAGCACGATTCCCATCACCCGCGTTGCGATATGCACGCTGCCTTCGCCTACCCGCGCGATCAGACGCGCACCAAGATAAAGCGAAATAAAAGCCACGAAGAAAACGAGGGCAAGCGCTGCCAAAATCGCTGTTAGCCGGCGCCAGTCGCCTGCGGCTTCCGAGGTCAGCAGCAACGTCGTTGCGATCACGCCTGGTCCAGACAGCATTGGGATGGCGAGAGGAAAGACGGAAATGTCCTGGCCCACAACGCCGCGCTCTTTTTCTTCCGGCGCTTGCAATCCTCCGCGTTGACCAAACAACATCGGTAGGGCGGTAGCGAAGAGCAGGATGCCGCCGCTGATTGCGAACGCATGCACTGACACGCCGAGGTAGGAAAGCACTGCGCGTCCAGCGACCAGAAAGAAGATTGCCACGCCAAAAGCAATCAGTACTGCTCTCGTAAGAATTGTACGGCGGCCGGCGTTAGTTTCATCTTTAGTAAGCGCGACGAAGATCGGGACCACGCCCGGTGGATCGACGACCACCAGTAACGTGACAAACGCCGCCATACCAAATCTGAAAACGTCCTGATCCATAATTGGTGTGTTCGAGAATAGACGGGAACATAGACGATTGCCAATTGCCAATCGCCGATTGCAAGTTGAACCCGATGGTTCAGGCGCGGGAGTTAGGAACCAATGACTGATGATTGGATCGAGGCTGCGACCACAACTCATCAGGACCATGTTATCGCTCACGTAATCGATACCACGGTCCTCGGTTATTTCGTGCTGCGCGATGCCGTTCACCTGTTACTGGACATCGGATTCGTCTGGAAGGCCTATGTCGACGGTGAGATGGGTTTGCTGCCGCATCCAGTCGCGGTAGCCGAACTTGAGGTTGACGAAGAATTGCTCGCGCAGCTAAAAGTTGAAATCGATTTGCTACTCAAGGGTGGTCACGAGTCGCAACTGCTAACTCACTTCGTTCCGGTTACAAGCAGCGGGCCAATTACCGAGGTCCATGTCTATGATCGTGATAACGAACGTAAGCTTTTGCTTACAGGTGAGACTGGAATCATCGAAATCCAAACGTCAATGGAAGACGACTCGATTCAACTTTCAGAAGGCTAGAAAAAAAGGGCACGTTGAGCCGTGCCCTTAAGTTCATTCGCGAGCGAATTGTTACCGAAGCCAAGCTGGCTTATCCGCTGACGATGATTTGGTTGTCGATATCTTTAACTCCTTTGACGGCCCGCACAAGGCGCTCAAACTGAGACTTAACCGTTTCGCTCTTAACAGTGCCTATCAGAGTTGCCTTTCCGCCAATCACGCTTACCGTCACTCCCAGAGTCGAGAGGTTCGGATCGTCCAGGATTCGCTTGTCGATCTCTGATTGAATCGTGGAATCGTCCGGTCCAGTGGTAGTCCCACCAGCCGCCGGCTGCGTCACGATAATCGGCGCCTGCTGCGTCGCGGGCGGCGCCTGTTGAATAATTACCGGCGGTTGTTGCGCGGCAGGTTGCTGCACAATCGTGGTCGACGGTTGTACGGGTTGCTGCTGTTGCAAAGCGAGATTGTCGTTTGCCACGTCTGTTTGACCGCTCATTAAGAACAGAATCAGAATCGTGACGAGTGCTATTGCCACAACTACGATCACTCCAACGGTAGCGCCGGAAACGCCATCGCGATCACTTCGGACGGCTTCTGTATGCGTAACTTCGCGACGTGTAGTCGGCGTTTCCACCACAACTCGGCTTCTGCGCGCGTCTTGTTCATCGTATGACATCTGTTTCCTCCGTTAGTCCATTAGTATTCGGACTGCTGCTAATGCGAGTATCAGTCTTGATTTGAATAGAGAGAATCTCCTGTTTGCCGAAGAAGGGAAGTGCAAACGCCATTCCCACACCGGCAGGTCGCTTGGATAGGCAGATTTTTCGCTGGAGCGGGGCGTAACGATGAAATACTCCGCAGATTTTAAGATTACTGAAACTGAGAATCGTTCAGGATGGTCTGGAGAGGCGTATGATTTCAAGCCACCCATATTCATTGCCAGTTGCCGATTGCGCATCATCTAAAGTCCAAGGTCCCAAGTCCCAAAGACCAAAGACACAGGCCCAAAGCTACACTGACCACTGACGACTGACAACTGACCACTGACAACTGACAACTGACCATGACCACTGACCATGACCACTGACCACTGACCACTGACAAATGGCAATAACCCGATGATTCAATCTATGAAAACTGCCATCGTTCATCATCCAATTTTCCGAGAACACGACACCGGACCAGGACATCCGGAAACTCCTTCGCGCTACTCCGTCGTGATGAATGCATTGAAGGCTGATGAGCAGCTTTGGTCTCAGCTATTGGAGGCGGAAGCTCGTAAGGCCCCTCGAGGAGAGATCCAAGCTTGCCACGCACCGCAACTCTATAAAACTGTAGAACGCGCGGTAAGCGAAGGCATCGGTTTTCTCGATACGGACACCCCGGTCTCGATGCGCTCTTTGGATGCCGCTCTGCACGGTAGCGGGGCCGCTTGCCAGGCGATTGATTTGGTGATGAGTGGCGAAGCGGGAAATGCATTTGTTCCAGTGCGCCCACCAGGACACCACGCGACGGCCGAACGATCAATGGGCTTTTGTTTATTCAATAATGTGGCGGTCGCCGCTCGCTATGCGCAAAACCGTTACGCGCAAATCGAGCGGGTGGCGATCATCGATTGGGATGTCCATCATGGCAACGGCACGCAGGGAATCTTCTATGACGACCCCAGCGTTTTCTTCTTTTCCATGCACCAATATCCCTGGTATCCCGGAACGGGTTCGCGAGGTGAAACCGGCGTCAGTCGCGGGCGGGGTTACACATTAAACGTTCCGCTTAGAGCGCAAACGCCGGCGCCGGAACAGAAGCGCTCGTTCGAAGCAGCGCTGGATGAGATTGGAGCTAACTTCCGTCCGGACTTGATTTTGATTTCAGCGGGTTTTGATTCTCATGTCGGCGACCCGCTTGGTCAATTGTTGCTCAAAGATGAAGACTTCATTGATATGACGCGGGCGATGAAGCAGTGGGCCGCGGCGACCTGCGAGGGCCGCTTAGTATCTTGTCTCGAAGGTGGTTACAACCTCGAAACGCTTGGGGACACAGTGAAAGCGCACGTCGCGGAATTGCAGAGACCTTGAAATCGAGCTTGGAACTTAGTGCTTTGAACTTTGTTCGCTGGGGAAGATATCTGATTGTTGTAGCTAAATTCGCTAATTGCAAAGCACAAAGCACCAAGTTTGTTTTTGTTCTTCTTGGCGACCTCTGCGGTCCTTGGCGAGTTGGCGGTTTCAGTTCGTTGTTTGTTGAACGCGGAGGGCTGGTGGAGTAAACTCTGCCCCACCTGAAAACCGCTTCGGCAGCGATCGTCCCAGTGAAGGGTTGACACCACACACACCGAGTCAACGCGATCCTCGAAGAGCAGAGAGAGAGCAGACTCCTCAGTCTCGCTCTCATGGAGACAAAGCCCCATGCCAGACCTCGAAATCACTTGCGCAGAATGCGCCACCCCGTTCGCGTTCACTGAGCGGGAGCAGGAATATTATCGAGAACGAAACCTTACTCACCCAAAGCGCTGTAAACCTTGCAGAGACGCTCGACGCGCCAATTTTGGTGGTTCGAGGGGGCCCAGCGGAGAACGTGAGCGCTTCGAGATCATTTGCGATCAATGTGGCAAAGCTGACTCCGTTCCCTTCAAGCCCTCAAGTGGACGCCCGGTACTCTGCGGTGAATGCTTCAGCGCAAATCGGGCGAGAGAGCAGTAGGCCTTAGTCAGTTGTCAGTTGTCAGTTGTCAGTTAATTATCAGCCTTGAACGGACTGACCACCGACTACTGGCCGCCAACAACTGACCACTGACAACTGACAACTGACAACTGACAACTAACGACTGACTTCTGATACCCCCGACTCCTTGCGATGACTTACCAGACCATTCAATTCGAAGCGCGCGGCGATGTTTCCGTGATCACGCTCAACCGGCCCGAATCGCTAAACGCCCTGACCTTAGCAGTCGCCGGCGAATTTAAGTCAGCGGTTGATGAGGCAATGAAGCAGGGAGCCCGCGCCATCCTTCTGACTGGAGCGGGACGCGCCTTCTGCGCTGGCGGCGATCTAAGGGAGATGCAGAAAATCGCTTCTCAGAACGGACGCGTTGAAGCGTTCTTTGATGAACCGCTCCGCGAGTTGAATGATTGCATTATGTTGATCCGGCGCACGCCACTGCCCTTTATCGCAGCTGTGCATGGGGCCGCTTCCGGAGGAGGTTGCAACCTCGCCCTCGCCTGTGACCTTGTGATTGCCGGCGAAAGTGCTCGCTTCAATCAGGCGTTCGTCAAGATTGGTTTGGTGCCCGACTGTGGCGGCACGTTTATCCTGCCACGTTTGGTTGGCTGGCGGCGGGCGACTCAGTTGATGATGACGGGAGAAGTGGTAACTGCGCCGCAAGCTTTAGCAATGGGCATGATCAACGCCGTCGTTCCGGACGATCAGCTGATAGCCCAGGCGATGGCGATGGCCGAGGCTTTGGCTGCAGCGCCGACAGCAGCGATTGGCCGAATCAAAGAGCTTTTGGAGGCGAGCGCAAATAACGATTATGGAGAACAACTGGAACTGGAGCGGGAGGCACAACTCAAATCAGGACTGACAAAAGATTTTAAAGAAGGCGTCGCGGCTTTCATCGAGAAGAGGCCACCCAAGTTTGTAGGTGGCTAGTGAGGAGAAAGAGAATGAAAGCTGCGAGCCGCTGACTTCGTTGGCGGCTATTTTTTTGAAAATCGAACTTGGTACTTTGTGCTTTGAGCTTTGTTTTGCGACGCAGCGTGAGAACTACGACGAAGGAAGTGCGTCAAATTGCAATCGCGAACAAAGGACAAAGTTCAAAGCTCTAAGTTCCACGTTCTATGGCATCCCTAACGTACCTTCAGCTCCTGCGCAGCAACAATTACTTTAGACGATTGTGGCTGGGGCAGGTAATTTCCGAGCTCGGCAACTGGTTCAACTTCATTGCCGCGTTGGGACTGGTGCGCGCAGTTTCCAATGGCGCACCCGAAGTTACGACCATCATGCTGGTCACGCGCCTGCTTCCGTTCACTCTCTTCGCGCCACTCGCCGGAGCTTTTGTCGATCGCTGGTCAAGACGCACCGTAATGATCGTTTCCGATCTCGCCCGTGTGGTCGTCGCCCTCGCCATGTTGTTGGTGAGACGACCGGAGGATCTTGTGGATTGCCTACGTCTGTACGGTAGTGCTTTCCTTCTTTGGCGCCTTCTTTGAGGCCGCCAAAAACGCCTCGGTGCCAAACATTACGGGTGACCGTGACTTACTTGCCGGCAACGCCTTGATGTTTTCTTCCCGGTTTTTGTTGATGGCTTTTGGCGCGGCACTCGGGGGTTGGACCGCCGCAACCGTGGGGTATCAGGCGGCTTTTGTCGTCAACGCCATCTCATTTGCTGCCTCTGCCTATTCGGTCTGGCTGATTCCGGATGAACAAACGAGAACTGCTCCACGCGTTGAAGCGGTCTTGAGCGAAACACGACGTGGATATTGGTCCGACATTCGTGAGGGATGGGCCTTCATTTTGAGTCACGCACCCGTGGCTGCGATCCTGGCAATCAACATTCTCTGGGCCACTGGCGGTGGCTCAATCAACCTCATTTCCGATCGACTCGGCGGCATTGTTTTCGTGGGGCAACATGGCATGAGTGGCGACGAGGCGGTTGCAGTGCTTTATTTTGCCGCAGGGGTTGGTCTCTTCCTGGGGATGATGATTGCGCGAAGGTTGGGCACGCACCTGGAAGTGATGAAGACCACGATTCCTTTCATTGGCTGGGCCTTGATCGTTCAAGGTGTGATCTTTGCTTTCATCGGAATAGCCCCGTCACTGTGGCTCGCATGTTTGCTGATCTTTGTATCACGCGTGCTGCTGGCGGCTGAATTCGCAATTCAGGAGACCCTGCTGATGCGCCTCGTCCCTGATCATTTGCGCGGGCGCGTTGGCACAACCGACCGCGCTGCCGAACTTTTAGTCTGGAGTTTCTCAACTGCCGTGGCGGGATGGTCGTTAAAGTTTATCTCGGCGCGCACGCTTAACCGTGATTGCCGGACTACTTTCGGCTACGTCGGGAGTACTGTGGTTAGGCTTGTTTGCTTTGCGGCTGGTGAAGACTGCCGCGCGGCATGTCGCTCGCGGGTCTGAGCAGGACCAGTCCGAGTTAGAGGTCGGCGCGGGAATGAATGAGCCGGCGAATCCGATCAGCAAATAAGACGTCAATTTTTCGCGGCTCGATGATCGCCGTCACTTCACCTGGTCCCCAAAGCGGATGGATCATGACCTGGCCCGTGCGATAGGTGCGCGCCATGTCATAAGGCTCACTTTGGACCGACTTGGAACGTGATCCGGTTAGCTTAGTACCGCTCGAGAAAGAGCTCTTGGTTCCGCACTTCGGACAAGTCACGCGCGAAATCGAACCGCGTTTCGTAATCGAAGCGACGACGTGACCCCGCTCCTCATTACACACCGCGCATAGTTTTTCCACGCGATCCCCAATTGCATAAGTTGGCTTCTCAACCGGAGCTTTCTTTTGCATAAGTCCCTCGACTCTTGAATCGTAACCGTGAATCTTAGTTTTCGTTCGCGCGTCGTTGCTGCGGGAGACGCCATCTGTGAAAGGCGCGCGCAACAACCTGCTGTCGCCGGGAGGAGTAAATACGCCAGCAATAATGCCCGATTCGCGACTTGGTTGGCAAGGTTTATGGCCGCGCAACATTTCACAGAATTGTGAAGAGCTGTGTCTCATCATTGCCTCAAAAGCTGCTTACAGAAGTATTACAAACGGACCGCCCGCGAATTGGTAGCATGACGATGTCCTCCGCATCCAAAGGTGCTGGGATAGAGATTCGATACAGAGCGTTGATGAGTACAACTTTAATGAGTGAACAATACCTAGCGGAGAAACCAAGTCTTAACTGGATCACCTTTAGCTTCATGGTGATCTTTCATCTGGGAGCGGTCGCAGCACTTTTCATGTTTAGCTGGAAAGCCTTGATCGTCACCCTTGTGCTGTGGTGGGTCTCGGGAAGTCTCGGAATCGGAATGGGGTTTCATCGCTTACTTACTCACCGTGGTTATAAAACACCAAAGGCAGTTGAGTATTTTCTGACTTTCTGTGGCGCACTCGCGCTGGAAGGCGGCGCTATCAATTGGGTAGCAACTCATCGCATTCATCATGCGCATACTGATGCTGCCGGAGATCCGCACACGCCGCGCGATGGCCGCTGGTGGGCGCACATGGGTTGGATACTGCGCGGTACCGCGCAACAACATGAACCTGCGGTGCTGCAACGTTATGCTCCAGACTTGATGAAGGATCCGGTTCATGTCTGGATGAATCGACTCTATTTCGTTCCCTTAATTCTTTCCGGCATCGTCTTGCTCGCCATCGGTGGTTGGGGAATGATGTTTGTGGGAGTGTTTCTGCGCGTTACTGTCGGGCTGCATTTCACCTGGCTGGTTAACTCAGCAACGCACCTGTGGGGTACGCGCCGCTTCGTAACGAACGACGATTCCACCAACAGTTGGTGGGTAGCCTTGCTTTCATTCGGCGAGGGCTGGCACAACAATCACCACGCTCATCCGCGGGCCGCCAGGCATGGACTTGACGTGGTACGAAATTGATTTCAACTGGTATGGCATTCGTATGCTGCAGTTGCTCGGTCTGGCGAGAGGGATCCGGCTGATTAGCCAGGAACAGATTAACGCTGCAAAGCAGCAGCGGCGCTCAAAGCCTGAACTCCGCGAGTTGCAAGAAGCCGCTTAGTGAGAAGCGGAGACGCGGCGAGACGGAGACACGGAGACACGGAGACGCGGAGACGATGGGAAAGAATTAGAGCAGAAAACCTAGACAGTAAAGATGATTCATATCGGCCGCCTGTAACCTACGCGTTATGGGCGGCCAGAAAATTTTTCCATTTGTCATTTTTTAATCTTAAGGACCAACCGTTGCCGCGAACACTGGCTCGGTGCGTGTTGTTCAGCAACTCAACGGGGGCACTCCCCCAACTGAACATTTCTTCGGCGGCCGCGCCCCCTTTGATATTCGTGGAATCCCGAATGAGATCTTATCAAGGTCTGTGACCTCCGGTGCGCGGCAATTCTCTGACTTGCCGACACTCGCTTCCATCATAAGCGGAGGTCTCTGACCTCAGTTAAGGGTCAAAGCCCCGGAGTAAGATGCATGCCTTGACGGCAAGTCAGAGACTCGCCGCGCATCGGAGGTCACAGACCCCGAAGATCTGGTTCGCCTGATCCGGGATTCCTAATGACAAATGGAAAATGATAAATGGTAAATGTCTTTCGGTTCCCCCAGGCTTATGTTCCCCAACCCCGCGCACGCTACAATGAACCATGCCCGTTAGTGGCCGTCGCAAGTCCGTCATCTTCTTCATCACACTCGGGGCCTGCCTCGTTTCGTTGGCCATCGCTCTTTATGTCGGTTGGATCCTGCTTAATTGGCGCCAGGTCGCGCTGCTAGTTCTTGGAATTATCTTCTTTTCTCTAATCATCTTTGGCGTCGTCCTCAACACAATCTTCCTCGTCCGCGAAATCCGCCGCAATGAGCAGCACGACGCGTTTATCAATGCCGTTACTCATGAACTAAAAACCCCCATCGCTTCAATTCGGCTTTACCTGGAAACACTCAAGACCCGCAAAGTCGAGGAACCGCAGCGCGAGCAGTTTTACGACATCATGCTTGCCGATAGTGATCGGCTGCTTCACACCGTCGAGCAGGTGTTACGTGCCGGTCGTGTCAGTCATCGCCGCCGGCGTCAAAACAAAGCCGTAATCGATTTAAGCGAGATTGTGCGCGAGTGTCTGGATCTGACGCGGATCCGTCACAACCTCGCGCCGGGAGCGCTGAATTTTGATGAAACGCTGCAAGGCGAATCTGCGCGCGTTGCCGGTGATGTTGATGATCTGCGCGCCGCGATTTCCAATCTTCTCGATAACGCAATCAAGTATTCCGATCAGGAAGTTTTAGTTTCAGTAGAAGTAGCGAACGTTGACGAAAAACATGTTGCCGTCCGAATTGCCGACCGCGGCATCGGAATTCCGCGGGCACAACTGAAGCGCATCTTCAAGCGCTTCTATCGCGCGCCCGGCCTGGTGATGGCGCGTGTGAAGGGCACGGGCCTGGGCTTGTTCATTGTTCATTCCATCGTGGAAAAGCATGGCGGCCGCGTGTTTGCCGAAAGTCCCGGCGTCGGGCAGGGCAGCACTTTCACAATTCAACTGCCGAGGGTTTAAGCGATGAGCAGCGTGTTGGTAGTTGAAGACGAGAAACATTTAGCTGACGGGTTGCGCTATAACCTGGAAGCCGAAGGCTACACGGTTGAGACTGTGGGCGACGGCGAAACAGCTCTTACGCGCCTTTTGGAAGAGCAACGTGGCTTCGATGCAGTAGTGCTCGATGTGATGCTTCCCGGCAAGAACGGTTTTACTGTTGCGGCGGAACTGCGCGCGGCAAACCAGTATGTGCCCCTGCTGATGTTGACCGCGCGCGGACGACCGGAAGATGTTTTGAAAGGTTTTGAATCCGGCGCCGATGACTATCTACCCAAGCCTTTTGAGTTATCGGTTTTAATGGCGCGCATCAACGCTCTGTTAAGGCGGCGCGACTGGTTGCGAAGTAGGCGCCCAGGAAACCGAACGGGACTCGGCGCCGGTTGCGTCGCAAAGCGATGTCTATTCGTTTGATGGTAAGACCATCGACCTGGAAGCACTCGAATTGCACACCGGCGAGCAAACGGTTCGGCTAACGCTGATGGAAGCTCAACTACTGCGCTACCTGATCAAGCACGAAGGAGAGATTGTTAAGCGGAAGTCGATGCTGGAAGAGGTTTGGGGACTACACGAGGATACCGACACTCGCGCAATCGACAACTTCATCGTTCGTCTCAGGCGCTACATTGAGAACGAGCCTTCGCGTCCCAAACATTTGCTGACAGTGAGAGGACTTGGCTACCGGTTCGTGAGGGGTGCAGAAGAAGTAGAAAAACGTTTTCCATTTGTCATTTACTATTCGCAGATTCAAGTTGGAAGTGCAACCCAGGCCCGAAGGGCCGACCGTAAATAGCCACGCCCGTAAGGGCGTGGGAACAAGTGAAGGAGCTGTCCCAGGTCCGAAGGACCGGCAGTTGATGTTGACGAGCTGAATCACTGTCGCACCTTCGGCGCTTTCGTCCTATTGAGATCGATGCCCACGCCCTTACGGGCGTGGCTATTTTACGTCGGCCCTTCGGGCCTATGTGTTGCATTTCAAAGTTGAATCCACCTTTTTCAAATGAAAAATGACAAATGGAAAATGATCTTTTTCCGACTAGCCCCCCGCCGTGATGATAGAAGCTTTAACTCCCAGCAAGTCCGAAAAGTCTTTGACGTAGACCGCTTCAACTTTTCTGATCCGCCCCACGGTTTCCATCAACTCTTCGCCTGAGATGAAACCATTTTCGGTGTGAGCAATCGCCCAGGCCGGGATGTGTGCCGCGGTGCGTAACAAGTCTTCGACGAGGCCGAGGTACTGTTGCTTACTTTGTACTGGTGCGCCAAGCCGGCCGGAGCGCCGCACGTCAAACTCATTCCAGAAGTGATCTCCACCCTGCAGCCACTCTTCGCGCCAACTCGACTGGCCGCGCTCTGGCTTAACCTGCACCACGGGCGCAGGCAATCTTAGAAAAAGCAGGTCTGTATGTTGTCGCTCGGCGACAAAGCTACGAAGATCCTGGTTCGTGCTCTGGTTTCGTAAGGAGTTGTCATAGGGCTGCGGGAGTAACTCCTTCATCTGACAAAACACTCTTGAGAGTGACAACGGCTCACGCATGCGAAAAGTCTGCTTGTCAAAAGAAAGAACGTAATCTCCGACCATCATTCCGATAGTGAGAGCGATGGCGCGTTTATGCGGGTCCTGAAGTTTCTCGGCATTAAAGCGCACATTATCAAACCACCAGGCATCGCTTTCGTTGAACCACTTCACTAAAGCAACATTGTCCAGCTTATCTCGAGGCGCGTAAGCATCCGCGAGGACGATTTCGCAATCATCATCATCCAGTCTTGAAGATGAGTTTTCGATTAACGCAGTCGCTTTGGTAAAGGCCCAGATGAAGGGATCATTGGCCACGACGCGCACGTCCCAACGCTTCAACTGCACGCCAAGGTTCGGCTCGCCGCAAAAAGGCAGCGCCACTGATTTAAATTTCATGCGGCGCAGGACATTGAGCTCAAATGCCAGCCAACCATTTCCGAATGCGTCGATGTTGTTGTAAGCCACTCTCGATAACCTTCCCGCGTCTTACTTCATAAATGAAGAAAACAATTCTTTACCCTCAGAAGCAGTGCTAACGGACGCTGGTTCGTCTGCCGGCTCGACTCGCTCAGTCAGCTCGAGTTGCAGAAATGTCTGCACTACTCGCGGATCGAATTCGATCCCCGCTCGCTGAATAATCATTTGCCGCGCGACAGCCGCAGAATAGGCCGCACGAAAAGGCCGGCTCGCCGTGAGAGACGCATAAGAATCAGCCAGACGCAGGATCCGCCCGGCGAGCGGGATCTCGTCACCTCGGAGGCCGTCCGGATAGCCGCCGCCGTTCCACCATTCGTGATGCCAGCGAACGAGGAGATTGGTAGCGCGATCCGCCCCGGCGCGCGCCGACTCCTGTTCGCCGATCACCGGATGCCGCTCCAAATCGATGCGTTCGTCTTCGCTCAACGCCCCGGCGCGCTGAATATAGTCTCGTTCCATTGCTGCTTCGCCAAGATCGTGGAGCAGCGCCGCTGCGCGCAGCGATCGGCGATCACGACTGGCCAACAAGAAATGCTGGGCGATTTCGTCAGCGAGTTCGGCAATACGCACAGCGTGAACGCTCCTATATTGCTCAAACTCATCAGTCGCCGACGCTAGCTGGGTAAAGGCGTCGACGTGCTCTTTGTCATTTGTCGTCATAAGTGGCATCGGTAAAGAATGATTCTACTTGTCTGAAGAGACGACAACCAGCCGCGACAACTGCCTAAGACGTGGACGTCGTTTCCAGCCGACGCAGCAACTTTTGAGCGCCAGGATTATTGGGATCGGCTGCGAGCACTCGCTTCAGCTCGCTCTCGGCACGACGGTAGAAGCCAAGATCAAAGTAGAGTTGGGCGAGCATCAAGCGATACGAGAAATTGTCTGGATCGAGTTTGAGTGCTGCCTGCAGCTCTGCTTCGGCAAGACGACGCGTGGCTTCAACAGCACCGAGGGCCCGTCCATAGTAAGCCCGGAACCGTGCTTCACCGGGCGCCAGCCGTGCGGCGGCGGCGAGGCTGACGATAGCAGCCTGGATTTGGCCCTGCTGCAAAGCGATAAATCCTTCCTGAAAGCTGCTCTCAGCTCGGGCAAAATCATCTTCGACGGCTGCTTCACTTTGCTTCTTCTTAGCTGCTTGAGCGCGCACCCTATCTTTCTCACTCTGCTTGGGAACTTCCAGCGTCGAACTGCGGATTCTTTCCCGTGCTGCGAGCTTTGCGTCATACGCGGAGCGTTGCGCCGGATCGGTCAGCGTCACGTAAGCTTGCGCGATCTTGGCGAAGGCAGACTCAACGCTTGCATGCAAAGGCGTGCCGGCCTGCATGTGAAACAGGTCAGGATGGTAGCGACGCGCGAGGGCGTAATAGCTGTTCTTGATCTCCTGGGGACTGGCGTCATTCCCGAGATTCAGCACCTCATAAAAACTTGCAGCGTTTTGCAATCGCGCAAATAAGTCTTCCAGGTCAGACGCTTGAGTGTGAACAGAGACTTCTGCCGGACTCGTCTCGGCACTGCCATCCTCAGGCGCAGTCGGAGCCGGAGCCACAAATGGCCGTTCTTTTGTGAGCGCCCCAGGCCATCGCTGGCGCTTCACAAATCCTGCAATCGCGAGACCGTAAATTGTCCGCAAGGCCTCATCTTCGGAGAGCCCGCTAAGCAAGATCCACTCGCTGATACTGAGAGGACTTTCCAATCGCGAGAAAAGAAAACCTTCCGCAGGCAGGAGCCCCGTCGAATCGGGTAAATCTGTAGCCGGACTAAAAATTTCGGCGCGGTTTGGCAGACGCGCGGCGATAATCTGGGGTTTCATTTTGCGAGTCGCCTGGAGGAGCAGGCCGGGCAAATCGATCTTCACGCGGAAAGATTCGGCGAGACGCGGGCGCGCATCAAACTCCCATCCACCTTCGGCCCAGAGCAAGGCTACACGCAGGACATCGACGACTTGCTTTGCAATCAACCAGACCACCGTTTTTCGATCGACGAGTCCGTTTTGGCTAAGAGCCGCAGCGAGTGCCAGGTCCGACTTACTGTTGTCGAGCGACTGCAGTTCTTCGTCTGGAAGTAGTTTTTGCTTTCGGACGTATTCTGCGAGCCTTAGTTCGCGCAAGTTCGCGGCGGCGTAAATCAACTCGCCGGCTTCGAAATAAACGACGACTTTTACCGGTTCATGTCGCAGTCGTAACACGCCGTCACGATGTTGCGAAGCAATCTCACGAATCAGTTCGACGAGCGGCTGCTCATTTAGTTGGCCATTCATGGATGAATCAAGTGCGTGACCCGCTCACAGGAGGTTTGCGTGCAGGCAAATGAATGATAGCTCACGAATCAGAAAATAAAGAAGCAAGGCTTTGACACGTGCAACAGCGGCCTCTATATTGAAGTTCCCTTAAAAATTCGGATTAAGAGCAGACAAAGATTCGGCCAGAGATCGTTGTCCCGGTGTCTGCCAGGGCCGCGGACACGGCGTGACACATCATGAGTGACACTTCCAACAGTCGCGGACCGATCGAGGATCCAGAGGTTGATATTGAGCGGCGAGCGACTGTCGCGGATCCCGAGCAGCGGGTGCAGGATCTGGTGGAACAATTGAAACTCCGCTCGGCAGAGCTTGAGGCTGCCAATCGTGAGCTGCGACGCGTCTCGCATTATCGTTCATTATTTCTGGCGCGCATGTCGCACGAGTTGCGCACTCCTCTAACTTCAGTATTGGGCTTTACCGAGATCCTTCTCGATCAGGAACAGCTGACCGAAACGCAACAGAGGTTCTGCCAGAAAATTCAGGCCTCCGGGATGCAACTGCAAACGAGTCTGAATCAACTCGTCGATCTTTCGCGCGTTGAAGGAGGACAAACGGAAGTCTTTCTGGAGGAGTTTTCTTTACAAGAGACGTTGAAAGAGTCGTGCCAGGCGTTAGCGCGTTTTGCCCATGTGCATCAGGTGTCTCTCGCCTGCGAAGTTGGACCCAACGTCACGACCGTGGTTTCTGATCGGGGAAAGTTGCGCCAGATAATTTACAACTTTCTCGCGTGGGCCTTAAGCCGCAGCCCCGCCGATCAGCGCGTACTTCTTAACGCTGACGTCACGGATGGGACGCTGCTGCGATTGCAAATCGACGATTCGGGTCCACCGATCGCCGACCTGGCTCGCGTGTTTGACCCGGAAGAAAAACCCGGCGGTCGCGAAGCGGATATCAATGAATTAGGAATACTGATCGGGCACCGTTTGTTGGAACTCTTGAGCGGCAGCGTGACCTTAATAAATCGAAACGAAGGTGGTCTGCGCATTCTAATGCAATTGCCCGCGCGGCCGGCGAAGGCATACTAGCGCATGGACGAGATTAAGATTCGCGAGTGCCTGACTATTGATGAGCTCGATCATTGCGTTCGGCTGCAGCGAGACGTTTTTGCCTTACCCGATTTGGAGATTTCTCCACGCCGGCACCTGGTGGTTTCGCGCCAGGCCGGCGGCTGGACACTCGGAGCATTCACTGCGGACGGCCGGCTCGCTGGGTTTGTCCACCATCTGATTGCTGTGCGCGGCCCGGCCGAAATCGTCGGGTATTCGCACATGATGGCGATTGATCGCAAGTATCAAAACCAGGGAATCGGCGCGCGTCTCAAATGGGCGCAAAGAGAGAGAGCCTTGGCCGAAGGGCGGCGCTTCATTAAGTGGACCTGGGATCCACTGCAATCGCGCAACGCCCATTTCAATTTGAATCGTTTAGGTGTCGTAGTGCGCGGGTATGCCGAGAACTTTTATGGAACGGATTACGGTAGCGATTCAACGCAGGCAGAAGCTAAGGGCCTCGATAGCGATCGTTTGTTTGCTAATTGGGAACTTGGTTCCAGGCGAGTCAGCCACCTTGCGAAAGGCGGAGTTCGTGAAACTGAGCCTGACCCGAAGGCAACTGTGGAGATTCCTGCCGATTGGAGCGCACTTGTGAAAACGGATGTAAAGCGCGCGCGCGCGGAACAGCTTCGGGTTCGTGCTGCTTTCCAACAAGTCTTCGACGCCGGTTTAGTTTGCGCAGGCTTTGAGCGAAGCGTCGAGCACCCACGTTATTTGCTTTACGAACCTGAAACGCTCGCAGCATCGCTTGAGGACGCACAATCATAGACTGGCAGACAGCCAATTCTTTCTGACTAAGCACTACTGTCATGACTTTCACTCGTTTCGATCGTTACGTTGATCGCCATGGGCGGAATTTTGCCGAGCGATTGCAAGCGCTTTGTCGCATGCCTTCGGTGGCCGCGCGTGGGACGGGAATGCGCGCGATGGTTGAAGCGGTCGAGCAGGCAATGCAACGAGTCGGAATCGGAACGCGGTTATTCAAGATGGGCACTGGTTATCCCATCATCTACGGCGAATGCGGCAGCGGGCCCAGTTATCTTGTCTATGGTCATTACGACGTACAGCCAGTGGGTCATCTGACAGATTGGACTGTTGGCCCGTTTTCGGGGTCGATTCTGGATGGCAAGCTTTACGCGCGCGGCGCTGCGAACAGCAAGGGCGATCTGCTGGCGCGTTTGGTGGCGGTGGAAGCCTATCAGAAGACGTTCGGCAAGCTGCCGATCTCTTTGCGATTCATCGTAGAAGGTGAGGACGGTCTGGGCAGTCCTAATCTTTTCAAGTTCACCAGTGACCATACTGATCTGTTGGCAGCTAAAGGATGTCTGTGGGACGAAGGTTACCGCGACACCAAAGAGCGTCCGGTGATCAGTCTTGGTTTCAAGGGCATCACTTTTCTCGAGTTGCGCGCTCATGGTGCCCGGTCAGATCTGCATTCAAAGTGGGGGGCGATTGTTCCCAATCCTGCATGGCGCTTAGTACAGGCGCTCGCGACGATAACCTCGCCGAAAGGGGTGATCACTATTGATGGCTTCTCATCGCACCTGGCGCCGATCAACGCTGACGATGCTGAAGCTCTGAAAGCGATCGAACTTGATGAGGTGGGTTTAAAGAAAGAATTTCGCATCGGCGGCTGGGTACGTTCGATGAAAGGGCCTGCCCTGGTCAAGGAACATATCTTCGGACCGACTTGTACAATCTGTGGGATTCAAACCGGGCATACCGATGCTGGCGCAAAGACGGTGTTGCCCAGCACGGCCATGGCCCGTCTCGACTTCCGGCTGGTTCCCGATCTGACGCCGTCTCTGATACTGGAGCTGCTCCGCGCACATCTCGACCTGCGCGGTTTCAAGGACATCGAGATCATCGAACTCGGAAGTGCGCCCCTGGCGAAAGCTTCAGCAACTTCGCGCGTGGCACGTTCCGTGATTGAACCCGCGCTTGAAGTCTACGGCACCGCGCCCCTCGTCTACCCGATGGATCCATCCAGTGGTCCCGTAGGCGCCGTTTGCGGCGTCTCTTCACCGGCCACTCCAGTCGCATCGTTTGGTGTGAGCTACGCGGGATCGAATCCGCACGGTCCTGACGAGAACATCCGGCTCGACGATTTTCTTTTGAGTGTTAAGTTTATCGGGCGGGTGATCAACCGTCTCGGGGAATCCAAGAGCGAGCTTAAGACCGAAAAATTACGAACCAGCGGAACGAAAGAGATGGGAACCCGGGAACAGGTCACCCAGTGACATAGCAGGAGCGTGGATTGACTACCGCCAGATCAACTCGCAAAGCGCCCACCATCAATAAAGAAATTCTCGAGTTGCGGGATGAGATTCGTCGTCACGAGGAGCTCTATTACGTCAACGACAATCCGGAAATCTCCGACAGCGAATATGACGCTTTGCTCGTCAGGCTGCAGGAACTTGAAGAACAGCATCCCGAACTAATCACTTCTGATAGTCCCACACAACGCGTGGGTGGGCGTCCGGCCGAAGGCTTCCCCGAAGTTGTCCACCGCCGCCCCATGCTCTCGCTGGAAAACACTTACAACATTGAGGAGCTGGTTGCTTTCGATCAGCGCTGCCAGCGACTTGCCGAAGGACGGGCCGTGGAATACGTCGCCGAGCTGAAGATCGACGGCGTCTCAATCTCGCTTCAATACGAAGGTGAGGTTCTGGCGCGTGGCGTAACTCGTGGCGACGGACGCATTGGCGAAGAGGTGACGCAGAACGCGCGCACGATTCGCAGTGTGCCGCTGAGGTTGCGTGCAAAATCTTCTCCGGGACCGGAAATTGAAGTGCGCGGCGAAGTCTTTATTCCCCGGCGCGTGTTTGAACGCACGAATGCAGAACGTGAAGAGCAAGGTGAACCCAGATTTGCAAATCCGCGCAACGCTGCGGCTGGGACGTTGCGACAACTTGATTCCAGGGCCGTTGCTAAACGCGGTCTCGACATGTTCGCTTACGATCTCATCGCCGGAGAGCGCAAGCCCTTTCCGACACACTGGGAAGCGCTCGATTGGATGGAAGCCGCTGGTTTTCGGGTTAATCCCCATCGTCAGCTGTGCAAGTCGATCGCCGAGGTAATTGAGTTTTGTAACCGCATGGAAACGCAGCGCGACGATTTCGATTATGAAATTGACGGGCTGGTGGTGAAAGTGAATTCCACCACCCAGCAGGATGAGTTTGGAACCACTGCAAAGGCTCCGCGCTGGGCCGTCGCTTATAAATATCCGGCCCGGCAGGCGACTACCCAAGTTCTCTCAATCGTTGTCCAGGTGGGCCGCACTGGCGCACTGACCCCTGTGGCCAATCTCGAACCAGTGTTGCTCGCTGGAACAACCGTCTCGCGCGCGACATTGCACAATGCCGACGAAGTAAAACGACTTGGGGTCCGTATCGGCGATTGGGTTTTGATCGAAAAGGGCGGCGAGGTCATTCCCAAAGTTTTGAAGGTAATCGAATCGAAAAGAACCGGGACAGAGAAGCCCTTCCGCATGCCGCGCAAGTGTCCGGTTTGCGGTGGTGAAATTTCCAAAGTCGAAGGCGAAGTCGTTTCGCGTTGCATCGCTGCCGATTGTCCGGCGCAGCTCAAGGGCAAGGTGCTGCACTTTGCCTCGCGTCGTGCCATGCGCATTGAGGGCTTGGGCGAGTCGTTAGTGGACCAATTAGTTCAGAAAGGCATGCTCCGGGACTTTGGTGATCTTTATCGGCTGACTCTCGAGGATATTGCCGGACTTGAACGCATGGCGAAAAAGTCGGCCGCGAATCTGATGGCCCAGATTGAAGCGAGCAAAACTCGCGACCTTCCCCATCTGGTATATGCGCTCGGCATTCGACGCGTCGGAGATCGAACCGCCGGTTTGCTCGCCCGCCATTTCGGTTCCCTCGAGGCGCTGGGCAAAGCCAGTGTCGAAGAGTTGGACGAGATTCCTGAGATTGGACTAACAGTGGCTGAAAGTGTTCGTGATTGGTTTGAGGATCCCGGCAACGCGGAGCTTTGCGAGCGCTTAAATGTGGCCGGCGTTAAGACCACGCTTACTCGGACAGCAAATCATAAGGTGGACGAGCAATTCGCCAACAAACAGTTCGTCTTAACCGGAACACTCGCCTCATTCACGCGCGATGAAGCCAAGGCCTCAATCGAAGCTCGTGGCGGACGCGTGATGTCGTCAGTAAGCAAAAAGACGGATTTTGTAATTGCAGGGGAAGAGGCGGGATCGAAGCTGGAAAAAGCCAGGACACTGGGAGTGGCTGTATTGGACGAGCCGGCATTCAAGAAGATGCTAGGATAGGCGGGGCGATTGCGATTGCCGATTATTTGAAGTAAGTACCACCAGGCGGTAGCGGTGGGCCGATCGGTCAGCATTCAAGCTCTCGCTGTTTTTGCCTTCAAACTTGAGTAAAACTACCGCGACACGAGAGGTTAAATGACAACACTACAAACTGAAAATCACAATTTAAAATTGCTCTTCACAATTTTTTGCGACGATGTGCGTCTGGAGGCGGGCAATAAGCTCTCGTTCATGGGAGTGTTTCAAAACATTATGGTGCAACAACTACCGATAACTCTGATCAAGTTTGCGGTGGTGAATCATTGGCGCGGAGAAGGTGCGCATCTTTCCGAAGTGCGGATTCTGACGCCGGATCGACAGCATCCCGTAGTCGTGTCTCAGCCAACCAGTTTTGAAATCGCGCCCGGCGGCTTTGCCGACAACATTAGTTTTTTTGTGAATGTGACTTTTCCCGCACCCGGGCAGTACTGGGTGCAGACACTTGTGGACTCGAACCTGTTTGATGAACAACCGCTAACGGTTTCAGACGGGAGCGAGGCTCAGACGGATAGTGCTTCAGAAGCGGTGAACTAACCTTGCGGGCGCACGTTCCCTAGTCGTGCGCCCGCGCACAGACGAACCCGAGCTGTTCAACCTAATACTGGATGCCGAGCGCCTTAATCTTTGAATTGAGCGTGGTCGGCTTAATCCGCAAAAGCCGGGCGGCTTTTGCCTGAGTTCCTCCGACATGGTTGAGCGCAAGCGTAATTAATCCGATTTCGAATTGCTTAACTTCTTCATTGAAGTCAATGCCCTGCTCGAGGTCGAGGCTCTTCAGTTGGCCTGATGACTCGGTAAAAGCATTGTCGCGAGCGAGTGTTTCCGTTTCTCGCAGCAGCGAGAAGGCGAGCTCAACCAAACGCTGTACCCGGTCGCGGACCGGGAGTTCAGCAAGTCGCAGGTGGCCATTGGCCCCTGCGGGAATTGGTTTCAGAGTTTGTCGTTCGGCGAAAGGTTCGCTGACCGCAGCATAGTCGAAACTCATCTTTTGTTCTCCCCTGGGATAGGCTGAATTTTCGGGCTCCTGATACCAGAACACCGCAAGGGGGAATCTTGTGGCAAACAAAAAAGCGAGCCCTGGAGCGGACTCGCAATTGGATTTTGGTGCGGATGAGAGGACTTGAACCTCCACGATGTTACCACCACAGGCTTCTGAGACCTGCGCGTCTGCCAGTTCCGCCACATCCGCAAGTTGTGGACTGTGGGAGCATTATGCGAATGGCTCTCTGAGGTGTCAAGAACAGTAGTCAGTTGTAAGTAGTTAGTAGTCAGTAGCAGTAGGAAGGACTCAGGCGGCAAGAAGAGTAGGCGGCAGGCAGACGGCAAACGAGGCCAGGCGGCAAGAAGAGTAGGCGGCAGGCAGACGGCAAACGAGGCCAGGCGACAAGAAGAGTAAGCGGCAGGCAGGCGGCAAACGAGGGCAGGCGGCAAGAAGAGTAAGCGGCAGGCAGGCGGCAAACGAGGGCAGGCAGCAGACGGTGGAAGTTGTCTGTAAGGAAGTTCAAAAATCAAAGTCCAAGGACCAAGAACCAAAGCCCAAAGACCAAACCCACAACTGACAACTGACAACTGACAACTGACAACTGACAACTGGCTACTAACAACTGATTACTGACAACTGACTACTGGCGAACCATTCTGCTACTGTTCATCACAATGGCTGCTGCTACCGCGAGTCTCCAAACCAGAATTGACGAGGTGCGGCGAAAAATTGCCGCCGCGGCCCAAAAGAGCGGGCGTGATCCAAACACGATTACGCTCGTCGCCGTCAGCAAGACACATCCGGCTGGGGTGGTGCGCGAGGCAATCAAACTCGGGTTAACAGATTTTGGTGAAAACCGTGTTCAGGAAGCTGAGGATAAGATTGTGGCAATCGGGCGCTCAGCCGCTCGCTGGCACTTGATCGGACACCTGCAAGCGAACAAAGTGCGGCGTGCGGTCAAACTCTTCGATGTGATTCACTCGCTTGATTCAATATCACTTGCGCAACGATTGGAACGCGCATGCGTCGAAAGTGGTAGGGAAGAGCTGCAGGTCTTGATTCAGGTTGATCTCGCTGGTGAAACAACTAAGTCTGGTATCGCGGCTACTGAATTGGCAGAGTTGGCTAAGTTGGTAAACGATTGTTCGCGGCTGAAGCTGACGGGGTTAATGTTGTTGCCACCCTATTTTGACGATCCGGAAGACGTCCGCCCGTTCTTTTATCGACTGAGAGGTTTACGAGATGAACTGCAGGCAGCGGGACTCTTTGCGGGAAACTCGGGAGAATTGTCTATGGGCATGACTCACGATTTTGAAGTTGCAGTCGAAGCAGGTGCGACGATGTTGCGAGTTGGAACGGCGATTTTTGGCGAGCGCGAACAGCCTCCCGGGTCATAGAGAACATGTTGATCATTAGTCGAATCTATCTTTTTCTCAGTTGGGCAGTGACCCTGCTGATCCTTGGAATCATCATTTTGGTGATTCTCCGCCTGATCGCGAATCAAGTGGACCTCAATCCTTTTGGTTCTGTCTCAATCACGTTGCGCCGGCTCACCGATCCCTTAATCACACCGGTCAAACGCATTTTGATCAATCTCAGCGTCGATCCGAAGTATGCGCCCCTTGTCACGATTTTGATTGCGATCTTGCTAGGCTGGTTTGTGCTGCAATTAGTCGCCAACGTAGCAAACACGATTGCAGGTATCTTATTGAGCTCACAACGCGGCGCCCTCGCACCGCTCGTCGGCTATGTGCTCTACGGGATGCTGGCGTTCTATTCGTTGCTCATTTTCATTCGCATAATCTTCTCCTGGGTGATGGTCAGCTATTCGAACCGCGTAATGAGATTCCTGGTAAACACCACGGAGCCTTTGATGGGGCCCCTACGGCGGATTGTTCCGCCCGTGGGAAGGTTTGATATCTCGCCGATTGTTGCCTTCATCATCATCTGGATATTTCAAACAGCCGTTGCCGGCACGCTCCTGCGGGGGTGGCAATTGATCTTTGTAGCTTAGTTAAGGATTAGCGGAAAGCCGAAAGTCTGGAGGCGTCTGTCCCCGGAGGGGACAGACGTGTTAGCCGTGGGCAACGCCCACGGGTTAAGTCTCCACCTATCCGACCCTGAAAGGGTCGAGAACGGGCCGCTTACAATGAGTTGAGACTACCGATGGGCACTTCAAGCTTATTTGGGCCCTTCAGGGTCAAACTAAAACACCGTTACCAATCCGTGGGCGCTGCCCACGGCTATTGACTTTGTCCCCTTCGGGGACAGTCCATGCGCAGATGATCGACTATCTCGAAAAAAACGGCCGGCTCACCTTTAATGTGCGCGTTGTGCCGCGTGCTTCGCGCAGCGAGATCATTGGCGAACACGACGGCTCCTTGCGGGTGCGACTGGCTGCGGCTCCTGTAGATGGCGCAGCTAACGACGAACTCATGCGAATCCTCGCTCGTGCCCTCAAAGTCCCTCGTAGTTCCGTTGCGATCATCGCCGGTCCAACTTCCAAGTTTAAGCGGGTGGCGATTCACGGTGTGACGCCCGAAGTCTTGCTGGCTGTTGTTGGTGTAAAGTAATCTTTCGCATCACAGTGGTGACCCAATGGAAGGGAACAAAATTTCACATTATCGGATCCTGGAAAAGCTTGGGGCCGGAGGTATGGGCGAGGTGTATCTCGCCGAAGACATGAAGTTGGGAAGGAAAGTGGCAATCAAAGTCCTCAGCCAGGAGTTCACTACGAACAGAGATCGCCTGCACCGTTTTGAACAGGAAGCCTGCGCCGCTTCTGCTCTCAATCATCCAAACATCCTTACGATTCACGAAGTAGGTGAAGACAACGGTTCCCACTTCATAGCCACTGAGTACATTGACGGTAAGACACTGCGCCGTCATATGGCTAGTTCGGCTCTCGAAGCTCACGAAATTCTTGATATTGCAGTACAGGCGGCCAGCGCTCTCGAAGAAGCTCATGGCGCCGGCATAGTCCACCGCGACATCAAGCCTGACAACATCATGGTGAGGCGCAACGGCTACGTTAAAGTCCTCGACTTTGGTTTAGCGAAACTGACGGAGGATGCCACTGACAGAACTCCATCTGATGGTGAAGCTTCAACCAGGGTCCTGGTGCAAACAGATGCCGGAGTGGTAATGGGCACGTCCCACTATATGTCGCCCGAACAGGCACGCGGAAAGCCCGTCGATGTACGCAGCGACATCTGGAGTCTGGGCGTTGTGATGTATGAAATGGTTGCCGGGCGAGTTCCTTTCGAAGGCGAGACGTCGACCGATGTCATTGTTGCGATAACTCAAAAGGAAGCACCGCCTCTCGCTCGTTTCGCCCCTAACGTTCCTGCTGAGCTCGACTGGATCATCAACAAAGCGCTGCGTAAAGAGCGAGAAGAGCGCTACCAGACAATCAGAGAACTCCTTACTGATCTGCGGCGCCTTAAACAAAAGCTTGAGTTTGAGGTCGAGCTGGAACGTTCTGTGTCGCCCGACAGCGTATCCCGATCGGCCATCACAGCAGTGCCCGCGGCTCCCACAGTTTCAGGACGTATTGCCGCCACTGCAGAAACGACAAGTCACCCAGCCTCAAGCGCTGAATACCTCGTCAGCGAGATAAAACGACATAAGACCGGCGCGACTCTGATCGCTGCGCTCGTAGTGCTTGCCGTCGGCGCTGGCGTCTTCTTCTACTTCAATCGCGCTCAGGCCCTGACCGACAAAGACACCGTTTTAATCGCCGACTTCGCCAACACGACAGGTGATTCGGTTTTTGATGGAACTCTGAAACAGGCTCTTGCCGTGCAGCTCGGACAATCTCCGTTCCTGAATATTTACTCGGACGAGCGCGTTCGCGAAGCGCTGCGCTTCATGGGCCGCTCGCCGGATGAACGCATTACGAAAGATATCGCGCGTGAGATCTGTCAGCGGCAAGGACTCAAGGCATTGCTCGCCGGATCGGTATCCAGCCTGGGCAGTAATTATGTGATTACTCTCGAGGCAATAAATGCTCAATCAGGTGAGTCGATTGCCCGGCAGCAAGTGGAAGCGAACAGTAAAGAGCAGGTGCTGTCGGCGCTCGGCAAGGCGGCGTTGGAGCTACGAGAAAAGCTTGGGGAGTCGCTTAGTTCCATCAAGAAGCATGATGTGCCGATTGAGCAGGCTACTACTTCGTCGCTGGAAGCGCTTAAAGCATATGCGATGGGCAATGAAGAACGCGCCAGAGGCAACAATCAGGAGGAAATAAGATTTTATAAGCGTGCTATTGAACTCGATCCGAATTTTGCCATGGCTTACGCGCGCATAGCTGTGTTTCATGGCAATCGCGAGGAAATGGAAGAAGCTCAACCCTACGCGCAGAAGGCATTCGATTTGCGCGACCGGGTGAGCGAGCGTGAGCGCCTTTACATATCAGAGAAATATTACAACTACGTGGTCGGCGATGTGGACAAGGCGATGGAAACGTTGCAAACCTGGACGCGCTTGTATCCCAACGATTTCATACCTCATAACAACTTGGCGCTCAGGTATCAGGAACAAGGTAGATATGAGGAGGCGTTGAAGGAAGCACTTGAAGCCGTACGCTTGAGTCCGAACAATACCGCCGCCAGAGATAATCTAATCGGTACTTTCGCGGCACTTGGTCGGTTTGACGAAGCGGCGGAAGCATTGGAGCAGTTGAGAAAATTGTATCCGGACGGTCGGACAGTTCATTTCAATGACTATCACTTTGCCTTCGTTCGTGGCGATCATGCCGTCATGGAACGTGAGTCCCTATGGGCGCGAGGCAAACCCGTGGAACCGGACTTTCTGGCGATGGAAGGTGCAGCGGCCGCAGCCCTGGGTAAGTTAAAGAAAGCCGAAGAGCTTAGGCAGCGTGCCGTCGAAGCCTTCAAGAGTCAAAATCGAAACGACAATGCCGCACAGGTTTTATTAGGCCTCGCCTTCCGACAGGCGGCTCTTGGTAAATGCTCCGAGGCTAAAGTCAACGCAGCGACCGCGCTAGAACTGCACAAAGGCAAAGTGACCATCAATGGTGCTGCATCCCTCTTCGCCGATTGTGGTGACGCCACGCGAGCACTTGCTCTGTTAGCGGAATCATTAAAACTCTATCCGAACGATACGGTAACCGTGGCGATGTTTGCTCCGGTTGTCAGGGCACAAGTTGAGCGAACCCGGGGCAATTCAGCGGAAGCCTTACAGCTGCTCGAATCCGTTCGCCGCTTCGACCTTGGCTTGATCGTTGGTCTCTACAATAATTACTTAAGAGGCTCGACGTATCTGGATTTGAAACGTGGACAGGAAGCGGCTGCGGAGTTTCAAAAAATAATTGACCATCCTGGCGTGGACCCGATGTCGGAACTTCGTCCGCTAGCGCATGTAGGCTTGGCGCGCGCCGCGGCAATGAGCGGCGACGTTGCTAAGAGCCGGACGGCCTACCAGAACTTTTTCGCGTTGTGGAAAGATGCGGATGCGGACCTGCCGATCCTGGTCCAGGCAAAGAAAGAGTACGAGCAGTTAAAGTAGCGAGGGACAAACGAAAATTGGCCGCGGATTTGCGCAGATGACACGATTTTTGAAATACGAATCAATTCCTATATTGAATTCTGATCCGCGAGATCCGGTAAAATCCGCGGCTGTTTTTATTTGCTTTTCAACTTTTTCGCGGGCTGCCAACATTAATTCGCCGCTGGCTCCTGTGTTATATTTCCTCGCCTGCAAACACTACTAAGCTGAGTTCCGTAGAAGGATCCTGATCAAATGTCCGGACACTCGAAGTGGCACAGTATTAAACATAAGAAAGGCGCGCTCGATGCCAAGCGCGGCAAGCTCTTTACGAAGTTTATTAAGGAAATTACGGTGGCAGCGCGGTCGGGCGGCGGCGATCCGGACGGCAATGCGCGCCTACGCAAAGCGATTCTCGATGCGAAAGCCGGCAACATGCCAAACGAAACGATCGATCGCGCTGTTCGTCGCGGCACCGGCGAAGAAGAAGGTGTCAACTACGAGGAGATCACATACGAAGGCTACGGACCGGGCGGCGTCGCGCTCTTAATCGAATCGGTTACAGATAATCGCAATCGCACCGTCGCGGAAATCAGGCATATCTTTTCCAAGAACGGAGGGAATCTCGCGGCTACGGGCGCAGTGAATTGGTTGTTTGAGAAGAAGGGTTACATTACGGTTGAGAAGAGCGCGAAGTCGGAAGAGGAGTTATTTGAAATCGTCACCGATGCCGGCGCTGAGGATCTGCGCGACGACGAAGATAGTTTTGAAATCATTACTGCACCCTCCGAATTCGACGCCGTGTTAGGTGCAGTCAAAGGCGCCGGTGTTGAGCCCCAGGTTGCTGAAGTTGAGATGGTGGCGAAGGAATATAAGAGGTTGGAAGGCGCCGAAGCGCGCCAGATGTTGAAGTTGATGGAAGCGCTTGAAGATCACGACGACGTGCAAAAAGTCTCGGCGAACTTTGATATCAGCGAAGCGGATATGGCGGCGGCGCAATAAGCCATCGTCCAAACTCCAAAGTCCCAGGCCCAAAGCCCAGCGTTGATGATTGAGTTAAGAAAGAAGGTAATCATATGTTGACCCTCATTCGCGGTAGAACCACCTGATAGATTGACTGCAGAGCTTTTCAGCAGCTCATTGCCAATTACGATAGCCGAATAACTATAGACATCGGGACCGGAGATGGTCTCTTTGTCTACAAGTGCGCGCAACAAAACCCGCAAACACTCTTCATTGGTGTCGACGCGAATCGTCGGCCACTCGAAAAGATTTCTGAAAAAATTTACCGCCGGCCGGCTAAGGGCGGCTTGCCGAACGTCCTGTTTGTGCAGGCTGCGGTGGAGACTCTGCCCGAGGAGTTGCAGGGAATTGCTACTGTCGTGCAGGTGCAGTTTCCCTGGGGCAGCTTGTTGCGAGGCGTTGCCGGTGGCGATCAGCTCGTGATGCAGAACCTCCGGCGCATTTGTCGACTAAACGCGCGTCTACAAGTAACTC
Organism: Pyrinomonadaceae bacterium; assembly: GCA_963826235.1. Lineage (GTDB taxonomy): Bacteria > Acidobacteriota > Blastocatellia > Pyrinomonadales > Pyrinomonadaceae > PSRF01. Next base: position 525,012 of record CAWGWE010000005.1, on the reverse strand, counting down.
TCGGGTTTGATCTTGAAAGAGATCGGTCTGAATGGGAACGGCTTGAGCTACCGGCAATCTCGATCGACTACCCTGAGCGAGCTCTTGCTGTTCGTTACCGAGAAGCCGGATTCAGAATAGTAAAAACTGAACCAGTCTTGACGGCTGAGCTAGGAGAGCTTCACAGTTCGTGGGCGAAACGACTCCATCGAAGTGATAGCCGTTTATTTTTCAGGATCGTTGCGGTCGCTGAGTGACGTAGCCGCGATTCAGAAGGAAGTAGAAAATAAGGTCGCTTTTGGATGGCTAAGCCTCCGGTGCGCGGTAAGTTTCTGACTTACTGTTGAACTTTTTTGCGGAGATCGTTGGGCTCAGCCCGTGGGAATAGATAATGCCAATTCGGTAAGTCAGAGACTTACCGCGCACCGGGTGGGCGAACCCCTTATCTACTCCCTTTCCACTCGCGCACGCTGCAGTGCTGCCTACGGTCTTCTGCCTATTCGCCGCCGCGGCCACTTCCAGTGGCCTTTTTCTTCATCCGCGCCTCACCCTCCGGAACCGTGTCAGTGAGCTTGGCTTCATGCTTTTGACGTTGGCGCTCTGTCGGGTTCACTTGTTTTCTGTCGCTTACCGCCTCACGCATACGTTGATTCTTCTTGTCTTTGTTCTCGCCATCTTTCTTTCGTCGATCTTTATCGGACATCGTATTGCCTCCGTTGCTCGCCAGTGGTCGGTAGATCGTTGCTATCAGTTGTCAGTGGTCCGTTGTCCGTGGTTCGCAGCAAGGAGCTGATTGCCCATAAATAAAAACTACAACTGACAACGAACCACTGACTCCTGTTCAAGGCTTCATCACTACCTTAATGCAGTCCTGCTCCTTGTTCTTGAAAGTTGCATAACCAGTTGGTGCATCGGCCAGATTGATCCGGTGCGTGATGACAAACGAAGGATCAATTTCACCTTCTTGCACCTTTTCGAGGAGCGGCTTCATGTACTTATGCACATGAGTCTGTCCCATCTTGAAGGTCAAGCCCTTCGCGAAAGCCGCTCCAAAAGGAAATTTATCAAGGAAGCCGCCATAGACTCCCGGCACCGAAACCGTGCCACCTTTGCGACACGCGTGGATCGCTTGCCGGAGCGCATGGGGACGATCAGTGGCCATCATCATTGCGGCCTTGGCCCGGTCATACAACGCATCTAACGTAGCGCCGTGCGCTTCAAGGCCAACCGCATCAATACATGAGTCCGGTCCCAGGCCCGCAGTCATTTGTTTGAGGCGGTCAAAGACGTCTTCCTCGGCGAAGTTGATGGTTTCAGCCCCGCCACTCTCCGCCGCCATGCGCAATCGTTCCGGCGCGTCTTCAATGGCGATCACGCGCTCGGCGCCCAACAGGAAGGCGCTCTTGATTGCGAATTGGCCCACAGGTCCACATCCCCAAACCGCGACGGTGTCGCCGGGTTTGATGTTGCAATTCTCCGCGGCCATGTAGCCGGTGGGAAAAATGTCCGAAAGAAACAGGACCTGCTCGTCTGTCAGCCCATTCTCAATCTTGATCGGGCCGACGTCAGCAAAGGGAACTCGCACGTACTCAGCTTGTCCGCCCGCGTAGCCACCCATCATGTGCGAGTAGCCAAACAAACCGGAGCCCGAGTAACCGTAAAGCGTCTCCGCCATCCCGGCATTCGGATTAGTGTTGTCGCACGCGGACCACTTCTCCTGCTTGCAGTAAAAACATTTTCCACAGGCGATCGTGAATGGAACTACGACGCGGTCGCCGGGTTTTAAGTTCTTGACAGCATTGCCCACCTCGACTACTTCGCCCATAAACTCATGACCGAGAATGTCGCCCTTCTCCATTGTGGGAATGTACCCATCGTAAAGATGCAGGTCGGAACCACAGATGGCCGTTGTCGTCACCTTTATGATAGCGTCGTGCGGGTTAAGTATCTTAGGTTCGGGAACGTCGTAGACCCGCACGTCATACTTCCCAAACCAACAAAGCGCTTTCATTATTCAACCTCCCTTGTTCGACAAAAAAGCTAACTGCGCGTAGTTGCGGCTCGGCTCTTCGGTGTTTGCTCGACTGAGGTCCGCTTGGCCTCGGGTTGGTGCGGCATTGCGCCCGCCACCCGGCCCGAAGGCTGGCCTTCGATCGTTGCAGCCTCACCAGTCTCGAGGATTTGTTTGAGCCGGCGCAAATCGTCTGCAATCATCTGACCCGGCTCGCTGCCGAAGAGCTTGGCAAACAAGGCGCTAATCTTTCCGCCCGGGAGGTTGTAGTTAAGAACCACCTTAACTTCTGTGCCTCGCACACCGAGTGGCTTGAAATGAACTGAACCGGCATTTACGATGTCAGCCCCTTCGAGGGATCGCCACGCGATCATCTCGTTCGGTTTCTCGTTGTAGATCTCAGCGTCCCACTCGACATTCTTCCCCGCAGGCCCCTTTGCGACCCAATGAGAGCGATTTAGTCCGGAACACGTCACCGACTCCAGATTTTTCATAAAGCGAGGCAGATTTTCGAATTGCCGCCAGAAGCTGAACAGCTCCTCGGGACTTTTGTCGATCGCAATCGCCTTCTCAACGTGTACATCTTTCGCCACCGCTGTCTCACCATTCGCCGCCTTTGCGTCGGTCGTGGCGATGCCGAATGCCTGGTAGGTGTTGCAATGGCCCGTCACGCCACGATGAAGTAGCGCCGTGCCGGCGAGAGTTAAGCACAGCCCTCCGATAGAACGTTGGCGTAAACCATAAACGGCTAGCGCGCCACCAGCGATGGCGGAAGCTAATCGCTCGATCTCACCGACGTTGACTGAACTGCTGGTTTTGCTCGCGAACCTTTCCGGTGCGCGGATATCTGAATTGAAGCTCATTAATGCTCCTCCTTGTTACTAACGATAATTGCCAACGAACATTTATGCGCTGTTCGACTTCGCGCTTATTTCCTGAGGTTCTACTTCCGGCAAATCACTGTTCGCCGGACCCTGGATCACTTTGCCCAGCGCGTCGTAGCGCGAGCCATGACAGGGACAGTCCCAGGTTTTCTCCAAAGTATTCCAATCGACTACACACCCCAGATGCCGGCAGATAGCGGAACGCTCATGGACGCGTCCGGACTCATCTCGATAAGTTGCGACTTTCAGCGCCCCACGACGAATCACCGCTCCCGCACCGGGTTTAATCTCGTCAAAAGAATCGACGTCCCCAGGCGTCACGAGGTCCGCAAACTGCGCCGCAACATTTATGTTTTCCGCGGCAAATGTGGGAAAAGCTAGTAGCGTCTTGCGCGAGGGTTCATATAACTTTTCCCATTCGTTTTCACGGCCAGCGATCAGATCGGTTATCAGGATGCCTGCAATCGTTCCATGGGTCATGCCGTTACCCGAATCGCCAGTAGCGATATAGACATTATCTTTGTCCAGGGGGTTGTGGCCGATGAACGCGACACCGTCAACTGGTTCCAGCACTTCTCCCGACCAGCGATAAACGATCTCCTGCAAGGGGAATCGCTCGCGGCTCCACTTCTCGAGATTAGCGAACCGTGCCTCAGCATCATCTTGCTGTCCGGTTTTATGATCTTCGCCGCCGACGATCAACAAATCGAAACCGTCATCTAACTCTTGAAGACGCACGTAGTGGTAAGGATCTGGCGTGTCCCAATAAAGCGCACGAGTAACCGAGGCGCGCGGCACGTGGCCGGCAATCACGTATGTTTGATATGCCGCTTGCTTCGTATGAATGGCAAACAGATCGTTCACCGGACTGTTAGTAGCAACAACTATGGATCCGGCGCTCACTACGGCGCCGTTGGCACATGAAACCTGCGCTTGATCGCCACCCTTGATTTCAGCCGCGTGCGTGCCGCAGTAGATTCGTCCGCCGAGTCGTTCGATCGCGATCGCCAAACCGGACAGATATTTCAGTGGATGAAACTGCGCCTGCCTGGGAAAACGCAAAGCCGGACCAGTGTCGTAGTCGAGCGGTGACCGCTCAACCCTTTCTAATTCAAGGCCCGCCCGCGCTGCTGCCTGCAGCTCGTCCTCAAGAATGTCGAGAGAATCCCCCGGCGGTACAAACAGATACCCATCGAGCCGACTGAAGTCGCATTCAATTCTTTCTTTGGCTACGACCTTTTCGACGAGATCTATTGCAGCAGTGTGGCTCTCCGCGGCCAGCCGAGATCCTGCCTCACCATGGAGCCGTTCAAGTTCGAAATAGCGATCGTCAAGCGCGTTTACCAGGTGCGCCGTTGTTCTGCCCGTCATTCCGCCGCCGATCGCTCCGTCGTCAAGCACGACCACGGCTTTGCCTTCTGCCGCTAGCAGGTAAGCCGTTGTCATGCCGGCTATTCCCGCACCGACAATGCAGACATCAGTGTTTATGCTTTCTGTCAACGGGGCGCGCAGGGGTACTTCGCCCGTTGCCATCCAACTGGAAACTGTTTGTTCGTTTGCCATCGGTTCTAAAGAAGCACGTCTCCCTGATTTGAGGCGGCGTTTCCGTTAGCGCGAAGACCTCGATAAGTTACATAAGCGAGTCCTGCGCCCGCGAGTATCAAGCCCCCGGTAATCAGCGGATGCAGTGAGCCTTTTGTATAAAGACTACTTTCGGCAACGTGGCCATCGTAATGCCCGCGTTCCCCTGAGGGGCCGGAAGGCTTATCCAGGCTGTGCTGCTCGCGTGGCCGCGCCGGCTTGTCGCTCTGTTGTAAATCAAACATCGTCCATTCCATTACTTTGTCAGTTGTCCGCGGCGCGTAGTTACCGAGTAACGTAAGACCCTTGCCACCGCCGCCGACGAATACATCGCGTTCTGCATTTTCTGCGCAATACAGAATCGCCTCGGCAACAGTCTCAGGTGAATAGACCGGCGGCGGATTTCGCGGCTCAACAGGGAGATAGTTTTTAGCGTGGTCGGTATAGGGCGTGTCGATGGCTGAAGGTTTAATCAGAGTTACAGAGATTGGGGCTCCTTCGTGTTCGAGCTCCATTCGCAACGCGTCAGTAAATCCTTTGACGGCGTGTTTCGAAGCGCAATAAGCACCCTGCAAGGGAATCGCACGATCAGACAGAACGCTGCCGATGTTGATTAGCGCACCGCCGCGTTGGCGCAGTTGATTTACTGCCGCGAGTGAGCCGTGGACAACGCCCCAATAATTTGTTTCAAATAGCCGCCGTTGTTCTTCGAGCGGAACCTCGGTGAATTTTCCATAGATTGAGACACCGGCGTTGTTGATCCAGGTATCAAAGCCGCCGAAGCGCTCTTTAGCAGTCGCTGCAATCTTAAGTACATCAGCTTCGTTGCCGACGTCGGCGACGACATAAGTCGCTTCGCCGCCCGCGCTCTTTATTTCTTCGGCAAGTTCTTGCAGTACGTCTTCACTGCGTGCCGCGAGAACCAGGCGCGCGCCTCGTCTGGCTGCCATGCGTGCTGTAACCAGTCCGATGCCACTGGTCGCGCCAGTTATGACAATGACTTGGACTTCAAGAGGTTTAAGCATTAGTGACATGATGAATCTCCCGGATGTAACAAACTGTCAGTTTGAGCTCTTGATCTCATTCGCAAACCAATTTGCGTAAACATCGACTTGCAAACTAAGAGTTTGGTAAAAGTCCCCGCAAGTATTGGTTTGCGTTAGACGAGCTTCAACCTGTAGCCTTCCGGTACAAGGATGCAGCCGCCTGTTCTTTTTTGAACAAGTAACATCGTGCTAATCGCGCGAATTAAACTGTTCTACTGTAAAGAAGCAAGGAAGGGGCCGGAAACCGTTTGAGTTCCGCGTTTCGAGTTTCGAGTTTCGCGAAACAAAGTAAATTTCCTGTTTCTCGGGACCGCAATGCGAAACAGAAACCGCGGAACCGGGAACTCGAAACTCAAAACTCGAAACCATTATGTCTTTACCAATCAAACCACCGTATCCGCCCATGGAAGCTTTGCTGGTGAATGAGCTGCCGCGCGGCGCAGCCTGGCAATACGAGCCGAAATGGGATGGCTTTCGCTGCCTCGCGTTTCGCGACGGCGACCATGTGGAGCTGCAGTCAAAGTCGGGCCAACCCCTGGCGCGTTACTTCCCGGAAATTGTTGAGGCCCTACTAAAGCTGAAAGCTAAGCAGTTCGTCATCGATGGAGAGCTCGTCATCACCGTTAAGGGCGATCCTTCATTCGACGCGTTGCTGCAGCGCATTCACCCAGCGGCGAGTCGGATCGCGAAGCTTGCAAAAGAAACGCCTGCGCGCCTGATAGTGTTTGACATTCTCGTGGACGAGCAAGGAAAGGCATTCCTGGGAGAAACATTGGCGAAGCGGCGTAAAAAACTCGACGGCTTCGGGAAGAAATTTTTTGCGCGCAACAAGAGTCTGGAATTGTCCCCGCAAACAGCTGATGCCGAAATCGCTCTCTCGTGGCTTAACGACCCGAGCGTCAGGTTGGACGGCGTGATCGCGAAGCGACTCGACCTCGCTTATCGTTCCGGCGAGCGAGATGGAATGCAAAAGGTCAAGAAGCTACGTACAGCTGATTGCGTCGTCGGTGGTTTTCGCTGGGCCGCAAGCGAGAAAGTAGTCGGTTCCATCTTGCTGGGCTTGTATGACGGCGATGGCTTGCTGCACCACGTTGGTTTTAGCTCCAGTTTTACAGCTGCTGAAAAGAAAGAGTTAACGGGGTTGCTGAAGCCCCTGATCAAACCTCCGGGGTTTACGGGCAACAAGCCGGGCGGACCGAGTCGCTGGAGCACAAAGAAAACTGACGAATGGGAACCGCTGCAAACGAAGTTGGTTGCGGAAGTGCGTTACGACCATTTCACCGGTGGCCGGTTTCGTCACGGCACAAAGTTCCTGCGCTGGCGTCCGGAAAAAAAACCGAAGCAGTGCGGGTTCGATCAGTTGGGAAAGTAGCGACCCGGAGACGCGGAGAGAGGGGAAAGCGAGACGCGGGGACGCGGGGAGGCGGAGAGCGGGAGACGGCTTACCTTAATGACGTACTCCTATTATGCTATGCCCGATAGTGAACTCGAGGCGTAGCCTCAATTCCAAAAATGCTCTTATCGGTAAGGCAAGCCTTACCGCACGGAAAAGCGGCAAGCCGCCTCTCTGCGTCCGTGTCCCTCTCTCCGCATCTCCGCGTCCCCGTGTCTCCGCGTCCCGTGCCTCCGCGTCCCGTGTCTCCGCGTCCCGTGTCCCCGCGTCCCCGTGTCTCCGCGTCCCCGTGTCTCCGCGTCCCCGTGTCTCCGCGTCCCCGTGTCTCCGCGTCTCCGCCTCCCCGCGTCGCGCTACGGATAAGTGAAACAAATTCGGGCACTTAGCTTATTAACGTACAGCATCAACCTCAACACGTTCGCATCCTCCCGCAAAGAAATTTAGCCAAAAAGGCATGGGCCGCTCTGGTATGCAGGTTGAGTAGCTCGTTACCTGATCTAGGTTAGGGGGGTGCAGATTTGCCGAGTAGGTCGCGAATACGTTTCGCGCGTTGGTGAGTCATGCGGCAGTAATGAACAAAGGGACTGGGACAAAACGTTCAGCACATGCAGATCTGTTTGGATCCCGAGAACTGGCACGCCAATCTCGATGTGTCGTAATTGTTGCGCATCCTGACGACGACGTTGTCGGCGCCGGAGGGCTCATCTCCCGGCTCAATAATGTTACCGTTCTGCACGTCACCGATGGCGTCTCCAGGAAGGGCCCTGAAGCTGAAGCTGACGCAGCAGCCGGTGAGAGCGCTGAAGTCGCGCGACCTTCGCGCGAAAGCCGGACCGCGTTGGCGCTCGCGAACGTGCCTCCTGAACAAATCGTCGAGTTTGGCCTCAGCACCGAACAGGCGCCGTTTGAGTTAGCCGATCTGACACGCCGGATAGCTTCTTTTCTGATACAGATCGCGCCGGATATTGTTCTGACTAATCCTTACGAAGGCGGAGATCCAGATCACGACGCGACCGCGTTTGCCACGCATGCCGCGCTGCGACTCATGGGACAAAAGGGCTTTGAGCCTCCGTCGATATTTGAGATTGCGATGTATCCAACGCGGGACGGGAATAAGCGCGTGCTCGACTTTCTGCCCAGCGAGGCGGCCGAGGTCACCACGCTGCTGCTCGACAAAGATGCTCGCGACCTGAAGCGGCAAATGTTTGATTGCTTCACGATGCGTCCCGATCTACAGCGCCAAAATTCTTTCGGCCGCGAACGTTTTCGGCGGCCGCCGCGCTATAACTTTGCTGCTCCGCCAAATGGCGGAAAATTGAACTACGAAAGAGTTGCACCAGGTGTGGACGTCGGCGAATGGCAAGAGCTTGTGCGTAAAGCCTGGTCTGAGCTCTTTCCGGGTGAACCGAAGTCTCATCATGCGACGTTTCATTCGTAATCAAAGTCTTTCCATCGTTCTCCTGGTCCTATTCCTGCTATTTCTTGGCGGTCAATCGATTGCGGGCCACCTCCAGCACAATGAGGACTTGAATGAACACGGGAGGCCCTCCCTCAGCTACACGGAATATCTTGGTAGCAGTCATTTTCTTGAAGCTACGATGGAGAACTGGGAGAGCGAGTTTCTGCAGATGTTCGCCTATGTAGTACTGACCGCGTTTCTGTTTCAGAAGGGATCACTCGAATCTAAAGATCCCAACAAGACTGAACCAGTAGATCGTGATCCACGCAAGAGCAGGAACCGGCGCAATGTTCCCTGGCCGGTGAAAAAGGGCGGATGGATTCTGATCCTATACGAGTATTCTTTGTCCCTGGCTTTCCTCTTACTATTCTTAATGTCGTTCTTCCTGCACGCCTTAGGCGGCGTTTCTGCATACAATCAGGAGCAGCTCGAACATGGCCAACAGGCCATCTCGTTGATGGAATTCCTGGCAACGTCAGAGTTTTGGTTTCAGTCGCTACAAAACTGGCAGAGTGAATTCCTGGCAGTTGGTACGATGGTAGTCTTCTCAATCTTCCTGCGGCAGCGCTGGTCCGCCGAGTCGAAGCCGGTTGACGCACCTCATAGCGAGACAGGCGAATAATCAATCACAAGATAGACTCTTGAGGTAGAATGCGCGGCATGCGCGTTTTAGGTATAGATCCTGGCAGCGAGATTACAGGCTGGGGTGTAGCTGAAGGCGATGGCCCGCGCTACCACGTGGTCGAATACGGCGCGATTCGACTTCCGACGGGGCAAAGATTCTCGTCCCGGCTCCTTACCGTCTGCGGCGAGATCGAGGGAATCATCGCTCGTCATAATCCTGATGTTTGTGCGATTGAAGATGGTTTTTTAGCGACCAACGTGAAAGTCACTTTGAAACTCGGCCAAGTCCGCGGCGTGACAATGTTGGCTGCCGAACGGGCAGGATTAGAGATTCACGAATATTCGCCTCGCCTCGTTAAGCAAACAGTTGTGGGTTACGGAAATGCGGAGAAGCATCAGGTGCAGGAAATGGTGCGCGTGCTGCTCTCACTGAACACTTTGCCGGAACCGCAGGACGCGGCGGACGCCCTCGCGGTTGCTATTTGTCATTTTCACCATGCGGGTGTGACGCAACGTATTCTTGCGGCCGATGCGCGTGCGAAGGCTTCAAGCCTCGCGCGCCGGCGTTGGGCGCGATAATGCGTTCGCCTTAACATCCGTTCCTTTCAACCTCATCTTGCAAAGGAGCAACAACTTGATTACCTCACAATCCCGGTCTCACTTCCTTTCTCGGTTACTAGTTTCTATTACGCTTATCTTGTTTTCGCTCGCCGGCGAAACCGGGCAGGCGAAAACACGTCGACTGTCTTCTCGCTCCGGCATCGTTGTCGATGAACGCCTGGCCGTATTGCGATCGGGGCCGCAATTCTCCGCTGCCTTTCTGCGGAGGTTGGGCCGCGGGCGAATCGTAACCCTCCTCGAAACACAACGGAGTCGCGAAGGCGTTGTGTTTTATCGCGTTGCCGTAACTCGTCGGACGCGCGGTTGGCTGCAGCGCGAGGCTGTGGTGGCACCGGCCCGGGCGGGGGATGACGCGCGTTTACTGGAGCTGATCAAGGCGTCCCGCAACTTCGATCGCCTTGCGCGCGCGAGAATCTTTCTGGATGCATTCCCTCGTTCACATCACCGGCCCGCAGTTTTATTAATTCTTGGCGAGGAGGCGGAAAAAGTTGCGGTAAAACTGTCGCAGGAAGCCACGCGCCGCCTCGCCCCGGAAGATCTGAACGCGACGGGAGCTTCACTTGCTTCTTACTTCCTCAACTACAACGGTCTCGATCGTTACCGCCGTCAAGGAATCGTCTTTACGTTTGATTCCCGAACCGGGCAATTCCAATACGACGGAGCTGCATGGCGAGAATTGATCCGCCGGCACAGGGGCAGCGCCGAAGCGGCCGTTGTTCGGCAAAGACAGTAAAGGTCACCGCCAAGCTTGCTTGCCGGCGGACGGCAGAAAAAACAAAACGTGGGGGAATCTCCAACTTAATGGGCCCACGTTCGCTTATACTGCCGGCTGCCAACTACCTTTCTGATTACGGTTTTCTATGCCAACGCAGGATCTCAAAACACTCCTGGAGCGAATCCATCTGCGCCTGGACGAGAGTTTCGTTGGTATTAGTGGCATGGTCGCCGACCTCGCTCCTGCCGACCTGGCGGAACTTTTCAATCAGCTTACAGTATCGGAAGCAGCGACGGTCGTGACGATGTTGCCGGTAACGCGAGTGATCGAAGTTTTCGATCAACCCACCATGCGTCGCCGCGCCGCCATCCTCGAGCAAATAGATCCGGCGCGCAGTGCTGAAATACTGGCTGGCCTTTCCGCAGATGAGCGCACCGACATCACCCAGAAGATGGGGCTGCATGAGCGGCACCGAGTGCTGCCAAAGCTCAGTGAGGAGTTGCGCGCGGAGCTCGAAGACCTGCTGCAATATCCGCCGAACACTGCCGGCGGCATCATGACCACGGAATTCGTTCATCTCGATTTGAAAATGACAGTAGGCGAGGCGCTCAAACACATTCGCTCAGTCTCGCGGGAGAAAGAATCGATTTATGCGTGTTATGTGTTGGAGCCGGAGACTGGCCATTTGCTGGGTGCCGTCTCACTCCGTGATTTGGTTATGGCAGAGTTGAGCGCGCCGCTGCGCGAGGTGATGCGACGCAAGCCGGTGACGGTTGCAGCGTTGGAGGATCAGGAATCTGTTGCTCAGAAAATCGGCAAATACAACCTGCTGGCCGTTCCTGTAATTGAGCAGGATGGGAGTGTGGTGGGATTTGTGACCGTCGACGACGTAATCGATGTCTTAATCGAGGAACAAACTGAAGACATTCTGCGCATGGCCGGGGTTGAGCCGGGCGCGCTGGACAAGCCTTATTTCGATAATCCAATTCTGCGAGTAGTGCGCAAGCGCATCGGCTGGCTGTTGCTGTTGTTTGTCGCCGGTACGCTCACGAGTGCGGTGCTTCATCGCTTCGAAGCGGAGTTGGCTGCAGTAGTGGCTCTCTCGTTTTTCATTCCCTTGCTGATTGGGACCGGAGGAAATGCCGGCGCGCAAACTGTTATGACTGTAATTCGCAGTCTGGCGCTGGGCGAAGTCGGGGTGCGACATGCATGGCGGGTGGTGCTGCGTGAAGCTACGACAGGATTAGTCCTTGGGTTGCTGGTGGCGCCAATTGCTTTTGGTCAGGCTCTGTTATGGCAAGCTCCGCTTTCCCTCGCCTTAACTGTTTCTTTGACGATGTTTGCCATTTGCATCTGGTCCACAACCGTCGGTTCCTTGATTCCGATTGCCGCGCAGCGCTTTGGCGTCGATCCAGCCGTACTTTCCGCCCCGTTAATTACTACTCTCGTGGACGCTACCGGCCTCGTCATCTACTTCACCATTGCTAAGTTGATCCTGCATCTCTGATGGGTACGGTATCCTAGTCAATTTTTGAAGGAATGTATTGAGTCTAGGTCTAACTTTTCAGTGCGCGGCGACTTTCGGACAGACCGGCGGATAACACTCAACTTCATCAGATCTCTGACCTTCCGGTGCGCGGCAAGTCCCCGACTTGCCGTGAGGTGACACGCAACTTCATCAGGTCTCTGACCTGTAGGTGCGCGGCAAGTCTCGGACTTGCCGTGAGGTGACACTCAACTTCATCAGATCTCGGACCTTCCGGTGCGCGGCAACCTCCGACTTGCCGAAGGAGGGCACTTCATCTTAGGCCTCTGACCTGTAGGTGCGCGGCAAGTCTCCGACTTGCTGTGCTAGCCTTGGATTTATTTTAGAGGTCTATGACCTCAATATTGCCGAAACTCTTGTATGGTCAGCTACCTCTCGCTCGGCGCCAAGCCTTTGACTTGCCTATGTGAATCCCAAATCTTGAAGGTCTATGACCTTCAAAATCTCTATCGACACTCCGGCCCTGTTCCTCACCGCAGTCGGAAAGGATCGGCTACCGGTTTTCCAAAGGGACCACATAAAAAACATCGTATGCGAAGCCATCAACGAAGCACGAACTTCCTGTGAGTTCCTATTGTTTGCTTATGTGATCGTGCCCGACCACGTCCACCTGTTAACTGATGCTCCTCGCAAACCTTCCGAGGTTCTTCAGTACATTAAGGGAATCGTAGGACATCGGGTAATCGATTATCTCAAAGCTCACAACTACGAAGGCTCTTTGGAGAAACTTCGTCACGAAAGCTGGAAACGAAATCATCGGTACTCCCTTTGGCAGCATGATTCTGACGTATTTTCGGTCACCAGCGAATCTAAGTTTACGGAGAAGGTAAATTACATTCACCTTAATCCGGTGCGAGCCGGCTTAGTGGAATCCGCTGCGGAATATCGCTGGTCCAGTTTCCGTTGGTGGAATAGAACACCTATGGATAATGAACCGCTAAAAGTAGATCTTGATAAGATTCTCTGGAGGCGAGGTAGGTCACAGACCTAACTCAAATTTGAGCCGCTATCACCCGGCAAGTCAGAGACTTGCCGCGCCCCGACCGGTCAGAGACCTGATGAATTTTGAGAGCCGCAGCTCGGCAAGTCAGAGACTCGCCGCGCACCAGAGGTCTAAGACCCAGGCCACCAGAGGTCAGAGACCTGACCACCCGAAATCAGGGCCATCGATCTAGGACCTTGCCCCAAACCATGTCTATCTGCCAGCAACAAAAATGGACCTGAGTTCGTTTAAGTGTCCAAAATACCGGGCACACATTTTCAGTTCCCGCACGTTTAGAAGGAGATCGAGATGCCGCATCAACTCCAACCGCAGCTTCGCTTAAAACTGCAAGCCGGAATTTCCGTCCTTCTATTAACTGGACTGCTTATCCTGCCAGGATGTCATTTCGATCGTGATCGGAACGGCGATCGAGGCCGCTCAGAGCGGAAAAGGGAAACCTGGAGCGAACACGTTAATACTTTCCTGGAAGGCTACTTCCAAGCGCATCCTGATTTTGCTGTTCGCGCGGGCCGACACGAATTTGATGGCAAGCTACCTGATTGGAGTCCGGAAGGGATCAGGAAGACGATCGAATTTCTTCGCGAGGAGCAAGACCGGCTTGATGATTTCAGGCATCGCGACCTTACCGACGCACAACAGTTTGAACGTGAATATCTTGAAGCGGTTGTCAACGCCGATCTCTTCTGGCTGCAGACTGCCGAATGGCCGCAACGGAATCCTTATTACTACGCCGATGCTGTCGATCCCGACGTTTATGTCTCACGCCCGTACGCGCCGCTCGATCAACGCCTGCGTGCTTATACGAGTTACGCCGAAGCAATTCCGAAAGCCTTGCAGCAGATTCGCAGCAACCTGAATACGCCCTTGCCGAAGAATTACGTAGCTATTGGTCGCACCTCTTTCGGTGGGCTGGTGTCGTTTTATGAAAAAGATGTGCCTGCGGTTTTCGCGTCGGTCAAGGACGAACAACTACAAAAAGATTTTAGGGAGGCAAATGCCGGTGCGATTAAGGCGATGAAAGAATTCGACGCCTGGCTCCAGTCGCAGGAAGCTTCCGCAACCGACGCCTTCGCCCTCGGGGCCGAGAAGTTCAGCGCCATGCTGCGCTCGACCGAGGGTGTGGAAGTCAGGTTGGACGAGTTGGAAGGCGTGGGCCAGCGGGACTTAGCGCGAAACCAGGCCGCTTTACGGGAGGCTTGCGCCACATATGCCCCCGGTCAAACTCTTCCGGATTGTGTTAATAAAGCTGAAGCCAATAAGCCAACGGGTGGAGCAGTGGAAATGGCGCGGCAACAGCTTACCGAACTTAAAACTTTCATCAGCGCGAAAAAGATTGTGACGATTCCGGGAGCGGAAGAAGCGCTCGTGGCCGAGGCTCCCGCTTATCGCCGCTGGAATTTTGCTTACATCAATATCCCCGGACCTTACGAAAAGAATCTGCCTTCCACTTATTACATTGCGCCGCCGGATCCGTCCTGGTCACAAGCGGAGAGAGACGCGTATCTGCCCGGCAAGGCGAATCTCCTGTTCACCTCGGTTCACGAAGTTTGGCCGGGCCACTTTCTGCAATTCCTGCATGCCAATCGCACGTCATCAAAGTTCGGCCAGGTTTTCGTCGGCTATGCTTTCGCGGAAGGCTGGGCCCATTACACGGAAGAGATGATGTGGGAGGCGGGCTTGGGCAACGGTGAGCCGGAGGCACACATTGGTCAATTGTTGAATGCCATGCTTCGCAACGTGAGATTCCTTTCGGCAATTGGCATGCATACAGGACGAATGACGGTTGCGGAGTCGGAACGGATGTTTCGCGAGGAAGGATTTCAGGATGCGGGAACGGCGCGGCAACAAGCCGCCCGAGGTACCTTCGATCCGGCTTATTTGAACTACACGATGGGCAAACTGATGATTAGGAAACTGCGCGACGACTGGACTAAGACGCGAGGCGGCAAAGACTCCTGGCAGAAGTTCCATGATGAGTTTTTGCAATACGGCGGTCCGCCCATTCCCTTAGTGCGCAAGGCGATGATGGGGGAAGAAGACAAGGGCTCGTTGTTTTAACTTGCGAATCGACGCAGCTGATCTGTTTGTTAAGAGGTCCTCGCTACCACCGCATCCGGGAGACAGATTGGCAATTGAACGGTGTCTGTCTAAACCAAGCTGCACCTGTAGTTTTCGATCAAACTGCCAGAGTTCCTTCCCGGCATTTTCTCGGCGTCCGCCGTGTCTCCGTGGTAAATTGTCTTCGAACTAACCACTAAACCAGGGAGCCCTTTATGGCCCAAGCGAGAACAGCAACCGCATTTGGGAAAACCATGCGGCGGATGTCGTCACACCGCCTGGTGTGGCGCCGGTTTTCTCATCGAGCATCACATGCTGTTTGCCTGGTTGAGTCTCTTTTCGGTTGGCCCTTCTGATCTCTACATCAGATTGGTGGCCACGGGTGCGATCCAAGATCTGAGGTTGTTTTGACCGATACACAGAAACCTCATCACCGCACAAAGGTCTTCATCAGTTACAGCCATGCGGATCTAAAGTGGCTGGAGCGACTGCGGCAGCACTTGAAACCGTTGGAGCGAGAATACAGTATCGACATCTGGGATGATACAAAGATCGCAGCTGGTTCCAAATGGCGGATCGAGATCGAAGAGGCTCTGCACTCTGCCAGGGTGGCCGTGTTACTCGTAAGCGCGGATTTTCTTGCTTCAGAATTTATCAGCAGTAACGAGTTGCCTCCACTCCTTGCAGGCGCCGACAAAGAGGGCGCAATCATCTTGCCTGTGCTTGTAAGCCCGTCAAGGTTCGAACGCACCAAGGGTCTTTCTCAATTCCAAGCCGTGAACCCTCCCTCGAAGACTTTGATGCAGATGGAACCATTCGAGCAAGAGAGTCTGTTCGATAAAGTAGCCGACACAATTGAGCTTGTACTTAGCACGCCGGAAGCCAACATCACCAAGCCAAACAAACCCAGTAAAGGCCATGCGGTGAAAGAGATTGATCAACAGGCATTGCGTGGAGGGGAAAATGAACGAGAGAAAGGTAAAAAAGAATCCGCGCCGCCTTTACCGTCACCGACATCAGGATCACAAATAGCAGCTCCGCAGGTTCAAGCGCCAAAGCCGACAATCCCAGCTGGCAGCACGCCACAGAAATCCCAGATTGCCATACGCACTCTAGAGGGTTATGGCCCTCGAGGCTTCAGTCTTTTCTCTCGGGACCGAGCTGCTTTCTCTCGGGACAGGACAACTCTCGCCTTAGCGGGGAGGGATAATTTTGAAATAAGAACATGGCGAATCCAGGACGGAAAGCTCCTGACGACACTGCGGGGGCACACCAAGCAGATCTATGGCATCGCGTTCTCGTTCGATGGGGCACTCTTAGCCTCGGCATCCGAAGATGAGACTGTGCGGCTATGGCGGCTCTCGGATGGCAGGTCGCTACATAAGCTCGCCCTGGGCTGGAGCATATCAAAACACTTTATGAGAAGCGTCGCTTTCTCAAGGGACGGGGCGACACTTGCGGGCGGCTCGATCGACACGAAGGTCCGGTTGTGGCGAGTATCGGATGGAACCCTCCTGCACACACTAAAGGGCCACCAGGGCTCGATCCACACTGTAGCCTTCATGCCGGACGGAGCGACGCTCGTCTCGGGAAGCAATGATCGCTCAGTACGGCTGTGGCGAGCGTCGACTGGTGATCTCGTGGGAGAAATTGGGCTCAAGAGGAGTTCTGATTCTATGGAACTCTCGCCGGACGGGAAAATCTTAGCTTCAACGGGCTGGTCTGCAGGCGTAGCGGTGTATCGAATTTCAGATGGAGAGCTCCTGCGTACTCTGGGCGACGACCTTTCTGCAAGGCATCTGAATATGAATGAGGTGCTCAAGCCACGAAAGGCTGTCACCGAGACGCCGTTCACGTCGGTTGCAAACCTTCTAACGCCTCGTGAAGGGTTCGAGAGTGCTCTCATCAAAAAGCGAATCAAGCTGGCAAAAAGATTTGAAGTGAAATGCGTGGCGTTCTCGCCGAACAGTCAGGTTCTAGCTGTTGGGTCAAACGACAATACAATACGAATATGGCGAGTCCAGGATGGGACGCTGCTAAACACCCTGAAAGGCCATACCGATGAAATAAATGCCGTCGCCTTCTTTCCGAATTCAATATTAGCTTCAACAGCGGATGACGGAACTGTACGGCTTTGGCCGATTCAGTAGATAGATGCTACGCGGAGGTGAGTGGTAAACATCAAAGAAGCCGATCGCCTCTGGAGAAATTCTACCGTTCCACAAACCGCGAGTTGAATAGAACTTAACGCACGCCAAGAAGAGTAAGCGAGCTTTGAACTTGCTTTGAACTTGTTCGCTGATGAAATTTGATCGGCCACATGTTACTCGCAAGCTGGCCAAGCAAAATACTACGCACAAAGTTCAAAGTTCGCTTTACTCTTCTTGGCGTTCTCTGCGGTTCTTGGCGGCTTGGCGGTTTCCCTGGCGGTGGCGCCCTCCCTGGCGCCGTGGCGGTTTCCTCGGGGGTTAGCGCTTCGTTGGCCACTTGGCGGTTTCGGTCTCTCCAATGAGAATGGCAAATGGCCAATGAAAAATGGCCCTTTTTGCCCCTCCTCCTAACAAAATCCCCCCATGTTGTTAATATTCCTTCCTGATGCTCGTTTACTGAGTGGAAACACCTTCAGGAGGGCATCGTGCCAGCAGCCGTTAGAACCTTGAAACCAGTGCCAAACCCTCCGGGAGAGATGGAAACTCTCTTCCGAGCACACCACGATCGGGTCTTTCGCACGGCTCATCGCATCACCGGCAGCGCTGCTGATGCTGAAGACGTGCTGCAGACAGTTTTTCTTCGTTTAATCAAAGGCGGAGAAAGTTACGACTTCGCCAATCACCCTGAAGCCTATCTTTCCCGCGCGGCCATCAACGCTTCTCTGGATCTCCTGCGCAGCCGCAATCGTTCACGAGCGGTTGGCCTTGATGAAGTCAACGTCGCCGGGATTGAGAGCAAAGGCCGAAATCCGGAAGTGCAACACGCCGATCGCGAGCTGCAGCTTCTGATACGCCAGGCAGTGGCGCGTTTGGGCGAGACCGCCGGCGAGATGTTTGTGTTGCGCTACTACGAAGGCTACGACAACCAGGAAATCGCGAGGCTTTTGGGAACTTCGCAGATGGTTGTCGGCGTGGTGTTGCACCGCGCGCGCACAAAACTAAGAAAAGAGATTGGGCACTACTTGGAGAAACATCATGAATAAGAACACTGAATCCATCCTCGACGAAGTAACTGCCGCAATCCGGAACGAGCAAGTCGAACCGGCCACGGTCAAACAAGCAGCAGATCGCGTGTGGGAGCGGCTAGCTGCTGAGAAGGTAGAGTTTAAAAACATCATGACAAATACTGGAACCGAACACATTGAGAACTGCGCTGACTTTCAGTCGCTGATTCCCGCTTATCTGAACAACGAGCTTTCCGAGGCGCGCTCGCTGTTGTTAGTCGATCATACGCACGAATGCATTCCTTGCCGCCGCGCGATGAAAGAAGCGCGCACGCAGAGCGTCGCACCGAGGAAGGCCGCGGTCGCGCCACGACGCTACAGTTTGCAGCCTGTAATCATGCGCTGGGGCATCGCCGCAGCGGTGGTGATTGGTTTTGGCCTCCTGGCGCTGCCGTTCATTCAGCGCTACGCACCATTCGGCGGCGAACTGGAAGCTACTGTCCATGCTGCCGAAGGCCAGGTTTATCAGATCGGCGACACTACCAGCTCTCCGATCATTGCCGGGGAAAAACTAGCAAAGGGCGAGCGGGTTCGTACTGCAAAAGGCTCACACGCAATGTTGCGTCTGGGTGATGGCACCATGATCGAAATGAGAGATCGGTCTGAGCTCTCGCTTACCAAAAATGGCCAAGGCACCACGATTCACCTGAAGCGCGGCGATATCATGGTTGAAGCCGCCCAGCAGAAAGGCGGACGGCTGTTTGTTGACACTGGCGATGCAGTGGTTTCCGTTACCGGCACGGTCTTTTCAGTTGCCAATGGCACTAAAGGCTCGCGCGTGTCCGTCGTTTCCGGCGAAGTGAACCTTGAACATAAAGGGAACGAGCGCGTAATTCGCGCTGGCGAGCAACTCACAACCAATCCAAGTATCGAAACGATTCCTGTTAAAGACGATGTGTCCTGGAGCCGCAACGCTGCAAATTATACGCAGACGCTGGCTGCTCTAGCCGGTTTGAAAAAGGAATTGAATAAGGTGCAGCAACCAGGCGTGCGCAATTCCACGCGCCTTCTGGATCTGATGCCTGAGAACACCGTCGTCTATGCGGCCTTGCCGAATCTGATAGCGACCATTGCCGAATCGCACCGCATCATGCAGGAACGCATGACTCAGAATCCGGCACTGCGACAATGGTATGAGAAGGAACAGTCAGGTCAAAAAGGTCCGAAAATGGATCAGGTGATCGGAACTGTGCGCGAGTTTGGCGAATACCTGGGCGATGAAGTTGCCGTTTCACTTTCGATGAACAGCAAGGGTGAGCCCGATTCGCCTCTCGTGTTGG
This sequence comes from Pyrinomonadaceae bacterium, assembly GCA_963826235.1. Taxonomy (GTDB): domain Bacteria; phylum Acidobacteriota; class Blastocatellia; order Pyrinomonadales; family Pyrinomonadaceae; genus PSRF01. The sequence continues at coordinate 505,598 of CAWGWE010000005.1, read as the reverse complement.
CTGAGTTGAAGAACTCCGCCGGTTTCCGCGAGTTCCTTGAACAGCAGATTGCAAAATACGGTGGCAACCAGCAGGGGAAACCAAGCCTGCAATTTGTTGAGAACCCGCTAACTGCAACCGCAGTGGCCACGGAAGCCGGGAAAAAGAATGATCGACTCTACGTTTGGATTAACAACAATCTCTTTGCTGCGAGTCCCAAGCTCGATCAGTTGCAGGCTTTGGCTGGTGTGACACAAAAGGGCGGCGGCAGTCCGTTCACAGGAACCCCTTTCCATAGCCGGATCGCCCAAGTTTACAAAGAGGGCGCCGGATTGGTAGTCGCTGCGAATTTGGAGCAGTTGATTGCGAAGAATACGTCTGAGTTAACTAAAGGCGCGAAAGGCGCGGAGCATGCAGACGCGCTGCAACAGCTTGGCATTCTCAATCTCAAACACTTTGCTCTCGACCAGAAAGAGTCGCAGGGCAAAACTCAGACGCGCGCTGTGCTTTCGTTCAGCGAAGCACGAGGCATTCCTTCATGGCTCGCTGAGCCCGGACCAATGGGTTCGCTGGAATACATCTCACCGGACGCAAATGTGGTTGCCGGCTTCGTGGTGAAGAATCCCGTCTCGCTCGTTGATGATTTGCTGGGCGTGATGGAAAGAGTTTCACCCGACCTGCGCAAGAATCTGGACAGACTCCAGGCCGAACGGGGTTTGGATATTCGTCGCGACTTTGCGGCCCCTCTGGGTGGTGAATTCGCCTTCGCTATCGATGGTCCGATTCTGCCAACGCCTTCCTGGAAGATGGTGTTTGAAGTAAACGATCCGCAACATCTCCAGCAAACGCTCGAGCGAGTGGTGACTGAGGTCAACAAGGAAGCCGCGAGGTTTGGGAAGACTGGTCTGGTCTGGGATCGCTCAGAGATGTCTGGACGTGCTTACTACACTTTGCGCTCGGCTGACTTTGGCCTGGAAGTGACTTTGACCTATGTCAACGGTTACATGATTGCTGGTCCCAGCCGCGCTCTGGTTGAACGTGCCGTGAGATTGCCGGAATCAGGTTATACGTTGCTGCATTCCGCGCGCTTCACGGCCGGACTGCCGGCTGACGGCAATGCGAATTTCTCAGCAGTCTTCTATCACAACCTCGGTCCCCTCGTGCAGCCCTTTGCAGGCACCGCAAACAAGCTGCCCAGGGAGCAGGCTGAAGTGATTAAAAACATGGCTGCCGATATGCCGCCGACTCTGGCTTACGCTTATGCCCGAGGCGACAGCATTACATTCGCGGCAAACACTGAAGGTGGTCCGTTCGGTTTGAGTCCCGCGAGCTTGTTGGGAATGCCCAACGCTCTTGAGATTCAACATATCCTTTCGCAGGGCATGAAGGGAAAGTCGTCTAACTAACCGACGATTGCGCCTATACGATTGCTGATTGCCAAATGCCAATTGCCGATTTTGTTCACCGCACCATGCAGGACTAATCGGCAAAGGCATCGGCACTCGGCAATCATCGTGCAATCATTGAATCCTGAATCATTGAGCGATAGGGTGATTTGGGTGATTGGTAATTTCAATGACTCAATGACCCGATGATTCAATGACTTAATTAAATGGGCAATCGCCAATTGGCAATCGGCAATTTTATGAAGCTCGTCGCTATCTCCGTTGGTTCATGGCTGCTCGGCTTGGCAGCAATTCTCCTGACCTTCTATTTTGTCGAAGGTGCTAATCTCAGCGCCGCCGACGTCAAAGGCGCGACCGTGATGTCTTTGATTGTCGCGGCGCTGCTTTTCTCACTCGCTTATGCGCCCTCACTCTTCTGGCTACGTCGCCGGCTCGGTGGCTGTCATCCTGCTGCACTCTTTCCAATCGCCTCAGCGCTCGTTCTCAATCTTCCTGTCTTTCTGATCGGAATCCTGGCAATAGGCAGAACTTTAGCGCCATCAGAAGCGTTAGCATTCATCGGCGCGTTCATCCTAATGGGCACTGCTTTTGGTTTGGGATTCGTTTGGAATTATCACGACAGAACGATATAAGTAACGGGCATGGCGACTGCCGCAATCAGCGACTTACCAAAACTTAATGATCCAAAGAATTTCGCTCCGGTAATCGACCTCAATGATCTGAGTGTCACATTCGGCAAGCGTCAAATTCTAAAAGGTCTCCGCGGTGACCTGCGCGGGCGCGCCATCGGTCTGCTTGGTCCCAACGGGGCTGGCAAGACAACTCTGATTCATACGCTGCTTGGCTTCCATCCACCCTCGTCCGGAACCGCTCACATTTTTGGCAAAGATATTCTGACAGATGCAAAACAGATCAGATCTCTGATCGGCTACATGCCCGAACGCGATTCGTTTATTGCCAAGATGAGCGCCGTGCACCTCGTGCGTTTGATGGCGGAACTTTCGGGCTTACCGCCCGAGGCGGCGCTGGAGCGGGCCCATGAGGCGCTCTTTTATGTTGGTCTCGGCGAAGCGCGCTATCGCAGCCTCGATACTTATTCCCTCGGGATGAAGCAGCTCGCGAAACTTGCGCAGGCGATCGTCCACGGCCCAAAGCTAATCTTTCTTGATGAGCCAACTAACGGCCTCGATCCTCCGGCGCGGGCGCGCATGATTCGTTTGATTCGCGAGATTCGCGATAGTGGCCAGGCCAACATCGTGCTTTCTTCACATCTGCTGCGCGACGTCGAAGAGTGTTGCGAAGAGATCGTGATACTGAAAGAGGGACGTTTGGTCGTTTACTGCAATCTGGAAGAAGAGCGCAGGTCGAATCGTAAATTCCTGGTGTTGGAAACTCGCGGTGATCAGGCGCGCTTTGCCAAAGCTATTGCAGACCTGGGTTGCGAGTATGCGCTGACCGGTGATCATCGCCTCAAAGTCGTCTTACAAGAGACAGTAGAAGTTCGCGATCTCTACCGGATTGCCGCCGACCAGCAAATGCAGATCAGGCGTTTGAGTTACAAACGCGATTCGCTGGAAGACATCTTCCTCAAAGCAATGGAGAACGGTCATGGCAGTTTATGATCATAGCTACAAGAATTACGCGGGTCCGCTGACTCCGGAGTGGAGCCGGTTCCTGGTAATTCCGCGCCATGCCTTTCGCGATGTCTTCAAGTCAAAGCTCTTCACGGCTTTTTTCGCGATCTGTTTTATTCCGTTACTGGTTGAAGCGATTCTGATTTATCTGCATCACAACGTGACCGCCCTCGCCATGATGCGCGTCAACGTGCGCGAGCTCCTCCCCATTGACGCCTCGTTCTTTCAGACGTTTGTAAATTTGCAGGGTGGCTTTGCTTTCTTTGTGGCGCTGCTTGTGGGTCCGCCCCTCGTTTCGCGCGATCTAAGAAACAACGCGTTACCGCTTTATCTATGCCGGCCGTTTTCGCGGACCGAGTACGTTGCCGGCAAGATGTCCGTATTACTGATCCTGTTGTCGGCAATGACCTGGGTGCCGCAGTTATTGATGTTCTTATTCCAGTCGTATCTCGAAGGCGGCCGCTGGTTCATCGATAATCTCTGGATTGCCAGCGCGATTTTCATAGCAAGTGTTGTTTGGATCTTGTTGCTGGCGCTGCTGTCGCAGGCAATCTCGGCCCTGGTTAAGTGGCGCGTAATTGCAAGCGCGACGCTACTTGGATTGTTTTTCGTTCCTTCGGTGTTCGGAGAAGTTGTCAACGTCATCTTCCGAACGCGTTGGGGGAATCTGATCAGTCTGGGCGCTTTAACAAAAAACATTTCAGCCGGACTCTTCGGCACCTTTGAAAGTGCATCGACGGTTATTACCGACATGAATGGAGAGGTGATTAGCCGCGTGGTATTGAGCGAACCTCCGCTCTGGGCTTCCTGGGCGGCATTGTTTGTTGTGTGCGCCATTTGCCTGGCGATACTTTCAGCGAAGGTTAAGGCCTACGAAGTGGTTAGCTGAAACTATTGGCGATTGCCAATTGCCAATTGCCAATTAGAAGTTTTGTGACGGCGGTGCGACGTATTAAGGCATGTTGCGAGAAAGGCTAATCGGCAATCGCCAATTGGCAATCGGCAATAACTAATGACCGAGTCTACGACACAAATTATCTTCGACGACGTCTCCAAGTTTTATGGCGAGATACTCGGGGTGAATCGTGTCAACATCAGCATCGGCCCGGGCATTACCAGCCTCGTGGGCCCGAATGGCGCCGGCAAGTCCACCTTGATGAATCTCATGACCGGCTTGCTGCGACCGACGCGCGGCCGCATCACGGTGCTGGGGACGCCCACAGATCAACCCGAGCAGCTCTTTACAAAAGTCGGTTATTGCACCCAGTTCGATTCCTTCCCGCGCGGATTAACCGGCCGCGAATTCATAAAGGCGTTTCTACTGGTTCATGGTTACGACAAGATAAAGGCCGACAGCGCGACGGTGAATGCGCTCGAACAAGTGAACTTGCTCGATGCAGCGGATCGCAAAGTTGCCGCGTACAGCAAAGGCATGCGCCAGCGAATCCGTCTCGCACAGGCAATTGCTCATCGACCGTCAGTTTTGATTCTTGACGAGCCGCTCAACGGCCTGGACCCGATGGTGCGCGCCGAGACGATTGCGCTCTTCCGCAAACTCGCTGCCGAAGGGTTGCACCTGATTATCTCGAGTCACATCCTGCACGAGGTTGACATGATGTCGGACCGCGTTGTGCTTGTGAACAACGGTTACATTGTCGCGGAAGGCAACATTCATGGTGTGCGCGACGAAGTTACGGAACATCCGATGCAAATCCTGATACGGTGCGATCAGCCGGCGAAACTGGCTGCGCAGGTTTTTGCAGAGGACAGCGTAGTTGAGGCGCGACTGCATAATGATCGCGGTGGCCTCTTTGTCCGTACCCGCGACGCTGACAAGTTTTACTTACTTTTGAATCGTGCCGTTGCGGATGAGGGAATCAATGTCGAGTCAGTGGCTCCGGTCGATGACGATCTGAGCGCGGTCTATGGATATTTGATCGGATCGGAGTAGTCGTTCTGATTTAAACAAATGTAGGGGCGTCCCTCCGTGGGCGCCCCCAGTATCACGAACCGGGGCGGCCACGGAGTGCCGCCCCTACACTGATATAAAGGCGGCGACGAGTCGCGGTACTTCAATATGAGCAGTGCAACTTTAGAAGCAACTCCGAAGAGTAAACAGCCACTCCCGTGGTCTCTTTGGCTGCGACAAATCGCCGCCATCTTCCGGCTCGAAGTGACTAAGAACTTTTTGGGACGCCGTTCAATCCTGCTTTACCTGCTCGCGCTCTTGCCGATCGTGCCGCTCGCCCTCCTCGCGCCTTTTACGCCGCCGGGAAACGAATGGCAGGACTTCACGCAGTACAGCATGATCTTTGCCGTCTACTACGGTGGTTTGATTCTGCGCACGGTCGTGTTCTTTGGTTGCGCCTGGATCTTCATGAACCTTTTCCGGGGCGACATCGTCGATCGTAGTCTGCACTTTTACTTTCTCAGTCCCGTGCGCCGGGAAGTTTTAGTGATCGGTAAATACTTGTCTGGCCTGGTTACATCTATCGTGCTCTTTTCCGCTACGACCATCCTTTGCATGTTGCTGCTTTACTTTCCGCACTTTCCCTCAGAAAGTGGTCGCTTCTTCCTGGATGGTGCCGGCATGTCACATCTGCTGACATACACGGGTGTGACGATACTCGCGTGCGTCGGTTACGGGGCGTTCTTTTTGGTGGTGGGGTTGTTCATCCGCAATCCGATCATTCCGGCTATAGTTTTGTATGGGTGGGAATGGCTGAACTTCCTGCTGCCGCCATTACTGAAAAAAATCAGCGTGATCCACTACCTGCATTCGCTCGTTCCAATTCCGGTTTCTGAAGGACCGTTCGCAGTTGTTGCCGAACCAACTCCCGCCTGGATTGCAGTTCCCAGTCTCATAGTAGTGACCATCATCGTTCTGGTGATCGCCAGCTTCCGCATCCGCCACATGGAGATTAGATACGGAAGCGACTAGGCCGAATGATGAATGCGGAATGATGAATGCGGAATTCTCATTCATCATCGCGGGTTCCGCATTCCTGCTAGCAACTCCTCCCGAAAATACCCCACCGGAATCGTTCCTTGTTTCATGAACAGCACGTGAAAGTCTTTCGGAGAAAAGCGATCGCCGACAAGGTTGTTTGCTTCCTTACGCAACGCAAAGATCTCGTCCTTGCCTAGTCGATAAGTAATTGCCTGCGTCGGCCATTTTGAGTAACGGAAGATGGCGCGCTCGGCTGACCCACAACTCGCTTTCTTCGCTTCCGATTGGGTAGTGGTGGTGTCGCTGCATTTCCCGGGCAGAAAATCCACAATCTCTGAAAACAGATCAACGGCTTCCGCGTAGCTCATGCGATTCGTGTGAATGCCGCTGTCAATGCGCACGCGCAGGTCGCGATAGAGCTTGCCTTGCAGCTGATAGAGTCGCTCTTCCGGAGTGTAGAAGCCTTCGGGAAAGCCGGGTTGCGGTTCAGCCATCAAAGCTTCGGCATAAAGTGCCCAACCTTCCGCAGCCATTGAGTCTTCCCACATCGAGGAAGAATCTTCCACCGCTCCAGGCGTGAGCCAGCGCACTCCGGCAATCTCGCTACGATACTGCGTCATCACTTTGTAGTGCCAATCATGTCCAGGAAAACCTTCGTGCGCTGCCAGGTCAGCGAGCGCTGCCCGATTATTCGACTGCAGGGCCGCGACGTTGTTGTCCGTAGTTGTCACGTAGAAGCGGCCAACTCCGCTGTTTTTGAAAGGCGGTGCGGGATAGTAAGCGGCGCCATCGATTGATGCGCGCAGGGGCGCAGGCGTTTCGACTACCTCGAGTTTGTAATCAGCAGGGACGTCAAAGATGCCAGTCTTGCGCGCATAGTCGACGAGCTTGAAAGCGGATTCGTTGTACCACTGCACCATCTCCGCATCGGTTTTTGGATAGTCCCTGGACAACTCATCGAACACAGCCCGAACCGCGGCTGGACCTTCTGCGGGAAGCGTCAGATTGCGCGTTGCTCCAATCTTCCGGGCCAGATCGACCATCTCCTGCTGGGTTGCCGCGACGATCGGCATTGCTTCCTCGAAGAGTTGCGCAGCAGTTTTGTTTACGCGGAGATTGTTCTTCACGGCCCAGTTGTACTCGACCTCTCCCATCACGTAGCGATCAGCCCGAAACTCCGCTTTCATTCCCGATCCATCTTTCTTGGTAGCGTCATCAAAGAATGTTTCCGCGACAAAATTACGCAGGCCCGTATAGGCGGCTGATGCTTGCTGCGTTGCATCGCGAAGTTGTTTGAGCATTTCGTCGCGGTTCGCCCCGGAGACTCGCTCTTCCGCAATCTTTGGCAGCGTCTCCTGGAAGTATTTGGCGTTGGCTTCTGAAGTGTCGATGCCGTTGCGAATCAGCATGCGCCAGTCCGGCGTGTTTTTTGCGGCGACGCCGGCGGTGAGTTGGTCTTGAGCCACTTTTAGAAATGCGGGAATGCTGGCGACGCGTTTAATTAAGAGACCCCACTCTTCCGCGGTGCCGTAGGTCTTGTCACCGGTCTGAGTCATTCCCTGGAGCTGCCAATCGACGGCGCGAAACGGTTCGTCGGTATAGGTGTCGAGCGCGCGTTCGTGGTAACGACGTTCCTGATGTTGGTGCAACAGGAAATTGATTTGCGCTAAGGCTACGTCACGATTGATGCGTTGCGCAGGCGACAAGGAATCAGCAGCAGTCGTTTCCAGCGACAGCTTAGTGGTTGTTAACCAACGGTCCTCCTCCGTCAATGAAGTTGCCGAATGATCTCGCAGTCTCCCATCGACTTCGCGCAGTTTTGGATCCAGCCCCGCGCCACCAAGATAGGTATTTACTGTGGGATTGCGGCGCAGAAACTCCACGACATATTCATCGTGAAGTTTTTTGAAGGCCGCATCTCCGCTGCCCTGGCTCGCCTGATTTGTCGGAGTAGTTGATTGCTGCACGCATCCGCTAAACAGGAGCGCAGAGATAGCCGCAAGTCGCATGAGATTCTTCATGTCGTCACCTTTCGAGTCGGATGTCGAGGGATGAGTAAAGATAAACCTTTCACCGCCAAGTCGCCAGGACCGGCGAAGAAGCAAACCCCATTTTCCATTTCTCATGTTTCATTTTAAAGACCAATCGTTGCCGCGAACACTGGCTCGGTGCGTATTGTTCAGCAACCCAACGGAGGCACTTCCAAATTGAACATTCCCTCAGCTGCGCCCGGTCTTTGAGACCTAATGAGATTTAGGGTTCTGTGACCTCCAGTGCGCGGCAAGTCTCTGACTTGCCGACACTCGCTTCCATCATAAGCGGAGGTCTCCGACCTCCGAGTAAGGGTCAAAGACCCCAAAGAGGAAGTGTGTGCCCTGACGGCAGGTGAGAGACTTGCCGCGCACCGGTGGTCACAGACCCCCAAAATCTCGCTCGCGTGATCCGGGATGTCCTAAATGAAAAATGAGAAATCGAAAAACATACAGGGAAATGGTGTTGAAGATAACCTGAAAGAGCGCCTACCTACTCACGAACGGATTACCCTTAATCCAAAAGCGCCAGGGCTTGTCCACCCACTCTTCAGCGTAATCAATGCCGATTCGTGGACCGGAAGCGATCTGAGAGCGACGAACAGGTTCGCCCGCTTCGAGCCACACTTGTTCGCCCAACAAATCGGCTCCATCAAGGTTTCGATCGATTCCCATGGCTATGCAGAGTTTGCCCGGGCCTTTCGTGAGGTTGCGATCCGGTTGTCCCTGACGACGCCCGCGCATTAACTCAATTCCTTCGACCGGCTCGACAGCGCGGATCAAGACTGCATGAGGAGTTTCGGCAGCATTGGTGACGACATTGAATTGATAGTACATGCCATAGACAAAAAAAACGTAGGCCGTACCCCCGATGGCATACATCGGTTCGGTGCGTTTCGTGCGACGGCCACCGAAGGAGTGAGCCGCGCGATCAAGCGGACCGCGATAAGCTTCGGTTTCTACAATCATTCCCGAGACACGTTCACCTTCGGAGTCGGGAACGACGAGAAGTTTGCCAAGCAGATCACGCGCTATCGTGACGACACTAGGCCGAGTGTAAAAGGACCGAGGGAGTTTAAGGTTCGTCAACGCCAAGGATCATGCCCAATGTCCAAAGTCCAAAGTCTGGGATTCAAGAAATCTTGTTGTGGTTTAGATGCCATCATTAGTAAAAAGTCCACAGGCGCCGGCGGACCTTGGACCTTGGACGTTGGACATTGGACCTGATCCGGGCGTCTTGGCGGTAAATGTCTTCCTAAGACTCAACCCTGAAGTTTCCAAACCATTGCAACAAAAATCAGCAGCCCGATGACCACGATGCCACGTCGCACCCAGACCTGACCGACTCGCACCGCCATACTCGCGCCGAAGTAACCTCCAAAGAGTGCGCCCACGGCCATCAATAGTGCATCCGACCAAACCACCAGATTCATCACCGCAAAACTCAACACGGCGATGCTGTTAATGCAAATGCCGAGAAAGTTTTTGATTCCATTTGCGCGATTGAGGTCGTGCAAACCGAGAATCCCCATCGCCGCCAGCATCAGGATCCCGTTTCCGGCGCCGAAGTAACCGCCGTAGATCGAAGAGAAGAATTGAAACACGATGGCGCCCAGCCACCATTTGGCCTGTGGTTCGGCAACGATCGGCTGCAGGCGGAGTCTTTTCGTAATGGTGCCTTGCATCATGAACAAGATAGTGGCAAAGAGAATGAGAAAAGGAACTAGCCCGGCGAATGTGGGTGAGGGTGTAAAGATCAATAACCAGGCGCCGACTGCCCCGCCCACGACGCTGGTCAGTCCCAGGCGTATGAGGAACTTGGAACTGTTCTCGAGTTCGCGCCGATAGCCGTAGAGGCCGCCAAAGAGTCCGGGCCACAGCGCGACTGTGCTTGTTGCGTTTGCCACTTTGGGATCAAGGCCGAGCCAGACCAAAACGGGGAAGGTGATCAAAGTGCCGCCACCGGCGATCGAATTGATTGCGCCCGCGGCGAAGGCAGCGGCGAATAGAATGGCGAAATGGATCATCAGCTTCGCGGTTTCGAGTTCCGAGTTCCGAGTTTCAAGTTCCCGGTTCACGGTTCGGCTCTACCAACTCGGAACTTGGAACTCGAAACTCGGAACTGGACCTCGGACTGCGCATGTTAGAATGCCGAGTAATCCTACACCAGCAAAATCTTTGACCATGAACCGGCACCGACTGCTCAGAGCATTACTGTCCATCTTATTGATGGTCCCATGGTCGGGTGCGGGTAATTCCGGATCATCGTCGCGACCTAACTCTACAAAGAAGACGCTACGCGTTATGACTTACAACATCCACGTCGGCGTCGGCATGGACAAGAAACTCGATCTCGCGCGTGTGGCCGACGTCATCAATCGGGAGCGTCCTGATCTGGTGGGCTTGCAGGAAGTGGATCGCGGCGTGAAAAGGACAGAGGGCAAAGATGAGATTGCCGAGCTGGCGAAGTTAACACGCATGGATTTTTCGTTCGCTCACAATTTGGATTATCAGGGAGGCCAGTATGGTATCGCGATCCTTTCGCAACACCTGATTGCCCACGCCGATCACCAGAAGTTCGAGAACAAACGCGAGGCGGAACGCCGGGGCATGCTGCGTGCGGAGATAGAGTTCGATGGTAAGAAAATCAATTTCGTTACCACCCATCTGGATTATCAATTTGAGGACGGAAGGCTTTTTGAGACCGAGCAACTTCTAAGACATCTCGAGGGTATTCCGGGTTTGTTAATTGTCGCCGGGGATTTTAATGATGAGCCGGTGGGCGGTGCTTACAAGTTAATGTTGACGAAATTTGATGACGCCTGGCTTCAGAGTAAAACGAAGGGCGTTGGGTTCACCTTTCCCGCCGACAAACCGGTGAAGCGTATCGATTACATTTTCTGCCGTACGAGCGATCGCTTGAAGGTGAAAAAGGCGTGGGTCGTGGGATCCCTGGCGTCAGATCATCTGCCCGTCATGGCGGAAGTTGAGATTAGATAGCTGACGGGTTCCGAGTTTCGAGTTTTCGCGTTGATAACTCTAACCGCCAAGGCGCCAAGAAACGCCAAGTACGCCAAGAGATAGAACGAGCTCAGACCTTTGTTCTTGGTACTCTGTCTTTGTGCTCTCAGGGAACTCAGTTTTAACAGCAGCTCTCAAAGTCCAAAGAACCAAGATCAAAGTTCGTTTTATCCTCGTTGGCGTTTCTTGGCGCCTTGGCGGTTAGCTTTTGAGTGAAATTCGAAACTCGAAACCCGGAACTCGGAACTAGAAACTGTTACCTATCGCGTCCGCGCCGCCCTCTCCCACGCATCTCGCTTCGTTCATTTTGAAACTGCTGCCACTGTTCAGGCGTCAAGACTTTCTGTAGACGCTCATCTGCCTGCCGTCGAATCTCTGCGAAACGCGGCTCCGATTCTTTCCGTAAGGTCTGCAGCTGATTTCGACTATCGCTCAAAATCTGATGCACCTGGGTTTTTTGATCGGCATTTAGGTTCAAGCGATCAAGCATCCGCTCAAAACGAGCTTCTCGCGACACGCCCGCATCGGTGCGACCCCAACGCTTGTAGACGTTGAGAGCAAGCGCACCGGCGGCAAATCCAATCACAAAAATCACGAGCGCTGCCGTGCGCACTTGCCATTTGCCTTTCTGGAGAGTGTTCATAATTACTTAACCGTATCCTCCGCGGCATCATAAAGCGTCGTTAAGATATGACCGTCTGAAACTTCCTCGAGCGAATCTCCCGGATTGAGCATCACTTCTTCTACTGAATAACCGTTGCGTGCGGACGCATCAACCAGCTCGCCGGTAGCAGAATCAGGAATCACGAAAGTTAAGATCATAAGAGCCACTACTGTCGCCACCATGGATGAGGCCAGAGCACCTGCGGCGCGCCAAATGCGGTTCCAGGACCAGGTCTCATTCGCTGCCTGACGCTCGCGCAGGTGCGCCATGACGCGGGTCTGAAAAAACGGTGAAGGTTCAAACGTCTCGGCTGTTCGTTCTCGCAACATTACCGATGCCACCCACGCCGCGGCGAAGGCACTTTCGCAAGAGTCGCACTCAGCCACGTGGGCCTTGATCTTTTCCAAATCTGATTCGCTGATACTTCCAAAGGAAGTGTTTTCGATCAGACTGATGATGTGTTGGTCCTTCATTTCAATTAACCTCTACGCTGTTGCTGAGGCCTTCGGCTTTCGCCCCAGTAGTTTCTCAACCGCCGCACGCATCCGCCGGCGTGCGCGAAAGGCCTGTACCTTAACTTTTGATTCTGACCAGCCCGTAAGTTTCACCACATCCTTCACCGAGTTTTCTTCGCCATCAATTAGCATCAGCACGAGCTGGTCGTCGGGAGACAACGTATGTAAAACGCGATCGGTTAAATCAGCCGCCACCAAACTGCGCTCGCGTGATTGATGACGTTCCGTCGCGGCGGCGCCCATGTTTGAATCCAGCCAGGCCGTTTCGTCCTCCGTCAAATCAGAAACTGTCAATTCGGGTCGTCGCTTTGCGCTGCGCAGCAGATTAAGGCAGGTGTTCGTGGTAATCCGCGTCAGCCAGCCTTCCATCGACCCGCGGCCCTCAAAACTATCAAGTTCAGTAAACGCCTTCAGGAAAACTTCCTGAGCGGCTTCCTCTACCAGACTGCGTTCTCTGAAGAAGCGGCTGGCGAACCGAAACACGCGCGGACTGTAGCGGCGCATGATTTCTTCAAAGGCAGACTCATCTCCGGCCCGCGCACTGCGCGCCAGTTCCAAGTCTGAGGACTGTTCATGACTCTGCGACAGAAGTCGCCTCGCATCGAAGTATTGTGGATGGCGGAGTCGGGTGTCCGCCATCCAGTTTCGCCGTTAAGCGCTGGTTGATTACTGAACCTTGCGCTCACCGCGCTCTGCCCTCTTCGCTTTCATCTCAGCGCGCTTCTGTTCGATCTGCGCCTTCTGTTCAGCTGTCAAAACAGCCTGGATTTCCTGACGCATCTTGAACCGTTCGCCCATGAGCTTAGCCTGAAGACCTGCAGTCTCAGTCAGCTTTTGAGTGGCCAACGCTTCGTTGAACGTACCGCTCTCGCTGGACTGACGCAACTCCTGACGCTTGGCTCGAAGCTCCTGATGCAGCGCCTTGGTGCGCTCACGGAAGCTTTCGCTGATGGTTTTGATCTTGGCTTTCTGGTCCTCGGTTAGATTGACACCGCGAAACATCATGCCACGCATGCCGCCACGTCCGCCGCGGTGGCCGCCTTTGCCAAAGCCGCCGTGTTTGCCGTGGTCACCCCAGCCTTTTCCGCCACGTCGCTCGCCGCGAGTGGTTTGCTGCTGGTCCTGAGTGGTAGCCGTCGACTGCGCAAAGGCAATCGGAGCGGCCAAAGCAACAGCTGACAGGGAGGCGATGGTCAGTGTTTTAATTTTTCCTAATTTATTCATCTTTTTGCTTTACTCCTGGTTTTACTTGAATTGTATGGAGGACGGTATCTGACCTCCCAAGTCCTAAGACACCCGCGGGGCAGGATCGGTTACAGCTGAGGGAGTTGAGGAGGAGAGATGGGAGGAATGAGCAAAAGCCCATTTTCCATTTCCCATTTTTCATTTGCACGCTCATCCCTTGAGATCAACAGAGTAAAGCTGCACTTCGGGGAGACAACCGCGCTTAATACCCGCGCTCCACTCGCCAACGTGAAGTTCCAATGAAAGATGACAAATGGAAAATGCTTTTTTGCACCTCCTCATTTCGGCTGTAACGACATCTCGCCGAGCGGTGTCTAGGCTAAGGATGAGAAGTCTTAGCCAAACCTCGCTCGCCGTCGTACTGCTCTTATTTATTAGCGCAGTGGTTAGCGCTCAAACTTCGAAACCAGCCGGGGCGGTAGGAAAATCGACGGCCTCATCCAACTTGATCGCGGCAGCGGAGCTAACGAAGGCAAGCAACGAAGCCCTGATTAAAGTTCAGGAGGCCGCGATTGCCGCTGACGTGGTGAAACTAGAGGAGTTGCGCAAGCTGGTGGCCGATGGTTTGGTGGCGCGGGTTGAGTTGGAAAATGCCGAAGCACTTCTCGCAGGGCTTCGCGCTAATCTTGAGACTTTCAAAAAGAATATCGCCGACTCAGAACAACTGATCGCCGAGTTGCGCAAGGCGGAGGAAATGGCGAAAGCAAAACCTCTGTTTTCGGCGGCGGGCTCATCCCCGACTCGGAGCTTTTTGAAGCCCACAATACTGCGCTATGGCGGTCAGGGAGGTTGGTCGCTAAATGGATTGACCGCAGTTCAGTCTTTCTTCCTGAGCAACTTTGGCCGAGTTTTGCCCGTCAGCGCCCTGGGGCAATCAGCAACTCACAATCGTCTTGGTTACGATCACCGCAACGCGGTGGACGTAGCGCTGCATCCGGATAGCGTTCACGGAAAAGCACTCATTGCTTATCTGCAAAGTCAGGGTATTCCTTATCTCGCGTTTCGGGCCGCTGTGCCGGGAGTCGCTACCGGTCCTCATATTCATATTGGCAGCCCCTCGCATCGGACATAAAAACAAGTTTCGAGTTTCGAGTTTCGCGTTCCAAGTTCGCGGCCCTGGATAACCGCAGAGGCGCTGAGACACAGAGCCGCAAAGAAAAAAGAGTTAGCAAGTTCAATCGGGGTGTATGTCGCTCGCAACTTCTCGTGTTCTGAGTTTACGGTTTTGTATTCTCTGCTTCTCAACGGCTCAGCGGCTTAGCGGTTACTGAACGCGAAACTCGGAACTCGGAACTCGAAACTTTTCGCCGAAAATCAAACAGAAGTGTCCTGATTTACCGCATCTTCAGCCAGTCTTTTGTTCCGTATCGACGTTTTTCGCCCTTAATCCTGCTTAAGCTCGTGGACTAGGCGTTGCTACAGAACAGTTTGGACACTTTTCTGTAACCGGAACGCCTGCGAAAGTGTCTAGAAGAGTAGCCCCTGAATGGGCCAAAAGCACCAACATTGAAGACCGATAAGGGTAAAGCGAATGTCGACGCAAACAATTAAGGAACGGCCCCTCGTAACTGGACTGAATACCGGCACCGGTGTCAATTGGGCGAAATGGATCAAACCCGCCTGGACCAGGGTTCTGGGTCACAAGAAGGTTGCCATCGTGGGCGTTGCGGCAGTTGCCGTTGTCGCGGTCGCGGCCCTCTATTTTTTGGGCACGGGAAACTCAGCGCCCCAGTACATGAGCGCCAAAGTTGAGCGCGGAAATCTTCGCAACACCGTGACTGCCACCGGCGCGTTGCAGGCGGTGACCACGGTTCAGGTTGGTAGCCAGGCATCAGGAACAATTTCGGCTTTGTACGTAGACTTCAACTCAATAGTGAAAAAGGGTCAGGTCGTGGCGCAGCTCGATCCGTCGGTCGCGAAAGCGCAAGTAGATCAGTCGCGCGCAAATCTGCAACAGGCCCGGGCCAGTTTGCAGCAGGCACAAGCCGCGGTGGCAAATTCCCGCGCCGGTGTCAGCGACGCGCAGGCTAAAGCAGTAGCTGCCAGATCTACAGTGCAGAATACGCAGGCTGGCGTATCTGGCGCCGAGGCAAACGTTGCAGTACTTAAAGCGCAGCAGGACGACGCGCTTAGTTTGTTAAAACAGCAGGAATCATTGGTTCAGAGTGGTGTGGTCGCGCAACGTGAGCTCGACATTGCAAAAACAAGTTATCGCACGGCGCAGGCACGTTACGACCAGGCGGTCGCGCAGCTAAATCAGGCAAAGTTAAGTACACAGTCAGCGCAGGTTTCCGGCGTGGCGCAGTCGCAGGCGCAGGTGCAACAGTCGCAGGCGCAGGTCCAACAGTCGCAAGCGCAGGTGCTGCAAGCTCAGGCTCAAGTGCAACAGGCTGAAGCGGCCTTGCACCTGGCCGAAGTGAATCTGTCGCATACGACAATAACCTCGCCAATCGACGGTGTAGTTGTGTCGCGTGATGTGAACGTGGGTCAGACGGTGGCTGCCAGTTTGTCTGCACCGACTCTGTTCACCATCGCTAACGACCTGACGCAGATGCAGATCATCGCCAATATCGATCAGGCGGATATCGGGCTCGTGGAACAAGCCAAGTCGGTTAGGTTTTCGGTTGATGCTTTTCCAGGTAAGGATTTCGAGGGGCAGATTCAGCAGCTGCGGCTCAATCCGCAGAATGTGCAAAACGTAGTTACCTATAACGTTGTGATCGATGTGAACAATCCGGAGCAGAAACTAAAACCCGGAATGACCGCGAATCTGATCATCACGATCGACGAGCGTAATAACGTTTTGAAGGTCCCGAATGCTGCCTTGCGTTTCACCCCTCAGGATGCAAGCGCGCGCCGGGGACAAGGACAGGGACAAGGCAACGGTGCCGGCACTGGCGGCGGACAACGTCGCCGGCAGCAGGATGGTAATGCGAGTGGCGGCGGAGGTTCAGAAGGTCAGCAGGGAAGTGGCGAGCGACGCTTTGCTCCAGCCAGTGCTCCTGTAATTGAAGGTCAGACTCGGTTGATCTGGGTGCTGGGACAGGACGGCAAGCCGCAGTCGCGGCGGATCAAGGTGGGACTCACTGATGGGTCGTCGACCGAAGTTGTTGAAGGCAATTTGCAGGAAGGCGAGATAGTGATTACGGGGCAAACGATCACCAGTAGCGGCGCGCAAAGCAATCAGGCTACGGCGCCAGGCTTTGGTGGCGCGCAACGAGGCGGCGGTCGGAGAAACTAAAACGATTTGAGATCTCAAATTTGAGATCTCAAATGAAGTCCAGCGTTCCGAGTTTCGATTTTGAAATTTCAAATTTCCGATGAGGTTCAGTTTCAAGTCGGAGCTCAAAAAACCCGGGCAGAGTTAAGAAGCCAGGCGGAATTAAACAGCCAAGGTTAGAGTCAAAAAGGCGGGCAGAGTAGATAGGCCACGATCAGAGTAGTGAGGCCGTTAAAATTAATTTAGAGAAAACCGAAGCAGGCTAATTAGAGAAAAGCCAATGCAATCAACTTTGGAAATCAGACAGCCGTCGACAGGGTCGCTAATCTTTGCGCCTGAACCTGAGGCCGCGCCCGTAATCCAGTTGGATCACGTTCATAAAACCTACACCATGGGCGATGTGGCAGTTCACGCTCTGCGCGGCATCTCGCTGACGATTCGTGAAGGTGAATTCGTGGCTATCATGGGCGCCTCGGGGTCGGGGAAGTCGACTACGATGAACATTATCGGCTGTCTCGATCGACCAACCCGTGGCACTTATATCCTCGACGGGCAGGACGTCTCTGAGATGTCGAAGGATCAGCGCGCTGATATTCGCTGTCAGAAAATCGGTTTTGTGTTCCAGGGCTTCAACCTGCTTTCGCGAACTTCGGCGCTGGAGAATGTTGAGTTGCCGATGCTTTACGCCGGCGTGGCAGCTGCCGAGCGCGACCGTCGCGCGTATGAGGCACTCGCGGCTGTGGGCTTAGCCGGCCGGGAACAGAATCATCCGAATCAACTCTCAGGTGGGCAACAGCAGCGTGTCGCCGTGGCTAGAGCGCTTGTTAACGATCCGGCGCTAATTCTTGCCGACGAGCCGACCGGAAACCTCGATTCCCGCACGTCCGTCGAAGTGATGGAGATTTTCCAGCGACTTAATCGTGAACGTGGCATTACCCTCGTGCTAGTTACGCATGAATCCGACATTGCACAGTACGCTCAGCGCGTCGTCGTTTTTAAAGATGGAAAGATTAGCAAGGACTATCGAATTGAAGAACAGCGAGACGCGGCGGAGGAATTGAGAAATCTACCTCCACTAATCGATGACGACGACGATGATGATTAATCAATTGGTAGCGACGGAGTCGCAAAGACTATGAACCTGGCAATGATCATTCGCGTGGCTTTTCGTGCTCTGGTGCGCAATAAGATGCGCGCGAGCCTGACGATGCTTGGCATCATCATCGGCGTCGCAGCTGTAATCGCGATGGTAAGCATTGGTCAGGGTGCACAAGCGTCGGTACAGGCCCAAATCGAAAGCATCGGTACCAATCTACTGTTTATCAGCGCTGGTGCGCAGAATGTCGGCGGCGTGCGCAGTGGCACGGGCGACAGCGGTACGAACAGTTTAACTGCAGAGGATCTGGAGGCGATTCGTCGCGAGGTGCCCAGTGTGTCAATGGTGACGCCTACCGTTAACTCGCGTTCTCAGCTGGTCGCCGGCAACATGAACTGGAATACCCAGATTCAGGGGGTTAGCGAGCAGTATCCGGAGGTACGTAAGTGGTCGGTGCAAAGCGGCGAGTTTTTTGGCGAAACAGATGTGCGCACGGCCGGGCGCGTGATCGTGATCGGGCAAACGATTGCTGACAACCTTTTTCCAGGCACAGATCCCGTGGGGCAGACTCTGAGAGTTGCTAATCTTCCATTTAGAGTCGTGGGCGTGATGGCGCGCAAAGGACAGGATCAGCAGGGTCGTGATCAGGACGACACGGCGTTCGCTCCGTTCACAACAGTGCAGAAAAAGATATTGGGCAATAACGTCCTGCGTATTGCTTATGTCTCTGCCGTTTCCCAGGACGCAACATATACGGCCCAGCAGCAAATAACCGAGTTGCTACGCCAGCGTCACAAACTTTCTGCGAACGAACCCAACGATTTTACCGTAAGAAATATGACGGACATCGCCGAGGCGGCGAATGAAACGAATAACACGATGACCATTCTGCTAGCCTGTATCGCAAGCGTATCATTGCTGGTAGGCGGCATCGGCATCATGAACATCATGTTGGTTTCTGTGACTGAACGAACGCGAGAGATTGGAATTCGAATGGCGATTGGAGCGCGCTCCTCGGCCGTCCGTAGTCAGTTTTTGATTGAGTCGATCGTGCTCAGCGTGACCGGCGGCTTAATCGGGATTGCCCTGGGAATTGCGCTGTCTTTACTCATCCCGATGTTGTTGGGCTGGCAGACATTGATTTCAAGTTTGGCGATCATTGGCTCGGTGCTCTTCTCGGTCGCGGTGGGAGTCTTTTTTGGCTACTACCCCGCGCGCAAAGCCGCGTCACTCGATCCGATTGAGGCATTGAGGTACGAGTAAGGAGTTAGGACTCATAAGGCAGCAGGCAGAAGGCAGAAGGAAGAAACTCCCGTAAACGATTTAACCGACGTTCCCCCTATGAAAAGGCGATTTACATTCCTCGCGCTCACCAGTGTTGCAACGCTGCTAATTATGGTGTCTGGTATCGGCGGTGTTATCGGCGACAAGTTGTTGCTGTACGTCAAAATCGCACAACTCTATGCGGCCGATCCGCCTGCAAGAATTTCTGTGCCGGTTCCCGGCGTGACTAAAAAACAAATCGCCAATACCTGGAATGCGCCTCGCGGTAGCGATCGACGACATCAAGGGCAGGACATTTTTGCCAAGCGCGGGACTCCGATTTATTCGGCGACGCCTGGCTACGTATACCGGATTGGTGAAAACAGGCTCGGTGGGCAAACAGTTTCCGTAATCGGCGCAGGTGGACGCGTTTACTACTACGCACACCTTGATTCTTATGCGGAAGGATTGGCGGAAGGCGACTATGTTACGCCACAGACAAAGCTCGGTTCGGTAGGGACAACAGGAAACGCCCAAGGAACGCCGCCGCATCTCCACTTCGGCGTCTACACTGCTTCCGGCGCAATCGATCCACTGCCATTGTTCGAAAATCCCAGGGCTCTACGTCCAAAGTCCAAAGGTCCAAGGTCCGCCCCTCATCCTTTAAATGATTCAGTAGCGAGCTCCGGTTCACGATAGACGTTTGCGGCTTTGCGGATGCCCGCTTTCTACCAGTCAATTAATTAAAAGAAAGCGCGGGGCACAGCCCCGCGCTTTGGTTTGATTCCAAGCAGTTCGGTAAGGCAAGCCTTACCGCACGGAAAGCGGCAAGCCGCGCAGTTTACAGCCCAGGTCTACTGCTTCCCGCCTACTGCTTGCTTCGCCTTCGCGGCCGCTCGATCAAAGTTCGTTTTGTACAACGCAACGTTTGGATCTTTGATCTTTTGGCCGTTCTGATAGGCCTTCTCATAAAGCGGTGCAGCCAGGTCAGGTCGCCCGCCACGCTCGTAAGCTTCAGCCAAACTGTCGTAGACATTAGCCGACTCGGGATAGCGCTCGATGTTGGCCTTGAAAGTGGCGATGGCATCGTCAGGCCTGTCGGCAAACAGCAATTGATACCCGATCTGGTTGATCAAGGCTTCCGGCACCGGGAGCGTGAAACCAAACTTCTCAGACAGTTTCTTGTAGTGCTCGTCGGCGCCTTTTAGATCAACGGCCACCTGACCAGAGTCTGGATCCCGTGGAATGCGCCAATCTGAATAGATCTTTCGCAGCCCAGCATAATGACTGCGCAGAACCACTGAGCCGTGATCCTCGTCTGCCATCTCCTGCGCTTCCCAATCGAGCCCGTTGCTCTTTTGCCGCGTCAGCAGCTGCTTGAACTGATGAAACGCGTCTTCAATGGGACCCGGCTCATAGCCGAGTGAGAAATAAAGCGTCTTTGGCAACTCTTTGCGGGTCTTGAGAAAATCTTCCGCGCGTTTTATTACGATCTGATTATCCCACTGCAACGCCGGACTCACAGCGATGTAGGCATTGAACAGATCCGGCTTAGAGATCATCGCGTGAACGGCGAAAAGACCACCTAACGAATGGCCGGCGAGAACCCGATAGGGATGCACGCGGTAAGTCTTTTCAATCTCGGGCATCAACTCAGTTTCAATAAACTGGAGAAACTTATCCGCTCCACCACTCGTGGGAAACTGCGGCGCCCCGGTCGCGCCCGTGGTATTAACTCGTGTGGGACTGAGGTCTCGCATGCGATCGGTATTGGGAATGCCGACCACGATCAGTTCCGACATGCGGCCATTACGCGCGAGAAAGTCGATTGATGCTGACGTGTGAAGGATGTGGGCATCGCCATCCGTGAGATAAAGGACCGGATAACGCGCGTTACCGGTTTCGTAACCTCGCGGTGTCCGCACAAGGATCGGTCTCTCTTCGCCGAGCACAGTGGATTTCACGCGCAGGGTTGTAACGCCTGGGATCGTCGGCGGTGGTGCGGGAGTTTGGGCAAATGCCGCTGCTGAGACCATGATTAGCAGCAAACACGAACTAAGGATGCGTAGTGACTGAAAGAACAAACGATTTTCTGGAGAGGGAGACGTTGCTTCGTTGAAATTCCCGAGGGAGGGAACAGATGCATGAATTGGCATTGTCAGGACTCCTGTATATGGAAGGGTTGAAACGAACTCTGAATGAGCAATTTTATGATGCAACGTGCGGGACGGACGGTTGCGCTCACGTTTTCACTACTTGAACTCAAACGATCGCAAATAATCGTCGAAGCTTTTGTCCCAGCGAACTAATGTCTTAGTCGGGCCGATTAGTTTTACGTAATGAGCACCCTTCGGAGTTTCAATTACCGCTGCGCGCAGACGATAATTAGCACTGTTGTGCCGCACGCCGCTGCCCGGGGCAGTTTCAGCTACGTAGGTTCCCTCAAGATCGATCGTAGATATTTTCAACTGGTTGACAGTGATCGTTTCCAGTTTTGCCTTCGACGAGGATGAGCTGCCGTCAGGTTGTTCGAATTGACCGATCCAGCGCTCCAGATTTGCCTGCACCGAACCACCCTGGTTTTCTCCGAAAAAATAGAGAACCAGCGAGGCGTCTTCGCTGTCGCCGTCGGCTTTCGGCAATTTGTATTGCGCGAGCCGCATGCTTGACGAAGGCTTTTCCACAACCCACTCAGCAGGAGCCTTGAAACGCAGCTCCCCTGAGACCTGCTTGGCTGGTTCTTGAATTGATTGCACGGACCCATACAGAGCCATCAACCAAACCAACAATGAAGCCGCTAGTTTTACGTTCATTTCTATCCTCATTTATTTTGCTCCCAATCGAGCGAAGGATCTGCGAGGAGAATATCGATATCATTCTCACCGGGCTTTAGCCCGGTGCAATCGCGCTCAACGAACAGAAACCGTTTAAACGGGTTCGTTCTCAATCGTTCATCCTCTCACCGGGCTAAAGCCGCGGTGAGAATAAAACGTAAACTCTCACTTTAACTCTCTTGTGTCTTGACGGCCCCTCTAATATTCAAGATTGCCAGCGCCAGTTGCAGCAGAATCAATGCATAGGCGCGGTCATGAAGTCCCCACGCAATCCACAACGCATTGCTTAAGAGGAAAAGCCAAAACCCCCAATTGCGTTTGAACTTTTTTTGCGAGGCTATCATCCAGGCGGCAACAACCGTCACCGCCATCGCCGGCCATTGAATCCAGTTCAACCATTCCATAAGTTCCCCATCATTGTCGCGGATCTATCAGTGCCTTCAGCACGGTTCCTGAAGCAACTGCAGCGAGCGCTTCGTTAGCGTGCGCTAAATCGTAACGATCCAGATTAATATTTGACCAGCGCCGCGCATGTACAGGATCTGCTACCAATTGTGCGCCTCGATAAAAATGGGAGAAGTCTGAACCCCAACAACCCCGCACGTCGAGATGTTTCTGATTCAGGTCAAGGTGAGGATTGAACGCAGCCTCCGTCGGCACAGCTCCATGATCCGTGTATTGCCCAACAATCACTACCCGTCCGGCATCGCGCGCGAAACGCATTGCCTGAACAACAGCGATTGGCGCGCCCGTCGCCTCAATCGTGACATCTGCGCCTCGCCCTTCCGTTCGTTCGCGCACCCACTGAAGCCTTTCGTTCTCGCTTGCCGACTCGATGTTGAGCACATCGGCAGCGCCGGCTGCAAGAGCACTCTGCAGGCGATGTTCGGGCGCGCCGATACAAAGCACTCGTAGCGCGCCTCGAAGTAAAGCCATGATGATCGCATTGAGCCCGACCGGCCCCGAGCCGAGCACTAACACCGTGTCTCCGATATTTACGTCCGCACGTTCGATCGCATGCAATGCCGTGGGCAGCGCGCATCCTCCAGCCATAAAAAGTTCCGGTTCTGCGTCGAGCCGGATGCAGCGGGCGCCAGGTTTTAAATAGATTTCCTGCGCCCAACCGCCACAGAGTCCGTCGGCGAGTCCATAAGTGATTCCGTAAACCTTTCGTTGCGGGCAACGCGTTGAAGCCCTGGCGACGAGACAATACCAGCAAGCATTGCAGGTGCGATGCACATCGAGGAAAGTGACGCGATCGCCTTCGCGGAAAGCATTGCCGTGTACATCGCGCAGTTGTCCGCGAATCCTGGCGAGGCGTCCCACAGAAACGTGGCCCGGGATCAGTGGGTAGGGCACGCCCTTGAGGCGACCTTGCTGTAGATAAACGTCAGTGCCACAAACTTCCGAGAGTTCGACTTCAAGTAAGGCGGAGTCTGGCTCAAGCTCGGGACGGGAAACTTCACGAAGCTCTACCGGAGCATTTGGTTCAGGGATGATTGCGACTACTGGCATCAGAATTCAGTTTCGAGTTTCGAGTTTGGAGTTTCGAGCTTCACGAGTCTCAGGTTACAAGTCTCAAGTAAATCTTAGGTACCAGCCGCCGGGTGCCGGGTACCGGATGTCGGGTATCGGGTGCCGGGTACGCGGGTGCCGGGTACGCGGTTCAGCGGTTCGTTGTAGCCTTAACAATTACCGTCAGGCATGAACTCACTATTTTAAAGCGAACCCGAAACTCGAAACTCGGAACTCGAAACTTTTTGCGAACACGAAACTCGAAACTCGGAACTCGAAACTGTCTTAGTGCCGATTGAACGAACTTCGGAAACAGGTTATAAGACTAAGCACCGATTACACCACAGACAGGGAGATCCCGTAACGTGCCGCAGAGCCGTCATCGAAAAATCAATAAGGCCAAGAAACGCCCGAAGGGCCGGTATCCGGCCGCCAGTCCGGGCGCACCCAGCGGCAAGAACCGCAACGTACGGATCATCGCGATTGCGGCTGTAGTTATACTCGCGCTCTCGGCAGTTGGATATGTGCTTTCCAGACGCGGTGGTGGTAATCAGGGCACCGAAGTGACTACCGCTTCAGGCCTTAAGTATGTCGAACTCGTTGAAGGTACTGGGGCGACGCCACAGCGCGGCCAAACGGTTACGGTTCACTACACCGGTACGCTGACCAACGGCACAAAGTTTGACAGCTCCGTCGATCGCGGAGTGCCTGCCGAATATAAGATAGGCGTGGGCGAAGTGATCAAAGGCTGGGACGAAGGCATTATGTCGATGAAGGTCGGCGGCAAGCGCAAACTTACGGTTCCGAGTAACCTTGCTTACGGACCAATGGGCAGGCCTCCCAAGATTCCACCCAACTCCACTCTGGTTTTCGATGTTGAGCTCCTCGGTGTGAAATGACTGGCAAATAACCAGTTCCAGCCCGGCGGCCCTCTGTGATTATTGCAATCTCTTTGCATTCGTAAGGAAGACGTTCCGTTCAGTACGCGAGCGTCTATAATGGTGTCGACTCTCCTCTAGCCCCGTCCTCAATTGAAATCCAAAAAAGTTGCGGGAGGTTGGTCATGAAATTTCCAAGAACTATTTTTGTTGGACTCTCAGTCTTGCTTCTACTCTGTTTGGCAGTAAACAGTTTTGCCCAGGGTCGCGGACGTGGCGGCGGTTCAGGAGGCGGCCGGGGTTCAGGTGGCGGCTCAGGCAGCAGTCACGGTGGACCACCGTCCGGCATCGGAGTCGATCGGGGACTTGGTACAGCTTCCGAAAGATCCAGTGGACGTTCGGATACAGGACTGGGTCGGGCTTCAGACAAATCCGGAGGACGATCTGCCGAAGGTCTTGAGCGTGCACGAGCCAACAATCTCCGTCGCGCAAATGACGAGTTGAACAACAATCCAAATTTGCCGAACGTCCTGCGCACCAACGCAAACAGTTTGCGGAGTGGTTATCAAGCGGCATTGCTGACAAATCCTGACTTGAAATTTGGACACTATGTATCGGCGACGCGCCTCGCACAAAATTTGGGACCGCGACATCCACGAATCACTCGCAGCGCAATACTCAATGGCTTGGCTTCAGGTCGCAGCCTCGGTCAGACATTGCAGGACTTAGGTCTCAGTGAGCGTGAAGCAAGTGAAGCGCGGAAACGAGTTGACCGCGAGATAAAGCAAGCGAAGCGCTAAAGCAATGTTAAGAGGATCTCTCAAAGTGGCCGGCCCGGTGCCGGCCACTTTTCTTTTCAATACTTGTTTAAGGTCGGCAGTTCTTAGGGTCGATAGAGCGCCGCCGTAATAACACCCAATACAATCTTATCGATGCCCTCAAACAATACCTGCTTGACCATCAACATCGTCGGCACAGGCTGCACGGCGTAAGCGATAAAGAAGGACGGTACCGTTAACACCAGCCACATCAGAATTCCAAACCTGATGCCCTGGCCCAACCACGGCTTGGCCTCAACTCCCTTGGCGTAGACAATTACCGAGCCTATCGCGAACGCAAGATAGGCCAAACAGATCCAGATCATTTTCTCCTGCCCTTCAGGTCGGTAATGTTCTTTCACCACCATGTAGTCGGGCGCCAGCAGCGTGGCGTGAATCAAAAACCCGGTGATGTTTGCTACCACAAAAACCACGATGATGGTCAGCACAAGTTTCTTTAAGTTCATGATGGGGGCCTCCTGAGGTGTGAATCGGGAATTGTTGGAAACGGCGCGCATTCTAACCGACGAGGTCTGAAGTCCCAATATCCGAATTCCCGGGAGTGCGCCCGCCGCAGTACCTTTTTCTCCTTGTTTTGCATCTAAAGCGCGCGAACCGGGGCGTTGGCCGGGTCGTATTGAACTGCGGAGGTCACCGATGAACTTGATAAGCACGTTGGCAATCGCGATGGGCGCGGGTTGGGTTTCAGGAATCAATCTCTACGCGGCGGTGGCGACCCTCGGACTACTGGGCCGTTTCGCGCATCTGCGCTTGCCCGGTGAGCTCAACGTCCTCACCAGTTGGTGGATTATCGGTCTAGCTGTCGCTCTCTACCTGGTTGAGTTTGTTGCTGACAAAGTGCCTTACGTCGATAGCGTCTGGGATGCCATCCACACCTTCATCAGGATTCCGGCGGGTGCCGTGTTAGCTGCCACAGCCTTTGGTGATTTTGATCGCGGGGTGCAGGTCGCCGCGTTTCTACTCGGAGGCGGACTGGCGCTGAGCGCGCACGGAACAAAGGCCGGCGCGCGTGCGGCGATCAACTTAAGTCCGGAACCTGCTTCAAACATCGTCGCAAGTCTGACGGAAGATGCCATTGCCGTCGGCTCGATACTGCTTTCATTCTTCGCTCCGTTCGTCCTGTTTGCAGTGATTGCCGGTTTTGTTGTCATCTCTTTCCTGATGGCGCGCCGAATTTTCAGTGCGATGAAAGGCATGATGTTACGACTGCGCCGCGCGTTTAGTTGAACGCTATCGGTACCTTATCTCAGTGCGTTATCTTATTCTACCGGGCTTCAGCCCGGTGCCGAATGGCTTTTGAATTATCAACCGTTTCAACAGTTTCGTTTCGCACCTGGGTCCTGGTAAACCGTTAAAACGGTTCCTTTGACGGTAGACCATCGCTACGCCGGGCTAAAGACCGGTGTGAATGAGAGGTACACCTTCTCACGCCCATCTCGCTCCAATTTGATTCGTAAGCACGTCGGAGTTACTCTGCTTACCTGCAATTACATTCAGTTTTCAGCACGATTTCAGGAGAACCGTATGAGCTCCGAGACCTTGACCATCACAGATAACAGAACCGGCAAACAATACGATGTGCCCATCGAAAACGGCACGATCAAAGCGATGGACTTGCGCCAGATCAAAACGTCTGACGACGACTTTGGTCTCATGACGTACGACCCGGCCTTCATGAATACCGCTTCCTGCAAGAGTCGCATCACTTTCATCGACGGCGATAAAGGCATTCTTGAATATCGTGGTTACCCCATCGACCAGCTTGCCGAACAGAGTAGTTATCTGGAGGTGGCCTACCTGCTGCTCCACGGAGAACTACCTGACGAAACTCAATTGCGCAATTGGACCTGGAACATCACGCATCACACCTTTATCAACGAGAGCATCAAGAAAGTAATCGATGGTTTCCACTACAACGCACACCCGATGGGCATGTTTGAAGCCACCCTGGGCGCCCTTTCGACTTTTTATCCTGACGCTAAAGATATATTTAATGTTGAATGCCGGCGGAAACAGATTTACCGGTTGATTGCTAAAGTGCCCACCATTGCCGCTTTTGCTTTCCGCCACCGGATTGGGATGCAGTACTCCTATCCCGACAACGATCTCAGTTACGAAGGAAATTTTCTCAACATGATGTTTAAGACCACCGAGTTGAAGTATGAGCCCAACCCGGTGCTCGAGCATGCATTGAGCGTGCTCTTCATCCTGCACGCTGACCACGAACAAAACTGCAGCACCAATGCGATGCGCAGTATCGGTAGTGCGCAGACCGATCCGTTCTCAGCGTTGGGAGGCGCCGCGGCCGCGCTTTATGGGCCCCTGCACGGCGGCGCCAACGAGATGGTGCTGCGAATGCTGAAGGAGATCGGATCGGTTGATAAGGTCCCCGATTATGTAAAGCGAGTGAAGGCCGGCGAGTTTCGACTAATGGGATTCGGCCATCGCGTCTACAAGAATTACGATCCGCGCGCGCGCATCATTAAGCAAGTTGCTTATGAAGTTTTTGAAATCACCGGGAAGGATCCACTGCTTGACATAGCTCTCGAGCTAGAACGGATTGCCCTCGAAGATGAATACTTTGTGAAGCGTAAGCTCTATCCGAATGTCGATTTCTATTCGGGCATCATCTATCAGGCAATGCGTTTCCCGCTCGACATGTTCCCAGTGCTTTTTGCTATTCCGCGCACTTCGGGGTGGCTGTCTCAGTGGGTGGAGCTACTTGAAGATCCGGATCAGAAAATTGCGCGACCGCGTCAGGTGTATCTTGGCCACCGCACGCGTAACTACGTTCCCCTCGATCAACGTAAGACGCTGGAGACTCAAAGCGCCGGCGCTTAAACGAGCTCGTGCTCTTCTGAGACTTCGTTGCCTTCGGCTTCGATCATAGACGAGAGCTCGGTTCGGTATAATTCGAAGGCCAGCCGGTTCTGTGCCTCGCTCCATTCGGAATTGCTTTCCTCGACTTCAGGAAACAAATCGCAGAACACATCGACCAGCACTGCCCTTAACTTCACCTGGCCCAGCAAAGTCTCCAGATAACATTTAAAAGAGTGCAAGGGCGATCCCGGGTCGGCCGATTCCGCCCCGGAAATCATCAGGGGCTCTGTTATGGCCTCGAATTCCTGCCAGTCTTTGTACATCAAAAACTGCATCGACTCGTGGCGGAACCTGTGTACTCGATTCACTAAAATGGGTGACTGTTGGTCGAGATCAGTCTCCGCGTTGTGCACGATCTGTAGCATGTCCATTAAATCGCGACATAACACGAGTGACTCCCGAAGCCTGGCTTTGTTGTTATCAAACAACCTGGCTCCGTCCAGACTGGGATCGAATACCTGGGCCAGAGTAATGAGTGATTGTTGCAAACAGTTCGTAAGCAGACCCTGAATGTAGGCTACTTTGCCTCTGTTTAATTGCTCGCCTGACTTCCAATTGGGCGCCTTCAACTCACTCTCGAAGATCCGCTTCACGTCGTGACTCATTGCGAAGGAAATTCCATCGAGCGTCTCTGACAGCAGTTCGTACTGACTAGCGCTCTTGGTTGCTGTCGCGAGCATAAAGTCAACCAGCACGTTTGCTTGATCGCGAAAGCTGTCCAATGCGGCCTCGGTCTCAGGCGCGGGCAAGTCCTGGCCTAAGTTTTCAAACTCGGGTACCTGGCGCAAAAGCTCGAGCAGGGCCGAAAACACCACAGATACCGGTTGCCGGACGTCCAGTTCGATTCGCTCGAGCAGATGATCGATTTCGGCACAAGTACCTTGATAATGGTTGGACGATGGTTCGGGTTGCTGCCCGGACTCTGACGCGGTTTCGTCACGGGGAGAGTCAGTAGAAGAGCGTGAAGTCATAGTTAGGTTACCGAATTCAATTGCTCCGAGGTTGCGGCGGCGGGAACGCGAAACTCGATAAAGTTAGGAAATCGAAGCTCAGGGGCGTGAGTGACGAGCTTAATGGAGTGGCAGCGCTGAAGGTCTGCCTGGAAACACTCTACAACGCGGCGGAGAAATCTGTCCAGATCTGGTTTTTGCGAGATCTAAAGGCTAGACCCGGAGAGACATACAGCTCTGGTCAGCTTCCAAGCCGGTAACCGATTTTGGACCTTTGGGTTAGGCCCCGGTACTCTCTGGAGCGCGGCAAGTCAAAGACTCGCCGCGCACCACCGGGTCAAAGACGTGTCAAGCCAATTGTTTGGCTCAGATAGATTGACTTTCCACGTAGTCTGCCGAATGACTCAGGTAATGTATGCTATCCGCATTCGAGTTTTCTGACTTTGCTATGTCCTGTCGCTCACGCGTAATTCTGCCGAGGCTGCCGATCGCAGTCGCCCTTTCTTTTGTCATCACTTTTTCCGTTGCGGTCAACGCGGACGCAAGTGAATCACACTCCCGTTTGAACGGAGCAAGTGTTTCTCAGTCCGCAGGGAGCGTGATTTACGCTGACAGGTATCCCAATTTTGCGACAGCTCTTGCAGCAGCGACCGGAAAGACTCTCGTCATTAACAAGGCGATGGGCGTGTCGACAGCGGCTGTTATTCCGGCGACGGCCAAACTTAGGTTTGAACGCGCCGGGCTGCTGCAGAAATCTGGCTTGGGAAAGATAACGTTTCAGGGAGTTGGTTTGATTGATGCCAAGTCGCAGCATCCTGCTTTCTCTGGTTTCGCGGTAGGGGACATTACCTGGACCGGAACTGACTATCCGAAGGAAATATCCCTCGAGCTGTGGGACACGAGTAACACTTCGCTATCAGACAGGCTGGAACGTGCTGCGGCGGCTTTCAAAGAGGGAAGCAAGGTGGTGAGGTTCCTCGCTTTCCCGCGAGTGATTACCAAATCGGTTGAACTCTTTGACGCACAGAGTATTCACTTCACTCGCGGAGATTATCCCAATACCGCGACTGGATTTCCCTCTACCCATCCTCCCTTTCTGCTTAATGATCATTGCGGTGTAAGTGCTGATCCAGGAGCCGTTCTCTACGAATCAAACTCTCCCAGGAATGCCCATTTGTTTGGCGCGAAGATGATGTTCGTGACTGGCTCAGACGGCACCGTCGAGGACATTCAAATTAGCAATCTTTACATAAAGGGCCACCCATCCCAGATACACAATGGCCAATCTTCGACAATAATTCTCGGCAACGCTCGCAACTCCAGTGTGCGCAATGTAACTCTGGATGGCACTCACGCTTATGGCATCACCGTAGGGGGCTATTCGACCGCGGGTAATTATGCAGAGGTTGTTGAGGTCACTGACATCAAGATCCTCAACACCGGCACACAGTTGGTGAATGTCATCAACGGAAAAAACATCACCTTTCGCGATATCCAGATCGACCTGCGCAATCACAACAGCGTCGGATCATTTGCGGCCATCGACATTGAACCCAACACGACGGACAACAAAGTTGAGAACATCACCGTTGAGAACGTAGTGATTGATGCACGCACTACAGTCCCGGGGATTTACATCACTGGCGTGGCAATGCAAGCGGCGGGGGCAGCGCAATTGGTGAACCCGGTGGTGAGGAATGTCAGGGTGATGGGGCGTGACATCTCAACCGATGGCTCGTCTGGAGGTTTTCTTTACTCAGCGGTAATCGTATATGGAGCCGTTGGTGGCGTTATTGAAAACGTCTTTGTCCAGGGCTCGGTAGGACAGGCTTTGTTTGTTCAAGCTTCCCGGTATCTCAAGATACGAGACATCGATGTCATGCAAAACAATTCCTCGAGCGGATTCGCGGTGGAAATTCAGTCGTGTGCACAATGCGAGATTGAGGGCGTCTCGCTTAAGAAGTCTTCAACGCCTATCACGCAGTACACCAACATCAAAGAATCCGAGATTGAGTACACTGTCACTGCTTCCGGTTCCAAGATTACCGAAACCAATCCAGGTGGCTACCCACAATTCTACAATCACTTCACCGGATTAAAAGTCCTTCTTAACAACACGCAGTACACAGTTAACACAGTCAACAACGTCACTTTCTCTATCACTACGACAGTGCCGGTGGGTACCCTGGCGGTTAAGACTTTTGCGTCAACAAGCGTCGACACCGGAGCCGATATGCTAACGGTTCCCGGCCACGGGCATAAGACCGGATCGAAGGTTAAGTACACAGCGGGAAGCGCCGCGGTTGAAGGTCTCACCAACGGATCGAGCTATTTCGTCATTGCTTTGAACTCAAACACACTAAAGCTGGCAACAAGCCTGGCCAACGCATTGGCAGGCACTGCAATCGACTTGACCTCAAAGGGTGCAGGCACCCAAACATTAACCCCGGTGCTTGCCACCAGGTTTTCTTCCAACCGGTATCGAAACACTAAAGCCGATGACGGTATCTTGCTTGAGTCTACCGGTGCGTCAGTCGTGGATCCTGGAAATGGACGGAAAGGGATAGGGATTGGGCGTGGCGTAAGGCCATGCTAAATATCTTCCGGCCGAGCGATGGTTGCATCCGGTTTGCGAGACACCGCAACAAGTTATGGATTTGGCAGCGGTCCAGGAGTGAGTGCCCGCTGACTTTTGATTTTATTGGTGCACCCAGCAGGGCTCGAACCTGCGACCTTTTGATTCGAAGTCAAACGCTCTATCCAACTGAGCTATGGGTGCTAATCCTAAAAACGAACTTTGAACTTTGTGCTTTGAGCTTTGTTGTTGAGCTTTCAGGTCAAATCACGAAGAGCAAAGTACAAAGTACCAAGTTCAAAGCTCTCATTTTCTTTGAAACTCTTTGCGAACAAACCGCACCAGGTCGTTGATCTCGGCGGCGGTTAGTTTGTCTTTAAAAGCCGGCATCTCGTCGTCACCTTCGGTAATCTGGACCACGAATTTCTCGTCTGTATGTTCAAGGGCATGCCCTTCGCGAAGATTCGGCACCTTGAAACGTTTGCCGTCGACTTCTTTGCGGCCGCCTTCACCGTTCTCACCATGACATCCGACACAATTCTTTTGAAAGTTGATGCGCGCCGAGGCAAGTTCGTCTGGTGTGGGCGTCGGCGTCGCCGCGGACGGAGAACTTGCGGGGCGGGCACTGTTACTCTCGTAAGTACCGGGATTGCTACACGCTAAAATAGACATTGTAGTCGCTAGCACAAGCGCGAGCATCAGCAGCCGCATTTGATCTCCCCTCCAGATTTTCTCTCCCCAACATTTGTTGAACGTCGCGAAGTATACCATCCACTCTGTGGCGCAAAGCAAACGGCTCAAGTTGCAATCAACTGACGGAGCGGGCAGAATGACTTCACCTCAATTTTGGGGGACTCTCCACCGCATTCACAATTCTCCATTCAGAGGTGAACACCACATGAGTACCGAAAAGGATTCAGGCAATGCGGTGCGAAAGTCCCTTCGCCTGGCACCCACGTGTGGCGAGGTAGAAGAGCTCAAGGCGAAGCTACCCCGTCAATTCGTAAACTTCACTTTTTACGGTACTCGTTCTGAATGGCGCGTCTTGTCGGAAGCCGACAAGCAGAATTGCAAGGCAGAGTTTGTACGCACGGTTGAAGCATATCGCCCTCATCTATTACTGAATAGCTATTCGACTGTCGGACTGCGCACGAATGTCGACTTCATGATCTGGCGCATTGGTTATGAGCTGGAGCCTTTTCAGGAGATGACTGCGCGGCTCAATGCGACTGAAGCGGCGAGGTACATTCGGCCGGTCCAATCTTTCCTCTCGATGACCAAGCGATCGCTGTATATCGACAAGGAGAGTGTGGAACACGCTGAGGATCTGATTCACATAGTGCCGGGCCAATCTGATTACATCTTCGTTTGTCCATTTGTGAAGACTCGTGAATGGTATTCGCGCACTTCCGATCAGCGTCAGGAGATGATGGACGAGAACATCAGGATTGGTAGCAAGTATCGCTCAGTAAAAATTCATACGACTTATTCGTTTGGCCTCGACGACCAGGATTTTGTAGTGGCGTTTGAGACCAACCATCCCGCCGACTTTTTAGATCTGGTTCAGGAACTGCGCGAGACGAAGGCGAATTGCTACACCCTGCGCGACACTCCGATGTTCACCTGCCGCCGCCGTTCGCTGGTTGAATGTCTTGACGCGCTCGGCTAAGGGACGCGGGGACGCGGGGACGCGGGGATGCGGTGACGCGGTGACGCGGTGACGCCGGGAGATATAAGATGGGGGCGCGAGAACGTTAGACCATAAACAGAAGTATCTCAATCCAACAATGAGGCCTCACACTCATGGAAAATATTCGAAGCTACAAGGATCTTCACGTCTATAAATCTGCGATGGACGCAGCGATGCGTATATATGAGTTCACTAAACACTTTCCGGCAGACGAAAGGTATTCGCTTACCGACCAAATTCGCCGAGCGTCGCGCTCAGTGTGTGCCAACATTGGCGAAGGTTGGCGAAAACGCTGCTATCCGGCCCACTTTGTGAGTAAGTTGAGCGATTCCGAAACTGAAGCTGAAGAGACTCGAGTTTGGATAGAGTTTTCATGGAAGTGCGGGTACCTCTCTCAGGAACAGGCCACGGAGCTTGATCTCCAGTACGACCACATAATTGGTCAACTCGTTCGAATGATACAAAAACCCGATCAATGGACGATCAAAATCCATCGAAACGAATGATCGTATCTGGAATGAGCAAACCGTCGTGGACCGCCAGCGGCAGGAAGTCTAAATCTCACCAACGTGGTTGGGTAGTGCTAGTCCCGGTCTTTGTTCTGTCCACATTGGCCCTTGCTTGTATACCCATCTTTGCATCTCTAGGGCACAGCCCTACGCGAGATCGCGTCGCATCCCCGCGTCCCCGCGTCCCCGCTTCTCCCTCTCCGGAATATCTCTGGTTCGAGGCGGAGAACATGCGCGGATTCGCCACCGATCGTCGCGGCGAGCCAATCCTCAATCCTTCCTGGCTGAATCTTCCCAAAGCAAAAGCTCCAGGATGGGGCATCAACGGGCCTGGCGTGTCCGCCGAATGGTCGCAGGGCGGCGAGAGCGAATGGAATTCCGCAGCTGCAAGCGCCGACGAAAACACCGGCGAGCTCTATCAGGATTTCGAAATTCCGCGGTCGGGAGTTTACAAGTTGTGGGTTCGCTATGCTGACTGGGCCAACAAGGCGGAGAACTTCGTCGTGCGCATTAACCAGAACAACCGCGAAGTGTTTCGGCACGAATTTGGAACCAGGGATGTTGTCGATCCGCACGACGAAGTCAGCATGTACTGGAACTGGGCGTTTGCCTGGGACACAGCCCAGGCCCAATCGGTCGATCCGAATACTCAGGTGGACAACGATCCCAAGTCCGTAATAGAACTCAAAAAAGGGCCGGCGCGAGTTTCCATCGTTGTAGAGAAAGGCGCCGCCGCGCGACGTCACGTTGACTGTGTCCTTATTACCAGCGAGCTCTCCTATGTTCCCTCCGGGCGAAGTAAACCTGACTTTGCGGGGATGCGATACCTGCGAGCCTGGAGTAAACAACGTCGCCCGCTTACTTCGTTGACCACTTCCACAGTGCCGGCAACTGTTCCCGATGCGTGGCGCCGTCCTGAGATTGCCGGCCGCGATTTTCTTATGCCGTGGAATATCGCGAAGGAGTTCTGGGCCACTTACGATCAGCCGGAATCTGAACGCTCACTCTATCCTTTCCACGCGGAGCCTATCGAACAGTTTGTCGCGACCTACAAAGGCGCCAGAGATGTGCCGATCTTCGCCTCGAAGCTCGTTGTGCCTGTGATCTACATCAACGACCTGAACGAGTATCTAAAGGAGGGCAGTCTCTTCCTTCGTTATCTCCGCACCACCAAAACGCCTTTCGCAGTCCTGATCAATTACGGCACGATTCAGATGACTGCCGAAGAAGGAAACGCAGCGTGGGCGCTGCTGAACGGCGAGTTGCGGAGTCAGTTTCTCGGATGGGTGTCGGGCGAGAGTATCGGCTATGTCTATACCACTTCAGCGGCCACGGACTTGAAGATCTCGCCTGCAATGTCGCGCGCGGAGTTGCTGGAGGCACACCGCCTCTTTTACACGAATGCGCTCGACAAAAAATGGAGCGCGATTTTTCACACTGCCACCGGACCGATGTGGGACAAACTGATTCCCGCGCAAGCCACCTCAAGCACAACCTATGCACACGCGCTTGCTCGCTGGGGCGTTAGGCTCTTAGGCATGGAGACCCCCGCGGTGCAGCCGATGCTGGCAATGCGCATCGCTTTCACTCGCGGCGCGGCGAGACAATATGGTGGCGCGTTCGCCTACTATCACGCTCCCAATTTCGGCGACACCGCTACGACGTTTACAAAACAACAGAACTTCGCCGGACCCGATAATTTTTTTCATTCGCGTTATGGGCCGTCCATGGGTCCTTCGTTGTCGTGGTACCGCAAAAGTTACTACATGTATTACATGTCGGGCGTGTCGGCTATTTATCTCGAACAAGGGTTCGACCAGTTTTTCAAACCCGGACCGGGAGAACATCTCTTTCAATTGAATCCGCTCGGGCGCATCACTGACGAGTTCATGCGCTTCGCGGAGCAGCATCCCGATCGGGGGACGCCTTACACGCCTGTTGCCTTCCTGCTCGATCCGGCGCACGGTTGGGACATGACTGACTATCCGCAGTGGCCGTTTGGTGTTTCGCAGATCAGCCGGAGCGATCGTGCCTTACGCGAGTTGTTCGGCGTTGCATACTTTCCGGGGCTGGTAGTTGAAGGTGAACCCGCGAGCGGCGATCGGCAGGCATTTGTATCAGGCGTATTCGGAAATATTTTTGATGTGCTGGTCGCTGCGGACGTTTCGAGTTCCGAGTTTCGAGTTCAGAGTTCGACTTTGGCCGCAAGTTCACCTAAAAGCCTGAAGACTTCCTCCGCGACTTCTTCTAAGTCTGCTTTGCCAGTTTCCCCTTTTGAGAACTACCGCGCTGTAGTCGTGGGCGGTCACATAGATTTGACTCGAGATTGGGTCGAGAAACTCACAACGTATGTTCGCGGCGGTGGCACAGTCGTCATCAATGCAGCACAAGCTCCCCGCGTGTCCGAACAGCTTGTTGGCATTCGCTTCACGAACGCTACCGAAGAAGCAGATTCCGCAAGATGCTCGGGCGAACCCGATGAAGACCTGAGTGGTCAGTTGTTTCGTTACGAGAAGGTCGAATTAAAGGGGGCGACAACTTTAGTCGCCGCTCCGAATGGAGACCCGTTAGTTACTGTAAACAAGATTGGGAAGGGAAGCGTGGTTTTTAACGCGCTGCCTGATCTCCTGGGGATTGATGGTCGCGTGACGCCGTTCTCAGGTCACATGCTCGCGCATGTTTTTGCAGACGCTACTCCAATCAAAGTCACTGGCGACGTGGAGTATCTAATCAACCGCAACAACAGCGGATGGGTTGTTAGCTTGTTCAATAACAATGGCGTTAACAAACCTCAACAAGGTCTCGCCACCGTCGACCGCAGCGCTAACGTTAAGGTTACTGTCTCAATCTCCGGTCAACCACTTCGCTCGGCAGTCGACTGGATTAGCGACAAGCCGCTCCAGATTAAGAAGGCGCCAAACTCATTAGTAGTCACGCTCGCGCCAGGCGGCATCGCGATTGTGGAAATGAAGTGAAAGAGTGCGGTTAGCATTTACCGGCAAGACGCCAGGAAGCGGAAGCATTTACCGCCAAGACGCCATGAAACGGCAAGCACGGCAGGTTGAAGAAACAAGCTTTGAACTTGGTGCTTCGAACTTTGTTCACTGTGTATTTTGAGCGCACGATGCTACTGCTGACGTGCTCAAGCAAAGTACAAAGCACAAAGGACTAAGTTCATTTTCTTCAACCTGGCGTCCCTGGCGTTTCTCTGCGCCTTTGCGGTAGATAACTTAAGAACTAACTACTGAACGTTGGCTTAATAAGAAGCCAATCGGCAATCGCCAATTGGCAATTGGCAATCCCTTAAACCGTCACTGTCGTCCCATCAAACTTCGTCAAACTGAACCCACTGAAGCTTTCGTTGTA
The DNA here is from genome assembly GCA_963826235.1 of Pyrinomonadaceae bacterium. GTDB lineage: Bacteria > Acidobacteriota > Blastocatellia > Pyrinomonadales > Pyrinomonadaceae > PSRF01. The sequence continues at coordinate 468,539 of CAWGWE010000005.1, read as the reverse complement.
GCAGGCGCGCTGGTCATTAAGGATCCCGATCGCGATCTGCTCACCGAGTTTCATTGATTCAGTTGCATCCGAACGCCAGTGAACTCCGGCTGAGTTGCGACCGAGCGCCACATTAGCCGCAACCTTATTCAGTTCACCACCCACCGTCATCTGACCCGCGTCCGATCCGAGATAAGGCACAAGTGAAAGCCCATCTGCTGTCGGCTCTAGAGGTGTAGTTAGCGAGCTGATTGGCGTCGACTCCTTGAACCAAGCCTTCAAGATGGTGGTGCAAGCTCCGGCTACAGTCGCATGGCCGGCGCCATATGCAGGATGAGTGGGACAGCCTTCAGGAAAAGCTTGCCCTAACAGGTGAGTGCCGTTGCCCACGCCGTTGAATTGTTCGTTATGCTGCGCGACGGCGGGCAGCACTGTAGAACTGTTAATCGAAGGGTGAACATCAAATGCGCCGGGATGGGTTCGGTTGTATTCGATTCGAGCGGCGAAGTTCTCGGGACGCAGCCGGCGATGCACAAACCACTTCTGAAACCAGACTGCTTTCAACGCGCGCGTTGATACCTCGCACAGGAGCGTAGCAATGTGCGGTCCTCCAAAAGTGCCAAAGCCTTCCTGAGTCGGATTGCCGTTGTACGGATTGCCCTCATCGACCGGTGCACCAAGACCGGCAAGCACGAGGAACGCCTGAAAATAACCCTGGAAGAGGACGTCGATGTGTACCCATTGGCCAATGTCGCGACCCATACGCATATACCGACGCGAGGGATCGAAGACATCGCCGCTGGCCGGATTGAAGCCCCTCTGAATGCTCAGATAATCCGCAAAAGTGGTCATGTAGTCGCGTCCACCACCGCTACCGCCGTTACCCGCAGTCGCATAGGGAGCAGCCGTCACAATCTTTTGATCCACCTCGTTGGCGCCAAAGAAACAAGGCAGATAGAAATACTGCGAGAGATAAGGGCCGGCTTGATCGCCCGGCGACAATCCGCGGAAGAGTTGCTGAGTTGTTACTACGCCTGATCCATTTTTAGCGCCTTTGAAATCAGCGCCAAAGTTCGTTAAGTCGGCAGCGGCTGCGATGGCTGTCGGATTCGATGAGTAACTGCTGTAAGGAACGTCTCGAAGCAGCGCCATCCAGTAGTTTTCGGCAATCTCTCCGGCCAGCTGGCGGCTGGCAAACGGCGGCGCCGGTGGTTGCACGAGGGCATGCGCGTCCGGTCCTTCCATATCAAAAGCTAGACCAGACTGCGGATTCGTAAGCTTGCGATTGGCACCCAAAGGGATGGCATTGAAATCGGCGCCGCTCCCGCTAGTCAGCGCTTTCACCAGTGCTTCGTAAGCGGCGACTTGCACCGTGCCGTTGCTGTTGTGAGGAAGGCCCTTCGAATAATTGCCGCGCTTGTCTGAATAAAGAATCTCGTCCTCATTATTCGGGTGCTGTAAATTCTGCGGGGTCGCTTGCAGTCCGGCGAGTGCTGCGTCACGGCGCAGCTTCACACATTCATTTGCGCGTTGATTTAAACTGCTCGCTGCTTGAACTGTCGATCGCGCTAGTCTTTAATAGTGGTTCTATGCCAACGGCTCCTGCCGCGAACGTTACCGCCGCAGTGGTGCCAATCTGCCCGATAAATTTGCGTCTGCTTGGTGCTTGAGGGCTATTGTTTCCGGACTCTTGTTTCATGGGAACACTCCTTGAAGGGACTTGGGGTTGAAATCGAAGAAGCTACAGTTTCTGATAAGCACCCACCGGAAAATGGTTGGGTGGATCGCTCACGGCACTTGGCGCACGGCAACGTCAGTCCTAAATGCAACGGCTTGGCCGTGAGTCGGGAATCGATTGGCAGGCGGCAAGTCATTCGCCTGCGAATCTCTATTTACGATTTTCGATTAGCAAAAACGGCGGGTCGGGAGTCTACCGCACGATACGTCCTGGAACCGCAGCATTGAAACTGCAAAGGCACTTTCTGTGGCTATCTTTTACCACAATCCGAATCGTCAGAAAACGCTTAATTTCTGGAAGACTACAAGCTCGAAAAGCCAGGATGTCATAAGTTGGGCAAGGTCGTACCACTCGGACAATGCGTAAGCGAGGTCAATTTCAGTCAAGTTGCCTCAGCCCTTCGTCAGACTGACGGCTGATATTGGGCGTCATCATCCCTCCGCAGTTCGGGTGAATTTCTTAAGTGATGGAAGGCGGAGAAGTTAGGTCTAGCGGGTGTTCGTGACGCTGTTGGCGGCATCGCGCTTGCCGTACAAGTGGCTGCCCCCTCGAGCCAGCCACCCTCATGCGCCCCCTTTCGCGAGACTCTCCTCGTTCTCACAAAGGACCCTCGCCTTCATCGGTTGAGAGAAAAGACTATGAAAGAGTCGACTGACAAATTTGAAGCATCTTCCTGGGCTTCAAATCTAATGCTCGCCGCGGCAGTGGTGGCGGCGGCTACTCCGATGCTTTTGGGCGACCAGCTAATCCTAATCGCGTCGAATGTTGTCACAGAAGGTTCGGCCCTGTTTGAAAGCCTTAGCATCTCCCTGCAGAGACTTTTCAGTTAGTTAAGGCACCGCAGGAATGCCGCCATCCTGCCATCCGGATAGAATAAGAATTTCAAGGTTGGCAGCCGTCTTTCTTTTGGGGCGTTCACGCCCCTATCCCGCAGGGCGAATAGGCCAGCCGTTTTACGGCTGGTTACACAACGCGGAATTTACCGAGGCCGCTTCAGCGGCCTTTTCAACCTAGTAGGCTTGTTGCCAAACTTTTTGCTAAGGCCGTTTTGAGCGGTCTTTCTCATTTTCCTCGCTTACTCTTTTGACCTGCTTATAGAATGACGATCCAGTTCTCACGCACTGAGATCGAAAACAGAGTCCACCACTATCTGGAGCATAAGATCCGTGAAAACAGGAACGTAATATTTCATGCCCGTTGGAGGCATTGAGGATCACTTTCACTGCGTAGCCTCAATTCCTCCTAGCTTGCTCATAAGTGAATGGATAGGGAAACTGAAGGGCGGCAGCTCTTTTTACATCAACCATGAAATCGTAAATCGCAAACTGCTTGATTGGCAGGACGGGTACGGGGTCGTGAGTTTTGGTACGCTAGATCTACCTTGGGTAATCGAATATGTGAAGAATCAAAACGAGCACCATGCCCAGAAAACTACGAAGACTCGCCTTGAAAGATGTTTCGAAGATGAGTAAGGCCGCTGAAGCGGACTGCGTAAAATTTAGCCGTGCGTACAACCAGCCGTAAAACGGCTGGCCTAGTTGCCCTGTGGGCTAGGGCTGTGAGCGGCCCAAGGTCGCGCCCTATCTAACCACTTCAAAGTCGATCCATTGTGAGCTTGTTTCTTTAGTAGTTGGATCCGAGATGACGATCTGCAATGCATAGTCCCCCGGCGCCAGTTCCGGTTGCAGTCGGAGGTAACCGTAATCCGCAATGCGCGTGAGATCCGATTGTGCTTCGAGCTGCATCGCTTGCGGCGTGCCATCAGTCACTACTTCGCCGTCCTTAAATAAACGCACCTGCACCATCAGTCTCGGCTGGCCCGAGGTTTTGTTTAGCTGGGCGTTGTAGACTCTGTAGGAATAGCCCAGGATTGATCCCGAACGAAAACGCCTGATCGCAGTATGTGAAGCTGAGGCCACAGGAGAAAAACCATTTTGAGGCTTCTCGTCTGCAGGCATCACCGGTTTACCGTCCTGAAGACTTACCTCACCAACGGTTAGCCCAGACAAGAGCAGCTTGCTCTTCTTCAGATCCGGCACCTCGATCAACTGTCCGGCTGAGCCTAGCTGTTTCGAGGTCGCGTCTCGTATCGCAACTCGAAAATTGTAAGCACCCGGTTTCTTCACCGGAATGTCGGCTGAGTAAATCAGACCATTGCGCGTGACGGCGTCGAGATGTGCTTCCGGAAAACGAATTGTGTGCGTACGATTAAATTCGTCAACCACTTCGTTCTTTTCGTTCAGCGTCACTGCGACAACATCAAAGACGCCCTTCTTCACACCATTGGGGTCATCGGCAAAAGTCAGCTGCTCGCCGTCGAGATGCAACTGCGTTCTCACGAAACTACCTTCTGCCGGAGTATTGGCGAAGAACGCCGTGAGGTGAAGGTTCAATCCAGCTTTCGGCAAGGGCGCGGCGATCGCCTCGTAAAGTTCGCTGTCACCTGAGCGTTTCTTCGGCCGTCGCTCTTCGTCGGTGATTCCCAGGAACCCTGAACGCGCGCGCACATTCACATCCGGGCGCTTAACTTTGATTTCGATCGAATTGAACTTCTTGCTCTTGAAAGTGTCGGCTTCAGGCTGGTAACCAATCAGGTAGTAACCCTTCTCAAGTGCAAGCGCGCGGCGCACAGGGACCTCAAGGTTGTTCATGTTGGTGTAGAACCTGCCCCCCGTTTCATCTGCCAGGAAATTCATGCCACTGTGCGCACTTAGGGTCGCTGCTTCTCGGTTGGCCGCCACGATGCCGGTTGACTGTATGTTACCTGACCCCCCGCGCCCCACGACGTTATCAAAGTCGTCGGCAGCGCTCGCGCCCGGAGCCTGCATGCCTCGCACATCGATGGTGTTGAAGACTACTGACGCGCGATTGGCAAAGTCGATCAAGTCGCGCATCGCACCGCCTGACTCACCTTGTCTCAAAGTTACAACCGGCGTGGTATTCGGAGCGCCGCGTTGTGTCGAGTCCTGGGCCAGTAACGGTATGCCATCGGAAAACAGGAAGACTGTTTTGCGGCCCGGAACGCGTTGCAAGCCACGCGTGATGTAACGCAGAACTCCCACGAGGCCCACCACTTGATTGTCGCGCAGGCGGTTTTCAGTATTGGCGCGGTTCGCTCTTTCGGCATCGCTCTCAAACTCAACCGGATTTGCTCTGAACTTAGTACCGCCTGTTACTTGCGCGCGATCGTAAAAATCTCCCCCGCCGTCATTAGCGCAAACGCCGCGCGGCGGATACCAGCGAACCTTCTTCACTACGCGCAACAACTGCGCTTTGTCTGAAGTGTACTGTTGCAAGATGCTGCTGCCGCTACGAGTTTGATAGATAGCGACCAGATCATCGGGTCGCATTTGTTCAGTAACGAATTTTTGAAGCGCCTCCTGGGTTGCTTGCATCCCAACACGCGAAGCAGCGCAACTGCCGTCGTCGACAACGAAAGTGAGAATGCGAGCGGCGTTAGCGGGAGAAACGCGACGCGCTGGTGCGGGGACGTTCCTGTCTGTTTTTGCGGGCTTGGGCTCTGCGGTTTTGCTGACCACTGGTGCGGGAGTTTCAGTGTCGACATAAGACACAGAGACAACCTGTTGCGGCTTGCCATCCTGCAAGACTTCAAAATCGCTCATACCCAGGTCCTTAATCGGATTGCCGCTCTTGTCAGTGACCACGGCATCGATTTGCACGAGCTTGGTAGAAATACGCACGACATCATCTGCCGCTGTCGGTTCCTGAGGCTGCTGCGCCTGAATGGGAATGATTGTGGAGAACGTAAGCGAACCCAAGACGAATAACGTGAGTAGTTGCTTCATAAAAAATTCCTTCGATAAATTTACAAACTGGGAAGGGGGCCTGCCCCCCGCTTCTTTGGTGAAAGCCTTTAGAGTGCAATCCAGCATAAACGACTTTTGTTGCCAACCCTACCGATCCGGTTGCCAAGATGGGCGACGCGGGGATGGGGAGACGCGGGGATGCGCGCGCCCCCCGTCTCCCCCCATCACCGCGTCCCCGCGTCCCCGCGTCCCCGCGTCTCCGTGTCCCCGCGGCCCCGCGTCATCCCATACCGTTCAGTTGTGAATCATATCGTTACGCCACGGCCGCTCACCCGGTGTTAATGACACTATTCAAGGCTGGAATAGTAGTTGCCCAATTGATAGCGGGACTCTTCCCGGGCACAAGTTTAGCGGTCATAAAAAGGGGAATTTCAAATGAGATTAGATTACAAACGCCTCGCAGGTTCTGGCTTCCTCGCTTTGGCCCTCATCGCCGGCGGCGCCGACATTGCATCTGCGCAAGGGAAGGGTAGCCGCGGTCGCGGTAAAAACATCAGCCAGGAGAATCAGCAGCAGAGGGACCAACGCCAGGCAGAACAAAACGCCCGTGCAGCAGAGCAACAGAATCAGCGCCAGGAGCGTGAGGCCAATGCAGATCGCCGTCGTGCTGAACAACAGCAAGCTGCGCAACAGCGTGCCGAGCAACAGCGCCAACGCGGATCGCAACGTGACGCTCAACGCGCCGAGCAGCAACAGCGCTGGGAACAGAATAAACAGCGCGTGGAACAGAATCAGGCTGAGCAGCAACGACGGTGGGAAATCAATAAGCAGCGCGTCGAACAGAACCAGCAACAGCAGCGAAACCAACAGCAGCAGAAATGGGAACAGAATCGGGATCGCATCCGGCAGCAGCAGGAACAGCAGCGTCTCGAACAGCAGCGATTGGAAGAGCAACGCCGCCAACAGAGTCAACAAAATTCAGATTGGCGACGTCGCCAGCAAGAACAGCGTGATTCGCTCCATCTAAGCAGGGAGAGCAATCGCGACTGGAATAGTGCAAACAACCAACAGCGAGACTGGCGCCGGCATCAGGAGCTGCGCGCGAATCTATATCGCCAGGAGCAGTACCGCCGGCAGAGTCTGGCGCTGCAACGGCAGCGCATCCTTGAGCAGCAGCGACGCCGCGCACAGATGCGTTATCAGCAACGCTATCTTGAGCGCATAAGACAAGACCAACTGCGTCTGCAGAACTGGCGCTACAACGACTATGGGCCGTCCAACTATCGCTACTCGCGTGGCGGCAGTTACTACGAAACAAATCGTTATGGTGCGCAGATGCTGCAACAGGCAGTCAACCGCGGTTATGAAGAAGGCTACCGCGCAGGTCAGGCTGATCGCGAGGATGGTTGGAGTTTCAATCCCAATGATGCCATCGGCTACCAGGACGCAAGTTATGGTTACGATGGTTATTACGTGGACGTAAACGAGTATCAGTACTACTTCCGCGAGGGTTTCGAACGCGGTTACGAAGACGGATACTACAGCCGCTCGCAGTATGGCCGATACTCAAACGGCAGCGGGAACATCCTTGGAGCGATACTACAGACGATCCTGAGTCTGACGGTCTTGGATTAAGTCAGGAGTCAGTCAGGAGTCAGGAGTAGGGTGGACCTCAGTGTCCACCCCTTTTTTTTGATTTCTTCATTTGACATTAAACCGCCAAGGCGCCAAGGACCGCCAAGGACGCCAAAAAAAAGAACGAGCTTTGAACTTGGTGCTTCGAACTTTGATAATGAAGGTTGAGCAGTGGAGTTGCTGAGGCAAGGATTAAGTACCAAGTTCAAAGCACCAAGTTCAAAGCTCGTTTCTTCTTGGCGTTTCTTGGCGGCTTGGCGGTTGAGGTATAACCACTACTGACCACTGACTCCTGACCACTGACTATTAAAGGAGAAACTCCCATGGCACTTAGAGACACTCTTGCTGGAAGAAATCTGGGAATGATCTTACTCGGCCTCTGGTTGATTCTCACCGGACTGTTGCCGTTGCTCGATGTGAGAATCTCTGCAACGGCGACGACTGCGTTGGCTGTGCTTGCCATCGTCGCGGGCATCTTGATCTTGCTCAGACGCTAAACCCCTGGACAGAGGTGAACCGCCAAGTCGCCGAGAAACGCCAAGGACGCCAAGAATATTTTTTCAGCTAAGCACTGTGCGACTCGAAGTCTGTTGATACCTTTCTCACTTGGCGATCCTGGCGTTTCTCGGCGCCCTGCCGGTAGAAGTTATCACCAATCGCCAATCGCCAATCCAACCCTCTCCTCACATTTTCGCATCAATCTACAAAAGCTCGTCTCCCCTTCATAGCCGTCTCCCACATCCACTACTCGGCTAGGAGGCCCACCAATGAAACGCGCGTTGCTCTTTCTTCTGCTCTCCCTTTTTGCACTTAACACTCAAGCCCAGAACACTCAACGCCGAACCCGGATCTCGGAGCTCGGAGCTTCCAACTCCACCCTTCCCATTCGCAAGGTCATCCTTTACAGCAATGGTGTCGCCTACATCGAGCGACGCGGCCTCGTCAATGGTAACGCTGAAGTTAGCCTGTCGTTTAAGCAATCGCAGGTAGATGACGTGCTTAAGTCGATGCTGGTACTCGATCTCGGTAAGGGAACGACAAAGGGCCGCATCGGCGCAGTCAGCTACAACTCGTCCACTCCCGCGTCAGCGCGCATGGCTGAGATTCCGTTCGCGATATCCGCAGCGACTAACAGCCAGAACAGCAACGGCGGGCTCGCGGGCGTCCTGAGCCAACTACAAGGCGCACGAGTTATCGTCACTACAAACAATCGCACGGTAACTGGTTCGATCATCACGGTAGAGACTCGCCTTTCTAAAACTGACGCTAACAATTCACCGGTATCCTCACATCGACTCGTGATTGCTTCCGACAGTGGTCAGCTGAGCGGCTTTGATCTTGAAGAGGTGCGTGGGATCCAGCTTGCCGACGAAGGTGCGCGGCGAGACCTGAGCGAGTTCGCGCATGCCGCCGCTTCAGCTCGGCGGCGTGATGCGAAGACTATCGTTGTAACTTCTGTCGGGACCGGCCAACGCGAAATGATTGTGAGCTACACGATTGCCGCGCCGATTTGGAAAACAACTTACCGGCTGGTACTCGATGAGGGTGGGCAACCATTTTTCCAGGGGTGGGCGATCATCGACAACATCAGCGAAGAGGATTGGCAAGGGATAGAACTGTCACTCGTTTCCGGCACTCCGATTTCTTTTATTCAACCGCTTCAAAATCCTGTTTATCGTTATCGGCCTGTGGTTCCCCTCCAGCTGGATCTGAATCTGAAGCCGCAGACCTACGAGCCTGGGAATGAAAGCAGCAGTTCAGCCGGATCAGTGAGCGGGAAAATCACGGACCCAGCCGGGGCAGTAATACCAGATGTAGAAATCACGTTTACAAATACGATTACTAATCAGAGTACTGAGGTTTCGACAGGCGATGACGGGCGTTACGAAGCGGCCCTTCCGAGCGGTCGTTACACACTTCGGATTGCAGCTGATGGCGGTTTTCAGGGAGTGGTGGTAAACGACATCAATATACTTCCGGGCTCGCGTTCAAAATTGGATTTGGGGCTGCAGGTGGCGGGTGTAAGCGAGACAGTGGAAATTACAGCCAGTAGTTCAAATGGGTTCACAGTCGACGGTAGCGAGGGAGGCTTAGTGTCGCGACCAGCTCTGAACATTTTGATCGCGCAACGCCAGTCCGGTGTGGAAGCTGAAACTACTGGGAGTGAGATTGGGGATCTCTTTGAGTATCGCATCGATCAACCCGTTACCGTCCCTCGCGATCGTTCCGCGCTAATCCCGATCCTGCAAACAAAAATGGCAGGCGAGCGCATCTCCATCTACCGCAATAGTGGCGACACCAAAGAGAACGCGCCTTTGCGACCGCGAAGTGGTCTGCTCCTAAAGAACACTTCGCAACTTACGCTTGAAGATGGTTCCCTCACCGTGCTCGATGGCGATGCGTATGCGGGCGAAGCTCTGCTTGAGCGCCTCAAACCTAACGAAGAGCGCCTCGTTTCCTTTGCGCTCGATCTGGGGACGCTCGTTAGTGTTGAAACGTTGCTGTCGGGTGAACCGACCTACCTGGTTTCGGCAGTGCGCGGAGTAATCAACGCGCACCGTTACTCGACGCGAGAGCTGCGCTACACGCTTATTAATCAAACCGATCGCGCACGAGTGGTTTATCTCGAACATCCGTTTGATGAGGAGTGGGAACTTTCAGCTGACACGGCCAAGCCGGAAGTTAAAACCGCAAAGCACTATCGCTTTCGCGTAAGACTCGAACCGCACCAAAAGCTGGTGTACCCGGTTAAGGAACGAAAGGCGTTTATAGAGTCTTACGAGCTGAGCAGCTTCGGGCGCAAAGAACTGGAACTGTTCATCGCGCAGAAGTACGTCGACGAACCGACTCGCATCGCGCTCGAGAAGATCATCGAACTAAAGGATCGAGTAACCGCTGCCGAGCTTCGACTCCAGCAGATCAACAAAGAAGCAACAGAGATTGCGGCAGACCAGTTGCGGCTGCGGGAGAACATCAAAGCGTTAACTTCGACTGCGGAAGCGAAACAACTAATCGCGCGTTACGTCGCTAAAGCCAACGACCAGGAGACGCGTCTGGAAGAAATCGAGAAGGAGCGCAGATCTGTTATCGCAGACCGCACGCGTTTACAAACGGACCTGGAGAATGCGATTCAAGGGTTTGTTCTGGAGCGAAAGCTCGAGTGATTTGTCGATTGCCGATTGGCGATTGCCAATTGCCGATTGCGATACCTTTCACTGACACAAGCTGAAGCAGATCAGACGGTAAGGCTAGCCTTACCGCACGGCGCGCGACAAGCCGCATCCTCCCGCTTCGCCCTCCCCATCTCCGCGTCCCCGCGTCTCCGCGTCTCCGCGTCTCCGCGTCTCCGCGTCTCCGCGTCTTCCCATCCCCGCGTCCCCCCATCCCCGCGTCCCTCCATCCCTCCATCTCCCCGATCCCCGCCCCGGTGACTTGACCTCAAATCAGCTAGAACCCATTCTACTAACATCTAATATCTGACATCAGACATCTAACAAACGTCTGACAACTGACTACTGGAGTAATTACACATGAGTTGGAATCAACCATCCTGGAATCAATCACCGATTGCTTCGCCGCAACTGGCGGACGTGCGCGACGAACGTGTCGGCGCCTTTCTGAGCAAGGTATATAGCTGGATGTTTTTCGGCTTGCTGGTTACAGCAATGACTGCGTTTGCAGTCGCATCCTCGCCAGCGATAATCGAGATCGTCTTCTTAAATCGGTTGGTATTTTGGGCCCTGCTCATAGCCCAGCTCGGCCTCGTCTTCTACCTCTCAGCACGAGTGGACAAGATAGCGCCGACGACCGCCGCCGCACTCTTCATCTTGTACTCAGGACTAACCGGTGTGACCTCGTCCGTAATCTTGCTGCTTTACACGGGAGCTTCCATCGCTTCGACATTCATTATTACCGCGAGCATGTTCGGCGCCATGGCAGTCTTTGGAACAGTTACTAAGAGAAGTCTCGCCGGCATGGGCCAGTTTCTCTTCATGGGTTTGATCGGGGTGATACTGGCTTCGATTGTCGGGCTCTTCTGGCAGAGCGGCGCGCTGCAATTCGTGATCTCTGTTGTTGGGGTCTTGGTGTTTACTGGTCTCACGGCCTGGGACGCGCAACGACTGAAGCAGATGGCAGTGTCCCTGCCCGACGGCCGCGTCGGTGCATACGCCGTCGTCGGCGCCCTCTCCCTCTATCTTGATTTCATCAACCTGTTTTTCTTCCTGTTACGATTCACAGGCGGCCGCCGCGACTAAGGTTCGCGACTTTGCCGCCTTACCGCACGGAGAGAGCAGCAAGCCGCACGTTGCCATCACCGCGTCTCCCCAATCTCCGTGTCTCCGCGTCCCCGTGTCTCCCCATCCCCGCGTCTCCGCGTCCCCCGCGTCCCCGCGTCTCCGCGTCTCCCATCTCCGCGTCCCCGTGTCTCCCCATCCCCGCGTCACCCGGCCCGTACATTTTACTGAACCTGCGCTAGAATTCTGCGTGTGCCAAATCACAGTTTAAGAGTTGGGTCAGTGCCGAAGCCGCAACTCCAACATCTCCCCATACCAATCTACGAGTTGAAGGTGCAGCTCGAAGACATAGCACCGCCGATCTGGAGGCGAGTGCTCGTCTCCGGCAACATTAACCTGGGTAAGCTACATGAGGTCGTACAGGTAGTGATGGGTTGGACTAATAGTCACCTGCATGAATTCATTGTCGGTTCCGAGAGCTATTCGGATCCCGAGTTCGAAATCGAAAACACCAGGAATGAGTTTCGCTACCGCTTACGCCGGGTAGCGCCGCGCGAGAAAAACTTCCTCGCTTATTCGTATGATTTTGGCGATGGCTGGGAACATCAAATCCGGGTCGAGAGAATCATTGAAGGTGACGAACGTTATCCCGGTTGGCCCATATGCCTTGGGGGAGCGCGCGCGTGCCCGCCGGAAGATTGCGGCGGCGTTGGTGGTTACGAGGACTTTCTGGAAGCGATAGCAAATCCCCGGCACAAACAACACCACGAGCTGATTCAGTGGATTGGGGGCAGCTTCGATCCCGAGGCTTTCGATCTCGAATCATCAATGAAACGCTCAAACAAATCAAATGACTTCGCGAACGGGTACTGGTTCAGTTTGATTCTTAAATCACACCAGGCTTCAGCCCGGTGGTGCAAATGCTCTCCGGTGAAGGTCAATTCCGATCGTTGAACGGACATTGCTATTTTGGGGATGCTGGTTCAGTTAATCTTCTAACTCTCATTCACACCGGGCTTCAGCCCGGTGAAACACAGTCGAGCACATCAATTCTAACCGTTTCAACGGCAATGACATACTTGACTCAGCGCGGGCGAATAGAACCCGCCGCAAAAAGAGTGACATGAGAGGTCCAAAGGACCGTCATTAAATAGCCACGGCCGTGAGGCCGTGGTCGACCGGAAACATGAATAGTTGAGCGCCGCAGGTGCGGCATTAATTTGCAGCGAACAAATGTCGGCCCTGCGGGCCTCGATTTCATCCTGAGGCTTGCAAACCACGGCCTTACGGCCATGGCTATTGAATCCCGCGCCTTCCGGCGCTGCCGACATCGTGATTGAATGCCATTCTTGATAGTCAAGTATGTCATTACCGTTTCAACGGTTTCTCTTTGGCAAGTGGCACTTGAAACCCTTAAACGGTTCTACACGAGCTCCGGCAGCATGACCGAGCCCAACGAGATCAAGGTCTTCATAACAACCCGCCAAAACTCGAAGTGCGGCGAGTGTGGCGAAGATCTCGGGCCGAAGGCATGGATTACTTTGGAGGAAGAGAAAGGCGCCTTATGCCTGGCGTGCGCCGATTGGACGACTTAACCTTTCTTGCGAGGGGCGATGCTGCACTCACTCGGCGGGCACGCAAGCATTCAACGCTCTCCGCCGTTGTGCTCAAATTTAGTCGCACGCGAAGACGTTACGAGCGCCAGGGACTACTTGTCGAAGAGACTGCGTTGGAAAAAGCGGAAGCCGAGTGCCTGGCTGACAGCGAAATCAGGTTCCTACGAAGTGAGCGTGAAGCTGAGCGGCGCGCCGAACAGGACCAGAAATACATTCAGGATTTCGCGCGACGGGTTAGACAAGTGTTTCCCAACTGTCCCAAAGGAAGAGAACAACAGATCGCTGTACACGCGTGCCGCAAATACAGTGGCCGCGTCGGCCGATCGGCAGCCGCCAAGAGTCTTGACGAAACAGCCGTGCGCCTGGCTGTACTCGCGCACATTCGCCATCGCGAAACCAACTACGATGAGTTACTGGGCCGGGGCTTCGATCGCCACGACGCCCGCGCCCGCGTCAGTAACCACGTCGACCAAATCTCCGAGAGCTGGGGTGAGCGAAAAATGATGAATGCGGAATGATGGATGCGGAAATAGGTCCTGCGCTCTTCGTCATCTGCGCTTTGTAATATCCGCCGGGGAAAGACGAATTCAGCATTCATAATTCCGCATTCATCATTCCCTGGGCGTCCCCCCATCCCCGCATCCCCGCGTTTCCCCATCCCCGCATCTCCCCATCGCCGCCTCTCCACGTCTCCGCGTCACCGCTTGGGACGCGCAACGCTTGAAGCAGATGGCCGTTGCCCTACCCGACGGCCGCGTGGGTGCGTACGCTGTCGTCGGTGTGCTCTCACTCGACCTTGGTTTCATTAACCTCTTTTCTTTCTCCTGCGCTTCACCGGCGGCCGCCGCGACTGAGAACAGCTTTTCTGTAAGTAGTCCCTCCGCGCCGCCCTTTCCCCCTTCCCCTTTTACCCCGTCAAGATTTCCCTTGACTGCCTCCTCGAACCTGACATAGAGTGCGCCCGCCTCGCAAGCATAGTCTTAACTCGAGTTCCTCCAATCTCAGCACTCGAACGTGGAACTCCCATACAGATCTCAAAATAAGCTCGCCAGCTTAACTCTTCCTTCGTCTAGGAGTATTCCGCCATGGGGATTCTGAGGTGGTTTGTCCGAAGCAATGTGACGATCCTCAGGTGGGTAATTGCTTCAACCGTCATAGGCATAACGTTATTGCTCACAATGCGAGGTGCCGGAATTTCGTCAGGATGGGAGGCCGTATTTTTGGCTGTCGTTGGATACTACTTCAAAGACCGACCCGAGGAAGAGCAGTACAAAGCTGAGGGCCGCGAGGGTCAGTCCATCGAGGTTATTCAGGAGACTACTTACCAGTTCGCACTTGCCTTATTGCTTGTTGTCGGAACTTTTGCTGCGTTCGCATTTCCTCACTTCAAACCAACAATCCCCGGCGCTTGGGTCGGCGCTGTGGTTTTAGCTTTAGGATTCTATTTTAAGGATATCGGCATACCGAAGGTCGAAGGCAGGCACGACGCTTTCCGAGCGATTTTGGCCACGACCCTGACACTACTTACCCTTCCTCTCCTTTGGATCATCAGTCGCTCTGGAACACCGTTCGAAGTACCTTTCCAGTGGGTGGGCGTAGTTTTCATCGTCATAACATTCTATTTCAAGGAGAAGCGCGTTCGTCCTAGGCAAGGGCATGACTTGATCGACGATACCACCAAACCAGCCTCTGAACCTGAGTGATTTGACACGTCAGCTTCAGGTGCTGAGGTGAGACCACATAGAAAGGTAAACATCTTGTCAATCTTCAAAAAAATTTACCATCCCCTGTATTTCATCTTGGCGTTGTTTCTCGGAGGACTCATTGGTCACAAAATAAAAACTTGGGTTGACTTCGGCGACGCGCACACTGAACCATGGATGTTATTAACGTCACTGACAATTATCCTCCTTGTTATTCTGAAGGATCGCTGGTTTGAAACCAAAGCAATTCGTGCGTTAGAGAACGTGACCGTAGCTTCCGAAGACCATTACAAGAGTCTCACCACATGGATCCAGGAACGACTAAATCCCACGATAATCTCTCTTAAAGGTGAAAAGGTCTTACAAGAAGCCAGCAATATAATTAACGCCGCAATTAAAGAGCCGAGCGATGCCGAAAAATATGTCGTGTTCGCGGGATCTGCTGCTCTCTACAAAGATCCGCCAAATGAAGATCTAGATACAGAGTCGCCCTTGGCAAGTTATCGTACTTCAATGGCCAAACTTGGCTCGGAAACTATCCCGGTAGTGAGATACATTTCATTAATGGATCCGAAGGATTTTAAAAGACGGGGTTCCCAAACAAAGGAAGATTACCTTAAGTGGTTAGAGAAACAGATTAACCTCATTGAGCGTAACCCTCAATACCATCTCCTGAATTGCCCACGAGCACCAGGTTGGGGAAGTAGCCGAAGCAGTATCTTTACCGCGCGCGCGCTCCTAGACATAGTGGGGAACGGCATATCTGCGGTTCTTATTCGCGGAGATCAGGTTGCTCAAGATCTTAAAAACAGTTCGAAGGAGCTTTTCGAAGAGAAAGCCGTTGTGAAGCCTTTCTTATATGATAAATCAGCTCTGGTAACATATATCAAAAAGCTCAAGGATCCGGACGCGGCTTTACCTGACCAAGGTCACCCCTAATGGAAACCATAAAACTCATAGTTTCGTCGGTCTCGTCTTTCCATCTACTTGTGGTTGTCATTGTTCTATATACCGCATTTCAAACATTCATTGTCAATCCACCTAAGCTTGAAGAACATCGAAGAGCAAATTACCACTGGGTCAATGCAGGCCTGTTCTGCACGGGCACTCTGCTCCTGTTTATTTTTGGGTTAAGAGTTCACGGCGTCGAACCCGGCGTCTTCCTAAGCTTGGCAGCGTTCTTAATCTGGACAGGAACAGTCGGAGTCATCTTGTCAAGTGGCGAGATTGCAAAATCTCCGAGACACGGTTCGACCTTATCAGCTTTTGTACGGCGAGTAAGCATGATCTTTATATGTGCCGCTCCGATTATCGTTGTGTTCTATGATGGCGGCGCTAACGGGTTCTTTGACGATTTGGATCGCTACGCAACTCTGTCTCCTGAAACAGCGATAGTAAAACATATCCCTGCCGATAATTCTCAAAAACCGGATGACCAGAGTTCCACCAATTCAGGCGATAGTTCGAATCAAGTCTCCGAGGCACGCGACAGTTCGCAGCGATCAGAGACTAAACGTTCCCCGATTCTCAACGATAACAGTCAAGTCACGCCGCGATGGAGAGTTTCACATATCCCGAAGGGCCTTTTCATTTTTCTTCAGGCATTCTTAGTGACTAGCTATTACGGCACCATGTTGCACTATAGGCATCGGGACAAATTAAGAACGAATAAGGACCTTGATTCCATAGGCGCGATGGACCAAGTTATTTTCGTTCTATCTGTGGCTTTTTCAGTGTGGATAGTTTTTCTATTACTTGGCTTTGATACGCTAAGTATAAGTATCTTTTCCGGGCTTGTGGCAATTGGTGTTTCCGTAGCCTTGCGTGATCTGCTCAGTAACTACGTGGCAGGCATGATGTTACTGTGGGATAAGAGCGTCAAATTACATGATGTAATAGCCATCGGAAATTCACGTGTTGGAAGAATTAAAGACATAACCATGCGGTACATGGTAGTTGAGGATAGAAGCGACGTTGAGTACTTAGTGCCCCATAGTCAGTTAATCAACTCAACTTTCGAGAATTGGACTCGAAGGAACAAGAAAGTCCGGTTGAAGCTAGACATAGGGGTGGCGTACGATTCTCCGATTGAGAAGGTTAAGGAGATTATGCGCTCGGTGTGCTTTGAAGTTCCCAGAGTATTAAAACATCCACTTCCGAATCCATTGATTCTATCAATGGATGAGTCGGCTATTCACTTTCAGCTCCGGTTTCGCATTGCGGATCCAGAAGAAGGGGTTCGTAATGTAATTAGTGACGTGTATGAACGCCTCCTAATTCGGTTCAAGGCTGAGGGTATCGAGATACCGTATGCGCAACGTGAAATTCGGGTGCGCCGACCTTCGCGCGTTGATCCGAGGATAGTTGAACCACCTAATGTCGACCGCTGATGCCGAATCAGCATCGACCTACTGGCCCTCATACCATGATGCTTTTTAACACAGTGATTCCGTAAATATCATGAAGAATTTCCGGCGGGCAGTATTCCAAAAAGTAATCCCAACTCTTCTTATCGTATAACAGAACGTGAGCAAATTTCCTTTCGAACGTGAAATTGTTCGGAAGCCTCCATTCGCGCTCATGAGTCCAATCTATGCAAACAGACCCGCCGATCTCGATATCTAGATTTACAATCCTCCAGTGTTCAGCTTCCGGGAGCATCTTCTTTGCGTCTCCAGTTTTTTCATAGAAGACTGGTCGGCCACCCTTAGTAAAAACATACCATTTCGAGAAAGCCAGACCGACGCCACAGTAGCGCAGTTTTTCGTACGAACTCACTTTTCGACGCTGATATTCATGTTCAACGTTTTGAATTAAGCCGTAAAGTGGAGCGTCTTGAAAACAAACTGCGGGGGTTTTGCCGACGATGAAGCCTTTATCCGTGGCGCTACCTATCAGTCGTTCCTCCTCCAATATTTTTATCAGATTACTAGTTGCGGCTTCGTTAATTTCACTTTCGTCGCTGAAAGGACCAACCGATGGAGGCTTGGTCAAATGCGTCACCATGCCTGTTATGTCGGAACGGTTTGCAACCCGTGCTTTCCATTGTGTGTAATCAAACGGCATAAATTTCGCGACAAACTCCCCTTAATGGTCGATAAAATGGTGAGGCTCCCACACCTGGCAATGGCGCTGATCGTCTAAAATCTATGACTTTAATACGCTAGAAAATGGAGAGAGGTAGGAATCCATTCAGATTCCTACCTACTCACTTCCTTAGACCTCTCTATGTTGCCGCTTCAAAGCTGCGAGCTGTGCCTGAAGCTCTTGGATTTTCTTTTCTGCTTCTTGAGTCATAGAACCGCGAAGCGCGCTTTCAACGACTAGATAGCAACTGGACCACGTGCCGACATCCTTGCCAACCTTGTTCGGATTGTTTGTCGAACGAACGGTGTTTCCAACAACGGCTGTGAGTTGGCGACCAGTAGCCTGAAGCAACTCAAAAGGATCTGTTGCCCATCTCGCCCCGCGACCCTGAACTTTGATGGCCGCCCGGATTGCGCTCAGAATGGGGTACTTATACGCCTCGGGCATTCGATACTTAACGTGTGCGCCCCTAAAATAGAGCGTGTCTTGCGACTGGATTATGGCCGTAAGCTTCCCGAAGCGACCTCGTATTCCAGCTTCCTCTTCACGGCCTTCCCCATACCATAGCGACCAGTTCTCATGGATGGTATCCCAGAGGCGAAGAATATCCGGCAACAACGGATAAAGCTTACGTAACCGCGCCTTGTGTTGCTGAAAATGGCGAAGACAGGCGCGCTTGTCCTTGTACGCAATCAAGGGCTGGGTCGTGCTATTGAAAGCCCCAGTGTCGAATGTGATCAGGTAAGAAATGACATCGCGAACGTCGATCGGTTTTGCCTTGCCGGTCTCCAGTTCTTCATACTCGCTCCATGCAATAGACTCAAAGTAAGCTTCGCTTCGGAGAATGTCTTTGAGTGGCTCGAACTCTTGCCTGAGATTTGCCAGTGATTCGTCTCGCACTTGATTTGACGTGTTCCTCGCTTCGACGACATCGCTGATCGTCTCGCGGTCGAACCCAGTTATGAACTCCACTCGCACATAGCGAGGGGGATCATGCGGCTGTAGTCCTCGAGCTGACTCCGTTACGACACGGTATGTGTGACCCCCGTCGAGAAGTCCATGAATTACTGGATCGCGCATGACGACAGCGATCTCCTTTTGATTTCCGCTTTCCTTGTAATCGACTTTCTCCGCCGCGATAACTAAGCCGCGATTCATGAACAGGAACTCTTCCGGCTTTTCGTCAAAGGTTGTACGAATGGCCTTCGGGACACGGCCACGGCTCTTCGGATCGCGAACATTGATCTCACGCCATTCCTTCAGGTCAGGCAGAAGACGAGCGTCGATAACCGCAACGTAGTTTCTGTAACCTTGGTCACGTTCGTAAGGAGTTTCGATTCGTCGGAGTGAAAATACGGGGATAGAAAAGATGGTTGGTCTCATTGATTTCCTTTCGGCGCCCAGCCTAGCTGGACTGCCTTGCCCTGAGGACCTACGGCCTGCAGGACGGTGACGCGTGGGCTTAATTGCCCAACGGTGTCTGCAAATTACAGTAACTTTCTTTAAGTTGCAAGACGATTCTCAGAGGTGTCGCGATTCGGCTTCCGTGAAAGGAATGAGTCTCTAAGAAATTTAAGGGCAGGTGTCATGTGAGTTAGAAGTTAGGAGTCAAAATGACGAATCATTGACTTTTCATGACGCCTAGCGTAGAAGCGGGCGGAAAAGCAGATGTCAAAAAAGAAAGATGTCAGATGTTAGATGTCGGATGTTAGAAAAACTCCCTCCCAAGGAGTCCAGTCATGCCCAGTAAATCTCTCCGCAAACTATTTTTGTTATTCGTTTCGATCCTAACTGCTCTAGCGCTGGTGGCGTGTCAGCAGGCGGCGCCGCCGACGAATGTTGGTGAGAGCAGTGCGACGCCGATGGAGACGGCGCCGAAGGCGGCGCCGACGGATCTTGAGCAGCTTTCGAATCGGCTCGTCAGTGATGTTGCTGGTGTGAAGGAAGGCGAGATCGTCTTTATCAGTGGGGCGGCGCGGGATCTGGAGCTTCTCGAGAATCTTGCTACCGACGTGCGTAGGCTCGGAGCTTTTCCGCTCTTAACACTCAACAGCGATCGCTTGTTCAAGAAGTACTACGACGAAGTGCCGGAGAAGTACGATTCCCAACCGCCCGATCTGCAACTCAAACTAGCCACCCTGCCTGCGGTCGCATTTATTATCGACTCTAACGAGTCGGACGTTGTGGCCGAGGGAATCTCTTCAGCGCGCCTGGCTGCAGTCGGAAAGGCAAACGAACCTGTGGCTGAGCTTTTTCGAAAGCGCAACGTAAGGCAAGTCGAAATAGGCAACAACCTTTATCCCACTACTTTCCGCGCTAAACGGTTCGACATGTCGCAGGAGGATCTCGCCAAGACTTTTTGGGAAGCGGTGAACACCGACTATTCAGCCATCCAGGCAACTGGCGAAAGAGTTAGAACCGAACTTTCAACTGGCAAGGAGGTGCACATCACAAATCCGAATGGCACTGACTTGAAAGTGAAAATCGAGGGCCGGCCATTCTTCGTCAGCGACGGAATCATCTCGGCGGACGATGTTAAGAAAGGTGGCCCCGCAGTTTCAGTTTACATACCGGCTGGTGAGGTTTTCTGTTCTGCAGTTCCTGGAACTGCGGAAGGCAAGGTTGTGGAGTCGCAGACGTTTTCCCGCGGCAAGGAAGTGAACGGTCTCACGTTGACCTTTGTCGCAGGTAAGTTGACGGAGATGACCGGTTCGGGTCCGGGCTTTGTTGATCTCAAAGCATCGTATGACGCGAGTGGGGAAGGCAAAGAGCTGTTCGGCTTTGTCGATTTTGGCATCAACCCGAATTTGAAGATCTGGCCCATGAGTAAAGTGGGGAACT
Source organism: Pyrinomonadaceae bacterium (assembly GCA_963826235.1). Classification (GTDB taxonomy): domain Bacteria; phylum Acidobacteriota; class Blastocatellia; order Pyrinomonadales; family Pyrinomonadaceae; genus PSRF01. The sequence goes on along the minus strand of CAWGWE010000005.1, from coordinate 447,938 downwards.
GGGTGCAGTCCGGGATGGTCACGGTGGGAATTGGCGGCAACACCTGGGCCGGAGGAGATAACAAGATCTCTTATGGCCTGACGAATTATCTGCCTGGCAGCACAGTGACTGTGGATGGGAAGACCGTGGTGGAGAAGGGAGTGCTGAAGTTGTGAAACGCGGAGACGCGGGGACGCGGAGACACGGAGACACGGAGACACGGAGACACGGCGACACGGCGACACGGCGACACGGCGACACGGAGGAACAAGAGCGACAACTCTAGCCAGCTTGTAACCGGAAGGTGGGCTTACCCCCTCTTCCAAAGAGAATTGGCCGCAGATTCACGCGCATAACAGAGATCGAAAGAGCAGTCCGTAGGAGCAGTAGGCAGAAGGCAGAAGAAAGGAAACGCCAAGGTGCCAACGGATTGCCGATTGCCGATTGGCGATTGCCGATTGGCGCGGTGTAAAGAACCAGCCACAGATATACGCAGATAACACAGATAAGAAAGCAGGGTGCAGGAGGCAGGCAGAACAAAGAAACCGCCAAGACGCCAACGGATTGGCGATTGCAGATTGGCGATTGCCGATTCGAATTAAGAATCGGGGGCAGGCCCAGTTGAATTGCCGATTGGCGGACGCTCTTCCTGACTGCACGCTGGACTCGCTGAGTGATTCCTTATAACACTCTGATGTCGCGCTCTGAGAAGATGCGCCACTCCGCTCTTGAGCCATCGACTCCATCAGTCGGCGAATTGACACGTTGCCAGCGGAGTTCCTGGATGACTTCGCCGCGCCGGGTTTGGCGGCCGTTTTCGATGCGATACTTCTTGCGGTAGCGCATGATGGCGGTGCGGCCGCCGTCCTGGAAAATGATCTCCGGTTCCTCCGCTCGAATATCGATAACACTCGCTCTCGCAAACACGCGCGCCTTTTCTTCCCGTACAAAATCTCGCGAAGTGTTCCGAGTCAGGTAGTAAGCCCTCAAGCGCGGAAGGTAAAACGACATCTGTTTTTCGATGTCGCGGTTGTTGGTGGCGTGGATCCATTCGCTGAGTGCGTTGCGTAACGCGTCGGCTGTCGAGGTGTTGATTCCTGACGAACCCGCGGCCGAGTCTGGAGTTGGTCTCCTGGCAGACGGGGCTCGCGAAATGGAAGGAGAGACCGTTGCTGAGGCTGATACGGTTGGTGAACTCGCTGAAGAACTCGACGCTGATGCCAGCTGCGTTTCGCCGTAAAGTTCCCAGCTCGCGACATCTGAAATCTTGTTGTAGAAAGTTCGAATCACTAACGGCTGATCAAGATCTTCCGCAGAAATGCGTCGCACCACCCGCAGCCGTTTGCCGTTATCGAGAGATTCAATCACAACTGAGAAGTTATCTTCGGTTCTGCCTGTCGAAGTGAAAACAAGTCGTTGACTTCCAGCTGCATTCTCAAGCGCAAATCGCGCGCGAACGAGATGACCCGCTCGAGTGCGTGTGTTGTGAGCGACTCCATCTGCGACAAAGTCCATACGCGGCGCGCGTGACGAGCCAAGGCTGATGCGTTGTCCGCGTTGCTCTATGGCGAGCAGATCGGGAGGCGTGAGGCGGACTGCCAGGTCGATGAAGAAGCGCTGCTGTTCGCTGAAGGGCACCTTGCTCGAAGCGCCCGCAACGACGGAATAGAGTTTGTCGCTGGCGGGAATGTCGATGCGATAAACGCCGGTCAGTGGGGAACGCTGAATTGAGCGTGCTCGTGCTGTTGGTTGCTGCGCTGAGCTAAAGAAGATGAGCAGAATGATTAGAAGCGGCATGGCATCCCCCTTGGATAAATCTGGCGCAAGGATACCCTGAACGATTGCCGATTGGCGATTGCCAATTGCCGATTAGCAAGCCACCTCTCATACGGCACTTACCGCCCAGGCGCCAAGAAGATTGCCGATTGGCGATTGCCGATTGCCAATTAGCAGTGAGGCAAGCCCGCCTTCCTGACTGCAATATACTGTCTTGATCTTATCCGCGAGAATTCGTGGCTGATTTTTTAATACTCGCAAGTGCGGGCGAGACACCCGCGATCTCAAGAGCGGGGGGGCAGGCCCCTCCGGAATTGCCGATTGCCGATTGGCGATTGCCGATTAGTAGTGTCCAAAAATCGGTTGTTTTTGGCGACTCAAAGATCCTCAAGTTTTTCTCAAGTGCCGACCCTTACAGTGGCGGCAAATGAATCGTAATAACTCGCAGAACATCTCCAAGGCCGAAAACCAAAGGCCAAGGGTAGAGAATCCGACACCATTGCCTCAGGCCAAATCCGTGATCTGGGGAGATTCGACTCGCCGAATCGTGCGGCGCATCGCCGAATTCTTCACACGTCCCTTCTGGCGACTGCTGAAAACAATCGCTTTTCTTTTTTGAGGAGGAATTAATGGAATTGGCGATTGCCGATTGCCGATTGCCGATTGCCGATTAAAACAGGACCCTCGTGACTGCAGCCTCGCAAGAGGGCTTCTGCCTACTGCTTCCTTTCAACTGCTCTTTCTGATCTGTGTGATCCCCGAAAATCAGTGGCTAATTCTTTATAGTTGGAGTCCGCGAGACGCCCGCGATTCGATTCAACCGCAAAAGGCGCTAAGAAAACGCCAAGGACGCCAAGAATTCCAAGCAGTAAAGTTGAACTGCGTGCTAATTCAACTCCAAAGTGTGGATCTCTTGGCGTCCTTTGCGTTTCCTGGCGCCTTGGCGGTGAAACTGGATGACGATTAAGCCGCGTGGCGATGTTGCGTGAAGCACTCTTCAATGCCGTCAGCTTCGACCGTCTCCTGTTCCAGCAGCAACTCGACTAAACGTCCAATTGAATCCTGGCTGGCTGTTACTACCTCACAGGCCTTCGCAAGTTGAGTATTGATAATGTCGTTAACCGCTTCCTCAACTCGATCGAGCAAATTCTGACTCAGCGGGGCCGCGTTTGCGCCGCGCGGATCGCTGACGTAAATCGGACCAAGAGGACTCATGCCGAATTCACTCACCATGCTCCGCGCGATCTCGACAGCGCGTTGAATGTCGTTCGAAGCGCCGGCCGTCATCGTGTTAAGCAGGATCTGTTCCGCAGCTCGACCTCCTAAGAGCACGGCGATCTGATCTTCGAGATACTCGCGCTTCTTCATTAACCGATCACGCTCTGGCAACGATTGGGTAACGCCGAGTGCGCGGCCGCGCGGCAAAATAGAAACCTTGTGAATCGGATCGCCATTCTTAACCGCCATTCCGACAGCGACGTGGCCCGCCTCATGAACAGCGGTTGCGTAGCGCTCGTCTTCGTCCATCATAAATCCGTGTCGCTCGGCTCCCATCAGGATCCGATCGCGAGCGTATTCAATGTGCGGGCGTCCAACAGCAGGAGAGTTATCGCGCGTAGCGGCGATCGCTGCTTCATTCAAGAGGTTTGCCAAATCGGCGCCGGAAAAGCCCGGTGTGCCCCGAGCCACCCAGCCCAGATCCAGCTCGTCAGCCAGTTGCAAGCGACGTGCATGTACGTTCAAAACCGCTTCGCGCCCCCGCGCGTCGGGCAGGTTAACGGCGATTTCGCGATCGAAACGACCGGGGCGCGTAAGCGCGCGATCCAAAACGTCTGGCCGGTTAGTCGATCCCATCACCACGATGCTGGCACTCTGATCAAAACCATCCATCTCAATCAGCAATTGATTGAGCGTTTGGTCCTGATCGGCAGTCGCAGAGTCGTTACCACGACCTCGATGTCGGCCTAAGGCATCAATCTCGTCAATGAAGATGATGCAGGGTGAAACCTTCTTGGCCTCGGCAAAGAGACGACGCACACGCGCCGCGCCTACGCCCACAAACTTTTCCTGGAAGCTGGAACCTGAGGCGAGCAGAAACGGCACACCAGCTTCGCCAGCGGCGGCACGTGCGAGCAACGTCTTACCCGTGCCCGGTGGGCCATAGAGCAGAATGCCTCTGGGAGCGCGTCCGCCTAGCCTGCCAAAGCGCGCCGGGTCGCGCAGGAAGTCAATCGTTTCCGCGAGCTCCGCAGTAGCTTCATCAACACCCGCAACATCAGCAAACGTAACGTCAGGCTTACCACCCTGGTTGGGAACGCTGAAGTGGCCCACTCCACCGCTCATGCTTGCATGCACGCGCCATCCAATAATGCCGAGCAGCAACACCGTCACGATTGGTGCGACCCATGTCAAAAGAATTGAAGCGAGAGTTGCTGGTACCGGTCGAAATTCGATCGGAATATTGTTCTTGCGAAACTGATCGACCAATCCCTGCCGCACCACTTCACTCGTAACAGTGGCTTGCAACGCAGTTCCTTGTGTGGTTTGCACCGTAAGCGCGTCGCCCTCGATTACAAGAGACGCGGCAGCTCCGGTCTCGGAGATCTGATAGAGCTCGGAGTAATTGATACGTGTGACGACAGGTGTGCGGCTCTGTGCAATGCGTACGGCAGCAATCGCAACAAGGACCAGCGTGATGACAACGGCCAGAACCAGAACCAGTTTTTGAGAACCTAAGGCGGTTTTCCTAATGGGGGAAGGCATACGAGACTCCAGGTGCTCGCTTCGGTCCGGGGATGTCGGGGCCTTACGAGTGTTAATAAGCGACAGACGAATTAGCCTGCCGGACAAAATTTCAATTGGTCAGGATTGGGTACGACGGAGTGTCGGGTGACAAACGGCGCAGTGCAAAACCCGAGCTAATTAACGGATGCGCTCGCCGTATGGGGAGGGCGAGCACAACCTTACTCTACCAGCCGTCAGAGTGATAAGTCCAGAATTAAAGCAGAGGTGGGCAGTGCCTTTTTAGGTGAAACCGCCAGGGCGCCAAGATCCGCGGGGTTCGCCAGGAAAAATCGAGCTTCGAACTTGGTGCTTTGAACTTTGTTCGCTGATGAAATTTGAGATCAGATTGCTGTTGAAGCCGCTGCAGCGAAGTACCAGGCGCAAAAGTTCGTTTTCTTTACTTGGCGAACTTGGCGAGTGTTGGCGCCTTGGCGCTTCAGAGCGGTAGGTCGGAGACTTAACGTGCGCTATTCGGCAGAATTATCTAATGGAAATTGTGATATGGGTCTCGTACTGTGGTGGCGGGTTTTCATACGGTGCGTCTACTTACAATATTTTGCGAGGCAAATAGAAACCCCGTTCAGTCAATAGTTTGCGGTTTCTAGCGAGCCAGGCGGCATAATGCTTGCCACTTACCGAGCATCAGAACTTGATCGTGTTAAAGGAGGAACCGATATGCTTTGGACGATCTTCGTAGTTCTTTTGGTTTTGTGGTTAATCGGGATGGTAAGCAGTTACACGATGGGTGGTTTTATCCACTTGCTGCTGCTCATCGCCCTCGTGATGTTGATTATCAATCTAATCAGCGGGCGGAGACCGGTCGTCTAACTTAACGCGGGCATCGCGCCCGCAACGGCCGAATCTGAACAGAAACTAGCCGCAGATTACGCGGCGCACTGGAATAGGGACAGAAGTGCGCTGGAAGTAATCTGCGGCTATTTGTTTTCAGTAAAACAGGGAACTAGGAGAAGGGTGGGCACTGCCGATTGCCGTTGCCGATTGCGGATTGGCCCAACTGCAAATTTATCTTGTTGTGTTCTGATCTGTGTTATCCGCGAAAATCTGTGGCTAACTTTTGGAAGAATCGGGGGCAGGCCCCCCTCCCAACCTGCAAATTTATCCTGTTGAGTTATTGAATCGCTGTTGCTCAAATTTTAAAGAGCGGGGGCAGGCCTCCGTCCTTACTGTTCAAGCTAGTAGGACGCTTGTTTGATCGAAGGTGGCTTGCTAAAGAAGCTTATGGTCAGGAAGGCCGGATTGCCCCCGCTCGCCTAATCAAAAGAAAGTCCAACACCGAAACTCGACGTTGGACTTTGGACTGGAGTCTTTAAAGGCGCCCTTGAGCGCGCTTTGTGTCTTGCCGGTGTCAGCTCAATGCGCAATTGGCAATTGGCCATCGCCAATCGCCAATCACTTAGTGATCACATTTCCGTCGGCGTCATACAAGGTGACTTCGCCGAACGGTATTACCTGATCTTTTACCTTATCGTAGTCGCCCACGATTACGACAGCCGCACGATAAGTGTCGAAATATTTGCCGGCAGCCTGTTGGATATCCGCAAGGGTAAGACCTTCAATAGCCGGGCGAAATTCAGAAATAAAGTTCTTCGACAGGTCGTAGGTGTAAACGGTGTTGATGCGCGAAGCCAGGCCCAACTGGCTGGCGAGTTCAACCGAAAAGTTTCCCGTGCTGTATTCCTTGGCGGCGTTCAGCTCCTCGTCCGTGACGGGTAACACGCGCATCCGATCCAACTCGTAGAACATTTCCAGAAGCGTCGCTCCCGTCACTTCGTTGCGCACCGAAGCGCCGGCGGCAAACATACCTGCCTTCGCGCGCGTGTCAGAGAAGCTGAACGGCGAATAGGTGTAGCCTTTGTTCTCGCGGATATTCCGCGTCAGTCTCGAATAAAACGAGCCGCCAAAGATCGTGTCGGCGGTGCGAATGCGGAAATAGTCTTTGTCCTTGCGTGGAATGGTTACGTTGCCAATGTAAATCGACGATTGAATCGAACCCGGCCGATGGACGAAATAGATTTGCCGCTTATCTCGAGTCGGCACTGTGAAGGCTTCGTCCTTGATTGCCGGGCCGGCCTTCCAACTTCCAAAAGCCTTTTCGATCTCAGCGAAGGTTTTGTCGGGATCGATATCACCAACGACGACAATGTGCGCATTGTTAGGCGAATAATAACTGCCGACAAAACCTTTCAAATCTTCGCGAGTCAAAGCAGCAATCGACTTCTCATCGGGAACTAGAAAGCTGTAAGGATGCTTACCAAAGATCGATTTAAGGAACCGCTCGTTAACCAGAAAATTTGGATTGGCGCGGGCGGCGCGAATCTGCTGAACTGTGTTGTCCTTTGCCAGCTTCAATTCATTTTCAGGGAAAGCCGGATGCTGAACGGCATCGCTCATTAGATCAAACAGCTTCACCGAGAATTCAGACAGCGCGGTTCCGCTGACGGAAGTCGAGTCGGTGTCGCTGCCAAAGTTAAGTGTGCCGCCGATCGAGCGCAGCTCTTCTTTGATCTGTTTGCTGGTGCGCGTCTCGGTGCCTTCGTTGGCGACCGAGGCTGCGATCTGCGAGATGCCGGGATGGCGTTCGCGATCGGCGGACGTGCCGGCGCCTCTGAAAGCGAGAATGGAAGTAATCTTGGGAACGTTTGGCAACGGCGCCAAAACAACGGTCAAGCCATTCGCGAGTTTCTTCTCAGTGATCTTTGGCAGGTTGAGAGGCCGTGCCGCGCCGGGAACCGGTGGTGTCTTTTGTTGGGCAGCACTTGAAATGGCAACGATCGCCAGAATGCAAATAGATAAAATGTGTTTCATTGTCCTACCTTTCACCACTGATATTGATGGCTGAACCCAGCTAACTTGCAGTCAGGAAAGGGGACCTTGTCCCCGCTCCCAAGGAAATTCTTTACAAGAAGCAAATCATTGAACTCCTCCAAGATGTTACTGGGTAGCCTTCATCTTGCGGCGGGGACAGGGTCCCCTCCTGACTGCAACTTATTTGATCTTGAGCTGTCACAGGCCAGGCTTTGCCTCGGCCGTTGCAGGCTTCGCTTCCGGGACACGATCAATAATGGTTCGATTCGACGCGACCAGATATTTCGCAGCAGCGGCTTTTACTTGTGCGGCTGTTACATTCTCGAAAGACTGCAGCGAGGTATTTATCAAGGCCGGTTCATCGCGGAACAAGGCAAAACTGGCGAGCAGGTTTGCCTTGCCGAAGCCTGATTCCAGTTGATCGTAGTAGCTCGAACGGAAGCGCACCTTGGCATCGGCGAGTTCTTTCGCAGTCACGCCCTTCGCTACGATGTCGGCAACTATCGCATCAAGTTCCGCGATTACCGCATCGGCTTTGATACCGGGTTTGTAAGTGGTGCGCGTCGTCAAAAGCATCGGGCCGTCATAGTCAAACTCATTTCCCAAACCCAGATTGACACCACCACTCAGATCCAGCGTCATCTCCTTCTCTTTAACGAGACGCTGATAAAGACGAGAGCTGTCATCGCCCTGCAGAATCAGATTTAACAAGACCATCGGCGCAAAGTCTGCAGACTTTTGGTCGGGGAGATGGTAACCGACAGCGAGGGCAGGAAGCTTAGCGAGCTTGTCTGTTTGCGAAATTCTCTTTTCCTTAGTCTGCGCCGGCTCACTAACATCAGGCTTCGCCGGAACCGTTGCCGTCGGGATGCCGGCGAAGTGTTTCTCGATCATCTTCTTCACTTCTTCAGTATTCACGTCGCCCACGACAGTCAGTACTGCGTTGTTGGGCGCGTAATATGACTTGAAGAACGAGCGCACGTCCTCGAGTGTCGCCGCCTCGAGCTCAGTAAGGTCACCATAGAAGTTATGGGCGTTGTACCAATTCTGATTAGCATTTATCCAGAGGTCGAGCCATTCAAAAAGCGCGTAGGGCTGATTCAAGACATTGACCCGAACTTCCTCGCTGACGACGTTTTGCTGATTCTTTAGATTCTCAGCGGTGACGTCGAGCGAGCGCATGCGATCCGACTCCAGCCACAGCCCCATCTCCACGCGATTGCTCGGCAGGGTTTGATAGTAGTTTGTGTGATCGAGTCGCGTTGAGCCGTTCAGGCTTCCGCCGTTCGCTTCGACGAGTTTCGCGTGCTCAAACTTCTTCACGTTCTCTGAGCCCTGAAACATCATGTGCTCGAAAAGATGCGCGAAGCCGGTGCGGCCTTTCGGCTCGACGCGAAAGCCAATGTTGTAATAGACGGCAACGGTGACTACCGGCGCAATGCGATCTTCAGAGATGACAACCTTAAGACCGTTTGGGAGTTTGTAATAAACGAACGGGACATTGACGGCTTTAGGTGGCGCGACAGTCCGGGCAAAAGCCGGGGTAACAAGTGCCAGCAACATAAAAGCGGCGGTCAGTTTGGATGGGCGCATTTAGAGTTGACCTCTTCTAAGAATGACTTCTTGAATTGTGAGCTGAGACGCAGAATAGCCGAGCAGGCTTAACTTCGAGCAGACTAGTACGATGCGGATTGTGCGAAAGTTTCTGGTGGAGATAAATTTTGCCGGAGTTTGGGTAGAATGAACGAGCAATCGTTTAGGGGGTTGAGAATTTGAAGAGCGGCCAAGGGTGCCGCGTAGCGGCACTGAATTTAACCCGACTTTTAACAGCCGGGCTAAACTCAAATCGACGCTCCGCGTCGGAGCGCACCTGGCGGCGGAGCCGCGAAATTTCATGAGGCTAAATCGGTAAGGCAAGCCTTACCGGACGGAAAGCGGCAAGCCGCGTTATTAAGGTAGAAGGCTTAACATGGCAAACAGGGTAGCTAGAAAATTTTTGATTCGAGGCGACGTGCAAGGAGTTGGTTATCGATTCTTCGCCCAGCGGGCCGCGGCAAGTCACCAGGTCGTAGGCTATGTGCGCAACATGCCGGATGGCAGTGTCGAATCGCTTGCTGAAGGAACCGCAGCGAGTGTCGAAGCTTTCAAGCATGATCTGGCCGCTGGCCCACAATGGGCGTCGGTAAGTCAGGTTGAAGAATTGGTTCTTGAACCGACGGGGAATTACGTTAGTTTTCTGATTGAAAGATAATCGCATCTGGTGCTTTGAGCTTAGAACTTTGTACTTTGATTGTGTTATGAATCTTGAGTTCCGAGTTCCGAGTTCCGACTTCGAGTTCGCGAGTCCAAGTTCATCCAAGGTTCAAAGGCACCAAGTTCAAAGTTCAAAGTTCCAAAGACCAATCAATCTATGAATCACCTCCGAAAACTAATTAGAGAAGTCCCTGACTTCCCGAAACCTGGCATTAACTTCTATGACATCACCACTCTCCTAAAGCATCCCGAGGGCTTAAAGGGAACTGTGGATGCTCTCGCAGCAGAGTACGACGGCATGAAGGTGGACGTCGTCATCGGAGTTGAAGCGCGCGGATTCATCTTCGCGCCCGCGCTAGCTTATCACCTGGGCGCTGGGTTCGTTCCGGTACGCAAGCCGCGCAAGCTACCCGCGGAGTGCGCTTCAATCTCGTACGATCTTGAGTATGGGCAGGACACGCTTGAGATTCATCGCGACGCGATCGGAAATGGTCATCGCGTTTTGATCGCTGACGATTTGCTCGCAACGGGCGGCACCGCAAAGGCGGTTGTTGAGCTGGTCGAGCAACTCGGAGGCGAAGTTGTGGGTCTCGTATTCGTGGTGGAGCTGGAGTTTTTACCCGGACGCAAGAAGCTTGAAGGTTATGAGGTGAAGTCGCTGATTAAGTATCAATCGTGAAAACGGTCTTTGGTCTTTGAGCTTTGATCTTTGACTGTTTTGCCTGGTTTGAGTTCCGCGCGACGCAGGAGCCAAGGCTCAAAGACCAAAGACCAAAGACCAAACCAAAAACCGAAAGCCCTCCTATACAATTCACGATTTCCGATTTACGATTCACGAGTTCGTGCTCCCGTAGCTCAGCTGCATAGAGCGTCCGCCTCCTAAGCGGAAGGTCGCGCGTTGGAATCGCGCCGGGGGCACCATTAAATCGTAGTTTCGGACTGATAGTGTAAATCGCTTCACTCAATTTTCACTCACCTCCTTAAAACAAAGAATCAGCGGGCAGCATTGCTCTTCGTTTCGGTCGGTCCAAGCTATCCCCAGAGGCTAGCTTTGTTGCTGACTGGTTTGATGAGCATGAGTACCTAGGCGAGCCGTTCAGTGTTAAGAAAGGCGTCACTGACAGGCTCACCCCGCTAGGGGCAAGAGACTTCTATGAAGCTATGCAAGAGGAGGGCTTGATAGGTGCAGCGAAGACTACCCCGGCATTCTTTGGATTCGGGGTGCAGACCTACAAAGAGAAGGCGAAGCGCGGGAGGCTAAGGTTCTAGTTGAAAGCATAATAAGGTAGCGAAGAGAGCGTAAGACGCCGCAGCGTCACTTGAAAAGAAACCTGCTAGGTCCCCACTTGGCGGGCTTCCTATTTTGGAAACTGTTGTTAGCAAATTAAAATGTCCGGTGTTATTAGCAAGTGAGTGTCCGGTTTTGTTTTTATAGTTCTCATCTGTTTACCCAGTAGTAGCTGTGGGAATGTGGGAAAGTCAGGCGGCTTTTTGGCCTGACTTTTCCAAGCTGCTGCGGGAAGCGACGGGTTTGGTCGCTTTCCGCGGCGGCGTCATTTCCATAGCTGGTTGGCCGTCAGCGGTGTAGCGTCCCACGCGATGGGGACCAAAGGTAATCGAGATGGTCTCATCCAGATGCTCGTGCACCGTAACTCTGCAGCCGGCTAAGGTAGCTCGTAGTTTGGAGCGCTCGAGCTGCCAGACGCGATTGGCAAAGCTCACCGTGTTATCCCGCGCCACCACCCGCTCATGTTGGAGGGAGAAGACGAGGTCCAACTCCTTGCGCCGCACTGGTACAAAAGCTGTCCCACGCTCCGTAGCTTTGACGCTGAAGCGACGATTGAACTCTTTCACATACTCAGCACGCAGAAACTGATTAGCGGCAGCCACGGTGCTGAGCTTTCGCAGTCGCAGTTCCTGAGGCAGCCGCCCCTGCCAGGTGCCAAAGCCTGTTTCGCTGCGACCACGAGCCTGTGGTGAATAAGCGGGAATCATCTGAATCCCCAACTGTCGCAACGCTCTGCCCACTTGCGTCAGCCGCGTGTGATCCACTGGCTCATCAGCCTTGGGTGTGAGAAAGAAATGCGTCGCTCTATCGCTGTAAAGCGCACAAAACACACCTTGCTGCTCAATCACTTCGCGCAATCCGGCCAGCACTGTGCGCGTCGATTCCTCCTCGACCAACTGGGCGTAATAGATCTCACTGGTGGCATCGTCCATGAGCACCAGCAAGTCATACCAGCGATGATCGCAGAACCACTGGTGCTTGCTGGCGTCAATGTGCAGCAACATTCCTGGTAATGGTCGCCGCGGTCGTCGCTTGCGATGTGGCCCACGCTTCCGCGTCGCTTTCACCAATCCCGCTCCCTGCAATGCTTGCTTCACCCAGGTGTAGCTCAGCTTGATCCCATGCTCTTCCACCAGCTTCTCGTGGAAGTGCCGCACGTTGAAGTCAAAGTACTGCTCCTGGTACAACCGCAGCACTGCCTCCACCGTCGCCAACGGCACCCGCTTCGGCGAGGGCACTCCGCGCCGCCGATCAAACAGTCCCTCATACCCTTCGTGCTCAAACCGGGTGTGCCAACGATGCATCTGTCGGCAGCTGATCCCGAGGATCTCCGCTGCCTGAAACCAGGTGATCCGCTTGGCCATTGCCCGCAACATTACGTCCTGTAGTTTCATCGCCCGCTCCACTGCGGCCGGTGTCATTTGCTGCATGACTCCATCCTGTCATGCAGGTCGACCCCCACCGCTCAGATCGGACACTTCATGTGTTAATTCGATCGGACATATCATGTGCTAACGACACTTCCTATTTTGGAAACTTTACTTAAGCCTACCTCCCTGATATAAAGCGCCAGCTCAGATAACCCACACACAGCTCACAATCCCTCAATGGAAACGAGTAAAAGCGAAGACAAGTCACAAGCCTTTGTGCTCACGCCGGAAGAGCTTCAAAGTCTTTACGCATTGTTTCCTCAAGAAAGTCATATGACATTGGAGCTTAAGTGCCGAGATACCATCACGCGAAAGTTTGCATCGCTAGAAGAATTCCTTCGCTTCGAGAATCCCCCAAATAAAGAAATCACTGAGTTACTTTTTTCTGTGGGGCCGAATAGTTACACCAAAAATGTCACTCTCGTCCTGAGCAACCCGAGAAATTGGTTTGGTACAAGTGTCTCTTACTACATTAAAGGGGATGAGGAATACGTCACCAAGATGGTGAAGGAAGTCGAAGAGCGACTCACTGCAATGAAGCCGTGGTACGCGTGGATAGCAAAGAATAGTTGGATAGTATTGGTATTTCTTAGTCAACTTTATTGGATGTACTCAGTAGTGAGTAATTATCAATCTTCGTATACAGTTAAGAATCTAGTCTCGGACATCGCTAATGCATCTTTACCAACAGTCGGCTTCTTCGTACTAGCTTCACTTGTCGTTCTCGTGGTGGGTACCTTCGTTTTTAACCGGATAATTCAGTTGATGCAGTTCATCTTTCCAATGGGCGTTTTTGCTGTCGGTCGAGGCAAGAAGAGAGACGATGATAAAGAAAGATGGCGAATGGGCGTAGTAGTAGCTGGGGTGGTGTCGTTAATCACCAGCGTGATGGCTGCTTACATACTTCGATAATAATTGTGGTTCGGAAGTTCTAACCCTCAAAATCAGCCTCCAAAACCTTCAAATTTGCTCAATGTTTTTGCATCGTTTTAGTCTTAAATTAGCCCTTTCAAGCCAATGACCCGAGTTAGCGGCTGAAAACGCCTCACAGGTCCTTAAAACGCCATGTTGCTAAAATGCTAAGTAAACTTGCAGTCCTGAAATTAAGCTTCATTGAATCCCTCGTTCATTAGCGTTTCCATCTCTGCATCACTAAACAACTGCGCTTTTTTGCCAAGCAGTAATTGAAAGTTTCTCTTCTCGTTAGAAGACTCACGACATATAAAGAATTCTCTACTGTACTCAGCAAAGGTTTGATTGAGTGCATTGAAGTCAACTTGAGGCTTTGAAACCGAACGAGTCCCTACTATAAGTGTGTCCGATGAGATTGGCAGGTATATAGCTGTGAGTTCGTCCGCTTTACTGGATAGGGCCATATACTGTTTCGGCCCGGCGACTTCAAACAAGCACCCAACGTCACCAAGAATTAACGCGTTAGAGGACTTGCAAACAAACCAATGGAGCGAGCGGAACTCATCCCTTCGCGGTTCGGGTATTAAACTTTTCGCGAGCGCTTTAACATGCCCTTCTCTGGCTATTGCAGGTATCTTCTCTAGCATGACTGGGCCGAGTGCTCCGAAGATAAACTCATACTCTGATTGGTCCTTATCCATCAAGGCCACTATGTTTTCAGGACGAACCTTTAAGAGCGCAGCTTCCCGTGCCCGAAGTCTCTCGAACCTTGTTAGCGGCATTTTATTTAGGTGCTCGTCAAGTGCTTTTCTGATGACTTCAGGGTGTCTCTTATGATATTCGAGCGAAACCGCTCTAAGTTTTTTGTAGTCTGCGAGGTACTCAAACATCATGGTAGAAAAGACTTCTGCTGTATCTATGAGGGTATCTCGAAGATGCTTGGTTCTTATGCTAAGGTGACCGACAAAATCTGCAATATCAGGACTGCGAATCTTATAACCATCATCTTTCGCTCGTAGTTCATCAAGCATTACTGCGAAGCTTCTCTCCAAGTCAGTAATCTCATCATCAACATTCAGCTCCCCCTCGTTGTAGAAGTCTTTTTCAAAACCGACATTCTCAGTCTTACTCTCGAACGGTTCCACACCTTTGCGATAAACCCACGTATAGACGAAGTCTTGCCTGTTTGGTCTCTTGACCAGCCTGCTGGCAAAGCCTTTTTGTAAAAATCTGGGTAGGACGTGTTGCTTCGCGCCTGCCATGCTACCTCCCGAAAACTGTTGGGCATTCTATCTCATGACAGTTCTCCCTCCGAGACGCATCGCTGAAGGCAGCAAAAAAGCCCCGGCGAGTAACAGGGGCTTCTGCTTCACGAGTTTCTATACGGGAACCTAGGATTGCTGTTTCTCTCTCAGCTCGCGGAGTTTGTTTTGAAACTCCACTAGCAGCTTCTCAGTAGCTTCTCTAATCGGTTCCTTTGACGGAGCAGGCGTTGGTCGTTTGAATTCGAGAACGTTGTTGGGTGTCTTAATCATTGTGGATTCTCCTTAATAACTAGACAGGGTCAATCGAGTCGTAAGCCCAGAAAACTATTACGAAAACTAGTTGTTGACAAAGTAAGTACCACACCTGTTTAATCAAAATCGTGGGACGACGACGCACAAAATCAAAAAAAAGCAAACGCCAGCGCAAGGCTTTGGCGAGGAAGCAACCCGTCACGATTCAAATTGTGGTGCATCCCCCAAAGAAATCTCTCCTACCGTTGGCGGGCTTTGCGTTAACTGCCGCAGTGGCTCTTTTTGGCAATGGCTGGTTAACTAATCCGCCTGTCGTTGGTCCACCTTCGTCCGCGTCAATCGGTGACCGGTCGGACGGACCGCTCCGACCCGGGTCGGTTCCGAATGTCGCACCGAGCACGGCCAAGTTTGTTGGGCTAGACACAACTACAAAAGGTAATTGGAAGGGCGTTTACGGAAGTGAGGGTTACTTAACAGTAGTTACCCCGGGCGCTCGTCCTGCCGCTCTCCTCAAAGCTAACCCGTCACTCTAACTCCCCGCAAAATTCGAGCCTTAAGGTTTATGAATCGCTATAGACTGCCGCTGTTACTACGCCCACGCTCGCGGCAATTAGCACTGCTGTCCCTACAGCTCCTGCAAGTGCTACACAAACAAGAACGGAGAGCAGGAAGGCGGAGGCGTATAGGTTAGGGCGTCTCTTGTGAACGATGTCCTTGAGAGTCTCCCATGCGACACCGAGCAACATAAGGATAAAACTGAGAACCACCATATAGAGAGCCAGCTTAAGAATGCCCGGCAAGTTATTGCTGTAGGTTACCGGTAAAACCAGCGCGAGGTAAGTGAGCACAGCGGGGAAGATGAGCACAGCTAGTGCCCAGCTTCGCACGTTTGTTAGCCTTTCCATTCTTGTCCTCCTGAGCAGTCAGGCTCCGGTCGTTTTGTACCTGCATAGGTCAGTATAGAACTTCGCTCAACTCTTCGCTCAGCAACCTTCAAACACAACAAGAACGGCAAGCTATGCACACTATGCATTAGCTAATTTCCCAAGAGATTCTGTAAACTGCGATACTGCTAGCTCTCGGAAAGCCACTCCTAAGCGGAAGGTCGCGCGTTGGAATCGCGCCGGGGGCACCAGCATCACAGTAGGCAGTCGATAGTAGGCACTAGGCAGTCAGTAAATCGGTCTTCGGTCTTCGGTTTTTGATTGTCGAAGTCCAACGTCAAACGTGGCGACGTCCAAAGACCAAAGTCCGAAGTTCAAAGACCAAGGATCAAAGTCCCTTTTTGAAAGACATCCCAAAGGTCCGTCTCGGACACTAAGACGATCATGAAACGAATCCTTCTGGTTCTTGCGTTCCTTGTGCTCTACATCCTGCACCAGGACTTTTGGTTCTGGCGCACGGCCCATCCGGTGGTGTTTGGCTTCGTACCCATCGGACTCTTCTATCAGGCTTGCTTCTCCATCGCCGCCGCACTCTTCATGTGGCTGCTCGTGAAGTTTGCCTGGCCCAGTCATCTCGAGCGTGAGGTCGAAGCTCAAGAACGTCAGGAGGACGCCCGCTAGTGATTCCTGCAATCGTTGTCTTTCTCTATCTCGCCGCCGTCCTCTACATCGGAATCTTCGCTTTCCGTAAAGCCAAGGGCAAAGAAAAGGCTGAGGACTACTTTCTAGCTAGTCGCTCGCTCGGTCCTTTCGTTTTTCTCTTTTCACTCTTCGGCACAAACATGACGGCCTTCGCGATCCTGGGATCGTCAGGCCACGCCTTCTCCAACGGTATCGTCACGTTCGGACTGATGGCTTCTTCTTCCGGACTGATCATCCCTCTCTCAATTTTTCTCGTTGGCACGCGGGTCTGGGCCCTGGGAAAGAAGTATGGCTTCATGACGCCCGTGCAGATGTTTCGCGACCGCTGGGAGTGCGGTCACATCGGGACAGTGATCTTTATCGTGCAAGCAGTGTTGCTTGTGCCCTACATCATCATCGGGATCATGGGCGGCGGCACCACACTTAACGCCATCAGCGGCGGTGTAGTGCCTTTCTGGTTTGGTGGCGCGATCGTAGCGATGGTGGTCATGAGCTACGTCTTCTTCGGCGGCATGCGCGGCACCGCCTGGGTCAACACCTTCCAGACAGTTTTGTTTCTTTTGTTTGGCGCAGTCGCGCTGATTGTGATTGGAACCGGCATGGGCGGCTTTCGTAATGCCGCGCAGTCAATGTTGGCAGCTCCGGCGTTTGCTCCTTTAATGACACGCGAGCGAATCTCGCCGCTCTACTTCTTCAGCTACACCTTTATTCCCCTCTCAGCGATCGCATTTCCCCATATCCTGATTTTCTGTTTGACCGCGCGCAAGATGGGCCAATTTAAGAAGACGGTCATCTTCTATCCCATTTGCATCCTCGCCATTTGGCTGCCTTGTGTATTTCTTGGCGTAATGGCGAACCGTGTCTCAGATGTGCCGGAGATTCGCGCGAAGCAGGAAGCACGACGCGTGTTGGCGACTCAGGGAAGGACCATGGCGCCCGAACAACGCGATGAGTTGCGGGAAAAAGCGGCAGGCGATGATGTGATCATGATACTGCTGAAGCGCTATGCGCCGCTTTGGCTTGCCGGTTTGCTTGGCGCTGGAATCATGGCAGCGGTTATGGCAAGCGACTCGCAGATTCTGGCGCTCTCGACGATGTTTACTGAGGACGTGTTCGCCTTCTATGGAGGTAAACGCCGATTCGGGGAAAAAGTGCAGGTGCAAACGGGGCGCATCTTTATTGTTTTGATTACGCTGTTCGCGTACACGGTAGCGCTGCAGGCGCCGGAAACAATTTTTGAGCTCGCGATTCAGTACGCATTTTCCGGATTTGCTGCTTTGTCGCCGCTTCTGATCGCGGCGTTATTCTGGAGGGGAAGTACGAAGTGGGGCGCGCTTGCTTCGACAGTGTTTGTTGCCTCAGCAGTCGCTGCGGTGGCGATCTTTCAACACGTGGTGCCGGCGCCCGCTCCGGGACCTGCGATAGTGTCCTGGGCTCCAGGCGGTTTAGAAGTGATAACACGAACTCCAGGCGGGACGGCAGTTTTCGGTTTTATGCCGGTGGTGCCGATGGTGATCATCTCGGCGTTATTGATGATTGTGTTTTCGTTAGTGACAGCGAAACCGAAGGCAGCGACGATCAAAAAATATTTTCCGAAATAACTATTCGGTCCAATGTCCAAAGTCCACTGTCCAAAGTCCAACGTCTGTTTAGCGGATGGCGGGCGACATCTCTTACCGTCGACTGTTTCCAAAAGGGGAAGTTAGCGGACTTTGGACGTTGGACATTGGACTTTCTTTTTCATCCAAAACAATAAAGCTTGCCATCCTGGGCGCCGATGACTATCCGGCTGCGGCCGATCGCCGGTGAGGCTGAGAGTGGCGCGCCTGCGTTGAACTCCCAGATTAGTGCGCCCGTGCTTAAGTTGAGCACATAAAACCTGCCGTCGTTTGAACCGATAAAAACTCTCCCCCCCGCGATTGCCGGTGACGATTCCACCCGCGCTTTAGTCGCAAACGCCCACGCAGCCTTTCCATCCGGACTTAAACCATGAACAAACTTGTCGCGACCGCCGACTACGATGCGATCGTTCGTCACAGCCGCAGACGAATAAAAAGGAAACTTGCGTTCTGGATGTTGGAAGCGCCAGCCGACTCGATGAGCGGTAAGGTCAACCATTAAGACTTCGTTGTCGAAGGTCCCGTAGTAAGCAGCATTTCCGCGCACGGCGGGCGAGGCGCCGGTGTAGGCATCCGATGAAACGGCAAACAACTGGCGCCCATCGGCAATGCGGATCGCGCGAAACAGTTCATCGCAGCCAGCGATATAGGCCACGCCTCCGGAGACGCTGGGTGTTGCATGCACAGGTCCATTGGTTCTGACTTTCCATAACTGCGTGCCGGTGCGAGTCGAGACACAATACAAGTGCTGATCATAGGATCCGATCAGGACACGATCGCCGACCACGACCGGCGACGACTTGATCTCATTGCCGGCTTTGAACGCCCAAATCTTTTTGCCGTCCGTGGCGTTCACCGCATGCAGCCAGCCCCCCAGGTCGCCCACGTAAACCACGCCATTACTGTAGGCGGGAGAGGATTCGCCGATTGGTGAATCGATTTTGTACTTCCAATAAACCGACCCATTGTCGAGACTCAGTGACGTCAGTTCACTTTTTTGGGAACCGACAAAGACAGTGCCACCGACGATCGCTGCCGAAGATTCAATTGAATCCCCCGCGTCGTACGTCCAGATCTGTTTGAGGTTATTAGGCACATTGCCGAGCGAGACGCCCGTAAGATTTTGATTCCCGCGAAATTGCGACCAATTATCGGCAGCTGCGTCCTGTGCGCGCGCAGGGAAGTAGTTCAGTAGACAGAAGGCAGTAGCAACCAGGAAAAGTTTAGCGTGCTTGGTCATGACTCGAAACTCGGAACGAAAACCCGAAATCCGGGTACTGGCGCAGTTTAAGTTAAACGCCGAAGGCGTTGGCTAATTTCCGAAGACGGAAACCCTGAAAGAGTTTCGTCAATAATAAAAAATGGGTCGCAACTCCTACAGAGTTGCGACAAACAACATGAATCTTATCCCGAGGTTTCAAAGCAAACCCTGGGCTGAAATTTGCGAAACGCCTTCGGCGTTAACTTCAACCTGCACCAGAAACCCTATCTGCAACACCCGATACACGATACCGATACTCGAAACCGGATACCCGGCACCACCACCCGAATCCCGAAACCCGAAACACTGGACTCGAAACTGTCACCACGCTGCCTGATAGATCTCAAACGCTCCGTTCACATCGAATGGCCGCGGATTGAAACGCCCAGTCCACTGCGTAGCGGCTTCATCAGCCAGGGAACGCAGATCAGCGTGCGGAATACCATTAGCCGACAAACTCGTTTTCAAGCCACCGGCGGCGGCGAGTTGTTCCAGGCGCTGCGCCAAAGCTTCTACTGCTGCGTAACCTTCAGGCTGCCCGGATGTTTCTGTAGCCGGAAGCTGCGTTGCCAGCTCACCCAAACTCGCGTAGCGCTCGGTGACTACATTCGCGTTCCAACGCACGACGGTCGGCAACAACATCGCGAGCGCAACGCCATGAACCGTGCCGTATCGCGCAGTCAGCAAGTTTGCGCAGGCGTGCGTGGCGCCAAGCATCGAATTCTCGATAGCTATGCCAGCGTAACAGGCGCCCAATTGCATTGCGGCGCGCGCCTTGAGGTTCTTCGGCTCGCGAAAAAGCGTCTCGTAATTTGCTTCGAGCAAACGCCAGGCTTCACGCGAAAACAATTCTGAAAACGGCGTGCGACTGGTTGAGACGTAAGTTTCCACCGCGTGAGCGAGAGCATCGAATCCGGAGGCAGCCGTAACGGCAGGCGGTTGGGAAAGAGTCAGTTCCGGATCAAGGATCGCCAGGCGAAACGCTGCTTGCGTATCGCCGCAGGCCATCTTGACGTGAGTCTTCGCGTCAGAAATTACCGCATAGCTTTGAACCTCACTGCCGGTGCCTGATGTTGTGGGAATACCAATCATCGGCAGCATCGGACGCGTCGCTTTGCCGTAGCCGACGTAATCGTGAATCCGTCCGCCGTTGCTTAGTAAAAAATTAATCCCCTTGGCGCAATCGAGCGAACTGCCGCCGCCGAGGCCAATGATCGAGTCAACGTTTAGATCGGCAGCGAAAGCGCGGCCGCGTTCGATGGTGTCTGAATCAGGATCAGTCCCGAAATCATGAAATGAGAACGTTTCTATATTGAGCTTATGGAGCAGGTTGTTAGCGCGTTCCAAATAGCCCACCTTAACGAGATCATGATCAGTGACAATTAACGCGCGCCTGAATCCCAGCTCACGGGCGCGCGTTCCCAGTTGATCAAGAGCTCCTGGACCGTTCACCAGTCGCGTCGCTAGTTTGAACTCAATCTGATTCATTCAAAAGAAGACGGCAATGCTCATTTAGGGAAGGATGCCTCACTCAACAGAATCCTCACTCAATAGAATGCTCAGCATCCTGACTGATACACCTGCTGACTGGGCAGTCCCAGTCTCTTAAAGCTATTTAGCCGGTGGCGCAGCTTGTGGAGCGGCGAGCGCGAACAGCTGATTCCGGTTCGTAATATACAAAGTCCCGTTGGCCGGAACCGGCGTCGAGTAGACCGAACTTCCCATGTTGACCTCGGCTATGATTTTCTTGGTCTTACCTTCCTGCACGATCAACACGTCGCCGTCTTCGTCACCCAGATAAATTTTTCCGTCGATCAACATCGGCGAACCCCAGATCGCGGCGAAAAGATCGTGTGTCCAGTACACCTGGCCGGTTTTCGCGTCGAGGGCGTGGAGAAAGCCGCTGAAGTCCGACTGGTAGACGATGCCATCCTTGATCGCTGCGGTGGAAATCGAACGCCGAATCTTGTCGTAATGCCAAACCATTCCGGTCTTGGTGATGTCGCCGCGCTTGGTTGGGTCGATACAGTACATGTGGCCGACACCTTCGCCGTGTTCCGGATCCTGCCCGTTGGCGATGTAAACCTTTTGTTCGTAAACCACCGGCGTGCTGATTACCTCGTTGCGAGTCTTGGGCCAAACCGAATCTTTTGGATTCAGATCAAACTCCCAAAGTTTCTTCCCTGTTAGTGCTTCGTAGCCTCGGACCCAACCATCGCCCTGACCGTGAATCACCTGCACGACGCCGCCAATGGTTCCTACAGTAGGCGAGCTCCACTGCCCATGCAGGATGCGCTCGTTGACTGAGTTGTCTTCCCAAACGAGTTTTCCGGTTTTCTTATTGACGGCGATGATCGCCGGCGCTTTTGGCGACGGTACATTTACATGACTTTCATCCTGGCCATTCGAAGTGCTGACGAAGATCAGATCACCATGAGAAACGGGCGATGCATTCGCGAGGTTATGCGGGAGGGACCCTACTTCTTCAATCATGTCGAAACGCCAGACAACGTCACCATTGGCCTCTCCGGCCAGTTTTTCATCGGTGACCGGTCCGTCGTTCTCTTTGTCGCGGAACCCCTCCGTATCAAGACAGACCAATTCGGCGCGATTGGAAACGTAATAGACGCGATCGCCTTCGACGAGAGGCGAAGAGGCAACACCCTGGTAGGGCCAATCGTTGACGCGACCAGCGGCCAGCTTGTCGTGCACCATCTGCCACAAGAATTCACCAGTGGCTTCGCGGAAAGCCATCAGGATGCCTTTGTCGCCAGTGACTTTAGGGTCGCGCAGGCCTTCGTTATTTGTACCGACGAAAACAATGCCGCCTGAAACAACGGCGTTGCCATAAGTTTGCGAGCCAAGCTGCGCCACCCACTTCACATTCTTTTTTGTTTTCACGTCCCAGTCGATGGGCAAGCCTTTCATACTCGAAACCATGTTGCGGTCGGGGGTGCCGCCCCACATCGGCCAATCGCTGCCGCCTGGATCGGAAGCAGCTGCGGGAAAAACAGTAGTAAGTAGACAATAACCAGTAGCCAGTAGTACTGCTAATACGCGACTTATCGTAGTGAATCTATTGACCCTAATTAAACTTTGATTGATTCCTATTAAATTCTTCAAATACTTCACAAGTTTCCTCCTGATCTGACTACTGCCTACTAACCTCTGCCTACCGCCTTCTGACTCCTGACTCCTGACTGCTGCCTACTTATTCGCATACACCTTTAGGTTATCAAAATAGATCTCCGCGAGCGCATTGCCAAAGATGCCCGGAGCACCCTGCCTGTTGGGAATTGGATCGATGCGTTCGATCATCCAGGCAGTTGGCTCCGTTTCGCTCGCGAGCCAAACTTTCCCGCGGGCACGCACCTTTCCGTCCGGTTGATTTTCAACCTGAAGTTTCATGCGATACCAGGTGTCGGGCTTCCATGCGTAAGGCATTGATACTGTGCGGGCCGTTTCCGGTTGCCAGGGCTCAATGTGAAGTGCCTGGCTGTTCCCGTAAAGTGTCAACACATACCGCTGCGCTATTACCCCCGCGTCACCCTGCTGCCTTCGCTTTTGTGAGGCGTTGATATCGGCTTCGACTGTAAAGTTTGAAAAATCTGAGGGGCCAAAGTAAGAGCGCGAGCGACTTAGCAACGAAGAGCCCTCTGTAGTCTTAACCAGAACCTTGTTGCCATTCACCTCGCGCACAATGTATTTCATCGTCGTACTTACCCAGGTTGGTGGCAGAGAATTCGCTTCCATGCTATCGAAGTTTTCGGACCAGGGGAGCGCCGGAAATATACGGACACTTGCCGAACCGGAAACTCCGCCGACCATCGCCTTTACCAAACCCGCTTGGGCAATTGAGTCAGCCGGCACTGTTAATTGCCCATTCGCGATCGACCCTTGCAGCTTATCGAGTGACCAGGAAGCCGCGGGCTCTTCGCGAATGAACACACCCCGTTCATCAAACAAGCGCACACGAAAGTTCGCCTTCGCCCCTGGTTTCAGAATCATTTCAGTGGGGACCACTTGGACATGAGCCACTGTGCTCGTAGCCGGGGCCGTTTCCAGAGTGTTGCTGGCCGGCCCGACTTGCTGTGGAGTCTTCTTGCCGATGGCATAGAGGTTTGTATCGCTGACGAAGAAGATGCGTCCGTTAGACACAGCGACTGAGCCGATGATGATTTCGGGCACTGCCTCGGTTCCGAGTTGATCTTGATCAAGCACCTCCACGCCGGTGGGGCCTGGTCTGAGAATAAAGAACTTGCCGTTTTCAGTACCGACGTAAAGTTTTCCGTCTGCGAGTACGGGTGAGGCTTTTTGAATCGTGCCCAGGTTGTGCAACCAAAGCCGCTTGCCTGTACTCACGTCAAACGCCGCGATGTTTGCGCCGTTGTCGATGTGATAGAGCCGATCACCATCGATTACCGGGGAAGAAAAGCCCCCCTGCCAACCGTAGATCGTCCACTTAGCCTGCTCCTTTTTGATCTCACCTTTTGAGGCAGCATCCACCGCCACCATCAGGCCCATTTCGCTGGAGTCAAGATTTTCTTCACTGTGCGTGAGGATTGCAGTTGTGCCATGCACGACCACGCCGGTGTTCAAACCGCGCTTGCTGATTTCGTACTTCCAAACCGGTTCACCGGTTTGCGGCTCAATTGCGTGGGTTACTCCGTCGCTCGCCCCTTGAATCAGCAGTCTCGTGCCGTTGATGTTGGCAATGATTGGCGGCGCGTAAGTCGTGTCATAAGGTCGTCCGCCAGGAGCGCTAATCCACATCGTCTCTCCGGTCTTCTTATCGAAAGCCATGAAGCGATGAGCGCCGCGACCGTGCTGTCCCCACTGGAAAGTAACGCCACTGACAATTACCAAATCGCCGTCGATGATCGGAGAGACTGTGCGTCCGCCATGAGTTGTCAGCAAACCAAAGTCTTCTCCCAGAGATCGCTCCCAAAGAACTTTTCCGTCTTTGTTCATTCCCAACAAGGTGCCGCCCACGCCGAAGACGAAAATGTTTCCCGTCTGCGGATCGCCGACGGGCGAGGCCCAACCCACGCGATGCGGCGGTACATCGCTGAGATAGACATTGAAGCGATGCTCCCAAAGCAGCTTTCCGGTGTCGGCGTTGAAACACATCACTCGCTCTTGTTCGAGTTCACCTTTGCCCGCGGTGTTCTGCAGGTAGACATGATCGCCGACCACGATTGGCGCCGAGCGGCCGCCGTAGGGAGCTTTCCAGGCAAGGTTCTCGCCGGCAGGTGACCACTTGGTGGGCAGATTTTTCTCCAGAGAGATGCCGTTCCGAGCCGGCCCGCGCCACTCAGCCCAGTCGTTCGCTACGGCTGGGACTGCGAGTAAAATCAGCATGAAGTACGAATAAATGGACGAAGGTCTAGTCATTTTGGATCGCATCTTAGTCTGTCCGGGGGAATTGTCGTCAGGAGATCAAAAATCAACTAATGAGAGCTCGAAAAGTATCTGTGCCGCGTGCAACCTTAAAGATGTAGAATACGTACATTCGCGTTGCAGTGATTCAGTTTTCTTTCGTGTTCTCGTTCTCTGCCTGCTTGAATTTACCATCTACAGGTTCTACACCCAAAAGCGTGGAGGAGTTTCATGAAGTTAAGACAGCTATTCATGTCGCCCCTGGTGTTGCTGATCGCCTCACTTTCAGTTATCGCCCAAGTCGCTAGTCCATCCCCATCGCTTAACGATCAGATGTGGGAAGCCGTGCGCAAGGGTGACGCGGCAGCGGTGACGGCCTTGCTAGACAAGGGTGCCGATGTAAATGCGAAGTTTCGTTACGGCTCCACGGCTCTTTTTAAAGCGGCTGAGCGCGGACATACAGAAGTCGTTAGGATATTGCTTGCGCGCGGTGCCGATGTGAAAGTTAGAGACACTTTCTATCAGGCAACCGCTCTAACCTGGGCTCTGCAGAACAACCACTACGAAACAGTCCGCGCTATTGTCGAGAAGGATCGTGACAGTGTCGATGAAGTGCTCCTCAGCGGCGCCCGTTCTAACGAAATAGCTCTGGTGCGCATCGGACTGGAAGTAGGTGGCGCCAAACCGGCCACCCTCACATCGGCGCTAGCGGCCGCGACAGCAGCAGAGAAAATTAATGATGAGGTTGTAGAGCTTCTCAAGAAGGCGGGGGCTGTTCCACCGCTTGACGTTGATGCTCCAACACTGGACACGTACGTAGGCAAGTACAAGAGCGAACAAGGAACCGAGGTTACTGTTAGTAGAAATGAAAAGAAATTCATTGCCCAAGTCACGGGGCAGCCGCCGATTGTCTTGCTCGCAACGGACAAAGTGACGTTCAGGCCAGTCGCATTCGACGGGATAGTCATTACCTTCAAGTCACAAGGCGAGAAGGTGACGAGCTTCGAACTGCAACAGGGGCCGACGAAGTCGATGTTTACGCGAGTTCCGTGACGGCAGACGGCAGAAGACCCCGTCCCAAGTGTCCCAAGTCCCAAGTCCCAAGTCGCGAAACCTGAAACTTGGGACATGAGACTTGAGACTTCTGAGACCTGAGACTTAGACTTTTGAGACCTGAGACCTGAGACTGCTGAGACTTTTGAGACCGAAAGAATCAATTATGAAAAAAATTACCGTCTCTCTAATTTTCGTTATTGCTCTCGTCACAGTGGCGCAAGCTCAGAACTGGCCGCAGTTTCGCGGGCCGGGTGCCACGGGTGTTGTAGAGGGTTCCGCGGCAGCTGTTAGTTGGGACGCCCAGAAAGCTGTCAACACCCGCTGGAAAACAAAGATTCCAGGTCTCGCGCATTCGAGCCCGGTGATTTGGGGCAACAAAGTCTTCATTACCACTGCCGTGACCAGCGCCGCAAAAGATGAAACGCGCTATGGACTCTACGGTGACGTCGCGCCTGTCAAAGATGATCCGAAACACACCTGGAAAGTTTATGCGCTCGACAAACAGACGGGAAAAATCCTGTGGGAGCGCGTCGCTTACGAAGGAATTCCCAGGGTTAAGCGGCATCCGAAATCCACGCACGCCGATTCAACACCCGTTACCAATGGAAAATACCTAATTGCATTTTTCGGTTCGCACGGGATGTACGCCTATAACCTGAACGGAAAGCTGCTGTGGAAACAGGATCTCGGCATCTTCGACGCCGGCTGGTTTTACGATCCCGATTACCAGTGGGAGTACGGAAGTTCTCCAGTGATCTATAAAGACCTGGTTATTGTTCAGGCAGACGTGCAGAAGGATTCCTACATCGCCGCTTACAGCCTGAAGAATGGAAAGCTCGTTTGGAAAACGTTACGTGATGAGATTTCGTCATGGGGATCGCCGACGGTTTACGAAGGGAAGACGCGAGCTGAATTAATTACAAATGGTTCGCGTGCGATTCGGGGATACGATCCGGCAACCGGCAAAGAGTTGTGGCGGCTTACGCCTAATTCGGAAGTTACGACACCCACACCTTTCGTCGCTCATGACCTCATTTTCGTTACCAGTGGTTATCGTCCGATCCAGCCGATTTATGCGATCAAGCTCGGCGCGAACGGCGATATTTCATTAAAGGAAGGGAAAGATAAGAATGAGTTTATCGCCTGGAGCAAAACGCGCGGCGGACCATATATGCCGACGCCTGTCGTTTATGGCGACCTGCTTTACACCTGCTCCAACCAGGGAGTCTTGACTGCTTACAACGCGAAGACCGGCGAGCGGGTTTACCAGGAGAGATTAGGTGGCAAGGGCGGCGCGTTTACTGCTTCACCGGTAGCTTCAGACGGCAAGCTTTACCTTTCAAGTGAAGATGGCGAAGTGTTCGTCGTCAAGACTGGACCAAAATATGAGCTGCTATCTACAAATCCGGTGGGTGAGGTAATGATGGCGACGCCGGCGATCTCCGATGGTTTGTTAATTGTGCGTGGAGTCAATCACGTCTATGCGTTTGCTGATCCGGCGAAGGCAAAGGTGGCTCGCAATTGATCGTAAGGTAAGGGGGGCATCTGGCAATGACATACTTGACTCAGCGCGGGCGAATAGAACCCGCCGCAAAAAGAGTGACATGAGAGGTCCAAAGGACCGTCATTAAATAGCCACGGCCGTGAGGCCGTGGTCGACCGGAAACATGAATAGTTGAGCGCCGCAGGTGCGGCATTAATTTGCAGCGAACAAATGTCGGCCCTGCGGGCCTCGATTTCATCCTGAGGCTTGCAAACCACGGCCTTACGGCCATGGCTATTGAATCCCGCGCCTTCCGGCGCTGCCGACATCGTGATTGAATGCCATTCTTGATGAGTCAAGTATGTCATTACCGTTGAAACGGTTCCATTGCATTCAGCACCTGGATCACCGGGCTGAAGCCCGGTGTGAATAAGACTTGTATATAACTAACACTGACCATTTCCACGTGGTCTGATTGAGCCAATCTCCCGTAACCGTTTCTATCAAGAGACCCAAAGGAAATCCAACAATGAAATCATGTCACCATATCGCCATAGTTCTCTTCATTGGCATCTCCTCCCTACTACTGCTCAACTTCGAAGCGAATGCCAAAGCCAACTGGCCGCAGTGGCGTGGCCCGGCAGGGCAGGGAATTTCCACTGAGAAGAATCTGCCAACGACCTGGACCGCTACCAGGAACATTAAGTGGAAGACTCCGATCGCAGGGCGAGGCCATTCTTCTCCCATCGTTTGGGGCAAGAAAATTTTTCTGACAACTGCCCTCGATGGCGAAAAGGTTCCGGGACGGACGCCGGGTGTGACGCACAAGATGTCAGACGGATCCGACTTCGTCCATCCCGATGCAGTCGGCGCCGATCTCAAACACACGTTCAAAGTGATCTGCCTCGATCGGGAAACGGGAAAGATCCTCTGGGAGCGTGTTGCGTATGAAGGTCCGGTACATGACAGCCGCCACAAGAAAGCGAGTTTTGCATCTTCGACCCCCGCGACTGATGGCAAGTATGTGTTCGCTTTCTTCGGAAGCGAAGGTCTGTATGCCTACGATATGAACGGCAAGCTGATGTGGAAACAAGACCTCGGCAAACTCGGAACTGCGAGTGTCGGCTACGGTGTCTCTCCGATCATCTACGGGAATCTGGTGATCATGCAGTGCGACGAAAGCGGGTTCAATTCTTTCATCGCGGCATTCGATAAGAAGACCGGAAAAGAGGTTTGGCGCGCGAACCGCAAGGTTGATGTGACGTGGAGCACGCCCGTGCTCGTCAAAGCAGGAAACCGAACGGAGCTCGTTGCTAGTGCGGCGGAAGCGATCGTTTCCTACGACCCCTTGACAGGTAAAGAACTGTGGCGGCACAAGGGCCTCGAGAGTAATGCCGTTAATACACCCGTGGTCTCCAACGATATGGTGGTGATTACGTCTGGATATCCCAAAAAGATTGCGCTGGCATTGCGGAGCGGCGGTAGCGGAGACGTGACCGGGTCGAAGCAACTGATATGGTCGTACGACAAAGGCACGGCGTACGTCCCGTCGCCGATCCTTTATGGCGACTACCTTTACCTGATGGCCGGCAACGGCACGCTTACCTGCCTCGACGCCAAAACGGGAAAAGTTGCGTACGAAGGAGGGCGCGTGCCCAAACCCATCGGATTCACCGCTTCGCCAGTGGCCTATGAGGACAAGGTGCTGATTACGAGTGAAGAAGGCGAGACTTTCATCGTGAAAGCAGGGCCTAAGCACGAGATTATCGGGACCAATTCGGTGGGCGAACCGGTGTTTGCGTCCCCGGCAATTGCAGACGGCAAGATTTTCATCCGCGGTGTGAACAATCTTTTCGCAATCGGAAATTAACCCCAGATTTCATTGATCGGAAGCCGCCGGAGGGAACAACTTCGGCGGCTTTTGCGTCTAATCTCTAAACCAAAGCTTTTAGTGTTAATAAATTGACGAGGCGGACCGTTGTTCTTCTAGTAGTAGTGCGCAATTTTCGTCCGTCCGTTTTTCTCGCCTAATGCGTTAGACTTGCTCCCGATTCGCGAGTCCACGCTTTGCCAAAAGGAGTCTCAAGATGTTTGCGTCGCAGGAATCCACGCCCTGGTATCAATCGCTAACCGGACTAATCGCCACCTCAGTAATCCTGCCGCCAGTCGGCCTCGTGCTGCTCTGGATGCGGAAGAATACTCCGATGGTTGCGAAAGTCTTGGCGAGTGTCGGCATTGTCGTTCTCACCGGAGTCTACTTCCAGGCATTCAAGGCTTGGCGCGGCGGAAACAGTAATGAGGCCCAATTCGACGCGGTCGAGCAGCATCGGGCGCAACAACAAGCCCAGGCCGCTCCAGCGACGGCAGCCGCGATTCAGCCAGCCGCCGTAGCAGGACAGTCTCCTGTACCCGGCCAACCTGGTGCTCCGGGGCCAAGCACTGATGCCGCGGCAGCGCACGCGACGCGAAACTACTGGACCAATTTTCGCGGCCCGAATCGAGATGGCCGTTACGACGAGATGGCCGTGTTGACGCAGTGGCCTGCAAACGGCTTGACCCCGATCTGGAAGCAACCGATCGGAATTGGTTACGCCTCGTTTGTCGTTGCCGATGGACGTGCTTACACAATCGAGCAGCGACGACGTCAGGAAGTAGTGTCGGCTTATGACGTCAATACTGGACGAGAGCTTTGGATTCAGGGTTGGAACGCCGAATACAACGACGCGAATGGAGACGGTCCGCGCGCGACACCAACGTGGGACGAGGGTCGAATCTATGCCCTTGGCGCCACCGGCGAACTTCGCTGTCTGGATGCGAAGACAGGCGCCGTTGCCTGGGGGCGCAATATCCTCAAGGAGAACGGAGCCTCCAATCTTCAGTGGGCGATGGCCGCTTCACCTCTCATAGTTGACGATAAAGTGATTGTTTTGCCAGGCGGGTCCGGAGGCAAATCAGTCGTGGCTTACAACAAATTAACGGGCGCGCCTGTTTGGAAATCGCAAAACGATCCCCAGGCCTACGTATCGCCGATGCTGGTTACGCTCGCAGGCCGACGCCAGATAGTGGTGGTCAGCTCGTCGCGGATTATGGGATTGGTGCCAGAAAGTGGTGCGCTGCTTTGGAGCCACATCTGGGACACCGACATGGGAATCAATGTTTCCCAGCCAATACCCGTGGACAGGAATCGCCTGTTTATTTCTGCTGGTTACGGCAAGGGTGCGGCGTTGCTCGAGATCAGCGGCAGCGGCAATACCCTTTCTGCGAAAGCGCTCTGGGAAAACATCAACATGAAGAACAAGTTTAATAGCTCAGTGCTTCATGAAGGCCACGTTTACGGACTAGACGAAGGAATTTTGAGTTGTGTTGACGTCAATACGGGAGTTCGCAAGTGGAAGGGCGGCCGCTACGGTTATGGCCAGGTGGTTCTGGCGAGTGGTCATCTGATCATCACGTGCGATTCTGGAGAGCTGGCATTGGTGAAGGCTACGCCTGAAGCGTTTACCGAAGTCGCGCGCTTTGCTGCACTGGAAGGTAAGATCTGGAACAATCCGGCGATTGCGAACGGCAAGTTGCTGGTGAGAAATGCGACCCAGATGGCCGCTTACAATATCGCAGCGCAGTAAGAAGTAGACAGTAGGTAGTAGACAGTAGCCAGAAAGCATTTTCCATCTATCATTCGCGAATTCAATGTGGAAGTGCAACGCAGGCCCGAAGGGCTGAAAGTTAATAGCCACGCCCGGGAGGGCGTGGAACACTCGAGGAATTCGGTCCCAGGTCCGAAGGACCGGCATTGCAGGGGCGGTGACCCATCACTTCGCACCTTCGGCGCTCTTGTTTTTATTTGGGAACCGTGTCCACGCCCTTACGGGGGTGGCTATTAACTTTAGCCCTTCGGGCCCGTGGGTTGCACTTCTAACTTGAATTCACCTTTTCAAATTCTCATTTGTCATTGCCCGCTAGCCGCTAGCAGTTCAATGGCAAATGAAAAATGCCAAATGATAGCTGGAAAATGCTTTCTGTCCCCTGCCTTCTGTCTACTTCTCCGGTCTACTGTCTTCTACCTACTAGCTACGGCTTCGCCTTCGGCTCAGCGTGGAATGTCTTGTTGACGATCATCCACTGACCATCAATCTTCAGCAGAGACATGTAGTCCGTAAACTTCGTCTTGGGATAATCAAGCACGATTTTCGCCATAGCGGCATTGCCGGCAATGTCGACGCTCTCGATAACGCGCTTTCTTTGCGCTTCGTCAGCAGGGGGTGTCCCCGGAGCATTCGCAATATATTGTTCGCTCGTCAACTGCCAATACTTTCCCTCACGAATCGCAAAGAGTTTGGCATCCGGATGGAAAATTTTGCGGAAATGCTCGCCTTGTCCGGTTGCATGACCGCGGAAGTAATGTTCGAGCGCCTGTCGCACTGCCGCTTCTTCGGCGTTTTGAGCTCGTGCCGGTAATAGGACTGCACCCGTTGCAACTAAAATCAGTCCAGCGATCATGACAAAATTTTTCATATATTTCTCCCTGATGCTAGTCCGCGAAGCGGACGAGTGAACATAACAGCCTCGTGGCCAAGTTTCTGACTTCAGGTGCGCGGCAAGTTTATGACTTTCTGTTCAATTCAAATTCAAGGTCTCGGACCTCAGGGTGTCCGCAGGTCAAAGACCTGATGGGTGAATGAAGTAAACCGGGAAGTCAGAGACTTGCCGCGAACCTGAAGTCAAAGACACTGCGCCTTAACTCCGCGCTATCTTTATTTAAGACGCTAGAACAAAAGCTTCAAGCCAAACTGTAAATGCCGTGGATCGCGCGCTGACGTGATCTGACCAAACGTCGGCGAACCCAGAAAGTTATCCGGCAAATTGAAGTTTGGACGATTGAAGAGATTAAAAGCTTCGACGCGAAATTGGAGATTAACGGTCTCAGTCAAATTTGTGTTCTTCACGAGTGAAGCATTCACGCTTTGATACCCTGGACCATCGATGATGTTTCGGCCTGCATTCCCAAAAGTACCTGGAGCCGGGAAAGCAAAAGCGGCTGTGTTGAACCATTGCCCCGTGGCGGGCGAACTAAGTTGCGGATCGCCGACCAGATTGGGTCGATCATTCGCTCCGAATCCAAGAATCGAACGCCCAGTGCCGCTGTTATCGATTTCAGAAAGCAAAGCCACCGTAAACGGCCGGCCGGATTGCAAAGTAATCACGCCGAAAGTCTGCCACCCGCTCAAGAGCTTGGAAACCCAGCCCTTATCGGCGAAGTAACTGTTGCTGTTACCGAAAGGTAGATCGTACGAATAACTAATCGACAGACGGTGCCGCACATCGAAATTTGAGCGGCCACGTTCGGCGCGGACGTCATAACTATTCTGCGGAAAGTTTGGATCGCCCGCGCTGCTGAAAAAGTTTGAAGCATCGTCGATCGATTTCGCGAACGTGTAGGAGACGAGGGCCGCCAGTCCGCGCGAGAACCGTTGCTGCAACCGAGCCTGCAGGCTGTGATAATTCGAATTGGCGCGCGATTCGAGCAGGTTGATGTCGTCAAAGCGCGGATCGGGACGCGGCACAAACGGCAAACCGGGCGGCAACACACTTGGCTGCGGTTGATTGATATCACGCGCGGTCAGCAGCTTCGTCCCTTTTGAGCCAACATACGCAACTTCCAGAACGCTCTTGCTGCCAAGTTCCCGTTGCACGTTCAGGTTCCAATGCTGCATGTAGGCAGTGCGCAGATCGCGCTGAATCGCGAGCGCGGAGTCCGGAAGCGGAAAAGGAAAGAAAGCGGGAAAGGGATCGCTCAAGGTCAGCGGCAGACCTGGTAATGAAAAGAAGATGTTGTTATCGAAGTAAGGCGAGTTGAAATAGAGCGCCTCCGTTGGCGCGAGTGCCGATTGATCGTAGTAGATACCGTAACCAGCACGAATGACTGTTTTCTCATCCTCTCCAATGGTCCAAGCAAGGCCGAGCCGCGGCGCAAAGTTATTCTTGTCAGACTCAATACCGCCCCGTGGCACACCGTTGGTCCCAACGCCTACGAGGTTTCGCGTAACAAGATCATAAACGTTGGCGCGATCATTAGCGTCCACCGGCGGCGAGTTGAACTCGTAGCGCAGACCCGCATTCAGCGTCAGACGAGGATTTATCCGGAAGCTGTCGTTGAAGAAGGCGTTGTAACTACGCGTGCGCAATTGTTGCGGATTATCAACGCGGGCGACGCTGGTAAGTAAGGGGAAACCGAGCAGCAGATCCCCTAAGGCATTACCCGAAATTTGCGCAAAAGGCGAGAAGGTAAGCCGGCCACGCGATTCCACATCCCTAAACGCATTCTGCTGTGAAAAGCGGATGTCGCCACCAAACTTGATCAAGTGACTTCCGTGCGAATAGCTCGAATTATTTATGATCTGATAGACGTTGGTGACGCTTTTCTGGGGATTGTTGCCTTCGTCGCCAAGTGGTGAAAGTCCAGTAACGGTTATGAAACTCAACCCGGCGTCGCGGGGGTTGGGCGAGATTGTCGGCAAGCCCAGTTCGCTATTGAGTTGGCTGGCTTCCTGAGAAACGGAGGCCGCGACTCGGCTAAAGGCCACGCGGGTTTCATTAACCAGGTTTGGGGTTACCACGAGAGTTAGCGCGGCCATCGCGTTTTGACTGCGACGCTTAACCGTGTCGCCGAAGCCTGGGACCAACGAGAAGGTCGGTCCGGTGAAGGGCTCGAAAAGATTGCGATCGCCGAAACTGTAACGGAACGTCAGGTCTGCACGATCGGTGAGGCGATGATCAAGGCGCAGGTCGAAGCTGTCGTTATCATCACGCTGCGTCGGCGAGGAAACAAAATTCCGAAAGGGCTCGTTGCGATTGGGCAACGGATAAAGTGCAGCGATGGCTTGACCGATGGGATGAATCCGCAGAGGATCAATTACACCTCCGGGAAAAACCATCCCGGTAAAAGGATCGATCGGTAGCCCAAACAGGCTTTGCGAGAAGTCGCCTTGCCGCTCGAGCAGTGTCGGTACGTTTGTAATTCGCGTAATACCTTCACGTGAGCGCGTGCCTTCATAGTCGCCAAAGATGAAAGTGCGATCTCGTTTGATTGGCCCGCCAATCGAACCGCCAAACTGGTTGCGCAGGTATTTTGGCTTGGGCTCGGAAGCTGGTGCAAAAAAGTTGCGCGCATCAAGAGCGCCGTTGCGATGAAACTCGAAGAGCGAGCCGTGCAACTCATTCGTTCCTGATTTCAAAACCACATTTACCTGAGCACCCGGGTTGCGGCCGAACGAAGCGTCGTAACTGCTGGTGAGCATTTCAAACTCACGAATGGCATCGACCGGTGGCCGAACGCCAAACGTATTTAGTTTGGGATCGAGGTTGTAGACGCCATCGAGCAGAAAGTTGTTGCTGTCTTCGCGAGCGCCGTTGACGTTGAAAGCAAAGTCTCCGCGAGCCGAGCCTGCAGAACCTGGAGCAGCGGGCGCGGCCCCGGGCACAAGTAGGGTGAGCTCATAAAAGTTTCGGCCATCGAGCGGTAGACCGCTCACCTGACGATTTTCGATTACGGTTCCAATTGATGCCGATTCCTTCTTTAGGTCATCAGGTTCAGCCACGACCATCTGCTGGTCTGTCTGAACGGTCGGCAGCTGTAATGGGACATCGACGCGAAGTTCCTGATTGACCTGCAGCGTGAGCGCTTGAGGAAACGGCATGAAGCCGGGTGCGGCGACAGTCATGCTATATTCACCGGCGTCCAGCGACACAATTGCATATTCCCCGCCGGAGCCGCTCTGAACAACTCGAGTATCTCCAGTTGCCTTGTTAGCAACTTTTATCTCAGCGCCAGGATATCGCCGCACCATTAGGATCAGTGACGGTTCCTCGCACCGAAGCTCGATGAGTCTGCGCCATGGCGTTAACGGCAACAGGATAAGCAATGCCAGCATCAGAGTTTGGACTGCCGTTGATCTCAAGGTGGATCTCCTTAAAAGTTCCTCGGAGGGAACTACGAAAAATCGGACGGAATTTCTGAACAGGCCCGAATGTTTTTACCGGTTAGACTTGAAGTATCGCAAGTTGTCAGCTGGCCCCGCAAACGAACAGCTTACGTTACAAGTCACTAAGATTTCAGGTAGTGTAGTGAAACTGAAAACTAGTACACGCCGTATTCAGGCCTAATGGCCCGCATGATCAAACCGGAGCGATACGTATGATGGATCTTTCGCAATTTTCGTTTCCAGTCTTTATTCAAAGACTTTTAGGCCTCGTTGGGCTTTTCTGTATTCTTGCATTCACTGCCACGGCACAGACAAACGGCACAATCACAGGTGACATTAAAGATACAAACGGCGCTGTGCTGGTTGGCGTCAAAGTCACCGCGAATCATACCGAGACTGGACTTTCCCGGACTACTACGAGCGAAGACGAAGGAAGGTTCGTTTTTCCCGGACTGCCCGTCGGTCTCTATACGCTGCACGCCGAGTTTACGGGGTTTGAACCGCTCGACTTCCCCGGTGTCACTTTAACTGTCAACGACACCACAACGGTTGAGCTGGTGATGAAAGTCAGCACGCTTACCGCTGATCTTACGATTAACAGCGGTGAAGCCCTCGTCAACACGCAAACAGCCGAACTGAGCTACCTGGTAAACGAACAAGCGATTCGCGATTTGCCGTTGAACGGCCGAAACTATACCGACCTGGCGTTTCTGCAACCGGGAGTGATTCCGTACGCGCATCGCGACGGCGGATCGGTTGTGGCTCACGGACTGGCCATGAGTATCAACGGACAGGATCCGCGTTCCAACGTCTACCTGCTCGATGGCACACCGCAAAACGACTTTACCAATGGGCCGGCGGGCAGCGCGGCCAGCACCGTGCTTGGTGTGGAGACGATCCGCGAGTTTCGCGTTGAAGCTAATTCCTATGGAGCGGAGTTTGGCCGTAATTCCGGAGGCCAGATTAACGTGGTCAGTAAATCAGGCACCAACGACTACCACGGCAGTCTTTATCTGTTTCATCGCAACGATAACTTCGATGCACGCAACTTCTTTGACCGCCTGCGTAAACCTGAGTTCAAGCGCAACCAGTTTGGGGGCAGCTTCGGCGGACCTATCAAGAAGGACAAGACATTCTTCTTTGTCGGATATGAGTCGTTAAGAGAAAACCTTGGCCAAACGATTTCCACAGTAGTTCCGGATCTTGCGGCGCGCAGCGGCAACATTCCCGGTGGTGCGGTGACCGTCAATCCGTCGGTGCGACCATATCTAAACGAATACCCGTTGCCGAACGGCGGAAATCTCGGTGGCGGTCTCGCTGAATTCAATTTCGGCTTTAACCGCAAAATCGATCAGCACTTCACCCAGGGTCGCATAGACCGCAATTGGAGCGATCGCCACCAGTCGTTTGCGCGTTACACCTTTGATAACGCCGATCAGGCGCTGCCCACAGACTATCCGCAGTTTCCCCGCGCATTCAGATCACGCAATCACTTTTTCACCGCTGAGCATCGCATCATCCAAAGTGAACGAACGATTCACACATCGCGGTTTAGCTTTGCGCGCACTCGTGTGGGCCAGGACGTTGAGAGTAATACAACGCAGCCTCTGCAACCGTTTGTTCCCGGTCGCGAGTCCCTTGGTAACATCGATATTGGCGGCATGCCGCGTTTCGGTCCGCAAACATCTGTAAGCGTAAAACTGACGCAGAACCTTTTTGGATTTGAACAGGGAATGGTGCACACGCGTGGACGTCACCTGATCAAAGCTGGCGGTCTGATCGAACGCTACCAGGACAACATGGTGAATCCCACGTTCTCGCTCGGCATTTGGACGTTCGCAAATTTGAGAAACTTTCTCACGAATGTCCCGCAGAGCTTCCTCGGGCTAACCCCAAATGGCGCGCTGGATCGTTACTGGCGCTTCACCCTCTTTGCCGGCTATGTGCATGACACAGTGCGCGTGCATCCGCGTCTAACAATTAATGCTGGGTTGCGTTATGAAACGACGACGATGCCTGAAGATATCTATGGACGCGACTCGGCTTTGCCGTCATTAACTGATACTGCTCCAACCGTCGGGCCGCTCTATGAAAATCCGACCCGTAAAAACATCAGCCCGCGTTTCGGTTTTGCGTGGGACGTGTTTGGGGATGGCAAGACGAGTGTGCGTGGTGGCTACGGCATTTACTTCAACACGAATAATCAACAGAACCTGATTGTCACAGTGACAAATCCGCCGGCTACACCGCGGATTGCGGTTCAGTTTCCACCGACCTCAACTTGTCCGCGATCTTTTCCGGCAGCACCGCTCGGCTGCCCGTTTGCTAATTCTATCCGGCCAGTGCAATTCGATTTGGATAATCCCTATATCAACGTTTACAACCTCAGCGTTCAGCGCGAGTTGCCCTGGGATACTGTTGTCACGTTGGGTTATGCGGGTTCACGTGGGATCCATTTGCTGCGCAGCAACGATGTGAACACCGCTGTGCCGATAATCAACGCTGATGGCTTGCCTTTCTATCCGCTCAATGCGCCGCGACGGAACCCGGCCTTCTCTACGATTGAGCTCAAGAGTAGTGACGGCGATTCCTGGTACAACGCGATGATTTTCGAGGTGCGCAAGCGGTGGAATCGCGATTTCAACATTCAATCGTCGTACACCTGGTCGCGAAATATCGATACGACCCAGGCATCAACTTTCTTTTCCGATGCGACTAACGGCACCACGACTGCATTTCCGGAAATACCTGGCCTGAACTACAACAAGGGTCTGGCGGACTATCACGCGAAACACAACTGGGTTGTTAATTTCACCTGGGACCTTCCATTCGCGCGTAACGCGGAGGGCTTGAGCAAGACCCTCTTCGATGGCTGGCAGCTTAGTGGGATTGGCAACGCCCGCAGCGGAAATCCGTTGACGGTGTTTGTCGCAGGCAAATCGTTCGCGTTCGCTTTGGCAGCCTTCGCTGGGACCCGGTATCGGACGAGACCGCGCCTCGATGGCGCCCGGGTTCACTCATGAAACAGCTGTCCTGGGCGGACCTGACCAATATTTCAATCCGGCGGCGTTTGTTGTGCCGGCCGCAGGTACCCTCGGCAACACTGGAAGGGGAGCGTTTATTGGTCCCAACTTGCGAACGTTTGATCTAGCCGCGGTGAAGAAGACGAAACTGAGGGGCTAGGAGATTCGGCGAGTCTGCAGATTCGCGTTGAAGCATTCAATCTTTTCAATCGGGCTAATTTTGCTCCACCGGCACTGACAGCGTTTGCAGGCGCGGCTTCAAATGAAACGGCATTGACTACTTTTGGACGCATCCGCTCAACTGTAACCAGCTCGCGCCAAATTCAGTTGGGCATTAGACTAGCGTTCTGACAAATGATGAATGCGGAATTGCCAATCGGCAATCGCAATCCGCACTCGAAAATTCGCCTTAATTCCGCATTCATCATTCCGCATTCATCATTCTTGGAGGTCTCCTCAATGTTATGGATCATCTTCGCACTCGGCGCGGCGCTATGCTGGGGTCTTTATGGTCCCGCGCTCCATCGAGGCCAGGTTGCCCTCGGTAGTCCTATGCGCGCGCTCCTGTGCGTCGGCATCGCCTATTTTCTGATCGGCGTTTTAGTACCGCTCGCCATGCTTTCTTATCAGGGCGAGCTCAGCGGCTTCACGATGAAAGGCTCGCTGGCGGCAACACTCGGCGGCACTCTCGGGGCGGCCGGCGCAGTTTGTATCATCTTCGCGTTCCGCAGTGGCGGCCTGCCAACTTATGTGATGCCGTTAGTATTCGCCGGTGCGCCGCTCGTGAATGTACTGTTCTCAATGTGGCTGCATCCGCCGAAAACCATGCCCAACCCGCTGCTCTATCTCGGGTTTGTTTTGGCGGCGGCTGGCGCCGGTATGGTGCTCTACTTCAAACCGGCAGCTTAGTTTTTGTTGTTCTGTCACTCCCCGCTTCCGTTCTTTTACCAAAGGAGATCCCGGAAATGAGAAACCCCAAAGTGCGAATTCTTGCCAGCATCGTCGTTCGTGATTCTGCTGTCGGTTGGCGAAGCTGCAGCGCAAGCGGGCGGAAACTGGCCCCAGTGGCGCGGAGCAAATCGCGACGGCATTTCTAAAGAAACAGGTTTGTTAAAACAGTGGCCTGAGAATGGGCCGCCCCTCGCCTGGAAGGCGAAAGGCGCGGGCTTTGGCTATTCGTCATTCGCAATTGTGAATGGCCGACTTTATACGATGGGCCTGCGCGGTGATCGTGAATATGTGATTGCTTTTGACGAAGCCACCGGTAAAGAGGTTTGGGCAGCGCCACACGGCGGCGCATTTCGGAACGACCGTGGTGACGGCCCTCGTGGGACACCAACAGTTGAAGGTAACCGCCTCTATGCTCTCGGCGGCGACGGTGACCTTTCAGCTCTCGACGTCGCCACTGGAAAAGTCATCTGGACGATGAATGTCCTGAAGAAATTTGGTGGCGAGCAAATCACCTGGGGCATTAGCGAGTCGCCACTGATTGTAGGTGAAAAACTTTTGGTGAACCCAGGCGGCCCCGGGGCTTCAATCGTAGCGCTCAACAAGAAAGACGGCACCCTGATTTGGAAGAGTCAGGACGAACGCGCCGGCTATTCCTCCGCAATCGCACTCGAGGCTGCGGGAACCCCTCAAGTCGTTTTCTTTACTTCAACCAGAGCGGTGGGTCTGGATCTGAAAGACGGCCGCTTGCTTTGGGAGTATGGCAAACCATCAAATCGCGTCGCCAATGCAGCGACTCCCATCGCTCGCAACAACCGCATCTTCATTTCCTCGGATTACGGCACTGGCGGCGGAGTCGTTGAGATCAAAGTCAACGGCAAGGACATCGCTGCGCAGGAGCTGTATTTCACCAAGGACATGCGCAACCATCACAGCAGCTCAGTGCTGATTGGCGATCACCTTTACGGCTTTTCCGGCAGCATTCTCACGGCCATGAAGTTTGATACTGGCGAAATCGCCTGGAAGGATCGCAGCGTCGGCAAGGGTTCACTCGTGTTTGCGGATGGTCATCTTTACCTCTATAGCGAGAACGGCGTTGTCGGATTGGCGGAAGCGACGCCGACTGGTTACAAAGAGAAGGGACGTTTTCGGATTCAGCAGGAATCGCTACCGACATGGGCGCATCCTGTTGTCGCCGGCGGTCGTCTCTATCTGCGTGATCAGGACACGATCTACGCCTACGACGTAAAAGCTAAGTAAGCCCAACGTCCAAAAGTCCAAAGTCCAATGCCCGTGTGCGACAAGGCTCGTTAACGGACGTTGGACTTTGGATTTTGGACTCTCTACTTGATCTTCTTACCCGGAACTTCGCGGCCGCCCTGATGAATTACCAGACCCGTAATAGTTCCCGCAGCATCCTTTACAAAACTCACCTTTGCGTTCACCACTTTCAGCACAAAACTATTCCCGCCGTCGGGAAAAAGTTCGAAGGTGGGCTGATTTGTCGCCTGCGTCATTAGCTTGTCGCCTTCCTTAAAGATCTTGACGATAAAAGTGGGCGACACTTCATACTCGCCGACATATTGATCGTAAGTCTTCGGGTCGACGGGGGCGTTGCTCTCCAGTCGCTTTAACATCGCCGTCGCACCTTTGTGTTCTCGGCATTGAGCTCGAGCGACTTCTTATAGTTGAGAATGGCAAGCTCCTTGTTACCCGCTATCATGTAAGCTTCGCCCAGGCTGTCGTAGGTGTTGAATGCTTTCGGATAGAGTTCGACGTTCAGCTTGAAGATTTGGATCGCCTCTTCCCGTTTGCCCCCACCCAGCAACTGATAACCTAATCGGTTTATTTCTTCTTCGCTGAAATCGTAGGTATCAGCTGACTTGGTTTTCAGCTCTTGAAACTGTGTCAGCCCCGCCGCAATACCTTTTTCGGCGATCGTCTTTGCCAGGACTTCAGCCAGCGACATCTTTGGCAGCTCGTGTGGGCGATCATAAAGAATCTTCGCCAACTCCAGCGACAGTCGTTCGATGTTATTACCCTGCGCGGTGTTATCGAGCATGACGATCAGGTTTTTCTCGGCGGGGAAACGGATAATGGTCGTACTGAAACCATTGATTCCGCCATTGTGTGTAATCACCTGAACCTTCTCATCGAAACGAGCGTTTCGCACGCTCCAACCGTAAGCGTAGTTTGCAAGATGAGGTTTGAACATCACCTGTTTAGTTTGTGGAGGGAGCACCTTGTCGGTGTAGAGCGCCTGGTCCCACAGATAGAGATCCTCGACAGTGGAATAAAGCGAACCCGCCGCATACGGGATCGACATGTCGAGGTAAGGCGCGTTGATGAAACCGTTGGCCGTCTTTTGGTATCCCGTGGCGCGTTTTTCAATCAGCGTGTCGAAGCGGTCGTAACCGGTATTTTTCATTCCCAGCGGCTCGAAGATATTTTCTTTCAACACCTGTTCGTAAGGTTTGCCGGTTACCTTTTCAATGATCGCACCCAGCAGAAAGTAGCCGGAATTGTTGTAAGAGAACTTGCTGCCGGGCTCAAATTCCAGATCGTTGCTGGTGTATTTCTTAACGAAATCGTCAACCTTGTATGGATTGCGACTAACGTCTTGAAAGAATCCTGGCAGTCCGGTGTAGCTGGGGATGCCTGAGGTATGGTTGAGCAATTGGTGAACAGTAACTTTGTCGCCAATGTCCTTGCGATAATCCGGCAAGTAGTCGGAGAGTTTTCCGTCCAGTTTTATTTTGCCCTGATCCACCAATTGCAGGATTGCGGTTGCGGTGAACTGCTTAGTGATTGAACCGAGCCGGAACTTTGTCTCGGCCGTGTTAGGAATGTTCCATTCCATATTGGCGAGGCCAAGCCCTTTTTTGTAAATCACTTTGCCGTTTTCGGCGACGAGGACTGCGCCATTAAATTGGCGATACTTGTTGGCAAGGCTCATTACCTCGTCAATCCTTGCTGACTTGGTTTTGGCAGCCTGCTGTTGAGCGAAGACGCCGCCTTGAAGAATAAAAACGAGCAGTGCGCAAGCGAGTAATGTGCGCAGACGAAGAGAAAGGTTCGGAATCATGAATTGGAATCTCCTGCAAATAAGGCTACTGAACTGGGGAGTTACGATTGGGTTGGGAAAATAGTTTCTGGTGAATTCTGCGAATGGATCCTTAGCGTAACTTACATAGCGTGCGAAGCACGCGTCCAGCCTAAAGCCTGGGGCGTAAGCCCCAGGAACGGTTCAGGGAAAGGATTGAGCCCGCGCAGCGGGCGATAGTCTTTTTGTTGCTTCTGTCGACCGCTTCGCGGGCTGGCCAACCTGGAGGCTTCACTACCTGGGGCTTACGCCACGGGCTTTACGCTGGACGCAGGCTTCGCACGCTCGTAACCTACTTCTTCAAAAAATCTCGCGCTTCTTTTAGTTCCGGAAGGTCGGCATCGGCTTGTTGCCACTGCGACAGAAGCTTTTGATATGTCACCTCTGCAGCAGAGCGATCACCAAGTTTAGCGGCTGCGCGAGCCGCGCCAAGCAACGAGCGAGCGCGATTTGGCTGGCGCAGTAATGACGTTCGGAATTGCACCGCCGCCTGTTCCGGTTTGCCGGCGCGCAAAAGTAATTCGCCAAACAGCTCGTGCGCGGGTTTAATCAATGACGGAGGCCCTGAGGGCGGGCCTAACTGTTCCTCGCGTTCCACTGCCTGTTTCATTAGCTTTGCCGCCTGGTCGTGATCTCCTTTAGCCGCTGCGGCAATGGCAAAAACCTCAAGCTCGCCTATTCGCGCACCTTCAGAAGCGGCGCCTGCGTTGAGCGTGCCTTTCCATGCTCCGGCGAGGCCGCGAACAAATTGCGGTAGTCTCTGGCTCTGATCCGACATACGCAAAGTTGCATCGGTTGCGACCGGAGCGGCGCCATGACTGTGACTACCCATCGCTTCTCCGGTCACCGCCGCCGGCGCACTCGCCGGAAAGAGCGTGCTTGCTAGATCCCAGCGCTCGGTCTCCACGATAAAAGCGGCGGCCATGTTGGCATAATTGTTTTCGTAGTAACCGGGACGCAGTTTGTTTTCATTAGTCGTTTCCGACATCGTCTTTTTCATCATCGACAAAAGCTCTTCTGCTTTCCGGTAGCGACCCTGTTGCAGGTAGACGTAAAGCAGCCAGTGCAGACTGTGATAGTCGCGCACGCTGGGTGAAAGATTCTTCCGCTTCATCCATTCATCAGAAACCTGCCACGCCGATTCATTTGAAGCCGCGGCTTCCGGCCACATTCCCAGTTGCAGAAAAATATGCGCGGGCATGTGCCGCGCGTGATGAGCAGCAGGCGCGATCCCGGCGTAACGACGGGCTGCCTGCAAAGCAATGATGGCGTGCTCAGGATCGTCGAAGGCGTGAATTATGTAATGTGCGGCGCCGGGATGGTCAGGGTTCTTATGGTAAACGTCGAGGGCAATCGCTCCCGCCCGCGCCTGCAAGCGGTAACTTTTCTCCTCCGACCGGACAATTCCCAACAACGAGAGCGCATAAAACGCAGCGGCATCCAAATCGTCGGGGTGATCGGTATAGATCTTTTCCATGGCCGCGGAGTAAGCAGAGTCGCGCGCCGCGTTTGTCACCCTCTCCGTAGAGTAATTTGACGGCATTTAAATAAGCACGCTCACGAGCAGAAAGTTTTGCAGTCTCTTTGAACTTCGCGACCACGGAGCGTGCAGCCGCAGTATCTTGTTCACTCCAGAGCGGATGGTTGTGGGCCATCGCCTCGCCCCAATAGCCCATCATGAACTCAGGATCGGTTTTGGTGGCGGCGCGAAACGCCTCAAGGGCTTCCTCGTACCAAAAAGAATGAAGCGCCGCCAGACCGCGCAGGAATTCCGCTTGCGCAGCCGGCGCGCCCGAAGTCTGAAATTCAACTTTACCGAGCTGGGAAGATCTGGGCAAGCGTTTGAACGCTAAGCGTTACTACGAAGAACGCGGCGACTACGATGGCTAGTTTTTTGGAGATCATAATAACTGTCCGGATGCGATTGCCGTTACAAAGTAACATTTAACTTGCGATAGGTCAGTTCGGAAGGGGGCCTTCCCCCGCCCACGATTGCCAATTGTCAATTGCCGATTGAAATTAACTATCCCATTTGTTGAATTCATTCTCCAATGCGACTAGTTGGGGCTGAACGCCAAGGAAACAATTGGCATTGGCAATCGTCAATTGGCACTCAGAG
Source organism: Pyrinomonadaceae bacterium (assembly GCA_963826235.1). Lineage (GTDB taxonomy): Bacteria > Acidobacteriota > Blastocatellia > Pyrinomonadales > Pyrinomonadaceae > PSRF01. The sequence continues at coordinate 403,617 of CAWGWE010000005.1, read as the reverse complement.
CGGTGGCAGGCCCCATTCCCAATTGTGAGATTCCTCAATTTAAGTCATTAAACCTGAAGGTGATGTCTTCATACGGGTTATCTATAAACTACTTCTTGCCGATGCAGTAAAGCGTTTGTGAAGTGCGAATGAAAATCTGGCCGTCAGAGATTGCCGGCGAACTCAGACAATAATCATTCAGCGAGTTTTCCGCGAGTACTTCGAACTTCGGCCCCGCGCGCACGACAGAAGTTAGACCGTCTTCATTCGTAACGTAGATTTTTCCGTCAGCCAGCACCGGCGAACCACTGTAGGCGCCAGGTTTCAAACGCTGTTGCGCATAGATCTCCGCTCCTGTCTTGGCGTCAAGACACCACATAATGCCGCGATCATTCACCACATAAAAATATTGACCGTCAGTGAGTGGGGTCGGTACGTCGGGCCCATTAAGTGTCGACCAGAGCAGATGGGAAGTCGTAATGTCACCGCGGCCGCCGGCTTTCAAAGCGAGCAAGGGCCGTACGCGTGTGGGTGCGTAAATGATCTCATTGAAGATGACTGGCGATGCAACGATTCGGTATGAAGGATTGTTGTCTGGATTCAAACCATTCGCGCGCCAGAGTTCTTTGCCAGTTGCGAGATCGTGTCCCGTAACGCAGTCGCCGCCTGTGACCACGAGCTCGGCGGTCTTGCCGTAACGCAACAGCGCGGGCGTCGTATAAGAGTCAGGCGACTCAGTGATCGCATCGGTAGGACGATCTACTTTCCAAACCGTCTTACCATTGGTCTTGTCTACTCGCATCACGTAAGAAGGGTCGTCAGTCTTCATTCCGTGAAGCACCTGGATATAGAGGGCGTTATCGGCAAGAAGGGGCGAAGAAGCATAGCCCCACTGCAGGCCGAACGCTCCATATTCGCGCTGCAAGTCACGTGACCAATGTTCCTTGCCGCTGAAATCAAAAGCCTTCAGCACGCCCGTGCCCGTCATCACGTAAACGTTCTTGCCATCGGTGACTGGGGAAGGCGACGACATATTCTGTTTGCGCATTTTGACGTTGCCGCCGCCGAGCAGCTTCTTCCACGCCAGTGTTCCTGCTTTACGATCGACACACCACAAATAGAGGTCGGTGCCCTCGGCGACGTTCAGAAAGATTCGCTCGCGCCAGATGATTGGTGTCGATCCACTCAAGCCCGGGAGTGCAAGCTTCCAGATAATGTTTTCTTCTGCAGCCCACGTTAGGGGCAGGTTTTCCTCGCTGCTGACGCCGTTCATTGCAGGTCCGCGCCACTGCGGCCAGTTGTCGGCGTGAACGGCTGGCGAAGAAACCAACATCAGTATCCCGGCAAGAAGTAGTTGTCTCATAGTCGTCTCCAGACCACTTTATATGGCATGACTCGAGGAGCAATACTCGCAGTCAGGACGAGCAGTTTACCCGCTGATTAAAACGCATTCGAGGCAGAGCGGGGGGCAAGCCCGCCTTCCTGACTGTTACTTCCTCACTCGGCTCGCAGCGCGGGCAATAGTGGCGATTTTAGAGTCGCCCAGGTTGCCAAGATCGATGCAAGCAATCCTGATATTAATACCGCCAGAAGCAGGAAGCCCAGATAAACCCCGGGCCCGCGGCCCGCGCGTTCAAAAAATACCGGCGCAATCGCCATCACGGCGCAGACAGCGCCGGTTAAGAGCCCGCACGCTAACAGAAAAAAGTTTTCGGCTATCACCATCAAGGCAAGATGACCAGCGTTGTAACCAACAGCGCGCAGGAGCGCCAGCTCGCGGCGGCGCTCCAGCACATTTCGTAAAAGCACGGCAGCCATTCCGAGGGTTCCCAGCAGCAACCCCAGGCCCCCGAGCATTTGAAAAGTAGAAAGATACGTGTTTTCAACGCGATGAAAATTCGCGAGCCGTTCGCTTGTCGGAACAACGTCAACGCCGTAATCCGCCAGCCTGTCCTCAAGCGTGGCCGAGACTGCTGCTGCTCGTTCCGGAGCTGTGTCGATCAGCAGGAGGCGGTAACCTTCTTCGTTGGGAAAGAGTCGCAGAAAATTCTCTTCGGAAATTATCAGCTCGCTTTGCAGCACGCTGTTGGCGAGTGTGGCCACGAGGCGCAGGTGTTCGCCTGACGGCAAGACGAGATCTTCACCCGGCTTCACATGCAGAACGTAGGTCGTCGAATTAGCGTCGGCGATAAACGGGACAGCGCCATCAGCGAATCTGCGGTTGAGCAGTAGCCAGGGATTGTTTTGCTCTTCAGCGGTGGGCTCAAACGAACTGGAGAAAGCAAAGCGATTGCTTTGGAGAAAACTGTCACGGGGCGCGATGATCTTGGGATTGTTTGGCTGGTATAGATTGAGGCAGCTTGCATCGTCGCCCGGCCGTACGCGGAACCGCTCGAAAGTGACACCGGAAAGCGACGAGGCAGCATCGTGGGTGAGATTGAGAGCTTCGAGTCCGGCTTCGGTGCCGGGATCATGCACGATTGGAACTAACGACTCGGCCAGCAAGGGGAATCCGCCGCTGCCGGACTTTCGCTCAAGTGTTGTCGCTCCTTCTCGATGGCGAAAGGCATCAACGGCAACGATGATGAATGCCGCCGAAGCAATAAGGGCGATGCACAAGACGCTCCGACCCGGCCGCGAAGAGGCGTTGCGGAAACCCAGACGCGAGAGGGGCCACCAACCGGTTCCCTCGAGCGGCTTCGATTCAGCGCGATGCAGCCAGGCAGATTGAAGTATCAGGAGCCCGATCAGTAACAGCACACCGCCTCCGAAGAAACCCACCGTCTCGCCAATTAACTTCAGATCCGGCCGTGACCAGCAGAGCAACGCCGAATGCGACAAAGCCTATTCCGATCAAAAAGCGTAGGCTAAACCCGCGACGCTCACCTCTTCTACCGACTCGTCTCTCATTGTGCTTGTTCTAATTGACCTGACAGGAGACTGCGCGTTGATTGCTTTCCTAATCTGCGCAGGGTAAGAACGACGCAGATGATGGCTGCCACAATGCCGCCGAACGCGCCGAGCAGAAGTGAGACGGGCGCGACGTGCAGAGCCAGTTGCGTGGTACCGACTGCATCAACCCACCAGGTGCGCAGTCCCAACATTATTAACTGACCATAGGCGATTGCGCCGGCGAGGCCCAGTAAGCTTCCCAGTACGGCGAGAATAATTCCTTCACCGATAAAAATCTTGCGCACCCGTGCCGCCGGAAAGCCCATCGCTTGCAGCACGCCGATCTCACGCACACGCTGCTCGACTCCGAGTCTGAAGAACAACGCTGTCAATAACAGTGCCGAGACCACGAGGAAGAAACTGAAGTAAAGAAAGTATTCGCCGAAATCAGTTGCACCACGCGATGCCGCGAGTCCCTGAGCGCGAGCGGGGAGAATCGTGAAACCTGCTTTCCAAGGGTTCAAGGGTTGCGCGCAGGGTTTGATCAAAAGCTTTCTGCGTGTCTGCAAAGCTCCCCCCACTCTTGGGCTGAACGCGAAGCGAAGTGACTTGCCAAAACGTGACTTCCAAAGTTGTTGCGCGACATCGAGAGGCACAAAAGCTTTCGGCGCCGTGCCGATAATTTTCCAGTAATCCTCGTCCTGCTAGCGGATGCGATTAAGGTCAACGGAAAAGGCGGGTTCCAATCACTTAAGCTTTCCGATCCGGTAATGCCGGGATAATCAGGGACCAAGTCTCTGTCAGCCGCAAGTCCCTCCATCGGAGTGATGCAGGCCACGCGAAATTCAGTCGACGGGTCTCAAGCCTTCCGCCTTCCTGCCAGAAGTAGTAATCAAGCGTAACGCGCTCACCTAACTTGGCCTGAAGATCAGAGCCGGCCCATTGGTTAAGGATAAGCGGAGGCAGATGTGCAGTCTCCGGTGAAGTGCCCATTCCCGCAGGCAGAGTGGCATCGCAGCCCGACATATGGCCTAGCTTATCGTGCTGCATCCACTCCAGCATCTTGGGTTCCACGCCAGTGACGATCGAGTACGGAATTGCACCGTCCTTCAGTCGTTCGAATGCTGTTGACCAGATACGAGAAAACGGCCAGGCGCCGGACGTATCGGCAGACTGCGCAGCCCGGCCCACAACTTCGTGCAATGGATCCGGTCAGCAATCTGCTCTCATGCTCAAGCGAAATTGTTTGCCGATCCGTCAAGGCTCGCAACTTTAGGCCGAGTCTTCAAACGTCGCTGTCTCTTGAAGAATTTCGCTCAAGGGCGGATCCGGGTCCTTGAGCGTCTCGTGGAGAAGATCCTCAGAAACAAGAATAAGGTTGGCTTTGCCTTGTTGCTCCAACTCGTTTTGCAAAGCACGGAGCGAAACAAAAACTGCCCGCACCTCCGTCTGCTGCGGTTGAATGGAAAACTCTCCCAGCGCTCTCGCGTCCAGGATTTGGCGCACTTCCAAACGCAGAGTTGTTCCCAAGTCCTCCTTCTTACTGTGGATCGATTCGATCGGGATCTCGGAAAACTTCTGCAACGCGAACCAACAGCGAATCTCCCGCACTCGCACCAAGCTCACGCGCCAAGCCATCGCTTAGATAAACCTCTGCATTCGCCTGGCGCCGCAACCTGGCGGCGGTGAAAGGTCCAGAAGCGTTCGTCCACACCGTAAACCCGTATTCCGGAGCCGCGTCGTTTGCTGGCTTCATGCGAAACAGTCCCTTCAAGGGCAATCAAAGGACAGGCGCTTGTGAAACCGTTCTCAGTGAATTCTTTTTGAGACTGAATATCGGCAGCGAGCTGTTCACGGAAAAATCCGGAAGCAGCGATACGTAAGACGTGTTTCCTAATCTCTGCAGAAACAAATCGCGCAGACTAGCGCGTACTGAGTCACCAACCAGCAAAGCCCCCGCAAGCACCGCGACGGCGGTAGCTACACCGAGGATGACGGCGAGATTTGTGCGCCAGTAAAAACGAAGATTGCGTTTGACGAGTTGAAAGGTGGTCATCACAACTGTCGCAACTGTTCGTCGGTTAATTCAAAACGTGTGGGGAATCGGGCGGCCAGTTCGGCGCTGTGAGTGACGACCACGAGTATGGTCTCCTGTTGTTTGTGCAGTTCGAGCAGGAGGGAAGCAACTACATCGGCGGATTTATGATCGAGATTGCCGGTTGGTTCGTCGCATAAAAGCAATTGCGGTTTTGTAATGAGTGCGCGGGCGAGGGAAACGCGTTGCTTTTCGCCGCCGGAAAGTTTTGCCGGACGATGATCGAGACGATCGCCGAGGCCGACGTGGTCAATTAAGTCACGCGCACGTTTTGTTACATCAGCGCCATTAAGGTTGAGCCTGGGAGACGAGCGTCGGAGTTAAGACATTCTCGATTACAGAACACTGCGGCAGCAGACAGTGATCCTGAAATACGAATCCGATCTCTTTATTGCGAAATGCGGCAAGGGCTTTTTGATCGAGTTGAAAAGGATTCTGGCCATTCAGTGTAACAGTGCCGCTGCTGGGAGGTTCGAGGGCGCCCATAATGTAGAGCAGGGTGCTCTTGCCGCTGCCTGATGGACCCATAATCGAAACTGCATCACCGCGTGAGAGAGCGAGCGATACGTCCGAGATGATCCGCAGCGTACCGCTCGGAGACGGATACTCTTTTGTAACGTGCTCAACCTTTAGCAAAGAAACCCTCCTTTGCAGTGCGGTGGCAAGCTTAGCGACACCGCTTTGGATTTGTGCCTTACCAAAATTTCTTTTTTGAAAACCTTAGCTCGTCGTTGCGCTTGCCGCCGAAGCGCTTTGTGTCTTACCAGAATTTCTGTTTATGAAACCAAAGCGGGCGCCGCGCTGCGCTTGCCGCCGCACTCCAAAGTCTCAACTCTACTTCAGCACACTCGCATACGCTTCAAGTGCGCGGTCTGCCATAGAACTCACGCTGTAATGATCATGGACCTGACGCAATCCTTGCTGACCCAGCTTATCTCCCAACTCCTGATCGCGAAAAATTTGCAGCAGACCTTCGCCCAGGCTCTTCAGATCGTCTTTCTCAACCAGAAGACCACCGCCGGTCCGCTCGACAATTTCGGTGAACGCCCCACGACGTGGCTGGACAACCGGGACTCCGCACGCCATTGCCTCGAGTAAGAACATGCCCTTGGGTTCGTCGTATGTTGCCGGCACGGAAAGCAAGTCGAGTTGCCGGAGGAAAGCGATCTTCTGATCGCGATCGAGAACTCCGCGATAATGAAATTCATCGCTCAGCCCGGCCGCGGCGATTTTGTTTTCAATGTCGGCCAGGTATTGCCGATGTTCCGGCGCCATGTACCCGGCCGCTTCGAGTCGCGCTTTCGGGAGCTCGCCGCTCGTGCGCAACATGCAGTAAGCCTCGGCTAAAACATGAAGTCCTTTTTCGGGAGCAACGCGCGCAAAAAAACCTACTGTAAATGGTCCGGGCGCGATCCTTGGGCCGGCTTTCATAGCCTTGCAAATTAATGCCGAGGGGCACGACGCGAATCTTTTCCGGAGGAACCTCTAGATAGCCGGGCATGAACTCGGCGTAATAGTCGCTCACAGAGATGAACGCATCGACATATTGATGTGTGTCCGAATCAAAGCGAGGGCTTCGCTGCGATATGGTTCCTGCAAACCTTCGAGAAACAGATCTTCGCCCTGGAGTGTGCAACAGACTGGACGACCGAGGGCCTCTTTAATCGGCTTCGCGAGGCCGAGGAGAAGGGAATAAGGCAAACTCACGAGATCGGGAGGCGCTTCGTGTTTGGCCCACTCCAGCAGCTTCGCCACCTCCTTTTGCTGAAACCCGTCCTCGCCTTTCAACATTGAGACAGTGAGTTCGCCCAACATCTTCGGGCTCGTGGAGATTGATCGGCGCGAAGCAAGCTGCAACATCGATTTTGAATCCCAGAGGCGATCGATCCAGCGCGGCGACTTGCGAAAGAGCGGAACGTACTGTTCGAGGTAAACACTGATGCCGCCAAAAAATACTTTGCCGTTGCTTACATTTGTTTCATCTGTCAGCGTCGGAGTGTAGATGGGAAGTAAGCGTTACGTCGTGACCGCGGGCGATCAGTTCAGCCGCGAGCGCGTTATCTCGCAGGCAACTGCCGCAATACATCTGTCCCGCGCCGCCTGTAAGATAAAGAATCTTCACTTAACTCAGTTTGTAGGGGCGTCCCTTCGTGAGCACCCCTTTCCGTGCCTGTCTGGGAGTCCACTGAGGGACAACCCTGCATGAATAAGGTCGCTCCGACTCACGCAACCGCGCGCTGAAAGGCACGCCGAGCGTACAAGTGTTCGAAGAGGTTACCTTCATGTGGCTGGTCCCAACTCACAACACTTGTTGGTACCGCTCCGACATTCAGGCGATCTACATGCGGGGAGTTAACAAGCCTGTTGATAAGTTTGGGGTCAGATGTGATCGCAGTAACCACCAGGCTCGGCCCTAACACTTCCGGAATCGTTTCAGGAGCGGCGGTAACGACACTCGCAAAAGGAAACATGAACTCCTTGTTGGCGAGCGGATGATCGGGATTCTCGCAGAGCACGATGGTAGGCAATAGATAAGAGCATTCGTCTTGACTGACCAGCCGTTTGCTGTTTCGATTCGTCACTTCGCGCGCACCGGGTTCCGACAGCCCCTGGTCAACGATTTGAGAAATACGCGCGGCCACGTTCGCGTCCGCGAACGGCGCTAGTCGTGCTTCATCATCGTCCGCGGGGCGCGGCTTGATTTGAGAAAGACGTTCAGCAAGCGCTTCGCTGATTTTCTCCGCGTGACGCGGTACCCAGATTCCTGAAGCGTTGATGCATGAGCGCCCGCCGTTGTCGGCGATCGAGCGCACCATTACATCGAGATACTGTTCCCAGTCGTCAATACAATCCTCCCCGATCACGACCTTGCTATACCCCGGACCATGAATCTCGATGCGAGAATCGCCCGGCCAGAGACCGGTGGACGATGCGTCTCCGAAAATCATCCCGCGTCCACAGTTTCTGAGAATCTCACCCGCGCCCGCGTGGTCAGTAGGATAAAAACTAAAAGCCTCGCGCGGAGCCCCAGCCTTTATCAATGCCTGGATGATGCGATAAGGAGTCCATGGTTCAGCGCTGCCCGGTTTCAAGATGAGTGGAATTTTCAGGGGAACTGCCGGAATCCAGAGTGAGTGCACGCCCGGGGAATTGCTAGGCAAGACGACGCCCAAAGATTCGGAGCGCGGATAGAAACTGAGGGCCTGCCCGTTGAACTCGCCGAAGCCGCGATCCAAAACCTGCCAATCGACGTTACGCGTCAAGCCGTTCAACACATTGCCCACTCCGGCGAGCACGCCGCGAATCTTATCCATGTTGGTGCGAGCGAGAACATACGGCATGCCGGTGGTCGCTGATACCTGACTGACGTAGTCTTCCGCAGTTTGATTGACGTCACCCAGCGGTAACGAGTCGTCTGTGAAGTGGCCGGCAGCGCGTGCGCAGATCTCTACTAATTCGGCGGTCGTTAGTGAGGCGAGTTGCGCTCGCGCTGTTTGCTGATCGCGGAGATCGCGTCGAATCAAGCCACTATTGGCCTGGCTAATTTCGACGAACGGCTCGCGTATACGATGATGCAGCACCTGCGCCACGTCAAGACTCTTGTAAGGCTTACCTTTGCGAATGATTGGTACGTGCAACATAAAATTAAAGTTTGATGATGAATGATGAATACTAGTAGAACCTTGAACAATAAATTCAGCGTTCATCATTCAGTGTTCCTCGTTTCCTCAGTAGACTCCTTCAACGACCGTCGATTGAAACCTTGAGAACGGCCGCACATTCCTGACGCCGTCCCAGGGATAGAGTTCGCAAGGAGGTTCTCGTTCGGCCTCATCACGTTCCAAAAAGCGCGGCATAAAAAACTCTTTTGTCAGCGTCGTCAATCGCACTCTTCCAGTTTCGCCATAATCCACTACGCGATCGGGATTGTCGGGATCTACAACTTCAATCATCGCGCGCGGCGTAGGCGGATAATAGATGACCGCAAAGTTGTCCTCCGGCACGCGCGGCTTGTGCACCGCCAAACCCATCAACGTATTTCCATACGTGGGCGCAAAGTAAGCATCTTCCAATAGCTCTTCAACGGCGAACCGGTGAAACTGGGGCGTCATCTCCGTGCCGCCACAGAAAACTCCGGTAATGCCCAGCTTTTTCAAAGACACTTTCTCGCAGAGTGCTTCCAGCAGTTTCGGCGTCGTGAAGAGGCAGTGAATGTTGTCGTGCGCGCGCAAAAGAGTGAGTCCTTGCTCGATCACATGCTGCTTGTATTGCTCGGCCATTTTGGGCTGGCCCATCTTCAGTAGTTTGATGACCCAGCGCGGATCGAGATCGATCATGAAACAGATGCCGCCGCGAAACTGGGCGAGGTGTTCTACCGCTAAACGCAAACGCCGCGGCCCGGTCGGTCCGAGCGACAACCAATCTGAGCCTTTCGGAAAATACTCGTCCGGCAGGGTGGGACTAAAAGCCTCGTAATCAAGCCGAAAGTCTTCGATGTTGATGCGCGACTTTGGCACGCCGGTGCTGCCGCCAGTTTCAAAAGTGTAGACCGGCCGCCCCGAGTAACCCTTCGGCACCCAACGTCGCACGGGCCCACCGCGCAGCCACTCGTCTTGAAAAGCACCAAGCTTGGCGAGGTCATCGTAAGAGTGAATCTTGTCACGCGGATCCCAGCCAAGATTGCTGGCGTAGTCTAACCAAAAAGGACAGCCGGTGGCGGGATCGAAGTGCCATTGCACTACTTCGCGCACCCATGCATCCAAAGTTTCGCGTGCTTGCTTAATATTTGCCTGAAGGGCGGTTTCGGCTCGGGACATTTTGAATTGTGTTTAAGAAGCTTCTGACCTGATCTTTCTTTAACGTTAAAATACCAGAGGAGGTTCTGGATTGGCGATTGTAGATTGCCGATTGGCGATTAGTCAGTAACCACCAACAGCCCCCACTGCGTAAAACTAAGAATCTCAAGCGTCATCGAAAATCGCAAACAGGCAATGCTGGATTGCCTCCCGGTGCACGAGCACTTGGGAATGGCTCGCAGGGCGGGAAGGTGAGCTTGCCCCCGCCGCTTACCTAAAGCTGATCTTTGGAGTTGACCCTCTGAGTGAGCCGGGGCAATTTCAGCTTCCTGACTGAGGATTACTTTTGGGTTGAGCCTACTCACTTAAACTTGCTTCCGCTATGATAAATCGTATGACTCGTGAAGAATTGGATGAGGTGATCGAGTCGCTGGAGCAAACTCCAGTTGAGGTCTCCCTCCTCCTTGATCAGATTTCTCCAGATGATCAAAGGATCAAGAATGCGGACGAATTTTCCGCACTGGAAAACATCTGCCATTTGCGGGACATAGAGATCGAGGGTTACTCAAAAAGAATTCTACGAATTCTTCAGGAAGACGTTCCTCTGCTTGCTGATATTGACGGTGGCCGTTTGGCCGAGGAGCGCGATTACAATAATCAGGATGCCTCTAAAGCTCTCGAAGCTTTTATGACGGCGCGGAAACGAAATCTAGAACAGCTCCGTCGAGTGACTCCCGAACAAACCGAGCGACAAGGGAACCTTGAGGGGATTGGCGTGATTAGTCTTGCCAGGCTACTCGAGATGATGCTCGAACACGATCAAGGCCATGTCATCGAGCTAAGCGTGATCCAGCGTCGCAGCCAGCTCAAAAGAGAAGCCTCTTCAATCTAATCTCACTATCGTTGCCCCTAAACCACCGGCCTCAGGCGGGGCATCTGTCCAATCAATTACGAAAGAAGTCTTAGCTAGTATTGAGCGCACGATTGTGCGCTGCACTCCGATTCCTTTGCCATGAATGATTCGCACTACCGGCAAACCCGCTTCATGAGTTAACCGTAAATATTCTTCCACCACACGCCCAACATCGCGCGGCGGAATTGTGTGCAGATCGATCACGTCGGTAATCGCGATCTCAACTAGTTCGGGAAAGGGATTATAGGGATCGACATCAGAATCGGTATCGGTAGCTTCTTCGGGTCGGGTTTCCGGCTGGTCGCCGGGGCCGAAGAGTCTGCGCAACCAATTGGCGATTTTGGACATTCCCGGTACGCGTAGTCCGCCGCTCAAACCGCGACGCCTTCGTCGTTTGGACCGGCGCGAGGACTGAAAAATAACGTCAGCTTCGCCGAGTTGAGGCTCAACGCGTAGGGGCTACTTCGAACTCACGCTAATAGTGTGCGTTGCCGTCTTGCCCGCCGCGTCGTAAGCAGTCGCTTTCAGACTAAAGGTAGCCTTCTGATTCGGCACCTGCCAAGCACATGTATAAGCTGTTGCGGTATCGGTACACTTCAGCACGTTATTCACATAGAACTCGACCTTCACTACGCCATTATTATCCGAGGCATTAGCGTTGATGTTCACGGTTGTATTGCGCGTGACTTGCGCCCCGTTTGCCGGACTGGTTATTGCCACGGTCGGCGCCGTGTTATCAACCGTAATATTTATCAACGCCGAAGTTGTGCGATTGCCAGACGTGTCTTCAGCAATGGCGTACAGCGTGTGAGCGCCGTTGGTTACAATCGTAGAATTCCAGCCGGCGCTATATGGCGAAGTCGTGTCAGTAGTGAGCAGCACATTGCTGTCGCTATAAAACTCGACCTTCGCCACGGCTACGTTGTCCGCGGCCGTTGCAGCAACCGTTACCGTCCCCGATAAGAATGCGCCGTTCGCAGGTTCGCTTATCGACACCGTCGGCCCAGTGTTGTCCACGGTGACGCTGACGACACTCGATGTTTTGGTGTTGCCGACTGTATCGGTTGCAATCGCAAAAATAGTATGCGCGCCGCTCGTCGTCGAAGTACTGTTCCAGCTGATCCCATACGGCGACGTGTTATCTGTTCCAAGCAGAACGTTGCTGTCACGGTAGAAATCCACTCGGCTAATTCCCACGTTGTCGGATGCCGTGGCTGAAAGTGAGACTGCCGTGCCCGAAAGCAGCGCTCCGCTCGATGGCGCTGTCATTGAGACTGTCGGTAGGGTTCTATCTACTGTCACAGAGATGGCAGTTGAAGTCGCTGTGTTCCCGGCAGTATCGGTAGCGACTGCAAACAAGGTGTGCGTGCCCGTGGTTACAGTTGTTGAATCCCAACTGAAATTAAACGGCGCCGACAACGACGTTCCCAGCAAGACGTTGCTGTCTCGATAATATTGGACCTTCTGCACGCCGACATCATCTGCGACGTTCACCGCAAAATTAATCACGCCGGTTACTGCTGCCCCGTTCGCAGGATCAGTCAATGCTACAGTCGGTGGGGCGTTATCTACGATCACTGATATGAGCGCCGAGGTGTTGCTGTTTCCCGCCGTGTCTGTCGCCACGACATACAAGTTGTGCGTCCCGTTCGAGACAGTTGAAGTATCCCAATTAAGGGTAAAAGGCGCAGAAGTGTCAGTTCCCACTAGACTGTTGCTGTCGTAATAGAAATCGACTTTCTGCAAGCCTGAGCTGTCACTGGCGTTCGCCGAAATCGCGACTGTGGTTCCCTGGACGATTGCCCCGTTAGCAGGCCCGGTAATGTTCGCTGCAGGCCCCGTATTATCGACATTGAGCACAATCGCGGACGACGTTCCTACATTTCCTGCCGCGTCGTATGCTTTGCTGATGAACGTATGCGGGCCCTCGGCCTCGCTGGTCGTGGTCCAGGCGAATGTGTAGGGGCTCGTACTTGAGCTTCCGAGGAGTGCGTTGTCTTTGTAAAGTTCGACGTTCACTACTCCCACGTTGTCGTTCGCTTCAACCATCACGTTCACGTTGCCGCCGACGTTTGTACCATCGCTGGGTGAAGTAACCGCGGTTGTAGGGGCAATCACTTCCGGCCTTCGCAGGCTGGCGCCAGTGTGACGCTCGTCATGTAGGAACATTGGCCACGGAGCAACGGCAGTGCTGGGCGCAGAAACATCCCAAACGTACACTTTCGCGTTGTGATCGATCCAAGCCACTTCCAGTTGTCCGTTACCATCCAGATCCCCCACGGCGACCGTATTGGTGTGGAAGGCGCCGGTGTCCAGCGTCGGCTTAGGAAAGCCTGCGACTTTCGAGCCGTCACTCCTATATGCATTGAGCGCTGAGGGTGACCCGTTTGTGGTGTCGCTGGACACGATCACATCCGCGCGCCCATCTTGATCGAGGTCTGCCAGTGCCGGCGCGCCGAACCCGAAAGAGCTTATTGAAATTTGCCGATCATACTTCACCGGCCAGTTGGGCAGGATGGTGCCATCGGCGTGCCAGGCAAAGAGGTAATTCGCCCACGATCCGTTTTCCAGAAAATTCTGATTACCCACCACAACTTCCGGCAAACCATCACCGTCGATATCCCCGATAGCCGGACTATTCACATAAGCGGCCTTAGTCGCTTGCGGCCAACCGGGCAGATACGACCCGTCAGAGCGAAACGCGTACACCAATCCATTGGTCGAACCAATAACGCATTCCATATCGCCGTCGCCATCGAGATCACCCAACACCGGGTAAGAAGACGAAGTGAGATTAGACGGCAGTGAGGGATTGATCGCGCGCGGCCAGTTTGGCATAACCGTGCCGTTGGCTTTGATCATGTAGAGGTTCGTTGGGCCGACTGTTGTGGCTACGACAATCTCCTTCTGTCCATCCCCGTCAACATCGCCGATTGCGGGTGGCGTGTTCCCGGCGTTTGTAAACACCGGAAAACCAGGCAATGACACGCCGCTGGTATTGAAGACCCTGATACTGCCGGAGGTGGAGATAACGATCTCTTTCTGACCATCGCCGTTCAGATCGTCTACGGCGATGTTCGTCATGAACCAGGCGAGCGTCTTAGGCCAACCAGTCCATAGCGTTCCATCGGCGCTCCAGACAAAGACTTTACCTTGATCGTTTGCGACCAGAATCTCAGGTGAGCCATCACCATTCAGATCGGCTACCGTCGGACTGACTTGTACGTGCGCTGCGCTGTTCTGAGGATCAATGGTTTGGGGCCACCCGGGCAGCTGCGCCCCAGTATGATCAAGGATATTGACCTGATTGTTGTAAGCGATCAGCAGTTCCTTCGTTCCGTTGCCATCGACGTCGTAAGCACCAAGGTGGTTTGTTAACGCGTAACTGACGATGCCGCTGCTCAAGAGCCCAATGTCTACGGGCCAACCCGGATGCAGCGTGGAATCGACAACGATCTTCACACTCTTAGAGACAGAAGAATTGTTGGTGAAGATTTGCGTTACATAAATTTGGTAAGTATCGGGCACAGCGCCTGAGGTATCCCAGGTTCCCAGAACACCATTGTATACAGGTTGTAACCCACCGTTGGTTAGACTGATCGCGGAGCTGTTAACCCAGGTGTTGTTGCGCACCGCCAAAATGCCAATGCTATAGCGGGCAAAGTTCGCGGACGCAACTGTTCCGCTGATAGTTATGGCCTGATCGCCACGCGTGATACTTAAATTAAAGGGCGATGGATCCGTGATTACCAAGCCGTCAAGTACAACTGTTAGACGATCTTCGTAAGTCTCGCCAGTAGAACTCTGAGCCACAAGATGCAACGTGTAAGTGCCATCGTTAATGTTGCTAAGATTCCAGGTCGCCAGCACGCCGGCGTCGATTGTCGTAGTGGAAGAGGTGATCAGCGTCCAGTTCGAAGGCGCAGTTCCGGCGCCGTACTCAAGACGCCAGTTGCTCAGATTTGATCCGCCAACGGAACCTTTCACTTCAACCTGCGAGAGACCAGCTAGAGTTCCGTTTGGACTCGTTAACTGCGCCGCGAGTGGACTCGCAATTGTTAAAGGGGCGCTCGCGCTCAATCGTCCGTAGCCGAATTGATTATCAATTCCGGGCGCGCCGATATCACTCGCGCTGTACCGCAAAGCCTGCCTGACCTGCTCCGGTGAAAATTCCGGATGCTGGGCGCGAATCAACGCGGCGACGCCCGCCACGTGTGGCGCGGCCATGCTCGTACCGGCCTGTCTCAGGTATTTTGTCCCGACTACCAGTTGCCCGGAACTAGTCATGCTGCTGTTCGCGGCGGAACTCAGCAGGGAAAGAATTGTGCGGTGTGGCTGAATCAGTAAGCCGGTCGGATCGGTATCGCCACCACCCGGCGCCGCGATGTCAATCTTCCAGCCGTAATTTGAAAATGACGCTTTCGCATCAGTGTGATTGATTGCTGAGACCGCGATGACGTCGCGAATACAAGCGGGATAGAAACCTTTGTGCTGAGTGCCCACATCCGAACTGAAGTTGCCGGCCGCTGCCACTACAACCGAGCCCTTCACGTTGTGCGCATATGAGATGACGTCGATCAAGGTTTGCGGGGTATCGCCAGACCCGCCCCAACTTGCATTGATTACGGAAGCTCCTTTGTCGGCGGCATAAATGATCGCGTTGCACAGGTCTTCGGTTGAACCGTTGCCATTCGCGTCGAGTCCTTTAAGGGCCATGATTTTTGCATGGGGAGCGACGCCGATAATTCCGAGTCCATTATTGCCGGTCGCGGCAATTGTGCCGCTCACGTGAGTGCCGTGGCCATGATTGTCCATCGGATCACTGTCACCGGGCGTGCCATCGAGCGTAACAAAATCCCAGCCGCGCCAATCGTCACTCAATCCATTTCCGTCGTCATCAGTGCCGTTAAGTCTTTTGTCATTGCCTGACGCATCTAACCCGACCTCGCCGTCGTTCTGCCAAACATTTCCCGCGATGTCTTCGTGATTGTAGTCAAGACCCGTGTCGACTACGGCGACTACAATCGTGTCACCCTGTGTTGTGTCCCACGCCGGCTCGGCATTGATGGCCTGCAATCCCCACAGGTCTCGAAACGTTTGGCCCCAGGCGTTCGTTGTGCTGTAGTACGCGTCGTTCGGCACCATCTGGGTGCGCATGATTACATTGAGTTCCGCATACTCGACTTCCCGTTGGGCGCGCAGTGCGTCGAGCACCTCTCTCACTTCTTTGCGGCTCTGTTTGTCTCCCGTGGTGAGCTTTACAACTCTACCCAGTGACCTCAGCTTCGCGTTGGCGAAGGGCCGGTGGCCATTCCGTATTTCGAAACGAGCAAAGAGGTTATTTAAGCGCGGGTTCGACGTTCTGAGATGCCCGGCCGGCGTCTTGGATCCCCGGCCGGCATCGATTGCATCACTCTCGTTGCGAAACTTGACAAGAATCTCGCCAGGTACAAAGTCTTTCCCACCTTCGTCTGGCGCGCTCGAAACGGAGCCGTTTTCCTTAACGATTGCTTGCGCCGGCCTGGGTGTTAAAGTGTCGCCCGTTTGCTCCGGTTTCTGAAGGGACTGAGCGGTCTGTTGTTTGAGTGTGCGCTCAGCTGTTGCGCGCTGCTGCGTGAAGATCAAGAGGGCGGCAAAACAAAGTACGCCCACGAGAGTGGCGAGGGGGATTCTTTTCACTTGATACTCCTTAGGTTAGGGGTCGGAAATAAGTGAGCTATTTTTTATTTCAAGGCAGCGCCAGAGGCCGGTTTAAGTTTATTGCAAGGACCGGTGTAGATTAGGTTTTGATTCTTAAGTTGAGAGCAAAAAAGTAAGGGCCGAAAGGGCCCTTTTGAGGTCGAGGGGCAAAGTAACAGTTTGCTTCAGAAACTGTCAATAGCTACTTTTTTTGCACCGTTTTCTGATCAGCCTGCTTCAGGCGCGATCTGCGATCGCATTGGTATTGCCGTATGTTAAGCGTCGATGACCCAAGACGGACACTAGCGGCTGGGACCGTTGAGGTTATTAGGTACTTTACAGAGTCTCGGCCGTCCGGCGGAATAATCCAGAGTTCAACAGCGAGTGTCTCGCGAAAGCCGCCGTCGAGAATAACGATTCGTTTAGTATCAATCGAATTTCGACGAACCAGGGCGTCTCGGATTGCGAAGAGTCGACCGGCTATTTCACCGCGTTTGGTTCCAGTCCGACTGCCATAGACAATAATGACCGCCAGCGCGTCAGGAAACTCAAGCACTGTATTTCCGTAATTGTCGAGCCGAAGCAGTTCGTCGCCGCATGAAAGTTTGCCAAACTCGTCGAACTTCAGAGGCGTCCGAGCCATCGCGACATGCGTAGCGATTCCAAGAAAGAGAAGCGACGCCAAATATCGAACGAAGCGCAGTCGTTTTTTGTCCTGAGAAAACATGAACACACTCAGCCTGGAGCTAATTGATGCACGCAATTATGTCCCTGGTCGTCGAGCAGCACAACATATCCTAAATATGCACCATTACTTGTGAGGGGTTAACCCGTATCAAAGAGAAAGAGTCGCTTTATCGGTAGTGGCGCTCAGTGAACAGACCCGGTCTCTATTTGTCGATTTTCAAGTGACTACTTTCAATTAGCGGCCGATCGGGAATTAGAAATCGCCAGTCAGCAATCCATGTTTGACACTCTCGCGGAGCCACTTGTACACTCCGGTTTCTTTCAATCCTAAACAAAGTAACGTAAACGCTTAGTTTACAAATGCGAGTTAGTCTGTTGTGCTATCTAACGTCTCAAGCTAACAGCTTGCGCTAGCTTATTCTTCCCCGAAAGGAATCAACTCATGGGTGCGCGAAATAAGATCACAGTTGTCGGCGCCGGCAACGTTGGTGCGACGGCTGCTCATTGGCTCGCTGCGAAGGAACTGGGCGACGTTTGTCTCGTCGATATTGTCGAGGGTGTGCCGCAGGGCAAAGCGTTGGATCTGGCCCAGGCAGCGCCGATTGAAATGTATGATGTGAGGCTGAAGGGTTTGAATTCGTATGACGGCACCGAGAATTCCGACGTTGTCATTATCACAGCTGGTCTGCCTCGCAAGCCGGGCATGAGCCGTGACGATTTGTTAAAGACCAACGCCGAAATCGTTTCGAAAGTTGTCGATGAAGTTGTCAAACGCTCACCTGAGTCGATTCTAATCGTCGTCTCAAATCCCCTCGATGCAATGTGTCAGGTGGCCTTTCGCCGATCAGGTTTTCCCAAACATCGAGTTATTGGCATGGCGGGGGTACTCGACTCCGCCCGGATGCGCTGTTTTCTTGCCGAGGCACTCGATGTCTCAGTCGAGAACGTAACGGCGTTTGTCCTCGGCGGACATGGCGACACGATGGTGCCGCTGCCGCGTTTTTCAACCTGTGCCGGAATTCCCATCCCCGAGTTGTTGTCCAAAGATAAGATCGACGCGATCGTCAAACGCACTGCGGGGGGCGGTGCGGAGATAGTGTCGCTGCTGAAAACAGGTTCAGCTTATTACGCGCCATCCGCAGCTGCAGTAGAAATGACGGAGTCGATTCTCAAGGACAAGAAAAAGATTTTGCCGTGCGCCGCTTATCTTGAAGGCGAGTATGGGATCAATGGACTGTATGTAGGAGTTCCCTGCAAGCTGGGGGCAAAGGGCTTGGAGCAGATAATTCAGATCAATCTCCAGGCAGACGAGCGAATCGCTTTGCAAAAGAGTGCAGCTGCGGTTCAGGAGCTGATTGATGTGCTGGGCGTCTAGGTCGAGGTCAGATGCTGGATGCTGGATGCTGGATGCTAGATGCTGGATGTCAGATGCTAGATGCTAGTTTGTAGGGTCTGGAAAGAGACTCTCATACAGTGTTAAGAGCCGCGGACGTCCAGGTCGTCCGCGGCTCTGTTTATTGTGCAGTAGACTGAGCGCTAGTTTTTGCTAATTACTAGCACCTTGTGCCTAACATCCAAGATCTGGCATTTGCCATCTGTTTCTAACATCTGACATCTAGCATCCGCCATCTGTTTCTACGGAAGCTTGATGCTGGCGCCATCCCCAACAACGCTCGTTGGATCGGCATCATCAGCGGCCCCCACCTGATTATCGAAAACCGTCTCTCCGGTTTTTTCGTTCCAGACCTTCAACCGGAACTTGTCGACGCCATCACCGCCTGGCGCCTGACCGTCAATGACGGTCAGGATGTAACGATAACCAGGCAGATTGTTAACTGTGCCTAAGCCCCGAAACTGTGTACGGGCGCCGGAAACTGTTTTGGAATCAAACCCCAGCGTTCGAAATTCCAGTTTTCCAACGAGCAGGTTAATCAGACTCTCACTGCGGCTACTCCTCGCAGTTGCGGTCTTCGCATCGAAATCAAAGTTCACCATTCCCATTACTACTGGATCCAGCAAAGGCGCTGCGCCCTGCTTGGTGTTTTTGCTTTCGATGGCAACCAAAGACCATGACCCGCCTTTCATGCTCTTAGGCACGAGCACGTTACTGGTCCTGGTAATGGAGTTGTTAGACCCGTCCGTGCATGTGGTCGTAATCGTGTAGATTCGCCCGCTGCCTTTTCCAGCTCGCTCAGCACGCAGCTGGACGTGGTGATCATCGATTACTACCCAGTCAGGCGCGGTATCGCCGTCCCCTAAGCCATCGGTCGGCTCGTTACTGGCGACTGTAAGCACGCAGGTAAGCGGACAGTTGTCAGTTGCCGTGTAGTTAACGGCAACGTCGACCATCTGGTGATTTGGTGGCCATATTGTATTGGGACTGGTTGTAGGTGTACTAACCACAGGCGACTCGGTGTCGTTCACCGTGATGGTGAAGGAACAGGTGTCGCTGGTTCCATCCAACCTTTGACCAGTTACGACTACTGTGGTGGTCCCAACTGGGAATAAAGTTCCTGATGCCTGGCTCGGAGTAACGGTGCCACAGTTTCCGGTGAAGGTCGGTGCCGGATAATTAACTATTGCGCCGCACACACCAGGATCATTAGAAACGGTGATATTCGACGGACAGCTGAGGACGCAGGCGCCGCCGCAACAGAAGCGCGTGCTTTGGTAGATTGAAATGGTGTCGATACGCTGTCCTCCACCGCCTGGGTTTGTGCCGGTGTCATAAGCGGTTCGCCATCTCAGTTGTGCATTTTGCCCGTAGGAAGCCGGCGGAAGGACCACGGTCGTGGTGATAAACCCGGCCGAGTTTCCGGTCCACGCCGCCCGACCCGTAAGCACGCTGTCAGTTACAGTGATCGATCCGTTGTAGCCGCCTTCAATGAAGCTGCCGCCAGCAGCAAGGATGTCCGCGAAGGGACCGCCGTTGATACTGATTTCAAGCACAGCGCCATCGAAGCTCGGTTCAGTGTTGTAACTGTTACGGAAGGTTAAGCGCACGCCTGGATTCGATCCACCCAGAGGCGCGGTCGGGACGGCAATAACTGGCGAGGTCAAACTGTTCTCGCCCGGAGTCGTCGACCCCGCTCCGAATGCGGAGTTGGGTGCCGTATCGTTGGCCGTCGTTGAGGTTACCCATAGAGGCGGATTGGCACTTGTGCCTGCGCGAGCGGTCGTCCAACCAGCAGGCAGGGCCGGCGCAACGACGCCGTCGAAGTTTTCACTAAAGGTGGCCGGGGAATTCACCAGCACGCCGAGTGTGTACGAAATGGTGAAGTTGCCGAGATCTATATCTCCGTCCTGCATATGGAAAGTCAGGGTGATGGTGTCGCCACAACTTCCGTTGTTGGAGAAGCTAAAGTTTCTGAACGCTGTTGCCCCGCTGGCAACTGCTCCGTAACTTTCAGGTCCAGTCGGGAAAGTGACACCTCCGGTAGGTAACAGAGTGACCACGAGGTTGTCAGTCGGTCCCGGCCCGATATTCGTAACTCCCAAGCTTATGGTTATGTTTTCATTCGGATCGACCACGCCATTAGCGGGCGCGCAACCTTCGGCAACAATCGTGGCCCCAGCGTTTCTTGTCACGGGTAACTGACGGCCGGGAATTCCAATCTCCCAGATACCACGCCCGTGAGTGGCGATTCGTAGGTAACGCTGCACGTTGGAAATCTTCACATCGAATACTGCGACGCGCGGTAAACCGTTTCCCAGGGGAGTCCAGTTTGCACCGCCGTCGCTCGAATGATAGACGCCGATGTCCGTACCGGCGTAAAGCGAATTGGAGTCCTGCGGATCGATTGCGATCGAGCTCACCGGAACCTGGGGAATGCCGTTACTGGAGGGGGTCCAGGTCGGAACCGGATCATTAAGATTTGTTGTCTTAAAGATTTGTTGGCCAGCAGGAGGTGAAAAGCTTGTGAAGCTTATGTAAGCGGTAAACTTGTTGTTGGGATCGATCACCGTCTCACCAATCGAGTTTCTAGTCAGGTCGACCGGATTTGGCGGCGGAAAGTTACCGCCGGTGACGTTGGTTAGAGTCGTCGAACCGGTTGTCGTTGCGAAGACCTTGCCATCGCGCAAGCCGACAAGCCTGACATTGTCGTCTTGCGGCGAAATGCCAATACTCGTGACAACGATTCCGGAAAGTGCGCCGGGCGCGGTCGGGACCAGTGGTCCCTGACTGGCGAGTACCATGGTGTCGCCACGATTGGTCGATCGATACAAGCGATCAGTTCCGAAGTAGAGCGTATTGATGGGAACGCCTGGTCCCTGGTTCATAGGTGCGTAGAACAGCACGTTGTCAGCGCAGCGGAAGCCATTATTGCTAGTCGTTCCGGAACAGCCTCTGAACGTCCAACCGGAGAGTTGACCGTCGGCGTTTGCCAGCGTATTGCTGGCTCGCTCGTACCCGATCTGGCTGTTCGTCTGATTAAAGAACGTGTGATACATCAAAACGTTGAATGTATCCTGCGCATTGTCATCAATCACCGCATAACCACCATCGCCATCGCGACAGTGCGACACTGTTCCATTAGCCGCCCAACAGATAGTGCCGTTGTCCTGAGTACCTCCTATCAGAAAGTTCCTGTCAAAGGGATGCAAGGCGAGACCCTGAAACTGCGTAGCGCTGAAATCGATGTTGTTGAGCGTCTGCCACGTATTGCCATTGTTGGTGGAGCGCCAAATGCCGCCATCGTTGCCGGTGTAAACGATCTGCGGGTTAGAGGGGGCTATCGCCACCGCATGTCCGTCCGCGTGAAGCGTCGCGTTATTACTGGCGAAGGTGGTACCACCGTTAAGTGAACGCTTCATCACGTTACTTGTGCAGTTGGCGGATCCATTGCCTGCCGCGCCCGCCAGGTGAATGGTCTGATTGTCTGGCGTGACGCCGACCGCAATGTCATAAAAACACTGCCCCCCGCAATAGCCTGTCGAACCAGCCATAGGGACCGACCAGGTCAAGCCGCCGTCTGTGGATTTTCTTAGCAAGCCCGCGGCGGTTGCTGCACAAGCAGGTCCGCCCAGAGCTGCGGTCGAAACTTCACCGGTGGCTGCGTAAAAAGTAAGTCCGTTGGTTGCGTTTCTGGTAACAGTTAGTTCCGCTCGCAGTGCTGCACCATTTCCCCAGGCAAGAGTGCGTGTGAATGTCGGCGCCGGATCGAGCGCATTCGCAGTTCGATAGATGCCGCCGTCACCCGTGACTCCAATTACCGTGGCCAACAAGAGATTTGGGTTGGCGGGATCCGTTTCGATGTCGATGGTGGTGCGATCCTGGGCCCCAAGTCCGGTTATTGGAATCTGTTCAAAAGTTGGTGTCGCCGCTTGCGCGTTTGTTGAACGGTAGAGTCCGCGAGGCGCCTGGAGAAGCGTGCTGGTATTTGGGTTTCCACCACTTCCCGATGAGGTACAGACAAAGATTGTGTTGTGGTCAAGTGGGTTAACGAGAATGCGGCCAATAGAACGGCCGTTAAAGACATTGCCGCCAACCGAGTTTGTCCGGAATGGCCCATTCAACGTCGGCGTCGCAGAATTCGCGTTTCGAATTATGTAAAGACCCTTACCGGCGAAGCTGTCGGCTGATTGACCGTTCTCGCCAGTACCCACGTAAACGATGCTGGAGTCGGTTGGGTCAATCGTAAGAGCACCAATAGCGAGAGTCTCAAGCTGGAATTCAAACAACTTGGTCCAATTCGCGCCGCCATTCGTCGTCTTGTAAAGACCGCCTTGCGCGGTGCCAACGTAAACAGTGTCGGGGTCTGTCGGATGTATTGCGATTGAAATCGTTCGTCCGCTTACCGGGACTCGAGTTCCCTGCGTTTGGCCCAACGGTATCGGGTTTGGACCGATGAAAGCCCAGTCAGTCGTATTCACCAATGCTCTCACTGAGGACGCTGTCGGTCGGCTTTTCAACAACTTTTCTTGCCGCTCCAGCTGCTGGATTGCTCTTTCACGCGCACCCTCCGGAACGTCTGCGTCGCGGCCGCGCAACATATCGAAGTAGTCACCGCGCGCGCGCAGATAAGCTTCCTTATCGACCTTGCCTGACATACCTGGTGGCAGATCCGGATCTTCGTTTCCGTCATCCTCGCTGTCAGAGTTTGCTGCTTCTGCCTTCTTTTGTTGCCTGGTTGATTTGGTTCCGCTTTCTCTTTTGCCTGCTTGTTTCTGCGTCAAGCTAGCTGCGGAGCTCTTGCCTTTGTCGTGACCAGCGGTGAGGGGCGTAAAGTCCCAGGCGACCGCGATCGTCGCGGCGATGAAACACAGAATCAGCATCCATCTGGTGGTTCTAGTCATTGAGTTCTCCTTCGGGCATGGTTCTTCTAAGGACTGTAGTTTGAGCGTCGATGGCGGACAGGTAGAGATAGGTCATTCCAGTGCGAATCGCACAGAGGCGAACTGATCTAACAGGAAAGATCAACTTCCGACTTTTGGTGGTTGTTAATTCGGTCAGCGCACGACCCGAGCAGTGTTAACCCGACAGATGGTTAAGCAACCGGCATGACCTTGAAAATGTGGGCGCAGACTACGGCGTCTAATAGTAGTTTGTCAAGAAAATTGGGTTGAAACATGACTAGGTCTCATGGTGCGCGGCAAGTCTTCGACTTGCCGAACGCTGAGCAGAATTAATTAAGGGTCTTTGACACAGCTCGAAGACCCTGCCCCAATCACATAAAGAGTGCTGCGGCAAGTCAAAGACTTGCCGAGCACCAGCGGTCAGCGACCTTCCGAACGGAAAAAGATGCGCTGATTTCCCAACTTGATGGGATTAGTCAATCGAATGCAGTTGCTACCGTCCGTTGCTTCACTGCCTTGACCGCCCCAGTGTTGAGGCTAAGTCCTCCTGGCTGGTCGCGCTAAACTCCGCCCCAGGTTTAACTTAAATTAAATTGTTGACTGAGATTCCGAGGCCAACCTAATATAATTACGATTGGCAGGGCCGGACCCCCGGCCGCATCTGCCGCACTTCTTGCCTCCTGTCTTTACCTCACTGCTGAGTCAAAAGACGACAACCAATCTTCAAGCGAACCTAAATTTCTGCAAGACCCGATAGGAACAACCTGATGAGCGCACAACCTGAAACCTGGCGTGTGAGCACCATTGAAGGCGTTTTTGAAGCAGACCTGGAAACGCTGCGACAGTGGATTCTCGAGGGCTGTGTGCAGCCCACCGACAAAGTTACCAAAGGCAACATGAATTGGATCGAGGCTGGCAAAGCGCCAATGCTGCGTGCAGCCTTCGCCGGCGAACGAGTGCCGATTTCAGTGCCAACCGCACCAGCGCTTGTCGAGGCTTTTCCCGAAGTGGCGGAGCCTTTGTTCAATGCAGTCCCGGCTGAGACTTACCATCCAGATGTGGCAACCGCCACCTTTCCAACTTCTGACTTCGCGCCAACGGATTTTCCAGACGACGGCGGCTCACCAGACTTTTGCCATAACCATCCCCAGGCTGCGACGAAATATGTTTGTTGGTCCTGCGTCAAAGGATCTTGCGAAGCGTGTGCGAGATTTGTAGCCAACAGCAAAATTCCACTCTGTCCAATCTGCGGCGATCTCTGCAAGGTATATGCGGCTGAGAAAAGCAAAGTCCAGCGGGAACAATTTCAGGAATCAGGATTTGGCTTCGCCGACTTCGCGCGGGCGCTTCGTTACCCTCTACAGCACAAGGTGGCCCTATGCTTCGGAGCAGGTCTCTATGGATTAATGTTGCTGGCCGGATTCCGTGGCCGGATTGTTGCCTCGGTCATGATGTTCGGTTGCATCTCGCACGTGATCAGCAACGTCGCCTGGGGGCGCTTACATAAGAGCTTCATGCCCGACTTCAGTGAATTTTCGGTTTGGGATGATGTAGCTGTCCCGATCGCCTTAGGAATCGGCATCACGATTGTTACCTGGGGTCCGGCGATTGTACTAATCCTGGCGTTGGTATTTGGCGTTGTCAGTTCAGGCTCGACGTCTGAAAGTGCTTCACAACCGGGGGCAGCGAATTCCGAACAGCTTAACGAAGATGATCTCGATACTTTACTTGATCCGAATGCCGATCACGCCAAGCAAGTGGAGGCGAGCAAGAAGTTGAATCAACTGAGGCCCGGGCATGAGATTGGCAGGGAAGCGGAACGGTCGAAAGAACAGCTCAACGATCCGACCGCAGAGTTGAAAATGTTGTTTGGTTATTTGCGGGCGCCGATCCTGCTTGTGATTCTGCTGCTCCTGGCGATTGGTTGGGGAATTTTCTATTACCCGATGGCTCTTGCAGTCGCCGGCTACACACAGACATTTGGTTCAGTGATCAACCCCCTGGTCGGGCTCGACACGATCAAACGCATGGGGACTACGTATTTCAAAGCCTTCGGGTTGGTGCTGATGGTTCAGATAGTAGGTGGGATAGTCGGAGTCATTGTTGCCATCATTCTGTCGCCGTTCGCCTTGCCCTTTGTGGGCAACCTGCCGGCGATGTTTGTCGATGGCTCACTAACTTTCTATTTCAACCTGGTAATCGCATGTGTGCTGGGACTGTCGCTGTTCAAATGCGCTGATCGCCTCGGGATCGACGTAGACTAGGCGAATGCGGAATGCGGAATGATGAATGCGGAATACTGGACTTCTGAATGGTGAAGGTGCTGCGGAGAATAGGATTGCGAGAAGAATTGCAGTCCGGAAAGGGCCTGCCTGGCCTGCTCAATCACTCATTCCGCATTCATCATTCCGCATTATTTTCTAAGCCAGCCTAAGAGTCCGTGTAGCACGGTCTCGCGATTCTCTTCGTAGATTGCGCGCGTGAGTGGAATACCCATCGGGCAGGCTTTCACGCAGTTCTGCGCGTTTCCGCAATTGGTGATTCCGTCCTCACCCATTAATGCCGCCAGCCTTTCATCGCGAGACATTTTGCCGGTGGGATGCATATTAAAGAGGCGAACCTGGGCAATCGCCTGCGGCCCGATATATTGATCGCCATCGTATTGCGGACAAGCTTCAAGACAACAACCACACGTCATGCAACGTGAGTAAGCATAGCGTTCCTGCACGTCGTCCTGATCCATGCGCGGGCCAGGCCCGAGATCGTGAGTGCCATCCAGCTCTATCCACGCATGAACCCGTTTCAAGTGGTCGAACATCTGCGAGCGATCAACGATCAAGATCGCGCACTGTGGGAAACTTCGACATCGGTTCGAGCTTGATCGGCAACTCCAGATTATCAACAAGGGCTGAGCACGACTGTCGCACTCGTCCATTGATCACCATGGTGCAGATCCCGCAAACCTGCTCCAGACAGTTCATGCTCCAGACCGGAGGCGTCGTGGCAGCTCCGTCCTTCGTCACCGGATTTTTTTGAATCTCCATCAAACAAGAAATGATGTTGAGATTGGGCCGGTAAGGAATTTCAAACTGCTCCCAATAAGCAGGTGCATCCGGATTGGGCCGGCGTCTGATGTGTAGCTCGACGGTCTTGGGCGGAACGCGTAGTCTTTGCTGGTTGTGGATGTGCCGACATGATCGTTGAGTCTCAGGCCTTTGCCGTTTCTTTCTTAGCTTTGCTGTAGTCGCGTTTGCGTGGCGTGATCAGCGAGACGTCCACCGGCTCGTAAGAAATTACCGGACCCTCGCCGGAAAACTCCGCAATCGTAGTTTTCAGAAACTGCTCGTCATCGCGCTCGGGAAATTCCGGTTTGAAGTGAGCACCGCGCGATTCATTTCGGTTAAGCGCGCCCAGTGTAATCACACGCGCCAGCTCCAACATGTTATCGAGATGCCGGGCATGCGGCAGCGCCATCGTCGCCCAGAGATTTGAATCATTAATCGAAATTCGCTTGTAACGATCCATTAGTTCAAGCAGCTTTTGATCGGTGGCTTTCAGTTTCTCGTTGTAGCGCACGACCGTCACGTTGTCGGTCATCCACTTGCCCATCTCCTGATGGAGGATGTACTGGTTCTCCTTGCCACTTTGCTTGATCAGCGAATCATTGATCTCCTGCTGCCGTTTTAACTCGCCGTCGTAGATTGCCGAACCGTCGCCGCCGTTCCGTTCGGCATTCTTGGCCCACTCGATTGCCGCGGGCGCCGCGACAAATCCGCCAAACACACAACTCACGAGGGAGTTCGCGCCGAGACGGTTGGCGCCATGAATCGAATAGTCGCACTCGCCCGCCGCGAGAAGACCGGGGATGTTTGTGCGCTGATCGAAATCGACCCACAGTCCTCCCATCGAATAATGCACACCGGGAAAGATGCGCATCGGCACATGACGCGGATCGTCGCCGACAAACATTTCGTAGATTTCCAGGATCGCACCGAGCTTGCGGTCCAGGGTTTCCGCCGGGATGTGCGTCAGGTCCAAATAAACCTGATTCTGCGCCGCCCACTCCTTTGCCTTCGATACAAATCTGAAAAATTTCGCGCGTCGCAATGTCGCGCGGAACGAGATTGCCGTAAGCCGGATACTTCTCTTCGAGAAAATAAAAACGTTCCTTCTCAGGAATAGCTGAGGGCGATCTGGAGTCGCCGGGTTGGCGCGGAACCCAGACGCGCCCTCCTTCACCGCGCGCCGACTCCGACATCAGTCGCAGCTTGTCTTCGCCCGGAATCGAGGTGGGATGCACCTGAATAAACTCACCGTTCGCATACTTCGCACCCTGCTGATAGCAAGCGCCAACACCACTGCCGGTGCAGACCATCGAGTTTGTCGACTTGCCGAAGATCAAGCCCGGCCCACCAGTCGCCATGATCACGGCGTCAGCGGGAAACGCCTTGAGCTCGAGCGTTTGCAGATCCATCGCCACCAGGCCGCGACAAACCTGATGATCGTCGAGCACGAGGGAAAGCATCTCCCAGTGCTCGAACTTGCGCACTTTTCCGTCGACTTCAAAACGACGGACTTGTTCATCGAGAGCGTAGAGTAATTGTTGGCCAGTCGAAGCTCCGGCAAACGCAGTGCGGTGATGTTTGGTGCCGCCAAAGCGACGAAAATCGAGCAAGCCTTCCTGAGTGCGCGAGAAGGGAACGCCCATGCGATCGAAGAGATAGATGATCGAAGGCGCCATCTCGCACATGGCTTTTGCCGGAGGTTGATTGGCGAGAAAGTCGCCGCCGTAAACCGTGTCGTCGAAATGTTCCCAGGTGGAATCGCCTTCGCCTTTGGTGTTGACGGCGCCATTGATGCCACCTTGCGCACAAACCGAATGCGAGCGTTTGACGGGGACAACTGAGAAGAGGTCGACGTTGTGACCAGCTTCGGCGATCTTCATCGCGGCGGCGAGTCCCGCCAGACCACCACCGACGATCGCGATCCTGATTCCGTTACTTGCCATCGTTTAGAGAAGTCCTCCCAACAAGCCGCCCGGGCGTATGAACGCGACCGCAGCATTAATTCCAACCAGCAGCAGTACAACTCCAAACGCGATGCAGGCATAGCCGGTGAGGCGTTGCGCTCGTTCGCCAATCGCGATGCCCCAATCGACCATAAATAGCCAAATGCCGTTCGCAAAATGCCAGACGGTGGCCGTGATTCCGATCATATAGATCAGAAAGATCGGCACCATCCGAAACTCGCGAGACACGATATCGAAAGCGAGGTCGGGGCGATGAGCGACCGAGATAGTGTTAAGTCCCGGGATCATGCCGAAGCGAAAATTAAGCACGTGGAACGTGATAAAGAAGAAGAGAACGACGCCGGTGATTCGTTGGATCAGATAAAACCAGTTACGCGGGTAGGGATAGTTTAGATTGTTAGGCCGCGCCTCCATCGTGATCACCAGACCATAAACGGCGTGGTAAATAAGCGGAATGAAGATGCCGCCGATCTCGATGAAGAGAATGTAGGGAATCGATTGCAGATCTTTTACGGCATCGTTGAAGTGAGCCGCGCCATCGATTGCCTTTGAGTTGGTATAAAAATGTTCCAGTAAAAAGAAGCCGAGAGGAACTATGCCAGAGAACTGATGCAGCTTGCGCAAGACAAATGTCCTGCTCAATTGAATCGCCAAGAACGCACTCCTTTGCCGCAGAGCTTTAGCAGCAAAGCCGGCGGACTTGAATCAGGCGGGTTGTATAAAAGATTGCCCAGAATGACTAAATTATAGAGAAGCGCGGGGGAATTTCAAAATTGCCAAGATGAACGCAATTGCCGAATGATGCCAATATTCAAGTCCAAATGTCCAAGCTGTCAACAATGATAACTCAATGTAGCAATGTCCGTTGACTAAATGCCGACAGCTACTCGCCAATGTCATCGATTCGATCGTTCGGATCATTGCATCGTTGGACTCATTCGGCAATCGGCAATCGGAATCAGTTAGTTGACCAATTGCAGTTGCGACTGCACCAGACTGTCGTCGATCAGATTGACTAGCGAGACGGCCTGGTGTTCCTGAACAAACAAACTGGCGGCTTCCGCCATTAGCGGTCGTGAGAAGAGGTAGCCTTGTCCATAACCGCAGCCCATCGCTTTGAGTTGCGACCAGCTGAGTCTCAGTCTCAATTCCCTCCGCCACAACCGACATTCCTAAATTGTTTGCGAGAGTGTTGATGGTCTTAACAACTTCGCAGTTCTCGCCGTTGGCGCTCATTCTGCCGATGAAGGAGCGATCGATTTTCAACGTCTTGACCGGAAATCGATGCAAGTAACTGAGCGAAGAATAGCCAGTGCCAAAATCATCGATGCTAAGTTGCACACCGAGCGCGCAGAGCTGACTCAACATATTTCGCGCCACTTCAGCGTTTTCCATCACTACCGTTTCTGTAATCTCGAGCTTCAGGTACTGGGCGTCAAGACCGGTTTCCTGCAAAATTTCTTTTACCTGATTTACCAGGTCCGGTTGGGCGAACTGTTTCGCTGAAAGATTTACAGCAACCGATAGCGACTTGTGGCCCAGGGTCGATTGCCATTCACGCAACTGGCGGCAGGATTCACGCAAGACACCGATTCCGATATCAACGATCAGGCCGGTCTCTTCGGCGATACCGATGAATTCATCGGGTGGAACCAGACCGCGCTCCGGGTGATACCAGCGCACCAGCGCCTCGAAGCCGGACACCTCGTCAGTCTCGAGATCGATGATGGGCTGATAGTAAACCCTGAATTCGCGGCGTTCGATCGCGCGTCGCAGATCGTTCTCGAGTTGCAGCAGCGCGACGGCATGTGAGTGCATCGACGAGTCGAACACCTCAAAACGAGCCTTGCCGCTTTCTTTCGCGCGATACATGGCCGTATCGGCATCGCGCAAGACGTTTTCAGGATCTTCGATAACCGGTATTACTCAAGGTGATGCCGATGCTCGTGGTGACAAACACTTCGTGGCCGTTGAGCATGAAAGGGCGAGTCAACGCCTGCTGAATCCTTTCGGCCACCAGGATGGCGTCGTCCACGCTTTCCAGTCCGTCCAGCAGGATGGCAAATTCATCTCCACCCAAACGAGCTACGGTATCCATCGGCCGCATGCAATCTTCCAGACAACGCGCGGTGGCCACCAAGAGTTGATCGCCAGCGATATGGCCCAGACTATCGTTGATGTTCTTGAAGCGATCGAGATCCAGGAACAGAACCGCGAAAAACTGTTCATCGCGCGAGCGAGGCCTTTCGATCGCCAGCTTGATGTGTTCGGTTAACAGCGCGCGGTTTGGCAGATTCGTCAGCTGATCGTGAAAAGCGGCGTGACGAAAGTGATCCTTACTCTCCTGCAAAGCCTTGCTGATGCGGTCCTGCTCAGCGATGTGCCGGCTCAGTTCTTCGATATGTCTCTCTGCCTGTTCCGCACGAGTCCTTTCCGACTCAGCGCGCGCGTGTTCGGCATTTTCCGCCTGGACTGAAGTGACGCGGAGGTCTTCCAGATATTTGTAATAGGTGAAGTAAACGATGCCGATCACTGGAATCGCAGCGATCACCGCATAGAAACCCCAGGTGTTAACGAAGAACAAGATTAAGCCGGCCGCCACGGCCCCTGCGAAATAGGTGATCGAAGTCCACAGGTAATGCTTATGCCACGTCTGCCAGAGCGGCTGCTCGGTTTTGAATGCGAGGCCCGCCGCCACAATTCCAGTGTTACTAAAGTATTGGGCCAGGGCCATAACGCAGAGTGCAAAAACCATCTTGTCGTGCGCTCTCAGTTGAGCGTGGCTGCCGAAAGTGTGTTGCGAGGACCGAGACTGTGAAGAAGGTCGAACAGGCCATCACCGCGGCATTGAAAAGGAAATGTTATCGGCTTCTTGCTGATGCGGTAGCCGGAGCACAAGCCTTCGGCAGTCGCCAGCAGTACGGCAGCAGGTCCGCCGTAGAGCAGGATTGCGAGGAAGATGAACGTGTCTGAAACGGTGATGTTTGTGTTGACACGAGGAATCTGGACCGCGAGACGCGAACTGATGATCACCGTCATCGTCGCCAGCAGCAGGAAACGCCAGTCGATCTCACTGGTGACCAGGTTGGCAGCAGAGAAGCAACACAGGACAGCGCCGATAAAAACGACGCTCCACTTGTATGGCTTGGTGAATTTTTCTTTTGCCAACTGCATTGGTTTCTTAGCTGCCGGTGTCGAGCTCTGGCGTTGAATTGTCCAGATAGATTGAATCGTAACGACAGACCAGTTCGTAACCGGCCCGTTTGTAAAACCGCTGCGTTCCTTCAGCCTTCTCGTTTACTGTGAGACAAATCGTCTTCGTGCGTTCGAGCAGTGAGGCCGCGAGTTGAGAGATGCAGCGCAGTCCATATCCCTGAAAGCGATGATCCGGATGAACGTAAACACCTTCGAGGTAGATTGCCTGCGGGAGTTTCGGCGACGATGTCGGTCTTGTAGAGCAAGCGTTGGTTTTCAATCCAAACCCAGACGCGCCCTTTGGCGATGCGGCGAGCAACGCGTTCGCGAAAACCCTTCGGGTCGCGCGCGAGTGGATTTATCCCGCTCTCGTTGCAGGCGAGGGAGGCATTAACGTTGACGATCGTTTCCAGGTCGGCAATGCGTTGCGAGGCGTAATCCTGAAACCGCGGTCGAGACCCGCTGGTAATCGCTTTCAATTGCAAAAGAAGCTCACCGCAAAGCAGACGCGCCTTGTTTTGATCTTTCGTGAAGTAGTTCCAAAAGGACGCAATCTTTTCTTGCTCACCGCGGATTAAGTGACTCGGCGAGTGGTTCCTTGCGAGTTGCGGCAAACGCCTTGATGCATTCTGTGCTTTCAGTTTCGATTAGCGTGGCATGACCCAGCAGCGCGACACCTTCGAGCGTGCCGCGTTCGTTGCGGCAACCGAAGAACGAACCGCGATTGAGGCTGCTGACGACGCCATTGTCGCGAATCAGACTTGCCATGAAAACGGTGTGGATGGGACGACCGGCCAGAAAATCCAGGACTTCAGCTGCTTCGGACTCCATTAAGCGGTTGCGCACACGGCTGGTTCGCTAAGCGAACCAGCGTGTGCTGAAACCGCCCGAGAATTCCTGTTGCATTGTTGAAGCCATCAATCGATCCTACTGCCGCACCGGCAGATTCGAATTACTGTTTACCTATTACTCAAGTTAATCAGCGCGCCCGCATGGCCGCTGTGTTGTCGCCGTAAATCATGGCGAGTGTCGCTTGCAGCGTGACGTCGCCAAGCACGACCCCGTCACCAAGAACCACACCGTCGCCCAGGACGATGCCGTCTCCTAAGACCACTCCATCGCCCAAGCACCACGCCATCGGCGATCAAGATGCCGCTGCAAAACAACGTGCCATCACCGAGGACAACGCCATTGCTCGTCATGATGTTGTCGCCGAGGACGATCCCGTCGCCGAGAACGACTCCGTCACCCAGTACCACACCGTCGCCAAGTACCACACCGTCGCCCAGCACTACTCCGAGCGCATAAGCAGCCTGATATTTCGTAATCAGGTTGACACCCGTCGCCCACTTCTTGTTGAGCATGATTCCGCGGGCCCAGCTAAACGTATGACCTGCGATCGTGGTTTGCGGTGTGGGAGGATTTGCAACGAGAAGAGGAGCACCGGTCTGTGTCGAGGCAGTCAGGTCCGTTCGCACCAGTTTCGCCAGCCGCACGGCGCCTTCAACATTCAGTTGGCCCGTGCCCTGTTCGAACATGTTGTAGCCCTTCAGTTGCTGGGCCGTATACATCAAGATCATCTTGACCATATTCGGCGTCAACTTTGGATTCATTTGCAGCAACAGCGCGGCCGCGCCTGAAACGATAGGAGCAGCCATCGAAGTACCGCTGAGGTACATCATCTTCCGATCGTCGCCACTGCCGGAGCCTGATGAGCTGGTGACATTGGCATGTAAAGACGGGTATTGAGTGACCAGATAATTTTGATCCGCTTCCGCATAGATGATCTTGTTACCAGGGGCGGCGAGATCCGGTTTGACGAGGTTGTCGTAGTGCTTCACGCCGTTCACAGTCGTGTAACTGCGCGTCGGACCACGGGAGCTGTAGGTTGTGATGCCGTCGTCTGCACGAGTATCGGTGCCAAAAGTATTGGCGGCGCCCACCGTGATCACTGACGGTTCGTTGCCGGGCGAATGGATCTGTCCATAAATCTTTTGCCCTGCGGCGTTCTTGCCGTTATTTCCAGCAGCGACAACGACTACGACTCCAGCATCAACCAGCTTACGGGCCGCGCGACACAGCGGATCGTTGCGATAGGTATCGATGGCCGCGGCACCCAGACTGAGATTGGCGACGCGAATGTTGTACTTGTTCTTGTTGAGCGGATTGGTGGTACCCACCGGACGCGTCGGGTCGGCAGCGACTTAAGATCCAATTAAGAGCGTTAAGCACTGACGCAGTTTTGCCAGTGCCGCGAGAATTCAAAACGCGAAGGCTGATGATGTTTGAGTTGGTGGCGATTCCATCGTAGGCGGTGCCGCTTACGGGATTTATGCCGGCGGCTGACGAGGTGACATGGGTGCCGTGGCCATAGTTATCTGTGGTTCTGTTTTCACCCGTGAAGTCCTTATTAACCACCACGCGCGAGGATTGCAGCAGGGCAGTTCTGAAAGATTGGTGATAGGTTGCCAGGCCGGAATCGAGAATCGCAATCCCGATGTTTTTGCCGTCGAGCTGATAGGTCGTTCCCACGAGACCCAGAATCGCCCCGCCTTGCTGTGTGCGGACGAGGTCGGTTCCGGTCGTAGCGGTAATGTGACCGAACGACTCCATTGATCGATCAGGTGAAAGATAGTTGGCGAGTCCTGTCGCCGCGAGTTCTTCGATCGCGCTGAGTGGTAACTCCACTTTCAGAGCACCGAGCTGCGGCATCCGAGTTTCGATTTCGGCATCGTAGCGTTTCAGGATTGAAAGCAGATTCCGACTTCTGACGTCGTCAGCCTGGAGGATCACGCTGACGCGATCGGAGGGCTTGCCGGACGCAATCATCTCGCGCAAATCGACAGAAATATTGTCGCCAACAAAACCGTCGCTGTTTACTTCAGCAACCGTTTCGTCGTCTGCCAGCGGACCTAATTGTTTTGAAAACGCGATGGAGCGAGGCATCGGCGGCGATATACTGTTCGAACGCTTCATTCGTGGTTGCACCCACGATTCGGAAATCACCGCGGTCGAGACTGTCTCGAAGCTTGTCGGAGACGGCGCGCAGTGCGCGTGTGCCGGCGAACTGATAGAGCTGATCGACGAACAGAATTACGGCGCCATTAGCAGCGGCCGTTTCAGCGAAGACTGAGTTCACGCGAGCTTCAACTTCGGCGGGTGTCTTGAGACCGTAGAAGAGAGCGTCGAGATTGAGACTGTATAGCTCCTTATTTCTTAGCTCGGCCGGAACGTCGCCGTTGGCAATACGTTGAGCAATTCCCTCTGCGACAATTCTGGTGTTCAGAGCAGCGTCTTCCAAGATGATTGGATTTCGCTTTTGCGTGGCAAGAATAGTTATCGCTTGTTCGACGGCCGCGGAGTCCTGGCCGGCAGTCTTCTCCAGGCGATGACTACGAGCCAAGTCGGTGAGATTGGTGGCGTATCGAGACAGCTGTGGATAAGTCGGCTTTTGCGCGCGCCTCTTGGACGACCGGGCTGTTGTTTATACTCTTTGCAGCGCTCGGGCCTACAAAGAGTACTCGTCGCCATGGTAAGCGTTAATGAAAGGACCGTCAGCCAGGTAACTGTGGGGGAAACTTTTCGTCGTTCATATTCAATTTCCTCATTCGACTCGACCTGCCTCTTCTGAATGGGCAAGCGGGCAATGGGCAATCGCAGGCTCAAGTCCAGAACTTCGCCCAAGCTCCTTTGGGCAACGACCGTGCCGACTTGGGAATGATTAAATAAGGCCGATATTTGCTGGGTTTTTCGCGCTAAACAGGTCGAGGAGATTCGGGGGTGCGGTCAGCTTGAAAGTGATGAGGCAGTCAGGTTGAATGCGTTTGATTGACTAAGTCAATTACCGCAAGGCACTTGCTTCACAACTACTAATGCCGTCCAACGACGCTAACAAATTGCTCATTGGTAGAGCTGGCTTCGCTGGTCAGAAACAAAGAAGTCTCGCCAGTTGATCTGATGAGCGACTTTCTCCGCCGATTGAAGGCCGAAACGGAGTCCTTAACGCAATCGTCACTATCGCGCCGGATGTACTGGAGCAAGCGAGCCGGGCCGAAGCATTAATAATGACGGGCGAACCAGTTGGGCCACTCCAGGGAGTGCCGCTCACTATCAAGGACACGATTGCCACCGCCGGCATCAGGACGACGAGTGGCTCGCGAGTGCGGAAGGATTTCATTCCCTCTGCTGACGCGACGTCAGTCGCGCGGCTGAAAGCTGCAGGCGCGATCATTCTCGGCAAAACCAACACGCCGGAAATGGCGATCCCTTACGAGACAGACAATCCCATCTTTGGTCGAACTAACAATCCTTACGATGAGCGTCTCACATCTGGTGGCTCAAGCGGCGGGGAAGCAGCAGCGATTGCAGCTTGCCTGTCTCCCGGAGGAGTGGGGAGTGATTTGTCAGGTTCGATTCGCGTGCCGGCACATTTCTGCGGCATCGTGGGATTGAAGCCGACAAGCGGTCGTATTCCAATGGATGGTCACGTCCCGATTGCTCGAGGCACGCTCGCCGATGCTGCTTGCTTGGGTCCGATGGCTCG
This sequence comes from Pyrinomonadaceae bacterium, assembly GCA_963826235.1. Classification (GTDB taxonomy): domain Bacteria; phylum Acidobacteriota; class Blastocatellia; order Pyrinomonadales; family Pyrinomonadaceae; genus PSRF01. Next base: position 367,512 of record CAWGWE010000005.1, on the reverse strand, counting down.
AACGGTTGCTGATGTTTCGCTCTTGTTTCGAGTGTTGGCAGGTATTGAAAGTGCAGCTTGGTCAAATGCTTTAACTGATTCGGATCAACTCACAGGCTTAGGAGTTTGCTGGTACGACTATGATGGTGTGACGCCAGTCTCTCGAGATACCAGAATTGCAGTGGGTGCGGCGGTAGCAGCATTAGAGAAAGCCGGGCTGCATTGTGTCGAAAAACAGCCGCCGGCAGTTGCAGAAGGAGGCCGGCTCTGGATTGATTTGTATGCCGAATCATCTGCCAACGATCTACGCGAGTTCTATTCAGGTTGCGAAGAACTTGCTGGGCCACTCGCGCGTAAAATATTGGACAGTACGGGACGAAAAACTCAACGTGGTCCGGAAGAGTTGGCGAAAGTTCTACAAGAACGTGACCGGCTACGAGGCGAGTTGTTGGCAATGATGGAGTCGACGCCGCTGATCGTGGCGCCAGTCGGAGCTATTGCCGCATTTCCACACAACACCAGCAAGCTTTCCGTTGATGGTGAATCGATGAGCGTGTTTCGTGCATTTAGTTATGCGCAAACGTTTAATGTATTCGATCTGCCGGCGGTAGTAGTGAGAGCTGGCAGCACAGCCACTGGGTTGCCGATTAATGTTCAGATTGTTGGCCGTCCATTTGAAGAGCAAACAATTCTAAATGCGGCGGCCATCATCGAAGCAGCGATGGGTGCGTGGACGCCCCCGTAGAACGCGTTCTGCAAGTGGCGAGAACATTGCCAATTTCAAATTGCCGGTTTTCGATTGGATCCTTCGCTAAAGGCCAATCGCCAATGGGCAATCGAATACTGATGCCGTTACCGACTCTACTTGAATGCGGTCGTTACCGTTCCCGTACTGTACCGCGTGGGTTCCACCGCTTGATTTCAATCGCTAGATTTCAAAGTGCATCACTAGTCGCCAATCGGCATGTCTTCTTTTCCGGGTTTCGATCCGATATAGTGCCAGAAAGTTCTTTCTGAGCGCTGACCTTAACGAACTGTCCTGTTTAGAGGAGTCAAAACATGGAGCCCCTTTCCGGTATTCTCGCCTTCCTATTCTTCGGCTTTATCGCAATCGTCCTCCTGATCATTGCCGTGAAGACGATCAGAATCGTCCCCCAGGCAACGGTGATGTTAGTCGAGCGTCTGGGGCGTTTCGATAAAATTGCCAGCAGCGGCTTGAATATCCTGATCCCGTTTCTCGATCGACCACGCGCGTATTATTGGACAAACAGTCGCCCCGGTTTGACCTCAATTGACTTACGCGAACAGTACATCGATTTGCCGCCGCAACCCGTGATTACACGCGACAACGTAACCATCCATGTCGATTCCGTCGTTTACTGGCAGGTGATCGATCCGGTCAAAGCCATCTATGAAATGAACGATCTCGTGGGTGGCATCGTGCAGTTAACAATCACGGGCATGCGCTCAGTGATGGGCGAAATGGATCTCGATCACACCCTTTCCTCGCGCGATGCGATCAATTCCAAACTAAGAATCATCCTCGACGAAGCTACCGACAAATGGGGCGTTAAAGTGACGCGCGTCGACGTCAAGAACATCAATCCTCCCGAAGATGTGCGCATCACGATGGAAAAACAGATGACCGCTGAACGAAATCGCCGCGCGCTCGTTTTGCAGGCTGAGGGCGAACGGCAGGCGGCTGTCACGCGCGCTGAAGGTGAAAAGACCGCTGCGGTCACGCGTGCCGAAGGCGAAAAACAATCGGCGATCCTGCAAGCGGAAGGTGCGGCCCAGGCTCGCTTGCGCTCTGCCGAAGCGGAGTCGGAAGCAATCACGCGGATTGCAAAAGCGATCGGTACTGGCGATCCGGCGCAATATCTAATCACCGCTCGCTACATTGAAAGCCTGCGCGACATGACGCGCTCCAACAACTCCAAAGTGATTTTCATGCCGGTTGAAACCTCTGCCATGCTCTCCAGCATCGGCGCCATCAAGGAAGTGTTGTCGCAGGTGGGTGAAAAGGGAGAAGACCAACCGAAACCAAGGCAACTGCCTTAAGCGTGCAGCAGGTGTTTGGAGAGTGTTGAGTACCTGGATCCTTTGCTGCTAAGCTCACTGCGAATAAGTAAGACCTCGCTTACCGTAATTTGCTCAGGTGCAAATTGGAGCTGCTCATGAGCGCGAGCAATCTCGCGAGCTCCTTCGCGACTTCGTAAACGCGCAAGCGTCAGGTGCGGATGAAATTGCCGCGCCTCTTTGGCAAATCCTTCCTGCTCGCCCTCGGCTTCGATTCGTGAATACAGGTTTGCCAGTCGTCCTTCAGGATCGGAAATTCCCGCCCAAAGCACACGCGGATCACGAGGGCGTGGAAAGACGCCGCTACCAGAGATCAGGATTCTGAAACGGTGGGATTCCCTTAACGGCGCGCGATATTGCCGTGTCGAACTTCCAGACCAGCTGCGGCGGAGTTTCCCCTAGAAACTTTAGCGTCAGATGGATATTGGATTCGCGGCTCCAGCTCGCCCGGACTCCCGGCATCAGGGCCTGCAGCTTCTCGATATGGGAAAGCAAACGTATTCGGGTCGGCGCCGGCAGTTCAATCGCGCAGAATACCCGCCAGCGCTCCTCGCTCGCCTCGCTTTTGCCCTCGGGATGGGTCACCGCTCGTCTCCTCCACCGGATCACGAGTAATTCTTGCGCGAAATACTTTAAAGCTATGAAAACAATCCGAATTTTTGTAGCCATTCTGCGAATTTTGGATATACTAGCCGCATCCTTCGGGAATCAGCCAAGTCCTGCAGAGGCTGATCCCATCAAGTCTTTTAGTTAAATCGCGATCGACGAAATGTCGTTGCCTAAGACGAGCAGATGGAACGCTATCTGCATAGTTTTGCCGCAAGATTTTCTCGCTCTTTAGAGCAACCAGCATTTTTTGACTTCGCAGGTTTTTGCATCGCCATCCGGCGATCGGTAGTTAGTTCGGGATCCCATCCTCTATGAGATTCTTCGACTCTCCAAAATTTTCACTAACCCACGGAGGTACCATGAGAAAGCTTTCGCTGTTTAAAGGCTTCGCAGGATCTTTTCTCTTCTTAATAGTGCTGTCGCTAATGTTTGCCGGGGTCGCGCGAGCTCAATCGGGTAGGGCCACCGTCAAAGGACTAGTTCAAGACCAGCAAGGCAATGTAGTGGCTGGTGCGACAGTGACGCTTTCCGACCAAAACAGAAACTTCACACGCACGCAAACTTCCAACCAGGATGGTGCTTATGTTTTTACTGCGATCCCTCCCGGAACCTACAGGGTTGAAGTGGAGGCCGCGGGCTTCAAGAAAACTGTGGTAACCGACGTTCAGGCCGCTGTCGATACCACCATCGACGTGAACGCCGCTTTAGAGGTGGGCCAGGTAACGGAAACGGTTAATGTCGCCTCTACAAACGATGCGCCGCTCAACACAAATGACGCGACCATCGGCACGAGTTTCGATCGACAACGCATCTCCGACTTGCCACTCAATGCCGGCAACGTTGTCGCCTTGCTTTCGCTGCAACCGGGTGTAACGCGCACTGGCTACGTCAATGGCGGTCGCGCCGACCAGGCGAACGTGACGCTCGATGGAATTGACGTGAACGAGCAGCAGCGAGGTTTGGACGTGGTGACGGACGAAGCGTTTGCCAGTGTGATTCGTGTCACCCGCGACTCGTTACAGGAATTTCGCGTCACGACCACGAATCCGAACGCCGATCAGGGTCGATCATCCGGCGCTCAAGTGTCGCTCGTTACCCGCTCAGGTTCGAATGATTTTCATGGATCGCTCTTCGAAACGCACCGCAACACAGTGACGTCGGCGAACGACTTCTTCAACAACAAGGACGGCGTGCCGCGGCCGCAATTGCTGCGTAATATTTTTGGTGGCTCTATCGGAGGGCCAATTAAACGCGATCGTGCCTTCTTCTTCTTCACTTACGAAGGATTCCGCGAAGCGACAGCCACCTCGGCTGTCCGCGAAGTGCCACTGCCGACGTTGGGCCAGGGTATTGTTCGCTACTTCACCGACAGCGGCGCCTCCGATCCTGGATGTCCGGCTGGCACTCCCGCAGGCGTAGGATGTCTCACGCCGACGGAAATCAATAACGCTTACATTGCCGTCAATGGCGTTAGTCCCGGGCTGAATCCTGCAGCACTGAACGTGCTCGCCGCTGCAGCGGCCCGCTACCCGGCAAATTCAAGCTCGCTGGGCGACGGACTAAATACGGCAGCGTTTAGATTCAACGCGAACACACCAACCGAACTAAACGTTTACCATGCGAGGTTCGATTTCAATCTTACTGATCGGCAGACGCTCTTCGCCCGCGGCGCTTATCAGCAGGATGTGATCACGCAAGTCGGCCAGTTCCCCGACACGCTTTCGCCGAAACTCTGGAACCATCCGAAGGGGATCGCTGTCGGCCACACGTGGACGATCTCTAATAGTCTTGTGAATCGCGCCACCTGGGGTCTAACGCGCGCGTCATTCTCAGACGGCGGCGACTCGAACGAGAATCTAGTCAACTTCCGCTTTATCTTTTCGCCCCTCGCTTTTACCAGGACACTGAGCCGGACCACTCCCGTCCACAACTTCGTTGACGACGTTTCCTGGATCAAAGGCAACCACACGTTCGGGTTCGGCGGCAACGTGCGACTGATTAAGAATAATCGCACAGCGTTCGGCGGGTCGTTCGATGAAGCCGTACTCAACCCTTCCTACTACGACTTCTCCGGCGATTCCGTGATCTTTGATGTGTATGGGGATTTCGATCCGATCTTCCCGGATGTAAGTCCTGATTTTGACATCGACTTGCGCGATGCCCTTACTTCGGTCATCGGTCGCTATTCACAATTCTCGGCCAACCTGGTTTATGGCGCGGATGGCACCCTGCAAGCGACTGGGACCCCCACAACTCGCACTTTTGCCACTGAGGAGTATGAGTTTTATTTTCAAGACTCATGGCGGATGAAGCCGAGCTTCACGCTCACTTATGGATTGCGCTGGGGCACTTCCACTCCAGTCTATGAAACCCATGGTATTCAGGTTAAGCCAACGGTAAGTCTGGGTGAGTACTTTGAGCAGCGCCGGGAAAGCGCTTTCAACGGCGTACCTTTCAACGATTCCATCAGCTTCGATCTGGCCGGGAAAAAGAATGGCCGTCCCGGTTATTACGAGCAAGATTGGAACAACTTTGCACCCGCCGTCGCCTTTGCCTGGTCACCCGACCTTGGCGACAACTTTTTCGGACGAGTTTTTGGTCGCAATGGCAAGAGCGTTCTGCGCGGCGGTTTCCGTATGACCTACGACCGCATCGGCAGCCAACTCGCTGTGAACTTCGATCTTAACTCAGTGCTCGGGTTCACCGGCAGCCAAAGTAACGCTGCCAACACGTTTAATGTCAGCGATCGTTTGGGACCGCTCTTTGCCGGAACCAATCCCGCCGTTCGCGGATTTGTGGGAGCGATTCCCAACAACCTGGTGTTCCCGCTCACAATTGCCGCGAATGAAGATCAACGCATTGAGCAATCACTTGATGACACGCTCACCACTCCCTACAACTACAGCTTCAATCTTTCGTATGGCCGGGAATTAGGAAAAGGGCTGACCTTTGAAGCCAGCTATGTAGGACGTATGGGACGTAAGCTACTGGCTTCCCGCGATATCATGCAGTTGAACAATATTCGCGATCCCGAGTCGGGCCTGACATTTTATCAGGCGATGAACATCCTGGTTGACCACCGCTATGCCAACACACCGATTGACCAGGTGCCGTCACTTGCTTACTTCAACAACCTCTTCCCGAACATGCCGGCCTGGTGGGGCGATCTGTCGCTTACACCAACACAGGCAGCCTACGCCCACATAGCTTTTCCAGCTTTGGGCGGCGCTGGCATCACGGACTACACGTTCGTGCAGTTGTTATGGGACGACAGTATGAATTGCACGACCTGTCCGTTTGGCGGCGGTCCGGCGAAGTTCAACAACATGTTCTATCAACCACAATTTGCCGCGCTCTCGAGTTTCGGAACGATCGCGCGGTCAAATTACAATGCTGCGCAGTTCAGCCTGCGGCAGCGCTTCGGCAACGACTTGTCCTTCGATTTCAACTACACGTTCAGCCACTCGCTTGATAACGCTTCGGGCCTCCAGGCGTCTACGGCATACGCGACTGCGTTTATCGTCAACGCGTTGGAACCGGATCAGAATTACGCAACCTCGGACTTCGATGCCAAACACATCATTAACGCCAACTGGGTGATGGGACTTCCCTTTGGTCGAGGTAAGAGATTTCTTTCGGGTATGAATAGCGTTGCCGAAGGAGTTCTCGGTGGCTGGGACCTGACGGGAATTTTCCGCTGGAACAGTGGTTTGCCAATTCAGACCCCATTCGACGGGAGTCGCTGGGCGACAAATTGGAACGTCCAATCCAATGGAGTTCGCGTGAGGCCTCTGGAGACAAATCCTTCGCGCGGTGGGGCTATCAATCAACCTAATGTCTTTGCCGATCCTCGGTCCGCGTTAGCTGCTTTCCGCAACGCTCGTCCGGGTGAAGTCGGCGACCGAAATGTACTGAGAGGCGATAGTTATGTCTCGCTTGACCTCGGCTTACATAAGAGCTTCAGATTGCCTTGGGAGGGACATGAACTCCAGATTCGCTGGGAAGTCTTTAACGTCACTAACACGCAAAAGTTCGATAGCGATTCAATCGCCGACTTGAGCTTGCCGCGTGATCCCTACCTGCGTAACCTGGCGCCCACCGACGATTTCGGCCGCTACACTGCGACTCAGGTTCCGCTCAACGAGACTAAGGCTGGCCGCGTAATGCAATTTGGATTGCGTTATCAGTTCTAGTCCCGACAACCAACTCAACAACAAGCGAGCTGAAGAGAAATCTTCAGCTCGCTGTTTTTGTGCGCCCGGCAGGGCGCTCTTACTAGGGAGTGAAAGTCTCCTACGAGCCCGACAGGGGGAATCGTTAGCCGGACGGCAAGGGTGTCCATCGCGAGGTGGAATCTGAAGGAAGCCGCAGGCAAAGCGCTGGTCCGACGAACAGGAATCGCATGAGGCGTGCAAACTGGATGAGAAGGCAAATCCTTTCAAAGTCCAAAACCTGTCCGGAAAGTTTGTGCGTAAATGCGGCGGATATAAGCGTGAAGGTGAGAGCGCATTACCCGGGGAGATCTGCAACTTTGCCACGAGCTACCGGTGCTGAGAGGTGCTGGGATGAAGTTGCAGAAGTCAGCCGCGGGCATAGTAGGTCCATCGACCGGACCGAAGGCCCAAACATGAAGTAACGGAACGGAGACTTAAGTTTCGATGAGCAGCAGAGACGCGGACAGAAGAGCTGAGATGCTCGATTCCCACCCGGAAGGCAGCCAACGGAATTGGCGAGGAGAAGGCTTGGGTGCGTCAAGCGACACGGTAACGAGAGAACACTCTGACCCGGAAGCAGAGCAGTTGTTAGAAGCAGTGGTCGAACGAGAGAACATGTGGCGAGCGCTCAAGCAGGTCGAGCGAAACAGAGGCGCAGCGGGAGTCGATGAGATGACCGTTGAGCAGATGCGAGCTTACTTGCGCGAGCACTGGCTACGAATCAAGGAGGAACTGTTGAGCAGCGACTATCAACCGCAGCCGGTGCTGAAGGTGGAGATACCGAAGCCCGGTGGCAAAGGAATGAGGATGTTGGGCATTCCAACGGTGATAGACCGACTGATTCAGCAGGCGCTGCATCAAATAGTTAGCCCACTCTTTGAAGGGAGCTTTTCGGAATCGAGTTACGGCTTTCGGCCGCAACGAAGCGCGCAGCAGGCAGTGTTAAAGGCACGCCAGTATGTACGCGAAGGGCGGCGCTGGGTCGTGGACATCGACTTGGAGAAGTTCTTTGACCGAGTTAATCACGACGTCTTAATGTCGCGATTAGCACGGGGCATCAAAGACAAGCGAGTGCTGCGCTTGATCCGCAGATACCTGCAGGCCGGAATGATGTCGAATGGATTGACGAGTGCGCGGCGGGAAGGAACACCGCAGGGTGGACCACTTTCGCCACTGCTATCGAACATTCTGCTCGACGAGTTAGACAAGGAGCTGGAACGACGCGGTCACAAGTTCTGCCGCTACGCCGACGATTGCAACATCTATGTGCAGTCGCGAAGTGCTGGAGAGCGAGTGATGAAATCTGTCAGCAGCTTCCTCGAAAGACAATTACGGTTAAAAGTTAATGCGGAGAAAAGTGCAGTGGCTCGTCCGTGGGAGCGAAAGTTTCTAGGCTACTCGATGACGTGGCACCGTGAGGCGCGGCTAAAAGTAGCGCCGAGCTCAGTGCAACGGCTGAAGGATAAGCTACGGGAAATCTTTCGCCGTGGGAGCGGACGCAACCTGAGTAAGTTAATCGAAGGGGAACTGACACCATTGTTGCGCGGCTGGATGAACTACTTTCGGCTGGCACAGGTGAAAGGCATCTTCGAGGAACTAGACGGCTGGATACGGCGCAAACTGCGCGGTCTTATCTGGCGTCAATGGAAACGGACTGTTACCCGCGCTAAAGGAATGATGCAACGAGGTCTGAGGGAGTCTCAGGCTTGGGAATCAGCGACCAATCGGCGCGGCCCCTGGTGGAATGCCGGCGCTGCGCATATGAACGCTGCTTTCCCTAAGTCCTACTTTGATCGCTGTGGTCTTTTGTCACTGCTGGAACAACGCCGACGCCTCCAGTTTGCTTGATGAACCGCCGTATACGGAACCGTACGTACGGTGGTGTGGGAGGACGGCGGAGGTAACTCCGCCTCCTACCCGATTTTGGATTGAATCATCGGATCATCGGACCATCAAATCATTGGATCATTGGATCATTGGATCAGGGCATCATTGAAATGCTTGAGTAGGAGATACTCAGTTACAGAGTTAAAAGGATTCAAAGCTCCGGTCCAATGGTCCGATGACTCAATGACCGGATGATTCAATGATTCAATTTCCTTAGCTTGACAACTTTTAATCATGTCGCTAAGTTGGGCCACACATTTCGTTTAGATCTTTTAAATCAGGTAGAGGAGCGACCTCCAGGAGTAATCATGCACGTCGAACGACAAGTTTGATAGCGGGAAGATGTCCGCGCATTGAGGAAAGGGGAAGGCCGCCGAAGCTCGCGGTGCAACTTCGCAACTCGGGCTGGTTGTCGCGGCTAAATCCGCGCGACTGTCACCGTTCCGGTGGAGAGCTACGACAAAAGTTTGGGCGCACTGGTGCGCGCCAACAGAGATTTTGCTAAAGGCTGGTCGTGTTCAATCCCGATCAGCCTTTTTCTTTTTCTCGCTCGCGATCAAGGCTGCACGCGACGAGATCAAAGGTGGACACTGATTCCCGGCGTTGCAACGCCGGGCAAAATTCATCGCGACGCCAGGCGTCAAAGTTTAGGTTATCTTTAACGAGAGATTAGACACGAGATGACAGCAATCGAATCCATTGTAATGAAGTTCGGCGGAAGTTCGGTGGAAGATGCCGGCGCATTTCGCCGCGTGTCTAATATCGTTGCCGAACGACTGGAACAGCGCCCGCTGGTGGTTGTATCGGCGATGGCCGGGATGACGGATGCGCTACTTGCCGCGGTTGGCTTGGCAGCAAGTCGTCAAGTCGTTGAGGCTAACGAGTTGCTACAACCTCATTTCGCGCGGCATGAAGCGGTTTCGGAAGAGTTACTAACGCCCGCGGAGGGGCAACAGTTCAAGGCCGTCTTAGAGCAACACCAGCGGGAAGCCGTCACGCTGCTTGATTCACTAAGCTCCAATCCCTCTCAAAGGTCGAGGTTGCAGGACGCAATGCTCGCAGTAGGTGAACTACTTTCCAGTACTCTGCTTTCGGCAGTCATGAGATCGTCAGGCGTCCCGGCTATTACAATCGATTCGCGACGCTGCATCGTGACAGACGCCCAGTTCGGCCACTCCACGCCTTCGGCAAGTGAAACCAGAAAGCAGACGCAGGCTGAAATCTTACCTGTCCTGAGCAAGTTTAAAGTGCCAGTGCTCGGCGGTTTCATCGCCGCATCTGCGAGCGGCCTGACCACCACTCTCGGCCGGGGCGGATCCGATTACACCGCAAGCATCGTGGGCGCTGCGATCGCAGCTCGTGAAATTCAGATTTGGACCGACGTCCCCGGCGTACTCACGGCCGATCCTCGTGTTGTGCCGCGCGCCGTTACAATTCCTCGACTCTCCTATGACGAGGCTGCCGAACTTGCTTACTTCGGCGCTAAGGTTCTGCACCCAAAAACGATCCAGCCGGCGGTTGAAGGAGCGATTCCTGTTCGTATCTGTAATTCGCGCGCGCCCGCCGGGGAAAGCACTCTGGTATGTGCTGAGATCGAGACTGCGGCGCAAACCGTGAAAGCGATCGCTCACAAAACCGGCATCACTACCGTGCAGGTCAGCTCGGCGCGAATGTTAGGCGCATACGGATTCCTGCGCGCCATCTTTGAAGTCTTCGATCGACACCGTAAAGTTGTCGATGTAGTTACCACTTCGGAAGTCAGCGTTTCGCTGTCGTTGGATGATGCAAGCGGACTCGATGCAATTGTAGCCGAGTTGGAATCGCTGGGAACTGTCAGCGTGGAAACAGAGCGAGCGATGATCTGTGTGGTCGGCGCCGGCTTGCGCGGCACGCCGGGAATCGCCGCGCGCGTCTTTAGCACCATCAGCGACATCAACGTAATGTTGATTTCCCAGGGCTCGTCGAGCATTAACCTGACTTTTGTAATAGAAGAGCGGCAACTGAACGAGGCCGTGAGGCGCCTCCATGCAACTTTCTTTGAAGCCGCCGCCGCAAACAATGTAACGTTCGGAGAGCCAAACCGCATAGCCGCCGCCAGTTCGTCGTAAGCGTGACATCAGCTCAGACAGATCGGTCTGCAGAATAATGGACTTGTTCCAACTTACAAGACGGCTGATAGATATACCCTCCGTTACCGGCGCAGAAGCCTCAGTGGCGGATTTCCTCGCGTCGTATCTGCAAGGACTTGGTTACGAGGTTGAACTGCAAGCCGTAGCGGATGAGAAGAGGCAGAACGTAATCGCCCGAACCGTGGCCCCACCGAGCATTGTTTTTTCGACTCACCTTGATACCGTTCCTCCGCATATCATCTCAAGCGAAGATGCGGAACAGATTTACGGGCGCGGTGCTTGCGATGCCAAAGGGATTATTGCCGCGCAGATCTTCGCTGCCGAAAATTTACGACAGAGCGGCTACGACGAGATCGGATTGCTCTTCACGGTGGACGAGGAGATGGCCAGTGCCGGAGCGGTAGTAGCTAATGAACACCCGTGGGCGAAGGAGTGTCGCTACTTAATAAATGGGGAGCCAACTGACAACCTCTTGGCGATCGGCACCAAAGGTTCTTTGCGCTTCACCCTTACAGCTTCCGGTCGGGCGGCACACTCGGCTTATCCCGAACAAGGCGAATCGGCGATCGAGAAACTGCTCGACGTGTTGGCGGATTTACGACATTGCACCTGGCCTGTGAACGAAGTCTTTGGTGACACGACCTGCAACATCGGTGTGATTGCAGGGGGCACGAAACCTAATGTCGTTCCCGCAACGGCGGAAGCCGAAGTACAAATGCGGCTCGTTACTGAAGTGGAGCCTATTAAACAGATCATTTCAGATGCAGTCGCCGGTCGAGCGCAAATTAAATATTCTTCTGAGCATCCACCGGTGCGACTAATGTCCCTGGACGGACTACCGCAATGCGTCGTGCGCTTTACGACGGACATTCCCTACCTGACAAAGTGGGGGAAGCCGCTCTTGCTTGGTCCGGGGTCGATTCTTGATGCGCACACCGATCACGAACGGATTTCGAAAAATGAATTGAGTCGCGCCGTTGAGCTATACGTGAGCATGGGCAGGCTCTTGTCAGCGACGGTTGAAATGAAAAGCGCCACGACTTGAAGGTGCTTAACCAAATGAAGATCGCTTTGTTCGGCAATGGCAAGATGGGTCAGTTGGTCGCGACCCAGGCGCGCGCTGCCGGTCATGAGATTGGCGAAATAATAACTTCAGACGCGGGCGCACTTTCACCTGGTGAGTTAGCAGCGCGTCTTCGCGGTCATGATGTGGCGATCGACTTTACAGTGGCCGGTGCAGTGGAGCGAAACGTTGCCATCTGCGTCCACGCCAAAGTTCCGCTTGTTGAAGGAACTACCGGATGGTCGTCGAATCAGAGCGCGATACTTCAGAGCGTAACGGACAAGGGAGGTGCTTTGATTTATGGGGCAAACTTTTCGGTGGGCGTTAACCTTTTCTATCGAGTTGTAGCGCGGGCCGGCGAACTCTTTGCTCGGTCCAACGATTACGCGCCGTTCATCGAAGAAGCCCATCATCAGCAGAAGCGTGATGCACCGTCGGGAACAGCGTTGCGGTTACACGACTTGTTGAAAGAAACGACCGCACGCCAGATTCCCATTGCTTCAACCCGCGCCGGGTCGATTCCTGGCACGCATCGCGTAGGGTTCGACTCAGTTTCCGATCAGATCATGTTGACGCACACAGCGCGATCGCGCGCAGGATTCGCTTCCGGAGCATTGCTCGCCGCCAATTGGATCGTCGGCCGAACGGGCGTGTTTGAATTTTCAGAAATGATCGACGAAGTAATTGCCAATTGCCGATTGTCAAATGCCGATTAAAAAGTGATTGCCAATGGCCAATTGCCAATTGCCAATTGTCGAGCGCAAGTTCTCCAAAAAACAAGCAGCAGGCGCTATCTAAGAAAATCGGCAATCGGCAATCGCCAATCGGCAATCGGCAATGACTGCAGGAGGTTCGTATGACAAATAGTCCAGACTGGCTGCGTGGTTGCGCCACCGCCCTCGTGACTCCATTCACGCGCTCTGGTGCCATTGACGAAACCGCTTTACAGCGGCTTGTCGAATATCAGATCGCTGGAGGCATTAAGTTGATCGTGCCTTGTGGCACGACCGGAGAAAGCGCAACGATGACCGAGGCCGAGGATCAGCAGGTCATCAAACTGGTGATCGACGCGGCAAAGGGCCGCGCCCGCGTGATAGCAGGCACAGGCAGTAACGCGACAGCCGCGGCGATTGAGTATTCGCAAACCGCGCGCGCTCTCGGCGCCGATGCGGTTTTGGTCGTCGCACCTTTCTATAACAAACCAACACAAGACGGGTTGTATGCGCACTTTCGCGCCATCGCGGAAGCCGTCAGCGATCTGCCGGTTGTTATCTACAACGTTCCGGGCCGTACTTCTTCAAACATTAGTGCGCAAACTACGTTGCGTCTGGCTCGCGACGTCTCGAATATTGTGGCGGTTAAAGAAGCCTCGGGAAATCTATCGCAGATCATGGAAATCCTGCGCGACCGTCCTGCCGGATTTCGGGTGCTCTCGGGAGACGACTCGTTCACATTCCCGCTCCTGGCATTGGGCGCAGAGGGTTTGATTTCCGTCGCCGCTAACGAAGCACCCGCGCTGATGTCGCAAATGATCAATCTCGCGTTGGAAGGGAACTGGCCGGAAGCGCGCGCGCTTCATTATCGTCTGCTCCCGTTAATGGAGGTGAACTTCATCGAGTCAAGCCCCGGTCCCGTGAAGGCGGCGCTGGCGATGATGGGATTAATCGAAGAGAGTTATCGTCTGCCGCTCGTGCCCATTAACGAGCAGAGCAAAACTAAAGTACGCGCCGTAATCGCGGAGCTGGGATTGCTAAAGGAAACTTCGCATGCCGCTGCGTGAACAGATTGAAGCGCTCGCAGAGCGCAAAGACGCTCCGTTCACGGATGCCGATCGAGATCTGTTTTCTGAGTTCAAAGCAGCACTAAACAACGGTGAGATTCGCGCCGCTCAAAAGGATAACGACGGTAACTGGTCAGTCAACTCGTGGGTGAAGCAAGGCATATTGCTCGGCTTTCGCATGGGTTCCCTCATTGATATGTCCGCTGGTGGACCACTTCGTTTCCTGGATAAGGACACTTATCCGGTGCGTAAGCTGACTACTGCGGATGAAGTGAGAATTGTGCCAGGCGGTTCCAGTATTCGCGACGGAGCTTTCATCGCCCGCGGTGTGGTCTGCATGCCGCCGATGTACGTCAATGCCGGAGCCTATGTTGACGAAGGAACAATGATCGACAGCCATGCCCTCGTCGGCTCCTGCGCGCAGATTGGGAAGCGAGTGCATTTGTCGGCCGCTGCCCAGGTGGGTGGAGTTCTGGAACCGGTCGGCGCGGTGCCGGTGATCATTGAAGACGATGTTTTAGTAGGCGGCGGCTGTGGTGTTTACGAGGGCACCATCGTGCGCGAGCGGGCCGTGCTCGCCGCTGGAACAATCCTGACCGGCTCAACTCCTGTTTATGATCTGGTGCGCGAAGTCGTGTATCAACGAAAGCAGGATGCGCCATTGGAAATTCCCGCCGGAGCAGTTGTTGTTCCTGGCTCGCGCGCGGTGCAGGGCGAGCGCGGTCGCGAATGGGGACTCTCGATTTATGCGGCCGTGATAGTGAAATATCGCGATGCGAAAACCGATCGCGCAGTGCAATTGGAGGACTATTTGCGTTGATTGACTTTTTGCCGCCCCCATTCTTGAGGAACATTCAGAAGAGCCCGATTCGGCAGATATCAGACCGGGCCAAACCCGGCGACATCAGTCTCGGACTCGGCGAGCCGGACTTGCCTACTCCGGATGTGATTCGCAATGCAGCAATCAAGGTGATTGCGGAAGAACAGAATGGATACACCCTGCAAGCCGGACTTCCCGCTCTCCGTGAACGCGTTGCCCTCGACTATCCGCAGCTAAACTTGTCGGCGGACCAGGTGGTTATCACCGCCGGTTCGCAAGAAGCGCTTTACCTCGCTTTAATGACTCTCATTAAAGCGGGCGACGAAATTCTGATTCCAGATCCTGGGTTTGTTGCTTACCCAACGATTATCCGCATGGCTGGCGGTATTCCGATCACTTACCGCATGCCCGCAGCCGATAACTTCTCATTCGACGCAGACGCTTTCAGGCAGGCGCTCACCGAACGAACAACTGTCGTCGTGTGTGTCAGTCCTTCCAACCCAACCGGTCGTTCTCTTTCGGCTGAAGATCTTGGCGCGATTGCAGCAGCGCTCAAAGGCACAGGCACATTCCTGTTGAGTGACGAAATATATCGAGAAATTTATTACAGTGATGATCCTCCGCCCACGGCTTCGAATTTTTACGATCGGACGATCGTTATCAGCGGCCTTTCGAAATCGATGAGCATGACGGGCTGGCGCCTCGGCTGGATTTGTGGCGAGGCCGCGGTGATTCGCGCTGCGCTTGTGCTGCACGGTTACGTGACGACTTGTGCATCAACAGTTTCGCAAAAAGCTGCTTTGGCGGCCTGGACTGAAGAAGGTGCTGCCGCGCGCGCGACGATCCGCAGCACGTTTCACCAGCGGCGCGACTACCTCGTTGATTTAATCAGAAGCGAGCTTGGCTTGAATGCAATAGCTCCCGACGGAGCGTTCTATACGATGGTCGATGTCAGCAAGTACGGATCGTCTCTAGCAGTAGCCGAAAGGCTGCTTGAGCACGGCGTTGTTACGGTTCCCGGTTCCGCGTTTGGTAGCGAAGGCGAGGGTTTCTTGCGCATCTCGTTTTGCGCTGACACATCCAAACTCGCAGAAGGTGTGACGCGCATGAAGAAAGCATTTGCGGCGCAGGCCGGAGTAGCAGCTCAATGACCAGGAAATTTCGCGTAGGCATCCTCGGCGCTACGGGCACAGTGGGTCAGCGCTTTATTCAACTGCTGGAGCATCACCCGCAGTTCGAAATAACTGCACTCGCAGCTTCGGATCGTTCTCAGGGTAAGCCTTACGCCGAAGCATGTTCCTGGCGCCTGGCAGGCAAGTTGCGGGCGTCCGTAGCGAAGCTTGTGGTCCAGGCGCCGCAGCCACCACTCGATTGTGATCTAATCTTTTCCAGCCTGCCGGGCGACATCGCGAGGGCGACGGAAGGCAGTTTTGCTGCGGCCGGTTATCCGGTAATCAGCAACTCATCTGCATTCCGCATGGACAAAAACGTGCCGCTACTGATTCCAGAAGTTAATCCGGAACACTTGTCGTTACTGGAAGCACAGCGAAAGGAATTTGCGCAGGGGGGGTTCATCGTTACCAATCCCAACTGCTCAACAATCATGCTGGCACTCGCCCTGGCCCCTCTGCATGCGCAATTCGGCGTGGAAGCTGTGGTTGTCACGACGATGCAAGCACTCTCGGGCGCCGGATACCCTGGTGTCGCGTCGTTGGATATTTTGGATAACGTGCTCCCGTTCATCCCCAGCGAGGAGGAGAAAATTGAGGAGGAGACCGCGAAGATTCTGGGAATCGTTACCGGGAACGAGATCGAACACGCGAAGATCGCCGTCAGCGCTCAATGCAACCGCGTGAATGTTGCCGATGGCCATTTCGCTTCCGTGCGCGTCAAGCTGGGACGTCCCGCTTCGCTTAATGAAGTCAGGCGTGCCTTTGCTTCGTATAAATCTTTACCGCAACAACTGAAGTTGCATTCAGCTCCAGCGCAACCCATCTTGGTCAGGGACGAGGCCGACCGGCCGCAACCAAAGTTGGATCGAGATGCAGGCGATGGCATGAGCATCACTGTGGGCCGGCTAAGACCTGATCCGGTATTTGATTTCCTTTTTGTTGTCCTAAGTCACAACACCATTCGTGGTGCTGCTGGTGCCGCAGTACTAAACGCGGAGCTGCTGATTGCCGACGGATATTTGACTAGCTCTGAGTCAATAAGTAGAAGCCTGGCCGAGCCGGTTTCTGGGATTTGATCAGTGCAGTAGACGGACTGCCGGCGCCTACCAAATTCCAAGTGCATAACCTCACAGTAAGGAAGGGGGCCTGCCCCCGTTTCTTTCGATCTCGAGGATCTGATGGGCCACATTAGTTTTGTAGAGCTTAGAAGACGGCGGGGGCAGGCCTCCCTCCTAACCTGAGAGATTTTTGTTCAGCGGACTTCTGATCCGTGTTATCCGCGAAAATATGCGGTTAAAAAACGAGGTCATGAACCTCACTTCTGACGTCGCTTCATTCAAGACGTAGAAGAAAAAGAAGCGGGGGCAGGCCCCCTTCCTTACTGTGAGGCTATGTACATGGAATTTGGTTGGCGCCGGCAGTTCTCCCACCTTTAGCAACGCGGGGGCTCGTCGCAAAATCCTCCGACCGATTAGTTATCCGGACCGCGATCCGTTTGCAAGAGCGAAACCGAGGTGTGCTAAACCAGTAGTCCCTTGATCAGTTCGCTTAGCCAGGCGCCATCAATCGGCTTAGTAACATATGCATTGAAGCCAGAGGCTTTGGCCTCCTCGCGGAAGTCATTTTCCTGATGCGCGGTAACCGCGATAATCGGCACTTCACTCATCTCCGGATCGGAGCGAATACGCGCGGTAGCTGCTAATCCATCCATTTCTGGCAGCGTCAGATCCATCAGAATGATGTTGGGATGTTCGCGTAAGGCGATTTCCACGCCCTTGACTCCATTCTCCGCTTCAGTCACAAGATAACCGAGCCGCTCCAGCTCTAATCTCATCAGGTAGCGCGAATCGTCATCATCTTCAACCACGAGGACGGTAAGGTTTGCAGGATCCGTTTCAGGCATTTTCAACTATCAGTAAAGCGTTCAGAGTTTTTGGGACGCGAGAGCCCAAGGGTTAATCCAAAGTTTCGTACGTTGTGATTGTGATGAATGACTGTATGTTGCCGTTTGAGCGATGTCAAGAAGGTTAATTTGCTGCGAAATGTTCTGTGTTTAACGAACAAGAAATTCAGTTTGTCCTTTCACCGCGTGAGAATTTTGCGGCTTGTAGACGCGAAGCGTCGAACACTAGTTAAGAGCTCTTACTTAATTCCAGCAACACATTTAGCAAACCGATCCACTCTCATTTGGTTCGAAAATCGAACTTTGATGGCAAATGTTGCCTGGGGGGATGGGAGAGGTCGCGAAGACAGTAATTTTCCGTCGTAACCTCGTTTTTAAGCGAACCAAACATCCGAATTTGTCGTTAGAGTCAGGGAACAACGCTCGTGTCAGTCTCGAACTCCTGGAGAAAAGCAAATGAAGCGAATTATTTTAGTGGTGCTGCTGGTCAGTATTGCAGCCCTGGCGGGAATTGTCCGTTCTTATTCCAAAAGCGGCCGGAGCATTAGCGATATCCCCAATGTCGTTGCCGGCGACTCAGATACTCAAGGCAGTCTTCGCGATGAGATCCGCAAAACCTATGAGCTGGCCCCCGGCGCGCGAGTTCAGGTGGAAGGTATCAACGGATCGGTCAAGATTGAAACAAGCGACACGCGGACTGCCGAAATCTACATCGAGCGGACCGCGAAGAGCGCCGAAGCTATGCAACGTCGCAAAATCGTCATCGAAAACACGGCAAACAGTCTGAAAATTCGCGGTGAGAAAGGCGATGTCGGCTTCATCTCGCGTTTCTTCGGTTCCAGTCCGCATGAGAAAGTCACTTTAAGACTCCCCCGGCAAATATCACTTGTAACACAGGGTGTTAATGGTTCCGTCAACGTCGGCGAGATCGATGGCCCAGTTGAGGTCCACGGAGTAAATGGGAAAGTAGAGATCGCGCAGGCCACGGGGTCCGCAGAGTTTCACGGCATCAACGGCAATATTTCCGTAGCGCTAACGCGTCTTGAAAAAGAAGCAGTAAGTCTCAATGGCGTAAACGGGAATATCGAATTGCGCCTGGCTGAAGGTATTAATGTCCAGCTCGAGGCGCATGGCATGAACGGTCGCGTTTCGTCTGACCTCCCGGACTTCGTCGTGGATGAGCAACGACACGGAAACTATCGTGCTCGGATTGGCACTGGCGGAAACAATATTTCGGCGAATGGTATTAATGGCAACATCCGCTTGAGTCGCGCTTCGGCTGCAGCAGTCAAGACAGAATCAGCCAAAGCGAAGGTGTAGGTTTATCGTTACCAGCACAAGAGAAAGGGGCACGTTATCAGCGTGCCCCTTTTTCATAAGAGTGATCGATGCAACGTTTCCGCAAGGTGAAAAAGTGAGAGGCGGAAACGCCTCAGCTGACCAATACTCAGTCCGGACTGAGCATATTCTAGTTGCCGCGCTCAGAATTCAACCGGTTTACGTGTTGTGAGGGTCGGCGCGTTCCATCCGCGCAGCTTCTCGTTCCACTGCGGCACGGTTTCCGAAATGAACTTGTTCACTTCGCCCATGCGCTCGCGAAATTCCGGTTCCACTTCTTCAAAATATTTACGCTGGTAGGGCGTGGGAGCAGCATTGCTCGCGTCGATTGAGAAGAAGAGATCGCCAACTCGATCTGAGACGCGCGCCCTGCCTCCTAAACCGAGTCCCTCTGAACGGCGAGCCAACTTGTCCTGCAGGAGGTCGATCTGCTTCACGTAATCTTCGAGCGCCTTCGTCATTTCTTTGTCGGGTTCCTTGTTCAGATTTCTCATCGTCGTCTGCGTGTGCTTGAGCTGGTCTTTGATGCTGTCAAGAAACCGCAGGGCCGTATTCGCAGCCGATTGCATGTCCCGAAGCTTGATTGTGAGGTCAAGTTGCGATTGCAGATCTGCCAGGGACGTATTCACAGTCGGATCGAGACGGACCTCAACGCGTTCTTCAAGTTTCTTCTCGCCCAAAGTTAATCTAACTAAATAATTGCCGGGCACCACCTGTGGACCGCGCGGCGAACCTGCCGTGGCCGTCTCTTCCTCAGGCGGTGGCTGACGCACTTCTGCGCCGCCGAAACGGAGGTTCCAGGCCACTCGATTAAGTCCCTTTTCCTTACTGGGCCGGTTCAATGCCTGCACGAGTTGTCCCGCCTGATCGAAGATTTCCACTTTGAAAGCGGTTTTGTCGTCCGGCTTATCTTTCAAGTAATAGGTAATCAGCGCTCCGTAGGAAGGATTTGGTCCGGTGAAAACCTTGTCGCCGATTCCATAGCGCGTGAAGCGCGAAGCAAAACGTAGCGCGGGCCGCACGGGAAACAAGTGCATTTCGCGACTCACCAGCTCCGAACTCATTTGTTGGATCGGAGTAGCATCGTCAACTATCCAAAGACTACGCCCGTGCGTGCCCAGGATCAGATCATTCTCACGCGGATGAATTTTGACGTCGTGTACGGCCACATGCGGAAGATTCTTGAGACCGAGTCTGATCCAATCGTTGCCGCCGTTGTAAGACGCGAACAAGCCAAGCTCCGTTCCGGCGTACAGCAAGTTGGAGTTTTTCGGATCCTCGCGCACGACCTGCACGTAAGCCTTGGCTGGCAAGTTGCCGGTGATGTTTTTCCAGGATTTGCCGCCGTCCGCCGTTTTAAAAATGTAGGGACGAAAGTCATCCAGCATGTGTCGTTCAAATGACACATAAACCAGCTGCGCATTCGTACGCGAGGGCTCCACGTGTGAAACACCGGAGTTGGCGGCCAGTTTGGGAACATTGCGAATCACATTTGTCCAAGTCTTCCCGGCGTCCGTTGTAACCTGCAGATTGCCGTCATCAGTTCCGGCCCAAATAAGCCCTTTCCGCGCGGGCGACTCCGCAATCGCGGTGATGGTTGTGTGGTATTCGGCGGTCGAATTCTCAAACGCGATCGGACCACCAGCATCCTTCTGCTTTTCCGGATCGTTCGTCGTCAAATCCGCACTGATCTGTTCCCAGGTTTTTCCGAAGTCAGTTGATTTGAAAACAACATTACCGGCGAGATATACGGTGTTGCCGTCGTGGGGCGATTGCACGATAGGCGCATTCCAGTTGAAACGGAATTTCTCGCCCAGTGCCGGACCGTCGCCACTGCCCCGCCCCCAGGGATTAACTTCCTGTTGTTCTCGGGTGCGAAAGTCGGTGCGCAAAATGTTTCCACCCTGAGATTCGGAAATGTAGATCTCCGGATCATCGGGGCTGTTAAGCATGTAGAAACCATCGCCAAAACTAACCATGCGCCAATCGTCATTCATGATCCCGGCGGGCTCGCGCGTTCGACTGGGTCCGGTCCATGATCCATTGTCCTGCAGCCCGCCCATGATGTTGTAGAAGGGCAGGCGATTGTCTGTGTGAATTTGATAGAACTGGCCCAGGGGCATGTTGTTAACGTATTCCCACGACTCGCCGGCATCAAGTGAGACAGCAACGCCTCCATCCTGACCTTGCCAAATCCGTTTAGGATTCCGCGGATCGATCCAGAGCGCGTGATAGTCGATATGTGTCCTGCCAGTGATAGATCGAAAGGTTTTTCCACCGTCGATGGAAACAAAAAGACTGGAAGCCACCGCGTAGACTCTATTCTCGTTCGTAGGATCGACCCGAACAGTCGTGTAATAAAAACCACGCGAAACTATCCGGGGCTCCCTGGAAACCTGCCGGAAGGTTTCACCGCGATCGTCGGAGCGATACAGCGTTCCCTCCTTGGCTTCAACGATGGCATAGACCACGTTGGTGTTGCTGGGAGCCACTCTTACGCCAATGCGTCCCAGCATCTTCGGCAAGCCAGTGCTCAATTTGTTCCAGGTTCGTCCGCCATCAATTGATTTGAAAACACCGCCTTTTTCGCTGCCGCTGCGGTGAGTCCAGGCTTTCCGTTCGAAGCTCCACATGCCGGCGTAGAGAATGTTTGGGTTTGTGGGATCAATATCGAGATCGGAAACTCCATGCTCCTTGTCGATGTAGAGAGTCTTGGACCAGGTGCGGCCCCCGTCAGTTGTCATGAAGACTCCGCGCTCTTCATTGGCCCCAAACGCGTGGCCCAGCGCGCCCACGTAAACGATGTCGGAGTTTTGCGGATGGATGACGATTGCTGAAATGCGTTCCGTGTCCCTCAGGCCCATGTGCTGCCAGGTCTTTCCGCCATCGGTAGACTTGTAGACGCCGTCGCCGAAAGAAACGCTGTTGCGCGTATTTGATTCACCAGTGCCGGCCCAGACAACGTCAGGATTGTTTGGCGCAAGGGCAATGTCCCCGAGCGAAAGCGTGCCCTCTCGTTCAAAGATTGGTTTCCAGCTCACACCGCCGTTCACCGTCTTCCACAAGCCTCCGGAAGCACTCGCGACAAAGACCGTATTGGGATCCCCGGGTACGCCTTCGACGTCCGCAATACGCCCGCCCATGTTTGCGGGCCCGATGCTGCGCCATTCGAGCCGGTCAAGCGCGGCCTCGAGCGGTGGTTTAGTCGGAACAGCGGGAGTGGGCGATGACTGTGGAGTTGGCGTCGGAGAAGGCTGGGAAAGTTCCTGCGCGATTGTTAGTTGACCAAACGCCGACAGAGAAAGACAAACGACTGCGAGGCAGCGTGGAAGCATCGGTTCTCCTGAATTGATTTCGCGTCTTAATTCAAGACCTTGTATTCGTGAAAAGAGTTGGTTCCGGCAATTCGGTAAGTGGCCGCAACTAAACTACCGGGTCGAACACGTGTCGAGACTCAAATTCTATTGAGTGGTTTCAACCAGCATGGATTTCGCCTTAGTGCCGGTTTGCCGGTCGTGTAACTCGATATAGATCCAGCTCGGCGGGACGACGTTAGCCTCTGCGGCAAACCACAGTTTTGTCAGATCACTGCTCTTACCCAACGCGCAGAATCCATATAATCGTTTGCCCCTACTGTCATAAATATCCACCCACGTGCGCGAGGCCCTGGTGTTAGTCCCGCACGGTGGCAGCTCCGGCGCAGCTGCAAATAGGCTATCGGGGTAGGCCTTGAGATTATCAACCGCGTAACGGTATCTGATCCACGCTTTGCCGCTAGCCTCATAGTGCTCCGGACCCAGAAATACCACGCTCGGATTAGTCAGCGCGGCGGCAGTCGTTTGACCTTGAATCACCAAAGCGTTGCCCAAGGTGATAGCTAACAACCCTAAAAGAATCGTGAGACGGATGTTTGTTTTTGCTGAGATCATAATTCCTCCTCTTCTGGTACAGGCCGAACCTTCGGGCGATCTCCTGAACCACGATTAAGTTGGATTGCTTGAGTGACGAAGCGAGGTAGAGCGCCGACAGCCTATCGCTCATGATGGCAAATTTCAACCAAATTCATGCGCCCGCGCGGGTCCGCTCAGAATTTCGCAAGGTGCCGCTTTTGCAAGCATGCAGTATGATGCAGCAACACCACGCACGGAGAACCATATGACTAAGGACGTCAAGGAAATGACTGCAGATGAAATTCGCGAGCGCGTTTTGCTCCTGGGTTTCGGTGGAGACCAACGACTCTTCATGTCGTTTTGCAAACGACTGAAAGCTGACTTGCCAGCGGGAACAGGCGTCGCTCTGCGTGGCAGCGTGGTTACTAATAAGAAGTGGGACGATGGCAGGCCCTTCGACGCCGATGGTAAAGGGACGAGCGATCTCGATCTCACGCTCGTGGGAAAAAAGGTGATGGAGTATTGGGATAAGGATGCGTTCTATATTCCTGGACTACATACGAAACCCTTGTGCGACGACGATCCCACTATTGCCATTGGCCTGAACAAGCTGAGAAAGGATTTACAGAACCTGGTGGGCCGCCCGGTCAACATGCAAGCCACTGCTAACCTTGTGCTTTACGCCCGCGACGTTCTTTTTGGCGAACCTTACTTCACAGCAATTGAACCAGAAAAAGAGTAGTGAACCTCAAGCTCCTCAGCTACAACATCCGCTTTGGAGGCCGGGGTCGTGAGGCACGATTGGCAGAAGTGATTCGTGCTATCTCGCCGGATCTGGTCGTTTTTCAGGAGGCAACCGACCCGGTGGTCATCGAACGACTAGCGAGCGCAACGTCTTCGCCTTACTGGTCCGCGCAACGATCGCACTCGATCGCTTTCATCAGCCGGATCAAGGTTGCTTACCATGAATGGCATTATCCAGCGGGAGCTAAACACTCATTTTTGGAAATCGTTCCGGAAGGCAGCGAAGCACGAATTTTTGGTCTGCACTTGAGTGCGCGCTTTTCGAAGTGGGACGAGCGGCAGAGAGCCCGCGAGATTCGCAATTTACTCAAAGGCATCGAACGCCACCAGAGCGGTTTTCATGTCCTGGTGGGAGACTTCAATACCCTCGCTCCGGGAGAAGTACTGGAAGTACAAAAGATGCCGGCGTGGATCCGGGCCCTTGTTTGGATCAGCGGCCGCGATATCCAACGCGAAACGATTCAGGTGATGCTTGACGCCGGTTATGCTGACGGCTACCGGCGTCTTCATCCCGAGATCAAGGGTTACACTTTTCCCACTTGGGATCCGCACGTCAGGCTCGACTACGTTTTTGTACCGTCGTCGTTCGCCGATCGCTTAAAAACTTGTGAAGTGATTACTGAAACACCGGGTGTGACGCATGCGTCGGATCACTTACCGCTGCTCGCAAACCTCGACCTAAACGGGACTTTGAGTTAAGGATTGCGCGTATTGAAAGTGTCTCCCTGGCGAATATCGCCCGTCTCAAGTCCGTGGCGAAACCAACGAGCGCGTTGTTCCGAACTGCCATGCGTAAAGGAGTCTGGCACAACATATCCCTGTGTTGCGCGTTGTAACCGGTCGTCACCGACTGCGCTGGCCGCGCCAAGTGCTTCTTCAATGTCGCCTTGCTCGAGTAGTCCCCTGCGCTGCGCATAGTGCGCCCAAACACCAGCGTAAAAATCTGCCTGCAGTTCTAGTCTAACCGAGAGGGCATTCGCTTCAGCTTCACCGCGCTGGCGTTGCGCCGCGCTAACACGATCCATGGTTCCCATCAATCGCTGCACATGGTGACCTACTTCATGCGCGATCACGTATGCCTGGGCAAAGTCTCCGGGAGCGCGAAAACGTGATTGCAAATCGCGAAAGAACGCAAAGTCGAGATAGAGTTTTTCATCACCCGGACAGTAGAAGGGGCCGACCGCAGCGCCCGCTTGGCCACACGCCGAACTTACCTGATCGGTAAAAAGCACGAGTGTAGGTTTGCGATAGTTTGCGCCCGACTGGCGGAAGATCTCGGTCCAAACGTCTTCGGTGCCGGCCAGCACGACGCGAGTGAAGCTCTTGAGCTCTTCTTCCTCGGGGTTCGTCGTGCGGGAACTTTGCGATTCGGGGCCTTGATCGACCGGAGCCTGCTCGAGGAGCTGGCGTGGATCCGCTCCCAGCAGCAACGCGATAATCAAAACAACAATGCTTCCCAGACCGCCGCCGAGCGCAATTCCACCACGCGACATGCCTCGACGATCTTCAATGTTTTCGCTTTCACGTTGGCCTCTCCAGCGCATACCTCGCCCCTCCTCGTCCCAGGTTCTAAGTGTCTTTGAGTTCGGGAATTATCGCACGCGAAGGGGAATTGTCAGAAAAAGTTCTGGAAGCTGGGCAGTCTGATTCCAAAAAAAATTGCTGTGATTGGCCGGAAAACTTCAAAAGCCTTGGAAAACTGACTAAACGTCTGGAAAAAGTCTATTGACGGCAGCCCATACATAGAAGAGAATCCTAATGGCTGGGTCAGTTAGCCCACAAAGGCCACCGTCCAAAACGAGAGCGCCATCGCACACCCACCGGCGCGACTCTTCAAACTAAGCGCTTATTCGATCGAATAATTCTTGACGCAACTCGAACCGCGTCAGTTCCAACCCTGCAGTGCAACGCACTGAAACAATGCTCCCGGCAACTCGCGCAACAACCGGAGGTCCAGTACCAAATCATGTCCCTGAACCCTTCCGCTCCTGATCAATTCTCCGGAGCAGATCCACACCTAATTGGTTTCGAAGAAGCCAAACGTGACCTGCTGATGGCAGACTCGGTTAGTGAGCGAGCCAATGCGGCTTTCAAGCTCGGCTTGCTCGGAAACACTAATGGTGTCGCCTACCTCATCGCAGCGCTCTACGACAATGCAACCGAAGTGCGGAACGCGGCCGCCGAGTCACTGGGACAAATCGGTCACGCTTCGGCGCTTGGCCCACTTGTGGATTTGCAGCAACGCGAAGGATCCAACGAGGTGATCTTGAAGGCTATTAGTTCGATTGGTAGTCGGGAGGAAAATTTAGTGGCTGCTAACGGCGAGTCAGTAGAATTTGAAGAATTAGAATCCAATCCCGAGGACGCGGCGACCGTAAACGAGCCTCAGCTCCACACCGAAACTGAAGCCGGCAAGAATTTCCTTAATGAAGCCTTGGCCCAAATCGACACGACTTTCAATGTGCCGGAAATCAATAACATATTTCAGGGAGAGGCTGACCAGTCGGAGCGACGCAATGAGACACGAGATAAAAACACGCTGAACAGTTCTCACGAGGATTTAGTTAAGTCTCAGCCACAACCGCACCAGCTAGTTTCCACGATCAACATCAGCGAAGAAATCGGAGCCGGCTTCGAACTCTTACGTCAGGCGGAAGCGCGACAATCTGAGCTGATCGCAGAAGCCGAGGCGCGCCTGCGTGAACAACAGGAAGCGCGGCAGACGATTGAAGCCGTTGTCCGTCAGCGCGCCGAGCAGGAAAAACTCCTGGCCGAAGAGATCGAGGCGTTGCAGGTAACCGAGCAGGAGCTGCGTCAACGTATCCAGGATGCTGAAGAGCAGCGCCGCATGCAGTCTGAAGTGGTCAGAAGAGCCGAAGAGGAAATGCATACTCGTGCCGAGGAAGAAAGACAACGGCTTGCCGAACTGGAGGAGCGACATCACCACGCCGAGGAGGAAAGCCGCAAAAGAGCTGAACAAGAGCAAGAACTGGAAAGCAAAATTGCTCTTATGGCCCAAACTGCTTCGGAACAGAATGATCGGATCGCGGAAGCTGAAGCACACATTGCCGAGACTTTGCGGGCACTAAAAGCCGAGGAAGAGAGTCACGTCGCCGAAGCGCAGGCAGCATTGAAATCGCAGAAGGAACTGCGAAAGCAGACCGCGGCCAAAGTGAAGCAGCATTCGAAGCAGCTCCAGCGCTTAAGCCAGGAGATCGAAGCGCTCGAAAAGAAATCCGCGGAGCAATCCAAAAAGATTGCCGTCTCCGAAGCTGAATTGGCTAACGCCCAGGAGGCAGCCCTGGCACAGTCAGCAGCTGAAGCTCGTCTTCGGGAAGAGGTGAGGCTTCTACAGGAAGCGGAAGCCGAGACCCGATCCGAGTTTGAAGCCACTGAAACAGCCGTGGCTAATCTGCGCAGTCAGGTGGAGGTTGAGGAACGTCGCCTGTCAGATTTGGCCGAAATCAAACAACAAGCCGAAGCTGAAGCCGAGCAACGCGCCGCGCGTGAAGCGGAGATGAAGCGGCAGTTGAGGCGTCTTGACCAGGCGGAACAGCAGCAGAGAAAACGGCTGCAGAAGGCGGAGACTTCGTTAGAGGCGAAGCAAGAAATACTCAATCAGCTGGAAGCGGAAATGCAGCGGTTAGCTGAAGCAGACGCTCTACGCGCTACTCAAATCGCTTCGCTCCGGGAAACGTTGCAGCAACTTGAAACGGAGTCTCAAGACCGTGCAAGGGAAGAAGAACTGCGAATTAGCGAGCTTGCCGAGCTGCGCAGTAAGAGTGAGACAGAACTTAGTCAGTGGGAGGAAATCAAACAGCAATTAACTGCCGAGCTTGAAATCTTGCGCGCGACTTGCCAAAACCAACTCAATGCGATTAGCGAGTTGGAGACTAGCGTGCAACAGGCTCAGGGCGAAGCGCAGCAGCTGACCGCAACCGAAGCGGATCTCCAACGACAATTAACTAGTCTTGCGGATCATCAGCAGGAGTTAGTCAATCGATTGCAAACGACTGAGAACGCACTACAGTTGCAACAGCAAACGTGTAGTCAATTGGAGGCTGAATGTCAGCAGCGAGCTGAAGAAGAATCGCATTTAGCCGAGCTTGCCGCCACTCGCGACCGGGCTGCCGAGGAAGGACTGCGCCGCGCTGAGCGGGAAGCGAGACTAAACAGCGAACTCGAGGCATTGACTGCAACAGGCCAGAATCAACTCAAAGCGATTAGCGAGCTGGAAGCGAGTCTGCAACAGACTCAGGATGAAGTGCAGCAACACAGCGCCAGGGAATCCGAGCTCACACAACAGCTGAATGGCCTGATCGAAGAGGAGGAGACGCTACGGCGGCGATTGCAAGAGACTGAGACCTCCCTACAACTTCATCAGGAAAAACATGAGCAGTTGGAGATTGAATGCCAGCAGCGTACTGAAGCCGAAGAGGAGCTGATAGCGAAGCTTGCTGCTACCCGCGAGCAA
Organism: Pyrinomonadaceae bacterium; assembly: GCA_963826235.1. GTDB lineage: Bacteria > Acidobacteriota > Blastocatellia > Pyrinomonadales > Pyrinomonadaceae > PSRF01. Next base: position 339,371 of record CAWGWE010000005.1, on the reverse strand, counting down.
GTTGCTGAAGAAGGCCTGAGGCGTTCGGTGCTGGAGAAGCAACTGAGCGTTGAACTCGCGGCGTTACGCGCGGCTGAGGAAAACCAGCTTCGGGTCATCGCCGAGCTGGAAGTGAACGTCCAGCAAGCTCGCACCGAAGCCGCGCAGCTGATTGCCCGTGAAGCCGAACTCAACGCGGAAAACCAAACATTACACTCAGAGTTCGCCGGACATTATGAAAGTCAAGCTGCAATAGCCGCTCGCAGGGCAGAGCAGGAAAACTTACTGAGACAAATTGAAGCAGCTCGACTGCAAGCGGAGGAGGAAGCGGTGCGGCTCCGGCAGTTGGAGGCGTTGCGTAACCAAATTGAATCTGAGTCGGAACAGCGTGCTGAAGTTGAGCGGCAACTCAGACTTGCAATTGAGGGGCTTCGCGCAGAAGAAACCGAGCATTGCGCCCGTCTCGAAGAATTGCGCCAACAAGCCGTCGCCCTGGAAGAGGCGAAGCAACTGCAAGGGTCAGAAGAAGCCAACCTCAATGCGGAGATTGCATCGCTCGAAGCCATCTCAAGGGCTGAAAAGCCGCGCTCAACCGAGTGGTTGGAACTAACCACGGAGCGTGAAGCACCCGAGTTGACGGAGGAGCACCTGCAGCCCCAGCAAGTTGAAGCAGAAGTGTTTGTCCCGGTCGAGACCAGAATTGAGTCGGAACCGCTCGTGTCGGAAAGTGGTTCTGAGATCTCGGTGTTCGAGGTTATAAGCGATGGAGAAACAGCTGAGACCGAGCCGTTGGTTGTGGTCAGCGACTCATTCTCTTTCGAGATAAACGCCCCCGCCAATAATCATGAGGAAGAGATCATCATTGGCAATGCCGATTTTGAGATGCCGGGCTATGTGGACCAGGTTGAAGTCTCAGCACTGGAACCGGTGACCGTCCCAGTCGACGAACAAGCCAAATCGTTGTCCCTGGTGACCAGTGAAACTGGACTTACCCAAGTCAACGACGATTCACCTCTTTCCCAAGCCGCCGCACGTCTGCAAAGTTCGGATCCGGCGGTGCGTTGCGAAGCGCTCATGAGTCTGTCCCAACTCAGCGACGATGAGTCGTTTGATCTCATTGTTACTCGCTTCGACGATCCTTCAGTCCAGGTTAGGAATTCCGCTGCGCGAGCGTTGTGTGAACTGAATCCGGATCGGGCGGCTTCGTTGACGCGCGCGCTACGTGAAGCCCAACCCGAACGACGTCGCAGAATTGGAGCAGCCTTCGCCGCATCAGGTTTAGCTTCCCAAGCAATAAACTGTCTCGCCGGCGAGGGCAGAGACGTAACCTATGACGCTTTCACGGTCCTTTTTCTAATGGCCAAGGCCGGCGAAGTGCAGCCCTTGATTGAGACCATTGAGAATCATGCCAACATTGCCGTTCGGCTCGCTGTGATTAAGTTGCTCGCCTTTAGTAATCAATCCGGTGTTGTCCCGGCCTTTCGCCGGTTAGCAGTGCGTGCCTCTTTACCAGCGGAAGTAAGGTCTGCGGTGATGGAGGCGATTCACGACATGAGTGCTCCCGCTCGCGAGTCTCGATTTTCGGCAGCTTAAGGATTTTTTTGCGACTCGATGTGGTCTAGTTGAGTGCATCCTTATCGCACAAATGTACAACCAAATCGTCGCGTTTCACCGCATTTAGGTTAAAAATAGCGGGAAAGTTCAATTTTTAGTGATCTCCTCTGACGGTACAGCAGTTGCCACCTCCACTGTGGAGAGGAGATTCACTATGAAACTAAAAAGAATCGGATCTGGAATTCTTGCAATCTCGTTTATGTTTTTAGTTGGTGTTTCGAGTGCGGCTGTTCAGGGTCAAGATCGCTGGGGGCGATATGATCAAGACCAGCGAGAGCGCGAGCGCCAATGGGAACGTGATCAGCGTCGCCAACAGCGGCGTAACGAGCGCAGAGGCAACCGAGGCTGGGGTCGTTCAGATGACGGCTACGGCAATTACGGCGGATCATTTCAGCTTCGCCAAACGGCCTTAAATGCCGGCGCCAATGAAGGCAATAAGGAAGGTCGCAAAGACCGCAGTCGCGGTGAACGTTTTGATTTTACCGACGAGAGCGCGTTTCAAAGTGCGACGAAGGATTACAGTTCGCGCTTAGGCGATCGGGAGATCTATCGACGTTACTTCCGCGAGGCTTTCGAGAATGGTTATCGCGATGGCTACGCTGGCTACTAACGCCGAACTGCATCGCTGAGGAAACTACAGGGACTGGAGCTTGACCTCCGGTCCTTTTTTCTTTTGGTGGTCGTTGCTTATCATTGCTGGGCCCGTAAAGCCCAACACAAGTTTTCTTGCATGGTGATTTATGGTCAGGGCTACAAATGCCCCGGTCAAATCGGTACCCTGGCCTTCGTCGGATCGCGAGCGTTCCGCCGGCAGTGAGCGCGAACACGAACAAAGAACGGCTCGGACGAACTGCTAGTAGTCTTGGGACTAGAGCTCGGAATCGATCCGCATCACGGTCTCAAGCGGTGTCGGATAACGTCAAGGCAGATGGGGCCCTAATGCGCGTTCTCCTGGTCAGGCTGTACATAGGTCTTTAGTTTAATGCGCGTCTTCTTGCATTAAATGGCGGTGCATGAAAAAGATGTGGTGAAAGTCGGCTAGTGAGGTCCTAAGGCAAAAAGAGAGGGCGTCGACCTCCCCCAAGACCGACGCCCTTGCCTTTATCTCAGTTCTCCCATGGAGAATTAACGATGGGCCAAGGGTAGACCTGACTTTATTCCGGTAGGTTGCAGCCGTCTTGCAAAGGCTTTACGAGAATGTAACAAAAGAATCTCGAAATCTTAAGTTGAACTCATGAGGTTAAACTGAATCGATGAACAATAAAGCGCCATTTGGCTCGTGGAAATCACCAATTACCGCCGATCTCATCGTTGGTGGCGCCATAGGTCTCAGTCAGCCGACAATCGATGGAACTGACATTTATTGGGTGGAGATGCGGCCATCGGAAGGGGGTCGGCAAGTCATCGTGAAGCGCGACGAGTCAGGCCATCTCTCTGACATCAATCCGCAGCCATTTAACGCACGAACAAGAGTTCACGAATATGGTGGTGGCGATTATCTGGCCACCAACGGTACGGTTTATTTCACAAACTTTGCTGACCAGCGTCTCTATAAGGTGATTGACAGCGAGTTCCCACAACCCCTGACTCCTGCCGCCGAAATGCGCTACGCAGAAGCAATCATCGACAGCGAACGCGATCGCATAATTTGTGTCCGCGAGGATCACACAGATCCCGGTCGCGAAGCGGTTAACACGGTGGTAGCTCTCAATGCGAATGGCAGTGACGACTGCGGCGAGGTTCTCGTAAGTGGCAACGACTTCTACTCCACACCTCGTTTAAGTCCGGATGGAACTCAACTTGTTTGGCTGACCTGGAATCATCCGAACATGCCCTGGGATGGTACCGAACTCTGGCAAGCTCAGGTCGCAGCGGACGGCTCGTTGAGTGGAGCAACGTTGATTGCGGGAGGCAAGAACGAATCGATATTCCAACCTCATTGGTCTCCCGATGGCGTGCTCTATTTCATTTCCGACCGCAGCGGCTGGTGGAATCTTTACCGGGTATTCGAAGGCAGGGTCGCAGTTGTTACGGATCTCACCGTGGAGCTGGGAGTGCCTCATTGGATCTTTGGTTTATCGTGCTATGCGTTCGCGTCGCCGCAACAACTTGTTTGCCTCTATTACGTGCGGGGCATGGCCCGCCTCGCAATTGTTGACACCGAAACATTGAAGCTGGAGGCGGTAGACGTTCCCTACACAGATCTGGGTTTTGTTCGAGCGGCAGAGGGGCAAGCAGTTTTTCGTGCCGGCTCACCCACTACGGCTCCCGCGATCGTCAGGTTCGATTTGCAAAGCCGAAAATTTGAGACGCTCCGCTTTTCCAACAATCTGAATCTGGATCCCGGCTATCTTTCGACTCCCGAAGCGATTGAGTTTCCCACGAGCGACGGGCTCACCGCACACGGCTTTTATTACGCGCCACAGAATCGCGATTACGCGAGGCCTAAAAACGAGCTTCCGCCCCTTCTGGTAAAGAGTCATGGCGGTCCGACCTCGGCTGCGGCTACTGCCTTGAGTCTCAACATTCAGTATTGGACCAGCAGAGGCATTGCCGTGCTTGATGTGAATTACGGCGGCAGCAGCGGGTACGGGCGCGAGTACCGCGAACGATTGAATGGCAAGTGGGGCGTAGTTGACGTTGATGATTGCGCGAATGGCGCGAAGTATCTGGTTGCTCGCGGCGAAGTCGATCCTGACCGGCTCATGATTACTGGCGGCAGCGCGGGCGGCTACACCACCTTATGTGCCTTGACCTTTCGAGATACGTTCAAAGCGGGCGCCAGTCATTACGGAGTTAGCGATGCTGAAGCGCTCACCAGAGAGACACATAAGTTTGAGTCGCGCTACCTTGATAACCTGTTCGGACCTTATCCCGAACGGCGTGATGTTTACTACGAACGATCTCCAATCAACTTCACCGAGCAGCTTTCCTGTCCGGTGATTTTCTTTCAGGGACTTGAAGATCGAGTGGTACCGCCAAATCAGGCGGAGGTGATGGTTGAGGCTTTGAAGCAGAAGGGAGTGCCGGTAGCTTACGTTGCTTTTGCGGGCGAACAGCACGGGTTCCGGCAAGGGCAGAACATTAAACGATCACTCGAGGGCGAGCTCTATTTCTATTCCCGGATCTTCGGATTTGAATTGGCGGATAAAGTTGAACCGCTTGAAATAAGTAATCTTTAGAAAAGACGATCTTTGGTCTTTGAACTTCGAACTTTGTATCAATCCCACAAACGAAGAGCCAAGCTCAAAGTTCAAAGTTCAAAGAACAGAACTCTAAGTTTCAAACTCAACTTCATTGGACAGGCTTATCCGAAATGGTTGCCGGCCCGCCACCGTGATCGCCCCCGCGTAGAACAATGCTTTCATCTATGAAGAAAGACCGCTTCCCTGTTTTGCCATATTCCACGGGCACTGCCGTGGCCTCAAATCTCGAACCAATAGCTTGCAGCTCAATGCGATAACCAGACGGCTCCAGGAACTCTTTACTAATCAGACCGGCAGATACTAACTGATCTACGCTACCGTAGCTTCCTTCTTTGTTTGTGGCGCGAAAAGTGTTTTCGGCGCTGGCAATCGTGCGCAGTCTCCCTTGCGCAAGTGTCTCGTTGGCAACTTCGGACGATGATTGTCCGGAGGCGCCAAACATCGACGCCAACATTAGCAGCGCCAGGTTCTTAGGCATGCGCAACTCATGCATTGGACCGAGTCCCTCGTTAGAGAGGGCATAGGTCAGCGGCTCCGACGTCGGACTGAGGCGGGAAAACATTTCGCCGAGTTGATCCGTTACCGACGAATCCATGCTGTGCGCAAAGTCGCGATAACTGTCCATAAGTTTCGGCGACAAGTAGAACTGTCCTAACACCTGACGTGGTTGCCAGCGAGTGAAGTTGCGAAACTGGCTGTCGGAGGCCAGCGTGTTATGGTTCAGATACGAATCGACGACGCGCCGAATGTCTTTCGGCGCCGTGGAGAGTACAAGGAAGTTTCCCATAAAGGCGTAAGAGAAAGTCCCGGCGTAGGACACGATTTCGGTGTCGCCCCGTTTTTCAGTTTGGGCCAAAAGACTAGCGCCCTTGAGGCCGAATGATTCGATCACTTTGGGCAAGAGGGCCCGCACGCCATCACGATCGCGAATGGCAATTGCTACGATCGGACTTGGCATCTGCGCAACGGTGGCCTTACTTGAAGGGCCATCAGTTTCGCCAGACGGTAAATCTGCAACCGGCTTGTTAGGCCCTACATCCAGTGTTTGCAGCGGCATAATCATCGCGACTTCGTTGGCCAGTAAAGGAAATAAGTCTTCCTTCAACTTAATGCCGGATTTCTTTTCATACTCTGCGAAGGGCGATTCTTCCGAAGCCTCGCTCGCGGCACTTGTCATCCGGAATCGCTGTGGTTCTGCAAAAGCTTTCACCATGCGGTCGTGCATTTGAGGATAGTCGAGCGAGAGCGAGATGAAGAATTCGGTATCTGCCGGAAAGACTCCCGCTGCTTCCAGGGTTAAGGGCGGGCCCGAAATCAACTGCGGCATAAACGGAATCGGGTTTCCTTTGACGCCGGGCTCATCCACCAGCAACAAGCGCACAACATAGTTCTCAGGATCCAAAGCAAGCGCCAGCCCGACAGCATCTGGCAGCACGGAGGGGCCATTAAAAAGAAGGCTTGTCATCCGGCCCAACATCATTCCAGTCGTATTCTGAGGCGGAGGTGGCTGCGGATTCGCACCGACCAGGTCCACTTGGGCTTGCTGCTCATGCATCTCGACTTGTGGAACCACATCAGGGTCAGGAGGCGCCATGGGTGGCGGCGGTCCTTCGTCCTGCATTTGTTCAATCGAGACCACGTCCTGCCCCTCACCTTCGTTTGCCTGAAGGTCAACTGTTCGCGTCTGGGCGAGCTTTAGTTCTTCTTCCTCCATTTTTCGCCGTCGCTCTTCATCTTCCCGCTGCATCCCGCCAGTATCTATGAAGACAAGAACCGGCTCAGTTGCAAATCTGTCGTGCACACGCCGGAAGCCAGGATCTTCAGTCAGCAGCTTACTGCCAGTGGGTCGCAGACTCTTAAAAGTAAAGGCTACGTTGCTGACATAGACCAACGAGCCAGCCTGCTTAATCACAAACGAAGGCCCTGCATCTTTTAGTTGTGCATTACCGGTTTCTTCAGATCTCGGCGCGACAGCAGGTTTCTTTTCGGCTGGCGGGTTTGTCGCGGGCCAAGTCTCGGATGTTGGTGAAGGCGTGGGAGCCGGTGTGGGAGTAGGCGTCGGAGTAGGCTTGGGTAAGAGTTTCGGTAAAAAGTTCTGAAGTCGCGGCTCAAACTTTTGCGCTTCTTCCGCTGAAGCAAACTCAATGGCGATCAACACACTGGGGATGTTCGGCCTTACGGACCACGAAGCGACCATCATCCGCGAGCCTGAAAGCGAATCGGACTGCGAGTTCAGCCACGTTAAGAGCGTCTTAAACTCTTTCGGCGGCGACGCCAGCTTCATGATTGGTTCAATGGCGTCGTTGAATGATTGCGTTTTCAATAACTGTCCCACGCCGCGAATCTCCACGTGGACGCGGTAGGTATCGACTGCCAGCAAATTCTCAAGAACGGGTCCTGGTTTATGAGCGGGCGTGGGAGCGGGAGGTTTTGGCGGGGCTCCGCGACGTTTTTGTGCCGCAACACTAACAGCCAACAGAAAGAAAATGAGGAGGAGGAGGCCGACTCGGCGGGGGATATTCATAATTTAACCACCATCGCTTTATTGCTTATTCGGCAAGCAGGGTGCCTACTCGCATCGTCCGCCATGCCACCGACAAAAGCAAGACAAATCTCCGTAAAACTAGACAGATACTACGTCTGCCGAGCTCTCAGGGCGGCGCGTTATGAGCCAAATGTTGCTATCAACAATTCACAAAAAAGAGTATTGCAAATTCTACCAGCGACAGTTAGATTAACCGGGTCAATCCCATTAATAAGGTGGCGGACTCCAGATTATTTCGGCGTGCCCCTGCCTTCAAATATTTTTTCGGAGGTAGAAACAGTGCCGACAGGAACGTGCCCCGAATGTGACGCCGATGTTCACGTAGATTCGGACGCAGACAAGGGTGACAGTGTTTTGTGCGAGGAGTGTGGCACCGAACTCGAAGTAGTCGGTCTCGACCCGCTGGAGCTCGACATCGCCGAGGAAGAAGATCTGGACGACGATGAAGAGGACGATGATTTTTAGCCGAGCGGGGTAGTCCTGCTCTTAACTAGATTGTTCCTTGTTATCGCTGTGGCCTGCTGTTACCTTGCGCTTGATAGCCTGGACGGCTTTGCCTCACCGTTAGACCGTTAGGTCCCTCCACTTTAATTTCATGAAATTTGCCGTCTCGACGTTTCTCTTCTGCTGGATAGAACGCCAGCATATAAGTTGACGTTACTTCTTCCGCAAGAGCCCGAAAGAGGTGCTGGTAGTCTTTCTGATCCGCGTAAAGATTTCGCCCGCCCGTGCGTTCCGCCAGCTCACTTACGTCAAGCGGTGTAGGTAAAGGCGTCTGCGCGGTTGATGCTATGACCCTCGAGTAAGACGGCAAGGTCACGGTGTACACGCTAACATCCGCTTCATTTGCGCGCTCGATCACTGTCTCTGCGGACACGGTATCGCCAACAGGGAAGCCGTCCGTGACGACGATCACTGCACGCTTCAACAATCTGCGATCGCGTGTGCGTGGCGCTTGACGCACCAGCAGCCGGATCGCATCGTCTACAGCGTCGTATGTGTGCGTTGATAATCCGTTCGGTTCGCGCGCCACACGTTCCAGCGCCCGGTCGAGTTTGCTTGCTTCAGTTGTGAATCGCTGCAGCGTCTTTACGTTCATCCCGAATGCCATCACCGCGTAGACGGCTTGTTGATCGGCGACATTGGAGGAGAACGCCCGGAGTGCGGTGCGCAGGCGCAACATCTCATCAGTTGTCATACTGCCGGAGATGTCCACTGCAAATACGATCGCCAAAGGTCGCGGTGGTCCAGCTCGCCGCTCAACCTGGAAAAAGGAAAGTGCTTGTTCCTGGCCGTCTGCAAAGAGTTTGAAATCCTGCTTCGTCAGATTTCGCACCGGCCGGCCCTCAGCGTCGGTTACGGAAACGTCAACCGAGACAACATCGGTATCTATGCGCAGGACATCATCTGGAGTTTCAGGTTCGGCAGGGAAGACTTTGCGCGGTCGCTGCGCAGTTGCCGGATCGACTGGCTCTTGAGCCAATCCAGTCCAACAGAGTCCGACCTGGCATAAAAGCATGACCAGAATGTGGCCTCGATGTCTCCAGATCTGAGGGAATAGATTATTCACAGTTATTACAACGACGAATTACGTCTCTTGGATGCTGAAAGTTTAGAATTGGGAACGATCTGCAGACTGATGCTGGGCTGAGCAAGAGCTTATACGAACTTTGCCGCTGCACCAACGGGGCGCTGAAGGCAACAATCATTGCAGTTGCCGGCATCAAGGTTTACGCATTCGTGCTGTTCAATAGCGGTGTTATATTGCGCTCCCAGCGGTTCGGAGGGACCGAGTGAAGTTAAGACAACAAATTGCCGCCGTCCTTTTCATATTGGCCGTGCAGTTCATGGTGCCGGCACAAACGCGCGGCACCGGCGGCATCAAAGGAAAGGTTAAAGTCGAGACCGGCACAGCTGCCGGGGTCTCGGTCGTGGTTAGACGCGGGGAGCAGGAAGTTACTCGTGTAGCGACCGACAAAGGCGGCAGCTTTGTGGTGTTAGGGTTGCAGCCCGGTATCTACGGTCTAACCTTTCGGAAACCAGGTTTGAGCGTCGGCACGGTTGAAAATGTTGAAGTCAAATCAGGAAAGACGCGTTCGCTGGGTGATCGCCTGGTGCTCTCGGTGGACGAAGGCTCAATTGCTTTTATTCGCGGCAGTGTTTTCAGTCCCAGCGGTAGAAGCGTTCCCGGCGCCCGCGTGGAGCTCGCGCGAATTCTTGAGGATGGTTCCACGAAGAAAATTGACGGCCGCGTCACGACGGAAACCGGTTCGTTCGTATTCAGGCTGACCCCCGAACCCGGTAAGTACCGGGTTACCGCAAAAATCAGCGGCGCAGAACCAGGCATCAGCGATGTTGAGATCGACGGAGCCGCGGTTTATCGCCTCGCGATTTCTCTCGTTGCCAGTCCGAAGCAATGAGATTGCCAATTGCCACGTACCGATTGGCGATTTTCTAGAAACCCGCAATCGGCATTCGCAATCTCATTGTTTTAAGTTTGGTTCGGTTTGATTGGCTGCGTTAGGATATAGCTACCCAACCATGGAAGAGCGTGAGGAATTCCTAACCGCTCGTCAGCTTGCCAAAGTCTTGCAAGTAAGCGAGTCAACAGTACGGCGATTGGCCCGAAAGCGCCGCATTCCTTCCGTGCGTGTCACACCCAAGATCATCCGCTTCCATCTCGATGCTGTTCGTGAATCCCTTGATGTTCCCAAGCATCGCATCCGGCACGGCGAGTACACCCAACCGGTAGACGACAGCCAACTTTCGTTTGAAGACTTGCTGTTAAGTTAAAGGGCGTGAGTTCGGTGCTGTGAGTTTTCTTCAACGCTGAGACGCAAAGCCACAAAGACGCAGAGGATAAACACGACCGCCTAGCCCCAGGGAACAGACCACTCAAGTAGAATTGCTTTAAAAGTCTCAGAGTCTCAGCGTCTCAGCGATATGAGATGACAATGTTCAGCTTCGTTTCCGACCGGGAGAGAATTCCACCCAGTTATTACCCTGCTTCACGTAAACGCGTGGTTGTCGAATCGGGAACTTCGCGCGAAACGCCGGATTGTTAGCAAGAAAGCGATTAATCGTGCCGGAATCACCGGTAGCTACTCTCCACTTGCCTTCCTCTCGTATCAAGTACTGCTGCACGACAATTTTGCCTTCCGCGGTTAGTGGCGTTACGACCCGCCCGTATAGCACCGTATCAACTACGGCGATATCTTTTGCTACACGGACCAGGCCGACGTCCATGCGATCGAGCACGTAGGTGTCTTGCGCGCGCTTCAAAGCGCTGGAGAAGCGCTCGCGCGACATTCGGTTGCGCGCTGACGATGGCAGGGAATCATAGAGTGCACCGTAGTCACGCGATTTAAGCTGCTGAAAAACTCGCTGCACGGTACCGCGCACTTCAGCCTCATCGGCTGCCTGTGCTGGAAGCACTATCATGAAAGCCAGAAAGAAGATCCCGACTACGATCTGTTTAATGATCATCATTTCTTTCAGTATCAATTTCCTCTTCAGTGGTTGCATCGTCGGTCTTGAGACTTGAGCTAACCTGCGCTCGGTAATTCAGGAACCAGGCAACCATTCCGACCACGGCCACGACAAAGGCGCCGTCGAAATGGCCCAGCACCATCAGCACCGCTGCGGCGGCAATACAACAACCGGCAAGCGCCAGCCACAGAGTCTTCACTTGATCGTTACCGGAATTGAAAAGCTTATCGAGCCTGGAGGATAACAAACCTTGTCATCGCAAGCCTGAACGTTGAGTTTAGCTGGAAGATTGTGCGCACTTTTGGGGGCTGCTTTTTCCGCTGTCAACATGATTTTCAACTGGGTCTCGCCTTCGTAAACCCTGAGGGCCTGGTTGTCGGAAAAGGAAAACTTCTTCACTTGAGGATTGGGATAGTAAATATAGTCGACGGCCACCTCTGGAGTGTCCGGGAGGTCAACCTCGGTAGCCTTAAGATACTCAAAGCTCGCAGGGTTTGCATTGATGTGGTAGCCGCTTTGAATATTGAGCTTCACCACTGCTTCGTTCCTCTGGCCCGCTACCACTTCCACTGGTTCCGCTGTGACCTTAACGACCGACTCCGAAGTGATTCTCGGAGGTTCTGGCGAGGGCGACGCTGCGGGGTCTCCAGTTTTTGCACAAGCTGAGGCGACACACACCAGAATTCCCGTTACCAGAACAAGTTTCAATCGATTCATTTTTACCTCTTGGATCATTCTAATGAGGTCGTGCTGGGTCCATGGGCGACTGGATGACTGTGTCATGTTTCAATAGAAGCAATAACTCAATGACCCGATGATTCAATGACCCGATGATTCAATGACCCATTTTAAAGGATTTAAGCTGCTACTCCCCGCCAGCCGCTTCCCTTTTATCGTCAGGCTTTTTGATTCCAAACTTTTCGAGTCGATACTGCAAAGTACGGAATGTGAAGCCGAGCAACTTCGCGGCCTTCGTGATGTTGTAATCTGTCTGCTCCATCGCCTGCGTCAATAAATCGCGTTCAACTTCCTCAAAGTTGATACCTTCAGGCGGTAGCTTGAAGGCACCCTCGGCAGCGGGCCTTGCCTCCTGGCGAACTTCTAAAGGCAAATCGTCGATTGTAATCAGATCACCTTCGCATAAAAGGATCGCGCGCTCGATTGCCGACTCCAGTTGGCGCACGTTACCCGGCCAGCTGTACTCCTGCATTACCTTCTTCGTTTCTGCTGTCAGGCCGCGCACGAGGCGGGAGGTGTTGCGAGTGTGCTTCTTCAAAAAGAAATCAATTAACACGGGAATGTCGTCGCGACGTTCGCGTAGAGGAGGAACGTCTACCGAGAGCACATTGATCCGGTAGTAGAGATCATCCCGAAAGCGGCCATCAGCGACCATCGCACGCAGGTCTCTATTGGTCGCCGCAATTACGCGCACATCGACGCCGATTTCATGAGTTCCACCAACACGCCGAATTTTTCGCTCTTGTAAAGCGCGCAAGAGCTTCGCCTGCATGGCGACATCGAGCTCAGCTATTTCATCAAGAAACAACGAACCACGATCGGCAATTTCAAACAGTCCTTTCTTATCAGCGTGCGCTCCCGTGAAAGAACCCTTCTCATGGCCGAACAATTCAGACTCTAAAAGGTTCTCATTGATTGCCGCACAATTGACCGCTTGAAACATCTCTTGCGCGCGCGGCGACTGGTTATGAATTGAGCGCGCGATAAGTTCCTTTCCGGTTCCTGACTCGCCGCGGATTAGCACGGTCGAATTAGAGCGAGCGACTTTAACGATCATCCGCTTGACGGCTTCCATTTTTGGCGAGGCGGAAATGATCTCAACGTCAATTGCATCAAGCTTATCGAGGGCGCGATTGATCGTGGCCAGCAACGCATCTTTGTCGTAAGGCTTCTCCATGTAGTCAAAGGCGCCACGACGCAATGCTTCCTTGGCTGACTCGATCGATCCATGTGCGGTGAGCAGGATTACAATAATCGACGAATCTAGCCCGAGCAGATGCTGCAGCAGCTCGATGCCATCCATCCCGGTCATCTTCAGATCGGTTAATGCCAAATCGAAACGACGATCCTTGGCAAACTTAATTGCCGCTTCTCCCGACGACGCGGTTGTAACGTCGTAGCCTTCGCTCGTCAGGATCATTTCCAGAATCTCTCGTTGCGACTTTTCGTCGTCTACTACCAATATGCTTTTACGCGACATGTTTTCAGCCTCAAAAAGAAACAGGATTCAAGGTAGAGGCACGATTAATGGGAATTCCGCTCTCCGCGTCACCGCGTCTCCCTACCTCCGCGTCTCCGCGTCATCGTGTCTCCCTATCTCCGCGTCTCCGCGTCATCGTGTCTCCCTATCTCCGCGTCTCCGCGTCACCGGGTCTCCCTATCTCCGCGTCTCCGCGTCACCGCGTCTCCCTACCTCCGCGTCTCCGCGTCATCGTGTCTCCCTATCTCCGCGTCTCCGCGCCACCGGGTCTCCCTATCTCCGCGTCTCCGCGTCTCTTTCTGCTTCTCCTCAACCTTCTCCCGGCTTCACCGGCAATATGATCGTGAATGTTGTTCCGCTTCCTTGCTTTGAATGCACACTGATAGTTCCACCATGGTCCTCAACCGCTTTTCTGACTATGGCCAGGCCCAGACCAGTCCCTGTGTCCTTGGTCGAGTAATAAGGCTCAAATACCTTGGAGATATCCTCAGCGGCAATACCTTTGCCGGTATCAGAGACTTCTACTCGTACGCGCTTGCCCTCTTCGTTCGTAAGTTTAATAACGATGTTACCACCATGTCCGTCAATCGCCTGAAGCCCATTAATCACCAGATTGGTGAATGCGGAGCGCAGGGTTTCGCGGTCAGCGACGATGGCCGGCAACGCCGACTCCACTTCAACACTGGTGCTAACGCCGTGCTCCGCGGCCTGCGCTTCGATCAGTCTGAGCGCATCCTCCGCTTCAGCGCGCAAATCAACCGGTTGAAAATCGAGTGTGGACGGTCGAGAGTATTTCAGAAAATCAGTAATGTGCCGATTGATACGAATCACTTCAGCCTTGAGCTGACTCGCAAGCCTGAGAAACGTTTCGCGCTTAGCAGCTTCTTCCGGTGCAAAGGCCGATCGCAGATGATCTAAGGTGAGGTTAATGTAGTTGAGCGGGTTGCGAATCTCATGAGCGATCGCCGCGGCCAGCCGGCCGACGACCGCTCCCTTCTCAGCCTCATGCAGTTGCGCTTCGAGTTCTCGTGCACGCGCGAGCTGCGTAGTCATCTCATTGAATGCGGCCGCAAATTGTCCCAACTCATCACGACGTTCCTCCGGGACACGAACACTGAAATCTCCCCGAGCAACTTTTTGTGCGGCAGCTGACAGCAACTTGATCGGTCGTGTAAAGCGCCAAAGAAAAAGTCCGGTGACAAGCGTAGTCGCCAGTAACAACAGCAACGTGTAGAAAGCCGATCGCGAAGCTTGTCGCTGCAGAATGTCGGTAAGAGTGTTCGCCGATCCGAGCACGACGATTACATAGCGGCGGCCTTTGGTTGTTTCCAGCGGAAAGTAAAAAGCACCCGGATCTCCGGGTTTGGTGGGAGGCGATGCTGTCATCCAACCGGGTAAGTTTTCCCTCTCGTCCGCTAACCCCACTGCCGAGCTTAACGGTGGGAGGGGCACCTCCTTGATATCAACGTAACGAACAGACTTATCCTCGTTCTCGGTTGGCGCATAGTCGCTGACCAGGCTGTCTTGAACCTTTCCATCGCTATCTACCACCATCACATTCTGTACGCGCCCCTCCTTTTCATCGAGCAAGGGGACTCGCATGTTGCTGCGCAGCTCATCGAGATACTTAATGCTGAAAATACTGTTAACGCCGAGTGCCACCCCGGCCATGATGGCCTGCTCCTGCTCAACGATGACTCGAGCATTGCTTTGAATCGCCCGCAGGTTCACGTAATACTGCACCCCGAGGGTTAGTCCCAGCATCACCGCAAGAAGCAGTAAGAGCCTCGCCCGAAAGCTGTTCAAGAGTCCGGAAGTCTTCATGTTGCGCTAAACGATGTGTAGAAGAGGGGATTCGCTACACCATTTGCGGCAAGCTTAGCTCACCGGAAACGGCTTTCCAAACGCCATAACGGTTTATGTACAAAAGGTTACTTTTTTGTTGCCGCGGAGATTAGCTGGTGTTATATTGCCCATGGTCTCGTTGAACTGTCCCCAGGGACCGCCTTTAGGGAGTTCTCCCACAACAAGTTGCAGATTGATTGGTCGCCAAAAAACAAGGTTGTCCGGCGCCGTAATTGAAATTTTGAGAGAGCAATGCAGTGCTCTCAAAACTTACAGGAGTTCTTACCGAGGAAGGGTGCTTCGCGACTTCAGGTAGTTGGACGAGGTGCCTTAGTGCTTTTGGCGAAGCTCATCGGCGGATGAGCGAAAATTCCTAGGAGAGGTAACAGGCCGCATGAAACAACCGACCCATCCCCTTAATTCCCCTTCCCGATTTACCCGTTCGTTTTTGAACCCGCGTTTCGCCCTAATCCTACTGATTCTTTTATCCCTGTCTTTCTCCACTGAAGTCTTCGGCAAGCGACGAGCGGCCTCGTCCAGCAAAGCCACAAAGAGCAAATCCTCTCGCGACAGGTCGGCCCGCAAGTCGTCACGTGGCGATCGCAGCCGCCAGATGACGGCGCGCGAGCGTCGCGCCTCACGTCGTGAAAAACATTCGGCGAGCAATCGCCGCGGCCGGCGTTCGACTGCTCGACTCTCAAAGCGTGAGCTCCGGCAACGACGCCAGCAAATTGCGCGCGAGCAATCCTCCTCCTTGAAAGCTCTTGAGCGCAGACTGCGCCGACCACTAACCAGGCGTGAACGTACGGCTGAGCTTCGCAGAATCGCCGCGCGTCATCGTCGTGACACGCTCGCAGCTCGGCGTCGTGCTGAAGCCGCCCGCCGCGCAGCCATCGCTCGCCAACGCGCGATTGAACAGTCGATGCGCGATGAAGTTCAGGCGCTCATCAGCAGAGACGATACGACTGGTGAAGATCTCGAAGTCCGCAACGCAGCTGTGAAAGCGCTCGGCAATCACATCGGCACCGTCGTCGTTATGGATCCGCAGACAGGCCGCGTCTACTCCGTGGTTAATCAGGAGTGGGCCCTGCGTCGTGGCTTTAAGCCCTGCTCAACTATCAAACTTGTGACAGGCGTTGCCGGTTTGGGAGAGAAGATCATTGACCCGGCCAATACCGCCGAAGTCTCAGAGAGATACAACATCGACCTGACCGATGCTCTCGCTTATTCAAACAATACTTACTTCCAGCAGGTAGGTGGCCGCGTCGGCTTTAATAAGATGATGACTTACGCGCGCGAAATGGGTTTAGGCGAGAAGACCGGAATAAATGTCCCGAATGAATTTTCGGGCCGCCTGCCCTTCGAAAAGAGTGGCTTCGCTCTCAACCGCATGTCTTCTCACGGAGACGATTTTGAAGTCACAGCAATGCAGCTGGCTACTCTCGTTTCGGCGATGGGCAATGGCGGACGTTTGCTGGAACCGAGCATCCCGAAGACGCCAGAAGAGGCAGCAAAATTCAAAGGAAAGGTGCGCCGGAAAATCGAGGTCGAGCCTGAAACCTGGCGTACCATGGTCCCGGGAATGGTAGGGGCCGTGAACTATGGCTCAGGCAAAAAGGCTTATGATCCTCAGCAGACGGTGGCCGGTAAGACAGGCACCTGCATTGGTCAAGGTGGCTGGGTAGGACTCTTCACCTCCTACGCTCCGCTTGTGAATCCCCGCCTCGCGGTAGTTGTGATTGGTCGTGGTCCCGACGCTCGTCGGCATTTCCCCGCCGCAGTAGCTGGCCGGATCTATCGTGAACTAAATCATCGCTTTGGCACTCCGGTTAACCTGCAGTTCGCTAAAACACCAACCGTGGACGATCCCAAAGCTGCGGACTTGAATGAAGAAGAAAAAGACGCAGCGGAAGCTGAAGCAGCGGAGCAGGAAGCAATCGAAGTGCAGGCCAATGCTGAGGCCGAAGCAGCTGCTGCGGCCGAACAGCAAGCAGCAGCCGCTATCCCTGCGGAGCCCGTTAAGCAACAGCAACGTACGGAAGCCCCGGTCATACGGAATACTGTGAAGCGGGTTTTGATGCCAATCAATCGCCCGGCCGAAACACAGAAGAGCACCACGAAGCCGGTTGGCACGCCGAACACGGGAACGCCCGTCTTGAAGAGTCCGCCTCCTTCGTCCTCAGACACCAGACCGCGGCGAGCGCAAACAAATTAGCCGTTTGACTGCAACTTGATTGCAATCCTGCAAAATTCCAAGAGCGCCGGTACCCCAGTCAATGGAACCGGCGCTCTTGGTTTTTGCTGACACGTCTTCGACAAGAATTAACGCTCGGAATGCCTTGACACGTTAGCGAGACTTGCAGGAATATTGCGAGCGTCCTAAGCAATACGTTTTCTTTAAGGCCCGACACTTCTCCACACCCCCGCGAGGTTCCTCCTTCGAGATGTGCAGATCGGCAACCGGTCTTTCTACGGACGCATCTCATTTGTCGCGAGTGCGACGCTGCGGAAAAGTCAGTCGAGGCCTGAGTTTAGAAGAATGATCTTGGAGGTTGGGAACAAACTAATGAAAAAGTTTATAGAGTTAATAGCAATCAGTGCTACGGTCGCCGTTCTGGCAGCTTCGGCGGTTGCACAGCAGCCCGCAGCAACGCCTCAGGCGGCCGGAAAACCGCAGGATCCTCAATGTTCGGCGGAGAACAAGCTCGCCTGGTACAACGAATTTAGACAACACTTCAAAGGCGATACCGCTAAGGCAAATGAATTGGCGAAGAAGTGGCTTGCATGTCCGGCTACTCCCGCGGAAGAGGAGCAGGCAAAGTATCTGAATAACTTCGTCAGTCTTTTCGAGAAGGCAAGTCGCAAGAGTCAAGTTACGGTTTTCGTCTACGACAAAAAGGATTACGTCAAAGCATTTGAGCTCGGCAAGCAGGTTCTGGCCGAGGAGCCGGAAAATCTCAAGGTCCTTATCGACCTGGCTTATGCTGGTTACGCCTCGAAGAATCCGGCGCTCAGTGCCGAGTCTCTGACATATGCCCAAAAAGCAATTAGCATGATTGAGGCAGGGAAAACGCTTGAGGTTTGGACTCCCTACACTAGCAAGGAAGATACGCTCGGCTACCTCTACAACGCCACCGGCTCCCTGAACCTGCAAAAAGATCCAGGCTTGGCGCTCAAAGACTTCATCAAGGCGGCCCAGTTCAATGGCAAGATCGGGAAGCTGCCCGCAACTTATGCCACCATCGCGCAAACTTATGAGGCGAGCGCCTACGCGAAGTTGGCCTCTGATTACGAAGCGAAATACAAAGGCAAAGATGAAACGCCCGAGAGCAAGTTGGCTGTTGAGAATATCAACCAGGTCGTTGACCGCATGATTGACGCGTACGCTCGCGCCGTAGCCCTTGCAGGTAACGAACCTGCCGAACAGGCAAACAAGAAACTTTGGATGGAGCAGCTCACCAACTGGTACAACTACCGTAACAAATCCACAGCGGGACTGGATCAGTTGATTGCCGGAATTCTGGCTAAGCCGATGCCTGGTGAGCCGACTCCTTTAACTACGCTGCCGGCCTCAGCCAGCGGTCCTGCAACTCCAACAACTGGCGACACTGCCTCGGCTGGGTCTCCGGCGAAACCGGCTGCCCCGGCGAACGGCACAGCGCCAAAGCCGGCAAGCACAACTACTCCAGCGACGACGACCGGTGCTGCGAAGCCAGCTGCTCCTAAGCCATCTCCTACAGCTACACCCAAACCGAAACGTAACCACCGACGTGGGTAAGTAGTTATACTTTCCGCCTCTCAGATCAGCGCCGGAAGCTTAGTCGTAACTTCGACGATGCTTCCGGCGTTTTGCTAGAATCGAGCCCATTTTGAAGCTCTCTGCTAACAACTCTTCAGAGCAAGACCTTCTGGAATCAGCCTTAGCTTATAACTTTCGCAATCGCGCTCTGCTCGAGCGTGCCGTGACTCACCGTTCCTGGGCGCACGAACAAGTCGCCCCCGGCAATGAAGAACAGGCGCGGCAACTGCACAACGAAGCGCTGGAGTTTCTCGGCGACTCAGTTCTGGGATTGATTGTTGCGGATTTTCTTTGTCGCGCACATCCAGAGGTAACGGAAGGGGAACTTTCGCGCATGAAGCATCGCCTCGTAAGCGCGCCCACGCTCGCCCAGGCTTCGCTTCGACTCAAACTCGGCGACTTCCTGCGCTTTGGACGAGGGGAAGAGAAGAGTGGCGGGCGCAACAAGGATGCCTTGCTGGCCGATGTGCTGGAAGCGGTGACCGGAGCGATTTTTCTAGATGGCGGGCTTGCTGCGGCGACTGAGTTTGTGCACCGGGCGCTCGGCGAGGAATTGAGGCAAGCCAATCCGGCGGCTGCTGCAGAATCGGATTACAAAACAATGCTTCAGGAAAAGCTGCAGGCAGAACGACGACCAGCGCCGCGATACAAAGTGGTGGAAACTCTGGGCCCTCCTCATCGCCGCACGTTTCGAGTTGAAGTGTGCTGGGATGACGGCAGCGTTAGCGGCGAAGGACGTTCGATCAAGAGCGCCGAGGTAGCCGCCGCGAAGCTGGCGTTAGAAGCGATGGTCGGCAAGGAAATATTGGAATAGGGGAAGGGTACGGCAAATACTTTGTAACTTGACCGCCTCCGACAACGTATCTAGGATGATTTGAGATGAGTAGCAAACTGCCGGAGACAAAAACTTCCAACATCGACACTGCGACGAAGCCCAAGGCTCGTCCCTTTTCTTTTGCTCGCCTGTTCAGCCGCAACGGCCACGAGAAACCACCGGTTCCGGAAGCGAAGCCTAAGGGGCCGCCAAAATCGGTTTGGCGCGAGTATTTCGAGTCGGCTGCAGTCACCGTGATCATGGCCTTGTTTGGTATGACCTTCATTGTCCAGGCAGTGAAGGTGCCAACCGGCTCGATGCAAAACACGATCACAATTGGCGATCATCTGCTGGTTAACAAATTCATCTTTGCGCCAGGTGAGTCGTTGCCGTTTTTACCGCAAAGAGAAATTCAGCGCGGCGACATCATCGTCTTTAAATATCCAGGCAACATTTACAATCCTGAAAGTGATTTCGAAAAGCCTGATAACAAACCGATAGTGACAAACTACGTTAAGCGAGTAATCGGCCTCCCGGGAGATACGATTCGCCTGGAAGGACGTAACGTCATCGTGAATGGCCAGCCGCTCCCGGAACATCAGATTGAGGCAATCGATCCCGGCAAGGAAATGCCACTGAAAATTCTGAACGCGCCCGCGCGTAAACCGGGAGAGACGTACGACGTCTTTTACAACCCGGATTTTGTTAGTGATGATTATGAGATTTTCAAACACGAAGGTCGTGGCGGGGAGTTTACGGTCCCTGCTAGCAAGTATTTCGTAATGGGCGATAATCGCAACAACAGCCTGGACAGTCGCTATTGGGGATTTGTGCCGCGAGAATATGTCATAGGGCGAGCAATGTTTGTGTACTGGTCCTACGACGAGAGCGCGCCGCAAGACGGCAACCCGCTAGTTCTGTTCTTCAAGAACACGCGCTGGAGCAGAACCGGAACAATGGTGAAGTAGTGAGAGCCGAGATCGCAGATCTCAGATTTCAGATTTCAGATCTTAGATTTCAGATTTCAGATCTCAAATCTCAGATCTCAGATTTCAAATCTCAGATTTCAGATTTCAGATCTTAGATCTTAGATCTCTCAAATCCCGATTCAGATCTGATACCTGTTGGCTGAGCAAAAGGATTAGAGCGTTGAGATAGAGCAGGAACACTTCTGAAAATGGCTGAGCAAAGGTTATAGCAATGAGATTAAGAGGTGCCGGCCGGGCCTTTATCGCCACCGGCGTCGTTTTCATAATAGTTTATCTCCTCGTTAGCTTATATGGACTCTCCTCGACTGGGTTGCGTGTCGGCACTCTGCTCTTGTATGTGGGCATAGTTCTGTTCGTCGTTGGACTCTCGCTGCGCCTGGCAAGACCACGCAGCTGAAACGATCGCCCAGAACAACGCCGTCGTTTGTAACGAGATCAAAGACCAACTCGGGCGCGATCTTCATGTTCCTGACATCTGAAATTTGAGATCTTTTAATTTTAGATCTGAGATCTTAGATCTGAGATCTTGAATCTTAAATCCTGAGATTTTATATCTTAAATCAGAATCTTAATTCAGATCCTGGATCTGACACTTAAAGCCCTGAAAACCTGAAACCTGAGAACAAGCCGACCCCAACACTCGATATCCGAGTGAAACCTGAGACCTGGTAGCTGAGACCTGAGACCTAAAGGTGAGACTTAAGGCTTGAAACCTGAGACCCGAAACGGATACCTAAGACTTGAGCCCGCCCCCCCCAGCTTTAAGACTTTATTGTTCCTCATTCATCATTCATAATTCAGCATTCAATTTTGGCGGGGTAGCTCAGATGGTTAGAGCGTGGGATTCATAACCCCAAGGTCGGCGGTTCGATCCCGCCCCCCGCTACCACATCCTCTTAAACCTCAGTAATTTACAAAGTCTCACCTCTTTCTAATCAAATTATCCCTCACCAAGTTTGTGTCCAGAAAATACAGCACAGAACGTATAAAAAAGGTAAGCGGACGCCAAACAATAGAAGAGCGTGCGCAGATCTCGATGTTTTTGGAGTTTGCCAAGTCCTCAAAAGCGAAGGACTTAAGTCCATGATCGAGAGTGGGGCAGAAACTCCCATGCTCCTCTGCTTGAGACCCTTTTGGGATGCTACTTATGTATAAGCAGAATGAGAACTACAAGATATAGAGTTCCGTTTCTAAAGTCATCGAACGTGAGGAATAGGAACTGAGAGTTTATGACTGTTCATCGTTTCGCAACGCAGAGGTCGTGGGTTCGAATACCATCTGCTCCATCAACTCCCGTAATCAAATATTTAGAACGCTAAACCTCACTTTTTTCCCCGAATGCCAAAATGCGAAGACTTTTTCTCTCCGAACGAAGCGTTTTTATTTGGCATCTTGAGATACCAGGTCTCCGCGCTCGTGATGCCGAGGTCAGTTCTTCAATAGTAAGTTTGAGATGACAATTTGGCATCTCAAACGTCTTGTCGCCTTCCATCCTCCGGGTTTTGTTACACGGCACATGCTCAAAGTGTAACATTCGCGAATCAAGAGCAAACAAACTCGAATTACTCCAACATGTTCTCCCTTTGGGATAGACTATTTGGCACCTACACATCGGAAGTAGATTTTCAAACTCTGCGCTACGGACTCGATGGCTTTGACGCGAAGGACAAGCAAACATTGAGAGCGCTTTCGAAAATGCCATTTATGATCTACGGATACGATTAAGTGTGTCGGAAATACAACAAACGGAACAACACCATGAACACAATGAAAGTCACTATTAGCACATTCATCCTCTTGTCCATACTCGCATGCAGCGCTCCCAGCGGATCGTTAGGAGCAGAAACTAACAGTCCAGCCGCGCCAGAAGTTCCTGCTCCGGTGCAGGAACCCGGCCAGAACCTGGTCTACAATTTCGATAACGATATCCCCGGAAAACTGCCAGCCAAGTTTCATGCAGCGTTGACAGGTAAAGGGAGTGCTGGGTCTTGGGAGGTCAAGGCTGACTCAAGTGCACCTTCGCACCCTAATGTGCTTGCCCAGACCTCTGCTGATAAAACGAGCTACCGCTTTCCACTGGCGATCGCAGATGAGGGCTCATTTCTTAATTTGGATTTGAGCGTTAGGTTCAAGCCGATCAGCGGGCAGGTAGACCAAGCCGCAGGGCTTGTTTGGCGATTGAGGGACGCCAACAACTATTACATTGTTCGTGCCAACGCGCTCGAGAATAATGTCGTGCTCTATAAGGTCGAAAACGGTAAGCGAACTGATCTACCTCTAAAAGGCGAAGGCCGCACTTACGGAAAGAAAACAAGTGTTCCTTCCGGACAATGGAATGAGCTTCGAGTAGTCGCGGTGGGAAGCCCTTTGAGGTTTTAGTAAACGGTCAGAAGCTGTACGAAGTGGAGGACAAGACTTTCACTGAAGCCGGCAAAGTCGGCTTGTGGACTAAGGCCGATTCTGTGACTTACTTCGATGACCTGCGGGCAACCGCGAAATAAATGATTAAGGGGCAATTATGAAAAGTATTTCGAGGCGTGAGGCTATTGGGACAATGATCGCTGGAGGCACCGGGCTCGCACTTACCGACGTCCTTGATTTAGAGACTGCGAGTGCGAATGAAATGAGGGATCAAACTTATGCCGCGACTACACCAGCGCGCGCTTTCGGCGGCCAGCATCATCCGAAACAGCTGCCGTTTAACGCGGCCAAGTTGAATGGAATATCAGAAAAGCTCATTCGATCGCATTGGGAGAATAACTACGGTGGCGCTGTGAAAGCGCTCAACGCTGTCGAACAAAAACTACAGGAGTTAGTGCGCGATAAGGAGCTTCCAGCATATATCTATGGGGATCTGAAACGCGAGGAACTGGTGCGGACAGGCTCAGTCGTGCTCCATGAATACTACTTTGCCAATCTCGGTGGCGATGGTAAGGCCGGTGGGAAGGTACTGGATCTGATCAAACAATGGTTTGGTAGTTTCGAGCAGTGGGAGGCCGAATTTAAGAAAACAGCGAACGCGTTGACTGGAGGATCTGGCTGGGTGATTCTCGCTCACAATATGCACACGGGCGAGGTCCACAACTACTGGGCATGGGACCACATGCACAACGCTCCAATGAGCCGGCCACTACTCGTGCTCGACATGTATGAGCATGCCTACCACATGGACTATGGTGCGGCTGCTGCTAAATACGTTGATGCATTTGCGCAGAACGTGAATTGGGAAGAGGTTAATCGTCGCGCCGAAGCGAGCCTAAAGGCCGGCATCGTATAGTCAGGCCACCAGTATCTCGCAATGAGAGCCATTGTTTGGTTTCTAATGTTGTCCACTGTTCCCCTCAACAGCTACGCGCAGCAACAAACGCCAACTCAACAGTCCCCATCCCCATCCGAAACGGCAGCCGATCTTTTTGTCACACGTATTATTGAATCTGACCTGGGCCAGAGCGAGCGCGGCGGGAGGCTGCGAGCCAGACCGGAAATTTTTGTCCAGGCGCGATACTCCGCTTTGCCAATTAAGAACTCGGGCGACGAGTTTGAGGACGATTTTAGCTTGACGCGCATTGAAACACGCTGGGCTGGTCAACTGACTCGGGACGTCGGTGTCGGCGTAGAGATTCAATTTCATCCCACTATCGAAGGCGAACCGGAAGAGATGATCAATGACGCCTTCGTCGAGTTTTACGTAAACGATTACACAACCGTACGGGTCGGGCAATTTGTTAAGCCGTTCGGGTTCGACATTCAACAGTCGAGCGGCGTCCGCGAGTCACCCGAGCGAGCAATTTTTGCCGGCTACTTTTTCCCCGGACAACGCGAACAGGGTGTGCAGCTCTCAGGCGATCTACGCTTCCTAAGAATTTCGGCGCTAAAAGAAGTTCATTACTTCGTCGGGGCGTTCAACGGCCGTCGTCTATTCACGGACGATATACGGCAGACAAATTTTCTCGCGCGCGTGCGAAAAGTCTTCGGCCGCAGGTTCGCATTTGGGATTTCGGCGCAAAAGGGCAAACAGCTTTTGCCCGCCGGTATCTCGGGAGACAACGACGAGCATATCTTTGGAGTTGATTTCCAACTCGCCGTGACAAATCATCTTGGTTTCCGGGGCGAATTCGTAAGAGGCCACACACCGTCAACACTGGTCGCATTAGAACCGCAATTTGCACACACGTTAAGTCCCGGCGCACGCTCCGGAGGTGGTCATTTATTCGTTACCTACAGCTTCAATCGTAGAGACAATGTCTACGCGCGCTTTGATGGCTTCAATAACGATCCGGTCACGAGTCGCAATATTCGGGCATTCAACTTTGGATACTTCCGTGAAATCGGAAAGTTTTCACGACTCAGTTTTGATTATCAATTCAAGAACCGCCCGACCTTCAACGATGATGCAGTCAACGGGAAACTACACGTCACGTGGGCCATAGAGTTTTAAAGCACCGGGAATGGACCGCACATGGTACGCAAACCTAATCCGCAAACATTTGTTTTGTTCGCGTGTTGTCTCCTGTTCCTTTTGGTCGGTTGCGCCAGTCGGCAAGGAACAGAATCACCAGCAGACGTTAACACGCGCGAGGTCACAGTCTACGTGTCAACAGATCGCGTCTTCTCTGAGCCAGTATTACGCGCTTACGAACAAAAAACTGGTGTGAAGGTCAACGCGGTCTATGACACTGAGGAAACCAAAAGCACTGGCCTCGCCAATCGCCTACTTGCCGAGAAAAACAATCCGCAAGCCGACGTCTTCTGGTCAAATGAACCAGTGCGCACCTTGGTGCTGAAGAAGCGTGGCGTACTCGCATCTTACAAATCACCTAATGCAGATGGGATTCCGGCCACCTTCAGAGACCCGGAAGGTTTGTGGACTGGTTTCTCCGCACGCTCACGTGTGATCGTCTACAACACTAAGTTGGTGACACCGGAAGAATCGCCAAAGTCTGTACTTGATCTCGCCGATCCGAAATGGAAAGGGCAAGTTGCTATTGCCGATCCGCGATTCGGCTCAACCTCATTCCATGTCGCAGCGCTTTATGCGGAAATGGGCGATGAGCGCGCAGATGACTTCTTTCGAAAGCTAAAAGCTAACGACGTGAAGATTGTCTCCGGGAATTCGGTGGTGCGCGACATGGTTGCCCGTGGCGAGGTCAAAGTTGGACTCACAGATACAGACGACGTGAACGTGGCGCTCCAAGACAAGCAGCCAGTGGCAATGATCTTCCCTGATCGCGATGGTATGGGCGTTCCGGTGATGCCCAACATGGTCTCACTCATCGCCAGCGCGCCTCATCCAGAGGCTGGTCAGAGGCTGATTGATTACCTGCTTTCTTCAGAGGTTGAGCGAATGCTGGCCCAATCAGAAGCTGTACAGATTCCGTTGCGTGAAGGCGTCGAGGGTCCGAAGAATATTCCATTACTCAAATCGTTCAAGCCGATGACACTTGATTATGGCAGGGCCGCAGATCGCGTCGAGGATGTGACGCGCCGCTTGCAAGAGATCCTCGGGCTTTGACGAATGATGGAACCAGCCATTCGACTAACAAACAGGCTCGGACGCTTGCCTACCGTCCTGACTACCCGCTCTGCAGTAATCGGTTTGGCTTTTATCATTTTCGCGGCACTATGCGTGCTGCCGGTCTTATACATGATAGGCGTCTCACTCGTTACCGCAGACGGTAGCGTAAGCCTTAAGAACTACGGACGCCTGCTGGTAGAGTCGCGGCAACGTGAACTGCTAATTAACAGCGCCCTGCTCGGTGCAGTCTCGTCAGTGTTTGCTACGCTTTTGGGTTCGACTCTGGGATTACTTCTCGCCCGAGCTCGCCTACCGGCCAAAGGGCTTTTAAGGATCGCGCTTGTAATTCCGCTGATTATTCCGTCCTACGTTCTCGCCCTGGCCTGGATTCTCATGACCGGTTCAACCGGTCTCTTCGCGCGTATACTCGGACATGACCTTCTTTCGGGATGGACCTACAGCTTTACGGGCGCGGTCGTAGTGCTCAGTCTTGCTTACTACCCGATCGCGATGTTGGCAACGGAGGCTGCCGCTCGGCGCGTGGATGGGCACCTGGAGGAGAGCGCTCTGCTGGTGACGAATACTCGCGAAGTGTTGTGGCGCATCACGATGCCGCTTATAGCACCAATGGTCGCCGCTGCTGCACTTACTATCTTCGTGTTGGGGATTTCTGACTTCGGTGTGCCCAGCTTGCTTCGTGTGCGCGTCTATACCACCGAAGTTTTTACTGCGTTCGCCGCGCTTTACGACTTTGGGACGGCGACGGCACTTGCTGTTCCTTTATTAGCGGTCACAGTCATTACCGCTGTCATAATCAAGCTTATCGTTGGGGAGCGGTTCATCTCAGTACGCCGCAGTATTCATACCGGGCTCCCTTTGGTTCTCGGTCGTGGGCGTGTATTAGTGGTGGGAGGAACCTTACTGGTATTAGTTGTCTCAGTAGCCTTGCCGTTAATAGCCCTCGCTTACGAAGCAGGAAATGTGAAGCGAGTCACGTCAACCCTCAACGGCGCACGCGACGCAATCATCAATAGTCTTTCACTTGCGGCCACCGCGGCTACGCTCATCATTGCTCTCGCAATTTTCCTCGGCTATTGGCGAGGACGGAGCCGCTCGCGTTGGCGCGGCGTCTTTGATCTGATTCTCATCATGATCTTTGCAGTACCTAGCACCGTGCTCGCAGTCGGTTTGATCGGCTTATGGAATAGACCGGGCCTGATAGAGAAGCTGTACACAAGTCAGACCATCATTATCGCCGGCTATATGGCTCGCTTTGTGACGGTAGCAGCACTGATCCTTGGGGCGAGCATGCGTCAAATCTCCGAATCTTTTGAGGAAGCCGCCGAAGTTGCAGGTGCAAGCTGGACGCGTTTGTTTGCGCAAATAGTTTTACCGAACATTCTTCCGGGAATCGTCGCGGCCTGGCTCATCTCGTTCATCTTCGCTATAGGCGAACTGGGAACAACAATTCTCGTCGCCCCTCCGGGCGAATCAACTCTGCCGGTACGCGTCTACACCTTGATAGCTAACACTCCATCCTCTGAAGTAGCCGCACTTGCTTTGATGGAAGTTGGCATCATTCTCCTTCCACTTACGCTGTTGGCTTTTCTGACGCATGGTGGAGCAGTGCGGCGAGGCAAGAATCATGGCTGATCCTTTTATCCGACTCGTGGGAATGACGAAGCGATTCGATAACAGAACAGTCATTGATCGCTTCTCGCTCGATGTGACAGAAGGGGAAGTCCTCGCCTTGTTGGGTCCGAGCGGTAGCGGCAAGACAACAGTCTTGCGACTTATTGCAGGGCTTGAAAAACCTGACTCTGGTGAAGTGTGGATCGCAGGTAAGCATGTAGCTGGCAGCGGACAGAATCTATTGCCACCCAGGACCCGAGGCATTGGTTTTGTTTTCCAGGACTTGGCACTGTGGCCGCACCTGACTGTCGAAGGCAACCTGAACTTTGTTCTCGCATGTGCCGGGATGAACAGACGCTCTCGCCAACAGCGGATTGACGTGGTGTTGGGATTGGTCCATGCGGTGCCTTTTGCAAGAAGCTATCCTGCCCAACTCTCGGGAGGCGAACAGCAACGCGCGGCGATCGCGCGGGCCATCGTTGGACAACCACAACTCCTGTTGCTCGATGAACCGATGTCGAGTCTTGACTCCGATCTGAAAGCATCTTTGTTGCACGAGCTCGCAACCCTGCAAAAGGCGTTAAAAATTACAACGGTTTATGTGACCCATAACCGGGAAGAAGCGGAGGCCTTGGCCCACCGAGTGGTAACGATGAGCGGGGGACGACTCGAAGAGGGGTTGTGAAAGCAAAGGTGCAAAACCCAAGTTCACAGACCGAATGTAAGACTGGTCCCAAGAGTCGAAGCGTCTCCTTCACAGAAGCACTTCGCTTCTGGGTCAAGCTCGGTTTCATAAGCTTTGGCGGACCAGCCGGACAGATCGCGATTATGCATCGCGAGCTAGTTGAACGTCGTCGGTGGATTTCTGAAGAGCGATTTCTCCACGCACTGAACTACTGCATGCTGTTGCCTGGACCAGAGGCTCAACAGCTCGCCATATACATTGGATGGTTGTTGCATCGAACCTGGGGAGGCATCGCGGCCGGTGCATTTTTTGTCATCCCTTCGATCTTTGTCCTGCTGGCACTCTCTTATATCTATGCAGCGCACGGTAATGTTCCTGCAGTTGCCGGCATACTCTCAGGATTCAAACCTATTGTTGTGGCGATAGTAGTCGAGGCGGTAATAAAGATCGGTGGAAAGGCATTGAAGCGGTGGGCACATCTGATAATTGCTGCTACCTCGTTCGTTTCGATTTATTTTCTCCATATTCCTTTCCCGATCATCGTGCTGGCAGCCGCAGTCATTGGTCTCGTTGGCGCACGATACATGCCGAAAGTTTTTACTGCCATCCCACTCACTACGAAAGAGGTTGATAGGAAAACAGAAGGTGAAGGCGACTTCCCAGACCCTGTTCCGCTCCTCATAGACGACCACGCGACGCCTCCGTCCCATACTGTCCCGAATAGATTGCGAACTCTGAAAATTCTGGCAGTCGGTATCGCACTTTGGATATTGCCTCTCGTGGCACTTATTTCCTGGCGCGGTTGGAGCAGCCTCCATGCTCAAGAGTATCGTTTCTTCACCCAGGCAGCTCTCGTCACGTTCGGCGGCGCCTACGCCGTCCTTGCGTATGTCACGCAGGCGGCTGCCGGTTCGTTTGGGTGGATAACCAAGACGCAAGCCGTGGACGGGCTCGCATTAGCCGAGACCACACCTGGACCATTAATCATGGTGCTTCAGTTTGTAGGATTCATGGCTGGGTGGAATAATCCGCAGGGCATGAGCCAGACCGCCAGCGCTGTGACAGGCGCCCTGGTCACAACCTACGTCACCTTCCTACCGTGTTTCCTCTTCATTTTTCTCGGAGCACCTTACATTGAAATCTTGCGGGGCAACAAGAATTTGACTGGCGCGCTCACGGGTGTAACTTCTGCTGTTGTGGGCGTGATTCTAAACTTGGCGCTCGTGTTCGGCGCGGCTGTCATTCTTCCGCAAGGATTTGGCGGCAGCGTGGACTGGTTCGCAGCGGTGATGAGCGTCGCTGCGTTCGTCGCTCTATATAAGTTCAAGGCGGAGGTACTCTGGGTAGTGTTGGCAGGCGGTCTGATCGGTCTTGGAAGGACATTGCTGTTCAGATGAGACTTGGAGTCTACGATATTGTCTTTCGAAGCTCTCGCTTGATCCCTTCATAGTTCCTGTTGATCTCCGCGCTCCCAGTTTTTGTTTTGTCGATTACCCTACCTAAGTCATAGTCAACGCCGTAGGCCACAGATTTCGCCGTCAAGCAGCCGTCTAGCGGATGACTGAGAGCCACCAAATTACCCTGCTGTCCACCCCGATAGATCGAGCCTGTGTACTTTCGTTGACACCAAGTCTTCTCACTGGCGACAGCGGGTGAATGAAAGTCAACGCAAATTTCTAGCTTTCTCAATAATTGATGCCAACTCCAGTCGGGCACACGGGTTGCCCACAAATTTCCTTTCAGTAATTTCGTCTTCGATGAACGGTGAGTGGCATTCGCACTCCATTCGCAGCAAGTAACTAGGTTTAACGACGAGAGCTTGAAATGCTTTAACACTGCACGACATCTCAATTAGGGGATCGTGCTTTCGAGGCATTGACTTTTCCATGGCATGCAAATATGTTTCGCAACGTTAACCTCTGATCCAGCAGGCTGAATTCTCACGGGCCTCTGCTTTCTTGCACACTCGGCAAGTCCAGCCTGAACAACTTATTTGATACCGGATTCTGGCGGGGAGGTGTCTCACAACGGAAGGCCGTCCTTACGCCGTATTACTATCCGCAGAGACAGGTTTACTAATGTCTCAGGCTACTCAGATTGGAAGGTCCTCATGACAAGTCCCACTCCACAGAAAACAGATTTTACTCTCGACGTTGTTGGTCGCTTTGTCTGTAACGGGTTGGATGAAGCGATCCGAAGCACGGATCGAAGTCAGCGTGCCGATGCGCGCCCCTTTGATGTTGTCGTAATAGGCGGTGGCAGTTTCGGGGGAGTTCTGGCGCAGCACATGTTCAGCGCTGACACAACGCACAGCCGACGCATTCTAGTTCTGGATTCCGGCCCTATGCTGATACCTGAGCACGTGCAGAATTTGCCGATGATGGGTATGACTGCGCCCGGACCAATAGAGCAGGATCCGGGTGTCTTGCGCGAGCAGGTCTGGGGCCTCGCTTGGCGCTCCAATGTGAAAACTGGGTTTCCCGGACTCGCTTACTGCGTGGGCGGTCGCTCGGTCTTCTGGGGCGGCTGGTCTCCTCAATTACTCGACACCGCGACCGACACAGAGATGCCGAGAACCAAATGGCCCACGAATGTGGTGGACGACCTAAACAACAAATACTTCCGCGACGCGGCTGAACAGATCGGGACCACCGAGACGAACGATTTTATTCATGGGCCACTGCACAACGCCATGCGCCGACAACTCTTTGATGGTATCAATGCCAATAAGGTCGCAGAAGCCATACCACTCAACGAACTGCCTCTACATCTCGAAAACGTGCCGGCCAACAAGCGGGAGTTGTTTAAGCTCGAAGCTCCGCTCGCCGTACAGGCTGAAGAGCCCCGTTCAGGCTTCTTCGCCTTTAATAAGTTCAGTTCTGTGCCGTTGTTGATGCAGTCGGCGCGATCTGCTTGGGCGGAGTCACACCAAGGGCTTGGCGGTGGAGTTCCAGGCGACGATGTTAAGAAGCGACTGATGATTGTGCCTAATTGCCGCGTCATACGACTCATTACGGATGTTGCGGGCGGCAATGCACACGTCACGGGAGTGCTGACGAATCAGGGATTCATCCCGTTGTCGCCGCACGGTGTGGTTGTGCTAGCGATTGGAATGATTGAGAACGCACGTTTGGCGCTCCTTTCATTCGGAGGCATCACGAATTACAACCTGATCGGTACGAACTTCATGGCCCACTTGCGCTCTAACCTGACTATCTTAATCCCACGGAAGGCGCTTAAGCGTCTCGACGAGGATGTGGAAGACCTTGAGCAGTCCGCGCTGTTCGTAAAAAGTCGGCACGTCTTCTCGGACGGAACGAAGGGTTATTTCCATCAGCAGATCACGGGTTCATCCGGTGGAGGTGGTTTAGGAATTGAGAGTGATGCCGAGTTGTTCAAGAAAATACCAGATATCGACCTACTCCAGGTTTACCGCGCAGCCGACAAGGAACATGTGGCAATCACCGTGCGCAGCATAGGAGAGACGCAAGGTGGTAATCCCAGCAGCCGTATCACACTCGCGCTCGACCAGATCGATGAGGTGGGCGTGCCTCGCGCATTTGTTTCGATCGGGGACGCGCGTGAACCGGAGAGTGCCGCCGATACTCCGCAGACAAAAAAAGATCGCGAACTCTGGACGGCGATGGATAAGAACGCTGAGGAGGTAGCTAAGGTCTTCGCCGGTACTGAACCCTTCGAGGTTCTTTTCAAGAACCGAGATGGAATGGGGACGACTCACCATGAAGCTGGCGGCCTCTGGATGGGCGATGACCCAGCCACTTCTGTTACAAACGGAGACGGCCGCTTCCACTTCGCAGACAATGCCTATGTTGCCGGACCCTCGCTCTTCCCAACCGTAGGTTCGCCCAACCCAATGCTGACGGGAACTGCGCTATCACGACGAACGGCGGACAAACTTGTTGAAAGTATGCCGCACCCCGTTGCGCCCCCCGTCGAAGCAGGTTTCGAGTATTTGTTCGATGGGACGGAAAAGACATTCCAGCAGTGGCAGAAGGCGCAGGGACAAGGAACCTTCTCGCTGATTGACGGTTTAATAGTCGCTTACCCTCGCGCCAACGATTTCGCGCTGTTCTACTACGCGCCTGAAACTTTCAGCAATTTCAAGCTGCGCCTGCAATTCAGGCTCAATGATGTCAATTGGAATTCCGGAGTCTTTGTCCGCTTTTACGACCCACGCAAACCTCCCGATAGCATCAAGAATGATCCACGTGTCGTGGGTAATAAAGCATGGGTCGCAGTTCTTACGGGCTTCGAAGTCCAGATCGACGAAGTGGCAGTGCCGGACAACCTGGATAAGCACCGCACGGGAGCGATTTATGACATTGAGATTGGTACGAATCCGGGCCAACAGAATTATGCTCGTGGCCCTATCATCCAA
This sequence comes from Pyrinomonadaceae bacterium, assembly GCA_963826235.1. Lineage (GTDB taxonomy): Bacteria > Acidobacteriota > Blastocatellia > Pyrinomonadales > Pyrinomonadaceae > PSRF01. The sequence goes on along the minus strand of CAWGWE010000005.1, from coordinate 306,642 downwards.
GCCGGGCAGTGGAACGACTACGAGATTGAAGTAAACAACAACACTTATACGGTGCGTCTCGGTGGTCAGCAGACCACCGTCTTCACGAACACCGACCCTAATCGCGGGAAGTCCGCATCGGTCGACCCGTTATCAGGCTACATAGGAGTGCAGGCTCACACTGGACTCGTGGCTTTCCGCAACATTCGGATCCAGAAGCTCTAAGCCAAGGCGGTTCAATCAGAGATGAGTGCAATCATTTGCTCTGAGTTATGCCAGCTGGCCTGGCACCCGTGTCTGGCCCGTTGGCTTTTTAAATTTCAGAACCACATTGAGGAATGCGGATTCTACATGTCACGACGGAATTTCCACCTATCATCTTCGGCGGCCTCGGGACGGCAGTCGGCGGATTGGTAAACGCTTCGGCCCGTTCTGGCATGACGGTGGCAGTGCTTCTGGTTGGGGGTGTGCTAGCAGTCGATGGAGAATGGACATACGGACAACCGGTCCCGACAAATTACTCGCCAGATGATCGACTGAAGGGATTTGACGGACCGGAAGGTGTCACATTCTTTCAAATTTCGCCGCTCGATTCAGTGCAAGCTGCCGTACGCGTTGCCAAAGAGTGGGGTGCTGAAGTATTGCACTTGCACACTGCTTGGGTCTGGCCTTTCGCTCGCGCCATCCTGGAACAAATCGGGATTCCCCTCGTGTACACGGTCCATTCGGTAGACCGAGCCGAATATGAAATCGGCATGGAACTTGGACATATCCTGGAGCACCGCGAAGAGCAGGAGATCGCCATCGCCCATGCAGAGCGCCTAATCGCGCTGACGGAGAACGAAACGGAACTGCTTACGCATTATTATCCGGAAGCCCAAAAGAAAATAAGGATCGTTGGGAACGGAGTCGATGATTGCCTAAAGGCGCGCACAGCCGCTCGTAAAGAGACGAAAGAGGAATCGCCTTTGGTGTTGTATAGCGGCCGACTCGTCGAGCGCAAAGGGATTCGGGATTTGCTCGCTGCCGTCCCTTACGTCTTAGAAAGAGCGCCGCAAACTCGCTTCGTCCTTGCGGGCGGTCCTCCGCCATTCACCGGCGATCAGGTTGCACTCCAGTGGCTGCCGCCCGAGTGCTACCCCTATCGGAGTCGGATTCACTTCACAGGTTGGCTCTCGCCGGAGGATTTACAAGAGTGGTACAGCGTTGCCGACATTCAAGTGGTCCCGAGTCGGTACGAACCGTTCGGCATGGTGGTGCTTGAAGGGATGCTTTACGGACTGCCAATCGTCGCAGCTGACGTTGGAGGCCCGAGAGAGATTTTAGTTCACGGCCGCACCGGACTGCTCTTTCCACCGACGGACGTGAAAGCTCTAGGAGAATCCATCCTAACTTTAGTAAGAAATTTGAATTTGAGGCGCCGCATTGGAGTGACAGCCGCCAGAGAAGTGCGGCGCAACTGGCTGTGGCCGCGCATGGTAGAGAAGATGCGTAGTGTTTACGCTGAGACTGAAGACACTCAAAGTTGCAACCGTGCCTCCTGAACCGGGAAGCATGAAATGATGCCGGATATTTCGCCGAATATGTGTTGGCAGAAAGCCGGCCCGCCTTAAAAATGGCCTTACGCTACTGCCCTAGAAGTCTCGGGAAGCCGATACGGAAATAGTTGGTCTGCGCGCTCGCGGCGGCCGGTCGGAACCAACTATTGACTGTAGTTGTTCGTACACTTTATACTCCCCGCTTTCCCCAGCATCAGCAAAAAGAAGATTTCATGCAACGCCTTCACACCAAAATAGCCTTGCGCGGATTCAAGCCTGGGGCGCGTGGTGCGGGCCACGTTCTCGGGGAATTGGAATCTGCTGTAATGGAGATCCTCTGGGTCAAGCCGGAACAAACCGTTAACCATGTCGAAGAGCGGCTGCGAGAAAAGCGCGATATTGCACATACGACGGTCCTCACAACGATGGATCGTATGTATCGAAAAGGCTATCTCACCCGAGAGAAACAGGCCAAGGCCTTTGTTTACTCACCTCAGTATACTCGGAAGGAATTTGAGCGAATCATGACGCAGGAGGTGTTGGGCGCTCTCATCGGCCATTCGGCAGAGACGGCGTTTTCAACTTTTGTGGATTTGATCGGCAATGATCCGGGAGCATTGGATGAACTGGAAGCAAAGATTCGAGAGAAGCGGCGGCAGCGCGCAACGGAATAATAGAGAGGCCTGGTTAACTTGTTCGGCACTTCAATAGTCATCGCAGCCATAGAAAATTTCGTGCTCTTCGGTACGTTCTTAGCACTGGGTATGTTTGCGATCGCTTTCGTCATACGGCAATTAACCATTAGGCAAGTCTGGCGTCCACGAGCTGAAAGGCTTTCGTACTTTTTCACTGCCGCGTTGGTCATTCCCCCGATTGCTTCACTCTGGCTGGTTAGCGCTGCCCTATTGCCCAGGTTGTGGATGACATCCGAAGCCTTCGCGGCCGAGCACTCTGCCCCGCTTCATGAGATACATCTAATGGGCGAATTGACGCTCGCGGTGGAGCCTGCTCTCGCTTATGCGATGGCGCTGTTTGTAGTTCTGATTGCGGCCGGTGTCACGTGGTCGAACATTCGCGGAGCGTGGCGTGTGAGTCGGGTGATCAAACAGTTGGACATGAAAGCGATCGCGCCGCCCTCCGATCAAGTTGCCTTAGTGAATGAGATCGCGATTAAGTCCGGACTCTCCGTGGGCTTAGTGATGAGCGACTACCCGCTCTCATTTGTGTGGGGTTTTCGCCATTCTAAATTGATTCTATCGTCGGGTTTGTTACGTACGCTAACGCCGATTGAGCTAACCGGTGTCCTGGAACATGAGGCTGCGCATCACGAACGTCGTGACAATCTAATCAAGTTGTTGCTGTCTCTATGCAGCTACAGCTCTCTGGCGTTTCCGCTCTCACGCTCACTCGTAGGTTGGCGTGCGACTGAAGTGGAAATGATCTGCGATGAAGTAGCGGCTCGGCGAACTTCTGCGCCTTTGGAAATAGCGGAAGCACTCGTAAAGTTGCGGCGACAAACGATTGCGGCAGTCGGTGCTGAACCGGTAGCGACAGCCGTCATTGCTTCAAGTTTTGTTTCGGATAGCAACCTTACTTTTGAACGTAGGGTTTGTCGTTTGCTCGCGTTCGAAGATAACCATTTGTCAGCGCCTTGCCAGATAAATCAGTTCCTTGGCAACCGGGCTGGTGCATTGCTCGCTGGAGCGACCCTCGGCACGCTATTGGCCATTCTCTTTTTCGACCCACTCTCAGTCCATCACGCGACTGAAGCTCTCATCGAAATCTTCAAATAAGCAGGACACTAAGCGACGAAATGCAGCCAACTTTTCTCTTCTCAAAAACTACCGCCTGTCGTCGGAGCGTGTTGATTCTTTATTGCATGACTGCTCTGGTGATGCTGGCCGCGTGTGGCTCATCTCCAAAGCCGGAAGCAGAACACGAAGGGGAGGCGATCGCGCGAACGGAATTCACCGACCGAATTGAAAACTTCTTTGAGTACGACGCCCTCAAGGCTGGTCAGCCGAGCCAATTTCTAATTCATCTGACCGATCTGAGTGATGGCACGCCAATAGAGAAAGCTGAGGTGACATTGGTCGCTCGCGCGAAAGGGGGCGGAGAGGCAATGCAAACCAAAGCGCGGGTTGGCAAGGTGACCGGCATCTACGTCGCGGATGTAGCCATTCCCAGCAAGGGTGATTACGACATCGAGTTTCACGTCAAGAACGCGAAGATCGATGAGCGCATGCCGTTAACAGATTTTAAGGTGGAGTAGGAAACCTATTGTGAAGAGCCTTCGAGCAATTACAAGTTTAATACTGACCATTTCTTTTGCGTTGAGCGTCTGTGCGCAAACACCAACTTCCGATGGGCCTCCTGTTCAAGTTTCGCTGGCGCCCGATTACCTTTCATTGGAGTCAGCCACCGATCAGTTTGTCCGCAAGAATCTCGCCGTTGAAGCAGCGCGTTTGGAAGTTGGAGTCGCGGAAGCAGAAAGGGTTGGCGCGCGACTGCGCCCACGTCCCGGGATGACGGTAAGCGCTGAGAATCTGCGTCTATCCGGAGAAACGCCCGCGAGCAGACTTCAAGAGTACGGCTTGTCAGTCGCTCAACCAATTGAGTTGGGCAATCGCAAAGCTGTGCGAATGGAAGTAGCTGAGCGAACTGTTTCGGTTTCCGAAGCGCGCTTGACCGAAGTGCTACGACGGCAACTTTTCGATCTCAAACGAACCTACTTCGAATCCGTATTGGCGCGAGTCATCCTAACCATTGAACAGGAGAACCGCGATAACTTCGAAGGGCTGGTACGGTTCAACACCGCGCGTTTTGAGGAAGGTTATATTGCCGAAGGGGATCTTTTGAAAGTCCGATTGGAACGAACCAAGTTCGACTTCGCGGTTGCCACTGCAGAGCTGGCGTTCAGGAGAACAAAGATTCGCCTACTCGAATTAATTGGTGATCCCAACTTCGAGCGCGCCGGCAAAATAGAAGTTAGCAACCGTCTTCAAGTACCAGCCTTAAACCTAAGTCTCGAACACTTGAGGAAGCTTGCTTTAGCTAATCGTCCGGAAGTGAAAGTTGCCGAGGCCGAGGTGGCGTTGTCCGAATCCTCGATCAAACTGGAACGTTCACGCAGCAAAGGCGAAGTTACTCCTTACGTCGGCTACAAGAGAGTAGGGGTCGACAACACGGTTCTCGCCGGAGTCACAGTGCCATTGCCTTTTGGCAATCGTAATCAATCTGGTATCGCCCGCGCCGAGGCGCAGCAAAAAGTTGCGGAGACAAACGTGCGGCTGGCCCGCAATCGAGCACTAGCAGACGTAGAAGCGGCTTATCGAGCGTATGAAACCGCTCGCGAACAAGTGAGAGCGTATGAGGCAGGTCTCTTGAGACAGGCTGATGAGTCACGGGATATTCAACTGGGTGCTTATCAGGAAGGGGCGGCGGAACTTATCACTCTTATTGAGGCACAGAAAACAAGAACTGAAATCCGCGCGAACTATTACCGTGCAATTTTTGATTACTACACGAGCATCTTCCAATTGGAGCTTGCGACAGGCACTGACATAAAACTATGAGTACACACGATCCCATCGAACGACCTGAAGAGACCAAACAGGTGAACATCGCACATGAAGAGACGTTGAGTGCTACGCGTAGCGGCGCTTTATCACGCAGGAATCTGGTCGTGATTGTTGCTGCAGTTGCCGTGTTCGCGGTAGTTGTCATTGTGTTTGCCTTCTTTTGGTTGCGTCCTTCCAAGCAGGCGACAGCTGAAGCGCCGGCGCCAGCTGCTAGCACAGGAACAGTCAAGTTTCTAATGGAGCAACAGTGGCTCATTCGTATGAAGCTGGCGCTCGTCGAAGAACAAACAGTAGCTCGTCAGATTACTGCGACCGGACGGGTGGTTCCGTCTTCAAATAGTCAGGCACTCGTCGCCCCACCAGTCAGCGGGATTATTTCCGGCAGAAACTTGCCGCGCGTGGGCCAGCGGGTGGCGCAAGGTCAAACCATCGCGGTCATTCAACAGACCGCCACGTCTGCGGAACAAGCACAGGTGAGAGCGGCGTCAGCTTCACTGAGTCTGGAGAATGCACGTCTGGAAGCAGATCGACGCACCGCTTCGGGCGAAGTGGAAGCAGCGCGGGTTCGCTTGGATCTGGCAACGAAAGAGGCTGCGCGAGCACAACGCCTTTACGAGCGGAAAGCATTTTCGGAAAGGCAAATGCAAGCGGCAGAGGCCGATCTAAAAGCAGCGAAAGGCAGTTACGACGCAGCGGTTAAACGTCTCGATGCGCTGACTTCTTCACCGGCTGTCGCTAACGCACGTCGTGGAGTAGGAAGTGCAAACGCCAGTTACACATTGCGTGCTCCGCTCAGCGGTTACATTACCAAAGTGAATAAGTCGATTGGTGAGCAGGTGCAGCCAGGCGAGGCTATAGTAGAAATAAGCAACCTCGACACGGTATGGGTTGAAGCTCCGATCTTCGAGCGGGACCTCAGCCGCCTCGGTGGAAATGTCTCCGCAACCTTTACCACTCCCGCCTATCCGAATCAGGAATTCAAAGGCGTCGTGCTCGACATTGGAGCGGTAGTTGACGAGCAGACCCGCGCCAGTAAGGTGATTTTTCAACTACCAAACGGTGGTCGGGCGTTGAGATTAGGGATGCAAGCTAATGTGCGTCTCGACGCGGGTGAGCAAGTCACGGCGATGATGATTCCCAGAGAAGCGGTCCTTGAACACGAAGGCAAGAAGATTGTTTACGTGCTGCTTTCGGGGGAAGAGTTTGAACGGCGCGAAGTCGTTATCGGTGATGAGATGGGCGATAAAATCGCGGTATTGTCAGGTTTGAATAAAGGTGAGCGCGTGGTAACGCAAGGCGCGTATCAACTGAAACTTCAGGAGTTGCAACCAGCCGAAGCCGGCGCGCATTCCCACGAGACTTAGGAGACAGAGCAAAAGTGCTTAACCGGATTATCGAATGGGCACTACGCAATCGCCTCCTGGTACTAATTGCGGCGAGTGCGTTGCTCATCTACGGCGGGATCGTCACGTACCAGGCGCACGTTGATGTGTTCCCGGATCTGACAGCGCCGACCGTTACAGTCCTCACGGAATCGCATGGCCTCGCGCCCGAAGAGGTTGAATCACTGGTTACGCTCCCTATCGAAGCCGCGATGAACGGAACTGCGGGTGTCTTCCGCGTTCGTTCCAACTCGGCAATCGGTATCTCCATTGTCTTCGTCGAGTTTGAATTTGGCACGGATATCTATCGCGCCCGACAACTGGTAACCGAGAAACTACAGCAGGTGCGGTTGCCCGCAGGCGTACCGCCTCCAGTGCTCGGCCCGATCTCATCGACCATGGGCGAGATCATGCTCATTTCGATGACGAGCAAGACCACTTCGCCAATGGAACTGCGATCCATCGCAGACTGGGTCGTTCGTCCGCGTCTGCTCGGCGTATCCGGCGTCTCCCAAGTCATGATCATTGGTGGAGAGACCAAGCAATATCAGGTCCTCGTCGATCCGAGTAAGCTTGCTGATTACAACTTAACTTTGGAACAGGTTACCGAAGCCGTAGCCGCTTCCAATGCGAACGCCTCCGGCGGATTTCTCGAGCGGCCAAACGAGGAGTTTCTAATTCGAGGGCGAGCGCGAGTTTATTCAACTCAGGATCTCGCAAATTCAGTCGTGGCGGTTCGGGAACGAACGCCAATACTGTTAAGCAATATCGCGACCGTCCAGCAAGGCCCAGCGTTAAAGCGCGGCGATGGCAGTTTTAACATGGAGCCCGCCGTTGTCGCCACGATTCAGAAACAGCCAAACGCGAACACACTCGAATTGACGGAGCAGATAGAACAGACGCTGGCGGGTCTGAAGCGGACACTACCGGCAGATGTCACGATCGATACGAAAGCATTTCAACAAGCCGACTTCATCAAGCGTGCTATCGGTAACGTGAATTTATCGCTCATCGAAGGCGGCATAATGGTGACGGTAGTACTGTTCCTTTTCCTTTGGAACTTCCGTACCACTTTCATCAGTCTGACGGCCATTCCGCTATCCCTCGTGACTGCTATCCTGGTGATGTCTTACTTTGGCATAACCGTCAACACTATGACTCTCGGAGGACTCGCTATCGCCATCGGGGCGCTAGTGGACGACGCCATCATCGACGTTGAGAACGTCTTTCGGCGTCTCAAACAGAATGCTCACTCCCCGACGCCGGAACCTGTAGCAAGGGTCATCTTCAAAGCTTCAAGTGAAATCAGGAACTCAATTCTCTTCGCGACATTGATCATCGTGCTCGTCTTTCTGCCGCTGTTCAGTCTTGGTGGATTTGAGGGCCGCATGTTTGCTCCGCTGGCGTTTGCTTACATCATTTCGATTACAGCATCGCTGTTTGTCGCACTCGCAGTGACTCCAGTGCTCTGCTATTACCTGCTCGGTCGTTCAAAACTTCTGCAAGACGAGAGAGATTCGCGTCTCGTGGCCTGGCTCAAAGGGCGCTATGCTCACATCCTGAACTGGACGCTTCGTCATCCGCACAAAATCATCGGTACTTCTGCCGCGATGCTGCTGGTTGCAGTAATGTTATTTCCGTTGATGGGCCGCGAATTTCTACCACCTTTTAACGAAGGCGCACTAAATATAAATGCTAGTCTGCCGCCCGGCAGCTCACTCCAGGAATCAAACCGCATCGGAAGTATCATCGAGGCCGCGCTCCATGAAGTTCCGGAAGTCGTATCTACGACCCGCCGCACCGGGAGAGCTGAGCTTGACGAACACGCGGCAGGGGTCAACACAAGCGAGATTGAAGTGGTCACTAAAGAGGGTGATCGACCACACGCGGAAATGATGGATGAAGTGCGGCAGAAACTTGGACGCATTCCAGGAGTTACCGCAGAAGTGGGTCAGCCGATTTCCCACCGCATTGATCACCTGTTGTCAGGCACACGCGCACAGATCGCAATCAAACTCTTCGGTCCAGATCTCGCCACGTTGCGCAATAAGGCCGGTGAAATTCGAGATGCGATGGCTGACGTGCCCGGCATCGTTGACCTTTTGGTGGAGCCGCAGGTCGGAGTACCACAGATTCAGGTGAACATGAACCGTCAGGCTGCGGCAGCCGTGGGTCTTAGCGCAGAAGCGTTAGCCGAAACTGTGGATACCGCCTTCAATGGTCATGTCGCGTCGCAGGTCCTGGAAGAGCAGCGAACTTATGATGTTCTTGTTCGCTTCGACGACAGTGCGCGCCAGTCAATCGAAACAATCAGCAACACGCTGATCGATACCCCCACGGGAGTAAAAGTACCGATCGCGCAAGTGGCTGAGGTGCGGGTTGACCAGGGGCCGAATACCATCAACCGCGAAAACGTGCAACGACGAATCATCGTTCAGGCCAACGTGGCTGACCGCGATCTCGGAAGTGTAATCGAAGACGTGCGAGCTGCGATCAGTCAGAAGGTGCAATTGCCACAAGGCTACTTTGTGCAATACGGCGGCCAGTTCGAATCGCAGGAAAAGGCGTCGCGACAAATCCTGCTCCTGTCTCTGGTGGCCATTGCCGGCATCTTCCTGCTGCTTTTCATCGCACTCAAGTCGGTGCGTTCAGCATTTCTGGTAATGGCAAATCTGCCGCTTGCTTTGATCGGTGGCGTGGTGATGGTTTTCCTCTCCGGCGGGACGTTATCAATCGCGTCGCTTGTCGGCTTTATTACTCTCTTCGGTATCGCCACACGCAACGGCATCATGCTTATCAGTCACTACTCTCACTTAATGACGGAAGAAGGCGTCGGCTTCCGTGACGCTATCGTGCAGGGCTCGATGGAACGGCTCAGTCCCATTCTGATGACGGCGCTGGTCACGGGTGTTGGACTTATCCCGCTTGCGCTGGGTGTCGGTCAGCCCGGTAAGGAAATTCAGCAGCCAATGGCAGTCGTGATCCTTGGCGGCATTTTCACGTCAACATTTCTTAACATGATCGTGATTCCAGCGCTCTATCTGAAATATGGTCGCGCCGAAGCGTACGCGAAATCACGCGAGATTCCGCAGGGTCCCGAACTGGCTGCATTGTCGGATTGAGGACACCTGTGGGAGCAGGGACGGTAGCGTTCTTCTTGCTGTTTCAAAAGGGTGGGCCGCTTTCAGCCGTTCCGATGGTCTTAGCCGGGGCGCGGCGCTCATGGCTGTCATTGGTATTCTTTTCTTCCGAGAACCAGCAAACTCTGATCCGAGTCTCGGGAATCGTTGGTGGGGTTATTTCTACTTCGCTACTCACCAGCGAAATAATTGTAGGGTAGCCATGAAGTTCCTGGTTCGTAAGCTTGGACCGCTTTGCCACAGAGTAGTTTTACGTAAAGTAGTTGATAAGCGGTTACGACGAAGTGCTCGGCGACGTTGTGCGGTTAGTGAATAAAAATACCAGGCACTCTAGTTGGCATCACAAGTCGGTGGGCGGGATAGGTTTGACGTTGTCAGTCCTCAACTCACGTCTTCCCTCATGGCGCGTCCTGAATGTCGCTAAGGATTTCTTGTCGGATAGGGCAAGAATTTAAAAATCTTTGACAATGTGCAGATTTGTGCGGGATAGAGCGAGGTTTAGTGATGATAATGATGGTCAGGTGTAGATTAACAGCTTATGGATTATAACCTGTGTTAGTTTTAAGGATAGGGACTGATTCGCGGTTCTGCGGCTTCGAGTTCTGAGTCTGTCTGAGCACATCATCGCTTGTGAGCGCCCGAAGAAACTCAACGATTTCGCTCATTTCTGAGTCAGTCAGTTTCAGAGGATGGATCTTACTATCCAAGTACGGATTCTTCCTTCCTCCTTCATTGTAAAACCGTACCACGTCCAGCAATGTCCTGATCGAACCGTTATGCATGTAGGGGAACGTTAATTCCACATCTCTCAGTGTTGGCGTTTTATAGGCTCCGATATCTTTCGGCTGTCTCGTAACCAAATAGCGTCCCAACTCCGAAATTCCTTCGGTATGCGCGTAGGAGTTAATATCGTTTGTAACGTTCTCTTTCATACTGGAGACAGATCGACTGAAATCAATGACGCCAACTCCCGTGTTGTAAAATTTCAAGTCAGTAAATAGCGACGAGTTAGCACTGAATGTGTGACAGCTTATGCATTCAGCTTTGCCTTGGAATAACTTCCAACCTCGCTTTTGAGCTTCGGTAACTGCGTTGGGGTTGCCAGCGATGAAACGATCGAAGGGAGAGTCATTGGATAACAGAGTACGTTCGTAGGCAGCGATAGCTTTAGCGATGTTATTTAGAGTAATTCCCTGTCGTCCAAACACCTGTCCAAACAATTCACGGTACTCCGGGATTGAGGCGACACGCGCCACCAGCGCTGCTTCGGTTTCCATCCCCATCTCTTTAGGATTCAGCAGGGGTTCTTTGGCTTGCTCTTCAAGTGTTCGAGCACGACCGTCCCAAAAATAAGAGTTGTTGAACTTTGCGTTCAGCAATGTTGGAGCGTTGCGCGTACCGTTAAGGTTCTGAATACCAATCGCAACTACATCTCTGCTTGCAAATGCTATTGCCGGATCATGGCAAGTTGAGCAACTTACCGTACCATCATTAGACAGACGCTTATCGAAGTAGAGATTTTTTCCGAGCGCATCGATAGGTAAAAACCTTGCTTTTTTCCATGACGAATCTCTGCGCCTCGGCTTACTCGGATGACGCGTTGCTACTCGGGTTTCGCTGACATCCTGTGTCCCGTTACTAAGGCCTATTTCGTATGTAATTCCAACAGGGAGCACACACAGCCACAGGACAGGAAGGATATGTAGTAATTTCATTTCACCTGGTCAGATGGCGCGTCCTGCAAGACTGACCTCCACATGGATTCCAGTTTGGCTAAGTTTAATGCCTTATAGGGAGCCCTCTCTGTTATCGTCGATGGAGAAACTCCCCAGAGGGTCAATACTGCTTCCACAGAATGAACCAAATCATGGGGTACAAAAACATGAGCACCGGGACAATCGCCATGTTGAAAAGTCGCGCAACGAATCGGAGGCCCTTCGTTAGCTAAAAATCGCTTAAAATCAATTTCCAGCTTTTTTCGCGTTGGCGGTGACTCGCCGGGATCAGTAGCAATTAATGTAATGTGCCTTCCATTGTCATCTACGTCGATTTCCTTAAAGTCATTTTGCAATAGCGCCGCAGTCTCGGGCGTTAATAGGGTTAAATTTCTCTTGCGAGACAAATCATTACCTCCCTCCTTATCTTTGGGCGCCTGGTTCAACGCGCTGCTCCAGTACCATGTAAGGCCTGTGGACAAAAGTTCAACCGGAATTTTGTCAGCTCGGTCCCAAAGGGGCACGTCATAGCAGATTGGTCCCTTTTCTCGATAGTAGAGTGCGATAGTCATGTCCAATTCTGAATTATTTCCTACAACCCAAGCTGTTTCCAATGTATTCTCCCGCGAAGCCACCGAACATCCCGCCCGCAACGCCCCCAATTACCGTGCCGAGTCCGGGTGAGATGAAGCTTCCGACCCTAGCACCCGCATAGGCTCCACCCCATCCACCTACCGCTCCACCGACGGCTCCGGGACGATCCTTGCGCCCGGCGGTCACAATGTTATACATGTCCAGAGCCAATCCGCCTGCGAGCGCACCTCTGCTCATGTTTCTTAACGCGTTTGTACTTCCGAAACGATATAACCAAGGCGGTATCGAACTATGGTTAAGTCTAAAGCGTTTTGCCGGCCCAAATTCCGCGTTGAAATGGTAGCCTTGGGACTGATCCGGGACGTCAAAATGGAAGCTTCGCTGCCACTTATACCGAGCGCTTGCATTGAACCTTCCCAGTCTGGCCTGGCCAGAATGCGTCGGCTTATTGTGTCTATTGAGTGCAACCCGGAGTCCCTGACCGAAGCCCACTAAGGCACCAATACCTCCGCCGTTAAGTTCAGGGTCTAAACCGCTGGGATCTGTTGAATTTATTGGGTCATTAGCTACATACGCGTAAAGATTGACATCGCCTCCGTCAAACCCAATCGGATCTTCTGAAATAAACCGTTGCAATGAAGAACTGTAATATCGGGCGCGGTAGTAATACAGTCCGGTCCCATCATTCTCTCTGCCCGTAAACTGACTAGCGTTGCTACTGCCAGTTCCGCTAGCTGTCGTATTGCCGAAGGGGTCATATGTGTATTGAGTTTGAACCGTCCCGTTTGAGTCAGTGAGCGCTATCGCACTGCCTAAAAAATCCGCAAGTAGTGTGTTGTTCGATCCGTTGCATGCGCATGTGTGACGTTCGTCTGGCGCCGGGCCGTTTAACATGTTCGCGGTCGGTGTTCCATCAGACAATTCCTGTACAATTTCCCGACCGTCGTACAAATATTGATTCGTACTGCCGTTGGCTGTCTTTCTTGTCCTGCGATCCAACGAATCATATTGAAACGAGGCAGTCGTCGAGCCGCTGATTGCTTGAAGGCGGTCTCGCGCATCCCAACTGTAAGTATTGACCCCGTCGTTTGTCAGATTGCCATTGTAATCGTAGCTAAACGTGGCTGCGCCACGCTGAGTCATTTGATTGGCTGTATTGTAAGTTGCCGAGGCAAAGGATTGCGGAAACCCCGTGCGGGCGAAGCTGCCAGCGACTTTAGTGCGGGCTCCAACGGCATCGTATTCGTAAGTAAGATTGCCAAGAACATTAGAGCCCTGGCGGTAGGAGATGCTCGTCAAGTTCGAGGCAGCGTCATAGTCGTAGTCGGTTATCAGTCCGTTGGGCATCGTGAGCGAAGTCCGGCGCCCCGCGTCATCGTACTCATAAGCAACCGAAGCTTGCCCCTGAGAGATTCCGATTAGGCGATCGGACTCGTCATACGTATACGAGACGGTCGGCTGACCTGCAACAGTCATCGAAGTGAGGCGATCAGCTGAATCGAAAGTATAACTGACACTCCCTTGCGGTGTAGTCTCGCTTGTGAGTCTGTCGAGATCGTCATACTCGAATGAAATTGTGCCCGATACTGAGTCCACGGTTTCTGTAATCCGGTTGGCGGCATCGTAAGAGAAGCTTTTACTGGAACCGTCCCCAAAGCTTACGAGCGACAAGCGATCGAGTGGATCATAGCTATACGCGGTAATCTGACCCTTGCGATCTGTGAGTAGGCTTAAATTCCCATTCAAATCGTACTGATAGATGTCTTCTCTCAAAAGGGAATCTTTCCGACTGATGACCCGGTCCATTGAATCGTACAAATAGCTCGTCGTATTCATCCGAGCGTCAGTCAAGCTCAACAAATTACCGTTCGGATCATAATCAAGTGAGGTTGTGCCTTCGAGCGCGTCTATCTCCTGGCTTATTTGGTTAAGAGGGGTATTGGTGTATCTCTTACGACGAGCCAGGGCGTCGGAGGTCGAGATGGGCCTGCCGGCGGCATCAACAAGCCGACTACTAACATTGCCCAAAGGATTTGTGATTGAAATGAGATCGCCGGAGTCGTACGTCCATTGAGTAAGATTGCCAACGGGATCGGCCATTGAGATGGCTTGTCCAACAGAGTTGTAGGTGAATACTACTTGATCACTGAGAGGGTTCGTTACGCTGGTTAAAGTTCCTTTGTTGTCATACGCATAATTGGTTGTGTGATTCAAGGGATCAGTTACAGATGCGATCTGATTAAAGACCGGCTCATATGTAAACGTTGTGGTCACGGAATTAACCGTTTCGGCCAGCTCTGTGACGGTCAGCACATTCCCGCTGGAGTCGTAGGTGAATGATGTCTTCCTACTCAAAGGATCAGTGACACTAAGAAGCAAATTCGTCGCTGCTTGACGCTCAATAGTGACCGTTTGCTGCACCGCTGTTCCCAAGGCATCGGTATTCGCAAGAATGTGTCCGTTTGAGTCGAAGGTTGTGCGACGAACGTTGCCGCGAGGGTTGGTTACGTCAGTTTGTACGACGTTGCCTCCGCTATCGGTCGTATACACGAATTGGTACGTTGGATTGTCGGTGGAAACTGATGGCGTCTCGTCCGAGAATATCTGTTTTAGGACCCGTCCATTACTGTCATATTCATTCGTAAGGTATACGATGCCTTTTGGATCTTTCACAGTTAGCATCCGATTAGACGAATCATAGGTGTATTCGGTAATTCCGTTATTTGGATCTGTAACTTTCCAAAGTCGACCACCCGTGTCATACGTATAGGTAACTACCCTGCCTATGTTGTCTTTGGCCTGAGTGATTCGAGAGCTCGAATCATAAGTCAGCTCAACCCAGCGATTATTTGGTGAAACGATCTTGGTGAGATTGAAATTAGCATCCCGGTAAACGTGGAGAACATTGCCGTATCGGTCCTGAATCTTAACGAGGGCACATTGCTTCGGCATGGTGCTAAGCATGCCATCAGGAAACGCAAGAAGTGTCCCGTCCTTGAGAGTAAGATTCCAACCGCTTCCATTCCATTGGATTTTAGATTTATAGAAACTGCCGGGCGTGGTGCTGGTCTCATATACCGCATTCGTAAAATCAGTACCGGGAGAGATGCGATCATAATGCACTCGTTCCCCATCCGGCAGAATTAGTTCGGCGTAGGTATAGGGAGATCTATCACCCACCAAGAAGATTTCGTAAGGATGGGTCGCGCCAATGCCGAAGGGTCGCGAAACCGAGTCATTGGGACGGTAGGTCCGAGTTAAACCAATAGGGATTATGTCAGGTAGTACAAGGTCAGTTTTTTCGAGAACGAACAACCCAGTTGCTAGATCGATGGGATCGCCGGCACATGGGTTACATGAGAAGGGCCACCAATCCGGGGCCATTGACGGAGAGCCAACCATGGCGCCACTAAACTCGTAAAGAACTACTCCAGGATCAGGAACGATCTGCTTAGCGTCCGGCGTCACGGTGCCACGACCGTAGACATACCAGCCTTTCTCCGACGCGTCGTAGTTCCAGAAATCTATGCGGGTTCCCGGCCTGCTTCCGAGGAAGTTGGGATAGATTAGCTGTGCCCTTGGAGGGATGATTTGTGAAGCACCCGGCTGAATTGTGAAGTAAACAGGAACATCAATGTTTGGTGGCAACGGGAAGGGTGGCTGGTTCGTAGGTATTGGAGTGATAGTGATCTGGGTAACACTCTGTCCTTCAAGATCTCTAATGAGCGTTCCCGGAGGTAGACGCAGCTCCAACCCTGGGATACGTGGATTCGTAACAATGGTGGATGAAGTAGTAGGAGATGAGATTGTCTGCGCCCCTCTGAGGTCCAGCTTTGGCATCCAAACCGTGTAGCCGAGAGGAGTGGTCTTTCCTGCGGCAATGTCTATTCCTACCTTGAATACTCCGTACAGCCTCCTATTGTGACTCGCAGAGCGACCGTCGATAACTAATACTTGGTGGCCTGCCGAAATATCTCTGAGCAGAAATCTCCCCGTATGATCTGTTCGAGCTTCTCTCTCGCTGATTCGCAGGGTGACGTCTCGCAGTGGCCTTCCATCCAGGGTTAATACCTGACCCGCTATAGCTGTTACTCCTGATTCGGCTTCAAGGTTGAGCAGTGACTGCCATTTGGATTTCGCGGACTTGCTGCGCCAGTTCCCATGATGATTCGATTCGTCAGGAGTCCAATCCAGCTGATCGGGAACGACGGGCGTTATGTCAGTCTCATTGCGTGTGGTGAAGGTGACCTGGGCAGGTGTTAGGGCTTTATCCTCGAAAGAGACACCTCCGCTTAGCTCTATTGTGTAGGCGACTCCAGGTAACAGGGAATCCAGAGGTCTTACAAACGCGAGCCTTCCCTCCTCGGCCGGAATCAGCTTAGTTCTAACTGTGCCGGCCGGGCCGTTCATTGCAACGGCACCCGAGCCAAGGCTCTCGACTCGCAGGCGATTCGAGAAACGCAAACCAATCAGACTATCTACGGGAACGTCAGATGCGCCATCGGCCGGAAGGGAACCTGATAAGAATGTTGCCGGCTGATGAGGAGTAATGCTGGAGAAGCTAAATTCGCTTGCTGCCACGTCGAATAATTCGTCTTGCGAAAGAGGCTCACCGCGGTCATCGACTCCATCTTCGATTAAAACATTTCCGTCCGTTAGGAGAGTTGCCTTGTGTTTTCCTCTGGGTACTGAAAGCCGCCCTCGTAGGTCTGTGAATTCCCTGGTTTTGAAGTCCCATAACACAGCCGAACTTCCGGTGCCGCCAGCGATCAGCACGAGACCATTTGTAAGTAGCGTCGCAGTATGGAACGCCCGGGCAGCCGACGCATTTACTCTGAATAGGATAGAAGACTGGCTCTCTGGATCTAGTATCTCAGCGTCACTGAGCACCTTGCCTTTCTCACCTACTCCACCAAAAACGAGGATCTCCCCGGTGGGAAGCATGGTGGCCGAATGCCATGACCGTGCGCGCCGTAGTTTTCTCGGAGACGGAACCGGCATCCCTGTGCGCGTATCACTGAGCGCGATTGAGTCGACTGATCTACCGTTTGCATCCTCACCACCCACGAGCAGCGAACGGCCATCGGGCAACAGCGTGATGGTTTGACCGGGCATGGTGGCGGCTGTCTGAACGCGGGCAGCAAAGGCGGGTCTTATTTTCTTCCGACTTGAAACTGGCGCTTTGATGAGAGCAATGCGTTGTTTGTCATCTGTCGCAGTACCGGCGAACGAAGAAGGATTAATCACGAGCACACAACATAGAATGAGTGCCAGGGAAGATTTACAGCGCCGAGTCATGTCTGTCTCCTAAAATCTAAGGGTTGGTTGCACTCACATTTAAACTTCCGACATTAACGCCGGCGGGATCGATTGTGATCTTGTAGGTTCCGGTCGTAGGAAGAGTCTGCGTTGCCAAATTAAAACTTGCGGCAGTAGTCGTGGCAGTCGCCATCTGGGTTCCGTCTGGCCTAAACAACTTCACAGTGACGCTGCCAATCGTGTTGCCGGTGATTCGCACAGTTACCTGCTGCGATGCCGTACCAGCGAATGTAACAGCCGCATTCTGGCCAACTCGGCTTAGCGACAGTGGCAATGCCGAGCCATTGATCGACACCGTTCCCGTCAACTCCTCTGAAAGAGTAAGAGTGACGTTGCCAGTACTAGCGGATTGAGGATCGATATAGATTTTATACGTGCCGGACACCGGCAATGTCAGAATCGCCGTGCCGGCGCCGCTCGTACCAAATTGGAAGTTTGATAACAGCGAGCTGCCGTCAGGCTTAATGATTGAAGCGTAGGCGCTATCCCAGGTCGAAGTGCCAATCGTTACCCCACTAAGGCCGAGACTAATTCGCTGCCCGGCATTGCCCTCGAAACTAACTACCGCGTTCTGTCCCGGTCTACCCAGCGACAGTGACAACGACGTCCCACCAATCGTCATAACGCCTGTCAACTCTTCCGAAAGTGTGAGAGTGATGTTGCCGGTATTGTCAGACTGCGGATCAATAAAAATCTTGTAGGTACCACTAACGGGCAGCGTCAAAATTGCCGTTCCGCCTCCGCTAGTGCCGACAACAAAAGTTGCGAGAAATGTTGTTCCGTCCGGCTTACTGATCCAAACGTTGGTGCTGTTCCAGGTAGAAGTCCCAATTGTTACGCCGCTCATGCCCAAACTAATTCGCTGACCAACCGTGCCGTCGAACGTAACAGCTGCATTCTGGCCAACTCGGCTTAGCGATAGTGGCAATGCCGAGCCATTGATCGACACCGTTCCCGTCAACTCCTCTGAAAGAGTAAGAGTGACGTTGCCAGTACTAGCGGATTGAGGATCGATATAGATTTTATACGTGCCGGTCACCGGCAATGTCAGAATCGCCGTGCCGGCGCCGCTCGTACCAAATTGGAAGTTTGATAACAGCGAGCTGCCGTCAGGCTTAATGATTGAAGCGTAGGCGCTATCCCAGGTCGAAGTGCCAATCGTTACCCCACTAAGGCCGAGACTAATTCGCTGCCCGGCATTGCCCTCGAAACTAACTACCGCGTTCTGTCCCGGTCTACCCAGCGACAGTGACAACGACGTCCCACCAATCGTCATAACGCCTGTCAACTCTTCCGAAAGTGTGAGAGTGATGTTGCCGGTATTGTCAGACTGCGGATCAATAAAAATCTTGTAGGTACCACTAACGGGCAGCGTCAAAATTGCCGTTCCGCCTCCGCTAGTGCCAACAACAAAAGTTGCGAGAAATGTTGTTCCGTCCGGCTTACTGATCCAAACGTTGGTGCTGTTCCAGGTAGAAGTCCCAATTGTTACACCGCTTATGCCCAAACTAATTCGCTGACCAACCGTGCCGTCGAACGTAACAGCTGCATTCTGGCCAACTCGGCTTAGCGACAGTGGCAATGCCGAGCCATTGATCGACACCGTTCCTGTCAACTCCTCTGAGAGAGTAAGAGTGACGTTGCCGATTTTGTCGTTTCTTGGGTCAACGAAGATCTTATAAGTGCCGGTGACAGGTAGCGTCAACGTGGCCGTGCCCGCTCCTGACGTGCCAAGGTCGAACGTAGCAAGCAGACTGCTGCCGTCAGGTTTGTTAATCGTTATGTACGTGCCAAATGATGTAGACGTACCGATCGTGACATTGCTCATCCCGAGACTGACTCGTTGTCCGATAGTTCCATCAAAAGTGATCGCAGCATTCTGGCCCACACGACTGAACGACAATGGCAAGGAAGAGCCTCCAATCGTTAGCGTACCTGTCAATTCTTCAGAGAGCGTGAGGGTAATGGTTCCGGTGTTCCCACCGTTCGGATTGATGAAGATCACATATACGCCTGTAGTTGGTAACGTAATGGCCGCCGTTCCGGCCCCACTCGTGCCGACGTCCATTGGCGAAAACAGAGTCGAACCATTTGGATTCAGAACCGACGCATTGGTTCCGAAAGACGTAGAAGTACCGATAGTTACGCCGCTCATACCCACGTGCACCCTTTGACCGGTGGTTCCACTAAAACTTACTCGTGCGTTCTGACCCGGTGTCGGCAAGCTCAATGTTACGGTGGGGCCACCGAGAGTGATGGACGAGGCGATGTCAACAACGTTGTAGATCGTGAAATTGACATTGCCAGTCGAAACGGGATTGACCAGAACTGTGTAGGTGCCTGTGGCAGTCAGGTAGCTACTATCTATAAATGCGCCACCCGTGTATATCGTTCCTTGATCCAGCATTGTGCCGTTAGGTTTATAGATGGTAATTCGAGATCCAATCGCCAATGTCCAGCTATTAGTCTTAAGGCTTATTCGTTGACCCTCAACGCCATCGAACACAATGAGCCCGATGTTATTGGCATTCGATAATGCCACGGTCCTGTTTTCGCCTATCGCCATTCGTCCGGTCACTTCGACGGCCGAGGGCGCATGTGGAGCCGGTGGAATGAAGAAATCAGCAGTGCTGGTTGCCGTACCGCCGACCGTCGCCACCGAGATGCGACCTGAACCAGTTGCGGGCGGAACGTTGGTTTGCAAATTCGTTGCGGTATTGGAGGTCACCGAAGCAAGCGTGGCATTAAGCTTTACACGATTATTACTGCTTGTCGGGTCGAAGTTGGTTCCTGTGACCGTCACCGCTGTTCCCGCCGTCCCGATAGTCGGAGTAAAGCTGGTGATTGTAGGTGCGGTCGAATCCCCAACGACAAAATTTGCGGAGCTGACGGCTGAGCCACTTGGGCTGGTAACTGAAATTGGGCCGGTTGTCGCACCGCTTGGCACTGTGGCGACGATTTGACTGAAGGAAGAGGAAGTAACTGATGCCGCAACGCCGTTGAAGGAGACGACATTTTGACTGGCAGTCGCGCTGAAGCCCGTTCCAGATATCGTGACTGTCGCTCCAATTGAACCGCTGTTGGGAGTGAATTCTACAATTGATACTACGGACGAACTGTAACGCGATATGTTAAGAATATTGCCTACAGCATCATAACTGTAAACTGCTGTCTCACTCACTGGATCGATGACCGCTACAAGTCTACCCAATTCATCATAAACATAGGTGATCTGATTGCCAGATTGACCCTTGACGACTACTAAAGCCAAGGCCAGTACTAACAGCGCTTGGGTAATCGTCAAGAATCGAACAGAGCATCGAGGGAGCATCATTCGCATAATGGACGCTGCCTTTTGTGGGTTAGGGTTGAGTTGGTGAGCCAACTTCTAGCATTTGCGAACGCAAATTTTTGGCTCGGATCGTTTTGGTTGTGCAGTGAATGCAAACTAACTTGTCTGTGCCGGGGAAAAACCGAAGTCGGAGATGTACGGTCTAGTGATCGAGTACTCCGGGAACGCAGTTAAAACCAGTGTCGGAGCAATCGGGCAACCACGTGCGATTCGTATTTCCGCTCCGAGCGCGGTCAAAACTTTCACCAACCGAGAATAATTAACGTCCGAGTCTTGTCTGAGTTAGAGAATTTGTTTTACCGCAGAATCGTTGGTTTTTTCTTATTGGCCTTCAACCATTGTTTAGACACGATCCACGATTAACTGAATTCTGGATCTAAGACAGGTTGAAGATTCGTCAAACGTGGGGCTTACGCGAGGGTGGTGAGTCGCACGTTAACTAATCTCATTTACGAATCGCGCGGACTCTACTCGTACTGGCAGTGAGGTGTCAAGAAAAAACCGGGCCATCCGAAAAACGATGAGTCAGTCTTGCATTGAGAGACTGATGTTGAAAGAAAGCAAAAGCGAAGCGTTGCTATCTTCGGGAGATGGCGATTCTACGGACACCCGTCAAGGTGTGCTTGATCGCTTAGATGCAACGTTGAAAACCGATTTCGTAAATCCTCAAAGACGGCTCGTGATTCCATCGACTGTCTCAATCGTCAATCAAGGCTCCCTCCCGTTTTGGACACAAGACGTAGCTCATGTATATGCTGACGGTCGTAGCGACGCGGCTGTCGACGCCACGTCACGCTTGCCAGAAACTTTTGCCGAAAAATTGTTTTGCGATGCGTGACTTCATCGACCACCGTTCGATTGTAAGGAAAATATGGGGTAATTCGGATCTCATACTGCTCATCTTCGCCGGCTCCGCTGCAGAGTTTGCACTTAATCGAGCTGTCGACTGGCTGTTCTTCACAGGTCGAATTCCTTCTGATCCGATTGGACGACTCTTCTCAACAGTCCGCTACTCTCAGGACATCTTATTCGCAGACGAAGACAGCGCTCGACGTACGCTTGACCTCATCAATGCGAAACACCATTCGGTTGAGCGAAGCCGCGAGCAAACCATTCCCGACTGGGCCTACCGAGATGTACTCTACATGCTCGTTGACTATTCCGAGCGCGCTTACCGTTTGCTCTACAGACCCCTGTCGAGTGCGGAACAGGAAGAACTCTACACAGTGTTTCGGCGGATAGGCGACGGATTACACATTCAAGAGTTGCCTCGTACCTATGGCGAATGGCGAGGCGACCGCGAACTACACATCGATCGTGACCTTGTCTATAGTCGTCACACGTCAATGCTTTATACGCAATATCGCCGGCACCTGGGGCTTGGGCGCTACTACTTGCTGTTGGAGCTACAGTCCTTACTCGTACCCGACAAAGTGCGACGTTTACTTCACCTCAGTCCGCATCAACTCTTCGCTCATCTTGTGGGAATATATGGAATAGTTGAAAAATGTAACCTTCAATCAGCGGTGCACACTTTGCTAATTCCGCCGCGTTATTGGGCAGAGATGAGAAAGTTTGACAGAGTTGTGGCGTGACGACGTTTTTAGCCTGGAGGATTTATGAGACACAAATTCATCCTGATCGCTTTATCGGTATTGCTGTTAACAACTCACTCGCTAGCCCAGCAAGCAATGCCGGCCGAAGAAAAGTTAGAAAAACTTCGTCTGGAGTTGATCGATGTTCAGCGCAAGGAAGACGTGCTGCGTACACGAGCTCAACAACTCGACGAAGATATCAAGCCGGAGAATATTGCCCGTTCGTTGGCTGGATATGGTTCAACGAAGCCTGAGGATTTGCGAGAATTCCGGCGACGACAGTTGGAGCTCGAAAAGAAAAGCGTCTTACAGCAACTCGAAACTGTCGCGGCGAAGCGCCTGCAGCTGGAAGCTGAGATCGCTGTCGCAGAAACACAGGCCTATCATGAAAGCGCCCAACCCAAGCCGGCTTCGTTCCTTCAAATGTTTGTCGCGCGCACGTCAAATACATCCAGACCATTATTGATTGGTCTCGCGGCAGGAGTGCTTGTTGTAATGGGCGGCGCAATCTTTCTGATAAGACGTTTCCGAAGTAGCTAACCTCAAGGTCGGCGTTTCGACCCACTCGCTCTACCACTTCTTCAACTCTGGCGCAGCGGCGGCATTGGTATAGGAACACTGTACGTTTGCGCCCCAACTCCTACGCCACCTTCGCAGGTATTTGGCGGTGTAGTACAAACACGTCGTGTTGCAGGACATTCGGCAGCCCAAAACATGTAGCCCAACATCCCGCTGGTGTTCCCAGCGCCATTAGGAACTACTGACTGAACATAATTCCCTGTCGAGCTTATCAATGAGTTGCTGAAGCTATTGCATTCCGGGCAGACCCTTGACCCCGTCACGATATACAGCCCCCCGGTAAACTTTGCCGGCGCAAGCGGCAGTATCGGAGGATTGTATTGAGGTTTTCCATCTACGTGCTCCTGCCAATCAGCTTGCGCGGTGGCGGCACTGTTAGGTTGCCTGGCCGGCACCATTGCATTAGCGTAATCGAGCACAGGTGTCGTGGTGTTCAGCCAGTCTGCGGTGGCCTTCCGAGTCAGCGCAATTAGCCAACGATCCCCCGCGGCTAAGTCGATGGTTAACCTTGCAGCGTGATTGCTTCCTGAGGCGTCATACGGTAGGACTGAGCGGTAGGCATTAATAAACGCTTGCAGCCCGGGCAGATTTGGATTCGTGTTTTCTTCGTAATCGATTTCAATGCCGACCCCTAAACGTTGGGCCGCCTCGGCTGCGTTTAATCCAAACTGAGTTGGGTTGGTAGCTAGTGCCTGGTTCCAGGCGTCTGTATAAGTAATGCCGCCAATTGACAGCGCAACTCGCACACCTCTGGTTTTGAAGTAATCAACGACAGCCTGGTTCATGCCGATAGGTATGCCTTGAAAGGTCTGAGCATCTGTCGTTTTATTCAGCAGTCTCATGGGATGAACAAAGCTCAACACGACTAGATTCACGGATGGTTGGCCATTACCGCGATTTATGAGCCAGCGGTTCTTCGTGTCGAAGTCCGTCATATTGCGGACACTGGCCCACGTACAAAAATCATTTCCACAATGCCATGCTCCATAAATAGAGACAGGCGTGAGAGCGGGTGCATTGCTTGAACTAGAGTTAGGAGTGACAGAGGTTGCGTTGTTTGGCTTTGTGGTTGGCCTTGAAAAAGGCCCAGTCAAGATCAAAGAGAGGACAACGATAATTAACGACAAAATGTGTCTTGGCATACACACCTCCTGAACATGTTGTGAGTTTCCTGGCGGGGAGGCGCACAATATCATTTATGAAGATACTTGGAAATAGTTTCATCGCGGAGTTTCGTTGTGGAGGAGTTGAGGATCGTGAAAAGTAAATTGCTCAACACCTGCTGCCTGACGATTGTATTGCTTCTCTCACTCCGATGCGCAGAGCCTGCCGGCACATCTCGCGTCCAGAGTGCGCACACCGCAAGCGACGGGGGAAAAAAGACTTCAACAACGGCTCCGAACAACGAACAGGGCGGTTTCTCAGTCGTGCGTTTTCCCTGGGTCTATACCCGTAGAGGCTTCGACGGCGAAGTCTATGTCGTAACGACGAATAAATACGAAGTTCGTCAGTCAAGTGTCGCCTCTTCGAGCGAGTTTTTGTTCGCCGCAATTGATTATGACGACGAGGATGGCAGCATTCACCATAGTGACGACATCTACGCGGTCAGGTTCGGGTCAGACTTTCAGATACGTAAGGCTGATGCGCGAGAGTGGGAGGCGGCGAAGCGGCTTCCAGTAAAACAACAGGAAGTCAGCAACCCTTCTATCGAAGGAGAACCGGACGTGACGGCAGGCGGGGTGCTTCCGTTTGGCGGAAAGAGTTTCGCAAAGACCGGAGAAATGTGGGGTAGTCCCCTTGGGGCTGCTCAGTCCAGGCAGCAGATGGCTGGCGGTCTTCAGTCATACAAGCGAGAAATACATCGGTCCGAAATCACCGTTGGTCCCAGGCGGTTCTGGCCCGGGTGAAATATTCGTGGATGTTTACGACACTGCCACCGGTGAGAAGGTATTAGCCGGACACGCCCCGCACTCTGGCGGAGCTCCGGACAACAGTTTTCACCACTCTTTATGGATCGAGAATCGTTATTTAATTGTCCCGCTCGACCTTCACGCCGCAGTCAATGACAGCCCCAAAGTGGGTTATCTCATAGGAGTCTTGCCTCACAAATGTAACGATTATTGAACGCAAATGAATCAGCCGTGCCGACTCGGCTCGAGTTGCCAGTCACGTTGGCCTTGGTCTAATCCTTTCCGTTAGACCTCGGGAGTCGTAGTTGAACTGCCGAATAAACCTCACGCAACCGATCTTACTTTCCTACAAATCTGAGAGTGCCACGCAGCTAACTGACCACTAACAGACTTTTGAGGGAAAGCCCACGTTGGTTAGCTGGAAGACGCCGATTAAGTCGTGACCAAATTTGAGTATTTGGTTTCTTCAAGTACTGCTGCGATTAAAGCTTGCTGACGGATGAGTTCGTCGGCCAGTGGTGTGTACAACTGCCGGTCTCCCTTCGCATCGGCAATTCCCCAAAGTCCTACCTCGCAGTGACGATCGTCTCCCCAACCAGGGAAGTCAACTACGGGGTAAAGGCACACGCCCTCTAAGGGTACGCCCAGAATTAGCGCGTCGCGGACTTCATTGCCGATGTAACGGAGCCATCCGGCGCGTGAGTGAGACTCCGTGCCGGTCTCCGCAATGAATATTGGACGGTGGTATCTTTCGTAGACCTCACTAACCAGATCGCTCAAGGGCCGATACTGAGGATCTGAGACCTCTAACCATCTTTCAGGATGGAAACTTGTCTCGCCGCACAGCCACTGATTGTTGGGATAGTAATTCACCCCGATGATATCAAGATACTTCTCACTGCCGCCTAGATCTGGACGCCGGCGTCCAGCCAACATGTCCCAGGCCTGAAACATGAGCTGACGATAATACTCAGCGATCGCGAATTCCTCAGGCCGATCCAAATTGTGCACTACATTAATCAGAGGATCCGTGTGGACGATTCGTATTTGCGGATTGATGCTCCAGGCCGCTTCGATCGCTTCGATGGCGGCGCGAACCAACTGGGCCTTTAGTTCGTGCGGGCGTTCAGTCTCAAAAGGATTTAAATAAGCTGATTCACCGCCGGCCCATGCAAAGAAAGAGATTTCATTAATTGGAGCTATGAACAGTGGCGAGTCGCTTTCATCAACTAGTACGCGGACGAAGGCTTTAACCATACCTGCGAAACGTCGAATAAACTCCGCGCTAAAAATATCAAGGCCGTTGGGCCATCCGTAATGACACAGATCCCAGATGACCTGCGTTCGCGTCTCGCGCGCAGCGCGTAACATGGGAACCACGCTTGAAAAATCGTAGCGGTACGGAGTTGGTTCAATTAAGTGCCAGCGTATTCCGTCCCTTGCGACTTTGATTCCATGCTCGTGGAGACGTTTGTAATCCTGAAGTACGTGCCGATCATGGCCAGTAGCCGACAGCAAATCGAGACGCTGACCGGAAAGAAGTTGATGAGACGCGCACTCAAATCCTCCGATAAAAAAACTGGGGAAGAGAGAGTCTCGACGGCTAAATGATTCCACTGGGCATCTCCTAATCTAATAGCCCCAATTCCATTTTCAAGTGCAGCTGCCCCGCAGGCCCGAAGGGCCGTTAGCTAATAGCCACGCCCGTAAGGGCGTGGAACAAGCGACTAAAATTGATTCCCAGGTCCGAAGGACGGCAGACGATTGAGGGGCTAGAATAAATGTCGCACCTTCGGCGCTTTTTCAATGCGACCGATGTCCACGCCCTAACGGGCGTGGCTATTAACTTTCGGCCCCTTCGGGCCTGTGTGTTGCGCTTCCAACTTGAATCCACCTAAGCTCCATATTTCGGAGGGGGCCTACTGATTCCACCGTTTCAAATCTCAGAAACTGTTGATCCTTCAGGTTTGGTTGGCTCCATTCGTTGAATCTGCGTCAAAACATTTTGCTTGATCAGGTCAAAAACAGCTTCTAAATGTTGCTCAGTGGTGAGGACGTTCCCGACCGCGATTCGCATGGCCACGAGTTCACCCAAAACAGTATGGGTGAGATACGCGCGACCGGTAGCATTGACGGCCTTCACGATTCCTTTATTTAAGGCGTTGCAATCGTGTACAGAAAACTCATCTAGCCCTTCTCTGTAGACAGCTCGAAAGCAAACAACCCCCATGTGTACAGGCGCGAGCAGTTCGAAATCACGGTCACTTTCAACCCAAGATGCGAATAGTTTTGCCAACCGGATGTGCTCGCGAATACGAGATACCAGGCCGGATTCACCAAAAGCGTTAAAGACCATCCAGGCCTTTAGTGCCCGAAAGCGCCGGCCTAACTGGATTCCGTAGTCCATGTAGTTGACTTCGCCCTGTTCCGCATCACCCCGCAGGTATTCCGGAACAAGTGAAAAAACCTCGCGCAGGAGATTTGGATGTTTAATATAGAGGGCACTGAAGTCCAGGGGGACAAAAAGCCACTTGTGAGGGTTGACCACAACTGAATCGGCGTCGCGAACTCCGTCCATAAGTTGGCGCCCTTCGGGCAGCAAAGCCATTGCGCCGCCGTAAGCAGCGTCAACGTGCAACCAGATTCTTTCTGCGGCACAGAATCCGGCAATCTCTGGAACAGGATCTACTGCAGCTGCGGAGGTTGTACCTACTGTAGCGACAACAGCCATCGGTAGGTAACCCGCGCTGCGATCATGTTGTATCGCCAGCTTGAGACTGTTGAAATCCATCCGATAGAGAGTATCGCTTGCCACACGTCGCACGTTCACCTCACCGATGCCGAGGGTGATCGCTGCTTTTACGACTGAGCTATGTGCCTGATCGGACGCATAGATGCGCAAGCGCGGGAGCTCGTCACGCCCTGACAACCCGAGGGCCCTGATGTGAAGAGAGAGACTCTCCCGTGCTGCCGCCAACGCGTGAAGCGTCGCTACGGATGCGGTGTCATAAACGATACCGAAAAATTCGCGGGGAAGTCGTAGCAGGTCGCGCAGCCAGCGCAATATGACGGCCTCTAACTCCGTCGCGGCCGGCGAAGTTGCCCATGTCATGGCGCTAACGTTAAGTGTTGCGGCTAGCAACTCGCCAACAATCCCTGGAGCAGTGGTCGTTGAACCAAAGTAACCAAGAAAAGATGGATGTCCCCAATGCACGAGCTTGGGCACGATGAGCCGATCGAAGTCAGCAAGAATTTTTTCGATCGGGACGGCATGCATCGGTATTTCAGCCGGCAAACTCGCACTTACATCGCCCGGTGTTCCTGTTACGGAGATCGCGCGCTCGTCGATGCTGGATCGATAGTTGATTGCCCAGTCGGCAGCTCGATAAAGCGCCGCGCGAAATTCCTCTGCAGGCAAGTCTCCGAGTGTATTCTCCAGCTTTTGTATTGGCTTAGACACTTTTAATTCATTGAAGGAGTCGATGAGTTGAGCTTAGCCAGGTTCCTGCTTTGAATTTTACCGCCAGCAACCCACGCTCCACCCGTACCTTTGGAAAGAAGTCGTGCCCCGAATGGATAACCTCCGAAGCGCACGCGCCAATAAACCGCCCAGTAGACACTAAGAGATCGTTCCAGAATCCAGAGAGGAGCAAATAGAGACGAGTAGAACGGAAAGAATCTGTAAGCTGCGTCACGCAATAGTCCGAGCGAAGCGAGTAGGACCGAAATCAAGGCGATGGCTGTGAGGAAGATGAATCCTGCACGAACGCTGCGGAAATAGCTAAGCGCCAAAGTTACTGGCAGCACCGCAAGGAATGCTGCGGTCTTAGCTCGCATAACGAAATCTTCATAGGCCTGGCGAGGCCGCTGCTCTAACCATTTTGTAAATGTTGGAGGACGCTTGAGGATAAAGAAATCGAGGGCGTAGTTAATGATTGCGCGATGAAGAGCAAAGTGACGAACAATTTCCTCATTGTCAAAAAGCACATCGCCGTCATATGGACCTACGCGGTACATTGTGACGCGACGAAATCCGCAGGTCCCCGGATAATCACCGGCCCGTAACACGCCTCGATTTATCAGGATGCGCGCGATCTCAAGCCGGGCCCAGAGGGGTCGGGGATAGATAAAGTTCTGGGGCCGCACCATTTCAAATTGGTCCAGCAAATGGCACATCCGTTCAATATCGCTTGCGGTATAGCGAATGTCGTCATCGGCCAGAATGATGCGTTCGCATGATGCTAACGCTACACCGGTATGCACACCGTTCACCTTTCCATTCAAGTAGGTATACTTCGGATCAGGTGCTACATGCACACAGAGGCTTTCCCAGGATTCCTTATGTTCCTCGAAAATTGATTTTGGCGAACCGTCTACGATTAATACTTCACAGCCTGCCAGCTGGAGCATTTGAAAGTAGTCACCGAGTTTTTTTACCTCAGCGTGATCGATTCGCACGCGGCGGATCGGTAGTAAATAGGTTGCCTTAATGTCCTCGTTTGATCGTTTCATGCGGCAGCCTCAAAGCTTCTTTCATTCATGTTCGCTGCCCGCTGATCTGCATGCCTGACCCTGCCTGCAATGGCCTTACCCGCTCGGTCGCTCATAAACTTTTGCTGGTCATAGCCCAGGACAATCTCAGACGCTTGCTTCGGATACATCTCTGCGAGCGGCAAAGCGATGTCGTTGAGCATCCAGCGCCCATGACGCTCGTCTTCCTTGATATGTAAATTCCAGTAGCCTCGTGCTTTCTCAGACATTCCGAGACGTTCGGCAGCAAGACGATAATTATCAAAAGCCGCGGGTACCGAAGTCTCTGTGTAGAGCAAGCCGCCGATGTATCTAAGGTAAAAGACTTTCCGTTCAGATACTAAAAAGCTGTGGTTGATTGTGGCGAGCACTTCCCAAGGCACTTCTTCGAAGTAGTACTCGGGGCTGGAATTGATATCGAGTTCCTCCAGCATGAGTTTAAAAAACGAAGAGTGTTTGCGACTTAGCCGGCCACCACCGTATTCCTCAACCAATAAACGCGTCATCATCGAGTGAATCTCGTTACCGACGCCGCCAAGCGTGCGAGACAGTTGGCTCGCTTCTACCAAGCCGTCCAACGAAGCGATTTCCAATAGTCTTCGGTAACCCGCAACGCCCATGTGGTCGCGGAAATAAATGCCTTCGACTGACGGAGCCGGCGAAAGATCAGCAACGGCGCGGCGCCGCAGGGCCTCAGCGACAGAGGTTTCTTGAATTCTCTCCGGAATGAGCTGCGAAATTTCCCATTTCGCCCATACGGCTTCAATACGGTTTCGAATTCCGCGCAAGTAGTCCGAACCTTCATTCTTATAATTGCTCAGCTCGTCGTACCAAAAAAACTTAAGCCTGTTGATGCGATAGAGAATTCGTTGCAGGAACAGATGACAGTGATTATCGCCCGCGCCATGCCGGTAGGCCGACTCAAGAGCAACTGCGAGAGTTTTTTCAAACTCCTTTACAGAAAGAGGATGGCGAACCACCTGTTCGTCAAGTTCGTCCATCTCCATTAAGTGCGCAAACTGGTGTTCTGCTTCTCGTAAGATATTTTGGCAACTGCGCATCATCCGCTTTGTCACTAATCAGCCTTCGCATTGCCGACTCTCCCCCATAGTCTTCGTTCGTATTGGTCTTGTGGACATCTCTAAAAATCAGACTCAAACACGACAAACTTCCCTCTGCTTTGCGAAATTCCGAGATCTCCAGCGTATCTATGGTGCTTGCATATGGTTGGACCAGGTCAATAGTCCGGGGTGCTCTTTTCTTCAAGACAGACATTGTCCTCTACCCGAATAGTGTTGGCTGCCCATGGCTCTTCTTCTGAAACATGGAGTTGTCTCAGTCCTCTAAAAGCGCGTGCATCGAGCCAACGTGGGTTTAAGAGAACTGTTTCGTCATTGATTACTCCGCAGCCTGTGGTTAGGTGCAGCCCTCCGTTCACGCTTACAGGCACAACCGTATAGCCAAAGGGCTCTACGATCCGCTCGAGAGCCGCGATGCCCCTCGCGTTAGTTCGTGTAGACAGTCCTACAAATAGTCGTCGCCCGACTTGCACTACGTCTCCACCATCGAGAGTTGCCGGAGGAAGGATTCTTCGGACTCTTCGCAAGGGTGATACCAGTCGTTCCACCTCGGAGACTTCGCCCTGGCGCGCGATCGCACCCATGCTCGCAATTACACAAAACTCATCCAGAATCACCGCTGTATCCTGCACGAAGCAACAATCGGGATAGGCGTCACTTGCAGGAATCGTCAACAAGTTCACGTCCCATTTGCGTAGCAACTCGCAGTATCGTTCAAGCTGGACAGCTGCTTTGACGACATCAATGTTCTCGCGCGAGCGATAGGTTAACTCGCAGGCACCGATGTTAGAGGAGACACCGCGCGTAATGGCTGTGAAAACATATTCGTGAGGTTCCCGAACCTCGACAGAGTTCGACGGAGAGCGCGCAACTTGCGTCTCGGCGCCTCCTACCTGCAAAAAATGGGTCCCTGGTACTTCCAAAAAATGGGTCCCTGGTACTTCCTCGATGCTGTGTAGGCGCGAATCCATGAATCCGGTTCTAGCCCGCACACACTTAAAACTGTCTAAGTGCGGGCTTTTTAATGAAGTTTTTAGGACAGGATTTTGAGGTGTCGTTTCGACGAAGGTCTAACACACAGCTTCAACCCCTGCTTGTTCTACTACTCCCTGCTGGTTCTACTCTCAATAGCTAGACTATATCAGTACAACGTGTCCGCTTGTTCGTACACAGTTGTGTCGCCATAGCGTCCGAATTCAAGCAAACATCGCGTACCAGCTATCGCCGCGAGCAACGGCAATGCCACAGAGTATTGACTGCGTGAATACAATGCATGGTTGTAAAGGTGGGAGCTGAAATAGCAGCTGTTTGGGCAGAATTTTCAGCTCGCTTCGACGAGTCTTAGCAAGGTCTGGCAGGCTTACAATTACCGGGGCAGAGCGCGGCCGATTAGCGAGACTATATTCATAACCCAACGTTCGAGCCCGCCCGCCGCTAAATTAGGATTTCCCAAGAGCCCGCGCTCATACACGCAATCAAAGAGGACGCGGAGCGATTAGCTCCGCGTCCTCTTTGATTGGGCGTTAACCGTCCGCTAAAAGCTCAAACGGGCAGAAAAGCCTATCGAGCAGGTTTCTTCAAGATCTCTGCCAGGGCCTGCAATCGGGTTGAGTCTGCGGCACTCTTCGTCGTCGTACTACTCTTTTCCAACGAGGATGCGAGGCTCTTAAGTGTTGCGAGCTCCTTTTCCTTCATCTGTGAACTCTCGGCCTTTTGAATCGCCGTCCGTACCGCCGCGATTCGATCAGCAGGCAGAGCTTGTGATCGCTCCAACTGATCTACGTACGCTTTCGCCACTACCAACGTTCGCGGCCACTCGATTCTTCCCTGGCTCTGCACATTGAGTTCGGCCACGCGGACCGCTTTCGCGGCGTCGATCTCGTTCTGAGTAATGAACTTCGTTGGCGTGAGCTCGAAGATGTCTAAGCCGCGTGCAATCTCCGAAGAGTAGATGTGGCCGTTGTACCAGTAAGCCGACCAGGAGCCTCCGAGCACGAGCAAGTCCGGATAAATCGGTCCCCGATCGAAATAGGCGATTTCAACAGGATGCGCCGAGTCGGTGAAATCCATGACGGAGATACCGCCCTGGTACCAGGCCTGCACCTTAATATCACGGCCTGGAATAGGAATTAGCGAACCGTTGTGCGCCACACAATTTTCGCTGTCGCCCTGAGCGGCCGGCAACTTGTAGTAGCTTGCGAAGGTCAGCTTGTTGTCCTTCAGATTGAAAATCGAATCAGCGCCCCATTTGTTGGGATCGGTCGCCCGGCAGCGTGCGGCCATTCCGCCGCCCCACTCATCCGTGAACACGACCTTTTTTCCATCGTTCGAAAATGAAGCTGAATGCCAATAGGCGTAGTTCGGATCGTTTACCGCGTCCAGACGCTTCGGATTCACCGGGTCTTTGATGTCAAGGAGAATTCCGTTGCCGGAGCAAGCGCCCGCCGCCAACCCGAGAGCTGGGTACACGGTTATGTCGTGACACTGATTGGAATCGGATGGTTTCTCCGGACCATCCTTACCGTGACTGCCGCCACTACTCAGCGCGTTGAGCGCGCCCGTCTTGGGATCGCTAAATATTCGCGGCGTGGATACGACCTGCGCCTTTTCCGGCGCTGCTAGTGGCACCTTAATCACATCAATGCGAAACAACGCTGTATTGGGATCCTTGTCTGGTGCTTCGCCCGAGCATCCGGGCAATTCTTCGCTTTGGCGGACGAAAGAGGTTCCGGAAACGTAGATGTAAACGTTGTCCTTATCATTCGGATCCACCACTAAGGTATGCGTGTGCGAACCGCGGCACGTTTGCACTGCGGCAACCTGCTTCGGATTCTTAACGTCCGTGATATCGAAAATCCTGACACCCCGGAAGCGATCTTTTTGCGCTGCGGGTAGGACTTGCTTTTTCTCTTCGCCTTCCGGTCCGGAGGGTTCCGCAGGTGGCTCCGGTTGAGAGGGCGCCGGCGGGAATCCCTGGGTACCGCAATCGAGTCGACCGTTAGGCATCTCCACCGACATAAAGAGCAGGTTTTTGTAAACCGAAGGATCACCCTGTCCACCAGGACATACCATTGACGTTAACAAGGTGGGCTTCGCCGGATTGGAGATATCAAAGATGTTGATGCCGTAGAAGTTTCCCAGGAACAGGTGATTGCCCTGGAACGCAATATCGGAGTTCGCGAAAGCCAACTGAGCCATAACCAACTGTACCGTCTTCGGTAGCTTCGCTAAGTCACCCGCGCCCGCGCCCATCAGATCAAGTGTCTTCTTTATCTTCGGATCATCAGGGTTGTCGGAACCGAGGTGAAACGCGTCAGGCTTTTTGACGAGTGTGACGTGCTTGATTCCCATAGCTGCTTCCGCAGCGTCGTACATTCCGGGTGCGAGCTTCGAGCGCGGGTCATTTGTATCGGAGCCAGTCATTCCAGCCGGAAGTGGTGGCGCCGGTTCGGGAGCAAACGGATTCTTCTCAGCTTGCTTGTCGGCCGCTTTCGTTTCTGCAGGCTTCGCGGACTCCGGAGACGGAGTTGGAGAGGGAGATGGCGTTTGCGCCTGGATACTCGTTACAAAACAGAAGCAGAACAAAAGGGAAGGTACGAGCAAGCGGAAAGGCGCGGTGTGTACTCGATTCATCGTTTCTCCTCTGAAGGTTTTTTCTCCAACATTGTTTGCATTACCCTGATCTCAGCACGTTGGCCACTGTCGACATCGGTTGCGAAGTTGAACAGCTCGGCATCCTGTCCTGCGCCGGCGGTGTCGAACAAATTCTTCACCATGATCAAAGCGCCGTTGTGGTGCTGAATCATCCCCGTCAAAAATAGACGGTCGAACTCCTCGCCCTTCGCTTTTTTGAGAGCTTCCATTTGCTTAGCCGTTAGCATCCCGGGCATAAGCGTCGAATGACTCGAATGGCTTCCGTGGCTCGGCATATCCATGCCGTGCGTCTCCGGCATCCGAGGCGAGACAGTTTCTCCCCTCGCCTGCAGCCACCGTTTCATAAACTTCATTTCGTCCGACTGAGAATGCTTGATTCGCGCGCCCAACGTCCGCAGATTCTTGTTAGCCGTGTGCGATTCGATCAGCGCAGTCATCTCAACCGCCTGCGCATGATGCATGATCATGCCCTGCATGAATTGCACATCTGCTGGTGAACGTTGCGGCAGTGTTGCCCTCGTAGACGCTGGCAGCGTCTTGGTCGGTTGCCCGGGCGCACCAGGTTGCACCACGACTGGCGTCGCAGGGTCAGCTTGCTGCGCGCAGACTGGCAGCGATAAGCCGGCGAGAATACAGCAGGCCGTCAGCCGGCGGCTCCACGCTGAAACTTTAATTATTGATTGGAGCTTACGGTTAACTCTCAGCATGAAAGTTTGACGACGAACAAGGTCGAGCATTGCGGTGGGGTCACCTTATCACAAAGCGGCGCGAAAGGTTCATTTGGGATGAGCTTGCCATTTGCTCGAATCGCTATCCGAACTTTCGGCCGGGATTAGAACCAAATCCCGTGACTAAGCAACCGGTACTTAGCGGGAGCTTTTCTCGCATTGTAGGATTTTGCCGTCGTCCTTTTGGTGCGGGACGTACGGTTCCGAGCCGGACTTCTCAAGAATCTTATCGATGCGGTAATATCCCCTCGAATAGAATAGTTTGTGAACTCAGTTCCCTCCGAGTTCTTCTTAGAGTCGGATATTACCCCTCTTATACTACGACGTTAGCTTAAGGCGGAGGGTTCTGTTTGGATGGGAGTAAGAGAACAATGTCGGCGATAAGCACCTCGTTACCCAAAGCACCCACCGGTATTGACGGTTTCGATGAAATAACTGGGGGTGGCTTACCGGCCGGGCGCCCGACTCTCATCTGTGGAAGTGCGGGCTGCGGTAAAACTCTTTTCGCAATGGAGTTCTTGATTCACGGGGCGATGGAACATAAGGAGCCGGGAGTCTTCGTGGCGTTCGAGGAGACTGCGGAGGATTTGGCGCAAAACGTTGCATCGCTGGGTTTTGATGTTAATGAACTAATCGCAAAAAAGAGACTGGCCGTTGACCATATTCACATTGAGCGCAGTGAGATTGAAGAGACCGGGGAATATGACCTCGATGGGCTCTTCGTGAGGTTGAATTATGCGATTGACTCAGTCCGGGCAAAGCGAGTCGTGCTCGATACGCTTGAGGCCCTTTTCTCAAGTTTGCCTAACGAAGGGATATTGCGAGCTGAGCTGCGCCGCCTGTTTCACTGGTTAAAGGACAAAGGAGTGACTGCGGTGATCACGGCGGAACGTGGCTCCGGAACACTTACACGGCACGGTCTTGAAGAGTACGTTTCTGATTGTGTAATCCTTCTCGACCATCGTGTTACAGAGCAGATGTCCACGCGGAGATTACGGGTCGTCAAATATCGCGGTTCATCGCACGGAACAAATGAGTATCCATTCCTCATCGATCAGGAGGGCATATCGGTAATTCCGATAACCTCGATCGGTCTGGATCATAAGGCTTCGAAGGATCGGGTCTCGACCGGAGTTCCGAAGCTGGACTCAATGCTCAGCGGAAAAGGACTTTTTCGGGGCTCGAGTGTGCTGATCTCCGGAACGGCTGGGACCGGCAAGTCCAGTATGGCCGCGCATTTTGCCGTTGCCGCTTGCGAACGCGGAGAGCGTTGTCTTTACTTTGCATTTGAGGAGTCGGCGTCACAGATCACCCGGAATATGCGCTCGATTGGCATTGACCTCCAGCCGTGGGTTGACCAGGGACTGTTGCGGTTCTCCGCTTCACGTCCCACCGCCTACGGTTTAGAAATGCACGTCGCAAAAATGCAGAAACTGATCCAGGAATTCAAACCTCACGCAGTTGTCATAGATCCGCTGACGAACTTGATGAACATTGGCAGCCAAAATGAAGTCCAGGCAGCGTTGCTGCGATTGATTGATCTGCTCAAACTGCGACAAATCACGGGCTTTTTTACCAGTCTAAGTCATGACGGCCAGGCCCTGGAAAGTACTGAAATAGGCGTCTCATCAATAATGGATACCTGGCTCTTGTTAAGAGACATTGAGAGCAACGGCGAGCGTAACCGTGGTCTTTATGTTTTAAAGTCACGTGGTATGGCGCATTCAAATCAAATTCGAGAATTCCGCTTGACCAGCCACGGGATCGAATTAATTCCAGCGTATTTGGGACCGGCGGGTGTGTTGACCGGCGCCGCCAGGCAGGCGCAGGAGAATTCTGAGTTGGCAGAAGCCCTGACCCGAAAACAGGAAATTGAACACAGGCAGACTCAGCTTGAGCGGAAACGAAAAGCTGTGGCCGCGCAGGTAGAATCGTTGCGCGCGTCATTTGCAGCTGATGAACAAGAATTGAAGCGAGTAATCGAGCAAAGTCAGTTGCGCGAAACCTTGGTAACGGACGAGCGCAGCGCTATGGGGCGCCTGCGTCAATCAGAGGATGACTCGGCAGAAAAACAGCCCCCTGCAAATAAGACTAGGAGCAAGAATGAGCAAACCATCCCCAAAGAAAGCGGAAAAAAAACATCCGCAAAACGAATCCGACAATGAAAAATGGGAACTTCGTCTGTACGTGGCTGGCCAAACACCGAAATCGATCAGGGCTTTTGCCAATTTAAAAAAGTTCTGCGAAGAACACGTGTCTGGAAAGTACTCCATTGAAATCATTGATTTGCTGAAGAACCCCAAGTTGGCGCGCGGGGATCAGATTGTCGCGATTCCGACGCTGGTGCGGAAGGTTCCACAGCCAATCAGAAAAATCATTGGTGACCTTTCCAACACTGAGCGTGTGATAGTTGGCCTGGATATTCGGCCAGTTTCATGAACGAGAAGATCAACAGCGAATCGCTATCGGAATTTGAAGCTGCCCTGGCTAAAAGGGAGGGTGAGGCATATGTTCTGCGCCTTTACGTTAGTGGCGCCACCCCTCGTTCGACCGAAGCCATTGCGAAGATCAAGAATATCTGCGACGAGTACCTCCACGGGCATTATGATCTGGAGGTTATTGACATATACCAACAGCCCCAACTTGCAATCCAGGATCACATAGTCGCCGCCCCCACATTAGTTAAAGAATCTCCAGGCAAACTGCGACGGATGATCGGAAATCTTTCTAATACACGCTTAATACTGCAACGACTAGGTGTCGCGACTTAGAGTTACGCATGGCAGCCAAAGTAAAAATGGATCACGAACTCCGTGATGAAATCCAAACCCTTCGGATTCAGCTGCAAGAGGCTGAAGAAACACTGGAGGCCATTCGGCAGGGTGAGATAGATGCCCTCGTGGTAAATGGCCCTGAAGGCGAACAGGTCTTTACCCTCCAGGGAGCCGACCACCCGTACCGTTTGATGGTCGAGACGATGAAAGAGGGTGCTGTAACCGTCACCTTGGACGGCACCATCGTATATTGCAACCAAAGCTTCGCCGAATTGCTCGACACTGCACTTGAAAAACTGCCTGGCACAGCAATCAGTTTGTACGTAGCCGACGAGGATGCGCCGATCTTTGCAGAGTTAATGGAGGGCGGCAAAAAGGAAAGCAGTAAAGGCGAGGTCAGATTGAAGTCGCAGTCTGGAGTTCTCGTGCCGGTGACTATTTCCACAAGTTCCATGCAAATGGATCAATTGCCGGCAGTCTGCTTCGTTGTAACTGACTTGACGGAGCACAAGCACAATGAAGAACTAAGGATTTCTGAACAGCTGGCGAAAGCTTTGCACGAACAGAGTGAACTTTCGCTAGCACGCGAACAAGAAGCTCGGTCTGAGGCCGAAAACGCCAATCGTGTTAAAGATGAATTTCTCGCAACAGTTTCACATGAACTCCGTAATCCATTGAATGCGATCCTCGGGTGGTCTGGCATCCTCAGGTCTCGCGAGACGAACAAGGAACAGGCTTATCACGGCCTGGAAGTTATTGAACGAAATGCCAAAATCCAATTGAAACTCATTGAAGATCTATTGGACGTCTCCCGCATAGAAAGTGGGAAACTGGCCTTTAGTTTCGACCAGGTGGATGTTGTTAGGGTAATAGAGACCGCCATGGAAGCCGCTCGGCCAGCTGCTGCGCAAAGGCAGATCCCGATTAGCTTTAATGCGGGGAATGAGTGTGTGAAAGTCCTGGGAGACGCGGGTCGCTTGCAACAGGTTGTAGGAAATCTTCTTTCAAACGCCATAAAATTCACACTTGCCGGGGGAACAGTGAAAGTCGAGCTCGACATACAACTGGGAAACGCTGTGATCACCGTTGCAGACTCCGGTGAAGGTATTAGTGCCGAGTTTCTTCCTTTCGTTTTTGAGCGCTTCCGGCAGGCCGATGGGAGTACAAAGCGGCTTCAGGGAGGGTTGGGCTTAGGTCTTTCCGTAGTTCGACATTTAGTGGAGCTACATGGGGGTAGTGTTACCGCAGCCAGCTTGGGCAGGGGGCGGGGAGCAACGTTTACGGTTAAGTTACCGCTATCGACAGTTCAAGAAGAAATCACGGTGGCTGCCGCTACTGATAACGTCGAACCGGTGGCCGCGGGTGACGAATGTAAGAGCCCACTTCTCAATGGAGTAAAGGTTCTGGTGCTCGACGATGACAGTGATGCACGTGAGTTTTTGCAAATACTTCTCAGCGAAAATGGTGCCCAGGTAAGGGTTGTGGCGACTGCGTCAGAAGCTTACAGGGAAGTGCAAGGCGACGTTCCAGATATCCTCATCTGTGATATTGGACTTCCCAATGAGGACGGATATGAATTCATCAGGCGCATTCGGTCACTCAAAGAATCATCTTCAGCAAATATTCCAGCCCTGGCGCTTACTGCGTACGCCCGGCCTAACGATCGCACGAAAGCGCTCGTCGCGGGATACCATGATCATTTAACGAAGCCTGTTGAACCCACCAAACTTTTAAACTCGGTTGCCAACATCGCCCGACGAATTTAACCCTTACAAGAACCGAAGTCTAAAGTTTCTTTCGCCGATGCGATGCAGATATTCTGAGGGAGGTGAAAGAGAAGTATTTCTAGGCGTGGACTCTCTGTACAAACCGGCTGGCTCCACTGTTAACGTACTGACTATCAATCGCGCGCATGAATGAGAGAAGCTGGCGTGCGCGTGAGGCGTCGCCGGTTAGTACGCAGGGAACTGATAAGCGTCCCCGCAGCTCTGCCGGAATTTGAGGCGCATCCGTCTTGTGAATCACCCACACCTCATCCGTTGCGAGTGAACCGTGCTCGATGATGTTAATTCCCAGGTATTCCATTGAGTCTGCCCCTTTCCTGCAAATCCGCTAATTCCCCGATGAACGCCGACTCCTTTACTACACGCTCAAAGCAGACCGAATTCCAGCTAACGATGATTGCCGATTGCCGATTGGCGATTGCCAATTGGATGTTTAGTCAAGGATTCAATTCCGAAATCACCGATTGGAAACTGGCAGGGCCGTAGCTTCATCAGCTTGTACGAACGTGTTGCCTAAGATTCAACTCACAATCTTACTCACTGTTCCGGGCGGCCTGCAAAACGAAGCAACCCGCGACAATAAGCTGCCGCGGGTTGCGCACTACATTCAACCCGGATCTCGCTACCGGGTTTAAGATTGATCACTAAGGGGTGACGGTGGTGATTGTGAACGTCGCGTCAGGAACTGTTGCCTTCAAGTCGTAGCTTTGAATTGCCAGGTCAGCGAACCGTTGACCCTGAAGCCGCGTGACCACGTGGAACGGCAGCATCATGCAGTCGGCTCGGCGATAGTCACTACGCTCCTCTTCAATCAATACCTGACTCTTGTACCGGGTCGAGATCTTATCGATTAGGAACGTTTTCATATTGATCCAGTAGCGCACCGTGTCATCGGGATTGAACTTTACTTCCACGACATAGTCGTTGCCTTCATCTTTCTGCCGCGCGGTAACGAGTGATCCTTCAATCGCTCGATTGAGAGTGTCGAAACCCATCATCCCCCAGTGGCGCGAAGCCGCAGTCTCGCTCACGCGAAACTCGTTGCCAAAGATCATTCCTCCGCCTTGGGTGCCGGTGAAGACTAAATAAGTACGGCCGGGAAGCGTAGCGGTCGGCGCGACATCCAGCCGGCGTCGCATCCGCTTATCCTGAAAATCTGTGATGTTGAGTTTGACTTCGGCCATCGCCCCGAGGGGATTGGCGCCGATGCCACCAAACGCGGCTGCATTCACAAACCCGCCGGCTCTTACCGTGACGTTTTGCATGTTGGCATAGTCGGCACCGCCGTGAGCGATGCGACTGACACTTAGAATCTCACGTCCTGTCAGATCAGCAGCAACGCTGGGTACGGTCGTGGAAGTGGTTGCTAATATCGCCGCTGCGACGCAGCAAAACACAAGCATGAAGACTTTGGGGACAAGTTTACTTCTGAACATAACGTTAATAACTCCTCCTGTTGAAGTTTGATTAAGCTGAGGTTTGATTGCACGCTGCTTGTACAGTAACTACCAGGCAACGTCAACGTTGAGTTAACTTTTAGTACGTATCTTTACTTCTCACTCACACCGGGCTTCAGCCCGGTGCAAGTGCGGAGTTGGACGACTTAAACCGTTTCAACGGTTTCTCATCGGTAAAACAGCAGTCCGAAAACCGTTAAAACGATTCCAATGCATCCTGAAGCATCGTTGACCGGGCTGAGGCCCGGTGTGAATAGGACTCAAACTGAATCAGGTTGCAAATTCGGGGCGCCCGGAGGGACGTCCCTAAAGCCCCTATCCAATATCCTGGGCGCGCAGGGCAACGCCCGTTGCGCCGAGAAAGAATAAAAGCATCGCGAAAAGCACTCCGAGGTTGGTGAAATTTCCACCCCAGGGGTGCAGGAAGTCGACATAGTTACTCAAGTCGTCAGGGACGCGCACTGCCGCAGCGATCTCCGGCGCCGGCCCCAGCACAGGCGGTGTTGGCTTCGCGGGAGAACCCCTATTGAGAAGGTCCTTCTGGTATTCGTCCATCTCCTTCTCAAAATTCTTTGAGTTAGTTTCAGCGTCCGCTTTGTATTGATCGATTTTCCGCTTGGCCTCCACGATGTTGGCGTCGTTCTCGTGTTCGATCTGCTTGTAGAGCCCGCGCCCGTCATTCTTCGCCGCAGGCTGTGCATTCTCATCCTTGCCACGCAGTACTTCCAATCCTGACAAGCGTTTCATCTCGTCAAACGACCACGTGGCCGGCATCACCACTCCAACCACTTTCGCAAACCCCACCGGAACTCCCACCAGGCCAGAGAAGAGAATCTGCGGGATCAAAATTAATGGCACCAGGCTCGTCGCCATTTCGGAGGTTTTCACCACGGCAGAAATAAACAGACCGAGCGCAACTCCTACCATGCCCGTCAGGATCATCACGAGCAGTTGAGGGATACCGCCAAACTTGCCCGGCAAGCTCATGAGGCCCGTAACATCCAGCAGTTTTAGAGTGCCGAAGAGCAGGATGCATTGCACGCTGACGATCAGCATCAACACGAAGAGTTTTGAGCCAACGTAAGGCAGGAGCCGAAGGTTCACCATGCGCTCGCGATTGTAAACAGCGCGCTCGCGAATAACTTCTCTGGAAGCGACGGAGGTGCCGAACCAAAGCGCAACGAGGGCGAGAATAAAGTAAGGAAAGTCTCGTTGCGACGTTGCGCCAACGACAAGATAGGTAAGGAGAGCAATGACAGGCGCCTGTGCAAACAGAATCAGCAGGTTGAACTTGTCACGAGCCAATACTCCGACATAGCGACGCGAGAGCGTGGCCCACTGTCGCAACGAATCGCCCAAAGTCGTGCGACGCTTCGTCGGGGCCACGTGGCGCGCCGTGCTCGATACGTCAGTTAATGGATCCGCGACGTTCCTTTGGTATTGCTCGGTTGCCATGAAGCGGCGTTTCCATTCCTCCGCCACCTCTTCAGCCGCCTGCTCCCGCGACATGTTGCCGTTTGGCCTGGCGAGTCG
The DNA here is from genome assembly GCA_963826235.1 of Pyrinomonadaceae bacterium. GTDB lineage: Bacteria > Acidobacteriota > Blastocatellia > Pyrinomonadales > Pyrinomonadaceae > PSRF01. Next base: position 264,419 of record CAWGWE010000005.1, on the reverse strand, counting down.
TTCGGCGATCGGCGCTTCCAGTTTGTCGTAGAGTTCTTTAAAACTTTCGGCGCCGACATGCGCCAGGGCCTCATCGGGCTCGCCATAGAAAACCAGTTTGCCGCGCATCAAGAGCACGAGCTTGTCAAAGAGCTTGACGTTCTCCATCGCGTGAGTCGTGAGGATTACTGTTCGGCCCGACTCCGCAATCTGCCGGAAGAGTTTCATCACCTTCTCTTCAGTAGCGGGATCCAGTCCTGACGTCGGTTCATCGAGGAAGATGACTGAAGGTTTGGTGATTAATTCGACGGCGATTGAGACGCGCTTACGTTGTCCTCCGGAGAGCTGAGAGATAGGAACGTCGCGCCGCTCAGAAAGGCCTGTCACGTCCATCACTTCACCGACGATCTGATTGATCTCCTTCGTCGAGATATCACGCGACAAGCGCAAACGCGCGACATAATAGAGCGTGCTGTAGACCGTTAACTCGCGGTGAATGATGTCGTCCTGCGGCACATAGCCGATCGACTGCTTGAGCGACTCAAGATGCTGATAGAGATCGAGGTTGTTGACGAGCACCTGGCCGCTCGACGCCGGGCGCATGCCGTTGAGCGAGTCCATCAGCGTTGACTTGCCCGCGCCTGAAGGACCAAGCAACCCGACAAACTCGTTCGGTTGAATGCTCAAAGAGACTTCGTCGAGCAATCTTACTTTTCCCGCACCCGATCGGTTCGGCACATCCTTCGTTACCTGGAAGGCATCGATGCGGGTCTTGGCACGAGTATCAAAAACGGCAACGCCCTTTTGTGAATGGACCCTCAGAAGGAACGGTCCAATTTGTACGACGTCTTCCTCACCGATAATTTTGCGGACGGTGATGCGCTCACCATTTATATAAGTCCCGTTCGAAGAATTCAGATCTTCAATCGTGACTCCTGCTGTCGTGTTCGTGACGGAAGCATGACGGTTCGATATCAGCAAGCCATCGAGTCGGATGTCGCACTCCGCGCCGCGGCCAATCGTGAGTTGTCCCTTTGGTCCAAACTGGCGCTCAATGAAAACGTGCGGTTGATCCGAAATACCGGCATGGCTGATTTGAAGCGGACTTCCGGAACCAAGCACCATGGTTCCCATCTTCCTCAATTCTGAAGCGAACTCAGGTGTTGCTACTGCGGGGCTACTGATCTGAGCTGGTTGCGGGTCGGGTTGCGGCGCCGGATGGGCGGGATCGATGAATCGAATCGTAGGACCACCGCGACCCAGTTCGATATTGTCGCCGTGATGCAGTACCTCGGGTGTGGCAATGCGCCGTCCATTTAACGTCGTTCCATTAAAGCTTCCGAGATCGACGAGGATGTAATTTCCATCCTGACGCCGGATTTCTGCATGGCGGCGCGATACGACTGCAGCGGCGGCCGCAATAGCGCCCTCCACGCCAGGATCGCGTCCGAAGCGAGTCACGTCTTTGCTGAGTTCAATTCTCTTGAGGTTTCCCGTTCCCGTTCCCGAGAGTTCAACAAAGGCCGGCTCGGTATTCGGGCGCGGCGGCGATGTGGGAAGTCGCTTCTGCGTGTCTGGCTGAAACTCTGGTGCCGATGAAGCAGGTGCTGCTGGTCGTTTCGCAACTAATGTAGCGTCTGCTCCGACTTCGGGTCCGATGCCGGTAACAACCAGCACCGGTCCGTTGGGTCCGAATTGTACTCGAGAGTCCTTACGCAGTTCTTGAGGTGATTGCAGCGGCTGTCCGTCGAGAAAAGTGCCGTGAGTTGAGCCGCTGTCCGCGATGATCCAGCGATCATTTACTAAACGAAACTCGGCGTGCTGCCGCGAGACCATCGGCCAATCTTTTTGATTGAACACAATGTGACACGCCGCCGCGTTGCGTCCAACAACTATCAGCGGTTGGTCGTAACGAGTTTGGTTGGCTAGCCGTCCCTGAATTTCTTCGGCAAAGGAGATTTGTGACACGTTGAGAGGTACTTTCTTAGAGTTGTGTAGGAGCTTTTAATCAGCAAAGATTAGCAGCTCAGGAAATAATTCGCAGGTTGGAAAGGGGGCCTGCCCCCGCCGGGAAAAATCCAAAGTCCAAACCATACTGGGAGTGAAGTCATTATCCCGAGAGGTCGGGATAGCGACCGGGTCTCTTTAGAATTCGAGCGGCATCAGTTTGTAACGAAAGAACCTATTTAACGCGGAAACACCATTCATCGCAACGTGAAAACCAATCGGCAATTGGCAATCGGCAATCGGCAATCACTTCGACCGAACCTGTCAATCTAACCAATCAATCTGGTCAGAACCTGTATCCGCTCAATGTTTTTCGCACTATCCAGGGCGGCACAGAGCTTGTAAAGCTTCCAGGTTGAAGGCGCCGAGCAGCCTTCATACTTTAGATAGAGGTGAAAAATGTTAACACTAGTAGAAAAACAGACGCGCAATAATTCTCAGTCCAGGCGAATGAAGAAGCCTGCACCGCACCGCCTTAAACTCAGACCGTTATCAACGGACGAACTGTGCCAGGTAAACCTCGCCACGTTTCGTGAAGGCTTCAATCATTGTCGCTGGCCGCGTGAAGTTGTCGAGCGATTTTTAGCTGTGCAGGTGTAACGATTGCGGATTGCAGATTGCGGAGTGCGGATTCAACGAGCCGCGTTAGCGGCGGAAGAACTTAGCCCGGGGTGAGCGAGCGTAGCGAGCATAGCCCCGGAATAGTCGCCTAATTGATTCCTAAGCGCGCATACAGGGCGACAGATTTTTACAAACGATCCACGAACCCACACGAAATAACACAAACCTCCTTCGTGTTTCTCGTGTGAATTTGTGGATCGTTTTTTTTGCGTTCGGATAAGGAAGCGGTAGTGACGGGGGGCGCATTAGCTGAACCCACCGTTCCACCGCGCCCCACCGAAGCACTGTGTTCGATCACCTGAACTCGATCCTAACGTGACGAACAACACTCTGCTGCTCCACACCCATCTCCCGGATGTGAAACTGGAAGGTGCGCCCATCCGTCAGCGCCACTTCGTGGATGGTACAGATGTTGGGGTGATCGAGAGAGGCGGCCAAGCGTGCTTCTCGGAGGAAGCGCTTGCGCTGCTCACCATAGCTGGGCGAGGCGGCAGGCCGCCTGTTCATCGCCATGCAGTACGTCGAGGGTGATACATTGTGGCGCACGATCCGCGGCCGACCGCTGGAACTTGACTCCCTTCTTTCGATCAGCCTGCAAGTGGCCGACGCGTTGGCAGAGGCCCACGCGCGCGGGGTCATCCACCGCGACGTCAAGGCCGGCAACATCATGATCACTCCCCGCGGTCAGGCAAAGGTGCTCGACTTCGGCTTGGCCAAGATGCTTGAGAGGGGTGAGGGAGCGGATGAAACTCACTTGACCATGACAGGCGCGGTCATGGGCACGCCCGCGTCAATGTCGCCCGAACAGGCGAGCGGGTTTCGTGCGGATCATCGCAGCGATATATTTTCCTTTGGCGGCGTGCTCTATGAGATGGCGACCGGGCGCCCACCTTTTAGCGGAAGGTCCAAGGCCGATGTGATCAGCGCACTGCTCAACCAGCCGCACACGCCGAGCGCGGAGTTGAATAAAAAAATACCCGCGCACCTATCGGCGGTGATCGACCGGGCGCTGGCTAAAGAACCGGCAGATCGTTACCAGTCAATGCCAGAGATGGCGGCAGACTTGCGGCAAGTGGTGGCCGAGGCCGGAGGGCTGGATCACCTCTTCAGCTCGTCTAGCGCGCGCGTAGGGGTGATGACGCCCTGCGTTCCGCCACGGCGGCGTACTTTGGTCAAAAGGCCGTGGGCCCTTGCTTCTCTGGCTGTTGGCGTAGCACTTGTGATGTTCGGCCTGATAGCCGCTTATTCGTGGTCAAAGCCGTCAAAGCCGACTGCACCGGCACAGCACAGCCTCATCTCGACTTTCCCAGGCTCGCACCGCAGTGCGAGCTTTTCGCCGGACGGTCAGAAAATCGCTTTCACGAACACGGTAGACGGCGTGCCGCAGGTCTGGATTAAAAACCTGGCCCTAGGCGAGCCGATACAGATTACCTCGGGTGAAGACGCGGCCGACCGACCGCGCTGGTCTCCGCGGAATGACCAGATCATTTACACGCGACGGTCTCAGGGCACAAACGGCATCTGGTCGGTCCCGTCCGCAGGCGGGCCATCGCATAAGGTGACCGAAGGCGGGCGAAACCCCAACTGGTCCTGGGACGGCTCGCGACTGGTATTTGAGCGCGGCTAAGGGATCTCTCGTGAATTTCAGCTCGTCTGAAAGTAGGCAGTAGTCAGTAGTCAGTAGACAGTTGACAGTAGACAGTAGACAGTAGACAGTGGTCCGAGGTCAGGGATTAAGCGTGGTCAGGGATTAAGGGATCAGTTGTTCGTTTGAAGAATTGTTTTCAGTTGCCATGAAGCCCACATACCTAGACTAACCACTATCCACTTGAACACGTGACCACGGACCACTGACTACTGTCCACTGACTACTGACTACTGTAATCGCCAATCGGTAATTTAATCACTGGGCTTCCTCGTCGCCGGCGTCGGCTTTAGCGATCCATAAGGTGAGGGCGTACAACAGAAGTCCCACCAGAACACCGACCCACAACGGAGCGGCCCCAACATACCGAACAGTCATCACACTCGCGAAAATCAGGGCGGTTGCCGCCAGCGCATGTCCCGCAATCAATAGTTTCATAACTTCTCCCCAACTCCCAGGTTCGATCAAAGAAAGAGCTAGTTAGAAAGCCGGCAACGCTCTCTCCTTAAAACGTTGCCAGCCTTTGCTAAGAGGGGTCCGGGACTTTTCCGGTAAATCCGTTGTGTAGGAAAAACGCCCTGCCCTTCTATGTATGGGAGTAAAGGACTAAACGCAGCCGAGTTCCTTGAGAAGATTGATGGAGGTGATGCAGCAAGGTCGGCCTTACGAACTGCGATTAACGCTCGCAACAATCGAATATGAAACTTGAGTGTTGCGAAAGTCGAAGGCGGTCGCGACCGCTCCCGTACTGTACCGATTCCAATTTTGTCTGATCTGTGTTATCCGCGAAAATTTGCGGCTAATTATATTGGAAGAGCGGTGAGGCGCGTCTGTCGCCCGCTTCGCGGGCTCCTGACTGTTTAGGGACACGATCCCGGGGTTACGCTCGCTCCCGCTCGCTCACCCTGGGCTAAACTTCTTCCGTCGCTACGCGACTGGTTGAGCGATTCGCTCCCTGTTGTGAGGTAGCCCAGGTGTACTGTGGTTGTGGCGAGAACTCAGCGGTTTTTCCTCCAGGAGGAATTGCAGTCAGGAAGGTGCGCTTGCGGCCGTTCTTTGGCAAACTCCAGAGGCGTCCCGGTGAGGTCAGCACCACCACGCTTAGCGGGTGGGCAACTGCAATGGCAATTGCCAATTGCGGGTTGCCGATTTGCTTCCTTCGCTTCGTGCTAATTGGCAATTGGCAATCGGCAATTGCCAATCAGGCAATAATCGTTGACAGGTTCGCTGCTTTCGCCTAAGCTCCGCGCACCTAATCTGCTAGCTGGTTGGCTATCAAGCCGCGTTCCCCCGCGCTCGCTCCTTGCCGTTAAGGCTTAGCCGGCCTCCAGACAAAATTCATTCGTCTTTGCCAAATCGTGAGGTCAATATGTCTAAAACTGTAGTTCATAACAACAGGATCACAAGAGCTATTAAACTATTTCTTATTGTCGTTGCTCTATGTGCTCTCGCGCTGACACAGCTGCTTGAACGGGCGGCTGCTCAACACGCGTCTCCTGCCGTAAACGGCGCAATCGGCGCGAACGAGTACGGCACCCATACTGACGGACAGAACAGTCAAAGCACCAGCACCGCTCAGACTTGGTACATGACGTGGGACGAGACGAATCTTTACGTTGCCGTTACCAACGCAAACCTCGCCGAAAGCGCGATTATCTACATAGACCGTAATCCCATCTCACCAGTAAACGGCGGCTCTAATTCGGATGGAAACCTGTCGGGCTTTAACTACGACAACACAAACTTCTCCGCGCTCCCATTCAGAGCTGACTTTGTCGCATATTTCAAAGATGGCTATCGCGAGTATCGCACCGCGAACGGCTCGGGAGGTTGGTCTTCGCAAACCGCATTTTTCGGCAGTTACGCATCAGGAGCCGGAAACGTCCGCGAGCTTTCGATTCCCTGGTCGTGAATAACAGGTGCCGGTCGACCCGCCGCATTCAACTTCTTTGCCTATGTCACTTCTCCCGGCGGCTTCGTTTTTGGTCAGGTACCGCAGGACAATGCAGGTGCTTTTATCGGTACCTCCGCCAGCTACACCCATTATTACGCCGTCGCCAATACTGGTAATGGCACCAGTACTAAACCATTCTCAAACAACAGCTCCAGCGACAGCGGCGATGTGCAATTCCTCGGCCTGCGTCACGATACCTTTGACGCTTACTACCGCGCGCCTTTCGGCGCAGTGCCCGCAGGAACGAACGTGACGTTGCGCTTTCGCACTGATCACTTCGACGTAGATGGCGTATCGGTGCGAGTCTACACTTACAACCCCGCTACAGACGTGACCACAGGGCCAGTCGATCATCCGATGAGCTTTCTTGAGAATCGAACTGAGAACAGCGTCCTCTATGACATCTGGACGCGCACGCTCAGCACTCCGTCCACCCCCGCGATTCTTTATTACAAATTCCAAGTCACCGACGGTGCCGATGTCGATTTCTACAGCGACTCGTACGCTGACGATCACGACAATCTAAACCAGGGTGGCGAGGGACAAGCTTCCGACGGCGAGCCGTTTCCCGCGTTTCAAATCACAGTTTTCGATCCAGCGTTTGAGACGCCCGCGTGGTTGCGCAATGCGAACATCTATCAAATCTTTCCCGATCGCTTCCGCAACGGCGATCCGACTAACGACTATTGCGTGGCCGGTTCGACGGCAGGATGTCCAACCTTTTACGGTGATCAGGTGCCGCTGCCTCGTTCACCCTGGAACGTCGCGATTGGCGATCCGCGGCAACCAGGACCTTACGAAAATCAGTATGGGACTCAATTTTATGGCGGGGATCTCGATGGGATTAAGCTCAAGCTGGATTACCTGCAGACGCTCGGAGTAGACACGATTTACTTGAATCCGATTTTCCGGGCACGCTCAAACCATCGTTACGATACGGACAATTATCTGCAAGTTGATCCTGCTCTCGGCGGCGATGCGGCATTAGCTTCGCTCGTTGCGGAAACAGAGAAGCGCGGAATGAAACTGATTTTTGATGGCGTGTTCAATCACTCGTCTTCAGACAGTCTCTACTTCGACCGTTATCACCGTTACGCTCATGATGGTGGCTGTGAGTCCGCATCTTCGCCCTATCGCAGTTGGTACAACTTTTTCAACAGCAACGCACCTTGTGTTAGCGCGGACTATGAAAGCTGGTTTGGTTTCGACAGTCTGCCTGTTTATCGCGACGACAGCACTGATGTGCGGTTCTTCTTTTACCGGGATACAAACGCCAGTGTTACCAGGCATTGGTATGACCGTGGTGCGGCAGGTTGGCGTTTCGACGTGGCCACGGATCTCTCGCACAACTGGTGGCACGACTACCGTCCATTCGCTAAAGGATACAAGTCTGACGGTGCCTTGATTGGCGAGAACTTCCCGGATGCCAGCCAATACCTTGCGGGTGATCAACTGGATTCGGTGATGAACTACCGCTTCCGTAAAAACGTCCTTGGTTTTGCCAGGGGAGTTAACTGGAGCGACAACGACAATAACGGCGCCAACACAATCGTTGCTCTTACACCCAGCCAGTTTGACCGTGCACTTAGATCAGTGCGCGAAGATTACCCGGCTCAGGCCACCGCGGCCATGCTTAACCTGCTCGATTCGCACGACACAAATCGAGCTCTTTATGTTTTGACTGTGCTCGGGGATGCCGGACTGGCGGAAGCGAAGGAACGACTGAAGCTCGCCGCGCTTTTCCAGTTCACCTATCCCGGAGCGCCGATGATCTACTACGGCGATGAAGGCGCTCTTGATGCGCCGGCCCTCGCCAATGGTGTAAACGGGCCCGAGGATGATCCATACAACCGCGCTCCATATCCCTGGGCCGATGAAGCTGGAGATCCAAACGTCTATGGTCCTGTCGATGGCAATGTGGTTTCGTTTTACACCCTCGTGGCCCACATGCGTAAACAGTTTTCCGCATTGCGCGAAGGTTCTATTGAAACCGTGTTGACGGGAGATACGACAGCTTCCAGTTCGGACAACAACACCTATGCGTTCGCTCGTGTTTCCGGCTCTGAGAAAGTAATCGTGGCGTTGAACAACGGGGTCGCAAGCAACAACGCGAGTGTTCCCGTTAGCGCTTACTTCTCAGATGGTACTCAGTTGCAAGATGTACTGACTGGGGCGACGTTTACTGTGAGTGGCGGGGCCGTGAATATTGCGCTTGCGGCTCGCACGGGTGTGGTACTGCTGCCGTTTCCTGCCGCTGTGGATCTGACGGCGCCTACGGCGTCAATCGGTACCAGCCCGGCGCCGAATGTTAATGGCTGGTGGAACTCAATTCCTGTGACCGTCACACTATCGGCAACCGACGGCGGCAGCGGAGTAAAGGAGTTGCGCTACTGGATCAATGGCGGCGCTGTAAACGTATTCGCTGGTTCTTCAACGAATGTCAGCGTCAACACGGAAGGTACGACCACGATAGAGCTACGAGCGGTAGACAACGCCGGTAATGTCAGTGCGTTGGTTACTCAAGTGATCAAAATCGATACGACACCTCCACAGATCACCTTAACGACCAACACGATAAACTTGTCGCCGCCCAATCACTCGTATCAAACGTTTTCGATTACCGACTTTGTCTCGAGTGCTACTGACAATCTCGACACCACACTCGATGTTAGCGACGTGGTCATCGCCCTCGCCACAAGCGATGAAGTGGACGATGCCAAGGGCAGCGGCGATGGAAATACAAAGAACGATATTGTAATTGCGGCTGGGTGTAAGTCGGTGATGTTAAGGCGCGAACGCGCTGAAAGTGGCAATGGCCGCGTTTACAAAATAACTGTCCACGTTAAAGACCTGGCCGGAAATATTGGCTCCGCCGTCCGCCAGGTATTTGTACCGTTGAGTGGCGGCGCGGTGGTTGATAGTGGTGTGCAATCTTCGGTCACCGGCTGCAGCCCCTAACGGCATTGCCAATTGCCAATTGCCGATTGCCGATTTTGGAGTGCGCCGGCTCGACGGCGCTTTGGATTGCTTTCGTTCTGCTTCGTGTATCTCAGGTTTGTTTTTCAATCGGCAATCCGGCAATCGCCAATCCATTTGGCCTGCCCCCGCTTTTCAATCGCCAATTGTATTCGGCAATCCCGTTGGGTGAATCTCTCAACGAACCGCGTAGCGGCGGCAGAATTTAGCCCGGGGTGAGCGAGCGCAGCGAGCGCAACCTTGGGCTAACGACCCCCAAAAACAGTCGAGAGCCCGCGAAGCGGGCGACAAAATCGCGAATCGCGCACTGCGGCTTTGCCGCCCAACCCGTGCGGTAAGGCTTGCCTTACCGACCGAGGATTTTTTGATTTTCGCGAGGCTAAGCCTCGCGCTGGAAAAGATAAAGACACTTTCCGGTAAGGCAAGCCTTACGGCACTCGTTCGGCGGCGAAGCCGTACCGCCACCATAAATCAGCAATCGGCAATGCCTCCGCTGCTCTCAGAAGTTCACACGCACTGCAAATTGAAACGACCGTGGCCCGCCGGTCCCGAACACTCCTCCAGCAGACTGGATCGGAGATCCGAACCTTGAAGAGCGGAGGTAGCCGGCGTCGGCGCTATTCGAGCTGTCGCGTAGCAAAGTGTTCTGGAATCCGGAGTAGTTCACATTATTCACACCACGAATATTCGTGACATTGAATAGGTTGAATACTTCACCGATAGCCTGGATGTTGAAGTTCTCGGTGAAGCGAAACGTCTTAGTCAGTCGCAGGTCCAACGATTGGAATGAATCGCCGAGTTCCAGATCATCTCGAACCAGCGGCAAGCGGCTGACGAGTGGACGTCCCGTGTTGTACGCGTTAATGAAGGTATTCAACTCCGACCCCGTGCGGAAGGTCCTACCCCCGGCGTTGCGCTGCAGCTGCGGGATGCGCGTGTTGCCAATATCGGGTGGCAACACAATGTCAAACGGCACATCTGAGGCCAGCGTATAGATGGGCGAAAGCTGAAAACCATAAGGCATATCGACCACCGCATGGAAAGTGAAGCGATGACGCTCTTCATTGGGCGGGGGTCCCTTGTCCAACCGCAGGTTGTTCGGATTAAGGGGCGGAACCTGGAAGGGTATCTGATCGTCATTCGAGTAATTAAAAGACTTCTGTAGCGTGTACGACGCATTGAAGCTGTAGCGATTCGCGAACCGCTTTTGCACGTTGAGCAGCAAGCCGTCGTACCAGGTCTTGACCGACGATTCAATATTGACCACGTCGTCATTACCGCCGATGGCCGGGTTGAAGACTGAGCCGATGAAACGCCCGATAATGAACTTCGACCCGAACGAGTGAATGTAGTCCGCCGAGAAGATCAGATCCTGGGTGAGTTCTCGCTGAAACCCGAGGTTAAATTGCTGCACATAAGGCGTACTAAGGTTCGGGTCGAGAATGTTGATACCGATGCCGACTCCTGAAATAGCCGTGCCTGTGAATGGATTTGCCAGAGTCGGAGTCCCGGGCCGAAATGTGGCTGTCGGGCCGCACGAAAAATCGGGTGTATTGCATTCCGAACCGAGTCGCACTTCGATTCCCAGTTTGCGACCGTCCAATAATCTTTCCAGCAAAGGTACCTCAAGCACGATGCGGTCATAGTAGACGCCGTAGCCGCCGCGTATTGAGGTTCGGCCATTACTCCAGGGATCCCAGTTAAAGCCGATACGCGGCGCAAAGTTGTTGTATTCGCGACTCCGTGAGTTACCAACAAACGGAAGTAGGATTGGATTGATCTCGTTAAAGTTCTTCAGGTTTTTGACATTTGTATCCACCTCCCAGCGCAGTCCGAGATTGAGCGTAAAGTTTGGCCGCACCTTCCAGTCGTCTTGCGCATAGAAGGCGAAGTAATAGTTATCCAAATCCTCCACGGTTGGAGGGCGCACCGGTGCTGTGGAGCGAATCGTATCCGCAATCACGATGTCGTTGTCGTTGATTTGTCCATCACCGTTGCGATCGAACGTTCCGAAGTCCTCAGCGGTTTCAATTGTGCCGGAGCCAAAGAGATCAAAGAGCGCGCCGGCGTCGATGCGCTGGACCTCGCCTCCGAACTTGAGGGCATGCGCGCCTCTTGACCAACTCAGGTTGTCGCGAAACTGCAGCCGAGTCTGCGGAGTCTGCTGCGGGATGCGGAAGTTTCCCCCGTCCTGCACCGAGGGGAAGCGGATCTCGTTGCGGTTCTCGACGAAGGAGGGAATGCGATTGAGAAAATCGTTTGCATGAAAGACGAATTCGTTGAGTACTGTCGGTGAGAAACTGTGCGTCCAGTTGTAGACAAACGAGTGATACTTGTTGAACGAGTGTTGTCGGTTGTCTGCGGTACCAATAGGCCGCCGCAGGCTGCCGCGATCCACGTCGTCTTCACGTTGATTCGAGTAGCGGAACGCCATTCGGTCGTTTTTAGCAACTTGCCAATCTGCGCGAGCCGTAAACAGCTGATCATTGAGCGGCGCCGGGGAGAAACTGGTTATGACACGACGGGCTGCGAGATCGCGCACACCGGTGATCACGACTCCGTCCTGATTACGATATTCAAACGCCGCAAAGAACCACGCGCGATCACGCTTAATCGGGCCTCCGGCGGAAAACGCATACTGCTCGCGGTCAAAGGGCGGCCTGCCTTCAATCTGCACCAGCGTTCGGTCGAGCGTTGGCAGCACGGCTGACAAACGGCTGTTGCGAAAGAAGAATGCGCCCGATCCGTGAAATTCGTTTGACCCGCCTTTGGTGACGATGTTGATAGCGGAGGAAGCCGAGCGGCCTATCTCAGCAGAAAATCGATTGGTGACGATCTGAAATTCGGCGATGCCATCCTGGGGAAAATTCTGTAGCGTGCCTCCAACAACGTCGTCATTGTTGTCAGCGCCATCAACCGCGATGTTCCCGCCTCTTCCTAATTGACCAGCAGACGAAACCTCCAGGGTAGTGGTCTTGGTTGGGTCAAAATTAGGCGCAGGTGCGTTACCAGGAATAAGAAATGCCAGGTCGAGAAAGTTGCGACCATTGAGTGGAAGGTTGGTGAGAGTGCGCTCATTGATCACGCCGGCAACCTGGGACGTATTAGTGTCCACGTTAAGCACATCGCTGGGAGCAACCACAACGGTCGCCTGAGTGCCGGCCGGACTAAGGGTTACGTTGATCGCTGGAATCTCGCCCACGTTTAGCGTAACAGTTTCAACCACAGCCTGAGCAAAGTTAGTCGCCTCCACCTTGATTTCGTAAGTTGCAGGCGGCAGGTTTTGGAACGTGTACGTTCCCTCGCCACTCGCGGTGGTCTCGCGTGTTTGTCCAGTGGCCTTGTTTTTCACGACGACGCGCGCGTTGGGAATGGCGGCGCCGTTTGTGTCGATGACCTGACCGCTGATCCCTGCACTACCAAGTTGCCCTAAGGCGGTTACCACGCAGGAAAGAACGAGTGGGAGCACTAAGCTCGCGGAGAAAAGTTTTCTCGAGAGCATTTGTCACCTCCTTTTATGAGTGTGATACCAACATCGATTTGAGTGGACCGAAAGCGAGGGTTATCTGAGATTAGGCGTCCTGCCCTGGATCGAACTGCCCGCTCCGCACCTGACGGCAGTGTCTAGTTGCAGTGATGAGGAGCGAGGGTTATCTGAGATTAGGCGTTACTGCCCTGGATCGAACTGCCCGCTCCGCACCTGACGGCAGAATCTGGTTGCAGTATGAAGAGCGAGGGTTTTATCTGAGATTAGGCGTTACTGCCCTGGATCGAACTGCCCGCTCCGCACCTGACGGCAGTGTCTGGTTGCAGTGAAGAGCGAGGGTTTATCTGAGATTAGGCGTTACTGCCCTGGATCGAACTGCCCGCTCCGCACCTGACGGCACTGTCTAGTTGCAGTGAAGAGCGAGGGTGTCGGGGTTGGTTCTGCTCGGAACAGGCGCGAGTATACTCCCAAGGGAACGGCAGGAGTCAACAAATTAGGGAGATCCAGGTGGCAAGGGATCGCTCTAGATTGCCAATTTTTAATTCCCGATTTTCCATTGGCTTCTTCGCTACGGCAAATCGCTAAATGGCAATCGGCAATATGCTCATTCAGGAAGGCATTTTTGCGGCCACTTCTTTAATTCGGCAATCGGCAATCGCCAATTCGCAATCGGAACCATCAGTAACATTCGAGGTAACGGAGCGGTCATCACCCATGTCCCCGCAGGGGACAAAGTTAGTAGCCGTGGGCAACGCCCACGGATCATATCCTTTGTGCAATCACAGATTTGTAATATTGTAATAGACGAGAAGAATCCATATCAGAGAATATTCGTTAAGGGCAGGCTATGAATTGCAGAATCACGGCAGCAATCGCTCTCATCATCGTAAGCATTGCGTGTACTTCGAAACTGAAGTCTTCTCCCTCGAGCGAGAGTGAACTCCAGCCGCGTAAATCACCAATTGCTGTCGGTGAAATTGCTCCCGACTTCACCCTTGAGGATCAAAACAATCAAAAAGTTATTCTCTCCACAGCGCGTGGCAGCATGCCCACAGTCCTGGTCTTTTATCGAGGCAACTGGTGACCCTACTGTGCTCGGCAGTTGGCCGACTTGCGTTCACTGGTAAAACAAGAAGAGCAGGTGCGGTTCTATGCAGTCAGCGTTGACAGCCCGGCGGAAAGCAGGCAGTTTGCCGAACAAATTGCCGCCGACGGAAGGGGAGCACTCAACTTTCCGATTTTGTCAGATCCCAATCATCGAGTGATCGACGCCTACGGAGTTCGTGACTCGGCTTACGACGGGCAGAAGTTTGAAGGCATTCCGCACGCTACGGTTTACCTAATCAATAAGGATGGACGGGTTGTGTGGAGCAAAGTTGAGACCGACTACAAGCAGAGGCCGAACAACGAAGAGGTTGAAACGGCACTGAAGAACTTAAGAATGGCTCAGCAATAACCTACCGAAATTAATTTCTCAACGAAAACTACTAATCAATACGACATCGCTCGCCACCGTGCCGCGGGATACTAATAGTTGCTTCCCATCCCGCGACCACTCGAATGCGAAGATGCGGTCGGCGTCGAAGTTGGTAAGCGGTCTGGGATCCCCACCGTCGATCGGCTGAAGCCAAATGTTGGAAACCCCTGCGCTCGTCACAACGTAGGTCAGCGCCCGGCCATCCGCTGTCCAGCGGGGCGGGGGCACGAGTGATATTTCCGCAGTGGGAAGTGACACATCAAACACATGCGTTAGCTCTCCTCCCTCGGAAGAAAGCACTGCCAGTTTGAGCGGCGAATTGGGTTGCCCTTCGCGATAGAGGCAGGCGAGCGATTTACCGTCAGGCGAGATGGCAGCACCGGCAGTATATTTATCGGTGAGTTCCTGAGGAGCTCCGCCATCGATTGAGACGCGCCAAAGCGTAGGCTTCCCCGCGCCCAGCAAGGTGTACACAACCCATTTGCCGTCCGGAGAACATTGCGGAAAGTCCTCGCCGCTCCCCTTGGTTAACTGCCGGGCATTGCTGCCGTCTATCTCGGTGCGCCATATGTTTGACGCTCCGGTGCGATTAGAAGCGAAGACAATGTAACGACCATCAGGCGATACGGCAGGGTGAGTATTGATACGCTCGTTTTCCGTAAGCTGCCCTTGATTAGTACCATCGGAATTCATGATCCAAAGATCCAAATTTCCGCTCGCCTTCGAGGCGTAGACGATCTTTCCATCAGGCGTAAAGACCAGGCCGTCGCGTCCATCTATCTTCCCCGCTCCGGTGGTGGTTCGGGTGGCTCGAGTCGCGTCACCATTCGGCACGATCCAAACATTCGCACTTGTTTCAGACTGAACGGTCACCAACCGATTCGAGTCGGAGGTCAGACTAACTCCAGTGTAGTTATTCAAATCGTTCGTAACCCGTCGCGCTTCTCCCTTAGGATAAGAGACGTACCAGAGCTGTTGCGCATCAAAACTACCAGACTCTTGTTCCGAGGCGGCAAGAATTAGTCCACTACCATCACCGATCCAGGCGAGCTGGCCCATAAACATCCAACTTTGAGTTCCAATCTGTTTCTCCCTGCCGGTGTCCAATGCAACCTCAACGACGTAGGTGGTATAGCTGGGAACGAAACTCCCGGCGCCACAGGCGATTGTTTTTCCATCGGGCGACCACGCTACAAAACGAAAAAAGTTTGGCAGCTTGCGCACGGTGAGCTTGCGTTCGTTGCCGCCGTGAGCGCCAGAGACGATCAACGCATCTTCCCCCGCATCGGGAACGTTTCGAATAAATGCCAACTGCTGTCCGTCGGGTGAGAACGTAACAGCGCTGCCCACATTTGAGAACAATCTTCGTGCGTTTCCGCCCAGTACCGGAACCTGGTAGAGGCTTGACGTGGAACTCTTCTTTTCAGCCGCCACGTAGTAAATGAAGTCGCCATCCCGCGAAAAAGTCAGCCCGGCAAATTGCACGTCAGAGGGGGGCACGATCTCCACGTTGCTGTTGGTGTTGACCTGCCGCACGCGCAAACTCTGCTGTCCGCCCTCGCTCGCGACGTGAACCACGTATCTGCCATCAGGCGAGATGGCCGCCATATCAGCAGTGCTTGAGCTTGTGAGGCGCGCGATTTTCATGGTTGGCGAAGAAGTGGAAACGTTGCCGGAGGAGGTATCTCTGGCCGTCCACCGATAAGCCACGGTCACGACGGTTGCGAGGGCTGCCAGACCGATAACTCCCAAAACAAACATCAGAGCTCTGGGATGAGATTTAATTTCCGCCACCAGGTATTCGGCAGTCGAGGTCGTCTTTCGCGCCTCAACCTGCGCAGTTTGCGAGGTTGAATAAGAACCAGTAATGCCCGCCCGGCTGGTGCCGATGCCCGAAACCTGGTGAGGTGGAACCGCAGGCTGCTGCGAGAGTTCCAGTTCCGCGTTAAGGTCCAACTCCCGGCGCAGATTTTTCAGATCCAGCGCCAACTCTTTGGCCAACTGATATCGTTCGTCACGGTCCTTGCGCAACGCTTTGCGCACGATCCGTTGCAGTTCAGCGGGAATGTCGTCGGAATGTTTTTGCAGAGGTACGGGCTCGGTCGTCAAAATCGACGCCAGCACATCACTGCCACTCGGTCCTTCAAAAGGAGCGCGCCCTGCGGCCAGTTCATAAAGTAAGACTCCCAGACTCCAGATGTCGGTTTGCTCATTAACTTCCAGCCCGCGCGCTTGTTCGGGAGACATGTACTTGGCTGTGCCCATGACCTTTCCCGGATCTGTCTGCACAACTTGTACTGTCGCTGCTTCGGAATCACTATGCAGTTTCGCAAGCTCAGAAAGCTTGGCAAGACCAAAGTCGAGCACCTTCACGTAGCCATCGTGTCGGACCATTACATTCTCTGGCTTGATGTCGCGATGAACGATACCCGCAGCGTGAGCAGCAGCGAGGGCGGAGGCGACTTGGATACAGATGTCTAGTACCTGTCTTATCGACATCGGTTGTTTGGCTATGAGTTCGCGCAGCGAGATCCCGTCGATGAATTCCGTAACGATAAAATGGGTGTTACCTTCTGAGCCGATCTCGTGAATCGTGAGAATGTTCGGATGGTTGAGCGCCGATGCGTTAAGAGCCTCCTGCTTAAAACGGCGCAACCGTTCTTCGTCGAGAGTGAATTTCGGCGGCAGAACCTTCAGCGCTACCTGTCGCCGCAGTTGGCTGTCCTGGGCGAGATAGACCTCACCCATACCGCCCACTCCGAGTAGGGTGCGGATCTCATAACGGCCAAGACGTTTCCCGGCAGGGGTAGACATGGTTTTTCTGGGAGGATTGCCTCGTCAGCGCAATGGTGAAACCCGGCGACAACAGGGGCGAAAGGAAAAGGACCCTCCTTGAATCTTTGTGTGACAGTTTTTCTGCAAACAACCGAAACACTCTAAGTAGGCTTAGAGTATAACAGGGCCATCGGTCCGCGAAAGTCGAATTAGATTGAGGGAGCCTCCGCTCTTTGAAGTGCGCCGGCTGAGCGCAGCGGCGAGGGCGCTTTGGATTGTGTGGAGAAATTGCAGTCAGGAAGGGGACCCTGTCCCCGCTTCTGTAGCGCAGCTCTCAGCACGAGTCTGGGAGTTGCAGCGCAACTGGGGGGATGAGGTCAGTACCACAGCGCGGTAGCGCGTGGGTTCTTTCGCTTCTGTTTTAATAGCCGTGGGCAACGCCCACGGATCACGATCCCAATACAGCCCTGACCCTGAAAGGGTCAAAGTTCGCGGCAGAGCCGCTACCCAGCCAATCTGTATCTCCAATCGACAATCGCCAATCAGCAATCGCGAACCTTGGACTTGGGACGTTGGACTTTGGACCGGCCCCTGTACGGCCATCGAATTGCTACCATTCCCTTCAGGTTCTCACGAACCCAACAATAACGAAGATTTGCTTGCGCACCAGTGCGCGCGAGCGCGCATCTGCTCTCAAGCGAGCGTATTTTCGTCTTCAACTCACCTCAACTCGCACCGCGAAAGGAAAACGAGATGTCTCTATTTGCCCGCGCCACTTTGTTCACCGGTATGCTGCTGTTTGCGTCCCCGGCGGTCTTTGCTCAATACAGTGGATTGCCCAATAACCTGGCCCCGTTCTAGTAAAACCACATCCTCCGCCGCTAAGGCGCTCACCAATGAATCGATTCTGGGTTTCGTTGAGGCGGAACTATCCGACGAATTGATCATTCGCAAGATCAAAGGCTCTGAATGCCGCTTCGATATCTCGGCGGAAGCGATAGCGGAATTGAAGTCGGAGGGTGTGAGCAAACCCGTCCTTGAGGAAATGATAAACGTGTCCACTCCCCTCCTGGCAATTCCGGCATCAGATCGCGCTTCGTCTCCGATCGGCGCCAAATTTTATGTTGCCCCAATGCCGGAAGGCTTCGACGGATTTATCGCCGCGGAAATAGTGAAGAGGAAATTGCCCCTCACGGTCGTGGACGACGAGCGAGCGGCGGATTTCATAATCACAGGTGCGACAAACAAAGGTGTGCACAAATGGTATGACACAGTCTTTGGCAACTACGAGCGCGACCGGAACCAGGGCAGCATCAAAGTGGTGCGCGTGAAGGATAGAACTGTGGTGTGGGCTGGGGAAGCTGGCGATCGTTCATTCTGGTTTGGGGCCTTGAAGAAAGGCGGCCAGCGAAAGGTTGCCGATCGCATCGTCGGCAAAATGACTAGCCAGTACATCAAGAAGTCCTTGTGATCATTTCCGACTTCCATGTCCAATGTTCAACTCACTAAAGAGTTCAAAGACCAAAGACCAAAATCCAAAGACCGTTTTTCTTAGCTAGAATTCTTTTATCGACTGAGGCAGAATACGCGGGCTCAATGAAAACCGGCCGCCGCACCTTCGGTGCGCTTCAAACCCAACGGCCTATTGCTCAGGCTGACCGCGCTCAGGGAAGCCCTTAATTGGCGTTACCGCTGTGATGAACCAATTAACCTTGAGGCATCTCCTGTGAGCCATTATCAATAGCAAGTAGACTAAGGTATGCCCAACTTTCACAAAATAACGCTTCCCATCAAGAATAAGGTTTCCAAAAAGAAAGACTCAAAGAAAAGATCGGGACCTCCCCGTGATCTAGGAAAGTTCTCTCCAGAAAAGAAGAAGCCAGTAGTGGACAAGTCGCTTGAGAGTTGGATTTGGGATGCGGCGTGCAGTATCCGCGGAGCGAAGGATGCGCCGAAGTACAAAGAGTTCATCCTTCCGCTCATTTTTACCAAGCGCCTCTGCGATGTCTTCGATGACGAGTTGAACCGCATCGCGAAGGAAGTTGGCTCTCGCGCCAAGGCTTTCAAGTTGGTCAAACGCGACAAGAAGCTCGTGCGCTTCTTCCTGCCGCTGGAACCGAAGAACCCGGATGATTCGACCTGGTCGGTAATTCGCACACTTGCAACTCAGATTGGCCAACAGCTTACGGCACATATGCGAGCGATCGCTGACGCCAACCCGCTGCTCAAGGGCATCATCGACCGCGTAGACTTCAACGCGACCACTCACGGTCAGCGCGACATTGATGACGACCGGCTGTCAAATCTAATCGAAGCGATCAGCGCCAAGCGGCTTGGTCTGTCGGATGTCGAGCCTGACATCATCGGCCGCAGCTACGAATATCTGATTCGCAAGTTCGCGGAGGGCAGCGGTCAGAGCGCGGGCGAATTTTACACGCCACCTGCCGTTGGACTGGTGATGGCTCACATCATGGATCCCGAACCCGGAATGGAAATCTATGACCCCTGCTGCGGTTCTGCTGGTTTGCTCATCAAGTGTGATCTTGTGTTGCAGGAAAAGATGAACCTGCGCTCGCGCAAGACCTTCGCTCCGGCCAAACTCCACGGCCAGGAAAACGAGCCCGGCACGTGGGCCATGGCCAACATGAACATGATCATTCATGACATGGAAGGCGAGATACAGATCGGCGACACATTCCGCAAGCCAAAGTTTCGCTCGGGCCATCGCCTGCGAACGTTTGATCGCGTCGTCGCCAATCCGATGTGGAACCAGACCGAATTTAGAGAGAAGGACTACGACGCAGACGAACTCGATCGCTTTCCAAAAGGTGCAGGCTATCCTGGCGGCAAAGCCGACTGGGGTTGGATGCAGCACATCCTCGCCAGCCTCAAACCAAACGGGCGAGCGGCCGTCGTTCTCGACACAGGGGCTGCCTCACGCGGATCTGGTAATGCCGGGACCAACAAAGAAAGAGACGTGCGCCGCTGGTTCGTAGAGCAGGATCTCATTGAGGGAGTGATCTATCTGCCCGAAAATCTCTTCTATAACACGCCGTCACCGGGGATTATCATTGTGCTGAATAAATTAAAGACGACAGAGCGGCAAGGTAAGGTCGTCTTGCTCAATGCCAGTCTCGAATTCGAAAAGGGTGACCCGAAGAATTACATACCGATTCAAGCGATCGCTCGCATCGCCAAAATCTTCGCCGAAGGGCGCTACGTAGAAAAGTATTCGCTAATCGTCACGCTCCGCGAGATCGCGAAGAATGACTTCAATATCTCACCCAGCCGGTACATCCATTTGGGCGAAGCTAACGAATATCGGCCCATCGCAGAGGTTGTGGAAGACCTTGAAGCGTTGGAGGACGAAGAGAGGGCGACCCTTGTCGCGCTGAAGAACATCTTGAGCCAACTACAAGGGTGAAGATGAACTGGCATACTCAACAAACTAGCTTGGCCGATAAGGCTCAATTCCAGACTTTGAATGGGCTTTGGACAGGCAAGAAACCGCCTTTTGCGAACGCGGGTGTCATCCGAAACACCAACTTCACCGAGTCGGGCCGCATTGATTATTCCGACGTAGCATGGCTTCAAGTTGAAGAGAAGCAGCTCTCGAAGCGTCAGCTACAGCCTGGCGATATCATTGTGGAACGTTCCGGTGGAGGCCCAAAGCAACCAGTCGGAAGAGTGGTTTATTTCGCGCGAGAAGATGGTCCATTTAGCTTTAGCAATTTCACGAGTGCGATTCGAGTCCGCGATACGGGGACGTTCCTTCCGAAGTTCGTATTTTACCGCCTTCTCGAACTGTATCAGACCGGTAGGACTGAGGACATTCAGAGCCGAACTACTGGAATACGGAACCTCGACTTCCCCGCTTACAAGGAGCGTGCGAGCTTTCCAATGCTCCCGCTGGCCGAGCAGGGAAAGATTGTGCTGATCTTGGGGCTGGTACAGCGCGCGATGGCGCAGGAAGAACGGTTGCTCGGCCTGACCATGGAGCTCAAGAGCACGTTACTCTACGATCTTTTCACCCGCGGCCTTCGCGGCGAAACCCAAAAACAAACCGAAATCGGGCCAGTCCCGGAAAGTTGGAGAGTATCGCGACTCGATGCCTTCTGCGTTCTACAAAGGGGCTTCGATATTACGAAGAAAGAACAGATAGCCGGCGGTGTTCCTGTTGTCTCTTCCGGCGGAATCGCCAGCTACCACAATGTGGCCAAGGTCAAAGGACCAGGAGTGGTTGTAGGTCGCAAGGGCACACTTGGAAAAGTGCATTATGTCGATGTCGACTACTGGCCGCATGACACCACTCTCTGGGTGAAGGACTTCAAAGGACATGATCCCCTCTTCACATCCTATTTTCTGAAAACCCTGCACTTTGAGCGTTATAACTCAGGGGCCTCGAACCCTACTCTCAACCGCAACACAGTTCACGCTGAAGTCGTTGCTTACCCGCAGAACCCCGAGCAAGCTGAGATTGCAAAGATTCTCAAGACAGTTGAGGACAAATATCGCCTGCATGAAAGGAAGCACATTGCGCTCACCGCCCTGTTCCGGACGCTACTGCACAAACTCATGACAGCGCAGTTCAGAGTGCACGATCTAGATTTGTCCGAACTCGAGACCAACAATGAGCGATGACTATTATCTTAAGATTGGGGGCACCGAGACTCTGAGCGAACAACTCCTTGCCGATCTCTCTTCTGCTGAGCCCGGCACGAAGAGGAAGGCGGAGGGTGATCTTGCAGAACGCCTTAAGGAAACTCGCGTTCGTGTTGGAACTCTACTTAAAACTGATAATGTCTCGTTCCTAATCGGGGCGGGCGCTTCCATGAAGGCAGGAGGTTTCGGCCTCGCGTCTATCCCGACCGAATTAGAGAGAAACCTTCACCATAAGAGCGAGGCCCGCGGCGACGATGCACCCGATTGGTTATCGCTGTTCTATGCGACGTCTTCGGCGCTCACGAATCAGACATTTTCCTTGGGTGTTCGCAGGACAGCTTTGGCCGGAGCCCTTAGCGAAATCCCAAAGATACCACTCAATCTAGAAGATTATCTGGGCAACCTGCACATGTGGCGGGCCGGAATGCCGGAGTTCGCGAATGAACTTACTCTCACGCTTACGGCGGGTGGTACTTTGGCAG
This sequence comes from Pyrinomonadaceae bacterium, assembly GCA_963826235.1. GTDB lineage: Bacteria > Acidobacteriota > Blastocatellia > Pyrinomonadales > Pyrinomonadaceae > PSRF01. The sequence goes on along the minus strand of CAWGWE010000005.1, from coordinate 242,354 downwards.
TGTCCAAAGCGGCGATCGATAACCTAATCACTGAGATCGAGCGAGGCATTACCTCGCTGTCGGATTTACCAACTCGCGGCAAGGAAGGCGCCCTCAAAGATCATCGTCGCCTAATCAAAAAGATTCTCACCCGCCCGCTAAATCTTCGGCGCGCCAATCTCTTCACGCTCAACTATGACACCCTCATCGAGAAGGCCGCTGATGCCGAAGGGGCCGTATTGGTTGATGGGTTTGTCGGAACTCTTAGACGCGGTTTCCGACCGGAATCCTACGATCTGGACTTTTACTTTCCAGCGCAGACTACGGAAGGGCGCGTTCATCGCTTTGATCGCGCACTTCACCTCTATAAAGTTCACGGCTCCATCACATGGCATCGCTGCGATGCGGACTGGGAAAATCCATATGGACTCTTCGCGACTTTCTATGACCAACAGGCTCCGGAACACGATGTTCTGATTTATCCATCGCCACTCAAATATGGTCAGGCGCTGGGTCTGCCCTACTCAGAACTGTTTCGGCGCTTTGGGTCTGCGATTGCACAGCCGCAATCAGTGCTCTTTACAATCGGATATGGCTTTGGCGATGAGCACGTGAACGCGCTCATCCGCCAGGCGCTCGCGATCCCAAGTTTCACTCTAGTTGTGATTGACCCTGAACCGAAAAGTGATTTGGTGAATCAATTGAAGGACCTTGGGGATGAGCGTGTATGGTTGGCAAGCGGATGGAAACTGGGCACCTTCGAACATTTCGTCGAGAAACTGTTACCCGATCTTCGTGAGGAGGAGATCACCTCCAAAGTCATGAAGACTTATAAAGCCTTGGCACCTCCAACCAAAAACGACGAAACAGTTGCGGAGAATCTGGATGCCGACTGAACACGAAATAGGACGTGTCGTAGCTGTAGACACGGCGCAGGTCACAGTTGAATTGAATCGTGATCTCAAAGCCCTTACACGTTCAACCTATGAAGGTACGATCGAAGTTGGCCGAATTAATTCCTACATCATGATTCCGGTAGGCTCGCGAAGTATCGTCGGTATGGTGACGCGAGTCGTAATGACCGAGGAGAGTGAACTTCAAGCCGACAAGACGATGGTATCACTCCCATCGACACGTCGATTGATGAAGGCGACAATGATCGGCCAGATCGACGAGGATAGATTTCGTCAGGGCATCAGCCTCTTTCCAGTGCTTGACTCAAAAGTGTTCCTCACGACCAGACAAGATCTGGACGCCATTTTTGGGAAGGCGCGCGTCGGGGAGGATATAGATCCAGAAGATCCTGGGTATTGTATTCCAATTGGTAAATCCGTGGTTTTCCCGGACTACACCATTTACATGGATCCGGATGCATTCTTCGGCAAGCATGTTGCAATCATTGGCAGCACCGGCTCTGGAAAGTCTTGCTCTATTGCTACGATCCTCCAATCCGTCATTTCGCGCGAAGAGGTCAAACGAACTCGCATCGTAATTCTTGATACGAACGGAGAATATCGAGCCGCTTTCCAGAAGCAGGGAGGGAACGGCAGTTACACCAACGCTATTCCAAATCGCCGCTCTTTGTATATTCCAACTGATTCATCCGAGAGCGGGTGGTTGACAATTCCGTTTTGGTTTATGGATTCCGACGATTTTGTCCGGCTATTCCGAGCCGCGCCAGGAGTCCAACGACCTGTGCTATTGAATGCCTTGTCTTCATCACGGGCCTCCGCTAACGAGCTGACAGCGTGGCTCCAACTCCGCGAAGTGCTTCTGTCTGAACTCAACAAGATTCTCGCTTTTGCTAGCAGCGGCGATAAGGGTGACGCGAAACAGCTACGACAGATCTGCGACGGTGACCTGACATTCCTAGAGAGTGAAGATACCGAACCGACGCTTGACGAACTGATCACTTATTACCCAGAGGTAGACCCAGAAGAGCTAAAAACTGTGTTTTCAGACGTGAGTAACGTCGCTCGCGAGGACATTAAAAGTGAGGGTGAAAAATTCGAGTCATATGCGCCTATCGATGCCGGAAAACGTCAACGTATTGAGCAACCCGTCAGAGAAATGTTGGCAAAATTGGCGCGCCTACCCCAGGGTGAGATCGCACTCGAAATATCATCCGCCGATTCACCCTCATACTTCAGCAAACAGTCATTCCGCTACGAGCATCTGGAAGCGGCGATATCAAGGAATGAAGCTTCTTCAGCTCGAGCACGCGATAACTCAGCCACCATGCTAATGCGTATTTATCGACTGCTGGATGACTCTCGTTTCGAGTTTTTGTTTGGACCCCGAACCGAAGAATGGCCGAAAGTTCGACACAGTCTGGCGACCTTTCTAAGAGACGTGCTTGGTTTAGAGTCCAAGCAGAATCTGGAGCTGTCGGATCTTGAGTCATTAGCGAATGGGTTGATGCCCTTTTACGACCGCCAGCGCTCAAGCGTCTCCGCCGTTAACGTTGTAATCGTCGATCTAAGCCTTCTCGCCTCAGAGGTTCTTGAGAATGTAACGGCGCTAATCGGTCGCCTCATACACGAGTTCCTTCAACGGTTAAGCGATCCAGTTAGTGGCGTTGGTCGCGGTGAATTTCCGGTTGTTTTGGTTTTGGAAGAGGCTCAAAACTATATCCAAGAGAGCCGCAAGTCTGGTGAAGACTCCATTTCCAAGGAGGTCTTCGAGCGCATAGCCCGGGAGGGACGAAAGTTTGGGCTGGGGCTGGTTGTCTCATCACAGAGGCCCAGTGAAATGTCTAAAACGGTGTTATCCCAATGCAATAGTTTTGTCGTTCACCGCCTTCAGAATCCGGAAGATCTGCGCTACTTTCGCGAGATTGTTCCAGGCATTTACGGCCAACTCCTTGAGCAACTTCCGGCACTTGCTCCCAGAACGGCTCTCGTGTTGGGGGAATGTGTGCAAGCACCCGCACTCGTTGAGATGCGCGAAGTTAATCCAGCCCCTCGAAGTAAGAACCCGCAGTTTTATAAGAGTTGGACCACAGACGGACCTTCACCAAATGTCGAAGCAGTCTGCGCGAAATGGGAAGGGGCTCAGCCAGAAGAGGAACCGGAGGCCGCCAACGACGCATGACTCGCCCTGGTGAACACAAAACCGTCCAAGCGCGCATTTTGCATTATGCGCAGGAACTCGGTTGGCGGTATGTGTCTCGCGCTGAAGCCGAAGAGCGTCGTGGATTTGATGTTGACAGCTCGTCCCCAGAAGAGAGCGCGCGTACAGCCTCGCTATATTTCGGCGACCTGCTTCACTCTCAGGTTCTTGCGTTCAATCCAAAATACAAAGAAGCCGAGGGCGCATTAATCGGTGAACTCGGCCGAATCAACTCGGACATCTACGGTAATCGCGATTTTCTCACCTACCTGCGCAACGCGGGAAAATTCTTCTGTGCCGAAGAAAACCGCGAGTTAGACCTAACGCTCATTGATTACGAGGACCTCAAGCGGAAGCCCGATGAGTGGCGCAACGTGTACGAAGTGACGGAGGAGTATTACTTCAATAACTGTCAATACGGCACGCGCGAGGATGTGGTGTTTCTGATCAACGGTATTCCAGTGCTGGTTATCGAGTGCAAGAACGCTAGCAAGGACGAAGCAATCGCGCTCGGTATTGACCAGATTCGTCGTTACCACACAGAGACACCCGAAGTGATGGTGCCGGAAATGATCTTCACCGCGACCGAAGCAATTGGCTTTGCCTATGGTGTGACGTGGAACACCGTAAGAAGGAACCTGTTCAACTGGAAGCATGAAGAAGTCGGCAATCTCGAAGCCAAGGTCAAGAGTTTCTGCTCCGTGCCGAACATCCTACGGTTTTTGAAAGACTTCATCCTGTTCGCCGAGAAGGAGGAAGAGCTACAGAAGATCATCTTTCGCCAGCATCAGGCTATCGCCGTGGACAAGGTTGTCGCACGCGCACTCGAAACAAAACGCTCGCGAGGTTTGGTCTGGCACACACAGGGCAGTGGCAAAACGTACACAATGATCAAAGCAGCGGAACTGTTATTCAAGGCAAATGAAGCGCAGAAGCCGACAGTCCTGCTGATGATTGACCGCAACGAGTTGGAAGATCAGATGCTCAAGAACCTGGCTGCCGTCGGTTTAGGAAACGTCGCCCACGCTGATCGCATTTCAACTCTGAACAAGCTGTTGAACGAGAAGGGCGATGACTATCGCGGCATCGTCGTAACGATGATCCATAAGTTTCGCGACATGCCGGCGAATCTGAATACGCGCAAGAACATCTTCGTGCTCATTGACGAAGCGCACCGCACTACAGGCGGCGACCTCGGCAACTTCCTGATGGCAGGGTTGCCGAATGCGAGTTATATCGGTTTCACCGGAACACCGGTGGACAAGACGGCCTTCGGAAAAGGAACGTTCAAGACATTTGGCGTTGACGATGATCAGGGTTACCTGCACAAGTATTCCATCGCGGACAGTATAGAGGACGGCACGACTCTACCGCTCTATTACAACCTCGCTCCGAACGACATGCTTGTGCCTCATGAGCTTATGGAGAAGGAATTCTTCGCTTTGGCGGCGACGGAAGGCATTACGGACATCGAAGAGCTAAACAAGATTCTCGACCGGGCTGTTAATCTAAAGAACTTTCTCAAGGGGAAAGATCGGGTGAAGAAGGTGGCGCATTATGTCGCCGATCACTATCGCGAGAATGTCGAGCCGCTAGGCTATAAGGCTTTTCTGGTAGGCGTGGATCGCGAGGCGTGCGCAGCCTACAAAGAAGCCCTCGATAAGATTCTGCCGCCGGCCTACTCTGAAATTGTTTTCACCGGTAATAACAACGATCCACCCAAACTCAAGAAATGGCACTTGGATCCGAAACGCGAGCGGCAAATTCGCAAGGAGTTCGTCAAGGCCGGCGAGTTTCCGAAGATTCTAATCGTCACTGAGAAGCTGCTTACCGGATTCGATGCGCCAATCCTCTATGCGATGTATCTGGACAAACCGATGCGCGATCACACTCTGCTCCAGGCGATCGCGCGAGTGAACCGGCCGTACGAGAACGAATCAGCGGAGATGGTGAAGCCGCACGGCTTTGTGCTGGATTTCGTTGGCATTTTCGACAAGCTTGAAAAGGCCCTCGCATTCGACAGCGATGAGATCAATGCCATCGTTAAGGACCTAGCCCTGCTCAAGCACCTATTTAAAGCCAAGATGGAGACGAAAGCCTCTGCTTATCTCTCTCTGCTGTTGAGCAACTTCAATGACAAGGATGTGGACAATTTGATTGAGCACTTCCGCGATAAGGAACGGCGGAAGGAGTTCTACAAGGAATATAAAGAGATTGAGATGCTTTACGAAATAATCTCACCTGATGCTTTCCTGCGACCCTTCATTGACGACTACGCAACGCTTTCTTCGATCTATGCCGTGGTGAGGAACGCGTACACAAAGAAGGTCTATGTAGACCGAGCTTTCCAGAAGAAGACGAATGAGCTGGTGCAAGGGCACGTCGGCACAGACAAGCTTGAACAGGTGACTGGCTTCGTGACGATAGACGCTGAAACTATCGAACTTATCAAGAAGCAAAAGGGCGGAGGCGGGACGAAAATAATCAATCTCGTCAAGAGCATAGAGAAAGCAGCCGAGGAGCAGAGCGATGATCCTTTTCTCATTGCCCTGAGCGAGAGAGCAAAAGCTGTCCAGGAGAGTTTTGAAGATCGACAAACCGAAACTGCGGAAGCGTTGCAGGAGCTCTTTTCAGAAATCGAGAGGAATGAGAAGAGAAAGAAAGAACAGGCGGAAAAGGGCTTTGATGGGTTGACCTACTTTGTTTATCGCACGCTTCTCGATGCCGGGATAAACGAAGCTGAGGCGGTAAGCAAGAAAATTAAGACCGCGATAATCGAACACTCACACTGGCGGCGAAGCGAAAAGGAGTTCCGCGAGCTGAGGAGGAAGGTAACCATAGTTATCTACGCCCAGATAGATGACGTTGATGAGGCAACTGGTCTAGTAGAAAACTTATTCCGAGTGCTTCATCAGGCGAAGAGGGCATGAGTCAGAAACAAACAAAAGAGCAGTTCAAGGAACGGGTCCATCACTGGGCTGCAAAGCTTGACGTGGAAGTTCAAGCTGTTGCTCTGCGACCCATGGCTAACAAGTGGGCTTCCTGTTCGACAGCTGGGAAGCTGAATTTCAATTTAGAACTTCTTAGTTACGACCGTGAGGTAGGTGATTATGTAATCGTTCATGAATTGCTCCACTTCTTTGTGCCAAATCACGGGAAGTTGTGGAAAAGTTTGATGAGGGCACATCTGGGAGATTATGAGACTGTTGATAAAAGACTGAGGAAGTTCGCCTCACGTGAAGAGTAAAACCATCAGTTTGAAGAGCAAAGAGTGGACTCCGAATAAATTGTCTGACGCATATCCTGCTGAATCCGCAGGAGTGTTGTCACGTTACTCTGGCGTTAGCTCTCTATGAAGACAGAGCTCAATCAATTCCTCAAGAGTGCAAAGGAACATTCGGTAATAACCATTTGCGCGAGCCTGATCGGGGTTATCACCGTTGCGACAGCTTTCCTAAATCCCTTGGGCTTGTCGTCTTTCGCTCGGCCTGCTGCCGTAATCCTCATGTCATTGGCTGTTGCGGGGTTTTGCTTTTGGATAGCAAGAAATCCAATGAGGAACAAAACAGACGATCTGGGGTTCAAAACAGGTAAGGAGCCATTGTACAGTTTGCGGAGTCGGCGTATGGCTTTTTTCTTAGGCTTGGTAGCATTGTTGTCCGGCTTCGCCAGCTCATATTTCCTATGGCCTAGCGACACCGAGGCCGAGACGAAAATGCAGCATGGAGTAACGAACCTCTACTTCTTGCATGAATCGGACCGTAAAATACCCGAGCCTGGTGCAGGACAGAAAGCGGTATGTCGGGCATTTCCCTATCCAGTCTTTAATCCGTATCCAGTAAATTATTTTGATGAGCACACACCTGTTTGCACGGACTTTCCGGTGATCGATGTGGCACTGGATCTTCCAAACCCTAGTTTCTCTCAGTCTCAGGATGAACACTTCAGTCCCCATCGATTTGCCTTTGGTGACAATATTGTCGCGCTGCTTTATATCAACAATGGCGGCATAGATCAGAACGAGTTCATCGCAAAAAACGTGAGGATAACTACGTCAATCAAAAGCGACGGTAAGAATCATAGGATTAGTGCAACATTCAGTGGCGATAATGTGGCCGCGTTGAACCGCAGCCTTACGATCGAAACCGGCGATGACGAATATCTTGAGGTCTATCCAAATAGTGGTTTTATGTTTACCTATGAAGGAAAACTGATGTTAGAACGACAGGGTTTTAATCTAGGAAACGCAACATTTGAACTTGGGGATTTGACTCCAGGTTTCCAATACGCTCTTTTCCTGAGTTTTAAGATGCGCGTGAAACGTAGAGCGTAGGCTTAGTAGAGATGACGCCGATGGCTAAACAAGAACCATCCTCAGCCCTCCTGGTTCTTTCCGTTCTAAGAGTGGTGCACCCGTAAACGTCTCCATTCACATGTCGATTGATCTTCAGGAATGGTTTGATGGGATTGATATCTATATCTTCGACCAACTGTTAAAGGGTAGGTTTGTGCCGGGGATGAAGGTGCTGGATGCGGGGAGTGAAGCGGGGAGAAATCTTGTCTACTTTGTCAGAAGTGGGTACGAAGTCTTTGCTGTCGATGAATCGCCGGAGGCGATAGCACAGATTCGTAAGGTTGCGCCGCTCCTGGCTCCGCAGTTGAAATTAACAAAATACAGGATACAAATATTATTGCCCCAAGAAAGGTTGAGTGATGCCCGGCAACATTAGTGACCGTTTGAGTTAATGTTTGCTTCATCCGGTCCAGGTTGATCGTCGAATTCATACTCAGTCTGTTCTAACGGAATGTCGGTGGCGAGATCGAAGATGAGGGAATGAAACTCCACTTCGAACCACTCGAGAAATGTCTTCAAATCTCGTTGCGTTGGCCAAAGTTCTTCGCCCGTGTACCAGGCGAAAAGTTCTTCCTCGAAGATGGCACTGTGGGCGGACTCAAGAATTTCTCGCTGCTCATTCAGCACATCGTATTCCTGAGAAATAAGATAAGCGGTGGGGTCCATGCGGATGTCTTCGAGCTTATGGCGGTCGCTGTCCCACGAATGGATCCAATCGAGGAATCGTTGCTTTGGCTTAACGATGATCAAGCTGCGGTTGACGCCGTACATGGCGATACTGTAACGCAACTTTGAGATCTTCGCGGAGTCCTTGGCGAGACTTAGCGGGTCTCTGACCTCCGGTGCGCGGCAAGTCTCTGACTTGCCGTCACTCGCTTCGATCATAAGAGGAGGTCTCTGATCTCAGATAGGGGTCAAAGACCCCCAAGTAGAGATGCATGACTTGGACGGCAAGTCAGAGACCTTGCCGCGCACCAGCTAGTCAGAGACTTCACCGATCCTCGTCTTTTCTCAGCGTTTGAAGTCACAATTTGTGACTTCAAGTTATTGCATTCTTCATGGTCGAGCTGAAACATGAAGTCGACCAGGAAATCTCTCGAGATTTCGCGCACTCCAAAGAGCGGCCTGTGTGCAAGCACCGCATTATCGATTACCATCGCTCGCAGCTTAACAAACGTGCGCATGATTGCGATGTTCACCCGTATTGCGCGATCACTATTGAGCACTGAGGAAAGCATTAGGATTCCGTGTTTCAGTGAAGGCATAAGGCCGATACTTGAGATGCTGAACGCGCTTAAGGTCACATTTTGTGACCTTAAGCGCGCAGCGTTGAAACTCCAACCACCATCATATTGAGGTAACCCAAGCGCCAAAGGCGCGAAATGTGACAGCCTGGGCCAACGGCCCAGGTCACACGCCACCAGTTAGTTTGAGCGCTGAAGGCGCGGAATATTCTCAATCCCACACGTATCGCTCGTCGTATTCAATCTGATAACTCTTCAGAAATTTCCGAAACTCTTCCTGAAATGTTATTCGTCGATGGTGTTGTTTCTGAGATTGAATGTAGCGCTTCACAGCTGGGACATGCGATTGGCTTATCGAGAAAGCTCCGTAACCGCTCTGCCAGTGAAAGGCTCTGAATTCCGGACCCTTGGTTTTAATCCATTTTGAACTCTCGGTTTTCACTTCTTCCACCAGCTCGGCAATCGTGATGACGCGACTCAAAGCGAAGAGTGTGTGAACGTGATCTTCAGTTCCGTTAATGGCCAGAGCTGGCGACTTCAGAGCGCGGAAAACCGAAGCCATGTACGGATGTAGTTCCAACTCTATTTTCGGGGTAATGAACTGCTCACGATGTTTTGTGCTGAAGATGAGGTGAATGAGGATCGAAGACAGGGATTGAGGCATGTCTTTAGTCTCGCTTTCTTCTAATTTCGCGCTTTCAGCGCTTGGTGCCGAGAGGATACACCAGTCCTGGGCCGTTGGCCCAGGCTGTCACATTGCGCGCCTTTGGCGCTCAAGAAAAAAGCATTTTGCGGTTTAGTAGACGGCAGTAAGCGGGCACTCCACCTTGCCGATTGCCAATTGCCGAGCGCCGATTCGAAAACGTCAGTTTGCGCGACAGCGACACGAACCAGTGGGACAGACAAGTCTGTCTGTCATACAATCGAAATATGCCAAGAAAACTAATTCAAGTTCTTGGGCTCGCGGTAACTGTGATTTACGCGGTTACGATCGTCTGGCTATATGCGACCGAGCCGCGAAGCTTTAAGGATGTGGCCACCGGAGCTCAGGTTGCCACCGGCACTTACCAGGTAGATCAGCAGAAGTTTGAGTCCGCGCTGGCGCTCTTTCGACGCGACCAATTTCGCGCCGCGCGAGACGAGTGGCAGCGCGCTGACCCGGCCCAGAGTGATCCGACCACACAGTTCTATATCGCGTACTCCTTCTATCGCGAAGGTTGGGGGCGCGTTTACTACGATCAGGATTTGTTCAAGCAGGGACTTGAAGCAGTCAATCGGGCGATTGCGCTTTCGCCGGCACCGCTCACTGTTTCAGATGAGAATCTGCAGTTGCGTACAGCCGCAGAGTTGAAAGCGGAGTTGGAACAAGGTACCGAGCGCACCTGGGGAGACATTAATCCGTTGAAGGTTCTTCGGAAGAGGAAATGACGCCGAGTGCGGAAACCATTTCCATAGATCATTTCAAACTTCTTATTGGTGAAATTCAACTTGGAAGTGCAAGTGATTCCAAAACAGGACTTGCCTGTCTCTTATCTCATTCACACCGGTGCTTTAGCCCGTGCTCACAGTAACGGGCCTGGTCCGGAACCGTTTCAACGGTGATGACATACTTGACTCATCAAGAATGGCATTCAATCACGATGTCGGCAGCGCCGGAAGGCGCGGGATTCAATAGCCATGGCCGTAAGGCCGTGGTTTGCAAGCCTCAGGATGAAATCGAGGCCCGCAGGGCCGACATTTGTTCGCTGCAAATTAATGCCGCACCTGCGGCGCTCAACTATTCATGTTTCCGGTCGACCACGGCCTCACGGCCGTGGCTATTTAATGACGGTCCTTTGGACCTCTCATGTCACTCTTTTTGCGGCGGGTTCTATTCGCCCGCGCTGAGTCAAGTATGTCATTGCCGTTTTAACGGTTTTCTTCGAACCGCTTAACACGAGCTCTAAACCGTTGAAACGGTTCCCGGTCAACCAAGAACACCTTGAACACCGGGCTAAAGCCGCGGTGAAAATGAGAAACGCCAGGCGGGGAAGCCGAAAGCGAGTAATGAGTGAGTGAAGTGGGCAGGCAGCGACAGCAAACAGCCGGACCACCGGTGAGTGATGAGTAAGGAGTTAAGAACCACAAACGATGACGAACTAACAACTGCCAGCCGCGAGGTCGTGGCGGCGGATAATAGATCGACAGTGGGCGACGAATTGATAACTTCTGAGGGACGAGACGTAGGGGCGGACGATCATAGATCGAGAAATCAGGCGCTCGTGAGCTACTGGGCGTTGCCGCTTATTTTTCTGACGGTGGGGCTCTTGGGTGGCCTGCGTGTCAGCTCCGAGGGTCACAAGTTCATCTTTTTTCCGCCGCCGTTGATCACGCTCGTCCTTGCCGTCCTCCTGATGCTGCTATTTGTGCGCGGCGGGCTAATTGACCTGCGATCGTGGATAGCCGCCAATAATCCACCCTTCCGAAATGTGAGTCACATCTGGGTGTTGTTAACTCTCTTTTTTGCGTCTGCGCAGGCGTTCAACTCGGTGTTGCCGGAAAGTGGTTTATTACATTGGCTCTTCTCATTCTTTTTTCTCTGGACCCTCTGGAACAACCAGTTTTCATCATTCGACGCGCGGCGTTTGTTACGGAGCCTGGTAGTACTTTTTGGAACTGCATTCGTTCTCAAGCACATGCTGTTGGCCAGTCTTTATGCGCCAGACGGAGGTTGGCTCACGCGCCTCGCCGGCGCTCTGGCGCAGGGAGCCTCTCTCGGCACGCTCGATGCGCCAATCTTTGCACCTGCCACCGGCTATATTTCTTTCTTCACGCTGGGACTTTACATTGCCGGACTGCTGCTGATGAGCTTTAAAAGTGAGTAGTGATTGTGAATGATGAATGCGGAATGATGAATGATGAAATTAAGCAGTAACGAGGGTCTTTGCATGGGCCGTGAGAGATGGGGGGATGGCGAGACCTGAAATCTACAATTTAGGCTGTGGTAGGATTTCGGCATGAAACAACGATTCTCGGCGAGCATCTGGCAGGAAGACGAATGGTTCCGCCGGCAGCTGCGGAGCAAGAGCGGCAGCGAGCTTCCGAACCTGTGCTATCGCCTCCGGCGATTCATCGAGAGCAAAGACTTCGTACCCACTTCTGAGAAAATAGACAAGATTTCTGCCTGTTCCACACCCCGCATCCAACACTCTCATCCCCGGCACAAACCTACCCTTCAACAACTGGTCAAAGATGTAGATATCAATCCCACCAAACCACTTAATTAACGAGGTATTTGTATTGGTTTCAAATTGGCGCGTTGCAGGAGAGTGATGTAGCGGGGATCTGAGCGGAGGTTATCGAAGCGCGCATCTGCGACCAGATAAGTGAAACCGATGCCACGTCTATCTACAGCCTTGTTCAACCACTCGAAGGCCTTGTCCTTATCGCCTAGTTTAACGTAGAGCTGGGCAATGCTCATGGGCGAAGCGTCCTCTGGGTCCTCCAGCATCCGCGCGAGCTGGGCCCGCCAAACACCCTGGATTCCCGCTTCGCCGTAAAGCTTCATTACTTTGGCGACAATCTCCGGGGGCGCTCCCGCCAAATTCTGCTCCAGAGCTTCCTTATACATTCCTTTGGCTTCATAAAGCCTTGCAAGCGTTCCCCGAGCTACTGAAAAGTTCGGATCCAGTTCCAGCGTCTTCCGGAGCTGCGCTTCCGCTTCGTCGTAACGGCGCGCAAGTTGATAAATGTCGCCAACATTCTCATTAAGAATCAGCGACAAAGGATCGAGCTCCTGCGCCCGCTTAGCTTCAGCAATCGCCTCATCGAAACGACCAAAGATCGGCAAGAACAGAGAGTAACGCTGGTGCGCTGTCGGATAATTTGGATTCAACTCAATCGCACGCTTGAGTTCGGCCTCGCCGCCGGCCCAGTCCCAATCATAATTAGCCTTGATCATACCCAGCGTGGTGTGCGCTTCCGCGAGGTGCTCATCGATCGACAAGGCCTTATTGGCTGCGGCCCTCGCCTTTTCGTACCCTTCCCTCGGCTCTACGATGCGATACCAGGCCTGGGTGAACCACGAATCGGCCAAACCCACGTAGGCCAGCGCATAGTTGGGATCCTTGGCGATCGCCTCATTGAAGTACTCGACAGATTTCTCAAGCCCCTCTTCATCGCGTTTGTTCCAGTGATAACGTCCTTTCAAGTAGAGCTGGTAAGCTTCCCCATTCGAATCGCTACCTTCAAGCTTCTGTTGTTCCTCGCCGGAGAGTTTTAAGCGCAGCTTCTCGATGATTTCCCGCGAGATAGCTTGTTTGACAGACAACACATCGGTGGCCTGTCGCTCAAATTCCTCACCCCAAAGTTGTGCTCCGGTCGATGCGTCAACCAGGTCGACCTGCACATTTAAGATGTCGCCCTTCTGCCTTACTCGTCCCATCAACACTGTACGAACATTCAGTTCGCGACCTACAGTCTGCGGATCGGTTTCTTTGCCTTTATAACGAAAGGCAGTCGCGCGCGCCACGACATGCAGTCGCTGGAGTCGCGTCAGACTATTAATCAGGGTTTCTGAAATCCCGTCGGACAGGTACTCCATGTTGGGATCGCCACTCGCATTAACGAATGGAAGGACAGCAATCGAATCGAGCGAAGTTGTCGCCCGCCGACCGTAAAGAATTACGCCGAGAGCTCCGCCAGCGAGAAGCAAAACCAGCAGCACCACCAAAGCTGCGACCTTGTGCTGTTTGATTCCCGACACGATATATTCGGCGCTGGAAGGCGCAGCCGTGCCGGCCGCTGGGGCATTGCTCGCCGTTGAATGACCTCGTGAGCCACTGGTTGAAGTAGCGGCTCGCAGTTCCGGAGGTACAGTGCGATCGATTTCGGCATCCACCTCAAGCTTCCGTTTTAAATTCCGCAAATCGATGAGCAGGTCTTTCGCCGTTTGGTATCTGCCTTCGGGATCTTTCGTCAGCGCTTTCGTCACGATCCGTTCCAACTCATCCGGGACGTTATTCGCATAGCGCATCATTGGCGCCGGCTCTTTCTGCAAAATGAGTGAGATGGTTTCGTTCGGCGTTTCACCAGCGAAAGGCAGATGTTTCGTAACCATCTCGTAAAGCACTGCGCCGACGCTCCAAAGATCCGAGCGAGAATCCAGGCTCTTTCCCTTGGCCTGCTCGGGCGACATGTAATTTGCAGTTCCCATTACCGTGCCCGCATCGGTGTTCACGAGGGTTTTCGTCGGTGCTTCGGTATCCGTTGTTACGCCAGCGGGTTGGGCCATCTTCGCAAGGCCAAAGTCCAGGACCTTTGCGTAACCATCATGCCGGACCATGACATTCTCGGGTTTGATATCGCGATGGACGATGCCGGCTGAGTGTGCGGCCGCCAGTGCACTAGTCACTTGAATAGAGATCTCCAGAATCTCTTCGAGCTTCATCCCCGCCCCAATGCGCCGGCGCAATGTGTCGCCCTCGATAAACTCAGTGGCGATGTACCGCGAGTCGCCAATCGTGCCGATCTCGTGAACAGTTAGGATGTGGGGATGATTCAAAGCAGAAGCTGCTTTGGCTTCCTGAATGAAGCGTTGCAGCCGTTGTTGGTCGGAAGCGACGTCCGCAGGAAGAATTTTTATGGCGACAGTTCGGTCCAGCTCGGTATCAAGTGCCAGGTAGACCTCACCCATTCCGCCTTTACCAATCTGCGAGCGGAGCTCGTACCGACCCAAACGAGTGTTTTCGGCAAGGGTCATGTGGCTGCGAGATACTTCGGCCTGGATAGTAAGAGGAAAACTTGAAGATTGCCAATTGGCGATTGGCGATTGCCGATTGCCGATTGCCGATTGCCGATTAGCGATTGAAAAAAACAGGAACGTAGCTGAGTAAACGGTAGGTAACCGCAATCGATCCAAAGCGGCGTCAAGCCGCCGCACTCAAGGGGATTGCCGATTGCCGATTGCCGATTGCCGATTAGCGGGGGCAGGGCCCGCCGTCCGGCTGAAGTTTCGGGACTCAAATACTCTACGCCACAATTTTGTCTGAATGTTGAGTGTTGAGATTTGAATGCGGTCGCTACCGCTGCCGTACCGTACCGACCTAATCGGCAATCGGCAATCGGCAATCGGCAATTATTTTGAGGATGCTGGTGAGGCTATCGGCGACGGCTTAGGAGGTGGTGGAGTTTCGAGTGCTTTTACCTGGTCGCGCTTGAGAAGAGTTACCAATCCGCTTCGGCGATACCACATTCCTTCCGCAGTCTCCCAGACGTCATCCGCTTTGATAGTGGTCCCATCCGTAAGCCGAATTGTCATCGGTCCACGTTTGTTCGCCGCTTCCACATTTGTTGCGACAGGACCAGTACTCAGCGCAACGCGCACAGGTTCCGCTTTAACCGTTGGAGTTGGAGTTGGCGTCGGACTCGGGGAGGGTGACGGCGACGGACTGGGGAGGACAGATGGCGTCGGAAGTAACGGCGGAGGAGGAGAGACCACTTGCTGGGTGAAAGCTTGTGTCGATGATGATTGGGTTGGGCTTTGAGCCACACTCTCATTTGTCAGTCGTGGGTAGACGACAAACAGAACCACGCCGAGGATCATCGCAGCGACTGCGGTAGCGAGAACAATGATAGTTTTCATAGCAGCACCTAGATTGTTTGCGACGAGCGAAGTGCCGTCGAATTCACAGAATTGATCGGTGTCAGGAAAGTTGGAATTGCAGTTAGGACAGCGCTTCATATTTGGATTGGCAATTGGCGATTGGTGATTGCCAATTGGCCGATAACAAATGAGTGTCACGATTCCTTCATTGACAGTTGGCAACCGTCATCGTGAATGAGGCGTCGGAGCGCGGGCCGCTGATAGTATGTTGGAAGGAAGGATGTGAGGCAATCATTAAATGCTGAGAGATGGCAGGGAAAAGTGACAATGATTGGCAGTCGATTGCCGATTGCCGATTGCCAATTGCCGATTTTAAGAACTAGTTGAGGGCTGACACGAAAGAGCCGATTAATAGCGCAGCAGCGGGGGCAGGCCAATTAGATTGCCGATTGGCGATCGCGAATTGCCGATTGGAAGGTACCCCAAAGAACGGCCACAAGCGGGCCTTCCGGACCGCGGGTAATTTACCTGCCCCCTAGTACCATCCTCATAACAATTGGCAATTGGCAATCGGCAATGGGCAATTTAGTTGGCGGCGAGTTCTTTTAGTTTTTGGACGGCGTTGGTGTTGTCGGGGTTTAGCTCGAGAGATTTTTTGTAGTACTTGATTGCCGACTCCTTATCGCCGTCAAGCATGTAACCTTCCGCTAGACTGTCCCAGGTGTTGAATGCGTTTGGAAAGTCGACGGTGTTCTGCTTGAAGACCGCAATTGCGTCCTTGATTCGTTTCAGACGGATCAGGCGATAGCCGAGGTCATTCATCTGATTTTCCGTCAATGCAACCGGTGTTGTTGCGGAAGCGTCATTGAACGGGGGGTTGTCGGTTTTGGTCTTTGGACTTTGAGCTTTGATCTTTGATGTGGTTAGGGAAGACCTGGGATTCCCATTGGGGTTATCCGTTTTGATCTTTGTACTTAGATCTTTGGTCTTTGATTTGGTTACGGAAGATCGGGAATTTCCATTCGTCTCGGAAGCCTTCGCAGGTTCACCATTCGTTTCCGACATCGCCCGTCGCGCTCGGTAATCAGCCAGGACTGTCTCTGCGTCCGATTTGATAATCGCCTTGAGCAAATGGACAGCGTGGGAGTCCCGTTCAAGGTTGAGCCAGGCGAGGGCTGGATGATCCTTTCCCATGACACTACTAATTAGCTCATTAATTATTGAGAGCCCATTAGCACTGTTCGCAAACATCACCAGACCTGTCTTCCGGTGTGGAGACGCGAGCACGAATGCCTTTGTGTCCCCGTTGTCGCCCCAATGCCAGAAGGCGGTTCCGTCGGCAGTCTTTTCAAGGCCCCAGCCGAGTCCCCAGGAAACGTTGTTTGAAAGCTTCGGCTCCAGAGTGTTGAGATTGAATGCGCCGGCAAGAGTGACACTGTTTTGCGGTGTGAGCATGAGACTAGCCGTTGCCGGCTTTAAGCCGCTGCCCTTGAGCATTGCAATCACAAAATTCGCGTAGTCGTTGGCCGTGGTGTGCAAGCTCGCGGCCGCGTTTGCCTTTTCTGGCTTGCCTCTTCCTGACACTCCGCCTACCCAGTCGTGCGTGAAAGTCTTAAGCGACTCGTAATCATTTGTCCAGACCATGTTGCTGCTTTTCATCTCCAAAGGATCAAAGACAGTCCTTTTCACGAAGGCGGCAGTAGGTTCGCCCGTAATGTGTTCGACCACTCTGGATAGATAGAGGAAACCTTCACCCGAATAGCTGAAGTGGTGCCCGGGCGCAAAATAGATTTTGATTGTCTCAGCGCCACGCGGACGCCAGTTGGGAAAACCTGTTGTGTGGCTCAGAACGTGACGCGCTGTCATCTGATCGAGACGTGCATCGTCACCTACGTCGTATCTGCCCGGCAGATATTTGACTAAAGGCGTGTCAAGGTCGAGCTTGCCGCTGTCGACGAGTTTAAGCACTGCGTAGGCGAAGACGGGTTTAGTGAGAGAGGCTGCCTCGAATACGGTGCCGGCGTTGACCGGTGCTTTCGTTTCGGAATTGGTAACTCCGAAGCCGTGAGACCAGATCATTTTTGAATCGCGGATCAAGGCAATGGAGAGGCCCGGAATATCTGCTTCGGCCATCAGGCGCGGAATCAGCTGCTCCAGTCGAGTTACTGCGGCGTTGTCTGGCGTGGTTTTTAGGTGCAGAGGTTGAGCGACCGTGTGGACGTTTAAGGAGATTGTTAGCAGGATGGCGAAGATCAGTTGTTTCAAGACGGACTCCTCAAGGCATAAATTGGGCGGACGGGTCTATGTGGTATACACCGCCGAATGAAGTTTTGTGCAGGAAAGTCCCACGTCCAACGTCCAATGTCCAATGTCCAAGGTCCGAGATCCAAATCCAGGTCTTTGACCGTCCGGTGCGCGCCAGGTTTCTGACTTGCCGAGTTTCGTTAATTTGAATAAGTGGTCTTTGACCCAGGATTAAGGCAGGTCGAAGACCTTCCTAACAGGCAGAATGGCAACGGCAAGTCAGATACTTGCCGCGCACCGGGCGGTCAAGGACCTGAATCTTGAACATTGCACGTTGGACTGGGACCTGCTCAGCCAATAGTCCAAGGTCGGGTTGACTCGATAGCCAGCACTCAGACCTTGGACTTTGGAGGTTGGACTTTGGACCTGGTTAAGGTCGGCCGAGGATGCCGCCAAGAATGGCGCCAAGCCCGCTGTCGCTGCTGCGCTGGTTTCCATTACCGGCATACTGCCGATAGCCCTGGTCGTAGCCACGAACAAAGCCTTCACGGAAAGCCTGCGATGATGCGTTCTTAAAGTGTTTTGATCGTTGTGGGTCGTAACTCTGGTTGCGTTGTCCATCACTTGCGCCAGTCTGCAAGCCCTGCTGGTATCCGCGATCCAGTTCCACCTGATTGTATCCGCCGTTATTGCCGTAGCCACCGTTGCGGCCGTAGCGTCCATCATTGTAAACACCATTGTCACGGTAGACGCCGTTGTCGCGGTAGATGCCGTTATTCCGGTTGGCCCGCCGCTCTTCGCGACGTTGTCGTTTCATCTCTCGCTTCCGTGTTTTGCGGTCACGTTTTCTGTCATCACGATCGTAGCGATCGTCATAGCGATCGTCATTTCGATATTGGGCCTCGGCAGTGCCGCTGGTCGCCACGACCATTGCCAAGACGAATGCGAGCGACAGAAGAGCGCCGCCAATCCCTTTTCCAAAATTTTTCATGTTCATAGATGTCTCCTTGCTGGTGACTATGGCAACTCTTTGGCCAGTATCGTTTTGTTGGCCTTTAAAGTGATCGCTGGAGGATTGAAGCCCATATAGTGCAGAGGGGAGCGCAGATAGGAGGCAGGAGCAGGAGCCGGAGGCAGAAGTCAGGAGGCAGAAGTCAGGACTCGGAATTAGTCAGTCGGAAGGAAAAGAATTCACGACTTGTCACGGCATAACAAAGGCTTGCAAAACCAAGTACGGCTATAACTGTGCGAATGGTGTGGCTGCCTTCCCAGGGCGCCCAGAGCTGCATCACATTCTCAGGCGGTGACGCAACTTGCCAGGTCATGAGCGTTTCGTTAATTGGTACGTTGATCAGGCGAGTCAGGATTATGACTCCGATAGTGCAGAGTGTCGCAATCACTGTGAAGATGAATTCCTTACTTGCGTAATTTCGCCGTTGCAAAATTAAAACAAGTAACCCTGCTAATAAACTGCCGCCAAGCAAGACCGGCATCAGCTTCCCAAACCTCAAATGTAATTCTTGCTGATATAAAACAAAGGCCGCTGCTGGCAGCTTTGGGCGAATTGGCGTCACGCCGATGCGGTCCGCAAAGAGCAGCCCGGTATATAGACCCGTCAATAAGAGTTGGACAAAGCGGGCAATCAGAAGCATGCGCTGGATGTTAGATCGTAATTGTGGGCATTGCCAATTGCCAATTGCCGATTCGGAGAGCTGGGGCAGGCCCCCTTCCTGACTGAGGGCTGCCAGGCATAAACCTTGTAATCGGGCAATCGGCAACCATGAAGCGGGGGCAGGCCTCCTTCCTGACTGAGCGCTGCAAGAGTGAGCTTTGTAATCGCCAATCGGCAATCGGCAATTGGCAATGGATTAACTGGCAATCGAGTAGCTTCTTCAACTATCTTCTAGTTCTTGCTTGAAACCAATCTTCTAATCATTGGCGCGGGGCCGTTTGGTTTAGCGCTTGCCGCGCAAGTAGCGCATGCCGGCATCGACCATCTTGTCGTCGGCAAGCCCATGGAATTTTGGCGACGCAATATGCCAAAAGGTATGTATCTACGGTCGGCTTGCGACTGGCACCTTGATCCGCACAACGTTCACACCATTGAAGTGTTTCTGCAGTCGCAGGGAAAAACCAGGCACGATCTCGAACCTTTTTCACTGGATTTCTACCTCTCGTACGCTCAGTGGTTTCAAAAAGAGAAGAGGATCAGACCTTTACCTCTCTACATCAGTCAACTGGATTACGACGCTAGCTCCAAGGAGTTTGTCGCTTTAACCGAACAGCGGCAGGAGCATGAGCAGACGGCAGCGGCCAGGACAGCGAGCAGAGATTACGAGAAAATCAAGGCCAAGAATGTCGTGCTTGCTTCGGGCTTCAAATATTTCATGCACGTGCCTGAAGATGTGAAGAGTCGTCTGCCACGAGGCCGCTTCCAACACACAGCAGAATTTGTTGATTTCACCGACGCACCTAACGCTCGTTACTTAATCATCGGCGGAAGGCAAAGCGCATTTGAATGGGCAGCATTGTTAATTGAGTCGGGAGCTTCCGCAGTGCATCTCTCGCATCGCCATCCGAGTCCAGCTTTCGCAGAGTCTGACTGGACATGGGTAAACCCGCTGGTCGAAGGCATCGCCGAAAATCCCAGCTGGTTCCGACGATTGTCCGACGAGGAGAAGAAGGCAATCATTCAAAGAATGTGGGCCGAGGGTAGACTCAAAGTGGAGCCCTGGTTGGAACCTCGATTGAGTGATGAGCGCGTTAAGTTCTGGCCGCAGACTGAATTGATCAGTTGTACTCAGAACGACAAAGGCGAGTTGATGGTGGAGCTCAGTAATGGCAAAACAGTTGAGTGTGATCAGATCGTCCTGGCCACAGGGTACAAAGTCGATATTGCGAAGCTGCCGCTGCTAGCTGCCGGCAATATTCTTAAGCAATTAAAGACTCGAAATGGCTTTCCCGTCCTTGATGATCATTTCGAAACCTCCGTACCGGGGCTCTTCGTCACTAGCCTGCCGGCCACACAAGACTTTGGGCCCTTCTTCGGGTTCACAATTGCGGTACGAGCATCGGCAAAACTGATCTGCGACAGGATCGTGAATCGTGAATCGTTGCCGGGCATATTGAACGGACTTTCAAACTGACCTCTCAGCTTGAACGCTCGAGATTACGGGCCTCTAGGCCAAACCCCTCTTTTGCTCTCATACCTGCGGAAATCAAGCAAAAAAGCCTTCTTGTCTTTCTCGGCATCCGTGGCATGGGGCGTGATAAGGCTAAGGGCGCGTGGCCCCGACAGGCTCACGGTTATATAAGGAGAAGAACATGCGAATTATCTGCGACCATTGTGGCTATCCGCTATCAGGAACAGTTAAGAAGGCGCCGGGAAAGCTCAACCTTCACCCGGAATGCCTGGTTCAACTTGGTAGGGAAACGAACCAGGTATTAACCCGTGTTTCATGGCAGAGCGGGGAGTCGTCGATGAGCATGTTGCTGGAGCGAAAGAGAAGTGAACTAAGCCGTTCGCAAGATAAAATTAGAAGCGATTCTTAAGCCGGACCTCGTACACTCAACTCCACTGCTCTTAATCCTCCGCCTCACGTCAACTTCAGAATCCACCGCTTCACCAAACTAAACAAATGTACACCGCTATCAATATTGTCTTGAGCTTCGCTTCTGCGCTTGTGCTGCACGAGCTGGGGCACTTTCTTGCAGCTCGCGCATGCCGAGTTGGGGTAACTCAGGCTGGACTCGGTTGGGGTCCTAAACTTTTTGGCTTTGGCGTCAGTGGCGTTGATTATCAACTGCGCATGTTGCCACTGGGCGCCTACATCCGAATGGACATGGCCGGGTTACAAAAGCGGCCGCTCAGCCAACAACTGTTTGTTCTCCTTGCAGGCATCGCCGTAAATCTGATTCTGGCAGTCATAACCTGGGGAACGTTCTTTGGCACTTTTAATCTGGTCCTCGGAATCGTAAATCTGTTTCCGTTATATCAGCAGGATGGTTGGAAGAGTGGCATGGTCATTTTCCGTCGCGTCTTTAAGAGAGCCAGCCCCCTGGTGGAATGGGCCTTCACCCTTTCTCCGGCCGTGGTTGGATTGATTGTACTGATGCGAGCTTTCTCTGCCTGAACCTCATTGCCGATTGGCGAGTGGCAGCTTCTGCGGATCTGCGGCTACGGGGCAAGTCTGTGACTTCGTTTGAGCGGGGGCAAGTCCGCCTTCCTAGCTGAGCACTATCCCGGACTGAGAACTTTCCTCGAGCTGCTCCCTTAACAGCCCCTACTCTTCCGTCACGGAAGGCGGAGGGTGAGTGCTGAAGCGATACGCCCCTCCATCCATTCGGCGCTGCAGGTTGCGATAGCCGACCAACAGCATTCCAATCAACACGAGTTGCAAGACCTCAATCACCAGCCAAACCAGGAATAAGAATCTCACGTTACCTCCCTGCAGGAACCTGCAACTGCACGCCCGGCTGACCATACATGATTGTCAGCGCGCCCTGATGATTCTTGATGCCGTCGGCACGTGCGCGTTCAATTTCCAATTGCAATTCCAGCTTCTTGATTTCCAGCAGAGCCGGATTCGCAAACGTCAAAGCTTCGATTTGCTTGGTCTGGGCGGCGACCTTCGCAGCCTCGAGTCTGGCCTCCTCCGCTTGCTTCTGTTTCTCATTGGCAACGACGCCGGAAGCGGCGGCTTCAACTCTATCGTCCAGGAAATCAGGATTGCCGATCTGCACAGACTCAGTGACGAGCAGAAGTTGACTGCCGAGCTGAGGTCGCAGCGATTCCAAGATTCGCTTTTGAATCTGCTCCTGATTCGCATAAATCTCGTAGGCTCCGTAATCTGCGAAAGAATTGCGTGCTTCCGTTTGCACTATTCCTTTCAAAATCTCGTTGCGCCGGCGATGTCGCTCTTCTTCCAGGAATCCGTACTTGCGCACGTACTCCGCTATCTTCTCGGGGTCCGTGTAAGCCGTTAGGGAGATATCGACCTGTAAGGCTGCATTGTCTTTGCTGGTTACGCGGACCGGAGCGCTTTCGGTAAACGATTTGATGTTTACCTCATAACTCTTGCGCCCGGGTGCAATCGTTGTGAACCATCCGTCCGATGGAGTGTAGATGCGCTCAATCGCACCCCATTTAGTCACGACCTGCACCGTACCTTCCTGTGCAAACTTGATGTTCGAGTACGTCACCACGCCTGCAATCAGGACAAGGATGACAACCAGAATCACCGCAGCGATGAAAAATTTGCCTTGCGGCATAGATCTTCCTCCTCTGTTGCCTTCCACAATCTCCGGCCATTGCGGTCTGTTCATGCCCTCTTATACGGGAATCTGCCTGACAAAGTTGTGAACTCCAAATGAACAAACCGGCCAGTCGGTTTCGAGAGAGACCTAACGAGATCGTCGGATGCAACCAATAGTTGCGTTAGATATAGAAGAAATCGCCCGTTTTCACTTCTGTAAAAAATCTCTCAATTCGGGTTGACGAGAGAGGCAGTCGCGTATATTGTGTCGCCTGTTTTTCGATGCCCCGGAGCCTCGCTCCGGTTAGTCCTTCCCCCTACAAGGTCCGGTATCACGGTACCGGAGGGTTTCCAACCATCATAGGAGAATGCAATGAGAAGAAGTCTCTTTATCTATTTCTGCGTGTGTCTTTCGCTGGTTCTACTCACCGCTCTAGTCGTTCCTCACAGCCCGGTGGTCGGGGTGTCTGCTCAGGAAGTAAAGCGTTGGGTTATCGTTTACCATCAACATAACTCAATGCCCGCGAGCGCTAACACTAGCGTCGAACGAGCGGGCGGTGCCGTCACGAAACGTCTTCAGGAAGTGGGCGCGCTCGTCGCTGAGTCTGGCAATCCCAACTTTCGCGCCGAGATGGCTGCGGATCCGAAGGTCGCTGCCGTAGCCGAAGATATCGAAGTGCAGATGATCCCCAGCCCGGAGAAACTGAAAGTCCAAAATGCTGGAGACCTTACTGCGGCAGGCGACGGACCTGTGGAGGCTCCGGGTTCTGACACGCAAACTGGTCCCGAGCCCTTCTATCCTTTTCAGTGGGATAAGAAGCGCATGAGAGCTTCAAACCAGGGTTCTTATCCGGTGCAGCAAGGTCGACCGGATGTCGTAGTTGCTGTGCTCGATACTGGGGCGGATATCTTACCCGTGCCGCACCAGGACATCGCTCCGAATCTTGACTTTGGGCGCAGTCGCTCATTTATTGGCGCCGTGCCGCCCGGCGGAGATCCTAACCCGGCCGCGTGGGACGACAAGAATGGACATGGATCGTGGTGCCTCAGCGCAGTCGGCGCTCCGATTAACGCGAGGGGAATAGCCGGAGTGGCGCCGCGCGTGAAGCTCGTAGCTTTGAAGGTGTTGGGTGATAACGGATCGGGCAGTTACCCGGCACTTGCTCAGGCGCTCATTTACGCCGGCAACAATAAGTTCGACGTTGCCTCCATGAGTCTCGGCGGCTATCTTCGCCATGCCGATCAAAACACTCACGCTTTGATCAAGCTAGTTCAGCGCGCCGTAAACTACGCTCGCGAGAACGGAGTAACGCCAATAGCCGCGCTCGGCAACGACAGCTTCGATCTAAGTGATGGAAGGTTTTTTCACGACTACATCAATGTGCCGGCCGAGCTCGACGGCGTGATCGGCGTTTCGGCAACTGGTTACTTCAACCTCAAGGCTTCCTATAGCAACTACGGCATGGGCAAGACTGACGTCAGCGCTCCCGGCGGTGACTTCGCCGTCCAGGCCACTTCGCAAACCAATCCTTTAGGGGGTGGCAGCGTACTTGGAGCCTGGGCCCAGGAAGTCTTCGGTCCAAACGCCTACGCCTTCGCCAGCGGAACCTCGATGGCGTGTCCCAATGCAGCAGGAGTTACGGCTCTGATTATTTCGCAGCATGGGGACTTTACTTTCGATAACTCTAACAAGCTCCACATGTCGCCGCAGCGAGTGGAGTCGTACCTGCAACAGTCGGGAAACAACCAGCCGTGTCCGGAACCGAGGGAAGTCAACTACGTTACGGCGTTTCCTCTTCCCGGGGTACCTACCGGCACACCGGTTGAGTCGCCCAACCAGCGGTGTCAGGGAGAGGCTGGATACAATAACTTCTACGGCAAGGGAATGGTCGATGCGTTGAAGGCTGTCACGGAAGCTCCCGGTCAATAGCACCGGAGATAATGTGAACGAGAATGATTGCGCGATTGCCGATCTCTGATTGAGTCAGTTCATGCACCAATCTGGGATCGGCGATCGTCGGCATTGGCAATGGTCATCGGCGACTGGCAATTCCTAGAATCTCAAGGTATATTGCCTGCTCTCCCGAGTGACCGTACAACACTCTAAGGTCGGGTTCTAACGCCCTATCTTCACTCTGGCACAAAGTCTCAAACACGGAGGGAATGAATGAAAAAGTATTTCGCACCTGTTGCTCTACTTGTGCTCTGCCTCGCGCTCCTGCTGGCGAGCTTTCCTACTAAAGATGTCGGCGCTCAAGGGCGCTCGGACGATGCCCGGGCACAGGGACGTCCCGATGACCCAGGCCATCAGTCAGCAGTTCGAGCTGACGGCAAGGTCGTCGCTCCCGATGGTGTTGTTTTTGAATCGCAGAAAGCGTTTGTTGATGCCGGCAGAAAGTGCAGCACGCGCAACGCCGATGATCTTGAAATTGAAGAGATCGAAAGAGATGTAAAGAATGAACGCGCCGCCTCAGGTCGCGGGAACGGTAACGGCGGTTCTGATATCGATGCCGCCAGAGTCTACCCGAATGGCAGCATTACAATTCCGGTTCACTTCCACGTCGTTTATAGATCGGACGGCACTGGCAATATACCTGATTCAAGGCTCGACGCTCAGATAGCGGCGATGAATGAGCACTTCACCGGTCTTGACACGCCTGTCTACAGAACAGCTGCTGCAAACATGTCGTTCCGTTTCGTGAGGTCGAGCGTTACGCGGACTCAGAATGACACGTGGTATGCCGCAGGTCCCGGGTCGGCTGCACAGGCGCAGATGAAGAATGCATTGCACACCGGTTCGGCTGACGATCTGAACTTTTACACCAACAGCGGCGGTGGTTATCTCGGCTGGGCCACCTTCCCGAATGAGTATGCGGGCGCTCCTGCACAAGATGGCGTGGTTTGCTACTGGGCCTCGTTACCCGGCTCCAATTATGTTCCCTACAACGAAGGCGACACGGGAACTCACGAAGTCGGACACTGGCTCGGTCTCTATCACACCTTCCAGGGCGGATGCACCACGACGAATGACGGTGTATCAGATACCCCGGCAGAACGTGGACCAACGTATGGATGTCCGACCCGAAACCTGGACACTTGCAAGAGCAAGAGCATGCCAGGTCTCGATCCTTACGAAAACTTCATGGACTACACCGACGATCCCTGCATGTACAAATTCAGCTTGGGACAGGCAGATCGTAGTGACAGTATGTGGGCTACTTATCGCGCGGGAAAATAGCTACCGCGAAAGAGGTTTGACGGAAAGGAGTGCTTCCATCAGGGGCACTCCTTTTCAATTGGCTATTGACGATTTACGATTGACTCGGTTCGTTTGGGCGAATCGGCAGTTGGTAATGTGTGGCGCGAGACGAAATCACATGAAAGAACGTGAATGAAGAGTTTGCGTAAAGGTCCCGGAGCCAGCATCGGTTCGGCTTTGCCGCCGGATGTGAGGCGTGGCTTCGCCGCGCCTAACAGCGCTTCATTAGGTTGGGCTGCGCCGCATGTTTGGGCTTCGCCCTCGAATAATTCCAAGGCCAAGCCCATACCCAGGGCATTAGCCCAAATTTTAATCTGGACTTTATGGCGCGGCAGAGCCGGCGCCGCACATCCGGCGGCAAAGCCGACGCCCTACTAATTTGTGTTTCACCACAAAATGCGAATGACGCTTAATTGTAGATCTGTCCCAACTTTAGTTCGCCTGCTGTTGGCAATGGTGAGTCTCTTCACTCCAGCAATCTCAGCCAGTTCCCAGGAACATGGTGGGCGCATCGCGCCACCGTCACCTCTGAAATGTGACCGGAGCGACGTTACACTTTATGACGGTAAGGTGCTGACTTATCGCCGCCGGAAGGGAAGTACATTCCTGCGCGTGCGGACGAGCTTTGACACAACAGAAGTCGTAACCCTCCATCACCGCGGCACGGATGACCCAACTGCATTATTTTTGCTCAATGGCGAGCCGTTTAAGCGAAGCGACTGGCGTAGGATTGAGAGGCGAAAGGGTATCTTGTTGCCAGGAATGCAAGCGAATGTTTGGGTTTGTCGCGGCAATCCGGCGATTCAGCCGGTGGTTGATTGGCGACCCAAAGATAAGTGAGCACGAAGGCAGGAGGCAGAAGGTAGACGGCAGAAGACAAACCATCTCGTGAGCGAAGGAAAAGTAAATGGATAACAAACCGCTTTTCATTCCTGTCATCCTGGGGACAGTGCGTAAGGGCCGGGCCAGTGAAAATGTCGCGAGCTTCGTCCACGAAGAGACAAAGAAACGCGAAGGTGTCACGACCGAGCTGGTTGACTTGCGCGATTTGCAGTTTGCATTTGATGACGCGGGGGAGACGATCAAGAACGCGGCCTTTTCTGAAACGATCAAACGTGCCGATGGGTTGATACTGGTCGTCCCCGAATACAACCATGGCTATCCGGGAATGCTCAAGCACGCCCTGGATTCAAACCTGAAGGAGTACATTCACAAAGCCGCAGGCATCTGCGGTGTTTCGGCCGGAGGTTTTGGCGGGACGCGCGTGATTGAGAATCTGTTGCCGGTGTTGCGCGAACTCGGACTGGTAACAATCTTCTGGGACGGAAACTTCTCCGGAGCGCAGAAACTGTTCGACGCGGACGGCAAACTACTCGATCAGTCGTATGTCAAAAGGATCGATAAATTTCTTGGCGAGTTGATCTGGATGAGCAAGGTATTGCGTCACGGAAGAGAGAATGTGGCTATCTGATCGTAGGCTGTGCCGCCTTGCGTGCAGTAAGGCTTGCCTTACCGTCACAGACTCTTTGATTTCATGCGCGAGGCGTAGACCTCGCGCCGATCTTGAAAATAAAAAGGCGCCGGGCAAGCCTTACCGCACGGAAAGCGGCGAGCCGCGCCGCTGAGATGTTGGCGTTAGGAAAACTTAAAATGACTGACACATCCAACCTAAATTGTCCGGATTGTGGTGCGGCAATGAATCATCACGCGGTGAAGCTCGAATACGACTCGAACGAACCCGCGGATCCCGTCTTCGATGGCGTAGTGAAGAACGTTCACACCTGTCCCCATTGCGGTGACGTTGAAATGACCACCGCCACGTAGAACGTAGGGGCGGCACTCCCTAATCGCCTTGGTTTCCATTCAAGGTCCCGCGAGACGCCTACACCTGTGATCTGACAATACAGATTTCTGGAGTATTCTCCACGGCTACACATCTGGTGTTCTGCGAGCTGGGATTGCTCAAATTACAATTTAGCGAAGAACAAGCGGGAACAAGGGGGCTGTAGTCTTCAAAGTCTCACACTCCCTCTTTAAAACCTAAACAAGTTCCGCGGTAAGAACTGGTAGCTGCTGCTTCATGCTGTATCGAGTCTTCAGCGTTTCTAACTGCTCACATTAATCCCAACAACTGTGGCCATTTCAATCGCTGGTTCGTGACCCTGAAGTCACCCGACTGACAACAGCGAAGACGTTCTGGATATCTGGGCAGGATTTGCTGTTCGCGGAATGGGTTTTGGCGCAACGATGTCCACCACTAACGTCAACGGTAAAGAATCGTTTGACTATCCGATTCCCGGAATGGGGACAACGACATTCAGCGATGCCGCCTGCAACGCGAATGGCAAAGCCGATCCAGGTGAAGACCTGACCATTACAGTCCCACTTACTAATCCGCTCGGCGTCGCGCTGACGGACGTAAGTGCAAGTATCGTAGGGGGCGGAAGCGCAACCTACGGAACGATTGATCCCGGCCAGACTGTTGCTCAGAATATTAGTTTCCTGGTTCCCGCCGGCACGGTATGCGGGGCGTCGGTGACTGTTACCGTTGAAGTGAGCAGCAACCTCGGTACGGAAACGAAGACTTTCACCATAGCCACTGGCAGCACACCAACGGTCACTTTCTCTGAGAATTTTGACGGTGTCGCAGCACCGGCGTTGCCTGCCGGATGGTCGGCACTTGTTAATCCCGTGGGCTCACCAGTCTGGAGAACGGTCAACACATCAACGAGAGTGCTCCGAACGCCGCATTTGTTAAATTCGCGGCTACGACCACGCTCAGTTTCCTCCAGTCACCCTTTATTCCAGTTACTTCGTCCACGGCGCAACTGACCTTCCGCCATAGTTACAACTCGGAGTTTGAGTGGGACGGCGGCATTCTTCAGATCAGTCTCGATGGCGGCGTAACCTACGGCGACATCCTCGACTCCGGTGCCGGTGCTCGCATGATTGAGGGCGGCTTCAATCACAAGCTAATCAGCGCGGCGGACGGCAACACAAACTTGTTGTCGAATCGCCCAGCCTGGACGGGCAACTCCGGAGGATTCATCACGACTACGATCCAATTGCCTGCCGCCGCAGCCGGCAAGAACATCAGGCTTCGCTGGATCGCGGGAGCAGACAGCGCCTTTACAGTGAGCAACCCAGGTTGGACCATAGACAACGTGGCTCTGATTGAGGGTTACCAATGCTCCTCGGTCGCGACTTCAACAACCGTGGATCCGGCGACAGTGCAGTACAGTGATCAGGTGACGCTTAGTGCGACAATCGGATCATCGTGTGCCAGTCCGACAGGATCGGTTCAGTTCTCCGTTAACGGCAGCAACGTGGGTGGACCAGTCGCCGTAACCGGACCCGGAGCCGTTACCCTCGCGACCACGATAACCCTGGCCCCTGGTAGCTACTCGATAGGAGCAGCCTTTACCAGCTCGAGTCCGTATTACCAAAACAGTAGCGGCTCGAACACGTTGACAGTTACGAGGGAAGACGCGGCAGCAACGCCGGCAACTTCGAATCCTTTATCTGTCAAGGTGAACTCGGCCGGCGGAACCGCAGGCCCAATTACCATCTGCGCCGACATTACTGAAGTTAACGATGGCAGCGCGGGCGACGTCTCCAACGCAACCGCCAGCTTCACATTCAATCCGGTGGCAGGCGGCTCAGCACCTTCGATGAGCGCTGTCTCTTATAGCGGCGGTGGAATTGGAGGAACACTCCGAGCCTGCGTCACGGTGAGTAACGTGGCCGTAAACGTCTATGACGTTGTGATTACGGTGGGCGGTTACTACCAGGGTGCCGGCAGCACCGTGTTGGCGACTTACGATCCGTCACTTGGCTTTGTCACTGGCGGCGGAGCGATTACCAACAACGGTTTCCCCGCGAGCTTCGGCTTCAACGTGAAGTACTTGAAGAGCGGTCAAGCTCAAGGCGCGTTCATTTACATCGAGCACCGGCCCACGGGTGATGTAAAGGTTAAGAGCAATTCCCTGCAGTCGCTTTCGATAGTTGGGACGACTGCGATCATCATCGGCAAAGCGACGGTGGGCGGCGTGGGTAATTACGGCTTCCGCGCCACGGGAATAGACAACAGCGAGACGGGCATTGGCGACAAGTTCGGACTTCAAGTTAGGAGTCCCAGCAACGTTCCCGTATCCGATCTCTCTTTCGCGCCGATTACACTGATAGGCGGGAACATCCAGGTTCCCCAGCAGGGTAAGAAGTAGAAAGAAGCGGTGAAGCAGTAG
The DNA here is from genome assembly GCA_963826235.1 of Pyrinomonadaceae bacterium. Classification (GTDB taxonomy): domain Bacteria; phylum Acidobacteriota; class Blastocatellia; order Pyrinomonadales; family Pyrinomonadaceae; genus PSRF01. The sequence goes on along the minus strand of CAWGWE010000005.1, from coordinate 212,081 downwards.
AGAGGGCACGGTCCAATGGGCCGTGCCCTTTTTATTTAAGATCATTTAATACGGTCCCTGAGCTTTGCTCCGGATATCAGATATCACGCGTCGTCTTAGGTTCGCTTCGCCGCCGCGAAGCCAACTCCGGCGGCAAGGACGAAGCCTTCACGGGTGTAATATGGCGTCATGCAAAACAAACAGATTCTTTTGAACAGCCGCCCGGCTGGACTGCCAACTACCGACAACTTCAAGATCGAAGAGACCGGAATCCCTGAGCCGAAAGATGGCGAGGTGTTGCTGCGGACACTCTACCTTTCCGTCGATCCCTACATGCGTAGTCGCATGAACGATCGCAAGTCCTATGTACCGCCTTTCGTCCTTAACGAAGTAATTACCGGAGGCGTGGTGGGGGAGGTCATCGATTCGCGGGCTCCGAATTTTCAAGCCGGCGACATCGTTATGGGAATGTTGGGTTGGCGCCTGTTTTCTGTGGCAAAAGCAGAAGAGCTGCACAAAGTTGATCCAAAAATGGCGCCTATCACAACAGCGCTGGGGGTTTTGGGAATGCCGGGCCTGACTGCTTATTTTGGTTTGCTCGATATTTGTAATCCCCAAACCGGCGAAACCGTAGTCGTATCCGGCGCCGCTGGAGCGGTGGGAACCACGGTTTGTCAGATTGCCCGGATCAAAGGTTGTCGCGTGGTAGGCATTGCGGGAAGCGATGAAAAGAACGCTTATCTGATGAACGAGCTTAAAGTGGACGCTGCTATCAACTACAAGACCGCAAATGTGAGGGATGCTTTGGCTGAGTCTTGTCCCCAGGGCATTGATGTCTATTTCGACAACGTGGGTGGTGACATATCTGATGCGGTGCTCTTGCAGATTAATAAAGGTGCGCGCATTTCAATTTGCGGACAGATCTCAATGTACAACCTCGAGCGAATGGATGTTGGCTTACGCGCGCAGCCGCTGTTGCTAATAAAGAGCGCGCTGATGAGAGGCTTCATCGTAACCGATTACGCGCCGCGATTTGCTGAGGGTGTAGTGCAACTTGGGAAGTGGCTAGCCGAAGGAAAGTTGAGGTACGCAGAGACGATCATCGAGGGCTTTGAAAATACGCCACGTGCGTTTTTGGGATTGTTTGCGGGGGAGAACTTAGGGAAGCAGCTAGTGAAGGCTGGGTAAGAAAAAGAGGAAAAGAGGAAAAGGGGGAAGGGGTCCACGAAGAAAAACCATTTTCCATTTCTCATTCTTCATTTAAAGACATTCCGGTTCAGGCGAGTGAACTGTGAGGTCAGAGACCTCGCTAAGCGAAGATCAAAAACAGAGGCACCAGTCAGCCAACGAATGCTTAATTGGGTGTGCCTCTGTTGGGTGGCTGAACAAAACTGACCGAGCGAATGAGAAATAAGAAATGGAAAATGGAATTGGTTTTTCCGCGCGGACCCCTGTTCGCCCCTTTCCCCGGTTCTCCCCTTAATCCAGAAATTTATGTTTGAATCGTTCTTCCGGCATCTGGCAGGCGTCGTACTTCCCAAATACTCGATAGCGGTTGGTTGCGACAAACTTGTAGAAAGAGTCGCGGAAGGACTTCGGTAAGATCTTTCCTGCGGCAGCGACTGCCCAGACGCCACCCAGACGCTGCAGGAGGTGAATGATTGCGTCCGACCGCGACAACAACTTTCGCTGGGCTGGCCGTAGTCAACCACGACGTAAACCGTATCGAGGTCAACCGCATCCGTGCCATGGCGCTGCAGCAATTGCGCCGCAACGTCGCTCTGCAACGAGGCGAACCGAATACGATCGCGATCGTCGCGCTTCAAGAGGAACTGGACAAGATGATTGCAGAGACCGCAGACCCCATCGTAGAGGACAACTGAGATGGAATCAGATTCACTCATCGCTCTCGCGGCGAACCGCAGAGTGAACGGTATAGGTGGGAGTCACACCGATCATGACATCTGAGCGTTATGGTTCCACCAAACGCTTTTTGATATTGCGCTGCCACGATTCGTAATTTCTGACGCGCCGCTTGGCCTGCTTGTGCGTCAAATTCATCTTTTCCGCTACGTAATCAATGCGTTTCGCGCGATCGTTCTTGGGGTTCCGATCACCTGGTGCGGCTTTGTACAGTTTGTAGGCGTAGGTCCACTCCTCTTTGACCTCTTCAGTTGCTTGGACACCACGAAGCTCCGGCATTTCCACCTCTTAATGAATTTTAGACTCGATGTGTTGATTCGCGCACTGCCGTGCGTAACCGAGACAAAGGTAACGACCGCAAATATCTTAACATAAGGCGGAGAGCAATAGTTCCTAACCTCGGGTAGTGGATGCACCTTGGATGCTGGCGATTGAAATCAAGCGGTGGAACCACTCGGTACAGTACGGGAGCAGTTGCGACCAGGAGATTGCCGATTGCCGATTGTCCTTAGCTAGGAGACCCAATTGAAAATCGGCAATTGGAAATTGGCAATCCTCATCGGTCAGCTACCGCTCCCGTACCGTACCGAGTTGACCGTTACTGCGGTCCACTCCCAAACTGCATGATTGTCGCTGGCCAAGCGCGACTTCTATAATTCGAGCAGGTTCGATTCGAGGGGGTAGGAAAATGAAATTCTTTAATGAGGTCGTTGGTGAAGCCTCCCTGCCAGGAAAAGTTAAGTTAACCGGTCTGGCGCTGTTATTCCTCCTGTGCTGTCTTCCTCAACACACTTTCGCGGCGCTGCGATGGTCCAGCAAACTCGATGGTCGCGTGCGTTTTTACCAGTCAACCGAACTAGGAATGCTGCTTGCCGGTACAGAAAAATCCTTGTATGCGGTCGATGGCGAATCAGGAGACGTTTTGTGGAAACGCAAGAATGCGCGGCTGGACGAAACAGACGTCGCGCCAATTCCCGGAGCTGACGTTGTTCTCTTAACTTTTGATGACGGCAAACGGACGCGGCTTGAGGCCGTTGATTTGGTCACGGGCACCACGATTTGGCGAAGCGATAAGGTGCGGGGGTCGGTAATGCAACTGGCTTATGAGCCGAGCGCGAGATTGCTGGCAGTTGTACTTGCCCGGGATGCCCGCGGAAAAGTTAGTGAAGGTCGCAAACGTAAACCAGTGGTTCATGTGTTTGAAGTTACCGACGGCCGGGAGTTATGGAAGCGCGAACTCGAAAGTGAAGTAGAAATGATGCCGGCCCAATGGAGCGATGATGGCGATGTGCCTTTCACCCTCGACAACTATCGCCCACCACTATTTCTCGACGATCGTCTTTATCTTTTTTACGAAGGCTTAACTTCGGTGGACGCACTGACAGGAAAAGAGCGCAGGCGAGAGAAATTTCGTATCAACGAGGAGGGCCTTGCGCTTACGGAAGCTGACGCGACTGCGGACGAACAGGCAATTTATGTTTCCGGTCGCGGCCGCGTTCGCGCTATCTCTCGATCCAGCGGAGAGGAAATTTGGGAAGCGAAAGACCTGGGCGTCGCGCCGGAAATGATTCTGACTAACAACGTTCTTTTTGTGCGCACAGGCGGACAGTTTACTCGCCTCCGCGATGGCGACACCGTGGAACGGGGATCCTATGGTGTTAGCGCGATTGACGTGGCGAACGGAAAAGTTCTCTGGCGTTACAAAGGCGCTGATAAAGGCATTACCAACATGGTGCTGCCGGATCCCAACACTATCGTTGTCGTGGATCGCGACGACCTTATTTTGATCGATGCGATCAGCGGCAAACGTCGCAGTAAGTTGTCGCACCGCGTAGAGCGCGCCGCTTTCGTCTTGCTGAATGAACGCGGAGAGGCCGTCGTCGGCGGAAAGAATGAGTTAGCCGCTTTTGACATTGCTAACGGCCGGTCTCTGTGGCGCTCGCGGCACAATCCCCCGGGACGGGGAATCTTTAGAACGGTTGCCGGCATTGCGGCCCGGGCGGCAGCTCTTTATTTTCGCTACGGTGGAACCGCGTCCGCAGCGTTTTCTGGCGTGAGGACTCTCAGCGCTTTGAGCTCCTTCCGTTGGTCTGGCCTGACTGCGCGAGCGGTGCTGCCAAATTTGTCCAGCCTGGCAACCGACTACACGCGCGACTATGTGAGTGAAAGATTTTCGCCGCTCGGAGTACTTTCCCGCAGCGCGACAATTTTCTTCCCGGCGCCCCTCAGCCGAACTTATCCCGTCCGTCAATTGATGTTGAAGATAGCTTGCTCGACAGAATCGATCCGGCAACGCAGCTCGAACGGTTATCGCGTTTCCTTTGGCGGCGACAGCGGCTGGCAACTCTTCGTGGCCAATGGATGTATTTTTACACTGAGCTGCCGAAAGGCAATGGATTGGTTGGAGTGAATGTGAACACCGGCAAGCCCGATCGCGCTGTTCGCATCAGCGATCTTGACGAGCGATTCATCAGCGATGAAGTGGTGAACTTGCTCTACATCGCCAAGGACAATGAACTGCGTGCTTACTCTTTGAACAGTGGAACAGGGGAATAGGGAGTGAAATGGGAAAAGGGAATGAGGGGAGCAGGGAAGAGGGAAACAGGGGAGGAGGGAAACAGAGGAACTGGAAGAGGGGAGACGGAAACGCTCCCCTCTGCCCCGTTCCCCTGTTCCCCTGATTAATACCGGTGTGAAGGTCTTCCGATATGGATGTGGGGACCGGTAGCGGTGCCGGGAATCGCGGCGCGGAAAGCCAGGAAGGGAATTCCATTGCTGCGCAGGAAGTTTAAGAGTGCCTGACCTTCAGGCCCGTCGGGATGCAGGGAAATGTCCATCGAGTTCCGGTGATCGAGACGCCAGCGGTCGTGAATTGCCCCTTGGCCGAAAACAGCAACGGGTAATTGTTTTTTAAATGTGTCTTGGAAAAACCTCTGTACCTTCCACGATTCCGACAACAACCAACTACCGGCGCCGGCATAACGGATGTATGAAGTCGTGCGGATGGTGCCACCCTTTGCGATACGAGTTCTGGCCAGTTGCGCCTCGGCTCGAGCTTCGAGCAAGGTGTGCGCGATTTGAGTGTCGGCGTTGGTCATCAATCGGTTGGTTTCCGCAACCTTGTCTTTCGCGGCTGCCAGAGCACTTTCGCTTTGGCTGAGCTGAGTTTTCGCGATCAGACCCTGTTCAAAAAGCGCTTTGGTCTGTGTTAGTGCGCTTCTGCCTTCGCAACGTCGCGCTCATATGTTGCCAGTAACTTCTCCAGACTCGCCTTGTAGTCCTTGGTCGCTTTAATGAACTCGTCCTGAAGCCGGGCAAGTTCATTGACCGGTTTTGCTGGCTTAGGCTTCCTCTTTTGGGCGTTGGCGGAGGTGCAAAGGCAAGCCACGAGGGCCAGGATAATGAACGTGGATTCCAGTATCTTCGCCATTTTGCTGTTCAATTTGCTTTTCCAGCCATTTTAGAAACGACGTACGATTATCAATCGGCAACCACACATTCGGCAATTGCCATTCCTAAACCGTGCTGACTTGCCAGATTTCCCATAATAGTGCATAGTGGCGCACGGTTAATCCTTCTCTCGCGCATCGACGGTGATGCGCCCCGCGCGTAAAAGACTTGGCGCTGGCGTTTTTGGATGGTTCGAGAGCAGGCTGATTTCAACTTCAGAAGCCGCTCCTAGAGCATTCGAAAACCGGCCCTTCGCTCCTACCGTTCGACCGAAGCAACTCCGATTCGCAGCTTCTCTTTATTCCCTTTAGGGGACAGGTACATTTAATGACAATGAAACTTTACGTAGGAAATCTCTCGTTTTCGACCTCAAGCCAGGATCTGCAGGAGCTTTTTGCAGCAGCCGGGACGGTCGAATCCGCGAGCGTCGTGGAAGACCGCGACACTGGTCGTTCACGTGGCTTCGGCTTCGTGGAAATGGCCAGCAAGGAAGAAGGCGAAGCTGCTATTGCTCAGTTCCATGGCAAGGAAGTCAACGGTCGCAGTCTGACAGTTAACGAAGCTAAACCGCGCGAGAATCGTGGCGGTGGCGGTGGTCGGGGTGGTTACGGCGGCAATCGCGGCGGTGGCGGCGGCTACGGCGGCAATCGCGGTGGCGGTGGCGGTTACGGCGGTGGCGGTGGCGGCAATCGCGAGCCTCGCTGGTAATTCGGCAATGCCGAATCGCTCTTTATAACGGTAACAATCCGTAAGGCGAGCAGCTTAGTTGCTGGTAAAAGCTTTCTCAGGCAAACCGCCTTACGGACTTGCCTTAAAACCTCAAAACACTCGCGCCCGACAAAGGCCGAGCGGCATTCGAAAGTCCGCTTTGCGGTTCTCGTCTGCCTGAGCGCGAATGCAAATTTATGTTGGACGCTGAAGCGTCTGACCACTGTAAAAGAAGATGCGCACCTCAGAATTTGACTGTAGCGTTTGCGCTAAAGGAGTTTATGAATTTTTCTCAACTGGGGCTTGCGCCCGCACAGGTGCGGAGCTGCGAGTCTCTCGGATACACCGAACCAACATTGATTCAGCAACAGGCGATTCCTGTTGTTCTTAGCGGACAGGATTTGATCGGATGTGCCGAAACTGGCACTGGCAAAACCGCCGCTTTCTTACTTCCCATAATTCAAAGGATAACTGAGGCTGGTCCTGCAACTGCGGCCTCGCGACGTAAGTCAACTTCCAAGGCGACCAGCAAAGCTCGAGTGCTTGTCCTGGCGCCAACGCGCGAACTGGCTACGCAAATTGAAAAGAACTACGTCGAGCTGAATGCGGCTAAGGCGAATCGCAGCGTTACGTTAATCGGCGGTGCCAGTATGGTGCGCCAGATTGACGAACTCCGGAGAAACCCGGCGGTAATTATCGCTACACCTGGTCGGCTCCTGGATTTGGTTGAGCGTGGCTCAGTGAATCTCTCGGCCGTCGAAGTTTTGGTACTGGACGAAGCGGATCGAATGCTGGATATGGGGTTCCTGCCGGCTATTCGCAGAGTTTTAGCGCTCGTCCCCGAAAAACGACAGACACTGCTTTTCTCGGCGACGATGTCGGCTGAGATCGAGAGTCTGGCGCGAGCGACTCTGAACAATCCGAAGCTGATCGAAGTCAGCCAGCGCGGCAAGCCTGCGGCCATGGTTGAGCAGACCGCCTATCCGGTGGCGCAAGAGTCGAAGACGGCATTGTTGCTGGATTTGCTGGAGCGAGAACGTTTTGAGCGCGTGCTTGTGTTTACGCGAACCCGACGCGGAGCGGAACGGCTGTCACACATTCTGTCGGCGCGTGACCACAGCGTTAATCGTATCCACGCTGATCGGACCCAGTCGCAGCGTGAATCAGCGCTTCGCGGTTTTCGTGATGGACGGACGCGGGTGTTGGTTGCTACCGACATCGCCGCGCGCGGTCTCGATGTTGACCTTGTCTCGCACGTGATCAATTTCGACGTACCTTCAGCCCCCGAAGATTATGTGCACCGCATTGGTCGCACCGGTCGAGCAGGAAATCAGGGCCGTGCAATCACAATTGTGACACCGGTCGACGAGTTGTCGATGCGCGCGATTGAGCGATTGACTGGCGAGAGTGTGAAGCGAGTAGTACTGCCCGGTTTTGGCGGCACACATCACCAAACCAGCGTTCCCGCCCGTTCCACGAACGGCAACCGGCGTGGTGCGGCTGTTTCATCGGGAGTGTTTACTCGCTCATTCCGGCCGCGTCGAGCGAGCCGGTAAATAGATGTTTGAGTTTCGGGTTCCGCGTTCCGGGTTGATTTTAACGCGGGCTTCGAACCCTGACACAACATGACTCTGCACGTCTCTCGAAACTCGAAACTCGAAACTCGAAACTCGGAACTTCTTAAGGAGAAATTGATTGGCAAAAGACGATTTGATTCCGGCTGAGGGCACTATCATCGACAAGCAGCCGAACGCATTCTTTAAAGTGCAGCTTGAAAACACCGACCACGTCGTGTTGGCTGTCATCTCCGGCAAGATGCGGAAAAACCGGATTCGGATCCTCGTAGGCGACCGCGTAAGCGTAGAAATGTCACCCTATGATTTGACCAGGGGTCGCATAACCTATCGTTACAAATAGTGATAAAAGGAGTACATCGTGAATAAGCAAAAAGTTACCGTCGACGAAACTGCCGAGAAACCTGCATTTGTGGTTGGCGATCGTGTCGAGAAGCTTTGTGTGAAGTGTGGTGAGGAGCGGGGTCATGTGATCGCTTCGTTAACGAAGCGCGGCAAGATCTCGCGAGTGACGTGTCCTAAATGCGGCACCGTGGGCAGCTTCAAGAGCGGCGCAGCCACCGGCACCCGACGCAAACTCGACCCGGGCGCTCCCTACGACCAGACGCGGGCCTATCGCACCGGACAAACAATGATGCACCCCACATTTGGCCAGGGCGAAGTGACCGCGTTGATTGAACCGCAAAAGATTGATGTGTTGTTTGCTGATCGCATGAGACGACTTGTTCATGCGCGTTCTGCATCGCACTGACGAAAGACGATCTTAGGTCTTTGATCTTTGATCTTTGACCGCAGGCTCGAGACGTCCCATTTAAGAAAACAAAGAGCAAAAACCAAAAACCAAAGATTAAGGATCAAAGACCAAAGATCAAAGGCTCGCGTCAGCGAGCCTTTTCTTTTTTCCATCCCAAACCGTTAAATACCCGCACGATCTGATCACCCTGAATTCTCCTTGTTTCTTCTACGATTGCCAGTAGTAGCCAATTGGTCAGCAATTCTGCTGGTTTTTGTTGGCATCGCTGGTTGGCACGGTCGTTGCCAAATGGACTGCGGCTGAAGAAAGGCGGAGGGAACAAGATGAAGAAATTAATTGCAACGTTGATGACACTGATTGTTTTGAGCATCGCGGCCGTGCCTGCCGACGCGCAAACGCGTGACCGACGCTATTCCGGCAGAGCTGCTCAGACCCGTTACGATGACCGTTACGAGAATAGACGTTATCGGAATGACAGGTATCGTTACGAAGAGGACCGCAATGTTTGGGATAGGCATCGGGACAAAATCACTACGGCGGGGGGCGCGGTAGGTGGTGCAGTGCTCGGCGGCCTAATCGGCGGCAAGAAAGGCGCAATTATCGGTGCGATCACTGGTGGTGCCGGAGCGGCCATTTATACCTACAAGATTCGCGACAAAAACCGTAGTTACTAAAATAACGCGGTAGCGATCAAGCTTGGTCACTGACAGAACTTTGTGAAGTGAGTGGCCATGGTAGAGGCCCGGATGCGAAGGGGAGAGCGCATCCGGGCCTCAACATTTTTAAGACAGGTTTAAGCTCCAACGTCCAAGTCCAAGGTCCGTTTGCGAAAGTAAGGGATTAGAACCATTCTTTTGTTAGTGGACATTGGACTTTGGACGTTGGACATTGCTACAAATAGAGTTCCCTTTTAACAAAATCCGCTGCGGAGATCGCGAATGCATTATTACGACAATATCCTGGGTCTTGTTGGGCGGACGCCGCTCGTCAAGCTCAATCGCATGGCGCGTGGCATTAGGGCCACGGTGCTGGCGAAAATGGAGAATCTTAATCCCGGTTACTCTGTGAAAGATCGGATCGGCGTGTCGATGATCGAGGCCGCCGAGCGCGTAGGGATACTCAAACCGGGTGGCACAATTGTCGAAGCTACTTCCGGAAACACCGGAATCGGATTGGCGCTCGCCGCTGCAGTCAAGGGTTATAAGTGCATCTTCGTGATGACAGACAAGTCATCAGTTGAGAAGTCTCGGTATCTGAAGGCGCTCGGTGCAGATGTTGTGATTACCCCTGTCTCTGCCAAACCGGGAACTCCAGACCACTACGTTTCCACCGCTAAAAGAATTGCCTCCGAAACACCGAATTCGTTCTATCCCGATCAATATTCACATCCTGCGAATCCAGAAGCGCACTATCGCACTACCGGTCCTGAAGTATGGGAACAAACGGACGGGAAGGTCACGCACTTTGTTTCCGGCATCGGCACTGGCGGAACGATCTCAGGAACCGGACGCTATTTGAAGGAGCAGAATCCCAGTATCAAGATCATTGGAGCCGATCCTTACGGATCCATTTTCAAGACTTTTAAAGAAACCGGGAAACTGGTCGAAGCGACTCCGTATCTGGTCGAGGGCATTGGTCAGGAAGTTGTGCCGCCGAATGTTCACATCAAGTATGTCGACGACGTCATCAATGTTACGGATCGCGAGTCGTTTGAGATGTCGCGCCAGATGGGTCGCCTCGAAGGACTGTTTTGCGGTGGCTCAACCGGCACAAATGTCGCCGCGGCACTGCGTGTGGCGCGCGAAGCTCCCGAGGACGCGGTGATCGTTTTCATCGTCTGTGATACCGGCGAGCACTATCTCACCAAGCATCACTCGGACGAATGGATGAAGGAGAAGCGTTTGCTCGAGCCGCAGAAGATAACTGCGGGCCTGATCAAAGGGACAAAAGGAAGTCAGGCGCCTCAATCGCTAGTGTGGGTTGCGCCGAATGCCAAGTTGGCGGACGCGCTCGCCCAGATGAACGAGTTGGGGCTCACGCAGTTGCCGGTGCTTGAGGATGGGCGACCAGTAGGATCCGTTCGCGAGAATCGCGCCCTTTCAAAGGTGGTAAAGAATCGCGATCTGCTTGAATCTCCGGTTAGTGAGGTGATGGAAGCCAGTTTTCCGACGGTTGACGTCGATGCAAGTTCAAGTGAAGTGACGCGGCGTTTACAGAATAGTCCTGCGGTGCTGGTGGAAGAGTATGGACGCATCGTGGGCATCATTACGCGCCACGATGTGCTGGACATAAAACTGACGGACTAGAGCCCATTGCTCTCAGTACAGTGTGGGGCGTTATGTTCGTGATCTCTCAGGTTAGGAAGGGTCCTGCCGCCGCCCCCTATTGGCGATTGCCAATAGCCGATTGACTTTTACCTTCTGTTGGATTTCATTCTTCAATGTGAACTAGTTTGGGCTGAAGCCCAGGAACAATTGGCAATTGGCAATCGTCAATTGGCAATCGTGAGCGGGGGCAGGCCCCCTTCCTAACCTGAGAGATCACGAACGCGATCTCTATTGCTCCCGTACCACGTTGTCCTTCAGAAACCGGCGCCGCGATCATAAAAGACCACCCTTAAGTGTTCACCCAGATCTTTCTCCGAAGTGGGCATAAACCCTTCCAGATAATCTTCGGGGACAAACGTGTCAGCTCCTTCGACCGTCAATGGCACTTCGGTAACGATCCATTTATCGAGATGCGGCAGGAAGGCGCTGTAAATTTGCGCCCCTCCGATGACGAAAAGATCTCCGGGTAATTCCTTGGCCTTCTGCAAGACCGACTCGACGTCTCGCATAACCAACACAGATTCCTGTGGTTCAATGTCGGCACTTCTGCTCAGGACAATATTCAAACGATTAGGCAACGGCCGCTTTAGTGTCAGCCACGTCTTGTAGCCCATCACACAGGAATGTCCGGTCGTCGTCTCTTTAAAAAACTTCATATCGGCGGAGTAATGCCAAGGCAGTTTCCCGCCCTTGCCAATTGCGCCTTGCCTATCCACTGCGACGATTCCAATAATCATAAGATTAAATCTTCGATTTAAGAACCTGGTGCTTTGAACTTAGTACTTCGTTATTGAGTTCGCCCTGAGTATCTCTTCTTTTTCTTCTAATGCAGGCCAAATGAAAGCAACCCCAGAACCCTTAAGGGACAAGCACAAAGCTCAAAGTTCAAAGCACAAAGTTCATCAGATTAGACAGCCACCGCCGCCGCTATTTTTCCGTGAGACTGGTAACCTTTTAGGCTCAAATCTTCATACCTCATATCGAGGAGTCCCTGGAGTCCGCGAAAGCGATCGGTGGAATCGATGATCTCCAGCTGTGGAAGTGGGAGTGGCTCGCGCGCGAGCACCTCGTTAACCTGCTCCAGATGGTTCTTGTAAATGTGATAGTCGCCGAGCGTGTAAACAAACTCGCCTACCTGCAGATCCGAAACGTGCGCAATCATATGCGTCAGCAACGCATAGGAGCTGATGTTGAAGGGCACTCCAAGAAAAGCATCGGCGGATCGTTGATAAAGTTGGCAATGAAGAATGCTGCCGTTTTCCACTTTGAACTGAAACAATGTGTGGCATGGCGGCAGGTCAACATTGTCGGCCTCGCGTGGATCCCAGCCCGTAACGATTAGCCTGCGAGAGTTAGGATTGTTTTTGATTTCGCCGACGAGTCGCGCAATTTGATCGATGCCATCATGTTCAGGATAGCGTCCGCCAAACGAACGCCACAGATAACCGTAAACCGGTCCAAGATCGCCGGCGCTTCTTTCGAAACGCCTCGTGTGGGCGTCGTCCGCCCATTCCGCCCAGATATCTACGCCCTTAGCGCGGAGATTTGCCTCGTTAGTATCTCCGGAAAGAAACCAGAACAACTCTTCGGCGACCCAACGGAACGGAATCTTCCTGGTGGTGACGATAGGGAACCCTTCACGTAGATCGAATCGCGTTTGATAGCCGAAATGAGAGATGGTGCCAACGCCAGTTCGATCGTGATGCTCTTTGCCATGAAGCAGAATTGATTTCAGCAGATCGTGATATTGTTTCATGAAATTTGGATCGGCGAGCTAATTTCGGAAGGACCGCCGGTACAGTACAGGAGCGTTGACATTGCCGATTGCCAATTTCTCATTTTCGATTTGGACTCTTGGCCCAAACTCCCAATTTGCAATCGTCAATCGCCCAATCGGCAATGTCAAATCCCTACCGCTCCCGTACTGTACCGGCATGCGTAGTATAACTTTGCTCCCTTCGAATCGGTAGGATGAAAAACTACAACATCGGTTTTATCGGTTTTGGAAATGTCGGAAAAGCATTAGCGCGGCTGCTCGCTGCAAAAGCGAGTGACCTGCGCGATCTTTACGGTATTGAAACTCGCATCACGGGCATTGCCTCGCGCAGTCTGGGTTGGCTTGTTACCTCCGCGGGGCTGGCAACGATCGATTCAGCTCAGCTGCGTAATAATAGCTCGAGTGCCGAGGGTCTGAGCGATTGGTTGCGGCGGGTAAAACCGGATGTAGTCTTTGAAACAACGTCTCTTAATCATGAAAATGGTCAACCTGCGATTGAATATCTCGCCGCTGTCTTGAAGTCCGGCGCGCACGCAATCACTGCCAACAAAGGCGCGGTGGTTTATGGTTACGATGAGCTGAATCAGCTGGCAAAAGCTGCGGGCAAACGATTCTTCTTCGAAGCTACCGTGCTGGACAGCGCCCCGGTGTTTTCGCTCTTCCGTGAAACCTTACCGGCGGTAAAACTGCGCGGCTTTACGGGCGTCTTCAATTCCACGTCAAACGTGGTGTTGGAATCGATGGAAGCGGGGCGGTCATTCGCAGAGGGAGTGAAGATGGCCCAGGAGCTGGGAGTTGCCGAGACTGATCCATCGCACGACGTCGATGGCTGGGATTCCACCGTAAAGATTTGCGCCATAGCAAACGTGTTAATGGGGATGCGATTGACGCCTGCCGATGTGCGTCGTGAGGGAATTCGTGATCTCACTACCCGTTCATTACAGGCGGCACGGGCGGAAGGGAAGCCGTACAAACTGATGGCCCGCGCGAAGTTCGCCGACGACAAGATTGTCAGCGCTACTGTCAAACCAGAGCAGGTGTCGCTTACGGAACCGCTGGGAAATGTGCGCGGCACCTCATTGGCCGTGCATTTTGAGTTGGACATGATGCCGGGATTGACGATCACTTCGCATCGTCCGAATTTGCAAAGCACAGCGTATGGGTTGTTAGCGGATTTTATCAATGCGGTTAAAAAATAGTCCAAAGGCCATCGTCCAAAGTCCAAGGTCCAAAGGTCAAAAGTCTCTTTAGCGGATACACACGTTACGTTGGGCGTCCAACAGTATCGAAGATGGTTGGTTAGCGGACATTGGACTTTGGACATTGGACTTTGGACTAACTTAGAGAAATCTCCGCGACTCCATCTACAAGCCGATCGACTTCCTCTTCGGTTGTGTAACAAGCACAACCGGCTCGAACCAAACCTTCTTCACCAAGCTCTAGTCGCTCTACAACCGTGGCTGCATAAAAGTCACCATGTGAAAGGAACAAACCTTTCGCGGCCAAACCGCGCGCAACTTCCGTTGAAGCAACGCCGGTAATGGTGAAAGCGATGGTGGGTGTGCGAGGTTGATCAGGAGTCGGTCCGTACAACCTGACGCGAGGTATTCTTTCCAGTCCTTGCCACAACCGTCTCACGAGTGACGCGCTGCGATGATGCAATTCTGCAAAGGCGCGTGACAAACTTTCGCGCCGCGACGAACCAGGCGCCAGGCCGGCTAAAAAATCCACCGTCGCTCCAGCGCCGACCATTCCTTCCTGGTTCTGAGTGCCTGTCTCCACGTTCTCAGGAGCGGTATCGGGCGCGGGGATAAGTTTGGGAAAATCGATAGTTTCCAGAAGTTCACGCTTACCAAACATTACACCCACGTGCGGGCCGTAGAATTTGTAAGCAGACATGGCAAGGAAGTCGCAATCAACCGCGGTCACATCGACGAGAGCGTGAGGTGCGTAGTGCACCGCATCCACAAAAATCTGCGCCCCGACTTCGCGGCCCATTCTAATCGCGCGGGCCGTGTCATTAATTGTGCCCAGCGCATTCGAGGCTGCACCGATTGCGATTAAACGCGTGTGCGAGTTGACCGCCCGTTCGAAGTCTTCCCAATCGAGTTGACCAGTTTCTGGAACCAATTTCACAGTGCGAACTTTGAAACCTCGCTCAATCGCAACGCGATGCCAGGGCGCAACGTTAGCGTGATGATCCAACTCCGTGACGACTAACTCATCGCCATGTTTGTAACTCGCACCAAGAGCTCGGGCTAGATGAAAGGTCAGCGTTGTCATGTTGGCGCCGAAGGCAATCTCCAACGGCGATGCGTTGATCAGGTCGCCGCAGGCAACGCGCGCCGCTTCGATAGCCGCGTCTGTTTCGGCGCTGCTCGGGTAGGCCCAATGAGTGTTGGCGTTGTGGTAATAAAGATAGTCGGTCATCGCATCCACCACTTGCCGCGGCACCTGCGTGCCGCCCGGTCCATCAAAGTATGCGACGGGAAAGCCGTTGTGAACTCGCTCAAGCGCCGGGAACTGAGCGCGAATTTGATCGATGGATGCGACTTTGGTTTCAGCGCGTGCTTCGAACATTCAGACCTCTTGACGACTGGGCTTGAAGTAGGGCAGGGAATCATAAACGTCTGCCAGAGAGTTTGCCAGCAGGCTGGGAAGGGGTTTCGCGCTCAATCTTAATGAGGGCGCTGCCTAGCTAGAGACCTCTACAATGCGGAAGTACCGCCCGATTATGAATATGAATCACTTATACAAGCCGTGCTTATTACAAGGTCGGAAATCAGAGGTGGGTGTGCGTTCCGAATTAATTAATATCCTATTTGAAGCTGGCGATAGCGAAGGCAAGTTGCATAATCGCGTTGTGGCATTTACTTCGGCCTCACGGGAAGCAGACGTCAGCTCTGTTGTTCTGTCGTTTGCCAGGAATTTGGCCGCCAATACTAAAAAGCGTGTGGTCATCGTTGACGCTCGAGCTTTTCATGATTTGGAGCCGGCGGATTCCAGAAATGTCCTCCGACAGTGCGCGCAAACAGGCATTGATAACCTTCTAATCTTGTCAGCGGCCGGACGTGGTGAACGCCTTGCGACGGAAAGACCGATGCGAATCGCCGGCTGGCATTCGAGTCCGCAAATGTGCCAGGCCTATCTCCAAAGCCTACGTTCGAATTTTGACTACGTAATTATCGATTGTCCGGCACTATCGGCTTCGTCGGATGTGAAGGCGTTGGCGCCAAATATTTACGGTGTCGTGGTGGTAGTTGAATCAAAGCGAAAGCGCGTTCGCCGCGGCCACACGTCGCAACATATCGTTGAATCCGCTGGGGGAAAATTCCTCGGTTACATTTTGAATTGACGAGGCGTTCTCTAGTCAATTTACCGCCAAGACGCCAAGAAACTCCAAGGCCGCCAGGAATTTTCAAGCAGTAGAGTTGAATTGAAATCGAAATCTAATTCAACTTAACGCTTGTGAATCCTTGGCGTTTCTTGCTTCTTCGCGGTAGATGCTTTCGCCTTCCAGACTACCTAAAAATTCTTGGCGTTCTTGGAGTTCTTGGCGTCTTGGCAGTTAGAGCCTTCCTCTCATCTGTTAGACCGCAGAAGAATTCACCACATTCTGCTGCGGTTTGACTCTCGTCGCATTAAGCGATAGAAGAGCCTCGTTGAAGCATCCTGCAAAAATACATCTCGTTGTCATTTGGGCCTCAATTATTTCCGTTGTGCCTTTGGTCGGGTTGAGCGCACAGTCGCGCAAGAGCGACTGGCGCACTTACAAAGGCGCGTGGTTTGAGATCAAGTATCCCTTCACTTTCAAGGCTCGCCCTTCACTCGAAAGTATCTCGTTTGATGGCCAATACGACAGTGCGGTCTTCACAGCTGCAGATGGTAGCGCGGAGTTTTATGTTTTTGCGCCACAGTGGAACGGCAAGCCTTCCGACGTCGAAATCGATCCGGGAAAAGAAGAGTATGTTTCGCAGCAGGCTGAACAGAAGGGAACGATTAACGTGAGGCGCGTAACCATCAAGGCAAAAGATGGGAGCTATACGCGGTCCTTCGAGGATACGGAAAACACTGACCTCAATATTCGCAGGGTATTCGGATTTAAGTATAAAAATCGCGCGACGTACGATAAATATCGCGGTCAATATCTGACGTTCAAGCAGTCGTTACAACAGTTCTCAGATTAAATCTCAAGGTGTAGTCGCGCTCTCACCTGCCGCGGCTTCTTCTTTCTTCTTAGTCCACATCCCGCAAATCTGATTTGCCTCGGCCAGCGAAAGGTTATCGTAGATGTCGGCAGTGTTTTTTACCTGACCATCTTCCAGCTCCAGAACTTCCCAATCCGGCGCCTCCGGATCGCTGCCCTCTCGTCCCGGTTTCACACGCACCTCATAAGAAATCTCCACCGCCTTCGTTTCATTCACCATAATTAGTTGCTCCTGTGATCGATTGGGGTTGGCAAATCTATCACGTTCCATATCAGATGTCAGATGTCAGATGTCAGGTGTCAGATCTCAGATCTCAGATGTCAGATGTCGGATGTCAGGTGTCGGGTGTCAGATGGCAGATGGCAGATGGCAGATGGCAGATGTGGGGTGTCCCGTGTCGGGTTTTAGGTTTAAGGTTTGAACAATCTTTCGGTCTTTCCGTTG
This sequence comes from Pyrinomonadaceae bacterium, assembly GCA_963826235.1. GTDB lineage: Bacteria > Acidobacteriota > Blastocatellia > Pyrinomonadales > Pyrinomonadaceae > PSRF01. The sequence continues at coordinate 194,937 of CAWGWE010000005.1, read as the reverse complement.
ATAAGTGAAAACTTATAAATGGTATAGGGAAAATGTTTGGACTTGAGCCTTGAGACCTGAGACTTGAGACTTAAGTTATGAGGCGTGTAGGATGTCAAACTGTAATAACTCATCTTGAGCGGCTTGCAGCAAAGAATATGTGTACTGATCGAAGAAACTTTTTACGTTTGTCAGCAGGCATCGCGGGGGTGACGCTCCTCGGTGGAGATCTCATAACCGCCGGCGCCTATGAACCTGAGCCCGTGCAACAGCGCGAAGCTCCAGAAGCTATTCGCAAACTGAAGCCAATGACTGACGGCGTGGTGCCGATTACTCTCGACGAACGTCGTGGACGTATCGAGAAAGCCCGACGCCTGATGCGCGAGAATCGAATCGCTGCAATCTATCTCGAGCCCGGCAGCAGTATGTTCTACTTCACCGGCATGCGCTGGGGAACAAGTGAGCGCATGTTTGCCCTTGTAATCCCGGTTCGCGGCGAGGTGGCGTGGGTTTGTCCGAAGTTTGAAGAAGAACGCGCTCGTGAATTGATCAAGATTGGCGATGACATCCGTACCTGGGAAGAAGACGAGAGCCCCTACAGACGTGTTGCCGAGATCTTTCGCGATCGCGGACTTCGTACTGGGCGGATTGGTATCGAAGAGCGAGTGCGGTTCTTCCTGTTCGACGGCATTCGCAAAGCCGCGCCTGGTTTTCAGTATGTCAGCGCCGATCCCATCACCGCTGGTTGCCGCATGTTTAAGGCGCCTACGGAGCTGGCGTTAATGCAGCGTGCCAATGACATAACGATTGTTGCTTACAAGGCTACGCACGACAGCATGCGCGAGGGCATGACGCAGGGCGAGTTTTCCGGCAACTGTAGCGCTGCCTTTCGCGCGCTTGGAGTGAGTGGCGGAGTCTTTTGTAGTTTTGGGAAGTACACCGCTTTTCCGCACGGCAGCAGCACGCCGCAACAACTGAAGGAGGGTGATGTGGTTTTGATGGACGGTGGTTGTAGCGTGGATGGTTACCAATCCGACATCACTCGTACTTTTATTTTCGGCAAGCCGACGCCGCGGCAACGCGAGATTTGGAATCTCGAGAGGCGTGCGCAGGATGCAGGCTTTGCGGCAGCGCGCGTCGGCGCACCGTGTGAAGCGGTGGATGCGGCGGCGCGTAAAGTAATCGTCGACGCCGGCTTTGGACCTGATTACAAGGTTCCCGGCCTGCCGCATCGCACTGGTCACGGGATCGGTCTCGATGGTCACGAGTGGACAAACTTCGTTCGCGGGAACAAGACACCGCTCCAACCGGGGATGTGCTTCAGTGATGAACCGACGGTGGTGATCTATGGCGAGTTTGGTATGCGTCTGGAGGATTGCTTGTACATCACCGAGGCCGGACCGCGTTTCTTCACAAAACAAAGTCCGTCGATTGAAGAACCATTCGGATAGTCAAATGGCAGATGGCGGATGGCGGATGTCAGATAGCAGATGGCAGATGGCAGGTCTTTAGTCTCACTGATTAAGGCACAGCCAGAGCAATGAGGCTTTTAGACTTGAGACTTAAGACTTGAGACCTAACATCAGGGATCTAACATCTGCTATCTGCTATCTGCTATTCTGACATCCGCCATCTGAAATCCGACATCTGTCATCTGCCATCTGATTTGAGACATGCCACTTGCCGATGACAAAGTCTGGTTCGACAGCGAACGAAAGCTCTCAGGAATCGTCGGCGACATACGTTCGGAAGTCGAGGCGGGGAACAATGTCCTCGTTCTTTCTCATTTTCCTGTTGCGCTCACCAAACTGATTCGCAGTCTCACGGACGCCAATATTCTACATCGAAGTTATTCCGCGTATGACTTCGCGCAATTGTGCGAGGCGGCGCCGGGAACGGTTTGGGTCGGCACTGCCAGGTCATTTCAACCGCCCCCGAGGCTGCACACCTCCGGGCCTAACAAGGCGGCGTTGAAGGTGCTGATACTTGAGCATCATCCACGTCGTTCGAAGGATCAAGCGCTGCTCGATTTTGCACCGCAACTCGCATGCGAGCCTGAAGTTCGCTTCTACTTTTCCCTGGATGATCCCTTACTGCTGCATTTCAATGGCAACTCCATACAGTCGCTGTTTAAGAAGATGGGCATCAATGAGGCTGAGTACCTTTCACATTCCCTGATCACGACGGCAATCGCGAATGCTCAGGAAAAGATCGAAAGTCGTGTCAGGCAGGATCTGCAATCGGAATCGATCGAAGATTGGTTTAGCTATAACCTAAAACAATAATTTGGTTTGAGGAGCATTCAGTTCCTGTCTGAGCAAATTCTCTAACAAAATTCTGGCGACATGATTACTCAATACCAGCCTTAAGCCTCTCCAGATCTAACTCCATCGCCGGCCGGGTATCCGCCTTCAACACCTTTCCCATTTGCTCCAACGCATACTTGTTCTCTGCTTCAGTTTCTGAGACGACGCAGTCAGAGGGCACGAAGAGTTTGAAATCGCGCATGTAAGCATCATTGGCGGTGAACAACACACAGTTGTTTCCTGCGATACCAGTCAGAATCAGTGAGCGCGCGCCCAGATGTTCGAGCAGGAGTTCCAAAGTCGTCGAAAAAAAACCCGAATGCTTTGGTTTGAGAACGAAGTAATCATCTTCCTCAGGCGTGACCATTTGCACGAACGCCTTGCCCCGGACTTCATCCTCAAGACAATGCGAAACTATCTTGTTGAGATCGGATTGCCACTTGCCGAAGTTATCGTTGACGTAGATTGCCGGGATGCCCGCCCGTTTTGCTGCCCGCTTGAGTTCAGCAATCGCCTTGCCGACTGGCAAAGCGAGGGGCAACAGTTTCTCGCCACCGTCAAACTCAAAATCATTGACCACGTCAATCAGCAAAAGGGCAGCGCCTGATTGATCGGGAACGTTACCGTGAAGATCTTTGCTCTGTACTGGCATGACTCTTGGCTGGCAACCATACATCGCAGGGCCAGCTTTGTTTCCTTCTGGTTCGCTTAACTTTAATTATCAGAACCTGGAAGTGCTTTAGCAATCACGAAGCCAAACCCCGGGAGCTACCCATAATTTGCGCCAGGGAAACCGTAGGATATATTGCAGTCGCTCAACGTTGAGTTCGGCGCAAGAGGCTGGCGCAGGTGTAGCACTCAGCGTTAATCAATCGAGCGAGTGAGTTTAGGCATGTCTGTCAGCGAAACTTGGGGAACTACTGCCGCAGAGCGCGAATTTGCTTTTCCTTGCGACGCGTTACTGACTCGCATTGACGCGCAACTTTATCGTGGCATTACAATCAACGCCGCTCCGGAGGTTGTATTTCGCTGGCTTTGTCAGTTACGCGCTGCCCCTTACAGCTACGACTGGATTGACAACCGCGGCCGGCGAAGTCCGCAAGAACTTACTCCGGGATTAGAGCGATTAGAAACAGGTCAGAGTGTGATGACGATCTTCACCCTCACCAGCTTCGACTCAAACAAGCATCTCACAATCCGACTGAAACCATCTCGCGCTGCCAGGTCATTATTTGGCGACATCGCCGTCAGTTACTTAATTGTTCGCAAAGGTGGAGCCGGCTGCAGGTTACTGGTAAAGCTGGTGGTGCAGCACTCACCCACCTTAAAGGGTCGTCTTATGCGCAGGTTTCTTCCCTGGGGCGATTTAGTGATGATGCGGAAACAGTTAATGAATCTGAAACGTTTGGCCGAAGCTCAGTCCCACCTTCCTACTTGGCAATCCAGCTAAGGTCTAACATCGCGGCATACGCGTTGGAAACCCTGTCTGATTGCAACTATCTATCTTTCAAGATAAGGAGTTTTGGATGGTTGTCATCAGACTGTATCTCTGTGCGCTTACGCTTACCTTCTTTCTCGGGGTTGTTATGACGACCGGTATCGGCGTGTTGGAAGCGATCGTTTTAGCGAGTGTTCCACTCATCTTGATACTCGACGTGAGGGAAGAGCTCAGCACAGTTAAATCTCTTGAAAAGCGAATAGCAACTCTCTCACGTTAATTTCAAAAGAAACGAATGACCGACGTCTCTGCCCTGAATTTCATCCTCAGTTTGGCTGCCGCTCTTGTAGCTCATGAGCTTGGTCACTTAGTCGCTGCTCGTCTCTGCCGGATTGCGATTAATGAAGCGGGACTAGGTTGGGGCCCTGTGATGCTGAGCACTCGTGCTCGCGGTATAGCTTTGAAGCTTCGCATTCTGCCGCTCGGCGCCTACATCAGAATGGACATGGTGGCATTGCAGCGACGCACACTGGTGCAACAGCTGTTCGTTCTGCTCGCGGGAATTATGGTCAACCTTTTGCTGGGAACTCTTGCTTTAGGCACATTCTTTGGCACTATCAATCTCGCGCTGGCACTGGGAAATCTCTTTCCGATCTACCAGCAGGATGGATGGAAAGCGGGGCTGGTTATCTCTCGTCGAATCTTTAATCGTCCAGTTCCTGTCATAGAGTGGTCCTTCACCATCGCTGCAGGTATCAGCGCTCTCGGTCTCGGCGCGCTCATTCTTTCAAGCATCTGATTCCGGTTTCCTACCTCTACGAAAGTAGTTGGTACACCAGGGTTTTCAATTCTTCTGGCTCGAAGGGCTTCGGCAAGTAGCTCTGGCAGCCGGCGCTCACTGCTTCACCACGCAAATCATACGAGTCGTACGCCGACAGAATGATGACCGGCACAGTAGCCAACTCATCGTGCTTGCGCATTTGCCAAAGCGTGGTGAGGCCGTCCATCTCGGGCATTCCGATGTCCAGGATGATAAGAGCCGGCAGTGTCTTCAGTGCTAAACGCTGAGCATCCGGACCACTGGCAGCACCAATCACAATGTAGCCGGCGCGCCGCAATAATCCCTCAACCAACGTTCGCAGATCGTCGTCATCATCCACGACCATAATGGTCCGATCTGGAGCGCTCATTTCCAGCGCACGTTGATCTTTCATTTTTAAGGTGGATAGGGAAATAGCAGTCTCCTTCTGTTGCACAGGGGCTCGACGCCGGCAATAATGGCAAACCTAAAGATGCTGGAACGACGCGCTTCCTCACCAGGCCTGTCCCTTTTACCGAGTGAACGATGGTTAGCGCGCCGGGCCGGCATTCAGTGATCACTATCGGCAATAAGCGGGCCACGAAACTCCCCACTCCCCATACGTTTATGTTTGCGTGTCGACCAACACGAAAGTCTTGACTGAGAACAGGTTTCAGCATTTTGTAGCGATGGCGAGTGCGATGGCGATGAGGGTCAATTGGCATCCGAAATTGCTCACGTGCGAGCATTTGTGGCAAGACGTTGCTCCCTGGCAGGGTTATTCCTCGTAGGGGCGTCGCTCCGTGAGCGTCCTCATCTCAAACGAAGGGGGCGGCGACAGAGTGCCGCCCCTACAGAATTAGAAGCAGCTTATGTGCGGTGTATAACATATGTGATAAGCTCGGTCGCCGAGGGTTGTAACTTAAGCTTTGCCTTTCCATGTAAGGCATGCGCCAGATTTTTCTTTCGCCCAGGTGGATTGCCGTCGCCGAGTTCACTTGAACCACTCACGCCCGTGTCCAAAAGAACTCCAATTAATAATCGTTTACTGGCCGCACTTCCGAGCGAAGAATACGAACGCCTGCTCCCTGGGTTGCAGCAAGTTTCATTTTCACTGGGAGAAGTCATCTATGAATTCGGCGGTCACTTGGACTACGTCTATTTCCCAACGACGGCAATTATCTCTCTGCTTTACACGATGGAAAACGGCTCAAGCGCAGAGATGGGGTTGACCGGTAACGACGGTGTCGTGGGAATTGCCCTGTTCATGGGCGGCGGGACCATGCCGAACCGGGCTGTAGTGCAGAGTGCCGGCGAGGCGTTTCGGATGAAAGCAAAGCTGCTGCAAAACGAATTTGGGCGGGGTGGAAAATTTCAGCAGTTACTGCTGCGCTACACGCAGGCACTGATTACCCAGATTTCTCAGACTGCTGTTTGCAATCGACTGCATGCGGTGGACCAACAACTCTGTCGCTGGCTACTGCTGAGCCACGATCGCGTGAAAGCCGACGAGTTGATCATGACTCAGGAACTGATTGCCGACATGTTGGGCGTGCGTCGAGAAGGCGTTACCGTTGCTGCCGGTCGCCTGCAGGATGACGGGGCAATTAGCTACGTTCGCGGTCACATCAAGATCCTCAATCGCGCGAAGTTGGAAGAGCAAGTCTGCGAGTGTTACCGGGTGGTCAAGAACGAGTTTGACCGGTTGCTCGGAAGCGATGTGGCCCAGGCCTAAGGCTATTCCTCCGACTCGTCCTTCTCATCCTGATCGTTTCCCTTATTACCGCCACCAGTGTCTCTCAGGAAGAGCGGAACCGAGGCGTCCAAAAGAAGCATTTCTGAGATTTGCTCAGTGTTGTCGCTCTCATCCTTGAGTTCCAGACCCAACTCATTTCCGGCTTGCCAGTTTTTTGTGTCCTCTGAAGAATTCAGTCCCGCTTCAACCCCCTCCTTGAACTTTACGGATTCCGTATTCACGTCTTGTTTTATGGCGTCGGTCATTATTAACTCCTTAAGCAGTATTCATCCGGACGCTTTCCATATCCCCGCGAAGCCGTCCATAACCCGCGGTTAAGCACAAGAGCTAGTCCTGTCTTCCTTCAGTAAGGCTAGCCACCACAGCTGCCAACTCGGCAGGCTCAACCGGCTTTGAGATGTGCGTCTGGTACCCGGCTTTCACCGCTTGAATTCGATCCTGGGCGCCCGCGTAGGCCGTTAGCGCTAACGCCGGAAGCCTTCCCCCGCGCTCCGCCGGCAGCCGCCGAATTTTCTTGATCAGCGCATAACCGTCCATGTCTGGCATCCCAATGTCGCTTACCATTGCATGGAACGTTTGACGCTCCAGTTCTGCCAGGGCCTCAATGCCGGAATCGACAGCGACGACCTCCGCGCCGCGCCCCTTTAATACTGCAGCGATCAGCTCGCGCGCATCCGGCTCATTATCAACAACCAGCACACGTAAATTAGCAAGCGATAGCGGCTGGTCAGTTCGAGCTTTAGGCGCCATTAGGGTGGGCGTGGTCTCCACGAAGCCTGGCAGGTGACGAACGCTCATCAGGGGCAGGATGACCTTGAAAGTCGCGCCTTGTCCTGCACCCTGACTTAGAGCCGTTACGGTTCCGCCATGCAGCTCAACCAATTGCCGCACGATCGAAAGACCGAGTCCCAGTCCGCCGTGCCTTCGGGTGCTTGACGAATCGGACTGCAGAAAGCGGTCAAAGACGTGGGGCAGAAAGGCCGGTTCAATTCCCCGTCCGGTGTCGGTGATGACAAGTTCGAGGTGAGATTCAATCCGCTCAAGCTGTACATCTACGCTTCCGCCCTTAGGAGTGAATTTGATCGCGTTCGTTAACAGGTTCCAGATAATTTGTTGGAGTCGCTGAGGGTCGCCGGAGATCGGACTGCTTAACGGATCGAGCACTGTCTGGAGCCGAATGTTTCTGGCATTTGCTGCAGGACGGACCGCCTCAACAACGACTTCAATCAGAGGCGCCAGTTCGACCTGTCGCACTTCGAGTCGCATCTTGCCGGTAATGATGCGCGAAGTGTCGAGCAGATCATCGATCAGTTGTCGTTGCGCCCGGGCGTTGCGTCCGATGGTTTCAAGAGCCCGTTGCGCTGCAACGTGATCGAGCGTTCCTTCCTTCAGCAAATCTGACCAGCCGAGTATTGAAGTCAGCGGAGTGCGCAGTTCGTGTGACAGCAATGCCAAAAACTCATCCTTGATGCCGTTTGCGTTATCCGCCTCAGCATGTGCCGCCTGCTCGCGCTCTAAGATCAGCCCAAGTTCTTCCTCCCCTCGTTTGCGGTCAGTGATATCACGGATATTGCATTGGATTACTGGTCGGCCATCTTCTTGATAGACATTGCTGACAAACTCAACTTCACGCCGCTGGCCCTCGCTGCTTTGGAGGGGCAGATCTTCGTAGCGGAGATAACCCGTCAGCTGCAACTCCTGAAAGGCGCGCTTGCTTGCTTCCTTATCGCTGAACAGACCGATTTCCCAAAGTTCCTTCCCTAGAAATTCTTCTTGTGTGTAACCTAACAAGTCAGTCATAAACGGATTTACGTCCGTGATCTTTAAACTGACAGCATCAAGAATCAGGATCCCATCTCGTGCCGATTCAAAGAGTCGGCGGTAGCGGATTTCCGAGGTCCGTAATCCCTCCACTGCCCGCTGGGAAGGGGTCATCGTCGGGCTCTCTCTGGGCCAGTCATCGCCATTTCGCACTGGCATAAAAGGTTTGGTGAATGGCATCGGCAAATCGCGCTCGGTTAAGTGTTGAAGGTGCCCTGGCAATGGGCACTAGTGCGAGGAAGTCATAATGTCCGCCTTGATTTCTTAACACAGGTAGGTGTGGCCCATCCGTGCGCTAACCCACATATAACCTCAAGTGCTTCTCGGTTAAGCCGCTATGCCTGTTTAGAGTAGCAATTTAAGGAACGGTATCAAGTTCGTCTTTTATGATTTCGTAGCAGCGGCAAGAGACGGCTTCCAAACCTGCTCGATCTAATATGGTGAGCGTTCCGCGGCTGTAACTGATCAGATTCTCTTGTTGTAACGCGCTAGCGGCCCTATTAACACCCTCGCGGCGCACACCCAGCATGTTTGATAAGAATTCCTGCGTTATTAGGAATTCGTCTCCTTGCATCCGATCACGAGTCATGAGCAGCCAACGCGCCAGGCGAGCCTCAATTGAGTGAAAGCGGTTGCAGGCCGCGCCCTGCGACACCTGCGTCAATCGCGAGTGGGTGTAACGACGTAATAGCCCCGGCAAAGCGCCACCATTTGTGCACTCCCTGCGAAAGGCTGTTGCCTTCAATCTCAGCGCCGCGCCGACTCCTTGCACTACAGCCGCATCTCGCGAAATCTTCACTCCCATGAAAACGGGTAGGCCAACCATTCCTTCCCGCCCCACCATGCCCACCTCGAGCGTGGCTCGCGCTTCAGCTGCCGCGAGCAAGGAAAGGATCCCTGCTGTGGGAAAGTACACATGGTGTATGACATCGCCAGCCTTATAGATCACCTCGCCAAAGACCAAAGGAACCAGCTCCAGCTTCGGTAGCAGGCGCCGGTATTCATCCCTGGGAAGCGCTGCAAGCAGACTGTTAAGTGGTGGTGCCCGAAGGGCAGTCGACTTATACATTTAGAACTCTGTTTTCTGGTTCTGTAAACAAAACCAAAAGGACTAGGCAAGCAGGAGTAGCTCTCGTTGGTTTAATGGTTTGGTGTAGCGAGAGTGCAGGATAGCAGTTACAACATTGTCCGTCTGTGCGTCAGCACACAAACGGCGGGATTGAGACATTGGGAGATTGAATCATTGAATCATTGAATCATCGGATCATTGAATCATTGCGGAAGGGCATGGATCGACCTAGAGATTGTATTCAATGATTCAATGACTCAAAGATTCAATTACCCAATGACTCAATCACTCAATCTCCCAATCTCCCAATCACCCAATGAGCTCAATGAATCAATGACCCGATGATCCAATCTATATGTGTGTAAACGCACAGACTCCCTCATTTACTGGGCATACCTTAATGACAAGCGACAAAACCCCTTAATGAGGAGGCAATCCTGCCATCCTACCCGCAAACTCGTGTTCTTTATGTCGATGACCACGACGATTCCCGCGAAATGTTATGCACGCTACTGGCAATTTCGCAGATTGATGTTACCGCCGTCGACAACGCGAGGAAGGCTGTGTCGCTGATGGAATCAGAACGGTTCGACCTTTATTTGCTCGAGACATGGCTTCCCGGGACGGATGGTTTTGAATTGTGCCGGATAATCCGCGAGCGTCACCCCAAAACACCTGTTGTCTTTTTCTCAGGCGCCGCCTTTGAAGCGGACCAGAAACGTGGATTTGAAGCAGGCGCCTGTGCGTATGTGTGCAAACCCGATTTGGATGGTTTAATGGGAAGCATTACCCAGTGTGTTTCTTATGGGAAAGGTGTTGCCGCTTAGGCCAAACGCCATGTCAGAAGAGATTGTTGTCCTGAGAGTTTTTGATAATGAGCTTGAAGCCCAAATGGCTAAACAAAGGCTTCAGGATGCAGGCGTGGAAACGTTCATATTCAAGGACGATGGTGGCGGAATGGAGCCTCACCTTCAACGCACAATTGGTGTCCGGCTGGTGCTGAAGAGCGAAGATGCCGAACGGGCTGAGGAGATTCTCCAGGCATCGGAGAGCACCGCATAGGCTCGCGCGAAGCACGAGATCGCCCCGTAGTCTTCAGAACACTTTAATCAAACTTTATTGCTGGTAGCGGTATGAGAGGATTGCTTTCGACCCTCAACCTGGAGTCATCTGCGCGCGGCAGGACGGGTAACAAATAGTCAAGCAATGGCTGCAGCTCAGCATAGTCAGAAAGTCGAGTTACATACTCATTTCGATCAGCGCCAAGCTCTAACAGGGGCGTCGCATCTACACTCTCCTCATGAGTGACTATTACCACCGGCAGCGGTCCTACCCGCGCAAGCTTTATGATCTGCCGCGCAGCCATTAGCTCATAAAGTAGCGGCACGTCCATGTCCACCACCAGCAAGTCAGGACGGATCTGGCGAGCATGTTGAGCAGCATCCTGCCCGTTGTCGGTATGGATGACGCGGTAACCTTTCTGTGTCAGCACTTGCTTTAGCTCCGGTCGCGCGTCCTGATGGTCTTCAACCATTAGCACGACGTGTTTAACTTCGCTGGACGACAGGGAAGAAGTTATGTTGCTTGGCGCGCCGGCCCATTGCCTATTGACAGACATCCAGATACCACCTTCTTCTTGAGTTTCGAGCTGGAATTTAGACTAGTGCCGGCAGGGCATCTGTGCGTTGACACACATATCATCGCCAACGTTTTTGATGTCTGTTTAGTGTCCCACTGGCACGCGTTGATAACGTGTCTTGCCTGCTGGATCTTCCCAGGAAATATTCAGGACGTAGGGACTGACTTCTCCGGAAACTATCTTTAGTCTGGCTAGTTGATCGGCCTCAGCCGCCGCCGGCTTTCCATTGATCCAGGTACGATGCGACAGCACCACTCGCTCCTTCGGCTGCATGGCTTTTATGCCATCGAACCGAATATGAGCTTGCGACGGGCCGTTCGGCGTCTCCTGATCTTTCAGGAAGACGGTCAGGATCTCGATAGACTTCAGATTCACCTCAGTGACGTTCGTTAACTCCAAAAGTACCGTTGAGGGCGCTTCGATGAAACGGAAGACAAATGGTTTTTCGGCGTTGTTAGCAGAGCTCATGGTTTCTGTTTCTCTAGGTATGCGGAAAAAGTAGTGTAGTCCTTCACACGGCTATGGGAATCTTGCTCAACAGGCGCATGAGCAGGCTTCGCAATTGATTAAAATTATCTGGTCGCGTCACGTGTACATTTTGACCGAGCGCAACTTCATCGCCCTCTTTGATTTCTTCTATGCAGAATGCTACGACTGGAACATGCTCTCCGACTCCGGCGCGATCCCGAATACGGCGTGCAGTGGCAATCACCTCGCCTGGTGAGCCGGCCAGACTTACGAGAATCAGGTCAGGGGACCGTCGCTGAGCACTCTCTATTCCATCTCGCTCATCTCGTGCGACTGCCACGCGATAACCGTCCGCCTGCAGCAACTTCTCAATGCCGTCGCGGGTTTCGTGAACATCCTCGACCACCAGGATCAGTGATCTGAAGATCCTCGACGGTGTTGCTAAAGTTAACCGAGTGCAAATCTCCCCCTGGGGTTTTAAACAGAACCTCTCGCAACTCAACTATGAACTCGCGACTGTATGTTTGTCCGTGCGACAACACACATACGCGAAGTTTTTTGGGCGATGGTATTTTTCTGCGTCGCAGAACGGCAGTGGTGAGAGGGGTTAATAGCTATAAGCGGTCTAGCGCACAGACGGCTCTCCTGCTGCGCCTAATAATCAATTGGGGTTTTATGAGTCATATTTATGCTATGCGCCGCGCAAACGGTGATTGGTTTGCTTCCGACGACCGCGGCCGCTTTCTGGTCCCGCTTTTTCACAGTAGGGGTGATGCGATGATTGCTCGCGCTCGCAACACCGCCATGCTGCACTTTAAACCGGTCGCCCTTGATGCTCGCCTGCTTAAGCAACTCGTCCCCGTAGGCGGTGGCGAGGTCGACTTTCGTATGGTCAGCGATCCGATCGCCCACTTGAACAGGGGTAGTTTGGTAGAACCGACGCAGATGGCGTCGTTGGTGGCCACATGATTTTTAGTTTTTTGAAGCGGCAGGGAAAGGGCCGGATGAAGGCAACTGCACAATCGCTGCCTGCGCCCACACCTTCTTCAAGCAGTAACGATGAAACGGGCAATGAGCCAGTGCCAACATCGTTTGATCCGATAAAGTGGGCCCGCGCCAATCCCTGGCTAGCGGAAGGGCAGCCCGACGACCGTTTACCGGTGAACGGAGCTGTGACGGCCAGCGGCAGAACCCCTGCTGAACAACGATCGTGGGCGCGGAGCACTCATCAGGCGATGTTCAAAAAATGGTCGCAGGCGAGACACGACTAATCTAGTCTCAAGACTCAAGACTCAAGTCCCAAGTCCCAAACATTTTCCATCTATGGAAAAATTTCTGGAGTTGTGAGACCTGAGACTTGAGACCGCCTACTGCCGACTGCTCTTGCCGTCTGCCGACGCCACCGGGATCGCGTGAACTTCCCGCCGCTGCCTTAGAGCATACTTAAGAGTCTTCACAGTTCCGCCGCCCTTACTCGACCAAAAGCCAAATACAATTTGAGCAAGATCGACCATATGCCGATTTCTAATCGCGTTTGCAGTTTTGCGCTTTGGGAGTTGTAGCTCGACGATCCGGTCGACTTGCTCAAGCAATGTCTGAATACGTTGCGACGCTTTGAAACGCGTGTAGGGAACTACAGTCCAGCAGGTTTCACTGTTCTCCAAAAGCCATTCGAGGGCCCACTCGTCAACGCCGCGGGCCGTTCCCGCGAGCCAGGTTCTGCCTTGAGAGAGGAATGACGAAAGGTGCTGTTCGAATAGCGCTCGCGCCGTCTGGCGATCGATATCACGCGAGCCCGTGATCATTATTGAGCTATTGACCGTCATCGAATTGACCTGTGGGCCGCGTAGCGGACCACCTGAGTTTAGCCCGGCTTTTCAAAGCCGGGTTCGAACCCAATACACATCTTGACGTCGCGTCAGCGACGTTTTGATTGAGCATTTGCATTACAAAAGAAGGGCAGCCCGTTAAGACTGCCCTCCTCTGATCAGGTCGCAGAGCTGCAAGTAAGTTTACGGCTTCGCTGATCCAACGCTCGCTTGTGCCGTCATCGGCCGTCCGAAGCGAGAGCTCGCGGGCGTGATGTCTGCGCGCTCCCATGATTTTTTGAAGCGTGCTTCTACGAGTGTCGCGTCATCATTCTTCCCCTGGGCGCGCAGGGCCTGGTTTAATCCAAACAGCGACCAGCCGTTATTGCGATGCCGCTTCAGGTCCGCCCAATAAACCGTTTCCGCTTCTGCAGCTCGCCCAGCCTCCAGCAGTACTGCGCCTAGCGCCTGGCGTGGCGGATAGTGCCACTCCGCAGGTTCGGTATAAACCAATGCATCTTCCAAACGAACAGCGCGCTCAAGATGAGCGATCGCTGTGTCGTAGTTTTTCTTTGCTGCTGCGATTTGTCCGGCAAGAACCTCCGGCGCTATGGAAAGCACAGACCGAGCTTTGTTCGGCGAAAAGAGTGGCTGATCAAGAATCGGATCTTTAAGCAGCTCCTTGATCTTCGCCAACTCCTGCTCCGCTGCGTCAAGTTGTCCCTTTTCCACGAGCGATATACCGCGGGCGTAATGCCAGATGCCTCTCGAGTACGGACTGAATGCCGGCGGCTCCGGCTCTTTCAACATCTCATCCCACTTACCAAAACGAGTGAGCGCGTAGTAGGGCACGATGCGAAATATTGCCAGCAGGGGAATCTGTTTCAGTGCTTCATCAGGAATCTTCGAAGCACTCTTGCGAGCTGAATCTATTGCCAATTTGCTGCGGCCGTCGAAGCTTGCCGCGAACCAGAGGAAATGGATGTTGTGTGGGTAATAGCCCATCGGGTAGAGCCCCTGAGCCTGACACTGTGTGATGTAGTCCTCATCAGCCGCAATCGCGAGCTCGTTGCTGCGCGCTGCGTCGGCGTAGCGGCCCACGCGTTGATAGATGTGCGCGGGCATGTGGACCATGTGTCCGGCAGCAGGCATGAGTGTCAGTAAGCGATCGGCGGCACCTTCCGCTTTGTCGACCTTTTCGGTTGACTCCATCAAGTGGATGTAGAGGTGAAGTGCTCCCGGATGCAGCGGGTTCTTTTCGATGACCTTTTCGATCACTGAAACTACCTCGGCCGTTCCTTCATAGGGCTGGCCATCGCGTGACCAGTAGCCCCAGGGTCGCAGGTCCATCATTGACTCTGCATAAAGCGCCGCGGCGTCGAGATCATCAGGGAAGCGTTCAGAAAGTTTGCGCATCGCCGCGGCATAAGCACGGTCGCGCGCCTGCCGGTCCGCGGCTTTTCCTGAATAACGCTCTACCAAGGCGTCGATGTAAGCCTGCTCGCGTGGCGAAGCGTGCGACTTAAGTGCGACAGCCTTCTGTACCAGTTCGTGAGCCATGGGCTCGTTGTTCGGGTCCATTGCTGCGTTGATGTTCGGACCGAGGACGAGCGCCTGACCCCAATAAGCCATTGCCAGTTGCGGATCCAGTCGCGCTGCCTCGCGGAATGCCCTGGCGGCTTCAGCATGATTGAAAGCAAACGATAGATTGAATCCCTGGTTCATGAAAAGCTGTGCTTCTTTGCTCTTCGTGGTTACGGGAAACACGTGCTTGCCAAGATTCTGCAGACGCGGCGCCAGGGCGCCCGATGGGGACGGCTTATCCTGTTCGGCCGATTTTGTGTAATGAACGTGGCCAGGGGCGGCTGAGTCGGTCTGCGGCGAACGAACTATGATGAAATCCAATCAACGTTGAGCCGACGGCGACAGTGACTAGGAGAACTCGAACGGATCGCATGGCTGTACTCCTTTTTTATGATAATTGGTTCGGGTTGGTGCGGATATTACAGCGGTCGGGGTATCAACTCAAGAGCCTTCAGTTGCCCATCCTGGTTGCAAACCACGTTGATGTTGTGCCCGGCATCGATGGAAGTCTCTGTCTAGCGCGTGGGACAAATCCGTCATTAGGTGGCACCAAATGAAAAGGGCGTCCCCGGCACTCACTCCGAGGACGCCCGGCGGTACATTAACGCGTCTCACCCCGACCAATGCAGGATTGTCTACATTACCCGTTATTCAGGGTTGAGGTTGAGGTTGAGGGCGTCTCTCAATTACTACAAAGTTGGATCCGCGCGTAAGGATTGTAAACACTTCCCATCCTGCTGGCAGACTGTCGAGCCTTTTTTTCAAGCTCTTGCGGGCTGAAACTCTTTTAGTTCCCAGTTGTACCGAGTGGGATCGTACATAGCGAGCCTCCAAGTTTTAGGGTTGAATAATGGGGAGACCTTCTAGTTATTAACTATTAACGCGGGTTCAGAAAACCACCACGCGCCAGGTGACTTAAATCACTACGGGACAAGGCGCGCGTGCCGGTGAGCGGATTTTTACTCGGTTGGCGAACGGCGACGCAACTCCTTCAGAGTTGTGTCCTGGATAAAATGAATGCGTCTTTCCCCAGGGTTACCAAAGCGCAACCCTGGGCTGGAATTCGCGAACGCTTTCAGGGTTATTCGTCGTACCTAAGTTTTCACATCCCCGATTAGCAGGGGGTTTAATGACGTACGGTTTTTCCACGGCTGCGTTTGCCCTGTTACATCCCGGTGTCATCAGCCGACGGCCCATAAATCGAAGGGACCTTTCCGCCCATGGGTCGGAGATACGCGCTCAACTGCCCACGATGATGGATCGCGTCGAACATGAAGTCCCAAATAAATTCCATCGTGGGTTTTTCCATTACCACCGTTCCTTGATAAAGAAACTGTGCGTTCCGCTGCTGGGAACCGTCGTCCAGGGCGGCAACCTTGTCGAGTAACTCACTCGACCACTTTTCAAACATTCCGATCATCTCATCCCGACTCGGTGGCTTGATGGTTTCCCATTCACACTTCCCGGTTTCGACTGCATCGATCAATGCTTTCAGTTCATAAGTCACGGTCCAAACCAGTTGCTCGGCCGAGGGTGAACTGTCATGTGGTTTGTAGCTAAGGTCTGCGGGTAACGCCCTCAGCACCTTTAGAAAGACGGGAAACTCTGCCTTTGCCCGTTTTAGATAGAAATCTCGAAGCGTCATCCTCGTTCCTCCTGAATCGCGTAGTTAGTAATTAATGATTGGCCCCCACAACGTTGCTTACTCTGCTCCAAACATTGCGACAGTTTCAAGTGGTGCAAACCAGTAACTGCCTCGAAAGACAGTAAGGAGGAACAGAATGTAGAAAGCTGCATACGGTCTGCGGTGGATCACTCAAGTCTAAATGTATCTGGGTTAGGAAGCATAGCTGGCTGCCGCTGAGTGGTTAGTCTACCCAGTGGACCACTCAAGCTGGAATGTTGGATACTTTTAGAATGAAGGTGCACGGTGGGTCTCTTAGATTGCCAATTGCTAATTTCCGATTTCTAATGATCCGTTCGTTACCCCCCAATCGGCAATCGGCAATGTGACGAACTGCAATTCTCAAAGAGGTCACATGCGTCAACTAAAAGTAATTGCACTTACAGTGTTGCTACAGATGCATTTCGGTGCGGGTTGTCGTTTTTCTCAAACCGAAGATATTACTCGCCAGGAGAGACTTCGAGGTTCAGTAACGCCCGAACGTGAATGGTGGGACTTGCAGCATTACCATTTGAAAGTGGAGTTCTTACCTGAAAGGCGAAGCTTAAAAGGGTCAAACACGATAACCTTCCGGACGGTAAAATCTGGAAACAAAATGCAAATTGATTTGCAGCCGCCCTTAGCAATCACAAAGATCAATCACCGCGACTCGCAACTCAAATTTGAACGGGAAGGAAATGTCTATTGGGTAATGTTTGAAAAGGATATTCCAAAAGGAATTGAAGACAAGGTCGAAGTCTTTTACGAAGGCATTCCCGTTGTAAGCAAGAATCCGCCGTGGAGTGGTGGGATAACCTGGGGCCGAGATGACCTGGGAGAACATTTTATCGTGACCACTGCTCAGGGAATTGGAGCAAGTATTTGGTGGCCCAATAAAGACCATGGGTCTGACGAACCCGATCGTGGAATGCAAGTCAGTGTGACTCTGCCGGACAACCTGGTTGGGGTTTCTAACGGGCGATTAAAAAAGACCGATCATGACGAGGCTGGTAAGAAGAAAACCTTTCATTGGGAAGTCTTGAATCCAATCAATAACTATGGGGTCAACGTTAATATCGGGAACTACGTAAACTTCTCTGAAAAATACGAAGGGAAATTTGGTGTGCTGGACCTGGACTATTGGGTCCTGCCTCATCAGAAGGATGCGGCGATGAAGCATTTCAGGGAAGTTCGCCGCACGATTGAGGCCTTTGAATATTGGTTTGGCAAATATCCTTTTTACGAGGACAGCTTCAAGTTGGTTACAGTTTCCTATCCGGGAATGGAGCACCAAAGTTCGGTTACTTACGGCAATTGGTTTAGGAACGGCTATTTGCAACGCGACCCCTGTGCCTGCGGTGTGGGCTTAAAATTTGACTTCATCATCGTTCACGAATCAGCGCATGAGTGGTTCGGCAATAACATCTCAATGAAAGACGCTGCCGACATGTGGATCCATGAAGGTTTTGCGAACTACTCGGAAAACCTTTTTGTCGAATACCACTTCGGGAAAAAGGACGCGGAAGATTATGTGGTCGGTACTCGGCGCGGTATCAAAAACGACCGGCCCATTATCGGTGTTTATGGAACAAACAGAGAAGGGTCAGGAGACATGTACCCCAAGGGAGGGAACATGTTGCACACCATTCGGCACATTATCAACGACGACGCGAAATGGCTGTCTATCTTGCGTGGACTCAATGCTGACTTCTGGCATCAGACCGTAACAACCGAACAGGTTGAGTCGTATATTAGCGGCAAGGCAGGCATTGATTTCAGCAAGGTATTTGACCAATACCTGCGAACCACTAACATCCCGTTGTTGAAATACAAAGTAAACGGAAAGTCGGTGGAATTTAACTATGAAAGAGTCGTCAAAGGATTCGCGATGCCAGTTCGCGTAACCATCAATGGCAAGGAAATTCAGTTAACGCCGAGCGAAGTAGAGCAGACTTTTGAATTCTCGGAAGACATCAAAACATTTGCGGTTAATCGAAACTTTTACGTTGAGACAGCGAAAACCTGAGGCGCGAAGCGCCGTCATGCAATAGCCCCGACCGTCAGGTCGGGGTAACAAGTCACCAAAACAATCGAGGCCCGAAGGGCCGACATTACGAATGCCGCACCTTCGGCGCTCTATTGTTGTACTACTCCAAACCACGGCCTCACGGCCGTGGCTATTTAATAACGGTCCTTCGGACCTGCCATGAGTAAACGATGTGGAGTCATTTGGAGATGAGACAATCCCATCGCCGGCGGTTTGAATCGCGACTTATACGAAACCCGAAACCCGAAACCCGAAACTTGGAACTCGAAACTGGAAACTCGCCATTGCCTAGAGGAGTATTCAGAGCATGCGTCGTTCTAAACTTCCAATCTGCTCGTTTGTCATCGTACTCGGTTTTGCTTTCCCGGCATTTTCCCAAACACAGCTTGCGCCCGACAGCGCGGAAAAAATTGACAAGCTGGTGACTGACACAATGACCCGGACCGGCGTGCCGAGCGCATCGATCGCGGTCATCAAAGACGGCGCGCTCGTCTACGTCAAAGCGTACGGCGATGCGAAGGTCGAGCCGAAGGTGCCGGCAACCACACAGATGCGTTACAGCATCGGCTCGATCAGCAAACAATTCACGGCGGCGGCGATTCTGCTTTTGCAGGAACAAGGAAAGCTGTCTCTCGACGACAAAGTTGCGAAGTACATTCCCGATTTAACGCGCGCGAATGAAGTCACGATTCGAC
Organism: Pyrinomonadaceae bacterium; assembly: GCA_963826235.1. Taxonomy (GTDB): domain Bacteria; phylum Acidobacteriota; class Blastocatellia; order Pyrinomonadales; family Pyrinomonadaceae; genus PSRF01. The sequence goes on along the minus strand of CAWGWE010000005.1, from coordinate 175,865 downwards.
AACTGCTGTCGCACACGTCAGGTTATCAGGACTACTGGCCACAGGATTACGTAATGAGACCGATGCTCGAGCCCATAACCGCGCGCAAACTCATGGATACCTGGGCGAAGATTCCCCTCGACTTCGATCCGGGCACGAAATGGCAATACAGCAACACGAACTATGTCATTGCCGGTGTGATTGTCGAGAAGGTCGCGCGGATGCCGTTCTTTCAGTTTTTGCAGCAGAACATCTTCAAGCCGCTCAGAATGACAAGCGTAATGGATGTCGATCAGGAGCGGCTCACTGAAAGCGATCCGGTCGGGTATGTGCGCTATGCGCTTGGTCCTTTGCGAGTCGCTCCGAAAGAAGGCAAGGGTTGGCTGTTTGCCGCAGGACAGTTGGCGATGACGCCTGAGGATCTCGCGAAGTGGAACATCTCGCTCATGGAACGGAAGCTCTTGAAACCGGCGTCCTATCTCGCTCTCGGAACTGAGTCATTGCTGCGAGATGGATTGGGTACGAATTACGGACTGGGCGTGACTGTCACTTCCGCACTCAACCGCCGCGCCCTCTCGCACGGTGGTGGAGTCTCCGGCTTTACCTCGACGAACATTGTCTTTCCGGACGATCGCGTGGCGGTCGTTGTATTGACGAATCAAGATAGTGGCGGCGCGTCCGGCCCTATCGCCTCAGGCATTCCGCCTTTGCTGTTCGTGACAAATGATTCAGCCACGTCGGCCAGGCTGGAACAAGCGAAAAAGATTCTGGAAGGACTACAGCAGGGAAAGATTGAGCGCCCGCTTTTTACCGACAATGCGAATGGTTACTTCAACGAACAGGCTTTGGAGGATTTCAAGAGCAGCCTTGGCCCACTCGGCAAGTGGGAATCCTTCACGCAAACCAGCCAGAGCCTGCGCGGCGGAATGACCGGCCGGGTGTACTTGATTCGGTTCAAAGACAAAACCATCCGCGCCTGGACTTATGAGATGCCGGACGGAAAGCTCGAACAGTTTCAGGTGGCGGTGGGGAATTAGTTCTGAGAGGGTCAGAAGATTTGTCTTCACTCCTGAGGAGTGAAATGTTTATAGACGCGGGGACTGATTGATATCGTGTTCGCTCCGCTAGGAGCGAGATCTAAACAGTTCCGAACATCGCACTCCTAACGGAGTGCAGACTCCTCAGCAACTCGTCGGCTATAAACATGTCACTTCTTCAGAGTGAAGAGCAGGAGGAGTTGATCATGTTTCATTGGCGGGAGACCCTTTCTCACGGGCCGAAACGCTGGCGATATTCCGTCGAGTTAACGAAGCCGATGGCCATCGTGCGCGGGCTGCCACCGCCGTCCAACACCGCAATCCAGTCCAGATAAAATGCGTCCGGCTGCCGTCGCAAATAGCCGAAATACTCCATCACCGCGTACGCCTGGGTGAAATATTTCGTCCCCACTTCTGCGCTCTCCGCGATGTGCCGCAGCACCTGCGCGCGCGTGAGCGTGCCCGCATTTAACCCGTCGATCATCGCCTGCCGGGTCGCCAGCGTCACGCCCGCCGTGGTCAAGAGCGTGTCTACGTACTGCGTGTTATTCAGCCCGTTGTAGGCGCTCACAAATGCCGGCCGTGACATGAACTCGGCGATGAAAGCCAGCTTCGCCGCTTCCAACTGCGCGTCCGAGAGAAACCCGCTCACACTCGCCAGATCCGGCACGAACTCCGAGTAGTCAGGTTTTCGCCCATAGCTCACAGGGTAGAACCGGTAAACGAAGTTGCCACGCTGCTGGAACTCGGCTGACTGGAAGAAGATGCTCGAGACGTGAATCCGGTCGCAGGTCGTGTCGTTCGGCGGGCAGTTGTTGATAGTGCTGATCCAGGCTGCCTCACCCGGCGGATCAGGCTCGCGCCCGAGAAAGTCCAGATACTGCTGCCGCACAAAGAACGGCGTCTGGTCGATCGGGTTCGGTCCGGTCACGCTTTCGTTATCGACGATCATCACGGTCGTGTTCGACTGCGCCCCGAGCGTCGCGCCCGACGGATTGCTAATCGTCACGGTGAAGTTCTCGGTTCCTTCCGCGTACGAATCGTTGATGATCGCGACCGAGAAGGTCTTGGAAGTCTCTCCGGCAGCGAACGCGACGGTCCCGCTCTGCACGATAAAGTCGCACCGCGGCGAAGCGACGCCGTTAAACACGTTGCAGTTCTGCAACCCAGCCGCATCGATGGTAGCGAACTTCACGCTGGCCGCGGCCGTAGTACTGCCGCTGCGCGCCACTGTAAGATTCACACGTAGATCGCTTTCATCCACTCCAGAAAGTGCGCCGCTAAACTGCACGATACCGCCCACGAGCTGACCGCCCGCGAGCGATCCCGTTGAAGTAAGGAAGTTCGCATCGCCGTTGTAGTCGGCCGTGATGACGTGGGTTCCAAGCGACAAGCCTGAGGTAGCAAAAGTGGCAACGCCGCTCAGGTCCAGAGCTACTGGTGCGCCCAGGTTGATACCGTTCGCCTTAAATTGAATTGTTCCGGTTGGCGTGCCGGCTGTCGACGTCACAGTCGCGGTGAAAGTTACGCTTTGACCTTCCGCAGTTGGATTAACTGAAGAAGAAACTGCCGTGTTCGTGACTGCCTTTAGATTGGTCAGGCTAAAGGCTGCAGTTGGCAGGCCTGCACCCAGGCTGGCGATCACAATGTAGGGACCGCCCGCCGTGCCGTTTGCAGTAAAGACTGGCGCAGTCGCGATGCCGCTCGCGTTAGTCGTGGCCGCTGCTGTGGTGGAACCACCGGTGAACGTCCCACTTGAGCCGCTGGTAGGCGCAGTGAAGCTCACAGAAATACCATTCCTGACAATGTTCGACTCTTTGACTGTTGCTTGCAGTTGAGTTGGAAAAGCGCTTCGGATCTGGGCGCTCTGGCCACCCCCGGCTGTGGCGCTGATCGAATAGCTTGTCTCAACCGCGCCGATGTCAACAGTTGTGTTCACGATGCGATTAAAGCCTGGGCCACGTTGATCGATCGGCAACGGCTCACCAGTGTCAGCGTCGCCATCGAGATCGAAAGTATCAGGCGGCAGCAGTGCATTGCTGCCTGCATTGATCGCCGGACTGCCCGGCAAGAGGAGATGTGTCATTGTCGGCCCGCCGTTGTTGGCGAGAGCGTCAAGCCTGGGATTGACAACCCCGACCTGATTGTTATTGACACCATTGGAGAGGCCACACCCAATGCATGAGCCGATCAAGTTGAAGGAGCTTGATGGACTAATCGGGGATACTATGTCGTCCGCAGTGATACTCGCATTTGCATCACGAAAGTTGCCGGCGACAATAGTGTTATGCAGAAGTAAGGTACCGCCCCCCTGAAGGACTCCGCCGCTATTCTCACTACCAGAACTATTGCCATCAGTATCGGCGCGGTTATTGGTGACCGTCACATTGATCAGGGTTCCAGTCGCGTTGAAGTTGTAAACACCACCACCCGAACCAATTGAGCTATTGCCGGACACTGTGCTGTTAACCAGCGTTAACGTTCCGGCATTCCGAATTCCACCCCCTGAGCCACCGGAAGCCGTGTTGTTTGCAATTACGCTGTTCGCGATTTTCGCAGTGCCTAGTACCAACACACCCGCGCCACCGTTTCCGTGTTCAGTATTATTGGTAATGATCACCTCGTTCAGCGTTGCGGTTGTGCCCGTACCAACAGCAAGCCCAACTCCAGAATTTCCTACAATGGAGCCCGCATTCATCGTAAAGGGACCGCTGCTAAACACACCTGCGCCGCTCGCGCCTACGGTGTTGGCTTGACTTGGCTCCAAGCCACCGATGTTGCAATTGTTCAGTTTGAGCGATGAGCCTGCGTGGTAAATGCCTCCACCTAGTCCGAACGCACCTATGACGGTTCCAGCATTGTTACCATGGATGTTGCAGTTGGTCAGCGTAAGCGCACCGCTATTAAGCACACCGCCACCGTTGTCTCCGAAAGTAATCAAATTGCCGTTAGAAATCGTCAGGCCTGCGATGGTTACGGTAATTCCAGAGTTGACTTTAAAGATCCGAAAGTTGGGCGTGCCGCCGGCAGTGCTGCGCTGCACGGTCAAAACACTAGCTCCCGGACCGTTAATCGCCACCGACGTCGATAGATCCGGCAAGGCAGTCAACAGAGAGATTGTACCTGTCAGCCCATTCTGAAAATTGATTGCGCTGCTATCTGAATTGACGTTCGCGTCAATGATCGCCTGTCGCAGGCTACCGGCACCGCTGTCATTGGTGTTCGTCACCAGGATTGTTTGAACCTCAAAGGCGCCGATATCTACAGTGGCGGTTCCTTCGCCGTTGCCGTCGGCAGTGCGATTAAACCCAGTGCCGCGCTGATCAAAAGGCAGCGGCTCGGTGGTGTTTGAATCACCATCAAGATCAAGAGTATCAGGCGGCAGATTCGCATTGCTGCCGGCGTCGATCGCGGGGCTGCCGGGTAGTAGCGCGTGGACCAGTGTTGGGCCGCCATTATTGGCGAGTGGCCCGATTAAGGGATCGACCCCTGTAATGTTGTGCGTGGTCGTGCCGGTGAACGTTGTGCCCGCCGTGTTTTCGATTAGATTGTAGTCTTGTGACTCGATCGTACCGAAGACGTCAGAACTTAAGTTATTGGCGATAATTGTGTTCTTGATTCTCGTTCCACCGCTTCCGACGACTCCGCCACACGTGCCGTTTGTAGCCGCATTGTTGGTAACGGTTGTGTTCGTGAGAATGACGGTGCCGCCGGCGTTGTAAACACCGCCCCCGTTTGTGTTCGTAGTGTTGGCGCTAAACGTAGAGTTCGTAACCGTCGCTATACCGCCGCTGTTGTAGAGTCCTCCGCCTGGGCCGGTTGACCCGCCAAGGTTGCCCACGATTGTGGAGTTCATAATCGTGAGGAGATTGCTGTTGGAGATTCCTCCACCACCAACACCGCCGGTGTTGCCGCTCACGGTGCTGTGCGTGAGCGTTAGGTTGCCGGTGTTTGAGACTCCTCCACCATGGCCCACCCCGAGTTCGGCTGTGTTGTTAGTTATAGTGACCCTCGCAAGTGTCAGGGTGCCGCCATTGGAAACTCCGGCGCCACTGAGATTGCTTCGGCCACCGGATATCGTCAGACCTGAGATAGCTGCCGTGATGCCGCTTGAAACGTTAAAGATCCTAAAATTTGGCGTGCCCGTCGCTGTACTACGCTGCACTATGAGCAGATTCGCTCCGGGTCCATTGATCGAGATAGATGTGGAGATGTCTGGGAGCGCAGTTAAAAGCGTAATCGTGCCCGAAGTGGTGAACGTGATGATGTCGTCGCCGCTGCCGGCAACGCACTCGCCCATTGCCAAACCAGAAGCCGTGTCGGTGTTGGCGGCGGTAATTGCTTCGCGCAGGGTACACAACCCATCAGCGCCATCCACGAGATCGGCAGTGCTGTTGACTGTGATGGTGTTGCCGACAAGGGACTGAAGGCTAATTCTTACGGGAGACCGGACCGCGGCTAAGTAGAAGGGCTGGGCTCTTCCTGGACCGGTGGCACTTACATCAATAAATCGCGTGGAGGCAGACAGAAATGCCAGCGCTACCATTGCGGCGAAGATAGACGCGGCAGACAATGCAGAGGCGCGGGCTCGATGTGTGAAGAATAACAATGAAAGAGTTGACTGTCGCGGAAGAACGTTTAGGAGAAAACGACTAAGTGACTGAGGCAATACTAAGAGCACAAACGCTAGACCGTCAACCCTTAGTAAGTGTCATTGTGGTTTCGGGAGCCGCATCATATCGCAACGCTGTTACCTAACCTGCGAAGCGGGTGCAAGCCTAAAGCCTGGGGCGTAAGTCCCAGGTAACGATCGTAGCAAGACAGGAGCCCGCTTGAGCGGGCGGCAGCGGACCGAACAGGTTGCGGCTTGCCGCATTCCGTGAGGTAAGGTCTACCTTACCGGGCCGATATTCTTCATGTTTCAACGCGAGGCTTAGCCTCGCGCTTCTTAGGTCGTCTCATTCACACCTGACTTCAGTCAGGTGATCTTTTGCCTCCAGGAAATTGGAAACCGTTTAAACGGCAATGACATACCTGACTCATCGTGGTCGATAGAATCGCCACTAAAGGGCGACACGTGAGGTCCAAAGGACCGTCATTGAATAGCCACGGCGTGAGGCCGTGGATGACTCGAAAGATGAATAGTTCGGAGCGCCGCAGGTGCGGAGTTAATTCGCAGCGAATAAATGTCGGCCCTGCAGGCCTCGATTTCGTCTTGAGGCTCGCAAACCACGGCCTTACGGCCATGGCTATTGAATCCCGCGCCTTCGGCGCTGTCGACACCTGATTGAATGCCCTTCTTGATGAGTCAAGTATGTCATTACCGTTGAAACGGTTTCCAAATACAGTGCCTGACACATCACCTGATTGAAGTCAGGTGAGAATGAAATGAAGCAAGACTTTTTGTGTAAAGCCACGTTATACGAATCTTCGACATTTTCCCAAATTCCCTTTTTGCCTTATAAGTTGGCTATGAATTGCGTCGATTCGCGCGAGAGCAAATCCGTTCGAGTACGTATCGCCCAACAGGAAGATGCCGATGAGATTACGACGGTGATCAACTCTGCCTTTCGCCGCGCCGAGCAGTTTTTTGTTGAGCGAGATCGTGTCGACGTTGCAGACGTGCTGAACTTCCTCAGCAGGGGAAAGTTTTTATTAGCTGAAAGCGAACAGACACTGCTCGGCTGCGGATACGTCGAACCACGCCACGTCGATAACAACCGTTCATCAGCTGAACTCCATGATTGCGCCTATCTCGGACTTCTGGCTGTTGGTCCTGCGCATCAGAAGTCGGGCCTGGGTTCCATGCTCATGGATGCAGCCGAAGACTATTGCCGTGCGCTCGGGCTGAGATTCATGGATATTAAGGTCGTCAATCTTCGTGAGGAACTGGCTGGCTTTTATCGCAAACGAGGATACGTCGAGACTGGGACTTCCGCCTTTCCAGCAGAAGTGGAGACGAAGCTACGCTGCCATTTCATCGACATGTCGAAACCTCTCGACGAGAAGCCCTGACTGATTTGTTACAATTGCCGCTGTTTCGGATTTGACACTTCTTCCTAAGCATTGAAACCAGGCGATTGATGCGCCGCGCTACCGTTATATGAGCGGTCGGGCCGTCCTGCTCGAGGAAATTGCGGCAACAGTGCCGCCAACAGTGCCGCCGACCGTGATCGACCGGCTAATCGCTATGGGCCACCTTCGGGCGTCACCTCCCGGCGTACTGAGATCATCGATGGGTGGTGGCCAGGCAATCATGATTGATCCGGTGAACGGGACGCTCATGGGCGCCTCCGATCCCCGCAAAGATGGACTGGCTATCGGTTATTGATCCTCACGATCAAGGCGCGAAGCGCCGGCAGGTAATAGCCCCGACCGTTAGGTCGGGGATCTTGATCCCTAACAAACGAATGAGGCCCGAAGGGCCGAGATTAAATAGCTCCGACCGTCAGGTCGCGGTAATGAGGTCAGTACCCGGAGCGGTAGCGACGGGGTAAGGCCCGAAGGGCCGAGATGAAATAGCTCCGACCGTCAGGTCGCGGTAATGAGGTCAGTACCCGGAGCGGTAGCGACGGGGTGATCGAAGCACCGGCAGGTAATAGCCCCGACCGTCAGGTCGGGGATCTTGATCCTAAGAAACGAATGAGGCCCGCAGGGCCGACATGCCCATGCCGGTCCTTCGGACCTCGCTTTCTTTTCTGACATACTAACCACGAGCTAACGGTCGTGGCTATTTAAAGACGGGCCTTCGGGCCTCACCCGGCATTAATGGGCCGGCGCTTCTGGCGCGACCTGATCTCCGTAGCCGGCCCGGATGTGGCAGAGAAGGCCTCGTGAAGGCAAAGGGGTATGCGCATGCGAAACAAGATTCTCTGGATTCTGATACTTGCTGTAGCCGGATTCGGCTTGGCAATTCAGACCGGATCCAATCAAATCGCTCACTCTCAGGGGCGCGGTGGCGCGCTCACTCCGGAAGTGATCGCTCAAAGAAACGCGCTCGAGAAAGAACTACAGTCAATTGCGATAGTCGAGCGCAAGCTCATGGTTCCGATGCGCGACGGCAAACGCATGGCAGCGGACGTCTATCGCCCGAAAGATCAATCCAGGAAATACCCGGCGATTTTTGTGCGCACGCCCTACAACTTCAATTTCTGGGACGTACGCAACGGCCTGCCGCGCGATATGACAACCCCGCTGGAGGCAGTCAAGCGCGGTTACGCCCATGTCACGATGAACGAGCGCGGCCACTTTTTCTCAGAAGGGAACTACGACATTCTCGGCCCGCCGCTCACCGACGGCGACGACGCGCTCACGTGGATGGCCAAACAGCCCTGGTCCAATGGCAAGGTTGGCACGATTGGATGCTCTTCGACGGCTGAGTGGCAGCTGGCGGTCGCGGCGCAGGGTAATCCTGCGTTCACCACCATGATTGCGCAGGGGTTCGGAGCCGGTGTGGGACGAGTTGCTCCTTATTATGAACAGGGAAACTGGTATCGTGGCGGCGCGGTGCAGATGCTCTTCATCGCCTGGCTCTATGGTCAGCAGAATCAGGTGCGGCCTATGTTTCCTCCAAACACTTCACAGGAGGATTTGATTCGCGCGTCGAAGTCGTTTGACCTGGCTCAACAACTCCCTCCGGTAGATTGGTCGCAAGCGCTGCGTCATCTTCCCGTCAAGGACATCTACAAGGCCGTGGACGGACCACATGGAATCTTTGCCGACAAGATGCCGGTCGACACAGGCGGCGCGATGATCGAGCGTGCTCCAGACGACCCGGCGTGGTACCGGGGCGGCTTGTGGCACGACAACATGAAGATCGACATTCCGGGTTTTTGGTTCATGTCCTGGTACGACGTTTCCGTAGGACCCAACCTGGCCGCCTACAATCACGTGCGAAAAACCGCCCGGCCTGAGATCGCCAACCAGCAATACGCCGTGATCGCGCCCACGCTCCATTGCGCTTACAAGCGCGCGACCGAGAATACAGTAGTTGGAGAGCGCAGCATGGGAGACGCGCGGCTAAACTACGACGACCTGACCTACGCCTGGTTTGATCACTTTCTCAAGGGCGAGAACAACGGAATCCTTCAAAAGATGCCGAAGGTCCGCTACTTCACCATGGGTAGCAACAAGTGGCAGAGCTCGGATACGTGGCCACCAGCGGGAGCGCAGCCGCTGAGCTTTTTCCTGTCGAGCGGCGACAAGGCAAATACGCTCGACGGCGACGGTGTTCTTGTTGCTGCCGCGCCGGCCGCCGATAACCCGGATAAGTTTGACTACGATCCCATGAATCCGGTGCCGTCCTACGGCGGGAATGTTTGCTGCACCGGAAACGCCATTCAAGCTGGCTCCTTCGACCAGCGCAAGATCGAGGCGCGGCCCGACGTGCTTGTGTACAGTTCCGCGCCACTAAAAGAAGGAATGGAAGTAAGCGGGCCGATTGAGGTCACGCTTTATGTCTCGTCGGACGCGAAGGACACGGATTTCACGGTAAAACTGATCGACGTCTATCCGGACGGGCGGGCCTACAACCTTGACGAGACGATCCAGAGACTGAGGTACCGGAACGGATATGAAAGGCCACTCTCGTGGCTGGAAGCCGGAAAGGTTTATAAGGTAACGCTGCAGCCGATGACCACGAGCAACTATTTCGAGGCTGGTCATCGAATTCGTATTGAGGTGTCGAGCAGCAATTTCCCGCGTTTTGATCGGAACCTGAATACCGGCGGCAAGAACTACGACGAAACCCAAGGCGTCGTCGCGCACAACGTCGTGCATCACTCCAGACAGTATCCGTCAGAGGTGAAGCTTACCGTGGTGAGGAAATAAGATAATGAAGTCAGAACCGGAAGCGGTAGCGACGGGGTAAGGCCCGCAGGGCCGACATGCTCATGCGGGTCCTTCGGACCTCGCGGTGTTTTTCACGTGCCGACCACGGCCTGACGGCCGTGGCTATTTAATAACGGTCCTTCGGACATCAAGTCAATGGACCTGACCGAGCCCGCGATGTCGATGATCGACGCTGACACATATGCCGTCAGCTATAAGGCCACCTGGGAAGGCACGTGCAACGAACTCGACGGCAAGCCAATGAAGGTACCGAGCCCGGTCCGTTCGGCCAGCATCTGGGTCCGCAGCGGCGACAAATGGCAGGCGGTGTTCCACGGCGAGAACTTGATCGTCGATCCAAAAGCTCCGCCTCCGCCGCGTGGACCGGCAGCCAAGAAAGACGAGCCGAAGAACGACGACAAAGCTGCGGCTAATTCAAATACGGCTCCCGGCACCGCTGCTCCGGCCAGGGACAGGCGCGACGTCAACAGGGGCGCCAACACCGACGCTCTCATTAAGGTCGAACTCGCGTTATGGGAAGCATGGAAGGAACACGACGCCAAAAAGCTCGACGCTTTGATGACCAAGGATGTGTCATTTGTGAATATTTTCGGCACTTACCTCAGAACGAAGGCGGATGCATTGAAGGACTGGACCGGGAATGGTTGCGAGATCAAAAGCGTCAGCGTCAGCGATGGCTTCGCCACGGTTCTCTCGCCGACAGTCGAGATGCTTACCCGCAAGGGCACTGCTGACCTAACTTGCGGCGCTCAAAATGTCGGAGGAGTTCCTATCTGGGGCGTGTCAATTTATGTTAAGGATGGCGCTGCGTGGAAGTTTGCCTTTGGCATGAATTTGGCCGCTGGGTGAGTTTGATTTTGATCCATTGGTTCAATTCTGAAGCGTCAAGCAAGATCGCAAATCGCAAGCTTTGACCCCAGTCTACGTTTCACCACACTAAGTTCGAGAGGCTTTACCTTGCCGTTAACTGCCCGATTTAGTAGACCAAGGTCACGTAATAGAAGTCGTTCTGGTCGCTCACAGTCTGGGGGTTGGCGGCCTGGAGGGTGAAGGTATGCTCACCGATGGTAAGGGTGTACGGCGTAGGAGCTGAGACTAGTGCCATGTGCTGGTCAATGGGATTGCAGAAAAGCGAGGCCGAAGCGACTTCCGCCCCGTCGATCAGCAGATCCACCTCGATCAAGACGTTTCCGGTCAGCTGCGTCCACGCAGAACAAGCCAGCAAGATGAGCGTCGGGCCGTCGTTTTCGACCTGGAAGGTGGTTGTGATGGGAAGGGGCCCGGTCCCACTTATGACCTGGATCGCGTCAGCCATGATGTTTTCTCCTTCGGTTCTATCGCGGGTGCAAAGGCGCGCGCATCTTATCTGCGGAACCTTGTTGAGTCAATTACGAGGCTTGATGAGAACCGATAACTGATCGGCGTCAGGCTACGATTAGTTAAATTTCAATTTGCATTTTTCAATTTACGATCGCGACACTTATGACCCCGCCACCTACGCGTCCCAGGCACTGCCCGCCGGATCAACCATGCGATTGGGCCTCACGGCGCCCGGCGCTTCGAGCTGGGCGAACATGATGACGATGCATGATGACGATGCCATTGCGTTTCACCATGCAGAACGAAGGCGGCTCATTCCAGAAGCGCTCGTAGTGGAAGCCCAATTGGTCGCGATAATAATTGGCGGTCGCGACCATCGGCTACCGGGAAATAAGGCGCGATACCCCAGCGCGGGTTGTTTGTCTCATCATTCATCTTTCGTTTCTCACCAATTCTTTCGACAGCCTCAGGCGCATCAAGCTCGCCGAATATCGCCACCACTCTAGCCGCTGCAAGAATTGTGAGATCCGAAGGACCGGTAGGTCGTTTGTAACCCTCTCATTCTCCCCAACCTTTAGGTTGGGGTTAAGTGGCACGGCACTCGACCAGTAACCATTTAAATGGTTTCCTTCAGCTGGCCATTCCACACCATAAGGCTTAGTAGACACGTCAGAATATCGATAGCGTGAGTTTGAAACCCATTGAAATGGTTTTTCGGCAGTCTCTCGGGACGCGAACCCCAACCTAAAGGTTGGGGTGAATGATAGTTCAGCCGCCGAAAGAATTGTGAGGCCCGAAGGGCCGACAGTTAATAGCCACGACCGTGAGGTCGTGGATCACAGCGGCGAGAAAATTGTGAGGTCCGAAGGACCGGTAGTCCGTGGTAACCCTCTCATTCTCCCCAACCTTTAGGTTGGGGTTAAGTGGCACGCCGCTCGACCAGTAACCATTTCAATGGTTTCATTCAGCTGGCCATTCCACACCATAAGGCTTAGTAGACACGTCAGAATATCGATCGCGTGAGTTTTGAAAACCATTGAAATGGTTTTTCGGCAATCTCTCGGGACGCGAACCCCAACCTAAAGGTTGGGGTGAATGATAGTTCAGCACGTCATAATTAAATTGTTAAGGTCCGGAGGGCTGATAAAAATGCCAGATGCTAGATGCCAGATGCCAGATGCTAGATGTCAGATGCTAGATGTCAGATGTTGGCACGCGTTAATAGCTCAACTCCTCTCATTCTCCCCAACCTTTAGGTTGGGGATCACGTGGCGTTATAATGCTGCCAAACCATTTCAATGGTTTTCGGAAGTGCACCTCACACAAAGGAGATCCTCACATGTCTACTCATTCCTACTCACGTCTATGGATACACCTAATTTGGGAGACGCTCGATCGCGAACCAATGCTGGACAAGCGGGCGGCGGCGAAAGCTTCGGAGTTTCTCAGCGATTATTCTCTGCAAAAGGGAGTCTACATGAAGATCAATTACTTCAATGCCGATCATACGCATGCCTTGATTGATCTTCCGACGCGTTATTCCATCGAAGAGGTTATTCACCTCTTTAAGGGAGGCTCGTCGCACTGGATCAACCAAAACAAATTAATAAAAGGCCGATTTACATGGGGATTGGGGTACGGAGCCTTTTCGGTGTCGCACTCTGATGTTGCGCGCGTGGCCCGTTACATTGCGACCCAGGAACAACACCATCGAAAACGCACCTATGCGGAGGAGTACGAAACATTTGTTAAGAAATATGGTTTAGAGTGGCGGTCAGAAAGAAACCATTGAAATGGCAATAATATACTTGACTGACCACGAGCTTCCTGTTACCATGCCCTCACTATGGAAACCCCAAAGACCTTACAGCAAGCAATTGTACACTTCGACAAGCCTGAAAACTGCAACGCTTTCCTGATTGCGATGCGCTGGCCGGATGGCATAGTCCGCTGCCCTCACTGTGGCGCTGAGAAGGTCACGTATCTGGCAAAGGCTAATCTGTACAAGTGCTACGAAAAGCATCCCCGCGCTAAGTTCTCGCTCAAGGTTGGAACTATATTCGAGGATTCCCCTTTAGGTTTGGACAAGTGGCTGACTGCGATCTGGCTGATTGCCAACGCGAAGAATGGTATTAGTTCCTATGAACTGTCACGTCACTTGGGCATCATGCAGAAATCAGCTTGGCACATGCTGCATCGCATCCGTCTCGCCATGCAGAACGGATCGCTTAACAAGCTGTCTGGCTCCGTAGAAGTAGACGAGACGTTTATTGGCGGCAAGGCTCGGAACATGCATCGCGGAGCCTTGGCGAAACGATTAGTGACGTTTGCCACTAAGCGCGGAAGCGGACGCAATCAGAACATTGGCAAGGTTGCCGTTATGGGTTTGTTAGAGCGACACGGCGAAGTCCGAACTATGGTCATGCCGAATACCAAACGTTACTTGCTTCACGCGGAAGTTAACAAGCATGTTGAGCTTGGTTCTACTGTTCATACCGACGCCCTACGTTCTTACAATCAGCTTGGCGAAGAGTATGTCCATAACGTAATTAACCACGCTGAGAAGTATGTTGACGGTCAGATTCACACCAACGGAATTGAAAACTTCTGGAGTCTACTTAAGCGGACGTTGGGCGGGACTTACATCTCGGTTGAACCCTTCCACCTTTTCCGCTACTTAGACGAACAAGCTTTCAGATTCAACAAGCGCAAAGGCACGGATGCCGACAGGTTCACCGCTTTGGTTTCGATGATAACTGGCAAGCGCCTTGAGTATAAGAACCTTGTCGGCCAAGCAGCACAATAAAGACGGCGGGAAGCCTCGGCAGAAGCGCGGCAAACGGTCGGGCCGCAGCTAAATCCCTAACAAAAACAGCGTTGTATGACATGCTAGAATCTGTTCTAGCATGTCAGAACTACGTCTGCGAATAGAACTTAACAAAGGCGGTGAGGGGATTTCCTTTCACAAGCTCGCGCAGATTTCTGTCGAAGCGGATCTGTTTCTTAAAATGATAATCCAAGATGTTGACAAAAGAATTACTGGCAATTGGATTGCGAAGGATTTTGTTAATTCGTCTGTAGATTTCACTACAGAATTCAGCGGCAATATCACTCAGGAGCAGGTTGTTCTTTGCAAGAGAGCACTAGAGGCGACGATGACCACGGAGCTTGATCTGGCGACTCTTGAAAAGGCTCGCGTCAAACGCGCCACGCTTTTGCAATACGCGAAGATTGCTAAACCGATTGCGCCAGACGAATCGATTCACTTTGCATTATTGAACGGTCACAAGCCTCCCAAAGAAGATAGGCACGTACTAACTAAAGAGCACTCAATTGATTTAGTTCAGCGAATATATATCAAGGATAATGTCTCTTACGAAGGCTCTGTCCAGGGTATTATCACGACGCTATTCAGGGACCAGCACCTTTACAAAAAACCGCACTTCCGATTACGCGAGCTATACTCAGGCGCGTTAATTCCTTGCTACTATTCCAAGAATCTTTACTCCCAAGTAGTTCTTAAGGGACTACGAGAATCGGACTCAGTAGTGCACGTTGCTGGTAAAATCGTAGCCTCACGCACAGAACGAAGAATTTTAGCGGTTCGGGAAGTAAAGAAGCTTATTGAGGCTGAAAGCTACCAACCGGGTGATCTTCAACGATTCGTTGGCTGTGCCCCTGAGCTAACTGGTAATTTAACCACCGAGCAATTTATCGATAACATAAGAGAGCGCAACGACGATACGAGTCAGAGCGAGAATATTGCATGAGCCTCTACATGGAATCCTCCTCGATTATCGATGTAGCGAAATACAAGATGGATATGCAGGGTTCCATCGATGCTTTCGAGAGGAAGGAACCGCATATTCGAGCTTGCATAGCTCTATTGGAAGCCGCCGAGCGCGGTGAGATTGAGGTTCTTACCGCGAACTTAACGAATTCCGAATGTCAGCATTTGGACGGATTGCACGATGAAGATGTACAAAGACTCTTTCGTTCTTTGTTAACGTCTGGAAAGGTCATCAAGCTCGTAACCGACAGTGTGTTTATTTCTGAGCGAGCGCAGGAGTTGCGATGGAATTACGACATTAAATTGCGCGGTGCGGATGCCCATCACTTGGCAACCGCCATCGAGGCTGGCTGCGAAGAATTTATTACTTTCGACGATGATTTTCTCGACAAGCAAGAACAAATCGCGCCCTTAATAAGAGTTATAGAGGGACACCGATCAAGTTATTTGTCACCGCAAGAGTCTCCTAAACAAAAAGCGGTTGGCGCTGAACCTGCGGGAGTAGACGAACCTGACAACCTACTTTTCGACCTGTACGAACAAGATAGAGAGGAAAACGAGGAAAGATGAAAAAGGTTAAAACTGATAAGCCCGCGTCTGAGGAATACACACGCTTCGAGAAATTAGCAAAACAACTAATCTCAGTTCCGAAAAGTGAGATAGATAAACGGCAGGCACAGTACGAAAAGAAAAAAGCAGCGAAGAAGCGTAAGGCGGCTTGATATGTCTGACGATCCATTCAAAAAGTTGCGAGAAAGTTTCGAGTCGATCCACGGCGATTTAGCTATCAGCGTCGCCCGGTTTGCAAAACCTAAAATTCCAACAATAGAGCAAATGCTGCCTCAACCGATCAGCCCCTTGGAGCGCTTTGACGGTGCGCGAGCTTTTATCGACAATCTCTTGAATGCGATTAACACATGGCGTGACTCAGACCCTCAAAATGAAAGTGCTCCTGTTAGCCTTGTGATGGCCGATGGCAGATATATGTTCCTTTCGGAGCTTAAGCCTTTAGGATTCCACGGCTTTATTGCGGAGGGCGTTGTAGATGGCACAAAGTGCGTAGTGACGGGCCACGTCAACACTCTCATGGTTGTCGGCGTGGTGTTGAGCAAAGCGCATGAGATGGGCTACACAGCAAAAACACGAGGGACTAGCACCTAGTAAATTTTAATTTAGTTCCTGCCAGACTTTAACCGAAACTCGATCTCGCATAAAAGTTTCATCGGTTTTCCAAAGTGATTCAATCGTTAGATCGACCTTTAGGCCTTTCTGCCGTGCCTTAACGATTAGATGGTTTAGCTGTGAAGCCAGTGCCTTGATGTCATTCACAAGCAGGGACAGCGTTTCACCATTCGCCTCGGCCTGAATCAGCATGTGGCAATGCTACCACCGCTCACCGATTAAAGGTTCCACGCAAGAGGTAGGGCGCTACCGTCCTCTGAGTAGCGCCCCCTTGGTTGGGAATACGGACGCTCACATTCGCCCGCATACCGGGTATAGCGGGATTATCAAGCGCATGTAGCATAATACCGTGTCCGGCGTAGTTATTGAGCGCTTGCTAGATAATGAATAGTTGGGCGTTGCTTCCCGCGAATGCTGATCCATGAAATCGCTGGTCAAAGACTTGGAAAAACGACCCAGATGGGTTGCTGCCGGCGTTATCTTCTTCATCCTGGTCTTCCTCGCAGGTTGGGGAGGCCTCTTCCTCGAGAGATACATGGAACGCCGAGCGCGTGAGACGGTCTTGCGCGCGCTTAGTGAGTTGTCACCCAACGCGACCGTGACGATAAATGGCGAAGCTCGACAGAAGGAACCAGTTCTTGAGGCGCTCCGGAGAGTTCAGCACATCGATTCGCATCACAGCTCCCCGTTGGCGGCCATCCAAGTCGACGTTCGCGACGGCAACAAAACCATCACGCTCGTCGTCGCCCAAGACTCGGAACGCTCTGATGAATACTGGGTATATCGACCGGGCCGCAATTATCACAACGATCCGCTCGGCGAGTTCATCGGTCGTACTCAGACCCAGGTTTTTCGCAAGGACTCGCAAGCGGGAGGAAAATAGGCAATGCGTGGACGTTCCACACGGTTTGGTCAGTGAAGTATATTATTACCATTGAAATGGTTCACCAGCGTCCTGGTTTCGTTGATCCCCAACCTAAAGGTTGGGGTGAATGAGAGGGTGCGTCTCAGGCAGGATGTTTCTCAAGAGCTATGTGGCGATCAACGGAAAACCATTAAAATGGTTCACCAGCGTCCTGGTTTCGTTGATCCCCAACCTAAAGGTTGGGGTGAATGAGAGGGTGCGTTTCAGGCAGGATATTTCTCAAGCGCTAAGTAAGTGTGGCGATCACCGGAAACCATTAAAATGGTTGGCGATCATTTTTGAAGACCGCTGATCCCCATCCTAAAGGATGGGGAGAATGAGAGGTTGCGCGTTACGCTACTGACGTTTAGTGCAGTCGTGTTTACCTATTCGCGAGGGAGAGCCGGAATGCAGCCATCTCGTGGTCATTGCGAACCAGCAGGACGTCACCAGCCAGCACCGGGTGGTTCCAGGTCTTGCCCTCGATAGCCGGGAAACGCGCGAGCTCAGTGAACTGGTCGGGCGACGCCTTTACCAGCGCCACCTCTCCCTTCTCCGACAACACCAGCAGCACATCCTGATCGGGCAAAAGCACGAGCTGGCCGTAGCCGTACCTTGCGCCCTTCCACTTGCGCTTCCCGTCCTTGAGATCGATACACGCCACGGTGCCGTAGTCGAAGCCAAAGGCATGGCCCTTATGAATGACAAAGTCGTTGAAGCTGGAAATGAGATCCTCTGATGTCCAGCGCTCTTCGGTGGTCCAGCCGCTGGCTCCCTGCTTGACCGCGATGCGGCGCATGCCGCTTCCGCCCATTCCGTCGCCGACACTGATCATAAGTTCCCCATCCGCAGCCACGGCTGGCTGCATAATACGCGTGTCAGATGGCCAGGAGTGATTCCAAAGTAGCTTGCCGTCCGCGAGTGAGACACTAGTCGCGCCAGTTGAGGTCATCAGCACGATCTGCTGGACTCCATCTATGGTAACAAGCTGTGGTGAGCTGTAGCTGTTGCCGCCGCTTGGGCCGAACCAGCGCGGTTTACCAGTGGCGAGGTCGTAGGCGACGAGGTTGCCGGACGCGGCGACAATGACCAGATCCCCGACTACCAACGGGGAGCCCGAGATACCCCAGCCGGGGATCTTCGCGCCCGTGTCAGACACCGCGTTGCGCGACCACACGACTGCGCCAGTACCTTCGTCAAGCACGTTCATGACTCCAGTCGCACCGAGTGCATAAACGCGACCGTTGCTGAGGGTGGGCGTCCCGCGCGGTCCGGGGCCGCCAACCGACTCGTAGAAGCGAACCGCGTCGCTGTGTTTCCACACCGGCTTTCCGGTGCTGACGTCATAGCAGGCTACGATCTCATCTTTACCACGTTGCTCCTGCGTATAGAGGCGCGAGCCGCGGACCGCGAACGAAGACCAGCCTGGCCCGACAGGCCGACGCCACAGTTCGACCGGCGGCGACGCCGACCAGTCAGTCTTAATCTGCACACCGCGAACGGCACCGTCGCGCTCTGGCCCACGAAAGCCCGGCCAGTTGGCTTCGGTTCCGACTGTTGCTGGAGCGACGGGAGCTGCGGGCGCTTCGATCTCATCGCCGGCCTGGGCCAGGAGGCGTTCTTCAGGAGTTTTGGACCAGCGCCAGTGGAAATCGTTTTTGAAGTCTCCAGAAGCACCAGCGGTTCGGAGGAGCGTAAACACTCCGCACGCGAGCAGGACCGCCGCAGCGATCACCGCGCGCCGCAGCCCTGCGGAGAGGCGACGACTCACCACTGCCGCTGCGACGAGGGCGAGACTCATAACAGGGATTGCCATGACGAAAAGCAAAAACCCCATACTGCCGGTTGCAATCGACACGTGGACAATACGCTTTGTTACGATCACCGCGAGGACAATCAGAACGAGGGCACCCAGGCGCTCGTACCAGGGCGCGCGGCTGAGTAACAACCACCAGAGAATGATAGCCAGGGCGCACGCGGCTGCAACCATCATTGCATAAAGAATCGCATCGGGTAGAAAGAAAGGGACGACGAACCATGCCAGCCACTGCACGATCACAAAGACCACGCCGGGCCACACCCGGAGGGGCTTTCGAGGTATGGACTCGTGGGCTTGAGCGTTGATGTTCTCGGTCTGCTGAGAAGGGAGTTCGTTGGCCGGCGTAGTCATATTAGTTAGATCATACGCGCGCGACGGGCCGCTTGTTTCTTTTTTGAAAGCTAAGAATAATGCAACATTAGGAGAAATCGGTCGGTTATGAGCGGCACGACCGTTAGGTCGAGGATCACAGCGCGAAAAAATTGTAAGGTCCGAAGGACCGCGATTTAATAGCCACGACCGGAAGGTCGTGGTACACGCCGCACAAAAATTCGTCAGGCCCGAAGGGCCGCCATTCAATAGCCACGACCGTTAGGTCGTGGATTACGACGCACAAAAGATTGTTGAGGTCCGAAGGACCGGTAGTCGCCTTCACTGTCGGCCCTTCGGGCCTCGTCGTTCAACTGCTGACTTGATCCACGGCCTTACGGCCGTGGCTATTCACGGTCGGCGCTTCGCGCCTGCATTCAGGTGAAGGCCCGAAGGGCCGAAATAGCCACGACCGGAAGGTCGTGGAACATAACGCACAAAAATTCGTCAGGCCCGTAAGGGCCGCCATTCAATAGCCACGACCGGAAGGTCGTGGTACACGCCGCACAACGAATCCGTAAAGGCCCGAAGGGCCGACCGTTGGTCGGTGCCAGTATGAAAAACCTTTTGCAAACATGTCAGAAGCTCTCACTGCCACGCTTCCTCGCTTATTTAGTTAGACGCGCCTACCTTTTCCCAGATGTCTGGAAAATACCTCAGCTTATTGGTCCACTTTACGTGGAGCACCGCGCATCGCGAACCGTGGATCGAACCCAATTTACGCGAAGATCTCTACTCGATCATCGGCGGCATCGCTCGTAAACGGAAAGCAAAGTTGCTGGCCGCAGGAGCCGTTGACGATCACATTCATCTCTACACTTCATTACCTTCCACAATCAGCATTGCTGACTTCGTCAATGCGATCAAGGCAAACTCATCGAAATGGATTCATGATTCATCTAAGAGGCTACGAGGATTCGCATGGCAGGAAGGTTATGGTGCTTTCAGTGTTAGTAAGTCAGATGAAGCCCGGGTGATGCGATACGTCAAGGAGCAGGAACGACACCACAAGAAACGAACCTTCAAGGAGGAGTTTCTGACGCTACTTACGAAACATCATATCGATTACGATCCTCGATATATCTGGGATTAACTGTCGGCCCTTCGGGCCTTTACGAGTTCGTTTTGTGCGCGTGTACCACGACCTTCCGGTCGTGGCTATTGATTAGCGGCCCTTCGGGCCTTTACGAATTCGTTTTGTGCGCGTGTACCACGACCTTCCGGTCGTGGCTATTGATTAGCGGCCCTTCGGGCCTGACGAATTCGTTTTGTGCGGCGTGTACCCACGACCTTCCGATCGTGGCTATTGATTGGCGGCCAATCGTTCGGGATCTTTGTAAGGTAGCGGTCGCAACAGCACGGTGTTGACAACACTGAAGATCGCCGTGTTTGCGCCGATTCCCAGGGCGAGTGCGATTATAGCCACGGCAGTGAAGCCCGGGTTCTTTACAAGCATGCGCGCTGCGTAACGCAAGTCTTGCCAAAGGTCTACTGCCATGTTCTTGGACCTCCTTTTAGTGGTGAGGCTAATGGTGAACCTGGGAAGACTGGATGTTTGGGAGCAGTGCTCTCCACGCGAGCTGGTTCGTCCGCAAGCAATTCGCCATCAGTAAGCTCAAGAACTACTGCTCGATGAGCCTCCTCTACTGATGAACCTTCGGACAGCAAACGCTCGTAACGATCGTCGAGATGTTGAGATAGTTCTTCAACGATCTCCGCTTCTCGAGTAGCCGTGAGACGCAATCTACGCAAACAAACTCTGATTTCAGGTTTCCAATCAGGCATGGTTAGTTTTGAGCTGGCTTTACCAATGATTCAGTTCTTAGCCCGAGATGTGATCTCCTTCACACCCGGCTGAAGCCCGGTGATCACGTGCAACTGATCTTCTTGCGGTTGTCGTCTTGAAAAGACTGGCTTTCGTCACCGGGCTGAAGCCCGGTGAGTATGAGACAGTTCTCGTTACGCGGTGTCGATCCCGGTAATTAAGTTCATTGCTTCCACAAAATCTTTCCAGCTGTTACGTTGCGCAGCCAAAATCTTTTTGCCTTCGGCGGTCAAGCGGTAATAGCGCCGGCGTCGCTGACCCGCTTTCTCAACCCAACGACCATTAATCCACCGCCGTTTTTCCAGACGATAGAGCAGGGGATAGAGTGATGCGACGTTGAATCGAAGTAGGCCGCCTGAACGCTGTTCGATCAAGGTGCCAATCTCGTAGCCGTGCCGCGGCCGGTCTTCAACCAGCGACAGAATCAATAATTCAGCGCTGCCTTTCTTGAGCTCACGTTCAAGAATATCCGACCCTTTATATGGCATAGCGATATGTTACTGTGAAGAATAAGGGAGGTCAAAGCGGAGGCGTGATGCGCCGGTCGCTCCGCTCCCGTCCTGACATCAGGGCGTTGCCCACAAATTTTCAGTTGATTGGAATGCGGCCAGGTAATTGAAATGATTGGGGGCCTCTGTTTTATCGATGAGGCCCGCAGGGCCGCCGTTAATAGCCACGACCGGAAGGTCGTGGAACCCGACGCAGAAAAAAAGAATCATCAGGCCCGCAGGGCCGACCGTGTCTTCCAGGACCTTCCGGTCGTGGCTATTAATGGCGGCCCTGCGGGCCTGACAAATTTCGCACCTTCGAGACTCCGAATAGCAGACTACATCTTAGGCGAACTCTTGTGAGTGATTTCGTGCTTCCATCTCGCTGCGTCATGGACTATCTCGCCACCCTTGTGAATGTGACTCCCGCGTAGTTCAACGATCCGATCTTCTCGTCGGCATCCTTGCCGAAGCTGATTACCTCACCGTTTCCTCCGGGCAGCATCACGACGCGAATGGTATCCGGTTGCGTATAAGGCGTCGCCACTGTGTTCAGCTTACCCATTCGTACAGCGAGGGCTTTTTCTTGTGCGCTGATCTCGATTGTGCCCAACAGGTCGTTCTTATACTTACCAGCATAGTCAGTGAATGGTTTTGTAAGCTGCCATTCTCTCTTTGCTCGCGCAGTTGCTTCGGCAGCGATGCCCTGCTTTCTGCTTTCGTACGACTTAACCGTCTCCTGGAGTTGCTTCGCGTAATCGGCGTCGAGATTCTCTGTTCGCAACCACCCAGTCGTAAGCATACGCAGCGAGCATATCTGCTAAGCGTCCGCCGATCGCGTCGTTGTTCACCAGCACTCCGACCGCGACTTTCTTGTCAGGCATGAATGAGACATGACTGCGATAACCGGAATAACCGCCATGATGATAGATCACTCTTTCGTTGCGGTATTTGCCGATCTGCCAGCCGAGCCCGTATTCGCCATCGCCTGAAAATGGTGGCTCATTACGCGTGCTCTTTGTATATGCAGTGTGCGCATTGCGGATGAGATCCGCCGGTAATATCTGTTTCCCACCGAGTTTGCCGCCGTTCATGTTCAGGTTAAGCCACCTGCCCAGGTCCGAAATGCTCATGAATACACCACCGGCCGACTGCATGTTCTCGTCGGTCTTCTCCAGATGACTTCGCACCATCCTGCCGGCATTGACCGCGTCGGTGTCGATGACATACGGGGCCGCGATCTTGTATTTCCTGGCGCGCGCCTTTGAAACGTACGCAGTGGTGTGCTGTAACTTCGCGGGAGCGAATATGCGCTCCTGAAGCAGATCCTGCCATTTTTTCTTCAGCTGGTAATGGAGTGCGAGCCCGTAGATGTTGTAGCCGAGGTTTGTATAGTTGTACTTGCCGAAGTTGGCTTCATTGAAAGCGGTGCCCCCGGCAAAGACCTGATCGATATCACCCGCGTCGATCTGGCCCGTAAAGGCGAGGCGGTTGACGAGCGCCCCGTTCCGCAGACCGCTGGTATGGGTCAAGAGATCTCGGATCGTGATCTTGTCCGGAATGTCACTTTTGAATTGTATGCCCGGAGTGTATTTCGTCATCGCGTCGGAAAACTTGATCTTACCTTCCTTATCCAGCATCGCCGCTGCCAGCGCCGTAAACGACTTGGTTGAGGAAGCGATGTAGTAAAGCGTATCGGTATCGGCTTTTATGCCGGCTTCTTTATCTGCCATCCCGTACGCGCGAAGAAAGATCGGCTTATCGTTTTTGATCACCACGATCGCGATGCTCGGAAGGTCAGGAAACATGGCAATCGTCTGGCGGACACTAGCTTCGTAGGCTGCGTTGAAGTCTTTTTCCGTTGCGGGGGGCGACGTCGGCTGGGTCTGAGCGAAAACGCTGGTAGAGTTCAATAGCAGGGCAACGAGCGAGAGAACGATCGCTTTTTTCATAAGCTCTCCTGGTGAAAGAAATATTTGCGAGGTCGTTAAGCGCTACGACTGACGAAACCGGAAAGTTTCGTGATGCTTCACTTCATGAGTGGGTCTCAGTATCGTAACGCGGTAGCGTCGGGCCAGGGTTGACCAGGCGGGGTTAGTTCCAGGGCGGCAGCCGCTTTCCGTGCGGTAAGGCTTGCCTTACCGAGAACCCCGATTGCTGCCAATCAGGCTCTAAGAAGAGCGCAGCTCGAAGCGTTGACTAAGAAGATGGAAAGAGACCCTAGCCAAAAAGAGCGTCTGGAACCAATTATTGAGGTGCTGAAGAAGGAATTAGAAACGCCCTGATGACGCTCGTCAACAATTCAAGGATTCA
The DNA here is from genome assembly GCA_963826235.1 of Pyrinomonadaceae bacterium. Taxonomy (GTDB): domain Bacteria; phylum Acidobacteriota; class Blastocatellia; order Pyrinomonadales; family Pyrinomonadaceae; genus PSRF01. The sequence continues at coordinate 151,989 of CAWGWE010000005.1, read as the reverse complement.
ATGATTCAATGACCCGATGATCCGATGAGTCAATGAAAAAGGGGTCGCGTCACCCTGCGAGGTCCTGGCCGAAACAAAGGCGATAGCCGTTGCAGTCTTCCACTTCGAAGTCGCGGCAGCCGTAAATCTGGTCGCAAATCGTGCGCGCGATCTTGACGCCCCTCGACTTGAACTCAGCGTAGAGCGCGTCTGCGTTGTCGATCCAAATGTACGCGTCCCAGGCGCTGCCCTCGGGATCAACCATGCGATTGGGCCGCACGGCGCCCGGCGCTTCGAGCTGGGCCAACATGATGACGATGCCATTGCGTTTCACCATGCAGAACGAAGGCGGCTCATTCCAGAAGCGCTCGTAGTGGAAGCCCAATTGGTCGCGATAATAATTGGCGGTCGCGACCACATCGGCTACGGGGAAATAAGGCGCGATACCCCAGCGCGGCTTGTTTGTCTGATCACTCATCTTTCGTTTGTCACCAATGCTTTAGTCGTTATTGCGTTGCTGGGCGGTGATGGGCGAGTTTCTCTCGGGTGACCACCCGCCACTGATAATCACTAACCTTTTAACGATCGTCGCGACGCTCCGGCCCGTGAACATTTATGCCCGGAAAGCAGCGTGCCCGACCTAACGCTGAAAGCGTTGACCAATTTCAGCCCAGGGTTGCTTCAACCCTGGGTAAAGAGAGCCGAAGGATCCATCCAACTCTGAAGGAGTTGCGATGAGTTTTGGTTGGGCGACGGCGACACAACTCCTTCAGAATTGCGTTTGATCACAATCGGATTCGTTCTCCCAGGGTTGAAGCAACCCTGGGCTGCAATTCGCGAACGCTTTCAGCGTTCAGACAAAACTACGTCTGATCAATTACAAAGGCAGTGCCTACCGCCTCGCTCGCGCTTCATGCGCTCCTGGCGGGCGATCGCAAGGATAAATTAAAAAGATGAAGGCGGAAAGTCTTTCATAAACACCATCCTTCATCCTCGATTGCTACTGCGGTTCCGATAAGAATCAGTTGTTTGGTGGGACCATTCGTATTATTTGCTTCAACATAACCAGGTGGATCATCTTGTTCCCTTAGCAATGAGTACTCCTAAAAGCAAAGCCATCCCGGCGACGGCGGCAACGATTCCCACGCCTTTAGCAACGTTAATCCCGACTTTAGCTGCGGTTGAACGGTTGCGGCCCTGGAGTTGTTTCACCTGTGAATAAGCCACAGTAGTGGCCGTACCATCCTTTGAATCTATTACGGTAAAGTTATCTTCATCAGCAACTTGAATATAACCTTTCAGCTTTCGGCCGTCATGTAACTTGACCTCGACGCGCGCTTCTTCACCGACTCCCAGCTTGCGGACACTTTCTTTGACCTTTTCAATGTTACGAGCCTGCTCATCCTGCGAGCGAGCATAAGAGGAACTAACCGCCACCGCGTTAATCAGCAAACCTGTAAGCACCAATGACAAAACTTTCTTGAGCATACGTTCTCCGTTCAAAAAATTAGAATGTTCGAGTTAAGGGAAGCAACCCACGCACCACGACTCAACACCTTGCAAACTAGCCTAAGTAACAAAAGTGACTTTCACATAGCCCTGGTTTTTATGCGTCACTGGAAAGATATTTATTGCAGCTGACAGTTGTCGGCCTCGATTCATTACTCATAATTGACGAGAGAAGAGTGAGTATTGACGCTTAACGTCGGAGTTGAGGGGGGCGTCGCTGAAAAACAACTACGAATGATGAATGCTGAACGCGGAACACGCGATTCATTATTGATCGTTCTGCTTTCATCGTTGCTTTTTGCGCTCCGGTCCCTCGAGGTGCGATTAGTTCAAAAGAAAATCTCTTGTCTGTCGGACCACCTGATCTGCGGTTGTCCCTCGAAAGATGAAATGAGTCGCGTCTTTCATCTCGATGACCTGCCCTCGCCGGGCTTCCCGGCGGAATTGTTCGATGCTCGCTCGCGTGTTAGGCCAGCAATCAAGTTGCGACGGGCAGGTTAGAAAGTGCATGAATGGGGCGCCTCCGGCGCTTGGATGACCTTCAGGCCGAGGTGTTGCTCGTAAAACTTCTGCGAGCGGTCAAGGTCGGGCACTTTTAGAGCAATGTGATGGAGTGCAGTAGCCTCAAAGGTGCCTGAGGTTTTCGTCTGCTGGGCGCACAGTACATCGGCACCGCCTCCGACCATCGCCACCACAGCCGTCAGATGCCCGACTAGCTGGCGACGAGACATCCGCCCCGACTCAAACTGGCTAACAATATTCTCGATATCTGCCTTCATGTCCCTTCCTCCTCATGCTCAAATGATTCAACGTGAGAACCGGAAGCGGCCCAACGTCGCAGTTGGCCGGGCGGCTGAAAAGCAATGATGAATGCTGAACCCTGAATGCGGAATTCATAATTCATAGTTCATCATTCATCGTTGCCATTTTTGTTAGCGGCAGCCTCTGCATCCTTCAGCATTTTATCGAGTGAGGCTCTTGGAATCAGTTTTCCGTTAACGATGACAGCATTAATTCTCTTTGTGTTGCTGATGTTCTCAAGGGGATTTGCTTCCAGCAGCACCAGATCAGCTTTCTTCCCTTGCTCTACTGTTCCAACCGTGTCGATCAAACCAAGGTAGGTTGCCGGGTTGCGTGTTGCTGTTTGCAGCGCCTCCATCGGAGTGAGACCGGCTTTAACAAAAAGCTCCAACTCATCATGCAAGCTGAAACCAGGAATCACATACCACACCAACGCATCAGTCGCGGCCAGGATCTTCACCCCCGCTCGATGCATCGCCAAAATTGTCTCCAGTCGCTGTTGAAACATTCTCTTGAAGAGTGCAGAACGTTCAGGGGTTACATTCTTCAAGCGAAAATCATCCTGATTTTTCCATTGGTCTTTAATTCCGCGACGCACATACTTGAGGCGAGGGTCATTAGTAAATTCGCTGTCATTTAAAAATGCTACCGCCCGTTGCACTACCAGGGTGGGCGCTTGCCATGTTCCATTATCAGCAAAGCGCTTAAACAGCGCCGCAGCCTTCTCCTGGCTGTAGGTTTCCTGGGCTCTAATTCCTGTTTGATTAAGAACACGCACAAGAGATGTTCTGATTTGGTCTTCATCTTTTGCATCCTTTACCGCTTCCTCAATGGTCTTCATAAGCTCTGGTTCCACAGTTGAACACTCGATAAAAACCCCTTCGAGGTGTTCAATGCTTTTCTGCCCCGCATCAGAAGCCTCGGATGCGCTAACCAAAAAGGGTACGTGCCCGGCGAACGTGATCCCACGTTTCTTTGCTTCATCTGCGAGAGGAAAATAGGCTTCGCGTGGGAGTAATGAGTAGACCTTAATAAAATCCACACCGCTATCTTTGACCGACGCCACTGCTTGTCTGGCGCTAGCCTCATCAGAAACGGGTATGGAAATACCGGGCCAAAATGGCAAAGGCCCATCCACCATTTTACCGGCAACAATACGCGGGCCTATCAGCCGGCCCTCGTGAATATCTTTTTTTAGCTGCTTCAAAGATCCCAAATCGGGAGCCGCCATATCTCGAACACCAGTGACGCCATTGGCAATGAACAGTGGGAAGTAAAGTTCAGGCAGTCTTCCAATCACCGTGTGAACGTGCATGTCCCATAAGCCTGGAATCAAGAACCTGCCTTTACCCTCGATTACCTGCGCATTCTTCGGTATGGCAACTTCTCCTGTTTTGGCAATCTGTGTGATCTGATCTCCTGTGATTAACACGGTCATATTGGGCTTGGCAGGAGAGCCGGTAGCATCAATTACTGTCACATCTGATATGGCCAGGATATGGGGCTTCTCTTGTGACCATGCGCTCGGCAAAGCAAACGAGATCAAAAGCAAAGCCGTCCTTAGAACTGTTTTCACCTTAATCCCTTTTTACCTTTTACGCAGGTGTGAATGATGAATGCTGAACGCGGATGAATGGTCCTGTAGGTTCTACCACGTTGATCCGGCCCGGGCCTTCGCCCTTTGCGAGTTCTGCTCCCCAAGTCGCCGCGACCACGGTCTCGCTGAAGTAGATCCAGGGCGACTTCCGCTCCGTGTAGTTAGAGGAATAGCCGCCTTGAAGCAGATCCCCGGGCTGCAGCTCCGCTTTGGTGCCGTGGTAGAACGTTCGTTGCGCCGACGTGGGTATGGGTATAGGGTAATTCGGGATCGCTCAACTTAACTGTCGTCTCTCTTCAACCGCGGCGCGCGGCCTCGATCTTGGCGATATCGATCTTTTTCATCGTCATCATCGCATCGAACGCTCGTTTGGCTACATTGGGATCGGGATCGGTGACCGCTTCCGTCAGAACGATCGGCGTGATTTGCCAGGACAGGCCCCATTTATCTTTGCACCAGCCGCACGCACTTTCTTTGCCGCCATTGTCGACGATGGCGTTCCAGTAACGATCCGTTTCGGCTTGGTCCGTGGTAGCGACCTGAAACGAGAATGCTTCATTGTGCTTGAACTCAGGTCCGCCGTTGAGCCCGAGGCAGGGAATTCCCATCACCGTAAAGTCTACCGTCAACACATCCCCTTGCTTACCGGACGGAAAATCTCCCGGCGCGCGGTGTACCGCGCCAACGGATGAATCGGGAAAGGTCTTGGCGTAAAAACGCGCCGCCTCCTCGGCGTCGCCATCGTACCAAAGGCAGATCGTGTTCTTCGCATGGGTCATAATGTCATTTCTCCTACTGTTTATCGTTGCCGTAAGTTTCTAATTTAAGGAGTGCAGCAAACATGAGTCTGGCAGGTATTACTTCTTATTCTTCTCGTCCCAGTTCATCGGTTCCCAAAGCTCAACCTTGTTATTGTCCGGGTCCATGATCCATGCAAATTTCCCGTTTTCGTGCGATTCCGGCCCCGATACGATTTCGACGCCGTTCCGCTTTAGCTGATCGAGCAATTCGTCCAAATTATCAACTCGGTAGTTGATCATAAAGGAAGACTCGCTCGGGCTGAACCATTTAGTGTCGTTGTCCGCTGCGTTCCATACCGTGAGGCCGCCGTCCTCGGCCTTATCGTCAGACCATTTCAATATCGCACCGCCCCACGCCTCAAGATCGAGGCCGAGATTCTTCTGATACCACGACGCCAGTTCGCCGCCCTTGTTCCGACTCTTAAAAAATATCCCGCCAATTCCGGTAACCTTCGCCATTTACTTTTCTCCTGACCTTTGCATTTAACCGATTTGTTTCGACTGAACTCCATCAAGCTTTTCCTGTCCGGCCCCACGCTTATTCTTTTGTCGGCTCATAGTAAAGAGTTACTGCACCACAACCAAATGTTTTTGTTTTTAAAAGATTAAGATTAATTCTCTCCGTGATGTTTTTGAATAATGGTAAGCCGCTTCCTAAAACAACTGGATGAACGGCAAGCTGATATTCATCGATTACGTTAAGTTGCGCTAATGCTACGATCAAACTTGGGCTGCCAACCAAAATGTTCTTGCCTGCTTTCTGCTTGAGTTCTAAAACTTCTTCCTTAATTACTTCCTGTTTCAATTCTGTATTTTTCCAATCAACATTTTTCAGGGTGCGGGAAAAAACAATCTTTGAAATATTGTCTATTAAGATCGCAAATTCATCCATGGGTTTGTTACCAGTAGGATTGTTTACGACAGATGGCCAATAACTCTCCATAAGTTGATAAGTTATCCTTCCGTATAAAAGGGTGTCTGCACTACTTAACAGCTCATTATAATGTTGATGTATTTCGTCATCTGCGATTATTGCCGTGTGATTGCAAAACCCGTCAAGTGTCATATTGATCGCTGCAATTAGTTTTCTCATATTCCTCCGTCAGCGTCTGATCGATGTGTTCGGCTCGTTAGCTGTTATTAATAATCTGAACGTGAGCGAGAGCGGGACGACTCCCAGGGACGGCTTTGCACAAAAAAGTAGACCAACATCAAGACTCAATTATGTGCCTCGTTTACGAGGCAGCCCGCAAGGGCGAGTAGGCGGCCCTCACGGAGCCTATATAGTTGCTCCTTCTGAAAAGCCCCCGAGACTATCCGGCCTTCGCAAGATCTTTTCCATCTTTTTGCCTTTTGCCAGTTCGTCAATTAATTTGTCCAGGTACCGGATCTTTTGCATCAACGGGTCCTCGATCTCTTCCACGCGGATCCCGCAAACCACACCTTTGATCAAGAAAATATTTGGATTCATTTTAGGAGCCTGGTCGAAGAATGTTCGAAAGTCAGTCTTCTCGCGGATCTGTTTTTCCAAACCAGCCTTGCTATATCCAGTGAGCCACCGAATAATCTCGTCTACCTCTTCCTTTGTGCGGCCTTTCTTTTCGGCCTTCGTCACATAGAGGGGGTATACGCTCGCAAAACTCATCGCGAAAATTCTGTTTTGTTCCATTAAATAGCCCCTCCTATACCGAGCGTCGCCCAATGTCTCAATGTCTTAATGACTCAATGACTCAATGACTCAAGTGGTGGTTTTCAATTTGCCTCCCATGATCGTCATTGGAAGTAGAATCGCCGTAAAGATAACGTGATACCAAATGGGAACATACGGCCAGGACATAACCAGCTTCAGTAAACCAAATCCCAAGAGCAGAAAGCCGAGGACTAGGGGCGCGCGTCTGTTTTCACCAGCAATCAGCGCGGCCAGAAATCCGGACATCACCGAGACGATTGAACCGAGGACAATATGCGTGAGAAGCATGTTCGTGTCTGCTGTGAAGTGACCGCCATTTTTAATGGCCTCTTCGAACGCGCGTTGATGAGCGCCGAACCCCTCCGGCCAAATGGCCGAAAGAATCTTCTCGCCTCCGAACCACGCTATAACCCAGGCAATAAATCCGGCAATAACGCCCAAAACGATTCGTACCATAGATCTCTCCTATCTATTTTATTTTAAATGCCTTCACCTGAACTCCTTACAGCTCACGGTCAAGCCCGGCGAGGTTGTGCCCTGGCATTACCATTCGGGCCATGCCTTCAACGTGGTGAAGAGCGGCACCCTAACACTCGAAGACGGATGCGGCCGCGTACAGACTCTCTCGCCGGGGCAAGGTTTTGAAGCATTTGATGGCCGCGTACATCGCCCGAAGAATCTCGGCGACACGGATGTTGTGGTTTACGACGTCTTCGTGCTGCGGGAAGGCAAACCGACAACTGTGAACCTCCCCGAGCGTTGCTGTGGACCGCCAAACGATCTTGACGAATGCAAAGACAACGGCTGGCGGAACTTCAATCACCCGCAGAGTTTCGTCAGTCAAGCGCAATGCGTGAATTTCGTTCGTCGCCGATGAAGGGATCTTCCCCCAGGCTCTGAACGCTCGCGTTCGAATTGGTGACAGAGTCACAGTAAGCTTCAGGATTCTGCTTCGAGAAGAGTGGTAGCCGCGGAGGATTCGAACCCAGCCGACCAAAAATCACGCCACTACGCACTGCTTCCTAATAGTTTAGTGATGGGTTTCGATAGGTCGTGAACGTTCGATGATCGCGTCGAGATCATTTGTCGGAGACAAAGTGCCGAAAGCCAAATGTCGATCCGCCAGCCGCGACGAACAGAAAGCTTCTTTCACTGCCGTGTGTCCGTGTTTCAAAAGCACAGAGCCTTGAAGGGCAATCCCGAGAGATTCGACAATTCTTCTGGCCCGCGTTTCACTCTGGCTCTTGTCTGACAACTCAATCTGGATCTTCCGGAGCAATTCATCGTAGCGAACGTCAATGCCTTGCGCTGCATCCAGTTCGGCAAAAAGCGCTCGACCTGTTTCAGGCTCCTTCTGCATCGCTCGCAATACATCCAGACACTGTACGTTTCCCGAACCTTCCCAAAGCGCGTTGAGTGGCACGTCGCGATAGAGGCGCGCGAGCGGAGCTTCTTCAACGTACCCGTTACCACCCAGGCATTCGAGCGCCTCGGCGACCACAGCGATCGCGCGTTTCGTGATCCAGTATTTACCCACTGCTGTTGCCACACGACTGAAGTGGCGCTGAGTTTCATCCGCCGCTTCATCGAAGCTGCGCGCCAGCCGCAGCGCGAGGGCAACCGCAGCCTCATATTCAAGGCACAAATCCGCCAAGACGTTTTTCATCAGCGGCTGATTTATGAGGCGGTCGCCGAAGGCAAAACGATACTGGGCGTGATGGAGCACTTCCGCGACGGCACGCCGCATGGTTGCGGCTGAGCCGAACGTACAATCCAAGCGCGTATGGCGCACCATCTCGATGATATTTGCGACGCCGCGACCTTCTTCACCAATTAACCAGGCGGTGGCACTGTGAAATTCGACTTCGCTCGAAGCGTTTGACCGGTTGCCGAGCTTGTCCTTAAGTCGTTGAATGTGAAAGGCGTTGCGTGAGCCGTCTGGCTTCCAGCGTGGCAGCAACAGGCAGGACAGTCCGCCTTCAGCCTGCGCCAAAACCAGAAAGGCATCTGACATTGGCGCTGAACAAAACCACTTGTGACCGTTGATTTGGTAGACCTCGCCCGGGCCGCGTTTGGCAACCGGAACGGCGCGCGTGGTATTTGAACGGACGTCAGAGCCGCCCTGCCGTTCAGTCATAGCCATTCCAAACAATGCGCCTCGTTTTTCCGGCGCGGGGATGAACCGCGGATCGTATTCGTTCGATAGCACACGCGGTTCCCATTCGGCGGCAAGCTCCGGTTGGATCCGGAGTGAAGGAACAACGGCGAAGGTCATCGTAATCGGACAACTGTGTCCTTCTTCAACCTGGTGACTGAGCATCATCAAGGCCGCGCGTGCTACATGGGCGGGTTTGATTTGATTAGCCCAGGGTAGCGAGTGCGTGCGGTGGCTAATGCCAAGTCGCATGAGTTCGTGCCACGCGGGATGAAATTCAACTTCGTCGACGCGGTGACCAAAGCGATCGTGCGTGTCCAATACCGGCGGGTAACGGTTGGCCAATTCGCCCAGCCGCAAAGTTTCCGTCCTGCCTAACAACGCGCCGAATTCAAGCGCCTGGGCTTCGACCCAGCCGCCGCCCTCCCGCGCGACGGCCTCACGCAGCGGCCTGTCAGATTTGTAGATGTTGTAATTTTCGAGAGCGGGCGGTTGATTGAGCACTTCGTCAGGCGCGTGCGCCGCAAATTCCTCAGCCTTCATGTGGTCTCCGTGGAACTCAGCAACGGATACTCAAAAACAGTTACTCAAAAACAAAAAAGCGGCAGGTTTTGGCAACCTGCCGCATACTATCAGTTTTTAGTGGTGAGCCGAGCAGGACTCGAACCTGCGACCCACTGGTTAAAAGAGCGCTAAAGTATTTTCCATCCAGTTACGGCTCTTATTAACTCAAGGGTTGCAGCCGCTTAGGCTACATTAAGTTTTTCGCGGATAGCTCGTCTTACGATTACTGCAATCGCAAATTCCCTTACGGTCCGAAGCGGAACCGATACTCGAGCGAGTTCATGAAACCGTTGATCATGCTGCGATAGTCGCTGGTTGAATCGAGGTGGGCGATCCAATTGAGGTAGAGCGCGTCAGGATCCCTCCGCAGGTAACCAAAGTATTGCATCACGACAAATGCCTGGTTGTAGTACTTATTATAAACCTCCGGACTCTCGGAAATATCCCGTAGCACCGTTGCCCGCGTGCGTGTGCCGTTACCCAGGGCGGCGATCCAAAAGTCGCGATGAGGAGATGTCACAGCTGCCGTTGCCAGTAACGTGTCAACATACTGAGTGTCCGTTAGCCCATCTAACTTCGCTCCGAAGGCTGGACGACTCATGAAGTCACTAATAAACGCCACCTTCGCCGCCTCCAACTCGCCATCATTGAGAAAACCACTCACCTTGGCTAGATCGGGAATGAACTCTACGTATTCCGGTTTGCGACCAAAGGCTACCGGATAGAAGCGATAAACAAAGTAACCGCGGTCCTGAAATTCGGGAGAGCGGAAGAAAGCCGATGACACATGTATTCGATCGCAAGTCGTGTTTCCAGGCGCGCAGCCATTGAGCACTGCCTGCCAGCCCGCGTAACCACCCGGATCCGGTTCTCGGTTTAGGAAGTCGAGATAGTGTTGCCTGACGAAGAAAGCTGTGCCCTCAAGTGGGTTAGGACCGTTGCTTCCTTCATTATCACCAATAGTAACGTTGGCTGTGCTCGGTAAACCTAACGTAGCCCCGGTCACATTCCTCAGTGTGATGGTGAAGCTCTCGTTGCCTTCAGCGTAACTATCGTCCACTAAGGGAATCGAAACCGTCTTCGAGGTTTCGCCGACAGCGAAGCGGAGGGTGCCGACCGATGTCGGATAATCGCACCGCGATGAAGCCACACCATTCACCAGACCGCAGTTGTTTAAAGCCGCAGTGTCGCTGGTGGCGTAGTCCACCGTAGCAATAGCCGTTGTCTCTCCGATACGCAAGACAGTGATATTAGCTGCCCCACCGCCCTCACTAACTGAATAGTTCGCGGCACTGAACTGAATGGTTACTGGAGTCGGCAGGCTCATACGAAACACCGTGCCCCTAATAGGATCCTGAGTAGCGGATGTAGTTGTGCCGTAAAACGCGCCATCGCTGCCTTGCACCATTTCTGCTTCGGGAGTATGGCCCACTGATCCTGTGAAGCTGAAAGAATATAAGGTTGTGAACTCGCCGTTCGGTTTTAGGCGATAGATTGTTCCGGCGCTAAACTGACCACCGCTGCGGGTTGTTCCATAAAAGTTTCCATCAGCTCCCTCGACTAGCGTAGCCTGAGGAGATGAGCCCTCGGAAATTGTAAATGAATGAAGTGTCGCATAATTGCCGTTCTCACTTATGCGGAAGATGGTGCCTCGGCTTTCAGTCCCACCATTGGCTGTCGTGCCGTAAAAATTCCCATCGCTGCCGCGCATGAGGCCGGCCAGTGGCAGCCATCCGTCACCAGCCACAAAGGTAAATTCGTGAATGGTCGTGAAAGCTCCGCTCTTGCTGATGCGAAAGATGCTGCCCCGGCCCGCCGCTCCACCGTTAGCAGTGGTACCGTACAGATTGCCATCGCTGCCTTCGACAAGATTCGAATACGAATTTGCTCCTCCGGGCAGCTGAATGAGCTTCATGAAATTGGCGCCTGTAGGACTGATGCGGAATACGACACCGCCGCCAAAACTGTTGTCGTGCGTTACTCCGTAAAGATTGCCGTCGCTCGCTTGAACCAACTCGGCTTCGGGATGCGCCCCATCGTCGCCGCCGAAGAAGCCGCCGAATGCATGTAGTTCCGTGAAGGTGCCGCTTGGAGTGATGCGAAAGATATTGCCGTTATATGATCCGCTGCCACGCGTCGTGCCATAAAAATTGCCGTCACTAGCCTGTATCACGCCAGCGAAGGGTTGGTCACCTGTGACCTGGAATGAAAAACTGTAGAGACTTGTAAAGCTACCGTTCGAGGAAACGCGAAACACAGTCCCAAACGGATTTACCGTTCCGCTTCCTCCTAGAGCCGTTGTTCCATAAAAGTTGCCATCACTCCCTTTCACCAACGGTGCTCGTGGATTACCTCCATCCGGGCCGGAAAACGCATGAACTGGCGTAACGGTGACCTGCGCAGACAATAATTCCGCAGCAAAGCACAAAGTCAAAGAAACAGCGATAGCGAAAAAAGAGATTCGTTTCATCTTGCTTCCCTCCGATTTCGATTGGTTCCCGCCCGTAGAGCTCAAGGATTCAGCAGAACCGAAACACCCCCCGGGTTAGTTTCGGACAGAACGGTGGTAAAATCCCGCCATCTGAACGGGAGTTCAAGGCGCACCCTACACCGCCGAGTTATTGCGCGTCCTGACGAAACTCTAAAGAACTCTAAAGAAAACCTGCCCCCCATGGATCTTGTACGCCCAGTCGCACCAGAAGCTGCTGCCGGCCATATTTGGCGTTTCGCTGATTGTGAGCTTGACGAACTCCGACGGGAGCTTCGTGTGCGCGGGTCAGTCGTCGAGCTTGAAGCGAAGCCTTGGGAGGTCTTACACCAATTAGTGCTTCATGCTGGTGAGCTAGTCACGAAAGATGAGTTGCTAGATTCCGTTTGGCCTGGCCTAACGGTGGTTGACGGTTCATTGGCAACTGCGGTTTCAAAGTTGCGCAAGGCGCTTGGCGATGATGGCCTCGTGGTGACGGTGCCCCGCATCGGATATCGACTTGCCGTCCCGGCGCAAACAAAGAGCGCACCGCCCCCGGCTTGGCCTGAGCTAAAGTTGCAAACCGGCGACACTGTGCCTGGCAGGGATCAATGGAAGTTGAGACGACGTCTGGATATCTCGCCTTCAAGCGAAGTATGGTTAGCTGAGCACCCAAAAACCCACTCTCATCGTGTCTTCAAGTTTGGACCGGACGTCACTCGTCTCAAAAGTTTGAAACGCGAAGTCACACTTTCTCGGCTACTGCAGGAATCACTTGGAGATCGTCCTGAGTTTGTTCAGATCCTTGAGTGGAATTTTGATCGCCCGCCCTACTTCATTGAGAGCGAATACTGCGGACCAAACCTTTCTGAATGGGCAGAGGCGCAGGGTGGTGCAGTCAACATTCCCTTAAATGTGCGTTTGCATCTGTTGGCTGACGTCGCCAAGGCAGTCGCGGCTGCTCACAACCTTGGTGTGCTTCATAAAGACCTCAAGCCGGGAAACATTTTGATTTCTCCAACATTGCCGGACGCATCACTTCAGATCAAGATTGCTGATTTCGGCAGCGCAACTTTGCTCGCGCCGTCGCGACTCGGCGCCTTTGGCATCACCAACATGGGGTTCACACATACGGACGACTCCAATTCTCTCTCGGGCACAGTAATGTACGTCGCGCCGGAAGTTGTTGCCGGCCAATCCCCGACTACGGCCTCTGATGTGTATGCACTCGGAGTTCTCCTTTACCAGCTTGTGATCGGAGATTTTCGTAAGCCCCTCGCCCCAGGCTGGGAGGCCGAAGTTTCCGACGCTTTGCTGCGCGAAGACATTGCGGACGCCGCCTGTGGTGATCCGGCGCGCCGCCTCAAAACAGCATCGGAGTTCGCCGACAGGCTAATGAACCTTGATCGCCGCCGCGCCAAACGAGAAGAGTTGGCACGCTTACGGCTACGGGCGCAGAGAGTTGAAGACAGACGGAGACAAGCACGCGCGCGGCTTCCGTGGTTTATGCTGGCCGTTGTAATTGCCGTGGCGGCTGCAGTCGGAGTTTTTATCGGCTTTAAGCAGAGTTCGCCCGCTGCCGCGCCGATCGTCGCGCCGCGAGTAAAGACAGTGGCCGTCCTTCCGTTCCAAAACGTCCGCGAAAATCCTGACATCGATTACTTGCGCCTCGCGCTGCCGGACGAAATCGCTACCACGCTTAGTCACACCAGCGGGCTCGTGGTGCGACCCTTCGCTACGACAAGCAAGTATCAGCAATCCGATTCAGATCCTCAAAAGGCTGGCAAGGAGCTGCGCGTAAACAGCGTTGTGACAGGCCACTTCATGAGAGCGGGAGACCAGCTAAACATTACGCTGGAAGCAGTCGACGTGGAGACTAACGGTGTCTTGTGGCGCGAAACGATGGAAACGCCCGCCCAAAGCATGATCGCCACGCAGGTGCAAATCACGCTCAGAGTTCGCCGCGGACTCATGCCGGCATTGGGCGCATCAGCTGCGGAAGTTATTACTAAGCCGAAGAATGAGGAGGCATACGATCTGTTCCTGCGGGGAACGGCCTTGGCGTTCGACCTGAAATCGATTCGGGAAGCAATCCGGATGTTGGAGAAAGCGGTGCAACTTGATCCCGATTATGCGCCGGCGTGGCAAGCTCTGGGTGTTGCATACTCTCACGAAGCTCACTATACGAGTGGAGGCCGAGGTTCGTTGGAACGCTCTGAGGCTGCGCTGAATCGGGCGCTGGCGCTTGATCCGGATTCCATAAATGCTCGTGTCGGCCGAACCTCGAATCGTATTGAAAGAGGCGACTTGGCTGGTGCTTATCGGGAGGCGGAAGAACTTGTCCGCCGCCATCCCAATAACCCAGACGTTCGCTTCACCTTGATTTATGTGCTCCGTTACGCTGGTCTGCTTGAGGAGTCGGCCCGTCAATGTGAGGAGGCATTCTCGCTTGATCCAACAAATCCAACTACCGCATTGCGTTCGTGTGCAATGGTGTTTCTTTTACAGGGGGACTATCCACGCGCATTGAATTTTCTCAGCCATTATGGCGATCACTACAGCGGGTCTGACTTCGCTACCTCGCTATCAATTGACATCTTCTTGCGACAGAACAAAGAACAGCAGGCGTTGCAACTCGGCCTCGCCTATACTCCACAGTGGGCGGGCTACGACATGTTGATGGCCTGCATTCAACATAAGTCTGCATCAGAGATCCGTGAACTGGCGCAAAAGGTGCAACCTTCGGACGATTCCGAAACGAACTATCTGACCGCCGGACATCTGGCGTATTGCGGCCAGACAAACGCCGCGTTCGACATGCTGCGGCGGGCCATCAAGGGGAACTACTGTTCGTATCCCGCAATAGATACAGATCCACTATTTGCAAGTCTGCGCACAAAATCGGAATTTGCTGAAATCCGAGCTGCTGCGAGTCAATGTCAAAATAATTTCGAATCGCAACGCGGCCAGTAGATTTACCTGACATGCCGAGGCTGACATCATGTTGTGCAATAACACCAAAGAGAAATGCGGCTGGCTTTTGCAGCTAACCGCATCTCGTATTTCTGCTTATTACAAGTGGTGTGCCGAGCAGGACTCGAACCTGCGACCCACTGGTTAAAAGTGCGGCTAAACTTATCCATCCAGTGACTGCTCTCTGTTGGTTTAGCCGCATCGCCGCCACTTCGTTCGAGTCTTACCTCGCGTTCAGCGCGAGTGCCGCCTGTAGAAGTGGGTGGTGTTCTTTTCTGTTGGGACGACACTCTGTGGCCGCCCCATGTTTAGTGCTTTTATCTTTAAGCATCGCCTTCAAATGGCGATTTTTAACCAAGGGTTCGTGAAGTGTGCCGAGGTGAAGATAGTAGAATTGCAAATCGGACAGCTCACCCTACTCCGCACCTGTCGCATGGGAGCCGACGCTAAGGTCAGATTTGATCTGTATTTCCGCCTCGACGAGTTTGACCAATACTGTTACCGGAGGATCTAAACCATGACCCTCCGGTAAGTCGATCTTAGAGAACCTGTCGGTAAAAACCCTACACCGAGCCAGGCGACGCATATTTCGCTCAACTCTCTTATTCCCCAAGCTCTTCCAGGCAAAAGCCGGAGCTGTCCGAAGCATGGTGCCCCACCGATTGGCTGTCGACGATGGCACGATCCGAGGCGACGACTCGAATCACGTAGCCACAGGATCTCATGCCTGTTGTATTGAGACTCCAAACGTCTCCTGGTGCGACCGCTGTGTTGATGAGCCCTGAACTCGGACTCGGCACTCCTACGCCAGCAGGATTTACACCTGGCTCAACGCCTAAGCTATAGCCGCTCAGGTAGTCGTCGCGTGCGACAAAGTTTCCAGAAAGCAAGGTCCCGATCGTGAACTTGCCGCAGTCCCCAATGCCCGTTGTGATCTCGATCGACGCGTCTGGTCCGGTGTTATCGAGTTGGATGAGATGTGTATCCTGACCCACAAGAAATCCGCCCGCATCGAACGTGGAGAGCTTCACCTCCCACTTCGCGTCACCGGTGGAATCCCACTGCGCGAGAACACTGTTGATGTTCTCGGTAAAGGGGAGATAGTTAAAGCGCAGCGTTGCGACGTTGGCTTTGTGCACAAAGGTTGTACCGTCCTGGCGGGTCAACACGAGATCAGTCACTACCGCTGTTGGGGCACCTCCTCCTGCCGGTGTCACCTCCACTTTGTAACTGTGAAAAAGAAGCGGGGCGCCTTGCACTGTAACGCGACCTGCGAAGGGGCAGGGCCTGCCATCGGCGGTTGCGAGACTTCCGTCAGGGTTGTCGGGCGGGAGATTGTTTGTCGCGAACACCGCATCGGGCGTGGTTAGACCGGTCACGTCGTCGATGAACGAGACTGGGATGCCGCCCAAGATAGCTATTTTCCCTGCGGGGGCGCCTGCCACTGGAGCAATATTAATAAGCGTCTCCTCGCGGTTGCCCCAGGTAGGTACTTTGTTGGGAGTAACGCATGACACGGGAGAGTTCCAGGATAAGATGGCGCGAATTCGTACCACCTTAGGTCCTTTTTTACAGGCTTGGCGATATTCATTAAGATCTACTGCAAGTCGTACGGCGTAATGCACGCCTTCAGGCGGAACGTTCACGTCATAGACACGAACTTCGGCCGTTCCTAGACAATTCTCAAAGCTCCCGTTTCCGTCGAAGTCGCCCCAGAAGGTGACATACTCACGGCTTCCATCAGTACAGGGTTCCCCCGAATACCCCGAAGATTTCTTCACTTGAATTATGCCGACCAAAGTGTCGGGGGAGTTTGGGTCGAGCCCGATGCACTTAAGTTCTTCAAAGCTGGTGTCGCCGTCAGTTGGAGGGAAGAGTTTACCGATTATGTTGGGATCGATCTCGATTCCCGGTAAGATTTTTGCAAAACCCTCCGCAGTCAGGCTCGTCTTCCCCGATATGAAGCTCGAAATTTCCTTGAAAGCGAAGCGATGTACCGGAACACCCTTATCCTTGTAGTGCGTCGCGAGTTCCGCCGCGCCAAGAATCTTCGGCTTGATCTCGATAGGTGAATCGAGTGGAATGATTTCCTGAAGCGAGGTCGGCAGTTTGACCTTGGCGACTTCGAAGATCTCGGGCGGAAAGATAAAGCGGCGTGGCTCAACCAGGATTGTCGCCTCGCGCACGTTGCCCCATACCGGAGGCCAGTTGGGCTGGTTCGCAGGCGGCGGGTTGTTCCAGGACAAGATCGCGCGCATCCTGATAAGTGGGTTAAAAAAACAGAAGTTGCGTCTGGGGTTGACTGCAAGTGAAACAGCGTATTCCAAACGCTTTCCGCCCTCTGTACCCTCCGGGATATTGTGGGCTTGGAAACTCGTCATTCCCTGATCTTCCCAAGTCACGCCGTTGTCAAAAGAGAGGTAAAAGCGCACATACTCCGGGGTGCCGGGACCACAAACGTCGGTACCATAGCCTGAGGGCTGGTAAATGTAGACTACCCCCTCAAGCCGCTTCTGCTGCGGGTGGTAACCCACACACCCGAGTTCCTCGTAAAACGTATTGCCTGAGATGGGCAGTACCGGTGTGAATACACTCCCCGGAAGGTTCCCGAAGTAATTAGGGTTGGTCAGGAGTAGGGCCTTGAATGTCCCTCGCTCTTTCGAGTGCGCCTCCTGCATTGTTGCCTGTGATTTTTGAACTGCCTTTTTCAATTCGTCATTCATGATGTGGACCTCTTCTTACGTTGACCAGTTGCGCGTCACCGTTCCTGGCGTTTGATAAACCAGCTGAGAGATCGCTTAGTGTGGATCGAGTCGCGGCGAGTGTCTGTTCATTATTGGACAATTTGAGACACGCTGAAGTGAGTAACGCCGGAAGCTAGGTCATCCGAGAGAGGTATCCGGTCAGTTCCCGTTGGTGCACCACGAGAAAGTGCTCAGGGCTCACGTCTATCAATCCCAGATTGCGAAACTTCAACATGAATTCGGTGATGCGAGGCCGTGTGGTGCCCACCATTTCTGCCAGCTCTTCGTGGGTAATCTTGTGTTCAATACGCGTGCTGAGTGGATCGGGTTGGCCGAGTTTGTCTGCCAGCAGCAACAGCGTTTCACCTAACCGATGTTCGCTGTCCACGGTAATTAGATTGGCGATGACCTGCTGTTGATCGGCAATTCGCGCGGCAAGGTACTGCACAAAGGCCTCGACGAGGGAGTTCTCGCTCAAGTGTTCAAAGAAGCTGGAGCAGGGAAATCGAGTCAGCTTCGTCTCCTCCATGGCGATCGCGGTTTCCCGACGTAACCCTGATTCTGCGAGACACAACTCACCGAAGGTATCGCCCGCAGTCTGAATAGCCAGCAGACACTCTTTCCCTTCCGCCGAGAGCATCAGCAGTTTGATCTGGCCCGACCGAATTACGTAGACCGCATCGGCTGGGTCACCACAGACATAGACGTGCTGGTGCTTGCCAATGCGCACGGTCGGGCACTTCAAGGTCGCACGCTGCAAGGATTGAAGAAGGCGTTCGCTGAAACCGTTTGTTGTAAGTGTATGCATTATCGGGAGTCTCCAGGTGCAGGCCGAACGGTTGCGTCGCGAGGGACGAGATTTCAGCTCCGCAAAAATTGACGTGGCAAAACGGATTAAGAACGCGAGGTTATTGGCAGCGCTTCTTCAAGAGGAGCGAGGATTCTCCTTAGAATCTGCGACGTAAGAGGTTTTAGCTCTCGCCGGAGTTAAAGTTGATATCGCAAGAGGAGCAAATGTTGAGAGCCAGATGACAATCAGCCTTAAACGGGGGATGAAGAATTTGAGGCTGAGGTCAAATTCCGGTGACCGGATGCGATGAGCGCACGATATTCTCGTTTGAAATCATTGTCAACCGGTAGATTGACTCTTGGTGGAATGACTCTCGACTCGAGGTTTTCGGCCGTGGCAGGACCCCAACCTACTCAATTCGCAACGCTAGACTTGTATTCTTAGTGTTGAGCCGACCATGACTCGAACTAGACAGCAGACGGTAAGCAGCAAACAGCACTCAGTGAATCGAAATATCGGGGTGCAATCGTTTTAACGAAGTCCTATTTTTCGATCACGGTCCACCAAAGCTTAAGCGTCTTGTCGCTGCTGGCTGAAACCATTGTCTTGCCGTCGGGAAGGAATCGCACACTGTTAATCGGGCCGTTATGGCCGGAGAAGGTCCTTAGGAGTCGCCCCGTCTGAATCTCATAAAGTGCCAGCTCATTGCTGAAGTTTGGGACAACGATCATGGTTCCGTCAGGCGAGAAGTCATAAACGGCTTCAATTTTGGTGTTTGCATTTATTGCTGGTCCAATTCTTTCACCAGTATTCGCATTGAAGAAGGTCGCAGTGCTCTGGCTAATCGCGATGATCGTGTTTCCATCAGGTGAGAAATCAATTACATCAACCCCGTCGTTAGGGACAATAGTCTGAATTAGTCTTCCGCTATTGACCTCCCACACCTGAATTCTATTTCTATTATCTGTAAGAGCTAGTTTTTGATGGTCTTTGGAAAAAGCGTCCAAAGCATTTGATAAGTCTGGATGACCGGGGGCCCAACTGCTTATCAAGCGACGTGTTTCAACATCCCAGATTTCCAGCAAACCGTTGTCTTTCTGTAGTTGAATCGTGGACCCGTCCATCCAGCCGACTCTGATTTCGTCAATGTTGAATAGTTTTATCTGACGTTGACCCGTCAGAACGTCGAAGAACACGTAGTCCCACACACTTGATCCCACATCTTCAGTGACAATCGTTTTGCCGTTCGGCGTGACTGCAAAAGCGTCAATTGGTCTTCTCGCTGCGAATTGGCGCATTACCTGTCTCGTATCGATATTCCACAAATCCACCTTGCCCTGCTGAAGACACAGCACCGCACGGTTCGCCGGTACGAGTTCGCACTTCGTTGAATTAACTGTCAACAGTTCTTGTCCCGTTACGGCTTCCCAGACCTTAGACTCCTTGGTTTCGGTAATTGATAGAATCTTGCCGTCCGCAGAAACTTCGACGCGTTCGACTGCGTTTGGATGGCCCACAAAAGGATCCAGTGCGTCAAACCGATCTGCGCCCCAAACCTTCACAGTGCCTGTAGGGCTGATCGCATATACCACTTGGCCATCCGGGGAGAACGAGACCTCAATTGGTTTATCCGGAAGGAACTTGGAAAAAGTGACCGTTGAAGATCGATCGTTGTCACCGAATGTCACCAAGGTCACGTCGACGCCGGAAACCACGACGACGCGCTTCCCGTCAGGTGAGAATGTTAAGCAATCGACCGCAGATTTGAGGTCAAAAGTATGAGAAAGTCGTAAATTGTCATCTTGCCTTTCCCATTTCCTGAGTGTCCCAGCTTTATCAGCTGCAGCTACGACGTTGGCAAAAGGCGAGAAAACGACCTTGGAGATGGGCGCCGCCATCGCGTCAGAAGTAGCGATCTCTTGTTTGGTGACAGTGTCCCAAATTTTCAGTTTTCCGCTCTGCAAGCCCTCAGCAATGGACCGACCATCCGGAGAGATATCGATACTTGTAGCAACATCAGGCTTAGGCGGGGAAAAGGGTCGCAGGGTTCCGTCGCCCTCGGTCTCGGCAACCTTCAAAGACCCGTCACTACCAGCTATTGCAATATTGCGGGCGTCGGGTGTCCAGGCTGCGTCAACGAAACCTGAGCCCTGGTCCACTAAAGGGTTAACCAATCTTTCCGAGTCGACGTCCCAGATCCCGATCCGATCCCGGCTTATTGAGAGCAACCGCTTACGATCAGCGGACCAGGCTACTTTCACCAGATCCTGATTGTGTCCGGCATATCGTCTCAGAACCTCTCCATTACTAATATCGCGTACAATGATTCTATTTTCTTCAACCTGCGCAACGCGATTGAGACTGTTTAGTCGAGTGTCAGGAAACTGCCTTACCTGCCAGCGCGGATAGTAAGTGACGTCAACTGTGATTTCTCGCGCGTGCCAGGGAAGCCACCCTTCGAGCTTAAGAACATGTTTACTTTCACCTACCGGAAGATCAGTTAAGGTAATTCTTGGCCCAACCGCCACCTCACGGCTATTCAGGTAAGCGCGCCGTAACTTACTCTCCGGCAGCAGCAAATCTACAGTGGGGTTGGAAGTGTAGATGTGTGAGAATTCCGGGAACTGCGGAATCAGCCTCGGCTGGATGATAAGAAACCACACGTTGGCGAGCACGAGAAGAAGCGACACGCCAATAGCAAACCACCGGAGAGCGCGAAAAGGAGTGTGTTGACCGACCCATTGCGCATCGAAAATACCCTGGTAAATCCTATTCCGGGGAACCAGCTGTCCATCATCCACCCGCACCACACCAGCCAATTTGAGCCGTTGCTGAATGGGCGATCGGTCATCGCTGACCACGTGTTTTCCGTCAACCACCCTCTTATACGTTGCCAATAACAGGACCCGGTCGCCAGATTCATCCAACAGCAGGTCTTGTATGAACTTGAAGTGAGTGTCCTGTTCTATCCGGCAATGCAAAAGCGTCTGTGCAACTTCCTCGTCAAGGCGTTGCGGCGTCCGATCATGTTCAGGCCAGCTATACGCCGCCGCTGCCAACTTCTGGACCAACAGCGGTTGGCCATTGGTCCAATAGAACATGCGCTCGATGAGCTCTTTGCTGTTAGGACCCAGCACCGGTTGAAAAGACTCAATAGAGTCTTTTTTGAAGTCTTCCAGCGTGATCGACTTTCCAATATTGAAGGGAGTTCGAGAACGGTTCTTTATGAAGGACGAGGGATTTGCTACACCCAGCAGGACGAAACTCAAACGCTTGAGGTCTGCGTTTGTAGCCCGGGCGTTGTAGATTGCACGGATAGTTGTAAATAGATCGTCGGCGAAAGGAAGTGCCAAAACGGAATCGATCTCGTCCAGAAAAATCACGACATCGCCCTGATGTATCTCTTTGAGCACAACGTCTTCCAGAAACGTAATAAACCTTTGGCTGGGACCAAGGCCACTGTGATCGCTCCACCACTCCGCCGTGTCGGTCTTCAGTTTTAGGAATCTCTTGATCTGGTAGATTACATTGACAAACCACTGGCCAAAATCTGTTTCGCTGCCGAGCGGCTGGAGGTCGACTACGGCTGACTTAATTCCGTTTTGTTCCAAATCCGCGATCGCATGGACCATCAAACTTGACTTGCCTGTTTGACGGGGGGCCAGAACCAGGCAAAACTCACGTGCCTTAAGCGCGGCAACCAATTGTTCATCGGCTGGGCGGGGAATATAGCTCGGGGCGTCTGCGCTGAGCGTCCCTCCCACTTGAAAGAAATCAGTCGACACGGGCATCTATTTCAACTCGCGCTTAAAAAACTCCGAATAAAGCCTGCACATGGGCTCCACCTTCAGATCGTCTTTGCGAATTAGGCCGGCAGCCTCGAGCCGCTCAAGTAACCGCGGATCATCACCACTCTGGCCGGCAATGACTCCCAGCATCGCTTTGGCCAACGGCTTGTTACCACGAAAGTGAACGAGGTAAGTGTGCAGATGATCTTTGAAGATTCCTTTGCTGGAAATTTCTGTATCGAAGATTTCTTTGCGGGCATCTGGTTTACGCGCAAAGTGGTAGAGAATTAGATGAACCAAATAAGGACGCCCTCCTACATAATCCATAATCTCGCCGAGTGTCGGCGCGTCGATAGATAAACCATGCCGCGTCGCGAAGACCTCCACTTCGGGGGCTGTGAAAGTATTCAGATCGACTCGCAGCCCTATGGTGAAAGGAGACTGCGTCAAATCCTCGATGAAGAAACTTGGTTCAGACGAACTACCCAACAACCATCGAACCTTCTTCCAGCTTGGATCAAGCGCTCCGCGATTGAAGAATGCGCGTAACGAACCGAAGAATTCGGATTTGATGGGCGAGTTAAAAACGGTGTCGACTTCATCCAGACATACAACCAGAGGCGTGTTGTTCTCGCCAAACACGATCTCATCGAGGAAGACGGACGTGTTATTGTCATATCCGGCCTTGTTTTTCCATTTGTTCACGCTGTTATTGCTTAGCTGAAGCTGGGCAGCGATTCGCATCGTGATTGCTTGCCAGATTGAATCAAGCGACTTGAAGTCTTTGTTGGCTAGCGCTTGAAAATCGATGAAGGCGGTACGCAGTTGGCTTTCCGCACAACGAACAGATACATATGTGCTCATGAGAAGCGAGGTTTTTCCCGCTTGCCTCGGACCCCGGACAGTTACTAAAGCTCGCGACCGTTGCATAGCCGCGAAAACTTCATTGTCGGAGCTTCGACTAATATAGAAACGGGAGCTGGCCTCAATGGCGCCGCCCGGAATCATAAGATCGCGCGGATCGAAAAACGGCGTTGGCGACGTAGTTTTAGCTGGTCGAAATGACCCTTCCGTCGGCGGCAGGGCCGCGGCTTCCGGCCAGTATTGCTTGTCAGCAACCGTCGTCAACAGTTGTTTGACCAACCTGACAGTGTCGTTTGGTCCATTCCAACTCTCCTGCTGAATGCTGTGCAATTCGTTATCGAGTTGATAGGGAAGCGCTTCTGAGAAAGGAAACTCCAGGCGGATTGGCAAGATGATTGGAAATTTTCGCTGTCGTGCCAACTTACTGGCGATCTTAACTTCCTTAACAAGGAATTCACTCAAGCCCGATTCCCTCGACAGCAGTAACAGAAGAAATTCTGAGCGTTCCAACGCTTCGGTTATTCTTTTTACCCAGTCGGATCCCCACCGGATGCCTGTATCAATAAACACTTCATGGCCTGCCGCATTCAGCGCCTCAGCAAAAGCGGGCGCCAATAAACTGTCAGGTTCCTGGTGGCGGTAGCTGATAAAGACTTTGACCTGTGCTTTGGTTGGTCCACGACTAATACCAAGCTCTTTGACGTCAATCCTCGAAAAATCAATTGCCTTGTATTTTGGGTCTGCTCTACCGCTGGCCGGGCTGCGGCCTGGATTGATGCCTCGAATTCCACATTCGAGTCGCCATAGTGCATTCACGTCGTCGAGGCCTTTTCTAAAGTCGATCCAAGAGTTGCCTTCTAAAAAAGCTGGCAGATCCGGCTCCGTTGGAGCGTTCGGAAGAAGGACAGGAATGACTCTGAAGTTTTTATTCTTGACCTGACGTCTCAGAGCAAGTTCAACCTCGGGATGCTCCCAAGGTCCTAGACCGTCGGCTCCAACAAACACCGCGCAGTTCGAGGAAGATTTAAGTCCATGTTCGAGGTTGCGCACCCACGGATCGCCTGGAATTAACGACCACTTATCGAACCAGGGGCGCAATTTCGCCTTCTCGTCCAGATAAATAGCGACCTTCTCAACTAGTTCTTCGTCCTGTGAGTTGTAGCTGAGAAAGACCGCGTAAGGTTGCGTGGTCATTTCCGTCATTTGTTGAGGCCGAATTGGAATGATCTTGGAAACATTTCAGGCTCGAGAGGAATTCTCCGGCCAGGCTTCAATCTCACTGATCATGAGTGAGACTTCGAACATCCCGGTTGACGGCGCTGGATCGTGAAAATCGAGAGTTTACGACGACCGTAATAGTCCTAATGTGAGGGAAGTGTCAATCGCCAAACGGAGAGAGACATTGAGTCGCTCCCCCGCAAACGGCATTCATTACGTATTTTTCAAAGTTTTGAGCCGAGCAGGACTCGAACCTGCGACCCACTGGTTAAAAGCCAGTTGCTCTACCAACTGAGCTATCGGCCCACATAATTCCCAACTTGAGTGAACTCATTCTAACTGACGCTAAAGTCCAATGTCCAAGTAGTGTCCAATGTCCAAGTAGTGTCCAATGTTCAAGTAGTGTCCAATGTCCAATGTCCAATGTCCAAAGTCCAAAGTCCAATGTCCAATGTCCAAGGTCTTCGCTACGAATATTGAATCATCAATCGAAACCAGTTTTCTTGGTCATACTCGTTTTTCAAGCGGACATTGGACGTTGGACGTTGGACTTTGGACGATCCGAGCACCGTGGACTACGATTCAAGCCATCTGCCTAGAGCCGAATCCTGAACGATGATCGTTTGAGTTCTTTCCGGACCCGTCGAGACCAATCCAATCTCTACTCCAATCTGCTCCGAAAGAAAGTCGACATAGCGGCGTGCATTGGCAGGCAAAGCACTCATCTCAGTCGTTCCCACAGTCGAACTCTTCCAACCAGGCAACGTCGCATACATCGGTTCTATACGACGCAGATCCTGTGATACCGGCGGCAGCGATTCGCAAATCCGGCCATCCAGTTTGTACCCGGTGCAGACCTTGATCTCATCCAACTCATCGAGGACGTCCAGTTTTGTTAGCGCCACTGAACTAAAACCATTGATCTCCGCGGCAAAGCGCGTCGCAAAAGCGTCGAACCAACCGCAACGACGAGGCCGGCCGGTAGAAGCGCCATACTCGCGACCGCGTTCCCGAATCATGTGACCCAGTTCTGCTTCGCCCTCGAGCATTTCAGTAGGGAAGGGGCCTTCACCAACACGCGTTGTGTAAGTGCGCACGATCCCCAACACACCTGTCAGGCGATGAGGTGCGAGCCCTGTTCCCACAATGGCTCCGCCCACCGTTGTGCACGACGAAGTTACAAAGGGATAAGTTCCGTGATCGACATCGAGGAGGGTAGCTTGCGCGCCTTCGAGAAGAATCGATCGGCCTTCGGAAGCGGCGACGTTGAGATAGTGTGTCGTGTCAGCAATGAACGCGCCCAGCCGTTCTGTCAGCGGCGAAATCTCGCGAAAGATCTCGTCAGCATCAAGTTTCTCACCCCCGTAAGCGAGGATAATGCGGTTTGCATCTTCGAGATTGCGCTGGATGCGCGAACGCAATACCTCAGGTACGAGCGCATCGGCGGTGCGAATCCCACGTCGTCCCGCCTTGTCTTCATAGGCTGGACCAATACCGCGGAGAGTGGTGCCGACCTTCTCATTTCCCAAACGCTCTTCGCTCGTGTGATCGAGAGCGCGGTGGTAGGGAAGTATCAGGTGAGCGCGAGAACTAATCTTTACGCGGGCAGGCGAGACTTCAATTCCTTGTTGCGACAGGCGGTCCGCCTCTACAAAGAAAGCCTTGGGATCGATCACCATGCCGTTGCCGAGCACGCAAATCTTCCCCTTGTGAACGATGCCTGAGGGTAGTAGATGGAGCACGAACGACTGGTCGCCGACCTGAACGGAGTGACCGGCATTATGTCCGCCCTGGTAACGCGCCACGATGTCGAAGCGCTCGGCAAGGAGATCTACGATCTTGCCCTTGCCTTCGTCTCCCCATTGAGCGCCAATGACAACAATAATTTTTGACATGGGTTACGGTGGGATCTTAACTGTAGCGCTCGTTGACCGTATTGGAGCTTTGTACTTAGAACTTTGTACTTTGTTCGCTATTGAATCTTAACCACTTCGTTTGAGGGAACATCCCTGCTCGGAAAAAAGAACAAAGTACAAAGTTCCAAGTTCAAAGTTCGAAAAACGGTCAAGCCGGAGACAAAATTCAAGTAAACAGAGTAGTGGCGCGAACGTTCACCCCAGGAAAGTCCGCGCCACCAAGCTTGATAAAGATTAAGCAGTAGCTGCGCCGCTCACGTGCTTATCAATCATACGCGAGATTGCTTCCTTCGAAGTGGCGCCCACCACGCGCTCCTCCTCTTTCCCGCCTTTAAAAAGAATCAATGTGGGAATGCCCTTAATCCCATAACGCTGTGAAGTGCCGGGGTTGTCGTCCACATTCAACTTGACGACGCGGGCGTTAGTCGCATATTTCTCGGCCACCGCTTCAACGGTTGGCGCCAACATGCGACAGGGCGCGCACCAGGCTGCCCAAAAGTCGACCAGGACAGGCTTTTCAGACTTCAACACGTCCTGCTCAAAGCTGCTATCACTAACTTCACTTACATGCTCACTCATCGAAATCTCCTTGATGTTGTACCAATTTGTCTTCTGCTAATTCGAACTGTTAAGAAATCAAAGCTTGCCTAACTCTTCATAAATCTCAATATACTTTTGAGCAGCGGCTGACCAGGAGTTGTCCATCGTCATGCCGTTCCTCTGAATCTGCTGCCAAGCTTCAGGCTTACCATAAAAGTAAAGTGCTTCTCGTATTTTTTCAAGCAGCGCGGGGCTGCGGTAGTCCTGAAACTTAAAACCATTTCCTGTGCCAGTCGATTCGTTATAGTTTTGCACGGTATCGTCCAAACCGCCCGTGGCCCGCACAATCGGCACGGTGCCGTAACGCATGCTATACATCTGATTCAGACCGCACGGTTCATAGAGCGAAGGCATCAGGAACATGTCGGCTCCGGCCTCGATTTGATGCGCAAGTGGCTCGCCGGCATAGCCTTTATAGATGCCAACCTCGCGCGGATAACGGTCGTGCCAACTTTGCAGAAAGTCTTCATACTCCCGCGCCCCGGCCCCCAACGCAATAAAGAAAGCCCCCGTCTGGGTTATCTGGTGAGCGATCTCACGAATCAAGTCGTAACCCTTTTGCCCCACCAAACGCGAAATGATCGCGAGCACCGGCCGTTCCGGGTCTTGTGGCAGATCAAAACGTCGTAAAAGATCGAGTTTGCACTTCAACTTTCCCGAGAGATCGCCGGCTGAGAAGTTTGCGGCGATATGCGGATCAGTCTCCGGATTCCAAAGGTCGTAATCGACTCCATTTGTGACGCCTACAAAACGATCACGTCGCGCACGCAGAAGCCAGTTGAGGCCATAGCCTTGTTCCGCTGTTTGAATCTCTTCCGCATAACGCCGGCTTACCGTTGACAGCGCATCAGACGAGATTAGTCCGGCCTTCAGCGCGGAGGCAGCATTCTTAAACATGAAATCATCGCGTTCCGGCGGCTCGCCAAAGCCCAGCCACCAAAGATCCCTGGGGTCGAAAGCACCCTGATACGCGATGTTATGAATCGAGAAGAGCGTCCGCGTGGGTTTAAAGAATTCATCATAACGGCGCCGGGCGCGTAACTCGATGGCGGCGAAACCACACGGCCAGTCGTTGTTATGAATGATGTCAGGCTGCCAATCGAGATGCTTGAAAAGCGCCAGAGCCGCCCGGGAAAAGAATGCGAAGCGCTCATGATCGTCGCCAAAGCCGTAAATCGAGCTTCGGGAAAAATACTCAGGAGCGTCGATTAAGTAAGCTGGCGCACCCGCGGCTTTGCTCTTAAAAACTTTGGTGAGCCGTGTCCCCCCGCGCCACTGCACAGGTACATCGTGAATTACCTCGTCCTCAAGCAATCCGCGATCGATTTGCTCGTAAAGCGGCAGAACTACGATGGCATCGACGTCGTGTTCGCGTAACGCTTTGGGCAAAGCGCCGGCAACGTCAGCGAGACCTCCGGTCTTGGCAAAAGGCACAACTTCAGAGGAGAGAATCGCTACGCGCATTATTTAAGGGAAGAGGGCGGAGGGATGAGGGATGAGTGGAAGAACAGAGAGCGAAGGGAAAGGGATAGTGCCGGCGAAAAGTGAAAACGATTGGTTTAAATTTGCTATTTTCGCCTTACTTTCATCCTTCATCCCTCCGCCCTCATCCCTTGGTTTAGCTTTGCATGGAAGCCAGGAACTCAGCGTTTGACTTGGCTTTTTCCAAGCGCTCGAGCACCACTTCCATCTGTTCGACGGGTGAAAGGGGATTAAGGACGCGACGCATCACCCAAATCCTGTTGAGATCCTCTTTACTCAAGAGCAACTCTTCCTTTCTTGTTCCGGAACGCTGCAAATCTATGGCAGGGAAGAGACGTTTGTCGCTGAGACGTCGATCAAGGTGGATTTCCGAGTTACCCGTTCCCTTGAACTCTTCGAAAATGACATCGTCCATTCGCGAACCGGTGTCGATCAGCGCAGTGGCGATGATGGTCAGTGAGCCGCCCTCTTCAATGTTGCGAGCCGCGCCGAAGAAGCGCTTGGGTCTTTGCAAGGCATTGGAATCAATACCGCCCGATAGAATCTTGCCGCTGGGAGGCACGACCGCGTTGTGAGCGCGCGCGAGACGGGTAATTGAGTCAAGCAGGATTACGACGTCGCGCTTGTGCTCAACCAGCCGCTTGGCCTTTTCGATCACCATGTCGGCAACCTGTACGTGGCGCGTCGGCGGTTCATCAAACGTTGAAGAAATCACTTCGCCGTTTACGGAGCGCTGCATATCGGTAACTTCCTCGGGACGCTCATCAATTAATAAGACGATGAGCGTAACTTCGGGATGGTTTTGCGTAACGGAGTTGGCGATGGTCTGCAGCAACATCGTTTTTCCCGTCCGCGGCGGTGCGACGATGAGGCCGCGTTGACCCTTGCCCAACGGCGTCACGAGGTCGATCACGCGCGCCGAAAGGTTTTCGGGAGTCACCTCCATCTTCAGCATCTCATCGGGATAAAGCGGTGTCAGGTTGTCAAAGAAGACCTTTTCGCGCGCCTGATCCGGCGATTCAAAGTTAATGGCTTCAACTTTGATAAGCGCAAAGTAGCGCTCGCCTTCTTTCGGCGGACGAATCTGGCCGCTGACGGTATCTCCGGTCCGCAAGTCGAACTTACGAATTTGCGAAGGCGAGACGTAAATATCGTCCGGGCCGGGAAGGTAGTTGTATTCAGGCGCGCGCAGGAAGCCAAATCCATCAGGCAACGTCTCGAGCACACCTTCGGAGAAGATGAGGCCGCTCTTCTCCGTTTGCGCCGCCAAAACTTTGAAGATTAGCTCCTGCTTGCGCATTCCCGTGGCGCCAGGAACGTCCATCGCCTTTGCGATGGAGGTCAGCTTGGAGATTGACATCTCTTTGAGAGTGGCCAGGTTCAACATCCCCTCTTGCATGAAATCCTGGGGTTCGTTGCCGTCTCTCTCCGGAGCATCTTCTGTTGCAACGCGGACGTTTCCGTCGTCGTTGTTACTATTCGCGCTCGAAGCGCGTGATCGTGGTCTTTGTGCCATAGTCCTTCTCTATCTGAATAAACGGTAAATAATTAGCGTTTGATTACGGCAGCGCTGGTTGGCGCCACAATAATTCGCGAGCGAAAAGCTCTCCTCCTTAACAATGACTGCGGTGATTTCGATTCGGGGCGGATGTTTACCAGGCATCTCTTGGATGCGGGGTCGTCTTCCGCGCGTGGCCTATAGTTAGACTAAGGTTGACCAAAAGGGGCGGCTGAGAAATTGTTTTAGGCTTGTTCTACCAGATTCCCGTTACGCATCAGCGATTTAGTTGCTGATGACAATCAAAATTTAATCAAGGCTTAACGCGTTTTCGATCGCTCGCCAAACTTCGGTTCGTCCATGTCCGGTGCGCGCCGAGTAAGCTATTACACTTTCCTCGCCGAACATGCGTTTGGCGCGTCCCATGCTCTCTCGCAACTCGTTGTTAGACAGCTTATCGGATTTTGTGGCCACAATTAACCGGGGCTTGGCGGAATACTTAAGCCACTCGTGAAGCTGCAAATCCAGTTTTGTGGGTTCGTGGCGCGAGTCGACGATGTGAATTGATAGCATAAGCTGACTACGCTTTGCAAGGTAGGTTGTCACCATCTCGCCCCAGGTTGATTTAATGATCTTTGGCACCCGCGCATAACCAAAGCCGGGCAAATCCACGAAATTAAACTGACCATTGATTAGAAAGAAGTTTAATGACTGTGTCCGGCCCGGCGTCGACGATGTGCGTGCCAAACCGTGCACTCGCAGCAGGGAGTTGATCAAGCTCGATTTACCAACATTCGAGCGTCCCATAAAAGCGATCTCGGGACGGTTGTCCTGCGGCCAATCATTCTCCTGAAACGCACTCTTAATGAAATCAGCGCTGGTGATCTTCATCTGGCTGTGCGCCCACTGCGACGTAGCAAGCGGCTATGCCTTTCCCACCGCCTGAGCGGTAGCAGCTCGTTGCTGCCAGATTTCGATCATCTTTCCAATACGCGCACGGAGCGCCGTCAGCTTTTGCTCGTAGTTAGGTATCTGTTTGACGACCTTTTCGAGGTGCGCGAGAAAATCAGGGTTGCCGGTCTCGCGTCTCAGGTCAGCGAGAAACGGTTCCATCTTTGAATAGACGAACAGATGCTCACCGTTGGCATCATTGAACATTTGGGCGTCGATAGCGCCGTTGTTAACAAATGACGCTGCCATATCCCAGTAAGAAATCACCATGCGGTAATAATTGCTCTTGTCGCTGGTCACCGCTTCAAGAAAATCCTCCGGTTTCTGGGGGTTGAAGGTAAAAAACCAATTACGGGCCTCACGCATTACCGGCTCGCGGCGAAGTTCATAGAGCTTAAGAATTAATTCAGCATCGTGATGTTTACTCATGGGTTCTCCAGTTGTTTGAGTTGGCAAGTGCAGGTCAGACTGACTTGAATGAAACGCAAAGCAAGCGGCTCCCTGCAGTTCTCAGCTGAGAGTGCAGGCCGGTTTAGCGGTGCGTTAGGGTAAATTGATTAGCTTGTCTGAATTCCTTGTGAAGGCGGCTCAGGTGTCCAGAGCGGCGGCGCCTTGGACTGATCGGTAGCAGCCTGATCAGTTGGGCACACATCTTCGAGGGCAAGCGCCAGCACTTCATCAATCGTTTCTACCAGATTGATGCAGAGCGCATTGCGAACTTCCTCTGGAACCTCAGGCAGGTCCTTCTCATTGTCCCGGGGCATGATAATCGTATCGATGCCCATCCGATGCGCGGCCAGAAGCTTTTCCTTCACTCCCCCAATCGGAAGCACACGACCTCGGAGGGTGATTTCCCCCGTCATTGCCACATTCCTTCTTACGGCTGCGCGTGTCAGCGCCGATGCCATTGCGGTGGCCATCGTTATTCCAGCGGAGGGGCCGTCCTTGGGAATTGCGCCCTCCGGAATGTGAATGTGCAAATCGCGCTTCCGGATGAAATCAAGGCTCATTCCGAGGCGTTCCGCTCGGGACTTAATACAGGTAAGCGCGGCCTGCGCAGACTCCTGCATAACATCTCCGAGTTTGCCGGTGAGCTGCACGGCGCCGCGGCCTTTGGTCAGTGTCGCCTCAATCTGCAGCACTTCGCCACCTATCTCGGTCCACGCCAATCCAGTCGCCAGTCCGACTTCGCTTTCCGCAGCCATTGCCTGTTGGCGAAACTTAATTGGGCCCAGCATGTCTCGAACGCGCGCAGCGTCAACGATCTCTTTAAAATCTTCTGTGACAGTTTCAGAGACAAACTTCCGCGCTAGTTTGCGACAACATGAACCAATCTCGCGCTCGAGATTGCGAACACCCGCTTCCCGGGTATAGTGACGAATGATCTCCTGCAAGCCTTCGTCCGAAAACTCAAACTGCTCAAGCCTCAGGCCATTACTTTCGGCTTGTTTCGGCACCAGATGGCGTTTTGCGATTTCAAGCTTCTCGCGTTCGGTATAACCGGAGAGTCGCAGAATTTCTAGGCGGTCCTGGAGGGCCGGAGGGATCGTGTGCAACACATTCGAGGTTGCAATAAAGAAGACTTTTGAGAGGTCGTACTCAACATCCAGGTAATGATCCTGGAACGTGTGGTTTTGTTCCGGATCAAGCACTTCAAGCAGCGCCGCGCTCGGGTCGCCGCGGAAGTCGGCACCCAGCTTATCAACCTCATCGAGCAGCAAAACTGGATTGACCGCCCCCGCCTTTTTCATCATTTGGATGATCTGGCCAGGCAGAGCGCCAATGTATGTGCGTCTATGACCGCGAATCTCGGCTTCATCACGAACGCCGCCCAGTGAAAGACGCACGAACTTACGGCCAGTAGCTCGGGCAATCGACTTGCCCAGGCTCGTCTTTCCTACTCCCGGCGGCCCAACGAAACAAAGAATCGAGCCCTTGGGATTTTTTACAAGCTGCCGCACCGCGAGATATTCAAGGATGCGCTCTTTAATTTTATCCAGCCCAAAGTGATCCTCATGCAGAACCTCTTCGGCTTTTGTCAGATCCCTGATCTCTTTGCTCTTTTGCTTCCACGGCACACTGACGAGCCAATCAATATAAGTCCGTGAAACAGTGCCCTCGGCTGACATCGGCGGCATCGCCTCGAGCCGGTGCAGCTCCTGCATGGCCTTTTCCCTGGCCTCTTCCGTCATGCCGGCTTCTTCAATCTTCTTCTTTAATTCTTCCAGCTCGGCTTTCTCGTCTTTGCGACCCAGTTCCTTGTGAATCGCCTTGATCTGCTCATTCAGGTAGTACTCTTTTTGAGCCTTTTCCATCTGCCGCTTCACGCGCGTCTGGATGGTCCGATCAAGCTGACGCTTCTCGATTTCCATTTCCAGCAACTCGATCAGTCGCTGCAAACGGGCCTGGGAAGAGAACAACTCCAGAAGACCTTGCTTATCTTCAACCGAGATTCGCAACTGCGAGGCGAGTGCGTCCGCGAGATGAGACGGATCCTGATTGCGCAGCGCGGTTTGCAACGCATCAGTTTGAGTATCCGGCGCGAGTCGCAAATGCTGTTCGACTAACTGTCCAATCTTTTGAATTAAGGCGTCGAGGCGAGTGCCTTCTTCGTTGACGATTGGGGCTCGTCTGACGAGAGCCATGAAAGCGCCATCAGTATTCTCGACTCGAACCGTGGTGGCTCGCTCGCGACCTTCGACGACGACTTTTATCTGACCGTTTTCCTGCTTCTGCGATTGCAGGATTCGACCGAGAGTGCCTACGCCATAGATTTGTTCCGGCGCTGGTTCATCAACGGTGGCGTCGTGCTGAGTGGCAAGGAAGATAGTGCGGTCGGCAGCGAGGGCCTGCTCCAGAGCTCGAACCGAACCAGAGCGCCCAATCTTGAAAGCAACTTTTGTAAACGGGAAGATCACGACATCACGAATGGGCACCATTGGGTACCAGGCGACGTCGGCCGGAGAATGATCAGAATATTCTTCCATTATGAGATAAAGCCTTTTTTTCCGCTGATGCATTAAGGGCGAGCCGCTGAATTGCCGTCTCGCCCTTTAAGTCGCCCTGATTGTAGATCATTTCCCGCGGACGCGCCACTAACCTTTCGGTGCGCTTCGGGTCATGCTGCGGCGCCATCAACACCGCTAAGTCCTTCTCCGGGAACGGCGCGCCGTCGCTCCACCATCTCGCTGGTGATCACGAATTCCTTGATTCGCTTTTGCGAGGGCAGCGTGTACATCGCGTCGAGAAGCAGCTCTTCCAAAATCATCATCAAGCCGCGCGCGCCGACCTTTCGTTCGACCGCCTGGCGGGCAACTGACTTCAATGCGTCCTCCGTGAACTTGAGCTTCACGTTATCGAAATCGAATTTCTTCTGGTATTGCTTGACGAGGGCGTTCTTCGGCTCTGTCAGGATCTTGATCAGCGCGGCTTCGTCGAGCTCGTGTAACACGCCGCAGACGGGCAGCCGGCCTACAAACTCCGGAATTAAACCAAAACGAATCAGATCCTCAGGCTGTACTTGCGCGAGCGCTTCCGCGTGGCGGTGCGAACCCGTCTTAACTTCAGCCTGGAAACCGAGCGACTTGTTGCGCAGCCTGCGTCCGATTACTTTCTCCAGTCCCACAAACGCCCCACCGCAGAGAAAGAGGATGTTGGTGGTGTCGATCGGGAAGAATTCCTGGTGTGGATGTTTGCGTCCGCCTTGCGGTGGGACATTCGCGACAGTCCCTTCCAGAATTTTTAGTAAGGCTTGCTGCACACCCTCGCCCGAGACGTCTCGGGTAATCGAGGGGTTCTCATCCTTGCGACAAATCTTATCGACTTCATCAATGTAGATGATGCCTTGTTGCGCGCG
The DNA here is from genome assembly GCA_963826235.1 of Pyrinomonadaceae bacterium. Taxonomy (GTDB): domain Bacteria; phylum Acidobacteriota; class Blastocatellia; order Pyrinomonadales; family Pyrinomonadaceae; genus PSRF01. The sequence continues at coordinate 117,747 of CAWGWE010000005.1, read as the reverse complement.
CTCGACATCACCATTCGCCGCTTGGAGCAGCTTCAAAATGATGTTCTCGACATCCTCGCCTACATATCCGGCTTCAGTGAGTGTAGTGGCATCGACGATCGTGAAAGGAACACTAAGTAATCTTGCCAGAGTCTGAGCCAGCAGAGTCTTGCCAGTTCCGGTCGGTCCAATCAGAAGAATGTTTGCTTTTTGAATCTCGACATCGGAACGGCGGCGGCCGAGTTCAATCCGTTTGTAGTGCTGGTAAACCGCGACGGCGAGGCGCTTTTTCGTTTCGTCCTGACCGATAACGTACTCATCAAGAAAGTTTTTGATTTCGCCCGGCTTGGGAAGCGGTGGTCGTGTGGCTACGGATTCTGCTTGCTGGTCGTCTGTGATGATCTCGTTGCAGATGTCGATACACTCATTGCAGATGTAGACAGTCGGACCGGCAATGAGTTTCTTCACTTCGTTCTGCGACTTGCCGCAGAAGGAGCAGCGCAGAGTGTCGTCGGTTCGTCTTACCATAGCGGAGGGAAAACTCCTTGAAAAATCAGCAGCCCTACTTTGGAGTAACCACGGGCGGTTTGGAAACTTCTGCGCCAGTGACGAGTTGGTAGTAACGACGGACGCATTCGTCACAGATGAATGCGCTCTTGCCTATCATCCGCCGGGGGACGCCCGGCGTTCGTTGCGGTGTGCCCGTCACAATCTTCGCACCCTCACCCTGCTCTCGATCGCAGAACGAACAGCGAAGACCTTTGGCTTTCATTCGGGCAATCACGGACGGTTCTCCAAACTTCTACATCTCAGACTAACTTTGAGATCTGAGATCTGAGACCTCGTCATCGCGCTACTCGCGATGCGCGATAACCTCGTCTATTAAACCATATTCCTTTGCTTGCATGGCAGACATAATTTTGTCGCGTTCGACGTCTTTCTCGACCGTCTCATACGACTGTCCGGTGTGTTTGGCAATAATTTGAGAGGTAAGCTCGCGCATGCGCAGGATCTCTTCGGCCTGAATTCGGATATCGGTGGCCTGCCCCTGGGAACCGCCTGAGGGCTGGTGAATCAGGATCCGAGAGTTTGGGAGAGCGAAGCGCTTGCCTTTCGCGCCGGCAGCCAACAAAAGCGCACCCATCGACGCGCACTGTCCAACGCAGATCGTGGTCACGTCAGGGCGAATAAACTGCATGGTGTCGTAAATCGCCATGCCAGCCGTGATTGAACCGCCCGGCGAGTTTATATAGACGTTGATATCTTTTTCGGGATCTTCTGCTTCGAGGAAGAGGAGCTGAGCTACGATTAAGTTGGCGATCTGATCGTCGATCGGTGTACCCAGGAAAATGATGTTGTCTTTTAGCAGCCGCGAGAAAATATCAAAGGCGCGTTCTCCTCGCGACGTTTGCTCGACGACCATCGGGACTAGTGCCATATGTTCTTATAACCTTTCGGGTCAGGGTCAGGAGTCAGGGGTCAGGAGTCTGTAGTTAGTTGTCAGTGGACAGTAGTCAGTGAGTAATGGTCGGTGTTCAAAAGTAAATAACTGACAACTGACCGCTAACAACTGACAACATTTCGCATTCCTACTCAGTACTTACCTCTTCATCCTTCCACTCTTCGTCAGTGACTTTCGCATTTTCGATCAAAAGATCAAGCGCCTTACGGTTGCGCAATCTGTGCGCGATGCTACGTTCGCCTCCATCCTTTGTCAAGGTAGCTCTCACTTGCTCTAGCGGTTGCCGCGACGCCTTCGCGATCGTTTCTATCTCTGCTGCGATCTCTTCCTCAGTCACTTCGATCTCTTCGGCGTCGGCGATGCGTTCAAGTAAGAGTGAACCACGCACGTCAGCCTCTGCTTGTCCCTTCAATTCATCGCGGGCACCTTCCCAATTGAGTTCCTGACTGCGCGGATCAATGCCGCGTCCGATCATCTCTCGCACAACGTTCTCCATGCGAAAGTTTGTCTGTTGGTCAACGAAACTCTGGGGTACCTCGAACTCGTGTGCCTCCAGTAACTGTCGCATCACGTCACTGCGCAGATGATGATCAGCGTCAGCAGCAGCGCGTCGCTCCAGATCCTCACGAACTTTGCTTTTCAAAGTCTCAAGTGAATCGAGTTCGTCACCGAGACTGCGAGCCCACTCATCGTCAAGCTCGGGCAATTCCTTGCGGCGAACAGCGCTCACCTTGGCCTGGTACTCCACCTTCTTTCCCGCCAGACCTTTTGCACTAAAATCCTTAGGATAATCGACAATAAAAGTCTTTTCGTCGTCGGCACTGACCCCTAAAAGATTGTCAGTAAATTCCTGCTGCACGCCTGGGCCGCCGAGATTTACGTCCACATCGGCAACGTTGATGTCTTCCGCAGCGGGTTCGACTTCGGGTTGGTCCAAAAATGTTCCATGGAAACTGACGGTAACCGTGTCGCCTATTTCTGCAACGCGATCTTCCACCGGTTGCAAAGCGGCTGAAGACTCGCGAAGTTGATCCAGCATTTGGTTCACGTCGGCGTCAGTGATGGGCCGAACCCGGCGACCGACTTCCAAACCTTTGTACTTCTTCAGCTCAACTGTCGGAAAAACTTCGACGCCAACATGAAACGAGATCGGACCTTCGCCGATCTTTTCCAGGGACTCGCCTTCATCCAGGTGCACATCCGGCTCGCCAATCGCGGCGAGTTCATGTTTTTCAAGGGCGTTGTTGACTGCGTCCGGAATTAGCTCGCGCAACACGTCACCGCGAATTTCGCTCTTGAAGCGCGTGCGCACAACAGAGCGCGGCGCATGCCCGCGTCTGAAACCAGGTACGCTTGCTTGTTTCGCGTAACGATCGCTGATGCTGTCAAACTTTTGCCGGACGATCTCCGGCTCAAGTTCAATTTTGATCTCTTTGCGCGTCGGGGAAAGGTCTACTAATTCTGTTTTCATCTTCTAGAAGTTCCAGATTCCAAGTTTCAAGTTTCAAGTTCGCGATGCGTCTTTTACTGCCGACTGCTCCTGCCTTCTGTCATTGGTGCGAAAGGGGGGACTCGAACCCCCACACCTTTCGGTACCAGATCCTAAGTCTGGCGCGTCTGCCAATTCCGCCACTTTCGCATCTTCAACAGCCTAGTGTGTCTTCTAACGGAATCTACCATAAGTCTTTCATAATCTTTACCGCCGAGGTGTCTGTTTATTTTAAATGGCCGTTCGGTGGTAGAAGATTTTTGTGAAGAAATGATACCTCTTGCATTCTGTGCCCCAATGTTCCGCGGGGGAGGTGCGACGTTCAGAAAGCGGAAACCTTACCAACATAACGTACGCCACCGTAACTCTCACCATTAGTTTGGTCCATACCTAAGGATTATTGTTTTGACCTCGACCTTTACCTAAAAAAAGCAAGCTGATATAAACCGTCTATCTCACGTATCCACACACTCTGAAGTCGAGGCTTCACCATGTCTGAGGAACAGCCAAGTACCGTAGTCGGAGAGCCAACCTCCACGTCTCAACAACCACCGAAACCTGAATTGGTAAAGTTCCTTAGAGAAAATGGTGTACCAATTGCCGGGATTCTTTCACTTGTTCTACTCTGGTGTTTGGTCAATCATTACAGCGTAACCACCGTAGATTGGAGTCGTACTAAAGACGTTACCGACGGCTTTAGAAACGTTACTCAAGGTCTTGCTTTTATTGCGGGAGGTATCTGGGCTTACTTCAAATTTGTCAAAGGTAGAATGTTTAAGGAAAGTCTTATTCCAGCGGTAAGTGGAAAATTCACATCGATTGATAGGGTCAACTACTTGGTGGTTACGATACAGGTCAAAAATGTTGGATTATCCAAAATTGAAATTGACCATCGCAGCGCTTTGATTATTCTTGAATATACCTCTTCACCTTCAACTGAGCTTCACACCGTTGACGATAATAATAGGGTTGGAGCTTTCGACGTGTTCAATAAGGCGGATAACTTCATAGAGCCTAATGAAATTATTGAAGCACAACGACTTATCGCGATGCCGGTTCCTTTAAACTTTGCGTATCGGCTTGAGGTTGAGGTTGCCTCCATGAGAGGTTACACTTGGCGCGCTAACTATATTGTGGATAAAGGCTCGCTAGATGGTAAAGTAGCACGGGGATTTCCTTTATTTTGGTGAGGAGAACAGATGAATCTAAATAAGAACATAATCATTGAACGCCGACGCTCTGGCTGGGATGGAGAGTACAAAAAGTATCCTTCAAACCAGGAGCAGCTTCAGCAGAACGAGCGTGATAAGGAAGCTCAGCGGGAAAGAGACGACCGAGCGAGAACTCAAGCCCAAAACCAAAACGCCAGGACCGCCAATACGACTAGGTAGTAAGTACCCCTCGATACTTTGGGCCTTCCTCTAGAAATAGCTACACTTTCATAAACAGAATTCCCGATATCTAACCCTCAAATAACTGATTGTCCGATCTCGCATCCCTCTTTTGCCTTCTGCCTCACGATCCGGACATCGGGCTTCTGTCTTCGGACTCCTTCACGCCACTCGATAAGTCGTCTTGGGACTCCCGAGAAAATCTTTGCCAGTCTGTTTGCTGATTAGTCCAGCTTGCTCCAATTCAAAGTAAGCGCGCTGAATTTCGCCGCGATCGACGGAAAGTTTTTGCGCGAGCACGCCCGGCGAAGGCAAGCTCTCGCCCGAAGTAACTTTCTTGCTGTTGATCTGTTCCGTGATCTGTTCCCGTACCTGGGCGTAAACCGGACCGTGGGAATTATCTTTCAGCTCGATGTTCATGAATGAAGGTCCAATGCCCCAAGTCTGAAGCTCAAAGTCCTCTCTGCGAACAGCCTTCGCAAATTAATACTTTGGGTCACTTGCGTTACGTTAAGACAAAACGCCAATATCGACAGCTACCGTAATCTTGCCCGCTTAATCACGAAGACTTTGGACTTCCGAGTTACAACGTCCGCGTCACTTTTGATAATGATCGCGGTGAGTCGGGATCCAATCCCTTTGCTTCTGCCAACAATGCTGCGAACAGCTGACCTGGAATGATGTAGGGGATTGGAGCCAGAAACTCGTCAATCTCGCGCGGCATGATCACCGCTCGCCGGCATAAACTCGCAGCTTCAAGGTCAGCGGTAATCGCTAACGTATCAGCGTGCAGCTCCTGTAGGCGCCGGATCAAATCCTTAACTCCCGGAAGCATCACTCCCGGAGGCGCGAACAGAATCACCGGAAAATGCCGTTCGACCATTGCCAGCGGGCCGTGCAGAAAGTCCGCAGAAGAAAAGCGTTCGGCGACCACATAACACGTCTCCATTAACTTAAGCGCGAGCTCATAAGCATTTGCGTACGCGAGACCGCGACCAACGACCACGCAGTTTTCCATGAAGACGTAGCGTTGCACGAGTTCCAGAATTGCCGGCTTCTGTTCGAGCGCACTCGCAGCGAAATCCGGAATTGCTTCGAAGTTAAGCTTTTGTTGCCCCTCGCAAAGTTCCGCGGCCAACATGTAGAAAAGCATCATCTGGCCGGTGAAAGTTTTCGTCGCCGCAACCGAGCGCTCGCGGCCACCGTGCATTACAAGAATCTCGTCAACGAGTCCGGCCATAGATGACGCCGGCTCATTGGTTATGCCCACGGTGTTCGCGCCACACTTACGCGCGTTCTCAAGAACCAGATTAATGTCCTCGCCTTCACCAGATTGTGAAACACCTATAACGAGCGCGCGCTGCAGTTTAAGTTTGCTTTGATAGAGCGTGTGGACCGACGGAGCCGAGAGAGAAACGGGAATGCCCGTCGTGATCTCGAGGAGATAGCGACCAAACAGCGCCGCGTTATCCGAACTGCCACGAGCAACGAGGACAATCAGATTTATGTCGCGGTCTTTAAGAAACTTTCCCAGTTTCGCGATCTTGCCGCGTTCAGCTGCAATCGTGCGGCTCAGGGCTTCCGGCTGCGCCGCAATCTCATCAAGCATTAATGACAAGGGCAATCACCATTTTCACGCGGCAATGAACTCAGCGTTGTCTTCGCGGGCGAATTGAGATAAATAGTGGTCCAGTTAGTTTTCAAAATGCGAACAGCAACTCCTGTAACGCAAACTATTGGTTTGCGTGCACGTGTTAGGCAAACGTCCGGTTCAGTCCAGTTGAACGCAACCTGACAGTTTCCATTTCAAACTTCCAATGGAAAACACTTTAGCACGAAGCGCAACCGAGCGATTGGTCTCTCTTGACGTGTTTCGTGGGCTGACAATCGCAGGCATGGTGCTCGTCAATAATCCTGGCTCCTGGAGTCACATCTATTGGCCACTCGGTCACGCAACCTGGCATGGCTGGACACCAACCGATCTCGTTTTTCCGTTTTTTCTCTTTATCGTCGGGGTGTCGATCACGCTTGCGCTTGGGGGTCGCGTTCAAAACGCCGAGCAGACTCGCGGGGTTTACTGGAAGATCATCAAGCGCGCTCTGATCATTTTCGCGCTCGGTTTGTTCCTCGCTGGTTTCCCATATTTTAATCTCAGCACGATCCGAATCATGGGTGTGCTGCAACGAATCGCGCTTTGCTATCTCATCGCTGCCTTAATCTTTCTTAAGACCAATCTTAGGCAACAGATCATCATTACGGCTGCGTTGCTGATCGGCTACTGGGTAATCATGACTCTCGTGCCAACCCCCGGGTTTGAGCCTGGCGACTATAGTCGCGAAGGAAGCATTGCCTGCTTCATTGATCGCAAAGTGTTAGGAAATCATATTTGGTCTCAAGGCAAGATCTACGATCCGGAAGGACTGCTCAGCACGTTGCCCGCAATTGCGACCACCCTCCTGGGAGTAATCACCGGAGCACTTTTGCGTTCGCCGAAGAAGCAGTATGAAAAAGTTTCTTTGCTGTTTATCGCCGGACTGGGTTGCATCGTTGGCGGTTGGCTTTGGAACCTTTTCTTTCCCATCAACAAGTCTTTGTGGACAAGTTCGTACGTCTTATTTACCGGCGGCCTGGCAATGCAGTTCCTGGCACTTTGTTACTGGCTGATTGACATGAAGGAGTACCGCCGCTGGGCCAAACCATTCGTTGTTTTCGGAGTGAACGCGATCGCTCTCTTTGTGGGAACCGGCCTGATGGCGAAGCTCATGGGTCTAATTAAAGTTCCGCGCCCAGACGGTGCGAGGATCGCATTAAAGACCTGGCTTTACGACAAACTATTTCTCTCGTGGGCGCCGCCTTATCCAGCGTCTTTATCATTTGCCATCGCATTCGTCTTGCTGTGGTTGTGCTTGATGTGGATTCTTTACAAGCGGAAGATTTTCATCAAGATCTGAAAAAGGGTTCAATGTCCAAGGTCCAAACTAAAGAGTCCAAAGTCCGATGAGAACGAAACCGCCAAGTCGCCAGGGAGCGCGAAGGACGCCAGGAAGGTGAGAGAGAGGGTAGTGAATGACCCGCTACCAGAGAGAGTTGTGCGACATCGGCGGAATAGTCCCTTGTACTGTTCATTTTCTAACGCCCTTGGCGTGCTTTGCGCTCCTGGCGACTTGGCGGTTTCGTTTTCGTTGGACTTTGGACCTTGGACTTTGGACATTGGACGTGCAGCTCAACAATTCAAGACAAGATTCTCCGAGGAGGTAATCATGCCAACTTACATTTCGCTAGTACGTTGGACGCAGCAGGGTGTTGCAAACGTTAGAGACAGTCAGAACCGGCTCGACTCAGGCCGCAAAGCCTTTCGCGAGATTGGAGTGGAAATCAAGCAGGTGCATCTGACGATGGGTCGTTACGATCTGATTATGTTGCTTGAGGCTCCGAGTGATGATGCTGTGGCGACAGCCCTGCTGTCGCTCGCCGCGCAAGGTAATGTGCAGACTGAGACGCTGCGGGCGTGGAATGAGGATGAGTACCGGAAGATTACTGGATCAATATAGAACAAGTTCCGAGTACCGAGTTCCGAGTTTCGGGTTTCGAGTTCCCCGTACCCAGCGTGATCTTTGATTCGAACGATGGGACGAGGGAGTTTTCGACCTCATAAATGTTCGTTCCTGAGAACCCGGCACCAACTCGAAACGCGAAACTCGTAAATTAGCCGCGGATTTTCGTCTTGCAATAAAAATTAGCCGCAGATTTCGCGGATAACACAGATTAAGACAAAATCAATTGCAGTCCGAAAGGCCGCGCATTCCGGCTGCGCCCTATTCCATCAGACTGCACTTCGTTTCCCTTTGTTTGATCTGTGTAATCCGCGAAATCTGCGGCTAGTTCTTAATGGAAGAGCGGGGTCAAGCCCACCTTCCTCACTGCAATTTGTGTTACTTCCTGACTAACGTAGAATCAGTTTCCGTGAGCAAACAACCAGTAACTCTCAACCAAGTCGCGATTGCTACCGAGGCTAAACTCTCAGGCGACGCTAACGCCATCGTCACGGATGTCACGCACAATTCGCGCACAGCCGGACCCGGGGCTCTTTTTGTCGCGATCAAAGGCGCACTCTTGGATGCCCACCGCTTCATTCCTCAAGTGATGAACGCGGGTGCGCTGGGCGCCATCTCCGAATTGCCGCGCCCGGCGGGTTTTCAGGGCGCGTGGTTGCAAGTAACCAACGTGAGACGTGCCATGGCCCTCGCAGCTGCCGAAGTGCATCACCATCCTTCGCGTGAGCTGCAACTCGTAGGCATCACCGGCACTAACGGCAAAACGACGACGGCTTACCTTATCGCCTCTATCCCTGAGGCGGCAGGCGAGCCAGTTGCTATGACCGGCACCGTTGAGTATCGCATCGGAGCTGAACGACGCAAGGCAGAGCGGACAACCCCGGAAGCAACCGACATGCAGAGGCTCTTGCGTGAGGCTGTGACGGCCGGTTGTCGAACAGCCGTAATGGAAGCCTCATCTCAGGCGATGGACTTTCACCGCTGTGATGGCCTCGAGTATGCCGTGGCCGTGTTCTCAAATTTGACGCGTGACCATCTCGACTACCACATAACGATGGAGAACTATTGGTACGCGAAACAACGTTTGTTTGATGGACGCTTAGGGTCTCGTCCTAAAATTTCCGTAATCAATATCGACGATCCTTACGGAGTGGAGCTGGCGGAGAAACTGGAACGTGAAGGACTTAAGGTGGTGCGCTATGCGTTGCAAGGCGACGCCGACATTATGGCGCGTGACCCGGAATTCTCTCTGGATGGCATGAAGTTCACTTTGCACACGCCGCAAGGGCAGCAGGAGTTCCACTCGCCACTTGTTGGTCCACCTCATATTTACAACACGCTCGCCGCCGTCGCCAGCGGACTCGCGCTGGGATATGACCTGGAAGTAATCACGCGTGCCTTAGCCACCTGCACTGGCGCACCCGGCCGCTTTGAACGCGTCGCCCACGCTGGTGATTTTGCCGTGGTAGTGGATTACGCGCACAGCGATGATGCATTGCTGAATGTGCTGCGCACTGCGCGGCAGGTTACAGAAGGTCGAATCATCACTGTATTTGGTTGTGGGGGCGATCGGGATGGGTCGAAGCGCGCACCGATGGGTGAGGCTGCGGGAAGTCTGAGCGACGTAGTGATTTTGACTTCCGACAACCCGCGCACGGAGGATCCTGAAAGAATTCTTGCCGACGCTGAACTGGGCATAAAGAAGACGGGCAAGCCTTACCGAAAGATCGCCGATCGTCGCGAAGCAATTCATCAGGCAGTATCCCAGGCGCAGGCGAAAGATTTGGTATTGATTGCGGGCAAAGGCCATGAGGATTACCAAATCATCGGAAGAGAAGTTTTTCATTTTGATGATAAGGAAGTCGCTCGCGAGGCATTGGAAAAGAGATCTTAGAGGGGTGTACTCCGTCAGGAAGGTGGGCTTGCCCCGCTCCGCTTTTATTAGGCATTGAAACAAATTAACCTGAAGTCTGTTTACGTCTTGTCGCTGATCCTGATTCTTTTAGGGTCCAGCCAACTCATTGGTGGGGCTTTCTCACAGCCACACTTTCTCTCTCCACAGAGAAAAGATAACGGCCCCAGTGCCTACGGCTCACCAGTACAAATCGCAGTTCTAAAAGACAAGGCAGTAAAGGAAAGCAGTGGCATCGCTGCTTCGCGCCGGTTTCACGGAGTCTATTGGACTCACAATGATTCCGGTGATGGTCCTTTAATTTATGCGTTTGATAAAAGCGGCGTCAGCAAAGGTGTCTGGCGGGTTAGCGGAGCCACGGCGCGCGACTGGGAAGATATCGCTGCCGGACCCGGTCCCGGCGCGGGAAAAAGCTATCTCTATATTGGCGACATTGGGGACAACCAGGAGAAGCGACCAGAGATTGTCGTGTACCGCGTGCCGGAGCCGGAGATAAATACGAAAGGTTTGGCGAAGGGCAAGAACTCGGCAACAGACCCGAGCGAAGCGATTCGCTTACGCTACCCAGACGGAAGTCATGACGCCGAATCGTTACTGGTTCATCCTCGCACGGGGAGCATCTATATCGTAACGAAGCTTGCTTTCGCGTATCCGGGAATCTACGAAGCAACAGCGCCCATACAAGCGGGTCGGCCAATCACACTAAAGCGCGTGGGCACGCTCGAGGTGCCGAGTCTGTTTGGCGGGATCATTACCGGCGGTGCTATTTCGCCGGACGGACGACGCGTAGCTTTTTGCGATTACATGCAGGGATATGAAGCAGTGCTTGAGAATGGCAATTCATCCTTCGACACAATCTGGAAGCGCCCGTTGACACCGATATCCTTAGGCAGCCGGAAGCAGGGCGAAGCGATCACTTATCGCATGGATGGTAAGGCCTTGCTGATGACGAGTGAGGGTTCGCCAATGCCGCTGATTCAAATCGAGCGGCAGTGATAACTCCCAACGTCAACGGCAGCTGTCAGAAAACACTTCGGAAAGAAAAACCAGTCGGGAGAAAACCTCTCAGGAAGGTGGGCTGGGCAACTTCCACGACTATTAACCCTCATTCCTTCGTCGGTGCTGATCCGAAGACAACAATCAATCAACCAAGTCCGTGAAACCGACGGTTGCTAATAGCCCAGCGCTCCCTCCGATGTATGGCCAGAGGCTCCGTTCCAGTTCGGTGTCGATCCAGGGATATCGTTCTTTGGCGCTGAATGTGCAATGCATGAGATTGCTTGTATATGATGAGGCATAGTGAGCTATTTTCATTCGTCCGCTTCGCGGACTGGTTGAGCTTAGCATTTGGATCAAGCTCCGCTTCAATACGGACCTGACCGCCGCTCGGTCGGGCCAACACTAATGACTTGCTGAAAGTTAGGATCAGTCCGACAACAAAACCCTTAGGGAATTTCCGGGTTCTTTCTGGAGAAGTAAAAGTAAACCGGTAGCCCCGCGGCGATGAGCGCCAAACCCGCAAGCGATCGCTTCGGATAGTTGCTAAAAGTGATGGCTATCAGACAAATCGTTGTTAGGACAAACAACCCGGGCACTACAGGATAACCCCAGGTCTTATAAGGACGGTGAGCGTTAGGTTCGCGCCAACGAAACACGAAAACTGATGCGGCAACGAGTCCATAGAAGAGCCAAAAGGCAAAAATAGCGAGATCTGTCAGCTGATCAAACGACCCCGACAGAGTCAACACTGCAGCCCAGATGCCCTGCACAATCAAAGAGATTACCGGCACTTTTGTGTTTTCTGAGACTCTCGCCAAACTCTGAAAGAAAACGCCGTCGCGCGCCATTGCATACGGAATACGGGCCGTGCCCAGGATTGAACTCTGCAACGATCCCCACGATGAAAGCATCATCACCGCTGCCATTAATGTCACCGCCAATGGTCCGAGCATTTTCCGAATCGCCTCTGCGGCTACCGATGATGCATTGGCGTCAACGCTGGCCACCTCCGTCGGCGTCATTACGTAGTAGTAGCTCACATTCACGACCACGTAGAGCACGATGATGATGAGCATGCTGGCGATCAAAGCGAGTGGCAGGTTACGGTCAGGATGCTTCACTTCGCCGGCCATGTAGGAAATATTATTCCAGCCATCGTAAGCCCAAAGCGCGCCGACCATCGCCGCGCCAAAAGCAAGAAACCCGCCGCCAGTTACCTCACCATCGCAAGGGGCGGTGCTCGCCATTCCGAAATGGCCCCAATCGCCGCCCTGGTAAAAGAAAGCTGCTATGCCTACTCCAAGCACTAATAGAACCTTCAACACAGTGATAAAGGAGGCAACTTGTCCGCTCACACTAACCGCGGCAGAGTTAATCAAGGTTGTGACGGCAAGAGTTATCAGGGCAATTATAGTTAAAGTACCCAGTTCGACGGTGTGGCCAAAAAAGGGCATCGTGAATGTGTAATAAACGGCTTTGAGTCTTCCATCCAATAAATTGTTCATGAAGATCGCGAAGCCGACCGCGAGCGCCGCCGCTGAAGCGGTGCGCGAAATCAGAAACTGTGACCAGCCGTTGAGAAAGCCCCAAACTCGGCCGTAAGCATCTTTAGTGATCACATACTCAGCGCCGGCGTTTGGCCGCATCGTAGTCAGTTCGGCATAAGTTAGAGCGCCGGCGAGGGCAAGGAGACCTGCGGCTATCCAGGCTGCGATCACTTTCCATGGTGTGCCCACGTTACATGTCATCACCCGCGCCTTGAGAAAGATCCCGGTGCCGATGATGTTGCCGACGTTGATGGAAATCGCGGCGATTGGCCCAAGCCCGCGAACCAGTTGGTGGTCAGGTTTCATGTTTCAGTTTTCGAGTATCAGGTTTCGAGTTTCAAGTTTCAGGTTTCAAGTTTCAAGTTTCAACGCTTGAACTTGGTTCCCTTAAATCTGTTCTGGGAAGATATACGATAAGCATCATGCTTCTCTTAATTATTGAAGAACTAAGGTCGTCAAGATTGCTCGCTCTACATAACCCTGATCAAGGACAACGTACAACTGCGCTCGTACTTCACCGCTGATCCTTTAGCCGTCGCCAGGAACTGGATGAACTCTCTTGTCCCGCTTCATTCGAACCCCTCAGCAATGTTGGACATGATCGAGACACCAGCCTTGTGAATCTGATTTTCGTAAACCAAATCTTTGGCGAATGTGCCCTGCGAAGTAACTTGATAAGCCGACTTACTTAATTCTCTGGATCGCTGCCAAGCTTCTATGTAATCAAAAGTCTTAAAGGTAGCCCTGGTTCACCTCGGTGAGAAAGATGAAAAAGCCGCGAAATATTAAACCTTGAAACCTGAAACCTGAAACTTTCAAGAAACCCTTCTGATGCGGCCGCGACCCGCAAGTTCCGCTGCCGCTGCCTCTCCCGTAACAACTGCTCCTTCCATGAAGCCCTGCCACTCTGCCAGATGCTCTCCGGCAAATAGAACTTTACCGTGCGGCCGCGACAGGATCGGTCGGAGCGTGAACCACTGCCCTGGTCGATAAAACGCATAAGCGCCCTGGGTGTATTTATCTCGCTGCCAGGCGTACGACTGGATGTCGAGGGCCATCTCCGGCGCGCGTTTGTCGAGAGGCATCAGATCTCTGGTGATAATCTCGGTGCGGCGTTGATTGTTTTGTGAGGCAAGCACATCCGCCTTTTCGCCGATGGCGTAGCTGCAAAGAATACCTTGCTTGCCCGGCTGATCTTTCGTGCTGTGGAAGTAGTAGTGTGAAGTCACGTCGCTAACAAGCGAGAAATTCTCCGGGCCCCAGAAGCGTTCACTAGAGAGCACGCAGTTTTTGATAATGCGAGCATACTGAAGTTTCTCAGCAGCCGCTTTTTGCGCTTCGGGAAGTGGCGGATCGAACAAAATCTTGTCGAGCGTTCGTGCCGGCACGGTACAAATGCAAGCGTCAGCAACGAAGTCAACACCGTTGGCCCTGACCGTTACTCGCCCGGCTCGCTGCCTGATGCTTTGCACGATCATTCCCGTGCGAACCGATCCTGCTCCCAGCGATGCCACCAGCTTCTCGATTAGACGAGAGTTGCCTCCCTCCATCTTCAAATCCATTTCGTTGGCTGGACTTGATTCGAAGTATTCGGCAGCAGCGGCGTAGGCGGAGATCATGCGAATGGTTTCGCCGAAGTCAGTGCTGTCTTGCAGGTCCCGCAGCAACAAGTCGTCCTCGCTGAAACCAATTTCATCCAGCAGAGTCCACCAATCGTATTGGTCCAAGCGCTCTCTTTGCTTTGGGGAATATCCTTCGTAGGTCTGCTTCAACTTTTCGAACGCTGCTTTGGCAGTTGGCGAAAAGTCCCACTGGCCGGGCCGCTTCACAACCCCGTCCTGCATAAGCCAGGCATCGAAACGATGGTCTTGAAGCGGAATCTTAAAATCACTACAGAGCGCTTTCATGCGATCGTGACTGTCACCGATCCATTCAGCACCAACTTCGCAAACCAGTTCCGGGTTCTGCTTGAACCTGAAAGAGGAGACGCGGCCCCCAGTGCGCTCCCTTGCTTCCAGCACCGTGACAGCCCAACTTGGTTTCTTATTTTTAAGCGCATGCGCCGCCGCTAGTCCTGACAGACCCGCGCCGATGATGATGCAAGAGTAGTTGCGACGTTGGACGTAGGGGCTGAATAAAAGCGGGACTCCTATTGCGGCGGCGGCCGACTCTTTTAGAAAGTCCCTGCGGGTGGTTCCAGAGGTTTGCTTTGGTTGCTTTGTCACCAGATGTCGTTCGTAACCAGATCTTCGTAGGTGTCTCGCCGCCGGATCAATTGCGGCTTGCCGTTATCAATCATCACTGCCGCGGGCAAGGGGCGGCCGTTGTAGTGAAACATTTGCGCGAGCGAATAGGCGCCGCTGTTGAGCAGAGCCAACACCTGGCCAGGCTGAACGTTTGCGGGCAACAAGCGATAGTCTGGCAGGCGTCCTCCACGTTCAATATCAAAATACACATCACCGGAGTCGCAGAGCGGTCCTGCTACTTTGTAATTTTCATCGTGCGAGACATCGGCGTCGCTCGCTGAAATCAAATGGTAATACCACTTGTAATTGTTCATCGAGAGCATCAAGTTGTAACCGGCATCGGTTAACAACCAGACGTCGTTGGTCTCGGGACGCCGCTTGATGTTGCGAACTGTGGTCAAAACCAAACCAGCGTCGGCGATTATGCTGCGTCCCGGTTCCAGCAGAATTGTCACTTTATCCAACAGATGTTCGCCACCAACTTCCCGGGCCGATTCGCGCGCAATCTGCAGAGCGGCCTTTAATACCGCGGCCGGTTCAAGATCGGCACCGAGCATATCGCGTTCGTGTTCGGGCAACTGATCTGCCTGGGAGCGATCGCGCAAATAGTTCACTGGAATACCGCCACCGAGATTGATGTGCTCAAGCGTGTGCCCAGTCTCGCGATGGATCGTCAGCAAATGCTCCCACATGCTGCGGAAGGCTTCGGCGAAAGGTTCGACATCGGGCGTTTGCGAGCCGACGTGAATATGGATTCCGCAAACGTTGATAAGCTCCGGGTGCTGCAAGCCACGACGAAAGGCGTCCAGCACTTCAGACGACGAAATGCCAAACTTCGAAGTAAGCAACGCAGTCTGCAATCCCAGATGCGAGCGTGTGCCGATCTCGGGAACGAGACGAAGCGTAATCCGGGCTGGAGGTATTGAGTCGCCCTCAATCTCGCGCACGCGCTTCACCGCGGCTTCCACTAACCCGATTTCATAAATTGAATCAACATTGATCGCATAGATGCCGGCGCTGACAGCCTGGTCCAGTTCCTGATCACTCTTGCTGGTGCCGTTAAAGATGATTTGGTCCGGGCGGAACCCGACGCGCAACGCCTTAAAGAGCTCACCCCCGCTGTTCACTTCAATGTCGATGCCGGCATCGCGCACAGTTCTAAGCACAGCCATATTCGAATTCGCCTTTGAAGCGTAGAAAAAGCGAATCGGTTTATCGACCGCGGCGGCCGCCTCTTGCAGGCGTTGAATGTTCGACCGGATGCGCGGAGCGGAAAAAACGAAGAGCGGCGAATCGTACTCGCGAATAAGTTCGATTGCGTCCACGCCGTTGATGGCGAGATGACCGTTGCTTGTTTCAAGGTAACCGGGAATGGCCCAGGCTGGATTTATAGCTGCGACGCGAGACGACATTCAGTATTGACTCCGATTCCTATCTTACTTGTCTAAGTACTTCGTTAATTTGCTTCAGATGGCGCAGCTCATGATAACCAAGAAACGAAACAGCGGCGACGCCGGTAATTGGACCGAGAAAGGGATGCTTAAAGACAGTGAGCCGCAAGCGCTCGCGACCATACGTCGCACAAAGTGATTTGAGCCGGCTTCGTGTTTGATTGTACTCGGCGAGGCTCTTCTCTTTTTGCGGCGCTTCAGCAGGAGCTACGGACCGCGGCGCCTTCACCTTAATTAGGCGCGAACGCACGATGGAAGTGGGGACGAACCGGCGCAGAAGGCCGAGCCGGTGCGGTGATCCAGCGAGCTCTTTTTCTAGTTCCTTGATGACACGGTCCTCAACCAAACGCAGGTGATGCAGGATTTCGGAGACACTCCATTCTGATTCCGAAGGTCGTTGCGAAAAGAGCTCTGACGGAAGTGGTTCGATCGTCGCGACTAGTTTTTCATGCGTTGAATCAAGCCGTTTGAAGATCCGCTGCATAGAGTTCAAAAACCAGAGAGCCGTCAAAGGTTGCGAGTCGCCCTCTACCTTTTATTCACACCGCACTTAAACTTGTTGAGCGGGCGCCGGCGCCAACTGAAAACCGTCTTAAATGATTTCAGTTGGCGCGACGAGAAGATGCTGTCGAATGCCGCACCATTACTGAGGCACGACGAAGGTGTAGACCAAAACTCCGGTGACCTTCACAGCTTCGCCCATCAGAAAAGTCGGAGAGAAGCGCGCTTGCAGTGCCGCATTCACAGCCGCTGCTTGCAGAAGCGGATGACCGGAGACCGCTCGCGCCGCCATCACACCGCCGTATTCGTCGATGGTGATTTGAACGTTAACTGGACCTGAGACACGCGCAGCACGGGCTTCAGCGGGATAAACCGGCTGCGGAAAACTGATCGCCTTGCCGTTTAGCACGCCGCCGGAAATTGGTCGTCGGCCCTGGCCTTGCCCCGCAGCGGCAGCCGGTTCGTTTGGCTTGGGCTCGCCAGGCTTAGCCTCTGTCGCGTCGGTTGTGCTGCCTTCAGACCCAGGTGCTGGCGTTTCACGTTTTTGTGCTTCGGCGTTTGTCGCTGGGGGCGCTTCAGCCGGGGTTGGCTTCTCAGCAGTTTCCGCCGCAACCGTGGGCGGCTCACTCTGCTTGTCTGGAAGCATGAACGAGGTCAAGAAACGTTCTTTAGTAGCAACGTCCTTCCTCTTGGTAAGAAACACCACTGCGTAAAAACGCTTTCGCGTCGCAAACACTTCGAGCGAGCCTGAGAGATCGCCGATTACAAAATTGTAGTTGCGACCAGCATGTCCGTTTAGTTGTTTCGTCCCCACGAGGGAGATCTTTCCCACCGCTTCCTTGCCGCGCAGTCGCACCGGAAACCAGCGCCGGAAAGCATCGACATAAGAATTGATTCGTTCACCTTGAGTGTAGAGGGCCGGATTAGCTTTGATTCCGGACATCGAAGTAACAGCAAAAACAGCGCCCGAAGGATGATCCGACAAGTAAAGCCGGGTCGTGAGCGTCATCTTGTGATAAGGCTCTTTAGTGACCTCCGAGATGGAATTCTTTGGCATAAGGATTTCAAACTCTTCACCCTCGGGACGAAGTGTTTCCCATTCGGCGATGGCGAGGGCGGCATTCGCTTGCGCACGGGTGTCATCGGGCAGCCCGGTGAATCCTAGAAAGGCCAGGCCGGCGAGGGCCGCGGCGCGAATTAATTGCATGTTCGACGCTCCTTTCGAATGATGCCGGGTCTTAACTAATACGAAACTACCAAACGGAGAGGCTGCAAATATAACGCAATCGGTGGCGCGAGTTCCAGAACAACGCCGCGACTACGTCTTGAGTTTCTCTCTCTCAGCCTGAACAAGCATGCGGCGCAAAATCTTTCCCGACGCCGACTTGGGGATTTTGTCGGTGAATTCGACGAACCTAAGCCGCTTGTGCGGCGCGACGCGCTGCTCCACAAAGTCCATCAGCTCTTCGGCGGTGGCTGCTCCACGCAAGACGACAAAAGCCTTCGGCACCTCGCCTGCCTCGTCATCGGGACAGGGGATCACCGCGGCATCAGCGACGGCTTCATGAGTCAGCAGCAAGGCCTCGAGTTCGGCGGGCGGAACCTGGAAGCCCTTGTACTTAATCAGCTCCTTCGCGCGATCGACGATGTAGAAATGACCGTCCTCATCCACGTAAGCGATGTCGCCGGTGTGCAGCCACTTCTCTTCGTCGATCGTGGCGGCGGTCGCTTCAGGACGATTTAAATAACCCTTCATGATTTGCGGGCCTCGCACACACAACTCGCCTTCTTTGTTATGCGGCAGTGGTTCACCGGTTTCAAGATCGATGATCTTACATTCGGTGTTCGGTGCGGCTACTCCTACCGAGCCGTGTTTCACTGCTTTGGGATCCGCCGGAGATGAATGGGTTACCGGACTAGTTTCAGTCATGCCATAACCCTGCCGGATCCTGAGATTGAGTCGTTCCATGCAGGCTCGAGTCAGGTTCGCATCGAGTGGCGCAGCTCCGGAAAAGACTGCTCTAAGAGTTGAAAGGTCGTAGTCATCGACCATCGGATTCTTACTGAGCGCGAGAACGATTGGCGGCACCAGATGAGCGAGAGTTACCCGATACTTGCCAACTGATTTGAGAAATTGCTCCAGATCAAAACGCGGCATCATAACGATCGTCGCGCCCAGATAAAGTCCCATGTTGAGAATCACAACCAGACCGTAAATGTGGAAAAGCGGCAGCACGCACAGCAGAGTATCTTCCGAGGTGAAGTAGTCGAGCCCTTCCATCTGCCTCATGTTGGAAATCAGATTGTGATGCGTCAGCATCACACCTTTGGGCAGACCGGTGGTGCCGCTCGAATAGGGAAGCGCAACCAGGTCTTCTTTGGGGTTGATAGTGACTTTAGGAGGGTTGCCGTCGCCGCCCAACAAAGTCGCAAAGGGCTCGAAGCCAGCGGCCTCGCCAAAGACAAACATGTTTTTTATTCCCACAGCCGCGGCAGCCGCACTCGCCTTGTCGGCGAACTGAGGCGCGGTCACGAGGAAGGTGGCTCCAGCGTCTTTAAGTTGGTGAGCAATTTCAGATTCGGTGTAGAGCGGATTGATAGGCGTGTTTACGCCGCCGAGCGTTGCGACCGCGTGAAATATGATCGCGTATTCGGGAACATTCGAACTCAGGATTCCAAAAACATCGCCTTGTTTGAATCCAAGCGTGTAAAGGTTGGCTGCAGTTTGATTGATCGAGCGGACGAGTTCGGCATACGTGATCACGCGGCCAGTTGGACCTTCAATGAGAGCGGGCTTGTCTCCGAGCGCAGCCGCGCGTTCCAGCACAAACTGGGTTAAAGGAATTTCGGGAATGCTTACGTCGGGAAAAGGACTCTTGAAGAACATTCGGCTCACTTCCGAGCGACCGTCAATTTACAGTTGTCTGGCTGAGACTACCAGTGAGTCTGTTGTATGAAAACCTTTGGGGCGCGGGCGAAGTAAAAAACTTTTCGCCTGCGCCCCGCTTGGTAACACAATCTAACTAATCATTTGCGTAGTTAGGATCAGGTGAGATTGTTACAGCACCAACCACATCGGTGCCGTTGAAATAAGTCGCGACCTTAAAAAGCGTAACTCGAGTCGCAAGTCCTGTGGTGTTTCTGATTCCCGCGGCGACGTTGTTTGAGAAGAGGGTATCGACGATCTTCGCAGAGGCACCTTCAGCAACTATCAGTCCATCTCCGGGGCTGGGAGCATTGATAGGTGCGGTACCGATACGCCGTCCATTGCCCTGGAGAACGGATTTCGCAATTACAATCTTGTGGCTGCCAGTCACATTTATCCCCGCTCGTATGTTGTTCTCAATGTGACAGTTTTCGATGAGGATGTTGTTGAATCCGAAAGTGCCCACCCCTTGGGTGAAATTTCGGATCGTCAAATTACGGAGAATAACGAGACGGTCAGCGTGAGCTGGATTGGGATAGTGGATGACAATACCGGTCAGACCCTGCCGCAGGTTGTTACCGCCCGCGGGATCGCCCTGAAACACCGCATCAATCTCGGCAGCAACGCCCGGCGCAGCTTCGATTGTCACATTGCCGGGAGTGCACGCTCCAACAGTTGGATCTCCGCAGCCTCCAACGTAAGGAGCACCAATCTGCGCGCCAATAACCAGCGATTCAGCGAACCGGCCAGACTTAACTATCACGATCGTGCCGTTCATGTTGGCGCCTGTTCCGGCAGCCGCTCCTGTTCCCGGCCCCAGAGCCGCGGCTAAAGTGCCAAAGATGCGGTCAGAGCCGTCTGTATCTTCCGCAGTCCCAATGCGTCCGTCGCCGTCAAAATCGCCACAGGTACCTTGCGTCACAATTGTCGATCCGGGTACTGGGCTATCGCAGTTGCCCTCGACGAGAACAGGATGGTTGGCGGAAACTTTGGTGCCGCCCCAAAACGCCGTGCCCGCAAATAGCAAGGTGGCAGTCAGTACGAACATAAACAATCGAACAAAACTAACTTTACGAATTCCGCTATCAGCTTTCATAAATTTCCTCCTTGGAAATTGGCTAAAACCCAGGGCCGACAGATCACCGGCGGCGCATGATTAAAAACTGTGGGGAGATCGCACTCCCCGCCTAATGAGGACAGACTACCTCCCTCAAGAAAAAATCAGATGGAGCAGCAAGATTGAAGAGTAGAGGTCTTGAGTAGGATTTATACAACGCATTCGCTTTATCGCAAAAAGAAATTTTGTGCCGCACTTGCCGTTGGTCAGAGGCAACTTTGATTTGAGCGAAAAGCTTTCGGTATTAGCAGCTTGGTCTGGTTGTTATGTTAAGTTTAGTGTCTTTCCGCGCCTCGCTGGGATCTTGTTGCTCCTGGCCGTTATCTTCTCCGCCTGATAGGAGACATCTAAGGAATGTCCGACCGCGAAAAACAACCCCTGAACATTGTTTGCCTTGCGACTTATTTTAAAGGCGCGGACTTCATTCGCGAGTGCAAGAGTCGCGGCCATCAAGTCGTCTTGATCACTAAAGAAAAGATGCTTGGTGAAGACTGGCCGCGTGAAAGTCTCGATGATCTGATCGCTCTACCGAACGATGCGGATCTCGATATGTTCATTCATCTGCTGAGCCTGCTGGGACGGCAAGCAAAAATCGACCGCGTGATAGCGCTTGAAGAGTTTGACGTGATTACAGCCGCGCAGCTTCGAGAACATTTTTGTTTAGGGGGAATGCCCGCCGCTACGGCACGGTTATTTCGCGACAAAGGAATAATGGCGGCGAGGGCACAATCCGCGGGGCTCGCCGTTCCTGAATTTGTCCCACTGCTCAATTACAACGACCTGCGCGACTTTATGGAAAGAGTGCCGCCACCCTGGATCGTGAAGCCGCGTTCGGATGTTTCCGCAATTGGAGTTAAGAAAATCAATGACGTCGCCGGTGTCTGGCAGGCGTTCGATACGTTAGATAGCCGCGATCGTTTGCGCGAGCGCGCGGCGCATCATCTTCTGGCACAGTTTGTTCAGGGCGACGTTTTCCACGTTGATTCTATCGTCAGTAATGGTCGTGTGATTTTCTCGGGAGCTAATCAATATGGACGCCCGCCGATGGAGGTAGCGCATGGTGGTGGGGCCTATATTTCACACACAGTAGCGCGTGGTTCCGAAGACGAACAGACCCTGTTGCGAGTTAATCGCAAGTTGATAAAAGCCCTCGGTCTGCAACACGGCGCCGCTCACGCCGAATTCATTAAGAGCACTGCCGATGGGAAATTTTACTTTTTGGAGATTGCTGCCCGCGTTGGTGGTGCTTACATCGCCGAGGTACTGGAAGCAGCGTCCGGAATCAATTTATGGCGTGAATGGGCGAAGCTGGAACTCTCTGAAGGGCCGGTGCACAAGATCACCCCGGCGCGCAGGGAATATGCAGGCATCGTCCTCTCCCTCGCGCGGCAAGAGTTTCCCGACACATCAGCCTACGGCGATCCGGAAGTGGTTTATCGCGTGAAGAAAAAACATCATGTTGGCTTAGTTGTGCAATCGCCAAAGCTGGAACGCGTGCAGGAGCTGCTGCACGATTACTCCGCCCGCTTCGCAAAAGACTTCGCCGCCACTCTGCCGCCGTTAGAGCGAGCGGAGTAGGGCGCGAGACTCAAGGCTCAGGTCTCAAGTCTCAGGTCTCAAGGTCTCAAGTCTCAGGTCTCAAGGTCTCAAGTTGCAGCGAGAACCAATTGGAAAAGAACATTTGCTTTAGCACCTGAGACTTAAGACTTGAGACCTGAAACCTGAGACTTGAGACCTGTCTACTGCCTTCTGTCTTCTGCCTTCTCCAGCGGCCAAATTTCAACACTAAGCTCTTCGCAGTAGTGCAAGAGCGGTTCGTCTTGCGGTATTTCCAGACCCTGCGATTCGATCATGGTCGAGTCGAATGAGAGAAGTTGAGCTTTCTGCAACGGCCAGGGCTGATGATGGATACGCGAGCGATAGAGTTGACCAGCGTTCCTGCTGTAGAGGCAATAACGTTCGGTGAGAAAGAATGCGAGAGAGCCAGGATGCGAGAAGGGAATCGTGTCTCCGATCCTCCACGACGCGTCGAAGTCGGCTGGAGGATCGTCCGTGCGACTGAGTGAATAGTCAATTGTGTCGTCCTGCTGCTTGAGGTCGATACTCGCGTTGAAATACGGCAGGTGGAAAAAAGTGCGCGCACCGAGCACGGCGGCAACGCTGTTACAGTCCAGTGAGAAAAACCAAACACCCGGCACGCGATCAAAGTGAACATAGGTCCGCACGTTCAGTTCATGTGCAGAACTTAGTCCGGGAATTGGTGGAATGAAAGGAGGAAAGGCGCGTATGTCCCACATCGTGAATGGCGCGACTGCGATCCACGCCGATCCGTCAAACTCATCAATCTCCAGCTGCTCAGGAATGAGCGGCCGCAGTTGCTTAGCGTCAATGCGCCAGTGCAAGAAGAGCAGTTTGCCCCAGGTCTGGTGCATCAACGGCTGACCTTTGGGACGTTCGCGCGGAGCGAGGCGCTCGAGATCTGTTAATTGGTGGTCTTGCATTCGAGCCTCAGTGTCAGTCGCCAGTGGGTCAGTTGCCGGTGGTCAGTTGTTAGTGGTCAGTTGTTAGTGGTCAGTTGTCAGTTGTCGGTTGTCAGTCGTCGGTTGTCAGTCGAAGGAGGAGCTAACGTTCCAGTCCTTTGCTTGTAAGTAACCACTAACATTGACCACTAACAACTGACCACTGACGACTGACAACTGACAACTGACCACTGACCACTGACAACTGACCACTAACAACTGACCACTTGACTACTTCTTCAAATACTTATCCAACCAGCCCAGGACTGTGTGATGCCACAGTTGTGAGTTTTGCGGTTTCAGCACCCAGTGGCCTTCGTCGGGAAAGATCAGCAGCTTTGAATCTACGCCGCGTCGCTGCACAGCTGTAAACAACTGCAAGCCTTCCCCGATCGGCACGCGGTAGTCGAGTTCGCCGTGAATCACCAGGAGCGGTGTCTTGAAATTGGCGACGAAATTATGAGGCGACCAGCGTTCGTACATCGCTTTGTTAGTCCAGGGCGTGCCTTTGAATTCCCATTCCGGGAACCAAAGCTCTTCGGTGCCGCCATACATGCTGGTGAGGTTGTAAACCCCGTCATGAGAAACCAGCACCTTGAAATGCGCGCGCGGATCGTTGTTGTGACCTTCGATCCAATTGATCATGTAGCCGCCGTAGGACGCACCTGCCGCTCCGATGCGGTTGCGATCGATAAACTTGTTACGGCGAATGACCTCGGCTACACCGTTCATCAGGTCGGTGTAGACCTTGCCGGCCCAATCACCGCTGATGTCGTTCACAAACTTTTGACCGTAGCCGGTGGAGCCGCGCGGGTTGGGCGAGAAGACGATGTAGCCGTTGTTCGCGAACACTTGCGGGTTCCAACGATAACTCCAACTATCATTCCAGGCGCTCTGCGGTCCGCCGTGAATTAGCACTACGAGCGGATATTTCTTACTCGCGTCGAAATCTACAGGCTTAACGACGAAGCCATGGACTTTTGTCCCAAGGGCACCCGTCCATTCCATTTCTTCGGCCGCGGGCAGATTGAAACGCGACATCAATTCGCGATTTAGACTTGTGAGAGCGGTTAGATCGCCCCCGTCCTGGTTGCTGCGGTAGATTTCCGGCGGTGCGGCAAGCGAGCTATGCGCGAACACAAGGGTACGACCATCAGCAGTGACATTTAGGTTTGTCGCGAACACATCACTAAGAACTTTCGCCGCCGAGCCACCCCTCACAGGGACTTTGAAGACTGGATGGTGACCGCGCTCGCCAGCGATGAAATAGATCGAGTTCCCATCCGGCGCCAGGACAAACTCATCAACCTGCTGATCGAAACCGCGAACAATCTCAGTGCTCGTGGAACTGGCTCGGTCATACCTCATCAAGCGCCAGCGATCTGCCTCGAATCCTGCAGTTGCTTGGGAGCGATAGATGATCGAGCGGCCGTCTTTGGTGTAAACCGGGGTCGCATCGTAACCGCGGTTACGTGCCGTTATATTTCTCGGCGCGCCACCTGAAAGCGCGACGACGTAGATGTCGCTGTTGGTAGAAATAGCCTCGATCTTGTCAGGGTTTTTAACGAAGGCCAGTTCTTTGCCGTCCGGTGAAAATGAGAAGTCGACGCCGCTGGACGCGGCATACGGTGGTGAGTCAAAGTCGCCGGGAGTTAAATCGCGAGCGTTTCCGCCTTTGGCGGAAACTACAAACACATGACTTCGTTTTACGTCGCGCCATTCATTCCAGTGACGGAAGAGTAATCGTTCGGTGATGTGAGCTTTAACTTTGCTCTTTTCCGCAGCTTCGTCCTTTGCTTTGTTACAGTCGTCATCGTTGCAGTTGGGATGAACTTCTGAAATGAAAGCGATCCAATTGCCATCGGGTGACCACACTGCACCACTGGCTCCGGTCGAAATCTTTGTAATCTGTTTCTTGTCGTCGCCGTCGTCGTCCATCACCCAGATTTGGCTCCCAGTGGTGAACGCGATTTTTTTACCGTCCGGCGACCAGCGCGGCGCGCTAGACGAACTTGTTCCACTCGTTAATTGTTTTGGCGGACCTCCTTCCACCGGCACGAGATAGATTTGATTGACGATTCGATTGGCATCGAGATTGACGTCGCCCACGACGAAGGCGACCTGGCGGCCGTCAGGAGACACCTGGGGATCGCTAACTCGCCTGACTTGCAACAAATCTTCAACCGCAAAGCGGCCGTTCTGGGCATTCGCTCCGGCAGTGAAAGCCAAAACCAGAACAGAGATCGCGATGACAAAGCGCTTCATAGTGCTCCTCTCAGAATCTTCAATTAGTTTTGTGGGAAAGCAAAAGTATTATACATAATTCGGCGTTCGGTTTTTGGTCTTAGGCCTTTAGTATCTGAGGTCTCAAGTCTTAAGTCTCAAGTCTCAACGTCGTCTTGAGAGCGCGACATCAACCTGAAAACTGGCAGCCGAAACCTAATACTCGAGGCTTGAGACCTGATACTTAAGACCTAAGACAAGATCTTAAAGGCGGAAATTCTTGTATCATCCACCGAAATGACCCGTCGGATCATCGTTGCCATCCTGCGATTCGCGATTCGCGTTTACTTTCGCCGCGTGGAAGTTGCCGGGCTTGAGAATGTGCCATTGAACAGCCCGGTGATTTTTGTACAAAACCACCCAAACGCGCTCGTCGATCCGGTGTTCCTGCTTTGTCTGGCCCCGCGGCGCGTTTCGTTTCTCGGCAAGTCGACACTATTTCGCATGCCGATTCTTGGTTTCTTTGTTCGTGCGATTGATACGTTGCCTGTCTATCGCCGGCAAGATGAAGGTGAAGATGTTTCCCGCAATCTCGAAACGTTTGCCGCAGCGAGAAGGTTGCTGGCCAGCGGAGGCACGATTGGAATTTGTCCCGAAGGTGTTTCACACGACGAGCCGCGTCTGCGTCCGATTAAGACTGGTGCAGCGCGCATTGCTTTGGGTGCGGTCTCCACCGGAGAGGTTTTAGATCTACAAATTGTCCCGGCCGGTCTCTACTACACTTCCAAAACAGCATTTCGTAGTGGCGTGCTGCTTTATTGCGGTAAGCCGTTCCCGGTTCCCCGCATTGAACTTGAAGCTGACGGGAATCCACCACGGGCGGCTGTTCGCGAATTGTCTGACAAAATCGAGGTCGCGCTTCGAGATGTGATGTTAGACGCCGAACACGAAGAAGCGTTGCACACCGCAGCCCGCGCGGAGCGGATCTTTTCCGCGGCGCGTCAGGATGAAAATGACGACAGCCTGACCGAAGAGTTGCAGCTGCGACAACGCTTCATTAAAGCCTACAAGATTCTGCGAGAGCGGGCGCCGGCGCGCCTGGAGCGACTCGAGCTGCGCATGACTCGTTTTGAAGAAGAATTAAAACAAGCAGGCATGCAGTCTCGTGATCTCGCCGCGCCCACTTCGAAGCGGCAAGTGTTTGCCCACCTACTGACACGTTGCCTTCTGTTCTTGTTACTTCTGGGTCCCGCATTTTTCGGTGTGCTGGTCCACTATCCTGCTTACCGTCTGGGCGGCTTTTTATCCACGCAGATCTATCGGGACACCGAAGACGTCGTTTCCACGGTCAAGATTATTTCCGCGATGCTCTTGTTTCCTTTGACGTGGATCGTGCTGGCGGTGGTTACTTACAAATTCCTGGGTTTACCCGCGGCATTGCTGGCCCTTGTTGTGATGCCGGCGACGGGGTACGTAGCGATTCGGTTTTCTGAAGAGCTAGACAGCTTTGTGGGCGGCTTGCGAGCGCTCTTGTTTTTTCTACGAAAAAGGCGATTTTTCGTGCGGCTAATCGCGGAACGCAATGCGATACGCAATGAGATCCTCGCACTGGGCGACGAGGTCGCTCTCGCTACTCCTTGAGTCTAGTGGATTGTGTGAGGGGGGATCGGGGGACTGTACTCAACACAGTTAACTATTTCTTGCGCGCTTTGCTGGCGCCTGCCTTACGTCGCGAGCCACCGGACTTAACAGTTTTACCCTTGCGACCTTCACTCTGAATTCTTCCGGCCCTCATTAGATTCTCATAACTTCCCCTGACGACATTTCGCGCGACCTTAACTGAATTCGCAAGTTCGCGTTCACTGGGAAGATAGCTGCCCACCGTCATAGCGCCAGATTCAATTAGACCAGTGAGCTGATCAGTAATCTGCTTGGTGAGAGACTCCGGCCGATTTCGATTGACACGTATAGTGGTTTTCACGCAAGTGACCTCCTTGATAATTTCAATTGTTCTGCTTCGGGGTTGGAGTGAATTTTAGGCGTCGCAGGGTGATGTGTCAATCGGCCCACACGGTCCAATGCTGAGAAGCGGAGACGCGGAGACGCGGGGATGGGGAGATGGGGAGATGGTGAGCCGCGGGGAATGGGAGACGCGGGGACGGGGAGATGCGGGGATGGGGAAATGGGGAGGAAGCGTAGCGGCTCGTTATAGAAGGCTGCAGTCAGGAAGGTGGGCTTGCCCTCGCTTCTTGCATCACCGCCTTAACTAATCAGAATCGGCATCCTCATTTGCAATCCCTCGGCTTGTCAGTTTCTCGTTTCTCATCTATCTTTCCGGCACGCGCTCGGGAAAATAAAATGAAAGTAAAAAGCTATATTAAGAAGTTGGGTTTTTGGGGATTCATGTTTTTTCTCGTCAAGGGTTTGCTTTGGCTTACCGTACCTGCCCTCATTGCGCTCTTCGCGCAATAACCCGATGGAATCGTCTGCCATCTGTTCTTGCAGCAGCGCTCGCAAGTTAACTGCCGCAGTATTTTTCTTGCTTGTCTTTAGTCTGCCTTTCCTGGCGCAGTCACAAAATTCCAGTGACGAAAACCGAAGGCCTCGCGCGCGAGATGTGGGCGTGAAGGTTGGCATCTTGCCGACTGGTGCGCTGAACGCCATCACCGATGTCCCGGGCGTGGCTGTTGGTCATACGACCATCATTCGTGGTGACAACGTGCGCA
Source organism: Pyrinomonadaceae bacterium (assembly GCA_963826235.1). Classification (GTDB taxonomy): domain Bacteria; phylum Acidobacteriota; class Blastocatellia; order Pyrinomonadales; family Pyrinomonadaceae; genus PSRF01. The sequence goes on along the minus strand of CAWGWE010000005.1, from coordinate 89,705 downwards.
CAGGAGTAACTGCCGTGCTGCCGCACCAGGGCAACCTCTTTCGCGAGCGGGTTCCAGGCGCGGTTTTTGTAGGAAACGGGTTCGGCAAGCTTGCAGGCTCAACTCAAGTAAACGAATTGGGCGAGATTGAAACGCCGATTCTCCTGACCTCAACACTCAGCGTTCCACGCGTAGCTGATGCCCTCCTGGATTTCGTCCTCTTGCAAAATGGTAATGAGGATGTGCAGTCCGTCAATGCCCTGGTCGCCGAAACTAATGATGGGTACTTAAACGACATTCGCGGTCGGCATGTAACCACCGCTGATGTCCTCAAGGCGATCAAGGGTGCGAGGGAAGGAGCTGTAGCCGAGGGAGCAGTCGGCGCCGGCACTGGCACAGTCGCCTTTGGTTTCAAGGGTGGAATCGGTACCGCCTCGCGCAAGCTCCCTCAAAATCTCGGAGGGTACACGGTAGGAGTGTTAGTACAGTCAAATTTCGGCGGCGTACTAACTATCAACGGCGCGCCGGTAGGTCGCGAACTCGGGCAGTATTATTTAAAGGACAGCGTCGCGCGGATTAATCGGTGTCAACCGCAGACAAAGTGTGACTCAGCGGCACGGCCGATGGTTGATGGTTCGATCATCATCGTGATCGCGACTGATGCTCCGGTAGACGCAAGGAATCTAAATCGGATGGCCGCGCGGGCAATGATGGGACTCGCTCGCACCGGTGCGGCAGGAAGCAACGGAAGTGGCGACTATGCAATAGCTTTTTCTACTTCTGCAGAGGTGCGGATTCGTTTTCAAAACACACCAGCCGAGCGGAGACCAGGGAATATGAACGTGTTGCCTAACGATCTCATGTCCCCCCTGTTTCTAGCGGTTATCGAGGGCACGGAAGAAGCTATTTACAATTCACTTTTTAAAGCGCAGACGATGACTGGCCGTGGCCGCACTGTCCCAGCCCTGCCATTGGATGAGACGATTGAGATACTTCGGAAGTATGGTGCCGTCCGCTGAAAAAGAGACACGGGGACGCGCCGATGCAGAGATGCTGGGATAAGCCCACCTTCCTGACTGCAAGTTCCTACCGTTTAGGCTGCTTTCCGACGCTGTAGTCGTTCAATTCGGGCAGGTTTGCTGTATCTCAGCAGTCCAATCTTCGTCATCGCTCGAGGGATCTCGCGATTTCTCATGAACCATTGCCAGACGTTTCCTGTTCGCATGTTCTCCGCACTCAACAAAATGATGCCGATATTGATGCCGATTACGTCGCTGTCGATCCAGCCCGTGTGTGGGTTGAAGGCGTCAACAAAACCATAAACCCCATAAATTGGATCACCATATTTTTCGCGCATGGTTCGCAAAGCAGTTACGGACAGTTCAGGCGTTAGCATTAATGAACCGCCGGGCGCGGAAGGAACCAATGTTCCGTCAATCGCCGGATCGCGCGGAGGTCCGCCCCACGCCAGATAACCTTTCGCGCTGTCCGAGGCCGTTATGCCCCAGACGTTTGGTCCAAACTCTCGAAACTCTCCCGAGAGATTGATACAGAAAGCCCGGTGAGCGAGCGTGGCATTGATTGAGTTCTCAAAATAGTCGATGCGATCACCCTTAACTTCACGGCGGTTCCGATAATCGATCCAGGCATGCGAGTACTGATGCATGAAAATAGGTACGCCGATAGTTGTGAAGTAGCTATGACCTTCGTATCGATAACGATCGCGCCAGAAGGCGTACCAGGACGCGGGCGGGATCGGGTGTGTCGTTGATCCGATCGCCAGCAGATAAAGAATCGTGTCCTCGCTATATGTGTCCCAGCGGGGTTTTAGGAAACCAGTCTCGGGTTTCCAACCGTGCGAAAGCAGATAAGGATCTCCGTTGAGCATCCACTTGAAGTCAACGCGATCATAGATCTTGTTTGCGAGCGCAACGATTTCGCGATCATCGTGAAAGTATTGACGCGCTGTTAGCACTCCTGCCAGTAAGAGAGCGGTATCGATTGAAGAGACTTCGCTATTCCAGCGTCTCTCGCCAGTCTTCGCGTCCAGCCAGTGATAGAACCAACCGTGTTGCTGAAATGCCTTATCCGCAAAAAAGCGAAGCGTGTTTCGCGTTCGTTCACGCGCCTGTTGTGAAGTTATCCATTTTCGCTCCGCAGCTATTGCGAGAGCGGTCAAACCAAAGCCTGTAGCGGCGGAACTCGCAACGTTCTGATGATTCTCGTCCAGTGGTGCACGGTCCATCCGCGCCCGGTCGGGCACGAGGCCAGTGTGAGGGTCGGACTGCTCCCAAAAGTATTGAAACGAACGTCGCTGGAGGTCTTCAATAAAAACCTCATCCGGGCGGGAGAGTTTGTAAGCTCCTTGGGAGTTTGTGTAGGGGAGTCCCTCTGTGGGCGCCACATGGTGGAAGCGAGTGGGCGTTGCCGCGAGAGTTAAGGGTGTGAAAACTGAAGCGCAGGTTGATAAGAGGAACAGGAGAGCGAAGACGGATCGAAATCGAGACAAGGAATACCGTTTGACTGGTCTCATTATCAGGGTCTTAACGACTTGAAATTGAAACTCTGCTCCGAAGTGAGATTAGGCCCAAATTCTGATGAGTCTTTGACTCCCGGTGCGCGGCAAGTCGGCGACTTGCCGCTACCGATTTCAATTTCTAATCTCAGGTCTCCGATCTGGGTCAGAGACCCTTATCAGTAAAATGATCTCCACCGGCAAGTCGCAGACTTGCCATGCACCGGAAGTCAAGACTCAGAGTGCTTAGCGGTCGGGCCAGCCCGTTAGCGCCCTGCTCATCAGAGCCGCGCAAACAAACATCATTGCCGCCGCGACAAACTGAAGAACAATATCAGCATTACTCTTGATCAACGGGCTCATATTGAAAAAGCCGGGCGCGTAAATATCTCGGATTCCAGTTAAGATTCCCAGCACGCCGGCAAGTAACCAGGCCGCTACCACGATTTTACGTTTCATTTCAGCTTCCCTCAGGCCATTAACGCCCTTCAACCTCAAATTTTGATTCGATCAGCTCAACCGAGTTTGGTCCCACCATCACGCGGAATTCGCCTGGCTCCACGACGAATCTCATTTCGCGGTTATAAAAGCCGAGCTCGCGCGAGGTAAGTTTGAATTCGACTCGCTTCTTCTCCCCAGGTTGAAGAGCAATACGCTGGAACCCTTTCAACTCCTTTACTGGTCGCGTGACGCTCGCAGCTACGTCGCGGATGTAAAGCTGTACCACTTCGTCGCCTGCCCGTTGACCTGTATTTTCCAATTCCACTGTCGCGGTTAAGCTGCCGTCGGGTCTAATTCGTGGTGCGCTTAGTTGCAGGTTCGTGAGTTTGAACCGCGTGTAGCTGAGTCCATAGCCGAAAGGAAACAATGGCGTCCACGGCAACTCAAGATACTTTGAGGTGTATTTATTGTTCGCATCCGGTGGCCGGCCAGTGTTCTTGTAATTGTAGTAAAGCGGCACTTGGCCCACCGAGCGCGGAAAGGTAACCGGCAGTTTTCCTCCCGGATTCACGTCGCCAAACAAAACATCGGCAATGGCATTCCCAGCCTGAGTGCCGGCAAACCACGTCTCCAGAATCGAAGGAACATTTTCAGCGATCCAGTTGATGCTCAACGGCCGCCCATTCATCAGTACAACCACTACTGGTTTCCCGGTAGCTTGCAGTGCCTTTACCAGATCCAACTGACGGCCTGGAAGATCCAACGAACTCCGCGACGCCGCTTCACCGCTCATCTCTGCAGATTCGCCCACGGCCACGATCACAACGTCAGATGCGCGAGCGATACGTACTGCTTCATCAAATCCGGAAGTCGAGTCTTCGTTGATTTCGCAACCTTTCGCATAGGTCACGGTCGTCTGCGGTGATACTTTTGACTTAATACCGGCAAGCAAAGTAACTGCGTCTGCTGCTTTGCCGTCGCCCGTCCATGAGCCAATCACATCCTTCTGGGAATCTGCGAGGGGGCCAACAATCGCTATTGTCTTTAGAGTCTTGCTCAGCGGCAGCACATTCCCTTCGTTCTTTAACAGCACAAGCGAACGCGCGGCACTTTCGCGGGCGGCGGCGAGATGTTCTGAAGTCAGTATCGATGTACGCTCTCGCCCTTCATCTGCGTAAGGCTTTTCAAAAAGTCCGAGCCGGAACTTGATGCGCAGAACGCGCCGCACTGCTTCATCAATAGCCGCCGGCGAAAGCTTTCGTGCCTGGAGCAATTCTGCTCCGTGCTTGTTATAAAGACGGCTCACCATCTCCATATCGACGCCGGAATTCAGCCCTGCTTCTACTGCTTCTTTTTCGTTAGCAGCGAGTCCGTGGTTGATGAGTTCTTTGACAGATTCGTAATCGCTTACCACGATGCCGTCGAATTTCCATTCTTCTCTTAATACCCGGGTAAGCGTGAACGGATTGGCGGAAGTTGGAATTCCATTCAAGTCGTTGAAGGCGCTCATGAAGGTTCCGACACCAGCATCGAGAGCGGCCTGGAAAGGAGGAAAGTAAACTTCACGCAGAGTTCTCTCCGAGAGATCCGTCGTGTTGTAATCGCGTCCGCCTTCCGCAGCGCCATACGCCACCCAATGCTTAGCGCAGGCGACCACTTTGTCGGTAGCGCTGTAGTCACTGCCTTGAAATCCCAATACCCGAGCGCGAGCCATTACCGAACCAAGGAAGGGATCCTCGCCCGAACCCTCTGCAATTCTTCCCCAACGAGCGTCGCGTGCGATGTCAACCATGGGAGCGAAGGTCCAATGAACTCCGGAGGCTCGCGCTTCCTTTGCCGCAATGGCTGCGTTTCGCTCGACTGCCGCCGGATCCCAGGTGGCTGTTTCGCCGAGGGGAATGGGAAAGATAGTGCGATAGCCGTGGATCACATCGAAACCGAAGAGTAGGGGAATTTTTAAGCGCGACTCCTCAAACGCAATTCGCTGCAGTTCATTTGTCTGGCGGGCGCCGCGTACGTTTAAGGTGGAGCCGAGCAAACCGTTGCGTGCGAGAGCAGGCTGTTCATCCTTGTAGCGGCCGTCGGCGTGTCCGTCGAGTTGCTGAAGTTGCCCGAGCTTTTCAGCGAGGGTCATCCGTGCCAGCAGTTGATTAATCTTCTGTTCAACGCCGGCAGGCGCGGCCGCAGTGCGACGCTGTTGCGAGCGCGGCGTCTGCAGTGTTGCTGTTAGGGGAACTGCGGCGACCGTGGCAGCGAGCAGTAACGTCAGCAGCAGACCCTTTAACCTAGTAGGCTTCATGTCGGAATTTCATTTAATAGACTTCTTGCAGATCGTGATCGGATCCAGCCAGGTGAAGGCCTCAAGCCTGGGGCGTAAGCCCGAGGTCAAGAGAGCGCTAAGATTTAAGAGCCCGCGAAGCGGGCGACAGCGCAAAGACAGCACGTCGCTTTCGCCCGTTTCACGGGCTCGGTAATTCCTTTGGATCTACCTGGGACTTACGCCCCAGGCTTTGCGCTTTCGTCCGCTTCGCGGACTGAATCCGACCTTCGTGCTAAGACCCGCTGAGACAGCGCGCAGACGAGGAGGTTATACATCTCCGATAGCGCGCGATCCTGCTTAGAACCTGAATCGCGCTTGCAGTTCAATGACGCGCCCGGAAAGGCCGCGCAGGGAGCGCCCAAAGTTCGGATCAGTAATGATCGAGCCGGCTTCGAAGAAGCGAATCGGAGCCAGGTTAATCATATTGAAAACGTTGAAGGCATTAGCGCGCAGTTCCAGGTTAGAGCTTTCGTTGATGAACCCTAACCCAATCTTTTTCGCCACGCTCATATCGACATTGAAATAGCGCGGACCACGAAATGAATTACGCTCGATACCAGGTTGTGCGTTGGGTGTTAGGGTGAAATATTGAGCGCCGCCGCCCGGAAAATTGCCACCCGGTCGGATAAACGCATCGTCCGATGAATCATCAAGTGCGCCGCCATTGTAGGACGAGGGACGAATCGGTCCGAAGAAGCGCCCGCTCGGTTGCCGAATATCGGAGAAGAACTTCGGAGTATAGGGAAAGCCCGTGTTGGCTGTCACGATGGCGTTGAACTGAAAGCCACCGAGGATTGCGCGCATCACGCGATTCCCACCGCGGAAGTCCGTCTCATACGTTCCCGCTACAGTGATCAAATGCCGGACATCGAAATCGGAATAGCCGTACTCTGAATCACGATCTCCGGGATTGGTTTGATTGGTGTCCCCGCCGGGGCCTTCGTACGAAAGATGATCTTTACTCTGACTGAAGCGGTAATTAGCTTCAAACTGAAAATTGTTGGAGAAGCGTCGGGTCAGTCGAGCGTTCAGAGCGTTGTAGTTTGAGTCAACGTCGGGCTGTGGAAAGTAAACGTTCGAGAAGTTTGCTGTATTGATCGTAAAAATGAGCGTTTGATCCACGAGCCTGATTAAGCGTCGTCCGGTGCTGCCTTGATAGCCAAGTGAGCCCACGAGACGGAAGGGCAATTCAGACTGAGCCTCGACCGAGTAGACATAGACATGAGAGTTGGGTGTTTCAGGGAATGCGCCCCAAATCTCGACTGGCGCGCCGCGTACGCCGCCCGTCACCGGATCGATACCCTGCGCCAAAGCCGGATTGACGGGGAAACTGGTTGGCGAACTGCTGCTGCCAACGCCGAAACGAATCAGGCCCCCGGCAAATGGAGTGCTGAAATCACTGGCTGACGTACCACAGCAAATATTAAATCGTGCGAAGAACGGCGGGTTGCCGCGCGTGTTGCTGAACAGCACGTTCGGAATGCGGTTATAACTGATGCCAAAACCGCCGCGCAGAACCATCCGTTCATTGGGGCTGTAAGCGAAACCGAAGCGTGGCGCAAAGTTGTTTCGATCGGTCTCAAAGAGCCGATCGGTCGTCACCACGCGCCCGCCTGCGGCCGTACTCGTGTCGATTACAAAATTAGTGAGACGATTTTCCGTTTCAGTCGGAGGCGTGAAGAGCTCATAGCGCAATCCGAGATTAATCGTCAGGTTGGGCCGTACTTTCCAGTCGTCCTGAATGAAGGCGGCATAGTCGCCGGTGCGGAAAAATCGTTGTGCGTCAGCTGGGCCGCCACTGCGCGGGTCGGCATTAATCGACTCGAAGATCGGCGTCTCGTTGGCAAGATTGAAAAGACCGACGAACGAATAAAGCGGGCGTGCTCCACCGCTCAAGTCATTGTCATCGTGCTCGAGGCGGATTTGCCCGCCGAAAGAGAGGGCATGATTGCCCCTGACCATCCGCAGGGTGTCGCGGAACTCGAAAGTTTTCTGCGCGAAGATAGCCGGAGTGGTCTCAGCCCGGTCCGCGCCGAAGCGAATACGATCGGGAATGGGAAGGCCCTCTACCTCGAGACGCGGAATGCCGAAATTGGTCTCCGACGAAGCCTCAACTTGATTGCTGGCAAATCGCGTAAAACTGAAGCGGGCTTCATTAACGACTGTTGACGCCAAAGGTTGAATGTAGGCCAACGTGATCGCCGTATTCTTCGGCTTGTTCCTGAGGTCCGACGACGGACGACCGCGCGATCCGAAGTCGCCCACCCGATCATCACGCCGCGTCAAAAAGCTGCTGAAGGTTATCTGCCCGCCGCCGATCATGTAGTCAAGACGGAGATTGTATTGCCGTCCCCGCTCACTGCGCGGCACGGCAAACGTAACTTGCTGAATGTCGGGTATGTTGTCGAAGCCACCACCAGTCGGATTGCCAAGACTAACGTATTGTCCGGTACCGCCTGTAAGCGACCCAATGTCCAATCCGTTTCCCACCACGCGGCAGCGATTCGGGTCATTCCCGAAACGTGCACAGCTCTGCGCCCCCGTCCCGGTGAGGCGCGGCTCGATGCCTGCCGTACCGAAGATTTGAGCGATTAGGCTGCCTGGTCGTTGGGCAATCACGAGCTGCCGAAACTCGGGCGTTTCGACAAATTCGGTCGAGGTGTCAACCGTCTCGTTCCGTAGGATTTCAGTGGAGAAGAAAAAGAACAAACGATTGCGGCCGGCGATAGTTGTGGGGCCACCTTCGCCGAAGCGCGGGAGATAGAGCGGACCGTTAAATGAGCCGCCGAATTGACGGAAGCGACTGTTGACGCGCTCAGGTAGACGATCGATGCCGCCATACGGATTGAACGCGTTCCACTTCGGATCGTTGGCCTTGAAGAAGGCGCTGCCATGAAAGTCGTTCGAGCCGCTTTGCGAAACAACTTCGATCTGGGCGCCGGAATTACGACCCAACTCCGCTGAGTAGTTTGACGAAGTAACACGAACTTCTTTGACCGATTCCTGGTTCGGCGTGACGACCGCCGCGCCGCCGAATTGAAGGCTATTGACGCTCACGCCATCAATCTGAAAATTGTTGGCGGAGACGCGTTGGCCGTTGGCTGAGATCGGAAGCTGGTTCTCCGTTTGAAAGATCGACGAGTTCGAGCCGCCCGGGCCAGTCGTGTTCGGTAGTCCTACCGATTGGCCGCTGCCACTGCGTGCTCCGAGACCGACAATTCCGGGAGCAAGTCGTACCAGCTCGTAAGGATCACGCCCGACCTGCGGCAAGTTGCGTACTTCCTCCGTCGTGATCGCGCCCGACACGCTACCATTCTCAGTCTCAAGGGCGGCTGTCGTCCCCTGATCGATTGTCACACTCGCCGTGACTTCACCAATCTCGAGCGCGACGTCGATACCCTGAACAGTTTCCGCGCCGACTTCCACGTTTTCAAGAACACTTTTTTTGTAACCGGCCTTTTCTGTTGTGAGCGTGTACTTGCCCGGGGCCAGGTTGGAAATGCGGTAAAAACCTTCGGAGCTGGTGGTGACTTCCTGGACTTTGCCGGTTTCAGCATTCGTTAGCGTTACCTTGGCCTCGGGTACAAGTCCTCCCGTAGAGTCAGTAACGGTGCCCTGAATGCCGGCCTTGAATTGAGCGCTGGCCGACCCGACGGCAAACAAAAGAAAAAGACCACATACCAAGATACGAAAAAATCCAGACGTCGTTTGATTCATTGGAAGCCTCCTGGAGCCTTTGCCCGTGGCAGCCAGTCCGCTCGGGCAGTAAGATTGCTCTAATTATAAAACCTTCGGAATTGGCTCCGTCATTGGAACCATGATGCCTACGAAAAGTTATTAGAGAACGAACTCTTAACTCTGTGGGAGAACGAGTTCAATACGCGGCCTGCGCATTTTGCCTTGGGGGACGGTCCCTGTATGTGTGCTGGCACACATACCGTGCTGGTTAATACACCTTAAAAACTAAAACTTCAATATATTTCCCAGATAGAGTCTGCTAAGCTGAGCGCCCGAATCGAACAAGTTAGCTCGATGAGTTTCAGCAACAGGTGGAACCGTGGACGGTCTTCCCGCAATAGGGGATGGGCCCGCGCCCGCCGACGATGTATGTGGCGCGATCTCGCTCCTTCGTCGAGGGCATTTCAGGTCAGGTTTTAGCGAGCGCTTTTGTTGTTCCTAAATTGAACTGTAAAGAGAGGGAAAGCTCAATGCGACATCGAACCTTGATTGTTTGTCTCGTTCTCTTCGCGCTCGTTACTGGCGCTTGCGTGTCCACTACACAACAAACCAATACCGGGGCCGGGAGGGCCAAGAAAGGTCCAAATGACCCGATCAAGATTGGCTTTTCAATGGACACGTTGAAAGAGGAACGCTGGCAACGTGATAAGGACTTAGTTGAGAAGCGCGCGAAGGAACTCGGGATAGAAGTCGTCGTTCAAGTCGCAAACGGAGACGACAATCTGCAAATCAAGCAGGCTGAGAACCTACTGACGCAGGGTGTCGATGTGCTGATCGTGGCGCCGCATAACGGAGAGATAGCGGCTTCAATCGTTGAGGCGGCGCACCGTCAGGGCGTTCCGGTGATCTCTTATGATCGTTTGATCCAAAATTCCGATGTCGATCTCTACATTTCTCACCAGGTAGTTAAGATGGGAGAAATGCAAGCGCAGTATTTGCTCGATCACGTCAACAAGAAACCTGCAAATTTTGTGATCGTGGGCGGCTCGCCGACGGATCATAATGCAATCCTTTTGCATGAAGGCCAGATGAACATACTTAAGCCAGCGATTGATCGCGGTGACGTAAAAATTGTTGCCGATCAATATGCGAAGGAATGGCAGGCAAGCGCGGCGCTGAACATTGTTGAGAACGCGCTGACCCGAGTGAATAATCAGGTGGATGCGGTAGTGGCTTCGAATGATGGGACGGCGCGCGGTGCTGTTCAGGCTTTGGAAGGACAGGGCCTCGCCGGAAAGGTTTTGGTTTCGGGTCAGGACGCCGACCTCGCGTCATTGAAGCTAATCGTTGAGGGCAAGCAGACGATGACGGTCTATAAATCGATTCAGCCGCTGGCCAATGGTGCAGTCGAGGCGGCGATCAAGCTGGCGCGTGGCGAGAAGGTGGAAACGACGCAAACAATCGACAATAAATTTAAGAAAGTGCCGGCGATCTTGCTGGATCCGGTGGCCGTCGACCGCAACAACCTCCTCGGTACTGTGGTGAAAGACGGTTACCACAAGCTGGAAGACATTTGCGCGGGCATACCCGCGGACAAGTGCCCGAAACCTTAAAAGTCCAAAGTCCAAAGTCCAATGTCCAAAGTCAGAAATCAAGCGTGACATTGCAAACTCTAGACCCTCACCGAAGGAGTGCATATGGCAAAGATTGAAAGGTTCGAAGATATTCTGAGTTGGAAGCGTTCCCGAGAATTGACAAAGCAGATCGATGTCACCGCAACCGGTGAATTCAAGCGAGACTTTGGCTTGAGGGATCAAATCCGCAAAGCCTCTGTTTCGATCCTATCTAATACGCCGAAGGGTTTGAACGGGGTGGTGACCGAGAGTTCCTGCAGTTTTTAGCAGTTGCCAAAGGGTCTTGCGGCGAGGTTCGTGCGCAGCTCTACGTTGCATACGACCAAGGTTACGTCCCGCGTGATAAGTTTGAGGCCTTATGTAACGCCGCCACCGAGGTAAGCGGTCTTTTGTCGGGCTTCATGAAGTATCTGAATCATTCTAAGCTTCGCGGTCACAAGTACCAATGAGGGCCAAACAGCTCCAATTTAAACTAGCGAGCTTGGACATTGGACTCTAATCTCGAAACTCGAAACTTAACCGGACATTGAACATTGGACTCTAATCTCGAAACTCGAAACACGAAACTCCTGGAGATGCAAAGCATCACCAAAGCCTTTCCTGGAGTTCGAGCCCTCGATGGTGTTTCTTTAAATCTTAAAACGGGAGAGATTCATGCGCTCGTCGGCGAAAATGGCGCCGGCAAGTCGACCTTAATGAAGGTACTTGGCGGCGTCTATCCTTATCCGGAATACGGCGGCGAGATCTTGATTAATGGTGAACTGCAACGCTTCAGTGGCGTCCGCGACGCAGAGCATGCCGGCATTGCGGTTATCTACCAGGAACTTTCGCTCGTCCAGGAAATGAGTGTTGCCGAGAATATTTTCCTGGGTCGGGAGCCTCGCAAGTGGGGCGTAATTCGTACCGCCGAACTGCATCGCCGCGCGCGCCAGCTGCTCGACGAGCTTCATCTCGCAATCGATCCTCATACCCCCATTCGCAATCTGGGTATCGGGCAACAGCAACTAGTGGAAATTGCCAAAGCGCTTTCGCAGGATGCGCGCATCCTCGTGCTTGATGAGCCAACGGCGGCGCTCACCGACGCCGAGGTAACTACGCTTTTCCAAATTCTGAATAAGTTGCGCGCGCGCGGGGTAGGGATGGTTTACATCTCGCACAAATTGCATGAAGTTTTTCGTCTGAGCGATCGCATCACGGTATTGCGTGACGGAAAAACCGTGGGCACCAACGCTACGACAGAAATGGCCGAAGCGCAGGTAATCTCGCGCATGGTCGGTCGCGAAGTGGGTGACATATTTCCGGCCGTTGACCACGAGCACGGTGACATTGTTTTTGAAGCACGCAACATCTCTGTTTCAGATCCGGTCTTGCCGACGAAAAAGTTGGTCGACGATGTGAGTTTTTCCGTGAGACGCGGCGAGGTCCTGGGAATTGCAGGATTGATGGGCGCCGGCCGCAGCGATCTGTTGATGGCCTTGTTTGGCGCACACGGCGGCAAAGTTTCAGGCAACGTCTCAATCGGCGGCAAGCGGATCGAGATTAAGAGTCCCGCAGAGGCAATCAAACACGGAATCGGGTTTGTGACTGAGGATCGCAAGCGTTTCGGCCTGGTGCTCGAGCAAACGATCCTGAACAACATGACCCTCGCGGGCCTTAGTAGAATTTCCGGACGCTTCGTAACGAGCATTGACGCGGAAGCCGCAGCGGGCGAACGCTCGATGAAAGATCTGCGCGTAAAGGCGCCGACAGTTTTTACCAATGTCGGCACACTCTCCGGCGGCAATCAGCAAAAAGTTGTGCTGGCCAAATGGCTGTTAACAAATCCGAAAGTGTTGTTCCTTGATGAGCCGACGCGCGGAATCGATGTGGGGGCCAAGCAGGAGATTTACGCGCAGATAAACAAACTGGCGCGAGCCGGCATCGCCATCGTTTTAGTTTCGTCGGAACTGCCGGAAGTTCTTGGCCTGTCAGATCGCGTGCTGGTTTTGCACGAGGGTCGCGTAACCGGTGAGTTCACACGCGAGACAGCCACTCCCGAAAAGTTGATGGCCTGCGCCACCGGTCATGCCGAACGAGCCGCCTGAACTTAAGCTTATGAACAACTCGACATCGAATACCGATCATGCGCCGCCGCAAACCAGCGACGTAGCCAATGAGATCACTCCGCTAACGAAGATTGGAAAGTTCAAGATTCCGACGGAGTTGTTGCGCGCCTACACCATGGTCTTCGCGCTGATTGCTATCTGGATTTATTTTCATTACTCCACCGGAAACATCTTTCTTGAGCCGCGCAACTTCTCCAACCTGATGCGGCAGACTTCCGTGACTGGTGTGCTTGCCGTGGGCATGTTGATGGTGATCATCACCGGACAAATCGATCTGTCCGTGGGATCGGTAGTGGGATTAGCCGGCGGCATTGCTGCAATCGCCCAAGGCTGGCTTGGTTGGGGATTGATTCCTTCATTGAGTGCGGGCATCGCAGTGGGAATCGCAATTGGCCTGATGCAGGGGAGTCTGACGGCATATCTAAACATTCCTGCGTTCATCGTTACGCTCGGTGGATTGCTCGCCTGGCGCGGCGTGATACTCGGGTTAAGTCGAGGTGAAACAATCCCGTTGCGGTTACAGGCTTTCAAATCGATAGGCCAGGACTATGTTGGCCCAACTGTCGGCTGGATTATCGCCGCCCTCGCGGTCGCGGGCATTGTTTGGATGACGATTGCGCGCAATCGCGCGCGCCGCCGGCACGGACTCGGATCACCGCTCCTCGCCGTCACAGTCGCGCGGCTCGTGATTCCAATTACAGTGATCGTTGGCTTCATCTACATGATGAATTCCTACGAGCTAGCGCCCGGAGTTAGGGCGGGCATGCCCAATCCAGTAATTATCTTCCTGGCGATTGCCCTCGCCGGCGCATTCCTAACTCAGAACACAACGTTCGGACGCTATCTCTACGCGATCGGAGGTAACCCCGACGCGGCGCGCCTCTCCGGTATCAACATCCGGCGTCATCTGCTGGCCGTCTTTGCGATTATGGGCGCACTCGCAGGTGTTGCTTCAATCATCTATACGGCGCGCGTCGGCAGCGCCTCGCCGGATGCGGGACAGCTTTTGGAACTCGATGCGATTGCGGCATGTGTGATTGGTGGAACGAGTTTGATGGGCGGGCGAGGGACTGTGTTTGGGGCGATCCTGGGCGCGCTGATTATGGCCAGCCTGGACAATGGCATGTCTTTAAAGAATGTCGAGCCCTACATGCAGAACATTATTAAGGGAGCGATTCTTGTCGCTGCCGTGGGTCTGGATATGGCCGGACGCCGGAAGACTTAGATTTTTGGAGTGAGGTGGCAAGCGCAGCGCGACACCGCTTTAGGTTAGTAACGGTTTACGACATTGCTTTCCATTCACCATGAATCAGCAAGCCAAAGCGCCGTCGCCGCTTCGCTCTGCCGGCGCACTCCACACGTCCTTAATAATTCACGGCCATTTTTATCAGCCCCCGCGCGAGAACCCCTGGACGGGTGTAATTGAAGCGCAAACCGGAGCCGCGCCCTATCACGACTGGAACGAGAGAATCCACGCCGAGTGTTACGGACCGAATGCTCACGCTCAGATTGCCGGCGCTGCTGAGCGAATTGAAAGAACGGTCAACAACTACGCCAATCTAAGTTTTAATTTCGGCCCCACCCTCTTGTCGTGGCTACAGCTTAAACATCCGCAAACCTACCAACACATACTCGATGCGGATCGCCTGAGCATTGCCAAGCGTGGCGGCCATGGAAACGCGATTGCCCTGGCCTACGGGCATGCGATTCTGCCGCTTTGCAATGACCGCGATCGCGAGACTCAGGTACTTTGGGGACTTGCTGATTTTCGTTATCGCTTCGGGCGTGAACCGGAATCTCTGTGGTTGCCGGAAACGGCTTGCAACGAGCTGACCCTGGCATTGCTGATTGAAGCTGGCTTGCGGTTCGTGATTCTCGCACCACATCAAGCTGGAAGTTTTCGCTTACCTGGCGGCGAGTGGCAGGACATTGCTTCCGGCGGCATTGACACTTCAAAACCTTATCGCTTCAACCATCCGGACGGGTCAGGCCGCTCAATAGCGATCTTTTTCTACGATGGTCCGTTAGCGCGCGCGATTGCTTTTGAAAGAGCGCTGACTTCCAGCAAGTCTTTTGTCGAGTTGCTTGTTCGCACTGCGAACGGCGGATCTTTGGTTTCCGCTGCTACTGACGGCGAAACCTACGGTCATCATTTCAAGTTTGGCGACCTTTGTATTGCCCACGCCCTCGAACTGGAAGCGCCCGCAAGGGGATTGCGGGTGACAAACTACGGCCAGTATCTCGACGAGCATCCGGCCGCAGCGGAAGTGAAACTGGCGCGCGGTGCTGATGGAAAAGGGACCTCGTGGAGTTGCGTACATGGCGTAGCTCGTTGGGAGCGCGATTGTGGGTGCCACACGGGCGGCGAAGCAGATTGGAATCAAAAGTGGCGAGAGCCATTGCGCACCGCTTTGAATTTTCTGCGTGATGCTGCTGCAAAGGATTTTGAAGCGATCGGATCAGAAGTTTTTGCCGATCCCTGGCAAGCGCGCAACGACTCGATCCAACTGGTCCTTGATCCACTGAGTTCGCGAGAAAAATTTGTTGCAAGGCACGCTAAACGAGAGCTGTCTGGTCATGATCAATGGCGCGCGCTGATGCTGCTGGAAATGCAGCGCAACTCGCTTTTGATGTTCACGAGTTGTGGCTGGTTCTTTTCGGAAATTTCCGGAATCGAAACGATTCAAGTGTTGCGATACGCAGCGAGACTTATCGATCTGTCGCAGCAACTCGGTGCTCCGTTATCCGAAAACGATTTTCTGGACTTATTAGCGGAGGCACGAAGCAATCGGCCCGACCTGGGGTCGGGCGCAGATATTTATCGCAGCTTCGCGAAACGAGAGTCCATTACGACTCAGTCCGTATCTGATGCCGAGGCGAAGATTTCATGAATCTCAAGTGTAGGGTCTTTTTCTGTGCACTCCTGGTGAGTTGAGGCCGAAATGAGTGACAAAGCGAAGTCAGTAAACAAGAAGAGTGAGCGAACTGCTTCGAAGTCCACCAAGCAAGCCGCCAAGCGTAGTCAGGCAAAGCAACCGGTAACTGTCCACAACGTCGACAAACTAGAGATTGATTTACTTGTATCGCTTCGTCACCCTGACCCGCATCGCATTCTTGGGGCGCATCCCACACCCAACGGAATCGTGATTCGTGCGTTCCGACCTGATGCGGAGAAAGTTGAAGTAATCGTTGGACGAAAACTCGGGCAGACACTTGAGAAGATTCACCCCGCCGGTTTGTTTGAAGCGGTATTGCCGCGCCTGACTTCCATCCCAGAATATCGCCTGCAAATTCACGAGGGGGGTCGTGTTAGTTCTCTTCGCGATCCGTACTCGTTCCTGCCGACGCTCGGCGACCTAGACCTGCATCTGTTTGCCGAAGGCAAACATGAAGCGATCTACGAGAGGTTAGGTTCGCACGTGCATAAGATCGGAAAGGATACAGGCGTGTCGTTTGCAGTTTGGGCGCCGCACGCCGAAGGCGTAAGCGTGGTAGGTAGTTTCAACAATTGGAGAGCGGCGCCGCACCAGATGCGGAGACTCGGTGGCTCAGGCGTTTGGGAACTTTTCATTCCGGATTTGGCGGCGGGCAGCCTCTACAAATATGAAATTCGCGCGCCCGGTTATCCAACCTTCCTCAAGTCTGATCCCTATGCCTTTTACATGGAAGTGCCACCCAACACTTCTTCGATTGTTTACCAGCCCAATTACAAATTTCGCGATCAGAAGTGGCTTAAGCAACGCGAGAATCGCGAGCACTACAAGCTACCGTTATCAATCTACGAACTTCACTTTGGTTCGTGGCGGCGCTTCCTGGAGGAAGCTAACCGGCCGTTTCAGTATCGTGAGATGGCCCCTGTGCTCGCCGACTATGTTCGCGAGATGGGTTTTACCCACGTCGAATTCCTACCTCTTAAGGAACATCCGTACGGACCTTCGTGGGGATACCAGGTGGGCAGCTACTATGCCGCTTCGGCGCGTTATGGACCGCCGGATGATCTGCGGTATTTGATCGACTACCTCCATCAAAAAGGCATCGGCGTAATTATGGATTGGGTGCCGGCGCATTTCCCTAAGGACGCGTTCGCGCTCGGCCGCTTTGATGGATCGGCACTTTACGAACATCTCGACCCGCGCCGAGGTGAACACCCTGACTGGGGAACCTACATCTTCAACTACGGTCGCAACGAAGTGCGAAACTTCCTAATCGCCAATGCAATCTACTGGTGCAAGGAATTTCATATTGACGGCCTTCGTGTTGATGCGGTCGCTTCCATGCTCTATCTCGACTACAGCCGCAATGAAGGTGAATGGCTTCCGAATCAGTTTGGGGGCCGCGAGAACCTCGAAGCGATTTCGCTCTTGAAAGAATTGAACGAGGTGCTGCATCGAATCTCTCCCGGAGTGATGATGATTGCTGAAGAATCGACCGCATGGCCGCAAGTGAGCCATCCCGTTTACGCCGGCGGGCTCGGCTTCGATTTCAAGTGGAACATGGGCTGGATGCACGACACACTCAAGTACTTTCAAACTGATCCTCTGTTTCGCGGCGGCAATCACAATGCGCTGACGTTTGGTTTGATCTACGCCTGGAGCGAGAATTTTATTCTTCCGTTCTCACACGATGAGGTGGTTCACATGAAGGGCGCCCTTCTCAACAAGATGCCGGGCGACGAGCAGCAAAAGTTTGCGACGCTGCGTGCTCTCTACGGATACATGTGGGCGCATCCGGGGAAAAAGCTGTTGTTCATGGGGGGCGAGTTTGGTCAGTGGCGCGAATGGAACGAAGAAGAAAGTCTCGATTGGCATTTGCTCGAAGAGCCATTGCACAAAGGTGTGGCTGATCTGATTCGCGAACTCAACAAGCTATATCAGAAACAGTCGCCATTGTGGGAAGTGGATGGCGACGCTGCCGGGTTTCAGTGGATCGATGCCGATAATGCGGCCGAGAACATCGTCTCGTTCATTCGTCGATCGCCTTCTACCGGGCGCGAGTTAGTTTGTGTTTGTAATTTTTCGCCAGTGCCGCGAGGGGAGCATCAACTCGGGTTGCCGCGCTCAGGGAAGTACAAACTGCTTTTGAATACGGATAGTGGTCTCTACAAAGGAGCCGCCAAGGCAAAGAACATCAACATAGTTAAAGCGCAAAAGAAGCCACTACACGGGCAAGAGTATTCAGTCACGATTTCGTTACCCGCGATGGCGACGTTGTGGTTTGAAGTGCCAAAGACCAGAAGCCGCGGTTAAGAAGCTCTCACTAATCCCTCAAGGTCTTCGAAATAGCGGCGATGGGTTCGGCGAAGTGCTTTTTCGTTCACTGTTTCCAAGATCACATTTCATGATCGTGGCCCAGCCGGTTAAGTTTTAACTCTAATTGAAACCGGCTGGTTCTCGGCGAGAGCTCGCTGGAGATGGGAAAACTGTTGAATCCTAACTATTTTTCCGCGAGTTCGATCATACTCAATTAGAAACAAACATTGCTTACTTCAGCGCTATGAACGATCGACTTCAAATCCATATGTTTGATTGGAACTAATCGGTGACTGAGGATATCAACTCCAGCCTGGCTTTGCTCCAAGACTATATAGCCGATTAATGGTTCATACTCACCGTCTTCAGGATTCATGTCAACAAACGATACTTCGCTATAGACCGCAGGGAATCCTTCTATTTGAATCCTGACAGGCCCGCATACTTCGCCGGTAAGAATCTCCTGAGTTGCGGTCTCCAACTGTATTACCCTGGTTGACTCCAAGGGCTCCAGTCTTTCTTTCCATTGAGTTGGCAACACCAAGTGCGACGCGCCGGTATCGACCAAGGCATCGCACCGAACCGCCTTGGAGAAATCGGAGGCGTTTTCGATTGTTACTGACGCTACGATCCTTCCCACAGTCATTCCTTTGACTCCCTCTATGTACTATACACCTGGCAAAAGCGCTAACGAACTAGCCGAGGGCGTGCGGCCAATATGGTGAAAGATCTGTTGCTGGAATACCGAAGCTTACAGAACCGCGAGGGAAGCGAACTGATGCTACCTCAACTGCGCGCGGCTTCCGAAAACTCGGTATTGGTATATAGTCCGGTGTTCCAGATTGAGCGCTTTTATCCGGTCGCGCCCCGCTCCCTGTCCTACCGGCGGCTACCGCCCCAATGCTTCATTGTGTATCTTCGGTCTCATGATCAGCTGGGCTGACATCCGCAAACAATTTCCTGTCACCGAGCGCGTGGCTTATTTGAACACTGCCGCCGCCGGTCCCTTAGCGCGGTCGGTGATGCAGGCGGGTTCTGAATACTATCTCCAGATGATGGACGAGGGTGACCGGCGCTGGGACGAATGGTTGGAAAAACGAGAAGCAGTACGGCGCAAAGTCGCAGCGTTCATCAACGCTGAACCGGATGAGATTGGGCTAACCACAAACACCTCATCAGGAATGAATGTAATCGTCGACGCTCTCGAACGTCGCGGTGAGGTCATCTCTTGTGATCTCGAGTTTCCGGTATCCACCCTCCCATGGATGCATCGCCGGATCCCGGTCCATCTCGTAAAGAACCGCAACGGCGAGCTCGATCTCAATGACTTGGCAGCAGCGGCAACGGATAAAACCGGAGTTATTTCGTTGAGTCATGTGCAATTCTCCAATGGCCTGCGCAGCGATCTGGAAGCACTTGGGCGCAGCAAAGGGCGACATGCCTTTGTCGTAAACGCCAGTCAGTCCGCCGGAGTCTTTGCCATTGACGTGAAACGCATGGGCATCGACGCGCTTTGCGCGACTGGCCATAAATGGATGTTGTCCGGCTATGGATCAGGGTTCGTGTATTTGAGTCGCGAATTGCAGGCCGAGTCAAAGCCGCACGCGATTGGGTGGCTAAGCGTGCAGGAACCCTACGCGATGAAGAACGATGAGATCGTGATGCGCTACGATGCGAGTGCGCGCGTGGAGTTGGGTTGTCCGCACTTCGCCGGCATCTTCGCCCTTGGTGCGTCGGTAGATTTGATGATGAAGCTAGGCGTGGATCAAATCGAAGAGCGCGCGCTCTCTTTAAATCGCCATCTAACTACGCGTTTGCAGGAACAAGGCTGGACTATTCTTTCACCGCTGCGTGAAGAAAAGTTTCGTTCTGCGGAAACGCTGGTCGCGTGTGACGAGCCTGGCAGAGTCACGGCTCAATTAGCTGAGCAAGGTGTAATCGTTACGGAAAAACCTCAGGGGATCCGCATCGCCACTGATTTCTTCAATGATGAGGCGGACATCGAAAGATTAATGCGGCCTTGGGGTCGAATCAGCGGGGGCAAGCCCCGCCTTCCTGACTGAGCATAATAACGAGCTCCTCACTCTATCGGTCAGCATCATAATTCAACGAAACTCACTTTTTTGATTTTGATCTACCTGTCTTAGAGGCAGCCGCTTTCGCTGAAGCCTTCTCAAAATGATCACGCACTAACCTGAGAAACGCCTGCATGATCGGCGACTCGTAACCGCCACTTAAACGGGCCACGCCCAGTTCCCAGTTAATTTGCGCGCCCTCAATCCACCAGCGGACCAACCGGCCTTTCTCGACGTCGTCAATTACCGACTGCAAGGGGACTATGCCAACGCCCATGTCTTCCTCGACCATGCGCTTAATCGCCTGTTGCCGGCTCAGTTCCATTGAGACGCTTAACGCCACACCTGCCTGGGCAAAAAATTGGTCGATCAGGCGGCGCGTGTTTCCGCCACGCTCGCCCAGAATCAGTTTCTCTCCAGCCAACGTGTAAGCACTGACCGCTTTCTGTTTTGCGAGCCGATGTCGTGACGAAGCTATCGCTACCAGCTGATCTTCATTGAGCCTTTCGGTTTGAATTCCGCGCGCTTCGACGGGAAGGGAAACGAACGCCAGATCTAGTTCGCCACCCAGTATCTGGGCGACCAAATACTCGCTCGTGCCAGACGAAACGCTCACTTCGGCGCGCGGGTGCTGGCGACGCAGTTCTTTAAGAATCTTCGGCAGCGGATCTGTTAGGACCATTGCGGAAGCACTACCAATCCGCAGCCGACCACGTTCAGCGCCCGCAAGTTCGGCAATCTCATCCTGGGCCGCGTCGTGTTCGCGAAGTATGTGCCGCGCGCGATGCAGTAAATGTTCACCCGCCTCCGTCAGGACCACTCTACGCGGGGCGCGCACGAATAAGCGCGCGCCTAGTTCGTTTTCCAGCTGGCGAATTTGCATGCTGATCGCCGCTTGAGTGACATGCACACGTTTGGCCCCGGCAGTGAAAGTCCCGGCTTCGGCGATTGCGACAAACGCTCTTAATTGTCTTATTTCCATCTCTGCTCCGTTTGAGGCGAGTCGAGCCAGTATCACCCTCAGTTATCGTAATAATAAAATCTTTTAGTTTCCATTATAAGTTACCACTCCCTAAGATGAGCAAGAATCCTGCCCAACGTACTGTTCAACCGGGCCGGCCCCGACTATGGTCACGTCAGAGCGACGATCTTCAAATTTTCTCACAGCTCGCACATCGGCGGCGCGGCGCGCCGTAGTAGGCGTTGATGGCGGAGGTACGAAAACCGAAGCTGTCATTCTCGACGCTCAAGATCAGGAACTTGGTAAGGGAATCGCCGGCCCTTCAAATCCGCTCCGCATTGGCATTGCCAATGCCGCAGCTGCCGTTCGTGAAGCAATCGACAAGGCCTGTGCGGCGGGGCACGTGCGACGTGAGGACATTGTTGCCGCCCAGGTTGGATTAGCCGGAGCCCGCCGCCTGGAATTGAGTTTGCGAATGCGAGAGGCGCTTAGCAATCTCGGAATTCCTGATGTTCAAGTTTGCGGCGATGCAGATATCGCATTGTACGGCGTGACGGCCAATGGTGGCCCAGGCGTTGTCGTAATCGCCGGTACCGGTTCGGTCTGTTGTGGCGAGAATGCGCGCGGCCGTCGCGTCTGGGCCGGCGGCTGGGGACCGATTGCCGGCGACGAGGGTGGCGGCGCCTGGATCGCACGTCGCGCAATCAAAGCGATAGCCCATGCATCGGATGGCCGCGGTCCCAAGACCTCGCTGATGTCGGCCGCATGCAATTACTTCCATGTAACTACGCCTGATGATCTTGCGACTGCGATCTATGCGCCGACGATCACCAATGAGCGGCTCGCTGGCTTCGGCAAGGATGTCGTTGATGCAGCAAAAGCAAAAGACGCAGTGGCGCGAGAGATTTTGGCAGAAGGAGCCCGCGAATTGGGCTTGATGATTGGTGCGGTGGTGCGCAATTTGAAACTGGAAGAAGAGCGCTTTCAGGTCGCTTATGTAGGCGGTGTGTTCAACTCTGCCGGCGAACTAATCCTGGCGCCGCTGCGCGAACAACTAAAACAGATTGCGCCCAAGGCTTTTCTCGCGCCGCCACGTTTGTCGCCCGCAATTGCGGCGGCACGGATGGCGCGCGAACGTGCTAATCACGTCGCGCTTGCTGTTTGATATTCTATTGGCAAAATGAACGCCGACACTCCCGAATCCCTGCCCGTTACCGAACAAGAGAATCCGAATACCTGGAACTTAAGTAGTTTGGCTCCGCTTGAGATCGTCCAGAAGATGAATCAAGAAGACGCGCTGGTCGCCGGAGCAGTTGCCAAAGAGCTCCCGACAATTGCCCGCGCAATCGAGGCGATCGTTGCACGACTAAAAGACGGAGGACGACTTTTTTATATCGGGACAGGTACGTCCGGACGGTTGGGAGTGTTGGATGCTGCTGAGTGTCCGCCGACATTCGGAGTTTCGCCGCAGCTGGTGCAGGCAATAATCGCGGGCGGTTATGAAGCATGCTATCGTGCGGTTGAAGCATCTGAAGATGATGCCGCAGCCGGCCGCGCTGATTTAGAAGCCCGCGGTTTCACGAGCGCCGATGCCCTCGTCGGAATCGCTGCCTCCGGCCGAACGCCCTACACCGTGGGCGCTGTTGCTTATGCTCGCTCGCTTGGTGCGTTGACGATTGCGCTTACATGCGTGCCCGCGTCCGCAATTGCCGAAGCAGCTGAACTGGGTATTGTTCCTGTAGTTGGTCCTGAAGTTGTAGCCGGCTCGACGAGGTTGAAAGCCGGGACGGCCCAAAAGTTAGTGCTCAACATGATCACGACTGCCGTGTTGACCAGGCTCGGTTACGTCTCCGGCAATCGCATGTCTCATTTGCGAGCGCGAAATTCCAAGTTGCACGCTCGCGCCCTGCGAATCTTGATGGCGGAAACAGGCGTCGACGAGAACACTGCGAAGTCGGCTCTTGAAGCGGCGCAGGGAGAAACAAGTGCCGCGCTAAAACTGATCAGGCAGAAGTTGAGTTTATAAAGGGACGTTTCTCCCTGGGTCGCCCGTTCATATCAGGGAAGAACCTGATCGTGGCTTGGGGCGCCACGGAGGGACGCCTCTACAAATTCTAAACATCACTGCGCTTTAGTAATGAAAGCTCTCGACCTGGCAATCATCTTTGGTTACCTGATCGGCATCGTGCTGTTCGGTACCTGGTTTGCCCGAAAGCAGAAAACTACGAGTGATTATTTCCTCGGCGATCGCTCAGTACCGTGGTGGGCAGTAGCGGCTTCCATTGTCGCAACTGAAACTTCGACGATTACTTTTGTTTCAGTGCCCGGAATTGCTTTTGCTCGTGGCGGCAATTTTCAGTTCCTGCAACTCGTCTTTGGTTACTTGCTCGGCAGAATCGTAATCGCGCTGCTCTTTATCCCATCATATTTTCGCGGCGAGTTATTAACAGTTTACCAACTGCTCGACCGGCGTTTTGGCGGGAAAATAAAAGTGCTGGCTGCATCAATGTTCGTGGTCATGCGAAACATAGCCGACGGCATTCGTTTGTTGCTGACAGCTATCGTGCTCGCCGCGGTCTATACCTCGTTTCAACCGGGCGCCAATGCGGAGATCATTATCATCGGCTCCGTTGTCCTGATTGGCGTGGCCATGATCGTCTTTACCTACTTCGGTGGAATGGAAGCAGTCATTTGGGTGGAAGTAATTCAACTGGGGATTTACATCATTGGCGCCATTGCCGCGGCAGTAATTCTTATCAACTCTATCCCGGGGGGTTGGCCTGCTGCTGTTGCTACAGCTTCGCAATACAATAAATTCTCGCTCTTTGATTTTTCCTTCGACGCAACGAAGACGTTTACCTTCTGGGCCGGCTTGATTGGCGGATGTTTTCTGACGATGAGTACGCACGGCACCGATCAGTATCTGGTGCAACGCTACCTTTGCACTGATCGCCCGAAACGAGCAGCCGCGGCCCTGTTAACCAGCGGCGCAATCGTCCTGGGACAGTTCATCGGGTTTCTCTTTATTGGAGTGCTGTTGTTTGCTTTTTATCATCCGTATACCGACGCAGGTTACGCCTCGGCGACTGTTGCGTCGTATCCCTTCTCCGGCGGTGACCGCGTTTTTCCTGACTTCATCACTCGACATTTACCTACCGGCTTATCGGGCCTGGTGGTGGCCGCAATCTTCGCGGCAGCAATGTCGTCTTCACTTAACTCGATTGCGGCAACGGCTGTGAACGATCTTTACAAGCCACTCCGCCCGCGGATGCAGGACAAGCATTACCTGAAGGTGTCGCACCTACTGACTCTCCTGTGGGGAGGCGTGCAAATCGGCGTGGCTTTAGTGCTGCGAAATAAGAACCGGTCGGCACTCGATCTCGCCCTCTCGATTGCATCATTGATCAACGGACCCATCCTTGGTGCTTTTCTGGTAGGAACATTTCTAAAAAGAGTGAGTCAAACTCCGGCGCTGATTGGAATGATTGTTAGCCTAGGCGTTATGCTCTACATCTATTTCGCCACACGGATTGCCTGGACGTGGTACGTATTCATTGGCAGCATTGTGACTCTGGTCGTTGCCGGGCTGGCCAGCTTTGCCTTCGCACCCGCATCAGCGCTTCGCCGCAATCAACTTGCGCCTGACGAAAGCGAAGCGCCGGAATAATCTAGAAGTGAAAATGCGCAACAGGGAAATGAAACGCAAATGATGTCGACTCGTTCTGCAAACAAGCTTCTTACTCTCGCTTTAATTACGGCCTTCGCCACCAGTTCGTCTTTCGCGCGCTTACCGATCAGCACCGAAAGCAAAACTGTTGTGGCGGCGGATTCCGTCTCCAAGCTAAAGCCCTACTCGGTCCAGCCTTCGCGCGACGCTCTGAAGTGGGCGGGTAAAGAGCTGAGCCGCATGTCGCTGGAACAGAAAGTGGGGCAGCTGGTTTCAGTCGGGATCAATGCAGGTTTTCTGAATCGCGAGAGCGAGGCGTTCAAGGAACTCCGACGGCAGGTGGAAGCCAACCATGTCGGTGGCATTATTTTGTTTGGCAGCCCTGTTTATGAATCAGTTGTGCTGATCAATCGCATGCAGGAATACGCACGCTGGCCGCTGTTAATCTCGGCGGATTTGGAGCGGGGTGCGGGAATGCGGCTCTGGGATACCACGGACTTTGGTTGGGTTATGGCAACAGGAGCGACCGGCGACCCTGAATACGCGCGGCGCATGGGTGAAATTACTGGACATGAAGCCCGCGCCCTCGGGATTCAACACGTGCTTGCGCCGGTAGTTGACGTCAATAACAACGCAGCCAATCCGGTAATCAATGTCAGATCATTTGGCGAGGATCCTGCAGAGGTAGGACGCTTTGCTGCTGCCTATATTAAAGGAGCACAAAGCTCCGGTGTTATTGCGACTGCAAAACATTTTCCGGGACACGGAAACACGGCGACCGATTCGCACCGTGGCTTGCCAGTTTTGAATTTCTCAATGGCTGATCTTAATCGCATCGAGCTAGTGCCGTTCCGCAGCTCAATAGAAGCGGGCGTCGGGTCTGTCATGGTGGGACACGTTGCTTTGCCGCAGATTGATTCTGTCGAAGTGAAACCTCTGCCGCGCGAGGTAAAGATCCGTGCTTTGGATACGACTGAGGAAGGCGAAATCATCGCCGACGGGGTAAGCACGCCGGCGTCAATGTCGCAACCAATCGGCGCCCTGCTGACAAACGACATGGGTTTCAAGGGATTAGTTGTTACTGATGCCCTTAGTATGAGTGGCCTGACAATCTACTTCACACAGGAAGAGGCTGGAGTGCGAGCATTGCTTGCCGGCTCGGATATGCTGCTAAAACCGGCCAATGTGGATGCCTGCATTCGTGGTGTGGTCCAGGCAGTTCGTTCGGGTCGCTTGACGGAAAAGAGAGTTGAAGAGTCGGCAAGAAAAGTGCTGGCGGCGAAGTATGATCTCGGCTTAGTCAAGCAGCGAATCACTCCAATCGATGAGGTCGACGTTGCTGTTGGCAAGCCTGCCGCACTCCAGCTCGCGCGCGAGATAGCTGAGCACGCCATCACCCTGGTCCGCAACGACGCAAACCTTTTACCGCTCAAGATAAATCCTGGCGCGCGAATCTTTAACCTGGCAATCATTAACGGCGAAACTAACACTGGGCCGTTTGCGCGTTCGCTCGCACGCGCTGGTTATGAAGTGGAGACGATCGTGCTGGACGATCGATCGTCGGAAGCGGAAGTGCAGAAGGCCTTGGAACGAGCCAAAGCAGCGAGCCTGGTGATTGCTTCGCTGTATGGGCGCGTGCGAACTGGGAGCACGAACAGTATCGGGTTGCCCGAAGCGGGAGTGCGAACGCTCAACTCCATTTTGAATACTAAAGCTCCTGTAGTCGGAATTAGTTTTGGTAATCCTTATTTGTTGCAGTTCTTCCCTGGTCTTTCCACCTATTTGATCGCCTATGGAGACATGCCGGCGTTGCAGCAAGCAGGCGCGCGGGCAATGTTGGGTGAGATAGATACGACGGGAAAACTTCCAATTTCCTTACCGGGTCTTTACCCGCGCGGCACGGGGATTCAACTGAAAAAGCAGAAGAATGTTGCGCAATAAGTCGCTGACTTATCGCGCACCGGCGGCTCAAAGAGCCCAAAATCAAATGCGTCTTCGAATCTACCAAATCACACTTACGCTGGGCCTGGCGTTGCTGTTACCTCTGCAGGCGTTTGCCCAAAGTGGACTACCTCATCCGGCTGCCGTCTCAGTTTCGCAAGAGCATCTCGCGCAGATGGATGCCGTTATCGCGCAGTCAATCAGTAAACGCGAACTGCCCGGCGCGGTAGTGTTGATTAGCCGTAAGGGAAGAATTGTTTGGGAGAAGGCGTATGGCGCTCGCGCGGTAGAACCCGCACAAGAGCGCATGACAACTGACACTATTTTTGATCTGGCGAGTCTGACCAAAGTAATCGCAACCGCCACCAGCATCATGATTCTGGTTGAGCGCGGAGCGGTGCGCTTGAGCGATCCACTTTCTAAATTCATTCCCGAGATCAAAGGTGACGGACGCGAGCGTATTACCATTGAACACTTGTTGACGCATCGCTCCGGCTATGCACCCGATTTTGATCTGCGTGAACGCTGGACCGGATACGATGAAGCGATTAAACGGCTAATTAAAGAGCCGCTGCGCAACGCTCCCGGCTCGAAGTTTGTTTACAGCGACATCGGTTACATTGCCCTTGGTGAAGTTGTGCAGCGGGCGTCCGGTTTGCCACTCGACAAGTTTGCCCGCCAAAACATTTTCATTCCGCTTGGCATGAACAGCACCGGTTTTCAACCCTCAGGCGCGCTTGTAACGCGAATTGCCCCCACGGAAAAACGCCGCGGCCAGCTCAGCTACCTGGGAGACAGTCCGAGCGGCATTGGTGCTGAAGGTGAGAAGTGGCTGCGCGGTGAAGTGCACGATCCGACTTCGTTTCGTATGTCCGGCGTTGCCGGCCATGCGGGACTCTTTTCTACTGCCCGTGATATCGCGATCTACTGCCAGATGATTCTTAATAACGGAAGTTATCGTAGAGCGCGCATCCTTAGTCCGGCTTCGATTGTCACAATGGTTCGACCCCGCATCGTCGCCGAGAACGGTTGGTCGCGAGGTCTCGGCTGGGACATCGACACAAATTTCTCTGCTAATCGCGGTGACGCCTTTCCGCCTGGTTCATTTGGGCACACAGGTTTCACTGGGACTTCGATCTGGATTGATCCCGCTACCGAAATGTTTGTGGTGTTTTTGAGTAACCGCGTGCATCCGAATGGCAAGGGCGACGTGGCAGCGTTGCGCGGCAAGGTAGCGACAATAGCCGCAAGTGCAATCACTGATCCCAGTATCGTTGGCAGGGCGCGAGCGGAAACCGGGCGCTACTACTCGGAATTAATGAGAGATCAGGGAAGGTTCACCGCAACCCAGGCAGGTAGTGCGTCTGTCTTGTCCAATGAAACAAAAGTGCTGACTGGGATTGATGTGCTAGCGCGGGATGGTTTCAAGCAGCTTGCTGGTTTGAGGTTGGGCCTGGTCACAAATCACACGGGACGGGATCGAGAGGGCAGACAAACGATTGATGTCCTGAAGAGCGCTGCGAATGTCCAACTCGTTGCGTTGTTCTCTCCGGAGCACGGGATTCGCGGTCTGGCTGACGAAAAAATTTCAGACTCGAAAGACGAGCAGACAGGCCTGCCAATTTATTCGCTGTATGGTGAAACCCGACGACCAAAATCCGAGCAGCTTAAGAACCTTGATGCGATCATTTTTGATATCCAGGATGTCGGCGCCCGCTTCTATACGTACATCTCGACACTCGGTAACGTCATGGAAGAAGCGACGAAGGCAAAGATTCCGGTATTCGTTCTTGATCGTCCCAACCCGATTAATGGAGTCGATGTTGAAGGACCGATAGCTGATCAGGACAAACTCTCGTTTACGGCGCACCATCCGATTCCCGTGCGTCATGGTCTGACAGTCGGCGAACTGGCACAGTTGTTCAATCAGCAGCGAAAAATTGGTTGCGACTTGCGCGTGATCAAAATGGATGGCTGGAGGCGGCAGATGTATTTCGACGCTACGAATCTGGATTGGGTCAATCCGTCGCCGAACATGCGCAGCCTGACGGAAGCGACGCTTTATCCCGGCGTTGGTTTATTGGAGACGACAAACGTGTCGGTGGGGCGGGGAACTAATACACCGTTCGAGGTAGTCGGCGCACCCTGGATCAAGGGACAGGAGCTCGCGGCATTTCTTAACCAGCGTAATATTGCGGGCGTACGATTTGTGCCGTTACGGTTCACGCCAAACGCTTCTGTTTTCAAAGATGAGAGCTGTAGCGGCATCAACATTGTAATCACCGACCGGGCGAAGTTTCGTCCCGTGCGCACCGGGATTGAGATCGCTGTGGCATTGCGTCGCCTCTATCCTAACGATTGGAAAATTGATTCGTACCTGCGGCTCCTGGTTAACGCAGCCACGCTCGAACGCGTCAAACGTGGCGACTTGCCCGAGGATATCGAGCGGTCGTGGGCACCCAGCCTTGCAGAATTTGAGCGCGTTCGGGCCACGGTTCTCCTATACGAATAGGTTTTCAGCAAATCCCGCCATGATCGAGGCAACATTCGGCTCGCGTGAATTGCAAGCGCAGGGGTTGCCCACCTACTTTAACTCGCCACTCAAAGTACTTACGGCTAACCGGCACGAAGAAATTCTACCGCTGCTTCAAGCGGCCGAGTCGGAAGCTCTCGCCGGTAATTGGGTCGCATTGATGTTGAGTTACGAAGCTGCGCCTGCCTTCGATCCTGCAATGAAGACCAGGCCGGCGAGTGGACTGCCCCTCGGGTGGGCTGCTGTTCTTGCTGCGCCGGAGGAAACATTTTCCCAGTCTGGCGGAGAGGCATATCAAGTAGGACCTTGGAATCCATCCGTCAGCCGGGAAGATTTCTCGAATGCGATCTCTCAGATTAGGGAGTTGATTGCGGCCGGCGATACTTACCAGGTTAATTACACTTTTCCTCTTGTAGCCGACTTTACTGGAGACCCGCGTTCCTGGTTTCGCGATCTTTGCCTTGCCCAGGGTGCCGAGTACTGCGCCTACTTTGATCTCGGTCGCTACAAAGTGCTGTCGGTTTCTCCCGAACTCTTTTTTGAACTCGAGAAAAAGAAGGTTACTACTCGTCCAATGAAAGGAACCATTAGACGCGGCAGGTGGTTAGACGAAGACAATCAGATGGCTCAGCGACTGGCAGCCTCTCCTAAGGATCGTGCCGAGAACGTGATGATTGTTGACCTGCTGCGTAATGATGTCGGCCGGGTTGCAGTTCCCGGTTCGGTCAAGGTCACGCGCTTGTTTGACCTCGAGCGTTATGAAACATTGTGGCAAATGACTTCCACGATCGAAGCTTCGCTGAGATCAAATGTTGACTTTGCCGAGCTGATGGCAAGGTTGTTTCCCTGCGGTTCTATCACCGGTGCTCCGAAAATTCGCACGATGGAGATCATTCGCGAGCTGGAGCGTTTCCCGCGTGGAGTGTATACGGGGACGCTCGGCTTCCTGCGTCCAGACGGTTCGGCGGTCTTTAACGTGGCAATTCGCACCATAGTGATCGACTCGGATGAGGGAGTGGCAACCTTCGGAGTTGGCGGAGGGATAACTTACGACTCCACTGCTGAACGTGAGTATGAAGAATGCCTGGTGAAGAGTTCATTCCTGGGCAGCAGGCCTGTGGAGTTTCAGTTGTTGGAATCGATGCTGCTTGAAGACGGTAGTTTCTTTCTTCTTGAGCGACATCTGGCTCGGATGAAAGCGTCGGCCACTTATTTCGGCTTCTCTTTTCCCGAAGCAAGAATCCGCTTTGAGCTCGAGCGGATCGCCAGGGCGAACGCCCACGGAAGCTGGAAAACTCGCCTGCTCGTTTCTCGCGGCGGAGAAGTCAGGATCGAAACTCA
This sequence comes from Pyrinomonadaceae bacterium, assembly GCA_963826235.1. Lineage (GTDB taxonomy): Bacteria > Acidobacteriota > Blastocatellia > Pyrinomonadales > Pyrinomonadaceae > PSRF01. The sequence continues at coordinate 59,266 of CAWGWE010000005.1, read as the reverse complement.
TAAACGCGAAAACCCGAGTGGGAAACCGTTAGTGGTGGCATTGGCCGCTAAACCCGTGACCCCCAGCGACAGGTTTCTGTTTCACAAGACTACCAACCGTGCCGTCTACGATGAGGCGATCGCTGCGCGCTCAGACTGCGATGACGTTATTCTCTGGAATGAAGCTGGAGAAATTACAGAATCGACGATCGCGAATGTTGTCATTTCGGTCGATGGCCGGTTCTACACGCCGCCGCGCGAGTCCGGCCTGTTAGCGGGAACGTTGCGCGAGGAATTGTTAGCTGCGGGGAAGGTGAGTGAACGCGTAATTCGCAAAGCCGACTTGAGTGAAGCTGGTGAGATTTTTTTGATCAACTCTGTTTCGGGCTGGCGGCGAGCTCTGCTCGTGCCCTAATTTCCTCATCGCAATACGCCTTGCAAAGTCCGAGAGGCGACTTCGAGGATGTTTTCTCACTATCAGAAAGATTTATCGCCTGAATAAAAATCTTTAGCTACCATTATTCCAGGACCGACCGTATACTTGCTGCCTGATCGGCAATCAATCAGGGCGTTATTAGTTCTTTTACGCTCTATTTCTAAATCAAGCGAAATAGTAGCTCGCATCGTGAAGGAAGCTTCCGCATGCTGGGCACCTTCTTGTTTTCGGCATCCACAGAAGGATTCGGAAGTTCGCGGAACCAGGTAAAGCGATGTTGCTTTTAACGGGCAACCTCAAAGCATCCCGGATTTACCTCGAATGTCAGGTCACTGCAAACATTTTGGTTTTCTCGCCTTTGCGATCCTGATCGCAAGCCTTTGGGGACCAGCGGCAAAGACTTCGTCGAATCCAAAACCCTACGATCTCGTAATCACCAACGCGCGCATCGTCGATGGCAGTGGCAATCCCTGGTTTCGTGCCGACATCGGTATCCGCGACGGACGTATCGTCAACATCGACCGGCTGAGCTCGGCACCCGCAACTAAAACGGTTGACGCTGCGAACCAAATTGTCGCGCCAGGTTTTATCGATGTGCATACGCACGTCGAATCGATTTTCAGTTTGCCCGCAGCGGAAAACTTTGTCCGCATGGGCGTGACCACGCTCGTAACCGGCAACTGCGGCGGTTCAACTACGGACGTCGCTCAATTCCTCGGACGAATCAAAGAGAAGCCGCTGGCGGTAAATCTGGCTACCCTCATCGCGCATGGTTCCGTTCGCCGTCAGGCAATGGGGTCGGATGATCGCGCGCCGACGCCCGAGGAGATGAAGCAGATGGAACTGCTCGTTGAGCAGGGTATGAAAGACGGCGCGGTAGGTTTGTCGACGGGCCTCATTTACGTTCCCGGCATCTACGCCAAGACCGACGAGATTATTAGTCTCGCTCGAATCGTCTCGCGTCATGGCGGAATCTATGCGACGCACATGCGAAGTGAAGGCGAATACGTCGCGGAGGCAATTCGCGAGAGCATACAAATCGGCGAACAGGCGAACCTTCCCGTTGAGATTTCTCATTTCAAGATCAGCATGAAGAAGATGTGGGGCCGAACACCTATGACGATTGACCTCGTGCGTGCAGCGCGCGAACGCGGTCTCGCAGTCACGGTTGATCAGTACGCGTACACAGCTAGTTCGACATCGCTCGACTCGCGTTTGCCAGCCTGGTTGCGAGCCGGGGGATTAGCGGAAGCAAAGAAACGCCTCTCCGATCAGGCGACACGCGAACGGGTGCGTAAAGAAATGAAGGAAGGTCTCAAACGTAGTGGATTTAAAGATTACGGCTATGCCATGGTCGCGAGTTACGAACCAGATCCTTCATTCAACGGTAAATCTATTGCCGAAATTACTAAGCAGGTGAGTGGCAAGAGCGACGTGAGTAGGCAAATCGATCAGATTATTGCGATGTACGAAGCGGGCGGGGCCAGCATGGTGTATCACAGCATGAGTGAAGACGACGTGCAGCGCATCATGCGCGAACCGTTTACCATGATTGCCTCAGATAGCGGCGTGCGTCAGGTTAATGAAAGCGTTCCCCATCCGCGTGGCTATGGCAACAACGCTCGCGTGCTTGGGCGTTACGTGCGAGAGCTAAAACTGCTATCGCTCGAAGACGCGATTCGTAAGATGACGTCACTGCCGGCCCAGACTTTTGGCTTTCGGGATCGCGGATACGTGCGCGAAGGCCTGGCCGCTGACCTCGTGATCTTTGATGAGAAAACTGTTGGCGATCGCGCGACGTTTGATAAGCCACATCAGTACCCGACCGGCATCAGTTATGTCTTCGTTAATGGCGAACTGGTTTTTGCCAATGAAGTCATGACCGAAGCGCGTCCCGGGGTGGCGTTACGAGGGTAGTCTTCGCGATCAGTGAAACGAGCTGAAAACCTGGGGCGGTATTGAAAGGACCTGTTCAGGTGTTATCAATATTGGTTATCTCTTCAATAAGAATCTTTAGGTTTTCTTATTCGCTGAGTGACGTATAATGCGGCCAGTTCAGAAGTCTACAGGCGTTAGAGATACGCCAATCAATACAAACCCAGGGACTGATCGTCCAGCCATTGCTTCCTGTTGATTTAGGAGTGTCGCCCTGAGCACTTGGCGGCACTCCTATGGTTACCCGGTTTGCTATTTCTTAGAAGGAGTCTATCAATGCATAAGCTGAATACCGTGAGAGCGTTTCTTCTTGCGACAATCGTTCTAACCACCGGCTTGCTTGCTTTCGGTCAAGAAACAACTGGGAGCATTGAAGGCTCTGTCCGGGACGCGACGGGTGCTGTGGTGCCCAGCATCACCTTAACCATCACGACTGCGAAAGAGACAAGCGCTACCGCAACAACCGGCGCCGGCGCGGGTTTTAAACGCACTGTCACCACCGATGACGAAGGGTCGTTCCGGGTTTTGCAGGTTCCGCCTGGAACCTACGATGTGGTCACGACTGAATCGAGCGGATTCGGCGAAGCCAGATATGAAAATGTCACCGTCGCAATCGGGAAAGCCACCCTATTGTCGATAACGGTTAATCCGGGAGGTGCTGCAGCAACAGTTGACGTTTCAACTTCGGAAGCGACACCGGTCGACACAACCAGTAACGCCATTCAAACCAGCATCAACGCCCAAAAAATTGAACTGCTTCCCAAAGGCACCGGGTTTGCCAGCCTGCTGAAAACTGTTCCGGGAACGCGACCCGAAAGCCGGGCCGGTGGCTTTTCGGTTGACGGCGCTTCCGGTGGTGAAAATGTTTTCGTTATCGACGGCCAGGAAGTGACCAACTACCGTACAGGAACTCTGAATGAAACCTACAATGTTCCAACTCAGCTTGTGCAGGAGGTTCAAGTCAAATCGAGCGGCTTCGATGCTATTTACGGGGGCGCCACCGGCGGTGTGGTTAGTGTCGTCACGCGCGCCGGCGGCAATGATTATCACGGCGAGTTTGGCGTGCAGTTCGAAGTACCGAAATTCAATGGCACACCGCGACCACTGTTAACGCGTTTCACGTCGGGTTCAGTTCAGAACAACAATTTCGTCCAGACCTTTGAGTATTTCAATCCGGCTAAGACGCAAGGAACTAATGTATTCCCCACCGGTAACCTGGGTGGAAGGATCATCAAAGACCGGCTATGGTTTTTTGCCAGCTACTCGCCGCAAGTGTTTGAGACAACAGTCGACACTCCTTACTTTACAAATCTTCCTGCGGCACAAAGAACTTTCATCGCTTCCGAACGCTACAATCGAACCCGAAGATACGAGTATTCCTTCGGGCGCCTTGACGCGAATCCGTTTAACAAGTTGAGGCTCACCGGCACGTTTCTTTGGAATCCAGTGATTGACCACGGCAGTATTCCCACTACCAGCTTCACGAATGTCAGTTCTTCGGGTTTTGGTTTTCAAAACATACCTACCGCCAACTATGGCGGCAGCATTGGTGTTTTGCGAGGGCATGATTTTACGGACCTTCAGGGTGGGCGGCAGAGCTCCAACCTGGTTACCGTAGCTGGTGTCTACACAGCCACCAGCAAACTTGTTTTTGACGGTCGCTACAGTCGCGGGTTCTTAAACGAAAAACTCGGCAACTATTTTGTTCCTGAAACTGTTCAGGTCTTTAGCTGCGGAACGCCGTTCGCCGCTTTCCCCTGCACAACCACGGGCGCAAACACCATCACCAGAAAAGATGTTTCCGTGCGGCAATCGTACGAGTCTTCCGTTGCCTACATTTTCAACGCCGGCGGACAGCATGAGTTGCGGGGCGGCTACCAGCGCTTCACTATTTTCAACGATGTTCAGTCGGGCAATTCCACCGTTGGCCGCGTCTCCTTTAACTACGGAACGTCCATTACAACGCTTATTGGCGGGAATGTAACTGCTACGCCCGGAGCTGTCGGCTCCGGATCGTTTAGGCGTACGGGAACCAATGGCCACGGATCGAACCTCAGCCAGGGCATCTTCATCCAGGACAAATATCAACCAACCCGCCGCTTAACCTTGAATCTCGGGATCCGTTTCGAGAAGGAAAATTTGCCCTCCTTCAACGACTTTCCCAGCGCGATCAATTTCGGTTGGGGCTGATAAGATTGCGCCACGATTAGGATTTGCTTACGACCTGTCGGGCAACGGCAAGACCAAGATTTTCGCCAGCTACGGAAGGTTCTTCGACCGGGTGAAGTTTGCACTGCCACGCGGTTTGTTTGGCGGCGATATTTTTCTGGAAGATTATTTCGAGATCTTCCCTGGCCAGACGGTTGCGAACTTCAACATCAACACTATCCTCGGCAGTTTCAGCGGTCCCAGTATATGCCCGACTTCGGGCTTCATCGCTTCTGATGCTCTGAGTAGATGTCAGAAGAACTTCCGCGTGAATGCGAACGAGCCGGGTGCTTCCGCATTTCTCAACGGAGCAGTAGATCCCGATCTTAGACCTTTCCGGCAGACTGAGTTGACGGTGGGCGTAGAACGGCAGTTTGGCCAGAATTACGTAATGCGCGTCCGTTATACCTATAAGAATGTTGATGAGGCGGTAGAAGATGCTGGAATCGTGAACGCCGCAGGCAGCGAGGCTTACATCATCGGCAACCCTGGCAGAGGCCTGCATCTACAAACGCTGCAAACGCTCGGCTACCTTAGGTCGACAAGGCCACAGCGCCGCTATGACGGTTTGGAGTTCGTGTTCGACAAACGGCTATCGAATAATTGGTATTTCAACGCCAACTACACCTATAGCCGCTTGTATGGAAACTATTCTGGATTGGCCAGCTCCGATGAGCCGCATCTAGTCGAGGGAAGACTCGCTCCCGGTGTGAGTCGTGCATTTGACTTGCCCTTCATTGGATTTACGGCAAGAGGCGAGAAAGATAACGGACGCTTGCAGACCGATAGGCCGCACGTTTTCAATATCTACGGCGCCTATATCTTCAATTGGATGGGGGGCAACACAAACTCGACCGAAATCGCAGGCTTCCAAACAGTCACTTCGGGACAACCGCAAACAACGACCATCTATGGCGCGTCGACCGTGACACCGCAGATACTTTTCGGGCGCGGCGATTTGGGTCGTAGTCCGATGTTTTCTCAGACGGACCTTAACCTTACCCACCGCTATCGATTTGGTTCAGATAGTCAATTCACATTGGCGTTCGATCTAAACTTTCTCAACCTCTTCGATCAGTCAACCGTCACGGGTATTTACACGACCATGAACCCAAGCACGGCGCAGATAAACGGTCCGGCATTGGGTTTCCCGAATACCACAACCGGGTATGTCAACGGCTACACTGACGGAACGCTTCTAAACGCCATCCTGGCTCGCATCGCTTCGCAGCCAGACAGAAGCGATATACGTTACAAGCAACCGTTCTTGTACCAGTCTCCGAGGACGGTGCGATTTGGATTTAGGATCCTCTTCTAAGGGTCTGGCCCTGAAGATATAGGCGAAAGCATTGAGCTTGTCCTTCTTACCAGGAAAGCGCTTGAGAAGATACGTCTATAGTTATCGCCCGGCTTAACGACTCGACCAGTAAGGTAGGGTTTCGTTAAGCATTACTGAATTGGTTTCTGAAGAGCGATGACTGAACCCGCCCGGGCGTAGCACTGCCCGGGCCGGGCTTTTTCAGCGGGACTCGCGGCCATCAAGTTTTAAGTCAGGGTGACATCAAGTCGCGGCCAATCAATGACCGTGGTTCACGTAGGAGACCTCTATGTTTGACGCTAAGTCCAACCGTTATCAATCTCTCCCGTTCGCACTACTTCTGGCGCTGACTCTCGTCTGTCTGCCCTCGCATGGATCCGCGCAGACTGTCACCGGCTCGCTGCAAGGCACGGTTTACGACAGCAAGGGCGCTGTGGTGGCCGGTGCTGATATCCTGGTGCGCAATCTGGAAACGGGGCAGGAACGCAGTGTCAGAACGAACAACGACGGGATCTACGTCGCTACTTTTCTCCCGTTAGGTCGCTACAGTATCAAAGCTTCCGGCCAGGGCTTCTCAGACTCAACGCAGGACAACGTTGAAATTACTCTGAACCAAACACGCGTGGCCGACTTCACTCTTAATCCCAGCGGACTCGCCGAAGCCGTAACCGTTACTTCGGATGCAGCTCCAATCAACACGACGAATGCGGAGATCAAAGGGTCGCTCAGTACACAGGAAATTCAGAATAAGCCGGTGGCTAACCAGGGGAGCTTTCTTGGTCTCGCCGAAACTTTCTCGGGTTATCAGGAGAACCCCGTCAGTGGTCAGAACAATCCAACTGCTTCATCCGGTTCGTCAATAAACTTCAATGGGACGGGAACCCGCGGCGCCACGTTCCAGATCAATGGCGTCAATAATGACGATTCATCGGAGAATCAACACCGGCAAGGCGTCTCCCTCGCGACGATAAAAGAATTCCAGATCATCACGAATAACTTCACAGCGGAGTTTGGTCGTGGATATGGAGCAGTGGTCCTGGTCCAAACTCTTGCGGGTACGAATAACATTCACGGCAGCGTTTACTGGTTTAATCAAAATAGCCGTCTCAACGCGACCAACAACGTGTTCGCGCCGGGTTCGATCAAGCCAGTCAATCGTCGCAACCAGTTTGGGTTTACTACGGGTTTCCCAGTCGTTAAGAATCGCTTGTTTGGTTTTGTTAGCCTCGATCATACCGAAGATACGGGTGGGGGAGTTTTGAATCGCGACGTCTTCCTTCCCAGCGAACACAACCCGGCAAACTGGTTTCTGCAAACCCCACAATTCGATACACCGGCTAACCGCGCGTTTATCGCATCTGTTCTCGAGCGGTTCTCCGCAAATAATATTTTTCCAAACGACACCACGCGGTGCCCGCGGTGCTTCAGGGGCGTGCAAAACCGAGACTTCCCGGCGCGGGATTACTCGGGGCGCTTCGACTGGAATCCACGTCAGGACGATCAGGTGACAGGAAGGTGGCAGTACACGCGCCAGATTTTTGCCGCTGATGATCTGGTCATTGGGGAACGAGCAGATCAAAACAACAAGCAGCAGAATATCGGGACCACTTGGACACACCTCTTCTCTCCGGAAACGGTTGGGGAGTTTCGTTATGGATTGGGATTAAGAACGACCCTTGTGAATATTGCAGCTGGAAATGACACGCCAGTTATTCGTTTCCAAAATCCAAACGCGGTTGCCGGTGGCACTATTATCGGAAATGCCGGCGCTTTTCCGATCCAGCGTTACCAAACCGATCATCAGTTCGTCTACAACCTTTCGACGCTGTCAGGCGGGAATCACTTTTTTAAACTCGGCACGGATATTCGCCGCCAGAATTTGGACGACCTCGCCGATAGTTTCTCGCGCGGGTTTTACAATTTCAGCGCCGCCACTTGTAACACCATTCCTTATGGCAGCGGGCTGAATGCATTTCTGAATGGTTGCGTATCCAGTTTCACCAGAGGCTACGGTCCTTTCTTTCTGGAGAACAGGATCAATGAATACAATTTTTACGGAGAAGACAACTGGCGCGTGCGTCCAAACCTGACCCTGAACTTAGGGCTTAGATATGAGTATGTGGCGGTGCCGAAGGAAGCCGAAAATCGCATCGACTACATTTACGAAGACGATAAAAACAACATTGAGCCGCGCTTTGGGTTTGCGTGGAGCCCGGATTTCAAGGAAGGTTTTCTAAGAAAAGTGTTCGGCGGTCCTGGCGATTCGTCGATCCGCGGTGGATACGGCATCTACCATGGTCGCATTTTCCAATCAGTGTTTTCTCAAGGTGGCGCAGGTTTGCGATTTAATCCTCCTAACTCGCTCCAGCGTGCTTTTACGGCGACGACAACCGCAGCCCCAGCGGAGTTCAACCCTCATGATTACTCGGATCCTTTACGCGGCTTCATCTTTGTTCCGGGGCCCCAAGCTTCACGGCACCCGATCACAATCGTCGACCCCGACCTTGAGATGCCCTACACACAACAGTGGAATTTGAGCATCGAGCGCCAGGTGCCGTTCAACTCAGCATTGCGAGTCAGCTACACCGGCAACCGCGGAATTGGCCTGCTGCGCTTCGCCCAGGGCAACCTGCCGGTACACGACCCGCTTAACGGAGTGTTTGTTCTCAATCATCCCAACAATGCAGCGGCTCAGCGTGGTCAGGTGATTCGCGTCGCCGCCAATGCCGAGTGTGCCGGAACCAACGGAACCACGGTGCCATTCACCACGACTTGCCCGGTCGTTGTTCCGATCGGAAACCTCGAGTACAGCCTTCGCGTTCCTCGTACAAACGAACGGCGGCCGGATCCGCGCTATACGACTAACTTGCTGGTTAGCAATGCGGCCTGGAGCTACTACCATGGTTTGCAGGTTGAGTGGATTAAGAAACTTAGTCGTGGCCTCAATTTCCAGGCCTCATACACGTTCAGCAAGTCAATTGATACTACTTCGGAAGCAACTGATGTTGGGGTTGCCAGCGGCGATACGAACCAACTAGGAAATGATGCCCGGGTCGCGCGTGGTCTGTCGCTGTTCCACACGCCGCACAGGTTCACTTTTTTCGGCACCTATGAACTGCCATTCTTCAAGGGCCGCCGTGATTTCCTTGGAGAGACATTGGGTGGTTGGCAAGTTTCCGCCGTGGTCAAAATGGCGTCAGGCACGCCTTTTACAATCAGAAACACGGCCGGCGTAGACTTGAATTTTGACAGCTTTGTCGAAAGCCGCCCCGTGATCATTGACCCCTCAATACTGGGAAGAATCATTGATAATCCAGCGACTTCGCGAGACGCGCTGCCGCGCTCAGCTTTTCGCACCGCCACGATAGCGGACTTGAACAACGGAATCATCGGACGCAACACCTTCTTCCGCGATGGGCAGAAGATTGTAGATATCAACATCACCAAATTCTTCGAGATGCCTTGGGAAGGTCATCGATTGATGCTACGTGCCGATCTCCTGAATGCGTTCAACCATGTATGGTACGGCACACCTGTAAACGATATTGCAGCGGCCAATTTCGGCGCGATCACTAGCACCAATGCTCTCTATCTGCCGCGCGTAGTTCAGGTCGCGCTTCGCTACAGCTTCTAGGTGCAAACTGGACGTCCAATCCAGAGATCTACCGAATGTCAGCCTGTGCAGCGCCGAAGGCGCGAAATAAGGAAGCCAGGCAGGTGCTGAGCACGCGAAGCACGCCGCCTCTGGATCTTGTTAGAGAAGAAAACTTAAGCCACTGAAATTGCGACATATAACTGCTGCGTCTAAATGCTATGTCGCTCTTTCAGAGCTCAACAGATAGGCGAAGAGCAACAGGGGCTACGCGCTTCGCGCTCGCCCCACGTCACCTTATTTCGCGCCTTCGACGCTCCTGCAACAGCGAGCTGTTGAGTTGCACATCCGAGTTGAATCCACAAAGTATCAATATCAATTCAAGCCAGAAAACTTTCGTGCTCGGAAGGCACTGTGGAGGGTTAACCATCCTTGCCGTTGCTCTGATCGTTTGCGTGGCTGCGGGTCCGTTTTCCTCAGCCTCACCCCGTCAGGCAGAGCTACCGGCCTTAAATGCCCAACGACCATCCATCACGTCTGCGGCTACCGAGGTGCGAGCGCTTTGGGTTGTCCGCAACACGCTGAGTTCGCCGGAAAAAATACGTAGGATGGTCGAAAAGGCCACCGCGAACAACTTCAACACTCTTATCGTGCAAGTTCGAGGACGCGGGGATGCGTATTATCGCTCTCGTCGGGAGCCTCGCGCCCTGGAACTCAAAGATCAACCACAGAACTTTGATCCTCTCGCCGTAACCCTTACTGAAGCCAGACGGCGGGGACTGAAGGTTCATGCGTGGGTCAACACCAGCCTGCTGGCAAACCTTGATGAGTTGCCTTCCGATCCTAAGCACGTTTATAACAAGCACCCCGAGTGGCTCGCCGTTCCTCGAGCAGTAGCCTCTGAGCTTTACAAAATGTCGCCCAGTGATGCTCGCTATAAGCCGCGCATCGTCGAATGGTCGAAGGCTAACCGCGCCGAGCTGGAAGGCATTTATACCGGACCCGCAAACCCCAAGGTTCGCGAACATATCTACGAGATCTGGATGGATCTCCTTAAGAATTACGATGTCGACGGCATCCATTTCGACTACGTGAGGTTGGCCAGCCCTGACTTCGATTACAGCCGCACTTCGCTGGACAGGTTTCGCAAGTGGCTTGAACCAAAACTTTCGACAAGCGAGCGTCGTCAGCTTAAGCAGGATTTAGAAGCAAACCCGCTTGCAGCGGCCGAGGGGCATGCAAGTAACTTTGCGGATTTTCAGCGCGAGCAGATCACGATGCTAGTCGAGCGGATCTATCGAGGTGTGAAACAACGCAAGCCTCAAGTGACCGTCTCTGCAGCTGTTTTCGCAAATGATGAGAATGCTTACACGCGCAGGTTTCAGGACTGGAAACGCTGGTTAGCACTGGGCATCCTGGACGTAGCGTGCCCAATGGCATATTCGACAGACACAGCGATCTTCAAAAAGCAGATTGAGATCGCCACGACAAATGCACACGCGGCCGGCCGGCGCGTGTGGGCGGGGATAGGTGCTTATCGAATCCCTGTTGAATCGACGGTTGAAAAGATCAATGTTGCTCGTGCGTTGGGAGCGGATGGCGTGATCCTTTTCTCCTACGACTTCACGGCCAGGACGGGCGAACTGAATCCCGCCGGTGATTATCTGGAAAGAGTTAGTCTTGGCGCATTTGCGGCAGTTGCCCCTTAGTCAAACGCGCGCCCTGGTATCGCGAGTATCGCGCTACCGGGGTCGTAAACATCATTGACGAGCACGTTTAACTGTAAGAAATATCTTGTTACTTTTGTTAGGGCAGGTGTATAAGATTCGTTCTCCTGCGCCTTCGTAAAAGCCACCGCAATTAGTATCCATTTTGTAAGAGACGAGAGGAAAAGCCATGAAGCAGCACTTCAATTTTATCCCCCGAGTTCTTTCTTTGACCGTTGCCCTCGTGCTGGGAGTGAGCGCAGTTGTCTATGCCCAGGAAATTACCGGGAACATCGTCGGCACTGTCAAAGATAGCTCCGGCGCTTCAGTTAAAGGCGCAACAGTCACGATTACCGATAACGACAAAAATCTTGTAGTGCGTACGATTGAAACCGGAGACGAAGGGGAATATTCGGCCCCGCAATTACCCTCGGGTAACTATTCGCTTGCTGTGGAAGCTTCTGGTTTCAAGAAGGCGGTGCAGACTGACATTAAGCTGGATGTGAATCAGCGGCGAACCGTTGATGTCGTCCTGGAGGCTGGCAGTATTGCTGAAGTTGTTACCGTCGCCGCCGATCAGGTTGCGGTCGAGTTAACTACCCCCGCTGCTTCAACCGTCATTAACGGAGATCAGATTCGGGAATTGTCGGTCAACAACAGAAACTTTGTGCAACTAGTAACTCTGGCCCCGGGCGTGACCAACGATCTAGCCGATCAGGTTTACGTGGGAACTACTAACCCTGCCGGGCAAGCCAATACAGTCAATATCTCAGTCAATGGAGCACGCAGCAGTTCCAATACATTTTTGATTGATGGCGCGGACATAACGGACCGGGGATCAAACCTTACGATTCAGGCTTATCCCAGCATCGACTCGATTGGTGAATTCAGAGTGTTGCGCAGTCTTTACCCGGCAGAGTCGGGTAACAGCGGCGGCGGACAAGTGAATATCATTACACGCTCCGGCGGAGACAGTTTCCACGGTTCACTTTTTGAGTTTTGGCGCAACAACATATTGAACGCGAACGATTTTTTGACAAACGCCTCTACAAACCCGCCGTTCGGACGCGACGCGAATGGCAAGGCCAAACGAGCCCCGTTCCGCTACCACAACTTCGGCGGAACAATTGGCGGCCCCGTTTATTTCTTCAACTTTGGAGAAGGCAATGGAGGAATGTTTAAGAGACTCAAGCGAACCTTCTTCTTCTTCTCAGAAGAACAGCGTAAGGACATTCGCTATCCAACTCTGGTTTCAACTGTTCCGGATGCGGCTTTACGACAGGGGATCTTCCCGATTGACGTTTGCATCAACCGCAACGACGTCCCCGGCGCCACTTGTACGGGAGCCAATATCCTGCCAGCCGGCACGCCGCTGCCGGCGGCATCGTTCAATCCGGCGGCGCTCTCCTACATCAATCAGATTTACAGCAAGTTGCCGCTCCCCACTGGCCCTAACTACGGTCTGACCTCGGCGGCACTCAATACGTCAGACTTCCGCCAGGAAATTATTAAGATTGATCACAATTTCACCGACACTTGGTCAGCCTTCTATCGTTTTGAAAACGATAAGATTCCCACGCTCGAAGCGAACTCGTTGTTCTCGAGCGGTGGCAGCTTGCCCGGCGTATCGACAACGGAAAGCGACTCTCCCGGTAAGACGCACACTTTTCAAACTACGTTCACAATCAGCCCCAGCATGATTGTTGAGGCGCGTTATGCCCACACATATGGAGCGATTCTGAGTAAGAACGTCGGGCTATTGGCGTTGACGAATTCCTCCAACCCGGTAACGCTGCCGTTCGAAAATACTCGTGATCGCATCACGTCAATCTCCGGCAACGGTTTTGGTAATCTGACGAGCTTCGGACCCTATGACAACTTCTCAAACAAGAATACATTTGGCAGCAATTTTACTTGGATCAAGGGCAGCCATACGATGAAATTTGGCGGTGCCTATTCAAGATTTCGGAAGAACGAGAATGCGCTGATCTCAGACGCAGCGGGGGCAAACCAGGGCATTTTTACAACTTTCAGTACCACTCATCCCACGGGTGTTCCCGCCAACACCCTGAATGACAACCTGCAACGCTGGGCGAACTTTCTGGTGGGCAACGCTGCTACCTTCGTGCAAGGCAGATTTGATTACACTGCAAATCTGCTCCAAAACAACATCGAAGCCTATGCTCAGGACGAATGGCGTTTCAAATCAAATCTAACTCTCTATTTCGGGGTGCGCTATTCACGTTTTGGCCAACCTAACGATAGAAATGGCCGCCTCTCCAACTTTGATCCGGCGCGCTACAACCCGGCAAATGCTCCCCAGGTAACCGGAGCAGGAAATCGCATAGCCGGGAGCGGCAACTTCTGCAATGGAATGTTTGTTAATTCGCAGAACTTCAGGACGGCGGTCAACTGCACGCCGGACGTATCTCCTTTTGGAGATGAGATTACGAAGACACCAAATTACGACTTTGCGCCGCGTGTTGGTCTGGCTTGGGATCCATTTGGCACGGGTCGCACTTCTGTGCGCACGGGCTATGGCATCTATCATGAACAATTCCTGGTCGGCTTTGCCGAGCAAATTATCGGTCAGAATCCGCCCTACCAGGAGAACTTCACGATCCAGAATACGCGTTTGGACAATCCAGCAGGTACGACTGCTAATCCCCCTTCGGCGGCAGCGTCAACCATTCGCGGCATGGACACGGATTGGAAAACACCTTACATGCAACATTGGTCCCTCGACGTTCAACATCAGTTAAGCAGCAACATGATGTTCCAGGTTGGATACTATGGCTCGAAGGGAACGCACCTGGTTGGCGTGACTGAGATCAACGATCTTCCACCTGGACTGGCGCTAAACTCTTTCTGTGCTCCCGGAAACAATACGACTACCACAGTCGGTGTGACGCTCGTCAGATGCCAGCCGGCCGGTTATGCATTTCGTAACACTGCCCCCACTGCTGCGCAGGGTAATCCCAATGTTGTGGGTACCACCTTATTTACCGACAACGCGATACTCGATCAACTTCGTCCCTACCGCGGCTATCGCTCCATCACCATGCTGCAACCGCGCTACAACTCCAACTACCACAGTTTACAGTTCTATATGCAGCGCCGTTTCAAGGGTGCTTCACAGGTAAGCGTGTCGTACACGTTGTCGAAAAACCTGACCGACAGTCAAAATGATCGCTCAAACGCTCCGCAGGACACCTACAACATTCCAGCGGAGTACAGTCGCGCGACGCTTGATCGCCGTCACGTGTTTTCAATGAATTACGTTTACGAGCTCCCATTCTTCACGGACCAGAAAGGGTTCGTTGGTAAGCTTCTGGGAGGCTGGCAGGCGTCGGGCATCGTGACGCTGAACACGGGTCTGCCATTCACCATCACCACGTCAAACTTCGATGCGGCGGGTCTTGGCAATAATCCGGCAGCGATCGCGGGTAATCGACCTAACCTGCTGTGTGATCCAAACGACACGGCGCTGAACACGTTGCAGCGTTGGTTCAATACGGCCTGTTTCCAGGCTAATCCGGCAGTGGGAACCCTCGTGTCGAATACCCCAGGGTCAGCTGGCCGTGGCGTGGTAGACGGTCCGGCAACCCAGCGCTTTGACTTCACCATGACCAAAAACATCTCGTTCGGCGAAAACACGCGGCTGCAACTTCGTGCGGAGGCTTTCAATGTTTTCAATTTCACTAACTTCCGTACAATCGGAACCAACATCACCCTGGGAACTTACGGAACAGTGACCGCCGTCCGCGACCCGCGCACGATCCAGTTGGGCGTGAAGTTTATCTTCTAGCCATAGTTTTGATTTCCTTCCGTGCCCGCATGGATCACTAATCCTGCGGGCACGCGTGTGTAAATCTTCTGAATAGGCGGGATCGATGAAGTCTGTGAACGCGCCCCAACAAATTCTTCTGAGCAATGCGCGAGTGGTGACGCCTGAGCAATTGCTCGATCGGGCTTCGGTGGCGATTGTCGCAGGACAGCTGAGCAGTATTTCTGCCTCAATCAATGAAGCTGATTTTGAGTCAGTCATCGACTTACGCGGCGCACTGCTACTGCCTGGTTTTATTGATGTTCACATTCACGGGGCGTTGGGTGTGGACACGATGACCGCGACGAAGGACGACCTGAATCGCGTCTCGCTCTTTCTTGCTGCACGCGGTGTCACAGCCTGGCTGCCTACACTTGTCCCTGCGGCTGCGAGCGACTATGCCAGAGCCGTTAGTTCCATTGATGCGCTGATGCAAGAGCAGGCAAGTGAGGCAGTCCCACAAGGAGCGCGCGTCCTCGGCGTACACTACGAAGGCCCATTTGTTAACGCATCACAGTGTGGCGCGCTGCACGCCGCGCACTTTAAATCTTTCTCAGGCCTCGGCGATATCGAGACGTTGCCCACGCCGGGTACTTCCGGCGCGGTAAAAATGATGACGCTTGCGCCAGAAGTTCCTGGCGCAATTGAGCTGACAAGGGAACTCGTGCACCGCGGTTGGATCGTTGCTATCGGACACACACGAGCAGGACTTGAGCAGCTCGAGCTGGCGTTCGCCGCGGGGGCGCGTCACCTCACCCACTTCCTCAACGCCATGCCACCGCTTCATCATCGAGCCCCAGGTCCGGTCGGTTGGGGATTAACAAAAAAGGAAGTGACTCTCGATCTAATTGCAGATGCCGTGCATGTCGACCCCCTCGTGTTGCAGTTGGTGTTGCAGGCAAAAGGGCCAGAGAGTGTTATGTTGATCAGCGATTCAATTGCCGCGGCCGGGATGGGCGATGGTGACTACGATATTTGGGGCGAGACGATTTCGGTTAAGGGTGGACGCACCAGCAACGCGAAGGGCAGTATTGCCGGCTCCGTGATCACGATGTTGGACGCGATGCGAATGATAAGGTCGTTAGGCGTTTTGGAGATCGAGCTTGCCAGGATGACGTCCACGAACCCGGCGCGACTGTTGGGACTCGATCAGCGGATTGGATCAATAGAAGTCGGTAAGGACGCAGATGTTGTAGCGGTAGATGAGCAGGGGGTCGTGAGACTGGCCATGCTGACCGGACACCGACTCACCTATTCCTAACCAGCGCCGTCGTCGCGACGGTGTCTGTATCTAGCCGCAGCCATAAGCAAATTAAAGAACTTTCCAATAGATGCGATGACTATTATCGCTACGAAGGTGATCCAGACATCCGCGAATTTAAAAGTCTTTGGCCGAAAGAGGTAAAAGAAAAGCGTTATGCCTCCGGTCAGGAGCGCGCTCCGCCACAGGACTTCTAAAACGTGAGATAAGAGACTTCGCTGAAGGAGAGTTTCTGATTGTTTGTTGTCCAGCATAGAGGCAACGACTTGAGCTAGCCCTTCTATATCTCACAGAAATTCTCACTGCAGAGAGACGGCGAAAAATAGAATTGGCCGGGGACGGCCACCAACTTTGAGCGCAGCCGGTCCCATATATAAGCGCGGCGCGACTTCTCGTACCTCATCCACGATTTGTCTTATCAGCGGGGGATTGCCCCGCCCGGAATAATCCAAAACAAAAGTTGGTTTTCCATCGAGGAACGACGCGTCGAAGCGAGTCGCAAACGGAAACCAGCGTCTCTTTCCCAGCAAGTTGATGCGATTAATGCCGCTACCTGATTCGCTCCCTTTGCTGTAGAACGATTTACCTTCCCAGGGAAAAACTTTCGAACTACCAAACTCTCGCAACAGCGAAGCGATTGGGCCACTGCGCGGCGAACGCCAGGAAAGCATCGCTCCGCTTGCGTCGCCGTCAAGGTCTGAGATTGAGGCCGGCTTTGGGGATGTGCGGTAGAGTCGATCTAATTCTTCGAAACTCATTTCTCGCAAAGCCGCAAGATCCAGTTGCTTAGTTTCAGAGACCGCGCGAGAGGCTGCACTCATTTTGTTGTCTCCTTTTGTTGATTTGGTCTCCGACCCCTGGTGCGCAGCAAGTCTCCGACTTGCCGATAACCCGCCGAGCCACTTCAGGTCTTTGACCTGGGTAACGGGTCAAAGATGGGTGCCAGGTTTGGGCTTTGCCCTCTGGTGCGCGGTAAGCCTCTGACTTACCGGCAGTGACTACTTTTATGATCCTGGCGAGGGTTCAGCCCTCGGCTATTAAATTAAAAGCGACTTCACGATAAAGACTTACCGAGCGCCGGAGGGCAAAGCCCAAACCCCCCTCACTGAATTAGATATGCCAACGGGCGCAATCATTCATTCTGTCTTATTAGTCCGTAACAACCGATGATGAAGAGAGTTAGCCCAATAACAACGTGCAAAATATCATCGAGTCTTGTCCAAAGAAAATATTGTTTCGGCGGTAAGTCTGCATAACTCGCCAGCGCCTGGTACAAATCGATTAGGCCAAATCCGGCGTTAAATAAACTAATCAGACTTTCCCTTCCTGACCAAAGCACCAGCAAGCCGAGTAAGCCAAACACAATATGAAATACGTTGTAAGGCGGCGCGCCACTTGTAAGACTGACGCCTTTCGGCAGCACGAATCCGCCCACACCCACCAGAATAAGTAAGGGGGCGAAGATAGCAAGTGTGAAGTTATTTATGCTTTTTCTTTGAATGGTCATGAACTTTCCCGTAGAACCCGTAGAACCCGGCCTGCCGGTATGAAAGGTCGAGCAGTTCAACTGGATGACAGACTCGCAGTTCCATACCCGCTAGCTGTGAGCCGGCGCCGATTTGCATTTGGCATCCGGGATTTCCAGTAGCCAGCAATTGCGCGCCAGTCTCCCTGATGTGACCAAGCTTCTCCTGTAGCACGCCCGCAGACATCTCCGGCTCCAGCAAGTTATAAACACCAGCGCCGCCGCAACAGCGTTCCGCCCCTTCAAGCGGTAGCAGTTCAAGATCGGGAATAGCTCGTAAGACTTTCAATGGTGCTTCCGTCGCGTGTTGGCCATTCAGCAAGTGACAAGAGGCGTCGTAAGTAACGGTTTCCTCTAAATGCGCCCCACTCACGATCGTCTCTGTTTCCAGTTGCTGGCTGACATCACGCACACGAGTTGAAAATCTCCGGGCGCGCTCGGCAAACGTTGAGTCGTCGGCAAGTAAATGAGCATAGGAAACCAGCATCGCACCACAGCCGCCGGCGTTTGTGATAACAGGGATATCGTCGTTGCCGAAGGCCGCAATATTTTGGCGCGCCAGTTTACGCGCTCCTTCAAGATCGCCGGCATGGGCGTGCAGAGCGCCGCAGCACACCTGGTTCGCCGCCGCTTCAGCATTCACGCCGTTCACTCGCAGTACCCGCTTCGTCGCTTCGTTCAGACGCCCAAACAATCCTTCCGTAACGCACCCGGTGAATAACAGGGCCTGTTTCATTTGCTCGAGGTTGCGATGTTCTGAACCGGCGTGGTCCGCTTGAAGTTTCAGTTGCGGCGCCGAGCTCACCAGCAAGCCCAATCCAAATTGGAACCGCTTCGAAAATAATCCCAGCAGCCGCGTACTTAAGAGCAACTGGGCCAAGCCGCTTTGACGAAAGCTGCGCGCTAATGAGAAAGCGAATTTTAAACGGGCTGGGTGCAGCCAGACGTGCCGCAGCACGAGTCCCAGCAGGCGATAGGTAAAACCCTTTTCGACTTCCGGAGCGAAGATTGTTGCGCGACTCGCTTCGAGCAATTGTCCATACTCAACACCGGCGGGACAGACGGGTTCGCAGGCGCGACATCCCAGGCAGCGATCAATGTGTGTCTTAAACGTAGCAGAGTCGGAGCGGAGTTTTTCTTCGACGACCGCTCGCATCAGGTAAATGCGGCCGCGAGGACTATCGTTCTCGTCGCCGGTCAGGGTGTAAGTGGGACAAGCCTCCAGACAAAGGCCGCAGTGAACGCAAGCAAGCAGCTTCTGTTCTTCGGCGTGAATAGCGTTCGTTAATCGTTTGGTGACTAAAATGTCGTGCAAAACAGAAGTCTCAAACTATTCGCGCTTCGTTTGCTAACTCAACCTTTCCTTTCCGTCTACTCACCTCATGCCTACTTGTGCCCGATGATACGTGTCGGCATCAATGCTTACAGTAATTCCCCGCGATTGTCGTCGCCGATTGACGATTGCAAATTGGCCTTTTGTCCAGAAGTCCAATCGAAAATCAGCAATTGGAAATTGGCAATTTGCTAGTAACCAACCGCCTGCCCATCACTGCGACGTGGATCGGTTGCGCCTAAACGTACTCCCGTCTTCTCTTCGATCATGATTCCTTGCGCGTCGCCGAGATAGCGCTGCTTCGCGAACTTATGCCCGCGAGCCAGCAGGGCTTTCTGCGTATCGCCAGACAACCCATAAGGTTCGAAGACCAGCTCATCCGGCAACCACTGGTGATGAATGCGAGGCGCGTCGATGGCTTGCTGGATATTCATTTCGTAGTCGATAACGTTTGTAATCACTTGCAACACGGTATTGATAATGGTGGGCCCGCCCGGAGTTCCCGTCGTAAACCACAAAGTTCCGTCCTTGCGCAGCACGAATGTGGGCGTCATCGCTGACAGTGGACGTTTGCCGGGGGCAACGGCATTTCGCTCACCCTGGATCAAGCCGTACAAGTTTGGGGTGCCTGGCTTAGCGGCGAAGTCGTCCATCTCATTGTTCATAAAGATACCGGTGCCTTTTGCGACCACTCCTGAACCGAACCCATCGTTCAGTGTGTAGGTGTTGGCAACGGCATTTCCCTGGACATCAACGACGGTGAAATGGGTCGTCTCCTCAGACTCGTGACCGGTGGGACGGCCGGCCCGCACCTCAGTGCTTGACGAAGCGCGGTCGGGATTAATCGACTTGCGCAACTTGTCTGCATACGACTTATCGAGCAAGCCCGCAATCGGAACTTTTACAAAATCTGTGTCGCCCATGTATTCCGCTCGATCGGCGAAGGCGCGCCGCATTGCTTCCGCGGTGAGATGCTGGCGTTCGGATGAGGCCCAGTCGTATTTGCTCAGATCGAAGCCCTCGAGAATGTTGAGCATCTCCAACAAGACCGCGCCGCCCGACGACGGCGGCGGCATAGAGATCACTGGATAGCCGCGATAGCTGCCGTGCAGTGGTTGGCGCTCCTTGGCAACATAAGCGCGCATATCGGCCATTGTGATCAGGCCGTTGTTCCGCTTCATGTCGGCGGCGATCAATTGCGCAGTGCGGCCCTGGTAGAACTCGCTCGGTCCCGATCGTTGCAAGCGCGCGAGTGTGGCGGCGAGCTCGGGCTGCCGGAAGATCTCACCCTCCTTGTAATAGTTCCCGTTGCGTAAAAAGATTCGCTTGGTTTCCGGATACTTTTGCAAATACTCGTTGCCGTTCAGCGAGCTTGAAAGACCATAGCCCATCGCAAAACCTTCGCTCGCCAGACGACGTGCCGGCTCCAACAGTTGGGCCCAGGTTAATTTTCCGGAGCCATATTTTTTTAAGGCGAGTTCTAAGCCGGCAACTGTACCGGGAACTCCCGACGCGCGATAACCAACCGTTGACGAACCTTCGCCTTTAAGCAGATTCCCGTCCTTATCGAGATAAACATTTCGGTGAGCGGCAGCCGGTGCCATCTCCCGGTAATCGATTGCGGTGGTCTTACCATTGCGCAAACGAATCATCATGAAGCCGCCGCCGCCCAGATTACCGGCAGCGGGATAAGTGACGGCGAGGGCGAGGGCCACAGCGACTGCAGCATCGATCGCATTACCGCCGCGCTTCATCACATCGACGCCAACTTGTGATGCGATTTGATTGGTCGAAGCAACAATACCGTGTTTAGCCCGGACCGGTTGGCGCGCCGCGAGCGGTGTGACGCTGCCATGCGCGGAGAGCGGAGCACTCAGCACGATGATCAAAATCAAGAGGCTGCCAATTACGCGTTTGTGATGCAGTGTCATAACTGTCTCCCGAAGAGTAGTGCTTGTTTTGGAGTGCGACGAGTGATCGCCGCCTTAGTTCTGTTACAAAGCGTTGACAATTCAGCGCATTCCAGGTTCGGGGTTTGCCCTTCGGTGCGCGTTAAGTCTCTGGCTTACCGGCAGAGACCCACTTTTATGATCCAGGCGAGGCGTCAGCCCTCGCTATTAAACTGAAGCAACTTCCTGTAAGTCAGAGGCTTACCGCGCAGCGAGGGCAGAGCCCAAAAACCCCTTACGCCACTAACACCAAATAATTCCGAATCCCCGGTCTAGAACCGACCGGGCGAGAACAAACCCGCGGGATCGAATTCCTGTTTGATTCTCGCCATCAGTTTCGTCGCAGGCAGTGCTCCCCAGGCATCGATCTCACCTCTAACTTCAATCGGCACGTGTTCAATGATAAGTGACCCGCCCAACGCTTCAGCCGCCGTCCTTAAGGCAATCAGAGTTTGGGGGTTCGCAACGGCGCTGCCCGTTTGCATTACCCTGATGCGACCATCGGCGACTCCAGCCTGCCAAACCGTTTCCTCATCAGCGTATTCGATGACTTTCTCAATCATCGAATGAACCTCGGACGGCTTCACCGCTATTCGATAAGACAGACCGAAGCCGTTTGCCATAGGAGCTAACTGCAGATTGCGCCAAATCTGTTTGTCGTCGTTGACGATGTCAACGTCCCGCACGGCGGAACGGTTAAGCAGTTCGGTGGCCTTGGCAATTTGATAGTCGACTGTCTTCTCGATGCCGGCAAATCTTATCAGTAGTTGCACTTCACCGGGAGACGGAGCGACGCCGCTGCGAGTTTGGGGGTTATTTGATAACAGCTCAAGGGCGACTGGAAAAAGTCCCGCCTTATAAATAGACCAACCCACTTCGAAGACAGATTGCAGAGTTCCACGAGCACTGATTGTAGTCTCTTTTGCCGGTCGCGGTCGTAATTTGAAAGTCACTTCACAGATAACGCCTAAAGTTCCATAGCTTCCCGTGAATAACTTGCACAGGTCGTAGCCGGCAACGTTCTTCACAACGCGTCCTCCGGCCTTGCAGACTTTACCGTCGGCGAGCACCACCTTCATCCCAATCACAAAAGTCCGAGGTGAACCATAGCCTGTTCGTTGGGCGCCACTCATTCCGGTAGCGACAACACCGCCGAGGGTCGCGCGTCCATCGTCAGGGGGATCCAGGGGCAACCACTGTCCGCCGCGGTTAAGCGTTTCGTTGAAAGCATCGAGGGTAACTCCGGCTGCGGCGCTCGCCACCAGATCGGCGGGTTCATGCTCGACGAGACCGTGTATCCGCGTCGTGTTAAGGATCAAATTTACTGGTCCCAATTGATTACCAACATCCAGCCATGTCCCCGCTCCGCCCGGCATAACAGTCCAGCCTTTGCTCACCGCGAGTCTCATGACCTCGCGCGTTTCCTCAATGGAAGCAGGCGAGAGAAGGAGGGACGCGGGGACGCGGGGAAGCGGAGACGGGAGAATGGACACGTTTTTTCCATCCACAATGGCTGACAACTTTGCGGCTGCTTTGTCCTGATTAAAAGGACCAGAGCGCAGGCCAGCGGCTCCGCCGCCCTCCCGTGCGGAAAGGCTTTGCCTTTCCGGCTGGTCAAAGTTGGAATTCAGCGAGGCTACGCCTCGCTGTTGCGGGCGAGACGCCCGTGATCCCGTCAGAGTTGCCTGTGCCGCGCGCGCTTCACCACAGCCGCTTAGCATGGGAATAACTTTACCGGGGTTGCAAAGGCCGTCCGGATCAAAGGCGCGACGCACCCGCAACATCGCTTCCATATCGTCGTCGGAAAAAATCAGTGACAGGAAGTCTCGCTTGTCTAGTCCGACTCCGTGTTCGCCGGTTATTGTGCCTCCCGCGCGTACACAAGTTTCCATCAACTCGCGTCCAGCCTCCTTGACCCGCCTCACTTCTTCTGCCGATCGCGAATCAAAACATATGAATGGATGAAGATTGCCATCACCCGCGTGAAAAACATTTGCCAGCCTCAAATTAAACTTCGCTGAGATGCGATAAGCGTCGGCCATCACCTGCGGCAGCCGCGACCGCGGAACAACTGCGTCCTGGATCATTGAATCTGGCGCAATTCTTCCCACAGCGCCAAACGCTCCCTTCCGCGCGGCCCATAAACGTTTGCGTTCAGCTTCGTCGCGAGCGAGACGACAATTCCGCGCACTATAGTTCAGGCAAATGTTTCGTACTCGTTCTGCTTCGGCATCGAGACCCGCTTCGAGACCATCCAGCTCAATTAACAATGCCGCGCCAATGTCTAAGGGCAAGCCCGCGGCAAACACACTGGCTTCAACCGCGCGGATAATTTCGCGATCCATCATCTCGAGAGCGGCTGGCATCACACCGGCAGCAATGATTGCGGAGACCGCATGGCTTGCTTTATCGACGTCGTCAAACTCCGCGAGCAGAGTGCGCACCGCTGGCGGCACTGGAACCAGACGTAGCAGTGCTTCAGTCGCGATCCCGAACGTACCTTCAGATCCGACGAACACGCCCAGCAAGTCGTAACCAGCTTTCAAGTCCCGGCCACCCAGCTCGACAACTTCACCACCCGCCAGTACCACTTTTACTCCGAGCACGTGATCTGTAGTTGTCCCGTACTTTAAGCAATGAATGCCACCCGCACTCTCGGCGATGTTTCCGCCGATAGTGCATGTGCCCTGGCTGGAAGGATCGGGAACGTAATGCAAACCGAGATGCGCCACAGCGCGCGACACTTGAGCATTAACCACGCCGGTTTGCACCAGGGCAGTGCGATTGTCGGCGTCGATATTCAAGACCGTTCGCATGCGCGCCAACTCGATGACCACGCCGCGTTCGAGAGCGAGCGCTCCGCCAGACAAACCTGTTCCCGCGCCGCGAGGTGTGAAAGGCACGCCCGCGCGTTGCAGGACGCGCATCACTTCTGCGGTTTCTTCAGTTGATCTGGGAAAGACAACGGCTCGAGGTAGGTATTTGTGCTGCGGCAAACCGTCACACTCATAAACGAGCAGCTCTTCAGGGTCTGCAAGCACCGCTTCACGACCGACAATCGCGCGCAAGTTTTCGATCAATGTATCCAAGATTTGCTCGGAGAAAGGTTCTTACACTCTCATTCACACCTGGGCTTCAGCCTGGTGAAACTCACCCGAGCAACATTCTAACCGTTTCAACGGGTTCCCTTCAGTAGGTCGCACTGAAAACCGTCAAAACGGTTCCTGGATAGGGTGCTTGAGTCACCGGGCTGAAGCCCGGTGTGAATAGGAATCCAATTACCAAAACGCCGCCCGAGTCCAAAGCTAGGGCTGCACGGCAGACGGCTTTTTAAATATGCGGTAAAGGAAATAAATTACCAGGCCGGCGGCTATAGCTATCGCCGAATCGCGCGCCTCGAAAAAAGTACTATTTGATAGGAGCCAGAGGGATAGCAGAATCGCCACTATACTGATCACTATTCCTCCCGGCAGTACAAACATAGCCGGTGGCGCGTCCCTTTTGCTACGCAGTCGCGGTAGAGCTGCGCACGTCGCGGCATATGCCAGCAGTCTCGCAATCGTGCTCACCGTTAACGCATAAATCAAGCTACTTGAAAGCGTCAGAGCCAGCACTAAGGCTGCTGTCAGCAAGATCGCGATGTGCGGCGTTCGGAAACGTTTGTGAACGGCGGCGAGTTCTTGGGGCAGTTCTCCCTGCAATGCCATCGCGAAGGGAATACGCGGAGACGACAACAGATTTACATTGAGGTTGCCGATGATCGAGGTTATCGCACCTGCCACTATGAGCGATGCTCCCATCGGACCGAGGAATGAGTTGGCCGCCTCAGCCAAGGGGCGTTCAGTCTTGCCAAGGTTCACGAGGGTTCCAATACATACCACTTGAATCAACAGGTAGAACGCCGTGACGACTCCGATGGCAGTGAGAATGGCTATCGGCAGACTGCGACGAGGATTCTTTATTTCGCCTGCGGGCACGCTCGCGTTCTCGAAACCAGTGAACGCATAAACAATCAATAGGACTGTGGTCGAAAATGATCCGAGAGATGGGGCAGTTCCCAATGTGAAATTTGCCGGAGCCAGGAAAAAAAGCCCTGTTGCGATGAAGACTAAAAGCGGAAGCAGTTTTGCGACAGTAAAGATATTACTCGTAACTGTTGCATCACGAACACCTATATAGTTGATGGTCGTTAGAGTGGCAGTCAGTATCGTAATCACGCAGGCGCGAATCCATCCTGAGGATGCCGGAGGCCAAAAGAAAGCCAAGTAAACAACCAGAAGATTACAGTTGGTGGCATACGCGCTGATGCGAGCCAGCCAATTTAGCCAGCCAACCTGGAAACCAACAGCGGGTCCAAAGGCGACCCGCGCGTAACGGTATGGACCGCCGGTATCAGTGAAGCGACTGCTAACCTCAGCGAAACAAAGAACGATTAGAATAGACACCACCGCGCAGATCACAAAAGCGATCAGGCTGTACGGGCCGATCAGACCAAAAGCTTTGGCCGGCAAAACGAAGATACCGGCTCCGATGATGCTGTTAATAGTAAGTCCGATGAGATCCCATTGACGAATACCGCGAACGAGTCCTTCATCCGATACTTTTTCCATGGGCCTGCCTTATAATCCAGATTGTTCGGCACAACAACGATCGCTTCTTGGAGTGCGGGGGCAGCGCAGCGCGACCCCGCTTTGGGTTTTTTCTTTCAACAAAAGAAGATCAGCAGCAGAATAGCTTAAACCGCCAAGCCGCCGGCAGCGCAGCGTACGAGGCTCGATTGGAAAACCGTTAAGCGGTTTGCATAGATTCATTAGCTGCGACCAGGCTAGCCTGGTGAGGATGAAAGCGACTTATTAGTGATGCGAGAGAAGTCTCCGCAATCTGCTTCCTTGAATTTCCTAAAGATTATGAAAACAAAATACACCATTATTACCGTCGTCGCTTGCGCTTTATTGCTATGGCCTTTTTCAGCTGTAAATGGGAAGACAAGATCGAGCTTCGCTGGAGATCAAACGGCACTTCAAGCCCTCGTCGACAAGGCCGCGCGCGAAACGATTGCGAAATTCGCCAACAAGAAACTGGAAGATAAGCAGCTTTCGATCACGCTCATTGATCTTCGCGACCTGGCGCGGCCTGTAACAGCCAGCTTTCGGGGTAATGAACGAATCTATCCAGCCAGCGTGGTGAAACTTTTTTACCTGGCAGCAACCCATCGCATGCTGGAGGACAAGAAACTGACGGCAACCCCGGAGCTAACGCGGGCGCTGAAAGACATGATTGTCGATTCTTCAAATGAGGCGACGCAGTACGTGCTTGATGTAATCACCCATACCACCGGCGGCTACGAACTGCCGCCTAAAGAGATGGCGAAATGGCAACACGCTCGCAACGCAGTCAATCGTTATTTCACTTCGCTTGGTTACACAAACATCAACGTTAATCAAAAAACCTTCTGTGAGGATGCCTACGGACGGGAGAGTGTTTCGCGCGGACCGAACGGCGAGAACCGCAACAAGTTGACGACGGACGCCACTGCGAGACTGATGATGGAAATTGCTACGCGCAAATCCGTAACGCCGCAGCGCAGCGATCAAATGATGGAGCTGCTAAAGCGCGACTACGCTGGTTCGAGCAAGGACCGAGACGATCAGGGTCATGGCTTTACGGGTATTGCTCTGAAAGAAATTGAGGGTGCCCGGTTGTGGTCAAAAGCGGGCTGGACCAGCACGACCCGGCACGACGTGGCTTACATTGAACTGCCCAACGGCGCCAAATTTGTTCTCGCGACGTTCACCACAGATCACGCCAATGAACGAGAGATTATTCCCACGGTTGCTCGCGTGGTGATCGATAATCTGAAAAATGTGAAGTAGAACAGAGGTTTTTATTCGCAAATGCTCCTTATCGTTTCACGAATTGGCTTTGCCAACCGGTACGCGGTAAGTCTTTGACTTACCGCTCGGGTCGACCCCATCACCAACGCGGGGCTGAGGCCCGCGCTTTCTTCCAAAGTAGGACCAGGGTCGCGGTAGGTCAAAGACTTACCGCGCACCCTGTTCTGCAGGACAGACTGAATATTTTAACGGTCCAATGCCAGGTCAAACTAAAATGACCGACGATCTCTCCTGTTTCCACCATCCAATCAGCGAGCTGTTTCCCCGGGCTGAGGCCGATGGGCAAGAGAAACGACATCGCTTAACCAAAGAACAGATCGAGTTCTATCAAACCAACGGCTATCTCGCGGGCGTGAAACTTTTAGATGACACGCAAGTTGATGCGCTTCGCGCCGAGCTGGCCCAGCTCACCGATCCGCATCATTCGGGGCGCGAACTCTTTTACGAGTATCACACCAACGAATCGAGTGATCCGGCGACAGTCCTGTTCCATGCCCTCGGAGCCTGGCGCGTCGCGCCTGGCTTCCACGATTTGCTCTGGCACCCAGCCTTTCTTGTTCCTGCTGCGCAGTTATTAGAAGGGCCGGTCCGTTTTTGGCACGATCAAATCTTTTCCAAACCGGCAGACCACGGCGGCATTGTCGCCTGGCACCAGGACTATTCGTATTGGACCCGCACGCAACCGCTGCAACACCTTTCCTGTTGGATTGGGCTGGACGACTCAACTCGTAAAAATGGATGTCTCCACTACGTGCCGGGAAGTCATCGCTGGAATCTCTTGCCCCAAACCGGACTCGCGAACGATATGAAGGCGATTGAATCGGTGTTGACTCCCGAACAAAAAGAAAATTTTCAACCGGTAGCGATTGAACTGAAGAAGGGTGAGGCTTCGTTCCATCACCCGTTAATGGTTCACGGCTCATTTGCAAATTCAACTTCGCAACCGCGCCGGGCAACTGTGATCAATGTGTTTCGCGACGGGGTGTTATCCGCTGACCATAAGGAACCACTTGCGGGTGTGCCTGCAATTCCCATAGGCGAAAAAATGCAGGGTCAGTTCTTCCCGCTTTTATACGATCCCGAGAATGCTTAAGAGTCCAAAGTCCAATGTTCTTAAGAGTCCAAAGACCAATGTCCAAAGTCCAAGGTCCGTTTCCGAACCTTAGATATCAAGGCCAGGGTTGACTGTTAAACGAAAGAATCGCCACCGGACGTTGGACCTTGGACGTTGGACTCTTTTTGGCGGTTAAGTTGTTC
This sequence comes from Pyrinomonadaceae bacterium, assembly GCA_963826235.1. Classification (GTDB taxonomy): domain Bacteria; phylum Acidobacteriota; class Blastocatellia; order Pyrinomonadales; family Pyrinomonadaceae; genus PSRF01. The sequence goes on along the minus strand of CAWGWE010000005.1, from coordinate 31,047 downwards.
TGAAACCGAGAAGGCGTTCTTTTGTTTAAGCAAAACATTTTCAGAGCTGTAATGGGTGGAGCGGCTTGGCTTGTGCTGTCGCCTTTCTCGTTGTCCGACTCTGCCGAAGGCGACTTGATCCAGCGAATTCTCCTGCTGGGCGTTCTGGTGGTGGTGCCACTAGGGTTAGCCTTGATCGATGCCTTAGCAGAGCAGCGTTCCACACTCTTTACACTGGCGCAGGCATCTCATCCGCTTGGCGCCGTGGCGGTTGTCGTCTCAGGCTTCCTCACTCCGGGCTATGTCGCAGCCGGGATGGCCACACTCTGGATCGTGACAACCGGACTGCTTGGTCTTGACGGTTTGGTTTCTCTCGCTCGCCTTCGTAACTTAAGAGGTCCGGCCGTCGCGAATCTATCTGTGCTTGCGGCCATGATGTTCCTACCAGTCGGTGGGGTTTGGCTGCTGATGTCGCGTTTGGGAATTCAGCCACTCGGATTCGGCGACACGATCGTGCTTTTGACAGCAGTGCACTTTCACTTCGCCGGATTTGCAGCTCCGTTGCTCACTGGCCTCAGCGGTTATCACTTGCAGGCGCGAGCAAAAGTGAAGGCGCTATACGTGCTCGCTGTAGTGTGCGTGATTGCCGGAACACCGTTGGTGGCGGCAGGGATCACGGTTTCGCCCGTTCTGGCGCTGGTTGGCGCATTAGTTATTTCTCTTGGGCTGTACTGCCTGGCGTTACTCAACCTCGTTTGGATCGTCCCGACGATTGCTTCACCTCTTCCGAAAATTCTTCTCATCATTTCTTCACTGGCTGTGGTTCCGGCGATGATTCTGGCGTGTGTTTACGCCTACAGCATCGTCTTTCACAAACTGATTGTTGATATTCCCCAAATGGCGATGACGCACGGAATTATTAACGCGTTCGGGTTTGCTCTCTGTGGACTAGTCGCCTGGGCGCTCATCGTGAAACAGCTGCATGCCTAGCGATTGTCGAAAACGATGGCGATCGCGCTTTGTACCAGTCAGTGCCAGAAACATTTCCTTTTACCATTCCCATTTCTCATTAAGGCTGTCCCAGTTCAGGCGAGTGAGATCTTCGGGTCTATGACCTCCGGTGCGCGGCAAGTCTCTGACTTGCCGACACTCGCTTCCGTCATAAGCAGAGGTCTCTGACCTCAGCATCGGTCAAGACCCCAATAAGATTCATGCCTTGACGGCAAGTCAGAGACTGTCGGCGCACCTGAGGTCAGAGACCCCGCTAAGATCTCATTAGGGATACCACGAAGATCTCAAAGACCGGGTGCAGCCGTTGGACAAAATGTTAACTCAAGTGGGACTTCGTTGGCTTGCTGAGCAATACGAACGGAGCCAATGGTCATGCGGCCGAGTTGGTTCTTAAAATGGAAAATGAAAGATGAGAAATGGTTAAGGGAAAGGCTTTTCGTGCTGATGCTGTCTAATTGGCAATCGGCGATTGGCAATCGGCAAGCGCCAATGAGCACGGGAACTTTGCAGCGGCTCCAGCGTCCAAATGTGTGCGGCAAAGATTGGGAGGGAGGGAAGTGGTCTATGTCACTCGCAGCATCAATCGACAACAAGCCAAACATTAACGTCACGCCCTTAATCGACGTCCTGCTGGTTTTGCTGATCATCTTCATGGTTGCGGTCCCTTTAAGACCGGCACGCTTTATGGCGAAGCTGCCGGCACCGCCTGATGATCGAGAGCTTACCGCTGGGGAGCATACGCTCGTAGTCACGATCGACGCTGACCGGACTCTACAATTGAATGGGTTAACCGAGATGGGAACGGTTGATAACCCGCTGAAGCTGGTACAGACGCTCGCAGATCTCTTTCAGCAACGAACGAAGAATCGCGTCTACCGCGAAGAGATGCTCACGAGAGTCGATGTTCCGGAGCAGTTCCGCATCCAGAAGACTGTCTTCATCAAAGCCCCGCGCTCAATTCCGTACGGCGAAGTGACGAAGATTATCGACAGCATCAAAGGGGCCGGGGCCGACCCTATCGGCCTGCAATTGGAGGGTCTAAATTGAGCCCGGGCGCATTAGGTGAGTAGTGATCAGTTTGTAAGACTAAGCTGAAGTTGGAACCGGGAGTAGCGACCTCATTCGACAAAGTCACTTGGTACGGTGCGGGAGCGGTAACGACCGATGAAATAGCTAATACCCAATAGCCAATTGCCGATTTTCGATTGGATCTTGGCTAAAGACCAATTGGCGATTGGCAAGCGGTATTGGTGAAGTTTGAATTTAACGCCGAAGGCGTTGGCCAACTTCAGCCCAGGGTTTGCTTTGAAAACCTGGGATAAGATGCATTTTGGTTTGTCGCAACTCTGACGGAGTTGCGACTTGTCCAGTTATCGCGACGCAACCCTTTCAGGGTTTGCGTCTTCTGTAATTGGGCGCGTCTTCCCAGGGTTGCCAAAGCAACCCCGGGCTGAAAGCAGCCAACGCTTTCAGCGTTGAAAACTCAAACTGCACCAGTACCAATTTCCGAAAGTACTGAGGCAGTTTCGTCCGAATTGCTTAAATCACTCCGTTGGAGCCTGGCGCGGTACCGACCGCCTGCGTCAGTCCTCCCGCAAATTAATGTTGAATAATTAACACTCGGCCTGGTGTAGAATCTCTGACAGAGATCTGCATGGTCAGAGACATCCGTTCAACACCGCTCCGTTATGGCCTGGCCCTGGGCGCGTTTCTCCTGGCGATGCTGGTTATTCTGGGCCTGCCGCGTATAACTTCCGTCAGAATCGACCTTACGACCTTGATCATCCTGGTGATGATCGGCAGCGCCTGGTATCTCGGACGCGGACCGGGTTTGCTAATCGCCCTGCTCTTCGAGCTGACTCTGGACTTTTTCTCCACCGCCCCATTCACAGCAAAGTCACTGTTCATCGTCTTCAACCGGCTGTTGTTGTTTGTCAGTATCGTCATTTTTGCGAGTTCACGTCGCCAGGCCGAAAGAAGTCTGCGGGAACAGGGAGAACTGCTACACGTCACGCTTGCGAGTATCGGCGACGCCGTGATTGCTACCGACATACACGGTCGCATCAACTTCATCAATCCCACCGCAGCAGCGCTTACGGGTTGGAACCAGTCAGAGGCAACGGGCAAATCTTTCGACGAGGTATTTCGGATCATTAACGAAGACAGCGGTGAGCCCGTTGCGAGTCCCTTCGAAATAGTGAAGCGGGAAGGAAATATTGTAGGGCTCGCAAATCACACCGTTTTGATCACCCGCGATGGTAGCCGACTTCCAATCGAGGACAGCGGAGCTCCCATCAGGGATCCGGAAGGCAACATGATCGGGGTGATCGTCGTGTTCCACGATACTAGTGAGCGGCGACGGATTGAGCAGGAGCGCGAAGCACTTTTGCGAAGTGAGCAGGAAGCTCGCAAGGAAGCCGAAGCAGCGGATCGCCTTAAGGATGAGTTTCTGGCGACTGTTTCTCATGAATTGCGCACGCCCTTAAGCGCAATTCTCGGCTGGTCAGCCATGCTCAACCTTGGCGATATTGATGACGAAACACGCGACAATGCGCTCAAAGTAATCGAACGCAATGCCCGATCGCAGGCTTCAATCATCGACGATATTCTCGACGTTTCCCGGATTATTACCGGGAAGCTAAACATCGAACAACGTACGGTAGACCTAGCGCCCCTGATTCACACAGCTGTTGATACTTTGCATCCGGCGGCCACGGCCAAAGGAATAAAACTCACCGTCGCTCTCGACTCGCAGCCAGGAGTAGTTACCGGTGACTCGGCGCGTCTGCAGCAGATCGTCTGGAATTTAGTTTCCAACGCAATCAAGTTTACACCTTCAGGTGGACGCGTCGCGGTTCACCTTAAGCGTGCCGATTCTAATTTAGAATTCAGTGTGAGCGACACGGGCATCGGCATCAGTAAGCCGTTTCTGCCGCATGTGTTCGAGCGCTTCCGTCAGGCAGATTCCTCCACGACTCGCACTCACGGCGGCCTGGGTCTCGGTCTCGCAATCGTTAGACATCTGGTGGAGTTGCAAGGAGGAACCGTACTCGCGGAAAGTGAAGGCACCGGAAGAGGATCAGTGTTCAGAGTGCGTTTGCCCGTGGCTTCAGCGGTCGATCTGCGAGCAGCTGGGCCAATAACTGCAGCGGCTCAACTGGATCGCAGTGACGAATCACTGATGAGGGAATTCGATTTACGCGGACTGCGCGTGTTGGTAGTGGATGATGAGCAGGACACGCTCGAAATCATTTCGCTGTTATTACGTCGTTTCGGAGCTACGGTACGCACAAGTCTCTCGAGCGGCCATGCGTTAGAGGTATTCAATGACTGGAAGCCGAACGTGTTGATTTCCGACGTAGGCATGCCAGGAGAAGATGGCTACACATTCATTTCGAAAGTCAGGTCGCTGCCTCCAGAGGCTGGCGGTGAAACTCCAGCTCTCGCCTTAACAGCATACGTGCGGGAAGAGGATCGATTGCGTTCAATTGCCGCCGGCTATGAGATGCATGTGAAGAAACCGGTCGAGCCATTTACCCTTGCAGAAGCAGTCGCTCGTTTGGCGAAGCGGTACAGCAAGAACTGAAACGGATTGCCGATTGCCCATTGCCAATTGCCAATTGCCAATTGCCGATTGCCGATTAGAGCCTCACCGCCAGATAGAATTCTCATAGTCAGGAAAAAATTTCCAGGCAGTAAAATCTGACAACCAGAAAGAAGCCAATCAGGAAGCCACAGTCAGGAAGAAATCTCACACTCAGATAGGGGTTGTCCGGCCAAATCGGCAATTGCCAATCGGGAATCGGCAATCGCCATCGGCAAATTGGCAATCGCCAATCGGGTATAATGTCGCCGGTTGTTTCCCCGCTGCTTTACGCAAGGAGTTGGATCATGTCTTCACCACTCAATCGCTTATATTTGGCCGCAATTACCGCCTCCTTAATCATCGGCCTTGGTTCCAGCGCCCGGTCGCAGGACGGTGGTGGGTCGGTCAACCGTGACCTCATCGGCGGCGCTTTGCTGATCTTTCGCACCCCAGAGGACCCTCCGGTAGGTGGCGGGCGACTAAAAGGGCATCGGATCACTCCAAAAGTTGCCAAGGAGCAGAACCGGATTATCGCGCGCGCTAATGCAGCTCGCCGGGCGCCGATTCCACGTTATGAAGAAGCGGAGCAGCAATACCGCGAGGCTGCTCGTTTGGATCCGACTGACGCGCGTTCCTTTGCTGGGTTGGGAAACGTCTATATCGATCAGAACCGTTACAAGGACGCGGTCGCCCAGTATCAACACGCGATCGAATTGAAAGGTGACTATACCGACGCGCTGATGCCTTTAGGCTACGCGCTTGTCAGGCTGAATCGTTTGCCGGAAGCGATTGAGAAGTACCAGCAGGCTCTGAAAGTTGAGCCCGACAATCCCGAGATTCACAACAACCTGGGTTACCTCTACAACCATACCAAACGCTACGACGACGCTGTGGCCGCTTGCCTGGAAGCAATTCGCTTGCTTGGTGAGACGGGCGAAGCATACAAGCAAGGCTTTCAAACACGTCAGGAGGTTTTGTCGCACGCGTACAAGAATTTGGGAAACGCCTACAACGGTCTGAACAATTTCGAGGAAGCAGCCAAAGCACTACGCCAGGCAACGATCATCGAGCCGAAGAGCGCCGCCGCTTTTTTCAACCTGGGACTGACGCTTTACAGCGGAAAGCGTTACTCCGAAGCAATTCTGGCTTACAAGGAAGTGATCAAACTACGGCCGACCCTCGCGCCGGCGCGGTTTAATTTAGGGCTCGCGTATCTCGCGATCCAGGATAAGCAAGCAGCTACTGCCGAGTACGATGCGTTGAAACCGCTCGACCCGCAAGCTGCGGAGCAGCTGCGCCGGATGATCAGGCAGTGACAAGAAGCACAGCTTGGAAGAGCTAAGAAGGCGACCGACATGGTCGCCTTTTTAGTCACATGCCTTGACGACGCCAAAGGCTCAGACTACTGTGCTCAAAAACTTAAAGCGTCGTATCGCTGCTAAAACCCTGGAGTACAGGACACGTATTGTAGGCTGCTGGGTGGGCGATCAATTACCGAGAATCTGTTAGTCTTCGGCTCACGCAAATTTTTATGGAAGCATCTCTGACAGCAGCTGGCGTAACGGCCTTACTCGGCCTTGGCTTGATCTTCGGTCTTAAGCACGCGACCGAGGTCGACCATGTAGTCGCCGTCTCGACGATTGTCAGTGAGCATAGAAGCATCTGGCGTTCGGCGATTGTCGGCGGGCTGTGGGGCGCAGGACATACTGCCGCTCTATTACTGGTGGGCCTGGGCTTATTAGTCTTTCGTTTGCCCCTGCCGTCGCTAGTGGCAACCGGTCTCGAGTTCGGTGTGGCTTTGATGATAATTGGGTTGGGAGTCCTAACTGTCGTGCGCGTGCTACGCAGACGCGCCGACGTGCACATCCATCGCCACACGCATGACGGTGAATCTCACGTTCACATCCATTTCCACGAGGAAGGCACTGAACACCGAAGCCCGTCTCATTCGGAATCGGTTCCACCCACACATACTCACGAAGTTTCTCGTCTCGGTCTTAAGCCGCTGCTCGTCGGAGCCATGCACGGGCTCGCCGGCTCAGCTGGTTTGACCTTATTAGTGTTAACCCAGATCAAGTCGGTGGGATTGGGTATGCTTTATCTCGGAGTCTTTGGTTTTGGTTCGACACTTGGGATGCTCTTGATGTCCAGTTTGATCGGGTTACCTTTTGTGTTTAGTGGAAACCGATTCAGCAAGATCAACCATGGGCTGCAAGCTGTAGCTGGCTGTCTCAGCATTGCTTTCGGATTGTGGTACGCCTACCAGGTAAGCAGCGGTTGAATCCCTGCCTAAGAAAAAGACGAGCTTAGTACTTTGTGCTTCGAACTTTGTCTATCGCTCCAGCAGCTCGGCCTTTAACGTCTGGCGCAAGTTTCATCAGCGAACAAAGTTCAAAGCACCAAGTTCAAAGCTCGTCTTCTTCCCGGCGACTTGACGGTTAAATATCAATCACGGAGTAAGCCCGTGCCAGCTAAACCCAAGAACATTGACGAGTACCTTGCCGCCTTACCTGATCAACAGCGCCTCCCGCTGGAGAAGTTACGCAAGACAATCAAATCGGCAGCTCCGGAGGCGGAAGAAAGCATCAGCTATGGATTAGCGGCTTTTCGACAAAACGGCATGCTCGTCGGTTTCGGTGCCAGCACGAACCACCTGGGGTTTTATTTGATGTCAGGTTCGACACTGAAGGCTTATGAGGATGACCTTCAAGGGTATGACCTGAGCAAAGGCACCATTCGTTTTCAGCCGGAGAAACCATTGCCTGTTGCACTTGTGCGTAAGCTGGTGAAAGCGCGGCTCGCCGAGAACGAAGCTGGCTCAAAAAGAAAAGCCAGCGCCGGTAAAACGAAAAAGGCGGCCGCCAAGAAAGCCGGCCAGGAGAAACCGGCGAAGAAAACGATTGACCGATCCGGAATTGACGTAGCAGCGGTCGTCGACAAATTGCGGCGGCTAGGCAGCAAAAGCGCTCGCGACGGCCTCGCACGTTACGGTATTCCAGCGGACAACGCTTTAGGCATCGCCGTAGGAACATTACACAAGCTGGCCAGGGAGCTCGGCCGCAACCATGAGCTCGCCGCCGGGCTTTGGAAGTCTGGTTACTTTGAAGCACGGATGCTGGCGACTTTTGTGGACGAACCTAAGCGCGTAACACCCGCGCAGATGGATCGCTGGTGCCGAGACTTCGACAGCTGGGCCATTTGCGACACGGTCTGCTTTCATCTTTTCGATCGCACACCTTATGCCTATGACAAGGTCGAACAATGGGCCAAACGTCCCGAAGAGTTCATCAAGCGCGGAGCCTTTGCTTTGCTTGCCTGTCTCGCCCTGCATGACAAGGCAGCCGATGATGAATCATTTCTCCGTTATTTACCGTTGATTGAAAAGGCTGCTCCCGATGGTCGAAATTTTGTTAAGAAGGGCGTCAGTTGGGCACTTCGAGCGATCGGGAGACGCCAGACTATAATAGAAGCAGCTATTGATGTCGCGTCACGCCTGGCCGCATCGCCTGAGCCGGCAGCGCGTTGGATTGGAAAAGACGCCTTGCGAGATTTGACGAGGAAAAAAGGATCGCGGGCTCGTTGATACCAGATCCCGCGCTTCCTGCTTCCGCACCTTACCGACTGCGCTACTTGCGAGTAACCCGTTCGAAGTGTTTCGCGCTACGCGCTCAATGCGGAAGAGACGTCCGCGATCCCGGAGCCCGCAATCCCTATTGCCTGATAAACCGAAGTGAGCGGACTAACAGGTAACCCAACTGATAGGGGAAGCGCGGCAGCCGGTTGAAAGATCCTCCGACTCCAACCGTACCGATGATTGGCGTTGGCCAACGAGCGACTAGAGCCTGCACCAGCCCGCGTGGATGATGCGCATAAAAATCCATTGGCGCACGTTGGGTGAAGTGGTTCGAGAAGGAACGGCTCCAGGCTTTAAATACCGTCCTGACAATCCAGTGTGGTTGGTGTTCCTTAACTGGAAAAGGAATCTGATCAAGGTTCGCGCCAAGCAGCTCCCGCGCCAGTCCAATTACGCAACCAATCCAATCCACATGCTTCTGAGTTTTCCCCAGACACTTGTTCCAATCAAAGTCGCCCGAGCGCGATTCGAGCGTAACTGCAATATCGCAGAGTCCAATCGGGCGTTCGATGCCATGACGCAGCAGGTGGAAACATAAGACACGCAGATGATCTTCGGGCGTGAGGACTCTCACTGACGCCTCATCGAGTGGCAGGAGCCGGGATCGGGAAAAGAGCTCGTCCCAATCGTGGTAATCCAGCAATTCGGTTCCCTTGTGCAGATCCACAGGATAGCGATCGCCTGCGTCGCGGAGCACCTGTCCTGCCTTTGCATAATCTCTCGGATGGACACAGAGATCGATATCGCCGTAAGGTCGCAATCCGCTTTCCGGGTACAAACGCGCGATGGCCCAACCCTTGACCAGCAAGGGCTCGACAGCTGCTGAACGAAGCAATTGGAGCACTTGCTTGATGTTGCTTTCATGAATCGCAGCCTGAATTGCGTGAAGGCGATAAGCCTGCTGCAGTTCGTTGGCGGCAGCAGTTTCAGCTAAAGGAGACTTGCGAAGGCGATACCAAGCCAACGCCCCTGCTCCTGATTCCAGAAGCAAGGGCGTGATATTGAGTAGCTCAGTCGCCGAAAGACGGGGTTCGTTAGGTTGTTGGCGCCAGGAGCCCGCGAGCAACGCGGCTACAAGTTCTCCGCGCGATGTGGCGCTCTGCTTCAGGGCCATTGGCTAAACTATTGGCACTTGCAGGGTTCTCCGGTTCCAACAGCGCCGAACGGCTGACAGGTTTGATTGCCGCTGCCACCGGTGCAGGGAGTCCCGCCACAGTTTGGTTGAACTCGCGCGTTGCACACCGATGGATTAATGGCCGACTGCGCATTCGCTGTGGTCGGAGCTACGATCGAGACGATCACAGGAAGTGCGAAAGCTGCGGCCGCCCCAATGCGCATCATTTGTCGCCGGCTAATTTGCGGCATTCCGGCGGGCCTGGTGATTTTGGCCTCGAGCAGGTTGAATTTACTCAACTGATCCAGTGCCAGCCACACAGTTTGCTCATCTGCCGGCACCTTAAACTCTTTGCTTAGTGCCTGAGCGACCTCTCCTGCAGTCCGGCGGCCATTACACTTCTTCCAAATGAAAGCGGCGCTGGAGTTCAACGAGTGGGCTTTGTTCCGGTCTAAATCGTAAACCAAAACTTCGTCGTTCAGGTTTTTAACGATCAGGCCAGCTTTCCGCGCGCGCGGTAATATTTGGTCGTGGGCTTGTTTCATGTTTTGTCCTCTGGGCTGTATCTAAACTGCATTTTCAAGCGTCCTGCCAGCCACCTAGACCAGCCCCGCGGAGGAAACAACACACCGCTTTCGGAACCAGGAAGGATTAACCTAAGGAACGCAATTGCAATTATTTCCCGTCGTGTTCTGGCAAGTTCCCGGGGCATTCGAACACGGCGTCCCGCCGCATCCGCCAGGGTTGTTGTTTCTTCGCGCCTGACATACTGCCTGAGTAATTGAGGTCTGCGCGTTTGCTGCTGTCGGCGCCACGATCGAGATTACGACCGGCAATGCGAACGCTGCAGCGGCGCCAATTCTCATCATCTGGCGTCGACTTATTCGCGGCACTCCAGCAGGCCGAGCAATCTTTTGTTTGAGAAGATTGAACTTGCTCAACTGGTCAAGTGCTAGCCACACAGTGGTCTCGTCAGCTGTAGTCTTAAATTCTTTACTTAGGGCTTGAGCGATATCGGTAACAGTCCTGCGTCCGTTGCATTTCTTCCACACGAAGGCTGCGCTCTGATTCAAAGCATGGGCCTTATCACGCTCCAAATCATAAACAAGAACTTCATCATTTAGGCTTTTAACGACGAGGCCCTTTTCCCGTGCGGGCGGCACTATCTGTTCGTCGGCTTGTTTCATGTCTTCTCCCTGATCGTCAACCCATTTTGCATGGGTGTTAAGGGCGGATACTATCACATCAGCGCTTGGATATGGATTGCAAAATAAATTCTGCCGTCTCTTTAGCTTCGCCGCGGTGCCCTTTGAAAATCGCAGCATTCATCACGGCGTGCTGAATACTGTTAAGCGATTCCTCAGGCCGATTACGCGCCGGAACCGTGTTCGACAAAACTTCAAGAGCACCCTCTCCCGTCGAGAGTTTACGCGGGCGCCAGCGCGCCCCCGCTTTGTACTGACTGACGACAATCATGCCCACCGGCAAGGGTTTTACGCCAACGGTTCCCCCCAGAGCTTCTGCCGTAACCTTAGTTTGCTCACCACCTCCAGGGTTGCGTAGTCCCAGTAGGCGCGGATAGGGGTGGACGCGCCCCTGATCATCAAGTACGGCGTACTCGTCCGAATAATATCTCGCGCCAGCGCGCACCAGTTCGGCGGTTAACGTCGTCTTACCACTCATGCTGCGCCCGGGGATTACAATCGCCTGTCCCTGCCACTCAACAACTCCCGCATGTACAAATATTCTGCGCCGCGCCAGAATCCCCACGTAGATTTGCACGTCCGACTCGAAGTTGTGGAGCACGAGCTCAGGATCAAGCGACCGCGCAGCTAATACTCCACCCGCATACAGCAAGTTGAAACGCTTTACGTTTGGACGTCCGGCTCCACTGCCAATCAGCAGGGAATACATGTTCACGACTACTGGAGACGCTGCCGCCTTCCAACCAGGAGGAAGCCGGTCGAGCATCGGCTGCAAATACTTCGGCTCATTTACCCGCAGGCCGATACGAACGCCGTAAGAATTAATTGCTATGCCTGCCGCCCACCCGAGGCGGTCAATTTTTTCCGTTCAAGTTGAAGAATATCTGTAACGAGGTAATTCGGACATACTTACTCGCACCCCTTTCTCAACACGATTCTTTTCGCTGCTTGGAACCGATTTATTCAGACGGAGGGACGCCTGCGAGCCTTAATTGCCACTATTCGCGCTGAGAGTTTTACCAGGGTCATTTGCCTGATCCGTCGCGTAATAGTCTGAATAGTAACCGGCGTAATACTCATCCGCTTCCAGATCAGAGTAATTGATTACTACTCCATAAATCCGCGCGCCGACTTGAGTGAGACGTTGCTTGACCCGGCGGGCTACCGTGCGTGAGCTGCGCCCGCTGTCGACCACGATTACGACGCCATCAACGAGGGTGGAGAGCAGCGCCGCGTCGGCGAAAGCGCTGGCTGGGGGCGAGTCGAGAATTACGTGCGTAAATCTCTCGCTGACGATATTGAGGAGGTTCGCCATCTCGTCGGAGCCCAGGAAGTCTGCCGGGTTAGCCGGCATCGGCCCCGCCGTCATAATCTTCAACTTCGGAACATCTTCGTACGTTTGCAACAATTCATCGATATTGCTTTCCTGGCCGCACAAGTAGTTGGTTACTCCTGCGGAATTCGGAATCGCAAAATGATCGTGCACGCGTGGGCGGCGCAGATCGCAGTCTATTAACAGGACGTCCGCGCCCGACTGCGCGAGAGTAATCGCCGCATTAATAGCCGTTGTGGTTTTGCCATCGCCGGACTGACCGGAAGTAATCAGGATTCTCTTGGGAGCAGCGCCAACCGCGCAAAAGCGCAGGGAAGTTCGCAACTGGCGGTAGGCCTCTGCCGTTGGCGACCTCATCTCTTTCGTTAGTTCCAGCGCACTGCCACCGCCATTGCTGATCTGCTTCACGTTATGCCGCCACCGTGTCAGCGTCCGGCGTCGTGATCCGGGAATCATCGCAAGCGTGTGCAGTTGCAAATGGACCGCAACATCGTCGGCAGACTTAATCGTGTTGTCCATGTAGTCCAGAAGAAACGCGAGACCAACGCCAAAGGAAAGCGAAAGCATAAATGCGATAAACATTTTGCCCAATCGTCCCTGTGGCAAGGGCGCGTCCGGATGAGAGGCCGGGGAAGCGACCGTGATGCTATTAGACCTGCCGTTAGCGGCGATCTCCATCTCTTTCTGGTGTTGGAAAAGTGTGTTGTAGAGCTGCTTGTTAGTTTCGAGCTGCTGGTTGAGGCTGCTCAACATGATTTCAGAGTGGCTCTGCTGATTCGCCGCACCGCGCTCTTGCGAGTAAACCTGCTGTAATTTCTTCTCCCCTTCAAGTGCGGCATCGTAACGCGCTTTCAGGATCGACAGCGCTTCGCCCGCGCTCTTGTCCAACTCCGCTTTGAGGTTCTTGATCTGAGCATCAATTTTTTTCACTTCCGGCCACTCAGCGGTATAGGTGACCATCAGCTCAGCTCGTCGTCGCTCTAAATCGTTGAGAGTCTTGCGCGCCTCTTTTATTTCTTTGTCTTCATGAACCTCAGGAATTGACCAGATATCTTTTGCCTTTTGCGCGCCTTCATAAGCGGCTTGCAGGTTCTTGCGTTCGTGTTCCTTGGCCAATAACTGCCCGCTTAAAGTTCCCAGTCGCTCCACCGTAAGGTTTTGACCTTTCGCCTGGCCGAGTGGCAGATCATGATTCTTTAGATAGTTGATGCGCTGCTCTTCAAGTTGGCGAATGGAAAGCTGTAGTGAGGCGATCTCTCGGGCCAGCTTGTCCGACGCGTTCAGGGAGCCGGCGGTTTCACGCTTCACGTCGTTCTTGGTGAAGACATAAGCAACAGCGTCGGCAACCTTCATCGCGATGTCCGGATCGAGGTGTCTGAAGCTGATGGCGACAAGGTTGGATTCCTCGACAGGATTGATCGTCAGATTCGCGCTGAGCGCGGCAACGTAAGGGGCGAGCTGTTTTTGTTCTTCGACCGTGAAAGTGTCGGGATTGCTTTCTACCGAAGGCAGAGTCTCCGGTGGTGTTGCCGCGTTAGTAGCCGGCTCGTTCGGTTTCACCGCCGGTGCCGCGCCCCGGCCGCTCAGCCGGCGTAAAGCCGCTACTATTCCACGCTCCTTTGGTTCTGTCAGGAACGAGCGGTTGTGCGGCAGATCAAGCATGGCCGCCACCTGGTACATCAGATGAGGGTTCCTCAACGATTGAATCTGAGTGTTCCAGTATTCGGGGCTGCGAAAGGTGTAGAATACTTCCTTAGTCTGCAGAAAATTATTTGTCTGCTGCTCGATCCGAATCACCGTTGTCGCTTCATATACCGGCGGCTGCTGGGCGAGATAGAGGGCCGCCATGGTGGTGCAAACAAGTACCAGAGTAAGAATTAGCCACTTACGTTTGAGAACAACGGAAAGATAGTCGAGCAGTTCGCGCGGCCGCTGATATGGTTTGGCGTAATCTTCCTCGTACTTGTGCTCGAGCAGACGCGCCGGCTGGAGTTTGTTAGACGTAGATGACGGCAATAAGGGCGTATTTCCCTGAAGCATAAAGCAAACCTATATGAAGTGACCGCTTGCGAAGAACCTAAGTCTGGGCCTAGCAAAAACTACCGCTGGCTGGAAACCCAGTTTAACTATAGCAAAAGATAACTGCAACGAAAGTTTCAATGCGAGCAATGGGCAATTGGCGATTATCAATCGAAATATGTCCGATTGAGTGGGAAGCTCCGGAGTCGGGCTTCGGCGCGTATCGCGTTAAACATAGCCCGGCGTTCAACTCCGCATTCAAGGCGACACGGTTCCCCAGCGCATGGCTCAACAAAAACAGGCAGCCGCTAAGGACTGCCTGAGATGGTCGATTGCCGATTGGTGGTGACAACTTGCGTCACCCGCCAATCGGCAATTGGCAATTAGCCATCGCACCCTACCTGCGCGCGACGTTAACAGTGACAGTTGCCGTAGCCGTGCCACCGCGACCATCACTAACCGTGTACGTGAAGCTATCGATCCCTGTGAATCCGTTGCGGGGACGATAATTTATTGCTACTCCGCCACCGGTAACTGTAACAGTCCCGTTAGCGGGTGAAGTAACGCTTGCCACAAGCAACTGATCTCCATCCACATCGACATCGTTAGCTAGCACATTCACGTTCACTGGCGTGTTTTTGAAGGTCGTCGCGGCGTCAGCTTGCGCGCTCGGAGCATCGTTAACTGGAGTGACGAGGATCGAAACTGTGGCTTCCGCCGAAGAAGCGGCTCCGTAAGTCGCTTTGAAGGTGAAGCTATCCAGCCCGCTGTAGTTGACGTGTGGAGTATACGAGACATTAAGTCCGCTGCCGCTCAGCGTTCCATGCGAAGGTCCCGAAGTTATCACATGGGAAACTGCTCCACCGTTTCCGACGCTCGCGTTTAAGGCGATCGACGTCGAGTTGTCTTCGTTTGTGGTGACCGATTGATCGTTTGCCTGCAACGAGTCGTAGAGACGTAGGTAACGCACTCCGCCATTCACAGTTGCAAATAGCAACGAGCCATCTCGGGACATCTTCAGCCGGCCTTCTCTGAATGCGTGATTACCCGTGTGTGCAAACATGTGCTCGAAATCATAGGCGGCAGTTTGAAAGAAATAAGTGGTGTCGAAAGCACGAACTTCCGTCGAGTCTCTCCAGGCAAAATAAACCGTGCTTTCAACCGGATGATAAACAACGCCGATCGGCTGCGGTCCGGCATACTGACCCACGAGGTGGAACTTCGTCAGATTCGCGTCGCAGATATACGTACCGTTGTAGGTAGGTATTGCGTATTGCGTGCCATCACGGTTAACACCCATTTCATAGTTGAACCAACTCGTTCCATCGGCATAACCGGATTTGCTTACAAGATTTCCGTCAGCGATTCTGTACCTGCCAAAGGGGCCATCCGAACTATCGGCTTCCACGAACCCGATGATTTTCAGATCGCCGCTGGGCGTGACCATCGAGTTGTGACGCACTTGCCGGAGTTGGGACCACTGGCCGGTAGTGGGATTGAGTTTCCGCAAGGGAATCCATCCTGATCCCTCAAAGGTCGAAGTGATCAGCACGGTGTCCGCGCTTCCATAAGCAACGGTAAATGTTCCGCCTTCCATAAAAGATCGAGGAAAGAGCTGCTGGCTGAGTTGCTCCGTTTGCAGGTTCACCACATAAACCCAAACAACAGTCTCGAGGCGTCGCCGATCGGCAAACACAAGCGTGTTGCCATCGGGCGAAATATCGATGCCGCCCAGACTGGCGCCGGGCACAACGAATGGAGACATGAAAGTGTTTGAGCCCACATGATAGCGGAGCACCGAATCGCCATTTGTGATGTAAACGATTTCGCGGCCGAAGTCATAAACCATATCGACCCGGGAGGGAGCCGGGATGAAAGTCCCGGCTGCTTCGACCGTGTCAAGGGTGCTAAACATGACAGCGGTTAGAAAGATTGAACAGAGAAGTGGACGTACGAAGTGAGCAGACAAGGTTCGGTTAACTTCTATGAGGTTCTTCATTGGTTCATTTTTCTTGAGTGTCGAGCAGTTAATTTTTTGTTTTGGTTGAGGTAGACAAACAAGCGCCGTGCGGGGAGTTGCCGGCCCGTTGTCAGTTTATTTGGTTGGTGAGATGGGGTGATTGACCGTTGGATCAATCAAATTAGAACTCTGAAAGAGTAAGGGCTAACAAAGAGAGGTGTCAAGAAAAACCTTGCAGCCTGGAACTGAGGGGCTAGCTGGTCTCCCTGGGCGCTTTCAGGCGCTTTTGCTGCAAGTTGCTGCGGTAGCTCTGCTCCAGGTATTCAGCGCCTTCCACTGTCAAAAGCAGACGTGAATGGTCGTCGCTTGTCACAAATCTCTTCTGCTGCAGGTACCAGTGGGTAAACTCGAGATGTTCCCGCGGCATGCCCGTCAGTTTTTCAAACTCCCTAAAATAAATGCCGGGATTTTCCGGCTCTAGACGCCGCTTGGTGTAGAGGGCTTCGAGCACAGTAAGCCGCATGACCTGCTCCATCTCGAAGTCGTTCTCAGACTGCTCGCCGCTAGCCACGAGCCGCCAGCGATCCTTCCGTCGCTGGTGGTGCTGGATGTCGTAACGCGCGCGCTGCTCAGGATCTTTCAGAACTGTGTAGGCTTCAAGGAGTGTGCGGAAGCGATCCTCATCTCCGGTCTGCTGATTATCTGGATGGAACCGCTGCGCCAACAAGCGGTAGACGCGATCGATCGTCTCCTGTTCAGCATTCGCGTTGACCTGCAACACTTCGTAAAAATCAACGGGCCCTTCGTCTGGCTTGGTAGTGGACATTGTCAGATGCTAACGAGACGAATCTCGGGCGTCAATAAGCGGATGGCGACCGTATCAAGAAGCCAGCTTTAGCTGGTTCACCTAGCCAAGGAACGGGGCGCTCCAAGTGCGCAGCGTTACTCACACTAACTTCAGAACAAAAAAGGGAAGTGAACTCGTTTCGATTCGAACAAGGTTCCTTAGTCGTTCCCGAGGATTTCAGCCGCGACAAACACTCTGGCTGCCACGGTATAGCGTATTGCGAAAAGCCTTTGGTCATTCTCTTAATCGACCAACTTCCGCAATCACTTTGCCAAACGGTCAAAAACTAACCCGAACCAAGCAAATGGGTACACGCTTGGCGAGAAGGGCCGCTTCATAACGAAAGTCATCGGAGTGGTTTTTTTCTATCGCTAAGGTAAACAAAAAGGCCACCGTGAAGGTGGACCCAGGTTTCCAATGAATTTGGAATCTATTGACCGCTAACGAGAAATACATCCCAAGCCCAACGACCTAATTGAGCTCCTGTATCCTTTACTTTAGCTCGGTACGCGAATTTATTCCCGTACTCATCAGCCTTCCTGAAATCTTTTGGTCCAATTCCAGGGTTTGTACGCCTAGGGAGTTGAGGGAATGTAGTTCAGAGGATTCAGAAACACCGTTATGGTTGGAATCCTGCCACAATCGGAGTGATGTGAAGATTGAGTCAGCCGAGTCTATCTTGCCATCACCATTGCCTCCATTAGCTGCTTTGTCGTATTCAGCGAGGGCAAGGAAGCCGTTCTTTCCTTCTCCAGGAGGCGGAGAAGGTTGGTCTGTAAAATTACCAAACAGCTCTTTTCCGTTGTCGACCAGTCCATTTCCATTGCGGTCAAGCGTTAACCACGCATCATCAGAGTCTGCAGCTGGCCTGTTTGGCCAACGCTCGCGCAAACATTTGTAGGAAGCGTTCCCTTAGTAATGATGTAATCCGGCGTAGCAGTTTGGTTGAGTACCATGTAATAACCAGTTTTATTGCCATACTGGTCGGTTGCGTTATTCCAACCGTCAGTCGCGGCTGTTGTTTGGTTCCAGATGGCAGAGTCTGTCGGATTGCCCCAAGTGCTATCAATCTTGACATTAATAAGTCGTCGACCAGAGCCATCAGGTGCAGGGCCATGACCCGCCATTGGAGTTTGGTTTGAATAACATTTAGGACATTCGGTCAATGCGACCAACGAAGAGGCAAGAACTATGACAATCAAGTATAGAAATACTCTTGGTGTGGAGAGGAATGATGAGCGCATTTCTGATCCAGAGATTCAATTTTTCAAATGTGACTTGAGTGCTGAAAATTTGAGATTGAACCGCCTACTAATTTGAGTTTGAATTTTCCAGTTGGAGTTATTGACACTCGCCATCGAGCCGTCATCTGTGAGACGGAAGACACTGGAAGGTCCCGTGCCTAAAGATGCTACACCTGAGGGTTCAAACGAAATCAATAGTACGTATTTCTTGCCTTGTTCGAATGGAGGAATCTCGCGATTCTCAATCGTCATCGCTACGCCATCGAGCATTACCGTTCCCCCAGACGTAACAATAAGAAACTCTTCTGGGGTGTCAGCAGACATTGCTGCTGGAGGATTAGGCACAGGGGGACAGGTATCGCAATAGATTGAGTTCTTTCGGGTGATAAGCTCTAGAATCCTAAATTTATACCAAGTCCAAATATCATCCGAGTTTTGAATTTCGCTTTTACTTTCAATTGGTGTTGCGACAACAACGCTGTAGGCGCGGAGCGCGTCGTCGAGGTCCATGTTCACACCCGCGTAATCTAGTTTCGGACCAGGTAATACGACTCTCTGTTTTCCCTCTTCCTTTGCATTCTTTGCATACCATTGCAAACGGTTCTTCTCGGGAACTCTCGTAGCTTGCATTTTTGAACTGGTTCGTACCACAGCGAAAATCGCAATCGCACAAGCAAGCGATACTAGGACTGTCAGTTTTAATCTCATCTGCTTTGCTTTTAGTAAAGATAGGAATTTGAGCATTTTGGCCTCAATCTTAAAACCTGGCCTTGCAAGGAATTCTGCAGCGCACCCCTACTCTTCCGGTATTTAGATGTCAACCTATTCGTCTTAGAAGGGCATTGCCTCTACATGCGTGTGGTCCCAATCATGACTGTGACCTCCTGGCCCAGCTCTAAGTCTGCGGGTATGGAAGGCGGGCATACCTAGGAGGAACTAATTAAACGTTCGTTGATTGTTTTCATGTTCTCGACCGTGGTTGTCCGATGAGAATCAAGCCAACGAATGATTCAGAAGTTATTATTAAATTAGCACCCGACGAAGTTCAACGAATCCGCCCCGGTCATAGGTGGCTATTTGTAAAATACAAAGATAAAGAGGCTTGGGTAAACAAGAAGTATTTAGAGAAAGTGGACTAACCTTCATGCCTGACTTAAATAAAATTGCTCGGAACCAGGGCTCTCAAGGCTCCAACCAAATTATCAATTCTGAAATCCTCATCGAACTGAAGGCTTCGCTGGCTTCTTTGGCTTTTTGGGTTGTGGCTGTACTTGCTGCAGGCAGACATCCGCCAACGAGAGTGTTGTTACAGCGCGCTGAAACTTGTCAGTGACGGCATTGGTTTGCGATAGCGCACCGTCGAAGTCCAGTCTTGCCATCTCCCGAAATACACTTTCCGGATCCGGCCCTGGCATCGGAAACCTGATCATGAATCGGCCCGGGTTGCTTCTTCTCATGATCGCTTTGATCAAGGTTTGGTCGGCTGCGGAAAAATCCGGGTTCTCAATTCGGTTGATACGATTAATAGCGTCTCCCAAGACTGAGATTGATCGGTTGAGATCTATCTGCGCGTAGAGGAGCGACGCCGTTAGTGCTGTACGCGCCGCAAAGATCGTGTGACCAGCTCTGTTAACCTCGGTTATCGCCTCTTCAAGAACTTCGCGCGCATGAGTTTGATTCTGAGTCTCACCGGCATTCAGTAGACCTTTTGCGATCTCTGTGTGCAGATAAGCACGTTGCTCCAATCCTTCGACTTTAGAAACCAGCTTCTCGGCCTCGTCGAAGCGCTTGGCTTTGACTTCCTCTTTTGCGCGCTTGAAATAAAGCCATTCCAGTAAAGCTGTGCGGATGCTTGAATCTGAAATCTTGTCGATTGCGGCAACCACGTCGTTGAGAGTTTCCTTATCGGATGCGGCGCTTAAAACTGCTGAAGCGAAAAGGTCATCGCGGTTGTTTACGTTAGGCGTCTTAGCGGCTGCCTCTAATTGTTCGTCAAAGGTTTTCGCCACCGCAGCAGAAACTTCGCGACCTGGCTCAAGAAAT
This sequence comes from Pyrinomonadaceae bacterium, assembly GCA_963826235.1. Lineage (GTDB taxonomy): Bacteria > Acidobacteriota > Blastocatellia > Pyrinomonadales > Pyrinomonadaceae > PSRF01. Next base: position 11,072 of record CAWGWE010000005.1, on the reverse strand, counting down.
GTCTTTTGGATTTCGGCTGAGAGCGAAACCAGAATCTTCTCTCGGGCTTGAACCACGGCCCCCAATAAGTCAGGCAGAAGTCCCCTTACCCGGGGCTCAATTCGCGTCAACGCCTCCAGGATGTGTGCCGTGCCGGGCATCGGATTTCCGTCCACATTTCGAAAGTTATCTCCGTCGTCTAATGGGACTTCCAAGGCTTGCTGCGCTCGACGTACCAGCGTCTGAACGAACCGGCGCTGTAAAGAATTGTTGGTGACGAAATTGGGCGGCACTCTATAAAATCCGAAGACCGGTGTGCTTCCGCTTTCTGGAAACGCGAAAGGATACGCTTGTAAATAAAGAAACTCGCGCATCGGTCTGTCACCGTAAACCACCAAAGCCTGATCATAAAATTGATCCGCTCTCCGCTGATCAATTTCGGCAAGCGTGTATAGGAACCGGGTTAACCAGTGACTGGCAGGGTATCTCAAACTTACGCTGGCGAGGTCGACCGCAGTGTTGATATCCGTAGCCAGTAATTGCGTGGCCGACTCAAGCAACCTTTGCGCTGTTAAGAGATTGTTCGGTGAATCTTTGATGGATCCCTCGTCGCCACTTTGACGGTCGAGTTTTAGCATCTGCTCCGTCAGCTTTTTCGCCCATATGGAGTCGCGTTTAGCAACGGCCCGAATAACTACGTATCGTTGATCAGGACTTTCCATTAGTAGCGCCCGGCCGTCTTTCGACTGCTCACTTTTCCCTTTTTCATACTGTGAAGCCACTTCAAAGGCCTCAACGAAGGCAGCGCGCGCCTTGTCCTGCTGGTAGGGCCAGAGGATATCCGCCGCGCGAATCAGAACAGTCGTGCGCCGAACAGCATTGTCAAAAGTCCTGGTGATGGCAATCTGTTGTCCAATCATATCTACGGCGACATTTCGGTTACAAAGTGAAGAGGCTCCGACTCCAGCTGGTTTCGTTTGCGCCAATGTTTGATAACTTGGGGTTAGTCCAAACATGCAGAGTGTGAGTAGAGGTAAGCATCGAAAAGTGAAGCTAATTACGACTTGTCGACGGAGGTGGTAGTTGCAATCTCGATAGCGTAATAATTTATGCATGGTGTGAGCGCCAGGAAATGCTTGTGCGAATCATCGACTGATGCGCGTATGGTTTAAAGAGGTGACACGCTATTGAGCTTAACGCCTGAATTGGGGGAACGTTCCGGAAATAAGACCGTCCAGAGGATGTTTCGCTTGGTAGAAATGAGAACCGAAAGATTAGGGACTCCCGGCTGTTAAACCCGGAAGACGAATCTGGAAATACTCCTCCAGTTCAGGCTGCATTTGCTCGATATATGCTCCTCTCCAAACCTTTAGTACTCGGCCCTCGGGCGAGATGACGATCGTTTGTGGCGTACCTCCAAGTCCGAGAGAGTTGATGGCCTCGGCTGTCAACCGGGTGTAGGTGGGGAATTTGAGCTGATGCTCCTCGAGATACTCCTTTAGCCCAGGTTCGACCAGCGAGAGTCCAATGAAGCGAAAGTCATTTCCTTTAAGCTCAGCAAGCTTGTCAATGTTAGCTTGGTTACGTTCACACCAAACGCAACTCGGTGACAACACGTAGAACACGGTGGGCTTGTCACTGTCTTCGTATGAGATTGTAACGGGCTTTCCGTCAAGGGCGACGGCAGCAACAGATTCGACCTTCATGCCGGGTGAAAGCTTAAAGGTAGTCTGCTGGATACTCGACTGGGTCTTGGCTTGCTTAACTTGCCATCCCAAATACACATTTAGAGATAAGGAGGCTAGTAAAAGTAGCAACAGAAAAACGTCTGTCCTCCTGGGGCGAGTCTGAGAACCCTTCGAGTCTGAAACTTCGTCGCTCATCCCATACACCACTCTCTTTAAGGATCACCTTAAGACTTCGTCCCTCAGATTAGTTTCCCCCATTCTATCCAGCCATGAGGTAGGTAGGCGCCAATATACTGGCCGGTCTGACTACGACGCCGATTGACAAAACTAATAGATTAGCGAGAGCGAAATCTTAACTCGAACTCGAAACGGATGGTGCGAGGCTGCAACGTTCGTTACGCGCCTTTGAAACGAAAATGAAGCAGCAACGGTTCTAACCGTCTAACACCCACCACAGTTACAGGAATTGGGGACCCACTGGCAGCTGGTACATTCCCCATTAATGGACATACAGACGCATTCAGAACCACCACTGCAACTGCCGCCCCCGCCGCCTCCGCAAGTACAACTACCGGGACCGGGACGGTTAGCGCTGGAAGGAATTGGCGCAAAGGAGATGTAGATACTAAAGGCTAATAAGCATAGAAAAACTGCCACTAACCTCATCGGAGTGACTTTCCTTGGTAGGCTCATGGGGACTCCTGAGTGAGTTTGAAGTAGGTTCCACGCGCCTTATAGACCTGCTAGCAAGGGAAGTCAACACAAAACTTAACGATGTTAGCAAGCAGCCCTGCGAGACACTTCGCGGTCCCGATTCGGAGATGTTCAGGCGTGGGATATTAGACGGCTCTCACAGTTCTCTTGCAAAACACACACCCTTCGCTCTGACTCAGCTCCCATGACTGAAGCCATCTTTTACCGTCTCGGCAAACATTTTTTCCTACAAAGTTTATGCAGCGTCAGCACGGCCGACTGACGTCGTCACAATTTCGCAGGATGCAAAGTCTTGATCGACCGGTGCGCGAATCCTCGTCCGCCAAACATCTCCCGCAAGCTGGACGACAGACCGGACGACGACCACCGCCGCCGCCCCCAGAACCGTCACCGCCCAGACATTGCGATCGACAAACGGCGCTCAGGAACGGATCCTGGATCCAGTCACAATTGGCCTGGCAAAAGCCGATCGGTAGTTGTGGCACGACTCCTGACAGATTTGTGAATCCGAAACCTCCAGCTGTCGCGCGATAGTATCCGCTCAACCCAAGTGAAGTTTCTGCGGTAAATCCCGGCAAGTTCATTTCTGCTACCTCCTAGTCATTTGATTCAATCGTAACGGTACCTTGATTGAAGGATTTGGCCTTTAATCGAGGAACCTCCTTCTGCACTAGCGCAGCAGGTCTAATACTCGTGTTTACATCCGTGCGACGGTGGCTTCAATTAGAAGTCTTAGTCACCTAAATTAGCTCCAGGCTCAAAATCAAATTCATTCACATTATCCAACCTGCATGCCGTCAACCAGTATGGTTGGACGCCAACCTCGGTATGGGTTACTTCCACCGCCGCCACCTCCACCGCCGCCACCACTCCCACCGGCAACTAAATCTGGGAATCCTCCGCAGTTCTGTATGTACCAGGCTCGCAGGCCAGGCAGATCGCGTCTGGGAATTCCGCAATTTCCAGGCTCGTTTAAGCAGAAGGCGGTGTCTTCGCACTGTCGGTTCAAGAAGGGATTTCTTCGAAGCTGGGGCAAGATTTTAGGGCTCGGCTCCGAGAGGGCAGTATCCGTAATTGGAGCACCCTTAATTTTGTACAGCGATTGCATCGCGGTGAACTGGGGCAGTCTCATCTTAGCTCCTTCAATAGTTGTCAACTCGCTTCGCACGTCAGTTCAACCTCAGGTGAGACGGCATCCTGATATGTTCATTCGAGCTCCTTTCAAGCGTTAGCGATCAAAATACGGCGACAACTTAGTGACGAGGAAGGGAAATTCTTCGGTGACGTCGACACGGGCGAAAAGTTTTTCGTCCACGTCGGTCGCGCGGTTAGTAAATGCGAAAATGACTTCCACCACATTGCGCGTGCTGCTCAATGGCGAAGGTTGAACTTCAACTGCCGTCAACGAGGAGTTGCGGGCGTAGGCATCGGCGGCAGCCGCATAGATTGCTGGGTAGCGAACAGCGCAATAGTTCAAGGCACGGTGCTCGTCCATGCACCCCGCATTGTCCGCCGTCAGCATTATTCGATCGAACAACTCCTCGGCCGCGGGCCCAAATTCTTTCGCCGTGGTCTTAGGCGGCCGGGGGATGGCCTTGATAAGCGCGTCGCGGTCAAAGGAATAGATCTGATCGAACACGACGATCGGCACCATCAGGCCATTGCAAGTGTCGGGAGGCGCCATCGGTCCTTTCACGCCCACTACCACGTCGAGATCAAGAGGACTTGGGTATGGTCGTACTGCTTCCAGCAGTTGGTCATAGTCGGCTGGATCGCGGGGAACAAGGACGTAAGTCTCCAAACCCTCAATGGTAAACACCCAGCATAGCTGCCGTGCGATGTAGCGATTGGAACGTTCAGACAGCACGGCGTGGGCCGCAGCGCGATCGGTGAGTCCTTTCGTATCTGCACGTCCGGTGGCCTGCGCAAATTCCTTTTCGATGCCAAGGGTCGGAAAGCGCATCTCGACCTTACCGATCGCGAACACGTAGGAGGGTTCAGCCGAGCCGTTCGGACTGTAATCTGGCGCCGCTCCACAAGTGGGACAGGTCGCCGCACTTACGGGCGCGCGTGACGCCTGTCCAGTATTGCCGGGGGGAGAAGGCGCGATTACCTGAGGCGGAATACCCCCAGGTTGGTTTGACGATTGCTCATACAGTTCATTTTGTTCCATGTGATTTTCTCCTTTGCGGACAAAACTGCTCTTTAACATCCGGGTCAGCGGTGTTCCGCTCCAGCCGCTGTGCATTTCAAGGTTCAAACGCCCGCGATTACATCTCAGCATAGAACCGAGGCGTTCGATCCGGACGCACATCGAGCGTCGCAATAACCTGGTTTCAGTTCAGTTGCACCTGGCAAGTCCTGCCGGAATTCTCCAAACCAAAGTCTCGGTTTGAGGTGCCACCGAGGACCATTACGGTTCCGCGGACCGGCGAGCTCCGGATCTTCGATTGATACATACCGGTGTTCCATGCCTCGTAGCTGGGGATTGGGATGCCTCAGCTACAAATCCTGGTAACCGCACAGCTTCTCTCCGGCCGCCAAACCGAAAAGTAATCTATCGGAAACGTGGACCGGTGAAAACGACCCACCGGTTCAGAGCAGCCGCCCGCTGCTGGCATCCGCCGCAGGGTTTGATTCCCACCGCAGATGTTGCTCGCTTAATCACATCGCCGAGACCGATATCTTCATCAGTGATGAAGCCGGGGAGGCGCACACGACGAGGCTCGCGCTTTAGCTCATTTCGCGACTTCGATTCATGTTTCTTACTTTTCATATTCCCACTCTGTTTTCCGTATTCAGCGCCTCGCCGTGAGTAAGATTTGATAAGCAGCCCACGCATCCAACAGGGCGGGCACGATCGCTGCTCTGCGAATTGCGCGACCTCGCAAAAGGGCGAATTTCACCTGAGCTGAACTCGCGTTGGGAAACTCAGAACACAAAAGCGCGACCGCCCCGGATACGAACGGGGCGGCCACACTCGTTCCACCGAAACTGATTGGACTGCCCTCTGCTCCGAGACTGGTAACACCGTGGCCTGGCGCGCTTAGTCCCTGGCGTCCAATCGAATTTCCAAAGTTTGAGTAGCCGATCGGTCGGCCCAGCAGATCGCAAGCGACAACCGGAATGACCCACGCGTGGCGTGTAATCAAAGAGCTTCCGATGTTTGCTTGATTTCCAGCCGCGGCGACGACGATAACTCCTCGCCGTGCAGAGTGATTGAGAGCTTCTTGAAGTTTTCGTTCGCCCCGGGCGGAAGCCTTTACCAGAGCCGCGCTCAAATTAATGACTGTGGCGCCTGCTGCGACGCAATCGATGATTGCTGTTGCGAGCTGCTCCGGAGTTGCGCTCGGCATATCGCGATTTCGCGAAGCACTCTCCGCGAAGATAGGTCGTACGAGCAAAGTGCAGCCGGGAGCAATCGCTGGCGCCCCGGAACCTCGGCGGGCGCTCAAGATCCCAGCGACAAAAGTTCCATGCATGCAAGCGATGCTATTTGCGCGGGTACAGGTACCGCTCAGTTGCCCAGGAATTTCGCGAATGTTAGTGCCGGATAGATCGTTATGATCGGTGGCAACAGGACCGTCGATCAGCGCGATCTTCGTTTCAGCACGACCGCTGCTGAGCTGCCTAAGTGGTGTGAGATTAACTACGTCTAGAGGGTTCCGACTATTCGCCGGAGTTGATGAGAAGCCTGCGGCGTTGGAGGGTAGAGAACTTCCCGCCGACAAAATGTGAGAGAAAAGACGCACGACCTGATCCTCTTGGAATTAGGAACCATCCGGTCCCGAAAACTCCTGAGTTTATCCGTAGCGTGTGTGAAAGTGAGCTTGCCAGCTCTCTTCGGACTCTTCTGTGAAACTGCACGAGAAGCAACTCGGAAAGAGCAACTAAGCTTGATTCATCACACCGCGGTCGAGCCACAGGGATTATGCGAGGTTCCTGGGCACCTGGTCGAAAGGCACACAACAAGTCGGGGTGAGCATGCGTTAGTTCGGCAAGGTTGAGCGACCTACTTATAAGCCCACATCTGAGACATGTCAATACGCTGTCGTAGGTATCGTTTAGCAAATGACATGTCAGGTTTACCGTCTGAGGACTCTCCTCTCAAAGGCCGAGCAACGCGGCGAGGTTGCGGACTGCAACGCGGTCATCCGTCGCTGGTTGCCCAAAGCCAAGCGCGTACAGAATCGCTTCCTGCTCCTGGTTGATCTCTAACAGTTCCGCTACAAAGCTGTCGAAGAAGCCGCCCAGAGGCAGGGCGCCCAAATTCAGGCTCGCCGCGGCGAGACACATATTCTGGGCAGCGTGGCCCGCTTCCAACAGAATGTAGCGATATCCGCGGTCGCCATACTTGTGCATCGATCGTTCCACCACGGCGGTGATCAGCAGCACCACCCGCGCGCCAGCCAAATAAGGTTGATTCATGAAGAGCTGCGAGATGAGAGTGTCGGGGAATTCCATCAACTTCAGTTGTTCAAGTTGGTGCATTAGCGGCGCGTAGTGATATAGGCCGGGCTCCAGACTTTCAACCTGGCGGACGATGGGATAAAACTCGAGTGGGTAAAGCCCGCCGCCTGAGGGCATGGGTCGTTCAAGATGCTCATTCGCGCCGAGTGGCACAACGCCCTCAACACCATTCCCCACCGCCAGGATCGTGCTCAACTCTTTGAGTGTCAGCGGCGATGAGCCGAAGCTACGACATGTGAGCCGGCGGCGGATAGCCTGGCCCAGTGGCAAGTCCAGGTCGCTCAGCGCCGGCAATTCGATTGCTGGTTGGCCCGGATACTCTTTGAATTGAGGCCCGGCCCACGGTTCTTCTTCAGGGTCGAGCGTATTGAAGGGCCAGCGGATGGTGTTGTGATGAAACAACCAGGCGGCGGGATATTGGTCGCGAAACATACAACTTACTCCTGATTTTGGCGCGCCAAACTTAAGCCAACGGGTGCGGATCGTGATTCAGGGTGTCCATGTTGGAATCCTCCGCGCGCAATCCGAGTTTGAAAGGTTGACTGTAGATGCGGCGTCCGCCGAGGCGGCGTTCCTTCCAGCCAAAGTCGATTGGTTGAAAGCCTGGCAGGATGGCGCGCGCGGTATAGAGACCAAGCTCGGCCATGTCTGGCGGCGTAAGGTTGACGTAAAGCAAGTCGTGGCTGCCCTCGGGAGACTGGGCCTTGAGCCAGTCAATCAGATTTGCAAGCCTCTCTGCTGCGCTCTCAGCCGGTTGAGAGGTCCAGTCGAAGGGTTGTTCGTTCACGTCCAACCAGAAACCGAGTCGGGGCAGGGACTGAGGACTTGCATACAGCAAATCGTGATCATCGATCGTGGCGACGAGATGCGGATCATCGAGAAGCTCACGCAAACGAGTTTCGGTTCTTAGGTTTCGCAGGCGGCGCCTGAGTGCGGGCCGCACCTGGCAGACTTCTAACGCCGCCTTGCGCGCTGCCAGTACCGGATCGGGATCCGCTCCCAGTCCGACCACTACCGCAGGTCCGCCGCGGCCGGGCGCCTCTAGGGCCACGCCCGCGAATACCGCGCAGCTGTGATCCGTCGGCAACCGGTAAAGCCTAAGCTCCACACCGCGTCGAAGATACGACTTGGCCAGTTCGGCGATCTCGCGGTCGGGATGTGCGCTCGCTGAAAAGCGTTGCGCCGGCAATCGATTAAGCCAAGCAATCATGAAAGCATCGCGTTCGAGCACTTCATTGGCTGCGTTCCATACGGCTTCGAGGAGAGATCGTCCGGTTGCGAGTCCGTTTGAGGTAATTGGAAAGAGAAACTCTTCATTCGCGTGGGCGTGGTAGTTCATGAACACGGAAAGGGCGGGCACCAGCACTTCATCTCCGCGCACCAGTGAACGCGCCGGAACCCAGCCGAGGCGGTTATCTTCGTAAGGAGCGTAGGCAAGATCCTGATATTGCGACGGATGATAGAGTGCGAGTTCGCGCGGATCGAGCGACGCTAATTCCAGTTCTGATCGCCGAGCGTACTGCACCTCGTCGGCTGAGTGCACTGCGCCCGAGTAGCGCTCAACGGCCTCCCCGAGCGCACCGACACGGGCGTCCGCAAGCGTTAGTCCTTTGCCTGAGCAAATGTCCTCGTCGCCCTCGCGGTTACTGATGAAGAGATGGTTGGCGATGTCGGCGCGCACAATGTAGGGAACGGGGGGCTCAACAGGATCTTTTGCGTACGGCTCGAAGCGACGCACGATGCCTGTGCGCGGGCTCACCAGGCGATTTCTGAGAATGCGCAGATCACCGGATGGACTACCTTTCTCGTGAGCTCTAATCTCGCTCAGGGTTGGATTGTTGCGGGTCTTTTTTTTTCAGGACCACACACAGGACAATCCGGCTGGCGCAGGAGGGCGTGAAAGTTACTCTCCAGTGTGAGCGCGTCAAACTCCAAGATTCGGCCGGCGAGTGTCGCCGGGAGTTTGAGTGCTACCAGCTTTACTATTTCACAGGCAAGCAGACTGCCAACCTGGGCCGACAAAAAAGGCGCGGTGGCCCGCGACGAAAGCGAGGGTTGGTTGGCCTGGTTGAGAAAGCGTTCGTAGGCCATCGCCTCGTCGAAGTTTTCTTCGCAGGCTACCCGCCGCATGCGATAACACATGTAGCAGGCTGCCTGTCCGGGCAGCACGCATGGTCCAATCAATGCGACGTGTGTGCTGATTTCTGAGAACAATGCTTTTGTGTTTGTGGCGACTGCGGCACGGTTGATCCAGTGTTGCGCCCTTTCATATCCACGATCAAAACAACCGACAAGCAAATTCGCGCCTTCCGCGATCTCGCGCACAGAGTCGCGCGAGAGTTCACCTCCTAAAGTCACGCTCATCGACGGAGTAAGAGATGTGATCGCGGCTGCGACGCTTTGTTGGCGCGGAACGCCGGGCTGAAATGCGCCCGGCGGCATGAGCAGCGCGTCGCTTTCCCGGCTCACAAAAGGGTCGGCCAGAATACATGACCCCACGCCCAAACGGGCCAGTTCGAGCGCGAGATGAGCACCGTGTGCTTCGAGGCCGAAGATGGCGACGCGTAACGCGCGGAAGCGCTCAGCCGCATCGCTGGGTTTAACCCCCAGGTTTTGAATGAACGCGGCAAACGGCCGATCCAGCTGCGACGGCGCGGCTTCCGTGGAACGCTCGAGCACGCGCGCCTCAACGAGGGAATCGAGGCTCTCCTTAAGGTCTCCGGCAGCGTCGCCGAGTTCTGATTCGAGATCGTCGAGCGAGCGAGGGCGGTCAAGAAGTGGTAGCACACGCTCGTTGAGCAAGGCTGCCATTGAGCCTTCTATTTTCACGGCAAGAGTGTTCGAACGGAACAGGACAGACTGTTCCGTTAACGGCACGACGTCGACGCCGGCCGCGAGATGGTAGTAGACCAATTTTTGCATTTAGAACAGCGAGATAAACGCGTCAGTGGACCAGCGCCGTGGCATTTAGGCCTGCGTCAGCCGCCAAAACCTGAGAATCCTCCACCGCCGCCACCCATGCCGCAAATGTTGCACGGTCCGCAAACGCATTCATTGATGCAGACGCGGCATACGCGACAAACGCGGCAGCTGCATATGCGGCAGATCCCGATGGGTCTACATTCGTTGATGCCACACTCCCACTCACTGAAAGATGATAACGCTGAACTTACTTTGCGATAGGCAGCGATTTCTTCCTTGGTGAGCTCCTCCGGCGCAGCGGCGCCCTGGAACTCTTTCAATTTATTCTCGAGTTCCTTGATGCGCAGTTCAAGTTTCTTGACTTCTTCAGCCATGGGTTCACTCCTTTCAATCACTCTCGGCCCCATTTTGGAAAACTGGATGCGCCGATTTCAGCACGCCTTTGTGTTGATTTGCAAGCGTTAAGGCAGACGTCAAAACACAATGTTGGGAGGGAATTGTTGATCCTACTGAAAGGGAAAGCGACTTCCGGAACTCCCGAAGGACAGCGAGTAATCACCTGTACGAGGTCATTCATGAATTCCTTGGTTACAGCGTAATGTTTTTATTTCTTCGTAGCAGACCCTGCTTAAAACGATTACCAGTGGGGTTGGTCACAAAGGAAAAGCGGCAGGCCCAATCATTCATGGGAACCTGCCGCAAGTCATTGAAAATTATGGTGAGCCGTGGAGGGCTCGAACCTCCGACTCGCTAATTAAGAGTGCGTTCATAGACACTCCAGCAGGTTACGGCTCCTACGATTTACTAACCTTTGTTACGGGTTGCAGCCGCCAGCGAGTCTATCTATTCCTACCTATTAATGCCTCCTTGTGGGTATTCCGGTCATAAGTTGGTCACAAACCAATCCGGAGAGCAATTCTTAATCAGGTGGCAAGTATCGCCTTGTCGTTGGGCCGAGGCGACCCAGGCGTAATGGATTTTACACGTGGCGCCATCAATCAGCCCGATCTTTCTAACCCGAATACACGTGATCGTTATCTTTTGCCCACCGAACTGACTGTCACTGAAACTGCGCAGTCCACCCATTTCAAGGTGCCATTTCAAATGCTACGAAATGCTGCTCACGGGCGCGGACAAGTTCTCAGGGAGCGCTGACAGCTTGGCTGAGCGTGCTTGTAGAGTGAAGATTCACGACTGCGGTGCATCCGCTAAAACATTCACGTTGATACGGATGGTCTGTTGTTTTCTGGGGAGGCCGGAACGCATCACGTCCTTCGTGACCAAGAGATCGTCTAGCAC
>CAWGWE010000004.1:0-922328 GCA_963826235.1 Pyrinomonadaceae bacterium | reverse complement strand
CAACGCGAGGTAGGTAGCGAGTGCCAGTAGCACCGCCAAAAGAAACGAGAAAATCAGTCCCAGCACCGGCTGATTAAATTGCGTCACGCGGCGCAACAAAAAGATTGAAGCGGCGACGACCCCGGAAGCGACGAGCGCGGGCAGGATGGTGCGATAGATTTCTTGCGTTCGCACCGGCCCTTTGCGACCTGCCCACCAAAGGAGCACCGGTTTGCGAATCACCACTCCGCTGAGCGCGTAAGTAGCGGCGACGCCAATCGCTCCCCAACGCAGGCCGACGATGATCGCAAGGATGGAAGTCACGCTATTGAAAATCACCATGTGCATGAACTCTTTGGTCCGCGCCTGCGACACCATTAACCAACCGAGAGTAAAACTTACCGGCTCCAAAATTCCCATGATCCCGAGCAGCGCAAAGATGCGACCCGTTTCTACCCATTGCGGGCCCAGCATCACGCGAACGATCCAGTCCGCAGTTACGATCATTAAGGCCATGCCGGGCATCGTCACCATCACAACCTTCTCAAGCATGCGCAGATAGGCTTGGCGATAGCGTTCCGGCGAATCAGTCAGCTTACTCAATGAAGTGATCGCGACTGTGTCGAGCGGCGCATTGATCTGCTCGAGCGGAAGTAGCAGCAGTTGATAAGCGCGGCTGTAGAGTCCGAGTTGAGTAGGACCCCAAAAACGTCCAATTAGAACGTTGTCGATATTCCGTGCCGCAAAGTTAACCAGGCTTGAACCGGTCAAATGCCCGCCGAACCAGAGCATGCTGCGCACCCCGGATCCGCGGCTGGGCAGGCCCGGACGCCAACGACAAACAATCCAGACTCCGGCGAAGTAGACAAAGCTAGTCGTCAAACTGCTGATGACTAATGACCAATATCTCATCCCGCGCCACGCCGCGATCAGCGCGCTGATCAACCCGATGACTAAAGAACTGATTTCGATTACGGACAAAGCCCAAAAACGCATTTGTCGTTTTAATAAAGCTTCGTGCTGCACGGTTAAGCCGGTGAAAACAAAACCACAAGCCAACGCAATCGTGATCCACGTCAGTCGGGTCTCTTCATAAAACACTGCCACTAGCGGCGCAAATGCGGCCGTTAAGAGCATCACAAGAATGCTTAGACCCGTGTTGATCCAAAACAGATTTGAGACCTGGGCCACCATCAGCTGCGGCTTTTGCATCGTAGCGGCGGAAAGACCCAGGCTGCGAAACGAATAGGTAAAGTTGATCACTACAGTGACCATCGCGATCAGGCCATAATCTTCGGGTGTCAGCAGGCGCGCGAGGATGGCCGCCGAGACGATCGTGAGGGCGAACTTCACCGCCTGCGAGGCAAGCATCACAATGCCACCTCGCGTAGTACGTCCGGCCAAGTCTTCGCGGAGATGATCAGTTTGTGAGAACTGTTCGGGGGTCACTCTTTATATGATGTAACTGATGCTTCCAGTTCTTTGGCGCAAAGCTTGTCGCCACAGTAAACGTACGAGTGAACAAACGACAAGTTACGAAGGCATGGGTTGGCAGAAAGGTTTTTCTACGAACCGGTAACTGTCTTTCCAATGACACATTTGCTATTGACCGCATCAAACGGCAGGTAATATTTTCGAGCCATGAACATTCGCAGATTTAATTGGCACATTTGGGCGGGATTCCTGCTCAGCATCATTGCCTTTCTCAGCTACGGCCTCTTCTTCGTTAATTTTCCCATCACTCGCGACGTCCCTTGGGCCAACTTGATTCTCTTTATGATCGCGGCGTGGCTTGTGTTTGTAGGGATACGGCGAGCGTTCGCACCTGATCGTTCGCGTTGGGCGAAACTGGGCAGCTCTGTCCTTGCTGTGCTCGGTGTGCTGATAATCGGTTCCTTCATCTTTATGACCTTCGTCTTTGCTAGATGGCTACCGGCTTCGGAAGGCGCGCCGCGCGTGGGAAACCGGGCGCCGGAGTTTACGCTTGCTGATGCTAATGGCAAATCAGTTTCTTTACCCGAACTGCTCTCCACACCAATCAACGTTAGCAATACCGGAAAGCCGCGCGGTGTGTTGCTGATTTTCTATCGAGGTTACTGGTGACCGTCCTGTCACTCCGAGTTCCGGGGTATCGAACGCAATCTCGCGAAGTTTTCTGAAGTGGGAATTCGTCCCGTGGCCATCAGTGTCGACGGCCCAGAGATTAATCGCGACATGCTGGCGAAAGCGGGCTACACGTTTACATTTCTTTCGGATCCCAACGCTGAAGTGATTCGCCGTTATGATTTGCTACATGCAGGGGCGGGAGCGAACGGGCAGGATATTTCGCGGCCTGCGGAATTTTTGTTAGATACTAACGGCGTAGTGCGTTGGGTAAATCTTACGGAGAACTATTGGGTGCGCGCGCGCCCTGAGCAGGTTCTTGAGGCTGCGAGGCTTCTTGAATAAGGGTTCGTTTAAGTTCCAGCTCCCGAGATTGAGTAAAGTCCTAAGACGAAGTCGGGGATTAATTTCCTGCGAGCAGCTCCTTCGGGCGGTCTATGATCTTCCGGTGCGCGGTAAGTCTCTGACTTACCGAACTCGTCCTTTTAAACTATTCGCGAGGCTCAGCCCCGCGAATACAACAATGGTCATGATCGCCGGCAAGTCGGAGATGTACCGCGAACCGGAATGTAATTAGACGTTCCACCAGGTTTATTGCAATGCTACTCCTCTTCCTTTCCTTGTTTTTTGCGACTGGATTAACGGCTGCTCCTGATTCGCTTCGCAATTCCTATATCCCAGAGTCACCAAAACTAAGCACAACCGATCGAACACGGCTTGTTGAGGTATTTCGTCTGGCCGATCAACTTGGAGATCGAATTTGGCCGGAATGGAGCAAGGCGCCGTTCGCCGTGCTACTCGTCACGCCGGAGCACGAATTTCTGATTCGTCATCCGCAACCGTCAACCGACTTTCAGATGCTCGGTTACGACAACGAGCTCAGGTCCAACGTGCTTTATCGCAAGCGCACGATGTCGCCAAGTTTCCTCGCGACGTTTCCGGCAATCCGCGGCAGCATGGTCTCGACGATCGTTGTGGGGCAGGCGGAAAACACTTCGGCAAAAACTTCAACGCCCTGGGTTGTCACGCTCCTTCACGAACATTTTCACCAGCTGCAGGATTCACAGCCAAATTTTTATGCAGACGTAAACGCGCTCAATCTGGCGCGCGGCGATCAGTCAGGAATGTGGATGCTCAACTATGCATTCCCTTACGATCGGGTTGAGGTACAACAGCAGTTCGCAACAATGAGTGAGATGTTAGCTGCGGCAGTAAGTGCACCGAAACAACAACGCGGGAGGCGCGTTCGCGATTATTTAGCCGCGCGCCGCAAGTTCCAACAACTCGTGGAACCTGACGATTACAAATACCTGGCTTTTCAGTTTTGGAAGGAGGGAATCGCGCGCTACACGGAGTACCGCCTTGCGCAATTGGCAGCCACGAGCTACCGCCCGACAAGACAATTCCGTGCCCTGCCGGATTATCGCTCGTTTGCCGATCTAGCTCGGACTACTCATAAAGGCATCTTTCGCCAGCTGCGAACGCAGAAGCTCGGCGAGTCTAAGCGTGAAGTTGTGTATTCGATTGGTGCTGCGGAGGGCTTGCTGCTGGATCAAATCAACCCAGGTTGGCGTCGCCGATACTTTGTGGAGAAGTTTGACCTGGGAAAGTTGTGAGGAAGTTTTGGAGTGCGGCGAAATGTCGCCGCTTTGGTACGAGCGAAGCCCTGACAAGTCAGCGCACTCCGAAGTCATCTCACTTTCTCTTCCGCACCTTCCTTGGCGGTGCTTCAACTCCCTGACATTTTTCACAAAAGTAAACAATCCGATCGCGCTCTTCTTCTCCCGTACCATGCGTCACTTGTCTCAGCTGCCGCACTGGTTGGGTGCAACGCAAACAAGGAAGGTTGGTGCGTCGAAAAACCCAATGTCGGGTGCCGTATTCGCGACCGGGTTGGTAGACCAGCGACGCATCCTGTTTCATGCGCTCGCGATCTTCATCGGTAGCAGTGGCGCTGTGCAAGTAAGAACGGCGCGCGAGCGCCGGCGCTGTTGCAGCTAGACACTTCAGTTCTGCTGCGGTGAGTTCACCAACTTTGCGCCAGGGATTTATATTGCATGCAAAGAGGACTTCAGCTCTTAGGTAGTTACCAAGTCCCGCCAGTATGTGCTGATTCAGAAGTGCCGCGCCGATCGTGAGCCCGCGGTTCTCCTCCGTCGTTAACCTTCTCCGAAACTCCTTTTGCTTGAAAGTTCGGGTGTAAGGCAACACATCCGGACCCAACGTACTCAGGTGCTCAATCTGTGAAGCAGGATTACCTTTTCCGACATTAAAGATGGGAGCCGAGTAAAGAATCGCGGCGCCACCGTCCACCACAATCCGCGCACGCTCGCGCCGGTCGATTTCCTCTGGTGGATCTGGTGCGAACGTCTGCCAGCGACCCCACATCATCAGATGCGAGTGAAAGTAGAAGCCGCCAGCGATCAGCCCGATTAGATGTTTGCCGTGAGAGCGAACGCTCTTAACACGTTGGCCCACGAGCTGCGCGCCGTTTTCGGCGAGCCACTTGCGGGCGTCTTTGGTTCGTGCGGTTAAGGATTTTATCTGTCTGCCGGTGAGGACTTCATTAAGAGCGTCGGCATACTTCCTTACTTCGGGACCTTCAGGCATCGTCCGGATTACTTGTCCCGAGACTTTTTCGTGGTTCTTGCGGCGATCTTCCTGGGACCCTTCTGCGCAACCTTGCCTGTTCCCTGGCGCGCGCCACGCTTGGCCGCCCGCTCGCCCGCTTGATTAAGAGATTCCTTCAACCTGGGTTTCGGTTGGGTACCTGTGACGTTTGGGCTTTTGCCGCGATCGCCTCCTTGTTGCATTCCATTGCCCCCTTCAGTTGAATGAAAAAAGTGGTGAGCTATAAACGCTGAAGCTCAGAATTATTAAAAATGGTTGTCGTCTGCGGATGGTCCGTACAACGCCGGAACCTTCGCACCCATCAAGCGCAAATAGACAGTCATCTGGCCGCGATGGTGTGTCCAATGATTGATTGTGTCTTGAATCATCTCAAAACGCGGCGCCTCCATCACGACCTGGCCGCGCGCTAATAAACGCCATGATGTTTTCAAGTGATTGTCGCTGGTCTTCTCGAATGCTGCGCGGGCCCCGGCGGCTGATTCGTCCAACGCAGCAAGAAACTCGGCGCTCGAGTCCAGGCGCTTCTGTTCCATCGCTGATCCACTTGCCGGCGCGACATCAAATTCGTCTTGATTGACCTGCATGGCAATCCATGTGGGAATAGTCGCCACCATGTTTGCGAGATATCCAAAGATCATTGACTTTTCGTGTGGCTTCCAATCGTACTTTCCATCGGGTGCCTGCTCCAGGGCGCGGCGCGATCGGTCAATCTCACGATCCAGCTGAGCGCGTAAATATTCGGTTAGGTCCATCAACATAATCTCCTCAAATTAAGATTCAGCTCATCAGAAAGCCAACCTTATACGCACCCAAATATCCATTTGGGTGCTTTGGAAAGTTGCAGCATCAGATCTCTGCCGCCCCGGCGAAAGATGCCGTCACTGCTGTTGCTGGTATCGCGGCGGCCTCTCTTCGCGTAGGGCGCGAGCGCATGAACTTGATCCGTAATAGCCTCGTCGAAGAACAACTGAGACGTGAATTCGTGTCCCAGTTCAGATTTGGGGTCGGTGCGTATTTTATAATGGATATGAACGTTGCGGCCTCGGTACCAGCCGGGATAGATCGTTTGGAACTCAACTTTCCCCGAGGCGTCGGTAATTTGATATCCACGCAGGAATTTTTTGCCACGCGTGTCAGCGGCCGCACCACCCGCGTTGTCACGAACGTCAGAATAAGAACCGAGGGCGTCGCAATGCCATACGTCTACGGTCGCGCCTGACAGCGGTGTGCATTTGTTGTTGGACACCTGGTTCACGTGTATCACGAGCTGCAATGGCAGACCCTGAGTGATCGAGCCATCGGCTGGGTCAATCCGGATATCCGAACGATTCAGTTTTTCGTCGACGAAGAAAGGCCCTTCCGTTTGCTCCGGACTGACGAGACAACCCGCGACAGTTTGCTGGTTGGAAGGCCCGGACGGTCCATCCGGTCCGCGGCCACATCCCAGCACAGAATTCGCAGCCACGGCGGTTATTAAGCCCAGCATGGCTCGTCGATTAAGTCGAGGCGAATGCTCGAGGAAATTTTCGCTCATGGTGTTCCTCAGCCTAACCATTACGGTTCACAATTGAGTGTCAGACCGATTGCAATCCCCGGATAATCCGGCTGATTATCAGTATCTTAAGCCTGAGACTCTTTCATGAAATTGGGCTAATTAGGGAATGAATCATTGTCCTGGATCAGCTAGTGCATTATTCTACCGTCAGCATAGTTCGCTACTTGAGCCGTATCACACCCTGTACGATCCGAAAGGCTTCATCAATAATGCGAAAGTCATCCCTCACAGCAATTGGTCTGGCCATCCTCCTGGGCGGCTTATTTTTCCCTGCTCTAGCTCAAGACCTCCGAGTTGAGCAACGTGAGGCTGAGTGGAATCAGCACCCAGCGCCGCAATCGACCTTCGTGCGGCAAACAGATCCAAACAAGGTTGTCCTCTTCCAGGTTCCTTCAGATTGGAAACAAGGGCAACAAGATAAACTCATCTTCAACGGGCCACACGATACCACTCTCAATGTAGTCGTTGACCAGATTCCCGACGGGCTGCCGCTTCGAGATTACGCCTCGTCACTTACACAAAGTCTGCGCAGTGTGCCCGACGGCGCAGATTCGCTAATCGTGCGACGGACAGCAATGGCTGCTCTGGACGCCCGGGAAATGGTCATCGAGATTGACGGGGGCACCGAGGAACTTTCTCGAAGGATTATTTGGACCACGGTAAGCGGCCCCAATGCAATCAATCTGATACTTATAACCCCAGTTTCTAAAACTGCCGAAACAGAGCCGCTGTTCAAAGCTGTAGTTCAGTCAGTCATGCTTGTCGATAAGCAAGACTACGCCGGTTATGAAATCCTGCGGTCGGGAGTAATCAAAGATAGCGGGCCACAGCGGGTCGATGAGGTGCAGTCAATAGCAGCCTCGTTTACGGCGCTCGATGGGTCAAAACGTCGAGCCAACATTAGCAGGCTCGCGACGATATTTTCATCCACTCCGGCCGTCGCGATTGATCTTGTCCTGGACCGGCGACCGATGGTGCGAGCTGCTGTGTTTGAAGCACTCGCAATGAGTCGCAACAAACAGCTTGAAAAGTTTCGGTTGCGGGCCCTGGATGATCCTGAACTGTTCGTGGCTGAGCAGGCAGCACGATCTCTTGCCGCTGATCCTAATGTTGTTGAGGTATTGCGGAATCACTCGCTGGACTGGTTCGCGGTCGAATCGCTGGCACGAGTGTGGCCGTTTCTCAGTAAAGAGACTCAGGTCAAGATTCTACGAGAGAACCTTGAGCAAAAACTTATTCCCGCTCCGACGATTGTTGCTTCACCACCTAAGGCGCGCCCTGCTGCCGGCAAACGCAAAGTACCAGACGTAACTGTCACGACTACCATTCTCCCTCCTGGGACTGTATCGATTCTTCAATCGACCGCGACGTACGACCCGAGTCGCCACTTGAACGCCTTGACGCTTCTCCAGGACCTGCCCGTTTCCGACATCAAAGTACCCTTTGCAAAATTACTCACAGCGCAAAGTGACACGCTCACGACGTTGGCGCTGCAAGTTGCCTCAGAACGTAACGAATCCCTGCCTGCCGCAGAACTGCTGAAGTTACTTCCTTCTTTTAATGGTGATATTCGCATCCTGGCTGCATGGCATCTTGGTGACTCGGGCAGCGTCGGAGATATCAAGACGATTGAAGGCTACTTTACTAACCCTCCGACTGTGGGTATGACGAATGCCACCAGGACAATTGACTCCACTGCGCTCTTTAAGGATGAGCTACAGAGCACGATCCGGAAGATTCGGTTCCGTGACCAAATGGCTACGGCATCAGGGGACGCGCGCCGGAATCTAATCAAGACGGGTCTCGCGGATCCGAAGATTGCTGAGTGGGTTTGGACTCGATTTGTCATGGAGAACTTTGCGGACGAGCAAAACTCTAAAACGAAAGCAGACCCTCAACGCCCGCTACAAGTTCTGCCACTGGGCCAGAACCTATTCCCTAAGGACGTCTCTTTATATGCCGCATTCCCCCAGCCTGCGGTCGCATTCGGCAAGTTAAATAGCGCTTTCGATGGTGTTCAGCTCGAGTCGGCACGCTCGCAGGCTAACCTGGTTCTAGTTCTCAGTGTTTTGCGAGAGCAACTGGCCCAGTTATTCGACTCGCCGCCAGGCGCTTCCCCAATGACTTACTCGGGAATCAATACTAATGAGCCGATTGCACTAGCTAGCTGGTCGGCAGCCGGAGCTCCTATCGGGTTTCGCAGCGCCGAACGCCAGGCCATTATATTGCGCATCAGTGATCGCCCGCGGTTCGAACGATCGCTGGCTCTTTACCAGGATAACGTCGGTAATTTTAGAGGATTGACCAGCGCCCTCTCAGGCGGACTTCGTCTTCTAACATTTCTTCCTGCCTTTCTGCCAATCACCGCCCGAGCAATGTTTGATGGCTCTGTCTCGCCCACCAAACAACCCCTGACGAAATACACTTTCGTCGGAGCCACAGAATGGAATGGTTTCCCTATCAAGGTGATTGAACAGCGACGAATCGAGTCGTCTGGGCGCATGACGACAGATGCGGCGTATCTCACCTATCTCGGCGACACCGCTGTCCTTGCTCCTGATCTCCTTTCTCTCAAGGACGTGCTTACGCGCGCCTCAAGCCAACAACCAACACTTGCATCAAACAGAGACTTCAAACGAATTATTGAGAACCCCGGCGAGAACTCTGGAGAGGCTATTTATCTGAGCGATATTTCGCGACTGATAGCCGAACCGGGCACTGGCGAAGACTCTCAGAAAGATGCAGTGACGGAAAGTGGCGCGTTAAGAATCTCGAACCCAAGTATTGAAAGTCTCTACCGGATCGGATTCAGCCGAGGCGACTCATTAAAATCTTTGATCCCGTTTCACCCGGAGGCGCTCAGCGCACCCCGAGAACTTCTGCCCAGCTCAACCATCGCCTATTACTTTATGAATATTGACGGGGTGACGGGCTGGAAGAGCTGGGCTAACCCGGTGCTCAGTGCTGAGCGGCGCAAGGATCTGACATCAATCTGGGCGATTGATTTTGAGAAAGAGGTCCTGCCTGAGCTTGGTCCGGAATGCGGTGTTGCAGTCCTGGGTCTTCCGGATATTTTTAAGGCGGAATGGAACGTTCCCTGGGTGGCTTTTGCCAGGCTGAAAAGCGACAAGCTAACGCAGGCGTTTGCGTCCGGGAAATTGTTAAGCGCCAGTGGCGGTCCCGGACCAATTCATCTCAAACAGAAGTCAGGTGATCTCTATGTTGCATTGAACGGCAACTTCCTTGTGGTTTCCAATACGCTGGCGGCGATGGACGCTCTTAAACAGAAGGAAAAGCTGATCACTTCGCGTGATTTTTCCCGGGCTGCAAAACGAGCGCCAGCAAATGTTGTGGCATTCGGCGGATATAGCCTCGAAGCTGCCATCGCGGCAATTGGCGATTCTGGGTTCGATCCAATGAAGACGCAGCAATCCGCGCTGATGACTTCATTGACGAATGCGTTTCATAGTCCAAACTTTTACGCCACCGCAACTCCCGAGTCTCTTGAAGGTCGCTTCTCACTTTCAATGGACCGTGAGGGACGCTTTTCTGTGGGCGAGCTTTCGTCTCTCTCTAAGGAATACGCGCTGACGTATGCTCAGGTCGAAACGCACGGTGTCCCGATTCAAAATCAGGAGCGCCTTAATAGTTTGAAGCTACGGATCCAGGCAACCGCGGCCGGAGAGATTGATCGGATCAAAGAGGACGTTACTTCAACCCACCAAACAGCGCGGAAGCTATCGGAAACAGAGTTGGAGTTAAAGATCCTTCCACGAAAGTCAGAACCGAAGTCCCGACTACTGTTGCCAATCAAGGGCGCCGAGTTTGAACCCTACTTGCAACCGGCCAGGGAGATTCGCTCTGATGACAAGTCCGTAATAGAAAAGGCGCGCAGTATTGCTGGTGAGGAGAGGGACGCCTGGAAGATTGCCAGCAAGCTTGCGGATTGGACATACAAAAACATCACCTGGAAACGAGTAGATGACGCCACGGCGGCGCAAACTCTGGCTACGCTGGAAGCTGATTGCCTGGAATTCAGTCAACTGTTTGTGGCAATGGCACGTTCACTCGGTCTTCCGGCGCGGCTCGTCTCCGGTCTGGCGTACTCGGGGGAGAGCTTTGGAGGTCATGCCTGGGTCGAGGTCTATGTGGGCGAATGGATCGAACTGGATCCGACCTGGGGTACTAATTTTGTTGACGCCACCCACATTCGAAATTCAGCGAATGGGACTTTGCTGACTTACGCTTCATTGAATCTTATCCGGCTCGAAGTGCTGGAAGCGCCGCGGGGAGAAGCGGCCTTTCAGAAAGATCCGCGCTCCTTGACCGAAGTGCTGAGCCAGGAATTGCCGAAGGGAAGTTTAACGGCGCTAACGTCGGCCTTGGATCTAGCTGTGCTCACGGAGGAAAACGGCAAGCTGGGGACCTGGGATTCCTTGTCCGATCCGGAACGACAGACAATGGCGGGAGCCTATCGCCGAGTATTGCTTGAGATAAATGCGGGCTACCGCAACGAAAAAGACCAAGAGCGCGAGCTGCAGCTACTGCAGGTAAAAGAGAATGGCGACCGCGCTGAAGGGGTTGTCTTAGATTCTAAATTCGACTCTCTGCTGAAATTCAGGTTCGTTCGTCGCAAGGGCGCATGGTTTTTGACCGAACTATATCAGGCGGATTCGAACCTGCATGTCATCTCGGAGACATTGCAGCCAGCTATCAGAACGATTCTTGCTCGTCGCAACAACAAAGCCGCACGCGGTCAAAGCGTTAGCGAATTTGTGCGCGCTATGGTGATGATGCAGAAGGATCCGCAGGCGGCAGTCGGGATTGTGGACCGGGCCCTGAAAGAGGATCCAAAGAGCCGCGGATTCCGTCATCTTAAGGCACTCGCTTTGGTTAAGGTCGACAAAGCCGACGAAGCAATTCAATTGTGGAACGAGCTCGCGGCCGAGGTTGATCCCTTCCCTCCGGCAGTTCTGAGGCTGGCTGAGCAATACGAGTTTGCCGAAGAGAAAGAAAAGCAGAAGCTGGCAATTGAGTTTTACACTCGTTACGGAGTTCTGGAGCCGGCCGATCCACGCAGGCATTCAAGCCTGGCTGGTCTCTACGAGAGAGGCGGCGACGATGTGCGTGCAGAAGTTGAGTACCGGGCCGCAATCGACGCCGAACCGTCTAACACCCTACACCGAATTAATCTGGCGGCCTTTTTCGCTCTAAGGAAACGCTTTACCGAGGCGGGGATCGTAATCGATGAAGCGGAAAAGAAGCCGAAGGCCGACGAAGACCCGTTTGGCGATCTGATGATGCATCTGTATATGACGGAGGACGAGGAGACCATTCCAGAAGAGCTGTCACGGAGACAACCTCAAAGAATGCAAAAGAGTCATCAGGCCAACCTTTATCTGGCCTACGCATTTCTTGATAATGCAAAAGCGCTCCAGGCGATTCCGGTGCTCAAAAAAGCTGTTGCTCTCAAAAATGATTCGTGGGAAGCGTATGAAGCGATGGCCCGCGGGTACCGCCTCTTACGTAACTGGTCCGCCGCCTTGATTGCTGCTGACACGTCAATCAAGCTGAATGCCGAATCGAGCGACGGCTATTTTAATCGGGCGTGTGCCCTGGCCAGGCTGGGTCGAATTCAAGACGCTCTCAAGGCTTTAGAAAAAGCCGTTGAACTTGAACCTTACTTAAACATCATGATTGCCGAGGAAGCGGATCTGAAGAATCTCGCTGATACACCCCGTTTCAAGAAGTTGTTGCCTGCTGAGGAAGAGAAATAGGATTGGATCATTGGATCAATGATTCAATCACCCAGCATCGATGGCTCAATGATTCAATTCCCCATCAGCTTCTTCAGCATCTGGGCGCCGCCCTCATTCCCCGGATTTAGTTCGAGTGACTTTTTGTAGTTCGCAATGGCGAGTTCTTTCTCACCTTTGTTCATGTATGCCTCACCAAGACTGTCGTAGACGTTCCAGGCGTTCGGATAAAGCTCGACGTTGAGTTTGAATATCTCGATCGCTGCCATCAGCTTTTCCTGACGCATCAACATGTAACCCAGGTTGTTGAGCCGGTTCTCCGACACGCTGACATCATCAGGCTTTTCGCGTTTTATTTTCCGAAAGCCATCCAGGGATTCTGAGATTCGGCCCGCCAACAACAACTCTGAAGGCACAAGCGTGCCTGCGGAAATGCGCCTTAATTCGTTGCCGCCACCTGGGCCAATCACCCGAATCATGTCTACGCCGCCTTCAGCGTTTCGAACAAATTCATACTTGAAGTTGGCGTCACGACGCACGAAGGTAGTTTCGGAGATCGGAAGTAGATCAAATGCCGGGTCGCCGGTAGGCTCGACCACGAGTTTTGCTGTCTCCCTTTCGCGCGGCCTCGGCGGTGAGCCGGCAACTGTCCTCCGGAAAGGAACCTCCCCCATGTGCGGCGCAACTTTTATGGTCAGCACACGGTCTGGATTCACCTGGAACCGTCCTTGATAGCTTTCAAATTGAGTGGAGTCGAAAGAAGCTATCTGGTAAGGCTGCGGCAAAAATTCTTCCCACCCATACTCCCGAGCCACCGCGCGGATCACCTCGCGCAATATCTGACCATTGTCGGAATTCACCATCACCGCAACGCCATAACCCTTGTCACGATTTACCAGGAGTTCAGCGCGAAACCCTTCGTCAGCGCCGCCGTGGCCGAAGTAGGTCGCCTGGCCGTGCTTCTCAAGGAAAAACCCGAGACCGACATTTTCCATAAAGGAAGTTGTCATCAGCTCCGCAGTTTCCTTTTTCAGTACCTTGTTGGAGCGCCCGGCGATCGACAGCTGCATTTCGATTCCAAACTTCGCCAGATCAGTTGGTGTGGTCCACAAACCTGCTGCTGCCATTTCCGGATAAACATGAATCTTGCCACGAACTTCAGTGCCGTCGCCGCGGTAGCCGGTAGCGGCCTTCTTGCGCCAGTCGTCCGGCAGCGGTTGGCTGTAGGTGCTGTTGTTCATCTTGAGAGGCGCCAGTACGGTCTCGCGGGCGATTTCCGGGTAAGGCTTTTTCTCAATGTCCATGATTGCCAACTGCGAAATCGTCGTGCCGCCGCCTGAGTAACGAAAGCGAGTTCCCGGTTCAAGGTCGACGCGGACGGGACGGGTGTTGGCGCCATTAGTTCCATCAAGGACGTCCGCCAGACTCGGAACCTTTTCAGTGACGGCATAACCGGGAAACCCATGCACAGTCGTTCCGGCGGTGTGACTCAACAGGTTGCGAAGAGTGACCTTTTTCTTTGCCGTGAACTCGTTGTCCGGCAGTTTCCAGGTAGTAAGTTTGTCATTGATATTTTCGTCGAGTGAAATCTTGCCCTCTTCAACTTTCTTCATCACCACCATGGCATTGACTGACTTGCTGATGGATCCGGCTTGAAACAAAGTTTCAGTCGTCACAGGTTCTTTTGTCTCCAGATCTTTCACTCCGTAAGCGCGCGCCCAATCGACCTTAAAATTCTTAATCACTGCGATGCTCAGTCCCGGGACCTTGTAGAACTTCATGCGTTGAGCCAGCGACCACGCCGGATCACCTTTGATTAGAACTGCTGGCAGCAGTCCCTGCTCGACGCGTTTGATCCGCGTAGCCGTACTCTGGCCTAAGCCGACGGCAGGAAAGAGATAGACGACTAGTAAAACTTTGCAGAGAAGTCTTTTCATTGGGAGTCCTCGAGTTTTTGAGTGGATGTCTGGGTGACTGCGTTTTACCACGGTTGCAATAGGTCGACAAGGATTGTCGATTGGAGATTAATCGAAGGAGTGACCTCGCGGTAACACACTCTCGGTACAGTAGAAACCGATTGAAATTGCCAATTCCAATTGCCGATTTTCGATCGGCTCCTGGCTAAAGACCAATTGGCAATTGGCAATCGTCAGTCGGCAATCGTTCTGCGGTCGCTATCTCCCGTAACTGTACCGAGTGTGATGCGCGTGGTGGTCCTGACTCCATCTAATCGGCAATCGGCAAGCTGTAATTGGAAATCGGCATCAGAGTAGCTTTACGGCTCAGATTTTAGGGTCTATCCTAAATGCATCCCCTAAGTCCCCCTCAGGTTCGCCCCCTTCTAAAACAAGCAGCGCCCGACTGCGAAGTACACTGGGGGATTTCTGCGGCCTTTCTTCTCCGATGAGGGCCGGCCTTGACCGACTGATGTGAGGCGCCGGCTCAGCCGCGCCGCAAAGTTAGGTATGAAATTTGGGCTACGCCCTCCGTACGGGCTCGGCCCTTAGTGTTTTTTGCAGGGCGAAGCCCGAACGTGGGGCACAGCCCCACATTAATTAAACGCTTACAGGCGCGCGGCAAAGCCACGCCTCACATCCGGCGGCAAAGCCGAATCGCTGTAGCTCCGCACTTTGGGGCAAGGGCCTCCAAGCTGAACAGGGAGTGACCAAAATGAGAACTGCAAAACAAAAATATCAGAGCAACCGTACAGACGTGATAAAGGGAACTGTAGCGGGTCTGGTCGGGGGCTTGGTAGCCTCATGGACCATGAACCAGTTTCAGGCTGCATGGACCAAAGCAACTGAAGGTTTTCAAAAACCACATGGAGCGCAATCTCTGCAACCGAGCGACACTCCTGACTCAGGTCGATCATCCGAACAGAATAAAGAAAATCAGGATGACGCCACGGTTAAAGCCGCAAAAGCAATCTCCGAAGGCGTCTTTGGACATGAATTAAAAGAGAGCGAGAAGAAGCCAGCCGGTGCCGCTGTTCATTACGCTTTTGGAACGGCGACTGGGGGACTTTACGGCGCGGCCGCTGAAATTGCTCCCCAAGTGACAACAGGTTTGGGTTTACCTTTCGGAGCAGCCTTTTGGATGGTCGCAGATGAAGGAGCGGTGCCTTTGCTCGGACTTTCCAAAGGCCCGACCGAGTATCCGGTCTCAACGCACGTCTACGCTCTGACGTCACATCTGGTCTACGGACTAACTGCCGAAGTCACGCGGCGCGCAGTTCGAAACATTATCTGACGAAGGATTTCAGAAATGGTTGATGAAGCGCCAGAAAGGGAAGCGCTAATAGGCGGAGACTATTCCCTGACTCATCGCTCGCCCGAGGTGGTAGTTATCACTGGCGCCTCGGCGGGTTTAGGAAGAGCAATCGCTCGTGCTTTCGGCAAAGAGCGCGCGCACATTGCGCTGATTGCGCGCGGTCGTGAAGGTCTCGAGGGAGCGCGACGAGATGTCGAAGCCGCGGGCGGTAGAGCTCTTGTCATCCCGGCGGATGTAGCTGATCCGGACGCCATTGAGCAGGCAGCGGAAACAACTGAAAGCGAGTTTGGTGCGATCGATATTTGGATCAACAACGCTATGGTTTCGGTTTTCTCTCCCGTGAAGGAAATGAAGCCGGAGGAGTACAAACGGGTCACAGAGGTGACTTATCTCGGCGTCGTTTACGGAACTCTGTCAGCTTTGAAGCGAATGTTGCCGCGCGACCGCGGTGTGATAGTGCAAGTCGGTTCCGCACTTGCCTATCGAGGGATCCCACTGCAATCGGCATATTGTGCCGCCAAGCATGCCATCCAGGGTTTTCATGATTCCTTACTTAGCGAGTTAATTCATGACAACTCAAATGTGCGAGTCACGATGGTGCAATTGCCGGCGATGAACACGCCGCAGTTCTCCTGGGTCAAGAGTCGCCTGCCAGGGAAGCCTCAGCCAGTGCCTCCTATTTACCAACCCGAGATCGGCGCCGAAGCGGTTTTGTTTGCCGCGCGAAATAGCCGTCGCGAAGTTTATGTGGGCTATCCCACTGTGGAGGCGATCATCGGAGACAAGATCGCCCCGGGCCTTGCTGATTGGTACCTGGCGAGAAATGGTTACGATGCACAACAAACTAAAGAGCCTACAGAAGCCGGCCGGCAAGACAATCTTTGGGAGCCACTCCCGGGAGATCACGGCGCTCATGGAACATTTGGAGACCGGGCCATTTCGTTCAGTTCGCAACTCTGGCTCACTAAGAACCGCAGTTGGCTTGCAATGGCTGGAGCAGGGGTTGCGGGCGTCGTGATTGGAACGTTACTAAAAAGAAAACTAAGCGGAGGTAAAATACAGAATGAGCAGCATCAGTTTCTTCTGTAATCTGTCAGAAGTTACGACGCCGCTCCCTCATTTTTGGGAACACACTGTCGGCAGCGACCATGCTCCGATGGCGTTGCGCGCTGATTGGCAGCAACAACTACAACAGTGCCATAGCGATTTGGGTTTTAAGTACGTTCGCTTTCACGGTTTGCTCTCCGACGACATGGGCACGTTAGTCCTGGCGACCAACAAGCTCCTCTATTCCTTCCTCAACATCGACCAGGTCTTTGACTTTCTCCTATCCATCGGCATGAAACCTTTCGTTGAGCTGAGTTTTATGCCTAAAGCTCTGGCCTCGGGTAAAAAGACTGTTTTTAGTTACGAGGCCAATATCTCTCCTCCACGCGATTACAAGAAATGGGCTGCGCTAATAAAGCGCCTGGTCTCACATTGCGTTGATCGATACGGGCAGGCGGAGGTGCGTGAATGGTTTTTTGAGGTTTGGAACGAGCCGAACCTGAAATCATTTTGGACAGGCACGCAACGCGACTACTTCAAGCTCTATCGTTATACGGCCGAAGCCATTAAACAGGTGGATTCCGCGCTTCAGGTCGGTGGTCCTGCTACAGCCAGGAGCCAATGGATAAAAGAGTTCGTGGACTACTGTGAACGTAACAAAGTACCTGCCGATTTTATTAGCGCGCACCAATATCCCAACGATGGTTTCGAAAGCGAGCCCGACACTGAAATCCAACTTTTTAAGAGTCAGCGGGGAATCATGCGTGAAGTCGCGCAAAACACGCGCAGTCACGCGCGCGGCCGTCCCGTCTACTACACAGAGTGGAACTCCTCCTCTGATCCGCGAGATCCGCTTCATGACGAGTCGTATGCGGCGGCTTTTGCTATCTCCACAATAATGGAAGCGAAGGGACTCGTGGAGGGTTACAGTTTTTGGACATTCTCAGACATTTTTGAAGAGAACTATTTTCCTTCAATGCCGTTTCATGGCGGATTTGGTTTGCTTACGTTGCACGGCATTCCGAAACCCACTTACCGCGCCTTCGAACTTCTTCGTCATTTGGGACGTGACCAGTATCTTGTCGACGGCTTGCACGAGACGGTTGATTGCAGTGTTGTCCGCGACGATTTAACAGTGACGGTAATCCTCACGAATTACACCACGCCCGGCCATGCTATTGAGACTGAGCAAATTGAAATACGCCTCGACAACGCTCCCAAGGCCGTCTCGGCAACTATCCAAAGAATCGATGCGGACCATGCTAATCCCAAGCGCTTGTGGGATGAGATGGGTCAACCGGAATATCTGAGCCATGAAGATGTCGAACGTTTGCAGGATGCAACCATACTCGTAAGTGAAAAGCAGACGATTGCATACGACGAAGGGTCGCTTGTTCTCAAAACAGTTCTGCCGGCTCATGCTGTCGCAGCAATAACAATTGAGTTCGGCAGGAATTTAGATGTTGGTTTCGTGAGCTTGGACGCAAACTAACGTTTGCGCTACATGGAGCATAAATCCGAATTATGGACGTATTAGAGCCATCTCTCTCAGACGAAACTCTGGCAGAGCTTGAACGTGACACTTTCAAATATTTCATTGACGAGATGAATCCCGATAATGGGCTGGTGCCGGATAGCACTCGGCAAGGGGCGTCGAGCTCAATTGCGGCAGTTGGCTTCGCTCTCACGGCTTATCCCATCGGAGTTGAGCGGGGATACGTGTCCAGAGATGATGCAATCAAGCGCTGCTTGCTGACGCTACGGTTTTTTTACGACGGCGCTCAGGGAACTGGGAGCGACGATATCGGCTACAAGGGTTTTTACTATCACTTCCTGGACATGAAGACCGGGAAGCGGGTGTCGAAGTGTGAAATCTCGACGATCGATACTACTTATCTAATTGCCGGGGCTCTCACGGCGGCGATGTATTTCAATCGGGACACCAGCGATGAGCAAGAGATCCGCATGCTTGCCGATGCTCTTTACGCGCGAGCTGATTGGCAGTGGGCGCAAAATGGGGCGCTCACTGTGACGCATGGCTGGAACCCTGAAAGAGGATTTATCAAGTATCGCTGGACGGGATACAGCGAAGCTCTGATTCTGTATGTCCTGGGGCTTGCTTCGCCGACTTTTCCGCTTCCCGAAGATAGCTACCGCGCCTGGACGCGAACATACAAATGGAAGGAGCTTTACGGACACGAATTCCTTTACGCGGGTCCCTTGTTTATTCATCACCTCTCGCACATGTGGATAGATTTTCGCGGCATCCAGGACGAGTACATGAGTAGTAAGGCCATCGATTATTTTGAAAACAGCCGCCGCGCGATCTATGCGCAGCAGGCTTATGCGATGCGTAATCCGAAAAGGGTTGTTGGCTATGGTCGCTACAGTTGGGGCATCACCGCGAGTGATGGACCGGGTCCCGCAGTTCGTCGTATCAAAGGCAGAACCATACGTTTCTACGATTACTTAGCGCGCTCTTTTCCTTATGGTCCCGACGACGGCACGCTTGCGCCCTGGGCCGTCGCCGGATCATTACCCTTTGCTCCTGAAGTTGTCCTGCCCTCGCTGAAACGCCTCAACCATGACTATCCCGAGATGACCAACAAATACGGATTCAAGTGCAGTTATAACCCGACCTTCACTGCGGGCAACAAAAAAGGGTGGGTTTCGGAGGGATATTACGGTCTTGATCAGGGTCCGATTGTGATGATGATCGAGAACTACCGCTCGGGATTTATCTGGCGATTGATGCGTTCTTGTCCCTACATCATCAACGGACTGCGGAAAGCGGGATTTACCGGCGGGTGGTTAGGCGCCAGTGGTTAAATAAATCGGAGTAACAATGTAGATGTCTTGCTTGCAAGCGGAGCTATTTTTTCTTCCCTTCAGGTTCCGCTTCTTCCGCCCAGAAGATCCACTGGGCGCCATTGGCATGCTTCCGACGTGGAACCAATAGTCCACGCTGTTCAAGCTGAGTGCGCGCGCCGCGCTGCATATTTGCATACAAGCACTGGGTAATGTCAGTAAATTCCCAACCTTGGTTTTTGAGCTCAGTGTTCTCGAAGGCGCGTTCCATGTTCAAGCGATTACTTTCGAATACCGCAACTACCTGTCGAGCCATTTCTTCGCACAAGGTATGAAACTCCTCGCATTCATCTGCCTTGAATACTGGAAAGTTTGGCTCGTAATAACGTTCAGTCGGATGCTTTTTCTCCCACGCTTCAGATTCACGTAAAAGCTCGCTCTTCATCATGTCGTTGATGTGCGTGTGAACGCTCGGTGGCGAAAGGTTAAGAGCTTCCGCAAGTTGGGAAATTGTCCTGGGTTTTCGGGCTACGAGATTCAAAATCTCTTCTTTGGTTCCATCTGGCAACAACTTGTTTCTTGTTATTTCCGTCCACGGATCACTGTACCCTCCAGGTCCTGAAGATACACATTCACATGGAAAACGCAGGCTTCGAAGGCCCTTTGAATTAGCCATTATTCCCTCTTTACAACCTGGGTTTTAGGGCGTACCCTAAAACCCGTTTCCCTAAAAATAATTGACCCCCGACAATGGTAGCCGAGGGCTGCAGAATACCGCAGTTATTGCGCGCGCAACGGTAGCATCGATTGCATTTTTTGTGCAAAGCGCAGGCCCAGGTTCGGTCCATAGGCTCGCTCCGTTTGCAAAAGCAGCCCCAAACCAGAACGGTGTTTCGTTCGATGGGAGTATGGAACATGACTAACCAATTCATCACGCCGGCCAGAGTGCGCAACCTACTTGTCTCAATACTAATGGTTAGCACGTTAGTTTTGATTGCGACACCTGCAGGTTCTCGAATCGCTAAATTTCTTAAGTTCGATAAAGAGATAGACGACAACGCCCAAACCTTACTTAGTCAAGGAAGACAGACGTTTCGGTTTGATACTTTCGGAGATGAAGCGTTTTGGGGTGGAATGCTGAAGCTTCACCAGGCTATCGAAGGCAGCCAGTTTGGTGGAATTGGTGACGGCCTGAGTCCGAGCGAGGCACTGGCATTAGGCCTTAAAGTCGATGTTGATGCACTGCCAAGAGGGCTGGTGAAACAGTTGCAACAAGGAAAAGTTGACCTTAACGATCCTGCTGTCACCCTGACGTTACTAAGGCACGACGCGGTGCTGGGAGTTGAAGGATTTTTCAACGAAGGGGAAGGCTTAAGCTCCGTTGGCATCACTTGCGCACTTTGTCATTCCACAGTTGATAATTCGCTAACGACAGGAATTGGTCACAGACTGGATGGTTGGGCGAATCGTGATCTCAATGTCGGAGAAATTGTGGCGCTGGCCCCAGACCTGAGTCCTTTCAGTACTCTGTTAGGCGTCGACCAAGATACGGTGCGAGCAGTTCTACGAAGTTGGGGGCCGGGAAAGTTCGACGCCGAACTGATTCTCGATGGCAAGGCATTCAATCCGCAACAGATCTCTAACGGAGTCGTTACTGGCACCAACGTGCCGGCCGCGACTTTGATACCACCGGCGTTTGGCCTCGCCGGCGTGAACCTGCATACCTGGACCGGTTGGGG
Organism: Pyrinomonadaceae bacterium; assembly: GCA_963826235.1. Classification (GTDB taxonomy): domain Bacteria; phylum Acidobacteriota; class Blastocatellia; order Pyrinomonadales; family Pyrinomonadaceae; genus PSRF01. The sequence continues at coordinate 901,440 of CAWGWE010000004.1, read as the reverse complement.
TTCAGTCACGCATTGGAACGCTTTTGTGGCCAACCTTGAAATGCACGGGAGCGGCACGTTCTTCGATCCACGATTGAACGATGCTGCAAAGTTTCCCATAGCCGCCGCGAATGGTTTCGGGAATGTGCGCAACACACCCGATTTAATCACCCCAAAACTTGCCGCACTTCACTTTTATCAACTGGCCATACCCGCGCCGACACCACCGGGAGGAAGTTTTAATCCAGGTGCAGCTTCAAGAGGCGAGGCAGTGTTCAATGGCAAAGCTCAATGCGATACTTGCCATGTTCCTCCGCTTTTCAGCGAGCCAGGATGGAACATGCACACACCGGCGGAGATCTGCATTGATAGTTTTCAAGCAAATCGGTCACCTGACGAGCATTACAGGACATCGCCACTCAAGGGATTATGGACACATCAGAGAGGCGGATTCTTTCACGATGGTCGCTTTGCCACTCTGCTTGATGTCACCAACCACTACAACACGTGTTTCGGTCTTAGTCTGACGGAGCAAGAGAAGAATGACTTAGTGCAATACCTGCTTTCGTTGTAGGCATCGTTGAAGGGCACGTATCGTGAAAGACCGGTTTGGCGCGTAGTCTGAACTGGTGAGGGAGATCAGGCGGCTTTGGATTTGGGCTTCGGCTAGCTCAGACGGCGCATTAGAAGTCGCGCCGTAGTAGGCTTGCAGCCTTAAGGTTTTGATCAGGGTCCGATTGTGATGATTGAAGAAGACTGACGCTCGGGATGTATCTGTCGACTTAAGTGTTCTTGTCGTACATCATCAACGCATCTCGGCGAGCGGATTTAAAGGTGCTTATGAGTAGACAAGGAGTCAGTTCACACTGCGGACTGCGAATAGTCGCCAATCGCCGTTTAGACCCGCGAACCGGTGAGAACCTTTTTCGTCAAAAGTTATCCCTGACCCGGCAACCAGATCTTTTACGGTGTTAGAAACAAGTACCTCGCCTGGAGCAGCCATGTTTGCCACGTGACTACCTATTTCAGCTGCAACACCGCCGACTTTTCCGCCGATCATGTCACATTCACCGGTGTGTAAGCCGGCGCGGATTTCGATGCCGAGTTTGGAAGCATATTCTCTTATCGCCCAGGCACACCGTATGGCACGTGCCGGCCCATCGAAAATTGCAATCGGGCGATCTCCAATCATGACGACCTCACGTCCTCTGAACCAGCCAATTGTTTTGTGAATTTGACCGCGCAACCGCTCGAGCATTTCGTTCCAACGGCTCCGATCTTCCGGATCCTGTTCGCGTCCATCGAAATTTGTGAACAATACCGTTGCCAAAACTCGATCGTCTTCCAGCCGGTGTCGCACCCCAGTTAAAAATTCTTCGACTTCGTCAAGAATCGCGTCCTGGTCACCCACAAAAGGCAGATGATCCCTGCCCGGTAGTTCGACGTATTTCGCTCCCGGTATCTTCGCAGCGACATAGCGGCCCTCTTCGACCTTCAGACACATGTCATCGACCCTGTGCACAACCAACGAAGGGACTCTAATCGATGGCAGCACCTGTCTCACATCTATTTCCGCATTCATTTGTGTAAGAGCAAGAGCAGCTCCCGGACTTGCACCCATCCGGAGGTAGGTCGCCCACCACTCGCGAAACTGCGGATCAGCGGCCATGCTGGGGGCCCTCTCTTCGAGCCCGACCGGACCGCCCCATTGTTCCTGCATCTCCTGAAAGAAATGTTGACGTTCCGCAGTGGTTGGCGCCCACGGATAATCGTCATCGCGGATCCGTTTTGCATATGTTCCGATCATAACAAGCGCAACTGTCTTCTCCGGATACGTTGCCGCGAAGAGACTGCACATTGGGCCACCTTCTGAAATGCCGCAAAGGGCGGCTCGTTCGGAACCAGCCGCGTCCATGACGGCGCGCACATCGTCCATGCGTTGCTCTAGAGTCGGAAGTTGTGCGATCGGAACGCGATCTGAAAGTCCAGTACCTCGTTTATCAAAAATTATGAGACGGGAAAAAGACGCGAGGCGCAGAAGGAAACGGGCGAAGCTCGGTTCCCGCCAAAAGTATTCCATATGTGAAACCCAGCCCATCACGAATACGAGATCCAATGGGCCGTCGCCAATCACTTGGTAAGCGATGTTTACGTCGCCACTGCGCGCGTACATTGTTTCAGGAGGATGGTTTGAAGCGGGAAGTTCGAAGTGTGAAATTCGAGCTGTTGACACCTCCTCATCGAGCGAATCAGTTCTCACATCTCCCACAAAACGATAGCCACGCTTGGGCATGGTCTGAATGTAGCTCTCTTCGTTCGCTGGTGAGTCAAGAGCCTTTCGCAGTATCGAAATGTTTTGCGCCAGATTGTTTTCTTCAACAAAGCTATCGGGCCAGATCTTCTGCATCAGCTCTTTCTTTGTGAGCACGTGACCTCGGTTTTCAAGCAGGACGACCAACGTATCGAACACTTTCGGGGTGAGCGGCACTTCGCGCCCTTCTTTAAAAAGAATGCGCTCAGTGACGTCCGCCCGGAAAAGGCCAAATTCGTAGTAGCGGTCGGCCAGTGGTTTGCTCATCGGCTTTCAGAACTTTTTCAGAAAAATCTCATAACGTTTCAAGGTTTCCTAAAGACGCGCTCCCGGGTTCAACGCTATCGTCCCATCACTTTCACAAACCCCGACATTACGTTAACCCAGGAATTATTAGGAGATATTGGAATGAATTTGACCGCAGATCAAACAGTCGACGATTACCGGCCATCGGCAATCAAAGGTCGACATGCTGTAGTGCTCGGGGGAAGTATGGCGGGACTGTTAGCAGCGCGTGTACTGTCCGACCATTTCGAAAAGGTGACACTAATTGAACGGGATGCTTATCCGGGAACTCCTGATGCACGCCGGGGTACTCCACAAGCCAACCATGTTCACGCTTTATTGCTGAGGGGTCGTCAGATCCTCGAGCAGCTGTTTCCAGGCTTGCAAAACGAAATGATCGCAGCCGGCGCTCCGCTTGTAGATATGGCTAATGACATTGCCTGGTTTACACCAGCAGGTTGGGGACTCAGATTTCCTTCCGAACTGAAGGTACTGGCGTTCACTCGACCCGTATTGGACTTGCACGTGAGGCAGCGTCTCGGTCTCAATCCCAGAATCAAAATCATGGACAACACGCACGTTCTGGGAGTGGTGCCGGATGCCGCTGCAAACCGGGTTGCAGGAGTCATGATAACCAGTCACAAGAGTGACGCCGATCGCGCAGTCGCAAGGCAACTTCCAGCCGACTTAATCGTCGATGCCACTGGTAGAGCGTCGCGCGCTCCGCGGTGGCTCAAGGATCTGGGCTACCCGCCAACCGAAGAAACTGTTGTTAACGCTCATATCGGTTATGCGAGTCGACTCTATCGAATTCCCAATAACTTCAATGCCGACTGGAAGTGTGCTTTTGTGCAGGCCGCTCCGCCGGAACGAAAGCGCGGTGGAATACTTTTCACGGTTGAGGGTAACCGCTGGCTAGTAACACTAATTGGTGGCGGTCGTGATTATCCTCCAAGCAATGAGTCGCAATTTCTCGAGTTTGCCCACAGCTTGCCAGTGCCGACGATCTACGAGGCCATTCGTTCTGCCGAGCCGCTTTCTCCAATCAAGACGCATCGCGCTACAGAAAATCGGCTACGTCACTTCGAGCGCGCCAGGTGCCTTCCGGACAACTTCATAGCATTGGGAGATGCTGTATGCGCCTTCAATCCTGTCTATGGTCAGGGCATGACTATCGCGGCGTTAGGTGCGATGACGCTCGATGAAAGTTTAAGAGAACAACTTCGCTCGACCGATGGTTTCAAGGATTTCTCTTCTCGGTTCCAGAAGAAGCTCGCCAAAGTTAACAAGGCGCCCTGGATGATGGCGACCGGTGAGGACTTTCGTTATCGCGAAGTGGAGGGAGGTTCGCCCAGTGCAATGACTAGCTTCTTGCACAAGTACATGGATCACGTTGTTCAGCTGGCGACGAGCAACTCTGTAGTTCGCAGCGTCCTGCTGCGCGCATTCAGTATGCTGGTGCCGCCGACGGCGCTCTTCAAACCCACTATATTGTTAAGAGTGATTCGACAAAGATTTAGTAGGGAGGGAAAGCTTGAATTAGGAAACTCATCGAAGCGGATTAAGAGTCAGGTCTTTTGTCAGGCTCAAGCTCAGGACTAGGTAAGACCATCAAGAGATCGCCACGGTTTGAAGTTGCCGTAAGAGTCTCGCTTCGTCGAAACTCAGCTAGCCCTTTGGCCAGCGGAAATGTCCCTCGCTAGTTCGTACTTCAGGTGGCTGGCTTAACTTCGTTTTCAACGCGTCTGACCAATTCGGCGAAGCGCGGGTCCTCGCGTAACAAATCGAGACCCGGGTCGCCGTTAATACCGCCAATGTCTAATGAACGATTCTTCACGGCGTCGTCGAGATAACGCAATGATTGCTCACGCTGATCTAAGAGCGCAGACAGCACGGATATATTGTAGGCATAGGAGCCTTTCGCGTTGTTAGCTTTTAGAATTTCGATATTCCTGAGCAAAACACCCTGCCACCCGTTCTTCGCATATGAAGTTTCATAGTTTTTTAGCACTTCGTCAGTTGTTCGGATTGAACGCTGAAACTTCATAAAAGATTCGTAAGCTCGCGAGTAATCACCTTTCTGGTGATAAGACCGCCACAGGAGGCTATAAGCGACCGGACGGGCTGAATCCATTTCAATTACCCGTTGTAGCTGCGTGATCGCGTCATCGTATCGCCGGGCGAAATAGAGAATTCGCCCGTAAATGATCTGATGAAAAAGGGAATTAGGATTAAGATCAATAGCGGTCTTAATCCTTTTGATTGCTTCCTCCGAACGTCCCTGTCCGGCTAACCGACTGGCATACCAGCGATTTACGTTATCAGATTCCGGAGCGATCTCGATTGCCCGTAAGAATTGTCTTTCGCTTTCGGGAAAATTCCAATCGTAGTCAGCTTTAATGATCCCAAGAACCCCGTAGGCCTCCGCCAGATTCTTGTCGAGCGCCAAGGCCTGTCCAATAGCGGGTTCGGCTTTGGCAAATTCCGCGTCGGACGAGCTGCCGCCCCAATGCGCGAACGCGCAATGAGCGCGAGCCTTACCAGCCCAGGCTTTGGCATAATTCGGATCTAATGACACAGCCTTGTCAAAGAGTTCTATCGCGCGTTTTGCGTCAGCCGTGGTTTCTTCTTTGTCCAGCAAATACTTTCCTTGCAAATAGAGCAAATAAGCTTCCTCATTGCTGGTTCCGCGCTTAGCAGCCTCAGTGCTCGAAGTAGTCGCAAACCGCGCTTGCAAGAGATTCCCGATCTCAGCCGCGATTGCGTCCTCCATCGCGAAAACGTCGCCCGCGTCCTTCTCGCTCTTGTAAGTTTCTTCAATCTGGCCGCTGGTGACGTCAAGGAGCTGTGCGGTGATGCGGATCTTCCCGGCGGCCAGCTGGTAATTCGAGGCGAGGACGTAGTCAACCTTCTGTTCCTTCCCCGCGGCCAGCGGGTCTTGCCCGACATCGGCATACCTGCGTGTCGCGCTCAGCGGTCGGACCACTAACCCTTTCGTCGAACCAAGCAGGTTTATCAGCGCGTCGGCGATACCGATCTCGTAAATCTCATCGCGGTTAGCCACGTTGATCGGTTTGAATGGCAGCACGGCAATTGATTTTTTGCCCTCTGTGCCCAAAGCCGTTTTTCTCACCGAGAAAAAGTAATAGCCCAGACTGATCGCACCGATGAGTAATACCAAAACCGCAAAACTAGCGAGCGGTTTATGCCGTTTACTTGTGCGCGAAAAATTGTTTTGCGATTCGGCGGTTCTCTGGTTCGCGGCGCGCGTCGTCGCTTGCTGAAATGCAGTTAAATTTCCGGCATCGAGTGGAGCAGAACTTTGCAGTTGTGGTTTTTGTTTGTCTGTTTGTGGTGTTTGCTCGTTCGGTTTACCAGCAGTTGCTAAAATCTCCTTATCACTCGTTGCAGCGTGAGAATGCGTCGCCGTCTGGGCTTGGCTCTTGTCGGACGTTGGCAAACCGAGGGCGCGCAAAATATCCTCGTAGCGCGAATCGGTTGAAAAGTTTTCTCCAAAATAAACTCCGGCTCCGGCTTCAACGTATCGTTTGAGAAAAACCAAATCGGCGTCGCGCTCCTCGACGGCTTTTTCCAACCACTCAAAAGCGTTGTCGTTATACCCAAGCCCGGCGTAAACACGCGCGATGTTGAACGGGGCGGCGTATTGCCGCTCTCTCATTTCAAAGAGTTGATCGAGAATTTTCAGAGCCTCGTCGCGTCTTCCGGCGAGACCGTAAGCGCACCCCAGTTTAGCTAACGCCATCTGGTTGTCGCCTAAACTCAAAGATTTTTGAAACGCTTCGACAGCCTCTTCATACTTTCCATTCGCCATCAACAAACTGCCGCCAACCCAGTAGCCTTGAGGGGCATTTGGGTCCAACTCAATCATCTGTCGAAATAATCTGAGCGCGTCATCCAAGCGGTCAACAAACAAATATATGAAGCCGCCTACTATGTTCACAGCAATGGAAAGAGGGTCTAACGCAAGCGCCTTTTTGCCTTCCGTAACTGCTTGATCAAATCGTTCTCTGGAAGCCAGAAATAATCCGTAATACTTGTGCGCGTCTGTGCTGTTCGGATTCAGCTCGACGGCTCGCTCGAATTCGCGTTCGGCTTCTGCCCAATCCCGCTCGTAATAAAAATAGACGTGAGCCATCGCCAGATGAGCGTCGGCTAAACCTTCATCTATTTCCAGAGCGCGCTCCGCCGCAGCCTTCCACTTCGGGAATATCTCTTGAGGAGAAAACAGACCGATGTGAGAAGAAAAGTGATAGTGATCTGCGATTTTGGCGTAAGCTGGTGCAAACTCCGGGTCTTTTTCCAACGCCCTCTCGAAATACTCAATGCTTTTCCGGAAGCCCTCATCGGTCCACCTATAAGAATGATAAAGTCCTTTCAGATAGAGTTCATAAGCTTCAGGGTTGTCGGTGTAGCGCTTGAGAATCGCCGCCTTTTCTTCGCCGAACAGTTTCACTTTCAGCGCATCAACGACAGCGAGCGTGATTTCATCCTGCACGTCGAAAATGTCCCGCATCTCGCGGTCGTATCGTTCCGACCATAGATGATAGCCGTCTGCCGCGTTGACAAGCTGCACCGAGATTCGCAGCTGATTGCCGCAACGTCTTACGCTGCCTTCTAGAACAGTGTTGACGTTCAGAGTTTTTCCAATGTCGCTGATCTCAACGTTTTTGTTTTTGAATGAAAACGCCGACGTACGAGCCGCAACCTTCAAGTCTTCGATCTTCGCCAGCGCATTTAGAAGTTCTTCTGCCAAGCCGTCGCAGAAATATTCGTTTTCTGCTTCGTTGCTCATATTTGCAAACGGCAAAATGGCGATTGAGTTTTGCGCGGTGGCACCTCTGATAATTTGCCTTTCGGCTGCCCGTTTATTTGGTGAGGAGCTGCGTTCGAGCTTTGATTGAAAAGCTAATTCTTCTTTGAGTTCTTTAAGGTCGTCGAGCAAACTCTTCGCAGCGCTGTATCGCTTGTCGGCTTTTTTCGCAAGACATTTTTTGATAATTCTTTCTATTTCGGGCGGATAACTTTTAATAAATTGCGACACGGGCGGCGGATCTTTTTCCAGAATAGCGACAATCGTGTGATTTACGGTTTCGCCTGTAAAAGGCTGCTCTCCGGTGAGCATTTCATAAAGCAGTATGCCAAAGCTGAAAATATCGGTTCTCGCATCAACCCGTTTACCTCTGGCTTGTTCGGGCGACATATAACTAACCGTGCCCAAAATCACGCCTTTGGCGGTTTGGCTTTGTTGGAGACTGGATTCTTCCAAACCGAAAATGGACCGATTTTTCTCTTCCACGAGCTTTGCCAATCCAAAATCCAGGACTTTCACCACTCCGTCGGGGCGCACGATTATGTTTTCGGGCTTGATGTCGCGGTGAATAATGTTTGAAGAGTGAGCTGTGCAGAGTGCGTCCGCGATTTGAATCGAGATGTTCAAGACTTCCGAGAGTTGTAGAGTTCTTTCCTTTAATATCTCGCGCAGAGTCTTGCCTTTGATGAACTCGCTGACGATGTAATTTGTGTTTTCGTACTCGCCGATTTCGTGAATGACCAGAATGTTCGGATGGTTTAAGCTGGAAGCAGCCTTTGCTTCACGAATGAAGCGGTTGAGACTAGAGTCGTCCTGACTGAATTCGTCGTTGAGGATTTTGACGGCAACTTTTCTGTCAAGCTTTTCGTCTTTAGCAAGATAAACCTCGCCCATCCCGCCGATGCCAAGCGTGCCTAAAATTTTGTAATGGCCAAGGATTCCATTAACTATAGGACTTGCCCGATCAAGCTTCGCTCCTGCGAGTTCAAAAGCTGGAGTCTCGAGAAATTCGCCACTCTGTTCATGGGCTGTGATAAGAGCTTCTACTTTTTGGCGCACGGCTTCGTCCGTCCCACAAGCTTCCGCAAGAAAGGCGGCCCGTTCCTCGGGCGGCCGCTCCAGAGCGGAGTGGAAAAGCCGATCCAAGTTTTGCCAGTGCTGGGATGTCATGGTGAATGTCGCTTCTCGCGGCCGCGGCTAGTAAAACCTCTCTTCCGCGACCTCTCGAACATTTAAGCGCACCCGAAACGCAAACTCCCTCAGTAGAAGATGGTTGCAGATTTATCCCAGCTCGCACCGGAGCCATGCCCGGGCCATTTTCCAGTCGCGCTCGACCGTCGCGTGTGAAATCTCTAAAACCTCGGCTGTTTCTTCAATGGTCAGCCCGCCAAAGAAGCGCAACTCAACGATGCGCCCCTTTTGCTGATCGTGTGCTGCCAGGCGTTCCAGAGTTTCGTGCAACGCGATCAGATCAATCTCTGGCTCTTCGGAAACTCGATCCGCGCGGCTTAGGGAAACGCTAAATTGCTGGCCACCACGTTTAGCCGCTTGATGACTACGAGCGTGATCCACCAGGATATTTCGCATCAGCCTTGCTGCTAAACCGAAAAACTGCGCGCGGTTCTGCCATTTAACTTTTTGCTGATCGACCAGCCGCAAGTATGCCTCGTTAACCAAGGCCGTGGGTTGCAAGGTATGGTTGACGCGTTCACGGCGCAAGTACCTCGCCGCCAGTCTCCGCAGCTCACCGAACACCAAAGGCATCAGCTCTTCACGCGCTGAACTGTCACCTCCGCTCCATTTCAAGAGAAGCTGAGTAATTCCTTCTGGCGCTGCCCCGAAACCTGACTGGCTGGCTTCTCCTTTTTTCACAGTCGTCTCTTTCTATGAACTGGGTTGAGGAATGCAAGAAACCGCAGGCTGCGATTCTAACACCCTTCCCGCAGTGAGGGGATTTGATTCCCGACTCCGCTTTAGTAGTTGAAGCGCGAATTCACCCTGGTCCCCCGGCAGCCAATATTCAAGCGGCTGGTTAGCTTCAGCCACTGCGAGGAAGAACAAAAAGGAGAACATCATCATGAAAAAACAATTCTTGAAGGGACTCGCGACATTCGGCCTTTTCTTAACCCTGACTGTGGCCTCTGCACAGGCACAAACGGGATACCAAATCGCCACAAACATACCCTTCGACTTTACAGCCGGAAAGGCTTCACTGCGCGCCGGTAGCTACAGCATCAAGCTGATCTCGGGAAACACGTTGCTGGTTAGTAGCAGTGACGGAACGGAGAGTGTCCTGTTGCTCGCGCGGCAAGCCGAGCACGCAGGCACACGAAAACCAGCGCGAATTATTTTCAATCGCTATGGCGATCGTTATTTCCTATCTCGGATTTTTTTGAGCGAAAACGACCTTGGCTGCGAAGTCAATCCTTCCCGCGCGGAGCGTGATCTCGCGAGGGAATATAGATTGGCAGAAAGAGGTGGAAAGTCGCAGAAGGTGGAGATCGCTGTGAGATAGAGCCACAGAGCACGCCTTGCAGGAAGGGTCTAGCCTCCACGTCCACAAACAAGGCTCCGCGCGGCTGGGCTGTTCAAAGGGCTTTTGCTCGACATCAGTAAAGGGAAAAGAAAATGAACTACAAACTAATTGCCAAATACGTTCTGATGGTGGCGTTATTACTTTCCTCCCAGATACACGTTTGGGGGCAGAGCGACAACACAGCAAATCTGCTTGTGCCGTCTGAAGATGTCATCTTGCAGTGGAATCGGGTTCTGCAAGAAACCATCCGCACGCCCGGACAACAACCAGCAACCATTTTCCCAGTGCGAAGTTTTGCAATGATGCACGCCGCGATGTTCGATGCGGTCAACTCGATTGACGGCAGTTACACGCCTTACTTGACGGATGTGCCGGGATCGAAAAACGCCTCAATCGAAGCCGCTGCCGCGCAAGCCGCGCATGATGTTTTAGCGGCATTGTATCCGACCCGGCATGACGTCTTCGCTATGGAATTAGCCAATTCGCTTAACGGGATTCAGCCAAATCGATTGCGGCAAGGCAGCAGGGTCGGCCAAATTGTCGCCGCTCAACTGTTGGCGGCTCGTGCCAATGACGGTTGGAACGTAACACCGCCGCCCTACGTCTTGCCGACGACGGCGGGTAATTGGCAGCCGGCTCCTGCTCCGGCAGCCTTTACGCACTACCCCGCGGTTATTCCGTTTGCCATCACTTCAAATACTCAATTTGCGCCGAATCTTCCACCATTGTTGACTAGTGCGGAGTATGCGGCCTCCTTCAACGAAGTCAAAGAAATTGGCGCGGCGGACAGCGTGACACGCACTCCCGATCAAACACTAGTGGCGCGGCTCTGGGCGAATGTCAACACTCCGACCACGGTGTGGTTTGTTTGGAACAACGTCGCCCGCACCGTCGCGCTTGAGCGCGAAACGACGACGGTAGAAAACGCGCGGCTGTTCGCGCTGATGAACATCAGCTTTCATGATGCGCTGCAAACCACCATGACCAGCAAATTCGTCCACGGTTTGTGGCGGCCTGTGACCGCGATACGCCGCGCCAATGAGGACGGGAATTCTGACACGACGCAAGCGGAAAATTGGTCATCGCTAATTGGCAATCCGCCATATCCGACTTATGCGGGAAACCACGCGGCAATCGGAACGTCGCAGTCCACCACGCTCGGGTTGTTTTTCGGGCGCGACGACATTGCCTTTCAACATACTTGGGAAGGCGTAGGCGGGGCCACCCGCTCTTATCCTGGATTTACGGCGATGGCGAACGAAGAAGAGCGAAGCCGAGTCTATGGCGGGATTCATTTCACGTTTGACCAGGTCGCCGGACAATCAGTAGGACGCAATGTCGCCAACTACATCTTCCTGAATTTTATGAGACCACGCGAAGGTAAGCCGGCTCGGCCTCTTACTATCGAGAGCAACCCGAAGTTCCCAAGCCAAATTTACTTCAACTCCGTCCCCGACTCACTCCCACTCGTGGACCAGAAGAGGAGGAAACTGCGATGAAAGTGTCCAACTCGCCGAGTCTACGCCTTGCGATACGACCGACGGTCGCGGTGCTTGCTCTTCTTGGTTCAGTGTGTTTGTACGGATCTTATCTGACTGCAGAACAAGTTAGCGCGAGCGGTGCCGATGTTCAGAGTAGCATTCCCAATAACTACCTGTTTCGAAACCCGGGCGGTAAGTCAGCGACGTTCAGCACTCAGGGCTCGGTCGATCTCACCGGTGAATACTTCCAGGCTCAGGGAACAAACGGTCGCAGTTGTGTTTCATGTCATATCCCGGAAGAAGCCTGGAGTATTAATCCGGGCACGTTGCAACATTTGTTCGATGAAACTGAAGGTAAGCATCCAATCTTCAACCCGCTCGATGCCAACAATCCGACTGCGATCCCGCAGAACCCAACAGTCGAGAACCTGCTTGCAGCTTACAGCATGCTCTTGAGCCGCGGCGTGTTCCGCAGAGGTGGAACTCCGCGAGCCAACTCTGACTGGGAATTAATAGCTGTGGAGGATCCGCACGGTTTCGCCAGCCTTAACCGGCTGGTTCATTGGCGACGAGCGATGCCGACAATCAACTTCGCGCAAGGTAGTGCGACCGTTAACTGGGACAGCGGCAATAGTATCGGAAATGACCAACACGCTGGACTAGTCAATCAAGCGACACGCAACGTTACCGGTGGTCAGCAGGGTTCGCCGGCGCCGCCTGAAGTGATCGCCGACATTGTAGCTTTCGAAGAATCGCTGTTTACCGCTCAGCTGATCGTTCCCGGCGCCGGACGGCTTGATTCCGATGGCGCTCGCGGTGGACCTGAGGCTTTATCGACGATGCCTAAGGTCGCCGGTCGCTTCGATCTTTTCGACTCCTGGGTTAATCACGACAATCCGAAACGTGCGCAAATTGCGCGCGGCCAGGAACTCTTCAACAACACCAATGCGGGCGGACGCAGTTGCAACGGCTGCCACAATTCGTCAAACAACGGCACTAACATCAATAATGCCTTGTTCGACATCCGCACGGCCTGGGAGGAAGTGCGTACCCCAGACCTGCCGCTGTACACTTTCCGCAACCGAGCGAACCAGGAACTGACACGCAAGTTGACTGACGCCGGACAGGGCCAAGTCACTGGCTTTTGGACTGATCTTGGTAAGTTTAAGACCCCGACGTTGCGCGCGCTCGCTGCTCGTGCGCCGTATTTTCACAACGGCATTGCGACGACTCTCGAGGACGTGGTGCGTCATTACGAGAACCACTTTGGTTTTGTTTTCACTGATGAAGAACGAGCCGACCTGGTAGCTTTTTTGAATGCGCTTTGAGAAAGACAGCCTTCGAAAGACGAACAATGTAGGGGCGGGTCAATTCAAAAAAGGGCGGCCACAGAGGGCGGCCGCGCCTACAAAATGGTGCGGTGTTTCGGCTAGAAACTGTGATCTCGGCAAACGCTTACCCGAACTCTCGCTGGTAACCCTCCCAGCGAGTTTTCATCTCGGCCATGAATTGGAGGAAAGCTTGATCTTTTCTGATGGGATCGAGAAACGAATCACGCTCAAAGAGTGTGTAGCACGGAAAACCTTCGGCTACCGTTATGCGCAAAACGGCGCAAGTGCCCTTTATCTTGAGTGAGGAGAACGGGAAGGAACTTGAGCGCAACTCTGCGCTCCAGGCGCGTGTCCTCGGCGAGATAAACTTCGCCCATCCCCCCGGCGCCGAGCGGAGAGACTATTTTGTACTGATTGATCGTCTGCCCGGGCGCCGTCGCATCCTGTACTTCCACCAACATCTTTGCCGCAACATCTAAAGCTGGAGACTCGATGAAATGTTCAGCGCGGTCTTCAAAAGCGAGGAGCGATTCAACCTCGCGACGCAATGCTTCGTCGCCCGCACACGCTCGCGCAAGAAACGCTGCTCGCTCGCTCACTTCCTTTTCCAGAGTCGAGTGATAAAGCTGCTCTACCTGCTGCCAGCGCTCAGGCTTCATTGTTCATTTCTGTAGGGGCGGCACTCTGTGGCCGCCCTTAGTTTGGGATTCGGGGGCGCCCACGGAGGGACGCCCCTACATCTCTGCTCACAAAATCGTTCGGTACCGCTCCCACTGCTGCTTCTGGTCTGCCAGGAACTTGAGGAAGCGTGCATCTTGTCGGAGGTTATCCAAATTGGTGTCTCTAGCGAACAGTGGATAGCAGGGAAAACCATTCGCCGCCGCCTCCTCTAACCACTTGATTGACTGATCAGGTTTATTCATCAGCGCGTAAGCACAGGCAATGTGATAGGCCGTATGGTGGAAGTGACCAAATCCCTTTCCTCGTTTCACGGCCGAGGTAATTTTCTCCTCTGCTTCGCGTTCCTTACCAGCTGAAGCTGCCAGCATCGCCTGCAGGCTTGTGAGAAGGCCGCGATTATCTTCCGGGTATTCTCTTAAAAACTGCTCCAGCGTGGTGGATGCCTCTTCTCTCCTTCCCAGATTGAAGAGAGCCAAAACAATCTGGTGCCCTACTAACGCTGGATTCACTTCCTGGGGAACGTTACGCAGAGCGGTAAGGGCCTGTTCATGCTTGCCTTGAAACAGCAACATTTCTCCGATCCGAAATCGGACGATGGTATTGCTCGGATTGATCGCAACTGCTCTTTCTAATTCGTGCAGTGCCTCGTCAAGAAGTCCGACATGTCCGTATACAAGGGCGAGCTGATTTCGAGCCTCGTCCAAACTCGGATTCAAAGCCAGAGCACGACGATATTCCTGAATGGCTTTATCGTGCGGAAACTTATTCGACGGTGTCCAGAGGAGCCGGCCACGAGCAAGGTGGGCCTCACCGAGATCGGGATCCAGGGAAAGTGCCTTCTCGACAGCGACGAAAGCCCTCTCCTCCCACTGTTTCTCATCGGGCGTGAATAAGAAGAACCGCCATACACACGCCTGGGCCAGTTCCGCGTGAGCTGCGGCGAAGTTTGGATCTGCAGCGACGGCGCGCTCAAACATTGCGATGGCAGTTTCATTGTCAGCTTTAGTTTGACGATTAAGGTTAAACCGCCCGCGCAAGAAATAGTCATAGGCGACTGGATTGACAGGATGCGCGCGCGCCAGGCGCGTTTGATCCTGCGACGACAAATTGATCTGAATTGCTTCGGTGACGCCCCGTGCTACGTCGTTCTGAAGCGTCAGGATATCTCTCAGGTCTCGATCGTATTCTTTGGACCACAGTTCTCGGCCTCCGGGCTCGCGCATTAACTTCAGATTGACTTTCACCCGCTCTCCGAAGCGTTGCACTGATCCCACCACGATTGCATCTACGCCCAATTCTTGAGCTATCTCCGCCAGCGGCCGTTGTGACCCTTTGTACTGCATCACCGAAGACCGCGAAATCACACTTAAGGCTCCGACCTTTGCCAAGCCGGCGATGAATGTATCAGTCATCCCATCGGCAAAATAATCCTGAGCTTGATCGCCTGAGAAATTTGCCATCGGCAGGACAGCGAGCGATTTGATCTCTGTTTGCGGTGGGGGCGGGGAACTCTGGCGAAAGTAACGTGCGAAGACTAATCCGACAATGACGACGATCCCAATTAACCCGGCCAGGATCAGAATGCGGCCCTGGGTTACGGGAAAGAACCGAGAAGTACTTGCCTGCTGATTGTTCGACGTGACTGTTGACCCGAGATCTGGTTTGTAGCGCGCTACTTCCGACTCAATTTCCAACTCACGACGCAGGTTCTTCAGATCAACCAGCAGATCTTCCGCCGTCTGATAACGCTCGTCTCGATCTTTCGCCAGCGCTTTATTTACGATCCGTTCTAACTGGGTTGGCGCTTCCGGTTCATAGCGCGCCAGTGGTGACGGGCTGTCGTTCAGCAATTGAAATGATCACATCCGTTGGTGTTGCTCCCTCGAATGGTCGCCGTCCGGTCAACGTCTCATAGAGCACTACACCTAAGCTCCAGATGTCAGTACGCGCATCAACCGGAAGTCCCCGAGCCTGCTCCGGCGACATGTAGGCAACGGTTCCCATGACCATTCCCGGAGAAGTGTTTGCCAGCATCTTCGTCGTGGCATCAGGATTTCCTTGCGAAGCCTCACGTTGAGTCAGCTTCGCCAAGCCGAAATCCAAGACCTTCACGTAGCCATCGCGGCGAAGCATGATGTTTTCCGGCTTGATGTCGCGGTGCACGATTCCCGCCGCATGCGCCGCAGAAAGTGCCGAAGCAACTTGAATAGCGGCATCGAGTGCCTCGCCGACCTTCATTGGTCCCTGCGCGAGACGCTCGCGCAACGTCACGCCATCGACGTACTCCATCACGATGCAGTGACGGCCTGCTCCAGTCTCGACCACTTCATGAATCACGCAAACGTTAGGGTG
This sequence comes from Pyrinomonadaceae bacterium, assembly GCA_963826235.1. Classification (GTDB taxonomy): domain Bacteria; phylum Acidobacteriota; class Blastocatellia; order Pyrinomonadales; family Pyrinomonadaceae; genus PSRF01. The sequence continues at coordinate 885,653 of CAWGWE010000004.1, read as the reverse complement.
CGAAAGGGCCGCAACGGCGCGGGCCTCCTGCTCGAAACGGCGCAGGTGTCCCTTATCTTGAGTGAAGAGAGCTGGAAGGAACTTGAGCGCAACTCTGCGCTCCAGGCGCGTGTCCTCGGCGAGATAAACTTCGCCCATCCCCCCGGCGCCGAGAGGAGAAATGATTTTGTACTGATTGATCGTCTGACCCGGAACGGTCGAATCCTGCCCGTCGGCCAACATCTTTGCCGCAACATCGAGAGCTGGTGACTCGATGAAATCTTCAGCGCGGTCTTCAAAAGCGAGGAGCGACTCAACCTCGCGACGCAACCCTTCGTCGCCCGCACACGCTCGCGCAAGAAACGCTGCTCGCTCGCTCACTTCCTTTTCCAGAGTCGAGTGATAAAGCTGCTCTACCTGCTGCCACCGCTCAGGCTTCACTACCAGCCTCCCGCCCCAGTTCTCTGAACAGCCACACCTTCGCCAGACGCCAATCGCGCATTACTGTTTCTTCTGAAACCTTCAGCACCTCCGCCACTTCCTTTACGGACAGCCCGCCAAAGAAACGCATCTCAACCACCTGGCCCTTCCGGCGATCCATTTCAGTTAATGCCGTCAACGCTTCGTCCAGGGCGACTAAGTCTGACGCTACGACACTCGGCAATTGCAGTTGCTTCGCCAAGCGAAACGCGGAGTGCGCCGCCGCCGCGTTTGAGGTACTGCCGGTCGCGGGCGAAGTCGACAAGGATGCGGCGCATCATTTGGGCCGAGACTGCAAAGAAGTGCGCGCGGTTCTGCCACTGAACCTCTTTCCAGTTGACGAGTCGCAGGTAGGCTTCATTTACAAGCGCTGTGGTTTGCAAAGTATGGCCCGGTCGCTCACGGCTCATGTAACGGTGGGCCAGCTGACGCAACTCCGCATAGACCAGGGGAATAAGTCGTTCGAGCGCGGACTCGTCACCGTCGCCCCATGCTACGAGCAGTCCGGTGATTTCGTCTGGCGGGCGCGATCATCCCAAACCCTTTTCTTCCGCAATGAACTACACGGTTGCTTGCCGGCTGCTTTGTTCGGCTTCAGTTCTATCCACGAGAACCCAAAAAATTCTTTCAACTGACGTTGAAGTTTTTTGCCTCATTTCCCGCATTAGTACATGGAGAGGGCAAGTCGCCCAAGTGCTGCGCTAACCAGCGCCTTTATTCGGACCGTCGCATCGGGAGAGGAATCATCGCACAAAAGCTGGGCAAAGAAGGAGCAGACAAGCGTGCCCCTACACGCAAGCAAATAGAAATTCTGCTGTCTGTGCCGCATGAGACCAAACCTGGACATGACGACACTCCGAGAAATTTTTTGGAAATTGAAAAGCGTAGAAATTACGGAGGACAAAATGAAGATTAAACGGCTAAGAAATTGTCTGGTCATTGCAGTAGTAATAGGGGCGATACTCTCGACCGCCGCACCCTGGCCCCAGGGAACAATCGTACATTCGGCAACGCCCGAAGGGACCGCTGGAAATGTGGCGTATCCAAATTTGTTCGACGGTCCTAGCACCGCCACAGGGCGAAAACTGATCGCCCATCAAAGAGCGAGGTTCGGGAAGAGTCCAAAAGTGGCTCCTGCGGCACTGGCGGGAGCTGTAGTCACGGAATGGAACCAGGAGGCAGTCAGGCTGACAATATTACCTGCATCGAATCTTGCACCGGTCCAACAAGGGCGCGTCATGGCCATCGTTCAGGTAGCTGTCCACGACGCCGTTAACGGCATCACAGGCAGGTATGCGACCTATTTACCTGCAGGCGCTGCGCCGGCAAACGCCTCACCGGAAGCAGCAGCTATTGCGGCAGCCCACCACGCTCTGGTGAACATCTTTGCAAGTCAGCCCATCCAGGTGTCGAACTTGAACATGCTGTACTTCGCCTCGCTCGCCGCGCATGGACTTTCTGACAGTGACCCTGGAGTTGCGTACGGCCGTGCAGCGGCCGCAGCTATTCTGGAAGCGCGTGCCAACGATAACGCTGCACAGGCCCAATTCAATTACACCGCTCCGGGAGCCGGTCAGCCCGGTGTTTGGGTGCCCCTCACTGCCCTTCCTGCTCTACTTCCGGGATGGGGTGAGGTCACTCCTTTTGTGCTCCACAACATCTCGCAATTTGGGATTCCGCCTCCGCCTGCCCTGGATAGCGAACGCTATGCTCGGGACTACAACGAAATAAAAGTAATCGGAGCACTCAACAGCCCTACTCGCACCGTCGAACAGACACAGATCGCGACCTTCTGGCTCGGCTCTCCAGTTGCTATCTGGAACCAACCACTGTCGCAGCTTGTTGCAGCCAGCGACTTCGACCTATCAGCCACGGCACGTGCCTTTGCGCTGGTCTATCTGGCAGCGGCTGACTCCGGCATCGCGTGTTGGGCAGGGAAGTACCAATACAATTTCTGGCGGCCGCAGCCTGCTATCCGGCGCGGCGGCGAGGACGGAAACGATTTGACTACTGCAGACCCAACGTGGACCCCGCTATTTCCAACGCCGCGACACCCTGAATACGCATCAGGGCACTCAACAAATAGCGCGTCCATTGCCACGATCATGCAACTCATCTTCGGAGACGATCCAGACCTGCCCATCACCTCTACAATTACGGGTGTCACACGCCAATGGGACACGTTTAGTGAAGGTATTGAGGAGGTTATTGATGCTCGAGTTTATTCGGGAATTCACTTCCGCACCGCTGACGAAGTCGGCGCCAGGCAAGGAGGACAGATCGGCCACTTTATATTTACGCATGCACTTCGACCGTGTCCGAAGGGCAGGGGTCGATGTTTCCCAAAAACCCTGTAAGTCTACGGTCCAGAAGGGGCCGACATCTGGCCCCTCGTAGAACGAGACTCTGCAGACAGGCGTTTGATAGGAAATGCAGAATACGACGGCCAGCCTTATCAACCGTGAACTTTTGGTAATAAAGGCTGGCCTCGCACTTTTAAAAAAGTGAGAGAATCATGCATGCGGTAAAGAACTAACTCTGCACACGCCGAGAAAACTAATTATGTATAGTTGGGTACATGGGAGAAGATCTTTTCGATTGCATAGTGATTGGCGCTGGACCTGCGGGCCTTTCTGCCTCGCTATTCCTGGCGCGTTATCGTCGCAAGGTGTTGACTCTGCACCACAACAAACCGCGAAACAGTTACTCGCAAGGGATTCACGGGTTTCTCGGTCATCATGGCATTCTTCCCGCGCAGTTGCTCGCGCGGGGAACCGAGGAATTGCTCATCCATGGCGGAAGAATAATCGAGGCGACCGCGACTAAGATTGAGAAGGCGCGTGACGGATTATTCAAGGTGACAACTAAGCAACCGGAAAGTCACGCTTTATTAACTCGCCGCGTGCTATTGGCCACGGGAATGCGAGATTTGACTCCTGATTGCGCGGGCTTCCGCGAATTCTATGGTTCCAGCGTTCACCACTGTCCGGACTGCGATGGCTATGAAGTGTCAGATAAAACCGTGGCCGTCCTGGGGTATGGCAAGCGTGCTGTTGGCTTTACGCTCGAACTCTTGACCTGGACAGACAAGCTAACGCTTCTAACAAACGATCATGCCGCTGATATCAGTCAAGCAAGCGCTGCCAAACTTGCTGAGTTCAACATCGCCATTCGGCATGAGAAGGTGATTGCTCTTGAGGGCGATTTGAAAAACAGACAGTTGCAACGCGTGCGCTTTGAGACGGGCGAGCCGCTGGAATGTGATGCACTCTTCTTTAATTTGGGAGTCGAGCCCGCGAGCCGGTTGCACGAAACGCTCGGCTGCAGAAAGAAGGATGATTTTGTCTGGGTTGATAAGAATCAGCAGACCAGTGTCGAAGGAATTTACGCGGCGGGTGACATCACGCCCAATTCACAGCTGGCGGTTGTCGCAGCCGCCGAAGGAGCGATGGCTGCGATCCATATTCACGAGTCGTTGATTCCAGCTTCGCGTCGTGTTTAGTTTTCCTTAACGGTTCGGGCGATTTTTACTGCCAGATTGCAATTCGACACCGACATTTTTAGTGCAGGAGTGGTTCGAGCAAATCATTGACATCCCTCCGAGCGCGGAGTAGATTCCCGACTGTCAAAAAAAACCCGACTCCTCGCAGTCAGTACAACTCAAACGCGGAGATACTTTGGCGAAGTGTTTGCGCCGAGGTTTTCTCTGTTTCCTCAATATTTCTCGCGGGTTCCCCCTATCCGCACCGTTAAGTTGGGTAACGACCAATAGGCTTGATCGAAACAATCGCTTTGGCTTTGTCGTCTCTCAACGAGCAACCTCCAATGCTTTGGTGCTAAGAGATGAAACGAAAGAAAGCCCTGCTCGTGAATAATGACGGGCAGGCAAACCAAGAGTTGGCTACCCCCCTCAGGCAGATTTTGGAACCTCATTTCAGTTTGGATACATGCACGGCGCGAATGGCAGGAGCTGCGACTTCGCCGCGCCTGTCGGAAAAAATCCAAGGTTCTGAACCTTCAATCATTTTCCTGCCCGGAAAACAATCACAGCTGGATTCCATAGCTCCGTTTGTTAATTTGGTGCGACAAAGCTATGCCGCTCCGCTCGTTTTGATCGTCGAGCCCGGCGAACCCGAGGAACTTTCTGGACTTGCCACAGTTGCATGTGAAGATTTCGTTACGCTACCGCTAAAAGCTGGAGAAGTTCTAACGCGTAGTTTAAGACTTGTGGGGCAGGCAGAGTTCCACGAGCAACAACGTTCGCTTTCACCTATGTCGCCCGAGCGCCGAGGTTTGGTTGGTGAAAGCGGCGCGTTTCTTACGCTAATCGAAAAAATTCCGGAAATCGCTAAATGGAACGCCAACGTCCTTTTGACTGGCGAGACCGGGACAGGAAAAGAGCTTTACGCCAGAGCGATTCACTATTCCAGCGCCCGTGCCGGCCAGCCTTTTATGCCGGTAAATTGCGGCGCAATTCCAGCTGAATTAGTTGAGAACGAACTGTTCGGTCACGAACGAGGAGCTTTTACGAGTGCGGTAAGCCTCCAAACCGGACTGATTGAAGAGGCCAACGGCGGCACGTTGTTCCTGGACGAGATCGACTGTCTTCCAGTATTAGCCCAGGTAAAGCTGCTGCGTTTTCTGCAGGAGAAAGAGTATCGCCCGCTTGGTTCGCCCAAAATGAAGCAAGCTAACGTACGCGTGATCGCTGCCAGTAACGCTAATCTGGAAGAGGCGGTTGGCCACGGGAAAGTGCGACAGGATCTGTTTTATCGCTTAAACATCATTTCTATTGCGCTGCCGCCTTTGCGTGATCGCAAAGAGGATATTCCTTTGCTCGCACACCATTTCCTGGCCAAGTACGCGCGCGAATGTGAAAAGGAAATCGGCGAATTTTCGCAGGAGGCGTTGCATTTACTGATGGTCTACAGCTGGCCGGGAAATGTTCGCGAGCTGGAACACGCTATCGAGCGCGCCATAGTGTTATGTACCGGTAAGAAGATTGAAGTTGGTGATCTGCTTCTTTCAAACACCGATCTCGATCGACGACGCGAGTCCCTGCAGGAAGCGAAAGCGAAAGAGATCGCTCGCTTCGAAAAGAATTATATTCTTGGCGTTCTTTCAGTCTGCAAAGGTAACATCACGCAAGCAGCGCAAGTGGCACAGAAAAACCGGCGGGCCTTCTGGCAGTTGATTCAAAAACACGAGATCGATGTGACCAGATTCAAGCGCAGAGCCTCTTAAACGTTATCACTCAGCTTCATAAGCCCGCCGTTTTCCTCAACTCATAGCAGTTCGAAGTGAGTAGCATTCCTTTGCGCGACTGCTCTCACCGCTATGACAATTTTGTCCTACCGCTAACTCTTTCAAATTAAAGTAACTCGCCGCTTCACATTAAGTCTCTCGGACAAAAAAGACCGGGTTTACAACCCTTAACGCAAAAGCCTCGGGGCTTTTGTGCTGGCTCGACGATTGCAGGTTGCGATTAGAACCCAGGCCAGCAATTAGTCTGATGCAAGAGCAAACTCTATCCGAGACTGCGCAGGCAATTTTGGATTACTTGCGCAGAAATCCTGAGGCGCAGGACACCCTGGAGGGAATCGTTCAGTGGTGGTTGCCGGAGCAGCGCTTCACTCCGCGAGTTGCCACGATCAAAGAGGCGCTTCAAGAGCTGATCGATGCAAAGTTTATCAGCGAACACCGAGGAAAGGACGCCCAAGTCTCATATCGCATTACGACCCTGGGTTTGCGGGAAGCAGACGCAAAGTTTTCAGAGAACTCGGAAGCTGCCAACGGCCGTCTTCACCCAAACGATAATTCCCGCTCTCCACGTTGTTAATGCGTACATCCATTAATTTGTCGACAAGTGATGAGGAATACAGCTGATGAGGAAAGGTTGATGCCAACCCAACGTACTTACCCCGGTGTTGATAGAGACCACCGAGGCGCCGTAGTTAACGAGGCTGGGACTGTCGGGTGTGCCGTCCAGGTGCATCCGTTTTTGATTGGGCGCCAGACATAGATGAACGCTGCTTTTGAAGAAGTCAAAGTCGGACCGGCTGCAGTCTCCTCTCGTGAGCTGCTGTCCGCGTTAAGCCGACTGGATATCCTGCTTCAGCACGCAGTCCGCAAGGCCGAGCTGGCTTACGGATCAAAAGCCGCTGCGGATACCTTCCGCGGCCTTTACCTCAGTCATGCCGATGCCGAAGATTTGCTCACTCGCGAACCCGGAACGCCGACGCTCAGCGTGTTTGAAGACATTCCGGTACCGGCAGCCCACGCCTCTACCTCGCAACTCGATCACTTGAGACAGTCGTTTTTACTTTCCGACTTCGACCTCGACGTTGTTTGCCTGGCCCTCGCTCCGGAACTTGATCTCCGTTACGAACGTCTTTACGCGTACCTGCAAGACGACGTTACTCGACGGCATCCCACCCTGGATCTTGCGTTGAACCTTTTGTGCGGCTCGGCGGAAGACAAGATTGAAAAGCGCATCCATTTTGCGCTTGAAGCGCCTTTGCTGCGGTTCGGGCTAATCCACGTTTTCCCAGATCCTCATCAGTCGCAACCATCGCGGCTGGCGCACTATTTCAGATTAGATCCGCAAGTCGTGCGAATGCTGTTGGGCCAACTAAGTCTGGATGACCGCCTGCGACCTTATTGCCAGTTGTCGAAACCCGCTGTCGCGTTAGATGAGGTGCAAGTTACGGCCAGTACGAAGCAAGCGCTTCCGTTTCTAATCAAAAATATTCGGGAGCACCACGCGCGCGGATTCTATTTTGAAGGCAGGCCCGGCACCGGCAAACGTGAAGTCGCGGAGGCGCTCGCCTCCGGTATCGGCGCTTCTTTATTGACGGTGGATATGAGCCAGGCAATAACGCGCGAGGCCGATGATGACGAGATTGTCAAACTGATTTGTCGCGAAGCAAAACTTCAAAATGCCGTGCTTTATCTCGATGAGTTTGACGCGTTTCGGGGAGACGTACGGCACAAACGTTTGCCGAAACTTCTTAGTGAACAAGTCGAAGGTGTGGTTGTGATGGCGGGATCAAAGCCCTGGTCGTCACTGTCCGGCGAGTGGAAGGGCGTTATGGTTGTGCCGTTTTCCGTCGCGACTTTTGAGGAGCGATATGAGTCGTGGCAGCGAGGCCTCGAGAATGCGAGTGTGGACGTTGACTCGCAGACTGTGGTGGCTATCGCCGATCGTTTCCGGCTCAACCAGAATCAAATCACCGATGCGATCGAAACGGCGTGTGGACAAGCACTGTGGCGCACCGCACACCAACAGGAGCCTGTTTCGGGCGACCTTCAGCCCACTCCCCAAGACCTATTCACAGCAGCACGGCGTCACTCTGGCCAGGAGCTCGCTTCTCTGGCGCGCAAGATCGAGTCAATTCAAACGTGGAACGACCTGGTGCTGCCCGACGATGCGATGTCACAGCTCCGCGAAATCGTTTTGCGGATGATGCATCGGCATCGGGTGCTTCATCAATGGGGGTTTGATCGAAAACTCTCCTCCGGCAAAGGCGTCAATGCACTTTTCGCCGGAACTTCAGGCACCGGAAAAACGATGGCCGCCGAAGTGATTGCGAATGAACTGGGACTCGAGTTGTACAAGGTGGATCTGGCGGGAGTCGTCAGTAAATACATCGGAGAGACCGAAAAAAATCTCGAGCGGATCTTCGATGCGGCCGAACAAGCCAACGCCATTCTGTTTTTCGACGAAGCTGATGCTCTGTTTGGAAAACGATCTGAAGTTCATGACGCCCATGACCGGTACGCAAATATCGAGGTGGCGTATCTGCTGCAGCGAATGGAACAGTACGAAGGCATCTCATTGCTTGCTACCAACCTTCGGCAAAACATGGATGAAGCTTTCGTGCGGCGCCTGGCCTTCATCGTGCAGTTTCCTTTTCCCAGCGTGGAGAGCCGGTTGCGGATCTGGCAGGGAATTTGGCCGCGTGAGATTTCTCTTAGCGACGATGTCAATCTCGAACACCTGGCGACTCAATACAAATTAAGCGGGGGCAATATCAAGAACATCGCGTTTGCTGCGGCATTTCACGCCGCAGCAGACGGTGGCTGCGTTTCGATGTCGCATTTATTACGAGCTACGCGACGCGAGTATCAAAAGATGGACAGAGTCTTGCACGGGTCGGAACTCGAAACATTACCAGCGCTGGAATGAGAGGACGAAAAGCCTAGCAGGCAACCAACATTCACGTTGCTAAACCAAGGTCGAAGCCTAAGGGAGACTGAAAGACACCATCGGCATGTTTCAGGATCTAGACGCCACCATGAGAACGATTCTTGACGACGCGGCGGCGCCGGTTGAGTTGAGGGCCGCGGACGTGAGCTTTGAGCCGCCCAACAAAACATTTGCACCGGGACAACCAACAGTGAACCTCTTTTTATACGAAGTGAAAGAGAACCGCTTGCTCCGGGATCCGGAACCGATCATCCGACAGGTGGGCACCAACTACGTGCGCCGCATGCCTCCCCTGCGGGTGGATTGCACTTATCTAGTTACTACATGGTCCAACCAGGGTGGGGGCGCGGGCGTGGCGGAAGAACATCAGTTGTTGGGCCAGGCGCTGGCGTGGCTAAGTCGCTTCCCAGTTATCCCGGCACCGTTTTTGCAGGGCAGCCTCGCTGTTCCGCCACAGCCGTTTCCGCCGCCGACCATGGTTGCGCAAATGGAAGACGGAAAAAGCGCGGGCGAATTTTGGAGTGCGCTCGGCAGCGTGCCCCGTCCGGCCTTCCACGTATCAGTCACGATCTCGATCGACCTCGGTCTGGAAACACCTGAAGGTCCGCCCGTCGTGACGAAGGACATGATCATTAAAGAAAAGATGCCGCCTGGTGTCGTCGAACCTGTGCTGGTGGAATTCTTTGAGATTGCCGGAATCGTTAGAGACGGCAACACACTCGTCGTCATTCCCAACGCTGAGGTAACCATTCTGGAGTTGCAGCGAGTCACAACTTCCAACGATCTGGGCCGCTTCAGTTTTGCCAATCTGGATGCGGGTAACTACACGCTTCGTACTGCCGCCACCGGATTCACCACAGCCGATAAACCAATCGTAGTGCCGGGGGCGGTCTTGAACGCCTACGACGTCACTCTATTGCCATAGCAGAACTAAGTCTCTTGACCGAGAAGGAGGAGCGAAATGCCAGTCTATTTATCACCCGGTGTGTATGTCGAAGAAGTGCCCGGCGTTCCGCCGATTACCGGTGTGGGCACAAGCACCGCTGCGTTCATTGGGGAAGTGGATCCCACAGTACCAAACCCTAACGGCACAGCCTTTACCATGCCTTTCCGGCCGGGCCGTCCACTCGATCCCGACAATACGGTTCCCGACGACTTTTACGAATTGACTCCGCTCAACCCTCCGGGGCTGATCACCAGCACTCCGCAGCTCATTTCCAGTTGGAGTCAGTTCATGACGAAGTTTGGCGACTTTCAAGCGGGCAATAACGTGCTCGCGCACGCCGTCTATGGATTCTTCAACAACGGCGGCACTGCCTGTTTTGTAACTCGCGTTGCCAACGCCGAAGATGTTGCCCAGATTCAAGCTGCGTTACTGCTGCTGGAACCGATCGACGAAATCGCGATCGTGGCGGTGCCGGGCGCGCTCGATGCCGGCGTGCAAACGGCCGTAATCGATCACTGCGCAAACATGAAGGACCGTTTTGCCATCATCGACGGCCAGCGCAACACCGCTATTAACGCGGCGGCAATTCAGGGAACCGTTAGCGATAGCAACCTTGCCGCACTCTACTTCCCCTGGCTCAGGGTCTTTGATCCTGTGACTAAGGCCGATCCGGTGACGAAGGGTTTGATCTTCGTTCCTCCCAGCGGCCACATGGCAGGGGTTTACGCGCGCGTCGATGCCGAACGCGGAGTTCACAAAGCGCCGGCGAACGTCACACCGCGAGGCGTGCTGGGGCTCGAATACCTAACGAGCAAGAACGAGCAGGATCTGCTCAATCCGGACGGCATCAATGTGATTCGCAATCTTAACGGCAACATAAAAGTTTGGGGGGCGCGCACTCTCGGCGGTAATGCCAATGGCGAGTTCAAGTACATCAACGTCAGGCGGTTGATGCTTTTTTTAGCCGAGTCGATCGATGAGGGGACGCAGTTCGTCGTTTTCGAGCCAAACAATCGCGCGCTCTGGCAACGCATCACGCGCGCAGTTACCGCATTCCTGACAAACGTTTGGCGCAGCGGCGCGCTCTTTGGTGTTACGCCAGAGGAGGCGTTCTACGTCAAGTGCGACGATACGACGAATCCACCTGACGTGCGCGAACTGGGCCAGGTGGTCACTGAGATCGGCGTGGCGATCGTGAAGCCGGCGGAGTTTGTCATATTCCGTATCACCCAACTGACCGGGCTGGAGTCGTAGTTATTCGGCGCCCGCAACGGCATGAAATCGAAAGGAGTAAGCAATGGCAACAGGAGCACGTGTTGACCCTTATCGCAATTTCAATTTCCTCGTTGAGATTGATGGCATTACGCAGGCGGGATTCTCAGACTGCACCGGCTTCGGCGCAAGCAACGACCCGATTGAATACCGGGAAGGTGGAATGCCGGAGAATACCGTTCGTAAGCTGCCCGGCCAGACGAAGTATCCGAACATTACTCTCAAGTGGGGATTAACTGACTCGCGTGAACTTTACGACTGGTACCGCGACGTGACCAAGGGAAAGATCGAGCGCAAGAGCGGCAGCATCGTCCTGCTCGACCTGGAAGGGCAGGAAAAAATTCGCTGGAACTTTTTCGAGGCCTGGCCCACGAAATGGGACAGCGCGGACTTTAGTGCGAAGGGAACAGATGTAGCCATCGAAACGCTCGAGTTGGCGGTCGAAAAGGTTGAAAGGGTGTAGAGATGATTCAGACAGAATACGAATTCACGCTCCCTCTTGGCTTTCAGGATGAGGAGGGCACGCTTCATCGGGAAGGCACGATGAGGCTGGCGACCGCGTTGGACGAAATTGGCCCAATCAAGGATCCGCGCGTGCAGGCGAACGAAGCCTATCTCATCATCATTCTCCTCTCGCGAGTGGTGACCAGGCTGGGCTCGATTTCCATGGTGACGCCCAAAGTTATTGAAGGGCTTTACGCGGCCGATCTCGCCTACCTCCAGGAGTTCTACAACCGCATCAATCACAACGGGAAGGCCGCACTGGATACGGCTTGCCCCAAGTGTGAGCACACGTTTGCGGTGGAGTTGAACGGCCTGGGGGGGTTCTAGGCTACCCCCTCGGAAAGTTGTACGAGGAGGTAGCCTTCGTGGCTTATCACTTCCATTGGCCGCCGGACACGATTCTCGATTTGGAACACGCGGAGCGCAGGCGGTGGGTGGAGGAAATCTCCACTATCAACCGCCGCCTTAATACAGGCGGGGAGTAATGAACGACTTTTTTGCAAACTTACACTGGCGCATGCCGATGCAATCAACACCGGGCAACCGCTGGTCCAGCTGGGCGCGGTCGTTGTCTGCCGGGCGGCGACGGATCTACTCGCGCCACCGCATGGCCGTGATGGAGTTGCTGCGTCCTGCGATTCCCATTCATCGGTCTGCTCATCGCTGGGAATTGAAAGCGTGGTCACTCTTTCCGCGCATTAATCTCGTTGTGCGTCCGATCCTACAGCACCTAAACGCAAACAGGTCTTTATCGCTTCTGAATTCCCGCAGCCGCCCAGGCAGCGCTTCTGAGTTCCGAAAGGACTCTTTAACAGGTGTCAGAACCGGGGCGGGGATGGTGTTGAAAAGCCGCAACATCGTAGCTGGTGAAGTAGACGATTTCACCGCCTCGACGGGAAAAGCGCGAAGCGGCCTCAACTTGGCTTTGCCGTCCTATTCAATGAAACCACCGTTGAATCGAGTGTTTCGCCGTCTGCTAACAGCTGGGATTCAAACTGAACATCTCGAGCTGATTACAAAAGAAAGTATCAAGACCGCGCGGCGAGTAGTTGAGGAAACGCGACGTGTTGAGCACTACGGGCCAACTTCGATGGTAACTAAACAGGATTTGACGGCTCGCAAAATCGTCGAGAGCGCCCGAGGAGCCGAAACAAAATTGCTGGAGCAGCTGAGCGAATTAAACAAGACAGCACCAACCATCATGCACGGCAGAGCGCCTTTCGCGACGCCTGTGAACGGTTTGAATCTCGAACAATTGACCGAACAGGTGATGCGGCGCATCGACGATCAGATCGTGGCCCATAAAGAAAGGATGGGGAAGGTTTTCTAGAGAGCGGATAACGACTTTCCGACTATTCAAGACATCGAGGCACCTTCATGAGTCTGGTGAAAGCGCAAATAACTGTAGAACACACGGGCGAGAAGTTCGACGTCTTCTTCAATCCTGAAGAGTACACAATTAATAAGGACAACAATTTCGCCTCGCAGGCCATACCGGGCCTCTCTGGACCACTGCTGCAGTTTGTTAACGGAAACATGCGGACTCTGGAGATGGAGCTGTTTTTCGACACCTGGGACACACCCGAACTTCAAAAGAAGGACGTGCGCGAGTTGACGAACAAGGTTACGGGATTGCTAACCATCGATTCCGATCTGCATGCGCCGCCCGTGTTGCTGGTTTCCTGGTCCTCGCTGCAGTTTCGTTGCGTGCTGGCGCGCGCGAGTCAGAAGTTCATCATGTTCACAAATGACGGAACTCCGGTTAGGGCTCGCGTCACCGTGACCTTCAATGAGTTTATCGATGCTGAGCGTGAAGCTCGCGAGATTAACCGTCAAACAGCCGACTTCAGCAAGCTCTACACCGTTACGCAGGGCCAAACGCTTAGCGGTATCGCCGCCATAATCTACGACAACGCACTGCTGTGGCGGCCCATCGCCGTCGCAAACAATATCGACGACCCACGTGCCATCGAGACTGGCCAGTCGTTACTGATTCCATCGCTTCCGTTCCGCGATCCTGAAACAGGGGAGGTCGTGAGTTAGGGTGGCCCGCTATCCCATCTACGCGCCCGACTATCGCCTCAGTATTGGAGGCGACACTATTCCCGCGGCACTGCGGGCAGCGATCGTCAGTATCTCTTACACGGACGGGATGGAAGGCGCTGATCGGGTCGAAGTCACGATTGCCAATGACGAGCTTCGCTGGTTGGACCACCCGCTGCTTCAGGTTGATAACGGCTTGAAACTTTCACTCGGGTACGCCTCGGATCCCTTAGAAGAAGTCTTTGTCGGCGAGATCACCGGCGTAGAGACAAACTTTCCTAACAGCGGCATGCCGACGATCAAAATTACGGCGCACGACTTCCTGCAACGATTGACGAAAGGCACAAAAGATCGCGGTTTCCTTTTAAGCATTCCGATGGTGCAGAACTTTCCCCTGCCGGACGTAGTTGTAGCCGGGTTGGTATCTGCCGAGAACCTTTTAATTCCTTCTCCCGATCCGGTGGGCGGTGCACTCAACCTGCTGATGTCGCTGGCTACTTACGTGGTCGCTCCGGCAGTGGCACAGCAAGGAGTGGCGCGTCAGAAAGGTGTCAGCGATTTCGCGTTCCTGACGGAGATTTCCAAAAAGAACGGTTGGGAGATGTTCATTGATCACACGGCCGAGCCACACGGTTACGTTTTGCGTTTCAAGTTCATGCTCAGTCAATTGTCGCCATCGCTCACACTCAAGTGGGGATCGTCGTTAATGAACTTTACGCCGCGCTTGACGACGGTGGGCGACGCCGGCGTGTCGATTCGAGTGTGGGTGTCCAGTCTCAAAATGGCTTTCACCATAGGAGTTGCCTGGGACTTCGACCGGGCCGCTTTTGACTTATCGATCTCGCCAGGTTTCGGCACCAGCGTGAAACCAACAAAGCAAAAGGCGATTTCACTCAAACCCACAGGCTTCGCGCAAGCTCCGCAAACGATTCTGACTGAGCTATTGCCACGCCTAAACAATCGCTTGACTGGATCAGGAAGCAGCATCGGCGATTTGAGAATTAAGGCGAGCCGCGTGATCAACTTCGAAGGTCTGGGAGAGCAGTTCAGCGGGCTCTACCGCATCACCTCTGCCACCCACTCGCTGGATGGCAGCGGTTTCCGCACCAATTTCCAGGTGCGCAAAGAAGTCTGGTTCGGTTCGATTCCATTGCCAAAGAGTCCGGCTGGTTTGTTGCGAGTTCAAGGTCAGAGTGCCGCGAGCTTTGGAGTGTAAGTCCACATACCGCGGCTTGAGACGTATGAGTCTCTCGCGACACAGCGTTAGTTAAGAAGGAGAGGTTAGATGCCGGAAGCACTGCTTGACTCGTTAAGTTCTGGCGCGGAAGAGACTCACAAGGGTTACGCCGTCGCGCCGGGACTTGTCACCAACAATCTCGATGCGCTGGGAGAGGGACGCGTGCAGGTGCAGATTCCTTCACTGCCTGATTTCGAACCGTGGTGTCGCGTGGCCGCGATTGGCGCGGGCAGTGGACGCGGCTTTGTGTGGATACCGCAGATCGAAGATGAAGTGTTGGTGGCGTTCAATCAAAACGATGATCGCGACGCCTACGTGCTGGGCGGACTGTGGAACACGCGCGATCGTTCACCGCTGACTATTCCCACCGATTTTCTTATTAAGCGAGTGATCAAGACGGGGATGACGTCGGGCGTCGGCCATGAGATTGAATTCGACGACGCATTGCAGTCGATCAAGATAACCACCAGCACGCAACAGAAAATTACGATCGATCCATTGAAGATTGAGCTGGCAAACATGGCAGGCACGGTGAAGATCACGCTCGACAACACGCAACAGGCGATTTCGATTCAAGCAGTCGCTAGCATTGAGCTGCAAGCGGCACAAATCAAACTCAAGGCCGCCAATATCGACATCGATGGAACGGTCGCGACGAATGTTAAGTCGAGCGGCGTCTGCAACATTACGGGAACGCTGGTCAAAATTAACTAGGAGCAAATTAATGCCACCAGCCGCGCGCGTAACCGATCCAACGGGCCATCCCGGCATCATCGCCGGACCAGGGGTAGTCACGGTTTTGATCGGCGGCATGCCGGCGGCTGTGATGGGCGACAACCACGTCTGCTCGTTTCCTCCACCGCCAGTGCATCCGCCTTCTCCGCTCGTCAAGGGAAGCGCAACGGTTCTAATCGGTGGGCGTCCCGCAGCGCGCATGGGCGACCTGTCCGGTTGCGGCGCGCCCATTGTAATGGGCTTCCCTACGGTGCAGATCGGAGGATGACGATGGACTTGAAGAAGCTGGATCCTGAAAAAGCTTTTCTCGGCATCGGCTGGTCGTTTCCGCCGCAACTTGAGGTCACAGGCACGCCACTTCTGGTGCCGTATGAAGAGGACATCCGCCAGTCGATCATGATCATTATGGGAACAGAGCCCGGCGAGCGAATTATGCGTCCCGACTTCGGTGCCGGCCTCAATCGTTTCGTTTTTGAGCCGCTTAACACTACGACTATGGCATTGGTGCAGCGGCGCGTTCATGAAGCGCTGGTGGATTGGGAACCTCGCATTGAAGTTGTTGAAGTAACGGTCACTACGGATGTGAATGAGAGGAACTTGTTATTGATTGACACGAGTTATCGCGTTAGAGCTACCAACACCCTGCACAATCTGGTCTATCCATTTTATTTGCGGGAGGCGACCCAGCGTTGAACAAGCGAACGCAAATTGTGCTTGATTCGCGCAACGCCGCCGATATCGTCGCGCAGGTGCTGGCGCGTCGCCCCGGCTATGTGCCGCAATGGAATCCGGGAGAAAAAGGACCGGACATTGCAATCACCGAAGTTTTTGCGCGCTATCTCTACGCGATCCTGCAACGCTTAAACCAGGCGCCGGAGAAGAACAAGCTCGCGTTCCTCGATCACCTGGGCATCGAGCTGATCGCGCCGCAGGGAGCGCGCGCGCCCATTGTCTTTCAATTGGGGCCTCAGTCTGCCGACACGCGCGTGAATGCCGGGCTGCAAGTGGCAGCGCCGCCTCCGCCCGAAACGAACGATCAGATTGTGTTTGAAGTGGAAAGAGCCGCGGGATTGTCCGCCGCGGCGCTGAAGCAGGTTTTGAGTTTATGGCCCGGCCGCGACCAATATATCGATCACAGTGTGGCAGCGATGGGCTTGCTCCCGTTTGAGCCCTTTAAGAAATCGCTGCTCGAAGACACGCCCCACATTATCTACCTGGCCCACGATACCTTGCTGGCGCTCGCCGGGAAGAGTGAACTCGACGTTGAGATCGAGTTGGCTACGCCCAGCTCAGAACCGCTGGATGTTTCCTGGGACTACTGGGACGGAAAAGTCTGGCGCGGTTTTAAAGAGATGCAGTCTGAATGTGGCGAGACGGAATTACGCAAACTGGACAGCACAATCAAGCTCACTCGGAGCGGCAAGTACCACCTGGTGACTGACTGTGCCAAGACTTCGCAAACGGAAGTCAATGGCGTTAACGCCTTCTGGATTCGCGGGCGTCTGACGGAACCTTTG
Organism: Pyrinomonadaceae bacterium; assembly: GCA_963826235.1. Taxonomy (GTDB): domain Bacteria; phylum Acidobacteriota; class Blastocatellia; order Pyrinomonadales; family Pyrinomonadaceae; genus PSRF01. Next base: position 868,731 of record CAWGWE010000004.1, on the reverse strand, counting down.
CCGCCGGATCCAACACACGTGCTGCCGGAAGTCGAGAAGATTCGCCTAGGCACAACAATCAGAAGCGACTTGATAGTTTCTTCAGATGGTGAAGCTAGCGGCGGAATAGTGCCGGAAAAGATTTTCTCAGATAGTACGAAGGTAGACGCCACCAAGCCTTTTTACCCGTTGGGCCAACAGCCGCAGCCGGGATCAGTTTTCTATTTTTCGACCGCGGAAATTTTCAGCAAGCCGGGAGCCCGGGTTTCGATGTCGATGACGCCCACGAAGACGCCGCAAGAGGAGTTTGCTGTCGCCGTCGACGTATCCAGCACGATGGTCCACGAACTCAGTTGGGAATATTGGAACGGGAATGGATGGAACACCGTAAATAGTCTCGTTGCCCTGGATGACGACGCGCCCGAGGTGCCCGACTTCACCGATGGGTTTCTTTTTTCGTTCGACGTCCCCCTGGATTTCGAACAAACCACAGTCAACGATGAGGAAGGCTATTGGATGCGCGCGCGCCTCATGAGCGGCGGCTATGGAGTCGTCAGCACCGTGACCTGGGACAGCGCAGTTCCGGCTGATCCCAACCAGTTCACTTACTTTATCCCCAACCCGCCTGCACTTGCGGATTTCCGTTTAGGCTACACCTGGCAATATGGACTGTTTCATCCGGAACACGTTTTTACCTATAACAACTTTCAATACGAGGATCGGACTGAGGAGTCGCAGTGGCCCGGTAAAACATTTCAAATCTTCAAGCAGGTCGAAGATGTGACGCCCACGCTTTATCTGGGAGTCGATAAGAAATTGCCAATCGATCGACTCAACATCTATCTCGACATAGTCGAAATCCCGGGCGAGACCCAAGGCCCTGCACAACTTTGGGAATACTGGGACGGCATTGCCTGGCGAGGTCTTTCGGTAGAAGACGAGACCAACAACTTGCGAGTGCCCGGTTTGCTGTCCTTCATCGGCCCATCCGATGCCGAACCGCTCAAACGCTTTGGTCAGGCTCTCTACTGGATTCGCGCGCGTTTGAAAGAAGATGGCCCACCGGGGGCGCCACTCGTCAACTCGATTACGCCGAACGCCGCGTGGGTGGTGCAGCGTCAGACAATTACCAACGAGTCGCTTGGCACAAGCGACGGCCAGCCTAACCAGGTTTTTAATTTCATTCAGATTCCCGTGCTGCCAAATGAAGAGGTTGAGGTTCGTGAACTGTCGGGATTGCGCGCCAACGTCGAGTGGCGAACGTTGGCGATGGAATTAGGCAGCAGCGTTGCTGAGGTGCAGGAACTTGAGGAGTTGCTGGCGCGAGAAACTCCGCAAAGCGAAATCATCAAAGGTGATCTTCGTTTGGTGAGAGACCGGCGCAAGCGAGTTGTTGAGGCTTGGGTACGTTGGCACGAAGAGAAGACGCTGTTCTTTGCTACTGCTAACGAGCGGTCTTATGCAGTTGAAAGAATCAGGGGCCGGCTGCGTTTTGGAGATGGCGTGCATGGAAAAGTTCCGCCCGAGGGTGCGGCGATCCTGGCGAGGCGCTATCAATCAGGCGGCGGCCTGAGAGGAAACGTGGCCGCGAATACCATTACCCAATTATTGGCGCCGGTTGCCGGCGTCCAGGGCGTTTTTAACCCGCGGTCGGCCGAAGGTGGAGGCGACGCCGAAACTCCCGAAGCTCTGCTGGTGCGTGGTCCAAAAACGTTACGCCATCGTGGGCGGGCACTCCTGCCTGCAGACTACGAAACGCTTGCCCGAGAAGCGACTACTGCGGTGGCGTTTGCTCGAACGATTCCCACGCGCAACCCGGCGGGCCGCAGGGTCCCCGGTTGGGTGACGCTCCTGATTATTCCGCAGAGCGACGAGCCCCGGCCGTGGCCGTCATTCGGCTTGCGCGAAGCAGTGCGGAAATTCATCGAAGCGCGCGCGCCCGCCGATCTCGCTTATGCCGAACAAATCTTCGTCACCGGCCCGCAATATACCGAGATTGACATTGAAACGACTCTTGCGCCGAAGAATCCTGACCAGGCCGGCGAAGTTGAAGTCGCTGTGCGCGAAGCGCTGGGCACTTTTTTCCATCCGCTGCGCGGTGGACCGGATGGAAACGGTTGGGAGCTGGGAAGAGATGTTTTTGTTTCAGATGTAGCGTCGGTGGTCGAACGAGTTGCGGGTGTTGACTACGTTAAAGAGTTGGCGCTGCTGCGTGAAGGTGCCTTGCAGGGTGAACGCATCAGCGTGCCCGATGAAAGAATCGTGGTCGCGGGACAAATCAAGATCAAGCTGATCGTAGAGTAAAAGCAACTCTGTTGATTTGAAGTTTCGAAAGAGATTTAAGCATGTCAGTCCCTTTACCAAATCTGGACGACCGGCGGTGGATTGACCTGGTCGAAGAAGGACGGTCGCTGCTTCCGTTCTACGCGCCGCAGTGGACCGACCATAACATCCACGATCCGGGAATCACGATTCTTGAGCTGCTGGCTGCGATTGCTGAGATGGACATCTATCAGCTCAATCGCATTCCGCGAGAGCGCAAGCTCAAGTTCCTTGCACTAATCGGCGTCAACCCACGTTGGGCCCGTGCGTCGCGCGCCATAATCAATTTTGTACTTGAAACCGGAGTTGACGAATCAATCCCCCTTCCGGCTTCGGTCCAGTTAGAAGGTCAGGACATTAACGGTAAGCGTTCGCAGTTCCAGACCTTAGAGCCGGTAACGTTGATTGCGAATGAGATCGTTTCAATTCAGGTAAAAAACGACAACGGGTTCTATGACCTGACTGCTCGCTGGCTGCGCGGCGAAGCAATTCAACTTCTTGGCGAAAATCCTGCGCTGGGAACGACGTTATATCTTGGCTTCGCGCAGCCGCTTCCTGTTAACACTCCGGTAAGTCTCTTCTTCACTTTCGGCGATCTATTTGAACTTGCTGAAGAGGAGGAACGTCTGCGGGAGGAAATTCGAAGATGCGAAGAGGCCTGCCGCCTGCCGCAAACGTTCTGCCCGTCGCCGTGCGACGACGAGAAAGATCCCGACGAACAACAACAGTCGAATCTTAGGCCGAAACCTCTTTTGCATTATTCGGTGAACCTGGTCTGGGAGTTCTTCAACACGACGGGACATTGGCAACGGCTCGATGCTTCCACAGATGAAGTCCGGGATGGCACGAGGTCCTTCACGCTTAACGGCACAGTCACAATAAGAATGCCGGCGCAAATGGCCTCCGCAAAAGCCGGTCTCAATAACCAACCGCTCTTCTACCTTCGTTGCCGTGTAATCCGGGGCATCTACGATTCGGCGCCGCTTTTAAAGGGGCTGGCGCTTAACGCTGTCCTGGCAGAGCAATCGATTCCGCTTTCCACTCAATTGAACATTAGGAAAGGCGTGGTTGCCGATGTTGACTTAGGGGCACATTCGCCAGCCCCATGGGATCAAAGCAGCTTTGTCTTCAAACTTGCTGATGACGAAAAGATTTCTGCGCTTCAATTCAAAAAGCTGCGGCAAGACTTGCCGGCGTTTCGCGTATTGAAGTTCACAGAAGCAACCAACAATGCCGAGGGTGCTCTGAGTTTTGAAGGCGTGTTTCTGGGGAGGGGCACCGGCGAGCCTTCACAGACTATGCCGGTGTCGCCGCGGACGGTGGTTGCTGAAAGTTTTAGGCTTTATACGATCGAGGACGACGAGTGGCACGAGTGGACGCTACGACGCGACTTTGATGGCTCTGATCGTGACGACAAGCACTTTCAGTTTGACGAGCAAGCACAAGCCGTAATCTTCGGCGATGGCGAAAACGGCCGCGTGCCACCGCTCGCGGCGCTCGTCATCGCTACCGGTCTTGAGACACGAGCGGAAGAAGGCAATCTGACACAGGGCACAATCAACATCCTCACGGACAATTTGCACAATCGCGCTCTGCTGGCCGACTTCGATCAAGTTACTGCGGACATAGCGGTAATTACGAATTCATTTCCAGCAACGGGCGGGGACGATGCGGAGACGCTTGAGGAGGCCACCGAGCGCGCGCGTCAGTTGATTGCCAAGCCTACCCGCGCCGTAACGCTAAGTGACTACGAAACCCTCGCCAGGGAGACGCCGGGAGTCCGTATCGCTCGGGTTTCGGCGCGCGCAAATCTTCATCCCGCGTTTCCCTGCTTCAGTGCCCCGGGAATGATCACTTTAATTGTTTTGCCTGAGTTGCCGTTGACCCGGCCAGTTCCCAGCCCGCGGTTGCGACAAACGATTTCAGCTTATCTAAGACCGCGTCGGATAGTCGGCACGCGCGTGGAAGTTGTTGGACCAATTTATCGAAAAGTCTCTGTCATAGGGCGCGTGCAATCTGCGACAGGCGTAAACACGGCGAACCTGCAGACAAGGATCAAGCAAAGAATTGATTCATTCTTCGATCCGCTTTGCGGTGGTCCTGAGGGAACAGGTTGGCCGTTTGGCCGAGACGTTTACCGTTCAGAAGTATTGCAGGTGATCGATGAAACTCCCGGTGTGGAAAACGTGCTTTCGCTGGAACTTGTCGCCGGAGACGGACGCCCGCAGTGTAACAACCTGTGCATTGGTCCTACTGGTCTGGTTGATTCGGGCGAACACGAGATTGAAGTTGTATGAGGAAACGTAATGTCGAAACCTGATCCAGTTGAGCTGCAAAGATTGACGTACCAGGCGGGGCAGGGGCTGCGCAGCGCTGATCGCCGCGACCAGGTTGCGATCGAAGCACAACTGCGTGCATGGCATAACCGCGCGAAGCATAACGCGTACGGAATCTCTGAAGGGATGACTGTCGAGCTGAAGGCAACGGAAGTCGTGATTACGCCTGGTCTCGCTTACGACGTTCGCGGGAGAGAGTTAATTCTGCAAAAACCGCGTCGCATTGGTTTTCCGAAAACCAATTCGCCAACTGCGACCACCTGGTTCTTGCTGGCGCGTTACAAGGAAACCTCCGAATACCCAAAGCGAACCGCGGAAGATTGCAACTGCTCGCGCGCGGCCTCGCCATTTTTGGAGACACCGGAATTCCTTTGGAAGATCAAAGCAGACTGGCACCCGCAAGACGGCGTGCCAATCGCCAGCGTGATCATTGATGACGCGGGTATCCATGACAATTCTGCCTTTGTGCGACCACGCGAGCACGGCCTTAAACGGCCGCGGATTGCAACCGGCACGACTCTCGCCGGAAGCACGGAATGGCAAGCGTGGGATTCACCGATCGTCGGAGCGAGACTAACCCTTGGTGTTCAGGTCAAAGTCGATACGAGCCAATCAGGCTTCACGCGACCGCCGTGCTATTTCGCCTGGTTACAGCGAACGGCCGGCCCGGTGGTGGGTCCGCAGGTCGTCGCGCCTTTTTGTCACGTTGCCGAAGAGTCTTTCGACAGTTTCATGTTTCGCGCCTGGCTGCCACTCATCAGGACTTTGCCGGCTACCGGGCAAGGAACTTTTCGAAAAGTTAACACTAACTTTGCTTTCTTACAGGCCAGGAGACAGTTCTTCGTTTCCTGGATCGCTATTGAGGATTATTTTCTGCCGCTTTCAACACTCGACGTAAAAGGAGTGTCCAAATGAGCATTCTGGACGAGACGCGCTTTGTAGAACGATTTCAGTTTTTCAATGGACAGAGGCTTTTTGCTTCTGATTTACAGGGCGCGGACGACTTTAATCGCGAGATGCGTTGGACGCATAACCGCAGCCTGGGCCAACCCGGCATTGGCAGCGGCTTCGCGGTGTATGGCAAGAGAAACGATCGCGAGGTGGTGATCGGCGCCGGCTATGCCGTTGATGCGTTGGGGCGCGAGGCGGTGTTGACCACTACCGTTACCTTGCAAGTACCGCCAGTCGCGGCTGATGAAGCCGGCAAGCCAGTCTTTTACGACCTCGCTGTCTCATACCCCGACGACGACGCTCTTGAGGAGACGGAGACTCGCGAAGGCATTTGCTTGGCGCGCGGGGTCGTTCGACGCAGAGAAGTTCCGGTCTTCTGTTGGATCAGGTTGGACGATCAGCGACAACCGATTGATCCTCGACTCAAGCAAGACATTCTGATCGGCATGCGCCTGATCCTCGCGCGGGCGGAAGTTTTCAATTGCCAATTGAACGCTGACCTGACGGTTTCCGTGCGTCGCGACGTGCGGCCGCCACGCCTTCCCTACGTGGTTTGCGGCCAGGAGTCGCCAACAAATTGGGAAATCCTGGAGTTGCCGCCGATTGGAAACGGTGAAGGCTTTATTTCAACACCCGCAGGGCTTGTCAGTCCATTCATCGTGCCGACAGGAATCACCGCGACTATCGACACTTCTTCCGCTGAGTTTCAGATTACTCCCATCTACTCGGCACGCATCGCTGGTCCAAGGATTATGACTGTGCCCAACGGCGACGGATCGTCAGAAGCGATCGTAGAGGGCTTGATCGATATTCCGGTTGCGCAGGCCGGCCCGAAGAGCTTCACCATCGAAGTGTTGTTACTGGCGCAGCCTTTCACGCAGAGCTTTATTGCGACCAGTGTCTGGCGCAATGACGACCCCAACGCTGAAGAGATCAATAAGTTTCTCGAGCTGTTTGATCAGTGGACCGTTGTCTGGATGGGAGTTGAAGGTTAGCAATGGCCGTCGACACTAAATCGCAAATGCTTTATCTCAACCGCGAGAATCGCTGGCTCGGCTTTGAGCTGAGCGGTCTCGAGTTGCGCGATGGCCAGCTACGTTTACCATCGCTGCCGCTTTTCGAAACTACGCGGATTGAGGAACTGGGTAACTTGCCGGTACCTGATGGCCCGGCTGGTTTGGCCATCGGCGATGACGGAACGATTTACTTTTCTGACTCTAGTCAACATCGGGTATTCAGCATCAATTCGTGCAACGAAGAGACTTGCGCGATGCCTTGTTTGGGTGGCATGGGCTCACAACCTAATTCCTTCCAAACGCCGCGAGGTCTGCTGTTCAATTCCAAACGGCGAGCTCTCTACGTGGCCGATAGCGGCAATAATCGTATTCAGATTTTCAATGCCGACACGTTTCAACTCGTCGATATCTGGCCGCACGCAGTTTCGATCCTGGGTTCGCCATCTGACGAGCCCGGAAACTTTGATACGCCCTGGTCGCTGGCGAGTGATGCTCAGGGCAACATCTACGTAGTCGACGTCGGTAATCAGCGAGTGCAGAAGTTTGACTCGCGGGGCCGAGTCGTACCGGGGTTTTGGGACACTGCCTCCGGATATTTCAATGACGCTTTTCCGACTGAGGTTGTGGTTCGGCAGTCTCCTGAATTTGAACGAGTCATCGTGCTCGCGCGCGCGGCCGGCGGCTTCAAGATTTTTATACTCGATACGACGGGCGAGCTATGGCAACTAAATGATAGCGACGAATCGAAGGACGTCGCAGGATTGGCAGTGAGCGGCAACTCGGTTTATATCGGAGATAACGAACACAGACGAATTTTGAAATTCGGGCTTGACGGAACTTTTGTCGGCGAAGCTCGCGGCTACAACGGTCCCGTGGCGGCTCTCACATTCGACGAGCGGGGCCGATTGCTGGTCCATACGGGCAGCAGTTCGCTTGAAATCCTTCGAGTCGCAGTCGAAGGAGCGTTTGGAAAACGGGGCTTCATGTGGGGCGGTCCTTTTGTGGCCGGTAATTCACAACTGAAGTCGTGGTTTAGTCTTAAGGCCATCCCGGATCAATTGCCGGCCGATGCGCACCTGCGATTGTTTTACCATCTGACTGACGACGACCAGGCACCCCCAGTGCATGAAGATTCAGATCAGCCCTTCGTCGCTCCTACCTGGCTGCCAATGCCGCTTAACGTGACCGATGGACTGATCTCCGCTCAGCCTCATAGTTACATCTGGGTTGCATTGGAGTTCAGTGGCGAGGGTTTGACCAGTCCCACACTCGATCAATTAACTCTTGAATACGATCACGAAAGTTACTTGCGCTATTTCCCGGCCATCTATCGTGACGATCCAATCAAGCGAGCGTTTCTGGAAAACTTCCTCGCTCTCTACGAGAGCTTTTTCGACGATACCGAACGAGACATTCGACGTCTGAGCCGACTCTTCGATGCGCAGGGCGCGCCTTCTGAATTCTTATCGTGGCTCGCGGGTTGGCTGGCACTCGATCTTGACGAGCATTGGTCCGAAGATAAGCAACGCACTGCGATTGCGAAAGCCTTCGACCTTTATGGCCGCCGCGGAACAGCGACCGGCTTGCGCGAATCGCTGCGATTCTTCGCAGGTGTCGATGCACATATCGAAGAGCCGATCCTTTATTCCTCCTGGTGGGCGCTTCCTGCCGATGATGGCGACGAGCAAGTCGAGGGGGCGATGCTCGGTTTCAATACCACGCTTGCCCCTGAAGAAGCACAGGGCGCGGTGTTAGGCACGACCGCGACTTACGATCAGTCAAGCTTGACGACGGTGGAAGAGTTTGGCGCTCCGCTCTTTTCGAACGTGGCCCACCGTTTTGTGGTGCGTTTACACAAAGCGCAACTCGGCGGCGCGAAGCGGCAAAAGGAGATCGAGGCCATCATCGAGCGTGAGAAACCGGCGCACACACTGGCCCACGTGTGTCCGATCGAACCGGGAATAAAGCTTGGTATGAAAGCGCAAATTGGAATCGACAGCGTCCTTGGTGGGGAGCCCTCACTGGCCCGATTGGACGGTTCCTCGTTCACTTCGAATCTTCAACTGGGTGGTCAACCGGCCGGGCGGATCGGAGAGCAGAGCCGCGTCGGTCAGACCACCAGGCTGGGAGACGCGAGCCCCGACGTCCGCGCGAGCGGAGCTCCGCCTTCACATGCGCACAAACAGACGAGAGGCGGGCATAAGCACCCAGATAAATAAAGCGCTGCTCGGTTTTTGAAAAAAGGAGAAACACATGGACGCCACCGCAACTGAAATCGACTTAATGCGAAAGACTGATTTGCAGACGCCTCAACGCAATGCATATCGCTTCGGAATGTTGCTCGACGTTTTCCACTTCCAACGCGAGACAAATTACTCGAACTCCAAGCGCTGGCTGATTAACCGGTTAGTGCTCGGCTACGGCGTCATTTGTGGCCTCGACGTAAAAGTTGGTCCTGACGATGACTCGATAATCATCACGCCCGGATGCGCCATCGATAAGTGGGGACGCGAGGTTGTGGTTCCGGACGAGACCAAACCAATACCTATTCCGGCGGATTTACTGCCGCCACCGAAGGGGGCGGACTATGAAGAGACCAAGGAATACCACGAAGCTGACAATCCTGATCAGGATGATCAGTCGTCGCATCGTTGGGAGGAAAAGAATAAGGACGACGCCTGGATCAAGGTGATGCTTTGTTATCACGAATGCGAAAGCGATCCCGTGCCGGTCATGGCGGGAGACTGCTGCGGAACGGAAGTGTGCGCCCCGAGCACAATTCGCGAGCAATATCGCATCACGTTTCGTAAAGGACGATCGAAGCCGATCAATACCTCTTGTGTTATTCCCGACTTTGTACCGCGCGAGCGGATTGATTATCCGGCAGTGGTCCGGTGGATAACTGACGGCTGTCCTGAGTTGCCCGAAAATCCCTGCATCACCCTCGCCAACATCCGCGTTTCGGGTGGTGGGCATCACTGCGACGACGACAACATCGATATCAACATTCGCCCGATCGTCTACTCGAATGATCTGCTTTACAACCTGATTCTCTCTTTACTGACTGACCATCACGAGCGGCGGGAGAAATGAGTTCCGCGAACCTAAGAGGTGAGAGATGAAAAATATGAAGACCCAAACTGATTGCTGTGAAACCGGTTTCCTGGAACGGCCGCGCTATTTTGCCCGGCAACTCCTCACGCCGGCTGAAATGACGCTGGAACAAACTTACTTCCGCAACAAATTCCGCCGTCACAATCGCCTGATGCATGGTTGGGGGGTGGTCTGTGGAGCGATAGTTTGCGTGGTGCCGCGCGCAGATGGTGGCGGACCGGAGCCGTGGCTGGTGAGAGTGTCTCCCGGAGCTGCGCTTGATGCTTGTGGCAATGAGATTGTCATCGATAAGAAACGCGTCATCGATCTGCGCACGCCGGGCGCTACGGGATGCGCGGGCGAGAACCCGGTCGAACAAATCGATCCCTGGTGCAGTCAGGTCTGGATCGATCGGCAGGGAGGTGCGGTATTCGTGGCGGTGAAGTACAAAGAAATAATTTGTCGCCCGATTCGAGTGCAACCTAACGGTTGTGGTTGTGGTGACTCCGAATGCGAATATTCCCGCATCCGCGACGGTTATGAATTCGGAGTACTCGATGAGTGTCCGGATGGGGACGCCACGCCGCCTAATTTCGAAGACCTGAACGACGGCAAGAACCCTGTGTGCCTTGAGTGTCAAGACGGTCCCTGGGTAGTGCTCGCCGAAGTGCAAATGGATGCAGACGGTTCAATCATTTCAATCGACAACTGTAGCTGCCGCCGCATTGTGGCCTCGTTTGCCGGTTACTGGAGAGGATGCGAGAACGGAATGCTGCGAATTGATATGGCGCAGCCTTTGGAGGTGAGACAGGGCGACAAGGACGTCAACCTTGTGATAGCCGCTGCGGGTGTGGATCCAGAGGCGGACGTCAACCTTGGTCCAGGTATCAAAGTTAAGAGTCGCCAAAGCACGAGCACCGTGCCTCTATCAGTAAAGTTTGATGTTGATGAAACGGCGCCCCTCGGCATGCACACGCTTACGGTCATAAATCCCGATGACTTGGTCGGGATCAAGCGGGACGCGGTCAAAGTTGTTCCCAAACCAAAGACCACCGCGGCCGGACCTGGTGCTGCTAGACCTGCGGTCGACGCTCAGCCTGCGGAGCCTGCAAAGAAACGCACGCCGCGGAAAGGAGCGGGAAAAGAAAATCCTTAGGTCAACAGCTTGACCTGGACTTCGTTGAGTTCGCAGCGCGGGAGTCGCCGGGACCATGACACAAGCGCGTGACCCCGAAAAGAAAGTCCTTACCTGAACGGAGGTGGAAGGAATGCGGCCGAACTACGAGGTTCGGCTGCATTCGTTTTTGTGCGCCCGGCAGGGCGCTCTTACTAGGGAGTGAAAGTCTCCTACGAGCCCGACAGGGGGAATCGTTAGCCGGACGGCAAGGGTGTCCATCGCGAGGTGGAATCTGAAGGAAGCCGCAGGCAAAGCGCTGGTCCGACGAACAGGAATCGCATGAGGCGTGCAAACTGGATGAGAAGGCAAATCCTTTCAAAGTCCAAAACCTGTCCGGAAAGTTTGTGCGTAAATGCGGCGGATATAAGCGTGAAGGTGAGAGCGCATTACCCGGGGAGATCTGCAACTTTGCCACGAGCTACCGGTGCTGAGAGGTGCTGGGATGAAGTTGCAGAAGTCAGCCGCGGGCATAGTAGGTCCATCGACCGGACCGAAGGCCCAAACATGAAGTAACGGAACGGAGACTTAAGTTTCGATGAGCAGCAGAGACGCGGACAGAAGAGCTGAGATGCTCGATTCCCACCCGGAAGGCAGCCAACGGAATTGGCGAGGAGAAGGCTTGGGTGCGTCAAGCGACACGGTAACGAGAGAACACTCTGACCCGGAAGCAGAGCAGTTGTTAGAAGCAGTGGTCGAACGAGAGAACATGTGGCGAGCGCTCAAGCAGGTCGAGCGAAACAGAGGCGCAGCGGGAGTCGATGAGATGACCGTTGAGCAGATGCGAGCTTACTTGCGCGAGCACTGGCTACGAATCAAGGAGGAACTGTTGAGCAGCGACTATCAACCGCAGCCGGTGCTGAAGGTGGAGATACCGAAGCCCGGTGGCAAAGGAATGAGGATGTTGGGCATTCCAACGGTGATAGACCGACTGATTCAGCAGGCGCTGCATCAAATAGTTAGCCCACTCTTTGAAGGGAGCTTTTCGGAATCGAGTTACGGCTTTCGGCCGCAACGAAGCGCGCAGCAGGCAGTGTTAAAGGCACGCCAGTATGTACGCGAAGGGCGGCGCTGGGTCGTGGACATCGACTTGGAGAAGTTCTTTGACCGAGTTAATCACGACGTCTTAATGTCGCGATTAGCACGGGGCATCAAAGACAAGCGAGTGCTGCGCTTGATCCGCAGATACCTGCAGGCCGGAATGATGTCGAATGGATTGACGAGTGCGCGGCGGGAAGGAACACCGCAGGGTGGACCACTTTCGCCACTGCTATCGAACATTCTGCTCGACGAGTTAGACAAGGAGCTGGAACGACGCGGTCACAAGTTCTGCCGCTACGCCGACGATTGCAACATCTATGTGCAGTCGCGAAGTGCTGGAGAGCGAGTGATGAAATCTGTCAGCAGCTTCCTCGAAAGACAATTACGGTTAAAAGTTAATGCGGAGAAAAGTGCAGTGGCTCGTCCGTGGGAGCGAAAGTTTCTAGGCTACTCGATGACGTGGCACCGTGAGGCGCGGCTAAAAGTAGCGCCGAGCTCAGTGCAACGGCTGAAGGATAAGCTACGGGAAATCTTTCGCCGTGGGAGCGGACGCAACCTGAGTAAGTTAATCGAAGGGGAACTGACACCATTGTTGCGCGGCTGGATGAACTACTTTCGGCTGGCACAGGTGAAAGGCATCTTCGAGGAACTAGACGGCTGGATACGGCGCAAACTGCGCGGTCTTATCTGGCGTCAATGGAAACGGACTGTTACCCGCGCTAAAGGAATGATGCAACGAGGTCTGAGGGAGTCTCAGGCTTGGGAATCAGCGACCAATCGGCGCGGCCCCTGGTGGAATGCCGGCGCTGCGCATATGAACGCTGCTTTCCCTAAGTCCTACTTTGATCGCTGTGGTCTTTTGTCACTGCTGGAACAACGCCGACGCCTCCAGTTTGCTTGATGAACCGCCGTATACGGAACCGTACGTACGGTGGTGTGGGAGGACGGCGGAGGTAACTCCGCCTCCTACCCGATTGGACTGCTCTCTCAAACTCTCTACGCCGCCATTTGATTAATGAAGAAAGTGCGAAACAAGTCAAAGAAGTCAGGCGCGTTGCTTCAGCGCAAGATTGCACAGAAGCATCAACCAGATGAAGCTCGCAAGCATCATCTGCTGCTTGGAATACAGCGTTCCGCTGGTAATCGCGCGGTAGTTGATCTGCTTGAGTCTAACCGTCATCCGCAAACTAAACGGGGCTACTTCCCGGCGCGGTTCCGCAAATCCAACAGGCGCCACGCAACGGCAATTCAGCCAACCCTGCGGCGGCTCCTGAACCAACCAGCTCCTCCGCCGATCCGCTGATTGTGGATGACGATGCGGCGACAGTTGCACCAGGGCAGATGCGCAAGACGCCACCACGACCTTCGGGCAAGTAATTGATGGTTGATGCCGAGCACAAGGGAAGCGAACTTATCAATGACGAAAACGCTAGACGCACAAAAAGAAACTGTCGAGGCGCAGGAACGCCGTAAGGCAGACGCGCAGCTGGCGAACGAGAGCAGCTCGGAGCATGCGTTTTTACGCCTGCAAAGAAGTGCAGGCAACCGCGCAGTCGTGAGTCTGCTCGCGTCGCACGGGCACCTGCAAACTAAACGCCGCGGCGGTGAAAGCGGCGAGCGGCACGAGCTAGAAGCGGATCAGGCAGCCGCGCAGGTCTCCCTCTTAGCTGCGTCGAACATGCTCGTGCAACGTAAGTGTGCTGATTGCTCACCGGTTGCCAAGTGCGCTGCCTGCGAAGAAGAAGAAAGAGTGCAACCTAAGCCGAAACGAGGGGCTGTCCTTTTATCAACTACCCCGCACATTCAACGCGCGCCACGCAACGGCAATTCAGCCACACCTGCGGCGGCTCCATCAGCTAGCTCCTCTGCCGGTCCGCTGATTGTGGCTGACGATGCGGCGACTGTAGCACCAGGGCAGATGCGCAAGAGCGAGTTTCTCGAACAGTTGCGCAGCGCCGTCTGCGCTACTGCCGATGCGGTGTTGGAAGAAGCAGGGGAGTCAACCAAGGGCTGTCCTTACCTCGAGCAGTGGCTGTCGTACTACGCCGAGCGGGAACCAGCCCACATCGAACGAGCGCTGCGTAAGTACGCCCCGGAGGCGGCTACGGCCACGAACGCACGCGCCTACATTCCGGCTGTAACTAATCGAGTGCGGCGTGGAGTGGAGACGTGGGCCAGGACCGGCGAGCTCACGGGAGTTCCGGATGAGCTAAAGGGAATGTTGACGGGACCAGGGGCAGCGTTAGGCGCTATTGGAGGAATGCTGGGCAGCATCGGCAGCGCGATCGGTGGCGCGGTTTCAGCAGCGGCGGGAGCGATCGGCGGTGCGTTTTCGAGTATTGGCAAAGCCCTCTTCAAACGGAAAGCAGGACATGCGAAACCCACGGATGATCCACAGGAGATTCAGGGGCTGTTGAATGGCGGGCAACCGCTGGATAGTGGCGCGAAGTCGCGGATGAGCACGGCTTTCGGCTACGACTTCGCGGGCGTGCGCGTGCATACAGGAGCACAGGCAGCAGGTTTGTCAGATGACCTGAATGCGCGGGCCTTCACGGTAGGCAGCGACATCGCGTTTGGACCAGGAGAGTATCAGCCGGGAACGATGATTGGCGATGCGTTGATTGCTCATGAGTTGGCGCATGTGGTTCAACAAAGTGGCGGCGCGAATGCTGAAGTATCAGAAGCGACAAATGGTGCACCCGAGCAAAGCGCAATGGAAGCAGAAGCTGATTCGGCGGCGATCTCAGTTGTCAGCAGTCTCTGGTCGAACATGGCGGAGTCAGCCGGCAGTGTTGCAGCCAACGCGATCCCTCGCCTGCGCTCCGGCCTAAGTCTTTCGCGCTGTCCAAAGAAAACTCAGGTCAAGTCTCCAGCTGCCGTAAAGCCCGGAGCTAAAGCGAAGGCCTGCAAGCCTGACCCCGCGGTGACGAAACTGAAGAGCGAAATAATCTCCACCTTCAAACTTTCGAGTGTAACCGAGACTGGGGACGCGTGCTGGACCGCCAGGGAGCTCACCAAGATGAGAGACGCGCTAGCCAGGATTCCAGCAGATCAACGGGACGCAATTGCCGGCGTTGGTCTGGTGCGGGTCGAAGGTATTGCTGATTGTGGAACGTCCGGGCCGCAAGGCTGCTTCAGACAGCGAACGGACCAGGCTACCGGCGCGAGAAGGGATTCCATCGAGATTTCCGACTCAGCAATCGCGCTGGACAAGGACTTCGAAGATGGTTCGAAGAGTTATAGAACCGACCGCAGTGGGAAAAAGATTGAGACACTTCCCAGTCAGGATGTGCTTTTGCACGAGGTGGGCCACGCGGTGGAGAGTGCAACAGTGAGAGCGACTGAATCAGCACGCATTGCTCCGGAGCGGGAAGCAGTCAGAACCCAGAACCAGGTCGAAGCAATCGTTAGGGAAATCAATCGAGCGAAACCGCCAGCCTTTCGGTTCGACTTCTCAACCAACAAGGCTGAAGAGGCTTATCAGCGGGCACTAGTCACTGCCAGCAAGAAGGTGGGATCGATGGTGGACGCAATTGGCGACCCTTCAAACGCAACCGCTCCTGAGATTAAAGCGATGTCAAAGAAGTTTAAGGCAGCTTTGCCAAAGGCCCGAACCAGCCTTGATGACCTTAAGAAGAAGAGAAAGGCACTGCCCACTGTTTCATCGGTCGTGATGGACGACATCGATAGCGCGCTCGAAACTCAAGTGGTTGCGGCTGAACGGCTAGCCGTCGTGCTAGATGCCCGCCTCGCAGCGCAGGAAAAGCTCGACCCAGCGGAAAGAGCTGAGGCGCGCGCGACAGTGAGAATCACCTTCAGGCACAGCGGATCCGAAGTACAGGTAAACATTAGTCGCAGGCTTGCTGAATTGGTTGCGTTGGTAAATCTCAAGGGCATCAATATCAAGAAGAGTGGGCTGGAAGCACATCCAACCGAGAACTGGCCCAACAACCCGGCCGAGCTTTATGCGGACCTTTATCAGATGTCCATCAGCGAGCCTGGAGGTCTAAAGGCTTTCGATGAGGACATCGCGAAGTTCTATGGAAGTCCGATTGGACCAAAGGGAACGTGGACGAAGAAGGTGAATGATTGGATTGCGAGCCACTCTAGATAGTGTTTAGTTCAATAGTTCTAAGCGCATAACGAATAAGGCGTGCCATGAATCAGCAGCACGACAAGCCAGAGAGAAATTTCAAGCCCGATCGTCCGCTAGCGGAGAACCGTCAGCCGGATGAGACCGTTTCGACTCTTGAATTGCACCCCTTGCTGCGGCTGCAGCGCGAGGCCGGCAATAGGGCGGTGGTTGGTCTGCTCGAGTCGCGCGGTCATGTGCAAACGAAACTGCCCAATGATTTGCTACGCGAGCATCAGCACGAGTCCGGAGACGGGGCCGAGCAGCTGCCGCGCTTGACGTTCGCGCCACCCACCAAGTTGCAGCGGAAATGCGCGACTTGCACGCCTGCCGCGAAATGTTCCGAATGCGAAGAGGAAGAAGTAAGTCTTCAACGCAAACCTTTGAATGCGTCAGACTTTTCGGCAACCACTGCACGAATTCAACGCGCGGCACGCAACGGCAATTCAGCCACACCTGAGATGGCTGCAGAACCAGCAACAGTAACCACTGGTCCGCTGGTCGTGGCTGACGATGCTGCGACAGTTGCACCAGGGCAGATGCGCAAGAGCGAGTTTCTCGAACAGTTGCGCAGCGCGGCCTGTGCCACTGCCGATGACGCACTCGCCGAAGCCGGTCAGTCAACGGAAGGTTGTCCTTATATTGAACAGTGGCTTGAATATTACGCAGACCGCGAACCGGCGCACATCGAGCGCGCGCTGCGAAAGTACGCGCCGGAAGCGGCCACGGCCACGAGTGCGCGCGACTACATTACGGCGGTAAACAATCGAATCAGACAGGGAGTGCAACGGTGGGCGCGCACCGGCGAAGTACCGGATGTGCCGGATGAACTAAAAGGCATGGTGGGAGGTCCGGGCGCGGCTTTGGGGGCGATCGGAGGATTGCTCGGCAGTATCGGCAGTGCCATTGGCGGGGCGTTTTCGAGTATCGGCAAGGCGTTGTTCAAGCGGAAGGAAGGTGCTGCAAAAGCCAGTGACGATCCGCAGGAAATTCAGTCGCAGTTGAGTGGCGGACAGCCACTGGATGCGGGGGCGAAGTCGCGGATGGGTGCGGCTTTTGGAAACGATTTTTCAAACGTCCGAATACACACGAACTCGCGGGCGACCGAGTTGTCAGATCAACTGCAGGCGCGCGCGTTCACGATCGGCAGTGATGTCGCGTTTGGCGCGGGAGAATACAAACCAGGCACGTTGATTGGCGACGCGCTGATCGCGCATGAGCTGGCCCATGTGGTGCAACAGCAGGCGGCTGCGGCGAATCCTCCTCTAACCAAAACCGAAGCAGATGGCGGCGCGCAGGAAACAGAAGCGGATGAAGCCGCCGTAAGTGTTGTCGCTTCGCTACATGCTGGTTTCAATACGCAGCGTCCGAGGTCCACCCTGGTTCGAAGTCTGCGATTGCAGAGCTGCGGGTCCTGTTCGAAGCCGCCTCAGATCAAAGTTCCACGTGGCGCGTCGGTGACCGCACAGCAGGCCGACCAACTTCTGGCCAACGATCCAATCATCTATCCGCGAATCAAGGATCGCGTGGCAAAGGGAAGGAAAGCTGCCGGGCACACTACTGAACTGGGCAGCCTCGACTACGTTGCAAAAGCGACTGAAGTCGCCGGAGAGGGCTCAAAGATTGAAGAAGTGGGCATTGAGATGATGAATGCCGGTGGTTTTGCCGATGTCGACAAAGGCGAGATTTACCTACATCGAAAAGACGCTGACATGATGGATGTGCTGCGAAATGGGCGCTCCACCCCGATTCCGGTACCGCCAGGGGCCACGCCTGTAACGATTGTCCATGAGACAGTTCATCTCTACCAATCGAAGGCCTGGAATAGTCGTGTAGGTCATTGGGCCAACGAAGGAACGACAGAGTACTTCACCCGTCGTGTCCTTTCTAAACAGGAGAACCCGGAAGTAAAAGGCGGTGAGGGAGTGTTCCAACGCGATTCTTACGACGAAGAGTACGCAGCTGTTAAGTGCCTGGTTAAGGAAGCCGACGAGGAGCTGTTGGCCGACGCATATTTTCTTGGACAGATTGAACCGTTGCGCAAAAAAGTTGGCGAGAAGAAGTTTGATGACTGGGCCGCCCACATGACTGCCAAGAACTATGCTGCCGCCTATGCCGTGTTTGGTTGCAAGCCACCAGAAAAGAAGCCCGAGGAATAACCAAACGTGCCATCAATTTAAATGAGACGACCATCGCTTAGTTTTGTGAATCGTTTGCTAACACCACGAATGAGGGTTCTCCGCTGGGATCTGCCCGCATGGGGTTTCTTCTTTTCTTTGAGTGTAGTGGTCGCTTTGCTTACAACGATTCCGCTGCTGGGGATGGTTCACATTCCCAGGATTCCATTTTTCATCGCGATGTTTTGTGGAATATTCGGGATGATTATTCTCGCGTTGTTAACCAAAGTGATAACCGGTGCGGAGTTTTACAACTTCCATCACTATCTCCTGGTGTTGATGTCGACGGCAGCAGCGACACTCTGGGTAATGGGCCAGCCCGTGTTGCGTAATCTGGACGTCGTCATAATTGCGGTCGGCGTGACTTACGCTTGCGGTCGATTCGCGTGTCTGCGCGGCGGCTGTTGTTATGGCAGACCTTGCGCTTGGGGATTTTGTTATCCGGCGGCTTATCTCGATCATGGCTTCCCTCCAGGATTGATAGGCGTGAAGCTTTTTCCCAGTCAACTCCTGGAGTCGCTCTGGATGTGGACCACAACAGCAGTCGCGGGCGCCTTGCTGCTTGCTAGTAAACAACCCGGATCTGCTTTTACGTGGTTCGTCGTTTTGTATTCAGTTGGTCGTTTTTTCTCAGACTTCTACAGGCTCGAGGCCGGCTTCTGCGTACGTGGTTTGTCTGAGGCGCAGATTGCATCGATCGTCATGACGTGTGCTGTGTTTGGCGGCGAGCTAATCGGTTTGCTCCCGGACCAAACGATCCATGGGGTTATGGCGCTGTTACTTCTCGCCGTAGGAATCCCAGGACTCTTACAGAAATCCGACCATGAGTTGCTGTTCACGACTGATCATGTGATCGAGATCGCCAACGTGGTGAAAGGGGCTCATAACGATCGTGTCAAGTCTAGCCAGAATAGTTTTGTATTCGGGCCCCGTAACGTGTCTGTTGAACGCACCTCGCTCGGTCTTTTGATTTCTGCCGGTACAATTTTTACCGCCGGCGGCTCGCTGATTCACTACTGCCTCTCTCGCGAAGGCACTCTGCGTGATGCCACTGCCAAGGCACTCGCCGATTTAATCTCCACCCTCCATGGACGTCCCGGGAAAGGGCGCCTCATAAAAAGGCCCGGAGCATTCCACATAATCATAGGCGGAAGCTCTAACAGCGCGCGCATTCCAAAGCATTTGCAGTGAGGTACCCACGCGGGTTAATCGTGGGGCCGAGCGCAGGAGTCGAACTCGACTGCGTTTAGGGTCCTACAATTAGTGCACTGATGTTTAATGATCGCGGAGTCGAGTCTTATCAAATAGAGCTGAGCAATAAATAAATGCAGTACAAGGAGACGGTCGCGACGAACCAGAACCCCAGTTCCTGAACCCATATGTAGTGATGCGAGGAATCTGATGGTGCCAGACTCTTCCGTGCAAACACCATCACCCCGTGAAGTTTCCACACACCAAGGATCACCACGAGCACAGCCGCAAGTAAGATCGGCCACATGAACCTGATGAAATAGATTCTGACTAAGAAAAGGAGCGTTAGTCCCACCAGCAGAAACAGTGTCGCACCCATTAATCGACCACTTACTGTATCGGGCAGTAGCTTTGAAGGTGGAGATAAGGGCGGTACCACCGGTCTCACTGCTTCGACGCTCTCGGGAATCTGCGAATCGTAGACACGCCGCGCATTCACACTTCCAAGTACGCGGTAAGCCTCGTTGATCGTCTTCATCTTCTCTGCGTCGCCTCCGCGGTCAGGATGATGTTGCCTGGCGAGTCTTTTATAAAGGCGTTCAATCTCATCCTGTGACGCAGTTCTCCCCGCACCCAAAATGGCATAGTAATCTTCACCATCCGGAAAACTCATATGAGATGCCTCCGAGTATGGCGCTCAGCCTTGAAAGCCCTATGAGAAAGTTATAAACCAACCAGTAGGATCGGTGACTGGTTGGAACAGGCTAATGTGGTTGGATGATCGCGACGAAGTCCTTAGGTTTGCCTCTAAATATAGCGCGGTGTCATTTGCAGCAGCACCACAAACGCGTGACGCCACTTCCTTCAGGCGAACAGGCGCACCATGACTTCACGATGCTTGCTCCTTCTGAAGTGCGAGGCCTCGATCCATGTGAAGCGCTCCTCTCGGCCGGTGGCAATCGCCTCTTGCGCCGCAGCCCGATCGGTCCGACTGTCCGTCAGCACGACGACGCGTAGCTCGCGCGCGGCCTCGGAGAGCGTTGTGAGCTCGTAACGACAGCCTGCATTGTTCACCTGGAAGCCCCGCAGATCCATCAGCACGACGTCGGCGTAACGCATAAGCGCCTGCAGTGCGTACTGCCACGTCGTGTCGTGGCAATAACACTCATTGACCCGGTAGCGACCATCAATGTCAGGCGCCATGTCGAACGCGGCGATGCGCCGCGCGACGTCAGCAGGGCTAACAACAAAGCGCTCGGCCAGTCGCCGGTCGAGAAACTGGAAGATGTCGTCGGCGTCCAGTGTTCGGTCGGAGAGATCGGTTCCGGCGATCATCAGCGTGTTCCCGCTCAGACGCCAGCGTTCGACGACGTGGTCGAACAGGGACTGCGCCTGCCGGTCCCGTTGAAAGACTCTTAAGACAAGGAGCGTAGGCGCGCGTCCGGATCCAAGCCTGCGACCAGCAAGCAACATGACTGCGGGAATCCATAGCAGCGGCACGTAGATTAGGAAGGCTTTCGCGCCTGCCTTGGTAGAGAGTGACAGTGCGCGGTCGGTCAGCCCGAAAGCCCATACACCGGTGAACACCACCAACAAATCGGACAGCCACTTGCGCGAGTACACGTGCCCGAGCGCACGCCCCAACATCCGCATCGGCCACCACGCAATCATCGCAGACAGCAACATGAATAGCGCGAACGCTACAGTAACCCCAATCCACCCCGGCAACCATTCCAGGGGCGCGATGAGAGTCTTCAGCAAAGGCGACTCGTGCTTGGCCATGTACGTCAGGGCTTCGAGACCCGCAAGCACGGACGACACCAACAAAGCGGCTGGCATGAGTAACCACGGCGCGATTGCGCGGGTCGCGCTACCCAGGAAGAAGATCAGAAATACCAGAACCATTGGCAGCGCGATCTCCCACGCCACGAACTTGAACGCCAGCACCAAATTGAACAGCCACAGAAGGACGCCGAAAATCGCCGTAACCCACAGCAGCATCGTTGCGAACAGGCGCTTGCGCGACCAGCGCCACAGCAGCGCCAATCCAGGAACTACGGGCCACAGATACCCGAGCGCCGAGACCGCTACACCCTTCGGCGAAAGCGGCTCGCCGGGAAGTTTCAACGCAATCCAGATGCAAGTGCTGGTCAGCGAGATAAGGCATGACGAAGCTATCAGCAACAGGGTCAACCGTCTGCCCGCACTGCGGTTGTCAGCGAGGGAAACCGTCAGCGGCGGCGGACCGTCGGGCGCCGCCTCCGCGACGGGTGCTTGCGACTCTCCGGTGTGCGGCGTGCGCATCAATTGCTGCATCCGGTGTCTATATCGACGGCCGATGATCCAGGCCGCGACACAGCAAAGCAGCACCGACACGATCAGAATGAAATACAGTTTGCCGGCATCCATGTCATCGTAACCTTCGCTCGTCCAAACAATCGTAAAAGAACAGATACGGATTACTGAGCATGTCCTCTCGTTGCCGGAACCGGCAATTCGGACAGGTTCTCGTTGACTGGAGTTTCATCCAGAGTAAGATTCTACTCCACCTCAATGAGAGCCAATAACCCAAAAATCTTAGTGCCGATAGCGCTGGGCATTCTGTTAATCCTCGCCCTAAGTCTCTTCACAGGCGGCCAGTCCTACTCAACTAATCTTCAGGATTTACAGAAGCAATTTAATGCCGACAAGGGCAAAGTGCGGTTAGTGATGCTGCTATCACCAACGTGACCAGCTTGCCTTCGGGGGGCCTCCGAAGTTCAGGAACAAGTATTAGAGAAAGTGAAGGATCACGACGTTGCAGTCTATGCCGTCTGGCTCCCCATTTTGGGAATCGACAGTAAGGCGAGTTTACCGCTGGCAACGAGCCGATTTTCCGATCCGAGGGTTTATCAATATTGGGACGCTAACGCGCAACTATCGAAATCTTATTCTCCAATCCTACAAGCCGATGGGGTAGCGTGGGACGTCTACATGTTGTTTGATCGCAGTGCTGAATGGAAAGATACCCCGCCGTCTCCGGTGTACCTCATGGACAAGATTGGTCTTCCAACTGGCCGGCCATTAGATGGAACCGAACTAGCTAGGCAGCTTTCAACCCTAAGAGCCGTTCCCTCTAGAAACTGAATTACGCCGACGATGGTGAAAGGAGCCCTGCCCTAATGCTTAAGCCGCAGAATACATACATCGCACTACTTGTGGTCCAGGCACTTCCCTTGATTCACTTACCAACCTCGGTGTACACGAGTATTCGGTTCACGCGGCTCTTGCTCCATTTGTGAAATGCATCTGGTCTCAGGGGGGAGTGAATTGTCGGCGTCAGCGAAGCAAGCTTCTACAACTGAAAGGAGAAGTACACGGCTTCTGACGGTCTTATACGCTCAGTAAGTGGTTGCTATATTATTGTTCGAGTCACCCAGGCCGCGGACGTCTTTTCGAGAGGTCACGATTTTCAATGAAACTGGCTCTGATATTGTTTCCTGTTCTGACCAGTCTCTCAATGTGGTTTGGTTGGCAAGGGACGCCCCCGGTCATATGTCGCGGGAAGCCACTTTCGATTACGTTATTACCTGGTCCGAAAATGACTGGGCCCTCTCTGCCGCTTCGCTTTGGCGGAACCAGGCCCTTCCCGAGTCCCTACGTTAATATGTTTCCCTCTGAAAAAGGGTTTCGGCTGGTTATTAAAAATCGCGACGAATTCAGTGACTTCTGGAAAAGGTTAACTGCTCAAGTTCCACCGGGCCAATGGGTACCAGCACTCCTGGAAGTCGACTTCGCGAAAGAGACAATAGTCGTCTCGGCAATGGGACAACGGCCGTCGTCGGGTTACTGGACAATTATCGACGGTGCTTGTGAGGTCGATGGTAAGGTCGAAGTGTTTGTTAGTAACGTCGAAGATGCTTCGTGTTCGGGACAATTGGCGGTCCTGACTTATCCCGCCGATGCGGTTCGAATACCTCGAACCGATTTACCCATTGTATTTCGCGAAACTCTGGTCAGTTGTAAGCAGTGGCAGGATCAACTCCAACGCTTGCCACGCGGCACCGAATAGGTAGCCCAAGCCAACACCGAAGACTCTCGCACAACGGGCCATGAATTCCTCGCTCGAGTGACCGCGAGAGGAAAACATAAAATGAGCAAGCCAAGCCGCATACTCGGCACGCCGGCAGCCTTCGCATAGCGTTCCAGATCGTTGGAAGGATTTTCAGGCGACCGTGAGCAAAGAAGTGAAGACGCGCTTCGCAAGGCTTCCACCACGATGAAAGGAGTATCGTAATGCACGGCAAATCCTCAAAGTATTTGGTCTTGCTGATAGTTGTCCTCAGCTCAATCTGTCCGCAAATAACACTTGCCCAAAACAATCAGAACTTCGCTGTCTCTTTAAATGCGATCCCCACGCCGAGTCTGGATGAGCTTCGTTACCTGGATAACGTAATTGCTTTTATGAACGGCGTCGAAGGCTTTCATCCTGTCTCCAGCGTGCCAGGTTGTGCCGCAAAACAAGCTCACTCGTGTGTCCCATTTGCCGGAAGAAACTGGTTTCCATTGTCGCGACGAGCTCAGATCGCCTGCGGAACTTTCGGTAATTTCTTCACGGTCGACGACAGAACAACATGTAAGGGAGAGATGGACTGGAATATTGAGATCATTCTCAGCCCTCCATTCAGCGATCTGGGTCGAATTGGAACACAAATAAGACCCATCACGGCGGAGGTCACGCCGGACGAAACTCTCTTCAATACCCGGTGGTTTCCCCAAGGCACTCACTCAATTCTGGAATTGCAGAACATTTGTGTGTCCGGTCCTCACGTCCGGGACGAACACCACAACAACGCACGCGAGATCCATCCGGCGCAGGTGATTTGGTGGAACGAAGACGGGCCGGCGACGAATATCAAAATTCATCATCTTCTTGCCGTGCAGAATGACAACGGTTTCTTCGACGACAATGGTGATTTCGATTGCCCAGGAATAGGTGATAACTTGCCCGCCGGTTTTAAGGCGTGGGGAAGGGCTCCGATCAACGTGACCTTCAAGATCGCATTCCTGATTATTCCGCCGAAAAACCAGGCGCAGGCGCTCTTGTTTACCCCGATGAGAATCAGACTCTCTGAGCTGCTCGGGCGGCATATCGTGACCAGCAGCCACTCAGAGAGTGCTGACTCTGACGATGGCACACAGCATGTGCTAGAAATTAACGGAAGGAAAGTAATCATCGTTGATGAACTGCAAGGCAATGATGAGGATATCGGCGTGCAATTCGTCGAGATACGGAAGAGAGCAAACGGCGCGGTTCAAGGCTATGTGCAGGTCTCAACTGTTGTAGGTCGTAACGATGTGAGCGATAAAGGCGGCTATCATCTGATCACCGCGGAGGTGACGCCGAGTGCTGGTGGCATTGGACTAAACGCTGGAGTCGGAACATTTGAAGTGTGTGAACCAGAGAAGGCGAAGATAGCCAACTTGAGGGGATCGCTGAAAGCGAGCGATTCTAAAGGTCCCCAGCTCAAGGAAGTGCGCACAGCAAAGCGGAGATTACTTCGGCAGCTCAGCAATGCTGAACTCGTTCTCCAGCGATGCCTGAGACGTTCGTGATAGATTATGCACGCTACACAATTCGCAGTAGGCTCCACAGGTGAGATATCTAAGTGGAATAATGGCGGCTAAACCTAGGCGTGAAGAGGCGTTGCCACATTCATTGGTAACGACCGACTCGCCGGTACCTTTGACGTCTCAGAGTTGAAGCGATTGTCGAACTCCGGTTTTATTCATAGGAAGTTGGGACGGTTTTGCCCGACACTGGCACGTGCGTCGAGACAACAATTGCGGAGTCATTTCTCGTCGATAATGAGACTGACTGACAGCAAGTCAGATCGATCTTCCTAAGCGCTGCTCTCAGCTCACGGTATACGTTATGTGAAGCTGAGTTCACTCGATCATCAAGTGTTGATCTGCATTCTAACCGATGATTGGTTCCGCGACTCTGTCTGGCTAAGAGACGTAAAACTTTGTGCCTTAGTTGTGACAGGTTGGAGCGCTTTGAAGAGGAAGTCGGGTAAGTAGAGCAATTGAATTGTGCTTGTAATGCCGAGGGCGGAAGTCGAACTCGCGCGTCTTACGGCCAACTACTTATAAGTCTGTAGCGTAATTACATGCGGGCTAGCGCTTGATACGTTGGATGACAAGCTTGAGTGCATCGGAGTTTCCCTGCGGAATTTTTATGCGTTGAGAACGACCTTTGATCTCATCAATATAGTCAAGCGCCTCGATGCTGTAATCATAGTCACCGTAGAAAATGAAACTGAACCTTCCTTCCTCATCAATGCTGACGTACCGTACGTACTCATCGCCTAAATACACCTCAATATGTGCGGCTTCAAGAGGAGTGCCGCTTTTCCATACAACAGTTCCCGCGACTCTGCGCTCACTTAATCTTAGCCCCACACGCATTTCAAGATTCTCAATTACGGCTCCTTCAGTGACCTGAATCTTTTTTGCTTCGCGCTTATCCTCGGTGGCGGGATAGTAGGTACGCCGATAAGGACCGTCGAACTCGTTTCTCGCGTTTAGCACGAGGTCGTATTCGCCAGGCGCAACTCCCTCAAATCTGAAGGAACCATCCTTTTTCAGAATTTCTACGTAATCTGGTCCGGTGTCCAGCCCGTTGATGAGAGAGACCGCAGCATTATCGACCGCTTCTCCGGTTGATGTCAGCACCTTGCCGGCAACCTTCGCCTTGGCGCGGGGATTGGTACCCCACAGATCAAGCTCCAGATAACTGCACTGGCTTTTTTCCAGCGTTGCATCGTACTCGAAAATGGAAACAGTATCGCTTTGAGTGGATCTGACGTCGGCATCGTTTGAGTTCGCCATTAGTCGAGCTGCATACGGAACCGAGACGCGCACTTTGAAAGAGTCCGGACCCGGCAACGCGATTGAAAACTTTCCGTACTTGGTCGTCAGCGCCTTAAATGTTTTATCGTTACTTGCTACTTCAACCATTATTCCCGGCAAGCCTTGATATCGGTTGATTAAAATGCGGCCAGAGATGGACTCCTTACCTTCTCCTTGTGTGAGTTTGCGTAAATCCTCCAGATCCTCGTCGATGTCGACAGCCATGGTTGTCCCTCTACACATCCCGGTGAACAGTTGGTTCGTCTTGTCATCGAGTGATGCGTATACGAGGTACCGCTTTTCCCTCCTTAAACTTTGTATCGCAGTGTGTTGTTGCTGTTGCGACCCCGACTCTCGAAACCGGACACCCCTCGGAACGACTCGTCCACCATGAAACGTACCATCACATAGGTGTACACATTGTCCGGCGTTCTTTTCAGCGGTTTTATATCGATCACCTGTCCTACGAAAACCGATCAGAGCGCCAGAATTCAGCGCAGATGGGAGTGCCATATTCTTTACACTGACAAGCTTGAGTGGGTTTTGTGAAAACCGGAATGCAAAGCAGGGCCACGATGATGAGGAGCAGACGATTCATGACCCGACGAGATTACGGGCAAACCTGATCGAAGTTCAACACTCGAAGGCAATTAGGGGTAAAGTTGGTGCCGCGGGCGGGAGTCGACCCGCACGTCCGCGCCACCGCCGCCGAAGCGTGAGCTGACATCCATCGGCGGCGCTTTCTTAAGATCGCCGCTCACCAGCTCGTAACGTTGCACGCGATTCGGTATTGAATCTTTGGCGTTATCGATGCTTGTATCTTTCACGCCGCGTCCTGAGTACCCTACCTGATCCATTCTGACCCGACCCTGAACTCACGTAAGTACGCGCCGAAAGCATCAACGAGGAAATACAAACCCAGGGCCACGAGAAAGATCGCGAACAGCAGAATGACCCATGACGACTTGCCGCGTCCTTTATAGGTTCTAACCGTGGCCCACGCCGCCCCACCTAAAAGGATTAGTCCAGCCACGATCTGCAGGATCCGCATGGTTACTGTTATGGTGCCAAGGGCGGGAGTCGAACCCGCACGTCCTTACGGCCGACGGAATTTAAGTCCCGCACGTCCTGGCCCGCGCATCTCACTTAGTGGCATAAGCCAATAAACCCAAATCAATGCGTTGCGTTAGCAGGCGGGAGTTTCTTTAAACCCTTTTCCATGGCCTTTCGCAGTCGATCGACCGCCGTGGTTGGATCGCCGCCGAACATGGGATCGGTGTACAGCAGAACGTCACCACTTCTGGCATCCACTATCCCGATGTGTAATTTCAGGTAGGCCGGCGTTCCGCCAACTAGCAAGCTAAAGGCTGTTTTGCCGCTCGTTAGTTTCTTCCCTTCGCCCCGAATGAAAACGATCGCGTCGGTCCCCTTATCCAGGTTTAGGTTCAGCACCTCATCGCCCATTGTGAAACGCCCTTTTTTAACGTCGCTTCGCTTTTTCATGATCTTGGGTAGTAGATCATCAAACTTGGTTTGAAAGTCTGCGACGTTGTAGTTCGGTTGAGAATTGCCCTGGACCGATGCTGCAGTTGGCGATGACAACATCGTCACATTTTTCTGTCTCAAAAGGACTTCAGCAATCGTCTTTTCAACGCGCGCGCTTAGTTCATCCGACTCAGCTGCCATTCCTTCCGGGCCCTTCATGCTATCGCGAACCACATTAACTTTCGCGGGGAGGACAACGACCGTGCGAATGGTCGTTTCTTTCGACTTGATTTTAGGATGAAGAAACTGCGCGTGGATTGGGGAACTGAAACCAGGGAGCAGCAGCGTGCCGAATACCAAGATTAATGCCTGGATTAATGTTCGCAGCCTGAAAACGAGGAAAGAACTAGTAAGGCTCATTTTTAGGTTCTCCTTAATGTTTCAATGCGTCTTTTGATTCGTTCGCGATCAATCGCGGTCGGTGCCAACTCAATATACTTCTCATATTCGGAAGCCGCATCGTTTGCACGACCGAGCTTTTCATAAAGCATGCCCAGCCCGCGATGCGCCGCCGGCGCAGGGTTCTCAGCGTTTACGGCGCGCAAGTATAATTCTTCGGCCTTCTGTTGGTGCCTTTGCCAATTTTCTTTACCCATTGGCGTCTCGAGCAACTCACGCTCTTCATCTTCAACCGTACGCTTCTCACGTTTCTTCGCCGCATCTTTCTTGGCGCTGTTGGAGAGTTCTTTTCCCGTTAATTGTGAAGAACGAGGCCCGAGCGTACGGTAGGCCTCTGCCAACCAAAACAGGTTTTCCGAATCAGGATGAAAATCCACCAGACGTTGCGCGTGAAAGAGCGCTGAACGAAAGCGTCCCGCCATGATCGACAATTGCAGATTGTGACGCATCACCGGTTCCATGATCTTGAAGTAAGCTGCCCGCTCCCGATTTAACTCCATCTGATGCGTCACTCGGTCAGCCCGCGCGCCGAGATAGGAACTTAGATACTTAATTCGCTCGTTAAGTGAGGGATGGTCGTTATAGAACAATCTGATGTTTTCGCCTTCAATATCTTTAGCCAGCAACTTCATCACGTTGACCATTTCTTCTGGCGCGTATTCGGCGCTAATCATCATGTCGACACCTTTGTGATCAGCCTCACGTTCCAGGTCTCGGCTGTAACCGTAGACCGTGGCCATCAAAATAAAAGGAGAAACCGCCGTCACCAAAGTGATTACGGCCCCCACAATGCCTCCAGGTGCATATGCGCCGACTGCAGACATGATGTTCATCGTGAGAAATTTCTTGCGGTTGCTACGATTCTGGACATAGGTGTGCCGCCGCATGACGTGGGTCAACTCATGCGCGATGAGTGCAGCCAGCTGTGATTCGTTATCGACAAGGCAAATCAAGCCAGTGGTGATGTATATCGAACCGTTCGGGAGTGCGAAAGCATTCGGCTGCGGATCGCGAAGCACGCGAAATCTCCACGAGACCCTTTCTAGTTGGAGTCCCCTGGGAACGAGCACTTGTCCAATGCGACGCACATAAGCATTCGCCGCTTCGTCCTGTAGCACGAGCCCATCACGGTCAAGCTTAGCGTCAAGCAGGTCAGCCTGTTCAAGAATCTCCAAATCGGTATCGCCAAACTTGAACTCCTCCCTGATGGGCGGCGGGGTCGCTTCGACTGGCGCAGTTTTCTTTTGCGCCATCCCCCGTGGACAAAGCGAGGTGGACACCATGCAGAAGCAGAGCGTCGCGACTATTAAACTTGTAGACTTTTGGAGGAACATAAAACAGGCGAAAACTTGCAGGTGAAGCGCGGGAAAGCGCTGGTAATCAGACTTTCGTCGAATTTCTCGAGATAGTCAAGATGTGTTTTTTTGGGTTGTGGGAGCGTTCGAGACCGATTCATCCTTAACAAATCGGGAAGGCGGAGCCGGTCTTCGGCGAAAACGTTGGCTCCGCAGGTACCGGTATTTTGGCGCTCGATCCGGTCAACTTACGGATGATTAAGCACACCAACTCGGTGACCCGCGACGGGTGTCAAAGGAATCCGTTTAGACTCTCTAGAGAGAAGCCTGGAATTTCCACTGGGCGAGCTTTTTGAGTTGAGATCATCCCAAAGGCTAAAGTTTTATGCAAATGTGAACACCCTGAGATTAGTGATGGTGCCGAGGGCGGGAGTCGAACTCCAGACGTCCTTATTCTCAACCCTGCGACACCGTTGCGTCTTTCGACCCGACCGTGAACGAGGATTCTGTCCTCTATGGTAAACCTGTTTACTTCCTCCGAAACACAAGGAAGTAATCCATTTCGTCGCCCTTTACAAAATCATATTCGCTTACCAGGACAAATCCGGCACGCTCGACTTCCCCTATCACCACAACTTTGTCAATGCGATGGTCGTCGCCTTTGCCGTTGCGATCGATGATGCCCAGCAGGGCGCCCATGCGCATCGAGTCACGCGTGTGTTTGAGCAAGCGAATAGGTTGCGCGAGTTCGTGATACGTCTTTAGCAACAGGACGGCATCAACACTTGCCTTAGGCAACAGCGGATCGTCTTCATCTCCCAGTATCGTTTTGATATTCGGCAGTTTATCGCGAATGGCCCGGTCCTCGATGTATTTCAAGTATTCGCGATTGATTTCCACTGCATAGACCGTTCCGTTCCCGCCCACACGTCGTGCCGCGCGCACTGTGAACCAGCCAGAGCCCGCGCCAATGTCCGCCACGTTTGTCCCTGCTTTGATTCCGAGAATGTCCACGACGCGATTGACCTGAAGCTTTTCGTCGCGCTTGGGATCTTCAAAAATCGAGAGCGAACCTGTGTATGGCTCGCTCGTAGGGCGATTGATAGTATCGGACTGTTGCGGTGTCGCGAGTGGAGAGGGCGAAGGAGTAGCCGTCGCTGCTGGTAGTCGGGAGCGGACGAAAGTCGTGCATCCGAACAGCGCGAGGGCGAGCAGACAGAAAAGCGCGCGCCAGAATAGACGTCTGATTGAGTCAGCGGCGGCCATAATGAAAGTGCTTTGGGACTCTTTGATGCTCTTGGTGCCGAGGGCGGGAGTCGAACCCGCACGCCCTTAGGGGATTTTAAGTTCGGTCCAAGGCATCTTAACGGATCTTACGAAACGGGATGAACCAATGTTTACCGGACTTGCTGGCGTCAAAGTCATGCTACATCCGGTTACGTCTCGCAACAAAAATGTCGTCATCTTAGCGTCATCCTGAACTTCGCACTCGAATGAATTCTTCAAGTCATCCCTCTCTTCCGACGCCGCTCGACGAACACTATTTTCTTGCGATTTCAATAAACGCTTGTGCCGCCCGGCTGAGGTGTTTGTCTTTTCGATAAACGATTTTTAGCTCACGCCGGATCTCAACGTTTCGTATCTTGACGGCAACCAAAAGTTTTGCCTTCAAGTCGGTTGCAGCCGCGAACCCGGAAATGAAAGCGATGCCGAGCCCATTGTGCACTGCCTTCTTAACCGACTCCGGATTCTCGATCTCCATAATTGCCTCGGCGTCAACGCGTAGTCTTCGCAGGTGGGTGGCAACGACAGCTCTCGTGGCTGAGCCTTGTTCGCGGAAGATAAACTTCTCACTGGAGAGATCCTGAGCCGTAACGCTTCTCTTTGTGGCAAGACGGTGATCGAGGGGCACAACTAGGATTATCTCGTCCGTGATCCAAGGCAACACATCGACTTCGTCACCCACCAAATGCCCACCCACGAAGCCGAAATCAAATTCATTGCGGATTACTCCTTCCTCAATTTGCCGGGTGTCTTTGACTGCGAGGTGTACGTCTATTTTCGGGTAGCGCTTTTTGAAATGAGCAATCGTTCGCGGAATAAGATACATCCCCGGGGTGGTGCTGGCTCCGATTCGTAATGAACCGCGTTCCAGCCCTTTTAGCTCATCGATGGCATGACGCGCATCGTCCATTGCTGCAATAACTCGGGTTGCATATGGAATGAGTAGTTCGCCGGCTTCAGTAAGTGCAACCTTTTTCCCCAGTTGGTCAAATAGCTTCGAACCAAGCTTGTGTTCCAGTTCGCGCATACGAACGGAAACACTAGGTTGGCTAAGGTGAACTTCTTCACCAGCACGTGTGAAGTTCAAGTGCTTAGCGACGCTTAAGAAAACTTGTAAGTCACGGACATCCATCGTGTCATTGGGGACCGCTATCGTAATTATTAGAACAATTCACTTCACCAATGATTGGAAGAATACTAACATGGCCGCGTTTAGGTCGATGCTGTCTAATGACAAACACGTCCACCATCGAAGATGCCAACGTCGGGTGTGCGCGAGTATTCGGTTCACCCGGCTCTCGCACCATTTGTGAAATGCACCTGGTCTCAGGAAAGTGACCGACCGATCTTAAAGTCAGGCCGGGAAAGAATTTTGCCTGATAGTTGCGGTCGAGCTCGTCTTTCATTTCGGCGATCGCTCTTGAAGATTTCTTGAAGGAGCGGGCACGCGAGTTGACGGAGCGCATAGCGCTCGCGAGGGGAATGACGGAGCGGGTGAGGGTTATTGAGGAAGCGCTACTTGGCTTGCTCGCTAAGAATGGACACTTTGACCAGACCGTTGACCGCTGCCCGCAACGAATTGATGCTGAGCACGGACAGATAAATGTCGCACAACTGGCTGCCAAACCAGGCGTAAGCAATCGACAACTGACGCGCAGGTTCCAGCAGACCGTGGGATTGATTCCGAAGGAGTTCGCGCGCGTTAGCAGGTTTCTACACGTCTTGAGCCTCTTGAGTGACAATTCCTCTCACACCCTGACCGAAACCGCTATGGCGTGCGGCTATTTCGATCAGGCTCACTTCAATCACGAGTTTCGCGAGATGGCCGGAATGGCGCCAGGCGAGTTTTTCAACTTTCCTAACGTCGTCTGTTGACGATGGCCGATTTTTACAAGCCTCAATTCTCCATCCGTGACTATTATTGAATCAACAAGAGTATTAGGGCGAAACGAAGACCGATTCAAACTGGGGGTCTGTATGTACGCAATCACGTTAGGATTCAACTTGCGATACCTTGTCCTGGTGGCAGTCATTCTCGGTTCGGCTTTGGCAATGGCAAATGCTGTTTCCGGTCAGCAGTCTGGGACGAGCAAGCCACCCGACCAGACCGATCCCTTCAAACCGGTGCGGCAGTTGATTGGAAAGTGGGAGGGTGATTCGCAAGGCAAACCGGGTGTCGGCAAAATGGAACGTGAATATGTCTTTGTGCTGGGTAACCGATTTGTTCAAGTGTCGAACAAGGCAACTTACCCACCGCAGGAGAAAAATCCGAAAGGTGAAACTCACGAGGATCAGGGCTTCATTGGTTATGATCGAGCTTTAAAGAAACTCATCTTTCGTCAATTTCACATCGAGGGGTTTGTGGTTCAGTACTCTTTGGAAAGCATTTCGGATGACGGCCGCAGCTTCATCTTCACTAGCACCGCCATCGAGAACATCCCGAGTGGTTGGCGTGCCCGAGAAACTTACCGGTTCGTAAGCAACGATGAGTTTATCGAAACATTTGCCCTAGCTGGACCCGGGAAAGAGTTTGAAACCTACTCCGAAACCCGTTTTCGCCGGAAGCGGTGAGATTCGACCTTCCATCACTGACTAGCCTCATAGACATCACCAACTACCATTTGAGCCTAACCACTTTTCTCCAAGTCAAAGTCGTCACGTGAACACTATTGCGATTAACTATCGTGACCATTGGAACAATTCATTTTCACAATCAGACGGCCTTCTCTAACATGCCGGGAATTTGGAAAGATCCGGGAGTTTCACGAGAAAGCGATGCCCGCTGGAAACACTTACCCGAAGAGAACCCCGATAGAAACTGAGACTGATGAAGTCTTACGCGAGTGGCGCGAGTCGGCTTTCTATTGGCAAAAGCACGCCGATACCATCCGCATTATGTTCGCTCCCATCACGCAGGCTCTCATCGACGACGCGCAAATTAGAGAAGGAGAGAACGTGCTTGATGTGGCCGGTGGTGCTGGCGAACCTGCGTTAACCATCGCAGAGACGGTTGGACCAACTGGCTCAGTGACCTATACCGATGCCGCTCGGGAAATGGTCGCCGCGGCTGAGTCAGAAGCGCGGCGCCGTGGACTGGCAAACCTTACGTTCAAGCATTGCCTCGCTCAATCTCTGCCATTTGAGAGCCAATCGTTTGACGCGGTGGTCTGTAGACTTGGAGCCATGTTCTTCCCGCAACCTGTCGCTGCATTGCGCGAGATGTTGCGAGTAACCAAGCGCGAGGGTGTGATATCGCTTGCCGTGTGGGGTAAAAGCGAACTCAATCCGTTTTCTTACGTGATCACCGATGTCGTTGCCCGTTACTTTGAAGCTGATGCTCCCACCGATCAGAACGCTCCAGGCGCTTTTCGATTCGCCGAGCCTGGCAGTTTGGCCAGGACTCTTGCGGACGCCGGAGCCGGTGACATTAAGGAGCGTGTGCTGCAGTTCAATATTGCCGCGCCAATATCGCTGGACCATTTTTGGGAGTTGCGCTCCGAAACATCCGGAACGCTGCGAGAAAAATTAGCTACGCTTCCAACTTCCCAAGCGAATTTGCTCGCCCAAGAAGCAAAGCAAGCAATGAGTGAGTTCTTTTCGAATAGCGAGATGAGTATTCCCGCGCAAATGATCATTGTGACCGCGTACAAACGCAATTGACCCAAACTGGAATTGCGAACGACGAATGAGAATAACCTGGCCTCAATTAAGTGAAGCGCTGATGGAGACCCGCGCGCACAGCTTGGCGCTCGTCGCTGATCTCTCCGAAGCCCAGTTAATGGGTCCCCGTCTGCAGATTCTGAATCCACTTCGTTGGGAGATTGGTCATCTGGCGTGGTTTCAGGAGTACTGGGTTTTACGACACCTCAGTGGTCAGCCGCCGATTCTCAAACAGGGCGACGAGCTTTACGATTCTGCGCGCGTGTCCCACCACACCCGTTGGGATTTGCCGTTACTCGAGAGAGACAGAACCCTCGCTTACATGGAGCAATTCTTGAGCGGGTGATTGAGCAGGCCAGTTCCGCGGGTCCCAGCCTGAAAGATGCCGTAGGCTACGATCAAGAATATTTCTTGAACCTCGTGCTGCTACACGAGCAGATGCACGACGAAGGCGATCACCTACACACGTCAGACTCTGAGCTA
Source organism: Pyrinomonadaceae bacterium (assembly GCA_963826235.1). Lineage (GTDB taxonomy): Bacteria > Acidobacteriota > Blastocatellia > Pyrinomonadales > Pyrinomonadaceae > PSRF01. The sequence continues at coordinate 833,759 of CAWGWE010000004.1, read as the reverse complement.
TCCCGCAGCGGAAATGGGCAACTCTGGAAAGCAGGCTAGTGATATTGAGGCACATGACAATTACTTGATGGGCGACGCACAAATCCCGGGTGGCAAATTCATTCTCGGAAGCACTATCGCACAAGGCTTCGTTTTCGATAACGAGAGACTGGCACATGAGGTTGAGATTGCTCCTTTTGCTGTTTCCAAAGACCGTCGTTAGCAATGGCCAGTCCAGGAATTTCGTTGAAGATAATGGTTACAAAAGGAGCGAGCTCTGGACGGCGGAAGGTTGGCAGTGGCGAACCACCGTGAGGGCAGAACATCCGGTGTACTGGCGCCGAGACGGAAACGATTGGTTGCGGCGGAACTTCGAGGAAGGGGTGGCGCTCGAAGAACAATTACCTTTAATCCATGTCAATTGGCATGAGGCCGAGGCTTACTGCGGTTGGGCGGATCGGCGTCTGCCAACTGAGGCAGAGTGGGAGGTGGCTGCGAGTGCCGAGCCAACGGCGGATGGGCGAGGTCTTACAACCCGCAGGCGACGCTATCCCTGGGGCGATGATTTGCCGAAGCCAGAATGCGCAAATCTTGATTGGCCGCGCGATGGGTGCATTCCGGTCGACGCATTACCGGCAGGTGATAGCGCATTGGGATGCCGACAGATGATTGGCAACGTATGGAAATGGACGGCGAGCGCCTTCAAACCTTATCCCGGTTTCGTCGCTGGTCCTTACAAGGAGTATTCCGAGCCTTGGTTTGGAGATCACAAAGTGCTTCGGGGCGGCTGTTGGGTAACTCGTTCGCTCCTTATCCATAACTCCTATAGAAATTTCTATACGCCTGACCGTTGCGACGTATGGGCAGGTTTCCGCACCTGTGCACAAAACAGGTGAGAAGAATGAAGGTTGCCATCGTCACGCCAGCCCCACCGAGCTCACGCTACGGAAACCGCATTACCGCGTTGCGATGGGCCAGGATTTTCAGACGACTTGGGAATCGCGTCTCGATTCTACAGACGTATGACGATAAGCGGCATGATCTCTTGGTTGCTTTGCACGCGCGGAAGAGCCATGCATCAATCGTCAACTTTCGACGCCACAACGCCTCAGCTCCGATCATCGTCGCCCTTACTGGAACAGATCTATATTGCGATCTTAGAAATAATCATCGGGCGCAGGAGTCGCTCGATATGGCTACGAGGATTGTCGTGCTACAACCGAAAGCAATTGAAGAGCTCCGCCTAAGCTGGCAAAAAAAGACATGGGTCATCTATCAGTCTGTTGAAGAGAGGCGGGCACCGTCGCGCGCGCGTAGCAGTTCAGCGAAACCAGAGACAACCAAGGCCGATGCCCAAACGAACGGCCATTTTGATGTGTGTGTGATCGGCCATCTGCGTGGTGTGAAGGATCCATTTCGCGCGGCCATGGCGGCGCGCTCACTTCCTGATTCGTCCAAAGTCCGGGTCTTACAGATCGGAGGAGCGATGACCGCCGCGATGGCCAAGAAAGCGCAAAGAGAGATGGCTACTAACGAACGCTATCGATGGCTCGATGAACAACCGCAGCCACGTGTTCGCAGCATTCTCAGCAAGAGTTCTGTGTGTGTGCTCTCATCCCGCATCGAGGGAGGCGCTAACGTGTTGTCAGAAGCGATAGCGGCTACCGTTCCGATCCTCGCTTCGCGCGTTGATGGCAACGTTGGCATTTTGGGTAAGGATTATCCGGGCTATTTTGAGGTCGGCAATACCAAACAGCTGGCACGACTATTGACTCGCGCTGAGACCTCCTCGGAATACCTCGCAAAATTGAAAGCGTCTACAAAGGGTTTGGCTGTCTTGGTTGATCCCACGCGAGAGGAGAAAGCGTGGTCAGATTTGATCAAGGAATTATCTGTCTAAGGAGGTCACGTCGTGGGGCGAACACTTGCTTTCCTATATGGGGTAATCAGCTACTTAGTATTTTTCGGCTCGTTCCTATACGCAATCGGCTTCGTAGGAAACATAGTCGTGCCGAAATCAATTGACTCCGGTGCGGTAGGCCCTTTCGTGCCGTCTTTGATCATTGATGCGGTCTTGCTTGGTTTATTCGCTATTCAGCACAGCGTGATGGCGCGTCAGGGTTTTAAGAAATGGTGGACTCAGTTCATTCCCAAACCCATCGAGCGGAGCACCTACGTTCTACTCTCCAGTCTGCTTCTGGTGCTCCTCTTTTGGCAGTGGCGTCCGATCCTAAGCGTGGTATGGGACCTTACGAACCCGATTGGCAGTCTCGTGCTTACGGCTCTTTTCTGGGCAGGCTGGTTACTCGTGCTGGCCAGTACCTTCGTGATCAATCACTTCGACCTTTTCGGACTCAGGCAGGTATACCTATTTCAAAAGGGCAAGCAGTATACGGATCTGGTGTTCAAGAAACGCTTTTTCTATCGTTTCGTTCGCCATCCTCTCCTGCTCGGATTCATGATTGCTTTTTGGGCGACACCGAAAATGACTCTGGGCCATCTCGTCTTCGCGATAGCCACTACGGCTTACATGCTTATCGCGATCCAGCTCGAAGAGCGTGACATGGCGAACATTCACGGCGATTCATATCGCCAATACCAGCGAGAGGTTTCGATGCTGATACCTTTACCGAAGAGCAAGTAAAGCCTTTGAACTCTATGTTGCCAACACACAAGGTGCTTCAACTTCATGGGACCCGACCATGGATGATTAGTTACGTGAATCTGTTAGAAAATCCAGGCAGGCCGAAGCAGTGACTAATCCGATGAATTGCCGAGGGCGCTAATGAAAAAGAATCGAGGATTTATTCCAGGCATCGTTTTAGTGGCAATAGCGTCATTAGCCTGCGCTCAAACCTCTGAAAAGACAGGAGCAACTCGTTCCGCTTCGACTGGACCAGAACTTCGCTGGAAGTATGAGAGCGGCGGTTGAGTATTCTCGACCCCTACGGTCGTGGGGGACGTGGTGTTCATCGGGTCTTGTTCCGGCAATTTTTACGCACTTAACAAGACTACTGGAGGCGTGCAGTGGAGCTACGACATACGCAAAGACGGTAAGCAGCAGAGTTTTCACGGAGACCCCTTAGTCATAAGTGACCTGATCCTCATCGGGACCGATCGTTCTTGCGACCCGGAGGGGGTGGGACACGTTTATGCTTTCGAGCGGGACACTGGAAAGGTGCGCTGGAAGTACCGGTCGACTAGCGTGCCTACCGACATCATACAAATCAATTCAAATGTGTACTTCGGCAGTTTTCAGGACAACTGGTCTTCCCTTGATCTCAATACCGGGAGTCTAAACTGGAGTTTTTCTGCTGGTGCAACTAATAAGGAGTGTGACCCTCCCAAGGCACCAGTTACAAACGGGAATCGCCTCTTCGTTGCCGGATTAGATGGAGTCATCTATTCGCTAGACGCTTTGTCTGGTTAAGTTACTTGGAAGCGCAAGCTACCTGCATCTCCTTCGACGGGGCTAGCCCTCAAGGAGAAGAGCATCTATGTCGGCACAAACGATCAACGCATATATCGTCTAAACGCGGAAACGGGTGACGTGACGTCCGAGTTGGTTGTTGAAGCAACACCTGTGGGAAGGCTGGCATTCTCTGACGACTCCCTGCTCGTGTTTTTGGAGAATGCTTCTGAACGGATCGGTTACATTGTTTCCGTAGATTCCAAGTTGGCCCGAGTGCGTTGGATGCAGAGGTCATCGCCTGACTGGGCCTCCGAGCGTCCTCATCTATGGAAGGAATTTGTCGTAGCTGGGAACTGTCGTGGTGAGATGGCTGCCTTCCGAGCTACGGACGGTGCACCACAGTGGAACCTCAACCTGAAAGGATGCATCAGGAGCATAGGCAGCTCAGGAGACATGTTGTTCGCCGGCGTGCAGGAAGGGACCATCTACGCATACGACTTATTGGCTAAACCTTAACGGTCTTCTATCTCGCGATTAGCAAGGAAAGCGCTTAATAGTTCTCAAACGTTTCCCGGCTCCATTGGTCGCAAATGAAGCAGTGGTCAACATCCCACGAAACTTCCTGTTCATGAAGTCCTCTGCAAACGCTCGATTTTGGTCGACCACCGAGCTCTAAAGGGCTCGCCGAGGGAGGCCCATTCAGGGCTCGCGCTCGAGATAGAGGACGGCATGCTCCGAGCTCTTTCGTTGGGATGGCGGGAGGTTCGGGTCGTTCAGCTCGAAGCTGAGAATGGTGTCGAAGACCAATGACTGTGCCTGCCTTCCAACAAACGTCGCATCGAGTGTGACCGGCAAGCCATTGGGTGCATCATAAAACAATAAAAGGCGGTCGCCCGAGAGAGAGCCGGATCGAATTTGTCGCGGGATATTATCTGCGCGATCTTTCCACCACGATGACGACGGCAGCAGCTTGCCTGCTGAGTCGAACGTCAATTGGAACGTGAATGCATACTTGTAGTAATCCAACTCCTTGCGGTACTTCACGCCCGCGTACCATTGACCTGTGGGACTCGGAATCGATTGGGCGATAGGCGTCGCCGCGGATTTTGTTTCACTGGCAGATGCGGAAGAGCCACCAGATTCCTCGGCGACCGAGTTCAGCTTGCCGGTTGGCTCCGGTGAAAGCTTCTCAGTTTCAGAGTTATCATTCTGTCCAACAGTACTATCAATCCCAGCCTTCTCGACGACCTTTTTGTACCCTACGTAGCTAATCACCGCGAGCACAACCGCCGCCAATACCACCGCCGCCAATGATATGGCGATTATTAGTGGCCAGGACTTTTTCTTCTTCGCAGCATTACCAGCTGGCGCGCTGCCATCCACTTCTGACTTACGCGAATAGTCGCTGGGTTTCCTATACGCGGGTTCGATTTTTGTCGTGCCCACGTCATTTTGCGTCGTTTCAACATGTGGCCTCAGTGCATTCACCAGCACCTGAACATCGGAATCCCATCGGGCGTGCGTAAGCTCGACGGCATTACGATAGGAAAGCTCCGCCAGGTCTGGGGGTAGCTGGTCCGCCCGCGGCATGCTTGCGCCGCGTACCAATACGGGAATGACCGGAATGTCCCGCTTTAGCGCCAAAGCGGTTTCAAGGCGAACAAAATCCTGAGGATCATCGAGCCGCCGTCGACCTGATTTGTCCTTGGCATCGAACCAGTCCTTGCCGATCATAGCCAAGAGGACACCACAAGAGGCCACTTGCTCGTCAATGGCTCGACGAAAGTCCCGCCCCGGCTCGATCCCAGACACATCCATAAACACTGAGTCCTTGCCGAACCGCATCACAAGATCATCGAACAGGCGACCCGCCTGACCTTCGGCATCGTCCCTACGATAGCTAATGAAGATTGCTCGCATGCAAGAAGAATTCTGGCTAGTCTCGTCGCCTTCCGCCTGGGCAAGCGCCTTCCGCTTGGATCAACTAATTCACGTTTGGTGGACGGGCACGCAGTAATAAATTGCTCCCAGTCACTTCCATTTGCGTTGAAATGGCTGGGGAGGTTTACCAGCGTATACCAGCCGGTTCGGATTGTGAATGGAGGTCAGCCGATGAAGTGGTTTTGAGAAGATTAGTGAGCGAGCCTCCCAGCATCAGACTACCTCCTCCCCACACTTTGGCGATTCGCAAGAACGTTGGCTACTGATGATTTGTTAAGATGATGATGAGCCAAGATAACTTCAGGTAGGCAGGGAAGGGATTCGACGATGCTGAAGGTCAACGTGATCACTACGGGTGGCACAATTGAGAAAGTGTACTCCGAGCAGACCAGCAAAGTGGAAAACTTACATAGCAAAATCGATCGATACCTTAGTCAGTTGCGACTTCCGGACTGCAATGTCCGCGTGACGCGGCTGATGAATAAAGACAGTTTGGAGATGACTGATGCTGACCGCGGCGCGATACTTGAGCTCGTCGAACAGATGTTAATCGAGCCCTCGCCCGTCATAATCGTTCACGGTACGGATACAATGGTCCAGACGGGTCGTTACTTGAAGCAAGCTCTACCTGACCTGAAAGTGCCTATTGTACTAACGGGCGCGATGACTCCACTGGGCTTTGAAGCAAGCGATGGTTTGCAGAACCTTACTGAGAGTCTCTTTTCGGTGCGGATACTCGACCCGGGTATTTATGTCGTAATGCACAATCAAGTCTTTCCCATAGATCGCGTGCGGAAGGATCTCGAAACATCCCGCTTTGTTGGGATCGATTAATCTATGCTTGCTGCAGAATTTGTTAACACGTTATTTGATGCTGAACTGCCAGAGCCATCGCATTGGGAGTCTTCCTATCCTGCGCGCGATCTTCTGCCGGGCGCCATCGTGACCCGATTTGCCCCAAGTCCGACAGGTTTTTTGCACACAGGCGGCGTCTACACCGCCAATCTTGGCAAGAACCTCGCACACCATTCCGGTGGTTCGTACTTTATTAGAATTGAAGACACCGACCAGGCTCGAGAAGTCCCCGGTTCACGCGAACAGTTTGCACGCGGATTCAAGTACTTCGACATAGAGTCAGACGAGAACGAATCGAACTCAAAATGGGGTCCGTATGAACAGTCAAAGCGAGAGCGGATCTATCATACTTACGCGCGAGAGTTGCTCCGGCGCGACAGTGCCTATCTATGTTTTTGTACCCGTGAAGAGTTGGCCCAGATGACGGCAGAACAAAATGCGGCAAAGGTCCAGACCGGCTATTACGGTTCCTGGGCTCGTTGCCGAAATCTTTCGCAGGCTGAAGTCATGAGCCGTCTCGAAGCCGGAAAGTCTTATACGATTCGGTTTCGTGTACCCGCCAGTCCACCCCACGCCCCACCTGGGCGCGTCGAGTTCCTCGATCTAATCCGCGGTCGAATCGAGCATCAGGACAATACGAACGACGTCGTATTGTTGAAGAGTAGCGATCAACTCCCTAGACTTCCTACTTACCACTTTGCTCACGTGGTCGACGACACCTTGATGAGAGTCACGGTGGTACTTCGAGGCGAAGAGTGGATCTCTTCAGTTCCGGTGCATTTGCAACTATTCAATGCACTTGGTTTCAAACCAATTCCGTATGCCCACATCGCTCCGCTGATGAAATTCGACGGAGCGAGCCGGCGCAAGCTGAGCAAGCGAAAAGATAACGAGGCGGACGTTGCCTATTACATAGACTCGGGTTATCCCGCGGACGCGGTGCTACATTATCTAAGAGGTCTGGCCAACAGCAGGTTCGCCGAAATGACGTTCGAGGAATCTGCGTCGGCCGCTCTAAGTATAAGCGAATGCGGAGTGGCTGGTCCGATCTTCGATCTGGTGAAACTTGAATCGATCAGTCGTGAGTTTATCGCCCAACTCCCCATCGATCAGGCGTTGGAAAGTTTGCTTATCTGGGCTCGGGAGCATGATCCTGAGCTGACTACAGTTCTAAGGGAAAATTTGCCGCTGGTTCGGCGCATCTTTGAGAATGAGCGAAATCCTACTGTGCAACGTAAGGACCTGGCGAAATGGAACGAGTTCCGGGGAGCATACGGTTTGTACTTCCAGGAGCTGTTCCCACCGGTAAGCGATACTTCCGATCCTCGCTTCGCTCCAGTCGGACCTGAGATGGTAGTCAAATTAGCAAAGGGCTTTGCTGATTCGTATCGTCACGAAGATAACAAAGAGGCTTGGTTCGAACAGATCCGCAGGTTGGCCTCTGAGTACGGCTTCGCGCCAACAGCGGGACAATACAAGAAAAGTCCGGAGAGTTTTGCCGGCTCGATCGGCCATGTGAGCAACGCCATCAGGATCGCCCTCACTGGACTAACAACGAGTCCGGACCTTTTCCTGGTAGCGCAAAACCTCGGCGAGGAAGAAGTATTAAGACGTGTCCGGGCACTCACCCAACCGTCAATTTAAATTGAACTCGGAGAACACATTCACGTGAGTATCGAAGAATCGACAGAAAAGACCCTTAGTGGGCCATCAAACTTTATTAGAGACATCATGATCGATGATCTCAAGAGTGGCAAACATGGCGGTAGTATACAAACTCGCTTTCCTCCCGAACCCAACGGTTACTTGCACATCGGCCACGCCAAAGCCATATGCCTCGACTTCGGTTTGGCGGCCGAGTTTGGCGGTAAATGCAATTTGCGTTTCGATGACACCAATCCCTCCAAGGAAGAAACTGAATATGTCGATGCCATCATGAAGGACGTAAAATGGTTGGGCTTCCAGTGGGACGGCCTCTTTTATGCCTCTGACTACTTCCAACAACTGTACGACTGGGCCATTCAATTAATTAAAGATGGAAAGGCTTTCGTCTGCGATCTCAGCGCTGACGAAATTCGCGAGTATCGTGGCACGTTAACAGAGCCTGGCCGGGATAGTCCGTATCGCAATCGTTCTGTCGAAGAGAATCTTGACTGGTTCGAGCGCATGAAAAAAGGAGAGTTTCCCGATGGGACGCGAACGTTGCGGGCGAAGATCGATATGAGTTCGCCGAATCTTAGTCTGCGCGACCCCGTCATGTATCGAATTCTCCACATGGATCATCATCGTACGGGTGGTGAGTGGTGTATTTACCCGATGTACGATTACGCGCATGGGCAGTCGGATTCGATCGAGCACGTGACACACTCCATGTGCACCCTGGAGTTCGATAATAATCGTCATCTGTATAACTGGTTTATTGAAAACCTCGGCATCTTTCCGTCGCGCCAATACGAATTCGACCGGCTTTCTCTCACCCATACTTTGCTAAGCAAACGCAAGCTATTGAAGTTGGTTGAAGACGGACATGTTGAAGGGTGGGATGATCCACGTATGCCTACGCTCTCGGGAATGCGCCGGCGCGGTTACACTCCAACAGCTATTCGGAACTTCGTTGCAAGCGTCGGTGTCTCGAAGACGAATGGCATTACGCAGTTGCAGCAACTCGAGTACTTCCTGCGTCAAAACCTGAATCAAATTGTTCCCCGGGTGATGTGTGTGCAGAAACCATTAAAGGTGGTTATCGAGAACTATCCCGATGACCTCGTGGAAGAGATGGATGCCGTTAACAATCCGGAAGATAGTTCGGCGGGAAGCCGAAAGATTCCTTTTTCAAAGACGATCTTTGTTGAAGAGGATGATTTTCGTGAAGACCCGCCGAAGCAGTTTTACAGACTCGCCCCTGGTCGCGAGGTGCGTCTGCGGTATGCGTACTTAATAACCTGTAAAGAAGTCATTAAAGACAGCGACGGTCGGACTGTAGAATTGCGTTGCACTTACGATCCGGCTACCCGCGGTGGTACTACGCCCGATGGTCGAAAGGTAAAGTCCACTATTCACTGGGTGTCAGCGGCTCACGCTTTACCAGCCGAGGTTCGTCTCTATGACAACCTTTTTCTTAAAGAAGATCCTAACGAGGTTCCGGAAGGACACGACTTTACCGAAAACCTTAATCCTGATTCCTTACAGGTGTTGCCCGATTGCAAAATAGAACCGAGTGTGCGAGGCGCAGAGCGTGGAACAAAATATCAGTTTGAAAGGCTTGGTTATTATTGCGTTGACGAAGATTCCGGGGGCCAGGGGAACAAATTGCTATTCAATCGGACGATCGGCCTGCGCGATACATGGGCAAAGGTCGAAAAACGCGGAAGCGTCGGAGGGTAACGAGGAGTTTTAGTTTGCGTTCATCGCCAGCTAACAGTTTGCGTTACGAAGGAGAGTTGGTTGGGGCCCCCAGAGATTCATGAACAATCTCTGGTCGTTTCATCCGACAAGCTTCAAAGTCACTGAGGCTCATGAGACCGGAAACCATGTCCATGTAACCAACCGCTATCATTCCATTTTCCGTTTTCCACCAGACTACTTCATCCAAGTCGCTAATCTGGTACTCTTCTGGTCCCAAAGTCGTTTGTAAAGTAATCCACGACATTAAATTGCCTCTGGTTTCTGTAAACAATCTAGTGCCTGTTTGAGCAACCTGCCGGAGAGAGTTTAGCATTTCAAGGAGTCCCCTACGAATCGTAGTCGGCTGACAGGAGTTATTAACAATGTTTCGGTAAAACAAAAACCAATCCACCTTGAATCATCCTGGCCGTGGCAATAGGAAGTCCATTGTGAATTACGCCGTAGTCAGAAAGTCAAAGTGTAAGTTATTGAACTAATGGTGCCGAGGGCGGGAGTCGAACCCGCACGTCCTTACGGACAACGGATTTTAAGTCTCAAATTGCTTGTTTTTCGCGCGTATGCCTTGGTTCTGATCTGTGCGTCTTTATTAGCATTTCCGCTTACTCTATAATGTCTGCGTGCTCGTGAGTATAGCCTGATTTGGTTGTGTTGGCACACAACTGGCACACAAAAATTCCGCTGCTTGATGAGCACAGATCTACGTTTCAATCGAGAACAAAACCATGAGCGACGAGAAGTGGATCGTTTCAGACAAAGATCATCTCGGTGGTAAACCTCGCCTCCAGGGAACGCGCATTTCTTTAGCCTTCCTACTCGAATGCCTGGCGAGCGGAATGAGCGTCGCTGAGATCGTCGATGCTTATCCGACCTTGACCGAGACCGCCGTGCAGGGCGCGTTGCGTGAGCTGGCGCACGAAAAGGAAACAGCAGCGGCGTGAGGATTCTCCTCGACGAAAATATGCCTCGCAAATTGCTGGCCGCCTTGGTAGCAGAAGGTCACGAGGTCGATTCGGTAGAATCGCTACAATTGCAGGGGATCGACAACGGAGCGCTCTATCAATTCGCCGCGTCCAATTACGATCTTTGCTTTACGCGTGACGCCGAGTTTTCAAGGCGAGTGCTGTCGAAACCAGCCGCGCGCTTGAAACTCGTTCATGTAGTGATTCCGCAAACTTGGCAAGACGAATTCGTGCAGCAATTCCTCACGATGTTTCGGGAAACAGATTGGTCAAGTCACAGCAGCGGCGACGATTGGCCGGACAGAGGTGAGAAAGAATAAAAGATTGGAACTACCTCGTGGGTCGGTCAAGTACGAACCTCGGCGGTGGATTGTTTTATACCGAAGTTGGTTGCGATGCATCGAGAAGCTCTCGAATTATGGCCAAAAAGCCCTCCGGTCCCCTCAGTCTTGTTGGTTTGCCAATTACTCGGTCGACACCGATGTTTTGAAGGTGTGCTAAACGGGACACCTCCATGAAAGCAGTAAAGACGATCACCTTCGTTTTCTTACTGGCTCTCTTGGCTGCGATCGCTACCTCCCGCCCATCAGCTTCGGGCGCGGCACCAACCTCTGCGGGCATGACAAGGTCGGTCATGACTATGTCAAATTCATGGTTTACCATAGCTCGTAGAGCCTCGGTTGTAGTATTCGCGGTTGTCACGGCGTAGCCTTCTTCCGAAAGCAAACTCGCAACTGCTTTGAGCAGTTCGTTGACATCGTCAACAACGAGAATACTAGGTCTGTTATCCTTTGGGACTTCTATCAAGCTCGCAGTCATCGGGGCGGGTTCAATCGAAAGTGGTCCTTGTGGGGCATACTTGAGTATTAATTTGTGAACCGTCGAAAGAACGGCTTCCAATCGCGCCACAAGTTTTCCGTTCTCGCCATTAACTAAGGCAAACTCAGCTTCATCGACCAATGCGCTCAAGTCCGCAGACGTTTGAGGATGCACTAGCTTGTTCGCTGATAGTAATTGCAGGAACTGATTAGTCTCGCAGATGAGGTTTCGATAGGTTGCGATTGCTCGTTGCCCTTCACTACGCGACACTAGTTCTCCTCGTTCCTTCGTTCTATACGGTAATAACGTAGCCCTCCGGTACAGCGTGAGGCAGGTAGTCCATGCGTCATTAAGCGGATATGCTTCTTGCCGATTCAGTAATCGCTCAAGCCGCAGCTCATCGAAGTCCCACGAAAGCAGAAGTACATTGTCACGAAACACCAGAGGCAGCGAAGTGAAAGGAGACCCGAACAAGAGTGGGTGACGATGAGCTTCTTGCAGAACGAAGCTGACCAACTCGCTCGTCGAAACACTCAAAGCTGCGCAATCTGCAATAGTCGCCTCACACAGCCGAATCTGACTTTCTTCAACCGCGACAGTTGACGGGGAAGTTCGATTCTCAGTTCCTAGAATTCGGTATAATTCATTTCTGTAGTGCTTGAGTTCACCAACGGTAATACCTTTGCTCTGGCTCCGAGTCGTATCGTACGAATCATGATGATCGAGACACAGATAGGCAAGGTTATCCAGTTCGTTATTCGCGGGATTACGATCCAAATGGGCTATCTGCCCGCTCTTTAGGAGCAAGTCTCCTTCGAGAAAGAAACAAGCACAACAACGCCTCCGGCTCAGAGTCAGGATATTTGTCTCGATGGCAGCGCCAACTCTTTTTCTAGAGGACTTTTTCACGGTGGCTTTCTTATGGCTTAGATTGGGAACATTCAGAGATCACCTTCTTTAATCTGTCAAGGCATCGCGCTTGGTTATTTGCTAATGAGCATTCCCAGATGCGCACGACTTTCCAGCCAAGGCGCTTCAATTCGCGATCATGTCTGCGATCTCGATTCCGGTTTGTCGTTATCTTCGTTCGCCAGAGCGCCACATTTGTCTGCGGCGTCAGGTTGCGGCCACAGCCATGCCCGTGCCAAAAACAGCCATCAATGAAAACAGCGACTCTTGATCTGCGCCAAATGAAGTCAGGTTTACCGAGGACGTTTGCATGACGCCGCCACCCCGTGATTCCGTTATCCCTGAATAATCCTGCCGCTAGCAGCTCTGTGGTTTTGTTTCCACGACTTCGAACGCGTGACATTAACTGGGACCGCGTCAATCCGCCGAATGTAGTGATCTGTCTATTAGCGCCTGCCGGCCAGTGAGACATGGTTGGAATCCGCGTCAGCGAGAAGCCTTCGCCGGAATTCTTCCACTTAGCAAGCCCTGCAAAACTCCCCCGTGCTGTTTTGTAAATAGCGGAGGAACGGCCTCACCGATCATGATTCTAATGTTGGTATGGCCCCACTTCTCTAAAGCGGAGCCCCAATCGAAGTCATCCGGGAAAGTTTGAAGCCTGGCACATTCAAGCGGACTCAACAGTCTGTTCTGTGATGGATGGATTGTATGATGGCTTCCCAAATGACCGCTCGCAGTTGTAATAACCGGGGCTGGTTCGTTCGGCTTCATTCGACTGTAACTCGAAGTTTTGAATCTCGAATTAGCCTGTACCGTCCGTTCTTCGCTTTGATCACAGGCCGAAGTAATACAGCCCCGCAGGAAAGACATACCGCGTTTGTATCAGTTGACGATACAACTCCGCAAGACGAGCATTTGTTATTGTTCCATGCACTGCCGCCACGATTCGGTGGGATCGCGGCAACCATTGCATATCTTTCGTCGTCCCACACAGGTACGCAATGCATTCGGTTTCCATCAGGCGATGTTGCCCGCCTTTCCGACGCGGCATCCAACTTTGGCAAATTTAAATCAGTAAGCGCCTCTGCAAGCGTAATTGGCTGAGCTTTAAAATCGGTGGCATGAGTCGGTTGAGGATACGGAGTCAATTGCCGCTCTTCGAGAACAGCCAACGCGGGAACGTCTACTCGGATGAAGGTAAGAAAGGCTCGGCTACGAACCTGGGGAACGCCGTAGTCACAGAGGTTGACGAGTATTGGAAACACTTTGTAGTCATCGGTGAGCGTATCTATCAATAGTCTCGCGGCACAGACCGCTTTTCTCGTTTCTGGATTGCGAACTTTTCCTGTTAAGAAGGCAGGCACATTTTCTACAACAGTGATGCGAGGACGGAGTTCTTTTACGACTTCGGCGATAACCGTTACGAGCAATTTCTCTTGTGAACCTGTGACGCCATCAACACCTTGTCCACGTTTTCCACGAGCCGAGCTCCAGCGTTGGCAGGGCGGGCATGGTGCCAAAAGATCAGGTGCATTGTCGCCTACTGTTTGGCGATACCGCTCAACTACAACGGGCCAGGTTTCACGGAGATCGTTTTGGAACGCCGACCGCGCCACGATGATTTAGAAGGCAAACTTCAAGTCGACGGGGGTCCAGCTCGGCCATTACGTCGAAACGAAAGCCCGACGCGCGGTAACCAACGTCACCGGCACCGCAATTTGAAAAGAGACTAACTGCGTGACTTGACATGGTTAACCTTTACTGCGGCAGTAGAAGTAATCGCAAGCTCCAATTTATTCTCTCCCACCCTATCCTCCTACCCTATCAATCAGAGCGAGTTGCCGAGACTTAAATCTCAGGCGCAACGTGCAGAAGCCACTCTCCGTGAGAGTGTCTATGACGGACGTTAAGCGGTTCAAAGGAAGGAAGATCCACCCAGGCAGCTCGACATCATGCAGCTTATGGGGCACTCCACAGTGGGGGTGACCGTGGGTTACGCACACGGAACACCAAGCATTATCCAAAACGCGGTAGACAACCTCGCAGAGGAGCAAAGAGAGGTGCTTGAGTTTCGCAAACGAGCCTCATCTTAGCCTCACCATCAAAACGGAGGCGCGTTACTTTCCAGATGCGCTTGAGAGAAATGACTGAAACGGTGGGAGAAAAAGTGGTGCCGAGGGCGGGAGTCGAACCCGCACGTCCTTACGGACAACGGATTTTAAGTCCGTAGCGTCTGCCATTCCGCCACCCCGGCATGTTGGCAAAATAACATGCGTGGACTTCAGCCAACAACCAAGATCCAATCCATAAATCCAACGTCCAATGTCCGCCGCCCAATATCCAACGTCCAATGTCTCTAACCAGGGTTTGAGAGTACCCACCAGCGGGCTTTATTCAGACCGTTCCTTATCGTTAACCGCGTTTTCCGCTAAGATGCCAAATCGACCTGAGTTCGGTGCGGCAGTTAATAAACTGATCGGAGTGCACATGGACGCGTTCCTCATCACTGGGACGCGAATTAGCCTGCCAAACTCAGTAGTTTTGAATCCAGGTTGCCGGGAGTGAACACGCAAAAAAATGGGAGCTCGAACGATCGTGGTTGGCGATATTCACGGGTGCTATGACGAACTGGAAGACCTGCTTGAAGCAGTGAACTTCGGCGACAGAGATCGGCTCATCTGCGTCGGAGATCTCATCACCAAGGGTCCCAAGAGCAGGGAAGTGCTTGAGCGTTTTATGACGGAGCCTCGGTTCTCCTCTGTCATAGGTAACCACGACCTGGCGATCCGCCGCCGCTGGAACGGAGAAAAGTTCAAATTAAAACCATCTCAAAAGCCGACTCATAAGGCACTAAAAAAAGAGAAAGACCACTTTCTGCCATTTCTCAATGCATTGCCGTTCATGATCGATCTAGAAACTCATTTGGTGGTGCACGCAGGAATCCGACCGGATGTTGCGCTTCACTCCCAGACAACGGAGGATCTTACGGAGTTGCGGAGTCTGGGTCCCGATCGCGCCGCACGCGATGGCACGCCCTGGTATTCAGAATATTCCGGTGAAAAAGTAGTTCTGTTTGGCCATTGGCCGGCGCCGCAGCCGCGCCGAGGTAAAAACGCGATTGGCCTCGACACAGGTTGCGTTTATGGTAATAAACTGACGGCATACATACTTGAGACCGACGAATTCAAGGACGTCCCGGCCCGCCGTAGTTACGATCCTTCGTAATGAAAGTCGGTTTAAACAGAAATGGGAACTACAAGAGCCATCAAGCTCAGTGTTACCCAGGCGAGAACAGGATTGGTGGGGCAGCGCCGCAGGGCGCAGACACTAAAAAGAATCAGAGAGCATAAGCGAACATGGGGATGGATGAATCAAGAGACGGCATGCAAGCGAAAAGAGTTAAATCGCCAGCGGATAGCGTGACCGAATCCGACAAGAAGTCCGCAGGTGAATCGACTGTTAACCTGCTCACCACTCCCGAGGACG
This sequence comes from Pyrinomonadaceae bacterium, assembly GCA_963826235.1. Lineage (GTDB taxonomy): Bacteria > Acidobacteriota > Blastocatellia > Pyrinomonadales > Pyrinomonadaceae > PSRF01. The sequence goes on along the minus strand of CAWGWE010000004.1, from coordinate 817,994 downwards.
AACGGTTTCCTGCCGGATCCGTTTTTAATCGTGATTTAAGCCAACTGGAGTTTTTCAAGCGCCTGCTTGAGGAAGCGGCCGATGAATCTGTACCTGCGCTTGAACGGCTGAAGTTTCTGGCTATCTTCGCCAGTAACCTCGACGAATTCTTTATGGTCCGGGTATCCGGGTTGAAAGAAGTGCTGGATTTCGAAGGGCAGCTAATGCCCGGTGAGCTGCCGCCGCTTGAGCAGCTAAAGGTGATCCGGGAGCGCGTGTTGCCGATGGTTGCCGAGCAGGTGAATTGCCTGCGCGAGCGCGTCCTCCCAGCCCTCGCCCGAAACGGTATCCAGATTGTCGACCATAGATCGCTTACAAGTGAGGAAAAGAAAGCACTCAGACAATATTTCATCAAGAATATTTTTCGCGTGCTGACTCCTCAAGCAGTAGATCCCGCGCATCCTTTTCCGCACATAGCTAACCTCAGTTTAAATATTGGCCTTACTGTCGCCGTCGATTACCGCCCGGATCAACCGATAACGATAGGAAGTGCGCCGCGGTTTGTGCGCATTAAAGTTCCTCCGGTGGTGCCAAGACTAATTCCAGTCGGTAGGAGCGGCGAAAAGTTTGTGCTGCTGGAACAACTCATCGATGCGAATCTGCAATTTCTTTTTCCCAGCATGCGGCTTGGTAAGAGCCACTTGTTTCGCATGACTCGCGACGCGGATGTGGAGATTAGAGACGACAAAGCAGGGGATCTGCTGCGGCGCATACAGGAATCGCTGCGCGAGCGGCGTTTTGGCAATGCGGTTCGACTTGAGGTTGCAGCAACGATGCCGAAAGAGATGGTTGAACAATTGAAAGAGGCACTCAAAGTCGAACCTGATGATGTTTATGTATTGGATGGAATTCTTGGAGTAAGCGACCTGATGCAGCTCTACGGCTTGGAGCGACCGGATTTGCGAGATAAGCCGATCAAGACTTCGGTGCCGGCGCCGCTCAGCAAGAAGAAACAGTTGTTTGATGCCATTGGGAAGCAGGACGCTCTCCTGCATCATCCTTATACAGCGTATTCCACAGTCACGGATTTCATCGAGGTAGCTGCGAAGGATCCAGCTGTGATGGCGATCAAAATCTGTCTCTACCGAACCGGCAAGAACTCGCCTATCCCGGAAGCGCTAATCGCCGCGAGTGAACAAGGTAAACAGGTTACTGCGGTGGTTGAGATCAAAGCTCGGTTTGATGAAGAGAACAACATTGAATGGGCCGGGCGACTCGCGGAAGCCGGAGTGCATGTAGTCTATGGGCTATTAAAGCTGAAAACGCACTGCAAGGTCGCAATGGTGATCCGCCGCGAGGAGCAGGGGCTGCAGACTTATGTTCATATCGCTACGGGCAACTACAATCCTACTACTTCCCGGATCTATACCGATCTGGGACTGCTTACGGCGAACACCGAAATCGGTGACGATGCCACCGACCTCTTCAATTTCCTTACTGGTTTCTCCCGGCCACGCAATTACACACACCTGATGGTCGCCCCTGTGAATCTGCGTCAACGTATGCTGGGTCTAATAGAACGAGAGATTACTCATGCCAAAGCAGCACGTCCGGCGCGAATCGTTGCCAAAATTAATCGGTTAACCGATCTGGAGGTTATCGATGCGTTATATCGCGCGTCGCAATCAGGAGTGCCAATCGATTTGATCGTTCGTGGCTCGTGCATGCTTCGTCCGGGCGTTCCAGGTCTTTCTGAAACTGTTCAGGTGAGAAGCATTGTCGGACCGTTTCTGGAACACAGCAGAATCTTCTACTTCGCAAACGGCGGGGCAGATGATGTTTACATAGGATCAGCAGACTGGATGACACGCAATCTGGACAGACGAGTCGAGGTGGTAACGCCAATTCTCGATGCAGATCTAAAACGGTATTTAAAGGACGTTGTGCTGCATGCGTACCTGCGGGACAACGTGAAGGCTAGAATTCTGCACTCGGATGGTTATTACCATCCCGTGGCGAAAGCGCCCGGCGAAGCGTCATTTAATAGTCAATTGCATTTTGAATCGTGAAGTCGAGAATCGTGAATCGGGAATCGTGAAGTCGAGAATCGGGAATCGGGAATCGGGAATCGGGAATCGGGAATCGGGAATCGGGAATCGGGTTGCGTTTTGCGAAACCGGAATGGCTTGCCGCATTAGGTGCGCGAATCTCTCGGACAACTTAACGCCTAATCTAAATAGCCCAAAGATCAAAGATCAGAGTCCAAAAGATCAAAGCCCAAAGATCAAAGACCAACACTCACTGCTTCAGTATTAGCTCACGTGTCTTCGCAACGACCGGCATGATGGCCGACAGTTCATAGTTGGAAAGGACCGCCACCGTATAACCGAGTTCCGGGTACATCTCGAATTTGCCAGCCACCCCGAGACCTGTGCCGCCGTGTCCCACAATGCGTTTGCCGTTAATAACAGTAATCGTGAAGCCGTAACCGTATTCATGCATGGGCCATCCCGGCGGCACTTTCGCCTTACCTGTCATCACCAGTTCCGCGTACTTCTGGCTCAAGAGTTTGTTATCGCGTAGCGCGTTGTGAAACTTAAGCATGTCGTTCACAGTCGAGTAAGCACCTCCGGCAGGAGAGCCTTTCGCCGGGCGCGTTGAAGTATTTTCCCGGCGTGGAGCTTCCGGATCAGGTTCACCTTTCGCATTGACTCTCATATATCCAATGGCGCGCTCCGGGACGTTTTGATCTCGCTCATAGAAATCTGTCTTATTCATACCCGCACGCTTGAACACATGCTGCTTCACGTAGGCGAAGTAGTTTTGCCCCGACACCTTCTCGATGATTAGACCTAAGACTGCAAAAGCGGCATTGCTGTAATCCCAACTCTCGCCTGGCTCGAAAGACAAAGGATCGTTGACGAATAAAGGCACGAGATCGGGAACCGTCCGCATCTGATCCAGTTGTGCGTAGAACTTCTCATTAAGGTAATCGCCCATGCCGGACGTGTGCGAGAGCAGGTGATGAATCGTTACCTGTTCGGCTACAGCCTTATTCGGGTAATCACGCAAATGCTTTCCGACCGTGTCGCTGAAAGACAACTTTCCGCGTTCAGCTAGTTGCGCGACCGCCAACGCTGTAAACATTTTATTCATCGAGCCGAGATTGAACTTCGTATCAACTCCATTAGGAATTTGCCGGTCCTTGTTCGCCATGCCGTAGGCCCGCTGAAAAATTGGCTTGCCATTCCTGGCGACGAGCAGGGCTCCCGAGAATTTGTCTTCGGCCGCCAGTTTCTCGAGATATGTTCCGAGTTCGCTCGCGAGTTGGGCATCATTCTTTTGCAGGCGTGCCTTGGTAATACTCGGACTTCCGCAAGTCATAACCAGGGTAGCGATCATCAAAATGGAGAACTTAAGTCGCATGGTTCGCTTCATCTCTAACGCCAGCGGGTAGTATTAGTTTCCCAAAGATGCATCGCGGGCTCTTTTAGAAGTAATAGTCGGATCGGTTTTTATATCCGTAGAGTTACTCGCTTTGCAATACGACAAAGCTTCTATGCGTAGCGTCGCTGTGATTTTAGCCCGGCGTTTCAACGCCGGAAAGATCAGCGAGATACGAGCGTCGCGTTCAGCGACGCCTGAGTTTGGCGCTCGAAACGTTCATTGCTTCAATCGTCGCGACGCGACGAGGCCGGCTTACGACTGCTACTGATCCCGGCCTTGAAAGGCCGGGCTAAAATCACAGGACGCTACGCGCCGATGGTTGTCCGCTGGCAACTAACCACTAACCACTGACATGAAAACTGACCACTGAAACAAACCACTGACTCCGGACTCCTGCTCCTCCCTTATCTTGATTCAGCACCGCGACAGCGTTATGCTCCCGGCGGCGTACAGGCCGCCACCCGTCCGCGGGCAGGACTGAGTCCACCTGATCGATTGTAGTAACTACAGGTTCCCAGTCGAACCTCCTTTCGCCCGAGATCAGCGGACAACGGGCTCAACCAAAGGAGGCTCGTCCATGTCCCTATACAGACGTCAAGATCGTCACCTTCCCGTTCGTCCCAATCTCGATCAACTAAAATACCAGGCGAAAGATCTCCTGCGCGCGGTTCGGCGCGGTGATTGGGCTGCTATTCAGGAGTTCAATCAGCATCATCCGAAACCGATGTCACCAGATCAGGTGAGGCTCGCCGATGCGCAACTTGCACTTGCGCGCAGTTATCAAGCGCCAAGCTGGCCGCGACTGGTCCAGGCTTGCAACTTAATGGACGCGATCTGGCGCGACGATCTCGAGACAGTGCGCGCGCTCGTCACGAAGCACCCAAATCTGTTGCATGAGAACGCCGGAATCCGAAATAGCAATTGGGGTCCGCCACTCACCTATGCCGCAAACGTGGGACGCGATCGGATCATCAAGATGCTGCACGCACTCGGCGCCACGGACCTACAGTCGGCGCTGGACCGCGCGACGTTGCAGAGCAAGATTGGCACTGCCCGAATGCTGCGCGAAATGATGGGTTCGATGCTCCTGCCCGATGATGCGCTCGAAGGCCCTGCCTACACGCTGAGTGCATCTGGCACTGCGCTCATGTTTGAGTTTGGCGCACGTGTCCGCGATATAGAAGGGAAGCCACTCGCGCCCGTTCATGTGGTTCTGGAAACAGATAGCCGCAAGCCATCGGCGAAGCATGAGATCCTGGAGATGTACGTGCAGCACGGGCTCGAGATGCCGAACACTCCCACCATGGCTTTGCATCGCGGCCGCATCGATCTGCTGGACGAAGATCTGCGACGTGATCCTAATCTGTTGCGCCGTATTTTCAGCCACGAAGAGATTTATCCGCCGGAGTTGGGCTGTCATGACGAGGTCCTCGCGACCCAGGGGACGCCGCTCGCCGGAACGACCCTCCTGCACATGTGTGCTGATTACGATGAGTTGGAGATTGCGCGCTGGCTTTTGAAGCAGGGAATGGATGTTAATGCGAGAGCTGCTGTCGATGCTGATGGTTTTGGCGGACACACGGCACTGTTTGCCACGGTGGTCTCACAACCAAATTATTGGATGAACCGCAATGAGAGTCCGCAGGCACCGTTCACCGAGCTGCTCCTTGCGCATGGCGCAGATCCTAACGTGCGAGCGTCGCTGCGCAAGCAACTGCATCCGGGATATGGTCCAAGGTATGACGTGGAAACGTGTTACGAATATCGCGACATCACGGCGCTATCCTGGGGCAAGCAATTTCACGCAAAGGATTTCGTTAGCGAGGCTGCGATGAAGTTGATTGCCACGCATGGGGGAAGGGAGTGAAGCCCCCAAAAGAAATCATTAAGGTGCCGAGGCAGCTCCAATAGTGTGAACGGAGTCAGCAGCATCCTACGATTCCAGCTGGACCGTAAAGTTTTAGCAGCGCAAGGTGTAAGTCTATTCGGTATCAAGCGTACTATTCTTAGATCCTGAAGTTGGACCAGAGGAACCTATCGCACTGGCGACGTAATCTTAAGTCGTACACTTTTGAGTTCTTTGGGGGTGGGTTCACGTTTCGCACGACCGTGGTTGAGAGTTAGTCGCAACGATAGGCGCTTATTGGAGATTGCATCAGGAGGCACGGGAACAGTGTACGTGCCGGCGTCATCTCCTGAACGAATGCCGTGAGGTGAAACCACACCCAGCGTTTTACCTGACTTTGTTTCGATTTCGATCTCGGCTCCGCGCTGGACAGCGCCGAGTTTCAACTCAATCCACACGACCTCATTCGCACTCAAGGTGCGCGGCAAAACGAGATTCACCACTCGTCCCGGCGCCGCGGTAGTGATCTGCACCAGGAGTGCGAAAGAGACCAGTGTTGCAACCAGCGTGTTCATAAAACTCTACACTGCTCGAATCGTCGCAGATTTTACGAGTGGGGTTCTTTGGCCGCGCCCGTGTGCCGGTACGATGCGAATGTTTACCTGGGCGTTTGCTGCTGCAAGACTCTGGAAGGCCTGCGGTGCTTTAGGTAATGGAACTGCGAAAGTGGCGTCGGGCGCTGTCGCATGCATGTGCATCATGTTGCCAAAGAAAGCGATGGTGCCGGCGTAATAGGGACTGTCAGCACCGACCGCCGTTACGCCAGCCGGAGCACCGACAAGTACGTCAAACTCGCGTGTCGGTGAGCTCGCCGTCGGATGCGGTAGTGTGACTTCGGCAATTAGCGAAGCAGTCTTCTGGTCTGCGAGGTGTTCTCTTATCGCGTCCGATGGAACCGTAAGGGTAGCTCGATTAGCTCTTACGACGCCCCGGATTCGCGGTCGCCTTTCGCTCACCTCGCCACTAACGTCATCGCCGAAACCGGGTTCATAGTCGTAGTTGAACCTGTCGGTACTGAGATATTCGCCGGCTTGACTCTGACCTACGTATTGGCCGTTGCCCTTAACGTAGAACAGGAACGGTTCCTTGGAGAGCGTTCCCAGATCTGGCTCCTTAGGTAGATAGGGCAGACCAAGTCGCTGCTGCTTGCGTGTCCACACGTCCCACAAACGATCCATATTGGAGTGATGGAGGAAGAAGAGAGGATCCACTGGTGATAAAAAATTCGTCATGTTGCCGTAAGGTCCCGGATCGAGTGGACCAACGCCGCCGATGTAATTGTGCACCTTGTTATGCGGAAAGCCTTCGAGCACTGAGAAGGAGTTTCGGCCGGGCGGTGTATTGTGCGACGGAGTCTTGGCGCTGCTGAAGCTAAGTGAGACTTCCGGATTGTAAAAATCAGTTGGCTTCAGCCCGGAAGAGATGATAAAGGGCGAGACATTGTACGCGGTCTTTGAGTCAAACTTCGGATTGTCGCGAGTGAGATAGCGAGACCCGCACGTGTTGGCATAGGCCATATTCCCAGAGATGCCCTGAGGATTATTTGGGTTGGGATCGTAACCAGTAACGTCATTCCACAGCAGGTCAAATTGTGTGTAGCCGCGAATGTTTAGTTGTGTACGTTGTGCGGGTGTAAGAGTGTTCCAGTACGACGTCAATGCGGGTTGAGTAGACGACGCAAACACAGCCAGGTTTCGAGTATACGGTTCGAAAGCCTTGTCGGCCGGGGTCAGCAGGCCGTCAAACATAAGAGAGGGAATCTCCGGTAGCGTGGTCCAATCCCAGTAGGGAATGGCAAAACGGTCATCTTCGCTTAGATTGCGGATGGTCTCTTCGAAATAACCGAGATAGCCGCGATGCCAGGGATAGAACCACCAGTTGCCGTGTGGGCAGTCCATCAGATGCACGAAGGCATTGTGAAACCAGCTTTGCGGATGGCTGGCAGGCAGTGTGAGCATCGCCTTTATCCCTTTGGCGTAACTTGCGAGCGCCCTCTTCCCACGGTCACTCATGACATTGTAACGCCTGTATTTCGCTGCCTGATTCGTCGAAGAGAGAACTGAGCGTGTGGCAGCGTTGTTTGCCAGTGGAAGCGAAGCAACGCCCGCAGCTGCAGCCATAGTTGTTTTCAGAAAAGTGCGACGCGTAACCGGGGATTTTGTGTTTGACATTGTTTCTCCTGATGTTAAAGCCGTAAGCAGACCGGGTGATGGTCGCCTGGGGACTGACAAGTGAAGGTCGGTTAGTTACGAGAAACGCGAAGTGACGAGTTGTGATTCAAAGTGCGAGGAAAAGTACGGAAATGCGGGAGGAATCTACGCTCAAAGAGATCTGCTGTCAACTTCTTGGGTCAGTTAAAAAGCCTCTTTTCCGGCAGAGTGGAAGACGCCAGCGTTTGGGAAAGCTTGTTTGATTGTTCGGTCATTTCCCCACTTCGGAGGGTGAATTTGGACCGCGAGGAACCGAAGTAATGAGACCGAACGCGTCGCTCACGGAGTTCTTACTCGAGCTTCGATGACGTTGAGTTAGTGGAGAGGCGGCAAAAACGACTTGACTCCAAAATATTCGTTCGTTGTAAGCGGGGGATAAGACGAAATCCTTTGCGTGAGATTGTTTGCCCCAGGGAAAGTGGCGTGATGTCGCGCGATATTCGTAACGCGTATCCACGTCATACCTCGGACATATCCCGGATGCAGCCTACATGCGTAGCGACTCAAGCTCGTTAGGATGAGAGTCGACGAAGCTTACGGATAGAGCGTACTGTAGATTCTACACCTGTTACGAGAGGGCAGATTAGTTCTCTAAAGGAGCATTATGCCGGAAAGGGAAACATTAAAACGTGCTGCAAAAGCTAAGGGCGAAGGTAAATCACCGAGCACACAGGCTGGGGAATTTGTGCATGAAGAGATCGAACATATCCGGGAGGGTAAACACGGTGCACGCTCAGCGAAACAGGCGATAGCAATCGGGCTAGCAAAAGCGCGCCGAGCAGGAGTGAAACTTCCGCCACCAGAAAAAGGCGAAGCTTCTAAGGAAACACGAGAGCAAGCTAAGCGGGATTTAAAGCAGGGAAGTAAGGCTGCTAAGAAAAAGCCTTCAGCGAAGCGTTCGCGCGCCTCTTTGAGTAAACTCAAACGTGAGGGTCGGAGTGCTGCTTCCAAAACGGCGCTGTCTCGCCAGGCTCACAAGGCGGCAACCAAACGTTCGGCAGCCTCGCGATCACGTTCAGCCAAGAAAGCAGCGAGGACCCGAAAGAAATAAGGCGCTGGCCTACATCCAGTTAAGCCTGCGACATTCGAATTTTCTTTTGTATTGGTGGGGTTTCTGGCAGACCCCACTCGTGTTGGCTAAAAAATGGGTAATGAAAAGAGAGACGGCAACGGAGGCCGCCCCTACAATTTCACCTCTTTGTAGGGGTGGCCGTCTCTGGCCACCTATCCTGGGTTGAACTATTTTGCCCTGCAAGGAAAGGTGTCGAAATATGAAGCTGCGGAATCTCTTTCCTGCGCCGGCACTCCCTGCAAAAACTCCGTACCATTGAATGACCGCTCAATCAGACTGCGATTTGCGCTCCGCGTGTAATCGGCAAACTTCAATGTCACATCACCGCCCTCTTTTGCATTAGCGTCAAACATTTTCACCGGGCTAGCGCAGGAGTAATCGAAGACAGTGGCATCAATCAGTTTTATTTGCGGGCTTTGCAAAGTCCGGAAGTAAATCTTCTCACGTTTTTGATCGTAGACTATGCTCCATTGTGTATACCCCGGCTGCGCGACGTTGCTTAGGATTTCAAATGCGTAGCTCACTGCCTCTTGTTCGGTTTTGGGCTGTCGTTCAAACTCAGCTGTTTTGTGAGCGGCTCGAACAAAACGATCTAGCGAACTGCTGGTTCTCGCCCTCTCGAAAGGTGTAGCAACCGCATATTTAACTGATTTTTCATAACTATCGTTGGTCAACGCCGAAACCGTCAAAGTCTTGCCGACGTGTGCCAACAATTTCCCATTCAAAAACTCGATCGTGGCAGTATTTCCTGCTTTGTCGCTCACAAGATAATGCAGCGGAATCTCTGAGGCGATCCGGACCTTTTCGGAATTGCTGATTACTTCTGCGACAGTACTTGAGCTGTCAAGTTGGTATTGGATCCATTCCAACGTGCCGACGCTCGGCGCTCCGGTTTTCGGGTATTGAGCTTCAGCATGCCACATCAGTTCGATTACAAGTCCTGCTTCATTCATTCCTCCGGAGGGATTCTCTCTACCGTACTGATTGAAAGTAACGCTGCCGTATTTGGAAACCCATCGTGCAGGATTTGAACGACCTTCCGGGACAGCTGCCTTCTCCACGCCACGTTTGTTAACGAAAATTAACCCGTCGCCAACCATCCAGTCGTAATTCTTGCCGAACAGAACCTCACCGTCGCGGGTTAAGCAGAAAGTTGTGCATGCAAAAGAGCCGTGGCTCAGTAAGAGAACAAACACCAAACACAAGACAACCATGCGATAGGGTCTCGTCATGACAATCTCCGAAGTTCAGTACGTAAATTCATTTTTTTAGGTATATCCGATTAGCCGTAGCACTCGGCATTAACCTGCGTGGCCTCTCGATAGTTTGCTGGAACTGAGTCCACAAGCGACTTGTTAAGGGATGACGAACTTCCACAACGTCAGATGCGTAAAGCTAGGAGATCGACTCTAAGGATGTCAATTTTTTTCCGCTACCTCAGGCTTGAAACTTAACGTTGAAAGCGTTGGCCAATGCAACGCAGTTGCTTTGGCATGCCTCGTACTGACCGTTGCGTCTTCCCCATCAATTATGGTTTTCTTCGTCATCCACAGAAAAGGGAGTAACTCATGAAGCACAGAAACTATCCGCTATTAGCCGCCGCAATTCTATTCTTCATCGCTCCAGCCTGCCTGGCGCAAACTCAGTTTCCCGATTCACCCGCCGGCAATCAGGCAAAAGCCTGGTTGGAAGTTTTCAATGCGGGCGACGCAGAAAAACATAAAGAGTTTCTGCGCAAGAATGCACCCAGTCGCCTGGATCGCGCGGATCGTGAAATGGGATTCCGAGAGATGACCGGCGGCTTTGACGTAAAGAAGGTCCAGGAGTCAACACCCACGAAGATCGTCGCTCTGGTTCAGGAACGCGCCTCGGATCAGTTTGCTCGTTTTACTATCGAGGTGGACGCCGGTGTGCCCCACCAGATTACCCGACTCACTTTGGAAGGGACCGCACGACCGGCGGAATTTGCGCTTCCTCACCTGAGCGAGAGCGAACTGATAACGGCCCTGCGAAAGAAGCTGGATGAGGCGGCTGCTGCTGATCGTTTTTCTGGAGCGGCCCTGGTCGCAAAAAATGGCAAGGCTGTATTCGCCCAGGCGTATGGTCTGGCAGATCGCGAGAAGAAGACCGCAAACACTTTGAAGACCCGCTTTCGACTCGGATCAATGAACAAGATGTTCACCGCGGTTGCGACACTCCAACTCGTGCAAAGCGGCAAACTAGATCTGAAAGCACCCTTTGGCAACTATCTGACCGACTATCCGAACAAAGACGTTGCTTCAAAGGTAACGATCGAACAATTGCTGTCGCACACCGGAGGCACGGGTGACATCTTTGGTCCAGAGTTCGACCAGAATCGTCTTGAATTAAAAACTTTGCAGGATTACGTGAAGCTTTACGGTAATCGCGCACCGCAGTTCGCTGCAGGGAGTCGCTGGCAGTACAGCAACTACGGTTTTCTTCTACTCGGGGTGTTAATAGAAAAAGTTAGCGGTCAAAGTTATTACGACTACGTTCGTGATCACATCTTTAAGCCTGCGGGGATGACCGGAACTGCTTCGGAGCCTGAAGAGCAGATGGTGGCCGATCGAAGCCTTGGCTACACGAGATTCGGTGGCGGTGGCTTGCGGCCCAACAGTGACACGCTGCCCTACCGCGGAACGTCCGCTGGTGGTGGCTACTCCACCGTGGAAGATTTACTGAAGTTTGCGACTGCGTTGCAAACACACAAACTGCTCAACGCTCAGTACACGGAAATGCTCACGACCGGGAAAGCGGATACCCCAATGGGTGGTAAGTACGCTTATGGGTTCCAGGATTCGATGATCAACGGCGCGCGCTGTTTCGGACACGGCGGCGGCGCCCCGGGGATGAATGGTGACCTCAAGATTTGTCCGGGGTCCGGCTACGTAATCGCGGTGCTGGCAAACATGGACCCACCCGGCGCCAGCCGAGTTGCGGACTTCATTGCTAACCGGCTGCCGGTGAAGTGAAGAAGGCTTCATTGAAATCTCTGACCGCTGGGTGCGCGGCAAGTCTTGCGATCGAGTCCAAAACTAACTATGCGAAAAATTTTTCTCTTCTTGTTTGTCTGCTTGCTTTCGACAGGGACGATTCGCAGTCAGAGAACAACCGTAGCTGATGCGGCTTCAATTAAGCGAGCGCTCCAGCTCAAGCTGGACGAGTGGCACAAGGCGGGAAGCTTTCCCGGAGCCACACTAGGTGTAGTTCTGGCCAACGGCGAATCCTTTGGGCTGGCGGTCGGGCTTTCGGATCGTGAGATGAAAACGCCGATGAAGCCAAAAGATCGGATGCTCGCCGGCAGTGTCGGCAAAACCTTCGCCGCCGCAACTGCCTTGCAATTGATTAAGGAAGGCAAGATCGGACTTGACGAGAGAATTGAAAAATACTTAGGTCGCGAGCCCTGGTTTTCGCGTCTGCCCAATGCCAAAGACATTACTGTTCGACAGTTGATGAACCATACCAGTGGACTTGTGCGTTATGAGTTTAAGGACCAGTTCACCAAAGACCTGACTGCCAATCCGGAAAAGACGTGGAAACCCGCTGAGTTGATTACCTATCTACTCGACGAGAAACCGCCATTCGCGGCCGGTCAGGGCTGGGATTATTCCGACACGAATTACATCATGCTGGGAATGATTATCGAAAAGGTGACAGGCAGACGGTTTTACGACGAAGCAAACAGGCGCCTGCTTAAACCGCTCAAATTAACCGACACCATCCCGCAGGACGGATTGAAACTAAAAGGCGTGGTCCAGGGTTATGCAGGACAGAACAATCCATTCGGCGGCCGTGACGCAATGATCCATGACGGCAAGTTTGCGATCAATCCGCAGTTTGAATGGACTGGTGGAGGATTGCTTCGACTGCGGAGGATCTAGCGCGTTGGGCGAAAATGATTTACGAAGGGAAAGCATTTTCACCGGAGCTCCTGCCGCAGGTTTTCGATGGCGTGCCGGCGCCGATGCTGGGCGGTGAAACTCGATACGGCCTGGGAGTGATCATTCGGAAAACGTCTCTTGGTACCACGTATGGGCACAGCGGTTTCTTCCCGGGCTATATGACAGACATGATGTATTTCCCTGATCAAAAAGTAGCTGTCGCGGTGCAAGTGAATACCAGCGCGCCGCGGAGTCTCGGCAAACCACTCGGTCGGGTCTTGGTTGAAGCGATGGAAGTGATCAGACTTCAGAGTGGGTCGCAGTACCGTAACGCGGTAGCGTCGGGTCGTGCATGTGGTGTGACGCTACGGCGTTAAGCGATGTGATTGCGCTCCACTGCGTTGACATATGTACCAGTGACCCAACGCTACAGCGTTACGGTACTGACCGCGACCCACTCTGTTGCCGGTTCAAACGATTGGCACCGATGCCAGGCTCCAAAACTGACAAGCAATCCTTTCCCGAATGGCTTCCACCAATGGCAGCCACTCTTACTCAAGATCGTTTCACAGGAGACGAGTGGCTCTTCGAACAGAAGTTCGACGGGATCCGACTCCTCGCCTACAAAAACGGCAACGACGTCAAACTGTTCTCACGCAACCGGCTTTTGAAAGATATTCCGGTCGTATTAGAGGCAGTAAAGCGTCTTCCCGCTACTCAATTGATTCTGGATGGCGAGATCACGTGGGGCGGCTTACCACTCAAGTATCACGTGTTCGATTGTCTATGGCTCGACGGACGCAATCTGACTTCGTTGCCGCTTGAAGCGCGACTTGAAATCTTGAGTAAGCTGCCGCTGAAGCCGCCGCTCTATCGTGTGGCAACTCTTTCGGATGAGCTGCCATGGGAGCGTGCGGCAAAGGAAGGTTGGGAAGGCGTGATTGCGAAGCGCCGCGGTTCGCTTTACGAACACCGTCGTTCGCCGCATTGGTTGAAAATGAAGTGCGAGCTGGCCCAGGAACTCGTCGTCGGCGGATTTACAGATCCACAAGGCAAGCGCGTTGGATTGGGAGCGCTGCTGGTTGGTTACTTTGAGAAGGACGACTTCGTCTTTGCAGGCAAGATCGGAACTGGCTTTGACACAAAACTGCTACTCGACCTCCGCGAGCAACTCGACAAGATCGAAATTCCTAAGCCGCCGTTCACGAAGAGTGTTGGGCTCCCGCGTGTTCGTGCGCATTGGGTCAAACCGGAGATTGTGGTCCAGGTCGGCTTCATCGAATGGACGGTGCACGGAAAGTTGCGCCACCCGCGCCTGCTCGGCATCCGTACAGACAAGGATGCACGTGAGGTTGTGAAAGAGTGATTGCATTGCCACTTGCCAATTGCCGATTGTCGATTGGCGTTAATGGTTCCTAATTAGGATTGCCAACGCCGAAGGTGTTGGCAACTCATCTCCGAAGCGTCGATCAAAAGCGCGCACCGATCAATAGTTGAAGGATGTGTGCGAGAGTGATTAGTCATCCAGAGAAAGTCCTGTTTCCCGAAGGCGGCATAACGAAGGGAGAACTCGCTTCGTACTACGAAGCGATTGCGCCCGTGATGCTGCCTCACCTCCGGCGCCGACCGGTTACGATGGAGCGTTATCACCGCGGCATCGGCGCGCCCGGGTTCTTTCAGAAGGACGTTTCGAAAGGCTTTCCCGAGTGGTTGAAGCGCGTTGAGGTTCCGAAGAACGAGGGCACCGTCAATCATCCGATTGCTACCGACACGCGATCGCTTTTGTGGCTCGCGAACCAGAACAGCATCACGATTCACGTGTGGCCTTCGCGCGCGCCGAACCTCTACAGGCCCGACATCTGCGTCTTTGATCTCGATCCGTCTGGCAATCCTGGCGACAAACTTCAGCTGGGCGTGTTGTGCCGCGCAGCGCTGGGCCTGCGAGAGCTGCTGAAGGAGTTGGGTCTTCCCAGTTGGATCAAAACAACCGGGTCGAAGGGATTTCACATCGCAGTGCCCTTGGACGCGAAGGCAGATTTCGCCACAGTATCGCGCTTTGCTCATCGCGTTGGTAAGTTACTAGTAGTGCGGGATCCGGAAAATCTCACGCGCGAGTTTCACAAGGTGGATAGAGGAGGTCGCATTCTCGTCGACACGGGCCGCAACGATTACAGCGCCACGTTCGCGGCTGCTTACACTGTTCGTGCCAAACGAGGCGCGCCTGTTTCTGCGCCCTGCACATGGGAGGAAGTAGAAAGCGGGGTATCGCCACGGAGTTTCACCATTCGCAACATGGCCGAACGCATAGAAAAGGTCGGCGACCTCTGGTCCGGCCTGCTGAAGACCAGGCGATCACTGCGGTTACCGATGGAGCGGTTGAGTAAGATGTCTTAACCATTAAAGGAGAGATTTCGGTTTGCAGAGTTGCAGTCAGGAAGGGAGGTTTACCCCCGCCTGACCTTCATGAACCACAAGTTGAGGAGAACTGCATTTATGGGGTGCGGGGGCAAGCTTAGCGACACCGCTTTGGATCTGTTGATCGTTTGCAGAACAATCTAAGGGACCTGCGGCTGCCGCCTTCCCTGCGGTGAGGCTTGCCTTACCGGGAAATTCTCTTTTGAATTATCTTGCGCGATGCTGAGCCTCGCGCTGAAAGAAATTCCTTACGGACACTACCGGATGCTCGGAAACGTTTAGCGCTCGGCAACCTTGTGCTATTATGCGGGCCTAAAGTTTAACCCAACTCGGCCCCTCCGTGCGGATAACATTCATACGTTATCTGGTGGCCATCACAGTTTCGCAGCTCCCCGCGTAAACTTTCTTAACGAGGAGATGTCTATGAAAAAGAAAATGATCATGGCCGCCGCGGTCGTCTTAGCTTGTGCTGCTGTGGCGGCAGCTGTCGTCGGCGGGTTCCGTTTCCGCGGGCTGCTACACGGATACAACGAAGTTCCCGCCGTCTCGACAGTAGCCAGCGGCAATTTCATCGCGCGCATTAGTAAGGACGAGTCACAGATCGACTACGAACTGTCTTACTCCGATCTCGAAGGCGCAGTGACGCAGGCGCACATACATTTTGGCCAGCCAGGCGTTAATGGCGGCATCAGTGTTTGGCTCTGCGGTAACCCTGGCCCGGGCGTCACGCCTCCAGCCGGCACTCAGGCTTGCCCCGCACCACCGGCGACCATCACGGGCACGCTCACGGCGGCAAATGTTGTGGGTCCCGCAGCACAAGGAATTGCAGCCGGCGAATTTGAGGAACTGGTAAACGCGATTCGTGCCGGAAAAACGTATGCCAACGTTCACTCAACCAAGTTTCCCGGCGGTGAAGTCCGCGATCAGCTTGAGCCCGGCGAGGCGCGCGGCGAGTTGCACGGGAAGCATTAAAGAAGAGGGCTGCTGCTTGATGCGGCGCGGGCAGGGCCACCTCTTATCATAAGTGGCGCGGTGGGGAACTGCTCCACCGCATCGCATCTCGGTCGCCACCGTTGCCGGCTCCGGCAGCGGCGGATTTGATCCGCTCACTTCATTAAATCCTCACAAGTTTTTGCTCATCCGATTGCTATCCCGACGGTCGGGATACTGACTGTGACCCACTCTAAAATTGGCAATTGGCAATCTACAATCGGCAATGTCCCCTACGCCCCTGGACAACCGGCCCGTGCGCCCGTCTTCACCGCTGGCAGTATGTGTTCACGAAGTATTCTCGACCCGAGAGTTCCGCCAGTCGTGAAGTCGTTATAACGTCCCGCGAAGATCGTCACGACCATATCGAGGCCCGGCAGCACGAATATCCGCTGCTGCCCGTTGCCAACCGCGGTGCGCGCCTCGATCAGTCCCGCGGCCGAGGGATAACAGGCGTACCACCAGAAGTATCCATAACCGGATTGAACTCCAGCGTTAGTTCCGGTCCCGGGCCGAAAGCGAAACTGCCGCCGCGTGGATCGCTCGACCCAGTCGCTGGGAATTACTTGTTTACCATTCCATCTGCCGCCGTGCAGGTATAACGAGCCGACCTTGGCGAGATCGCGAGCACGCAAACGGAGTCCGGATGCCGCAGCAGGCATGCCTGCGAGATCTCCCATCCATTCGACATCAGTAATTCCCAACGGCGCGAAAAGTCTTGTTCGCGCATAATCCTCGAGCGACGACCTCGTCGCGCGTTCCAGCACCGCAGCCATCACTTGAGTGAGCCCGCCGTTGTATTTGAAGTCCGAACCAGGAGCGACGACGAAGGCACGCGAGAGTGCATACAGCAGCGGCTTCTCCGCGCGTGTCATCTTGATCTCATCGTTGCGCGGATCGCTGTAGGGGATGTCTTCGTTCCACTCGAATCCCGAGGTCATCGACAGCACGTGCGCGAGTGTCACACGGCGGCGCTCAGGGGTATCCAGCTCCGGGTATTCGGGGAACCACTTAACGAGTGGCTCGTCAAGGGACTTGATCGCACCCTCGCCGTGTGCGATGCCAACGAGCGCGCTGACGACACTCTTCGTTACGGATCGCAGGTCATGCTTCGTCTCGACTGTCATCGACACCTTACCGAGCGAAGTGCCCCATTTCTCATCGAAGCCGTCGAAGTATTCTTCGTAGATTAATTGGCCGTAGCGTTCGATTAGCACCGCATGCACGCCGAGTTCAGGCCAGGCACGCATCGCTGAAGTAAAGTTGGCGAGCTTATTTGAATCGACACCCACCGCGTCGGCATTAGCCGTCTTCCAACCATCATCACGAACGGCCGGAACCTGGTAGCGACTTGCCGATGCCTGGGTTGTGGATATCTGGCCCAACGCCGGCGCGGGTGCCATCAGCGCAAGCGCGAAAAGACAACCGAGAATGATTCTCATCTATTGGGTCTCCGGGGCGATGCTGTTTAGTATGGCATGTCGGTATCGCGGGTAGCACGTTTCGATTGCCAAATGTCAATTGCCGATTGTCGATTAGCTTCTTACGCTACGGGCCAATTGGCAATCGGCAATCGCCAATCGGCAATCTAAAGGGGGCCCGACGCCTACCGCGTAACGGTGACTGTGTAGCCAACGCTTGCAGTGTAAATACAAAGGAGTGTCTCGTGACGTCATCTTATCAATCAACAATCACAAGCGCTTTCATTCTGCTGATACTCACCAGCTTTGTGTTCGCCGGTTGCGCAAAACCGAAGAATGAAAACAGCGCACCGGGTACAGAGGGAGGCGGCCAAATAAGTGCGACTCCCGAGAATATAAACGCAAGCCCATCTTCAGCCAGCAGCGCAACCCCAACGACTTGGCAGGCAAACGCCACGTCGCTCAAGGGTGCAGACGGACAGACGTTTATTCTTGCGTGTGCCCCGAGTGGAACAGCAAGTGAGGTTTGGGGCAGCGACATCTATACGGCTGATTCATCAATCTGCACAGCCGCAGTCCATAGCGGATTGATAACCTCTGAGCAAGGCGGCATTGTCACGATCGAATTGCGGCCGGGCAGGTCTATCTATGGGACCAGTGAGAGAAACGGCGTGACGACGAACCCCTACGGCACATATCCGCGCAGCTTCGTCTTTAAAACCTCAAACACTGAGACGCTGGTACGCGAAGCCGACGAGCAGACGCCTGTCCTCTGGAACACCTCCGCCACAATCGCTTCTGGCGAAAACGGCAAATCCTACAAATTCAAATGTCCCGCGCATGACAGAGAAGGTACGGTGTGGGGCACCGACATCTACACGCTCGATTCTTCGATCTGTACCGCGGCGGTCCATGCCGGAAAACTGATGATGCAAAGCGGCGGCTCGGTGGAGATTGAAGTGCGGCCCGGCGAGTCTTCTTACAAAGGCAGCACGCGAAACGGAATCAAGACCAACGACTTCGGACCCTACGCTCGCAGTTTCATAGTGAAGTGATCGAGGCAAAAACAATCAGTAGTGTGACGCGGTAGCGTCGGGTCGTCCCATTGCCGACTACCTATTGCGCATTTCCGATTTGCTTCTTACGCCAGCGGCCAATTGGCAATTGAAATCGCCGCTACCGCGTTACGGTACTGACTGACGACCCACTTCTGAAGCCGAATCTGATGTGGGTAATTGCACTTTGGGAAGGGCAATTCAATTGTTGATTGGGAATTGACCGATTGAGGATTACTAACTCAACTGGACTAATTTGCAAGTTAGGAAGGGGACCTGCCCCCGCTTTTTTCTGCGCGGCTTGCCGCCCTCCGTGCGGTAAGGCTTGCCTTACCGAAACGGTTCCAGATTATTTTACGCGAGGCATAGCCTCGCGCTCAAAGGATGAGTACTAGGCCCGGTAAGGTAAACCTTACCGCACCGAAAGCGGCAAGCCGGCAAGATCGTGGTCTATGCTGTAGCAAGTTTTGCAACGCCCGCCTTTCGATGATATAAGGACCGCACCTCAAACACCGTCCACCCTCAGGAGGACCTTATAAATGCCGCAAGTTCCAAGCAAAGTAGCTGCAAGACTGTCAGCAGCCATCAAGCGCTTTCAGCCCATCATCGCTTGGGGAAAATCACGTGACGCCAACGAATCAGACACAGTCATCATCGTCACGGATATGCTCTCTGAAGTGTTTGGCTACGATAAGTATTCTGAAATCACGTCTGAGTGTTCTATCCGCGGCACGTGGTGCGACTTGGCGATCAAAATTGACAGCACGATTGAATATCTCATCGAAGTCAAAGCCATTGGGTTGGATCTTAAAGACTCCTATAAAAAACAGGCGGTCGACTACTCGGCAAATCAAGGCACCGATTGGGTTCTTCTTACCAACGCGGACATTTGGCGTATCTACAAAGTAACCTTTGCCAAACTGATCGTCTCGGAGCTGGTGCTTGAAATCAACTTCTCCGCGCTTAGCCCGAAGAAGTCAGGTGACATCGAGCTTCTGTACAACCTGACGAGAGAAGGCTTGATGAGGTCGGCGCTTGGCGAGTTTCACACGCAGCAACAAGCCTTGAATCGATTCTTCATGGGTGCTCTGGTCTTAAGCCATCCAGTTCTCGAAGTCCTCAGACGTGAGCTTAAACGCATATCACCCGACGTAAGGATTGATCTGGAGCAAATCAGATTTGTGCTGAAGAGTGAAGTCCTTAAGAGAGAGGTAGTCGAGAGCGACAAAGCGGAAGAGGCTCGAAGGAAGATCGCTCGTGCGGCGGGAAAACTCTTACGCGCAAAGACCGTAAAGCAGTCAACCGAATCGGCCGTTGAAGGCGAAGCCGCCGATACTGAACCTAAGATGTAATTTCTCTAATATGCCGGTCCTCCTTCTTACGTTCCCTCTATGAATCTTCTAGACGAACTTAGGCGAAAGATCGAAACGTTCGATACTCGCCACCGTATGACTGGCATCTCTGCGGCAGTTCGTCACATAGAAGTTGGCGAGCGATACCTGGATAAAGGCCGTGCTGACCAGGATCCCGACCTATTCAATGATGTTGTCTATCGAACTAACCAAGCCTTCGAGGGAATGCTTAAAGAAGCGTATGCGGTCCTAGCCGATGTCGAGGCGACGAAGTTATCGCCCCACCGTATCGAGAAATATCTCTTAGACGGAAAGAAGCTCTCGGAGCGTGTGCTAGGACTGTTCACAACCTATCGAACGCAGTGGCGAAACCCTGCGACACACGATCATACTCTTCTTTTTTCGGAGCAAGAGGCGTTGCTCGCAATTGTCAACGTCTCGGCGTTTGCCGTCGTACTCCTCGACCAGATCATTGAAACGATAAGCTTCAAAAGCCAGCGCGCTGAAACTCAGCGTAGGCACCAATCAGTGAACTCTAAGCTTCGCGGACTCGAAAAGACAAAACTAGCGAAACTAATAGTAGTTTTGTTGAAGGCCTTTACTGTAGATCTAAACCTCAAAGAGCCCGTTAAGAGCGAAGCTGAGCTCATAGGACGGCTAAGCGGATTTCTGGTAGGAGCCCACGCAGAACTTCAGGTGAATCCCAATACAAAGCCGGAAGGACGACACGACGTTGACTTGTGGATAGAACGAGGCAATGAAGCCGTCGTAATCGAGATCAAACATGGGAAGCTCCAACCCCACTACATTGATGCTGCAGTGGCGCATCTCCAAGAGTATCTTAGGTCTGCGAACGTTAGCTCTGGAATCCTCTACGTAGTCTCCCCTAGGGGCAGCATGGGAGAAGTCGGTAGGTTTTCGTTAGATGATTCGACAGAGATTTGGATAGTGGGTGCGGAAACACTCCCATCCGGCTTTAAAGTCGCCTAACGGAAGTCTTCTTAAGAAAACTGTCAAAGGATAATGGACTTCCGCGTCACATCAACATCTCGAGCTTCAGCAGAGTGCTCGGACCTAATATTACGGGAGACCAAAACAACCCGATTGGTCTTCAGGCCCATGCGTGTTGAAAATCCAAGGTCGCCCGATGCCTCTGTAGATGGCGTATTTGTTTTTCAACGAAAAGGGGCGCACGAAGAATGGGTGGACCTCCCAGCTGAGTCATTGTCACGGCTTAAAAAGGATGAGGGCTACAAGCTTTCTCTTAAAGCAGCAGAGGTGCTCACGCTGCACCAAGAGTTAAGTCGTCTTTATGAGCTTTTCAAAAAAGAAGGAATTCCTCATGGTAAGGTCGAATACATTCGCGCCTCTCGTGAGCTTTCTCGTTTGGCTCAGTTACCGAAGACCGATCTTCGGAAGTTTTTGGAAGCCGATCGTACCGTAGGATCCTCGCTGGTTGCACGCCTGCTTTCGTGGGCAATTAGTCTCAAAGAGCCCGAACCGTTAATAGAACTTCTCGTTGCTTTAGGTCCCGAAGGATTACGAAAGCTCAACGTGGCTGTCAGCGTTCAAGCGCTAAAGCACGTGCTGAACTTATGGCAGCAGAACCAGAACAACCCCAGCGAGGAGTTCTGGCAGACAAGCCTAGTTGAGAATTCCTTTGTCTTGGAACAAGTGTTTTCCTGGCCTTGCTCAATAGTGAAGGACAAAGCGTATGTCGGCGGCAAGAACGTAACTAACACGGGTGGGAGGATCGTCGACTACTTAATTAGAAATCAGCTCACCCAAAATGCGGCCTTGATAGAAATCAAGACTCCTAATACTCCACTCTCTGGGCCAAAGTATAGAGGTGTCAATAACGTCTCCACAGAGATAACCGGCGCCCTCCTTCAAGTGCTCGACTACAAATGTAGCCTGGAACATCATTATCAGAGTCCAAATCCTGGAGGTGTTCAGGGTTTTCATTCCTTCGACCCCAAATGCGTCGTGATAATAGGTAGAGTCTTAACTCTTAGTTCTCATGAAGTCACGTCCTTCGAATTATTCAGAAACCAATTGGCCAATGTTGAGATCATTACTTTCGACGAACTTTTCAAAAAACCCGTAACCTAATTATTACCCTTGAAGCGCGGCCTGCTGTCGATAACGACAACATAACCTTTTGACTTATTTACGGCAGGCTCGTTCTGGCTTTCAGCTACCTACGATTCTTCCACTCCCTGCAAGTTTCGATAATCAAGAGGGCTTGGAAAATGAGTCTCACGAGTGGGTATGCGTAAATGAACCTGTGTCCATTCGTTGAATCCATAATTTGCAAACCAACTTATGTCATAGAGCCCTTTTGACTCCGCTAAGGATCTGCGATCACCTATAGGTTCGGTAACGCAGTAGCCGAACGGGGGTAGCGCAACTTCCAATACAATAAGATCCGCGCCTCTGCCTTCCGTGTCCAAAAGAGCCATTCCCGAACTGAATCTGAGTTGACCAGTCATCCCGAAATAAACCCAAGCCCGGTAATCACTAGGCATGTGGCGTTGTCGAGGATTAAGAACAAATCGTCGCAGGTCACGCTGTTTATCTAGCGATCCCTCTGGCAACGTAGCCGCAGCCATCACTAAAACCTGCTTCAACACGTTTAGCGGCTGAATATAGTAGGGAAGATTAAGGATTTTCGGTCCATGAACCTTATCGAGCCACACATATCCTTGCTTACTCCACTCCACAAACGCCGGTCCATACCAAGAACCTGTGTGATTATTGCACCGTTCACAAAGTGAATAGATGCCAAGGCCTCTGCGAAATCTTGAGTGGGAACGCTTTGATAGGTGATCCTCCATAGTTCTGAGCAGTTGCTCGTGGTTGTTGAAGGCTTTCCTTGGAGGAATATGCTCAAACGACAATTTCCCATAGTTGCCGCACAGTCGACAAAACCCTTCGAAATAACGAGCCATGAATTCGTTTATTTTAGCAGGACTGACGGAATACTGT
Source organism: Pyrinomonadaceae bacterium (assembly GCA_963826235.1). GTDB lineage: Bacteria > Acidobacteriota > Blastocatellia > Pyrinomonadales > Pyrinomonadaceae > PSRF01. Next base: position 795,257 of record CAWGWE010000004.1, on the reverse strand, counting down.
AGGACAACGCAGCGCCGACTTTCGTCACTCTAGGGACAGGTTGTGTCGTTACCGGGCGAATACATCCATCTGAAGACCTAATTAATCCGGATTGACGAAATTTGGAATCATGCAAGACAAACTATCGGTCAAGTTTTGCCCTCAACGCTCGCCTGTACTACACTCACGCCAATCAACTAACAGAGGTCAGGGCCCAGATCTGAGATTCTCAAAACCGAAAGAGTTCAGCCATCATCCCGGAGGCATCGCCCTCATGCTCGATAGGACTATCTCGCACTATCACATCACGTCGCAGCTTGGCGAAGGTGGGATGGGAGTCGTCTATGAGGCTGAAGACACTAACCTCGGTCGACACGTCGCTCTAAAGTTTCTAACACCAGCGCTCGCCGGCGATGAGAATCTGCTCGCGCGCTTCCAGCGTGAGGCACGCGCTGCGTCAGCGCTTAATCATCCGAACATTTGCACTATCCACGGCATCGAGCAATTCGAGTCGGAGCACTTCATCGTCATGGAGTTGCTCGATGGTGAGTCGCTTGCCGATCGCATTCGAGGCGGGCCGCTAGATATTGAATCTCTTTTAACTCTCGGCGTGCAGATCGCCGACGCTCTCGAGTCGGCACACTCCAAAGGAATCGTGCATCGTGATTTGAAGCCGGCGAACATCTTCGTCACGTCGCGCGGGCAGGCAAAGATTCTCGACTTCGGCGTCGCCAAGATCGACCATCACAACAAACCCGACGCTGACTCGATGGTAGCTACGGTACGCAAAGATCAGTTGACCTCAGCTGGCGCGACGATTGGCACGGTCGCTTACATGTCGCCGGAACAAGCGCGGGGTGAAATCACCGACGCTCGCACTGACCTTTTTTCTATCGGAACGGTTTTGTACCAGATGGCGACGGGGATTCTTCCTTTCCAGGGAGAGACTTCGGCAGTCGTATTCGACGCACTCCTTAATCGAGATCCAACGCCGTTGAATCAGATCAATCCGTCTTTGCCGCAGGAACTCAACCGGATCATCGGCCAGGCGTTAGAGAAAGATCGCGACATGCGGTATCAGAGCGCAACTGATCTGAAGACGGCGCTCAAACGATTGAAGCGGGATATGGACTCCAGTCCACGACACGGCACCACGGCGAGCGGAACCCGGCGAGCTGCCTCAACCGTTAGCGACCACTCCATTGCTGTTCTCTACTTCGAGAACCTCAGCGGCATGAAGGAAGACGAGTACTTGCGCGACGGGATCACCGAAGACATCACCACGGAGCTTTCGAAGATTCAGGGCTTGAAGACTTTCTCGCGCGCGATGGTCCTCGCCTATCGCGACAAAGCAGTGACGGCGGGACAAGTTGGAAAAGAACTCGGCGCTTCGTATGTGCTCGCTGGCAGCCTGCGGCGAGCCGGAGCTCGGCTGCGCATAAATACGCAGCTCGTGGATGCCGCCACAGATTTTCCGCTCTGGTCGGAACGCTACGACCGCGAAATGAAAGACGTGTTCGAAGTGCAGGATGAAATCGCACAGAAGATTGCTGCGGCACTGCGCATTACGCTTTCTCCCCAGGAGCAGCAAGCCCTCCAGGCAAAACCAACTGAGAACCTGCAGGCTTATGATCTGTATCTGCGAGGAAGAAATTATGCTCGGCAGGTCGGACGGCAGGATCTGCAGTTTGCTTTGCAGATGTACGAGAACGCGGTGGCGCTTGATCCGGAGTTTGCGCTCGCTCATGCCGGGCTCGCGAATGTCTGCGCCCAGTACTACTACCATTTCGAGAGGCACCAGCATTGGATTGATCGGGCGGTGGCCGCAACGCAGAAGGCGAGCGCGAAAGGCCACGACGCGCCGGAGATTAAGCTTGCCGAAGCCTGGGTGCTTTTTGCCGAGGGGCGATACCTGGAAACTGCAGACAAGATGCGCACAGCACTGAGCCGAAATCCTGATATTGACGGCGGATACTACTTGCTCGGTCGCGCGCTTTTTTCCGCCGGACGATATCAGGAGGTCGTGGACATCATGGAAGAGGCAATGGCCCACTCGGGGGAGAATTACAACACGATTGTTCCGATTCACAATTCCCTTGGGGCGCTGGGTAAGAAAGATGCCCTGAACAACTTCAGTCATCGTGAAATCGCCGTCTACGAGGGGCACGTGAAGAAAATGCCCGAGGACGCACGGGCCCGCGTTTTGTTGGCGAGCAACTACGCCATGCAAGGCAGAATGGATGAGGCCAAGCGGGAAGTGGATATGGCCATGATCCTGCGTCCTGATGATTCAATGATTCTCTACAACGCTGCTTGTCTCTTTTGCGCGATGAACAATGTTCCCGATGCGTTGAAGGCGATCAAAAAGGCCTGGGAGTCGGGATATCGCGATGCGGTCTGGACACGACAGGATCCTGATCTTGAGTTGCTGCGTGGGAATGAAGAGTTTGAGAAGTTGTATCCGGCGGCGACTATTCCCAACAAAGCTGCGGGCTGAAGCAACGTCCAAAGTCACGACATTGCCGATTGCCGATTGCGGATTGAGGATTCCCGATTGCCGATTGCCGATTGCCGATTGGCGATTGAGGAGTGGCGAAGGTGCTAACGCCTTCTCCGCATAGGGCCGCTGAAGCGGCCTGATGCAAATTATCGCCGCCGGTAAACCAGCCCCGACTTGTCGGGGCTCGCCTATATGCCCTTGCGTAAACGCGCCAAGGCCATTGGCAATCTTCGCGGAACCTATCGTTACCGCGGCTCGGTACGAGTGATGAATTCTTCAAGGTCGCTAACGAATTCACCTGGACGTTCCCAGTGGAGCGCGTGACCAGTTTCGGGATACACCTTCAAGACGGCATTCGCCAGACCGGCCACCTGAGCATCCTGTGCGGCCTTTGAGAAGATGGTATCGTGATCGCCCCGGAGGACCAGGGTCGGCATCCGGATGCGATTGACTTGGGCGGCGTAGTCTACGGCGAGCTGCCCTGCCAGAGCGGCGCGCCACACGCGCGCCGGCAACTTCAGGCTCTCCGCCACCGCTCTGTTGAGGAAGTCGTCGGGCACAGGATGATAAATCGTGCTCACTTGGAATTCCCGCGCAAACTCAGGGGGCACAGGGTCCTCGAGCGCATTTACCTCTTGCTGTAGCTGGAGGACATCCTCGGAGCGTATGTCGGTCGCCGACCCGACGAGAATGAGCCGCGTCACACGCTCCGGCGCTACCAGAGCCACTTCCTGGGCCACGAGGCTTCCCATTGAATGACCAACCAGCGTTGCCTGCCTAAGCCCCATCACATCCATGAACGCGACTACGTCGGCGGCGAAGTCCGTCATATCGTACCCACTCGCTGGCCGCTCCGAGTCGCCATGACCCCGCTGGCTGAGGGCGTAGATGTGGTGGGTCGAAGAGAGAGACGGCAGCACCCGACTGTACGAGAACCACGAATCTGTGTAGCCGTGGAGTAAGATCAGTGGCTGACCCGCCGCGTCACCTTGCTCTGCGTAATGGAGCCGCACACCTGTCGTGAGTTGCTCGTCAGCAAACCGTAGTGTTGCGTCTTTGTCGTTCATCAGCGAAGCCCAATCAGCGTTGTCATTATCGCTTGCCTGCGCGAGCATTGCGGATGTGCGTGAGCAGATCGGGAACCGTGGATGGTCAGCGCCACAATTACTAACGCTTTCAGCGTTGTCATTATCGCTTGCCTGCGCGAGCATCGCGGATGTGCGTGAGCAGATCCTGAACCCGTGGATCGTCAGCCTCCCGATTACTAACGCTTTCAGCGTTTGTTCCGCAACCTTCGGTGCAAACTCGCGCCACGAATCTGGCTCATTCGTTTCTCAGAGCAACAAGCGGATCCACTTTCGTTGCGCGTCGGGCAGGGATGTAGCAAGCAAGTAATGCAACCGCTAGTGCGCCGATTGAAACGCCGGCGATCGTGACTGCATCAGCGAATGTTCCTGAGCCAAGGCCAAACATCAGCGACGACATCACGGTGGTAAGCACGAATGCGGCTGCGACACCGATTACGATGCCAACTCCAACGAGCTTCATGCCATCGCCCACGATCAACAGGAGAACGTTGGGCCGCTGTGCGCCAAGTGCCATGCGGATGCCGATCTCGCTCGTACGCTCGACTACGAGATACGACAACATGCCGTAAATTCCCGTTGCCGCAATCAGCAACGCGAGGAGACTAATTGTTCCCGAAAACCATGCGCCCATTCGCGCCGGTTCCAACCCGCGCCGCACGTTTTCCTCAAGTGGCTCTGCCGTGACGAAAACGTTTCTGTCGAGGGAACGCGCCGCTTCTCGGACGGCACTTAAGCCCGCTGCGAGGTTCTCGTTTGTGCGCAGCACAAAACTTTGACCGGTTAACTTAGACGGCGAGGCAGGGGTGTAGAAGAAAGGGCCATCAAATTTACCAATCTGCCGGCTGCTTATGTCGGCAACCACGCCAATAATCTCGTGCGAATTACCGGCGTTGTCTTTGAAGCGTTTGCCGAGCTGATCGGTGCCGGGCCAGAAACGATTGGCCATTGCCTGGCTGATAACTGCGGGCGATGCTCCGCTGCGAGCATCTTCGTCAGTAAAGTAACGACCGCGCCGGAGGGGAATCCCAAGAGTTTGAAAGTATTCAGCTGAGACCTCGTTGGCGCTTACGCTGAGTGCCGATCCTCCGCCTTCGATGTCGATGGTCTCATCGCGGAAGCCGGCGAAGGGCGCCGTTTGCGCGAGACTGACCGAGCGGATTCCCGGCAGAGCTTTTAATCGTTCGGAGAGTAGCGAATGGAAGGTTGCCGCACGCGCTTCGTCGTAACCCTGTGAGGTTAGATCCATTGACAAGACAATCAGATTCCTCTGATCAAAGCCAAGATCCGTAGATTGGGCGCGGTGTAAGCTGCGGGCCAAGAGTCCTGCGGCGATCAGCAACACTAGCGAGACTGCGACCTGAGCAATCACCAGGACGTTGCGCAAGTGTGGCCGAGAGGCGCGTGGTCTACTGCGCGTTGCCTTAAGCGCGTCTGTTAGGTTCGGCTTCGTAGACTGAATTGCCGGAGCGAGGCCAAATACGACGCCAGTAATCAGCGAAATCAAAAACATGTAGGCAAAAACAGTTGCATTGGGTTTGAAGTCGACATCAAGACCGGCCTCAGGAATGAATGACAACAGGATCGGAGGCAAGAAGACTGCGAGAAATAACCCAAGGACACCACCCAACACGGCCAGCAGCAGGCTCTCTGTTAATAGGAGCTTGATTAAGCGCCAGCGGCTCGCTCCGAGCGCGAGTCGCACGGCAATCTCTTTTCGCTTGTCGCAGCGCGAGCGAGCATTAGATTCGAGACGTTTGCGCAGGCAATGAGTAGCACCAGACCAACCGCCGCCATCACCAGGATCGCGATAGGTATTCCTTCGCTACGAAGTTCAGGAGAATTAACATATGACCCGGGCATCACACTGACAATCGATGTGCGCCCGGGATACTCCTGGTCCATTCGGGCAGCGACTAGTTGCAACTCCGCCTGGAGCTGCTGTAATGAGACGTTATCTTTCAACCGTCCAACCACACTTAGCCAGCTGCAGTTTGCGAGCTCCAGAAAGTTGCTCTCGGGCCTCACCGCTGGCTCCATCGTTACCGGAATCCAGACATCGGGAATGCTCATCTCGGCGCCATGAAAATTGGGCGCCGCTATTCCAATTACAGTGAAGCGCTGCCGGTTCAGCGTGATCGAAGTGCCGATTACACTTTGATCGGATCCAAATCTTCGCTGCCAGAAACCGTGACTAAGAACGGCGACCGGACATTGAAGCGGCGCCTGGCATTCGTTGTCAAAAAAAGTGCGACCGAGACTAGTGCCGCCTCCCAGCAGCGAAAAGTAATTGTCGGTAACCATCAGCCCGTTGATTCTTTCAACGTTGTTGCCGCCCAGATATAGTTTTACCTCCGCTGAGGCGGCCAGACCGGAAACGCGCGAGGCTCCATCTCGATATTTGAGGTATTCCGGATAAGAAAGGAGATCAGCGCTACCTTCAACCTGACGAGAGAACTCACCCTCCAGAGTTTGGTAGACGTTTACGATGCGGTCCGGGTCCGTCACTGCCAACGGACGGAAGGCCACCGAATACAGTAGCGTGAAGATGCTCGTGTTTATGCCAATGCCGAGAGCGAGCGTCAATAGAGCAGCTGCGGTAAAATTGCGATGCTTAAGTAGCGATCGTAATGCGAAGCGCAGGTCTTGAAAGGTACTAGTGAGCATATATCGCCGATCCTTTTGCCGATAACCGTAAGAAGACCCTGCTCTATACTAGAGAGCCTTTCCAAAAGTTCTCAGTTCTTGCGCTTTACAGAGTCCAAATACCAAATTTTGCCGCAGGCTGCGCAACCCATTGAATCGCCTAAACGTACTAGAGCAAAACCGCCGGCCATTTCCTTAATACCCTTGGAGGAAGTCAATGAAATCTAAGACCTTTGTGCTGCTGATACAGCTGCTACTACTTTTTACCCTGTCCGCTTCGGGGCAGAAGAAAGTTCAAACTTCAGAAGGAGTGGCGCCGCTTATTCCGATGAAGGACTTCTTTCGCAATCCTGTAAAGGTTGCATACTCACTTTCGCCGAATGGCGAGTACCTGGCATTTCTGCAGCCCTGGGAGAAACGCCTCAATGTCTTTGTCGAGAAGATTGGCTCCGGCCAGGCCGCTCGCGTTACGAGTGCAAAGGAGCGCGACATCTCCGGTTACGCCTGGAAGGGCGACAGCCGCATTGTCTATATTCAGGACACGGGAGGCGATGAAAACTACAGGCTCTACGCGGTCGGCATCGACGGCTCGAATCCTAAGGACCTGACCCCGTTTGAAAAAGTTCGCGCGCAAATTATCGACCGGCTCGAACGCAACCCAAACGAAATTCTTGTTGGTCTGAATAAACGCAACCCACAGATCCACGATGTCTATCGCATCAACGTCAACACCGGCGAGATGCAGATGGTCGCTGAGAACCCCGGCAACTACACCGGCTGGGGAACCGATTGGGATGGCAATCTGCGCATCGCCACAACCACGGATGGCGTGAACACGTCGCTGATGATGAGGAAGACCGAAGCGGACAAGTTTGCTCCGGTTGTTACCACCACCTTCAGAGAGACCATCACACCGTTAGTATTCACATCTGATAACAGCCAGCTCTATGTGGCGACTAACATCGGGCGTGACAAGTCAGCCATCGTCAAATACGACGTCGAAGGCAAAAAGGAACTTGAGAAGATATTCGAACATCCCGAGGTCGACGTTACGAATTTGCTTAGCTCTCGCAAGCGCCGGGCGATTACCGGAGTCTCTTACACCACAGACAAAACGCACTACCACTTCATCGACAAGCAGCGCGCCGCCCTGCAAAAAGATCTCGAGCGTCGTTTGCCAGGATACGAAGTGCGTTTGTCAGGCTGCAATGATGAAGAGGACAAGTGTCTGGTCCGCACGTTTACCGATCGATCGCGGGGCGCTTTCTACTTCTACGATCTGAAGTCGAAAGATTTTCGAAAGCTTGCCGATGTGAGCCCGTGGCTGAACGAACAAGACCTGGTTCCCATGAAACCTGTCAAGTATCAGAGCCGTGACGGTCTTACTATTAACGGCTACTTAACTCTTCCCAAGGGAGTACCGCCTCGCAATCTGCCGGTGGTTGTGAATCCACACGGCGGTCCATGGTTTCGAGACTCATGGGGCTACAACCCTGAAGTGCAGTTCCTGGCGAATCGCGGTTATGCGGTGCTGCAGGTTAATTTCCGCGGCTCGACCGGGTACGGTCGCAAGTTTTGGGAGGCGAGCTTTAAACAATGGGGCAAGGCCATGCAAGACGACATTACTGACGGTGTCAAGTGGCTAATTAAGGAGGGGATCGCCGATCCTAAACGCGTTGGTATTTACGGCGGCAGTTACGGAGGCTATGCCACGCTGGCAGGGCTTACTTTCACCCCGGATCTTTACGCCGCCGGAGTTGATTACGTAGGGGTGTCAAACATCTTTACATTCATCAAAGCCTTCCCACCTTACTGGAAGCCGTTTTTGGAAATGATCTACGAGATGGTGGGACATCCGGAGAAGGATAAGGATCTGCTAACGGCGGCTTCTCCGGTTTTTCATAGTAAGAATATCAAGGTCCCGTTGTTGATTGCTCAGGGGGCCAACGATCCGCGCGTAAACAAAGCGGAATCGGATCAAATGGTAGAGGCTCTGAAGGCGCGAGGGATCGAAGTACCTTACATCGTAAAAGCCAACGAGGGACATGGCTTCGCAAATGAGGAGAACCGCTTCGAGTTTTATCGTGCCATGGAAGAGTTTCTGGGCAAGCATCTTGGTGGCCGGGTCGAGAAGGCGGTTGAGTGAGGCTCTGAAGAAACGAAACAGCCTGCGGAGCAGGCGGCCGCATAAAGTCTTCCACCCCAGCCGAGATGCTCGGCTGGGGACCCCGGCCCGGTGCGTCAGCCCAAGGTTAGGACTGGAAACAAGGCGTAAAACCCGCGGAGCGGGGAAGCGGTATCGGAGATCAGCAGGCGCTGCATTGAAGCTGATCGCTGTCACCCGCTTCGCGGGCCAAATTTTTTGGTAGCTTAGATCCTGGGGCTTGCGCCCCAGGCTTTATGCTAAGCGGCTCCGCGCGCTACGATCCCAAAATGACAAAGAGTGGAAGGCAGGAAAAGAGCCGAGTGTCCAGGAGCAGCAAGACCGAGGTGGAGCGCGATGACGATGATGTTGATGCTTTGTTTAAGCTGCCGTTGGCAGAGTTCACGGGCGCGCGTAACGAACTGGCCGCGCGGCTAAAAAAGAGTGGGCGCGAAGAAGAGAAAGCGGAAGCGGCTCGAGTGAAGGCTTTGGCTAAGCCGTCGATCTCAGCTTGGGCCGTGAACCAACTCTACTGGAATCATCGCGAAGCATTCGACCAGCTGATCGTTTCCGGGGAACGTTTCCACAAAGCCCAGACATCTCGTTCCGCCGGAAAGGTCGCTGATATTCGTGCAGCACTCGACGCACGACGTGAGGCGCTTACGGATCTTTCCGATCTGGCAACTTCAGTTTTGGCAGATGCAGGTCATAACCCCGCGCCCGACACAATACGCCGCATCACGACTACTCTGGAGGGAATCTCAGCATACGCATCTCGGTCCGATGCCCCGCGTCCCGGGCGTCTGACCGCGGACGTCGATCCTCCAGGCTTCGAATCATTCGGGTCATTTGCAGGCGCCGCCATGGAAAAGCAACAGGCAGGCGGCGCGAAGCAAGCAGTAGGCAGCAAGCAGGCAGCAGGTGGCGGTAAGCAGGCGACGCGAATTACGCAGAGTCGGGATAACAAACGTCAGCTTGAAGATGACCGCAAGTCAAAGATAGCAGCCGCGAGAATTTCACTGCAGGACGCGAAGAGATCACTGACGGAAGCGCGAGCGACAGCAAAGAGTTTAGAGACAGAAGAGAAGAAAGCCCTTGCTTACGCGAAGGAAGCAGAGAAGAACAGGCGCGACGCAGAGGAGCGTCTCGAGAAAGCAACGACCGCGTCAAAGCATGCGGCCCAACGCGCGCGCAACATTGCGGGCGAAGTAGAAGAAGCAGCGAGTGCGATCGAAGACGCCGAGCGCAAGGTAAACGAGGCAATGCAGGAGTTAGAAAAGTCGTTCGCAGAATAGTCGGTAAGGGAAGAGACATTTTCCATATACATTTTTCATTTTGAAGACTAAGCGGGGCGCGCTCGTCGAATCAAAACTGAGTTGAGTAAATTTACCGCTTGCCCACCTTCCCGACTGCGCAATTTAGACCAGTGAGTCGCGCCCCAATATGAAAAATGAAAAATGAAGAAATGAAAATGTATTTAGCAACCTCCAAAGTGAAGAGACCGACAATTTCAGGCGACCTGTCGTAGGAAGCCCAACTCGAACGCGACGGGCAGCCACACGGCGACCTCGGCGAGCACGTGCCCCGGCTCTCTTCCACTCTCAAGCGCCGCAACCTGCACGGCCGGGTAGCTCGACATGGGGCGCTCGCAGGCCCTCAGAAAAGCGAACTGCCAGAGCGAAACCTCTTCTATGTGAAGGCGATAGTTCGAGCGTCCCACCGCGACGAATGAGGCCCGCGGTGTGGGCGGCTCGGGGCGCTCGCCGCTGTCCCAACGTTTCAAAAAATCCACCAGCGGGAACTTCAGCTCCAACAGTTGCAGACACGGCGTCGCCTGTAGCGTCGGCCTCTCGTTGAAAACAGCGAAAGGCGAAAGAGGCTCGGCTGCTGGCGGGTCATGCTCCGTTCCGCGCGCGCGCAAGACTTCAGCCCGCGCACGCTCGATTCGCGCCAGCTCAGGCGGCAGGTCGAGCATGGGGCTTATGCCGGCGTCGAGGGTCCAGTTCTTCGGTTTCGTCTCTTCAAGGAATCGCGGGAAGTCCGCGCCGAGATCGTAAAGGCTATGCGAGACCGGTGGCATGGTGATGACGTAGGCCTTGGCGAAGGCGTCGAAGACCGAGTCTCCAACGAAGCCGCGCAGGATGGGGAAGTCCGCGCGCATGCATTCGAGCAGCCGGAGCACGTAGCCGCTCGTGTAGATAGCGAGACGTTCGTGCGCGGAAAGGCCGCGTCTTTCGGCCACCACGTCCTCGGCACGCAGCCCGTGCCGGCGTGTGGCAGTGTTCAACTTCTCGCCCAGATCGCCGTGCTCCGTAACGACCGTCTTCATCCAGTGCTGCAAGAGGCTGAGGGACTGTTCAGACATCGCTTGGTGTCAACTGGAAGCCAACCGGGTTGGAAACGGCCGCCGCGCGCGACTGCTGGACGGGCGCGCCGGGGTTGTCGCCGCGGAGTGCCGCCTCGGCCTTGCGCAGCTCCGCGACCAGCTCGGGGAAGTCGGGGATGTTGGCGTCCCACTCAAGTAGTGTCGAGACGCCGCCCGTCAACTCCTGGGCCAGCTTGTACAACTCCCACACACGCGTCGGCACTGGTTGGTCGTGAGTGTCCACGAGGTAGCGCCCGCAGTCTGTCGGCCCGGCGAGGTGAATCTGCACTACGGCGTCGTGCAGTATGCTCCGGATGTACTGCTCCGGGTCAAAGCCGTGGTTGTAGCCAGACACGTAGACGTTGTTCACGTCGAGCAGCAGCCCGCAGCCCGTCTCGCGCGCCAGCTCTGAAAGGAAGTCGCACTCGGTAATCCTCGAGCCCTTGAACTCCAGATAGCTCGATGGGTTTTCTAAAACTAAAGGACGCTCAAGGAAGTCCTGCACCTGTCGGACGCGCGCGGCGACGTGTTGCAAGCTCTCCTCGTTGAGTGGCATTGGCAGGAGGTCGTGCGTGTTCACGCCCGCCACGCCCGTCCAGCAAAGGTGATCTGAAACCCAAACAGGCTGGACGAACTCAGCGAGCGTCTTCAAGTCTTTCAAATAGTCCCAATCGAGCGGGTCTGTGCTCCCGACTGAGAGCGACACGCCGTGCATGACGACGGGGCGGACGGCGGCCACGCGTTCGAGCACGCGGCGCGCGTAGCCGAAGTTGTTGATGAAGTTCTCGCTGATGACCTCGAACCACTCGACTTCGGGATCGTGGCTCATCAGATAGGGGAAGTGCTGGTTGCGCAGACCGACCCCGAGGCCGAGGTTCGGGAAACCTCGGCGCGGGGATTGGACTACTTGTGCTACGCGCGCGTCGATCTGCATTACGTGGAGGGCGGGAAGGCCAGGCGCAGATCGCTGTCCTTCTTGGGCTTCTCGGGGATCGGCTGATTACGGTATTTGAGCACTTTGACGTAAGCCATCCAAGCCACGTCGTAGACGCGATCGCCCACATCGTATCTCAGCAGTCCGTTCAGACCCTTGATCCTCACCGGCTGGGCCGTCTCGCCGACGAAGTTGAAAAGCTCCATAGTCCCGAACGGCTGGTCGGGCTCGGAGGCATTGGGTATGGGGTAGAGCTGTGAGGCCGAGATGGGGACGGCGCAACCGCCGAAGCTCGCACACATGTTGTCCGAGGGCGCGCTGTAGAGAACCCCGCCGGCCTGCACCTGCCCCTGCAACGGCCGGGTCGGCTGTAAATGATCGAGCAAGACCTTGTGGCCGCAGTTCGCGCTCTGCCCCTGAATCTGGACGAAGCCGCAGCCGCCCTCTGCCTTACACGTGTTCGAGCCGCGGCAGGAGTGAAAGACCGCCACCTCCGCGCACGTGTCGCCCCCGCTGCCGCTCAGGCTGAGCCCTTGGCAGGCATGATACATCTGCCCCGGCGTCTTGGCGGCGATGCCGGCCGTGATGTCGGGGTAACGGCCGAAGATGGCCCAGCAGATCGAGACGCGGTCGCCGGAGCCGTACATCGAGGGGCTGGGGAAACTGGTCGTCTCGGCCGTCCAGAAGCCGCCGAGCACGCGCGTGATGCCGGCTATAGAGCCGGCGGCCGCCTGGCTGAAGATCTTATAGTTGTCCTCTCCCGCCTTCATATTGTTAAGCGCGGCGGCGATGTCCTCGGCTGGCGGGAGGTTCCACGCGTTCGCCTTGTAGTCCTCCTCGTTGGTCTTGAGCTTGTCGGCCGTCCACTTGTTCCCGGCCGCGTGCCACTGGTCCCAGGTGACGACCCCGCCCGCTTTCAGCAGATCGTCGATGGCTTTGAAGCGGTCGTGGTGGTCGAGTTCGCCGTTATTGCTTCGCGAGACCGTGTTCCCCGAGGGATCGTTCTGGGCGCCTGTGTCTGTGTAGTTCGGATAGTTGAAGTTCAGCGCCTTCTCGTCGGGTCGGAATTGTCCCTTGACCGGCGCGTACTTGAGCAGGCCGCGCATCCGCCTGATCCACTCCGCTACACCCTGACCCTCGCCCTGGTCGGTGATGGCATTAATCATATTCAGGATGTTCTCCATCGCAGAGGGTACGCTGACCTCGCCCGAGGCCATCGTGGGCATCTTGGGATACTCGGGCTTGTGGTAGCTGTTGCCGGGGTTGAAGAGGTCTCGTTCGAGCGTGCCGCGATTGAAGACATACTCGAAAAGGCTACTGCCGTCATCGTAAACGATCTCCATGTACTGCCAGAGGCACTTGTACATCCAGCCGATGGTTCCAAACATCGGGAGGTCTTCGCCCACATTCCAGTTCTCGAACGGGGCGTTCGGGAAGTATTTGCCAACCTTGGCCGGGTCGATGATCTTCTTCGCGTCCTCCTCGTTCTGCTCGATGGCGAGGAAGAGGCGGTTCTGCTCCACGGTGAGCGCGTCGAGCCTTACCTTGATGTCGTTGTAGCCTTCGACGGTGTCCTTAAAGTCGAGGATGTGAGGGAGCACGGTGTTGGCTGGCCCGTAACAGACCCAGCCGTAGTTGTCGTTTACCAGTGCCTTGCTGTTGTAGCTGGGCATCACGCCGAGCGCCTTGGCGATGTTCGATGCCAGTTGCAGGTGCAGCATCTCGTCGATGAAGACGCTAAAGAAGTGGTTGAACGCTGTCGCGTTCGGGCTGCGCTCGGGGTCGCGTGCGGGGGACGCGCCCGGCCACAGCCGCCCGCGATAGAAGTCGTTCCCCTTGCTGGTGATTTGGTGCATCCCCTGTATGGAGTACATCGAGACCATGTAGAGCGGGAGGGTGAATAGCTCGACGTCGACTGCGGCCTGAGCGATGGCCTGCAAGGCGGCCTTGTCGGTGTTTTTGTTTTTAGCAGGGCGTTCCTTCAGCTCCTTGCGTTGAAAAGTTTCCATGGTTTTTCTTATGACCTCCGGCTGGAGTGAGAAAGGTGTGACAAGAGTGGTCGGCGAGTCGCGACTTCAGACCCGGTTTAGAGCCCGCGGACGAGGATGGCTTCGGGCGGATAATACTTCTGCAACTTTTGAAAAGGCAAGAAGTTTGTCTGCGCTGCTGAGAACGGACCGCTATTGTTTCAAAAACGCTTTCTCGATGTAATCGCTTCGCTAGTTGGAGCGTGAGCAAGCGCCATAACGTGCCCGCCTAACCTTAATCGGAAGTCGTTAGTCCTACTCGTATCGCAGAGCTACCAGTGGATCGACTTTAGTGGCGCGGCGCGCGGGTAACCAACAGGCAATCAGGGCGACCAGTGTCAGTAATAAGGCTATGACGATCAACGTCAAGGGATCGGTAGCATTGATCCCGTAAAGTTGGTCCGTCATCTGCCGCTGCCAGGTTTCGGGTCCGAAATACTGAGTCTGCAATAGGCGATTAAGTGCATACCATGCCAAAACCCCGACCGCGAGTCCCAGCAGCACCAATTTCATCCCTTGCCAGATCACTAATCTCAGGACGCTGGCCGTTTCCGCACCGAACGCCATCCGAATGCCGATCTCTTTTGTGCGTTGGCCCACGGAATAAGCCAACACGCCGAAGAGTCCAATGGCCGCGAGCAGGAGCGCCACCGCGCCGAAAAAACTTAGGAGGCGCGCATAGAGTCGCTCCTGTCCCAGGGTGGCCTGTGCACGCGCTGCTTGCGTGGCAATTTCGGTGACCGGCAGATTACTGTCCAGTTCGCGCACGACCTGGCGCAGAGTGTTGACCAATGTCGTTGGTTCGCTCGTCGTACGCAAGGCGAAATACATAACGCCGATCACCGCGACTTCCTGCTGCCACGGCGTGTAAAGCAGCGGCGTGATGTCTTCGCGCTGGCTTCTGTATTTGGTGTCGGCCGCCACGCCGATGATCTCGACCTCATGTCCGCCGCTCGGCGTGACGCGCTTGCCAAGCGCATCTTCGTTGGGGAAGAACTGGCGTACGAAGGCTTGATTGACGATGGCGACTCGGGTCGCACCTTGGTCGTCTTGCGCGGTGAAGCCACGCCCACGTAGCAGCGGGATTTCAAGCGTCGCAAAATAGTTCTCGCGTACCGTCTGCATCATGGTTTCGTGCTTGGTAGCGGTCTGTTCCGTCTCGCCGGGCAGCAAGACGTCATTGAACCAGTTCTCATTCGCAATGAGAGGGACTTTCCCGAACGTCGCCGCGCTCACGCCCGGCAGGTGATCCAGGCGCGTAAAGAGTTGTTGATAGAACTGCAACAACCGTTCGTCGTTATACCCGCTTTGCTGGGGCTGCAACCGGAAGACCAAGAGGTTCTGCTGATTGAAGCCAAGGTCGACGCGTTGGAGGTTATTGAGTGTGCGGATGAACAAACCCGCGCCGACCAATAGCAACAACGACAGAGCGACCTGCGCAACGATCAGCCCTTTACTCAACCGTGACACGACGCCCGTTGTGCGAAGGCTCTGTTTTAATGCCATCGTTAGATCCTGGCTCGTCGCGCGCCAAGCGGGGGCCAACCCGAACAGCACGCCGGTGAGTAGAGAGACGCCCAGGGTGAAGACGAGCACACGCCAATTCAGACTGAGATCAACGCCATTGGGTAAGAGTCCGGAATCTTTGTCCGCTAGCGCCACAAGGGCGCGTTTGCCCCAGAAGGCGAAGAGGACACCGACCGCGCCGCCCAGCACCGCGAGCAGCACACTTTCGGTCAGCAGTTGCCGGATCAAACGCCAGCGCCCCGCGCCGACCGCTAGCCGCACACTGATCTCTGCGCCGCGCAAAGCCGCACGCGCCAGCAGCAGGTTCGCCACATTTGCGCACGCAATCAGTAGCACCAGCGCCACCACGGTGAACAAACCA
This sequence comes from Pyrinomonadaceae bacterium, assembly GCA_963826235.1. GTDB lineage: Bacteria > Acidobacteriota > Blastocatellia > Pyrinomonadales > Pyrinomonadaceae > PSRF01. The sequence continues at coordinate 779,690 of CAWGWE010000004.1, read as the reverse complement.
TAGATGGTGGATGTATAACGTCGGCGACTGTCCAGCATCCCACGGCTACCAGATTCCGCGATCAGGCGAGGGAAGTCTTTCGGTTCAAGTTGCGCGGGTTCGTTCGCTTTGCGCGGGGTAGGCATTACTTCCAACGCAACGGCTTGAAAAGTGCCGTTCAAGCTGTCGCGCGCCTGTTCATAGGTAGCACCCGGTTTAAGTCGTCCCATCAAATTCAGCCACCAAACACCCGGTTTTTTCGCCGTGCCCATGTTGCTGCGCTCACCCTGCAATATTGGCTCGCAGGCCAGCGGAACGGTAACGGCGGGGTGATAATCCACTTGCGATATTTCGGTGAAGGCGGAAGGCGTGACGCCGATAATGGTAAAGGGTTGCTGGTTGAGTTTGAGCGGTTGGCCGATAACGGCAGGGTTCGCGCCGAAGCGCTCCTTCCAAAACTGATGGCTAAGCACGACTACCGGCGGGGCGCCCGGCCTATCATCTTCGTAATTAATCGCGCGACCCAAGCTCGGTTGCACTCTGAGCCCCGCGTAATAGCCGCCGGACACAACTTGCCCTTCGATAAGCTCCGCCTGTTCGCCCACCGCCGCACTCAGTTCACGAGTTGGAGCAAAGGCGAAGAAATCACTCAGCGGGCCGTCTGGGTTATCGAGGTGCGTTCGGCGCATGCTTTTCAAAGACCTCATACCGAAACAGCGAAAGCCCGCGTCTACCAGCTGGGACCGGCACGGATGAATTGCCACTCATCCCATTCGTCCTGAATAACCGTCCGGCTTGCCATTCAAAGAGCACCAACTGCTCCGGCTTAGTAACCGGCAAGGTCTTCAGCAGCACAGCATCCACCACACTGAATAACGCGGTGTTGGCTCCAATCCCCAGGGCAAGCGAAAGTATTGCCACCGTACTGAGAATTGGAGTGCGCCGCAGCATGCGGCCCGCGTAACCTAAGTCGCGAAGAAACGTTTCCACGAACGGCAAACCACGTCGGTCGCGATAGATCTCCTTTACCTGCTCTACACCGCCGAATTTTCTCAGGGCTGCATGACGGGCTTCGTCGGCACTCATGCCCAGACGCTTATTGTCCTCAATCTGCATCTCGAGATGGGATTGGATCTCATCCGCCAACTCCTGCTCGAGACTTCGCTTCAAAAATAAACCGCGCAGTCTGGAGAAAAGGACTCTTAATCTGCTCATGGCTTTTTCTCCGCTGGTGTGAGGAAGCGAGTCACGATAGCTGACGTCCTGTTCCACTGTTCTTCTTCCGCAAGCAGTTGTTTTTGTCCGGCGCGGGTGAGCGAATAGTATTTGGCTCGCCGATTATTTTCCGACACGCTCCACTTTGCCTGGATCCAGCCGACTTGTTCGAGTTTCAGCAAAGCAGGATAAATAGTTCCTTGATTGAGTTCGAGAAGATCATCGCTTACTTGCTCTATGCGCCGGGCAATTCCATAGCCATGCAATGGGCCCAGGGTAGCGAGCGTTTTTAAGACCAATAGGTTAAGCGTCCCAGGCAGAACGTCGTGCTTGTTCTTTCCCATTTAAAGGTAGTCTCCTGTAAAGATAGTCTCCTGTTGATAATCAACAGGAGTATAAAATCATTACATGTTGGTAGTCAACAGGTCGGCGGATCGATGGCGTAATAGTCTGTGATTGCTGGTGAGGGAGACCCGTAGCACCTTTTCCTTTTAGCGAGATTCGCCGGGCGCCTTTACTTATCATCACCCTTAGCGTAAGGTGAGTGTCGAACCGAGTTCAGCTTACTCCGCTCTCAGCTTCTCTGGAATTCCCCGGACCACCTGATAAATTCACAGCTCACCTTCTAAGAACAACAGGGCGTCATACGTTCACCGATTAGTCTGCGAATAGCAGACCGCAAGCACCGAACACCGGACAAGATTCAATGCGGTGTCCCGCTGCGCTCTGCCAACGCACTTAAAAGAGTTGCGTAGCAACCGGGCGAACGTAGACAGCTCCAAAGGAAAAACAAAGCAGATTATGACGACGAATATCACACCATTGCATGACCGCGTGATCGTGAAGCGTATTGATGAAGGCGAACAGATTCGCGGAGGCATCATCATCCCCGACAGCGCTAAAGAGAAGCCTCAGGAAGGCGAAGTAATCGCAGCCGGCGAGGGCAAATATAAGGAAGACGGAACACGCCAACCACTCGACGTTCAGAAAGGCGACCGCGTTCTCTTTGGCAAGTACAGTAGCTCGGAAATCAAGATCGACGGTGAAGACCTGCTGATCATGCGCGAGGACGAGATTCTCGGAATCATTACGCGCGCCGGCGCTGCGGCAGGTGGCAAGAAGAACGCCCGATAGTTTGTAAGGGCTACAAGATGAAGACCTACTCGATGTGCTTTGAGCTTTGTGCTTTGTATTTTCGAACTCTGCCTTGATTAGGCCGACTGTTTGAAGCACCTCAACTGGAACTAAGTACAAAGCACAAAGTACAAAGTTCAAAGGTTCAAGTTCTGGAGAAAAGATAAAAATTATGGCAAAGCAAATAGTTCATGGTGAAGAGTCTCGCGCGGCAATTCTGCGCGGCGTCAATCAACTCGCCGATGCGGTGAAAATCACACTCGGTCCTAAAGGACGCAACGTTGTACTCGGTAAATCCTACGGCAGTCCAACTATAACCAAAGATGGCGTGACCGTGGCGAAAGAGATTGACTTGAAAGACTCGATGGAAAACATGGGTGCACAAATGGTGCGCGAAGTCGCATCGAAAACTTCGGACGTTGCCGGCGATGGAACCACTACAGCTACCGTCCTGGCCCAGGCTATTTATCGCGAAGGCGTGAAAACCGTTGCTGCTGGCGCTAACCCGATGGCTTTAAAGCGCGGCATCGATAAAGCAGTTGAGCGCGCCACTGCGGCGATCAAGAAGCTGTCGAAGCCAGTCGCAGGAGACATGATTGCCCAAGTCGGCACCATCTCGGCAAACGGTGATGCCGCAATCGGAGAGCTGATCGCAAAAGCGATGGCGAAGGTTGGCAAGGACGGCGTCATTACCGTCGAAGACGCGAAGACAATGGAAACGGATCTGGAGTTTGTCGAAGGGATGCAATTTGACCGCGGCTACCTCTCGCCCTATTTCATTACCGACGCTGAGAAGATGGAATCTGTCCTCGAGAATCCGGTCGTGCTGTTAAGCGAAAAGAAGATTACGTCGATGAGAGATTTGCTCCCCGTGCTGGAGCAGGTAGCTAAGTTAAGTCGTCCAATTCTGATTATCGCGGAAGATGTCGAGGGCGAGGCGTTAGCCACCCTGGTAGTGAATAAACTGCGTGGCACGATCAACGTCGCGGCGGTTAAAGCACCCGGCTTTGGCGATCGCCGCAAAGAACTGTTGCAGGACATTGCGATTCTGACTGGTGGCAAAGTGATCAGTGAGGATCTCGGGATTAAACTCGAGAACGTTAAAGTCGAAGACCTCGGCCGCGCCAAGAAAGTGACGATTAGTAAAGACAACACGATCATTATCGATGGCGCCGGCAGCCAGGATGAGTTAAAAGCTCGCGTGAAAACGCTTAGGACTCAGATTGAAGACAGCTCGTCAGATTACGATCGCGAGAAACTGCAGGAACGACTTGCGAAACTGGTTGGCGGCGTCGCGGTAATTCGCGTCGGCGCGGCGACCGAAACTGAATTGAAAGAAAAGAAGGCGCGCGTGGAAGATGCGATGAACGCGACGCGCGCTGCCGTTGAAGAAGGCATTGTGGCCGGCGGGGGTGTCGCCCTGATTCGTGCTGCCAAGATGCTGGATAAGTTCGTCATTTTCGAAACCAACGAAGATGATGAAACTACCGGCGATCCCGATGAACAAATCGGCGTCAACATCGTGAAGCGCGCGCTCGAAGAGCCACTGCGCCAGATCGTACAAAACGCCGGCAAAGAAGGTGCGGTGATAGTAGAGAAAGTTCGTGGTAACAAAGACCCGAACTTTGGCTACAACGCCGCAACTGACACTTTTGAGGACCTTGTCGCCGCGGGGATTATCGATCCCGCGAAAGTCACACGTTGCGCGTTGCAAAACGCCGCATCGATTGCGGGCTTGATGCTGACAACCGAGGCCCTTATCTCTGAGCTACAGGAAGATGGCAAGCCACGGGCAATGCCCGGCGGCATGGAGATGTAAATCCCAACGTCCTTAGCAAATTGGGAAGCTCCCATGTTCGCATGCGGCTTCTGTTATGTCCCCAAAGGGGAAAAGGTAAGAAACTATGACTACGAAACTTTATGTTGGAAATTTGTCCTTTGGAACTTCGAAAGAAGATCTCCAGGAAATGTTCGCCAAGGCGGGCACAGTTGAAAGCGTCTCTTTGATCGAAGATCGCGAAACCGGTCGCTCACGCGGCTTTGGTTTCGTCGAGATGTCGACCAAGGAAGAAGGCGCAGCTGCGATTCAGCAGTTCAATGGTGTGGACCTTGATGGCCGTGCCTTGAACGTCAATGAAGCCAAGCCACGCGAAGATCGCACTGGCGGTGGTGGTACTGGTGGCGGACGTCGCAACGGCGGCAGTTCGCGCTACTAATTCACAATCGCAAAGCGACTGATTTCAGAAAGCCTCCGGTGGATTATTCCCCGGGGGCTTTTCGCAGATGGCAGGAGGCAACGGCGGATGCAGATGCTGGATGACAGATGCTGGATGACAGATGCTGGATGTTAGATGACAGATGCTGGATGTCATACGGCAGTGGCAGGGGGGGCAGAAAGCACACTAATCTCTCTGCCGTGCGGGGGCGTTAGTTGTTTGACCACTTCATCGTGTCCTAATCCTCGTGCGCAATAAAATAGAGATGCATACGGTAAATCGGAGTCTTAGCGCGCAGTCAGTGACTATTTCAAGCGACTCTAAGACAATACAACGTCGATGCAGCATGTGCCTTAAAAAGGCCAGTCATAATGGAGGTAATGTAGTCGTTCTTTCGTGTACTTTCGACGCCCCAACCACACGAGCAACCATGCACTCAACATCAGATTGGAGGTTCAGTTAATGAAGAACGCAATTCTTCTCTTCGTGATCCTATCGCTTGCAGCAACGACGGCGACGCGCGCGAATGCCTCAGAGTCGGAAACCGTGGCCTTCGTCAATGTCAATGTGATTCCTATGGACAAGGAACGCGTGCTGCCACATCAGACCGTAATTGTCCGCAACGGAACGATTGCGGAAATTGGCGATGCGAAGCGAATCAAGGTTCCGAGAGACGCGCAACGAATCGACAGCACCGGTAAGTTTTTGATTCCCGGTCTGGCGGACATGCACGTCCATCTTTTTAGTGACGATGAATTTCCCGACGCGCTCGCTGAAGATGAATTTAAGATCATGATTGCGCACGGCGTCACGACTATTCGCTTAATGACTGGTACTCCCGAACAACTCCGACTGCGGCAGAAAAGTAATAAGGAAGAAATTCTCGCGCCCACCATCTACGCCTCCAGTCCGCAATTGACTGGTAGAAAATCAACTAATGCGTACGTGGTAACTAACGAAGTCGAAGCGCAAGCGGCGGTACGCAAGTCAAAAAAAGACGGCTACGATTTCATCAAGGTCACGACTTTTCTAAAACCAGAGGTCTACGAAGCAATCGTAGCTGAAGCCCAGCGACAGAACATTCGTGTGGTGGGACATGCTGACAGCCGCTCAGTCGGTTTGACACGTGCGCTCAAAGCCGGACAGCAGATCGAGCACCTGGACTCTTATCTGGAAGCGCTTTTACCCGAACGTGCGCCGGTTAAAGGTTCGGTGTCTGATATTTATCTTTACAATCCGAAAAATTGGGAGAGTATCGATTACCTCGACGAAAGCAAAATTCCGGAACTGGCCCGTTTGACAGTCGCAGCAAATCCATATTTGACGCCCACGCTTCATCTTTTCAAGTTCACGTTTGGCAAAGGTAGAACAGAAGAGTCATTCAAAGCCCAACCGGACATTCGCTTCTACCCGCAAAAAGTTATCGATCTATGGATGGGTGTCAGCAAGAAATATTTGGCGACTGCCGCGCCGCTTGAGAAGCGCGAAAAATATATCGCTATCCGAAACAAGCTTGTGAAGGCGATCTACGACGCGGGTGGACGCGTGATGGCGGGCTCGGACACACCGGAGTGGCTGCACCTATACGGCTATACGTTGCATTTGGAGATGATAGATCTGCGCGATGCGGGATTGTCGAATTACGCCGCGCTGGAAACGGCCACTCGCAATCCCGCATTGTTTTTCGGAACGTTTGCTAAGACGGGAACGATTGAGAAGAGTAAGCGCGCGGATCTGGTTTTACTTGACGCCAATCCCTTGGAGGATGTCGCCAACACTCAAAAACGCGCGGGGGTTATGCTGAAAGGTAAATACTATTCGCAGGCTGAGATGGATCAGTGGCTAGAAGCGATTGCGCCACGTTTTCAACGCGCTCTGGATGAAGTGAAATAGCAAAAGAGCCACAGATAAATACAGATCGAGACGGATTCGGCTCAAAACCATTCTTAGTTCTGAATCCATCGGTGTCTATCTGTGGCTAATTAATGCCCCGGCTAGTTCGCTGACCGCTGGTGAGCGGCAAGTCTCTGACTTGCCGCTAGTGTCGTTGACTTGATAAGGGTCTTTGACCCCAAATCTACGTAGGTAGAAGACCTGCGCACCTAAATGGTACAGCAGCGGCAAGTCAGAGACTTGCCGCGCACCAGCGGTCAGAGACCCGGGTTAGGATTTAATCACGGGAAACTAGGCGCAGGATTTAAGCGCTGCCAACGATCGGCGCCTGACGCGCGGAAGCCGGGAAACTCTTCGCACACGCGAGATTGCCGGAAAGGACTCACCTTCGGAACGGATTTGGAAAACTGTATCCAGGCGCGTCATCTGGAGGATGAAGTTCAGCGGTTCGCTCACGTTCATGAGCTGGAAACGACTTCCGTTTGCCTGCGTGCGCTGACGCAGCTCTAACATCACTCCCAAACCGTGAGCGTCTATTTTGGATACCTGCGCTAAATCCAGGATGACAGCATTCGTCTGGGACAAGGACTGCACGATACTTCGCAGGATCTCCGTTTCACCGGTCACGATCTGACCCTGCAGTGACAGGATCGTAATCTTATTCAAATTTTTGGCGTGTACCTTTAACATGACGAATCACTCCAATGTCGGCTGCTGCTGACGACCCTCGGCTGCCCTCGGGAAAACGTTACTACTAGTAATAACGGTCGAGTTGGGTATTTGTTTCTGCCTGGGCCGAAATTTTTTCTTAATTCTTTCCTCGTAGGGATAACACCGCCGAATTGGGATTTCTTGGCATCTTTTTCTGAAAAAAAGTAGGGGCGTCCCCTCCGTGGCGCCCCCGCGTTTGAAGTGGGGCGCCAACGGAGGGGACGCCCCTACAGAATTAGGATCTTCTTTGGCGGGACTTGGCGATCTTGGCGTGTCTTGGCGGTAATTTATATCGAACTTCTTCGCTTTGCGCGGAGGCCTTAACTACGTAATTCTTTAAGGACCTCATCGGCCACTCGCAAGCCTACATCGAACGCCTCTTCAAAGAGTGCCACGCCACTGAGTTCGGAGTGAGCGAAGTATATCGAGCGAAAAGGTCTGGCACCGTCTCGCCGTGCCTGACCCCACATGAATCCAGTACGCGGACGAATCATTGCGTGTCCCCAGCGCATTACGTCCAGATGTTCAACTCGCTCTCGAATGTCGGGGTGGGCGCGAGAAAGATCCGTAAGTGTTACTTCCGCCCATCCCCGCCAGTCCGTCTCCAAAAGGCGTGTGCGAGCCACACGTGGATTCTCATCACAGAGCGGATAGTAGTAAGTAAAAACCGTTGGACCGCGATCGAGGCTGCGTTGATGAGTGGCGACTACATAGCCAAGTGATGGGCTTTCATAAAGCACGTTGTCCCAGGCTAGCGGAAAGTCTCGCGGCGATACCGGTGTCGGGCGTTCGCGCAGAGTGAGATTAGCCACCATCCATGATCCGAACTCAAACTCAGCGAGGTGTGTAGGCGGATTCTCTCGATAGGGACGAATGACGTAGCGCGCTACGAATTGAGGTGAGGCGAAGATAACTTTTTGTGCCCTGTATCCAAGCGGGTTGCGGCCTTCCTGATCAAGCGTAATTACATCTATCCGCGTTCTCCCATTTTCTTCGACCGGAACTATTTCCACCGCGGCTCTGTTGAGTTGAACCTTCGTCTTCGCAGTCGCTAACAAGTGATTGACCAAACGTCCATTACCCTCAGGCCAGGTGATTAACGGTTGCGAGTCAGTTTTCGGTTTAGCCATCCTGGAACAAAAATAAAAGAGACCTGCCCAGGCACTAGTCTGATCGAGCCTCATGCCGTAATCATCCCGGCAGGCGTAATCCACCCACCAGCGAAGCCGAGGACTATTGAACCCACGTTGGTTCATCCAATCTCCTATTGAAAGACGATCAAGTGCTGTTACCTCGGCATCATCGGAACAAGCGGAGACGGGAAGCGTAAAAGCTCGGCGTCCTTTTCCGTCCCGCCACGATACCCAGCGAGCAACTTCCGCGTTGAACGCTGCAAGCTGTTTCTTGTCCTCTTCCGATTCTCCGGCATGCAAATACAATCCTTCATACCAATGACTCTTGTAGAAGACGCGCTCTTCGGGATCGCGACAAAGAAACTCTTCGCGCACAACTGGCTCGCCATCCTCGTCCATTCCCTCCATAACACCCATTTCATCAAGCAAGGTAACCAGTTCGCGATTCTCCTTCAGCGGCGCTGGAATATAATGCGCACCCCAGGGAAACGAGATGTGTTGATTCGCACCCGAACGTGATGTTCCGCCGGCAACGCTTTCCAACTCGATCAAAACAAAATCTTCGAAAGCTGAGCGATTGAGATGTCTTGCAGCAGAGAGACCGGCAATCCCGCCTCCCACAATCACGACGGGGACATCGACCCATTTGTCCGCCGGGACTTGTATCTGCAGGCCGTCGCGAAGCTGATGACCAAAGACATCGGAGGCACCAACAATAGAGCCCGAGGGCAATAGTGGTATGCGGTTGCTGCGACATGAAGCCAGCGCGAACGGTAGCCCCAGGAACGAAGCAAGAATCTCGCGTCGATTAAAGCTGCCCATAAGTTTTGCACTAACCGCCTGATGAATCAGCGCCAGTTGGGAAGGGAGCAGCGAGTAGATTCAAGTCTGTGAATAGCGCAGTTGGGAAGGGGGGCAGCGAGTATATTCACAGATGCCCCTTCCCAATTGCGCTTGCTTAAAGAGAGCGTAATAAGCGATTGCCTCCTTTCCACCGGACTATTCCATCAGACGGCACAGCCCGGAAAGAACCAATCGGCAATTGGCAATTGGCGATACCTCACTCGAAGCGGCGCCATTCGCCCTCGTAATAACGAACCAAGACTTGATTATCGAGCCGGTTAATCTCGACTGGAACCGGACCAATATCCGCCGATAACGTAAACATCGCCCTTAACGTTTGATCGTCAAGAAACTTCAAGCCTGCGGGAGGATGAGTAGGGATCTCGAACGGTGTCGAACGCGCTAGTGCAAAGCCCCAGAGTCCGAAACTTGGTACAGCGGTGGAATAGGGTCTTACTGAAAAGCCTGACGCTTCGAGAGTTTTAACGATGCACCAGAATGAATTGCGCGCAAACATCGGCGAGGTTGCCTGCACGCTGACGGCTGCGTTATTGGTGAGGCGACTCCGCAACATCCGATAGAAGCGAGTGGTGTACAGCTTTCCCAGCGCAAAAGAGTTGGGATCCGGAAAATCGATGATGGCGGCGTCGAATGGTGCATCAGTGGTCTCTTCAACCCACACAAAAGCATCCTGATTAATTACCTTAACGCGGCTATCACTCATGGCTTGTTGGTTTAGATCGGCCAGTAAGGGAAAGCGCGTGGAAAGTCTTGTCATTTCAGGATCAAGATCCACCAATGTCACGTGAGCCACAGACGGATACTTCAAAATCTCACGAACGGCCAGACCGTCGCCGCCACCTAACACCAAAACCCTGCGCGGATTATTTGCCAGCAACATAGTCGGATGAACAAGCGCTTCGTGGTAGCGATACTCATCTGTCGAGCTAAACTGCAAATTACCGTTGAGGAACAATTGAAATCCGGCTCGCCCGCGCGTGATGACAATGCGTTGATAAGGTGTGTCTTTCGTGTAAACGATCTCGTCGGCAAACATCTCATCTTCGGCAAGAGACGTCAGGGTATTAGCCTTAACCAAACCCACCAGGAGGAGTGCGAGCACGATGTACGCTCGCAACCTTATGCCGAAAATGTTGCCCTTAATCAGAGGGCGCAACAGCCATGTTCCCCAGAGCGCAACGCCGGCGTTAAGCATGCCAAAGATTAGTGACGTCCGGACTAGACCGAGTTTGGGGACGAAAAGAATGGGAAAGAGAATTGAGGCTAACAGCGCGCCGATGTAATCAAACGCGAGAACACGAGAAACCAGCTCTTTAAATTCCACCTGGTCTTTGAGGATGCGAAGCAATAAGGGGATCTCGAGGCCTACAAAGACCCCAATCGCGAACACCAGGAAATAGAGAACCGGATAAAAATAACTAACTCGGGCAAACGTCAGGAACAGCAGTGGAGCCGAGAAGCCTCCCAGAATCGCCACCGCCAGCTCAATGTCGACGAAACGACGCGCGAGATCCTTGTCAATAAAACGAGAAAGCCACGAGCCCACGCCCATCGCAAACAGATAGATTCCGATGATCAGCGAAAACTGCGTAATGGAGTCTCCCAAAACGTAGCTCGCTAAGGTGCCGGCCAGCAGTTCATAGATCAATCCGCACGTGGCAACAATCAGGACGTTTAAAAACAGGAGGGGCGGACGGGTCATTTTGCTTTCGCTGTATCGCGCGGAAAAACGGGGCGGCCCCGTGCCGCCCCTACAGATTGTTTAAATTGGACCATCATCCGTGTATGGCGGCGGCGATAATGATTGCCGTGCCAAGTATCACCGAAGCAATGACGATCGCCAGAGCCACATTGTGATCTGTCTCTAGTTCTTGCCGCACTGAAAACGGCGAAGCTTTAACAATGACTAGAAAAGTGAGAGCGAATACCAGCAGTCCCAGCAGTACAAATACGATCGTAGTGACAAGCACTGGCACCAACCCATCGAGAGGTATCGCCAGTGCAAAAGATTTCGGCAAAGCCATCAGAGTCGCATCGTTCAGCATCATTTTCCTCCACGCAGACCGTAATGCCAGAAATGGAACGATCTGTAACCGTTCTGGCGTGCATCGGGTGGTAACTGACGTCGGGAACCTCCGCCGATCTCCCAACCCCAAATTGATGCTACGGTGTATAAGCCGATCACCCCAGCACCAAAAATTGTGTACAGAATCTTAAGCACCGAACCTCCTTCTGTCTTAGCCTGCGAAGCAGGCTGAAAAACGAAGTTCTTCACGCTTCGCTGGGATTACCCTGTTGCATTTTGGGGCAAAACTAATCGTCGTCGTCATCAGAACTATCGCCCCCACTAAACATACTTTCGCTCCAACGCCGCCTTTCAAAGCTAATGTGATAGATGCCCATGATGATTGGCACAATCGATAGGCCAATCAGAAGGAGTAGCAGGTTGAAACCATTGGAAACGTTTTGCACGATTCGCACTGAAACAGTGGCGGGCGTTTGCCATTTTTCCCACTGTCCTTCAAGGCGAAGCACATACTTGCCACCCGGCATTGAAGAGGTGTCGATAGAATCTCTCTGAGCGCCTTCAGTCCACGCTTCGCCGTCTTCAACTCCCTGGTAATATGAAATCTCGATCGGAACAGATTGCACCAGCCCAGTCTCCTCGTTAATTAAATCGGCTTCGAGATAGACCCAGGTGTTTTGCACCGGCGATTCGCCGGTAATACGAATGTTGCGGCGTCCCGCCAGTTCAAAGGGTTCGCTAAAGAATACTTGCGTCCCATCTTCGTTAGGCAGCGGTTGGAGAGTTACGCTTTGCGAAAACACCTCTTTGCTGGAGCCGGAAGTTATGAAAACCGCAAAGCTCACCAGTAAAGCGGCAAGGATCAGGATGATCCAGTATTTATAAATCCATTTGTGACGGTACGGCTGGTTGGGAGCGATTCCTGAAGGACGAGTTAAGCCCGATAGTCCAAACGACTTTTCGATTTGCGCTGGAGTTACATACGTACCAAGGGACCAGTTGATCTCACCAGTAGCCCGCTTCGTCTCGGGGTTATCCGCATCGGGTACGTAAACCGTTGTCACTTCCTTCGACAATATGTAAGGGGGCGACACATAATCGACGCCCCGCACCGCTTCTCCCGTTTCGACCTTCCAGTAGAACTCACCCAGAACACTTTCGACCACAGCGGGTGCATCCTGAAAGATCCGGTAATTCTTACCGCGGAACCTCGCTGAGCGAGCTACTTCAACGACCTCACCAGGTGGCACCGCCTGCACATAGTTCCAATGTTCGTCGCTGTGGACCAGCCAGCGAAATCCGATTTGAGGATTGTAGAGGAGATACTCGCCCCAAAAGTATTGAGTCCCTTCAATCGTAACGCTACGCAATATTGCTCCGATGACTGTCATCTTACCTTCCGGCAGATCACCAGTGGCGCCGAGCGGGATCACCGGCTGAAACCTGGGTTGTTCTAAAGCTTTAAGAAAGCTTAGTTGGCCCTGATTAACATCCAGCAGGGAATTACAGTTCGGACAGGTAATTCGCTCGGCTTTGTCTGGAGCACGCAGCTCAAGGGGCCCACCGCAGTTTGGACAACTTAAGTGCGCAGCATCGACTTGCCGCTGCTCGCGTTCCGGTGTCCGGGTCGTAGTGATTCCGAGCTGCGCTAACGATGTTTCCTGTCCCAGAAAAACCAGCGGTGGAGTTTCGTTGTAATCGAGTGTTCCAAAGGATCCGTTTGGTCCAGAAAGGTCAGCGTAGAAGTAAGTTTCACCGGGTGTCAGCAGATAGGGAATTTCGCCTTTAGCGCTGAGGGCCTTTGCACGTCCGGTTTCCGCAACCATCAGCGGCGTGGGCCAGGGAAGGCCCGGAACAGTTTGGCCGAGCTGAAGTTGATCAAACGAAGGCAATTGAACCTGTTCCGGAATCTCACGTTGGAAGGTTAGATAGAAACGACCCTGGGCTTCGGCGAGCCAGCCGAGCCAGCCGTTAGAAAAGGTCGCGTACCACTCGTCCCATTGGCCACCCATCTCGTGGCCAAGTTGTGCCCGCCCAGTTAATTCAAAAGGAATGTCTCGCCACTTCCCCCGGAGACCGACGTCGAGAGGCGAACCGGTCTCGACAAGTTCTGCGACCTTTCCCAGGTCTTTCAAGTCACGATCGGTGCGCGCTACGGCTGAGCGACAGTAGTTGCAAATGACTACGATTGACTGACCGCTCTTGAATTCAACAGGAGCACCACAGGCGGGGCAGTTTGCGACGAGCACACTCATCGTGAGGATCTCCTCGTCGCGACCAGGGTTAGCGTGCCCACTGGCCGATTTCCTCGAGCTTGGTATCGTGGGCGTTAGCGTGGTTCAGGCGTTCTAAGACTCTTACATTTACCTCCGTCGCACCCAGCAGTTCTCGCAACATTTCTTCCCACGGCCACGTGGCGCGATTGCGGCAACAGTACAGATTGAATGAGGCAGCGCCAAGCTCGGGATAGGTATGGCAGGTGAGGTGTGATTCTGAAAGCATAGCGAACCCGGTCACACCGCCCGGACCCGGAAACTTGTGCCAGGAAATATCGCCGAGCACATGTAATTCAAGATCTTGAATGATGTGCTCGAAGATCAATCTCAATTGTTCGATGTCGGCGAGTGTTTCAGCATTACACCCGTTCGCATCGACTACCCATTCTGTTCCTAGAGGCATATTAGTGGAATGTTCGTAATGCCTGGTCGTCGCGCAATTTGGCGGGCATTTTAACCGACCAAACGGATGTAGGCCATAACTAATTTGTAATCAGGGTTTTTAGCCGTTTCGTTGAGGCTAAGCCAAACCGATGCACCAATGATTATCGCCGCGAGCTATACTTCGAGTATGCAGCGTTGCGCGAGTTCAAATTGGAAATGCAACTTCACAGTCAATCCTGATCAGCCGAATGAGTCAGCGCCGCAGGCGCGAAATAAGCTAGCTTGGGGGAAACGAGGTTGTTGAGCAGCTGGAATTCACCTTGAGCAAATCAGAGCTGAGAATCCTTTCGCGAATTCAAAGTGGAAGTGCAACGCAGGCCCGAAGGGCTGAAAGTTAATATCCACGCCCGGGAGGGCGTGGAACACTCGAGGAATTCGGTCCCAGTTCCGAAGGACCGGCATTGCAGCGTGACCCATCACTTCGCACCTTCGGCGCTCTTGTTTTTATTTGGGAACCGTGTCCACGCCCTTACGGGCGTGGCTATTAACTTTAGGCCCTTCGGGCCCGTGGGTTGCACTTCTAACTTAAATTCACCTGTTTACAAAAATGCATTTCGTTAAGCATCCTGGGATCTTCGCCAAGTTCCTACCTTTGTTTGGACGAATCACCGTGCATAGCGCGCGTTTCACAATCAGCATTCTCGCTTTGCTCTCGATCGCATTAACTCCCACTGCTTACCGGGGACAAACGAAGCCAGACAAGGATTACCTGGTTTATGTTGTTTCGGAGGGTGCCGATAAGATTGCTTTAATTCGCTTCGGTCCGAATGGCGCACGGGTCGATCATCAATTGGACACTGGCGACATGCCAATCGATATAGATGGACCTCATGGCATCGCGGTGTCCCCCGATCGGCAGTTCTATTACGTCTCGATTGCCCACGGCCGCCCGTTTGGGCAGGTCTGGAAATACGCGACGAAAGACGACAAGCTAGTCGCTAAAACAACCCTCGGGTATTTCCCGGCAACCATGGATCTCACTCCGGCCGGCGACTTCCTTTTTGTTGTGAACTTCAATCTACATGGCGACATGGTGCCGTCGTCGGTATCGGTTGTAGCTACGGCCAGCATGACCGAGATTGCACGAATACCAACGTGCACTATGCCGCATGGATCGCGCTTAAACGCGCAAGGAACGAAGCAGTATTCGGCCTGCATGATGGACGACATGTTGGTTGAAATCGACACGCACACATTAAAGGCGAGCAGGCATTTCCTACTGACGAAAGGGAGTGAGATGGGTATGAATGGGCCACCGGGAAAGCCCAGGCACTCAATGCATTCAATGCCTGCAAGCCCGGACATGAAAGATACCGGCGGTCATGGCATGGAACCGCCCAAGCCAGGTGACAACTCGTGCTCGCCGACGTGGGCGCAACCTTCACGAGATGGATCGTCCGTTTTCGTGGCCTGCAACAAGTCGAGTGAGATTGTGGAAGTCAATGCGAGGACCTGGCAGTTGATTCGTCGCATTCCGGCTCGCGCGGGTGTCTACAACCTCGCGGTCACGCACGATGGGTCTCGCTTGCTGGCAACTAATAAACGAGATCAATCAGTCTCGATCATTGATCTGAAGAGCAGAAAGGAGATCTCGCGCTTACCGACGAAAAGGAAAGTTCTGCACGGCGTGGTGGTCTCGCCGGATGATCTCTACGCGTTTGTGAGTGTTGAGGGTGTGGGTGCGGAACCAGGCACTGTCGAGATTATCGATCTAACAGAATTGAAGACCGTAACTACAATCGATGTCCCACAGGAAGCGGCAGGGATAGATTTCTATAAGATCGAAGCGGTGCGGAAGTAGGCAGGTTAAGCGGCGCCGGTCAGGAACCAGCGCCAGGTGGATGGTGGATTCAAGTTGGAAGTGCAACACACAGGCCCGAAGGGCCGATAGTTAATAGCCACGCCCGTGAGCGCGTGGGGATCGGTAGCAATAAAACAAAAGCGCGCCGAAGGTGCGACAGTTATCAGCCCTCAATCGTCTGCCGGTCCTTCGGACCTGGAAATCAATTTAATCGCTTGTTCCACGCCCTCACGGGCGTGGCTATTAGCTAACGGCCCTTCGGGCCTGCGTTGCGTTCCAAACTGAATTCGCGAATGATAAATGGAAAATTGGCTTTCAGCTCTCCTGCTGCTTTCCACCTCGCAGCTCATTGTCCCGGTGAGGTGGTCGAGCCTTTTTCGATCTTTTCACCGAGCTTCACTATCCAGAGCCCGGAGTTGATGTCATTGAAGTAGATCAAACCTTTGTGTGGTTGCGCTCCCCACGCAAGTGGCAAGTTAGCCCGGAAGCCCTCAGGATCCCCGGTCCAAAGCCGTCCCACTTCGCGACCTTGCCGGTACAGGTCACCACGTAGTTCGCCTGACACATCCACCACACGTCCACCACCTGAGTAGTAACCCATGTACATCAGGTCGTCTTCCACCCACATGTTATGCGCTCCGCCTTCCGGAACCGGGTACTCGGCGACCTTTCGCGGACGATTGATATCTGTGACGTCGATTACGTGAACGATGCCGCGAATCGAAAGCTTCGTGCTGGATTTGATGTCGAAAAACGACGGGAACACTTCATCGCCGACGAACACGTAGTTCTTGTAACGAAATACCGAATGTGTCCCAGCGAGCCAGCCGTTGCCATACAGCTCGTGATGATTGAACCGAAACTGGCTAATGAGCTGGGGCTTCTCAGGACTACCCCCCTTCAAACCAGCACCAACATCGAGAATAACTAAACCATCGTGCCAGTAAGCGAGGTACGCCAAACCATCCTTCACTTGCAAGTCATGCAGATAGCGCCCGGCGACCTGCTCACCTTCCTTTGTGCGAATCATCCCCGCCATCGGATTCTCTGTTTGCCAGCGTGCCACTTCTTTCGGGCTTTTTGGATCAGCAAAATCGATCACCCGCATTGAACCAGTGGCGTCGTCAGTAAGGTAAACGTAATGCGAATCAACAAACGCACTATGAACACCTCCTGTAACAGTTGCTGTGTACTCGGAGATCAGTTTTGGATGCGCCGGGTCTGAAGTGTCGTAGAACGAGATGCCATTCTTCCGATCGGAAGCGCCTTCCCTGGAGATCACCAGAATCTTGCCGTCGGCAGTGGAGCTAATGTCGTTCACAATACGGGCATCGACCTTGATGGTGTCTGTTAGTTTGGGACTTTCCGGATTAGAAATGTCATACACCATGAAGCGATCCGAGATTGTTGAGTAGTAGGCATAGTTGCCGATGATCCATTCTTCAGCACCCTGCACTTCTTTCAGCGGCACTCGCCCCACGACTTTAAGTTCGCGTTCAAGATTGCGTGGGCTAACGACAATCGATGCGTTCGCGGTGATTGCGCCACTCGAGGCTGACACAATGTAAGTACCCGGCTGTTCAGCAACGAATCCGCCATCACGGTCGACAGTGGCGCCGCTCCCATTCACAGACCAACGGGGCGTAAGTTGGGCAGCAGGATTACCTTGCGCAGTAAAGTAGACCACATCTCCTGTGCGCGCAGTCGTGGCGCTTGCAGTCACTGTCAAGCTGCGCAGATTGCTTCTTACGACTGAGATCGTAGTCGTGCCGTTAACCGATCCAGACGTCGCCGTGATTGTTGCGGTGCCTGGACTAACTCCAGTGATTACGCCGGCAGCATCTACCGTCGCTATTCGAGGATCACTGGAAGTCCATTTCAAGGAAACTCCGGTACGTGGATCCCCAGAGGCAACACGCGTAATCGCCTCGAGCTGGATGACACTTCCGGCATCAAGCGGCGTCTTAAGAGAGCTAACCTCGATGGTCTTGACGGCTGGTGCCCTGACTGTGATGGTTGTAAACCCCGGTTTTCCGCCGACAATTGCTCCTGCGATCACCTGACCCGGCCCTACCAGTTTGATGTTTCCATTTTCATCTGCGGCGGCAGCGTCGAATGGTCCGGCGAAATACGTAGAGGGCTCTTCGTTTACAACCTTACCGGAAGCATCCTTCGCCACGACTGAGATCTTCACCTGCTCCCCGACTTCAGCTTCTTTCACAGGAGCGCTTACTTCTACGGTGCTTACTGTCGAGGCTGGCGGCGTAGGACTCGGTTGTTGCGACAGTAGTGTCTTTGTGCAAAGCACAATTACCAGCAGAGCCAGGAACTTATTGGTTCGGAACATTCAAAACCCTCCGGAAAAGTAAGCCATTCATGTGGGGTAAGCTGTAAGTGACAACTACTTCAATACCTATGTCGTCCTGATTCAGAATAGACAATTAGCAGAGGCCAAGCCAGCCCTGCCAGCCCGCGAATTTATGATCTTGCCTCATGCGAAAAACTAATTCTTTTCACCCGATCATCTTAGTTGAAAGGCTTGCACCAGTTTGTGGCAACGCTCCGAATCGATAAGATTCGACCAAAAGCCATCCTGCTTTATTGACGACCCGACAATGAA
The DNA here is from genome assembly GCA_963826235.1 of Pyrinomonadaceae bacterium. Lineage (GTDB taxonomy): Bacteria > Acidobacteriota > Blastocatellia > Pyrinomonadales > Pyrinomonadaceae > PSRF01. Next base: position 761,378 of record CAWGWE010000004.1, on the reverse strand, counting down.
AGCGTCTGCTTTGGAGAACGTGGCAATGTTCTCCACGGTGATTCCAGAACCAACCAAGGTAGGCACCGATACAGCATTGGCGACGGCTGCGACTTCATTTGGGTCGGCGGGTTCTCCAGTGGCGATGCCACTGACTATCACGCCATCAACGGAAAAGAACTCAGCAGCTTTGGAGGTTTCGACAATGTCGACGTCGGCAGTAATTGAATGGGCCGAGTGTTTCTTCTTCACGTCAGCAAAGACGCGAATTTGATCTGCTCCCATCGCGCGGCGATATCGCAGCAATGCGCCCGCACTCGATTCGATAAGACCCTCGTCAGCGACGTGCGCAAACACAAAGCCTTCAACGCGTACAAAACTTGCACCGCAGGCAAGAGCCACGGCAAGGGCGCTCGAATTTGCCCCTGCGAGTACTTGAATACCAAGCGGCAGCTCGACAGCTTCACGGACTCTCGCGCCGATCACCGCCATAGAGGCTACGATTTCAGGTCCGACGGCTGCCTTTAGGTAAGGACGATCGTGAGTGTTCTCGATCATGATGCCGTGAAACCCGGCGTCACGATACAAGCGAGCCTCGTCAACTGCGATCGAAGCGATCTCGGCGACGTCGAGCTTGCTCGCAGGCGTTCCCGGCAACGCCTGAAGGTGCACCACGCCAAGGAGCGCGCGCTTCACAGCGAACAACGATTCGATGACGCTATGCTTGTCCACTTTTTCTTCTTTTCTACAGCTTGTGCTCCCGAGCGGCAGGCACCCAGATAGTCGTCACCTTCAACTGCGTCCGGGGCAGCGGTAATTCTGAGAATTAACGCGCTGCGGAGTGTGGCAACGGGTTCATTGCATCCAGTCTCAGCAGGGCACGCAGCAGAACATTCGCGCCGTTCGTGATGTCCTCAGGTTTCGAGAACTCGCGTGGGCTGTGACTAATGCCATCTCGGCTCGGCACAAAGATCATTCCGATTGGACCAAGACGCACAAGCTCCTGCCCATCATGCCCGGCCCCGCTCGGCATTTGTTTTGTTGTCAATCCCAATTCCTTCGCCGCGGCTTCAATGGTTCGGCGAATAGTTACTTCAGTAAGCGCAGGCTCAGATGACGTAACTGACTTGAAAGTGAACTTTGTACCTGTCGTAGTTTCGATTTTCCGCACCTCGCTTTGAATCTTCTCGAACATGATTTGAACCTTGGCCGGATCTAAATCACGCAGTCCCAGACTTGTATTAACCTTGCCGGGGACGACATTGAAGGCGCCTGGTAACGCCTGAATCTTTCCGACAGTTCCCACTTGCCGGCCACGAATCGAAGTGACAATACGGTTGACGGCGTCAATATATCTTGCTGCCGCCAACAGAGCATCGCGCCGCTGATTCATCGGCGTCGTACCCGCATGATTGGCAAATCCTTCGACCGTTACTTCCCACCAGTAAACACCGACGATGCCTTCCACAACTCCGATGTCGATTTTCTCGTTGTAAAGGATGCCACCTTGTTCGATGTGCAGTTCGAGATATCCAGATACGTCGCCTTTTTTGCGAACGGCGCTGGCGAGTTGTTCGGGATTGCCGCCAATGAATTTAATTCCTTCCCGAATTGTCTTCTTGCTGTTGGTGACAATGTTCAGTTCTGCTTCTGTCAGACCTCGCGCAAGGGCGGCGCTGCCAACAGTGCCGCCTTCTTCATTCTGAAACACAACTACCTCAAGCGGATGTCGAAGTTGCACGTTGTTTTCGGCAAGCGTTTGCGCAACTTCGATTGCGCCCATCGAACCGACCTGACCGTCGTAACTTCCTCCTTCGGGAACCGAATCAATGTGTGATCCGATCATTAACGGTTTCAACGAAGGCTCGCGGCCTGCGCGGCGTCCGATTATGTTGCCGGCGGCGTCAATGCCTACATCGAGTTTCGCGTCGCGCATTAGCTTCATCGCGTACTTCCGTGCCTCTAGATCAGCGTCGGAATAAGCTACGCGATGAGTTCCGCCCTCCGGCGTTTTTCCAATTTGCGCGAGTTCAGTGAGGTGCGTGTTAAGTCGGGCACCATTAACGAGAGGTTGCGATTGGGATTCCGCCCGCAATACTGCAATGGCTGGAATGGCAAGTAGCAGACTCGAGCTGAATTCCCGTCGATTCATCGTGATGGCGAGGATTTCCCTCATTAACTTTCGGCATGTAGATGGAAAACCTTGTTCATGATTTTCCATTCCCCATCGACTTTGAGGAGAGTAAAGAAATCGGTGAAGCGATGACCGGTCCAGTTGTCGAGTTCCAAACGCACCGTAGCAACTGTCTCGCTGATGTCGATGCTGGTAATGCGACCTTCGAGCTCGGTGGCTGCACCATTCTCATCGTTCCAGTCAAAGAGCTGCTGGATCGGCCCAGCAAACAAATCCGGTCCGATGTAACCAAAGATGGTGGCGTCCGGATGAAAGGCGAGTTTCATGTCGGCAGTATTTCCCGTCTTACCGCCATTGATGTAGTTCTGAACGGTTTTGGTAATCGCATCATACTCGCTCAAGTTGGTCGGTTTATTACCGGTGATCTTTGCCTCTTTTTGCATAGGTGGTTCCTTTTAGTGGTCGCGTCAGCGACGATTGAAGCGTTATGGTTTTGTCAGTCGTCGCTGACGCGACGAGCGCAGCTCTCGTTAACTAGACCGTGGGTTGAAACCCCCGGCTAAATTCATCCGCCGCTAACGCGGCTCTTGGATTCAAAAAGAATCACGAGCTCGTATCCGATTAAAACCCAGCTAAACTCACCCGTCGCTAAACGCGGCGCTTGAGTCCCAGAGCGCCGTGAGTGCAAGTCATGGTGGTTTATAACGTTTCGCTCCTTAGATTGTTTCGACAGCCGTGTCAGTCAAATTATGGTTTGCAGTCACGCGGGACTTGACTGGTGCGGACACGGCAGATCGGATTTCCATCCAGTTGTTGGCAACATCGGCAAGCAGAATTGAAAGAACAAGGCAGGACCAGATGATCGCCTGCACAATTTCTACTCCCAACGCTTCCCAACCAGTCACTCCCATGACAAAGCGGCCGGCAATGAAGACCAGTGCGACTGCATAGCTCCTCGTTACCCACTGCCGATGAAGCGCGATCTTTCGTTTGTAGGCGAAGAGGAAGGCGATGACCGTAGTGGCGATCAGCATTACGGCGTCAACAAAAGCCAGAACGGTGAAGGAACGGGGGAATCCCAGGCGCTCCTCGTAAAACTGGATGTATGCACCGAGCGGCGCCAGAACTAAAACCCCGACAACATAGACACGCCCACCAATGCGATGCCCGCGTGTAAATCGCCGCCGCAGTCGGTCGGAGAATTGCAGCGGCGCGATTAGCAGGACCAAAGCGCCAAAGATTCCATGTGGCAGCAACCACCACTTGAAATGAGCGTAATGTTGCCAGATTGGATTCGATGGTTCGATCAGAAAGCGTTCGTTGTGGTACAGCACATACGCCATCATCACGGCAATCCCGGAAAAGACGACATACTTCGCCTTGAGTCTTGTTGGCATTCACAGACTCCTTTTTGTATTTACACCCAAGCTAAATATACTGCTACGGTGTTCCAATCCGGACAGCGCATTTATGTAACCTGATAACGCAGATCCCGGCACACCTCACCGCCTCCACATTAATGCCGGTAGAAATTTGAAAGGTCGGGTTGGGGGTCGCCACCTTCAATAGGACTGTTCGCTGTAGTAACTAAAGTTTAATCCTGGGCAATGAGACCGCGCGTTATCTTATCTGTGATTATCGGCTAGCGCTAGGCTTTTGGAAGTGTGCGGAGATTAAAGAGGAAGGGGTAGACATTCGCGTCGCGTTAGCGACGACTGCATTTAGCCGTGGGTTTCAACCCACGGATAGTGAGGGCCGAACATTCCGCGTCGCGTCAGCGACGATTGACCCCGGTTTCTACCAACCGTCGCTGACGCGACGAGCGCAACTATCGTTAACGAGACCGTGGGTTGAAACCCACGGCTAAACTCATGCCGCAACCGAGGCTGAGTCAGCAGAATTAACATAAAATCGACGAATGGAAAGCGACTCTGCTCAGTCTCTTTACGCTTGATTTGCCAGCCCTGATAACTAAAGGCGGGCCAGAAGCCCGCCTCTTAGGTCCAGTGCTCGCGCACTCTAATTTACGAAATAGCGTCTCTACTAACAGCCTGGCGGCACATTAGTAGCAGCGTTATGTCTGCGGCCATCGTTACCGGAAGCTGAGACGCCCATACCGTGACGCGCGAAGACGATCCAGATCGCACAAGAGTTCGCTCCGCCGTTTAGGTTCTGATCCGCCTGCAAGATCCCATCGCGAGCATCCAAAAACGATGGTTTAGTCGGTGTGAACTTCATACCGTTAAGCACGAGCAGGTCCGTCGCTGCCGCTCCCAGTTGCGCTCTCAGATCCCAGAGTGTCGCAGCCCAGACTTCACCATCCCGGTGAACCTGGCAACCTCCCGAGCAAACGTCAGCATACGAATCGTGAATCGGATTCGCCGGCACGGTGTAAGCGGCACGGCGGATACCGTTAACGTTATTATTGGTTACATACTCGCCCACCAGACCGTCCCCGTTCATCGTGATCGCCCAGTAATCTGACCAGCCTTCGCCCATTGCGCCTGACTGTATGCCGCCCAGCGCAGTGAGGGAGCCATTTCCAATCAAACGGTTGGAAATGCCGTGACCGAATTCGTGGTAAACCACATCGCCGTCAAGGGAACTGTCGCGATCAGGATTAGGGGACGTGAATAGAAACTGCTGCATACGAGGCCGCGAACCATCAGGTGGGGTCGCGAAGTTTGCATTGTTAGTGCCAGAGCCATCCTGCGCCTCAGCGCGTACCGAATCGTTGCCCAGTCCTCCCCGACCGTAGTTGTTGGTCTGGAAGTTGCGCGCTGTTTCGGTGAACCCCAGGGTGTAGGAATAGTCGTGGATGATGTTGTTGAAATAGAAGAGATTGGTCACGACTGCCGCCTGCTGGGTGCGCGGGTCGACAGTTTCGGAGAAGGGAAATGTGAAGTCCTGCGCGGCCGAGAAGGCGTGACCATTTGACAGCCCGGGGCCGTTGTTCGCATCAGGCACGTTGTCGGCGATTGAGTCAAGATAGGCTTCGACATTGTTGCCTGTAGTTACTGTCGAGGGTCCCATCCATCCGAAAGAAGTGTTAATCGCCGTGTCGCCAACAAAGGAGACCAGTTGACGCGCCCCTTTGTCCGGAGCTTCAGTGTAAACCGTGCCTTGTGCGTCGAAGACGTAGAGGTTGTGTCTCAGCAGTAGTTCGCCATTGTGGGCGTCGACCAGTAGTTCATACCACTCGTCCTGACCCACATCTGCATAGACGTGCCACGCCAACCTCGCTGAGTTGCCGATACGAAAAACCTTAAGTTCAGAAGTAAGGTCTTCGAGATCTTTTCCCAGTGGGTTAGCAAATGCCGCGCTATCGCTCTTTTCAATACGGCTTCGAGTTTCGACGAGCGGAGAATCAACTTTCCTTCCCGCGTAGGCTAAGCCTCTGCGGATACCCTGGTTTTCATCCAGGGTTGGGTTTAAATTGGCGGTCTGTCCCTCAACGAGGAACCCCTCGCGAACCGATAGCACTTCTCCGTCTTTGTTAACGACAACCTGAACTTGTCCATCAAAGACTTTCAGACCGCCAACCGTCTGGGCATACTCAAGAAATACCGTCCCGCGGTCCTGATCCTCGTTTGTCAACTTAAGATTCGCTTCATCAGCGCTCCGAAGTGCGAGGAGTTTCTCGTTCCGGTTTAAGAACCGGCGCGCAATATTGTCGGCTGTATCTGACTGCGGCTCAGAAAGGGTCGCTCCGAGAACGAAAAGTTTTTTCATCCCACCTGTCTCGTTAACGGTAGCGCGGAGTTTGTTGGCGATCTCCGGTCTCAGCTTGGAGCGAAAACCATCAACGGCTGTACTACGTGCCCGTGCCGCATTATTCAGAGCCGCACTTTGTTTGCCTGCTGGTGAGTTAAGATTGTAATCATCAAACTCACCCTTGTTGACGAGCCGGATGTCGTAGTCTGGAAGCGGTTTATGCCGGGAAAATTTTTCGAGCGTGGTGCCGCGAGTCGTAAGGGCCCGCGATGCGTCGGAGTTGGAAAAGGGAAAGAGAACAGCGGTTGCCATTGCAACTGCGAGGAATGCGAAAAACAGAATCCTACGAGTCATTTGTGCCTCCTACTTAGTTGGGTTGAGGTTTTGGCTGGAACTCTCCGGAGACTTACAAGTGAAGTTGCCAAAAGATGGAAGCTAACTTGTATGCTTTGGTGAGAACTGCCCCCTGCTTGTCATTAATACTGTATTGCTTTCAACACTGACGCTTCTGAGTTAGTCAGCTGCCAGTAACAGTACGAACAAATTCCTTTCAAACTATTTCTGTTGACGCAGAGTGAGGTAACCCTTGGCGTATCTCCCTACTGGGTCTTCAGTTTTTCAGCGTCAAGTTCGTTTTCTGGGCGGGAGCGTAAATTAGCAGAACAATTGACCAAGCGCAATCCAACTGAAGCGAAAGGAAGGTTGTTTATTCATTGCAGCCTGGCGAACAGGAGTTCTCTTCGCGATTAGAAATGCAGTCCAGAAGGCGGGCTTGCAACGCTTCTTTTCGAAGCAGGCAAACCGAGCGTTTGGATTTTTCTACTGCCTGGCTGCCGACGGACGGCGGGGGCAAGCACGCCTTCTGACTGCAATTTTAATCGGCAAGCGGCAATCAGCAATCGCCAATGGGCAATACCCTGATCGTTCTCTTTTAAGATTAGGTCGACCCCTGATGCCTTCAATTGGTACAGATAAAAAGGATAGCCAGTTCGAGGTTCGCTTGCGCGTTCGTTTCGAACCTTTGGAAAAAGCTGGAAGCTATTAAATCGCTCGCACCACTTCCGATGTGGGCGCGATCAGTTTTCTCAAACGGCATCGTTCTTGCACACTAAGAGACCTTCTAATTTCAAGAAAAGAATAGCGCTCTCCCTTCGCGCTGAGTTTGCCGCTTGAGGATGCGCGTGTGAATAAACTTGTTTAGGAATTCATAACCAAGGAAAGGGAGCAGAGCATGAAGGACAATACTTTACTGACGAACCACGTCACTGACTTGCTTTACCAGGCGCTCGAAACAGAAAAAGGTGGTGTGCAGATCTACACCACAGCGCTGCGTTGCGCCACAAATCAGGACCTTAAGGAAGAGTGGCAGAAGTATCTCGACCAGACTAAGAATCACGTTCAAGTCCTTAATGATGTCCTGCAGAGCATGGGGCTCGAGTTGGAAACCGAAACGCCGGGCCGAAAGATCGTGCGCCACATCGGCGAGTCTCTAGTTAAAGCGATGGAGATGGCCCTGAGAGCCGGCGATCTTAAATCAGCCCAGATTGTTGCAGCTGAGTGCGTCACCCTCGCGGAGACGAAGGATCATCTGAACTGGAGTCTGATTGGTGAACTTACTAAACAAGCGGACGCGGGCCAGTCGGATGCATTAATGGAGGCCTACAGTCAGGTAGAGGGAGAAGAAGACGAGCACCTCTATCACACGCAGGGTTGGACCCGCGAGCTTTGGATTGAAGCGCTGGGAATGCCGGCAGTGTTGCCTCCGCCAGAGGAAGAGCAAGACGTAGAGACGGCAATGGAAGCAGCCCAGGCGAAGGAAGAACGGAAGAAATCTGCTGGAAGCAGCGCAAAGAGTTCGAGTGCGAAGAAGGCTGCAGGCTCAGGCAGATAGAGGAGCATCATACCGACCTCGCGTGGGGGCGTCCCTCTGTGGGCGCCCCTGAATCGCGAACAGGGGGGCGGCCACGGAAGGTTCCTGGAGAATCGCGAACCAGGAAGCGCGAACAAGGGGCGGCCACGGAGAGCCGCCCCTACAGAATCGGATAAGAGGGCGGGCCGCGGAGGGCCGCCAGCTAAAGCATTAAAACGACCGCATTTTGGTCTCGCATACCTCCGTTTCATAGCCACTAATTAAGGGGAGAAAGATGACCACACGGAAAACTACGAGCAAGGGAAGGAAGAAACCGGAAGTGAAAGTACCAACAGCGGATGCCAAGCGAGCAGAGTTGGCGGCAAATTCTCAATACCGTGGCAACGACGCAAAGATCGACGACCTACAAAAGAATACTGAAGACAGTGGCGGAGAGTTTCTCACCACCAACCACGGTGTGCGGATAAACGATAATCAGAACTCGCTCAAAGCCGGCGATCGCGGCCCGACGCTACTTGAAGATTTTATTCTTCGCGAGAAAATTACTCACTTCGATCACGAACGCATCCCTGAACGCGTAGTCCACGCCCGCGGCTCGGCCGCCCACGGCTATTTTCAGGTTTACGAATCAATGGCCGAGTACACGAAGGCCGATTTTCTCCAGGATCCGTCAGTCAAGACACCGGTGTTTGTTCGTTTCTCAACAGTCGCCGGTTCACGCGGTTCGACTGATCTCGCCCGCGACGTTCGCGGTTTCGCCGTCAAGTTTTATACGCAGGAAGGGAACTATGATTTAGTCGGCAACAACATGCCGGTCTTCTTCATCCAGGATGCAATCAAGTTTCCTGACCTCGTCCACGCAGTGAAGCCGGAGCCGCATAACGAAATTCCCCAGGCCGCATCTGCTCACGACACCTTCTGGGACTTCATCTCCAACATGCCCGAATCAATGCACATGATCATGTGGGTGATGTCAGATCGCGCCATCCCCAGGAGCTTCCGCATGATGGAGGGGTTCGGTGTTCACACTTTCCGTTTCGTTAACGCAGCCGGCAAGGCACGGTTTGTGAAGTTTCACTGGAAACCCGTCCTTGGCTTGCACTCAGTCGTTTGGGACGAAGCTCAGAAAATCTCCGGTAAGGACCCAGACTTTCACCGACGCGATCTCTGGGAAGCCATCGAGAATGGTGATTTTCCGGAATGGGAGTTTGGCGTGCAGATCGTCGAGGAAAAGGACGAACACAAATTTGCGTTTGACCTGTTAGATCCGACGAAAATTATTCCCGAAGAGATTGTTCCAGTGCGTCGAATCGGTAAGCTGACGCTGAACCGCAATCCCGACAACTTCTTTGCCGAGACTGAGCAGGTCGCTTTCCACACCGGCCACGTTGTTCCGGGTATCGATTTTACCAACGATCCACTCTTGCAGGGCCGACTCTTCTCGTACCTTGATACGCAGCTACTTCGTCTTGGCGGACCCAATTTCCACGAGATTCCGATCAATCGGCCAATCGCGCCAGTACACAATAATCAGCGAGATGGGTTCATGCGCCAGACCATCAACAAAGGTCAATCAGCTCACGATCCCAATAGCACTCGGGGCGGCTGTCCTTTTCAAGCGGGCGCGGACATGGCAGGGTTCACCAGCTTCGCAGAGAGGATCGACGCTCGAAAGATTCGCGCACGCAGCGCCAGCTTCTTCGATCACTTTAGCCAGGCCACCCTTTTCTTTAACAGCCAATCGGAGCCGGAGAAAAACCACATCATCAGAGCGCTTCGCTTTGAACTGGGAAAAGTAGAAACGCCGGCGATCAGAGAACGCATGCTGGGATTGCTTGCTCAGGTTGATAAGAATCTCGCGAACCAGGTGGCTCAAGGTTTAGGCCTGAGCGTGCCGTCAAAACTGGATAAGCCTCTAAACATGAGCATCCCCGCCGACGGCAATCCGGCAAAGTTTCAACCGAAGCAAGTTGCCCAAGACATTGAAGAGTCACCCGCATTGAGCATGGTCGATAATCCGAACTTTCCCAAGGACACAATCAAAACACGCAAGATTGCTTTCCTTGTCGCGGACGGTTTCGACGACGCATCAGTTTTAGATATGAAGAAAGCATTAATGACTGCGGGCGCATTGCCGGTCACTGTCGCGCCGCGACTGGGTGTGTTGACAGGCGCCGGCGGAGAAGAAGGTAAAGCTGACTTTAGTTTTCTTACCGCATCTTCTGTTTTGTTCGATGCCGTTTACGTTCCCGGCGGGGATGCGAGTGTAGCTGCTCTTAAAGCTGAACCGGAGGCTTCCAACTTTGTAGAGGAGGCTTACAAACACTGCAAGGCGATCGCTGCCACCGGAGCCGGTGTGGGATTATTGGCCAGATGGCTGGGTGAGAAATTCACCGAGGGAGATTCGACCGGTAACCTTGTTGCGGAAAACCAGGGTGTCGTAACAAGTCGTGGCCCGGCAGCAAACAATTTCGCTTCCGCGTTTATTAAAGCCGTCGCCCAACATCGACACTGGGAGCGCGAACCGAATCCTGCAGGTTAACGAGGGAAGAAGCTTATGAAGAAAATCTCTACGCTTGCAATCATGCTCACGCTGTCGCAATCGTCATGCGTAATGGTTGGTGGCTACAGCAGCGACGGAGGATGGTGGATCTGGCCGGGCAGTCTCATTAGCATTCTAGTTGTCGTTATAGTGCTCTTCCTCCTCTTAAGAAGACGCGGATAGTTGGCGCGCAAAAACTGTAGCGGCGTCCTCTCTCTGGGCGCCACCATAGTAGGGGGGGCGGCTAAAGAGTTCCGCCCCTACAGGCAAGCACTCTAAAACCCGTCGATAGTTTTTAGCTCCGGTCGATGACAAACTGATGACAATCGGATTTCAGCATTTTCTAAAATAGATGTGTGCTTGACGATCTGGTTGTAATCCACGACCAAACTGGAACGGAGGACTATCTGCCGGCCGCGCTAAATAGCCTGCGTTGGCAGACTTGTCTCCGTCGCATTGTCCTGCTTGGTCAAGCTGAGAATAAATCATTAATTGCATCAGCTCGAGCTGGGTCCGAAATCTATCGAGGCAAAGACTCTTACCGCTTTCTTTTGGAAGTCGTCTGCGGCTTACGCTCACCGCTGATCGCAGAGACTGAGGTGTTAGGCCAGTTTCGAGACTTTTGCTCAAAAGCAAAGTTCCCGCCAACATCCTGGGGCTGGTTTCTTCGTCACATAACGTCAGACTTGATGGTTGATGCCAAGGCCGTGCGGCGCCGCCATCTCGAAGGTCTGGGCAGTCACTCATACGGTGGCCTTGTGCGACAGCATTTGAAAGGTATTCCATCGGTCGCACTGATCGGCGCGGGACACCTGGCGAGCGAGATTGTTCCGTGGCTAATCGGCAAAGCGCAGCTGACGCTCTTCTGTCGTAATCCGTTACGTGCGCAGGCATTAGTAAATCAGTACCCACAAGTACACCTCAAGCAATTCACCAGGGCTCACGCTGGCGAGGGTAGCGGAGAAGGAAGTGGGGACACCGCACTGGTGATTGCAGCTCCGTTAACTTCGCGTGAAATCGAAAATTGGGTTGAGTTGCAGGAAATGCGCTTCGTAAAGTCTCTCGACCTACGAGCCGAAGCTGCGACTGATGCGATTCATGTTTCCTTTCCTGTGCTAGCTCTCTCAGAGTTCTTTGCGGCGGCAAAAGATGATCGCTCGCGCGTTGTCTCTCAAGTTAAGGCGGCGCAAGCTGAAATAGAGTTGGCGGTGGAGCGCCAGGCGGATCAAGCGCGATTCCGCCCCTTTGGATGGGAAGACTTATGCGCATAACCTTCGCTGCGCGTCGCAGCGATCTGGCGCGCATTCAGGCGTATCTGGTCGGTGACACTTTAAGGAAAGCGCATCCGGAAGTTTGTATCGACTATTCCTTCCACGAATCTCTGGGTGATCGAAATCAGAGTGATCCGCTTTGGCAAATGCCGGAGAAAGGTGTCTTCACGCAAGACCTCCGCGCCGGGCTCATAGCCGAACAATTCGATCTCGCAGTTCACTCATGGAAAGATTTGGCAATCGAAGAGAATCCGGACACTAAAATCGTGGCCACGCTTCCTCGCGCAGATGTGCGCGACGTCTTGCTCGTTCGTGGTGATCGTTGGGATGGGGTGAATCGCACCAGTCGACTGCGCATCCTTACCTCGTCGCCGCGACGGAGCTACAACCTTCAGGAGTTTCTGCCCCACGTGCTGCCGGCAAAGCTCGACAGTTTGGAGTTTGTACCGGTGCGTGGCAACGTGCCGACACGCGTGCAGAAGATGTGGCAGCCTGACGTTGATGGATTGGTTGTCGCTAAGGCCGCGCTCGATCGCCTTCTTGAAACAGAACGAGCGGAGTTCGCCGACATAAGCGCCGATCTGCGGCGGGCATTATCAGAGTGTCGCTGGATGGTTCTACCGTTAAGCGCGAATCCGGCGGCGCCAGGTCAGGGCGCGCTGGCGATCGAGTGCAAACGCGAACGCAAGGATTTGCACGATCTGCTTGCTGCGATTAATTGCGCCGAAACATTTCAAACTGTGGTGCGGGAGCGCGAGATTCTCAGCGCGTTCGGAGGCGGATGTCATCAGAAGATTGGTGTAAGCGTGTTGCACCGGCCTTATGGCGAAATCACGTCTTTACGAGGACTCGCTGAGGACGGCGCCGTTTTAAGTAATTACTCCCTTTACTCGTCCGGCCCGCAGCCGCCCAAGGTTTTCCGGGAACAGATGTGGCCACTCGAGCCTTCACAGGCAGACTGGTTCGCACGCGAGAGAATTCCAGTGACGATGCCCGACACGGCCGGCAGCATTTTGGATCTCAAAAGCGGAGGCACTTACCAGAAAACGTGCGGATATCACCATCGCAGATCGTCTGGGTTAGTGGAGTGCAAACATGGCGCCGGCTGGCTGAACGCGGAGTCTGGGTCAACGGCTGTGCTGAGAGTTTGGGCGAACACGAAGATCCGCAAATTGAGAATCTTTCGGGTTCTGAACGTGACTGGTTCAAACTCACCCATGCGGACGGTTACGCGGACAATGGCATGAAAACCCTGGCGACATATCGTTTGATTCCGAAGCACGATGATCCGCAGCTTACGAATAAGACCCATTTTTTTTGGACCAGCGGCTCAGGTTTCGAACGTGCCCTGGCGCTTAATCCCTGGTTGAAACAAATGACGCACTTCTGCGGGCCGGGTAACACGCAACGCATCCTCGGAAGAAATGGTGTGCAGCCCTTCATCTTTCTCAATCACGCTCAATGGCTGGAGGAGATGGGCCTCTCATGAAGCGTCTGATGCGTCTTCGTGCAACGCGCCATCTACGCGACTTGTGTGCCGAAACGGAGTTCACTCGAGCGCAGTTGATTCAACCTTTGTTTGTTGTTGAAGGCCTGGAGCAGGAAGAGCCTATCAGCGGATTGCGCGGTAACGTTCGTCACAGCGCGACGTCACTGCTGAGACAGATTGAACTCGACCTCGCTGCGGGGTGTAACGCATTTCTTGCTTTTCCCCGTGCCGGGGCAAAAAAAGGATAAGGGTTTCAACCATGAGTTCACAGTTGCGGCAATCGGCGAGATTCGTCGCCAATTCGGCGACAGCTTGTGTTTGTGGATCGATACCTGTCTCTGCTCTTACACGAGTCACGGACACTGTGCAGTGCTGGATGGCTCACGCATCGATCACAGTGCGACTTTAGCCGAGCTTGCCGACGCGGCAGTTGCTTTCGCCGAAGCTGGCGCTGACGGAATCAGTCCGAGCGATATGATGGATGGTCGCGTGGCGCATATTCGTGCTGCGCTCGACGAGCAACATTTAGATTTAGTGCCGGTGATGAGTTACAGCACTAAGTTCGCCAGCAATTTTTATGGCCCGTTTCGGAATGCCGCAGATTCGGCGCCACAATTCGGCGACCGGCGACATTACCAACTCGATGTGCGCAGTCGCAGCGAGGCCATCGCGGCAAGCCGGCGCTGCTCAGAAGAAGGAGCGGATTTGCTGATGGTTAAGCCGGGAATGACTTCGTTAGATCTGATTGCGCCTATACAAGAGCAAACCGGCCGGCGCGTCGGGGCCTATCAGGTCAGCGGGGAATATGCCGCCCTGGCGTTGCTGGATGAAAACGGACTTAATCAATTTCGAACAAGCTTTGTTGGAAACCTGGCACGTCTTCAAGCGCGCGCAAGCGCAGTTCATTATTACTTACGGAGCTCGCTATGCGCGGCAACTGGGTATTGGTAATTAGTCGTTACGAAGCAACTTCAATATGTCTTCACAACAGACAGGTTTAGCCACTAACGATCTTTCGGCGAAATATTTTGCGCGAGCCAGTCGCCTCTCTCCCGGTGGCGTTCACAGTCCGGTCCGGGCTTTCAAAGGCGTTGGCGGCGAACCGCTTTTCTTTCGCAGCGCACAAGGCGCCACCATGACTTCCGTGGAAGGACGGCAATACATCGACTTCTGTCAAAGCTTCGGGCCTTTGATGCTCGGGCATCGCGATCCGGATGTGAGCGTGCAGTGGAAGAAGCGGTGGCAACTGCATGGACTTTGGCGCGTGCGAGCCATACTCGCTTGAGTTAGCGGAATGGATTACGTCGCGACTGCCGTGGGTAGAGATGCTGCGTTTTGTTTCCTCGGGCACAGAAGCGGTGATGAGTGCTTTGCGGGTCGCGCGGGCGGCCACTAACCGGCAGAAGATTCTCAAGTTTGAAGGCTGCTATCACGGTCATGTTGATTCGTTGTTGGTAAAAGCAGGAAGCGGCCTTGCAGGGTTGTCGGCGAGTTCAAGTGCCGGAGTCTCTGCGGCGGTCGCTGCGGAAACGCTTGTTGCCCCGCTTGACGATGAAGAAGCCGTGCGCGCCATCTTTGAGCAGCACGGCGCGGATATCGCCGCGGTGATTTTAGAACCACAGCCGGCGAATTATGGATTGTTGATTCAGCGTCGGGAGTTCATCGCAGAAATAGTTAAGCTAGCGCGCGAGCACGGCAGCCTGGTGATCTTTGACGAAGTGATTTCCGGATTTCGCGTCGCCCTCGGCGGCATGGCCGAAGTACTTGAGCTGCGACCGGATCTTGTTTGTTACGGTAAAGTGATTGGCGGAGGTTTCCCGGTTGGATGCTACGGCGGCCGAGCTGACCTGATGGCGTTAGTGGCGCCATCGGGCCCGGTCTATCAGGCGGGAACATTAAGCGCTAATCCCGTGGGAATGCGCGCCGGGCTGGCGACGCTGCAAAAGATCGAACGCGTTAAAGCGTACGCTCAACTGGAATCGAAGACGGCGCGTTTCTGCGACGGTCTCAAATCAGGATCTGGAACGACGCGGGCTGCCATTTCAGTTGACCCGCGCGGCTTCAATCTTTTGGCTACATCTGAAAGCCGAAGGCATCATTCGACGGCTGGAGCAAATACCGCGCAATCACGCGGAGAAGTTTGCACGAGTTTTTCATGCCGCGCTTGCAGGTGGAGTCTATCTGCCACCGAGTGGTCATGAAGTTTGTTTCATGTCGCTGGCGCACTCGGACGAATTGCTGGAGCAAGCACACGGTGCGATTGTGGCGGCGGTTGAAAAAGCCGCATCAGAAAGTTCCTGATCCACAGCAAGGTGGGTCATTTAATTCGTTCTGATTAAACGAAAGCAAGATCGAATTGTTATTTCCCTCGTGGCCCTTTGGGTGTTATTCACCGTAACACTTGCGGGCTGGTGGCTGATCTTTGGGTTGCAGCAACTCGATCGACTCAAGCAGGTTCAGCTCGAAGGTGCGGTCGACTTCCAGGATCATTACCGAATGCTGATCTGGGAAGGCGGCGTTTTGATTGTCTTGCTGATTGGCGCCGGCGTAGCGCTTTTCTATTACGCACGGCGAGAGCAAAAGCGACATGCTCAAGTCGAAGAGTTTTTCGCAGCCTTCACTCATGATGCGAAGACAGCCCTGGCAAGTTTGCGTTTGCAGGCCGAAAGTCTGCGCGAAGACTCAGCTAATGAGCCAAACCCGTTATTGGATCGCTTGCTTAGTGACACGCTGCGCTTGCAGCTACAGCTGGAAAACTCACTGTTTCTCGTCAATCTTCCGAGCGGCAAGCTTTTCATGGAGTCGGTAAGTCTGAGTCACTTGATTGAAGCCCTGCGACATCATTGGCCGGATCTGACGATCACGCAACGAGGCGACGGAGTTGTTCATGCGGATGTGCGGGCGCTCGAAAGTGTGCTGGCTAATCTGATTCAAAACGCAGTCAATCACGGTCAGGCAACGCGCGTTAGTTTTGAAATCGACAAAGATCCGAAAGGACGACTGAGTGTCAAGGGTTGCTGACAACGGCCGTGGCTTCACAGGCAACTTCGACCAGCTCGGTAAGCTGTTTGTGCGGCATGCGCGAAATAGTGGGACGGGCGTCGGGCTTTATATTGCGCGGCAATTGCTGAAGCGAATGAACAGCATGCTTTCGTTTCACCCCGAGTGAGACTGGCGGCTTTGTCGCCGAGTTAAGTTTTCCTTGTGAGTCTATTAACAGAGGACTGCCGAGCCAAGACAGTCGGAGGCGAGCTATGAAGCGCTTATTGCTCGTTGAGGATGATCGATCACTGGGTGCGACTCTCTGCGAACGCTTGTCGCGCGAGAGCTACGACGTGTCATGGGTCGAAACTCAGCAGCGTGCGATGAAGAAACTTAACGAAGGTCTGTGGGATCTGGTCATTCTCGATATTGGCCTGCCCGATGGGTCAGGTTTCGATCTCGCGCGTCATATCAAAGACCGGACGCCATTGCCTTTGATGTTCCTCACCGCACTTGGCACGGCTGAGCACCGTCTAAAAGGGTTCGAGATTGGCGCCGAGGAATTCATTCCCAAGCCGTTTCATTTGCGCGAGTTGCTGCTCCGTGTCAAACACGTACTGGATAACCATTCAGTACGCCGTCAAATAACCTGCAACGGTCGCTTGATCGAGTTGGATAGCCGCGCGATCGTGCAACCCGACGGTCAACGCGAGTATCCGGCAGTGCACGATTTCGATTTGCTGCAACTCTTAATCACAAATACGCCGCGCGTGATCAGCCGCAACCAGGTACTTGATGTCGTCTGGGGCGAAGACAAGCTTCCCAATCAACGCACCATCGACAATATGATCGTACGCCTGCGCCAGTCGCTGGGCGATACGAACAGCAAGTACATTCGCTCAGTACGAGGTATTGGCTATCAATGGTGCGGTGACGCTGAATGAGACGTTGGTGCTGAAAGTTCGCATGATAGCAACGGCAGTAGAAAACCAGATCGGAAGCAGACGCTTTCAGAACGCTTTACTCCGCAGAGAGCAGGCAACGCCGCCGATCTGGTTAATGCGCCAGGCGGGTCGTTATCACCGGCACTACCAGAACCTGCGCCGGCAACATTCCTTCATGGACTTGTGCAAGAGACCGGAACTGGCTGCTGAAGTTGCTTTGGGTCCCGTGCTCGATTTCGACTTCGATGCGGCAATCTTGTTTAGTGATCTGCTTTTTCCGCTCGAAGCATTGGGAATGGGTCTGCAGTACACCGATCATGGTCCGGAACTTGGTTGGCAGCTTAACCAATACAACTTCGCGCGGCTTCGTTCTGTAGAAGAGGCCTGGCCGAGCCTGCTTTTTCAAGGCGATGCCTTGCGAGCGACGCGCGATCTTTTGCCCCGGGATCGCAGCTTAATTGGTTTCGTTGGTGGTCCGTGGACTCTTTTCGTCTATGCCGTGGCAGGTAGTCATCAACGTGCGCTTGACGCAGCTAATGAGCTGCCCTTGTTCGCGCGCTTCTGTGAAAGGCTGATTCCATTGTTGGTTCGTAACATTGAACTGCAGCTTGCCAGTGGCGCAGAACTGGTAATGGTGTTCGACACGGCGGCGGGGAACTTGTCACCAGAGGTTTTTGGATCCGAGGTGGCGCCTCAACTGGAACTTCTGACCGCGAAGATTTCCATCGCAACTGGGGTACTACTCGAAAGGCACAAAGCATGCGCACCTTGCGCCGCCCGCTTTTCACCGACGGCTCGTGGTCTGGCGTTGCTGTGGATCATGACTGGAATTTGCGTGACGCCTTCGAACTCTTTCCGCAGCGGTTTTATCCAGGGCAACTTCGATCCCGCGCTCTTATTGTTAGATAGCGCGCGGATTTGAAGCAGCGTTTGCTGGATTATCTTGCAACCGCTCGCGAGCAAACCGGCGCGCTGGATGGGTTTGCGGTTTCGGCCATGGCGTCCTGCCCACCACGCCGGAAGAGAACGTCAGGCTATTCGTCAACACCGTCAGGGAGGTGTTGCAATGATCGATTTGTTTGCCAAGTACGACGTGCCGGCGCCACGCTACACCAGCTATCCCGACCGTTCCTTTTTGGAGCGAAACGCCAACTACGCAGCAATGGCTGGAGCACCTGACTGGCGCCTACGACGACCAGGCAGGGGCATGGTCACTCTATTTGCACCTGCCTTTCTGCGAGTCGCTCTGCACTTTCTGCGCTTGCAACACGGTGATCACTCGCGATCATCGAAGGGAAGAAAACTATCTTCGATTGCTATTGAATGAATGGAAGCTTTACCTGACCGCAAGTTCCCGCCTTAAGACAGCGGCCGTTGCGTCAATTACACCTTGGCGGCGGGACGCCGACATTTTTCTCTGCGGATAATTTGCAGCGCATGCTCGAGCCCATTTTGGCGGACACGCAAATGGCGACGGATGAGTTTGAAGCTTCGCTGGAAGTTGATCCCCGGCACACGACGCGCGAACAGTTATTAACACTTCGCTCACTAGGCTTCACGCGCATCTCTCTCGGAGTGCAGGATTTCGATCCCGAGGTACAGCGACTCGTCAATCGCGAACAGCCATACGAAATCACCAAGTCGATTACTGAGACAGCGCGAGAACTCGGTTATACCTCAGTCAACTACGACTTGATCTACGGACTGCCGCGCCAAACACTGGACAGCTTTCGAAGAACTGTGCAGCAAACAATCGATCTCCGACCCGATCGGATCGCGCTCTACAGTTTCGCCCTGGTGCCATGGATCAAACCTGCGCAACGGAGCTATAGCGACGAGGACTTGCCGAAGGCGGGAGAGAAGCGGAGGCTTTATGAACTGGCGCGTGAGATGTTTGCCGGCGCTGGTTATCTCGAGATTGGTATGGATCACTTTGCACTGCCTCATGATGGGTTGGCTGAAGCGCGGCGCAAAGGAAACTTACATCGCAACTTCATGGGCTACGCTGAGGCGCGCACGCGCGTGTTGCTCGGGCTGGGAGTGAGTGCGATCTCAGAGACGCCCACGTGCTTTCATCAAAATGAGAAGGCTTTCCCGGTTTACGAGCGTCGGCTCCAGCAGAGCGAGATTCCGACCCTGCGTGGACATCTGCTTTCTGACGAGGATCGGCGATTGCGCGAACAGATTCTTACCTTCATGACCCGTTTCGAAGTTGACCTGCAGGCCGACCAGCGCGACGAGGCAACCGAGTTTCTTGCGCCATTAATCGAGGACGGACTGGTGGAACTGCACGAGAACAAATTAACTTTGACCGGCGAGGGAGAACCATTCCTGCGCAATGTCTGCATGTTCTTTGACTATCGCCTGCGTCGGCGGCAGCCCCAGCCTCGTACCTTTTCGCAAGCCCTCTGACTCGAAAACCTTAGGATCCTTCCGCAACAGTTCCAACCGCTATCATGCGCACTATCCAAGTTGTTGGCGCCGGGTTCTCAGGTCTTACGACGGCATACTACCTGGTCAAGTTGGGTTGTAAGGTTCGCATCGTCGATGGTGCTGCTCGAGTTGGCGGGATGCTCAAAACGATCCCCACGCCCCATGGTTTGGTGGAAACTGCGGCAAACGGTTTACGCAATTCAGGGCGCGTAGAAGCAATGTGTGCAGAGATCGGCGTGCCGCTGCAAGGAACACGACGCGAGGCAAGAGCTCGCTTTATTTATCGTGATCGCCCTCGGCGTTGGCCGCTGAACTTCTCCGAAATCTTTCGCCTTATTTCCAACACAGCAGCGAACGCCGGAAGCCTGCGGCCGCGATCATTTGAAACCATCGCCGGATGGGGGGAGCGCGTCATTGGCGCCGCGGCGACAGATTATTTCCTGGCTCCCGCCCTGGGAGGAATTTATGCGGGCGATCCGAAGGCACTTAGTGCCAGTTTGATCTTGCGCAAAGCGGCTCTTCCGGATGAGCTGCGGATTAGCCCTCCATCTCGCGCGCGGCTGCGCGGCACAGTTGTACCGCCTGCCGGGATGCAACAACTTATCGACAGGTTATGCGCTTATCTACAACAAGCCGGCGTCGAGTTCAGTCTCCGTCAACCGGCGCAAATGCATATCGGCGAAGGGGCGGTGGTATGTACGTCTGCTCGCGCCGCAGCAACTTGCTTAAGTGACATCGCACCCGAACTAAGTCGGCAACTGGCAAAGATCGAGATGTTGCCGCTCGTAACCGCAACTTGTTTTTATCCTTCGTCCCCCGAAAATCTCAGAGGGTTTGGTTGTTTGTTTCCTCGAGGACAAGGCTTTCGTTCGCTCGGAGTTCTACTGAATACATGCATTTTCGAAGGTCGAGGTTCCGCGCATTCGGAGACTTGGATTCTTGGCGGGGCACTCGATCGAGATGTCTTGCAGTTGGACGACAACGCACTGCAGCAATTACTTGCCGATGAGCGCCGGCAGTTGCATGGCCGGCATGAGGAAGCGTTGGAGATTCACATAACACGCTGGGCGGAAGCTTTGCCGCATTACTCGACTGATCTCGAGCGTGTTTTGACAACACTTCCGTCGCTACCGCCCGGGATTGGGCTGGTTGGTAATTATCTTGGTCGCATCGGTTTGAATGGAATTGTTGAGCGAGCCGCTCAAGTAGCACGGAACTTTGGCAATAACGTATGAAACGAAACGGTGTCTTACTTATTAATTTGGGAACTCCTGACGAACCTTCTCCTGAAGCCGTTGGAAGATTTCTACGTGAATTCCTGATGGACGGTTATGTCTTAGATATACCTGCTCCGCTGCGTTGGCCTCTCGTTAACGTTGCGATTGTCCCGCGCCGCCGAAAGCAATCAGCAAAGCTATATCAAAAGATTCATTCGGACGACGGCCCGCCACTGTTGTTTCACACCAAACAGTTGGCGAGTGAAGTCAGCGCGCAATTATCGGCTGCCAAAGATCAATATCTCGTGAAATTCGGGATGCGGTACGGCAATCCTTCAATCGCCTCGGCTCTTCAAGAGCTGCGTAAGGAGAACGTCGAGCAGATAATAGTTCTACCGCTCTATCCGCAGTATGCCGAATCCAGTTTTGAAACGGCGGTCGTGGAGACGCGGAAGCGGGCGGCCGAACTTGGCTGTGCGGACCAACTGTTATTTCTTCCGCCATTTTATGCTGAACCGCACTTCATCAACGCCTGCGCCCGGCGGGTGAGAGATCATCTCGCCGAGCACACGCCAGACCATATTGTATTCAGTTTCCACGGCGTGCCGGTGCGTCACGTAAAGAAACTCGATCAGTCGCAGTCTCATTGCTTAGTCAAACCAAACTGTTGCGACGATATTGGTGCCGTCAATCAGAACTGTTACCGGGCGCAGTGCTTCTTCTCGGCGACGGCGATCAGAAGGAAAGTGGGATTGAGTGAGCAGTTTTGCACCACCTCGTTCCAATCGCGTTTCGGACGAACCGAGTGGGTCGGGCCGGCGACCGACGAAGTGCTACGAAATCTGGCGCGGAATGGAGTAAGAAAACTTGCGGTGTTTTGCCCCTCGTTCGTTTCCGATTGTCTGGAGACGCTTGAGGAGATTGCTATGCGGGGAAGCGAGACTTTTTTGGAAGCCGGCGGGGAAGAATTGAAATTGATTCCTTCACTGAACACGCACCCAGTCTGGGTTACAGGCGTTACGAATTGGATTATTGAGACAGCTGGAGCGCCGCGGTAGCGCCGGCGTTGTGTTGCTGCACACAAAGTCGGGATTGTAGATTAACGCCGAGTCGTAGTTCTATCTCTCACCTGGCTTCAGCCAGGTGGAAGTTTGGGCCAGGATCCTAGCGATACCATTTAAGCGGTTTCCTACCTGGGGGGAACGATCACCTGACTAAAGTCAGGTGTGAATGAGATGGACGAAGGCACACTCGGTTGATTGCCTCGGCGGAACTTCATCTCACCTGCTCTTATCCCTAGTTCAGTTGTCGACGCAGACCCCAGGTCGCTGCGAAAAGCGCCAGCACAGTGCAGCCTAAGACCACCACTAAATGTCCCCATAGCCTGGCCGATGCTGTTCCGGCCAACGACAACTTCAGCGCCTCGACAAAATAGTAGGTTGGAATCAAACGCGACGCAGTCTCCAGAGCCGCCGGCAGGCTAGGCATAGGGAAGCTGGGCGCGAGCAGCACCATGAGCACCAGGCTGGCCCAAGTGTTAACTTGCATGGTGTTTTGAAAAAGGCTTCCCATGAACAATCCAATTGCGACCACCAGGCACAGCCCTAATAAAAGCGTCAGCAGAGTGAGGGACCAGTTGCCGATCAGCTTATGATTAATAGCCATCAGCACTCCGGCAATCAACGCGCTATAGACCACACCCGTTAACGCTTTTCCCGTTACTATCTCAGCCAGACTTGCAGGCGAGGTTAATAAGAAATCAAGGGTACGCTTTTCTTTCTCTTCCACCAGCAGCAAGGGCACTACCAGCGCACCGCTCATGCCAAAGGTTATTAACAAAAGCAACGGAAAAAGCATCTGGTTAAGATTGAACGCAGGCTGAGGTTGAGCGCCAGCTTCTTTCCCAACATCAATCCAACTCAGTTTCGCGGGAATTGGCTCCACCAAGGCCAGGACCTGGTGTTCCAGCATCTGCTTCAAGACAGCTTGCTGAATGCTGCTCTTATGGTTGTTAACGTAGACAGTCACCTCAGGCTGTTTTTCAGCCGCCACTTCCGCATTGAAGTTGGCGGGCACCGCCAGCCCTCCAACTGCTTCGGAATTCTCAACCTCGTTTGGTACACCCTCAGCGGAGCCGGCTTTGACCAAATTTAGCTGAGGCGAAGCGCGCAGTTGATTAACCAGACGTGAGTCACCCGGGTCATGCACCACGATCGTCATGGTGTTTAGGCTACCAAGACCAGGCAGCAGGATACGAAAAAGAATTGCCACGAAGAGCGGTGTCGTTAAGGCAACAAGGAGGTAGCGATTCCTTATCGCATCGACAATATCCTTCCGTGCAATCGCCGCGACGACTCTCGAATTCATTCCGACAACCTCCTTCCGGTTATCTGAATGAATACTTCCTCAAGCGTGGCTTCGGCTGAGTGGAGCGTTCGAATTTGTCCGGAGGTTACCAGCTGCTCCAGTCTCACTCCGGCATCTTGATCATCCAGAGCAATAGTCAGAGTCTGACCATCATCAAGTCTTACCTCCAGAGCCTTTTTGCCGTGGGCGACTTTCAAATTGTCCGGTGTATCGAGGGCGACTATTCGCCCCTCGCTAATGAAAGCAACGCGACCACAAAGCTGGTCCGCTTCCTCCATGTAGTGGGTGGTGAGGAAGACGGTTACACCCTGACCGGCAAGTTCCAGAACAAGACGACGGATGTCACGCCCAACGACGGGGTCTAATCCACTCGTCGGTTCGTCCAGGAAAATTATCTGTGGTTGATGAAGCAGGGCGCGAGCGATTAGCAGCCGCTGCTTCATCCCGTTGGAATAATGCTGAACGTTGTCCCCGGCCCGCTCGAGCAAGCCGACTTGATCCAGCGCCTCGTCGATCCGCTTCCTACCTGTGCCGTAGAGTCGCGCAGCAAAAGTCAGGTTCTCTCGGCCCGACATGCGTTCGTAGAGGTTTTGATTCTCGGAAACAACCCCGATGAACGGCTTGAGGCGTCGCCGCTCGATAACGACGTCACAACCTGCGACTCGCGCGTGCCCTGCGGTGGGTCGCAGCTGCCCGGTTAACATGCGGATTGAAGTAGTCTTGCCCGCTCCGTTATGGCCCAGGAACCCGAAGATCTCACCAGGCTCTACAGTGAAGGAGATGGTATCTACCGCTCGCAGGCCGTTGAAAGTGCGGGATAGTCCTGTTACCTCGATTGCGTTCATAATCTAAGAATCTCTTACGCGTGACGTTAAAACTAACGAGCTTTTCCACAGAATCGCAGCAGTAGTTACGCACAGCGTGAAACTTTGTTGCGTAATTAGCGACAAGTCGAAGAACCCTCAGGTTCCGGCAAAAAAAGTAAGCCCCGCCGCCCGCAAGAAATGAGCCGGCCTGTGCTGGCAAAATTATGTCAGGAGTCAGGTGTACAGAGTTAAAAGCCACAACACGTGGTCGCCGATATCACCAACTGAAACCCGACACCTGACATCGGTTGATGGTAGAATCCACCAGCATTAGAAATCGGATTGGCCGCAGGATTAAATGACTGAAGAACAGCAAGTCTTTCTCGAGCACATTCAGAAGAAGGGCCTGAAGCGTACCTCACAACGTGATCTGATTCTCGACGTTTTTCTCCGCACAGAAGCTCATCTTTCCAGTGAAGACCTCTATCGCCTGGTAAAGAACGAGGATCCTACAGTAGGCCAAACCACCGTTTACCGCACCTTGAAACTGCTTACTGAAGCCGGACTGGCGCGCGAGGTTCGCTTCGGAGATGGACGCGCTCATTACGAACACAATTACAAACATCAACATCACGATCATATGATTTGCTCCTCGTGCGGAAAGATCATCGAATTCTTCTCCGCCGAGCTGGAAGCAATTCAGGATGCGATGGCGGCGAAACATAAGTTTGAAGTGCAACAACACCTATTGCGGATTATTGGTATCTGCTCTGAATGTCGCCGCGCCAGCCGTCAGGCCGCAAAAAACTCCCCAATGCCCGAGCGTGCCAAGCTAGTTTCTGCCCGTGGCGCTAAATAATCCTGACACAAGGGAAGTAACCAAATGCTACTAATTGGTCGCACCGGCATGACGATGGGGCTGGTGCTTGCTTCGCTCGGTTTCATCGCTTGCCCGCGCAACGAATTACCGCCGCAGCCGCGTGTCAAAATCTCGGAGCGCCCCTCAATCACTCCTACGCCCGCGCCACCTGCCGTTGCGTTTAATGGTGAACGTGCATTTGAACATGTGAGAAAACAGGTTGAGATCGGCCCACGCCCGCCTGGTTCGCCTGAGCTAGCTAAGACACGCGAATACATCATCAATGAATTTAAGTCAGGGGGCGTTCCGGTTACTACGGATGAGTTCACAGCGGCGACCCCTCAGGGCGAGAAGAAAATGGTGAACATCACTGCCGAGATTCGCGGCGCGTCTAAGGATGTAATCATCATCGCCAGCCACTACGAGTCGAAATACTTTAAGAACATGAAATTTGTGGGCGCTAATGATCCCGGAGCTTCGGTAGGAACGCTGCTTGAGCTGGGTCGAGTCCTGGCCGGAACGGAACCCAGGCTGACTTACTGGCTCGTGTTTTTTGACGGTGAAGAAGCGTTCTGTGAAAACTGGGACGATTGCGGCAAACCCGACGCACCTGATAACACTTATGGGAGCCGGCGATTCGTGGAGCAACTGCGGACAGGAAATGAGTTGCAGCGAGTACGGGCTCTCATCCTTCTCGATCTGATGGGATACAAGAATCTCGAACTCGGTCGCGACACAATTAGCACTAAATGGCTTCAGGACATTGTCTGGCAGACGGCCCGCGAACTCGGTTATCGAAAATATTTCGTTGATCGTCCTGAAGGAGTTGGCGGAGACGATCATGAACCGTTCCTGCGCGCCGGCGTTCCCGCAGTCGATCTGATCCAGCTTAACGGTTATCCGTACTGGCACCGCGCCGACGATACTTTGGATAAGATCTCCGCGAAGAGTATGAAAATTGTCGGCGACGTTGTTTCGGCGAGCCTGCCTCGCATCGAGCAAAGGTTGTTGAGTAAAGAAAGTAAGCCGGCCAACATTAACCAATGAAAAGAATCGCGGTCATACCAGGAGATGGAATTGGTCCAGAAGTCACACGCGAAGGCGTCAAAGTTCTGGAGCAGCTACGCGAGTCTCACAAGATTGATCTCGAGCTCGTGAATTTTGACTGGGGCGCCGAGAGGTTTCTGCGCGATGGCGTAACGTTGCCTGAAAGCGCGCTGAAAACGTTAAGCGAAGAATTTCAGGCGATTCTAGCAGGGGCTTTTGGTGATCCGCGCGTGCCGTCAAATCAGCACGCGGAAGACATTTTGTTGGGCATAAGGCGGGGGCTCGATCTATACATCAATCTACGTCCCGTGCGTTTATTGGATGCGCGTCTGACGCCCCTCCGAGATCGTAAGATCGACGAAGTGGATTTTGTAGTCTTTAGGGAAAACACTGAAGGTGCTTACTGCGGCGCCGGTGGGTTTTTGAAGAAAAATACTGTCGATGAGATTGCGACTCAGGAAGAGTTGAATACTCGCCGCGGCGTAGAACGAATTATCGTGGCCGCTTTTGAGTATGCGCGCGCAAACGAACGGAAGCGCGTAACGATGGCGGACAAGTCGAATGTGCAACGTTTCGGTGGCGATCTTTGGCAGCGAGTTTTCAAGGAAGTGGCCGCGCGCTACCCGGCTATTGAAGCGAACCACCAGTATGTTGATGCGATGGCGATGTTCATGGTACTGAACCCATCGCAATACGATGTGATTGTCAGTAACAATCTTTTCGGGGACATTCTGACTGATTTAGGAGCGGCGATTCAGGGAGGACTAGGCCTTGCGGCTTCCGGGAACATTCATCCCGGTAAGGTTTCAATGTTCGAACCAGTCCACGGCAGTGCTCCGCCCCTCGCAGGTAAGGGAGTTGCAAATCCGATCGGAGCGATCCTTACTGTTGCGATGCTGCTCGAATACCTCGGGTTCACCGACGCAAGCAGGGCTGTAGAACGCGCCGTACGCGAGGCGGTTGTGGCTAATGAAACGACTCAGGATCTTGGTGGGAATCTTTCCACCGAGGGGGCCGGGGATGCAATTCGAAGAAGGTTATAGTCCGATAGGAAAAAACACATTTATCATTTGTCATTGCTCCTCTATCATTTGTCATTTCCGCAAGCACGGCCCGAGTTTTCAGACCTAGTCGATATTCGATTCAAAGAGTTTCAAAACCAGAGTTCCAGATCAGGCGCCTGGAGTTAAGGACCAAAGGTCAAAGACCAAAGCCCCAAGACAAAGATCAAAGATCACTTCTATTGCTGCAACCCACTCTGACAGCTGAGATCATCGCCATCGGTTCGGAGTTGTTGCATCCGGATCGCACCGACACCAACAGCCTCTGGCTCACCGAAAAACTCAATAGCATCGGCATCGAGGTAAAACTGAAAACGATCGTCGGTGACGATGATGCGCGTCTGGAAGAGGCGATTCGCGACGCCGTGAAGCGATCGAAAGTTGTGATCACCACCGGGGGACTCGGTCCGACAGAAGATGACATCACGCGCAAAATTGCCGCTCGCGCGCTAGGCCGTCGTCTTCAGTTAAATGAGATCGTGCTCGAGGAAATTCGCAAACGCTTCGCCGCTTTTGGGCGGCCGATGCCGGAGCGTAATTCACGACAGGCAATGGTGATTGATGGCGCCGACGTGCTCGACAACCCTAACGGTTCGGCTCCCGGCTTGTTTCTCGAACATGACAACACCTCGATCGCGCTGCTGCCGGGCCCACCGCGAGAGATGCGGCCGATGTTTGAAACCTATGTGCTACCGCGGCTAACGGAAAAGGCGGGCGCTGTTCGCGTCGTGCGACGCTTGCTGCGCGTCGCCGGCTTAGGCGAGTCGGCGGTGGACGAAAAGATCGCGCCCATCTATACCCAGTACGAGAATCCCCAAACAACGATCCTCTTTAACAAGAGTGAGATCGAAATTCACCTGACTGCGCGCGCGAGAACCGAAGCCGAAGCGGAAGCCTTGCTCGACGATCTGGCCGGACGCCTGGAAGCAGCACTGGGACATTCAGTGTTCTCCTTTCGTGGGGAGCTGATGGAAGAAATTGTCGGCATGCGCTTGTCAGTTACCGGTTACACGCTTGCCGTCGCCGAGAGTTGTACGGGAGGTCTTATTGCGCAACGACTGACTGAAGTCGCTGGTGCTTCACAGTATTTCATGGAAGGTGTGGTGACTTATTCGAACGAGGCGAAGATTAGAGCTTTGGGGGTCGATCAGAAACTGCTGCGCAAGCACGGCGCGGTGAGTGCTGAAGTGGCGGCAGCGATGGCCCAGGGCATTCGCAAGCGCGCGAAAACTGACTTCGGACTTTCGGTCACAGGAATCGCTGGTCCCGGCGGCGGCAGCGAAGAGAAACCGGTGGGGCTCGTTTACATCGCACTAGCAAGCGAAATGTTGACGGAACATCGGCGGCTGATGCTTCCCGGCGACCGACATTTGATACGCTGGCGCGCCTCACAAGCGGCGCTGGATTTATTGCGTCGGCGGTTAATCTAGTTAGACCAAGCGCTCGGCTGCTGAGTCAGCTGCGGTTTAAGGGCTGCCGGTTGCTCAATGATTCAAGTGAGATTTCGAGATTTAGGTCCGGCCAGTGCAGGCGGTTGTTCGTCAAGAGCTCCACATTGTGAATCGCTCCCACTGAAGCCTCGCGGAACGCAGGGAAATTTTCAAATGGGAGAAACGATTCCTTATCTGCAATCAATAACCAGATCCCGTACTTATCAATCTGCGTAACCTCAGCACTTCCAAAATGGTCTCTCCACCTGCTTCGGATTTCATCCTGGTGTTCCTCAAATAACTTCTGAGCTATGCTTATTTCACCCGCCCTTAGCCCGTAATTCCAGCTCGGGTTCAAGCCAAAACTTGGCTTGTCCAGTCGCACAGTAAACGTGTACATGCATTGGTGGTTCTTCATTTGAGAAGAACGAGAATCGAAAACCTTGTTTTCGGAAAACAGTGGGGCTCACGGACCTGAAAACGCATTTAACTACAATCCGATCGGATCATTACTCTGTTTCTTTGATAGGCAACACCTTGTCGGTATCAGTGTCGGTTGCTATAGTGCAAGCACCCTTTCATGTCGGAACTCATTATCTGAGTGCAGCAACTTTTGCGGATTGCAATCGTTCTCATCACTGCCTACATCCTCGGATCGATTCCGTTCGGCTATCTGATCGTGCGAGCGCGAGCCGGTGCAGATATTCGTGAAACCGGATCGGGCGGCACAGGCGCAACGAACGTTTCGCGCCGGGCGGGAAAAAGCGCCGGCGTTTTGACGCTTATACTTGACGCCTTGAAAGGCGCCGCGGCGCTCTTGATCGGTAGATTGATTCTCGGTGAACCATCCTGGGTAATCACTGGCGCCGCAATCCTGGTGATCGTCGGACACATGTTCCCGATCTGGCTGGGATTTCGCGGCGGTAAAGGAGTAGCGACAGGTGTCGGGGTCTTCCTGCTTCTCGCTCCCTTCGCGGTAGTGACTGCCGGAGTAATATTCCTGGCGGTTGTAATTCTGACTCGCTACGTGTCGTTGGGATCGATTACGGCCGCGGCGACGATCCCGTTATTCGTTTGGCTGCAACATGGGTTGATAAGTCCAGTAGATAACCTGTGGCCCACGATGTTCGCCGCTGTGTTTGGAGCGGCGTTAATTATTTTTGCGCACCGCGGCAATATTCGCCGACTCGTTCAAGGAACGGAGAGTAAATTCAACTGAAGATACTTGGTTGCTAGCATACGGGTGGTGCGCCGTTCAATTTAGAGCCTGAACGGTCGCAAATTGAGAAGGCCGCTGAAGCGGCCTCCAAGTCTGATGAGTGCGTAATTAACCAGCCGTATAACGGCTGGCCGATCAGCCCTTCGGGCTGAGCCGTAAACGGCCCATGTCCTTCGGTCATGACTGAAAGCCGCTAAATCGGCCTGCAAAAGTAAACGATGAAGAGAATCGCGATTATTGGAGCAGGGAGTTGGGGGACAGCCCTCGGCATCGTCGCCGCTCGGGCCGGCCATCAGGTAAGGTTCTGGTCGCGCAACTCGGAAGTTGTAACTTCACTTAATCGCGACCGCGTAAACTCGATCTACTTGCCCGGAGTGCACGTTCCCGAGGGCATTTTGGCAAGTGAAGATATTGCCGAGGCTTTAAACGACTCGCAACTGGTAATCATCGCGACACCATCGCATGCGACGCGCGCAGTTTTAGAATCCATGGTAAGAGTGTTACCGGAGAATGCGATCCTCGTCAGCGCCACCAAAGGAATTGAGATCGAAACCGGAAAACGTATTTCGCAGTTGGTAGCCGAGGTCCTGGGCGAATTGCTCACCCAGCGATTTGTTTGTTTGTCGGGACCCTCTTTCGCAAAAGAAGTTGTGTCGCAACATCCAACTGCCATCGTTGCAGCCGGCCGCACCACGGACGCGGCTGCAACTGTACAATCAGCATGGAGCACCGACTATCTGCGCATCTATACCAATGACGACGTTGTCGGTACCGAGCTGGGCGGTTCTGTCAAGAACGTAATGGCAATTGCCGCAGGGATGGTGGCAGGCCTTGGTTTCGGTTCCAACAGCGTCGCCGCGTTAATCACACGTGGTCTCGCAGAAATGTCGCGACTGGCTTTCGCTGAAGGCGGTAAGTTGGAAACGATGATGGGACTCGCGGGACTCGGCGATTTGGTTCTAACTTGCACCGGCAGTCTGTCGCGAAACCGATTCGTGGGACAGGAACTTGGCAAAGGCCGCTCACTCGCAGACATTACTGCGGGAATGCATGAAGTCGCTGAAGGAGTGAAAACTACGCAAGCATTGAAAGAGCTGAGCCATCGGGTAGGCGTGGATATGCCCATTGCCGCGGAGGTTTACTCCGTGCTTTATGAAGGCAAAACGGCGCGTGAAGCAGCAACGGCATTGATGTCACGGCCTCTGCGTGAAGAGTTTTAAGTAAGTCGGGGAGAAAATAGTGGCAACTTCCAAGGAAGAAAAGGTTCTGGCAGCAAATCGCGCGGCGTTTCACGAGTATCACATTTCGGACAAGTACGAAGCTGGGATAGCTTTGACGGGCACGGAAGTAAAGAGTGTGATGGGTGGACGCGTGCAATTAAAAGAATCGTATGTTGCGGTTCGCGATGGCGAGGTGTGGTTGTTTAATGCGCACATCTCCCCTTATTCTCATGGTAACCGGGAAAACCACGAACCGCTGCGAACCCGCAAGCTGCTTTTGCACAAACGCGAAATCGGTCGGCTGGATGATGCGGCGGCTAAGCAGGGCATGACCCTGGTTGCCACGCGCGCTTATTTGAAGAACGGTAGAATCAAAATTGAAGTTGGCGTCGCCAAGGGCAAAAAGTTATACGACAAGCGTGAGACTGAAATGCGCCGCACGGTTGAGCGAGAAACACGAGCCCAGTTGAAGGAACGGAATCGTTAGAAAGTTTTATCCTATGGAGTCTCCCCAGTAGACTGCAAATCAAGAAGAAGTGCCAGGTCGGAATAGAAGTAGTTATGGAATATTGGTTGAGGAGCAAACTTACTAATGCGAGTTGAGGCGCGCAGTGGTCGTTATCAGGATGTGGATGTGCAGGCAATCGCAGTCGCTGTTTTTAAGGACGAGAAAGCTGATGAAGGTTTTCTGAAGGATTTGGATGCGGCTGCTGGCGGTATGATTAAAGCGGTAATCGATTCAGAGGAACTCAAGGGAAAAGAAGGCGAGACAGTTTATTTGCACCTCTCGGCGGACGCTAAGCTCAAATCGCGCCGGTTGCTTTTAATCGGCGCCGGTGAAAAGCAGGAACACCTGGCGGCGCAGGTTTCGATCGTTGCCGGGACTGCGGTGCGCTTATTGCGCGCAAAAAATGTTAAGTCGATCGGATATGTTTCCCGTGCAGATCTCGACGCAGAAACGAGCGCAGCGGCTGCAGTTGAGGGCGCCATTATGGCGCTATTTGATTTGGATAAGTATCGAACTGTCGATAAGGAGATGAAGACAATCGATCAGTTTGTTGTTATTTCGGAGGCGGGGGAGCAGGAAATTAAGCGCGGTGTCACGCGCGGTCAAGCCATTGGTGAGTCCGTGAACTTTACACGCGACCTGGCTAACGAGCCGGGTGGTACCTTGACCCCGACCGATATGGCCGAGCGAGCGACTGCTATGGCAAATGAGTTTGGCCTGAGCGTTGATGTGCTTGATGAGGCACGCATGCAGCAAGAAGGCATGGGCTCGCTCCTAAGCGTGTCGCGCGGTTCCGAGGAACCGGCACAGTTGATCGTAGTGAAATACACTCCAGCGGCAGGTAACGCTAACGATAAAGAATTACTCGCGTTCGTGGGCAAGGGAATCACCTTCGATTCCGGAGGTATCTCACTTAAACCGGGCGAGAACATGGAGCTGATGAAGTACGACATGACCGGTGGCGCCACCGTGCTTGGTGCGATGCGCGCCATCGCGCAGTTGAAACCGTCGGTGCCGGTGCTTGGCATCGTTCCTTGCTCCGAAAATCTCCCGTCAGGAAAGGCGACCAAGCCTGGAGATGTCGTCACAGCGATGACCGGAAAGACGATTGAAGTGATCAATACCGATGCTGAAGGACGCTTGATCCTGGCGGACGCAATCGCCTATGCGAAAAAGCTGGGAGCCACCAAAGTAATCGACATGGCTACACTAACAGGCGCGGTATCGATTGCTCTTGGCGACGTGAATACTGCCGTACTCGGGACCGACCAGGCCTTGATCGATGAGATCATCGCGGCCGGTAAGGAAGTAGGCGAGAAGTTCTGGCAGTTGCCGCTCGATAAAGAGTACTCGAAACAAATTAAGTCGGACATTGCCGACATTAAGAACGTGGGCGGCCGTAAGGCAGGTACGATAACCGCGGCGGCTTTTCTTAAAGAGTTTGCGGACGGCCTTTCCTGGGCGCATCTCGACATCGCCGGAACGGCGTGGGCCGATGAAGCGAAACCCTATCGCTCCAAAGGTCCGACCGGAGTTGTAGTAAGAACTCTACTGAACATCGTTAGGCGTTTTGAACGCTCGCGAGCGGGAAACTGATCAGGGAAGTTGCCGATTGTAGACAGAATTAGGCGTCAAGTGTGAACCGCAGCGGACGCTAATACCGATCTTACCGGTCATTTATTACGATTCCTTCAAGGCACGGTAGTTGTTAAGCAGAGGGCAACTACCAGAGGGTGCGGCACACTCACAGAAAAAGTCCTCGCCCCGCCTCGAAGGCCGCTCGAGGAAGCTAAGAGCCGCCCCTCTGGTTCCCCCTCACAAGTTGTAAAAATGTCACGTTTTCCCGCCCACAGTTCAATCACAACCGCCAACCTACCAATAGCGCCAGGGTCGTGAGACCCAAATACGTTCGCCTCCCCCTGTTCTTCCTGTGTTCTTAGCTCTGCTGGCGGCCTCGAGGTTTCGGCTCAACGCTGCCGGTTACCGGCCATCATGGGTGAGCAAGTGTTGCCAGCGGTGCTATAATTTCGACGGTTGGCACGGAGCAACAGCCCTCGCCACCGCCGCCTCTCCTATCGAGCTTTGAGGGACCTGCAGGTGACGGACTACTACCAAATCTTAGGTGTAAAACGATCGGCCAGCAGCGCCGACATCAAGTCAGCGTATCGAAAACTAGCTCGTCTCAGGCATCCAGATATTAATCGCGACTCGGAGAGCGCATCGCGCGAATTCGCACTTCTTTCCAAGGCGTACCACACGCTTAGCGATCCGCAGGAAAGAAGTTACTACGACGACCAACTAAGCTCGGCTTCCAATCGCGGTTATTCGATCCTACATTCTGAAAATCCGCATGCCCGCCGTGCCCGCAATCTGGCTGTTCAGGCAAAGTGGGATCGCGTGGTTGATGCGGTGCTCGAGCACGACCGCAGAGAAAACCGCGAGCGGCAACGGGCCGTCTTTACGACCGTGTCGCTCTTCCTCTCGACATTCTTTGTCGCTTTGATCAGGCCGCAGCTTTGGGGACTGTTTGATTACGTGGGTCGTGCTGTCGTGGTAACGCTTTTTGTGATCGGTGTCTGGCATCTGGCGACGCGGTTGCGAGAATACTTCCAGCACTACACTTACATTCCCAAACCAATTCAAGCGAGTTTGATGAGTCAGGACGAGAAACCGGAACAGCCCTTTACTCGCTTTTCCGCGTACACCTTTCTACTAGTCGGTTGGGCGCTTAGCATCGGTGTAGGTCTTTTCATTAACTGGCAAACACAGGACTTCTTCGCAGATTTGACTTTGCTTTACCAGCATCGTGTGCAAAACGTGGCGGGACCAGCGTTAACTGCCCTCGCGGTTCCTGAGCTGCTGTTTTATCCACCGATCTTTGTTCTGATTGTCGATAGCATGCACGCGCTGACATCGCGCATCGATTAACGGTCCCACGACTAACCTAATTAATGTCTCATTCGAATCACTCTCGTCCGGCGGTGCTATTGCTCGGCACCGCGCTGCTGTGCATCGCGTTCCTCGCGGAGGCGGTCGGCGCGAACCTTCAGGGAAACTCGGACAGATCGTTAACTCCGTTACAGCTGGAGATCGAGAAACAGAAAAACCGCTTGAACTCGCTTGAGGTTGAAGAACGCCGCGACGCCATCTTGCGGTTAGGATCGCTTCATCACCCGGACGCGTCACGTGCAGCTCTCGCGGGACTCAAAGATTCAGCAGCGATTGTCCGCGTCAGCGCGGCCGGCGCAGTGCTTTACTTGCCGGTGGAGGAAAGCGTTATGTTGTTGCTGCCGCTACTCGACGATAAGGATGAGTTTGTGCGACAGGAGACTGCGTACGCCCTTGGTAAAACGCGTAGTCGGACCGCTGCTGCTTCTTTGGGCGAATTGCTCGTTCGGGAAAAGAAGGACGGAGTTAGAGGGGCGATCATGGTTGCGCTGGGCGACATTGGCGACGAATCCTCAGTAGTAACGCTCGCACAAGTCTTGCGGTCCGAGCTAGCGACCACTACGGTAAAAAAGCGCAGCAAGAAAAAAGACAATCTGTTAGTGCTGCGCGCGGCGGCTCATTCACTCGGTCAAATCGGAAACAGGGCAGCAGTCCCGGCTCTCCTGGCTGCGCTTCAAGATGAAGATGAGGAAAGCGATGTTCGACGCGAAGCTGCCACCGCCTTAGGCTTGATCGGCGACAGCTCGGCGTTACCCGCTCTCAATGCGTTATCAGGCGCTGAAGATCCCTATCTAGCACGCGCGGCTTACGATGCCTCGCGCAAGATTTCACGTCTTCCATGACGCCGGCTTTCGTTAAAAGTTGTCGTCGTAACTTCCAATTCGCCAATCCAAGCTGCCGAGCGCTCTCATGGCGCCGCACCCCGAAAAAGTTGACTTAAAGAGTGGTTGTGGACAAAGATTAGCCCCTCTAGAACACTTCTCGTACCTCGGCCAAGCATCTCACGTGTCACCATAGTTGGTTACGGAGGTTCGGGAACGGTCCGCTATCACTGAGTTGGCGCTTAGTTAAGTGCCGGCCTATTTCCATTTTAAAAGGAGCTCCCATGTTCAAGCCTTCCCGACGCTCTTACCTCGCAAAACTACTCGTGGCTTCCCTGGTCATGATGCTCAGCATGCCAATGGCTGGGTTTTCACGAACGACAGGAGTCCAGGACAAGAAGGAGAAAAGCAACGAAGGTAAGAAAGACGATAAACCCAAACTTACGAAGGAGGAAAAGGAATATCAGAAGATAAAAAAATTCAGCCTTGAGCAGTACCTAAAGGATGGAGATTTTCGGGACTCAGTTGAGGACGCTTACCTGCTGAAGCAACGTGAGCATAGCGAGTATGCCTACTACATCAACACTCGTAACCCAGCCACACAGCAAGTTACGCGGGATGGCGAAAAGTTAAGGGTGGAGTACGCGCTTTACGATAACCCTATGGCGCAGGATTACATCAATCGGGTTGGGCAATCCCTCGTTCCAGGCGGCTCAAGTCGCCTCTACACTTTTAGGATCCTTTTGAACCCGATTCCGGAGTCGCGCGCGCTTTCAACTGGCACTGTATATGTCTCTTCCGGCTTGCTTTCAGTAATCGATAACGAAGCACAACTGGCTTACGTTCTGGGCCACGAGATCGGACACATAGAAAAGGAACACTGGAAAGAAGACGTGCTGGTAGCGGAAGGCATTCCTGCTTATAACGAGAAACAAGCGAAGAAGCGGGCGCTCATCGGCGCCATCGTTTCCGTAGCCGCCGGTGCGATCGTTGGCGCCTCGGGGGGGTCGAGTCAAAGCGTCTTAAATACGATGATTCTTGCTCATGCGATAGCACCGTCAGTTGCGAAGCTCTGGACTCCCAATGCCATAACTTCCTGGGATCGCTTGCAAGAGGATGAAGCAGATCAACTGGGTCTGAAATATATGCTGGACCGCAGTTACGATGTCCGTGAAGTACCGCCCTTTTACGCGAATCTCCGCCGGACCTCAAATCTCGATCCGCGAGTACGGCTCGGCTTTATTGCCGATAATGATCGACTGAGCGAACGGGAAGACCAAGTCAAATCACTGATTGGAAACTCCAGCGGCGCAATGCAGAAAACATTGTATGTAGGAACAGTCAACCTGGGGCCAGGCAAGACACTGGATCCTTCACGCAATGCTGCGGACCGGGCCGCTACAGCCGAAAAAGCGATTAGCGGCGTAATGGCAGCTGACATTCAGGCCAAGCTGGATGCCGGCGAATTAATTGGTACCAGCGGCGAGTTTGAGGCGGTCATGGCCGGGATTAGCCGCGACAATGGAGTACGTGCCTACTACTTCGACATGTTTAAGATGGCGCGCGAGAACCTGGAAGAGTCGCTGAGAATACGATCCAACGACCCGTTTGCCCACTATTATTATGGAAAGATCTTGAAGCTTACCGCACGGTCTTCGCAGGAGAAGCTAAAGGCCTTAAGCGAGTTTGCGCAGGCGATTCAGTTGGACAAGCGTAAAGTAATTGCAGAGCCGCATCTCTATCGAGCCTTGTCGATGATCGACACGCGAAATCCATCGCAGACTCAAGAAATCGTGGGAAGTTTAAAGGAGTATGTTTCCATCTACCAACGCCAGCATGCGGGCGCGCTCCCGCAGAACATGGATGTAATTTACGATTACATGCAAGAGGCAGGTGAACTGGGATGGACGGCCAGTCCCGCTATCAATGTGTCGACGAGGAACATCGAACCATTGGGCACTCGATCAGAAACCACAATGCGGCCGTCACCCGCGGCGACGGTGACACCAACGGAAGTACCGCAAACCCCGCAAAAGCCTGCCAGTCGACGTAGGCCGTAGGCCCGACCTTGTAAAAGGAGTGGCAGGACTTATGCCCTGGTTCTGCCACGCTTGCTCCGGGAACCCTGTGAGAACCCTCAGATCAATACTCCTTGCACTTCTGCTTACACCTCTCGTGGTCGCTGGCGGCGAAGGTGTGCAAACTGATTCAACTCGGTCGGCAGACTTACCATCGCGCGCGCCATTCGCACTTGAACTCCCAGATCTCGGCGGGGCGCCAATCACAGCAGTTGAGTCGAGCATTCCCACCACCGATTTGCGAACTTTGAAATTAACTTTGCGCGAACCGTTTGCGGCCAGAATCAGCTACGGGAGAATCTACACAGCAATTAATGGAGAGGCCGCGAACACTGCTTGCGGCAACATTATGGCTGCCCGAGATGGCAAAGTTATCACCTGCGATCTGGAAAACAAGCCTCGCTTCCGGCTTCAGCCGGGGAAGAATGTAATTGAAATTAGTGCCACCGATCGCGATAACAACTCGTACTATGCCTCATACGTGTTGATTGCCGGCAGGTCGAATGCTAAAGCCGTGCGATCCGTCTCAAGCCAGCCCATCAGATTTTCCGGACGAAAGTTTGCAGTCGTAATTGGGGTATCGCAATACCAATTTCAGGACGCAGGGTTAAAAAACCTTCAGTACGCCGATGCCGACGCCCGGGCAATTCGAGAATTTCTGCAGCGCCCCGAAGGCGGGGGCTTCAAGGCGGCCGACATTCTTTACATGGAGAACAATGGAGCGACCACCGCCGTGGTGCGCAACGCGCTGATGCAGTTTTTACCAAGAGCGGGTGCCGGTGATCTCGTTTTCATTTATATCGCCTCGCACGGGTCTCCGGATCCGTACGATCCCAAAAAGCTTTATCTCATTCTTAACGATACTAAGGTTGCTGACCTGCCACGGACAGCTTTGCCGATGTCTGAGATCACTGATTTGCTGGATCACATGTTGAAGGCGCAACGAGTAGTCATGTTCATCGATGCTTGTCACAGCGCCGGCGTTAAGGGGAAGGCCCTGGTCACCGGGCGGCAACTAGTTCAAGGTGAGAACAACGTTTTCAATCTATATGCAGCGCGGCTTTTTCGTGAGGAAGGTAGGGCCGTGCTGACTTCTTCCGACGTAAACGAGATTTCGCAGGAAGGGGCGAATTGGGGTGGTGGCCACGGTGTCTTTACCTGGTCTCTGCTGGAAGGCTTGCGCGGAAACGCCGATACCAATCGGGACAACGTTGTAACTGCTGGCGAGTTGTTTGACTATGTGAGCGTTCGCGTCCGTGAGCAGACTGAGTCGCGTCAGAACCCGCGGGCACTCGCCGGAACAAACAGAGACTTCCCACTGGCCGTGGTAGGACGCTAAGCCTACAGCAATGTCACCGCCTTCAGTAGATCCTGAGCCGTTTTTCATGATCTACACTTCTTCACACGAATTTCAAGCATCGCGCCCATGCCTACCGAGAGAGACGAAAACGAAGCGAGCGTAGCAGCCGGAAAGTCGAGCGATGCTTCGGCTCCGACGGTGGCCGCGCCGCTCGTAGATAGCTCTCAACCCACGCTTGCCGCAGATTACTCAACGACAGTTGCTCACATCTCGCAGACCTTCGTCGGCACGACCGTCGGCAATCGCTATTTTATCGAGAAGGAGTTGGGCCAGGGCGGTGTGGGCGCGGTTTATCTGGCGCAGGATCGAAAACTGTTAGACAAGAAGGTGGTAGTTAAGGTGCTCCTGGAGAAGTCGCTGCGGAATGAGCGAATCGTGCAGAAATTCAAGCAGGAGAAGGAAGCGCTTACTCGCGTAGACCATCCCGGGATCATCGGCATACTAGATACGGGTGAATTAGACGACGGCAAGCCCTATATCGTTATGCAGTATGTTGATGGGGTTAACTTGCGTTCGGCACTTTTCCCCGAGGGCATGTTGCTGGAGCGCGTCGCAAGCATCGTGAGCCAAATGGGGAGAGCACTTGCCGCGGCCCACGAAAAAGGCATTTTCCATCGTGATTTGAAACCTGAGAACATCATGTTGCAGCATCTCAGTGCTGGAGAAGAACA
The DNA here is from genome assembly GCA_963826235.1 of Pyrinomonadaceae bacterium. Lineage (GTDB taxonomy): Bacteria > Acidobacteriota > Blastocatellia > Pyrinomonadales > Pyrinomonadaceae > PSRF01. Next base: position 722,407 of record CAWGWE010000004.1, on the reverse strand, counting down.
GGTCAGAATCATCGACTTCGGTGTTGCTAAGATAAAGAACTCACTGGTTGCGCTCAGCACTGTGACGCCCACAACACTCGGCACCTATGGTTACATGTCACCCGAACAATTTCGTGGCGAACGTGTAACTGCTGCCAGCGATATCTACTCGCTGGGAGTTATTTCTTACGAGATGGTCACGGGTCGGCGACCTTTTAATCCTGAAGGAATTGGCCAGTTGGGAGAGGTACAGCGGGAAGGGGTGCGGGTAAAGCCGAAGGACTTGCGGCCAGCATTACCTGAAGCTGCTCAGGACGTAATCTTAAGAGCCTTAGAGTTTGAACCCTCTGCCAGGTACGAGGACGCACGCGAATTCGGAGATGGGCTCTCTCAGGCTTTACTCGATCAAGGGCGCGGGCCAGTTCGTTCGCTTGCTCGCAACTCGCTCGCCGAAACGGTAACCGATGCTGTGAAGCCCGTGCTCCCAGCTCCTTCAGCCAGCCAAGCCTCCCGCGTTAGTTTCTCACTAAACACATCTTGGCTAAAGGTAGCGGTCAGTTTTGTATTTGTTGCAGCTTTCGTTACTGCCATCTTTGGTGTCTTTACGTTTCAATCTCTAAGATCGACAGACTCCGAAGCAGATTCGTCATCGGCCGCGCCAACATCTGGTGCCTTTCCAAATGTTTCTTCAGGCTCAACCGCCAATGCGAACGACGTCTCAGAAAGTCGCTCTTTCAAGTATTGGCTGACAGTGCAAAAGATGCGGGATGACAAGCCTTATCAGGCGCCCTTTAAGTCTTCTGGTGGAGAGATTTTTGAAAGTGGTTATAAGTTTCAGCTTAACTTTTATAGTGCGCACGCCGGATACCTCTACGTGTTCAATGAGGGTGCTGCGGCCGGAGGCGGAACTAGTTTTCATCTCATCCATCCGACGCCGCCAAGAAACAAAGGCTCTGCCTTTTTATCGCCTCGACAGCCAGTACAAACAGGGTGGAACGTCTTTGGCGGCCAGCCGGGTACAGAGCAGTTTTGGTTGATATGGTCATCGTCGCCGGTGGATTCACTGGAGGCTGCGCGCGAGAGCGCCTTTAAGACAGACGACGGCTCCATCAAGGATGCAGCGCTGGTCAATCGGGTGCGAGAGTTTTTGTTCACGAATGGAAAAACAAAACCAACTGTTTTCAAGGATACGAGCCAGCGGGAAACCGTTGTCCGGGGAAGTGAAGACCCGCTTGTGAGTCTGGTTGAACTAGAACACCGTTAGGAACCGGGGCGGGTTTTACTCTGCAAGAAGGGAGGACGACTGAGTGATCAATTTATTGGGCCACCTGAGAGTAAGCACCGCACGGATGTGTTGGACGGGTCTACGAGCCGTCGGCACGTTCGGCCTCATACTGCTGCCGCTGACGATACTGTCGGCGCAAACAGAGCGCCCGGCGTCGCGCGAGATTGTTGCCGAGGACTTCACCAGGAATCGGCCGGCCCAGCCAATAGAACCCGGCGGGGGAACCGTATCAAGTGCGCCTGCGACGGGACGCCAGTCTCAATCTGCGAAGAAAAAGAGTTTGCCGTCTACTAATAAGCGAGTGTACCGGCTGGCTGCATCCACTGGACCGGGTCCAAACCGCCCCGTGCCAGCGTCGAAGGTGGTCCAGCTTGGCGTCACCATCTGGCGATTGCGCCCTGCTAAGGCAGGTGACACCGGTGGACGGATGCTCGTTATTGAGAATACGAAATCGAGTGAATGGGTAGCTGAACGCATCGAGGCCGATACCCCCATTGGCATTGGGGACCGGGTCCGGATAAGCATTGAGTCCCCGCGTTCAGGATATCTCTACATAGTTGACCGCGACCTTTTTGCAGACGGAAGCACAGGCGACGCATTGCTGATTTTTCCAACTTTGGGAACCCGAGGTGGCGACAACGAGTTGGTTGCGGGCAAACTAATTGATATTCCCGCTCAGGACGACAGGCAAAACTACTTTACGGCCAATCCAGTTCGCAGCGATCAAGTGGGAGAGATACTGACCATCATCGTATCAGCAGCACCGCTGGATCTCCCGATCGCGGCAAGACCCACCAGGATCTCGGCAGCGGATCTTGCGCGCTGGGAAAAAGCCTGGGGTTCAACAGCCGAGAGATTCGAAATGCTGGGCGGTGCCGGACAAGATTGGACCAAAGCGGAAAGGCAGGCGGGGAGGGAGAAGGGCGCCAGACAGTTGACCCAGGACGACCCGCCGCCGCAAACGATCTATCGAATTGGCACGAGAGACGAGAAAACATTTCTCGTGAATGTAAGGCTGAATTATGGCAGGTAAAACGACCAATAACCTTAACTGAGGTTCAGATGAAAAAGGCTCCTCACCTACCTGAATTACTGTTTACTTTAGTCCTTTTCGGCGTGGGTTTCTTGGTCTGCCCACCAGCCAGAACTCCAGCGCAACAAGAGCCTGATCGCCAACTAGTGCAGGGTGGCTCTGCTCCCGCCAGGACCGTCAATCGCTTTGCACTCGTAATAGGCAACGGCGCTTACAACACCGCACCTCGCTTGAGAAATCCTCCAAACGATGCCCGCGACATGACCGCCGCGCTAACGGAACTTGGCTTCGAAGTGACAACTGGAATCAATGTCAGCCAAATCGAGTTAAAGCGACAGATCCGTGGATTCGGGCGAAAGCTTAAGGCTGGTGGATCAGGCGTGTTCTTTTATGCCGGACACGGCGTGCAGTCCAAAGGACGCAACTATCTGATCCCGGTGGAGGCCGACATACACAGCGAGGCGGATGTGGAGGACGCGGCTGTGGACTTGAATCTATTGCTCAGCTACTTGGATGAAGCCCAAAACGGATTGAACATCGTAATTCTTGATGCTTGCCGAAATAACCCGTTCGCTCGGGGTTTCCGCTCGGCGAGCACCGGCTTAGCGCAGGTGGAAGCTCCAACTGGAACGCTGATCGCATACGCTACGGCGCCCGGTCGGGTGGCGGCGGATGGCATGGGTGAGAACGGTTTGTACACATCCGAACTGTTGAAACAAATGCGCGTTCCCGGTATAGGCGCGACAGAAATGTTCATGCGCGTGCGAGCCGAGGTAATGAAGCGGACCGCAAACCAACAGGTTCCGTGGGAGGCCTCATCACTAGTGGGCACATTCTATTTCAATGAACGGAAGGCCACTTCGGAATCTCAATCGGCAAGCATGCCGAATGAAGACAAGTTTGCGAAAGCATTCGAATTGAGCTATTGGGATTCGATAAAGAACAGCAACGATATTGAAGACTTCAAAGCGTATTTGAGCAAATATCCTGAGGGGCAGTTCGCCGCCCTTGCTCGAAATAATCTGCGCCGGTTGGAAAGAGCGGTTAAGATGGAAAGCATCGTACCCACTACCAAAGAGACTGTTACCGAGAGTGCCGCAACGGTCGCGACTAAAAAAGACAACACGAACAAGGCCGTTACGGACAGATCAGTTTCCACGGTTGCGGTAATTGTTTTTATAGGAAAAGAAAGCTATTCAGTACGAGACAAGACTTGGATCCGATTCAATCTCAGCGTAACGAATTACGCCCTGTTTCCCGACGACATGTTCGGTCAGGCTTCGGACCTTCCTCCATGCGGCCGCAACTCAGCGTCATCGCGAACGTGGGTTGACATTTACGACCTATCTGGAAAGAGGCTCTATGGTTTTTGTAATCTCAAGTCTAACGCAGGCCTCATTAAGTTATGGTTCGTACTTCCCGAGGGGCAAACTCCACCTTCGAGTGTTTACCTTGTGCTAAACGATCGTCGTCTAAAACGAGAATACAAATCTGCACCGGTGGCGATTCCCTAGGTATCTCGTGCCGATAGTGACCAACAGTCGATAGTATTGGTTGTTCAGAGTCTTTGTCGCATTGAGGAATTCTCATGAGAGTTCAATTGAAACTCGAGGAACCCGCTTCCGAGACAAGAAGAGAAAGCGCCGTCCACTTCATTGTGAACGGCGCTTATATTTTTGAAATAGAAGACGTCTAGCTTTCCGTCTTTTCCCCCCGACTCTGGCTCTTTCTCGCTACCTTCGTGGTTTGGGGAATCGGTAAGCCGACTCCGCCGGACAACGACTCGGCAGCCTCGGGCAACTCGATGGGCTTCGGCATATCTTGAATCAAGGCTCCGCCAGAGCTCTTTGAGAAGATCAACTTGTGTGTTTGCTTGTCGACGTCTACATGCACCAGGTCGCCTAGCCCGATCTGACCGGTCGCGACGAGGTTCGAGAGCGGGTAAACCAGAAAACGCTCAACTGCTCTTTTCAGATGCCGGGCACCGTATTTGAAATCGAGCCCTTCCTTCATGAGCATGTCTTTCGCGCTGTCGGAGCACTGGAAAACAAACTTGGTTCCAGCCGACAGCATGATCCGATCCTGCACTGACTGTAATTCCAAATCCAGAATCTGCCGGAGGTGATGCTCTTTCAATGAACGAAAGACCACAACCTTATCGATCCGATTCATGAACTCGGGTGAAAACTTACGTCTGGCAGACTCGACGGCAGTTCGATAAATCTTCTGATCAACTTCCGTGTCGTTTATGTTCTTAGCGCCTTTGGCCGGCGCGAAGCCAATACCGCCGGAAATCAATTCGGACATCTCGCGAGCGCCGAGGTTCGAGGTCAGGATCACCATCGTGCGCGAGAAATCAACGCGGCGATTGTCGCCCAGGGTCAACGTAGCCTTATCCAGGATCCCAAGCAGTAACTGCCAGAGACTGTCAGAAGCTTTCTCGATCTCGTCAAACAACACGAGCGAAAGTTTCAGCTCGTCTGTGTGCATGCGATCGAGATTCTCCTGCGTCAGCATCGGTGACGTTTCGCGGTGACCAAGATATCCCGGAGGCGAACCGATTAGCTTGGCAATTTCATGAGAGTGCTGGAATTCGGCGCAGTCGATCTTGACGATGGCATTGGCATCGCCATAAAGCACTTCCGCAGCCGCTTCGATCACACGAGTCTTTCCTGAACCTGTCGGTCCGAGAAACAACATGGTGCCGATTGGACGATTGGCCGGATTCATTCCTGCCAGAAAAATCTGGTAAAGGCCGCTCATGCGCCGGACAGCTCGTTCTTGTCCGACGATGCGAGCCGATAGGCGCTCCTCAAAATCCTGAGCGCGCGGACTCTTCTGTTCGGGATCCAGGAAAACCTTATCCATAGTGTCGTTTGTCGGTTGCATTTCCATTTCAGCAAGCATGATCGTCTCCCTTCGTGGCCGCGTTGAGAGTTCCTTTGCCCCCATTTTTTCGGCCCCTTTGGCCGCGCGCGCTTTACTCATAGCAAGGAACGATCCGCTGATTAAATTGATGCGGGAAATAATTTTCTCGTTCGCTGTAACCAAATGGCGAACGGGACGTTGGCGAAAATCACAATGCTATATATACGACACGGACTGAATTGTCATCACAAAATATTGTGCAAAGGTCAAAAACAATGGCGCTGGCTGCGGAGAACGACGCAGTCTGCCCCTGACATTTCGTGTCAGGCGTTTACTGACAATTAATGTTTTACAGTCGTTGTTGCGAGCACGTTGCGGAAGGATGCACCTTTTAACGCACGCACCGACCAAAGGGTGAGGAACAAAAAACTCGCTCTCGATCAAAGCTCTGATCGAAGGCGAGTCCCAGGGTCAAAAGCGATGCCTTCAAGGAACAATTCTGCCGCGAGGGACAGAGGCTCGCGACCGTGCGCCTGTCGTGTGTGACTTAAAAATCCTGACGTACTCTGCGTTCCTTGGCGGCTTGGCGGTATCCAGGTTTGGGAGCAGGCCTCTTCCCGCTAGTCGTAGTACTCGAGGCCAAGATGGGTAATCAAATCCTCACCGCGCAGGTGTCGCAACGTGTTCTTGAGTTTCATCAGCTGAATAAACACGTCGTGTTCCGGATAAAGACCGGGCGCAGATTGCGGCGACTTGAAATAGAAGGACAGCCACTCCTGAATCCCCTTCATTCCCGCGCGTTGCGCCAAATCAAGGAACAGGGCAAGATCCAGAACGATCGGCGCGGCCAGGATTGAATCACGGCAAAGGAAGTTGAGCTTAATCTGCATCGGATATCCCAACCAGCCAAAGATATCGATGTTGTCCCAACCTTCCTTGTTATCGCCTCGCGGCGGGTAGTAGTTGATGCGAACAACGTGGGAAAAGTCTTTGTAGAGGGAGGGATAAACTTCTGGCTGCAGAATGTACTCCAGAACCGACAACTTCGACTCTTCCTTGGTCTTGAAAGATTCAGGATCGTCTAACACCTCACCATCGCGGTTTCCCAGGATGTTCGTCGAATACCAGCCATGCAGTCCGAGCATGCGCGACTTCAATCCCGGAGCGATGATCGTCTTCATCAGCGTCTGACCGGTTTTGAAATCCTTGCCACAAATTGCCAGCCGGTTTTCTTCGGCCAGCTTACGCAACGCTGGAATATCTACAGTTAGATTAGGCGCTCCATTCGCGAAAGGAATGCCCGACTTCAAAGCCGCATATGCATAAACCATCGACGGCGCGATGGATTTATGATTTGCCGTCATCGCTTTTTCGAACGACTCGAGATTTTTGTGGACAGCATGCTCCTTGAGAAAGATTTCAGTAGAGGCAGCCCAGATCATCACCAGGCGCGAGCATTTGTTCTTTCGTTTCCACTCTTCAATCTCAGCGATGAGCTGCTTTGCTAACGCCATTTTGTTAGCGCCGGTTTTGACGTTGGTGCCGTTCAGGCGTTTGACGTACGACTGATCAAACACCGCCTTCATGGGTTTGATCTTCTGCAGCGGTTGTTTGAGTTGCAGCAGCAACTCTTTCTCGAGGACGCCGGCGTGCATGGCCGCCTCATACGCGGAGTCTTCAAAGATGTCCCAGGCGCCAAATACCAGGTCATCCAGCCTGGCGAGGGGAAGAAAATCCTTGATCAGGGGAACGCGATTTTCAGTGCGTTTTCCCAGCCGGATTGTTCCCATTTGCGTGAGACTTCCGACTGGCTCGGCGATCCCTTTCTTTATCGCCTCAACTCCGGCGATGAACGTGGTGCTAACGGCCCCAAGCCCTACGAGCAACACACCCAGTTTCCCCTTCGCTTCAGCGATCTCGACGTCCTTCTCCACGGGCATAGACTTAGCTCCTCTTCAAAAATGATTTGGCAGATGATACGCGCATCGCTTAACGCAAACGGCAACAATCTTGCTCATTACTGTCGCGATATTGCGCTCTTACGGTGCGCGAGATTAAGGAGCGACAAGGGCATTGCGAAAGGCTCGCGGAGTTAAGCCGGTAGCCTGGCGGAAAGCTTTAGTGAAGTGGCTGGGACTTGCGTAACCAACCAGGGCGCCGATTTCCCGGATCGAGAGCTCCCGGTTGGCCAGTAACAGTTGAGCACGGGCGGTACGGACAGCTGCGAGATAAGCGTGCGGCGTGGCGCCGGTTAACTTTTTAAAGACGCGCGCAAAGTGAAATGGAGAGAGGTAGGAAGCGGCAGCGATTTCCTTCAACGAAAGATCCGCGGCCAGTTGTGCATGCATCAGTTCTACGGAGCGCCGAATTCGGCGATCGACAAGTCCGGCGCGTGAGAGTTCCAAATCATGAGAGCGGCGCATGTTTGCATAGTGGCGCAGCAGATGAACGACGAGTTGTTCAATCAGTGCGGCGATCACGATCTCGCCGCCCGGTCGCGCTTCGCTCAGTTCATTTGCCAGCGATTGTCCCCACTCTTGCAGTCGCGCATCCCCGACCACCCGGTTTTGCGCGAACACAACCATCGCTCCGGGTCCCAACAGATGCATGCGTACGGCGTGATCGCTGACGAAGGTTGCCGAGAGCGACACCTGTAATAACTCGATCGCTTTTCCCAGCACGGTGCCGCCCGCAGACGGGTTTAGCAGAAGCGACTGTCCTTTCGACAACTCCTCAGCTCCGTCCGGTGATTTAACAGTCAGCTTGCCCTCAAGCAATAAAATGATCTCGTACTCAGGGCGCGCCTCGCTGTTCCATTCGAATTTCTTTTGGTGGCGGTAATAAACCGAGTACTGAGGACAAACAAAAAAGCGGTTGGGCTGATTCGGGGAGGGACTCACGGGGTCAACTGTACGCAAACTCTTTTTCAGCTTCAAACGCCGGCTGAGTCACGAGCGGCGAGTAGCCGCGCTGGGTTGTTCGTTATCAACGCGTGAACTTGCAGAGTTTGTGCTTTCGCCAACCAGGCTGGATTGTCGACAGTCCAGACCACGACGCGCTGGTTCAACTGCAAAGCTTGCTCGACGATGCGGCGCCGGGCAAGAGAATGATGCAAAGCAATTTCGTCAGCACCATTAGCCCGAGCTAACTCGGCAAGATTACGCGGAACGAGCGTGGCCGGCTGAGACAGTCTCGGTTCAAACAAAGCCGCGGTGCGAATCGTGGAGTCGATGGCTTTCACTCTCGCAATAAGCGAGAGATCAAAACATTCGACAACAACATGGCCGCGTACCTTGGTTTGTTGAATCAAACGCACCACCTCCGCGGCGAGCTCCATGCCTGCGCCCGCGTCGGCCTTCATTTCCAAATAGAGGTCGCCCGGATGCTTTTTGAAAAGCTCGAAGACTTGCTCGAGAAGGGGAACGGTTTCGCCTGCGAAGTTCTTGTCAGAAGTAGCAAATCTCGCTCGGCGTCGTTTGGCAAACCAGCTGCCAACGTCGATAGCCTGAAGCTCAGTGGCCGTCAAACTCGCGACTCTACGTTTCAGCAATCCAGTCCGTTCAAGTGTGGCATCGTGAATTACGACGGCCACGCCATCGCGGGAGAGTCTTACGTCAAACTCAATTCCGTCAGCACCGTCGGCGATGGCCCGGCGAAATGCGGCGAGCGTATTTTCCGGAGCAAGAGCCGAAGCTCCGCGGTGGCCGATGATGAGCGGGAGTCGGCTCATGAATTTTGCGGGAGGGACGGAAGCGAGCTTAATTGTGTTGGGTCAGGTACTGCTGCGCAACCGGCGTGTGGGTAAACTTTTTGAGCTTAATATCAAAGGTGCCGTACTCGCTCTTGATCTTGACACTCACCGGAACACGGCGGGCATCGTCAGTGAACCACATGAAAAACTTCCCAGTGCCATTTAACATTCCTTTCGTGCCGAAAAGGTCTGCTTCGACCAGGATCGCATCAACTCGTCCGAGGACAGTTTTTAGGCGTTTCTTTTCCAACACACGGATTGGGACTTTGTATACGTGACCTGAGTCGCTGATGGGCAGTTGAAAACTCTTACCAACCTGCAACGGTTGAGTTCTCATGAAGTAGATTGCCGAAAGGATGTCATGCACTGAGCCAGTAAACTCTCCGTTTACAACTCGTGGTGGTCGCTTGGGATCGTTCGGATCAATCTCAGTCCACGAAACCTTCCCGCGCATTTGATCGAAGACAGCTTCACTCGAACGGACCCGTTTTCCATGTTCATCAATCCGCTTCGACGTCTGTACAGCAAATGAAGCTGGCTCGATCGTGGATTCCAAAGTTTCGCGGAAGCGCAGGCCGAACAGCTTAGGGAAAAAACCCTTTGCTCGCAATGTCGCACTTCAAAACCAGGACCTCCGGATTTCTATTGGCCTGCGCGTCGGCTTTGGTTGTATTGCTTCGCTGAGCTCTAAGGCGAAACTCGGCTACATCTAACTTTCTAAGAATCCCGCGCGACAGCTCGGCTTCGTAAATCAGTTCTTCCGCTGGTTCGAAGGGTCGGAGGGTAACGGTGCGAGTCGGATTCTGGGCGGTGACGGAGACGGCAGCAGCGGCGAGCAGAAGGACTGCAGCCAAAGAATTTCGTAGTTTAAGATTCATGATAACCAGTAAGCCTTGATGGCCAGAGTAATCCACGCCGCGAACAAACCCAGCGCCGCCCGATACTCACGATAGCGTAAGTAGAGATTCCGGTCGAAGCCGGTTTTGGCCGCAGTGCCGTCGCTGTATGGTGTCAATCGGGGAAAGAAAAGCGGAACGTGGAGGGCATAATGACGATAGTCATCCCCAAACATTTCCGCTAATGTCCGCGATTCGACGCGCATCACCGGTAAATAGATGCCAAGAAACAGGGCGGCAAACACGATTGCCAGTTCCCAGCGTCCCGAACCGATCGTAAAGCCCAGTCCGAGAATAAAGCTGCCGAGGTAAAGCGGGTTGCGCGTAAAAGCGTAAGGACCGGAGCGCGCCAGGGTCTCATTTTTTCTGATATGGCCCGCCGCCCACGCTCGGATTGCGAGTCCCAAAATCGAGACGAAGCCCCCAAGAGCGAGGGTGAGGGGCCGCGGCCGCGCGAGGACAATAAAGGCCGCCGCGCAGAGAAAACCCAACGGCACGCGCCAACGCTGAATCCAGGTGCCACCTCTCCGCATGGGTTTCGACAATCCTTAAAGCTCGTTATTGTGCTCAGGGGCAAAAGAGAAGGCGCGCCTTGCTGGCGCGCCTCATGATAGTGCCTAAAAATAAATCGAAGGCGAAAGGCTCGTAACCGACGTAACTGCTGGCGCGGTGCCCGCAGCGTCTCCCCAGACATCAGTCTCGCGCCTCAGCGCCTTCGTGCCGACTTCGATGAAGCGATCTGAATGCGGGTTGTCTCTTTTTTTTTTGAATGAGATTCGGTTCTTACTATCCAGGGATAGTTTCTCTGAAGTCACGCCCTCGAAGCGGCCGGCCCTGATCGAAACCTCTGTCGCCGCACTACAAACAATCAATTTTCTTTCAGGATTCATCGCTTTCCGCGTTTGCGTTCGGAATTGAAGGAAAGCTTGCAGCACTTGGGAGACAAATAGCGAACAGCTAACGCGAACCCTCTGCATCGTCCTTCTTAACAACTGCTGCCTGGGACCTCGCTCCGATAAGTTGGGATGTTGAATGATTTTTTGGATCACCGACAATGGCGACGCGTCCCCCATAGCTGCGTACCACCTCGCGTTCGGGGACGGTGTCTTCCGTGTAATCGGTACCTTTGGCGTGAACGTCGGGTTTGAGGGCGAGCAGAAGTTCCGTCACAGTCGGTTCGTCAAATATAGTTACGAGGTCAACCGGCTCGAGTGCTGCAACAATTTCCGCCCGCTCTTGCTCGCCCATAATCGGCCGTCCGGCGCCTTTTAAGGCTGCAACCTGCTTGTCGGCATTGATGCCCACAACTAACAGGTCGCCCTCGGCTTTCGCTCCGCGAAGATACCTAACATGGCCCACATGAAGCACATCAAAACAGCCATTGGCGAGCACGACACGACCGCCTTGCTTGCGAATGGCAGCGACGCGCGCCAACAGCTCGTCGCGTTTTAGGATCATTGGAGAATGCGCCCTCAAAATTGCCAGATCGACCACTCGTGGACCGAGAAATTTAAAACCCACTCAAGCGGTGCAATACTCTTCGTGTCCCTCACTAATTAACTTCGACGTTTACAATCGAATGTTCCAGCTCGGTAGGAGTGATGGCCGCTGTGCCACGTTTCATTACTACAATTCCTCCGGCGTGATTTGCTAAATGAGCCGCATCTGAAAATGAAGCAGCGGCAGCGAGAGCCAGTGAATAGGTAGCCATCACCGTGTCGCCGGCCCCAGTAACATCCACCGGTTCACTGCCGCCCACGGCAGCGATGTGCAAAGGCGCGACGCCGTCCTCCAGTAAGACCATACCGTTCCCACCGCGCGTAATAAGTAACGCGCGATATCCCAAGTCCTCTCGCAGGCGTTCACCCGCGGACTCCAGATCCTTAAAGCTGTTGTCGGACTTGAGCAATTGTTCAACTTCATCCTCGTTAGGCGTCGCGGAAGTAAAACCGCCAAATCGAGAGAGTTCAAAACGGGAATCAACCAGCACTGGACATTTTTTTGAGAGCGCGACTGTGCGCAAGCCATCGGCCATCTCTGCACCGGCCACGCCATAATTGTAATCAGAGATGACCACTGCGTCGGCTCCTTGTGTCGCAGCCACCGCGCGTTCGTGAAGTTGAACCTGCAACTGGCGATTGGTGAAGGGAGTTCCCTCATAGTCAATGCGAATAACTTGCTGACGCGTGGAATGAAGTTGTCCTGCGAGGATTCTCACCTTCGTGGTGGTTTGCATGTGCTCGTCAACCAGCAAACCCTCGCAGTCAACTCCGGCTTGTTCTAGTTTTTCGCGCAAGGCGCGGCCCGCAGTGTCAGCGCCGGCGACACCAACCAACGACACTGTCGCGCCTAAGGAAGCTAAATTCACCGCGCAATTAGCAGCGCCGCCAGGCACTGTCTCGGTTTGTTCGTGACGCAGTATAAAAACCGGCGCCTCGCGCGACACACGGCTAATGGCTCCATAAACAAATTGATCTGCGATGGCATCGCCTACCACAACGATTCGCAAACCCGAGAACCGTTTCACGATGCTAATCAATCGTTCCTGAAGGATGGTGCGGGTCATTATGAATGTGCGGAACGGACAATCGACTGAACTGCTTCGAGCAAATTTTCGGCAACGAGGTCTGGCTCATGCTTCCAGAGCGAGCGTTGGTTCTCCCATTCGCCCCGGCCGTAACCGCTCAGTACGAGTGCCGAGCGAACTCCCGCATTGCGTGCGAGTTCAATGTCCCCGTAGCGGTCGCCGATCATCCAGCTCTGCTCGAGCGCAATGTCAAGATCGTTGGTGGCGCGCGTAACTAACCCTGGTTTGGGTTTGCGGCAATCACACTCCTGACGATAGGGCGGTTCGCCCACTGTAGGGTGATGCGCGCAATAATATATGGCATCCACTCGCGCTCCTTCGTCGCGCAACGATTGCCTTAAATTGTCGTGAATAGTCTCAATCATGCTTTCCGAGAAATAGCCGCGCGCCACTCCGGCCTGGTTGGTAATAACTACGGCAAGCCATCCTTGATCGTTGAGCAGCTTAATGGCCCTCGCGGCGTAAGGAAAGACGCGAAAGCGCGAAGGATGGTTTATGTAACCAACCTCTTCTGAAATCGTGCCGTCGCGATCGATGAAAACGGCGGGCCGCTTCATGCCACGGCTCCGGTGGGGTGCAGGCCCGGATCGCGCAGTGGCTCTTCGGTCGCCAGCATAACCTGCGCTCGCGCGAATACTTCCGCAGGACTGATGGCAGTCATGCAACGATGATCGATCGGACAATCGCGGAGCATGCAAGGGGCACAATCTGGAGGGTGTCGCACAATTTCCGAGTTAGAAGAATAGGGCCGGGTAGTGAGCGGATTAGTAGGACCGAAGATCACTAGCGTGGGCCTCCCGAGCGCGGCGGCAATATGTGCCGGGCCGGTATCATTTGTGATCAGCAGGTCCACGGTATCTAAAACTTCAATCGCCTGAGACAAAGTAGTTTTGCCGGTAAGCATGATCGGCTCGTGGCGCATGCGACTTGCCACTTCGAGCGAAACATCCAGTTCATCAGACGAACCGATCAGCAACACCTGGGCGTGCCCGTCAATCAACAGGTCAGCGAGCGCCGCGAAAGATTCCGCCGGCCAACGCTTGGCGCGGCTGTTAGTTGAACCCGGACATAATGCGATCAATCTGCGCTCGCCATCCACGCCTTGACGAACGAGAAAATTCACAGCCCCAGCTCGGCGTCCTTCTGAAATCTTTAGGTGCGACTGCGGGTCGTAGTCATCAGGGGTCCTTTCCCCACCTTTAACTAAACGCTCAACCCCCGCCACGATATTCAAGTAATAGAAGACTTCGTGTTTCGAGCTTCGCCAGGCAGGCAAGACCAGGGGATGCGTCAACAGAAAGCCACGACGTTCGGTAGCGTAACCGGTGCGAACAGGAACACGAGCCAGGGCCGGAATCAGCGCTGCCTCGAAAGCATTCTGGAAAAGAACAGCCAAATCAAATTTACGGTTCCTCCACGCGTTGACTTGCGCGCGAACGGCTCCCAGTCCGCGGCGATCGTTAACTAAAAAGTCGTCAATGAAATCAGCGTCGGCGAACAGCTCCTGTGCCCAGCTACGCGTGGCAAGCGTCAGGTGGGCAGCCGGAAATAGCCGGCGCAACTCGCGCAGTGCAGGGACGCTCATGACGGCATCGCCAACCCAGTTGGTTCCGCGGACAATGATGCGTTGAATGTCTGTCACCTTGGAGTGTCTTAAGAAGGAGGGGGGAGGCCCCCTTCCTCACCTGCAAAATTATTACAAGAGGCTCTTCAAGCCTTCTTCGATTCCGATTTTCGGCTGCCAAGCTAATTCAGATCGAATCTTTGTCAGATCTGATACGTAATTCACGGGGACCGGGTGCGGTAGCGTTTCGCCCTCTTGAATAATTGGCTCCAGTTGAATCAGCCGACCCACAGTTTCGATCATTTCGCGCAAGCTCGCGGCGTTGGCCTTGCCGCCGCCTAGATTATACAGCCCCGCTCGACGTGATGATTCGATAAACGCCTTGCAGGCAGTAGAGAAGTCGTCAACGTGCAGAATATCGCGGATGGCGTGTCCCCCCACCGGCACATTGATGGGCCAGCCATGCTTCACTGATTCCACATAATGAGTGACAAAACCGGACTCGTTTCCATCCGAGGGGCGCGCGTAAACGGCAGACATGCGAAAGATGCAGGCGCGCACGCCGCGTTGTTGCGAGTAATAATCGACGTAGCGTTCTCCGATTAGCTTCGACCACTCGAGTGCGGATTGCCCAGCGTAAGACACTTCACAAGTTTCCGGCGTTTCGGTGTAGAAGCTGGCATTGGAACCGTAAACGTCTTTGGTAGAAGCGTAAATGAAAGCTGAGTCCGGTCGCATGTGGCTGATGACATTTGCCGTTCCCTCAGCATTAGTACGAAAGCAGAACTCTGCAGCATCGGGATTCTTATCGAGGTGCGCCGCAAGGTGAATTACAACGTCGTAATCCGCAACGCGCTCTACGTCGATTGAATCAAGAATGTCCAGGTTATTGCGGCGCGAAAAATCATCGGCGCCAAAAAAGCGCCGAACGTGAATTCCAAGGTAGCCGCTGCCACCGGTAACTAAGATTCGCATTCCGACCGTAGGTCGAGTTTCGAGTTTCGAGTTCGAGTTTCGAGTTCCGAGATTTCCTTCGTAAGACGTGTTCGACTAACGGTTCAATTCTGAGTCGCGAACCGAAAGCTCGAACTCGAAACTCGAAACTTTCTTATTTCGCCAGCGCGGTCAATTTCATCAGCGATTCTGCCTTTCCGATTGCGATCAAAATATCCCCCGCTGCAATTTCGCTTTCGCCACTTGGATTAAAAACCATCTGACCATCGCTGCGCTGCATGCTGACGACAACAATATCCAGCTCCGATCGGATATTCGTATCTTTCAATTTCTTTCCGGCGATTGCTGAGTGCGGTCCCACCTCAAGTTGCTCGAAAACGAGACCGAGCGTGTTCACTGTAAGTGAGTCGATAAAGTCTCCCACCGCAGGTTTAGTTAAGGCGACGGCTAAGCGGTGCCCGCCAAGGATTGTCGGCGCCACTACCCGGTTCGCCCCAGCCCGGATCAGCTTCGCTTCAGCTTGCTCCTCGGCCGCGCGCGCGACAATGTGAAGTTGCGCGTTCAGGTCACGCGCAGTCAACACAACGTACACATTGTCTGCGTCGTCCGGCAGACACGCCGCCAGTCCACGCGCCTGCGTCACACCGGCCTCTCGCAAAGTCGTCTCTAACGTTGCGTCGCGGGCCAGGGTTATCACGCCCGACTCCGCCAGCTCGGCAACTTTTTCCGGATCGGTTTCGATGACTACAAAATCCTCTCCGGCGGCCACAAGACTCCGCACCAGGCGCAACCCGACGCGGCCGGCGCCACAAACGATGTAATGGTTTCTTAGTTTACTCATTTTGCGAGACCGGCGGCGTTCGCCGAAAGTAGCGAGCAGTTCCGATTGCACTATCGATTGCACCGTTGACGTCAGCGCATATAACACTACGCCCACCGAAACCACCATGAAGACCGTGACGAACGCTCGGCCGAGCGCTGTCTGCGGCGTGATGTCGCCGTAGCCAACGGTTGTGACCGTTTGGGTAGAAAGATAAAGACTGTCGAGCAGCGGCCATCCTTCAATAAAATGAAGGCCCAACGTGCCCACCGCGATGGCTACCAGAACAGCCAGCACGGCATAGCGAATTCGAAACCCCTTACCGGTGAATCGACTCGACCGCGGCGGTGGTAGACTCATATAGAGGGAGCAGCATCCAAGAGGCAGTGCCGAAGCGCTGTCACGGTAGCCAAAGACAATAAGGCTGTCAATTTGCAGGCGTCGGGTGATAAAAATAGAGCGTATTCGTAACCACCACTGACCTTAAGTATGCCCGTTCGCTATCCACCCCCTGATTCAGTGCCGCCAGTTAATCGCGGCCGGGCCGCCGTCTCTCGCCGGATCGTAGCTTATGAACAGCCGGGCAGAAGCTTCCCCCGCCGGGTTGGTCGCCGCCTGCTCAGTCCGTACATTCTGATTCCCCTCGTTGTTTGCCTCGTCGTAGGTGCCGGCGTTCTGATCTATTACTGGTCAATTTTCTCGGGACGAATCGACAACCTGTTGCGAGGCGATGTCTTCACACGCTCCGCCGGTATCTACGCCGCACCGAAGCAGCTTCGCCCCGGGGAATCGATCTCAACAGAAGAATTAATCGCCCATCTGAAACGCGCGGGGTATGTAGAGAAGGGAACTCAAGCTGATACGACTCGTGGCCGCTTTTCAGTTCAAGGTCAGAATGTAGATATTGAACCAAGTCAGAATTCAGCTGTTGACGGAGTGCAGCAATTTCCGCGGATCCGGGCCCAGTTTGCGAAGAGCGGCAAGGCCGTAAGTTCGATCTCTAATCTTGATGGCAATGGGCGACTCGAAAGGGCGTGGCTGGAACCTGAACTTATAAGTTCGGTAACCGGACGCGAACGCTCAAAGCGAAAATTTGTCGGCTTCAATGATTTGCCACCGCATCTGGTGAAGGCGATTGTCGTTACCGAGGATCGGTCCTTCTTTGAACACTACGGCGTTAACCTTCGCGGTATTGTGCGCGCGTTGATTCGTCGTTACGACAACTCTGATCCTAACTCGCCAATTGCCCGCCAGGGTGGATCGAGTATTACGCAGCAGTTAGTCAAGAACCTCTTGCTTTCACCCGAGCGAACGCTGCGCCGCAAAGTGGCCGAAGCGTACATGTCGATCATTCTCGAGACGCGACTCACGAAGGAAAAGATTTTCGAGCTCTACTGTAATCAGGTTTACTTAGGTCAGCAGGCAGGTTTTTCGATCAATGGGTTTGGCGAGGCCGCTGATTCTTACTTCGGTAAGGATGTGACCAACCTGACATTGTCAGAAGCTGCCTTGTTGGCCGGATTGATCCGCAGTCCTAATCGTTACAACCCTTATCAGGAACTCGACACGGCAACGTCGCGACGCAATCAAGTACTCGACTCGATGGCTGAAACTGGCGCGATTACCAGAGAAGAAGCTGATCGCGCGAAAGCAGAGCCAGTAAAAGTTGCCGCCGTGCGCGGGCGCATCGACGCTTCTGACGCTCCGTACTTTTCGGATTTTGTTCAGAGCCAACTTGGCGACATCATCGATGGTCCGGGTTCCGCTGAGCATTTGCGGATTTACACAACAATCGACATGGACCTGCAGCGGGCCGCGTACACCGCACTTGCAAAACAAGTCGCGGCGCTCGATAAGGCCCAGGCAAAGCGCTTTGCTCCAGGAACTTTGCAGGCGGCCCTCGTCGCCATGAATGCGAAGACTGGCGAAATCGTAGCGATGGTGGGAGGCCGCGATTATTCGAAGAGCCAGCTCAATCGCGCGGCAACGGCGTTTCGCCAACCGGGTTCAGTTTTCAAGCCGTTCGTTTATGCCACCGCCCTCAACACCGCTTTTGATCCGGTGCCACGTACAATTACGCCCGCAACCATCTACATTGACGAGCCCAAGACATTCAATTACGACAACCAGGAATACTCGCCTGGTAATTTTGGCGAAAGCTATCGTAATGGTCCGGTCACACTCCGCGACGCGCTCGTTAATAGTCTCAATGTCATTACGGTTGACGTGGCGATGGAAGTAACCATCGGCCGCGTGATGGCTCTTGCGGCAAAAGCGGGTTTGCCGAAACCACCACGCGCTTACCCGGCAATGGCGCTGGGAACCAGTGAAGCAACTCCACTGCAGGTCGCTTCTGCTTACACGGCATTTGCAAATCTGGGAACTCGCACTTCGGCAATTCCCATCAATCGCATTACTACGGGAAACGGAGTAACCATCGCCGCGCCGACTTCGCAGAAGAACGAAGTGATGAGGCCAGAAGTTGCTTACGTGATGAACTCGTTCATGAAAGATGTGGTGAATCGCGGTACCGCAGCGAAGGTGCGCTCGCGTGGGTTGAAAGCGAATGTCGCGGGTAAGACGGGCACTTCGCGAGACGGTTGGTTTGCCGGTTTCACCCCGAACCTGGTCTGCGTAGTTTGGGTCGGTTTTGACGATGGTTCGCAATTGGGTCTGACCGGAGCAAATTCGGCGTTGCCGATTTGGACTGACTTCATGCAGGTGGCACTGACGGAACATCCTGAGTGGCAAGGCGATTGGCCGATGCCGGAAGGCATTGAGCAAGTAGCGATCAATCCGACGACTGGCGAGATTGCAAGCGAGGATGATCCAGAGCGACGGATGGAGTTGTTCATCAATGGAACTAAGGCGGCTACAGAGCCGGTGGCAACTCCGGAGGAAGAACCCACTCCAGAGGATGAGACGACGGACCCGCTTCCAGAGCCGGGCGAAGAGTATTTGCCAGGGCCGCTGCCATCGCCCACCCCGACACCGCGTAAGGGAACTGGAGGGACCGATGTAACGGCGCCGCGTCTTGAAGGATCAATCACACTGGATATCGATCCGAGCACGGGCTTGATTGCGGTTGAGAGTTGTCCCGTCATTCGCACCAAGACATTTGTAATTGGCACAGAGCCGCGACAGTATTGCGGCCCTGAGTATCATCGTGCCCGCCCGGCAGATGCATCCGGCACCCGACCGAGGGTTGTTGCTAGTCCGCCCTAATGAGACGCGGGGACGCGGGGACGCGGGGAAGGGAGAGACTGGGAGACGCGGGGGACGGGGGGACGCGGAGACAGGGCGAGCGCGCAGCGCGCTGCCCCTGCTACCTTCTTCCGCGCCTGCGGCGCTCAGCTTCTTGCTCTACGATAGATGACACCGGCGAATCCCCGAGCTCGAAGACGCCGCGTCCCCGCGTCTCCGCGTTCCCGTGTTCCGTGTCCCCGCGTCTCCGCGTCCCCGCGTCTCCGCGTTCCCGTGTTCCCTGTCCCCGCGTCTCCGCGTTTCTACCGTCTCGGCCTAGGGCTGTTTTCAATGCCTCAATCGCCAATGCTGCAGCATGTTGTTTACGGCCAGGCAGACCACCCACTGCATCTAATAAATCTTTCCTCGAAATGTCTTGAGCTTCGGCGATCGAGCGGCCGATGAGCATTTGAGTCAGCGCGGAACCGCAGACGAGAGTCGGTGGGCACCCATATGCGAGGAATTGAGCGGCTTCGATTGTCTCCTTGCCAATTCGCAAATATAAAACGAGCCGGTCTCCGCAAACTGGATTCGTTTCTTCCCCGACCGCATTGGCGTCCAGCAGTTCGCCCACATTGCGCGGGTTCGTGAGGTGGCCTTTGAATTGTTCTGAATACACTCTTGCCGCCAATTAACTCGGAACGTGAAACCCGGAACTCGAAACTGCTTTATTTAGCGGTGACATCGCTCGCAAAGTTTCCACCACTCGCGGCAACACCTCCAGGGCATAATCAACGTCGGCGTCCATGTTGTCTTTTCCAAAACTAAACCTAATCGCGCCCCGTGCCAGCTCGTCATTGCGTCCTAAAGCGCGAATAACCGGCGATGGCTCGAGCGTGCCGGAGGAACATGCCGATCCGGTCGAGACAGCAACACCTTGCAAATCCAAACTGATAAGCAGGCCCTCGCCTTCGATAAAACGAAACGAGATGTTCGAGATGTGATCCAGCCGCCGTTCGCGATCGCCATTGAAGATGATGTCGGGGATCCGCTCGCTAACGGCGCTTTCGAAGCGATCGCGTAAACGTCTTGTATGTTTGCTGCGTTGGTCCAGCTCCTCGCGTGCAAGCTTCGCGGCCTCGCCGAACGCGACGATGTTGGGAACACTCTCGGTTCCGGCGCGTCGCTCACGCTCCTGATGGCCACCGATATTTTGCGGAGCGAGCTTCACGCCGCGTCGAACATAAAGAGCTCCGACTCCCTGGGCCGCGTAAAGTTTGTGCGCGGACAATGAAAGCAAGTCGCAACCAAGCGTGGCGACGTTAAGACTAAGGCGCCCGGCGGCCTGCACTGCATCGGTATGAAAGCGCAGCTGCGGATTGTCAGCCCGAACCGCGCGCATTAGCTCACCGATTTCGGCTATCGGCTGAATCGTTCCGATTTCATTGTTCGCCAGCATGACAGAGATCAATACCGTGTTTGGTTGCAGCGCAGCCCGCACGTCGTTCACGCCTACAATGCCGGCTTCACTCACGGGCAGCCGGGTGACTTCCCAGCCTTGCTTTTCCAGAGCGTCGCAGCACCCGCGCACCGACGGATGTTCGATTGTGGAAGTGATTATGTGACCCTTACCGGAAGTATGGGTTTCACACAGACCGCGGATTGCCAGGTTGTTGGCTTCGGTACCCCCGGAAACAAAAATGATTTCATTAGCCTGGGCGCCAATCAAATTCGCCACCTCCCGCCGCGCTCGATCAACCGCAGCGCGCACTTCCTGCCCAAACAGGTGCACGCTCGAAGGGTTGCCAAACGAGGTCGTGAGATAAGGCAGCATGGCTGCAACCACGCGTGAATCGACGGGCGTGGAAGCGCTGTGGTCCAGGTAAACTCTGCGGCTAGTGTTCATAAAAGAGAGCGACGTCTGCCAACCTTAAACGGAAAATGGCGCATCTGAAAAAGCTGAACTTAGTACTTGGTGCTTCGTGCTTTGTCCTTTTTTTGGCTCCTTTGCTCTTTAGTTTGACTCCGGGCTTTTAAGTCCGCAAGTCAGCAGCAAGAAACACGGCTCCAGGTTCAAAGAACTAAGTTCAAAGTTCTAAGACCCTATTCGTGTTAGCATTGGCTCTCCCGAGGCCGAACGGCTCGCACGCCGTACTAATTCCTAAAGGAAATATTGTAATGAAAAACTTGAGAATCCCTCTGGTAGCTCTGCTTAGCCTGGCGATTATCTCTACGGTAAGTCTTGATTGGTTCGGAGGGCGGTGGGGTGCAGCGGAGGCACTAGCCCAGCAATCGACCGCACTTGAGCGCGGTTATCGCACCGGTTACTCGGACGGCTACAACGCCGGCTACAAAGATCTTTCCGACCGCGCGCCGCGCGCTTTTCAAAATAAGGCCGAGTATCAACAGGCGAACCGTTCCTATAACCAGACGTGGGGCACCCTCGAGGATTATCGCGACGGCTACCAGCAAGGTTATGAAGCTGGCTATCTCAGTGGGTACGACGGTCAGGCCTTCAACTCTTCGATCCCCAGCGGTTTGTCACGACGTGGTCCGGATCCGCAACGCGATACTCAACCAGTTCAGCCACAGGCTAATCCTGACGACGATGAAGCAATCGTCAACCGCTCTGACAATTCTTCTCCGACAACTAGTATTCCCACGTCGACTGGACCGTTGTTGATCCCGAGAGATACTTTCCTGATCGTTGAAATGGAGTCGAGTCTTTCTACGGACGCTTCGCAACGGGGCGATCGCTTTCAAGCGCGTGTGGTTGAACCGTCCGAATTTCAGGGAGCGATCATTGAAGGACGGGTTACGCGTGTGAAACGGCCCGGCCGCGTGAAAGGAGTTGCCGAGCTGCAACTTTCATTTGAGCAGATTCGCATGCCTGACAACCGATCGAGCAGCATCGGCGCCGAGGTTGTGGAAGTAGTACCAACTGGCAGAAGCGATGAAGGCGAGGTTGATAGCGAAGGCGGCGTGCGCGGTAAGGATTCCACCAAAGACGACGTTGCGAAGGTTGGCGCGGCTACGGGTATCGGCGCGATTATTGGAGCGATCGCTGGTGGCGGCAAAGGTGCGGCGATCGGTGCGGCGATCGGCGGCAGTGTCGGCGCTGGTGGTGTTCTGAGCAAGCGCGGCAAAGAAATTCGTTTAGAAGGCGGTCAGCAATTGAAGCTACGCACCTCAAGCGACGCTCGGATTCAATAGGACGGGACGCGGGGACGCGGGGACGCGGAGATACGGGGACGCGGAAATCTCAAACGGGAAAGCTGGCGCGTTGAAACGAGGATAATAGACGGAGAAGCCTTGAAGCGAAGACGCGGTGAAAAGAATGCTGATCGCCGCGTCTCGGCGTCACCGCGTCCCCCCATCCCTACCATCCCTACCATCACTCTCCTAACCGACTTCGGCGCCGCCGACTACTTTGTCGGTTCAGTTAAGGGCGTCATCCTTTCTTTAAACCCTCAAGCTCGCATCGTTGATCTGACTCACGAAATTGCGGCCCAGGATATCGAAGCCGCTGCCTTCACTCTCCTTGCTTCTTACAAGTCGTTTCCGAAGGGCACGATTCACTTTGCGGTTGTCGATCCGGGGGTCGGCTCGACGAGGCGGGGCATCGCAGTCGTAGCAGCCGATCAATTCTTCGTCGGGCCCGATAACGGCATCTTCAGTTACATCTATGAACGCGAATCGAACTTCAGCGTCTATGAATTGAGCAATGCTGAATTCTTTCGCGAACCAGTGAGTCCGACTTTTCATGGCCGAGATATTTTCGCGCCAGTCGCTACGGCGCTCTCGAATGGCGTGAAGCCCGCGAAGCTTGGCCCTCGGGTTACGGATCCGGTGAAACTGGCGCCTTTGAATCCCGAAGTTAGTGACTCTCGAATTCTCGCGCGCATCATCCACATCGATCGTTTTGGCAACTGTGTTACAAACATCACGCCACGAGTTCTCACAGAAGAAATGATTGAAGCGGGCGCTCATCTCACAATCAAAGGAAAGAAAATTACTTCCTTTCGCAGCTTCTTCGCTGAAAAGGCTGGCGGCCCGACTCAACTGTTTGCCCTCTGGGGCAGTGCGGGATTTTTGGAAATCGCCGCGGCGAACCAATCGGCCGCAAAGTTTTTAGACGCAGCCAGGGGCGCATCTGTCGTGGTAAGGATCAAGTGATGTCTTGAGAATATGTCCCGAGGATAAATGGCAGTCTGGAACGGTGGTCCAATCCGGCTGGTGGAATGCTATTCAACCTTTAGCGGGGGCAAGCCCTCCTGACCGAGCATTACCTGATGCCACTACCCTTGCCGCTCTTTGCTGTCTGTTCAGTTCCTTTGTTATCTTCCCCACACATTAAAATCTATGTCAGACAAAGCAAACGCACCCACCGCTCCGTCCGCAGCAGGATTAAGAGGAGTTTCCGCCGCCACTTCCTCAATGTCAGATGTGATTGGCGATAAGGGCCAACTCATTTATCAGGGTTACGACATTCACGACCTTGCCGCTCACTCAACTTTTGAAGAAGTCATTTTCCTGCTCTGGAACAAACGCCTTCCCAAACAGTACGAGCTTGACGAACTGAAACAAGCGCTGGCGGCGTCTTATGAAATTCCGGAAGAAATAGTTGAGTTGATGAGGCGCACGCCGCGCGTTGCTGATCCGATCGACGTGCTGAGGACCACGGTTTCAGCGCTTGAGTTTTACAACCCAGATTCTCGCGACATTTCGCGCGCAGCCAGCGTTCAGACCGCCGTCAAATTAACGGCTCAATTTCCTACTCTCGTTGCTACCGCTGAGCGCATTCGCAAGGGGCTGGAACCCGTCAAACCTGATCCGCAGCTGAACATTGCCAGCAACTTTCTCTACATGATGAATGGCGCTGCTCCTTCTGAAGCAGATGCGCGCATGTTTGATATCGCTTTGGTCCTGCATGCCGATCACGAGTTCAATGCCTCAACCTTCGCGGCTCGCGTAGTTGCCGGCACTCTCGCTGATATGTACGGAGCAATCACCGCAGCCATCGCGGCACTCTCTGGTCCACTTCACGGCGGCGCCAACACCGCGGTGATGAAAACACTCCTCGAGATTGGCGAGGTTGAAAATGTAGAGAGCTTCATCAAGCAGGCTCTCGCCGAGAAGCGGAAGATCATGGGTTTTGGGCACGCCGTGTACCGCACCGAAGATCCGCGAGCAACGCACCTGCGGCGTTTTTCGCAACAGATGGGCGAACGCACTGGTGAGACTAAGTGGTACGAGATCTCACGCAAGGTGGAAGAGGTGATGATGCGCGAGAAGGGTCTGTATCCCAACGTCGATTTCTTTTCCGCTTCGACGTACTACATGATGGGAATTCCTCTCGATCTTTACACGCCGATTTTTGCCGTCAGCCGTATCTCGGGTTGGACCGGTCACGTGCTCGAGCAGTATGCGGACAACAAGTTGATTCGCCCGCGTGCCGATTACGTTGGCGCTCGCGACGCGCGCTACGTTCCCATAGGTGAGAGATAAAGAAGCAACCTTCCTGGTTGTAACCAAAACCCCAAGCCCCCGACACATTAACCGTTTATCTGGAGGAGAATTCTATGGCTCGCTCAAGTTTGATTCTAACGATCTTTGTTGCCCTCTTGCTTGTTTGTTCCTGCGCAAACCCAGCTTCAGATAAACCAGCAGCCGTTACGAACGAAGCGGCCCCGGTGACAGCTTCTTCGCCGGCAGTTCAGGGTGAAAGGTATGTGATCACACCCGATTCTTCAGAGGTTCTGTTTGTCGGCTCTAAGGTTACTGGCAGCCACAATGGATCGTTCAAAAAGTTTACGGGAACAATCGACTTCACTGGGCAACCAGAGACGAGCCGCGTCAGCATTACCATCGACACTGATTCATTGGAAACCGATACGCCCGACCTTACCAAGCACCTCAAGACTGCCGACTTTTTTGACGTGGCAAGGTTTCCGCAGGCCACCTTTGCTTCGAGCGAGATAAAACCAGGCGGGGAGAAAGGCGCGAGTCATACCGTTGTGGGCAATCTGACATTACACGGCGTCACCAAGTCCATCACGTTTCCGGCTACGATAGCAGTTTCACCGGAAGCGATTACGGTCGACAGCAGCTTTTCCATTAACCGGAAAGACTTCGGCATTAACTACGCAGGTGCTTCCGATAACCTGATCCGCGACGATGTCGTGTTGACCTTAAAGGTTCGGGGAGTGAAGCAGGGTTAAGGAAAATCTTTCGGAGCAGTTGGACGCTCGGTTGCTGACCGCGCTTGATAAGACCCGAGCAGTGCAGCTGGAGTCATTCGCGTGACAGCATAAAGGAGATCGCGTGGCCGCTCGCCGTCCAGCCATCGGTTGAAAAAGCGATGGGCAAGTCAACAACGTCGACTGGCGCAGTTCCTTCTGTCCAGATCGAGCCTGAGACTTTCTCACACTTAAGCAGATAGTGTTCTGTCCCGGTGAAAACACTGCGCCAGTAACCGCCATAGAGCGTCTTATAAACGACCCCTTCGGCTTCAACGTAAACCCGTTGCCCCTTGATGATTTTGTAATTTACTCGACCGAGCAATTCCAGGATTAGAGTCTGGTCTCGCACATCGGGATCGGATCGGTGGCGCCGAATGAACAAGTCTTGTTCAGGTGAGAAAAAGTGATCGTCCTTGCGCCATGCCTCGGGCTGGTATTGCAGCATCGGTCGATGATTGTCGTGGCCCATAGCACACCTTGAAACGCTGAATTAGAAAAGAGGAAGCAGCGTAAGTTTATGCCTGACAGTTTTGAAAAGCCAGAACTTTCAGTAGAGTGAGCTGCGCAGTTTTCCACGATTTGTCGCATCCCCTGGTTAGCACTATGCCACGCGGAAAGTTCGTCTGAGTTCGCGTGGGCTGGTGGGTCTTTACTGATATTAAGTACCGAAACCTCGAGATCAGAACAAAAGGAGTAATCTAGATCGCAATTTGCGCACTTCCTGCCCCTTGGTTCGTTGCTCACTGAAATGTCCACCATTCAAGAAGACTTTGATCGCATTGCTTTAGTTTCAACTGACGGTGCGACGCACAACAATCACTACCACAACTTCCTCCTTCGCCAACTTCCGTCGCATTGTCAGAACGCTCTGGAAATCGGTTGCGGCACAGGTACGTTTGCCAGGCGTTTGGCGGAACGTGCGGAGCAAGTGATGGCTGTTGATCTCTCACCTGAGATGATTCGCATTGCACGCGAACGCTCGGCGCAGTTTCCAAACATTGATTTCCATTTAGCCGATGTATCTGAATACTCTCTTCCCGCAAAGAGCTTTGATTGTATTGCCACGATCGCAACGCTTCATCACCTACGGCTTGAAGAGATGTTGCTCAAAATTAAAGCCGCATTGAAACCAGGTGGAGTGCTTTTGATCCTTGATCTCTTCGAGCCGGAAGGCGTAATCGATGCAGTTGTGAACCTGGCAGCTTTGCCCGTGAGCGTGGGACTGCGTTTGATACATCATGGCCGCCT
Source organism: Pyrinomonadaceae bacterium (assembly GCA_963826235.1). Lineage (GTDB taxonomy): Bacteria > Acidobacteriota > Blastocatellia > Pyrinomonadales > Pyrinomonadaceae > PSRF01. Next base: position 695,997 of record CAWGWE010000004.1, on the reverse strand, counting down.
GCTGCCGCCGCGCGCTGAACGGGCCGCTTGGAACGCACACGAAGACCATGACCTGTTTCCGAAGTTGAGGGAAGTGCGGGCACTCTGCCACCGCATCCTTCCGGGTGCAAAGATCAAAAAGCACCTTTTGTGGCGCTATTCGATTGTCTGGCCGAAACCGGTGAGCGGTGTTGGCCCGCGGCAGTAAGTTCACACCGCAGCGTCGTTTCAGAGTAATGAATACCTCGTTATCAGTAAGTAGTTATTCGGATGGGAAAGACAACTGACAATTGTGGATTCAAGTCGCTGTTGTCTCAGCGCCTGCGGCGCTGCACCGGATTGAATTCGCGATTGAAAAATGGCAAATGACCAATGATAAATGACTTCCGCCGCCGACCAACGCATCCTGGCGACTAGCACTGCTCACCGGTCACTCTCGCTGCTCGGCCCTTTCGGCCTCCCCTACGGCCAGTTCATCACAAAGTCATTGTGTCGAAATTTTTTTCGCACTAGGTTGACGCTTCGTCCAGATTTACTCATCTAACCCTCGACACTGAATCGCAAAAGCTTGTATGCATTGGTGGCAGTGATTTGAGAAATACGAAGTCCAATTTCGTCTCAGCACCCCTGCTGAGGCATTGTGTTTTGGATTCAGATCTTTCAGTGTTATCAGTAAACAATCGCCGAAGGTTAAATAACATGGAGGGAGCGCCTACGCTTCTCCAGGTCCCAGCTGATTCGCACCGGTCAAACGCATGATTGAAAGAGACCCAGACCTCGAGAGCAGCGACACCGGCAATGGTCTCTGGCGCAGCCGCTGGAAACGCCTTGCGCTCATCTGGGGAATCTGGACGTTTATCGGCATCGTTTTTACGCTTCAGAGTTATTTCACCTCCTTCCGCTCGGAAAGGCCGGTGCCGTTCTTTGACTCGCTCTACGTACAAATGACGTGGGCATACCTTTGGGCCCTGGCAACACCCTTCGTGTTGTGGGCCGCGTCGCGATTACCAATCGAGCGTAACAACTGGATGCGCAGCGCGTTGCTGCATGTTCCTCTCAGCATCGTCCTCAGCGTTTTCATCACGGCGCTTGGGCATGTCGTTCTCTGGGTTTACTGGGGCTGGAGTATGGGCAGGCCATTTTCATTCGAAAGGATGGGCCGATTTGTAGTCGCGAATTTCAGCGAAGGGATCGGCATTTACTTGTTAATCGCGCTCACCAGTTATGCCTTCAGTTATTACAGGCGCTATCGCGAAGGTCAGGTCAAGACTCTCCAGCTGGAAGCCCAGCTCTCCCAGGCTCAATTGCATGCGCTAAAGATGCAGCTTCATCCTCATTTCCTCTTTAACACCCTCCACTCAATCTCTGCGCTGCTCAGCAACGACACCGCGTCGGCCCGCAAGATGATTACCCGTCTGGGTGATTTTCTCCGGCTCACTCTGGACAACTCCGGTTCTCAGGAAGTGACCCTGAAACAGGAAATTGAGTTCCTCAGCTGTTATCTGGAGATCGAACGCATCCGTTTTCAAGATCGTCTGGTCACCCGCGTGAATGTGCCTCATCAGACTCTCGACGCAAAGGTGCCGAATCTAATTCTGCAGCCGATCGTCGAGAACGCTATCCGTCATGGAATCGCGCCGCGCTCCACTCCAGGCCTCATCGAAATTGGAGCGGAACAGAGAAACGGCACACTTCGTATTCAAGTCCGAGACAACGGCCCGGGACTTCCGAAACATCGGACATCCGAGAATCTGTTTCAGAAAGGTTTGGGACTCGCGAATACGGAGACGCGGCTGGAGCGGCTCTATGGAGCGGCACACCTCTTCGACTTCAGCAACAGCCCGGCTGGCGGACTGGTCGTAACTTTGGAAATTCCTTTTCATAAAGACGACATCGCGTCGGCACGATCCGAAAACGCGTAGTCACATTTCTTACATCGATCCAAATCTCAAAAGTTTTTGCCAGAGATAGCAAGGGTGTGGTGTAACAACAACAAGAGCTCCCCACGAACAGAAAAGCTGCATCGTGTCTGGTTAGACAATACCGATGACCGACGTACCACTCATCCGAGTGCTGTTGGTGGATGATGAGCCTCTCGCGCGCTCGATGATGCGAGAAATGCTTCAGGGCGATGCGCGCGTAGAAATTGTGGGGGAGTCTGTTAACGGGCGCGAAGCACTGGAAGCAATTCACGCTTACCGTCCGGACCTTGTTTTCCTCGACGTTCAAATGCCTGAGCTGGGTGGCTTTGAAGTCCTCTCAAAGCTGCAACCCGGGCCAATTCCCTACATCATTTTTGTTACTGCTTATGACCAATATGCCGTCCGGGCGTTTGAGGTCAATGCACTGGACTACCTGCTGAAGCCCTTTGATCAGGACCGCTTCAATACCTCCTGGCAGCGCGCTCGGGCGCGCATTCTGCAGGAAAGAAATGGCGGCATGGATCAACGAATCCTTGCTCTTTTGGAAGACTTGAAGGCCGGCAACAAGTACCTGGAACGCCTTGTGATTAAGAATGGCGGGCGCATCTACTTTCTCGACATAAATGAGATCGATTGGATTGAAGCAGAAGGGAACTATGTGTCAGTCCATTGCGCAAAGAAATCCCACCTGCTTCGCGAGACCATCAGCAGTCTTGAGTCTCAGCTCGACCCTAAGAAGTTTGTTCGCATCCATCGCTCCTCTATTGTGCGCATCGCCAGCATCCGGGAACTGCAGCCCTGGTTTCATGGTGAGTACCGAGTCAACCTGGAAAACGGTACTCAGCTAGCACTCTCGCGTAATTACCGCGACAAGTTGCAGGAAGCCCTGGGCAAGCTTCCCTAACAAGACTCGTTGTCACGCCCTCAAGCCCGTTAGTCACAAAACGGTGCCTTCCCGTCATAAAAGTGATCGAACGGAGAACTCATGCGTATAACTTGTCATTACGATCTTCGGTGACTAAAGCGTCGATCACCGAGGCGCACTATTGAAAAACACTTTCGCGTTGCTCACGCCGAGTGCTCGGTCCCAGACGAGCCCACAAGTACGGACGAAGTTCCTAAGAACTTTGAGGAGGAGGAACTCCTATGAGGCTGCGCGATCTATTCAGAGCTACAACGTTTATGTCATTAACCGTTATTACAAGCGTGGCTAACACTTTACCGCCGGCGCTGATCGATCGCAGTGAAATTGATCGCACCGAGTGCGAGGTCGTTTCCTCGAGCGTTGGCGCGCCCGCCCGAAGTGTGCTGCCGATACCGCCCGAAATGATTGCAAACGATAAGGTGCTAGAGTCGGTTTACTACCACACGCTTTCGATTCTGAGTACCAGCAACCAGTGTAGCGAGTTCTTCGGTGGCCCGGCTGCCTCGATGGAAGTGTTCAACCGGCTGATGGGTCAGGTGCGCAAGGATGCGCTTTCCTCGACCGTCGCGATGCGGATGCAGGGAAACACTTTCAACGGAGAGGATGCTCGCACAGGTGCGCGCTACAGGCTGTTCAGCAAGGTTTCCATCAATACGAACGGCCCGTTTTTCAAGAAAAGGAATTTCAACTCAGAGCAGTCGGTATTCGGTGTCGGGTCGTTTGGGCCGAACACGCGGGAAGTCCGCGTGCTGATACTGCTCCATGAGCTTGGACACTTGATGCGCGGCCAGGATGGCACGTGGCTGCTGCCAGACGATGGCGGTAATGAAGAAATAAGTCGAAATAACTCCTACAAAATCGAAGAGGTCTGTGGGAATCAAATTAAGAGTTTGGGCAATGGCGAAGCTTTAAGAAATCTCGCCATGCGCAATCAACCAGGGGAAAGGCTCGCTCTCGATAACAGCAATCCCAAGTCTCCCATTGAGCGTGCAGGGAACCATTAATCAAGGAGTAGGCAGCATGGAGGAGGAGATTATGAAAGCGACAGCATGGGAAAACGCTGGATTAGAGCTGAGTGACGAATCACAAAACGGGAACGAAGAGTTTACCGCCGCCCCTAGTAGCTTGACGACTCTGAAAGAGCTAACGGCCCGGCTTCTTCGTGAGGTGCAATGCATCAGTGAAGTTCGCCCGGTCAGTTTTGAAAAGGGCCTCGACTTTTATGACGAAGTAAGTCGTTTTGAAATCGACCTCATCAAACGCGCCCTCCTGATGACGGCGGGGCATCAGGCGCGGGCGGCAAGATTACTTAATCTTAGGGCCACAACGCTAAATTCAAAGATCAAGCACTACGGCATCAATCTAGATGACTTTGCCGCCGGGTACCCGTTTCTTGAGACAGGCGTTAACGCAACCCAACAACACGTTTAAGTTTCGAGACCGGTTGGAAACCTTAGGGGGCGGCCTGCGGAGGCCGCCCTTTTGTCTGTCTGCAGTGGCCACGGAGTTCAGCGCAAACAGATCAATGGCCGCGGATTCACGCGGATAACACTGATAAGCATAAGAAACCTTCTCCAGTCGGTGTTAATGCGTTGAAACTTCTTACCCGTGTCATCCGCGAAAATCGCGGCTCGCTTTTCTGGCCTAGAGCCCTGTGCGCTGCTTCGTAAACGAGGCAACAACGCCGAGATGCAAATGTTTCAACCCTCTCCCAACGAAAAACTGTACGCGGCGGAGGCTCATCCTCAACACGCTTAATCCCGATTTCTGCAAAATCCAAATCTCGCAATATCAACTTCAAGTGAGTGAGCGACGAGAGGGCCGAGAAAAGTGATGAGACGGCCTCTCAACAATGTGGTCCAAGCGGCATGAGCGTTGCGCTTAGTGAACACTGCCAACTCCCCGTTGCATCGTTGGCCATCCGACTTTCTGGAAATCGCGAATTTACAGCACGAGTCCCAGGGAACGGCTTAACGATCAATGAAAGTGAAACCGCCGGAGATTCGAAGTGAAGCCCAGTATTTCGTCACGACGATCAGAAGGCATGTTTCAGCTCCCATGAACAAAGGGTTCAAGAGAGGTAAACGAATTATGAGTAAGAACAAGATAAGGAGATCCGCCTTAACCAGCGGATTAGTGTTTTTGGCAGTCGTCTTTGCACTCGCTTTGACTGCTGCTACCACGCTTGCGCAAAGCGCAACCGGCGAAATCGTCGGGAAGGTGACTGACCCCAATGGAGCAGTTGTCACGGGCGCAGTGGTCAGCGTGAAATCCGTAGACACCGGACGCGAAGTGACTGCTACCTCGGATGACCAGGGGAGCTACACCATCCCTTCGCTACAACCGGGAATTTATGATCTCACCGTACAAGGCGGCAATTTCAAGCCGAGTAATCAACGAGTCCAGGTGACGATCGGATCAAAGGTTTCAGTTGAGACACAACTGGCTTTGACTGAAGTTACCGGCGAAACCGTAAGTGTTATCGCCAGCGATGGAGTCGAGGTGAACACACAAACTGCGGAGGTTTCCAACATCGTTACCGGCACGCAAATTCGCGAGCTGCCAACGCTGACGAGAAACCCATACGACCTAATTGGAATCGCGAACAACGTTTCCAATGACGATCCTGGTCCGGCGGTGCCGGGCGTGGGCGTCTCAGGTCGTGGAGCTGGTTTTAATATCAACGGCCAGCGAGCCGCCAGCACGAACGTGCTGCTCGATGGTGTTGATAACAACAACGTCTACTATGCGGCCCTGGGCCAGAACATTCCCCTCGACGCTGTGGGCGAGTTTCGTGTAGTCACCAGCAACTTCTCAGCTGAATATGGACGCGCATCAGGCGGCATCATCAACGTGCTGACCCGAAGCGGCTCCAACTCTTTCCATGGCTCAGCTTTCGAGTTCAATCGTATTTCGCGGCTGGCCTCGAATGGATTTAACAACAATGCCAATGGAATCGAGCGAGGAGTCTTCACGCGCAACCAGTTTGGCTATACGATTGGCGGACCGGCCATCAAGGACAAGCTGTTCTTCTTTAACAGCACCGAGTGGACGCGCGTGCGCAGCACTGGCGAAGTGCTATCAGTGGTGCCAACTACGGCCTTGATCAACGCTTCCGCTGCTTCGACGCGCAACTTCTTTGCCGGTCATTCCTTGCAGAGCACGCCCACCGGTACATTCTTTACGGTGGGAGAGCTCGTAGACACTTTCAACCTGCCCGCCGGCAATGCCTTCGCGGCACTTGATCCAAATCTTCGAGCTTTTGAGCTCGTGAGATTCACGGAGCCGACTAACCTCGGTGGCGGAGTCCCGCAAAACACCTATTCAATGGCGTTGCGCATGGACTTCAACATGAGCCGCGACACCCTCCTCTATGGAAGGTTTGCTCGTGAAAGCAAGCTCTTTCCGAATGGCAGCTCGGCGTTCAGTCCCTGGACTGGCTTCGACACGCCGGCTTCTAACCTCAACAACAACTTCTTGGTTTCACTGACTCACACGTTTTCTCCGAGTCTCATTTCCGAAACTAAGGTTGCTTTTAATCGTCTGAATGGCAGTCAGCCCTACGGCGATCAACCTATTGGCCCGGGTCTCTTCATGTTTCCTGGAGCGACGGGAACGATCGGCGGACAAGCAATTGCATTTCCTGGTTACTGGCCGTACAACGCAGCGAGTTCGCCTGCGGGATTCGGTGGGCCGCAGAACCTGGGGCAGTTGTATCAGGACTTGAGTTATACGCTTGGTCGTCACCAGCTCAAGTTTGGCGGGCAGTACGTCTACATTCAGGACACACACACATTCGGCGCTTATGAGAATGCGGTTCAGAGCCTCGGAGCTCAGGGCAATTACGCTCAGGCGCTGGGTAATCTGATCACCGGTAACGTTAATCAGTTTCAGGCGGCCGTATTCCCGCAGGGGAAATTCCCCGGTGAGAATGTGAATCTGCCTGTGAGCCCGCCTGACTTTACGCGTAGCAATCGCTACCACGAGTGGGCCGCTTACCTGAACGATTCGTTCCGCGTCAGACCCAATCTGGTTCTGAACTTGGGACTGCGCTACGAATATTACGGTGTGCAGAAGAACAAGAACCCAGCCTTGGATTCCAACTTCTACTTCGGCCCCGGAACCACTCTGCAGGAGCAGATCCGTAATGGCAGCGTGCAACTCGCGCAAGACAGCCCGGTGGGCGGTCTGTGGAAACCGGACAAGAATAACTTTGCGCCACGCGTAGGTTTCGCCTGGGACATCTTCGGCGACGGTAAGACCAGTCTTCGAGGTGGCTATGGTTTGGCTTATGAGCGCAATTTCGGCAACGTGACGTTCAACGTGATTCAGAATCCACCGAACTACGCGGTGCTGTCGCTATTCAACAATGCCGACGTGACCAATCTGCAGATCACAACCGACAATGCGGGACCTTTGGCCGGCACCACGCCGCCCACCAAAGTGCTGCCCGTCACCAGCTTGCGGCACGTGCGCGAAGACATCGTCAACGCGTATGCGCATTTCTTCAGTGCCGCATTCCAACGTGAACTGGGACGAGGCAATGTGTTGTCCATCGAGTATTCGGGATCACGCGGTGAGAGTCTCTATTCGATCTCGCCGTTGAACATCCAGGGCGCAGGCGCTTTCTACCTGGGAGATGCTGATCCGAATTCACGGCTCAACAACCAGTATTCCAACATCAACACTCGTGGAAACGAAGGCTACTCCCGCTACAACGCGCTGATCGTGGCGCTCGATAGCACTAGCTTCCGGAACACGGGAATGCAGTTCACGGCTCACTACACGTTTGCTAAGGCGAATGACAACCTGAGCTCGACGTTTAGTGAAGGAGCATTCAACAGCAACCTCGGGTTGACGAACCCGTATGACCCGAGTTTCGACTACGGTCCGGCGGATTTCGACGTCAGGCATCGTTTTGTAGGCAGCATGATCTGGACGATACCTTTCGCCAAGAACAAGACTGGTTTTGCAAAGGCTCTGCTTGACGGTTGGACACTTACGGGTATTTTCAACGCCCGTACTGGAACTCCGTTTACGATCTTCGACGGCAGCAATGCGTTCCTGTCCAGTCCGAGATTGGTAGCGAATGGCCCGCTGACCGTTAACGTCACTCCTACTGACAACGCAAACTTCTTCAACTACATTGACCTCACTGGTCAACCGATTGGAGCGTTTGGGAATGCAGTCTGCGGTGGCTGCTCGGACTTCGGTCCTTACCCGGCGGGAATGACGAGACGTAACCAGTTTCGTGGTCCTGGCTATTGGAACCTCGACGCCGGGGTTTCGCGCAACATAAAGTTCGGTGAACGGTACACCTTGCAGCTGCGAGGTGAACTCTTCAACGCGCTCAACCATGCAAATCTTTACATCGCTCCTGGCACTCAGGACGTCACCAGCGGATTCGTCGGAGCCATCAAGGGAGTTACACCCAACGGCAACGTCGAGCGCCGCAATGTGCAACTGGCTGTGAAGTTCATCTTCTAGCCGGAGGAGAAGTGAAGAGTAATGGCCTAACTGGCAAAGGGAGGCCTAACGGAAAGCGGGAGCCGCGAGAGCTGCTTCCGCTTTTTGGTTTCTCAGCCAGCTCTGGCTCCGCAGTGAGCAAGTAGTAAGGTATAAATTTTCTAAACCATTTTCATTTTCCGTTTTGTCATTTCGTCAATAATGAAAACTGAAACCGCCAAGGCGTCCAAAAGCGCAGAGTTCGCCAGGAAGAGGAGACGGATCGGGTCTCTGACCTGCGGTGCGCGGCAAGTCTCTGACTTGCCGTCAAGGCATGGATCTTAGTCTGGGGGTCTTTGACCCATAACTGAGGTCATAGACCTCCGCTTATGCTGGAAGCAAATGTCGGCAAGTCAGAGAGTTGCCGCGCACCGCGGTCACAGACCCTGCTAAGACTTCACCAGGCTTCCACGAATATCTCAAAGATCGGGTCCTTGAAAATGAAAAAGGAAATGATAAATGATAAATTTCCTCTTCTCGACGACCACACTCATTTACTTTACTGTCCCAAGAGGACGCCGATGCTGCGGCTCTCAGAATTGGTGGTGACAATGTCGAGTTTAGTGTCACCGTTCAAGTCGGCGACAGCCAGACGCCAAACTCCTCTTCCTGTCGAAAAAGGCGAGCCTGGCGCTGCCTTGAAGTTGCCTCGCCCATCGCCAAGCATGATCCGCACGCCTTCACCTGACGCGGCAAGCGCATCAATACGCCCGTCGCGGTTTACATCTGCTAGTGCCACCTGAAAAGCGTTGCGGCCCCAGTCAAACGGCGAGCTGCTGGCTTCTGCAAAACGACCCGCACCATCTCCGAGCATGACCGTCAACACTGTTTGGTCGTGGTGAGTGGCAACCAGGTCGGGTTTGCGATCGCCATTTACATCACCAACATCCGTGAACCAAGGTTGACCGGAGCGCGTGGGGAGTTCAGTCCGGCGAAAGCCACCCCGTCCATCATTCAATAACAACGTCAACGCAAAACTTTTCGGGAGTTGCTGTGCGCGCAAGGGGCCGGTAGCTGTAGCGGTTGCGATTATGTCTAGACGCCCGTCGTTATTTACGTCGCCGAGAGCAAACGGATAGGGACTGGGGCCAACTGGGAATGCGTTGGGCGCTCGCGTGAAGCGCCCGCGCCCGTCTCCGAATGCAACTGACACATCATTGTCGGTGCTGTTGGCAGTGATCAGATCCAGTTTGCCATCGCCATTAATATCGGCCATTGCCAAACCATGTGTGTGTGGATGCTGCCCTTCTTTCATGACAATTGGAGAATTCGGTGCGACGGTCAATCCGCCTTTGCCATCGCCCAGCAGCAGGACAACGCCGTAAGTGTCGTGACTATCGATCGCCAAATCCAGGTTCTTATCACCATTCACATCACCCAGCACCATGTCGCCCGGAGGGTCTGGCAGCGACAGAGAAGTGGACTTACGAAAACCATCGCGAACGCCCGTGTTTAGCAAAACTGTCAGCATCCGCTCTTCACCACAGGTGGCGACGAGGTCAGGCCTGCCATCGCTATTCAAATCGCCGACAGCCATATTTCCCGGTCCGCAATCAAGGGCGATTAACGAATCCGGTGCAGAAGGAAAGAGGGTCTGTTGCGGATTCACGTTGGCTTGTCCCGCACTACATGAAGACAGGAATAGCATGACCATTAAAGTGGTGATACCGACGACGGCGGGATACTTATAGTTTTTCATGGCGCTCCTTATGCCCAATCTGCACCTGTTATTAGTTAGACGAGCGAGATGTGGTTTCTCTTCCTTGAATCTTCAGGGTCAGAGCGAGAAAGCGTTTGAATGCAGTGACAGGTGAGTATGGAGTCGTGGAACAGATTACAACGATTCCTTAACTGCCCATATCATTCTCACTTGGCTTAAGCGAGGTGGAAGCAGTTAGGCTAGCCGCGGAAACCGTTCAAACAGTTTCCGAAGCTAGCTCCTGGCAGTTATCACCTGACTGAAGTCAGGTAACAATGAGACGCACTCAAGGCACTTCTGTGCAAGTGAGGATTTGGCATGGGGCAGTGGGTACCGGGCCAAGTGCCGATCGTCAACTGCGGAGCCGCTTGCGGACAGTTGCTAGCGCTCGGCTTAACATCCCGCCGGTTGGCAAAGTCGAGGAGTCAGCGGCGGTCATTTGGGTCCGAAGCAGATCCGCTTGTTCTCGGACGATCTCGTCCATCGAGAGTTCATCGGCTGCCGCGAGGCGCTGCCCGGAGTCCAGAGCAACTGCACGAGTCGAAATCCATTGCATCGTTGCCGAGAGAAATAGTTCCTTTAGATAGGCGAATGAGAAGTCCTCAGTTCTATTTACTACTTCTTCGATGCCTGCTTCGGAGAGACGCAGCGCGGAATGACGCACAGTATCAATGGCGACACGGACGCTGTCACTCCCGACCCTAACCTCACAATCAGTCTCGTCGCTGTTTCTCATACGTTCGCTACCGTCCGCAGAGCTGTTCCAAGACCTCACGTAGGCGCGTCTCTCCTCGACACCCGGTAGATGAAAATAGTACTTGCGGTCGAAGCGGCTGGGACGATTCAGAATCGCTGGGTCCAGACGGTCGGCGTGGTTCGTGGTCGCCAGAACTAACAGACCCGTGTTGTTTTCAAACCCGTCGAGCTCATTCAGGAAAAACGATCGATTCTCGTCATCGATCATCGAGTCGAGATCCTCCAACACCAATAAGCAGGGAGTAGAAATGCGCGCCCTTGCGAACACCGCACCCATGTTTTCCTGCTCCGTTGCGTATTCTGACTTGAATCCCTTCACATATAAGCAGGGCCGTCCGAGCTGATTGATCAACGCCTTCACCGTGTGGGTCTTTCCGTTTCCGGGTGGGCCAATGAATATAGCTCCACGCTTCCAGGGCACGCCGTATTGTTCATAGACATCGCGCGCCCGAAAGAATTGATCGAAGTCGGTCTCAACCTGCTGCTTTAAGGCGTCAGGCAAGATGAGGTTCGCAAAGGTAGCGCTCTTGATGGCATCGTAGAGTTCCTCGTTCTTTTCCCAGTCGCCATCTCTAAAGACCAGAATCTCACCGCGGACTTCCGCTGACCAGTCGCAGACGGCCGCGAAGAAAGCTGCGGCAAGTTTTCTATCCTCCGCGACGACCCAGTGATGACGCGCACGATAACAATCTTCAGCCCACGTGATTAAGACAACGTCCAGGAGCTGGCCCTGCCATAGCACGTTGAGCCAGGAGTTCTCCAGATGTTGCCTGGGATCCTTTTTTGGGCCTCGCCATCTTGTTCTGATGTGATTGAAGACAGACGACTCCGCAACGATCGAGCATTGCTCCGCACGCACGAATGCATCCAGGTCAAAATACCCGGAGTTACCTTCTATGATTATTTTGTCCGGATGTAGCTCCGCCAATTCCCGCCCAACGTGATATGCGATGTAGTCGTTCGGTTTGAAGAGCGCATCCTTGATGAAATTCTCTATGCCCATTACGGGTAAACAATCCAATCTAATGAAGTGGTTTAGGGACAACGCACGAGCGCGCCACCGCCTTGTTACCCGCGCACTCCAAACGCGGACAGATTTCGGCGACGTAAGTTCTGAAACGATTAGTTAAACGAAGAGGGTGCGACCAAGTGGTCGCCAGAACTAACTGAGGGTGTAACTCGTGAGCATCAGCATAACAATTAAGACTCCCTGCGAAGTGCTGCCACCATAACGCGACCCGCAATTGCTAGTCAAGGTTTTGTTCAGCAGGAATGTTGCTGGCTATTCCGATGTTGACTGGAGGTAAAGGGTTTTCTTGTGAAGTCATCTGTTTCAACTCTGATGTAGCCGAAATTAATCCAGTTTTCCAGATAAAGATGGTTGAAACCACCAAGGCGATAGTGCAGGCTACTCCACCTTCAATGCCATAGCGCGCTCCTGTCAGCCACGCCGGTCCTAAATCGCTTCCGATCAGGATGGGATTTGGGGCGACCCTTGTGATGCCACTCACTGGCAAACCAAACAATGCGCCGAGGGCCCAGTTCCACGCCCAATGCACGCCAAGCGGAAACCACAGACTCCTCGTCTTTAGATAAGCCACTGCCAACCAAACCCCTGCGAGTGCGGTATTGACGAAAGCAAGCAAGCTGCCTGCATTAGGGTTCTCCAAGTGACCAAGTGCAAAGGGAACCGAAGTAAGAAGCACACCAACCCAGATTAGCCGGGCGCGGGCGAAAGTTTGCAAAGGATAGCCGCGAAAGAGAGCCTCTTCTGCCAGGGCCGCGACGATAAAGAGTCCGGCTGCCACCAGGACAGTTGTGGCAATTGATTCGATCGGCATCGGCGAGAGTGAAAATCGCAATCCACCTCCCACGAAAGCAATCGCTGTAGCCAGAGCGAGTGACACCAATCCGATTGCGGAGCCAATCAAAAGATCGCGAAGCCAACCCGCATGTAACGTCAATCCCAGGCTACGCCACGGGAGACCTTCAAGCTCCCTGGCGCAAATGTAACCTGCGCCGAGCGATGCCACGAGAAGCGTTAGACGGTAGACGAGATCTGCTAAGTGGTACGGGGCAGACATCTCGGGAGCGAGATTAACGGCCAACGCATAGGTAACTCTGAAAGCGACGGTGATGCCGAACATCAACACCATGAAGACGCCGGCAAAGATCAAGAGCCGCCAACCACTGCGCAGACGACGTGCGTCGTTGAGGAAGAGTTGCTTTAGAAGGCCCATGTGATGGCATTGTACCTGAGTAGGTCGAATGTCCAATATCCAAGGTCCGTCAATCAAAAATGGGCGCACATCCTATTGCCGCTTGTATGAGTCGAAGATCGGGACGAATCACAGACTTTGGGCTTTGGACGCTGGGCCTGGGACTGTTGGACCCGGAGTCACGGACTGCCTCATGCTAAACTTTGGGCCTGTTCATGAACCATCAACACCAGCATCAGCCTCAATCACGCCGCCGCCGTCGCATCGTTCTGTGGACGCTCGGAGCTACGGTTCTGATCCTGCTTTTCGTGATCGTCTCGCAGCAGTTGTGGCTTTGGAACATCGTGCCCCTCGAAAGCGCCTCCGATACGGTCGTTCTTTACGCGCTCTCGACACTCAACTTCATCGCCTTCGTAGTCTTCTCTTTTATTTTCGTCAGGAATCTCCTGAAGCTGCGCCGCGAGCGTCGCGAACGCGAGCTCGGTTCAAAAATCAAAACGCGTTTGCTGGTTTACTTCATCGGCATCAGCTTTCTGCCAATCATTGCTATGGCAGTTTTCTCGTACCTTTTTCTCAATCGTTCGCTCGAAAAATGGTTTAGCAAACTCCCCGAGGACGTTGTAGCTGAAGCGCGTGAGGTGCAACGCGAGGCGGTCGCCTCGCAATACCGGAGTCTGCAAGAGACGGCTTACTTGCTCGGCGTGCTCCTCAGCAAGCAACCTGAAGCAGAACGGCAGTCCACCCTGAATCAGATGGTGGCGCGAGGAGATCTCTCGGCCGTCGAAATTGTCGATGCCTCGGGAAACCGCCTGGCCCAGAGTCGCGTCACTCTCCCCGCACCTGAAAACGCCGAACTGGATAGGCTGCTTTATCGCGCGCGCGGGGCGCGAGACAACATTGGCGAATCGCTCGTTGATGGGCGCGGTTTCGATATCGTCACCGCACCACTTTCTCCAAATCAGTTTTTGATTCTTGCTACCGCGCGCCGCAGTGGCAGCGATCTCAACAGCACGATTAGTGGTTCGCAGAGTGAGTACCAGAAGTTAGTCGCCCGTCAACGGAAAGTACGCTGGCTGGGAATCTCCACACTCGGCCTGATGACACTCATTCTGCTGTTTGTCTCGAGTTGGGTGGCAATCTATCTGGCAAGAGGCATTGCGACGCCGATTAAAAGTCTGGCAGAAGCTTCGAACGAAGTTGCGCGAGGAAACTTATCGCATCGAGTGATTCCCGGCGCCGAAGATGAATTGGCTTTGCTGGCGCACTCCTTCAATCAGATGACGGCACAATTGGAAGAAAACCGGCGCCGGATCGATGCTGGCTCAGCGGAGCTCCGAGACAAGAACTTTGCGCTCGAGGAACGACGAAATTATATCGAGACCGTGTTGCAGTCGCTTACTACCGGCGTCGTTTCCCTTGATGAAGATGATCGTGTCACGACAATAAATCCCGCGGCAGCAAGGATGCTTCGTCTCAGCCGTTCGCAACTCGATAACTCTCAGCGACTCGATCAATTACTCGGCGCCGAGGACCGCATTGTTCTGGAGAGATTGGTACGCCGGGCGCGCCGCACCGGACACTCAACCGAGCAGGCGCAGTTAAGCGGAGCAGGAGCAGTCGAGAGCGGTTCGCTGCCCGTTGCTCTCACCGCGACAGCACTGCACGATCCCAACGTGGTCGCCGGTTCGGGCCAGGGAGTTGTGTTTGTAATCGAGGATCTTTCGGAGCTGCTTGCCGCGCAGCGCGCCGCCGCCTGGAGTGAGGTGGCCCGCCGCATGGCGCACGAGATCAAAAATCCCCTAACGCCAATTCAGCTTTCAGCCGAACGAATCGCCAAGAGTTTTCATCGCAACGGCGCTGGCGATAATGCGAACGGTTCAAAACAGAATGGAAGTGGAACGGTCCCAGAAGAAAACGCGAGCCCGGGCTCACGCGATGCGAGTCCAATTGCGACGGTGATCGACGAGTGCACTGACACGATCACGCGAGAAGTAGCTGGGTTGAAAGCGATGGTAGACGAGTTTTCTCGTTTCGCTCGTTTGCCACTCGCGCGCCTGGAGCCTGCCAATCTAAATGAGATCGTTTTGAATGCCGTCGGCGTTATACGAAGAGCGTCTCGACGGAGTCGAGCTAAAGACTAAGCTCGATCCTAAGGTGCCGGTTGCCTCGCTGGACTCTGAGCAGTTGCGGCGGTTGTTCGTGAATTTGATTGATAATGCTCTCGCGGCCCTCGCAAACGTTGCCGATGAGCGAACCGTGACGATAGAAACAAAATATGACAGCGCGCTGGGATTGTTGATCGCCGAGGTGACTGACACGGGACAAGGAATTCGCGCATCAGATTTCAAGCGGCTATTCCAGCCGTACTTTTCCACGCGCGGGCGGTGGCACCGGTCTGGGACTGGCTATTGTGCAGCGAATAGTGCTTGAGCATCACGGACGCATTCGCGCCGAAGCAAACACGCCCCGTGGAGCTAGATTCATCATAGAAATTCCCAAAACATAGAACTTTGTGCTTTGAGCTTTGTACTTTGTTCGTGCCTCGTTGATTGAGTTGCTTAAATAAACGACTCAAGATGCGAGAAGAGAACAAAGTACAAAGTTCAAAGAACCAAAAACAGATATAAGTACGCTGCCTGAAAAACACCACCGAGAATGGACTCCATCCTGATAGTTGATGACGAGCGTGGGATACGCGACACGCTGCGTGCGGTGATGGCCGACGAAGGTTTCGCTGTCGATGCCGTCGCCAGCGGTGAGGAATGTCTGAAAGCTGTCGAACGGCGCGCCTACGACTGCATCCTGCTCGACGTCTGGTTGCCGGGAATTGACGGTCTCGAAACACTGAAACAACTTCGCGAAGCTGGAGCGGAAGCGGCGGTCGTGATCATCTCCGGACATGGCAACGTTGAAACTGCCGTTCGCGCCACCAAGCTAGGCGCTTTTGACTTCATCGAAAAACCTCTCTCGATTGAGAAGACCGTCTTGACGGTGCGCAACGCGTTGCGTCAACGGCGGCTGGAATTGATGAATGCCGAAATGGCGGCCGAACTCGCCAAAGAACACACCCTCGTTGGCGATTCGGTAGCGATGCGGGCCTTGCGCAAACAAATCTCGATTGTAGCGCCGACAGATGGTCGCGTTTTGATCTATGGCGAATCGGGAACCGGAAAGGAGTTAGTAGCGCACGCGATTCACGCGAAGTCCGCAAGAGCTTCTGCTCCGTTCGTCGAAGTGAATTCCGCGGCAATTCCTGAAGAGTTGATTGAGTCGGAATTGTTTGGCCATGTGAAGGGATCATTTACAGGGGCGACGGCTGCCAAAAAAGGAAAGTTTGAATTGGCAGATGGCGCTACCTTGTTCCTCGATGAAGTCGGTGACATGAGCGCGAAGGTGCAGGCGAAGGTGTTGCGTGTACTCGAGGAGCAGCGCTTCGAAGCAGTAGGTAGCGGAACGGCAATCAGCGTCGATGTGCGAGTGATCGCCGCGACCAACAAGCGTCTCGACATGGAGATCGAGCAGGGCAAGTTTCGCGCGGATCTGTTCTACCGTCTCAACGTCATTCCGTTTGAACTACCGCCTCTGCGGGAACGTCCTGAGGACGTGCCCTTGCTGGTCGAACATTTCAACCGTCACTTCTCGGTGCCTTACGGAAAGTCTCCCAAGGAGTTTTCGCCAGAAGCGATTGCAGAGTTGCAGAGCTATTCCTGGCCGGGCAATGTCAGGGAATTGCGAAACACGGTGGAGCGAGTGGTGATCATGCACCCGGGAACGAAAGTGGCAGCGAATGATTTGCCAGTTGGCGGAAAAGCTGAAGCGCCTGTGGCTTCATTTCGGTTTCCCTCGTTCAAGGAGGCGACTGACGCGTATCATCGCGCCTTCATCCAGCGGAAGCTTGAAGAAGCGGAAGGGAACGTATCCCGGGCGGCCGAGTTGATGGGCGTGGATCGGAGCCATCTTTACCGGCGCATGCGGACGCTGGGGATTCAAGTTCGCGGGGAGCGCGGCGGAGCAGCATAGCCGGCACCCCAGAGGCCTTCTTTTGCGAAGCGGAGAAACGAATCGATGAAGTCTTTTTGTGGCCTTTTGATAATGTTGCTGTGCCTCGTGGGTACAACCGGGGCCCAGCGTGCATCAAAGCGCAGGCTCGTGGGAAATGTGAAGAACAATGTGGTAGACGGTTGTGGCTGTTATTTCAAGTTTCGTGGCACTAACAGAAACTCTGAGCAATACATGTTTAGCCAAAGCATTGACCAGAAGGCCTGGATGAACATTGATGGTAAGGATGTGCAGTTAAAAATGTTGAAGGAGCGGAGTCCCGGCGACCGGGAGCGAATAGGGAGTAGATGGACGAGAACCTTCTCCGCGGGCGACATCTCTGTTTCGAGTACGTGGGTGACTACTCGAATGTGCGCTGCGAATGATGAGAACTGCGAGTCAACTGATTACGATGCGACCTTCGTGGTTAGAAAAGGGAAGCGGCTGGAAACGGTGCGAGCCTTTGGTTGGTGCGGTTGCTAAGAGTGGAAGGTTTTGACTCTGATCCTTGCCAATCAAAGTTTTCGTGGACGGCTATTGCTAGGGAGATACGAACTTGCAGAAGATAAATACGCTCTCGATCGTTCACGTTGACTTCGAGTCCCAGATGCCGTATCAGTTAAGAGGACGCCGATTAGCGAGTGTCTTAATCGTTGAGAGGAATCATGGATTTTACAACTAAAGAATTATTGAAACGCTATGCAAAGCTGGCGATCGGTCAG
The DNA here is from genome assembly GCA_963826235.1 of Pyrinomonadaceae bacterium. GTDB lineage: Bacteria > Acidobacteriota > Blastocatellia > Pyrinomonadales > Pyrinomonadaceae > PSRF01. The sequence continues at coordinate 678,232 of CAWGWE010000004.1, read as the reverse complement.
CCGTTTGCACCCGTGTTGCTGAACATACTCGTGACTTCGGTCTGCGATATGCGCTGCACGCACTGCTTCTTTACGGATGAGCTCGACGACCGTCCGCGCAAGAAGCTGCAGATGAAGACACACGAAATCGAAAAGATATCCCAAACCCTTGGTGGCAATCTTGGCGTGTTGATTCTGGCCGGCGGCGAGCCTTTTACCCGCAAGGATCTGCCCGAAATTGCGAAGGCGTTTTATACGAATAACAAGCTTGAATCGATCTACATCATGTCGAACGGGCAGATTCAGAAACGAATCTTTCCCGACGTGACGCGCATCCTCGAAGAGTGTCCCAATCTGAACGTGACAGTAGCGCTCGGCATTGACGGTTTGAAAGACCAGCATGAAAAGATTCGACAGAAACCGGGTTCGTGGGACATCGCCATCGATACCGCGCGGCAACTTCAATCAATCAAGAAAGAGCATCCGCAGCTTGATGTGCAAACGTGTACCTGCTTTATGAATTCAAATCAGGACACGATTTTTGAGTGGTACGACTTCCTGAAGTATGACCTGAAGCCCGACAAAGTTAATTTCAACTACATTCGTCCGCCGTCTGCTGATCCGGTGGAGCTGGAGATTGACCACTCGCGCTACGCGAAACTCGCGACGATGATTGACGACGATTCGCGGCACGCCGCTTTGAAGAATAACTACGGCGGCAAGGCTGGATTTTTCAAGGCAGCGATCGACATCTACATGCACGGTTTGATTGCCAAAACGCAGGAGACGCAGCAGGCGCAAATGACCTGTTACGCGGGAACGGCAGGCGGCGTAATTTATGACGAGGGAACTGTTTCTTCCTGCGAGAACCTCGCGCCGATTGGTAACCTCCGCGATTTCGACTGGGACTTTCAGAAGCTCTGGCTTTCTCCCGCAATGAAGGAACGTCGCAAAAAAGCTGCCGCTGGTTGTTTCTGCACCCACGAATCGAACAGCTATTACCCCTCGTTGGCGTTTAATCCGACCCACTTGATCCAGATCAAGAAGCTGGAGCGTGAAATGAAGAAGGCGCGCAAGGAGATGGATCGCCTGGGTGCGGAAGTGGACGGCGTAACGGTTCGAGCCTAGGCGATTGGAGATTGCCAATTGGCGATTGCCGATTTAGAAAATCAACTGACCACTGACCACTGACCACTGACTACTGACCACTGACTCCTATTTCATGTTCCGATCCCGCGTACCAAAAATTCTGATTATCTCGTCCGACACTGGTGGTGGCCACCGTTCGGCTGCGGCAGCTATCGTCGCCGGAGTGCATAAGTTTTTTGAAGGACAGTCGTATGCAGTGCGTGTGGTCCGCGCGATTGAAGAGTCGCATGCCATCACCGAGAAGTTAGTCCGGCTCTACAACTGGCTGCTGCGGAACCGGCAAAACTGGATGAAGTATCTCTACTGGGTGGTTAATCGTTTTCGTCCAGAGACGCGTGAGTTCTTTCATCGTCGTTGCATCGGATATTGCGCGGAGCTCTTCGAGCGCTGGTGCCCACATGTAGTTGTCAGTGTTCATCCCCTGACGCAACACATTTTCGCCCGAGTCTTACGCGAGCTCGGTGTTGCCGATCGCATTCCTCTCGTTTCGGTAGTCACTGATCCTTCTTACGGATTCTGGAAAGGTTGGGCATGCAACGACGTCTCGCTTTATCTTGTCGCGAGTGAAGATGCGCGGCGCCAATTGATTGATTACGGAATATCGTCCGAGCGCATCAAGATCTCCGGCATGCCGGTCCATCCAAAGTTTGCTTATCCCGGTGAGGACGCCGCTCGTGCCGCACGCAGCGCGCTTGATTTGGATCCGGAAAAGTTCACCGTTTTTGTTAACGCGGGTTGGGAAGGCGGCGGTAACATCCCGCAAATCTTTCGTGAGTTGGTGCGCGGCAAGCTGGACGTTCAGGCAATCTTCCTCGCGGGACGAAACGACGAGCTTAAAACTGAGGCCGAATCGCTGGCGCTGGACGCCCTCTTTCCGGTACGCGTGATTGGTTACTCCGAACAGGTTGAACAGTTGATGAGCGCCGCGAATGTGATGATCTCGAAGCTTGGTGGCCTTACAACATTTGAAGCTCTCGCCTGTCGGCTGCCAATAATTGCCGACGTAATTACTCCGCCGATGCCACAGGAAGCTGGGACAGCAGGGATGCTCACCAAGCGCGGCGCCGGAATTTTGCTGGAGCGCGCTTCGGATATCGTTCCCATCATCCGCCGGATGGTGGAAGACACCGCACACTATTCCGCGATGCGCGCCGCAACAGTTGGTCTTGCAATTCCCAATGCGACCAAGCACATCGTGGAAGAGATAGTCGCCTTGATCCCCGCATCAGTTAGTGCCCCGGACGAAAGCATCCTCACCGAGGTCGTTTCCGCTTGAGTTCGTTGACTGGTAATGCTTTTCGGGATTTAATCCTAGACCGAAATAACTCAAAAGAATCTTGCCCGCTTCTTGTCGAAGCGGGCTTTTTAGGAGACTGATAACTGGTGAGCTTGCTGCTTGAAGGAAAGCGTGCGTTCGTGAGCGGTGGTACGCGCGGAATTGGCGCCGCGATTTGTGAGATCTTCGCGCGCGAGGGCGCTGACGTTGCCTTTAATTACAACAGCCGAGATGACCTCGCTGAAGAGATTCGCAAAAAGATTGAGGCATATGGCCGGAAAGCGCTGAGCTATAAGATTTCAGTAACAGATCGTTTAGGCCTGAAAAGATTGACGCGAGAAATCGTGGAAAAGTGGCAAGGGATCGACATCCTGGTCAACAACGCAGCAATCAACCGTGGCGACAATTTCGCCACCACCACCGACCGCGCGTGGGACGAAGTGATCAATACCAACGTGGGCAGCCTTTTCGCCGTTACGAAACCGATTTATAAGCAGATGATTCGCCAGCGTAAGGGAAGTATCCTGAACATCACTTCCATCGGCGCCATTCGGGCTTTACCTACTGCGGTGCACTACGCCACTTCAAAAGCGGCGATGATTGGATTCACCAAGTGTCTCTCGCGCGAGGCGGGGACGTTTGGCGTCAAAGTTAATGCGATTGCTGCCGGAATTTTTGATACTGAGTTAGCGCAGGCTTTGCCGGATCGTCTGCTACAGATGCACGACATTTGGGTCTCGGCCGGGCGTTTGGGGAAGCCTGAGGAGTTAGCGGAGTATGCGGCGTTTATGGTAAGCGACCGTAATAGTTTTATGAATGGGGAAGTGGTGATTGTTGACGGCGGAACGGTCACGTAGCTAGATGCTAGATGGCAGATGCTAGATGGCAGATGGCAGATGGCAGATGTTAGATGGCAGACGTTAGATGGCAGATGTTAGATGGCAGATAGATGGCATCTAAAATCTAAAATCGGCAATCGGCAATCCGCAATTTCATGACTCCGGTCCCTTCGAATTCTCAATAGCAGTTAATCTTCTCGCCAAATCCCGTAACGTGCGCTGCATCTCACCCAGCTTGCGAAACGCCGCGGTTGACCGCAACCAATCCTTATTGTCAAAAGCTGGAATGCCGGAAATTATCTTACCGTCCGGGATGTCATGGCTTGTCGCGCTCTTGGCAGTAATAACCACGTCATCGCCAATTTTCAGATGACCAGCCACGCCAGCCTGGCCCGCAAGAATCACTCGACTCCCAATGTGAGAACTTCCTGCCAGACCGACTTGTGCGCACAAGAGCGTATCTTCGGCTACTGTGCAGGAATGACCTATCTGGACCAGGTTATCGATCTTCGTTCCCCGTCCAATTCGTGACTCGCCCACAGACGCACGGTCGATAGTGGTTCCAGCGCCAATCTCCACATCATCCTCAATCAGCACCCGTCCGGTCTGGGAATTTTCAGCCAACGTTTCTCTTCATCTTTTGCGTATCCAAACCCATCGCAACCGACGACTACGTTGTTATGGATAATCACTCGTTGCCCAATCACTGAACGCTCGCGAATCGCGGTTCCGGAGTGAATTACGGAATCCTTTCCGATAGTGACGTCCTGATAAATCGTGCTGTTCGGATGAATGCGCACCCCCGATTCGATTTTGACCCCCGGGCCGATTACCGAACACGCGCCAATCCAAACGTCGCTCGCGATTTGAGCGGTTTCGTCGATGACGGCGGTCGGATGTATTTCAGGTTTGAAGGAAGGTTCGGGATGAAAGAGGCGCAGCGCGCGAGTGTAGGCGAGGTACGGATCCTTGGCGCGCAGAATCGGAATCGCTTTCTCAATCTGCGCATCTTCGGTGGCATAGATTGCCGAGGCCGCGGTTCGATTGACGCGCGGTGTGTAACGGGGGTTCGCGAGGAAAGTCACGTAACCAGAACGTGCGTCGTCGAGTCCGGCAGCACCCACAATTTCCGTGTTTGCATCGCCCTCGACGCGCGCGCTGGTCAGCGCGGCAAGTTCGGAAAGTTTCATGCGCGGGAGTTTAGCGCATAGGACAGCGCCGCGCACGGCTTCACATGATCGAAACCGGGTCGATCTCGAGATTGATACCGCGAAGGTTTTGTCCGCGACCCACCACGGCGTCCATTGCCGTATCGACCACCTTCCGCAGCTGCTTTCGGCTTCGGCTTTTCACCAACAACTGAAAACGATGTTCTCCTTTTAGGCGGGCAAGTGGCGCCGGGGCTGGGCCGAGTATTCTGCAGCTGCGTTCCAGATTGGCGAGGTCGAGTTCTTTGCGCAGCTCAAGCGCATCGGCTCTCACTTTTCCCAAGGCCACTCCGTGAAGCAACAGCGACGCGAGCGCAACAAATGGCGGGTAGCCATGATTCTCCCGGTGGCGGATCTCCTCGCGATAAAAGCCTGAGTAATCCTGTGCGCATGCATGACGAAGGGCGTAGTGATTTGGATGATAAGTTTGAATCAGGACCCGACCGGGACGCTCCCCGCGGCCGGCTCGACCGGCAACTTGAGTGATTAGCTGGAACGTTCTTTCCGCTGCGCGAAAATCTGGTAATGCCAGGCCCGCATCTACCGAGACCACTCCCACCAGTGTGACGTTTGGGAAATCGTGACCCTTCGCGAGCATTTGCGTCCCGACCAACATGTCGATCTTGCCGGCACTAAAATCGAATAACGATTTTTCAAAAGCGCCGCGTCGTGACGCCGTATCGCGATCAATCCTTGCTATGCGCAGCGTGGGAAATAGTTTCGCTAACATCGCCTCAATTTGTTCAGTTCCTTCACCCACGTAGTAAATGTATTTGCCAGCGCAGGCCGGACACTTTTCGGGAGCGGGCTCACGATGGTTGCAGTAGTGACAAATTATGACCCTTTCTGAGCGATGGTAGGTTAGCGTCACGTCGCAGTTGGGACATTGAATCGTTTCGCCGCAGGAGCGGCAGAGTACAAAACTCGAATAACCGCGGCGGTTCAGAAGGATGATCGACTGCTCGCCTTTCTTATGAGTCTCTTCGATCGCCTCGAGCAATTCTTCAGAGAACACCTGGGGCTTCTTATGCCGGGCAAACACTTCTCGCATATCTACGATTTGTGCACTGGCCATGGGCCGATCGCCAATGCGCGACGGTAGTTCCAGGTGCTGGTACTTGCCGGTATTCGAATTGTGAAAGGACTCGAGCGAAGGAGTGGCCGAACCAAGAATTACAACGGCATTTTCCTTTTGCGCGCGCACGATGGCGGTATCGCGTCCGTTGTAGCGGGGAGAATCCTGTTGCCGGTAGGTTGACTCATGCTCTTCGTCAACTATCACCAGGCCCAGATTGGCGATTGGAGCAAACACGCCGGAGCGTGTACCGATCACAATCCGAGCGTCTCCAGTCTTAACTCGCATCCACTCATCAAAGCGTTCTCCTTTTGAGAGCGAAGAGTGAAAGATCGCGATTTGATCTCCGAAGTTAGATCTCAGCCGGCGCGAGAAGACTGGCGTCAGCGCAATTTCGGGGACCAACATCATTGCCGCGCGCCCCAGTTCCAGGCAGGTACGCATCGCCCGCATGTAGACCTCGGTCTTGCCACTGCCGGTAACGCCATGCAAGAGGAACGCAGCGTACGCGCCGCTCCGCAGTTGCGGTTCTATCTGGCTAAGGACCTGGTTCTGGGCCGCGGTTAACGTGTAGTCATCAACTTGCGGCAGAATTGCGCGCGCGAGAGGATCTCGGCGAACGTTCTCTTCAGTGATCTCGAGCCGGCCGTGCTTCTGGAGGGTGTTAACCGCCGAAATGCTAACTCCCGCGACGCGAAGCAACTCAGGCAAAGGCAAGGCCTCCTGCTCGGATAGAGCGTCCAGAATTCGTTCCTGTGCCGGAGTCACCTTTCTCGGCGCTTCAGCTAATGAAAGTTGATTGAGTCGGACAGTCCGCTGGGTTCTTGGCTTTGCCCCAGCGGCAGCAGATCGAAGATGTGTCGTGATGAATCCCCGAGTTTGCAACTCTTTCGCTGTTCGGCTCGCCTCTTTTTTCCCAACTAGCTTTATCAAAGTTTCCGCGTTCAACTCACTGGTGTGTGCAAGTGCGCGGAGAACCTTTGCTTCTGCCGTTTCTTCGCTTTCGAGTTCATCGATCCGGTCAATTCCTTCCGCTGTCAGCGTAAAAAGGTGTTCGCTGTTGGGATTGATTCCGGGAGGCAAGGCGGCCTTCAAAACTTCACCCCAGGGCGAGCCATAGTACTGCGAGACCCAGCGAGTAATCTCCAGGACTTCGGGCGTTATCAATGGCGTTGGATCGAGAACTTTCTCGACTGAGCGAATGTCGGTATCAGTAAGCGTTCGGTGCGAACTCAGATCCGGAAGCAACTCGACGATAAACGCAGTGACGGCACTGCGTCCAAGCGGCACGAGGACACGCGATCCCACTTGCGCAAGTTCGCGAGCAGTCTCTGGCAGCCGGTAAGTAAAGGTCTGCGAGACGTGAAGCGGTACGGCCACCTTCACGTAGAGCGGGGCTTTCATTTCACTCTCGCTGGAAGCAGGGGAAATTGCTGTAGTTGGGGCAGAAGTTCCGAGCTTTTGCGGCACGAAAAGAAGTTAACGCTAAATTAGCAAATGAGAAAGCGTGTGGAACAGCAGTTTGTGTTTGAAGTTATGACGCTCTTCTTGCAGTGCTATCCAGATAGTCGCGCACCTTCTTCAAATCTTCCCAGGTTTCCCGTTTCTTTGAAGGGTCGCGTAACAGATAGGCGGGATGAAAAGTGGGCATCACCTTGATTCCGTTGAAATCCTGAAACTCGCCGCGAAGACGTGTGATGCCAATTTTCGTGTCGAGCAGATTCTTCATCGCGGTGTTGCCCAGAACCACGATCACTTCTGGTTGCACGCTGGCAATTTCGCGCAGCAGGAAAGGTTTGCAAGTGGCAGCTTCGTCGGGCAGGGGAGCGCGATTGGCTGGTGGCCGGCAGCGATTAACGTTGCCGATCAGAACTTCTTCGCGTTTTAACCCAATCGCCTCGATTATTTTCGTGAGCAACTGGCCGGCCCGACCGACAAAGGGTCGAGCTTGCAAATCCTCGTCAGCTCCGGGAGCTTCGCCGACGAACATTAATCGTGCGCGAGGATTCCCCTCGGTATTAACTACGTGCGTGCGACCTTCATGCAATGGACAGCGCGTGCAATCCTTCAATTCGGACCAGATTTGCTCGAGACTCTCGCCGGGTTGTTTGGCCACTTCAACTACACTCGGTGGCTCGACTCCGCTGACGCCAAGTTCCTGAAAAAATTGAAACTGTTCCCGTGTTTGTTGCAGCAGATCTGAAAGCTCTGCCGTAGCCGCTTCGAGGGTCATCGTGATTTGGATTGTCGCAATCGAACTATCTCATCAAGGATGCGGTGTGCCGCGTCAAGTTTTGTCATCGCCGGCAATTCGCGAGGTTCTGCGTTTTGTGTGATGATTGTGACCGCGTTTGTCTCGCTATCAAAACCAATATCATTCCGGCTAACGTCGTTGGCGACAATTGCATCGAGTTTTTTTGAACTCAGCTTTGCCAGAGCATTCTCCACAACTTTCTCGGTTTCTGCAGCAAAGCCAATCACCAGCAAGCCGTTCGTCCTTGCAGCAGCAACCTCGCCGAGGATGTCTGGCGTGCGCTCAAGACTGAGATTCAAGGTAGATTCGCTCTTTTTGATCTTATCGGCGGCGCGTTGCACTGGCCGGTAATCAGCTACCGCGGCTGCGGCGATAAAGATAGATGCATTCTTAATCTGCTGCGCGACTGCCGCCTGCATCTCGGCAGCTGAACTGGTGCGGACGAGGTTCACGCCGGCGGGTGGAGTGGCGGTGGTGATTCCGGCGACCGTAGTGACTTCGGCTCCCCGGTCGCGGGCGGCTTCAGCGATGGCGAAGCCCATGCGGCCAGACGATCGATTTGAAATGAAGCGAACGGGATCTAACTCTTCGCGGGTCGCGCCAGTAGTGATTAACACCCGTTCACCAGCGAGGTCTTGAGGAAGCTGTTTTGATTGACCTGCTTGATCCAACATCTCCAGAGCAGCGGAAACAATTCGCTCCGGCTCGCTCAGTCGGCCCGGACCTATTGTCCCGCAGGCCATTTCGCCTGCATCCGGCTCGAGTATTTGAACACCGTCCTGACGCAATCGTTCGATGTTGCGCCTGGTGGCAGGGTGTTCCCACATCGAGGTGTTCATTGCCGGGGCCAGGAGCACGGGGGCCGTGGCCGCCAGGTAGGTCGAAGTTAAAAAATCGTCCGCGACACCGTTCGCAAATTTGGCGATAATGTTTGCCGTGGCGGGGGCTATGACCAACAAGTCCACGGTCTGGGAAAAGGTAATGTGCGCTATTGGATCGGGATTGTCTGGGGCATAATCATCAACGATCACGTGCGAACCAGAAAGCGCTCGAAAGGTGAGGGGAGTAATGAACTCGCAAGCTCGCGGAGACATGGCCACGCGCACAACACAGCCCGCGCGCTGCAATCCGCGTAAAACCTCGGCGGCTTTGTAGGCAGCAATCCCGCCAGTAACACCGAGAGCTACTCTTTTGCCTTTTGAACCGGTTTTGGTGGTGTCGTCAGCCATCGGTTGGTTGTTTAGAGCGAGAAATGATGCTCAATGTAACATTGCTGAAACACCCGCGCAATCAAAGCAAAAACTCTGCTTGGTACTATAACGGTCTTCGATTAAGTAATAGCGGTTTCCCAATGGTCCTCTCGCGTATGAAGCCGTCAACGTCTACAACTTCGGCACTGTTACTTGGCTATGCTTGTTTGCTGGCGCTGGGGCTGTTCCTCGCGGTTCCGCCGGTGTCTGCGCAGGAGGACGAGTTTGGGCCAGTAGTTAGAGCCTATCTCGGTTATTTGCGTAATGAACAGGAGGTGGTTGACGACCGTGCCAGTCGCCGCGAGGTCAGTTCCACCTATTATCGCCATAATTCGAATCGAATCAGGGCCCTGCGTCAGGTAGCAATCCGGATCGCTCGCGAAACCCAAAACGATTATTTGCCTGAGCTCGAAGCGGTCTCGCGAGAAGAGCTGCGATTGTTGTTTGAGCAACCACCCAAGGTGGAGACGCTGCGAGTTGATGAGGTTTTTGGCTACACGTTCCGCTTTCTGGGAAGTGTTCGCAGCGGGGAAACCTTCTACGTATTTGCGCGACTGGATCCCTATGAGCAGGCAGAAATGCAAGAGAAGGGAACGAAATCGGCCAACCCTCCCGAAGAGCAAAGCCGCGGCGCGAAGGTTTCGGTCCGTTCGCCTCGGGTGCCGTCGCCCTGATTCCAGTCTGGTCTAAAGTGACATCGAGTCCGGTAATCCTCATTGCAGATCCAAGGGCTGTCTGCTGGTCCTATGGCCCCTAAGATCTTGTCAAGCAAGGCAAAAAAGCACAGTTTTGTGGCAAATCCGGCCAAATGATCGTTGACAGGGCCCTTATATTCGTGTAATAAAAAGCCTGCTGTTAAGCGCCTGCGAACGTGATTCGCGCTTGTAGCGTTCGGCCGAGTGCATCTTTGAGACGGGGATTGACAAGACATTCGTCTCACCCCTGGTTTCTTACTGTAGCGCCAGCAATCAAGATTCTTGTTTCACAATACGGGAGGAAAGTTAATGATCAGCAAATCTTTGAGCCGCAAAACGCTCGCGGCCTTTGTTTCAGTTGCAGTCCTGAGTGTTTACTCAATGGTTGCACTGGCAGGTGCGAAGGTAGCGTCCGGAGAGCTTTCAGTTTCCGGCCAAGTAACAGTGAACGGCCAGAAAGTTATTTCTGGGGGCACACTGTTTTCAGGCAGCACGGTAGTTACCGCTAACAACAGCACAGCAATCGTGAGCTTGAGCAAGATGGGCCGCGTTGAGTTGTCGCCGAATTCCAGCTTGATTCTCAACTTCAACGAAGAGAGCGTCACCGGCATGTTGGATAAGGGTGTCGCTAAGGTCTCTACGGTCGCAGGTGTTTCGGTCAACATCACAACTAAAGATGGCGCGGTGGTCGTAGATGGTAGCCAGGCCACTTCGTTTACAGTCAGCACCGATCGCGGCAACACTGTCGTGACCACGGAAGCCGGACTCGCCGAGTTGCGCTCAGGCGCAACCACTCAGCAAATCGCCGCTGGGAACAATGGCACAGCCGGAACTCCGAATCCACAAACAGATGACGACGACGATGGCTTGAGTGGCGGCGCCCTTGCAGTGCTCCTGCTTGCCGTCGGTGGTGCGGTGGTTGCCGTTATCATCGCCGCGAAAGAAGACAACGAGCTGGAAGTTGGCGGGAACCCAATCGTGATCAGCCCCTCCAGATAAGTACTCGTTGGTTCGTTCAATAGAAATACTGCGGTACGCTTTTACGCTGCGGTCATTAACTACTAACCTTGCGGGTCACGCGACTCTCGGTCGTCTGTGACCCGCAAAGTTTGTTTGAGTCGGACGTTTCAATCCCGCCTACAGGTTCTAAGGTTCTCAAATGCACATTGCAGTTATTGGTACCGGTTACGTAGGTTTAGTAACGGGTGCGTGTTTCGCTGAGTTTGGTGTCGATGTCACCTGCGTAGATGTGGATGCCGAGAAGATTGCGCGTTTGAAAGCCGGGGTCATGCCTATTTACGAGCCGGGCCTGGAGCAGCTAGTCGTCAAAAACGCGCAGGCCGGCCGTCTCCGTTTCACCACAAATGTTCAGGAAGCCGTCGAGCAGGCTTTGGTAATCTTCCTCGCCGTAGGTACCCCGCCGTTGCCCGATGGCTCTCCCGATCTGAGCTTTGTTGAGTCAGCGGCACGCTCCGTCGCTCAGCACATGAACGGTTACAAAGTGATCGTCACAAAATCGACGGTACCGATCGGCACGGGCGAACGCATTAGAAAACTGATTCGCGAACACCAGAAATCAACCTTGGCATTTGGCATAGTTTCAAATCCGGAATTCTTGCGTGAGGGTGCAGCGATCAACGACTTCATGCGGCCCGACCGCGTCGTAATCGGCAGCGCGGATCAGGAGGCTATCGCGATCATGCGGGACCTCTATCGCCCGCTGTATTTGATCGAAGCGCCGGTCGTTATTACTTCGCTCGAAGCGGCTGAACTTACTAAGTACGCCGCCAACGCCTTTCTCGCAACGAAAATTTCTTTCATCAATGAAATTGCTAACTTATGCGAAAAGATCGGTTGCGACGTTCATGACGTCGCGAAGGCGATGGGAATGGACAAACGCATAGGCAGCAAGTTCCTTCATCCCGGACCGGGTTTTGGCGGCTCATGCTTTCCGAAAGACACCCGCGCATTGGCGTCAGTCGCCCGGCAGTTCGGGACAGATTCTCTGATGGTTGATGCGGTCATCGAAGTGAACCGCAAGCAGCGCGAAGCCATGTTGCCGAAGATCGAAAAGCTGGTAGGCGACGTTGCAGGGAAGACGATCGCAGTCCTTGGACTCGCTTTCAAACCGGAAACGAATGACATTCGTGAGGCGCCGGCTCAGGAGATTATTCAGGGATTGTTAAAACGCGGGGCAAAGGTTCACGCTTATGATCCCGTGGCGATGGAAGAAACCGCGAAAGTCATTTCGAATATTTGCTACGCTGAGGACGAGTACGAAGCGGTCAGAGACGCAGACGCGCTCGTCATCGTGACGGAATGGAATCAATTTCGCGCGTTGGATATGAAGCGGATTCGAGATCTGATGAAGTCCCCGCGCATTGCTGATCTGAGAAATATTTATGAGCCGGACGATCTACGCGAACTTGGTTTCGAATACGTAGGAGTGGGCCGGTAATCCCCTGGCAGAGCTTAAGCAAACCTTTATGGGCCTTTCGGGAATTGTAATGGTTACCGGTGGAGCTGGCTTCATCGGTTCACACATCGCGGCAGCCCTCGTCGCTAACGGCGCACGTGTTCGCATCATTGACGACCTGTCAACAGGCTACCGGGAAAATGTAAATGAAGTCGGCGGTGACGTAGATTTCGTGCAAGCGAGCCTTGCCGATGAAAAGGCATTGCGCAAAGCCCTGGAAGGCGTCGAGCTTGTCTTTCATGAAGCAGCTATTCCTTCGGTGCCTCGCTCGGTAGAGAATCCGCGCCAGACTCACATCGCTTCCGTTGACTCGACTTTTTCCCTGCTGAACGCTGCTCGCGAAATGAAGGTGCGACGCATTGTTTACGCCGCTTCAAGTTCAGCCTACGGTGATCAACCAACATTGCCGAAGGTAGAGGACATGTTGCCGGACCCGCTTTCTCCTTACGCGGTGGCTAAACTAGTGGGCGAGTACTACTGCCAGGTCTTCTCTCGCGTGTACGGACTCGAGACCGTTTCACTCAGATACTTTAATGTATTCGGTCCACGTCAGGACCCGAGCTCGCAGTATTCAGGCGTCATTTCCCGGTTTATCGCGGCCTTGTTAAGCGGCGAGCAACCGGTGATTTATGGCGACGGCGAACAGTCGCGCGACTTCACCTACATTGCTAACGTCGTCGACGCAAACTTAAAGGCGGCGGAAACAACCAAAGGTATCGGCACGGTGATCAATGTGGCCAACGGGGTGCGCATTACCCTCAACGAGCTTTTAAAGGAAGTGAAAGACCTCACTGGTAAAACGGACGTTGCGGTCGAGTATCGCCCGCCTCGCGCCGGCGACGTCTTACATAGTCTCGCCGACACTACGCGCGCGCGTGAATTCTTAGGCTTTGAACCGCGGATTGGTTTAAGAGAAGGACTGCAACTGACAATCGACTGGTGGAAGCAAAGCCGTTTTGCTCCCACGCAGTAATCTACACATTAGAACTCGCCGACTTGTTGCTCAACAGATCTCGCAAACTCTCAGTGTAAGGCGCACGCGCCACGCCACGGTCGGTGACGATCGCCGCAATCAATGTGTTTGGCGTTACATCAAAAGCCGGGTTGTGAACAACTACGCCATCGGGTCCCATTTGTTTGCCGCCGATGTGAGTGATCTCGCAGCCATCGCGCTCTTCAATGGGAATCTCATCGCCGGTTGCGAGGGAAAGATCCAATGTTGTAATTGGCGCCGCTACATAAAAAGGAATGTTGTTTTGCTGGGCCAGGACAGCGACCATGTAAGTGCCAATTTTGTTTGCGGCATCGCCGTTAGCGGCGATGCGATCGGCGCCCACCACCACGCAATCAACCTTTCCGCTTTTCATTACATGCCCGGCCATGTTGTCAGTGATTACAGTGACTGGAATGTCGTCCTTAGCTAGTTCCCAGGCAGTCAAACGCAAGCCCTGCAGAAACGGCCGCGTCTCATCAGCAATCACCGCAACGCGTTTGCCGGCATCGCGAGCGCCGCGAATCACGCCGAGCGCCGTCCCATAGTCGCCGGCAGTCGCTAACGCACCAGCATTGCAGTGTGTGAGCACAGTAGCGTTGTCGGGAATCAGGTCAGCGCCATAACGCCCGATGGAGCGGTTGGCATCTAAATCCTCTTGAAATATTTTCAGCGCTTCAGCGACTAGTTTCTCTTTCAGTTCTTCGACATTATCCGTATTCGCTTTTTCGCGGTTGAACGTGGAGCGCATCCTTTCGATCGCCCAGAAGAGATTAACGGCGGTTGGGCGCGTTTTGCTCATCACGTCGCACATGTAAGAGAAGTCATCTTCCAAATCGGCAACTGAGGTTCCGACTGATTGTTTTGTGCCGAGCGCTAAACCCATGGCGGCGGAGACTCCAATTGCCGGGGCACCGCGCACCACCATCTTCTTAATTGCTTCAGCGACTTCTTCATAAGAGCGAAGCATTAGATACTTTTCTTCAGTTGGCAGCAGGCGTTGATCAATCATACGTACGCCTTCACGAGTCCATTCGACGGTTTTGATCATGTATGGTCCTTGTGTGGAAAGTTCGAAGAATCTTACTGGAGAGGCAGTGACATTGCCAATTTCCCATTGCCGATTTTAGATTCTGATCACAGCGACGATCCAATTGGCAATCGCCATAGGCAATTGGCAATTGTTCATCCCGCGCTAAAGCTAGCGTCTCCAGACCTCGGGGCCTCGCGTTGACTCGCCCGAAATCGCGTGTTAATGTCCGCCGCGTTCAGACGAAATGTTCTTTGTACTTCAAAGCGCTTAGGTGCCCCGCTAGTTGCGGGGAGAATAGGGAAGCGGGTGAGACTCCCGCGCGGTCGCGCCACTGTGATGAGAATCGTGAATGCCGTCGGCACCACGAGATTTCTCTAAGCCAGGAGACCTGCCAACGCGCTTTGCAGCCTTTTGAATACCTCGCGCATGGGTGTTCAGGCCGCAACGGATTCCTTCATCAGAGGTCTCACCGCTAGCCTGTTCCTTCGCGGGATAGGACGGTGGGACCTTCTTGCTAAAACACAACAGAATTTCTGCGTTTTCGCTCTCGACCCTCCTCGTCTGCTGCCTGCTTGCTCTCAACTCGTGTTCGCTGCAACCGAATGCCGGTGAGTCTGAGTACGTGCAACTTAAGGACGAAGCGAACCGGGAGATTCGCGTATCCGGCAAGATCGAGAGGGTGGTTACGCTTGCACCCAACCTCACTGAAATCATCTACGCTATCGGTGCGGGCGATCTTCTGGTGGGAAACACGACCTACTGTGATTATCCAAGCCAGGCTAAGAGCGTGCAAAAGGTTGGCGATACCTTACAGCCAAACATTGAACGTATCCTCGCGCTGCGCCCAAACCTTATTTTCATCTCCACCTCATCGCAACTCGAAGCGTTCGCACGCCAGTTGAGCGAACACGGCGTTCCTGTTTACGTCAGCGACCCTCACGACCTGGAAGGTGTGATCTATTCAATTGAAAATATCGCCAAGTTACTTCGTCGGGAAAGAGAAGCCGGCGACCTTATTGGCAAACTGCGTGGACGCATTACGGCAGTCGAAGCTGCGGTCAAAAACCGCAAACCAGTACGAGTCTTTTACCAGCTCTCAGCCGAACCACTATACACAGCGGGACGCGATGCCTTTGTTACGGATCTGATCGAGCGCGCGGGCGGGTTGTCCGTCACTGCTGACGTACCTGAAGCCTGGCCCAGGTACAGTCAGGAATCGGCGGTCGCTGCCCAACCAGACGCGATCGTTCTGCCCACGGGAGGTTCGATGGGCGCCGCAAACTCCGACGTGGCGGCGGGACTAAAACGAGCACCTGCCGTTGCAAATGGCAAGGTGTTCAAGATCGACGGCGATCTCCTCGTGCGACCTGGCCCGCGTGCCATCGACGGCTTGGAGCAGCTGGCTCGCGGGCTTCATCCTGAAGCCTTTAACTAGATGGCGACAATTATCGGAGAAAAACAGATAAGCAGGATGGGAGCGCGCGTCACGTTGCGCCGGACGCTGATCGCCTGCGGACTGCTTCTGTTGGTGTTGTTGTCCGCAATAGTTGTTACCTCGCTTTTAGGAAGTGAAAGTCTTCCAGCTCAGTCGTCGCTGTGCGCGTTGTTTTCTTTCGGCAAAGCACGGTGCGGCTTGACCCCTGAGCAGTCGACGATACTGCTCGAGATCCGCTTCCCGCGAATCTTACTGGCCGGCGCGGTTGGCGCTTCCTTAGCCGCTGCAGGCGCCAGCTATCAGGCGCTGCTGCGTAATCCCTTGGCCGAGCCTTATCTGCTCGGCATCTCCAACGGTGCGGCGGTGGGCACGATGATCGCGCTGGTCTTTTTTGGACCGTTCGATTGGAGCCGTCCTCTACTGGCATTTGTTGGAGCCCTGCTTGCGACACTCGTAGTTTATCGGCTCGGGCAGGGAAGAGCTGGCGCAACTCCCGAGCGACTGGTTCTGGCCGGCGTGATCGTTACAACATTTCTTTCATCAGCAATTGTTTTCGTGACGACGTTAATGGACGCCACCCGCATTCGCGCGTTCACATTTTGGCTCCTTGGTGATCTTTCCGGAGCCACTACAAATCTTCTCGTGCTCGCGATCGTAATAGCGGTAGGCGCAACCCTCGTGCTCGCAGCGAACGCGCGATCGTTGAACTTGTTGATGCTGGGCGAACGAGACGCTTTTGACTTGGGTGTTGAGGTCAGAAGAGTGCGCCTTATAGTTTTTGTGGCGGCGAGTTTGTTGGTGGGAAGTTCAGTCGCCTCAGGGGGCTCAGTCGGTTACGTCGGTCTCGTCGTGCCACACCTCGTGCGACTTTCACTCGGCAGCGACAATCGCATCACGATCCCGGCTGCCGCCCTATCGGGAGCTCTCTTCGTTATCGTGGCCGACACGATTGCCCGAATCATCATCGCGCCGAGAGAACTGCCGGTGGGAGCAATCACAGCTTTGATTGGAGCGCCTTTGTTTATTTATTTGTTGAAGCGTGGCTAGGGTAGTTGTTCGTTAAGTCGAAGGCTGTTCGAGAGCGAAGGACAATTTATGAGAGCCTTTGTATATCGCACGCATATCTGGTTGGGATTAATTGTGGCAATTCCGGTATTCGCGTGGGCCACGAGCGGGTTGTTGTACGCGTGGCCCAACGCCGTCGAAGGCGGCAAGATCGAAACCATTAAATCGGAAAGGGTCCAGATAACGCCTTCGGAAGCGATGCAGCGCGCCGACCAGTTTGCCGGAAGACAATTACCTACAACCGCCCTAACTTTGTTAATGCGAGACGGTCGGCCCGTTTATCAGGCTGTTGGCGGTATGGGCGCAGATTCTTTGCTGATTGATGCTGAAACTGGAGCCGTGATCAAAACTCCGCCACCGGGGTTGCTTACCAGATATTTTCGTCAGGCGCATTTCTACTTCTTTGCCGGGAGTTGGCAGGTTCCTTTGCTCGTAACCTTATCTGTGCTGACTGGTCTCTCAGCCTTGTCGGGAATCTACCTGAACGTGGGCCTTTGGCGCACCAGGCTGATGAGAAGAATTACTAAGACCGCAAGGCTTTAAGAATGTTGGAAGCTTCAAACCTAAGTATTAGCTATGGACCGCGTAAGGCGGTCGTTGACGTCTCGTTACGCATCGCGGCGGGAAATATGACCGCGATTGTTGGTGCGAACGGCGCCGGCAAGTCGTCTCTATTGCGCGCTCTCAACGGCACTATTCAACCGACGCGAGGGGAAGTTCTCCTGAACGGTAAACCACTTCACATGTACCCGCGACGGTCGGTGGGAAAACGCATCGCGGTGGTGGCACAGGAGGCTGTGCTGGCGTTTCCGGTCTCGGTATTGGAGTACGTTCTTGGTGGTCGATACGCCTGGTCGGGGGGCATGTGGGGCTGGGAATCGGAGCGCGATCTGGAGATAGCCGCTGACGTATTGCGCGAGACCGAGTTGGAAGCATTCGGGTCGCGACTGATGAATGAACTATCGGGAGGCGAGCGTCAACGCGCTGTATTGGCCCGCGCTCTTGCGACTGCCGCGAGCATTCTCTTGCTCGACGAGCCTACCGCGAATCTGGATCTTGCTCATCAAGCTTCGATGCTGAGGCTGGTGCGGGCGCGCTGTGACAGCGATCAAACGGCAGCCGTCATTGTTACTCACGATATCAACCTCGCAGCGGAGTTTGCCGATTTAGTTGTTCTGTTGAAGAACGGTCGCGTGATTGCCGCCGGCAGCCCGCACGAAGTTTTGACTACAGAACTTTTAGGCAGCGTGTTAGACATCGAGGTTCTGGTGGACGCCCATCCGCTGTCGGGCGCGCCACGCATCACGCCGGCGCACAAAGGGCGCCGGTAAACAGGGAGACGGGTCTGTCCCGCTTCCAATCATACGGGTGACGGTTCGAGGGAAGGCGGTCAAAGGCCGCCACTGCCCGCGCAACTGTTGGCGACGAAGACGCTCAAATACGCTTTAGCCACTGTTCCAAAAGAATGGGAAGGCCGTTCGAGTTGAGTCGCAAGTCAGGAAACCTGGCCGTCACCCCTCAGTAAAGCTCGCACTGCGACGGGCAGGAGACTCTACACATGAAAACCAGATTTCAAGACAACTCGCAAAAGCGATCTCGCCTAACAATTAAGGCGGTCAGCTTTCTGGCTCTGCTTTTTCTGCTGACTCCTCAGGCAATTCAATCACAAGACAATCAGGCTGGCGCGCAAATCAGCGTTCGCGTATCAGACCCGCAAGGCGCGATTATTCCCAAGGCCGAAGTGACGCTTTACACACGAGACAATAGAGTGCGAATCGGAGCACTCACGGATAACAACGGCAGCTGTATTTTCAAGCGATTGCCGCCCGGTGAGTATTTAATCAAAGCAGAGGCGCCGGGTTTCGCTTCTGGTGAGACTCAGTCGCTGCTGCTCGAGCGAGGCGCCGGAATTACACTTGAGATCACAATGCCCCTCGCGGGCGTTAATGAGGAAGTTGTCATCACGGCGCAAGGCACGGCACAACCTGTCGACGAAGTATCCAAGGCGATCACGGTAGTCGATCAAAAGGAGATGGATGACCGGGACGAGTCGAGTATCGCTGAGGCACTCCGTACGGTGCCGGGTCTGCGAGTCCAACAGCTGGGCGGACCAGGTTCGTTCACCTCTATCAAAACCCGAGGCTTGCGCAACGAGGACACGGCTGTATTGATCGATGGTCTCCGATTTCGCGATGCGGCTGCGATAACGGGTGACGCTTCGGGCTTTTTAGAGGACCTAATCGTCACGGATGTAAGCCAGGTTGAAGTTCTGCGCGGATCGGGCTCGTCACTCTATGGCACGAACGCCATAGGAGGAGTTATCAATCTAGTAACTGACGAGGGTGGTGGGCCGTTTCACGGGACGCTGCTAGCGGAGGGCGGAGGCCTGGGAATGTTTCGCGGGCGTGCCCAACTAGCCGGTGGCACGCGCAGCAATAGTCTGGTCTACAGCGGCGGCTTTTCACACCTGAATGTCACGCGTGGAATCGACGGTCAGGATGAAGCACGCAATACGAGCGGACAAGGGCGCGTGCTCTTTAATTTAACACCCACGACGACACTCTCCGGCCGCCTCTACACTGTAAACTCACGGTTACAGCTAAACAGCAATCCACTGGGAATCGGCACCATACCTGCAATTGGAATCGTCGAGGCTATTCCACTCTCGCTCACGGAACAGCGACGCTTCGAAGCAGGCGTTCCGATCCCGCAACTTAATGTTGGCGCGGCCACCTTCATCCCTGGGGCGAATGATCCAGACAATCTGCGAAAAGCAAATTTCTTATCGGGCGCGATCATCTTTTCGCAGCGGCCGAATGAGGCACTTAGTTACACGATAAGTTATCAGGGTCTGGCTACTAATCGCAGTACTATTAGCGGACCCTTGGGAGTCGGGTTCCAACCGATTGGCGGCAACGAGCAATCGGATTTCAACGCTCGCATCCACACATTCAATGCGCGCTTTGACCTGCGGGCTGGCAGCGCTAACCTCATTAGTGGCGGCTACGAGTTCGAAAGCGAGAACTTTAAGAACCCCTCTTTCGCGGTAGATCCCTCAGCCAATTCCAATGTTAATGCCACACAGACAAGCCACACCCTCTTTGTCCAGGATCAATTGCGGTTCATGGATAACCGGCTGCAAATTTCCGCAGCCTTTCGAGCGCAGTTCTTCCGACTCCGGCAGCCGGAGTTCACGCCCGCAGCCACGTCGCCTTACGCGGGTCTAACTTTTCTGTCACCACCCACCGCCTACACTGGTGATGGGTCGGTTGCCTACACGTTCCGTACGGCTGGCACGAAGTTGCGTGCTCACGTCGGTAATGGCTATCGCGTGCCTTCGCTCTTCGAACGCTTTGGCACGTTCTTCGACAGTTTCTTTGGCTTTTCCCCGATCGGCGATCCCCGCCTGAAACCGGATCGTTCAATTGCGTTTGATGCAGGGATCGATCAGATGTTTTCCAGGAACCGCCTGCGCGCTTCAGCAACTTACTTCTACACGCGGCTTCAGCAGGTGATTACTTTCGACTTCTCGGGCGCCATCAATCCGGCAACCGATCCGTTCGGCCGCTTTGGTGGTTATCGCAATAGCAACGGCGGCATTGCTCGGGGAATGGAGTTGAGTCTAACGGCGGCCCCCACGCCTACACTGAACGCCACGGCAAGTTACACCTATACGAAGAGTTTGCAGCGTACGCCGCAAGTGCCCGGCGTGCTGCAATCGTTCGTGATCCCCGATCATCAGTTCTCGCTCGTTGTTACACAACGCTTCGGTCGTCGCCTTCTGGTTAATTTCGACCTGGCCGCCTCGAGCGATTATCTGGCTCCCATATTCGACGCGTCGTTCTCCAGCCGGGCTTACCGTTTTCGCGGTCTTGTAAAAGCAGATCTCGGCGCAAGCTACACGTTACCGTTGAGCGAATCACGGTCGTTGCGCTTCTTTGGTTACGTCGACAATCTGTTCGACCGCGACAATTTCGAAAGCGGCTTTCGCACGCCGGGACTGACGGGTCGGGCAGGCGCGGCACTTAAGTTTTGATTGAGCGTGCGCAGCACGCATGCAACGTAGAGCCCAGGGCGTAAGCCCTGGGTGTGGAGCCATCAATAAATAGCAGAGCCCGCGGAGCGGGCGAGAGTAAGGCTTAAACTGCCCGCCCACTTCGCGGGCTCATGATCCTTTTTGTATCGTTTCCTGGGGCTTACGCCCTGGGCTTTACGCTGTACCCGTCCTGCGCGGGACTCAAGATCACGGCAGCGGGCGCCTCGATGCGTGTGCTATTGGGGCTTGGTTGTCTTTTGCGTGTAGGTCTTGCGCTCACGTACAACCAGGTTACTGCGATTAACCTTCACTGTGACCTGCCGGACAGCTCCCGGTTCTACTTGCGCCGTCGGGTAATAGCCCAGGCTATAGAGTCGCCGCAGTTCTTCGGCGATGGACGTGAACGCCTGCGCGATTTTCTTCATGTCTTTCGCATGATAGAAGCGGCCGCCGGTCCGTTTGGCCAAATCTTCCAGATAATTGTTCGCCTGCACGATCGCTGGCCGCCGGCTCATCACGTCTTTGATCTCGCAGTAATTACAATATTGCACTGCGTAGACTACGGCTTCTCGTTTCGCCACTTGCTGCACCGTGCTCTTCAGCGTCCCCACTTGGCTGGCACTGTCGAAGCCGTCCGTGAAAAGGATTATGGCCTTGCGGCCTTCCAAAGGTTCGAAGAGCTCGCTGGCAACATGAACGGCGTCGTAGAGGCGCGTGCCTGCGTACATAACCGAGTAGGTCTTGCCGCGGACCGAGATTGTCTCGCCAGTTGAACTTCTCTTCAGTCCCGTTTGTGTTCGCCTGATGGCAGCGCGCAGAGTCTCGCGGTCGCTGGTAAAGCTGGGCAGAAGCGCGACAACTTCGTTACCGAATGATATGGGCAGCACACGATCGTCCGAGCGCAGTTGATCTACGAACGCGATGGCTGAATCCTGTATGTCTTTCAGGCGGATTTGGGTCGAGCCGCTCGTGTCTATCAGCAGCACAACGGAGAATAGTTGGTCTATTGGCGCAAAGTGCGCGATAGCCTGGCGCGCGCCATTCTCGAAGACTTGGAAATCCTGTTCCCGCAGGTCTGTTACAAACCGCCCTTTCCGGTCCCTCACGCTCACAGGAATAGAAACGAGGTTCGTTTCCACCCGGATGATTTCGTCGTCCTGGGCAGGCTGGTTGCTGCCCTGGATTTCCTGAGCGCTCAGATTCGGGCTGGCGATAAGCCAGAGACAAACCAGAACAGTTATGTAAGCAGTTGAACGCATGTTCAGGGCGCCAGCTAAGCAGGTTGTGCTTCGAAGTGTAGTGCAGCTGAGGTGAGATCGCTACTGAGTTTCCTGCCGTGAAAGAAACTTCAGGTTGCAAGACCGGCTGGTTGAGGATGCAATTGCATCACTTACCGAACCAGCAGTCCTGCAACCTGAATCTGAAGTACGCGCGAAACGCCGCGCACTGAAAACCTACTTCTTAGTAAATAAACCGCCGGCAAGAAATATGGCGCCCAGCATCAAGTGAATACCGTGATCCGCTGTGCCCAGCTCTAACGGTCCAACATGCCACATCCTATCCGGAGGTGTGCCCATCAGCATTCCGAAGATTCCGAGGGCCAAATAAACAATTCCAAAAACGAGGCAAAAGCCTCTGGCTCCCGACAGCGAGCCGGCAAACCCAAAGTACAGCGCAATTACACCGGAAACGATGTGCACCATATTATGGGCTGGTGTGAGATGAGCGCCAGTGAAAGCCAGCAGTTGGGTAAAGCCCAGAAGACCGACGAGCAAAAATACGAACCCTAGAATCTTGCAAACCGTCTTTGCCATGTTGTGTCTAACTCCTCTGTGAAAAGGTTTGACAACTAAGCGGGCGCAATGCCGAGGGTGCACCACGTGTCCGCCGCAAAGGGCAAGTTAACCAGCGAATCTGCGCAGTGTATACCAAACCGCGGCGTCTCAATGCAAAGATTTTGTGCCGGGTACAGAATCAACGCTGTTGCGAGCTTGTTTTTTGAGGGTGTTATACTCGTTTCACACGATAATTGCGCTTAACGGGAATTCTTAAGATGCACAATGGTTGGGAAACAATTATTGGGTTGGAGGTTCACGCTCAACTCAGTACCCAGTCGAAAATTTTCTGTGGTTGCTCAACTCGGTTCGGGGACGAGCCCAACGAAAACACCTGTCCGGTGTGTTTGGGCCTACCGGGCGCCTTGCCCGTCCTCAATCGACGCGTGGTCGAACTTGGCGCTCGCGCCGCACTCGCGCTGGGCCTGCACATTAATCAACGCTCAATATTTGCCCGCAAGAACTATTTCTATCCTGATCTGCCCAAGGGCTATCAGATTTCTCAGTTTGATCAACCATTCTCAGCAAATGGTGAGTTGGAAATTATGACTGCTGAGCGCGACGAGGCGGGTCATCCTGTCGAATGGCGCGCCAAGAAGATCGCGATTACCCGTCTGCATTTGGAGGAGGACGCTGGGAAGAATGTTCACGAAGGACTACCCGACGTCGATCGCTATTCCTACATCGACCTCAATCGTGCGGGAACCCCCCTCGCCGAGATTGTGACAGAACCCGATTTTAGAACTTCCTGGGAAGCGTACGATTACGTGAACCATGTGCGCCGCGCTTTGCAATGGGTCGGAGCATCAGAAGCCGACATGGAGAAGGGGAACCTGCGTTGCGAAGCGAATGTTTCAGTGCGGCGCAAGGGCGACACTAAATTTGGCACTAAGTCAGAATTGAAGAACCTCAACTCAGTGCGTTTCATGCAGCGCGCAATCGAGTTTGAAGTTGAGCGACAAATTACAGTGTTGGAGTCGGGCGGAACTCTGCGCCAGGAGACGAGACTTTGGGACGACCGCTTGATGGAAACGAGACCAATGCGGTCGAAAGAAGAGGCGCATGACTATCGCTATTTTCCTGAACCGGATTTGCCACCTCTCGTCGTCAGCGAAGAGTTTATTGAACAGGTGCGCGGCTCAATGCCGGAACTACCTGAAGCGCGCCGCAAGAGATTTATGGCGCAATATAGCCTGACGTTCAGTGATGCCTCACAATTAACCTCGGAACTTGCTCTTGCAGACTTCTACGAGAGTGCTGTGGCAGCTTCCGGAAATGCGCGGGCCGCGGCGAACTGGCTCCGCTCGGAATTGTTGCGCGAGCTCGAAGCGGCGAATCTTTCCGCAGCTGACTCGCCTGTAACGGCCGCTGAGCTGGGAGCGCTCGTGCGCATGATTGATGAAGAAAAGATCAGCGGCAAACAGGGCAAGGATGTGCTGGTCGAGATGTTCAAAACGGGCAAAGGCGCTGAGACAATCGTTGCTGAACAAGGATTGGTTCAGGTTAGCGACACGGGTGAAATTGACCGGATTATTGATGAGGTGATTGCGAAAAATCCTAAACAGCTTGCCGATTATCGTGCCGGAAAAGAAGCCTTGTTTGGTTTCTTTGTGGGACAGGCTATGAAAGGTTCCAAAGGCAAGGCCAATCCGAAGATTGTCAACGAACGGCTGAAAGCGAAATTGAAAGGCTAGTCTGTAGGACTGGCCCCGCGTGCCCACCATTGAAGATGCAAAACCAGGAGGTGCGAGACACAGAGTCCGCCCTACAAATGAAATGGACTTAACTGGAAAAGCGGCGATTGTTACTGGCGGCAGCAAAGGCATCGGGCGCGCGATTGCTGAAGCACTCGTGCAGGTTGGAGTGGACGTCTGTATTAGCGCGCGGAAGCGTAGCGAGATCGATGAAACTGTTGCTTCACTCGCCAGCTTGAAGCAGGGACGGGTTACCGGAATAGTCGGAGACGTAAGGGATCATTCCCAGGTCAAGGCCGTTTTTGAAAGGACTATTTCACAGTTTGGCGGAGTCGATATTCTAATCAAC
This sequence comes from Pyrinomonadaceae bacterium, assembly GCA_963826235.1. GTDB lineage: Bacteria > Acidobacteriota > Blastocatellia > Pyrinomonadales > Pyrinomonadaceae > PSRF01. The sequence goes on along the minus strand of CAWGWE010000004.1, from coordinate 653,593 downwards.
AATGCGGGCATCGGAACGTTTGCCAAAGTCGAAGAGATGGCCCCGGATGATTTTCGCGCCGTGCTTGAAACAAATCTGTTCGGAGTTTATTACTGCTGTCACGAAGCGATTCCACTGATGAAGCAGCGCGGTGGTGGCTACATCATCAACATCTCTTCACTCGCTGGGACGAATGCTCACCCGCAAATGGCGGCTTACAACGCCTCAAAGTTTGGTCTTAACGGTTTCAGTGAAGCTTTGATGCAGGAAGTCCGGCACGACGGAATTAAGGTAAGTTACATCATGCCCGGTTCGGTTAATACCGAGTTTGGCGACGACGCACCAAGCGACGAGAAGAGCTGGCAACTACAGCCGAACGATGTCGCTCGAGTTGTAATTGACTTGCTGCATCACGACGAACGAAGTTTGCCCAGCAGAGTTGAAATCAGGCCAAGCAAACCGCCGAAGAAGTGAGACGACGCGTTTAAGAACGGATCTGAAATGCCAATTCCTCTTCTAGCGCTGATTACCAGCTTCCTGTTCCTTTCCAATGCCGGGAATCAGAGCGGCGCGCCCGTCAGCACCAATTTCCAGGCTGCTCAGCAAACAAATGCTTCTGAACCCGCTGAACTCGCTGAAGCAAGAGTCCTGAGTAACTCCGCAGTCAAGCTGTATAACGAAGGAAAGTTTAAAGAGGCATTGGAACCGGCGAAACGCGCTTTGAAGCTGCGGGAACAGGCCCTGCCAGCAGACGATAAGCGTGTGGCCGATGCGGTAGGCAATCTTGCCGTAATTTACCTTGCCTTGAAGAAGTATGAGGAGGCAGAAGGATATTACGAACGTGTTCTTGCGGCAGAGGAAAAGCGATCTGGCGCCGAAAGTTTACAGGTAGCAAAGACTCTGGATGTTTTGGCTTGGTTGCACTACGCACGAGGAAATGTGAAACAGTCGACGGCGGAATACAAACGAGTACTCGCGATCAAGGAAAAGATCTCAGGACCGCAGAGTGGAGAAGTGGCGCGCACCCTTTTCAGGCTCGCCGAGATTTATCAAACGCAAGGAGCCCTGGAAGAAGCGGAACCGTTCTACCGCCGGCTAATCGAATTTGACGATAAGGTGCCGCTCGAAGCGGACATTACTGTGAATGACGCGCGGCAGAGCTTTATCTGTCTACTGAGAAAAATGAATAAGACAGAAGAAGCGGACACAGTGCGATATCGAGGCAAGACTAAAGAGAATCCCGAACTGATCCATGGACCTTCTTCTCAGGGACCGACCTTTCTTAGCGAAGGCGGCATTCTCAATGGCAAGGCACTCAGGCTTCCCAAACCTGAGTATCCTGAACAAGCCCGTAATGCCGGTGTTGTCGGAATGGTGGTTGTGCAGGTGACAATTAACGAACAAGGTAAAGTTGTGCGAGCTTGCGCTATGAGGGGCCCGCAGTTGCTCTGGCTGACTTCTGAGCGCGCTGCATATCTTTCAGAATTCGCTCCCACTAAACTTAATGGGACACCCGTAAAGGTCACCGGCGTTATCACCTATAACTTTTTACGTCGATGAAATTTGTTGATTAAGGATGCGAGCCGTCGTGCAGCGCGTGACGCGCGCCAGGGTAAGCGTAGCTTCCGAAACAGTCGGCGAGATCGGAAAAGGTCTCGTCGTTTTGTTAGGTGTGGCTGTCGACGATTCGCCTCGTGACGCAGAATATCTTGCGGATAAGATTGTGGCCCTGCGAATCTGTGATGATGCTGAAGGCAAGATGAATTTGGCAGTTACAGAAACCGGCGGTGGCTTGCTGGTGGTGTCACAGTTTACTCTCTATGGCGATGTGCGCCGCGGTTTGCGGCCGTCCTGGAGTGATGCGGCGCCGCCCGAGGTCGCTGAACCACTTTACGAACTTTTTGTGGAAAAGGTCAGGCGTAGTGTTGCCGATGTCGCCACCGGCAGTTTCCGGAAGATGATGCAGGTGGAACTTGTGAACGACGGTCCAGTCACAATTCTGATCGACAGTAGAAAAGCCTTTTAAGATGAATGTCAGATTCACAGCATTTGTTTGTACCGTCATCTTCGTACTAGCGCTGTCTGCCTGTAACCAGTCAAAGTTTACAGGCACGGACGAAGAGACAGTTAAGATCAAGACGGGCGTCAAGCCGATCGCTGACGCAAAGGTCGCTGTGATCGAGACGGAAGACTTTGGTGAGATCGTGATCGAGCTTTATCCGAATGTCGCGCCGCAGATGGTGGAGCGCTTTAAAAAACTGGTTCATGAGGGGTTTTACGATGGTACGACGTTTCATCGGATCAATGCCGATTCAGCTTTGATTCAGGGAGGCGATCCACTGTCCCGGGACAATGATCCGGAGAACGACGGCAGGGGCGATTCACCTTACCCGAATGTCCCGGGTGAATTTAGCGACTTGCCTTTTGAACGCGGCAGTGTCGGAGCGGCGCGGAGGGAAGCGAGTCCGCCCGGCGAACCTGGACAAACCGAAGCGACGGCTCGCAACTCTGCAAATTGCCAGTTCTTCATCACGTTGCGACGTGAGCCGGACTACGACGAGGACTACACCCTTTTTGGACGGATCATCGCGGGACTGGGTAATGCGGAAATAATAATGCGAGCGCCGGTCGCACCTGAGACCGAAACGCCCGCTGAAAAGATAACCATCAAGCGGATTACTTTACAGGATCGCGCAAAATATCCTCCTGCAACTCAATAGTCTCTCAGATGGTATCCTCACTTGCCTTCGAACGCGGATCCAGCTCAAAACGATCGCGATCTCTCCGCTCAATTTTGTCGATGAATTCCAGCTCTTCGTTGTCTTCGTAGCTTACCCCCAGGGCGTGCGCGTTCTCCTCAACATCAGACTGATCGGGAGTCGGGTTGTGTCCGGCCACCGATTCTGAGCCACTGTTGTTCACGTCTTCCCACGAGGCATCCAGATCGCCACCGGCGTCACTCGGCGATGCTGCGGTGTTGTCTCGCAGCCGGTGCGCCAGAAGCTCCGGATCCTTCGGTGCTCGCGAAATCTCTCCCTCCATAAACTCTTCAATCTCAGGATCAGGAACATAGTCAGGATCGTTCGCCAGATACTCGAAGTCTTTCGCAGGTTTGTTGGTCATAGTTACCGTCCTCGATCTTGCCGCCGGAAATGGCGACCAGGCCTCCCGTTAAACTACCCGAATTTCAAAGCAGAGTTGAGGGGGTTTTCGAAGCGACTATAACAAAGCACCGGAGAGACGAGCAATCCTTTGAGTGCACCGGCAGATCGAAATGTCGACGGCGCTTTGGTTTTTAACCATTCTGCTAACAGGAATTCAAAGCGGCGTCGCGCTTCGGTCTGCCACAGCACTCCAAAATCCCCAGGCTCATAAATGCTCTGCTTGACGATTGCTGACCAGGCCTCTAAACTCAACTACATCAAAACAATGAAAATCGTTAACAGATCGTCTTAGATGCGTTAGGAGACGCACCCAGTTTTTCTCCGCTTCGATAAGCTCAGTATGCCCAACAGTCCCTTTAATTCGTTTCAGCAGTTCACTCCCGCCCCCGGTTTATCCGGCCAGTTTTACTCGCTTCCACAACTAGAAAAAGAGAATGTCGGCCCCGTCTCGAAGCTTCCGGTGAGTATCCGCATAGTTCTCGAATCCCTGGTGCGAAACTTCGACGGCAAACGTATCACCGAAGAAGACATCCGCGGTCTTGCCAATTGGGAACCAAACGCTGCTCGCATTGAGGAGATCCCGTTCGTAGTCGCGCGTGTGCTGTTGCAGGACTTTACCGGCGTTCCGCTCCTCGTTGATTTGGCGGCGATGCGTTCTGCGGTCGCGCGTTTAAGAAAGAACACGGGAGTCATCGAACCGCTCGTCCCGGTTGATTTGGTCATCGACCACTCGGTTCAAGTTGATTTTTCCAGCACGGCTGATGCGCTTGAGAAGAACATGCTGATGGAGTTCAAGCGCAACAACTCCCGCTATCAGTTTCTGAAGTGGGGAACGCAGGCCTTCGACGGTTTCAATGTGATCCCGCCCGGGATAGGGATTTGTCATCAGGTGAATCTTGAATACCTGGCGAAGAACGTTTGGGAGAAACATACCGTTTACTATCCTGACACGCTCGTAGGCACGGACTCCCACACGACGATGATCAATGGCTTGGGAATTGTTGGGTGGGGAGTTGGCGGAATTGAAGCCGAGGCCGCAATGCTTGGTCAGCCCGTTTACATTCTCACTCCAGATGTTGTTGGAGTTTGTCTCAGTGGCACTCTTAAAGAAGGTGTGACTGCTACGGACCTGGTACTGCGAGTCACGGAGATGCTGAGACAGGCCAGGGTAGTGGGCAAGTTCGTCGAATTTCATGGGGAGGGCGCGTCGAGTCTTTCGGTTGTCGATCGCGCGACGATTGCGAACATGGCGCCGGAGTATGGAGCAACGATGGGCTTTTTCCCAATCGACGAAGAAACGTGCATCTATTTGAAAGCGACAGGTCGAGACGACGCTCAGGTCGCCGCGGTGCGCAGCTACTACACCGCGCAGGGTATGTTCGGAATTCCGCGCAAGGGCGAGTGCAAATACAGCTCTTTGCTCGAACTCGATCTGGGCGACATTCGTCCGAGTGTGGCTGGGCCGAAACGTCCGCAGGATCGAATTGAGTTGCCGGATCTGAAGGAACGTTTTGCCGCGCTGCTACAGAAGCCCGCAGGTGAGGGTGGTTACGGAAAGTCAGCCGAAGAAATCTCATTAAGGTACTTCGCCAGGGTTGGCACGATCGATATTGCTAAAGCGCCAATTGGCGGCGGCGGGGAACAACGACCGGAATCTGTGCCGATTGCAGCCGGCGGTGTCGTAACGCCGAGCAACACCAGTGTCTGGACCGAAACCGAGATGGTGAACAATCGACCAACTCCAGACCGCCTGGTAGAAGTTCATCCGGAAGAGTTTCCACATGCGGAAGTTGATTTGGGCCACGGTGATGTCCTGATCGCTGCGATCACTTCCTGCACTAACACCTCGAATCCGAGTGTGATGTTGGCCGCCGGCCTGCTCGCCAAAAAAGCCGTCGAGCGCGGTTTGCAGGTAAGAACGACGGTGAAGAACTCTTTGGCCCCAGGCTCGCGGGTTGTGACGGATTACCTCGCGCGTACCGGCCTGCAGCCGTATCTCGATAAGCTTGGCTTCAACATCGTTGGCTATGGTTGCACGACGTGCATCGGAAACTCCGGCCCGCTCGATCCGGCAGTGGAACAGCTCGTAGTGGATCATGATCTGATCGCCGCGAGCGTATTGTCGGGCAATCGCAACTTCGAAGCGCGAGTACATCAAAGTATCAAGGCAAATTTTCTGATGAGCCCGCCGCTTGTCGTTGCATTTGCGCTCGCTGGCCGTGTCGACGTCGACTTAACCAAAGATGCGCTTGGCAAAGGATCGGACGGTGAGCCGGTTTATCTGCGCGACGTTTGGCCCAGCATGCAAGAGATCAGCAGTCTGCTTCGTTCTGCATTCGAGCCGGAAACGTATCGACAGCTCTACGGCAACTTTGCTGATCAAAACCCGCTTTGGAACGACATTCCGACAACCACCGGTGACGTTTACAATTGGGATCCGGAATCCACTTACATTCGCGAGCCACCTTACTTTGAAAACTTCAGCAACGAAGTGGGGACATGGCAGAACGTCCACGACGCCCGCGCTCTCGCGATCTTCGGTGATTCCGTGACGACAGATCATATAAGTCCGGCTGGCGCCATTAAGTCGTCTTCGCCTGCGGGACTATACCTTCAGGAAAAAGGCGTCGCGATTGAAGACTTCAACAGCTACGGCGCGCGGCGTGGTAATCACGAAGTGATGGTGCGGGGAACCTTCGCCAACGTACGCATCAGGAACCTGATGGTCCCCGGAGTAGAAGGCGGCGTCACAATTCATTATCCCAGTGGTGACCGGCTCAGCATCTACGACGCGGCGATGAGATACCAAAGCGAAGGCGTGCCTCTCGTTGTAATTGCCGGACAGGAATATGGGACTGGCAGCTCTCGTGACTGGGCTGCGAAGGGAACGCGCCTGCTTGGCGTCAAAGCAGTCGTGGCTCAGAGTTTCGAGCGAATACATCGCAGCAATCTGGTGGGGATGGGAGTTCTACCCTGCCAGTTTAAAGAAGGTGTGAATGCCGCGGCGTTGAGTTTAGACGGCAGTGAGAAGTTTGACTTGACCGGTCTGGAAACGGGAGTGTCGCCACTGCAAGATCTGACGCTCGTCATCACTCGCGCGAATGGGGAAAGAGAATCGGTGCCAGTCACCCTGCGCATTGATACCCCAATTGAGATTGATTATTACCAGCACGGCGGAATTCTTCCTTTCGTGCTGCGGCAGTTACTTGCAGGTACGACCGACTTCTAAGGTGGCTTTACAGACAAACTACCGTTTGTCGTTCCCCGTTAACCAAACGATGCCACATGAAATTAGCCCTACGGTAGTAGAAAGATAGAGGAGCAAAACAATGTCATCTGTGCAACCAGCCGAAACGAAAACGCCGCGGAAGTATCAACTTCTTATTGATGGAAAGTGGGTTGATGCTGAATCGGGCAAGACGTTCAAGACACCAAACCCCGCCACAGGAGAAACCCTGGCCGAAGTGGCTGAAGCAGATAAAGCAGATATCGATAAAGCAGTTATTGCTGCCCGGCGTGCGTTCGAGGGCAAATGGTCGAAGATTAGCGCGCGCGATCGCGGTCGGATGCTCTACAAACTGTCGCAGTTGATTGAAGAAAACAGTAGCGAGCTCGCCGCGCTCGAAACTGCTGACAACGGCAAACCGATAAAGGAATCTTCCTTCGTCGACTTACCCCAGGTTGCGGAAAACTTTGAATACTTTGCCGGCTGGGCCACGAAAATCGAAGGCGAAACGATTCCGGTTCCCGGCCAGATGTTCAATTACACGCTACGTGAGCCAGTCGGCGTTTGCGGACAAATCATTCCCTGGAACTTTCCGCTCCTGATGGCAGCCTGGAAACTGGCCCCGGCCCTGGCAGCCGGCAACACGGTGGTCTTGAAGCCTGCCGAACAAACTCCCGTGAATGCGATGGAGTTGGGAAAGTTGATCGAAGAGGCGGGTTTTCCGGAAGGTGTGGTGAACATCGTACCCGGTTACGGTGAAACTGCCGGAGCAGCCCTTGCTGCTCATCCCGGTATCGACAAAGTTGCCTTCACCGGCTCTACTGAAGTGGGCAAGCTTGTGGCGAAAGCAGCCTCCGATAATCTAACAAAAGTCTCTCTCGAGCTCGGTGGGAAGGCTCCGAACATCGTCTTTGCCGATGCTGACCTGGAGCAGGCAGTCAGTGGCGCTATGATGGGAATCTTCTTCAATCAGGGGCAGGTTTGTTGCGCTGGCTCGCGTCTCTTTGTGCAGGAAGATGTGAAGGAGGAGTTCGTCAGCCGCCTCAAGGAGAAGTCAGCAAACATCAACGTTGGCGATCCGATGGATAAAGCGACCCACATGGGCCCGCAAGTTTCCGAAGAACAGCTCAATCGGATTAAAGGGTATTGTGACATCGCGCAAAAGGAAGGCGCGACTGTGGTCAGTGGGGGAACGTCGCCGAAGCTGGAAGGTGCTTTCCAGAAGGGCTACTTCTTCCAACCAACAATCTTCTCTGACGTCAAAAACCAGATGCGCGTGGCCCAGGAAGAAATCTTTGGACCAGTGGTCTCGGTGATTAGCTTCCGCGATGAAGACGACCTCATCAAGCAAGCCAACGATACGATCTACGGCCTCTCGGCCGGTCTTTGGACGAAAGATATAACTCGCGCTCATCGCTTCGCGAAGGAAATCAGGGCCGGGGTGATCTGGATTAACACCTACAACATGTTCAATGCCGCTTCACCCTTCGGTGGCTATAAACAGTCGGGCTACGGCAGGGAAATGGGTAAGCACGCCCTGGAGATGTACACCAACGTGAAAAGCGTCTGGGTCGATCTTTCCGGCAAGCCGATTGGCTGGTTTGGCAAGTAAAGTATTTTGCCTGGCGAGACTCGCGGAAAACTGTTTCCGCGAGTCTTGCATCTCTGTAACGCCGCTCCCTTCGTTCGAGCATCGGTGGTCCGAGTGCGGCGCTCTCCCGTCAAGGAACTCAACGGAAAAGGAGACGCGTATGCATTTAGCAAAACGGGCGGGCCTGGGCTCGCTGATTTTGATCGGGGCACTTCTTCTAACTGCCTGCCCAAAACAAGAAACGATTTCCCGGATCAACGCTGACCCCGGCCGCTATCGCAACAAAGAGGTTGGGATTGTCGGCACGGTTACCGACAGCTACGGCGTGTTGGGCAATGGCGCTTACGAGATCGACGATGGCACCGGCCGGCTTTGGGTCGTCACTACGCGTGGGGTGCCATCGCGCGGATCAAGAGTTGGAACCAAGGGCAAGATCTACACCGGATTCAGTTTTGGCGGTCGCAGCTTCGGCACGGTCCTACAGGAATCGGATCGACGCGTTAAGGATCGTTAACTCCAGTCGCCGCCCACTCTCCCCATGAACAGCTCGGTCACTACCCAGGCTCAATCACCTCGCGCTGTGGTTGAGAGTTTGGAGCGGGAGTTTGCCCTTGTTGACCTCCGCACGCGCAATCTTCTGCAGCAGATAACGGGCGAGATGTTGTATCGACCCGTGGGCCTGCCTGGTAATACCACCTCGGTGGGAGAACTAATCCTAAAGAGCGCTGGAGCCGTGGAGCAAACCTGCGGCGGCCTGAACGCCAACCTTTGGGACGACCCCTTCGAATGGACGTTGCCGGAAACGCTTTCCACACCGGCGTTAGTTAATGAATATCTCGATGAGGTTACCCAGACGCGGAAGGAGTGTTTCGCCCGCCTCAAAAATGACGAAGATCTGAAAAAACTAATTCCGCTGCCAAGCGATGAGAGAGAGCCCCTAATTCAGCTGCTTTTGGAAACGCTGCAGCGCGCGGCTGGAAATCTTGAGCGCGCCGCTGTCATACTGGCGGCGAAAAATGAAGGTGATTCAAAGTGAAGTCAAGATCACTTCGTCTGCGCAGTGTAATCGGAATTCGCCAATCGGCAATTGGCAATTCGAACTGCTGTGATAGATCCGTTTCTGGAGAGACCGAAGATGTTTTGTCCGCAATGTGGCCAACAACAGATTACCGCCAGCCTTAGGTTTTGTTCCCGTTGTGGCTTTCCGCTCGAGGCTGTACTTCAGGTGCTGGCAACCGGCGGCCTGCTTCCGTCCTATCCTGGACCAATTAGCAAAGAGCCCTCAGCGCGCCGCAAGGGGGTCAAGCAGGGCGCGCTGCTGCTATTGCTGGGCGTAATCCTGGTTCCGCTTCTCGGTGTGCTCAGCAGCTTCAACGCCGGAAACCTCTTTGACATCCTCACGCCGATGGCGGCAATTTTCTTTTTCCTGGGTGGCTTGTTGCGGATGCTCTACGCGGGGCTGTTTGAGGAAGGAGCGCCTCGCTACGGACACATGATGCCGACTTACGCTCCTCCTGTGATGCCGGCGCAGTTTCAAGCGACGCCGGGAGCCGGAGCGCTGCCACCCGCTGCGGCCAAGCCACCAACGTGGCGCACGCGTCCTAATACCGCTGAAATTTTCCAACCGCCCAGCATCACCGAAAACACAACTCGCCTGCTGGACAAGGACGATACCACCAAGCAATAGAAGATGTTGTCGCTTCATGCCCGCCTGCGCGCGCGTATCCAAAGCGAAGGCCCGATCACCTTTCATGATTTCATGGCGGCCGCGCTCTACGACGACGAAGCGGGATATTACTTTCGTGAAGATGAGCGCTGGGGTAGGAAAGGCGACTACTGGACGAGTCCGGAGCGTAGCGTGCTCTTTGCGGCTACATTCGCTAAATACTTTGCACGTCTGTTTCACAACCTTGGTGAACCTGAAAGTTGGGTGGTGTTCGAGGCCGGCGCTGGTTCGGGCAAGTTTGCGGAAGGAGTACTCGACACACTTCGGCTGCGCTCGCCGGAAGTATTTAAAGCAACTCGTTACGTCATCGATGAGTTGAGTCCTTCGGCACGTGCGTTGGCGGCAGAGCGGCTCGCGAGGTTTGGGACGCAAGTGGAATTTGCCAGGATGTCACAGCTGGGGAGTGTTCCGATCGGAGTGATATTTTCGAACGAACTCCTTGATGCTTTTCCAGTTCATCGAGTGACAGTTCGCGACGGAGAACTTGCCGAGTTTTTTGTTCATACAAACGACAAGGGAAGTTTCGAATGGATTATCCAAAGGCCTTCAACTTCTGAACTGGCCAAATATTTTGCGGGAATGCCGATCAGTTTGGCGGAGGGCCAGATTGCGGAAGTGAATCTGGAATTAAGGAAGTGGATAGGGACGGCGGCTGAGACGCTCGGTCGAGGGTATGTTGTAACAGTAGACTACGGGGCCACGGCGTCTGAGATATTTTCGCCTTCTGCTCGTCCAGCGGGAACGTTGCGAAGCTTTAGCCGCCAGCAGTTTGTACACGATTTGCTGACACAGCCGGGTGAACAGGACATCACAAGCTCAGTGAATTGGTCTGATGTCATTCAAATCGGCACTGGTTTCAATTTGCAGACAATAACCTTTGAACGCCAGGATCGGTTCCTGATGAGTGAAGGACTGCTTGAGGAGTTGGAGTTGAGGGTAAGTGAAACTGTGGATGAGGCGGAAACGCTGCGCTTGCGAACTGGTTGCCGCGAGTTAATTCTCCCCAATGGCATGGCTGCAAGTTTTCAAGTCCTCGTGCAGGAAAAATTGTAGGGGCGGCCCTCCGTGGCCGCCCCCAACGAAGCGCTCAATCGAGGGGTGCCCACAGAGCACCCCTACAAACAGGAGGCTCCCATGGCAATCAGTGATTCAATTTTGTCGGAGTTCGATCAGGAGATGGCTGGCACACGCAGAACGCTGGAGCGCGTTCCCATGGAGAAGTTTGATTGGAAGCCGCACGAGAAATCTATGTCGATGGGAAGTCTGGCCACTCATCTAAGCAACCTGCCGAGTTGGACAAGTTATACCCTTGACAGCGGCTCATTGGACCTGGCGCCGGGCGGGGTTCCGCTTCCGACTGCCACGATTCCAGAATCTGCTGCCGGCCTGTTGGAAGCTTTTGATAACAACGTGGCGACGGCACGCGCTGCGATTGCACGGACCACCGATCAGGAATTTGTGAAGATGTGGCAGTTGCAGCGCAATGGGGTCACACTGCTTACCTTGCCCAAGGTGGCGGTGCTGCGCGGCTTCGTCCTAAACCACAACATTCATCACCGCGCACAACTCGGCGTTTATCTCCGGCTCAATGACATTCCGGTGCCCTCGATCTACGGACCTTCAGCCGACGAAAATCCGTTTTAAGGCCGGACAGTCTAGAAAAGTTCGAACTTGATTGTCAGGTACTTCTTCGGGTTTTGCCGAAAGTCGTAGATGAGTTTTACGCCTTCGGAAGAGAGTTGGTTGACGTTTGAATAAAGCGCTTCGTCAGTTAGCAGCTTACCTACGGTTCCTTCGCCGCGTTGGGCTGCGGCAACCATGTTGTCAATGCGTTCGGCAGTTGTATTAAAGCGCGCGATAGCGGCGCGCGCGTCGTTATACATCTGCTCATCCCTGATCAGCTTTCCCAGAGTACCGCGTCCGGCGTTGATCTCCACGATCATCGAATTGATCTGATCAACTGAGCGATCCAAACGATCCGCGGTGCGATTGATGCGGACATAGAGTTGATCGTCCGTCAGCAATTTACCAGCAGTGCCTCGTCCGGAGCGCAGGTCTTCGGCAATCAAACGAAGCTGGTTGGCGATAGTGTTGGCGTTGTTGTAAAGCTCCGGATCATTAATGAATCGTCCCGCTGAACCGCTTCCTGAGCGTATTTGACGCATTACATCCTCAGTCTCACGAATGGTCGCGTTGAGATTGTTGTAAAGCGCCTCATCGGAAAACAATCTACCGACAGTTCCTTTACCGTCCTTTACGTCGCGAACCATTCCATTGATTTCGTCAGACAACTTGCTCAGTCTTTGAGCGAGATCAGTGCCGGAAGTGGCGAAGTCGTTTACAGTGTTCGAGGATGAAGAGGGCAGGATCGCGCCATCCGCCACCGGCTGCCCGAGGGCCGTCCCGGGCGTAATATTAATTAGCATCTCATTTCCGAGCAGGCTGGGAGAACCCTGTTGTGCAGTCGAGTCAGTGCGGATGCGATCGTTAGCCGGCCGGCCATCGATCGTGCCATTGATTGTCATCTGCGCCTCAACCTTGGGAGCATTTTGTTCGCTCGAGGGAGTGAGCAACACTATCTTATCGACCTTGCCGACACGAACCCCTGCCAGTCTGACTTCGGAACCTTCTCGCAAGCCGTTAGCATCTGCGAAGCGCGCCTTCAGGTGCAGCTTCTTGCTAAACGGGTTGATATCTCCCGACGCATTAAGAATCAGAAAGACAAGTATAAGGATCGAGCCGAGGACCAGTAATCCAACTCGAAGCTCTCTCCACGACACCGTTTTCTTTGATGGCGGCATGACACCCTCCTAAATGACGTATCCTACCGTCCCCGGAGAAACTTTTGAATGTAGGGATCCTCAGCGTGTCGCAAACTCTCGTCCGTGCCGCTGAAAATAATGTTTCCTTGTCGCATCATTATCACCTTGCTGTTAACGAGGCAAAGACGTTCGCCCTCGCGCTCAAACACCACCTCGCCAGCTTCGTTAACTACAGCATACTCGGAACAGAGATAAGTAAGATTATTCATTTCGTGTGTAACGAAGATCGAAGACACGTCTTCCAGGTCGCGCAGCTTCATAGCCAGCTCGCAGATCGTCCGGGCAGTCGGCGGATCAAGTCCGGCTGTCGGCTCGTCAAACAAAACGATCTTTGGATCGCCAATCAGCGCGCGAGCAATACCAACGCGTCGCCGCATACCGCCGGACAATTCCGCCGGCATCTTGTCGATCGCGTCTTCGAGGTTTACGAAGCGCAGCATGCGTCTCACTTCGGGCTCGATCTGTTCAGGCGCGACGCCTTGTTCGTTTAGCCGGTACGCGACGTTTTCGTAAACTGAAAGCGAATCGAATAGCGCTCCCTCCTGGAACACCATTCCGATCTTCTTACGCACGGTCATCATCTGCACTTCGTTGTAATGGGTTATATCTTCGCCATCAACCAGCACGCGACCGGCATCAGGTTTGAGAAGCCCGAGAACGAGTTTGATAATCGTCGACTTACCACCACCCGAACCTCCCAGGATGATCTTAGTCTCACCCCGCATAACTTTGAAACTAAGGTTGTCAAGGACCTTCTTATCGTCAAAGGAAAGATGGACATTGCGAAACTCAATTGCCGGGGTCGCGCGATTGCGATCATCTACCTCGGCAAAGGTCGACTCCGCAGCGTGATCGCTTATTTCTCCGACCATCGGATGAGTTTCGGCGATGTTTGTGGCGAGCTCAGACATTAAATTAGTTTCGCGTCTAGGCGACGGGCATACCGAGAATATATTGGAGGCCGCGCGACAAGAAGAAGTCGGTAATAATTACGACGATCGAGGCCAGTACGACTGCGCGGGTAGTCGCGCGGCCGACACCCACCGTCCCACCTTCGGTGCTCAAACCTTTATAGCAAGCGATCGCCGCGATAATCACGCCGAAGCAAAGGGGCTTGATTACTCCGCCGATAATATCATCGGACGTAATGCCCTCGCGAACAGATATCAGATACTGATCCATTGTCAGGCCATAAAGTCCGGTGGCCACGACGCCGCCACCGCCGATCCCAACCACATCGGCGATTACGGTCAAGAGAGGGAGGCTGACGAGCAACGCGACGAGGCGAGGCCCCACCAGCTTTCGAGTCGGATCCGTACCAAGTGCCCGCATCGCGTCGATTTGCTGCGACACCGTCATAGACCCCAACTCGGCAGCGATTGCCGACCCAACACGTCCAGTTACCATCAATGCGGTCAGGACAGGACCGAGCTCGCGGACCAGGGAAATCGCGACCAGCCTGCCCGTTTGCGATTGCGCTCCGTAAAACGCCAGCGTGGGGAAGGTTTGCAGCGTGAGCACACCGCCCGTGAAAAACCCCGTGAGCAGGACGATGGTCAGCGAACCAACGCCAATCAGATCCATCTGAGTGATGATTTCTGAAATGTAACGGGGACGTTTGAAGAGGCCGCCTGCGGCGCGAGCCGCCAGCAACGTCGTCTCCTGCAATTCAAGCAGAGCACGTGTGGCGAAATTCATTCGATGCTGCTAATCGAGTCGAGCTTAATTAACGCGTAGATCTTCTTGTTAGCTAAGAGCTTGCTGAGCGCGGCGGGGTTTGTGTAGGCCTAGATTTCCCCAACCCACCAATGCCTTCAGGGTCGGCCTATCATGCTCAAATTGTTAGCAATGCGTCAAGCTGTAAATTTAACACGTGGCAGCAGGTTCTGCGGTTTTAAGGAAGGGAAGGATTGAGCATGGGTCTGACTTTTGTTTATCTGGCTGCAAAAGAAAATGAGCCGGCCAAGTGTAATCGGCCGGCTCAAACTCGTTAGGATCTGCAGGCGTTTACGGCTGTGGCCGCCGGTTAGGATCGAGCCGTCTGGGAAAGACTGGGCCGATGGTGTTCCGGCCAGGCAGTCTCCGCCTCTCGAGTCCTTCGCGGCGCCGGTCATTGTTCTCTATTCGTCGCTCGCGTCGCGAATCCCTCGCATTCTGGCGCAGCACCCGCAGCGTTGCCAGCTGATCAGGTGTCAAAACTTTTCGCACTTTCATTTCCGTTCCCACGCGCATACGTAGCGAGGCTGCCTGCGCTTCGGCGATGGCCCGCAAATGCCTTTCAATCTCTGCCTCGCTGGGATTCTCCGAATCAAGCACTTCTTCAAGCGCGCGATTAGTTTCGCGCAGGCGCTGATTGACCGCGGCGCGTTCATCTCGCTGCTCCTCGCGGATCGCTCGTATGCGTTCACGTTGTTCCGGACTTAAATTCAGATCGCGAATCGGATCGGCGGGTCCGGGTTGCTGATTTTCCGGAAGCGGCTGCTGCGCCGGCGCACTGGTCGCCAGCGCCAGCAGTACTGAGACAGCGAATAGGAAAGCAAAAGTGATTCGGCTAATAATTTTCATGGATACCTCTAAGGTGGCGACTATCTGTTTATCTGTTCCCCCAACAAATTAAGATCATCTTCGGCAGCCGAGATCAGCCGCAAGTCTGCAGCCAGTTGTTCGCGCTCTGCTTTTGTCAGTGGGGCTCGTCGAACTTTCCCGTTGGATGATTTCAGCTTTGGCTTTGACTGCTGCACCACCAAAGTCGTTCGCGGCAATTCTTCTTGCACCGCGTCGTCCTGCGGATTGGATTCCTTAAGACGGGCCTGAATTCCTTCTTCGACCTTCGCCTTGAGATCAGCTTCGCTGTAAACCTTATCGGTACTAGCCAGCGGTACTGCAGGTTTCGCTCTTAAACTCACAACCAGGAACGCAACGGCTGCGAACAACAACATTGACGCGAAGGCCACCGAGCCTTTTAACCACAGCGGCGAAAGCGCGAAAAACTGTCGAATCGCCGCCATTGCCGAGGGCTTTTCGGCGTAGTTCGCCGCGAGACCTGGTCGATGATCGATGATGCCAAGCGACTGCTCGCGCCAGGCGACGACACCGTTCCGAATCTCCCTGAAGGAACTCAATTCCTGCGAGCAGGCAGAACAAACCGCCAGGTGTTGTTCAAAGGCGCGACTTTCCCGCTCGTCTAGTTCCTGATAAAGAAACGAGATCAAGTCGTCGTTGCGTTCACAACTCAAATTTCCTATTTTGTCTTCCATCTTCAACTCCCACAGTTAAAGCTGATCAGTACCAAACTTCTGCAAGCGCATCTGCAATTGGCGCAATGCTGTGTATAGCCGGCTCTTCACCGTACTTAAAGGGACATCCAGCGCATCGGAAATCTCGCGAAACGTGAGCTCCTCAAATTCCTTCATCACGACTACCTGTCGCAGTTCAAGCGGCAAACTGTTAACTGCGCGCCGCACCGCCTCGCAGCTCTCTCGCCCTTCGGCAACCCATGCGGGCGATAACTCCCGCGGCGTGGCAAAACTGCCAGCATGGCGCTCCTCTTCATCCTCCAAGGCGCCTTCCTTGCGGACTTTTGCGCGGCGTTGACGGGTAATGCACTGGTTCACAGCGATGCGATGTAACCAGGAAGAAACTCTGGCGTCGCCGCGGAAGCCCCGCAGGTTTCTAAACGCGGCCAGAAATGTTTCCTGCGTCGCATCGCGAGCATCTTCTTCGCGTCCGAGCATGCCAAAGGCGAGCGCGAAGATCCTGCGCTCCCAGCGACGAACGATTTCGCCAAAAGCATCAGCATCCCCCGTCAGAGCGCGTTCTACGATTTGCTCGTCGCTCGTAAGGATTTCCATTCCCCGTCTTCCGGCCGGCGGGCCGCGATCCGATTCCAGACTTGAGCGCGACAAGGCTTTGCGCTCATTGGTTTAGACGCGCCTGACGGCTCCTGGGTCTAAATATCACGTCAATGTCGGGCCAGCCGCCGCTCCCCAGGCGGTAACGGCCCGACTAACCCCAAAAGGCCACTTAAATCCCGTGATACAAGCAGTTAAAGGTGCAAAACCGTTGACACGTTCAATCCCTTTGACCATAATGAGAGTCGCTCGCCGGGCTCCATTGCCGGCCCCAAGTCAAAAGCCCATCCGTACGGCTCCATTTCCCTGACTATTTCTTAACCTCATGCTGGAAAACTTTGGGCGTATCCGCCTGCTATACATCGTCCTCGGCGTATTGTTGCTCGTCGGATTGCTGCCCCTCGTATTCGCGGGAAGTCTGCTTTCCAGCCGAACCGCGCAGGAGTTGCGGTCGGTAGAGGGACGTTATCAAGCTCAGTTGGTGCAGGACAAGGCCCGTCAGATAGAACTCTACGGCCAAAGATATCGCGACGTTGTGGCGGGACTCGCGCGCGCCTTCGAAATAGCTGGGACTATCGATGCGCTAAACGACAGCGGTTACGACGCGCGGCTGCAAAAGACGCTGCAGGAGGATCCGAACCTGATTGGCTTGGCTATTTGGCCGGTCGACGGCGAGCTCCACCGCGCTTTTCAATCGGACGTGATCAAACTCGAGGAAGTTGACCAGCGCGTCAGTGAAGTGTTGGCAAAAATGAGCGACCGCGGCCTCGTTGTGAGCCGACCACAAGTAATTCGCTCGGGGCAGGAAATGGCGGTTACTGTCGCCGCGCCGGTTATGAGCGAACACAGCAACGATGTAGTGGCAGCTGTGGTCGCGATTGTTTCCTTTCAGGATGTTTTCAAAGCTGTCCAGCAGCCGACTTCAAAAAGCGAACGAGAACTACTCGATGCCGGTCTGCCGGTGGTTTTTGTCGTGGATCAGAGTGGTCGTGCAGTTGCTCATCCGGAAGCCAGCGTAGCCTTCGCCGGAAAGCCAATGACCGACCTCAAAGTAGTTCAGGACTGGATGGAGTCTGGAGCGCAGGTGCAATCAGCGCTGGCGCCTTTTAGTGTCATGCGCGACGAACGGAAAGTGGAGATGCTTGGTTCGTATGCGACCGCTGAACTCGATAAGAATTCTCGACTCGGCGTGATCGCCGTTCAGGACGAAACGGCTGCACTTGCCTCAGTAAGCGACATGCACTACCAGACGATTTGGATCAGTCTGGTAGCGGGCCTGCTCACACTCATGATTGGGTTCTTCTTTGCGAAAAAGCTCAGTCAGCCAGTGCAGGAGTTGGCTGCGGGCGCGCACCGCATCGCCTCTGGCGACTTCTCGCAACGCATCGAGATACGTAGTAGAACTGAGCTTGGCGATCTCGGCAGCTCTTTCAACCTGATGACCGATCAGCTCGAGCGGTTCATCCAGGACTTGCAGCGCTCTGCGACAGAAAACCGGGAACTGTTTCTGGGAACGGTCAAAGCCCTGGCTGCCGCCATCGATGGAAAAGATCCGTACACGCGTGGACACTCAGAACGCGTGTCCCGGGTCTCGATGGCAATTGCGCAACGACTCGGTTTATCTGATGAAGAGTGCGAAAAGATTCGCGTCAGCGCTTTGCTGCACGACGTCGGCAAAATCGGGATCGATGATAAGGTGCTAAAGAAACCAGCGGCGTTGACGGATGAGGAATATGAAGTGATGAAGCAGCATCCGCAGAAAGGATACAAGATTCTTTCACAGATTCCGGGAATTCAGGAATTTCTTCCGGGGATGTATATGCATCACGAAATGATCAACGGTCAGGGTTATCCCCAGGGGCTGAAAGGTGACGAGATTCCGTTGATGGCTTTGATCGTTTCAGTGGCTGACACATTTGATGCCATGACTACGGATCGCCCGTATCAGCGGGCGATGAAATTTGAGGAAGCAGTTGAGCGGATCCAGAGTTTTGTAGATACCCGTTACGATGCGCGAGTGGTAAGAGCCTTCAGTGAAGCGTGTGAGGAAGGACAAATTCGGCCAGGCTCCGTTAAATTGAGAAAGCGACCAACCGTTGAGCCCGCCCCGAAACCTGAAGAGCACCCGAACGTTGCCGAGTTACAGCCAGTCTAAGCATTTTTCTGATCCGAACGTCACCTAACAGACTTCATCCACTCCACGCAGCCTTCGAGATGTTTGTGCATGGCCGCCGCGGTGTCGTGGTGCATTCGACCGTGGCCGGGCAAGACCCATTCGAAACAATAGTCGAGCAGTTTCTCCATCGAGAAGGTTTGCACGTCCCATGAGTACCAACAAACCGAGCGAAAGGCTGTGAGCGATTTGCGATTGGGAGACCATGCGAGGTGGTCGCCAGTGAAAAGATACTTATCGCGATAGAGCAGTATTGCGTGGCCTCGCGTGTGGCCGGGTGTAGGGATGGCGAGAAGTTCATCATCGAGGCGGACGGCGTCCGGGCCTTCAATGATGCGCTCGACACCGTAGTGTGCCGCGCCATCGTCTTTGTGCATTACGCGGGAGGCCCGGAAGTGACTCGCGAACTTTTCGTGATCGGCAACGTCGTCTCGGTGTGTCAGGAAGATTGTCGCGATGCCACCCATCTCTTCAATCTTTTTCGTGAGCGGTGCAGTGAAACGAGGGGAGTCGACGAGCACGTTTCCCCCTTCACCCTCAGGACGGACTATGAGGTAGCTCCACGCCCCGAAACTCGCTTCGGAAGTGAAGCCGCAAAAGTAAACGTTCTCATCCACCCGATCGGGAAAAGCTTCGACGCCTCGGCGGGCATCATATTCGCGCGTCGTGCCGATTGAAGCAGTCGGACACGCGACCAAAGCCTTGAGCGCGTCCAACACTTCTTTATCATCCGATGGCTGGCGATAGACAATCGACAAGTCGCCATGCTCCCGAAAGACGGTTGGCGCTATCTGGCGGCACGCATCACAGTCAATGCAACTATCGTCCACGTAGAAATCGCCCGGAACGTTCCACGCTAGACGTCTCGAAGGTTTCGCCATGGGGATAGTGTTTCAAAAGGCTTGGTGAGTGACAAGCGGTGGGAAGTTCGTCAGTCAGCAATCGCAAATTGGCAATCACACGGCCTACTGGCTACCG
Source organism: Pyrinomonadaceae bacterium (assembly GCA_963826235.1). Classification (GTDB taxonomy): domain Bacteria; phylum Acidobacteriota; class Blastocatellia; order Pyrinomonadales; family Pyrinomonadaceae; genus PSRF01. The sequence continues at coordinate 634,083 of CAWGWE010000004.1, read as the reverse complement.
CCTGGTGGTACCGGCCTCATTGGTCCGTTCGTTTCGGGGATTGTCAAACTGCGTCACTACCAGAATCGGGTCTTTTTGAGGACGCGGCTGTTGCGGCTTATAATCAACGACTTCGCTTATCTCGAAATTGGTGACAGGGTGGTTGCGAACAATTTATGGCGTTTTGGCGACGAAAGAGCAAAGACCAGTTTGTAACTCTGGGACTGAATGAACCGCGCGTTCAAACTGGCGAAGAGGCGGCGCCAGGCCAAAGCGCGATAGCAGTAAAACCGCAGCCTCAGGCTGCTAGCCCACATCCGGCGACCATCGCCGAAACTGAGGCGCCGGAGCCCGTAATTACGGGCGCAGGGCCTACGCCGCTGGTCCCGGAAAAGCGAGAGGCTGCGAAGCCTTCGCCGCAACCGCAGCCGGAAGCACCATCAATTCAACCGCCCAAAGTTCCGTCGCGTTCTCCTTTCGCCACCTCCGTGCTGGGGCTGAACCTTTCGATCGAGGAACTTCAAGCCCAAGAAGCAGCACTCGAACAAGAGTTCTCGGCGCGCTTCCGACGCGCGGTCGCAGCCACGCGCGACAATCTCTCTGAGCGACTCGACACTGTTTTCCAGGGTCTGAAAACTATTGATGAAAACTTACTCGAGGAACTCGAGGAGGCTTTAATCGCCGCCGACATCGGAGTCGTTACAACGCAGCAGATTTTGGAAACGGTTAGACGAGGAATTGCGCGCAAGCAGATTGGGGATCTCGAGGCTTTAAAGCAGGCCATTAAGACTGAGCTGTTGCGCATTCTCCGTGCTTCTGAGAACCAGGGTGTTGCTTCCGAAACTAACACTCCGGAAAACGTGCTGCCTTACGTGATGATGATCGTCGGCGTTAACGGCGTTGGTAAGACGACCACGATTGGCAAGCTCGCGCAAAGAATCAAAGCAGAGGGCAACGACGTCCTGATCTGCGCTGCTGACACATTTCGCGCAGCTGCTTCGGATCAACTGGCGATCTGGGCCGAACGAACTGGGGTACCGTTGATTCAACAAAAGCAGGGAACTGATCCGGCTGCTGTTTTATTCGATTCGTTAAAAGCCGCTCGCGCTCGTGGTTCGGATGTTCTAATTGTCGATACCGCCGGCCGCTTGCACAACAAAGCAAACTTGATGGCCGAGTTGGAAAAGATGAAACGGGTGGCGGGGAGAGAAGTCCCGGGCGCGCCACATGAGACGCTTCTCGTAGTCGATGCCGTGACCGGACAGAATGGTCTGGAGCAAGCGCGTCAATTTTTGAAAGTCGCGGGTGTTACAGGCATTGTGCTAACCAAACTCGATGGGACCGCCAAAGGCGGAATCGCGGTCGCGATCGCAAGTGAGTTGAACCTGCCGATCCGTTACGCCGGCATTGGCGAAAAAGTTGATGACTTGGTCGTTTTTGATCCTGAGCTCTACGTAAATGGTCTGTTTGAATAACTCCCGCTGCGATCAGTTTAATTAGTCCCCAACGGATGCCAACCACAGTTTTTTCACAACAGACTTCCGGCGAAACTTCTGAACTTGATCGCCGGATGATGACGCGCGCGTTGGAGCTTGCAGCTCAGGGCGTGGGTCGAGTAAGTCCCGGCCCCCTTGTCGGCTGTGTGTTAGTGAGCGCAGATGGAAACGTTGTTGGTGAAGGTTTCTATGTTTACGAGGAAATCAAACACGCGGAGACAGTCGCACTCGAACAAGCCGCAAAAAAGGCGACCGGAGCGACTGCGTATGTTTCCCTCGAACCTCATGCGCATCATGGCCGAACCTCCCCGTGTACCGACGCTCTAATCGCTGCCAGTATCAGACGCGTGGTTGCCCCTGTAGAAGATCCGAATCCAAAAGTCTCAGGGCGTGGATTTGCGCACTTGCGCGCTGCAGGGATGGAAGTGAGTTGCGGACTGATGGAGCGAGAAGCCCAGCGGTTGAACGAGAAGTATTTCCACTTCATGAAAACGGGACGGCCGTTTGTTCACCTCAAGCTTGCTACTTCGCTGGACGGGAAAATAGCAACGCGCACTGGCGACTCGCGCTGGATCACGGGCGAGCAGGCGCGCGCACGGGTTCAGCAATTACGGCACGAGTATGACGCGATCCTTGTAGGAGCCGGTACTGCGACAGCCGATGATCCTTTATTGACGGACCGCTCTGGTCTATCACGCAGGAGGCCTTTGGTTCGCGTGGTCTTAGACGATGGTTTGCGGCTCCAGCCGAAATCGAAACTCGCTGAGACTGCGACAGAATTTCCGGTGCTTGTCTTCACCAACTCGAATTCTGACGCAACTCGAAAATCTGAACTGGAGCAGGCGGGCGTGGAAATCTTGTGCGAGCCGGCTGGCCGTGATCTAAATGGCGTGTTAGCTGAGTTAGGAAATAGATCCTTGCAGAGCGTGCTTGTAGAAGGCGGCGCGAACGTCGCGGGCGCGCTCCTGCACGCCGGGCTGGTAGACAAAGTGACTTTCTTCATCGCGCCTCGATTAATTGGCGGGCGTGAAGCTCCGAGCGCGATCGGTGAACCCGGGGTTGAACGCCTAAGCGAAGCGGTTGGCCTTGAAGATGTCGAGATCGTTCAGCGTGGCAACGACGTCGAGATCACTGGCTACCCAAAACCCGCGAGACTCGGTGAAAGGGAGATGGGGAGACGCGGTGAGAGGGAGATGGGGAGACGCGGTGAGAGGGAGATGGGGTGAAAGGGAGACCGGGCGACAGAGTGATTAAAAGTAAGTCTCGAAAGCAACCGTCAAGGGTTTCGCCAACATCGCAATCGGAAAGCCGCCCTTCTAACACCGCCTCACCGTCGCATCGCCACGTCTCCCTGTCGCCCCCTCGCCCCCTCGCCCCCTCGCCGATCCGTGCTTCCAGATCTCTCGGGCAGAATTTTCTAGTCAACGACGGCGTAGTCAGACGGATCATCGAAGAGCTTTCGCCTACGAGCGACGAGACAATCATCGAAATCGGTCCCGGGCGGGGGGCGCTCACGTCTCAGCTTCTCGAGAAAGCCGGTGTTGTCGTAGCAATTGAGTTTGACCGCAATCTGATTCCTCTCCTGCAGAAAACTTTTGTTGCCCGTGAGAACTTCAAACTACTTGCTGCCGACGCGCTCGCTGTCGATTTCTGCTCCGTGATTCAACCAGCCACTCACGCTCGGGTGGTGGCCAATCTTCCTTACAACATTGCTACAGCGATCCTGCAGCGCTTGATCGGGCAACGCAGTTGCATTAACGAGATGGTGTTGATGCTGCAGAAAGAGGTGGTTGATCGTCTGATCGCGCCTCCGGGATCAAAGGAGCGCGGCTACATCTCGGTTGTTGTAGAGGCTTATTGCGATACTGAAAAACTTTTCGATGTCGCGCCCGGTTCATTTCGCCCGGCGCCGAAAGTTTGGAGCAGTGTTGTCCGGCTGAAACTTAAGCAGCAGGCGGCTCTTGCTGAGAACGAAAGCCAGTTATGGCAATTAGTCAGCGCGGGTTTCGCGCAAAGACGCAAGACGATCCTCAATAACCTGCGCGGGGCGCCGCCGCAGTTGTTGGATCTGATTAAGCGTCACGGCGGCGCAAGCATCATTCTTTGCCGGGCAGAGATCGATGTGCAGCGTCGCGCCGAAACTCTAACAGTTGAGGAATGGCTGCGGTTGGCTGACACATTGAACTGAATCGTCTGACATTGCCAATTGCCAATTGCCAATTGCGGATTGCCAATTTGCGCTTGCCGATTGCGATAGGCATCGCCCAGGGATCTCTGTGGAATCCTCGAAGTAAGCAAACTTTGGAGTCGCTAAAATCAAATAATTGGCAATCGGCAATTGGCAATCGCAAATCTCAATATTTCAATGACTCGATTACCCGCATCCTAATCCCATCACGCGGCCGCAAAGACATCGCGGGCATTAAGGTGACTGTATGGTTCGGAGCCAGGCTGAGACGGTAACGCTGACCAATGGTTGCGAGTACTAAAATGATTTCCATCATCGCGAATGAGTTGCCAATACAAAATCTCGGTCCGCCGCCAAAAGGGAAGTAAGCATACTTCGGCAGACTGTTGCTGAACTCTTCAGTCCAGCGCTCCGGGTGAAACTCCGCGGGTTGATCGAAGTATCGCGGATCGCGTTGAGTTACCCACTGAAACATGAACACCTGCGTCTTTGCCGGCATCCGGAAACCACCTACCTCACATTCCTCAAGCGACTCGCGTCCAAGACCAAACGCCGGCGGATAAAGACGCATCGATTCTTTGGCAATCATCTCGCAGTACTTGAGTCGCGGCAGATCGGCAACGGTCGGAAGACTGCCGCCCAACACTTCCTCCAGTTCCTGATGAAATTTGGCTTCGGCGTCAGGATTGAGTGCCAGCAGATACCAGGCCCACGAGAGCGTCAACGCGGTCGTCTCGTGTCCCGCCAGGAATAACGTCATCACTTCATCACGAAGCTGTTTGTCGCTCATCTGGCTGCCATCTTCATCGTGCGCCTGCAAAAGCATCGACAGCAGATCACCCTGATCGCTGCCGCTGCCCCGTCGCTCGGCAATGATGCGGTAGACGATGTCGTCGATTTCCTTCGCGTCCTGGTTGAAGCGACGATGGGTGGCGGTAGGCAGTCGATTGTCCATAATCCACTTCACTGTCGCCTGCGCTGCGAAGGGTTTTACGATTTGGGCGAGTACCCGGCCAACCTTATCGGCATCAGCAGAAACGTCGGCATTGAAGAGCGTCTTAACCACGATCTCGAGGGTGAGCCGCATCATGTCGCGATGAATGTCGCGCTCTGCGCCATGATTCCAGGAGTTGATCATGCGCTCGGTGTAATCGACCATCACCTCGCCGTAAGAATTAATTCGTTGCCGGTGAAAGGCGGGTTGGGCGAGACGACGCTGCCGCTTCCACTCGTCGTGTTCACTGGTCAAGAGACCATTACCGACCAATCGTTGGAAAAAGGGGGAGCGTAACGTGCGCGACTTGATGAAGTTTTTAGCGTTGGTGGCGACCACATATTCAATGTCGTCAGGATTGTAGAGGAAGTAAGCCGTAAGGTAGAGAAACCTCATCCGTACGACGTCGCCATAGCTGCGCGCTCGTTCGATGAACCCGAGTGTGTCGCGGCTGAATTCCGGCATCACCCCGAGAATGAAATTCCCGCTTGGGCCGGGCGGAAGCGGCGCTCGTCCCGGCTTCGCTGATCTTGGGAGTTCACGCGCCTGGTTCATAGTTATTTGAGTAGATCCGTATAGATTCCGGGGTCGCTGTCGCTAATTACGTTAGCGCCCACGGTCTTTTGATAAAACTCGATCGGTCCCGCACCACCGATGATGCCATAAACATAGCCCAACTCGCGTAGTGCGAGGAGGGAAGTGAGCAGTAATGCTTTGCCGATGCCGCGGCCCTGCATGTCTGGCGCTACTCCAGCCGGCCCAAAGAAGTTCCTGCGCGTGCACTCGTGCGCGGCAAAGCCAACGACTTTATGTTCGAGTGTGGCAATGTGCACCGACACTGGTTTGTTTGAAAAACCGACTGAGACTTCGTCAGCCCAACCGACAGTGAAATGTTGCTCGATGAAATTGCGGACGGAGGTTAGTTCAAAAGCTTCCGCGCGACGTATCGAAATGCCCTGGTCGTTAAGCGCTTTGAGCCCCAGTTTAAGGGGCGGAAGTTTCAGGAGGTTAACCAGAAGATCGGGCACTAGGAAGGATTGTAGCACCCAAGGCACAGTTCAAAGTTTCAGGTTTCAAGACCGAGGTCTTTGACTCCGGTGCGCGGCAAGTCTCTGGCTTGCCCGCGCACCGGAGGGTAAAAGACCCCTTGAATCATCTTTCCGAGGACTTGCCGCGCACCGGGGTCGAGGAACCTTTAATCAGATTTTTCCGAAACTGGCCGCGCTCCCCCGCGGTCAACCGACCTTGGACTTTGGACCTTGGACCTTGGACTTTGGACCTATGTTCTTCGGGGCGCGTAGCTAATCCGCCGCCGTTCACGAATGCTGCCGTCCAAAACCGATCCTTCCACTATCTCGTACCCGAGCAAGGCAAAGACTCGACCTCGGAGGAACAGCGGCCGCGCATTGCCATACCAGTCGACGCACGAAGCGCGGCAGCGGTCGTCAACAGCTCGTTCGGAATGCGCTGCAAGTTCTCCCAGCTTTTCAAACTGCAAGGAGGAGTTGCGCAAAAACAAGATTGCAGCTGAATTCTCGAAGAGATGCTCGTACCCGGGACGACCGGGTAGGCTAATCGGCAACCCGATCGTTCCTGAATCCTCGCCGTCTGGCTTGTAGAAGAATCCATGGCTGCGCAGCTCGCCTTGGGATGCAGCGGTGCGAATAAAGCTGCCGGCTACTTCGGGTTCACTACCAAGCCGCACCGACGTAAAGTGCAAATCCGTTCCGTCCGTTCCTACGACTACAGCATCGTCACTGAGCGCTTCGATGCGGTCCACGCCGTGTTTGAGTTTTAGGATTTGAGATTTACCAGTTTTCCGTTCTACCACATAAAGGTTAACTTCTTTCTCCTTTGATGGCGCACCCCAGCCGCTTCCGGTTCCGTATAACAAGTAATCGTCGATGAAGCGATTCTGAAAAGTATATTCAGTGGGCTTCGGCAGCGGGTGGTAATAATTCGCCGCGGCTGTTTCGCTACCGTCCGAAAAACTCGCAAGCGGCACGCGCAACAATGCAACATCGCCGGCAGAAGTTTCAGGGGACCACATCGCATCGCCGGCGTTGTCAGAGCGCACCAGGACATTCAACTGTTCTTCTTCATCTTCCAGAAATGAGAACTGGTCGACTGGACCGCCGGAAACGCGCAAGGCACTCGGAGCCGATCCGTCCAGGGGCATGCGGTAAACGAGGGATTGGGCACGCGAGTCTTTGCTTCTGCGAAACTGATCGCTCATCCAAACATAAACCGAGGTTGGGGAGACATAGAAGACGCGTCCGGAAGGACCGACAACCCCTGTTGCTTCACATGCAAAACCTCCGTTAGCAAGATCGCACACAGTTACGGTGTGTAACGCGAGACCATAGCCAGGATCGATCAGATATTCGGGGCGGTAGACTCGGGTTGCCGGCACGATGCGTTTGAACTCAGAATCCTTGACGCCTCTGTGCCAACGCCTGATAGCAGGAAAGTCTGCAACTGGATCTTCACTGCCCGCCGCGAGATAAGAAGGCGTGTAAAAGATCAGCTTATTACCGATGAGCCGGCTGGCGTAGTTGCGCGATGAGTAGTAATCATTGGAGCGGAGGTGATGGGTGAACTTGTAAGTAAGCTGTCCTTCGTCATTGATCTTGAATAGTCCAATTTCCGTCCCGCCGCGACTGTAGCTATACCCAATTACGACGATCGTATCTTCAGAAACCAGCATCTCGTCGTACCAGGTATCGTTAGGATTGATATCTGGACCGAAGGCGTCAGCAATCGAAATCGGTTTCAGCGCGTCTGCGCCGATCTCAACGGTAAACAAGCGGCCGCGACGCAGCACTACGAGATGGTTTCCATGAACCTTTACAATCCCACCTTCATCTATGCCGGCGTGTTGCGTGTTGGTAACCGACTCGGCCTCGTCTCTGGATTCGCCTTTCGCCTTGCTGCTCTCGGCGGCAGGCGTCGCATTCTGGGCGTCGAGGAAACCGCTTGTGCTGCTGCGATGCGTTAGTCTTTTTCGGCGTGCTGCGATCGCTTTGAAGTAGCTGCGCAACTCGGAATCAGAATTAAACGCGCGCATCGTGCGGCTGGCGGGCGAGGCCCAACCGTCAACTTCCGCCGGTGGTACCTCATGGCCAGGAACTGCTGTGAATCCCAACAGCGCTACTGTGGTTACTACTGCGGCAATTAGTACCTGGGAGAAGGCTTTCATTTCTGCTTACCTCGTTTTGAGTTTTCAACTGCTCTTGCTCAGGAACGAGGTGGATAGGAAAACTTGCGACGATTATTTGGGATCGCCGGCGTTCGCCCGCAATCAGCGCGCAATGCGAACAAGCGGGTCGCGGGCGTGGTCTTCGACCTCCGGTGCGCGTCAAGTCTCTGACTTGCCAAAGGTTTTGTGTGATTTTTATTAAGGGTCTTTGACCCAACAAAGGTACAGGTCAAAGACCTGCCCCGTCGAATAATCACGACAACGGCAAATCAAAGACTTGCCGCGCACCGGAGGTCGAAGACCACGCCCGCGATCCGACACTTCACAGGCAATGTTTTAGCCGAATTGGACTGCCAGCATTGAGATCGAACCGCCGTCGAATCCTTCAACAGGAAACGTCACCTTCTCGTCAGAACGCCGAACTCCCAGGATGTAAATCAGCGGCAGGTAATGCTCTGGAGTGGGGACCGAGAGTAAGGCATCTCGGCCGAGCAGGTCGTAGCCAACCATTTGCGCGTCATTGCCTTCGATTATGAAAGAACGCGCCTGTTGCTCAAATCTTATGGCCCAATCAAAAGGTTTGACCTCGCGTTGCCCCCACGCGTAGGTATGGAGGTTATGAACAATGTTGCCGCTGCCAATCACGAGAACACCTTCATCACGAAGCGGCGCCAGTTGCTGAGCGAGTTCATAGTGAAACTCCGGTGGCTGCGTTTCATCCATACTCAACTGCACGACTGGAATATCAGCTTGAGGAAAGACGTGACACAAAACGGACCAGGTTCCATGGTCCAGTCCCCAGTTTTGGTGATCGAGTTCGACGGCAGCCGGCGCGAGCAGATCCTGAACCTTCATCGCGAGTTCGGGATTTCCTGACGCCGGATATTGCACCTGATAGAGTTCGGGAGGAAACCCGCCGAAGTCATGAATCGTCCGCGGCGCAGACATCGCTGTTACTGCTGTAACCGGGACATACCAATGAGCGGAGATACAGAGGATGGCCCGGGGGCGAGGAATGGAATTACCGATGGCTGCCCAGCTTTCAGTATAGGCATTCCGCCGCACCGCGTTCAGCGGATTTCCGTGACCAAAGAAAATGGCGGGCATCCGGGTTTGCATTATTCGTTCAGGAGTGTGGCTTGAGAAGCGACGACTTGCCACTGGCCTTCGGTGCGGCGAAACACGTCCATGAAGCGCAATTTCACTTTGATATCATTGCCTTCGTAGCGTCCGGCAACATGAGTTTTACCTGTTACGATGGCCCAATCGCCGTAGGGCCGCACATTCACTTCATCAATGCGGCCGGATATTTCACGCTCGCCGGGGCGAAACATCTCTTCCAAAACTTCGGCCTTATTACGAATGCGACCCTGGGCGTCGATAACGCTCCAGTCTTCCGAGAGAAGGCGTTCGTGAACTGACGGATCGCCGGCCACCCACGCGGTAACGAGCTGGTTCTCGATCTCGCGCAATTCCTCAGTGATGGCGGCAAAGGAGTCCCCGTTCTGGTTCATGGCAGATCTCTGGAAATTAGCACTAAGGCTTACTACCCACGGTCATTCCGATGAGACGGCCGCGATCCTAACGCGAATAAAGATCGATGATGCGATCAATGGCGCGCCGGCACACCTTACAAAACTGATTGGTGCGCGTGAACATGATGCAATCCACTTCCGGCCGGTAGTAGCCGCGCGCCTCGTACATCGCGCCCTCAAATGCTCCCACCTTTCCAAAATATTTTTCTTTAGCAAATAAGTCGTGCTCATGCGCCAGTTCTTCGCGAAACAACGCCTCCATCTCGGATTCCGGGCGATTGTCTTTGCGTAGTTGACGGCGGCGAGTCTGGATTGAGAGTGAATAAGATTCGAAGGCCTCTTTGTTCCAGGGCGTTGGGATCGGTGTGTCGGCCGAAATCAAATCGCGCCATTTTAGTTTAGTTGGGTCAAGCAGGGCCGTCGCGTTTGGCTCCCACGGCTCGAGTCTTTCAGTCGCCGGGGCGTAAGCGACCGAAGAGGTGTAGTACTCGTCCGCAAGGCCGGCGAAATGATGACCAAACTCGTGAATGAAAACATAATTCGCGAAGGCATTATCCGCAGCAACCGTGCTGTAGAGATTAAAGATGCCGCCCCCGCCGTAGGTCCGGTTATTAGCCAGCACCTCAATAAACTCGTAAGGCGCAAACGCAGCAGTCTCGCGCAGCGCATGATTATCAAACGTCAGGACATAACGCTCGGATCCAAATGCGTCGTAGGTCGCTCCGAGCGGCGAGTCGCGGTAGATCCCGGTGGATGGTCGTGAGATTCCGGATTCTGCAGCTGGCGGGGAAAGCCCCCAGACATTGAAATCTTTTCGGCGCTCTTTGAACGGAGAGGTCGCGAAGAGTTCGCGAGTTAGACGACGCGCATCAGCTTCGAATTTTTTAGCTTCGCGAGCTGTGTAACCATCGCCGATGATCAGGAAATCGACTTTGGTCGCCGGGTCGCCCATTTTCTGGATAGGAATCAAGGGAGCGGGCGCACGCGGTTTCGAGCGGTCAATGAAAATACTCGCCGGATCGATTGTCGTCGTCCAAACGTCGCGCCAATTATTCTGCGAATCGCGTTTCTTTAAAACAATCTCAACAGGCTTTGTCGGAGCGGGGAAGCGCAGCGACTCGCTAAAAGTGCGGCGCAGCGACTTAGCTTCGTCAGTCGTCTCCCATTCACCGTAAATCGAGGCAAAGCCACGAGAAAAAAGCACGGCTTTGGTTTGCTGGTCGCGAACCTCAAAAAAATATTTCCCCAGATTGGTATCGTCGATCGCCCTTCCCAGGTCGCCCGGCCACTCGAGCGGCTCCAGCACAATCCTGTCGATACTAAAAACTTCCTCGGTGGCGGTGCCGGTATGGTAATAGTCAAGCCGCATCGTGCGCGGCGCCGCTACGGCGACGGTGGTGAGTAGCAGTAAGAAAATTGCAGCGTTGAATAGTTTCATGATTGTACCAGCCGCGGATTTTCGCTGATAGCACGGATAAGAAAAAGTTTAATAGCCTTTCCTAATCTGTGTCATCCGCGGAAATCCGGCGGCAAATGATTTAAGGTTGCGAAGTCCGCGGTTTCTCCTTCTTCTCGTCAGCCACGCGGTACTTCTCCTTCTCTTTCTCCCGCTGAATGTAAGGAATTCCTTTCTGCATCCATTCAGGCGCAGACGCGCCTTTCAGGAAGTGATCGAAAAATTCCTGCAAGCGGCGCGTGTAGTCTTTCTGGTTCGGTCGCTTTTGCAGGCCATGCTTCTCGCCGTTGTAGCTGAATAGATAAGCCTCTTTACCTAGCCGTCGCAGCGCAAGATAGTACTCAATTCCCTGGTACCAGGGCACTGCGTCGTCCGCGTCGTTATGAATCATGAGGAGCGGCGTCTGCACGCGGTCGGCGCGAAAGACCGGCGAGTTGTCGAGAAAACGCATCGGGTATTCCCATAGATTGCCGCCAATGCGCGATTGCGTTCTTTCGTACTGGAATTGGCGTGGTAGGCCAGTGCCCCATCGAATGCCGCTGTAGGCACTGGTCATGTTTGAAACCAGCGCGCCCGGTGCCGCCGCTTTGAAACGATTTGTTTGGGTCACCATGTAAGCGATCTGGTAACCACCCCAACTGTGGCCCTGGATGCCAATTGCATTTTCATCGACGAAACCCTTATCGACTACAGCTTGCACGCCCGGCAAGACGCATTTCAAAGCACTGTGTCCGGGATAGCCGATCGTGTAAACGATGTCTGGCATGAACACCAGGTAGCCATTGCTGACATAAAAGCTGGGATTGATCGACGTGCCGGGTCCCGGATTACCAAATCCGTGCAGTGTTTGTGACAGTCTCTCGTAGATGTAAACGATCATCGGATACTTCTTTGTGGGATCGAAGTTATCCGGCTTCATCAGCTTGCCTTTCAGAGGAACACCATCAACGTTTTTGAAGCCGACTAGTTCTGAGGTGCCCCAGAGAAAAGGAGCTCTCTGTGCGTCGGCATTGCTGACTTTACGCAAGTCTTTGAAATCCATTCCCGAGATCAGTAGATCGGGAAACTCATCAGTGCGGGAAGCCGTTAACATCAGAACATCGGCATCTTTTGCCTTCGTCGGGCTTGTATAGTTCTTACTTCCCATCAGAAGTTTTTCCGGCAAGCCGCCGTCGATGCGATCGCGATAGAAGCCGCTGTCGTAGGTGTTTTCATTCTCAGCGCGCAACAGCATCGACTTGGCGGGATCGATGAAGCGCTCTTTCGGATCGAGTTTTACATAACGAAGTTCGGTTTTTGTTTTTCGACCGATACCATCCGTGAGGTTCTTCGCACCCTGACCGTCAGGCTTTACCTGCCAGACATCGTAGCGATCGTAAAGCAGGACATACTCATCGTCTTTCGACCAGCCCGCCGAGCCATACGACTGCGGAATGCTGGGCGTATCCGTATCCTCATTCCAGAAGTTCACTCCGAGTTTTGCTGTCAGATTTACATCCCGGCCATCAGGGATCGAAAGACTGTGCCAGTCCTTCCCATCGAAATAGACCGCGAACTTCGCTTTCGGCGAGAGACCGAGATTGTAGGATTGCTTTTGCGAGAGCGGCTTGCGCACTCCGCTTTCGGTATTGATGAGATAGAGGTCGGTGTAAGAAGTGTCCCAGTCGCGCAAACGACGGTAAGCACGATCGTCGTAGCCGACGGCGAAACGTCCGTCATTGGAGGGAGTCAGATTTTCCATTGACTCGTCTGCCAGCTGCAAAAATTTCTTTTCTTTGATGTGATAGACGGCACGATATGATTTGTTTCGATCCTGTTCGGCTCGGGTCTTTTGAATCGGTTGGATGAAATCATCCTTCCAGTGCCAGAGATCAACTAGAACCTTCTCATCGTCGAGCGGTTCTTTGTCAGGATCTTTTTCCGGATCCGGTGGCGGGGTAGTGCCGAAGAACAACCTGCTGCCGTCGAGTGAAAACGCAAGAGATGCCTTCTCACTCACTACCAGATCTTTTCTAAACCCCGTGCTGGCGGTGGAGACGATCTCAGTAGCCTGCGGATCACGTCTGTTCCAAAGATAGACCTTGAGTTTGGGCTGCTTTGCTGCGGCATCGTCGCGGTCACTAATAAAGGCCAGCTCTGTTTGATCTTCATCCCAGGTCAGCTTCAGAAATTTACCTTTCCCTGTGAGCAACCCTGCGGGAGCGCCGTCCCCGGCTTGAGAATTCAAAGCAAAGACTCCGTTACTTTCTTCCTTCTTCGCAGAGATCGTATAGACAAGCGTTTTCGCATCTTTACTAAAGCTGTAGTCGAGCACCTCGGCGAATACGCGATCGGTATTCGTGGCAAGATTGCGGAGGACTAGATCGGTTCCGTATTCCTTCTTCTTATCCTTGCCCTTCCTCTCTGCAGGTGAAGGTGTTGGAGTCGGGTCAGTAGCAGGTTTCGGTTCAGGTTTCTCCTCCGGCATTTTCTCCTCGGGTTTTGCTTCCGGTTTTATTTCTCCTGGTTTGGCGTCGAGCAGATAGGCGATGTAACCGGAGCCGTCTTCGGGTACCTGAAAGTTTTTGACCCGCTCGATCCTGGCAACCTGGCCGGAGCTTAAGTCCATGATGCCAAGGGCGTTTTTCGGCATCTCTTCAGGCTTCTTCTTTTCACGTTTGGCTTTTCTGAGTTCGTCTTTAGTCGGCTCGATCGAGAAGACAACGAAGCGGCTGTCGGCGGTAAACGCTGGGCGGATAAGGCGCGCCTGGCTCGCCTGAAACTCGCCAAGATTGGGAACGTCATCCGGAGGAGGCGCCGGTGGGCGGTGGCCGCGTGGTGCTCGCCATTCGCTGCCGGTGGCGATGTTGCGAACGACGATCTCGCCATCGCCATCTTGTGGCATGTAGGCATAGGCGACGAATTTTCCATCTCGAGAAAGCTGCGGAGCTTGAATGGTGCGCCAGGAATCGTAGTCGTTATGAGTGAGGGGACGCTTCACCTGCTGGGCCGTTGCGGCACTCGAGCATGAGAGCAACGCGATCAAACAGAGCAGGGATGCCAGCTGCCGCATGCGAGCGACGTCGAGGGCGTAGTTCTTAAACATAAAAAAGCCTCAGGTGTTTAGTTGATTGAAGAGATAAAACGGAAACTGCTACGTCGTTAGTTCTGTGGGGCGTATTCTTCCGCAAATTTTCCTGTAAGGCAAACCATTGCCGTAGTAAGACCCAAGTCTCAAGTCTCAAATCTCAAGTCAAGCTTCAGGTTTCGACAAGGTGAAAGACCTATGACTTGAGACCCAGGACCACAGTCTAAGATTTTGAACTTGAGACATGAGACTTGAGATTTGAGACTGGGAGTTACCTTCCCTGCTGTACCGGGAGTCGGCGACTACTGTTATACTGCGGACACTACCCAGCCCCCGTGCTGAATGCAATCGTAGTCGCGACAACTTTTCGGCGAAAGAGTAAATATCGATAGTGAGTAACGTTCTGGAGATTATTCCGCTCGGCGGCATCGGCGAGTTTGGAATGAATTGTATGTCTGTGCGCTACGGCGACGAGATGATCATTCTCGACGCCGGCATGGGCTTTCCCGAGGAGACTGCTTACGGCGTTGATATCTCGATTCCTAATTTCGAGTTCCTCGAAGAGTATCGCGACAACATCGTCGCCATCGTGCTGACGCACGGCCACGAAGATCACATTGGAGCTCTGCCTTTCATTCTTAAGAAGTTCAATGTACCGGTTTATTGTTCGCACTTCACCGCGGGACTCGCTGAAAGCAAACTAGACGAACATGACCTGCTGGGCGACACCCTGCTTCATCGCGTAGCGCCTCGCGATGTTGTCGAGATTGGCCCGTTCAGTGTTGAATTTATCCGCGTCTCTCACTCCCTCGTTGACTGTTTCTCGCTCGCCATCAAAACGCCCGTGGGAACGATTATTCACACGGGAGATTACAAGGTCGATGAAACCCCAGTAATTGGCGAACCAATAGACTTGCGCTCCTTCCGCCGCTATGGACAGGAAGGCGTGTTGGCCCTGCTGTCGGATTCCACCAACGCCACCGTGCCGGGTCGCACTCCATCCGAGCGCGCCGTGATTCCTGCTTTTGAAGAAATATTCGCCGAGGCTGCCGGACGGATCATTGTGGCCGCGTTTGCATCATCAATTCATCGGCTGCAAATCGTGCTCGACATTGCCCA
The DNA here is from genome assembly GCA_963826235.1 of Pyrinomonadaceae bacterium. Classification (GTDB taxonomy): domain Bacteria; phylum Acidobacteriota; class Blastocatellia; order Pyrinomonadales; family Pyrinomonadaceae; genus PSRF01. The sequence goes on along the minus strand of CAWGWE010000004.1, from coordinate 619,050 downwards.
GCAGTTTAATCGAAAGGTGTGCGTGCTCGGCCGCTCGATGCAGAAGAACGTCGAAATTGCCGACCGGCTCGGCTATCTGGACATTCCGGATGGTTTGTTGGTCCCGCTGAATGAAGCGAAACAAATGCGCAGCAATCGCATCGTGTTCCTGGTCACGGGCTCCCAGGGAGAATCGCGCGCGGCGCTTTCGCAGATGGCGGTGCAAAGCTACAAAGGAATGTCCATCGAGGAAGGCGACACGGTTGTCCTTTCCGCCCGCATCATTCCTGGAAATGAACGGCTCATCTCGCGGATGATTGGCTTCATTTATAAGCGCGGCGCCAACATCATCGAAGAGAAACGCCGGCTGATTCACGTTAGCGGCCATGCGTCACAGGAAGACATCCGCATCATGACCGAAGCAGTGCGGCCAAAATTCGTGGTGCCGATTCATGGTGAGTACCGCATGCTCTTCCGCCACAAAGAGTTCATCAAGAACCACGTGGGCTACAACGAGGAAAACATTATTCTGATTGAAAATGGTGACGTGCTTGAGCTCGATGGCGAGCGCGCCGCGATCATCAACAAACGTGAGATTGGTCGAACGTTTATCGACGATACAGGTTTTGAACAGATCGAGCGGGAAACGGTTCGAGAACGCAAACAAATGGCGGCCGAAGGAATCGTTACACTGATTGTGACTATTGACGCAGAGACGGGAGAGCTACAAGCGACGCCCGAGATCGTTGTACGCGGCGTGCAGGGCTTTGACGGGCAGAATGGATCCTTGAAGGACGCGCAGCGCGTGATCGAAGCTGCAGTGACGGGAGCTTCGCGCGATACGCTCGCCGATCAGAGTTTGCTGAAAGAGCACGTGCGCGTTGAGCTAAAGCGTTTTATTCAAAAATTGACGGGTGCGCGGCCTGTAATTATGCCCGTCGTTGTTCAAGTCTAAAACGGGTTCCGAGTTTCGAGTTCCGAGTTCCGAGTTTGACCTTGAAGTTCGAGGTTTGAAGTTAGGTTTCGGATTTAGCTTCAAGTGCAGTTGGCTCAGAGTCGGGAAGGGGGCCTGCCCCCGCCAATGATTTTTCGCGAGCCCAACGTTGAATCGATTATCCCAGACTGGTTTTTATGATTAGAGAGGCGGGGGCAGGCCCCCTTCCCGACCCTGAGCTCACCGAACTTGAAGCTAGATCGAAACGACTTTAGCCTCTAACCTTCAAGTCGAACTCGCGACCCGAGCGCGAAACTCGGAACGCGAAACTCGAAACTTGCGACGATGTGGCGAGATAAGACAGTCATGATCACGGGAGCGTCGTCCGGGATTGGGCGCGGACTCGCCCTGGAGTTGTCCCGGCGTGGCGCGAAGGTCGGTCTCATCGCTCGTCGCGCAGAAGTTCTCGCGGAACTGGTCCGCGAGATTGAAACGGCAAACGGTAAAGCCATCGCGATACCGGCCGACGTAATGGATGCCGAATCTCTGAACGCAGCTGCTACTCAGATACGCTCCGCCTTTGGTGAGATTGATATTCTGATTGCCAACGCTGGAGTTGGAGCCACCGTCGATGGCGCCGAGTTAAAGGGGAGCACGGTAGCGGGTGTTATTAACGTCAACGTATTGGGCGCGGCCAATAGTGTTGAGGCAGTTGTGCCCGAGATGGTGAAACGCGGCAGGGGACATCTCGTCGTAATTTCCAGCCTCGCAGCCTATCGCGGTTTGCCAAAGTCAGCAGCATATTGCGCCAGCAAGGCAGCTGTATCAGCGTTTTTTGAAAGTCTACGACTTGACCTGCAGCCGCGCGGAATCGATGTGACAATCATCCATCCAGGTTTTATTAAGACTCCCTTGACCGCGGGCCGACACGCCCAGATGCCTTTCCTGATGGAGCTGGACGATGCGGTGGCCAAAATCATCAGCGCGATCGAGAAACGGAAGAAGTCTTACGCCTTCCCCTGGCAACTCGCGAGTATCGTCCGCGCGGGGATGATCATGCCCAACTTCATGTACGACTGGATCTCGCGGCGAAATTCATTTCGTGAATAAAACGACCGTTGTACCTGGTGCTTTGTACTTTGTTCGATACTTGAAAAACGAGCTTTGTACTTAGTTCTTTGTACTTGGTTCTAATCATGCTACTTGAATTGTGGCAACAAGATTGAGTAGTGAACAAAGTACAAAGAACTAACAAAGCTCGAAGAGATTAATATCGAAGCTCAGAATCTAGATGACTATCCTGCAAGCGATCATTTTAGGTATCGTTCAAGGTCTCACGGAATTCATCCCGATCAGCTCAACCGCTCACCTCGTGTTTGCTTCTCGGGCTATCGGACTTTACAGCGGCGCGGATGCCACGCTTAAAGCTGAGCAAACCACGGCGACAATCGCTGTGATCCAACTCGGCACGCTGCTCGCCGTCCTAATCTATTTCTCGCGAGACATCATTAATATCAGTCGGGCCTTTATCCGCGATCACGTCGCGCTTTTGTCACGTCGATCTCCGCAAACCGCGGATGGAAAACTGTCACAAGACGCCTGGCTTGGTTGGCTCGTGATCATTGGTTCACTTCCCGTGGGCATCGTCGGGCTTCTCTTCAAAAAACAGATTGAAGGGACGTTTACGAAGAACTTGTGGGTGATTGCGACGATGATGATTCGTTGTAGCAATCCTCCTGGGAATTGCCGAACTTGTCGGAAAGCGCACCCGCTCGATGGCAAGCCTGGGCATTCGCGACGCTCTTGCGGTGGGCGGCGCTCAGGTCCTGGCTTTGATACCCGGCTCCAGCAGGTCGGGCTCGACAATCATGGGCGGGCTGTTCGCCGGAGAGAATCGGGAAACCGCGGCTCGCTTCTCGTTCCTGCTTTCGATCCCAGCCATCGCAGCGAGTGGCTTGCTGGAGCTTAAAGAAGCGTTTGAAAAGTTACCGTCTGACACTTATCTAGCACTAGCGGTGGCGACCATTGTTTCCGGGATCGTCGGCTACGCTTCGATTTGGTTTCTGCTGAGGTTTCTGCGGAAACATTCGACGGGAATTTTCATTGGCTACCGTCTGCTGGTAGGGGCGCTGATCATTTTTGCGCTTCTCAGCGGCTACCTTGCGGCCGATCTTGGGTAATTAGCCCGGTTCTGGAAACCGCCTGCCTTGCTTCCAAAAATAAAAGGCTAACAATCACAGTCAAGATTAGCTAAACTACGGTCGCCCCGACTCCTCCCCTCACGCCGGTGCCAACCCGGTAGTCTAGATAAAAGTGATAACAAGGCGGTGAGTTAATGGATCAGAATGAGAGGCGCAACGCGAGTCCGTCCCAGCGGCCGCGAAGTCCCAGAGTGCCGGTGGAATTTGCTCTTGAAGTTGAAGGCAGCACACCCGCTGGTGAATCATTTCATGTAAAAGCTCAAGCAATAAAAATTAGTCGCGGCGGCGCCACGATCATTCTCGACCGGGAGATTGCCGTCGGCTCCGTGGTTACTTTGACCCCTCCTTTTGGCAAGAAGCTGGAGGCCGAGGTTAACGGAGTTTGGAAAGACGAAATCGATAGCTCGCAACGCATCGGTGTGAAGCTGCTCGATACCGACGGATGGTTTGCAGAATAGGCGCGGATAAACTAATGTCCGCATGTGAACAAACGCTGGATCCTCCGCGCGCCTGATGATAGCCGCGCTGCCTCACTTGCTCGCGTTTTAAACGTCTCACCGATCGTGGCCGCCCTGCTCCTCGCGCGTGGTTGCGGCGATGAGTCTTCCGCTCGAAAGTTTCTTCAAGCCAAGCTACGAACAGCTGCACGATCCTTATCTGATGTTGGGAATGAAGGAGGCCGTGGCGCGTCTGCAACGAGCCATCGATCAGCACGAAAAAATTCTGATCTACGGCGATTACGACGTTGATGGCACCACCGGCACTGCTGTTTTACTGCGCGCCTTGAAGCTGCTTGGCGCTGATGCTGGTTTCCATGTGCCACATCGTTTCACTGAAGGTTATGGCATTCAGCAACCGGCACTTGAGAAAGCCGTAGCTGAAGGCTATTCACTCGCGATTAGCGTGGACTGCGGCATTCGTGCGCACGAGCCACTTCATTGGGCACGCGCTCGCGGACTAGACGTAATCGTCACAGACCACCACCTGCCCGATGAAGGCGAAGGTGTCCCACCTGCTTTTGCTGTCCTCAATCCTAACCAACGAGGATGTGAGTATCCCGACAAAAATCTCGCCGGTGTAGGAGTGGCGTTTAAGTTAGTACACGCGCTCTATCGCGAGCGAGATCGCGAACAACTAGTTCCTGCTTTTCTGAAAGTTGTAGCGATCGGAACAGTTGCTGATGTTGCAAAGCTGACAGGAGAGAATCGCATCATCGTTTCCCTCGGGTTAAAAGATCTGCGTAATTCCACGAATCCGGGATTGCGGGCGTTGTTAGCAGTGGCGGGTTGCGGGGAAGGCGTGGGAATGACCTCTTACGATCTGGGATTTCGCCTCGGTCCGCGGATCAACGCCGCCGGGAGAATTGATGCAGCTCGCGCCGTCGTCGAACTCTTCGACACGAGAGATCGGGACGAGGCGCGGAGGCTGGCTGAACATCTCGAGGCTCGTAATCACGAACGGCGTGAGGTGCAACAGCAGATCGTCGAACTGGCGATTGCCGAATTGGAGGGCACCGAGACGTCTGTCCCGTCACATGCCGCTGTGATTGCCGGGGAAGGCTGGCATCGCGGCGTGATTGGCATTGCGGCGTCGAAAATTGCCGAGCGCATCAATCGCCCCTGCGTTGTGTTTTCGATTGATGGCGACGTTGCACATGGGTCGGGACGCAGCATCGAACCTTATCATCTGCTAAATGGGCTGACTTCCTGTGCGGATTTGTTTGAGAAGTTTGGTGGCCACTCGCATGCCGCCGGCATCACGATTCGTGCCGACCGTATTGCGGAGTTTCGCCGCAGACTGAATGAGCACGCGGCCAGTTGTCTTACAGATGACGATTTGCAGCCTTGTTTGCATATTGATGCCGAGCTTCCGGCCGAGGCGATCACGTTTCAAATGGCAAATGAGTTAAGCTCGTTAGAGCCCTTTGGCGCCGGCAATCCGCGGCCGGTGTTTATGACCAGAAATCTGCGGCGAGTGGGCGAACCGCGGATATTGAAGGAGCGGCACCTGAAGATGCACGTAATGGGCTCGACAGGGCCGGCCGCTGGAAGCGATCTGGTGGAACTGTATTGACGAAAAGAAGCGAACGCCCGATGTGACAAGCGGCATCGAACTCGCTTACTCAATCGAGACCAACACCTGGAATGGTGAAGTTCGGATGCAACTCAACGTTGAAGATATGAGGACAGCCGACACCTAGAGTGTTTTTGAACTTTGTTCTTTATACTTTGTTCTTTGATGTGCACTTGACCAGATGCTTTCTAGGCGAAGCATTTAAGCTCCGGAGACTAGAACAAAGTACAAAGCTCTAAGTACCAAAAGAAGAAACATACAGCCGATAGTTAACGATTAAGACATGCAGGCAGTTAGTAGAAAACGAGAAATTCGCGTGGGCATGCGGGCGAAGGTACCGCTCGTTGCCCGCGCGCTCGCGATCTTGATCCTGACTGCGGGTGTTGCCTTCATCGCCATTTCTTATTACCGGCTGCGCAACAACAAGCCGTTTCGCATGCGCTCCGAAGCGCCTGAGCTTTCAAAAGAGGATACGGGGAGCACTGAAGGTTATGAACAACGGGTGACGAAAGACGGTCGCTTGTATCTGCTTTTGAAAGCTCGCGGTAGACGTGACTTATTCGGATGGCCATCACGAACTTGAGACAGTGAGCCTTGCGGTGTACCCGCCGGTTGGTGACAAGCCCGATCAGATTTCCGCGAATCGCGCCATTTACGATCAGGCAAACTCGATGATGACGTTTCTGGGGAGCGTGAAGATCGAAACGAAGGACGCACTGAAAGTTGATACCGAGTCGATGGTTTACAACCAAACCACCGAGGTTGGCCAGACTGACGCACCCGATAACCTTTAGCCGCGAGAACGTCTCGGGAAGCGCGACGGGCGCCGTCGTTGATGGCAAGAGCAAGAGGCTGGAATTAAAGAAAGATGTTCAGATTACCGTCGCGCCCGAAGCTAAGCAGGGCGCAACCGCCTCGCGTGGGACTCCGTGCGCGCCCTGTATCGATTCGTTCGGCGCGGGCCATTTTTGAACAGCCGTCCCTCAGGCTTTCCTTCTACGGCGGCGTCACCGCCGATCAGGAACGCGACACGATGAGCGGTACCGAGCTTTTCGCGACGCTTAACGAACAGAAGCGGCTGGAGAAAGTTGAAGTGCGCGGGAACTCCTACTTAAGCTCACGCGAAGAAGGCAGGGGAGCTGAAGTGCAAGCCGCCGACATGGATTTCTTCCTCGATAAGGACCAACGCTTGGAACGAGCGGTTGCCATGAAAGACGCACGCTCGCGGACGCTTGATTCAGACGCCGAGATGACGCTTACCGGCGCGAACCTTATTGAGGTGAAATTTCTGGCCCAGGGCGAACGCAGTCTGTTGCGAGAGATGCGCAGTGAAGGGCGCTCGGTAATTACACTCGCAGCGCCCAAGTCCAAGGCCGGCGATGCCCGCGCTGCGAACAAACGCTTGACTGCTGATGCAGTGAAACTGAGTTGGCGTGTTACCGGTCGCGACTTGGAAAAAGCCGAAGCGGTTGGTAATGGGGAGTTGTTCGTTGATCCTGTAGTGCAAAACGCCGCAGCGGATCGCAAAACACTAACAGCGCCGCGCTTTGATTGTGACTTCTTTGAATCCGGAAACTTAGCGCGCACGTTTCACCGCTACCGGCGGTGCTAAAGCGGTGATTGAGCCTGTGATCAAGAATGAGACGCGTGGCGTGCGGACTCTTACCGGGAAAAAGATCGCGGCAGTATTTGTGAAGGAAACGCAGGACGTTGAGCGAATGGACGCGCAGGACGATGCCAAATTTAATGAAGACGACCGCAACGGAGTCGCGGCAAACATCTCTTACGTCGCTGCTGACGACATGGTGCGCATGCGCGGCGGAGAGCCAACAGTCTGGGACGCGCGGGCTCGTACCAAAGCTGTTGAGCTGGATTCCAATCTTCGGGACAAAGTCTCCTACAGTCGCGGCAAGACGGCGACCACTTACTACAGTCAGGAACAAACCAACGGCGCGACTCCGTTTCGCAAGGTAAAGAGTCCTGTTTATGTGGTCAGCGACCGCGGCGAGTTTCACCATGACAGTGGGATTGCGATCTACACCGGCAATGCGCGCGCCTGGCAGGACGACAACTTTGTGCGCGGCGACAAGCTGACGATTTATCGCAACGAGAAGAAGATGGATGCAATTGGGCGGGTGCAGAGTGCGGTCTACAACGCGCGCCGCAAAGATTCAAATGCGATTGTTCCGGTGTTTGCGACCGCCGATTCGATGTTTTACTCCGATCCAAATCGACTGGTGCACTACGAAGGCAATGTCGACATTCGTCAAGGATCAGACCGCATCACGAGCGGCGTAGCAGATGTCTATCTCAATAAAGAAAGCAACGAGATGGAAAAAACTGTTGCACAGCGGAATGTTGTACTGACTCAGCCCAACCGGAAGGGCTCTGGAGATTGGGTGGAATATACGACCGCAAATGAGGTCGCGGTGCTAAAGGGTAGTCCCGCGCGCGTAGACGACGCTGACAAAGGCAGCACTGAAGGAGCGCGTTTGACCGTTTATATGCGAGAGGATAGAGTCGTTGCGGATGATCCGCGTGGCCCACAATCGCCCGGACGTGTCCGCTCAACTCATAAGGTCAAGAAAAATTAGTTTGGACTGGCGTCTTAACAAAGAAATGTAGGGGCGTTCTCCGTGGGCGACCCTTGAATGCCAAACAGGGCGGCCAGGACGTGCCGCCCACTGCAGAATTAACGGACGCGCGCTGGTCCTGTAACGCCAACTGTTAATTTGAGGTTCAGAGAGATAAGGCTTGGCAATCACTGAAAAAGACAAAGATGAATTTATTGCCATCGGTTCGCAGCTGGCCGGAAGTTACGTTCAAGCCCCCTCTCCATCAGCCCTCGCCGCCTCACATTTACAGAAAACCTATAACCGGCGGCGTGTAGTTGATGATGTTAGTCTTCACGTCGAGAAGGGAGAGGTGGTTGGTTTATTAGGCGCCAACGGTGCGGGTAAAACGACTACGTTCTACATGATCGTTGGCCTGGAGCATCCCGACTCTGGCGCGGTCCAACTCGGAGAACGCGACGTCACACAACTCCCAATGTATTTGCGAGCGCGTCTCGGACTTGGTTATTTGCCGCAAGAACCTTCGGTGTTTCGCAAAATGACGGCAGCGCAGAATATTCTCGCCGTCCTGGAAACGATGGGCCTGCGACGGCGCGAACGTTTAACGAGGTTAGAAGAGTTGTTGGAAGAATTTGGCATTGCCCATGTCCGCAACACGCGAGGTGATGCACTTTCCGGCGGCGAACGCCGACAGAACCGAGATCGCACGGGCACTCGCAACCGAACCGCAATATATTCTTCTGGACGAACCTTTCGCCGGCATCGACCCGAAAGCCGTCAACGATATCCAAAATGTAATACTCTATCTGCGCGATCGTGGAATCGGTCTCCTGATTACCGATCACAATGTGCGCGAAACCCTCGGCGTAACGGATCGAGCGTACATAATGGCTGAGGGTAAAATTTTTCGCTCGGGCCCCCCAAGAGAGTTGACAGAAGACGCAGAAGTTCGGCGACTCTATCTGGGCGAAAAATTCCGCATGTGAAAGTGCCGCGCAAACAGTACCGGAATCGGTTATAATCTCCCCGCGCATTCAGGCGCAAAACAAGAAACCAACAGTCGCTCTTCTCCTAAGGAATGTCCCTTAAGCTAACTACAAACCTCTCTCAACGTCTCGTGTTGACGCCTCAGTTGCGCCAACGCATCGAGATGCTGCAGATGACTACGCTCGAGCTAACCGATCTTATTCAGCAGCAACTGCTGGAGAATCCGGTGCTTGAGGAGGTTGCGACCCAGGAAGAAGCGCAAGAGCTGGCGGAGAAGATTTTGGATCACCTCGCCAGCGCGGACGCCGCTGCGGACGAGCCACGCATTGAAGCGGTGGAGCCTGAGTTAGGCACGCCTTCTTCCAATGGCTCGGGCGACTCGGAGAGTTATGCGGCGGCAGACAGCGATAAGTGAAGCCGGCGAATTCGATGCACAGGGACTGCTGCCGATCCAAGTGAAGACTCAATCGGCGATGACCTGGTTGGCGATGAAGCCTCCCGCGACGCGTTTGACGAAATCGATTTTGGCCGTGAGTTTCAGGATTACCTCGACCCTGGTTACAAGACCCAGGAAGTTGAATACAAGGAAGACGCCCCTACCTTCGAACAATTTCTTACCAAGCCTCCATCACTGGCAGATCATCTCGAATGGCAGCTTCACATGAGTCCGATGGAAGCGGAAAAGTGTGATGCGGCTATTTGTGTGATCGGGAATCTCGATGCGGATGGGCGCCTAAGTGCGACCAACGAAGAAATTGCGCAGATGGGCGGCTGGACTGAGGAAACCGTCGAAGAGACACGGCAGGCGCTGATGCGTCTTGATCCTGTGGGATGTGGCGCGCGCGACGTAAAGGAATGCTTATTGGTGCAGCTGGAAGTGCGTGGCGAAAGCGATCGCCTGGCTGCCAGATTGATCAACGACCATCTTCAGGACCTGCAACAGCACAAGCTGCCGCATCTATCAAAACAAATTGGGATCGACGTCGATACTTTGCTGGCGGAGTTGCAGTTTATTCGCACCCTCGAGCCCTATCCGGGCCGTCGCTATTCTTCAGATGAGCCGATCCTGATCACTCCGGAGATCTACATCGAGAAACTCGATGAGGACGACGACGAATACGTAATTTACTTCGCTGACGATGGCAGCCCGCGCTTGCGAATCAGCCAGCAGTATCAGCACATGTTGAGTCAGCCGGGGACCAGCAGCGAGACAAAGAGTTTCATTCGCGAGAAAGTTCGTTCTGCTGTCGATCTGTTGCGCAACATCGAGCACCGCCGGCAAACCATTTACAAAGTGGTGGAGTCGATGGTGCACCGCCAGAAAGAGTTTCTCGACAAGGGTGTGCAGTACATCAAGCCCATGATGTTGAAAGATATCGCCGAGGATATCGGCATGCATCTTTCGACGGTGTCGCGCGTGGTAAATCGCAAATACGCCCACACACCGCAGGGTGTGATTGAGTTGCGGCGATTTTTCACCGAAGGCATGATGAATGAAGACGGCGAAGAAGTTTCGACGCGAATTATTAAACTGCAGATTAAAAAGCTTATTGAAGAAGAAGATTCACACAACCCGATTACCGACGATCAGGTGGTAAAGATTTTAGCGAAAGATGGCATGAAGTTATCGCGACGCACGGTCGCGAAGTACCGGGACCAAATGCATATACCCGGATCGCGTGAACGCCGCGCCGTAACCTAAGCCCCCCAGCGGCGCAACGCGAGGTTCAGTTTCTGATATACCCCCAAAAGTTTTTGGCCGGACTACCCGATAGTCTGGCTAGCTGCGCTTTACCCACTACCTTCAGAGAATGGAGTCTCATGAGATTCGAATATACCGGGCGACACCTGGACGTCACGCCGCCGATTCGCAAACACGTAGAAGCGCATTTCAAAAAACTCGCCCACGTCTTCAACGATACAACCGCCTCGACGCACGTGATCATTGCCGTGGAAAAGAACCGGCAAATTGCGGAACTGATTGTGCACTGGCGCGACCACACGTTAACCGCTAAAGACATCAATGCTGACATGTACATGGCGCTGACCCGGGCCATCGGCAAGATTGAGAACGCAGGCTCTGAAGCTGAAGCAGAAAATAATCGACCGCAAGCAGGGAGCTCGACGTACAGCAGCGGTGGCGCCTGAACCAGGTGGTCGACTCGAGGCCACGCCGCGGCCTCCAAGAATCATCGCGGCGCGGCGCTATTCGGTGAAGCCAATGACAGCGGAAGAGGCGGCCATGCGTCTTTCGGGAGAACAGGATCAATTCGTAGTGTTTCGCGATGCTGATACAGACCGGTTAGGCGTGCTTTATAAACGCAAAGATGGAAACTTTGGTTTAATAGAGCCTTAGAGGTCAGAATGTTTCTGCTGGGTCAACACTCAGAAAGGCAGGAACAGGTTCCTGCCTTTTTAATTATCCGAAGCCTAACGACGGTTCTGGTTCGTAGTAGACTGACAAATGTTTTCAGCGGAGTATTGGCCTTGTGCTTCGAAGGGAGAGATTTGGTCCGGCTTTGCCGCCGGAAGTGAGGCGGTGGCTCTGCCCCGCCGCAACTTGGTTTAAATTGGTTTAGGGGCTACGCCCCTAGTTTCCGATCAACGTCAAAGGACTCTTAGGGGCACGGCCCCAAACGCTCATATAAGCGCTTACGGCGGGGCGAAGCCACCGTCTCACATCCGGCGGCAAAGCCGATTCGCTTATTGTCGCTGGACTTTTGCAGCAGCTCAAACCAACCATGCCGCGAAAGAAAACAGAAGCAGCAGAAAAACGGAGAGCTGCGCCGGAAGTTGTGATTATCACCGGTCTCAGCGGTTCCGGCATGTCTGCTGCCACCAATGCTTTTGAAGACCTCGGCTACTTCTCAGTCGATAACCTTCCGGTCACGATGCTGCAGACGTTCGCCCGACTCGTCACCGGAGGCGAAGACGGAAAGGGACTCGAGCGAGCCGCTCTAGTCATCGATATTCGCGAGGGCAGTTTCCTGGCGGGCTTTGCTAAACAACTCACCGCGATGCGCGAAACCGGGTTGAGTGTTCATGTAATCTTTTTGGAGGCCAGGGACGAAGTTCTACAAGCAGCGTTTCAGCGAAACTCGCAGGCCGCATCCTGCTGAAAGTGGTCAGGGTCTGCTGGCCGCTATACGCGCGGAACGTCGGGCGATGTCGCGAATTCGCAGTTTGGCCGATCAGATTATCGATACGTCTGACCACACGGTGCATACGCTACGCGCATTGTTGCTGGAAAGATTTAGTCCGGGCCGCAAAGGTGGACCGATGCGTGTGCAGGTTTTGAGCTTTGGACACAAATACGGCAACCCGGGCGATCTGGAATTGCTGTTTGACGTGCGGCATCTGCCTAACCCGCACTTTGTTCCCGATCTGAAACGGCTCTCCGGGCATGATCCCCGGGTCGTCAAATATCTCCGGGCTCAACCAGAGGTAGAAGAAACACTAAGCCGCTTTGGCGATCTGCTGGATTACCTGCTGCCGCTTTATAAGCGAGAAGGGAAGTCCTACGTTACGGTGGGGATCGGTTGCACCGGCGGCCGGCATCGTTCGGTAATGATTGCCAATGCTCTTGCGCGCCGTTTGCGCCGCGACGGATTCGATGCCCATGCAGTGCATCGCGACGTGCGCCAGGCAAATCGCCACCGAGTAAGCGGATCCTGAGTGCCCGGGATTCAGAAGGAAGAGAATCTATGTCCAACAATCCCGAACCAGCCAACGCGGCAGAGGAAACGAAAAAAGTCGCCGGCGTGATTGTGACGCACGGCCACCTGTCGGGCGAATTACTTGCTGCGGCTGAAATGATCATCGGTCCAATTTCCCATATTACGGCTGTCTCGATCGGTTGGCATGACGATGTCGATGCGGCGCGGGATGAGGTGCAGCGAGCAATGACCAGAGTTTCTCAGGGAGCGGGAGTCTTGCTGATGACGGACATGTTCGGTGGCACTCCCACTAACATCGCCTCTATGTTTTTGGAAGAAGGCAGTGTTGAAGTGGTAACAGGAGTTAACCTGCCGATGGTGATTAAGCTGGCAAGCCAGGAAACCCCTGCGCCCCTGGACGAAACCGCGCGTCGTGTTTGCGACCTCGGTCGCCAGGGGATTTACGTCGCCGGCGAGCTGTTGACGCCCCCGCCCAAGAGTGGAAAAGCCTAAATGGTCGAACGGATCCTCACTGTGATCGGCCAGCTTGGTTTGCACGCCCGCGCGGCTGCGAAGCTGGTCCGCGTAGCCGCTCAATTTCAAAGCTCAATAAAACTTGAACGCGTGGACACGGGACAGAGTGCCGATGCGAAGTCGATTCTCAATGTGCTGATGCTCGCCGCCAGCTCGGGTACTTTGCTGCGCGCGATTGCCGTTGGTCCTGACGAAGCGGCAGCTCTCGACGCTCTAGACGCTCTCTTCCGCGACAGCTTTGGCGAAACGAAGGTGGTCCTGGAACCTACGCCAGCGCCGCATTCGCGCCAGGAGCTGCGTTGGAAAGGGTTGGGAGTCTCGGAAGGGGTCGTGATTGGTCGCGTGTTGCGGATGCATGGCGACACGACCTACGTCTATCGTTCTCGCATTGAACCTGGGGAAGTAGATCGCGAACTGGAGCGCTTTAGATCCGCGCTACGCGTAGCGCGTCGCGAACTGCAGGCGGTCAAAACGCGCGCTGAGAACGAACTCGGGAAAGAGCATGCGTACGTTTTCGACGCCCATCTGCTGCTCCTTGAAGACGCGAAATTGATTGCCAGGGTCGAAGGCCACATTTCGCAGGAGCTGGCTAATGCTGAGTGGGCTGTCAAAGTCGTTGGCGATCAACTTATTTCAGTTTACTCAGAAGTTAAAGACAGCTACTTAAGGGAAAGAGCGGCGGACATCGACGACGTAGTGCAGCGCGTGCTGCGTTCACTCAGTGGCGAGCATCCTCGGCCGCCGTCAATTGACGCAGGATTCAGTAATCGTATCTCAAGATCTGCTGCCGTCTGCTGTTGCCCAGCTGGATCTGCAGTTTGCGCGAGCGATTGCGACAGACTCCGGCGGTTGGACTTCGCACACGGCAATCATTGCGCGAGGTTTGCGAATCCCCGCTGTTGTCGGCTTGCGTGATTTCTTTCGCAGTGCTCGCACGGGTGATGAAATCGTGGTCGACTCGGCGCGGGGAGAAGTGGTGTTGCATCCCGCGGAGAATACGATGCAGCACTACAGGCAGGAAGTGCTGAGCCGCGCCCAACGTCGGGCGACTGCTGCGCCGCGTAGTAAAGGTCCGTTGAAGACGCGCGACGGAATTGAGGTGCAGGATGCGAGCCAACGTTGAGGTGCCCGTCGAATTTGAAGGCATCACTAGATACGGCGCTCGCGGAATCGGATTATATCGATCTGAATTCTTACTCTCGCGGCGTGGCGTAACAGTTTCGGAAGAGGAGCAAGTTGCGGCTTATGCCGAGGTTGCGAAGTTGGCAGGTGAGGATGGCGCCATCGTGCGCTTGTTTGATCTGGGTGCAGAGGACGCACCGGGGCTTCCATCCGACCCGGAACGAAATCCGGCGCTCGGCTTACGGGCAATTCGCTTTGGTCTGCGGCACGAGACAGTGATGCGCACTCAGGTGCGCGCGATTTTGCGCGCAGCGGTGGAGGGGCATCTCGACATCGTGCTGCCAATGGTTGCCGACGTCGCCGACGTGCAGCAGGCGCGCGCCATAATTGAAAGCGAAACTGCGAAACTTGCGGCTGAAGGATTCGCGCTGGGAAAAGTCGGTATCGGCGCGATGATTGAAGTGCCATCGGCTGTTTTGACGGCAGACAAGCTTGCGCGCGCAATGTCGACTTTTTCGAACTCGGCACCAATGATCTGGTGCAGTACACGTTGGCCGTCGATCGCAGCAGTGATCAAGTCGCAGGATTGGTTTCGCACGCTTACACCCGGCAGTCCTGCTCAGTATCGAACGCAGTCTGGCGGCGGCCCACCAGGCTGGCATCCCCGCGATTGTCTGCGGCGAAATGGCATCCACTCCGGTTTATGCGGTGCTTCTTGTTGGGTTGGGCGCGACTGATCTCAGCATGACGCCAATTTCGATACCCCGTGTCAGCACGCGTACTCGCGGCCATCGATTCGCGCGAAGCCGAGGCTATTGCGCGTGAGTGTCTTGAATGTGCCACCGCAGATGAAGTGGAAGACCTGGTTCGCGAGCGTTTCAGCTCACGTTGGCCCGATCTCTTCCCTGACAACGCTTTGCCTCAACCGCGCGAACAACTCCAGAGAAACCACGCTAGCATCAAGGAGACTTTAGCCAGCCTGTTAAGGCCGGGTGTGTCGTTCCGTGCTGAGTACTTTGGCCACCGCGTCAGCGACGAGTCAAATCGATTTCAGCGTCGCATATTCCTAAAGGGCTCGTCGGTACGTACGCTGACGCGACGGAGGCGGAAATTCGCAGTACCTGATCCCGGCGTTGAAAGGACCTGGGCTAATTAGACCTTCACAGTTAAACGCCGACGCACCAGTTGAATGTTTCTTCTTTACTAGGCGAGGCATATCCGTCTATAATGCCGAAACTGACCTGCCGGACATCGTAAGAGAACCGCTGCAACTTGATGGACACGACTCGACTGAAGCTTTTTCGCCTTCTGATTGGAAAATCAATCGCTGAAACTGTCTTTGTTGCTTTACTCGCCGTTGGCTTTTTCTTCACAGCCTTTCCTCCCTACTTCCATGGCTTCGGTGAAGCCACGCCTGACACAATTTCCGGCTGGGCCGTAAACAATCGCGCGCCGTGGGATCGCGTTGAGGTGCAGCTGTTCATTGACGATCGCTTTGTCGCGAGCGGCGTGGCCAATCTCTCGCGTCCCGATGTGCAGCAGGCCGGCTGGGCGCAGGATGAATGGCATGGCTTTAGTTTTCCGGTTTTGAATCCTGGGTGTTGGCGTGCATGAAGCGAGCGTCTACGCGGTCCACAAGAGTGGCGGCGGAATTCGCAGAACCTTACAACTGCTTGGTTACCCGATCCGGTTCTCGGTTGATGAGAACGGGAAGCTAACCGACCTGGTAGATCGTGGTAGTTCAGAAGAAATGAATCAAGAGGGAACACGGTTGCACGAAGCGGCCCAAGCATGATCTGGATAGATCGCTGGCCCTCTGGGAAATCGTCTCAGTGATTATTTCCTGCCTGATTGCCGAGTGGGTGATCACAGCGGTTGCAGGCGGCAGCAATGTGCTGATCATCGTGCCAATCATTTTCGCTTTTGGATTTATGTTCTGGTCCCACCGGCTGCGCGGCGAGTCGTTAAAAGACATCGGTTTTCGTCTAGACAATTTTGGGAAGGCAGCACGGCTTCTGATTCTGCCAATGGTTGTAGGAAGTGTAATTCTGATCGGCATTGGCTATTTCTATGGCAGTATTGATTTTTTCCGCTGGCGTGGCGGTGGAGCAATTTTAGGGATGCCTCTCCTGGGAATTGCCTGGGGCTTGTGCAGCAATACGCGCTGCAGGGTTTCATTAACCGGCGAGCGCAAATTGTTTGGGGGCCGGGACTTGTGAGCATCCTCGTGGTTGCTCTGCTTTTTGCAGCGTTTCATTTGCCCAACCCGGCGCTGATGGCGGCGACTTTTCTTGGCGGCCTTGTTTGGGCAACGGTCTATCAGCGCGCTCCAAACCTTTTCGCCCTGGCGATCTCCCACGGGCTGATGACCTGGATCCTCATTTCAACCGTCCCCAGCAATCTGCTTCATGGCCTGCGCGTCGGCTATAAGTTCATCGGCTGACAGACGGAGTCAGGAAGCGGAAATGTGCGTCCGGTATTGAAAGTTAGGTCAGCGTCCCAGTGAAGAGCAGCGGTCAGGCAGCGCGGTAACCTGCCTTCTCTGACTGCGCCTTGCCGAAATGAAGTCGCGCTTACCAGAATTTGGGAACATTACATTGTTTGGCTCTCCGGTGTACGTGTTCAACACGATTTGCTATCATGCCAGAGCCATGCACGGACAGGTCGGGCGGTCGCTGCTGCGGCACTTTATTGAGCTGCGGGAGAGGAAAGTCCGAACACTGAAGGGCAGCGAGCCCGCTAACGGCGGGGCGTTTGAGGATCTTAGATTTCAGATCTCAGATTACAGATTTCAGATCTGAGTCTCAGATTTGAAATCTGGGATTCTCAGACGACGACAAGTGCAACAGAGAACAGACCAGCCTTTTGAGATCTCAGATTCTGAGATCTCAGAGGGTGATGGGTGAAACGGTGCGGCCCTCGCGGGCTTAATGTAAGAGCGCACCGGCGCGCGTGGTAACACGCGCGGCCAGGCAAACTCCTCGCAGTGCAAGACCAAATAGGGAGGCGTCAACCAGGGCTGCCCGCCCAAAGCGGTTCTTTTCAGGATTTGGGATTTCGGTCTCAAATCCATGCTCTCACGAGCGCTGAAAGAACTGCTACGACCTCCGGGTAGGTCGCTCGATCCAGTTGGCAACAACTGGACTAGATGAATGATCGCTACTCCGCTCTTAGATCTGAGATCTCAAATTTCAGATCTGAGATCTCAGTTCTGAGAGTGGAGCACAGAATTCGGCTTACAGACCTGTCCAGTGCATGGCTACAAATCTAGTCTCACGATCCGGTACTTCACGATCCACTATCTTCTGAAGGAGCCGTCAGCATGGCAAATCGCAAGGGAGTCTTCATCGGAGCATACGTACCCAATCATCTGAAAGAATCTCTACGACGACGCGCGGCCGCCGAACATCGAACCCTCTCTCAGGAAATCACCAGAATCCTGGAAGAAGCCGTTCACGGTCGCGGATTACCTGCGGGCAGCATCGATCGGCGCAACAAGGAAACTACACCGCGGCGTCGCTCCTCAGATCCGATGCCGCGCCGGCGCGCGGTCGACACTGATTATGCCCCCACCGGAAGCCAATCTGATGACGACCGATAAGTTGTCCATCCTGGAGTGAAAGAGCCATTCTCAAATATCTCGCCATCGGTGCTGTTCTCGCTTTGCTGTTCATCTTCATCTATTCGCGGCTCGAGCCCTACATCGCGATAGTGAAGAAGGTGTTGGGCATCTTGCGCGGCACTCTTGATTCTCCGAATGCAAATCCCACCCGGCAGCGCAGTGGCTCAGTTAAGACTGAGAATAAGCTCGTGCGCTGCGTCGCTTGCGGCACTTGGATTCCGGCGGAGCGCGCTATTGGACCGGGGTCAAAGCTCTCTGAGTATTGTTCGCGTGAGTGTCTGGAAAAATCAGCGACTGGCAAGGAACGAAAACTGGCAGGTTAGTACTGATTGCCGATTGCCAATTGCCAATTGACCCTGAACAACCGATCAAATCGAAAATCGGCAACTGGAGATTGGCAACCTCACAATTGGCAATCGCCAATCGCCAATCGGCAATCGTTGTCGGCCTACTCCCGCTCACCTTTGTTTCGCTGCCTCTTCCGGCAACAAATTTCCCGCCTCATGGATGGCCCGGTCGGTGTCAGTCAAGTAAAGAATGATCGTGCCGATCACAAACAGACCAATCAGAGAGAGCAGTGCCTGGCGGTAAGAGTTGGTCATCGCTGACCACGATCCCGAAGATTAATGGCCCCAGCCAGGACGTGCCGCGTTCGGAGACCTCATAGAGACCAAAGAACGATGCTTCGCGTCCTGCCGGAATCATGCGCGAGAACAAGGATCGCGAGAGCGCTTGAGAACCGCCCATCACGATTCCAATTACCCCTGCCATGGCCCACGCATCGCGAGTTGATTGCAGAAAACCATAGCCGTAAATCACCACTCCCGACCAGATGACCAGTGAAACCAGCACTGCGCGCTTGGTGCCGATCAAGTAAGCGAGTCGTTCGAAAATGAGGGCGCCAAAGATCGCCACAAACTGAACCAGGAGAAAGATGCCCAGCAGAAAAGATTGATCTGTGGGAATTCCTTTCGCGATGAAGAGTTCCTGGGAAAGGAACACCGAAGCCATGCTGATAACGGTCTGGATACCATCGTTGAAGAACAAGTAACCGATGAGATATCTGAGCGTCGACCTGCAGGCGCGCCAGTTCTCTAAAGGTTCGCCCCAGTTCGCTGAACCCCACTGTCAAATAACTCTTGCCTCGGCGGAAGGGTCTTCTCGGCCGCACGTGATTTCAGCCTTGAAAAGGTGATCAGCGCAAACCCGCCCCACCAAATTCCCGCCGACAAGAGTGAAATGCGGACTGCGAGATATTGATCGATTCCCAACCTTCGCGCGTTCAAAACCAGCAGAAAATTCAACGCCAGTAAGAGTCCGCCGCCCAGATAGCCATAGGCAAATCCGCGACTGGAAACTTTGTCACGCTGGTCCTCGGTGGTGATCTCATTGAGAAAGCCGTTATACAACACGAGCGCCGCGCCGAACGCCAGGTTCGCGATGATGAAGAGCAATCCACCCAACCAGTAAAGATTGCCGGTAATAAAAAACATCAGGCACGTAGCCGCTACTCCGATGTAGCAGAACACTGCCATCAACTTTTTCTTTAAGTTCGAATAGTCAGCGATTGAGCCGAGGATCGGCAGGACAAAGATCTGTAAAAAGACTGCGACTGAGACACAGGTCGGGAAAAAAGATTTGGCAGTGATTGCGCCGATCGGTCCAAGGTTGAAGACAACTCCGTTCTCACCCACTGCCTGCTGAGTTATCTCGGTTAGATACGGTCCGTAGAGAGCGCCGGCGATTGTTGTCGAGAAGGCCGAGTTAGCCCAATCGTAAATCTTCCAACCAAAAATCTCGCGCGGGTTGTTCTTTTCCAGATGATGACTGGCAGCTGGCGGCAGGGAATCAGCGGGGGAGGCTGAAGTCATGAATGTATTATCGCTTTCTTCGTCAAACTCTCGACGATGGCAGGAGTGATGTCTGCGAGATCCTTGATCCGGCTTGCAATGCGCTCGCGATTCGCGCCCCAAACGATGGTAGGAACGTCGTTCAACGTATGGTTGCGCGAGGATAAGTCTTCAATGTTCCCGTGATCGCTCGTGAGTATAACGGAAGTAGTTTTCAAATCAACGCGATTCAGCAATTCGCGGATGAAGGCCGCCAGCTGCTGTAGTACTCTTCTGCGCAGCCGGAAAGTCCTGCTTGTGTCCGACCTTGTCAGTGATGAAATACTCGTAAAGCGTAAAACGATTCTCGGCGACTATGGCTGCCAGGACTTCGGCTGCTCGAGCCGGAGTCCGCGGCTCAACCGCCTCACCGCGCTCGATGACAAACTGGTTTGTGAAGTCCTGGTAAACCGCACGTGGTTCCTCAAGTCCTCCACATTGCGAAACTGCAACCCGGCAGCTTCGACGGCCGCAGTAGTTGCCGACACCCAACGTGGTCTTTCGTCAAAGAATCTTTGCGTGTAGGCGTTGGCGAAAGTCGCCGGCTCGATACCGGCATTCTTTAGCTGAAGAAAGATTGAATGCTCGGCAATGATCTCGCGCATTGCGGCGTTGGGAAAGCCCTGTTTGTGATAACCAAGCAGTGCGGGAGCGTTAATGCCGGTTAGGATTGTCGTCTGGCCTGAAGCGCTTTGCGGCCGGCCGTCAATTCCCAACCTCGGGTCGGTGGAGACAAGCGTGCCGCCGAGAATGTTAGGCGTCTCACCTCTAAAGATCGCGAGTGGTTCAGCATCGGCAAGACCATCGAGTGGATTAGCTGGCCCGCGCGCGCCGATGCCCAGGCCATCGATAAAGAAAAGTAGAATTGAATCGGATGATGACACGAGGGATGAATATCATCGTCGAAGATGCGGTGCAAGTGAGGGCTACCTGGCATTGCACAAGCGCGGGGGGCGATTACAACGATACTTCTACTGCCTGTCTCGTTCTCACCTGGCTTTAGCTAGGTGGAGATTTGGTCGAACTATCCACGGAAACCGTCTAAACGGTTTCAAGCCAAATGCCAATACACATCACCTGACTAAAGCCAGGTGTGAATGAGACGAAACATGCCGCTCTTAATTCTAAGTCGACTTCACCACCGGATACTTACTCGCCCCCTGATTTAGAATGTTAATCTAGCGTCCAGTCGCAAATAGGAAGGAGGAAACGTAATGAAACGTTTGTTCTTACTGCACTTCGCAATCGTTCTGGCGTTGAGTGCAGGGTTAAGCTGTGATGGCCCATCATGGTTGGGCCGACTTTGACCGCAGCAAGAAGGTCGAGGTAAACGGTGTCATTGTAGAATCGAAGTATGAAAACCCGCACTGCTTTGTCAGAGTGAAGGTTGATCAGAATGACTGGGCAATCGAGTTGTCTGCGGTTCCTCGCATGAAGCGACACAATATTACGGCCCAAATGATTGCCCCAGGAACCCGCGTTAACCTGGTCGGTCACCCGCATAAAAACAAAGCACGTGTAATGAAAGCCATCCAAATGAATGTTAACGGCAAGACCTATGATCTGACTCAATAGCCCGATGGAAGAAACCGATGCCGCAACAATCTGGTCATGGCTGGAGGCGAGTGGCGTTGCTATTGCGATGCGAGAGTGGACCTGGGCTTATCCGATTGTAGAGATCGCGCACATCATAGGGTTCGTGGTCCTCGTCGGTGCTGCGTTTATGTTTGATTTACGATTGCTCGGTGTATCGCGCTCGCTGCCGATTACGGATCTTGCCGGTCATCTATTACGCTGGTCGCGGGCGAGCCTTTTTGTGGTTGTGCCGACTGGGTTCCTGATGTTCATGACGAACGCTACCAAGCTGGCCGGCGAATCCGGTTTTCCGCCTTAAGCTGATTCTGATTGTACTGGCTGGGCTTAATGCGTTTGTCTTTCGCCGTTGGATAGCGAAATCAATCGAGTCCTGGAAAATTGATCAACCTTCGCCATTCGCAGCCAAACTTTCTGCCGCGTTTTCTTTGCTCGCCTGGTCGGCAGTAATTTCTTGCGGTCGGCTGATTGCTTTTTTCTAGCAGTAGAACCTGGTCCCGCGTTTGAGACTTATGCTTACTCGCGCAACCTTGGCTTTGCTAGCGATCCTCGCGATCATTTCCTCCGCATACTCTCAATCCGAGTCGAGCGTCGAAGCGATACTGAAACCTTTAGACTTTTCCACAATCGTGGTTGGCGTTGCGAATGCGAAGAAAGGGTCAGAAGAGCGCCTCGAGTTTTGTCGATGTCTACGGCGGCGTAAGGATTTTGTCTGTGGTGGGTTGCACGATAACGTTTCGGAATGAAGGTGTAGATAAAGGCCGCAGATTTATTTACGACGCCGTGGTGCCCTTGTCGATGTTGAATGAGAAGAGCTACATCGGTCAGGCCGCAGGCGGCGTCGGTCCCCCTGGCTATAAATCTAAATATGAGTGGTATGGATGGATCCGTGCATTTCGACGTAAGGCAAGGCGTCGCAGCGTTGTCCTACACGACAGGGTTCGCAGGCGGGTGCTCGCGCGTGGCGCGCATGTGACATTTAGTGTTCGCACGGAAGAAGAAGCAAAAGACGTGGCGGAGAAATTTTCCCACGCGATACGAATGTGTCGCAGCGGGTTTCAGCCCTCAACTAAAATCCTAATACCTGCTCAGCAGAAGTTGTGATGAATTGGCCGAGAGAGGCGTAAGCGAGACAATCAAGGACCTCTTGAAGGAAACAGCTGCTTGCACTACCTAATCATCGAGCACTTTAAGAACAATGATCCTGTGCCGGTCTATCGACGGTTCAAGGAACGAGGTCGTCTCGCTCCGGAAGGGCTGCGATATGTATCAAGCTGGGTTGATGAAAAGCTCGAACGCTGTTTTCAACTGATGGAGACAGACGATCCGCAACAACTCGACGAATGGATTGGCCATTGGAGCGATCTTGTCGAGTTCGAAGTTATTCCGGTCATTTCCTCTAACGAGGCGGCGGAAAGAATTTCACCTCTTCTTTGAAAGGGAAGTAATCGTATACGTTTCCTGAAATTTTGCTCGACCTTGCGCGCTCAAGCTGAGGGTGTTACTCCACTCTTTTCGAGTCTTTCAAAACCGTGCTGCGACGTAACTTTCAGATCATAGTAGCCTGCTCACAGATATTGGCGCTCACTGCGCTTGTGGTTCAGTATCTGACTGAAAGCTCTCTGCCACCAGAATTGTTAGGGTATCTGAGCGCCTACGAAACTATTCTGATACCAGACAGGTATTCCGTTCTCGAAGCCCTAACGAATATCCCCCTTCTAGTTCAAACACTTCTTGGCATCTTAGGTGCGGTCGGATTGATATTATTTAGGGCATGGGGCAGGCCAGTATTCCTGATTTACATTGGCGCGGCGTTGCTCGTAAACCGTGCTTACTTGGACCTCATGTCAACACCGGCTGGTCGGATTTTCTTTGGTTATCTTTGCAGCCTCACGGAAGGTGTGACCATTGCTCTCATGTACTTTTCGCCGATCCGCAAAATGTTTCCGATGCAAGTCGAGGTCTAACGAAGCGCTGGCACGCATCGGGGTTCACATTTCATCTTGTTGGACGAGAAGCCGGAGGAACAAAGTCATTGGCGATTGGCGATTGCCAATTGCCGATTGGCTCCTCCAAAGAAGCAATTTTACGTTGAGATGCGCAGTCATTAGATCTAATTTTCAGGAGATTCAAGGCACGTCGCTCAACCCTGAATGGCATTGCGGCTCTGCCGCCTTCCGTGCGGTAAGGCTTGCCTTACCGCACGCTCCGGCTTATTTTTTGCGCGACGCTCAGCCTCGCGCAAAGCTTAAGAGCATTTTCGGTAAGGCAAGCCTTACCTCACTGAAAGCGGCAAGCCGCGACTTGGATCAGGTCCACTTCTGAACTTACCTCATTCAATATCGTAGTAGCTCTCGGGAGGAAAGACGTATGTACTGTTCATCTTGCGGCGCGGCTGTCGCCCAGGGTTGAGCTACTGTAATCACTGTGGCGCAAAGTTGACTGGAGCG
The DNA here is from genome assembly GCA_963826235.1 of Pyrinomonadaceae bacterium. Classification (GTDB taxonomy): domain Bacteria; phylum Acidobacteriota; class Blastocatellia; order Pyrinomonadales; family Pyrinomonadaceae; genus PSRF01. Next base: position 595,437 of record CAWGWE010000004.1, on the reverse strand, counting down.
AGGGTCGATGACGGCGGCGAATCATCAGATGTTAGACCTGGATACCTCGTCTTTGCGATGATGGCGGTCTTCGTCTTCGGCCTGATAGCTATCACGATGCTGATTGGCGTGATGAAGACCGTGCTCGCCTTTAACGAAGGGGCGATGCTCGCTTTTACGCTACTGAGCTTTCTGATGCTGGTGCTAATCGAAGGCGTTTTTATTCGACTATTATTGCGTACCACACGCCGTGCTGAAGAAACACGAGCTTCTGCTGTAATGAAGGGGCAAGGAAAGAAGGAGCTTAAGACGCCGCCCGCGCGAGTGCTGCCAGAACCCTTGCCCAGCGTGACCGAACACACTACTCGCTCGTTTGATCCCATCTACACTGACCGCACCAAATAGATTGCCGATCGCCAATTGCCAATTACGGATTAGTTAAAGTCACAGATCCCAACCTGCAAATCATCCAGCCCAAGCCAATTGCATTCGGCAATCGACAATCGGCAATTCCGGGGAACATCTCATCACTTCGATCCGTATCTTTCAACGCCAGGCAATATCCAAAAGCAATTCCACAATTACAAGGAGAATACCGTGAAGTCACGATTGCTAACTTCCATTGCAGCGCTGTGTTTGTTCCATCTCGGCCGTGCGGCTCGCTAACCACGCTCGGCTTCCGACTGGCCGCAGTGGCGCGGGCCGAACGTAACGGCATATCGAAAGAGACCGGGCTCCTTAAAGCAATGGCCGAAGGATGGACCGAAATTGCTCTGGCAAGTGAACGACATAGGCGACGGCTATTCAACCCCGGCTGTTGTTGGAAATCGCATTTACTTGATGAGCAACCGGGGCATGGAGAATGAGTTTGTTCAGGCGCTCTCAGCTAAAGATGGAAAAGTTATCTGGACTACACGCGTCGGCAACGTCGGCAACCCGAATCAGAATCCACCTTACCCGAAAGCTCGGTCCACGCCGACGGTTGACGGAAATTTCATCTATGCGCTTGGCTCGGATGGTGACCTCGCTTGTCTCGAAGCGAAGAGCGGCAAAGTTCTGTGGCAGAAAAACGTCCGGAAAGAATTTGGCGGACAGCCGGGCGAATGGGCTTACGCCGAGTCTCCCCTCGTTGATGGTGACGTCGTTGTCGTAACTCCCGGCGGCGCCGAGGCGACGATGGTTGCGCTTAACAAAAAGACGGGCGCGCTCGTTTGGAAATCAGCCGTCCCTGGTGGCGACCCGGCGGGTTATGCTTCGGCGATCGTTGTTCAAGGCGGCGGCCGTAAACAATATGTGCAATTTTTGAGCAAAGGCATGGTCGGAGTTGACGCGAAGACCGGCCAGTTCCTCTGGCGCTACAAGGAAGTTGCCAAGGGGCCGGCGCAATACTTCACTCCAGTGTCTAGCGGCGAGCATGTTTACGGTGGAGCACTTGGTGTTGGCGGCGGACTGGTGCGTTTGAAGTCGGAAGGCGGTGGAGTCGCTGCAGAGCAGATCTATTTCGAGCGCGGACTTCCGAATGGGCTGGGTGGAGCGGTTCTTGTTAGCGACTATCTTTACGGAACAGACATCGCGGTGGGCCCGCTCGTCGCGGTTGAGTTCGCTACGGGAAAGGTGAAATGGAAGGCCGACAGTATTGGTAGGGTTTCGGCAGCTTACGCCGACGGGCATTTGTATCTTCACGGCTTGGAAGGAGACGTTGCGCTGATTGAGGCAACTCCGGAGGCGTATCGCGAGAAAGGTCGATTCACACCGCCGGCCCAGCCGAAGCACAAACAGATAGGTCAGTACCCGGAGGGAGCGTTTGCATACCCAGTGATTGCGAATGGCAGACTTTACATTCGCGACCTCGGAACATTGTGGGCTTATGACATTAAAAAGTGAGGTTCAGGCTCAAGTCTCAAGTCTCAAGTCTCAGGGGCTCAAGTCCCAGGTCTCAAGTTTCAGGTCTCTGGTCTTTGACCGCCGGTGCGCGGCAAGTCTCTGACTTGCCGTCACTATTTCTCGGCAGTTACTCAGGTCTTCGACCTGCCCATCGTGGGGTCAAAGACCCTCATTGAACTTTGGCGACACTTTCGGCAAGTCAGAGACTTGCCGCGCACCAGTGGGTCAAAGACCAGACACCTGAGACTTGAGACCTGAGACTTGAGACCTGAGACTTGACTTGACTTGAACCTGAGACCTGAGACTTGAGCCTGAGACTTGAGCCTGAGACCTGAGACTTGAGACCTGAGACCTGAGACTTGAGACTTGAGACCTGAGACTTGAGACCTGAGACACTCCAGAATCCGACTTGCAGTCCCGGATGATGCTTCGTCAATTGCCTCAGTTCTCTACAAGTCGTTTATTGAATTCAAATCCTCTTACACTCCTGAAGGATTCTCCGCCACTACTCCGGAAGCTGACCTGATAGAGAAACGGATCGTTGAGGGACCGTTGTGGGTGGTCCTAAATGATCAAACGATTGTCGGCACAGTGTCAGTAGTGCCGAAAGGGCAATCACTCTACATCCGAGGCATGGCGGTCATTCCCAGCGCGCGAGGACAAAAACTTGGCGAACTCTTGCTGTCGCATGTTGAGAGTTTCGCTCTTGCTAGTGGCTTCAAACGTCTGTTTCTGAGCACAACCCCTTTTCTCAGCGGCGCTATTCGACTCTATGAGCGTTTCGGTTTTCAGCGAATCGCTGATGGCCCACAGGAGCTGTTTGGAACTCCGCTCTTCACGATGGAGAAGATACTGGAATTGCCGATTGGCGATTGCCAATTGCCAATTAGCCAGTAGCGAAGAAGCCAATCGGCAATCCTAAATCGGCAATGTGAGTAATTTCCTGCCACAATTTTTAGCACTGCTGTGTTTATTCCTTGAAGCGATCCGATTTTTCAAACTAGACATCTCTGATTCGCACCGCGGCTTTAGCCCGGTGTCGTTCGCCTGAGAATCATCAACGTTTTCAACGGTTTTGCTCCGGCCGTTGACAACATCGTGAGCAGCGAGCTCAAGCCCGTGTGAAACAGACCGACGTAATCGTTTCGTGTAGTTATCGCAATTGAATTCACACCCTTCGATCACATGAAAGGTACCCACAAATGTTGAAACGATTTATCTTCATACTTGCGCTCTCGCTATCGAGCGCGATCACGGCACTCTCGCAGCCAGCAACCTCAGATAAGCCCGCCGCCCGCGCCGAAGTTCTTGTAGTCGGCGTCTACCACATGGCGAATCCGGGGCGCGATGTCTTCAACATGCAGGCGGACGACGTGCTCGCTCCCAAGCGTCAGGCGGAGATCACTGAGCTTCTCGGAGTCCTGAAGAAATTCCAGCCTACTAAGATTGCGATTGAAGCCGATCCCTATGGCAGACGGCGTCAAGAGTATGCTGACTACCTGGCGGGCAAGCACACTCTCTCGCGTAACGAGAACGATCAAATCGGATATCGTTTGGCGAAGGAGTTGGGCCACAAGGCGATCTATCCGGTGGACGCTGATGGCGAGTTTCCCTGGCCGCGCGTAGTGAACTATGCAAAGGCAAGTGGCCGCTCGAAAGAGTTGGAAGCGATCATGGCTGAAGTCGGCAGCATGGTGAAGGCGCAGGGCGAATACCTTGCATCACACACAGTGCTCGAAACTCTCCTGTACATGAACGCAGACGCGAAGGTTGCGGAAGACGTTGGCTTCTATTATCGCGAGGCGCATCTCGGCGAGCCCGGTGATTGGGCTGGGCCGGATCTCGTCTCGGACTGGTTTCGGCGCAACATGCGCATCTACAGCAATGTCGTGAAACTCGTCGAGTCACCTGGCGAGCGCGTGCTCGTGATCTACGGCGCCGGCCATCTCGGCTGGTTGAGGAACAACTTCGCAAGCGACCCAACCTTCCGCCTGCGCAAGCTTTCGGAATTTGCAAAGTGAATAAGCTGCTAAGACGGAAGGCGTGGCGGTAAGGCAAGCCTTAACGCGCGGGAGGTGGCTAAGCCGAGTCAAGACTTCGCGAACGTCACGCCCCCGGATCATAAGCTTCTCGAAGAGTCCGGAAGGTGACCGAGTACCGCAGTGCGTCCACGCGCAAGATGCTGTGTTGCCACTCCGATCGCACTGGACCACTCAAGTGGTAGGCGGAGCGCGGTTCCGCTAAAAGATTCACCCGCTCCCACTTCGTTTTCATTTTTCCGTCACCATCTTTTTCTTTTTCGCCTTTTCTAAATCGAATCACGCACGGCGCGAGGAGCGAAACACCAACCACTTCTCCAAATACAGGCCGGTCACGGTGCCACCCTATCCCGGCGCCTGGCCCATACTCGATTACGAGCACGTGTTGCAGCTCCTCAGGTTTTAACTTGGCGAACGCTGCGGCACGCGTTCGCAGTGGGAGCAGAAACTCGGGAATGTCGTCAGCCTTCTGTAAGCGACCGGCGCCGGAAAATTGATAATTCCAACCGAAAGACACTACGCGACGCTTGCCCAGAAACCCATGAAACTCGAACTCTTTGAATGGTAGTTGCCGCACGCGATCGATCAGCGCTTCCTCGTGGGCGGAGTCAATCAGTTCGGGCTGGTAGCGTAAGCCCTCAGGAAGATCCGGCATCGTTTTCGACCCCGGTCCTGCGTCGCGCATGAATGCAAATTTAGGCTTCATCTTCAATTAGAATGGCCGAAGAGTTCATGTCATGCAAAGGCTGATTCCGTACTTCCCTAAATGTTCGAGACTTAACAAATCAAGGTGGAGTAAACTTTACGCAGGTAAGCTAGCATGGGAAAAAAGATTGCCCGTTGGGCCAGACCTGAGATCAAAGATTTAGTCGCAGGGATGCAAGAGTCCGAGGACGGGGTGGGCAGTGATGGTGTCCGCTCGTTTTGCCCCTGCCATGCCGGCTGGGATGTGTTTGAGCAAAATATCAGAATTGTGCTGCGACATCTAAAGAATCCCAACCGTCGCGTGCGAGCTGATGCTCTGCACGTTTTTGAGGACGCCGCGCGTATGCAAATTGCCCAAGATCTCAAGTATTACGTTGAGGCTGGCGAAACTAAGATTGGAGAAAAGCGCGCGTCGGCGCGATATCGATCGATTCAGGAGCGGTTAGAAGCAAGGCGGGATAGAAAGATCAGAAGGCATAAGGGTAATCGCCGAACTCATTGATTTGCAGTTGGCCTGCCCCTCGTATTTCGAAAACCAGCCACAAATAACCACGGATCACACAGGTCAGATTATTCGATTCTGATCCGTGTCTTCCGTCACAATCTGTGGCTACTATTTCGTTCGGCCAAGTCTTTGACTTCCGGTGCTCGGCAAGTCTTTGACCTGCCTGTCATTTAATCCCTCTCTTATCCCAGGTCTCTGACCTGCGGTCAAAGACCGCCACTAGCGAAGCTTCCCATCGGCAAGTCAGAGACTTGCCGAGCACCTATAGGTCGGAGACCGGTAAGGCAAAGCTTTACCGCACGGAGAGCGGCCAGGCGCGAGGTGGGATTGATTGCCTATTGATTCTGCGCTTGCCACGGCACTCCATAGCTCGACTTAAAATGTTGAGTGTTCGTTAGGGGGAATGGTACAACTGCGACAACACGAAGGTGCAACTGGAATCACAGGAAAAGGAAGCCGCAAAACACACATGACACAAACAAGTCCGCGTGAAACTCCACTATCAGCACAACTGCTTGAGATGATTTTTGGTTTTATGCTTTCACGATCAATTGCGGTGGCAGCGCAATTGAAGATAGCCGATCTTCTCAGAGACGGATCCAAAACCTCGGATGAAATGGCCCAGCTAGTCGGCGTACACCCACGTTCACTCTATCGACTGCTCCGGGCCTTAGCCGGTGCCGGCATCTTTTCGGAAACGGCCAATGGTCGCTTCAGCTTAACACCGCTTGGAGAGCTGTTGCGCAGCGATGCACCGGAGAGCCTGCGCGGATTTGCCGCCACGCTGGCTGACGAAGTCAATTTCGAGGTATGGGCCGACCTTCCTTATTCGATTCAAAATGGAGAGCCTGTCGTCCCGCATAAATTGGGAACGACCTGGTTCGAATGGCTGGGACAACACCCGGTCAAGGCAGGTGAATTCCATGACGCGATGACCAGCTTGAGCGCAGGCGCGGTGGCCGCTGTTATCAAGGCGTACGATTTCTCCGGGATTAACAAACTCGTGGACGTCGGAGGCGGGCACGGGTTCCTGCTCGCCTCAGTTTTGTCGAAGTATCCAAACATCAAAGGCATACTCTATGACGCGCCTGAGGTAGTAACAGGCGCTAGAGAAGTTTTGGCAGCACATGGTGTCGCGGATAGATGTGAGGCGGTTGGCGGAGACTTTCTTAAATCTGTTCCCACAGGCGGCGACGCATACATCATGAAACACATCATCCATGATTGGAACGACGAGGACTGCTTGAAGATCTTGAATCATTGTCGCGCAGGAATGGCGGCAGGCGGAAAGGTCCTGATTGTTGAGATGGTAATCCCTGAGCGTAACGTGCCTGCGATTAGCAAGTTTCTGGATTTGCAAATGCTCGTGTTTCTTACTGGTTGTGAACGTACCGAATCGGAATATCGAGCCTTGCTTGATACGGCAGGGTTTGAGCTGACCAGAATTGTTCCGACGCCGTCGGCGTACAGCGTGATCGAAGGTGTAAGAAAATAGAGTGTCCGTGATAGGGCTCGACCTTTGAAGTGTGCCCGCAAAGCAGATCGCTGACGGCGCGCTTTGGATTTTTGCAATCGATCAACAGATCCGAAGCAGTGTCGCGCCGCGCTTGCCACCGCACTCGAAAATTTCCGCCCTGCGCGGCCGAGTTCTCGTCGTCGATCGCTACACTAAAGTATGATCCTCGCCCGAACCTGCAAAATCATCACAAAGTATGACGACAATTCAACGGTAAGACGTTATTTTCTGCCGCTTGCTTGAAACTGTTTTCGAGTGAAATCTAACATTCGGTCCCTGGGGACTGTACAAAGTTGGGAGGACATTATGAAACTGGGAAACTTCTCCGTTAGCCTTGCTGTAAAAGATATCGGGGCGTCGAAAGTCTTTTACGAAAAGCTGGGCTTTACAGTCTTTGCAGGAGACCAAACGCAGCATTGGCTGATTATGAAGAACGGCGAACACAATATTGGTCTGTTCCAGGGGATGTTCGATAAGAACATTCTCACCTTCAACCCCGGGTGGAGCAGCGATGCTCAGCCACTTAGTGAATTCACTGACGTTCGAGAGCTGCAGCGCCAGCTGAAGGCGAATGGCGTAAACATGATTACACAAGCAGACGAAACCTCTGACGGCCCGGCTAACTTTATGATTGCCGATCCGGATGGAAACATGATCCTGATAGACCAACATGTTTAGTGCCATGCCGGTTGGCAATTGCCGATTAGCCTGCGGCATTTTGCGCGGCTTGCCGCCTTCCGTGCGGTAAGGTTTACCTTACCGGATCGACGTACTTTATTTCCCAACGCGAGGCTCAGCCTCGCGCGAGATAATGAAAACCGTTTTTCGGTAAGGCAAGCCTTAGCGCACGGAAAGCGGCAAGCCGCAAACCCAGCGTGGCAAATCCCTAAAGTTTGTCCTTCCCTAGCACCGATTTCTTCTCAAAACTAGAGCATTTAAACGAACCCGGCGTGGAGGCCCGCGTTCAATAGACATCCGTTTGTATCTTTGGGTAGTCGTTGTCAGAAATGAGAGGTAAGAAAATGAAATCGAAATTAGAAAGGGAAGTTCAGTTTTTGAAGCTTTACGCTTTCGTTGCCACGCTCGGTGTCGTCGTTCTTTTTGCTTCGGCCTTCACTTCGCAGAGTCAAAAGCAAGAGTTTGAAGAGATAGATGTTGAGCGCATCAACATCGTGGAAAAGGATGGCAGGTGGAAGATGGTGATCTCCAACAAAGAACGGCAGCACCCAGGAATAATGGACGGCAAAGTGATTCAGAGGTACGGGCGCTCCAGACCGCCGGGAATCCTTTTCTTCAATGAGATAGGAGATGAGTGTGGAGGTCTCTCTTACGACGGTGATCAGGATAAAGGCCAAAGTCTAGGCTTAAGTTTTGATAAGTTTCGTCAGGACCAAACGATTCAGCTTTTTCATGCGGAAGGAAGCGACGGTCAAAACCGCGCCGGTTTGGTGATTTTGGATCGCGTGCCTCTAAAAACCGAAGCGGAGCTAATCGCAAAGTTTCGCGAACTCGACAGGAAACAATATAGTCCGGAGAAAGCGGCGGCGATCAAAGCGCTGCGAGAACAAGGCGTGTTTGGGTTCGAACGGGTATCCGTCGGCAAAGGACAAGACCAGGCGGCGGCGATCCGCCTTTCGGATTCGAAGGGAAGGGTTCGTCTCAACCTTTTGGTGGACGCTGCTGGTAATCCCAAACTCGAGTTTCTTGACGAGAACGGTAAGCTAACTTATAGCCTGCCCCAATCGAGCAAGAACCTCAGGTGAAGAAAAAGGTCGACAGCAAGCCGCAGATTCTTTCGATTCTGATTTGAGTGATGTTTTGGGAGCCGGAGCTACTGCGTTTACGGTACTGACTGTTGGCCACTGATCTGAGCAATGCCCTCCGGCTCGTATGCTCCCACCTCTACCCAGGTTCCGTTGAAGGCTGCCGTCCCGCAAAGAGCATCGATGGCTAAATTGTCCGTCAAATCGTTGATGCTCTCACCAGCATGTTGTTGGGCAATATCTAGTCGAACCCCGACTCGATCGTGGCCCCAGCCATGAGGAATACTGACGACACCAGGCATCATCTCTTCCGATATCTCAATCGGCACCTCTACCGATCCAACTCTTGAGCGGACCGAAACCGTTTGACCTGTTGTGAGGTGGCGCTTAAAAGCGTCAGTCGGATTCATCAGAAGTGTGCACTGAGGCTTGCCCCTGAGCAGTCTGTTGCTGTTATGCATCCATGAGTTGTTGCTGCGAAGTTGGCGACGGCCGATCAAGAGTAGATGGCCGTTGTAAGTCGAGGGAAAAGGCGCAGAGGTTGAAGAGGGTGATGAAGATGTGCCGGCGAGACGCCCGCGATCTGAATTATCATCCATCCAAAGCGGCGTCGCTCCCGATAACTCGGGATTGTCGCCGCACTCCAAAAATTTCGCCTTCACGCGTTCGATATCTTTAACGAGCACTCCCGGCGCTAACTCAATACGTTTATCTGCAGTAAGCAGACGCCCAGGTAAGCAGGAAGTCAGCGGGCCAAGATCGATTCCGTGTACAGCTGTTTTAAGCTTTTTCAGAGTCAGACCCTTCGAAAAAGGGTTGACCTTCGCGCCGTAAGGTCCAAAGCGTAAAGCCAGAGCAAGAATTGTCTCCGGGCCGAAGAATCGTTTGGTAACGCTCCGCTTCACGCTACCAAAGATGCCGTTGTGTTCCATGCGCGTTTGCAGTTCAACAAAGATCTCCCAGTCGTGTCGGGTCTCGCCCTCTGGTTGAAATAAGGCAGGCGAGAACTTTGTAGTGTTTCGGACCGCCAGAAGATTAAAAGCCACGTCATAGTGAAGACGCTCAAGCGATGAGGTGGGAGGCAAGATAACGTGCGCGTGCTTAGTTGTCTCATTGATATAAGGATCGATCGAAACCATGAACTCAAGACTGGCGAGCGCCCGATCTACCTCACGTCCGTTCGGCGTCGAGAGGACGGGGTTGCCGGCACAAGTCACGAGCGCCTTAATCTGACCCGGACCTTCAGTCAAAATCTCTTCAGCAAGCGCGACGACCGGAAGTTCTCCCGTAAATTCAGGCAGCTTTCGTACGCGACTGTGCCAGCGGCCAAAACTGCCGCGGGGCGAGAAGGACTGCGGTGCTGTTATCGGATCAAAAGCGGGCTTAGTGAACATCGCCCCACCAGGACGGTCCAGATTTCCCGTGACTATGTTCAAGACATTAATCAACCACTGGCAAACACCGCCGAACTCCTGAGTGCTGACACCGATTCTTCCATAGCAGACTGCGGATTCGGCGGCAGCGAATGCTCTCGCGAGTCGTCGTATTTGATCCGCCTCAATTCCGGTAATTACTGCCACTCGCTCTGGGGGAAACTCTGTGACAACTCTTCGAATTGTTTCCAGGCCTTTGGTAAAAGCAGCGAGCGACTCAAAGCGTGTTAACTTTTCATCGAAAACGACGTGAAGCAGCGCGAGCAGCAACAGCACATCGCTACCGGGTTTTATAAACAAATGCCTATCGGCGAGGCGGGCAGTTTCCGTGAACCGCGGATCGATTAGTATGACTTTTCCGCCACGCTCCCGAATCTCACGAAGCCTTCGATTCATACCAGGAGCAGTCATTAGACTGCCGTTTGAGACCGCTGGATTAGCCCCGAGAATCAAAAAGAATTTTGTGCGATCGATATCGGGGATAGGAAGTAGAAGTTGGTGACCGAACATGAGGTAACCGGATAAATGATGCGCCAGTTGGTCAACAGAAGTTGCGGAGAACCTGTTTCGCGTGTGCAGGCTACGGATAAACCCTGGAGCGAATAACATCGCGCCGAAGTTATGAACGGTGGGATTGCCAAGATAAGTCGCGGTGGAATTCCTGCCGTACTTGGCGTGAATGCGTTTGAGGTTGTGAGTGACCTCGTCAAACGCTTCGTCCCAGCCGATGCGTTCCCACCCGTTAGCAGTGCGCCGCACGGGATGTTTAAGCCGATCCTTGTCGTAATGAAGATCTTGTAAGGCGACCGCCTTAGGGCAGATGTACCCACGGCTGAACGGATCGTCTTTGTCACCGCGGATGTCGAGAGGGTTTCGAGTTTGGAGTTCCGGGTTTACAGTTTTTTTGTCTGTGGGAGAGTAGGGTAGATCGTTAACGGAGATTTCGATGCCGCAGATCGCTTCGCAAAGATTGCAAGCGCGATAATGAGGGGAGCGGGTGTTCATGAACTAGCTTAGCATCGCGTAAAACGGGAAAAGGGTAAAGCCGGCAAGCGGCGGTCAGCCAGAATAATCTTTGACGCATTGTCATATTTGTCTTAAAACCAACTCTGTCTTTCAACCCAGCGGCAGGATTCCTACCCTATGAAACGCATTTTTGTAACAGCGCTCCTTGCAAGTGCAAGTCTGATTCTCTTTGCAATCGCAGTAACAGGTCAACCAGTTTATGCGAGTAATCTGCAGCAAGTTCCATCTGTGATAGTACTGCGAGCGGCACGAATGCTCGACGTTCAGACTAGGCGTATAGTTTCGCCCGCTGTTGTCGTCATCGAGAAAGATCGCATCAAGAGTGTTAACCCAGTGATTGTACCGAGCGGACAGCTTATTGATCTGGGGAACGTTACACTCCTGCCGGGCTTGATGGACATGCACACACACCTCTCGTTCGATCTAGAGGGGAACTGGTTACACCGTTCGATCACTGACACCGCCGGCGACAATGCTCTACGAGGGGCACGCAACGCTCGCACTACTTTGATGGCCGGCTTCACGACTGTTCGCGATGTCGGCTCGTTAGATTTCGTAGATGTCGCACTGATGCGGGCCATCGATCAGGATTTTGTTCCTGGGCCACGTATGTTTCCTGCGGGTCATTCCATTGGAATAACCGGCGGGCATTGTGATACGACCGGATACATTCCCGGTGTGCAAGAGCGGGGTCCGGAGAGGGGTATTGCCGATGGGCCTGATGCCGCGCTCAAGGCGGTGCGCTACCAGATCAAGCACGGAGCCAAGGTGATAAAGGTTTGCGCAACGGCGGGCGTAATGTCTTTGGAGGGGCCAGTGGGAGCTCAGCAACTTTCCGATGCTGAACTGCGAACCATTGTCGAGGAAGCGGCGCGACACGGACTGAAGGTCGCCGCCCATGGGCACGGCGCGGAAGGCATCGTAGCGGCGATCAAAGCAGGCGTTGCCTCGATCGAACACGGCTCTATTTTAAACGACGAAGCTATCAGATTGATGAAGGAGCGCGGCACCTACTTAGTGCCCACTACCTATCTCGCTCAGGCCATCCGGCTCGATTCCTTACCTCCGCCGATCAGAACAAAAGCCGAATTCATTCTGCCGCGCGCACGGCAAAGCCTGCAGCTGGCGATTAAATCGGGAGTCAGGATCGCCTTCGGCACCGATGCGGCGGTATACCCGCACGGCCAAAACGCCAGGGAGTTTGGCGTGCTCGTAGAAAGCGGAATGACTCCCATCGAAGCCATCCGCACCTCGACTGTGAATGCCGCGGATCTACTGGGCGTGAGTGATCGAGGCAAAATTGCGCCCGGGCTGTTGGCCGACATAGTGGCTGTACCCGGAAACCCCCTTGAAAATGTGCGCGTGCTTGAAGACGTGCGGTTCGTCATGAAAGGCGGGCAGATATATAAGCGGCCCTAAGAGATTGCCGATTGCCGATTGCAGATATTTGAAGTGCGCCGGTGGAGCGAAGCGGCGACGGCGCCTTGGATTGATCTGCAATCGATCAAGATCCAAAGCGGTGACGCGCTGCGCTTGTCACCACACTCCATAAGATCGCTCAAACTCCCAAGCGTCTTTCGTCACAGAGTTCCGCCGAGAAACTTTGAAACAAAAGGTCCATTGCACACCGTATTAGCTTCAAATGAGTATCGAACATAACCCCAGCGATGAGACGATCCGCGAACCCGCACCGACAACAGAGATCTTCGAACCGGCTCAGCCTGCAACACCCGACACCAGACTGAAATCCGAAATGGCGCGTAAATCGCTGCGACTCTGGCCGGGAGTTGTAGGTGCGGTGCTGATCGCGGTTGCTTGGTTTCTTGTTCCGGCGCTCGTCCCAGCGGCGGCCTTCTATGCAATGTTGGGCGGTATGGTGGGCGTGTTGTTTGTCACTGTCTGGTGGCTCTTCTTAAGCCGAGCGCGCTGGTACGAGCGTCTCGGTGCGATCGTTCTAATCGTACTCGCATTGTTCGTCTTTTATCGTCTCATTCACGTGTCGATTGCTAACGGCGCGATGGGGTTCTTGTTTTACGTGCTCATCGTTCCGATTCTCTGCCTTGCGTTAGTGGCCTGGGCTATCTCTATCAACCGCCTGTCAACCAGGCACCCAGTTTCTAACGCAATGCGAAGCGGCGCCCTCGTGCTCGCCATCCTATTTGTTTGCGCGGGATTCACACTGATCCGCACTGGTGGCATAACAGCTAGCTTCGAAAACGACATTCATTGGCGTTGGTCGAAAACTCCCGAAGAGCAACTGCTGGCCCAAGCCGGCGATGAACCAGCAACCAACGTTGCAAACTTAACAGCAGCGTCCAACGAGGGAACCAACTGGCCCGGCTTCCGAGGAGCTGCCCGAGACGGCCTCGTTCGCGGTACGAAAATCAAGATTGACTGGCAGGCTTCGCCACCAGTCGAGCTTTGGCGCCGGCCGGTTGGACCGGGCTGGTCTTCCTTCGCCGTACAAGGCGATCTCGCATACACCCAGGAGCAGCGGGGCAATGATGAGGTTGTCGCCTGCTACAACTTAAAAACCGGCAAACTGGTATGGAAACACGTCGACCCGGTCAGATTCTGGGAGTCGAATGCCGGCGCCGGCCCAAGAGGAACGCCCACGCTCGGCAACGGCCGCGTGTACACGCTTGGTGCCACCGGAGTTGTGAACGTGCTCGACGCAGCCAAGGGGGCGGTCGTCTGGTCGCGCAACGCTGCGTCTGACACTAAGACGAAAACACCCGTCTGGGGTTTCTCAGGTTCGCCGCTCGTGATCGACGACCTTGTGATCGTGGCCGCCGCCGGTAATCTTATCGCCTACAACATAGCCAACGGCGAACAACGTTGGTCCCTCACGGACGGGGGCGGAGGCTACAGCTCGCCACATCTAATGACGATTGGCGGCGTGCCACAAGTTGTGCTTCTTGGAGGTGCGGGCGCGACCAGCGTCTCGCCCACTGATGGCAAGCGTCTCTGGCAATTCCCGTTATCCAGCAACACTCGTATCGTGCAGCCGGCCGTAACTGCGGAGGGCGACGTCCTCGTCCACGATGGTGAAAGCAACGGTATGCGCCGCCTTGCAGTCGCGCAGGGAAGCAACGGATGGACCGTTGCAGAGCGTTGGACTTCAGAGGGCCTCAACCCCTACTTCAGTGATTTCGTGGTTCACAAGGGCCATGCGTTTGGCTTCGACGGCAGCAGCATCGCTTGCATTGATCTTAACGATGGCAATCGTAAATGGAAGGGTGGGAATTTCGGCCACGGACAACTCGTCCTGTTGCCGGATCAGGACTTGCTGCTCGTCTTAACGGAGAAAGGTGAGATCGCTCTGGTACAGGCGGTGACCACTCAATTCACCGAACTAGCCCGCTCTCGGGCGATCAAGGGCAAGACCTGGAACCATCCTGTGCTCGCGGGGGACATTTTGTTGGTGCGCAACGACCACGAGATGGCGGCCTTCCGGCTTGCTCGCGAGGGTCTAACAGCAACTATCGTCGGCGGCGCACGATAAGGGTTATTAATCTTTTCCAGTTGCCCGAGTGTCGATTGGCTCCACTGGAAAGGCTCAATCGGCAATTGGCAATTTGGAAATCCGCCGACTTCTTGCTCGTTGACTTTCCTCACGCTACAAAAGTATGTTGCGCACGCCCTCGCACTTCACCGCAACGCATTTTCCTAGAGAAGGAGCTCCCCATGAAAACGCGCTACCTGCTACCAATCGTTTTGTCAATGGTCTTGTTTACCGCAGCGCAGGCTCAAACCGGCAACGGTTTTCCTACCTTGCCTCCGGTGCCGCAAACCCCGCAGCTGATTGACGATCCAAAAAGCACTAAATTCACCTTTATTGCTGCCGGAGACAATCGGCCGTCAGGGCACACCCCAGTACAGCCGCCGACGTTGGCTAAGATTCTCAACGATTCCAAGCGATTTAAGCCGATTTTTATGCTGTGGTCGGGCGACACCATTGCGGGGTTCAGAACCGCCGGGCAACCGGTGGATAAAAAGGCGCTGACGGCGCAGTATGAAGCGTTTTTCAAAATCGCCTCGCAGGCGGGCGTGCCTATCTTTAATTCCCCCGGAAACCATGAGATGGACAGCGTTGCCAAGTCGGATGCCGGAACTGTTGAAACCCCTGACGCGGATATGCAGGAGTTGTATCTAAAAGTAATGAAGTATCCTGCGAATGCGCCGCCGTATGGTGCGTTCAACTATGGGAACTCGCGTTTTATCGCAGTGGATACGGAGGAGGTTCCGCCGATTACAGCGGCGCGATCACCGGGTAAGGTGGTCGGAAAGAATCTAAAGCTCGATCCGGGTTTCGTCAGTCTCACGCAAATCCAGCTGTTGGCAGCTGACCTCGAGGCGAACAAGCATAAAGCTCATATTTTTGTTTTTATGCATCATCCGATTAAGCCGGCGAAGAAAGGTTCTCGACTGAACAAGGAGAACGCCGATGAATTAGAGACGCTCTTCGCAAAGTATTCGAACGTGTCATACGTGATCGCCGCGCACGAACATCTTTACTACAACGCTAGTGGCAACACTCTGAATCCCGCTTCGCGAACCGATCCATCCTCGGGCGGTCCAACGTATGTCGTGAGTGGAGGGGCCGGAGCGCCGCTTGATAGTTGTCCTGTCCCGTCTGGTCCGAATTGCAGTGCTACAAATCACTACCTCGTCTTCGAGGTAAATGGCGACAAGGTCGATGTACAGGTTGTGATAGTCCCAGCGGCAACCAGGAAAGCAAAATCCGGAAACGCTCCCTAGACGATCAGGCGCTCTATTCCGCGTTCATCGTTCATTATTCATCTTTGTTTTTTTGGAGTAACTCGTGAAATCAATCGGCCTTCAACTGCTGGTGATCGTGATCTTTGCGACCGGCGCCGCCGGGCAGGTTGCTCCAGCAGCGGATCACCATCAACATCTCTTCAGTCCTGACATAGTCAAGGTGATTGGTTCCGGTCCGGGTGGGCCGCCACAGCTTACCGCGAGCGATGTCGTAACTCTGCTCGATACGGCCGGCATCCGTCGCGCGGCCGTCTTGTCCGTCGCCTATATGTATGGCCGCCCTTCGAGAACCATCGAGGATGAGTATGCAAAGGTTCGAGCGGAGAACGACTGGACCGCAGCCCAGACAGCGCTTTATCCGAAACGGCTAGTCGCATTCTGCAGTTTCAACCCGCTCAAGGAGTACGCGCTTACAGAGCTCGAGCGGTGTGCGAAGGATCCAAATCTCAAACACGGAATTAAGCTGCATTTCGGCAATTCGGATGTGCAGGTGGACAACTCGGAACACCTGGAGCAGCTGCGGCGCGTCTTCCGTGCGGCGAATCAGCATCGCATGGCGATCGTCGTGCACATGCGCGCGTCGATTTCGCTCAAGCGGCCCTACGGTGCGACACAAGCGCGCGTATTTCTGGAACAGTTGCTGCCACTCGCTCCCAGGATTCCTGTGCAAGTTGCGCATCTTGCAGGAACCGGTCCCGGCTACGACGATCCTCCAGCAGACGAGGCTATGGCAGTACTCGCGGAAGCTGTTGAGCGCCGCGATCCGCGAACGCGTAATCTTTGGTTCGACGTCGCCTCCTGCGTAGATCTCAACATCTCTCCTGCTAACGCTGCGCTTGTGAGCAAACGAATTCGTCAGGTTGGCGTCAAACGAATACTTTACGGAACGGACGCTGCCGTTGGCGACAATCTCCGGCCGCGCGAGAGTTGGGCAGCGTTTCGCAAACTCCCGCTGACGGAGTCTGAGTTCAAACAGATAGGCAGGAACGTTGCGCCGTATCTTCGTTGAATTAAGAATCAGTAAGGAGTTATTCACCGCTAACACGCCAAGGATGAGGTAGCGAAGTCATAAAATAAACGGAGAATGAGATTGGGCGAAATCTGGAGTTCTGGGCGATTTGATGATGCTTTAGGGGGCCATCCAGAAGTGAAGAGCCTGGAACAGCGCATCGAAGAGGCGATCCGCGAAGAAATCTCAATCGCGCCCTATGATCCAGGCTGGCCGCAGCTTTTTGAGAGCGAGGCCGCAATTCTTCGGCGCATTCTGCCCAAATCAATCGTCATCAAGATTCAACATTTTGGCAGTACCGCCGTCGCAGGCCTGGCAGCTAAGCCTATAATCGACATGCTCGTCGAAGTCAGTAGCTTAATAGACACTCAGGAACATATTGTGCCGATACTCGAAGCTGCAGGATACGAGTATTTTTGGCGTACCGATGTTTCGCCTCCCTACGCCTGGTTCATCAAACGAGATTCTCAGGAAAAACGTACCCACCACATACACATGGTGGAGGGTGATTCAATACTCTGGGAGCGGCTCTTCTTTAGAGACTACCTCAGGGAATTTTCAGATGAAGCAAAACACTATGCGGAATTGAAGCAAGCACTTGCCGCGAAGTTTTCACACGACCGGACTGCTTACACGGAAGCTAAAACAGAATATGTGGTAGCAATTACCGAAAGAGCCAAGCGCTACTACAGTCTCAGGCAAAAGAAGAAAGCACTGCAGCAGCGATAGAGGTAGCTCAAGCTTCTCTCGCCCTTCAGGACTTCAAGAATTAACCGAGCTGATCCAGGGGCTGCGCGCTACGCTTGCCCCTGGCTACCTTATGCCGCGCCTGCGGCGCTTCTGGCCCTCTCATTAGAATGGGCGTAGACGTCTTAAAACCTCTAGCTTATTCCGTTGCTCTGATGGTAGTCGCCTCCGCTTGGCTGATGAAATATCGAGCCTTGCGGCGAGACCGGCGATATTCTGAGGGGCGGCAGCAAATCTACAGTGATGCGAATTTCAGAGTTCTCGGTAAGTTAATTTTTGTTGGGATGAACGTCTTGACCCTTGCGTCGTTCTGGACAGATTCATGGATGCTTCTTCTCGTCGGCCCTAGCGAAACTGTGCGAGCCGCGGGAATAGTGACGTTGATGGCGGCGACGCTGCTGTACATTAAATCGCTGCGCTACCTGGGTAATAATTATTCACCTTGCTTCGATGCGCACTTGCCATTTCGGATCGTGAGACATGGGCCATATAGGTACATCAGGCACCCGCTCTACCTCGCAAATATCCTTCAGGGAATCGGTTTTACCCTCGCCAGCAGCTCTCTGTGGGTTTTGCTTTTGGCGGCCTATGGGATCGTTAGCATTATCAGAGCCATCGTGAAGGAGGAATCATATCTGGGACAAAGGTTTCCCGAGTACGAAAGCTACCGATCGAAGACCTCACGGTTGATTCCATTCATTTATTAGTTCCAGACTCATAGGTTCTACGGAAGGCGGTGGACCCGCGAAGGGTATCACTCGTTATCGTGGAGCAGGCCGCGTTCGCGATAGAGATTCAGTTTGTTGTGAAGCGTCTTAAGGCTGAAACCAAGTAGCACTGCCGCACGGGTCTTGTTGTTTTTAGTCTTCTGCAGCGTGCGCATGATCATCTGCCGTTCAACCTCTTCGATTGGCGTCCCCACTGGAAATGAGATTGTATCTTCATCCCGCAACCGCTCACGTTGATCGATCGGGTAAGGCGCGAAATGATGTCTTTCGATTTGCTCGCCCGAGCAAATAATCACAGCGCGCTCAATTACGTTTCGCAGTTCGCGCACGTTGCCTGGCCAGGCATGGAATTGGAGTGCGGAAATAGCGCCGGGACTAAGGAACCGCGCAGGACGCTGTGCTTTTCCGCAAGTTGCGTGACCAGGTGTTGCGCTAAGAGCGGTAAGTCGTCCTTGCGCTCCTTCAAAGGCGGTAAGTGAACGCGAAACACATTCAGGCGATATAAAAGATCCTCACGCAAACTGCCACTGCGAACTGCATCCGCTGGATCGCGATTCGTGGCCGCAAGGAGACGCACATCGATACTGATTTCGCTGCGACTGCCCAGTCTCCTGATGGCCCGCTCTTCGATCACGCGCAATAACTTTGCTTGCAGCAGAGCCGGCATTTCGGCGATTTCATCAAGCAAAAGCGTTCCCGTATTAGCGAGCTCAAAACAGCCCTGCCGGCGAGACGCAGCGCCTGTGAAGGCCCCTTTTTCATGACCAAAGAGCTCCGACTCCATCAACGTTTCAGGAATTGCCGAGCAGTTAATCGCCACGAAAGGCTTGTCCCTGCGCGGACTCTTCTGATGAAGCGTGCGCGCGACGAGCTCCTTGCCACTGCCCGAGTCGCCGGTGATCAATACTGACGCTGATGAAGGAGCGACCTGTTCGATAAGCGAATAAATCTGGCGCATCTGTTCTGACTGCCCCACCAACTCACCGAACGCGCCTCGCTCCTGTAGTTGCCGGCGAAGCAACGCATTTTCTCGCTTTGCTTCGGAGAGCTCGACGGCGCGGTCAAGTACGATTCGCAATTTGTCGGCGTCGAGAGGCTTTTCGAAGTAGTGGTATGCGCCTTCGTCCTGCACGACGTGAAGGGCCATCTCGACTGAGCCGGCGCCAGTGACCCAAATAATTGGCGTGTCGGGTTGTTGAGCGCGAATCTCTCGCAGTAAGCCAAAATCGTCAGCGGAGTGCACAGAGCTACTGGCAACGATCACTGCCGGTTCGATTTTTCCCACAGTGCTCAGGGCCCGCGTTTCGTCCGACTCGCTGACCACTTCGTAATTCCAACCTGCGATCAGGGCTTTGAGAGCCTCGGCACCGCTCACTGTCGGAATCGATAATTAACACGCGACGAAATGACATTTGACGTTCAGTCTAACACGAAGTGGTTCTCGCTTTTGGTGTGACATTTTTTGCGACTGAGTGTCTGATTTCTGTAGTGTCGGCCACGCTGTAGCCAGCCTTTGTTTTGGATTCGAGGGCGCCCACGGGGGACGCCCGACATCAGCCGGGGAGAACTTCGGCAATTGTTTTGGCAAGCATTGATACGGTAGCTGGCGCGGGCAGGACTGTAACATCCAGGCCTTGCTCCACTGCTGCTGCGGCGGTTGCTTCATCGAGACAAATTACTGATACCTTCGCCAACGGGTTCGCCAAATCGTGCGCGTCGAAAAGCCGAGCCAGCTGAACCACAGAAGCCGGGCTAGTTAACACAATGCAATCTGCTGCGGCAGAAAACATCGCCGCGGTCCGCCCGGGGTCCAACTGCGGCGACGACTTGATGCGATAGGCGTGAACCAGATCGACCCGCGCACCAGCGTCGTTCAATGCAATAGTCAGCGAGTCGCGAGCAACCACAGCCCGCGGTGAAAGAAAGTTTAGACCACTGAATCCGGTTGGGCCGCCGACGAAACTCTCTAAAGCTGCAAAAATATTCCGGGTAGATGGGGCCGTTGAAACAACGTCGACGTGAACATGTTCTTCGAGAAGACGCTTTTCTGTAGCGTCGCCGGCGGCGCAGACTCGCAATTCGTCGAGCGCGCTCGAATCAAATCCTTTTTGTCGTAAACGACGAAGGAACGATTCGACACCAGGCACGCCTGTGAAAAGCAGCCAATCGTAGCCGTAGAGGTGATCGATTGCGTCGTCGAGTTGCTCGTAACTTTTTAGTTCAGCGATCTCCACATGAGGACAGATGATTATTCGAGCCTCGAAGGCTTCGAGTTGTCTCAAAAACGCCTCTCTTTGCTTTTCGGGATCGACGATTACGACTGTGCGATTAGCCAGCAGGGGAGTCGCTTGATTGGACGCTGCAGTCATCGGATTGTACTTAGTGTAGTACGGTAGACCGCATTCTGGTTACGGTTTCGCTCGCTACAGTACGGCGGCGGTAGCGACCGCATTTCAACTAAAGTCATCTCGTAGGTCCCAGACCTACGTGTCGCTGTGGGTGGATGCGGTCGGTACCGCTCCCACGGCCTCCCGTTGTTGTTGCCTCAGGCAAACCTTATCATCGCCGACTTCATCCCAAGTTCGCTTACAGAATATTTCAAATCGCAAAACCTGCCATATTGCTGGAGATACTCGATGCCCAGGGTAATAGTCTGGATTTTATTAATGACGCTGAGCGTTGGATTGTACGCGAGCGCCGCTGTTTTTAACGTCAATGTCTCGGCGCAAAGGAAACAGCGGCCGGATTCTTCTGCCGCGAACAAGGCGCCGGCATCAACTCCGTCACCCGAGCTACGTCAGCAAGCGGAATCGATGAAAACTCTTCCCAAAGGATCTGGTTGGGATTCCGGTGATCGTGACCGATGCCACGGGTCGTTACGTCTCGGATTTAAATCAAACTGAATTTGAAGTCCAGGAAGACGGCGTGAAACAGAACATTAGGTTATTTCAAGGGGCAACTGAACCCGTCTCAGTGGTGTTTTGCTCGATACGAGTGTCAGCACCCAAGGCAAACTCGGCGACATAAGACGAGCAGCGAACGCGTTCGTCGATCAATTACAAAAGACCGATCGCATCAAGGTGATTAGTTTTGATGATCAGGTGCGAGAGCTGGGTGAGTTCAGCGCGGACCGAGCCGTGGTGAAGAAGGCCATTCTCAGTAGCCCAGTCGGGCTACAGCACAAAGTTTTATGATGCGATGAATGTCGCGCTCGAGGTGCTTCGCGAAGTTGATGGTCGTAAAGCGATCGTGATCTTCAGTGATGGAGTCGACTATCGTAGCGATTACGCAACAGCTGAAAGCACAATCCGTTCTTTGGAAGCGGACGGCCTTCTTGTCTACGCGATTCGTTTTAGCACGCGGGCCGCAGCTGAGAAATTGGCACGCGAACAGGCGGGCTCGTCCCTGCCAACCAGGGAAATAGTGTAAGGTCGAATACCGGTTCGAAGGAACCTGTCCCGGGGGAGATTCCTTCATCTGAACCGAGATCTGAACCAAGAACTGGACCGCTCGGCCTACCCTCACCGGAAGAGATTTTGAGGAGACGCCGCGAGACAGGCCGCAATCGGGATCGGCTGCCGCCTGGCGATCGACCGCCGCCAGGAGAAATCGGATCTGATCTCCCGACGGGCAGTAGTGACCCGCGCGTTTCATCAAAGCGGCGGGACGATCGAAAGAAGCCTACTGAGGATCCGATTGTAGTGATGTTAGATCGCCTTTACACGACTGCCGACACCTACCTTCAAAGCGTGGTAGAGAAATCAGGCGGACAAATCCTGCGCGTCGATGAGCTGACGTCTCTTTCTGGAGCGTTTTCGCAAATCGCAACTGAGTTACGTTCCCAGTACTTTCTCGGCTACGACCCCGCGAATAAAAATCGCGACGACCAATACCATCTGATCAAGGTCACGAGCACGCGACCTGGACTAGTGGTCCGCGCGCGCGCGGGACGCCGGCCGAGTAAGAATTAAATTGCCGATTGGCGATTGCCAATTGCCGATTAGCTTCCTTCGTTACGGCTATTCGGCGATCGCCTCGCAAATAGGCAATTGAATGGTCCGAACTCCTCATGACCTTACCATGGGCCTTTCTTGTTCGCGTACGCTGTCCCGTGCTAGTTTAAATCGCTACACAAAAACTCTTCAGCCGTTCACTGCGAGCATGCCTGATCGAGACGCCGCCTGGGAATTACTTTGTGAATATACAAAGGGCGATAGCCTGCGCAAGCATGCACTCGCCGTCGAAGCGGCTATGCGCGCCGCTGCCAAACGCTACGGCGACCCTGATGCTGACGTAGATGAATGGGGACTCGTCGGTTTGCTGCATGATTTTGACTACGAGATGTTTCCCACTCCTGATCAGCACCCCTTTACAGGGGCAAATATTCTCTGCGGCCGCGGCTATCCAGAGCGCATCATTCGAGCGATCATGGGCCACGCCACATACACCGGGGTGCCGCGTGATACAAAGATGGCCCGCGCGCTCTTTGCTACCGATGAACTCTGCGGTTTTCTGGTCGCTTGCGCCATGGTGCGACCTGACAAGAGTCTCGATAGCCTGGAAGTGTCCTCAGTAAAAAAGAAGTTAAAAGACAAAGCGTTTGCGCGTTCGGTGAATCGCGATGACATCAGGCAAGGCGTGGAAGAGCTCGGCGTAGATTTGGATGAGCACATCCGCTTCGTAATCGATGCCTTGCGACCGTTGCAAAAAGAGATTGGATTAAGCGCAGCTGGTAGTTAGCTCAACCGACATTGCGTGGCGTTGGCTGCGGTTGGATGGGAGTATTACGAGACGTGAGGATCGATGCGACAATGAATACTCCTAAACTCAGAAATGCCGCGAGCACTCCGGTAAGCAGTGCCTGAGTCTTCCGCCGGCGAGCGGTATGCCGGTAAACGAAGAAGGCAGCCAGGATCACGGACGCTATTGGCAAGACGAGAGTCGAAGTCATCACCAAATCGGGACTCGAGAGAACGTGCACTGACGTAGACCGCGACAAAATGATCGCGACTGAAGATCCGGCCCCGACTAAGGCTGCAATTGCTGCGACTATCATGACCAGCTTCAAGCGCATTGAAACAAATCCTTCAGAAGGGAATTGTCCATCGAGGAGGGCCAAGAATACCATAGCCTTCAAGTCCCGGGCCCGTGGGCCAATTCAGATAGTCGCAACCCTTTATAGAAGCTGTTAGCTTATATACGCAAACTGATGTTTGGCCCGAGAAAGTTCGCTCTCGACACATCCCAGTTCAAGCAGGTGACAAACTAAAACTTCCCAGACATGCTCACCAGAAGCGCATTAATCTATTTATCGCAAAAAGAGGGTTTGAAAGATTTCGCTGCCCGGTTTCGTTTGTTCAAGAAACTAACGACCCGTTTTGTCGCTGGCGAGACAATTGACGAAGCAGTGGCCGCGATCCGCGAACTGAATGTTGAAGACTGCAGCGCGTCATTCGATCATTTGAACGAGTCAGTCGCAAATGCCCAGGAGGCCGACGGGGAAGTACAGGAGTATTTACGGATCCTTGAGCAAATCGATGAGACTGGGATCAACTCAAATGTCTCGATTAAATTGACGCAGTTTGGGTTGGAACTGGATCCGGAACTTGCCTACCGCAATGCCCGCAGCGTCGTTGCCGAAGCGGCGCGCCGGGGTAACTTCGTACGCGTTGATATGGAGAGCTCCGCAGTTACACAGGTTACTATTGATATCTTCAAACGACTGCGCTCTGAATTTGGTCTGAACGACGTAGGTATCGTGTTGCAATCGTACCTGCGGCGGACCTACGACGATGCAGTTGATTTGCTAAAACTTCCAGCGCGCATCCGCATCTGCAAAGGCGCTTACAATGAGCCGCCGGAAGTCGCTTTTCCTGATAAGCACGATACGGATAGTAACTACGTGCGGGTGATGCAGCTGTTACTAAAGAGTGGGGTTTATCATGGCATCGCTACGCACGATCCCAAGATGATCGAAGCGACGATCGCGTTTATGCAACGTGAAGGTATTGCGAAGGACGCGTTTGAGTTTCAGATGCTCTACGGCGTGCGGCGCGACCTGCAACACCAACTGGCCCGCGAAGGCTACAACATGCGGGTCTACGTTCCTTACGGAAAACACTGGTATCCTTACTTCATGAGACGCCTGGCAGAACGTCCGGCGAATATCTGGTTTGTCCTGAAGAATCTGCTGAAGGGCTAAGCAAGATGGAAAATCTTACCTGGATCCTCTGGTGCGTGCTGGGACTGGCGCTGATCGTCGCCGAAGTCTTCACGACCGGATTTGTTTTGCTTTGGTTTGGTATCGGCGCGCTTGCTGCCGCGTTTGCCGGACTGATTGGCATCGACAGCCTCGCGTTGCAATTTCTAATATTTATTCTCGTCTCCGGCGGCCTCACTGCGGCTTCGCGAACTATCTTCGTTAACTATTTCTCGCGCGATAATAGTGGCCCTTCTTTAAGAAGCGGTGCCGATGCTCTCCCCGGCAAGATTGGCACAGTGGTTTCATCGAGTCGCGGCGCGCTTAACGAAGGAGCGGTAAAGGTTTTTGGTTCGACCTGGACGGCATATCCCGCCGCCGGCGAATCGCCATTGGAAGCAGGCGAACGCGTGCGAGTTGAAAGCATCGAAGGGGCTTCAATCTATGTCAGGCGAGTTGATGACGGGCGCGGTTGGCAACAGAAATCGCTGGATGAGTAGGTAGCTAAAAAGGGGAAATGGGAACAGGAGAAATGGGGAACGACTTGCCCTGTACTGCTATGGATAGAATCAAGATTTAGGGAGTAGGAAATTAGGAAGCTTCGGTATCAGCTTCGTAGGTATCGTCGAGAGTCTTATCTTCTTCGAGTGGCGGCAGCTCAACCGTAATGTGATCCCCTGTGGGCTCCTGCAGATCGTCACCTAGAAAACGAACTAAGACGACAGTAATGTTATCTTCACCGCCGCGATTGTTTGCTTCAGCAACTAATTCGTCGCAGGCCTGTGCGAGATCGTGATTTCCAGCGATGATGTTTTGAATGTCTTCCGAACGCAGCTTGCCTGAAAGTCCATCGCTGCATAGCAACAACATATCACCGCGGCGCAGTTGAATTTTTCCGGTCACCGGAATGATGTCGCTCTGGGCGCCAAGCGCCTGCAGAATCACATTACGAAACATGTGAGTCTCAGCTTCCGCTTCACTAATCTGGCCCACGTCCACCAGCTGCTGCACCAGGGACTGATCCTTAGTAGCCAGCCGTATCTGATCGCGGCGAATCATGTAGCCACGGCTGTCTCCTACTTGCACGAGATCCAGCATGTCGCCTTTAACGGCCGCGCCTGTGAAAGTTGCGCCCATGCCCGCGCAACGCGAGTCTTCCTGGCTGCGTTTGTGAATCGCCAGGTTGGCATATACGGTTGCGTTCTTCAGGCAGTCGACAAGGGGAGTTTCTACGGCACACCCGTCCTCCGAATTAGATCCGATCAGCATTTCGCGCACTGAGTCTACTGCCATGCGGCTGGCGACATCGCCGGCAAGCGCGCCGCCCATACCATCAGAGACTACAAGTACGAGACCCTTATCGCCGACCTGGAGTTTGTTGATTTCGGCAGGAGGTTTTTCGCCGTCAGAGCCAGTCCAGGTTTTCTGACTGGAAAGATCCAGTACCAGAAAATTGTCTTCGTTCCCACGGCGCACCCGACCAACATCAGACTTTGCGTGAAGTTCTACAATCATAAAGGAGAGCGGAGTGCGATCTACTATTGGCTCGAAGATTTTAACCCTTCTACGGTGAAACTGTCACTTGTTCCGTTTTTATAGTTGTTTTAGAGCCTGATCCAGATCGGCAATTATGTCATCCGTGTCTTCCAACCCGACTGAGATGCGAACCAGCCCATCCGTAATTCCGAGCCGTTCTCTTTTCTCTACGTCCACAGATGCGTGAGTCATTGTCGCCGGATGAGAAATAAGAGTTTCCACTCCGCCTAAACTTTCCGCGAGCGTGCACAGCTTAACAGATTCCAGCACGGTGCGCGCCGCTTCCAATGAACCGACATCGAAGGCGACCATTCCGCCAAAACCTTTTTGCTGGCGGCGGGCAAGCGCATGTTGCGGATGCGACGCCGAGCCGGGGTAGTACACCTTCTGCACCTGCGGATGTTCTTCCAGAAACGCGGCAACAGCGCGACCAGTCTTGTCGTGCTGCTCCATACGCAGCGCGAGAGTCTTGGTACCACGCATCACCAGCCAGGAATCGAATGGCGAAAGGATTGCTCCGGCGCCGTTTTGAATAAATCCAATCCAGTTAGCGTCTTCCTCGTCGTTCAGCACGACGATGCCGCCGATGCCATCGGAGTGTCCGTTGAGATACTTCGTTGTGGAGTGAACCACGATATCGACTCCGTGATCGAGCGGTCGTTGCAGGTAAGGCGACATGAACGTGTTGTCGCAAACGACGCGGGCGCCGGCACGATGCGCGATCTCACTGACTTCCTTTAAATCCGTGACGATCATTACCGGATTGGTAGGAGTCTCAATAAACACCATCTTCGTGTTGGGCTTGATCGCGGATTCGACGTTGAGCGCGTCAGACGTGTCGACGAAATCAAACTCGATGTTGTAGTTGGCCAGCACTTTGGTGAAGAGACGAAACGTTCCACCGTAAGTGTTGTCGGAAACCACAACGTGATCACCGGCTTTCACCAGCCGCAGGGTCGCGTCGATTGCCGCCATCCCGGACGCGAAGGCGAAACCGAACTTAGCGCCTTCGAGAGCGGCGATGTTTCGCTCGAGCGCGCTGCGAGTTGGGTTTTGTGTGCGCGCGTATTCGTAGCCTTTGTGCTTACCAAGACCATCTTGCGCGTACGTGGAAGTTTGATAAATCGGAACGGTCACAGCGCCGGTAGAGGCGTCCGGTTCCTGTCCGGAATGAATTGCAATTGTAGCGAAGCCCATAGTCGTGAATCGTTCCTTATGATTGCGGATTGCCAATTGGCGATTGCCGATTATTTACTTGCTTGAACTATTCTTTATCATCGATCGTTCTCGCTGTTGTGATAACTGTTAGCGGATTTTAAAATCGGCAATCGGCAATCATCAATCGTCCAGGATTCCCTGGCTGATGTAACGTTCGGCACCGTCCGGAAAAACGGTGACGATCTTTTTCCCAGGGCCAAGTCGCTTAGCGATCCGGTACGCGCCCGCAGCTGCCGCCGCTGATGACCAGCCACCGAGCACGCCTTCCGTCCTCGCAAGGCGGCGAAAAGCAGCGCAAACCTCATCGTTCATAACCATCAAGACTTCGTCCGCAAGGCTCGCGTCATAAATCTTTGGAATAAATTGTGTCTGCCCAATTCCTTCGATCTTCTTTGGACCGGGAGGATTACCACCATAGATCGAACCCTCGGGTTCGACAAGCACACATAAAACGCTGGGATTGCGTTTCCTGGCAGCGCGCGAAACTCCGACAAACGTGCCGGATGTGCCGGCTCCGATTACGACTGCATCGACTTCTCCCGATATCTGTTCGAAGATCTCGACCGCCGTCGTGGCCTCATGAAAATTGGGATTGGCCTGATTCTCAAATTGTTGCGGGATAAAGCTGTCAGGAATTGTTGCCGCTAGTTCCTGAGCTCTTTCAATGGCCCCGGTGATACCCGCCTCCCGCGAAACATACTCGACTTCTCCGCCAAGCGCCGCCATCAATTTCATTTTCTCTAAGGCGAACCCTTCGGGAACACAAAGGATAACACGGTAGCCACGCGCGACGCCGATTAGCGCGAGACCAATGCCAGTGTTGCCGGCAGTTGGTTCAATGATTGTTGCGCCGGGGCTCAGTTTGCCCTCTTGTTCGGCGGCGATAATCATTCCGAGTGCTGCGCGGTCTTTGACGGAGCCGCCGGGACTAAACCACTCGAGCTTGGCGTAAACGGCAGCCAGAGGCGGAGGTGCGAAACGTGAAAGATGAAGTAACGGAGTGTGTCCGACGAGGTCGATGATGCTCTCAGCTACGCCGGAGTTCATGAAGTTAGGCTAGTTGAATGCGATTGATTGAACTGCGATGGTGCGAAAAGATCGTAGCCCGCGTCTGTGGTGGAGTCAAACCGTCCTTCTGAATCAGCGCGCGCGCTGCCGTGGATCGAGATATTCACGGAGACCATCACCAATAAAATTAAACGCGAGAACCGTTAGCGCAATGACAACTCCCGGAAAAATGAGAGCATGAGGGGCCGCCTGCAAAGTTGAAAGATCGCGAGCCTCTTCAATCATCACGCCCCACGAAGGCGCGGGAGGCGGCACGCCAAGACCGAGAAATGATAGCGAAGCTTCTGCGAGAACAGCGCCGGCCATGCCGAGACTCGCTTGCACGATTAGCGGTTGAATCGCGTTGGGAAGAATATGAATCAGCAAAATGCGGGCGTCGCTTGCCCCGAGCGCGCGCGCCGCTTGTACGAAGTCATATTCGCGGACTTTCAGGACTTGGCCACGAATGAGCCGCGCATATCCCACCCAGCCAATAATGCAGAGCGCGAGTATCAGCTTGTTCAAGCCCGCGCCGAGGAATGCCACCATCGCGATCGCCAGCAGTAATCCCGGAAAAGCAAGAAACACGTTGAAGACATAGCCGGAAATGAAACGATCGACCCAACCGCCGTAATAACCGGCGAGCGCACCCAGCAGCGTTCCAATAATTGCGGAAACACTAACAACGATGATTCCCACTTGCAGGGAGATGCGAGCGCCAAAAACTACTCGCGAGAAGATGTCGCGGCCGGTTGAGTCTGTGCCGAAGTAGTGGGATGCCGAGGGTCCAAGGTAGCGAAGCCCTAAATCCGTAGCGCCTACTTCGTGAGTGGCAATCCACGGCGCGAACAGAGCCACTATCACTAAGATCGCTACGATGATGATGCCGAGGATGCCGAGACGGGTCATTGTTTTTAAATCGAACTTAGTGCTTTGTGCTTTGAACTTTGTTCGGTCGACGCCAGTTGAGCTTAGTTGGCAGAGTCGCGATTAAAAACAGAACAAAGTACAAAGCTCGAAGCTCAAAGTACAAAATTCAAAGTTCAAAGTTCAAAAACGCTCGATCGCAATGGTTCGGTCAAGAGACCCTAATTCGCGGATCTAACCAGCGATAAACCACATCTGTCAGTGTATTGGCGACGATGTAGGTCATGCTTATCACCAGCACGCAGCCTTGCACCACGCGATAGTCGCGCTTGGCAATTCCATCTTCCACGAGTAGCAATCCCAGCCCGGGCCAGCCGAAAATCTTTTCAGTGATGATCGCTCCCGCCAGCAACACGCCCAGTTGCAGTCCCAGAATTGTCACGACCGGAATCAAGCCGTTTTTTAGAACGTGTTTATAAACAACTTTCGTTTCGCTTAAGCCTTTGGCGCGTGCCGTGCGCACGTAGTCTTCGCCCAGCTCTTCAATCACAGACGAGCGCACCATTCGCGTTAGGATTGCCGAGAGCGCCGCCCCGAGCGTAAAGGAAGGCAAGATGATGTCGCTCCACTCAAAACGGCCCGACGGCGCTAGCCATCCAAGTTTCACAGCGAACACATAAACCAGCATCGGCCCGATGACGAAACTGGGAAGACTGATGCCAACCAGGGCAATCACGGAAGCAAGGTTATCGATCCAGGTGCCGCGGTTTTTACCAGCGACGACTCCCAGGGGAATAGCAATCACTACGGCTATCAAAAGCGCAATCAAAGCCAATTCGATTGTTGCGGGGTAACGCTCGAGAATGAGCGAACGGACGGGTGTGTCGTTGCGAAAAGAAAGACCCATGTCCCCGCGCAGGATGCCAGACCAATAGTCGGTGTAACGGTTATCGGAACCGTGCCACTGAAAGTGCCTGGCGCCATTTGCGTCGCGTGGGAAGGAGAAGAAAAACGGCGGGCGGTCCAATCCGTGTTTTTCGCGAAACTGCTCAAACTGCTCGGGGGTTGCTTGTTCTCCAAGCACCGCCACCGCTGGATCACCGGGAACGAGCTCTATCAGAATCGTAACCAGAGAGACGACGGTCCAGACAACCAGCAGAAGGATCGCGATCCGTCGCAAGGCGCCGAAGATTCTATGCTTTGAGCGTAAACGCAATCTGGCGAGTCTCGGGCAACTAGGATTACGGAAGTCGCGAGGATAATAGCAAACGATTCGCGAATTTTGCGATTTTCAATTGTGATTGCCGGCGCCGCTTGCAGATTGGCGTTAGCAACAAGTCAAAGTCTCTGATCAGAAAAGGAAAGGGTTGGTAGGAAGGGAGGCAAAAAGAACGCAGCCAGGAATTAAGCCTCGGAATGAGTCGCATGGCCCCGACAACCGCACGCTCAAAAGGCTACATCCCGGCTGCGCTCTCTACTGGCCGCTACCAATGGTGGCGACCAATCTTGAAAAATCTATCGTGGGCGTGTTGCTAAGTGCAGTGCTGCAATGCCGCCCGTCAAATTCTGATACTCAACTCGCTCAAAGCCCACCTGCTGCATTCGCGCGACCAGTTCCTTCTGATCAGGAAATCGTGAAACGGAATCGGGTAAGTATTGATACGCGCTCCGCGACCCGCTAATTAAACCTCCAACGAAAGGCAGAAGCTTTGTGAAATAGGCTTTGAACAGAAAACTAAACCCAGGAACAACGGGTTTTGAAAACTCTAAGATCGCCAGACTGGCTCCCGGCTTTAACACTCGTAACAATTCAGCGAGTCCCCGCTCAACGTTCGAAAGATTGCGTAAGCCAAAAGCTATCGTTACACCGTCGAAGGACCGGTCCATAAAAGGCAACCGCAGAGCGTCTCCTTCGATTAGCGGGATTGGCACTCGGCCTGCTGGTGTAGACTTCGCAACTTTCCGCGCAGCGATATCCAACATGGGCCGGCAAAAATCAGTAGCCACTACCCGCGCCCCAATCGTTTCAAACAACTCCAGCGAAAGATCGCCTGTGCCACAGGCAACATCGAGAACTACCGCTTCGTTCGTTTCAAGTCTTTCGCGCAGGCGCCTTGCAACCAACTTTCGCCAACGCTTGTCCATCTGGCCTGAGAGCAGATGGTTGAGTAAGTCGTAGCGTCCGGCGATAGTAGCGAACATGTCGCGGACGCGTCTCGCGTGGTCGTTCTCAATTGCCTTGCGAGTGTCAGACACAGTTAAGCGAAAACCGATTGAGGTATGGTTGCAAGCAGATTGCGAAAGATTTGCGATTACTCCGGTTTCTTGATCGGGATGGTCATCGTAGGTTTGGTTTCAGGTTTGGCGGGACGTGGTGCTACCTCCCCCATCATTTCGACCTTGATGCTTGGCTCAAGGGCAGCCTGCAACTGCTTTGCATCCCCGATCACCACGGATGCCACCGCGGCGTCTTTAAACAGTCGGGTTGCAACACGCTGCAGATCAGCAGGCGTAATTGCGTCGTTTGCGGTCGCCTCAGCTATTCTGTCCTGCAACCCAAACGTATCAGCATCAAGCCAGAGACGCGCGATTCCTTCCGGGCGCGCTAAATCTTTCGCAACTTGCGCATTTAGCTCCGCTTTTGCCCGTGCCAGCTCATCAACTGTTGCTGGAACAAGCATTAACGACTGCATGACTTCCCGCGCTTGAGTCAACGCTTTCGCGACCAGCAAGGTGTCTACGCTGGCGCCCATCACAAACATCCCCGGCAGTACATGAGCCTCATGCCTCACGAAAAGCGGGCGCCGTGCATTTTCTGGAGACAACTTTTCCCAGCGTTGACGCGCCACAATTCCCAAAAGCGAGGCTGCAATCAGGTCTTTATCTGACCGAGCTAATCCGCGCACAGCTATACGAATTTCGGCACTCTGATCGGACGCACCATTAATTATCAGCGGACGCGGATCCGGGGCGTCTGGCTGGCGAAACGTTGTCGGGACTATTTGTTCACTTTTACGCCACGGGCCCAGAAGTTGTCGGACGGCCCTGACCGCCCGATTGCGTGGCACGCCGCCCATTACAATCAGCGTGGCATTGTTAGAGTTGAGAAAGCGCTCGCGCGCTAGAAGCAGGTCAGCACGATCGACGCGGCTCAGACTTTCAGCGGAACCGCTGGCCGGACGTCCATAAGGAAAGTCACCAAACAGACGTGCTGCTATCGCGCGATCGGCAAGCACTTCGGGAGAAATACTCGTCTCCTTGGCGATCTTTATCCGGCCATCACGAATCCTCGCGACGTTCTCCGGAGTGATTTGCGTTGTTACCAGGGCGGTCCTCAAAATCTCGATAATCCGTTCAAACTGATCGGCGCGCCCCTTCATAGTTATGGTGATCGAGTCGTGATCTGTATCGACGTCGAGCCGGCCGGCCATTTCTTCGGTGAAATATTCACGAGTAGTCGGATCGGGGAAGAGAATGTCACCCAGGACCGCCATTTCACCAGCTTTGCCCTCGACATCAAAAGCGGCGCCACTGTGAATGCGGAGGCTCAGAAAAACGTCAGGGTCGCCCGGCCGGTGCCAAAGCAGCATGCGCAGCCCGTTGAGCATTTGGTCGCGTTCGGGTTGCTGAGGAAGCTGCGCGCGCGCTGGAGCAGCGACCAGGAAGGCCGCCAAAAGAAGAAAAGCTACCCTCGGCGGTAGCGTCGCGGCCTTAACTTTCGAAATTAACTTCATAATACAAGGATGTTGATGATTGCGCTTTGAGCTTCAGAACCGGGCCGTACTAACTCTGGCGTAACACTGAATTTAGGGGAGCGAGGCCATCTTAGATGCGGGATATTAGCGCGTCAACCGTTTGGCCCGTAAATGCATCATAGGCATGTCGATCTGATGTCAACGCCCCCATTTGGATGCCGGGCATGCACACTGGTCGAGTTCAAGATGGGTGGTATTTGAATTCCTGCGGCGCGGAAACCCAGAAAAGTTGACGGAAGGCCGTATCTTTTAGCCATTTGGCGGTAATTAAGGTAGGAAGCGCTTCCCTCGGGCTTTTGCTTAAGAGATCGGAGCTTGATTGCCAGAG
This sequence comes from Pyrinomonadaceae bacterium, assembly GCA_963826235.1. Classification (GTDB taxonomy): domain Bacteria; phylum Acidobacteriota; class Blastocatellia; order Pyrinomonadales; family Pyrinomonadaceae; genus PSRF01. Next base: position 562,371 of record CAWGWE010000004.1, on the reverse strand, counting down.
AGAATCTCAGACGAGCTCTTGTTTGAAAGGGCAAAAGGTGGCGATCAGGCAGCCTTCGTTGAGCTGTACGAGCGTCATCGGAACGCAGTTTTTCGTTTTGCTTACCGGCTGCTGGGATCTGCAGAGTCGGCCGAGGATGTGACTCACGATTGCTTTTTGAGTCTGATCAGGCGGCCTGAGGGTTTTGAACCGTCACGAGGTGGGCTCCGAACCTATCTCTACGCAGCGGCGCGAAACCTGTCTTTGAAACACTTTCGCAGCTCCGGAAGAACGGGTTCATTTGAGGAGTTGAGCGAAGAGCCGATCGGCCCCGCAAGGGAGCAGCCTTTACACCGGCTGCTGGATGGCGAGCTTTCTCAGAAGGTAAGAGAGGCCGTTATTAGTCTGCCGCCGCTGCAGCGCGAGACGCTTGTTCTTTTTGAGTACGAAGGATTGGCCTTGAGTGAGATTGCCGAGATTGTCGGCAGTGATGTGGGGGCGGTGAAGGCCCGGCTTCATCGTGCACGTGAGGGGCTACGAGCCACGTTGCGACCCTATCTGTTGAATAGTGCCCTCGAAATTGCTACTTTGGAGAAGCCTTAATGAGCAGCATCGAACCCGGAGATCATTTTGTTTCGGAAGACGAGCTTAAGAGCATACTTAATCGGTGGGTCGCCCCAGAGCCATCAATATCGCTCGATCAGCGCGTCTCAAACAGTTATCATAGGGAGTGGGTTAACGCGGATGCTGCTGCAGCCCCGGTTCCGCTTCCGCTAAGGCAAAAAGAGGTAGTCACGATGAAGTTTTGTTCCACATGCCAGGAAGAGTTTGCCGACAAATTCAGCTTTTGTCCGGTGGACGGGACGCCGCTTACGGCGGTTGTTGAAAAAGTCGAAGAGAGTGTTACCCGACCAGCGGTGCAACGGCCGCCAGTGTCTACGGCAACTGAACCGGTTTACGCTGCGGCTACAGCCGGAGCTGCGGCCGGGATTATTGCCCCCAAAGCTGAGTATCACCTGACCTTCATCGACGATGCCGGTCTGACACAGAGACTGATAGCCGAGCTTAAGGAAGTCGCGCATAACTCGGAATTGACCTGGCCGGAATTCAAGCGCGATCCGTTTGGATTTACTAAGCGCATGATTGTGGGCTACGGGCAGGCGGGCTGGAAAGTCCTCTCGCAGCCGAACGTGGCGACCGGAGTTTTAAGCGCCCTGGTTCTGGTAATAACCATGGTGCTGGGTGTGTATTGGATTGACCGGTTCCAGGTGCGAAGTAAAGAGAACCAGATCGCTCAGAACAATGAGCAATTAGCCGATCAGATTTTTGACATACCCGCTGAGCAGCCGACTCCAGATCCAGGTACAGCTGGATTAAACAAGGGGAGCGGTGGCGGAAGTAAGCCCAAGCCAGAAAAAGCCGCCGGTGGTGGCGGTGGTGGACGCGAAGACCAACGTCCGGCTTCCTTTGGCAAAACGCCACAAGCATCCTTGACGGTGCCGCAGGTAGTTGCTCCAGACCCGAATCCGCCGACGATCAAGAATCCTTCGCTGCCCGTGGCAGCAACCGTGGTGGCTGACCCGTTATTGGTTCCACCAGATGCGCGTGTGCTTCCTTACGGTGACTTTAAATCGAAGAGCAACGTCCCGTCCTCAGGCCCTGGTACCGGTAACGGAATTGGTACCGGCACGGGCGGCGGCATCGGACCCGGTGAAGGTGGTGGTATTGGACCAGGCCGCGGTGGGAACATCGGTGGCGGAGATCGCAATGATGGCGGTGGTGGCCCCGGCGGTCCCGGCGGTGGTGACTACAATCGCATCTTCAGCGGCAAGGAAGTGAACTCCAAGGCTCGCGTCTTGTCGAAGCCAGAACCGCAATACACCGAAGAAGCCCGCAAGAATCAAATTACGGGAACAGTCGTGCTGCGAGCGGTATTTACATCTGGTGGCCAGGTGACCAGTATTCGCGCCGTGTCCGGTTTACCTTTCGGGCTGACGGAACGAGCGATCGCTGCGGCACGGCAGATCAGATTCACGCCTGCGACGAAGGACGGCCGGCCGGTTTCGATGTACATCCAGTTGGAGTACAACTTCAACCTGTACTAATCGTCAGACCTGTAAAAGAAAAATGGCGCTGATTGGAATTCCAGTCAGCGCCTTTTGTTTTTAAGCGCAACTTAGTGAGATGCTGCGCTGCGAAGAATGCTCAGTAAGGAAGGGTGGGCTTGCCCCGCAAGCCGCGAAAGCCTACAGAGTTTCTTACAACCCTTCAACAAATCTCTTAATTCGCTTCACACCTTCCTCAAGTTGACTCATGGAAGTGGCGTAGGAAAGCCGAACATAACCCTCGCAGCCGAACCCTGCTCCATCCGTAACTACGGTTTGTTCCTTTTCCAGAAGTTGCTGTGAAAACTCGTCTGAGTTTCGCAGCCGACCACCGAAGCAGCCCGTCACATTCGGAAAAGCGTAAAACGCACCTTCAGGCTCGTCGCATTTAAGACCTGGAACTTCCTTCAGCGCCTGCAAAAGCCACGCACGGCGCGCTGTGTATTCCGCCAGCATCACGGCCACAGACACTTGCGGACCGTTGAGCGCCTCGACGGCCGCCGCCTGGGCGATTGAGTTTGGATTGCTCGTGGAATGCCCTTGCACATTCAGCATTGCCCTGGTCCACTCGCGTGGAGCCAGCGCATATCCCAGGCGCCAGCCAGTCATCGCATAAGTTTTTGAAAACGAGCCGGCAATGCACAGGCGGGTGCGAAGGTTTGCCGGGAGGCTGGCCGCGCTAAAAATCTCCGCCGGCGGATAGACAAAGCGCAAGTAACACTCATCCGAAATTACATAAATTCCGCGCTCGCTCAACAGCTCCATAATCTTGCGAAATTCAGTTGGGGCGATCACGCGTCCCGATGGATTAGAGGGCGAGTTAAGAATAATAAGTTTCGTCCGTGGCGTAAGGGCGCGTTCGAGCTGCGCCGCGTTCAAGAGAAATCCAGTGTCTTCAGTTTCAATGAACACGGGGACGCCGCGCGCGAACACCACAATCTCTGGAAACGTCACCCAGTAAGGTTTCGCAATCAGCACTTCATCACCGGGATTGAGCAAACTTACGACCGCATTAAAGATCGCTTGTTTTCCGCCGGAAGTCGCCATCACCTCCGCGCGGTCATAAGTGAGCCCAAACTGTCTTTCGTAGAAATCAATGATCGCTTGTTGCAGATTTCGCGTTCCAGCGGTCGGCGTATATTTCGTCTTACCGGCGCGCATTGCTTCAGCGGCGGCGTCCTTGATGTTATCGGGCGTGTCGAAGTCCGGTTCACCGGCGCCAAAATCGACCACGTTTACGCCTGCCGCGCGCATCGCCTCGGCCGCCTGCATCGCCGCGAGCGTAGATGAAGGTTTCATCTGCGCTACGTTATCGGAAATCGGAAAGATTAAACTTGCCGCCTGAGTCATTTGCTTCTGACCTTCTCCTTCATGCGTTTCTGAACGAGGGATGGTACCAAGCCGGTTAACTTGCCTCCTAATTGAAATACCTCTTTCACCAAACGTGAGCTCACATACGAATAAGTCTCGGCCGGCATCATGAAGACGGTTTCGATAGTTGGTTCGAGGCGACGATTCATCAACGCCATCTGCAGTTCGTATTCGTAGTCGGAAATGGCGCGGATGCCCCTGACGATGGCATTAGCTTTCTGCGCCACAGCGTACTGCACCAGCAGTCCTTCAAAGGCATCGACACGAACTTTGCAGCTCGACGTTTCGATTCCTTTCAAGACCTCGTTCAGCATCTGACGCCGTTCTTCGATCGTAAAGAACGGTTGCTTCTCCGGGTTGATCAGGATCGCAATGATGATTTCATCGAAGAGTTTGCAACCGCGTTCGATGATGTCCAGGTGGCCGTTGGTGACAGGATCGAAAGAGCCGGGGTAGATGGCGCGCCGCATGAATAGTGATGTTAGTTGGTAAATCGTAAATGGTAAATAGGAAACAGGTGCGCTTAAGAGCGACCGTGAACATAAGAGTGTTCCTCTTCTCGTCGGCTCTGCTTTCCTATTTGGTTTACCGGCGACGTCTGTAAAACCTCATTGATAAACTTGATGAATTGGAGTATGAAGAGCACATCCTCGCGCTCCTTATTTCCGAGCATGCATTTTCATTAGACGTTGAGCGGGTCTTCTCAGGTTTTACACTGCAGAACCGGGGACAGGCCCATTTATCGGCGTGCTGCTGGACAGAATTCTCATCCCCACGAATAGGAGAAAACGATGGCCACAAAAAAGAAAGGTGTGACTCGCAGACGTTTCCTCGAGCAAGTCGGATTGGCAGGAGGCTCGGCGGCGCTTTACGAAACGATGACGGCGCTCGGACTGATTAACCTTCCCGAGGCCTGGGCCGGTCCTCCGGAACTCCCCCAGGGATCGGGCACGGGTAAATCAGTTGTCATCCTTGGCGCCGGCATCGCAGGGTTGACTGCAGCCTATGAACTTACCCGCGCAAACTACAGTTGCCGGATTATTGAATTGACCGACCGGCCCGGTGGCCGGAATCACACGGCCCGGCGCGGCACGGTACTGAAAGAGGTTAATGAGGATGGTGTTGTGACGGAACAGGTTTGTAACTTCGACGAGGGTCTCTATCTCAACCTCGGTCCCGGCCGTTTGCCCTACCACCATCGACGCGCGCTTCACTACTGTAAGGAATTCGGCGTAGCGCTTGAAGTTTACGTCATGGAAACCATGGCCAATCTGTTTCAGAGCGACAAGGCATTTGGCGGCAGCCCACAAATCAAGCGCCGCATTGCCAACGACATTCAAGGCTACATCGCAGAGATGTTAGCGAAGGCAGTCAATCAGAACGCTCTCAACGCAGAACTCGACGCGGCTGATCGCGACAACCTGCTTTGTCTGCTAAAGAACTTCGGCGACCTTGGCCACAACGACATGTGTAATAAGTGCGGCCAGAACCGGTGCAACAAATGCAACACAGGGTGTGACGCCTGCATCAGCTGCAGTAAACAGTGCGTTACCTGCTTCACCTATTCCGGTTCTACTCGCGACGGTTGCGAGATAACTGTTAGCAAGCCCTGCGAACCGGGACCGACGCTTAAACTAAAGGACCTGCTCAGTTCCGAATTCTGGCGCTTCCGTTTCTATCAATCGTTCGAATACGAATGGCAGCCGACGCTTTTTCAACCTGTGGGCGGCATGGACAAGATAGTTGACGGTTTTGTAAACAAAGGAAAAGTCGGCTCGCTCATTCAATATGAGACCAGGGTATTGGACATAGACATTCGTGATGATGGCGTCAAGGTCGAGATAGAGTACAAGGGAGCACGCAGCACCCTCGATGCGGACTATTGCATCAGCAACATCCCGCTGCCGCTGCTCAAGAAAATTTCGAACAACTTCGAAAAGGGTTTCGATGATGCCGTTAAGCTCTGCAAGTACGATCCCACCTGTAAGTTAGGCTGGCAGGCAAACGACCGCTTCTGGGAGTCGGACAAGAACCAAATCTACGGCGGCATTAGTTATACGGACGATCCCATCACGCAGATGTGGTATCCGTCTTACGACTACTTCACAAGGAATGGCACCCTCACCGGCGTCTATAACTATGACGAGGATGCTCTCGCTTTCGGCAGGATGAACCTTGAGGAGCGCATCAAGACCGCAAGACAAGGTGCTGTGAAGTTTCATCCGGAATTTGAGGATACGCGACGAGTACCTTCGGACAAGGCGATCTCCATCGCCTGGCAAAATATTCCAAATGAGGGCGGCGGCTGGGCCAACTGGGATCCGAATAGTGCGGCGCACGCAAAGGCTTACGCGCGACTGTTGGCTCCCGATCGCCGTTTCTATGTCGTGGGCGATCAAGTTTCGCAACTTCCGGGCTGGCAAGAAGGAGCAATGATGTCTGCGCAACACGTCGTCGAGCAAATCGGCGGCAGGAGACTCAAGACGGTACCAACGATCAGGCGCGCGCCCAATACCCGTCGCCTAATTCACGGAAGAAACTAGCTGCCGCTTTTGGCCACAATCCGAGGAATCCTTGGCGGGGTGGATTCCTCGATACCGCCAATACAACCGTAATGTGGTCTGTGATACTGATGCAGACTGCAGATTGGCCGTTAAAAGGATCATCACAAATTGGCAGTTGGAAATTGGCAATCGCCAATGAGATGTCTTGACACTTCCAAGCAGCGATGTTTCAATAGCCTCGGAGCGAACGTGGTGAGTTAAGGCGACTTGCGGCCACGTAAAATAATCGGCTAAACAGCTCGGCGAGTCTTTCACCTTGAGACTAATCGAATAGGGTTTTTAGAATGCCCCGCGTTGTTTAGCGCGGGGCTTTCTCATTGCCGATTGCCAATTGGCGATTGCCGATTACCAATTGGACGCACTGAACTCGACCGGCATGGCGCGAGTCGGCTACAGGAAGAGAGACTAGGAAAGAAAATTGCCAATTGGCATTCGGCAATCGGAAATGAAAAATTTTCTTGACACCTTAAAAGAGCGCATCGTCGTCTTTGACGGCGCGATGGGGACCAACCTACAGCTGCAGAACCTGACGCTGGATGATTTCGGTGGCCTGCGGTTCGAAGGCTGCAACGAAAATCTTCTGGTCACCAGGCCGGACGCCGTCGAGAACGTTCACAAAGCCTTTCTCGAAGTTGGCTGCGACGTAATTGAGACCAACTCGTTCAATGGTACCCCTGTTGATTTTGCCGAGTATGACATTGGCGATAAGGCATACGAGATGAACGTCCTCGCCGCCAGCCTTGCGAAGCGTGTGGCGGCAGACTACTCCACCAAAGCCAAGCCTCGCTGGGTCGCCGGCTCAATGGGGCCAGGACGCAAACTGCCCACGCTGGGTCACATCAGCTTTGCGGATCTGAAAGCCGCCTACGCCGAGCAGGTTCGCGGTTTGCTCGACGGTGGCGCCGACCTGCTCATAGTCGAAACCTGTCAGGATCTACTTCAAACAAAAGCAGCGCTGTCCGCAATCTTCGAGCACTTCAAACAGCACCGCACTCGCGTCCCTGTGATCGCTCAAGTGACCATCGAAGTGTTTGGCACCATGCTCAACGGAACCGAGATTGGCGCGGCTTTAACTGCGCTCGCGCCTTTTCCAGTGGACCTAATCGGGATGAATTGCGGCACTGGCCCGCGTCACATGACCGAAAGCATTCGTTATCTCTGCGAAAACTCACCGTTGCCGGTCTCGGTCCTACCCAACGCCGGTTTGCCCTCCGTCGTTGAGGGGAAAATGCACTACGACGAGACTCCGGAGAGCTTCACCGCGCAGGTTGTCCACTTTGCCAGTGACTTCGGCGTCAACGTCGTCGGAGGCTGTTGTGGCACGACGCCGGCCCATTTGAAGCTGGTCGTAGAAGCTATGCAGCGGATTACACCCAAAACACGCAACGCCAACGTGATACCTGCTGCTTCATCGATTTATTTCCAGCAGCCTTACGTTCAGGATGCGTCCTTCCTGATTGTCGGTGAACGCGTCAACGCCAGCGGTTCGAAGAAAATGCGCGACCTGCTGAATGCTGAGGACTGGGACGGCTTGGTTTCGCTAGCGAAGGAGCAGGAACGTGAGGGCGCGCACATATTAGATGTGAACGTGGATTTCGTCGGTCGCAATGGCGAAAGCGACATGCACGAACTCGCTTCGCGCCTGGTGACCAATATCAAACTTCCCTTGATGTTCGATTCCACGGAATGGCAAAAGATGGAAGCCGGGCTTCAGCATGCTGGTGGCAAGAGTATTCTCAACTCGACTAACTATGAAGACGGTGTTCCGCGCTTCACAAAAGTCATCGATCTAGCAAAGCAGTATGGCGCCAGCGTCGTTATCGGAACGATTGATGAGGAAGGGATGGCGCGAACAGCGGACGGTAAATTTGGGATCGCAAAGCGCGCTTACGAGCAAGCGACCGGCGAACTGGATTTTCCCGCTGCGGATATTTTCTTTGATCCGCTCGCGCTACCCATTTCTACCGGTATCGAAGAAGATCGGCGCAACGCGCTTGAGACCATCGAAGGTATTCGTCGCATCAAGCAGGAGCTGCCGGGATGTTTCACAATTCTTGGTGTCTCGAATATTTCCTTTGGACTCAATCCACCGTCGCGAGTCGTCCTTAATTCCGTCTTTCTCCACGACGCCGTCGAAGCAGGCCTCGACGCGGCGATTGTAAATGCCAGCAAGATTGAGCCGCTTAATCGAATTAGCGAACAGGAACTCAAAGTCGCTCGCGAACTCATTTACGATCAGCGAAAGTTTGAAGGCGAGGTCTGCGTTTACGATCCTTTGACTGAGTTCACAAAACTCTTCGAAGGCGTAAAGAGCAAGAGCAGCCAAAAGGCGTCGAAAGGTGAAACTGTCGAGGAGCGACTGAAGAACCACATTATCGACGGGGAGAAGATCGGCCTCGAGGCGGAGCTTCAGAAGGCGCTCGAGACTCATCCCGCGCTCGACATCATTAACAACATCCTGCTTGAAGGCATGAAGGTAGTTGGGGATCTATTCGGCAGTGGCCAGATGCAGTTGCCGTTCGTACTTCAATCTGCAGAGGCAATGAAGGCTGCGGTTCGCTTTCTCGAACCATTCATGGAAAAGAAAGGTGGCGCGACGGCTAAAGGAACGATGGTGCTCGCCACTGTGAAGGGTGATGTGCACGACATCGGCAAGAACCTTGTGGACATCATTCTCACCAACAACGGCTACAAGGTAATCAATCTGGGTATCAAGCAGGCGATAGACAACATTCTTCAGTCGTACGAAGAGCACAAGGCCGATGCTATCGGCATGAGTGGGCTGCTCGTAAAGTCGACGCTCATCATGAAAGAGAATCTCGAGTTGATGAACGAGCGGGGCATCAAAGTACCGGTTATTCTTGGCGGAGCGGCGTTGAATCGCCGTTATGTCAATGAAGATCTTAAACCGATTTATAAGGGCCAGCTCTTCTATGCCCACGACGCGTTCGCAGGTCTTCATACAATGGACACGCTCATGAGCGGGTCTGGCGTCGCTGCTGCGGCCGCTATCGCTGGTGGCAATGGTGAATTCGCCAGCGCTAAAGTCGTTGATCACGAAGATCTGGTTGGCGAGGACGCAAAGCTGGGTATCCAAACTCCTGCCAGGCCAAGGGGTCGAGCTAAGTCGTTGGGCGATACCACGCACACCACTAGGTCGGCGATCAGCACTGATGTGAAGATACCAAGCGCGCCGTTTTATGGTTCGCGCGTCGTGGAGGATATTCCGCTAACCGAGGTTTTCGCATTCGTAAATGAAACCGCCCTGTTTAAGGGTCAGTGGCAGTTCAAACAGGGATCCCGACCACCAGCAGAATATCAGGCCTTCGTGAGCGATACGGTCCGGCCCATTTATGAGGAACTGCAGCAGCGCTCGGCGAGCCAACAGCTTCTGGCCCCACGCGTGGTTTATGGTTACTTCCCCTGTCAGTCCGCGGGCAACGACCTCATCATTTACCATGACGACCAGAAAACGGAACGCATGCGGTTCACATTTCCCCGCCAGCCTGCTGGCAAGCATCTTTGTCTGGCAGATTTCTTCGCGGCGCGCGAATCAGGGCGGATGGATGTGGCGGCGTTCCACCTGGTTACCGTCGGCAGACGTGCTACTGAGTATTCGCACGAACTCTTCAAGTCTGACAACTACGCGGAGTACCTCTATTTTCATGGTCTCAGCGTAGAAAGCGCCGAAGCCATGGCGGAGTTATGGCATAAACGAATTCGCACTGAGCTGGGCATTGCTGATGCGGACGCGCCCGAGATTAAGAAATTATTCCAACAGGGCTATCAGGGTTCGCGTTTTAGTTTTGGCTACCCCGCCTGTCCGAACCTGGAAGATCAGACTAAACTCTTCGAATTGCTGGAGCCTGAGCGCATCGACGTGGAGCTGACCGAAGAGTTTCAGTTAGATCCTGAGCAGTCCACCTCTGCGATCATCGTTCATCATCCCGAAGCGAAATACTTTTCAATCGAATAACGGCCCGTCCAAGGTCCAATGTCCAAAGTCCAAAGTCCCGATTCCAAGATTGAGGGCCAGGAGCCCACGTTGGCCGTTGACAACCACGAGATTTTGAACAAGACAGACGTGGGACCTTCGACGTTGGACGTTGGCCCTTTCATCAATCCCACGGCGGAAGAGTTAAGCGTCCTGAGCGGCTTTGAGCGCTTTGCCTTCCGCTGGGTACGTCGTATGAACCAGGGTGGCTGGAAACGCTTCTGGACCTTCTGCCAACGAACGCTCGGCGCCGGTTGGATCCACTTATCAACTTACAATTTGATGCAGGTGTATGGTCTCGAACACGTAGCGGCGGCTGCGCGTGAGCGACCCATCCTGATCGTTGCGAACCACCGTTCCTTTTTTGACATGTACACGGTTTCCACCGCGCTCTTCCGAAATACGCGATGGCGCAAACAGCTCTTCTTTCCAGTGCGTGGCCGGTTCTTTTATCAAAGCCCAATCGGACTGTTGGTCAATCTTGTAATGGGTTGGTGGTCGATGTATCCGCCGTTCTTTGCCACTGGCGAAAAGCCGATTCCGGAAAAGCGTGCCTTTGATAAGTACTCGTTTCGTTTGCTCACCGAATTGTGCCGCACTGGCCCGGGGAACATCATCGGTTTTCATCCGGAAGGGAAGCGCAACCGACACTGGAATCCCTATTCATATCTGCGCCCGCAACCGGGTGTGGGCAAATTGATCAAAGACGCGGAGCCGCAGGTTATCCCCGTCTTTATTGCCGGGCTGGGGAACCATTTACCGACCCAGGTATTAGGTAACTGGTCTGGAGGGGAGAAGATCAGGATTCACTTTGGGCCGCTGATCGACTTCTCAGCGTTTCGCTCCAAACAAGACCACATGCGAACTTACAAAGAGATATCTGAACTAGTGATGCGCAAAATTGCGGAGCTAGGTGAACAGGACCGGGCAATGCATGAGTAGTCAGTGGTAGTCAGTGGTTAGTTGTCAGTTGTCAGTGGTCAGTAGTCAGTTAGTCAGTTGTTCGTCACATGCTGGCGAGGATTTCGAGCTGTGCGTAGCGCGAATAATGTCCCCCTTGACAATCTGGGGATACAGGTATACTTTTCTCCCCTAGACAGGGTAGGGTAACAGTCCAAATCTCGTTGGACTACTAACTACTGACTACTGACTACTCTACTGACTACTGACTACTGACTACTGACTACTGACAACTGACAACTGACAACTAACAACTGACCACTGACCACTGCGCACCATGGCCAATACTCGCACAGACCTAATGCAAGGCACGCTGGAGCTGCTGATCCTCAAGACCCTGTCTCATGACACGATGCATGGTTATGGCATCGCTCAACGCATTCACAGAGAAGTCGACGATCTTTTGAAAATTGAGGACGGCTCGCTCTACCCGGCGCTTTATCGTATGGAAGAGCGCGGTTGGATCACTTCAGCGTGGGGTGTATCGGAAAACAAGCGACGCGCTAAATTTTACAAATTGACCCGAGCGGGACGGAAGCGGCTTGAAGGCGAGCAAGCTAACTGGGAGCGTGTTTCGCAGGCAGTTACCAGGATCTTGCAAACCGCTTAGGTCCTCCAGTCGAAAGGGCAAACAATGAAGGCTTTGACCGGGCTATTCCAACGCCTTGACCGCCAGCATAGCAAGCGTGAAATAGAAGAAGAGCTGCGCTTTCATCTTGACCGGCTAACGGAGGAAAATTGCCGGCAGGATCTTTCCTGGGACGAAGCCCGAGCCTTAGCCCAACAGCGCTTTGGCAATCTCGAACAGTTCAGAGATCAATGTGTGGAAATAAGTAGGAGAAATCATCCTTCTCTGCGGGCGCTGAAACTTTTTGCCAGCCTGATTTTCCTGATGGGAATTCTGGTGCGCGTGTTCAGCCCCGAATATCACGTGACGCGCGTCGGCACCCTTCTAATGGCCGTCGGCTTCCTGGGCCGTCTGTTGCTCTACCTGCGTTGTTTGAATCCGTCAAGTTTCACAAGGCCTGACGACTCGCCGCCCTTAAAACTATTTGATTCGACAGTGTCGCTTAAGGCTTTTGACCAGAAAAACCGCACCCCGGTTGAGCGGGTGATTTCCTACAAGTAGACTTTTTTCTAAGCAAGCACCGAGAGAACTCAAACCAAAGTCTGAGACGGGCATCGAGTCTCTTTGCGAAGAGGTGTGCCCATTTTCCGTCACGCTGTTACGAGAAACATGCTTAATATCAAAGAACTGACCAAAACCTACGCGAGCGGCATTCAGGCATTGAAGGGAATCTCGCTTGAGGTGCCCTCAGGAATGTTTGGCTTGCTGGGTCCTAACGGCGCGGGTAAGACAACGTTAATGAAGGTCCTGGCCACGCTGCTCGAGCCTGACTCAGGCACGGCAGAAATGAATGGTATCGACTTGATCGTCGACAAACATAGCACGCGGAAGATGCTTGGCTACTTGCCACAGGAGTTTGGACTTTATCCGACGCTTACGGCAGAGCAAACGCTTCATTACTTTGCAAAACTGAAAGGCGTCCACGATAAGAAAGAACGCGCTGCGCTGGTCGACGCGTTGTTTGACCGAGTGAACCTGAGCGACGCGCGCCGGCAACGAGTTGGCGGGTTTTCGGGCGGCATGCGGCAACGCCTGGGAATCGCGCAAGCGCTGATCGGTCAGCCGCAACTCATCATCGTCGACGAGCCAACCGCCGGCCTGGATCCCGAAGAACGAATCCGTTTTCATAACCTGTTGGCGGAAACGGCAGGTGAAGACGCGGTGGTGATTCTGTCAACTCACATTGTCGCTGACGTCTCGAGTCTTTGCAGCCAAATGGCGGTCATTCGTCAGGGTGCAATCCTGGCTTCGATCACGCCGCAGCAGGCGATCGATCAACTTAAGGACTCAGTTTGGGAAGCTAATGTGCCGCGCGACCAGGTAGCGGCGTTCAAGTCCCGCTGTCAGGTAATCTCTTCGCAGATGCTCGGTGGCATGGCGCGCCTGAGAGTGATCTCAAAAGGAGAACGACCGAGCGAAGAATTTACTCCTGCAGCTCCGGCTCTTGAAGACTATTACTTTGAACTAGTCAACCAGCGGGAACGAGCGAGTTGAGATGAAAAACCCCGCCCAGACGCCGTTCTGCGCAATCTTTCAGAATGAGGCGCGGATTAATTCGAGGCGCATCGCGCCTTATTTCATGGCTTTGCTCTGCGCGGGTAATGGATTGCTTTGGTGGGGCTGGGGACCCGCCACAGGGCGGGGATTGGCAATCAACAGCGAATCTGTTATCGCCAGCGTCCTCCCGATCTACTCTTTCATGACCCTGCCTCTGTTCACCGCACTGTTCATGGCGGATCCAGTGAGCAGGGATTTCCGCGCCGGTGTCGATCCGCTTATTTTTTCCAAGCCCATCAGTCGTGCCGCATACCTTCTGGGCAAATTTTTCGGCAACTTCTTTGTGTTGGCGTGCTGTCAGTCCGCCTTCGTGCTGACGTGGTTCGGGCTCCAGGCCGTTCCTAAAGCGGGCGTGACCACTCAGAACGTAAAAGTCGTTCCGTACATCAAACACTTCTTAGTCTTCACGGTAATTTCGCATTTATTACTTGCGGCATTCTATTTTGCCGTGGGAGTCCTTACTAGCAACGCCAAAATTGTCTACGGCCTTGGCGTTGCTTTTTATCCGCTTTACATCGCTTATCAGTTCGTCTTATTGAGCAACTTGCCGTGGCGCTGGAAACTTGCTCTTGACCCCCTTGTTATGAACAGGGGAAACGTTCATGACCGCCGCGTCGAATGGATGAATCAACTCGTAGTCGTTTACGACACCGATCTAATTATCAACCGAGTGGTGATAATTCTGTTGGCGGCGATTTGTCTGACTATTGTTTACCGACGCTTCACCGTGGCGGCGCGACCAGGAAAGGTCGAAGGGTTGTCAGTCCTCAACCTTACAGCGGGAGTTGGTGGGTTTTATTATGACCCGCCGATCACCGAACCGTTGCTCGTTGATCGCTTTGAAGCGCATCACTCACGCGAGAAGGTGCTGCTTCCCAAGGTCAATAGAACGACCGCTGGAGTACGCGCCCATCTCCGTAAACTATTCGCGGCCCTGGGAGTTGAGTTTCGATTGTTGCTTTCCGAGCGGAGTCTGGTCGTGATCATGCCTCTGGCCATCTTCCTTTCTATTATGGAAGTCGCCTTTTATAACATCCCCGCTGACGTCTCTCATTCTGCCGCCTATGCAGCTAACACAGCAAAGTTGTTACTGCTATTCCTGCTTGGGATGACTGTCTTCTACACCGGCGAAGCGATGCATCGCGATCGCGAAGTGCGCATTGAACCTGTCATATGGGCGGCGCCTGCTCCGAACAGTGTGTTGCTGCTCTCAAAATTCCTGGCAACCCTTTCGCTGACACTCTCTTTAATGGTACTTGTCGGGGTGGCCGCAATTCTGATCCAATTTCTCAGGGGTCACACGCCGGTTGAGATTCAAGCCTACCTGATAACCTACTCAGTGATTCTCTTGCCAGGCATACTTCTGATAACCGGCGCGTCCGTGGCGCTGAATGTGTTGTTGCGGGACAGATACCTCGCTTATGCCTTGAGCATCGGAACAGGGGTGGGGCTGGTTTATTTGTACAATCAGGGCTATAACCACTGGCTCTACAACCCACTGCTCTATAAGCTCTGGACGTATTCCGACTTAGCGGGAGCAGCGCTGGATCGGATTCTGATTCATCGAATCTATTGTTTGGCGCTTGCGGGCCTATTTCTAGCGGGTGCGCATTTGTGCCTTGAACGGAAGTCGACCAAAGGTTTGATCTTAAATGGTCGACTGGGATCTAAAGCCTTGACCGTCTTGTTAACACTCATTTCGTTGAGTATCGCCATCGGAACCGGAATATTAATTGTTAGTCAGTAGTCAGTAGTCAGTGGTTAGTTGTCAGTGGCTGACCAATGTCCAAGGTCCAATGTCTTCGTTGGAAGACAGACTTTGGACCTTGGACCCTGGACATTGGACTTTGGACTTTGGACATCAGCATGACAAACCCTCGAGTTACATGCCCCTTCCGCTAGTCATCATCAATCCCGCCTCAGCCGGTGGCGCGACGGGCGAAGCCTGGCCCGGGATCGCGAGTGATCTAAGATCACACTTTGGCGCCTTCACGCCGGTATTTACTAAACAGGCTGGAGAGGGAACTGAACTAGCGGCTGACGCGGCTCGCAAAGGAGTCAAACTAATTATAGCCTGCGGAGGCGACGGCACAATTTCCGAAGTGTCTAATGGAATTTTGGTTTCCGGTAAGGATGCGGAGCTGGGTATCTTGCCGAGTGGAACTGGGGGAGACTTTCGTAAAACGATTGGTGTGCCACGACGTGTTCGCGATGCCGCAGAGATCTTGCGCACCGGTCGCTCGCGCCGCATCGATGTCGGCCGCGTTACCTTCACCACTGCAGCTGGGGAACAGGAAACACGTTACTTCCTTGGTGTCGCATCATTCGGGATGACTGCAGACGTGATCGAACGTGTGAAGCAAAGGAATCCCGAATGGCTTCCATTTAAAGGTCCCCACTGGTTGAGCGGTCGCCTGTCTTTCGGACTGTCGATGTTGCAGATCGCGATGCAATCAAAGGCCTCTCGCGTTGTTGTGCAGCCTGATGACCAGCCGGAACAGCACATGACGCTCGTTGCCCTGTGCATTGCCAACGCTCGCTACTTTGGTGGAGGGATGAAAATCGCGCCTGACGCTAAACTTAATGACGGTAAGTTTGATGTGGTCAGTATCGGCGACTTGGGCGCGTTCAAGATCTTCACAAATGCGCCTCGCTTGTATTTGGGCGCGCATCTGGGAATGCAGGAGGTCGGACACGCTCTCGCTGCGAAAGTCCTGGCGCGACCGGCGCTGAAGACGGAAGAAATCTCGATCGAAGTTGATGGCGAGCTGCCCGGCCGGTTGCCGGCGACTTTTCAAATTGTGCCCAACGCGTTATTAGTTCGCATGCCCTGAAGCATTTCCGATTGCCAATCCCAGTTGGCGATTGTGGCTTGAGTGCATTCGCTGCCGCACCAATCGGAGATCGGAAATCGGCAATCGGCAATTCAGATGGTTGCTTTACCAGCAGTAATCATCCAAGATGCTTGAAAACCACTGACAGAGGAGGCCCGATGCCGGACGAGAGCTTTGATAAAGCTGCAGCAGTAAAACTTCTTAACGAGATACTCGAGACCGAGCTGGCAGGTGTGGTTCGCTACACACACTACGCGCTGATGGTGTTTGGTCATAATCGGATCCCGATTACAAGTTGGTTGCGCGGCGAAGCCTCCACGTGCCTGGCCCATGCTAATCAGGCGGGGGAGCTGGTTACGCACTTTGGTGAGCATCCCTCGCTGAAGATCGGGGCGCTCCTGGAAACTCACAAGCATGGCATCAACGATATTCTTCTGGAGTCGATCGCAGCTGAAGAAGCCGGACTTGCCCTGTATCGCAAGCTTCTCGATCTGGTGCGTGATCGCTCGGTGCTTCTTGAAGAATATGCCCGGAACATGATTGCCGAAGAAGAGACGCATCTGGGCGAAGTGCACAAGATGTTACGCAAACCTGGCGAACTGGCTTAGTTTTAATCGCGAGCTTATGGATGATCGTCGAGAAAAACCCCGGTTGCGTGTCAGTCTCGACGCAATGTGGGACAGTTCAACAGAAGCGAACAGCGCGCTGATTACAGATCTTTCCGAAGGCGGTTGTTATCTCGACTCAGTCGGTTCGGTGCGACTGGGAGAGATTGTCGGCTTTCGCGTTTTACTCCCCGATGATGATTGGCTTTATCTCGAAGGTGAAGTCAGGCACTATGGCTCTGGAACCGGATTCGGAGTCAAGTTTGTCGATCTGAATGACGAGCAAGAGGAAAAGCTCCAGTGGCTGCTGAGAATTGCCGCAGAGCAGGGACCGGAATCGCCGTCAATTCAGGCTGACCTGGTTGAAGAATAATTATAGAAGGAGTGATGGATTATGAAGAAGTTTGTTCTGCTATGTGCAATCGTGGTGCTTGGTTTGATGGCAATGCCTTCGAGTTTCGCAGGCGCTGCAGGCGAGGCGCCGGCAGTGGGCACAGCGGCCCCTGAGTTTTCAATGACCACTAACGAGGGAAAACAAGCAAATCTGAAAGACTTCCGCGGTCAGTGGGTGGTGCTTTATTTCTATCCCAAGGACTTTACTTCGGGCTGCACGCTTCAGGCGCGCAATTTTCAACGCGACCTCGAAAAGTACAAAGCTATCAATGCGGTGATCCTCGGCGTCAGTGTTGACACCGCTGAGTCGCACAAAGAGTTCTGTGCCAAAGAGGGCTTGAATTTCAAACTGCTGTCCGATGTTGATGGGAAAGTCTCGGACGCCTATGGTTCAGTGATGGAGTACAACGGGATGAAGCTTTCTGCTCGCAACACCTTCATCATCGATCCGAAAGGGAAAGTCGCTCAGGTTTTCATGAAAGTGAAAGTTGCGCCGCATAGCGAAGAAGTCCTCGCGGCGTTGGCGACACTGCAGAAGACTAACTCCGAATGAGCGGTCGTCGAACATAGTCCGCGAAGCGGAAGAATCAATAGCCCAGCACTTTAGTGCTGGGAGGGGATCGTAATTAAGAATTGAGTCCGTGAAACGGACGGCTGATAATTCAGTCGCCCGCTTCACGGGCTCTTTCTGTTTCCTGCACCGGGGCCCAGGAAAGCTTGACTCTGGAGATGAGTGGTTTTAGGCTCGTGATGTTGACATCACGGAGGTCTGAGTGGCCGGAGTGGAACCCAAACTGGCCGTCATGGGGCTGAAATGATGTTACTCTTTCAAATTTCAGACGGTGAATCCATCTGAGCCGAATGTAGTTGTTAACTACTCTGATTGACGTTTTAGTCAATCCGCTTTTAGAAGCTGCGGGGGTGATAACCCCCAAGAGACTTGTTCATACCCGGATTCATCGGAAGGGGTATGACGTGTCTCAACAGCTTTCAAAACCTTCCGTTCTTCCGGTCGCACCGGATTCCTTTCCCAAAATCAAGTTGTTCTTTGATGGCGTCGATTACGTTATCGAACGAGCGACTCACTCAGTGTTGAATTCAAAGATTCTGCTCTTGGTGTTGCTTGGTCTATTCATTCTCGCCTGTGAACTCATTCGCTTCGCTATCTTCATCTTGAAGGGTCATAGTGGCCCTAACTAAAGATGAAAACAAAGCAACGTTTGAAGTCATTGTCAACATTTATGAGAATCCGCTAGTGTGGGGCTATTCTCAGTCGTCCGCTTCGACTAGCACCCCACCTGATTAGATTCCGTCCTTGAGACGCAGCCGGAGCAGAAAGAGCCGGCGACTGACAGGATGCACAACCTTGCGCCAGCGTGAAATCCGTCGTGTGCTGCACAATTGGAACCCTTCGGCGGCGAACGTGTCGCGCCATTCATCCTCACATAGAAACGTGCATGGTCCGGTGCGGTTGCGCCACTTACGATTGTGAATCGAACAAACAATTCGATCCCACCACCGCTCAGGAATATCTTCATACACCACGAGTAGACCACCTTCGCGTAAGGAACGGCGTGCTTCCCCTAGGATCGTTTTGAGACTTTGCGCATGATGCAGCACGTAGCAGAACAGGGCCGCATCGAACTCCTTATCGCTTACGGGAAACTTCTTCCCATCGAATTGCCAATAAGGGATGAGTGCTTCCGTGCTCGTCGCGACATCAATACCAATAACTCTGGCTCCAAGAAGTGCGCTCAGGTGATGCGCGATATAGCCATTGCCGCAGCCGATATCGAGAACGCGCGATCCCGCAGGAATCGCACGGGCAATCTCGAGCGCCATATCGTAGGCCCGGCCAACTTTCCGTCGCCGCAGTTCACGGTTCCAGCGTCGTGCAACGCCACGTGCAAATCTGTCCCAGGGTCTTAAGCGTTGCGCGGCGGCGAGTGCAGGGATTAGTTCGACTTCGAAGTCGCGATGATTTGCTTCCTCCAGCGGCCAGCGCTGCGGCATTGTCGAGGAAGGGATTGTGGGCCCGGTTGCAGGCGTTGGTGCAGTAGCTGACATCGCGATGGCATTTGGCAATCAAGATGCCGCCGCCGATTTAGCGCGTTTGAGCAGGAAAATAAGGTAAAGCAAAAGAAGGTGGGCTTGACGGCAGATTTGAAGCGCATGAAAACTACGACAAGAGAAGCAACCGTTAACATTGTCGATTGGCGATTGCCAATTGGCGATTGCGATTGAGTGAAGTGAGGCAATGGTGCGGCACATCGCGGTGGCGACCCGTTGTTCTCCTTTGCGAAAGAAGCCAATCGAAAATCGGCAATCGGCAATCGGCAATGGCTTAATTGGCAAGTGCCAATCGGCAATGATTGGACGAATCTTGGCAAAATCGGCAGAATGCTGAAAAACTAATCGTGAGGTAATTATGCAAAAGCTTCCTGTGGTTGCTTTGATACTCTGCTCGCTGACGCTTATGCCTGCTACGAAAACAAATGCCCAAACCCTGCCCGCCGGGTATTGGCCAGTCGAGAAGAGTCAGCCACTAATCGATAAGACGCAGACCATCCGGCTTGCTCCCGATGTTTCGCATTTGAGCGCTGGAGAAAAGACAGCCGTGGCGAAACTGATCGAAGTGGGAAAGATTTTTCAGCAGCTCTACGAACAACAACGGCATCCGCAAGCAACCCGAGCGTATCGCGATCTACTGCAACTGGATAAGCGGCTCGGCTCTCGGCCGATAACCCAAAACCTGCTGACCCTCTATCGTCTATTTCAGGGACCGATTGCCACGACGCTCGAGAACAAGCGCGAGCCGTTTCTCCCGGTCGACGCTGTGGAGCCGGGAAAAAATGTCTATCCGTGGGGCGTGAAGAAAGAAGAGCTGGATGCATTTCTCACGGCGCATCCGGAAAAGCGCGACGCGATCCTCGACTTACGTACGGTCGTACGACGCGCTACTGCCATAAATGCGCAGAAAGATTTAGCAACACTCCGTTCTTATCCCGTACTCGATACCCTACATCCCGGATTAAGAGCCGAGTTGTCGCAGGTCTCGCGTAATCCTCCCCGCGGCGCCGGTTTTTATGCGGTGCCGTATTCGGTGGCTTATGCCGCGGAGCTGATGCAGGCGCACGGTCTGCTCAATGAGGCGGCCAACGCGGTGCAGGCAGATGACGATGAATTCGCGCGTTACCTACGCAACCGCGCCCGCGATCTCCTTACTGATGATTACGAATCAGGCGATGCAGCCTGGATCACCGGGCGTTTCAAGAATCTCAACGCGCAGATCGGTTCCTATGAAACTTATGACGACGAGCTTTTCGGCGTAAAGACTTTCTTCGCCTTGAATGTGCTCAGCACCAGACGCGACGAGACGACTGCACTGCGGCAGGCGATGCGAGGAATTCAGGCAATCGAGGACTCGCTGCCGTACGAGCACCACAAGAAGATTCGCGAAGATATTCCGGTTGGCGTTTACGACGTCGTTGCTGACTTTGCACAGTCGCGCGGCGGCAACACCGCGACCATCTTGCCGAACGAGAGTTACCTGGCGAGGCGCTATGGGAGGACGATCCTTCTGCGCGCCAACATCATGCGCGACCCGAATATCTTCGTCAGCACGGGCAGCACGTTTGAAGCTGCGGTAGGACCGGAGCAGGCAAAAGAACTGACATCGGATGGTAACTTTTACCGCACGCTCTGGCACGAAGTTGGTCACTATCTGGGCGTCGATCGCACGAAAGACAATCGAGATCTGGATGAGGCGTTACAGGAGAACGCCAGTGCGCTTGAAGAGATGAAAGCTGACCTGGTTTCTCTCTTTGCGGTGAAGGCCCTGCGCCAACAGAGTTATTACAACGACGCGCAAATGCGTTCCGTTTATGCGGGTGGGATTCTGCGCGTGCTGCAAAACAACAAGCCGCGGCGCGATCAGCCTTACAACACGATGCAGCTAATGCAGTGGAACTTCTTTTTGGAGAACGGACTGCTGACCTTTGAAAGCGGCCGCCTGCGTATCAATTACGACAAGTATCACGAGGTGGTGGAGAAGCTGCTGAAGAAGGTGCTTGACGTGCAATATCAGGGGGATAAGGCAGCTTCAGATCGTTTCATCGACGAGTTTACGAAGTGGGACGACAATGTTCACGGCGTGATTGCCAAGAACATCCGTGACCGCCAGCGCTACCGGTTCAGAGTTTTTAAGTATGGGGCACTAGGTGAGTAGGTAAGGGTTGAACTAGGAAGCAATTTTCCATTTCTCATTTTTCATTGAAAAGCAACCGTTGCTTCACGTTCGCTCGGTGAGTTTTGTTCAGCCACCCAACGGCGGCAGACCTTCATTAAGCATTCCTTAGCAGACTGATGCCTCTGTTTTTGATCTTCGACGAGATCTTAATGGGGTCTCTGACCTCCGGTGCGGGGCAAGTCTCTGACTTGCCGTCACGCCATGCATCTTATTGAGGTCTTTTGACCCATAGCTGAGGTCAGAGACCTCCGCTTATGATGGAAGTGAGTGCCGGCAAGTCAGAGACTTGCCGCGCACCGGAGGTCAAAGACCTCACAGTCTTACTCGCCTGAAACGGAATGTCTTTTAAATGAAAATGAGAAATGAAAAATGATATATGGAAAATGCTTTTGGGGCCTTCTATTTAAAAGCAGCGCCACCCAGGAAATTCTCCCGCAAGTAGACCACCGTGTCATGGAGCGTCTCGCCGGGATCGCGAGGCTTGAATGCGAGCTCACGTGACGCCTTTGCGCAGTTCAGGTACCAGTAGTATTGCGCCATTTCAACTGCGCCGGGCTCGACGGGGGAGGCCATGTCCCACTGCTTGAAAAGCGAATCGACAAGTTTGGCGCCGCCCACCACCAGCCTGGAGGGCAAAGCGATCTTTGGCGCCGAAACCTTTGTCAGACGCGCCAGACGGCCGAAGAATTTATCAAAACTCCAATTTGCCGCGCCCATTAAGTAGCGCTCGCCGTGCCGGCCGCGCCGCATCGCAACCCTAAAGGCCCGCGCTACATCGCGCACATCCACGAAGCTCACGCCGCCAGTCGGCACAGCATTAATCTTCCGCGACATGAAATCGAGAATCACTTTAGTCGAACTGAGTCGGTCGTCGCCTGGTCCCAGCAGCAGGCTTGGATTCAGGATCACCAGGCGTAAGCCCTTGCCATTGAAGCGCTCAAGTCCGGCCATCTCTTGATAGGATTTGCTGGCGTAGTAGGGCCAGCGCGCGATGATCTCGAGAGGTTGCGGATATGTTTCGTCAGGTACCAGATCGCCATCGTCAGTTACCGCGATGGTTCCACTGGTAGATGCCATCACGATCGTTTCTACGCCCGCACTTTTCGCTGCGTCACAAAGCAAGCGCGTGCCTTCAACGTGAATCTGATACATTTCCCGGGCATCTTCTCGTTCACGGGAAACGCGTCCTGCGAGGTGATAGATGTCCTTAATTCCTTCAACGGCACGTGCGACATCTGCCGGTTTAGTAATAGAACCTTCAAAGGGTTCCACGCCCAGATCAACCAGCCAATCCGGAATTGAAGTAGCCATCACGCGAATGTCTTTGACTCCGTCTTCAACGAGTTGGCGCACCAAATGCGAACCAAGAAAACCGGTGCCCCCTGTGATCAAGGTAGCCGCACGGGGCCGTTTCTCAATCGCAGCCCGGCGCTTCGTCCCGGTGGCAGGAGTCATGCGGGCGATCCGCTTCTGTGGAGTTTTGGGCATGATGAAGATTGACGATTGGCAATTGCCGATTGCCGATTGGAATCGTGGTTATCCGACTACTCGATAGTAGCGGCGATCGCTGCGTCGCGCTCGCTGATCTGCGCAAGGCGTTCCGCTTTCCAGCGCTTGCGTGTTTCGTGGGCGGCAAAGGGTATCCGGGTGCGATCACGTAGATTCTCAACCTCATGTTTCACGAGCGCAGCTATCAACCGGTACGCTTCCGCGCGCGGCATTCCTTTCGTCATCTCTTCGAGTTGCTCGATGGAAAGATAACGACCAATACGCGCGCTTACGTCGCGGCTCTTGATGATGTTTGAACCCTTCGGCATCGCCTCGTATGTGCCTTGAAGATAGATCGGCAGAATCCCAACCCGCGAAGCGAGGGCCAGATAACCGATCACCGGTTTGAAGTCGGCTATTAGTCCGGTCATCGATCTAGTTCCTTCCGGGAAAATCAACGCGTTATAGCCGCGATCGAGGAACGAAGTAGCATGACGCAAAGACTGCCGGAGCGAACCTGTACGTTCCATCGGCACGAGATTCGTAAAGTTCTCCATGTAGGCGCGCTTGTATTTGTTATCGAAGAAGTAATCGGCGGCGGCGAGCGCGACCATGTCCTTGCCGGCCGCGCCAAGGGCCATCTTGGCAAGCCCCATGTCGAGGTGGGAGCTGTGGTTGGCGGCAACAATAAAGTTTGTATGAGCTGGAATATTGGATTGACCTTCGTAATGCGTCCGCAGGAAACGCTCGTAAAAGGCTTTTTGCACGAAATCGAGGCCGCGATTACCGACCGCCCGGATCAAAGAAGGAATATAGATCTCGTCATCTTCCGTGCTTGCCTGGTCGCGCACGGATCTCTTCGCACGCGACGCTGCCGCGCCGCCTTTCCCGACTACGCTAATCAGTTCCTTCACGTCCTGAATCTCGTTAAATCTCTCCGGTGCTGAGATCGAACCGCCGGCGTTCTCGATTGCCGTTGCCAACTCCACAAACATCAAACTGTCAAAGCCCAAATCCGCCAGGCGAGTGTCAGCCGAGATTTCACTGCGCGAACGATTGCTTACAGATGCCACCACATCCAGCAGCCAGCGTGTGTCCGCAGCCGCTGTCGCCTGTCCGTCAGAACTGCGGCTCGCTTTCTGGCTCTGCTCCAGCGCCTCCAACATCTGCACTACTTCGCGGCGCTTCACTTTGCGGGTTGCCGTGCGCGGCAATTCCACTTCGGTAAAGTGAAGTAACTTGACGCGCTTGTAATAGGGTAGGGAAGCCGATACGAGACGAAAATGTTCTTCGACTCGGCGTCTTAACTCGGCGCGCGAGAGCGCAATATCGTATTCGTCGTCGGCAACGACTAGGCAAGCGACTTTTTCGCCAATTCCATCCGGCAAACCGACGATGCTCAGTTCTTTGACGTAAGGTGAGTCGGCATAGATCTCTTCAAGCTCGTCCGGGTAAACGTTCTTGCCATTTGTATCGACAATAATTTCCTTAGAACGCCCGACGAGGAAGAGATTCCCGTCGTCGTCGAGTTTGCCCAGGTCGCCCGTATACAGCCAACGCTCGACGAGTGTATTGCGCGTCGCTTCCTCGTCATCGTAGTACCCCAACATAACGTTGGGCCCGCGGGCTATCACTTCGCCAACACCTGCTGAATCGGGATCGGCAATTTGCACCTGCACGCCAGGGAGGGCCTTACCAACACTGCCGGTTAGCATGCGATTCTCGGGACGCGTGACGGTAAGAACAGGCGACGCTTCTGTCAGGCCGTAGCCCTCGAGGATTGTGAATCCAAGACCTTGAAAGTCCTGATGAATTTTCTCGCTCAAGGCTGATCCGCCACTGATGAAGTATCTGATTCGGCCTCCCAATCCTTCATGAATTGGGTAAAAGACGATCGGGCCGAGATTAAGCGGGGTGTTTTCCCGGAGCCAAAAGTTTGCCTTGATGAGTACATCGGCTGTCTTGCCAATCCAGTCGCTGCGTTCGTAGAGCCGGGTCTTGATGCGCCGGTGCAATAGTTCCCAAAGCGCGGGGACGCCCACCATTCCGGTGACATGGCCGTTCTTGATAGCCCGGGCCAGGGCATCGCTCGTCAGCTCCGGCAGATAAGTGATTTGTGCTCCACGACTCAAGGGCGTGAGAAAGCCCGTAGAAAACTCGAACGTGTGATGTAGCGGCAATACGGAAAGCACGCCGTCTTTGGTGGACATATCAAAGACGGACGAAAGCATTGAGACCATGCTCGTCAGGTTGCGATGGGAAAGCATCACACCCTTGGGACGGCCGGTGGTACCGGAAGTGAAAATCAAAGAAGCGACAGACTGCGCGTGGACTTTCTGCGGCAAGAGAGAGATGCGTTGATCCTCGGTTGCCTCGTCCGGGAGCGCAAACACTTCGGCGAAAGTCCAAACGCGAGGAGTAAGTCCCTCCTCGGCCAAACGCTGTCGTAGCTCAGGATGCTCTTGATCTAATTTCTCGCTGATGACGATCCCGGCCGCATCACCGGCGCGCGCGAAGTTCAGGATCTCGCTCAGCTTGCTTTCCGGGTCGACAGGAATACAACTGGCGCCGGTTTTCAGCACGCCAAAATAAGTCATGCCCCACTCCGGCGCATTATGGCTAAACAGCATGACGCGATCGCCTGGCTTAACGCCTTCGCTCGCCAGGAAAGCGGCTGCACGAGTCGCAAGCTCATGCAAATCGGCGTAGGTGTATTGCTCGGTGCGCTCGTCGCGTTCAATGCGCATCGCCACCCGCGTCGCATGTCGTTTGGTGGAGGTCTCGAAGAGCTCAAGTAGATCTCGATAGGTGTAGGTGCGCTTCGGTTGCGCCCGCATATCATCTTCGAGTTTCGGAAAGACCCATTTCTTTAAACCGGGAATGTGGATATTGATCCAGTAGTTGTACCAGTCGAACTTTTCCGGATTCCACGTGAGAAGCGATTGCTCATCTTTTCTGATGCGCTCGAAAAGAGAGCGAACATTGTCGGAGCGGAACAGGTAAGCGTTCTCGATCGTGAATGGCCGGAAAATTTCAAAAGAGTTTGTGGTCTCGCGAGTTACTTCTTCTACTCGATCAACCGACGTCTTGACGCGATCGATTACTTCCACCATTCGCCCGCCACCCCAGCGCGGCCGTGCACGGTCGAGTAAGGCAGAAGCTTTCCTGGCCGCCGAGTTAAACATCGGGATCGAGGTCGCCTCGAAGCGGGCAGTAGATACGGGGCGAGGCGCCATGCGCGCGGCTGCTTCGTTGAGCAGCTTGATTCCGGTTTCCTTTTCCTTGAAGTGCTTTCGCTTGTAGAGACCGACGAGAGAAATTATCCGTTCCATGTTGGCGGGGTTAGCATCGCCGGTAGCCGCCTGATAGACGAGCCGCGGTTCTTCGACGCATGCCTGCGCCGCAACCGCCAGCATCACTGAGGCGACCTGATCGACCGGAGTGATGTCGAGGATCAGCTTGTCGTTTGCGGGAATCTGAGTTTGTCCCTTCAAGACGAGAAAGATGATCGGTGCGGTAGTGGTAAAGCCCTCGTTCCAGCCTGGGAAAGGATATGAGAGAGCGGACTCAACGATGCTGGGCCGAACAATACTGCGGACTATCCCAGTCTCCGCGGCCACAAGTTGTTCGCCAAGTGCTTTGGTGTACGTATAGATGTTGGGCCAGCCCCACCAACCGGAACGCTCAACGCCGAGATCAGTCAGTCGTGTCCGCGTCCAAACCTTGCGCTCGCGCGCCACGGCTAATCCCAGGGCATCGGGATCGTCTTCGTCACGTCCTTCTTCAATCAGACGCCGACGCGCAAGCTCGCGAAAACGCGCCACCATCATTGCGTCCTTAGCGTCTTCCTTAACTCGTTCAGCCAGGCGCGCACAGTCTTTGATTTCCTGCTCCACCGAAAACTCGACGCCGGAAAGCTCACTCTTGCGCGGGAAGTAGCCCAACACCGGATCGCTCTCCCAAATTGTTCCCTGACGATTGCCCGCTACGAAACAGGTAGAAACGTGAACCAGCGCGGGCCGCTTCATGCGTTTGGCAAAAGCGATGACGTTCTGCGTCCCCACTACATTTGTGCGGAGAGCGCTTTCGAGTGTGGGATTGAAAGTGACGTTGCCGGCGCTATTGATGATGACGTCGATATCTTCGGCAACTCGCTGTGCTGCTTCCTCGCTGTAGCCCAGATTCGTATCGCCAATGTCACCGCCGAGTACGAGCACCTTGCTGCGGATGAAGCCCTCGAGCGCCGCGCCGTAGCGTGCCCGCAAAGGATCGAATGGAGGCGCCGTGATAACGCTGTTCCAGAAGCGAGTCTCTGATTCCTCTTGTGATCGTGCGCGCACCGATACGTAAACGCGGCCGACATTGGGAAAGCGATGCAAGAGCATGCTGAGCGTGACTTTCCCCAGAAATCCCGTGCCGCCAATCAGAAAAATCTTGCGGTCTTGAAAGATTTCTGTCGGCGACAGTTTCACGTCGTGCAGCAAAGCGCCGACAAACTTACGATTATCTGGTTGCTTTGAAGTCATTTACTTGTCTTCGCGACTTCGTGACGGTCCGTTATTCCATGTCGGCGATGCCGATCATCGGTTGATGCAGCATGGTGATCTCAGCAGAGTTGCCCATGTAACTGCGGGCCATAGCAATCGCTTCTGTTAAGTTGTCGGCGCGTTCCCAACCCAGCATCGCGGGAACGTGCGCGTTTTCGGCGCCGGCGGCGATCACCTTGCCGACGTGCTGCCGCCCATTCTCACCCCAGTACCACATGAAGAACGGATGCGCTCCGTGGTACGCGTTGCCGCGACGATACATTTCGACGTAGCTGGGGTTGTTAGCAAACTCGCGCTCATACTTTTCACGCAGGACGAAGGCGTCGCGTGTTTCCGGCAAAAGGCGATTGAAGAACTCAATGTAGCTGGGATGGAATTTGTGATCGAATTCGTCGTAACACGGATGATGAATGATCAGCACGCCGCCTTTCTTCAGTAACGGCTTATTGCGATAAAAGTTGAAGTGATAACCAAGTCCCATCACCTGCACAAGCAGGGGATTGAGGATCGAATACACGTTGTAAGGGGAAATGTCAGGGATGCCGGTGATCAAAATGTCGCATTGACCGCGCACCGGAATCGCATATTGCTCAAATGCCTTGCCGACGATCCGATCGTGAACCGGCTCTGTCTTTCCGGCGTGGCAGGCAATCATTTCGTATTGGGCCGGGCGTGAATGAAGTAGCTTGCGACGCGCTGGACGCGGTAGCTTGCTCATCGTGTAGCGCATTGCTTCAAACTTCATGCGATCAAAGGCTGAAAAGTCGTCTTCGTTCCGCAACAAGAAATCCATGTCGCCTTTGTACATGCGGTTGTTGATAGCAGTCTCGATATGAAAAACGTTGAGGTGTTCGTCAACAATCTTACCCAACCGCTTAACCTTGTTATTGAGCTCCGAACGCGCCGGATCCATGTAACTGTCCGAGTCTCGAATCGTTTGCGGTTCATGGTGCGCCCGCAGCGACTCGTAGTCGCATAACCCCACCGCCACTGACTTGTGTCCACCGTCCATCGGCACAAGGTTAATATTTACGTAAATCAGGAGATCGCTTTCCGCCGCGCGACGATTTAATACGAGCGGTTCCTTATGCCTGGTCTCGCCAATCTTGACTAATCCTTCGGTCCACTCAGCATCGTGGTTGTAATAGCGATCAGGATAATAAGCATCAAAAATCTTCGCGCCGACCATTCGCTTCATTTCCCACTCAGTCATCTTGCGATGGAGGGAATTGGCGATCACGATGTGAACATCGTCGACGCCGTGTCCTGTCAGCATATCGAGAACAACTTCAAGGATGGTCTGCCTGATATCGGGGGTAGCCATCGGCGGCAAGGGCAGACTGATATCGTCCACCGCGACCGTTACTCGCATTCCCGGTTCTAGTTGAGCGAACAACGGATCGGAATCATGCGGGTGATTGAGCGCGTATCTGATGGCCGCTTCGCGATTGGGTAGTCCTTTGATCGAAGGATTCGGATAAAGGACGCGCGTACCGATGGGCAGGTCCTCAAGAATAAAGTCCTCGCCCGACGGCATGATGCGCGGCGCACTATCGCGATCGATGTAGATAACGGACTCGTGCGTTTTCTTTCTGAGTTGCAGTGCCATATTGGTTTCGGACGGTTCTCCGCGTGCAGTAAACCTCTTAGTTAGTCGCCATCGTCTTCTTCCGACTCATCTTCTTCCTCAGCGATAATGAAATGAAACGAGCCGGCCTTTTCCGGCGTCAGCTCTGCTCCCAACTTGATGGCGGCGACCGACAGAACAGGATCTGTTTTTCGCGAGAGGGCGAGTGCTGTGGGAATAATGGGAATGTCCGGAACGACGCCGACGTTTTCCAGACGTTTTCCGTCGCTCATAATGAAGTCTCCAATCGTAATACTCATTCCTGTGTTGGTAATCAGCACGTCTTCCGTGATGGCGAGGTGGCTAAAGAAGGGAACAAAAATGCTGGTCATCACTGAACCATCACTCACATCGCCAATAACGATCCCGCGCTTCTGAAGCTGTATAACTCGAGCAAAGACTTCGGCGGCCGAAGCCGAGTTGCTATCGATCAAAACGAGTAACTCTCCCTTGAAGACTTTGTCTTTCTTGCTCTTTGCGATCCGCTCTTCGGTTTTCTTACGACGCACCATGTCGCCAATCTTAATGTCTCGATCGAAGAAGTAACCGGTTAAGTATTCTTCGATATGAACGTAGCCGCCCCGATTGCCACGGAGATCCAGGATCAACTTGGAGTGGTTGCCGACAAGTTTCAGCATCTTGTCGACATCTTCTTTCCTTACAGAGAAGGTGGAGAACTTGCACGCGATTACGTCGCTGTTTATTTCCTGACAGTTATAGGGCTTATCTTTCTTGTCTTTCTTGCGCTTTTCCAGCTCCTTCCGCTTCTCAGCGTTAGTCATCGTCTTCGCTTTAATGGTCAATTGCTTCTCGTCGCCCTCGACGGATATGATCCTCAATTGGACGAAGTCGATCGGGTCGAGGCGATACAGAACATACATTATCTTCCAGAGATTGGTGCGGTCCGGTGCCCATCTGCCGATGCTGAGAACCTGATCGCCTACGCGCAGTCCCTTTGCCTCAGCGTCACTGTCCTTTTTGACCCTCGTAACAAAACATTTATCGCCGATGATCTGAAGTGAAAAACCATATTCGAAGTGATCGGTACGAGGCGGCATGATGAAAGTGGTGTGAGAATCCTGAAAGTCGAGCAGCACTTGGGCTAGTACACGAAAGACCTGCCAATTATAAGAGAGCGTTTTGATGCGCTCCTCGGCTGCCTTAAATCTTACATCGAGATCGATGCCATGATATTTGGGATCGTAGTACTGCTCTTTAAGCGCAGACTTCATGTCACCTAGCATCTTTAGTCCAATCTCTCGATAACGTCCGCCCTCTTTGGGCTTTTGTGTTTGGGGAGCAGGCGCCTGAGCGCAAACACGTTGAGTACTCGCTATGAAAGCGGAGTGACTCAAGAACAAGGTCGAAAGGGTTAAGACAAGCAATCTTGCTTTGCTGCTAGTCCGCATAGAAATCTCTACCTCTAGAAATGTTTACTTCAAGTTAAGTATCGGCCAATCGTGATGCAGCGCGGTTTGGCGCAATCGCATGTCAGGATTGATGACCGCCGGATGACCAACTATCGAAAGCATTGGCAGGTCGCTCATGCTGTCGGTGTAAGCGTAGGAGTCGCTCAGGCTCAGGCCTTCGCGTTCCGCAAAAACTCTCATCCACGAAGCTTTGGTCGCGGCTGCCATAACCGGCGGTAAGAGCCGTCCCGTCGCAATGCCATTAACAAACTCGAGACGATTACAAACGTACTCGGTGATTCCCAGGTGTCCCATGAGGGGCTTTACAGACACGTCGAGAGCGCCGGTTACGACGACCTGACGGAGACCGAGGCTGCGTGACTTTGTTAACAGCTCATAAGTTCCCGGAAAGACCGCTGGCTTCAGCACCTGTTCGAATAGCTCGTCGGCCAGAAAGCGCAGCCGATCCTCGGACTGCCCCTTGTAGCGTTTGAAATAAAGATCATTAAAAACTTTCCGGCTGTACTGGTCGGTAATGGCAAAAACGGGGATGCTCAGGAGAGTTGAAGCGCTCTTCCTGAAACTGTTAAGCAGGCCCGGTTGGTTGCGCGAATAAAAGCCTAGAGTGTGAACCAGATTCGTGCTAACCAGTGTGCCTTCCAGGTCGTAGAATGCTGCCGCTGCCACTCACCCCTCCCAGTGGACTCGAATCTCTTGCCTCCGAGAACCGACGTCCGATTAGCCACGCTGTTGGAAGGACGCACTATACCCGATCTGAGGCCGAAGTTATAGACCTCAGTTTTATCTGTATGGGAGTGCCATACAATTACCAGGGATTTGGAAGAATGCTGAGGAAAACAGGGAATGACTCGGTCTGTTGCTGCAGGATCGAGGTCTGCAGGGGTGTTCCAAAAAGGCCCTGAGCTAGCATCGGTTCGGCTTTGCCGCCAGACGTGGGCGTGGCTTCGCGGCGGCCGAAAGCGCTTTATATTCAGGCCTGTTCCCCACGTCTGGGCTTCGCCCTACATAATTCCCAGGGCCGAGCCATACCAAGGGCGTAGCCCGAAATTTTATCTAACTCCATGGCGGCAGAGCCGCGCCCCACATCCGGCGGCAAAGCCGAACGGTCCCACGAAACTGAATTTTCAAGCAAAGCTGGGCAGCACAAAGATATTCGTGGATACGTGCGGGAGTGTGAGCCACAGTTGGCGCGTAAACGCGCTACCCCATCTTTAGCCAGTTGAGTGGAGATGCTAAGGTCTGCCAGTGGAACGTCGCAGCTCCTCAAGCGTTCGTTTGTGTTGTTCCAGCTTTTGACCTGCCTCGCCAAGTTTGCCTTGCGCGGTGAGCCGTTGGTACTCCTCGAACTCTTGAATAGCTCGCAGGATCAATTGCTGAGTGTTACCAGCCGGAGTCGGAGGTTGAGTGTGCAGGTGGCTGACCCGTTGCCGGCTGTTCGTCGTTATCGTTTCAGTGGTCGCCCCTGGAACCTTGGCGCTGTCACCGATGAGGTTTGCTAATGCCTCTTCAAAATTTTGTCCGTAGGCGACCCGTTCCTGAATCGCGAGGACAACCAGACGCAGCTCGGGCATGGGACTTCGCTGGGCCTGCAAGTACACCGGCTCAACGTAAAGCAATGAACGTCCAATCGGAATAACCAGTAAGTGGCCGCGGAGAACTCGCGAACCCTGCTGGTTCCAGAGACTGAACTGGGCGGAGAGTTGCGCGTTTTGATCGATGCGAGCTTCGATTTGCAAAGGTCCCTCAATGAGGCGCGACTCCGGAAAATTATAGACGAGCAGCTTGCCGTAGTTTTCACCATCGCTGCGACCCGCCATCCAGCCAATCATGTTATTCCGGTTTGAAGGAGTGAAAGGCAGAATCAATACAAACTCCGCGGCGGCTTGCTCACCGGGCAATTGCATCAGGACGTAATAAGGATCGATCGGTTGCGCCTGCTTCTTATTCTGATCGTCGATTCCGAGTTGGCTGGCAACGCTCCAGACATCCTCGCGCTGAAAGAACACCTTCGCGCTCTGCGTGTGGTAAAGCCCGTAGACTTCAGCCTGCACTCGAATCAAAGTCTCCGGATAACGCACATGCGCCCGCAAGTCTGCAGGCATAGCGGAGGCGTCCTTGAACAGCGTCGGAAACACTGCCCGGTAAGTTGAGATAATCGGATCCTGAGAATCAAACACATAGAAGTCGACTGAGCCATTGTAAGCGTCAATCACCACCTTGACGCTGTTGCGGATGTAGTTGACCGAGTCATTACCGACACCATGATGTCGCGAATAAGGAAAGCGTGAGGACTCGGTAAAGGCATCGAGCATCCAGAACAAACGGCCGTCCTTGCTCACCACGATGTAAGGGTCGTTATCGTAAATGAGAAACGGGGCAATTCCGTTAACGATTTCGAGGATGTTCCGATGAATCAGGACCCGGCTCTCCGACGTAATAGCGTCAGAGAAGGGAACCTTTGAAAGATCACCCAGCGACCAGGCCAGGAGCATTCGACGTAGTCGCCCGCCGATTTGTATCCCCCCGGTCCCTTCGTAGGTTGTGTAAGTGTTCGACTCGCCTTGCGGAAAATCAAATTCTTTCTGAGTCGTTTTTACATATACGTTCGTGTCAGTTTTTTGCCCGAAGTAAATCTGCGGGCGCGTGATCGTCGCCTCGGGTGCACTTGATTTGATCGGCATATCCGAGAGCACGAAGCGAGGCATGCCTTCGGGTGTAAAACCGTTTGCGGTGTTCATCGTCACGCCATAACCATGGGTATAGATCAATTTTTCGTTGACCCAGTTTCGTGACTGTTCCGGAAGCTTTTCCACATCGAGCTCGCGGGCAGCAAGCATCACCTGCCGAGTTTGGTTTCCTAAGGAGTAGCGGTCCACGTCGACGTCGAGAAAGTCGTAATAAGTGCGGATAGATTGGACTTGCTTAAGAGTGTCCTGCAGTGCGCGCCAGTCCCAGAGTCGAATGTTCTGCAGCGTCGCCCGATTAGCGTTTAGATCGAGGGCTTCAATCGAAGGTTCGGCTTCAAACTCCCGCGGCTCTATCTGTTCGAGTCCAAAGGCGCGCCGCGTCCAGGCAATGTTGTGTTCGATGTAGGGCGTTTCCCGACCCAGCTCGTTTGGCTTCACGATAAAGCTGTTCACGTAGGCCGGTACGATGACGACGCCAATAACGTAAACGAGTGCCGGAAGCGCGAGGCCAACAGCAGCAAACGTAAGCCTCGCTTCGTGAAAGCGTTCAGCACCGCGATCAATGCTGCAATCACGAGAGCGATTGCGACGAGAGTCAGCGCCGGAAGCAGGTAGTGGGCTTCGGTGTAGGTAACGCCCGTAAACGTTTGATGATCGCTCCAAAGGTAAGGAAAGCGCGCGAGATAAACGCGTCCACGCTAACGCAAGAAGAAAAGCTGCCAAAGCGCCTGAAGTCGCGGCGAAGCTCGTCGCAGACGAAAGCGAGCGCACATTCCTTGCGATCGTCTGTGGCAGTGATAGCAGTGAGTAGGATTAGCGCGGCGCAGAACAGGACGAAAGTAATCGTCACTAGCCATGAACTAATCGCATCGAGCACGGGAAGCGAGAAAAGGTAAAACTCCAGAGGCTTCCTGAAGATCGGATCGCTTAAAGATGTCTGCGTGCGATTCAGATATGACGCGAACTCCAGCCATTTGCCTTTCATGGAGAGGCCGGCGAAGAGCGCAAAGATCAGAGCAATTCCCCAGGCCAATGGTCCCAGATAGCGGGCGGGAGCAAACTGAACCGGTTGATTGTTAACAATTATGGTGCGCGGCGTAAGAGCGTGAGCGGCAAAGATCCGTTCCAAGACTGAAAATCCCGCGCGCAGGATGACGGCAGTCAAAATCAGAAAGATCAGAAAAATAGCGACCTTCAGTTTGAGGATGTACCAATAGACAGGCGAATATCCGACAGAACCAAACCAAAGAGCCGACACATAGATTGAGAGGCTGCGAGAAATTAGGATGAAGAGCAAAACCGCCGCGATAAGTAACCAGCGACGCCAGCGACGACGTCTCGGCGGAGGTTCATCGATGATCTCCGCATCGGACAAGGGGAAGGGGTCACTCATGCCCTTAGCATACCCTTTATTCGACCAAACCGCGCATTGATCGGTCTAATTGTCGTATGAGTGTCCGCTTTGTCGGCGGGATGTCTGCGATAAGCATGTGCCACGGTTCTTGTCGGCACTATGACGTGTATAATGCGCTGACGAATGCAATTGCGCGGCAGCCACTCGGCCGGTTTTATCATCAAGGCCATTGCTGTAGCGCTGGATCGACTGTGATAAGAGAAATTTCGTGATGCTTACGCCAGACACTGTTCTACAAGGTCGCTATCGTATCGTCCGTTCGCTGGGACAGGGCGGTATGGGTACAGTGTATGAAGCGATTGATGAGCGGCTCGACAGCACTGTCGCATTGAAGGAAACGCTGTTCGCGGATGAACGGCTGCGCAAACAGTTCGAGCGTGAAGCGCGTCTCTTAGCGCGCGTTCATCATCAGGCCCTGCCCCGCGTCAGCGATCATTTTTCCGAAGGCGAAGGACAATTCCTAATCATGCAGTTCATCCCCGGGGATGACTTTGCGGAGAAGTTTAGCCAACGACGCACTCCTTTTCCCTCCGCTGATGTGATGAACTGGGCAGATCAGCTACTTGACGCGCTGGATTATCTGCACACCCAGGAGCCGCCGATCATTCATCGCGATATCAAACCACAAAATTTGAAGGTAACTTCGCGCGGGCAAATAATTCTCCTGGACTTCGGACTTGCAAAGGGACAAACGAGTGAGATCTCGCGCGTAACAACTTCGGCGAGTATCTTTGGCTACACTCCAAACTATGCCCCGCTCGAGCAGATTCAGGGACTCGGCACCGATGCGCGCAGCGATCTCTACGCCCTGGCCGCGACGCTTTATCACCTTGTAACTGGTGTTAAGCCGCCTGACGCGCTCACTCGCGCGGCCTCGCTCGTGAACGGAGAACCTGATCCTTTGCAACCAGCGCATGAAGTTAATAGCGCGGTACCGCAAGTCTTAAGTAACGTCCTCGCGCGCGCGATGGCGCAGAATCGCGAGCAACGGTTCCGTCATGCCGCCGAGATGCGACGAGCCCTTCATCAGGAAGGAATGGAAAGCACGCTTACGAATCGTAGCGAAGCAAATACAGTTTTATTCCCCGCTGCCGCTCCCGCTCCCACACAAGCTGGCGAGGCCGCTCGCGAGACAGTAGGTCTCGTCGCTCCTACTAAACCACCAACGCTTCCACCCACTGGCGAGACGACGCTGGTTGCGAAACCAGCAGACGGCGCGGTGCGACATGGACAGTTATTGCCTTGGCTCTCGTGGTTTTAGTCGGAGGTGCTGGCGCCTTTTACGCGTATCAGAAACGCCAGGCTGCTGCGACCGCTGTCACTTCGCCTGCGCCCAGCGCTGAGCCTTCGCCCACCGTTACTTCTACTCAACCTGAGGACCAGGCAGCCACCGGCAAAAGCCCGGTAGTGAATTCGAGTTTCTGTCGACGCGAAAAAGGACGAAGCTGATAAACAGCAAGCGGCGAACGAGGCGAAGCAAGTCAAAAAAGAGAAGCCAAAGCAGAAGGTAACCACGGCAAGGCAAACAGAAACTGATGAAGAGGACGATGATGAGACCGAACTGTTTCAACCGGCTCAGCCAAACGTCCCTAAGCCTCCGACCGTGGATTATTCGCGGCCAGATATTCAGCAGCGGCTCCGACGCCAGGGTGTCACCGTCCGCACACTACCGGACGGCAGCCAGTTGATGACTACTCAGGACGGCACCCAGATTTTGACGAGACCAGACGGCACCCGCCGAATCGTATCTCCCCCGCGACGTCGCAGGGCACTTCGACCGTAACCGTTGATTTCCCCCTCCCCACGTTCAATACGTTCTCAATCAGTAGCCGGCTCATACCTCAGTCATGACATCAATTCGGTATCGCCTACAACTGCTTTCATTACTCGTCGCCATCACAGCGGTAAGCTGTCCCTGGTTTTCGCCTCGAGCAATCGTGGCTGCGGAAACGCAAAACCGTCGTTCGCTCATCCACATCACGCCGCCGGCGCCGGTTTTCGATCAGAAAGCGAGGCTTGCCGAACTGGCGCTGCGTCGCTCACGTGTTGCGCAAGCCGTCGGTCCGAATGGTGTCTTAATACTTTTCAGCACGGAGCCACGTGTCTATACGAATGATGTGGACTACGAATATCGTCAGGAGAATAACCTCTACTACTTGACGATGCTGAAACAGAACCGCGCCACACTCGTCCTGCTGCCTGGGAATGCGCAGCTTCCGGAAATTCTGTTTCTGCCGCGACGCCAGCCACTCTTCGAGGTCTGGGCCGGCCACATGTATACAGTTGAAGAGGCCCACGCGGCTTCGGGCGTCGATGAAATCTGGGACGCGCGAGAGTTCGAACCGTTCATCCAAGCCCTGCGCCAGGGGCAAGCGTATCGCCCGAAGCCGGAAAATATTTTCATGACCAGGGAAGCAGGGCCAACCGCCCCGGCCTCGGGTTTTGCGAATCTATTTGCAGCGGCGGAAAAAAAGCAGGCGGAGCTTTACTTACTGTCCTCAGGTGGACCCAACTCGCGCGAATACCGCAACGAGCAGCGCTTTGCCCAGGAATGGGAGAAGACTGCGAGCGGATTTGTGATCAAGAACGCGGCGCCCATCTTTGCAAATTTGAGACTGCGAAAATCTGAGATGGAGCTGCGCTTGCTACAGCACGCAATCGACATTACTACTGAGGCCCTGGAACGAGCCTGGAGCGCAGCCGCAAGCGCCAAATGGGAATATGAGGTCGACGCGCAAGTCGTCTACACCTTTAAGCTGCGCAATGCCGACCACTGGGGTTTTCCGTCAATTGTTGGCTGTGGACCAAATGCCACCACTTTGCATTACATCGAATCACAAGGCGTGGTGAGCCCCGGTCAACTGATTCTGATGGACGTCGGCGCGGAGTACGGACATTACACTGCAGACGTCACGCGGACATTTCCAGTAAGCGGAAAGTTCACACCCGCCCAGGCGGAGATCTATCAGATCGTTTTCGATGCGCAAGAGGCTGGGGCGAAGGTAATTCGTCCGCGCGCCATTTATTCTGACGTGCATCGCGCCGCCACTGAAGTGATCAAGAACGGGTTACTCAAACTGGGTCTGATCACCGATCGCAACTCGGATCAGTACCGGCTCTGGTTTATGCATAACACCACTCACTGGCTGGGAATGAATGTCCACGATGTGGGCAGTGTCGCGAGGTTGGAACCAGGCATGGTGTTTACCAACGAGCCCGGGATTTATGTGCGACTTGATGCGCTGGATAATCGACCTTTCAACTTTAAGCCTGAGGAGTGGGAAAAATTCAAGCAGACAATTCGACCAGCATATGAGAAGTACAAAGGAATCGGCGTGCGCATAGAGGACGATATGCTGGTGACGGAGACGGGTACGCGCTGGATGACCGCTGCACTTCCGCGAAAGCTGAGAGATATTGAAGCGTTCATGGCGCGGTCGCGGAAAGTGACGATTGAAAGATACGCGAACGAGTGAGATTGCTACGCTCGACGGGTGAAAACGTACTTGCTTTCAAAGCGAGGCAGGATTGTTTCGTTAATGCTGGTCTTCTGTCTGTTCGTCATCGTACGCGTTAACGTTTGTCCATCCTTTGAGAGTGACCATTGTTCAGTGCTCACGACTTCAAACCTTGTTCCTCTCGTTACA
The DNA here is from genome assembly GCA_963826235.1 of Pyrinomonadaceae bacterium. Taxonomy (GTDB): domain Bacteria; phylum Acidobacteriota; class Blastocatellia; order Pyrinomonadales; family Pyrinomonadaceae; genus PSRF01. The sequence continues at coordinate 524,292 of CAWGWE010000004.1, read as the reverse complement.
TGAACGCTCTCTCTGACGAGGGTGTTGCCACGCCATTTAGTGACGGGCTTGTATATGTGCTGCAACTTGTCTGTTACCGCATCGCCCCGCCCGTCGGTGTAATAAACTGACTCCTCTTTCCGTTCACCTGCTGCGTCTACAAAAGTCCTCGTGATTGTAATTTCCGGTTCACGATGCACGATATGCAAAGTCAGGTCGTAGTCGACCTTAGCACTTCTCGCTTTATCGAGGATCCAGGTGCCGCTCAAATCAGGTTTGCTGTGTTTGTCCGCCGATCCTTTTTGACCTTGAGAAACCCCAGCGATCGCAGCTAAAAGGAGCAGCAGGCTAGTCATTACTCCGCTGAGTTTTCGTCCTGGCTGAATCATCGATTACTCCATTCACTTAGACCAAGTCAGGTCGCGCTGCGCTTCTGCTGCTTCAGGGCACCCGCGGCGGCTGCAAGAAATAAGAGGCAGGCGAATCCGAGAATTACCGTAAATATAATCCTGTCGTTCAGGAAGGCGATTACTGCCAGGATTAGGTCTCCCAAGGCAGCCAGGCAGTAAACAATCCATTTTGGCATTAGCAGTCTCCTGGTGTCGGCCGTTGTAGTTACAAATCAACGAGGTTTTTTAAACCGTCGCTTTGTGAATCCGCCGCTTTAAGCGATGGATTGTGCGTCGCACCATCTTGAGCTCAGCGTGATCATGAGCCGCGATAGCAGCGTTCCGCTTCTGCTTCAACTCGCGAATCCGCGACTTAATTGCGGCTTTATCCACTCCTACCACTTCGTGATGTTCATGCTGGATTCCGAGAGCCTTCGCCAGGGCCCCCACGAGGTGTTCCTTGTTTAGCTGTGTGTAGCCTTGCACGATTTCACCCTCGGTGCCTTTGGCTATTTCCCGCAGCTCCGCGACTGTCATATGTTTCAGTTGTTCATAGGTGTAAGCCATCGCTTAAAACTCCCACGTTGGTTTTCATGTTTTCGAACTAGAAGGAGAAAGTGCCAGAGTGCGGCCGGCAAGCCATGGAATCACAACCAAACTCATATAGGCAAACCAGACGCTGGCCGAAACGAAGTAGCCTAATCCGGCGTTCAAGAGAAAGACGAGCACGACCAGATCGAAGACGAAGTTAACGACCACAAATATGAAGCCGAAGCGGAAGCCTTCCCGCTCCTTGTCTTTTGCAGCCCTTAAATAACTGCGCCCCAGTACCAACGTCAATATCGTCCAAAGCAGTATGATCGGAAAACTGATTGCCGGATTACTCGAGACGTACGGAATTGGCGGCGTGGAACGTAGCGCCGGCGTCATGAAAACGATACTGCCCCAGATGAAGCCGGAGACCCAAATCAGAACGGCGTAGACAAATGCTCTGATAGGTTTGTAAGGCATGTTAATCATCCTAATCGACCCTGACACCGGAGATCTGTCGCAGATGATGCTTCAGGTGTCCGAGATAGTCGCGAATGAAATACTCGAGCGTCGCCGGCTGATCGGCCGGAAAGCTCTGCCAGGCGAGCTGGTGAAGGTTATGTTGGCGCCGCGGCTTCGTCAGCTGCGCAACTGGAATTCTGCTAACCAGGTGCAACAAGTGCAGGTTGTAAAGCTTCCAAAGTTGCACTAGCTGCTCCCAACTTTCTTCGCGATAACCCTGGACGCTCACCCATTCCGCTTGTTCGTAACCATGAAATTCAAGGTCGTCAGTAAGTTGGGCGCGCACGAATCTTTGGTGGTTGTTGGAAGCAGAATCAATCAAGTGGCCGATCACTTCACGTGGCGACCACTTGCCCTCCGAAGGCTGGAGTTGACTCGCCGAAGCCGACATCGAAAGCAGGAGCGCGGCGGAGTCGTCTATCGTCTGCCGAAAGTCATCAAGAAAGTCTTTCATAGTAAGCCTTGGAAAACGAGCGGCGCAGAAATAATAGCGCGGGTATTGACGATCCACGAAGAGTTGAGCAATGCGAAACGATGTTTAGCTTTGGACTTTTGCAGGCCGCGCCGCGCCGCGACACCAGATGCATTGGAGCTCGATCCACTTTTCATTTACGTGAGTCGCTAATCGGTTACCAGATTCTTTGCCATGCGAAATGCCGGCAAAGATAACCCATCAGGAAGCGGAATTTTGAAAGGACAAACAATTTCGTAGCCGTTGGCTTCGTAGAGCGGCTGGCCGGGCAGAGTGGCGATCAACTCAACGCTCGTGAAACCGGCACTTCGTGCCGCTGTCTCGCACGCCTTAGTGATGAGTTTGGCGATTCCTTGGCGCGACCATTCTGGATGTACATAGAAAGCTCGTAATCTCGCCGGCTGCTCGCGAGGATTCAGCAATGCATCTGGTTCATTTGACTTCGCCTGGTCGCCACCGAAAAGCGTATTGCGCTTGCTCCACCCTCCACCACCAACAACTTGGGCTCCCGCTTCCGCTACAAAGTAAGTCTGATCCTCAATCAGCTGCGTATCCACGCCAAAGACGTTTGTTAGCGCACTCTCGATTTGCTCGGGACTGTAGTAGTCGATGCTGAGTGCGCGCACTGAGCGATCAATCAGGTTCTTTAATGCCGGAATGTCCTTAGAAGTTGCGAGGCGCAATGTGATCGGTGATTGAGACTCTGCCATTTACGGTTTCGAACCATTCTGAAGTTCCCACAGCATTAGATACTTGAGAAACGCATGGTCAGCCGCGAAGCGAGCAATGCTGAAGCCGGCGAGCCCGTCGCGGAAACCTCCTTTTAAAATAAAACTGCGCGCAAAGGCGGCGGGGCCAACTAAAGCAATCTTGAGCGGGGAAGTGCGCTGCCCTCGTTCAAACATCTGTCGCGCTGCCAGAGGCGCATAGCGTTCACCGATGAGGCGGTGATGCTCGGCGGCATCGCTGCCAGGGTAATGGAGAATGTCCCCGGCCAGATCTGCAACCCGCGCGCCCTGATCCAGCTTCACCGATTCATGAATGTGCGGCCCTTCCCAACGTCCTCGTGTTTTCTTATAAAGGCGCAACTGTCGATCTGGATACCAGCCACCGCCGCGAATCCAACGTCCCATGTAAAAAGCTCGGCGCGCGATCGAGTAAGCATCAGCTAAGCTACTCTCATCAAGCTGGCGCAAGGCCTGGATCGAGTCTCTCAATTGCTCAGAGACTCGTTCGTCCGCGTCGAGACTGAAAATCCATTCGTGTGAGGCCTGTTCCGCAGCGAATTGTTTTTGCGCAGCAAAACCCGGCCAGGAATTTTCAATCACGCGGGCCCCACAGGCTCTCGCAATCTCGCGTGTGTCATCGGTTGATCCCGAATCGACAACTACTATCTCGTCAGCCCAGGAAACGGATTCACAAGCGAGCCGAATATGCCTGGCTTCGTTGAGGCTGATAATGGTGGCAGTGGTTTTCAAGTGGGATTGTGACGCTGGTTTCAAAGCGATCAGAGAATAGAAGCGGGAGTTGCAGGCGTCAACGTGATCGGGCGATCAGGGTTTCAGTTAACCTCAAGGCGCCGACGCGCAGAGCGACATAGTGAGAAGGTCTGTGGCCTCCGGTGCGCCGCAAGTCGATGCACTTTTCGAGTTAACTCGATATTTCAATTAACTAATCGGCCCTTGATTGGGCCTTAGACCCACTGGATGTGGCATTCCCGTTCGGCAAGTCAAAGACTTGCCGAGCACCGGAGGTCAAAGACCTTCCCACGGAATATACAACTTCCATGGATGTAATGAAGCAGGTGCGCTTTCGAACCCTGAGTCGTTAAACTGGCGAGTGACATAAAACCGAAAGTCGACACCTGTTATGACTAGAGTACTCTGCGTTTCTGCGACCTAGCGTCTTTGAGGTTAACTAAAACCCGGTTGAAAAGAGTTCGACGCGTTAGACACTGATAATTGGTGACTATACAATCCGAAGCAGTACACTCCATGCGTATCTTAATCGTCAGGCTCTCCGCGATGGGAGATTTAGTGCAGACGCTCCCCGCACTCACCGATGCCACCAAAGCGATTCCCGGAATAAAGTTCGATTGGGTAGTTGACGAGTCGTTCGCGCAAGTGCCCGCCTGGCATGCTGATGTCGAAAACGTCTTCCCCACGGCATTGCGTCGCTGGGGAAAGAACTGGGTCGACGCCTTCAACAGCGGCGAACCGCAAGCGTTACTGAAACGGTTGCGCGCGACAACCTACGACATGGTGGTCGACGTTCAGGGAGGTTTTAAGAGCGCGTTTGCCAGCCGGCTTGCCAAAGGACTGAGATCCGGTCATGACCGCCACGGAGTTCACGATTGGGGTGCGCAATTCTTATATCAAAAACAGTTTGCAGTTCCGAAAGGCATGCATTCGATCTTGCGGATGAGACGCTTGCTTGCTGCATCCTTAGGCTATCCTTTTCCTGAAACCGACGTCGACTACGGCATTGTAAGGGAGCGATTCGTCCCGCCGAATTTCGATCTGCCTCATCCTTATCTTGTTTTCATTCACAGTACGAGTTGGGCCTCGAAGATTTGGCCGGAAAGATACTGGCAGGAGCTCCTGAAGCGTGCGGTTGCCGCAGGGTTTTATGTTGTCCTGCCATGGGGTGATCAAGCCGAACGCCAGCGCTCCATGAGTATTCGAGACGGAAATGATCGAGCCACCGTGTTGCCGCCGCTATCAATTTCTCAGAAAGCAGCCATCATTAACGGCGCCGCCGGCACGGTGGGTTTGGACACTGGGTTGAGTCACATCGCCGCGGCTCTGAACATCCCGTCCGTCACAATTTACGGTGCCACCGATCCGCGCCTTGTCGGCGCTACTGGCAAGCGCCAGGTGCATATGGCTTCGCAATTTGTGTGTGTACGTTGCCACGAGACGGAGTGCATCTATCCCGGGCTGACTCCATTTAAGCCGGCGTGCCTGGTGGAGCTCAAACCTAATGACGTCTGGGAGAAACTGAAAGGCGTAATGATGTAAAGGTGCTGTCCACATGAAAGTAGACCGTGGTGTCAGGCGTGAGAAATCCAAATCACGGGCGCGTAACGATTGATAATTGTCGATTTCCGACTACCGATTTTTCGATTGGATTGCCTAGCCAAAAACCAATTGGCAATCGCCAATTGGCAGTCGGCAATCGGCAGGTTTGTCCTTACGGAGATTAGCCGCGAACCTTCGAATACTTCGCAGCGATGCGCTGAGGCGTGTTTGCATTTCGGAGGGTAGTTTTTTGCTTCAGAATCTTCTCCAGGCGGGCGCCTGAAAAATCGGTCTCGCTAAATTTGACACGGCACAACCAAAATAGCTCGCGATCTGTTACAGCGAAGTCGTTGTTTTTGTTGGCGCATTTGATGAGCTCGCGCCGCGATTCCTCCGAAGGCGCCTGGGATAGAAACCCGACGTAAAGAATGGTGCCGTTTTGTTTCAGGTCTTCCGCGCTGAAAGGTTCGGAAGTGGCAATTTTCTCGACCTCCTCGATTGATCTGATGAAGGTCGCTACCTCATAACCCAAACTCTTCAACAGCTGCTTCTCGATTTTCTTCTCCAGTAATTCGGTGTTCATTGATTTTGAATCAAAGATGACATTGCCACTGGCGATAAAAGTTTCCACATTCGTAAAACCTAAGTCTTCGAATATAGTGCGCAACCGGTCCATCTTGACCAGATGACCACCGACATTGATCGCCCGAAGGAAGGCCACATATTTTGGCATGGGAAGAATCTGCTCCTAAAGGATTCCGCTAGAGTGTAAGAGCGGTCACGCGGTGTGCGGCATCTTGCGTGAGCCTGTTTCAATCTTTGACTTAAGGCGCGCGGCAAGTCTCTGACTTGCCGATCGCGTGTACTTGCACTCGGTACGGGAGCAATAGTGGCGCACTCGCGGAAACAGGCTCTAAGGTCCGGCCCAGGATGGCAGCACACTTGAAGGCGGTCGCTATCGCTCCCGTACTGTACCGGGTCGCTAACCTGCCGGGGGCGGCTCATTCCTTAATAACCAGCAGTGTTGCCGTGTAGTCGCTCGGCGAGATCTTCTTTTCTGTATGCGGATAAGGCTCAAGCTTAATCAGCTTGATGCGAAACCCGCCGACCTTGCTTTCGTCGCCCGCTTCCGGCGTCGCATGGGTGTTCAAGGTTATAGACGTCGGACACTTATCTACCATCCACTCCAGGGAAACCTGCGCATTGCCGGCCCAAACACAATTGACGTTAGTGGGGCAGCGCGAGTCTTGAGGAACGCCGTTAAACTTTACTTGTACGTCGGTTGCCTCAACCTTCGCCTGCTGGCCAACCTTGATCGAGAATTCTTTGCCGACGCGAGCCATGGTTTGATTCTCTGTGAAGTTCGAATTTAGTGCGGTGCTGCAGCCGAGTAGCAGCGAGCAGGCACTTAATAAAAGTCGTGACGTGGTAAAGATCATGGGTTAACTCCTAATAACAATCAAGGCTTTGAACTCGCTCCACCGTTTGTCCAGCAGTCCCAGGCTGCTCGAGAGATCTCAGCAATCACCGCCTCACATGCTTGCGGATTTAGCTTCGTATCTGACACAAAGACTGCGATGGCCAGACGCTTGCCATCCGGTAAGGTGACCAACCCGATATCATTTACCGCCCTGGTTAATCCCCCACGTAAACCGGTACCAGTCTTGTGCGCCACAACGGTACCCACGGGCAGCAAACCTTTGATGCGCTTCGGCCCTGTCGGCGTTTCCGTAATTAGTTTCATCAGGAGCGTCTGACTCTCAGGGGACAAACTACGGCCTTCCGCCACAACTTTCATGAGAGCGAGCGCCGCTTCAGGCGTCGCCCAATTTTGATACTGGACCTCGACGCTTTTACCGATTTCCTTCTCGGTATCGACAACTCTGATCTCGTTGATGCCCAGAGAGTGCAGATAATCTTGAATCACTTGTGCTCCGCCAACGGTCCGCATCAGGACATCTGACCCTGAACCATCACTGTCCGAAACTGCATACCGCAAAATTTCACCTAGCGAAAGCTCTACACCACGGGGATGCTTGTCGCGAATGGGACTGCCCATACCAACGCGAACGTATTCAACGGGCTTGATGTTGATCTTTTGGTCGAGCTTCAGCTTGCCTTGATCCACCTGCTGCAGCACCGCCATCCCGATTGGTAGTTTGTAGACGCTCTGCATCGGGAAATGCTGCTGACCATTGAGGACAACAACCTCACCGCCTTCGGCCAAACCCACCGCAACGCCAACCGGCCCACCGGTCCGCGCTGCGATCTTTTCGATCTGCGGAAGCAGGGAAGTGGGCGAACATACCTTTGGCTTAGCCTTCTGGGGTGACGCTTGCGAAGTCGCTTCATGTGGGATTCGCGAACAGGCGATGAGCCCGCTAACAAAAAGCGCGCCGGTCAGGAGAGATGCGAAGAACGACCTCTTGTGGTTCATAGATGAAATCAATCCTAATTTGCCAGCGACCAGGGTGCGCCTGCCTTCCGGCGCTTGTTTCTGAGTCCGAGGAACGGACGACTGAAGCGTCAATAATTTTGCCCAGCCGTCCGCTTCGCGGACCACTAATGATTGCCGATTCCCAATTGCCGATTTGCAGTTGGCTCCCTTCGATCAAGGCCAATTGGCAATCGCCAATCCGCAATCGGCAATCGTCAAAACTCACTAAGCGACGTTTTGGTTATCTTCGTCGAGCACGAAAGTAATCATCAGGTTAACTTGATACTCCACGATTGTGTTCTTATCCACACGAATCTGCTGTTCCTTAACCCACGCGCTCCGAACATTCCGCAGCGTGCTGCAAGCGCGAGATATACCTGACTGAATTGCGTCCTCGAAACTCTTGGTTGATGTTGAGCTGATTTCAGTAATGCGTGCAATGGACATGACTTCGTTCCTCCTAGAATGACCTTTAAGTGTGCGCCCGTTAACTTCGGGTCGCGATTAAGAAATGGGGGCGATGGGGAAGGAACTCTAACGAACGGGTCACTCGTAACTTAAAGCATCAACCGCGTCCTGGCGAGCGGCGCGCAGCGCGGGATATAGCGCCCCAAGGCTGCCGCCCAACAAACCGACCAGAAGCGAGATCAGAATCCATTGTGGCTCGATCTCAATCGTCAGACTGGTAACACGCATTACAAAGAAACGCGCGATTAGGGTAAGTAGTACTCCAACTGCCACGCCGAGGAAGCTGACGAGCAACGCCTCTTTTTCGATCACCCAGGCAATTGCAGGCTTCGACATGCCGAGTGCCTTCAGGATTCCAATTTGCCGAGTCCGCTCGGTAACGGTAGTGTACATGGCCAGTAGTATCACCAGCATGCTGATCGCTGCTGCGACTCCGACGACAACCTTGATAAAGATATTCAGCGCCGGGACTCCCGAAGCGTAGAGCTCAGGCAGATCGCGCGTAAAAATAATCTGGTCCTCCGGAAAGCGCTCGCGAATGCGCTCGGCGATTACCTCCTGGTGCGCCGGATCTTGAGCCGCAACCAGGATCGCTGAAGTCTTACCCTCGCCTCCCTCCTGCTCCTGCAAGGTGGCCAGCGGGATTTTGACGCGGCCCCCGCCAGGCGGTTCGTAGATTCCGACAATCTTGAAAGGCCTTTCAAAGATTTGCACAGTCGAGCCCACGGCGGCGCGCCGGTTCTGTTGCCAGACAGGATCAACGATCGCCTCGTCCCCGCCCTCGAGCTGTCTTCCTTCACGAATGCGAATCCCAGTTAGGCGAGCGTACTCGTCAAAAATGATGCCGTCGAGCAGGCGCGTGCCAAATCCGGCATCGCTACGATCGAGTGTCTGGCCCAGGGGTGTGGCTGCGCGAACTCCCGGAATTGTGGCAATTTCAGCAGCGCGCGAGAGGGGAAGCACAAATGGCGATGAACCGCCAAAACCTAAAGTGCCTGAGGCGCGCACCATAATCTCCGCGCCGATATTTGACTCGCGTCGCCCTCTTTCGTGAAGCACTCCATGCGAGAGACCCACCGTGAAGACAATCAACAACACGCCGACTGCGGTGCCAAGAATGCTGACTGCGGTTCGGGCCGGGCGATGAGCAATATTTGAAAGTACGAGGCTGTCCATAAACGTTCTCAAACGAGGGCTGCGATCAAGCAGCCGGCCCCAGGCATTTGGCGCGGTGCGCCAGGTCAGCACCACCAGGCCAATTGAAGTCCAAAAGAGAATTGCAGCCTTCCGAACAAGGGCAAGTGCCACGCCAGTCGCTTGCGCAAACCCAAGCGCCTGCAAAATTACTTCAGTGCCGCCTTCGTAGACTCCAATAGTCCCTGGTACAAAAGCAAATGTGACGTTAATAACTTTCGTTAACGATTCGATTATATACGCCTGGGACGTTAGGGGGTTAAAACCAAGCATTCGCAGAGTGACATAGACCTCAACAACGCTCGATAGATGCGCAACGAGATTGCAGGCGATCATTCCGAAGAATGCTTTGGGATGATGTTTGTAAAAGTCGTAGACCTTGGATTCAAGATGATAGATGTGTTGCCGTCGTTTCAGAATCACCTTGGGACTGAGCCGCAACTGGGCCAGCCGGTCGATGATCCAGGTCATGAGGAGAATGCGACGCCTGGCGGCTAACCCCGCTATCACGATCCCGAGGGCTGCGACCACAGCAATTCCGATAAGTGCGTAATGAATTTGCGGCGGCAACTGGTAGGTAAACAGCATCACGCAGGCGCCAGTCAAAACAAAGAAGACGACCGATAAGTTGTAAAGCAGGTTATCAACTACGAGGGCGGGTACGCCGTAAGTCAGTGGCACACGTTTGCGGAGCAAGGCGACTTTCGTCGCTTCACCCAGCAATGGTCCAGTGAAAGTTAGAAAGCTAATTGCTTCACCGCCCAGTCGGGCGGCGAATGCGTGAATAAAACTGATACGACGGTGCTCGCTGGGTACCGCCGCCCTCATGGCAATGGTTCGGAAGAAGTGTCGCAGGCCGCTGATGCCGATTACTAAGAAGAAGCCGAAGCCGACGCGGAAAAGGGCATCGAAGATCGGCTGCACACCGACGCGGTTGATGACGTAAGCTAGGAGGCCGATGCCAAGAAGGAACGCGAGAGCTTGCAGCCAAATGAATGAACGACGCGAGCCGCTGGAACCAGTTGGCTCCGGATCCTCTACGAGTTCCTCAATCTCGGCGTCCTGCCAATCAGAACTCAATTCTGCATCAGAAGCCATCAGTGCGTCGGACTTGCTCCAGTAACTGCTATCGGATCCTTCCCTGAAGTGACCGGCAAAAACTTCCCTGACCAGGGGTCCTGGAGATCGAAAGCCTTTGCTCCACAACTCCGGAAGGGGAGTCTTATCATCCCGCAAATTTCCTGTTAAGGCCAGCATGGTCGGCATGAAGCTGAGATTGCAATAAGGCTCCTCAACCACCACGGCACCCAAGTCACGGCGCGCATCGTGCTACCGTCAGGCCTCTCCAACGGCTCAAGAATCAGAGACTCCTCTTCTGCTCGTTGCCGCAACCCAATTGTGACCGCATTCATCGCGCCGCGCAGTCATCTGTCGCTCGTACGCTGTGCTCGCGGCCATTCGGTTGATCACACTGGATTGGAGAATCGGAAGGAGGGAATTACTTGGGAGCAGAAGCTTGTGAGTTAGCTTGCTGATTGACAGCTTCATCATCTTCATTTTCTTTGGGGACCGGAGGCGTCCAGCCAGCGCGCCCGAGCAAGCCCATTGCATATTGAATCGGCACAGCGAAATTTGAAGCCTGGTTCTCAGTGAAGATCGCGAAATTGACGCCGATCACATGCCCGGAAGGACCAAAAAGCGGAGCGCCTGATCCACCCTCGGCCGTGCGCGCGTCGTAAGCTATGCGACGGACATCCAGATCAGTAATGCTGCCCTGCGTAGTCAAAGGTTGAATGCGGCGCTTCTCGGCTAAGTAACCAAGCAGCGCATCGAGCGAACCGTAACGCTGTTGAATGTCGCGCGACTCAGCGTCATCGAGCAGGGCCAACAGGCGATCGGGACCTGACGGGTACCCCATCATCACTACCATTTTTCCGACGGCCACCTGATCTTCATCTTCTTCCAGCGGCAGCACCGGTATCGCGGCAGGTACCTCGGGAATATCCAGGGTGCAGACTGCCAGATCGTCTCGCTGTCCGGCCAGCTTAAACTTTAAAGGGATCGGCTGTTTATGATCTGGAAAGTAAGCGTTGAGTTTCTTTAGACGTGGCTGACCTCTGACGCTGCTGGTAAGACTCTGCGCCCGCTCATCAGCTAGCCATGGCTGCGCGATGTGACGGTTCGTGATGACAAAGTTACCCCCAACATAAAATCCGGTGCCTACAAATTCAAACTCCGCGATCGAACCTCGGCCTTCGGGTGTTAGCGACTGACTATCCCCGCTGCCCTGGATTGTCGCCCCATTCTCATTTAGCTGCGATTCCGGATTGCGCAAGGGCCTGCCCGTTCCGGCTTCAACGAAATAGAAGGAACCGGCAATCAAGCAGACGCCGCTGCCGTAGTCGCTGCGCAGTTTTACTGCCAGGGAAAGGCTATCGCGAATCTCTTTGTTCGAGCGGCCGAGATCAGTGAGTTGTTCGTTGGTCTTAGCTGCCTGGGTCCGTGCTCCTTCAAGCTGAGCATGTTGTTCGGCGAGTAAGCGCCGGGTTCGCTGCATCTCCTTGAACATCGAGAAGCCGATATAAAGAACTCCGCCAACCAGAGCCATCGCAATCGCCAACGTGATTAGTTTTGTACTGGGATTGATTTCACGCACCAGTTCACGCGTGAATTCACGCAGGAATACTTTTGCATCATCACGCCGGGCCGTGGCGGCGGATTCGATCGCCGCGGCTTCGATAAAGGGGGCAACAAGAGTTTCCCGAGACGACGGGGGAACGACGGCCGGTAAGGAGCGAAGCGGGAAGAACTGCAGAGAAAGAATGGAGTCGGCAATACGCAGTTCGTCGCCATCATTAATCGTGACATCCCTCTCAAGCGGTTGACCATTGAGACTGAGAGATAAGCTGGGATCAAACTCCACAACGCTGTAAGAGCCGTTTTTTCCTGACAGTTCCAGCACCAGGCCGTTGCTATCGGGACGTTTTGGTAGGGCAGAGGCGCGCAGACGGAGGTCGCAATCGTCGCAATTGCCGATGCGAAGGCGCTCGCCGGTTAACACTTCAGTGTGTTTGTCGTCGCCCGATGAGATGTGAATAACGAGGCCGGTTGCCATAAAACTGCGGATGCACGCGCCGCCCTAATAGTAAGGTGGGCGCCCGCTTGAGACCGCTAGTTCCGGTTGCGGTCTACTGAACGGTCGCCCTTCTGGCGTTCATTCTACAATGTATTTTCAATGCGTAGCAAAGAGTTCTCATTGCCTGTTGGCAATTGCCGATTGCCAATTGGAATAGTCAACTGGGGATTGGGATAGCTGGCAGCCGAACATTTGGCCTCCCCAATCCGCAATCGGCAATCTGGCTGTGTTAGCATTAAGCTTTCCGGACGACCATCATGCCCGATACACCTTGCATCAACGATTCCGACCGTCTTCTCAACCTTGCGCCTGTAGCGGCGGCGCCCATTACCCATCATGTGTTTGTCTGTACGGGATCGTCGTGTTCCGCAGCGAATAGCGCCGAAGTAAAAGCCACATTTGAACGCGAACTACTGGCTCGGGGCATTCTTTTTGGGAAAGAGAAGAAGGGGAAAAACCCGCGGGGAAGTATTGTCTTAACCGAGTGTGCCTCAGTTGGTTTTTGCGCGATTGGGCCGGCGGTGATGGTTTACCCGGATGGTGTCTGGTATGCGCAAGTGCGCCCCGCCGACGTTGCAGAGATCATTGAGGAGCACATCCTCAAGGGGCGTGTGGTTGAGCGGTTGGCTTTCCTAAAAATTCCTTCAACAGGGGCTGATGTTAGTGCTGCTACACGGAAAGCGGATTGGGAAGCTTAATCGTGGGGATGTCGACGCCTTAAAAAATTAACCGCCAAGCGCTAAGAACCGCCAAGTTCGCCCAAGACAGAAAACCTAAAACCAAGCTCTGGCGAGTTTCCGACTGAAAGTTCTTGGCGGACTTGGCGTGTCTTTGTGGCTTGGCGGTTGGTTCTCCGATCGGGAACTTAGATTTGTAAGAAAGGCGTGGCCACGGAGGGCCACCCCTATATCACTAACCCGCAATCGCGGCTTGAATGGGTTTCCAGCGCAGCACCGGCCGTCGCGCGGCAGCAGCTTCATCCAGCCTGCCTATCCTTGTCGAATGCGGAGCATTAATCACGAGCTCCGGATCAGTGACAGCTTCCTGCGCAATTGCTTTCATCGCTTCGACAAACTGATCCAGCTCGGCCCGCCCTACCGATTCAGTCGGCTCGATCAACATCGCACCCTGGACAATCAGCGGAAAGTAAATCGTCATCGGATGAAAGCCGTAATCGATCAATCGCTTGGCAATATCGAGTGTATGAACACCTTTCCGAGACTGGCGCTTGTCGGTGAAGACCACTTCGTGCATTGAGGGTTGTGCAAATGGACGTTCGTAGTCGGCGGCCAGTCCATGAGCAACATAACGCGAATTCAAGACTGCAGCTTCGGTAGCTTCTCTTAATCCGTCATGACCATGGGTCTGGATATAGGCAAGAGCACGCAACATCATGCCGTAGTTGCCGAAGAACGCCTTCACGCGCCCAATCGACTGCGGATAGTTGGAATCTAACTTGTAAACATCGTCGCGCTTCACGATGCGCGGGACAGGCAGAAACGGCTCCAGCTCTTTGGTGCAGCAACACGGTCCACATCCCGGACCGCCGCCGCCGTGCGGCGTAGAAAAAGTCTTATGGAGATTAAGGTGGATCACATCGACGCCCATGTCGCCCGGCCGCGCAATGCCAACGAGGGCATTCATGTTGGCGCCGTCCATGTAAACCAGGCCGCCGGCCTCGTGAACGATCGCGCAAATCTCCTGAATGTTCTTCTCGAACAATCCCAGCGTGTTGGGATTGGTAAGCATTAGCCCGGCAACATCGCCGTGCGCACACAGCTCGCGCAGGTGTTCAAGATCGGTTAAGCCTTCAGCGGTCGACCGGATCGTCTTTACTGAGAAACCGGAAAGGTGCGCCGATGCCGGATTAGTGCCGTGTGCAGAATCAGGTATCAACATAGTACGGCGGTTCGCAGATGCACCTGCGCCATCCCGCGCATCGATGTAAGCGCGGATGATCATTACTCCGGTCATCTCGCCGTGGGCGCCAGCCGCTGGTTGTAACGAGACACCAGGCAACCCGGTTATCTCAGCCAGGTGATGCTGCAATTGGTAAATTACCTGCAGCGCTCCTTGCGCATCCTGCTCATCACTTAGGGGATGAAGATTGGCAAAGCCGCCGATGCGCGCCACCTTCTCATTCAAGCGTGAGTTGTATTTCATCGTGCAGGAGCCGAGCGGATACATTCCCAGATCGATCGAATAGTTCCAGGTAGACATGCGCGTGAAGTGACGAATCACGTCGACCTCACTGACTTCGGGCACGCCATCCAGATCATCATCTCGCTGAAACTGACGCGGCACCAAATCGTCGAGCGGCACTTCATCAACATCCAGCGGCGGCAGTCGATAACCGATACGCCCTGTTTGCGAGCGTTCGAAAATCAGCGCCTCGTTGTGGCTGATGTGTGAAGTGACTTTGGTAATCTCTGGTTTCATCGTTTAACTGGCGGCTTTGAGTCCTTCAACCAGCGCATCAATCTGTTCCCGGGTGTTGGTCTCTGTGACACAGACAAGAAAATCATTGGGGCGATCCTCAAAATAACGCGACAGAGCAAGCCCGCCATTAATGGCATTGTTCGCCCGCAAGTTGCCGCAAAAGATCCGCAGCAGGCCCGGGAGCCGTGACCACAAATTCATTGAAGCGCGGAGCGGTAAAGGGAAGCGAGAAGCCGGGAAGCTCGGCAATTCGTCGAGCAGCGTAGGCTGCCTTTTGAGCGCATTGCTGCGCAACCTCCTGCAGCCCCTGACGTCCCATCGTTTCCAGATAGACTGTGGCGGCGAGTGCGATCAAACCTTCGTTGGTACAGATATTCGACGTCGCTTTTTCGCGGCGAATATGTTGCTCGCGCGTCGCCAGGGTCAGGACAAAACCACGCCGCCCTTGTTTGTCGAATGCCTCACCGACGAGGCGACCGGGAATTTGGCGAGCGTACTTCTCTCGCGTAGCGAAGAGTCCGACGTAAGGTCCTCCAAACGAAAGCGGAACTCCAAACGACTGGCCTTCAGCAACAACAATGTCGGCGCCGCAAGCGCCCGGTGACTTCAAAAGGCCGAGGGAGATCGCTTCGGTAACCGCGACGATTAGCAATGCGCCGGCGGCGTGGGCTTTTTCAGCGAGCGGCGCAACGTCTTCGATACATCCGAAAAAGTTGGGCGACTGAACGATGATCGCGGCAGTCTTATCATCGAGCGAGCCGAGAGCGCCGGCTTGTCCTGTCGCAGTATCGAAGTCTACGTGCTCGAGTTCGATTCCGGCATGCTGCACGTATGTCTTGCAGACTTCCAGATATTCCGGATGCACAGCTCCACACGCGATCACTTTCGAACGTTTTGTTACTCGCTCCGCCATCAATACCGCTTCCGCGAGGGCGGTTGAGCCGTCGTACATCGACGCATTCGCGAGATCCATTCCGGTTAGCTGGCAGACGAGTGTTTGAAACTCAAAAATCACCTGGAGCGTGCCCTGGGAAATCTCGGGCTGGTAAGGCGTGTAAGCAGTAAAGAATTCTGAACGCGAAATGATGTGGTCAACTACTGTGGGGATGTAGTGAGAGTAAGCGCCGCCTCCCAGGAAGCTGGCGCGTTGAGCGCCCGTGTTGCGCACTGCCATGCGCTCGAAACCGGAAAGCAATTCCAATTCAGAAAGTGCTGCGGGAGTATCGAGATCGCGTGTGAGGCGAAGTTGCTCGGGAACGGTTGCAAAGAGATCGGCCGGTTTTTCCAGGCCGATTTGATGAAGCATTTCGGCCCGTTCTTCGGGCGAGTTGGGAATGTAACGCAAGTCTACTCTTTCTCCGCCTTGGTGAAGTCTTCGTACTCCGCCGCCGTCAGTAGGCTATCGACCTCGAGCGGAGTTTGCATCTTGACGCGAATCATCCAGCCGGCGCCATAGGGTTCATTGTTCACTTTCTCGGGCTCGTCGTTGAGCGAGCTATTCACTTCTACAACGGATCCGGTTACTGGCGAGAACACCTCAGACACAGCTTTTACTGATTCGACCGACCCGAACGCTTCGTGGGCCGCAAATTCATCACCGGCCTTCGGCAGCTCTACATAAACAACATCACCAAGCGAGTTTTGCGCATAGTCTGTAATGCCAACGATGGCAACGTCCCCATCGACTCGCACCCATTCGTGATCTTTGCTGTAGTGTAAATTCTCTGGAACGTTAGCCATGAGGTCCTCCCAAATTTTAATTACAATCGCAAAACAGCTTTGCGATAAAGCTCAGCGGGCTCGTTTGTAAAATGGCGTCTTCACAATCTGCGCGCCAATCAAGCGGCCGCGAACATCGATCTGAATAGCCGCACCTTCATTAGCAAGCTCCGCCGGGACGTATGCCATGCCAATGTTCTTTTTCAGGTACGGCGCCGGGCTGCCGGAAGTAACTTTGCCGACGCGCGCATCGTTGATTACTACGTCCTGGCCGTCGCGAGCGATACCGCGTTCGGTCATTTCAAATCCGATCAGGCGACGAGTAATTCCGGATTCCTTTTGCTTTGCCAATGCCTCACGTCCGGTAAAGTCACCCTTATTCAACTTACAGATCCAACCCAGATTGGCTTCGAGCAAAGTGGTCGACTCATCGATCTCATGTCCATAAAGAGCCATGCCCGCTTCGAGGCGCAAAGTATTGCGAGCTGCGAGTCCGCAGGGCAGGATTCCGTCATCTGATCCAAATCGTCCCGGCGTCCAGCAGCTTGTTCCAAATTTGCTCGGCGCGATCCGCTGCCGCATAAACTTCGAATCCATCTTCACCGGTATAGCCGGTACGGGAAACAATGGCCGGCACTCCGTCAACCTGTCCTTCAGTAAAGTGGTAGTACTTGATGTCAGAAAGCGAAACGTCTGTCAGCGGTTTCAAAATCTCGATCGCATCAGGTCCCTGCAAAGCAATCTGGCAATAAGAAGAACTGGCGTTGCGAAGTTCGAGATTCTCTCCGCCGCGAGCGCTCGCGATCCAATCCCAATCTTTCTCTGTAGTGCCAGCATTAACCACCAGCATCAGGCGATCCGCCGCAAACCGATAGACAAGCAGATCGTCAACCACAGTTCCTTCAGGAGTTGTTAGCGCGGAGTAGTGTGCCTGGCCGTCAACGAGTTTGCTGACATCGTTTGAAGTGACGCGGTTAACGAAGGAAATCGCATCAGGCCCCGTCACTTCGATCTCACCCATGTGTGAGACATCAAAGAGGCCAGCGTGCGTGCGCGTGCGCAAATGTTCTTCGATGGTGCCGGCGGGATACTGGACGGGCATGTCCCAGCCACCAAAGTCGACCATGCGTCCGCCCATGCGGCGGTGTGCTTCGTTAAGCGGAGTCTTTTTGAGTTCGACCGCAGGTGATGTCAAGCGTGTCTCCGAGCGGATTTGATTGAATCCGACACTCGATAGAATGCAAAAAAAGGCGAATCCGCAAACTAACATGCGACTTGCGGTGCGTCAAGCGAGTGCTGCGACCAATCGAATTGACGATTGCCAATTGCCGATTGCCAATTGAAGAGCCGCTTATTGCGATCAATCGACAATGAAAATCAACGATATCGAATCGAAGTGCGCAGGTCTAACTTTGCTGGATAGCTGGATTCTGGGAAGCAAGATAAGGAGCTGAGAGGGAAGTAGGGTCTGAAGGTAAAGTTCTTAAAAATTCCGCTCGCGCACGTCGACTTTCTGGACAGTGAACACAACTCGCATCGTATCCGGACGGCGATCCATAGAGGCAGGAACGAAAGCGGCATCTTGTCGCAATGCGAGTTCGAATTCGTTGAGCATCCGCCGATCGCGAGGTGGCTGAACAACTCCGGCGAGCGACGCAGAGCCATTACTAAACACGTCAGCAACGACAATCATGTCATCCGAATCCTGATGCTCCTCTGGATGAGGATGAGCGTACGACTTAGTCAGAATTGCGAGCGCGCCCTTGGGATTCAGGCTTGGTGACTGTGCGGCGAAGGGAGCGCGGCTCGCGGCAAAGTTTTCCGAAGTTACTGGTTGCGTAATGTCGTAGCCGGGCCGGCCGGGGATCACAAAGACACCGGTATCCTGAGCAGACGCTTCACGCAGCGCAATGAAATGTGGACTCAGCGCCACGAACATCGAAACGAAGAGGATGAGCGACGCCATCCAGCCAACGCTGTAGGGGAACAGTCGCGGCTCAAGAAAGCGCGAGACGCGTTGGCCAAACGAAGGTTGCGGAGCTTGCCGGCGCGCGAAGGCCTCGATCATGACGGCGTCAGATACAGATGTGATCAGATCGGCGGGTGGCGTGGGAAGCGGTAGAGCACCCAGACTCGCGCGTAACCGAGCGCAGTTTCACAACCTCGTCGCGGCAAACGGGACACCGATCCAGGTGTTCATCCGTCGCCACTCGAGCCGGCAACGTCAGCGCGTCATCGATATAAGCTGATAGCGACTGTCGTACTTCTTCACACAACATAAGGATATTTCCGATTTGCAATTGCCGATTGCCACTTCCGATTGAGCCATTGAGCCATTGAGTCATTGATTCATTGTGTCATTGAAATGTCTATTCAATCGTCAATGATCCAATCGTCAATGGTTCAATCGTCGTGAATGGCTGACCGGCCCCGGCTGCCCCCGCTTCAACAGGAAGCATTCCGACTAAGCCACAGCGCCCTATTGGGCTGAATCGAACGACGCTTCGAACGGGTGTTGCTGGCCACGTTTTCAATTCGTTCTCCTCATCCCGGTAGTTACCGCTTGTCCCGCCGGCTTTTCACATCGACCCATTTGGCACCGAGTTGTCTGTGAGCCGGGGCGGGGCAGCCATTCCGCCGATTGAATCATTCAATGATTGAGTCATTGAGTCATTGATTCATTGATTCATTAAATCCCCGATGGTTACGTCAATGTTAATGGTTAATAACAATCGTCAATGATTCAATGACTCAATCGTCAATGGCCCGATGCATCAATGACACAATCGTCAATTCTTACAAAGATCCTTCTAACCGTTGTCGTAGTTCCTGTCGGCCCCTTGCCAACCTTGATTTCACTGTCCCCACATTGATTCCCAGGGTTTCAGCAATTTCCTCGTACGTGAATCCCTCTATATCTCTGCAGGATCACGGTCTCGCGATACGAAAGACTCAGGCTGTGCAGCGCTTTGCGCAATGCTCGCTCCCGTTCATGCGCCAGGGTTTCCTGCTCCGGCGATTTGTCAGCGTTCTGACGGTAGCGACTCAATCAGCGGCTGATTGCCATGTGCGTTTTCAGAATCTAATGAGACAGTCGCATCACGTCGCCGTCTTCGCCACCAACGCCACCTGTTCCGCGCCTGATTAATGGCAATCCGGTAGATCCAGGTGCGTAAATCGGATTCACCGCGAAACTGGCCGATGCTCTGAAACGCTCGCAGGAACGTTTCCTGGGTCAAGTCCCGCGCTTCTTCGCTATTTTCAGTAAGCCGATAAAGCAGACCGTAAACTTCACCCGAGCGTTCCGCAATTAGCACCTCGAAACGCCGCCGCATCACCTTCCTTCAACCTTTCAATGAACTGTGTCTCGAGCGGAGACCGCACTTCTTCCGGGGTCGCCGCGGCAACCTGCTTCAAATCGATCTGCCCGCGGAGGGCAATTGGCTCTCCGTAGCTCACGTCTTACCCCCTGGGGCGGGAATCGGAGTAGCTAATGCCCTAGGTCCATTCCCGAACAGGCGACACCTTAGACACCACTGGTACACGTGTTGTTCCCTAAAGATTTCCACCAACTTTTTAGATGCAAGCTTAGCCATCCGCGAATAAACCACCCGCTTGACAATGTTTCCGACCGACCATTAGAGTGCTGGTTTCGCTTATCATACACCTTGAAGAACGCTGGCCCCTATGCGGACTTGCGAGAAGGAAACACGTGGCTCGATACAAAAAGAAACGCGCTCGCGAACTCCAACATGATCGTTTTCGCGACACGGCAATCGGCATTTTTGACCGTTTGGGAAACCTCCTCGAGGGTAAGGGACGAACGATTTTGTACCTAATTGGAGGCGCCATCGTCGTCGCCATCCTCGTCGCCGGCTGGGTTAGCTGGAACCGCCGCAAAAACGACGAAGCGCGCCGCGCGATGGGAAGGGCGATAGCCATAGCGTCAACCGCTGTAAATGCCAACCCCATTCCGGGAACCAGCACGTCCTTCATTTTCCAGTGAACA
The DNA here is from genome assembly GCA_963826235.1 of Pyrinomonadaceae bacterium. Lineage (GTDB taxonomy): Bacteria > Acidobacteriota > Blastocatellia > Pyrinomonadales > Pyrinomonadaceae > PSRF01. The sequence continues at coordinate 503,977 of CAWGWE010000004.1, read as the reverse complement.
GGAACGTGCCCGCAAAGCAATCGAAGAGTTTGAGAAAGTCGCAGCCAAATATGGCGATCCTTACCGCTCTGAAGCGCGCTATTTCGTAGCCACGAATCAGCTTTATGTCGAACGTGAAAAAGGCGTTAATGAGTTGGGCCAGTTAAGCTCGAGTGGCGTAGCGGACGTTGCCGTTCTTTCAAAATTTGCCCTCGCACAAGCTAAGGAAGTCGATGGCAAGTACGATGAGGCAGCTTCCCTCTATTCTCAGATCGCGGCCCTCAATAGCGTGGTTGTTTCACCGGAAACAGCAAACTTCCGACTAGCAATGGTCTATCAGAAACAGGGAAAGCTTAAAGGAAGCCACCGACCTGCTTTTCCAGATCGCCGACAATGCCCGCAAAGCCAAAGACAAAGATGGCGCCCCCATTCCTCTCTCCGAAGCTGCGCGTGAAGCAGCCCAACAACTGCAAAAGCTGGATCCCGAGCGGTTCACTCAGCTAACTCCGGAAGTCACCGGCGCTGAATCTCTGACCGACACCAAACTCCCTTTAGTCGGCATTCAGATCATCGATGGACAATCTGGCCCACTCGCTAGTCGGACTGGCAGCAGCCAAAGCGGGTTGTGAAAAATTATCGCCGGGCGCGACTGCCGTCTGTCTGCTTGCTGCGAACGCGCCCGATGCTGATGTCGTCATACTGCTTTTCGCTGACCGTTGGTCATTCCTTCACTATCACCGGCACATCACACATTCAATCCTCGGCACGCTTGTAATTGCTTTGCTCCTGCCATTGATCTTTTGGTTGGCAGATCGCGGACTCGCAAGGTGGCGCTCGCGTCCGCCACGTGTTCGTCTAAAAGGACTGGTGTTGGTTTCCCTGATCGTGAGCGCCACCCATCCGTTTCTGGATTGGACGAACAACTACGGTGTGCGTCTTTTACTTCCCTGGAGCGGCAAGTGGTTCTACGGCGATCTGGTCTTCATCATCGATCCGTTTATCTGGCTGCTGCTGGGCAGCGCCGTCTTCTTATTGACCGCGAAGCGGAAATGGCAGGTGATTGCCTGGTCGCTCCTCGCGATCGTTCTCACCTACTTCGTGATGACGACGTCCGCCGAGCGCGGGTTAACAAACGCAACGTTGGTTAAGGTCGTTTGGGTCGGAGTTATAACCGCCCTGGTCCTGGCGCATCGTTTGGGCGCAGCTGCGCGCTGGGGCCCCAGGTTGGCCCAGGCAGCGTTCGCGATTCTTGTTATTTATTGGACCGGTCTCATTCGTGATGCATTCGCGGGCGTTGAAGCGAGGTTAACTTTGCGGCAGCCAGTATCGCGCAAGAGAGAAGCGAGACTGTGACTGACTTCGCGGCGATGCCAACGCTGGCAAACCCTTTTTTCTGGCAGGCAGTGGCGGAAACCGATCGCGCCGCCTACCGATTCGACGTGTCGCTCACTGATGACATTCGCTATCCCAGCTCGATCGTGCGCCACGAGCGCGCTGATACGATGAATTCAGCTTTCCTATTGAGCGCCGCGAAGGATCGGCGCACGCGGATTTTCCTCGGCTTTGCACGTTTTCCTGTGTATAGGGTTGCCGGCGCTGATTGCTTGAGTGAGACCGTCGTGCAATTGGCTGACTTACGTTACACTCAACCTGGAGCTGCACGCGGAAGTTTTGCCCTTGAAGTTCCCGTTACGTGTCCGCCGCAGTAGGAATAGATCACCACCGAACCAGTGAACGAAACTAAACAAATCGAAGCCTTAAAGTCGCTTGCCGAGGTTGCCAGGGCACGGAAGCAATCCGGCAAGCGAAACTATCTCGCGACAGTTCGAGTCTCGCCTGGGGCTTATCTTGCGGTGTCGAGTGTGATGACGTTTGTCGCCGCATTGCTCTTGCGCTCTGGACGCGAAGGCTGGGCTTTGATCATCGTTCTTGTTGCGTGGGCTTTTGTGCCGGCGCTGGCCGTAAGCGATCGGATCGCATTTGATGGAGAGGTGCTGGTTCGACGCGGTCTAGTCCCTTTTCTGCGTCACTTTATTTTCGGAAAACGCGAGCAGCTGAGTGTTGCAGATGTCGAACGTGTTGACACCAATGCGGTCCGTACTCTGCGCCGTGGCGGCCGCGTGCGTTATCGTTATCGCAGTCAACTCGTCGGTAAAGGCACCGGATTCGTATTCGCTTCCGGCGGCGCGCGGTATCGGGAAATGGTGCGCCACCTCTTTCCTCTAATTCTCGACAACAAGCTCGATCTGCGCACTCGCGACTTGCGCGACTATCTTTGCGATCCCAAAGTTGCTGAGTCAGGAAGCGAAATCTTTGCAGCTCGCTTCGCCTGATGTTCTGGATAACGCGACTAGCGATTTCAAGCTGGGCGGCCGCAGCGAAACGGCCGAGACTGGACGCTGAAGTTTCAGGCGTTGCCGTTGAACGGGCTGTTCATCTACGACAGTTGGGAAACAGGCTGAGGATCGCCGGGCGGCTAAAGGAAGCTGGAGAAGCCTTCCGTCGCGCGCTGATTGTCCTGCCTCATGATGCCTGGTTGATTTTTGACTTTGCGCGCTTACTGCGATCGCAAGCGAGTGCGGAGGCAGACGCTGACTTGTTAGCGCGGGCGAGAGCGGCGCTGCGACTTTCCTCAATGCGAGCTGATGAGGACGCGAGATTGCTTGCGTTGCTCGGTGAGAGTCTCCTTGAATACAACGATGTCACGCGTGCTGAACGAAATTTTCAGCGCGCCCTTGAGCTCGAACCTGCCACATATCGGGCGAGATTAGGACTCGCCGACGTTGCATTGCGGAGCGGCAAGCTGGCGCATGTAATTAATCAATATCGCGACGCTGCAGCCGCTACCACGGAAAAAGCCTTGGTGGCTTTTGCAAATCGTGAAGCTGACTACTACTTACAGTCTCAACGACGATGACGATTACTTAACCAGCGAATTAAGACGGATCAACTGGCTGCAAACCTTCTCCCACATGCGTCGTTTGGCAGCTCGCATTACAAACGCCAGCATCTTGATCGCGTTGCTGGGTCCTTACTTAAATTCAACAATCGGGAGCATGGGCTGGGCGCTGGCTTCATCATCACTCCTGGCCTGGCTTCTGGGTCTGTTTGGAACCCGCCTCCTTGCAGAGCGCCGCAAGCGTTCCCGCTATTAATTAGCCAAAAGAAAAGGACAGAGACGAATCCCTGTCCTTCGCGTAAGCATAACGCGCTCGGCATTTTTCTAGTCTGACGATTTTGAACGGTTAACTCCGGATTTCTTCCTGGCCGTTGCCGCGGTTGCTGTTTTCGCTTTGGGGGCATCAGCCTCGTTTGTCGCCGGAACAATCGTGCGCGACTGTTGCTCACTTGGTGATGCCACCGCCGAAGTAGACTGCGGTTCCGGATTCAATAATGCATCCCAGCGATAACGTTGACGCTGCCGTGGCTCGGCCAATCGTTTAAAGACCAAATCTGCGACCGCGCTAACAACCCAGTTGTGATAGAACTCGCCCACCGAAGCCAGCTCTGCATCGGGCGCCGGATTCATAAAGTCGATCGCGTAAGGAACATCGTCCTTGATCGCAAACTCTACGGTGTTGAGATCGTAACCGAGCGCCGTGCAGAGAGTTCGCACGTCTCTTGTGACCCGGTCTTTCAGTGCGGGCACCAGGTAATCCGGATCGTGAATGTACTGTTCGCCGGACAAGTAAGGCTTGCGCGGATCATAGGCCATGATCATAACTTCCTGTTGGCCCACACAGTAACAACGAACAAATTGATCGAAATCCACGGCCGCCTGTAGGGTCATGCATAGGGTGCCGGTTTCGTCGTATTCCCGCCAGAGTTCTTCGATGGAATTTACCTTCGATACATTTTTCCAGCCACCACCGTCGAACGGTTTCAGAAAAGCCGGCAGGCCTACGTAATCGACAATGCCTTGCCAGTCGAGCGGAAATTCCAGATTGCGCAGGCTCTCGCTGACGATTCCTTTGATGTAATCCTTTTGCGGCAGCAAGACGGTGCGAGGAACTGCAACGCCCAGTTTCAGAGCCAGAGAGTAGTTAAAAAACTTGTCGTCAGCCGACCACCAGAAGGGGTTGTTGATGATCGTCGTGCCTTCCAAAGCCATGCGCTTCAAAGTCGCCCGGTAAAAAGGAACTTCGTGTGAAATGCGATCAACTACAACGTCATATTTGGGCGGGTCGTCGTAGCGAATGCCCCCCAGCGTGATGAACTCGGCAACAGTCTTGCCATTTCCGCGCTCGTTTATTGTCTTAATGAGGGCTTCGGGAAACGTCTTCTCGCGGCCCACCAAAATACCAACTCGATTCATGAATTCAATATCCTTTCAGCAAAATGATGCGCAGCTCGGCGCAAAGGGAATGTTACCTGGATAACACCGGACGCACGGTTAAGTATGTTCTCGGGGTTGGAAAGCTTGGAAAATACGCTGCCAAAAGCGGCAATGTCAAATCGCATCTTCAGGCTACAGGCATCCGATTCTTTGAGAAAGAGCATCAATTAAGGGACCGACAAGTGCCTTAACTTGGGATCTGCGGCGCGGTCCTGAAAATTGCGGTTTAGGAAGCGAGCCTAGCCCTCAACGCCTTTGGCTTTTGCTTATGGTAGAATCCGCCGCTGAAAAAGCGCTTTCCCCGGGTAATCGAATTAATCAACATCCTGCAAACGGGAGAACTGAATTCTTGTTCCGACTCTTTATAGCCCCGGCCGTATTCTGTGCTTTGATAATTGGAATAATCGCATTAGCGCCTACTCCCGGAGCTGCATCACTGGGCCCTCAAGATCGCACGAGTACCGTTCCGACACCCACTCCCGCGCCGGTAAAGATCGATAAGAACACTAAGAACTTCACCGCAGAACAAGTCGCGGAGTCCGCAATCTTCATCTACGGCTCCCGCCCCGTACTGCAACAGATTCGCCGCAACGGCGTCGAGCGCGGACGGATCACGCGGCTGGCGAGCGACGGCAAAACTGAAGAGGCTACCTATGAACGAGTGTTTGTGCGGGGCGAGAGTCTGGAGAAAGATAAAATTCGAGTCGATCAGAAGATGCCCACGCTTGAGTACTCCTTAGTCTTTGGAGATGGCCGGCTCTGGGGGATTATTAACGGCGCGGCTTTTACGCCCCGGCAAGACGCCGCTTCGGCGTTCATGTCGCAGCACCGTCATAGCATCGAGGCACTTTTGCGTTACAAGGAAACTGGCGCGACCATCAAACTGATTGGTAAGGACAAACAAAAGGGTCTGGATTTGTATGTGCTGGATCTGACCGATAAAGAACAGCGCACGACGCGCTTTTATATAAGCGCTAAGACTCTTCACATCCTGTGGTTGGAGTATGAAGAGGGAAGCACGAAATACTTAAAGCGTTTTGCCGACTACCGTTACGCCCAAAGCACCCTCGTTCCGTTTCGCACCATCCTGTCGGAGGATGGCAAGCAAACGCAGGAAACGCGCATCCTGACCGTGACTTTCGGGGTGAAGGTTGACGACGCGCTTTTCAAGAATCCTTCAGCCTAGCTACGTCTCCAGCCCTAAGTCTTAACCAAAAATCGCCTCCTTTTCGGAACTTGAGGTTGCGGCCGGCGTGTAGACCTCCAGGCGGTCGTCTGTGGGGGTATAATCTGCGCGGAGGCCTCCCAAGTCAGCGCGAGATCAGTTCCGAGGGTTATTTTCTTGTGATTGCTCGTGAGAGCCTACCCACCTTGATGGAGACGCTGAGTTCCATTGATGAGCTGAGTTTTCCTACCGCTGTGCGGCAGGACGTGATCTCGGATTCGACTTCTGATCACGCGTTGCTCGAGGCGACGCGGACGGGCGACCAGGATGCGTTTGCCGAGTTGGTGGGTCGTTATCGTAATCAGTTGACTGGCTACATCTACCGGATGACCAACGATTACGACGGCGCTGTGGATTTGGCTCAGGAGACTTTCGTTAGACTGTATCGAGCGGTGGATCGCTATCAGACCAGTCACGCGTTTTCAACTTACCTGTACCGGATTGCCACAAACCTGGCGATCAGCGAGTTACGAAAGCGCAAGCGGCGAAGGCTGGTTTCACTGACAGGGTTCTTTCAAACCACCGATCGGGGCGAGGCAAGGGAATTCGACCCGGCGGATGAGCGCCCTTTGATTGACTGCGAACTTGTCGCTACGGAGCGGCGCCGGGCAGTGCAAAAAGCGATTAGCACGCTGCCAGAAAAATATCGTGCGCCGCTGATTCTGCGGGATGTTGAAGGACGCAGTTACGAGGAGATCGCCCGGATCCTGCAAACGAGCGAGGGGACTGTGAAGTCGCGGATTAGTCGAGCTCGAGATTTCTTGCGCGAGAAGATGAAGGCATATTTTTAAACGGGGGCCTTATGAAGGAAATGGGTTGCAAAACTGTTAGCAAGGAAATTGATGAACTGGAAAGCGGTCAATTGCCCGGCGCAAAGATACAAACGCATCTGCAAGACTGCGGATCATGTCGCAGCTTCTACCATGACCGTCAGAAATTGCGAGAGATGATTGACGGTTTGGAAGCCGTCGAGGCTCCGGGCGATTTCGACTTCCGTTTACGTGCCCGGCTGGCAAATGTGCGCGCCGAACGTGTTTCAGTGTTTTCCAGTTTTGGCTTTGGTTTGCCTTCGATTGCTTTGGCCGTACTTGCGATCCTTGTTGGCGTTGGGCTCTATATGCGCGCAACCAACGACTCTGTAACTGACGGGCCGCTGGCTCAGTCGGAAGCACCTAAAACCGCGGCGCCGTTGCCAGCTCAGCCAGCCAGTTCCGTTGATCCAAACCCAAGTGAGCTAACAGCGTCTACCGAAGCAGCGGGGATGACGAGCACCGAGAAAACGGCCGCGCCTGTGAAAGAAAGAATAAGAAGCCGAAAAGCAAACAGAAACTCCAACAGCAACGCCGTCCGTCGTGACGACTTTGTGGCAAAGAGCGAAACTGCCGTGATGTTCCCACTCGAAGCCGCGGAACCGCTCCGAGTGTCAGTCGACTATGCGACTGGCGGTTCGCGGACGATTTCATTGCCGGCAGTCAGTTTTGGCTCACAGCAAGTCGTTGCCAGCGGAGCGTCAATGGTGAAGACTTCAGCACGTACAGTTTGGTAAACGGGACCCCGGAGAAATGAAGCAAGCTATTCTACAGTTCTTTCTGGTACTAGCGTTCGCGACAAGCGGCAGCGCCCAGGATACAACTGCCCCGGCTACGACTGCCCAGGGGACCACGGCCCGCGCCACCACCGTGCAGGGCACCACAGCCCCGGCGACTCCTAAGGCGGCGCAGCAGCCGTGTTTACCCACCGCAACTTCACAACAAGTTCGCAGACCGCGTTCGGCGTGCCGGCCAGCAGTGGTCGTTGAGAACCGTGGCTCGGCGCCACAAGTGGTGACTATCCTGCATCGTCTTAATGGCCTGAAGATGTTTCGTTTGTTACTTCGTTCAGGCGAAGAGATCGACGCCATCACGAGGGTCGACGACGCCTTCAAGATCAAAGACGAGGTACACACAAGCGTGATCGCGGGTGTGGCCATGGGCGATGGTGAAACGATCACCGCCAGATTGCCACAGGGCGATGCGGAGTTGGGCCCGGCGATGGCTCCCGCCGCACCGCCGGCGCCGGTTTCGCCCTTTTTGCCGGGGAGCGCGCCTGCCGCTCGTGGAAGCAGGTCTCATTAATGGTGTCGGTAATCTTTTCGACCGGCCGGATTTAACTGTGATTGGTCAGGACGGAAAGCGTTTATTCGCTCGTTATGTTGGCCTCGACGGCGTCACTGGTTTGTCGATTCTTAAGCTCACCGGCCATAGTGCGCGGCCACCAATTGCCAGCAAAGAGATGCAGGTAGCCGTCGGTCAAAGGATCCGGCTGCTCGCACCCGAGCCGGTGGGACACATCGATCCGCGCCTGCCGAATAGAATTCATGTGCGCATTGGGGAGACGGAAGGCCGGGTAGTTAGCGTGACACGCGCTCCTTCCGGAGCCATAGCGCGCATCAAGGTCAACTCCAGCAATCTCTCGGCTGCGGCTATTGGAGGAGTTGCCATTAACGACTTCGGCGAAACGGTGGGCATCGTGGAAGCCGTGGACAAGAGTGAAGCCACTCTGTTACCGAGTGCGATGGTGAATAGCGCTGCGAAACGAGTGCTTGATAAACAGGCGAGCGTACCCCGCCCATGGTTGGGTATTCGTGGAGAGCCGTTGGGAACTTTCCCGGTTGAACAGATGGTTCGCGTGGGATGGCAGCCCGAACGAGCCAAGTCGCTTTTGCAAGAGCACCGAGGAATCTTTCTCACTTCAGTGGCGCCAGGGAGTCCGGCCGCCGGAGCAGCATTGCGACCTGGAGATGTAATCCTGCGGGTGAACGAGAGTGAGATTAACAATGCGGACGAGTTCTCCTGGTCACTGGAAGAGATCAGCGCTGGTGATTCGGTCAACTTCACGGTTGCGCAACCGGGACAAGCTGTTACTAAAGCCGTTGAAGTTACTTTGAGTAACGGTCCAGTCGGCTTCTCCGGTTCCACCGAGGACGGTGGACCATCGGCCGAAGTAAATGTAGAACGAATCCTGCGCTCGTTTAGTGGCGCCTCAAATTCGCTCGCGGGCATGTTGATGAGTGAAGGTATTGAGACGATTGCTTTGAAACCGGCAGTTGCGTTGCGCTTCGGCGCCGGCTCGGGCCTGCTTGTGGTTTACGTTAACCCGCAAAAGCTCGCGTACAAATCCGGACTGCGAACGGGTGACGTAATTGAAGCGATCAATGGCAGAGCTGTTTTGTCGGATTCGATCAAACCGTTGATTGCTCCAGGTTCCGGCTATGCATTGAACGTGGTGCGGAATAGAGAAAAGCTGGTCGTAAAGATCGCGAACTGAATTCGCGCACCGAGAAGTAAGTCGTTAGGGGTGGTCCTCCGTGGCCACCCCTTTTTGTCGGGCCAGGAGCAACACGATGAGCCGGCTACGGCTAGAACCATCTATCGCCAAGACACCAAGAAACGCCAGGGAGGCCATGAATTCCAGAGCTGTGACATTGAATTAAATCTTGATACAACCCACCGCTTCAGCATGCATGGCCCCTTGGCGTTTCTTGAAGTCCTGGCGGTTAGATGGTTCTAGATTTCATTGAGTTCATCGAGCAAAGAGATTGCCCGGCCTTGACGCGAAAAGTTATCATGCCGCAACACCACTAAGCGTTGGAAAATTTAGTTCGATAACGAGATACCGGCACCAATTACCCGCCGGTGGTGTTTATAAGACAGCCAAACTATTTCGGAGGGTCACCACTGTGTCCACCTTGCTCTCGTCACTCTCGCGCCGCCAGATGTTTGCGATCGCGTTTCTGCTTCTTTCAGCAAGTTGTTTACAGGCCCAGACTGCTGCGAGCGGCGTTGATGCAGTACGTGCTCGTTATACAAAGTATGAGTATCGCGTGCCAATGCGCGACGGTGTGCGACTCTTTACTTCGATCTATGTGCCCAAAGATGCTTCCCGCAGTTATCCTTTTCTGATTACGCGCACACCTTACAGCGTCGGGCCTTATGGCATCGACAATTATCGATCGAACGTTGGCCCCTCGCCGAGCTTTGAAAAAGAAGGCTTCGTTTTTGTTCACCAGGACGCGCGTGGACGCTACATGTCTGAGGGCGAGTTTGCCCAGGTGCGGCCTTATGCGCCGAATAAACGTAGCGCAAAAGACATCGACGAGAGCACCGACACTTACGACACGATTGAGTGGCTGCTAAAAAATATTCCCAACCATAACGGACGAGCCGGCATGATCGGCATCTCGCAGCCGGGCTTTCACGTTGCCGCAAGCATTATCGATTCGCACCCGGCTCTAAAAGCCGCATCGCCGCAGGCGCCGACCGCCGATTACTACATGGGCGACGACGTTTACCATAACGGTGCCTTCATGCTCTCAGCCAACTTTGGTTTCTATTCCAGCTTCGTTCCGCGCAAAGGGGATCCGTCACCGCCCAAGCGTAGAGTTGGCTTCGATCCCGGGACGCCAGACGGCTATGAGTTCTATCTCAACATCGGACCCCTCGCGACAGTTAATGATCGCTTGTTGGGCGGGGAGGCGAAGTACTGGCAGGAGATAATCGATCACACGACTTACGACGAGTACTGGAAGAGTCGTTCCTTGTGGCGCTTTATGAACAACGTTCGTTGTGCGGTGCTTAACGTCGGTGGCTGGTTTGACGCCGAGGATCCTGTTGGGCCCTTTCATATTTACAACGCGGTGGAGAAAAATAATCCAACTACCGTCAATCAACTTGTGATGGGTCCATGGGGTCACGGCGGCTGGTCGCGCGGAGACGGAGACAAACTCGGCAATCTCAACTTCGGTGTGAAGACCGGGGAATTTTTCCGCGAGCAGATCCAATTTCCTTTTTTCATGCACTATCTTAAGGACCAGCCCGCCGATTTACCTGAAGCTTTCATGTTTCTGACAGGTATCAATGAGTGGCGGCGAAAGGAGAGTTGGCCGCCGAAAAACTTGAAGCCACTTACTCTCTACTTTCGCAACTCCAGCTCACTAAGCGTTGCAGCGCCGACTGAGGCAGGTCAGTTAGTGTTTGATGAATATATTAGTGATCCCAATCGGCCGGTGCCCTTTGTTGGATATATCGTTGACGGCATGACGTTCGACTACGCTACCGAGGATCAACGCTTCGCTTCGCAGCGACCAGACGTGCTTGTTTATCAGACTGCACCACTAGAGCAAGATCTGATCATCGCAGGACCAATCAAAGTCCGGCTCAACGTTTCGACCTCGGGTACCGACTCCGATTTTGTAGTTAAGGTGATTGATGTTTATCCAGGAGATTATCCGCAGCCGCCTCTTCCGGAAGGGCAAAGGCCGGCAGTCAACGCGGTGAGGATGGGTGGTTATCAGCAGCTCGTGCGCGGCGAGCCGTTCCGCGGAAAGTATCGTCACAGTTTTGAGAAGCCCGAGCCGTTTGTTCCCAACAAACCGGCCGCAATCACTTTTGACCTGCCGGACACCTACCATGCATTTCGGCGGGGACATCGCATCATGGTGCAGATACAGAGTTCCTGGTTCCCACTCGTCGATCGCAACCCGCAGAAATTCATGGAAATTCCCCGCGCCACGGCTGCTGATTTTCAGAAGGCGACACAACGTGTCTATCGCTCGCGTGATTTGAATTCTTCCGTGACGGTGATGGTGGAAGGGAATTCGCTGAAGCTTGAAAGCGCGCCCGGCGGCACAGTACGAGCGCGATCGACCTTACCATTGCGAATTTCCAATTGCAGATTTCCGATTGGCTCCTTTGGCCAGGACCATCGGCGATCGCAACCCGACAATCGGCAATAGTTTCGGTCGCTTGCTGAACTGTACCGAGTGACTGTGCTTCAGGCGCTTTCATTCTTAGAAAGAGAACATGGCAACCGAATCCAGGCTACGCCTCGTTTCTAGAACAGTAATGGGACAGTGGTAATAATGCGTGGCAAGAAGCTATTGGTGATCATCATCGCGCTGACGTTGCTGCTTGCCTGTCTAGTCGCGCTGAGACTGCGAAGAGACAAGCCGGTTGGCCCTGGTGTTTCGGAAACTTCGCGATTAATCGAAGGCCCGGCCTTCGAGGTTCAGGTAGAGATGCCTGCCTTCAATTCAGGCCGCGCACCCTGGGAGATCCCTGGCGCCATCTTCGGTTACGATCGGGGACCGCGGTTCGATCAGGCAAGTTCTGGCGCTCAGGTCGGCAAGATAGCACCCAATCATATCGAGCTTACCGCAGACGGCGGTTGGGACGTTTTGATCGAGACCGACGGCGAAGGACGACTCGCTCAAGCAACACACATCGCATTTCCGGTAAAACTCGGGGGCAGACCGTTGAAATTCAACTGCCGACCCTCAGATCCGACCGTTGGCTATCTTCACACCACGGCGGGCAAGGGCTCGGATGAACTCGAAGGAAGCTTCCAACTGGAAGTCGCTATCTGCAAGAATGCTGTCTCAGGAAAAACTGCGGCGTGGCCCTACCAACCGCTCAGGGTTCGTGGGAGCTTTGCAGGGTTGAAAAAGCGAGGCTGAAAAATTCGCGGCCGTCTGGACGAAAAATCTCCGGGGCGCTGGACCGCCCGCGTACGACTCGTGCGACGGTGCTGTTTACGCTGAAGTCAAAAGAGGAGTAATTGATATGTTACATCCGACTCTCAAAACTTTGCCCTCTATCATTATCTTCACTCTATACGCTATTTGGCTCTTTCCTTCGCAGTCTTTTCATTCAAGTCAACAAGCTCCAACTACGCAGTCACTCAAAGATAACGATGAATTAGCGCGTCTGTTTCGGGAGGATCAAGCCGACCGCACACCTGGCGCCGGAAAGTCCATTGATTGGGCAGTAGTCGGTCCGCGAGACAAGGCGCGATTAGCGCGGGTGAAAGAACTCTACGCGCAGAACCGGTTGCAAACCGGCGCCGACTACTACCATGCCGCGATGCTTCTTCAACACGGCGATGCGCCTGAAGATTATCTGCTGGCACATGAATTCTGTGTCGTCGCCATCAGCCGAGGCAAAAATGACAGTGGCACCAGGTGGTTGGCGGCAGCGAGCGAAGACCGCTTTCTGATGAATATAGGGAGGCCGCAACGCTTCGCTACGCAGTACAGATCAGTCGGGCCGGATTCACCCATGAAACTTTACACCGTAGATTCCAGTGTAACTGATGAACTGCGTCGGATGTTCGATGTCCCATCATTAGCAAAGGCTAAAGAACGGGAAGCCGTGTTGAATAAAAAATAAAAATCCGGGCATAACAACTCATTCAACTGGACGCGCCGACGGCATCGTAGTCAGGATTCGCACTGCTGATCCTTTCTTACCTCACGTCGAAGGAGTAATCAGGAGCTGGACTTCAAGGAATGGGCAACAGCTTAACGCAAAGATTGCACGCCGTTCTCTTCTCTATGCCGTTGGAGGCATCCCGGGAGTCTTGCTGATCCTGTACGATCTTGCCCAACAGGGAAAGGTAGGCAGCACACTGTCGTCCCTACTGGTTTGGTACATCATCGTTCCTGGAATTCCAGCTGAAATCTTCGGATTCTTGATCGGAGCCGACATTCTGAATCCAGATAAAGTAAGAAGCGCGCGACAGGCGGGCGCGCGCTGACTCTTTGTGTCGTTGACAACCTGGCTAACCTTTCTGCCGATTGTGAGCATGGTGGCCGGGACAGAAACCAACCTGAGTTTTCTTCAAGAGTTCTTACTAGTTTTGATATTTGGCTCAGTAATTGTGGGATGGCTTATCGCGGGCGTTGGCATTGCAACTGGACTGCTCTAATACCGTCTCAGAAACCTCACCAGGCAATGTAGCTAGGGGTGTGGTGATTATGACAAATGATTTTTATTGCGACGAAGTGTTAAGTGGGAGCACTCCCGTCAAAAAAGTCTTCGAAACAGATTATGTGCTGGCGTTCGAACACACCCGCCCATTCTATCCTCGGCACGTCGTTGTAATTCCCAAACGCCACATTGGCTCTCTGCTCACTGTCGGCGAAGAGGATAATAAACTCCTGCTTGAATTGATAAGGATCGTTCGACAAGTTGCGGCTCAGATGGTGGAGGAATGCGGGGCATGTAGGGTGATAACCAATCTGGGGGAGTACCAGGAATCAAAACATCTGCATTGGCACGTCGTTTCGGGAGAGCCGTTAAGGTGACACAAAATTGGCACTTGGAAATAAGTTTCAACATGAAAACCCTAATCATGTTCGCGCTGCTTTTGTTGCCATGTTTGCTTCCAAGTCATTATGCAAATTCGAACACGAGGTGCCTGGTTGAACCGAAGTCAGTAAAGGGCGCGCTCAAAGCATCTGCTGCAGTCTTCTCAGGGGAGGTCCTTGAGACGAAGAGCGGAGTCAACTTCCTCCAGGCGCGATTTCGCGTTGAAAATTCCTGGAAAGGAGTCGAAACTGATGAAGTTTTTGTGACAACTGAGAATGCCGCTGAAAGCACGCACTACCGCGTTGGCGAAAAATATTTAGTGTATGCGGGCATTCGAGATGGCAAGCTCTTCACCGGCATCTGCTCCAGGACCAAAAGGCTTGAGTATGCACAAGGAGATTTGCGGCAGCTTGGAGAAGGTAAACGTCAAAAGAAAAGGCCCGAGTAGCACAATCTATTGGGCAAAAGATGAAGTCACTTTGGAGCATGTTGATTTAGCACACTAGATAGTGCCTTTTGTTCGAATCCCGCAGCTAAAGCCTCGCAACTGAGGCAACTCAAGAAAGAGGCTTTGGTCGCCTTCACTCCTAACCCAGATTGATGAGACGGCCATCGACGCTCCAATCCAACAACGGCATGCACCTGAACGCGGTATCAAGTCTGACATTGCGCGCCAGAACCTGCTGCGCCAGCGTCTTGTCCGCGAGTATGGGGTGCGGTAGCAATCCGGCAAGGAGAGCCTCATGTCGAGCCTCGCTAAAGACACCAAGACAACCGTCATTCCATCCATTCGATATTACGAACCGTTGTGACGCGCTCGGGGCCACTTTTAGCGCAATCTAACAAGCCATCTGAGGCTGACGAGTCAAGAGATTTTTGAGTCAGGCAGCATTTTTCGCGGCGTAAGACAGCAAGGGCGAACCCTTCTTGCGCAGGTTTTCCAGATACCTCACCTCGTTATAAGGCGTGCGGGTTTGCCAGCACTTCCAGATGATTCTGATCCACTTATAAGCTAGCGCTCTCACTGCAGCCTGGCGGTTTTTGCCTTTGGCTATTTGTTGTTCGTAGTAAGCCCTGGCCCAGAAGGAATGCTTGACTGACTCACCGGCGTATTCGTGAAAGCTCTGGCGCATGAACTTGGGGCAGAAGTAGCGCCAGCGGATCCAGGTTGATTGACCGCTGCGCTCCATCACCGGAGCGATGCCTGAGAAGCAAGCGAGCTCCTGCGCCGAGCCCCAGCGATCGCGTTGCGTGCCCATCACGGCGAGCAGTCGGGAAGCGTAGACTTCGCCGGCGCCCGGCAGGGACTGGAAGAGTGGGAAGTCGGGATGGGCGGCAGAGAGTTTCTCAATCTCCAGAGCAAACTGGCGGATAGCTTCGATGGTGGTTTTCATCTGTGCCGCCAAGGCAGTGATCATCAGCAGG
The DNA here is from genome assembly GCA_963826235.1 of Pyrinomonadaceae bacterium. Taxonomy (GTDB): domain Bacteria; phylum Acidobacteriota; class Blastocatellia; order Pyrinomonadales; family Pyrinomonadaceae; genus PSRF01. Next base: position 488,886 of record CAWGWE010000004.1, on the reverse strand, counting down.
GAAGAGTTGATGATGGCGCGGTCGGTAGTGAGCGGCACACTCTCTTTGATAGCTGCGAGTCTTTTCTCGAGGGTGCAGGTGCGGACAGAGTGATGAGCGCGGAAGAAGTTCAGGAGGGTGGTGCGCTTAACGCCGCGCAGTCGTTCCAGCGCTGGCCAGCGCAAGAGAAAGTCGCAGACGAGCACCGTGCTGAGGTCCGGGAACCACGACAATACCTGAGGGAAGTAGCATTTCAGGAGTGAAGTCATACGGTTGCTGATGCGGGTGCGATCACCGATGAGCCGGCGGCGATGCTCGACCAGATAGCGCAGGGTGCGGGTCTGGTCATCGTCGGGATGCCAGCACTTGAGCCGGTCGCTGTGCTTCATTAACAACTCGGCCGCGTACTCAGCATCAGTAGGATCGTCCTTGGCGCGCGAGGGCGAGAAGGCTTGGCGATACTTCGCCAGCGTGGTGGGGTTGATGGTGTAGATGACCAGGAAGTCAAACTGTAAAAGCGCAAACAACAAGGGACCACGCGACTGTTCCAGACCCACGGCAATCGGTTGTCCTGGATAACGAGCGCGGAGGCCGGTGAAGTATTCGTTGATGGCCTGGGACGTGTGCGGCAAGACCAGGCGAGTCTTCTTGCCGGTGGCGGTGTCGAGCAAACAAAGGTCGTGCTTCTTATCCGCCCAGTCGATACCGAGGCAGGCTGGATATTGGTTCATGTGTCCTCCGCTGGGAGCTGTAGTTGCTAGAGCATTGCTGAACATCAAACATGCTTTTCTTCAGCCCGGCGAAAGATTTATAGTAGAGCCGCTCAGTGCGACATCATTTGAGGGTTCGTTATTGGGCTAAAGCGGAGAGCGGGGGTGCGAAAGACTTGTTATAAGCGTTCAGGCGCTTAACCTTGCAGATTCGTCACTCCCACTCCGCATGTTCCTTGCTACCGCTGCCACCTTAAAACCAAAAGCGAGTCGACAACAGAGGAAAAGGAACCGCGTTAACCTATAAAACCTTGCAGCTGATGAACAGCAGTAGCATGCATCTCGAGTATTGCTTTACTTTGTAGCTCGAATGCTGATCGCCACCGTCAGTTGAGTGAAAGCGTTAGACATCCGCGAACCGGAATGATCAAAGCGATGAAGAGGTCTTACAGGTTCTTAGCTCTGTTGATAGTGGCGGTCTCCCTGGTAGTGGGTATTCTGAGCTCAGTGCTGATCGTTCGCTGGTGGTTTGCTGAACCCCCGGTTTGGCTCTCCACCTCCTCGCCAAATAGCACTTACACAGTCGAACTCACGGGAGATAAGGGGCGAGGTGGATTCTTTATTGACTCCGTCGTCAGATACAACCTTATGAAGAACGAGCAACTTCTGGTCAAGGATCAGGTGGCTCATCGCGGGGACGCTTTGGATATTAGCTTTGAACTTGCCTATCCAGAACATACCTGGGTTAAAGAAAATGTTCTGAGGTTCTGGCGAAATCCGGATAGGCCACAGGATGCTGGGACCGATCAGTTGCTCATCACGAATGACACCAACAAGGTAATCAATTATCTGCAAATCAAATCTGCAGACATGTTTTTCGTTTTCGATGTCCAGCCGGATAGCAACCTGAGGCTTCTGTTTTCGCACCAATCAGGGGCGAATTGGATATGGTGTAAGGTTGAGTTTCAAGATGGGAGCCGCATAGAATATGCCGCTAACTTTCCTGAGAGTAAGACTGAATCCCTACTGTATTGCCTGGCAGTTAACTACGACCGCGTCATAATTGATAGCCCACACAGGAAGGGGTACGATCTCCGGGGCAATTGGGACAACCTAAACATTCCCGTCTCAGTGATCTGTAAGCCTTAGATTAATGCCGTGGTAGAGCGACGTCTCTTGCGGCTAGCGCGGCGTTGAATGCTTCTAAAGTAATCCTATTCCGTCGCTTGGATGTTGATCGCCCGCGGCGGCGCCAGCGTCTTGACCGCGATTGTGAGCGCGTAGCAATGCCTCAAGGAGAGCCTCATGTCGAGCCTCGCTAGAGACACCAAGACGACCGTCATTCCATCCATTCGATATCGCGACGAGGCAGCCGCGGTCCAGTGGCTTTGCGAAGTATTCGGCTTCGAAAGGCAACTCATCGTACCGAACGAAGATGGATCAATAGCCCATGCTCAACTTAGCTTTGGCAATGGGATGATCATGCTTGGAACTGTCGGCGCCGAAACACACAATATGTACGTAGTGGTCTCTGACGCCGACGCGGTATATACCCGAGTCAAGTCAGCAGGTGCGGAGATTCTGCGCGAGATCAGAGATGAAGACTATGGTGGGCGCGGCTTCATCTGCCGTGATGTTGAAGGGCACGTCTGGAGTTTTGGTACCTATGATCCGTGGCGCCTTTGAACCTTCTGCCGAACAAATCGTTGAACTGAGCGGCGGAGCGTCTTCGTAACTTGATTGGTGTAGTGAACGTTGAATAGCCTCGCGCCGTCCGGTCAACTCTGACATTAGGCGCGGGCGAGAGCTTAGCAGTCCGACGGGAGGATGAGATGGCAGACGAACCCAGGCCACGCGTGGCTGTAGTCGGTGGTTTCTATAACCTGGACGCGGATCCGCAGTTGGGCCAGGAGGCGCGCGAGTACGCGCAGGCGCTCGGCCGCTCGCTTGCCGAGACTGGTTTCGGGCTCGTAGTTTACTTCTCGAACGACAAGTCACTTGAGCCCCACGTCGTGCGTGGATTCGTGGCCGCGTTACCTCCCGGTGAGTCTGCGCCCTGCATTGACGTACGCTACTCGGAAGATCAGCGCGGTCAGGTGAAATTTGAGGAACAAGACACGCATCCTCAGCTGTTTCACGAGGATCCCTTTCCGGGTTCGAACTGGGAGGCCCCGTTCTATCGCTCCCTCGCCGCACGTGACAGTGTGCAGGCTACGCTGCTGATGGCTGGAGGTCAGTCCACGCTCAACGCCGGTCAGGTCGCCGTAGGGCGCGGACTGCCGCTCCTGGCAATCGACAAGTTCCGCGGTTCGGCGCAGATACTCCGCACTGAGTTGGCCACTCGGATCAACGGATACCCGTCCTCTCAGAATTCGAGTCCATCTCAGCTCGTCGCGTGGCTTCGCGATCAGCACCTGAAGGAAGCGGAGCGCCTTCAGCGAGATCGTGAGCGCGAGCGTGAGTTCGCGCGCATGAAGAGCCAAGGCCGCGGGACTGCCTGGTTTGCGATCGCGTTGACAGCACTCCTGGCCACGCTCGCTCTTGGCCTGCTCGGCGTCGACGCGCCGCGTTGGTTCCTGGTGACCATGGGTGGGGCGCTCCTCTCGGCGGGCGCCACGGGCGCGCTCGTACGGGGGTTGACCACCACCACGATGACGCTAGAACCGAGGCTCGCTGCGATGCTTGGCGTGGCGGCGGGCTTAGTGGTCGGGATCGCCTACCTCATCCCGCAACTGATCGGTGCGCCTCAGCTACTGGAACCGGGCGCGTCACTCGTGAGGGCGCAAGATAAAATTCAATTCCTGTCGGTGGCGCTGGTCGCCTTTACAGCAGGCATCGGTTTCGACGTCATCTTCCGCAGAATGCTCCAGGAGGCGGAAAAGGTTCCGGTCAGAGTCCCCACTAGCCAGTCCTAGACTGTGGGTCGGCCAATGCTCGAGGTGCGCCTAACAACGGCAGGCAGGGACTTGAATGGTGAAAATGTGAAGCGACTTATAATCTCTCATCTGCTGGTCCTTACACTCTCGGTAGCAGGTTGCGCTCAGACTAAGAAGCCTTCTGGTTCCCAGTCTGTTTCGCCCAACCAATCAGCAGCTGACGGTTCGTCTATCGATCCCAGGAAGGCGCGCGAGCTTAGTGACAGCGTTGTCAAAGATATTATCGCAGACCGTTATGACAGGTTGCGTCAGAAAATGGAGCAAGCCTTTCGCGACGGGGTTCCAGAAAAAGACATGAAGCCTCTGGCCGAGAAGGTATATTCGATCTATGGGAAACCGCTCGAGGCTGAGTTCAAGAATGAGGAGATAGGCTATCGGATCTATGAAAATGGCGAAAGAACGCCGATGCGTAAATACTGGTATGCGGTTCGTACATCAAAGCACGACAAGGGCACGGCGTTCCTGTTTACGGAAATAATTCCAGATGGAGAGTCGTTGGCGTGCGGACAATTTTCAATTGTGTCATTCCCGTTGGGCGCGCCCCCATCGCTCAAATAGCTTGGAAACTGCCAGTAGTTACCTGGTGTTCAGGTAAATGTCCAAGGTCTGGTATGCGGAATAGACATTCGACTATGGACATTTGACGTTGGACTTTCAGCTAAGGAGAAATTCAATGAGTCAGCCATCAACAAATCCGCCCTTTGCTTCGAAACTTCCCCCGATGTGTAACGCCTGGATAATGTTGAGTGAGGATGATCCGGCGGGCACCAATTACAACAGCCCCAACAGTGCCTTTCAACGCCTGATCAGTAAAGGGCTTTATCAAGCCAACGACATCATCAATCTCTGTTTTGTTGATATCGTTCCCACCAGTAGCAAGACAATTCCGGTGGGCGACGGCAGTAGCTACACTCTGTTTCTGGATAAGGTTACGCATCCAAAAAACGCCTTGGGTCCCACCGATCAGGATTACATGGAGTGGATCATTCGTGATGCCAGAAAGGCGAATCCTACAATCAAGATCTGCCTCACATTGCTCTATGGCAAGCAGCATCTGATCTCCCAGATTTATAAAGACCCTGATAATCCTGATCAGAAATCAGCCGAGGCATTTGCGAACAATGTTGTTACTTACCTCAAGCACTATGGGCTTAACGGGTTCGATATTGATTGGGAGTGGCATTACCTCAGCGACGACACAACGCAGGCTCAATTCAAGACAACGTTTTCCGCGGTTGGGCCAGTGCTTAAAGCTGCCGGAATGCTACTAACAATGTGCCCTGCCACAACGGACAATCTCGACCCCGAAACGGTGAATGAGCATTTTGATATCATTGCGTTTCAAATGTATTCCAGCACAAGTCTTCCGGGCGACTTCGTCACACTTGGTATCCATCCTGACGCTTTTGCCTATGGCGCAAAATTTGAGGCTGCTCAGCATAGCACTCCTACTGGACCGGGCGTGCAGACCGCAACCGAGGCTTTTCAAGGAATGCAGACCTACGGTTTCAAGGCAGTCACTACCTGGCGTTTGAATTCAGAGAACTATATTACGGAGCAAGATTCGCAGCTGGCCTTGTCAAAGCTCGTCAAAGGTAGCTGATGAAATGTTTGTTTAGATTAGAAGACGCGTGCTGTCTCGAAAAGCGATAGCCTCTTTCTCAACTAACATCTTTCTGTCAGCTTCAATATCGCGCGCCGCAGCTAATGCCCGCATGAGGGCAAAGGGTTCGAGAAAATCAAATATGCTTAGATGGGTGGTTCCAAATATCCTGGCTCGCAGTCACCGACCGGGTTACCCGACCGAGATTGTGGAGCAGGCTTCAGTGGCTGATTGGATTGAGGAAGTAAAATCCCTCGGCATCAAATCGATCATCTGCTTCCTTGCAGAGGATCAACTCGGGTTTTACAGCAAACTACCTGATGGGTTGATTTCCTACTATCGCGAATTGGGTTTCAACGTCGAGCACATCCCTGCGCGGGATTACCAAAGCCCTCCACTTAGGGACGGAGATCTGGCGCGAGTATGGGAGGCTTATAAAGATTTGCCGAAGCCCATACTCGTGCATTGCAGCGCCGGCATTGATCGAACGGGGCTCGCGATCGAGCATATTCTGCAGCAGTTGGAGCTTAGCGCTAGCAGCTGAACAACGCCTCGTAGCTGACGGCGCTATAGCCTTTTTCCTAACTAATCTTTCCCTCAGCTCGGATGCTAATCGCCCGCGGCAGCTGAAGGCTGGGGTCAGATTGCGTTCGTTATGTGAGGGTATGAGAAACGCAATGCTTATTGTTGGCTTTTACTTTTCGCTCGCGCTCCTGCCCAGCTTTATCTCTTTCGCTCAAGTTCAGCAACAGGATTACGTTGCGCGCCATCTCAAAGAGGATCGTGAGTGGGCGCGCAAGTCGTGCTTATCTACAGCATCAATTCGTAAGCTGCGGCTGTTGGCGGGCGTTCCCGATGAATCCGATACGCTCATTGACAGCGTTGATACGAAACGACTGCGTTCGCGTAATCAAATCCTGGTGGTGACTACGAGTGGCAATGGTCACTGCCTCGACTTGTATGTTTTCGAGCGTAGAAGAAAAGATCATCGGCTAATCTGGTCGGCTACCGGGATGCCTAGCGGGGCGGGATTTTGCCGCGAAAGCTCCTACAATCCAGAGGCTTATGTGCGTAGGGGTAAGATCGTAGTGAAGATTCCGGTTTTTGATTATCAAAGTGGCGTGCGGAAGTCTACGGACTTCTACAGCTATGCCTGGAGCGGGAACAGCTATCGGTATGTGAGCCGCCGCTCCGTTAGGGTTCGTAAGCGAAATAGCGCGTCCCCTCGAACAGCGCAATCTAACAAGCCATCTGAGGCTGACGAGTCAAGAGATTTTTGAGTCAGGCAGCATTTTTCGCGGCGTAAGACAGCAAGGGCGAACCCTTCTTGCGCAGGTTTTCCAGATACCTCACCTCGTTATAAGGCGTGCGGGTTTGCCAGCACTTCCAGATGATTCTGATCCACTTATAAGCTAGCGCTCTCACTGCAGCCTGGCGGTTTTTGCCTTTGGCTATTTGTTGTTCGTAGTAAGCCCTGGCCCAGAAGGAATGCTTGACTGACTCACCGGCGTATTCGTGAAAGCTCTGGCGCATGAACTTGGGGCAGAAGTAGCGCCAGCGGATCCAGGTTGATTGACCGCTGCGCTCCATCACCGGAGCGATGCCTGAGAAGCAAGCGAGCTCCTGCGCCGAGCCCCAGCGATCGCGTTGCGTGCCCATCACGGCGAGCAGTCGGGAAGCGTAGACTTCGCCGGCGCCCGGCAGGGACTGGAAGAGTGGGAAGTCGGGATGGGCGGCAGAGAGTTTCTCAATCTCCAGATCAAACTGGCGGATAGCTTCGATGGTGGTTTTCATCTGTGCCGCCAAGGCAGTGATCATCAGCAGGGAAGAGTTGATGATGGCGCGGTCGGTAGTGAGCGGCACACTCTCTTTGATAGCTGCGAGTCTTTTCTCGAGGGTGCAGGTGCGGACAGAGTGATGAGCGCGGAAGAAGTTCAGGAGGGTGGTGCGCTTAACGCCGCGCAGTCGTTCCAGCGCTGGCCAGCGCAAGAGAAAGTCGCAGACGAGCACCGTGCTGAGGTCCGGGAACCACGACAATACCTGAGGGAAGTAGCATTTCAGGAGTGAAGTCATACGGTTGCTGATGCGGGTGCGATCACCGATGAGCCGGCGGCGATGCTCGACCAGATAGCGCAGGGTGCGGGTCTGGTCATCGTCGGGATGCCAGCACTTGAGCCGGTCGCTGTGCTTCATTAACAACTCGGCCGCGTACTCAGCATCAGTAGGATCGTCCTTGGCGCGCGAGGGCGAGAAGGCTTGGCGATACTTCGCCAGCGTGGTGGGGTTGATGGTGTAGATGACCAGGAAGTCAAACTGTAAAAGCGCAAACAACAAGGGACCACGCGACTGTTCCAGACCCACGGCAATCGGTTGTCCTGGATAACGAGCGCGGAGGCCGGTGAAGTATTCGTTGATGGCCTGGGACGTGTGCGGCAAGACCAGGCGAGTCTTCTTGCCGGTGGCGGTGTCGAGCAAACAAAGGTCGTGCTTCTTATCCGCCCAGTCGATACCGAGGCAGGCTGGATATTGGTTCATGTGTCCTCCGCTGGGAGCTGTAGTTGCTAGAGCATTGCTGAACATCAAACATGCTTTTCTTCAGCCCGGCGAAAGATTTATAGTAGAGCCGCTCAGTGCGACATCATTTGAGGGTTCGTTATTGGGCTAAAGCGGAGAGCGGGGGTGCGAAAGACTTGTTATAAGCGTTCAGGCGCTTAACCTTGCAGATTCGTCACTCCCACTCCGCATGTTCCTTGCTACCGCTGCCACCTTAAAACCAAAAGCGAGTCGACAACAGAGGAAAAGGAACCGCGTTAACCTATAAAGCCTTGCAGCTGAGACATCGGCGTGCCGACCCGGGCTGAAACTCAACTTGGAAGATGAAGTCAGGTATCCGATGCGTCGGTATAGTGAAGGGTTCGACTTATGGGAGCTCGAATGCATAGAACGTTTGTTAACTTGATTTATCTGACTAGGTTGAATTGAATGGTCGTAGTGTTGGTGCTAGACGCCATGAGATCAGCTGCTTAACTTAAACTCGATTCAATAGTGAGGAGGGTGCGATGGCAAACTGTAGTTTGTGTAACGGCAGTGGAAGGTGTCAGGGAACTTGTAACGGAACCGGCGATAACGGTTCAGGACCAGGCAGTTGTGGAGCCTGCCATGGCACCGGGCGATGTAGTCGATGTAACGGCACAGGCCAGGAGTGATAAGGTCGAACAACGAATTAAGAAATTCCGCGTTCAGCGTTTCATAATTCATCCTTGCTTTCAGCGCCGCGACAACTCAATCGTTAGCCAGAACACTGGAGGTCTATCGTGATCCCTGATCGCCTGCCAAGTCTCGTCCTCCTGGTCGGCTTCTGGATCCCTCCTGCGGTAGTTGGTATCGCGGTTGCAGATCTCTTTAATCGAAGCAGCAAGCGTGTTCGCCCCGCACTGATCTACACTCTGCTGGCGATTTTGCCTTGGGCTGGTCTGCAGCGTGGTTTCTTTTTCAACTCGACCGCATTCCGCCGTACGTACCCGGCGCCACGATGGATCCAAGGTACGCACCACCAGAGGCGATTGCGGGACTAGCCGTCGTAGCCAGTGCACTCGTGCTGCCTGGCAGCGCGATCGCCTGCATGTTGGCGTTTCGCATCAGCGCGCGAAGGCTCAGGCGCACGTCTGGGGCGCGCCTATCGGTCTAACAAGGACTTGTAGCGACAAGCTGGGTTGAGAATTTAGAAATGAAAAGAAAACTTTTGCTTGCTTTCCTTTTGCTGATTTTATCCGTTAGTAGTAACGGCCAGACGAACAACCAGTTAACCGATCCTTTGCTGGTTGTACCCGGTAACTTTAAATTGTTGGCGACAAATGTTTCTTATGAAGGCGAGAATTGCTCGCCGAGCGACCAGGCCGATGAAGTTTATTCCGCTTCGAGTAAAGTAATTCGGGTTGGTGACAATATTTACTATGAGGCTCATCGGTTTTACAGAAATAGTCGAGGTGAGGGACTGGTGGCAGAAAACTTAGCCGCGAAAACTTGCCGTGTTTATCCATTGTTTGCTTTAGCAGAAGCTGCCGGCTGGTTTATACGACCGGAGGACGGAGCCGGAACGCCAGACGCGACTAACGGTCTGTTTCGAGTTGGAAACGCTTTGTGGATGGGCAGCAATGGAATCGGGATTGCCGTTTTTGATTTGAGACGAAGAACATGGTCACGTTTTGATTTAAAATCTTCCGTTGTTGCTGGCGACCACCTTGGCGTTAATTACGCCGACGGTAATTATGTATTCGTTTCAAGAGGCGAATTCCCGGGGGCGTCTCTGCATATTTACTGTGTGAAACAAAATAGATGGTTAGGCTTGAAAGCAATATCAACCGCATTGGTGCGTGAATTTGGTTACACGACGGGAAGGGTTCAAGTTGGGGTTGACCACAGAAATTTTGCTAAACAAAAGTATTTGCCCGTAGATTGGACTTTAATGTATCCGGAGATTACTCCACTCAACGGCGGCGAAGGGTATTTATTTGAAAGAAAGTTTGCTGAAACAAAAACAGCATTTGAAATCAGCAAATCACAGCTTGAAGAAGTTTTTATGAAACGCCCATAGCCTTGCCGCGCCCTCGAACAATTCATTGGAGCCGATACGCGCGATTCAATTCCAACGTTCGTTGGCAGCCGCCCTGATCGAGCGGCTCAGCTGAACCTTGGCGTCAAGCTTCGCAAAGAAAACGTGAAACAATTGCCGCAGCCAGCGGCCTGCTTTCTGCCAGCTTAAGGAGGAGAAATGAATCTTAAACCAACCATTCTCGTTCTTGTGGCTGCTCTGGCATTGTTGCTCACGCCGAAGATACAAGGACAGACGACGAGCCCGCCATACCTCAGCCAGTTTCCTTCACTTGAGAGGATCAAAGCAGACGTGAGAGGCGTTGATGCGATGGAGACAGCGGCCAAGCAAGCCGGAATATTCTGGCAGCTGCGCCAGCTTGTTTACGATCTGGCCCTTTCACAGCGAAGGACAGATCGCCACTTCACGCCAGACGAGCAGCGGCTGGAAGTCGAGTATCGCAATGCGCATTACAAGGCTATTGAACCCTTCGAAGGAAAAGTGACCGGTGCTGATAAGCCAAAGTGGTTCGCGTTGCGAGGGAAATACGAGATGGACCTTTGGCTGCGGGACGAGGTTCTTAAAAAGTATTTCACACCCGAGTTGAGAAGGACGGTCTACGTCGCGTTGAAAGGGCAGATGCCCACACAAAACGCGCCGGAGCAGTCGAGGTTAACGCCACCTGCAGGCTCTGCGACTGCCGACGCTAATCCGCGCACAACGTCCGGCAGTACAACCCCGCCGAGTACGCCTATCGCGCCGGCCGCTGAATCGGCTGCGGCGAGGGTGGCACGCGAGAGACTGGAGCGCGAGAGCGCGCGGATCGAGGAGGAGAATCGGAAGATCGCCGCCACGAACGAGATCGTCGCCCGCACCTTCAAAGCTGGAAACGAGGCGATTAACGCGGGGCAGTACGACGAGGCAATCGCCCAGTACCGTGAGGGGCTCGCCGTTCGTCCGGACGAGCCGGCGCTTCTGACGAACCTGTCCGAGGCACTGATTCGTCGCGGGGTTGACCGCTTCAACGTTGCCGTCAGGGACGAAGATAGAAAGAAAAGAGATACGGGGACCGAGGCAGCTAAGAAGGACTGGTCGGAAGCCGCCCAAGCGTCTCGAAAAGCGGTAAATGTCATCAAGGGCGCGCCCGCGTCTGATCCCGTCCGGCAACAAAGTTACGCGCACAACAGGCTCGCCGCGCTATCGGCCTATGCTCGGGCAATGCGCCTTGTAGCGACGAAAGTTGATTACACGCAAGGGCCTGCGGCGTGGGAAGCGTATCAGGAGTACCTCGCCGTCGAAACTGATCCGGCTAAGAAAACAAGGTACCGCGTCGAAGCGCTTCAGATGCTTTTCGACGCCGGCTCTGCAGATCTCGCCGTTGCCGAAGCGCGGAAAATTCTCGCTTCGGAACCGAACCATGTGGACGCCATCCGTGTCCTCGGTCTCGCGCTGTTCGCTTCCGGCGATAAGAAGAACTTCCAGGAGGCGGCTGATGCCCTGCAGCGGTATCTCGACTTGGCACCCGACACCGACTTGCACAGGGAGTCCGGCAAGGAAGCGCTCGACTACCTGAAGACCGCGGAGACCATCACACCCCGCAGGGGACAAGCGACTCGGAGCCCATCGCGACGTCGGCCGTGATTTCCGCTTGAAGTGAAGGAGGCCGCGTGAAGACTGCTACGTTTCGATACCTTTCCCGTAGCATCTCTTTTCTTCATCCTTTGTTTGCGCGCTGATAGCAGTTCGCAGATGACGTAACTGAGATGGAGATGGAGTCTGTGATTATCTTATTCCTTTCAGCTGCATGCTGAGCGCGGGTCACGTGCTCGAGGCGCGGCGGGATGCGGAACTCTTTTAACGGTTAGAAATGGGCGAAGCGGAGGTATTAGATATGGCACATGACGTGTTCATTAGCTACTCGGCTGATGATAGACCGATTGCTGACGCAATGTGTTCCACGCTTGAGTCAAAAGGGATTCGCTGCTGGATCGCGCCGCGAAATATCTTGCCCGGGATGGATTGGGGCGGTTCAATCATTGATGCCATCGGTAGCAGCCGCGTGATGGTTCTTTTACTTTCGTCAAACTCCAACGTCTCAGAACAAGTAAAGCGTGAGGTCGAGCGCGCGGTCAATAAGAAAGTCATTGTCATACCCTTTCGTATTGAGGATGTGAGTTTGTCCCCATCGCTTGAGTATCAGCTGAGCTTGACACACTGGATGGATGCGTTAACTCCACCAATGGAAAACCATCTGGAGAGGTTGGCTACGAACATCCAGCAGCTTTTATCCACTGACGCTGCTACGAGGGGTAACCCGATTCCGACAATCGTGAGGCCGCCATTGCTGTCGGAGGATCCGCCACTGTTTTCGTCGAGGACCCATAAGAAGATAATTCTGGGAACAAGCGTGCTGCTTGGTGTGATCTCTTTGGTCGGATTGTTGTGGTGGGGCTGGGGCCGAAAAACCGGGTCGGAACAGATAGCAACCGTACCATCTCCGTCTCCCGCTTCTAGTCCGACTTCTACACCGGTTGTCACTCCAACCAGCGCAAATCAAAGCATTAACAAGAGTGCTGCCGCCGACACGGAAGAGCGCCTCCGCATCCCGGTCATAACCGGGACGAGCTATGACGTTGCGCGAGAGCTTTTAATGAGAGAAGGCTGGCAACCAAACGTGAAACACGTCTCTTATGGGAATGATCCAAACGTGCAAAGCGGGAATGGCCCAACCTTCTGGAAGCGAGGTTACTGGGAACTAGAGTCATGTGCCGGAACCGGATCAGCGGAATGCCTTTTTGAGTTTATTGATCCTAGTGAAAGGGTTCTCATCGTGGTAACCCACGGCGAGGAGGCTGATGATGGGGAATATCACGCCATCGTAAAACGAGTGGTCTTCAAGAAAAAATAATATAGGTACGTCTTGTGCGAACAGTTTTGGAGTAGGCAGTAAATTTAATTACATGTCTCTATACTTTATTGACGGGCGGGCTTTTGTTTCTGGTTGTGCTGCCACCTGTCCGTCAGATGTTCGAAACCCGTGGGGATAGGTGAACTCGATTGATTTAGATTGGGCCATTGATGAAGGCTTTCATAAGTTACAGTTTTCTCGATCAGTCGAAGTTCGACGATCTCGTTAAGACGCTGGGCGTTGAGGACGTTGCCTACTGGAACAGCGAGGAGATCGCGGCCGGCCAGCCACTCCGCGACAAACTGCGTGAAGCGGTAACAAAATGCGCTGCTTGTGTTTTCCTCGCAACGGAGAATTCGATCAACTCAGGCTGGTGTTTGGCTGAAGCCGGAGCCTTTTGGGGCGCGGGCAAGCCGGTGATTGTTTACGTGCAAGACGACGCGATTGGCGAAGAGGACCTGCCCAAGCAACTCCAGGGTGACAAATGGACCCCGCACGTTCGTGAGGTGGTCAAGGCGCTCAAGCTCTATCTAAGCGAGGCGGCCCAAGCTGAAGCAGCGCGGCGCAGCCCGTTCGCGGACTACAATCGTGACAGCATGGCGCTGTACGCCCTGAAGACAAAAGGGCTGCGCGAAGCCACAAGTGACGTTTGGCTGATCGGGGCAACAATGCATCACACGCTGTCTAACATTCAAAATCTCATCGTTGAAAAAATCGTAGCCGGGATGGACCTCAACGTCTTGGTCGCGGATCCTTTAGGAGCAGAATTCGAGTTGACGGCTCACTCTTTCGGGCAAGAAAAAGAAGATCTCGATACAGAGTCCATTACCACCTTAAGAGCGTGTTTAAAAATAGAGCAACGTCTGGCTCGGCAAGAGAATGTCCGCGGGAGGCTCAATGTTCGCCTCATCGATGAGATGTTCACGGCAGGTGTCTATTTTTATGATCCAAAGAGCGAAACGGGCCGCATGATGCTGGTGCCGCATGTGCCGGGTCAAGATGCAGCCGAAGTGCCAGCATTCGTTTTTCAGCCGTGTTTGAACGGTCCACTGGAACATTATTTCGCCATGTATCAACGCGTGTGGAATCGCGCAATTCCATTTAACGTCTGGGCTGAAGCGAACAGTTCATACTTGAGCTAAAAGGTCCATCAGCTTTTTGCCTCCGACTCAATGGGGCGCTTGAAATAGAATCGACTTACTTAAGAAATCGATGATGGCTTCGTGCGCCCTTTCCGCATAACAACTCGTTCATCCCGACCACTAGCGGCTCCAGTGACATTAGGCCTGGCAGTGTATTTTGTTTTAATCAGGAGACGGCGATGAGACGCGTAAGGATCTGTATCTACGGTGGGACCGATATTGAAGAAACGTTTGCTGGCTTCATTTCCGCGCTTGCTTACCGGATCCTGGATTCGATTCCGGCAGTGATTGTCAGCGGCGGTTTTCGCCATTCGAACAAGAATCCCGCGGCTATCTCCACTGACGTCGCCGCGTTACGGGGAGCTCGGCGCTACGCGACGGAGCACCCGCCGATTGATTTGAAGGATTGCTACGAGGCATGGATTCCAGAGCCTGATTTGGATAGCCGGCCCGACGTCAAAGGCGCCGTGCGAATGTCGGACGCGGATGGCATCGCCGTGCGGGTGATGACAGGAAGAACTCCACTCGGGAGGCGCCTGGCTATGGTCGCCGGCGTTGACGTCGTCATAACTATCTCAGGCAGACAGCACACCGAGGTCGTAGTTGAGCAGGCCTTAGAGCTTGGCGTGCCCGTTCTACCAATACCAGACGCCGGCGGCGATTCGGGAGACCTGCTCACGAAGTATCGAAAGCGTATAGCGGCGAGCTTCGAACCCGGAGCACTAGATCGGTGCCTCGCAGAAATCTCTCAGTCAATCGGCAGTAAACCTGAGAGCGCGGCTGGTGCGGTTGTCGACCTCATTAATACTGCAAAGGTCGGGAGGTGTCTCGTGCTCACTCCGTATGACGACGAGCATGACAGTCTATACAAATCAACAATCGAACCCGCCGTCGCCCAGCACATGATCCCGCTACGGTTAGATCGTCTGCCGAAGAGTGAGGCGATCTACAACAGCTTCGCCGACGCAATTCAATCGTCGTCTGCCGTGATCGCCGACATCACGACTTTGAATGAGAATGTCATGTATGAAATTGGATACTCGCACGGCCGGGGATTGACACCACTGATCTATACGCGAGACGCGGATCGGCTTACGCAGTTACCGGTGTACTTCAGAACGTTGAACGTACGATTGGCATCTGATACCACGCCCGTCAACATCCTGATTGACGACTACCTGCGTTCCTTGAAAGCCAGCCGGATGCATCAGCATTCCTGAGCCGTATTTTTGTGAAGGCGCTTGGAATTTGTGAACTCGGAAGAAAAGAGATGCAGAGCTACACCAACGTTGAAGCGCAAGTTGAATACGGTCTGGAGAGTATTGATCCAGACCAAAGGATCGAGGTCTCGCTAAAAGATTCGATGTATACCTATCAGGCAATAGGGCTGCTCATCAATTTCTTCCATCAACCGCTTCATTTTCCCACCCTGGAAAGCGTGAAGGAGTTTTTGGGTGATCGGAATCAGGGTGCGTATCATCTCTTATGGGAACTGTATTACAAACGTCTCTATGACTTTTGGCCCGAGGATATCCGCCAAGCCTTCGACGAAAGTCGCCTTGATAACCCGAATCCACCTTATTACTACAAACCAGAGTCCGAGTAACTTTGGACGAGAAAGGGACACAGATGGCCCATGACGTTTTCATCAGTTACTCGGCGAAAGACAAGCCGGTTGCTGATGCTGCCTGCGCCACGTTAGAAGCAAGAGGTATCAGATGCTGGATCGCTCCCAGAGATGTGTTGCCCGGCATGGATTGGGGAGACTCGATTATCCGTGCTGTTACGGAAAGCCGTCTGATGGTTCTTGTCTTTTCCTCGAGCGCCAATGAATCAGTGCAGATAAAGCGCGAGGTTAATCAGGCGATTGAGAAAGAAGTGACGGTGATTCCTTTCCGCATCGAGGATGTTACGCCTTCTGGCTCTATGGAGTATTACCTTGACGTGACGCATTGGCTGGATGCCATCACGCCACCCATTGAACAGCATCTTGAAAAGCTTGCAGAAGACGTTGATTTGTTGCTGAAGCGGCCAAGTATTCAACCCGACGCTTCGCGGCAGAAAGTTGGTCTCGAGCGCAAGGAGCCAATCCGAAGCCGAAAGAAAATTTTGTGGATCGCCGGAGCCGTCGTCACTCTGGCGTTGGCAGTTTTTGCCGGTGTGTTGTTAACAAGAAAGCGGAACCTGCCGCCGGCATCCCTCACGAATGGCGATTTCGCTACTGGAGACCTGCAGGGATGGCAATCTTCAGGTGACACCTTCTTTCTTTATAGAATGGATGACGGTCAGTGGCGCGTAACGACCTATAACCCTGGCAAGCGTGAGAATGCTGTCGGGCAATTGTTCCAGGACTTCACTGTCGACTCGACGACGAAGGCTATCCGCTTCTGGGTTCACGGTGGCGAGGGGCAAGTAAAGCTCATATGGAATGGAAGGATAGTTCGTGAGACGCGTGGGCGGAGCGACCATGAGCCGAGAAATGATCCCGAGACGCTCGTGTGCTGGGAGCTTGAAGAATACACAGGTGACACGCTCCGACTACTGATCGACGATAATGTGGCGGGTCCGTGGGGGTTCGTTGGCGTCGGAGGATTTGAATTCCTGAAGAGTCCTTGTTAGAGAGTTATCTGAATTCGGGGCGTGCGGTGTTGTAGAAGAGGCTACTAAGAGATGGCTAATTTTGATGATGCTATTCGATCCGAAAACGGGGTGGTGGTGTGCCTTCGCACCGCGGGAGAGGGAAAGTCAAAGCTCATTTTCGATGATGTCAAGGGTGATTCATCCGTCAACCCGGTAGCGTGGTCGTTTAGCAGCTTTCACACTTCGCGTGAGTATAGTGATAAAGATCTGGATCATATGAAGCTCAGCGATCGAGAGTATCAAATGATCGGAGAAAATCTAGTGGCCCGCCTCCTGGCCCTATCTGGCCGCACAAAGTGAGATCGCAACCGGTGGTCCGCTCAGGCTTGACGTTGTATGGGTGCGGCCGACCTCTTAACCAGGCGTTTGGTTTTTATCTCTTAGTTAAACTATGGGAAAGTGGGCGGACGTTCAGTGTGATTGTCCTACTCGCGTCCCGCTGCCGGGCCGTTTCTACTTTGACGAACCCCACCGTAAGAAACGCCGACTTACCAGGAAGCAGAAGACGGAGGTTGATGAGTGGAACCGCACCAACAAAGAGATGTTTCAGTGCGGCCACCGTAGCGGCCTGATCATTGAACTAAATCCGGGGGACATGATCCATTTGGGTAACTTGATCGACAGCATCCTCCCGGATAGTACGTTTGAGGTTTTTGCTAAAGTCGGGATTGGCACTGTATGAAGATGGACTTTTGCTAATCGCTCCAGATGAAGCCCGTCTCTGGTTGATGGAGATTGAAGAATTTCAGCGGGCGCTTCAGGGTTGGGCAATCTACCGTCGGACAAAATAGAGAGGCTTATATTGGAATTTTGTCGTGATGACCTTGGCAGCAGATTCAATCTCGAGAGTCGGCTGGAAGAGGCGGCGGAGAAAACGCTTTCCAGTCCAGTTATCCAGATGAAGCGCAACCTTCAGCAGTTGAAACGGCCCGACATAGAAACGACACTTGAGAAGGTTATCGAAGCCCTGACGGATGCTACCAAGCTGTGCCGTGCCAGTATTGAGACCGGAAATCCGATCCGCTTGCTCTGGTGATGCGGCTCATAACTAGCATCTATTCACATAATCTTGTTTCCGTCTTATTGAATGCTGATCACTGCCCGCTGATGCGCGAGCGTGGGGCCGCTCCTCGCACTCTGGAGCATGGAAAAACAGCGCGAATGAGATCGAACTTAGGAGAAACTTATGGAGTGGCTCGCTGAACCGCAAGCGTGGGTTGCATTTGTTACTTTACTCGGATTGGAAATCATTCTAGGAATCGATAATGTCGTTTTCATTTCCATTCTGGCGGGCAAACTTCCGCCGGAGCAGCAGCCGAAAGCGCGTTACGTTGGCTTAGGTTTAGCGATGTTCATGCGCATCGGGCTGCTGTTTTCCATATCCTGGGTGATTCGTCTGACAGCGCCGCTCTTTGAAATCTTCGGGCATGAAATCTCGGGACGCGACCTGATCCTTATCATTGGCGGCTTGTTTCTGTTGGCCAAAGCCACGCGCGAGATTCATCAGAAGCTTGAAGGTGAAGAAGGGCACTCTTCGGCGCGCGTCAAGCCTTCATTCAGCAGCGTCATCATCCAGGTGTTATTGCTGGACATTGTTTTCTCACTCGATTCAGTCATCACTGCTGTCGGAATGGTGGACGACATCAGCATCATGATTTCGGCAGTCGTGATTGCAGTTGCGTTCATGATGGTCTTTGCCGCTCCCATAAGTAATTTCGTCGATCGACATCCGACGTTCAAGATGCTGGCTTTAAGTTTCCTTTTGCTGATTGGGTTTACTCTCATTGCCGAAGGTTGGGACAGACATATTCCCAAAGGTTATATCTATGTGGCGATGGCGTTTTCGGTATTTGTAGAAGCGTTGAATTTGAAGTTAAGAAAACCCAGCGCCGTGCCTGTTAAATTGCACGAGCCTTACGTCGAATCTATTGATACGCAGAGGTGAGACACATCCGCTGCACATCATGGTTGCGCTACTGGTCATAGTAGAAATTGGTTATGGTAATGCTGGAGCCGAATTGGGAGCAGGACCGTCCTTCATTTTCGGATGTGCAAAAGATGTGGGCGGAGTTGCAGCTTACGCATGAACCACTAACAGATGCTGCTCTTGAAAATGTCCTTCATCACCTGCGGGCCACACATGCTAACGGAGGCGCTGAGTTCGCACAGTTCAAATTATCTGCGCATCCCACGTTGCACTGGTTTGCCTCTCGAAACAGGCTTGACGAAATAAATTTTTTCGAACGCTTCCTCGGTTCTCCAGCGGTGGCGTCTGCTTTACCGAACTTAAAAGTTGATGAATCTGGTGTTTCTCAAACAGGCTTTGAATGGGGAAGTTCTTTGACGCTTGACGGCGAAATTGCGCAAACCCTGGTTCAGGGTGGGGCCTATGAGAAGTTCCCTGGGACAGCTCGCGAGGCGAAAGAAATCGCGAAACAGTTTTGCGATGTCGTCTTCGGTGACCGGTTTAACGAAGTGCAGGTTTATAAATCTTACAAACCCTGGACGAAGTGGTTCTGTAACGTGGCGTGGGATGTGACATGGCTCGGCTTTGATAAGCGGCATGTCAAGGTGTGGTTCTTATGTGCAACCGATACTGACTAGCCGTTGCGCTCTTAAAGCGCTGCCAGCAGGTGCGAAAGGCTGCATTAAACGCTTTCGCGAAATTGGGGTGCAAAATGAAACTATTTCCGGCGGTTGTGATCTTCCTGTTTCTCGCTGCTTCGGCAAACAGTCAAACATTACCATCCCCGATCTCAGACCCGTCGGATATTGCAAAGGTAATTAAAGAAAAGGGCTGGGATATTCCCGGGCTGCAGCAGAGTCGAGTTCTCTCACGGGGGATAGTGGCGAAAGGAAGTTTAACAGGCGGCCCTGTACATATAACTCGATTCAGACCCGAGCAGGAATTTATAGTGTCAATTCCGACTTTTAGTCTAAGCGATGATCGGAAAACACTCTTCCTGGAGCAGCGAGATGGCGAAGTAAATTTAATTTTCAAATGTGAAGTAAATAATCGAGTCTTCGCCTACGTCGTTCAGCTTGTCGAAGTATTTTATGATTCCAAAAACAGACGTAGCGGCTACGGAGAGATCTATGGTGCGCATTATTACGACAATGACGGAGACGGGAGATTTGAGAGCTACGAACCCGGCCATGGCTACGTTAAGGATTTACGCGTGCCTGGCTGGGTATCGAGAGCTAAGTGAGTTACCGAGATTGAGCATATAGCGCTGGCGTGGGCAGCATTCAGTATGCCTCTCGTCGATAGCTCCATCAGTGCTATGCGATGCCTATTTCAGTTGTCCAAACATTCAGGAGGTGGAAAAGATTTATGAGATCAGCCTTCCGGCTCATCACAATCGTCTGTGTTGCTTTGCTTTTTACTTGTGGCGCTGAAGCTCAGCAGCGGAAACAGCCCAGGCGGCCCACGCCAAGTACTGGTCCGTCCACAGCTACGCCACCGCAAGTTCAGTATCTTACGTCTGACAGATCACGCCCCGCGCCTTTCTCCGACGCCGTGCGCGTTGGTCACATGCTTTACCTCACCGGGCAGCTCGGAACGGATGGCGCTTCCGGGCTCGTCCCCGGCGGGATCAAAGCTGAGACAAAGCAGACGATGGAAAACATCCGCCGCGTACTTGAGCGTAATGGCTCATCCTTAAATGAAGTCGTCAAATGCACAGTGATGTTGGTCGACATGAGTGAGCGAGCGGCGATGAGCGAAATTTATGTCACTTACTTCGCCTCAGATCGCCTCCCGGCGCGCAGCGCCTTCGGAGTTAACGGGTTGGCACTGGGTGCTCGTGTTGAGATCGAGTGTCTGGCAACGGTTAAATGAGGAAGGGAAGGTCGCGCATAACAAATCGACTTAGCGACTTCGTTCGATGATGCCTACGGCGCGCGGCCGCCGAAGCGTGGCGTTGGAGAGCCATCGTTCTTACATCACATGAAGGAATCTAAGGTTCATGCACTCTCGTTATCGCTTCCTTTGGTTGTCCCCATGCTGTTTGCCGCTCTAATGTATTGATCCACCTTTTCCCAAGTGGCTACAGGCGTTCATGGTGTACAACGTCGCTTCCGGCCTCTTAGGGGGTATTCCCTTACCTGGTTTTAGTTGTGCTTTTATTTTGGTGGGGACGCGGTGAGAGCGAGGCTCAATTCAAACGAGCCCTGGTCCTCTCGCCAGTTCTTATGCTTCCCGTTTTCTTTTTGATCCTCCTCATATTCAGTCTAATCACCGGATTATTTGAGGCGTCAGGCGTAATAGACCTTTAAAATGCTCCTCCTGTACTTTCTTTTCATTCTTGGCTTTGGCTATTTTTATGTCCTACTGGTTTTGGGCATAGTCTTCGTCCTAAAAACGTTGGGTGTAGTTACCTCCTCGCCCACCAGCGAGCTTAGGCTTGCGGCTGACGGCGCAACGGAGTAACTACCAGCCATATAGCGAATGAGAGGAGCATGATTGTGCTGTTAGCAAATGCAATCATATCTGCGATCCTGCAAGTTCTGGTTTTCACGGCGATCCCCTTTTTCGCCTTCCTCATCGCACAACGGCGGACGAGAGGATTTTTCGATTACATCGACTTGCATAAACCCGATAGCGTTGCTGGCTGATTGACTGTATAGATATTTTCGATGCGAAGACTTTTAATCCCAGAAAAGTATCGAGAGTATGGTGTCATCTTCATTCGCCTCATCGTCGGCTTTCATCTCATTTATGGTACGCAGGACAATGTCTTCAGCTTTGCTCGCATGGAGGAGTTTGCTGGATTCTTGTCCCTGAGGGGCGTGCCCTTTCCTCTGGCCGCAGCTTTCCTTTCAGCTTATGCGCAGTTCATCTGCGGCATCCTGTTTGTTCTTGGCCTCGCGACTCGTTATGCGGCGGTGGTGATGATCATTAATTTCATCGCTGCACTCGGCATCGCGCACATCGGTGATAAATATCCGAACATGTTTCCCGCATTGATGATGCTAGCTGCCTCATGCTTCTTCTTCTTGCACGGCGCCGGAGAGCTTTCGCTTGATAGCCTGCTGGAGAGGCGAGAAGAGGAAAAAGAGATCGCGTAACGATCAGCGCGGCGCCAAGCAAGCCTTTCTGCTAACAGCGCGATACCTGGTATAGACGCCGCGCTTGGTGTTACTAAGACTATTAGCTAAACTCTCTTACACTCGGTAGGAGATCCTCATGATGAACAACGAAGCGCTCGAAAGAAAAATGGCTTTCGTCGTCGAGCAGCAAGCTCAGTTTGCTTACGATATTCAGCAATTGCTTGAAGCTCAGGCACAGACAGACCAAGCTGTGACCCGTACCGCCGAAGTCGTTGGTCAAACCGGAGTAGTAGTTGCGCGATTGGCTAATGGTACGCTTGCAGGGTTTAAGGATGTAAACGCCAAGATTAACGCGCTGGTTGATTCTCAGATTCGTACCGACGGCAAAATAGAGTCGTTAGTTGATTCACAGGTTAGAACCGACGAGACGCTTCGCAACTTGATATCGGTGGTGGATCGTTACTTCACTGAAGGCCGGAATGGGCATTAACTCCTTTTCTCAATGTCGCACCCAACAACGCGTTGCAGTTGATGGCGGGATAGAATGGTTTCTAAAGTCATTCGCTTCCCCAGCTTGAATTTTGATCCTGTGGCGCGGCTGAGGCGGCGACGTTAGATTCTTCCGGCAAGAAATTTTTGGACGCTGGCAATGGACAGTGGGGCGACAAGATGCAAGACGACCTTACCTGGGGCGCCAAGTATCCGGTCAGCCAGGGGATCAGTGATCCCCAACGCCTCGGCATCATGGGCGGTTCTTACGGTGGCTACGCGACCTAGCGGGAGTCACCTACACGCCCGATCTCTACGCAGCCGGCGTGGCGATTGTGGCTCCGTCTAATCTGATTACATTGCTTGACGCCATCCCGGCTTACTGGGAAGCCCAGCGCACCATGTTCTATAAGCGAATGGGTGACCCCACCACTGCAGAAGGGAAAGCTCGGCTCATGCGGCAGTCGCCGCTGACGCAAGCAGATAAGATCAAGACGCCGCTGCTAGTCGTGCAGGGAGCGAACGACCCGCGCGTGAATAAACGCGAAGCCGATCAGATCGTGATTGCCTTGCGTGACAGAGGATTTCCAGTCGAGTACATGGTCGTACCGGACGAGGGTCTTGGCTTTGCCCGTCCTGTTAACAACATGGCGATGCTGGCACTGACGGAGAAGTTCCTGGCTAAACATCTGGTGGACGCCATCAGGAATCCGTCACGCCCGAAGTAGCCAAACGTTTGCAGGAGATAACCGTTGATCCCAAGCCCGTCCAATTAGCCACCAAGCCCGCCGTAAATGGCGGTTCTCCGGGCGCTCGCCCGTAGAATAAAACAAAGGTTGACCTGAACGATTAGGCTCTTTTGTATTCAGTTTCCGGTTAATCATAAAGCCCGGTTGAGAAGTATGAAGATGCTTCTCAACCGGGCTTTGTCCCTAATTTCTGTAGGGGCGACACTCCGTGGCCGCCCTGCTTGGCAATAGGGGGCGCCCACGGAGGGACGCCCCTACATCTGTTTTCAAAATAGCGGATCAGCCTCAGCCGCACTTGAAATTCCATTTCGCCTCAACCAGACTGTCAGAACAACACTCAGAGTTATCTCGGCCGCTTTCGGAAGGTATTCTCTTCGTGGTAATTCGGAGTGAAGTCTTAGACGCTCTTTAGATCATGAGGTGCAATCAATGGTGAATAAAGAACGCGTTAAACAAGCTAGCACGCCACAACTGAGTGAGGGCGAGATGAGTGAAGAGGAGATCGACCGAAACCTCGCAGAAACGTTCCCAGCGAGCGATCCGCCATCATGGACGCTCGGGACCGACCACCGCGAGCAGTCGCCAGATGAACAAAGAGATGTAGGTGAAGACGGTGCGACACAGTGAAGGCGCTGGCGCTTAAGCGCAGCGTTAGGCGTCTCGACAGTTGAGGAGATAATGATACGTAAATTGTTTCTTAAACGACTCGACCAGGAAGAGCGCTCTTTAGGCGAATCGCTAGATTACGTGCGTCACATCCTTCGCACTTCACTGCCGGCGTTCTTCAAATTTGCCTTGTTCACTCCACTCTCTCAGCACCGGCGGAAGCTCCCTCCGACGCCTTATCGCGTCGCACGAATCGTCGCAACTCAAGATGAGGACTGTGGCACGTGTGTTCAAATAGAGGTAAATCTCGCTCGCAGGGACGGCGTTCCGGCTAACGTGGTGAGCGCCGTGCTGAACAATCGCCCTGAAGAATTGACGCCGGAGCTTGCAGACGTACATCGTTTCGCGAAGGCTGTGGTGGAAGCGAGCGGCGGGGAAGATGAGCTTCGACAGCGCCTCCGTGAGAGGTATGGGGAAGAGGGACTAGTCGAGATGGCCTTGGGTATCGCCGCGGCGCGCGTATTCCCGGTGACGAAACGGGCGCTCGGGTACGCGAGGAGTTGTGCGTTAGTCGAGGTGAAGGTGTAGCGGAATGCGGGGCGGGCAAGTGACAGCGTCAACATCAGCATGGACAGGCCACGCCTCGTTGATCAGGTGCGTGCGGGAGTAAGTAAACGGGTTCTTGATTTCGCGTAAAGCCGCCATCTTCCCTCATGCAGATTGTGTTAACAGGGGCCACGAGTTTGTGCACCGCCGTCGCACACTGCCGGCTTAAGTATCTTCCACCCGATAATCGCTCCGCCAGCGATACCTGCGCCAATCAATACTTTTGTTAAGGTCGAGAGGCCTATACGCGGTTTGCTTACTTGCGATACATCAGAAAAAGGTATCGTTGTGGAACTGCCCGTCTTGGAATCCACAACGGTAAACGACTCCTTCGTGGTTTCGCTGACGTAGCCTTCCAGCTTGGAACCGTCCCGCAACTTGACCTTCACCTTTGCGTTTTTACCGACACCGAGTGTGGCTACCTCAGACTGGATTATCTCAACGGACGTAGATTGTTTCTTAGCTAGAACACTAACCGGACGGAATCCGAATAAAGTTATTAGCAACCCCCCGATCAGCAAAATCACAAGAGTTCGTCTAAACATGATTCTCCTCGTGCCCGAAACTTCTTACGAGTTTCTCTTGGAAATTACTGTGCCATGAACGGTAAGACCGTATATAGATAGCTAATGCCTGGGTTTATTGTTTGTTTAATCGTCAGAAATAAAAAGGAAAAGTTTGGGATTTTTATGTGAGTGATTGTCCCCACTGTAGCCTTGCCCTTCCCGTCAAGCGAAAATATTCTTTCATCAGAAGGTTTTTTGCTGCGTTGTCGACTCTCGGTAGCGACGCCGCCAATGACCCACTCATCCGGGTGCGCCCGATGCAGGTTTTTAGAAGTTGTTACGGCGGCTATATTGAATGTTGTTTGGGTTGGATTGCTCCCCTGGAGATAAAGGAACTGATTTAAGAACCTGGCGTCTAAAGTAGGGGGTTACATTCGGTGATTAAACTCTCTGCCTTTCTGATCGTTCTGTCTCTCGCCTTCGGTTTCCTTGTTGTTATTGTTGAGCCCTCGTTCACTTTGCAGTCTTCTTCGGCGAAAAGAACTTTCAAGGAACCTGACAATGACTTGGATGAGTTTGTTGGGAAGGTGAAGTCAATCACTGTAGAGACCGAAGAACATGAATTTACATCTCACTTCATGGATTTCGGAAACAGATATAAGCGGAAGCTTTTCCAAACAAGCGAGTTTGATCGAGATGGGAAACTGGTTGAGAAGTTTCATTATCGAATTGATGGTGTAGCTTTACCCAAGACTACTTATTCATATGATAGAAATAGTCTATTGCTGAAAGAGAACCACTATAGTGCGGTGAGCGGTGAGCCTTATCTCGAGACCATCTATATCTATGATTCACAAGGGAAAGTAAAAGAGGAAATTGGCAAAAATATCGAAGACAATAGGGTGTTCAATAGGAAGCTTTATTCACATGATCTGAAAAAGAATTACACAGAAATCCTCGACTACAATTCGGATAGCGTCGTCCGTGGGAAGGTAGGTGTCACCTGGAACAAACAAGGCAAGGTGAGCGAGGCTATTGGCTTCTCCCCTAAGGGTGAGGTCCTGGGCAAAGGAACAATCACATACGATGACAAAGGAAATATTGCAGAGATGGTTTACTCTCGGGGCGATGGGTCGCATGAGAGAAAAGAGAAGTTCACCTATGATTTTGACGGTCAAGGTAATTGGGTGAAGAAAACTCTTTATCGTTGGGTCACTGAAGAGAACAAATCGTTCTACAAGCTGATGAACATTACCTACCGAACTATTGTTTACTACTAAAAGCGAAGTTCCGCGCCAGGTGCAATCTAACAGGCGCTGCCGACCGCCCGATAGCGGCTTCTCAAGTAATCCTATTCCTTCAACTTGAATGCTGATGCGCGCCGCAGCTGAAGTCAGGGTTAGGCCCGCTCCTTGTGCACGTCGAAATCAGAATGGTGGAGGAAAGTATGAAAGTAATTGCTGTTATATTCTTTTTGACGTTCTTCGCCTCGGCTGCTTTACCTACTCAGTTCCCAGAACCGCTGAAGATAATTCAGGAGGAAGGTCAATTCATATTCACCGACGGTAGCTCCTACTATCAGTTTAAGAAAGATGGGACATTTAAATCAGGGCCTCTTCGCATCCAAGGGCGGGAGATTACGGGTAGATGGAAAGTAGTTGATGCTCGGTTCCCACTGTTTGTGATTCTGGGCCGCTGGAGTTGGATTAATGGCCTCAGTCCCAAAGAGGATTACCGGAAGCTAACACTCTATCTTGGTAATCCCACTTCCGCAGAGACAGTCGAGCAGCTGTCTCAAGTGGCCGACGCCAGAAATGTTAAAGTCTACAGGTGTTATTTCCTGATTGAGGAATTGCAGAAGATGCCGAAGTCAATCAAGACCGATGCCTTCTGAGCTGGGGCCTAACAAGTGTTGATACCTGCTTCTCAAAGAAGTGTTCCCCTCAGTTTAATTGCAAATCCCGCGTCGGGGCTGAGGGCAGACGTTAGGTGGCGCACCGGTACAGTATGGGAGCAGTAGCAACCGCTTGCGACAAACATGACTCGCGCATATCGTAAATATTCCGACAATTCTAAAACCTGTATCGAGTGTTGCGTTCGTTGGATGCGGTCGCTGCCGCTCCCGTACTGTACCGACTAGCATCCCCCCGTAGGCCCGCGAAGTTCTGAGCTAAAGTGCTTCAGCGTGCGCAGTTCGCACCTGATCGAGGAACTTTGGTGACGGGATACATCAAGCAGTAAACAGATGAATAACCGAAGTTCAGCTAACCCCTTATCCTCAATTGTCGTTATCGCATTGCTTTTGCTCGCCACCCTCTGTTGTGGAGATATTGGTGAAAGGGATACGAAAATTTTCGTTGACGGAGGTAATCCTCCTACATTTAGGCTATCGGGAAACGGCAACCTGGCATTTCTCGCTGTTAGCGATGATTCCCCCAATAGAGTTGAAAAACGATCTGGTGAAATCCTGTGGAAGATCATTCCTCAGAGTGGGAAATCGGAGATTGGTCAGTTGCCACCAATCACTTACGGCCAAGTTCCACCGGGCTTCAATCAAGAGATACCGAGGGTCGGCGCTCCACCGCCGCTGATGGCGGAGAAGTCCTATGAAGTCGCCGCACCGACATCTAACGCTCATGGTGACTGGGTCTTCTTTATTATTCGAGACGGTGCAGCCGCTAAAGTTGGAGATGCATATTAATGTCATGCCGTCAGTGGTATAACAAGCCATCTGAGGCTGACGAGTCAAGAGATTTTTGAGTCAGGCAGCATTTTTCGCGGCGTAAGACAGCAAGGGCGAACCCTTCTTGCGCAGGTTTTCCAGATACCTCACCTCGTTATAAGGCGTGCGGGTTTGCCAGCACTTCCAGATGATTCTGATCCACTTATAAGCTAGCGCTCTCACTGCAGCCTGGCGGTTTTTGCCTTTGGCTATTTGTTGTTCGTAGTAAGCCCTGGCCCAGAAGGAATGCTTGACTGACTCACCGGCGTATTCGTGAAAGCTCTGGCGCATGAACTTGGGGCAGAAGTAGCGCCAGCGGATCCAGGTTGATTGACCGCTGCGCTCCATCACCGGAGCGATGCCTGAGAAGCAAGCGAGCTCCTGCGCCGAGCCCCAGCGATCGCGTTGCGTGCCCATCACGGCGAGCAGTCGGGAAGCGTAGACTTCGCCGGCGCCCGGCAGGGACTGGAAGAGTGGGAAGTCGGGATGGGCGGCAGAGAGTTTCTCAATCTCCAGAGCAAACTGGCGGATAGCTTCGATGGTGGTTTTCATCTGTGCCGCCAAGGCAGTGATCATCAGCAGGGAAGAGTTGATGATGGCGCGGTCGGTAGTGAGCGGCACACTCTCTTTGATAGCTGCGAGTCTTTTCTCGAGGGTGCAGGTGCGGACAGAGTGATGAGCGCGGAAGAAGTTCAGGAGGGTGGTGCGCTTAACGCCGCGCAGTCGTTCCAGCGCTGGCCAGCGCAAGAGAAAGTCGCAGACGAGCACCGTGCTGAGGTCCGGGAACCACGACAATACCTGAGGGAAGTAGCATTTCAGGAGTGAAGTCATACGGTTGCTGATGCGGGTGCGATCACCGATGAGCCGGCGGCGATGCTCGACCAGATAGCGCAGGGTGCGGGTCTGGTCATCGTCGGGATGCCAGCACTTGAGCCGGTCGCTGTGCTTCATTAACAACTCGGCCGCGTACTCAGCATCAGTAGGATCGTCCTTGGCGCGCGAGGGCGAGAAGGCTTGGCGATACTTCGCCAGCGTGGTGGGGTTGATGGTGTAGATGACCAGGAAGTCAAACTGTAAAAGCGCAAACAACAAGGGACCACGCGACTGTTCCAGACCCACGGCAATCGGTTGTCCTGGATAACGAGCGCGGAGGCCGGTGAAGTATTCGTTGATGGCCTGGGACGTGTGCGGCAAGACCAGGCGAGTCTTCTTGCCGGTGGCGGTGTCGAGCAAACAAAGGTCGTGCTTCTTATCCGCCCAGTCGATACCGAGGCAGGCTGGATATTGGTTCATGTGTCCTCCGCTGGGAGCTGTAGTTGCTAGAGCATTGCTGAACATCAAACATGCTTTTCTTCAGCCCGGCGAAAGATTTATAGTAGAGCCGCTCAGTGCGACATCATTTGAGGGTTCGTTATTGGGCTAAAGCGGAGAGCGGGGGTGCGAAAGACTTGTTATAAGCGTTCAGGCGCTTAACCTTGCAGATTCGTCACTCCCACTCCGCATGTTCCTTGCTACCGCTGCCACCTTAAAACCAAAAGCGAGTCGACAACAGAGGAAAAGGAACCGCGTTAACCTATAAAGCCTTGCAGCTGACGTCTCGTTAGCGTACTTCTCAAGTAAACTTTTTCTTCCAACCTGGATGCTGAGCCGGACCTCGGCTGAAGTGCAGCGTTAGACTCCAGAAACAAACGTCGACATAAATGGATGTGTTATGACCTACAGCGAACTGTCAAAGGAAATCCAGGAGCTTGGCTATCGTGACAAGTTCCGATTGGCGCAGGTACTGATTCAGTTGGCCCGGAAAGAGGAAGAGGAACAGAATCCGGAAAAACGGCAAGCGACCAGGTCCTCAGCAAAATTAGATCCTGAGCTGGTCCAATACGTCGCTGAGAGAGTCAGAAAGCTGAGACCGTCCAAGAAGAAAGCGCTTCTCAACTCCATCGGCGCGATGTTTCAGTTCCAAGGCGGCATTTCGGATGGAGACAAGGAGAAAATGTTCTCCGAGCTGCTGGCGAGGCGATACATCTTGCTTGCGAAGAACGGTCTTGTTCAGTACCCAGAGGCCTAAAAAGAACTTGCGGCTGACGTCGCAATAGCTTGCTTATCAAGTAACCCTCTTCAATTCAGCTTGCCTGCTGATCGTGCGCCGCAGATGAACGCCAACGTTGAGTTGATGCTGGGTACAGTATGGGATCGGTGGCCGCCCGCGTGACCATCTCACGCTAAGTAACTGAATAGAATGTTCCATGAGTATCCTCCTGTTGGTTTTCTTGCTCCTCTGTATAGTTGTAGTTGTCGTCGGCCTTTTCTTACCACGCGCTAAATTAGCCGTGATTGCTGCTGGTTCAATTCTGGTTTATGTCCCGAGCTGGTTTGCATGGTGGTTCATCATATATTTTCACTATGTTGATTTTGATAAGCTGATTGCGCCCTCTCGCTGGACTGAGCATGGGAGACTCGTCGAAAGACTTTGGCTCTTTGGTCCGCCACTCGTACCGTCTCTAATCCTTCTGATGTTTTTTGTTGGCAGATATGTTTATCGAAGGCGAAGGCAAGCTTGAGAATGGCTCCAGGGCCGCCGCCCAACTAACCTTGCAGCTGAGGGCAAGATCGCATCTTTCTCAAGTAACTTCGGTTTGGATGCTGATCGCGCTCGCCACCTGAACGGCCAGCGCTATATTTTTTATGTTGAGCGAAGCGAGTTATGAGCTAGTCGACCTTCCGGCCCCACTTGCCGATCTGGATCTTACTCCTTCCGGTAAGTGGATCGCTGTGACCGAACCGGGGAATTCGCAGTCGCTGATATTTCCCAATCGAACTGTTGCGCTTTCCGAGGAAATCAGATTTCCAAAAGTCAGGGCGATCGACGACGACACAGCAGTAATCGTGAATTCTCGCGCTTGGAAGGAAAACAACGGACAGATCGTTTCTTCATCCGGGGAGACACATTCCTTTTACGCCGGTGATGCAATTCAAGACGTGCTTGCGTCCGATGAATTCATCGTCATTACTTACTTTGACGAAAGTGCTCTAACCAGCCCTGGCATCGAAGGCAATGGCGTTGCAGTGTTTGATACTGGCGGTGATTTTCTCTTTGGATATCGGGATCTGTTTGGTGACGAAGCCGTTGCTATCGCCGACTGTTACGCCGCATGTTGGGCTGCTGATAACCGGATACTCTTTTTCCCATACACAGATTTCCCTCTTGTGTCCGTGGATCTCAAAAACAAAACGCAGAAGATTTGGCACACGCCTGATGCCGTCGTGGGGTGTGGCGCAATTTCTGCTAGCGACGACCGCGTGTTCTTCCACCGACCTTATCGTGACGACGGGTCTATCTTTGAATGGAAAATTGGGAACGAATCGGCGCAAAAAATTGGCGCATGCTCGAGACACCTGCGCGGCTTGCACCGAGGCAAATTCCTGGCGGTCGCACCTAACGCTTATGTGATTGTTTCACCTACAGAAATCTTCAACTCGTCGTTATAGTTTTGAAGGAATCCGTGAGACTGCCAAACAGCAATTGGGAAAAGCGCTTCTATGATCTGAACGATAGACAGGGGCGTACAAGTATTCTGGCAGAACGATCGCCTTAAGTCGGCTCCTAAAGGCACTTCAGTTTGTCCCGCAACAATCTCTGGACGTCAGACTTCGAGGTGCGAGTCAAAAAAAGCCAGGCGGACATCTAGCCGATAATCAACCCAACAAGACTTTAAATCACGAGCTCGACCTAGAGAGGATGGGGTCGCATCGAACCTCTAAGTTATGAATTCGCACTTTCGCTTATCGCAATGTTTCTTTTCATAATCACATCTCGTGGTCGATCGCGAACGATCAGTAAGGATGGCAAGTGCTGCGGGCTACAAGCGGGAGAAGAGAAAGTCCATTGAGGTTAATGCGTCTTCGAAAGCGACGATAGATTTTGTTTTGAAACAGAGCGGGACCGTCAGTCATTGATTAGATACACCCATGATGGTTCGGTTATGGTTTCTTCGAAGCACGCCGCAACGTCAACTCCACCGTTCGGAAACTTCAAATTCAATGAAGAAAGTAGGAGGAATAAGTTTCAATTCTTCGATCATTTTGCTTCTCTCGCATAATCAGAAGGGTTACTTATTTCTCTACCGAGGTGGGAAAATCAAGGGGCTTGCAGAGTTTAACTCGACAGGCTGGGGGGAGATTGAGGTCAAGCATCGTTCATCCTCCAAAATCATCTTCTTAGTCAGAATGTACGCGCCGTACGAGAGAGGCGACAACCCG
Source organism: Pyrinomonadaceae bacterium (assembly GCA_963826235.1). Lineage (GTDB taxonomy): Bacteria > Acidobacteriota > Blastocatellia > Pyrinomonadales > Pyrinomonadaceae > PSRF01. Next base: position 457,387 of record CAWGWE010000004.1, on the reverse strand, counting down.
CTCTTTCTTTTTGACGGCGAGCAATTATTCCGAGTAAAAGAATATTCTGAGTTGCATGACGCTTCAGTTGATCCGAGCGAGAAGCGCATTGCGTACTGCTATTGGGAAGGCGATAAACGACATATTGTAATCAAAGAATTGAATTATGAATGGATAGTCCGCCTAACGACTTCATGCAGCGCCCCGCCACGGATACTTTGATATCCTTGAGTGGGGCCCTGGTGATAGCTAGCTTATGCGAAGTCGTTGTGAAGTCTTACATCGCTATCCCCCCAATGTTTGCGAATGAAATATATCTGGAACTTCCAGGATAAGAACATGAAAAAGTCTGACACGAGCCCAGGCCAACCGGCAACGGAGCTGATCTCAACAAGAATCGCCGAACTCGGCGACTGGCGTGGGAAAACCCTCAACCGGATGCGCAAATTGATCAAGGCAGCCGACCCAGACGTCGTCGAGGAGTGGAAGTGGGTTAAACCAACCAAACCCGGCACCCCTGTTTGGTCGCACGACGGCATCATCTGCACTGGCGAATCCTACAAGAATGTCGTGAAGCTTACTTTCCCAAAAGGCGCATCTCTGAAGGATCCGTCCCGTCTCTTCAACTCGAGTCTCGAGGGAAACGTACGCCGCGCGATCGACATTCACGAAGGAGAAAAAGTTGACGAGTCTGCCTTCAAGGCGCTCGTGAAGGCTGCAGTGGCTGAAAATGCCCGAGCGAAGAAACGGTAGCTGTGAGAAATCGACCTTTATCGTATTTCACGACGAGGTGCAGATGACCTTGGGTCAAGCCCGCTTTGCCGAGATGTGTTCCGTAGTTGACCATCGATCAGAGGAACTTCATCGACCTGTTATTCGTAACCTCTGACAGTTCATTTGGCAGGAGGCACCTTGCCTAACAACATGCCAACCTCGCGACACCAAGTGCCACGGTGAAATTCGCAGGGTAAGCATTAAATGAGGTGCACCCATGCGTAAGATCTTCAATCATTCACTTCGTATATTCATAGTTCTCTTCGGTTTGCTTCTCACAGCAGCATCCTCCGGCTTTAGTCAGTCACCTTTTTCGTTAGTCAAGATGGAACTGGCACTGGCTCGTGAAGGCGCAGACTGGAAAGCCGAAGCAAAATTCAACGCTGCGGGGCGGGAGTTCTCGAATCCCGTTCGCAGCCTCATCGTAGGCGAGAGCGATATATCTTTCTCCGCAGAAATCGGAGGCGCAGAAGTGCGCTTCGTCGGGAAACTTGCTGGTAACAAACTGGCGGGCACGCTCGAAGCATTGGAAAAAGGTCAAAGGATCGCAACCGGTACATGGGAATTAACTCAATCTGAATCTGCTGCGGCACCGCAGTTAACCGGCATGTGGAGAGGAACGTTCAGCGCACAAATGATTCCGGCCCAACAAGCCGACCCTAACTTCGATGCACGTGTTTCGAGTCCTGCGTATACAAAGAGACACCCGAGGGTACTCTTTGACGAGGCGCATAATAATGTTCACACGGCCTCGGGTCTTTACAAACCGTTTGTGGACCTTATTAGCAATGACGGATACGTGGTTGTTGCCAACAAAGAGAAGTTCCAGCCGAGTACTTTTGCAGGCTATGACGTTTTGGTAGTCGTTAATGCTGCGGGCCCGCGGGGACAACGTGCCAATCCGGCTTTTACCGATGAAGAAGCTGATACGGTTCGCGATTGGGTTAAGGCGGGCGGATCATTACTTTTCATTGCCGATCACGCACCAATGGGCGCTGCGGCCGAGGTCTTAGCAAAGCGCTTCGGTATTGATATGAGCAAGGGTTATACGGATGACCCATCCAGCCAGGACAAAGAACTTGGTGACATTTTATTCTCGCGCGAAAACAAGCTTTTGGTTGATCACGCGATTACACGCGGTCAGAATTCACGTGCCCGAATCAACCGTGTCGTTACATTCACCGGTCAATCGCTTCAAGGACCCAAAGACAGCGTTGCATTTCTGAAGCTGCCTGATACTGCCGTTGACACTTTCCCGCCAAACAAAGCGACCGTTTCTGCCGCTGGTAGAGCGCAGGGCATTGCAATGAGGTTTGGGAAGGGTCGACTGATAGCGTTAGGCGAAGCCGGTATGTTGTCGGCACAGGTAGATGATAAAGGTCGCGCGTTTGGAATGAATTATCCAAACACAGATAATCGGCAATTGGCACGCAACATAATGCACTGGCTTTCTCGGTTGTTAAATTAGTAACCGGCGCGCGGCTGAACCAGGACGCGATCTGCCCAATATGTCTTTAAACGAAGGCGTGGCAACTCATCGAGGTGCCGCCGAACAGGGCGTTCCTCCTGATAATGGAAAATAATTGAGATCGTGAAACTGGCAATCTTCGATATTGACGGTACGTTGACCAATACGAACTCCGTCGATGATGAATGCTTCGTTAAAGCTCTGTCTGAATCCCATGGCATAACCGAAATAGACACAGATTGGGCTACATACCCTCACACTACCGACTCTGGAATCACATTACAGATTTTTCAAGAGAAGTTTGGTCGTGACCCTGAAGGGCATGAGTTAGCAAAATTTAAATCTTGCTTCTTGAATTTGCTGGGTGATGAGTACCACTCAAACCCTTCAAGCTTTACTGAAATTGCAGGTGCTTCTGTTGCGCTAAGTAGGTTGAGGCAAGAATCTGGTTGGGTTGTAGCAATTGCCACAGGCAGTTGGCGAGAATCTGCTTTGTTGAAGCTCAGAGCAGCGAAGATCGACATTGATGGAATACCAGCTGGCTTTGCGGAAGATGGTTTATCGAGAGAGCAGATCTTACAGGCGGCGATATCACACTCTTTGGAGCAGTATCGGCTTCGCAGCTTTGCAAAGACGGTTAGCATCGGGGACGGTCTTTGGGATCTCCGCACGGCCCGCCGTCTAAATTTTGCTTTTCTCGGTGTCGGTTATGGAGAAAAAGCGGCAATCCTGGATCGCGCCGGAGCAAAGCATGTAATTCAGGACTTTGCGAATTACGATCGCTTGATCAGCCTCCTGAATGAGGCGGAGATACCAAGCGTAGAACGACTGGGATAGCGCCTCGCAGCTGCTCAACGTTTAGCACCTTCTCTCTGGGCGTTAGCTTTCCCACGACCCAATCGGGGAGGATGCCGCCGAGCGGCCGGGCCAACCGAGGCACGACGACGCGCACCTCAAACGACGACCTCCGGATGTGTTGGGTACGCTCAACGCCGCCAAGTCGTCCGGCTTGTCCGGACGCGATCTGAGCATGAGGATTACGACGAGGCAGACGAGCAACGTTAGCACAATGATTATCAGCGAGGCCTTCGTGGGTCTCTTCATACCAACCATGATTGCGGCAGATCGTAACGGTGGTCAAACGACGGAAGATGCTTTGTCTACATGAACGTTCACAAAACCATTGACCAATTTGTTATCCGCATCGATCCGTCTGGCAACATCATAAGCAGGATTGAAAATACTCCCTGGGTTGAGACTCTCGAGGCGAGTCTGCCGCATCGTTTCCCGGCCTCATTCCACTCTCTCCTCACACGCTATACTTTCCCGACGTTTAATGCCGGTGGGCTCTCGTTCTTCGCAAATACAGGGATTCATTCGCATGATGAGCTTAGCGTAGCTATTTTCGACGATCGAATCATTGCTGATGCTACTTTGAAGGCTGGTTACATCCAGTTTGCTCGCCCCGAGAGCGGCAGCTATGATCCAGTCTGTTTTGATGCGAGGCGCGCGAGAAGCAATCGTGAATTCCCGATTGTGCGGCTTGACCATGAGGAGATGCTTTGCCACGACCGCGTACATATCTCTCAACAGGTGGCGGATTCGTTCCATCGATTTGCCGCGGCCATCGCCGGTCGCATTTAACGCCGCTGATGCACGCCGCAGGTCCCACGATAGATGATTCTCAAGTAACGCTGGCATCCCCATCATAAGGAGTCGCGATGAAATCGACGTTTCCCGCCGCTGTTCCTGAGATACCTGTTAGAGACATCCAAGAGGCTGCGGCTTACTACGAAAGCAGTCTCGGATTCGCTCTGGATTGGAGTGACGAGGAACTAGGACTTGCGGGCATCTCGAAAGGGAACTGCCGGATGTTCCTGGCGGACTCGGACTATCGAAAGAGATACGGCAACACTGGGCCAATCTTGACTTGGTTGAATCTTGAGAGCAAAGAAGAGGTCGATGATCTATACCGACTCTGGAGCGCTAGTAAAGCACAATTGCTCTCCAGACCAGAATCCAGGCCCTGGGGTTTGCACGAATTCACCGCGGCCGATCCAGATGGCAATCTGCTCCGTGTTTTCTATGACTTCGCGACGCCGGAACGCGTCGATTGATCCTTAGCAAGGCGATGCACGCGAGTGCTAAAACGAAGGCGCGTGCCGACGTAGCATGCCTCGGCTCTACCGAGATCATGAACACGACTACCCAAAGGTTCTATGCGGCTCTGAGCTTCATGCTTGCCGGATTCATGCCGGGAATCTGTCGCATCTTCTATGATCTTGCCCGACAGGGACAGCCAGGAGACAAACTGTTGTTACTCCTTGCTTGGTACATAATCATTCCTGGAATTCTAGCTGCGATCTTTGGATACCTTATCGGAGGTGCCATTCTCAATCCTGACGAAGTAAAGAGCCGTCGCCACGCCGCTCGAGGACTTTGTGTGTCAGTGGCAGCCTGGCTTACTTTTGCACTAATTCTGACCGTCGCCGCAGGGGGAAGTGTGTTTTTCAGTTTTTTTAACATGCTCTTCCTGATTCTGTTTTTCTGGCTCAATTATCATCGGATGGCTAATCGCGGGACTTGGCATAGCAACTGGATTGCTCTTATACCGGCTGAGGAAACCTGATGACGCAATGAGTTGGCCGTGAAGTATCTCTCGGGCATTGCGGCGCGCTCGCTGATGGAGGGGTGCGATCGACGGCGCCATCAAACATTAAATTGATCAGCGCCGCCTTAAGCTGCGCAGCTTGACGCTGAAGGGTCAAACGCGGCGCTGGATGGACATCCAAAACGATGAGTGTTCGATTGCTTCATACAACCGAAAAAGACCTGGACTTTGTCCTGAGCGCGGAACAGAGCGCGGAGAACCGGTCGTTTGTAACTGTGTGGGCGCGCGAGCAGCATCTTGGTGCAATTACTTCGGAAGATTTGTCTCACGCAGATTCAAGTTGGAAGTGCAACAGATAGTTGTTTGAACGATGCTTGGTTAGGGGTTAGGTAACCAAGCGTCTTGCGAGGCCGATTGTTTAAGAGGTCCTCGACCCGTTGTAGTTCTTCCTCAGCGATCCTCGTGAAGTCAGACTTCTTTGGGAAATACTGTCGTATGAGACCATTGGTGTTTTCGTTGAGGCCTCGTTCCCAACTGGCGTAGGGATGCGCGAAATAGATGCGCGCTTTGAGGCTGGTGGCGATCAGCTCGTGCTCACAGAACTCTTTCCCATTGTCTACCGTGATGGTGTGAACCTTAGCCGCCAGCGGCGTTAACACCGCTACACAGGCGTCTTTCATTTCGGCGGCTGATTTAGTAGTCAGCTTGCGCAGTCGTACCAGCTTCGTTTTACGTTCCACAACGCTCAGGATACCGCCTTTATGACGGGCCCCAATGATGGTGTCAGCCTCCCAGTCTCCAAATCGGCCTTTGCGCGCCACGATCTGGGGCCGTCGTTCAATGCTGGTCCGATTGGGGATCTGGCCCCGTCGAATCTGCGTCTGGTTATGTCCTGCTTTCATCAGGCTGTATATCTGGTATCTTTGTTCACGGGCAAGCTGTCTATAGTTCATGGTGTGCTTCTTTTGACTTGGCGGTTGGAAAGGCACGCTTACGCTATCGCAGCTTGCCCTCAACCACTAATTTTCAAAAGTTGCACTTCAAGTTGAATCCACCTCATCTGATTATTGAAAACACCGCTGACGGCAGCCGAGTTGGTTATATCATCCTGGCAGGCTTGGCAGATGTAAACCAAAGCATCGAGTTTCGGCGCATCGTCGTGACTGAGAAGGGCAAAGGGTATGGCAAACAAGCTCTACGTCTGGTGAAGAAACTGGCGTTTGACGAATTGAAAGCGCATCGTTTGTGGCTCGACGTGAAGGAGCATAACGTTCGCGCAAGGCATTTGTATGAGGCGGAAGGCTTTCTCGCGGAAGGTGTGTTGCGTGAGTGCATCAAAGCGGACGTTGGCTTCGAGTCGCTCCTGGTGATGTCCATGTTGCGAGATGAGTATCACGATAAGCAACACGGCGTAGATCTCGACCCTGGTCAGCGTGCCTCTCATCGATAGCTGTGCCATCGAAGTAGTATCGGGTAGTTTGATCGTGGGGCTGATCACGTCGCAGCTAAGCAGCTGTTTGACTTGAGGACAAATACAACGTAGTGCCTGCAGTTGCCATTAAACGTAATCGATTTGCCTAAAAAGAAAACTTTCTATGAATAAGCCACGATTATTCATAAGTCATGCAAGTCAGGATGGGATATTAGCCGATACTCTTAAGAAAGAGCTTGAGAAGGTCTTTGCCAAAGGCTTGGAAGTTTTCTGCACCAGTTCTCCAGGAGATATTCACGCCAGCGAAGATTGGTTACAACGGATAGAAGATAATCTTCGCACCACCCAAGCAGTCATTGTCGTCATTACACCTGTTTCTATAGAGAAACCTTGGCTGTGGTTTGAGATAGGAGCAACGTGGCTGAAAGGAAAAACGGGAGATTGCAAAATTTATCCCATCTGTGCTCCTGCAATCGATTTAGGTCACTTGCCGTCCCCACTTGATAGGCTACAAGCTATGTCTTTCAGTGACCCATCCCATCTTAAAATGGTTTTTCAAGCTTTGATTGAGCAATTTGGCTTCGGCAATATTTCCGCTTTCAGGGCCGATAACATCATTAAGCGCATACCTGACTACAAGGAGATTAAGCCGACGGGTAAAAACCCAACCGATAAGCTTTTGACGGCCCCAACCCCTGATGTTCGTGTTAGTGTCAATTCTGGATACACAATGCGTCCGGATGGCCCTGCATATTTACTTGCTATAGAGGTCCACAATTACTCTTCCGTTGTCGTGTATATCAATCATATCTATATCGAAGCCCAGAACAATTCCATCCTAAGTCCAGAAGCAGACTACCCAAGTGGGGACGCTCAAAGACCAACGGATCTTCATCCAGGAAAAAGCTTGATGTTAAGAGTTAATCCAAAATTGATCAAAAAGCATTTATCAAAGGGATTGCGGTGCGCTGCTGCAAGAGATCAGATTGGTAGAATCTATCGGTCGAGTGAAGAAGAGTTTTCTCAGGCCATCCACCTCCTTTTTGACTATTATCTGAAATAAGTAAAGGCTTATCGAAAAAGCTCTAACAACTCATTCAACATAATGCCATCTACCAAGCCGGCAGCGGAATGCGTTCTTTGGACAGAAGAAATATTCTTCTTGGGAATTAGGCCAGCCTGGACTATCTTAAAACTCTAGAGTTCCCGACTGTCATCCTCTACATTTACCAACTCGGTCGGAGTTCGCTTGCACTCACAAACACACCTACCGATTCCGAACTTAACCACTCCCGACACCTTTGTTCAAAGGAGGGCCTGCAATGAAGTACAAGGTTGTATCGTCACTCGTGGTCGCGGTAATAGTCATTCTCGTAGCGCCTTTGAGTTGGGCGCAGCGTGACACCCAACGGAACCTTCCCACGCGCGACGCGCAAAGGAAACTCGTAGAGGGACTAGCCCCGGTTAAACCAAAAGTTCGTTTCCGCCGCAATTTGAACCCACCAAGAACAGCTTCTTTCTTGAAGCAGCCTCAACCATACGACTACCGGAGGACGCCCGAAGCCAGGATTGCCGCTGCGGAGCTCGCAAAAGTCAGGAAGAACATTGCAACAAGTGGCTGGACCCTTGAGGCGCGGACTGGCAAAGAACGAGTAATTTTTGCCAGCGACGATGGCAAGGAAGAGGAGTTCGAATTTGACAAGGCAGAACTTGCCGCGCTCGCCGCTCAGGCTTACGCGCGCGGAATTAACAATGCCAGCGAGGGAGGCACTCGACGTCGTGATGAGGACGAGAGCGCGTTGTTGTTTATCCGCGCCGGGTGGTCAAATGCGATCGACAGCAGAGTCGTCAAACCTATCAATGCAACCTATCCTCGCAATCACCGCGTGCTTATGCGCATCGGTGAACTTAATGGCGAAGGTTGCAGCGGGGTACTCGTCGGCCGTCGCCTGGTCCTCACTGCCGCACACTGCATTGTGCGCGCCGATCTGAGTTACAACGTTCACTCGTACCGCGCGCGCCGTTCAGGCTCCGAGATGCCTTACGGCACTGCCACTAGCAACGGCTATTGGTATGCTTCAAAGTGGGTCTCCAACAATTGCCATATTAACCGTGTTTGGGATCCTTGTTCGCAGCACGACTGGGCAATCTTGCGTTTGAGAGACGACGCCTGGGACAACTCTCCCAACGGCACGCCAGGTTGGATGGGTTACTGGATCTATAGTCAGAACCACATCAAGGACAACGCAGTCAGCCACAATGATGGCTACCCGGCGAGCTGGTGGTCCAATAAGCCGGCAAGTCATCAGATGAACCAGCCTTATGGTCAAATTTCCGCCTGCACGGCCACAGGTTTCGAGTGGCCTCACGATAACATCCCGTCTTATTACCGAATCGGGTGCGACATGAGCGGCGGTCACAGCGGCTCTCCAAACTGGACCGATTACCCGGGCTCAAACGGACCCTATGTGATAGGCATCGCTATGTGGTCACATTGTTTCGAATGCACTGACGCGACAGGAACCTGGAAATCGCATCCCAGCGGCTTCCGCGGTATGACGCCCTATCTCGCAAACTTCATCACGGATAAACGCGTGGCCTATCCATGACAAGCCGCGTCGCGTCTTACTGAGAGCCTACTTTCGGCCAAAAAGGAAAGGAAATTCTTCGAAAGCGAAGATTCCTAATATCTGGCTATTGTCGTGAGCATCACCTCAGCTGAAACTCCGCGTGAGAGGCGAAGGTCGAGGCGGGCAGGCATTGAAAACGTCGAATGCCGCATCAGAAGTTGCAGGAGTATGAGCTATGGGCGTCAAGAAAATTACATGCCTCTTAGGTTTGATAGCAACAATAATGCTGGTCGGCGCCTGGTCGATACTCGAGAGCCCAAGTGCTCCTGTAGATGATTTTCGTTTCCGGGCTGAAGAGCTCGAGGATAGGTCCTTGTGGATTCAGGTTAACAGCAAACCTTATTACATCTCCGCAGCTCTTGATGCTCTTTGTCGGGCGCCCACAGCAGCCAATTACGAGGCCGAACGGAAGAAGAATCCTCACGCGGCGACTTACATCACGGTTTACGTTAACAATGCCGGGCGAGAAGCAATGTTTTCAAAAGATGCTTCGTTTCCGGAAGGTTCGATAATCGTCAAGAAGAAGGTCGGCAACTCTTCCGCAGGTCCAACAACCTTGCTGTATACGCTCATGCGAAAGCGCGAGCGTGGGTACAATCCATTGGTCGGCGATTGGGAGTTCCGGGTTGTATCTGGAGACGGCAAGCAGCTCGAGGCAAGCGGGAAGATCGAAAATTGCCAGGGATGTCACGTGAGGAAAAGAGATTCGGATTTCGTATTTCGACCTTATCTCAAGGCAGAATAGTCATCGCAGCCGAGTCTCATCCAATAGTTGCTTGTCGCAGACGCGAAGCAATATGTCGCTCATCCCTTAGCTCGAAGGCTCAATTCGTTGTTGCTCGGCCGCGCAAACGCAGCGTCAGTCTCTTCTTATATTCAAAAGGTGACATTGTGAACGATGCGCGTCCTTCCCCAACGCCGATGTTAGTGCTGCTTGGCATACTAATTTTCGTCCACCACTTCGGTCTCGGCCTTTACTACGCGCATGGTCTAGAACCGTCACCCGCGTCTGAGTTTCTTTATTCTGCCGCTTTTCTTTGCTGCGTCGTGTGGTGGCTGAGAGCAGAGGCCCGACGGTATGTTATCAAGCCCATTTATTGTCTCGGTCTGTTAGTCGGAGTTGGATGGATAGTTATTATCCCCTACCATCTCTTCAAGACGAGAGGGTTAAGGGGCCTGATTCCGCTTAGTGCGCTGATTGGAAGTTTCCTGGCGGCTCAGATCTTGGCGATGGTTGTTTACATGGTTGTTTCGAGTTAGTGCTCGTGCCTAACCTTGAAGCACACGCTGTTCGCCTCCGACTTCTGGACGACCAACAGGTGATCAACTTGAAAGCATTCTCGACGTCCCTCGGTGCACAGTTGCTTTTAACAGGCGTAGGTGTATAAAGTCGCTCTCATGAGACTGCGCTATGCGGGTTTTTTCACTTCTTAACTCTCACATTTCCGATAGTAGATTAGGAGGACCGGCAGAATGGAGAAGGCACAAGACCTTTTCATCTCACACGCTGGCAAAGATAAAGAACAGTATGTTGTCCCTTTAGCACAAGCCCTAACCGTTCATGGAGTTTCTTTTTGGCTCGACAACGTCGAGATCGAATGGGGCGATAGCGTTACGATGAAAATAAATGAGGGGCTGCGAACAAGTCGCTATGTCCTTCTTTGCTTATCAAAGAACTTTTTGGGACGACATTGGCCTGAAGGTGAGATGGCCGCAGTTTTAGCAATCCAGAACACCAACGGAAAGAAGAGAGCTTTACCTCTAATCCTAAATGCGAAAGATGAGATACTCGAAGCATATCCAATACTTTCTGCCCTCGCTTATCGCGAGTTTAGATTCGGCCCTGATAAGCTTGCGGCGGAATTAGCAAATTTGGTAAGCGATCAGAGGAAGCCTGAGGGGCTCTTACAGGTAATCGTTGAGTCAGTTCATACAGGCCAACTTTGCAATTTGATGGTATCGCCTCGCGTAAGTGTTAACTGGCTGGCGAATAAGGCTAAGGCTGGCTTAAGTTTGAGAGACGAAGCTGACACCGGAGCCTTTGTGCCATTTAGGATTAGGTGGGTGTTAGTTGACGTTAACGCAGAAACGGACTGGTTAGCGATGCCCCGCCATGAAAAGCGGCCGATTCAAGCCATGGTTAAAACTGGTGTCGGCATTAAGTACTCTTATGATGAGACAGATCGCCTTGAAGAACTCGATATCTACGATGGCATAGTATTTCATTTGTACGCTCTCGAGGATGAGCGATATGACTTTCCGGCAGCCGCTAGATAAGATAGCTACATAAGAATAAGACTCTCCCTTGGAAAAGGGACTTTGAAGCTTTCCCTAGCTGTGCCGTTCCTACCACATCGCCTTGCACCGGAGCATCCGGGGGTGCGTTCAGCGGGAAGACTTGCACAAATCTGGACACCGGTGCTTTCTTCTTTTGCTTATCATCATCTTCATCAGGCGCAGCCCAAGGTACCGACGGCGCTACTGTCCGTTGTAGCGTTGACAACAAGCAGATCAGAGTATACAGCTCATGTTTTTGAGCCATAGAATCATTAAGAAAGATTGAATGTCTGCCGGTAGATATCTGAGCTTCCTTCTGTCAATAGCGATACTTCTGATCGCAAGCCACACATTTGCGGCTGCGTTTCAGAACAATCCAACTGCTGCCATTAACAGTCGGAACTTTCCGCTTCCACCGCGGCACGACGCTCCCTGGCAACCGCCGCAGACGTCCTTACCGGCGACATTCCTGACAGCGACGATCAAATTGTTCGAACAGGGACTGGCCGACCCTCGGGATTGCGAGTACCGGCAAGTGGAGATCGCCATAAGTTCCATTTGGGGCGGCCGCGTAGGGATTGCGAAGACATATGCCTGGGTATTGCCGCAGCAACAAAATGGCAGTCAACGTTTCGTAATTGCCTGGAACGGTCTCGTTTATCCTGCGCACTCCGTCGGCGATAAAGCGATTTTGAAAGAAGATGTACTCGCTGTCGTCAAAGCGGCCGAAGATGCCCGCGCTAGAAGCGCAAGCAAGTTACCCCGCGCGGGTTATCGCTTCCGCTTAGCACGGCACGAGGAAGTAACTGCTTCACACTCCTCATTATTACCGTTAAAGGCATGTCTCCTGATGAGACTCGGTGAAAACCTATTGGCCGAACAAGTGTGGACCACGTGGATCTCCGGTATGAATCGAGAAGTCAATGATGATGGCTTACATTTGCAAGATCCGTACGTGATGTTGGTGGTTGACTGGCTTTGGGCGCGATTTGAGCGCGCGCTGTGCGCTCATATGCGGCGGGATGACCGGCTGGCGGTGAATGATCTCCGCTTCCTTAATTCAGTCCAGGACGATGTCAAAGATGTTGTTGAGAAGCGCTCCGCGTTCTGGCCGCCCGGTTATAAGGAAACCAAGCATGAATACTTCATCTTTCTGGGTCCAGTTTCCCCGTTGCTCTCTGATCATGAACGTCGCTTAAAAGAGAGCCGAGTTAGGGAGCCGGTAGAAACCATCGCCGTCAAGTATCAAAACCAAGCTCAACTGGTAGCTGTATTGATTCGTGAGCTGGATGAGGCCCGTGCGTATCAGCAAGGACAACCGGGCGGCGTCGATATGAGAGATGACGCAGTCGTTCAGGAGTTGATCAGGCAAGGTGCTGCGGCAGTTGAACCCTTGCTGATCGTTTTGGAACAGGACAAAAGACTTACCAGGTCAATTAGTTTCCACCGCGACTTTTCTCGACAGCGCCATGTTATTAATGTGTATGAGGCTGCGTACCGAGCGTTAGGTGTGATTCTCGAGATCCCTTTAAAAGACGGAAATGCCGATTGGGAAGATATCAGGAAAGGCCGGCCAAAGATTGTGGCAGCCAGATTAAGAGCAGTGTGGAACAAGCAAAGGCACGGCGCTCTCCCACCAAGCAACTGAGGCATCACAACGCAGTGAAGTAACGAGTTTGGCAGCCCGCAGCAATCATTGAAATGCGGTCGCAACCACTTCCGTACCGTACCGATCGCTTTCTTTGCGCCTTGACCGCTTTTCGTTGATTCGACGAATGAACTCCTTTGAGTTTTTGAAGCCAGTAATAGTATCGCTTGTTGTGACGCCTATCGCGTTACTGCTGGGCATTGCATCGGCGGGTGCCGGTCACGGCGATTATATCTGGGCGATGATCCTTTTTCCTTATACGATGCTCTCGGTGTTTCCCTTTCGCTCAATCACCGCTCCGTTCATTGTGCTTGCGATTCTTCAATTTCCACTTTATGGATTCCTTCTGGCACTTGCGCGCGAAAGAAAAAAACTAAGTACGTTAGCCATGGGATTGGCTGCCGTTCATATTCTGGCAGCAGCGCTCGTTCTTCTGCTAGCCCGAGCGGAGCGTTTATGGTAAGTGCCAGTCCCTTTTTCGATTGCCGATTGTCGATTGGCTTGATAGCGAACGAATCCTCACAACTCGGCTATTGGAATTCAACATCGCGAAGGGGACGGCCCGGTCGCTACCGTCTCCGGCTCTGAATTGAATGCTAATGCGCTAGTTGATCAGTTACGTCTGTACGCAAAATTAGCATGACTTCAACGACAAATTGCCGCATGATACAGCTGTCACGCGGCCCTGAAGCGTCGCGCTGGGCGCTAAGCGTCAGTGACGTAGAGAAACAATGCAACCAATCCTCAAATCGTTCCTTGGCCTTTGCATAACCCTAAGCGTTCCTGCTCTCGCTTGTGCCAAAGACTGGCGCGGCATTTTTCCGATGCGCTCGACTCGCGCCGATGTTGAAATGCTCCTGGGAAAACCCCCCGTGCCCTCCAACGACGGCTCGTCCAATGCTTTGAACAAAGGCCGTTCGTTTTATTCTCTTGCTGAAGGTGAGGTCTTTATTCTCTTTGCTGACGCTGAAATCCCGCTAGCAGTTGATTGTTTGGCCAGAATTCCAGCTGGCACGGTCTTAAGTATTCACGTCACACCCAAGAAAGAATTAGCTCTCAAGAATCTAGCTATTGATGAATCGAAATTCCGCAGTTTCGATCCGTCGCAGCCACCGGACATCGGCTACGCGGCGTACATTAACGAGCAGGAGGGGTTAATAGTTAGGACATTCAACAGTAAAGTGGAGCAAATCATCTACATCGCTTCAGCCACCGACAAAGGTCTTTGCCCCAGCTACTATGAGAATTCTGAATCCATCGCGGGCGTGATAGTTTGCGCCCTCCCCGTAAGTCAGGCTAAGTTTGATGAATATGGCGACTTGTCGTTTGCAGATGAAAAGTCGCGTCTCGATAACTTTGCAATCCAGCTACAGAAAACGACAGCGAAAGTGTTGGGTATATTGTTGTCTATGCGGGACGCCGTGCTCGATCTGGTGAAGCCCTCACTCGCGCCAGCCGTTCTAGGGAATACGTTGTAGGCCATCGAAACATTGAGTTAGGACGAGTAATTGCGACGGACGGCGGTCACCGTGAAAATTTCACGGTTGAGTTGTTCGTTGGGCCTACTGGCTCAGCGCCACCAGAGCTAACACCTACCGTTAAACCAAGTGAAATCGAGCTCATTTATGATCGCGAAAAGCTTCGAAAGCGACCGAGTGCGAAGCCCTGAGTCAGTCCTTACAGTCTGCCGCGCGACAGCATGCTTCTCAGCAATCTCCGCGAATCAGTACGGATCGTATCGCCGCTGATATCAATCGTTAGATCGCTCGAACGTGCCATGCCTATCACGCTACTAACTTGTGCGCTGGCGATTTCCTCTCTGCTTGTTCCGAGCTGCACTGATCGCAAGAGTTTGACAGGGGATTTCACATTCATTGATGGCTATTTGAAGACTTGGGATCGGTTCGCGCAGGGAGCAAACGAGCTGGTTTCGCAACTGAACCGCGACGCTCCCCAGTTTCAGAAGGAGCTTACAGAGGCGCTGAAACGGGGTGACAAACGCGCTCCGAGCCGTTTGGTGTTCTACGCCGTGGTGCAGGTGGGCGGTTTTATTCCTTACGATTCAGGATTGGGTCGCGCCTGTGAGCGGTTAGTCGGCGGCGAAGTTCCGATTTTTACTTCCGAGAAGGGCGAGCGTACATATTTTGCTGGGGATTTATACTTTTGGTGGCAGCGCCATCGAGCAGAGTTCGAGTCCTTTCCGCTTTTCGATGAGTGGTCTGAGCGAGAGTTCGTCAAGAAGACGGTGATACCAATGTACGAGTCAGCCACGAAGAAACGATGAGCGTCCTGGGTACGGCCAGTCGCTAACGCGGCTAAGCGCCATCCTTGAATCAACGCGCCCGCCGAGCAATTGTTTGCAGCAGACTGCTGGTGCAAGCGTGAACAAATGTTTGAAGGTGCGGAAAGTCGTAAGCGCGGAGTCTTTCTTACGACAGGAGGAGAAGTTATGAAAGCAAAGTCAATGGTCGTCTGCATCGCCTTTCTCCTAATCATTTCGCTTACCGGATTCTCTCAGCAAACCAATCAGGAAGTTAATATTGCACCAAACGCCCCGAAGGATGAGTCAGTAAGCGCAACGGAAAGTGAAGTCAGACAGTTTGAAGAAGCAATTAGGCCTTATGTCGAGACCGCCAGAAAGACTTATCCCGAGGCAAAGAACCGTTTTCTCAAAGGCCTGCCGCCCAAACATACGTTCTTCATAACAACCAGACTGAAAGATAAAGCAGGCCGGTTTGAACAGGTATTCATAGCCGTCAGAGAGATCAAGGATGGAAAGGTTACGGGGCTAATTTGGAGTGACGTTCACTTAATACAAGGGTATCAACTTCGTGATGCCTATACCTTCCCCGAGAATGAATTACTCGATTGGATGATCAGTAAGCCTGACGGTACAGAAGAAGGTAACTTTGTCGGCAAGTTTTTAGACTCCTATCGGCCTCAACCAGTGGTCGCAGCGCCCGAGTGGAGGAATACTCCTGCGACCCCGGAGAGAATGAGCCACAGGATTGAAGAGGCGGCAATTAAATATCAGGCTCATGCACCTATTCGGCACGTGGTCCTCTATGACATTGGTTATCCGCGTGACGACCAGGAATACAACGCTCTGGATGGGCACGCGGTGATTCTTCTTACGGCCTTAGCTCATGAGCGGGAAGAACTACCTCTGCAAAGAGCGTATGTCCTGCTAGAGGGAAGAGAGATTGAGCTCAAGCAGCTTAGACTGGTGCTCGCGGAACAGTCCGCCCGTAGCGTATCAGCAAAAACCTTCGGAGCATTCCGTGCAGACGCCCTCTACCTGTTGCCGGTTTACTTGCGAATGAAAGCCGGAGATTTGCTTGTTGACTACGCAAAGAACAAAAAGGGCCTCAAGGTAGCCGCTTTCGGTACTCCGGTATCGAGCCATGTAAGCAGACTGAACATCAAGTCTCCGATCGGGACGGGACCATCAGATAAGGTGCTGGAAGAATTCATTAAGCGAGAGTACCCAACCTTTTTCAAAGAGTGATTGACATTGCCGATTGCCAATTGCCGATTGCCGAGTTCAAGGATGGAGTGATAAATGAGGATCACTTTTGTTAAGGCAGGTTCAATGGGCATGGGCCGACTACACCCTCGCAGTCCGGAAGGTGGTTTACCCCTCGCTGTCCTTGTTCGCCATTCATCGCTCATGTTGTAAAGAACGGGCAATCGGCAATGGCCGTCCCCAGAACTACTTCAACTACTTCACAGAAATCGAAGATGCGTTCGTGTGGGTCGCTCAAGTCTTGAAACTTTTACCTTCAAGAGGCTGGGCCTTACCCTTACTTTGGCAAAAGTAAATCCCGTGACTAACTGCTTCGGACAAAAAGTAGACCATGACGTGCCTCGTTTATGAGGCAGCCCGCAGGGCGATTAGACCAGCCGTTTTACGGCTGGTTAAATGGCGCAACGACTGGTTTTAGGCCGTTTCAACGGCCCGCCAAATACAAGGCAATCTTCGCGGAACTTATCGAAGGTTACTCTTTGGCAGATCCCGTGACTAACAAACATTTCAGAAAAACGTTCCTGATCCTTTTGGCAATTGCAGGGCTGCTTCTTGTTGCCGATGTTGCCTTGGCACAACTTGTACCTTCACCCCCCAGACGATTGCGTAGCCCGGCGACCGTGCGAGGTTTCATAGGCGGCGAGTCACACGA
The DNA here is from genome assembly GCA_963826235.1 of Pyrinomonadaceae bacterium. Taxonomy (GTDB): domain Bacteria; phylum Acidobacteriota; class Blastocatellia; order Pyrinomonadales; family Pyrinomonadaceae; genus PSRF01. Next base: position 440,390 of record CAWGWE010000004.1, on the reverse strand, counting down.
CAGCTATATGATCCGCGCCCGCAAAGGCCAGACTCTGATTGTGCGTCTTTCCTGGCGTCGGGAAGGTGATAACCAGGCGTCGTTCTCTGTGAAGGAATCTCCAGACTACTACATCGCCGAACCTGTGAAGTTTGGGACGGAGTCTGACAACGGCAAGCGATGGGTCGGCAGGATCCCGAAGAGTGGAAATTATTTTATCGACGTAGTGGCACATCCATCGGCGCACTACATACTCAGGATAACGGTCAAGTGAGTGATCGTTGAATTGACAATGCCCTTCTAAATTCACTCTGAAAGGTTTTATATGAGGCCAAAAGAACAGTCTCAGATAACTCTGAGCATTGAAGCTGGCAACGCGTTGGAGTTTCAAGCTGATGTATTGGCTTTGAAATATGCGCAGGCTTTATACGGCTTAGACGAAGTAGTTGCCGAACTCTTAGGTGGGAAGTATGACGATTTAAGCTTGATACTTCCTGAAGAATCTAACTTCCGCTTAATACCATCAAAAGGAGTGATTGAGGCTAAGGCGGTATTATTTGTTGGTGTTAATCGTTTACGCCAATTTGGGTACCAGGAAATTCGAGAGTTTGGTCGGAGAGTTCTCGATTCTTTGTCCGCTGCAGCCCCTTCTACGCGCCACGTTTGCCTCACTATTCACGGGCCGGGTTACGGACTAGACGAAATCGAAGCATTTGAATCAGAGGTGGCCGGTCTGCTTGATGCCATTAAGAGCGAAGATTTTCCCAGTAAGCTAGAGCGCATCACAATTATTGAAAGAAGTGTTTCCAGAGCAAAGCGCATGAGCGAAGTCTTAGCTCGGTTGTTACCAGCCGGCCATGTGGAGGTTGGTAAAGGAGGTAAGATAAAGGACCTCGGAGACACAGCTACCGAACGAATGCGATCTGTTGGATATTCTTCGGAAAACAAGCGCCATATATTTGTTGCTATGCCTTTTGCGGAAGAGATGGATGACATCTTTCATTACGGTATACAAGGGGCAGTCAAGGAGGCCGGTTTCCTGTGTGAGCGGGCAGATTTATCAACCTTCACTGGTGATGTCATCGAATGGGTAAAGAAACGTATTGCTAGTTCGACACTGGTTATTGCGGATCTCTCTACAGCTAATCCAAACGTATATCTAGAGGTCGGCTTCGCATGGGGCTGTAACCGTCCAACAGTCTTATTATGTCGTACTGGCACAGAGTTAAAGTTTGATGTCAAAAGCCAGCGTTGCCTGATTTATAAGAATATAAAGGATTTGGAAGCGTCTCTAAGAAACGAGTTGGAAGGGTTGCGAAATAATTTGGCAAATTAGATTGTGTTCAATGCGTCCACCTCACCTGACAAACCATTCAATCGACGCTTTGATGGTGCCTTTCCTAAAGCGCAACCATGAAAGCAGAAATAAATAGCTCCCATGAGACTCAGAATAGCTCACTCTTCGTACTCATCTGATCCCTGGACCCAGATAAAGGATTGAATATCGATCATGTCGCGAGGTCGCAGTTCGCGAAGATCCCGCCTCACAGTCGCGGCAAACTTGAGCAAGCCGGAATAGATCTCCCAAGAGGGTCGCGAATCGTATTGAAGCGCGTATCCATATTCCCGCGCGCCCTGCCGCGTGACATTTGGTTTGAGAAAGAAGTGCGTCTGCGGTTGAGCGATAAAACCAAACACGGTGACGAGAGGCCAGGTAAGTACTCGCGTTTGCTTCCGAGGAAGGGAAGCCACCGCCTCACACCAGCGATCAAATTTCACGTCCAGGCCTTCGTCTTTATATAAAAAGTCATAAAGACCCTCACTAAAAACCCGCGCGCCAGCTGTGGACTTCACGGCATCCCGCAAAGCCATTTTTTCGAACGAGAAGAGGAGATTGGTTCGCGATTCGATGCGTACGGCGCGGGCAGCTACTTCCGCAAACTTTTTCTTGCGCAGCAAACCCTCGTGGGTATGCCGGTCAAGCGTTTCGTTCCAGGTCAGGTGGGCCTGCCACTTGTAATCGCGCTCCCAGTCGATATAGGTCTCATCGTAGAAACCTTCCGGGAAGAATCGCAGAAATTTCCGGCGGCACCTTTGGACTGCCGCCGGAAGGCGATGCCCAGAGTTATCTTGTGGTTCAAGCTTCGGCTTTGGAGTCGACATGTTCGAGTGTTACGCGCAAATCATGTCGAATTCTTTTCTCCCGTCTGACATTGCTGTCCAGACGCGATTGAGAGGATTCCAGACGGTACGATGGACGACGCGATCACTGAGGGTGGATTGGATGATCGATAAGCTAAAGGTCCCACTGGCCGTCGTGAGTTAACAAGGTCAGAATCGAAGCGGTAGCGACCGGGTCCTCTAATTGGCGATTGCCAATTGCCAGTGACGATCTGTGGTGATTCTTTCGTTACAGGCCAATCATCAATCGGCAATCGGTAATCGGTAATCGAGTCTATCGCGGTTCCTCTCCTGGATGATAAGCCGCCTCGAGGTTTGCGCGGATGTCGCTGAGAGTAAACCAGGCAGGCTTAAACTCTCCGCGCGCGTAGAGTGCGGCCTGGTCTGCATAATGTTTGCTATTGGGATTGCCGCTCGCACCAAAGGTGTGAACCGTTAGTGTCGTGACTTTAGGGCCAAACTCAACAACGCTAACGTAGCTACCACCAGCCACCCCATAACGCCGCTTCTGTCCCTTTTCCGGAGCCGCATAAAAGGTAAATACGCCGCCGTCGTTGCCGCTGATGCCGGGAACGGGAAGGCTTGGCCTGGCGTCACTAAACTTCTCACCTTTGCTCTCATCGATACGTTGCAGCCGGTTAATCTCTCCCCAGGGCACGCGCCATGTGCCAAAGTCTCGTTCCAGCATGTCGAGCACTTCGTTGAAATGCGCAAGACGACTCGGCCCCGGCGGCTGACTCGGTGTCCTATCTCTGGCGACACGGTTATGCCAAAGGCTGAAGAGCGTCATTGCAATTGAGTCGATCGTGCTGCGGCGATCCCAGCGCTCAAGGATTGCGGTTGCTTCGCGAATCCGATTCAGATCGTCCTTTGCGCCGCCGGATGACTCGTGCTGTAAACGCTCTTTGAGAGCCGCAAGCAATTCCGGCAGCCGAGTGGCCGTCGCCATCACACGCGTATCAAACGCCAATCGGCGCCAATCGGCGAAGGAAAACTTCGGCGTCGCCATCAGTATCTCCCGAGAAGCGGCGCCACGGAGATTATCGCCTTCCTGCACCATGTACTTCGGATAGTCCTTCGGAATGGGATTGCCTTCACTAGTCAGCAAAAAGGGTGTGGTGTTGCAGTTTTGCATCCAGCCAGTCCTGGGATTAGTGAGCTGCGGCAACTCAGCCATGGTGTGATAACCACGCCACTCGGTTGCAGGATCACTGCCATCAACCGGCTTGGTCCAGTCGAACCGCGGATCGCGGCGTGGCACAGCGCCGTTGTAGATGTAGAAAGTATTACCTTGCCGATCGGCATACATAATATTTCCAAAAAGCATATTGAGCGGCGCAATCGCTCGTTTTAGTTGCGCGAGCGAATTTGCTTTGGTCATGTCGTACCACTGGCGCAACCAGCCGTCCGACTCAAATTTCGCCATCCGCAGCGTGATCAGTTTGCCGTCGCGTGCGGCGACTACCGGACCATGATGAGTCTTACGCATGGTAAAACGCCGCGTCTCCATTCCAGTTGACGTCTTTACCACAATCTCTTCAACACGCTCGGTAGCCAGCCGATAACCGGATCCGTATTTGTACGCAAGCGGGCGCGCCGGATCGTCAAACGTTTCCAGGTACACATCTTCAAGGTCAGCGGCATTGTCGGTGCTAACCCAACCGCCGTTTTCGTTGTTCCCAACGTAGGGAAAGGGAAAACCAAAACGTGTGTAACCGGTAAAGTTCCACCCTTCGTCACTATGGATGTGACCTTCATAAACCTGGCCCGATCCAAAGAAGGGGAGATGAGGATTGATAAAAAGCATTGTGTAGCCGCGCGCACTCTTGCTCGGACCGACGACCCAGCCATTCGACCCGACGTTTTGCTGCAGCTCGGCGCTAACTTCAGCCGTGCGGAATTCTGTGGACCAGAGGTTGTTATCTCGTGCGAAGCCGTTTTGATAATAGTTGTAGCGAATGAAGGCCAGTGTGTACCAGGGTTCAATCCTCTTGAGCAGCCGCGGAGTAACTCCCGGATGACGGGCCAGGTAGTAATTGAAGCCGGCGGCAAAGCCATCACAAATCGCACGCATGTGTGGATCAAGGCGTTCATACTCCTCGCGCGCGAGCCGAGGAATCTCCAGCGCGTGATTTCGCCGATCCTCGTTTAGGGCCTCTTCGCCATAGAGCTCTGCACCTCGGCCTAAAGCCGAGATAAAGTTCTCTTCGACTCGCCAGAAGTTGTCTTCAGCCTGGGCGTAAGCGAAGCCAAACATCGTGCTGGCATCGGTGCGGCCGAAGACGTGCGGCACTCCATAAGTGTCACGATAAATAGTTACGCTTTTGGCGAGGAGTGCTGCTGTGTCCTGGCCGGCAGAAGGCGTGACAGGCTTACGCGTTACCGGCTCGTTCTTTGTCGTCCTACGTTGACCAAGCGATTGCGGAATGAGCAAGGTTGTTAATACGGCAACTGCGAATACTGCGGCGATTCGTCGAAATGATTTTCTCTTCATGGCGGCGCTCGTTGTCCCTTTATAACCAAGCCTCGCAGAATAGTCAGCCACTTTCAACCGTATGCAGCGGGAGTGTACTGATGCAGTTTGGGAGTGGACCGCATTAACGGTCAACTCGGTACGGTACGGGAGCGGTACCAACGGCTAACATTATCCATTTTCTTTTCGATGATTCGCTGGAATATCTTCGCTAAACGCCAATTGGCAATTGCCAATCGGCAATCGGCAATCGGTAGCGGTCGCTCGCGGTATCGGCGGGGCGCGATACCTCGCTTTTGATTTCTCTGAAGGAGTCAATTCTCAGGTCTTTTCCAGACTGTGCTACCCTAGCGTCTCTTTAATCAAATCCGCACACCGGCCAACTTATGTTGAAACAGGCGGTTTCGCATTATCACAATCTGCTTCAGGACGAGAATCTTGCCGAAACGTCTCGAGCTATGCTCGACGAAGGGCTGGAACGCGCGAAGCTGATATTTGGCGGTCGCCGATTGTCGCCTTATCTGCGTCCTCACTTTGTTACCGAGGAAGACTTTGCGCGGATCTGCGCTATTTGCGAGACGGTGTGGTCCGCAATTCAAAAAGTGAAGGACGCGGCGATTGAAGACGACACCATCATCGCCGATCTGGGATTGACCGAAATCGAACGCGACTTGATAGCTATCGATCCAGGTTATCGCGCGGTTTCACCAACTTCTCGGCTCGACTCGTTCCTTACTGAAGCAGCCTACAGTTTTGTCGAGCTAAACGGCGAAAGCCCCGCGGGAATTGCTTATGCCGATGCGGCCTACGATATTTTTTCAGCCTTGCCTGTGATGCGGAGATTTAGCGAAGCTTATAACGTTCGGCCGCTTTATGGGCGGCGCTTCATGTTGGAGGTATTGCTTGAATCCTATCGCGAATATCGCGGTGGGCAACTCGATCATAAACCGCAGATTGCTATCGTCGACTTGAAGGGAATGCCGACTCTAAAAGAATTTGAGCTGTTCAAGGAGTTCTTTGAAGAGCAGGGATACCCGTCCGTTATTTGTTCGCCTGACGAGCTCGAGTTTATTAATAATCGTCTACGCGCCGGTGACTTCGAAATCGACATCGTCTACAAAAGACTGCTGGTCAATGAATATCTGCCGATCATCGAGGAGCACCCAGCGTTGCTGGATGCCTATCGTGCCGGTGCGATCTGTATGGTTAACAGTTTTCGCTCAAAGATCATTCACAAGAAAGCCTTGTTTGCAGTGCTAACAAGCGGACGCCGCGCATCGCTCTTCAGCGAGTCAGAGCAAGCGGCGATTCGCAAACACGTTCCGTGGACACGCCTGGTTCGCGCGGAGAAGAGCGATTATTTAGGAGCGGAGATCGACTTGCTGGACTTTGTTAGCGCCAACCGTAACCGGCTTGTCTTAAAACCTAATGACGACTACGGCGGGCATGGAATCACGATTGGCTGGAATTGCGACGAACAAAGCTGGAGCGAGGCGTTGAGCGCCGCTGTCACGGACGGAGATTACGTGGTTCAGGAGCGGGTACCTACCGCGCGCGAGATGTTTCCCGCCCTAAAAGACGATGGCACGATAGAGTTTGCTGAGCAGTTAGTTGATCTTGATCCGTTACTTTTTAATGGCAAGGTGGGATCGGCTTTTACGAGACTTTCTTTTACTGAACTCGCCAATGTATCTTCGGGCGGCGGGATGGTTCCAACCTACATTATTAGCCAGAAGACTTAGTCGCACCTCACCGGGTGCGGCTGCCTGGCCAAGGAGCACCTCACAATGGTTGATGAGCTTAAAGACTCCGCGCCGTCCCCGGATGAGCGCCGGAAACATGATCGGTCGCGGCTGATCGTAGACGTCTTCTACAATGGCCAAGACGCTACCGGAGTGGCTAGCACACAGGACATCAGCATTGGCGGACTGTACATGAACACCCAGGCCAACCTGCCGGAAAACTCAGTGTTGTTGTTGCGAATTCCGCTACCAGGTGGCGGGGAAGTAATTGTTAATGGCGAGGTGGCTTACGTTAATCCGGGAAGCGGCGTCGGGGTCAGTTTCCAGGGTCTGACGGCCGAGGCGCGGGCGCTGTTGGAAAGCGAACTCGGACGCGAGTAATGTCTACGCGGGACGTTTTGCAAGTCAGCTGGAGCGATCTTTCTTACGATGTGCGCGACGCGCTCTCGGGAAAGTTAGTGGGATTGTACGGTGCCACTCGTGATGATCTGGCATTCTCAGATCTAGCTGAAGACAAGCAGCAAGCGTTACTGCTGCTGCTGGATCGAATGCGCACGAAGCGCCTTTGGCACCTCGTGCGGCGCGTGGATAACGTTTACGGACTTCACGGCGTCGGGCTGTCGTTTACCGCCTGGCCGTTAATTGAATCGACACTCGCCGCCCGCGCGGATTTCACGCGGCGTTTTGCGAATCATAAGGATTGTAGTGGCGGGTTTTATGAAAAGGGCAGACCACGAGCTGTGCTTCACTTCCTTTATCAGAATGGTGAGCCGCGAAAATGGTATGTCCATTTCGATCTCTTCAGTCCGGTCTATTCGCCACGAAGCGCCGCCAATCACTTGCGGCACGAAGTGCTAAGAAAGTTCAGGCCTGATTGGGAGACGATTAAGCAGAACATTTGAGTGATTAAGACGGTTATGGGGTTTGGCGTTAAAGAAGGAGCTTTTCTATGTTCGATCAATTCACCCTCGGTATCGAAGAAGAATTTCAGATTGTTGATCCGAAGACTCGCGAGTTGCGTTCCCACGTATCTGAGTTTCTCGAGGAAGGCAAGATGATTCTCGGCGAGCAGATCAAGCCGGAGATGATTCAGTCGATGATTGAAGTTGGCACCGGCATTTGCAAAAACATCAATGAAGCGCGCGCCGACATCACCCGTTTGCGCAGCATTATCTCGGGTCTTGCAGGGAAGACCGGACTGGCAATTGTGGCCGCGTCCACTCATCCCTTTCTCCCACTGGCAGGATCAAAAAATCTACGACGACGAAAGATACTCGCTGCTGGTTCAGGAACTACAAACGGTTGCCCGATCGCTCTTGATCTTCGGTTTGCATGTGCATGTCGGCGTTGCAGACTTAGAGCGCCGCATACACATCATGAACGCGGCCCGTTATTTCCTGCCGCACGTCCTCGCGCTCACAACGTCGTCGCCTTTTTGGATGGGACATAGCACGGGACTCAAATCGTACCGCTCCGAGGTTTTCAAACAGTTTCCCCGCACCGATATTCCAGACCACTTCGATTCCTACAGTAGTTTTCAGCGTTACGTCGACCTGCTGGTGAAGACAGGCTGCGTAAACGACGGGAAAAAGATTTGGTGGGACCTGCGTCCGCATCCGATTTTCCCAACGCTCGAATTTCGTATTTGCGATATCCCGACGCGCGTTGACGATACCGTGGCAATCGCTGCCTTGTTCCAGGCTATCGTCGCCAAACTTACGAAGCTAATCGAGAAGAACCTTGGCTTTCGCCTGTACCGGCGGATGCTGATTCAGGAAAACAAGTGGCGCGCGGTTCGTTGGGGCATCGACGGCAAAATGATCGACTTTGGAAAGCAGAAGGAAGTGCCCACGCGAGATCTGATTCTTGAGTTGTTGGATTTTGTTGACGACGTTGTGGACGAGCTCGACTCGCGAAAAGAGATTGAGCACATCCACACGATTCTGGAACGGCGCACCTCAGCGGAAGAGCAGCTGCGAGTGTTTGCGGAAACGAAAGATCTGAACTCGGTAGTCGATCGTCTCATCGAGCTGACGATGGAGAACGTTCCGATTACTACCGACTTCACCCCCATGTCTCCCGTAACTACTGCGTCGACAATAGCGAAATGAGCGCATGTTGATCTTGGTGGTTTAAGCGGAGATTGGATTAGCCACAGCTTTGCCTCAAAAGTCCTGAGCAAGCGTTGGTTCGGCTTTGCCGCCGGATGTGGGGCGTGGTTCGCCGCGCCCGAAAGCGCTTTTAGTAATTCGAGGCTACGCCCCACGTTTGGGATTCGCCCTTCGAAATTCTAAGGGCCGAGCACATACCAAGGGCACAGCCCGAAGTTTTATCTGACTCCATGGCGCGGCAGAGCCGCCGCCGCACATCCGGCGGCAAAGCCGGACGTGTCCCAAAGATCCGAGTTATGAACCAAAGCAATTAGCAACAGATCGTCGCCAATATCACGGATGAGACCTAGTACAAGCGACCCAATGGTCCTATTTTTGATCTGTGTAATCTGCGTGAATCTTTGGCTATACCCAGATACAAGTACTCATCTCACTTCTGCCCGGCGCGCAAGGTAAGGCTGCCACAACATTCTTGCAGCTACGGATCGAAAAGGCCGCCAGGGTTCCGCAAGCTTTGTTAACACTTCGGGCGTCGGGCGCTGTTTCAGACGCTTAACACTTAAGGCTGCCGTCGCCAAAGCAAGATCGCCGGCAGGCCAAATATCGGGCCTTCGCAGTACCATCAGCAGATATACATCCGCGCTCCAGCACCGATCCCTTTCACCTGCATCAGCGTAGCCCGCACGGCTTCATCGTCCAGTCTGGTAAAGCTTTCAAGCTTCAGTTGTCCAGTCGCGACAATCTCCGCAAGATGAAGGCAGTAAGAAGTCTTTTGACGCGTCAGACCAAGCGTACGCAGTTGCGTTTCACCGAGTTGTAGCACGCGCTCAGGTTCAAATGGATTGATGTGCTGCTGCAGGCGCGCAAACATCGACGCGGCGGACGCCAATGACACCTGTTGCTCAAGAATAATGTGCACGAGTGTTGCAAAACCTGGCTTGCGCGACCACATCGGTGGCGGCCCGTGTGTCTTCAGTATCGATGCGAGGTCCGGATCTTTAGCTGCCAGGAAAGCCGCAGCCTGCGCCAGGCTCTTCGTAGTCAGGCTCTTTGTTGAAACTGGAGAAGGATTCATGTAGAGAAAAAAGCAAGGGCAGGGACGAATCCCTGCCCGTTTTGCTATTCAATCTCAGCAGCTTTACGCGAACTAGTTTGGTTGCGAATGGGCGAGTGCCAATTCGAGAAAGTGTTCGAACAGAATGCGCCCGTCGCGCGATTCGTTCTGATGCTCCCAGCGTGTGCGCGACTTATTCCAATCTTCAAAAGATTTCTCGAGATGAAATTGGACTGCATAGATCAGTTGGCCGTCACTATTCTTTACCATCATCTGATTGCGGCAAAGATATGACGTGGCAAGAAGTTTAAAGCCCTCGGGAACACGATCGAGTTGCAGACCGTGGTTTTGCCAAACTCGAAGGATACGCGCCTGCCTGGTGTAGTCTTGCCAAACAATTGAGTCAGGATTATTGACTCCGATGAAAATCGGATCTTGCGGATCGGTGATGCGGACAAAGCGGTACTGATATTCCAGACGGCCGATTTTCGCGTTGCTCATGCTGTTCGAGCTTGTCGAGGGTTATTACCTGCGCCCCAAAACTCAGGCCGACAATCTGATGGCCGCCGCAGATCGCGAGAACAGGAATCTTTGTTTCGCGGATGAACTGCCCAAAGCTCTCGATGTATCTCCGGCTTGTAGAAATCAAAGTCGCGCAGCGTGCCGCTTAAGACAATTGCATCTGGTTTGAATGTCTGGGCCGCAGTCGCAATCTTAGCCAGGTGCGCCACCTCAATGGTCGGAGACTTCACAAGCCGGGCGATGTTGTTGGAAATATTTTCCAACGCCATCTCGGCGATCAGACGTTCGCGCTTTAGTTGCGATCGCCGCCGAATTTCCCCACTCCGCGCGGCCAATATCAGAAAGGTCGTCTTCGTCACGCAGAAGATTATCGACAATCAGCACGCGTGCCGCCTCGATCCTTTTCTCGATCGGCTCGTAGCGACAAAATGTGTGTTGGTTGAAGGGGAAGGGAAAGGCTCCGGCCGCTTCGGTTGTTTGCTGCTCTTCCGCTGCAAGCTCGCTGATCTCTTGGCTCATCTAATAGCTAAAGGTCCAATATCCGCTCAAATTCAAACCGACAAACTATAACATCAATTGGGGCGCTGTTTAGTGTTTTGTTTAAAATCGGGCCTTGCCGTTCCCGGCCCAGCCGCCACCACCTCGGCTCTCGCCTTTGCAATCAAGAGGCCATGAACGCGGGCCCGGAAGCGGTCGGTTTCCGCGGCAGCGTTTCGATCAGCCAACAGCAGCATGCGATGCCACGACGATTCCAATTCGTCAGCCAGTTGTGACGTTTTGGTAATGTCGTAAGGGACAGCTACATCTTCGCAACCTAGCGCGAGCAAGTATCGAAAGGTACCGGGCGGTTGCCAGGTCCGGACAGAGCAAGCGACGACGCCCCACTTTTAGTTCCACACCCAAGAGAGTGTGCTGAATTTCGCAGACAGGCTTCTTCGGAAGTGCTCCAAAGTGATACGAGCGTGTTCGCATTTGCAGTACGCGATTGCGGTAGATTAGGGGCAGCCAGGTGTCTTTCAGTTCTGCTTTGACCTGCTCGGCGTGTTCTTCAGCAGTCATGTTCTACGCCAGGAGTAGCTAATGGGGATGAACGAGGTGATTAGATGCAGAAGCGGTGCAGGGGATCAGCGCAACGAAAGCGTGACGATAGGTTTTGACTGAAGCGCATTGATGACGCGCCCGGGAAAGAGGCCGAGATAAAGCACGCCAATCAGAGTTATCACGAGGGCAATGGCGATGCTGGCCGGGATCGGCGGGCTGGACCAAGTGGTTGTTCGCTCACGGAAGAACATCACGATGATCAGTCGCAGAGTAGTAGTAAGCCGAGAGGGCGGTGTTGAGTACTCCGATCGACAATCAGCAGGTAATAGTCCTGATCGAGGGCAGCGCGGAAGACGAGGATCTTGCCGATAAAGCCGGCTGTCAGCGGCATCCCCAGAAGACTCAAAAGGAAGAGCGTTAGCGAGAAAGCGAGCACCGGCGATTGGAAGCCGATGCCGTTATAGTCTTCTACTTCGTTGCGACGATCTCCCGCGCGGGCAATCAACTGCACAACCGCGAACGCGCCCAGGTTCATCAGGGCGTAAGTCAGCAGATAAAAAATAACAGCGCGCGATCGCTGCGTTTCGCTGTTCTACGGAAGGCGCAGCTCCGGCCGCGACAAAGCCCACAAGAGCGTAACCCGCATGCGCAATCGAAGAATAAGCCAGCATGCGCTTGACGTTGTTCTGCGCAATCGCCACCACGTTTCCGATCGTCATCGTCAGGATTGCCAACACCACGAGCGCTGTTAACCAGGCGTAATGGACTTCTCCAGCGATCGTTTTATTTCCGGTGGCAACAACGAACGGAAAAGCGAAAACGAAGACGCGCAGGAATGATGCGAAGCCGGCGGCTTTTGGTCCCGGCCGCCATGAAGGCAGTAACGGGAGTCGGCGCGCCTTCGTAAACATCGGGAGTCCAGATGTGAAATGGCGCAGTTGCGATCTTGAAGCCAAAGCCGACCAAGCATCATCGCTGCCCCGGCAAAAAGCAGCGGCGGATATTGTGAATCGTTAAGTCGGCGGGCGATCTCCGCAATGTTCGTGGTGCCGGGTAAGCCGGCGGTGGTTGCGGTGGCGCCGTAGATCAGAGCGATCCCATAAAGCAGAAAAGCCGAGGCTAGCGAACCGAGAATGAAGTATTTGAGCGACGACTCATTCGAACGCACGTCCGTGCGCCGAAAGCCGGCCATCACGTAGGTGGCGATTGAAAGAATCTCTAAGCCGAGAAAAACGATCACCAAATCGCCGGCCGAGGCCATGAACATCATTCCGGCCGTGGCAAACATCAGGAGAGAATGAAACTCGCCGGCGGGCAGCTTCTCGTTCTCAACCCAAACCATCGAGATCAAAATAGTCAGAGCGGAAACTAAAAGGAAAACAAGTGTGAATCCTAGTCTCAGCTCGTCCAGCACAATCATGCCGTTGAAAGCCTGGCCAGTACCGGTCCATGCCAGCCAGAGCCAGACGACACTGAGGGCGGCCGCCAGCCAATCCCAGAAGCGAGATGCTTCCTGTCACCCAGCGTTGTGATGGCCGGGCAAAGGCATCCACCAACATTACCAATACCGCGACGGCGCAGATGATTAATTCAGGCGCCAGCAGCGAGAAGCTGATGTCCGGTGGAACAAATTGTAAGGCCAGGTAAAAGTTCATTTGTTTACAGCGAACGATCCTCCCGTCGGTGCCGTGACCCGCAGCGCGGACAGCTTCAACGCTCGCCTGAGATCGATCAAGAAAAGGACGCGGAAAGACTCCCATGAACAACATCAAGAGCAACAACGGAAGTAACAGTCCTACTTCGCGCGCATTTAAGTCGGGTAACGTTGCATTCTCCGGATTCGTCACCTTGCCAAACAAAACCCGCTGCAGCATCCACAGCATGTAGACCGCAGCCCAGATCACGCCTGTCGCCGCCAGCATGGTGGCAATCCGGGAATAGGCGATCGAAGTTGAGGTCCAGCTGCCAATCAGGATTAGAAACTCGCCCACAAAACCGTTTAAGAAAGGCAGGCCAATCGATGAGAGCGATGCAATTACAAAAAGAGTTGCGAACCAGGGCATTGGAGTAGACAGTCCGCCAAAGTCGCTGATCATGCGCGTATGCCGTCGTTCATAGATAAAGCCGACAAATAGAAACAGCGCCCCAGTCGACACGCCATGGTTCAGCATCTGGTAGAGCGCGCCCTGCATCCCGAGCTCGGTGAAGGAAAAAAGCCCGAGGACGACAAAGCCCATGTGGCTGACGGAAGAATACGCAACGAGTCGCTTTACGTCAGGTTGCACCATTGCCACGAGCGCGCCGTAGATAATGCCAATCACTGCAAGCGTAATCATCAGCCAGGCAAACTGGCGCGACATATTCGGAAAGAGTCCGAGGTTAAAGCGTAGCAGCCCGTACGTTCCCATCTTCAAAAGCACGCCGGCAAGAATTACAGAACCCGCAGTGGGCGCTTCAGTGTGCGCGTCCGGCAGCCAGGTGTGCAGTGGGAAAAGTGGAATCTTGATGCAGAACGCAAAGGCAAACGCGAGAAACAGCCAAAACTCGGCGCGCGGCGAGAGGGCAACCGCACCGGTACTCATGGCCTGCATGATCGCGACGTAATCAAAGGTCCCGAAGATGAAGTAGACCGCAATGATGCCAACCAGCATCAGCAAACTTCCGACAGCCGTGTAGATGAAAAACTTGATCGCGGCGTAGATGCGGCGCTCGCCACCCCAAACGCCAATGAGGAAGAACATCGGAATTAGGGAGGCTTCGAAGAACAGGTAGAACAGCAGCAGGTCGAGCGAAACGAAAACGCCAATCATTGCGCCTTCAAGCAGCAGTAAAAAGACATAGTAAGAAAGCTGTCTTTTCTTGATCCCAGTCCAACTGGAGAGTATAGCAATGGGCATCAACAGTGTGGTCAGTATCACGAGCCACAAACTGATGCCGTCGACCGCCACGTGGTATGAGGCGCCGATAGCCCCGATCCAGTTGGCATTTTGTTCAAACGTATAGCCGGCGGTTCCCGAGCCGCTGATTAGCAGTAAGGACAACAGGAACGTTGCAACAGAAAACGCGAGGGCGATCCACTTGAACTGAGCTTCCTTCTTCGTGGCGAGGTTGTAGCCAGCGCAAACGACTGCGCCTAGCACCGGAAGCAGTATTAGGATCGTGAGTAAGTGTTGCCGCATAGTTACGACCGATTAACGAGCAACGCCGAACAGGCCCACTGCGAAGTAGGCAAAGAATCCAATGATAGCGAGAGCGCCGAACAAGATGATGGCGGCGTAACCGCGCACGAAGCCGGCCTGCATGTGCCGAAACAGGCGGCCCATCTCGGTGACCGCGTCCCCCACCGAATGTAGAAATCCATCAATCACTCCGCGGTCAAAAACTTTCCACAACCCTTCGCGCGAAACAACGTGAATCGGATTGATGATTGCTGTGTCGTAGATCTCGTCCACGTAATACTTGTTTTCAAGAATCCGCGGCAGCTGCAAGAGCGGCCGCTTTTTGAAAAGGAGCCAACCAGCAAGAATGCCTGCAGCAGCGATCAGAACCGAAACGATAGCCAGGAGCCGTTCCTGTCTAATCTCTTCCGGCGAATGCGCGTGCGCGGCAGTCGCGGCGGTACCAGCCTGTTGTCCACTAGCTGCTTCAGTTCCTTCAAGTGAATGAACAGGCGGAGCGCCGTCATGAGGTTGCGGCTTAGCCGATAGCCATTCGATGGAGTTAGCGGGATTTGTTTCGCTTGTATGGGCCGCAGTGGCGGGAACATGGCTAATGGCCGGTTCCAGAGTCTGTTCGATGTAGTTAGTGGGATGGTCGCTGAAAAGGGAACCGAGCGCATAAGGAACGCCAATTAGACCGCCGAAAGTCGAAAGCACTGCCAGAACGATTAGGGGCACCGTCATCACCCACGGTGATTCATGCGGCTCATGAACGCCGTGATGTTCGTGCTCATCAACCTCGTGATGTTCGGTAGCAACTTGAGGCTCCCGAAAGCGTTCGGTACCCCAGAACGTCATCACCATCATCCGCGTCATATAGATAGCGGTGAGCAACGCCGTCAAGGCGCCGATAAACCAAAGCAACTTGGACCAGAACGGACTCGGCAGGCTAAACAGGCTCGCACTCCAGACTTTCCAGAGAATTTCGTCTTTGGAAAAGAATCCCGCAAAAATCGGAATACCGGAGATTGCCAGCCACCCGGTAAGCATCGTCGCGAACGTGATCGGCATGTACTTCTTCAAACCGCCCATGCGCCGCATGTCCTGTTCGTGATGCATCCCATGGATCACGGAGCCGGAGCCGAGGAATAGCAGGGCTTTGAAGAAAGCGTGCGTGATCACATGAAAAATTGCTGCTCCGAAAGCTCCCACGCCGCACGCGAGGAACATATAGCCCAGTTGAGATACGGTGGAGTAAGCCAGGACTTTCTTGATGTCGTTTTGTGCAATTCCGATCGTCGCGGCAAAAATTGCTGTAGCGGCACCAATGATTGCAACGATGAACATCGCCGTCGGCGCATGTGTGTAGATCGCTGAACAGCGCACAATCATGTACACACCGGCCGTGACCATCGTTGCCGCGTGAATTAGCGCCGAAACCGGCGTCGGACCGGCCATCGCATCGGGCAGCCACACATAAAGAGGAATCTGCGCGCTCTTGCCCGCGGCGCCAATGAATAGCAATACCGCTGCCGAGGTAATGCCACCCGCGAATATCGCTTGCCACGTAAACGGATCGACGCTCATGCCGCCAATGAGCTGCAGCGCACTGGTGACATCATGTTCGGGTTTATTAAAGAAACTTACGGAACCGGTTAGAAAGAATACGAGCATCAATCCCAGAACGAAGCCCCAGTCGCCAACCCGGTTGGTGATGAAAGCTTTTTTCGCAGCGTCGCCGGCCTCTTTGCGATCGGTGTAGTAACCAATCAAGAGATAAGAACAGAGACCAACGCCTTCCCAGCCCACAAACATGAGCAGAAAATTGTCCGCTAGCACGAGGGTGAGCATAGCGAACATGAAAAGATTCAAGTAAGCAAAAAAGCGGTAGAAACCGGCGTCCTTGTGCATGTAACCGGCGGCAAAAAGGTGGATCAAAAAGCCGACAAAGGTTACGAACAAGGTGTAGGTTCCGCTGAGGCGGTCCATCGCCAGGCCAAAGTCAGCGCGGAATCGTCCAACTTGAATCCAGGTCCAAAGGTGATCCAGAACAGGTTGCGTCGATCGCAAGGCGCCGTCTGATTTGAAAGCGAGATAAAAGGCAACCAACGTGGAAATGCCGACAGCCGCGCAGGCAATGCCGGCTATCAACTTCTCGTTTCGCAGTCGCCGCCCCACAAACCAGTTGATGGCCGCGCCCAGCAGCGGAGCAAAGATAATTAAACTTAGAAGGTTGTTATCCACTTTTGAAAAACGATCTTTGTACTTGGTACTTTGCTGGCCCGCGGGAAATCCAGGCCCCTTCGGCGCTAAGAGAAACAGCGCGGACAGATCAAAGCACAAAGATCAAAGTACAAAGCTCATAGCTTTAAGATACTTGCCTCGTCCACGTCCAAAGTTTCGCGGTTGCGGAAGATGGCGATGATGATTCCCAGTCCTACGGCGGCTTCGGCGGCGGCGACCGTCATCACAATGAAAACAAAAAGCTGACCTGTAACGTCGCGGAAGAAGCTCGAGAAGGCGACGAAGGTAAGATTCACAGCATTAAGCATCAGCTCGATGCACATGAACATAGCGATAACATTTCTGCGGATAATTACGCCGACAACGCCAATCGTAAACAGAATGGCGGAGAGCGCGAGATACCAGGAAAGTTGTGGACCCATAGGACTAACTCCGTTTGTTCGGATCGCTGAGACGATCAACACCCATCAAGAAGCGCGCTTCAACAGTTGAATCGGTTTCGACTGCCACCTCGTCCGACGCCAGCGGATCCAAAACGTTTCTTGCCAACACCTGCGAACCTGGCACTACGCGGGAGGTTGCAGAAATAATGTTGCTGCGCCGGGCGAGGGACATTGCGCCCACGATCGCCATCAAAAGCAACACCGAAGTGATCTCAAAAGGCAGGAGATATTCCGTGAACAGCCCCGTGCCCACTGAGGCCGTCAAACCGACATTGGAGACGTTGTCACGCGGCGTGTACGGAGAAGCCTGGACCGAATAAAGAATAAAAGCCGTTTCCGCGATCAGGACAGCAGCCAAACCGAGCGCAGTAGGGGCAAGAAAAGCGAGACGATTTCGCCGCGGTTCTTCTTCTTCCACGTTCAGCAACATGATCACGAACACAACGAGGACCATGATGGCGCCGGCGTAGACGATCACCTGCACTGCCGCAATAAAGGGTGCGGCAAGCATGACGTAAAGACAGGCGAGCGAAAGCAGCACGCCGATCAACGAGATGGCGCTATAGAGCGGATTCCGTTGAGCTACCATCGCCACGGCGCATCCGATTGCGGTCCCGGCAAATAATATGAAGAGGAGAGTCGTGATCATTTCTATGGAGCGTTTAACCGCCGCGCACGAACAAGACTGTTGCCGTAATTAGAATGTTGAAAATCGCCAACGGAATCAAAACCTTCCAGCCAAAATCCATCAACTGGTCGAAGCGAAAACGCGGGAGCGTGCCGCGAATCCAAATATAGAGGAATAAAAAGAAGATAATCTTGATCGCGAAATAGGCCACACCCAGAATCGGCAATTGCTCAACGAATGGTCCGTTCCAGCCACCCAGGAACAGCGTCGTGGCCAGCATCGACACCGTAATCATGTTGATGTATTCAGCATTGAAGAACAGTAAGAACTTGATCGAGCTGTACTCGGTGTGAAACCCGGCCACGAGTTCCGTTTCGGCTTCCGGCAAATCAAAAGGCACACGATTGGTCTCAGCAATGGCGGAGATCAGGTAGATCAGGAATCCAAGTGGCTGGTAAAGAATGTTCCAATTCATGCCGTACCAACCGGATTGCTGCTCGACGATGTTGTAAATATCCAGCGTGCCTGTCAGCAGCACAACGCCAACAAGAGAGAGTCCCAGCGAGAGTTCGTAAGAGATCATCTGCGCCGACGCGCGCAGACCACCCATCAAGCTGTACTTGTTATTTGAAGACCAGCCCGCCAGCGCAATGCCATAGACGCCGACTGAAGTAACGCCCAACACGTAAAGGAGTGCTACATCGAAGCGGGCAATGACGAGCTGAATCGTTCCCAGGAAAGGCAGCGTAATCGTGGGACCAAACGGGTAAACCAAAATTGCCATGATGGCCGTGACAACGGCGATCATTGGCGCCAGCAGAAAAACAAACTTCGTGGACTGATCGGGAACGAGGTCTTCCTTGACCATCGTTTTGATGAAATCGGCGAAGGGTTGCAGTACGCCAAAATAGCCAACGCGATTTGGGCCGACCCGGCCCTGGATGAAAGCCAAAACGCGCCGCTCGGCGAGCACTGTTAGGGCCACGAGCAGCATGATCGCCAAAAACGCGACACTGATGGCCACGATCTTGGCTACGGAAAAAATTAATGGGTTAGTCCAGTCCACGAGTTAGATTGCCAATTGCCAATTGCCAATTGCCGATTGAAACCATTGCCGGTTGCCAATTGTCGATTGAAACCATTGCCGGTTGCCAATTAGCGATTGCCGATTAATGCACAAAACCAATTTCTTACAAGAAACTGAGTCATCCAGATCAGACGCATCGCTCGTAACACGAAATTGGCAATGTCGTCAGTCGGCGATCGGCAATTGGAAGTCGGAAATCGCTTTCGTTATCTGATACAGGGGCGAAATTCTCACCGTCTCGGGTCGCGGGTTGCCACTAGCAAGCAAGGGGAATTGCGGTACCCGCCCAGTTAACGTCCCGGGCTTAAATAATTCATGACCTACGTCCGGCGTCACTGTTTGCTTGCGAGTCTCTGCAGGCAGCTCGCTCACCAACTGTTTGAGCTGCTCCAGCTCCGTCGCCAGATCTCGCTGCGCCACCCGAGGATGTTTTACCTGGACTGGGTGCGATTCGTCCTTCAACAGTGGGTACCGAAGTTCAGCATAAGCCGGAATCGTCGCTGCGATTTCGCGAAATACTGAGCTCGCCGAAAGCTGAAACCCGAAATCAACACCAAGTTCGTTCGCAAGCTGAGCTGTAATGATCCAATCAGCTCTGGAGCTGTGCACCGGAGCAATAGATTGCCGCACTCTTTGCACGAACCCGTCGTTGTTCGTAAACGTTCCGTCCACCTCCGCAAACGATGCTGCCGGAAAGACGACGTCGGCGTGCGCTGTAGTCCCCGTCTCGAACAACTCCTGCACAACCAGGAAATCGAGTTTCGCGAGTGCGTCAGGATTGTTCTCGAGGTGAGTTTCCAGGAAACTGCCAGCCACGTACATGGCCCGTATCGTCTCACCTGCCGCTTCGAGCATCTGCGCCGCGCTCATCGCGCCGTTCATCATTCCCATGTCATGTGCGCCGATGCTGTTGTTGAAGAGTGGTAACGGATGCAACAAGACGCGTCCTGGGCCAGACAACGCAAAAGGAAGTTGGGCCAGGACTGCCTGTGCTGCCGGACTCAACTCGCCACTAAACATGATGACTACGTCGCCCTGCGTATTCGCGAGGGTTTCCTGGAGAGTTGAGAACTCGCTCGCCTCGACGCCCATCTTCTCGAATGCGCCCTGCGCATTTGCGGGTGAATGCAATGCAAGGACAGCAGCATCGAGACTGCCCTCGTTGATGTGAATAAATTGGGAAGATTGCTCGACGAGGCGAATGCGGACCGAATTGATAAGGATTAATTTGGCGCCGCTGTTACGCACGGCCTGGCGCACTTGTTTGCCCGTCAGCGGTTGCAGTTCTTCTGGCTCGCCGCCAAACAGCAGAATCGTTGCAGCGTGTCTGATGTCGTTGTGCGTCGCGAGCGGCGCACCAAGATTCTCAAAGAAAGGCCGAAGGCTAAACGCATCGGTAGCGGTGTAGTTTTCGGTTCCCACGAGTTCCGTCGCAAATTTGCGGAGGGCAAAGAGTGCCTCGTTCGTCAATCGCGGGCTGCCCACGATACCAAGGGAGTTTGGGCCATTCGCATCGACGATGGCATCCAGGCGGCGCGCAACGTGCTGAATGGCGTCGTCCCAGGTTGCCGGAATCAGACGCCCACCCTTCTGATAACGAATCAGCGGTGTGCGAATGCGATCGGCATGGTTGACGAAAGGATGACCGAAGCGTCCCTTGATGCAGAGAAACTCACCATTAAGTCCATTGACGTAACGGTCTCGGGCCACAATGCGCAAGAGGTCATCACCGCGCGCGCCCAGAGACATTTGGCAGCCATCAGAGCAGAAGGTGCAGGTGGAGATCGTTTGCGCCAATTCCCACGGCCGAGCCTGATGACGATAAGTCGCGTCGAGAAGTGTTCCAGTGGGGCACACTTCAATGCAGTTTCCGCATTGCGAACAATCGAGCCAGCCACCGTAGGTTCCGATGACGGTGCCGGCGCCACGGCCTCCCGCTTCGATCGCATCTTCGCCCATCCACTCATCGCAAACGCGCGTGCAGCGCTTACAAAGAATGCAGCGCTGTGGATCGTTCGCGACCATCGGGGAAAGATACTTTTCCGGGCGGTAGTTCTTTTGCTCGGTGAAGCGTTCTTCGAGGTTGCCCCAGCTAAAAGCCATCTCCTGCAGTTCGCACTCGCCGCCGCGGTCACATACGGGACAATCGAGCGGGTGATTGGCGAGCAGAAATTCCATCATTCCGCGCTGCGCTTTTTCAACTTCCTCGCTCTGCGTTGTCACCACCATGCCGTCCGTGCAAATGATGGTGCAGGAGGTCTGCAGCTTCGGCATCTTCTCAATGCGTACGAGACACATGCGGCACGAAGCCTGTAATGCAAGGTCGGCGTAGTAACAAAAGGAGGGAATATCAAAACCCTTTTCACGGCAAACGTCGATCAGCCGCGCGCCCTTCGCAATCTGAAAATCTTTGTTATTGATGGTGACTTTGATTAACTCAGCCGACATTATTTTGTTTCCTAACTAGACCACCCGGTCGCCGTTGCTGCCGTTGCCACTCATAAGACGTCGTTTGAAGTCTTCCGGAAATCTCTGAATTGCTGACTGGATGGGCCACGCCGCCGCGTCTCCCAAAGGACAGAAAGACTTGCCTTCGATGTTGTCACAGAGATCGAGCATCAACTGAGCATCGCCGGGCCGGCCATTACCGCTCGCGATCCGCTTGAAAACTTTTACCAGCCAATCAGTACCTTCACGACAGGGGGTACACCAGCCACAGGACTCGTGTTTGTAAAACTCAGTCAGGTTCTTTGTCGATTCAAAGATGTCGACGGTCTCGTCCATCACGATGAAGCCACCAGAGCCGACCATCGAACCAGCTGCGACCAAACCTTCATAGTCCATGCGCACATCTTTGCCGATGATTTGATCGGCGCGCATGATGTAGACAGACGACCCGCCGGGAATCACGGCCTTCAGCTGACGCCCGTCCTTGATGCCGCCGCAATCTTCCATGATGAACTTTTCCATATCGTCGTAGCCCATCGGCAGTTCGTAGACGCCGGGACGATTGACGTGACCGGAAACAGACCAGAGTTTTGTGCCGCCGCTCTTTTCCGTCCCTAGCTTTTGATAGGCTTCGCCGCCCATCTTGATAATGTCGGGCACGGCTGTGAGCGTCTCGACATTGTTGACGACAGTCGGAGCCGCATAGAGTCCGGAAACCGCGGGAAAGGGAGGTTTCATTCGCGGGTGTCCGCGCATGCCTTCGAGGGAGCTAAGGAGCGCCGTCTCTTCGCCGCAGATGTATGCGCCCGCACCGGTATGCGTATAAATCTCGCTCGAGAAGTTTGATTTGAAAATGTTGTCCCCGAGGAGGCCGGCCGCGCGCGCGTCGGCAAGTGCGCGATCCATAATGTCGATCAGGTATTTGTATTCGCCGCGTGTATAGATGTAGTTAGTCTTTGCGCCGAGGGCGTAGGCGGCGATCAGCATGCCTTCGATCAGCATGTGCGGATCGCGCTCCATTAGATAGCGATCCTTGAAAGTGCCCGGCTCGGATTCGTCGGCATTGCAGACAACATACTTCGGCTTCGGTGAATCCTTCGGTACAAAGCTCCACTTCATGCCGGTAGGAAAGCCCGCGCCGCCGCGGCCCCGCAACGCAGACTTCTTCACCTCGTTGATCACATCGTCAGGCGACATTGAAGTTAAGACCTTCTGCAACGCCTGATAGCCACCGTGCTGTCGATACACTTCAAGGGATGCAGAATTTTCCAGATGCATCCGTGCCAACTGGAGCGCTTCACATCCGATGGCTTCTATTCGCATAAGTCTTTGTCAACCACCCGGATCGCTAAGGCGCGATCGAATACATCACCTTCATGAATAACGTGCACTGCACCATTGGCTCGATTCCGATGGGATTAAGTACCGAATCAAACGCACTTCGATCCAGGGGCTCGAGATAAGACGTGCTGCTCTTTCGCTCGCGTATCACACGCATGCCACCCTGCCCGTAATAATTGTCAACGGCTCCAGATTCAAACGCAGTGTAGGTTTGATAAAGCTCGCCCGGGTAATGAGTGGCGTAAGTTTCCTGGAGCAACGACTTGCGGCTGACTGCGAGTCCGAGGGAGCGCGTGTAGGCCTCTTCTTTCTGTTTGACGACACGAATCGCTTCATCAAATAGCGCGCGCTTGATCTTCCCCATGTCGTTGACGATGTAGTCGACCTTTATCAAATCGAAGATCGAAGCATTACCCGCGGCCGCCAACAACTTTTCCAGCATCGACCGATCTTTATAGCGCACCGAGACAGTCTTCTTTGTTTCAAACCCGGTAAGTGATTCGCGAATTGTGTTGTCCCCGCCCGGAGCGAAGGCATAAGTCCGGTTTTGAGTAATGAAGTCGACGTAGGTGCTGTTACGGCCAACACCGAGTTTCTCAGCAGCGTTAAGGAACTGCTCGATGCGAGCATTCACCTTTTGATTGCTCTCCGCACCGGTGGCGCCTTCCTGCGCAACGCCAAAGACTGCGACAAATTCGTCTGGAGCTGCATTCATCAAGACATAGGCTTCGATATTCAGAAAACCATTGCCGCCGATGTTGCCCGTGTTAGGAGGAGTTCTCTCCGCGCGATTATCGCGATTGTAGTTACGATTACCGGCTTCCTGCGCGCGCACGGTAAAACTACAGAGTGCGAACAGCCCAAGTGCGATGGCAAGAAAGAGGTTAGTGGAATGGTGTCTCATGGTCTTTAGGGGAGCGAATCAAGAATCTGATCTACCTTCGCTGTAGTCAGATCTTCGTGATAATCAAACCCAATTTGAAACATCGGCGCCGTGCCACATGAACCCAGGCATTCAACTAAGGAAACGGTGAAACGTCCATCCGCAGTTGTCTCGCCGGGTTTAATTCCCAACTTTTTACAAACATGCTCGGTGATCTTCGGCTCTCCCATAATTTTGCAGGAGAGGGTTTTGCAAATCTGAATGTGATAACGACCAACCGGCTCGGTATTAATCATCGAGTAGAAGGTCGCGACCTCCCAGATATCCGTAATACGTAGGGCCAGGCGCTTAGCGAGGTACGCTACCCCCGGCGGATCAAGGTAGCCGCCGCGTTCGCGCTGCACGATGAACATGAGCGGCAAAATCGCGGATCGCATTACCGGATACTTGGCGAGATGCGAATCAATCTCTGCCTCTACTTCAGGCGAGAAAGTGGCCGGCTCGCCGGCGATATCGACGGGTTGCGAGAGCGGCTGAATGGTAACTAGCGGAGTACTCATCTTATTGCTGGTCGCTATCTTTGAACAATGTACTTTGAACTTCGAACTTTGAACGTTGAACTTGGAACTTTGAACTTGGAACTTGGAACTTTGGTTGTTCGCCGAATCTCGAAAGGTTTCATCAAGAGATCAAAGTTCGAAGTTCCAAGTTCCAAGTTCAAAGTTCAAAGCCCGAAGTTCAAAGCCCGAAGTTTTATCTATCAATCTCTCCCAGCACGATATCCAACGAGCCAATGATAGCCACGACGTCTGCGATCATTGCGCCCTCCGACATATGCGGAAGAGCCGACAAGTTCACGAAACTTGGTCCGCGGAAGTGCACGCGTGACGGCTTCGGCCCGCCATCCGACTTCACATAAACGCCTAACTCGCCTTTAGAAGCTTCGATAGGGAAATACACCTCACCGGCGGGCACGTCGAATCCCTCAGCCACGATCAGGAAGTGATGAATCAGCGCGTCCATGTGTTGTTTCATGGCCTCACGATCGGGAAGGACGACTTTCGGAGCATCAGCTTTCACAGGTCCCGGCTTCAAACGCGCCAGCGCTTGTCTGACAATCTTGTGCGACTCTTTCATTTCACGCATGCGCACGAGATAGCGGGCCCACACGTCGCCACCTGATTCAGTCGGCACTTCGAAATCGTAGTGTTCATAACCGGTGTAAGGATTCGCGCGGCGGATATCCAAATTCACACCGCTGCCACGCAAACAGGGACCCGACAATCCCCAGTCGATCGCGTCGGCCGCCGAAATGTAGCCAACCTCCTGAGTGCGCTTTTGAAAGATGCGGTTACCCGTTAAGAGCGTGTGAAACTCGTCTACCGACGCCAGGAAGCCATCCTGAAACTGTTGCACCCGCCGTTCAAAGCCTGGCGGCAGATCCATCATCAAACCGCCAATGCGGAAGTAAGAAGGTGTTAACCGCCCGCCAGACGCCGCCTCGATCAAGTTGAGAATCTTCTCGCGCTCGCGAAAGCAATAGAAGAAGACTGTCATGGCGCCGATGTCGAGGGCATGCGTGCCCAGCCAGACAAGATGTGACGCAATCCGCTGCAGCTCGCAGGTCAGAACCCGAATCGTCTGCGCCCGCTCGGGGATCTCCAGCTGCAACAGTCGCTCGACCGCCATCACGTATGCGAGATTGTTACCGAGTGGATTCAAATAATCCATGCGGTCGGTAATTACGATCCCTTGCTGATACTTCTTGTATTCAAAGAGCTTCTCCATTCCGGTATGGAGATAACCGATGTCCGGCGTCGCTTTCACGATCATCTCGCCATCAATCACGAGCTCCAGGCGAAGCACGCCGTGCGTCGATGGGTGCTGCGGTCCCATCGAGATCGTCATTTGCGAATCCAAGGGACGGTCGACGACGTCGAATTGTGGCGGAAGGCTAATCGTTGAGCTCATCGCAAGAGTTGAAGTGTCTTTTTATTGCCGATTTCCAATTGCCAATTGCCAATTACAGTGACGCCGCAAAGGCTCGAGGTTAAGAAAGACATCAATCGGCAATCGCCAATCGGCAATCATTTTAGGGAGTACGGTTCATAACCTCTTAACGGAAAGTCCTTTCGCAGCGCGTGACCTTGCCAATCTTCCGGCAAGAGGATGCGACGCAAGTCAGGATGCCCTTCGAAAACGACGCCCAGCAGATCGAAAGTCTCACGTTCATGCCAGTTTGCAGTGCGCCACACTCCGGTAACCGTCGGCACCCTGGCATCTTCCTCATTTACCAATACCTTCAGCCGAAGACGATGAAACTTGGTCGTTGAGAAGAGATGGTAGTTCACCTCAAATCGAGGTTCTTCCTCGACCCCGCGATCGGCCCCGCAAAGATCTGCTAGAAAATCAAAGTTCGCGTCAGGCGCCGTTTTTAGATGAGAACACACCGCTACGATCTCTTCGCGTGGCACAATTGCCGTAACCTCGCCGAGCGCTTCCGTAATCTGAGTGATCCATTCCGGATGTTCAGACTGTAACGCCGCCACTAACTGGGACGGCGTCGTTTTCTGGATTGAACTTGTGGGGGTTGGTTCTGCCGCAGGCAGCTCATTAATTGAATCGGTCGGCATCAGGCTTAGGCATCCCCATAATTACGACGAGCGACGTCGCTCGTGCTTCGAGGCAATCGTGTAGGGGCGCGATTCCGCTAATACATTCTGACGCGCAGTTGATCCATCGGTAACGGGAAGCGTACCGGGAACAATAGCGGCCCGCGCTTCCTCGTCGCCAACGTCGCGGCGATCGCGGGACGATTCCTTCATTACTTTTTCCTGCAGCATCATCACTGCATGAATCAGCATCTCCGGTCGCGGGGGGCAACCGGGAATATAAACATCCACCGGCACAATCTTGTCGACGCCCTGGACAATCGCATAATTGTCGAACACTCCTCCGGACGTAGCGCACGCGCCCATCGAGATCACCCACTTTGGTTCAGGCATCTGATCGTAGATCCGGCGCAACACTGGCGCCATCTTGCGCGACACGCGACCCGAAACAATCATCACGTCTGCCTGGCGCGGGCTGGCGCGGAATACCTCAGAACCGAAGCGCGCCAGATCGTTGCGCGACGAAGTGGCATTCATCATTTCAATGGCGCAGCAAGCCAGGCCAAACGTGGCCGGCCAAAGAGAAGACTTGCGCGCCCAGTTTATTAACGAGTCCAGACGCGTAGTCAAAACTTCGGGAAGCGCTGCGGAAATTACGTTTTCGAGACCCATGAAAACTCCAAACTACGCTGCCGTTCTACGTCTCCGTACATGCTCCTGCTCCACGTCTGAGAGTAAACGCGCTTCGGCTTCAGCGTCGAGACGAGCGCGCTCATTCCATTCAAAAGCTCCCTTCTTAATTACGTAGACATAACCCACCAGGAGCAAAACAATAAAGATAATCATCTCAAAGTAAACCAGGTTCGCGAGTCCCACTGCCGGAGCAGAAAGAGTCTTGAAAACTACCGCCCAGGGCACAAGAAAGATGACTTCAATATCGAACAGAATGAAGAGCATCGCGATCAGATAAAACTTTACAGAGAAACGCTGGCGCGCGTCGCCCACAGGATCCTTGCCGCACTCGTACGGCATCATCTTGGTGCGCGTCCGTTTGCGCTGGCCGATAAATTGAGAGATGAAAATGTTGCCGACAGCGAAACCTGCGGCCACGATAAAGATCAGGAGGATCGGCAGGTAGTCGTAATAGCGAAAGGGCATTTAGCTCAGCCGCACCCTGTGTCAGTCAGACCGATGCATGTCTGAAGCCGTCGAACGGCGACCGACACGCTTGACGTCCAGATTGAGAATCATTGTACAAGCCGAATCCTAGTCGAAGTGGATCGAGAGTGTCAAGCAACCTGATCTCGCGTAAATTTGTGATAGAAATGCTAATTGACCGTGGAAAAAAGCGTATGCTAACGTCGCTGTAACTTCGCGCCCGGCGTCCAATCCGAGCGCGCGAATCTCCACCTGATTCTTCTTTAAATTATCGTGATCACAGGATTCAATACGGACATTGAGCACGATGGCGTTGTCTATCACGTGCAAACGGAAGACAAGGGCCTGGAAACGCCCTTGATTCTTTCGCTTGTTTATTCAGGTGGGGCAATCCTTGCCAGCAAAAGAGCTCGCTATGAGGATCTCATCGCCTCCGGTTTTAGCGATGAAGCGTTGAGCGAGAGATTGACCCGCCAGCATAAATTGATCTGTGCCGCGATTCATGCAGGTCGAATTGAAGATTTAAAACGAATGTCGGGCGCTCGAGTTGAAGCAGCAGCGCCGGTGGCGTTACCGACCCCGGAGCCGGAGCTGCAACCAGGGCCTGAATTAGAACCGGAACCGCCGGTAGAAGAAACGCAGTTAGCGCCTGAGCCGGACTTGGAAATATTGCGCGGCGACGAAGAGCGCATTGCGCTTGAAGCGCACCAGGTAGCTTACGAGTCAGAAAGAGAACAACTGGCATCCCAGGGTGGCGAAGCTCAAACCCAGGCAACGTTTGACGAAACTGCAGATCTGACAATTGAAGAAAACCTGCCGCCGCCCGCTGCATTCGTTACCACCCCTCTGGACGAGAATCCACTCTATTCAGTTCACGACCAACGCCGCCAGAGCGTGATGGGAGATTTACCGCAAGCTACAGAAGGCTTACGAATCACCCTGCTCGGGCGGCACGAATTTCGATCCGGTCAGACGATCAATGTGAAGGTGATGGTCGGTTGGCGCAGCGACAATCAGGAGAAACCGGTGCCGAAGGCTGCAGTTTCCGTAAAGGTATTAGGGACCGCGTTCCGCCCGCAACTGTATTCGGCAAAAACTCACAGCGATGGCGTCGCGGCAATCGCCACCAAGATTCCCTCGTTTACCTCGGGGCGCGCTGCGATCCTGATTCGAGCCGTTTTCGATGGCCATGAAACTGAGCTGCGACGTGTTATTCATCCCGGCTGATAAGGAAGTAAACTTTGTGGCTGCTGCTTAATGGAGAGAGAAGAGAAGTCGCAGAGGGAGTTTCCCTCGCGCAGCTAATCGATACCATCGGGCTCGCTCCGGAACGGATCGCGGTTGAATTGAATCAAAGCGTGGTAAGACGTGCGGAGTGGGCGGCGACCGAATTAAATGAAAGTGATCGGATTGAAATTGTGCATTTCGTAGGCGGAGGCAACCTATACATTGCCAATTTCCAATTGTCGATTTTCGAGTGATTCTTAACTGAACACGAATTGGCAATCGGCAATCGCCAATCCTTACGCTTATTATTTTGGTGGAAAGCCGTGTAGAGTCATATCAGCATTTTTAAGACGAGAGTAGTTAGATCATGTCAACAGTTGTGCAGACGAAATCCGACCGCTTTGAAATAGGCGGACGCCCGTTTACCTCGCGGCTGATTATTGGTACGGGGAAGTATCGCAGCCATGAAGAGATGAAGGCCGCGCATCGAGCCTCTGGCGCCGAGATGGTTACTGTGGCTGTCAGGCGTGTTCCGCTTGATCGCAGCTCCGAATCATTTCTCGATCATCTCGACCCGGCGCTGCAGTTGCTGCCCAACACCGCCGGCTGCTACACCGCAGACGAGGCGATTCGGACGGCGCGTCTCGCCCGCGAAGCCCTGCAAACCGATCTAATCAAACTGGAAGTGATTGGCGATCAGACCACCCTTTTTCCGGATAACGAACAAACGCTCGAGGCGGCGCACGTCCTCGTGAAAGAAGGGTTTGTGGTTCTGCCTTACTTCACCGACGATTTGATCATGGCGAAGAAGCTGCTGGATGCGGGTTGTCCCGCAGTGATGCCCCTCGCTGCACCGATTGGTTCGGGACTCGGCGTGCAGAACCCAGCGAACCTGCGGATCATGCGCGAACAACTTCCCGACGCGACGATCATCGTCGATGCCGGAGTAGGCACAGCGAGCGATGCGGCAATCGCAATGGAGCTCGGAGCTGATGCAGTCCTCATGAACACCGCCATCGCGGAAGCTCGCGATCCGGCAAAGATGGCGGAAGCCATGAAACTTGCGATTGAAGCAGGCAGGCTCGCCTATCTTGCCGGCCGCATGAGCAAGCGACTTTACGCGAGTGCCTCTAGCCCGCTGCCCGGCGTCGTTCGCTAATCTCCGATTTACTGACAAGGCTGAAGCGGCGCCACTGAGTTCTGGGGTGGCGAGGGACTAGTCAGCAAAGCAAAATCAACTGCATTCCAGTTTGTGTCCGCACAGCGATTATTTCGACGCGCCGACCTGACTGCGCTGAGCGCTCCTATCGCTGATCCCTCAGCACAATTAGCCGAGCCATAGCCCACGAAGTCAGCCACTGAAGTGTTCAGTGGACAACCGTTCCCAACAAGCAAGGTTGTTCCCATCACGAGGGCAACCTTGCCATCTGCGGCAGAAAGGTTGATGGCAGAACTTGAGGCGTCAGCCGCGGGGAGCGGAGCGCCGTTAGTTGTGCCGCCGGCCAGCCGGACAAGAAAGTATTGGCCGGGGGCAAGGCTGCCTGTTGTCAGGTTCAGCTTGTTGGCGTTGGTGAAGTTTCCACTCGCCGAAGCGTACTGCAGAGAGTAGGGGGTGGCGCTGAAGTTAATGATGCTCGGTCCCCGATTGAAGAGCTCAACAAAATCGTTTTGAAAGGTCGCGCCGGAGTTGTTGCCGCCACCATAGATCTGGTTGATGACGATCAGCGGAGGCGTTGATGGTGCGGCGACGGTGATCGCGAACGTTGCAGTCACAATCATTTCACCTTCATTGGCTTCGGCGTGGATGTTCGCCGTGCCCGGATTGTGGCCACTTATCGTTGCGGTAAAAGTTCCGCTTTCTTCATCCAGTGAAACTGCGTCAACACTCGCAACTGCTGGATTGTCAGAAGCGAAGTTGACGACCACATTTGGCAACGTCCGGCCGTAGCTATCGGTGGCTTTTGCGACGATGCTAGCTAAATCGCCAACATCGATCGTCGGGACTGATGCCGAAAGCGTGAGTGCATGAAGTCGTCCGGCACATTCCGCCAGGGGTGTACCATCAGTTCTCAAACCCGGAGAGTAGCGGCGGCCATTTGCTCCCGCGGCGGCCATGTGCTCGACAAACACACCATTGATGTCCGGTGAACGTGTGAACGATTGATTGTTGTCGCCTTCAAGGCCGGCGGTGCCCCCATAAGTAAGTTCAGTGACCAGGTCACCCGTGGCGTTAAGGACAAGAACGCTCAAACCACCATTGACGAGCGACAATCCTGCAGTGGAGGTTCGGGTTACCTGACTGCAACCGAAAACTGGATCCGCCGGATCAAAATTTCCACCCCCAAAAACGACCATCGCTTCGCCCGCTAGCAGGAGGCTGCCGGTGGGAAACGTATGTCGAGTGGTCTCATTCATGCCACCCAGGCTCCGCGTGCGGATTGTCCAACCGGAGATGTTAACCGCCCCGCCGGTACTTACCAGCTCCACGAACTCATCTTCCGCTGAGCCACGCACACCGTCGTGATTGGCATCCCCCGCCAGCCCATCCGGCGGATCTGCGAGGATCTCATTTATCAAAACGCTTCCGGCTTGCGAGCCTGTGAACGTTACCTCGACCGGATTGCTGTACCGATTGTCTGCGAGCACAACAAGCGAGACTGTCCCCGCCCCACGAAATGCTGCGGGCACAAGCACATGAAGTTCGTCAAGACCGGGCAGGTCTGAAGAAGCGTTAATCGATTCCAGAGTGAGTGGGCGACCTGAGGCTTTTATAGACGCACTGACGCCGTTTCGCACTCCGGTCGCGAACAAGCTCAAGCGAAGCGTTCCATTGCTGGGATCGAAAGGTCCCGCTTGCAGCGTATCCGCATTGAGAATAATTCCTTGGCCGTTTGTGTTGAAAACTCCCGGCGCTACTGGCTCGATCGCAATTGTGCTCCTACTGATAAAGCCATCCGCGTTTGTAATAACGACTTCGGCGAAACCGATCTCAGTCGCAGGCGGAACATAGAAGTTCACTTGATCTGGCGAGACAAAGAAGACTTGGGCGTCACGACCATTGACGGTCACGGTCGTGCCCGACACCTTTGTGGGGAAACCACCATCGGGTTCGCGCGCAGCCTCCTGCGTCGTGAAAGCGAGGGCCGCTCCGCGCGCCACCGCGATACTGCCAGGCGCAATCGCGTCGTCAGACAAGGGACTCGCATTGGGTGCTGCCCCATTCAGGATTGAAATCACACCGAAGGAAGGTCGAGGTGAAATCGATGCGAGAAAGATCTCGCAGTTGTTTGCAAAGCTGTTGGAACTAACGATGCCAGCGAGCACGCGCGGGAAGTTAAAACCTACCAGCGAACCGTCATCGTTTAATGAAGAAACAATCTCAGCATTAGCGCTGGCCGGCGCCCTGGTCACTGACTCTATTTGGCCAGAGGGAATATCAAGGAGATAGAGCTCGACGCTATGATCTGTGTTACCGCCGATCACGTCTCTGCGTGTGGCGAACGACACGCGCAGGCCGTCGCCGCTAATAGTTGGCTGAAGTGAAACGTCTTCGTCACGCGCCTCGAGAGCAGTCAGCTGGCGCGTGACGTTGTTGCGTCCATCCCACAAGAACAACTGACTAGAATTTGGTTCCGTCTCTGAGGAATAAACGACGCGCAAGCCGTCGTCTGAGATGGCCCGTCCATAAGCCAGTCTCAGCGCGGGCATATTTGGGGCAATGACCTGGGACGATGCCGGATCGACTCGTCGCAGTAAGACCAGATCGTGATTCGCAGTTTCCCTTACGTAAGCAATCGTGTTTCCGTTGCCGCTGATCTTGGCCGCGCTAGCGCCCGGGACATCGGCAGTGTTCGTGATCTGGATGAGGGTCTCGTCCGTCGTATCGTAAACAAGTAGTTCAAGGTTGCCATCGCTGTTTTGCCCGGTGAGGTTGCGATTCGAAGAGAATGTAATGTAGTGGCCGTCGTCCGAAATGGAAGGTTGAAAGTTTCCTTCTGCGATGCGATTTGTGTTTTCGTCTGCCGTCGTCTGCGTGATCTGAACCAACTTACCGTTGCGGTAAAGGTATATTTCCGAATTGCCATCCCTATTGGTGCCGAGCGGATCGCTGCTAGAAGAGAAAGCAATGTGAGAACCGCTCTGAGATATCGCCGGCGCAACCGCGCGCGTGCGACCCATTTCCTGGAAGTTAACTGGCGTTGAATCGAGGTCGGCAACCAGCGCATGAAAACCATCGCCGCCAGCCCCGGCGAGATCGAAGGTTGACTCGAAGGTCAGGAATTTACCATCGCCACTTAAAGACGGATTAAGATTCAGAACTTCCTCGCCTGTAGTGGTAACACGCCTAAGAGTTGGTGTTGTCGCCGCTAATTGGGAGAAGGGAACGACGACAATAATCAAAATGCAGAAAACCAAGCCAGCGAACGCAGTTAGGCGAAGCATGATGAGGTTGCTCCTATCGCACACTAGTTTGTCGGGTCGCGCGACTGCTCGACCAGAGGCCGCATTGCGCCCGACCTAACTTGAGTCTAACGCCTTAAATTAAGAACTCAAGGGAAGTGAGATCGCAGCTTTGCGAAAGGAATAGCAAGCGTTATTGTAAGCAGGCAGCGCGAGAAAAGTTCCAGGAGCATCTCAAGTTGAGAATCATTGTCAGTGGTTCGCGTGGCCTCGTCGGCACTGCACTAACCAAAGCGCTCGAAGCAGATGGTCACGAGATCTATCGTCTCGTGCGGCATGCCCCGAATTCAGAACGGGAGATCGAGTGGAGTCCGGATCGTTACAGCATTGCGATTTCACGGATTGAAGGCTTCGACGCTGTTTTTCACCTGGCCGGGGAAAGCATTGCGTCGGGTCGCTGGAACGACGACAAGAAGAGAAAGATCCGCGAGAGCCGCACGAAGGGAACTAAGCTGCTGGCTGATGCGCTCGCCAACCTTTCCGCGCCACCGAAGACATTAATCAGCGCTTCAGCGATCGGTTACTACGGCGACCGCGGTGATGAGTTGTTAACTGAAAACAGCTCGCCGGGAAAAGATTTCTTAGCCGACGTTTGCGTGGAATGGGAAAAAGCAACTGAGCATGCTCGCGCAAAAGGAGTTCGCGTTGTGAATACGCGCTTTGGAATCATTCTGGACAAAGAGGGTGGCGCGCTCGCAAAGATGTTGACTCCATTCCGCATGGGTATCGGCGGCAGGATCGGTGACGGCAAACAGTGGATGAGCTGGATTGCCCTCGATGATGTAATCGCGGCGTTGCAATTCACCCTGAAGAACGAATCAATGAACAGCCCGGTTAACTTCGTAGCGCCTAATCCGGTTACAAACGCAGAGTTCACCAAGACATTGGGCAGGGTCCTCTCACGGCCAACAATCTTTCCGATCCCGGAGTTTGGTGTGCGTCTGGCGTTTGGTGAGATGGCCGATGCGTTGTTGTTGTCGAGCCAACGAGTCGAGCCGAAGCAATTGACTGTTGCGGGTTATCAGTTCCTATATGCTAGTTTGGAACCAGCCCTGCGGAACATTCTGTAGAGCGTCATCAACTGCTTGGCCGCGAAGTAACCCCGTCATAAGAGGAATCCCTATGAAAGAACTCACCAGGATTTTCGTCCATGCGTTTACAGTCATGGTTCTCGTTACTCCTGCCTTCGCGCAACGCACGGCTGAGGATTACGTGAAGGTAAGCAGGGATCGTTTTCAGAATCGGGATCTGGATGGCGCGCTGTCGGCTCTGGACAAGGCAATTGAACTAAAACCTGGTCTTGTCGTGGCGTACGTTGAACGCCACAAACTACACATGTTGAGAGGTAGTATTGATTTGGCGATCGCCGACGTCGATAAGGCTTTAATGATCGATCCCGAACTAGGTGAGGTTTATGCGGCACGCGGTGGGCTTCGAATGATGAAGAGAAACGCAAAGGGCGCTCTGGAGGATTTTGACAATGCAATTGTCCGGGGCTTTCGTACTGACGAAGTCTATGCGTCGCGCGCGGCCTTGCGAGAGATGATGAACGACTTTGCCGGAGCTCTTGACGACTACAACACGGCCATCGCGATGAACCCGAACCGCCTTCGCAATTATGTGGGACGGGCCAACGCGCGCTCCCGCAGCGGGGACGACAACGGTGCTCTTGCTGAGTACAACGCAATAATTGATAAGTTTGAACAGCAGGAGCAGGACAGACGTGCTGCTGGAAAGAGTGAACGACAGTCCGCTCCCCCAAGTATGACTTCGCCTCCGATTGATGTTCCGGACTCGTCGATGATAAAGCAGCCGACCAAAAAGGATAAGTCTTCGGTGGAAGTGAAAACGAATCAAGTGGGGGTGGCGGTGACCATCATCCCTCAAGGGATGTCACCCCAAAAGATGGAATACCAGCTCAACGTCGCTGCCGCCTATCAGGATCGCGCGCGTATCCATGGCAAGAGGGGTGAGGGGGAACTATCGATTGCAGACTTGACCAAATCCATCGCCCTAAACCCTTTCTTCGGGACCTACTACGATCGCGGAAGAGAGTTTCGCAAACGCGGAGAACTGACTTCAGCTATCGCAGACTTCAACAAAACCATTGAACTCCAACCACGGATCGCTTCTTTGTACCTGGAACGCGGAGCGACGCTGATGCAGTTAGGAAAAGATGACGAAGCGGAGAAGGATTTCGCGCGCTGCCTGGAGCTTGATCCTAACTTGAAAACCGAGGTTGAAACCCGTCGAGCGGAAGAGAAAAGTAAACGCGAAAAGAAACTCGATTAAGCAGGGCCTTTGCAATCCGGCCCCTGGGTGCGCCTCCGTGATCAGTGAGAGTTTCCCGTATTTTGATAGAGCCAGAAAGGCCATCATTGAGATTAACCATTAAATTTATCTTAATAACCCTGATCGCCGTTCTCTGTGCATCTGGTTTGCCTGTTCGCGGTCACCAGCCGTTTCCAATTCAGAAGAAGGATACGCGAACGATCAGCTTGAAAGGTTTTAAGTTTCGAGTCCCAAAAGGCTATGTCGCGATTCCCGGCAATGATGGCGTTGATTCAGTTTTTCTCTTTTCCAAGAAATACGATGAGGGATTCTTTCTGTCCGCGCCCGCCGCGAAATTTGATGAAGTAGAGTTAATGAACCGTAACATCACGGCCGCTTTGAAAAAGTTCTTCGCCGCCGCCTCACCTGATTACGGTTGGAAGCCCATAGCGGATCGAAGAAGAGTCAGCAAGTTTGAGGTAGGCGCTTCCAAAACCATGGGCTTCAATAACCGCGATCTGGTAATCGTCCAGGTTCACCATTTTCAGATAAACGGCAAGGAGCTTTTTGTTGGCGAGCTCTTCAAATGGTCAAATGGCAACGAGCAAGAAATATTTGCAAATGGACTTGGCGGTGAGTCGATGCAGCTTTGCAACGACCTGGTAACTATCATCTATTCAGTTACGGGCGAAAAGATTGATCCGAATAATCTCCCCTGCTCATTGATCGCGATCTCTCCTTAGCCGCTTCGGCGTCAAGAAATGAGAGCGCTACCATCGGCGATTACCGTATTTGGATTCTCTCCAAATTCCACCAGCGCCCCAAAAACCTCGAGCGCATACTTTACATTCCCAAACGGCGCCGACACTTGCACGCCCTGAATCAGATCGCGCACTTCCAGCAGAGACTCGCGCGCTATCTTCAAACCCTCATCGCGTCCCGCTTCCTTACTTATCGCCGAAGCGTCGCGCATCCGTTCCATGATTGTGGGCGTGACGCGCACGCCCGGCACTTCGTTGTGGAGGAACTCAGCATTCCGATAAGACACGAGCGGCCAGATTCCGGCAATAATCGGAATGCGGACGTGCTCGACACTCTTAATAAAGTCGCGCAACTGATCCGTATCGAACACCGGTTGCGTGATGGCATACTGCGCACCCGCTTCCACTTTATATTCAAAACGTCGTAGCTCTTCCTCAGGATTGATCGCGCCTGGATTGACTCCGACACCGATACAAAAAGCCGTTGGTTGCCCGATGGGGTTGTCTCCGATGTCGAGCCCATGATTTAGCTTGTTCACCATGTTGGTGAGACCGATTGCGTCAATATCAAAGACGGCGGTCGCGTCGGGGTAAGGACCCATCTTCGGCGGATCGCCTGTGATCAGTAGGAGATTGCGAATGCCGAGCGCCGAAGCTCCGAGCAGGTCGGACATCATTCCCAGCAGGTTACGATCACGACAACAGTAGTGGAGTACCGACTCAATCCCGATTTGCTGTTCGACGAGAACTGCCGTGGCGAGCGCGCTCATGCGCGATTGCGCGCGAGCACCGTCGGGGATGTTGACGCCATCAACACCCGCTTCCTTCAGAAGCCGAATCGAGTCGAGAGTCTTTTGTGCGTCGACGCCTTTCGGAGGCAGCACCTCAACTGAGGTAACAAATTCGCCATTGGCGATCTTATGACCCCAGCGCGAACGCTCTTCCGCGGGGACAACCTGGATATCAGCGGGCGTAATTTCCTGAATATGCGCGAGCGCCCCCGAGCCCATTACAACTCGCTGAGCTCGCGGCGAGGCCGCCCGCACCGCATCCGATATCAACTTGATATGCGCAGGAGTTGTCCCGCAACAGCCGCCGATAAACTTTGCTCCTGACTGGATCAGCCGCTTTGCAAACTTCGACATGTATTCCGGAGAACACATGTAGAACTGACGCCCCTGGACGTCGCGCGGCAAGCCCGCATTCGGTTGCGCAGAAAGTTTCCGCGAGGTTAATGGACGCATCTTCTCGAGCGCGCTGAGAATGATTGCGGGGCCAACGCCGCAGTTGAGGCCAATAACATCTGCACCCCACTCATCGAGACGGGCCGTAAAAGTTTCCGGCGTGGTGCCGTACGTCGTGTTGCCATCCGTCATGATCGTCATTTGGGCGACGATGGGCAGATCGCTTAACTCACGAACGGCGCGGATGGCTTGTTCAATCTCAGAGATGTCGGAGAAAGTTTCGAGCAGGAAAAGATCAACGCCGCCAGTCAGCAAAGCAGCCGCCTGAGCCTTGAACATATCCCTCGCTTCATCGAAAGAGGTGGGGCCGTATGGTTCAATGCGTAGACCAAGTGGACCGATGGCTCCGGCAACATATGCTTCGTCCCCGGCTGCTTCGCGAGCAATGCCGCGCAGCGAGGACGTTGATCTCTTCAAGATTGGTGTCGAGGCCGTACTGACTTAGTTTGTTTGCTGTTGCACCGAACGTGTTTGTCTCGATGATGTCCGCGCCGGCGCGAAGATATTCCGAGTGAATCTCTCGAACGAGATCGGGATTGCTGAGATTGAGTTCGTCGTAGCAGCGATTAATGTAGACGCCCTTCGCGTAGAGCATCGTCCCCATCGCGCCATCGAAGACGTGGATGGTATTGGCTTCGAGCAATTCTCTAAAAGGGAGCATAATAATTTTGAGCTTAGTACTTGGAGCTTGGTACTTTGTTGTGCTTTCGTTTCTTTATCGCTTTATAGATCGGCGTCAATTCCCAGCAAGGTCAAGCACAAAGAACAAAGCTCTAGAACAGCAAAAGATCAAAGACCGAGGACCAAAATTGGCAATTGGCAATCGCCAATTGACAATCGGAAACAAGAAAGTCCCGCGCTAAACAACGCGGGACTTCATGATGGCTGAAGTTTTCGGTTCGTCCTACTGGACCGGCCGTGCTGTTTAGCGGATTGTTTTACGTGGCCGCAAGTCGCCTTAACTCACCACGTTTTCAATTTTGCTTATACGCCGCACATCACAGGGCTGTCAAGCAGTAGCCCTCCAACTGTCGTTAGCACATGATATGTCCGATCGAATTAACACATGAAGTGTCCGATCTGAGCGGTGGGGGTCGACCTGCGTGACAGGATGCAGTCATGCAGCAAATGACATCGGCCGCAGTGGAGCGGGCGTGGGACAGCTTTTGTACCAGTGCGGCGCAAGGAGTTGGACCTCGTCTTCTCCCTCCAACATGAGCGGGTGGTGGCGCGGGATAACACGGTGAGCTTTGCCAATCGCGTCTGGCAGCTCGAGCGCTCCAAACTACGAGCTACCTTAGCCGGCTGCAGAGTTACGGTGCACGAGCATCTGGATGAGACCATCTCGATTACCTTTGGTCCCCATCGCGTGGGACGCTACACCGCTGACGGCCAACCAGCTATGGAAATGACGCCGCCGAGGAAAGCGACCAAACCGTCGCTTCCCGCAGCAGCTTGGAAAAGTCAGGCCAAAAAGCCGCCTGACTTTCCCACATTCCCACAGCTACTACTGGGTAAACAGATGAGAACTATAAAAACCAAACCGGACACTTCACTTGCTAATAACACCGGACATTTTAATTTGCTAACAACAGCAGTAGCCCTCCAACCGGACCTGGCCGCTCACTTTAGTCCTTGCCCGCGAGTACATAGCCCACACTAATCGTGCCTCGCACGTTCGGCTCTCTGCCAACCCGCACCTCAGGCGCAATGAAGAAACGTTTGGTTGCGAAGATCTTCACACCGCCGCCGACACTGGCGGTCCAGGTGGTAAAAGAGGTTTCAAAAACTACGGGAGCTCCGGTATCAAAGTCGTTGCCGAAAAATCGACCTTTGTGACGGAGAACGCCCGCACCGGCAATTCCATAAACAACAAATCGCTTCGTGGGATCGGTAAAGTCATAAGCAACATTCGGCTGAAAAATTTGATCCTGATCATTTTCCGAGTGACGCAGGTACAAATATTCGGGCTCAATGCTTAGCCGTTTAGTCACATAGAAACGAAGGGCGCCGCCGACAAGTCCATGAGGGATGTCTTCGTCAAAGTTAGCGCCACCAAGTATGACCTTGGCTTCAATCTTTGGTAATGTCCGCTCCTGAGGTTCCTGCGCTGCGAGCGGGCCAACAAACGCAAGCAGGAATAACGCGACGCCGGTGAAGAATTTCAACCGCAGAATTGACCAGTGGCCCAACCCTTTTGCCAAGCTCATCGTGTTCACTCCTGCTACAAGATGACAACGAGCCGGTTGGGGGCAAGCGGTATACCTGCAAGAAATCCTTCTTGTTTTTTGAATTCCCGCAATAACGAACGTTGTGGGCGGAAGGCTAATTGCTCCATGAGAAAGAGGAAGATTGCCCTGGTGCCTGGTCCACGAAGGTTGCAACCGCGCAAGCGGACCAGCACCCTGGACCAGACCCGAAGCCTCTTGATTCAAAAATATAAGTCCCAAACTAATCGCGTCGAGGAGGGCCAAGCTCTTGACACGCTAACGACATTTTGGCTGAATGCTTCCAATATTCCCCGTGAACTCCCCGTAATTGTTGTTAAGTCTGACCTCCAGGAGAGCTAGAACTATGGCCACGGCCACGACCTTTGACGGTGCTGCAACGTCGGCAGGACATCCCAAGGGGCTGTATGTCCTCTTTGCCACAGAGATGTGGGAGCGGTTCAGCTTCTATTCGATGCTGGCTCTCTTTACGCTATATCTTCGCGACCCGGTCGAAGGATTTGGTTGGACCGCGGCTCAAGCAACGGCGCTATATGCGAATTACCTGATGTTTGTGTACGCGAGCCCGCTGATCGGCGGTTTGATCGCAGACAAGATCACTGGTTATCGCAAGGCGGTCATGATCGGTGGATTCTTCTTCATGGCCGGTCACGGATTGCTCTCAATTCCAGCGCTCTGGGCGGTCTACGCCGCGCTGACATGCCTGGTCATCGGAAACGGATTTTTCAAGCCGAACGTCTCGACGATGGTCGGCAACCTTTATCCTGAAGGCAGTCACCTCAAGGACCGCGCTTACAACATCTTCTACATGGGCATCAACGTCGGTGCGTTTCTCGCGCCCATCGTGATGGAGATCGTTCGTGCAAAATTCGGGTTCCATCCGGCGTTCGCGGTCGCGGCATTCGGAATGGTCATTTCGGTCGGGATCCTCTGGTATTTCAAAAATCTGGTAATGGCTGCTGATCGTAAGAGAACCCACGGCCAGCCTGTCATTGAGAGCATCGCCGCCGGAGATCCGCAGCAAGCGGCTGACACCGCGGCCACGGCGTCCGACGCCCCGCCGCATGGCATCAGCGATCAGGACGAAGGCGGTCACGCGAAAGGCTCCGGCGGAGACGCTGGGCGCAGCGCCGACATGTTGGCGGTCCCGAACTGGAAACGCGTTATGGCGCTCATCGTGATATTCCTGATCGTCATCGTCTTCTGGATGGTCTTTCACCAGAACGGCTCGACGCTGACCTATTTTGCGGATGACAATACGGACTGGAACGTCACAGGTACGATCTCGAATTCCATCAACGCGTTTTGGGTCTTGGTCCTGACCTTCCCACTGGTTTGGTTCTGGGGATTTCTGGATCGCCGCGGTAAGGAACCGTCAACGCCGACCAAGATGGCGATCGGCATGACGCTCACCGGACTGTCGTTCCTGGTGCTCTGGTACGGCGCGTCGATCGGCGAAAAAATGACAAAGACGCCGGAGCAGCTTTCGGTCGGAGAGTTTCGCATCAACGAGCGCGTTCTTAACAACCTCGCCGCTTCCGGCGTTTCGAAAGACGTGCTGGACAAGATCCAGAATGCGAAAGCAGCCGACGGCAAGAACAGTATCTTCGGTGTGAAGTTTTCTAAGAAGACGGATGAGGCGACGAAGGTGGAAACATCAGGCGAGCAACAATTAATTGCCGCTGTCAACGCCGCTTCGCCGGGTGCCGGTGATGCGAACCGGGCGGCGATCCTTCAGAACGCGCACCTGTTCCGCGTCTCTCCGTTCTGGTTGGTTTTTGCTTACATGGTCGTGACGCTTGGCGAGCTAATGCTTTCGCCGATGGGTCTCTCGCTGGTGTCGAAGGTCGCTCCGATAAATATCCGCGGTTTGATGATGGGCGGCTGGTTTGTCGCTACCGCCATCGGAAACAAGCTGACGCAGATCGGCGTCTACTGGGACATTTGGCTGCAGTCGCAGTTCTTCCTGATCCTGGCGCTAATGGCGCTCTTTATGGCGGTCGTGCTTGCCGTACTGCTGAAGCCATTGAAGAAAGCGATGCCTGGAGTCTGAACTGACCGTCGGTAAGTTCAGACTATACTTTGAGCTTGTACTTTGATCTTTGTTTCTGGCGGGTGCGCTGATGGTCCTCCATAAGGTGACCTTCAAGAAACAGGACAAGATCAAGACCCAAGATCAAAGATCAAAGATCAAAAACCAACCCCTTCGAATCCATTCAAGCTATCGAATTCCACGACTGGAGAAATAATGAAACTACGTCAACCCACCTGCGCCCTCATTGCCCTTATCGTTGCTTTTGGCTCAGTGGTAGTCGCTCAACAGAAGCAGCTCACGCTTGATGATCTTTACGATCCAGTCAAGAAAGTTAACTTCACCGGTTCGGTGCCAAACATTCGTTGGCTAAAGGACGGTAAGCATTACCTGCTCTCCAACGACCCGAGCAAGCGCACTGTCCCGCGCCTTCAAAAAGTAAACGCAGCTACCGGCGAAGCAACTGCATTTCTTGACTCCGCAAAGATGGAGAACGCCTTCAACGCGTTGGGCGGAATTACTACAGCTGACGCCAAACAACTGGCGAATCGTGGTTCGTATGATTTCAACGCGACTGAGACGGCTGTTCTCATCAACTTCGCAAATGATCTTTTCTACTACGAACTGGGCAGCAATAAGGCAGTGCGCGTTACTAACTCTGCTGAAGAGGAGGTCGGCGAAACTTTCAGCCCCGATGGCCGCATGATCGGCTTCGTACGCAGCGGCAACATGTATGTGTACGACCTCGGCACCGGGCAGGAGCGCCGCTTAACGACTGATGGCGGTCCAAAAATACTGAATGGCAGGCTTGATTGGGTTTACCAGGAAGAACTTTATGGCCGCGGTAATTTCGAGGCGTACTGGTGGAGTCCGGATTCGACGATGCTTGCTTATCTGCGTCTTGACGAGAATCCGGTTCATGAGTTCACCGTCGTTGACCATATTCCTTACCGGCAGACGGTCGAAGTAACGCCTTATCCAAAAGCCGGCGATCCCAATCCGATAGTGCAGCTCGGTGTTATCAATGCCTCCGGGGGCGCGACGCGCTGGGTTGATACCTTCAAATATCATCCCAGTGATTTTCTGATCGTGCGCGTCTCATGGACGCCTGACAGCAAGAAGGTTGTCTACCAGGCCCAGAACCGCGAACAGACTTATCTCGATCTGAACTTTGCCGATGCTAAGGATGGAAAATCCACAACGGCGTTTCGCGACACGACGAAGGCCTGGGTGCAGGTTTTAGACAATCCGCACTGGTTGAAAGACGGTTCGTTTATTTGGCAAAGCGAACGCTCGGGCTACGAGCATCTTTACTTGTACAACGCCAGCGGCAAGCTGGTGCGGCAACTTACCGATGGCAATTGGGATTTACGCGGATTCAAGGGTGTGGATGAAGACAAAGGCTTTGTCTATTTTCAAGCGATAGAACATAGCCCGATCGCTCCGCACGCTTATCGCGTCAAGTTGGACGGAACCGGCTTCACTCGGTTAACGAGTACGGCTGGAAGTCATTCAGTGGAATTCAATCCCAACTTCACTGCTTTTCTGGATCGTTGGAGCGACATAAACACTCCGACTCAAACGCGTCTGCACGACGCAGATGGAAAACTTGTTCGCGTAATTGAAGAAAACAAGATCGATGCGCTTAAGCAGTACAAGCTGGGAAGTGTGGAGTTCCTGCAGGTAAAGACGCGCGATGGATTCCCGATGGAAGCGATGATGATCAAGCCTCCCGACTTTGATCCTCGGAAGAAGTATCCGGTGATGTCGTTCACTTATGGCGGGCCCCAGGCTCCCAGTGTGCGAAACGCGTGGGGCGGCGTTGCCAACATGTGGAATCAAATGTTGGCGCAGAAGGGTTACATCTTTTGGATTTGCGACAACCGCACCGCGAGCGGCAAGGGCGTTGTCACCGCCTGGCCGGGTTACGGGAATATGGGTGAGCTGGAATTGCGAGATCTGGAAGACGGTCTGACATGGCTGAAGAACCAGCCTTACGTTGATGATTCGCGGATTGGACTGTGGGGCTGGAGTTATGGTGGATACATGACCAGTTACGCACTGACTCACAGCAAGAGCTTCAAGATTGGAATAGCGGGCGGCACAGTCTCCGATTGGCGTGACTACGATTCGATCTATACCGAACGCTACATGAAGACTCCGCAAAATAATCCTGAGGGCTACGAGAAGAGTGCTCCACGAGCGGCGGCAAAGGATTTACACGGCAAGCTGCTGTTGATTCACGGGGCAATCGACGACAACGTTCACATGCAGAACACGATTCAGTTTGTCTATGAATTGCAGAAAGCCGGGAAGCAATTTGAGTTGATGTTGTATCCGAAATCACGTCATGGCGTGAACGATCCGGCCCTGGTGAAACACATGCGCACCATGATGACTGATTTCATCCTCGCCAACTTGTAAACCAGAGTTTCGGGTTCCGATTTTCGAGTTTCGACTTCGCTTGGCAGACAGGCTTGAACAAAGGTCAGAAGCATATCCAGCTCCCGAAACGCGGAACTCGAAACACGAAACTCGAAACTATCTTTGGCACTTTCGACAGTAATAAGTCGACCTTCCACCCTGAACCACACGGCGAATTTTGCTGCCGCATCTGACACAAGGTTCACCTTCACGTTCGTACACTCGCCAAAATCTCTCAGAACCGCCGATGTAGCTGCTGCCCTCGTCATCGAGATCGATCCTCAAAGTCGAACCTTCCGCAATCGCTTCTTCTAAGATCTTTCTGATCGCTTCGTGCAGCCTAACAACACGTGCGTTTGATAGTCTCGCTGCTTCGGCAAATGGGCTGATGCGCGCTTGAAACAAAGCCTCTGAGGCGTAGATGTTTCCCAGGCCCAGAACTTTCGTCTGATCCAGCAGCAGTTGTTTCAGGCTGCGATGCGAGCGAGAAAGAATCTGACGCAGGTGTG
This sequence comes from Pyrinomonadaceae bacterium, assembly GCA_963826235.1. Taxonomy (GTDB): domain Bacteria; phylum Acidobacteriota; class Blastocatellia; order Pyrinomonadales; family Pyrinomonadaceae; genus PSRF01. Next base: position 396,128 of record CAWGWE010000004.1, on the reverse strand, counting down.
GCACCGAGAATGTCTCTGAGAACGGTTCAGGCGCGAGAATTCTGAGTTCCGCACTCTCTGCAAGTTGTGCGGCCGGCACCAGGTTCATGCGACCAAACTGACGCATGTCGCAAAACACCAACACGGAATCGTCATCGAGGTAGAAAACAGCGTGGCTGTATGGCGGGAGCTCTTGTTCGCCAGGAATGCGGAGGAACTTGCCCGTCATTCGCAGGTGCACAAGCAGCACACGTCCCTGATTCAATTCAATAAGGATGTACTTACCGCGCCGGCTGACTCCTTCGATGCGCGCACCTTTAAGTTTGCGGGCAAACCCTCTGCTGCTCATCAGCGGTGCGGTGCGCGGCAATCTTAATTGAGCGGCGACGATGGTACGTCCGGTAACTGCTGATCGCAGCGCACGGACTACGTGTTCAACTTCTGGTAATTCCGGCATTAAGGGATCGTGGCAAGTTTCAAAGCGCGCGACAATGAGCTCGATTAGTGTAAGCGCTGTAAATCTCTTCAAAACTATCGTCACAGCGGGGAAGCACTGAAGCCCGCGAGGCACTCCCCTAATCAAGCACACTAGATGAATCGATCAAAGTCGGGTATGACTTCCTCATGACTCTTTCCTCGACCAATACGAACCAGCTCTTGGTTGGATTGGTGGCGAATACAATGAAATCGGCAGTGTTTTGAAGGATCAAGTTTTTTCATTAGATCGGCCCGCAATTCACCGTTCCAAAGCTCCTCAAAAGTGGTCGTCGTCGGGTCTCCATAACGCCAGCGCTCTTTACCTCGATGATATGGACAAACATACGCGCCGCTTGAGGTGATCAGCGTTCGAAGTTCACTAACTGAGCACTTTTGATACTCCTTTGGTTCGATGGTTGTTTCGTGCCGGAGAACTACGTCCAGATTGCTGGGGGTAATTATTCGGAAATTCACATTAGCAAGGCGCGAGAGACTTTCAAGTTGGCCGAGCAGACGTTTGGTCAGAGCGTTTGGCTGCCGGATCAAGTAATGGCCCAAATTATAGGATGGTTTAACTTCAAAATAGTCGCAGCCTATTCGCATAGCCAGTTCGCCTGCAACAAACACTTCATCAAAGTTATGCTCAACGGCACCACTCAGATCTCGACGTACCAACAAAAGATAGGAGAACCCGAGTATTCCGTTTCGCCTGCGAGCAAGGAGCCGCATATTTTCGATGACCAGCGAAAACAGGTTTCGCGCAGATCGGCTGGGACGAAAGATCGCATAGGATCCTGCTGAACCAGCGTCTACCGAAACTCTCGTCCAAGTGGCGTAGTCTGCAAGTACTTCTAAGTGGCGATGAATCTCAGTACCGTTTGTGGTTACGCCAATTGAGAGTCCAGCCTCACCAAGCAGTCGTATTACTTTACCTGTCGCAGCGTGAAGCAAGGGCTCGCCTCCGCCAATCAAAATCACCGCTTTTACTCCCGCATCAATCATCTCCCGGGCAAGGCCAAGCAATCGTTCTGAAGTAAAGCGACCTTGATTAAGGAGGGGCCTACTAACGCACTCACGGCAGGCCAAGTCACAAAACGAAGTCGGGTCAAGCTCAACCACGAGCGGGCGCGAGAGGGCGACGCTGCGGCTGACTTTAGCGACATCCTCCCAGGTCGACTCTTGGTAAAGCTTCCTCACCAGGCGCAGTGGATGGTTGTCATGAGGAATCATAGGAGCCTTTAGCGGTTTAGAATTCAGAGCGACCGGGTTACGAGCCAACCGTTCGCTTTGCCGCGCTACTTTTCGGAGAGTCTTTCTAATTGTTCGAGCGGTAACAATTCGAAGCGCGGGTCCTTCAAAGTCAATAACGGGCCTGACTTGGTCCATACAGTATTGAAATAATGTTTCACTGGCTGAAAAAGAGTTGCGTTATCTACAGCTTGGAAAACAAACATTGGGCCTTCATAGCCTCGCATTCCGGTGGGGTAATAACCGAGAAAGGCTTTTGAATTGTCAGCAATCAGAAGACGCCAAACTGGGTAATCACTATACAACTTGATTTGAAGGTTCAGCTTCAGCCCTTCGGCAAACACAAGGAACTGACGAGCAATGGAGTTAGCCTTCTCGCGAGCCATTTCAATCATCACGTCATTCGCGCGCCGTTCGTCCCTCATTTTGTCCGGCAGCTCCGGTGAATTCCAATCGAACAAGAGCAGGTTCATAGTGAAGTCCGCGGACTTGCTAGTTAGTATCTCCTCAAAATTCCCGCTATAAATTGACCTCCCTGAGATGGTCATGAACTTGACATTCAGTTCAGCAGATCGATAGATGGCTGTCTCAACCCTCTCTCCGGGCTCGCGATCTTCTAGGGCCGCGTCTCTCCAGACTTCCCAGTAGTCACCCTGGATCGCTGATTTAGCGCAGGTCGTCGGCTCTAGCTGCCTTGGGGCAAAATCTCTGAGGACAGTCGTCAGGTCTTTCCTAACGAGATCAACGAATTGCTGTCGACCGCGATACTCCCTTACCAAGCCGAGCTTCTCAATCATTCCCCTGAACTTTAGAACGGACGAGAGTTGGTTGACCTCTTTTCTCGCCCGCGGTAGCGGAATATCCTCCTGGTTGAAATAGAAGAGTATGCGTGGTTGTTTTGTTTCCTCCCAGCGTTCGTATGCCGTGTAAAATTCCTCTTCTGTACCACCTTCGTACTTGCCGGTAGGGCTACCAAATCTTCTCCCCATCATTCCGATGAAGATGTCAAACTTTCTGATTTGATCTAGGATAACCTGCTCTGGCCGCCCCATGTCTGGCGCGACGTCAGCCCACGTTTGTAGTTGTAAGAAAAAACCCCGGTCGGCAGCGACGCCTTGATTAAGCTCTTCAATGACAGCATGGAGGGCCTCGCGATGTTCTTGCACATCATTTGGCGAGGCCGCGAAAACTACGAGCCTTTTGACATCTCGCGTCATCGAATTCTGATCCGGAATGAGTCCATGACTACTCGCGAACTCCTTCGCCTAACTCACCAGCAACTCTAAATCGCCTCTGACTAAAGGAAATTGGGCACCAAGTGTCTTGGCGCAACAAGCCCCGAGAACATTCCCCCACGCAGTGCAATACCAAATATCCTTATGGACCCAGGCGGCATCCAGAAAGCCTGCTGTAAACGCGTCACCGCACCCAGTGGTGTCATTGACAGAAACTTTCATTCCGGGGACGAATCCTGAGACCTGACCGTTCGAGGCAAAGGCCCCTTTGGCGCCTAGAGTAATTACGACTCTACGAACGCCCCGACTGTGAAGCCATCGTGCGCGCGCCACAATATCTAATGCTCCTGTGATGTCAGCGGACTCTCTTTCATTCAAGAAGATGAAATCGAGATAAGGAAGAGCTTCTAATAGCAACTCCTTCTTATCGGTGTTTCTGCTCGTATGCAATGATGTTATTTTGCCCCGCGACCTTGCCAGTTTCAGCAGATTCGCGAGTGGTTCTCCATCCAACTCTCGCATTGACATGGCGCCGCCGATGTGGAAGACGTCATTGCGTTCAATATCAGATGGAAAGACATCTTCGGGACATAGATTATTGTTCGCGCCTTCGTGATGCAGTAGTGATATGCTGCCCTTGTCCGTGACGTTGATAATGCTGAAACCCGTGGCTGCGAGCGAATCCTCACAGTTTCCGGCGAGTCGAACACCTTGTGATTGAAGAGACTGCCGCACGAATTGACCTGCAAAATCGCTTCCCAGTCGCGTACACAAAGACGTGTCAGCGCCGAGTTGGGCCAGTGTGAACGCGAGGTTCGCGGCGCTCCCTCCCGGTGATAATCTGTAGTTCTCGAGGTATGCATGTTCATCGGGCTCGAGGAACGGAGCGTTTCTAACGTGTGCGTCCAGGGTGGATAAACCCACAATAAGAATTCGCATCTGTCTTGGCATGCTACAAGTGCGTTGTGGTGCACTTCCCGTTTTGTATCGCGCACTCGTGAAGCAGAGAGGCATTTTTGCTTCTACCATCGAGTCCCCGATTTGAGGTTCAACAACAGAAGTTGGTTGCACTTAAAATAGGCTACCCAGTAAAGCGTATATGATACATAGGCTCAACTACTCGGTCACTCTTGAAGGTGCTCGCTGAAAAGCGTCATTGATAAAAGATGAAGAATCGATGTCATCATTATCACTGGATTTGATCATTTCATTAAGCCATCCGACTTCTTCGCAATACGCGTACATCTCGCTTCGACCGGCCATCGTCCGCTTGGTCTGCGATAATACACAATGAAGTTCATGCTTCGCCTCAGTGCATGATAACAATCACTGATGGGCCAGACAGTTTGATTTTGCGGACATAGGCGTTATATAAGTGCGATCAACCATTGATGAATAAACCAATACGTTGCGCCCCTGTTGTCATTGAACTTGGAATTGGAGATCTCAGCTACTCATACTAGTACATGGGAGAGCCTGAATGCGATTAGAGCCAACGATGTTTCGGGAATACGACATTCGTGGCCGGGAGACCGGCAACGAACTCAATCCGCAGGTTATGGATTTTTTGGGGCGCGGCTACGGAACTTTTTTGAACCGCCGTGGAATTAATAAGGTGGTAGTGGGAAGAGACAGCAGAGCGACGTCAGAGGCATTCTCGAAGGCCTTTATTAGCGGCCTGATGTCAACTGGTTGTGAGGTTCTCGATATCGGTCTAAGTACGTCACCGATGTTGTACTGGGCCCAGTTTCATTTTGAGTCGATCGGCGGCGCTGCGATAACAGCCAGTCATAATCCTGCCGGTTGGAACGGCGTCAAGTTAGCAGTTGGCTATTCCCAAACAACCAACACCGAAGAATTGCAGGAGATCTACAAGATCATAGAAGCCGAGGACTTTACCAAAGGAACGGGTCAGGAGCGCAAGACGCCAATAGATGAGGCTTACATCGCTGACCTGACAAGGCGCTTAAACCTAGCGGACACGCCGAAGGTATTACTCAACACGGGCAACGGGACTGCGGGCGTGATAGGGCCACCTTTGTTGCGAGCTGCCGGTTGCGAAGTAGTCGAATTAAACACTGATCTCGACCCGACCTTTCCGCACTACCCGGCTAATCCAGCAGGCGTCGAGATGATGGAAGACACGGGCGCGCATGTGCGCTCAGCTGGCGCAGACCTGGGCATTGCAATCGACGCAGACGGTGACCGGCTGGGTGTTACGGATGAAAACGGCAAGACGCTATCGCCCGACGTTTACATGGTGCCGTTGGTGAGAGAGCTGCTCCAAGAAAAGCCGGGGGCAAAGGTGATCTTTGATGTGAAATGTTCCGTGGCGCTCGAAGAAGAAATACGAGAGCACGGTGGCGTTCCGATCATGTGGAAAACCGGACATTCCTACATCAAGGCGAAAATCGCCGAAGAAAGAGCAGACCTGGGAATCGAATTGAGCGGTCACATTTTCGTAGTACATGGCTATTTTGGATTTGATGATGCTCTGTTCTCAGCCTTGAAACTAATCGAGTCGTTAAGAGTCAGCGGGATCAAATTGTCGGAGATGAAATCAGCCCATGATAGATGGGTTACTTCGCCTGTCTATGAAGTGGCCTGCGCCGACGAAGTTAAATACAAACTTGTCGAGCAGATGACTGCGAAGTTCAAGGCGGACGGCTATAAGGTTATTGATCTCAGCGGAGCGAGGCTAGTCTTTGAGGATGGATGGGGGCTGGTGCGCGCCTCATCGAATTTGCCGCACCTGGTGTTACGGTTCGAAGCCCGGTCCAAAGAGAGGTTACAAGAAATCGAGGAGATGTTCCGGAACATCCTGAAGCAATACCCCGGCGTCGGTAGTGAATGGGAAACCGGCTGACGACAGGATCAAAGGCCTACCTCACCACTGCAGCGCACCGGCAAACCTTGACATTGCGATGCCGTCGCCTTAATTTCGCTCCTTCAATCGGCTGCCAAGACTTCTGGTTGCCGTGGCAGCTAAAACCGCCGGCGGAAGATTTCAAGTCAATCACCGGTTCCTGGCTGCGGTCCTCTATCTTCACACATTTCCCATGATCCCCAACATGTCGACCTCAACTGAATCAGAAAGATTAATTAAGGAACTGCACGGATTATTCGCACTGATCGCAAAGAGTCCGGACAACCCAGCGCGACATTACGGCGAGGTGGCAAAAGTTTGCGCGAAATTGGTTGATGCTGAAACCTGCTCGATTTGGCTGTTGAATCGACGAACTAACGAGTTGGCGCTATGCGGCGAACATGGATATAACGATCGAGGGACGAGAGGCTGTGCAGTTGGGGAACAACGCAAATTCGTCTATGGCCCTGCGGACAAGGGAGTGACACGTCACGTGTATGACACCGGAGAAGCGTCGCGACTACGAAGCGCTGCCGAACTCGTAGATATGCCAAATCATCACGGTTATTTGTACAAGGAGCTTTGGGGAGGAGATGATCACAAATGCCACTCGTGGTACCAGTTTCCAGTAAAAAGCTCTCGAGCTCTGGGCGTAATGAAAGTTGAGAACAAACTCGACGAAAGTAGGAACCCTGTTTCAGAGGGAGGTTTCTCCGAGGAAGACGAACAGATACTCGAGTTGATTGCAAATTCCGCTGTGACTATTTTTGACTTCTCGACCGAACTGTTCCAGATGGTAGACCCTGCTCTGGCACGCACATCTGAGATCTATAACATCTTTAGTAGGGACTTGCTCGACTCACTATCCGAAATCAATGGTCCCAGGGAGCTTGTTCTGAATGATGAGATCATGGCTTTCGTCGGACGCGTTAAGCGGGAGGACGGGCGTCCCCACATCCAATACTTGAAAATCCTGAGCGAGCACCTGCCGACTATCATCAAGGCGCTTAAGATAAAAGCCGAGTTGATCAATTATTTGCAACCGCTAAATGACTATCAGATAATCCTTTTCCACTTGCCTGCCTATCGCGAGCACTTTGTTCACCAGTTCAATGTTTTTCTAATTGGCTACCTCATACTCAACAATGTAAATGACGTTTGGTTTGAACATTTTCGCAAAGTTCTCGATGCAAATACCACTAACAGTGACCCAACTATTTCGCACTCTTCTCTCGATGTGTTTCGTACATGGTTTCTGGCTTCAATGATGCACGACACCGGTTATCCACTTGGGAAAGCTGGCGACTGGACCGGGGCGCTGGTTAGCAGGATGTTTGGAATAGAAGAGAATCAGAATCGACGGGTGAATGTTACGGAGAGCCTAGCTAATGTGCTAATGCGGCAGGGAGCCGCCGATTGGATGGGGTTTTTGACGGCGAAACTTTGCTCCATATTTTCACCAGGCCCGCGCGTGGCAGCGCTGCGCCAGAGTATCAGGGATGCGTTCTACGGGGAACTGGGCGAAGATGTCGTAGCTGCTCTGGTATTGATTAGAGCCGCCGAACAACTGGAAATCGACGAGTCGATTAGTGCTTGGGCTGGCACGGCCATTGCCGCCCATGAGAAGGCTGTGTGGGATCGGCTGAATCATATCTACTTTCAAACCCATCCATACGCCTTTCTTCTATTCTTCTGCGACAGTTCGCAGGAGCACGGGCGAAGAAGAAACGCGCAACCGGACGATCCTTGGATTGTGACAAAAACTGAGTTTCAGTTTGATGACAAAACCGTTAGAGTTGTGTTGGATTACACTCATACACCGAACAAGTGGGATCAAGTTGTCGCGGCTAATGATAAAGCCAGAAAGGTTTTCTTGGGACCAAGCAACCTCAAGTTCGTAGTGGATTATCGCCTGGACGGTAAGAGGGACTTGGGTACGTTGGACTTTGAAAGTGTACCAAGCACCTAGCCACCAATCGGAAGCAGTTCCGGATCGGAAAAGTATATGTCGAAACGAATTTTGGTCACGGGCGGCGCAGGATTCATTGGAGCAGAACTATGTCACGAGTTAGCGGCAAACGGGTATGAGGTTGTTTCCTTTGATCGGCGAGAGAGTTGCGTCGCCGGAATACACCAGATTATCGGTGATATCCGAGACGCCGAGGCGGTGCGTGATGCTGTTAAGCCCTGTGACCTCATAGTTCACCTGGCCGGTTTGGTTGGTACCTGCTATTTGGATACACGCTCGCGCGATGCAATTGAGGTGAACATTCATGGCGCCCTGAATGTGTTTGAAGCGGCCAAGACGAGCGGCGCTTTCGTCGTAAACATTGGTTTGAGTCCCGAATGGCCGAACGCTTACATGATCACCAAGAAAGCGGCAATGCGCTTCGGATTGATGTACCACCACATGTTTGGCGCCCGGATTGTCACACTCGAACTAACTCACGTTTACGGACCCGGTCAACCGACTGGACCATATCGAAAGGCAATTCCTACTTTCATAGTCAACGCGCTCAGGAATGAGCCTCTTAGAGTTTTTGGTTCCGGCCAACGAATAATGGATTGCATGTTTGTCGCCGACGCGGCGCGCGCTCTGCGCCTAGCCGTGGAAACGCCAGAAATTTCGGGGGCGGTAGTGCGAGTTTCAAGCGGGCAGAGAATCTCGGTACTGAACCTGGCTCACAAGATTCGAGATCGCGTTGGCAGCACTTCACAAATTTGCGTGGAGCCGATGCGATCTGGGGAGCCGGCCGAAATCGCGATCGAAGAAGACTTTGAACCGTCGCCTCACGCAAAGACACTTCTTGGCTGGGCGCCACAGGTTGAATTCAATGACGGGCTGCGGGACACCATTGCTTGGTACGATTCATCTTTTGCGGCGGGCGAACCGCGGCGAGCGGAGTTAGCCGGTACCCATCTGATGGAAGAAGTAGTTTTTGGTTAGAGGTGTTAGGATAAAGGACGCATTTACCTCCCTCCCTGCGGCCGAGTGCATGGATCGAAAGGCAGTGGTAACTGACACCTTTCAAGCGTAAAAACCTTGCCACCTACCATCGAAGTCGCAAAGAGCATACTGAAGACGACCTGCGCCGCGCAGGAAGGCCGTGACTCCCAGATCATGCAGGGGGCCGAGGGCGAGCGCCTCCATGCACTTGATGTCCTGTCGTGGGTAAAACGTCTGAATCCTGACCCCACTCTGGCTTTACAACTCGCGGCTCTATTCCATGATATCGACAGGGTGGTGAACCCGGAGATGGGTGGAGGATTCAAGGGGAATAGGAATACTGATGAGTACCTCCAACACAAGAAACAGCACGCCGGACGTAGCGCCGCTTTTGTTATCCCGGAGTTGGCGCGGAACGGCTTTGACCCCGAAACAATTGCAAGAACGGAGTTCTTAATACTTCATCACGACGACTCGGGCGAGGAAGTTGAGCGATACGGCGACAGGGAATTGGACGCCCTGGTTGCGGCGGATACTTTCGGTTTCTTCACTTCTATTGCGCCGAAGTTGTTTGCGGCAGAAGGACCGGATCGGCTCCGAGACAAGATTCGGTTCATGATTGACAAAATTCCAGAAAGCGCCCGTGCCACCTTATGGGAAACCCGTCTCGAAAACCAGACCTTCGAGTCGCTAAAGAACGAGGTTCTCCGCGAGTCCTACCTGAACGATGGCCGTCGTGAGCGGGCCTATAGATACTGTCCGACTTGCGGCAGAGACCTGAAAAGGAAATCAATCGACGGACAGTCTTTATTGGCCTGCGAAGTGTGCGGATTTGTGTTTTGGAATCCGCCGCATCCCGTGACCAGCGTTGTTATTGAGCGTGAAGGAAAAGTGTTATTGATCAAGCGAGCTCTAAAGCCTCTGCAGAGTTATTGGTGTTTACCAGGCGGCTACATTCGCTATGCGGAAACACCTGAAGCAGCTGCTATTCGGGAGGTGAAGGAGGAAACGGGGCTAGATGTAGCCTTAGGTCTACTAGTAGGGGTTTATCAGATCGATAATGATCCGCGCGGGGTGAATTTGGACATTATTTGGACAGGATCAGTAGTCGGAAGCGAGCTTATTGTTAATGAAGAATCCGTCGCCGCACAGTATTTCGACTACAGTAGCCTGCCTGAATTGATCGCTTATAAGCACCGCCAAGCAATCGCCGATTCGATGGATTTGCAGCTCCGTTAACTTGCTACTTAAGGGTTCACATTCTATTACGTCGACCAAATGGCAAGCAGAATCTAAAACTCCTTATATTACACATGGTCGGCTTTGTTACTTTTTTCATTCCTCTGCCGTTGCTCCCAAAAACTCTTCTCCTCAGCCGTATACGTCGCTATCTGGCCTTGCAATAGATAGCCAGATTTCTCAAGATAGAAGTGTTGGACCTCGCCGGCTTTCGGAGATAAGAAAACTAAGTATGGTTGTCCATCATCATCGACGTTGACGGGGACGACTTCGTGACGCGCTTCGGAATTAACATGATCAGAAATGCTTTCTTCGAGGGCTTCCTCAGAACAACCAAAGTATGCTGCTCCAAGCTTAAACATGATTTCGGACTGACGGGGGCCATCTTTGTTGCCTACGAATGCCATGAATCCTCCCTTTACCCTAGTGGCCTTTTTTTAAAGAATCATTAGTTGATCAGGAAACGACCGGAAACCCTCTACACCAACAGATACTCCAAACTTCAACTGCGTCCAATAACACCCATTTTCAACTTCTTGTCGTCGTTCTATCCTGACCATCACCGAAGCTAAAGTATACCCGTCATCGTGTAATCCGTGACTGAGGTCTTGTCACCTAACACCGACCCGCTGCCGACCACCGCTGAGCGACCTATGTGGCATCCTCGACCAACAATGGCGCCGTTAACGCTGGCTGCAGTGCCGATGCGCGTGTGAGGCCACACAACCGAGTTCTCCACACGCGCTCGCTCTTCAACAAAACATCCGGGCCCCAAAACGGAGTTGATGATTTGAGCACCTGGTTTGATTTGACAGTCGTCACCAATGATTGAGAGTTCATCAATCTCAGCAACCGTAGCCGAGTCGAATGAACCACGTCGTTCCTTGATATGAATGCGCTGCACGCGATTAGCCAGCAGATCATGATGGGCCTCGAGATAACGCTCAGGCGTGCCAATGTCGATCCAATAAGTCCGCGGCGGCACATGCGCGTAAAAGGCCTCCTTACGCTTCAGCAAATCTGGAAAGAGTCCGTACTCAAACGAATAATTCTCACCAGCAGGAATGAAATCCAGCACCTTTGGTTCAAGGATATATGTGCCGGCGTTGATGTTATTGCAGGTAATTTCGTCTTCCTTTGGTTTCTCAAGGAAGCGATGCACTCTTCCATCGGTTTCGGTTTCCACCAATCCGTACGCGCTCGGGTTGGCCACCGGTTGCAGAACGATCGTAGCGGTGGCCTTTCGTTCGTTGTGTTCGCGTATCACCGCCTTAAGATCGAGATCGGTAAGGATGTCGCCATTGAAGACCACCGTGCGTTCGCGAATCAGATCTTCGGCAAACTTGTAAGCGCCCGCCGTGCCCATTGGCTGTGGCTCGACGGTGTATTTCAGATGTACTCCGTAGTCGGAACCGTCACCGAGGAGGTGTTCAATTTTATTCGGCTGATAAGATAGTGAAAGGGTAATGTTAGTAATACCGGCCCGTCGCAGCGTATCGATCTGATAAAGCAGAAAGGGACGATTGCAAATCGGAACGATTGGTTTTGGTGTGTATACAGTTAACGGCCGAAGGCGGGTGCCTTTGCCGCCAGCGAGAATGAGAGCCTGCATGCTTGATACCGAACTATTGCGCGGGGTTGAATAGCATCTGAGTCTAACACGACGGATTGGCGATTGCCGATTGCCGATTGCCGAATGGTAGATTCTTAACGTGAGTCACCGACTGACAAATGTTAGAGGCATGGACTGAGGAAGATTGACCGCGATCAGCGACATGAAAAGTATTTGGTGTGCAATGCAAATTCAGTAAGGAAGTTTCGTTGGTAGAATTCCAATCGGCAATTGGCAATCGGCAATCGGTAATCATCAATGACTTGACACTCTTTTGGTTAAATTAGTAAATGGTTAGCTAAGGGTGGTCTTTAACACTGGGGCATATTTGTAACTGGAGAACTGATGTCGGATATTAAGGAAGCAGTAATTATCGGAGCAGTAAGAACGCCCGTTGGAAAGTTCCAGGGTTCGCTTAAAGGACTCAAGGCAACTGAACTCGGTGCTATCGTGGTCCGTGAAGTTGTAAAGCGAACGGGTATCACTCCGGAGATGGTCGACGAAGTGATCATGGGCTGCGTAATTCAGGCGGGCCTGGGCCAGAATCCGGCGCGGCAGGCGGCATTGAATGGCGGACTTCCCAATACCGTTTCTGCAGTCACCATCAACAAAGTCTGCGGCTCCGGATTGAAAGCAGTGATGATGGCGGCCCAGGGAATTCAACTCGGCGACACCGAAATCGTAGTTGCCGGCGGCATGGAGTCCATGAGTAATGCTCCGTATCTGCTCGAGAAAGCACGCGAAGGATATCGCCTGGGAAATGGCACGCTGGTCGATTCCATGATTAACGATGGCCTTTGGTGCGCTTTTGATAATCAGCATATGGGTTGCACCGGGGAAGTCGTCGCAGAGCGCTTCAACGTAAATCGGACCGAGCAGGATGACTATGCCCTGCACTCGCACCGCAAGGCGGCGGCAGCGATTAAGGCGGGTCGATTCAAGGATGAGATTGTGGCGATAGAAATTCCGCAGAAGAAGGGCGCGGTAACAATCTTTGATACGGACGAGACTGTTCGCGAAGATACTTCCATGGAAGTATTAGGAAAACTGAAGCCGGCGTTCAAAGAAGGCGGGACAGTTACGGCCGGCAATGCGCCAGGAGTGAACGATGGTGCGTCGGCGTTCGTAGTCACTTCGGTGGAACGCGCTAAAGAATTAGGCGTTGAACCGATGGCTCGCATCGTCGCCCAGGCAACTTCTGGAACTGAACCCCAGCTCGTGATGATGGCGCCGGTGGAAGCAATCAAAAAAGTCCTGAAGAAAGCGAACTGGTCAACAAATGATGTCGACCTGATTGAATTGAATGAAGCCTTTGCAGTACAGGCCGTGGCGATTACGCGGGAGTTGGACCTCGATCCGGAACGACTGAACGTAAATGGTGGCGCGGTGGCTCTCGGTCATGCCATTGGTCAGTCCGGCTCACGGCTGTTGACGACAATGCTGTACGAGATGAAGCGCCGTGATGCGCACCGCGGTTTAGTTGCGCTTTGTCTTGGCGGCGGCAATGCGGTAGCGCTGGCAGTTGAAAGATAAGGTAATGACACCGACTGGTCACAACAGAACGCTGGGATTGTTACACCTTCTCTACGGCGTGTTCTGTATAGCGCTGATGATCCTAGCGACGTTTTTCATATCGGGAACCATTGATGCGAGGGCGGGCCGTGGCGAGGCTGTACCGGTGGCGACGTTTGCCGTCTTGATAGTCGGCGGAGTGTTCCTCAGCCTCATTTTGATCACTCCGTCATTCATTACGGCGTATGCGTTAATGAAGCGAAAGCGCTGGGCGCGGCGGATTGGGATTATTGCTGGTGTGCTTGCCGGTCTGACTTTCCCCTTCGGAACAGCTCTTTGCGTCTACACCCTCTGGTTTATGTTTGGCGAAAAAGGAAAGTTTCTTTATCACAAGGCAGCTTACGCCCTGCCGCCGCAACCCGAACCGCGTCGCAAACTAAAAAAACTGTTGCGTGCTTCCGAGCCCTACGTTCCACCCACAACACCGCCGGACTGGCGCTAATCAATTCGATAACGGAGCAAAGAGAAGTGAGCGAAATAATCGGCGTCGTCGGTGCAGGTACGATGGGCAATGGCATTGCTCAGGTAGCAGCGCGCGCCGGCTATGATGTCGTGATCCGCGACGTTAGTGACGAATTTCTCCAACGAGGGCATGGCGGCGATCGATAAGAGTCTACAGCGCGATGTTGACAAGGAACGGTTAGACGCCGGGGAGAAGAGCGAAATCATTGGGCGAATTCGCACCGATACTTCTCTTGAATCCCTGACTCACGCAACCGTGGTTATCGAAGCTGTGACAGAAAACCTGGACGTAAAAACCGAAGTCTTTCAGGCGCTGGATGGGATCGTCGGCGCCGGCGCGATTCTCGCTTCCAATACCTCTTCGATCTCCATCACGAAACTCGGCTCGGCCACGAAGCGGCCGGACAAGGTCATCGGGATGCACTTCATGAATCCGGTGCCGATCATGAAACTTGTGGAAGTGATTCGGGGAATGGCTACTTCCGATGATACTTACGAGAAGGTTCGCAGTTTGACGGAGAGGCTGGGAAAGACAGCCCTTGATTGTGAGGATTCACCGGGTTTCATTTCCAACCGGGTTCTGATGCCGATGATCAATGAAGCGATCTTTACTCTTTACGAAGGCGTAGCTACGCGAGAGAGTATCGACGGTATTATGAAGCTGGGAATGAACCATCCAATGGGTCCTTTAACACTTGCGGACTTTATTGGATTAGATGTCTGTCTCGCTATCATGAATGTGCTGCACGATGGTTTGGGTGATTCGAAGTATCGTCCTTGTCCGTTGTTAAAACGATATGTGGATGCAGGATGGCTGGGCCGAAAGTCTGGCCGCGGGTTCTATGAATATGAGGAACAGGCGTCAGTAGTCAGTAGTCAGTGACGCACTTTGATTTGATCTTTGATCTTTGGGTACTGACAACTGACAACTGACCACTGACAACCGATTTCTGAGTTCTGTCTCATGCCCCAAGTTTCACACTACTGCCAGAAATGCCTTGCGGCGAATCCGCTGGGCCATGATTTCTGCGTGCGCTGCGGCACGCGACTCATGATCATCGTTGAGCCGCCTGCTTCGCGCTACGAAGTGGCGGAGGCTGGGCCGTCTAGTGATGAACATCTGCTTGAGCGCATTTCTGCTTTAGAAAACCGCCTCGCCCGTCTTACTGAGCGACTTGAACGCGGACTCGATTTGTTGCTGCGGCAAGCACAAAACTCTTACTTCGACCGCTCACTTGTGAAAGCGCTGATTGCCCTCCTGACGGAGGACAAAATCGTTGAAGGCACGCGACTGGAAAAGCTTTGGAATGATCGATGCCAAAAAGATGCCGAGGAACAAGAGGAAAGCGCACGCCGAGAAGAGCTAAGGGTCAGGATTCTTTCGAGCTCTCGCGGCGAACACCGCCGCACGTTCGAGCAATTTGTAAATGAAGGATTCCTGTTAATCGAAGACGAGCAAGTTGGGCGAGGTATCCGCTCGCTCCAACGGGCAGCCGAACTCGAGCTTGAGAACGCGCCTCTGCTTGCTTTTGTGGGTGAGCATTTTTTCCGAACTGGCAAGACTCGGCTCGCCCGCGATTACCTGGGCCGCGCATATGAATTCGCTCCCGGCGATATTCGCGTGTCGCTTTTACTCGGATTGACGTGTGCTGATGAGGGCGATACAGAGCGGGCTAAAGAACTCCTGAATAGTGCAACTCGACGAGGGGCGTCTTCTTTCGCGGCTCATTACGGACTCGGCAGACTTTTTATCGCCGAGGAGAATTGGCAGAAAGCTCTGCGTGAATTTAAACGCGCCCTGGCGAGTAAGCCTTCTCCCGAAGCGCACTACGCCCTCGGTTGCTTGTATTACCAACTCACCCGCGATGCGCTCGCGGCTCGTCATCTGCGCAAAGCAACCGAAATGGATTCCGAGTACGGCGAGGCTTTTTATGTTTTGGGATTAATTTACCAGCGAACGGGACAGGAGAAGCTGGCTGCCGAGTCGCTTGCCAAAGCCCGCCGCAGTGAACCTCAAAAAGCTAAAACCGTCAAAGCCAGGAACGGACGCACAGCGACCTCACCGGTCTTGTTTTGCCAGGAGCCGACCTCGAATCTCCACTTGATGACTGGCGGCGATCAACGTCTTGCCCGGCTTCTCCGGCAGGAGGCTCTAAATGTTTTCGTCGCAGCAGATGCTGAAAGCACCTAGTCCTTTTTGGTAGTGCCCTTATGACACTGGAGGGGCGGCACTCCGTGGGCCGCCCCGCGTTTGAGACGAGGGGCGTCCACAGAGGGACGCCCTTACATCTGTCTTTTTTGCCGCGTTGACAGCCCGCCCTTCGCCGCTATAATGAATCCTTTTGCGCATTAGCTGAAAAAAGAGATATTCGTAACAGGGTAGTGCATCATGCGGGTCGAGCTTGCAAGTCTGGAGCGTCACGGGGGCAAATTTGCCCATAATTACCAACCAGGCGAGCTTGATTTAAATGAAGAGCGGGTCACGGTGGTGGCGCCGCCACGAGTGACTGGCCGGATTCAACAGACGGACTCGAAGGTAACGGTAAAAGGCGAAGCGACCGCTGAACTCCGGCTGGAGTGCGATCGATGTTTGAAGTCGGTGCCGGTCCCTGTCTCCAGCAGTTTTGAGGTCGAATACGTTACCCCGGAAACGTATCAAGCCGACCCGGCGGCGGAGCTCCTTGACGAAGATCTGGCCCTCTCAGTGTTTGACGGAGAGGCAATTGATATCGACGAACTGGTCCGCGAGCAGTTGTTGCTGGCGCTCCCGGCGCAGGTTCTCTGCCAGGAAGAATGCAAAGGTTTATGTCCGGCATGTGGCGGCGATCGAAATTTAGCCGACTGCGAATGCGAGGAAGCGGAAATAGATCCTCGCTGGGCCGGACTAAAAGAGATTGTGAATCGGGAATCGTGAAAAGTTGTGAATGGTCAGTTGTCAGTAGTCAGTGGTCAGTGGTCAGTCGTCGATTGCATCGGACAACTAATTACTTTCAACTAACTACTGACAACTGACCACGGACAACTGACCACTGACAACTGACAACTGACATCCATCCCGATTCCCGATTCACTATTTACGATTTACGAACGGAGTAATTATGCCAAATCCAAAAAGAAGACATTCCAAGGCTCGCCGCGGCAAGCGGCGAGCGCACGATGCGCTGCTCGCGCCCCAAACCACCCTCTGTCCTAATTGTCAGGAACCTCGTTTGCAGCACCGCGTCTGTCCGAAGTGTGGCTACTACAAAGATCGCGAAGTAGTGCAAGTCGAACAGGCCTAGCCAGACAGTTACTCTCCTGTGCGAAACCAGTCGAAGAATGGCGGCCTGTTGACGGGTAAAGTCGTACTCGATGCCATGGGCAGCGATCATGCGCCACATGCCGAGATCGATGGAGCTCTCGCCGCTACTCGTGATCTGGGAGTCGGTGTAATCCTTGTAGGTCAGCACGAGAAAGTCGACCCCGAGCTGCGACGCTGTGGCTGGCGCCGCGACGGCGACAAGGGAATTGAATTCGTAGAAGCCGCGGAAGTGATCGGGATGGACGACCCGGTAATGATTTCCGTAAGGCGGAAGAAAAAGAGCTCCTTGAGAATCGGCACTAAGTTGGTTACCGAAGGTCGTGCCGATGGTTTTGTGTCTGCCGGAAACACCGGAGCGGCGATGGCTACCGCCAAAATGGTGATTGGTATGCTGCCCGGAGTTGACCGGCCCGCGTTAGCAGCATTAATCCCCACCCGATCTGCAAAGCCAACTCTACTTCTAGATGTTGGCGCGAACTCCGAATGCAAACCACATCATCTGGCTCAGTTTGCCATCATGGGCGACGCCTATTCGCGTGCGGTGCTGGGAACAATAAGGCCTGCCGTGGGGCTGATGAGCATCGGCGAAGAAGAGGTGAAAGGAAACGACTTAACGAAAGAAGCCTTTCCACTGCTGCGGGAAATGGCAGGCTTGAATTTTGTAGGTAACGTCGAAGGCCGTGACGTCTTTTCTGGCGCCGTGGATGTGATCGTCACAGACGGCTTCACCGGAAACGTCATGTTGAAACTTTCCGAAGGTCTGACGGATGCAATGCTCTGGATGATTAAGCGGGAGCTGACGGCATCAGCAGTCACCAAAGCAGGCGCCATGTTAGCCAAACCCGCTTTTCGCAATATCAAGAAGCGTCTGGATTATTCCGAATACGGCGGCGCGCCGCTCTTAGGCGTGCGGCAGATCGTGGTGATCGGCCACGGAAGTTCAAATGCGCGAGCGATTCGCAATGCGATTCGTAGCGTAAAAGAGTTTTCAGAAAACCGCGCGAGCGAGCGGATTGAAAAAGGAATTGCGGAAACCAACGCTTTGCACAGCGTTGCCGAGGCGGCCGCAGGATAGTCAGTTGGCTTTTCGTTTTATAGCCGCTACTATGGCCGTTCTTTTGGGTAACTGAGGAAATAGATGGCAACTCAACGCGCCGGTATTCTGGGCACCGGTCACGCATATCCGGAAGGCATCTTAACGAATGCCGACCTAGCCAACATGGTAGAGACTTCCGACGAGTGGATCACCACTCGCACCGGAATTAAACAGCGCCGCAAAGCCGCTCCCGGGGAATACACTTCGCTTTTCGCAGTCAAGGCCGCGCGTCAGGCCATCGAGCGCGCCGGATTGACCCCCGCCGATATTGATCTAATCCTCTGCGCCACGGTTAGTCCCGATCAAATCCTGCCGTCAACCGGTTGCATCATCCAGGCTGAGCTTGGCTCTAACCGAGCCGCTGCAATGGATGTCGTCGCTGCCTGCTCGGGATTTCTTTACGGCGTGACGCTTGCCAACACCATGATCCAGAGCGGCCAATCAAAGTACGCCCTGGTTATCGGTGCGGAAATCTTGACCCAGTACGTCGACTATTCAGATCGACATACCTGCGTCTTGTTCGGCGATGGGGCAGGCGCGGCCGTACTCGGAACTGTTGACGGAGAACGAGGAATTCTGGCGAGTCGCATCAGGTCGGACGGCAGGTATCAGGAGCAGCTGTTTTCTCCAGGTGGCGGGACTCGTCGTCCTCCCACCGCCGAGACTCTCGCAGCCGGCGATCACTTTTTTAAGATGAAGGGTAATGAGTTGTTTAAGGTCGCGGTACGCTCGATGGCTGAAGTGTCGCGCGAAGTTTTGGAAGAAGCCGGGGTAGACGCCAAAGACGTTAAGCTGTTTATCCCGCATCAAGCGAACCAGCGAATTACCGACGCGGTGGCTAATAAGTTGAATGTAGACGAGTCATTGGTTTATTCGAACATCAGCATGCACGGTAACACTTCGTCAGCGTCGATTCCGATCGCGCTGGACGAGTGTGTTGAAGCCGGGCGCGTCAAGACCGGCGATTTAGTGCTGCTCGCTTCGTTCGGTGGTGGCGTTACCTGGGGCGGAGTCTTGATCCGGTGGTAGAGGGGTTCTGACTTGGAGCGTAGGATTGCCGATTGGCGATTGCCAAATGCCGATTGAAGTTCCGCTGGACTCACCAATTCGTTAGTCCACTTACGCCGAGCCTGGAATGAACTTAATCGAAGACACGCAATCGGCAATTGGCAATCGGCAATTGGCAATTAACGATCAATCGGCAATTGGCAATGGCAAGGCCTTTCTCTTTCCCGGTCAGGGTTCTCAGTATCCCGGAATGGGAAAGGATCTGGCGAATAATTTCCCAGCCGCCCGAAAGGTCTTTGAAGAAGCGGACGAAGCATTAGGCTTTTCGATCTCGGCCCTCTGTTTCACTGGTCCGGCGGAAGCGCTGCAACTGACTGAGAACACTCAGCCGGCAATCCTGGCTGTTTCAATTGCCGCATTGCGTGCACTCGAATCAGTGGGAGTGGAAAAGCCGGATTTCGTTGCCGGTCATAGTCTGGGCGAATATTCAGCCTTAGTCGCTGCCGGAGCTATCTCGCTTGCCGACGCCGTCCGCACAGTGCGGGCGCGCGGGCGCTACATGCAGGAAGCAGTTCCAGCGGGTGAAGGAGCAATGGCGGCAGTGCTCGGCGCATCGCTGGAAACGATTGAAGAGGTTTGCGCGGAAGTTCGCGGCGACCAGATTTGCGCGCCGGCAAACATAAATTCGGCTAACCAGATCGTAATCGCAGGAAACACGGAAGCGGTGGATCGGGCTGCCGAGAAATTGAAGGAAGCTGGCGCGAAGCGGGTAGTGAAACTGAATGTAAGCGCGCCCTTTCATTGTGAGTTAATGATGCCGGCCCAGCTACGTTTAGCGGACGACTTGGCCGAGTTGAGTCTTGACGAGCTAAGCGTACCGCTGATAAGTAATGTTGACGCAATTGCGATAACTAGAGCAGTAGACGCCCGGGACTCGCTGATCCGCCAGGTTTCGTCGCCGGTTCGTTGGCTACAGTCGATGAACCTCTTGTTGGCAGCCGGCGTGAATAGCTTTGTTGAATTGGGACCGGGAAAGGTTTTGAGTGGCTTGCTGCGCCAGATCGATCGCGAAGCAAGATGTCTTAATGTTGATAAATCCGCGAGTGTGGCGGCGGCCGGAGCGGGTTTGGCAGTTTCATAAGGCCGTAACGTTTTTTTACAAAATCACAGAGGAGCAAAACGAAATGCCCGATCAAGAGATCGAGAATAAGGTCAAGCAGATCATCGTCGACGAACTTGGAGTTGACGAAAATGAAGTCACTCCCAACGCGCGCTTCATCGACGACCTGGGCGCAGATTCCCTGGACACTGTCGAACTCGTCATGCGATTTGAGGAGGAATTTGGCATTGAGATTCCTGACGAGGACGCCGAAAAGATTCAGAGCGTGCGCGACGCGTACAACTACATCGATCAGCACAAGAAATAGTGAGATTTGATGAGTGATGAGTAAGGAGCCGCGTGCCGGTAACTTACTCGCCACTCATTTCGATCACGGGTTATCCTCTCAAGGAGCGTTGATTTGGCACGTCGGGTTGTGGTCACAGGCCTCGGCTTGGTTACGCCGGTTGGCAATTCAGTCGAGACTACCTGGGCCGCGTTGATGAGTGGTCAGACGGGCGTCGACTACATCAAGAGGTTTGATACTGAGAAGTTTTCCGTAAAGTTTGCCGCCGAAGTCAAAAACTTCGACCCGCTCGAATTCATTCCCAAGAAAGAGGCGCGCAAGATGGGCGCCTTTATTCATTACGCGATTGCGGCTTCAATCGAAGCGATGGCTGGCGCGGGATTTGAGCTGACGGCCGAAGGGAAATTTCCCGACGAGCTTGCGGAAAACGCGGGCACCTACATCAGCAGCGGCATTGGCGACTTCTGGGCGATTGAGCGCGAACATTCAAAGCTGCTCAATGAAGGACCGGATCGCGTTTCACCGTTCTTTATCGTTTCCGCAATTGTGAATCTGGCCGCCGGGCAAGTTTCGATTCGCTTCGGCGCCAAAGGGCCAAACTCAGCCACTGCCACCGCCTGCTCCGCGGGCGCGCATGCGATTGGCGATAGCTTCAAGATCATTCAACGCGGCGATGCCGAGGTAATGATTGCAGGAGGCGCGGAGTCGGCAATCACGCCGATGAGTGTGGCGGGCTTTGCCTCGATGCGCGCTCTCTCGACTCGCAATGAAGATCCGCAGCACGCCTCGCGGCCTTTTGACGCGGACCGCGATGGGTTTGTCATCGGTGAAGGCGCCGGCATCATGATTCTGGAGGAGCTGGAACACGCGAAACGTCGCGGCGCCAAAATCTACGCTGAAATTGTCGGATACGGCATGGCGGCCGACGCTTTTCATCTGACCATGCCCGATGAAACTGGTTCAGGCGCCCGACGGGTGATGCAGAAGACGATCAAGGATGCCGGCATCCAGCCCGAGCAGGTGGGATACATCAACGCGCACGGGACCTCGACGCCCTATAACGATAAGTTTGAGACGCTCGCGATCAAGGACACGTTTGGCGCGCATGCTTACAAGTTGGCTGTCAGCTCAACAAAGTCGATGACGGGACACTTGCTCGGTGCGGCTGGAGGGATTGAAGGGGTGTTCTCGGTGTTGGCAATTCATCGCAATACGCTCCCGCCCACGATCAATTACATTACCCCAGACCCGGAATGCGATCTCGACTATGTTCCTAATCAACCAAGAGAAACGAAAGTAGATTACGCGCTTTCAAATAGCTTCGGGTTTGGCGGCACGAATGCAGCACTGCTGTTCAAACGATATGACCCGTAATACGGGACCCGTAATACGGTACCGAACTTAGAACTTTGTACTTGGTTCTTTGTTCGCCCTGAAAGTTGAACTCGACCTCAAAGTACTGAGCGGTACAAACAAGACAAAGACCAAGTTCGATTTAACGCAGCGGCGAATAAAGGCCAGCTATCGACAATGAAAATTATCGTATTAATGAAACAGGTCGCCAGCAAGGACGCCATCCTGCGGATTAATAAAGACGAAACCTGGATCGAGGAAAGCGACCTTTCGTTTGAAGTTAACGAGTCAGACGGCTATGCGCTTGAAGAGGCGTTGCGCGTTCGCGAAAAGATCGGCGGTGACGTAATCGTTTGCACGATGGGCCCGCAGCGGGCCAAGAGCATTATCAAAGATGCCCTCGCGCGGGGTGCCGATCGCGCCATTCATGTTGTGGGCGACAATCTTGCGCACCTCTCGCCGTATGCTGCCGCCAGCGTGCTCGCGGCGACGATCCGCGAAGAGAATCCCGATTTGATCATGACTGGGCTGCAATCAGACGATTACGGCTATGCCCAGACTGGCGCCATTATGGCGGAACTGCTCGGCATGCCACACGCCACGATTGTGATCGAGGTCGATGCCGGAGGTGAAAAGTTGCGCGTCAAAAGGGAGCTGGAAAGTGGTTGGTACCAGTGGTACTCGATGCCCACGCCGGCCTTGCTGACAATTCAATCCGGAATTAGTCAGATCCGCTACGCGACTCTGAAAGGCATCATGGCTGCGAAGAAGAAAGAAATAAAAGAAGTGGCCGCAGCCGCGGACGTTGTGGCCCGGCCGTCGCACCAACGAATCGAAAAGGTTTACTTTCCGCAGAAGAGCAAACAAACACAGTTCCTTGGCGACGGCGATGCCAAAGCCGGCGCCGTGGCACTGGCCGAAAAACTGCATAACGAGGCAAGGGTCGTGTGATAACTACAGTTGAATTGATCCCACTGTGGCAAAGGAATGAAATGAGAACACCACGCCGTACCCTCTTGAACACTGCACTGTCGACACTGGCGGTGCTGTTAGCCGTTCTGACCTTGATGATGTCGGCGGCGTATGGCCAGAAAGCGTCGGAAGTGATGGAGCTGATGCAAGAAGGCAGCGCCCACTATTTGCGCCGTGACTTCAAGAGGGCAATTGGTCCGTATCAGAAGGCCCTCGATTTGGAAAAGCAGAAGCGCACTTTGGAACCGAATCTTTGGCGGGTGCTGGTCGACAATCTCGGCATGTCTTACGGCATCAGCGGCAATCTCAAAGTTGCGAAGGAAACATTTGAGTATGGCATCTCCGAAGAGCCTGAATACCCGATGTTCTATTACAACATGGCATGCACTTACGGAGAGATGGACAACATGGAGAAGGCAATCCAATACTTGAGACTAGCCTTCGCACGTAAGGACAACATGATTCCGGGTGAGAAGTTTCCCGATCCGGCCAGGGATTCGTCGTTTGCGCGGTTTGCCGACAATGAGAAATTTATAGCAGCCCTCAAGGAAATGAAGAAAAAATGAGCAACGGCATTATCGTTTTCGTCGAACATCGCGCCGGCGTTGTTAGCAAGCAGGCGATTGAAGCGATCGCCGCTGCCAGCGATTTAGCCGGACAGCGCGGTGGACTCGCAATTACTGCCGTTGTTCTCGGTGAGGTTGCTGCTGGCCTGGTCCAGGAAATCGCCAACTACAGCGTTGCCAAAGTCGTACATGCTACCAACTCAAAACTGCAAGACTACACACCTGACGGCTATACCGATGCGATGGAGCAGGTGGTGCGAAAACTTGATCCGGAATTTGTAGTCATGCCGCACACCTACCTCGTCCGCGACTTTGCCCCCAAACTGGCCGCGCGATTTGAGAAGTCTCTGATCAGCGATTGCATCCGTGTTCGCACTGAGAACAACGTCACCACTTTCACGCGCCGCATCTTCTTAGGGAAGATTGATGCGGACGTCGTGTCTGATGGCGCCGCCCCTATTTTCGTAACTTTTCAGTCAGGCGCTTATCGCGCAGATCAGGCGCAAAAGGGAAGTGGCGCCCCGGTGGAAGCAATGGAAGTGGAAGTTGGCGAGATCCGGATGACGCCGGAGGATCCTTTCCAGGAAGTGAAACAGGCTGTCGATCTCTCGAAAGCCGAAATCATTATCGCGATTGGGCGCGGCATCAAAGGCAAAGAGAACATTGCCCTCGCGGAGAAATTGGCGGAAGTGCTTGGCGGAGACATCGCAGCCTCGCGGCCGATTTGCGACGCGGAGTGGTTACCGATTGACCGGCAAATCGGCTCGTCAGGCCAAACCGTGGCGCCCAAACTCTACATTGCCCTCGGCATCTCCGGTGCCATCCAGCATCTGGTGGGAATGAAGAACTCAGGAACGATAGTAGCTATCAACAAGGACCCCGAAGCTCCGATTTTCGACATTGCGGACTATGGCATCGTAGGAGATCTGTTTGAGGCTGTACCTGTCCTCACCGAAGAACTAAAGAAGATCAAGGGTCAGGCTTAAGCCTTTGTCATTGGTCATTGATCCGTTGTCAGTGGTTGTCGGGTGTCAAAGGTTGAGCCTTAAAATCAACATGAAGTAAAACTGGAACCCGGCAACTATCACCACTGACCACTAACAGGTGACAAGCCCCGCGGTCTGGCGTCATTTCTTGATCTTTAATTCTGCGATGTCGATCTGATAAATGTCCCCCAAACCATTTCCTGGTCCTCGCAGCTTTTCCATCAGTTCCCGGTAGTTCTTACGCTTGTCCAGGGGCTTGTCAGCGAATCCTCGAGTGCTGCCCCAAAAGAAATATTTCCCATCTGGAGAAATGGTTGGGGAGTATTCGTTGCCGCCGGAGTTGATCTTATCGCCGAGGTTCTCGGGCTTCGACCACGCACCATTTTGGTTATAGGTGATGTAGAGATCGAATCCACCTTTTGCATCGGCTCTTCCACCACACATGAAAATTAAGAAGCTCTCATCTGCTGCGATCAGCGGTTCAAATTCATTGAACTGAGTATTGATGATGTCGCCCAGATTCTCCGCAGGCTGATACTTGCCATCAACCAGGCGCGACCGATAAATATCGTTGCGACCTTTGCCGCCCTCCCGATCGGATCCGAAGTAAATTGTGCCGTTTGTCGCAAAGGTCGGGTACCACTCGTTGCCTGAACTATTGATCGGTGGGCCCGGGTTCTGAGGCTCGCTCCAGCCGTTTTCAGTTTTGTTTATAACCCAGATATCCAGATCCGGTTTTGCTTTGCCGGGAACAGGCCTATTCGAGATGAAGTACAAACGCGAGCCGTCAGGCGTGATAAAGGGATCGGCGTCAGAGTATTGTCCTGAGAAGGGCGCCACTTCGGGTGTCGTCCAGCGGCCCTGAACAAAACGAGAAACAAGTATCGTCCAGTGATTAAGGTTTGGCGTGCTGCGTAAGAAGTAGAGGATCCGACCATCAGGAGTGAAAGCCGGATGCGTGTCGTACTCCCGGTTGAAATGATCCCGGTTCCGAAGACTGTCGGTTCGGTGAGGGGTTTGATGGCAGCGTATGGAGCGAGCTTCGGGTCTGAAGATTGTGCGGATGCGACAACGAGGAGGAGGCTCAAGAATGGCAGCGCGAAGAAATTACGCTGAAGGCGTGACAAGCGATTCATGGAATAGACCCCACCAGGATTAGTCAAAACCGCGAGCTGGGTACCGCACGCGTTCCGCCCCGAAGAGAATGGGATCTCTTTTTTGGGCATCAATGTAGTTAGAGCGGTGATAAATGGGGAGGTTCTGGCCGCGCAAGATATATCGGCCCAATCGAAGTGTCAATTTGGAGCATTGCCGAATGTCGATCGCCAATTGCGGGTCTTTAGCCACGATCGAATCGAAAAATGGGAAAAAGGTAATTACAAAATGAAAGAGCCCGACGCACGACGGCGTTGGGCTCGTTTTTTTTCTCGTTGTGGAGCTATTTAGCTGTTTTTGTCAGAACCTTCCACTTTGACGATCTTGTTATAAACGCCAAACAGCAGGAACGGCGCGACCCATTCGCCAACAAAAAGGCTGGCTCGCTTCTTACCCGTCAGTTGTAAAAGTGCGGAAACTCCCATTGAACCCAGGGCTGCCCAGAGAAAAATGTCTGAAGGTAACTTTGCTGTCTGCTGCTCAATAGCTCTCGCCAGCGGTCCCTCTTTGTGTTCCTGCGCCAAAGCTGCAGAACTGTGCTGCTGTGGATCTTTGGTCGCAATCGGTTGTGTCATCGTAGCGCTCATCTTTTGTCCCCTTGCTTGATTAATCTTCCAAATGTTGCTGACGCATTACTGAACACGTCAGCACAACTGACTCTATGTGTTTGCAGTGTAGAAGTTTTCACCGCAAGGTCACGTTCGTGTGTTATAGCCGGAAAGAACGGTCGTTGACTCGCTTTCGATTCTTACAAGTACTAGGATCATTGGCGTTGTTATGAGTGGGGGGAGAGTGGCGGAGCTATTTTTTGTCCAGCGATCACGAAATTACAATAACCGCACGGACGGTTCGGACAACTTAATAACAAATGCTCCGGCAAGCCTCGTGGGGGCATTTTAGGGGGTATTTAGAGGAAAAGGAAAATGAGAATTCAAAGAATCTTGATGCAGATCTCGGTAGCCGTTTTATTGGCACTGGCGCTCGCGACGTTCTCAGCAGGCACTGCGTTGGCACAGGCCGATATCTATGAAGGGTCGACAGTCACTGGCACTATTGTCTCTTTTGGGGGGCGCCTCGGAAGTCGTTCCGGTAACTTTCGCTTGATCATCAGGAACTACACAAGTCGTGGCGAAGTCGAAAGGCTCAATGATGCCCTGCGCTCGGGACAGGACAGCTTACTGAATGCCATTTCCGGAATGTCTGCCGGGCAGATTCAAATTGGCAGCGGAGTTGGTGTTCCGGCAAACGTGATTTTTGCCGAACCTTCGGCGGACGGTGAAACAAAAATCACGGTGATCTATCAACGCTATGTCGGTTTTTCCGAACTGCGTTATGGAACGCGCTCAGCCGATTACAAGTTTGGTTATGCCGAGTTATTCATCCGCCGCAACGGCAACGGTCAAGGCACTCTGATCGGCGCGGCGAAAATCCGGCTGCGAGAGGGCAACACCTGGGAAGTTGAAGACTTTGGAATATACCCGTCGCGTCTGATGGGGCTGCGCGTACGTGGTGGGCGAGTGCCTCGTTAAGTTGCGGAAACTTAGCCAGGGCTCCAATTAATGAGAGTTCGCCAGGGTTAGTTTGGGTTAGGGGCTCTGCTCCGTGACCTATGTTCCTGGCTCTTGGGCGGGGACTTCTGCTCCTGCCGTCCGCCACTGCCTCCTGCCCCCAGCAACTAGGCGACGGGGACGTAGTCGTACTCGCCGCCTCCCTGGAGGATGAGGAAGGTGGCGGAATTCTTACCTTCGTTCTTGACGCAGTGTGGGCGTCCCGCGGCAACTGAGAATACTTCTCCGGGACCAAGCGTCAAATTTTCAACGGGGTCGCGCAGGAAGATTCGAATTCGGCCAGCGATCACGTAAAAAGTGTCCTGCACATTATTGTGAAAGTGCCAGGGCACTGTTTGTGTGGGCGAAATCTGTAGCTCGCTGATGCGAAAGCCCGGCCGCTCCGCATGTAATGCGCGCCGTTCCACTTCATAGAGATGACTGGCGTCCTTAACTGGATCCATAGCCACTTGAGATTGGCAATTGCGTATTGGCTACCTCACCCGCCAAAGTTCACTGATGCATCTTCCGCAATTCGGCAACTACCTCGTCGGGTTTCCAGGAATTGTCGCGATATACCTTCGCTACTTTCCCCTCTGGATTAATAATCACTGTTCGCAGTCCATGGACGATCTGATCTTTATCGGCGTAGTAGCGCAAGCCGAAAAACTGCGCAATACCTTTCACCTGATCCTTGGTACCGGTGGCGAACTCCCAGTGTGAGAACTTCTCTTCCGTAAACTTACCTGTGTGAGCGGCTCCGTAGCTTCGCAGTACGGCTGGAGTGTCGTACTCGGGATCGATACTGATGCTTAGAAGATGAGTCTTCTGGTAAAGCTCGGGTTGTTTTGCCAACTCGCTCTCAATCCGGGCGAAGTTCTGACTCATGAGTGTGCAGTAATCAGGGATCGGGCAACGCGTATAGATGAAGGTCAAGAGCAAGGTCTTGCCTCGATATTGCGCGAGGTGAATCGGTTGATCACTTTGATTCTTTAGCCCGTAGTCCGGAACCTCGGCGCCGTCCTTAGCCTCTACCACACCGCCTGGCCCCGGCGCGTTGGTGTCGGCACTTTCCTGTGTAATGACGATATTCTCCAACCACGACTCGGTGCCATCGACGACAAGCGTGGCACTGATTCGGTCACCTGCGGCGAGCACGGTAAACGCCCAATCTTCGCGAAGCGTCAACGGCATCGTCATCGCGGGCATTAAGTCCTTGATAGCTTCATGAGCCACGGTAATCTGGTGCTTGTCCTGCTCGACTGAAAGAACCTTGCCCGTTAGATCGTATCGCTTCTGATTTGAGGTGTCCTTGCCGCAGCCAGCTATGGAAATGAGTAGGAGAGAGATGATGACTACGAAGCAAAGTTTTTTCATAAAAGGTGGTCTTAGATCTTTGGTCTTTGGCTTTTGATGTTTCGTCTTTAAACCTTGACGTGAAATGAACTTGTAGATGTAAACGCCGATGGCTGCGATCAAGAATCGCAAAAATCGACACGCGGAACTCGAAACTCGAAACTTATCTCCGCTCCAGCTTCTCATCATAAAGTGCCTGGTATTGCCAGTAATTCAGCAACACCTTGAAGACGTAATCCCTGGTCTGCGAAAAACCAATTTCGGGAACGTAGCGATCGGAATCGTTTGCGCGCGACCGCGCCATCCAGCGCGCCATATTTTCCGGCCCGCCGTTATAGGAAGCCGCGACAGCCTGAGGCTGGTCCGGAAACTGTTTGAACAAACCGGCGAGATACTGTGAACCGAAAAGAATGGCTGTGTCCGGATTGTATAGATTGTCCTGATTGAAATTCTGCAACTGGAGCTCAGCTGCCATGGCGTTTGAAGTTTCGGCGATGAATTGCATCAGTCCGCGGGCAGCGGCGACAGATTTGGCAGCGGGCTGGAACCGCGACTCCTGACGCGCAATTGAAATTGCAAAGCGCGGGTCCACGCCGCGTGGCGGCGCATGTTTTACGAGTGAGTCTCGATACGGAAGCGGGTAGAGCAAGTCGATTAGATCGCGCGGTGCAAGTTCAAGCACATAATCAGCAGGAACACTTCGCCAAAATTGTTCCCCAAACTTTACTGCCTGATCTGCGTGTCCACCGCGCAGTTGATAAATAGCGAGTGTGTAGTCAATGTCACTCAAAGCTGAACTGTTAGACTTCGGTGCCGAGGCATTCGCGTCCACCTTCTTAATCTCGCTTCGCGCTGCGACAAACTCAGGCGCTCCTTCATCGTAGAGACCAAGAAACAAAAGCTCGCCGGCAAGTTCCGTGTGCGTGTTTGTTGACGATGCAGCCGCCTCAGCGCGAACGTCCTGTCTGCCCAGAGGCACTATTTTGAACTCTGGGAGCTTATAGGCTGGAAGAGATTCGTACGTGCGTAGCACCAGCTCCAGAATCTCATCGTGCTGCGCCTGATCCGTAACAATCCGCAGTGCTTCCTGAGCGGCGCGGCGTCCCTCGTCCAGTTTTCCCGCGAGGATAAGTTTTTCTGCGTCGCGCCGCAGGCCACTGGCGCGAGCATTCAACCCACTCCTTTCTGCAGTGGCGGCTAATCCCTGCAGGCGTTGCGTGGCGCGCTTCCCGTAATATTGATTACGCCCCTCGGGTATCGAGGCATAGTCAAGGATAGCTTCATGTCCGCGGCCTAATTGCTCAAGGGCATAGCCACGCAAGAATATAACTTCATCTTTAGTCGTACCGCCGGCCACACGCGTTCCACCGAGGTCGGTGGCTCTCGAGAGTTCATTGGCATCAGCTATGACCTGCTGCCAATTACCATTGGCCAGGTTAATTCGCAGTTGGGCGAATAGCGCCAGCGTGTCGCCAATTTGAGTCCGAAAGCGAACCCGAGTCTGCTGCACCCACCCGATCGCTTCCTTATGGCGACCTGCTTCATGCAAGGCATCGATGATGTTCAGGAAAGGACGTTCGGGATTAGGAGCATCCGGGAATTTCTCACTGAAGAGTTTGTAGGCAGCAACGGCATCATCGGTACGTTTCAGGCGATTGTACGAACCGGCGGTAAAGCTAAGCGCGTCGCGAGCGCTCGTGCTCTCCGGAAACTTTGTCAGCACCTCCTGAAAATATTTCAACGCTGCTTCGTACTTCTGCTGCAAATAGAAACCGCGACCGAGCTGGTAAAGCGCGTTGGGAACTGTCGGACTTTGAGGAAAGCGTGAAACCACCGCTTCGTAATGGAGGCGGGCCGCGTCAAAGTCGCGATTGAAGTGGTAAACGGAAGCGCGCAGCAAGTGTTCCGACTCAAGAAGTTGCCCTACGCTTGTAGATTGCCCCCCAGTATCGAGGCTATCGAGGGCGCGGACCGCTGCTAAAGAAAAGTCATCCGGACGTGCGGCATCGGGCATCTGCATCAGCAGGCGAGTGAAAGTGGCGCGCGCGTCGGCAGTATTTCCCGCTTTGATGAGAGCTTCACCGAGCAGCGTCTGGCTTTCGCGGGCGATGGCCCGGTTCTTGGATTCGCCTGGAAGGCGGAAGGCTGCTGCTGCGCCTTTAAAGTCCTGGCTCTCGCTGAAGCTCTGACCAAGTCTCAGGGCCGCCGCTTCACGCACCAGACTGTTAGGCGCCGTGCCCATCAAAGCTCGTAGTTGTTCGCGTTCGTGGACGAGGTCGCCTGACGCGCGCGAGATTTGCGCAAGATGCCAAAGCGAGTACTCAGTCAGCACCGACCGCCGCGCGATGTTCGCCTGATAAGTGGCTGCTGCGCCCGCGACATCGCCGCCTCTCTCCTGAAGTCGGGCAAGCAAATAGTCGTAATTATTAGCGGCGAAGAGCTGCGGATTGGTCGATTGCAGCGTGCGGAGTTGGTCCAGGGCTGCCGAAAAGTTACCTTCATCAAGCGCTGATCGTAGTTGCTGGTGAGTAGCCTGAGGCGTTTGCGCCGCTGCTGTAAAAAGGAGAAACGTTAATGTCGCGAGAACAGTGACAACGCGAGATAGTTTGGCTTTATGATGCACGTGTGGAATTATCAACGATGGTCAAAGAATTCCCAAACGCGGCTATCGCGCTTTTCAGTGTCAGTCTCACGCACAAAATGATTTCGAACGAACTGAAAACTTCAATGATGAAACGCGCCGCCATTTTGGACGGTGCGAGTGTGGCCAACGACATCAAGAAAGAAGTTACGGCCTCGGTATCGGCGCTGTGGGATGAGCATGGGGTAAAGCCCTGTCTCGCCGCAGTGCGAGTTGGAGACGATCCCGCATCTGAGGTCTACGTACGTAACAAGATCAAAGCGTGCGAGGAAGTGGGGATTCATTCCGAACATCACGCGCTTTCCGCGACCACCTCACAAAGTGAATTGCTTGAGTTGATAACTTCACTCAATCTACGACCCGACGTCCATGGAATCTTGATCCAAATGCCCCTCCCGAAGGGAATAGAGGAAACTTCGATTCTGGAAGCCGTCGATCCAGCTAAGGATGTGGATGGCTTTCACCCGGAAAATGTCGGCAAGCTGGCAATGGGTCACCCAAACTTCGTTCCCTGCACTCCCGCGGGCGTTATGGAGCTGCTGAAGCGTAACCAAATTGAAATCCGCGGGGCAGACGCTTGTGTGATTGGCCGCAGCCAAATTGTTGGCCGCCCGATGGCGCAACTGCTTATTCAAAACGATGCCACCGTCACAGTCTGCCATTCCCGTACAAGAGATCTGGCAGCCGTTGCGCGCCGGGCAGACATACTTGTGGTCGCGATCGGCCGTCCGGGGATGATAGGAGCGGATCACATCAAGCCGGGTGCAACGGTGATCGACGTGGGTATGAACAGAGTCACGGATGAAGCAACCGCTCGCGAGTTTTTTGGTGAAGACGCGGAGCGCCGGATCGAGATCATCGGCAAACACGGGTACACGCTTGTCGGCGATGTTCATCCGGCTGAGGCCGATCGAGTCGCAGGAAAGCGGACTCCGGTTCCCGGCGGCGTGGGCCTCTTAACCGTGGCCATGCTTTTAGCAAACACTGTGAAGGCAGCCAAAGCGAGAAAGAACTAGATTGCCGATTGTCAATTGCCGATTGCCAAATGAGGTATGCTCAACTCGTACGCTTAATTCGCAAGCAGTTCTGAAGCTTCTGGCTCGAACAATTGGCAATCGGCAATCCGCAATGACGATGCTTCGTGTCGGTCTTACAGGATCAATCGGCGTTGGTAAATCGTTCGTTGCCGGCGTGCTGGAAGATTTGGGTTGTCACGTCGTTGATGCCGATCAGACGGCACGTGAGGTCGTGATGCCCGAATCCCCCGGACTGGCCGCAGTTGTCGGCGCGTTTGGCGCTGACGTGCTGCACGAAGATGGGACTCTCGACCGCCCGAAGCTGGGAGCTATTGTCTTTCCGGATCAACAGAAACGGGAGCTGCTAAATTCGATACTTCATCCTTACATCATCGCTCGTCAGGATGAACTGCTGCGCGAATGGGAAAAGCAGGATCCATTCGGCATCGGTATAATTGATGCGGCTTTGATGATTGAGTCGGGCGGCTACAAAAGATTTGATAAATTGATAGTGGTACATTGCCGTCCAGAAGTGCAGCTTGAGCGACTAATGACACGCGACGGGCTTTCTGAATCCGCAGCACGACAACGAATCGACGCGCAAATGCCTCAGGAAGAAAAGTGTAAGTTTGCCGACTACCTGATTGATACATCCGAAGGTTTTGAAGCCACGCGCGCGCGGACAGCAGAGGTTTTTTCCGAGTTGCAGGAACTGGCACGCCGGCAAGTCGTCTAATCCATGCGAATGAAGTTGCATCGCTTTCCCTCCAGATTAAGCACCTCTCTAGCTGGCTTGCTGCTGCTCACCTTGAGCATAGCGCCCAGCGCCTGTTTCAGCGGCCAAACTTACGAAGCTTACTACGGACGCGTTATCGTGCCGCGGGACCAGGGTTTCCGCTGGATTGACGGCACGTTGCCCCAGACTTTTGATCCTGCATTCGCGGCGGCTCCTCCCGATACTGATTTGGTCCGGGCAATTTTTGAAGGACTGACCGATTACGATCCGCAAACTCTGGCGCCCATTCCTGCGGCAGCAAAACGTTGGGAGTCTGCAAACGAGGGGCGCACCTGGACCTTTTATTTGCGAGAAGACGCACGCTGGTCTAACGGCGAGGCCGTGGTGGCCAAAGACTTCGTCGATTCATGGCGCCGCACTATGCGTATTGGAGATCTCGCGCCGCACACGGATCTGCTTAGCAACATTGTCGGAGCCGCGGCTGTGTCCGTTCCCGACCCGCCACCCCGTAACGGTAACTCTCGTGGCGCGCGCGCTGGTTCACCAAACCGTGCGACTGCCGCTGACAATCGTTTTGGCGCTGAAGCTGTAGACGAGCATGTTTTACGCGTGCGCCTTCAAGTTCCCGACTTGAATTTTCCGGCGCTCGTTGCGCATCCCGTGTTTCGCCCGATCAAAGTTGCGCCGGATAACTCACTCAAACGGATCGATGCAACCGGTCTGGTCTCTAACGGCGCATTTTTGGTCAGTCAACAGGACAACAATCGAGTCTTGTTGAAACGCGCCGACAACTATTGGGCAAAAAATGAAGTCACTTTGGAGCGTGTTGAGTTTATTGGCGCCGATAATGCGGAGGCCGCACTTGCCGCTTATCGCGCTGGGGAAGTGGATGCGGTCACCAACTCTGCGTTTGAACCGCTGGCTTTAAAACTCCTCGCCCCGTATCAGGACTTCCGTCGTGAAACCTACGGGGCCCTGACCTACTACAGTTTCAACATGTCTCACGAGCCCTTCGACGATGTGCGCGTCCGTGAGGCGCTTGCGATTGCGATCGACCGCGAGAGGCTCGCTCAGGATGATATGGGCGGCGCGACAGAACCTGCGAAGAGATTTCTGCCTGAGCTGAACGCCGAGTCAACGAGAGTAGTGGTGTCCAAAACGGAATTGCTTGAGCGGGATGCAGAACGCGCGCGCGAGTTGTTGGCCGAAGCGGGTTATCCCGACGGGCGCGGGTTTCCCGTCGTGCGCTTGCTGATAAATCGCAACGAGCAGCAGCGCCTGGTCGCGAACTCAATTGCAGCGATGTGGCGCAGCATCCTGAATATCGAGACCGAGATCAGTATAAAGGGCTGGGACGAGTATGAAGCCGCGGTTGCGGCGGGGGACTACGACGTTGTGCGGCGCGGAATGGTGATGCAAACCACAGACGAGTTGACAAATATTCGGGCGATTTTCCAACGTGACAGTCAGCCTGCTGTCTCACCTGAAAACGCTCAGGCGGCAAATGCGGCTACTGCGGGTGGCCGAGAGGTTTCGGAACCGGCGAAGCCGGCACCGCTTGAGTCAGAAGCGGACGCGTTAAAAGAACTGCGAGCCATACCGCTTTACTTCGCTTCTTCTCATGCCTTAGTTAAACCGTACGTGACTGGTTTTGACTCGAACCTGCTCGATGTTCCTTCCCTTAGGCATGTGCGCATTCAGACAAATTGGACCGCCCCGGGCACTGCAAGATAATTCAATTGCCGATTGGCGACCGCCAATTGCCGATTGCTTGCTCCCCTACGAGCCAATTGCGAGTTGACAATTGGCACTCGGCAATCACACGTTTCTTGATCAAAGCATTTCCGCGTGTTAACTTTCGGCGCGCGCCGCATCCGTTCGAGGTAAATAAAGTGAACATGGACTGCATCCCCCAGCGAATCATCATCGCCCTCCTCCTCTCAGCTTGTGCCCTGGTGTCGATTAGCTGCAATGTCGCCGCCGGCAATGAAGAATTTTTCGGCAAGACCACGCCGCCAGAAGGCAATATCCTTCGCTATGTAAATGGTCCCGAACCAGAATCGTTTGACCCTGCGATCAGTTCCGGCCAATCAGAAGCGCGCATCTATATGGCGCTTTTCGAAGGTCTGGTCGAGTACGATCCAAAATCGCTCGACGCCATTCCCGCCATCGCCGAACGCTGGGACACCAACAACGATTCATCAGAGTTCGTTTTCTATCTGCGGCGGAATGCGCGCTGGTCAAATGGCGATCCCATCAACGCACACGACTTCATTTACAGCTTGCGCCGTGCTTTGTCGCCGGAAGTTCAGTCGCGAACTGCAAATCTTGCTTACTACATCAAGTATGCCGAAGCATTTAATTCCAAGTCGTTCTTTGTGCGTGACCCTCAAACCGGACAGTTCCTCCTCGAGCAGGATTTTGCGGAAGAACCGCCGTCAACTGAGGGTGCTTTGAGCCAAAGAGTGTTAGGCGCGAATGAATCGGAATACTCACTTGCCGACGGCAGGTCTGCAGCGCCCGATTCCACCTTTCATCAGTACATGCATTCGCCAGCGCGCCTGGTTCTGCCCGGCAGCGAAAAGGCGCGGCAAAAAACGCTGGCCGCTAATCCCAAATTGCAGGCGGCCGTAAAAGACAGGGAACTCGTAAAAGTAACCGGCGCGGATGTAGGGATTGAGGCGGTTGACGATTACACGGTGAGGATCTCCCTGGCACAACCGGCGCCTTATTTCACCGGACTAGCTGCCCATCAACTGTTTCGACTCGTCCCGCGCAAAGTCATCGAGAAACACGGCGACAAATGGACCGATCCCGCTAACATCGTCACGTGTGGTCCCTTCAAACTGAAATCCTGGAAGCCCTACAGCGAAGTTGTGGTAGAGCGAGATCCGATGTATTGGGACGCGGCGAATGTGAAGCTCGATGAAATACATTTCTATGTTTCCACGGATCACCCGACGACAATGAATCTTTACAAGGTTGGCGCTGCCGATGCTGTGATTAATCACTCGGTGCCGCACGCCTGGGTTGACGTAATCAGACCTAAGAAAGATTTTATGGATGCGGCCGAGGCGGCCATCACGTATCTTCTGATTAATGTCACTTTACCGCCGATGAACGATTTGCGCGTTCGCCGCGCCTTCAACATGGCGATCGACAAAGAGACTTACTCGAAGTCCAAGCGCACAACCAAACCTCTCTCGGCGTTTACTCCCACAGGAATATTTGTTGGTTATCCGCAACCGCAGGGAGACCCATTCAATCCGGCCGAAGCTCGAAGATTACTGGGTGAAGCGGGATATCCGGTCACGCAAAAACCTGACGGCACTTATGTATGTGAGAAGTTTCCCGCTGATGAAGTGAAGCTAATGTTCGCATCGCACACATCGAACAAGGCTCTTTGTGAGTTCATGCAGGCACAATGGAAACAGAACCTGGGAATCACGGTGATGCTTAACAACCTGGAAGCGAAGACCTACATGGCCGCTCGTGGCAAATTGGAATACAAAGGGTTTGCTTTGGGAATTTGGGGCGCTGACTACATGGATCCGGCCACCTTCCTAAATCTGTTTCTCACGCCCGGTGGCGATAATGGCAGCGGCTGGTGGGATAAGAAATACGCTGACTTACTGCAGGCGGCGAACCATACAGCCGACAAGAAGAAGCGCTACGAGCTGCTGGCAAAAGCTGAAAAGTACATGCTCGACGCTCAACCAACAATCCCACTCGAGACGCCTTCTGTAAACTGGGTTAAGAAGCCTTATGTGAAGGGTCTCTATCCAAATCCCGCCTCATTATTTGCCTGGAAGTTTGTATACATCGAACGCGATCCGTCGCAGTGGGATTATCGCACTCCAAGTTTGTCGGAGTAGTAGACAGGCGTCCGGGCCTGTCTTTCTTATGCTTCGTTTCATCATCAAACGTCTGCTGATCACCATTCCAACGATCCTGGTGGTGATTACGATCACCTGGGGACTGATCAGACTCGCTCCAGGAAACTTCTACACCGGCAACAAGAAACTGCCGGCGGCAATTGAACAAAACATTCGGGAAAAGTACGGGCTCGACAAACCCTGGTATGAACAATACCGGAGAACAATGTGGGGCATTCTGCGGCATCTCGACTTCGGTACCTCGCTGACTTATCCCGGCCAGTCTGTTAACGCAATCATCGCTCGCTCACTTCCTATCTCGGCAACCGTAGGCTTGTTGGCTTACCTGCTCGCTTTAATCGTGGGAATCACCATTGGCGCCAGCGCCGCGCTCAGACCCAACTCGCCTTGGGACTATGGAGCGATGGGTGTAGCGATGTTGGGAATCTCCATTCCGAATTTTGTCCTCGGCCCAATCCTTGTTCTCGTTTTCTCGCTGACGCTCTACTGGTTGCCGCCGTCGCGCTGGGAGGGATTTCCCAGCAAGAACATCATCCTTCCGGTGATCACCCTGGCGGCGCTCTACACGGCTTACATCGCCAGGTTGACGCGCGCGGGGCTGCTTGAGGTATTGCGGTCTGACTATATTCGCACCGCGAGAGCTAAGGGTCTTAGCGAAAGGCAAGTGCTTTTTCGTCACGCTTTAAGAGGAGGCTTGATGCCGGTAGTTTCATATACTGGTCCGGCGCTCGCTTTTCTCTTGACCGGTACTGTCGTGGTCGAACGAATTTTTATTCTTCCGGGACTCGGAAACTATTTCCTGCAAGCGTCGCTAAATCGTGATGAGCCTCTAATTATCGGTATCGTTGCTTTCATTGCCATCGTATTGCTCCTGATGAACCTGTTGGTTGACATAGCCTACGGTTATCTCGATCCACGAATCCGCTACTAGAAAAGCATCTCGCTTGTGAAACAAGATCCGCCAAACAAACCGCCTGACCAGGATAACGTCGAGCCCGCTTTCACGCCGTTGGGCACGCCTCCCGCGTCGCCGATCCGGCCGCGAGCTGGGGACATCATCCATACGACATCTGAGTTGGCAGTTGGCGAGGGCGACGTACGTTCAGCGGAGCTGGGAGAGGTTGTGCGAGGCACTTCGCTCTGGCGCGACGCGTGGCAACGATTACTCAAGAATAAACTTGCCGTACTGGGTCTGGCTTTCGTGTTTCTGATCACGCTCGCTGCGGTGTCTGGACCGGCAGTTATTCGCAGGGTGAACGGCGTTACTCCCGATTACATTCCGGCCGACGCCGCATTAATAAAGTCATTCCCGCCATTCCGAGCGCCGGACGGTTCGTTTTCCGCCAAGCATCCAATGGGCACTGACAATCAGGGCCGCGATCTACTTGCTCGAACTCTACAAGGCGGTCAGATCTCGCTCATGGTTGGCATCATCGCAACTTTAATGTCGCTGATTATCGGCGTCAGCTACGGAGCGATTGCCGGTTATTTGGGAGGGCGTACGGATAACTTCATGATGCGCCTCGTCGATGTGCTCTATTCGCTTCCTTACATCATCATCGTCATCGTTTTGCTTTCGATGTTTAAGAAACAAACCGCGCAGGGACAGTTGATTCTTTTGTTCGTAGCCCTCGGCTCAGTGTCGTGGCTAACGATGGCGCGGATTGTTCGGGGACAAGTGCTGTCACTGAAGAACCAGGAGTTTGTGCTCGCGGCGCGGGCGACGGGAGTTTCAACGCCCCGAATCATTTTTCGGCACATTGTGCCTAACACACTCGGACCAGTAATTGTTTATGCGACGCTAACGATTCCGTCAGTGATGTTGTCGGAGGCATTTCTTTCGTTTCTGGGATTTGGAGTGCAAGCTCCACTTGCCTCGTGGGGAACGTTGGCAGCGGATGGGAGTCAGACCATTGCTATCTATCCGTGGCAACTAATCGGACCAGGCTTAGCGATGGGACTGACGCTGTTTTCCTTAAACTTTGTCGGTGATGGTTTGCGGGACGCATTCGATCCGCAAATGCGAAAATAGACTGAAGTTCCGGGTCTAGAGTTTTCCGTTTCGTAAAACCGTAACCGCCAAGGCGCCAAGAGCCGCAAAGGACGCCAAGGAACTTATTCGGTTTATTTTGTTTTCTGTTTG
The DNA here is from genome assembly GCA_963826235.1 of Pyrinomonadaceae bacterium. Taxonomy (GTDB): domain Bacteria; phylum Acidobacteriota; class Blastocatellia; order Pyrinomonadales; family Pyrinomonadaceae; genus PSRF01. The sequence continues at coordinate 357,313 of CAWGWE010000004.1, read as the reverse complement.
ACGAACTCTGCGGTCCTTGGCACTTGGCGGTTTCAGTTTCTCGAAACGCGAAACGCGAAACTCCAAACTTCTACGAATGAGCGATACAGACGGCAACTTATTAGAAGTTAGCGACCTGCGCACGTACTTCCACACTGGCGACGGCCTGCTGAAGGCCGTGGATGGGATTTCGTTTTCTCTGAAACGCGGCGAAACGCTCGGCATCGTTGGTGAATCAGGCTCGGGAAAATCGGTTACAAACCTCTCGCTCATTCGCCTGATCCGGTCTCCACCTGGCGAGATCGTCTCCGGAAAAGTGATTTTTGCAGGACAAGACGTCCTCCGAATGACCGAGCCGCAATTGCAAAAGATTCGCGGGCGACGGATCGCTGTCATCTTTCAGGATCCGATGACTTCACTCAATCCATTCCTGAAGATTTCGCGCCAACTGATGGAGATGACGCAACTGCATCTTGGGCATTCAAGGACTGAGGCGTACGAACATGCGATCCGCATGCTGGAAACTGTTGGGATCCCGGATGCGCGTCGGCGCGTCGATGATTATCCGCATCAGTTTTCGGGAGGAATGCGGCAGCGTGTGATGATTGCGATGGCGCTTTCCTGTAAGCCGGAACTATTAATAGCGGATGAGCCTTCCACGGCGCTTGACGTAACGATTCAGGCGCAGATTCTGGAACTGATTAAGAAGCTGAAAGAGGAAACGCGGACCAGCGTGATTCTGATCACGCACGATCTCGGTGTAGTGGCCGGAATGACGGATCATGTGATTGTCATGTACGCAGGCAAGCTATTTGAGAAGGCACCCACGGGTGAACTTTTCGCGCAGCCGGGCAATCCTTACACAAAAGGACTACTGCGCTCGGTGCCCGATCCTTCGGGCGAACAGGGAAAGCTTTTTCAAATTCCCGGGCAACCTCCCGATGTCGCGCGTTTACCCCCAGGCTGTCCTTTTGCGCCGCGGTGTGAAAGGGCTGAAGAGATTTGTACTCGCGAGTTTCCACCTTTGGTGGAGTTGAATCCGACGCATCACTCGCTCTGTCACTTCGCGAGAGAAGTTTATGAAGAATCAGGCGGTACAGTACGGCAGCGGTGACGGAGATTGGGGAGAAACGGGGAAGCGGTGGCAACCACTCGGTACAGTACGGCAGCGGTAGCGACCGCCTGATAATTGGCGATTGTCGATTGCCGATTGGCAATTGCTTTAACGAAGGGATCCAATTCAAAATCGCCGATGAAACTCGCGACTAATGCTTCAGATATGATTGAAGAGAGATCCAGTCCTGACCCGGTCGCAGATGGGAAAGCGCTCATTTCGATCCGCTATCTCAAGGTGCACTTTGGAAACGTCAGAGCTGTCGATGGCGTGACCATCGATATTAACGCGGGCGAAACCCTCGGGCTCGTGGGCGAGTCGGGATGCGGCAAGAGCACCCTGGGGCGCGCCATCCTTCGTCTGACCGAACCCAGCAGCGGGGAAGTTTTCTTTCGTAATCGAAACCTTGCAAAACTCTCGCAGCGCGAATTGCGCGAACAGCGACGCCATCTGCAAATCATTTTTCAGGACCCATACTCGTCTTTGAATCCGCGGATGACTGTGGGCCAAATTGTGCGCGAGCCCCTCGAAACGTTTCGGCTTGCAAAAGGAAAAGCAGCGGACGAACGCGTCGGTGAATTACTTGAGACCGTAGGACTGAGCAGCCGTTTCAGTAAACGCTATCCTCATGAATTCTCAGGTGGTCAACGACAGCGTGTTGGCATTGCCCGCGCCTTGGCTGTTGAGCCGTCGTTTATCGTAGCTGATGAGCCGATCTCGGCACTCGATGTGTCGATTCAGGCTCAGATCATGAACCTGCTGGAGCGACTGCGACGGGAAAAGAATCTGACCTACCTGTTCATCTCGCACGATCTGCGCGCCATCCGCCATGTGGCCGACCGGGTTGCCGTCATGTATTTGGGAAAGCTCGTCGAGGTCGCTGAAGCTAAAACAATCTACGACGATCCGCTGATGCCATACACGAAAGCACTGATCTCCGCTGTGCCGATTCCTGACCCGAAGGTCGAAGCGACGCGCCGGCGCATCGTGCTGGAAGGTGATGTGCCCTCGCCGATCAATCCGCCGTCCGGTTGCCGCTTTCATACCCGATGTCCTTATGTCATTGACGCCTGCAACCGCGTGGTGCCACCACTGGTTGAAATCAAACCCGACCACTTCGCGGCGTGCATTCGGATTAGTCCGGATCAGCCGCACATCGAAAGCGTGGCTCCCGGCGATGCACCCGGCTTGCGCGCGTCCGATCTCCCCTAAACAGCTCCACGCCAGGCTTTTTCCGCGTGAAAACCCCTCTCCATTAGTCATATAGCCATAGAGTGAGTTGTACTCTCTGAGTGCGCGTGGAGGTCGGCCGCTGGCCGGACGACAGATTCGCGTCCGCAGAAATAAGCCCAGAAATCGCCAGTTTGGAACGAATTCGCCGGCTGCCGAGAGTTCGGCAACAAGCTTCATGAAAAAGAAGCCCCCCAAAGAAAAGGCTGTGATCGCTCAAGAAGAGCTTCACCGAGCGCCAGCGGGCTGGGCGGAGATCCAGGAAAAGGTCGCCGCCGGAGCGGGCCAGTCGGTTCTTCTCGTCGATGGTTACCAGCCTCCGGCATTAGTTGTTTCAAACAACAACTCGATCTGCCATGCCTTTCAGTCTTCACCGGACTACGTGAAGTTGTGTGACCCGTACTGTGGACAAGCACATAAGCGAGCAATGAGTGCCGGCGCCGCGATTGATTACAAATGTCATGCTGGACTGTCCTGCATTGCGATGCCCATCAAGATTGGTGACGAACCAAACCTGGCCGTGATCGGTGGTCGAGCCTTCGTGACCGGGGCCGATTACCGGGCCACCGTTGAACGTTTTCGCGTTGGCGACCTGCAGGACTTACTTCCGAAAGAGCCCTTCCAGAACATCATCTTTTCGGATCCCGCGAAGCTTGAAGAGTTAAGTGGTCGCTTGTCCCAGGCTGCTCGCAAGTTCACCCAACCTGAAATTCAACAGGAAGCACCAGCAACGGTCGTTGTTGCCGCCCAGAGATCGCAAGAATTGGCGACAACACCTCGTCCTGAGCCGGAACGGACCGACGCCCGGGCGCTTGAGATGCAACGGGAAATCGATCAGCTCCGCGGCGAGCTTGATCAGCGTTCGCAGTTGGATGAGTCGCTGCAACATTTTCTCGAGCGGATCAATGCGACTGACCCGGAACAAACCTATGCGGCAATTTTGAAGAACTCCAGGGAGCTGCTCCTGGCTGAACGAGCGTCGCTCTTCGCTTTCGAAGAAAGCACTAACGAACTTACTGCCAAAGGCGTGATTGGTTTTCCTATCGAGCTTTCCGAGATCGCCCACATCCGCGTCGGCGAGGGGATCGCGGGGCAGGTGATGGAATCGGGAGTAGCCCTCCTGGTAGCCGATCTCGAAAGCGCGGGTTTTTCCCCCGCGCCTCCCGAGCGAGGTTACAAGACCGGTTCATTTATCAGTTACCCGCTCATGCTCGCAGGACGAAAGATCGGAGTGCTGAATGTTGCGGACAAGATCGGCGGAGGTGCCTACGACGACGTCGACCTGAGTTTAATCGACATCATCGGCGCCCAGATCGCCACTGCACTCGAACGGGCTGGATGGCAAGAGCGTGCGAGCGAGTTTCGCTTGATGTCAGTTACCGATGCCGGAACAGGTCTGCTCAATCGTCGCTATCTCGAGGAACGATTGAATGAAGAACTCAACCGCTCGCGGCGCTACAACTATCCAATGAGCTTTTTGATGATCGACATCGACGACTTCAAAAACTACAACGACGTTAATGGTCATCCCGCCGGCGATCAGGCGTTGAAGATAACCGCCCACGGTTTGAAAGCGGAACTGCGACAGGAAGATGTCGCCTGTCGTTATGGTGGTGAGGAATTTTGCATTCTCCTGCCGCAAACACCGATCAATGAAGCAGCCGCGATCGCGGAACGTATCCGGAGCAAGATCGCCGACACTCCCTATCCCTTCGGCAAGAATCAACCCGGGGGAATGGTCACTGTCAGTATCGGAATTTCGACTCTTTCCCGGCACGTCGATACAAGTGCCGCCGTGATCGAGGCGGCCGATCGCGCACTCTATAGCGCCAAGGGAAAAGGGAAGAACCGAATCGAGTTTTATCAGGAGACACTCGGGACATCGTCAGATCGCCTGCAATTGCCAGATGAGCGCCAATAGAGGAAATAAAAATACCCGGCGCATTCTGGGCCGAGTCAGTGCAGAGGAGTTTGTTGGTCGAGCTGCCGAACTCGAACGCATCGTCCGTCATCCGCAACTCTCCGGGAGCGGTCGCGGTTTATTGCTCTTGATGTCGCCAGTGGCTGGAGTGTCGGAACTGCTGCGCCAGGGATACGACGAGCTTTTCAATCAACAAAAAGACATCGTCCCAATCCTTTTCAATTTTACGCGCAATGAAACGACGGCGGTTAGCGCGGCTATCGAGTTTCTCAATACCTTTCTGCTCCAGTATGTGGCGTTTAGTCGCGACGAACCAGCGCTTACCCATGCGTCACTGACGCTCAATGACTTGGCGGAACTGGCTCCTGCTCGCGACTTGGATTGGATCCAGGAATTGATTGCCGGTTTCGACCGCGAGCGTTTCAACAAGGACGATCGTGCCCTCGTAAAGTTTTGTTTTAGCGCACCGCAAAGAGTGCCGGCGCATTACGCGCGGCCCTTTGTGATGATCGATGCCGCACAGTTTGTCGAGCATTTTAATGGCGACGGGCGCTTTGGGGCCGAGATTCTGCGGGCACTTTGTCCCGCCAATCTGCCCTTTGCCGTCGCTGGTTTGCGACGCCAGTTGCTGGCCGCGGCGCATCGCGCAAACTGCGACTTTGCTGCGCTCGACATTCTGCGTCTCGGCCCCCTGGGTGACGAAGATGCGACCCGATTAGTGGAACAGCTTGCACTCCGCCAGCAGGTTCGCATTACCGACGAAACCCGGGATCTCTTGCTCCAACAGTTGGCGGCGACTCCGTTCTTTGTCAAGACACTGTTACAAGCAGCTCGGGAACGAAATCTGGCGCTGGATACCTATGTGGCTTGCGAGCAACTCTACGTTGATGAGCTGATGGGTGGGAAGATTGGTCGCCACTTCACTTCTGTGCTGGAAGAGATTGCGCCCCAACCTGAGACGAGACGCGCGTTGCTGCGTCTTCTGTTTGAAGGCGATGGTGAGGGAAGTAAATCTTCATTCGGAGCCTGGCGAAAACGTCTCGAGATAGAACCAGATGAGCTGGAGCGAATGCTGCATGGCCTGCACGTTCACGAATTTGTGAATTGGGACGGCACCATGGTTGAGGTACTCGCTGGGCCGCCCTGTTGGAGCGACTACCTCGAGTCTCGCTTTCGCCTCAACATCAACGGTGAGCCGCGCGCACTTGTCGTCGCTGAGCTGCTCGCAAGTGTGCTCAAGCGTGCGCCTCAAACTATGGCCCGTCACTATCGACGGTCCACGACGCTTGGGTTGCGCGAGTTGTTAACGATGTTCGACTGCCAGTCAGTGCCGGAGATTCTGTTTCACTACCAGGAGTTTAGCGCCAAGTACAAAGGAGCTGACCTGGAAGATATTGCCGGTGGTCTGGAGTCGGAAACAAGTTTGCTAAAGCTGCCGCAAGTAATTCATGTGGCGACGGGTCAGTCGTTCGCGCCGCAACTGAAAGACGTGTGCGATGAAGAACGTTGCGTTGTGGCCCATGCATTCGCAGATGCAACTTATTCTGAGGCGCAACAGATCGTCTGGTTGGTAGCGGAGATTGATTCCAAGTTGGAAGCAGGGAAGGGACTGGCCGAAGAGTGGTGTGCGCTCCTGGAATCAGTGGCCGCTAAAAACGGTTTCAAGCAAACGCGCATCTGGCTAATCTCAAACGAAGGTTTCAATGATGAAGCTGTTGACCTGCTCAACAGCCGCCAGGCATATGGCTCGAGCCGCGCCCAACTGGAACTGCTAACCTCACACCTGAATATCGCCCCCAGCAAACCGGTTGCTGAGTCGGACGAATTCGTCATGATTCTGCCGATGGGTGAGGACAACGAGCTGGTCGCGGCCAACACGGTAGAGCAGATCGCGAGGCGTCTGAATTTCCGGCCGGAGGCAATCAATCAGATCAAGACGGCCATTGTCGAAGCCTGTATTAACGCCGCGGAGCACAGTTTTAGCCCCGACCGTAAAATTTATCAGCGCTTTCGCGTCGAAAGTGATAGATTAACCATCACGATAGCAAGCCGTGGTGTGTCGCCCGCCAACAAACCTGCAGCGGCCGCGGACGATGCCACACGCGAACGAAGAGGCTGGGGACTAAAGCTAATCCGTACTTTGATGGATGAAGTTGAGTTTGAGCCTGTTGACGAGGGCACCAGCCTGCGGATGACCAAGTACGTTCGGGAGAATTGAATCACCGAGTTCACCATTGATTGAGTCATTGATTCATCGGGTCGTTGAATCATTGCCGGGTGCCCAGGATTGAAACGCTCAAGACAATGACTGGGCAATCGTTCAATGACTCAATGAATCAATGGCTCAATGGTTCAATGATTTAATCCTCCCTCCCCGATATCGAACATTGCAATCCTCTTGTCTGGTGCTTGCATTTCGAAGTAGTCTAAGAACTTTCAGGGTCATTATTCTTTTCGCTTTCATAGACCTTCAGAGAAAGGAAGCTATCAAGTGGGGGAATCAATAGCACTCTCAATCCGCTCTCATTGCGTTGGCACAACGGCTGTGATCTACGCCAGCGATTATCTCAACAAGCTGACTGGGGAAAGAATTGAGCGGGAATGCAAGGACCGGCTTAACTCCGGTTGCCGGGCCCTGGTCATCGATTTCAGCGACACCCAACTTGTTAACAGCATTGGCATCTCGATCCTGATGGGCATCATCGACATCGCCGAGAAGAGCGATGCCCGTGTGGTATTTGCTGACGTCAACAATCAGACAATGCAATTGTTTGAAATGCTGGGACTGACTCGCCATGTCGTGCTGGCAAAGAACGAACAGGAAGCCCTCTCGACCCTCACAGGCTTTAGCGTGCAAACCAAAGCCGTCAGTCATTAGAGATAAATGGATTCGACTTCCCAAAAGCTGGTTCACAGTTTTGGTGCGCTTGCTGACCTCGGCCAGGAAATCGCCAACCCCAACGAATTTCACGAGATGGTGCGCACCTCTTTGCACCTGCTCTTAGGAACGCTTGCGATTCGCCGGGGCGCGGTTGCGCAGTGCTTCGCAGGGAAGGATGAAACGGAATGTCTCGCTGTGTGGGGACTCGGTGAAACCTTTCAAAGCAGGCTTACAGTCAACGAAACTGAGCGAAACGCATTTCTCACTTCAGGTTTGAGCAAGCTGAGTATCGAAGAACGCAATCCGCACTTCGCGGCCTTTCTCGATCGACATCACGATGAGTTGCAAAGTCAGGGAATTGAGTTAGTGATCCCCATGGTGGTGCGTGGAGAGCTGACAGGACTGGTCCTACTGGGTGGCAAGGCGAGTGGCGAGGCATTTACTCACGATGATCTGGAAGTAATCCGGGCGATGGTGCGTCACGTCGGCGTCGGGATTCACACGCATCAGCTGTTCGACAAAGTGGAGCAGCGCGCCGAAGAAAATCGCCGCCTCTACGAGGAACTGCGGGCAATCTATCGCGACACGGTTCGTGCTTTCGCCGCCGCGATCGACATCAAGGACAAGTACACACAGGGCCATTCGGAGCGCGTTGGCAAGTACAGCGAGATCATTGCGCGCGAGCTGGGCTGGAAAGATGAAGAGGTCGAGGGCATCGCGATCGCCGGCTACCTCCACGACATCGGCAAACTCGTTGTCGAACGCGACATCATTAACGCTCCTTACAAAATTGACGCAAAGCAGTCGAGTGAATTGAACCGGCATCCAGCCGCGGGTTTTGAAATCCTCGCTCCGATCCAGCACCCATACGCCGACATTCCGCTCACTGCGAAGTATCACCACGAGCGCATTGATGGGCGCGGCTATCCTGATGGTCTAAGCGGCGAACAGATTCCCCTCTGCGCGCGGATCGTCACGCTGGCGGATTCCTTCGATGCCATGACAACCGATCGTCCTTACAAAACTCGCCGGATATTTTCAGAAGTTGTTGAAGACTTTCGGCGGAATACGGGGAAGCAGTTCGATTGCCAGGTGGTGCTGGCACTCTGCCGGGCCTTGCTGAAGGAAATGGACGGAAGTGGCACGGACCGTCGCATTACCAGGATGCTGGGAAAGAACTACCTCGACTCCGAACGCGACACTCCACTCCTCACACAACTCATGTCAGAGTTAGATCCCAACAAACACATAGCCGCTGTCAGTGGCGGGTAAGGCGAACGGATCCGTGTTAGGCGGTTCAGACTCGACACCTCGCCTACTGAGCAGACCTCAACTCGTACAAGATTTGATCTACCGCGGTTGGATTCTGAGGACGAAGTTGCAGATGGCGATTTTTTGGTCCGGCAGGATTTCCGTACGCTCGTCTCGCGCCAACTCACGCCCGGCAACGAGAGTAGGGTTGCGACCTTTCGAAGTTAGCCAATAATGACCCTGGGGATCGCGATCGAGAACCGCGTGCACCCGGCTAACTTCCGGATCGCCTCTCAACGGCAGATCAACTGTGACTGAGCGTGAGCCGCGGCCGATTGTAATCTCATTCCTGGTAATCGGGACCACTGCCTCGCGCACGCCGTCACGCCAAACTTCCATCGAGTAGAGTTCCGCCAGGCGCGGTCGCACAACTGTTTGTTCGTTGATGACGTCTTCGGCTGTTTCACGGACTGTATCGTCAAGATTTACCGGCTTCGCTGATTGTCCCGCCGATTGTCCCGCGCCGGAACGGGGAGTCACCATCGTATGACCGCTTTCAGTTTCATCCCACACAGGCTGAACCCGAAACTCGCCTTTGTTCAGGGTGCCATCAACTCGTAGCTCCACGGCAAAGGATTTCGTTGCCAGTTGAGTGGAACCGCTTAGCTCACGAGCGCGCTCCGAGAGCACGTGAAACAAGCCCTGTTCGAGACCACGCCGTTTGTCGCCCTGCCAGTCCTTATCGTCTTCTGAGCTGAGGTAGACAATGTACTCGCGGGGAATATAAGTGGGCCCGCCCGGCGGCGTGAACATTTCGCGCTGCATTGCGGCCTCGATTTCGCGAGCTATCTTTACGAGAAACTCTTCCCAGATGCGTCGCGGGCGCGCGTGCTCGTCAGCGGCCTCCAACAGATCGGTGTTGGTGTCGCCGTCAATCCATTTTCTAATCGATTCAAGCAAGCCCACGAATCATCGCTCCTCGTTAGATTGCCAATTGCCGATTCCGATTGCCGATTTGATGGCTTTGCTAAAGACCAATTGGCAATTGGCAATGTTCAATTGGCAATGATATTAATCCAGTTTCACAAATCTTTTATTGAGCCAACCGCGATCCGAAGTGTAGGGATCGGTCTTGGGCCGGCCGTGCTGCGTCACCTGGACCTCATACCAGTTATTATTAACTGCCAACACTTTCACACGCGAGCCAGTTTCGGCAAGTCCAATAGCCGTGTTGGTTGAGCTCGGATCACCTCTCAAATTCACATCGGTAGTTGTTACACCTTCCCGCCCGACAACAAAAACACTTTCCAACTGTGGAATTCGCAAGAGCGGATTCCAGTTTGAAGTTACGTACTTATGCGTGGCCCAAAGCATCCCTGAGAAACATACAATCAACACCAGCGCCACAAGAAATCGTTTCGACCTGCTTGTCGGCTTGGCTTCACGCCGGAGTACAGCCTTTCCGTTGCGCGGCTGATCGGGAAACGCTCGTACAATGTCTTTCGCTGAAACAGTCGGAACAGTAGCCGCCGGTTCCGTAATCATACTAACTGGAACCACAATCTTGGGCCGCTTAGCCGTGTTTATCGCCTCAAGCCCGGCGTAAGCCGGTTCAGCCGGAAGCCCGGGTTCAAAACGGGGTCGCGGCGGCGCCTGGGTTATTTCTTCAGCCTCCAACATCCAGTCGGAACTGGGCCGCCGTTTCAGCGCCTCGACACTTAAAGGCTGCGTCGGCGGGAGCACGGCATCGGCCAACTCATCCCAAAACTCCGCGACTGTCTGGTGACGGCTATCTGGCCGCGTCTGCGTCGCTTTCTCTAAAACACGAAGCACCGGCTCCGACCAATAGTGGTTGCTGATCGCCTCTGGCAATGAAGTAATCGGCTGATGTGCGAAGCGGCGCGGCGCTTCTCCGGCCAGCAAACTGTAAGTTGTCTTGGCCAGTGAATAAATATCGGCAGCGACGGTCAGTGGCTCGTGTTTGAAAAGCGCGCCGGCATCGAGTGGTCCAGTTTGCACCAGCGGATTATGTTCTGGCGCTGCATAGATGTTAGTGCCGACTCTCGTAATCGCTCCTTCGGTAGCTTCGAAGCGCGCGACACCAAAATCCGCGATCTTGACAGTCTTGCGATCCTTGGTCAGCAGAAGGTTCTGCGGCTTGATATCGCGATGAATCACGCCGCATTTGTGAGCGTGAGCCAGCCCTGAGCAGACCTGCTCAAGGTAACCCACCGCCTTTTCGATCGAAAGCGGATGATGGCGCGAGAGGGCCGCCATGTCGCCGCCGGGCATGTACTCAAGCACGATGTAATGGAACGTCGTGCCACCGAGATCGATTGCCGTTCCGTGTCCTAAACGGCTGATGATGTGCGGGTGACGAACGAGATCGAGAGCGACAGCTTCGTTCTGGAAGTTCGCAACCAGCGTATGTTCGAGCTCGGCGTCAGGAGTCTCCTGGAGAAAGATGTTAAGAGCCTTTATTACAACGGTCGAAGGAGCATCTTCCGCCGCAGCGTTATCTTTCGCTACGTAGATCTCGGCGTAACTGCCGCGCCCGAGACACTCGAGCACGTCGTAACGTCCGTCCAACCGACTTTGTTGTAACTTAAGCTCTGCCATTCACACTCTTCTTCACTTGCGTCCGGAGACGCGCTCCCTTTGATGCTCTATACGCGAAAATCCCGCCCCGAGACAAAAATATTTCGCAAGCACGGGGGCGTTCGGACCGGAAGCAAATTCACTACGTCCCTAATTTCAGGGGGAAGTCGTGGGAGAGGGCTTGGGCACCAAATCGTCGAGGTACGTCAGAGCCTTGGGTTTATCCGGGTCAGACTTCAAAGCCACGGCAGCCAACGCGAGGGTTGCATCTTTCTTTACTGTGGCATTTAGGGCCGACGGCGCCGCGGCACTGCGAATAATCGCCTGTTCAAAAGCCTTTGCCGCGTCAACGGTGTTTCCCGACAACATACAAGCGCGCCCATAAAGGTAGAGGAAGCCCGGGTCGACTGAATCGAGCGGATTCAAAATGTTTTGCGCCGCCAGCTCTCGCGTCATTTCGCCACTAAGCCATGCCCTGGGCTCGCTGTCGATTTCGGCTCGGGTGCGCTCAAACCTCGTCTGCGGATCTTCAGGCGTTGGCGACGGCGATGGCTGTGCGTCAGCCGCTTCGTTTAAGAAAGGTATCGGTCCCTTGTAACGACGGCCGCCGTAAAATGCAGCGGCTAGCGCGGCCAGGAACAAGAGGAAGAGGAAGACTCGTCCAGCGCTCTTTAAGGACCCGCCTCGATGGGTTTTCTCAGGAATATTCAGTGGTTGCTTTACCGCAGGTGCGGCTTGCGGCGTTGAGGGAAAGGAAGTGCGAGAGGGCGGAACGAGCGAATCCAAAGTTCGATCAGCGGCATCGGCGTCAGCCTCAAGGGGCGCACTGCCGGCCGCGTGTGACGTCTCGGTTTCCGGAGAGATAGTGCGCTGTAAATCTTCGGCACGCTCACCCGGCGCAATATGGACGCCGCAACGGACAACCACCGCCGTCAAATTATCCTCAGCACCGCGTTCATAACAACGCTGCTTCAACTCTTCGCAGAGCACTCCCAGGTCCTCGTTAATGACTAGTAGCTGTCGTAACTCAGCATCGGAAAGATGGCGCGTAATGCCATCTGTGCAAAGAAGAAATTCGGTACCGTCCTGGACTTCAATGGTTTTCAAATCAACTTCAACAGTGTCTTCCGCGCCGAGTGCACGACTGATGACGTTCTTGCTGGGATGGTTCGCCGCCTGCTCCGCGGTCATGCGACCCGCGCGCACTTCTTCTTCCACCACCGAGTGGTCTTCGGTTTCACGGATGATGTCGCCCTCAGGAGTTAAGCGGTAAAGTCTCGAATCGCCGACATGTCCAATTGTGGCGACGTTGCCCTTCAGGTGCAGGGCCACTACCGTTGTAGCCATCATCGAGAAGCGCGCATTGTCCTGGGCCATCTGATGAATTGAGGCGTTGGCCCGCTGAATTGCCAGCTCCATCAAATCCTCAATGTCTGCGCCATCGTCCTGATGCCGAAAAGCTTGCTCCAGCACTTCTACAGCCGTTTGCGAAGCCACCTCGCCCGCTTCGGCGCCGCCGACGCCATCAGCTACCACAAAGATTCGGCGCTCGGCATCAGCCAAAAATGAATCTTCATTAAGCGGACGTCTTTCGTTCAGACCTCGGTCGGAGATGGCGTTTGATTCCAGGGTAAAGCTCGTTGCCGGCTGCGTCATTCGACCGCCTCCAGTTTGAGTGGTGAAGAGCTTCGATTAGGCGCTCTGCTGGCTAGCAATTTGTCCCCAGCGTTACGATGAGAAAAGGCCATAAGCATTCCTAGCATCGCATAGCTGGTAATCAAACTAAACCCGCCGTGGCTAACGAACGGAAGCGTGATACCGGTCATGGGAAGCGCTCGCAAAATGCCGCCGATATTGACCAGCGCCTGAAAACCCACGAATGCTGTCAAACCGGCCGCGCAGAGTTTCGTGAACATATCACGCGCGTCGAGCGAAGTGCGAACACCGGCAGCAACGAAAATGATTACTGCCAGAATGACAATTACGCCACCAATCAGGCCCGTCTCCTCGGCAATTGCTGCATAAACGTAATCAGAGTCGGCAATAGGGATGACTTCAGGAAAGCCAAGGCCTAAACCTCGTCCCGTCGTCTTACCCGAAGCGATCCCGAAGACCGCCTGCGCGGGCTGGAAGGCCAGTTTGTCGAACCAGATATCGACATTGACTGTGTTCTGCAGTTCCGGACTTTGCTCCGCAATCTCTTTCATTTCCGGACTACGGTTGAGCGCCTCTTCGTAGTCTTTCTTCCACCATGACACTTCGGGAGACGGGGGATCAAAACCGTCAATCCACAAATGAAAGCGCTGCTGAATCCTTGAGGGCAATGCGGCTTGGATCGGCCGGGCGACTGTAGGTAAAAACGGCACCTTCTCCTGTACGTTTCGCGGCAGAGCTCCCACTACCAGAATTCCGATCACCAGGAAAACCGAACCGACGAACACCAGCAACTGTGGCCAGCGCCGCACGGCCACCAGATACAAAGTCGCGTAGGCGCCGCTGAAGATCAGCATCTGGCCAAAATCCTTGAGCGCGAAGAAAGGGATGAAGGGAATCAACGCCATCACGACTAGCGGAACGATGTCGCGCGCCCGCGGAATGCCCCAGTACGTCTCAGCCAAATCTTTGTAGCGCGCCGTCAGAATTCCCGCGAAGCCGAGCAGAAACGGAATCTTCGCCGGTTCCCAGGGAGTCATGTTCCCGAGACTTTTCCCGGCGCTGGAAGTGACGATCGCCGCTGCCAAAGGAAGGAGTGTCAACAAGACAATGATGAAACTGTTTCGCTGTAGCCAGAGCAGGAAACCGTCGCGTACGCAGAAAGAATAGGCGATGGCAAAGGCGAGGAAGGAAATAATCGGAATCCAGGTATAACTCGAAGTTAGGGCATTGAAGACGGTGTAATTCGATTGCCGCTTGGGCAATTGATCGATATCGATTGGCCGGGCTGGTGTCGGGGGCAAGCCCATCATCTGTTTTTTCGCCGGATCATAGTTCTCCAGGATGTAACGAGTGCGCAACGCTTCCATCTTTTCTTCGCGGGCCGCAGCCTTGTTGCGCGCGTTATATTCCGGATCACTGTACAAGCGGTATTGGATCATCATGCCAAACGCAAACAAGATGATCGCGGACGTGAAGAGAATCCAATTGCCGGCAAAGCGCATCACGCGCGACAACCAGATGATCAGGACGAAGAGCGGAAAGAACATCATCAGGTCGCGCACGGCGCCAATGATCGAAGTCTCATAGCCACGCAGGAGGGCCGCGCGATGCATTGCCGCATAACCGGCAATCTCAAAGCCGACAATCAGCAGGAGAACAAACAAGTGTGACGAGGCGCGATTCTTCATCAGGAGTCAGGCAGAAAATTGCCGATTGCCGATTGGCAACTGCCAATTGGGGCCCTCGTTACAACTGCTGGTTGGCCCTTAGCAAAAGGAACAATCGGAAATCGGCAATTGGAAATTGGCAATGTCATCGGTTGTTACCGCTCCCGTATTATACCGAGCTGCTAGCGTCGGTTTGCATTTGGGGGCACCCCTCGCTGTCCGGCCGGGGCCATGCCGGTCTGAGTTCTTCGCGTGCGCGGTTGTCTTTGCGGAGCGGCACCGGGCTGCTGCCCAGGTTGGCTCCGCTGCGTGGGCGTGTTGAAGTAACCCAGCTCTTTGGCCTTCAACACGAGTGCGGCAGCAATCGGGGCTGCAGAACGCGAGCCGTACCCACCGCCCTCAACAATGACTGCCATCGCCAATTGCGGACGTTCAAGCGGCGCGATGCAGAGAAACCATCCGTCAATTCGGGGATGCTCCTCATCCATTATTGTCTCCTCGTATTCGCGCGTAATGTTGCCGCGATTGTCTCGTTCTACTCTATGCCTGGTCTTCGGTCGACCGGTTTTTGGATCGTAAACAGGAACAACCTTTTGCGCCGTCCCTGTTTTCCCTCCGGTGTTAATGCCCGCGGCTTTAACCGGACCGAACACGCCGCGAGCTGTACCGCTTGAGCCGCCCGTAACCAGTCCCATTATTTGGCGCATGCGTTGTGCGCTTTGTGGCGGCACGACCTGCTTAAACATCTCCGGAGGGCGATCGAGTTCAATCTTCGGCTTCATCAGCTTTCCTTCCATGTTCCCGATTGCCGCAGCCGATAGCGCCATTTGGAAAGGAGTCATCTGGCCGGCATAACCCTGACCGTAACCAATCAACGCGAGGTCGTAACGCGAGATCTGTTTACCGGTAACGATGGTGGCTTCTCTTGGCGCCAGGGCGCGCTTTACAGCCTCGCTGCTCGAATTCCAGAGCTCCGGCTCTTTACGTCCTCGCAAAGCTTCGGCAGGAGTATCGTAGGCGCCGATACCGAGGAGTTGTGCCGCCTGTTTTAGTTTGTCGCCGCCTAGCTTCACCCCCATCTGTGCGAAATACTGATTGCAGGAAACCTCGTAAGCTTTGTCGATACCGATGCGGCCGTGAACTTCACTAGGACCGGCGTCGTCAAAAATTACATTCGCGCCGGGAGCTGCGTAGTAACCACCGCCGCTGCACACAAACTCCGTGTCCTGAATACCGGCAATGAACGCTGCGGTCATCGTCACAGTCTTAAACGTCGATCCGGGAATGTAGTAAGCGCCAAGAGCACGGCTTACTAAGGGACGATCGCGTTGATTTGCTTCCAGCCTGAGCCAGGTCGTCTCGTCCTGCACTTCCTTGATGCTGTAAGACGGTTCACTGTAAAGAGCCAGAACTTCACCATTCTGCGGATTCAGAATCACCACCGCGCCGTGCTTTCCCTTTAGTTGGTCGACGGCAGCCTGTTGCAGCTCACGATCTATCGTTAACTTCACATCGGTGTTGCCTTTATTCTGTGGCGTCTCACGTCGCACCACCTGCAACGCTTCCGGCAGGGCGCCGCTCTGAACTCCAAACAGAGCACGCTCCAGACCGGGATCGCCACGATCCGTACCGAAGATGTGCGCCAACGCTTTGTCCATGGGATATTCGCGAACGATGTTGCCGCTGTCGTCACGGCGATAATAGGCGAGCGCTTTGTCTAGCTTGCCGCTGCGATCCAGCAGCCAGCCGCGAAGCGTAGATTCCGACAGCCTCCGGTTCCGCAAGTCTTTGTAACTAAGTTCCTGAAACTTTACATTCGATTCCTCGGCGTAGTGGGCCCAGTAAATGTGAAAACCAAACATGGCGGCTGCGAGCAAAACGAAAATCCAGCGCAAGGCGCGCAACCCCCGATTCGTCGAAGTGGAACCAAGACGACGACGAACGGCTTGTGGCAGGTCTTCGGGTAATGTCGCGGTGGGCGCGGAGCTACGCCGGCGATTGCGGAAAAGCGAGAACAGCAGAATCAGGATCAGGAAAGAAAAGCCGCCCAGGTAGATCAGAGTAAACAGGGCCGGCATGCGCTCAGGAACAGAAATGATGGCCGGAGTCGGGGTGGGCGTTTGCAGCAAGAGGAGAAGCGACATGATGGAACGGAAGCGAGCCTTAGCTTTAAGTGTCCTTCCGAAAGCGCACTTCGACGTCACCGAAGCTAACAACGTCGCCATCTTCAATCTGCCGCGCTTCGCCATAGGAAATACGGCGGCCGTTGATAAAGGTGCCGTTGGTTGAACCAGTGTCAGCAACCAGGAGCGTGCCTTCCTGGTTCATCATCAGCGTTGCGTGAATTTTTGAAACGCTGGTGTCGTTGAAGGAAAGGTCGTTATCGGCCACGCGGCCAACGTTGAGGCGACGCCCACCGGGCTTGAAAGTAAGTGGCGTTTCCGTGGTTCCATCGCGCTTGGTGATTCGGGCGACCACAATAATATCCGGCATCTTCGGGGCGCCATGCGGAGTGCTGACATTGCTAGCGTGCTTCGCTTCATCTTCCTTGCGTAATTCTTCCGCGAATTCTCCGAAAGTCGGATCGACAGAAACCCCAGTCGTAAAGATATCTACTTCAGTTTCGACTTTGATTGGGGCCAGCGTGCGGTAACGGTGATCGTTGATGTGATCGATAGCTTCGGCGAGTACTTCGTGTTCGAGCTCCTCGAGTATCTCTGGCGGCGCTTCGGAGTGCGTGCCCCACTCGACTTTCAACTTCAGATGGTGGGGAGCGATTCGTCCCTTGCGACCCTCAT
Source organism: Pyrinomonadaceae bacterium (assembly GCA_963826235.1). Classification (GTDB taxonomy): domain Bacteria; phylum Acidobacteriota; class Blastocatellia; order Pyrinomonadales; family Pyrinomonadaceae; genus PSRF01. The sequence continues at coordinate 340,218 of CAWGWE010000004.1, read as the reverse complement.
CCCGCACGCGTTCGTCAATCAGCCGCTTCATGCGGTCGATCAGTTGTGAGGTGGTAAGTCCGCTCTTCGGGGACACGGTTCGACCAAACTTTCGATCGACCACGTCGCCCATGCTTTCAAAGACACGTCGCAGTAAACGTTCGGGCAAAGCTTCTTCACGTCTCTTCTTTTTGACGGATTTGAGCTCTTCAGTCATTTAGTCTAGATACGCCACCGCTTGCCGCATGTTCCGGTTCAACTTTGGAGTGCGGCAACTTATTGCCGCTTACTAACCCGCCGACGAGTCTGCGCACTCCAAAAACAGGGCGTCTGCAAAACCGCACCAAAAGAAACTTAAATTCGGAAACGTCGTTATTCTAACTTAAAGGGCCAATTGGCAATAGGGCGACGGATATGGTCGTAAATTACAGTGCGCCAGCAGAGCGAAGCGGCGACGGCGCTTTAGAGTTTGGAAACCCGGTTTGACGGCTGACCAGAAATGCGTTATCTGAATGACTACCAGCGACTCCCCAAGTCCAGGTTGACCGAATCTCTCCTTCAGAGGTTCTCCCAGCTTCACAGTTTCACAAGGAGGAAGACGACAGTGAGGAAGTCTATTCTGATACTGGCGAGTGTAATCATACTCTGCGGGTTAACTTCATCAATCGCCGCCCAGGAGTGGAGCCAATGGCGCGGACCCGAACGTAACGGGCTCGTTCCCGCTTCGCACACGCCAAAGGCGTGGCCTGAGTCGTTGCGACGCGTCTGGCGTGTCGAAACGGGTGAGGGTTATGCGTCACCCCTTATTTCAAAAGGCCGGGTTTTTGTGCACTCGCGGCAAGATCCTGAGGAAGTTGTTACAGCTGTCGATTACGCGACTGGCAAACAGATCTGGCAGCAGAAGTATCCGGCGCCGTTCACGAAAAACCAGTATGCCGTGAAGATGGCGAAGGGGCCCAATGCCACACCACTCGTGGCCGGCAATCGTTTGTTTACGCTTGGCGTAACAGGTGTTCTGAACGCCTGGGACACGACCAGTGGCAAGCTGCTTTGGACCAAAGATTTTTCCAAGACCGTCGATACTTCGAAAATGTTCTGTGGCACTGCGGCGTCTCCCTTGCTGTTCAATGGCATGGTAGTGGTTCAAGTCGGCAGCGATGTTCATGGTGGTCAGATCCTCGCGCTGGATCCGGCGAGCGGCGATACGCGATGGGAATGGCGCGGAACAGGGCCAGGCTACGCGTCACCGGTAATCGTCGATCTGGCAGGCGGACCACAGATAGTTACGATGACGAACGGAACCATAGTAGGTCTTAACTCTAAGGGAGCTGAGCTTTGGTCGGTGCCGTTTCCCGACGAGTGGCATGAAAACATCGTCACGCCGATCTGGACGGGATCACATTTAGTTGTTTCCGGAGTTCGGCAGGGAACGCGAGCCTATTCGCTTACGCAGGCCGAAGGCAAGTGGCAGGCGAGCGAGGCCTGGAAGAATGCTGATGTGACAATGTACATGAGCTCACCGGTTTATGGTGATGGATTGATCTACGGCCTCTCAGAAAAACGCAAAGGTCAGTTTGTGGCGCTCGACGCCAAGACTGGAGTCGTTCGCTGGATCACCGAAGGTCGCGAAGGGGAGCACGCCTCAGTAATGCTGACGCCCTCAAATCTGGTTTACCTGACTAACAACGGTGATCTGATTGTGGCGCGGCGCGGCACCGCGAAGTTCGAAGTGGATAAAAGGTATGACGTGGCGGAAAGCGCGACGTGGGCCGCACCTGTACTTCTCGGCTCAGATCTGCTGATCAGAGATGCGTCCGGCATGATGCGGTTGAGTTCAGAAAAGTGATTGTGTAGGGGCGTTCCTCTGCGGGCGCCCCTCCCACCGCTGCCGGGGCGCCCACGGGGCACGCCCCTACAGATTATTTAACCAGTCACAAATAGCGGGCTCACGGTGTTTACTCACCGGATCAGAACGTGTAAGGCGCCTCTCTGCAATCAAGTTCTTCAAGGAGTCTTCTAATGGGATTTAAAAGCCGCTCCCTTCTGGCCTCATTACTAACAATTCTTTTGGTTGGTCAAGCGACAGCCTTTCGTTTTCCGACGGTGGGTCAGGCTGCTTCAGAGGCTGAGCGCATCGCTCGCCTGGAAGTATTGCTTGAGAACCTGCGGCAGGAACTAAAGATTCCGGCTTATTCAGCAGCGATCGTAAAGGATCAAAAAGTGATCTGGGCGAAGGGCTTCGGCTTCGCCGATCTTGAGAACAAGGTTCCGGCCACCGAGCATACGCCGTACCACCTCGCGTCGCTCACCAAGACGTTCGGCTCAACAATTCTGATGCAGCTGGTGCAGGACGGGAAAATCAAACTCGACGACCCTGTGTCGAAATACGGGATCAATCTTGAGAGTGAAGGCGTAATTCGTGTCCGGCATCTCTTCTCACACACTTCTGAAGGCAATCCGGGCGAGCGATACAGTTATAACGGTAACCGCTTCGCTGAGCTGGACAAAGTTGTGCAGCGCGCTAGCGGCAAGTCGTTTGGGGAACTCTTAATCGCCAACATTCTCGAACCGTTGGGCATGGACGAGACAGCGCCGAACGTCCCTCGAATAGTGCGCACCAAATCGCCAACCCCTGACGCGGCCGCTGAAGCCGAGATCAAGACTGCCGTGATGGAGATTGTGAATGGCTATAACTCCGGCAATGTAGAGCAAATCGAAAAGCTTCTCAGCCCCCTCCAGAATAGGTATCCCGGCGAAGGAGGCTTTTTAACTTCATTCATTGACGGACCCGAGATGCGACAGCTTTTTCAGGCAGGCTTCAAACTAAAATTTGAAGTGCAGGACGTGGAGACAGCGGTCTACGGTTCCAATGCGATAAGCACTTTCATCATGTCCGGAACTATCACTCCGCCTAACGGGCCGGTTCGTCCCGATGGTCCCTGGCGCAGCTCAATGTTCTGGAACAAGCAGGATGGCGTTTGGAAACTTGTCCACTCGCACCAGTCGCCACTCAACAGTTCTGTGATCACTGAAAAACGCCAACAGCGCTTCGATACGATTTCAAAGACATTAGCCAAGCCTTATGCTCTCGATCGCTCATTTAATCCGGTCAAGATCAATTATCCGCAGGGCTTCAGTGTTTCAGCGGGGCTGATCTCTACCGTGCTCGATATGGCGAAATATGACATCGCCATCGATCAGGGAAAGTTTCTTTCGAAAGAGACGCAGCAACTCGCGTTCACACCCGCGGTTTCAACTAAGGGTGAGCCGTTGCCCTATGGTTTAGGTTGGTTCACGCAAAATTTTCAGGGCACTAAGTTCCTTTGGCACTACGGCTATTGGACTGGTAACTCCTCCTTTATCCTGAAAGTGCCCGAACGAAATATGACGTTCATCATCATGGCGAACTCGGATAACCTGAGCCGGCCAACCGATCTCGGCGGTGGCGACGCTACCAGTTCGCCGGTGGCTATGGCGTTCCTCAGGACGTTCATCTTTCCTGAGAAGTTCGGGAAACCATTTACAGCTGTGAACTGGGATGCACCAGCAGCAGAACTGCGCACCCAACTTCAGCCAGCGGCGGGGGATCCTTTTACAGCTTTGCGAGTGAAGGAACTCATTACCCAAATTCGCATTTTTCAGAGCGTGGGCAAAGCTGATGAGGCGGCGCGATTGATGAAGACCTACGGTGAGCTCTTCTCGAAACCCATGCCCGAAGATTTGGCAAAAATGAGCGTGGTCGCCGAGATCGTCCGTGTCCTCGACAATGAAGATAAAACGGTGATGTTCAATCTCCCGCGTACTCAACAGGTGAGAATCTTCTCGATTGGTGAGGGCCAGGCCGGCCAGATGTATGACTACGGTTGGATCGAAAATGTCGACAAGGGACTTCCCGTTTGGGAAATGCAGGAACCGAAGACCACTCACGCGGGCGGCGCCGGTAAGAATCGTAAGATTGATGAGGTGATTACCCTTCCGGCTGGGAATTACAAACTGCGATACAAGTCAGACGATTCTCACGCCTATGACCATTGGAACAGTCTGCCTCCTGACGTGAACTTCTGGGGCATCGCGATCTACAGGAAGTTTTAGGCGGGACGTTCAATACAAGCAACTCAACTCAGGAAATCTTCAGCTTAGGAATCTCTCAGGTCAGGAAGGTGGGCTCGCCCCCGCTCCGGGTTCATCCGTCGACGTGTGATATCGACGAGTCAGGCGTCGCTAATGCGACGTGGCGAAACGCGTGTACTCCAACCCGGCTTTGAAAAGCCGGGCTAAACTCAACGGGCCGCTACGCGGTGCACGGCAGCAATCTCAATCTTCACCAATTGTAATTGTAATTAAACTCCCTCTCAAAATTCTTGGCGGAACATGGAGTTTCTTGGCGCCTTGGCGGTAATTTGTTTTGTATTGGATTTCCCCCTTGCTACCGGCAATCATCAAGGGTTAGACATTCTCTGGCGCGCAGCCTCGTAAAGTATTACAGCCGCCGCAACTCCAACATTAAGACTCTCCACTGATCCATGCATCGGAATCTTCACTTCCGCTGAAGCCATTTCTACTTGTTCAGCTGCAAGTCCTAGAGATTCCGATCCCAGGATTAAGGCGATGGGGCCCTGCCAGTCGATCTCGGTATGCAGTTTCGACGCCCTAACGTCCGTGCACACAGTTTTGATCCGTTGTTCGGCACACCAAGCCAGGGCTTCCTGATAAGTTGCCTGATGCCAGATTGGAAGCCGAAAGGCAGAACCCATCGCGCCGCGCAATGCCTTTGGCGAAAAGGGATCGGAGGACTTACCCGTTGTTATAAGGCCAGTCGCGCCGGACGCCTCGGCGCTGCGAATGATTGCGCCAACGTTTACCGGGTTATTAATGCCGTCCAAGATAACCAGCAGATGTGGCTGCGCTTTTCTAGCCGCCAGTCGCTCTTTACCTGAAACTGGCCGCCCGGCAAGCACGATCATTCCTTGTGGAGTCTTGGTGTAAGAAACCGTTGCCAACAGCGATTCACTGACTTCGCCCAGCCGTTCGCAAACCTTTGCCAATTCAGCAAGCAACGCCGCCGCTCTTTCTTTCTGCGCGATCTCGTTCGAGTAGACCACGGCATGAATTGTCAAATCGGAGCGCAGCGCTTCTTCGCATAGGCGTAAGCCTTCGACAAAAATGAGGGTCTCGTCTTTGCCATCACGAACGGCACGCGCTTGGCGTAGAAGGGAATTGTCGCGACTGACGATAAGTTTCGAGTTTCGAGTTTCGCGTTCCGCGTTTTCCGTCGTTCTTTTCATGATGTTTTGAGACACCGTTCCGAGTTAAATCTCAAGGAAAAAGCGAACTCGAAACTTGAAACTCGAAACGCGAAACTACCGCGGTTTGATTTCGGCCCAAATCGGCCAATGGTCGGAAACATTAAGCGGCCGCGCGACCCCAAATCTCTTTATCTCAACGCCGCGCACAAAAATCCAATCTGCATGCAGGCGCAAGCCAAATCCTCGCCATGTCGGCGTGCCCGTGCGAAACGGGGTTGTGAATCCCTGCGACTCGAGATAGTTGCGTGTCTCCAAAGCCTTGCGTCGAGTCAGCGTATTAAAGTCTCCTAAAATCAGGCTGGGACCGCTGAATTGGTTTGCGTGATCCACTAACACCTCGAGCTGCTCAAGTTGCCCGCCAACAGCAGCATGGGGATCGACATGAGCATTGATGAGACGCAACGTCTGTGAATCGACCTTGATAGTTACTGCCATTGCCAGTCGCGGCCGCCAGGGGCATTCATGCCACGGCAAGTCGATACGTACTACATCATTCATAGCGACGCGGCTAAGCAGCGCGACTCCCGTGTCACCTTCGTCGTGCAACCCAATTTGTTCTTCGAAATCAAGCCACCATTGACGCGGCGCTGGCGGAACACCTCGCGGAATCCCGGCGGCAACGTGAACCCAGGACATGTCCAGCTGTTCGGCCAGCTCGCGCGCGACATGATGTCGTCCGGTCCGGGCCGTCCCTTTGTCGGCCTCTTGCAATGCTAAGATATCGACATGCGGCAGCAATGATCCACTTGCGAAAGCGCTGGCCGCGTTCACGATGTTTTCTGCAACACGCTCGGCGCGCGGCTGCGGTAAGTTGTAACCAACTTTCCGCAACAGCCCGGTGGAAATTAGAAACTGGCCGACAGCATAACGAATGTTGTACGACGCTACGATGAATGAAGGAGAGCTGATGGCGGCCGTGGTCCTATCGGAATCTTTCGACTCAACGGGGACCGTTTGAGTGTCTAGTGTTTCGATTTGCACCGTAGCAGACATCCACTCATCTTTACTCGAATGCGAGTTTTCAGCAATTGCATTTGAGATCGCTACAGCGTCGTGGTACTGACACCCGATACCCGACACTCGATACACACCCTATGAGTCGCACGATCATCGCAGCAGTCGAGGATATGTTGTTCATGTCGAAAATCCGCGCGACGGCCGAAGACCTTGATGTGACCTTACGTTCAGTGCGAAATGCGGAAGCCTTGCTTAGGGTTGCACGCGAAGGTGCGGCGGATCTAATCATCGTTGATCTCCACGCAGAGAGCGTCGATCCGATCGCAGTGGCAAGAGCACTCAAATCAGACGAGAAGCTTAACTCAATTCGGTTGCTCGGATTCTTTTCTCATGTGCGAGCGGACTTACAGAAGGCTGCGGTCGCCGCCGGCTACGATGTCGTAATTCCTCGCTCGGTATTTTCCCGCGACCTGGCGGAAATTCTGGAAGGGAAGTCTGGCGGAGTTAATTCCTAAATAACGGCTGCGGGTGAAATCACTTCATGAATCGATCGCACTTCGCTGACAAGCCGTTCGTATTGGTCCAGTGTCAGCGCCTGAGCGCCGTCGGAAAGGGCCTGAGCTGGTTGATCGTGAACCTCGACGATCAAGCCGTCCGCACCAACTGCGACTCCGGCGCGCGCAAGTGGCGTTACCATGTAGTTTTTCCCGGTGCCATGCGAAGGATCAACAATCACAGGCAGATGTGAAAGACGACGCACTGCCGGAATCGCTGCAAGATCGAGTGTGTTGCGTGCGTGCTGGGCGAAAGTTCGAATTCCACGCTCACAAAGCACAACCTGATAATTGCCTTCAGACATGATGTACTCCGCAGCAAGCAACCACTCATCAAGTGTGGCAGCCGGTCCGCGTTTAAGAAGCACGGGCAAGCGCGACTTACCTACGCGTCGCAATAAAGTAAAGTTCTGCATGCTCCTGGCGCCGATTTGAATGATGTCGCCGTAGCGCTCAACCAGATCGACTCCAGGTTCATCAAGCGCTTCCGTAACGATTTTTAAGCCGTAGGTGTCGCGAATCTCTGCGAGGATTATTAAGCCTTCTTCGCCAAGTCCCTGGAATGCATACGGAGATGTTCTAGGCTTAAATGCGCCGCCACGAAAAAATCGAGCGCCGCTCTTCTGCACTGCTTGGGCGATCGCAAGGGCTTGCGCCCGGCTCTCGATAGCGCAAGGACCGGCAATGATTGCCAGGTCATCTCCACCAATAGTCGCATCGCCCACGCGCACGACCGTTTTCTCCGGGCGAAAGTCTCGGGTAACAAGCTTGTATGGTTTGCTCACACGAATCACTTCAGAGACGCCGGGAAGCGTTTCAAAGCGCGAAGGGTCGATTGGTGATTGGTTTCCGGTAACACCGATTGCTGTCCGAACCGCGCCGGGCATCACGTGGGCCTGAAAGCCGAGTTGCTGGATTGTGTGCACAACTTCTTCGGCTTGAGCGTCATTAGCTCCGCTTTTCATCAGGATGAGCATGGCCGTACTTTAACCTGAACGACAGTCTTACTAAAAGTCGGGAGGACTTCTAAAGATCTAGACCCACTTTTTCTATCGCCCGCTAAAGCGGGCTCTTATTTATTTAGGTGCGGTTATCCCAGGTTTGCGCTCGCTACGCTCGCTTCACCCTGGGCTAAACTCTGCCTTCGGCTACGCCGACTCGTTGAACCCTTATCCTCCCTGCAGTGCAGCACCCCGGCTTTTAAAGGCGACTCAAGTCGACCTCACATCCTCTCCGGAACACTGATACCTAAAATCCTAAGCGATGTTGTCAATTGCCGTCGTGCAATGTCTGCTGCCGCTATCAAAATCGCCTTCTTCATCTCGTCGGTCTCAGCGATGATCCGGTGGCGGTGGTAGAAAAGATTAAAACTCTTGGCGAGGTTGAAGGTGTACTTCGCGAGATTTGCAGGCTCTTCTGACGACCGGCATTGCATCACTACCTCGTCCAGCCGCTGGGCCAACATAACCAAAGCCCACACTTCCGTCCCCGCTTCATCACCAAGCACTGCAGTCGCGCGTTGTTGAAGTGTTGCATCGCCGGTTGTTTGCTGCAGCATCTGGTTCGCTGCAAGGCGCGCAGGTTCATCCAACTTGCGAAATATCGAATTGGCACGCACGGCTGCATATTGACAGTAGGGGCCGGTTTCTCCTTCGAACGAAAGCGCTTCTTTAAAGTCGAAAGCAATCACTGAATTGCGTGTGAACTTCAGCAGGAAATAACGCAGCGCCCCAACCGCGATATCGTGCGCAGTCGCCTGGGCCTCGGCCGCGGTGAGCTCTGGATGTCGCTGTTCGACTTCACGAAGCGCATCAGCTTCCAGACGAGCGATCAAGTCGTCCGCTTTTACTCCCAACCCTTTGCGACCGCTCATTTCGATGTACGGCTTAACGCGATCTTCAGCGCTCAACTGAATTCCAAGTTCAGTGCAGGCAGCTGGGGAAAGCGCGACCATCTCGTAGCTCAAATGGACGCTTGCTTCTTTCCCCAGTTCAGGAACCAGGGCAGCCACACCCCTTTGGACGATTTCCTGTGGATAGGATTGCCGCGAGTCGATGACGTTGTAGACCGTGACGCCACCGCCAAAGTTTGGCCTCGGGACTTCCGGCAAGACTTCAGCATTCGGTTCGCCCGTGGTTATCCAGGTGACGTAGTTGTCGGGATACTTGCGAAACGGTTTGTAATTGAAATCCAGCCCGAGATGGCCAAGCTTCCAGAGTTGATAAGCAATGTCTTTTCCGGTGTAGGTCACGGTTCCATTGGAACGGACGATGATCTTGTCAGCTTCGTGTTCGTCTGTGCCGGTGTGCGATTCAAACGGCATCACCCAACAGCCTTTATTCTTGCCTTGATCTTCCAGGCGAATCACGCCGGCAGTTTTCATCAACTCAAATGCTCGCTCCCAAAAATGCAGGTGCAGAATCTCAGACTCGCGTGCCAGCAAGTCATACCGAATACCTAAACGCTCCATCGTGTCGAGAATACATTGCACATTTCTAGTGGCAACATAATCTGCAAGCTCGGCAATTGAGTTATTGCCTGCTTCGAGCGCGTGGAGTATTTCGATGCGCAGCTTTAGCCGCTCGGGATTAGTCGCACCATCGGGATTGCCATCGCGGTAGAAGAGACCTACCTGGGTGTAAAGGTTCCAGCAGTAGTAATCGAAGGGCCGGTTCTCGGGCAGGGAAGCATCAAGGTCTTTGATTTCATCAAGCGTCTTTTGTTCGATGTGCATGAAACCGACAACCACATCGGCGACTTGCACCCCAGTGTTGTCAATATAGTTTTGAATCTCTACGCGCTCGCCTGCAGCTTGCAGAATTCGCACAAAGGTGTCGCCCAGTACCGCGTTGCGCACGTGACCGATGTGCGCGGCCTTGTTTGGGTTGATGCTGGTGTGCTCGACCATTTGCTTCGGACGGATGGCGGATGAGTCGGCGGGAATGGCTTCTATTTCCGGTTCGGGCTGCGGCGTGATGGCGAAGGAGCGCAGCAACGTGGCCCGATTAAAGAAGATATTGATGTAGCCGGCGCCGGCCACCTCGACGCGCTCAACTTCTTCGTCCGCCTCAAGCTTCGTTTTGAGTTGCTCCGCGATCGATCGCGGCGCGAGTTTCACGCCCGTGCCTTGCTTGATTCGTTTAGCTAGTTCAAAAGCGACCGGAAAGGCTAGATCACCCAACTCAGTCTTGGGAGGAGTTTCGGCGGGTATTTGTTCGAGCTCAACGCCAAATAGTTCAAGCGCGGCGGCCTCGACGTTTCGTTTCAGCTTCTGCTGCAGTTTGATTAAGGTCACTGGTGCGTTGCGTGCTTATTGGCCGTTGTGGAAAAGCGGAGAGTATAGCGCACATTGTCGATTGCCGATTGCCAATTCCGTTCATTGCCGATTGGCAATTGCCAATTGCCAATTAGGGCGATTACCGATGGCGGAACGTGCACAATCTTACGTTATGAAGGGGGTCTCACATTGCCGATTGCCGATTGCGAATTTCCGATATGCTTCTTTGCCAGGGGCTAATCGGCAATCGCCAATCGGCAATCGGCAATCGAATCTGCTAACATCAAATCGACCCATGCAGACAGTGAGTGAAGTTACTATTTCAAGGGATCTTTGTGAGCGATTCAAAAGCGCGGGCCGGGTTGTGGTGCTTACCGGCGCCGGAGTTTCTGCTGAATCGGGCGTGCCAACGTTTCGGGGCGGCGGCGATACGGCGGTTTGGAAGGGAATGCCCTTCGACGTGATTTCGTCGGCGCAGATGGTGCACCGGAACCTGCACGCCGTTTGGGAATGGTTCGACTACCGGCGACAGTTGCTTAGTGCACTTAAGCCGAATGCCGCCCATCGTGAGCTCGCAACCTGGCAATCGCAGTTCCCCAACTTCAAATTAGTCACTCAAAACATCGACGGCCTACATCAGCTCGCGGGCTCTCGAGACGTGATCGAACTACACGGCAGTATTTGGAGTGCCCGTTGTTCGACCTGCCACTCGCGGCAGGAGATCAATCGCGAGGGCGAGCGCGCCGATGGCTGTTTCGCTTGTGGAGATCCGGTTCGGCCGGACGTGGTGTTGTTTGGTGAGATGTTGCCTGCGGGTGCTTTTGAGATAGCCGCTGAGGCAGCAGCTAGTTGTGATCTTTGTTTTGTGATTGGAACGTCCGCGCTGGTCTATCCTGCCGCCGCCCTGCCGGAGATTGCTCGAGAGGCCGGAGCTTTTGTTTGCGAAGTCAATCCAGAACCGAACTCCGCTTTCTAACCTCTGCCACGAGGTGTTAACCGGAAGGCTGGGGAAGTGTTGCCACTGATCTCTGCATCTAAAGAAGGTTGATTTACTTAACGGTGATCGACAGTGACATCCGATAGCTACTACTGGCTACCGACTATTGACTACTGACTTCTGCCTAATGAAAACCCTCTACTTCGACTGTTTCGCCGGTGCTAGTGGCGACATGATTCTGGGAGCCCTTGTTGGCGCCGGAGTTGACCCGCAAGCGCTTAGCGCGCAACTGGCTCTGCTGGACGTTGAAGGGTTTTCAGTTGAGTTTGAAAAAGTCGATCGTGCCGGCCTAAGTTGCACCCACGCCCGCGTGACGATAAAACCGGAACACGTCCATCGCCATCTCGGCGACGTTCTCAAAATTATTTACGATTCGCGCTTAAACGATCGCGTTAAGGAGCGGGCCGCGAAGATCTTTTCCCGGCTCGCTGAAGCCGAAGCTGCGGTCCACAATCAACCAATCGAACGCATTCACTTTCATGAAGTCGGGGCGCTCGACGCGATTGTAGATGTCGTTGGCGCTGCGATCTGTTTTGATTTGCTTCAAATCGATCGTTTTGTTTGTTCGCCGCTTCACGTGGGAAGCGGCACAGTTGAAATGGCGCATGGGCGATTTCCAGTTCCGCCTCCCGCGGTGACCGAGCTGCTGAAAGCCGCGCCGATCTATGCCACTGAAATCAAAGGCGAACTTGTGACTCCGACAGGCGCCGCGATCATCACTTCAGTTTGTGATGAATACGGCCCCTTGCCGCCGATGCAGCTCGATCGATCGGGTTACGGCGCCGGCAGCCGGACTTATGAAAACTTTCCGAATGCCCTCCGGGTTTTGATCGGACAGGAGCAGGAGGTCCGGCGAAATCCGAAACGCGAAACTCGAAACTCTCTGGATGCTGGAAACGAATATTGACGACTTGTCGCCGCAGGTTTTCGGCCATGTGATGGAGCGAGCACTCGAGCTTGGCGCGCTTGATTGTTACTTCACGCCGATTCAGATGAAGAAGAACCGCCCTGGTGTGCTCTTGTCCGTGCTCTGCAACGCAGCCGAGAAAGAGGCAGTCACGCAAATGCTGTTTGCGGAGACCACAACACTCGGCATCCGCAGCTATGCAGTAGAGCGGCGCTCATTGGAGCGTCAGGTGATAAAGGTGGAAACGCAGTACGGTGCGATTGGTGTTAAAGTAGCGCGAATGAATGGCCATGTGGTGAACGAGATGCCGGAATTTGATCAGGTCCAGGCGGCGGCCGTGCGCGCCGGTATTCCTTTTCGCACAGTCGAGCGTGCAGTGCGTCTGGCGTTAGCGAACGCGCCCAAGGTTTGAACTCAATGGCTACCAAGTTTTCCGACGAACCCAAGACGAATACCTACACCGAAGTCGATCTCGATCTGATCGCACAGGGCGTGCGGCTGATTCTTGAGGGCTTGGGCGAGGATCCGGAACGTGCGGGCCTGCAGGAAACGCCGCGGCGCGTCGCTGAAATGTTCGCGGAGTTAACAGCAGGAATGCGCGAAGATCCACGTGCGCATGTGGTGCCGCTGCCAGGCGATAAGCACGACGAGATGGTAATCGTAAAAGACATCAGCATCGCCTCATTGTGTGAGCATCATCTGGCGCCGTTCGTCGGTAAATGTCACATCGCTTACATTCCGAAAGATGGCCGCATTCTCGGGATCTCGAAACTGGCCCGACTAGCCGAAACATTCTCGCGCCGGCTGCAACTGCAGGAGCGATTAACAACCGATATCGCGAACACACTTTACAAGGGATTAACGCCGGTGGGTGTGATGGTAGTGATTGAGGCCGAACACACCTGCATGACGCTGCGCGGAGTGAGGAAGTCAGGCGCCACGACTATAACGTCCGCGGTACTCGGTGGTTTCCGTAACGATCCCCGAACGCGTGCCGAAGCGATGGCGTTGATCACGGGAAGGGAATGAAGGGGGGAAAGGGGGAAAGGGGAAAAGGGGAATAAGCGGACGAAGCTCGCAATGTTGTGTCCGCTTCTTGGTCTTTCCCTTTACCCTGTTCCCCTCTTCCCCCTTTCCCCTGCACCTTTGAACCCAGGCCTATCTCAATGACTTTCTACGTAACCACTCCAATCTACTACGCGAATAGCCTGCCTCATCTCGGTCATCTCTACACGATGATCGTCGCGGATGCTGTGCATCGTTACAAAGAACAACGCGGCATTGAGACCTACTTCCTGACTGGCACTGACGAGCACGGCATCAACATCGAACGCGCGGCTGAACGAGCTGGGCGCACTCCCCAGGAGCAGGCTGACTACGTTGTTGCCTATTACAGAAAGATGACGGCGCAGTTCGGGCTCGACACCGAGCACGGCGGCTACGACATCTTCATGCGCACCACTTATCCGTTTCACGCGGAAGGAGTCAGTAAATTCTGGCGCGAGGTGGCAAAGTCGCAAACTCCCAAAGGTCGCGACGCGATTTATAAAGGTCACTATGAAGGTTGGTTTTGTGCTCCGTGTGCGGCGTACAAAACCGAAGACGAATTTATTAAGCCGGCCAACGCTGGCGATAGTCCGCTTTGCATGATTCATGAGACGCCGCTCGATCGGGTTAGTGAAGAGAGTTATTTCTTTCGGCTCTCCGACTATGCCGAGGCGCTGATTGAGCTCTATGAGAGCCGCCCCGATTTCATTCGTCCTGACTCGCGCCGCAACGAAGTGATCAGTTTCGTGCAGGGCGGATTGCAAGACCTGTCAGTCAGTCGTGTGCGCACCTCAGTCAAGTGGGGCATTCCCGTTCCTGATGATCCTTCACACTCCATTTACGTTTGGTTCGACGCCCTCACGAACTACATCACGGCGGTGGGCTATGGTAACGAAGAGCGCGAGCGCGCTGTCGGGTTCAAGAAGTTCTGGCCCGCACTCCATCTTGTCGGCAAAGACATCCTGCGCTTCCACGCAGTCTATTGGCCGGCGTTTCTGATGGCTGCAGCAGTGGAGCAACCAGTGGCCATCATCGCCCACGGCATGTGGGTCGATCAGGCCGGCCGCAAGATGTCCAAGACGCTGGGAAATACCGTTGAGCTCGATGTGCTTCACAAGCATTTCGCGATCGATGCAATCCGTTATTTCTGTCTGCGTGAAATGGTGTTTGGCCAGGACGGCCGTTTCGGATACGAAGCTCTGATTGACCGCACCAACAGCGACCTGGCCAGCGGCCTGGGCAATCTTTCCAGTCGTACGCTCACGATGATCAGTCGCTACGCCGAAAGCAGTGTTCCGTCTGGATTAATTTCTGAAGAGAAACTGCTGCTCGCGAAACGCAGCGGCATCGATACGGATGAAACCACTGTCGCCGGCTTCATTGAGCACGCGCGGGATCAGTATCTCCAGTTATTTGACAACTACTCATTTAGCCGGGCGCTCGAGGTTGCGTGGTCAGTAGTCGCGCGCGTAGACAAGATGATCAGCGATGCAAAACCCTGGGATCTGGCCAAGGATGAGAACCAGGGCGAAACTCTTAATGCTGTACTGTATCGCGCAGCTGAGTCTTTGCGCTGGCTGTGCGTCCTGCTCTATCCAGTCATGCCGCAAGCGTCGCAGGAGATTTACAACCAGCTCGGCTTCACTGGTTCGCCTGCGACAGTTGATCCCGCCGGGCTAAAGTGGGGCGGACTGACAGTCGGCCAAAAGATTGGAGAAGTGAAACCTCTCTTTCCGCGAATCGACAAAGGGAAAACAATGGACGAGATCAAAAACCCCGAGCCCCATGCTACTGAAGCCGAGGCAGTCGCTAATGCGCCAGCTGCCGCGGCTACGAAACCTGAGCCGCCGATGCAGGGCGCGACTGAGGCGGACGCCGTTGAGGGTGTTACCAGTTTCATCGAGATCGGCGACTTTGCGAAAGTTGAGATGAAAGTTGGCGAAGTGTTGACTGCGGAACGCATTCCTAAAGCTGACAAACTATTGTTACTTACAATCGATGTAGGCGAAGCGCAGCCACGTCAGGTTTTGGCAGGTATTGCGCAGTACTACGAACCCGAAGCCCTCGTCCGCAAGAAAGTGGTCGTCGTGGCGAATCTTAAACCGCGCAAGCTTCGCGGATATGAATCCCAGGGTATGGTCGTCGCCGCTTCGATTGGAGAAGAAGGCCGCCCGGTAATCGCTACGTTCACTGAAGACGTTCCCAACGGCGCGCGGCTGAAATAGAATTCCAACGCTGAAGCAACAGCAGCGCTGGAGGATCCAGGCCAATGCCTGTCAGTAGAGCCAACCCAACGCCGCCTCACGAAATTACCCAGCTGCTCGTGGAGTGGAGCGGCGGAAATCAAGCCGCACTCGACAAGCTCTATCCACTCGTTTACGAAGAACTGCGCCGCATGGCGCACCGCTTTATGAGGCGGGAGCGAAAAGGGCACACGCTACAAACCACGGCTCTGATCAATGAGGCTTACCTGCGCCTCGTGGATCAAAAGAACGTACATTGGGCAAATCGATCACATTTCTTTGGTATTTCTTCCCAAATCATGCGGAGGATTCTCGTCGATCATGCTCGCCGGTACGCCAGCGATAAGCACGGAGGTTGGGCGCAGAAAGTGGTCCTTGACGAAGCGGCCCTCGTGACCAAAGAGCGCGCGCGTGAACTATTGCTCCTCGACGAAGCCTTAAGTAGTTTGGCCAAGCTTGACCCACGTCGCAGCCAGGTAGTGGAACTCCGCTACTTTGGTGGCTTGAACAATGACGAGATTGCTTCGCTATTGAAAATCTCCGCTAACACCGTGATGCGCGATTGGAATATGGCCAGGGCCTGGATCTACAAGCAGTTAACCGAATCGCAGCCCCATGAAATCTGATCGTTACCATGAAGTCAGTCGTCTTTTCGAGTCGGCCCTGGCACTCGAGGAAGACGCACGCGCTGACTATCTTTGCGAGCAATGTGGAACTGACGAAGCTCTGCGCGAGGAAGTTGAGAAACTGATTGCGTCGCATCAGGAAGCGGCAGCGCAGGGTTTCATGGCTTCACCCGCCGTCGAAAGAGTTGCGGGCGTATTCAAAGACTCAACGGATGACGGGGAAGATTTCAGGTTGAAGAAAGGACAGCTACTAGGATCGTATTTGATTCTGGAGCGGCTCGGCGCAGGAGGCATGGGAGAAGTTTACCTTGCAACGGACACCAGGCTTGACCGCCGAGTGGCACTGAAGATTCTGCCCGAGGATTTCGCTTCGGATGTAAGGCGGATGCAACGCTTCGCCCTGGAAGCAAAGGTTGCTTCAACACTCAACCAACCAAACATCATGACTGTTTTCGAGTTTGGAAAAGTTGACTCGCTGGCTTTCCTGGCGACCGAGTATATCGACGGGGAAACGTTGCGCAGTTACCTGCAGCACACACAACCGAGACTGAAAGAGGTTCTGGAGATTAGCGCACAAATCGTGGCAGCGCTCGAGGCAGCTCACGAAGCGAGGATCGTTCACCGCGACATCAAGCCTGAGAATGTGATGATCCGTCGCCGCGACCACATCGTCAAAGTTTTAGATTTTGGCCTGGCAAAGTTAACGGAGAAAAGTAATGCGACCGAGAGCGGGCTGCTTACCGACACCGAAGCGCCCACGGAATTCAAGACCGCGCCGGGAAATGTCGTTGGTACCGTCGTCTACATGTCGCCCGAACAAAGCCAGGGACTGCCGGTTGACGAACGCACCGATATTTGGAGCACGGGGATTGTTATCTATGAAATGGTTGCCGGACGCGTCCCTTTCCGCGGCGCGACGGGGAACCACACAATCGTGGAGATTCTTGAGAAGGAAGCGCCGCCGCTCTCACAATGGGCCAAGCAAAGAGTGCCGGATGAACTGGAACGCATCGTTCGCAAAGCGATAGCGAAGGAGCGCGGCGAACGATATCAAACTGCTACTGACTTGCTGATCGATCTCCGGAATCTAAGAAAGCGTTTGGAGTTTGAGTCGGAGATCGGGCGCTCCGCTGTTTCCGAATTCGCGCTCCCCAGAGAGGCTTCAAGAAGTGATCAGCAAACGCTACAGTCGCGGGAGCCGACAGCGCCCGTCAGAAACGGGAAAAAGGCTGTCGGTCTTGCAGTAGCCGCACTGGTCTTGATTGCGGCGACCGCATTTGGCATCCGCGCCTGGCTTGCCTCCCGGTCCAGCCCCGTTCTCCAAACAGAGGCAATAACGCCGGCGCCGCCGGTGCGCCAACTTATCTATTGGATCACCGTGCAGAAGTATCGAAATGGTAAACCCTTCGAAAATCCCTTCCGGCTTGCAACTGAAATCAATTTTGAGCGGGACTATCAGGTCCGTTTGAATCTAAGCAGTCCACAAGCTGGTTATCTTTACATTCTCAACGAGAGCCCAACCGAGGAGAACCCTTTACAGGTTCTCTTTCCATCAACCACGGCAAACGACGGCTCCGCATTGCTTAGTCAGAATCAGCAGATTCAGATTCCCGAGCGAAGCTGGTTTAAGTTTGATGCCGAGCGAGGAACTGAGACTCTTTGGCTGCTTTGGTCTGCTGCCCCCCACGCAGAGCTTGAAGCCACTAAAAAATTCGCAAACGAGACTGACCGGGGCGTGATTAGCGATGCCAGCTTGAGTCGGTCGTTAAAACGCCTGCTCAGCGAATCTCCTGCGGACAAATTGCAGGTTGAAAAGACGGAGACCCCACCGCAAACGACACTACGATCCAGCGAATCTTTCATCGCCCATGCAATTAGGCTCGCGCATAATTAAGGGCATCAATACCGTCCACGGTTGACCTTGCCAAGCCCGCGGAATATCATGCGCCCACTTCGGTTTCCGAAAGCACAGTCAAAAATCCTTTTCCGGTCGGCTCCGCTGATGGTCTTCTCAGTTAGGCCCCTTGTTTATTTCTTCCACCGTGGTGGTTTTGTGAGCCGGCCCTCGCGTTAGTAGTTAGAAGACGATTTTCGTTCCCGGTAGCGGCCGGGGCAGCCGGCCCTAAAGTCCTTCCCGGACACTCGGTTGCCACCGGCGGAATTGAGCACAACCCAGAGCGGTCCCGAACCGCAAAAAAGGAGAGCAACAATGTCTACGCCCAGTCCCCAACAGCATATTAGCCTTCCGAAAGGCAAGGTGTTCACGCTTCTGATTGACGACCCGCACTACCCCTGCGAGTATCCTGCACAACTGACCTTCTCCCAGGACAGGAAGACGTTGCAATGGACCGCAGCCTACAGCGTGCCTTCCGTAATGCTGAGCCAAAATTGTCAGATATCTAAACCCGCTGCGATGATTGAATTCGGGTTTGAGCTTAAAGACGTTACCGAGGACCAGCGGAAAGCGGGCTACATTGTTGGCACCTACACCTTCTCGTTTGCTCCTCCGGTTAACCCGAACAAGTTTTCCGGGGTGCTTAACGACCCGCGTCTTGATCAGGCAGAAGACAACTGGACGGCAGAGGACCGGCCACCCGAAGGTTAAGGTGCTCGTACTCGAAGGGAAATTTCCTGGAATAGAAAAGGTTGCAGGTAAGGTGACATCTCCAGGGGCTGTCACCTTCCTCAAATAATTCAAGCAGCGCGGCAGAGAACTGCAGAACTGTCGGGGCTTACAGCTCCACTCGAGCACTATGTTGCGAACTACTTACCAGAAGCTCTCATTAAGTTTGTCGGTATTCGGCGGGATACTGTTGCTGGTCCTCTGCGCTTCGTCGTCTTCACATGGGAAGGCATACGTCGCAGACGGGCGTCACAGTGCATTTCCGGCCGGAAACCCTTCTCAAGGAGAGCCGGCTGTGCTGACGGCAGGTAAGCAACTCGAGAGAGAACTAAAAGGCGGCGAAACTCAGGATTTTGTCGTTAACTTAAAACAAGGCGAGTTTTTACACGTCGACGTCGAACAAAAGGGCGTTGACATAGTGGTCACGCTGCTGGGGCCCGATGGGAAAAAGCTGCTAACCATCGACAGTCCCAATGATCAATACGGCCCTGAGTTGGTCGTTTGGGAGGCCGCGGTTTCAGGTGATCATAAACTGCAAGTGCGGTCCCCCAACATGAAGGCGCCAACCGGAATTTATCTGATCAAGGTAGCGGCTTTAGGTGCGGTTACTCCAGCTGACTCGAATCTACTCATGGCAGCGCGAGCCTTCGAGACAGGTGAAAGCCTCCGCACGCAACGAACCGCTCCTACACGCATCGCTGCCATTAAGAACTATGAGCGGGCACTGGGCTTCTTTCTCGCTGCGGGAGATCAATACTGGCAAGCTCTGACACTAAACACCATTGGCTCCATTCATGCGCAGTCGAGCGAATTTCCCAAGGCTCTGAATGCATTTAATCAAGCGCTGCCGCTCTTCCAGGCGGCAGGAGATAGACGCCGGGAGGCCGGGACTCTCAACTACATCGGGGGTGTCCGTAACGTTCTCGGCGACCAACCACAGGCGCTGGACTACTACAGACGAGCACTTAAAATCTATGAACAGGTTGAGGACCGGTCGACAAAAGCATCCATCCTCAACAACATCGGCAAGGTTTACACCGACCTGGGCCAATGGCAAAGCGCGCTCGAGTATTACAACCAGGCGCTGCCGATTCTGAGAGGCATCGCCGATCAGCGCCGCGAGGCCATCGCACTCTACAATCTGGGCCTGCTGTACTACCGATTGGGCAATTTGGACAGTTCTCTTTCTTACGCTGAACAGTCACTGCAATTGCGCCGCACCGTCGGTGATAAGGAGGGCGAGGCCAATACCCTTGGGAGCATCGGGATGGTTTACGTGGCCCGCGGTGAGCCGCAAAAGGCGCTTGAATACTATGAGCGAGCGTTGCCGCTGCGCCGCGCTGTGGGAAACCCGCGGGGTGAAGCCGCGCTGCTGGATTTTATGGGCGTGGCGTATGCCATCTTAAACCAGCTCCAAAAGGCCCTGGAGTATCATCAGGAAGCACTCCAACTCAATCGAAAAATTGGCGATCGCCGCTACGAAGCTTACACACTCCTCAACCTCGGCCACGTTTACTCGCTTCTAGCTGAACCTGCCAAGTCACTGGAGAGTTATAACCAGGCCCTGGGAATTTTGCGCACTATGGAAGATGGAAACAGCGCGGCGAGGGCGCTGGTAAGTATTGCTACCGTGAACAGCAAACAAGGGAATGTTAGCGTCGCGCGCGCGAGCATCGAGGAGGCGCTCACGCTGATTGAGGCGATGCGGGCCGGAGCGAGCGATCAGCAACTACGTGCATCTTACTTCGCCTCCCAGCAGGATGCTTACAAGCTCTACATCGATCTACTAATGCAGCAACATCGCCGCAAACCGGCAGAGGGCCACGATGCGGAGGCGCTGCAAGCCAGTGAACGCGCTCGCGCTCGCAGTCTGGTTGAATTGCTTAACGAAGCCCACGTCGATATCCGGCAGGGTGTTGATGCGGCGCTGATCGAGCGAGAACGAAACCTCATACAGCGTCTTAACGCGAAGGCGCAGCGTCAAATCCAACTGCTCGGGCAGAAGAGCAGTGAAGAGCAACTACAAGAACTAATCAAAGAGATCAGAGCAATTGAAGATGAATACGGACAAGTGCGGGCCTCAATCCGAAGGTCCAGTCCCTCCTACGCCGCACTTACTCAACCGCAGCCGCTCAGCTTAAACGATATACAACAGCAATTAGACTCGGACACTTTGCTGCTTGAATATTCGCTAGGTAAAGAGCGGAGCTACCTCTGGTTGGTTTCAAAGAATGGTCTACGAAGCTATGAGTTGGCGAACCGAGAGCAGATCGAAAAGTACGCCCGGGAAGTTTATAGTCTGCTGACAACCCGTAGTTCCCCTATTTCAGGAGAATCAGTTTCCCAAAAACAACAGCGTATTGCGGCGGCTGATGTGAGACTGCCTGCGGTGTCGGCAGAGCTTAGTCAACTGATACTGGGACCTGTCGCGGCGGAGCTCCAAGGCAAGCGACTTGTCATCGTCGCCGATGGTGCGCTTCAGTTCATACCTTTTGCTGCCTTGCCTTCGCCAACCAAGACGGCGCCAAATACGAACAATGAGTACCGCGCACTGATTCTCCGTCACGAGATAGTTAGTCTGCCGTCAGCGTCGGCGCTGGCGGTTCAGCGAAAGAACCTGCTTCAGCGCAAGCCTGCGGCGAATGCGGTTGCTGTGATCGCCGATCCCGTATTTTCGCTCAGCGACGATCGAATTAAAGCGCGCCCTCGGAACAACGGACCACGTCTTGATGCCAGTGCGGCGGCGAACACCCGGCTGCTTGAGCATGTGGCTGAGGATGGCAAGCTTAAGATTCGACGGTTGCCCTTCACGCGTCAGGAGGCAGACAGAATTCTCGCAGTCTCGCCGCAGAATGGAAATTTCAAAGCGACAGATTTCAAAGCAAACCGATCGATAGCCACTGGGCCTGAGCTTAGCAAGTATCGCTATGTTCATTTCGCCACTCATGGTTACCTGGACAGCGAGCGTCCCGATCTTTCGGCAATTGTGCTCTCGCTCGTCGATCGGGAGGGACAACCTCAGGACGGCTTTCTCCGGGCGCATGAGATTTATAACTTGTCTTTGCCTGCCGAGTTAGTAGTGCTGAGCGCCTGCCAGACAGGACTGGGAAAAGAAATCAGAGGCGAGGGACTGGTCGGACTAACACAGGGTTTCATGTATGCAGGCGCTCGGCGCGTTGTCGTTAGTTTATGGAATGTGAACGACAGAGGGACGGCTGAGCTAATGCAGCGTTTCTACAGCAGCATGCTGAAGGAGAACCAGTCTCCTGCGGCAGCTTTGCGGAAGGCCCAGGCCGAGATGTCGCAGCAAAAACAGTGGCAGCAGCCTTACTACTGGGCCGCGTTTGTTTTGCAAGGTGAATGGAATTAGGAAGAGGCATCGCCCAATCAGCAATCGCCAATCGTCAATCATTTAGAGGTACTAGCCATGCTCAATAAAAAACCAGTTAGCCAAATAAGAGTTTGTTGGTTCGCGGTTTTAGTTGCCGCGCTGATCCTCGGCAGTCTCTCTGTTGCCGCTCAAGATCAGGACGAAACCACGCGACGGTTGTGGGACACCGCCTTTATCAAAGGTGGCACGCAGGTAAAGCAAAAACGAGCCGGGGCGCGCCGTTATCGTCTGACCACTCCTGCGATCCCTGTGACTGGCGTCGACGGTGATTCAGTTGTTGGTGTAACAGTTTGGCGTTTGCGTCGTCCGCTCGCGTCGGACTCGGGTGAACGGCTGCTCGTGCAGGAAGGATCTGAAGAGGAAGCCTGGATCCCGGAACGCATTTCAGGAAACACCCGACTTACTCCGGGCGACCGTGTGCGGGTCAGCGTGGAAGCCGCCCGCACTGGCTATCTGTACGTGATTGACCGTGAGCAGTATGCGGATGGTAGTTTTAGTGATCCGTATCTTATCTTTCCTACGACACGCACTCTTAACGGTGACAACAAAGTCGACCGTGGAAAACTGATCGAGATTCCGGCTCAGGATGACGGGCCGCCGTATTTTACTTTGAAGCGAAGCAGGCCCGACCAGGTTGCGGAAGTTATCAGTATCCTAATCACGCCTGAACCGCTGACTAACGTCGAAATTACTGACAAAGCGCAAAAGCTCTCTACTGCTCAAGTCGCAGCCTGGGAAAAGCAGTGGAGCATCCAGGTTGGTTCGGTGGAGTTAGAAGGTGGAGCTGGGCAGGCGTGGACCAAAGAAGAGAAAGAAGCCGGGGCGAATCGCAATACAGTATTAAGAGCTCATGCTCCTGCGCCGCAGCTCGTGTATTACCGCGACGGAGTCCGCGCCGCTGAACCAATGCTTCTCAAAGTCCAACTACGTTACCGGCCAGCGGTTCGGAGACCAACCCGCTGATCGTCTGAGCACAATAATCCGGGTCGTATGGGACAAGATTCCACCACCCGGAGCGATACGACCGGGATCATTGACCTCAACGATTCCGACATTGATGGATTCCACACATGCTTCGACACTCATCCTCGCGATAACCCCATAACCTCATAACCTCGCGATAAGGAGAAAGACAATGCCAAAAGATGTACTGCTGTTTACGGATAATTATGCCGCCGCGAGACAGGAGCTAGAGGAGCGCGGCGCTTATGTGACGCACAAGTTCACCGACGCGGCGATTGTTGCCAAACTACCCGACGACGTCGACACGGCCTCACTGAAGAACGCCAGCGCCCGACGGCCGCCCAACCTTGATTCCGACTCGCAGTTAATGGCCGATGCCTGGAATGCCGGGCAAGCGGAACTCCTACAGAAAAAGAAGCCGGATGCGACCGAAGGGCTAAGCTGGGACACACCCGGCTACGAGCCTCCAGGTCCCGTCACGGATGCGATTGACCCGGCCACTCTCAGTCCGGATATTCATCCCAAAGACCTGGACGAGTCGCTCCAGGCGGTCGGATGGCCGTACATGGTTAACTCCGTTGCTGTGGGCGTCGTGACCGTCTCCGGCACGGGCAGTGGGTTGAACATCTCCGACTCTGAATACCAGAAAATAGTGCAAGAGGTGCAGAAAGGCTTAGACTTCTTCGTAACCTCGAAGCCCAGCGCCAACCTGACATTTGTTTATGACTTGCGTCGCATTACGGTCAGCGCCGCGCCCTGTAATACCGGCGACTGTACGCCCAGCAATTACGATGTTTGCGAAGCTCCGTGGCGCGATCCTGCCCTCGGACAGATGGGCTACTCTCCCGACTGGAACGGGGTCAACCAGTACGTTGCGGATCTAAAAACCACTAAAGGTACGCAATGGTCTTACGCGGCGTTTTTCACCAAGTACCCGCTTTGCCACTTCGCTTACGCGAGCTTAGGCGGCCCGCGCCTGGTCATGAGCTACTACAACGACAACTGGGGTGTAGATAACATCCACCGCGTCTTCGCCCACGAATCGGGCCACATTTTCTCCGCCCCGGACGAGTACAAATCCAGCAACTGCGCTTGCAGCGGCGCATACGGCAACCTCGGCGTACCCAACTATAACTGTGCTAACTGTCCGGACGCGCACCTCTCGTGTCTCATGGATGCCAACACGCTGGAGTTGTGCGATTACAGTCAGTGGCAGATCGGCTGGAACAATCGGCTGCTAGTAAACGAGTGCATCGGAACATCCGGCGGTACGGGAGGCGCGTACTTTGAAGAGCGGCCGCTGCCCGCCGGCGCACGCATCAACAAGATCAGAGTGCGGCACGGCACGCGTATCGACGCAATAGGCATCAGCTATGAGCTGAACGGGACAACCACTGACTTGCCGATGCACGGCGGCAACGGCGGCGATCCGAGTGTGTTCACGCTGGATGCCGACGAGGACGTGACCGGCATCTATGGGCGGTACGGCGGGCGCCTTGATTCACTCGTAATCCAGACGAACAAACGCACGTCTCCTCCTTACGGCGGCGGGGGCGGCGAAGTCTATTACCAGTATCACG
The DNA here is from genome assembly GCA_963826235.1 of Pyrinomonadaceae bacterium. Taxonomy (GTDB): domain Bacteria; phylum Acidobacteriota; class Blastocatellia; order Pyrinomonadales; family Pyrinomonadaceae; genus PSRF01. The sequence continues at coordinate 315,768 of CAWGWE010000004.1, read as the reverse complement.
TCACGCAGGGACTTAAATTCGCAGGATTCGCAGGCAGGTCCGGCGGCGAGGTTGATGCTATGGGCTGGATATTGACGGCGAAGGGCACAACCACCCCGGGGCAGACTTTTATCAGCATGGGACCCTCGGGAGGCACAGGCGGCGACGATTTCACAGATCCGCCCATCCCCGCCGGTGCGCGAATAGTCAAGGTCAGCGTCCGTCACGGCGCTCGTATAGACGCCGTCGGACTGAGTTACGAGTTGGACGGAACGGTCGTCGACATGCCCATGCACGGTAAAGGAGGTGGCACGCTGAGCGAATTCGCGATTGCCGCCGACGATTACATCGTAGGCATTAGCGGCAACTATGGAGCGAAGATTGATTCGCTAATCATACAGACAAAGAACAGGCAGTACTCGGTGCGCTTCGGTGGCAGCGGCGGCAGCGCAAGTTACTCTTACACCCTGTGGCCGGACATTGAAATGGTAGGATTCCTGGGAAGATCAGGCGCCGAAGTGGACGCTATAGGGGCCGTATTCAGGCAACGCCTGTAAGCGCCGGCGTTGTATTGAGCGCAGAGAAGATTGGCCCGGGGCCACTCCTCTGCGCTCGACCGCCTGATTTTATGTAGTTCAGTGGAATTAGAAGGTGGCGCCGGGCAGGCGTGGACCAAAGAAGAGAAAGAAGCCGGGGCGAATCGCAATACAGTATTAAGAGCTCATGCTCCTGCGCCGCAGCTCGTGTATTACCGCGACGGAGTCCGCGCCGCTGAACCAATGCTTCTTAATTTGCAGCTGCGTTACCGGCCGTCGACCAAACGACACAACCGTTAGGGGCACTGCCAAATGCCGATTGCCGATTGAGCGTTATGGGATCAATCAATCGAAGTCGGGCAATTGGAAATCGCAAGGAACCCCCCGGCTACCGCCTGGCGCTACTGACCTCACCCCGCCAATCGCCATCGCCGATTGGCAATTAGAAATCTTGCCTGCAAGTCTCGCCTTACCCTTTCGTTCATTAAACAGTTGGCCTGACAAAGGTCGGGCAACTTCCGGGCGGGAAGTTTGTTCTAACGAACGGCACACCTCAGCTTAGGTCTCATCAAGCCCCGGATTAAAAGGTCTCCTTCGCTTACTAACTCGAATAGGCACCCGTGTGCGTGGCTGACTGAAACAAAACTGACCTGAGCGCACCGACTACTAGATATGAAAATCTTTTCATTCGCAGCTCTTATCCTCTTGCTCTTCCATGGCATCGCGCAACAGGCAGACTATCCGCAATTGAAATCAGCTGCCGAACGCGCCTACGCCGAAGGCTCTTACGCCCGCGCTCACGAAATCTATAGTGGCATCGAGAAAGCTACGCTGCCGCAAACCGAGTCGCGCTGGGTCGAGTTTCGCGTCGCGGATACCCTCTGGCGTTCACAAGCTGCCACGGAAACTGCAGACAACACGAAGTATGAGCAGGCCCATAAGCAACTGGATGAGCTAATTCGCATTAGAGACAAGGAAGAGGACCGAGATTCTATCTGGGCGGAAGCGCATGAGTCCCTCGGCGACTTCTACTGGACGCGTCGCAATCAGCTGAACTGGGGCAACGCCTGGCCGCACTATCAGCTGGCACTTGATTGGTGGAGTGGGCAGCGCGACATCGAACGCGCTCGCGAACGCTACCTGCGAATTGTTTTCAAAGCTTCGGAAGCACCACGCATCCACGACTATTACTACTACACCTATTACGGCAACTACATTCCCCTCAATATTCTCGAGAATGCGCTCAAAATTAGTACCAAGGAGAGCGAAAGAACCCATCTGCATTTCCTGATCGCGATGACGATGCGCAATAACGCTGGCGACTGGGAGTCTCGCGATCGAGTTGTTGATGAATTCGCCGCTGCTCTCAAAGCCGGTAAGCAGTCTGAGTGGTACGACGACGCGCTCTATCACTATGCGGAATGGGTGAACAATTATGGCACCCTCCGCCAACGCGACGACGGCCAATGGGAACAGGAAACCAACTACGTTGAAGCCCTCGAGATTTACCGGCGCCTGCTGCGCGAATTCAAGAAGGGCGAAACTCGCTATTACGATCAAGCGTTGCAGCAAATCAAAAATATTACTGAGCCCGCATTGGGCATCAGCGTATCAAATATCTTTCTGCCGACGTCGGAGCTCCAATTTGCGCTGAACGCGCGCAATATCAATAAAGTTAGTTTCGTGCTTTACCGCATCGATCTGACTCGCGACGTGCGCTTCACCAGGTCGTCGGAAGACGAGGACGGCGAAGCTGCCGAAGAACAAGTTGGTTGGATGCAGCGGATACCAACGGCAGGACGGGAAGTATTTAAGAGCTGGGTGAAGGAACTGCCCGATAAGGGACAACATAGACCCTTCACTGAACAGCTGCGTATTGACGGCAAATTACCAGTGGGTACCTATCTGCTGGAAGCTAAGAGTGGAACGTTAAGCTCGCGCGACGTGCTCCTGGTCACCGATGCTTCACTAGTTCTAAAGACGACTCCAAAACAGGCTGTGGTCTTTTTCGCGAATGCACTAAGTGGCGCTCCGATCGCGAATGCGCAAGTGGCGCTTTGGGAGAGCTATTACCAGAACAATAAATGGCACTGGCGCAAGTTGAGACAGAATACAAACGGCGACGGTCTCGCGAATTTTATTCTAAAGCACGACACTAACTCGCGCGGTCTTTTTGTGACTGCGTCCGCACCAAATGATTCGCAAGCATTCTCTGCCGGTAACACCAATTACATCCACCCCGGCGAAGGCTGGCGAATTTATGCCTTCACAGATCGACCCGCATACCGGCCCAAAGAAAAGGTGCAATGGAAATTCATCGCCCGCCGGTTAAATAAAGGCGGCTATACGACGCCGTCAGATCAGATAGTTGAATATCAGATCAACGATCCGCGCGGCACGAAGGTTAGTGAAGGCAAGGCGACACTCAATTCATTTGGCAGCGCCTGGAGTTCTTTTGACTTGGGCGAGGAATTGCCACTCGGCGCTTACAATGTGCAGTTTTGGGATCAGGGACGTGCCAACGGAATCGGTTCAGCGACGCTTTTCAGGCTCGAGGAATACAAGCTCCCGGAATTCAAAGTGGCGGTAAAAACTCCTGAAGTAGCAGGGAAGAAAAAGACATATCGTCTCGGAGAAAAGGTTGACGTCGCTATTCAAGCTGACTACTACTTCGGCGGACCCGTTAACAATGCTTCAGTCGAAGTTGTCGTCTATCAAAAGCCTTTCTATCACTACTGGTTTCCTCATCGAGAGTATCCCTGGTATTACGAAGACTTCGAACAGAGTGGTCGCTACGCCTATCACTACGGCGGTCCCGGCCAGGTAATTAAGCGAGAAGTAGTCAAAACAGACGCAACGGGTAAAGCCGTCCTGACGTTCGAAACGCCTCGAGAAAACTACAATCAGGATTTTGAGTACCGCGTCGAAGCTCGCGTCACTGATTCCTCGCGTCGCGAAATCGTCGCTGCTGATAACGTGCGCGTAACGCGCCATCGCTATTACGTCTACCCGCGCGCCGAACGAAACATCTACCGGCCCCAGGAAAAAATCACCGTCAACTTTAAGGCTCTGGATGCGAATGAACAGCCGGTGGCAGACGACGGGCACGGTCAAGATCACGCGCGACTACTGGTGGGAAGTCTGGCTCGATCCCAATGGACGCGAAGTTAAGGGCGAAGAGCTGCGTACACTAAGAGAGAAGCCCGGCGTCTTTCCGCCCCCAGCCGTCAAAGGCCAAAAATCGTGGCAGCTCAAGTTTCGTGGTTACCAACACGACGACATCGCTACACAGGTTGTGAAGACTGATGCCGAAGGCACGGCGCAGTTAACGTTCCAGACCGAGCGGGAAGGGTACTACCGCCTTAGCTGGCTAAGTAGTCAGGGCTCGCAAATCAGCGCAACGAAACGCGAAAGACCTTTGCCACCAATCAAAGCTGAAACCTACGTGTTTGTAGCAAACAATGCTTCGACGGAGTTGGGCTATCGGCAGCAGGGCATCGAAATCGTCGTTGATAAGGACACCGTGCGAACGGGTCAAACAACTCCGGTGATGTTGTTCGTGCCTGAAGCCGATCGCTATGTCTTGTTCAGTGTTGAAGCAGAGGGTCTTTTCAGTTACCGAGTCGTCCATGTCACAGGCACTGCCAAACTAATCGAATTGCCGATCGAGGAAAAACACGTTCCCAATATCTTTCTGAATGCCGCCATGATTAGCGACGCTCAGCTGTTCGCGACTACGAAGCAACTGGTTGTGCCTCCGGTAAGGCAGTTCCTAAGCGTGGATGTGAAATCGGATCGCGACCAATATGAACCGCGCCAGGAGGGCACGCTTTGGATCACGACCAAAGATGCGGACGGTCGTCCGGTTGCCGCGGAAGTTGCTTTGGGCTTGTTTGATGAGTCAGTGAAGTACATTCAGCAGGATTACGCTGGTGATCCGCGTCAATTCTACTACGGTCGCAAACGGCCGCTGCAGGTGCAAACACAAAGCACGTTTGATCAGAAAGCCTATGCGCGACTGGTTGCGGTCGGAGACGGCCAGCTTATTGATCGCAAGAAAGACGTTGACGATAACGAGATGGAGCGCCGTTACGCCTACCCGGCAGCCAGCCCAGGCGTGGGCCGGGGTGACTACGCGATTGGTGGTGGAGCGCGCCAGCGCGGCGCCGTTAATGAAGCTGTGGCCGTAGACGGTGTGTCCTTCAGCTCAAAGATGGTCAGCAACCAGGCCATAAATACTCGTACCGAAAGTGAAGCTTTTGCCAGACTTACCTTAATGGCCGACCTTAGTCGAGCGCCTGACCAAACACCGGCCGTGCAAGTCCGTAGTGATTTTCGTTCGACGATTCTTTGGCAGCCAGATGTACAGACTGACAGTAATGGTACGGCGTCAATCAAGGTTAAGTACCCTGACTCGCTAACAACCTGGCAGGCCACCGCTCGTGTAGCGACAACCGGGAATCAGTTCGGCATCGGCAACGCCGCCACGAGAACAAAACAACCGCTGATCGTGCGGCTGCAGGCGCCCCGGTTCTTCGTCGTCGGCGATACCGTTACCGTCTCAGGTGTAATCAACAACAACACAAACCAGTCGCTTAGCGTATCAGCAGCATTGAAGGCTGAGGGGTTAACCATTTCTCGGCTCCTCGTTGATGGCACCCCAATGCAAAGCGAACTGGCAACGGTTGAAGTCAAACCCGGAAGTGAGGCCCGCGTTGATTGGTTAGTCGCAGTGACGCAAGCAGGCGAAGCGAAACTGAGGGTCGAAGCACGCGGCGACAAATACGCTGATGCGATGGAGAAGAGCTACACGGTTTATGAACACGGGATTGAAAAGTTTCTCACGCGCTCCGGAAAGATGCGCGCTGATAGCGTAGCGGTGTCGCTGGATATCCCTGCGGCACGAAGAGCCGATACAACTACGCTGTCAGTGCAAGTCGCCCCTAGTCTGGCGGTCACGATGCTCGATGCTTTGCCGTACCTTATTGATTACCCGTACGGTTGCACGGAACAGACGATGAGCCGTTTCTTACCGGCGGCAATCACAGCGAAAACTTTGCGCGATCTCGGTCTGAAGCCTGAGACAGTGATGGGAAGAGTGTTCGGCGGAATCGAACCGGAAACAGCCCAACAGACTCATACCCAAGGCAAACGTGACTTAAATCAGTTGAATAGAATTACAAAGCAAAGCCTCGAAAGGCTGTACAACTTTCAACACGCTGACGGTGGCTGGGGCTGGTGGAAGGAAGGCGAGAGCGACCATTTCATGACCGCTTATGTATTGTGGGGTTTGGCGCTTGCTCGTGACGCTGGAATCGAAATTAAGTCTGACGTCGCAGAGCGAGCCGCGGCGTATCTCGATAAGGAACTTGTTGAAGAAGAGTCGCACCATGACTCGCAGGCATGGATGCTCCATGCTCTTTCCGTACATCATGCTGCACGCAGGGAATCAGAGCCAACTGAGTTTCAAGCCAAAGCGTTTGCGAATCTCTACACCAACCGAGACCGCTTAAATGCCTACACGCGTGCGTTGTTAGCTTTATCAGCGCATTACCTCGGCAAAAGCGCTGAGGCGCGGACGCTCGTTTGGAATCTCGAGAACGGCGTAAAAATCGACTCTAAACCTGACACTTCCATCGTGCAGCGAGGCGGGCAGGCTTCTGATCCTTCCGTGATGGCGACTGCACACTGGGGTGAAGACGGAATCTACTGGCGCTGGTCTGACGGCGGGGTTGAAGCTACTTCATTTGCGCTGCGCGCGCTCTTAGCGATCGATCCGGAGAACAAATTGATCGAGCCGGTGACGAATTGGCTGATCAAGAATCGCCGTGGCGCACAATGGAGCAACACGCGCGACACTGCAATCGTGGTTTTGACACTGAACGATTACCTGCGGAAGAGCGGGGAAGTCTCGCCGTCTCTCGGGTATGAGTTGCTGGTCAATGGACAGTCAGTAGCGACGCGTCAACTTGATGCGGACCAGGCCTTGCCAGGGCCGAGCAAATTTTCGATTCCACGACAGCTGATTCGCGATGGTGCCAATTCGATTGAGATTCGCCGCACTGCTGGGTCTGGGCCCATCTATTTTTCCGCAGAAGCAAGGTTCTTCAGTCTCGAAGAACCGCTAACTCCGGCCGGTAACGAAATCTTTGTCCGCCGCCAGTACTTCAAACTGGTCAACCATCCTACGTTGTTGAAAGGAATCGTCTCCGAGCGCGTGCCGTTAAGGGATGGCGAGACGGTGAAGAGCGGTGATCGAGTGGAGGTGGTACTGACGATCGAAGCAAAGAACAATTATGAATATCTCTTGTTCGAGGATTTGAAGCCCGCTGGCCTGGAGGCAGTGCAATTGCGCAGCGGTGAAAATGTGTTCGTGAAAGAGATCAAATAGGGGGCGCTGAATAGTAACAAGTCAGAAATGATGAACTACACCGCTACGACTGATTTTACGGGACGCACACGCTGGGTTTATCAGGAGCTCCGCGATCGCAAAGTGGCGCTCTTCATCGATAAGCTGCCTGAGGGAGTTTGGCAGGTGAGTTATGAAATGCGCGCTGAGGTGCCGGGCGGATTCCACGCTCTGCCAGTCTTAGGACATGCGATGTACGTGCCCGAGATCCGGACGAATGGAGCTGAAGTTTTAGTGAGGGTTGTCGATTGAGACGGAAGTCAGTAGGCAGTTGTCAGTAGTCAGTTGTCAGTGGTTAGTAGTCAGTGGTTAGTAGTCAGTTGTCAGTGGTTAGTAGTCAGTTGTCGGTGGTTAGTAGGCAGTTGTCAGTGGTTAATGTCAATGGTCACTGGTCGACAAGAGCGCTATCCTTCTTATGGTATTCGTACTGACCACTGACTACTTGCTACTGACTACTAACAACTGACCACTGACTACTGACAACTGACCCACTACTTCATCGAAAGAACCCACGGCTTACGCTTGATCGCTTTCACGCATTCAGTATTCAAACCCTCCGTTGTCCCTTTGGCGACGAATTCGGCCTGTAAACGATCGATGCAATCCGTGCCTTCCAGGCCATTGAAGCCGTGGCCGCCGTGCGGCACGACAATGTGCAAGCTCTTCGCGAGATGACGTGCGACACCGGCTCCATTCGCGGGCGGAGTCACCGGATCCCATTCGCCGGTGAAAATCAAAGCCGGCACGTTTGAGACGACTGGCTGACTGTAGCCGGAACCAATCTCCGCAAGCGGCCAGAGCGCACAAGCTTCAGACTGTTGGCGGTAACGATAGTCGCCGAGAAAAGTATTAGCCGCGAGTTGTTTCGCTTCGCTCGCTTTTACCCACGGAAGGTCCTCGGCACAAGTAACTGTCAGGTACATGCCATTGCTGCCGGTTGCCACGATTCCGCGGCGATAATCAAGCGCTGCCTGAGCAAGGGGTGCAAAATTATTCTGGGCCGCCAGGTGTAAGAACAAAGGGATCCGCAGGGCTGCCGCCGGGTTGTAAAGCATGTAACGAATCGCTTCGGCCGCTAGATCGCGTGAAAGCATCACTTTATATTTTTCTGGCGCCGTATTTTTTGCCGGCTTCTCGTTTCGCGCTGCTACCTTAGTTAACTCAACTTCAACCGGCGCTTTAATCAATCGTTCGAGAACCAGTTTCGCTTCGGCTTGAAGGTTCGGAAAGGCCTTACCGCATTGTGCGTCAGCAGTGCATTCGGCCAGCACACCCTGAAGCGCGCGTTCCGTATCCTGCGGAAATATCCGCGGCATAAACTGATTTGTCGGCGACACGCCAAAAAGGGTGACCGTGCGCACACTAGCTTCATGTTGTCTCAAATAGACGAGCGCGGCGCGAGTGCCATAGGAAGCGCCATACAGGTTCAGTTGTTTGTACCCGAGGGCGGCGCGAACGTCCTCCAAATCGTCCATCGCGATTGGCGTTGTGTAGAGTTTTAGATCTGCCTTGGGTTCAAGTTCCTTACGGCACTTGCGAACATCTGCCAGCGGGAAAAAGTAACCTAAGAAGCTTTGCGGGTTGGCCTCATCAAAGAACTTACAATTAAGAGGATTGGATCCGCCGGTGCCACGCTGGTCGACAAATAGCAGGTCGCGCTGTTCACGTATGCGCGCAAAAGGCTTGGCGAGATAAGGCGCATCCTCTGTGGCCGATGAGCCTGGACCACCGGGAACATAAACAAACGGATCTGGTTGCGGGTTGGGACCAGTAGCCGCGAAGACAACTATCTTCAAACTGATCTTGCGTCCTGTCCGCGTCGCGCGATTTTCAAAAACCTCGTGAGTGCCGCACAACACACGACCTTCAACGCCCGCGACTGTGCAAGGTTTGAGATCGACTGTTTGGGATGATATCGAGCCAGTTGAAGCAATAACCGCCACTACGGTCGCGGCAATCGCAATGGCTGCATTGGCAGCGCAGACCGTTAGATTGCGTCCAACTCGGCTGCTATATCCCGAGAGATAAATGTTTCTCATGGCTTCTCAAATTTTTGTAAGGAGACTCAGTTGGCGAACTGGGGCTGTTCGCCGAATTTCCCGGCAAGGCCTTTCAGATATCTTTCCATAAAGGTGGTATGGCCAATGATGAACTTAGAAACGAAGCGAAAGAATGGGTTGGAAACCTTGCCGATTTCTGTGACGGTGATGTTGCTTCCTGCTGGTATAGGCGCGATATCGATTTCCCAGCGTCCACTAAATGGCCCCTCGAGATCTGTCAGCTCGCGCACTATTCTCGTCGGCGGCTTCGCTTCAGTTGTTATCAACGTCACTTTGTTTCCGTCTTTATAATTCTCCTGCCAGACAGGCTTGCCCTCGCGTTCACCAAGCGATGTCACACTCGCAACGTCGGCGCGCCATTGCGGCTCGGTTGCATGATCGTTAATCGCGTCCCAGAGCGCCTGGGGCGATTGCTTTGTAATGAGAGTTCGGGAGGCGCGATGTTCTTCAGGTAGTAACGCGCCTATTACAAAGACCGCGATAATCAGCCCCAATAGGAGCAGAACGACCCGAATCAACCACTTCTTCATAGCTTCTCCTTTGTGGCCGGGATGATAGCCTGAATTGTGTTTGCGAGGTAGAGGAATAAGGCTCCGGAATCTGGTACGAAGGTGTTGACCAAGTTTCAAATCCGGATCCCTCAGGTGCCCCTAACGAAAAAATGCCGCGAAAGACTCGCGGCATTCTTCAGTTGATGTTGCTAATGTAGGCGCGTGAAAGTCCGCGCAAGTTATTTATGGGAGACCCAGAATCTGGCTCCAGATGCTGCCGTTGTTGCTACGGTAGTAACCGTTGTTGTTGTAGCCGGCATACTGGCGATAACCCTGGTCATAACCGCGGACAAATCCTTCGCGGAACTCGTATGACGATGGGTTACGGTAATAGCGAGACCGTTGCGGGTTGTAGCTTTGACCACGACGCGCATCGCTGGAGCCGGTACTTAGCCCCTGCTGGTAACCGCGATTGAGCTCATAACTGTTGCCACCGTAGTTTCCATAACGGTCATTGTAACGGCCATTGCCATAGCGGCCATTGTTATTGCCCGGATAACCGTAACGGCCGTTGTTATAACCACGTCCGTGTAAGCGATCATTGCGACGGTTCCGCCAGCGGCGATCGTAGTCGCGGTCGCGGTCGCGGCGCGAATACCGATCCCGATCCCATTTACCATTGCGCTGATACTGTGCCTGCGCCGTCAGGCTACTAGCGCCAATCGCCCCCAAAACCAGGACGAGGCCCAAAATAGCTCCGCCGAATCTCTTGATCATCGTATTATGCCCTCCCTTGTGCCCTGAAAATGGCAACATTTATGCCAGCTTCATATGCGGCAGTTTGGGCTTTTCGCCAGTGCTCATATGGTGTACGGATTCCGATTTTCTTACGGATATGGAATATACTCGGTAATCAATCGCCGAATTAAAGACGTACCAGCCACGCCGGTTTGGGTGAACACGAGCCCCGAAAATGACGCACTCGGATGAGAATCGCCGCATTTTGATTGTCGGGGATGCCGTAGCTCCTACCGGTTTCGCGCGAGTTATCCGCAGCATCTTTGAGCCACTACACCGGGACTTTGAGTTACACCAAATGGCAACTCGCTACGATGGCGAGCCTAACGACTATCCGTGGGCCCTTTACCCCGCGAAAGCGGGCGGGGATGTCTATGGTTACAACCATCTGCCAAAACTGGTAAGTGAAATTCGCCCCGCCCTCGTCTTTCTGCTTTACGACATTTCATTCCAAACTCGCTACCTGGACATTCTCCGTCGCATCACGCCGCAACCCAGGACCGTCTTCTATTCTCCGGTCGAGGCCGGCCCGATCGCCCCGGAAATCGTGCGGCTGTTGCATGGCGTTACCCGTTACGTGCTTTTCACTGAATATGGACGGCAGGAAATCGCGAAATCCCTTGAGTTCGTGAAACGCGACAACGCAGACTTTCATTTCCCCGAACTCGAAGTGATTCCGCATGGCGTTGCCTGCGAGAAGTTTTATCCGCTCGACAGCGAAGCGCCGGATGTTAGAAACGAAAACACAACTCCTGCCCGTCGGCTTTCGGCCAGAAAGCAACTCGGAATAAATGATCCTGAAGATCGGGAAGGCTTTATCGTCCTCAATGCAAATCGGAACATGCCAAGGAAGCGCATTGACCTGACGATGCAGGGCTTCGCCGAATTTGCGCGTGACAAACCCGCAAACGTGAAGCTGTATCTGCATATGGCTACAGAAGACACGGGATGGAACGTGATACTTCTTGCCAGGCGTTACGGAATCTACGATAGATTGATGATGACTAAGGCAGATAATTCCCGACCACAGTTTCCGGACGAACAACTCAACGTCATCTATAACGCTTGCGATGTCGGTATTACCACAACAACCGGAGAAGGTTGGGGCATGGTCAGCTTTGAGCACGGGCCACAAAGAGTGCGCAAATCATTCCGCGGCACACTTCGCTGGCTGAGCTCTGGGATGGCGCGGCAGAATTTATTGAGCCCTCGTCGAAAATGACATACCCGGGAAATTTGACTGAGGGCTTGGTCGTGAGTGTTGAAGATGTGGCCAAAGCACTTGATCGCGTCTATCACGATCGCGACCATCGAGAGAAACTTGCCGAAGCGGCGTATCAAAATGCGCGAAGGCCAGAGTTAAGGTGGGACAGGATCGCCGAACAATGGCGTCGATTGTTTTGCGAAGTGATCGAGGGTGCCTAAACTAGCATTTGGCACCCTTCGATCTGGCGGACTATTCCAAATACAATCCAATCGTGACGACGCCGCCGACTCCGGTCGTCGGAATGGTCACCGAAAAAGGCGTCGGATTTGGGCCATTGGCGGGCATTGCTACAAAAGATACAACCACTCCTTGCGAGTTATCATAGCCTGGCCATTCCGCGGTTTGGCCTGCGCCAAGGTTGCCACAATCGCCAGAGCTGGTACTGGTGATGTCGTAGTAAAGATCAATGCTCGTGTTGTTGTATACGTTCATCCGTTTTTCTCCTGGGAAAAGTGTTGTGCGGGCGATCTCGCCCACAGGTGCAAGGTCCGAGCCACGCCTTAGCAGAGGGAGCCTAATCAAAACTATGCCGGCTCAAAGACGACCGCCATTTCAACCTGCTCTCCGGTCGTAGTTGTGCCGACATCAATTTTGAACCACGCCACGTCCACGGGTACGAATGAAACGGTTACATTGGTCTGGTTGTCGTAGGCAGGCAAATCGACCATCCCGTCGACAGGAATCTGACCACAATCTCCAGCGCTGCTGGTGCTGATGGAATACATTCACCGCGGTATTGGTTTCGTTTACGAGCTGCATCGTTAGTCTCCTTTAATGGAAAGAAGCCGAGAAGTTCCGGCAAGAAGTTGCGCGTGGTTTAAAGCGGCGAAATCTTACTCGAATACTTTCATAGTGGCAACAACCTAAGAAAAATCCATTGCATAGGAAAGGCTGTACTATGACCGTTCCCCGCAATCAGGATTTCTTCCGCCCTTATCAACGTCATATGCGCCAGGCAATCGTTCGCAAGCCAGCTCCGAATTTTTCAGAGGGACTTACAACCGCGATCTTGGCGCGCCTGACTACGAGAAAGCACTCAATCAACATCAAGCGTACTGCGATGCGCTCGAACGCTGCGGGCTGGAGCTAATCAGGCTGGAACCCGACGAACTTCATCCGGATTCGACTTTCATCGAGGACACGGCTGTACTGGTTGGCGATGCCGCTATTCTGACACGACCGGGGGCGCCGAGTCGTGCCGGTGAAGTGGCGAGGATCGCGGAAATGCTTGCTCAGGTCTTTCCTGAGATCCACACAATTAAGGAGCCGGGCACACTCGATGGCGGCGATGTCTGCGAAGCAGGGAACCACTATTTCATCGGCATCTCAGAACGAACCAATGAAGCTGGCGCGCAGCAATTGGGCCGGTTCTTAACCGCATGCGGCCGCACTCATAGTTTGATCGACATTCGCGGCATCGATGGCCTGCTTCACTTAAAAAGCGGTGTGGCGTTTCTGGGCGATAATCGACTGGTGGTAATAGATGCGCTGGCCAGCCTCAAAGAATTTTCAGATTACGAGCTCGTGCGCGTGGCGGAGGGCGACGAATATGCTGCGAATTGTATTCGTATTAACGACAAGGTATTGATCGCCGAAGGCTACTCGAGGTTCGCTGAAACACTGACCTCGCTTGGTTACCAGACGATTGCGCTCGATATGAGCGAGTTTCAAAAGATGGATGGCGGCCTGAGTTGTTTGTCTCTACGCTTCTGAAATCAAAGTGATGTTTATTGATTCCCACGCACACATTGACGGGCCGGAGTATGACGCCGATCGTGAGGAAGTCATCAAACGCGCCGCTCGATGCCGGAGTGACGACGATACTGAACGTCGGCACAGGGGATCCACACAGCGGCGCTTTCGAGCGGGCCGCTAGTCTTGCCGCTGCCCACGAAAACATTTATGCGCGCCATCGGCGTCCACCCTCACGACGCCAAACTCTACGACGACGCGGCGGAAGCAAGAATCAGGAGCTTAGTTACGGCGACTCCCAAGATCCTGGCTTGGGGAGAAATCGGTCTCGACTATCACTACGACAACTCGCCCCGTGACACACAACGGCAAGTGTTTCGCCAGCAACTGCAAGCCGCCCGAGCCTGCGATCTTCCTGTAGTAATACACACGCGCAGTGCTGATGAAGATACAATTGAGATTCTGCGAAGCGAATATCAGCACGCGCCTCACTCTTCAAAATCTTTCAGAGGCGGGATCATGCATTGCTTTGGAGGCTCGTTGGAATTGGCGCTTGCCGCCATCGACCTCGGCTTCTACATTTCCTTTTCCGGAAACATTACTTTCAAGAAAGCTGACGATCTACGAACGATTGCGAGCCAGCTCCCACTCGAACGCCTTTTAATAGAAACAGATTGTCCTTACTTAACGCCTGTTCCTTTCCGCGGAAAGCGAAACGAACCAGCTCGCGTCGTTGAAGTAGCGCGCTGCCTCGCCGCAATCCATGGAATCAGTTTAGAAGAGATTGGCCGAATAACTACCGCTAATTTCGCTGCGATCTTTCGTCTGCAAGGGGTTTAGCGCCAAATTTCACATGCTTACGATTTGATGCTATCCTCCTCGTACGAGGACCACATCACAAGGCTGGAAATCAAAACCCACAAGCATGGCTCAGCAAAACTCTTTCGACATCGTTTCTGAAGTTGACCGCGCGGAAATGACCAACGCGATCAACCAGACAATCAAAGAAGTGAGGCAGCGGTTTGATTTCAAGGGCAGTGCTGCCAATGTAGTTTTGGAGAAAGAGTCTCTCCTGCTTACAGCCGAAGACGATACCAAGCTGCGCAACATGAACGACATTTTGCAGCAGAAACTTGTGCGCCGCGGCGTGCCACTTAAGGCGTTAAACTACGGCACGGTTGAGCCGGCGGGTGGCGGCACCGTTCGCCAACATGTAGCGATCCAACAGGGAATTCCCCAGGACAAAGCGAAAGAAGTGGTTCGCTTCATCAAAGATTCCAAAGCAAAGGTTCAAGCATCGATTCAAGCCGATGTTGTTCGCGTGTCCGGGAAAGACCGGGATACATTGCAGGACATTATCGCCAAGCTGAAGGAAAAAGACTTTGGGATTCACATGCAGTTCACGAATTACCGCTCGAACTAAATGCAGACCTCCGGTCCCACTATTATCCTCGAAGATGCGCGGATTTCCGCGCGCCGCATCTTTAGCTTGATCGCTGCAGAGCTGGCCCAGGTCGAGGAAGAGTTTGAGCGCCAGGCGCGTTCAAACGTCCAGGTGATTGATTACATCGCTGATTACCTGCGCGCTTCTGGCGGGAAGAGAGTGCGGCCGGCTTTAACGATCCTGGCGAACTATGCAGTGGGCGGCAATGGAGGCCGGTACAATTCGATTCGCATGGCGACCGTAATGGAATTCCTCCACACGGCGACGCTGGTCCACGACGACATCATCGACAGCGCTGAAACGCGTCGGGATCGCCCCACGGTGAATGCGGTTTATGGGAACGAGACGGCAGTGCTGATGGGCGACTGGCTTTACATGTCGGCGTTTGAAACCAGCCTGGCTGAACGGTCGCTGCCGATACTCGATATTCTCACGGCAGTCACGCGAAAAATGACTGAAGGGGAATTGCTGCAACTGGATTTGCTGGGCCGCATAGATGTCTCGGAGCCGGCCTACCTCGACGTATTGGAACGAAAGACCGCGTACCTCTTCAGCGCCTGTTGTGAGGTTGGCGCCATCCTGGGAGAAGCGGACGAAACGCAGCGAACAGCCCTGCGCGATTTTGGCTTGAATCTGGGCACGGCTTTTCAGCTGACAGATGATCTGCTCGACTTCACCGCGACTGATGAATGTGCTGGGCAAGGCCGCCGGTGTAGATCTGCTGGCGGGCAAGGTTACCCTCCCTTTGATTTATCTGCTGGAAAGCGATCCTTCGATCACTGCGAAGATCCAGACCGTAATCAAGGATGGAAATTATGAAACCGTTTCGCGTGCTGAATTGCTGGATGCGGTAGATCGTGTGGGTGGCCTTGAGCGCGCCCGGGCGCGTGCTGATGAGTTTGCCGAAGCCGCCCGAACCGCACTAAATGTCTTGCCTGACTCTGAATATTGCGACGCGCTCCGATCTATACCCACTTATGTCATAGAGCGGGAGCGATAGGCGATCGAGCGTTAAGCGCGGGGCAAGCCCGCCTGCGCTGAGACTGAACCTTCTCCTAGGGAAAAGTGTTGTCTAAAGACGCGATTCCCACTAAGATTCCTCCCGATGGAGCGACCTAACGAAAACCTTCTATCCCGGCTGGAACAAAGCCTGCGGCAATCGCGGGCGGCGCGAATGCATCTGGCTGCGCGGCTTCGCGAACTTGAAGTTGAAGCCGATGCTGTGCGGGCCGAACTGGCGGAGATGGATACCCTCGCGAGCCAGTCGGAAGCTGCCATCTACCGGCTGCTATCGTCAGTACTCTCGTCAAGCAGTCTCGCTGCCGGCTTGCCGTCGGATCTTGAGCTTGAAAATGCCATGCGGCAGTCGTCTGGCCAGTCCCGCGCGTCGCTCGGAATGGAGCATCGTGAAGCTCGACGACAGGAGATCCCCTTGATTCGCAGTAACGTTGAGCCTGTCAGCGATCGATTTCTCGATCGGACCATTCCCCAAGCCGTAACACTGTTATTGCGCGAAGAAGGTGGCCCATTGCACGTGAACGAAATTTATAACCGGCTTCTTGAAGGTGGATTCAAATTCACTGGCGCTAATCCAACCATCAGCGTCGCTGTTTCTCTAAATCGCAACACGCGCTTTCGCAAAGTGTCGCCCGGCACTTTCGACCTGATGATTCGCGACGCTTCCAAAGGCTTCTTAGTTAATTCACACTCCTACCTGAAACTACTTCCATCCGCTTAGAATAACTTGCATGCGCGCAATGATTCTTTCCGCCGGCTATGGCACACGTCTGTGGCCGTTGACAGAAGACCGCACTAAACCAGCGATTCCTATTCTGGGAAAACCATCTAGTCGGCTACGTTGCGGAATATCTGGCAAGCTATGGCTGGCGCGACATACTTGTAAATCTTCACCATCGTCCCGACTCAGTTCGCCGGGCTCTGGGTGATGGCAGTCAGTTTGGAGTCAAACTTCAATACATCGATGAGCCGGTGATCCTGGGAACGAGTGGCGCGCTCGATAACGCGCGCAGCTTCTTCGAATCTCGAGACCTTCCTTGTTATCAACGGTAAGCTCATATGCTGATCTCGATCTTAATGCAGCGCTGAAAACGCATCGCGAGTCTGGGGCTATCGCCACTTTGGTTCTGCTTCCAAACACAAAGTATGAACGCTTCACTGTGGTGGAAACTTCCAAGGGACTTCTCAAAGGATTCGGGGGGATGCCGGCTCGAGACGCAGCCGCGGAAGCACCGCCGCTGATGTTCACTGGGATTCAGATTCTTGAACCGCGCATCTTTAATTACATCCCGCGCGGAGTTTTCTCGCACTCCACAACAGACGTTTACCCGAAGGCGATACTGCAGGGCGAGCGTGTCGCCGTTCATATCGGGTCAGGTACGTGGTATGAGCTCTCGACGTTGCAACGCTATCTGGATATTAGCCTCGCTATGCTGGCCGCCAAGGACGAAAAGCTAACGGTCGGCGCTCGATGCCTGATCGCGGCCGAAGCCGAAGTCCGCGACGCAGTCCTCTGGGATGATGTGGTAGTAGAGGCGGGCGCACGAGTGAGTCGTGCCGTCCTGGCGGATGGCGTACGCATCAAGGCCGGCGAAGTGATTGAAAACGCTATTGTGGTGCGTAACTCGCTGGTTGCAGGGAAGCAGGCGCCGGCGAAGGCTTTGTGCGGTGCTGTTAAAGGCGATAATTTTGTCGTGCCTTTGAGCCAGTGATACAATCGCGCCAGTTCACAATTCCAGACTTCGCGGGACTCTGAAGGTCCCGCTTATTTTTAAGCAAATGTTAAGCTGAGTTCCCCGACAATCTCCGCAGAAATGAGTTCAGTAAAACAGTTGGCGAACGCTTTTGAACTCTCCACGACTGACCGGCTCTCGAAGTTTCTACAGTCTCACGGATTTGCAGATCCGCAGACTGAGGCCCTGACGCCCGACGCTTCCACCCGAAGCTATTTCCGTGTTCCCTGGAAGCAAGGCAAAGCCGTAGCTGCTGTTTACCCCGATCCGTTTGATCCGGATTTGCACCCGTACCTCGATGTGACTCGCCTGTTTTTACAGAACGATATCCCCGTTCCTGAGATCTATGCGGTCGATGGCTCAGCCGGAATTATTGTGCAGGAAGATCTTGGGGACCGGCAGCTTTGCAGCGTTTACGAAACTGCTTCCGAAACAGAAGTTGATGACTACAAAGAGCAGTGCGATGAATTTGATTGCGCGCATCCAGAAGGCAACGGAGAAGGCCCACGAAACAAAGTCTATCTCCAGCAGGTTGGCCTTTGATGAAGCAAAACTTTCGTGGGAGCTCGACTTCTTCGTCGAACATTATTTCCAAAGTTTGCGCGGCGAGAACCTGCGTCACGCGGAAGCAGCAGAGTTGAAGACGGAGCTGAACGACGTGGCGGCGGAGCTGGCGGCTGCGCCTCGCGTTCTTTGTCACCGGGACTTCCACACGGCAAACTTGATGTTAGACAGCCAGAATCGTTTGCGAGTAGTAGATCATCAGGACGCGCGGATGGGACCGGCAAGTTATGATCTCGTATCGCTGCTACTTGATCGCCAACCTGCGCCGCCTTCGCTCGCAGAAATCCGTGACCATCGCCTTTTCTTTCTCGAAGAGCGCCGACGCTTAGGCCTGGAGGCTCTTGATCCCGACGAGTTTGCCCGCCAGTTTCGCTTGATGACAATTCAACGAGGTCTTAAAGCTGTCGGCACCTTCTCGTATCAAACGGCCGTCTGTAATCGCGGACCATTCTATGAGCACTTTATCAATCCCACGTTGCTGATTGTGCTTCAGGCGGCAGAGTGGTTGGAGCGCTTTCCCACGCTTCGCAAAATGATCGATGATCGCCTGCAAGGCAAGAAACGTCCGGATGAGATAACCACCTCAGAGTTACCGCTCAACTAGGCAAGTTCTTACTGATAAATTCTGCTAACTATCTTTATGGCTACCGAATCGCAATCATTGGAAGTAAAAAGCTCGCCACACGTTCATATCTCGGACCTCAAACAGCACGTTGGCGAAACAGTCGTGCTTAAAGGGTGGCTCTACAACCTGCGCTCAAGCGGAAAGATTTTGTTTCCCCAATTGCGTGACGGCACCGGCGTGGTGCAATGCGTCGTTCTGAAAAACTCAATCACCCCTGAAACGTGGGAGGCGCTCAAAGCGTTGGGACAAGAGTCAGCCTTAACAGTCACTGGTACGGTTCGCGCTGATGAACGTGCTCCAGGTGGTTTTGAGATTGATGTGGTCGAAGCTCAGGTGCTGCAGGAAGTTCACGATTACCCGATTACGCCGAAAGAACATGGCACCGAATTCCTGATGGATAAGCGGCACCTGTGGCTGCGTTCGCGGCGGCAGACCGCGATTCTTAAGGTTCGTCACACAGTGGTGCAGGCAGTTCGCGGCTTCCTCGATAGCGATGGATTCACGCTTTGCGATGCCCCAATACTAACGCCGGCAGCATGCGAAGGCACGACAACACTCTTCGAGGTCGACTACTTCGAAGGAGAGAAAGCTTACCTGACACAATCGGGACAGCTCTATAACGAAGCCACGGCCGCTGCGCTCGGAAAAGTTTATTGTTTTGGTCCGACATTCCGTGCGGAAAAATCAAAAACCCGGCGCCATCTCACTGAATTCTGGATGGTGGAACCGGAGATGGCGTTCGCAAAGCTCGATGATGTGATGCACCTGGCTGAGCGCTTTCTTTCTCACATCGCCGCGCGAGTGCTGGAAGATCGGCAGGAAGAGTTGAAGATTCTGGAAAGGGATACTTCGCGGCTTGAAGCGATCGTTCCTCCGTTTCCCCGAGTTCATTACGACGATGCGGTGAAGATGCTGCAGGACGGACACGCCGCGGGGGAATTGGAGTCGCGTTTTGAATGGGGCGGCGATTTTGGCGCGCCTGATGAGACTTATATCTCCGGCAAATTTGAGAAGCCGGTGATGGTTCATCACTACCCGGCCGCGGTGAAGGCGTTTTACATGGAGCGCGATCCCGAACGAGCAGAACTCGCTTTGGGAGTGGACGTGCTAGCCCCTGAAGGCTATGGCGAAGTAATCGGCGGTGGTGAGCGCGCAACGTCGCTCGAGTTTCTAAAAGAACAAGTGGCGCTTCATGAATTGCCACAGGAGGCGTTTGAGTGGTATCTCGACCTGCGCCGCTATGGCAGCGTTCCTCATGCCGGTTTTGGAATGGGAATAGAGCGTTGCACGGCCTGGATGTGTGGCATTGAGCACATTCGTGAAACCATTCCGTTTCCGCGGATGCTCTATCGTATTAGACCTTAGCAATCATGAAAGGCAGATGGCTTCTGGGCTTTGCGCTGATTGGTTCGAGTTGCGCCCCGTTGCCAACAAACCCACAGTTAGACGGAAGTCCAAACGCGAAGCCGGCATCGCCTTCTCCAACAACTGAAACCGTCTCAACCACAGCGCCTGCGGCCAGAGATGACTCCGAAAGCCAGAAGGTTCCCACTAAATTCATGGAAGTTGATTTCAAGAACTTCTCCTACCCAACAAACTGGAGGAACAGGCGAGTCCGACTTAAGAATGGGGAATTCGTGCATCCTGAAGGCGCAGGCGGCGACACGTATACATTTGCCGCGGTGAACTTTGCTGATTTAGGAGACAAGACGAAACCAATCGCGGTCGTGCGACTACTGCTTGTGTCATGCGGCGTATCCTGCGATGGTGGCTCGCACCTTTTTTACTTCTATACAATCCGTAACCGAAGGCCCTCGCTCTTTTGGAGAATCGAAACGGGTAGCCTGGGATATGAGTGCGGACTGAAGTCGTTTGTTCTTAGTCAGAAAAAACTTACACTGGAAGTATTCAGGACCTGCCAGACCAAAGGAACATCAATTCGGGAATCGTACGATCCGGACCGGGGCGAAGACGAAAGCGGTGGCAAGTTCAAAGCTAACAGTTTTACGCGCTTCGTTTTCGAGTTCAATAGAGGAAGGTTTATTAAGAGACGCAGACAAGTTCTGCCAAATCCTGATCCTGACATCATTAACTATGATCAGCAGATAAGCATCGGCGATTAGAGTGCTCTTTGCTTACCAGCCTCGCTAAAACAACTGCCAATGTCGACATCACCAAAACAGAATAGAAACGCCCCAGCAGACGAACAACTACGCGTGGAATTCAACGAATGGGCGCGGGCCGGTAAGGGCGATAGCATGGAACGCGGTCATCGTCCGGTGGGCGAGCAGGCGATCGCGCGCATGAATGTTTCACCTGAAGCGAATGTCCTTGATGTGGGCTGCGGGTCCGGTTGGGCAGCCCGACTCCTTGCGCAGGACGGCGGGCATGTAATCGGCATCGACGTCTCCGACGAGATGATCCGCGTAGCACGCGAACAATCGACGAACTTTCCAAACGTGGAATACCAGGTAGCGAGTGCTGAAAACTTACCGTTTCCCGACAACATGTTCACTCACGCTTTCTCAATGGAGTCGCTGTACTACTATGCTGACATTGGCAAAGCGCTGCGCGAGATCGCGCGCGTTCTGCAACCAGGCGGCTCGTTTGTTACGGTAGTGGATCTCTACCAGGAGAACTTGCCATCCCACCAATGGATTGAAACTTTAAAGGTACCGGTTCAGTTGTTAAGTACTGCTGAATATCGCTCCTTATTCGAGGCAGCGGGTTTAATAAATATTCGCGATGAGCGATTGTTTGACCCGACGCCGGTGCCGGACGATTACGTTACGGGCAGTTTCAAGAGTCGCGCAGACTTCGTTGAATATCGCAGGAACGGATCATTAATGCTAACGGCTGAGAAGGGCGGAGCCGCCTCGTAAACTTCTCATAAGCTCATGAGCGATACCCCAGAACGCATCGTTACTATCTTCGGCGGCTCGAAATGCGCGGAAACAGATCCTGAATACGATCAGGCGCGACGCGCAGGAAAACTGCTGGCGGAAGCGGGCTACACCATTTGCACTGGAGGTTATCTCGGCGTGATGGAAGCGGCCAGCCGCGGCGCGCACGAAGTTGGCGGTCGCGTGCTGGGCATCGTCATGAATCAATTTAAGCATGAGCCCAATCGTTATCTCTCAGAGAAAGTTGCCACGCCACACTTCTACGAACGACTGCAAAGACTGATTACTCGTTCGGTAGGGTTCATTGCGATTCGCGGTGGCATGGGAACAGTTACCGAGCTTTCGCTGGTGTGGAACAAGATTCAAACGAAAGTGATTGACCCGCGCCCGCTCGTACTGCTGGGTGATTGCTGGCCGCCGATCGTGAAAGCGTGGCAGGCACAACTGGCAGTCACAGACGAGGACGTCAAAGCATTAGACTTCGCAGCGACGCCGGAAGACGCTGTGGAGATCATCAAACAAAAATCTCAAGGAGTAATTGTATGAACTGTCCGAAGTGCGGCACGCAGATGTTGCCCGGCGCAAGTTTTTGCGGCAGCTGTGGTCATCGCGTCGATGCGCCCGCGGGAACACAGGCCATGCCTCAGGCGGGTCCCAATCCAGGGGCCCAGGGAATTCACATCGATCAGGATTCGCGCGGCCAGGGCCGCGGATACAGTTATGAGGTCTTGCACCAACCGTCGTTTTCGTTAGCCGTAGTAAACCTTCAAGCCGAGCAATCAATTCAAGCGGAAGCCGGCGCGATGGTATCGATGTCCGCAAATGTTGAATTGCAATCACAGATGAAGGGCGGACTCTTCGGCGCAATCAAGCGCGCTGCCGGAGGCGAGTCGGCATTCGTCTCAACCTTCACCTCACGCGGTGGGCCAGGTGAAGTAACGTTTGCCCCAGGTGCTCCCGGTGATATCGCGGCCATCGAAATGACCAACCAGTCGTTCTATGTGCAGTCGAGCTCCTACCTCGCCGGCGACTCCAGTCTCAGCGTCGATACAAAATGGGGCGGCGCTAAATCATTCTTTGGCGGAGAAGGGTTGTTTGTCATGCTCGTGCAAGGTCAGGGTCTTTTATTAGTTTCTTCCTTCGGCGCAATTCATCGCAAGTTACTGCGCGCGGGCGAACGGTATGTCGTCGATACTGGTCACCTTGTCGCATGGGAAGGCACGACACAGTACACGCTCCGCAAGGCGGCCGCAGGTTTCTTCCGCAGTATGATGAGTGGCGAGGGAATAGTTGCGGAGTTTACCGGACCCGGCGAGTTACTGATCCAGACCCGAAACCTCGCAGCCCTCGCCGGCCTGCTCAAACCCTTCTTTCCTGCTCAAGGAGGCGGCGGAGGCGGTTTCAATCTCGGTGGCTAAAGGTTTCCGTGAAGGTTGAAGCTAACGGGAAGGCTAAGGCAGAACTTTATGGAAAATCTCACGACAACCCAGGGAGAACTGGCACAGAGCACGACCGACATAAAGCCGGTGCAGAAAGTGGGAATTCTCGGTGTGCCCCTCGGGTACGGAGCCGGGATGGCGGGCGTCGACATGGGCCCGGCTGCCTTGCGCGTGGCACGCCTCACTGATCGCATTGCGCAGCTTGGTTATCAGGTTGAGGATAGAGGTGACTTGCACGTGGAGCGACCGCGGGCGCCCGCGCAGCCCAACGATAAGCTTAAGTACCTTCCGGAAATTAGTAAGGCTTGTGAGCAAGTCGCTGCCAACGTTCAGTCAATTCTTCAAGCGGGAGAGCTTCCGATTATCCTGGGTGGCGATCATTCAATTGCAATCGGTTCAATCTCGGGAGTGGCCGCCCACTGTCGCGAGCGCGACCAAACCCTCGGGCTTATCTGGTTTGACGCACATGCTGATATGAATGTGCCGGAGACAACACCCTCCGGAAACATTCATGGAATGCCGCTTTCAGCCTTGCTCGGATACGGCGCCCCGGCATTAACGCATATCGCAGGATTTGCGCCGAAATTGGATCCTCGGTTCTGCGCTCATGTAGGTGCGCGCGATATCGACCGCGGTGAACGTGAACTGATTCGAAAACTCGGAATGCGTTTTTTCACGATGCGCGAAGTTGATGAGCGCGGCATGAGCGCATGCATGGACGAAGCGATCGCGATTGCTTCCCAGGCGTCAGGCGGCTATGCCGTGACTTTCGATGTGGACGCCCTTGATCCGACGGATGCCCCAGGTTCGGGAACCCTTGTCCGCGGCGGGTTGACCTATCGCGAGTCGCATCTGGCGCTCGAGAAAATTGCCGAAGCCGGTGGCATGTGTTCACTTGAGATTGTCGAAATCAATACCGCGCTCGACATCAATAACAAGACTGCCGAACTAGGCGTTGAGCTGATCCTGTCAGCTCTCGGCAAAACAATCCTCTAGAGAACGGAGCAAGTATAAGTTGGCTAACAAACTCCGCGTCGGCGTCGTTTTTGGCGGTCGATCAGGTGAACACGAGATCTCGATTCGTTCTGCTACCGCAGTAATCGAAGCGATTGATCGGAAGAAGTACGAAGTAATTCCCATCGCCATAACAAAGGAAGGGAAGTGGCTCGCGCCTTTCGCGGCGGCGGCGCTGCTTCCCAACGACGCCCGAGGGCGACTGACAAGCGAAATCGTTGCCAACAACAGCGGTGATGTAGCAATCCTTGGTGATCCTTCTCATCAGGGTCTTACGAAACTCACGACAACTAACCGGGAGACAGCGGCACAAATACTGGACGTAGTCTTTCCTGTGCTGCACGGACCTTATGGCGAAGATGGGACGCTGCAGGGCTTGTTGGAAATGGCAGATGTTCCTTACGTCGGCTGTGGCGTCGTGGCATCGGCGTGCGGCATGGACAAAGTCGCAATGAAGATGTTGTTTGCCCAGGCCGGCTTACCGCTTTGTAAGTATGTGTGGTTCCTGCGCTCCGAGTGGCAAAGAGATCAGCCGAAGGTTTTGCGGAAAGTCGCTCGCGAAATCGGTTTTCCTTGTTTTGTTAAGCCGGCAAATCTCGGTTCGTCGGTGGGAATTTCAAAAGCCAACGACAAAGCTTCGCTGATCAAAGCCGTCGAGCTGGCCGCGGAATATGATCGCAAAGTAATAGTTGAAGAACTTGTTGACGCTCGCGAGTTGGAGTGTGCGGTGCTGGGAAACGATCAGCCTCAAGCAAGTTTGCCGGGGGAATATGTTGTTTACGACGAAGCGGCCCGTTTTTTGGATTACACCGAAAAATATGCGAGCACCGGTCACGTGCAATTCGTTGTACCGGCTCCCGTGTCAAAATCCTTAAGCGCCAAAATACAACGTCTCGCCATTCGGGCATTTCAGGCGATTGATGGAGCAGGGCTCGCGCGCGTTGATTTCTTCCTCACACGCGATACCAAAGAACTACTGGTGAATGAAGTCAATACTTTGCCTGGTCTCACCGAAGTTTCGGGTTATCCAAAAATGTGGGCCGCCTCAGGTCTGCCGTTTCCTCGCGTTTTGGAAAAACTGATCGACCTTGCCTTCGAACGTCATCGAGACAAACTCAAAACAAAAAAGACAATTTAGGAGTTGTTAGTCTCGGAGATGAA
Organism: Pyrinomonadaceae bacterium; assembly: GCA_963826235.1. GTDB lineage: Bacteria > Acidobacteriota > Blastocatellia > Pyrinomonadales > Pyrinomonadaceae > PSRF01. The sequence continues at coordinate 290,636 of CAWGWE010000004.1, read as the reverse complement.
TTTGCAGGTGGGGAGGGGCGCAGTCGTTAGCTTGATCTATCCGAAGATTCAAGTCAGAGACAAGCAATCGTGGTGTCAGCGAGCCGGTTTCCCATTTCCACGTGGAGTTGTTAATTCGAAGATGAGACTACCGAAAGTTTGGCGGGGGCGCCTTGAACTTAGCGAACCTTCACTCTAAGACTGCCCTCTTCCCAACCTGCAAATCTCATTCTGGCGGCGAATACTCAACGTTTAGGAGCGCGGTAGCCTTTGCGAGTGCGGACTGTGAGTTCGGGCCGGGAGAGTTTGACATCAAGCGAGCGCCAGCGCCCGTCTTTTGTTTCACTAGCCGGGCGAAAAGCGATTGTGTATTGGTGTCCTAATTCTTGCGCGATACTCGCAAAAGCATCGCGCAACGCTGGTCCCCCCGGCGTTGCAATAAAACGTCCGCCGCTTTTCTCGGCGAAGCTCTTAAGTAGCAATGCGGTTTGCTGATTTCTCGACGCCCCGCCATCACTTGCCGACATATCAACCGCGTAAATGCCCGCGCCGATCGCCATGGCCGCTTCCAACGCTTTTCCCGAAGACGCCTTGCTTTTCGTGTCCATTCCATCTGAAAGAACAACGATCGCTTTGCGAGACTCCGGTCTGCGCGAAAGAGATTCGGCCGCACGAATGATCGCATCGTAGAGTGCAGTCATCCCTTTCGCTCGTAGCCCAAAAGCCATTGGCGCGAGATCGCGAGCGGAGGAAAAGTCCTGCACCTGTTCGACGCGATGATCGAAGTTGTAAACCGCTGCGACATCTTCCGGACGTAGTCCATCGAGAAACCGAATTGCAGCCGAGCGGCCCAGTGACATGCGACTCTCCATGCTTCCGGAAGTGTCGAGAAGAATCACCGAAGCAAAGGGCGACTCATGAGCGCCAAAACTCTTGATTAGCTTAACGGGAACTTCGCGGCCTTCCTCAAAGACCTTAAAGTCCGCAAGCTTCAATCCCGGAACGTAGCACCCATCCTTATCAAGAACTGTGACGTTCAAAACTACGAGATCCGTATCGACGCGCACCACGTCGTCGTCTTGCGCGCGTGCCTGCGGAGAAGCGAAGAATGTGAGCGTGAGTGAGAACAGGATGCTGGGAAGGGAAACGCGGAATCTGGAGCTAAGCAATAGCATTAACTAATCACCGGGCGACGTAAGTACGAACGATGCGGATTAGCTCAAGTAAAACATTAGACTCCTGGATGATCGATGCCGACACGACGCGACGTGGAGTTTTAAGCACCTTCTCGCTGAGTGAGGTAGAGACTTTGGCGACGCTGTCGACTGCCTCTGCTAAATCGTTGGGTTTCTGCTCAAGCTCAAAATCGTCGTCCGAAGCTCCCGCCTCGCTGCGAATCTTCTTTGTAATCTTTTCAAGCTTCTCGAGTTTCTTTAGATCGGCCGAGCCAAGGGATCGATTCTGCTTGAAAGCTGTTGCCAGCGCGTTGCCGAGCTCTGAGGCTTGACGGGCTCGAGTGAGATTATCCTGATGTTCTTTTTCCGCGTACCTAATTTCCCGTTTAGCCCGCATCTCGTCATCGAGCGCGGTTGGCGCCTGTTCTTCTGAATCAGGCCTGCTCTTGTCCGCCGTAAGGGTGGTGGGCGGTGTTGGCGGGCGAACCACCTGGGCGTTAAGCGATAGCTGAGCGACTAGCGCCAGCCCCGCCAAGCTAAGAAAGCGGACCGTTAGTTTAAATACCTGAGACATCTTCAACATACCTGTGGTACGCCCGGATAATTACGGAAGCGCTGAACCTGACACTCTGACGGATTCAGCAGGGGAATGGTTGTACAAACATGTGAGGCACGCAAGCCAAACCGTTCGAGGGCCGTTTCGAACCAAGCTGATTCGCGCTTACCTTACTAGTTACATTAAAGATGGTCGCCATGCCGACTTCTCATCAACAACTTGAAAAGGGAAGCAGTGTGTGGCAGCCAGTTAAGAAACTTGATTAGCTATTCTGGTTAGGGAACGCGCGCCGGATTGTCAGGCGAGTTGAGAAACTCCCCTCCCTTTGATGGTGGACGCGGCACTACCACAACCTTCGGCTCGAGCTTCTCCAAAGGACGTTTTTGACCGACTCCCGAAGTGTACGCCAGCTGTGTTGCGTTCGGATCGCTAGTTAAGTTCACCAGCCGAACGGCGCTGAACTGTTGTGCGGGGAGCTTGAGCGAGTAACGGCCTTCTTGATTTGGTTCGAGTAGTCCCGGAGCTAACGGAATTGTCATCCGCTCCATGGTACCGCCAGTTCGCCTTTTCAGCTCTAACTCGATCACCAGGCCGGATAACGCTTCCTGCGAAATATTCTTCACAGAACCGCCAATGATTGTTTGGCCACCCTTAAGCAGGGCCTCGTCCATCAGTATGTGGGCCTTGACTGGTCCTTTAGGAGCATTCGTTAATGCCGCTCGCGACTGCGACTCCAAAAGGCTTTGCTTCAGATGACGATTGCGGAAGTAGAGATAACCGGAAAGCAAAGCTGCGGTGAAGACCAGTGCCAGCAGACCCGCGATGAGCTTGCGACCGAAAGACGCTTTCTCCTCCTGCAGTAATTCGGAATCAACAGAATCAGTCAACATCATTCGTAATTCGCTCAAATCAAGATTGCTGCTAAGGCATTACTTTAAGTCTAACTTGTCAGCTCAGGGAAGAGTTCGTCCCGGAGGGGCCGACCCGGTGACCGCGGCGATTAAAGCCGCCAGGAACTCTTCTTCGGCCAGCCCCAGACTCGGCAGCGTTACCCACTCAGCTCCTGTCGCGCCATCCGACCTTCCTTCGACTCGTGCGTTGACGGATACGTTTGCGCTGGCGCCATCAATCGGCTGAATTTCAACTGTCAAAGTGTAGCGTCCGCGAGTCCAGCCGCGTGTGTCGGAGCTGGGCGCATCCGCGTACCTGTTCAACTCCGCTTGGGATACAACTGCTCCCCTGATGAAGGTGTAGGGTTGGCTTACGATGATTCCTTCGTCGGGCTTCGACGCAGTTTCATCCAGAATTAACTTGCGATCGCGCATCACGTCTGCCACGGCTTTCATGATGACGTCGCGCCGGGCCGGCAACCGATAAGGATTTGGGATTGGTGGCACTTCCGGAGTGCGACCTTTGCCAAAATCAATGCCGCGACCGGCGCCAACGTCCGTCTTGCTGCCATTGTTTGCTGGCGCCCTGGAACCAGAGTCGCGCACGCGTTCATTTGATTTGTCGACACCCTTGCCCTGCGCAAACGCAACGGACGTCAAGCTAAGTACCGCCAACGCAATTCCTAATAGTCTGATCATGATTACACCTTCTTTAAGACCGCAGATCATCGGGGTCGTGGGTCGAGAATAGAGTAACGACCCTTTATTTTCAAGGAAACCCTAAGATTGCCGTTGGCGATTGCCGATTGCCAATTGCCGAGTTCCAATTCCGAACCTCGATTTCCGTTCGACAGGTTAGGTTAGACCAATTGGCAATGGGCAATCGTCAATCGGCAGTGGTTCATCGTCAATCGGCAGTGGCTCACTACTGCGCCGGCTTCTGCGCATTCTCCAGATCTCGGTGTCGTTCCCAGTCGCGCAATGCACTAACTCCTCGCTGAAAGTCACTTTCTTTCGTGTAAAAGTTGTGAGCACCATCATCGCGACTCGGCTCACGCACGTAATAGAGATAATCAACCTGTTGAGGATTTAAGGCCGCCGACAAGGAACTTTCACCGGGAGACGCAATCGGCCCGGGAGGTAGCCCGGAAAATAGCCGCGTGTTGTAGGGAGAACGGCGGTCGAGATAACTCTGATAGACCTTTCCATCGTTACGCCACTTACCCGCGAGCTTGGTGGCATAGATTACGCTGGAATCGATGCCGAGGGGCATTCCAATCTTTAGTCGGTTGTAAATCACTGCCGCGATGACCGGACGTTCCTCGGCCAGCTTAGCTTCGGTTTCGATTAGCGAAGCAGTCGTAACTACCTGGCGCGGGGTTAGGCCAAGCTCTTTCGCATCGCTGACCCGTGATGGTGTCCACTCTTCGCGAAACCGCTTTACCATTAAGGTGATTAAGTCCTTCGCTGTTGTGTCTCGCGGGAATTCGTAAGTCGCCGGATAGAGATAACCTTCGAGATTTTCAGCCGTGGGGTCGATGTCTTTTATCAGCGCCGTATCATTCATTAAGTGCAAGGCACTCTCGGAGTCTGGCAACTTCAGCTCAGGCAGGCGCGCCATCGCCGCGGCGATTTCCCAACGCGTCCACCCTTCCACGACAGTTAGACGCAGAAAGCGCTGTTGTCCTGTTTGCAGTTTTTCAATGACCTGTAGCGGCGTGACGGGAGAAGGGAAGTCGTATTCCCCAGCGCGAAATCCCGAACCGGTTCCGGTAAGTTTTAGATAGACCAACACCGGCCACTCGTTCTTGATGATTCCTTCCTGGCTTAACTTTCTGACTACGGAACCTGGAGCAGTGCCTCGTGTGATTTCAATGAACTGACCATTCTTGGAATGAACTACAGGCTGGTGCAGGCTGCGATAAATCCAGAAAAAGAAGGCGCCGCCTACCAACAAAACGACGACCAGTAAAATTAAGGACGATTTTTTTTATATTCATCGAGTCATAACCCAGGAGGCGCAGCATCATCAGCGACGCCGCGAGAAACTCGGATTTTTGTTTTGGAGTCGAGAAAGTCAGCCAGGATGATAGCAGCTGCTTCGCTGTCAATTAGTTGCGCCACTTCTCCAGGATCATGACCGGCCTCTCGCAGTTGCTCAGTAGCCGCCACAGAAGTGAGTCGTTCGTCCTGCAAGAAAACTGGTATCGAAAGCGATCGGGCGAAGTTTTCGGCTGTTTGTCGGGCGGCAGCCGCTGCCGAATCATCAGTCCCATCCAAACTCAAAGGCAGCCCGATTACAAGTGCCTTGGCATCGTGCTGCTGTACTACTTGACCTACCGTCGATCAGTAATTGTTTCCAATTAGTACGCCGAATCGGGTTCAATCTCGTAATCGAAATCAGAAGTTCGTCGCAAAGCGCTACGCCCACCCGTTTTTGTCCCAAATCCAACGCCAGAATTCGACCTTCTGGCTGTTGCGGCGCTGTTGGAGAGTTCATCGGATATTCGGGTTGACCTTCCACACTAACTTCTTTCATGACATCGGCTAGAAGCCACGCAACCGCCGACAGCTGAAAAGCAACTAAGCTTGCGTGCCCGATTTACCGATTGTATAGTACCGACTTGCTCGCCAAGTGGTACGAGCTAATCCCATCGACCGAGACACGAGAGGTATTTGATGTCATTCCGCACTAAATTTGGTTTGATTCTGGTGTCAGCCACGCTGGCTCTTTATACGGTAGTTGGCGGTTGGATTTCTACCCGCGCCCAGCAGCCGGCTAACGATCCCAACGCGCAGCTTCGTATATTCGAAAGCGTCTTGCAGCACATTCAAAATGATTATGTGGACGAGCCGAACATGGAAAAGGTGCGCGCCGGCGCGCTACGCGGCCTCGCATATGGCCTCGATCCCTACTCGACTTACCTTACTCCCGAGCAGGTCCGTGATTACAACGCCAACGGTAAAGATAATCTCGTCGGCATCGGCGCGGAGCTTTCGCAAGTTGCTTCATACCTTTACGTGATTGCCCCCATGAAGGGCTCACCCGCGGATGTAGCCGGAGTGCAGGCGGGAGACATCATTGAATACATCGACGGCAAGGCTACTCGCGATATCTCGCTTTACGATGCGAAGCAGTTGCTAAATGGGCCCGCCGGTTCAGAAATCAAATTAAGAATTCTTCGAGCTAATACGAGCCCCTTGACGTTGACAGTCAAGCGTGGCGCTTTTCGTTCACCAGCCGCTGAGGCGCGGATGGAAGCAGGTCGCATCGGCATCCTGCGCATCAACAGTTTCGCCGAAGGCGAAGCCGCGGATGTAAAAACGCGCTTACAGGATTTGGTGAAGCAAGGTGCTCAGAAGCTCGTGATTGATCTGAGGGGCACCGCGGGCGGTTCCATTAATGAAGCAGTCGCGGTTGCCAATCTCTTCATTAAAGATGGCACTCTCGCACAGACCACTGGTCGCGAAGGAAAAACCTTAAAGACATTCACCGCAGATGCCAAGGCTGCAATATTTTCCGGACCCGTCGTAATTTTGATCGACACTGGGACGGCGGGTGCCGCAGAAGTAGTGGCGTCGGCCCTGCTCGAACGCAACCGCGGACAAATTGTCGGTGAAAAGAGTTTTGGTGCGGGGGCCGAGCAGCAGTTGTTCACGCTACGCGGCGGTGATGGTTTGCTGCTAACGACGGTGAAGTGGGCAAGTGCGAGCGGCAAGCCTTTCCTCGGCGAAGATCGCGCCCACTCCGGGGTAACTCCCTCGGTTGAAGTGAAGCGCCCGGAACTTGCGGAGGCTGTTGATCCCGAAGATTTGACCGGAAACGATGACGACCCGGTAGCCAAACCCGCTCAGCCGGGCGAGAAAAGGGAAGTCGCTCCGGAACCAATCATTCCGAAACCAGCCGACGACGTGCAGATGAAGAAGGCTTTGGAACTGTTGCGCGAGAATAAGCCGGCGCAGACACAGCGAGCAGCGTAATAAGTTAATACGAGTGATCTAGAGCATGCGGCTGGGATTCGTCCCGGCCGCTTCTTTTTGGTAGGTCAACTGATCATTTCGCGCACAAATCTCCTCATATCGGGTACGGCTGCGAATAGAACCCGAATTGTTTTTATTGCAAGTTTCTTGCAGCGTTATTTATTCGCGCGTTATCCCCGGAAAACTCGCAAACACCATCAATACCAGCTGGATACTGATTGTTCTCGTCGTTTGGGAACGCATGTTGCTCCTTCTCATCGCGAGCTTCAACGCCGAGCGAATTGACTAAGGAGATTGAGCGATGATTATGACTAACAAATTACTTCCGGTGGCTTTGATAGCGGCCCTCGTGGGCGGTTCCGTGGGAGCCCTGGTAATGCACTCCAGGAGCCAATCCAACACGGCCGCGGCGACCACTGAACGTCCAACCGTTCCTACGGATGCCACGTACGTGGCTGACCGACAGGTGGCTACTGACCCGTTCATGCCGGCTGCGTTTGATACCGCGGAAGAACAGGGCGCCTATAAGGTCGGCTTTGCTGATGGTTTCCGCGCCGCTCAGGCAGGTGGCGTGGGTGTGAGCAATGTAGCACCAGCGCAGACCAGCTACGCGCCGCGTCGCACGGTCTACCGCAACTCTGGTCGCAGTTATGCGCACAGCACCAGCTCACGCACGTACACGCAGCCGCGCAGTCGCAGCTTCTGGCAGAAGCACCGCGACAAGCTGACGGTAGCAATCGGCGCGGGTTCGGGAGCGGCAATTGGTGGATTGATCGGTGGTAAGAAAGGTGCCGCAATCGGTGCGTTGGCCGGTGGTGGTGGTTCAGCTCTCTACACCTATAAGCTGCGCAACCGCAGCCGCCGTTACTAACCTTAACCTTTAATTCGAACGGGCAGCTCCAAAAGGGCTGCCCATTTCTTTGTGCTTACTTCTTCACGGCGGGTGAGGCGAGATGAGCTGCGAGTATAGAAGAGTCTTACTTCTGGTTTTAACTGTTGCCTTTGGGGGTTGGACACTGACGCAGCCACCTCTCAGCGGGGCGCAGCAGAATCAACAACGGCCGCGCTTAGGAGAGTCCACTTCGCGAACAACGCCGTCGCCGAAACCGACTCCTCCGCAGGATGCTGTCGACGACGACCCTGAAGTTATTCGAGTCGATACCGATCTGGTGAACACCGTTTTTACGGCGGTCGATCAGGATCGTCACTTCGTTACTACTTTGCGAGCGAACGACCTGCGCGTGCTGGAGAATCAAACCCCTCAGGAAATAAGCCTTTTCGAAAGAGAAACCAACCGCCCGCTAACCATAGTTATCCTTGTCGACACCAGCAAGTCGCAGGAGCGCACGCTGCCCGATGAAAAAAGAGCTGCCAAAGCATTTCTTCGAGCGGTTATGAGACCAGCGGTCGACAAGGTCGCCATCGTTTCTTTTACCGGCGAGCCGAAAGTGCAACAGGATCTTACCGACAGTGTGCCAAGACTTGAGCGCGCGATTGATCGTTTGAAAGTGGAACTCCCGGCTGATAATCCGCAATGTGAGAACGTGAAGACGGTGCAGGAGGATCCGCTCTGCTGGACGAGTATCTGGGATTCCGTCTGGGCCAGTGCCAACGAGGTCCTGGCAAAGGCGCCGGAGAACTCCCGCAGAGCAATCGTATTGCTGAGCGACGGCGACGACACCTCCAGCACTATCAAGCGGCAGGAGGCGATCGATTCGGCAGTACGAAACAACGTGGCGGTCTACAGTATCGGCATCGGTGATCCGGCGTTCTATAAAATCGAGAAGAATTCTTTAGAGAAGTTATCTAATCGGACTGGGGGCCGCGCATTCTTCCCCGGCAGCGAACCTGAGCTGCAACGAGCGTTCGCGCAGATTCAGGAAGAGTTGCGCTCGCAATATGTTGTTGCCTACTCGCCAAGGAACAAGGCTCGTGACGGGGGACGGCGGGAAGTGAAGCTTGAGATCGTCAATCCGGAACTGCGGAAGCAGAAACTGCAGTTGCTTTACCGGCAAAGCTACTACGCGCCAAAGAAATAACTAAAGAGGAATGTTGCCGTGTTTTCGCGGCGGATTTGTGTCGCGTTTGTTTTCCAACATCTTTAGCGCGCGAATCAATTTGGGCCGCGTTTGCGCTGGCTCGATAACTTCATCAATGAATCCGCGCTCGGCCGCTACGTAAGGATTAGCGAACTTGTCTTCAAGTTCAATGATGCGCGCTCGACGCGCTGCCTCCTTGTCCGTGGCCTCGTTGATCTCGCGCCGGTACAACACTCCCACAGCGCCTTCTGCACCCATTACCGCGATCTCGGCGGCCGGCCACGCGAAATTAATATCGGTGCGGATATGCTTTGAGGCCATCACACAGTAGGCCCCGCCATATGCCTTTCGCGTGATCACAGTAACCTTCGGCACCGTTGCTTCGGCAAAAGCATAGAGTAGCTTAGCGCCGTGTCTGATAATGCCGCCGTGCTCTTGCGAAATGCCTGGTAGAAATCCCGGGACGTCCTCAAACGTCACGAGCGGGATATTGAAACAATCGCAGAAGCGCACAAACCGCGCGCCCTTCACCGAGGCATCAATATCAAGAACTCCGGCCAGGAAAGCGGGCTGGTTGGCAACGATGCCGACTGAACGCCCTGCCAGTCGCGCAAAGCCAACACAGATATTCTGTGCGTAGTGTTCCTGCACCTCGAAAAAGTAACCGTCGTCAACCACATGACCGATCACATCGCGAATGTCATAAGGCTGGTTGGACGCTTCAGGAACAATAGTGTTCAGCTTTTCCGCTGTTCGTTCTGCCGAATCCCCAGTGGCTAAGCGCGGCGCCTCTTCTAAATTATTTGAAGGGATGAAGGAGAAAAGCTCGCGCGCCATGCGCAACGCATGTTCATCCGAATCTGCAGCGAAATGAGCAACTCCGGAAATTCGATTATGAGTTACCGCCCCACCTAGTTCTTCCTTCGTCACGTCTTCGTGAGTAACAGTTTTGATAACGTCTGGTCCTGTAATAAACATGTAGGACGTGTCTTTCACCATGATGTTGAAATCAGTGATCGCCGGACTGTAGACCGCGCCGCCGGCGCAGGGTCCCATAGTGCAACTGATCTGTGGAACAACCCCGCTTGCGAGCGTGTTACGCAGAAAGATGTCGGCGTAGCCACCAAGACTTAGCACTCCCTCCTGTATCCGAGCGCCACCGGAGTCGTTAAGGCCGATAATTGGCGCACCGACTTTCATCGCCAGATCCATCACCTTGCAGATCTTTTCCGCATGAGTCTCTGAAAGAGAGCCTCCGAAGACGGTAAAGTCCTGGGCAAACACAAACACACGTCGCCCATCGATCAAGCCGTGTCCGGTAATTACGCCGTCACCCGGATACACTTGTTTCTCAAGTCCAAAGTCGCGCGAGCGATGAACAACCAGCTTGTCGAATTCTTCAAACGTTTCCTCGTCAAGCAGGAACTCTACGCGTTCGCGCGCAGTCATTTTGCCGGCCGCGTGCTGCTTTTCCGCGCGCACCGCTCCGCCCCCTAACTCGGCTTCACGGTGACGTTCGCGGAGCTTTTCCAGTTTCGATTTCGCCGGCTGCGGTTGTTGTTTGGAAGTCATTGGCTACTCGCTGCTGTTTGTCTCATCGCTGAACGGAAAAGTGCGACTCTCGATCAAATCGATCAATTCGATCAGGGCGCGACTGGCATTGGTCTGGACTTCCGCTGAATAGTTGTAGCGCCGCGCATTGTCCTCGAAGTCTTTTAAATCAACGACGCGATACGTTAAATCGGGCTCGACGAGAATATCAATGTCGAGGTCTACGTAACTTAGTGTTTGGCCATCGAACTCAGGCGGCGAGTTTACGTTGCAGTAATAACTGCGCAACTCGCCGTTAGGCTGAGAAAAACGAAAGACGTTGTACCAGCGATTGAGCCAATAATACTCGATGCTCCTGGTGCCGCTAACAATCGTGCCGAGTAAGTCGTGATTGACCTCTTCGGGAAACAACGCATCGAGCACCAATAAAGGACCTTCCTGCTTAACGACGGTGGCCGACCAGCGACGGTGCTCGGCGCCGTCGTACTTGCAGGCCCGCACCGTAATCACTTTACTTGCGGCCACTCTTGCGCCAATCCGCCAGGAATTGCGCCTGGCCCTTGTCGGTGAGCGGATGATTGAACATCTGGTCAATCACCTTGAATGGCATAGTCGCTATATCGGCTCCCATGCGTGCCGCCTCAATGGCATGAATTGGATGACGGATGCTCGCCGCCAACACTTCGGTCTTCCACTCGTAGTTGCGATAGACCTCGATGATGTCGCCCAGGAGGAGCAATCCGTTCTCGCCAATATCGTCGAGCCGGCCCAGGAAAGGACTGATGAAAGACGCTCCAGCTTTCGCGGCAAGAATTGCCTGGGCCGCAGAGAAGCAGAGCGTAACATTCACATTAATTCCTTCGCTGTCGAGTTGGTGGGTTGCGGTCAATCCGGGGCGCGTAAGGGGACACTTCACCACTACGTTCTTGGCTATCGCGGCATATTCGCGACCTTCACGAACCATGCCCTCGGTGTCTTCGCTAGTCACTTCCGCCGAGACCGGGCCGGAAACGATCTTACAAATCTCGGCGATGTGCTGCTTGAAATCGACATCACCTTCTTTTGCGATCAGGGAAGGATTTGTAGTGACCCCGTCGGCAATCCCCAACTTCGCAGCTTCTCGTATCTCATTTAAGTTTGCGGTATCAAGAAAGAACTTCATAAATCCTCCTGCAGACGATAATCAAAGCCTAGCGGCTCTGAATTTGATTACGCAGTACTCCGACGCCTGACACTTCAACTTCAACTATATCGCCGGGCTTCATACGAGACACACCCGCAGGAGTGCCGGTAGCGATTAAATCGCCAGGGTGAAGAGTCATGATGTCTGCGATGTATTTAATCAGGAAGGGAACCGGAAAGGCCATGTCAGAAGTGCGCCCCTGCTGCCTGATGTCGCCGTTGAGCCGCGTGACCACGGTAGCCTCGAGTGGATTCAAATCTGTGACGATTACCGGGCCGACTGGGCAAAACGTGTCAAAAGACTTGCCGCGCGTGAATTGAACATCTTTGCGTTGTAGGTCGCGTGCCGTTACGTCGTTAACGCAGGTGTAGCCGAGCACAAAGTCGAGCGGATCTTCATCAGGTTGAACATGCCGCGTTGTGCGACCTATAACCACACCAAGTTCACCTTCGTGTTCTACCTGATCGGATTGTGGCGGCAATTGGATCACGTCTTCATTTCCAATTACGGCAGACGGTGCCTTCAGGAATAATAGCGGCTCGTCCGGCATCTTGTTTCCCAATTCCGCTGCGTGTTCTCGATAGTTGCGCCCGACGCAAACCACCTTTGACGGTATCACTGGTGCGAGAAGACGAACTTCATTTAGTGCCAGGGCAGTTTGGGAATTCGGCACCTCACTGACACTAAAGAACTCGGCCGCCGCAATCGGGTAAACCTTCTGATCCGCGACGACGCCGTAGCGTGGCTCTGGAGAGCTCGAATGAAGAAAGCGGCACAGTTTCATCGCGCTTCAGGGAACAGTTTCGGAAATTACTTCCGATGGCGGACTCACATTGCCGGCCTTGTCGGTCGCCGTTAAGTAGTAATAGTAACGTCTGCCAGACTCGACATTCTCGTCCTGGTACGTGGTTCTTTCCAGTAAGGCTGAATTCAGTTTCGTCCATCGATCTTTGGGTAGATCAGGATCGGTTGAGCGATAGATCGTGTAACCAGCCACGTCTGCTTCCGGATTTGCCGGGAAGAAAATCGAGAGCCGGCCCGGAGCGGCCGCTATTGTGATTGACGAAGGTGCGGAAGGAGGGAAGGTGTCGCGCGTTACGATTGAAAGTGAGTTTGAGTTAAGACTTTCAACCTGAGCGCCGCCCGTTCCCAGCGAAACTGAACGTACGAAATACTGGTACGTTTGGCCAAACTCAAAATTCTGATCCGCGAACTGAGTGCCGGATACGAGCGCGCTGTTCAGCGGGGTATCTGCGCTTTTTCTTTGCGACTCATCGATCCGGTAAACGTTATACCCGAGTAGATTCACAGGCGTAGACCCGTCGATGTTCGCCGCCGGCGGCGTCCAGTTAATCGTGATTGCCGACTCAGTTAATTCCTTGCCCGTAGCCGTTAACGTCGGTGGCTGGGCTACGCGCGCTGACGGCTCAATCAGAAGAAAATTAGAAAATGCCGCACGTTGGCCAGAAGCGTTGACGTAACGTACCGCATAGCGTAAGCGCGTCGGCTGGCCCGCTAACTCAAGCGTGTCAGTGTAAGTGAGCGTGTCGCCGGCATTCTGTATCTCTTCGTAAGTGACCGATCCAATCAGCGTAGAGCGCGCGCCAAATTCCTCTTCTGTTAATGGCAACGGAGCGGTGGGTTTCTCTGCCAAACGGTAGATATCGATGCGTCGAATGCTCTGCACACTCTGATCGGAGGCGTTTCTGAGAGGTGCGGGCCAACTGAGCGTCACCTGATTGCCGCGCTGCGCTCCGGAGAGCAGCTCCGTACGTTGTTGCACTCTTTCAACCGGGGGCAGAGGCGGGCGGCGCTTACCGCAGCCAACTACAATTACAGCAGCGAGAAGCATTAGACAGCAGGCCGTTTGTTGGTTCGTGATCGAAAGAAGCAAGGTTCGAGAGGTGGGCGGCAATTTTTCTCTCACAAAATATACCGGCTGAGATCCTGATCTTTCACTGTCTCCAACAACATATCGTCGACATAGGAGGCATCGATGCGCTGTTGCTTCGGCTGCAAGTCTGGACCCTCAAAACTAATTTCCTCGAGCAGCTTCTCCATGATCGTCTGCAAACGGCGAGCGCCAATGTTTTCCGTCTGATCATTAACGCGAGCGGCAAAGTTTGCGATGGCGTCGATGGCGTCCTCGGTGAAATCGATCGTCACACCCTCCGTGTCCATCATCGCCTGGTACTGTTTGATCAAAGCATTTTTCGGCTCTGTCAGGATTCTTTTGAAGTCTTCTACAGTTAAGGAATCCAACTCGACGCGAATTGGAAAGCGCCCCTGAAGTTCGGGAATCAAATCGGAAGGTTTGGAGACGTGGAACGCGCCGGCAGCAATAAACAGAATGTGATCAGTGCGAACCATTCCATAACGCGTGTTGACTGTCGTGCCCTCCACGATCGGCAGGATGTCACGCTGCACACCTTCTCGTGAGACGTCTGGTCCGTGGCCGGATTCGCGCCCGGCGATCTTGTCGATCTCATCGAGAAAGATCATGCCCGACGATTCGACTCGCTCGATCGCGGAGCGGGCTACCTGATCCATGTCGATGAGCCGCTCTTCCTCTTCCTGCATCAGATGCTCCATGGCTTCACTGACGCGCATCTTGCTGCGTTTCGAGCGGCCTTGAAAGATATTGCCCAGCATATCTTTCATATTAATACCCATCTCTTCGACGCCTTGCGGACCTGCCAATTCAATCACCGGAAAGTTCTTCTCGCGGACCTCAATCTCAACCATGCGGTTGTCGAGCTTGCCGCTGCGTAGTTGCGTGCGAAACTTTTCGCGCGAGCGCTGAAAGTTTTCGTCAGTTGAAGCCGCATCCGTTTCATTGGTTAATCCTTCAGAATCAGAATCAAAACTGAATTGACTTACCGAACGGGGCGGTGGCAGAAGCAAGTCCAGGATTCGCTCCTCGACATTTAACTCGGCTTTCTCGGCAACCTCCTCGATCTTCTCCTGGCGCGTCATGTCGATGGAGATCTCAGTCAGGTCGCGAATCATGCTTTCTACATCGCGGCCGACGTATCCCACTTCAGTAAACTTGGAAGCTTCGACCTTCAGGAAAGGAGAATCCGACATCCGAGCGAGCCGCCGAGCGATCTCGGTTTTACCGACGCCGGTTGACCCGATCATGATGATATTTTTGGGCATCACGTCCACTGCCATGTCGGCAGGCAGTTTCTGGCGCCGAATACGATTGCGTAGGGCAATTGCCACTGCGCGTTTGGCTTTACCCTGTCCAACGACGTGCTTGTCGAGTTCAGCGACGATTTGGCGCGGCGTCATATCATCGAGCCGAACCGCCTCCTCAACTTCACCTTCGAGATAAATAACCATAATGCTAACTTCAGAGGACTAGATGCTATTCCAATTCTTCAACGACGATATTCTGATTCGAGTAGATGCAGATTTCACCAGCGATGGTAAGAGCTTCGACGGCCACATCGCGCGCTGACAATTCAGTGTGTTTCATCAAGGCGCGGGCGGCGGCAAGCGCGTAGCTGCCGCCGGAGCCGATTGCCAGCACTCCATCGTCCGGCGCGATCACGTCGCCATTGCCGGAGAGTAGAAACGAAGTTTTTGCATCCGCAACTACCAGCAAAGCTTCGAGGTGTCGCAGCAGTTTGTCCGTGCGCCATTCTTTGCTGAGTTCAATCGAAGCACGTTCCAGGTTGCCGTGATATTGCTCAAGCTTACTTTCGAAACGTGTCAAGAGAGAGAAGGCATCGGCGGTGGCTCCCGCAAAGCCTGCCAGAATGCGATCGTTGTAGAGGCGGCGCACCTTTTTAGCGCTGCCCTTCATAATCGTTTCTCCGAGCGTCACTTGCCCATCACCAGCGAGCGCAACACGTCCGTCTTTGCGCACAAGCAAGACCGTTGTGCTGCGAATTCTCGTTGATTCTTTTTGCATCTCGATTCGCAAGCACTATAGAAATTCGCCTGAATGTAAGTCAAGGAGGCCAAACTTTGCGGGCAGGGAGACGGTTATGGAAATAAAATCAGCAACGGTAACCCTGTGATTGGCAATTAGCGATTGCGATTAGAGGCAGTCAGTACCACCAGGCGGTAGCCGGTCGGCCAGTCGATTGGCGATTGGCGTTTGCCGATTGCCAAATTAGCGCGTAGAGAAAGAAGCCCAATCGGAAATCAGCAATCGGCAATCGGATGGGGTATCATACCTTCCCGATGAATTTAAACTCCCCGCTACTGCGTAACTGAATGACTGTTGTTGATATGTCTGACTATCGGCCCAGAATCGGAATCACCATGCGGTTGGAGCTGGAAACCGATCGCTTCTATCTTTCGCGACATTACAGCGAAGCGGTAGAAGCTGCGGGCGGCGCGCCTGTTCACATCAGTCTCATTCCCGATGCCAGATACATCAATTCTGTCATCGATAGCATGGACGGAATTTTGTTGCCCGGAAGCGATTCGGATGTCGATCCACTTCGCTACGGCCATGAGCCGCATCAGGCACTGGGTAATGTTCATCGCGTGAAGGACGAAACCGATTTACTAGTTCTGGCTGAAATCGAAAGATGCCGCATTCCGCTCTTAGGAATCTGTTTTGGGATGCAGGTTTTGAACGTAGCGCGCGGCGGCACATTAATCCAGGACATCACCGCGCAACTTGAAGGTGCTATCAAACATCAACAGGGCGCGCCGCGTGAACGCCCTTCGCATCGCGTGAAGTTGCTCGAGGGAAGCTTGTTGGCGACGTTAGCGGAAGCCGATGCTGCAGTAGTCAACAGTCATCACCACCAGGCAATCGCGAGTCTCGGGAATAATCTAGTGGCAACGGCCTGGACCGCTGATGGAGTTGTGGAAGCGCTCGAGGATCCGCGTTCGGATCGGTTTGTCTCGGCAGTGCAATGGCATCCGGAAATGGGTTGGAAGGAAGACAAGCTCTCTCAAGCTCTGTTCAGTCATTTTGTAAGTGAAGCGACACGTTACGCCCAGGACGTTGAAGCTTCGGAAGCCTTCGATCAATGTTCCTCCTAAACTCGACTTCTCTAATTACAAACCACGTACACAGCGCGGAAGGAAATCAAGATGGAAAATGACTTCCTGAAGTTGCGTGGTCGCGTAGCTCTTATCAGTGGGGGATCGCGAGGGATTGGCCGCGCAGTCGCTAAGCGTCTGGCGGAATTTGGCGTTGATGTGGTGATCAATTATCGCTCGGATAGAGAAGCGGCTGCCGAGGTAGTTGCTTATGCTGAAGCAAAGGGAGTAAGAGCTTTCGCAGCTGAAGCAGATGTTTCTGAGGTTTGGCAGGCGAAGCGGCTTGTCGCCGACACGATCCAGCGCTTCTTAAAGTTGGACTTCCTGATCTGCAATGCCGGAATCTGGGAAGGCGCACCTGTTGACGAAATATCTGAGACGCTCTGGGACAAGACCATGCAAGTGAATCTTCGCGGCACGTGGACGCTCTGTCAGGCAGCTGTGCCCGGCATGAAGCAGCAGCGCTTTGGTCGCATCGTAATTGTCTCTTCGACGGCCGGGCAACGAGGCGAAGCCAACTATTCGAACTATGCTGCTTCAAAAGGGGCCCAGATCGCATTCACAAAGTCGCTGGGCGCTGAGTTGGGCCAATTCGGAATTAATGTTAATGCCGTCGCGCCAGGCTGGGTCGATACCGACATGACCTCCGCCGCGTTGGCCGGAGAGGACAGGGAAGCAATTGCGCGGAGCATTCCGGTTGGCGCTATTGCCACAGCCGACGACATCGCCCGGCCGATCGTCTTTCTTTGTAGCGACTGGGCCCGGCATATCACCGGCGAGATACTCAACGTCAATGGTGGCTCAGTACTTTGCGGTTAAGAGGCTCAGCATTTACTTTAACTAAATTAAATCAACTAAAGCTCAAAAATGAATAAAAGGATTCCAGTAAAACTTGGCATTGAAAGTTTGCTTGAAGCACCAGCCCGCACGCTGCGCGGCGCGAGCGTCGGTTTGATTTGTAATCAGGCATCGGTCAATCATGACTTTCACCACTCAGCCGATTTGCTCTTCGCTCATCCCGAAATAAACCTTACGGCTTTGTTTGGCCCACAACATGGAATTCGCGGCGACGTCCAGGACAATATGATCGAGACGTCACATGCGGTGGATCGCGTAACAGGCTTGCCCATCCACTCGCTCTACAGCGAAACTCGCGAACCCACCGAAGCGATGTTAGAGAACGTTGATGTCCTTGTTTTTGATATGCAGGATGTTGGCTGTCGCATCTATACATTTGCTTACACGATGGCGAACTGTATGCGCGCAGCAAAACAGTTCGGGAAAAAGATTATCGTTTGCGACCGGCCGAACCCAATTACGGGTCTTGGTGTGGCCGGCAACGTGCTCGAAGCCGAACAGGCCTCTTTCGTCGGTCAGTTTTCGATTTCGACGAGGCATGGCATGACTCTCGGGGAATTGGCGCAGCTCTTTAACGGACATTTTGGAATTGGGTGCGATCTAGAGGTGGTGCCGATGGAAGGATGGGCGCGCGAATACTGGCAGGATGAAACTGACGCGCCCTGGGTTATGCCTTCACCCAATATCCCCACGATTGATTCGGCCACCGTCTTCCCGGGAACTGTTCATTTCGAGGGAACCCAAATTTCTGAGGGTAGAGGAACTACAAAGCCTTTTGAACTAATTGGCGCACCTTATGTACAACCTGAGGAATATGCTGAGGCTTTAAATGAACTTAACTTTCCCGGAGTCTTCTTTCGCAGCTGTGTCTTCAGACCAACGTTTCAGAAGCATGGAGGTGTCAGTTGCGGTGGCGTGCAAATCCATGTGACTAATAGAAAAGAATTCGAACCGGTGATAGCAGGCGTGGCCATGGTCAAGCTTGCCTTCGATATGTATCCGAATGAATTTCGGTGGAAAGAACCACCCTATGAATACGTTTTTGATCGCAACCCTTTTGATGTGATCGCGGGCACTTCAAGCCTACGCCAGTCGTTCGAACATGGGGACTCCCTGGAATCGATTCAGAATAGCTGGCAACCGCCCCTGGCAGAGTTCAAGCAGGTCAGAGAGAAGCACCTGCTTTATTGACCCAACGTGATCGACCCAACGTGAGGCTGTTAAGGTAGCCAGTGAAGGGTCGGCGCCACGACTCTTCAGACGAAAGATGAAGTACATCCGATCGAAAGCTGTGAATCGAAACTGAACCAGTGGTAGTTGACGTATTACCTTAACGAGATACTGTTCAATTGGAGGCATTGATTGCAGAAAGAGAAGTTGAAAGAAAAAGCTCCTGAAGAAACTCCATCTCGCGCGTGGGCAATAGGAGCTGCAGGTTGGCTGTTGCCTGGTGCTGGCCACTTACTACAGGGTCATTGGGGACGCGCTCTAATCCTCGGCGGAGCTGTGTGGATCTGTTTTGTCTGCGGGTTGATGATGGGCGGGCATATGTTCAGCGTTGGGGGTGAGCAGCAGGGCCTCTCCGCGCTCCTGCAGATTCCCCCAATGATCGCTAACCTTGGTTCGGGCTTGCTGTACCTCGCAACCTGGTTTTTTGACGTTGGTTTTGCAGATGACCCGCAAGCAGCTGCGCGCGCCACCTATGAATACGGCACCACGTTTCTCTTAATCGCCGGACTGCTCAACTATCTTGTGATGCTGGATGCGTTTGATATTTCGGCGGGGAGAAAGGCATGAGGCACTTTCTGGTGATGACATTGTTTGCTCTGCTCTCGGCCACGGTCTTTGGCGTGGTAGCCAAAGAAAGCCCGCGCGATCGTTTCCTTTACGGAATCAAGGTGTTTGCTGAGTTCATGATCATAGGTCTCGCGCTCGCCTGGATTCTTTACTTCATTCCTTTCTAAGACCGAACGCGGCGTTACTGGTAACGATGGCTCTTTCCGAAACCGAAGCACTGGTCTTAAGGACCTACAATCTCGCAGAGGCGGACAAGATCGTCGTTTGCTTAACCCATGGCAGCGGTTTAATTCGAGGTGTCGCCAAGGGTTGCCGGAGACTGAAGAATCGCTTTGGAGCTGCTCTCGAACCTTTCACCCTTCTACAACTCAGCTTTTACCAAAAGGAGAACCACGAACTAGTATCGCTGGGCCAAACAGAAATCCTCAAGTCTCACTTTAACCTCTTTCGCGATGCTGAAACTCTTGCAGGGTTGTCGTACATGGCCGACTTGATCATCGACTTCTCGCCGCCCTATCAAAAGAATGAAAAGCTTTTCCGCATGTTGAAAGCGTGCCTTGAAGCGGTAGCCCTGGCACCGGCAGACATGGAAATGATCCAGCGTTACTTTGAGGTGTGGCTCCTAAAACTCGAGGGCTTCCTCCCGAACATTAAACTTTGCGGGGAGTGTCAGCGGTCCTTCAACGATGCCGAGATCACCTTCATGGGTTCTGACCTACAGCTTCGCTGTCGCGCCTGCAGCCGTGGGCAGGGAACTGCACTGTCGGGCAAAGTTCAGCGGCAACTACGAGCTACGCAAAAGCTGGGGCCGAACGCATTTGCTAATGCATCACATGAGGTGTCGCCAGTGATCATGCGCGAGATTGGTGATCTAACACATCAGCTAATAGCCCGCGTCCTTGAGCGTCAACCGCGTCTTCGCCCGAGCTATCGTTGACAATCCAACGCTAGGTTTGCCAGTTAAGCATCCGTACCCCACAATTCCTGCCTAATGAGATCGAGAAGTTTGATTGCAGCATATGTCGCTCGAGCCGCAATCCCTTACGTGCTGCTCACCCTCGCGCTTCTCACGGCACTCCTGTTTGTGCAGCAGGCTAGCCGCTTTGCAGAGATTGCCTTGTATGCCCAGATCCCTTTGTCGTTACTGACAGAGCTGGGCGCCGCATTCCTGCCGAATGTTTTGATCCTTTCGCTTCCTACTGCAGTGCTGGCTGGCATCATCATCGGCTACGCGCGCATGGGCAGCGACAGCGAAATAGTAGCGATGCGAGCAGCCGGTGTTGGCACGTGGACGATGCTTTGGCCGGTGTTGGTAATCGGAATCGTAGTCGCCGCTGCTACGACCTACATTCAACTGGTCGAAGCGCCTCGCGCTGCTCGTGATCTTAAACGCGCCGCTGTGGAAGCTGCTTTAAGGAAACTCGAGTCACCAGTTGAACCACGAACCTTTAACACCGAAATTCCTGGGTATGTGATTTACGTTCGTGATGGCGACAAGACGACCGGTGCCTGGGGCAGAGTGTTCATCTATTCGCAGGAAGCAGACGGCGCTATACGAACAGTGACCGCGCGATCTGGCCGCATTGATTCCTCTGGGAATGTCTCGGAACTTGTCTTGCGCGATGCCCTAGCCACAAAGCTTCCGGCTCCTTCGGATGCCAACAAGAATTCTTACGTCGTCGAGAGGCTTGATCAGCTGCGGCTCTCAATCAACACCGGACGTGGTGAGTTAATGTCGCGTCTGAACGGTAACGAGGTTGAACCGGAAGAGATGGATTGGCAGCAGTTGAGAAGTAACTCTTCGGCGAGAACTCCCGCTCAGCAGGCAGCAACTCAACGGACCTTACATCGTCGCTTAGCTCTTTCGATCTCACCGCTTGTTTTCGCTTTACTGGGCGGCGCGCTCGGACTTCGCGTCAGACGAGGAGGAAAGGGAATTGGCGTTCTTCTCGCGATTGCGATCCTGATCGTTTACTACCTCATTTCACTTCTTGGGGAAACGCTTTCGCGCACAGGCACAGTTCCCGTGGTGGTCGGGGCCTGGGCAGCAACCGGCTTAATGTTTGGTTTGAGTTTGCTTTTCCTGCTCATGCCGCGGATACCGTCGATCTCTTTTCGCTTCAATCGCCCTACGACGACTGGTCGAAAAAACACTAAACCGAACGAAGCGCCGACACATACTGTTGGTGCCGGACGATCGGGTTTCCCCAGTTTGCTCGACACTGGTTTGTTTCGCAGTCTGAGTTCGAGCTTCGTCTTAACTTTCATAGCGCTCGTCGCAATCTTCATCATCTTCACGCTTTTCGAGCTGTGGCGTTTTATTGCTACCAATCGCGTCGGCTTCGGCATGGTTGCACGCTACGTCCTTTTTTTGCTGCCGCTGATTACAGTTGAAATATTTCCTGCGTCAATGCTGGTTGCGGCTCTGCTAACGTATGCGCTCCTGGCCCGCCACAATGAAACAATCGCCTGGTGGGCGTCAGGTCAAAGTGTCTATCGCTTGATGGTGCCGGGACTGTTGTTTGCAATTGCCGCGGCCGCCGGCACCTGGCTGGTCCAGGAACATCTAATGCCTTACAGCAATGTCAGGCAAGATTCGTTGCGGGCGCAGATAAAGGGCGGGGAAGCGCGGGCTATGACAGGCACTGGACGTCAATGGCTTGCTTCAGCTGAGAGCAATCGGCTCTATTCGTATGAGTTCAACGAGCAGAGAAACTCGCTCGAACAGCCAGCGATTTATGAGTTTGATGGCGAGGGCATCCACTCAACTATTGTTACGAGCGGCAGCACCGGTCAGTGGAGCTCAGCCAATCGAATTGCTTTGCGCGACGCTGAGGTCTTGCGTGTTCAGGGAATGCAGATCGAACGACGTGCTGCTGAGCAAATCGAAGTCGCTATCGAACCAGTAACTGTATTCAAGCCGACGATCGACAAGCCCTCGCAGCTCAGTTCGACTGGATTAGAAAACTACTTAATGGCGGCGAAGCGGCGCGGGGTTGAGGTATCAGCGCTAGCAGTGGCTCTGCAGCGGAAGTATGCGGCGCCTTTCAGTGTGATCGTAATGGCGTTTATTGGAATACCACTCGCATTGTCATTCGGCAGAAGAGGCACAGTCGTCGCGCTCTGTGCTGCTGTCGGTCTCAGTATCGCTTATTGGGGTGTCGGTGGCGGGCTGCAACAGCTGGGGAACTTAGGGTTGCTGCCCCCGGCGGTTGCGGGCTGGGCGCCGCCGATAATTTTCGCGGCCGCCGGGAGCTATTTGCTTTCTAGAATTCGAACCTAAGGTTTTGAGTTTAGGTTCCCATCTCCCAACTGGAGATGTACTCAATCTGCTCGGCCGTGAGCGTATCAATGCTCATTCCCAGGGCGCGCAGTTTCAAGCTGGCAATCTCAGTGTCAACT
Organism: Pyrinomonadaceae bacterium; assembly: GCA_963826235.1. Classification (GTDB taxonomy): domain Bacteria; phylum Acidobacteriota; class Blastocatellia; order Pyrinomonadales; family Pyrinomonadaceae; genus PSRF01. The sequence continues at coordinate 268,215 of CAWGWE010000004.1, read as the reverse complement.
TCCTTGGGCAGCAAGTGAACACCTGCCTCGAGTTTGCCTTTGTGCCTCACAAGATACTCTACTGACAGTGCCTGATTGGCGAAGCTCATGTCCATGACGCTGGCAGGATGACCTTCAGCAGCAGCAAGATTGATCAGCCGGCCTTCACCGAGCACGATCACACGATTGCCCGTTTCCTTGATCTTGTACTCCTCGACGAACGGTCGCATGTTGACAGGGCCTTCCGCCATTTCGCCCAGCGCGACCAGATTGAGTTCGAGATCGAAGTGACCGCTGTTACAAACGATCGCGCCGTCTTTCATCTTCGCAAAGTGTGGCCCATCGATCACGTGACGATTGCCGGTGACGGTGACGAAGATGTCGCCAATTGAAGCGGCTTCGGCAATCGGCATCACTCTAAAACCGTCCATCACTGCTTCTACCGCCTTAATCGGATCGATCTCGGTGACGATCACATTGGCGCCCATGCCACGGCCTCTTAGGGCGACGCCTTTACCGCACCAGCCATAGCCGACCACCACGATATTGCGACCCGCGAGCAGAATGTTTGTCGCGCGAATAATTCCATCAAGAGTTGATTGACCCGTGCCGTAACGGTTATCAAAGAAGTGCTTCGTCTGGGCGTTATTAACCGCGATCGAGGGAAACGTCAGCACTCCTGCTTTCTGCATCGACTCGAGCCGCTGAATGCCAGTTGTAGTTTCTTCAGTGGAACCAATGATCTCGGAAACCTGGCTGGCTCGCTCTTTAATCAAAGTGGCTACGACGTCGGAGCCGTCGTCGATGATTACGTCAGGGTGACTGTCGAGAGCGGTGCGCACGTGCCGGTTGTAGGTTTCTGTCGATTCCCCTTTGATCGCGTAAACCGGAATGCCCCAGTCCTGGACGAGGGACGCTGCGACATCGTCCTGAGTGGAAAGGGGATTCGAGGCGATCAAGACTGATTCTGCACCGCCGGCCTGCAAGGCGCGCGCGAGATTGGCAGTTTCAGTTGTGATGTGGGCACAAGCCAAGAGCTTGATGCCTGCCAAAGGCTTTTCAGCGCCGAAGCGCTCGCGGATCAGCCGCAGGACCGGCATCTCGCGCTCGGCCCATTCGATGCGTTTTTTGCCCTGATTGGCCAAACCCATGTCTTTCACGTCGTATTCAAGCGAACGTGTTGCGCTCATATCAATTATTCCTTTTTTGAATTGTCTGTGACGATTTTAAAAATTAGATGCCTGCGGCTGCTCGCAATGTTTCAGCTTTATCGATTTTCTCCCAGCTAAACCCATCGCGTCCAAAGTGACCATAGGCAGCCGTGGCTTTGTAGATCGGACGACGTAGATCGAGTTCTTTCATGATGCCGCCGGGTGTCAGTTCGAAACTATCGCGCACAAGTGTGGCCAGCGCGCTCTCACTGATCCGCCCAGTGCCTTTTGTATCCACCATCACTGAAACCGGATCGGCAACACCAATCGCATATGCCAATTGCACCATGCAACGATCAGCGAGCCCGGCAGCGACGATATTCTTAGCAACGTAACGAGCCATGTAGGCAGCTGAGCGATCAACCTTCGTGGGATCTTTCCCAGAGAAGGCGCCGCCACCGTGAGGTGCATAGCCGCCATACGTGTCCACGATAATCTTGCGGCCAGTGAGACCGGCATCGCCCTGAGGTCCACCCGTTACGAATCTACCAGTGGGATTGATGTGATACTTCGTATTTTCATCCAGCAGATCCGGAGACACGGTATGACGAATTACTTGTTCCTGAATCTCTGAGCGCAGCTGTTCGTTGGAAACATTCTGATCGTGCTGGGAAGAAATCACCACAGCTTCCACGCGGAAGGGCCGGCCATCACGATATTCGATCGTCACCTGCGATTTACCGTCCGGACGCAGGTAAGGCAAGTCGCCGGATTTGCGCGTTTCCGATAAGCGTCGCGAAAGCATGTGCGCGAGTTGAATCGGGAGCGGCATCAATTCGGGAGTTTCATTACACGCGTAACCAAACATCAAGCCCTGGTCGCCGGCGCCACCAGTGTCCACGCCCATCGCGATATCCGGAGACTGACGATCGAGCGCGGAAAGGACGCTGCAGGTATCACAGTCGAAGCCATACTTTGCTCGCGTGTATCCAATCTCTCGAATCGTCTCCCGCGCCACGCGCGAGTAATCAATTTTGGCGTCGGTCGTGATTTCACCAGCGATAACAACCAAACCAGTGGTGACAAGAGTTTCGCAGGCAACGCGTGCCATCGGGTCCTCAGCTAAAGCTGCATCCAGGACCGCATCAGAAATTTGGTCGGCGATTTTGTCGGGATGACCTTCGGTGACAGACTCAGAGGTGAATAGAAAACCTGATTCAGTACTCAAGCAAACTCCTTATAGAATCCAATTGTGAAAGTGTAGAAAAAGACCGCGTAGGGTAACAGCCACGCTTCAGGAGTGTCAAGAAGGCCACTCCCGGGGGGGGGTAGTGGGGTGATTGTGCCCCACTACCCTCTTGGAGCGTAATGGTGCGAGTCGAGTATCGACTCTGCAGACGTTCAATAATTGCAGCCCGGGGTTGGGCTTTGGCGACTCTGGAAGACTTTACTCCGAGTCGGTCAAACCTTCAGGCGTGAGCTCGGAAAGATCGTAAGTGACCGTAGCATTGACCAGGATCTGTCGAAGAAAACGGAAGCCGAATTTAGACTCAAAACGCTTGATGGCTACGTTCTCCGGTTGCGCTAAGCCAAAAAATCCGATCAAGTCTCAATTTGGAGAATCCGTGATTAAGGACGGCACGGTACAACTCCTTCGTAATCGGATCACCTCTGAACTCCGGCATAATGCCCAGGCTGACCTCAACACCTCCGGCATCAGGGTTCTGAGAAAACCCACACATGCCCACAAACGCATTGTCCGATTTGCGGTAGACGGGCCAACGCGTGATGCCAGTCTTTCTCAGCTGCACGCGCCAGTGGTGAATCATCGCTTTCAACTGCCGATCGCTGAAGCTCTGGTTCCAAGCCAAGATTCCATTCAGGTCTGTTTCTGACCCTGACACGCTCCAGATGCATCTGGCAACACGTAAGTTTGTAATTGCTTTTTTCAGACGGCCCAACCGGCAGTAGCGTTGACAGTCTTGATGGAATAGTCGCTGACCTTGTCGAATTCGTAAAAACAAACTCGGGAACAACTTTGGCATGTGGATCAAGGTGCATTTAATGTGCGGAGTAAAAACCAATATCGTAACCTCGGTTGAAATTAGCGACGGCTACTCAAACGATCATGGCTACTTCAAACCCTTGCTTGAAACGTCCGCTGAATCGGTTTCACCCTGAAAGAAATCCCAGCCGATAAAGCCTGCCTGAGCGGTGAGAATCTGCTAACAACTCTGCGGCACAAGGCGATCCCGTACATTCCGTTTAAGAGCAATTCGAAAGCGCAAACCAACTACGGCCCGAAATCAACGCTTTGGACTCGGATGCTCAGTTTCTACAATGACAATCGGGAAGAGTTTTTGACGCACTATCACAAACGGTCAAACGTGGAAACGACCTTTCACATGATCAAGTCAAAGTTTGGTCAAAGACTTCGGAGCAAGACAATGACGGCGCAGATCAATGAGGCGTTGTGCAAGGTACTTTGTCATAACCTCTGCGTTGTAATCCAGTCGGTTCACGAACTAGGTATCGAAGCGGATTTTGCAACGCAAAACGCAGCTTGAATCATTCACAACGTTTACGTTGAAATGTTAAAATTCCATCGACGCAAGGCAGTTTCGTCGGTTAGACAATGGAGGGCACTATGAGTAATCCAGTTACATCAAAACGAGTCGCTAAAAAAGCGAGTTCGTTGTTGAGAAGCAAACGCACATCTAAGAAGGTCAAGAGCGTTGCCGGAGCAGCACTAGGTGGCGCACGTGGTCGAAGGCGCAGTAAGCGCGGGAGGAAATAGAGATGGGAAACGAACAAACCTCAAAAAAGGTTGGCAAGACTGCCAGCAAACAGTTGAGAAGCAAGAAAACATCAAAAGCGGCAAAATCAACCGCTGGATCGGCGCTGACGCAAAGGCCTAACAAGGGAGGAAAGAAGCGCTAGCGCCTTTTACGATTGGCTATCGTTACGTCTTCGATTTTGCGGATCGCTGACGTAGGGATCGTCATATCGCCACAGCCTTGCAAGTTGGAGTTAGGGTGGTCGGCCTGATTTAGATGCGGGACGACCACCTTGCATTTTTTATCGTCGTGAATGAGCCACCCAACTGAGCGACACAACATCGGCGCTGGCGAGCAGTTTTCCAAGTCCTCCCAGTCTGAAGAGCAACCGTAAGAATCTTCCCACTCAATATAAACGAGTCGATAATCCTGCACGCGCGGATTGTAATGCAGCGCAAACTTTTAAGTTTTATAGATAGGGGGTGTTTTCAAAAAGTGGATTGTGCAAAATTCTTGGCATCATTTTGCAAAAAAAAATTCATTTTCGGGGGCGAGGATTAGTGACGGACCCTTTTTACTTTCTTCTTGGCGAGTTTACCGACCACTCTGGCGGTGCGTGATGATCTTCTCTGACTCAACGCCGATCCGGCGACACTCTTGACTGTCCGACTTGGGCTAGTGCTATATGCCGCCCGCGCAGCGTAGACAGCTTTCGGCCTCCCGCCTTTCCTTCCGTTCAATCGCGCAGCCGCAGCTTTCTTGGTAGAGGTTGTCTGCCCGCCTTTCTGGCCTAGTTGCGCCATCCATAACTTAGAGCCAAAAACCCCCATCATTAAACCGGGCAGAGAAAGGTCGGCATCCAATGCCTTCCAGCGTAAGGTTCTACCAGATGGCGAGATCTCAATCTGGGCAATTTCTTTCGGGCTTGCCGTCGCTAACTCAGGCACGGAGGATGCTGAGAAACCAAAATCCGCGCCATTGCTTAGACTTACAATGATCCGATTCGTACTCTTATCGTAAGTCGCCTTTTGGGCACGCGGCTCCATCGCGTCCGCGATCCGGGTTTGACGTTTCGCCTCCGTGAGTTGTTCTTCTATAGCCTTAGCGGTCAGTTTCCAATTAGCCATGACGCCCTCTCCATATGCCGAGGAAATAATCTTGCTTCTCGGCTACAATCCTTAATGCTTTAGTGGCATCTTTATCTTTCATCCATATAGCGACTATCCGAGGTGCCTTATCTTCACTGCCAATGGAAATTTTGACTTCCTCACCCGCCTTAAAAACGTGAACGTGCGGCGGCTCAAAGCGCGGCTCATTCGTACGTATCACAAAATCAAAACCATCCTGTTGCCACTCGGTCGGCATTCGTCTCTTCTATCACCCCGTGATAGATGATAACCCAACCGCTTGGGTTTCCCAAGCCTTAGCGGGTTTGGCACAAATCCGGTCAATTTGCTTTTTGGATCAAAACAGGTGTTTCCGGCCTTTATGAGGCAAAGCCAAAAGGAACATAATATGTATTATCAGACGCAGTGCATGTTGGATCAGCTGTGAAACTAAGGTTTACAAAGGCTGCCCGAAAAGGTTTCCTTTCCAGGCTTGGCCTGCGGAGGCAAGGCGCGACTCCTAATTTGACTCCAGGGCGCGGCAGAGGCAGCGCCGTTTAGGTCGCCCGTTCACTACAAATCCTTCCCTGATCGCAAAAGAAGGTGACGTATGACTTTTTGAGACAAAGCCGCCAGCGCCAACAATTCTAGCGCTCCATGCTTATGTGAAGGACGCTGCGCCATAGTACAGCGGTAACGAACCATAGCCGTCCGCGCTCTGTGTAAGGACGCTGGCCACGCGTAATCGCAAATTTGGTAGTGGTCCGCAGATTTGCTCAACTTGACGGTTAGCACGCCTTCCTCCTACATTACGAACTCGTTCCCATTGCACAATCGTTTCCGAGTCCTATCTTTTTTCGAAGGAATTCATAGTGGCCATTAAGATTGAGAACCAGGTTGAGAGAAAACTGCCGTCAGACACCATCACTCTTATCGAAAATGCTTTTGACAGCCTGCCGCGCGAGCATACGCGTGGGCTGGAGCGGGTTCGATTAGTAGAATTTATTTCCGATCCGCGTCTCAAAGGCATCCCCCAAGCGACTGAACTGCCCGGCCTTTACCACCCGCGTCAGGGTCCGAAGGGTCCCTGGCTGGAAGTGGCGTTGGGGGTAATCCTTCCCGGCAACAAGCCAATTCACAAACGAATCGTTCCGCGCATCTCGTTTAAGGGAAATCTCGTCGCCATCATTTTTTCGCTTGTCGGACAACACTACCATCTCACCCTTAGGCATTCGCTTAAGAAGACTCAGCTGGAGCCCGCGGTGCGTCTTTACACCGAAAAGCACTTGAAAGCGTGGAATGAGAAGAAGCACACGTTTAGGGCGAAGCTTTTCAAACCGATTCAGCCTACGCTTGAGCGCTGGGCGAAGGGTCTGCAGAAGCGAGCAGCGGCTGAGAAGAAGAAGAGCGCTGGCGCGAGGTAAGATAGGATTGAGTCATCGGGTCAATTAGGATTGGGTCATTGGGTCATTGGGTCATTGAGTCATTGAGTGGATGATTTCCAGATTATGCTTGAGGAATTAGGTGAGTTTCCACATAAGCAATGACTCGATGACTCAATCACCCGATGACCCAATCTAAGAATCGTGGTTGCCAGCTTCAATATTCCGCGCCGCTGCCCTCAGCGCATCTGCGACATCCTGAGTGTCGACTGACGAACGACGAAACTTCACTTCCAAAGTAAATTCTTTTGCGGGCGAGACATACTTGAAGGTATAAGGCTTCGCTTCTGAAGTAACACGCGGGCCCATTTCCTGGCGACGTACTTCCCGAGCGTCATCACGGGTTAAGCCACGCGAAGCAATGTCTTTCGCAAGGCGGCGCATTCCCTCTTCATCCGGCTGCCGCACAATCTGCAATAACATCGATTTCGCAGACACTCCTGCCTCACGGCAAATTTCGCGCACATCCTGAGGAATCGCGGCGATCGAGAGTGCCTCTGTTACGGTGCTACGGCTCTTCCCTACTTTCCGCGCAACGTCCTCATGCGTGTAGCCGAACCGCTCGCATAAACTTTGAAGCCCGTCCGCCTCTTCCCACACCGTCAAGTCTTTGCGCTGCATGTTTTCGATCAGCGCAATCTCGGCCACGGTGCCTTCATCAACTTCCATCTCAACGCAAGGGACTTCTTTTAGACCTGCTTGCCGCGCAGCTCGCCAGCGACGTTCGCCGGCGATGATCATCCAGCGACCTGTAACCCGTGATGGTTTTACAAGGAGGGGCTCGAGCACTCCTTTGTCGGCAATCGACGCAGTCAGTTCGCTCAAGTCACCAAATTCTGTGCGGGGTTGCTCGGGATTCGGATCGATCTTGTCTACCGAAATCATGCGTCCCACGGCAGCGGGTTGATGTTGCACGAGTTCTTCGACGTAATGAGCGTCGTGACGCATTTGCAAACCGGCTGGCAGTCCCCTTTTAGACACGGCTGAGTACCTCTTCGCAAAGTTTTGCATATTCGATGGCGCCGGATGAGTTAGGCGCAAAGCTAAAAATTGATTCCTTATAAGCGGGCGATTCCTCAAGCCTCACGCTCTTCGTAATCACCGTATCGAACAACTTCGGACCAAAGACACTCTTGATCTGTTCGTGAACCTCACGCGCGAGGGTGGTGCGTTTGTCGTGAAGCGTAACCAGGACACCGAGCAACTCAAGGTTAGGATTGGGTCGAGCTTTAACCTTCTCAATGGTCTCTAAAAGGTCATCGGTGCCTTCGAGTGCAAAGTAGGACGATTGAATGGGAACCAGAACATGTGATGCGGCCACGAGCGCGTTGACAGTGATGAGGCCAAGGGTCGGCGGCGTATCAATGATGATTACCTCGTACTCGCGGCGAAAGGGCTCCAACCGATCCTTCAAGCGGAACGGTGCGTCAAAATCTCCAATAAGTTTGGACTCAAGTTTTGCGAGGCTGATGCGGGCCGGAATGATATCAAGGTTTTCAACTGGAGTGCGATAGACCGACTCAGCCACCGGACTCTGACCGTCCGTCATTAGTTCATAAGCGGAGCGCTCAACGCCCTGCGGGTTCAAAAAGGAAATTGAACTGTTTCCCTGGGGATCGAGATCGAGTAGGAGAACTCGTTTTTTGTGTCGGGCAAAGGCGGCCGCCAGATTAATTGCAGTGGTCGTTTTGCCGACGCCACCCTTTTGATTTGCGATCGCAATTACCATCTGCTGCGGAGGTGCATTGCTTAGCTTGGGATCAGTGGACATTGTCACCGGTTACATCGGTAGATCGCCGGCTTCGCCGATCACATCGGGCCATTCTTCTTCGCCAATCGTGGGTTCGTCCCCTTCTTCAAAAGGAACCGAGTTGCGGGAAGCCTTAATCACTTCCATATCCACATAGATTGGGCAGTCGGCTCGCAGGGCCAGGGCAATCGCGTCCGAAGGTCGTGAATCTAACACCATGCGATTCCCTTCACTGGTCAGCATTTCAATGACGGCGAAGAAAGTGTTATCGCGAAGGCTGGTAACCACGACTCGCTCGACCTGCATTCCGAGTTCTGTGATCAAATTGCGGAGCAAGTCGTGAGTCATCGGTCGCGGCGGCGCGATCTTCTCAATCTCCAACGCGATCGCATTAGCTTCGTAGGCGCCAACCCAGATCGGCAACATCGTATCACTCTCAATGTCTTTCAAAATGATAATTGGCGTACCGGTGTTGGGATCCATCATCAGAGCTCTGATCTTAACTTCAATTTCCATGACGCTAGTTCCCTTTTTATTCAGACGCTCTGCACGTTAGTTAACGTACTCACCATAAAGACTATTTAACTTGGCCTCAGTGATCAGCACATTCACCAGGTCGCCTGGGTTGGTCGCGCCGCCCCGGAAGTTGATCACCTTATGACAACTTGAATGTCCAGTCATATCCTGGGCTGAACGCGTGCTTTCACCTTCGACGAGGACACTTACCTGTCTTCCGATGTAACTCTCGTGAATTCCCCTCTGTAATTGACGATGCCTTGCTTCCAACTCCAGAAATCTTTGCTTCTTCTGCGTCTCGGTAACATCATCCGGCAACTTTGCTGCTGGAGTTCCGCGTCGTTGCGAATACTTAAAAATATACAGGGCGTCAAATTGGCACTTCTCAATTAGCTTTACTGTGTCTCGGAAATCGGCATCAGTTTCACCGGGAAAACCCACGATGATATCGCTCGTCAGCGCCAGTCTCCGGCGCGAATTCTTAATTGAATCAACTCGTCGCAGATAGTCTGCCGAGTTATGGCCTCGACGCATCGCTTTCAAAATCTCGTCACTTCCCGACTGCACCGGCAAATGCACCCAGTCACACAGGTTAGGAAACTCTTCAAGCGCCGCCACTATATCAGGGTGGAAGTCGCGAGGAAACGAAGTTGTAAATTTGATTCGCGGCATCCCGGTTTGCGCGACCGCTCGCAGCAGCCGGCAAAACGCTGTCGCTCCCGGGATTCCTTCCAAACCTGCCTCTGATCTGGGTCGGTAACTGTTCACGTTTTGTCCAATCAGATGCACTTCTTTATATCCGAGGTCGCGGAGCCGTTTAACCTCGGCCACTATTTCGCCGGCAGGTCGGCTTTTCTCCCGGCCGCGTGAATACGGAACGATACAGAATGAGCAGAACTTGTTGCAGCCTTCGATGATCGGCACAAAAGCCACGTATGGAGAATGCCGTTCAACCGGCGAAACCTCCCAGGATTCTCCCTCTGCACGCTCGCCTAAATCGCTAACCTGGGTTTCACCTATGCGCACACGCTCAATCAAAGAGGCGATCCGATCGGTAGCGCGCGTCCCTACCACCATGTTTATGCCAGTGGCATTGTCGAAGATTGCTTCGCCTTCGAGTTGCGCGACGCAACCCATCACTCCGATGATCGGTTTCGATTTCTTAGTTCTAGCGCGAACTTCATTTACTCGCCGAAAAACTTTGCGCTCCGCGCGCTCTCTTACGGAACATGTGTTGAATAAAACGACGTCTGCAAGCTCAGCAAACGGAGCAAGGTCGTAGCCGGCCGTACGCAATCCGGTGGCGGCACGTTCGCTATCTGCCACATTCATCTGGCAGCCAAAAGTTTCGATGTAGACCTTTGTTTTCATCTATTCCAGTGCAAGAGACTGAGTACGGTTAGTCTAACAGAAATCCTTGCGCAAACGCGATCAGCAAACTTTTCAGAATCACAAAACAACGCTGCTTGACCGCCGATTATTCACCGAGTAGTATCGCGGTCTAGTTTTTTCAAGTCCCAGCAGACAACTGAGAGGTTCCTCATCATGTCATTCAACAAGATCATTTTGGTCGGCAACCTTGGACGCGATCCCGAATTACGTTACACACCGCAAGGCACTCCGGTTTGCAGCTTTAGCATGGCGACGAACGAGCGCCGCAAAGATAAATCCGGAGAGATGCAGGATCAAACCACCTGGTTTCGTGTAACGCTGTGGGGACGCCAGGCCGAGACTGCCTCTCAATACCTCACTAAAGGACGCCCGGTGTACATCGAAGGCCGCTTGCGAGTTGAAGAGTGGACCGATCGCGATGGAAAGCCGCGTCACACGCTCGAAGTTCACGCCACCGACATGCAGTTTATTGGTGGCGGCGCCCGCGGTGAGGATGCAATGGCGGCGCGTGCGGCAGGCGGCGGCGGAGAACCCCCGGCAATGGGGCAGTCAGAGCCGGCGGATGACGATATCCCGTTTTAAGGAATCCAAAATACTCTAATTTTAAATTCCCCTCTTTTGAGATCCTGCGATTTCAGATCTGAGATCGAAGATCTGAGATCGCGCCGACGTGTTGACGCCCGGAGGAAAATTAATCGCTTCCCCAGCGGCCAAACTGTCTTAATTTGCGGTGGCGCCGGGCGAGCCGGTCTTCCTGTGTGCTACTCGCAGCTTCTGCGAGACGTTCGCTGAGGGCTGCATCAAGAAAACGCGCTGCCTGATCATAGTCGGAGTGCGCGCCTCCGGCAGGCTCGCTGATGATCTGATCGACGATCTGTTCCGCAGCCAGCTCCTGAGCAGTTAGTCCTAATCCCTCCGCGGCTTTATCCGCCTTACTTGAGTCTTTCCAAAGAATGGCTGCGCATCCTTCCGGTGAAATTACTGAATAGACCGCGTTTTCTAACATCAAGACCTGATCCCCAACGCCGATAGCGAGAGCGCCACCGGATCCACCCTCGCCGATGACCGTAACGATCACTGGCACTTTCAACTTGGCCATCTCGCGCAAGTTGAAGGCGATGGCTTCTGCCTGGCCCCGTTCTTCCGCATCAATTCCCGGATACGCTCCGGGGGTGTCAATCAAAGTGAAGATTGGGCGTCCGAATTTTTCGGCAAGCTTCATCACCCGTAGAGCCTTGCGATATCCCTCCGGTTTCGGCATGCCAAAATTCCGATAACTTCTTTGCTTGGTGTCTCGCCCTTTCTGATGCCCGACCACCACAACCGGCAGGCCATGGAAGCGGGCCAGCCCACACACAATCGCCGGATCGTCGGCATAGCGCCGGTCGCCGTGTAATTCCACGAAATCATCGAAAAGCCTCTCGATGAAATCCAAAGCATAAGGGCGCTCGGGATGGCGGGCGAGCTGGACACGCTCAAACGCGGTTCGTGATTCCGGTTCGGGCTTGGTCGGCTCGCTCTTGGCGGGTGCTTTCTTGGCCATGCTCACAGTCTACCGACCATTATCGGACGCGACTAGCGCTCTGCGTTGGTCTTTCGACTCTCACCACGCAACCGAGTTCTTTTAAAGCTGCGTCAAATCTCGCTGAATGGTCAACGCGAAGTGTGGAGTTCACCTTAACTCTGACCACGATATCGGCGTCGAGTTGAGTCTCCAGGGCGACATCACAATTTCCCGGGTTAGTGTTCATCAGATGAAGCACTGTGTCGAACAGAGTTTCAGATTCGCTGCTGGCTGGTAGCTGCAGGACAATCAGTTCCCTGTTCCTTTGCAGATCGTCGAGGCTCTGCACTTGGTCGGCGATAATGTTGGGGGGATTCTCCTCGCTCAATTCCAGACGCCCGGTGATCAGAACGGCAGCTTCGTTCTGCACGAACATCGAGTGCTTGCGATAAGTCTCGGGCCAAAGCACACACTTTGTCCCGCCGCTTTCGTCTTCCAGACGCAGGAGTGCAAAGCGATCGCCTTTTTTTGTCGTGCGGGACTGCAAGTCGCTGATGATTCCTCCAATGCTGATCCGACCACCGCTTCGCAGATTTGGAAGCTCGATCGATTTGCACGCCTTGAGACTTTGCAGCAGGTTTACATAGTTCTCGAGAGGATGACCAGTGATGTAAAACCCGAGGGCATTCTTCTCCGCCGCCAGCAGTTCGGTAACTGTCCAACCTTTTGCCGCCGGAACTTCTTCCGGAGCGCAATCCAGCACGGTCCCAAATAATCCGTTCTGTCCCTGCAAGCGTTCGCGCTTGGCACGCTGAGCTCGAGCGAGGGCCGGGTCGATGCAGCAGTGAAGCGCCGCTCTCCATTCGTTTAGGAGGCGAGTGGGAGGCTTCAGCGAATCGAAGGCTCCCGCACTAACAAGACTCTCCAAAGATCTCTTGTTTAGAGCACCAGCCTCGATGCGCTCGGCAAAATCGAAGAATGACTTGAACGGTCCGGATTGGCGCGCATTGATGATTGCGTTAACCGTTGATTGACCGAGACCCTTAATCGCTGCCAAGCCGTAACGAATGGCGTGCGCGAGAGGCGTAAAACCGGAGTAGCTTTCATTGACGTCAGGCGGCAATAGCTTTATGCCCTGGACCTTCAGCTCCTTCGAGTACTTGAAGACCTTGGCAGCGTCCTGTGCCTCACTCGATAAAACAGCAGCATAAAAGTGTTCCGGATAGTGAGCCTTCAGGTAGGCAGTTTGAAATGCAAGGTAAGCGTAGGCAACACTGTGACTGCGGTTAAAGCCATAGTCAGAAAACTGCGCCATGAGCGAAAAAATCTTTTCTGCCTTCTCACGCTTAATGCCCCGCTCTACCGCGCCGGTAATAAACTTCTCCTCATGAAGCGCCATCTCCTCGCGCTTCTTCTTCCCCATCGCCCGCCGCATCAAATCGGCCTCACTGAGCGTGTACCCGGCGAGCTTCTGAGCCAGCTGCATGATCTGCTCCTGGTACACGATGATGCCGTAGGTATTACTTAAGATCTCCTTCATCTCCGGGGTCTGATAACGGACAGTTTTCTTTCCGTGGTGACGCTGAATAAATTCGTCCACCATTCCCCCGTCAAGCGGACCGGGACGATAAAGCGCATTAAGGGCGGCGAGATCCTCGACGCCCTTCGGCTTAAGCTTGCGACAGATCTCCTGCATCCCCGAGGACTCAAACTGAAACACTGCTTCAGTGCGCCCTTCCGCGAAAACCGCCATCGCTTTTCGTCGTTAAGCGCTATATCCGGCCAGTTAATCTCTTCTTCAAGCGACTGTTTAATTGTCGTTAAGCAGTCATTTATAACGGTTAAAGCGGTAAGCGCTAAGAAATCCATCTTAAGCATGCCGGTCTTTTCGAGATCCGCCATGACGTACTGAGTCGTAACTTCATCCTTCCCGGAAACAGCAATCGGGATCAGTTCCTGTAAAGGTTCAGGTGAAATAACGACTCCAGCGGCATGTACTGACGAATGGCGGGCGCAACCTTCGAGGCGCTGGGCAATCTCAAGTAATTCATGAACCTGAGGATTTGTCTCAACCTCTTTCCTCAGTTCAGGTACCTGTTCAAGGGCTTGAGCGAGGCTGACATTTCGTCCTCGCACTGGCGGGGGGATGAGCTTCGCAATCCGGTCGACCTCGGCGTAAGGCATATCAAGCGCCCGGCCTACATCCTTGATGGCAGCACGCGAGGCCAGGGTCCCGAAGGTGATGATTTGGCAAACCGAATCCCGGCCGTACAGGTCGACAACGTGGTTGATGACCTCGCCGCGTCCCCTAACGCAGAAGTCGATATCGATGTCCGGAAGCGACTGGCGACCAGGGTTTAAGAAGCGTTCAAAGATGAGGTTGTACTGCAAGGGGTCGATATCTGTGATCTCCAGGCAGTAGGCCACTAAAGAACCGGCAGCCGACCCACGACCCGGCCCGACTGGAATCGATCGCTCTCTGGCGTAGCGCACGAAGTCCCAGACGACAAGAAAGTAGCCCGGAAAGCCCATCTGCCGAATCATCGCGATCTCGCTGGTCAGTCGAGTCTGATAATCCGAGATCGGGTGCTTCAGCTCATTGCGCGACATTTGCCGGTCCCAAACCTGTTGCCGCCGGCGCTCGAACCCTTCTCTAACCACCTTCTCGAAGTAATCGTCAGCGCTCAGCCCGGCTTCCGTAGCCGGAATGGGGTAGTTCGGCAAGTAGTTCACATTTTCCGGAAGCTTCAGCTCGCAGCGGTCAGCAATTTCCACTGTGCGCGTTAAAGCTTCTGGCAGTTCGGCGCCGAAGACTCGCCACATCTCTTCCGGCGATCGGACGTAGAAGTTTGGACTCGGGTAACGCAAGCGGTTTGTATCAGCGACAGTTTTTCCCGAGCCGATGCAAAGCAGCACATCGTGCGCACGCGCATCGTCCGGCATGAGGTAGTGAGCGTCGTTTGTTGCTACGAGCGGGACTCCCGTTCTCTTCGAAAGCTCGACAAGGGGCTTGCGAATTTTGTCCTGCGCGTCCAGCCCGTGTTCCTGGATCTCGAGGAAGTAGTTGCCCTTCCCCATGATTTCTTCAAACTCAATTGCCGCAGCTGCAGCGTCGTCACACTTCTCACGCACCAGCATCGCGGACGGCACACCTGAGAGGCATGCTGACAGAGCTATCAAGCCTTTGCTGTGTTGGGCCAGCAAATCTTTGTCGATGCGCGGCTTGTAGTAGAACCCTTCGGTGTAGGCTTTCGACGTTAGTCTGACCAGGTTTTGGTAACCTTCGTAATTCTGCGCCAGCAAGATCAGGTGGAAGTTGGCTTTCTCTCCGGGCGCGCCGGCAGAGCGGTCAGTCCGGCTCCCGCGCGTGATGTATGTTTCGCAACCGATGATTGGTTTTACACCGCGATTCTTCATCGCGTTGTAGAACGAGATCGCGCCAAACATATTGCCGTGATCAGTCATCGCACACGCCTTCATCCCGAGTTCCTCGGTACGTTTGGCTAGTGGTTTTATTTGAATGGCGCCGTCGAGAAGACTGTAGTCAGTGTGCAGATGAAGATGGACAAAATCCTGATTAACCATGGTCTGAGAGAAAGAAATTAGTGCGTGCTTTGTCTGGCGACAAGCGGAAATGGGATATCAACTATTCGAACGGCGACAACTATATCATGCTGCACCCGAGGAACCAGCGCAGGTCACACCTTAACTGATTACTCCCACTCGATCGTGCTGGGTGGTTTTGAACTTATGTCGTAAACCACCCGATTAATTCCGCGAATTTCTGAGACAATCCTTGCTGAAATTCTGGCTAACACGTCAGCCGGAAGGCGCGCCCAATCGGCAGTCATGCCGTCAACACTCGTAACGGCGCGAATTGCCACCACACGTTCATAAGTGCGCTCATCGCCCATAACTCCCACAGTGGAAATTGGCAGCAAGACCGGAAATGCCTGCCAGACGGAGTGATAGAGCTCGGCTAATCGCAACTCTTCGTCGAGAATTCGATCGGCCGCTTGCAGCAAATGAATTCTTCCTTCAGTTACTTCGCCGATGATGCGAACAGCCAGCCCCGGCCCGGGAAACGGATGGCGGGTCAAAATCTCCTCGGGTACGCCTAGCTCCCTTCCTATCAATCGAACCTCATCTTTGAACAATTCCCTTAGCGGCTCGATCAGGCGCAGGCGCATGTGCTCTGGCAATCCACCGACGTTATGATGGCTCTTGATCACCGCCGAAGGTCCACGGACGGAAACTGATTCGATCACGTCGGGATAGAGGGTCCCTTGAACCAGGTAAGCGACCTCGCCCAGTTTCTTTGCTTCAGTTTCAAAGACATCGATGAAAACTTTTCCGATCTGCTTTCGTTTCTGTTCCGGGTCGGTAACACCCCGC
This sequence comes from Pyrinomonadaceae bacterium, assembly GCA_963826235.1. Lineage (GTDB taxonomy): Bacteria > Acidobacteriota > Blastocatellia > Pyrinomonadales > Pyrinomonadaceae > PSRF01. Next base: position 252,203 of record CAWGWE010000004.1, on the reverse strand, counting down.
AACGCCTCAAGGAACAAATGACCAGCGCGTACGCCGTGAATGTTCAAATCCATCGATTGCTTGAGCAGGCTCAGCGTCGCCTCAAACTCACCTTCGCGCAGGAGTCCGTTATCTACAAAAATGCAGGTTTGCCGATCGCCTAAGGCGCGTTGCACCAAAGCCGACGCTACTGTGGAGTCCACGCCGCCAGACAAACCTGAAACCACCAAACCTTCAGCTCCAACTTCTGCGCGGATGCGTGCAACTTGGTCTTCGATCACGGCAGCCGGCGACCAGTCCCCGCGACAATCGCAAATATTGAAAAGGAAGTTTCGCAACACTTGCGCGCCGAGTGGCGTGTGCACAACCTCGGGGTGAAACTGCACGCCGAAGATGCCACGGCGCAAATCTTCCATGGCATTTAGCGCATCGTCAGTTACGGCAGTCACTACGAAGCCATCCGGCACCGCGGTCACGTGATCGCCGTGGCTCATCCAAACGTCCATCTCGTTCGGTAGCCCGCGGAATAAAGGGCTGTTGTTCTGTGTCACCTTCAGGCGCGCGTAACCAAACTCGCGGCTGGGCGAAGGTTTGACCTGACCTCCCATATCAAAGGCCAGCACCTGTAATCCGTAGCAGATTCCTAAAATTGGGCTGCCAGTCTCGGTTAAATCGTTGGCTGGACGCGGCGCCTGATCCTGATAAACGGAGGCAGGGCTGCCTGAAAGGATGAGGCCCTTGGGCTGGCGAGCAACAATCTTTGCGGTGGGGGTATCGAAAGGAAGGATTTCGCAATAGACTCCTGCCTCGCGTACTCGGCGCGCTATCAACTGCGTATATTGCGATCCAAAATCGAGAATAATGATAGTTTCGTGATGATTGCTGGGAAGCAAATCGTAACCTCTTCTAAGTTTGGGGCGTCTAATAACTTCGGACAGGATTAGGAAGTGCTGGATTATACTTTTCGCAATGAAGAACTCAAACTGTCAGTGTCGACAGCGAAGGGAGTGGATTGCGGCTTTGCCGCCGTACGTGCGGTAAGGCTTGCCTTACCGCACGTCTCTTTCTAAATCGTCCTCGCGAGGCTAACCGCGGCGGTCAGAGAACACACGACTACATTAATTACGGAATGCTTTTCCTTAAACATAGGTTAGTAACCGCTTTATTGCTGCTCTTCATTACTGGCGCGCCAGGCGCCAGCTTGATCACTACGAGCAGCGATGTGACTCTTTCACAGCCGTTAACCATTCGCTGGCGCTACGATTCGCCCTTCACACTTAATCTAACCCCTGCATCAGACGTCGACCGGATTTACTTGCCACTAGCGAACGGAACTATCGTGGCGCTACGCGCGAAGGACGGGCAGCTTTACTGGCGTTCGGAAATGGGAGGCGAGCTATCCGCCTCGCCCGTTGCGGATGACCTTGCCGTGTATGTGGCGTCTGAAATGAAACCCGATATTACAAAACCGGCGCCTGGGGAGCGACGCGCGATGGGTACTTTGCGGGCCCTCGGCCGCGATGGCGGGTGTCACGAAGTGGATGCGAATCCTGGCCTTCCCGCTGCGGGGCAGTCTTGCGATTAGCGGAGCAAAACTAATCGCCGGCGGTCAGGATGGCCGCGTCTACGCCTTTAACAAGAACACAGGCGAAGTTATTTGGTCGTACACGTATGGCGCTCGTTTTAATGGTCACCCGGTCGAGGTGGATGGTCGCGTTTATCTCGGCAGTGACGATGGAAACCTGCTGGCCATCGACGCGGAAACCGGCAAGTTGCTCTGGCGCTATCGCACACGTGGCCCAGTGCGTGGTCCGGTCGCCATCGTGCAAGACGCGGTTCATTTTGGATCCGGTGACGGTTACTTCTACTCAGTCAAAGCTGAGTCAGGAAAGCTCTTTTGGCGCAAACGCACAGGGGCCAGTGTCGAGTCTGTTACGCTAGCTGGGGAAACGCTGCTGGTAGCCTCGCTGGATAATTTTGTTTACGGATTTTCACTAAGCGGCAAAAGGCTTTGGAAAAAACAACTCGGGGGACGCATTTCGGCGCAGCCTCTCACGGCTGCGGATGGCGTTCTCTTCACACCGCTTTCGAGCCTCGCGGGCATAGTCCTCGGCCTTCCCGATGGCAAACAAATCAATTCCCTGCCGACGGGAGAAGAGATCACAACTTCGGCTGCCCCCATCGCAGTGGGCGATGCAGTTCTGGTAACAACTGAGCATGGATTGCTCGCCTTCGCCCGACCGAACGGCGATGCGAAATCAAGCAGGAAGAAACAGGAATAAACGCGAGCTTTGAACTTGGTACTTGGAACTTTGAGGCGTGCTGATGAAGGTAGCTCTCTGGCGCTAGAAGCAAAGTACTAAGCACAAAGCACTAGGTTCGTTTTTGAGGTTAGGTCTGCTTTTCTTCGACAAGAGAATCAGATGTCTCGGATCTCTTCCGAAACATTCCAATTACTCGAGAAGCGAGGCCGTGCAGGATATAAAGAGAAACTAATCCTAAAAGCACGTAACGCGAATAGAGAAAGATCAACATTCCCACGGCCACAACTACCATGCTCGTCCGCATGCTGCGCCGGCTAGTACCCACCGTCTTGAAACTGGAAAAGCGCAGCGTGCTGACCATCAGTATGCTTAGCGTCCCCACCAGCAGCATCAGCAACACTGAATAAAGACGCGCGCGATCTACTCCGTAACTAATCAACGGCAGTGGTTTGAAATGAATCAGGGCCGCGATTAAGCCGCCGGCAACTGGAATCGGCAATCCTACAAAACTCTTTTTGTCTACTTTGATTGTGCCTTCCGCCAGGATGCGTGGGCGGGACGACTGCACATTGAAACGTGCCAGGCGAAATGCACCGCACATCAGGTACATGAACGATAGAAACCAGGCGAGGCGATGCAGGTCACTTCCCTCTTGCAGCGTGGCGCCATAACCCCAAACATAGGCGAGTACTGCGGGAGCGAGTCCAAAGGTCACGACATCAGCAATGGAGTCGAGCTGGACGCCAATCTCAGTTGTCGTCTTTCGTCATGCGAGCGATGCGGCCGTCGAGCATGTCGAACAGCACCGCCCAGCCGATGGCCATCGCCGCGTTATCCAGGTACGTGCTCGCACGAATGAGATCCTGGTCCACCCCGGTGCCAACGAACTGGAAGCCGCGCGCGGCCGCCATTACGGCATAAAAGCCCATGCCAATATTCGCGGCAGTAAAAACCGACGGAATGAGATACAGGCCCTTCTTAACGCCACGGCGTTCGGGATTCCGGGATTGACCCGGAGGATGAAGCGCTGGACTGCTCATCACTTGATTCTCCCGATCACTGTGGTTCCCCCGCGGACGCGCATACCTTCAGTTACTAACACTTCGACTTCAGCTGGTAACAACACATCAGTCCGAGAACTAAATTTAATCAGGCCAAAACGCTCACCCAACTTGACCTGTTCACCCGCGTGTTTCCAACAGATGATCCGGCGAGCGAGAATTCCGGCGATCTGCTTGCAGACGACGGTGATCTTCTCGCCCTGAATCGTCAGCGCGTTTTGTTCATTCACCAAACTGGCATGCTTGTCGGTCGCCATCAAAAATTTGCCGCGCGTGTAGGAAACGTTTGTGACAGTTCCGGCAATGGGCGCGCGGTTGATGTGAACATCGAGCGGCGAAAGAAAAATACTTACGAGTGTGGGCGAATCGAGCGTATCCGCGATCGCTCCTACGCGAGTCACCTTGCCGTCCGCCGGCGCAACTACTGCGGTGTGATCTTGCGGTGGGTCGCGCTTAGGGTCGCGGAAAAAGTAGGCCATGAACGCCGTGACGAGAACGAAAGGAATTGCGGCATACCAATAAACCACCGCATACCAATAACCCAACGCCAGCAAGACGATCGAAATCACTGCTGGTATCAGAATGTAAGGAAGCCCGTCGCGCGCAATGCCCAAACTGAAGTGTCCTCAGTTGTAGTTTAGAACCCCGCTGGATTTATTCTAGAAAAAGGGGACGCGTACTCGGAGGTCCACGTCCCCAATGATCTCAACCCACAGAAGCTGGTTCAGCCCGAAATTAATGGCTCAAGGCTTGATTTTTTTGATACTGCAACATTAACGAATACATTTGATCTTTAAGTGCAAGTTTCTTCTTCTTTAAAGTGATTTCTTCCAATTGTTCTTCGTCGCTCGGATAGGTCAGGGCTGAAAGTTCACTGAGTCGCTCTTCGTAGCGAGTGTGTTCGCGAGCCATTTCGCGAAACTCAGGATCGTGGTTCATCAACTCTTCTTTGATCGTATCCGTCGTTGTCATGTCCATGTGCGTGGATATCTCCTTTCAGGATGAAGAACTGGTAAGAATTGGGGTTGGTGAAGGCGGTAACTGCGAACCTCCTAAGATGTTTGGCCACGAAAAAAATGGTAGCCCAATTCATACGGCGAATCAAGCACTGCCTTTGAGTTGAGCGGCCATCGTGACCGCATCTTCGACCGGGTCAGAATAGTAATTACGGCGCTTCCCTACCGGAACGAAGCCGGCTTTCTCGTAAAGCGACTGAGCAATGGAGTTTCCCGCCCTTAACTCAAGAAAAGCGGCCGCAGCGTCCAGTTTTTTGCCCTGTGCCATGATCCTTGTAAGCAGCGCCTTGCCAATGCCGCGTCCGCGAAATTCGGTGCGCACCGCCACGTTATTTATGTGCAACTCGCCCGCGGAAAAACGGGCCACGATGTAGCCGGCTATGCGGTTTCGATGAAGACCGGCAGTCCTATTGCCGATTCGGGCTACCAGCATCAGGGATCGGTTAACCCCCTGAAGTTCCGCGTAATAGGCCGCCCAGCCCCAACGGCTGAGACGCGACTGCTCTTCTATTTCAACGACCTCGAGCAGATCGTGCTCTGTCATATTCGAGATCGAGATGTGCTCCAGAGAGCTGTTGATATCTGCTAAACCGGATTGCATTTCAATTCAGCGTCCGAAGGACGCACATAGATTGCACTCAAACTCTCCGACTGCTCCAACTCGTTGGCTTGGAGCCTTTGCCAGGCGATTGCGGCGACATGTTTCGCCAGGTTTACTTCGCCCGACACTAACAGCCAACCAGCGCCGCTTATTTCGCTATCATTCACCCCAGCAACATTAAATGCAAAGCTCCGTTCGCGCGCAACGGACTGAATCAAGTCACGATGTATGACCGCGCCCGGCCCAACCCACTTCAAGATCGGCAAGGATCCATATCGCTCGATCGCGAGTGCCGGCGGCAGATGGCTAGCGCTGTCAAGTTCAGTGACATCGCGCGCCACCGAAAATAGTTGAACAAAAACTTCTCCGCGACCGGCGGGCAAGAGTGACACGGTAGCGTCAGAAACGCCGGCTGTGTGGGCGATCACTTGCAGGGTGGGTACGCCAACGCAGGGCCGCTTCAAAGTTGCTGCGAGGGCTTTGATAGTTGCTAATCCGATTCTAAGTCCAGTGAAACTTCCGGGACCGGAAGTCGCCGCAAACAACTGCACATCTTGAATGGTGGCGTTGGCTTCCTGCAGACATTGATTAATATCACTTAGAAGGGTGTTTGAATGGGAAAGCGCTGGATCCCCGGCAACCATCGCCCGGACGCTATCTCCTTCCGAAACGCAAACCCCGCCTCCCAAAGTCGCAGTTTCAATACTCAGGATCAGAGGATTCATCAGTGAAGCAATTCTCTCACTTCAGTTCCTCGATCGCGAAGTTGTCCAGCCAGAGCGAACCGAATATGGGACAGGGCGCATTGTTACAAGGCTTGCGTTGCAATCGTAACTCTACCGCTTCTTCATCGGTAGTTCGAAAATCAAACTTAATTGACTGCCACGCTGAGCTCTCGAACCCAATTGGGACGGATTGTCCCAAAACGCTCTTCCTGCCGGTCAATGCTGTAATGGCAATCAGGGGCAAGCCACCGGTCATCAGATTTTCCGTCAGCACGTCAAATTTCACCTCGTAATGTTTATGCGGTTCGACTAACACGAGCTGCGACAAGATGACTGTGTTGGGTTCTGAGTATCCCAGAAAAGTGACTAAGAGACTTTGCTTGCCCGTGTGCGGCTGGTTGGTGTCAAACGACATCCGTACTCCCTGGGAACCTTGAGTAAACCGCCAGCCGAAGCCGCTATCGTCGAACGTGTTTGACGCTTCAAAACCTCCGTCGTGAATCGCTGTCCGGCGATTATCGGCCCGTTCCATGCCGCGCCAGATTTCGAATGCTTCACGGAAAGCGTGGGCGCCGATTAGTTCGGACATCAGCTCGCGGCGCGCCGGCAGCGAAACGACCCGGCTCGAGTGAAACTGTGCGATTGCCTCGCGAGCCTTTCCCTTACTAGCCAGGAAGCGTGCAAAAGCAATGCGCTTGCGATCGTCGGTGATTCCCGCCCACTGCTCGGTCTGTTGCGCATTCTCTCTCGAAACACCCCAGGCAAGATCGATCAGACTGGGAACCAGGTTCTGATTGCTGGCCGCTGCGATCCGCAAATCCTCAAAAGCTTCATCGTAACGACCGCTGCGCAACAAATAATTGCCTCGTTGCCATTTCGGATGGCCGTAGTAAGGGGCAAGTCTCACGGCTTCATTGAAGGCTGGCAAAGCTTCGGCATGGTGCAGCTCATCGCGTAGAACGCCAAGACGGAGCCACAAAGTATCGTCACGCGGCCGCAGGCTCACTGCGAGTTCCAACTGCCTGGCAGCTTCAGCAGCCAGGTTAGCGTGATAAAACACCGCTGCTCGTGAGCTATGAACATTCGCATCCAACGGTGTGAGTTGCACGGCCTTATCGGCCGCCAAAGTGTTTCCGCTCAGCGACGCATATTTCGCGAGGAGGCGCGCGTAGCCAACCTGCGAACTAAACCAGATGCCAACAAAGCAGACTGCAATCCAGAGGAGCGCGGCGGGAAGACGTCGATAGCTGGAAGGCGCATCATTTTCCATATTTCATTTCACATTCTTCATGGGAAAAAACTCAAACCACCATGCCGCCAAGACCCGCCGAGTTCGCCAAGAAAACTGAAAGGAGCTTTTATCTTTGTTCTTTGAACTTCGCCACGGATGAATCTGACCAGAAGATGCTAACGGCCGCTAATGAGGCAAAGCTCTAAGTGCAAAGATCTAAGTTCGTTTTACTCCTATCGGGTAGGAGGCGGAGTTACCTCCGCCGTCCTCCCACACCACCGTACGTACGGTTCCGTATACGGCGGTTCATAAAGCAAGCTGGAAGCGTCGGCGTTGTTCCAGCAGCGACAAAAGACCACACCGATCAAAGTAGGATTTAGGAAAAGCAGCATTCATGTGCGCGGCCCCGGCATTCCACCATGGGCCGCGCCTATTAGTCGCTGATTCCCAAGCCTGAGTTTCTTTCAGACCACGTTGCCTCAGTCCTTTAGCACGAGTAACAGTCCGTTTCCATTGACGCCAGATCAAACAGCGCAGTTTGCGCCGTATCCAGCCGTCCAGTTCTTCGAAGATGCCTTTCACCTGTGCCAGCCGAAAGTAGTTCATCCAGCCGCGCAGCAATGGTGTCAGTTCCCCTTCGATTAACTTGTTCAGGTTACGTCCTTTCCCGCGCCGAAAGATTTCCCGTAACTTCTCTTTCAGCCGTTGCACTGAGCTGGCCGCAACTTTGAGTCGCGACTCGCGGTGCCACGTCAGCGAGTAACCCAGGAACTTTCGCTCCCACGGGCGAGCCACTGCACTTTTCTCCGCATTCACCTTCAGCCGCAGTCGTTGCTCAAGGAAGTTGGCTAGCGATTTCATCACTCGCTCTCCCGCGCTCCGGGACCGCACATAGATATTGCAGTCATCGGCGTAACGGCAGAACTTGTGACCGCGTCGCTCCAGTTCCTTGTCCAACTCGTCGAGTAGAATGTTCGACAGCAGCGGCGATAGTGGCCCACCTTGCGGCGTTCCTTCTCTTCGGGCGGTCGTCAGACCATTCGACATCATGCCAGCTTGCAGGTAGCGGCGGATTAGCCGCAGTACCCGTTTATCTTTGATCCGCCGGGCCAACCGCGACATCAACACATCATGGTTAACTCGGTCGAAGAACTTCTCCAAATCGAGGTCCACAACCCAGCGCCGCCCTTCACGCACATACTCGCGGGCCTTTAGCGCCGCCTGCTGCGCACTCCGGTGCGGCCGGAAGCCGTAGCTCGACTCCGAAAAGTTTGGTTCAAAGAGTGGGCTTAGTACCTGATGTAACGCCTGCTGTATTAGTCTATCTACCACCGTCGGAATGCCTAACATTCGCATCCCTTTACCACCAGGCTTCGGTATTTCCACCTTCAGCACCGGCTGCGGTTGATAGCTTCCTGCCAGCAGTTCCCCTTTGATTCGTAGCCAGTGCTCCCTCAAGTAGGCTCGCAGTTGCTCGACGGTTATCTTATCGACTCCCGCCGCGCCCTTGTTTCGCTGTACCTGTTTGAGCGCTAGCCCCATGTTCTTTCGTTCGACCACTGCCTCTAACAACTGCTCTGCTTCCGGTCCAGAGTTGTCTCTTGTTACCGTGCCGCTTGCTGCACCCAAGCCTTCTTCTCGCCAATTCCGTTGGCTACCATCCGGGTGGGAGTCGAGTGTTTCAGCTCTACTATCCGCATCTCTGCTAATCATCGAAACTTGAGTCTCCGTTCCGTTACTTCATGTTCGGGCCTTCAGTTCGGTCGAATGAACCTACTATGCCCTCGGCTGACTTCTGCAACTTCATCCCATCGCCTCTCAGCGCTGGTAGCTCATCGCAAAGTTGCAGATCTCCCCGAGTATTGCGCACTCACCTTCACGCTTATGCCCGCCGCATATACGTACAAGCTTTCCGTACAGGTATCGGACTTTGAAGAGATTTGCCTTCTCATCCAGCTTGCACGCCTCATATGCGATTTCTGTTCGTCGAGCCAGCGCTTTGCCTGCGGCTTCCTTCAGATTCCACCTCGCAATGGACACCCTTGCCGTCCGGCTAACGATTCCCCCTGCCGGGTTCGTAGGAGACTTTCACTCCCTAGTGAGTGCGCCCTGCCGGGCGCACAAAAACGAAAACGTGCCCTTGTTTTGTTAAGGGCACGTTCTCGAAAGCCTCGCATTTTTAATTTTGAAGACTTATCTCGTCGGCGAGGACGGACTGGGATTAGTCTCGTCGTCATCGCCTGATAGCGCGACGATCGCGACGACACCACCAACTCCGGCTAAGACAATCGCAGCAATGGCTCCAGTGCTAAGACCCCCTCCTCCTGTAGAAGCGGCCGCCGGGCCCGCTCCGGCTCCAGCCCCAGCATTGGCCGCGGCGTTTTGGTTAACTGTCGCCTGGCCGTTGATGAAGCAAAGATCCACAACGCCACCACGCCTGGGGGCTGTTTGGCCCTGCGTGACATTGTCGGCAGTTTGAAGCTCAGCCTGAGTCTTTCCTTTCGAACGCGCGATGACGCAACCAGCGATTAAGAAAACCTTCACTCGGCCCTGGTCGTCGTAGTCCAGACGAAGCCGGGTGTTCGGGGCAATATCAAGCGTGAAGTCGCCGATATCGATCGTGGCGGACTGATCGGCGCCGGTCTCAATCATTGCGCCGGTAACAAGGGAAGCGCCGGTCGCCGCGGCGTTGTTATTTACCGTAATCGGCCTGTTGCCGCTCGTCCTGAGACGCGCGATGTATTGTTGCGGCACAGGAAGAACGGCGTTGGGTCCCGCTTCAGCGAACCCAAGTTGTACTGAGATCTGCGCCACTGCAAACATGACAAAAGCGGCAAGAGCTTTAACACGCTTACTTTGTTTGAATCTCATTTAATTTTCCTTTGCCTGCGTACGATACGTAACTGGTACCTCCGGGTTTGTGGCCGTGAGTCTACTGCCCTTCCGAAAACACGTCAATAGAAATTCCAGATGAGATCTCATAGTTGCTCACCTCAGAAATCGTTTGACGAAATCGTCTGCGCGTCTGGGGTCGAGCCGTTTCAAAATGTTGTATTCATCTTGCACGCCCTTGCGATCCTTTAAGAGCACATAAGTGACGGCGAGGTTGAAATGTGCGTCAACGTAATCAGGCTTCAGTCGAGTCGCAGCCTTAAACGACGATGCGGCGTCAGAATAGCGTTTACCCTTTAAATAAACCGCGCCGAGATTGTTATGTGTCTCAGCATCGTCAGGCGTGAGTGTCAGGACTCTCTTGTAGGCGACGACAGCCTCGTCAAGACGATCGAGACGAAAAAGCGCAGTTCCAAGGGTGTTATAAGCTTCCACGAACTTACTATTTAAACGAACCGCCGTTTGCAAAGCCGCAACAGCCTCCGAAAATTGATTTTGCCGGTAATAAGCAGTTCCCAGGTTGTAGTGCGCTTCGGGAAACTCTTCCTTTAGTTGGATCGCCTTTTTAAGGATCTCGATGGCGTCTCGATATTGGCCAAGCTTGCTGTAGACCGAACCAAGATTGCTCATCGCTTTGGCGTAATCCGGTTTCAGACGCAATGCCTCTTTATATTCCGGCACTGCCTTCAGTAGCAGATCATTTGCCGGCGCACCACTGTTGCTCTCGGCGAGTTTCACATAAGCGTAACCAAGATTATTGTGCGACACCGGGTTGGTCTGCTTTCAGTCTGATAGCTTCCAACAATTCGGTAATCGCTTCCTGGTTACGTCCCAGCGCTATCAGCAAACTTCCAAGATTTGTTCGCGCCTCAAAATAGTCCGGACGCAATCTGGTTGCAGCCCGGTAAGCATTCACAGCTTCTGTGTTACTGCCCAGCATGTAATAAGCATTGCCGAGATTGTATTGCGCATCCGCGTAATCCGGTCTGGCGTTGGCAGCCTTTAAGAAGTTTTCAAGTGCCCCTTGGTATTTCTCGGTGATGTAGTAGACAGCGCCGAGATTGTTTAGTGCCTCAGGATCCTTCGGGTTGAGCCGCACCGCTTTCGTGAAAGCTTCAATCGCCTCGGGATAACGTCCCGCCTTATAGAAACTAGCACCGAGGTTATTAAAAGCAACTGCATCATCCGGCTTAAGTCGAACGGCTTGCTGCAATGCCGCGATCGCTTCCGATAACTTGCCTAATTTGTCGTAAGCAAAACCAAGATTGCTATACGCGGTGGCATTATCTTTTTGCAGGCGCACAGTCGCTTCGTAAGCCTGTACCGCTTCCTGGTAATTACCGAGACCCAATTGCGTGTCACCCAGAGCGTTAAGCGCCTCAGGCCAATCCGGCTTCAGCCGCACGGCATGTTTGAAAGCGGTCAGGGCGTCTTGATTTTTCTCCAGACGCAACATAGGCAATTCCCAAATTGAAATACGCGTCCGGATCGTTTGGCTTGAGCGCAAGAGCTTTGTTAAAGGCATCTGCGGCTTCCTTGTTCCTACCCACACTGAAATAGGCGGCGCCCAGGTTGTTGTAGATAAACGGATCCTTCGGCGTGTGCTTTAAAGCGTTTTGATAAGCCTCGATCGCTTGCGCAAACTGGCCCAGGTCATAGTAGGTGTTTCCCTGATTCTTGAAGGCTTCACCTTTGTCTTCCTCGGTAACTCTGGGCGTGGTTGTAACGGCGGGTGGCCGGCGACGCTCGGCAGGAGTTCTCCTCGCAACTTCCGTTCGACGATCTGCGGGAGCTCTTCTCGCAACTTCTGTCCGACGTTCGGGAGGAGTTGTCCTCGCAACTTCCGTCGTGCGCACCGGTTTGGGCTGACGTTTTACCACCAGCATTGACGCACCACCGACGATGTCTCGCAGCCGTTGCGGTCGTTTGAAAACGATGGCTGCACCGCCCATGATGTCCTGCCCGCGGAAGGCTGCAACACCTCCGGCAATGTCCTGAGGCAAAAACGCAAAAGCAAAAAATCAGCGACTGAGAGATCGCGGCGAAGCCCAGCACGACTGCAAGCAGTCGATTGCGAGTTGTCCAACTCAGGATGAAAGCAGTTCTCTCAGGCATTGCTTCTCCGGGACTTGTATTCACCCTGAACTTTGCGTCGCAATCACGATCAGCGCCGCGAATACTAACGCGTTAACCAGCATGTGTAACCCGAAATCAAATAGACTGTGAACCAGCACGCCAATGATTCCTAATACGGCTCCATAGCGAACTCCCCGTCTAAACAAATTTGGGGAGCGAAGATTACGTTTGATTCGCTTCCCCAAGACGATAAGAAACCAGCAACCCAAGGCCGCGCCTACAATTCCTCCACTCGCGAGCAGCTCCAGATAATCGTTGTGCGCTTCCTGGGGAGTTAGACTGCCGGAGGCATCGTGATAGGCGGTGATCGCCGCCCAGTAACCGCCTAATCCCACGCCAGACACTGGGTTCGCTTTGAACATCTGCCAGGTGGCACGCCAGATTTCATTCCGACTTCCGCCCGTTCTGGTTTCCGCAGAATTATCGCTGCCACTCAAATCTTCGAATCTGGTCGCAAGCCGATCGCCACCAATCCAGAGCGTGCCCACGACTACCCCCGCAAGCAGAACGACGAGCAGCAGAATTCTTGCCGGTAGCGATCTCCAAACTGCAATATCTTTGGCCGCGACTCTCGACGTCTTTGATGCCGGAACGACGAATGTGTACAGTAAAGCGGCGGCGACAATTTGGGTGATCATCGCCAGCAGTCCGCCACGCGAGTTTGCCAGGACGAGAGCGGTCCAAACCAGCACGAGTGCTGCGCCATAGACGAGCAGCCCTTCTCGCTTCGTACTGCCGCCGAGGATGATTCCCAGAATTAATCCCAGCGCCATCTCCATTAGCAAAGCAAAGTGATTGGGATTGATGAATTGCCCATAGCCGCGTCCCGGACTTAAGAGCGGCAGTCCAAAGCCCATTCCCAGCTGATTCGTCTGTCGCACTATGCCAAAGATTGCACTGACGACGGCCACCGCAATGATTATGCTAACGAGAGCCGAGAGACGCCGATCCGTCGAGGCGTAACGAGACAAAAGCGCACCTGCAAAAGTGATCGCCAGCAGCTGCGCTGCAAAAAATTGTGTTTGATAGGGATCCGCGCTGATGGCATTCCAGATTTGTTGCGGTATGGCCGGATGCGAACGAGCTCCGAGCGGAACACTCTGCAGCAGCGCGAAACCCACGAGCGCAAAGAGTGGCATCAACAATTGCTTATCCAGCCCTCTGCGAGTCCGACTCAAAAGATCTTCGATCGTTCCCAGAATCCAAAGCACAAAGACGAAGCAAACAAACGCTGCTTTCCACCACGGTTCGACGGTGCCGTAAGGAATTGCCGCTATAAAGATCAACGCCAAGAGAGAAATAAAAACGACATCGATTCAGAAGCTCGTGCAACTCGAGCCCTGGCCGACGCGTCCCCATCTTCAAGCGCTGACACGGCTGAGCGCTGATCGAATATGCGATCGCTGGTGGTGCCTCTCTTCACCGCTCCTTGCCGTATTTCGCAGTGCAGATTGCATGATGGATACTCGGAACCAGGAATGAAGTTCCGAAGAAACTCAGTTTGAGGAAGCGGAAAGACGGAAGAAGAACAAAACCTTCCATCTATTGTTTTAGTCGGGAACTAAAGTAGGCAACAGTCTTTTCCAAACCCTCCCGCAACTGGATTGTTGGATTCCAGCCGAGCAAGGTTTGCGCCCGTTCGATGTTAGGTTTGCGCTGACGCGGGTCGTCTTCAGGCAACGGCAAATACTTCAACTCCGATTTTGAATTGCACGTCGCAATCACTTCCGCAGCTAACTCTTTGATTGTGAACTCCGTGGGATTGCCAAGATTTACGGGTTCATGCAGGTCTTCGGCATTCATTAACCTCATCAACGCTTCCACCAGATCGTCAACATAACAAAAAGATCGCGTCTGATCGCCTGCGCCGTACAAGGTCAATGGTTCACCCCGCAATGCCTGCACCACAAAATTCGAGACTACTCGGCCGTCGTTCTCGAGCATGCGAGGACCATAGGTGTTGAAGATGCGCGCAATCCGAGTGTCGACCCGATTCTGCCGGTGATAGTCCATCATCAAAGTCTCAGCAATACGTTTGCCTTCGTCGTAACAGGAACGCAGACCGATAGGGTTTACATTGCCCCAGTAACTTTCTGTTTGCGGATGGATGAGAGGGTCACCGTAGACTCTCGCTGGTTGATGCTTGCAGGATCCGCGCGCGCACTCGTTTCGCCAACCCCAGCATGTTAATCATACCCATCACGCTCGTCTTCACTGTCTTCACCGGATTGTATTGATAGTGAATCGGAGAGGCGGGACAAGCGAGGTTGTAAATCTGATCTACTTCGAGCAGCACCGGCTCAATCACGTCGTGGCGCAACAACTCGAAGCGACGGTCTTCAAGCAGATGAAAGATATTTTCGCGTCGCCCTGTAAAAAAGTTATCGAGACAGATGACGTCGTGCCCTTCGCGTAAAAGCCTTTCGCAAAGGTGTGAACCAATAAAGCCGGCACCGCCGGTTATGAGAATTCTCATGAAGACTTTGTGATCAGCAATTGGATTGGGCAGGTTAGTCCGTCAGACGTACTCGACAAGTTGCGGTCGGTCTCTTCCCATCGTCCGCGCTTCAGCCTCAAGGTCAGATTGCACCATCTCCCGTACCAACTCTTCAAATGTATACCTGGGAGCCCAGCCTAACACTTTCCGTGCTTTGCTGGAGTCGCCGATTAATTGATCTACTTCGGCTGGGCGGCGAAAACGCTCATCTGTAATGACGTATTTGCGATAATCCAGATCCACCTCAGCAAAAGCGCGTTCGCAAAACTCAGCAACACTGTGCGCCGTGCCAGTGGCCACGACGTAGTCGTCTGGCTCAGGCTGCTGCAGCATCAGATACATTGCGTGTACATAATCCTTTGCGTGGCCCCAGTCGCGGCGCGCTTCCAGATTGCCGAGTCTCAACTCAGTCGCGAGTCCCAGCTTAATCCGCGCCACGGTGTTGCTAATCTTGCGAGTCACGAACTCGAATCCGCGCCGCGGTCCCTCGTGATTGAACAAGATTCCGTTCACGCAGAACATGTTGTAGGCCTCACGATAGTTGCGCGTGAGGTCGAAACCCGCAACCTTGCTGATGCCGTAAGGACTGCGCGGGTGAAACATCGTTGCTTCTGTTTGCGGCACCTCATGGACCTTGCCAAACATTTCGCTTGATCCCGCGAAGTAGAATTTGCAATTCGGACGCAACTCCCGTAACGCGGCCAGCATGTAATGAGTGCCATTAATGTTTGTATTCATCGTTGAGAAACCATCGGCAAAGCTCTCCGCGACGAAACTCTGCGCTGCGAGGTGATAGCACTCATCGAACTCATGCCGGCTGACTATGTGGAAGATGCTGGGATAACTTTCGAGGCTGGCGGGATGAAGAGTGATCTTGTCGAGCAAGTGTGAAATGCGATCGGTGCGGCGCTCAGGAGCTTCCAGCGCCACCCGTCGCACTAGACCATGAACTTCATAGCCAAGCGACAGCAGCTCTTCGGTCAGGTAGCTGCCATCCTGTCCAGTAATTCCAGTTATGAGGGCTTTCTTCTGCTTAGTCATTCCGATCAAATACTATCAAAGTTCGGCGTCAATTAACTCACACCAGAGATGTCCAATGGTAATGTGGCATTCCTGAACGCGCGCCGTCCGCGCTGCGGGCACCATTACCGCAAGATCGCATAAGGATGCGAGCGGCTCACCGCCGGCTCCTGTCAAAGCTATTGTCTTACAACCCAGTTCACGGGCTTTTTTGACAGCTTTCAGAACATTCGCCGAGGTTCCGCTCGTACTCAAGGCAAGCAGAACATCGTCCGCAACAGCGAGGGCTTCAACCTGTCGGGCGAACACTTCTTCGTAGCCGTAATCGTTGCTTATTGCAGTTAGAGCGGAAGTATCGGTCGTGAGAGCGATCGCAGGCCACGCTCGTCTTTGCCTTTCATATCTGCCGACAAGCTCGGCTGCAATATGTTGCGCGTCCGCAGCGCTGCCGCCGTTGCCACAAATCAGTACTTTGTGTCCTTGTTGCAGGGTGTCGGATTAGCAGAGCGCCGGCGCGCTCAATTTCACCAAGTTGTGATTGAAGCGTGGCCTGAACTACCTGCAGATGTTCTTCGAGTGAGCGCTGGAGCAGGCTGCTAGCGGTCAAGCTCTCTGATCTCGGCGAGTTGTCCACGTTGAAGTTTCACTCCGCCAAACAAGATACATTCTGCCGAATCTACGCCGGTGTCAAAATTAATGCTCTCCTGGCGGTGCGAGAAGTTTGGCTGTGAAAATTACCATATTCAGTAGTCAGGAGTCAGTAGTCAGGAGTCAGTAGTCAGGAGTCAGAAGTCGGGAGCGGCTCCGCCGCATCCCGTGCGGTAAGGCTTGCCTTACCGTCAGTATCTTTTCCTTCTCCACGTCGCGCAAACTAAAAAAGTGGCCTTATCCGTAAGGCCAGCGTTACCGAACGGAATTCGGCGAAGCCGCTCCTGACTTCTGACTCCAGACTCCTGCCTACTTGCCATTTTTCTTGCTCACGTCAGGTTTTCCCTGGTTTGGTTTTACGATTGACCAAACAGTTCCTCTCAGTTTAGGGTGCAGCTTTCAACTCACCGATGATTAACAACAAGACGCCGATGCTCCGTCAGTATCAGGAGCTGAAACAACAACATCCAGGAACACTTCTATTTTTTCGCCTCGGCGATTTCTACGAGCTGTTTTTCGACGACGCCGTAATCGGCGCGCGCGAATTGCAAATCACTTTAACTGCGCGCCACAAGGAACACGGTGATCCGATTCCGATGTGCGGCGTTCCCCATCATGCCGCCGCCAATTATATCGCCCGGCTAGTGCGTCGCGGGTTCCGCGTCGCTATCTGCGAACAAACCGAGGCGGCTTCGAGAACTAAGAAACTAGTCCGCCGCGAAGTTGTTCGTATCGTCACGCCCGGTACGCCGATCGATCCGCAATTGCTTGAAGCTCGCGAGTCAGTATTCCTTGCGGCAGTTTGTGGCGCGGGTGAAACGATGGGCGTAGCGTTTCTCGATATTTCTACGGGCGAATTTCTTGCCACCCAGGAAACAGGGCCTAACGCCTGGGAAAGAATCTGCTCTGATCTCGAGTCTTATGCACCGCGCGAGTTGCTCTTTCCGGCGTCCTTAGCGCCCTTAATCCACAGCGGCCTGTCTGGTAAACCACAAACAGCACGCCTGCCACTCGCGAATCAGCCTGGCCCGGATGCACTCTCAGACCCTGCGACGGTTGATCAGTCCCAATCCAATTCCTTAAACGAACAACAATTTGGAGCCACGCTCACTCCCCTCGACGATTGGCTCTGGCAAAAGGACGACTGCGAAGCGCTCCTACGCAAACAGTTTGGCGTCCGTTCACTTGAGGGCTTCGGCATTGAACGGAAACCGGAAGCTCTACGCGCTGCGGGTGGCTGTCTTCGCTACGCACAGGAAACGCAGCGGGCCGCAGCAACTCACGTGACTGATCTTGTCTATTTCGAACCGCAGGATAACCTCATTCTCGATCAGGTGACGGTGCGCAATCTTGAACTCGTCGAATGCCTTAGCAAGACCGGTGGTCGTTCCCTGCTCGACGTAATCGATGAAACTGTAACTGGGATGGGAGCGCGGCTTCTGCGTTCCTGGCTGCTGCGTCCCTGCGTGAGGCGGGGTGAAGTAGAAGCGCGTCTAGGCGCAGTGGCGGAGTTACGTTCGTCCCAACGCAAGCGCGACAGTTTGCGGACGCTGCTCAAAGAAGTTTCGGATCTTGAGCGGCTGACAGGCCGGATCAATCTCAACTCGGTTACGCCGCGCGACGTGAATGCAATCAAGCGCTCGCTCGATCAAGTGCCTCGTATTCGTCAGTTGTTATCCGATGCTCAATCCTCGTCTGTTGCAGGTGCTCAGTGAAAGTACCGATGAGCTTCCGGAGGTGCGAGCGTTGATCGCTCGCGCCATCGCTGACGAGCCCCCGTAAAGGTTAGCGAGGGGACACCATCCGCGCAGGCTACTCTGCCGAACTCGATGAGCTGCGTTCCATCAGCCGCAACGCGAAGCAAACCATCGCTACTCTGGAAGCTACCGAACGCCATCGCAGTGGAATTGGCAATCTGCGGATTCGTTACAACGGTGTGTTTGGTTACTACATTGAAATCTCAAAATCGCATGTCAATCGTGTTCCGGCAGATTATGAAAGGCGCCAAACACTTGCTAATGCGGAGCGTTATACGACCCCGGAATTGAAAGACTGGGAAAAGAAGGTTCTCGGCGCCGAAGAGCGGATCGTGCAGCTGGAAACTGAATTGTTCCTTGAAGTTTGTCGTCAAGTCGCTCTGGAGACGCGCCGCATTCAAGCTACTGCTCGCGCCCTTGCAACTATGGATGCAGTGGCTTCGATGGCTGAGACTGCAGTCAGACGCCGCTTTGTCAGACCAATAATTCACGATGGCGATGAGATCGAGATCATTCAAGGTCGTCATCCAGTAGTCGAGATTTTCAATGATGAGCCGTTTGTCCCTAATAATCTCTACCTGAACAACTCGACCGATCGACTTCTGATCATCACCGGCCCGAACATGGGTGGCAAGAGTACGATCCTGCGACAAACGGCGATCATCTGCATCCTGGCGCAGATGGGTGGCTTCGTTCCCGCTGATAAGGCTCGACTGCCATTGCTTGATCGGGTTTGGACCCGCGTCGGCGCCTCCGATGACCTGACGCGCGGCCGCTCGACGTTCATGGTAGAGATGACGGAGACAGCCGCAATCCTGCGTAGCGCAACGCCACGATCGCTCGTGCTCCTGGATGAGATAGGCCGCGGCACCGCGACGTTCGATGGTCTTTCAATCGCCTGGGCGGTTGCTGAGTACTTGCACGATTCCGCCGAACACGCGGCAAAGACCTTGTTCGCCACCCATTATCATGAACTTACAGAATTGGCGGAGCGACTGCCGGGCGCCCAGAACTATCAGATCACCGCAACGGAGCGCGAGGGCGAGGTTGTCTTTCTTCACCGCCTCGAGCGAGGTCGAGCTTCGAAGTCTTATGGAATTGAAGTGGCGAGGCTCGCCGGTTTGCCGCCTGTTGTCGTGGCTAATGCGCGCGACGTTTTAGCGCGTTTAGAACGTTACGAACTGGACGTGTTTGCAGAAGAAGATGAGTTTGCGGCGCTCCGTCAACCAACCTACGTCGCAACTCCCCCGGTTGCCGCCGCTGCGACTGCCGGTGCCTCCGGCTCGGGCGACGCTGTAGTTGGCAGCACGACAGAATCAGACGCGGCACTTTCAGCGGTTTCCAATCGAGCGGGTCGCCGGAAGCTCGCCGCACAAACTTCCTTATTTGATCTAGCAAATCAAAAGATTGTGGACGATCTGAGGAGTGTTGATCTGGAGAAGCTGTCGGCGGAAGAAGCTAAGGAATTGTTGGCGGAGCTTAGGAAGCGGGCCCTCTAAAACCATTTTCACTTTGTCATTGGGAGACACGGACTATCGCGCCTTGCCGTTTCTTGGCGCCTGGCGGTTTCGGTTCCAATGACAAATGAAAAATGTAGATTATATAGGGTAAATGTCTTTTGAACTTCCAGCTCATTTCCCACCCACCGGCGGTCCAACAGGCGAATCATTCACCTTGAACCAGTCGCCTTTCCCATCATCCGTTCTTAACATTCGCAATAACTCACTGTAGGTAAAAGGGCGAGCGCCGCGCCGGCCGAACACGGAAATTTGGTTACCACTCTCATCCGCCGCCCGATCGCGATCAAGGCCCTTCGAAACGCCTAACGCCTCGCCCTTCGTCTTAAAAGTCGCAATCAAGACTGGCCTCGGTCGCGGACTGAATCCCGCATATTCAGGCATTGTTTCCGGCGACGTCAGCTGCAGGATTCGCAGGCCATTGTGCCCATCCGCAACATATGCAAACAGACTTGCATTCGTCATCGCAATCTTCACCTGATGCACATCGTTGAGTTGCCCCTCAGCGGTAAAAGTTTGATCAAGCCGCGGCCGCTCGGGTTCTTCCACGTCAACAATCGCAATTCCCTCCTTGCCATTTGCTACGTAGGCGTAAGTCCTCGCGACGTAAACATCGTGAGCATCAGCAAGTGGGACTGTTGCGCCTTCAACCAGGTGACTCTTTTCCGGCTCAGTGACGTTGATTACTTTCAGCCCTTCGTCGTCAACGACAAACCCGTAGCGAAACTGAATCGCGATTGATTTTGGGTTCTTCAGTGCGACGCTCTGAACGATACGAGGCTGGAGGGGCTGGTCGATGCTGACAACAATCAGCGCCTTCGGCGTTGTGACGTAAGCATAATTACCCGCAATCGTAATGTTGTTGGCATCGGTGAGCGCACCCTCAGGATTGAAAGCACCTTTCGGATACTTCGCCGGATCAAGTGCTCGCTTCAGATAGTTGTTTAGCGGATCGCCGTCGAGGAGCGTGGCGGCATTGACCAGAATCAAGCCCTCGTATTTGTCGACCACGTAAAGGTAGGCAAAGAGCGGATGAATCGGCTGCTCTTCGTTAGCAAGCTGTTTGCGCGCTTCGCCGCTGAAGCTCGCGGCTGTTTCCGGGTCAATCATTTTGCCTTCAGTAGTCATGCGCCAACGAGCCGGATCGACGGCGAGCGTTGTCGGCGCCGCCACTGCTGAAGCGTACTTTGTCCTAACCCAAAACTTCTGCCCAAATCTTGAAACGGGTGCAGTTACGATCCGTTCCGAAAAACCTTTCTGATCGATTTGTGCCACATCGTAAACACGCAGACCTCCCTCCCCTGCGGCAACGTAAGCGTATTCGCCGCGCAACTGCACCTGCAGTACGCGCGGATTGCCGGTGTGCTCGTAGAAAGTGCTTAGCTCGCGTTTATCTTTCGTGAACTTTGCGTAATTGTCGGGATAAGCAATGCGGTGCAAGGTACTGCCAAAAACCGCTTGCGGCTCACTGCGCTCCGTTGCGACCACGACCTCGAGCGCATCATCAGCAGCAACATAAACGTAGCGGCCCATGAAGTTCACGAAGTTGGTTCCCTGTAAAAGCAGTTGGGCCAGCCACGCGTTGTTGTCATTCCGGGTCGAGACGTGGCAATCGCTGCAGGCTTTGGTCTCGGTAGAGCGCACCGTGTGCGGCACATGAGTATTAAAAGCCTGTCCCGCAAAACCTTCTGCCGAAGTGGTTTGCTGTTGCGAGTAGATCCACTCACGATTCTGGTTTTGCGAACTAACCAGCACGGCGGATGAAGATCTGACCGGAGCGATGCGATTGCCGGTAACGGTTCCGTCACGGCCCAACATGAAGATGTCGTCGCGCAGTACCTGGAAATTGTATTGCGTGAAATTGCGTGAGTCGCCACCTTCATTATGACGATTCGGCATCTTTGCGTTTGCCTGCATCGAGAGGTGACATCCGAAACAACTCGTCACCCAGGACGAATGACAAGCAAAACAAGTCATATTGTCATCACGATGAGCAAGGACATTTTCGTCGGCCGGAACGTCACCCCAGGTACGATTGTCTTTCCGCATCGTCTTCGCATAGCGAGATCGCTCGTTGTAATCGCGGGAGCCCGGAACCACTGTGTCGGCAGTCTGAGGAACACGCCACCAACGGCCGGAAACCACGAGTGAGTTCTGGACAATGTCGCCGGCTTTTAATTCAACATCTTTTCCGCTTTCGTCTTTCTTTTTGCGGTCGCGCGTGATTCGTTGGAAGACGGGAATCTTTGCCCCTGTCTCGTCGCGGACTGTGAATCCGCGCGTCAGGTTGCGTCCCACCACGGGAGGTCTGTTGGCTTGTGCTGCCGGACGGGGAGCGGCGGGACCGGACGTGAGCAAAGTGGCTTTTTGTCGGATGGAGCCATGACAATCGACACAGTTGATCTCGATTGCCGCGCGCGGTTCGTTATACAGGTTGCCATCGCCATGCGAGTCCTGGCGGAAGTGGCAATCAACACAGTGCATCCCTTTTTCCAAATGGATGTCGTTTAGATGTACCGCTTTCCGAAATTTCTCCGGATCCTTGGCGTCGACCTGATTGCCAGCAGCGTCGAGCAGGTTCCCTTTGCGATCACGTTTGAAGACTTTGCGAAACATCCAGCCGTGGCCGTGCAAATCACCAAACTGCGTATTCTTCAAAAGACTGTTGAATTGCGATGTTCCTGTCTCGGAAAGGAAAGAGAGGTCGGACCATAGACCACGCATGTGGGCGCCTTCCGGATTGCGGTCAAGCATTTCGTACTCTTCTGCCGCAGACGGATTCCGTTGCCGCTGCGGATACATCTTGTCGCCATCACTCTCGTTGTCCCACCAGGTCATCCCCAGGTAGCTCGCGACCATATTTGTACCCGGGTGCATGTGACAAACCATGCATTGCGACGTGGGAATCTGGTTTGTGAACTGGTGCTTGATGGGATGACCGGATTCATTCTTCGGAATGTTGCTGTCGCTGGTTTGCGAGCGACCGGCGTTCCCGGCCTGATGATATGTGGCCGAGTGCAACGGTTCGCGATCGTTGGCGTAGACGACATGACATGCCGAGCATCCGGACGAGCGATAGTCGCCGGGATGATCATTCGTTCCGAGAAAGTTCAAGGTCGGATCCAGGAGGCGAGTTTTCTGGAGCCCCAGATAGACGGGATCCGTACGATTGTTGGTACCAAAGCCGCGCGGACTTAGACCCTTGTCGGGTTTGCCTGGCTCCTCCTCGCGATCTGGTAAGCCAACTTCTAATCGTCGCCTACCGCCACGTTCGAATACGCGCAACACATTTCCCGGTTGAGAAATCTCCCAGCGCGGCAACGGATCGAGAAAATTCAAGAGACCTTTGGTTCGCTGATCTTCAGTCGATGGTTGCGGAGTCTGCAGCAGCCGTTGCGGCGCGCCGGTCTCGCTATAGCTTTCGCCAAAGCGCGCATCCTTGAAAGGAAAGCCGCCATTGTTATAAAGCGCGGCACCCCAAAGCATCGCGCCGTGCGTCATCATGCTGCGCGCCACATTTTTTGACTCGAGCGCATGACAGCCGGAGTTGCCACAGGTTTGCGCGGCCACGCGCAAATCTCCCGGGTTAACGAAGCGCACAAACTCCCAACTCTCACGGGCAAGCAAGGTGTTGCTGCGCTCGGGATTAGCGCCTGTGTATTTCCCGTCGCGTCGCCACTCGTTGGGAAAAGCGGGGCTGGACATGTGCGGCTTTTTTGGCGCGTTCGATTTCGCTTAGGGTCGTTTCCGGTCTTGCGAGCTGCGGGGTTTCCGCCATGACAACTAGTGCAGCTCAAGCCTACAGCATCTTTGCCGTCTTTCAGCGTCTCATAAACTTCGGTTGGTCCATATTTGTGCATCGGCTCGATCTGACCATGACAAGTTATGCAACCCTCGCCGGCCGGTGCGACATTCGCCCCCTGCCTTGGTTCGTTGATTTTCTCCGCTCGAGGCTGGCGTCTAACTTCACCAACACGTCGCGCCTTTGTCAGGGTTGAATTGCTCGTCGCCACGACCGCGAACGCCGCGAGACTCATAACAATGATCGAATTTACGCGTTTCATGAAAGGCTCGACGTCTTCTTTGCGAACTCGGTGGTCCTTTGCGACTTAGTGGTTGCTTAAAGCCGAACTTTAGAAGATCAATTTCAATTGAGCGAACAACGTGTAAAGCATCTTGCGCGGACTGATTACGTCCGGCTCGCAAAAATCACTAACGTTAGCCGGACAATTGCGCGATCGATCCGTAAAGATGTCACGAAAGCCACGGCCGGTTTGCAACGTTGCCGCTCCAAACGTGAGGGTCACGTTGTTAATCAGAAACGGTCGATAAGCAACGCCGAGGCTATAGTCGAAGCCAATGTCGTGGCGGATACGATTTTGAAAAAGAATGTATTCCAGCGGCTCAGTGCGATGAAATCGCAGATAGTTTGCATTCAACACGGCCTTCAATCGCTGTGTGATCTCGATGTCGAGCCCGGCGTTGTAAATAAAGATTCCGGGATTTACAAAATTGGCCTGTCCTTGAATCTTGCTGCTGCGCAGGCTCGGCAAGATGCTATTAGGCTGAACCAATCCGACACCGGTTTGCGTTAAGCGGATGCCGTTGCGATTCCAAAACGAAAACTGACCGCCGACAAAGTTGGGGTCGTCGAAGATTGCGTCAAAGCCTGTTCCTCTTTCGTCGGTAGGATTCCCATCACCCTGTGCCCAAAACATTGAGCCGCGAAAGCGAAGGTAGTCCTTGTCTATCGACGCCTCGACCGCTGCCATATGGGATCTAACACTCAGCCTGCGACCAGCAATCGGATTCCGTTCGTCTCGCCCGAATGCAAAGTAATAAGAGTTGGTTAGATTAAGACGACCGAGGTGGCCATCGCCGCTGATACCAGCGTAACCGACTTTGACACGCATGAGGCCGCACGTCTCCGACCAAAGCAGGACGGACTAGAAAATCATTCTGATCGAATTCGATGCTGGGGCGATCGTCGTTGAAATGAAAACTTGCCTGAATCGTGTAGCCCTTGCGAATAAAGTCCTGGCGAAAAAGATTAGCGATGTAGACATTCTGATGACGAGTGTCGAACGTATTGAGGCCGCTGTTCGTGTCTTTCTCGAGCATCGAGAAATAAGCGGCGTTGAACTGGTAGCGATTATTGTCAAAAGATCCGAAGAGTCGTGCGCCGAGATTGTTATCGGAAAAGATGAAGCCGCGAAAATCAGAAACGAAAGGCTGAATACCCGCGCGCAACGAAATGAAATCGTAGTTGCGGCTTAGGTCGGCGAGCTTCACTTCCGCGAATGCTTCTTCAAGCGAGACGTGAGTGTCAGTGCGATTCGTGCCGCGGCGCACGTCGATATTGACCACTCCGTTTTCCCGCGCATTGAGATAATTGGGAACGCTGAAGGTGGGCGAAATTTTTATCGCCCAATCGCGCGGTTTGAAAACCGTGTCGCCGTGAAATAGCTCGAAAGACAGCTGAATTGTCTCGCTGGCCGCAAGTTGTTCTGGCTGACCAAAAAACTCAGCGCTTTGTCGGTTCATCGGTGCTGACGTCAGAAGGCGTGGGCGCGCGCCGCTGTTCAACGGTGGTCGTGCTGGTCGCTGAAAGCACCATGAACAGCTGGTTGCCGTGAAGGGGGTAGTCGCCTTTGAGGACGCTTGATTGTAGGGATCCCACCAACGACCCTTCGTGAAAGGAATATCGCGGCCTCGCCCTCCGCGATCGCCGTAACGATCGTATTCGGGAAAACCCAAACGCCAGCGATCACGGGCCTCGCGCCGGTCCGGCTGAGTCTGCGGTTGAGAAGCCACGCTATTCTTCCCCGCATGTCCGGTCGGCTTCTCTACTGGAACGGCCGCAGGCGGCTCCAGCTTTTGCTTTTCTACAACGATCTCGAGCGTTGTGGATTTTCCCGGTTCAACAATCAGATTTTCCAGTGCCTGATCACGCGGGATGGCAAATTCTCCGTAGTTCTTCTCTTTATCAAACCTGGCTGAGTAAGGGGCCTGAACGGTGACGCGATACGCACCGGGCGGAAGCTTGATCGAATAAGTCCCATTCGCACCGGTCCTGATCGACTTCACGTCACTCGTCACCTGATTAGTGAAGACGATTACGGCGCCCGCCACGGTCACCCCATTGCCGTCACGCACGGCGCCGATCAAAGGGCCATCGCCCTGGCCCACAACGCACACCACGGCCGCAAATAAGAAACAAATGCTGGCGGCAAATTCCTTTGTAGCTCCCATTTTTTCGCGCGCTGAGTGCGAAGGAATCGCTAAACTGTGCTATCGCGAGTTTCCGCGTACTGGTTTGCCTTGTAGCATACGAGTGATGATGAGGCAATTAAATTCTCAAAGCAGCACCGACGTAGCGAAGATGGTTGAGCATGCGGCTTTGCCGCTTTCCGGGCGGTAAGGTTTACCTTACCGGCCGACACTATTCTCCTTTCTGCGCGAGGCTCAGCCTCGTGCAAGATAATCAAAATCCTATTCCCGGTAAGGCCAGCCTTATCGCACGGAAAGCGGCAAAGCCGCCTCAATCGGCAAACGCCAATCGGCAATTGAACTGTGTTACATTGTTCCTGCCTGTAGTCTTTGTGTCGCGATGAACCCACGGAACCAATTAAACCAGAATCAATCTTAAGCTTAATCACGATGGAGCGGAGGATGACTGGCAGTCTTAATTTTGGCGCGCGCAGGCATCCCGCATTGTTTATCGGCCTGCTCTTCGCGGCTCTGGTCCTTGTCGCTGTTATTCGTTTCCCTCACGCCGGTGCCCAATCGTCAACTCCCGTTCTAATCTCAGAAGAGACTTCGACTCGTGCTCTCGTTTTTGACTCGACCACGAGAGAGCGCGAACCTTTTACTGCTCATACTCAAGTGCCATTTGGCGTCGACGCGAGGCGCAGGTTGATGCTTTTTGCGATGCACTTGCAACTGCAACCCGGTGAGCTGCCGAGTGCGGTAGTCGCTCGCGCCGAAGACGCTTCGCATCAGAGTCTACTTATTGCCAGTTGAGCATGTAGGACCAACTCCAGGACAACCGTGGGCTACCTCAATCATAGTTAAACTTGATCCAGCGATGGGCGACATCGGCGATGTCCTTGTTGGCATAACGTATCGTGGAGTCGCCAGCAATCGCGTGCGCGTCGGCATGGGACACATTGGAGGCGGGCCGCCCGACGATCCCGGCGCCGTGCCCACCCCCGGAGTCATTCAAGCGCCGCCGCCGGCTAGCGCAGGCAACCTCAGTACAACTGAAGTGCAAACGATAATTAGCCAGGCGGTGTCCGCGGCGCTCTCGCTCAATCGCGCGGTCACGGTAGCCGTTACCGATCGCGAAGGTAACCCGCTCGGCGTCTTCAGCATGACCGGCGCCCCGGCAACGACAACGATAAGAAGTGTAGGAACGTTAGGCATGGGTCTTGAGGGGAGCACCGTTCCCGCTTCATTAGCGGCGATTTCGAAAGCCGGAACTGGCGCGCTCTTTAGCACCGGCGGGAATGCGTTCACAACTCGCACTGCCGGATTCATCATTCAAGAGCATTTTCCGCCCGGCATCGATTTTCGAGCTGCAGGCCCACTCTATGGCGTGCAGTTTTCGTCTCTGCCTTGCTCGGATATCAAAATCCCAGGATTACCGTTAGGTCTTTCCGCCGACCCGGGTGGTCTGCCGATTTACAAGGACGGTGTTGCAGTTGGTGGCGTGGGAATCGAAGGAGACGGCGTTTACAGTGTCGATCGTAATCCAGCCGACTTTGATCAGCACCAGGAGGAATTGATTGCTGCGTCTGCCGTGCGAGGCTTCGAAGCGCCGGCTCTGATTCGGGGCGACAACATTCTGGTAGATGGAATCAGGCTTCCTTACAGCAACGTTGTAACCCCCCCGGCGCCGACAACGATTGCGTTCGGCAGTCTCCCAGGCGCGATCGTAGTTGGCTTTCCCATCTTGCCCGCGCAAACTTCGGCTTTTGTTCCAGCGCTCGTTGCCGGCATTGCAGGCGAAGTTGATCCTCGATTCTTTCCATTCATTGCCGGAACGGCTCCCGTTGGTCCAAACGCTTTAAGCGCTGCTGAAGTGCAAACGATCATGACTAATGCGGTTCAGCAAGCAAACATCACCCGCGCGGCGATCCGTCAACCGCTTGGAAGTAACGGGCGCGTCACGATAGCTGTCGTCGATGCGGCGGGAAGTGTGCTGGGAGTATTCCGCCAACTGGACGCACCAGTTTTTGGTTTCGATGTGTCGGTGCAGAAAGCGCGAACGGCCGCGTTCTTTTCTCGCACTGACGCCGGGACTTTGCTGAGTGGTGCCGGTTTTACCTCCTACGTTAGTCGGGCTGCCGCTGATGGTATCCAACTTAACGGAACCGTGGCTTTTAGTGATCGCGCCGTAGGGTTTTTGCACCGCCCGTTGTTCCCGGACGGTATCAACAACACGGCGGCCGGTCCCTTCAGCACATCTTTGTCTGACTGGAGTCCTTTCAATGTCGGACTCGAGCTTGATCTCATTAAGACGAATTTGATTGCCACCCTCGGCGGCGCGTCTGTTCCTTGTACTTCTATTCCGAATTTGCCGAACGGAATCCAGATCTTTGCAGGCAGCACCCCGCTTTACAAAAACAACGTGCTGGTGGGGGCCATCGGCATCAGTGGTGACGGGATCGATCAGGACGACATCATCTCGGCCGCCGGTGCAAACGGCTTCTCGCCTGCACCTGCTATTCGCGCGGATCAGGTTTTTGTGAGATCGGTACGGCTTCCTTTCTTGAAGTTTCCTCGCAGTCCAAATCTTTGATCGCTGGACGCTCGCTTCGTAAGCTATGCGTTTCCTTTTCAAAAACATAGATGGTGCTCAGGCGAGAAACCGCGCTTGCCTCAGCTTTACGACGTTGGCACTTATTGCTCTTGTGCTGATTTCAATGTCGGCCTTTGCTCAAACCCCGGAAGCCTCACGCGGCGTCATCCGACTCCGTGTGCGGGTTAAGACCGGCAACAAAACAACCGGCCTTTCTCGCAAACGCTTCTTTCTTCTCCCCGGAACTCTCGTGCAAAACCAAGCTTTAATTCAAACGATCGAGAACTCGACCACGAGGTCGCGCGATTGTTATTACCGAAGTACGGGTGCGAGCGAGGCTCTCATGAAGTGGTTGCGAGATGGCGACTGTGAGTCGGTTTATTGCCGTGAGATCGAGCTGGCGGATATCGAAGCTGTGCCGGAGTTCCGACAGGCGCTCATAACTGGCGAAAAGGAATTAAAAAACCGCGATCTGGCGCGCAAGTGGCTAACCGTAAACCTGCCGGAAAACATTCGCGACGGCTTCTACAAAGCGCGACAGCTCGAACTGCAAAAACTGATCAAGCACGCGGAGCAAATCAGTGGCGGAAAAGTCCTCTCGGTAATGACGGATACCAAAGGTACCGCCTATTTTACCGAACTGCCTGTCGGCACTTACGTGATCTCAAATCTTCTACCGGCGGAAAACGGGAACGCCAACATTTTCTGGAATTGCGAAATCAAGGTTAAGGCCGGTGATCTCTCCACGGAAAAGCCGTTTCTGATCTCAAACGTTCGCGAAGGAGCGGTGAAGTGTTTGGGCATTGAAAAACCCTTGCCGGCTTGTGAAGTTTCTGCGCTTGGCCCGCGTTCGAACCTACGCTTGACTGTGCACAAGTGACTACGTTTTGACTCGAACGAAACCAACACCTCCCGAACGAGAACGGCAAACCATCACAAGCGCGCGTGGTTGGTCCCGGTTCTCTTAATATTTTTGACTTCCCTGTTCGCTTTCGACTTCTTCAATCCGGTTTCGGCACAAAGACGACAACGACGGAGACCGCCAGCCGCAGCGAGACCGGGCATTGACTACTCCAGATTTTCACACGCTACCGAAAAACATCGCGCAGCCTGCGCGACCTGTCATAAGGTGCCGACGAAGAACTGGCAGCGAGTGCGGGATTTTCCCGACGTCGCTGATTACCCCGACCACGAGGCCTGCGTTTCCTGTCACAGGCGACAATTCTTTCGCGGAGCAAGTCCTCCTATCTGCACGGTTTGCCATCTACGCTCCTCACCTCGCGATGACGAGCGCTACACATTTCGCAACCCAAAAACGCCAGGGCAATTCGCGATTGAGTTCCCTCATGACAAACATCAGGACGTGATTGCCAAGCTGCAGCAGCAATTAAAACCGCTTGCCGCGCGTTCAGTTTTCCAGCGAGTCTCGTTTTCTGTTTTCACTTCGACAGCCGACGAGCCGGGCAAGCTTTACAACAACTGCACCATTTGTCACGCACCACTGAAGAAGGATCCGCCGCCGCCACGCGCGGGCTGGATTGATGCTTTTGTTCCTGACGCCGCGAGTTTTAAAGCCGTACCACTAAGTCATGCTTCCTGCTTTAACTGCCATTGGAAATCTCAGGCGCCGGTTCGCAGCGATTGCGGGGGCTGCCATAAGGCAGAAACGCCACACCCCATCGAGAACAGCGTGAAACGCATCTCGATGAAATTTCGTCATGCACGTGAACAGCACAGCGTGGAGTGCACCAATTGTCATATCAACATTACCAAGGCGGCAACGTTGCGCGGACTCACTCCTGACGTTCCCATCACTTCCTGCACCGAGTGCCACAACAAGGATGGTCTACGCCTGGACGTGGCCAATGAACTCGAAGCGGTGGATCGCAATCGCGATTTTGTTTGTATCTATTGCCACACTTCAGATGTTGGGCACGGCGATGCGCCGGCAAGTCATTACCTGATTGCAGGCCGTGAGCCTCTCAAGCGTAAAGACATTAAATGAGTTTTGTTCGTCGCACATTTCGAACCTTTTCAATTGTAATCGCGCTTCTGGTTGCAGGACTGGGAGTGTCTCTGATCGAAGCCGGAAAAGCGAAAAGGACAGGAGAGAGTTATGAAAGTTTGGTCTGCGACTGCGGCTCAAAGTCAGGGAATCGACTACTCCAGATTCATACATACGAGTCAGCGCCATGCATCGTTGACTTGCTCAGCCTGTCATAGTCGAAGCGACAATTCAGCCACGCCGAAGTTTCCGGGTCATGATGCGTGCACCAAGTGTCACCTGGCACAGTTTGTGACACCGAATGTTCCAATGTGTGTCATCTGCCACAGCGACGTAAAAAGTGCGGCCCCGCCTCTTAAAACTTTTCCGGCGCGCTTTAACGAAGACTTTAACGTGAAATTCGATCACGCGCAGCATATGAGCGGATCCGCACGGCCCGCCAACGGTTGCCAGTCGTGTCATGGCAGGATCAGTGCAAGGAGCGCTGCCCTCGCAATTCCTTCCGGACTCAGCGCGCACGATGGTTGCTACAGTTGTCACACTCCCGGCAGTAAATCGGCAGCTGGTCGCGAGCTGGGCTCTTGCGGAGTGTGCCATGACGAAAAGCCTTTCCGCCGCACCAGCACAACTGCGCGCGCGTTCCATTATGCGTTTAGTCATGCGCAACACGGCAGGCGCGAACGACTGGATTGCGCTGATTGCCATCGCCTCACCGCCGGTGCGCCCCAATCGCGCCAGGTTAGTTCTCCTGCGCCTGCTGAACACTTTCCTGCTGGCGGCATGAATTGTTCGACCTGTCACAACGGGAAACGATCTTTTGGAGGCGACCTCGCATTCCAGGATTGTGTCCGCTGCCACCGCGGCGCGAATT
Organism: Pyrinomonadaceae bacterium; assembly: GCA_963826235.1. Taxonomy (GTDB): domain Bacteria; phylum Acidobacteriota; class Blastocatellia; order Pyrinomonadales; family Pyrinomonadaceae; genus PSRF01. The sequence goes on along the minus strand of CAWGWE010000004.1, from coordinate 221,180 downwards.
TTCGAATGCAGTGACCTCGATTAAAAATTCACCGCCCAATCAGAAGTCCGTTACTCTCCGGCTGAATGCCTTGGTACATGAAAGAGCGTGTCAGCGGCAATCCAGATCGCGAGCTGGTTTCGACAAGCTACGTTGAACGCCAGAACCTCACAATGAGAATGTGTATGCGTCGTTTCACTCGCTTAACTAATGGCTTCTCAAAAGAAGATCGAGAATCAAATTCACGCGATTGCGATCCACTACATGCATTACAACTTCGTTCGCATTCATCAATCGTTGCGCTGTACCCTCGCGATGGCCGCTGGCGTTAGTAAGACACTATGGTCTATCGAAGAATTGTGGCTTTGTTAGACTAAGACACACCTCAGTGACCCGAAGCTGCATATTAAAACTCGCTCGATTGCCGATTTCTGTTTGTGTCGGATTTGTCTTGGCGTATTCGATGCGATTCGATTCTGTTTACGCGATAGCAAGCCATTTTCCGTGGCCGATTGTTTGGTTTTTGAATCTACCAGGAATCATCTACTGTGATTACCTGATGAGGACTGAACCTTTACCCGCCGAGGACCTACCTCTGTTTCAAATGGGCCAACAAGCGCGGTGTTTTTACGCGGGCATCGCTCTAAACATTCCCTACTATGCCTTATTGATTCTTTTGGGTTGGTGGCTGGTGGACAAATGGAGAGCACGAGCTTCCCGGGCTGTTCAACATTGAAAATGATCCACTAGCAAAGATTCATTCAACTTTGAAGCTCCTGAATACATTGGCGCCCTTGGCGGATCTTGGCGTCTTGGCGGTGAATTGTTCACGGTAAAGAGGTCAATCCTCCACTGGGCGAGTGGCAATCGACAATTCCATTGACACTGCTCTGGGGGGTTACTAAGATTGCTTCGCCTTGAACTTCCCTCCCCATTTGCGTTCCCATCCAGTCCTCCGAGGTCGTTGATGAGAAAACTACTGCTAGTTATCGTCGCACTGGGATGCCTTGCCACAGGTATTGTGATTCATGACGGTGCTCTTTCGGCCACTCAGGACATTCCCAGGGAAAGCAAAGTCCAGCCAAAAGAAGTCGTGTTGGGAAAGGACAGCCAGTCAGATAAGTATGGTGAGGTTCCATTTAATCACGAGACTCACTCGACGAAGAACTACAGCGTCGATGGCGCTAGTGTGCTCGCCTGCGTCGAATGCCATCACACGGACCAACCAGCAGCATCACTAAAAGCCCCGCTAAAAACGAGTGAGCGCGATGTGGCGTTGACGACGGCTGCATTGGCCGCTGCTGATGCGAAGCCAGTAAAGTCGTGTCGCACCTGTCACCTCCAGGCGGGCGACGACAGCGCGACGATTCCGACCGTCACTTATGCGGGCAAAACCACTCCGACAAAGTTAACCAACGAAGTCGCTTACCACCTCAACTGCAATGTCTGTCATGACAAGGCAATCGCCGCACGACCGGCCTTGAAGGGTAAACTCCCCGGTTCGAACGACTGCCTCCCCTGTCATAAGCCTGTGAGTTAGTTAACCGGCTACAGCCTGCGTGCTGAATTGCCGCCAAGCCGCAAAGAAACGCCAGGGACGCCAAAGTTTTTAGACCTGGAGAGTTGAATCAAAGATGGATTCAACTTTGAGGTTCATAAATGCTTGCCGTCCTCTACGTGTCCTGGCGTCTTGGTGGTGTGCAGTTAATTGCTCGATCTCGACACCAGCAAAGCGGGATTCCAGTGTCGTTTGTCTTTGACGTGTTGTACGTGGCAGGAAGTGCAGTTGGGTTGGTTGCTGGCGATTAGTTGGCGATTGGTGCCAGGCTCAACTTTCCCGTTATGGCAATTCGCACACGTGGTCCGTGGGGTCTCGCGATCAATCGGATCAAAAGACTTATGACAACTCGAACACGATAATTCGCCTCGCGCATTGCCCGGAATTGCGTCAGTCTTCTTAACTCGCTGCACATGAAGTGCGTGAAACTGATTGCTGCGCCACTGCTCGTCGGTGTCAGTCGGCAAACGCGTAAGTTCGATGTTCTTTAAGGCCCAGTCCTCGTCAAGGAGCCCCCAGGTCCAGCGTTCGTCAACGACGGGATAGCCAAACGTGCCGCCGTGAGGAGTTTTTACGCGGCGCCCATCGAACTCGCGCTGGTTCGCATCGTTGTGACACTCGGTACAGGTAGCGAGAGCGGTCGAGCCAGGACGAAAGCTCGCGCCACGATGTTCAGCGTGACAATCTGAACAACCAATGCCGGCAGTGATATGCGGTTCGATCACGGTTGCAACGAAGATTTCAGTGTTGTGGCAACCGGCGCATTTCGCTTCCATGTTGCCGCTGAACGAATGACAGTTTGTGCACGAGTCGGCATTTGCCGAATGCGCTATCGGGGGAAACACCGCGAGCTGGTTGCGCGAGTGGCTGCTGGACAACGGCGCCGGCGCGTAGGCGTTCGCATACCAGAAGACTCCGGCAATAGAAAACACACTGACGATTACAGCCCCCCAGATTAACAACGAAACCGGCCAGGGCCGCGCGAGGTCCGAGGTCGGCGTCCAGTTAAACTGGACTTTCCCAGAACGCCTTTGGGATTTGGGAAACAAGGGGGACCGCCGCACCATCTTCCCTGCTTCGCGAATTCGCTTGTCCCAAAAAATATCGAGAGTCTTGTTTCCCGGAAGCGGAGCCGCTCGTGGCGCTTTAGGCTTTTTCCCGGCTTCGGGCATCACGAGTTTTTGCGTGGTCCCGATAAGTGGACTGCTCAGATCAACTGCCCCGCCCTCGACTCCGATCTGCAGTGCGACCTTGATGATCAGTGCGTCTTCACTGCGGTCCACTTCCAACAGAAAGGGTCCGATGACAATCAAATCGCCTGGGGCAAGCGCTTCATTCTGTTCAACTGCTTTGCCGTTGAGTTGCGGCGGATTCGCGGGCCGTAAACTGAAAAGGTAGTAGTTAGCATCGATTTCTTTAATACCCGCTTGCGCGCGCGAAACGGCCGGATGGTTAAGAAGTAGCTCGCACTCCACCAGGCGGCCGATCAAGAGTCCATCGCTGATGATCGTCACCGGATCCTGAACCAGATCCTCGCGAATGATGATGAATCGATTCTGACTCATGGTGCTTTGCGAATCGCGTGGCTAGCGTTGCGAAAAGAAGACGACCTGAATGACGTGAACCAGCATCAGCGCCAGCATCAGCGAGGTCGCCAGAACGTGCGGGGCAAGCCAAAGCTTAAGCAGACGGTGTAGAAAGATCAACGCGTCCACCCGGCGCAATGTAACAGCGGTCTCGACTGCCTCTTGTAGTAACACACGCTCGTCATCCGTCGCCGTCCGCGTGATTGTGTCTTTGAATTCTTTGCGGGCATCTGCCAGTAAGGTCCGGAGTTGTTCGCGGCGAACTAACTGGCGCACCAGAAATCCCACTCCGAAAAAGCGCTTGCGCACTCTTTCCTCGATTTCATTACGCAGCCAGCCTTCACTCTTGCTGACGATCTGATCAAATTCCTTTCGCAGCTCATTCTGTCTTGCCACCAGGTCTTCAATTAGAAGCGGCTCGCCTTCGATGCTAGTCATGATGCGCGGGGCTATGATGTAAGAGACGATCGCGAGAATTCCGGTAGCAATGACGAAATCAAAAGTGACGTAGAGGGAAGTGGTCAGTAGTCCGCCAGTTTGCGTGCCGCTGTGAAGCAAGAGCACCACACCCGTGATGGCTCCAATGTATGCATGCGCCAGCATCCAGTAGCGCAAGGCTCCGGCGCGGCGGCGGTAGACCTGTTTTCGAAGTGGATAGGTCATCACGGCGGCGACACCGAAAAGACCGATCAATCCTGTCAGCCAACGCATCGTTAGCCAGGTTCCGCCGAGTGGCATGTTGAATCCGTGATTGATCAGACCCCAAATCACGAGCGCGGCAACGATGACAGTTGTCGCGATCCCGGCGACGTGCCAAAACCTGGCAAGCGGATCGCTTTTATGGATGTTGCGACCGATGGCGTGCGTCTGGTCGCGAAAGATTATTCCCTGAGTGTTTTTGATTTCGTCGAAGTAAGTTAGCGGATTAACTCGCACCAGCGCGCCCGTCGGGCAGTTCTCTTCACAGGAGTAAGCCGGTCGCTTCGCACCCGGGGGATTCAGCCCAGTGTGCTCGCAGAGATTGCACTTAATCGCAATCACGTCGTCGGCGGGGGCCGGCGGCAAAGGCGGCTCTGGGATCGCGAGACTGAGTTTCTGCTTCAGTGAACCAAACAGATTGAACTTAACGGGTTCTGTTGCATCGTGGCGCGGCACCATCGAGATCGCGTCGTACGGACATTGGGTAGCACAGTCGTAACAGCCAATGCAGGTTCCGGGATCGATGTCTACCTGGCCATTTGGATCACGGAAAATTGCCCCGGTGGGACAGCCGGTCAAACACTCCGGGTCCTTGCAGTGCATACAAACCTGGGGCGACAAGAGATGCTGAGTGCGCCCCACAGCTAGTTTGATCGGGCGATCGATGTGAATTCCGCGACGGAGCAGACGCGATTGGCCGTGGACTTTGTGACAAGCGAGAGAGCAGTTGCCGCAGCGGATACAGAGATCCATGTCCATTACGAGCAAATTCGCACCATCGACGATGCCCGTAGCAATCTCCGCTTCGGCCGCGGCCATGGGACGCAGGTCCGGAACTGTTTCAAGGGTCGGAGGAAGCCGGTCGTCGGCGTTGGAGAACGCAGAAAACGCGCGGACTAACCGGTTACGCAAATCGGGGTCGTTAGCGAGCGGAGCAACCGGAACCTCCAGCACTTCGCTGCGCGCCATCAGTGACGCGCTGTATCGCCACACATCACCTTCCAAACCCAGAACATTGCCGGCGCCGAGGAAATCCACGCCGATGCTGGTGCCTACACCCATCACGATGCCCGCTGATTGCGCGTCGAAGGAAAGCCCACGCGAGCGCCGCACCCAGCCGCTGCGTACGAGATAGATCTTGTCGACCGGAGTCTTCTCCTCACAGAGCACGTGATGTTTGCCATAGACGACGAACTTGGAAATTTCGCGCAGCTTGTTGACGAGGTCCTCATTCAAAGGGTCGCGCATCGCTTGCGACAAATCCTCGAGCACGCGGCTGAAACCGTGGGCTCGGTAAGTTTCGTCAAGAGCCTGACCAAATCGCGGCAGCTTGCGCAGCAGGCGTAACGCCGGACGAGTGACCTCAATCACAGTTGCCGTTTCGCCCGCCGGTACGGCAATCGTTGCGTTTCGTTCCACTCCGGCAAGCAGCGCCATTTCGCCAAAACAAGTGCCCGGTTGCAATTGACTGATCTTACGCATCCCTCCGCCGCTGTCGTTGATCAGAACATCGAGCACGCCTGCGACAGCGATGTAAAATGTGTTCCCGCCCCACTCGCCCTGGTGCATGATTACCTCACCAGCGTCGTAGGTCAGCAGGTGCATGTAGGGCCCGACCCTTTTGCCGTTACCGTAATCGCGGCCCTGGACAATCACTTCGAGGTCGGTCGCATATTTTTGTTTGCCGTTTTGTTCGTCGAAGAGTTCGGCGGTGAGAGGAAGATTTTTGACAGCTTCAATCAGCGCTTCCTGGTTGGGGGCTTCGCGCGGCATGTTTCGTTTATACTACTTTAGGCAACCAAGATAAATAAGTTCGTTCGCTGATTTCCGTTTGGCTTCTCTAGCTACGGTCCAGGCGCTAATCGCCAATCAATAAAACTTCCGTGCTAAACTGAGGTGCGGTTTTGAAACTGACCATTTTCGCCATCAAATGCCATCGGAATCACTTTACTCGCTTCCCCTTCCCCAACAAGTAGGACAGTTCTTCTACATCGGCCTTCCCGGCACTGAACTCGACTCCCAAACACGCGAGTTGATCGAAGAAATAAAGCCGGGTGGCGTGATTATCTTTGGGAGAAATGTCGCCGGCGCTCAGCAGTTGCGAGACTTGCTCGATGGCGTCCGTGAACTCCTCCCGATCGAGCCTCTTGTGGGAATCGATCAGGAAGGTGGCCTGGTTGATCGCTTGCGCAAGATCTTTACGCCCATGCCTGCGGCGCGAACCATCCGCGAACACGGCGATCTCGCAGCCGCGCGCACCCTCGGCCGGGTAAGCGGTCGAAGTTCTGCGAATGTTGGGCTTCAACATGAACTTCGCGCCCGTCATGTCCATCATGACTGACGAACGCGACCTGCTTTCCAATGGTCTTTACTCGCGCTCGTTCGGTCGTTCACCCGGCGAGGTTCTCGGTTACACCACCGTTTACTTGCGTGGACTTCAGGAAACCGGTTTAGTCGGGTGTCTCAAGCATTTTCCCGGCATCGGCGCCGGCGAGGTTGATTCGCACGAACAGATGCCGCTCGTGCAGCTTACTCACGATGATTTGATTGCCCAGGATCTCGCACCTTATATCGAGCTCTTTCAACGTCGGGACGATCGCGTGCGCTGTGTCATGGTCAGCCACGGAGGATTTCCTAACATCGACATTCAACACGAAGTCACAGGCGGACTCCTCGAACCTGCCTCGCTCAGCTACAACATCGTTACCAAACTTCTACGCCAGGAACTCGGCTATCAACATCTCGTCGTCACCGACGATCTGGAGATGGGCGCCATCTCGCGTCACTGTGAAATCGGAGACGCAACTACGCGCGCTTTTCTGGCAGGCTCTGACATGATGTTGATCTGCGCGCGACCTGATGTAATTCGTGCCGGCTATCACGCACTATTGAAAGCCGCCGAGAAAGGGAGTGTGCCCAAGGAACGCGTGCGGTCCTCGCTGCGACGAATTGCCTCGCTTAAAGCGATAATCAGTAAGCCGCTCGCGCTTGAGCTCGACAAAGTCGCAAGTCTTGCCGGTGAGATCGAGCAGCTAAATAACAAACTTGGTTACACCTACGGAGGGACGGTCGTATGACTGCCGGAAGAATCAGTGTTTTGATTTTTAGTTTGGTGCTTATCGTTACAGCCTCCCTCAGTTGTCGCCGGCAGAGTAATTCTTCTTTCATAATCTCGCTCGGTGATCCGATTCGCACTATTGATCCTATTGGTTCGCCCTCAGTCGACGCGGCCAGCGAACGGGTACGCACGCTGATGTTCAACTCCCTCGTCCGGAAGAATGAGAAGTTTGATTATGTTGGTGATCTGGCTTCAAACATCCAGCGGTCAGACGATGGGATGACTTACACCTTCACCCTCAATGATGGCGTTAAATTTCACGATGGTCGCCCTTTAACATCAGCCGACGCCAAATACACTCTCGACCTCGTGTTCTCCAGCTCTTTTGCTAAGTCAGCAAGTTTCATCGAGGGATCGGGAGATCAAAAGAAGAGTTACATCGCCAGTGTGACTACGCCCGACGAGAAGACCGTCGCCGTAACATTAACAAAACCCTGGGTCGGTCTGCTGTCCAATCTTGTTCCAATTTCGATCATCCCCAAAGACAGTCACGCCGGGCAAAAGGATCATCCGATTGGGTCGGGGCCATTTAAGTTCGTCAGCTACGACAACGCCCAGGGCGTAGTTGATCTGACGGCGAACGCAGACTATTGGCAGGGAGCTCCGAAAATAGCGGCCTTGCGCGTTCGCGTGATCCCTGACACCAACGCATTGCAGGCGGAGCTGCAGTCCGGTCGTGTCGACATTGCCCCGTCTACCTACCAGCCTTTTACCCGATTCGATCAAGCAACTCGGGCAGAATCCAAATTTGAATGTGCATCAATTCAATGGTTCAAATCTGGTATTACTGACCTTCAATACCTCTTCAGCGCCAATGGACAACGTCCGGGTGCGGCAAGCTGTTTGTTACGCGATTGACCGCGAGAAGATGATCAGCGCGCTCTTGCTTGGCCAGGGAAAAATTGCGCACTCGATCCTTCCGGAAGAATCCTGGGCCTACACGCGCGGACAAACTTATTCATTTGATCCCGCAATGGCCAAAAAGTTACTTGACGAGGCTGGCTTTAGAGATCCGGACGGTGACGGCCCGCAGATGCGCTTCTCCAAACCGATCGTATATCGCATCTCGGGCAGCAGCGCCCAGGCTCGCCAGTTTGCCGGGGTGATTCAAAACTACCTCAGGGACGTGGGGGTGCCGGCATCGATCGAAGCGGCAGAGACAAACACACACTTCGATGAGTTACGACGCGGTAATTTTCAGCTGGCCTATGGTCAATGGGTGGGCGGGAACCAGGATCCAATCTTTTTCAAGGATCTGTTTGCGAGCTCGGAAATACCCAGCGAAACGCGAGCCTCACGAAACCGCAGCCGTTACAGCAACAAAGAGCTGGATGCACTTCTTGACGAAGCAGTGAATACATTCGACCACGCCAAAGCGGCGCCACTCTATGCGCGGATTCAGGAAATCGTCAGTCGTGACGCTCCGGTGCTTCCCTTGTGGTACCAGGCAAATATGGTGATTGCGAAGAAAAGTGTCGGCAACATTCAGGTCGACGCGAGTGGCGACTGGGGCTTCATAAGAAACCTGACGCAGAATTAGACGTCCGAGGTTAATAAGAGACTGGCTTTGGAGTGCGGCAACTTGTGGCCGCTTCAAAGCGCCGACTAGCCGGAGCACTCCAAAAACGGGCCCAACTCCTGACGCTTGATCGCACCTTCGCGAATCATCACAGGATTGGTCCCGCTCAAATCGATTACCGTCGACGGCTCGGTGGTCTTAACTTCGCCGCCGTCCACGATCAGGTCTATTCCACTCGAAAAATAGCGAGCAACTTCCGCGGCCGAATAACCGGGCTGCTCACCGGTGGGATTAGCGCTTGTAGCTGTCAGTGCTCCGTCACAGGCGCGCAAAAGCGCACGCACCTCCTCATCCTTCGGCAGCCGAATGCCAACGGCTCCAGTTCCGGCTGTAAGTTCCTCCGGTAATTCATTGGCTGCCGTTCCAATCAGCGTGAGCGGTCCAGGCCAGAAATGTTGGGCGACTCGATCGAACAGGTCAGACGTTCGCCGAACATACTTCGGAACGAGGTCAGGATCTGAAACCAAAATCAGGATCGGCTTCCCTTCCCTCCCTTTGAGTTCGGCGACCTTGCGTACGGCAGATGCATTTGCGGGATCGGCGCCCAGACCGTAGAAAGTATCGGTGCGAAAAGCGATCACCCCGCCGCGACGAATAATCTCCCCGGCCTGGATGTACGCTTGCTCACTTGCGGGAACGATCATTAGGAATGACTAAACTTAGGTTAAGCGTTGGGCAGGTCTTGAGGTCCACCGTGGCCTCGGTGGAAACCTTCTTCGGCAATCTTCACGGCGTAACCTAAACCATCGCCCACCGAAAGCACTTCCGCGCGCAATTTGGGATGATTGACGAAGTAGCTATTGAATTCTCGCAGGGCGTTAGTTGAAGCTTTCCTGATCCGGTGAACGAATCTCCCCTGCCACCTGGCCACCCCATAGCAGGTTATCGACTATCACGACGCCGCCGCTGCGCAATCGCGGCAAAGATAGTTTTAGGTAGTCTGTATATTCCTCTTTGAGCGCGTCGATGAAAACTCAGATCGAAAGTGTCGCGCAGATGCGGAATTACATCCAAGGCCTTGCCTCGTTCAATCCGAACCCGCTCGCGTAACCCAGCGCGTTTGAGATAGCCCTCCGCTGCCTGGATCATTTCGTCGCTGGGATCGATGGTGACAACCACACCACCGTTACCCACGGCACGAGCAAGATGCGTCGTGGTGTAACCGATTGCCATTCCGATTTCGAGAGCTCGTTTTGCCTTAATCGCTCGTGCAGTAATCTCTACAAACGTTGCGACTTCGCGGTCGGCGCTGGGAACATGATGCTGCCCACCGTACTGCTCCATCTCGCGCAACAATTGATCAGTTTGCGGATGTAGCTGCTCCAGATACTCTGCCTGGTCCCGTTGAATGATTGCGTCAAGAGCTGCCTTCATTAATTACTCCTGTGTCTGCCACTACCTGCTTCTACATCACTCATCTTCGCCAACCGACACGTACCTTCTACCCAAACCGAGCTGGCGCAATTTGTGTTGCAGGGACTGCCGGTGCATCCCAAGTATTTCGGCGGCCCGGGTGACGTTTCCCTGCGTGTGCTCCAGACAGCGCGAGATGTAACGGCGCTCAAATTCTCGCCGGTCCTCACGGAAGTCGGCCGTGAAAGGCACCTGCAATCCGCCGGCACCGTCGTCACTCATATCTGTTGTTCGTAATTCGGGTGAGCCTTCGCTTGGCAGATCGCGAGCTGACAATTCTGGGCCCTCTGCCAGAATAACCGCACGATCCATCGCATTCTTGAGTTCTCGAACATTGCCGGGCCAGTTGTACTCCACTAATCGACGCAGCGCGTTCTGCGCAATCGGTCGTTGCGGTAAATTAAACTTCTCCGCAGCGGTGGCCGCAAAAGTCTCAGCAAGCAGAGGTATATCTTCGCGCCGATCGCGCAAGGGCGGAATTTCAATCGTAACTACTTGCAGACGATAGAAAAGGTCCGCGCGAAAATTCCCGTTCGTAATTTCCTGTTCGAGAGGACGATGCGTCGCGCTCACGATGCGCACGTCAACTGGAATTGATTCGTTGCCGCCGAGCCGTTCTATCTGCCTCTCTTCGAGCGCCCGCAACAGCTTCGCTTGCACGTTTGCGCTCATGTCTCCGATCTCGTCGAGAAACAACGTTCCGCCGTTGGCTTGTTCAAACTTTCCCTGCCGGCGCGCAGCAGCTCCTGTGAACGCACCCTTCTCGTGCCCAAACAATTCCGACTCAATTAACTCTGAAGGGAGAGCGGCGCAGTTAACGGCAACAAAAGCGCCTTCGCTGCGAACGCTGTTTCGCTCATGAATTTCACGGGCAACTAATTCTTTACCGGTGCCTGACTCGCCTCTTACCAAAACGGTCGCGTCCGTCTCCGCAACTTTCTCGATGATGTCGCGTACTCGCTGCATCCCCGCAGAGTTTCCCAGCAGGGCGCCTCTTTGAGCTTTTTCCGTCTCTATGCGTTGGCGTAAGGAGAGATTTTCGCGGCGAAGGCTGAGTGTTTCCGCCGCGTTCTTAACCACCAATCGCAGATCATCGAGTTCGAATGGCTTCGCAAGATAATCGTAGGCACCCGCTTTAACTGCCTCGACAGCCATGCGTTCGGAGCCGTGTGCGGTGATGATGATTACAAGTGGACTGCCAGTGCCTGCCGTTTGCAGTTCGCGGAGAAAGTCCAAACCACTGAGACCTGGAAGATTTACATCCAGGAGCATCAGGTCGGCCGCCTGTTGTTTCATTAGCGCGCGCGCAACTTCTGCCGACTCGGCTTCCGAGACCTCATAGCCGAACGTGCTAAGCGCCCGGCGCATGCCATAGCGCGCAGCCTCTTCATCATCGACGATCAAAAGACGCAGGGACTGTTTCTTCAAGATGCGCTTAGTTTAAGGCTTATGCGGAGTTCCGTCCAAAGCGCCGCTGTGTCGTGGCTACGAATTAGGAAGCATGAGATTCACCGGATGAGGATGCTGCTCACAATGAAGATGCTAATGAAACGCCCGCCGAGTATTAACCCGGCGGGCAATTCATCGCGTACCCGGGACAACTTAGGTGTAATCAGTCAGAGTTTTTTATTTAAGACCATTGCGTCGCCGCACGGCGCCGGCTACTCCGATCAATCCAGTACCCAGCAGTAACATTGTAGCTGGCTCCGGAATAGTTGATTGTTGTGCCCCGGTAATTTGGCCGGTAATCGATGCAGTTTGACCTGGATCGATTGACACGTCGTTAACGGCAAAGAAGAACGAGCCACTGCCGCAAGTTGTCGATCCACCCTCACAGTTCAGGTCATTAAACGTGAAAAGGATGGGCGTATTATTGAAGTCAACGAATACTCCTCCATTTCCCGTGCTACTGACTGCGCCGGTTAACGTTGCCGTAAACAGCGACGTATTACTACCGTTGATGCCTTGCGGTGCGGTGAAAGTCACGCGCAGCGTAAATGTATTTCCGGTGTAGGTCGCCGCTGTAGTTGGCAAGAGTGAAAGCGCCGAGGTTGTTGACGTTTTGAGTCGGGGGCGCTATCGGATTACCACCCAAGCCCAAAAAGCCTCCCACAGTTGTATTCGTAAAATTAGAGTTCACATAGCTTAAGCCAAACAGCGATGCTGTTTGGGTTGCCGACGTATTAGGCGGCAACGCAGCCCGCGGTAAAACAGCCATTTGAGTAGCCGGTGATTAAGACCTCTTCCGCCCGCGCTGCGCTCATGCTCAGTCCCATCACCGCAGCGGCGAAAAGCCCAAGTACCAAAGGCTTGATAGTTGACATTAGTGAAGTTCGCATTGCCTATCTCCCTGATTGCAACAAACCGCCGGGTTTGTAAATGCGGAGTCATCAACTGCGACTGACAAGTTGGAACTGCTCCGTTCAGGCCTTAGCTCGGGCATTGAGCATTGGCCAAACCGCTCTCCATGGCACTTTAGAGAGCCAAATATAGAAGGTCGAGCCTTCTACGCATTTTCCTAGAACCAGGGAGAGAACTGTGGAGTTTGTCGGTCGGGGGTCGGCCTATATCGGGAGGTGAAGGCCACACGAAACTCGGTAGTTGATTTCTGGTGTCGACTGTACTACGGACTTCGATACGGTACCGTACAAAGGCTCCCGCTTGCAAGCAGAATCTCAAGAAAATGGTTCTCGAGGATCATTTTAAGAGTCAAGGCTGGTGGGCAGATGGCTAGCCGGCTTTTGAGGACTCCCTGTCATGCCTGGGTGAGGGGGCCAGCGTAACTTTTATTGGCTTAGCTAGCTGCCATACTCGGAAGGCTTTGCGGCCGGAGCACTGCGACCGCAAAGTCCTTCATTGGCGAGAATTTTAGGGCAAATTTGCTACTTAGCGCTTCTCCGCGCCGTCATCACCAGGATGATCGCATCGCCGGAGGGCCCCACATTGAGAGTGCCGACTATCACCGGCTCGCCTTCATGCATACTGATGTCGGTATTCAAGCCGGTGTTTTCGTAGTTTAGGATCGGCGCGGCAGGGCCATTTGAAGCGATGGCTGTTCCCGTCTGAATTGGGATCCGCGCCCCAAACCGGAAACCGTCCATTCGTACTACATCGCGGCCATTCGCATCCGTCGCCAACTTTACCTGGTTAACTTTGAATTCATTAAAACTTGGAGTTTGCGCAGAAGCGGCAGCTGAAGCCAGTAAAGGGCCACCGACCCACTGCAGATTAAGCCGTCCCTGATTCTTGACGCGGTTGATTAGCGTTGCCGCAAGACGATAATTCTTGAAAGGCAAGGAAGCACGCAATTGTTTGACGACAGGTTCCAGATTCGACGGCAGCTTGGCATCGTCCACTTCCTGGTTTGTAGCAATTAACAGGTAGAGTTGCGTATCGAGATTGATCTCATCGTTCTTCGTATCGCGTTGCTCAGCCTGGTCTGCGCCCTGGGCAAAGACTGAAGTGCCGAGTGTTGTCGCTGCAACCAGGAAGCAAACAAATAGAATTCTCCGCGAAACCTTAATCAAAGACATAGCGATTCCTCCTCCAAAACGAGTCGTGTTGTTGTAGTTTGCTTGAGTGGATTGAGCGTCTTAACGAACAACGCAGTAGGCGCATCAATCAAGCTGCTTTCGGAGAGGGCTCCCAAAATCAGTAGCAGACACGCCACTCACACAAGAAAGTTCCGTTAAGAGAACGATCTTCGTATCTGGAAATGTGCGCGGCTCAAGGCAGAGGGAGTCGCAACTCAAAACGGGCGCCGGCGCCGCCGCCGTTGCCTGGTTGTTGAATTTCGGCCAAGCCACCCACCTCTTCCATTCGCTTGCGCACGATAGGCAGCCCTAATCCCGTTCCACGTTGCTTTGTCGTGAAAAACGGTTCCCAGATTTTGGCGGCAAGGGCCGGCGGAATACCCGGGCCGGAGTCTTCCACTGTAATCAACAACTCTTTTCCGCTTTCGCTGGCCGCGATCGCCACCTTGCCACCAGCGGGTATCGCCTGCAGCGCGTTGAGCAGCAAATTAGATAGTGCATCTCTCACGGCCGGCACCACCGTGCCCGGCAACTGTTTGTCGGTATCTACCTTTGTTGTCAAACGGATGTTCTGCTGATCGGCGCTGGCGCGAAAAAGCGCCACGATTGAATGAATTAATTCAGCAACCGGCAGCGGAACGGTTTCGGCGGTCTGTCGCCGGGCAAAACTCAGGAGTTGCGTCACGCTCTGACTGAGACGATCGGTTTCACCGACTATCAAACTAAGGTCACGGGCATACTCTACGCTCAACTCGTCATCTTCACGCATTACCTGGGCAATCGACTTGATCGCCGACAAAGGATTTTTGATCTCGTGAGCCACGGTCGCAGCCATCTGGCCGAGCGCCGCAAGCCTTTCACCTTCCGCGACCCGGCGCTCCAGGCGTACGTTCTCTTCGACTAGACGAGAGTCTTCGATCGCAATAGCGACCTGCCCCGCAAGCACATTCAGCACCGCGCGAGTGTCCGTCGTTAAACTTGCCGGAGAACCTTCCACCAACAGGACGCCATGGACGCGCTCGTCGCGTCGCAGCGGATAGGCAATTTGAAAATCGCGTTCGGCCAGCGCGGGATCATGCTCAACTGGAGACCATTGCTGGCTCTGCGAAGTCTCCAGAAGTTTTCTGATCCACTCTGGAGAGTTTTCCGACTCACCCGTCTCGTCATCGGCAAGAATTATTTCGACCCGTCTCAGACTTAGTGCCTGCTCGGTACGAGCGGCGACGAAACGCAAAAGCTCAGGCAGTTGCTTGAAGTGTCCAGGTTGCGAGCCGATGCGGGCCACAACGTCGCGATACAAGGCCGCTTCTCGTTCGAATAACTTCCGAAAGCGTTGTTGCAGCCAGCGCCGGAGCGGCGCCGCTACCAGGGTCAAACCGAGAATCAAAAGAGCTTCAACGACGCCGGACTTGATTCCATAGCGTGAGCTAAGCCAATCACCAAACGTGCGAATCCCGTAGATATAGATGGCAAGAACGACCGTCGCGAAGGTCGCCACAATGAGACTCTCTTCGATGATCAGCTCAAGGTATCGATAGCGGTAAATGTAGTAAGCCAGCAGTACCGACGGCAGCAACGAACCGAGATTCGCAATTGTCTTCAGATAGAGTCCCGCAGTCGTTCCCTCCCCGAGTCCCAACGCCAAAGCCGCAAGAATCAGGAAGCCGATGGCAATGAACGACACCGCCAGTGTCTTCATGATCCGCTGTTCGCTGCGGTTCGGCGCCTTGCGGGCAATTAATAATTCGGTAACAGCAATCAGCCCCAGCACGTAGGCGATCCAGATCGCAAACGGGAGAACAAAAAAGTTCACCTTCGTGAGCATCGGTACGTAAGCACCGCTCCAGATGGTCCAGATCGCAATCGGCAGGAAAAGCGTCGGCAGGTACGATAGGTACACGCGAACATTTTCAGTCTTGGTGAGGCCGCGGCCGTTCGCCTGAGCCCAAAGGTGCAAATGGATATGAAGCAGGAATGAGTAAGCGAAGGTGATGCTGACTACGGCGATTGAATCAGCAACTCGTAAGGCCGTGGCCCACTGCGTGAGGGAAAGACTAAAGAGCCCGTGAATAGTGATGAAGAGATTACTGGTGTGCCAACCTCCCATCGTCAGCGCGAGCGCACAAAGCAAAAGCTCGATCGGTCCCAAACTGTGACGACGGGAAAATAGCTGAAGGCCCAACCAGAGCGGCAACGCCGCGCCAATGCTGTAGCCGATAAGTTGTAGGACATCGAGCGGAGACATGGCGATTGCCGATTGAGGAGACAGTTGTCAGTAGTTCGTTGTCAGTGGTCAGTACGTTGACGTCTCAACCAACACGTTTATCCCGTACCGTGCCCACATCCGAAGGTATGTCTAATGACTACTGACTACTGTCTACAGACAACGCTGGCAATCGTCAATCGCCAATCAAATCACTGGCTGCTCGCCGTTCGCGTTGTTGAGGGGCTGAAGGTGATTGCCGTGCGCCGGTTGCGAGCGCGGCCGGCGACGGTCTTATTCGACGCAAGTGGATTTGCTGCACCCATCCCGTTCGCCTGAATGCGCGAAGCTTCTACGCCCGCGGCCTGCAAACGATCCGAGAGCACGCGCGCCCGCTCCTGCGTTAATTGTTGCAGGGACACTTCGTCGCCATTGCTGTCAGTGAAGACCTCAATCAGGATTTGAAAGTCCGGATTACTTGCAAGCAAGGCTGCCAGCGGCTCGAGCTTCGCCGCCATCGCCGAACTGAGTGTGGCGACGCGCGCACCCGTCCACATTGACTCCGGCAAGATCAACTGAAAGCCTGTGCCAGTTTCTTTCACCGTGCCGTATTTAGTCAGCGTTTGCCGCAACGCCACGGCCGCTTCGCGCGCCTGCTGTTCGCGTTGCTCTGCCTCACGGCGTGCCACCTC
Source organism: Pyrinomonadaceae bacterium (assembly GCA_963826235.1). GTDB lineage: Bacteria > Acidobacteriota > Blastocatellia > Pyrinomonadales > Pyrinomonadaceae > PSRF01. The sequence goes on along the minus strand of CAWGWE010000004.1, from coordinate 204,820 downwards.
CGCCTGCCGCTCGCCCTTCAATTCGGGCCAAACGCAGGCGAGCATTGTCTCCTTCAGATCTGACAGCCTGAAGTTCATCCCGCAGGCGAGCTACCTCGCTCCGCTGTTCGCGCAACTGCTCAGTCGCCGCGCCCAGATCTCTTTCCGCAAGCTCGCGGGCACGAGTCTCGCGCTCAAGCGCGTTTCGTAAATCTGCAATCTGTCGCTCCGCGTTTTCAGCGGTGCGCTCAGCAGTTCGAAGCGCCGCGTCGCGCCGCGCGACGTCCTCCCGTCGCAAACGCGCTGCCTTGCGCGCGACCGCCATCTCTTCCGCTCGGGCGCCGGATGACGTTGCCTTGCGGGCAAGAACATCGACTTCAGCAGAAGGCTGGTCGACACGCCACGCCCTTTCGGCTGCCTGCAGATCATCTTCGGCCATACGCAGCTCATCGGGAGCATCTGACGATGCGCCGGCAAATTTCGCCAGGTTCACTGCCTGGCGCGCTCCCAAGAGTGAAACGGGAGTGGTCTTGTAATCGCTGTCTGCAAGTTCCGGTACACGCGCGTCGCGGAAATAATCACCGGAGTTCCCGATGTACTGCACATTTGCAGTCTCGATGTTGCTGCCGCTAATTCGCGCCGGGGGAAGATTCTCCAACACGACCATGCGACTGGGAACCTTCATCAGAAAATGCGGTTCGGCGGTAACAATCATGGCAAACGTTTGCAGATTGGTGGTCACGTCCAGTTTTGAATCAACCAACGCGCTACCGCTGCGTTTGATCTCACCCAAATTGTCCACGCGTCCGTCAGGCGCGATGGCCCACAACACAAAGGTGGTATAGATGCCGCCCAGCTCGTTAGCACGTGTCAAATTATTGATACTCAATTCGACACGAGTGCCGCGCCGGCCTGCGCGCTTGACCTTAGCCTCACCTTTCAATCTCGGTAGCAAAGTAGTGCCGCGAAACTTCACGTTGATTGTTTCATCAAGCGGATAGGTTATGGCCACAGTCTGCCGCGGAAGATCTGACTGGGCAGCGGCTGGCACGCCGTTGAGCTGCTACTAAAGAAATGAGAAGTCCGAGTGAAACAACGAAAGCGCGAGTAGATGTCATGACAAAACCACTCCTAATGCTGATTGTTGGAGAGCCGCATCGACCAGAACCGGCGCCACGGATTTCCGCAGAGCCAATTATCTTGATGCCAAGTCGCTAATCATTGTTGCCGAACGCTCCCGTGAAGATCAAGCACATAGATTAACTTAATCCTTTTGATAGCGCGTTTTACGGTAGGCAACGAATTGGATAACTAGTATGGAAATCCCGCCCAGCAGCAGCATATGGACGAAGCCGCCCTTGTGGAAGACAAATGTCAGAATGAACCAAACGATCAGCAGACTCGACCCGGTGATCCACATTTTCGTAGTTTACGTGTCCGCGCTGATTGTGCTGGTCAGGTTTTGACCCGGCACAAACTCGGCACTGAACGCGTTGAGCAATAGGAAGGTTAAGAAAAGTCGAACGAACTTTCGGGCGCGGTACTTTAGGAAGAATCTCAATAGGGATTGCTGGTAGTCGGTAATGCATGCAGCAACAACTTAAGGCACTCAGCTCACGGCGCTTCATTCAACTTGTAGCCGACGCCGCGCACGGTTAACACGTAGCGAGGGTTTTTCGGATCAACTTCAAGCTTCTTGCGCAGACGATTGATGTGAGGATCAATGTTTCGCTGGTAGCCTTCGTAATCAGTACTCCAAACCTGATCCAATAAGGCATTGCGCGACCAGGCGCGGCCCGGCTCGGAAGCAAGCAACTCGAGAATTTGAAATTCAAGCGGCGTCAGATCGATTCGCACGCCGTCACGGCTTACTTCGTGCCGCCGCTTATCGATGACCAGATCGCCAACTTCGATCCGGTCTGAGTCGCGCGATTCCTGCACCATTCCGGAGCGACGCAGTAACGCTTCAACGCGATACTCGAGTTCTCGCGGGCTAAATGGTTTAGCGAGGTAGTCGTCGGCGCCAGCTTCAAAGCCGGCAACTTTGTAATCAAGCGCATCATGCGCAGTAAGAAAGAGTGTGGGAGTTTGGACGCCGCGACCCCGCACGCGTTTCAGTAATTCGAAACCGGTCATTCCCGGCATCGAAACATCGAAGATGAAACAATCGAACCTTCCGGCTACCGCGGGCTCGAGTGCAGCCGCGCCACTCTCGCGTTCATCAACTTGAAAACCCAGCCGGCGAAAGTACTCGGCCAGAAGCAGACGCATGTCCGCATCGTCATCAACGATTAGAAGTCGCTTGTCGGCGTACTTACTGGCAGCCTGTGGTTCCAAGTTAGACCCGCCGGGAAAGGAATTTGATCCCAAGAAATTTGTAAGCGAATTATAACTCACTTCTGCGTGAGACGGGCAAAGCGTTCAGCGTCGAGAGCAGGAAGACTTCAATGGACCTTCCAAATTCAGTGCTCATTTGTATCCGAAGTTACAAAGCAGATGAATTACTAACCTTGACGGGCTAAAGCGCGCCTAAGTATAGTTGACTTTCAGATTTACAGCCGTCTAACCCTCCTTATATCAACGGATCAGAGATTTCGCACAGCCAATGCACGATTTCAGACGACTCCTCAGGTATTTAAAACCTCACTGGGGAACCTTCGTTGTGGCGACCTTTGCCATGCTGATCGTGGGATTGCTGGAAAGTGCGATTGGCGCGCTGATCGTACCCATTTTTAATCAGGCATTTGCCCAGGGAGGGGGTCAGCGCACCGCCACGCTCTTTGGATTGGAACGAATCATTCCCGATTCTGGTCTTGCCGCCTGGAAGACGATCTCGATCCTTCTGCTCACTTTTACCCTGGCAAAGGGCGTCGCTGAATATTTCTCCACCTATCTAATGGCGCGCATCGGCCAGTCCGCGGTTCTGAAACTGCGGCAGGATCTTTATCGCCACGTTCTCTCACAGTCGGCAAGTTTCTTCGAACGGCACCGCACCAACTATCTAGTGTCCCGGCTCGTCTCCAGCGCGGCCGCAATCGAGGCCGCCGTGACGAGCACGATTCGCGACATGCTGCGCGAAAGCTTCACTTTAATCGTTCTTCCTCGGCGCGTCCTTTTTTTATAGCTGGCGTTTAACTCTCGGCTCGCTGCTGCTCGCCCCGATGGTTGCGATCTTGACTGCACGCTTCGGCACGCGGCTGCGGAATCTTGCCCGCGACAGCTTTGAAGGCAGTAAAGAGCTGACTGACACGGCCCAGGAAGCACTCTCGAATCAAAGCATCGTCAAAGCCTATCGCGGAGAGGCACGGGAAGCTGAGCGCTTCACGACTGTGGCGAAGCGCATCGTGCGCGCGAACCTGCGGACCGCACGCATTTCCGGTTTCGCTCCCCCAGCCATTGAGATGCTTGGCGTGGTCTTTGTCGTCTTTCTGCTTTACTTTGGTCAACGCGAGATCGTTTCCGGCCGCATGAATGCCGCGCAGTTCTTAGCGTTCCTCTTCTTTCTGTTTCGCAGCTACGATCCGATGCGGAAGTTATCGCGCTTGCAAAACAACATGGAGCAGGCGCTCGCCGCGGCACATCATGTTTGGGAAGTGATGGACGAGCACGCAGAGATTCCCGAGAAGGTTGATGCGGTCGAACTGCCGCCTCTGAGAAGCGGCATTGAGTTGCGCGATGTTTCATTTGGTTATGCAAACGAGGGCCGACCGGTATTGCGCAACGTCAGTCTGAAGGTTCCTGCCGGAACGATGGTCGCGTTAGTGGGTGAATCAGGCGGGGGCAAGTCAACTCTGACGAAACTTTTTCCTCGCTTTCATGATCCGATTTCCGGCGCGGTACTGTGGGATGGCGTCGATCTCCGCGACGTGCGGCTGGCCAGCTTAAGACGACAAATCGCCCTTGTTACCCAGGAGACAGTACTGTTCAACGACACGGTGCTGCACAATATCTCCTACGGAAAACCCGAAGCGACCCAGGCGGAAGTTGAGGAGGCAGCAAACATAGCTTTCGCGCATGACTTCATCATGGAACTGCCCCTCGGATATCAAACGATTGTTGGCGAGCGCGGCGTTTTCCTGTCAGGAGGACAGCGTCAACGTTTGGCAATTGCGCGATCGCTTCTGGTTGACGCGCCGCTATTGATTTTGGATGAAGCCACTTCGGCTCTCGACGCCGAATCCGAACGCTTTGTACAGCGCGCGATCGCCAACCTGGTGCGCAACCGGACCACGATAGTAATTGCTCACCGGCTCTCAACCGTGCGCCGTGCGGACATGATCGTGGTGATGGAAGCCGGCCGGATTATCGAAACGGGAACTCACGAAGAGTTGCTTGCCCGCGGCGGACAGTATAGAAAACTTTACGAGTTGCAGTTTGCTGATGAAGAAAAGGAAACGTGGTCAGTGGTCAGTAGTCAGTAGTCAGTTGTCGGTTGTCCGTGGTCAGTTGTCAGTGGTTTCAGTTACATACAGCCAAGCTTTCAACTGACTACTGAACTTACTGACTAACTGACAAGACTGACTACTGACAACTAACCACCCTGACAACTGACTACTGACCACTAACTTATGAAATCAATGACCGGATATGGGCGGGGCTCGGTGGCTGGCGATGGTTTTTCAGCCTCTGTCGATCTTAAAACTGTTAATAATCGATTTCTGGATATTCATCTGCGAATCGGCGGAGAGCTCGCGGCACTGGAACCAGTGATCAAGAAACGCATCAGCTCTCGCCTTTCGCGTGGGCGTGTTGACGCGGCTGTCACTTTTGAACGCACCTCGCAGATTGCTTATGAACTGAATCGACCTTTGATTGCCGGCTATGTCGGCGCCCTTCGTGAGATGCAACAGGAATTTCAGATCGCCGGTGAAGTTGATATTAACGTTGTGGCTCGCCTGCCCGGCGCGTTGCAACCTGCTCGCGACGCTCTCGACGAAACGATGGTCGCAGGGATCGAACGTGCGCTGGATGAAGCTCTCACAGAGCTGGAACGAATGCGCGAACAGGAAGGTGCAGCGCTGCACAACGAGATGCGCGAACGGCTCGACAAAATTGAAGCTCTTATTCCCGTGATTGAAGCGGCAGCCGGCGGTCTCGCGGAGATATATCGCGACCGCTTGCAGAAGCGCATCGGCGAGTTGCTCAACCGCGAAACTCAACTGATCGAGCTTGATCATGCAAGAATGGCTCAGGAGATTGCTTACCTCGCCGATCGCAGCGACGTTAGCGAGGAAATGGTGCGCCTCAAAAGTCACCTGCAACAGTTTCGCGAGGCGCTCAACTCAACCAATGAGACTGGAAAGATGCTGGACTTCTTGCTTCAGGAATTGAACCGGGAAGCAAACACGACGTTGTCTAAGTCGACAGAACTATCCATCAAGGAAGCGGCCCTGGGGATCAAGGCTGAGGTCGAAAAACTGCGCGAACAGGTCCAGAATGTCGAGTGAAACGAAAGAGTTAGCGGAACAGGTTGCGACGGCCACGCAGAGCGGAATTCTGTTCGTCGTGAGCTCGCCTTCGGGCGGCGGCAAGGGCACGCTGATCCAGCGCGTCCTCAGCCGCTTACAAAATCTCAGTTATTCTGTTTCTTATACGACCCGCAAGCCGCGGAATGGCGAGGTCAATGGACGTGAATACTTTTTCGTCACGCCCGAGCAGTTTTCTCAGATGGTTGAGCAGAATGACTTTCTTGAATGGGCTAAGGTTCACAGCCATCTTTACGGTACCAGTCGCAGTCAGGTGGCGCGCGACGTTTCACTGGGTCGCGACATCGTGCTTGAAGTGGACGTACAGGGTGCGGCCAGCATTCGCAATCTGGTTCATGAGGCGGTGAGTGTTTTCATCCTGCCACCTTCTCTTGAGGTCCTCCGGGAGCGCTTAATCGCACGCGGCACTGATTCAGCAGAGGACCTTGCTCTCAGGCTTCGCAATGCGCCTGAAGAATTGAAAGCCTATAAGACCTTTGACTATGTGATTATTAACGACGATGTGGAACAAGCTTCCTCCAAATTGATGGCCATCATCGAAGCCGAACGCTTACGCTTGTCGCGCCAGGAAGAAAAGATCCGCGGGGTAGTGGAAAGTTTTTTAATGTAAGTGGCTGGCAAAGCTCGCCAGCCTCACAAATTATGCAGGAGGACTATTACGTCAATCATGCCGTCCACAAATCAGGAATTAGAAAATGCTTTGGATGAGATGGAAACTCCGCAAGTCGATTCCAAATATCGCCTGATCATTCTCGCCGCCAAACGGAGTAAGCAGCTGCAACGCGGCGCGCGCCCTCGTATCGAAATTGATCCGGTCAAGCACAAACCCACGCGCATTGCACTTGAGGAAGTGATGCGGGGCAAGGTGAAATTTACGATTAAGGAACGGAAGGAGTTACCGATTGAAGAGTAACTGCCGCTACATGCCTTTGTAATCCGGCCCACCCCCACCTTCCGGTGTTACCCAGTTTATAATCTGGTAGGGATCCATGATGTCGCAGGTCTTGCAGTGAACACAGTTTGAGAAATTGATCTGAAGTTTCCGCCGCCCATTCGCGCCGTCATCTACCATTTCATAAACGGCGGCCGGACAAAATCGCTGGCAGGGATTTCCATACTCTTCCGCACAACGAGTGGCGCAAATATTGGTGTCGAGGACGTGCAAGTGGACCGGCTGATCTTCGTCATGTCCTACCGATGCGTGATAGACGTCCGTCAGTTTGTTGAAGGTAACTTTGCCGTCGAATCGTAAGTCTTTGTAGCGCTGTGCAATGTTATCGCCCTGGTAATTGTATTCGCTCAGCCGTCTCATCACTTCATGGCCGGATTCAGCCTTTGCGCGATCGAAAATTCCCCAGGATCGGCCGCCCGTGATGAATTGAAATCCGGTGTTCACAATTCCCAGCCAGCGCCCGTGCTTGAAGCCCGCGTGAAAGTTTCTCACCTTGCGGAGCTCCGGAATAATCCAGCTTTCATTAACGAGATCGTTCGTAGCGCTGCAGCTTTCTCGCTGAGAAGTCGCCGGCGATTAAGGATTCGAAAATTGCCTCAGCAGCCAGCATTCCGCTTTTAATTGCCGAATGAATGCCCTTGAGTCGCTGCGAGTTTAAGAACCCGGCGCAGTCCCCAACCAGCAGCACGCCGTCAGCATAGATTTTCGGCATCGCGAAATAACCGCCCGCGGCGATGGTCTTTGCGCCATAGCGCAGCATCTTGCCACCCTCAAGCAATTGCGATATGTACGGATGAGATTTGAACCGTTGAAACTCAGCGTGTGGATCGAGCAAAGGATCCCTGTAATCAAGTCCAGTCACATAACCGATGTTCAAGATGCGATTCTGCATCCCATAGATCCAGCCACCACCATAAGTTTGCGCGTCGGAAGGAAAACCGAGAGTGTGCGTGACCCGACCCGTGGGATACCGATCGTCCGGCAACTCCCATAGTTCCTTCACGCCAACACTGTAAACCTGCGGTTCTTTACCTTCGTTCAAATTCAATCGCTGGCTTAGCTCTTTGGTTAAAGATCCGCGCGGCCCCTCCCCCAGCACTGTGACTTTTGCGCGGAGATCGACGCCGGGCTCGAAGTTCGCCTTACGTCGGCCTTCTTTGTCGATGCCTTTATCTCCGGTGCGCACGCCTACGACGCGATCCTCTTCATCGTAGAGCATCTCGGCTCCGGGAAACTCAGGAAAAATATTGACGCCGGCCGCCTCACACTGCTCACCTAACCACGCGGTGAGTCGGTTCAGCGAGACAATGTAATAACCATGGTTTTTCAGCGGTGGAGGCGTGATGGGCGAACGGATGGCTCGCTTTTCAGTCAGGTAGAGGAAGTAATCTTCTTTCACGGGCGACTCAAGGGGCGCCCCTTGCTCAACAAAGTCTGGTAACAATTCACGCAAGGCCCGCGGATCCATCACTGCGCCGGACAGAATATGAGCGCCGACGGACGATCCTTTTTCGATGACGCCAATCTCAATCTCACCCAGAGGCGCGCCCTTTTTCTCAGCTCTGCTGATGGATTCGTTGTGATCCTTAACCAGCCGTGCGAGGTGCAAGGCGCCGCTCAGATTCGCAGGTCCGGCGCCCACGAACACAACGTCCATCTCCAGCGTTTCGCGTTCCATTAATCAGTCCTCAACGTCCGCAAAAATGAATGACCATTCAGTCGGAAGTATAGCAAACGTAATTGCCGATTGCCGATTTCCAAACGTCGATTCCGATTAGTTCCGGCGAAAGGAGCTAATCGGCAATTAGAATTGGAATCGCCAATCGAGACGGGCATTTCTCCTATCATTCGTCCGTCTGTACAATCAGTGAAATTCAAACAAGCCAGGGGCCGAATAAGACCGACTATGTCAGCACACAAATACACAAATCTGCTTATCAACGAAACCAGTCCGTATTTGCGCCAACACGCTCACAATCCAGTGAACTGGCACCCATGGGGTGAAGAGGCGTTTGCCGAAGCAAGACGTGAAAACAAACCGATCTTGCTCAGCATTGGTTACTCGGCTTGTCACTGGTGTCACGTGATGGAGCATGAATCGTTTGAGAACGAAGAGATCGCTAAGCTGATGAATGAAAACTTCGTCAACATCAAGGTAGATCGTGAGGAGCGTCCCGATCTTGATCAGATCTACATGAACGCCGTGCAAATGATGACTCATCATGGCGGCTGGCCGATGACTGTTTTCCTCACTCCTGAAGGTGTGCCTTATTACGGCGGGACTTACTTTCCTCCGGTTGATCGGCACAACATGCCGGGGTTTCCCCGTGTCTTAATTGCGCTTGCCGAGGCTTATCGCGAACGACCGGACGAGATCGCAGAAACCTCTGCTTCCGTCCGCAGGGAATTGGAACGTTTGAGCGCCGCTCAGGAATCGTCAGAACTCCTGAGTATGAACCTGCTTGATGTGGCGTATCGCGGAATCGTCAAGAACTATGATGGCATCAACGGGGGCTTTGGAAGCGCGCCGAAATTTCCTCCAGCCATGGCGTTGGAGTTCCTGCTGCGCACGTATTACAGAACCGGTAACGCCGAGGCCTTGCAAATCGTCACTCACACGTGTCGCAAGATGGCCGAGGGCGGCATCTACGACCAACTCGGCGGTGGGTTTCATCGCTACTCGACTGATTCGCAGTGGCTTGTGCCCCACTTCGAAAAAATGCTCTACGACAATGCTCTGCTTTCGCGACTGTACTTGCACCACTATCAAGTGACGCAAGACAACGACGCGCGCCGGACTGCTGAAGGAATACTCGATTACGTCGTGCGGGAGATGACATCGGCTGATGGAGGTTTCTATTCAACACAGGATGCCGACTCGGAAGATGTGGAGGGGAAATTCTTTGTTTGGAGTAACGCGGAGGTTGAAGAAGTCCTCGGCGCCGCAGACGCCAAACTCTTTAATGAGTATTACAACGTGACTCCCGGGGGTAACTTTGAAGAGGCAAACATTCTTAATGTGCGACGCCCAATTGAGGACGTTGCTGCTCAGCGCAAAATGGAACCGGCAGCGCTTGAAGCCCTGCTTGCAACGTCGAGAAAGCTGCTCTTCGACGTGCGCGAGCAACGCGTAAAACCTGATCGTGATGAGAAAATCCTGACAGCCTGGAATGGAATGATGCTGGCGAGTTTTGCGGAAGCGGGCGCGATTCTCGATCGTGAAGATTATACGAATGTCGCCAGGCGAAATGCGCGCTTTGTCTTAGACACCCTCCGAAGTGATGGACTATTGCTAAGAACATTTAAGGATGGTGTCGCCAAGTTGAATGGGTACCTCGAGGACTACGCCTTTCTCAGCGAGGGTCTATTGACTCTCTACGAAGCGACTGGCGAAAGCGAATGGTTGGAAGAATGTCTAACGCTGACCGCGAAAATGGTGGAAGAATTTTGGGATGACGAAGCTGGCGGTTTTTTCTTCACCGGAAAGAGTCATGAGACTTTGATCGTGCGTTCAAAAGATTTTTTCGACAACGCCACACCGTCGGGAAATTCGGTTGCCGCAGAAGTCATGTTGCGGTTGGCCGCGCTAACGGACAACGACGATTATCGCCGCCGGGCAACGACGGTGTTACGACTCATTGTTAACGGAATGACCCGTTACCCGGCCGGGTTTGGGCGGGCATTGGGTGCGCTCGACTTCCATCTCAGTTCCCCTAAGGAGATCGCGATTGCCGGCGACCCACAAAACGTTGCGACCCGCTCGTTGAAGCGCGAAGTTTGGAAGCGTTACCTGCCCAATAAAGTGGTGGGCGAAGCGAGGCCCGACCAGCAGCGGGCGGCCGAGCTGGTTCCCTTCCTCCGCGAACGCAACGTTAAGGGCGAGCCAATGGCTTACGTTTGCGAACATTACGTATGCAAGAACCCCGTTACGGCTCCGGCTGAACTGGCCGCGCAATTAGAAGAAAGGCCAGAAACACGTCGTCATATTACCCAGGCTTCGAGTTAGCTGGCTTCTGCCTACCTCAAAAAGCACGATTTTCTTGACTCAAACCTTTTGAAAAGCTATCTTTAGCCCGTGGTCAACACGGTTGGCCACTCGCCTGGATTAAGCACTCCACTCAAATCGTTCTCAATAAACCTCTCCCTAACCCGCTTGCTGGCGTTTTCAGCTCAGCTTCGGCCAGCGTTAAAGCTCTCCAGCCCCAAAGCTTTGAGTCCCACGGGAAGGAATCAAGGAAGACATGCAAAAAAAGAAATGGTTAAGTGGCGCCGTTTTCATCGGTGTGTCACTGGCGGGAGCGGCACTACTAATCGCCTCGTTGGTCTCGACGACTTCCATGCCGATTCGTGGTCAGGCAGGCCTCTTTAGTTGGTTTGGCTTACTCCTGCTCATCTTCGTGGCCAGTGGTTTTACGGTTTCAGTTACCAGCAACGATCGTGAGAGCGAGAGCAAGAAATCGGTGGCGGATACTTTCGTGTTTCTCGCGGTTATGCTCTTCGCAATTCCGCCGATCGCCACTTCCGGTCCAGCGATCGTCCTCGCCGCCATCGTTGCCTTTCTCTCGACCTATAGTACCGGCAACCGTCGGCAGCTCATTCTCACAACTGCCATCGCCATCATTTCCACTTCGATCTCCGCATCGTGCTACGGTTTGCTCGTCGGCGTCTTTGCCATGGATTCTGAGCTGGTTGGTCTTGGACTGCCGCTGAATGTTTTCCTGATCCCACTTTGCGCGCTGGCACTGTTGCAATATTTTCTTACCACTCTCGCCACCGCAGCATTTATCAGCATAGACACCGGCAAGAAAGCCGCACTGCCGTCACAAGAGAGCATCGTTTGGACCATCACCGCGCAACTGGCGGCTGCATCGTCAGCAGTTCTCTTCTACTCGGCGATTCATGAAGGCGGATTAGCCTACGCCATGCTGGGATTGCTAATCACGATCCTGGTCTACCTGCTCTATCGTTTCAACGAAAAACGAGTGGAAGAAGTAAAACTTGCGGAAGCCGAACGCCGGCGGCACATCGAAGAGATGGCCGTGATTCATATGAACACGATCGAGTCTTTAGCGATCGCCATCGACGCGAAGGACCAGACCACGCACGGCCATGTTCGTCGCACCCAAATATACGCGCAACAAATGGGCGCCTTGTTACGCGTCAGCGAGTCTGAGATTAAGGCATTGATCGCGGGCGCGCTGCTGCATGACATCGGAAAACTGGCTGTCCCTGAATACATTCTTAACAAGCCAGGTAAGTTGACTGAAGCTGAGTTCGCCAAAATGAAAATTCATCCGACTGTGGGTGGCGATATTTTACGGCGCGTCAGTTTTCCCTACCCTGTCGAAGACATTGTTCGCTATCACCACGAAAAGTGGGACGGCTCCGGATATCCGAAGGGTCTGCGTCAGGAAGCTATTCCCCTGGTCGCAAGAATCATTTCGGTTGTTGATTTCTACGACGCCACTCGTTGCGACCGGCCTTACCGCAAGGGTATGACGCGCGAGGAATCGTTGGCCTTATTGCAGAGCATGGCGGGAAGCGCCTTTGATCCACGCGTTGTCGAAATGTTCGTGGCGCATGTTGAAGAGTTTGACGGGCTGATTGACAAAGAAGACATTCGTGAGCAGGTTCATTGCGAAGGGGATCTGGTCGATTACTCAACCTCGACTCGACCTGATGCCGGACTCGCCTCTGACGTGCTGGGCTCTCCCAACGACACAACTGGCTTCCGCTCTATTTCCGAAGCACAGCGGGAGGTGTTCGCGCTGCACGAAATCGCCCAAACGATTGGTTCATCGCTCAACATCAACGACACAGTCACGTTAGTCTCTAACAAACTGCGCTCGATTGTTCCTTTCGACACCTGCATCATTTTTGTCGTCGACGAAAAGTCTGGAAAGGCAACCGCGGTTCACGTGGCCGGCGAGGATGCAGACTTTTTCAAACGACGGCGCATGGACGTGGGAGACGGCATCACCGGATGGGTCATCGCTAACACCCGTTCCATGTGTAATGCGTCGCCGGAATTGGATCTTGTGGGCGTGCCTGAACCTATTGCCAGGGAATACCGCGGTATCCTTGTCTCACCGTTATTACGCGAGGACGGTTCCTTCGGCGCAATCACTCTACTCTCAAAGAGCAGAACGTCGTATACGACCGAACACGTACGCCTGCTCGAGTCAGTTTGCCAGCACGCCTCTAGCGCTTTAAACAACGCGTTGACTTTTGAGAAGACGAAAGAAAGCGCCCTCGTCGATCCCCTCACTGAGTTACCCAACGCGCGCGCCTTTTACATGTTGCTCGGCCAGCGAATTGCCGAATGCCAGCGAATGAATCACGAGTCACTTGCCGTGATCAGTATGGACATCGATAACTTCAAAGGCATCAACGATGACTACGGGCATGCAATCGGCGACCGAGTTCTGGCGAGCGTCGCCGGAGTGATCCGCAAAGAGTTAAGACAGATGGACATCCTGGCTCGTTATGCCGGAGACGAATTCGTGACCATCATGCCGATGGCCTCTCATCAGATGGCAAGTACTGTCGCAGAAAGGATTCGCGCCGCAGTAGAGGCACAAAAGTTTTCTGTGCGCACCGGTAAGACAGTCGAGTTGGGTTTGAGCTTAGGGATCGCGACCTTCCCTACCGATGGCGAAACAACCGAAGAATTGCTGAGCTCGGCAGGCAGTGCGATGCAGCGGGACAAGCACAGGCGAAAGACGATCCTGACGGTCGCCAACGCCCCAATCACCACGATCGGCGCACTTAGCTAAACCCAGTATTCATTAACCAGCAGCGCTCATCGTTAATAGCGGTGGGCGCTTTCTCTTTTTTATCGGCGTGGGGTGTTCAGATGACGTGCGCAGGGACCAATTTTGCAGGCCTTGCGATAAGTCGCGTATAATCCCCGGCATCACACGGACATGGCCGGACGGCTTTGGATGTCACCACATCTTCACCGGCGTGTCGGAAGAAAACAAAATGAGTAAACAGTCCCAGCCCTCCAACACCCGTGCAACGGCCGATGAACAGAACAGTGTGGCGGTGATCGATGCAGAGGCGCCGGACCAGGGTCAAATGCGCAACGATCATGACGCGGTAAAGAAAGAACAGAAGCGCCATCTCGCTGATTACGATCGCGAAACACTGGTGGAGCTGTTGCGACAGATGCTGCTGATCCGCCGTTTCGAGGAGAAGTCGGCGGAGACCTACAGCATGGGAAAAATCGGAGGCTTCTGCCATCTCTACATTGGACAGGAGGCCGTTGCAGTCGGCGCTATCTCGGCCATCCGCAAGGACGACTACGTTCTCACCAGCTATCGCGATCACGGCCAGGCAATTGCCAAGGGTATGTCTCCAGACGTGGTGATGGCCGAGCTATTCGGAAAAGCTGGCGGTTGTTCGAAGGGTAAGGGTGGCTCGATGCACCTGTTTGATAAGAGCATCGGCTTTCTCGGCGGTCATGCAATTGTCGGCGGCCAGATACCGCTGGCAACAGGAGTCGCTTTTGCAAGCAAGTATCAAGGCACTGATCAAGTCACGCTTTGTTTTTTCGGCGAAGCAGCGGTAAACCAGGGCGCTTTCCACGAATCCCTGAACCTGGCCCAGCTCTGGAAGCTTCCCTGCATTTATATCTGCGAAAACAATCAGTATGGAATGGGCACGTCGCTGCAACGCGCGATGTCGCTCCACGACATTTCGCAAAAGGCTTCTGCCTATGAGATGGCCGGAGAATATGTAGATGGCATGGACGTGCTGGCGGTAAGAGAGGTAACCGCTCGAGCGGTGGAACGTGCCCGCACGGAATTCCTGCCAACCCTGATCGAAGTCAGAACCTACCGCTTCATGGGTCACTCGATGTCGGACCCGGGCAATTACCGCACGCGTGCTGAAATCGAAAAGTATCAGGAGCGCGATCCCCTGAAAGTTTTCGCGGCGAGTCTGCTCGAAGAGAAAATTATCAGCGATAAAGATTACGAGGCGATGGAAAAACAAGTGCAGGAAGAGGTCGAACAGTCGCTGCGCTTCGCTGAAGAGAGTCCCCTGCCCGAACCTGAAGAGCTTTTCACAGACATCTATGCCAATCCCATTACTCCGGGAAAGACGGGCTGAGGTAGCGAGTACCCTGGCTCAATCGAGGAAATTGAATCAATGGCTGTGATTACAATGCGCGAAGCACTGAACCAGGCTCTCCGGGAAGAGATGCTACGCGACGAAAATGTTTTCCTGATGGGCGAGGAAGTAGCCGAGTATCAGGGTGCTTACAAAGTTACGAAGGGACTGCTTCAGGAACTAGGTCCGAAACGCGTGATCGACACGCCGATCACTGAGCTGGGTTTTGCCGGGCTAGGGGTCGGCGCCGCCATGGTTGGCTTACGGCCGATTGTGGAGTTTATGACTTTTAACTTCTCAATCCTGGCGACGGACCAAATCATCAATTCGGCAGCCAAGATGCTGTACATGTCCGGCGGCCAGTTCAAAATCCCTATCGTCTTTCGTGGTCCGGGCGGTTCCGCCTACCAAGTGTCGTCGCAACACTCCCAAGCCCTTGAATCCTGGTTCGCCTACTTCCCGGGAATAAAGGTTGTGATGCCGTCGACGCCTGCAGATGCAAAGGGCTTGTTGAAATCCGCCATTCGTGATGACGATCCGGTGATCTTCATCGAGCAGGAACGAATGTACGGAAACAAAGGTGAAGTTCCAGAGGATGCTGATTTCACCGTGCCGCTCGGAGTTGCCGATGTGAAGCGTGAGGGCACGGATGCCACTATCGTCGCGCGTTCCCTGATGGTACCAGTGGCTTTGAAGGCCGCTGAAGTACTCCAGGAGCAGGGAGTTTCCTGTGAAGTGATTGATCCTCGCACGATTAGACCACTCGACATCGACACCATCGTGGCCTCAGTGAAAAAGACGAATCGGGTAGTTGTCGCCGAAGAGTCGCATCCGTTCTGTGGTGTGGCAGCGGAGATTAGTACCGAAATTATGGAGCGAGCTTTCGACTACCTGGACGCGCCCGTAAAGAGACTATCGGGCGCGGACGTCCCCATGCCTTACGCAAAGAATTTGGAGGCGCTGGCAATTCCCACGGTCGATCAAGTAGTCGCGGCCGTTAAAGAGGTGGCTTATTTGGTGTAAGTCGTGAATCGTGAATCGTGAATAAGACTCGCGGCTTTCGATTACAGTCATACATTCTCAGTTATTCCGATTACGATTCACGATTCTCGATTTACGTTCGCACAGTTCACATTTCCCGATTCACGAGGTCTTAATGGCAACTCAGGTGATCATGCCAAAGCTTTCTCCCACCATGGAGGAGGGGCAGCTATCGCGCTGGCTAAAGAAAGAGGGCGACAAGGTTTCCATGGGCGAACCGCTCGCGGAGATTGACACCGATAAAGCCACGATGGAAATGCAAGCGCTCGCGAACGGCGTCCTGCGCAAGATCATCATCAAGGAAGGTGAATCCGCCCCTCTCGGTCAACTAATCGCCATCATTGGTGAACCTGACGAGGACATCTCCGCGATGCTCGCAGGCAGCAGCAGCGGCCCTGCGCCGAAAGCTGCAACCGCAGAATCCGAACCTAAACCAGAACAACCGGCAGCTCCTGTCCCGGCTCCAGAGCCAACCGCCCCACCGAAAGCGGGGGGCAGCCCGGCAAAAACAGCGGCTCCCGACGGTAATGGTTCCGCACCAGCCCCCGCAGCCGCGTCGTCTGAACGGTTGATCGTTTCACCACTCGCGGCGCGGATGGCGGCTGAAGCAGGCGTCGACCTTCGATCTTTAACTGGCAGCGGTCCCGGAGGCCGGATTGTAAAGCGCGACATTGAGGCGGCCATGAGCCAGGGCGAGGCGCCCGCTGCGGCGGAGTCAGCAACGACAGGGGCCGTCGTTAAGTTTCCGACGCGCCAGCCAGGTGCGACCGAAGCTTCTCCGTTTGTGGACGAACCTGTAAGCGAGATGCGTCGCATCATCGCCAAACGGCTGGTGACTTCCCTCGGTCCGATCCCTCATTTCTTTCTGACAACAGAAATTGAAATGGATCGCGCGGCGGAGATGCGCCGGAACATCAATGAACTTGATCCGGAGCTGAAGCTGAGCATCAACGATATCATCATCAAAGTTGCTGCAGCGGCCCTGATCGCTCATCCCCAGGTCAATGCCTCTTTTCAGGAGAAGACGATCCGCTATTACGAGCGGGCCGATGTGGGTGTTGCCGTGGCAATTGAAGATGGATTAATCACGCCGGTAGTTCGCTCGGCCGATCAGAAGTCCCTGAGCGAAATAGCGCGCGAGGTGCGGGACCTGGCTGAGCGCGCGCGCAAGCGCAAGCTGAAGCCTGAGGAATATACAGGCGCCAGCTTTTCCATCAGCAACCTGGGAATGTTCGGCATCGACGAATTTACCGCCGTTATCAATCCACCTGAAGGAGCGATCCTGGCGATTGGAGCAATGACAGCGAAACCGGTCGTGCGCGGCAATGAAATCGTGGTGCGCCAGATGATGCGCGTGACGATGTCCTGTGATCACCGCGTTATCGATGGGGCTACTGGCGCCAGGTTTTTACAGACTTTTAAGAAAACGATGGAAAATCCTCTCTACCTCGTCGTGTGAAGTGCGAGTGGAGAGGCCACATTCAAGCGTGTCCAAACAAATGAGAGTGAGCGTTTTAAACGCTTACTCTCTTTTGCTTGCATTGCGTTGCAGTTATCGATCTCGCTAGAACACTCGACTGCTTATCCTTTCCTTTCCACACCCATTCAATGAAAGCAAAAATTAAGGGCTCCGGCGCCGCTCCGCATTTAGCGTTAATCGCAGTGCAGGTGATGTTTGGTACCTGGCCGCTCGTGGGAAAAGTGGTGCTGCGATCGATCTCGAGTTCCGGCCTGGTTGGCCTCCGCGTCTTTGGTGCTGCGCTTGTACTTGTTGCGTTGCGCGGCAAACTACGCGAACTACCAAGATTACCGGGCCGGGACCTTGCGATGTTGACGCTTTGCAGCTTGCTCGGTGTGGTGGTCAACCAGTTGATCTTCGTTAGAGGGCTATCGCTTACGACAGTGATTAACGCGACACTCCTCGGAACAACCATTCCAGTCTTCACCCTGATCGTCAGTATCGTTTTTGGTTACGATCGAATTTCTCTGCGCCGCGTGTTGGGAATCTTACTCGCCGCAAGTGGCGTTATTTACCTCGTCGATCCCTGGCGAGCACAGTTTTCCCCTGAAACCACGAGCGGCAATCTACTGATCGTCGTCAATTCGTTTTGCTATGGCGCGTACATCGCCATCTCGAAGGACCTCTTTAAGCGATACGGTGCGCTGAACGTGATTACCTGGATGTTTGCGATCGGCTGTTTGATAACAACGCCTATCGGTGGCTACGCCTTGAGCCACGATTCATTGGGCGCGGCGGGAATTTGGATTTGGGTCGCCGTGATTTATATCATCCTTATCCCAACCGTTGCGGCTTATTACCTCAACGCCTGGGCACTGACGCGCGTGACGCCAACGACGGTTGCTACCTACATCTATCTGCAACCATTAATCGCATTTGGTCTCGCGCCTTTGTTGCTCGGAGAGAAGTTGAGCTCGCGAACTCTGATCGCTTGCCTGCTAATCTTTGCTGGTGTTTTCATAGTAATTAGACGAGCGCGTAGTCGCGCCGCGAAAGACGTGATCGAACGCCCGGACGCGCTCGCTCACTAAGCGGTCAGACATACACGGCTCCGCCGCCACCGCTGCGGGGTAAGTCTCTGACTTACCGGAACGAAATTCTAAATGATTATGCGGGCTAAGCCCCGCTAAGAAAAACAATAGGCCATCTCGGTAAGTCGTAAACTTACCGCGCACCAGGGGTGGCGAAGCCGCGAGTGCGCTAAAGATCCAGCTGTTGTGGTGAAATGATTCGACCCACAGGATAAAGATTCATTTGCTGATCCCAATAAGGCGAACGCTTGTAAAAGAATTCCAGCCGGGCTGCTGGACTGGCCGCAAAAGCCGCATCGCCCGCTAACTTTTCTCGAAACTCTGCCGCCAGCTTCGGATCCCGCTCCATCATTTCCCGCGCTAGTGTTTCCAAGACGTAGTGCTCGCCATACTCTTTCTGTTCGAAAATTGCGTTGAAAAAACCCCAGGCGACGAGGGAATCCGGAGCTTGTGGTTCCAGAAGATTGATTGCCACCTTGGCAAGCTTCTGCGCGAGCGGAACAATCACTGAGCCGCCAGGAAATGCTCTGACTTCGCGCGTGAGCTCACTTTTGACGCGCGGCATGAACCTTCCTTCAAAAGGACCTGGCGGCCAACTAACATCAACAAACCGGTAACTCTCAACTTCGATTTCTGCTGCTTCAGTTGTCTGATAAGAAGAAAGTCCATGAGCTTTCAAAACAGCGATGGCTTCCTGCCACTGCGGCGGAACGATGTAAGCCAAAGGCGGAACGATGGCTGTTTTGACGCGAAACGTGTTG
This sequence comes from Pyrinomonadaceae bacterium, assembly GCA_963826235.1. Classification (GTDB taxonomy): domain Bacteria; phylum Acidobacteriota; class Blastocatellia; order Pyrinomonadales; family Pyrinomonadaceae; genus PSRF01. Next base: position 185,936 of record CAWGWE010000004.1, on the reverse strand, counting down.
TACATCGGCACGGTGATGGCTAGCGGCTCCGAGCCGAAGACGACGCGAAGATCGCCCGACACGTCGCTCATCTCGGTGCGTGAAGATAACGCTTTCAGGTTGTAAGGCGAGGTTTCGTCGCTTAGCTCAAAATCAATGGGATAGCTTTGATTCAAATCATATTTGGCGCCGCCGGCAATGGTCTCATCATCGGCTGCACGCCCGGCCGCGAACAGCTTCTCAGGATCTCGGCTGACTTCGGCCAGTACTAACCGCAGCAAGTCATATGTCCCCACTACTCGCGACCGGTAGTCTTTGATCATGTGGGTCTCAATCAAGATTCCGGGCCGATTACGAATCGGCACATAGCCTGTAGAGAATCGTGGACTGCCATTGAAATCACGTATGCCTAGCGAGAAATCGCGATTGTCGGCAAATTCCAGGTACCACGAGACGATATTCCCGGCAGCCTCCATTGCCGGAAAGACTTTGCCGTCCATCACCTCGCGCTCCCAGCTCAACACACTCGCTGGAATACCTTCGTGGTGCTCAAACTGGTAAGTGATGTTGTATTGATAATCAGCGCCGTCTGTAACGTGGCAGTCGATGAACAGGTCTGGCTGCCAACGGTTCCAAAGGGAAAGCCAGGCGCGCGTTTCCGGTGTATCCGCCTTCATGTAATCGCGATTCAGATTCTGATAAGAGGTGGTGGTACGCCAACCCATGTCAGCGGGGCCATTCTGGTTGATGCGATTGTACGGGCTCGATCGCTCGTGACCGTCCGTGTTGTAGATCGGAATAAAAAGGATGACGACATTCTTAAGCAAATCGGCCCGAGTCTTTGTAATTGCGATATCGCGCAAGAGCGCAAAGCCGGCATCCTTTCCGTCTGGTTCTCCAGCATGAATGCAGGCTTGGATCAAGACAATAGCCTTGCCGGCGGCGTGCGCTGCCTCTGGAGTAAGCGTTTTGTCCTCAGCAGCGATGAGGAGCGGCAATTCACGACCCTCACCGCTCTTGCCGAAACTTTCAAAGTGCAGCAACGGCGAAGCGTCTGCGAGTCGTTGAGCATAGGCAATGGTTTCAGCGTATGGCGCGGTCTCGCGATAATCAGTCTGCTCGGCATGGGTTTTCCAGGCAGAGGGCACCGGAGGTCGAGATTCTTGATTCATATGTTTGCGTGAACTAGCTGGGTCTGAGTTGGCGGTTGCAGGAGCGGCAGTTAATGCGCCGTCTGGCGTTCAACGTCCCGCACTCGCAGCGAAGGTACATCGTGCGAGCAAACCATTGCGTGATGATCGCACTCACGGCCAGGATGGCGATCATCACGACAAGGTTAAGTAGGAAGTCTCTCAAGTTCGATGTTTGGTCTGCAGACTCTGTTGATACGCGTAACCGCGATCGTAGCCACGGCGAAAAGCCGCGTTGGATCGAGCCTCGTGATAGAAAACAATCAACTCCGGAGCAGCCTCGTCGTAGGTACGGCCGCGCAGCTTCGCGTGAAAAGCAGCTTCAAAGCCGCGACGATAGTCCGCTTCATCTTCGCTGAAGTTGAGTCCGTCAGCTTCATAAGTTTGCGCTTCGGCGTCGCGCAAGCCGAGCCACCAATCGTCACGAGCAGCATCGATACTTTGCGCTCCAGTCGCGGTGAAAATCTCGCGTGCCTTCGTTTCGCCTTCTTCATCCTCCGCGAAGGCAATTACGACCGAGCGGCCATTTCTTAAAGCATCTTCGTAAAGATAAAGCTCGTCATGTGGCACACCGTCGGCCAGGGTTCGTTCCATTGCCGCGCCGGCTGCCATTCCAGTTGCCGCCCCGCCGATGCCAAGAATTGCCGCGCCCACAATACCAGCGGCCAACACTGGCCCTACGCCTGGAATCAGTAAGCTTGCTACACCAGCGCCCAGACCTAAGCCGCTGGCGGTCCCCAACGCTCCTCCAACCGCCCCACCCATTGCTTTACCCATGCCCGATTCCTCCGTATCGCTAATGGGAACTTCTGTTTCGATCTCCTTATCGCGCGTGTCCGGAGTCAGAAAAGCAATCCGGTCGTTGGGTATCCCAGTAGTTAGAAGTTGCTGCTACCGCGCGCTCTGCGTCGTTACGTGAAGCGAATATGCCAGCTACCGTTTCCATGCCGGTTCCCTCCCGTGGAAAATGTTTTAAGTATTAGACTCCTGTGAGAGAGCGAAGGACAAGGACGAACGGCAACCGACACAAATTGTTGAGGAAATCAGCAACGCTATGTTAGAGTCGGACCTAGAAGAGCAATCTCGAAAAAAGGGACATCACAAGCGTGTACGACATCGTTGACAAACATTGGCCCATGTCGGAAGGCGACGGCAAAGCGAGCCGGAAAAAGAAACCTCGCATTTTGGCAATTACCACAGATTGCTGCACTGGTTGTTCGGGATCACCGGCCTGTATCGAATACTGTCCCATCGAGGCTTGCATGTTCTGGGTTCCAGACGAGGATCACCCACCGTTCGGTCGAATTGAAGTTGATCCGTATCTATGTATTGGCTGCCAGAAATGCACGAGCAAAGGCCCGGATGGCGCTTTCCTCGATGGCTGCCCCTGGGACGCGATTGAGATGGTGCCCGACCGAAGATTGGGAAGGCCTGCATGGCATCTCACTCCCTGATGCGCCACCCGCGGCGCCCGCCTAAGAAGCTATTTATTCTCTGCAAAGCGGCTCCTGATGGTCCTGGCTGTCAGGGCCGCTTGGTCTTTTATCCGATCTGAACGAATCGGGCCGGGCGCCTGACCGCGTTCATATTGCTCCAGCACTGGTAAGTCGTCTTTATCACCAACGAGCGCAAGACCACGCAACGCTTCCCAAATACTCTCCTCATCCGAACTAAGCGTCAGCAATGTTTCTCCCGCAGTGACCGTCGACCCTTGCGGCAACGCGATTCGTTCCACTCTTCCCGGAAGTGGCGACCGCACCTCTGCAAGGACGTTGTTAGCCTGACGCAGGCGCACCAGCAAACTCCCGCGCGCGACAGGAGACTGCTCCTTGAGCGTACTTTCCATCACGCCAGCCGCCGGGGCGGCAACTGCATACGGCTGAAGCGATCGCCCGCAATTCATCGCGTCCACTGGCGTCGCCAAAGCGCAACAACGCGAGTGCAGCATTGCGGCGTACTATCGGCTCTCGATCTTTGAGTAACCCAGCAAGCGACTGATGAAACTCGTCCGCCCTGTTGTCGAAGCCCATTACCCAGGCGGCGGTCAAACGAAATTCTGTTTCGGGGTCGCCTGCGAGCCGCAGGATCTGGGGATACCACTGGCGGGCACTGCGCATCGCCGCGCGCGATGCGTTCCTGAACCTGAAGCAACGCGTGCTGGACTCGACGCGGATGTCTTTGGTCGGAGAGGTAACTAGTGATATCGGCATCGGACAACGTGCGGCCAAACCAGGTGAAATACCAGGTGAGAAAGGCTCCCACCACAAACAACATGGCGAGGATCAAAATCGGCCCGGAGGCGCGCAGCCTCTTAACTTCAGGCAACGACACCTTCAATTCCGGCTTGTTGCCGTTGTCATCGCGTTCTCGATCCTTCTGAGTCATGGAGTGGGATAAATGTGATAAAGCATCAGATAGACAATAACGCCGGTGACAGAAACATAGAGCCACACCGGCAACGTCCAGCGCGCGATTTTACGGTGTCGCAGAAAGTCGCCGCGCGCCGCGCGGTAAAGAGTTATCAAGACTAACGGGACAATCACAATTGCCAGGACAACGTGACTGATCAAGATTGCGAAGTAGAAAGGGCGCACAATTCCCTGCCCTAAGAATTTCGTGTCACCGTGGTAGTAGTGATAGGTCAGGTACGACGATAGAAAGATAACTGAAGTCGTGAACGCTGACACTTGGCAATTCCGGTGCGCGATGATGTCGACCTTGCGAATGAACCGGTAACCGAAGACGAGCAGAATCGCGCTGGTCGTGTTCAGGAAGGCGTTGAGATGGGGAAGCTGAGAAATGTAATCGGACATCGTTACCTGCACTAAACCTCAATCTGGTCTCGTTCCCTTAGATCAAAAACGATCCACGAAATCACGCGCAATACACAAACATCTTAGTGTTGCTTCGCGTGAGTTGGTGGATCGCTCTTCTCTTTCCAACTAAGAAAACACCAAGGTGGGCCGGCATCAGTCGCGCTGAGCTGCCGCCCGGCCCCTCTCAGTTAGCGCGTAGAAATCATTTCCCAGCTCCTCCAACAGGCCGTCTTTCACCAGCCGCTCTACGGTATCGAAGACCGCGGTGCGGGCTTCAGGATCGTTGCCGCCAATCTCAAAAAGCGTATGCAAGTCGAGTAAGTCTTTGTTCCAGTGGGCGAAATTTCTTAAGACTCGTTTTGCTATATCCTCGTCCATGACGCTTGATTGATCAATTCCCAGACGACTATTCTTTCTTCCGATTCATACCTGCCATCATTGCTTTCACATCGGGAGGGACGGCGCGGCCCTTCGCATCGAGCAGCGGCGGGCTGGTACCAGCAACTTGGGCAACAGCTTTCTGACGACCCAGGCGTTTGGCAAAAGGAATTGGCAGCCTTCCCTCTGAATGCAGATAAAGCAACGGATTGGACATGAACACGAGCGCCATCACCATGCACACCATGATGATGAAAAGATTATCGGTGCTCAGGAGCGGCGGGTAAAAAAGCGCGGTAAGAACAGCGGCAACAATAAACAGCAAGCCTACGACGATGCAGATTAGATTCAATAATCCCAGCTCATTCTTCATCAGTCGAACCATATCCTAATGTTTTGCCTTACCAGCGGGTTTGGGACGCTCTGACATCTCTTCATAACCGCACTTCTCACATTGCCAGACGGCAAACACCGCGTTTGGATCACTGGTGTTTTGATATACAGCGCGATCGGAAGGAATGATCTTGCCACCACATTGCGGACACGAACGGCCACGCGTTGTGCGTACGTCGATATTGAGAGCGAGTGGGTTGTCGCTGGACATTATTAATCGTCCTCGTCCCGCGCCTGTCTGCTCGCCCTCACCGGAATGCCGTTTCAGGATGATAAAGATCGAACAAAAGATCGCCACCGGCGGCGTCAACAACACCAGCACACCGATATTAAAACTCCGAATGAAGAATGCATTGTTGGATCCCGCGAGTGACGCGCGGCACATGGCGCACTGCGCCAAACCAGTGCCCTCCAGCAGCAGAACTAAGAGGACTGCCGGTACTAAGCGAAATTACTAACCTGGTTACGGGCTTCAGCTTCATCAGTGGTCTTCCGCAGCAGGCGCCGGCGCCGTCTCTTTAAATTTATAGCGCAGGTCTGACGAACGAAAACTATCGGGAAAGAACACGAACAGTAAACAGATGCAGACGACGAGCATCGGAATAATTGTCAGAATCAGACTGAGCCGCTCAAATTTCAGGTGCATAAAGTAGGCGATGATCAGCGCTGCCTTGATCAAGGACAGCCCAAGCAGCACTACCAGCATGAAGTGGAGCGGCATCGGCTTGTAGGCCAGAAAGATCTCGATCACCGTAAGGATCAGGAGCCAGACCCAAATTGAGGTAAACAATTTATTACTGCCGGCGAAGTGTTCTTCGTGTGCGCTCATGATTGTTTCTCCTCAGTTGGACTATTTGGCCAGGGCGCCGCCGACGTCGACCGACATGATGTAGATCAGCGGGAAGACAAACATCCAGACAAGATCTACGAAGTGCCAGTAGAGTCCGCTGATTTCCACGTCTTCATGTTTCAACTTTTTGACGCGTGCCGCCACGACAGCCAGATAAATGGCGCCAGTGGCGACGTGAAACATGTGCAGACCGGTAATCGCGAAGAACGTCGCGCCAAAGAGCGGCGACGGTAGAGTCCCGTCCGGGGCCGTAAAGGTGCTGACCCAGTGAGCCGGCAAACTAAAAGGTTGCAGTCCTTCGTGAATCAAGTGGCGCCACTCAATCAAGTGGAGCACGATAAAGGCGACGCCGAAGAAGATTGTCACGAGAATCCACTTACGTGCCTTATCTTTTTCGCCGCGACTGGAAGCCGAGACCCCGAAGACCATCGTCAAGCTCGAAGAGAGCAGGCAGAAGGTCATCACTGAGGAAAAAACGATGCTGGGATAAAACGGAAAGGGTGTGGGCCAGACGTTCGAGGCGCGCAGATAACTGTATCCAATTAGCAACGCCGAAAACGTTAGCGAGTCGGAAACAATAAACAACCACATTCCCAGCTTGCGATGACCAACGCGATACGGGAGCACACCTCCGTCCCAATCTGCTGCGGGAAAATGTTGTGCGCGTGCCTCAGTACTCACCTGTCACCTCCGTTTAAGTATGGGCCCTCTGTGAGCGCCCATAGATTTTAAAAAGTCCGATGTCCGGTCGCGACACTTGCTTAAGAACAGTAACTCAGCCTTCTAAAGGTCAGGGTTCGCGGACGTTGGACATTGAACGTTGGACATTGGATTTTCTCGAAGTCATCGCCAAAAGAACAAAAGCAGAAACAGGTAGATCCATAAGACATCCATGAAGTGCCAATAGATGCCGACAGCACCGGCAGCCGCCAGGCGTTTTGCCTGGAAGCGTTCATCGAGCGGCCTGCTGGTGCGAACGATAAATAAATCAGAGCCAGCAAACCTCCCAACAAGTGCACGCCGTGAGTTGCTGTTAAGAGATAGAAGAACGAGCTGTGGGGATGAGATGCTACATAAACGCCCTGCCCCACCAATTGCCGCCAGGCTAATAATTGCGAAATCAGAAATCCGAGACCGAGGGCCGTGGTGACTAAGAGCCAGGTCACGGTAACCACCTTCCAGTGATGCCTTCAATTTCCGTTTGGCGAATTCAAGCGTTGCGCTGCTAAGCAGGATGACGGCCGTGCTCAGCAACAAAATGCGCGGCATCGGCAAAGCCTTCCAGTCGTTTGATGACGCCGCGCGCACGATGTAAGCGCTCGTTAACGCCGTAAACAACATCAGGATCGAGGCAAGCCCGACCCACATGCCGACGCGATAACGATTCGCAGTCGAGTCGTAACTCGGAAACGGTCCCTCGTGGCCGTTGCCCTTCCCCGATCGACCGTTTGGTCCGGGTAGCTTTGGGCCGCTTCCGGATTTCCTGCGAGGCAGTTGTTTAGTGCTTGTGACCATCGTGGCCATTACCGCTTCCTTCCCCAACCGGCACCTCCGCCGGTTCTGGATCAGTTTGCATCAGGAAATCGTTGGGAGCGCCCGGCACCGCAAACTCGTAGGGGCCGCGATGAACCACAGGCAGTACACCAGCAAAGTTGTCGTGTGGCGGTGGCGAAGTAGTGTTCCACTCGAGCGTGGTTGCGTCCCAGGGATTCGCTGAGGCCTTCGCGCCCTTAAACATGCTCCAGAAAAGATTGAAATAGAAAAGTATCTGCGTCAGCACGGTGGCGATCGCCGCAATCGAAACAAAGACAACGAGCGGATGCAGCGACTTCAGATACTCATACTCAGTGAACTGCGCGAAACGGCGCGGCATCCCGACGATTCCCATCGTATGCATCGGCACAAAGATGCAGTAAACGCCGACAAAAGTGATCCAGAAATGAATCTTGCCGAGCTTCTCGTTCATCATCCGGCCAAACATTTTGGGGAACCAAAAATAAGTAGCCGCAAACATGCCGAAGATCGACGCTACACCCATGACCAGATGGAAGTGCGCCGTAACAAAGTAGGTGTCGTGCATCGGCAAGTCGAGCGACGTCTGGCCGAGCACTAAACCGGTAATACCTCCAGCGACGAAGAGCGAAACAAAGCCGATGGCAAACAGCATCGCGGTCGTGAAGCGAATGCGCGCGCCCCAAAGTGTTCCCAGCCAGTTGAAAGTCTTGACGGCAGACGGCACACCAATCGAGAGAGTCAGAATTGAGAATGTCATCGCGGAATACGGACTCATGCCGCTGATGAACATGTGGTGGCCCCAAACGAAGAAGCCCAACAAGCCGATGGCAAAGATAGCGAAGACCATTGCGCGATAACCAAACACGGGTTTGCGCGCAAAGGTGGCCAGGATATGCGAAGTCGCGCCCATGCCCGGCAGAATTGCGATGTAAACCTCAGGGTGACCAAAGAACCAGAAAAGGTGTTGCCAGAGGATTGGTGAGCCGCCAGTGTGAATAGGAAAACGCGCATCCGCTCCTGAAAGCAGCCCGCTGATATACAGTCCGCCAGGAATAAAGAAACTGGTTCCGGCAAGGCGATCGAGCAGCAAGAGGATGCCGCCGCCGAGCAAGACCGGAAACGAAAGCAGCGCGAGCACGGCGGTTGTGAACCAGGCCCAACAAGTCAGCGGCATCCGCATCAGGGACATGCCGCGCGTGCGCATGTTGAGTAAGGTCGTAATAAAGTTGAGGGCACCGAGCAGCGAACCAACGCAGAAGATCGCAATGCTGATGATCCAAAGGTTCATGCCCATGCCCTGCCCCGGGCCGGCGATTTGTCCCAGGGCACTGAGTGGCGCGTAACCTGTCCAGCCGCCAATCGGTCCCACGGTCGACTCGGCACCTGAAAAGAAGATTGCCGCGAGGATGACGATGAATCCGACGAGCGTGACCCAGAACGACAACATGTTCAGATAGGGAAAGGCCATATCTTCGGCGCCGATCTGAATCGGCAGGAAATAGTTGCCGAATCCGCCCTGCGGCGCGGTGGTCAACACGAAGAAGACCATGATCGTGCCGTGCATCGTCACGAGCGAGAGATAAAACTCCGGCGTCATCATCCCGTCGGGCGCGCCGCCGGGAAACAGGGTTCCCAGGATCGGCCAATTAGTTCCCGGCCAGGAAAGGTTCATGCGCATCAAGACCGACATCGTCATGCCGACCAGCACTGCCGCAAGGGCCAGCAGGATGTACTGGATGCCGATGACCTTATGGTCAACGCTGAAGATGTATTTGCGTATGAAGCCGGTTGGCGCGGGGTGCCGGTGTACTTCTGCGTGAGTTTCACCTGACATCTTTAGTCTCCTCGTGATTAGGCCTGACAACCTGACGAAAGAGTAAGAGCAATTATTAGTAAGCTCGGCAACTGATACTTCGCTAACAACTCAGTCACCCTGGTTTGAAAAGCATCCTGGGGCAAACCGATCAGGGCCTGATGTTCTTCTGCCGGAAGCACCAGCATGTAGCTCTTCATCTTAAAGTGGAGCTGACCGCAAAGTTCGGCGCAGGCAAGTTCATACTTCCCGACCCTGTTTGCTGTGAAGTGAACTTTGATCACCATCCCGGGAACCAGATCCTGTTTAAAACGCAGTTCCGGAACCCAGAAGTTGTGAATTACATCCTTGGAGCGAAGCGCCAATTCGACCGGCCGGTTCACGGGAACTGCGAGCACGCTGTGAACCGAATCGTCCTTCATATTGGGATCGGCTTCATCCAGGCCGATGAAATTAAGTGACGAGTCGTCGATTAGTTTCGGATCGGTGCGTCCAAAGACGCCGTCCGTGCCCGCGTAGTGAAAATTCCACTGAAACTGCTGGGCAACAACTTCAACAGCGAAATGCACCCGCAGGCGCTTCATTGAAGCGTAAGGATGCCCAGACGCTCTGTCCCATCACGGCGAGGGCGATGAAGATGACCGCAGTCACCGTCGTCCAGATAACTTCCAGCTTGCTGCTGCCGTGGGTGTAAGTAGCGCGTTCGCGGTTACCGGTGTCGCGATACTTCCAGACCATGTAGCCGAGACCAATTTGTGCCGCCGTGAAGGCCAGTCCAACGACGATGATCGTTAGCATGAATTGGCGATCAAGAGCCGGTGCGTGCTCCGAGATGGCGGTCGGAAACCACCACTTCTTCACGAAGAACAGCGACACGGATCCCAGCGTAAGCAGCCAGATAATAACCGCAAGAACTCGTCCCATCGGTTACTCCTCTCGTGAATCGGGAAATCGTTAATCGTAAATCGTGAATAAATCGTAAATCGTGAATCGGGATTCGGGAACCGTGAATCGTGAATCGTCAATGAAAAAGCGGTATCCCGCCCTTACGTCCCGTACCTAACAAACTACTATTCACCATTCACGATTTACGATCCCCGATTCACGACTCTTACCGATTTAAAACCATCAAAATGAACAAGAGCGGCAGATAAATTACCGACGCCAGCAGGAGCTTACGGGCCTCTTGTCGCGAAAGCGAAATCGCCGCCCGTATACTGCTGTAAAGAAACAGCAATCCCAACACAATCGCACCGAAGAGATAGACCTTGCCGGAGATCCCCAGCGCGTAAGGAAGCAAACTCACCGGCAAAAGCATCAGTGTATAGATGACGATTTGTTGACTGGTAACGCGGCCCTCCGGCTCAATCACAGGCAGCATCAAGATACCCGCCCGCGCGTAGTCTTCGCGATACATCCAGGCAATCGCCAGGAAATGAGGAAACTGCCAGAGGAAAAGAATCGCGAAAAGTACCCACGCTTCGAGGCTGATCTGCCCACTTGCCGCCGTCCAGCCAATCAACGGCGGTATCGCTCCGGGAAACGCGCCTACCATTGTTGAGAGCGAGGTCTTGGTCTTCAGCGGCGTGTAACCAAAGAGATAGCCGGCGACAACAGTGAGTCCTAACGTGGCCGTTAGCAGATTCACCATCACACCCAAATAAATTTCCGCTGCCACGATAAGCGAAGTGCCAAACACCAGCGCTTCCCAGGGCAGCAACTTACCAGAAGGAAGCGGCCGGTCCGCAGTGCGGCGCATTAAACCGTCCAGGTCTCGTTCCAGATACTGATTGATCGTGGCGACTCCTGATGAGAGCAGGGTGATGCCAAACATCGCGCTCAAAAACAAGGCGTAATCCACGCCGCCGCGTGAGCCCAGATAAAAGCCGGCGGCGGCTGTCAAAACGATCAGGAACGTGATCCGTGGTTTAGTTAATTCGATGAAAGCGGCGACGCGCTCTCGAGGCGTGATGATTGGCGACTCCAGGTCAGCAATCGTCGCTGTATTTAGTTCAACCGCTAACTCTTTCATAAAAAGTGTCAAATCGCTGAGCTGAATCTTGCGCCGACTTATAACGACTGCCGCTTTAACGGGACGTTGCTGTAGATCTCGCAAGCTCAAATGCAGGAGCCGTTGCTCGCACTGCGCGAAAGACCCTGAGCGTCAAAACGATTGTCGTGGCGAAAACAAGTGCTCCACAGGCAACGTGTGCCACCGTGACTCCGACCATGGGAGTCAGGGGCTGCGGGTCATTAGGCGATTGCAAGCGCGTCAGATAAGCCGCGACGCCCAGCATTACTTGTAACCCAAGCAATACCAGGGCGATTGTCGCCGGCCGTGTCAGAAACTTCTCTTCGGGAAACCGCCGCAAAACCGTCAACGAAGCGATCGAAAGGATGATGACCACCGCAATTGCCCCGCCAATGTGTCCCAAGACAAGCTCGGTTGGGAGTGGCTGATCCCAGGTAGCTGAGTGCCGCAAGGTCGCGCCCAGTATCAATTGCAAAAAGATCGTTACCAGGGCAGCGACGCAAAAGTAACGGGCTGGAGTGCCCTTCTCTTCCAGGTTTGGTCTCGCTTCGATCCAACTTCGAGAAGTAAAGACCGCAAGACTAACCGTGGTGCAAAAGAACAATTGCGCGAGGGTGGCGTGCGCTTCCGAGATTCCGAATCGCAACATGAGTTTGACTGTCAGGCCCCCGAGCAACCCCTGCGCAATCACCGCGAGCAACGCGAAGACTCCGAGTCGGCGTACCCAGCGTCGTTGCTCCTTAATAAACAGAAAGATCACCAGAACGATTGTCAGCATCCCCACGGTCGTGGCCACCATCCGGTGCCCATGTTCCCAAAACAAATTGCCGACCATGTTGACGCCGGTCGTGATGCCGAGAGCCTCGACCTTCGGAAGGAATTGGCCTTCCGTGAGCGGCCAGTCTGCCGTCGCCAAACCAGCGTCATGACTTGTTACCAAAGCACCGGCAACAATCAGACAAAACGTTGCGGCCGCAACGAGTAGCGCGAAACGATGCAAACCCCGTGACATTGAGAATTTCCGATTGACGATTTCCAATTGGTGATTGACCTTATTGCCGATTGAATTCATCGCGAATAGCCGGTCGCTCTCACTGCCAATCGCAGGTTGATCTCATTGACATTAGTTATGCCGATTGCTGATCGCGATTACCAATTGCCGACCGCTCCACGCAAATCGGCATTTGGCAATCGGCAATTGGCAATATCGTTACTTGTGTCTACCGATCAGCGGCACTTCAAGCGCGGGCATCATTTCCAAGCCGGGTTTGGTGGACGCCGTCGCTCCCTCGCCGAAAGCAAAATCAGCTTTGCCGGCGCCTCCTGCTGGAACTGTCACTTGCATTGTCTTCTCAGTTCCGTTCGGGCCGCCCTTCTCATGCCATGCCGCGACCGTGTAAGTTCCTGGCTGTAGGCCCTTGATGGTATAGGTTCCGTCCTCGGCGCTGACGGCGAAGAACGGGTGTTTCAACACGCCGATGTAAGACTTCATCCAGGGATGCTGATTACATTTTACTGGAATCAGAACTTCAGCACGGGCAAACGACTTCTCGATAGGAGCCGCGCCGTTCGGCTGTGTCTGGTTCCATTCAGGATTGCTCTTGGGTGTTGGGTGAATGTTGTGCTGCGTCGGATCACTATTTGTGATGGACACCTTCTGGTTGGTTTGGACGCCCATTACGTGCGGCACGTACTGACAACCCTTCTGATCGAGCCCGACTGCGGTTGTCGGTGTTGCATAAGTGAAGTCGGCGATCTTCTTACCATCGGCCGTTGTGCCATCTTTGACATAAACAAAGACGTTCGCGAGTTTGCCGTCTTTAACAACCGTGTCTTGGGTAGAAAGGTTTGGATTCGCTTGTCCGCAAGCGGGATCAGCAGACGAGTCGATCTTCTTTGGCGCCGGCGGCGTGCCGTTATAGGCAATCGCTCCGGTCACGCTGCCGTCGCCCGCCGTGTACGCAGGTCCAGCCGTGGAGGCGTCGTTCGTAGTTAACGAGTCGTTAGTTGGCGACTTTGAACAAGATGATCCGATCACAAGTAGAGAGAGCACGATGGTCAGAATGATTCCAACCTTCAACTGCTTCGTTGACATATTTAGTCCTCCAAATCGAAATAAAGTTTCTGTAACTGTAACACGGTGCTCGCTGATCAGCAGACCCGTGCTATTGCAAGTCAGAACCCTGGACTTCGCGAATTGTTCCGCCGAGGCGCAGTTCGCGCGACTGTTGCGCGCCGGACTTTACGTCGCGAAGCTAGACCGTCGTTGCGCTTGCGCCGCACCGCACCCTGCGCTTGCGAAGTTGTTGCCGCTGGGGGTTGCACGGGGGACGTAGCCAATAATCTGCGCTGCTCTTCGGGAGTCAGCAGGAGCATGTAGCGAACCAGTAGCTGCGCATGATCTTTATGATAAGCATTCGCGCTCGCCGGCGGATTCGGCAGGTTGATCACCCAACGCTCCCCTTCCCTTCTAAACAGGCCGCTGGGCATCGCCGTACCCGGGCTAATCTGCGCCGGGTCCAGCAACCAGCGGAAGGTCCAATCGGGTTTCAACCGTTCTCCCGCTAACAGAAAGTCTGGCGCAATTGCTTTTTCATCGTGGACCGGGTCGCCGGTGATATGACACTTCAAACACGGCGTGCCGGAAGTGAACATCTGCCGCGCTACCAGTTTCTCTTCTTCGGTGAGCGGTTGCAGTGGCTCCCTGATGTAAGGCTCCTGCTGACCCGATAACGCCATGAAGAAGCGAACGAGCGTCTGCAATTCGTTAGGTGAAAAATTAAACGTTGGCATCCGCGCCTTCAGATAAGGCCGCACGCCGTTACGATTCAAACCTGGCTGCGCTTTCAGACTTCCGGCGGTAACTGCCGGACGAGGTAAAGGCGTAGCACCAGGACTCGCACTTGCTTGCGGCTGTGGGTGGGGCTGTGGCACCGCCTGCGGTTGCGCTTGCTGTTGTGGTTGCGCAAACGCCGTCGTGCCTTTCGCCTCACTGAGCGATGGGTCGTGCAGGAAACGAAGTAGCCAGTTCGGATCGACGCGAGCGCCCTCGCTGGTCAATCGTGGTGGCAGCAGATCTTTACCTTCCGGTGTTTGATAGTAAGGCACATCCATCAACACGGATTTCTGTCCCACCTGAATTTGATGGCAACCGACGCAGTTGTACTTCTTGATTACCCACCAGCCGTTCTGCACATCCTGTCGCCGCTGGTCCTCTGGTTCATAGAACAGCGACCGCGGCACGTTCGAGCCTTCGGTTCCCACACTTCCCAATAGCAGTGTGGTTAAAGCATTCCGCCATTCCGGAGTCAGGTAAGGCTTCGGCATACGCAGCCGATCCTTGGGATCTTTTTCCTTTCCTCGATCATAGATCGAAGGATCGGCGAGTTTATGTTCAAAGAAGCCCTTGTGGTTGTACCAGGGCTTTCCGTCGTGCTCAGCCTTCGCCTCGGTATTGCCCGCATGATTTGCCTCACCTTCGTTACCTGTCATCGGAGGCTCATGGCCCTTTTCCGCATCATGCGTCAACAGCGCAAAATCGAGCCGCTCAATCGGCGTAGCACCTTCGACCGTCAGCTCTTTACCGATTCGTTGTTCCTCTTCGAATCCTTTGATCTCGTGGCAACCCGCGCAGCCGTACTGTTTGATCAGCGCCTGACCCTTCGCCTTTAGATTCGGATCGTCCATGTATGAAGCATCGGGATACGACGGCGGCCCGGATAGAGAGAAAAGGTAGGTGGCAATGTCGCGCGTTTCACTGTCCGTCAGCCTGAAGTTCGGCATGACCGTCATATTCTGCACCTGCAATTCGGTGCCGTCGTTTGGACAGCGCGAATGAAGCTCCGTATCAAAGACGTAAGGCAAATTGTGTTGAGAGTAATCAGCTGGGGTCAGATCGCGTTTCTCTTTTGGGACAATATGGCGCCCAGCGTTCCCGCGGGTTATGAATCCAGCGAACGATGTATTCGTAGTTTGCCTTCTCGCCAATTCTTTGTAAGTTCGCGGCAAAGTGTCCGCCGACCGCGCTATCCGCCTCGCCAGTGGAATGGCAGGCAAGACAGCCACGCGTTTCAAAAAGTTCCTTTCCTTTAGCTTGATCGCCGCGCGCCTGTTCCGGGGCCTTGCCCTCAAAACTCTCCTGCCAGAGATAAGCTGAAATAGCTTTGATCTGCTCCTCACCGTCCTGGTCGATGCCGAATCGCCAAAACGTCGGCATTTTGGTTCCGGGTCGGAAACCCTGCGGATCCTTCAGCCACACCGGAATCCATTCCTTGCGAAGTTTCAACTTCACATCTTTCAGATTGGGTCCGACTTTCTTTTGATCCTGCATCAGATACTTTGATTGCAGGTTGACCTGATCCTTGCGCGCCGCCAGCAAACTATTCGTCACGCGTAACGACTCGGCATGGGCCAGGAGTTTTTGTGCCTCAGTATCGTCAGCAGCTTGATTCGCTGCCTCTGTGTCCTCGCGAATCTGCTTCTCGTTCGCAAGAATCTGCTCTTCCAGTTGCGTAGTGTTCTGCCGCGCCGCCGAAAGCGCATCGGTCTCCCGATCAAATCCTTCGTAACGATGGCAACCGACGCAGCCACGTTCCGCAAAAAGATCGCGACCAAGGTTTAAGGTTTCGGCGCCCTGAGTAACGCGGTCTCGCGCATGACACTGTTGGCAGCCGGCCTCAATATTCTCCTTCTCAAAGAGCGGCCAGAGCCAATACTTGTGCCGCCCGTGCCCTTTAACTTCGCCCGTCGTCGCGCGGCCGTTACCCCAGTGGCATCCGGAACAACCAAAGCGATCGGGATTGTGGACGCGAAGCAGTTCCTTGTCGGGATGACTGACAAAGGCGCGCGCCAAACTATCCGGTTTCTTGCCGGGACCATCCGGCGCAAGGTCCTCGGCTTTGATTTCGAGAGGCTCACGAATGCCGACGTGGCAAACTTCACAACGATCTACGATGTTTGCTGAGTTGACGCTGATTTGGTGACCGAGGATCGAATAATCAAACGATTCCATCTTGCGAATCAGACCATCGATTTGTGAAGGCCCTAATCCGATCAAATGGTGCTTCAAATAATCGTCGCGCTTTTTGGCAACTTCCGTCGGCTCTTTAAGCAACTCCGCCTTGCGTCCCAGCAGCTGAGCCTTCTCATCGCGCAAGTCGTTATAGAGTTTCTCTAGTTGCTCATAGTTCATCTTCTGGACCGAGACCGTTCCTGAACCATCCCTCGCGGGCAAACTCACTTCGACAACTTCCGCGCGTTTATCCGTCGCTTCTTTCCGATACTTATCTTTAGCATTACCCGTCGCGACTTCAATGTTGTAGCTAATTACAGTCAGGCGTCCGCGCTGATTCTGGAAAGGTTCGGTTACTGCATCGATCTGGCGCTGAATCTGCGCGACGTTGCGATCGATCTCCGTGGTTTCGGGTCTTACCTGATCGATGGCAGCCTTCGCCTCAGCATCGAGGGCCTGATATTCAGGACTCTCTTTCAATTCAGCTTCAGTCTTTCCGGCTTGAGGCTTAATGCTTTGGAGGTAACGGGTATAGCGACTTACGAACTCTTTTTGAATGCCTTTCCAGGGACGCTGACCCAGCGCTTCGTCATAGAGCGCCCAGGCAAGCGAAATCGTGAGGAGCAAAGCGCAAAGCAGCATGATGCCGCTCGTCGAACGGCTGACGATCGGATCGTTTACGGGAAGCTCGGCTTCCTTTTTTACTAACGACTCGGCTTCAGGAGAGTCAGCCACTCAGGATCATTCCTCCACTTCGCCAAACGTGGAACACTAGACGTTAAACCAGGGCGTCACCCAGACATACTTGATAGTAAACACTAGCCGCAGAATCAGTTTCACCGGCATCGCCAGCAAAACAGTAATCGCGAAAAACTGGAAAGTTACGTACTGCAGCAAGCTAGTGCGCTGTAGTAGCTTTTGTTCAAATGGATCCGACGTCGTCATCCAGAGCCAGATACGTCGCCAAATCGGCAGCGAGGGGTCGATGCGATCAAGACCACCGCGCGTCAGCAGCCAATGGAAGAAAAGTGCGCCCGCTATGAAAAACAATCCGACCACGATCGCACCGAAAATCGCTTTCAGAACCCACGACGTCGAAAGCATCGTGAACCCCGTCAGATCGGCGACGATGTCGTGCAAGTCTCGGTTGCGATCGTAAACGACTGCATTGTGGTCCCAGGTCTGACCCGGCCAGAACCAAATCCAGCCTGGTCCACGGATAAACGTGCCGATGACGATCAAGAGAATCCACTGGAGAAACCCGGCGCAAAACATCCATAGCGCCACCCGCCGTTGCTTGATTGTGTAGTAGCCGTTCCCCAGCGGGTTCGAGTCGACATAAGGAAACACCATCAACCCGACCATGATTAGGCTGGGCATCACCACGCCGGCAATCCACGGATCGAAATAGACGAGCATCTCCTGCAATCCCAGGAAGTACCAGGGCGCTTTCGAGGGATTCATCGTCAAGTTGGGATTAGCGGGTTCTTCCAGGGGCGCGTTAAGCGTGATTGACCAAACAAAAAGGACGACGGTAACGATCACCGCCGCCAGGAATTCGATGCGGACCAGATAAGGCCAGACGTGTATCTCACGCGCCCAACCCGGTCGCCAGGGTTCAACTTTGCGGTGATGAACTTTGGCGAGTTTCGGATCGCCTTCAAGATTCTCAATCAGCCTGTCGTTCGCAGTTGCCTGCCTTATTCCCAGCCAGGTAAAGAACGGCACCAGGAAAAGCATGGCGACGATTGGCACGTTGTCGGGCGCCGAGGAAATCTTCCAGAGCTGGTTCCAGTCCTCAACCATGAAGACGGCGAGACCGACGAGCACCACCAGCACGACGATGGTGATCAGTGTTCCCCGGCTCAGATTGAATCGCTTCGCCATATCTCGTCAGGACCGGACCGCCGCCAACTAAGTCTTCTTTTTCACTGCCTTCATCTCAGATTCAAGCACGACGGGCGCGGGTCCGGAGATGCCACCGTCCTTGCGAATGCGCCAGAAGTGCACCGCCATGAAAATCGACGCCACGAGCGGAATGCCGATGCAATGCCAGATGTAGGATCTGAGCAGCGCGTTTGAATCCACGATCGAGCCACCCAACAAACCGAAGCGCACGTCATTAAAAGGCGTCATTCCCAGTTGCACACCAAACGGACCTTCAGATCCCAACATCGGTGTCGCCCGGCCATGTTGGTTCCCACCGTTACCGCCCAGAATCCCAGCTGGTCATCGGGCAACAGATAACCGGTAAATGAAAGCAGCAAAGTCAACACCAGCAATACGACGCCGACGCACCAGTTAAATTCGCGCGGCTTCTTATAGGAACCGGTCAACACCACGCGAAACATATGAAGCCAGGTGGTAATCACCATCAAGTGCGCCGCCCAGCGGTGCATGTTGCGCAGCAGTTTTCCGAAGGGAACGTCGTGCTCCAGGTAGAGAATGTCTTTGAAAGCGTCGGCCTTCGTCGGATGGTAATAAAACATCAACAGCACGCCCGTGAACGTCAGCACGATAAAAAGGTAGAAGGTGATGCCACCCATGCCCCAGGTGAAGGCGTAACGCACTGCGTCGCGATTGATCTTCGCCGGGTGCAGGTGGAGGAAGACGTTGGAAAGGACAGCTAGTGAACGATTGCGCGGATCAGAACGATCATGAGAGACGCGAAAGATCGATTTCCAGAGCTGGGTGTCCTGGGGATCCTTATAAGTCTTCGCCTCTTCGATCGCGCGCTCCTTCAGCGCAGTGCTCGTCTCGCGCACCTTCCCGATCAAGCTGGTGTTTGCCTTCTCACCGCCAGTGATCTGCTTAGTCTCTTTTTGATCAGGACGTTCAGGATCCATAGATTCTTCAGCGCTTACAATGGAATAAAGGCCCCCGGGCTCATCAAACTCAGTCGCTTCACCCTTCGTCCAGTCGTAGAGCCGTGCGATATCCACTACGATTTGACCTTCAGCGTCCAGCTCCACGTGCGCGCGATCCATCGGACGTGGCGCCGGTCCTTCGAAATTGATTCCCTCGCTGTCGTAACCACTGCCGTGGCAGGGGCACTTGAATTTGTTTTCGCTGGCCTTCCAGTCGGGCGTGCAACCGAGATGCGTGCAACGCGCATAAATCACAAAGAGCCGGTCCGAAGTCTTCGTGACCCAGATGCGATATTGCTGTTGCCACTTGGTATCAACACCCAAGGCGTAGTCGCTGGGAGGTCCAATCCGGAAAGTACTTGAAGGCTCGAAAATCGCGCGTGGCAGGAAAAACCTGAGGAACATCAGGAAGCAAGCGAAAAGAAATCCGGTGACGCTTGCCCAAACAATCCGCCGACGCATCTTGTTGACGGGCGCCGCGCTCTCAACGACTGAACCAGGCTGGACGACAGGGCGTGCTGCCGCTGCCGGTATCGCTGTTTTGGGCGCGGGCGGTGGCGCAGCAGGCGGAGTACCGGCTGGAGTTTCCACCGCGGGAGTTGCAGTTACTTGATCCGGATTGTTAGAACTTTCCACCAACCCAAACCTCCGTCAGTCGAGAAGCGCAACGTGCAGGCAAGTCGAAGTGCCTTATGTAGATACACGTTCACTTGCTAAGCAGAGCGAACTGTACAATTCCCCGCAGTGCAGGGAACTCTCTCTGCCGAGTGGCTCAGATTTTCGTGTAAACATTAAGAGCGCCGCTCCAAAAGAAATTTTATGAAATTGGTGCGGTCGGGGTACTTATAACCTTTTTCAGGATTCAGTGGCAAGCGGTATTTACAAGTTAAATCGACGAAAGTCTTTCACGCGCATGAGTTTAGTTTCCGCTCGGCGACGCTCATCAGCGAGCTCGACTATTATCGCGTCATGACTAAAGTAATTATCTACTCGAAACCCGGATGTCATTTATGTGATGAGGCCAAAGCGGCCATCCAGGCGGCAGGCTGCGAAGGGCAATTCACTCTCGAGGAAGTAAACATTGAAACCGATCCCGATTTGCTGCGTCGCTATCGCTTCGAGATTCCGGTAGTTACGTTTGACGGAGTAGAAACATTCCGGCATCGGGTGAGTTCTGAGGAATTTAGAGAAGCGCTGCGGCGAGAGAAAGCTGAGTATCAAAAAGCAGATTATCCGCGGCATGAAGCACGGATTGAGGACATAGTTTAATAAGAACTAGTCGCAGCTCTTCGCGGATACACAGATTAGACAAAATAGCTGCGTCAAGGAGACCGGCTTGCGACTGCATTATCCATTCGAGACTAACGTCCAATTGATTTGTTCTAATCCGTGTTATCCGCGAAAATCTGCGGCTAATTCTTATTGCTGATCCGTAAACTGCGTTAGAGCATTAGGCTGGATGAGGATTCAAAATGCGCGCGCCCACGATAATCCTCAATGCCCTCAAACAATCTTGCCCGCTCACTTTCCTCTGACGTCTCGCGATAAGCCATTACCAACTCTTTCAACGTAGCCAATTCCTTGTAAAGGCCCGCATTCTCGATTGGCGGCGTTAGATAGGAGATGAGTTCGGCATACGAGCGGCGCTTGGCAATGGAACCCTCGGAAGGATTGTTGACACTGTAGAGATAGATATTTGGCAGTTCGCCGATCAACCGGTCCGGCCAACACTCCCCGGACAAGCCCACCTGCTTTCCAGGCATGAACTCCAGCGATCCATGCGTGCCCACATGAATGACGGCGTCAGCATTTAGCACGCGAGTCAAATACGTATAGAAAGCCATGAATCCATGATGCGGCGCTCCACTGCGCGCCATCATCAGACGCATGGGATCGCCTTCGTATCCAAACGTTGGTTGCACACCGATGAAGGCATTCTCCCAGCGTGACGCCCTGGATCAACAGTTCATTCGCATAGGAATTGATCGAACCAGGCGCCCTGCCCCAATCCTTTTCGATATCGTCAACATAAGGACAAAGGCGGCGATACTCGCTGACACTCATGCGATAGCAAATGTTAGCAGGGGCTCCAAACATTTCCGAGTTGCCGCCTAGCACGCGTTCGCGTAGCTCATCCGCGGAGGCAGGAAGATCTACCTTGTATCCGTCGCGCTGCAGCCTCGTGAGCGTTTCCCACACACTCGGAAATACGTCCAGGTCTGCGGCGGTTCCGATGTTTCCTTTGTTTGGCGGAAAGCAAAACAGCACCAGAGCAATCTTTAACTCGCTGCGCGGCGCGTTGCGCAAGCGATTCCAGCGGCCGAGTCGCCGAGCCAAACGCTCGCAGCGATCCTGTAGTGCAATTGGTTCAACTCCAGCTGCCGGAATTCCGCCATAAACAAATGGCTCAGTTGCCCCATCAATCTCCGGGATGGCGATCTGCATTCCAGCCTGAATGGGATTTAAGCCGGTTTGCGACGCCTGCCAAGCTTCGATCGTTTGCGTATCAAGACTGACTGCCGATCGGTAGGGACGATTGAGGCTTTGCAAAAATTCAGAAGCAGCCGCGCTGTCGTTCATCGCCGGACCACCAACGAAACTAAAGCCGGTTAAGGAAACGATTTGGCTAACACGGGATGTCGCCGTGATTTGGTCTTTGGCCTTCGATTCATCGACAAAGAACTTTTCGCACGCCTGCCTGTTATCCATCAACGTCGAGATGGCAGCGATAACGCCAAGCCCCTCCGCTTCGATGGCGCGTATTAACGCGTCGTAATGCTTTCGCGTGTTACTCACGATCTGCGGTCGCATCAGTAACAGCCCAATCGTTGAATTTGGGTCGAGCAGTTGAGCTGCGGACTTTGGACTTTGGACTTTGGACTTTGGACTTTTTGTCTCGTACCACTTTCGGTACGCTTTGAATGTCTCGAATAAAGCAGGAGCATCCGGATGGTAAATGGCTACCGAAGGCATCGTCGCCGGCGGCGGTAATCTTTTTAATGCTTTCAGGCGCGCGTCCGGAACGTATTGCTTCAACGCAAACAAAATCATCGTGCGGATGTTCGCCGGAGTGGGCTGCAGGAAATAACAGAAGAGATAAAGATAATTCTTAACATCGCGGAATGTGCCGGCATTCGGCACGAAGCGCAGAATCGCGGGGACGTGATCCACAAGTTTTAGGTAAGCGCTATGGTCGCGCTTCGGCTTGCCCGCTGTCGTTTGAATGGCTCGATTCGCGCCTGGCGCCCAATCCAGGAACCCGCGGCACTGACCAATCCCAACGCCCTTTTAGCTTTGCTGCTGGTTTCTCCCTCAGCCTCCGCGTTACCGCTTCCCCGCGTTTCATTCTGACCGCCGCCGAACACCTTAGACACGTCCAGCCGTCCCATGCGCGTGCGCCGCATCAACTCCGGCATACAGTTGATGACGATCACGGCGAAGTGGCGCTTTTGATACTGTTCAAGTGCGGCGAGCAGGCGCGTTGCATTCTCACCATCCATCACGTGAATAATGAAAACAACATCGGTCTCACTTAGATCCCGATTAGCTTGCGCCCACAGTTCCTGATCGAGAGGCGCGCCGAAATTATAGGCTGCAATTTGAAGATCCAGTTCGTAGTCGCGATTGATCTCGCGCTCCGCATTCTTCAGCGGCGCCAGGAGACTTGATCCTACATATAACACTGTGACCTTCATGTAATTGCTATCGCGCTCGCCTCGGCACGTCTCATGGTCAGGAAGGGTGGTTCCCGCACCGGGAATGCCATCTAACCTTGGGCGCGGGCAAGTCCGCCTTCCGAACTGCTCATTCCTTCAAACAACACCCTCCAACTGATCCTCAAGACTGCTACTGATCTCCTGCAACCTCGCGAGCACTTCCGGATCAGGATCCCAGTACCCGCGACCATTCGCTTCCAACAATCGCTTACCAGGGAATGCGCGGAGTGGGGATTCAAATTTCGCAACCGCTCCAACATTGCCTGATCAAGCGCGAATGTTTCCGCCACTTCCGTGTACACCCAATCGTCAACCGCATCCGCCGTCGCACTCCAGCCGAACGTGTTCGAGACGTGATTCTCGATCTCTGCGACGCCACGAAAGCCGTGATGCAGCATGCCTTCATACCATTTTGGGTTCAGAGTTTTGGCGCGAGTCTCCAGACGCACAGTCTCTTCCAACGTTCTAATCTTCGATTCACGCGTCAACGAGTCGGACAAATAAATCGCGGGGCGTGCATTTGCCCGCTGCTCTACTGCTTTAGAGATTCCGCCCAGGTATTCAAAGTAATGATCCACGTCCGTGATTCCGATCTCAAACGTGTCGATGTTTTGGTACGTCGCCTCAACGCGTGCCAGAGCCCGGTCCATCGCCATCTTTGCTTCCCGTCCTTCAATTGACCGTCCGCTTGAATCGCGACCATACGCAAAACATTTGCGCGTCACGAACAAATCGCCAAGTGTCTCTTCGCGTTCCCATTGCGAGTCGAGCACCATGAAGTTAACGTTCGTGCCGTAGTTACCGGGCGCGTTTGAAAAGACGCGCGCCACTGCATCATCAAATTCGCACTCGCCTTCTTTCATCTGCTCCTTAACATTACCCCTGACATAGTTCCACTCAGCCGACTCATCTAGTTGGGCCACCAGACGGACTGCCTTGTCCAGTAGCTGAACGGTAGGGCTAAAAAGGTCGCGAAAGATTCCGGAGATCGTCATCACTACATCGATTCGCGGACGGCCAAGCATCTCCAACGGAATCGCCTCAACTTCGGTTACGCGATTGAGGGAGTCGCGCACAGGCTTCACCCCGAGCAACCAGAGTGCCTGCGCCACTCCTTCACCCTGCGTCTTGATGTTATCGAGTCCCCACAGCACGAGGGCCAGCGCGCGGGGATAGCGACCATTCTCTTTCACATATCGAGCCAGAAGATTGTTCGCTACTGTCTCCGCCCTTGCGTAAGCGAGCGGCGCGGGAATGTTGTAAGGATTAATGGCGTGCGTGTTTCGTCCGGTCGGGAGGATGCCAGGGTTTTGGACAATGTCTGCGCCCGGACCAGCTTCAATGTATTCGCCACGTAGCGCGCGCAATAGCGCCTCAGTTTCGCCATTAGTTTCAAGTAGTTTAGAAACCTCGTTCAGAAGTTCAAATACCGGACGCGATGAATCTAAAGGTACCTGCGCCTCGGTCTCTAAAAGGTTAACTGCAGCGTCCGAGCCGGAAGCGACAAACTCCTTCACTGATCGCGAGACAATTGCAGCCACGCGTTCGTCGTTGGCAGAGACACCAAGTTGTTCGGCAACGAGATCGGGGAGGGCGCGAGCTCCGGCCTCGGGTCGATCAAATGAAGCGATCATCCGGAGCATATCCGCCCGTTCCCCAACCTGGCTGGGCTGGCCGAACACATGCAGTCCTGTGGGGATCAGTCGTTCCTCGATCTCGACTAGCTGGTCGTAGAGCTCTAGAACTTGACGATCACGTTCCGCCGCTGCATCGGAATCTTCTGCTTTGGCTTGAGCGAGCTGAGGGTTCATTGTTTCCGAAAGTTCAGTAAGGAGGCCGCACCAGCGCTCTTAATAACTCTTAAGCGATCTGTATTGTGCTCCCAGTCGCTTCGCCACTGCCGCCGCCTCGCCAGTCCGAATAAAAGTATTTTGCGTATCAACAACGGTAAGACTCACTCGCTCTTTGCGGAAAGCGGATCCCAGCATCGCGAGCTCTTGTTCGATCCGCTCCTCGCGCGCCCGACGGTCGCTGGCGAGCTTACTGCTAAGCGCTACGTTGGCGTTGCCGTCAGTAAACAATAGGACTGAAGTCTCACCCACCTTGGTTCCCGTTGCTTTTGCTAGTTTCAGCGCACACGCCAGGCCGGCCGATAACGGCGTACCACCACCGACGCGCAGCGCATCAAGAACTCTGCGCGCGCGTAAAATGCTGCGCGACACAGGCAGGCATACTTCCGCAGACTCTCCGCGAAAGCCGACGATGGCGACTTGATCGCGTTGAATATACGATTGCTTCAACAAACCAAGCACGGCAATCTTCGCCAGCTTAATCCGGTACAAAGCCATGCTTCCCGAAGTGTCGATGACAAAGATAAAGAGCCTGCCGGTCTTGCAACTGAGTTCCTGAAACCGAACACTGTCAGGCGAGATTCGGCAATCTGACTTCAACTGAACAGCATGACTTGAAACTGAGGCGCGCAAGGTGGCCGCGACCGCTACACGCGATCCATCTGTGCTCGATGCCGTTGCTCGCACGTATCGGCCGCGCCGAGAATTCCTGCTAACGCTGGCTCCCGCTCGACGATTGCTCTTCGAAAGTGAAGCGGATCGCGAATCTTTGCGAGACGACGGCATGTTTGTCAGCTGAACCTCGCGGTTCTTCAGATTACCAACCGGCAGCGATGTTGTTTTATCGCCAGGTTCGACCCCGCTCGCACTGGCGACGCGGCGACGGTCACTGCTGCTTCGCGCACTGGAACTATCATTTGCCTTTTCATTCTTTGCGCGCCCGCCCCGATCGCCATCGTCACCCGATCGATCACTTCGATTCATTCGCGTTTCCGTGAACGTCTTTTCAATTGCCTGCTGGATGCGCTCACTCTCAGCTCTTTCCTCCAAAGGATCGCGGCGCAGGCGATGACGTAGCGCCATTGCAGCAACTCGTTTGACCTCAGCAGTGCCAACCTTTTTTTTGCCCTCAAAAGCCGCGAGCGAACGCGCCGCTCTGCTAATCGTCAACTCACCGCGATGGCCATCGATTCCGAGTTCGCTACAGAGCTCCGCGATCTTATGCAACAGCGGCCGCTCAATCTTGATTGAACCGACTTGCTTTTGGGCTGCGCTGATTTGTTTTCTCAATCGCGCCTGCTGTTCAGCGAAAGCGGCTGCGAAGCTCTCCTCGTCACGTTGAAACGCCTCACGCCTCTCTACAATTTCCACCCGGTCGTCCAACTGAGTTTCCGTTTTCACTTCGACATTCAGACCGAAGCGATCAAGGAGCTGCGGTCGCAGTTCCCCCTCTTCAGGATTGCCTGAACCAATCAACACGAAGCGAGCAGGATGGGCGAAAGATATATTTTCTCGCTCGACCTTGTTTTGGCCAGTCACGGCGACATCGAGGAGCAGATCGACCAGATGATCCTCAAGCAGGTTTACTTCGTCGATATAAAGAAAGCCGCGATTGGCGCGTGCGAGCAGCCCTGGCTCGAATGCTTTTACGCCTTCCCCAAGCGCACGCTGGATATCGATCGAGCCACAGACGCGATCTTCCGTGGCGCCAAGCGGAAGATCGACGACAGGCACCTGGGCTCGTTCCCGTTCGAGTTTCCTTTCAGAATCTAACTGAGCGCGGCAGTCATCGCAGGCAGCCTTCACGTCTGATGGGTCGCAGCGATAAGGGCATCGCTTTACAACCCAAATTTCCGGCAGCAATTCCGCCAGCCCTCGCACCGCAGTTGATTTCCCTGTACCTCGATGACCCATGATGAGGACGCCACCGATAGCGGGATCGATCACGTTCAGAATCAACCCCAGCTTCATTTCCTCCTGACCAACGATCGCGGCAAAGGGAAAGAGGGATTGACTCATTTTTAAGTTTACGCGCCGTTTCGGTGAGCTATTGGCCGGAAATTTGGTCTTGGGATTCTTCATGCGGGGCATCAGTTCTTTTAGCTGAAAAGGCTGTTGGCAGCAAGTCCCACCGCTTTTCCGGGCGCTCAAAAACTGGCTCTTAAAATTTTTCGTGTCAGCGTGACAAAAGTATTGACAGCAGATCTGAGAAGGAATAGAGTCCCGTCCAACTCACAAGTAGTTTCTCGCCCAGCTCAAAAACCCCGACGTGCCCAGTTGAAAAGCGGACCGTTACTCATACGGTTATTTCTATCATCCGCCTGGCTCATGACGGTAGGAATACCACCTACTCAGCCAGCCTAACGAACACGCGGTTTTCCTTCTACCAATTACTGCGGTTGCCCCACGGCAATTTCGCATACTCGTACCCTTTTTGTTCCTAACTCCCCGGAGGTGAGACCCGCAATGACGAAGTTTCTCAAGCTCACTGCTTTGGTTCTCTTCGCGACGGCAATTGCATTGCCAATCTGGATGTCGACCGTCGTCGAAGGTCAATCTATAACTGAAGCTCTCACTACCGACATGGACGCCAAAACGCCAAATGATCTATTCAATGGCTTTGGCGCACTAGGCACCCCTATTGACGAATGCGTGGCTGAGCCCGAACCACCAACCGCGCGAGGAAATGGGAGATTCGAAGACAACAAATTCATTTTCAGCGAAAGGGAAACAGTCGCCGACGGGCTGGGTCCCACTTACAACGATGTTGGATGTGTTGAGTGTCATCAATCCATTGATGTCGGCGCTTTCGGCCAACAAATGGAATTCAGGGCCGGGCGCATTGTTAATGGGGCCTTCGTTGACGCCGCCGGCGGTCAGCTCGTTCACGCCCGTGCCACTGATTCCGACATTGTCGAACACATCACCACAGGTGACAACGTAAGGACCTTCAGAGTCGTTACCAGTACTCTTGGGGACGGCTTTGTGGAATGCCTTTCCAACACAGTGCTACAAAACAACGTGGCGGCACAACCCTCTGCCCAACGGGGCACATTAACCGCTGTACCAGTAGTTGAGGCAAACAATGCTCTGCGCATCGGCCGGTTTGGCTGGAAATCACAACATGCCAGCCTCGTATCGTTCGCCGGCGACGCTTACCTCAATGAGATGGGCATCACAAACAAGTTCGATGGAACTAACGGAAGAAGTTCGAACGACCCGGCCGCAGGAACAACTGAAAATCCGTGTAGTACTGCTGAGGGCGTGAAGAACTGCACCGGTCCTCCATTTGATCCGATTCCCGACCCCGAAGATGATGGCAACGATGTGCTGGCTTTCGCAGATTTCATGGCTGCGACTCGAGCACCCGGTCGTCAAAATCCGATTCCAGCCGCCGCGGTGCGCGGAGATCCGTTGTTCACATCAGTTGGCTGTGCCGTCTGCCACACCCGCACACTCCAAACCGCTCCTCCCGGCACATCCATTAATGGGGGCGCATTTACGGTCCCAGCCGCTTTGGGCAACAAGATAATCCACCCCTTCAGCGATTTCGCGTTGCACAATATCGGCACCGGTGACGGCATCGTCCAAAATGGCGGGCAGTCTACGGCCAACCAGATACGAACTGCGCCCTTGTGGGGGATTCGCGCCCGCAACCGATTCCTTCATCAAGGCTTGAACGTAACAATTTCAGAGGTTATTCAACTGCATGCCGGTCAAGCGACCGCAGCGAGGAATAATTTCAACGCTCTTTCCGCCGCACAGCGATCCGACTTAATAGCCTTTGTGTTGTCGCTGTAGCGTCAAGTGAACCTGAACATTCATTAAACCCGAAGCTCGCCGGCCTCCTCGCGACGGCGGGCTTCCGTTCCAACTCGTTTGCTTCATTACTGCGTTCTCAACATCAAGTTTCTAAATTGCGGAGGGGATCCATGGCCCGCGTTTCTGCAAGCAGAGTTATTGCAGCAAGAATCGACGCAGCCAGGCTCGTGAATGGTTTGGCAGTTCTAATTCTCGCTATAAGTTTCCCGAGTTGCTCAACTGCAGAAAAACCTAAGGTTGAAACCGCGCCCGTAGTGGTCGCGCAAACAGAAGAAGTTCCGGCGGCTACCGCGGTTCCTGCACCGGAAATTACCGAAGTTAAGGAAACTGTCAACCGGGTTTTCAAGGACACTGTCGAGATAGATTTTCGTCACAAGCCCGTTTTCATTGACGGCGATTTCAACGGAGACAGTTCCCGCGACTTGGCAGTCGTTATCAAACCAGCGGCAAACAAAATTGCAGATCTCAACGAAGAGTTTCCTACCTGGATCCTGAAGGATCCTTTCCGCAGTGATGAACCTCGAATTCCCCGACTGCGTATCGCTGCCGACGACACGTTGCTCGCTGTAATCCATGGTTATGGATCAAATGGCTGGCGAGATCTGCAGGCAACTCAAACATTCCTGCTCAAGAATGCCGTCGGGTCTGGGATGGCGGCATATCAGCCGAAGGATTTGGCCAAGACAAACAAGGCCAAGAAAACGCCACGTCTGCGCGGCGACGTAATAGGCCAGGTTGTGGACGGCACTTCCGGTTACCTCTATTTTGCGGGAGCTACTTACTCCTGGTACGACCCGAAAACTTTTAATCCGGAAACGACAACCGGCATGGCCCATCTTCGTAAGAAGAAAAGGTAGTGGAGCCTGATTTCGGGTTCTGGGCGGGGCGGGTCCTTAACAAGGTAATCACCGCCGAGACGCACGCTGCAAAGACGCTAGTGACACGAACTGTTACCGCCAAGACGCCGAGTAGCGGAGACGCAAAGGTTATTAACCGCTGAGATGAATCATTTTAGTAAAGGCCAAAATCTTGATGCTTTTTGCACGCTTCTTCCTCGGCGTCTCTGCGTCTCTGCGTCTTTGCGGTTTAGAGTTTTAGTGATGGGCGAATTAGGTTGAACTTTTCCTCAACGTTTGGAGGTTAAGCAAATGAGTTTCAAAGGTTGGTCATCGTGCACACTCCTTTTCCTGTCGCTTTCATTTGCAAGTGGCGGATCCAACTTCGCGGCAACGTCAGCTCGCGCGGGGGTTAATCAAGAAGTTGCCTCACAAACTGACTTCATCACCGCCGAACAATTGAAGGCGAAACTGACAAAGAACGAGCCCGTAATGATTATTGATGTGCGATCCGCAGACAGCCTTAACGCTGACACCAAGATTAAGGGCGCGTTCTACGTTAAACTCAGGAGACTTAAGTACAGATTGGGGTTTTCGCCTCTAAAAGATGTGCCACGCGACCGTGACGTCGTAACCTACTGCGCCTGCCCTAATGACGAAGCCAGTGTTCGGGCGGCCCAAATTCTTCGTGACTCGGGATTCAAGCGTGTCCACGTTTTGAAGGGTGGCTGGGTGGTTTGGAAAAAGGCGAATGGACCGGTCGAACCCATGTCTCGCGGGTTGTAAACGAAATGTAGGAGCGCCCCTTTGGAGGGCACCTGATCATGAACACCTCCGAGGGCGCTCCCTAATCTAAAACGCGGGGGCGGCCACAGAGGGCCGCCCCTACAGAATTCAGACAGTAGCTAAATCTCCGCTAAATGCTTTTCCAAGAAAAGTCCAATACAATGAGTTTTGCAGATCAACAACTCGACGGCGGAGGCCAACAGCTATTCTGGAAGTCGTAAATCTACGATGCGTGCGAGGGGACCGGCTGCTTTTTAGCGATATCAATTTTTCACTCTTGCCCGGTAATGTTGTACAACTAACGGGCGCGAACGGCAGCGGCAAAACAAGTCTCTTGAGAATAATTTGTGGACTGCTGGCGCCCACCGAGGGTGAAATCCGCTGGCAGGGTACGAACGTACGATCGCTGGGCGAGGACTATTCGAAGTCGCTTAGCTATGTCGGGCACCGCAATGGTGTTAAAGAAGAGCTCACTCCGATTGAAAATCTACGCATCTCTAATGGGCTTGCGGGAATTTCTCTGACTGCGGCAGAAGTGAAAACTACGCTGGAAAAAATCGGTTTGACAGGAAGAGAGACATTGCCGGCTCGTTTGCTTTCGGAAGGACAGCGACGTCGTCTGGCATTGGCGCGCCTGCTCACGTCGGGTGCGCGACTGTGGATCCTGGATGAGGTGTTGACGTCGCTCGACCGTTCGGCGGTCGCCATTATTAAGTCATTAATAGGAGAACATTTGCAGAACGGCGGAATGGCAATCATTGCTACGCATCAGGAATTGGATCTCTCCGCAGGTTCGCTTCAGCGACTCGAACTTGCATCGTGAGCTCATCTTCTCCCCTATCAATGTTTCGCTGGATCGTGGTCCGCGATCTGACTTTGGAATGGCGCCGGCGCACCGATTTTTTATCAACACTTTTTTTCTTTGTGATTGTAGTGAGTCTTTTTCCTCTGGGAATCGGGCCCGATATGGCGTTGCTGAGAACCGTGGCGCCGGGTGTCGTCTGGGTAGCCGCGTTGCTGGCGTCAATGTTAGCTTTGGCCCGATTGTTTACGAGTGATTTTCAGGACGGCACACTCGAACAATTGTTGCTGACGCCACAGCCTTTGTACCTAATTGTACTGGGAAAGGTCTTAGCTCTGTGGTTATTCAGCGGCCTGCCGCTCGCCCTGCTTGCCCCGGTATTGGGAATTCAGTTCGGACTGTCGTCCGATACGCTGCTAGTCTTCGTCGTGTCCTTATTAATAGGAACGCCGGTACTGGGTTTGATCGGATCGATTGGCGCTGCTTTAACTTTGGGTCTACGCAGTGGCGGAGTCTTGATCTCGTTGCTGATTTTGCCGCTCTACATTCCGGTGCTGATTTTCGGCGCTGGCGCGGTGGACGCGAGTATCGCCGGGTTGAGTCCCCAGGCGAACCTTTCGTTACTAGGCGCGTTGCTTGCCTTAACGTTGGTCTTCGCGCCGTGGGCAACGTCGGCAGCGCTTAGAATATCTCTGGAATGACACCTGCTATTCTTAGCAGCTTATTGACAACGAGCGTGCGCAGCACGCGGTAGCGTAAAGCCTGGGGCGTCAGCTCTCTTAGAACCCAGCGCCGCTGCGCGGGCTTCAACACTTTCAAACAGGATCCCTGGGGCTTACGCCCCCAGGCTTTACGCTTGGGCGTCCGCACGCAAAGAAGACCAAAGTCCAAACCGTTTTATGAACCTGTATAAATACGCAGCGCCTGCGAATTTTTACCCGCTTGCCGGCAAGTTGATTCCCTGGTTCGCCATCCCGGCTGCGATCCTTTTTGTCGTGGGCATGTACATTGGTTTCTTCGTGGCGCCAACTGATGCTCAGCAAGGCGACGTGTATCGCATCATTTTTATTCACGTGCCGGCCGCCTGGTTAGGTATGTTCCTCTACGTCTTGTTGGCAATCTATGCAGCGATCGGTTGGGCTTTCAACGCACGCCTCGCTTCAATGATGGCAACTTCACTATCGATTACAGGCGCCATGTTTACTTTCTTGTCCCTTGTCACTGGCGCTTTGTGGGGCAAGCCAACCTGGGGCACGTTTTGGGTTTGGGATGCGCGTCTGACTTCATCGTTGATTCTGTTCTTTCTTTACATCGGATTCATATCGCTGCAATCGGCGATTGAAGATCAGCGCCGCGCAGATCGCGCCGGAGCATTGCTCGCAATCGTTGGGGTCATCAATATTCCGATCATCTATTTTTCCGTGGAGTGGTGGAACACTCTGCATCAAGGTGCCACGATAAGAATACTGGACAAGCCGACGATGGCCCCGCCCATGCTCGCCGCAATGCTGATTATGCTCGCAGCGTGTTGGCTTTATTCAGTTGCCATTGTCCTGGTGCGTGTTCGCTGTATCATCCTTGAGCGCGAGCAAAACATCGCACGGCTGGCAGAGGCGAGGGCTTACTAAATGAGCTGGGCAGAATTTTTCTCGATGGGCAACTACGGCTTCTACGTATGGGGTTCTTATATCGTCAGCTTTATCGCCATTGCCGGTGAGATCATATTTTTGTGGAAGCGGAGAAAACGTTTGCAGGAACGCGCCGGATTAGTCTTTGGAGTTAAAAATGAAACGCCGTCATAAACGACTTGGATTCATTGTTGCGGGTCTCGCTGGCTTGGGAATAGCTGCCGTACTTGTGTTAAGTGCCTTTCAGGAGAATCTTGTTTTCTTTTTCTCGCCGTCACAAGTTGCGGCCAAAGAGGCTCCGATTGGCAGAACCTTTAGAGTTGGCGGGTTGGTGCAAGAGGGAACGGTGCAACGTGATCAGGATGGACTCACTGTGCGCTTCGTTGTTACTGATACGGCCCAAAGCATTCCGGTGATTTACAAAGGCATCCTTCCTGACTTGTTCAAGGAGGGCAAGGGTTGCGTCGCGCAGGGTAGGATTGGCGCCGACGGCGTGTTTTATGCGGATCAGGTACTTGCCAAGCACGACGAGAACTACATGCCTCCCGAAGCCGGAGCAGCAATCGATAAAGCCAAACACGCGCGCGACGCCTCCAAGACCGTAGTCAATCAGTAAAATGATTCCTGAAGTTGGACAGTTCGCGTTGATCATGGCGCTACTGCTGGCGCTAACTCAGGCCACGGTTCCCATGATCGGAGCGGCGCGCGGCGTGCGCTCATGGATGGCTGTCGGAACCGCTGCCGGTCAGGCGCAGTTTGTCTTTGTGGCCATTGCTTTTTGTTGCCTGGCATATTCCTTCATCACTAACGACTTCACAGTTCTCAACGTAGCCACCAATTCCAATTCGCGATTGCCACTGCACTATCGTCTCGCCGCCACCTGGGGTTCCCACGAAGGCTCATTACTACTCTGGGCTTTAATGCTGGCACTTTGGACGGTAGCCGTAACACTTTTTAGTCGCCACTTGCCGGAAGCAATGGTGGCGCGGGTACTCAGCGTAATGGGGACTGTTAGCGTCGGCTTTCTGCTGTTCATGTTGCTGACATCGAATCCTTTCGATCGCTTGTTTCCCGCCGCGCCCGACGGGCGTGATCTTAATCCCCTGCTCCAGGACCCGGCGATGGTGATTCACCCGCCAATGCTTTACATGGGTTACGTCGGCTTCTCAGTGGCTTTCGCGTTTGCGCTTTCGGCTCTAATTAGTGGCCGGCTCGACGCCACCTGGGCGCGCTGGTCAAGGCCGTGGACAACTGTCGCCTGGATGTTTCTCACCTGTGGCATTGCGCTTGGAAGTTGGTGGGCTTACTACGAACTCGGCTGGGGTGGCTGGTGGTTTTGGGATCCAGTTGAGAATGCTTCCTTCATGCCGTGGCTGGTGGGCACCGCACTGATTCACTCTTTAGCAGTCACAGAAAAACGCGGAGGCTTCAAGAGTTGGACCGTCCTGCTCGCGATCGCGGCGTTTTCTTTAAGTTTACTGGGAACGTTTCTCGTGCGCTCTGGTGTGCTCACCTCGGTGCACGCGTTTGCGACGGATCCGAAGCGCGGAGTTTTCATTCTCGTGTTTCTGGGTTTGGTGATTGGCGGTTCGCTCATCCTTTATGCCTGGCGCGCCAGCCGGGTGGGGCTCGGTGGAAAGTTCGAGATTGTCTCGCGTGAATCTTTCCTGCTTGCGAACAACGTTCTGCTGAGCGTCGCCGCCGCTTCCGTGTTATTGGGCACGCTCTACCCGTTGATCATTGAAGTGCTAGGCAAGGGAAAACTTTCGGTGGGTCCACCGTACTTTAATACTGTGTTTGTAGCGCTAATGGTGCCGGCAATGTTCCTGATGGGCGTTGGACCTATTGCCCGCTGGCGCAAGGCAAGCTTGCCGGAGCTTGCTGTAAGACTCCGTTGGGCGTTCGCGGCAAGTGCGATTACGGCGCTACTCCTGCCTTTGGTGCTGGGAAGCTGGAAGCCGCTGGCCAGTCTGGGATTGTTACTCGCGATTTGGATCGTAGTTACTGCGCTTCTCAACGTGCGCGATCGGGTCAAGACAACTGGGGGACAGCTTACCCTGTTCAGCAAGTTGCGCATGCAGAGCCGAAGTTATTTCGGAATGCAACTCGCTCATATAGGCGTTGCCGTTTTCATAGTCGGCGTCACGGTGGTTAGCGCCTATCAGGCTGAGCAGGATGTGAAGATGTCGCGGGGAGATACGGTGAGCGTCGGCGGTTACGATTTTCGCATGAGCGGAATTCGAGAAGTTGCCGGACCAAACTATCGCGCAGTGCAAGCGGAGATCGATATCTCAAGAAACGGAACTCTTCTGCGTACTATGTACCCGGAGAAGCGTACCTACCTGGCTTCCGGAAACGCGATGACGGAAACTGCAATCGATACGGGTGTCTTTCGCGATCTTTACATCTCACTGGGCGAACCAGTTGGAAACTCCGCGTGGAGCGTCCGCGTCCACTACAAACCCTTCGTTAGTTGGATCTGGGGCGGCGCGCTGTTGATGGCCCTGGGTGGCGGACTGGCGGTAAGCGATCGACGTTACGCCCTCGCCGCGCGCAAGGAACGGTTGGCAAAGCAAGCAACGCAACATGAGGCAATTCCGGCGTTAGCTGCGGTTTCGGCCGATAAGTCATGACTCGTTTCCTGATTCCATTGGCACTTTTTGGATGTCTGCTGGTCCTGCTGGCGCTGGGCCTCAGGCGTGATCCGGATACACTTCCTTCGCCTTTAATCAACAAACCGGCGCCCGCTTTCCAGTTGCCGCAGCTTCACGAGCCGGCAAAATCTTTTTCGTCGCAGGAAATGCGCGGGAAGGTTTGGCTCCTTAACGTGTGGGCTTCATGGTGTGTTTCTTGTCGCGAAGAACATCCGTTGCTGCTGGAGCTCGCCCGCTCAAGAGCGGTGCCGCTTTATGGTTTTAACTATAAAGACCAACGGAACGATGCCATCGCCTGGCTCGATGAACTTGGTGACCCATATCTGTTAAGCGCCGCCGATCTCGATGGCCGAGTGGGAATCGATTATGGAGTTTACGGTGCGCCGGAAACCTACCTAATTGATCGCGAAGGCGTGATTCGGTTTAAGCACGTCGGACCGCTTACGCCCGAGGTGTTGCAAAGCAAACTGCTGCCGCTTGCCCGCGAGTTAAACAAATGAACCGGCTTATTCTGCATTTATTACTTCTCTTCTCTTTGGCTGCTAGCTTGGCGGCACAAACCGCTCAGCCTCTCGCAGAGGATCCGGAAGTCGAGAAACGGCTACAAGCACTTTCGAAAGAACTGCGTTGCCTGGTTTGCCGGAACGAGACGTTGGCAGATTCGCCCGCGGGATTAGCCGACGATTTGCGGCGCGAGATTCGCGAACAGATAAAGGCGGGCAAGACTGACCAGGAGATCATAGCGTTCCTGACGGCTCGCTACGGTGATTTCGTACTTTACCGGCCGCGCGTGACACCTACTACTTATTTGCTGTGGTTCGGGCCCTTCATTTTGCTGGCGGGCGGGTTGCTGGTTTTGTATCAGCAACTCAAGCATCGGCGTACGCAGATCACGCAAGAACCTCTCACGGATCAGGATCGTCGAGAGCTGGATAAATTGTTGGAAACATCAAACGAGAAGGAGCCGGCATGATGATCTTCTGGCTGCTTTGCGCAATGTTCGTCGCGATCGGACTGGCGTTTGTCTTGCCGCCATTGCTCCAGCGATCCGAAAAAGAGACTGATGGCGCCGACAATTCCAGCAAAGAAGCTAATGTTGAGGTCTACCGAGATCAGCTTGCGGAGCTGCAAAGCGATCTGAGCAACGGTTTGATAAGCGAAGAGCAATACAAACAGGACCGTCAGGAATTTGAGCTCCGGCTGCTTGAAGATGTTAAGACAACTGACCGAGCAGTGCCTGTTAAATCAAAACACAGTCGTAGTCTGGTTTACATTCTCGCATTCGCGCTGCCCGTGGTGGCAGTCGTTTTCTATTCGCGTGTCGGTCATCCCAGTGCCCTTTCTGCATCGCCAGCCCCGGCCGGAAGGTCGATGGCCTCACCCCAAACTGCCGCGAACGAAGAGGGCGATTTCTCTCCGCAACGGATCGAAGCCAACGTCGCTGCCCTTGCAAAAAAACTCGAAGAGAACCCGAACGATGTCGCGGGTTGGATCATGTTGGGAAGATCGTATTCCTCGCTCGAGAAATTCTCCGAAGCGAGCGCCGCATATAAGAAAGCCACGACGCTAAAGTCGGGCGACGCCGACTTGTTGGCTGACTACGCTGTTGTATTAGCTTTGGCGAAAGGGAAAAGCCTTTTAGGTGAGCCGACCGACGTAATCAACCAGGCGTTAAAGATCGATCCCGAGAACCCCAAAGCCCTGGAGCTGGCCGGTGCCGCAGCTTTCGAAGCAAAGGATTTCACGCTGGCGATCAAGCACTGGCAGAAATTGCTTAACAAAACTGATCCTGATTCTGAAAGGGGCCGCGCATTAACTGAAAGGATTGCGGAAGCGAAGACGCGGCTGCGGTAAACCGCTGCGCTAAACTGAATCCGCAAACTGACAGTTTGCTCCTGCTTGCGCTTTCTGACTTCTGACTTCTGACTTCTGACTCCTGACTTCTAGAATTTATGAACCGAGAAAACTTAATGTTCGCGATCATCGGGCTGCTGCTGGGCTTTATCGTGGGATTCATTTTTTCCAGCACCATGAGCCAACGCGAAGCGCAAAGAGCACCGGCGTTATCAGGCAATGCGGCCCTTCCCGCCGACCATCCGCAGATTCAAGGAAATACTAATCAGGATCCGCAGCAGGTCTTTGCTGATGTGCAGGCAGCGATTAGCAAAGCTCGTAACGAACCCAATGACTTTGACGCGCAAATGAAAGCCGCCGAGCTCTATTACAAGATTCAACGCTATGATCAGGCGATCGAGTATCTCTTAAAAGCTAACCAGCTTCAGCCTGGAAACTTCGAAGCGATTGTCGCCCTCGGTCAGGTGAACCTCGACGCGGGGCATTTTGAGCAAGCGGAGAAATGGTACAAAGCAGCAGCGTTAAAGAAGCCGGAAGATTTGCGGGTGCTGGCGAGCCTTGCTTACACCCAACTGCAGAAAGGCGACGCGGGTTCAGCGGAAAAGTCTATTGCGAAACTTGAACAAGCAGATCCTACCAATGAAGACCTGCCTCAGTTTAGAGATAAGCTGGCGACATTAAAGACTAAGAAGTAGTGCTTTGAATTTGGAACTTGGAACTTTGAACTTGGAACTTTGAGCTTTGAACTTTGAACGTTGAAATTCTGTCCCTACAAACATGGTTTGCATCAAGAAACAACATCACGAGAGAATCAAAGAACAAAGTTCCAAGTTCTAAGTTCTAAGTTCAAAAGGTTCGTCAACTGACTACTGACTACTGACCGTTTCAAAGCTCAAAGCTCAAAGCTCCAAGTTCAAAGCTCAAAAGGTTCTTCCACCGACTACTAACTACTGACAACTTCCTTACGGTTCTATCGTCATCCGCAAAACTTCACTCATCCGCGTGCGATCAATTTTTCCATCCTTACCGATAACCACAATTTGATTGTTCTCAATCGTCACGCGTCGGATAGTGTTCATAAAGCGCTCGCTACGAGTGCCATCAAGCATCTCCAACACTAAACGGGGACCGCTCGGAGGCTCAGGCGCTACCGGCGTTGTCGCCGGGGTGCGCGTGCCTCGGCGACCTGTGCGTCTGGCAGGTGGCGCCGGTTCCGGTTCCCTAGTCGCCACTCCTTCAGCTGCTCCAGTCTCAGCTGGTTTCGCCTCCTTGTTGGGAGTTCTTGCTTCGGGCCGTGGCGCAGGAGTGCGACGTGTCGTGGCCCTTCCGCGACCTCGGCGATCTGGAGTAGCTCTAACCGGCGCTCGTTCCGTACGTTCTGCGGGTGTTGCTTCCGGCGAAGGAGTTGGCGCCGGAGGTAAAACCGCGACGTCCTCCGGTGGAGGGGCCGGTTCATTGATGCGCGCGCCCGCCGAAGTTACTCGCCGACCCTTCTTAGCCGAGCTAGTTGAAAGCTCAATCGTTGATTCAGGCTTCGCAGCTTCTGCCACTGAAGGAGCGGCGATTGGTTCAAACGATCCGCCAAAGCGAATTTGATAGGTACCTTCATCGTCATTGGGGCTTCGCGCTTCTACTCGCAGAATCAAATCTTCGTGTCGGCGCAAATAGATGCCCTTGGTTATCGGAGACGAGCTCTCAGCATAGAGTGTGAACTTCAGCAGAGGCCGAAGCGTGCCAGCAGTGAATACATCCACGTCACCATTCAAATTCTTACTCTGCACTGTGATCAGCACGTCGCCGGGGTTCCCGCTGAAAGCGTAGTAATGATGCGTGAAGCGGGAGTCGCCGATATCGCGGGCAGCGATGCTGCCGCTCAAGTCGTTGGCACTGATGGGAGTGGGCGCGGTGGCTTCGCTGGATTGCGCGTGAGCCTGGCCGAAAGTCGAGAGCAGCAAAGCAGTCAGAAATGGTAGATAAAGAATTCGTTTAGCAACAACTCTCATCGAAAAATCTCGGCTGCGGCTGACTTTTGTCGCGGCAAACTGCTCTTCCCGCCGCACGACTGATTCGCGTAGTGCCGATCCTAACATGCTTTCGAATTTTCATCAGTCGTCACGTTTACTAGAGTGTGGAACTCTTCACCGCGCCGGCGAATCTCAGCAGCCGCCTCAATGTGATGTCCGCCGCGCGTTGATGAGTATTCCGTGATCGGGCAGTTGTGGAAGATGGGTGCTGCGAGTGTTTCCTGAGGCGCCACTAGTCAGGCGGCATCTGAGGGGTTAATGGGACCGTTTGGTTAAAAGCTCCTGACTGCGATGAGATTACACAAAGGACAAAGCTGCTTAAGAACCCGGATACATCTGCGGCGCCCGCTACCTGTGCCCGGCCTGCCTTCGATCTGTAAGGAAAATGCAACCATAAGTTAATTGATTTTTCTGAAGGATAGGCGTAAGAAGTGTTCACCTCGCGAAATAGATCAGTCAATTCCCCAAAGGGGATGCAATGAAGACCCGGATCCTCATTCTCGCCGCAGTTTTGATAGCTGCTATTGGAGTAATAGTAGTTGTCGCTTCCCGCCAGCAGGATCCAACAAGTCGAAAAATAGCCGAACTTGAAGAAAAAGAGCGGTCCGGAAAGATCCGTCTTGCCGAGCGCGTTGAATTAGCCAAGGCTAAAGGCAAATCCGAGATCAAGGTCCCTGGAGTATCCGTCCTCCATCCTACAGTGAGGGATCCCGAGGAATTGCGGCAGCTCTTACCGAACTACACGGTCGTTATAGCGGAACCAATTGCAGAGAAGGGATACGTAGGGGTTGAAGACCTGATAAGTTCATGGGATAAGTTCCGAATACTCGTAACTCTTTCGCAAGCCCCTGCCACTCCTAACTTTTCCACTGCAACGCCTCCGAATGAACTCCTTCCAGTGGCAGAGAATGAATTCTTGGTCCACCGACCTGGTGGTGTTGTAACTCTGGCAGGCGTGAGGGTGGCTGCCGGCTCAGAGCACGGTGAATCGTCGTTTCACAAAACCCAAAAATATTTACTCGTTATATCCCTCGACCCAAATACACGCACAGCCCGCATGGCGTTTGGCCCACAAGGGATTTTACCTCTGAGAGCCGACGGTAAGCTGTTGGCGAATAAGTATCAGGACAACATGCTCCGCCGCGTGATCGAGACCTACTACGGAAATTCAGTAGAGCGGTTGGCCGCGAGCTTGAGCGCGAGTTCCCCCTCTAATTAACCCCAGGTCGTCGCTGTGCCCCCGACGGCCGCGACTGACTGCTTGAACACCAAAAAGGCCTGGAATCAGCCAATGAAAAAGTTATTGGCAATTTTGATTCTTATTCTGGTGTCACTCGACGCTCACGCGCAGTATCAATGCCAGGGATCCAACAACACCGCAAACTGCCCGCCCTGTTATTACAACACCGTCCACATTCCCAATTACCGCGGCAACACTGCTGACGGTCGCCAAAAACTAAATGTTTATATTCGGACGGGGAATACCCCGGGCAATTTTGATAATCCGCCCGGTAGCGGAACTACTGCTACCAACATTTGGAACGCCGTGTTTGGGTGCAGCGGTTGCCCGGAGGGCGGAACCCAGAGGTGGAACAACGCCACCGACACTACCTCTCAACCAGGAACGACAAACAGGCCCCCCTATTTCTTTCAAAACGGTCAAGCTGGCGGCGAGAGTGGCGCCGACATCATTATCATTAGCGACCCAAGCCAAAGCTATGCCGTATCAGATCATGCGCATTACCCGGTGAAAATTTTCGTTAACCCGGCGTGGGCTGCCACTCTGACCGCCGAGGAATTAGCCGGAATAATTTCTCACGAAATAGGTCACGTCGCTTTAGGTAATGCCTATAAGCTCGGAAGCGGATGCGAGAGCGCGACGACGATCATGCAGGGCCTTAATTCGGCTGGTAAGCCACTCGTCACGACCATCCAGGACCGTGACGTTTACCAGATGAACAAGTATCACAATAACCAGGGCAATTGTTGTGCGAATGTTTGGGACGATAACGCTATTGGTCCCGATGACGGCGGCGGCGGTTGCACGGGCGATCCCTGTTGTGGCGATGCATGCTGTGGTGACCCTTGCTGTAATGATCCTGGCTGCGACGAAGAATGCTACACAATTTGCGAAACTACTTGTTCCTGTGAAGCTTATGATCCCTACGATCCCGGTGACTGTATGTGGTGGGGATATTGCGATACTTACTGTTATCAGGTGTGCTACTAAGCGGAGCCTTTAGAGTATGCGTAAACACGTCTTGATCGGTTTCTTGCTATGCGTTGTGTTGTCTGCCCTGGCGCTTGTGCTTGCGAAGAGACCAGCGACCGATCCTGAAGGCTGGCACGCTGCTGTGCAATCAGGTTCCTTAAGAGAGAAAGCAAGACTCAAAGGCAGGTATATCGTTACTGCGCAGCCAAAGCCGATGCAGCGTTACAATGATGCGAATTCAATCGCCAAAGCAAGCACGGGCATCATTCTTGGTACCGTCGATTCGAGTCATACGCAGCTACTTCCACCGGCCGAGAAGTTCATCGTGACGGAGTACCAGATACGGTTGACCGACGTACTGAAAGGAGATTTCCAAACGGATCAGCTAATCACCCTGCGTTTGCCGGGAGGCTCCGTTCAGTTTGAGGATGGAACTGCTGCCGAGGTGAAAATGCCCGATTTCTGGAAAAGGCCCGAGCTTGGTAAATCATATGTTTTCTTCATCGATAAAAGGCATGCAGGCCATTTCGTACTACGGGGTGGTCCACAAGGGATGTTTGAGGTCACCCCCGGGGGCAAGGTAAAGCCGCAGGTCCGAGAAGAAGACCAGCTAATGCAGAATTACAATGACAAAGATGCACATGCATTCCTTAATGAGATTCGCCAGGCTCTAACCAATCAGCGTTAATCGCAGAGGGCGGCCTTGGACTCAGAAGATAAATGAGAATTACACGAAACGCAGTTATCGCTATCTTTCCCTTGTTAGCTATCGGCCTGGTCATGATTTCCGTTACCGGGCTACGCGCCGCAATCGTCTCAAGCGGCCTGCAACAAAATGGTCGGTCATCTGACGCGGAGTTTATTGAGAGCGCGAGAAAAGGCGACGTCGCGGCTGTGAAAGCGTCTTTACTGGCCGGCATAAATCCCAACATCCGGGCGCGAGACAAAGAATCCTCGACAGTATTAATGGTGGCGGCGATGGCCGGTCAAACAGAAGTTGTCAAAGCGTTGCTAGGCGCGGGCGCTGATGTTAAGGCCACCTCCAATAAGGGAAGAACGGCCCTGATGTGGGCGGCTTGGCGGAATCATTGGGAAACAGTAAAAACTCTACTATCGAGCGGCGCCGAGGTGAATGCGCGAGACAAGTCGGGATCCACCGCACTGCTTTTCGCGATCTCTAAACGCCACACCGACACCGCTAGAGCCCTCCTCGAGCAAGGAGCTGATGCTAACCTCAGCGCCGGGGGCACAAACGCGCTGGTGCTCGCCCTGATCATGGGATACGACGAGATACTAGAACTCATGCTGGCAAAAGGCGCCAACCCAAACTCCACAGACCGGTTTGGCCGCACCGCGCTGATCATCGCCAGCGAGCGGGGAAATATTAGTGCGGTAAAGACTTTGCTTGCTCAAGGCGCTGAGGTCAATGCCCAGGACAGAAGTTATAGAACTGCCCTTCAGCGCGCGGAAGCAGCGGGGCGTACCGCCGTAGTAACTGTTCTCCGAGAGGCAGGGGCTCGCACGCCACAAAAAGACCCAAACACCTGGCCCTAAACTTTTCATGCGACGCTCAATACCGGTCCGAATGGGTTGGGTGCCGCTGCTCATTCTTCTCCTTCTCTGCGTTTGGCGTGACGCAGCCTTGCTCCGGCGGTCGCCCGTCGCTGCCGGCGTCGATGGTTATTACTACGTCCTTCAGATTGACGCTCTGAAGCACAATCACCGCCTCTATTTTCCTACACGAACTCCTTTAATTTTGTACTATCTCGCAGCTGTTAATTATTTCGCGAAGGATTCTGTGAATGCGGTTAAGGTAGGGAGTGTACTGTTGCACTTCCTCCTCTCTCTCGGCATTTTTGCACTGCTGACAAGTTCTACTGGCAACATCTGGGTTGGCACGCTTGCCAGTGCCCTGGCAGGACTTTCGGGATTGCATCTTTACATGATTGCCGAGTTCATTAACGTCCTGGGCGCCTTAACATTGTTGGTCTGGTCCGGGTGGTTCGCTGTACGTTGGGCGCAGACTCGTAGCCCAACCTGGATCGGCTTGGTTGTGGTTTTTCTCGCAGCCGCTCTTTTCAGCCACCAAATAGCAATAGCAATCCTGTTGCTAGTCGCTATTTCGCTTTTCTTATTTCGCGGACTCCTTAATTCCAAGTCACAGGGAAAACTTTCCTTGATTGCTCTCCTCGCCGCAGTCGCCCTCTACTTCGCCCCCGCTGTGGCTAAAGCGCAAGCCATCGTAGATCTACCGGAACAATTGCGACCTGAACTGACTGCCATCCCGCATTGGCCGATAAACCACAACTATTTGCCGGAAACGTTCATGTTGGGCGTGGTGGCTGTGGTGGCTTTAATATTGCTGTTGGGACCATTGCGAACCCGGGCCGGGAATGTTGGCGGGGCTGTTATCGGCCTGGTTGCGATATGGAGTTTAGTGGTCACGCTTAATCCATTCCTCAACGAAGCCAACGGGTGGATGGGAATTGTGGGACGGCTTAGAGGATTGACCTACCTTCAGGTTGCGATAATTCTTCCCGGTGTGATCTGGCTTACGTTTTCGGCCTGGCCAAAAGCGCTATTTTATGTCCTGGCAGTTGTGCCGCCATTTGCGATTTTAAGCGCTCTTTCGCCCCTGCCGTTTGGTTTGCGCAGTGAGTATTTAATGAGACGCGAGCAGTTGGCCCGGCAACTTCCCCAACATAGCGGCGAGCTGAGCGAGCAGTCGCTCATCATCGCTTCTCATGGAGATCAATTTCTAGTGACGTCGATCCTTCGAGTACCCTCACAGCAGTTGACGCCGGAGAGCGCAGGTCACTCCTCGGTTTATTGGCTGCTCGAGACGCCAAAGTTTGATGCGCCCGCGATCGACTCAGTCGTAGCGGCTGAGCATCAGACCTCAAGAACCATTCTAGTTGAGGACCAAGCCCTCAGGTCATATTTGATGTCAGCAACAGACGCCCAAAAGCGGTCTCTGGTAAGTTTCAACCGTCAACTTATGATGGCATACAATCGCGGTGGACCAGGCAATCCCTTCGGATGATTTGGAACGCCGGGCAGATCGATTATTACAGGGAATGGCTGCATAGGTCGAAATGAGCAATCGCATCCTATTCCATGCGGCTGCAATAGCCGTTCTAACGTTAGTTACACTTTTCTTCAGCGTCTCCTATCTCAACTCAATAAGGCCGGCGGGAATTATTATCCATCACTCGGCGGTAGCGCCGCCTTTGGACGGAACGCCGGTCGATGCAGCCACAATCGACAGGATTCATAAGAGACGGGGTTTCGAAATTTTCTATTGGGGAAAGTTCTATAACATCGGTTATCACTACGTCATCCTTCCCGACGGCACTGTTGAAGAAGGCCGGCCCG
The DNA here is from genome assembly GCA_963826235.1 of Pyrinomonadaceae bacterium. Taxonomy (GTDB): domain Bacteria; phylum Acidobacteriota; class Blastocatellia; order Pyrinomonadales; family Pyrinomonadaceae; genus PSRF01. The sequence continues at coordinate 141,533 of CAWGWE010000004.1, read as the reverse complement.
AGCTTTTGCAGGGATCGCATACGGAAGGCCACAACTCCTATATCGGTATCTGTTTGATCGGCAACTTTAGCAGCGCCGATAACCCTGCTGGCAAGCGGGGGCTTTCCGCGCCGACTGCAGCGCAGATTGATGCGCTCAGCCGGCTGTCTCGTCGTTTGCAGGAAAAATATGGCTTTACCTGGCAACAGATTCGTCGCCATAGCGATGTAAATCCGAAGTCAGAGTGTCCGGGTGATCGCTTTCCGCTGGAGGAGTTTTGGGTGAGACTCAACACTTCAGAGGATCGCTAGCGAGCCCAAATCACTCTCTTTAGCGCTAGTCACACCGGGCGTTGCGATTTTTCGAAGGCTGAGTGCGCTAATACTAACTCGAGTCATTACGAGTTAATCAGTGCTGGTCGTTTGGCAAAAAACGAGGACACACTTTGGAACAACAAAGCTACACGGGCAAGAGATAGCGCCCACTTAAGTTTCTTAGAAGAAGCTCAGCGCCACCAATTTTCGTGGAGCGTGTCGAGTCGCCGCTTTGCGAGTTTTGTGCGCGCATTCTCAGCGCCTTGCGAGTTAGTGAGTTTCTGATGGCTTTCAACTAAGAGTGGCTCTGCTTCAGAGTAACGCTGCTGCACCGTCAAACACTCGCCTAGCGCGCTCTGCGCCAGCAGCACCCAGTAATGATCTGCGGGCAAGGAATCAACCCGCATTTTTACCGCCTCGCGAACCAACCGCTCACCTTCATCGGTTTGACCAGTACGAGCCAGGCTGAGCCCCTTGATGTTAGTCGTCGGGTAATGATCGTAGTGCTCGTCGAAGCTTTGGCGGTAGATGCTCAACGCTTCGGCGGCTTTCTTTAGAGCTTCCCGGTACTTGCCCTGGTGATAAAACGAAATTGATTGGTTACGCAGATTATCCCCAAGCCAGAGGACCAAGGGTGGCAGCAATTTGCGAAAGATCGCCTCGGCCTCGCGCAAGTTTGCATCCGCTCACGCAAAGTCGCCCTACTCTGAGAGAAATCCTCCAATCCTTGTCATCCGCTGCCGGGCAACAGTATGGTTAGAGTCGCGGGTGTGCTCGAGAGCTACAACCGAGGATTGCTAACGCCGTTTGTGTGAAAGTAAAAACCCGGATCCAAACACGGAACCCCGGGCCCACCTTTTAAAGAGTGAGCTTGTGTCGCACGACGGCTAAGAGTTGAAAGGTCTCGATCTTGGGATCTAAACGAGTACGGGACTCGCGTTAGCGCCTTGCCGGACTGAAGAGGAGTGCATGGACTGAAGGTAATCGAGCCATTTATTGAGCATCAAGTTACCTTCGGAGCCGCCAGTAAATCGCAGACCGAAACCCATTGTTGGCAGGTAGTAAGCCACACTACCCCACAATTCTACGTCGCTTCCATTGGGCAACTGAATCGCGAGTTTCAGTGGTTCATCGCCTGGTTCTTCAGTTTGAACCTTTACGAAACATCCTCCCACGCTACAGTTGATAACAGTTCCCTGATGAACGCCTGATGCTGTTTCCCATGGGCCCGTAGATTCAGGTCAAGGCGCTTTGATTGTCTTCGGTCTTCCATGGCGGCTACCTCCTTTAGTTTCGAATGGGTGATTTTCGTGAGTTTGTTGGGGTCAAACGCCGCGTATCGCTGACGTTTGGTTGTCTGTCTTCTGCAAATGTAACGCGGTTGATTTCTTGTAGGCTGGTAATTCCTGCTGTAAGCTTGGCTATTGCTGATGCCCGCAGACTTGTTAATCCCTCAGCTTGCGCAGCGCGGCGTATTTCCGACGACAGGCCGTCGTTCCACAATCAAGTCTCTGATGTTGTCAGTTAATCCAAGCAACTCATGAATCGCTGTTCGGCCTCGATACCCGGTGTGATTACAGTGATCGCATCCAGTACTTTCGTAGTAGATGCGGTTGCGGTAGTCCTCAGAGCGCAAGCCTGCCTGCAGGAGTTCTTCACTTGACGGGCGATATGGTCGCTTACACCCGGAACAAATGAGCCGGACGAGCCGTTGCGCCAGCACACAGTTAAGCGACGAAACGAAGTTATAGGGTTCAACTCCCATGTTGAGAAAACGTCCAATCACATCGATGACGTTGTTCGCATGTACCGTAGTGAATACGAGATGGCCGGTGAACGCGGACTGAATGGCGATCTGGGCGGTCTCGGTGTCGCGAATTTCACCGATCATGATTTTGTCGGGATCGTGCCGCAAGATGGAGCGCAAGCCGCGAGCGAAAGTCAGGCCCTTTTTTTCGTTTACCGGAATCTGCGTGACGCCCTGCAACTGATACTCGATCGGGTCTTCAATCGTTACGATCTTGTCTTCTGTATTTCTGAATCTCGTTGAGGGCGGCGTACAGAGTGGTGGTCTTGCCGGAGCCCGTCGGGCCCGTCACCAGCACCATCCCGTAAGGTTCGGAAATGTACTGGCGAAACTTAAGTAAGTCGTCTTCGGAAAAACCGATCACATCAAGTCGTAAATTTCGGAACTCTTCATTAATCTGTTCTTTGTCAAGAATACGAATCACGGCGTCTTCGCCATAACCGGTAGGCATTATCGAGATGCGGAAGTCGACGTTACGGCCCTTGTAACGAACGCGGAAGCGACCGTCTTGTGGTACGCGACACTCGGCTATGTCGAGTTCCGACATCACCTTGATTCGCGAAATCAATCTACTGTGATAAGCGACGTCAATCGGATCAACTTTTTCGTAGAGCGCTCCGTCGATGCGAAACTTCACAAAGACAGCGGTGTCGCCGGTCTCGATGTGGATGTCTGAGGCGCGAGATTCCAGAGCATTGAAAATGATCGTATCGACGAGTTTGATGATCGGAGACATTTCGGCGTCAGTAGCGAGCCTATCCAGGTTAAGCACCTCTTCGCCGTTTTCAGTTTCTTTGACCAATGAGATACGAAAATCTGAGGCAGCTTCTCGCAGGACGCGTTGCGTTGTGTCACCTTTTCGCAGAACAAGTTCAATTGCGCTCTGCCGTAGTGACGTAGGGCACGAGGCGAGTCTGTAGCGTGGTTGCCAACTCATCTAATCTTTGAAGATCTGAAGGATCCGATATTGCGATGTGGAGTCGCTTGCCTTCTCTTCGCAAAGGCACGAACTGAAACTTCAGCATGACGCTCGACGGGTATCTCATTTACAAGATCATTTTGTATGGGCGAACTTCCCTGAGAGGGAAATAGATCAATGTAAGCGATACCGATATCGCCGAGCCAGAGCTCGGGCTTCGCGTACCTCTGCTGAATCTTCAGAAGACGGGGTCGCACCGGATAACCAGGCGTCGATAGCTTCGGCGAAAATGTCTCTAATTCTCGCAGCTGTACCTTTAGATTCATGCTGCAAATCGATTAGAGACTCGTAATTTACTTGTTCGCCATCACTATCCGCTCGTTCCCGGGTCTCCTCAGCTGCTTTGAACATTTTTCCTATTAGCCCTGCCCACACGAGTATCCGAACAAAGTTGCTTTAATAAGCGGAGGGTTTTGCTAGTTAAGACCAGCTGGTAGGCAAGTTGAGGCGGCCGGTAGGGCTAGGAAAGGTCGCCCACGAGCCGAAAGCATAATAACACGGTTAGCCTTTTAAGCGGCTAGATTGGTAATTATTGGCAGTAGCGAGAGTTCAGTCCACCCCAGGTGCAGGCAAATTCTTGAAAATTTCTGAAAGAAGGCAGGAAAATCGGGAATTCCTGAGAAAAATAAGGAAGGATGGTGCCGAAGGGGGGATTCGAATTCATTTCTTCTTGAAATGCCCGAAATTACAGGGATTTTCGTAGATTCAGCGTATTGGCGTCGTTTTCCTCTTGCTAAAAACTTTCTCTACAGTCCCCGTTATTCTCTATATTCTCTCTCGTGCTCTCTCGTAATAGACACCAAACAGACACCAAACTCTCGCTATGGTTGTACCTCCGCGATGCCGGACAGCACGACTGGCTCTCGATCGGGAAATTCAGCAACTAGAGACAAGTTGCCGCCCATAGCTTCGACGCTCTTCCGCAATGTGGAAAGCAAAAGGTCGCTGCGTTTTTCCAAACGGGAAACGCCATCCTGGCTGATGCCGAGAGCCTTGGCCATCCGCACTTGGGTGAGTTTACGAGCCTGCCGCAGTTCCTGCAACGTCATTTCTTCGGCAATCAGACTGGAAGCACGAGCTTCAACCTTCTTGCGGCGAGCGGAACCGATGCTTTTCATTTTCTGGTTTAGAGTCTTCATAGCTACTTCTTCCTTCCCTTTTTCAAGCGCGCCAGATGGCCGTCGAAGCGCTTATCGGCTTTAGTTATTAACTGTCGATAAAAGCGCTTTTCACTTCCGCCAGACTTGTCACCGGCGACCAGAAGGATAGCCCTGCGCTTTGGGTCGAAAGCGAAAGCAACGCGCCAAACTCCATCAGCGGCATCGAATCTAAGCTCCTTCATGTTTGCGTGTCGGGAGCCTTTCAAAGTATCGACGCGGGGTCTACCGAGTTGGGGACCAAACTGTTCGAGCAATCTGGCATGTGCCAGCAGTTCGTCCTGCACCGCTTGTGACAGGACGTCAAACTCTCCGTCGAACTCCTCATGAAACGATACTACCCACTTCACCTTCAGAGTATGTACTAAAGGACATTATGTAGTCAACTACATATCGGGCCACAACGCTTCGATCTTCTGTCACGTTGAGAAATGAACAACACCGTTGACAGTAAAAGGTTTTCTTACGGCGACGCGGGAACGTTTTGGATATCGAAGCATCTAATGAATTACCCGAAGATAGGAACATCTGTTGGGATTATCTCCTTATAACAGGTCGCAAGTTTGCCAGTTTTCTTGCAACGCAATCAAGCGATAGCCCAGCCCTAAAGATCGCTGATCATGTTTTGAATGTTCCTGCGCCTCAGGAGGCGGCGATGCAAAAACTCTGGCAACTCAATGAGGTGTTTTAATTCGCTCCGATGCTAGCAATGTCGGTGCTTAGAAAGTAGAATCTCGTTAGTCTCCTAGATCAAGGGGCCCTCCTTGGAGCCTCCCTAAGTCTGGCCTACTCCCCTGACCAGAACTCAAATACCTAAAGCCATCCATTCGGTTAGGCTTGTATGGATAACCTGCTGCCCCCGTCTCCGCGCGTAACCAATAAGTTGAAGGCGCAACATTGCCTGAGCGCGCCTCAACTTTGCCGTAAGTTAGAAATTTCTCCTGGCCTTGGAAGCTTCATACGGTTCTCCCGTCTTAAGAGAAATAGAGAAACTGTCAAACATAGGTCTCTGCGCGTGCGTTTGCAGCATTTGCCCCCTTTAGAATTGAGGCGTTATGAGTCAGAGATACTCCGATGTTGCCGCAGAAGCACAACATGAAATCGTTCTGCCGCCGGCGCGCAAGCGCGAAAGTCTAGGCCCAAGATGGCGGTATCGACCTGCCCAAGAGGTCGCAAAGACCGCTATTCAGTCCAAAGATAGTTTTGCGAATCAAACGAGCCAGCAAGCGCGAACAATGCGGGCAGAAATTGAGCGCGTGGCGCGGCGACCCTTCAACATTTTGATCACAGGAGAGACTGGAACGGGTAAGACTTATGCGGCGCGTGAGATCCACCGGCTGTCAGCGCGCGCCAACCAACCATTCATGGAACTTAACTGCGCCAATTTGCCGGAGCAGTTGGTTGAAGCCGAACTCTTCGGCTATTGCAAGGGCGCATTTACCGGAGCAGCCCGCGATCATATGGGACTTTTTGAAGAAGCTGACGGCGGGATTCTCTTCCTTGATGAAATCGGTGACATCCTCCCTCTCGTCCAAAACAAACTTCTCAGGGCGATTGAAGAAAAGCAGATAAAGCGACTTGGCACTAACCGACATGTCTTCTGTAATGTACAGATTATCGCTGCAACCTCGCGGAACTTACCCATGATGATTCAGTCTGGCCAATTCCGTGATGACCTTTATTGTCGTTTAGCTGTACTGAGCATTGAGACTGCGCCGCTTAGAGAACGCCGCGAAGACATTCCGGCAATGATTGCTCTTTATTTGCGTGAAGCTGCTAGCGCAGTGGTTGGGCAATTGAAACAATGCGAGAGCTATAAGATTGATGAGCGTGCCGTAGCACTTCTGTGTCGATGTGAATATCCCGGCAACATTCGGGCGCTGCGGAATCTGATTTTTGAGCTAACAAGTTACGTTAGTGAGAACGAGCCGATCTCGATTGAGTTGGTCCAGTTTGTGCTGGCCAAACTTAATTCCCGCGAGAGCAACCCTGTCACGAGCACAAATCGAAAACTGCAGGCAAGTTTTCGTGTTCCTGCGGTTGAGTCAACGTCAGTGGAGAAAGCTGCCGACGTGAATGCCGTTGCGCTACACTCTCTGTTGCAGTCCATCGCTGACGAAGGGGACATTATCTTACCGCTCGAACTCTGCGTGTTGCGACGCGGAGAAACCTTCAAGCAATGGAGCGCCCGCGCGAAGCGTTGCAGCATTCAGGCGGCGCGTCGAGCGACAGGGGGAAGTCTACAAAGCGCGGCAGAGCGATTGGGCCTAACCCGAAGTAGTCTACAGGGCCATCTCCACCGAGCTAAGCGAACGCAGAATCAAGCCCACTTTGACTGGCAATTCGATTCCAAAAGAGACTCGTCAGAGCCGTAGAAGGTACTATGCATCCGAAGGGTCGAAGCTGTTCCACTGGGGAAAGCGCCTGTCGCTTAAGAAAAGCTGCTGACGGGAAAACTAGTAAGTGATGTTAAATAAGAACGGAAAACACGACTTGAAGGGCAATTCCTCACTTGTAGCGATGGCGGTCTTTGTCTTGTGGCTGGCTATGATGCTTGGGTGTAAAAGTAACGCGTTAGTATCAAACTCTCAAGAATTGCAAACTACTAACTCGCAACTTGAGTCTCCGAAACCGAGCCCTGGTGCGGACTATCCCGGATTTAAGCAACGATTGGATGATGGAGCAAGCTGTGCTGAACTCTTCGACATTCGAAATTCACTTGATCCGAAATCACCGGTCGTTGTGAGGATAAACGAGGAACTACGTGGAATTGGTTGCTACTCAAGTAGCAGTGTTCGGTCGAACGCCGGATCATCGAAGGAGGGAACGAAATCCGCTAGTGTTCAAAAGGCTCCGTCCGTGGCGTCCTTCACGGTTAATGAATATAAGATGTATCATGCTGTCATCAACGTGCCCTCGTCTGTGTCCGAGCAACAAGCCCTGCAGAATGTTTCGAGGCAGTACAAGATACCAGTCGATGAGCTTCGCAAAGTGGTAAACAAAGTACAGAAGACTCTTTTCGACAATAAGTGGTTCGGTTCGCCTGAAAGCGAGATCCAGCGTGCCTCGGACTGGAGGAGCGAGAAGCCCTAGCGCCTATAAGGCTTGCAAATGACGGCGCGATAGGATGCTTCGCAAGTGACCTGTTCTTCGAAGTTTGAATGCTGATCGCACGTCGCCCCAAAGCGCTCCGTCCGGACCTGCCCCCTCGGCCTGCCGTATGTCAGTAAGGGCTGTCACGTAGTTCCCTTTTGTGCAGGCCGCCAGGTTTTTGCGCGATCCTAACGAATGGTCCTGAGACACCGCTATAGCAACGCCGCCAAGGCTTCTGAGCCTGCCGCCTCGGTATCGGCGGCCAGCCCTGGGCCCATGCCTGTCTCATTGGCAGCGACGGATTCAGCCGAAACTTTGTCGAGCCTTTGCCGAGCTTGTTCCAGATGATCATCTGACGTTGGTTGTTGATTGTCCATCTTTGGATCAATTCCTTGTGCTGCCTGCTGCGCGGGATTACTAATACCTGCAATACCGTTACCGCTTGTGGCCGAAACGGTCACTTCTGGAAACTGCGTTCCAAGACTAGTGATTGTTTGCTGGGCGGAAAGGCTCTCAATTCCGATGACCTCTTGAGAGGTTAATTGCGCTTGCGGTGTGACGGCGTTCAACGTCTGAAGTTTCTCTCGGTAGGTCTCGGTGATCTCACCGACGCTTCGGGCAAACTGCTGAAGCGTATCGCGCTCTTGTAGCAAGTCCGAGTGATGTTGGTACAGCGCCTGTTGCACGGCAGCGATCTCTAACCGCTGACTCAACGAGAAGTAGCTGACCACCTTCTCTCCGAAAGTCGTTGGCGCTAGCTCATTGAGTGATGCCGTCTTCTCGCTGCCATCAATGCCTTTGAATAAGACAGGAAAGAACTCTCGGTTTCCTACAAAGCTCCGAATGCGCTCGGTTGCGCTACGCACTGATGCTTTCGCTGACTTCTCCACGCTGCCAGCGCGCGTTGTTATTTTCTCCATACCTTCCGACGTCTCACCATGCATCTGTTCATGAAAATCTAACGCCGCCTTGAGCATCTTGGGATCACGAAGTTTGGTAGCGTTTGCTTCCAACTGATCCAATTCCTGCCCATTGAACTCTGGCTGCGGAATTCCCTGTCCTTGTTTGGACAGCAAATCCATCTCCACTGCTAACGAGTCAGTGAGGGTTCGGAACGATTTCGTCTCCTGAGCGATACTAGTTCGCAGCACTGCCCGACGCTCGTCGATGAACTCATTAACTCTTTCGCGAATTGGCTGAAGTTGTTTGATCTCGTCGCGTGTTCGCTTTATGCGCACTTTCGCTTTTGCGGCTTTCTCCTTGTAGTCGACGATGTTATAGAGCTTAATTGGATTGTGTATTACGCCATATAGCCTCATTCGGTAGGCTGAGACCGTTCGTTTGTCAAAGTCTATCTCGCGCTCCTTGCGTCGTTCCTGCTGATCCACTTTAACGAGCGACAACTGCTCACCGTTGATCTCGAAATTGGCGAAGTGTTTCGACTTCTCGAAATCTTCCAACCGCTTTTCTGCAACGGCGACGTCGGACTCAGCAACGATCGCGCGGCCTCTAAGCCGAGAGATCGAAGAGTCACCGTCTCCTGGCTTCAGTTCGGGCAGCTTCGCTCGTCCGATACTCTGTGGCTTGTCGAATGCCGCTATATGCGTCTGCGACTCTTTCAAAGCTTCGAGCGCCATCTCCTTGTCCTTCGGCCTGTTCAATGCGGCTCCTAAGTCCGTTGCGGAGTCTGTGTAAACGCGGGCATCGAATCTGGCACGCGACACTGCAACATAGGCCATCCGCTGGTTAAGAAGGAGATCGGTTTCTGTCGTTTCGGCGTTGACTAAGACTCGATCCATCGTTTTGCCCTGGGCCGAATAACTCGTCACTGCATAGCCGTGGTCCAGATGCGGAAATCTCTCTGGACTGAAAGTAACGACACGCTTTCCGGCGAGTGCCACCGTAAGGTTTCCGTCGGCGATCTCAGTGATCGTGCCCAACTCGCTGTTCTTTACCTTCGCTTCTGCAAAGGGCGCGCGAAACTGGATTCGATCTCCCTCGGCAAACTGCCGCTTAGCCTCTTTGTATACGGCGACACCTGACAGTCTTTGCGGGTTGTAAGTTATCTCCCTCCCGCTTTTCAGTCGGACCGTGATCGTGTTGTCGCTGTGATTCGCGTTGAGCACTTGTCCGTAGTCACCAGGCTTAATCGCGTATAGCTTGCTGGTCTTGTTGTAGCGAATGATGTCTTCACCCGGCACATATGCGAGAGCGAAGGTGCGTTCGGCTCCGGTCATGTCCTGGCGAGTCGCAAGCACCTTCAGTTCATGATCGTCCTGGCTCACGACGCCTTGTTCTTGAAGCTGCCGATGGATGATCGAATTAATAGCCACACGTTCTTCGTTCGCAGGCGAGATTACGAGCGTCCCTTTTGGATTACTCAGGAAGTCTTTGGCGATGGCCGTCAAGCGATCTTCGTCGTCAGCGATCTCCGTGATCCGTCCTTGCTCGGAGAGCGTCCTGACGGCGGCGAGGATCTCTTTGTTCGAAAGTTGTTCGACAGGTATTTTCAAGTCAGATTTCTGCCGGACAATCTCATCTAACGTAGCGGTCTGCATCCCTGCTTTGACGAATTGCTCAAACGGCACACCCGCTTCGACGGCCTGGTGCTGTCCCGTATCACCAACCAACAAGAGTCGCGCCACTGGACCAGCTTTCTTGAAGAAGAGAAACATGTTTCGAGTGTCTGATAGCGAAGATTCGTCCATCACATAGAGAATCTTCTTTCCATCATCAGACTCCATCTGTGTGCTAGCGACGAACCTCTGCAAGGTCGAGGTCTTGATCCCACTCTCGGCTAGCAAGTCTGCTGCTGCTCCCGTCGGCGCGAACCCCTCGATCTGATAGCCCTGCTGCTCTGCTGCCTCTCTTATAACGGCAAGCGTCGTCGTCTTTCCCGTGCCGGCCAGACCTTGCAAGCCTACGATCCGGTCGTCACTCTCAAGGATCGTTCTTACGGCTTCACGTTGGCTCTCATTGAATGTAATCCCATTCTTCGCTGTGATCTCTTCGACTATGGGACCACTCCTTTCTCGCTCAAGGATCGGGTCCTGCGTTCCCCTACCGGCAACTACTCGTTGGATGTTGCTCTGCTCCATCGCCACGGTCTGCGAGGTGGTCAAGTCCTCCATCTTGTCGTTCCTGAGCAACCTGATGAATTCGCCGCTCTCGATTCTTTCATTTAGCTCCTCGATCACAGCGTCATAGGTTGTGAAAGTCAGATTTCTTCTGAGCGCGTCCACCACTACACGCCGCTTGTCTACCACCGCTTCTCGCTCTCCCGCGTTCACTCTCGCAAACGTCACTGCGGATTGCGCCCGCGATCTAATCTCGTCATCACCGAGAATCACTGACCCACGCTCCTGCGCGGATTGTGCGACGCGCATCGCTTGCTCGCCGAATCTGGCATCCATCTCCAAGTGGCGAGCGCGCATTTCTTGTCGGTCGTATTGTTTGCTCATGCGGTCTGTCTTCGCAGCCGCCTGCCGCAGGCCTGCGCCATCCTCGACGCTGATACCTTGCCCAGCTAAACGCTCTTTCATCTCGGCGGCTTCATGCTCGATTTCCTGGCGGCGTGGGCTGCTGGCGGCTAGATAGTCTTTAGTGAAGCCGTTGATCTCCGGCGCGCCCGTGCGGGCGTCCACCGTCACCTCGTAACCAAGCTTTTGCAGTTCCGCAGCCAAGACCGTGCGATAAATCGCCGTCGTGTATTGCTGGCTCCTGAACAACTGGAGTGGTTGGATCGGCTTGATGCGGTCGTCTTCGGTTTGCGTCAGATTGAAGATAACGACATGGGTGTGAAGCTGGGGCGCGGCGTACCCGGTGGTGCGGTCAGGACGCGCCGCGTCATGCCTGAACTTGGCAGCGATCAACTTGCCCGTAGTTTCTGCCGGATTGTTGCCGCCGATGCGAGCTTGTGCGTATTTCTCCAACTCCCTGAGAGACGCATCCACACCTTTGTTATGCGCAGCCATTATTCTCTCATCGCCGCCAACCAATGCCGCGAGAGAAACACTCTTGGGCGCTGAGAAGGTTGCATCCCAACCCGCCCGGTGTTCGCTGGTCTCAACCACTTCACCGTATATGTTCTCGTACTTTTTCGATGGGATATGCCGGACGAGCTGCATACCCGTATGCGGGTCTTGGCCTTCGCAGAGACGCTCGAATGGTTCCTGCTTTACTTCCCCTTCGAGGTTCCAAGCCTCCGCTTGTTTGCCGAACCACTCACCCTTAACGTTCTCGTCTTCGGTGTAGTAGCTCTCCTGCGTGTTTGTGTATTCGGCTTGATAGTAATCTTTGGCCTGCCCTGCGCCCAGAGGCTTGCTCATGGTCATCATGGCGGCTATGTCTGGAGGGTTGGATCGTTGTAGTCAGAATCTTTCATCGCTGGCGACCACACTTTCACATCTCAATCTGGGCGGCTTCCAGTTCTTGATCGACCTCGCCGATCTCCAGCGCCGTCGGCGCAATCTCTGGTGTCATCGCCATTTCAGCCTCCGGCGCCAGGTGCGGTCCGGTATGCGCAGCTTCACGGATCGTCACAGCCAAGGAACTGCCGAGCTGTTTCGCATTCTCAGAGTCAGAGATCAAATGCTCGTGGCGTCTCGTATCCTGCTTGCCCTTCTTCGGCGTACGAGCCGACTTCTTCTTCTCATCTTGGTTAGGTGCGGGAAAGTAGACTTCGCTCTGACTCATTTCACGCGGGATGTACCCTCGCGCCACGATCGTTACTGGGGCCAGTGGAAGGCGAAACGGAACTACCGCGTCAGCGTATTTCCAGTAGCCGTGAAGGTCGGGCAAAGACATGATCTCTTCCTTGCTGATGGCCTGCCTATGTTCAGTGACTGTCGAGTAGTTAACCGCATCGCGGCCCTTGTCCTCGACGCTGGCAGTCGTCCCGATTTTTGGTTTCTCGACCTCGTACTCTCCTATCGTATCGCTGATCCAACGGGCCGATTCAGCTTCACCACAGCGGAAGAAAAGCTTTAGCTTGGGCGCGGCTAGCATCGCTTTTGCCAGTCGGTCGTAATACTCCTCATACTGCGTTTTGCCCTGCGTTCCCTGAATAAGTTTGAGGCCGTACTTGCGACCCTCACTCTCAGTTTCGTAAAGCGCAGGGAGCCGGTGCAGCGAGTGAACCTCATCCACAATCACCCAGCACGGATGCGCCTGGCCCCATTCAGATGAGACTGACATTAAGCGTTTCATCAATACGTTGATGAACACCGCCTGTAGTGGGCGCAGTGCTTCACGCGTATCCATTGTCGAGGTAATAAAGATCCATCCTTGACGACGACTCGCCCATCCCGAGAGGCTAATCTCTGCCTCACATTCGTCCTGCTCTGGAAGCAATCGCAACGTTTCGCCAAGATCGGAAAGCACGCCCAAAACACCTGCACGCTGCCCGTGGGCACTCTTCGGAATGAGGTGCGCGTGCTCGGTTCCTTCGACGATCATGTCAAGAGCGTCCGCGCTTCTGAGCCACTTGACCATCTGCGCGGGTGTCGGTTTGAACTCCAGCATCCGTCCGAAGATGGCGCGCGACGCTTTCAAAAAGAATCCCGAAGTCGAGGCTTGGTTCGCATCGGATTTACCCGGAAAAAAACTTTCAGCTAACAGCTTCTTGTCGGTAAGAACACTAACCTCGCGTGCAGGAGACCAGTAGGGTGATCGCGAGTCGAGCGGGTTAAGAATGATGTCACCCCGATTTCGATTGTAGTGGCGCTTGATAAACTCACAGGCGGGGTCATAGATTACCACCGCTTCAGCCGGTCGGCGTGCCGCGATCTGCAATAAGAAGTGATGAATTGTTTGGCTCTTGCCAGTACCCGGATCGCCTAATAGCATGACGTGCTCAGTTTCGTCCGCACGTGGCATCCTGATCCAAGTTGGGTGTTCTTCAAACCCAAAGTAATCTCTGAAACTTGCGATCAAATGCGCTCCAGGACTTTGCTTCGATCTCAATCTGCCGTTCATCGTTCAACCCTCGTTGGCATGAATACGGGTAACCCAATTCCCTTTTCTCGCTGCCCGATCTCCTGCTCATATTCCTTGGGTTTAAGCACCCGAACGCCGCGAAGGAGATCTCCGGCTTCGTACTCACTATTCAATCTGAGATCAACCTTGATCGAGATGAGCAAGCCCAACAGCATGATGACCGGAAGAGGCAGAAAGCAGATCCAATACAACGCAAGAGGCGACCGGCCTTCGTAGATTTGGTCCTTCAGCCACGGGTACATCTGCTTGTCCATCTGCCAAACGTCGCGCCAATAGAAAAACTTGTGAGGTATCCCCGCGTGCAAGGTAAAGAATGGCCCCAGCTTCTGATCGAACTTAACTCGGCCAGTCTCGTCCCTGACGGGCGTCACTTCATCATCCGTACAGCCCAAAACCTGTTCTTTGCCGGTAGCCGGATCGTTTACAACGCGCACTAGTAGGGTGAACTTGGATGGCTTACTGCGTGGCAGAAAGGACTTGATTGAGGCTTTAACGTACTGCTTCAAGTAGAGCCGTTGTAGCGGCCGGTAGCCATACCTGGTCTTGAGATACATGCCGCCGGCAGTTACGCCCAAGCCGATGATCAGCCACAGAATGAGGTAGGTCGTGATGCGCCTCTGAAAATTTCTAAAGCGTGTCCTTCCCTCTTCGGTGAATGGATTTCGGCTCGCCATTGCTCCTCCTTTTTGTCACTCCTTGTTTCCAGATTTACTGCCTTCAGTTGCCTCCGTGCCCGTTCCTTTTAGCGTGCATCGCCAACGCCCCGTCAGCGATCTCAGACGTTCGTTCGTTGGCAATGGCGCGGAACTTCTTCCACTCATCGGCGGTCAAGTTATTCTCGGCGAGCAGTTGAAAACCTTGTGTAACGAGATACTGCCCGCGCGCAAATTGCTCGAACAAAAAGCGCTCGTTGCGGTTCAATCCGTGTTCGTTATTCAGCTTCTCCAGTGCTGCAGAGCGGCTCCATAGGTGCGGCGTTTCTCCGGTCTTCGCGGCGCGTCTTTCGATCTCCAGCCACAGCTCTTCGGAGATTCGATATGAGATTGTTTTCAGCTTTTTTGTTTTGGGCATTACCGACTTTTCCATCTTATCGAGTGTCTGCAAACGCATACATTTGTATGCAGCCGCAGGCACGTTCGTCTACCCTCTTTTTGCTGCCGGGTTTACATACGCATGCAAAAGTCTGCGTGCGTATGCACCCTTCAGGGGTGACGTGTCATCAAAATTCAGGTGCAAAGCACCTCCTTAACGTTCCACAATCTCTCGGCGGAACCTCGAAGTTGAACAGAGAGGGTGTTTTGCCTTGTGTCATCAATTGCGTTTTGCTCTTCCTTCAGGTCGTCACCGAGCTTGCGATGATTCCCCGGCTAAGTCTCTTGATTGTTCTGAAAGAGGCATCGAACTTGATCTCTCGTCCCCGTCGGGCTTGCCATTCTCTCTCCCATTACTGCGCGACTTCCGTGACGGTTTGGGCTCTGTAGCTAGTTTTGCAATCAAACTCTCTGCGGCGTTCAGATAACTCTCAGTCGCGCATTTGACAGCCTGCTTAAGTTCGACATCCAGCGCATCGATGACGCCTCTTTGTTTGAGCAGATCCGTCAGCAGGAAGTCACTGGCCGGTGCCGTTAGCGTGATATTGAACGTCCGCACTTCGCCTGCCGTCGAGTCCTTAACTTCAACTTTCACACGTTCAGATTTGCTTGCCATTCCCTTTCTCCTCTTTGAATCGCACTTATTTAGCGGCATCAGGATTCGGTAGCTTGACGGCTCTCAGCGGTTCAGGCGCGAATCCCAACGCAATGACTTTCGCCTCGTGAGCGAATGGCTCCGGGATCGCAATCTCATCCAATCGCGTTGCCAGATAGAGCCGCGCTCCGTCTTCGCTCATGCCGTCGTCCGGCACGCGTACTAACAAGGCCGGACCGTCCATTCGTTGCTTTCCGATGGAGACCACCTCAACGCCAAGTGGCTCTGGGCGGTAGCGCACAAAAAGCTGACCGCGCGTCGAACTGACGCCTCCCGAACTATCGACAACTTGCATTCCTGGTGGCAGTAGACCAGCGTCGTTGACTCCTGATAAGAGAGCAGTGACGCTCGCAGGAATGCGCTTGTCGAGAGATTCTTTAGCTGCAAATAGACTGGCCGCCGTAGCCAAAGCCATCGCCTCTCGAATCCGTTCTTCGGTCCGTGAGACCTCGCCTTCCGATGCAGCCATGAAAGACCGCACCTGTTGTTGCAGCTGCTCTGCGACAATCTGCTGGGCTTGGTTCTCGGTTAGGTTCACTTGCGGGTCTACCTTCCCGCTTCTCTCCGGTAGAGCGATCGAGACCAACCGAATACTGACGATTAGCGCTCCAACTATTCCAACGATTAGCACCGGCATGTTGCGCCGTTTGGTCATGCTCGGACCTCCTCCAGTTCGCCTAGGGTTCGCTCGCTACGGTCCTCACCAGTCGCAAATGCAGCTTCAACCCAACCATCAATTTCGGCGTGGGCTTCGTTGGCCGCTTCTTCCAACCGGGCCAGCGCTTTCCTCAAGCTGGACAGTTCTTTCTGCTCTTTACCAAGGCAAGCCAGGTATTCGGCGATTACTTTTTCGGTTAGTAACGTCACCCCGTCGTCCACCAGCGCGGTGAGCAAGTCGATGGATTCACGTAAGCCTGGTTTGTCTCTAACCTGCGGCATGTCCCATTTAATGAGCTGCGTGATCTTCACCGTTGCTGCAATCAGGTAGGCTCCAGCCTGCGGCACTCGCGCACAGAGGATTCGCACCTCCTCTTCTGGCCTAGCCAGTTCCATCCAGGTGACGAAGCAACGCGAGCGCAGCGGCTCTGAGAGCAGTTTGAGGTTGTTGCTTGTTAGCGTCACTATGGGGATATGTTCGCGTTGGCGAACACCGATCACGCCCTCCAGTTTGGGCACGTTTGCCCAACCACGCGCCAATGGTTGCAGCAGGAGATTCTGAATCTTCAGCTCAAGCTTTTCGACCTCATCCACGATGAGCACCGGCGGCGGCTCATTGCCGTCCGCAGCTTTCTTGGCGTAAGCGAAAGCCTCGAGGAACTCTCCCTTTTCGTAGAACTCTTCGGTCCATACTTGCGTCCGTGCGATTCCTGCATCCGTGCCGCCTCGGATTAATTGCTCAATTGCTCGCTCCTGCGCTCGGTGTCGCCAGCCGCCAAGTACCTCGTTGGAAGTAAGCCCTTCTACGCCGGGAACGTAAAAAAGTGTGAGGTTGCAGCCTTGGGCCAGAGCTTCACCCAGCGACGTTTTGCCTGAGCCGCGCGGTCCTCCGAACAAAATCGGATGATATTGACGCAGGGCGAGCGCGACGTCGCTCAAAGTGTGCGATTGCGGTATGTACCCGGTAGCGGCAAGGACTTCAGCAAGTGCTTGCTTGCCGCATTCGCGCACGAGTCTCCGGGGATCAATGCTTGGCTTGTTTGGGTCTCTCAGTTCCATTGCCTTCGCCCCTGGGTCATTGTCCGATGACCGCTGCCGCGATCTTGCGCATCTCGGAAGACATTCTTGGCATGGCTGCCCTGATTTCTTCAGGCGAGCCGGTAGCAAGTAGGTCAGCCAGCTCGCGCTCGCTCAGCCCCGTGGCTAGTCGCGTCGCGTGTATGTCTGTGAGCGCGGCTAGAGTCTCTTCGTTCACGTCGGGAATTGCCTCTGTGCCTTTAATAACGCTCGGCAGATCCGTCACCATGACATAGCCCGTCGTTCCGGCTGCTACCTCGACGAATCCCCGGCTTTGTCTCTGATCCAATTCCCCGCCGATCACGCCGCTGATTTCGTCAGTGATAGGATTGACCGCACGAGTGCGCAGTCCATCAGAGATGATTACGGTGCCGTTACCGCGCCCACCCACAAGCGCCCCGGTTACGTTCAAGGCCGCCGTACCGACTTTGCCAAGCATGCGCGCCCAACCGCTATCGAGCTGCCTGCGTTTACCTTTGAGTCCTGCACCTCCATCGCCGCCGAGCACTTCTCCCCCAAGCTTCACGAGTTTTCCGCTCTGCGGATCAATGAAGCCAACGATGCTGACATAGGCCCGGTCGTAGTCGCCTCCTTTGCTTGTGCCGACGAGGATCGTTCCCCGCTTCATAGACCACCCATTGCCGTTCGTATCGCGCGTCAGCTCTAAGCGCGTGAGGGCTCCGCTACGCAGCGTGTAGAGTCCGCCGATGGTACGGACCGGGAGCATGCTGCCAAACGACGGCAGCACTACTGTTGCAGCTGCGCTAGTTTCACGCGCCGAGAGTGTGCGGCTGTTTGGTCGGACACCACCGACAGTTGATCGGCTTCTCTGGTCGGGTCGCTCGTTCGAGTAGAGCGAGGTTTCGGAGCTGCGCTGTGAACGAATCGTTCTTGCATCGTTTGCCGAAACTGTCGCTGTTGAGCTTGACGCACCTCTTTCCGCGAAGCTGATCGAATTCGTGTTGGTCCTTGAGTCCAGCATCTCCGGCTTGGTCTTAACCGTGCCGCCCAAGTCAGGCGGGACATTAAACGGAGTATCAAGATTGCTGTCTGAGTTACGCGCCGCATCGGGTGCGGCCAGTGGCGTATTGGTGTTACTGAGCGTTGGAGGATCTGCAAGGGGTCCCTGCCGCGTGTCGGTTGTTAGCCGCTGAGCCTCTTCGATGGCTTGATCAGTTCGGGTATCCCGCGCAGTTGTCGTAGCGGCATTCGGCGCAGGTGGTACGACCCGTGACTGCTTCGCGGTCTGTCCATATTCAACTCTGGTACTGCTTCCAGAGTAGAGGGCGAAGACGCATATCGCACTAACTAAAATCAAGAATGCCGCTCCTGCCACTACGAGCCTGCGACGACGTTGCGTCTTTTTCCTGCGCTCAGTTTTGAGTTCTATCACAGACGCTTGCTCATCCTCATCGGTGTGGTCGAAGTCTTCATTCTCAGTATTCGCTCGCTCTTGCTGGTGCTCATCGCCAATCCGCTGGAAGTAAGGATTCTCCTCAATGACGGCTGTAGTAAACGAGACTCCCGTTCCGTTGCCATTGCCATTTCCGTTTTGCATCGCTTTGACTCCTTTATCTTGCTACCGCTGTCAGATCAGCCATCGCCGGCTCGTCGGCGGCACTCATGTGAGCTACCACAACCTTCAAGCGTTGCTGCGCGCCCAAGATTGGTGTTTCGTAGGCCAGCACGTAATAGCGAATCGCTCCGGGTTGGATCGCGTTCTCGCCGGCGCTAGAGACAAGATTGAGTTTCTCGACTTTCGTTCCAGCTTCGACGGGACGTTGTTTCTCATTGAGGGTTTCGACGTAGAGATCGGGGTAGCCAGAGACTATCCGCAGCGGTCCTCGTCCGGTGTTACGTACAGCGAAGATCACGAGTCTTGCGCTATCGCTCAGGTCACGAGGCGGGAGCGTTGAGACTCTTAAGCCATGTCGCTCCTTGGTCCATTTCTTGAACGACTTGGGATTCTTGATAGCCTCGTTCAGTGCGGTTTCGACCGGCTCCTTGTAATCAGCTTTCGGGCCCGGCTCCTTCCCAGGTTCGGTTAATTCCGTCGCCGTTGATGTTTTCGCCGCTGATTCAGCCGCCGTCGTCCCGGTGGCGAGTTCTGTCTGCGAACTGGCTTCCGGTGCAACCAAATTGATCGCCAATCCTGCTGCACGGCGGGCACTAACAACCTCCTCCGGTTTGTAGTTGATGACTACTCGGTGCGCCTGCTGCTTAAGCAAAGCTACGGGGTAGACCATCACCGTGATCGCCAATCCGCTATCCATCTGTGCAATGATCGAAGTCGCTGGCGCGATGGCTTGCGGTCCTCTTCGCGCAAGCGGCACTAAAAACCCACTCCCCGCCCGCAGAACCAAATGGTGATCTCGCTTCAAGCTCGGAGACTTCTCGACCGTGACTAAATCTGAATTGCCAGCGTGGATTGCAAAGAACTTGTCGCTAGCCGGAAACTCGATCAACGTCACACCGTTCTGGGCCATGCCGATGCGGAGCAACGGATTTGAGTTTGCGGCTACCGAAACGTTCGCCTCGCCAGAGAGGTACTCTGGATTATTTAGCACCGTCACCGGCGGTATCCCCGATCGGTTGCCTGCCGCCTTGCGATGGGCGAGTTTTCTCCCTCGCTCGTTTACCGCAATTTGACTAGTTTTCGTCGCCGCGTTGATCCGGTTCTGCCCACTAGCCGCGTTTTGCGCTCGGACAAGCAAGCTGATTGCGCATAGCGCCATGATCGCTAGAGCCGTCATCATGAATCGTGTCGGTTTCATACCGCCTCCTTATTGCGTTGGTTGTGGTGGCGCGACGGAAATCGCGGGTGGACTGCTCGCGGCGTCGGTTCCGGCAACAGCCTGGTCGGCCAGGATTTTCATCTCGGCAATCCCGGCGATGCGGAAGCCGGTGTTCTGGTTATCCTCAGTGCGCTTTGCTGTATCCGGTCTTAGCGCGACCGTGAAGACAAGCTGTCGGCTGTCGCGCTGAGCGACACCGCCAATCGTCTTGCTGATTTCCTGCTGGCCAATCAACTGCACCTTGTAAGGATCGTCGCGGCTGATCGTGACAGCCTGCGGCTTCCAAACGGTTTGCCATTCTTCGCGCTGTTGCGTCTCCCATTCGCCTGATTGTTTGACCTGATTGACGAGTGCGACCGCTCCTTCGGGAGTCATCATCTTGAGGCCGCGCACTATGTCTGCCCGGCGCGTCCGTGGATCGATCTGGAAAAAACTCTCGGCCCACTTGACGGCAAGGTATTTCTTGTCGCCATCGCCGGGTTTGTCCTGAAGCACTTGCACCGGCCCGGACAACGTGTGGCGCCGGTCATCGCCAACGACGCGATCACCCTCCGGCGTGCGTTCAACAACCACGAGTGAAGGGCTACGCGTCAACTTGTAAGTGAGCAGTCCTGCCAGCGTCAGGCTGAGCGTCGCGAATGCGAGCGCCGCCACTGCCAGCCGCAGGATGGTCCGTATATCATTCGGATCGCGCTGCGTGATCGGGTAATAGATCGCTTCCTGCTCTTCATTCTTCATTTCGTCGGTTGGTGTTTCAACGACCGACCTAACCCGCGTGTTCTCCAACGCTTCAACCATCGCGCTCATGGACAGCTCCTTTCAATTAAGGAAATCGTCTTCGTCTCTGGCGACGTCATCGGTAATCTCGTCGTCGTACCCAGACTCTGTATCCTCTGACAGGGACGTCTCGCGCTCACTTCGTAAACATTTGATCAGACCGACCATGCCCTCGATGAAGTACAGGCCAACGGTGTGGACCTGGGCGTCGGTAACGAGCAGCTTCATCTCTGCTTCCACAGAGTCAGTGTGCTCATCAACGAATCCCTCCAAGTACTCCTCCAGTGTGAAGCGTCGACTCATAGCCTGGTCCTTGTCTAAACGGTTCAAGTCAGGGATTGATATTTCAAATCTCAAGGGACGCGGAAAACAACTGATGTGCCATGCGAGGAACTTCAGGACGTGGAGGAGAACGCTAAGGCTACGGTTTGGTGTCAAATAAAATGTGACATCTCGCAAGGCGTCAAAAGTGTCAAAAGCGTCAAAAGTTGTGACGCTTTTGACGCTTTGACACTGACCCGACCTCGACGACTTGCTCACACAAGTAAAGACCTATGGGGGCGTCGCTTTTCTCCCTATAGGTCTTTACTAAGTTGGATCAGCCCCACTAAAACGAACCGTCAATTAACATAGATCGAACTTGGTATCGGAGCTGTAACTCTATTCTTCGCTGATTTCACTGTCTGCTGAGTTGCCTGCTTTCCTCCCGGCTCGGAACTGTAGATGCTGTCCTCCAGTGCCGCATCTTCTAGCGCAGTTTTTCTTTCTGAGTCTTCATTTGCCGAGCCTTCCACTGCTGTGCGCGGTCGCGCCCGAAAGAGTCCCGCGCGACTAATGCTCTGATAGACAATCTTGCCCCTCGCTACGTAGTCGCGGGTTTCCACATACGGCGGTACGCCTCCCGTGCGAATACTGCCGGGATTGATTATCTTGTTGTTAGGCAAGACCAATCTCTTGCCATCGCGAAATGCCTCAACTGTCCCTTCGCCCGCGTTATAGGCCGCAAGTATTAGATCGCCGCGCGCGCCAAATCGCTTCTGTAAATCGCGCACATATCGAGCTGCCGCGTCTATCGCGTCTTTTACATCGTGCGGATTCTTGAGGCCATAGCGCGCGGCGGTTGGCGCTGTGAATTGCATCATGCCATACGCGCATGGCTTGCCATCTTTGTAGCTGATTGCTTCTCGTCTGAACCGTGATTCTAGATACGCAATCGTCCACAAGAGGCTCGGATCGACGTTGTAACGTTGCCCTGCTGAGGCAATGAGCGGTTCATAGAGACTGGCGCGCGCACGCAGTTTGTTTGCGGCTCCATCGGTCTCCGTTTCCTGTGCGTGGGCATACCCAATAGACAGCAACATCAAGATCGGCCAAAGAGTACGAGTCTTAAATCTCATAGTCTGTGTACCTCGCAATTTGAAAGTCTGATCCCAGCAAACTTGATTCCTGTCTCAAGAAACGCGTGGCACACCTCTTGTTATCCGCTCTTCATGACAACACTGATACATCCGCTTCGGTTGCTGATGCGCAGGGATGAACCGCAGCGGCGCGGGGGGAATGTCAGTGTTAGAGCGCTCTCGGCGCAGGAATGGACAGCGCCGTTGGAAGGAAGTCTATTCCGAACTGAATGCTGAATGCTTGAATCTGTAAGGAGAACTAAGATGGACCACTCAATCGTTGCCTTTGGCCAACTCGATTTTGTTTCTGACCAGTCGCGAGCAGCGCGACTGGCGCGGGCATGTTTCAAAGCGGCTGTCCTCTTGCGCTTGATCCAACCCGTTCTTGTTTTTATATGTGCCACGCTCCTCGTTCTGCTCTCCGCGGTCTCCCCTGTCGCCGCGCAAACGAGTGGACCGGTCATCACCGGCAGCAATCCCAATGCTCCGATAACGGGGATTCAGAACCTCGTCACCCTCGGTGTTTGGTTACTCGTTGCAGCAGGCATCGGGGGAATCGGTTGGGCACTCGTTAATGGTATGCGTCGGCAGTCCTGGGGTGCGCAATTGATCTTCGGTGCTGCCTGTCTCGGCTTCGGCGGCATCGTGGCGCTCTGGAATGAGTATGCGAATGGGCGCAGCCCCGATCTGCCGGTCTTTTAATCGAAAGAGTAGGCGCGGTTGAGTTGGATCAGGATCAGCCGGTTTGCTGTAACGGCTGATCCTGCCCGGCCTCCGTGGAGAATTTATGCGATACCGACCTGTACGACCCAACATCTACTTGCCCGTGATTCGGTTCGGCGTGGTGGTCGCGGACTGGAAGTACATCCTCGGCGCAACGCTCGTTGGCTACCTGGTTCCCTTCTTCTTTCGATTAAGGATAGGCGTCGTGCCCCTTTGGTTCGTGACCGCGATTGGCACTGCTGCCCTCTCCTACACGTTTTTTCGTTACACAAAGGTCGGACGCAAATCTTACTGGTTCCAGCATTCAATTCGAGCGCTGCTAGATGGATCAGTAGCTCGCAAAACCCTGCCGGGTGATCGCATACGCCGACCACACAAAAACTGGCTGATGAAGGTGAGTTAAACGAACCGTTGGAGGAACTGATCAATGGAACCCATTACCATCGTCGGTGGACTCACCGCTGCTGCGGTTTCAGGCTTAGCGATCGGTGCGGGGGCCCGTCTTATTCCCGTCGCTTTGCAAGCAAGTAGCGACCTTCGCAGTTGGTCTAAGGGACCATGCGGAGCAGTCGAAAAAGCGCGACTGCTACAACTACGCGAGCAGCATAAGGAGAGAAGGCTGACGGGGCGTAGGCGCGAGTCATCAATCATTGGTCTCCACGGGGATCTGCTGCGGCACACGGACGGCTCGTACACGCGCGGGTACGATCTTCCGTTGCAGGCCACGATGCTGGCTCCTGACGAGGTTGCAGACGGCATCATCGACGGCCTCGCCGACATGCTCACCGTGGAGCTTCCGGCTGGAACTGTCTTGCAGTATCGCTATGCGGTCGGACCCGATCCGGGGCGGGCCATCGCCGAACACTTGCGCGCTCGCGATTACGAGCACGCACACTTTCCAGCCGCTCGGCTTCATGATCTGAACATTGATTTCTTCAAGGCGATGGCTGACGCTCGTGCGTTTCGACAGGAGCGTGCTTCTCTATTCGTGCGCGTACCCGTTAGCCACGAAGACGACCGCGCGTCGCACGGCTTTAATACCTTCATCTCTTCGATGGCCGCTGATTGGCGAATATCAGGCTTTAGAGGACTGAGGCGCAAGACTGCGCCGAACTGGTCCAGCTCGCGCAATGATGGCATCGTGCGCCGTATCCGCGACCATGAGGATGAGACTGTCCGCGCTGCTGAGAAGGTGTTCCGACTCCTGGAGATGCAAAGTCCCCTTAGCTTGCGTCGGATGGACCGCCAGCAACTCTGGCGAGCCGTCCATCAAAGCCACGCGATGGCCGCGCCTTCTGTACCTCGTCTTCCTCAATATGATGGGCTTGATCTAAGAGACTATCTCTGCGCCGAAACAATTGAAGATCGCGGATGGTACGTGATGCACGGCATCTATCCGGCGACTTTGGTTTCACTATTTGCCCCCGGCGAAGAGTTCATCGCAGCGGATGCGATGCGCGCGCTCACGGCGCATCCGGGTCTGTCATTCGCTCATACCATCATCACGGAGTTCATAAGCATCGACCGCGAGAAAGCCAAGGCAAAACTTGATTCCCACATCAAGCATGTCGAGCGCTCGGGAACCCGCGCGGATGGTCGCTACGAATTAACGCCGGAAGCGGAAGAGTCTTTCCACGATCTCAAGCAGACGCGCAAAGCCATTACCGGCTCGCGCGAAGCGCTGGTAAAGATGCGGCAGTACGCCGTCATCTACGGTGATCCGGCGCGGACACGCGGCGCGTTTCAACGCTCGCTCAAACAACTCGATATCAATGCTGACACTCTAGTGAGCGCCTTCCAAACGCTCGATGGCGTACAAGCAGGACGTGAAGAACCGGCGGCGTTGCACTGTCTTTATCCCGGCACTCTGGTCGGCGAAGCTTCCAACGACACCAACGGTCGGGAGCTAACAGAAGTTGCTCACTCGCTCGCTGCATTTATTCCTGCTGAATCTTCCTGGGCTGGCTCACACCGTCCGCACACGCTGCTCACAACTGCCTCTGGTCGGCTGATTGGCCTGAACCTCTGGGATAAGTCGAGCCGCACGAATATCAAATCTCCTGTCGTCTTGATACTCGGCGAGCCGGGTACAGGTAAGACCATCTGCGGTGTGCGGATCATTAATGATGCGCTGGCTACGATTCCTCATCTGCGTGTACACGCTCTTGACAATGGCGGCTCGCTGGCTCCGCACGCTCTTGTCACCGGCGCAAGGTATCATCGCTTCAACCCGGAAGAACCAAAGGCCATCAACATTTGGGACTTTCCCGAATTGGTCTACGGCAAAAATCTGCAACTGAATAAGATCACCGAACAGATCTCTCTCATCGTGATGGACGCAATGAGCCTGGCTGATGCAGACGATCCGCTGGCCCGCGACCTGCTCTCCAAAGCCGTTGTCCAGGTCTTGAAGAACATTGCACCTCGCAACGGTCCAGATAGACCGCGCCGCGAACCTACCCATTCCGATCTAGTGGCGATGCTTGAAGCCTACGACTTCGGCAGCGAGCCGCTCAATCATCGCGCCAAGGAAATCGCCCTCGCATTGGAGAAATACCTCGATAACCCGTGGCTGGATGCGCCGACTCATCCCGACTTTCACCTCGATTCACCCTACGACGTGTATGAGCTGGGTTCTCTCAACGCTTTTCAACCAGACATCAAGCAAACCTTAGCTAACCGGATCGGCGCGCGCGTCATTAGGGCAATAGGGGAGAAACAAGCTGACGGGACCCGCGCTCCCACGCTCCTGGTCTTCGATGAGGTGCATGAATATCGGGAGAGTTTTCCGGGGTTGATTCCGGTACTGAAAAAAGGCACTCGTCACGGTCGCAAGCACAACGTCGTCTCGCTGATGATGACGCACACCTATAACGACTTCGAGGGAATGCATGACGTAACGAGCACCGCCGGAGTAAAGCTGATCGGTAAACAGACCGGTGATTTATCGCTGCTGGCGCGAGATGCCAAGCTTTCATCTCGGACCATTCAGGCCATTGGTGCGCTCAAGAACATTGACGGTCTCTACACTCAATGGGTGATGGTGCTCGGGTCCGGCGACTATCAACAGGTTGAGACGGTCCAGAACAACCTGAGTCCTAGTTTGCTGTGGACCTTTACCACGCATCCGGATGAAGCCAATGCGCGGGCGCGCGCCGCCGCGCTCCGTCCTGAATGGCCGCTCTCCGAAGTCATTGCCTGGCTTGCCGCCCAATACCCGCAGGGTCTGGGTTCTTCCGGCCTTGTGTTTGATGAATCTCTGTTGGCGGACGAGCCACTTCAGTTATGAAAGCGAGGTCACGATGATGCGAAATTACCTATCGCGCTGCGCGGTTGTCGGCCTTCTCTTCGGGATACTGATAATACCGGCACCGCCGGCACAGGCGCAGTTTACAGTCTGGGACCCGACAAATTATTCCTTGCAACTCGCCAAGAAAATTGAAGAGGCCAACCGCTGGCTTGAAACTGTTCGGCACTACACAACGATGGTTGATAAAACTGTGCAACAGCTCACCACGATGCAGGGCGTGCTCCGCACCGTTGATCAGCAACTGGCGCGTAATGTGCGGCTAGTGCGATTCGTCAGCAGTGTGGGCCAGATCGTACGCGGCTCGTACCAGCTCAAGCGACAACTTGAAGGCATGATCCGCTACCGCATCGCCATGCTCAAGAGCATTGATGATCGGTTGCGTAACGGCATCTTCGATCCAGAGCAAGATCTCAACGATCTAGAGAACTATTTGAAATTCACGATCGGGCGCTCAGCCGATGAGACAGTCGCCCGTCTCGATAAGCTGGCCCGCAATGACAGCCAGCTTGAGAGTTGGTGTGTGCGTCGCGTTCAGGTCCAGAAGGATGTGGCCGTTGCTCGCGAGACGCTGAAGCAAGCCGAAGGACAACTCGAAGTCGAAAAGAACAAGCCTGATATTGATCAGTCCAACGTGGCTCATCTCAACGATGTCATTCTCCAGCAACAAAAGCTCATCTCCGAGCTGGAAAAGGAGCACTCCGACTTGCAGGGCAAGATCACGGAGCGTGCTGCAAAGTACGGTCTTAGATTGCAGGACATGGAGAACTTCGCCTTCTCGATTATGACCGTCAACAACGGCTGGCTCAGCCTGCAGCAAACCAAAGATCAGATCGAGCGCACGCTAACTAATCTAATCATTGATGCTCAACCTAGACCGCAGCCGTAAGCACGAAGGCGAGGAAGCGATGCCTAACACAAATCAAAAAGGCATAATCCGGTTGATGTATTCGGTCATGGTCCTTCTGTGCAGCGGGCTGACTGCTCATGCACAAACGCCTGCGCCCAGCGGGCCGACGCTTTCGGACCACATCGCGCGTCTCAGTATCAAGGCATCTCAACTTCTTCCCTATCTCCAGTACGAAGTGCTTAGTCGCATTCAGGATTGGGTTTATGGCATTGCCGTGGCCGTCGCGGTGTTAGTGCTTCTTTTTAGCTTCCTACGTCTCTGGCGCGAAAATGCCGGGGGCAACTCCAATCTCATCTTCTTCTTCCTTCGCTCACTCTTCTTTTTCGGGCTGGTCGGCTCAAGCGTCTGGATCATCGGCCAGATGGCCGCTACCGGCAGGGAGATTGCCGAAGGTAATGAGATGAACGGACGCGCCGGTCGCTCACTGCTTTTCGAGTTTTATAAGAGCCAGCGCGACAGCTTCAACGAGTCCTACGAGAAGATGACGATGGGCACTTTTACGGTGAAGGTGGACGGGCGTGACTTCACGGTGAGGCCCAACACTGCGACGACCGGCACGTTCGTCGGCGTGCTCTACGATAATGAGGGCACGATCAAAGACCTTGATAAGAAGCTAAACGATTCTTCCTACACTTTGCCGACGCTCTTCAACTGGTTGAACGTTTCCCGCACCATTCTCGAAGCGGGCGATTTCTGGCTGCTTCTCTTAGGCGGCGTGCTGGTACTGATCTTTAAAGCCGCCGCTCCTTTAATGATGGCCGTCGCCATCGATCAGAAGCTCGCGCACAAAGTCGCGTATCCCTTCGTCTGGGGCGCGGGCGTACTGACTCTGATATGGCCTGCGGTGAGCTACTTCATTCGCGCACTTGCCTATCTGTTCGGCAACATGGCCATGGCTCTGGGCGATTCGGAACCTCTTTACAACTGGAACTATGCCTCGATGTACGCCATCAAGAGCAACTTTGCCTCGCCCGTGCATACAGTGGCAATCGCCGCCTTCATGATGACGATTGCCGGGGCTTGTCTCTGGATCTCGCCCTACCTGGCTTATCGGTTCTCGATGGGTCAAATCTATGAGGGCGTCTCTGCTGCAATGTCGCAGTTTGCGGCAATGATTATCGGAACCGGCGTCGAGGCTTACAGCAGTACCGCTGCGGCTTCCATAAATCAGGCAGCGCAAAACACTCAGGCCCAAGGTACATACGATTCACAGACAACCGAAGCCAGGGCCAACAAAGAATCTGGGATGTTGCGCAATCAAGCTGGCTTCATAGCGGGCAAGGCTCAGGCACTCTCATCAGCACAGGCCAGCGCCGGCGCTTCCATGGCTGCCGCTCGTGCAGGCGCAAGTCAGGCGTATACCATGTTCGGCAGTGCCAACCGTGGCCTCGCTGGTTACAACGAGCAGATGTCGCAGATTGGGACTCAGCGATCCATTAGAGATAACAATACGCTAAGCACTCGGCAAGCGCGTGAAGCGAACACAGATTCCCAAGTGGGGCGCAAACAAGAGTGGTCAAGAGGCTTGAATAGCATCCCATTGGTTGGTGGTCCTATTGACCTCGTCCGTGAAGGCGTTTCTGGAACGGTATCGACGGCCTCAGGCGGTAAACATGGTGCCTTGCCGCTCACTCTACATCAGCGCGGTTACGATGCCGCGCGAATAGAGTCAACAGCTGGCATGAACGCCAACGCCACCCAAAACTTTATCGAGGCTCAAAAAGTTGACCGCCAAACTGGTGACCGGATGGCCGCGATCTCCATGCAACAAGGCAGAGAATCGGCGGGAGCCGCGTACGCTGCCGCAGGCACCTCCATCGCCGGACACAAGACCGCTTTAGGAATCAGTAATCAGGCTACCCAGGTTGAATTCACGGGCCGAATAGACAGTGCCGCGATCACGCACAAAGCTGCCGTTGATTCTGCCAAGCTCCAAGCTATCTCCATGATCGTCAGTCGAATGGGAGCCAAGCTCGCCCAGGACATTGAGAAGGGCATGGAGATGCGCTATTGACAGCTCTTATGTACTCAACCGTGGTGGACGTGGAGTCAGAAGACCGGCTGACGCTTTGTGACTTAGAATAAGATGGAATGATATGCGGGAACCGGATAATATTCCGACTCAAGTGGAGCCTGACGAGAAGTCAGTGAAACAGAAATTCACTTGATGCAAACGACTCTCGCACGAACCTGTTTGGTTCTTGCTCTGTGCTGGCTGGCAACAACCGCGCGTGGACAGGACGATGTCGCTCGCGCCGTCGTTCTTGGTCAGACCGTGGAGTTCACAGTGGCTCGTGGCAACGAAGCTGCGGATTTCGAGACGGTCTCAATTAGGGCTGGCGGAAAACTACTCAAGCAATTCGCCACGCCAGATGGCGGCTTCTTAATCGTCGTTGCTACGTTCAATGGGTATGACGGCGACTATCTTTTGTTGCGCACCAGCATGGGACAAGGGGCTTGCGCCGGTGGAAATCTTTATGCGTTGAAATTCTCGTCCGTCGGCGACCCGCAACCACCAACGCAGATTAACGTCAACGTGTCGCCGGTGCTAACGACCTGCTTGGGAGAATGGCCTCCCGTGAAATTCACTTATGGCGCGAAAGGCGACCTCGTGATCAGCGTTTCAGGCTACGAATTGCGTGGCGACACTTGGGTGCGCTGGCTGCCAGAACGTAAACCGACCGCACCAAAAAAACGTGGCGCAACAAGTCGTTAGACCTCAGAGAAGAACAGAAGATTGATAACTCGACGGACGTGTCATGACCTATAGCGAACTATCTAAGGAAATCGAGCAACTCAGTTACCGTGACAAGTTTCGCTTAGCGCAGCTGTTGATTCAACTGGCTCGGAAAGAGGAAGAGGAACAGAAGCCGGAACAGAGGCAGAAACCCGGTCCAACCGCCAAGCTCGACGCAGAGCTGGTTCAATATGTAGCTGGTAGGCTCCGGAAACTGAAGCCGTCCAAGAAAGAGGCGCTCTTCAACTCAATCGCTGCCATGTTTCAGTTTCAAGGCGGCATTTCCGATCGCGACAAAGAGAGAATGTTTTCTGAGTTGCAGAAGCGAGGACACATCGTCGTTGCGGAGAACGGTCGTGTTCAATATCCAGAGGTCTAAGAAGATGAACCGGACTCGCGAGCGGGCCTCTCATGTTCGTTGCGTGTGCTCGCCGGTTATCCCCAGAGTTCGGCGTCGGCTGAATCTTAAGAGAGAAAATCAATGAGGTTGGTCTTCCATGATGAAATCCGGTGCACACCTAGCAGCCTGCAAGATTACCTTACTCCTGTTCTATCTTCTATTAATTGCAGTCGCTCCTCACTACCTCGCAATTGCTCAGAGACGAGACTCCTCTCGCATATCGAATAGATCCGCAACACCTGTGGGCTGGTACATTTTCAAGGGTCCCGATGGGGATTTCTCTTTAGCGTTTCCGTCCAAGCCAGAACCATTTGAGTCAAGTGTCGAGGGGCCGGTCACATCAATCAGGCATTACCAAGTGTCTACCAAAGACGGGAAGCATTTCTCCATAAACCTTCAAGATATTGGAGGAGACCCGCGATCCCGCGATGCCAATGAGTTTGGCCAGAAGGATGAGATTGAAGCGGCTGGTGCGGCTCGGGATAGAGGTGAGCGAGTAGTGCAAGTCCATCGGGTGGCCAAAAATATTATTGAAATGGAAGTTTGGCAGCCTGTTAAAGACTCGCAGAATAAGCTACATCGATTAGATCATTCCATTCTTCGCCGTGGGCGGATGTACACGTTGGGATGCGGCTCGCTTATCGATAACAAAGAAGTTGATAGAGCAGTGTGCCGTAAGTTTTTCAAGTCGATACGTTTTACGAAATAGTCAGTTGCCGGTCTAAGTTATGATCGCTCGTCCTCCGGTTCCCACGTCCATGGATTAAGCCTCATCTAGTGCTCCCATTCTTTGATCTTGTTGCGGACTTCATTTGGCAAGCCGTTGCACGACTTTCCATTGGTGCAGAAATATTCCACTCGCCCAAAGCGTTCTCCTATACCAGAAAAAAATACCATGATAGTTCCGGCTTTATCATTGATGTTTACTGCGACGATCACATTTTCAACTTCAGTGGCAGGAGTTCTATTGGATGTGACCCCTTCAAGAATCAAATATCCCCCGATCAGATTTATGGGCGTGACCATTCCGAAATCTTTCATCATCCTTCTTAGGTTCTGGGTGCCTAACAGCCTCAACAATGGTCGGCGGATTTCGGGCAGAGCAAAGAAATTGGTCTTGGGTTTGGTTGTGTAATCGAGAGGATACTCATTGGCCCATTTCTTCAGATGGGCATATTTGCCTTGGGCCGTTGTTGTGCTGTTGAAGCAAATCACGAGCAAGAGAGGAAGCGTAATTTGGATAACCTTCATAAGTGTCCCAGAGATAAAGGTCACCGGTGCATTGTCCATGCTCCGCGTGGGTGCGTCTACTTTACTCGCAGTATTCCTGTGCAAGAATCTCAATATCAGCGATCTTAACATCAATATATTTTAAGAAAACTTCCAATTCTGTACCTTCCAGATTCTTCTGGTCAGTCGTAATGCTGGCAGGCGTCGCATGAAGCAGCTTGCTTGTGAACGAGTAGATGTAATCATATTCGTCGGTCAGACCGACCATCTCTGCCATCCGCCTCCATTGCCAATGACGCGGTATAAGATCTTTGACATCTTGCGGAATGGTTGCCTCAAACCATTTCCTTTCAAGTTCGATGTCCACCAGCGCGTGCTCGACTTTGGGAACAGCCTTAGTCTCAACTAGATATGCCTGAAATTCGTAGCCGTTTATCTGAGCGTCTTTAGCATAAATAGAAAACCGCCTGGATGCCTCTGCGTCGATTTCATCTGACAGCGAATTGACGGTAGATAGAAGTGCCTGCTTCTGATCGTCTCTCGACGAAGGATCGCTGACCTTTTTGAGCGCTTGCTCGCGAGCTTCTTTTTCCCTGCCGCCGAAGGCCTTGAGCAACGAAACCTCGCGGGCAAGTTGCGCTCTCACGGATCGAAAGTAGTGTTGCTGCGTATCAAGCAGTTGGTTAAAGTACACGAGCCCATAGCGCGGATCTAGTTTGAAAAGTTGCAGCCAGACACTCAACTCAAAAATGTAACGTGCGACGGCAATGATCCCCATGGTCTCAACAAAGTTGAAATTCTGTTCAGTAAAGATACGGAGGCGAACGAGTGAGTCTCCCGCAACGGAGAGGCACCAGGAGTTGTGATCCGACTTGTTAAAGGCAGCTAGGATTTCGGGCGTTCGCAGTCGCTGGGCAAGTGCGTCCAAGCTTGAGCGGCGCGCGCAAATCGAATGGATTAGTTGTTCGACGTTATGTTTGTTGTGTTCGGGCACAACGCAACTCCCTGCATGGTATCGCTTGATGTGACTTCCCCGCCTAGCGACGTGCCAACGATGGCTGACGGTTACGCTGATAACACTGTTGAGCAGTGCGTTTCTCGCTCGCCGTTCGAAATGATCTAATGGACCAAATTCTGTTCCAGCGGAACAGAATTTGGAAATTCTTCGGCATGTTTTTTTAACTTAGCAGGCCGCTCAAGCGAAATCAAAAGCTAACTGAGTTGTGCTGGTCGCCTGTCCAAGCCAAGGCATCGGGTCGCTTTGCAGCGTGAAAGTCGCTGGCTCTTCGGACTCATGCAAGGGCACTTGTTCTGTTCCTGTTCGAATCGCAAGCGCTTTTGGCTCAAGCTGCAGGTCAATCTCATTGGCCGCTTCTTCTCCGCAGGTTCCATCAGCGACCGCAATGATCCATTGACCAAGCTCAATAATGTTCGTCGGAGTCATCTGTGGTGATGCTTCGATAGTCTCTACCTCGGGTTTGCTTCCTGCTTCGTCGGCAACTACTACCGGATAGCGATCAAGCAAAGCGGAAAGTATTTCGATGCCCGTTGTCTCATCCGTGGGAATGAAAAAGCGCTGCTTCCAATTGATCTGCTCATTGATTAGACCAAGCTCGCGAAGTTCGGCAAACTTGTAGGGGTTGGCTCCGCTTAATTCAATGGCTGGCTCGGAGTGAATCGATCCTCTGCGAAGTTTGAGGTTATAAGCGAGGTTTATTTCGTCGCCTTCATCAAGCACAGCGTAAAAGATTTCGTCTGGCTCTCGGAGATCGCGCGTTAGGCCAATCGACCGCAAAACTGCTCCAACATTATCCGGTGGTATTTGAATGCCAACGATTCTTTGCTGATCCTCTGTAATCACTCGTACCACTCGCAGCCGGGCATCCTCGTTCGTTTTTAGGCGCTGCCAAAGCGGAATGATTGCTCCGCTGATAATGTGAGTTTCGAGGGTTTCAATCGGCGGGATCGTGTCATACTTCTGCGACCACCAGTTACGCGCCCGTTCAGGTGAGACTGCTTTGAACTTCTCGTTAAGCTCGTCGTCGTGAATGTAGGTCGCGTGTGCTGCTTCCGGTTTCCAAACTGCGAAAGTGCGATAGCTGTTGCCCGTCGCCGGATCGGTGTGGCGCCCTGATTCAACCGCCAAGACAAACTGCGCGTTCTTGCGGTGGCGCAAGAAAGCGCCGCCCTTACGTTGCCTTGCTTCCTCTGCTTCTTCGAAGCTGACTGCCCTGGAAGGAACGTCAACCTCAAGTGTGTAGTGTGTCGTTTGCGCCTGGGTGATCTCGTCTGTATGAACCACGCTCGGCGGAACTGCGACTCGGACCGCAAGGGCCTTAATGTCTGTGACTCCCTCGTCAAACGTTCCGTTCGCTTTGGCATATCGTACGGTCTGATCGAACAAGTCAGCGAAGTAATCAAACAAAGCGTTCTGTTGCTCAACCTCTAACGCGAGCACTCGGTTAAGAAACCTCGGCACGTTGTATTCATCTTCTTTGCGTATGTTCTCGCCGCCGTCTCGATCTCGCACTAGCAAGCCTATGTCTCGTAAGGTCTGCCTTGGATTGTCGAGTCCCGGCACGTTCTCGCCTTTCATGATGCGACGCAACGATAGACTCAAGGCGGCTCGGCCTTCTTCCGTTTCGAAGTTGTACTTTGCGAGGTCGCCGTTATCTGCTGCGCCTCGGTCGCCTTTGGTCAATGCTCCGAGACTGCCAAGCCTACGCGCAATCGTCGAGCTAAAACGCTTCTCACCGCCAAGCTCCGTTGAAAGCAAAACGTATTCTGGCGGTACTGCCTGATCTGATCGGTGTGTACGGCCAAAGGTCTGCATCTGTTTATCGGCGCTCCAACCAAGTTCAAGTGTGATATGTACACGTCGCTGGCGATTCTCGTCTCGATTGGAAGCGTGAAGCGAAATTCCTGTTGATGCTGCGTCGCTGATGATCGCGATCCGCTTCTTGGCGGATTGGAATTGTTCCATCTCATAGACGTTCGTTCTGTCCATCGCTACGCCTTCGGGCGCTCGCTTCTTGTATTGCATCTGTCCAGTACGCGAATCTCGGATTAGGCGGCGCGTTCTCCCTGTGAGTTCTGCAACCTTGCTCTCTCCAAAGTGATTGACAAGCTGATCAAGTGGATTTTCGGGAAGCTCTAAAGCGGAGAGTCCGTCAATCAACTCCTGTTTCATTCGCAAGGCTTCCTTGCTCTGCACAGTGTTGCCTTGCGCGTCTCTAACGGGCACTTGAATTGTTTTGCCGGTGCCTGGGTCTGTGACGTCTTGATAGAGCGTCGTTGGGAAACCACGGTCAACCATTGCGGCGATTACTTCACGCGGTGAGAAGTCCAAGTCCTCAAGCATTCCACCGTTAGCGGTGGCTTTCGCTACCTGTTCTCGTGTCTTGGCTTCTCCGGTTCCCACAAGCGAGATCACGATTGACTTACCCTCGCTCAATGCTGCCTCACTCTCTGCAATTACACTCGGCACTTTGAAAGCGCAGATCACTTGCCTAAAGAATCGCTGATGATCTCCCCAAAACTGATTGAGCGCCGTTGCTCGGGCGCGGCGTCCGCCGTTTGTGATTAGTAACGCCTCGTCTATGTTGCGCAATACTGCTTGCCACGCTGCGGCTGCGCGGTTGTACATTTCTCTCTGTTCCGGTGTTAGACGATGAATCCTTTCGCGATACTCAACCGCTTTTCTGCTCTGAGGACAAAGGCCGAAAGAGATTGATCCTGACAGGTACATTCCAAGCGCCTTCATATCGCGGCTTACCATTTCCATTGCGCCAACGCCGCCTGATTCGATCTCCTGCATAAACTCTTGAAAGCCGCCTGGGAAGCTCGTGCCAATGCCCCACAATCCAAGCCGTACCATATAAGCCATGTTGCGAACGTCGGTCGCTCCGGTCGCTGATGAATAAACGACTCGATAATCTGGATTGCGTTCGGGGTCTTGTAGATCGATCACTGCTTGTCCGGTGAGTGTTGGTTCGCCGAAACCGCTTGCAAGCGCATTCTTCGCTTTGTGTGCCTCGTCGAATATGACTACGGCGGATGTGCCTAACCACTTCTGAATCTGATCAATTCGGCGCTCGCCTGTTTTGGCTGCGGCGATAAGCGAAGAGTAGGAGCTAAAGACTACGCCTTGCGGGAGCGTGATCTCTGCTGCTGCCGGATAGTCATTGATGCGAGCAAGCGGGATGCTCTCAAGTCCTAAGTCAGTGAGGTCGCGCCGCGTCGCTTCTAGTAAGTCGTTATTGACTGAAAGCCACAACGCGCGCTTACGTCCCTGATTGAAGTTATCGGCGATGATACCTGCGAGAATGCGTCCCTTGCCGACTCCTGTTCCGTCGCCAACAAAGAAACCGGCTCGCGATCCGTCTGCTAATTGCTGCTCGTGTCGCTGGCCGGCATAGATAACGCGCTCAAGTTGAACGTCGGATAGTCGGCCTTCGGTGATGATCTCTGCTGCAAGGTGCGGCCTGTAGGTAATATCTGGCGGTACGACTGCCGCCATGGATGATGATTCAACGATTACGGCCGGATGCGGTTTACCGCCTCTCAACTTTGCTGGCGAGTAAGAGACGAATAGAGTTTGGTTCGCTTCGTCTGTCTCTCGGTCGAAGTTCTGATCTGTAGTCGTGTCGTGCCGGGCGGCAATGTCGCTCAATGCTTCCCAGGCATCCTCTATTGTCGCGGCATCGCTCCAAACGATGTTCTCAAGCTGTTCTTTCCAGTTTTCGCCCGGAGACTTTCCGGTCTTGTCAATGACGAGAAGTTGTACGTCGAAGGTCGTTCCGTACTTTCCATATTCGTTACCGTTCAAGTGAAGATTGGCGCGGACGTTGTACGTCTTTGCGATTCGCTGCCACCATGCGCTAAAGGCGCTCACTTGAAAGCGCATTCCTTCGCCGCTGATGGCAACTAAGCGCCCGCCGTGCTGCAACCGTCTAAGAGCGCTCTCGATGTGTCGCGCTCCGTAGTGCGTTGAATGCTTCGCCACTCTACCGCCTGTCGCGCTGAATGGTGGATTCATCAAGATCGCGGTGGGTTGAATGTCGGCGGGTAAGAGGTCGTCAATGATCTCGGCGTCAAGCTGATAGGTTTCAAAACCTAGCTCTTGCGTGAGTAGCGCGTTACGGCGCGGGTTGATCTCATTGCAGATACTTTGTGCGCCGATAGAACGCGGCCAGATCGCGAGGCTTCCCGTTCCGGCTGATGGTTCTAAAACTATCTCGTTGTTCTGTGGGTTCAGAATTCGGGCTGCGAGGTATGCGAGCGTCGGCGGTGTCGAGAATTGTTGTAGCTCGGTTTGCTCTAACGTGCGGTCGCATTGTCGCGCTAGTCGCTTCGTCAACGGACGCAATACGGATACAAGCGCTTCGCTCACGTCCATCTGCATTAGCTCTCGCGCCTGGCTGTCGAGATATTTGTTGACCGCGATTTCTAAAGCATCATAGGCGTCGCGCGATGTGTACCTACCTTGTGCGCGAGTGCCGCCAAAACTCTTATCGGCGATCTCCGTTAGTTTCGGATTGTCGAAAGACTCTCCAGCGCGTAAGCGTTCTTGTAATTCGGTTACAAGCTCATGAGTTCCCGCGACAAGCTCAGTTGCCTGTGGTGTGCGCGTGGGTATAGAGTTCTGGCTTAGCATCAATCTTTCTCCTGTCCGGGATTAAGTTTTGGTGTGTGGGTCAGGCGAGCGTTGACGCGCTTTCCTGACCCGTTTCGTTTCGGCTGCGTGTTACTGTTCGGTTTCTGTCGATTGCTCAGGCTGTGTCCGTCCGGCGCGTATGATTTGATCGGCGGCGCGAAAGATTTTCTGAGCGCTTTTTTCGGGAATGGCGTCGGCGTTGAAACCAACTCCCTGATAAAGCCAATTCTGGATATAGCCTCGGCAGTAGTCGGCTCCTTCAAGGCTCAACGATTCGCAACAGAGAAGCGCAACGGCTTCGGCTTCTACTTCCCGCAAACTTCTTGGCGTCGTTTCGGTGTCTGCGAAGTCGGCCTCGGTGGTGTGGCCGAGAATGACGTGTGCGAGTTCGTGGAACAGTGTCTTGTATGGAAGTTGGGCGACGGGGTTAATTGCTATCTGACGCTTGCGAGCGAATCCCTGACAGTTCCCGTCAGTCTTATCGAATTCGATGCGTTCAACACTAAGCGCCACAATCGCTTTCTCAGAGTCCCACTCTGGAATCGTTGTCGGTTCAAGTTCGCGTCCGTGAGTCTGGCTAAGGACAAACCATCGCGGCTTATATGCAAAGCTGGTGAATGTGTGTTCTTCCTCTGATTCGTCGTCACGTTGTTTGCGCGTGATTGGCATGCAAAGCGTCAATGCCCGTTCGCCACGCCTTACAACGCGGCCTAATGTCTGCCACTTCGGAAACGTGTTGATTGGCCCTGGCTGTAGTCCGCGCACGTGGCATTGCACGAGTGCGAGAATTTGATTGCCGATGCTGTAGTTATGGAAAGCGGAATAGGCTTCCATGATCAGGCCTGGCTTGTTGACTGCTTCCACGAGTAAAGCTGCCCACTTCGGAATGCCTGCTGATTGTTTTTGGTTCTCCATTGTCTTTGCCCCTTCTCTCTGTCGTAGTGTTTTGATCTTTAAGAGGGTGTTTCCCCCTCGTAGAGACGTTGGCTACGACTGGGCGCTTGACCGCGCACACCTGTGGCGCAACGGAGTGGAGCACTTGAAGCGAAGCGCAGAGTTGCGCGGGCGGGCTGTCGTGGACAATGAGAACGAAGAGGGGGAAACCGAATCAGAATTGATTGATCTCGGCTGAAATGGAATGAAAATCGAATGGAAGCCGAGTCCTTATTAAGTGGGAGCGCGCGGGACGCGCTAATCGGACATCGTAGCCAGCACATAACCTTCTTCTGACGAGAAGGAGTGCGTTGGTCCAAAGTATGAGTCAGAAGAAAAGGTTGCTTGTTAGTCGTCTAATTAGCGAAGTTGCTGCATGTTATATTGGAAATGCTCGTGTTTCACGAGACTGGACACGGATTAGAAGATTAGCGGCTAGGAGCACCACGCAGTGTTGGCGCAATCAGATCAGTTTTATGACGACGATGAGTTTGTACTGGCCGAATACAAACTGCTGGAGGAATCCCTCCTCAACTCTCCGCGTTTGCGTCTGGAAGCGAGTAGGCACATCAGAGAAGGCTTCAATCGTCGCCTTCTTATGATGCAATGTAGTCGGATCAAGCTCCGCGTAAAAACAAAGAGCCCGGCTGACCAGCCGCTCAATCCATATGAGGTTGAGGAACTCAACGTTCATCTCAACTCCTACTATCTCAATCTGCGCGGTTGCCTCGACAATTTGGCTTGGGCTTTGAACTATCAGTTCTCGATCGTTGAGGCAGACGAGAAAGACCGTCGCACTCGGTCACGTTGTGATCTATTCCGAAAAGATTTCCTCGATGCGCTAGAGCGACTCAAGCCGGATTTGCGGAAGACTCTGCGGGATTATGAGGATTGGGCAGTAGAGCTAAAGGAACTTCGCGACCCAGCGGCGCATCGCTTGCCGCTATCAGTAGTCGGAGGCTGTTTGCCCGTGGAGTCCACTTTTGAATTTGAGACGCTTTGGGCCAAGGCAGCGGCGCCGCGTTCAGAGTTAGGTGAGCAGCCGCGCTCCTATTTTGTTCAGCAGGCCTATGCTCTGCTGGAGTATGCGCCGTTGATAGCTGTTGGCACCGCCACTGGGCAAGAGACGCGCGAGATTTCAGTGCAACTTGGTAACGATCATCGTCGGTTCTTGGATGTAGCGAGGCAAATCCTAAACGAACTATGGGCCTCCGCCAGCTAAGCGCTGTCAGCCGGTTCAGCGCCAGCGGAACTCGAATCAAGATTCTCGGCTGGAATGAAGGGAATGGAATGAAAGCTGAGTCCTTACTCAAAGAACCGTTAGGTGTGCCAATAGGAAGATACTGATGAGTTTGTGGAATACCCGAAACAAGGCTATTGCAGAGTTTGACGGACCCCTCAAGGTTGAGGCTGAAGTCTTGAGCGAAGCGTTTGACTTATTAGACGAGTGCGTCCTTCGCCTCGAAACTGAACACGGTTCAGAACCTTACTCGAGGGTGTGTGCGCTTACTTTGATCAAAGGCCGGAATCTATTGCTAGGAAGCTATAGTCTTGCTCTTGACGGTCTAGCGCAGGAGGCAGGAGCATTGCTGCGACCATTTATTGAGGTGTTTGAAAAAATGGTCTACTTCAATGAAGATCCATCACGAATTGAGGAAGCGATTGAAGGTCGCTTGCCCAAGGCAGGTGAGATTGCAAAGCGGATTCAGGGTCAGTTCAAAGCTCTCCGCGAACATTTGAACGAGCACTCCTCTCATTTCGGGTTCACAGATGATTCTGCGAACCATCTCATCGACTGGAACACACTCAAGCTTAAGCGAGTTCAACCATACAGCCGCAAAGTGCTACGCACTAATCTCAAAAACATATTTACGTTTTTGGTTTTTTTGAACGTACAGGCAGTTGATTGTCTTTGCAATTTGAATGACAAGTCTGTGAATGAGCTTGCGGACAGGAGCGATGCGTGCAAAAAGAACGGCTTCGAACTATTTGATAGACCAGCAGACTAGATTGTGAGTCAAGTCCAATATGGGGATAGAAATGTGGCCGAATTGCAGGGGCGACAGAGCGTCGCTTGTTGTAATGTTGCCAGCGTGACAAGTGTCTTTAGCAATGCCAGTCGTTTAGGAGTAACTACGGCCAAATTCAAAGCGACTTTCATTTCGTGGAGACCTCCTATGTCGCGAAGAACTCACCCTGACAAATGCAGTACAGCAAGGAAAGCTGCCGACACTGGGAACCAACCGGAGCTTTGTTTGGAAAGAAAGAGCAACCAAGCACGAGATTTTCATAGTTTAATGCAACAAATCTTTTATTGACACGCAATTGCGAATGTATTAGATCCTGCGCATTCGGCGTTGGTTGCTGGGGTGAGGACAGCAACCGCTGAGGCTGAATGCCTCCGCCAACCGATCTGAGGCCGGACAAAATCCGGCCTCTCGGTATTTTTACCATAAGAATCCCGTCAGAAAGGGTCTAAGACGCCGCGCACAACTCTAGCCTTCGCTCAAAACTTTACAGTTGCAGCTGCTTTTAGATTCTCCACTTGTATCCGATTTTCCCCGTTCTGATCTCATCGGAGGGCAAACTAATTATACTTTCCAGTACACACAACTCTACCTCACCGCCGAGGGGCGGCTTCTCGATTCGCTTCAAGGTTTCCTTCCTACTAGACGACGATACTAATAAGTGTGAGTATCGCGTTTACCACCATCGAATTCGAGGATGATGGCGGCGCAACCGGAGCACCTGTAGTGGGTATCTCTCCAGCTACCGTCACACCCGTTGTCGGTATCTCCCCCGGGGCAGGCGCACCGGTGGTCGGTATCTCTCCAGCGATCGCCGTGGCCGAAAGCACACACGCGAGGGCTGTTGCCAACATGAGTCTTCTCATCTTGTTTTCCTTTGTGATTGAGGATGCAAGAACGCTTGCAATAATACCGGATACTTTTCGAGAATAAAGTTGTTGCGAAGCACAGCTTGGATGGCTAATATTCGGGCGCCGGGGAAAAGCAAGGTTTCGGACTCACATCCTAAAAGGTCTATTTCCTTGAAAATAGCCTCACCAAAACTTACAAGTTCCCACCTTTCAGCTAATGACGAAGCTCTGCTCAGGTGTCGCGCTGCCTTGGACCAGTATGACCGCGAGGATCACCAAGGCGCACAAGCCACCATGAAGCGTTTCTGGCGACGAGTTGGCGAGCGACCAGACACCAGCGGACTGCATGCTTCTGTCGCTGCTGAAGTCTTGTTATGCGTCGGTATTTTGACTGGATGGATCGGAAGTAAGATTCAAATCGACGACGCGCAGGAAACAGCCAAGAATCTAATCAGCGAAGCAATCAACTATTTCAATCTGATAACTGATCGGAAAAAGGTTGCGGCTGCCCAAGTTGAACTAGCCTACTGCTATTGGCGAAACGGCGAATCAAACGAAGCACGAATCATGCTCAGCGAAGCGCTGAAGGAACTAACAACTGAAGGTGATACCAGAGCGAGGGCTATTCTTAAGCTTACAACTATTGAGTGGACTGCCGGGCGCTATTGCGAAGCACTCAGCATCCTGGAAAACAATACAGGCCTGTTTCAAAAGGGTCCTAACCACACCACCAAAGGTGCTTATCACAATCAAATCGCTATCATTCTTCGCAATTTGGCTACGCCCGAAAATAGAAACGAGTATTTTCAGCGTGCCATCAATGAATACAAGCAGGCCGCAGCTCAATTCAAGTTAGCACGCAATCCAACCTACCGTGCCGACGTTAAGAACAATCTTGGACTTTTGTTTTACAAGCTTTCACGATTCGCTGACGCTCACAAATATCTCGACGAAGCGCGCCGTCTAACCGTCAGTTTCAGAAACAAAGCCCACACAGCGCAGATCGATGAAACACGAGCGCAGGTACTGCTCGCGCAGGGAAAATTCAAGGAAGCGGCAGCTTTGGCGCGAACGGCCGCCACTGCCTTGGCAAAGAGCGGTCATCAAGCTTTGGTAGCCGACGCCCTAATCACCCAAGCGATCGCATTAGCACGATTCAATCAAGCGCAACGTGCACAACTGATTTTTCAGAACGCCATAGAAGTCGCTCTGCAAGTTGACGCTTATAGTAAGGCGGGCCTCGCAGCCCTCTGCTTAATTGAAGAAATAAGCGACCTGTCACCAGCGACCTTGCAAGCCGCATACGAACGAGCCCGTGAATGGCTCGCAGACTCACAAAGCCAGGACGTCTTGTCGAGATTAAACTTAGCGGCAGGAAAGTTTGTTCAGAGCGTGAGAAGCGATCTAAGCGCTGACGATGCGACTGAAATTCTACTCACCAAGGGTTTCGATTTTCAGCAAAAACTTCTGGACACCGAACGCGAAATGATTGCAAAGGCCCTAGCTCAAACTAATGGGCGCGTAACACAGGCAGCTCGCTTACTAGGATTGAGTTACCAGGGCCTAGCCTACATGATCGACTCCAGGCATAAAGATCTGTTGAAAGTACGTTCGCCGAAGCGCCCTCGCAAGCGGAGAACTCAATAGATTGCGCTGACACTAAGCCTTATCTCATTGATCAGCTCCCCGGGATCGGGATCTAACGGACTCAAGGTCTCCGGTCCGTCCAAGAAAAGATCACCTTCTCGTGCATCCCATGCCCTACAGTAAGAACTCCCACAGTGGAATGCACTCAGCGTCTCAGTTCTCAATCCTTCATGTTGAGGACAACGAGGTAGTGGCCAGCGTGGTCAAGGAGACGCTTGAGTGCGAAGGCTGGACTGTCGAGACCTGTGATGATGGAACCCGTGCGGTGGAGAGAATCGCCAGCGACGCGCACTATGACCTATTACTCCTAGACAATGACTTGCCTGGCATTAGCGGATTAGAGATCACGCGGTTAACGAGAACCATGGCCCATCGTCAGCAAACGCTCATAGTTTTGCTGTCTGCTGAGCCAATTAGGCAGCAAGCTCTCAAGGTGGGCGCGAATGCAGCCCTGCATAAACCAAAAGAGATCGTATTGGTCGCCGACACTATTTCCCGACTCTTGATGATTCAGAAGACCAATCGTGTTGACACGTCCGGAGAAAGTTGAACAGGGCTGATTTATGGTGGGAAGGATACCTGGAGTGTTGCTTTATACCTATCCACATCGAAACAGCTGAGAATAGGTTACTGGACGCTTTGCTTCCTCCTTTTAACACCCAGTTCTCCGGAAAAGTGAGCAAGGTCATTAGGGGGCTTCGTTAGAGGTGGAACCGTTGCAACCACCCACAATGCGTGGCGTCATGGGTGACTGGGTTACTATGTGACCCTGCTTCCGTTTCGAGAGGTCTCCAATCGTATTAAAAAGACAACCGAAGTTCATTCGAGCAAACTACTTCGCGACCTGATTCAGCGTGCCCTAACCCCGCCGGTCAAAGAAAATCGCGGTTTACTTGCGCTCGCCGCGCCAAAGATCTAAAGCGGCGGTTAGAATAAAGCGCCGGAGGACTGCGCGCTTCCAAAGAAGTTAAGGTGATGGAGGCTCGGCTTGATCTACCCTTTGAATTTCTTCATGGACCTGGGCTGCTTCAATTAAGGTGGCACTCAAGAACTTGTCTGTCTGTCGATATTCCTCATCGAGTTGCCATAGCTGCGTTCTCACAATCTGTCGCATTTCAATAGCGGGCTGTAAGCAATAATTGTTAAAGGCGTCGTCACTGACCTTAAGGTCGGGATATAGGATCTTGATGAGGCCGCTTGCATTTCCTACAATTGCCTCCTGATCTCGAATCGGAGTGTTATCGGGAAATCTTAAACGGGTTCGAACCCACTCGTCATAATAGGTTTCAAAGCGCATTGCAGTTAGCGTGTCGCTAAACAGATCTGCCTTCAAACCCACACCTGAAGCGATGCACTCTTGATGGAACTTAGGAATCTTCCAGCCAGGAAGGATGCCCCGGAACCGGTCCAAAAAAGCCGTTTCGTGCATAAACTTTGGGAGTTCTTGAATAACCATCTCTGAGTCGGGCTGTTGATCCTGATTCAAACTAATATTGGCGAGAAGCACCAAACCACAATCACTGGGAATGTCTGCTTTACCTCCCCGACGAATCCTACCATTCGCTAAGTAAGTCTTGAGATTGCTTATTACTTCTTCAGGCATTGACAACTTTAGTCGTTGCACCTCGTCGATAACAACTACGTCATAGCGCGCGAGAAGGCCAGGCTGCTGCGTTGCGTTGTTGAAGAACAGAACCGCCGGAGTGATGTTCCCACTAGTGAGATATACTCGTGGGCTAATGTTCTCATAAATGAAACTCTTGCCGGTTCCCTTCGGCGCGAGCTCCATAATGTGAGTGTTCTTCTGAACGATAGGCAACAGTCTGCAGAGAATCCAAATCTGCTGCGTGACGCTATAGGCGGACGGATTATATCCGCAAGAGGTGAGCATCAAGCCTCGCCATTCATCAGCGTCGAACTCTTTGCGCTTTTGACAGAATTGCTTTAGGTCGACAGTAGCCTGCATCGGATCGAAGCCAGCAACCTGAATTCCATCCTTAGAGCTCACTAATTCCACAATACCCCACATTCCCTGTCTCAGAAGGGCTTCGTTATTC
This sequence comes from Pyrinomonadaceae bacterium, assembly GCA_963826235.1. GTDB lineage: Bacteria > Acidobacteriota > Blastocatellia > Pyrinomonadales > Pyrinomonadaceae > PSRF01. The sequence continues at coordinate 97,280 of CAWGWE010000004.1, read as the reverse complement.
TGAATAATTGAGTCTGATATCCAACAATCGTGAAACCCTAAGGCGGGGATCTTTGCGGACCTGTCTTGCTTGGAGCGAGTGATATCCACCTCAACGCTCATGTACGCAAGCAGCGGCAACACATCACCAGTAAGGAGACGGTTGCGATATACGTTTTGCTCGTTCCGGCGAGGTAACATTTGTTCGGTAAATTGACCCAGAGTTCCCAGTTCTTCTTCACTTAACGAGCCCGTGCCCGGCACAATCTCTTCAAGTATCCATTCACCAACGTACGAGGGAACCCCTAACTTCGTAAGACCACTCGAAGGCAACCGCCGCTTATCCATAGCCAAAGGGCCGAAAACCTCTCGTACCTTTTGATCTTCTATGAGGCTCATTTCTTTACCCTGTCGCGAAGAGATGGTCGCTGTCCGCTGTACATCTGTTTGCAGACCAGAATGCCGGTCACTTCGCACTGGTGTTGGATACCATCTTCAAATTCATAGAGTAAGGAACCACTGACCTGTAGCTTGTCCCCTACAGTTGGGGCTGGGAACTTCTGAATAACTACACTAATCCGCTCTGCCGCCCCTGCGCGTACACCAGTCAGCAGTGGCTGACCAGGCACATATTCAGTAATTTCGTTCAACGTTAGCGTCATGGCGACAATAGGCGCGGCATTCGGATTATCCACCATCAGCGTCGTAGCTTCGGTCCTCCCAACCTCTCCTGTACCGCCAATGACGGCAGTAATCTTTTTTCGCACTGGCCGCCTCTTGAGCACTGACAAACCGAGGACAACCTCTTCGGGATAAAGTCCACCGTGGACCCCCCATGCCCGTCCCTGCGAGTCTTTCGTCCAGCTACCAAAGTAGAAAGACTTAAGCGCTATCGTCGTCGGCTCATTGAGATGAAAACTAATGGGATTTAACACAACCATTGAGTTGTTTGGGTCTTTTACATATGCCTTATCGGCTTCAGAAGTTACGTTGAAAAGGCTACCAAATGCTGTACGGCCATGCATGTTAATGTCGCTCGGCCCAACTTGGGTGCTCACACAGGGCCCAAGCATTTGTCCGTGATCTGTAGAAATGACCACAGCCATGCGGTCTCGATGCTTTGACTTCATCACCACATCACTTATGTTTCGTGCGAGTGCTTCCAATCTTTTTTCGATATTGTGTATGGTGGCATGCGGGTCCGTCTGTTTATGATACTCAGCGTCGATAGCTGTCATATTCCAGTAGCAGACGTCGGTAGCGTCCTTGGCAAGCGCCAAATGCAAGCGATCAATTTGCGTTTCGCCAGCGTATTCGCCAGCAGGAAAGGCAGATTGAAACACTCTTTGAATACCCCACTCTCCTCGATTGTTCTCTTGAGGAAACATACCGCTGGTTAATGCGTATTTAGCCTTTTCAGTAACCGTTGGCAGGACTGAGAGCACTCTCAAATCCTTTATCACGCCAAGTTCGCTTTCTGTCTCTCCTAGGAGACGCAGCAGTAATCGATGGTTGGCATAATTTAGTCCGTCAACAACAACCCAAAGGACAGGATTTAGCTTTGCTTCGTCATCAACCAGGAAGCGTCCACGCACATTGAGCGCTGAAGACTCTCTACTGGAAGTGGTCAGCGATGGATAGTGGTTAAGAACCCAATCAGCAAATGAGTCGCCCAAGCGCTGTATGTCATCAACGTCATTTGCGTCGGCGCGCACTTGCCACTGTCTGAATGGAAGGTACTCGTCAACAGTCCACGACAATGCATCTTCAACTGAAGCATCTAAGGAAAGCGGAGCCGGGCATGAGACAGGAATTAGCTGGCTCAGCCGCGATCGTTCGAGAGCACTGAGTCGAGAACTGATACGGGCCGCCCTCGCTGGGGTCAAGTCTTTGACATTAGATCTGAAGTACTCATAAGCCGCATGGGCAATAAATGATCCGTTTGGGTTATTGCTTGGAGAGAAGTTCTCAACCGCAGCTCCATCGGTTGCTCGTAATCGCCGTCCCCACTCTTCTTCCAAAAGGAGACGCGCCTTGTTGTGTACTCTAATTGGAAATACCCCAAGCTCATGTGCCCCTGAATCGGGGCAGAGCCACTCTATAAGAGCACTTCCTCGTTGATCTATTGGAATTTCATATATTGTCTTGAGTGTCTCCTGAGAAACCATCTGCACCCAACGCTTTCTTTGCTCCTCAACGAGCGGATGGAATTCATCCCTGATAGATAACAGAAGCCATCGTGCAGCGTGATTTATCGAAGGCGATTCACTCCAAAAATCGTCGTTATCGCTAAGCCGAGAGAGTACCTCGCTTAGGGTCGCGTCACCGTGGCGATCTAAAATCTGCAAAACTTGTCTTAACAGTTCCCCGCTAACACCCTCTGCCTCTGATCCAACGAGTGCCCGCAAGCGGACACGCGGCGACGAGAGTTCGCCGATCTTCACATTTGGAGAGGAGCCACGCGCCCTATAGAGTTCAGCGACCCAACGACAAAGATGCTCGCCTCGAATCCAGAGACGGTTCTCATTAGTATCAAGACGCAGAAAGTCCACCTCTGTCTCGACCGACAGGAATCCCTCGCTAACATCATGCTCTTTAGATGGATCGAGAACTATATCGCGCATTAGCTAGTCGCCCTCAGTACCAAGTAAATCTCTTAGTCGGTCAGCATATTCGGACGGCAAACCTTCAGCATGGCAAATCTCGGTTAACCTCAGAAGGCACGCGGCACGCTGCTCAACCGTCTTGAGTTTGCTAAATTCATCGGCGATACGTTTGACGATGTCTTTGTCGCGCTCGACTGTCCAACTTTCGAAATCTTGCGTTACAGAATCGAGTTTCTGGAATAGTCGCTCATGCCATTCCGCTGGAAGATCCCGTGTGGCGTTAAGTAAGTTCAGAACCCGTTGTAGCTGTTTAGTTTGTCGTTCGAACTCCCGTTCGTTGTCGGGTTGCGGAGCATTTGCCAAAGCTTCGAATTGAGTTGAAATTGCGTCGTGTGCGTCCTTTAGCAACTTAGATACTTGTTGACGTTCAGAGTCATTTAACTGAACATTGGCTGCTGAGCGCTCTAATTCTATTAGTCCCGGAAGTTCTCGAACAGCTTCATGAAGGTTATCGGCCTGTAGAATCCGGTTGGCTCTGTCATTTACCAGGCTGAGATGTGCAGAGGCCATGGCTTCTCGAGCAGCCTGTTGCTTCTCTGCTTCTTCTAGAACTCGGATACGTTCTTCCAATCTCTGCTTGTAGGTTTCTAAAGATTCAAGTTCCGGCGTGCCGGCGTACCCTGGTTCGTGCCCTATGATCTCGTAGAAGAGTTGCCGAGCCTCTTGCAAATCAGAGAAGCTGGAAAGGTCATTTGGCAGCTTTTCAAGCCACTGATCATAAGCCATTATTCGGGACTGAACCTCTTTCAGAACCTTCTCAACTCGGTGACGCGCATTTTCAGTGGCAGTCCCCAATTCGCCAGTCAGAACACTCTCAATAGCCGTACTCAATTCCCGGCAAGACCCCAATGGTGCGTTCTTGACTTCAACGGCTTCGAATTTGGCGATGACCTGTTCATGCTTTTCGTGGGCCTTCAGCGATTCATATTCCTGCTTGATTCGGTCGAGGGCGAGGAGACATTTTCCTTTCAAATCCTCTCGGCCCGCTTTTTGAAGCCTGCCCGCTAAGTTTTCAACATCTCGGTAAAGGGCGTCGTAGCTTTCAATGCGTCTTAGACTCTGCTGTGTTCGTTTTTCAACAAGCGACTCGATGCGACGCTCGACAAGCTGTTTTGTCGTAACCGCAGCGGTTTCATCGGTTGTCAAAAAGCTAGATGGGTTTTGGGGAAATTGTTCGACGAGAGTTAGAAGATCAATAATACTTTCCGTTCTCTCAGCAACTTGTTTAGTCCGTTGCACCTTCGACTGGTATTCTTGAATTCTGGCAACTTCTGCGTTGAGTTTGTCTATGGCGTCGGTGAGTCTAGTTATTACCTCATCGTCAGGAGAGACGCCGGCAATGATCTCATCGGACTTGGTTAAGAGGTGCGTGGCTTTCGCGTAGTCGGTTACATCTTCGATCTGTTTCAAGTATTCGTTGGCCCGTTTCTTCTTGCCCTTCCCGGTTTGCTGGACCTGTACTCTTCCCTCACTTAACCACTTAACAAACTCTCGGGCTTTCTTGAGTTGACCTTGCAGGTCAGCAGCTGAGAGCGGGCGTACGCGAATCGTCCTCGTTTCTAGGGAACCAGTGAAGCTAAGTTCGTTCTTGTTCTTTCCTATCCATGCTGCCAAAAGTAGGGTTAACGTGTAGTCATCGTAGCCGAATGGAATGTTGCGGAGTCGGTTTATCAGGGAGTCAAAAGTAACTGGCCGATCTTCATGCACGGCACCGCCGATCTCGCGCCAAGCCTTGAGCACAAGTTCATTGGCCGGCTCCTGAATACGGTTTCTAATATTAAGAATGCCCCATCTGTCTTGTCCCTCGTGCAACACCGCCTTTACCAAATTCTGAGTCGACTGATTTAGCTTTGGCAAATCCAAGTCGTTAGTAATAAGTGAGCGCGATACCTCAGCCACCGTCGTGTTCCCTTGCAGATTACCAACTTTCATGATGTGGGATTTGGCAGGTGGACGGTGGGGAAAAGCCTCCTCAAACAATCGATCAGCAATACGGTCAAGGCGATTGGTTTCAGAGGCTTTGAGGTGTGATTCGACAACGCTTGAAAGATGAAAGCGTACTTCTCCACTACTCACATGAGCGCGAAAGTGATCCTCTAAACGACGATCAGAGTCTTTAACTGCATCGTCATAGGCCTCACCATAGAGTTCGCGCTTGGCGTGCCCCCAACCATTGAGCGCTTGGTAAATCAGAACCTCTTGCTCGATCCCCACAGCACTTGTTTGTGGAATCGCAATAACAATTGGTTGAGGGTTCTCCCCGAATCGGAATTTATCCAGTATCGGCGTAGCCTCTTCTCTGGCTTCGTCAAGCGCAACGCCATCTTCAGATACGACGTAGATGATGATTCCTCGCGCCGCACCTTCGTCCCGGGTCTGCTCCACTAGAGTTTTAACGTTGTCATAGCTGAGTTTCGCTGCATCAATGAGCCTTGGGGCTAGCCGCCACTCGTCTCCTTGTATCGCATGCTCAGCCATAAACTCTGCGGCCTCGCTGCTAGGAGGCGGAACACGGACGAGCATCTTCAACTCTTCCAAGCCGGATGCGAGGCTTGGTACGGTCCGACCCGCGATCTCGCGAATCAGTTGCTGCCGGATCTCAACGCGATTAGTTCCAATGCCGGAGAATTGGTATTCCTTGCTGGCCTGAGAAAAGCGAATGACGGAGTACTCTTCGTCGAGCTCTTTTAGGGCTGCTTGGACCTCCCCGTCGGATAGACCGCACACTTGCGAAAGAACAGTTGCATGCGATTGACTCGTATAGCGAATAAGCCCACCGACGTAAAAAAGGAATAGGGCCTTCAGCACCTCGTAGAGAATAGGCGGTGAGTTGTTCCCTAGATGTTTTAGTGCGTTGGCATATAGCGAGTAGTGCTCATGCTTCCCTTCAAAACTGTCTTCAAAATAGTCCACCAGGAAAGTGGGCCGAATCCAATTCAACTTGCCCGACTTGACGGCAGATTCATCCATCACGTCGTGCACTGCCGAGCTTACTGCGCCGATAATGGTGCGCGGTCCTTGGGTGAAGTCCAAATTGCAAAGTAGACCTGTTGTGAGAGGGTGTAATGGGAATCCACCAACACCAACGATATTTACAAACTTGCTTTCGGTCCAGACATTAGCAGACCTTTGGTAGCTTGCGAGAATAGCCCACGCCTTATCAGATTCATCGGTAATTCTAGGCATATTGTCTCGGGCGAACGTCCCCCAGGCTTCTTGGTTCTTAGGCAGCAGACCTCTAATAACCTGTTCCAGGTTCGCTTCGAGCTTGAGCGTCGTCTCCTCCGGAAAACGTTTGGCCCATTTTGCAAAGTCCTCTTCAAGGGCTCCCCCCTTCGCAAACCCTGTAATGTCTCGCTGAATGAAACCGACTAAACACAGACGGCCGCGGTTATTGTCACATGCTTCAGTGAGTTGTTGGGGAGCTAGTCCTCCAGCATTCATTCTGTTGTGACACCATTTCTCGGCATAGACACCTAACTCATCAAAGAGAATCACCATCTTGTAAAAGGGAGCGTCCGGACCAACACAGAGATCTTTTACAACTTGGTCAATGATATCGCGTAAATTTACCTCGGTTCCAAAATTAACTTCCCAGCCGCCTACGACAGCTCTACTTAATTCGCGCGCGACGTTCTCTTTTGAGATGTCAAAATTTTCCAATGCTTGAATTAGCGCATCGACGTCAGTTTGATAGCGTTCATCCAAAAACTCGTCGGCACGTGTTCGTTGATCTTGGGTTAAGGATCGTAGCCACCGCGCCGCCTCAACAGATACAGCTTTAATCGGATAATCCCGTGTTGCGTCGTGCTCACTGAGCGCGCGACGCAAGGCCTTGAGAAACCCCTGGCGAAGATCGGTAAAGTCAATACCCGAAAGGCGAACAACAAGTTGCGGCTTGCCAGCGTTTTTCTTAAAAGACCGAAAGTGGGCGGCGGTGTTTGGGTCGGAGCACAATTCAATCTGGGTTATGAGTTTCTCTAGTAGAGGATCGTCAACGGAACGTCCAAAGAAGTTTGCAAGTACGAGTGCGAAGTGAGACTTGCCATGCCCATACTGCGCCACGACTGTGAAAGCATTAAGTGAGTTCGGAATGTTTAGGCTATCGCGAATGCTTTCGAAAATATGGATAGCTGAAGCCGACTCCCTTCTGCGGCCTCCACTGCTAAAAATATACCCTGTCGTGAGGCGGGCGTTTTCGGTCTCCTGTTGAGTGCTGCCATACCAGTCAAGCTGCACACCTCTAACAAGTGTGGCGTGCTCGTTAAATGAAATGAGGTCTTTGATCTTCTGAGTCATTGTTGGACTCCAAGCGGAGTAACTTGCTGAGGTCGCTTTACACGCCCACTCATTTCCCACTGTTCGAGCTCAACTCCAGACGGTAACAACTGAACACTATCAAGTATTGTGAATACGATGATGCTCTGGTGATGAGCAAAGTCGCTCCATAGCCCACGATAAAAAGCTGCACGCTCAGGACCATTGAAACGCGTAAGGAAATACTCATTATTGATAAAACATAGGATACTCTTTCTGATTTCCCCAATCTGCTTCAAGCGATCTAACTCGCCCTGGACGCTAAGACTCAAATAACGCTGGCTTGGCCTGACGGTTCTCAAAAACTCCTCTCGCCAATTGACGACGTTGGCGTGTGGTAACTGATGCGCTAGGGCCTCTTGGCGCGAAAACTGATCGCGTGGAATGAGATACAAAAGAGTTTTGTCGCGCCTTATCCACGCGTCTTGCCACATCGCTCAGTCCTCGCCATATGATTTTCGAAGCAGCCCAAGCTTATCGGGCCAACGTCGCAACACCTGATAAGGAGTAGTCTCGCGCATTTGAGCAATAATGCCGAGTGTTGTCATTTCGTTCAAGCATTGTTGGACCTCCGATCCGCTCAGGTTCATCGTACTGGCAAGATGGCCCTGTTCCAGCAATATCGATGGGTCCACCATAAGCTGCCCCTGATGTTTTGCGTCCCAAAGTTCAGCAAGTATATAGGCGACGATGTGCATGTTTGGGAAGTAAGTCTGTCCCCTAAGATATTGTCGCTTCGACTGCTCCTTGACCAGGCGAATCCGTCCTAGCGAGTTGCTATCCGTGTAACTCGTGAGCAACACACCCGGATTGATAGATTTCACTTTCACGGTTGGAAACTTCCGTTCAAGAGCCTTCTCTACCGATGGCCGGTCAAATTCGCCATGAAGTGGTAAGAATTCGTGAACGAAGAATGTCCACGCCTCGGCTTCACTTCCTTCGCGCGACAGATGGTAATGCAAAACCCATTGAGTAGCGGGTTTCTTAAGCCATTTGTCCTCTTGGAAGACGATTTGACCTACGTCAGTCAGCGCGAATCGCCGTTTTCCATTAACTGTTGCTGTGTTGATTAACCCGGCAAAAGTGGCATAGTCGATCATAGGCTGCACCTTGCCCTGACGTTCATTCTTCCCAATACCAATGCCGGTCTGTTCAGATATCCTGAGGTTAGTGGTATCGGGATCCTCGACAACCACTGAAAGAACCTTCGCTAGATTTTCGCAGTCAAGGGAAAACGTTTGATGAAATGTTAGGCTCATGTGAGTGATCGATTCTGATTCTTAGCGATGGTTGTCCCATGCCAAACTAGACTGGTCTAGGTCCGTATCCTTTCTAAGATTGAGTGAGAAGCTCCACTAGATACGGTGCAATGACCCGATGGAATTTAGTCATTGTCTCTACGGCCCATTGTCGGAGCTTTGCCTTAGTATCCTCGCTATCATTGATATTCCCTTCGGTGTAAATCGCGATACGCGAAACGGGTTGATAATCTTGACCCGTCGGGCGGTTGTAATTGATTCGTTCCCAACTCAGAGGGGCTCCAAGCGTTGACTCGATCACGCTCTTGCGCGCTGCAAGACCATCGAAGATATGTTTGTTTCTGTCCTTATCGCCAGTATCGATATATAGTTCGACCCGAAAGCGGTCGTCTCGGATAAAGGAAAATGCGAATACGGCAGCTTGTGGGCCATGGTCTGGTAACGCCGCAACGTCAGTCCAACTTGCGCCGCTTGGAGCAGTTGCCCGAATCGAGAACTGATCTGCTGCACGCAAATCCCTTAAGAGTGAGCTGAAGAAGTTTCTGTAGGCGGGTTCCCATTCCTTAATTCTCGCAAACGTAACATCTTCGTTCGCTACGTTAATCGATGAAACCCGCCATCCAACGCTTAACCACTGCGCAGCCTGTCTATCCGACTCATTAGACCACCAGACGCGATGTTTACGGGCAGACTCCGGGAGACTATCTCCGATCATGTCTTCGATTTCTCTAAAGGTGAGCGACACTTTGTCTTCGCTTAACGGCAATCTTTGCAACCAAAGTGCTAACGGCGCGTACCGGCTGTCAGTTAAGCCTGGCCCATGCTCCCCAGGCAGAAGATTCTTGGTTTCGGCATCACTCTTCACAAAAGCAAACTGGACATTTGGCTGGTGTCGGGCCAGCCAATCCGCACAAAATCGAAGCAACTGGCGCTGTCTCAGCGTAAGGTCGCTGTGAAAATGTGCCAGAGTATTTCTTGCCTCTCGGACCTCATTTAAAATCTTTGAAACAGCGTCGGCATCAAGCCCAAATACAGCGCTATAAAGCGGCCAACGACCCTTATGCAGAAACAGAGCAATATAATCACTGAAGGTTAGCTGAGTGAAAGTCTTTGGAGTTTTCTTTTCTTCAACCGTCAGGAAGGCTTCTTCCACCCACTTTGAGTTTGGAGTCTGATCGGTTCCACTGAGTTTCAAAAAGTGCCTTAGACCTTGCTGAAATCTGCCAAGTTCAGAACGCCTTGAACTCGTGACCTCTTCGATTACCGCCGCCAACGCTTTCTCATCTGTTTGACCCGCGTTGTTGACAAAGGAAGCTAAAACCAAGTCTTTGAGTGTGGTTTCAATATCCTCAACTAGCATTAAGTCCTCGGCGCGGCGTCGGAAGAAATCTGTAGTGTCATAGCTCGTAACGATGCCAATCAAACGGTCTTCGCCGTCAACGATGAGAACCGCATAGTTATCTCTCAAGCCGTTGAGCAGGTCGGAGAGATCGTCCTCTACACGATACCTTCGTGTCTTCACCAGAGCATCCGAGACTCGGAGGTTCTTTATTGTGACGTCAAAATTACTCGCTGCTCGAACTATTGACGAACTTGTAACCATACCCTGAACGACATTCTCATTATCGACGACAGGAAGTTGGCTAAAATCGTGTTCTATCATCCGCTCTAATGCTCTCTGGACGGTCTCGGATAGAGGCACCGCAAGAGGTGGATGACGACCTTCGATGAGACTCTGGACCGTGAAAGGCATTCGGCTTACTCCGCTTAATCAGCCAAACATATGACGCTCGAAGGGCGAGAGTCAATGCGACCAATAACGTGAAACTGAAGATCGACCGAAATGCTAGCGGGATGCAGTTGAACCTTAGAGGGATGCAGGAGCGGACTCTGGTGCCCCGGAAGCTAAAACCTGCGTTTGCTGTGGATCGCTTGTACGACGTAGGAGCCGGTGCCCAGCGTGATAGACGCTCTTTTCTCTTAGCAACAGTTGCCAAGCATCGCGGGTGCCAATATCGACAGCTTTCTCATACAAACCAAACCGTTCTTCTTGTTTCGTGAGGCGAGCAAACTTGTTCTTGAGTGGATAGTCTGGAGCTACCATGGCTTCTTTTCGATGAAGGATGAACGGATTAGCAGAGGGATCATATTCGTAGTACCGAACGTGGAAGTCTTGAAGCGGAACTACGAGTGAAGCAGCGAGCGCTGGATGCGGCGCACGGTCAAATTCTGGGTAATGAAGATAGGAGACTTTTGGCTTCCATCGATGAAGCTTAATTACATTCGCTCCCTCGACCGCGCCGATATATCCTCTGGCACACCCCTCATAAGTACGTAAAACTGCTGGGAGGAAAGGAAGCGCACTTATATGGATGTAGAGCGCCTCAGGAGTCTGTTTTCCTACGGGTGACATTCTGCAAGCTTCGTTTATCACCTCTGGTTTTCCCACGGAGAATAGTAGGCCATCGGCTAGCTCGCAAGCTCTGCGATAAGTCGAAAAGAACGCGCGAACGTCCAATTGAATATCGCTCGAAAGTGCCGAGAATCTTGGGCGACCACCGAAGCGATTAAGCGCGAGATAAACCAACAAGTCCTGAGATCGTTCTTCCCGAATGCGATCCCATTGCTCGGAGCCGGTTACTTGACGAATAATTGAGAAAGCCCGCTGCAGACTGCCGATGTGTTTCTGAATATCAGATGCTACGTCGATCTCCAGCTTATCTGGAAGTCGCCCGCGACTAGCTACAAATGCAATAAGCTTATCGAACAAGTTTCGGTTTCGTTCAAAAACAGCGTGGCCTAGTTTCTGGCGGGGCGGAAGGATTGCTCGTCTCTGGCCTGAAGCGGTGAATGATTGAAGTGCGCTTGGATCACGAAAGACGAAAAACACCCCAGGCGCAACGGCAAAGTTCGGTGCACCGAGAGCCTCGTTGAGCCAGTCTCGCAATTCATGCTGTTCGTAAAATTTCTGAAACGTGCCGCGTCGCGTTACGCCACCGTCTGCGTAAGGAGTTTGCGTACCGGCCTTCTTTTCTTCAATAGTTAGGCGCGCAGAAACGATAAGGAGTTTTCGCGCCAACGACCATGCTTTTCTAAGAACACTTGTTCGCTCGATAGGATCCTCGATGACATTCACCACATAGCCCAGGTTAACGATCTCCGAATGTCTTAACTTTTCCGTGGGATGGTAGTTCGGATCCCAACCAGTCGAATCGACTCCCATCTCGCGTAGACGATTGATATCATCTCCATATCCGCAACCATAATCGAAGAAAGTTGTCTCGGGGCTCAGTAAGCCACACTCAAGTGCGAGCCGGATTGGACGAGAGATGTCGGGTCTTTTTATTGCCGTTTTATGTCGGGATATGAAGGACTTACTAGCAGAAGAAGTCATCTGGAAGATACCAGTGATAATAGGTTTAGGCGTAGGGCTTAACTCCGCCAAGGAACGGTTCATAAATGACAAATAGTACAGCCCTGCTCGTCCTCCTCGTCGTCAAGCACGTCAGCAAGAACCTCGACTAACGGGCGGTTGGGCCGAGACGCACGCTCTATTCGCACAAGTTTTTCGTGGTTGGCTTTTATTTCTCGCACTCTTTCAGGTTGAGATAATTCTTCAAGACTCTCTCCTTGAGACCAAGTGTACCTTTCACCAGTTTCTTTATTCACCTTCTCGTATCGTTTAGCTTCCTCAAAGAGATCCGGGTGATGCTCCATTAGTCCGACCCATTCAGCTTTGCGTTGAAAGAAGCAAAAATAGCATCCAGAGCGGGTCCGCCATTCATAATATGTCGGTAGGGACGCTCCGCTTTCATTCAGTATACGGATAACATCATCCTTTGTTATTCCGTCTTCTTTAAAGGGAAACACAGGAATGATATTTGGTTTTTTTGAAATGTATCCGTCTCTGTTTTCGTCGGCCCGAATACCAACATAACTATATACGAGATCATCGCCGACATATTCCTCAAACGGCTTCAACTTCAGCATTCGGGTACACCAGCGCATGTTGGGAGAGGGTAAATAATTTCCGTAAACCTGAAGCCAATGTTGAAATCCTCGATCGTCCGCAAGGCGGACAATACTCTTACCCAAAAACGCTTCCAAGATATCGAGGTAATCATAAGTCTCTCGCAACTCTTCTTTCGTATCGCAAAAGACGTATTCCATCTCGATACTATCGGCACGCTCAGTTAACACCTTGCCCAAACGCTGGCGCCAGCTGTCTCGGTCCTTCATATAGATGGCTAAGGCCGAGCTATCTTTACCACCGGAGATGCTTAGAATGTGTCGAGCCATTTTTGATCTGCACCGAAAGTTCTTGCGTCGAAGTTGTCTTCCAACTAGCCTCCTTAAGCGTTCGCCCGTCGCTTTCGCGGCGTAGCAATTCGTTTTTGATGATCGCCGCCTTCCAATTGAGTAAGCAGCTTTCGTGACAGTTTAGCCAAGACGGCTAGCCGCAATTCCATATTATTCTTCAGACCCGCTGCTTCTAATGCCTGTTCAACAGAGCTTTCTGCAGTCTCGACAAGGAGGCGATCTTGTTGAGTGATTATGACCACTCTTTGACGCTCCGGCTCATTAATAGTTGTCACTCCCAATCGCATCAATTCATGCTCAGAAAGAGAGAGTGCTGATTCGGGCTTCTTCAGTTCAAATGATAATAATTCAATGTGCAAAAAGCTGCGAGCAACCTCCGCGAGACTCACTTCGAATCGCGCTAAGTCGCTATCGTGCCAGGCAGCAGGCGGCTTGGTGGCGAGAAATGTGGCAATAGCTTCGATCCAGCCCACTAGTTCAAATCCATCGTCAGTTGCTCTGATCAGGAATGCTTTTAACTTCGGCTCAACAGTCAAGTCTAGTAGCGGTTGCGCACGCTCCGTGAGTTCTTTGCGCGCGCCTGCACCAGTGCCTCTGAGGGAAAAGGCGGCAATCAACAGACCTTCGAGTTCGGTGATTAGATCGACATAGGCTCTCTGAAGTTCAGCTAAGGCACCACGCAGTCTTTTAAAGAAAAGATCAACGTCGGTTAGGTCACGCGAGTCGTCCGCAATAAAGGGTTCGAGTCCACAAGCCTTGGGAAGGTTAGCGAACAGCAATTGGTCCGGCTCGCGTGCCTCGAACAATGCCGCCCGAACCAAAACAGAGGTTTTCGAAAGGCGTTGAGTGTTTTTAGCATACGCCGGCAGCGTATTGGCAAACCGTGATAATGGTCTGACCACACTCAAAATGTTCAAGTTCTCGCCAAAAAAGTTATCCGGCTTCTGCAGTATGACGCTCGCGAAGCGCTGGAAAATGGCGGCGCGCACTCCTGCCACGCGGCAGCGCTGCATTTGGAATCGTTCAGGAGTTTTGACTAGACGTTCAAAAACCGCAGTAGAAAGAGAAGGGACGAACGTTCCTTGTTCATATAACGCCATCTCAGTGTCATAGTGAAGAAGAGCCGCACATAGTATGATTGGCAACGATCCACTTTTGAGGCCAAACGGAGGGCGGCTCAACAAATCAAATAGCTCTGATACTGATCTCCGCTCGACCTCTGTGTCAGCGAAGAAATGATCAACAGCTTTCCAAACAGCTTTGGTGCCACTGTCACCGCCTTCTTTAGGAGGAAAGAATCCCCAGCAGCCATTATTCTCGCGATGTATTCCAGTCTCTTGAAGCAGTGAAAAGTACATGCTCGCATGAGGAGGATAGCCTTCGATCCCTAACAGCTGCTCATCCCCATGATGAAGCATCGCGGAAATCAACTCACGTCGCGCTGCATGAGCGGAAGACGATAGATGTCGGCGATTGATAAGTTCATTACGCAATACTGGCGCATGGGGAAAGACTTCACTGCAAACCTCTGAGACATATTCCTGCAGTGCTCTATCTGAATTCACCTTAATTTGCTTCCCCCCTCGATACCATTTGCAACCACGGTTGGCAGGCTGAGACGAGCTAATAGCACTGGCATCGAAGAACAATTGGAGTGATCGCTGAACAGACGATTCTGCGTTGGCTAAACGTGCCTGGAGTTCTTTCCGCGCGGCGCGATCTCCTTCAAGTTCAGGTGTGTTGTCACGTGTCCACCTTAAGGAAGCCACCTCGAAGATAGCTTCGCGAAGACCTGCAGTTTCTGGCGGAATCGCAATCATTATCTGCGGATAGCCGTTCATCACTGAGTCGCTTGCCTTCCGAGCAAATGCGCTCAGTTCATCGGGATTCAACGCAATCGTACATAAGATAAGCCCGTCGGCCTCACCCAAAGCTTCATTAAGCGCGTCATCGAAGGTCGCGAGGTCAACGTAACGAACCTCGAAATAGCGAAGCGTACCCGTTTCGAAGGAATGCCGGCGCGCGACAATAGGTCTTGGCTTGAAATATTTAGTTAAGCTTTGGACGAGTGATTCATTCGGATCAACATGTAGACGGGCTTCTCTTAGCTTGCTTTCAATGTCAACATCGCTTCCTTCCCAGAGGCTAAATGCGTTGCTATAACGACGATGAATAATGATAGAACGCTGCTGGAGGCGATCAAGTGCTTGTCCCACATCGCTGGCATCAATCGTTTCGTCTTCAAATGCAAACTCCAGCACAGCATGTGAGCTTTTCAGTGCGCCAATATCACCTACGATACGTAGCACTCCAATCGCTTTGATTAGACGGATCTCCAAAAGAGAGGCATCCTTTGCACGATTAAGCGCAGATTCGACCTCAGCCCACTTCTTGCCGTCAGCTTGAGCAAACAGAGCGCTCCCGAGAGCGGTCGTTACGTAATCGTAGAGATAATCCAGCCGTAACAACTCTGGGTTTTGCTCATTCCATTCAGTGTTTGAAAGATACTCTTGAAATCCGAAAGGCTCGTGAGAAGATAGAAAAGCAAATAGGGATCGTTCGTTCTGTCCGATGCGACGGAAAAGATAACCAAGCAGAAGAGCGACCGTTGGATGTAAAGGAACACAGCTGCCGAGAAGTCCTACGAACTCGGTTTTCTTAGCGTTTGTCGGCGTTAGACCAATCGTCCAGGCTTTACGAGATAATGTACGCCCGCACTCATTAAGAGTGCGAACGACTGAGTCTGATCCACAGTGGCTTATGGCTTCCCCGAGAATTCTTAGTACTTGTTCGGTAGGTTCTTGAAATGCGATATCTTCAAAGCGCCCCTGAATCTTAATCCACTCTTCCTTATGCGAGCGATCCAGCCGCTCCACATAACGTTCAAATGCTTGATGGAGAACGGTGATCAGAAAAAATGGCGGGTTCGTACCACGCTTGGTTGCTTCCGCCAATTCTTGCAGTAGAAAGATATCGTTGTTCCCTGGGTGGTTCGCCGCGTGCTCAAGAAGTTTTCCTAATTCATCAATAACAACCAGAAGGCCAACACCCGATTTACGAGACGCAGCGACCTTGTGCGCCATCTCTTCGAACATTTCGACGACATGGCGTCCCGACACAGACCTGCCCGCCTCAATAGACTTGAGCGCCGATCTTACTTCTATGAGCAGCAGGGGTGGGCTTGAAGGCCAATAACGTTCGATTGCATTTTCAAGACCGCGCAACAGCGCTTTGCTCAACGGCTCACGAGAGCCGCTCACCAGAACGGGACAGAGGCCCTCATGGCCGAGGGCACGCTTCCGTCTTCCATCAAAGAAACTGTGCCAGAGTTCCTTGTCCTGGATTTTAATCAACTGGCGCGCGAACTCTGCCTCGTCGCTACAACTCGTGCTCAGAGCCTTCGCTGCAAACAAAGCGAATGCCGACTTGCCTGACCCATACGGACCGGTTAGCGTCCAAGCTCTGGATGAGGATGCGTCAACCTGAGCCTGAGCGATTCGATGTAACGCAGCGCGCGCAGTAGTAGTGAGAACGTATCCGTTAAGGGATACCTGTTCATCAAAATCCCGCTCAATGTTGACACTACGTCCAAAACGGGAGCCAACACGAACGATGGTTGATAGCTTAAGAGGTTGCGTTGCCACTTACATTCACCTTAAGGCTAACGGTTCTCGCCACTCGCCTACGATAGTACTTTTTCAGAAGTGATATTAGTTCAATTTCCCGATGCTTATAAAGTTGCTTGAGCCCTGCAGTTTCATCATAGGAAACTCGGCCGCCTGTCACGGATCCAATTTTCTCTAGGCGGCTTGCTAATGAGTCTTCGTCTAATTTGAAAATGCGACCAGGGCTGCCCGGATCGTACGCAATTTTTTCAAAGGCGAGGGATTTAGCTCCCCCTGCCGTGGCACGCCAGAATTCAATCAGCGCAAAAGCCAGAATCTCATCCGGTAAAGAGATTTGGGGGCCCCGTTGGAATTGATAGGTTTTTCCATCCTCAAGTTCAGAGACTAACCGGAGGTCGACGAGAGGACAGTCCAGCGTATCTTCTAGAATGCCTGATCTAGTATGACGAGCGTGAACATAAGTGCGCGCAAAGCAGTCCACGTCCCGCTTTAGTGAGTTCTCAGAGACCGCCTTGTGTCCGTGTTTTTCCAACCAAGACTGGATTTCAAAGGCGATCCTATCCTTCGTAAACTCAAGTCCGTTCCAGTTACTAAACATCCAGAACCAGGTTGTCGCAGATTCTGAGTTCGTAGCTATTAGAAAGTGAACTAACCACAACGTCCCGAGATCCTCTAGGTAAGGGTCAAACCCGTCATCGGAGAAGATATGCTCTCCGAGCTCTGTGGGAACGAAGCGGCCTCGCTGGCGCGGTGTGGGTTCTCGAATTACTCGGGCTGCTAGACACCAATGCCGTATTGACCCAACCATATTCTTCCCCACACCCAAATCAACCATCGCTCGCTCTTGGGCGAAGAAGGTCGGATCGAGTGAAACAGCATCGACTCCTTTCTTAAGCCATCCTTGGCGAAAAGGAAAGGTTTCATGTCCGGAGAAAGAGAGGATATCTGGCATTGGCTTGCTCTAGACGTTCTTCAAACCTCAACAAAAACAAAGCTCACGCTCCGCAGTTGCGCGCCGATATTAATAGAATAATGACTCGACTTGCAACACGAACCCTACGACATAAGCCGCATCGACCAACACGAACCTCAAGATGTTGGGCTTATTCTTCAGGGGTGCTATGTTTTCCACCTAGTCAGTAAGGTGTACTCGGAACCAGATTGAAGGTGGTGAGAGGAGGAAGGCGAGCGCGCGTGTGTGTGTGTGTTGACTAAGATGACGACATTCCGTCGCGAGACGTAGCCGGACGAACCATGACTTTGACGGCTGCAAGTCCGGTGAATATTGGTTCATCTCATTTCGTAAGATCAGGTAAGATGCCTGCGAACGGACTCTAAATCCGTTCCCTAAGAGCATGCGAGTTTTGACTACACGAACTTCAAATCATTCACTTCGTCCTTAATCCGGTCTCAATCACTTTTCTGCGAAGTTTTCTGATTCGCATGTGGAGTGTAGTTCGGTTGATCTTTAATTGTCGCGCTGCCTCAGCGAGATTGCCTCCGACCGCTTCAACTTGCCGAAGATATATTTCTAGCTCTTGACGTTCATATTGGTCCACAGGCGCGATTTTCACGTTGCGACATTTAAATCGCCTCGAAATGATGACCTCTTCAAGCTCGTCCGAAACTGCGGGTTGTACTTTTTGACAACGTGGGGAGTCGGCAAGGCCGTTGAATTCGAGATCAAAGCGCACGTCTGCACCGGATATAATTCCCTTCTCTCCGACCGTGAGGGCCAGTCTTTCGATAATGTTTTCAAGTTCCCGCACGTTTCCTGGCCAATGGTGATTGCGCAATGATCTCAGCGCATCTGAATCAAACCGGAGTGGGCCATTCAGCTTCGATTCATCAGTAAGTCTCTTGAGTAGAATATTGATGAGAAGCGGTAGGTCCTCAATCCGATCACGCAACGCTGGCGAGCGGATTGGAAGCACATTAACTCGGTAGTACAGATCCTGACGGAACTTCCCCTCTGAAACGTCACGCCTTAAGTCACGATTTGTGGCCACTACCACTCGCGCGTTTAATTCGATTTCTTTCGAGTCTGCCAAGCCTACGGGGCGAACTCTCCGTTCTTGGAGAACCCGCAGTAGTTTCACTTGCATGGCTGATGACATTTCTGCGAATTCATCCAAGAAGATCGTTCCGCCACACGCTGATTCGAACATCCCTTTCTTGTAAGCCGTCGCGCCCGTGAAAGCTCCTTTGACATGGCCGAACAGTTCAGACTCGAGGAGCGATTCTGCTAATGCGCCGCAATTGACCGGCAAAAACGGCTGGCCGCGACGTGTACTAAGGTCGTGGATTGAACGCGCGATCAACTCTTTACCTGTGCCAGATTCCCCGGTAATTAGTACGGTAGAGCTACAGCTTGCTGCGGAAAGAATCGATTTCTTGAGAGCCTGCATCACCTGCGATTCGCCTATTAGCTTTGCGTCCAGCTCCGCTCGTCGATGATCGATGCTTTCAATTTGGCCAGGAGAGCGTAAGGCTCTCATCACACTAATGCGCGAGCCTGACATTCTGTCAGAGGAAACCGAACGCTCTTGAGTGGATGTCATTTCTCAACCCTCGGCGCGTTGGTCGGCGTCTAATGTTTGGTTCCTGCCCGGTTAGTTATGGAGCAAGACTAGCAAAGAGTTTGCACAGGCATTCCAAGCAGCAGACTCCATCAGTTTGCAGCGTGGTTCGTATTTGAACCATTTAGTTCATATTTGAATCAGTGGTTCGTATTTGAACCGCTCGCGGGATGCAGGCCAGTCGCAGTTTTACCATCCGCGACTTGTCGCGAGGACTGGGATCGTCGGGTCTTCTGCTGGCAAACAATGGCTGCTTGCGCAATCAGCATCATTACTAACGATTCCTTCGCTAATCTTTGATCGTAGCTGAACAGCCGCATCCAACTGCTGCCGATTGCAAAGCTGATGCCGTTCCCGACTAGGCGGCTATTAAGCTCCGAAGCGGATGGCACTTCTCTTGCACAACTTGATAAGCATCGAAGGATCGTGGCGAATCAAAGGGCGTGCGATTGCGCTGGCAATCCATTACCTATGGACTTCCGTGTAGGCGTAGTTCGTACGGAAGGCGTTTGATACGAGGCTTGATATGAGACGTGAAGCTAAAAAGGAATCCGCTGAAGCCGGGCCGGTGGACGTTGCAATTCTCAACGTAAAGGAATTGGAAGCGTTTCTAAAAATTGACCAGAAAACGATTTACCGATATGTGTCCCTCGGGCTAATTCCTTACGTTCGAATTCAGTCAAATATTCGCTTCGTGAAACACCAAATCATTGGCTGGATTGAAGAGCAGAACTACAAGCCCAAACCCCACTTTACAACCCAGAGCAAACATTAATTCTTAAGGGAAAGTCGATTCGCAGCCTTGCGTCTGAGTTCGTCATTCGGATTTAGATACTTGCGAGTGGTGTCAATGTCTGAGTGGCCGAGGAGTCCCTGTACAGTGACGATATCAGCGCCTTGCTCCAGAAGCAGGGTCGCGTAAGTGTGCCGGAATTTGTGCAATGTCGCGTGGTCCACGCCTGCACTATCCGCTCGCCGCTTCAGCCGGCGCAGCATTTCATTGCGTCCAAGCGGTGTTCCGGCTCCACTTGGAAATACCAACGTCGTACTTCTCGGCAGTTCCTTGAGAAGTGCCACGAGGTCAGGCGGCATTGGAATATCCCGCTCTTCGTAGTCTTTAGGTATGAAGTTCCCTCTGGCACGCACTCGGATTACATTCAGGTCAAGGTCAATGTCATCCCATATCAAGTGCCGAAGCTCTTCTTTCCGCAGGCCGGTTAGTAGCAGCGTGGCAAACATTGCGCGATCGGCCAGATTACAAGCAGCTAGGATACGATCAAGTTCCCCCTGGCTATATGTTTGCGGCCGACTCTTGATACGGTCTTTTGCAGAGCGGAGCATCTTGAAATGAGCGCAAGGATTCTCCGCTGTAATACCACGCTCGCGGATCAGATAGTAGAAGAAAGAGCGGAGTACGGTCACCTCAAAGTTAATCGTACTAGCAGTGACGGGGCGAGTGACTTTGCCCTTACCCACGCTCTCCTTACTCCGTGCATTCTTATAGTCGTCAATGTCTAACCGGCTTATTGCCTCAACATACTTCTTCTTGCCAATGAGCCGTTCAAAGTGCGAAAGCACTTCTTTGTACCGTTCCAAGGTCCGGGGCTTGGCAGGGGAATGCGTTGTTATGTGCGTCGTAAAGAACTCGATGGCATCGGGAATACGAGTCAGTGGTTCCTCTTCTTGAGCCAGTCTGAGGCGTCGTCCACCTGTAGCCTGCTCGCCAATGAGTTCGTTCCGTTTGCGCCGTTGAGCTTCAGTTGCCTGGCTGGGAGTTTGTCCCGCTAGTTGACGGTACCGCCGTTTACCTTCCCACCATTCGAGGAAGTAGGAGCCCTCTCGTTGGTCCCAGAGGTAGCGGTCATTGACCCGTTCCATGGAAACAAACTTCCACACGCCCGACGACACGCGAACTTTCTTTATTATGCGAACCTGCTTTTTGGGGGATCTCAAAGTTGACTGCTTTGATGCGGGAGAGGGTTCTGACCGTTGAGTTGCGCGCTGGAACATCGGAGTACCTCCTTGGTGTCTATTTGCGGCATTTCGTAGACACCAAGAGTATACCGAAGGAGCTAAATGCTTGCAAGCATTACTTAAAAAGGAAGGATGGTGCCGAAGGGGGGACTCGAACCCCCACGAGTTACCTCACACGCCCCTCAAACGTGCGCGTCTACCAGTTCCGCCACTTCGGCAAAGATCAAAATCGAGAAAGGCGTCCGTTATGGTCGCCCTCCAGAGCAGGGCGCCTTTATGATCGCCCCTTCTAAGCGGTCCGGCCGCTTACCCGCGAGCCTCAAGAGATCGAGGAGCGGCCAAGAGTGCCGTCCAGCAAATAACTACTGCCGGCCAGATCAACTACTTCTGAGCGCTGGGACTCGGTGCAGCGCTCGCCGGTGCAGAACTCGCCGCAGGCGATGTTGCGGGGGACGCTGCGGGCGACGGAGCTTGTGTCGCAGTCGGCGATGGCTGTGTTACCGGGGTCTCACTCTCCGGCTCGGCTGATTGCAACACTGAACGCTGGCCAGTGATCGCCGGCAATGAAAGCATGAGCGCCAGGAGCATGAACGCCGCGCACGCACCAATCGTAATCTTGCTCAGAATGCTCTGCGTCCCACGGGGACCAAAAGCCGTACTGGAAACACTGCTGGAAAAAAGCGCACCGGCGTCGGCCTTGCCCGGCTGCAGCAACACACTCACTACGAGTACAACGCAGGAGAGAATGAATAAGCCGTATAAAATATAAGTTATCAAATAAGCACCTCGAAATCGTTAATCGTCAATCGTCAATTGTGAATCGTTAATCGGGATTTCCGTGTCCCCCCTTTTCCCCGTTCCCCTCTTCCCCTTTTTCTTCCTATCCGTTCCGATAGTTGACAATCTGCGCAAAGCTATCGGCCTTCAAACTGGCACCACCAACCAAAGCTCCATCAACGTCTTGTTGCGACATCAAGCCCGCCGCGTTTTCCGGTTTAACTGAGCCGCCGTACAGGATTCGCACTTTATCTGCTGCCGCCGTGGAGTGCCTCTCCGCGAAAACGCGCCGGATAAACGCATGCATTTCTTGCGCTTGCTCCGGCGTCGCTGTGCGTCCCGTACCGATTGCCCAAACGGGCTCGTAGGCGATGATGATACGGTCGAGATCTGAGGCTGTCAACCCATCGAGTCCGCCGCTTAACTGCCCACTGACAACGTTCTCAGCGATTCCTTGATCACGCTGTTCCAGACTCTCGCCGACGCAGACAATGGCGCTGAGTCCTGACGAAATTGCCGCATGGCACTTCCTTCTCACGAGGGATTCGTTCTCGAAATAGAACTGCCGGCGCTCAGAGTGGCCAATGATTACATGGCTTGCCCCGGCATCGCGCAGCATGAACGCGGCCACCTCGCCGGTGTGCGCGCCCTCCTCAATTTCAGTTGAGCAATCCTGTGCTGCGACATGGATGTTTGAGCCTTCAAGTCGATCGGCGACAGTCTTGATTGCAGTGAAGACGGGAGCAATGATCACTTCACAATGATTGGCATTGGCGACTAACGGCTTCAGAGCGAGAGCAGTTTCCACGGACTCGCCCACGGTTTTGTACATCTTCCAATTGCCTGCAATAACTACCTTGCGATTGTTATCTTTCATAATGAGTTTTTGACTTCGTACTTTGAGCGTTGAACTTTGTTCTTTGCGGCGCCGGTGACCTTCTTCCTTCAAAGCCAGCCCTAACGAACTAAGAACAAAGCTCAAAGTTCAAAGCTCGAATTCATTCTCCGCAAAGGCCACTCAAGTCAACCTTTGTCATTAAGTGCCGCCACGCCCGGCAATTCTTCACCGGATAAAAACTCCAGCGTCGCGCCGCCACCAGTCGAGATATGTGTGATCTTATCGGCCACGCCTGCCTGGGTAACTGCCGCAACTGAGTCGCCACCCCCAACAATAACCACCGCGCCATTATCGGCCGCTTCGGCGACGGCCTGGGCAATGCCAATCGTTCCTTCATTAAACGGCGGCTCTTCGAAGACGCCCATCGGACCATTCCAGATGATCGTGCGCGCATCCTGCAAAGCATTCTTGAAATGGGACACGGTTTCCACGCCGATGTCCATTCCCGCATGACCGAGATTGGTGAATTCAATCGGAATTGTCTTCGCGATGATTTTGTCGCCTTTCACAGGTTCGTAGCTATCGACCACTTGATGATCAGTCGGCAGCAGCAGCTCAATTCCCTGCCCCGTCGCTCGCCGTCTTACCTTAAGCGCCGTAGGCATCATGTCGTCTTCAACCAGAGACTTGCCAACCGTAAACCCTTCAGCTTTCAAAAACGTATAGGCCATTGCGCCGCCGATCAGAAGTCGATCCACTTTGCGATCGATCAAGGCATCGATCACCGGAATCTTGTCCGAAACTTTTGCCCCTCCCAGGATCGCAACGAAGGGATGTTCCGGATTGTTGATGACGCGACCGAGGTAATCGAGCTCTTTTTGCATTAACAATCCGGCAGCAGCTTGCGACACATGTTTTGTAATCCCGGCCGTCGAAGCGTGTGCCCGATGCGCGGCGCCAAACGCATCGTTGACGTAAACGTCGCAGAGAGAAGCCAGCTCTTTCGCAAAGCCGTCATCGTTCTTTTCCTCTTCTTTATGAAAACGAAGATTCTCCAGTAACAACACATCTCCATCCTGAAGCGATTCGGCCTTCGTGCGAGCAGCTTCGCCAATACAGTCCTCAGCAAAAGCGACTGGCTTGCCTATGAGAGAAGCGAGGTGTTCCGCGACAGGTTTGAGACTGTACTTCTCAACGCGTTCACCCTTAGGTCGTCCCAGGTGCGACGCCAAAATCACTCGCGCACCTTGATCGGCTGCGTATTTGATTGTCGGCAAAGAAGCGCGGATGCGCGTATCGTCGTCAACCTTCCCGTCTTTAATTGGCACGTTGAAGTCGACGCGAATGAAGGTGCGTTTGCTGCGGAGGTTGAGATCCCTGATTGATAGCTTGGACATTAATGTCAGTTGTCAGTTGTCCGTCGTCAGTTTCGATGCATTCATTGATTGCGACAGGGAGACGCGGCCAGTAACTAACTACGGGCGGTATCACAACAACCAACAACTGACGACTGACCACTGACCACTCTAGAGTCCTTTCTGAGCGATGTATTTCACCAAATCGCGCACGCGGCAGGAGTAGCCCCATTCGTTGTCGTACCACGAAAGGATTTTTACTAAGTTACCGCCAATGACTTTCGTGTACTCCGCATCGACAATCGACGAGTTTGAATTTCTTTTGAAGTCACTCGAAACCAACGGCTCTTCCGAGAAGGCCAGAATTCCCTGCAGCTCTTCGTTCGCCGAGTCTTTGAGCGCGCGGTTGACCTCTTCGGCAGTCGTGTCTTTCTCTACTTCAATTACTACGTCAACAAGCGAGACGTTCGGCGTCGGCACTCGCACTGAGATTCCGTCAAACTTTCCTTTCAGCTCCGGCAGCACCAGGGCCACGGCTTTAGCAGCGCCGGTAGAAGTCGGAATCATTGAAAGCGCCGCAGCGCGCGCGCGTCGCAAGTCTTTGTGCGGCAAATCCAGCAATTGCTGGTCATTCGTGTAAGAGTGAATGGTCGTCATTTGCGCTGAGCGAATTCCAAACTTTTCGTTAATAACTTTCGCTACCGGCGCCAGGCAATTCGTCGTGCAGGAGGCATTGGAGATGATGTGGTGTGTTGCGGCGTCGTATTGACCCTCATTGACACCGAGCACAATCGTGATGTCCTCGTTCTTGGCGGGGGCGGAGATAATTACCTTCTTCACCGAGCCACGCAGATGTTTTTTGGCATCCTCGGCCTTGGTGAAGATTCCAGTCGACTCAATCACAATCTCGGCGCCGACCGACTCCCAATCAATTGCTGCGGGATCTCTTTGCGAGAACACGCGAAACTCGTCGTTATCAACCTTTATCCCATTTTCAGTTGAGGTTATATCGTGATCCAGATTGCCCAGTACCGAATCGTACTTTAGGAGGTGCGCAAGTGTTTTGGTGTCCGTTAGATCGTTTACGGCCACGAAATCGATATCAGAATCGCCCAGTGAAGTGCGAAGGATGTTTCGACCGATGCGACCAAAACCGTTGATGCCAACCTTTACTCCCATTTCGCTAAACCCCTCCTAACGTTATTCAGACAAACTCTGCACCGCTTTCGCTGCGCTGTGACGCGAAGCGCACACTTCTCCAAAGACGAGCCATGTGGAATTGAAACTTACTGGTAAAAAGAGTTCTCAGATTATGCGGCGCGGCTTACAGTGTCAAGCCACTGTTTGGTAGCCTTTAGTTGGCGTAAACTAGCCTTATTGTTCAACTTTATGAAACCTGGGTCGTTTTGTTAACGTAACCAAACCTGATCCAGTGGTGTCTGTTCACTTGCCATTTGTGTCACTCGAGGTGAAACCGTTCTAGAGAGTTAAGGAGCTTTTGGTCTGATGCTTACTAATAAGACTTTTGAATTGCTGCAAGTTATTTCCTTGGCTGTGGTGTTTACCGCTGCGGGAAGCGCTGCGTTAGCGCAGACACCGACACAGACACCGAGACCCACGCCTAACCCCAGACAAAGCGACGCCGCCCGCCCGCCTGGCTCTGAGACTCAAGCTCCAAACACGCCTCCGGGCACTCAACCGGGGCCGCCAACCGCTGCGCCTGCAACTCAGCAACCGGCCCCCCAAGCGCCCCCCGGCACATCGACCGCCCCGGCAAAGCAGCCCGCGCAGCCTTCGACATCGCCGACCACGTTGCCTTCGCCTGAGGTCACCAGTCCTGATCCGCAACCTACACCACTTCAGGATCCGCAGGAGCCCGTTTTTCCGACAGTGCAGCAGAGACCGTTACCACCGATGCCTGACATGCATCGGCTGGGGATCATAAGCAGTAATACTCTGACACTTTCGCTGAACGATGCGGTAAGGAAGGCGCTGCAAAACAATAACGATATCGAAGTCGCACGAGATGATGTTCGCTTCGCCGAAACTCAGTTGCGCTCGCTCGAGGGCTTTTACGATCCGATCTTCAGCCTCACGCCGCAGATCGACAAACGGGTGACTCCGGTTCAGAACATCTTTGCCGGAGCGGGATCGTCGGGTCAGGTTTCGAACACGATTTACTCATTGAGCCCCTCGGTGTTCAAGCCGTTTTCCACAGGTGGCGGAAACTATGAGCTTAGCTTTAGTAACAATAAGACTGTAACCAGTGCCACAAACAGCACGCTCAATCCTTTCTATTCTTCAAACCTGGCATTGACGTTTACGCAGCCATTGCTCAAGAACCGTTCGATTGACAATCAGCGGCGGCAAATTCGCATTCAGAAGAAACGGCTCGAGCAGTCCGATGCTGATTTTCGGCTGCGAACGATCGACGTTATCTCCCGTGTGCAACAGGCCTATTGGGAATTGGTATTCGCGCTGCGAGATCAGCAGAACCAACTAGAGAACCTGAACTTATCGCGCGAAAATTTGCGGAATGTTGAAGCTCAAATCTCTGTCGGCGCCAAAGCCCCGTTGGAGCGAGCTGAAGTACAGACTGAACTTGCGAATCGCGAATCGGCGCTGCTGGTCGCGGTGCAAAACGTCTCGATCGCCGAGAACAATCTCAAACAACTCATTCTAAGAGATCCGCAGAACCCTGAATGGTCGGCTCAATTAACACCTACAGACATGCCGGCCTTCGATACGACTCCCGTGGATCTTAATCAAGCTCTTCAGGACGCGCGCGCGAATAGACCCGAACTGCGCCGGCTTAATTTACAAAATGAGATCAACGACATCGATTTGAAGTTTTTCAGGAACCAGACGCGACCACAGATGGATCTGGTAGGCACAGTCGCAACAACCGGACTCGCCGGATCGGCGGCCGCCACGACTGCTCCCGGCACGCTCGTTCCTTTGATTGCGGGCGATCCAACTCTTGTCGCGAATGCTTTTCTCCTTAGCCAGATCCAGGACATTCAGCGCCGGGCCCTGTTTCCGATCGCCACCGTACCCCAGGTTGCCACACCGAATCTGGCGCCCTCCGATCTTGTTGGCGGCTACGGGAAGACCTTGAGCAATTTGTTTAGCCTCAACACGTATAACGTTACTGTCGGTGTCGCGATCCAAATTCCCTTAAGGAATCGGACCGCGGAGGCCAACTTTGCTGGCGCTCGAATTCAGAAGGATCAGTTGGCGGCATCGACGCGATCGCAGGAGCAGATCATCGAAGTCGATGTACGTAATTCTGCGCAAGCGGTGGAAACAGCGCGGCTGCGGGTCATCTCAGCAAGGGAAGCACGGGCAAATGCCGAGCTTCAGTTGGAAGGAGAACAGCGTCTCTATCAAGTGGGACGTTCGACAACATTTCTGTTGTTTCAGCGGCAGAATGCTTTAACCAACGCGCGCAATTCCGAATTACGAGCTGAGACTGACTACAACAAAGCCCTAGCCGATCTTCAGCGTGCGACGTCTTCGACCTTACGCAGCAACAATGTGGTGGTTGAGAACCCAGTGCCTTGAAGGAAGTAGGCGGTAGACAGGAGACAGTAGCAGAGACAGTAGCCCGATGAAGCTGGCCGCCGGTGACGAGCATCTCGTCGCTGGCGGCTTTAAGTTTTCAGCGGGCGCCGACGCCGTGAGAGCCCAAGCACAACATGATCGCGGGCGTTTCGCCGACAACGCGATTCAGCCTGCGCAGCAGGCGTTTAGCGTAAAGCCTGGGGCGTGAGTCCCAGGCTATACGCTTGACGCGTACTTCGCACGTTAGATACCAAGTTAGAAACAAAAGTTTATAGGCAGTTAGCGGTAGGCAAGCTACAATGGCCTTCGATGAGTCCTTCATTGATAGCGGTCTTGCCAGACCTCAATCTACTCTTAGCTCCTCCAGTCAGTTTCATTCTCGCAGGCATCCTCGGCGCCATCATCGGCAGCTTTCTGAATGTCGTCATTCACCGCGTGCCGCTCGAGGAGTCGATCGTGTTCCCCAATTCGCGCTGTCCCTCATGTTCAGGCGTGATTGCGTTTTACGACAACGTTCCCGTGTTGAGTTACCTGTGGCTGGGGGGACGCTGTCGCGGCTGTAAGCAACGCATCTCTCCTCGCTATCCAGCAGTTGAGTTAATGACGGCTTTGCTGTTCGCCGCAGTAATCTGGCGCACCGGAGTCTCGGCCGCACTACCATTTGACCTCGTGTTCGTTAGCGCCCTCGTTGCGCTGATCTTCATCGATGCCGAACACATGATCCTGCCCAACGCGATCACCTATCCCGGGATTGCCTTCGCTGTAGTTGCAAGACTCGCAATTCCCTATCTCATGGGACAGCCACATTTTGATGATCTGCCCTCGCTGATGGAGGGGATGTTTCAGGGATGGCCGCTTTGGGCAGCGTCGCTTGGTGGCGCTGCTCTGGGTGCATTGATTGGTGGCGGTTCGCTTTGGCTGATGGGTTGGACCTGGGAGAAGCTGCGCGGCATCGAAGCGATGGGTCTCGGTGACGTAAAGATGATGTTCATGGTCGGCGCCTATCTTGGTTGGCGTTTGACGATCCTGACGATCTTCATGGGTGTGTTTTCGGGATCAATAATTGGGATCGTGGTGATGTTGGTGCAGGGCCGGCGCGACCTGAAAATCTATTTGCCTTTTGGCATATTCCTGGGAATCGGCGCAATCGCGGCGCTGCTCATCGGGCCACAAATCGTGGAATGGTACGCCGGACAGTTTAGGTGATCACCGATTGCCGATTGGCGATTGCCAATTGCCGATTAGCGTCCCCTCAAGGTAGCTTTTGTTCGTCCAGACTCTGAGCGGCTGCGCGCGGTTTCGGTGCAGCTAAGCGGCAATTGACAATCGCCAATCGGCAATTTCATCGCTTTGTCTTATCGCTTTCAATTTGGCTTCTATCTGCTGATCGGTCTCTTCCTGCTGGCGGCACTCTTTGCCGTGCTTCTGCTTGCCCTGATCCCAGCAACCCCCGCTGCTCGCGCGCCGATCCTGCTCACCGCATTCGTCACAATTCTGATTGGCGCAGTCGTCTTGGTGCTCTTCCTCTTGCGCTGGCGCCTCCGGCCCTACCGCCAACTTGTCGGCGAGGCCGAGCGCGCGCCTATCGCAGCGCGTGGTCGTAAATCCATCAATGAGGGTGAATTTGTCCTCGAGACTTTTCAGTCCGTCGTTGCGCAACTGCAGGAACAGCGCAAGGAGCTACAGAGACTAACAGCACAGGCAGGTGAGCGAGCCGATTCGGCGGTCAGGTTTAGTGAACGCATCGTCGCGAGTGTGCCTTCCGGGCTGATCGCGTTCGACGGTAAGGGTCATTCGACCGTGATCAACGCTCCCGGTCGCGCGTTGCTTGGCGTTGACGGCAAGGCACTCGGCCAACCGGCAGCAGACATTCTACGCAACATTCCTGAGCTTTCCGAGATGGTTACCAGGTGTATTCAGAGTGGCAAAGTCTATCGGCGAGAGGTAATTGAAGTTGTCACGCCAAGTGGGATGAAGCGGCAACTCGGAGGCACTATCGCCCCCATCGAACTAGCTCCCGAGCTCGGGACGCGCGGCGCGCTCTGCCTGTTAACCGACATCACCGAAGTGATGCAGCTGCGAGAACAATTAGCGCTGAAAAAGAATCTGGAAAGTCTGGGCGAGATGTCAGCCGGCCTGGCACATGAATTTAAGAACGCCATCGCTACACTGCATGGCTACGCCCAACTTTTGCAGAACCTCAAACTTGATGAAGCGGGTCAAACGGCAACCGGCTCGCTGCTTAATGAAGTCCGCAATCTCTCGGAGATGGTAACTGCCTTCTTAAACTTCGCTCGCCCAAAACCCTTAGAGCTGGAGAGCGTTTCACTTGCTGATGTCGCCCGCGACTGCGTTAGTGAGGTGCAACCGCTCTTCGCGGAACGGCGTGTCGAACTGCAATTCACCGCCGGGCACGATCTGGGTAAAGTGCGTGCGGATGAACGAATGCTGCGTCAGGCGCTACTTAACCTGCTGCGCAATGCCGCCGAAGCAATCTCCGATCAAGCTGCAGACCGAGTCGTAAGGGTTAGGGGCTTTGAAGCGCTCAACGAAGATCGGAGTGTTGCGGTAATTGAGATCGAAGATAGTGGCGCCGGAATTCCCGCTGGGGACTTCGAACGAATCTTTATTCCCTTCTTCACCACTAAAGCCTCCGGTCACGGAATTGGGCTTGCTCTTGCTCACCGAGTGGTTACGCAACATGGAGGAAACCTCACCGCTTTCAACACGCCCCAGGGTGGAGCAACATTCCGCCTTGAAATTCCAAAGTCAGTTATTTGAACTGAAAGTCAGCAGCACAATCTCAGGAGGTACGCGAAAGCGGATTGGGAAGACGCTTGTGCCGATCCCGGTCGTAACAAACAGATGCTTGCCGTCTTCCACAATGTGACCTGCCGCGAAGCGTTGACCGTAAGCTGAAGGGACAATCAAACGTCCCACCAAGGGAAGATTCACCTGTCCGCCATGTGTGTGGCCGGCTAA
Source organism: Pyrinomonadaceae bacterium (assembly GCA_963826235.1). GTDB lineage: Bacteria > Acidobacteriota > Blastocatellia > Pyrinomonadales > Pyrinomonadaceae > PSRF01. The sequence continues at coordinate 67,045 of CAWGWE010000004.1, read as the reverse complement.
CGTCAACGCAACTGAAGGCGGAATTTTTATGAAGACGTCCGGATTGTGAGTGAGCGCTACAACAGTATCACCCTGAGGAATCCGCGCCAGGGTCGCTTCGATATCTTCCGGTCTGGTCCAGGAGTCGGCCAAGCCGGCCAGCCACAAGGTGCTGTCCGGGTCGACAACAGGTGCAACCTCATTTTCCAACACCTTGATGCCATTCCTCTGAAGTGCCTGACGCACCCTCTCTCCGTCGTACCACCAATCGTGATTTCCCAAAACGGCATAAACCTTACCCTCAGGACGGAGGTCTTTGAAGATCCCGGCAATCACCTCGGGGTCGATGGGCTCGTTTGACCAATTGTCCCGCACCATTAAGTCGCCTAACACTACAACAAAATAAGGGTTCAACTCGTTGGTACGCCTTACAATCTCGCGAAGCTTGTCTTCATCCATAAATGGCCCGCCGGCGTGAATGTCTGACAGGACTGCAATGCTGAGGCCGTTTAGGATAGCGGCAGATGGATTCAATCTGATCGTCTCTCGATGAATCACGAGACTATTGGGCTCGACAATAAATGACCAAACCCCGAGAAAGCCCATGATCGCCCCGACGATGAATATCAAAATCAGGAGTCGGGTTTTAAAGGCGCGTCTCATTCAGCTTTAGTCTGCGCTAAAACTCCCGCGGAAATATTCTGACCAGCGTCGATCAACTAACGCAGCTATATCATCTCGAACTTTCAGCTCCGCAGGAAATCCCGGTTTGGTGCGCGCATCGATGACAACAGGTCCAGAGTAGTTGAGGTGATGACGAAGAACTCGCGTCTCAGCAGCATGAATGTCGGCGGCGGGTTCAAAGCGCGTCCAGGTGGCCCAGAGAAAATCCGGCGCCGAGCGCGCCACCTTCGCATCATCATGAAGCACAAGCAAAGGCCAGGCGGAAAACGCAGCTTCGCGGGCGAGCCGCGCAGGCTGCTCTGGATCTTCGGCGTACGACAATCCCTGCAACACCAGACAACCGCCGCAAAAGACCTCCGCCGCGCCGACGTCCCGCGGTAACTCTCCCTGAAACGTGCGCGGCAGTTCACGCACTGGCTCGCCGAGCCCCAGCATGATCGCTTTACTGCCTTCGTTTACTTTGCCGCTCGTGTAATCCAGCGTGTCCATCGAAACGTTTGCGAAGATGAACAAATCACTCTCCCAACGCACCCGCGCCAGGATGTGTTCGAATAGTTTGGGGAAGTCTGGCAAATCCTGAGGCGTGTCTGTTAACAAGAGGAATTTCGTGAGCGACAGTTGCCCTTCCCCCAGAATGCGGAATCCGGAGACGAGCGCTTCGCGGGCGTAACGTTCACGCACAACAGCGGCACAAAGAGAATGGAAGCCAGTCTCGCCGTAGGTCCAAAGATCGCGAACGCTCGGCATCACTAAGGGAAACAGTGGTGATAATAGTTTCTGCAGGTAGTCGCCGATGAAAAAGTCTTCCTGACGCGGCTTGCCGACCACCGTCGCCGGATAGATCGCGTCACGCCGGTGACAAACTGCATCGACATCAAAAACCGGATACTCGTGTTCCAGGGAGTAATAACCGTAATGGTCTCCGAAAGGTCCCTCGACTCGACGCTCGTGAGGTGGCGCGTGACCGACGAGTGCAAATTCCGCCTCAGCAGCGAGACGATGCCCCGGCGCGACCGGGTTTTGAGCCATCCGCAGTTTCTCTCCGGCAAGCAAGGACGCGAGCACTAACTCCGGAACGTCTTCAGGCAAAGGAGCGATGGCCGCGAGAATCAACGCCGGTGGCCCGCCGAGAAAGACAGTGACAGGAAGACTTTGATTGAGTGCTTCTGCTTCCTTGTAATGAAAGCCGCCCCCTTTCTGAATCTGCCAATGCAAACCGGTTGTTTGCTCATCGAAGACCTGAAGCCGGTAAATTCCAAGATTATGTTTATGAGTATTCGGATTTTCGGTGTAGACGAGCGGCAGGGTAATAAATGGCCCGCCGTCTTCCTGCCAGGTAGTCAGGACGGGAAGTTGGTCCAAGCGGGCCGGACGATCAATCACTTCTGCGACGGGCGCCCGACTAGTTTTGCGCGTTCCGAGTTTAAGCAGATCTTGAGCCACCGAGCGATGCTTCCAAAGCTCAGCGCCACGTGGAGGCAATAAGGCTTCGGCAATTTTCGTGAGATCGCGAACGAGCGCTTCGGGTTTTGGCCCAAAGGCGAGTTCAATCCGCCGTGCGGTACCGAAGAGATTGGTGACTACGGGATAGTTGCTGCCTTTGATGCGTTTGAAGAGGAGCGCCGGGCCTTCGCGCTCGATCACGCGGCGATGAATCTCCGCTGCCTCAAGGTAAGGGTCAACTTCGGATTCAACTGTGATGATGTCTTTTTCGCGCGCCAGAAGGTCGAGGAATGTGCGCAGGTTTCGATGCATGCTGAACCGAAGTATACATGTCTCAGGTTTTTGGTTCAGTCTCAGGTCTCAGGTTTCAAGGCTCAGGGTGTTAAGTCTCAAGTCTCAGGTCTCAAATCTCGGGTCTCGGGTCTTTGACCCGCCGGTGCGCGGCAAGTCTCTGACTTGCCGAAGCTGTGCCAAAATTTCATCAGGGTATTTGACCCACGATTGGGCAGGTCGGAGACCTGAGTATCTGCGGAGAAATCGTGACGGCAAGTCAGAGACTTGCGGCGCACCAGGGGTCAAAGATCCGAGCCTTGAGACCCGAGACTCGAGACTTGAGACTGAGGCTTCGTTACGGATCTGTATTGGCCGTCGTACTAACGGTGCGTGGCCGGGTGGGTTTTGCAGGTTCGCTCTGTGCGAGGCGCGCTCCAATCTTGTCGATAGCGTCCTCGGCAGCGGCGGCGACGCCTGGGAGAAAGGAATCGCGGAAAGGCGTAACAAGCGCAAGACTCTCCTGATCGCCAATCACCGCCAGCGCTTCTATTAAGCCTGCTGTGATGCGCGCCGGCTTGTTTTCATCCTTTAGGTAACTGTGAAGTAGGGCGGGAGTGTCTACCTTAGTGAGGTAACCAACCGCTTGATCGTGACGACCGGAATCCAGTTCGCGCACGATTTGAAAGAGCATGTCCGATTTGCCCATGCGATAGAGCGCCCAGCCGAGCGCCAGCCGCACGTTCTTGTTCTTCTCTTGAAAGTGATAGCCCTCGACAAGCTTCTTTTGGTCGACGGCTGCGAGTCGTGCTAAAGCCTCGGCCGCTTCTTGCCGCACCACGGGATCATAGTGACCGAGTTGCTTCGCCCAGCGCGCCCCAACCTCGCGCGGATCCGCAACCTCGTCCGAAGCAGATACTTGCCCGAGACAAAGAGCGGGGACACAGAGAAGGAATAGAAGAAGAAGCAGATATCTCATAAGCAGATTTAGAATTGAAAAATTCATTCTTACATTAGCCGTCTTTTTCAACGGATGTGAAACGGCTTGCCGTCTCCCGTGCGGTAAGCCTCTGGCTTACCGCAGCTCGCTGTTTAAATTTCGCGAGGCTCAGCCTCGCGAAGGATATGCTACACGAACAGCCGGGAAGGCTAGCCTTACCGCACGGAAGAAGGCAAAGCCTTGACTACCTCTTAGCTGCCGTCGCGCTTGTTTTTCGCAAACCGGCGCTATTGAGATCCAGCTCCGTCAACGGAATCACTTCTACATTTGAAAACTGCTTGCGCAACGCTGCGAGAAAATCTTTCGCATTGCCGACGACGATGATGTGGGCATCCTTCGCCGGAAGTCGCGACCCCGCGAATTTCTGCACGTCGGCCGCGGTAACCGCCTGCACATTGCGAATGTAGTTATTGATCTCGTCGAGGCTGAGACCGTGCAAAGCTAACGAGGCGACCTGAAATGCCAGGCCATCAGTTGTCTCCAGGTTCCGACCAAACCCGCCAATCAAGACGGCCTTCCGCGGCGTGAGTTCAGCTTCAGCAACAGCCTCGCTCGACAACCGGCTTAGCTCATGAATCAACAGGCCGGCGACTTCGGCCCCGGATTGATTCTTCGTTTGCGCAGAAGCCACGAAAGGTCCCGACTCACGTCGCGCCTCCAGCGAGCTGCGCGCCCCATAACTAAGTCCACGCTTGATCCGAATCTCCTGATTCAATCTCCCGGAGTAGCCGGAGAGAACGGAATTGGTAACAATTCCGCGGAAGTAGTCGGGGTCGGTTCGACTAATCCCGACACGTGCCAGCACCACTGCTGCCTGTCCTGCGTCCGGCATGTCAATTACGACGACGCGCTGCTTTTCGTCAGCCCGCGCCATCTTGCCAACTTGTCCGCGGGCGGGCAGCTCAGCTGCCGGCTTGGCCCAGTCGCCTAGTAAACGCTCTGCAAGTTTAAAAGCGTCCTCAGCTCTGATTGAGCCACCCATGACCAGCACGGCATTGTCCGGCCGGTAATATTTCGCGTGTAGTCCTGCGATGTCTGCCTGTTTGATGCGCGGCAACGATTCTGGAGTACCGGCAATTGGATGACCGTAAGCGGCGTCGCCAAACACCACGCGCGCTGCGACAAAGCCGGCTAGCGATCCAGGGTCTCCCAAAGTGACGCTTAAATTATCCATGTACTGCTGGCGCAAGCGTTCAATCTCTTCTTCTTGAAAAACAGGATTCCGCACGACGTCAGCAAGTACGCTCATCGCCGTATCGATCTTGCTCGACATCACGTTAATGAATACCCGGGAGGCGTCCCAACCGGCCCCGGACTGAATCGTTCCGCCGAGGGCTTCGATTTGTTGCGCAATCTCTGGAGCCGTTCGCGTCTTGGTTCCCTTGGTCAGCAAAGAAGCTGTTAATTCCGCTAACCCGCTTAAGTTTGCCGGATCAACTTCACCGCCATTCTTAATCAACGATGCCTGCTGAGACGAGTGGGATATCGTGGTCTTCAATCACGATCACGCGCAAACCATTTTTCAATGTGCGTTCCGCCGGCTTTGGTATCGTTACTGAGCGCGGCGCGGCCGGCGCCGGGGGAGTCTCTTGTTGCGCGAAAACCGTGCCGGCTAACAAGCCGGTCGTCAGCAACACTGCCATCGCAATACTGGTCGCTTTTGAAAAACTAACTATCCCTCTCATTTGCTTCCCTCCCCGCCGGCGGTCGCCTTCGGCCTCATCGACTCGGCCTGATAAGTAATTACGACGCGGTTAGAATCAGTGAAGTACTTCTTCATCACGCGTTGAATATCCGCGGCAGTGACGGCTTGAAGTTTTTCGATGTCGGTATTTACTCGCGCTGCGTCTCCGAGTAACACCGCGGCACGCGCGAGGGCGAAGGCCTTGCCATTACTCGTTTCACGTTCGCGCAGCTCGTTCGTTACGAGTTGCAGCTTAGCTTTGTCGAGCTCGGCAGCCGAAACGAGCGTGTCTTGCATCTTCTTCAGTTCCGCCAGCAAGGCGCGCTCGGCTTCCTCCGGTTTCTTTTCACTCGCGAGAATCGCGCCTAGAACAAAAAGTCCGGGCTGCTCGCGAAGATCGGCTTGGGCGAAAGCCTCCTGCGCAACCTGCTGCTGGTAAACCAATGATTGATACAAGCGCGACGACTCCCCGCTCGACAGGATCGCCTCCGCAACATCAAGGGCTGCGGCGTCCGGAGATGCGACCGGCGGAGCCAGATAGGTCAGAGCCACTGCGGGCAATGGTACGTTCGCTGCATATTCGTTCACTCGTTTTTCCGCTGTCCTTTCCGGTTCCTTTGTAGTTACCCGTGGAAGCGGCTTATTGGGTTTGGCAACGCGACTGAAGTATTTATCGATCCACGCATCAATTTGTTTTGGTTCAAAGTCGCCGACAACAACAAGCGTCGCATTGTCAGGCCGGTAGAATGTCGAATGAAACGCCTTCACATCATCGAGGGTAGCGGCGTCAAGTTCTTCAATGCTTCCAATGCCGGGTCGCCGGTAAGGATGCGTCGTGAACGATTGCTTCTCGATGGCGTAAAACAAACGGCCATAGGGCGGCGCCAAAACCCGCGCGCGAAACTCCTCTTTCACAACATCGCGCTCTGACTTGAAATTCTTGTCGTCAACATTAAGCGAACCCATGCGATCGGCTTCCGCCCAAAGAAGCGTCTCTAGATAATTTGAAGGCACAACTTCGTAGTAGTTCGTGAAGTCGTCCCAGGTTGAAGCGTTGTTGATACCGCCGACGTCTTCCGTGAGACGGTCCATCATCTCGTCCTTCATGTTTTTGGTGCCCTTGAAGAGCATATGTTCGAAGAGGTGCGCAAAGCCGCTGCGGCCTTCCGGATCGTCTTTCGAGCCGACTTTGTACCAAACCTGAATCGCCACGGTCGGGCTGGACTTATCTTCAACCGTCAGGACGCGCAAACCGTTTGCCAAAGTGCGATCGCGATACGTGAGTCGCGGCATCGTTTGCGCGCTAGACTCCAGGCCGAAACCGGTGGAGCTAAGGAGCAGAGTTATTACTGCCAGAAGAAATTTCAAATTACGAAACATGTTTTTGATACTCCAGAATCGAGTGGAAGAGTCGGAGGTTCGATGACTGCCGTCGGGCTGCTGTTGCTTTGGGGAGGGTGTTCGCAATCAAGATCAATCAAGGTCGAGCGGGTTGACGTAGGGTTTGTCTTTGTCTTTTTCGGCGCGCTTCATGGCCTCTTGAAACTTCTCTTCGAGGATGCGGTCGCGATCCTTCATTGAGCTCAACTCCTGAGCAAAGATCTGTTCCCGCTGCTGCTTCTGCTTGTCGAGGCCTTTGACCATCTCATCGAAGGAAGCGAGCGGCTTCGTCTTTTCCTGATGCGAGATCAACGCACCTGTTTGAGCATCGATGGATAGAGTGGCTTCACAGCACGGGCAAATGATCGTGAAGCGTGACGTGTCAACCATGGCTCTCCTCGCTACGAGAGAATTAATTCTCTTGAAGTATAACACCACCGCCGGGGAGGACGTGGCATTGGGAGGAGGATTTCGGTGGGGGAGGAAAAAAAACATTTTCCGTTTGTGATTTTCCATCCCTCATTTGTCATCGGGAAAACCGCGGAGTCCGACGTCCAAAGTCCAATGTCTAAAGTCTGTGCTTCCGGATCGCACCTCCACCAGACGCTGTAAGAATCAGCTGCAGGATTGTTATGAGCTGGGCGCGCGGACGTTGGACATTGGACGTTGGGCGCGGTTTTCCCAATGACAAATGAGAAATGGAAAAACGACTTAATGGAAAATGGCCTGGCCTCATGAACTTACTGATCAAAAAAAAGGCGGCCCCTGTCGGGCCGCCTCGAGAATCTTTCCATAGACATCAATTAAGGAGTGACTGCATCTTTGACAGCGCCGCCCACCTTCTTGGCTCCGCTGGCAGTCTTCTTGCCAACAGTCTTTGCGCCTGAGACTGTCTTTTCTCCTACTGTCTTCGCGCCTTCCACAGTTTTGTCGCCGACGTCCTCCAGTTTATCGCCAGCTTCACCAACTGCATCTTCGCCCTTGTCAGCAACCCAGCCCGCTGCATCCGCAAGCTTCTCGCCTGTGACTTCCAGCGCATCGCCTACGTCATTAACTACCTTCTCTTCTCCCGAAGGAGAATAGACTTTCACAGTGCGCTTCCCGTCTCGCGTAGTTGTGACCACCGCGCGAGCAACTCTGGGGTTGTTGCGAAACACCCGAGTCTCAGTTTTGACGCCGTTCGCGTCGGTCGTGGTCGTGATTTCTGAACCATCTGCAGCCGTACGTGTCGTGGTAGTTGCAGCGACATTCGCATTAGCCGTCTCATCAGTCCGGGCGCATCCGGCGATTGCCAGGGCTGCAACAGCCAGCAACGCAATTAGAAAAACTTTCTTGCTCACACTCAATACCCTCCTTCGATAATCAAACCGCCAATGTTTCGTTAGATAAATTGGCAACCAACGTGCCAACCGCTGTGGTTAAATCATTGTCGAACGAAGCTGAAATTCAGCAGCAAAGGGCTGTTGACGGGTAAAATGGTACGTCTGACGTAGATGCGCGGTCACTATCAGTACAGAGTTGCGAAAACAAACCGCAGTACCACTGAAGCCGTGCGAGAACGTTTCGGTGGTTATCTGTTCTCGTCGCGTAGCGACGATTGGACTAGTGCCAAATTCAGGCGCTAAGCGACGCGGGAATATCGCATTTGAGCTTTCCCGGCAACTGATTCCCGGCGTTGAAACACCAAGCTGGATTCATAGCGACGCTAAACGTCTACGTTGTTCCAACCCGATACCGCAACCCAACGGAAAACTAAGGCTTATCGAAGGTGGAAGGTATTCGTTGCCAACGTTTCTATTGACTTTGCTTAGAAATTCCATTAGAAGCTCGTTACTCAAGATTTTGATTTCGGTTTGCGCTAACACCGAGTCTGTTCTTTCATTTTCCTGATCTTCAGCACGATTCATCGAAACTCGCACTTTGAACCAACACTCAGAAAAAATCCCCTGGAGCGTCAACTATGCGTAGGCTCTTCTTCGTAGCTATTGCTGCATTCTTTCTCGTCGCCGCCCTGATTCCCTCAAACCCAGTGCAGCTGCCGTCACCGAAGGTGAGCGTCTGGCAATGTTTAGTAAACCCTCGGTAGTGCGAATCATCGATGGCGTCGCAGGATCCTTTTATTACGCAACCGCCCAGCTGGAAGAGTGGCAAAACCTACAACGTTTCTTATGTCGGTTTGGGCTCGGGCTTCTTTATCAACCCCGACGGTTACATCGTGACGAATGCCCATGTCGTCAGCACCTATCATGAAATCAATCAGAAGGGACAAGATGTTGGTGAGCAGATTCTCTTCTACCAACTCCTGCAACAGGTGGCTAACGACTACAAAACGGATCCGAAAAACCTGACGTCGCGAGAACGTCACGTTCGTACGCAACTACTCCCGGCTTACCGGGAATGAAGATATTTCACCACGTCATCATTCCCGACGGCAGCACTTATGAGTTTGAAGAAAAGCAATATGGCGCTCCGACCGGCCAGGGGAAAGATGTAGCGATTGTGAAGATTGAAGTGAAGAACGCCCCGGTGCTGATTGTTGGTGATTCGGAGAAGATGAACCTGCAGGATCATGTGATTGTGCTCGGCTATCCCGGTGCTGCCGACACTTTCAACAGCGGCATCCTTGATTCCAAGTCTGTCCTCGAAGCTTCCATCACGGACGGAAAAGTCTCCGCGCGGAAGAAGTCCGCCAGCGGCGCCCCGATCCTGCAGATCAGCGCTCCGGCAACTCACGGAAATTCAGGCGGACCCGTGATGACGGACAAGATGGAGGTGATCGGGTTATTGACTTTTGGCGGCGATCGGGTCAACGGGCAGGAAATTTCCGGATTCGACTTTGTCGTGCCCTCGAGCACGGTGATGGAATTCATTAAAGCAGCGGGCGTCGTGAACGAAATGGGTCATGCGGACAAGGCGTACCGCGAAGGTCTTGAGCTTTACTGGGACGACCGGTATTCGAGCGCAATACCAAAGTTTGAAGAAGTGAAGCGGCTCTTCCCGGAACACTCTGAAGTTAACCGTCTGATTCAGGGCAGTCAGCAGGCCATTGCAGAAGGAAAAGACAAATCAACTTTTCCTTCGTGGACGATCATTGCCATCGTGCTGGTCGTGCTTTTCTTGATCGTTGCCATCATAGTGATAGGTGTTGTGGTGTTCTTTATCATGCGCAAACGCAATAAAGGAAAAGCCGCTAAAGGTTGCTCCAGGAAGAGGAGCAGCAGGTACCGGCACCGGCCCCTCCAGTTCGCCAGGTGGGCCAGCGCCCGCGCCTGGTAGTTCATGGTCGCCACCAACTCCGGCAGCAGAACGTTCCCGGGGTCAGCACTAATCCAAACGCCAGCCCGAGTCCACCTCCAGCTGTTCCGCCTCAGGTTCCGCCCGGCGTAGACAGATCGGCAACGATCGATCTTTCTCAAACGGTGGCCATTCTTCCGCAGAGTGATACGGCTCCGATTAACTACGGAACCATAACTTTTATCTCCGGCGCATTATCAGGCCAGAAGTTTGACGTTACTCCCGAGGGTGCATGTATCGGCCGCGATAGCTCTAGTTCGCAAATCGTGATTGCGGATCCGCGAATTTCGAAACGCCATGTCTGGGTTGGGGTTCGGGGCGGGCGCGTGGTGATCGAGGATCAGTCGTCACGCAATGGAACGTTCCTCAACGATCCGAAATCCGAGCGCATCACTGAAAATGCACTCAGCGAAGGTGACACAGTGATTCTCGGTGAATCAGATGTCGCCCGGTTTGAATACCGCAAATAAAATTATCGGCACGTGTGATGGTTAGCTTTGTCGCTGGCTGTCTCGTAATTATTGGAGCGGGCGATTTTGAAGCGAGTGCTCGAACTCAGAAAGTCGGTTTAAGCTGCATATCGGCCGTAGGAATGTGGATCGGGAGCTCACTCGGGCCCTCCGGCAACTCACCTAGAAACTCCCACACGAAAATCTTACCAGCGTATCCTGGCGTCCCATACTCAATCGAGAGCGGAAACTCTGCTAGCAGAATGAAGCTTTCAGGCCGGGATTGAAGCGTCTCATGTAGCAGAATCATCTCTGGAGTCCGCGCATCGGAGCGCTCGGTAGTCGCACACGTAACAAGATAACGGATTCGGCCACGATGGATAATCTGCAGCGCCTCGTCGCCAGTATCAGCAACAATCGTCGCGGGTACATCCGTGTACACCGGAGGTCGAATGGTCAATGAGCGGTCCGCTCGCACAAGCATCCGCCGTAGCGCCGGATCGTTCGAGCGATAACGAAAGATCAAGTCTGAATCAAGCCAACTTGATAAAAGAATGTTGCCCGGTTTTTCAAGTCCGGCCAATCTACGACCTACGTTTTCATAACCAACAACACCGCTGGGAAACCTGGTGATCAGCACAACGTTGCTAAGGACGCACAATACTATGAACACGCGAGTCACGTAGCGCCACGCAACGTTGTTCCGGCTGCATTCCAGTACACAGATTGCCAGGCCGGCAACTGCGGGCATCGCATAAATGAAATACCGCCGCTCGTTATATATTCCGACTACCATCACGAACACCCAGTAACCGGCGATCCACGCCAGCCAAAACAGTATCTGTTTATATTTTCGGTCACGCACAAAACAAACGATTCCAATCAGCACGGCCACCAGTGTTATCCACCCGATCATCTCAGGCACGTGCATGGAGTAAAAGGAAATAAGCTCCCAGGAAAACGCCGGTAAATAGTTGGTGTTCGGAGGGGTACTGCCATACACCGTTTCAAACTTCGAGAATCGCAGCGCGAACAGGACCCATGCAGCATTAATTCCCAGAAAGAGAATGGGGAGAATTAGGTTGAAAAGAGAAAACAATTTGCGGAACCGGCCGGCGAGTAGTGCCCAAAGCAGCCACGCCAAAATGACTCCCGCGGCAAGGTATCGGGAAAGGAACGCTACCTCGGCAAGAGCGAAGGCCAACCCGTAATGCAGCCGGCGGCCAGTTCTCAACCAGAGGAGGAATAAATAGGAGGCCGCAACTATGAGTGCAAGCGCTGGAACTTCCGACATTGTATCGCGCGACCAGAAAGCTATCTCGGGTATCGTCAAGAATATTAGCGCGCCAGCGAACGCGTCTACCGGTTCGATTTCCTTTTCCCTGAGAATCGCATGAAAGAAACAAGCGGCCGCCCATAAACACAAAGCAATGAAGAGTCTGGCTGCCAGATAGGAAACACCAGCGATAGAGAAAAACAGACCTAGCAAGCCAGGGTAGGCCGGCGGATGATAGGGGAGATGAAAAGCTGGATACTGGATGTAGTTGCCGAGGGCGAACTCATATGGTTGCAATAGCTCGCCTGAAAAGAGCCAGTCACGCATCATCGCGCCTGCGTTTGCGTATTGCGGCGCGTCGGGCCAGAGAGGACCAGACCCACTCACGTCATAACACCCTATCAAGAGGGCGGGAATAATTAAAAGCAGACGCGCGAGGGAATCGCTGGAAAATTTGTTAGGAAGCGCTTGAAGCAAACGTTGGGCGCGCACCAAAGGTTTAGAGACCATGAGTTCTTTCGTGAAACCCTCTTACAGGATCGTTATCTGGGATCAGATTCTGTTGAGATCTAGTCTCTTACCGTAGCCCAAATCAAATTACCTGACTAAACCAGGAACTATGTTAGTACTCAGCGGAAACGTTTGGTTTTACCGCTTCCAAAACATACACTTTCTCACGCCCTCCGGAGATTAGAAATGACTTACTCAGACGAGAAGCGTAAGCGGCAAAAAACTTGTCCGCACTTTCCTCAGTGAATCGCAGCGACTCCTCAGTATCGTTCACCTTAGTTAGGCTACGTCCGACTCGCGCGAGCACCCGCGACTTACTGCTCACCAGGTTTCGGATGGGTTCGGCGATAATAACGCGCGCGCGCGCCGCCTGAAGCATGCCATCGACGATAGTAGTTGGATCAGGCAGGAAGTGGTACAAGCTTGCTTGCATTATGACAAAGTCCGCCTTCGGCAACTGCCTGGGTTTTCTCAAGTCCCAAACCAGCCCATGACCTCCCCGGGCGTTTAGTCGTCTTATGAACTTTTCGTTGAGGTCGAGTCCGGTATAGTGAACGGCCTTGGCTCGGAGATAACGATCGTACAGGACTCCGGGCCCACAACATACATCAAGAACGCTGGATGAAGGAGCGATCAGATCTGCGAGCGCGCGATAGCGAGCGGAGTAATGACGACCATACAACGCAAGCATGGCCAGCTCGTAAACACCCGCCCCGCGATAAATCAAACTCGGCGACACACGCCCTCCCACCGATCCTGCCATCTGCAGCAAGAGTTATCGCCCTTAATCTTCTCGATTTAGCACCTTTCTGATGGACGTTTGGGGCTTGTTGTTGACGTTAAGGTAAGTGCGGCCCGAGTACTCCCCGAGGATCCCAAAAAAGAACATCTGCACACCGGTAATAAACAGGAAGGTAACCATTAACGAAGCCCAGCCGACGCTTGCGGGCGGAAAGTCGTCGGGGAAAAGGATGCGGTAGAGTGCGACGGTCACAGCTGACAGCAATCCCAGAATAGCTAAAACCAGACCGAACCAAGTAACAAGGCGCAAAGGCTTTACTGAAAACGAAAAGGCCAGACGGGCTGTCACGCCCACCGATCTCCAGAACGAATAGTTACCGGGTCCGGCATGCCGGGATTGGTGTTGCACTTCCACTTGGGTGACCCTTGAAGTGATCTGCAGAATCAAGCCATCCACATAAGGGTGGGGACCGGAGTAATCACAAATAAGGTCCACAATTTCGCGGTGAATAACCTTATACGGTGAAAGGTAGATGGTCTTTGGCTTATAGAGAACCCACTCGGCGATTCGTCCGTTGACCCAACTGCCAAAATTCTTCCATAACCTTTGGCGCTTCTTTCTAAAGTCAGCGTACACGACATCATAACCTTCCTTTGCTTTCTCGATCAGAGTCGGAATTTCTTTAGGATGATGCTGCAAATCGTCATCCATAATTATGATGTACTGTCCGCGCGCCAGTCGCAGACCTGTCATGATGGCATTGTCCTGACCAAAATTGCGTCGCAGGTCTACACCAACCACGTTCGGGTGTGAGCGACAGAGCGATTCGATGACTGCCCACGAACGATCTGGTGAGAAGTCATTGATCAAAACCACCTCGTAGGAATATCCCTGCGTCGAAAGAGCTTTGGAAATAGCCTGAATTAGTTCCTCAAGGCAGGCTTCGCTGCGATAGACCGGAACCACGATCGATATGTCGAGATCAGTTGCGCTGGTGAGAGTCATAACTATCCAGTTATCGTCGCTTCTCGTCGCTTGTTCATACGTAGGCTGCGTTAGCTAAAGACATTAATCAGGGTTTTAAAAATCTGCTCAGCAGTTCGACGACGGTTTGCTGCTGCTCTTCAGAAAGATCGAGGTAAAGAGGCAACCTGAGCAACCGTGCGCTTAATTGGTCGGTAATTGGCAATTCGACTCGAGTGTGTCCGAATTTCTTCCCCATTGGTGAGGAGTGGACTGGGACAAAATGAAACGAGGCACTTACGCCGTGCTGCTTGAGGAAGGTTATTACTTCGTCTCTGATCTGCGGCGAATGGAGCAAAACATAAAATATGTGTGAATTGCTTTCACACTCTGAAGGAATTGTCGGAAGACGCAGCACTCCCATGTCCTCAAGCGGCTTCAACAGGCTGTAATAAAAGTTAAAGATCTGCCGACGTCGGCTGCTAATCTCGTCCAGCATTTCCAATTGAGCATAAAGGAAAGCAGACGTAATTTCACTTGGAGAGTAAGAAGATCCGAAGTCGACCCAGGTGTACTTATCAACTTCGCCACGCAGAAATTTGCTGCGGTCGGTGCCTTTATCGCGAAGCATCTCGGCACGACCTACCTTCTCAGGCGCATTAACGCACAGCGCTCCGCCTTCACCACAGGTGTAATTTTTAGTGTGATGAAAACTATAGGTGCCGAAATGCCCAATCGTTCCCGCTGCTCGACCTTTGTAAAAAGAGTTGACTGCTTGGGCAGCATCCTCGACCACTAGCAGGTTGTGTTTAGCGGCAATCGACATTATGCGGTCCATCTCGCAGGCGACTCCCGCGTAGTGAACCACCAGGATAGCCTTCGTTTTAGAAGTGATAGAACCCTCAATCAAGTTCTCATCAAGATTGAGCGTATCGGGACGAATATCTACAAACACTGGATGAGCGCCGACCTTGATGATGGCATTGGCGCTCGAGGTAAAAGTGAAGGACGGTAGGATTACCTCGTCACCAGGTCCCAGGTCACAGAGGATGGCGGCCATTTCCAGGGCTGCAGTACAAGATGGGGTCATAAAGACCCGATGCGCCGCAAAGCGGTCCTCCAACAGTCGAGAACACTTCTGCGTGAAAGGACCGTCGGAATTGATGTTGCCCGAAGTAATAGCTTCGGAGACGTAGCGGAGTTCGGCGCCGGTCAAAAACGGCTTGTTGAATGGTATGGAGCTGCTCATTTGAGCTTTGGATTTCATTCTTCCGAATGATTAAAGGTGAATTCGTAACAGAAGCTTGTAACAGTCAAAGCACTAATAATCGCTTTAACCCACACTTTCCTCCGAAATTTAACCAGAATTATTAAGTGGTCGATTATTTGGAGCGGGCGACGAGGCTCGAACTCGCAACTTTCAGCTTGGGAAGCTGACACTCTACCATTGAGTTACGCCCGCGTATCGAATGCGGAAGGCGGAATGATGAATGCGGAATAGGTTATTAATCGCCGCCTAACACATTCGCGCTCGAACGATAATAATGACTCGCTCGGATGTCAATCAACCTCCTGCCAACTGCCCCCTGCCCCTGCCCGTGCCTCTTGCCGTCTGCTGCCTGCCCCTACCTTCTGACTCCTGGCCCCTGAATCCTATTTATCCCTTCAGATATTTCTCCGTCACATCGGCCCAACGTCCTTGCGACTTCAAGATTATTTCAATCAGTTCGCGCACTGCGCCAAAGCCGCCTGGGGCGCGCGTGACTAGATGCGCCACCGCACGAGTCTCCTCCGAAGCATTCCCGACTGCTACCGCCAGCTCCACACGCAACATCAACGGAATGTCGTTCAAGTCGTCGCCGATATACGCTACTTCTGACTCGTCAACGGCAGCTTCCTTCAACAACCCCTCAAAGCTGTCCAGCTTGCGTTCCGCGCCTTGCCGGACAAACTCGATTTTCAAGTCGCGCGCGCGTCGCTCAACAACACTCGAACGTCGACCGGAAATGATCCCTGATCTCAGCCCAGCACGATGCCACAGCTCCAAACCCAAACCATCGTGGACATGAAAGCCCTTCTGCTCGTCACCGTTTTCGAGCAGCCAAAACCTTCCATCAGTTAGCACGCCATCGCAATCCATCAGCAATAACTTGATGTGCGCGGCACGCCTCTCGATCGCAGAAAGTTCCGGCATCTATTCTTGAATCAGAAACTAAGCGGAGTTACCTGACTTCGAACAACTCAATCCCGGCGAGTTTCCAACTGGCGCCGGTGCGCGCGAGCAAGAGCAGTGCTGTCCCTGAACGCTCCTGGCCTAGCTGTTTGGCGTTGATGCTCACATCAACTGCCATCAAGTTGGCATCCAAAAGCTCAGTGCGAAGCACGCGGGTTTGCCAGACTTCCGGCTGACTGCCGATGATGCCACCGACAAATCGCACCAGTTCACCGGGAACGATCCTGGCTTCCATTTCAACTTTCTTTCCGCCAACAATCGCTTGATCGAGCTGCTTAATAAAGGCGCGCGCAGATTCATCAACGGGGGGCGGCGCACCAGCTTCTGCGCTAATGCGCGCAGCGCGCGCAGCTAACGAAGATGCATACTCAGCATCGGCACGAATACCTTCCGTAAAACGCTTTGCGGCTTCCGCAGACTGCCCCCGCTTCAAATGAATTTCACCAAGTCCGATTGCGCCCCAGGCGAGAGTGCTGGGTGTTGGAAGGGGATCTTCCAAGGCTGATCTGAAAAGTTTTTCAGCTTCATCAGTCTTGTTCTGGGCCAGCAGTGAGCGCGCGAGGATAATCCGCGCCTCTTGTAAGCCAGGCTCGAGCGCCAGCAGTTCGCGAGCTGCTGCTTCCGCTTTGACAAAATCCTGCGCGCCAAGCATACGTGAACCTTCTGCGAGCGTCTCAGCAAGCTCCCGCGTGCGCGGCATGACATCGTTCGTGTAATCGGTTTGCGCGTAGAACTTTTCCGGGTCCACTTCGACGCGCACAACTCGTCCAGCCGTTTTGAATCGTGCTTCACCAAAGCTTTTTGCCGGCACAGTCGCATCAACCGAAACTCGCTCGCCCCGGTCGGTGGTGGCTGTCGCCGCGACTGTGACATCGGCTGAACCATCGTTGCGCAAAGCTGAAACCCATTCGCCACCCCGTTGTTGGGGCAAGCCGATCATCAAATCCAGATCTGTGACCGCATCTAGCTGCTGATTGAGAAGCGTCTTGATGGGTTCGCCTCCCCTCTCCGCCAAACCGTGGCGTAATGTCGCGAGGGTAATGTCGCTCCCTTTTCCCGGCTGCAGTAAGTTGCGAATGCTGCCGATAAATGCCTCGCGGCCCATGCGTTGATCGATGAGACGCCAGGCAAGCGCTCCTTTGTTGGGAACGGAATTGTAGTAAGTGTCGTCGAGTGGTGTGAGCTGCGAGAGCGGGCCGTCCCTTTTCGCGATGGGTGTATAAGCAAGCCGCGAACGCAATACCTCAGCGGCGGCAGCTTCCTTCCCAAACTGTTTCTCGATAAAGAGCATCGCCAGAAAGTGGATCAGGCCCTCGCGCACTACACCGCTGCCCTCGCCGCGCAGTGCAGTCTGCCCCCCGATCCAGAGCCGCGCCATAGCTTCGGCAATTTGCCACGCCGCTGTGGAATCGATCTTGTTTCGGCGAAACGCCCCTGCGTCCAGCAATACAGTGCCGGTATCAGAGAAACCGGCGCCGCGCTGCACTGCTACTAGTTTGATCGGAGCCGCAGGGGCAGGACCAAAGACTCCGGAAAAGTATGAACGCGCTTGCCCAGTCAAAGCGATCAATTGCTCCGCCTGCCGTCTTTCATCAGAACCCGCGCCCTTCGGGATAAGTGCAGTGATGCCTTTGTTATCAGCGGATCCTTCAACCCTGTCCCAGTCTCCCTGCACAAAAAATGGCTGACCGTGTAGCTCTTGCTCGAACACGCTTGCGCCACTACTCTCCTTTTCCATTCCGGATGAGATTACGTTCGGGATATTTATTGAGATTCGAAATGGGGCTGTGTCCGCCCCGCGCACAGTGAAAGGAGTGTTGGGGATCGGATACCAAAAAGCACCGGGCAGAAATTGAGTGGCGATTGGCGAAATTGCGGCTAAGCCCGAGTTTGCTTCCACCGGAACACTGTAAGCGATATTCACAGTGATCGTCCCGCCAGGCGCCACCGCCGTGGCCAGGGTCGCAGTCGCCCGCAACAGGCTACCGCTAGTTTCCGTCATCGAGCGAAAGTTGGCGCCGGCTCCGTTAATCTCAACGGTCCGTACAGTCGCCCTGGGGTTAAGTCTGAAAGTAAAACTATTTCCTGCTCGATTTCCGACGTTGCGCGCTTTCAAATTTGCCACAACGCTCAGTTCCCTTTCTGCCTGGCGCACGTTTGCGTTGAGATCAAAGCTTGTGACTTGCCAGGCTACTCGAATTTCTTCTTGAGCGGTGATCGATGAACAAAAAGAGCAGCAGACTAAGATAGCAAGCGCAAAGACTGAGAACCTTTTCATACTGAGCGAATCATTCCTTCTTTTTTGTTTTCTCTGCCGGTGAAGTCCGCACTAACTCATGAATGTCGCGCAATATCTCCAGCAGCGACTGCATTCGTTCAAGTGGCAATGCGTTTGGGCCATCGGAAAGTGCCCGTTCCGGATGATCGTGAACTTCCATGAAGACCGCATCAACACCTGCGGCGACGCCAGCCCGAGCAAGCGGTTCAATGTACTCGGGCTGTCCACCCGTTGCATGCCCGAGGCCTCCGGGCAGTTGCAGCGAATGCGTTACATCAAAAACTATCGGGACTCCAAACTCTTGCATGATGGCAAAAGAACGCATGTCTACGACGAGATTGTTATAACCAAAACTCACGCCGCGTTCGGTCAAAAGGATCTTTTCGCAACCGGCCGTTCGAGCTTTATCGACAATATTTCGAGCGTCTGCGGGGGCAAGGAATTGACCCTTCTTAACGTTTACTGCCCGTCCTGATTGCGACGCGGCTAGTATCAGATCAGTTTGACGCGACAGGAAGGCAGGGATCTGAAGCACGTCAGCGACTTCGGCAACCGGTTTGATTTGCGCGACATCGTGCACGTCGGTCAGCACTGGAACTCCGACTTCATCTTTCACGCGGCGCAAAACCTCGAGGCCTGCTTCCATTCCCAAGCCACGAAAACTTTGGACCGAAGAGCGATTGGCCTTATCGAAAGACGACTTAAAAACGAAATCCAACCCAGCTCGCCGAGCGCGCTGGGCACACTCCTTAGCCATCATCAAGGCGTGCTCTGCTGATTCAATCACGCACGGGCCCGCAATGATCGTCAAACGTCCATCACCAAAGGTGGCGTTCCCAACCTGAAACGATGTCGTTGTCACGTTTGGATCTAATCCCAACTAAATTATTAAAAGCTAAGCTCTTGAGTGCGGCTACTTGTAGCCGCTTTCTAAAGCGCCGACGCGTCGGCGCACTTCAAAACTCCCTACAAGAAGCACTAGAAAGGCTTCTTCAATATACGACCGACCTTCCTCAGCGCCGAGCCAACTTTTGACTCCTTCTTCTTGTTTGCATTCACGGGTTTGGCCTGTTCCCGTTTCGGGCTCGCCACAGGAGTTGGCGAAGGTGTCGCTTGCGGCGTTGGAGTCGGCGTCGGGTTAACGATCGCCTGTTCTACTGGGGGCGCTGCGCTCCTCCAGGCGCGGACCGTGAAAAAGCCAACTGCACCGATCACGGCGAGTACGAGAATCAGTCCCAACAGTGCTATGGGTTTCTGTCGGGCCCGCTCCAAAGTTGTACCCAGTTGCACAGTGACTCGTGGAAATGAATGACCAGTTTGAACATCCCCTGGACTCGTGGCCGGCTCTAGAACCTGGGCCGCACGCGACTCGCTGATGACCGTTAGTTCGTTGGCAGTAGTAGTTGCGGCGCGATTTTCACGTAGTCGTACAAGATCAATTAAGAGCCGTCCGGAGGGCGACTGCTTTCCCACATCGCGGAGGGCTTGCAAATCCGGACCACTGGTAGTCGCCCCATGTTCGAGGCCTAAACGCTCGGCCGTCGCCAGCAACTGGCGACGAAATTCTGCAGCATCTGCAGGTCGCTTCTCAGGTGCTTTCTCAAGAGCGTGCAGGACTACTGCCTCGAGGCTTACAGGAATTGAGTTAACGAACTCGCGCGGCGCCCGCGGCGCTTCGGACGTGTGCTTCATTGCGATAGCTAACGGCGTCGATCCGGAAAACGGAACAATGCCTGTCAGCATTTCATAAAGAATCACGCCCAGACTGTAGACGTCAGCTGCGGGCGTCAGTTCGGCGCCATCACATTGTTCCGGGGACATGTAACGCGGCGTGCCGATCATCGCTCCAACTTGAGTCAGCGTGTGTGCTTCATCTTCCTCGAGCGTGTCGGCTGCCAGTTTGGCGATTCCAAAGTCGAGCACCTTAACAACCGCCGGCAGTTCTGAATTGTGCACGATGAAAATATTTGCTGGTTTCAGATCGCGGTGAATTATCCCAGCTTCGTGAGCGGCGGCCACTGCAGCGGACGTTTGCAGCATTAAGGCGACTGCACGGGCAGTGTCGAGCGGAGCTTCCTTCGCGAGCACATCGCGTAGGGTGCGGCCTTCCAGCAGCTCCATTACGATATAAACATAACCCTCCGCTGTTTGGCCGAAGTCAGTTACTGCAACAGCGTTCTGATGCTGCAGCCGGCCGGCGGCTTTTGCCTCGCGACGAAAGCGCATCTGCGCCGCATCATCTTCGACAAAGCGCTGGCTGAGAACCTTAACTGCGACGGCACGGTCAATCAGCAAGTGCCTGGCGCGATACACCGTTCCCATGCCGCCGATGCCCAGCCGCGCCTCAATGCGATATTTATCATCAAGCGTGAAACCAATTAGTGGATCGACAGGAGCCGCATCGGCAATGGTCGAATCAGCCTGCAGCGGTGAGTTGTCTGCAGGACACACGTTTACCTCAAGTGGATATTGCTGGCCGCATATTGGACAATGAAGCATATAAGTCGCGTTCTCGTGGGGATCGTTGCCTTGAGATTATCCCGCAAAACGTTGTGAGATGCACATGAGCGCGAATCCAGAGGATACGCAATCAAAATGTACGATCCTTAAAGGGAGAGAAGAACGAGGGTAGTTGACTGTTATCCTAATGATGCAGCATCAGCCGAGAGAGGCGTCTCCACACGCACGATGCACGATAAGTTTCAGACTTAACGCATGCATCTTTCTCGATTTGTGGGGGTCTATAACCAGCGAACATCATATCAACGAGCTGAGTCGGTAAAGCGAAAAGTTAACGCGCACTTTTAGTCGCCGGTTGTCACGCTCGCACGCTCGTGAACGACTGGTTCGGCTTCGCTGCTTTTATCCATGGACGTTTCATTCTGCAAACGATTCTCATAAGAGGCGCGCACAAAAGACGAAAACAGCGGATGCGCGTCGAGTGGCTTAGATTTGTATTCGGGATGAAACTGGCAACCCAGAAACCACGGATGTACGTCACGGGGCAACTCCACGATTTCCACAAACTTCTGATCGGGTGAAACGCCACTGAAAACCAGTCCCTCTCGCTCCAGCGTCTCGCGAAACTCGGGATTAAATTCATAGCGATGGCGATGCCGCTCGCTGATCTCGGCGGCGCCACCGTAAATTTGGCTGGCCAGTGATTCGGGCTTGAGTTCACAAGGCCACGCTCCGAGTCGCATTGTTCCTCCCAGCTCATCCACATCAACAAGATCTCTTAATTTGAAAATTATCGGATAAGTTGTTTCCAGGTCGAATTCAGTGGAGTCGGCATCTTTAAGACCACAGACGTTCCTCGCATACTCGATGCATGACGTCTGCATGCCGAGGCAGATGCCGAAGAACGGCGTGCGACTTTTCCGAGCATATGAAATTGCTCGAATCATTCCTGCGACGCCGCGCTTGCCGAAGCCACCCGGAATCAGAATCGCGTCAAAATCGCGCAGACGAGACTCATAATCGTCGTCCATCAACTCTTCCGACTCGATCCACTTAACGCTGACACGAAGTTTATTGGCGACGCCACCGTGCGTTAAGGCTTCGCGTAAGGACTTATACGAGTCTTCCAGCTCCACATATTTTCCGACGATTGCTATCGACGTTTCTCCGCCTGAAGGTTCGCGGATAGTTCCCACCAGCTCACGCCATTGAGCAAGATCAATTTGTGCCGCGCGCGCTCCAAAACCCAGCTGGGTAACAATCAATTCATCCAAACCCTGTTCATGGAAGGCTAACGGAACGTCGTAGATCGTATCGACGTCTTGAGCGCTAATCACTGCTGAATCTTTAACGTTGCAGAAGAGGGCAATCTTCGACCGCAAATCATGAGATAAAGGCTTTTCCGAGCGACAAAGCAGGACATCGGGAGCGATACCAATTTCACGTAAATCACGGACTGAGTGTTGGGTTGGCTTAGTTTTCAGCTCGCCGGCGGCGGCGATAAAGGGTACGAGCGTGACATGCACAAAAAGCGCGTTGCCGGCTCCTTCCTCGTTTCCCATCTGGCGGATGGCTTCTAAGAACGGCAGCGACTCAATGTCGCCGACGGTTCCACCGATCTCAACAATCACTGCGTCGAGTACGTCTTTTTCTGCAACTGCTCGCACCGCATCTTTAATTTCATTAGTAATGTGCGGGATCACCTGGATAGTCTTGCCAAGATAATCGCCACGACGTTCCTTTTCGATTACCGACAGGTAGATGCGCCCGGTAGTCCAATTATTGGCTTGCGAAAGATGTGCGTGAGTAAAACGTTCATAATGGCCGAGATCGAGATCAGTTTCCGCGCCGTCGTCCGTAACGAAAACCTCACCGTGCTGGAAGGGCGACATAGTTCCGGGGTCGACGTTAATATAAGGATCGAGTTTGATCAGAGCGACGCGTAGTCCGCGAGCTTCGAGCAAGCAACCGATCGACGAAGCCGCCAGGCCTTTGCCCAGGCTCGAAACCACCCCACCCGTTACGAAGATGTATTTAGGCATTAAGGTCTCCAAAAAAGATATTGCCGATTGCCGATTGCCGATTGCCGAGCAAAACGCTCACTCGGAACCCTGCCTCAAAGTCAAAAAGCCGAATTCAGGATTAAAGTACCAATTGGAAATCGGGCAACCTGCGATCACCAATCAGCCCTTCTCGCTTTTGCTTTCGCTGTTCTGCTCTGCGCCTTCTGCGCCGTACCTACTGCCTCCGGGCTCCTGCTTTTCGCTGCCTGCGTCTGGCTTATCACCAGATTCTTGCTCGCCGTTGTAATAACCCTGCTTCAGGTCTTCCTGAACTTCCATTGCCTTCCCCGCTGCCGGGTCTAGAAATTTTTGTAAGCCGGACATCCCCGCACTAATTAAACTGGGCGCTTCGTGGGCGCGCTTTTCAAATTCTTCAGTGCTCACGTCGTAGGGCTTGCTTAACTGAAGCAAGCCG
The DNA here is from genome assembly GCA_963826235.1 of Pyrinomonadaceae bacterium. GTDB lineage: Bacteria > Acidobacteriota > Blastocatellia > Pyrinomonadales > Pyrinomonadaceae > PSRF01. The sequence continues at coordinate 43,922 of CAWGWE010000004.1, read as the reverse complement.
AATAAACCAGCCAGCACCAAAAGTCCGATAAATCCAATGCCTATGATGTCGCCCATATAAGTTTGTTACGTTTCGAGTTTCGAGTTTCGAGAATCTAACTCCCTACGTTACCTTTAATCCCGAAACTGATAACTCGAAACTCGGAACTCGGAACCCGAAACCATTTTCCTCACCAGCTCCAAATCTTCTTCTGTATCAACTCCAACGGAAGGAGTGCTGGCTTCAATTGCCACTATTTCAACACCGTGCGCCAGGGCGCGCAATTGCTCCAGCGATTCCTGTAGTTCCAACTCCGATTGCGGCCACTTCGTAAACTGCAGTAGCACGTCGCGACGGTAGACATAAAGACCAGTATGCTTGCGAAAGCTGCTCAACAACGACGGCTCCTGCAGCAAAGCGTTATCGATAGTTCCATGCTTGCGCACGGCGTCTCGCGGCCATGGCACGGGTGCGCGCGAAAAATAGATAGCACGACCGTCCGCATCGACTACGATCTTCACAACATCTGGATTCAACACGTCCGCTGACTGCAGGATTGGCTCCCAGGTTGTGACGATACCCGCGGCCGGATTGGCCACAAGTGCCGTCACGGCGCGCTCGATCGTTTCCGGTGCAATTAACGGTTCATCGCCTTGAACGTTGACAATTATGTCCGCCTCGAGGTTTGCAGCAATTTCAGCAATTCGATCAGTACCACTCGCGTGGCCAGCTCGCGTCAGTACCCCTTCGAACCCTGCTGCCTCCACAACGGAAACGATCCGCGGATCGTCAGTGGCGACAATTACATGTTCGACATTTTTGGCTTTGCTCGCCTGGCTGGCCACAAGGCAAATCATCGCTTTGCCACTGATTTCCAGCAAAGCTTTGCCCGGAAGTCGACTAGACTCGTAGCGTGCGGGGATTATTGCGACTGCTTTAATTTGTTTGGGATTCGAGGGATGTGTGTCCGTGAGTTCCACGGGAAAACAGGTTAGCTTGCGCTACTGCTTACTGTCAATGAGTAGTCGCTCAGCCGACGTCTGCATTACAAGAGGCGAATAGGTTTCCCTAAAAATCTTTTGCCGATTGAAGGATCGGGTTTGCCGCCGACTGGCATCGCCTTAGGAGTTTTAAGGCAAGGCCAAGCGGAATTACAAATCATGTTTGCACCTCGAGAGATTTACTAGTGGCGGCAATCGACTCATAATCGCCGCTCCGCTCATAGGTTGGGCGTCTATATTGTGATAGAGAGGCTGCGATGGAGTCATATGGAAGTCGGACGAATTAGTGCCATCTTTCGTTACCCAGTTAAGTCGATGGCCGGTGAATTACTAGGACTTGCAAAGCTGGGTTGGCATGGCATTGAGGGCGATCGTAGGTTAGCTTTTCGCCGGCTCACAGATAAAAGCGGGTTTCCCTGGCTGTCAGCAAGCAAACTACCTGAGTTGCTCCTGTACAAACCATTCGGGCTCGACAGCAAGACTCCCGAGCTGCTGCCAACGCACGTTCGTACGCCGGACGGGAACGAGTACGAACTCCGAAGCGACGAACTACGTGATGAGATTTCGCGCCGGTATGGCAGTGATGTCGAGTTGATGAATCTCAAGCATGGCATCTTCGACGAAGCTTGTCTTTCGGTAATCAGTGTCAGCACGGTGCAAGGCATCGAGCGCGAATCGGGGCGCGAGGTTGACCATCGCAGATTTCGACCAAACGTTGTGGTCGAAACAGATAGCGTTGCGCCGTTTGCGGAAGACGAATGGATAGGCCGGACACTAATTTTTGGTGACGAGAACAGCGGCGCAGCCTTCAGGGTTACCATGAGGGATGAGCGATGTGTCATGGTAAATCTCGACCCAGATACAGCCGAGCGAGACTCTGAGGTGATGAAGACTGTTGTTCGTATGAACCAGAATTACGCCGGCGTATACGGCACGGTTGTGAGGGCAGGCGAACTTCGTGTGGGTCAAGTCGTGACCTTGGGCGGGTAGGACACGGGAAGCACCCAAGCGCCTTCACCGCCGCACACGAACCGCAGCTCGCGGGCGTGTTGATGTAAACCGCGCACGTAATATCATTTCCATTGATGAAGGTCTTCTACTCGCCAAATTACTACGCCAACATCGGCGACGGTCATGTCTTCCCCATTCGCAAATTTGAGCTGGTGCGTGATCGCTTGTTGCAAGAAGGAACCCTGGAGCCCGAAGACCTGGTTGAACCGGAGCCGGCGTCTATCGCTGACGTGTTACAAGTCCACACTGAGGACTATGTGACTCGCTTACGCGCCGGTACGCTGAACAAGTCGGAAATTAGAAGGTTGGGCCTTCCCTGGTCGGAGTCCCTGGTGAGAAGATCTTTCTATGCCGTAGGTGGAACAATTGCCGCTGCCCGAATGGCATTGGAAACCGGCATTGGTTCAAACCTGGCAGGGGGAACTCACCATTCGTTTGCCGATCGCGGGGAAGGTTTCTGCGTACTGAATGATGTGGCAATCGCCATACGCACCTTGCAGCGAGATCTAAGAATCCGGCGCAGTGCGATTGTCGATTGTGATGTTCATCAGGGCAACGGCACGGCTACAATTTTTGCAGGCGATGCGCAAGTCTTTACCCTTTCGATTCACGGTGCGAAGAACTATCCATTGTTCAAGGCACGATCTACCCTCGATGTCGAACTAGATGATGGGACCGGGGACGAACCTTACCTCAGTGCGCTGACGAGCAGTCTCCCCTCCGTGTTCGCCCATCAACCTGATATTGTTTTCTATCTTGGTGGGGCTGATCCTTACGCGGGCGATAAACTGGGGCGTCTTTCGTTGTCGATCGCCGGATTAAGAGAACGCGATGAGCTAGTGTTGCGTGCCTGCCGGAACCATGCGATTCCCATCGTCACAGTTATGTCCGGTGGTTACGCTGAAGCAATTAGCGATACCGTTGAGATTCACTGCAATACTATCAGAGCAGTAGCTAAGGTTTTTCGAAGTTGGGATCAATCAAACCTTGTCCGGAAAACTGCGATTGAATGAGAAAAGTACGCCGCAGGAAAAGAAGCCGTTTCCGCATGTTCTTCCGAGTAGTCTTTTTAGTATTGCTCGGAATTTTTATTGGGATTCTTGGTTTCGAAGCCATCATGTTCGTGCGCGTGGCGCGCTTGCGAACGCATAATCCTGGCTCAACCTCTTTGATTGAAACCCGCGATAGTGAGGCAAAAGCCCGCGGTCACCAAGCTCGCCGCGAACAGATTTGGGTGCCGCTCAATCAAATTTCTCCCAACCTGCAGCGAGCTATCCTCGCCGGAGAAGATACAAACTTTCTCGCTCATCGCGGTTTCGATTACGAGGCGATTCAAAAGGTTTGGGATCAGGCCCACCGTGAAGCTGCGAAGGAAGCGAAGTCCGAAGGAGATGCTGAAGGTGATTGGCTACCTTCCCTTCCTGATTTCAAACGCGGTGCATCGACGGTGACGCAGCAGCTGGCTAAAAATCTCTATCTCTCTTCGCAAAGGAACTTCATTCGCAAAGGTCAGGAAGCAGTGCTGACAATCTTCCTCGAACGGTTACTCAGCAAGCGGCGGATTCTGGAAATTTATCTCAATGTGATCGAATGGGGCGATGGAATCTATGGTGCTGAAGCTGCAGCCCGGCGCTACTTCAACAAGTCGGCTGCGGGTCTGACCACAAGTGAGGCGGCCTACCTTTCCGCAATGGTCCCCAACCCGCGCACAATCTTTAATCCGCGTATCAACCCGCGTCGCGTCGCGCGCCGGCAAAGGATCATCATGCGTGGCATGCCGTATCAGAAAATCCCTTAAAAAACAGGAATAGCAAAAACCGGTAGACGGCAGGTGAAACAACCGGCTTGCCGATTCCGTGCGGTAAGGCTCGCCTAATTTTTAATCGCGAGGCTTAGCCTCGCGACAGCTAAGGAGGGCATATTGCCGGTAAGGCAAGCCTTACCGCACGGAGACGGCAAAGCCGAGAAACGCTCGAGTCGTTTGCTCCGGCCTCCTGCCAAAGAAAAAAGCCGCCCGTTGCCGGGCGGCTCTTTTAAAACAACCAGTGGTGTGAACGTTACACCGCAAACTCCTTAGCAAGTTGTAGCTCGGCCTTGCGCAATTCGAAACGGCCACGACCAAGGTTACCTTCCGGCGACATCGCCAGCACTACAAAATAATCGCGGCTAAGAAGTCGCATGATAAGAATCGCCGAGTCGAGTGAGATCACCAGTTCGTGAAGACTACCCAAACCAGTATCATTTCCCGCGCGCTGTGAGCTACGCACGAGTGAAGTGAACTCGGCGGCGGCAATATCCAGATTGAGCTCGTTGGCCTCGCCGAGAACCTTCTCTACAGCAATTCCATCGGTGCCCATGATGAGCGCACCGAGGCTACCCTCGGTGTGCTCAATTATGCTTTCCAACATTTCTTTGAACATCGCTAATTTTCCTTACGGACGCGAGCCGCCCAAAGATCCCGGCCGTGCAGCCGGAGCCGAAGCATCCGGAAGCGTGGGCGCAGGGTTCAGTAATTGGTTTGGCTGCTGCGTAGGAGTGGTTTGCTGTTGCTGCAGCTGTGTTGGTGTAGGTGTATTGGTTTGCGGGTTACCCATCGGCACCGGCTGGGAAATCGTCGTCGTGCGCGGAGCGTTGATCGGGTCCACTTTGATCGGTTTGCCCTGGTAATCCGGACGATAGATTTTGGGCGTGATGAAGAAGAGGATCTCACGGCTGGAGCTGGTCGTCAGCTTTCTCTTAAAAAGATTACCAAGCACCGGAATGGATGCAAGACCCGGAGTGCGTTGCTGAGTCTCGCCTTCGTTGTCTGCGAGAACGCCGCCCATTACAGTCGTGCCTCCATCTGGAACCAGGACTTCGGACTGCATGCGTTGCGTGTCGATGCCGGGGACACCGCCCACGGCAATACCGGTGTTGATAGTGTTGTTCTCGATAGTGACGCGCAGGATAACCGTACCCGCGTCAGTAATCTGCGGCGTAATGGAGAGACGCAGAGGCACTGAAACGAACGTGGTTGTCACTACGGCCGTACCGGCTGCGGCCTGAGTGGTCTGTACAGGGATCTGTGAACCACTTTCAATCTGCGCCGGACGATTGTTAAGCGCAGTGACCTTGGGAGTGGCAACAGTCTTCGCAGTTCCTCTTAACTCAGCAGCAGTAATTAAGGCGCTAATCTGAGCGGTGCCAAACAGCCCGGTTGTCAGACCAATAATGGTGCTGGCTCCCGCCGCTCCCAGCGAAGGAAGAGGTTGCGGGGTACCAACGAGACCACCGAATACGCCGCCGGGAACTTGACCTGAGATGGGCGGATTCGAAGGCAAGGTCGAGATGTTAGCCAAACCGCCGCGACTGGGATTGAGCACACCAGCAGAAATCTGGGCGCCGAGGTCGCGACTGAAGTTGCGCTGGGCAATTACGATTCTGGTTTCAATTTCTACTTGCGGTTCAGGCTGATCGAGGATGGCGACGAGTTGGCGAATCGATTCAATGTTCACCCGCACGTCGGTAATGATTAGAGTGTTGCTGCGACCGTCCACTTCGATCGAGCCGCGCCGCGAGAGCCGGCGTGAAATTATCGGAAGTAAACCCTGATCGCCGCTGCCTCCAGTAGCGTCGCCACCGGCACCGCCACTGAAGCTAAGATTGGTAGCCCCACCTGAGAATGCTCCCGTCGAACCAGCAGCCTGCGCCAAAGTTCCCGACGCGCGCGCATAGTTTAAACGGATGAATTCGGTAACGAGGGGCGAAGCGTCGAGGCGCGAGTCGTTGATAACTTTTTGCGTTTCAGCTTCCTTGGCTAACACTTCTGTGGTCGCCACGCGAAGGATGCTATCGCTGGTCTCGATGCCCAAACGATTTGCTTTAAGAACTGCGTCTAAAGCGATGTTCCAGGGCACGTCCTGGACGTTCACAGTCACTGGCACCGAGCGCACGGACGCATCGATAACAAAGTTCACGCCGTACTGTTCGGTGATGTAGTTGAGTATGTCGCGGATGTCCGCGTTTACAACATTAAGATTGATCGGTTCGCCGACGAATCCCGGTTGACCATACTGCCGGCCCTGTTCCGATTGACTGGCGCTGCCGGATGACATGCCGGGTTTCGTTTGGGCCGGATTTTGAGCAACTGCCGGATCCTGATTTTCGGAATCCCGCGCAGCGATAATTTCGGCAGCCAGACGAGCTTCCTCGGCCGCTGTGAGCGGGATGTAGTGGACCAGTTTGAACGTGGCGGCTGTTGCGGTTGTCGGGGGCGTAGCAGTGGTGCCAGCCAGAGTGTTCGCGCCGGCTAGGCTCAAACACAACAGGACGAGCGCGGTCCTTTTTATGGCTGCAAGAATTAGTGACTGATAAGGCATCGTTCCCTCCTTAAGGGAATTACTGGACGAGACCGCCACGCACTACGCTCATTTTGCTATCGCAACTAAAGCGCGCGCCGCACTTGCGGCTGCGTCCTGGTTGATTGTCAAACCGCGCAATCCGACGTTCGAGTTTAAAGAGAGGTTCGGATTGCGACAGAGGAAAAGGCTGGCGCCGGTTAGTGCTCGCCAGCAGAGAGTTAGTTAGGCTTGTTAGCCTGAGCCGAGGTATCGCCTACCTTTCTATCTGATTCAGCGGCGGCGGGTGTGGCGGCCGAGGACGGTGTGTTAGTCATGTCCGTCGGCGAGCCGGGCTGGCGTAAGGATTTGATTTCAACCGATCGTTCGCGACGTCCATCCGTAAAAACAGTTTCGCGACGAAAGATCAAACGATTATCTTCGATAGCCACTAGCTGGCCATCATAAAAACGTTCTCCGGGGTACAACACATACGACAAGTTGATCGGAGTGGCCTCGACGATCGCCGCATAGCCGCGCGGTGAACGCGAGATTCCAACTACTTGCATTTCGCTAAGCAACAGGGCGGTCGTCGGCTTCGGCGCTGCAATGCGCGCATTCATCGCCGCGGCTTTCTGTGCTCGATATTGGGCAATGCGCTCCTGAATCGAAGGAATTGCGACCAGGTTAGAACTTCGCTTCGCTGCGGGGCGCGGTGGCTCAAACTTCCGAAAAGGATCGCGACCCGAATAAGAATTGCGCTTCGCGCTCGGTTTCTCGGTCACCGACTTTTGCTCCTGGGCACTTGCAGTCGCTGCGATCCCGAATGCGCAGCTGAGGGCGACTGTCGCGGAGATTAATCTAATTTTCTTGGTGGAATGCATCATGTTTCTTCCTTAAACGTGCGCTTGAGTGATGCTACTTCGCAGCAGCCGGAGGGGCAGGCGCCTGACCAGCGGGAGCAGCCGGTTTGGGATTACTTTGTTTCTGCAAGCTTTCGGCTGAGACATAAAACGCGGTCAGATCAAATCGCGCTTCAACCGTTTGGTCTGGAGACTGTTTCTCGATCTGTTTAAGTTCGAAGTTGGTGATCGAAACGATGCGCTGGTAATGAGCCATCTGTTCGAAGAAGGCACGCAAAGATGCGAACGAACTGCTCACGCCGACTTCGATCTTCTTCCCACTGTAATTTTCCTGCTGCACGTCCTCCTTCGGATTGAAGCGGCGGAAAACGAGTCCTGTATTACGTGCGCGATCCTGCAATCCCTGTAAGACCATCGTGAGCTCGCGCTGTTCCGGAAGCAGTGCCTTTAGCTCGTCATACTCCTCCTGTCGCGCTTTATAGATTGCCCGAAACTCGTTAAGCCTTTGAGACGCGATTTGCGCCTGGGCATTGCGCGGCAGCAGTTGCGCGATCTCGGCTTCCATTTCTTTGGTTTCCTTACGCGTCCCACTGGTGACGAAGTACCAGAACGCTGAATAGAAGACGCCGGCAACGAAGACGAAGACTATTAGTCGCAAGTACCAGGGCACTGATTTGAGGTTACCGAATCTCATTGCTTTTTATTTCCTTCCCCCCAGAACTTGGGCGGGTTTTGATTGGTATCACTTCCCTATTTCTTGAGGGCAACTTGATTTGCGGGTGGGTTTGAGGCGGTTGCTGTCTGCGGCTTCGCAAAGTTGCATTTCACCGTAAAGGAAACAACTTCAACTGGCGGAGCGGCAACTTCCCCCGGACCGGTTGAGGTGCTGGCGCCTTTGGCCACTTCGCGCTGTGTTTCGATGTTCAGGTTGGTGAAGAGTCCGGATGAGAATTCCATGCTCTGGCCAAACCGCGTGACCGAAGCTTCGTTCGGCGACTCGCCTTTCACAATTAGCTCGCCGTCTTTCTGTTCGATACTCTTCAAGTACAGTCCGGGCACCGCGTCGAACCGGTTCTTGATTTCACGTAAAACTGAGCCGGGGCCCTGTTGCGACTCGCGTAAGCGCTTGATGGCGTCGATGCGACTCTGGATATCTTGTGCTTTGCGCTCCAGGTCAACCTGCTCTTTGTTTACTGCCATCATTTCCTGGTTGATCCGCTTCTGGTTAGCTAGCTCGATGCGAGCTACTTCGTGGGCAGCATTTGCACTGATGAAGTCATAACTGATACCGACGACCAGTAAACCGAAAACGGTCAAGGCCATCAGCATCGTTTGCATCAGCGGACTTGAAACTTTGTCTTCAACCCGGGCGGCGCCGCTGGGACGGTCGGTGACAGATTCCAGTAAATTAATTTTAATCATGCCGCTTCAACTCCTCTCAGGGCGAGACCTACCGCCACCGCCATTTCGGGGATAACTTCTCGCATGTACTCAGGATCAAACTTTCTGGCATCAACCTCGATCTCTTTGAAAGGATTGAAAATCTCCACTGGGATTTCAAAACGCTTCGCCAGATACTCTGCCAGCCCGGGTAACTTCGATCCGCCACCAGCAACAAGGATCTTCTGAATCTGCCCATTCTCTTCGGCTGTCGCTCGATAGAAGTCCATCGTTTTTCTTACTTCGAGTGCGAGAATATCGGAGACAGTCTCGATGATCGGCTGAATCGGCCGGGCGTCACATCCTTCAGGAAGCGGCAAGCCCCGCTTTACTGATTCGGCTTGATCAAAAGTCAACCCCAACTCTTTTTGCAGCAAACTCGTGTATTGGCTTCCACCTACCGAAGCATCACGCGCGAAGAGCGAACGCGCCCCGTTGAGGATGTTGATATTCATCGTGGCCGCGCCGATGTTCAGCAGGGCGACAACCTCGCCTGCTTTCGGCTGGTAATTCAGCTCGTAACAGTTCTGTAAAGCAAAAGCATCGACATCGATAATGACCGGCTGTTTGCCCGCTAGCTGGATTGCCTGCTTCACATTAGCGATTTTGTCGCTCTTGCAGGCCGCCATCAGCACGTGCAAGGCATCGCTGGAATTCCTGGTGACCTGGTAGTCGAGGTTGACGTCGGCGATGTCAAAGGGAATGTGCTCCTCGGCGTGCCAACTAAAAGACTCCTGAAGTTCCTCCTCGCTCATCTGCGGCAGCACAATATTTTTCACAATCACTGAGTGGCCGCTAACCCCAGCTGCAACGCGATGTGTCTTGATCGTATGTTCATTAAAAATGTTAACGATCACGTTGGACACATTGTTGAGCTCCATGATCTGCCCGTCGACGATTGTGTCCGGTTGCAGATTTTCATAGCCAAGGCTCATGAGCTGAACTGTGTTGCCCTTTTTCTGCAGCTCGACCGCCTTAACGGAACTCGAACCAATGTCGAGACCCACTAGATTCTTCTTTACTTGTTTGAACATGGTCTATTTATTCCTCGAAACAGAAAGCGTGCGGACTCGCTGGCGGCGCAAACGCGCCCTGGCTCTTTTTGCTCTCGAAAGGCGGGTTCGGTTTAGTTTGCGGGAAAACTCGATGGTCGTTTTCAAGGTGTCTACCTGTGGCAGGCATTTGCTTTCCGTGTCAGCGCGCGAGGTCTGAACAGATGGCAAATGAGATTGGGATCGATGTGGGGGCAAGCGAGCGCCGCACGCGTTAATGTCTGGAGTGGGGAAAAGCCCATGATTCGGTAACCCGGCCAAGTTAGAGTTGTGACGCTAACTTCCGTCGGCTTTGCGACCTCCGCTCACGCGGAGTGTGCCTTTTTCGTTGGCTTCAAAGAGAAAGCGAATTTTGCTTTGGGAGCATTCGCGAAGGAGAGTACTGGGTGTGCACCTCAGACGGCGGCTTGCCTGTTCACCGTCACGACCGAGATTACCTTAGCGGGCCAAACGTGTCAACAGCTATTTTTCTCTGTTTAACCTTAATTATTCAGCTATTTAGCGCCGAGAAATTGATTATAGAGGGCGCAAATAAGCCTCTTTTCTGGAAGTAAATGCGACCTCATCCAGCGGAGCTCAAAGTGATCTACGCGTCGCCTTTGATCTCTTTTACAGTGCCGGATCGCCTTGGTTAACTAGCGTGCGTGAGGCGCATAAATCCTTAACTTTAGCAGTTTTCGCAGGTATCCCGACCACGATGTGGCCCGGCTCAACATCCTTCGTCACGAGTGCCCCGGTTCCCACCATGGCGCTGTCGCCAATCCTGCAGCCGGCCAACACCGTGCTGTGATAAGTAAGCCGAACGTCATTACCAATGCGCGTGGGAAGATTGTAGACCCTGGAAATTTCGTTGAGGTCGTGGGTGTGCGAGTACACATTCACGTAGTCCGAAATGGACACGTTGTTTCCTATTTCGATTCCGCCCCTGTCATCCAGCAGTACATGACGATGCACCACCACGTTATTGCCAAAAGAAAGGTTATATCCAAACGACCATTCCACCTGATGCCAACACTTGAAGTTCTCGCCAACCCTTTTGAAAATCAGCGGCGCCAGCACACGGCGGAATCGATGACCGAGCATGGCATTCTGACCCAGAGCTGAGCGGTCAAACATCTGCCAGAGCCAAATGAGCGGCTTCCGTTCTGCATACCGATTCGCGTCAATATCCGCATAGTATTCCGGCTCGGTGGTGATGTTGCGCGGGTCCAGCGAATGAAGGAGTGCTCGAGAAGCCAACGGCAAGTCCTGGATCTCGTCTGCTCTTAGCGAGCGGCCAAAATAGATCTGCTGCAGAGTCTCACTAACTAACTCGTTGGGATCCTTCGTACCCCTCGTCAGTTCATCGTGAAGCTGAGCAAGGAACTGACTAAAGTCGGCTTCAGCAGAGGGTAACGCTGATAGATCGCGATAGGTCATTTTCGATTTGGCAGTGTGTTAGCTTCGGTAAAAGTTGCAAGAAAGTATCACACGGTCACTCGGCTATCAATCGAATCATCTTCAATCTCGTGCTCTTGGACCCTTCCCGTTTCAATCAGTGCTTGCTGGACTTTGAACTTAGACGCTACGATGCGAGCCAATGAAAATCCTTCGTCGCGTCGCACTCGTCGTAGTCCTGCTCATCTGTCTCGCGGGGGTTTGGATCTGGCTAAATCGCCCGCAACGAGTGGACATGTCCGCGTCAGCTCCCGCCAGCGCCCTCATCTACCTCGAGTCAAATAGTCTGATGGAAGTGGCGGACGGAATCGCTGCCACCGACGCCTGGAAGCTGATTAAGCCACTGCTGGGAGAAACTAAGACAGACTGGCCCAGTGCGCGAACCCGACGGCTAATTGCGTTTACTGGCATCGCGCCGACCGCGAGCGTGATTCTTGCTCGCGCCCAGGTTGCGATGGTGATGCTGGACCTGGGTGCCCGCGAAGAAGCAGAGATAATGACCCTTAAACCAGAAGCGGCGCTGCTGATTGAAACTCATACCTCCAGGCGCCGCATCAGGACGACTGTCGAGCAAGCGCTCCAAACATTCGCGGAGAGGTTTTACGAGCGGCCCTCGTTGCGAAGAGTCATTATCGAAGGCGATGAGTTTCTGGTTTGGAGCGCGGCGGACAACAACCGCCAGATTGTCGCTGTGATTGACGACTCGCTCGTGATTGTCGCGAATAGCGACCGCGCGGTGAAAGCCTGCCTGGAAACGCGTCGCGGGTTGCGACCGAGCCTTAATAACGGCCCGGAACTCCAACAGATGAAAAACAACTTGAGCGCTGACGGCGCTCTGGCATTTGGTTTTGTACCATCCAGCCATGCGGCAGAGCTTCTGGCTCTTGCAACTCCCGTCGCGCTGGGAAGGGCGCCGGGAGGAGCTCAAATCGACAGTTTACTTGCGCGCAGCGCCGCAAAGATTCTGAGCTCGGCCGGCTGGAGCGCAAAATTAGTCGACGGGGCGATCGAAGATCACTACTCTTTCTCGCTAAATCCTGCGGTTGTCGCGCGCATGCGTCCGATGTTTCAGTCAACGCAGCAATCCTCGGCTCCTGCTGCGTTCGTCCCCGGCGATGTGCAATCCGTCACGGTTTATCGCTTCAAGCAGCCAGACCAAACCTGGCGCGAGCTGCAAACAACTCTTTCTTCGCAACTCGATACGCTTTCGGCTGTGCTGGTTACGTCGGTGCTAAAGTCTGGCCTGACGCCTTATGGTATTGACGACCCTGAGAAGTTTCTCCAGCTCGTGGGTCCTGAGGTAATGACTTTGAGGTTGAAGGCGAATACAGCCAGCTCCGTTCTCATCGCGGCAGTGCGCGACGAGCCTGGCTTACGGGCTCTTCTCAAAAATCCCGCGCCTAAAACAGATGACGAACAAGTACAGCTTACTGTTCATTACCAGAGCGGTTATGTGTTACTGGGTTCCGCTGATGATGTTCAGCATTGTGTCCAGGCATCGAACGAGGAACAGCTTAAGCACTTCGGAAATAATCCCACTTCGCCGATCGTCACCTATAGCGACGACTCGCAGCGAGTAGCCGACTTTATCTCCGCGGTTGCACGTGCGCAAAACACTACGTCGAAAACTAATGACGTTGCCGCTCTGCAGCAAACCGTTCAACTGCCGTATGCAGTAACGGAAACCTCTTTGAGCGAATCCGGTCTTGATCGTCGCACGCGTTCACCACTGGGTCAGTTCAGCGCCCTCGTGGCTCTGTTGTTTCCACCTAAGTAGCTGATGGTTGTTCTTATGACTTCGTCTTGTTATGAACTCCTGATTGGAACCAGCAATCCCGGCAAGGTGCGACAGATCAAACTTGCGCTCGGCGAGCTGCCACTTACGCTGCGTTCACTGAATGAATACAGTAACCTCTCGACTCCGGTCGAGTGCGGAGAAACCTACGCTGATAATGCGATCATTAAAGCGACAGATTACGCACGCCAGACAGGTATGTGTGTTCTTGCTGATGACTCCGGTTTGGAAGTTGACCGCCTGGGCGGCGCGCCCGGTCTGCATTCTGCACGATTTGGCTCAGGCTCCGATGCTGATCGAGTCAGATTACTACTGGAAAAGTTGGAAGGCGTCGAGAATGGCGGCCGGCGAGCTCGCTTTGTTAGTGTAGTCGCGATCGTGCACCCGACTGTTGGTGTAATTAATGTTGCCGAAGGCGAATGTCGCGGGCGGATAAACGATACGCCGCTAGGCAGTAATGGCTTTGGCTATGATCCGGTTTTCATTCCGGAAGGTTACGAGCTGACGTTTGGGCAACTTACAAATGATGTGAAAGCGGTCATGAGTCACCGTGCCAAATCGCTGGCATTATCTAAGGCATTCCTGACGGAATTACTGACCGCCGCTTGACCCTTTGTCTGACGGGCTTCTAGAATGCCCTACCTATCGAACAATCTTCGTTGGTTAAATTTGCGGGGCGTAGCACAGCCTGGTAGTGCGCTCGGTTTGGGACCGAGAGGTCGGAGGTTCGAATCCTCTCGCCCCGACCAATTATATCAACAACTTACGGCTGCCAACATTGGCGGCCGTACCTCTTGTGTGGGAGATTTGTGACCAAAATTCTGAGAACGCAGATTCTCTGAAGTTGGACGGCACGAATGTATCTCATCGTCGTCTTCAGATCCTTGTGGCCCATCAGAGTCATTATCGTTAGAGCCTCGTATCCAGCTAGCGCTAGACGCGTACAGAACGTAGCGCGCAGGTCGTGCCACCAGAGGCCCCTCTATCCTCGCCATCCGACATGCTGTTTAGAAGGGACGCCTGATGCAGTAAAAGGGGTCACACGTATCAGCATTCCAACACGTAATCCCCAGGCTTCTTCCGCCACACATCTTAGCAGGATCTCACGAACTCCGGATTCAAGGCGCCCATAGGGATTTGACCATTCTTTCGCCCTTTGGTCTTAGAGGCCACAACCACATTCCGCGAGAATCTAGATCCGTCGCAGATGCAGTTGTTCACGTTTTCGTCGGCCAAGACGGTCGAACCACCCCTAGACAGAAAAAGGCAAAAATTTTGCAAGCAGTAACTCTCAGCCTCATGAAAGATGATCGCTATCGACATCCGTTCTATTGGGCTGGTTTCGTATTAGTCGGCAACAACAACTGATCCCCATCAAAAAACCACCTTTCTGTATTCCTGAACGTCCGAATATAATAAAGGAGACCTGCCGCAACACCTTCAGGCTTGGATGGGGGCTAGTTTCCGCTGAAGAATACCAATGAGAAAATACTTGTAGTCGACGATGACCAGGCAATTCGCTGGGCGCTGAGCGAGGCGTTGCGGAGCTGGAGCTTCGAGCCTATTGAAGCCGGTACCGTTGCTGAAGCATCGACCCAATTCAGCACGGAATCACCAGCAGCAGTGTTGCTGGATATTGATCTCCCTGACGGTTCGGGACTGGAGGTTTTGCGCGAGATAAAGCAACAGCAACCTGAGTCTATCGTGATCATGATCACCGGCAACGTGCAGGTCGACAACACTATCTCCGCATTGCGTGGCGGCGCCTACGATTTCATAGGCAAGCCCATAAACCTGGAAGAGCTCCGCGTCACAATCCGTAATGGAATTGAAGCCCGTCATTTGCGGCGTGAAGTCGAACAGGTAAGAAAAGAACGAACCAGAGAGTTTAACTTCCGGCAGATCGTGGGTGAGTCTCCTGCGATGAAGAAGATGTTGGGGCTCGCGGCGAAGGTGGCGGAAAGTGAAGTGGCCTCCGTCCTGCTGCAAGGTGAGTCCGGCACTGGCAAGGACCTTGTGGCAAAAGCCATACACTACGGATCGCAGAGGGCGGATAGTCCGTTTATAGCGATCAATTGCGCCGCACTTCCGGCAACGCTGATTGAGTCGGAACTGTTTGGTTACGAAAAGGGTGCCTTCACTGACGCGAAGGCACGCAAGGAGGGTCTATTCGAGCAGGCCCAAGGCGGCACTCTTCTATTGGATGAGATCGGAGAGCTTGAGCTGGCTCTGCAGGCGAAACTACTGCGTGTGCTGGAGGAAGGAACTTTCAGGCGCGTAGGCGGCTTGAAAGACATTCCGCTTGATGTGCGCGTCCTCGCCGCATCGAATCGGGATCTAAAAAGCGAAAGCGAGGCGGGCCGTTTCCGTCTCGATCTTTACTATCGCCTTTCAATAATCCAAATCGACATTCCGCCTCTTCGCGAAAGAGGTGACGATGTTCTGCTACTATCTCAATACTACATCGACACGATCGGCTCGAAGCTTCGCCTGCGCAAAAACATCACAAGCTTGTCGCCGGAAGTAGCGGACGTGTTTCGAAGATATGACTGGCCTGGGAATGTTCGTGAACTACGCAATGTGATCGAGCGAACCCTTATCCTGGAAGACAACGATACGATCACAACAGAGTATTTGCCCGGAGGCCTGGTAGGACAACCGCTTCGCGGTGCCGGCACCGGTTCAGGTAACAAGAAGCTGGCGGAGCAGTTTGTCCTACCAAGCGAAGGAATTTCTCTTGATGATGCAGAATTGGCTTTCGTACGCCAGGCAATCGAACGCAGCGGTGGCAACCAGACACGGGCTGCCGAATTGTTGGGGATTTCGCGGGACCAGTTGAGGTACCGGCTCAAAAAACTTGAGGAAGCACGGAGCCTCACTGCCGATGCGGAATCCTAATCTCGTACTGTCTGATGACTGCGATTAACACGACATCGGTAGAGACACAACTTCCTCCGGAGGAGGCTTTACAACGCTCGCTGAAGGAGTTGGCTGACATCAAGTTTGCGCTTGATGAGTCTGCGATTGTAGCTATCACTGATCAGCGCGGCATCATCAACTATGTCAACGATAAGTTTTGCGAAATCTCCAAGTATTCTCGTGAAGAGCTGCTTGGTCAGGACCATCGCATCATCAACTCCACACATCATCCGAAAGAATTCATCAGGAACTTGTGGACCACGATTGCGAGCGGCCAGGTTTGGCGTGGTGAAATAAAGAACCGGGCGAAAGATGGGACTTACTATTGGGTCGACACCACCATCGTTCCGTTTCTCAACCCCGAAGGAAAACCCTACCAATATGTTGCGATCCGTAGCGACATAACTGAACGCAAACTTGGCGAAGAGCGAATCCGGGAGCAAGCGGCGTTACTGGATCAGGCGCAGGACGCAATCCTGGTTCGAGATCTTAATCACAATATACTTTTCTGGAATAAGGGTGCCGAACGTATTTACGGGTGGACTGCGCAAGAAGCCCTAGGGAAGAACGTGTTTGATTTGCTTCTCAAGGAACGCTCCACTCAGTTTGAAGAAGCACGGCAAGCTGTGCTTGAAGCTGGCGAGTGGAGCGGTGAAATTCATCAGTTTCGTCGTGACGGCGCCGAAATTACCGTGGAGAGTCGTTGGACATTAGTGCGCGACGATCAAGGAGCACCAACGTCTATCCTTGTGATCAATACCGACGTCACGGATCGCAAGAGGATGGAGTCGCAATTTCTGCGCGCCCAGAGAATGGAATCCATTGGCACACTCGCCGGTGGCATCGCTCACGATCTCAACAACGTGTTGTCGCCAATACTGATGGCAATCGACATGCTGCAATTGAAGACGACGGACGAGGCGAGCAAGAAATGGCTCGAAGTGCTGCGTACAAATGCTGAGCGCGGTGGCAACATGGTGCGGCAGGTGTTGTCTTTCGCAAGAGGAGTGGAAGGTGAACGCGTGGCGTTACAGCCCAAACACCTAATCAAAGAGATCGTTAAGATCTTGCGCGAAACGTTGCCCAAGTCGATTGAAATCAATTACCACCTACCCGACGACCTATGGATTATTTCGGCCGATGCGACTCAGATGCATCAAGTGCTGATGAATCTTTGTGTCAACGCTCGCGACGCCATGCCCGAGGGTGGTTCCATCTCGATCAAGGCAGAGAACACTTTGGTGGACCAAAACTACGCCCGAATGCACATCGAGGCCAAGCCCGGACGATTTGTTCTTGTCACCGTTTCTGATACCGGACCGGGAATGTCGCCGGAAATTCAGAGCAGAATCTTCGAACCATTCTTCACGACGAAGGAGATGTCAAAAGGCACAGGCCTGGGACTCTCGACTGCGCTGACAATCGTAAAAAGCCATGGTGGCTTCATGAACGTCTATAGCGAGCTCCATAAGGGAAGTCAGTTTGCCTTGTATCTTCCGGCACTAGACGCACCCGGAAGGACCGAAGCAGGCGTTTTGCAAACCGATCTTCCGCTCGGCAATGGCGAGTTAATCCTGGTAGTGGATGACGAGGAATCAATTCGTGAGATAACTCGCGGCACACTCGAAACTTTCGGCTACACGGTTCTAACAGCAAGCGATGGAACTGAAGCCGTGGGACTTTATGCTGATAGAAAGACCGACATCGCGGTTGTCCTCACAGATATGATGATGCCGTTCATGGATGGCCCGGCAACCATCCGCGCGCTGCAAAAGATGAACCCTGCGATCAAGATCATTGCCGCCAGCGGCCTCACGGCCGGCCATAAACCAGGGGAGGCTGCACTAGAAGGAGTCCAGGTATTTTTGAGTAAACCCTACACGGCGGAGAGACTTCTCAAAGCTCTAGCCGAAGTCCTAAAATCTTAGCGGTTGAGACCAGAGCGCTAACGATCATCCTCGCATTGAGTGTTTCTACTCACGGGTTAGAAAAAATCCTCAGGCACGGCTTGTGGTCCACGCCCTTACTGCGAATCTCCAACGGCATACGCATTGCCAACTCAATAGACTGTGAACCGGTGGCGGAAGGGGTGCCAACTGGTTGCTGGAGTGTGCTATGACCAAAATGCTGAGTGAGGCGGAAGCCCAAAACTTAATCGCGAGAGGCAAGATCGGGCGTCTCGGCTGTGTTGACAACGGCGAGCCCTACGTTGTGCCAGTCAATTACCTGTTTGAGGACGGGTCGATCTATAGCCACTCGTTGCCAGGCCGAAAGATTGATGCCATGAGGACGAATTCACGCGTCTGCCTTCAAGTAGATGAGATCGCGAGTGATTTTGTGTGGAGAAGCGTCATTGCATATGGCAACTTTGAGGAAATTCGTGTCCCGAGTGACCGGCGATCCATCTTGAGCAAGCTGCTGGTTCGGTTTCCACTGCTAACTCCGGTTGAATCGATTATGGCTCGGGATGCGAGTGCGCCCGACAGCATCGTGTTTCGAATAATTGTCGATCGGATTACTGGCGTGGAAGAGGGCTGAGCGAAAATCTAAGAGCCGGCGTGACTTGTATGGAGCATGATCATTCCGCAGAAGCGATTAAGGAACGGCTGGCCGCCGGACCAGCGCACAACTATCTTCGCGACTGGATCTACGGGGGGATCGATGGAACCGTCACCACCTTTGCGGTTGTGAGTGGCGTAGCCGGCGCGCAGCTTGCTCCCTGGATCATCCTGGCTCTTGGCTTTGCCAACCTGTTTGCTGACGGCTTTTCGATGGCAGCTAGTAACTTCCTCGGTACCAAAGCTGAGCAAGACGATTTCCAACGCCTGGAGATTATTGAGAATCGCCATATCGATGTGGCACCTGAAGGTGAACGAGAGGAAGTCAGGCAGATTTTTCAGCAAAAGGGTTTTGCCGGTGAGGATCTGGAGAGAATTGTCCAACTTGTGACGTCCGACCGTAAGCGTTGGGTTCGCACCATGCTGACGGAAGAGTATGGTCTTCCAAGAGAAATACGTTCTTCGTGGATCGCGGCAATGAGCACGTTCACGGCCTTTCTGATTTGCGGGTTGGTTCCGTTAGTCCCCTTCTTGTTCAAAGTCCCAAATGCCTTTGAAGTTTCAATCATCATGACGGGAACTGTTTTCCTTGCAATCGGATCCGCCAAAAGTAGATGGTCCACCGCTTCCTGGTGGCGCTCAGGCCTTACGACATTGCTTGTTGGCGCGATTGCCGCAGCGCTCGCCTACGCTGCGGGCGTTGTCTTGAAAACCTTGCTAGACTGAGGCCCACTCCGAGAGACAACGACCGGCATGAGTGCAAACACCAACAGCATCACGTAATAGACCGTGCCTGAAACAGGATCTCTATTCGCGAAATACGCGTCGATTGATAAGCCGCGAAGCCATAGTACGAGACTAAACTCAGCTGCCAGCAACAGTGCCAGCGCCATGCCGCCCATCGTAAGTCTGGCGAAAAGCGTCGGTGGCACGAGAAGGCGCTGAACGATCCGTCGAGCGGTGAGGATGCTGACAACGAAGATGATGGGCATCTCCAGGAGTTCGGCGGTTGTCGCGCCGAAGCGCGGAACCACCCACAGTGTGCGAATTGTTCCCAAGACGAATCCGGCCCCGAATACCAGTGCGAAATAGAGCAAACCTGCTTTCAAGATTTTCATGAAGTTTTCGACGATCCCCTGTTCACCCACTGCTAAGCTGCGTGCAGTTTCGATGGCAGGTCAGTCCGCCTTCCAGCCTTAGCTTCTTCAGCTCTCTGCTTTACACCCAGCAACATCTTACGCTCCATGATGAAGTGCGCCGGCTCGAAGATTCCCCGCCACAGAAAGAAATTCAACAAACTATTCTTCAAGTCAGGGTTGAATTCACCTCTGCCGCGGATGATTAAACGTGTAGTGTGCTCGTCGATAGGCCGCAGGACGAATGTCCAGCACTTTTCAAGAACAATGGCGCGTCCGGGGTCTATTGCCAGCACTCGCAATGGCGGCGCTTTAGGGTGAAGCCACACCTGGTCTCCAGTTCTCAACTCCTGCCACTCCGGAACGATCCGATTCGCATTGTGCATTTCGCAGCCAACAAGATTCTCGAGCCAGGTGTAGCTGTAAAACCCTCCCCGGTTCTGGCCCATTTGAACTAACCAAGGCCACACATCGGCCGCCGACGCATGAATCGTTATAGCGTGCGTAGCATTGAGTTTTGGTTTATCGACGAATTCATCTCCAGGCAGTGTCAGGTTTACTTCATCATCCGTTGCCCCCCAGCGAAGATGCCAAGGACGGATTAGAAATTCATAGGCCGCCAGCGCTGTTACACCGCTGACGGCCCCCAGAGCAAGTTTTACGTTAACGGTCTTTTTCATTATTTGGTGCTCCTCTACGAACTCTTAAAAATTCAGATCTCATCCTCGAATCATGGTTGCACTAGGCATGCCACCCTTCCTTGTTGCGTTGATAGGGGACCTTTTTGAATTTGAGCAAAGGCTGTTGACTCTCTCTCGCTGAGGGAACAATCGTTGATTGTGGGGGGTGCGAGAAAAACCGCGCTCCGTGAGGAATACTTCACACCAATAATCATGAGCACTCACTAAAGCCTGACGAAACAAAGGCGACTCCAGTGGTACAGCTAGTGCACAACCAAGACAGTATCCGGGCGGAGAGAACACTCACGTCCTAAGGATAGGAGAGTCTATGAGGATCCTCTTGGCTGTTGATGGTTCGCCTTGCAGCGATAAAGCAGTTGAAGAGATCGCCCGCAGACCTTGGCCCGCACAGTCGGAAGTCAAGGTCTTGACAGCGATTGAGCTACCCATTCCACCGACTCCGGAAGCTTGGGCTATTCCCCCAAACTATTTCGAAGAGTTGGACCGAGCCGCATCGGATCAAGCGCGTTCGGTGGTGGAACGAGCGGTAGCAAAGCTGAAGGCGGCAATGGGTTCAGAAGGATACGTCAAGGGTGAGGCCGTACCCGGTCCGTCCCGAGTGGTGATTTTGGACGAAGCGGAAAGCTGGGGTGCTGACTTGATCGTGGTCGGCTCACATGGCTACCGGAGATGGGAACGCTTTCTCCTCGGCTCGGTTTCACAGTCGGTTGTTGCTCATGCGAAGTGCTCGGTCGAGGTAGTTCGTTGTGCTGGTGGCCCAGCGACCAAAGAAGGCGCGTAAGAAAAAGGAAATATAGCTATGGCCAAAGTGTTAATCCTCGGTGGCGGCTTCGGCGGTGTGGTCGCCGCAGAACGTCTAGCTGAGCAACTGGGTGACGAGCATCAGATCACGCTAGTGTCACGCAATCGATGGTTTGTATTTTATCCCGCCCTGGTCAGACTGGCCTTTGGCAAGTGTCAGCGGGAAGACGTTTCGTTCAATCTGCGAAAAACCCTGCTCAGCCAGCGAGTGAACTTTATTGAAGCTGAAGTCGCACGCATCGACCCCCACGAAAGGAGAGTGACTATCGCGCATGGGGAAGTGGAGGGGAAGCTGCCATACGATTATCTAATCTTCGCGCTCGGTCGGCGGCTCGCCACTGAACGTATTAAAGGCTTCTATGAACACGCCCATCACCTACTGAGCGTGGAAAAAGCGCTCAGGTTCAGTAAAGCTATCGCTGAGTTTCATGAAGGACAAGCGGTCATTGGCCAGTGTCCTGACGCACGCCTTCCTGTTCCCGTTTACGAAACCGCGTTTGCGTTGTCACGGTTGCTCGACGAACGCGGCGAGCGTGACCGTGCAAGAATAACAATCGTCAGTCCCGACCCTCCCGGCTTACAACTCGGCGATTCCGATGTCACCATCGCACTAAGAAAAGCGCTCTCTACTCACGATATTGAGTTCAGAGCAGATTTCCCAATCGACCGAGTTACGGCAGGTGCTGCTACAACGAGCAACGGACACGGGATCAACTTCAACCTGCTGATGTTGTTGCCGCCATTCCAGGGCTCGGCGGCGGCCTCTTACCTGGGTATTACCAATGATGAGTCGTACATCAATGTCGATTCGCGGATGCGCGTCGTTGGCGTTGAACAAATGTATGCAGTCGGCGACTGCGTAAACTTCAGCGGTCCAAAGATGGGGCACATGGCCGTTCGTCAAGCCGAGGTTGCAGCTACTAACCTGGCTGCCGAAATCGAAGGACATGCGCCCGTCTCACACTACAGTCACGAGATGAAATTGGTCGTCGATGAAGGAGGTAGCGAGAGTATCTACATTCACAAAGATATCTGGACAAATGAATCGGCAAGCGTTAGGCAAGGGCGTTTCTGGAGTTGGGCGAAACGGGCGCAGGAGAAATATTGGGAGGCTGCGCATTCGTAGTGAATCTACCTAAGCAGCGAAAAGAAGCACCGCTTGGAAGCAAGCATAGAATTGAGCGAGTGACTGCGCTCTCAGCATCAAACTCTAACCCAGCCAATCTCATGGTGAGAAGGTCTGTTGCAGCCATTCTTATTGCTGCCCTCGTCGTATCGTCGTGGCTCTGGATTACGGATCCAGTATTCGCCCGAGCTGTAGCCATCGCGGGAACTTGCCTTGTGCTTTGGCTTACAGAAGTTGTTCCCCCATACGTACCCACTCTTCTGCTTTGGGCCATGACGCCCCTTCTGCTGAGCGGATACGGAGAGCAGTTTCAGTTGGCGCGTGTCCTGGGGTGGTCAGCAAATCCGGTGCTGGCACTCTTTCTGGGCGGGTTCGCACTTAGCGTGGCGGCAAGCCGTCATGGAATAGACAATCTCATCGCGCGTGTTGCAGTTCGCTTGTCTGGCGGTCACCGGCTCGGTCTGGTAGCTCTTGTCATCGCAGCAACTGCCACGCTTTCGATGTGGATGTCCAACATAGCCGCAGCGGCAATGATGTTGGTGGCTCTTCATCCACTATTTGTGGGAACTCAGAAGAACGATCGCTTTCGTCGCGCCGCGTTGATGGGAATTGCGATTGGCGCAAACTTCGGCGGCATTGCCACGCCCATCGGCACTGGGCCGAATGCAATCGCAATCGCGGCTGTATCCAATAGCGTGCGAGTGACCTTTCTCGACTGGATGATGTTTGCACTACCGCTGGCACTAGGCCTGATGATCGCCGGCACCTTGATTTTAACTGCGCGCTTCGGTCTGCGCGGCTTGACTGAGTTGCCAGACATTCCCGTTACAGCTCCTGCTCGTCGCGGCCGGCTCGTAATGCTTGTCTTTTTTGCCACCGTCGCGGCTTGGTTGACAGAACCGATCCACGGAACTTCATCCGCAATCGTGGCCCTGATTGCCACGGCGGTTCTGTTTGGCTCAGGACTCCTGCACCGCGACGACATCAAGCGAATCGACTGGTCGACACTTGGATTAATTGCCGGCGGGATCGGTCTGGGAACGCTACTGGAACAAGCGGGACTATCGAAGTTTGCTGGCGCTGCAGTGCCCTGGCAAGAGATCCCTCATGTAGTGCGTCTATTCATGCTTTGTTTCACTGCTGCCTTCCTTGCCGCATTGATGAGCAACACGGCAGCCGTAACGATGTTAATTCCATTAGCCGCGGGAATTGATCCTGCGCCTTCGACGACCATCCTGATCGCAATCGCTGCCTCGTTCGGAATTCCTTTCGTCATCAGCACTCCACCAAATGCCATGATTTTTGGCGAAGGTGGGATCACTTTCTCCGACTTGGCGATACCTGGCCTGATTCTCATGGTCTTAGGTTGCGTACTCGTCAGCCTCACCGGACCTTTCGTTCTCAATCTCCTTGGCATACCGTGAAACTGCCCTGCGAATAGCTGCGAAAACTTTCCCATAACTTGCGAGAACATCCGCACTAAGGCGCTCCTACTGCGTCTTTCCTCACCAAAACACGAGAAAAACGCCCGGAATACCTCTTGCCAAAGAAACCATTGTGAACAGCGAGATCCGTGAGGTTCATGATGACTGAGAAAACGAAAATCTTGATTGCTTACGATGGCTCAGATTGCGCCGAGGCAGCGCTCGACGATCTGCAAAGGGCTGGAATGCCTCAAAAAGCAGAGGCTTTGGTTGTGGCGGTGACCGAGATTTGGCTATCTCCACCACCACCGTCAACTTACGAAATCCTTGCGCTGGCGAACGCGGTGTACGTGCCAGCCGACATGCCCCGCGTCTATGCCCAGGGCTCTCAGGCACTCGAGGAAGCGCAAGCTCTCGCTGATCGCGCGGCGACTCGACTGCGAACCAATTTCCCGGATTGGCAGATAACCGCGCAAGCCTTAGTCGGTTCACCCAGGCGCGAACTGATTCGGCAAGCCGATGAATGGAAACCTGCTCTCATCGTAGTTGGCTCGCACGGACGTTCCATGGTTGGGCGCCTCGTGCTTGGAAGCGTTTCACAGGGAGTGTTAACCCATGCGCGATGTTCAGTTCGTGTGGCTCGTGGTCGGGTTGAAGAACCTGGTACTCCGGTCCGCATGGTTATAGGCGTGGACGGCTCACCGGGAAGTGCTGCCGCTGTATCCGAAGTAGCATCGCGAACTTGGCCATCGATGAGTGAGGTTCGGCTGATTGCGGTCAACGACCCACTAACTCCAACGTTTGTCGGACGGTTCATTCCGCCTGTTGGGAAAGTTATCAAAGAAACTAATCAATCCGAGCGCGAATGGCTGAAGCAGATCCTGGAAGACTCTTGCGACCGGTTGCGACAGTCCGGCTTAAAAGTGTCGAGTGAAATTCGAGAAGGCGATCCGAGACGTTCGCTCGTCGAGGCTGCAGAAGCATGGGGCGCTGATTGCATCTTTGTCGGTTCCCTCGGCTTTAGCAACCGCTTCGAACGCTTTCTACTGGGAAGTGTGTCCGCTGCCGTCGCGGCCCGCGCCCATTGCTCTGTCGAAGTTGTTAGATTACAGAAAAATACTGGAGGTAATGATGAGCGCCAATTTGAATACTCCCGCAATTGATCGGCCCAGTTCAGATGGCTCTGTGTGGAACCGTTTGCACTCTGAACGAGAAGAAGTTTGCGAAGCTCTTCTAAAAGACTGTCGACCGGGTTCTGAGGTTCAGCGACCTGAGAGAACAAACGTGAGCTGGCACCTAGACCTACTTCAGGCGCGTTTACGCAAAATTGACAATGCGCTCGATCGCTTGATGTCAGGATCCTACGGGGACTGTGTCAAATGCGGTCGATGGATTGAAGACACAAAGCTACATTTCGATCCGGCGATAGCGTTTTGCGTCGAATGCTGGCAGCGGCAACAGCGTCAGGACACCTGCAGCTTGAAGTCTGAACCTGAGGAGCTGCGAACTCAAGATTCATTGGACAACTTGATGAAAATCAGTCCCCTGCTCCCCGGTGTTGAGCTGAGCGCTCTTCAACCATTCGATACGATTTGGGTGCGAACGCTTAACAGCGATTATCGGTTCTTTTTGCTCGATCCTAAGACGGGGCGTGCCCTTGTCGAAGGGGGACGACATTTTGTCGAACCGGTCGAGGGTGTCGTGAATGGCTCAACCTTTGGTGGTTCGACACTCAAGTGCGGATGGATCGGCGTGGGAATGCGTATTGAACTTTGGGTGAGGGACAATCTTGTCAGCACGTCACCGGTTCAATCGATTCGCGTCGAACCCGTGGCCTCGGACAAGGCTGCAGCGGAGTTCAGTACGATGGTGCATTGAAGTCAGAGACCAGAGGTGGACGGATGCAAAAAATGAAGGCCAATGTCTTTCACGGCAAGAACGACATTCGCGTGGAAGAACTTGAGAAACCCCGAGCTCGAGCCGGTGAAGCTGTAATCCGGGTCACGCTGACCACCATTTGTGGAACCGATCTGCACATAGTCAGGGGCGAATATCCTGTCGCGCCTGGTCTGGTGATCGGTCACGAGCCGGTAGGCGTTATTGAAGAACTTGGCCCGGGCGTTACCGGATATGAAATTGGTGACCGCGTATTGGTGGGTGCAATTACTCCCTGCGGTCAATGTCGGGCCTGCTGGTCGGGTCACGCTTCACAATGCGGACATGGACAGGGTTACGAGGCACTTGGTGGTTGGCGCTTCGGCAACACAATCAACGGTGCCCAGGCCGAGTATCTTCGGGTTCCGTATGCTCAGGCTAATCTGGCAAAAATCCCCGATGAGCTAACTGATGAGCAAGTCGTTTTGCTTGCTGATATTGCTTCCACCGGATTCGGTGGCGCCGAGTCGGCTCATATCAAGATAGGTGACGCGGTCGTTGTCTTCGCACAGGGACCAATCGGATTGTGCGCAACGGCCGGTGCCAAACTGATGGGAGCTTCCTTAATCATCGGAGTCGATGGAGACGATCATCGCCTGGCTATGTCGAAACGGATGGCAGCGGACATAACCCTGGATTATCGAGGTGTTGATATTGTCGCGGAGGTAAAGCGCCTGACTGGCGGTGGCGCTGATGTAGCAATCGAGGCGCTCGGGATGCAACAGACATTTGAAAGCGCATTACGCAGTTTGCGGCCGGCAGGAACGTTGTCGAGTCTTGGCGTTTATTCAGGCAAACTCGAAATTCCATATGAGGCCTTTGCTGCCGGCATTGGTGATCACAAGATCGTCACGACGCTTTGTCCTGGTGGCAAAGAGCGCATGCGCCGATTGATGGAGGTTGTTCGCCACGGGCGCGTGGATCTAAGACCGTTGCTAACCCACACCTTTACGTTGGATCAGATTGGTGAAGCTTACGAACTCTTCGGCGAACGCCGCGACGGCGTGATGAAAGTAGCCATCAAGCCTTAGTTGGATGTGTTGAATTGAAAACGGAACAAGGTACATGAACGAGAAAATGAAAATACTGATTGCCTACGATGGCTCTGAATGCGCCGAAGGCGTACTCGAGAATTTGAAAGTTGCGGGATTGCCAAAAACGGCCGAAGCCTTGGTTATGACCATGGCCGACGTCTTCCTCCCTCCGCCGATCAATGAAGAGATTGATAACACCTTTCCAATGTATGTGCCGGCGGGTGTGAAGCGTGCTCACGAACGTGCGGAACGCAAACTAAAAGAAGCGGAGTCGATGGCAAAACGGGCCAGTGAACAGATCAAGAAGAGTTTTGCCGATTGGCATGTCCGCCACGAGGCAATCGCTGATTCACCCGCCTGGGCAATCATAAGGACGGCCGACGAATGGAAACCCGATCTGGTGGTAGTTGGGGCGCAGGGTCATTCGGTTCTGGGTGGAAGGTTGATTCTGGGAAGCATCTCCCAAAGAGTTCTTTATGAGGCGAGTTGTTCTGTTCGCATCGCGCGTGGCAGGCAGAGGGACGGTGCCGCTCCGCTGCGGCTTCTAATAGGCGTAGACAATTCGCCGTATTCAAAAGCCGCAATAGAGGCCGTTTGCCGACGCGGGTGGCCTAAAGGAACTGAAGTACGCCTGCTGGCAGTAGTCGATACTGTGATGGCGATTACGCCAGATCCAGCTCAACCTTCCATAGTGAAATGGATTGAAGTGGGAAACGAAGACAACTGGGATGAGGTCCGCCAGCTCTTCCAATCGTCGGCAGATTGCCTGCGCTCTGCTGGACTTGATGCAGCAGTAATGATCAGGAGAGGTAATCCAACCAACGAACTCCTGGACGAAGCGGAAAGCTGGGGTGCGGATTGTATTTTCCTGGGCCCGAAAGGTACGCGAGGCATAGACCGCTTACTTCTTGGCAGCGTTTCGTCGGCAGTCTCCGCGCGGGCAGGTTGCTCAGTCGAAATTGTAAGGTCGTAAGTCGTAAGTAAACAGGAGGTGGCCTACACGAGGCCTCAATTTGATGATCAGAATCAACCGAATACTCTGTCCGACTGACATGTCTACGGAAGCCGACCAGGCATTAGGCTATGCCTTGGCGCTCTCCCAGGCTTATGAAGCGAAGCTTGTAGTTTGTTACTGTGCCAAGGTCGTGGAGATGGTCGGCGAAACTTCATACCTAGCCGGTGCGACGGTGCGATCATCGGAAATCGGCTACGCCCTGTCGCGAGGGCGAGTTAAGGAACTCTTCGAAGGTTCGCTAGTCAAGCTCCTTGAACCGGTCGCTTATGCGAATCTCAATTGGGAAGCGATGGTCATTGAAGGCGACGATGTTGGAGAAGCGATAACTCAAACCGCAAGTGAGCAAAGTATCGATCTCATCGTAATGCGCTCGCGCCGCCGGCCACATCGCGCCGCTGTCTTAGGCTCAACCGCTGAATCGGTTTGTCGCACCGCTCCGTGTCCAGTATTGGTGACTCACACTGATGAACGTGAATGGGTGGGTCAACATGGCGGCAAGATAAAGCTTGAGCGGTTGCTTGTCGCTTACGACTTCTCGGATTATTCAGAGGTGGCTTTGAAATATGCCTTGTCGCTCGCCCAGGAGCACCAGGCCGAATTGCATCTCTTGCATGTCCTACCTCGCAACAGTGTCAGCGAGCCGGAATTGGCGTGGTATCCCATGGGCAAGGACACTGCCTACCATCAAGCTGCGCGGCGTTTGCAGCGGGCTGTTCCGCAAGAGACTCACCTCTGGTGCCAGATCAAACACGCTGTCGCCGAAGGTCAACCTTACCGGGAAATCTTGAACTACGCCGAAAAACACTCGATTGATCTAATCAGCCTGGGTGCTCACGGCGCCGGCTTTGGCATGCGCACCTTGTTTGGCTCGAATGTCGATCGTGTATTGCGCCAGGCGCCTTGCCCGGTATTGGTGGCAAGGCCGTTGAAGCCGATTAGCATACCTGCCGAAGACGTACTTACTGCCGCAATCGCCACCAGCGCGTGAACCAGGTTTAGGCTCCTAATGGTTGCGCTTTACGATCGACTGCTACGAATCCACCCTTCGCCAGTTGTTCAGCTAAATCGTGCGGTGGCCATTGCAATGTGCGACGGTCCCTTTAAGCGAGTCAGTTTGGATATGAGGTCAGTACCACCACGCGGTAGCGGGTGGGTCTTAGGATTGGGTTTTCGGATTGATGATTGCTCCTTGCGAGAGGCGAATCGCAAATCCGCAATCGAGATTCCCAAATCGGATTACCCACCCGCTACCGCGTGGTGGTACTGACCTCACTTCCAATCTGACCCTTACCTCTCGGTGGGAGAGTAGATAGATTTCTTCCAGCGGAAGACGAGATAAAATTCCTTGTCCGCTCGGGGGGAATTCTGTAGGATTCCGCGCTCCCACGATATCGGGCAGATGTAGGTTGTCCCAACAGCAGCCAGTTAGTAAGGAAGAACTCCAACGATTACCTGGCCGTTACTGACTCGCGCACTTGCCGCGCTAAAACGAAGTACTCAAATCTAAGCCTTCAAGGAGAACGTTCGATGATAATCGCCAACGAAACTCAACAAGCCGTGTACTACACCATCAGTTGTGGCAGCCTTTCGGATTCGGGCACGATCGAAGTCAACGGACTGGCCACACTCGACGCTTATGACAATCAGACGAATGTCCTGGTGCAAATCCGGCCGGACGACGCCGGAACGTTTCAAATCGACATTGGCGCGACTAAATCGGGAGAACAGGTGGAAGTTGCCTTCGTGGCCGAATAGTCTGACACAGGAGAAAAAATCTAATGAATGTCTATAACAACACCAGCGACGTACTTGAATATGAAATAGTTGCTTCATCTGGAGGACACGACGGCCAAGTCCAACCCGGTGAAACAGCGGAGGAGCCAAACTTTGACAATAACGAATGGGTAAGGGCGACCTTTTGGAATAGCTCGGGTAGCGATTCCTTAAGCCTAACCATTCCCGAAACGAAAGAAGGCATGACAGTCACAATCGGAATCTTCTTTGAATAGGCCGAGCTAACGACAACAGCTCAATTGCGACGCGCGAGGTCGGAAAATGTTGTCCGAACCTCGGGAGGTTGCACCGCGTGTAAGCCCTCTCCCCAACCCGCTTATCGGGCGCTCCGCTACGGCAAGCACCTCGACCTTCTCATTACCGACCAGCACAGCTTCTGCGGCGAAGACCCGAGCGACGGCGAAGGTGTCGGAAAGATCTATGATCCGTCGTTTCGGGGCTACTTCTCGGAGGAAGCAATGATCGCGCTCGACGCGGGCCGCGCCTTCTATGGCGGTAAGCCTCCAGCCGAACTCCACTTTCGCGATGTTCGCATTCCGAATCCGAGCAAAGAGAAGCAGCCGCGGACTATTCTCGGCGTCGAACAGAAGACATGGTTTAAGGACCAACTGCGCAAGTCAAAGGCGACGTGGAAGATCTGGGGCAATTCGCTCGGAGCGCTCGACCACCGCGTGGACCTGCAAAACCTGCCCGCTGGAATGGCCAAAAATCCCTGGCCCGCGGACACATACGGCATAGGCAGGAGCGACGATTACGGCGCGGCCTATGCCGAGAGGAAGGAGATCTACGACCTCGTGCGCGAAGCGAAGATCACCGGCTTTGCGATCGTTTCAGGAGATCGCCACAGTTTCTGGGCCGGCTATGCCGCAGCCCACCTTCCGCCGCGGTCATTCGAGCCGGTTGGACTAAGCTTCGTCGGAGCGTCGCTAGTAAGCCCGGGCACGATGGAAGCACTTGAGCATGGCTTACGCAAAGATCACCCCTTGCGCGCCCTGTTCCTCGCTGACCGGCAGGATGGCGGCAAGGCAGATTGGACCAATAACATGCTGCTGCTGCACGGCGTCCACTCGTGCCTTGAATATGCCAAGAGCTTCGACCTCAAGCGCGCACGGTCGCTGTCCAACCCGGATCTGGCTCCGCACCTCAAGTTCGTAGATCTTGGAGGACACGGTTATGCGAAGGTCCAATTGTCGGTCGATGAGATGCGCACCGAGTTCGTCTGCATCCCGCGCCCCATTGCGCGCAGCGAAAGACCGGACGGGGGGCCCATCAGGTATCGGGTATTACACACTGCTGCACTGTGGAAGAGCGGAGAGCGCCCGCAGCTGAAAACATCGGTGATCCAAGGCGACGTTGGACTGGCGATTTGACGGACTCACGGCGCTCATTTCCATAGCGGCCCGAGATCCAGACAAAGGCTTTGATGAAGGCCCAGCTGTCGATTTTCCGTCTTCACCACAACTATAGGACAAACGAACGATGCGCTGCTCTTGAGCGAACAGGACTTACCTTCTGTTAAAAGCAGCCTAATCTTGATCTATTGTTTTCGCGGATGACATTCAACACATTGGAAACTGGAGATGTCACCCAAATTAACCGGGTGTCTGAAAGGCTCGTTGGCCTTGTGGCAGGTCTCGCATTTGCGATCGGCGAGGCCGCCGAGATCGACCGGATGCTGCACCGAAAGTGGCTTAAGAGCCGATGCAGGACGGGCGGAGTCTGACAAGACGGTGTGACAGACACTGCAGTCGTTTGAGATCACCTTGCCGGTGTTGCTTACATGCTCGCCATCGTGACAACGGAAACAACCTGATGAATAGAGGTGGCCGATGTTGTTTGGGTGAGTTTCCCAGTTGGTTTTCATCTCGGGGAAAAAGTAGGTCTGGTAGATTCGCTGGGTCTCACTGATTGCCCCTTTGACCAGGTCTCCTTTTTGCCCGTACAACTCGCCATAGTTAGTTCGATAAAAGGCATCCATCCTTGTAGCTATCGCTTTCACCGCCTCCCCCTCTGTTGAATAAGGCTGATTCAAAGCCGCAACTGCTTGCCGTTTCAGATAAGGCAGTGATGGGTCGAGCCGTCCCGCGGCAAACGACTGGTCCAATGCGACGTCTGGCGGCAAGTAAGCATGTGCCGGCCGATTATGGCAATCAATGCAGTCCATGCGCCGCTTTTCTCCCTGCGAAACCTGCTCTGCGCTTAGAGGCTTAGTGCGATCGTAGTACTCGGTGACGTTTCCCTGCCGGTCCTTCACGCGAATCCAGGGAATCACTTGACGATGGCTATCCGTAGCGATGTAGGAGATCTCATTCGCCAGATTCATGTGCCAGTGAATGCCGGCCACTGGTCCACTTTGCTGATCGCCGCCGCCTACGTTGATGAGCATTCGAGTCTGCCGTAATGAGTTCTTTTCGTCGTGGGCGTAGTGGTTGAAGGTCTTGAGTTGCGATCCGTAAAACTTGGACGGCCAATGACATTGTTCACACGTTTCGTTTGCCGGACGCATGTTGTGAACCGGCGTATTCATTGGTCTTGAGATATTTGTTGAAAGCCAGCGAGTAAAGTTGACGGGCCCCGTTGAGTTTTGAGCGCGCATATGACTCCGGCTCCATGGCCAACATGACAGTCAACACAGCGAATCTTCGCGTGCGACGTAGCCTTGAAGGCTACATGTTCCGGTTTCATTACTGAGTGGCAAGTCGTCCCGCAGAATTCGACCGACTCGCTGTACTCGTAGGCCCGATAGCTGCCAAAAGCGCTCATGAAAACAAAGACGAAGGAGAGGCCCAGAAGCGAGAAGGCTATTCGTCGCTGACGCGGATCGTTAAGATCAATTCTTGGATACTCGCGCAATGTGCGAATCGGGCGAGCGCCTGCGTCGGCGGCGCTCGAACAACATTCCCACCACGATTACGATCAGACCCAGGATCAGAAAAGCCGGAAGAATTACGTAAGTGATAATCCCGAGATAGGGGTTGTCCGCCGCCTTCGTGAGCTCAATTAGAAAGAGCAAAAAGATGCTGGCGAGACTGGCGGCAACGATTACCGCTCCAGCGAAGCTGATGTAGTTGCGAAAGAGTGTGGGTGCTTTTACCGGGGCCGGCTCTTCATCGCTCATAAAGTTGGGTCCTGTTTCGTGATACCTAACATCCGCGTTTTGCTCAACAGAAAAACGCACGCCTCTCCATGCAGGCTTGCTAACTACAGCAAGACAACATGGAGAGGAATGCGAAAAAACTTCAACTGATGTGCGGCGGCGAGAGGCTAAGGAGCGCTCTTCAAAAGCTTCATGTGCTCAACCAACGCCTTCGCCTGTTCCGCGGACACTCCCTTGTCGGCATAGGCCGGCATGTTCGGCGGCTTCTCAGGCTTTTTGCCTTTCATCACAAATTCGATCAACTGCGCATCCGGAAGAGTTGAATCAAACTTCTTCTCTGCTTTCTGCCCGTGGCAAGCCACGCACTTGGCTTTGTAGAACGCCGCCGGATCGGAAGATTGGACTTCGCCCTGTGCAGCGACGCTGATCAGCAGGCCGGCCGTGAATAGAATCACAGCTACTAAACCAATTACCATTTTCTTAAATTCATTCATGATGTCGTCCTTTTAACTTACCTAACTTGTCTAGCGGCTGTTTCCGCTAACAATCACCAGTGCACTGCCTGTGCCACTCGGTTTACGAGGAAATCCCACCTTACCTGAATGGAAGCAACCGTTTTGAGCAAGGTTTCCCACATTGAGTGCGAAACTTTGCGCAAAACAGTACGGTGTCAGGCAGCGCTTCGCTTGTGACAAGTCGTACATTTCTTGGATGTTGGCGGATTGAGTCCCAAACTCGTTTTAACGATTTCATCATGACAACCAGCGCAATTGCGATGAAAGGCTTGTTGGTTAGTTAGCGTTATCAATTCGGTGCCGACTTCCAACTTGATTTGCGGAAGTGCTGTCAAGAGCTTTGGCTTCATTTCTGCTCGAGCATGACAATCACGGCACGCAGCTACCTCAGCTGCGCCAGGGTCTTTCTCGAGAAGCTCGGCCGTCAACGTGGTTGTCCGGTCAGTGGGCCACGCCGTTCTGAGGGGCGGATGTTTAGCAGCTTCGGCAGCGGGTTGAGCCACGTGGTGACATTCGATGCACTGGATCTTTGCCCCCTCGATGCTGCGATTCTTTGTTACGTGATCGACGTGACTAAACTTAATCGTTCCGAGTTTAGCTTCTGGTCCTAAGCTGATTATCTCAGGGAGCTTCGTTCCGCCCTGGGCCGAAACGCCGAGGCGGTGTGACGTGTTTCCGATCAGGAAAACGGAGACGAGCACAAGTGCTAGCAAAGCAAAGACTTTCATACGAAACCCTCCTGTTTGAGAAATCAGACTACGCCGAGGGTAAACTGACAGCCATTAGTCCCTTAGAAATGCCATGCGTTGCCTGTGTGGCAACGCTTACAAACCGAAAAGTCGTCACCGCCAAAAGCACGCTTTCCGTTATGGCATGACATGCAGCTAAACGCGCCAGGGGAGGCATGATGATTAAGTGGCTGCGGCGCGCTCACCTGAAGGCGTCGCGCGACACCCGCGCGCACACGATGACATTCATTGCAGGTCAATCCCTCAGATCGATCGTGCTTGGCATGGCTGAAGCCGACACGAAAGGCTGGTGATGTCTGGCTCATGCGCACAGGCCTGCCACTTTCATGACAGACCCCGCAGGATGAAATGTTTTTGTCTCCCGACTTTGCACTCGGTGTGTGGCAACGGAAGCAGGTTGTATGAGCATTAAACCCCGCGGGGATTGAGAAGGCCACTCCTCCACGTGTAGGTCGATGACAACTGTCACAACTCACATTGCCCAATCGCAGATGACGCGCGTGATCGAATTTCATTTTAAAGCTGCTCAATCGGGGAAACGATTTTAGCTTGGCAGATTGCGCGTCGGTATGACAGATCGTGCATATCGGACCATCAGAATTGCTGAACTGTTGCGCGTGACAACCCGAACACGGCGCATGGTTGGATTTCCCGGGCAGTGTCGGGCGCGCTGCGTTGTTTTCTCGTCGATGGCAGAGCAAGCACGGAAGTCGCGCGTGTTGTGGATTGTCATGCTTGAACTTTGAGTAGTCCGTGCTGGGCTGTTGTAACCCCCAACCATTTTCCTCGGACGTCGTCACAGCTGAAACTCGCAAGCCGGAGGCAGCCCAAAGCACCACTGCAGCAGAAGCCAAAACACTGAGTCCCATAGAGACGAGATATTTATAGACGGTCTTCATTTCGCTGCTGCCTTCGTAATTGCTTCGAGGTGGCTCGCTGGTAATGGCTTGGTCCCAAACACGATGTGACACTTCACACAGTTGAACTGATTGTTGGATTTCCTTTGGTCGACCTCATAGTTAAGAATCCCACCGTCATCAGCGGTTGCCGTCACGTGGCAACCTTCGGCTCCACCGCATGAAATAACCCCAACCTTCACTGTTCCTGGATCGAGCGTGTTCATGGCGTTCACGTTATGACACTTGGTGCATGCCTGTTCGCTGTGAACTTCGTGACGAAAAGTTCCCGAAGCGAAGCGATTGGGCCAGGCAGTTCGGATCCACCAATCATCAGAACCCATCTTGATTCCTAACTTGGGATCAAAGTCCGCCGTGGGCTTCGCTTTTTCAGGAAGCTTATGGCACGCATCGCAGTTTTGGGGTAAAGGCGCGAGTTCGCTCTCCTGATTGTGACAGCTGAAACAATCGGCATGGGTGGTTGGCCGGCTTTTGAACGTGCCCTTCTTCAACCAAAACGCATCGCCGAGGTCTTTGGGTGGCTTGGTAACAAACTCGTCATCCGATTTTCCTTGCGGCTGATAAGTCTGGTGGCAAACTGCGCAGCTCTTTGGCTCACTGTCTTGGAAACGCGGAAACCGACTGCCGAAAGATGCCCGCACGAAAACCTCTGAATCATCTGATCCCCCATTTAACTTCTGTGAGACGACGTCCAAATGTTTGTCATGAGGAAAGTACACCTGGAAATCTGAAACGAAGTCAGCAGCTTTGGCTGAAGAAAGAAACTTCTGACCCAAACTCGGAAAGGGGTGGCGAGAGGTTTCCACCGGAGTCGCATTTAAGTGGCAGTTGTAGCAAATCTTTGGGACCGGGCGTTCGCGCGCAAAGAACTGTTGCCGATGGCAATTGAGGCACGATTGATGTTCGGGGTACTCCGTCACATCAGGAAAAGCGTCATTTCCTGTTCTGACTTCTTTCCAGTTCTTTGAAGGGAATTTGTGGCACGAATCACATGTGAGCTTCTGCTGGGCAACATGCAACTGATGCGAAAATCGTGTGTGGTCGACTTTCTGCTTTCTCGTACCTGACGGCCTTGCTGGTCTTCGTTGCCGAGGCCTTTGCCCTCGCTGTTGCGATTCAGTTGCACCTATCATGACGGCACAACTCGAATTCGAGGCTGCGCCAAACGAACAAACCGCTAACACTACGAGAATCAAACCCAGCGTCTTTATGAAATGTTCAGGCGACATCTAAAGACTTGAGCACCAAATAGGAGAAACTCCGGTCCCACCTCTGGGCACCGGAGATATTTCCCTTACAGGAGTTTGAACCAGCGACTGCTTCTATTCCCTACGACCAAAATAAACTCGCAACGACGTGTACGGCAGGTGCGCGTGATAGTTCTGCGGCCGCGGTCCCACCAGCGCGCTTTCGTTGTAGTTGTAATACTGATATCCGATATTCCAGTCGAGCCGGTGGTGCAGCTTGATAGCTACGCGCGCTTCCGGCGATTGAAAACTCATCGGATACGATGCGATCAAAGTTCCGGGTGTTCCGGTCGGATCCGCTATGCGGCTGCCCTGTCCCTTATCTTTGTTGATTCGATAAGAAGCAAACAACGTCACGCGTGGGGCAATTTGGGCCACAGTATCGACAAAGAAGAAATTGTTCCTCATGAAGTAAAGGCTATTTCCAAGTGGATGCCGGACGCTATTAAAGAAGTACTCAACTACGGCGTCACTATTTATCCAATGGTGGTTGTAGCCGGTGCTAATAGACAGTCTCGAATGTGGCACCCAATCCATTGACGAAGTGAAAACGCGTGATTTCACATTCACGCCGAAATCCTGCAACGAAACTCCCGCGATCTCGGACGGATTGGAGTTGTCTTTGGTAATCAACGCAAGGTTGAAGGAAATCCTCGGATTTGGCTTGTATCTACTTTTCGCGCGCACGTTCGTGAAGTCGTAGTTCCCAATTCGCGAGAACACGTTGTCGGCAGTTCCATGTTCGGCGTCGAAATAGATCGTCCAATCACTTAGTGGCCGAGCTTTAAATCCTCCAAAGAACACGTTTGTGTGGTTGTGCTCAATGTGGCTTTCAGGTGTTAAGGGTGGTGGCGAGTTCGATCCGAGGTTGAATCCGCTGATAGCTTCCTCGACTCGTCGAGTCGCATACCGATAACCAAAATGAATCGAGTAGCGGCGATTAAATTGATAGTCGCCTTCGATAGTATTCTGGATCTTGCGGTACTTCGTCAGCGTGTTTACATCTCGATTACTGAACCCAGTACTATCCGTTCTGGTTCCGCGCGTTAAAGAAAAGAAGTTGCTGTACAAAGCGAATCCGTTGATTTCGAAAGTATCAACGCGAAACGTATTCGAGAGGCGGAACTTTTCGGTGGCGCGAAATGTCAGTCCCAGGTCTCCGAGTGTGCTCGGGCGTTCACTATTACCATTCAGTTCATAACGGCCCAGGTTGAGAATGTTTGGCGTCGCTCCGGGCGGACTCGGTGGGAAGCCGGTGATTCGCGGATTCCAGTTTCTTCCGGTAAACGCCTCAATGCTATTGAAGTCTGATTTTGCTTTGCTGTGAATTATGCGACCGGTGATATCGAGCCTACCCGCAACAAGAGTTTGGAGGCTCAGCCTTGTGTAATTCACCTTCCCACGCGAGGGCTCATCGCGGTTGAAGCCGGTCAGACTTGCCGCTGTGGGATTTAGATTGATGCCGGGTGTTAACCCGAGATGAATGACAGTGTCG
The DNA here is from genome assembly GCA_963826235.1 of Pyrinomonadaceae bacterium. Lineage (GTDB taxonomy): Bacteria > Acidobacteriota > Blastocatellia > Pyrinomonadales > Pyrinomonadaceae > PSRF01. The sequence goes on along the minus strand of CAWGWE010000004.1, from coordinate 6,565 downwards.
TCACGGAAGCGACGAAATCCCTGAAGGAAGGAAAAATTAAGTGGTCCCAGCGAGCCATCAGCACCCACGCGAAAATCATTGGCTCGGGATCTGATTTCAGACAGCAGGATGAACTCGTTACCACCAACGTGGTAGTTAGTGAATGCCGGGCCGTTGTAGCGTTCGGGTGAATAGCCGACATTGAATCGAATATGGCGGTGCTTCGGAAGAATTGTAAGGTCGAAATCTCCTAATTCAACTTTGCTGTTAAAACCATGTTCACCGGTCACCGGGTTGGGTGGGACACTGAACGTCGCTGGGCTGAATACCCAATTTGGGTTAGCAAAGCTGTTTAGAAAACGAAAGTATTTGAAGCGGCGATAGGTTGCGTCAAACTTGTACCAGGCCGGCTTCTCAACGCTGATGCGGAGATTGCCCTGAGGATCGGCGCCCCACCCGGTTGACGTCACGAGGAAAGTATCAAAGAGTTTACCCTTGCCGTCTTTCGATTTAAGCAGAAAGCTACTATCAAACAGGCGCGGACCGGCTTTGTAATTCAAATCGCTGCGGTACTTGTTAACGTCACCGTCAACTCGTTGACCTCGGTAACCAAACTCCAGACTTGAAATGACCGTGTAGTCGCCTGCATCTTCTCCAGCCTCGACAGGCGCCTCAGTCTTCTCAGGAGGCTTTGGACTTGGGGACGGTTGCTGTGCGCATACCTGTGTGACGATTACCAGAATCGTCAACAGCATCCCCAAAATTCGTAAATAAGCTTTCATGTCCGTCATGGACCCAGTCCTCACGAAGTCATGTCAGCTAACGGAAGAACACTGGGTTCGTCCGCGAACCGTGAATCTTGATATGACAGTTAGTGCAGTTGGCGTATTGCGCATTCAGATTGTGTTGTGGACCTGCCGGCTCTTCGGCGCCCACGCCGTGCGCGGAGCTATGACACGTCAGGCAGAGCTGAGCTACGCGGCTCGTTATTAACAAACGCGGATTCGCCGAGCCGTGCGGTGTATGACAGGCAATACAACCATCAGTCTTCACCGGAGCGTGTTCGTAAACAAAGGGGCCTTGTTTGTCCGCGTGACACTTAATACAGGCCGCATCGGCGCCTGTTGCCAGGCGAGTTTGTTTTAGTTCGAAGCCGCCATGAGGGTTATGACAATCGCTGCACTTCATGGCTCCTTCGAAGACTTTGTGATGGAACGGCAGATTGAACTGGTGTTTGACTTCAGTGTGACAGTTCATGCAGAGCTGCGGCTCGCTCGCTTTCAATAGTCTGATCGTGGAGAAGCCGGGTTTCTGAGCGTTCGCTTCGGAAACGAAGACATTTGAACTCGCCAGGTTTCGACCTGTCTCCGGAGAATGGGACGAGTGACAATCGGTGCAGCCGATGTCATTTCGCCAATGCTCTCCGCGGCGGAAGTTATTGTGCTCTTCTCGACCCGCATGGCAGCCGAGACATGTTTCCGAAGTCTCTTTTGAGGATTTGGTTTTGAAGGAAATGATCTTGGCGGGATCGCCTTCTTCTGAGTGAGCTTTGCCGGGTCCGTGACAGGCTTCGCAACCCGTCACCTTTCCCGACCAACTTTTTATCTTTGTCAGCTGAGCATGTGAGGTGTGTGAGAAAGCCTTGAACTGATCCTCGTGACAATCTTTGCAAGCTTCACTACCAATGTAATCTTCGGCAGGAGGCGCTAATGAGTGGGGTTTGCCGGGCTTAACAGACTGAGAAGTAGTGCTTGAGGCGAGCCATAGAACCGAGGCAATCAGTGAAGTGCAAACGACCATGCACTTGGTAATTTTGTTTGGACTCATCCCCCAGTCCTCCCTTTTGCGATTCACAACCGCGAGAAGAACGATTGCTTACAGTATCTGCTAGCGACCTCATTTCTACTAAGCGGCATTGTAATAGCCCACATTCTGGTCTGGCTGTGACGGCGATCACATCAAGATTGCGCTTAATGACGAGGCGATGTCGGACTAGCTTCAACTTCTAGCAAAGGCAGGTCTGTGCGTTACCACACATAGCACTTATCCCGGACATCTGCTCAGCGGCAAACCATGGATTCAAGGGCGTTCAAACGGCGAACAAAAATCGTGTTGCCGGCGAAGCTAACGATCTCCTTCCTCTTAAACTCCGCAAATAGTCGCGTCACAGTCTCTCGTGAGGCACAGATCATCTGTGCTATCTCTTCATGCGTGAGCCCGGGGTTCACACGAATTCCTTCAGGTGCGACCTCGCCTTGCTCATCGCACCACTTGACCAACAGCCCGGCTAATTTTTCCGCACAAGATTGAGAGAGGAGTAGCGAACGTACGTGTTCAACCACGTCGCTTAATTCGTTACTCAGGGTGTCAGCGACGCCGGCACCCGCGGTCTCACCTTCATCAAGGATTTTCATGAACTCCGAGCGCGACACGAAGTCAATCCGGCACCGCTCAATGGGCTCGACAGTAATGTCATAAGGCTCATCTTTAATTACTGAATTGACGCCCAAAATGGCGCTTGCTGCCTGAACACGAAGGATTACTTTCTTTCCCGCAGCGGATGAGATTGAAATCTTTGCGCGACCCGAGCGAAGCAGATAGACGCCAATCGCCGGTTGACCCTCGGCGAACAACACTGACCCGCGAGGGTAAATACTCGTGAGCTTGATATCTTCCAAGCGAAGCAAGAGATGCAACAGTGCATCACCTGCTAACGAGTAACTACCCTTCGTGTTCTTCTCAAGATTCAGATTTGTTGCGTTATTCATCGATGTCCCGATGCACAGGTGCTGTCGCGGTTACTCAGCGCAATGCTCATGCCAGCCTGCATTTGGTTATCGACTTAGATAAGACGCTTTGCCTGGCTTTCGGTGTTGCGGAGTATTTCGCACTTGAGTCATCTACTGCGAGAGATTCCCCAAGATATTGAAAGGGAGGTGAGGCGCAGGTGTGCGGAATTGTGAGCATTACTCAATCGTGAAGCTTATTCTTCCTCCAATGTGTCCGGCATAAGCATTGCTCATTCAGCAGAGTGCGGTTGGAAGCCGAGAATTGATTCAGCTAGCAGTGGCAGGCTGAAAGTGAAGTCAGCTAGAAGTGGAGGTTGCTGTCATGGCGAAAGATGATCGTGACATTCTGGAACTGCTCAAAGATGAACTCGGATTCATCGAAAAGGGCGGATATGGAAGTTCGGTCCGCACCCCATGGCTGCAAAAATCAACCTTCCAGGATTCCCTGACCTGCATCAACTACGGTTATCCCTACCGTGCCCATCCGTGCAATGAGTGTCATTTGTTGGACTTCGTCAGTCCCAAGTACCACGGCGCTGAGGTGCCTTGTCACTACATTCCCCTGAATGAAGCCGGCGAGACCATCGAAGACCTGGAAGCTGAGGACAACCAAGCGAAATTGCAGCACAGGGTGAGAGTCTGGCTTCGTGCCAAGCTTAAAAGCATCGAGGAGGAACGCGCGTCACAAGCCCTGGCTGGATGCCCTTGAGCTGGAGGTTAAAATGAACACCGCAGCTTATATCATTGTCACAGTACTAATAGCTTCGGCCTCCTACTTTGGAATCAAGTGGCTTGTACGAGCGTACTCTCGATATCGAGGCACTAAAATTGTTACCTGTCCGGAAACGGGAAGGCCCGCGGTGGTTGAAGTTGACGCACTGCATGCATCACTAACTTCGACCGTGGGCCCTCCCGATATCCGACTTAACAACTGCTGGCGCTGGCCTTTGAAAGAACAGTGCGGGCAGGAGTGCCTCACAAATCTGGACGTAGCGCCCGGCGAATGTCTAGTTAGCGGCGTGCTAATGCGATGGTATCGAGGAAGAAACTGTTGCTACTGTGGCAAACCGTTTGAAGAGCTGCATTGGATAAATCACAAACCAGCGCTGAAGAGTCCGGAGGGCTTTTTGAAGCGCTGGAGTGCGGTTCTTGTTGGGAACCTCTCGATGGTGTTGGAAACACACCTACCGGTTTGTTGGGACTGTTACATAGCGCAATCTTTCCTCCGCAATCATCCGCCATGGTCGTCTACCGACCATGGCGGAAAGACATTTCCGGAGGCGTAGACGGCTGGTTGCGCCACGTCAGCGCTGACGACAAGATTTGCACGGATGGGTTTCCTAGAGATTTTTACTTGGTTACATTGTCTTAAAAAAAAAGGAGGTCAAAAAATGATGCCCGATACGCTTGTCCCTCTAAACATGGCCATTTTACCGTTTCAAACATTTCGTTCGTTTGGTCCAATGTTCGATATGCATTGGCCGTTTATGGCCTTAACGCCACCGTGCGACATCTATGAGACCGAAAAGCTGATCACACTCAAGATGGAGTTGCCGGAAATGCGGAAGGAAGACGTGCACGTGACATTCGAAAACAACGTGCTCACTGTACGCGGTGAACGCAAATTTGAAGCGGCTGCGAATCGCGAAAACTATCACCGCATAGAGCGAAAGTATGGGGAGTTAATGCGGAGCTTTACGCTACCGACGTTTGTCGAGGGCACCAAGGTTCTGGCTGAGTTCAAAGATGGAGTGCTGACGATAACGCTCCCAAAAATGAGGCCGCATTACCCAGGCAAATCGAAGTGAAGGTCATGTAATTCATTTATCTCAACTCTCGCACGTGGTCGTTACAATTTAGTCTGGTTGGACGTTGTAAACCGCAGCGCGAGATAGAGAAAGAGGAGGACAACCAGATGAGTAAAATCCCCGGGATCAGAGCAATTGAGTGGATAGCCAGGATCTGGAGTCTAGCAAGTCTTGGCTTTGTCCTCCTTTTTGTTTTTGGTCAGCTTTTGAATGGTAACGGGGCAAGGCCTACTCAGGCGGATGGTTTGGCTTGGGATTCTTTCCGGGCGGTGTTTGTCTTGGCCTCGTGATCGCGTGGTTCCGAACCAGACTCGGCGGCGCCATTGCTGCAGTCTGCGTAATCGCATTCTACCTTTGGAGTTTGTTGGAGCGCGGAAGACTTCCCGCAGTTCCGTACTTCGTGCTGGTTGCGGCGCCCGGGATTTTGTTCCTATTGGCGTCGTTCATGTTGTTGCCGCGTGAAAAAATGCAGCCAGCTTGATCGCTTATCAGCTCGTATCATTTGACCCGGTTTCACGGTCGCAGACGGTTCCTCCCCTGGCCGCCTGCGGCCGAATTCTTGTTAGCCCTCACTAAGCACTTAATCGCATTTTCCCTAACTCTCGCAGCGAGAGACATGTTCAGAGGTCTCAGATCTGCTTGAGCCTCATAAGCCCGTTGATTCAATTGGAATATCGCCGGGCGCGATTTGTTTTGAGTGACAATCCACAATTTGAGTCGACACCTTGAGTCAAAGTCGCAGCAATGAACAAACAACAATATCATTGACGGCAACGAGCGGCGAACGACGTGGCCTACAAGACGAACGACGTGATCGCCATCTATCCCATCACTCCCTGGTCTCCCATGGGAGAGTTTTCAGATGCGTGGTCAGCATCAGCGGAAAAAAACATCTGGGGCATGACACCGATTGTGCGCGAGATGCAATCTGAAGGCGGAGCCGCCGGCGCTGTTCACGGCACGCTGCAAAGCGGTTCGCTCACAACGACCTTCACATCGAGCCAGGGCTTGCTCCTGATGATCCAAACATGTTCAAGATCGCCGGCGAACAAACCAGCACGGTGTTTCACATTGCCGCCCGTTCTCTTGCAACTCACGCTCTTTCGATCTTTGGCGACCACAGCGACGTGATGGCCACTCGCACTACCGGCTGGGCAATGCTGTTTGCCAACTCAGTGCAGGAAGCGATGGACTTCGCCTTAATCGCTCAGGCAAGCACCCTCCGATCACGAGTTCCGTTCCTACAGTATTTGACGGCTTCCGCACGTCGCATGAGGTAATGAAGATTCAAAAGCTTTCCGAAGAACAGATCCGCATGATGATTGACGACCAACTGGTGCAGGCGCACCGGGGGCGTGCCCTGACACCTTGATGTCCCGTGATGCAAGGTACCGCACAAAATCCGGATGTGTTCTTTAGTCGAGAGAGCGGTCGAACCCCTTCTACCTCGAAACACCGCAGATTGTTAAGAAGATATGGACAGGTTTGCGGAATTGACGGTTCGGCAGTATCGGCTCTTCGAGTATGTGGGAGCTCTTGATGCTGAGCGCGTAGTAGTAATGATGGGGTCCGGTTGCGAGGCCGCCCAGGAAACTCTCGATGCCCTTTCTGCCCAGGGCGAAAAAGTTGGGCTCTTGAAGGTGAGGTTATTACGCTTCTCGGTGGGACGTCCGCAGCTGCTCTGCCGAGTTCAGTAAGAGCAGTCGCAGTTCTTAATCGTACAAAGGAGCCTGGCAGCATTGGCGAGCCTCTGTATCAAGACATTGTCACTGCTCTGAATGAAAGCCTTGGTAATGGAGCGGCGCCTTTCGCTATGCCTCGCGTGGTGGGTGGCCGCTATGGTCTGTCGTTTAAGGAGTTTACTCCGGCGATGTGCAAGGCTGTATTTGATGAGTTGAAAAAAGCACAACCTCAAAACCACTTCACTATCGGCGTTAACGATGGCGTTACATTCAAGAGCATTCAGTTCGATTCAAGCTTCAACACCGA
>CAWGWE010000003.1:0-2177017 GCA_963826235.1 Pyrinomonadaceae bacterium | reverse complement strand
CCATCACCCAACCAAGTACTGCTACCCAACTCGAGTCCATGCCGTCGATTGCTGCAGACGCGATCCGCCCTTTTCCAAAAATAAATGTGTCGCAGGAAGCCATTGATAAGCTTCGGCGGCGGATCGCTGATACGCAGTGGCCGGAAAAGGAGACCGTCGCGGATTCGTCACAAGGCGTGCCGCTTGCGATGATGCAGGAACTCGCGAGCTATTGGGCCAAAGATTACGATTGGCGAAAGGCGGAAGCAAAGCTAAATGCCCTGCCGCAATTCATCACCACCATCGATGGGCTCGACATTCATTTCATCCACGTCCGTTCGCGCGAGAAGAATGCGCTCCCGCTGATCATCAATCACGGTTGGCCGGGCTCGGTGCTCGAGCAGATCAAGCTCATCGGCCCGCTGACTGATCCAGTCGCGCACGGCGGCAAAGCTGAAGACGCGTTCGACGTCGTCATCCCATCGATGCCGGGATACGGATTTTCCGGAAAGCCGACGAGCACCGGCTGGGGTCCTGAGCGCATGGCCCGAGCGTGGGCGGAGCTGATGAAGCGTCTCGGCTACACCCGCTACGTGGCCCAGGGTGGAGACTGGGGTGCGTTTGTCGTCGATCAGATGGGCTTGCAGTCACCTGCGGGTTTGCTCGCGATCCACACCAACATGCCTGCCACCGTTCCAACCGACGTTGATAAGGCGCTTGGAATCGGCGCCCCGGCGCCGGCCGGCCTGTCAGCGGAGGAGAAGCGCGCCTACGAACAGCTCGCGTCGACGTTCAAGCAAGTGGACTACGCCCGCATTATGGGGTCGCGCCCGCAAACCTTGTATGGCATTGCGGATTCACCAGTCGGCCTGGCAGCGTGGCTTCTCGATCACAATGACGCTAACGGCCAACCGGCTGCCGCGGTCGTTGCAGGACTACACCGCACCTCGAGCGCCACGGGAGAGCTGACGCGTGACGAGATCCTCGACAACATAACGCTCTATTGGTTCACGAACACGGGCGTCTCTTCGTCGCGTCTCTACTGGGAATACAAGGGAGGCTTCTTCAACAGCAAAGGCGTCAAGATCCCGGTGGCTGTAACTGTCTTCCCCGGCGAGCAATATGAAGCCCCGCGGAGTTGGACCGAACGGGCCTATCCCAAACTCATCCATTATAACCGGGTGGATAAGGGCGGGCACTTCGCGGCGTGGGAGCAACCGATGATTTTCGTGGCAGAACTCCGCGCGTCTTTCAAGTCGCTTCGGTAGTTCTTTGAATGCGGGGCGGGGGTTCCTGAGCGCGCGCACGCCTAGTCGATGCCCAAAGTCAGACTAAGCGGAAGGAGCACACAATGAAACAACTAGAGGACAGATCGCGCCGCCGATTTCTAATGCAGGGCTCGATGTGGGGTATGGCTGTCGTGTTCAGCCCTGGAGCGATCAGAGAGGGATTAGCCGATTCCAAATTCAGAACTATTCAAAAGGAGAACACTATGACCCAAACGAGTGCTACACAACAGGGGATCAAGCCGGCAGCTGATAAGACCGCGATTCGTCCGTTTCAAATAAAGGTTCCGGAAGCGGAATTGACTGAATTGCGCAGGCGCATCAAGGCGACCCGATACCCCGAACGGGAGACCGTTGCGGACGACACCCAGGGCGTGCAGCTTGCCACGATTCAGAAACTGGCCCGCTACTGGACGACGGAATACGACTGGCGCAAGGTCGAAGCTAGACTGAGTTCATACCCGCACTTCATCACTGAAGTCGATGGGCTGGACATCCATTTCATTCACGTGCGGTCGAAGCATGAGAACGCCCTGCCCCTCATCGTTACCCACGGCTGGCCCGGCTCAATCATCGAGCAGCTCAAGATCATCGAACCACTGACCAATCCCACGGCCCACGGCGGGAGCGCCGCGGACGCGTTTCACCTGGTGATTCCGTCGATGCCGGGTTACGGATTCTCGGGCAAGCCGACCACGAAAGGCTGGGGCCCCGAACGAATTGCCCGGGCATGGGCCACCCTGATGGAGCGCCTGGGATACCAGCGCTATGCTGCGCAAGGCGGCGATTGGGGTGCGATGATCGTCGACATGATGGGTCTGCAGGCACCGCCAGGACTGATTGGCATTCACACCAACATGGCCGCTGCGATTCCGCCGGAGATTGATGCGGCGGCCTTTGCCGGCGCACCGCCGCCGCCCGGCCTCGACGAAGAGGAGAAAGAGGCTTTCAACCATGTCGCCTTCTTCTACAAGTATGGTCTCGGCTATGCCCAGGAGATGGGGAGCCGGCCGCAGACGCTGTATGGGATCGAGGATTCTCCGATCGGCCTGGCCGCGTGGATCATCGATCATGATATCTGGACCTACAGGCAAATCGCTCGGGTGTTTGACGGCGCCGCTGAGGGTCTGACGCGAGACGATATTCTCGACAACATCACCCTCTACTGGCTGACGAAAACCGGGGTGTCGTCGGCCCAACTCTACTGGGAAAACAAGAACGCCTTCTTCGCTCCGAAGGGCGTAAAGATCCCAGTCGTGGTAAGCGCCTTTCCGGAGGAGATCGCCCCGATTCCGCGGAAGTGGGCCGAAAAGGCCTATCCCAAGTTGGCCTACTATAAGCGCCATCCGAAAGGCGCGCACTTTGCCGCGTGGGAGCAGCCGCAGGCGATCGTGGAAGATCTTCGCGCAGGTTTCAAGTCGCTGCGGTAGTTCAAGGTAGTTCCAAGGGTCATACGGTGGATGCCGCGCCAAGTGCGCGTCATCCGCCGTGGACCAAGTCTCAAAAGGTGAGGATGCAATGAAACAGCTTATCAATACGCTTGCCGCAGCCGCGGCTTCGATCCTGCTCGCCACCGGCGCTTTAGCCCAGAGCACTGTCGTCCCCATCGACAACGAGCCCGCGCCCAGATTGATCGTGGAGCAACCGCTTCCCGGTCCGTTGGCCCGCGGAGTCGTATTCATCCCGTACCGGGTGGAGAACTTGCGCATCCTGCCCTTGGGCGGCGCGACCGCAAGCAAAGTGTCTCCGCGCGTCGGTCATCTGCATATCACGATCGACGATCTGCCTTGGTTTTGGGCGGACTACGGCCAGAGCAACACCATCATCCTGGGCGGCATGCCTCGCGGCCAGCACAAGGTGCTGATCGAAGTGGTGGATCCCGAAGGGAACGTCTTCACGGGACAAACGGTGACGTTCAACTCGCCAGGCAAGGAAGTTCGTGCAAGAAGCTCCACAAACTGACTGCTGCGCTGGCATTCGCGCTTTGCATCCCACTGAGATAAAACTAAAAGGCGTTTTCCTCGCCGGCAGATTTTTGTCGATAAGATTACTCCTCCGAGTTCCTAATAAACTTTTCTGTAAGGAGAAAAAATCATGGCTCAAATATCAGATGGTGTGACAAAGAATGTCGTGCTCGTTCATGGCGGTTTCGTTGACGGCTCTGGCTGGGAAGACGTCTACAAAATACTTAAGAATGACGGTTACAACGTTAGCGTTGTTCAGAACCCAACCATATCGCTAGCCGGCGATGTCGCTGCGACGCGAGCAGTACTCGATGCGCAGGATGGTCCCGCAATTCTCGTGGGTCACTCATATGGCGGCGTCGTTATTTCCGAAGCCGGCAACCATCCCAACGCTGAGACGCTCGTTTACATTACCGCTTTCGCTCCGGATGCGGGCGAATCAGTCGGAACGCTAATCGCAAATCCGGCGCCCGGTGCGCCGGTGCCGCCGATCCTGCCGCCCGTTGACGGCTTTCTCATGTTGGATAAAACAAAATTTGCGGAAGCATTCGCTGGCGATGTGCCCCCTCAGAAAGCCGAGTTCATGGCGAACTCACAGGTGCCTTGGGGATTGGACGCCCTCAATGGAGCCGTTAGCACACCGGCGTGGAAAACCAAGCCGAGCTGGTACCTGCTTGTTACCGAAGACAGGATGATTCCACTGCCGGCACAGCAATTTATGTCGCAACGCGCCGGTTCAACGGTTAAAGAGGTTGGAGGCAGCCACGCCATCTACGTCTCTAATCCTCAGGCCGTCGCCGACGTTATCGAATCAGCCGCATCCAGGAGTTCAAAGGCCGGAGCGCAAGCGTCCTAACGATCTTTGCCGGGCGTGTCTTGGCGGAATGCCGACTTCGCGGCGTGGGAATAGCCAGAGCTTTCGCTGCAGAGCTCCGCACAGGGTTCACACCCCTTTTCCAGTCAGTGACTTCTCGCAGGTGCGGAAGCTGGGATTTCGATCTCCGATTGAATCGGATTGCCCCAACGAAATTGGTTGAAGGACACACAATTGGAAGGGGACACCTATGAAACGGATTGCTCTATTGCTGTTTGTAATTGCTGCCGGCGTTGTCGTCGGCCGAGCCCAGGTAACACGTACTGATGCAAAGCCCGCTCCTCAGAGCGCTAAGGAGGTTCGCGGCGCCTTGCCAGAAGGAGGTTCCATGCAAGCACAGACCAATAATCTCTATCTCCTCGAGGATCTCGACGACGCGAGCAAGACGAGGCAGCTCGCCAAAAGCGATCTCGCTGCGCTTCGCAGCGTTGCCGACTGGATGAAGGGTTTCGTGGCCAGGCCTCACAAGGATCTCGGTCGCGGTGGGGCCGTGTGTCCCTTCGTGCCTGAGGCCTTGAGCGGAACAATCTTTACTTAGCTTCTGAACGCCCCGCCGAACGCGGCGTGCCGGATGTGGTCCGAGCTACCATAAAAAGATACAAAACACAGTTCCTGCAAGCTCAACCAGATTGATGGCGACGGCGCGAACTACAAGGTAATCGTCGTTGTGTTCACCGACTTGCCTTCTGATCGCGCGCAAAGCCTCCTTGACGACGTCGTGCAGCAACTTGCGATGCCGTCGTATGTGGAAGATGGAATCCTGTTCGGGCCGTTCTACGAAGGCAACAAGGGGACTGCGATATACAACTCGGGCTTCCGGCCATTCCAATCGCCTGTGCCGTTTCTATTCGTGAGGCAGGGAGTGATCAGCGACTGGAAGTTCTTCCTGGACAACGATGACTGGCTCAACCGTTGGGCGCATCTCTATGGCTAATCCGATTCAGCTCACGCTAATGAACTACACCGCTTGCCTTGGCATCCGCCCTACTGAATCACAAAACCCAGGAGGAGAAAATGGTCCAGGCACTAGAGAACCTCGCTGTTGCTGACGGCGATCCAGTGAGGACAGAGCACATCGCAACCGCTTTGACAGCAGGAAGTTTTGCCTATGACGATGGTGCCACTCAGACCTTCGAACCCGGTGGTGGCACCACATACGTCGAGCACGAACAGCGCTCGCTTGGGGAGTGGTATGTGGACAGTGAAGGCCGTTTCTGCTCGTTCTGGCCGCCAAGCTACCGTGCCTGTTACGATCTCCACTGGATCGTGGAGAACGGCAGCGTCGTTGGTCTTAGATTCACCGAGCTCGAGCGTGGATCCGTTTTTGTTGGGCGTTATCGGTGACACCACGCTTGCGACGTATAGGACCTACCAGACGACGCCTTTTGATCTTCTCCTTCACTGTCGCTTTGTCAGCGTGACCGCAGTGTGGTCGCGGTTGAGGCGGGCCATCTGAACCAGCGTTGAGTGGCGCAGATGCGAGAGTTCACCTTAACGGTCGTGAACGGCGTCCATGACGAGATGATCACAGTTTCAAATTCATTCGTTGGCGGAAAACCTGCCGATGTTCTGCTGTATATCCCCATTCCGGGCATGGCTCTCTCTTCCAATTCATGAGTCCTACACACGGCATGCGACCGCCTTCTTTGCTTCCGATTCCCGATCCGCAGCGTACTGAGCTGAGCTCGCTGCCTTCGACAACCGGCCGCCTGTTTTCTACTTCTTCTTTCGATCAATACCTTGGTATCGACCAATACCTTCGTCTAATTTCCTGATTTCTCTACATGTGTTGAACTCATTCCCGCGCAACGCTACAAAGTGGAAACACGCATCGCGAGAATTTTTTGGAAGGAGAAGGGAATGTTTTTAACAGCTTCATACCCAATGTCATTTCGCAATCTTGGTATTGTGATCATCACATTTGCGTTCTGCCTTGGTTTGAGTTTTCCGAGCTATGCTCAAAGGGAGACGTCTAAAACTGACAAAGATACAATCCGTCCGTTCAAGGTGACGATTCCTGAGAGTGAGCTCGTCGAGCTGCGCCGTCGTATCGCCACCACGCGCTGGCCCGACAAGGAAACCGATCAGTCGCAGGGCGTGCCGCTCGTCCGGCTGCAGGAGCTGGTGCGGTATTGGGGCAACGGATATAGCTGGCGCAAGGCGGAAGCGAAGCTGAACGCCCTGCCGCAGTTCGTCACCAAGATCGACGGCCTCGACATTCACTTCATTCACGTTCGCTCGAAGCATCCCAATGCTCTGCCGGTGATCATCAGCCACGGCTGGCCCGGCTCGGTCATCGAGCAGCTCAAGATCATCGGTCCGCTCACCGATCCAACCTCGCACGGCGGTCGCGCCGAGGACGCTTTCGACGTCGTCATACCGTCGCTCCCGGGGTTCGGCTTCTCCGGAAGACCGACCGTCACCGGCTGGGGTCCCGACCGCATTGCGCAAGCCTGGGCCGAGCTGATGAAGCGCCTCGGGTACTAGCGTTACGTCGCCCAAGGTGGCGACTGGGGCTCGCCGGTCTCAAACTCGATGGCGCGGCAGGCACCCAAAGGACTGCTCGGCATCCACGTCAACCTTCCGGGCACGGTGCCGCCTGAAGTGGCCGCGGTCATCCCGGTCGGCGGACCCCCGCCGGCAGGACTCTCGCAAAAGGAACACGCGGAGTTCGAATCGCTTGTGGCGGCCGGCAGGATGGGGAACAGGGCCTACGTCACGATGATGACTGCACGTCCGCAAAACATCGGCTATGGCGTGACGGACTCACCCGCCGGTCTCGCGGCGTGGCTGCTCGGACATCCGGGCTTCGGGAAATGGACGTACGGCGCTGATCCCGATCAGTTGCCCACGAAGGACGACGTGCTGGACAACATCACGCTGTACTGGCTGACTAATACCGGCGCCTCCGCTGCGCGCATCTATTGGGAGAACGCCGGACGCGGTCCTACGAGCGCGGTGGACCAGAAGAGCGCCGAGATTTCGCTCCCCGTAGCCATCACGGTATTCCCGGATGAGGTCTACCGATCACCGGAGACCTGGGCCCGGCGCGCCTATCGAAACCTGATCTACTTCAACGAGGTCGACAAGGGCGGACACTTCGCCGCGTGGGAGCAGCCGCAGCTTTTCTCTGAAGAACTCCGTGCCGCGTTTCGATCGCTGCGATCCCATCAAGCCAACACGGCAAGTGCTCCTCAACGCTAACCGTACGATCAGCTTTTTCGTGATCAATACTTTGGTATCGATCGATACCTTCGTCTAATTTCCTGATTTCTCAAGTTGTGTTGAACTCAGGCGCACAGAAGGAAAGGGCACATGAAAACCACTCGAATTATGGCGACAGCGTTGCTGATTGTTGGAAGCAGTTTAGCGCTGTACGTAACACACGCGCAGCAAGTCGGAGCCCGTCGCATCGATCTCCAGCGGCACGACATCAGCGCCCCCGGACGTGAGGTCATCCAAGTGATCGTCGAGCTCGAGCCGGGAACGACGGCACCAAGGCACTCGCATCCGGGCGAAGAGATCATCTATGTCCTCGAAGGTACGTGGGAATACACGCTGGAGGGCAAGCCGCCGATGGTCGTCAAGGCCGGAGAAGTGCTGTTCATTCCAGCCGGAACGGTCCACTCGGCAAGGATCGTCGGTACCGGCCGAGGGCGCGAACTCGCGACGTATATCGTCGAGAAAGGAAAGCCGCTCCTCACGGTGGTGAAGTGAGCGATCCGTTGTATGGAGAACCATTCGATGAATAACAGAGAAGGAATGAGCGGGCCGGCAGTCGCGAGTCGGAACCCGACTGAGGTGGCCGTGCTCGCCGCCGGTTGTTTCTGGGGTGTCGAGCAAATTCTCCGCGACGTGCCCGGCGTGATCGACACCGAGGTTGGCTACACAGGCGGCTGGCTCGAGAATCCTACTTACGCCGATACACACCACAGCCAATCGGGGCATGCCGAGGCGATCCGTGTGACGTTCGATCCGGCGGTGCTCAGCTACGAAGACTTACTAGAGAAGTGGTTCTTCAAGCTGCATGATCCAACCACGCTAAACCGTCAAGGCTACGACGCTGGCACGCAGTATCGATCAGCGATTTTTCCGCAGACCCCTGAGCAGAAAGCAAAGGCGGAACAGGTGAAGGCGCGTGTAGATGCTTTAGGCAACTGGAAGCGCCCGATCACGACGACCATTGAGCCCGCCTCCACCTGGTACAGCGCTGAGGACCATCACCAGGACTACTTGCGCAAACACCCTGGAGGCTACAGCTGCCATTACATGCGCGATTAGGAAATCAACTCTTGCAAACAGGACCTGATGGAAAAAGCAACTGCACCACCACTGCCTGGCTCGTCTCCTGACGAAATGTTCCCCGTGCTTACGCCGGAGCAGCAAGCGCGCGTGCTGGCCCATGGCCAATTAAGGACGGCCGAGAGTGGTGAAACCGACGGCAACAGTTGGCTGCTGCAGGAGATCACCACTCGGCTTCGCGGGCGCGTCGACCCTGGCGCGATTTCGTTCGGCTCCGCAAGCGATCTTGCGAGCGCGTTCCGGCGTGCGGAGGCTGCCCACGGTGAGCACGAGAAGCGCACTGGGCAACGAGATGAAAACTGGCCTGACTGGTATGCCAAGTACATGGCGACGGAGCAGACCAGCGAAGAACAGCCGCAATGAACGACTCCCCGCTGACCGCATAAGGCAAGACCAACCAGTGATCTAAACCCAAGTTCACAGGAGGCAAGACAAATGGCAACCAAAGCAGTAACCAAAGAAGTAATGACGGTGGCGCAGATTTCCAAACCGGGTGGGGATTTCGAACTCGTGGAGCGTGAGAAACCAGATCCGGACGCAGGACATGTGCGGATCAAAGTGCAGGCATGCGGCGTTTGTCACAGCGACGTATTCACGAAAGACGGTTTGTGGCCAGGCATTCAGTATCCGCGCGCTCCCGGACACGAAGTGGTCGGCGTCATAGACGAACTAGGCGACGGTGTCTCCGCGTGGACAATTGGGCAGCGCGTGGGCGTTGGCTGGCACGGCGGTCACGACGGCACATGCACCGCGTGCCGTCGCGGAGATTTTCGCAATTGTCAGAATCGTAAAATACCGGGCATCAGCTACGACGGCGGATACCAGCAATTCATGGCGGCGCCGGTGGAAGCCCTGGCAGCGATTCCGGAGAGTCTAAGTGATGTCGAAGCAGCGCCGCTGCTCTGTGCCGGAATTACAACCTTCGACGCGTTGCGGCAGAGCGGTGCGGTTCCCGGTGACCTTGTTGCAGTGCAAGGCATCGGCGGTCTGGGCCACTTGGGGATTCAATTCGCGAACAAGTTTGGTTACAAGGTGGCGGCCATCGGACGCGGGTCCGACAACGCGGAGCTCGCAAAGAAACTAGGGGCGAGCCTGTACATCGACAGCAGAGCGACTAACGCGGCAGAAGAACTGCAAAAACTGGGCGGGGCAAAAGTAATACTAGCGACCGCCCCGAGCTCCAAAGCAATGTCCGAGTTGATCGACGGTCTGGGTCCCAACGGCAAGCTCATGGTAATCGGTGCGACATTTGATCCTATCGAGGTCACACCGGTGCAGCTCATTGGCGGAAGTCGAACAATTCAAGGCTGGTCGTCGGGAACACCAAGTGATTCCGAAGACACCCTGCGCTTCGCTGAACTCAGCGGCGTGCGTCCGATGATAGAAACATACCCACTCGAAAAAGCAGCCGAGGCTTACGCGCGAATGATGAGCGGTGACGCGCGGTTTCGCGTTGTCCTAACGATGTAAAGTCGGCCCGGCGTTAACGGGAGGGAAAAATGCGTGACGAAATCAAGTATGACCGCCGCCGTTTTTTGGGCTTGGCCGCGATGACGATTCCTGGCGCCAAACTGGCCATGCTCGATTTTGCGCAAGCACAATTTAGTAAGTCAGAAGCGAAGCCTGGCACGAACCCATCATTTGCCCCTCTCAAACAAATCGATGCCGGAGTTCTGAATATTGGCTATGCGGAAGCAGGCCCACGTGACGGTTCTCCGGTAATTCTTTTGCACGGCTGGCCGTATGACATTCACACCTATGTTGATGTTGCACCAATCCTGGCCTCGAAGGGCTACCGCGTGATCGTTCCGTACCTGCGCGGTTATGGCACCACGCGCTTTCTTGCAACTGACACGATCAGAAATGGACAGCAGGCGGCACTTGCGGTCGACGTAATCGCGCTCATGGATGCACTTAATATCGAGCGGGCGACTCGTGGGCGGATGCGATTGGGGAGCACGCACCGCCAACATCGTTGCAGCGCTGTGGCCCGAGCGCTGTAAGGCGATGGTCTCCGTGAGCGGCTATCTGATCGGCAGTGTTGAAGCGAACAAGATGCCTTTACCGCCGAGGGCCGAACTCCAGTGGTGGTATCAGTTTTATTTTGCGACTGAACGCGGCCGAAGAGGTTACGAAAAACACCGGCGAGAATTTTCAAAGCTCATATGGCAACTAGCTTCGCCCAAATGGAACTTCGATGACGGTACTTTTGATCGCAGCGCAGCATCCTTCGACAACGCGGATCATGTGCAGATTGTTATTCACAACTATCGTTGGCGACTCGGCCTGGCGGACGGCGAGCGAAAGTATGACGAGTTTGAAAAGCAACTTGCGACAGGTCCGGTCATCACGGTTCCGACGATTACGCTTGAAGGTGACGCCAATGGTGCGCCGCATCCCGATCCGAGCGTTTATGCAAAGAAATTCTCCGGCAAATACTTGCACCGGACTATCGCAGGCGGCGTTGGGCACAATCTGCCACAGGAAGCACCACAGTCGTTTGCCGATGCAGTCATTGAGGTGGATGGTTATTGATCGAACTTCGAAGGACCACTCATGACTTCAAAAATGGAAGTAACGCAGATTTGTAAGGCGTTTATGAACAGAAAATGGTTTCAATTCCCGCTGTTGATACCAAGGTATTGATCGATACTTTCGTCTAATAGACGCGCCTTCACGCTCGTGGTTTACTCCCGCACATATCGCTACGAATGAATCAGTCGGGTCGGACGGACAGGAGGTTCATAGATGAAGATCTTTGTTGCAGGGGGAACCGGAGCGGTCGGTCGTCCGCTGATCGCGGAATTGTTAGCCAGAGGACACGTTCCCGTTGTTCTGACCCGTTCTCCAGAAGAAGCTCAGGCTTTAGTGGAACAAGGGATAGAACCTGCGATCGCGGATGTATTTGATGCCGATGCGGTCAAAGCCGCAGTCAGCCACGCTCAGCCGGAAGTCTTGATTCAACAACTCACCGCACTACCCAGAACCTATACCCGTGAGTCAATGGAGGCTGCCGCCCCCCTCAACAATCGCCTCCGTTTAGAAGGAGGTGCAAATCTGCTGGCAGCCGCGCAAGCGGCGGGTGTGAGACGCTACCTGAGGCAATCAGTTGCATTTTGGGCGATACCCGGTGATGGATTGGCAGATGAAGAAACGCCTCTAGCACTTGATGCGTCGCCCGCCGTCGCCGCGGATGCCCGGGTAGTAACTGAGCTTGAACATCGCTTACTAGGAAATTCCAACATAGAAGGAATTGCGCTGCGTTATGGCTTCTTCTATGGACCCGGCACCTGGTTCAACAAAGATGGCGATGTGGCCCAACAGGTGCGACAGCAAAAGTTTCCAATTGTCGGGAATGGCGAAGGCGTCTGGTCTTGGTTACACATTGAAGACGCGGCAATAGCCACGGTTGCAGCAGCAGAGCAAGGCAATCCTGGGATTTATCTGATTGCGAATGATCAGCCTTTGGCAGTGCGCAAATGGCTCCCTGCGTTTGCTCAATGGGTGAATGCGTCACCGCCGCCGCAGATATCGGTTGAGGATGCCCTGAAATCGAGCGGTGGTGCGGATGCGGTTTACTACGGGACTATGATGCGAGGCGTATCGAATGCCAAGGCAAAACGCGAACTTAATTTTCAGCCGCGACCGTTGGAGTGGATCGTTGATAGCGCCGTCGCGCATGCCAGTTAATTAATTAACCGCCGAAATGTGAGGTGAAGAAATGGAGACCCGTTTGGACTACAGCAAGGCCGCGCCGGGCTCGGTGCAGGCGATGTACAAACTACAGAAGTACGTGGACGCGTCGGGGCTGGAGCACTCGCTGCTCGAACTCGTCAAGACGCGGGTTTCGCAGATTAACGGCTGTGCCTTTTGTATAGACATGCATACGAAGGACGCGCGCGCCGCGGGCGAGACCGAGCAGAGGCTCTACGGCCTCAACGCGTGGCGCGAGGCGCCTTACTACACCGAGCGTGAGCGGGCCGCGCTGGCCTGGGCCGAGGTAGTCACCTTGATCTCCGAGACGCACGCGACGGACGAAGAGTACGAAGCCGTCCGTGCCCAGTTTAGCGAGGAGGAGTTAGTCAAGCTGACGATGGCTGTCATCGCCATCAACGGATGGAATCGGCTCGCGATCCCCTTCCGGACCGAGGTCGGGAAGTATCAGCCAGCGGCGAAAGCGGCATCCTCGGCAACTGAGAGAGCTTGAGTGGCTAAAGAGTGACGCACGATCGATTGTGCATTTCAGGATCTGCGCTTGAAGCTTCTGGCTTATATGCCCGGAGGATCAGCGCCTTCTACAGCAGCGGAGTCTGTAAGGACTCCCCCAAACGAAAGGAGATAATGATGTCCAGCGTTGTGATCAAAAAAACAGACGCGATGCCCGAAGCCGAACCGGTCGACATGAAATTCGAGGTCGTATTGCTCGCCGTTTCCGACGTGGACCGCGCCAAGGCGTTCTACGAGAATCTCGGCTGGCGGCTCGACATCGACGTTGCAGGGGGCGACTTCCGCGGCGTGCAGATGACGCCCCACAACTCGGAAGCCTCGATCATCTTCGGCAAGGGAACCACCTCGGCGAAATCCGGCTCGGCGCCCACCCTGGTGCTTACCGTAAACAACATCGATGCCGCCCGTGAAGACCTGATCGCCCGCGGCGTCGACGTGAGCGAAGTCTTCCACTACGCCGGCGGCCCCTTCAACAACAGCGTGGAAAACCCGCGCGTCGGCGGCCGCGACCCAGAAGGTCGTTCCTACTTCTCGTTTGCCTCGTTCGAGGATCCGGACGGGAACTGCTGGTTGGTCCAGGAGATCACTTCGCGGCTTCCGGGGCGCGAGTGGAAGTCGAACCGAGGCAAAGCAGTGGACGTCGCGACCCTTGCAGAGTTTCTCCACGAGACGGAGGAGCACCACGGCAACTACGAGAAGACGCATGCCAAGCACCACTGGTGGGACTGGTACGCGCCCTATCTGAGCGCGCGTCAGAACGGCAGTAGTCCGGAGGAGGCGACAGCCGCCGCCGATCGCTACATGGAGGAGGTCCTTCATGTTCCTGCCCGATGACGCCGTCCGAGTGGCCGATGTTTCCGTCCTAGCCGTCAGCGTCGTGCGAAAGGGACTAATCGAGCGAAAGGAGCACATTAAATGAGCAAACCTCTCCGCATCCTCGGCATCGCCGGCAGCCTGCGCCGCCAGTCCTACAACCGCGCAGCGCTGCGCGCAGCCACGCAACTCGCACCGGAGGGTGCGACCATAGACACCTTCGAAATCAATGGCATCCCGCCCTTCAGCGAAGATGACGAACAGGATCCGCCCGCCAAGGTTGTGGAGCTGAAGCGAAGCATACGCGATTCGGACGCCGTCCTGTTCGTCACGCCGGAGTACAACTACTCGATCCCGGGCGTGCTGAAGAACGCGATCGACTGGGCCTCTCGGCCCTACGGCGATAGCGCATGGGTGGGGAAGCCGGCGGCCATCATGGGCGCGTCCGTCGGCACGATCGGCACGGCGCGGGCGCAGTACCACCTGCGGCAGGTGATGGTCTTCCTCAACATGTTCCCCCTCAACCAGCCCGAGGTGATGATCGCAAAAGCCCACGAACGTTTCGACGCTGAAGGAAATTTGACTGATGCGAAGACGAAAGAGTTCATCCGCTTGCTCCTCCGGGGCCTCGTCGATTGGACTCGGCGCCTCGAGCAGCAAGGCGGAAGCTGATGGCGACCAGCGCGGAGTGTCATGAGGATTACGACAAGATAAGCAAGAAAGCGCCAGGGTTCTCCCGCGCCATTCGTCGGTGCAGGATGTGTTGGTGCCCGTGGACCGTCAGCTCGTCGAAAGCGGAGGATTGATATGAACGCTATTGAACATACCAGTTCGAAAGTAGGGTTGGATCGTCGCAGTGAGTTTGAACACCGTCGTCAGCAGTTTCGCAGGCTTCACTCCGAAGGGTGTTTCGTCATTCCAAATCCTTGGGACGTTGGTTCAGCGCGATATCTTCAGCATCTGGGCTTTCCGGCACTGGCAACAACCAGCGCTGGATTTGCATTTTCCCAAGGGTTACCTGATTCCGACATCGCTGTGTCTCGCAACCGAAGCTTGGCCCATATCGCCGAGATTACTGCGGCAGTTGATCTGCCGGTCAATGCCGACTTCGCATCAGGCTATGGGGCTGGTCCAAGCGAGGTGGCGGACAGCATTACGCGATGTGTATCCACCGGCGTGGCGGGACTATCGATTGAGGATGCGACAGGCGATCCCTCGACACCGCTTTATGACTTACCTATTGCTCTTGAGCGTGTGAAGGCTGCTCGACAAGCGATTGATCAGTCTGGCAGCGACGTGTTGTTGACGGCAAGAGCTGAGTGTTACCTCGTCGGACACCCGGATGCCTTCCGCGAGTCTGTGAGTCGCCTGCAAGCTTACGCACAAGCGGGCGCCGATGTGCTCTTTGCGCCAGGCGTGTCAAAGCCTGAAGAAATCAAAACGCTGGTGGAAGCAGTCCAGCCAAAGCCATTAAACCTCTTGGTTGTTCGGGATCTGGGACTCAGGGTCGGCGATATCGCAGCACTCGGTGTAAGACGGATCAGTGTCGGCGGGTCGTTCGCACTGGCTGCCTGGAGCGGCTTCATGCGGGCAGCGCAGACCTTGATGCGGGATGGGAGTTTCGCAGGTCTCACCAGTTCGGCGGCGTACGCTGAAATAAACGATTTTCTTGCTGCGGATCTACGCAAGCGCAGCCTTTTGGTGCAGGCAAAAGCCAATTGATGATGACGGCGTAGTACCTGGAGATCGCTATGCAATTAGATCCGATGGCGCTTCGATTTACCGCCGCGACGTTGTGCTGCGGCGCCTGCTGGGAGGCATGTCTATCTTCACTATGGTCATGACGATCCCGCAAATCGTGACCATATGGGTCGGGCAGCAAGCAGCTGGGGTTTCGCTCTCATCGTGGGGCGCCTATCTGGTCTCGGCCCTGCTGTGGTGTTGGTTTGGCATACGCAAAGGGGACAAGAATATCTACTTGGCCCGTTGGTTGGATTGTCCTGGACGTTGCCGTAATCCTGGGAGTGATCCTATATGGATAGCATGGGTGTTCCACTCGTAAATCAACCGGCACGGGCGGGGCTTTTACCAACGTAGTGAAAGCTTGCTTCAGAGAAACAGAGGAAAGGCCGGGAACTGGGACTAGATCAACCAGCCAGTCGCCGATATTCAGCGTGGCGCGGGCATCCGTCCTTTTGCCTGGTCGGAATTCAGAAAGGAGAGCGTGTCCATGGCAACCAAACAAACGGAACTGTTACCTCAGGAAGAGACGGGTGGAATTGCCATGCACTGGATCGGTGGTCAGTGGCTGGATTCCGGTGAACACGGGGAAAGCATCAACCCGGCGACGGGCGAGGTGATAGGTAGCTACGCGATGGGCGGGCGCAAGGAAGCCGAGCGGGCGGTGAACTCGGCGTTGCGGGCATTCCGGGAGACAGACTGGAAAGACAACCGCTCGTTGCGCGCGCGTGTGCTTAATGCGATGGCAGCGCGGTTTGAAGCTAGCGCCGAGCAGCTGGCCCAGCTTCTTGCCACAGAGGTTGGCAAGGTCCTTCCGCACGCCCGGTTCGAAACGGGCACTGTTCCCTTGAACCTGCGTTTCAACGCCGCCCTTGCGTTAACGGATTACGGTCGCGCCACCGAGGTGGATAAGGACAGCCTATCAATCGTCATTCGTCAGCCGGTCGGAGTGGCGGGCATCTTTGCGCCATGGAACGCGCCCGTCGCGCTGGGGATTCGCTCCCTCGCGCCGGCCCTGGCCGCTGGCTGCACCGCCGCCTTTATCCTGCCGAAAGAGACCGCGCAAATAAATGCCCTGATCAGCGAGGTGATTTCCGATACTGACGGCTTGCCCGATGGCGTAGTCAACATCATTACCAGCGGACGTGAGGGGATCGAGTATCTCGTCGAGACGCCGGACGTACCGGTGATCAGCTTCACCGGCAGCACCAAGATCGGGCGGGCAATCTCCGCCGCGGGCGCAGCCCGTCTCAAACGATTCGGCTTGGAGCTGGGCGGCAAGGCGCCGATGGTGATCTTTGATGACGCCGACCTCGACGCTGTGGTGGCGCAGGTCACGTCGGGGCTGACCGTGTTCGCGGGCCAATTCTGCATGACCGCAAGCCGCGCCATCGTCCAACGAGGGATTGCGGATCGGTTCCGAACCGCGCTGGCGGAGCGGCTGAAGAAGGTCAGGGTTGGTCCAGCTTCCGATCCGCGCAGCGAGATGGGACCTCTCATCAACAAGCCAAATGTAGAGCGCGTGAACCAGATGGTCGAGGACGCCATCGCGGCCGGCGCGAAAATCATCGTGCGCGGCGGACCCGTGACGGAAGGGCCTCTGACGAAAGGTGCCTTTTATAGGCCAACACTTCTTGAGGTGGCGGATTCGAGTCTGCCGATCGTGCAGCACGAAGTCTTTGGGCCGGTGCTGACGATGCAGGTCTTCGACACCGAAGCTGAAGCGGTTTCGCTGGCCAACGACAGCGAATACGGGTTGTCCGCCAGCGTGTGGTCGCGTGACGTAGACCGGCCGTTGCGCGTGGCGCGCGTGCTTCAGCATGGGACGGTCTGGATCAACGATTGGGCCAACATCCACGACGAGTTTGAAGAAGGCGGATTCAAGCAGAGTGGCCGCGGTCGTCTGCGGGGGCAAGCAGGTTTGGATGATTTTCTTGAATGCAAACACATCGCCTTCAAGCCCGGGACGATCAAGATTTGAAGGCGCGTCTGGGAACCTCAGTAACTTCCTGGACCTAAGTCAAGAAAATGCGTCTTGCTCAGGCTTTGAAAAAATGAAAGATCAAACAGTGATGGGACTGCTTATTGAACTGCCCGTCTGGCTGCGAGCGGCCGGCTGGGGAGCCCTGTCCGCATCCGGCCTACTGATCGGCGCCGTGGGCGGCTACTACATGTCCCTTCAGCACACCATCATCGCCCGCGTGATGACGTTCGCCGCCGGCGTACTTCTGGCTGTGGTGGCGGTGGACCTGGTGATTAACGCGCGAGGCGCGACAAGCCTGCAGTGGACGGTCGCGGGTCTGCTGTGCGGCGCGGCGGTGTTTAGTTTCGTTAACTGGCTGCTCTCGCGCCGCGGGGCACAGCATCGAAAACGGTGCGGCGAGTGCGTGGAGCAGCCGGAAGAAGAGCGGCAACCCGGTAGCGGATTGGCCATCGCGGCCGGCACGTTCCTCGACGGCGTTCCGGAGGGGGTAGTGCTGGGGTTGAGCGTGCTGCACCGAGTCGCGCCCAGCCCGGGGACGGTCGCAGCGTTCTTCCTGGCAAACATCCCGGAAGCCCTATCGGCCAGCGCTGGAATGCGGCGGGCGGGACGATCCGCACGCTACGTATTCGGCGTGTGGTTTGGAATCGCCTTGATGATCAGCCTCGCGGCAGCGCTCGCCGGACTTGTGCTGCGCGGCACCGGGCCGGGGGTGCGCGGGACAGTCGAGGCGTTCGCGGCTGGAGCGATTCTGGCGCTTGTCTCGGAGACGATGATCCCGGAGGCATTCCACGGCTCGCCGCAGTTTAACGGCCTACTGCTGGTCGTCGGTTTTGTGGTCTTACTGATCCTGCTGGTACTCAGTCACTGAAGTCACTACCGAAAGACTCGGTGATATCTGGCAGGTTGAGCAAGCCCACGCACTGACGAGTTTTTCTCGAACGGCGACGGTTTTCTTTTCTGGGAGGTACCTTATGGCTGAACAATTTATCTCTCGTGGTTTCAAAGGGCGTGCGAGGGAAACCGATAGAGCGCTCAAAGAACGCATCCCGCCTGGCCAATACGAAACGAAGGAGTTCCCTGTGTTGTCCGCCGGACCGACTCCGCGAACCTCGCTGGAGCGTTGGGACTTTTCGATCTACGGGGAGGTCACCGAAGAGTTGAAATGGACCTGGGACGAGTTCCGGAAGCTACCGCGCGAAACCGTGACGGTCGATATTCACTGCGTCACTAAATGGACAAAGCTCGACACCGTCTGGACGGGCGTCTCGGTCGACACGCTGCTCGCGGGCATTAACGTCAACGCTCACCCGGCCGTCGGCTATCTCATCGCTTTTTGCGACGGCGGGTACACGACGAATCTGCCACTCGCCGACGTCCGCGGCGGAAAAGCGTGGGTTGTTGACGAATACGACGGACGTGCGCTCGCGCCCGAACACGGTGGACCAGCGCGACTGCTCGTGCCGCACCTCTATTTCTGGAAAAGCGCGAAATGGGTGCGAGGCTTCAAACTCGTCAGGGAAGACCGACAAGGATTCTGGGAGACCGCCGGTTACCACAACTACGGCGACCCCTGGAAAGAACAGCGATACGCAGGTGATTGAAACGCATGCCGCAGCTTCTTAAATGGCAACTCGGAACGGTGGTCGAAATCCGGCAGGAAACGGCCGAAGTAAAAAGTCTAATTCTCGATCTGCCGGGTTGGACCACGCACCTCGCGGGGCAGCACGTTGACGTGCGCCTGACAACGGCAGACGGTTACCAGGCGCAGCGCAGCTACTCAATCGCTTCTCCGCCGGAGGATAGATATCTCATGCTAACTGTCGAGCGCATCGCGGAAGGAGAGGTTTCGCCTTATTTAAATGATGAATTGCGCGTCGGCGACCGAATAGAGTTGCGTGGACCGATCGGCGGATATTTTGTTTGGGACGCCCGCGACGGGAAGAACGGCGGCTCGCCGCTTTTTCTCGTCGCCGGCGGAAGCGGCATCGCGCCGCTGATGGCGATGATTCGCCACCGCGCGAATACACACAACAAAGTTCCGACTAAACTTTTATACTCGTCGCGCTCCTACTACGATGTTATTTACCGCGAAGAGCTTGACCGTATATCCGCGAACGATTCTTCGATCCAGGTTATTCACACTCTAACAAGACAGCAACCGCAAAATTGGATGAGTTATAAGCGCAGGATTGACCTGGCGATGTTGGCAGAAACTGCGTGGCAGCCGTCGGAAAAGCCAATTGCTTTCACCTGTGGGCCGACCGACCTGGTTGAGACGGTCGCCAATCATTTACTGGAATTAGGCTACAAACCGGAATGCATTAAGACGGAGCGATTCGGACCTACCGGAGGTTGAGGGCATGAACGATAACAATTTTAGATTGGATGGTAACGCGGCAGGCGGATTGCTAAACGAAATTTTTCCATTTGAGATGACGGCCGCGGAGGCGACCTGCGGGGGTTGCGCCAAAATCAGACCTATCGGCGAACTTATGCTTTACGGGCACGAGATGGGCGCAATCCTGCGCTGTGCCGGCTGCGACACTGCGTTGATTCGGGTTACACATATTCGCGGATGTTACCGGCTCGACCTGAGCGGTATGAGTTGTCTTCGAATCGCCGCGGATATTCATTAACAGACAAGCTTTTTATTTAGGTCTCTTAACAAAAATTTTCAAATGCACCAGATATTTTAATGCTGCCCTTGTCTTTCACCTGTATGAGATTGATTGTGCGGCCATGGTCCATCGTGGTCTGAACTCGGCGGCCTTTCCCGCCTGCAATTGCGCCGGCAGATAGTAACCCACGCATCTGTAATCGCCACGGCTCTAATCGATTTGCCCGCGACCGCATACCAAGGTATCGATCGATACCTTCGTCTAATAGATCAATCGTTACCACTGTGGTCTATTTGCACCGGTCATTCGGAACTAGCGGATCATCGCAACATTGGTCTCAAATTGAAGGATAATCATTATGAAACAGATCAATTTCTTGGTGGTTGCCGTTGCACAAACCCAAAAACGCAAAGCCACTCAGGAGAAGAGAATATGGTAAATCCCATTCTGGTCACGGGCGCGGCAGGCCGCGTCGGCGCGATAGGCCGCGCGGTCACCGAACTGCTGTTGAAGCAAGGCAAAACAGTGCGTGCCATGGTGCGAAATGAAGACGAACGCGCACAGGCGTTGCGCGAGCTGGGTGCGGAGGTCGTGGTCGGCGATCTGCTCGATCTCGATTCGATGCATAGGGTGATTGCCGGCTGCGAGACGATGTACTTCGGTATGTCGGTTTCAGATACCTACCTGGCCGCGACAGTCAATGCGGCGGCGGTTGCGAAGCATCACGGCGTGAAGGCGTTCATCAACATGTCGCAGATGACGCTCGCGCAGATGAGTATTAGCGAAACCACCGCGAGCCCGCAGCACAAGCTGCACTGGCTCGCCGAGCAGGCGCTGAACTGGTCCGGTCTGCCGGTCGTGCACGTGCGCCCGACAGTGCTTCTCGAAGGCTTCTTGCTGATTTTCACTGCGGATACTGTTAGGGAATCAAATCAGATCAGACTGCCCTTCGGCGACGGAAAAACATCTCCGATCGCAGTGGAAGACGTTGCACGTGTGCTCACGTCGTTGCTCGCCAATCCGCAGCCGCACATCGGCAAGATCTATCACTTGACCGGCCCGCAGTCCGAGAACATGCATTTCTATGCACAGGAGTATTCGAAGGCGCTTGGCCGCACGATCACCTATCACGACATTCCGATCGAGCCGTGGCGGGATGGTCTGCTCGAGCGCGGCTTGCCGGTTCACCTGGTGAACCACCTCGCGACGATGGCGGATCTCCACCGCGCAGGCCGTTACGACCGAATGTCAGACGATGTGCTCCTGCTAACGGGCCAAGGGCCGCTGAGCATGCAGGATTTCGTCAGAAAGAATGCGGCGACATTCACCGCATCGGCAAAAGCAGCTTAGTGTTCTGCGGATGCTCGTATTGCGACGAAAGCAAAACCACTTCGGGGACAGGTAAGCACTTTTTGACAGACGTTCACGTTTCGCTTTTCACGAACACCAGGAGGATTACCTATATGAGATGCTGTTCGCATTTATTTGAAATTAGCAATTTTACTCCGCAGACGCCAGACGGTTGTGAAGAGTGTTTGAAAATTGGCGATCGATGGGTTCGTTTGCGACTTTGCGTAATATGCGGTCACGTCGGCTGCTGCGATGACTCAAAAAATAAACACGCGTCTAAACACTTTCATTCAACCAATCATCCCTTAATGAAATCTTTCGAGCCGGGCGAGGACTGGGGCTGGTGTTACATTGATGAGCTATTTTTCGAGTCGTTTCCAGGATCGTTCACAACACAATGGTGCGGTGTGCTCGGCGTCACGCCATGAGAAAGCGCCAGAGATAAGATTGATTCAAGGCACGAGGTCACTAGCCTCAGGAAGCCCCGGTGAAATTTGCGGAGGCTGTCATAGAAGTAGACAGTTATTGAGAGGCAGCCTATGGAGCGACGACACAACCTGTTAATCGGAATAGTTGTGGGCGTCGTCATTGTCGCGGCGACAGTTTACGCAACAGGCTTATCCGAACAATTGCTTATTCCCTTTGGCACCTCTGATGAGTACGAGAGCTCGGAATCCGGTATTGCTCCAGCGCTGAGCCATGGTGACTGGATTAACTCGGAGCCGCTCAAGTTAGAGAATCTGCGCGGTCGCGTGGTTCTAATCGAGTTCTGGACATTCGGCTGCATTAACTGTCGTAACACCTTGCCCTTCGTAAAAAGCTGGCACGATCGCTACCGCGAGAAAGGGTTGACAGTTATTGGTGTGCACTCCCCTGAATTTGCCGAGGAAAGAATTGTCGAAAACCTACGTGGCCAAGTTGTTTCCCTGGGAATCAATTACCCGGTAGTTTCGGATAACGACTATCAAACATGGAACGCCTATAACGTCCAAGCCTGGCCCACCATGTTCCTGCTGGATAAACAAGGACGAATTCGATGGAAACACATTGGTGAAGGAGACTATGACGAAACCGAACGCGTGATTCAAAAGTTACTAGCCGAGAAAGAAACATAGTCTAACGGCAAGATGCGTCGTGCGGGCCCAAGTTGCTATACGAAGAGATTCTAAACATCGACAAGGAATTGAAGTGAACATGAAACCTCTATTTATTCCCGATCAGACTTCGACCCATTCTTACTACTGGACGATTTTCGGAATGACATACCTGAGGACTATCTGGCTGTCTTTCCATGGCATCCCAATCGCGGCATCGAGACGATCACCTATGTACTGGCGGGGGAGGTCGAGCATGGCGACAGCATGGGAAACAGTGGCTCGATTGGGGCCGGCGATGTCCAGTGGATGACCGCCGGAAGTGGGATCATTCATCAGGAGATGCCGAAGGGCGACTCAGCGGGAAGGATGCACGGATTTCAACTTTTGGCGAATCTCCCGGCGGCGTTAAAGATGACCACGCCGCGTTATCAGGGAGTCAAAGCTACTGACATTCCCTTAGTAACTGACGACGATGGAACACAAGCACGAATCATCTGCGGGAGTTTTTGGGGCACGAAGGGGCCGGTGGATGGGATTGCCGCAGACCCAATGTATCTTGACGTTTCGGTGCCCCCGGGAAAAAAGAAGACGCTGCCAATAGCCACGGCGCGAAACGCCTTTGCTTACGTCTGCGCCGGTGCTGGGAAGTTCTGCAACGCGTCGGGACCACTCACCGTACCGACTGAAAGTGTGAAATGGTTAGACACCACGCCTCCTTCCGAAGCGGACTTCCCTAGTGCTCTTCGACGCCGGTGATGAAATTGTCGTTCAAGCGGGAGACGACGGTATTCGGTTCTTGCTTGTATCGGGTGAGCCGCAAAAGGCCATCTTCAATTTGCGATTTTGAGATGCCAAATTGGCATTTCAAACGTTGAGTTTAACCGGGGGCACTAAAATCTCAAGTGGCCAATACGTGGACAAAAATAACTGCACGCTACGGTTACGCCATGGTAAGGAATGGGAAAGAACCGGAAAACCTCGATTTTTCTTCGGTGGCTGCAAGTTTAGAAAAGGCAATTACTTACGTTTTTGCCGAGAGTCCGTTTCGCAATGCGGAGGTTAGGGGTTCGATCCCCCTCTGCTCCGCCAATTAAATGAAGTTTCTACGGCAGGGCACCAACCCTGCCGTTTTTCATTGTGTGCCGAATATGTTCGAAAGCTTGAGGGTGAAAGCCCGTTCGCTGAACAAGCAGAGTTGAAGCCCTTTTTGAATCCGGTCTTTCTTCCCGCAAAGACATAATCGCTCGTTGCCGTTGTAATTCAGAGAATCCAGTATCCGCGTGTTCATCGGTACGGTGGTTATGTTTCGTCTTGGCTTCCGTACTTTAAGAATCCCGCGCCAACATCGAATAACTTCAAATAAAAATCTCAAAGGCGCCGCATTTCGGTGTGTAAAAGCGACCGTTAAACGTCGTTCAAGTAATCGACGCATAAAAAACTCGAAACGATATTTTGCGCGCGTGCGCCGATTCGACCATGCGTAGCCGAGCCCGTGACCCGCGAAATAAAAAGTCGGTTTAACTCACCTAGATTCGGAAGATGAAAGCAGCTCGAATAGACGAGTCCTGAGACGGCGGAAAGATGCTGTTTTGGCGTTGAAGATTCTGCGTTTCCAGAAACGAATCGGCAATTAAGTGCATTGACATTGAAAGGCGGGTGATGTAAAAGGCCGGTGTTGGCCCAAAACCGGTCGTTCACTTCATAGAAAACACGAATTGCAGCTCCCCTCTCAGCACTCACTCCTCGTGAGTTCTCGATTTAGCAGCGGCAAGGCGTGCACATCAGATCAGCCTAGTCGGTACCTAACGGCGGCCTAACCATTAGGCCCACGATTCATCCGGCAAGAGCCGTCGTCACCGAAATATCGGACCAGCCGCATCGGTCTTGCCTTGGAATGCTATTACCAAAATAGGAGGCTTTATGTCAGCTAGAACGTCTTCCGATTCATCCATTTTTCAAAAGTGGTTTAACTCGCTGAGCTCTAAAGACTCCAAGCTCTATCAGGAGCTTAGAGGCCGTTTTGAGGAACGCGTGGCCACACCTGAAGCGGTCATGCGCGGGGGGATAACTCTCGAAAGCATGCAACGAGAGAGTGCTCGGGATGTCAGTGAGCTCGTCCTCGAAACTATAGTGCGAGAAGGCCGTCCGGCGATTCCGATTCTGGATAACAGGATTTCGTTCCAAAACGCCATCGTCGATGCTGCCGCCAAAACCATCGTTGATCGCTTGAAGGAAACTGCCACAAAGGTTGAGCCCTGCCTGCCGCTCGTTGGCAGAATCGATGTCGACAACTATCCCGGCGCGATCACTTATGTGGGAACCGGCTGGCATATCGAGCCAAATGTGGTCGTGACCAACCGCCACGTCGCCGAAATCATTGCTCGCAACAACGACGGAAATTTTAAGTTTCGCCCCGGACGCTTTGGCGAAGAACTTCGGGTTTCATTCAACTACCGGCATGAACTCGGGCTCAACGCAACAGATGCGGTGCCCGTAGCTCGCGTGATCTGGATTGAGCCAGAGTCAAAAGGGCCGGACATTGCTTTTATCGAGCTTGCTCAGCGGAATGATGGAACAAAGAAACCGGCTATAGCTCTGGCGGACAGCGATGCAACGCCCGACAGTGAAGTTGTGGTGATCGGCTATCCCGCCCGCGCCCCGGCGCATATCATTCCAAACCAGGAATGGATGGATCAAATTTATGGTGGCATGTATGACGTCAAACGAATCGCTCCAGGCTTAGCTGGCGCAAGCAGCCGCGGCTGGGCGACGCACGATTGCACAACATTGGGCGGCAACTCTGGATCGGTTGTCGTAGACATGAACAGTGGCAAGGCTGTTGCGCTGCATTTCGCCGGCCTCTACATGATTGAAAACTACGCGGTGCCCGCTTCAACCATAAAGAAGTATTTGCAAGAGCGCCCGTGGCACGGAGAAAGCGTAACCAAGCCGATCGCGCCCTCAAGTGCAATATCGCAAAAAGGCTCCACCAATCCTGCGCCGGCGACGCAGAGCCCAACATCTGCTAGCTCTGTGACTTCAAAAGTTGAGACTCGAATCGATCGTGGACGCGTGTCAGTAACAATTCCGCTTACCGTCACGGTTTCCCTTGGTGCAGAGGGCGAAGCATCCGCTACAACTACATCCATTAGTGCCGCCACCACTAGCGTTGTCAGCAACATCGAGGAAGCGGCGCTGCAATTCCAGCGCGAGCATCGGGCGGAAGGCATTTACTCCGTTTGGCCCGGCTACAAAATTCAACAAGGCAAGCTAACGGATATCGAGTGTCTGGTTGTATCCGCGCATCCAGAGCGGCTCGAAAGTGTGCGCAGGGCCGTTCCCACGATGTTCGGGAAGTTTCCGGTAGAAGTTCGCCCAGCGTCTACAACAGAGATGATGGAAGCCACTGGTCTAATCCAGGAAGCGGCGAGCACGATCAGTTACAACGACGACGAACGCACGGGTGAGGGATTCAGTTTCAATTGGGTCCATGAGCAGATGACCGTGGTCCTGCACGTAGGTCCGGAAAGAAGTTGGGTAGTACTTTCAGACTTCCTCAAAAGAGCGGACCGGGAACTCGTTTCATCGATGTACGAATTCCACGCCGCGCACATTGCCGAGGCGATCGAACGACCGCTCACCGAAGGCGCTTCATTGCAGCTCGTGCTCGCCAGGCAGAGCCGTGATCCAAGCAACAATCAGATTCCAAACGGCGACTTCGATCGCAGCCAAACTTTCAATCGCTGGGAAGGGACTTTTCAGGACAACTTTGATCGCATCTTTGTGCCGCTGGGTACGAATGGCCTGGTCGCAATGTCATATCACATTAAAGTGACGGTAGCGGACGGATCGAAGATCTGGTTGTCAAGCGGAAACTGGAAACGATCCAGTCAACCGGTAATCGCCACCGCGAGTCTCGACGATCCTGCGGTGACCAGCAGGGCCGGAAATCGCGAATGGCACGTTGTGATAGACAACGAGACGCTTGCAAGGCGCTTCAGCAATCACATTAAGGCAGATTTTGAACAATCGTTGGAACTTGGCGGTACTGAAGAGGCCGTGCAGGAAGAAGTTTTAGTTGACGTTCCGATCGCTGTGCTCGAGGCAGCGGCGTTGGAGGGGCCTGCTTCGCGAGTGTTGCAGCCATTAACTATAAATCGCCGCATTCGTGTGAAGCCGTTGCTGACGCCTGACAAGAAAGGTGGCGTCTTTAGTCGAGCGGTGCTGCGACTCGTGCGATCTGCCCAAAATCAACTTCTATTTCAGAATCAATACATCTCAATGAAAGGCGCAGACAGTGGCTTTCTGAAACAGCTCGTCGATGCTCTGGTAGAGAAGTCTCAGGAACTGGAAGATTTCCGAATGATCTTACGCAGGGAGAACGACAACCTCCAGTTCGACCTCTCGCAGATGAAACGTCGCGGAATCGACGTTGAGAACCAGGTAAAAGTGTTGTCAAACACGCATACCAAAGGAATCATCGTCGATGGAGAGCAGGTGTTGATTGGAAGTCACAACTGGAGTTCCCTCGGTGTGACCCTCAATCGTGATGCAAGTCTCATCTTCGATGATGAGGAGGTGGCGCAATACTACGCGGAAGCGTTCGAGATCGATTGGGAGCGCGCCAACGAACCTCGGCTTGAAGAGGCCGTGACTGAAGGTGTGCGGCCCGCCGAAGGTGCTGCACCACCACCAGGCTATGTGCGTATGACTTTGTCCGACTATCTAGAGGGTTGAGTAAGCCGAGCATGGACCAGGGCATACACACTAGCGACGCGGCCGCTACGAAACGGTTGGTCTCCCTGGCGCGTACGCTGTTGGGCCACGGAACCGGCGGGTTCGAATCCACCGAGGGCGGTGAAACAATCGACCACGAGCAGTTGGTCCAGGCGCTTGAGAAACGCATCGTCTCGGACGCGAGCATGTCGAACGAGCTTCCGCCTGCGGTGACGGCGAAAGCTGCGGCGGCGGAGGCTTTGTCGCACGCTGAGAGTGCCCTGAATAAGGTAGCGAACGATGTAGCCCCGTCGAACCTCACCGATCTTGAAGTTGCAGGTCTTGAGGCGATCATCGAGGTTACCGGTCGCCCCGCTATGCACTACGTAAACGGAAAAGTGCAACCTCCATTAAGCAAGCTTGGCGAGAACGCACACTGGCAAGTGTTAATAGTAACGTCCAAAACCAAAATCAATCGGGTATCCGCAGCGGTAGGCCGGATCGCAATATCAAACAATCTCGGCCTGACCGAACCACTCGGTACCGGATGGCGCACCGGAGCGGATCTAATCGTGACGAACAGGCACGTGGTCGAGGAAATGGTATCGAATCGTGAAGATTCGTCAGCTACGTGGAAGCTGGACGTCGCGAAGCAGCCGTTCATCGACTTTGCCGTTACGGATCAGGCAGCCAGCGCTCAGCGTTTTGACATCGCTGACGTCCTCTTCGTCGCTGCTAAAGATGATGTCGATATCGCCATCCTGAGAATCGCGTCGGGCACGGCGCCGCCGCCGCAAGCGTTAACTTTGGACTGGAACCCTGAATCTCCCGGACGAGAAATCGCAGATCAGAATGGAGCACCGCCGACTTTCCAGGGACGCGAGATCTATGTCGTCGGGCATCCTTACCGGCGACGCCATGGCGAATTAGTGGTATCGGTTTTTGGAGTTGCAGATGGGATGAAGCGATTGTCGCCAGGGTTAGTGAAAAGGTTGGACCATGAGCAGCCGCTCTTAGAGCATGATTGCTCGACGCTCGGTGGTAATTCAGGATCCTGCGTTTTCACGGCTGACGAGCATGCAGTGATCGGTGTTCATATTGGTGGTGTCGACGTCGATGAGGCTACAGCTAAAGGAAGGGCGAATCTGGCGATACCTCTATCGCGTTTGAGTGAGCATCAGGCCGCCGACATCATACGGTCCGGGAAGTCTTAGAAAGGAGTGCAAGTTGGGAGACGCGGAACTGACAACTGAGATTTCGATGAACCAGGATCAGTTGGACGATCTGTCGTGGCTCCTCGCAAGTACTCGGACTAGGGGAGACATTGCGCGGCTGGCGGATCGTGTGGTCGGCTCGGAGGTGAGTAAAGAAGCAGCCAACGACATAAAAGATATCCACGTTGTCGCCAGCAAGATGGTTGCTGCGATACAGAAAGCGGATCGCATTCCCTACGCGGTAGATATATTGCTGGCGGAAGGTCATCCAAGTGGGCCAATGGCCGTGGGCCTGCGCCGTATCCTCTCTGGAAAACGTCTCAATTCAGATGCAGCACTGCAAGCCCTGATTAATGAGCAAGAGCCATTTCTTAGTTCGGCGGACATGATAGATCTTCTGCCAAAGGTTGCTCGCCGAATATGCGCGGTCGCGTTAGGAACACCGTATAACAAAATTAGAGGATCTGGTTTTCTGATTGCTCCGGATATCGTCATCACTAATTATCACGTAGTGGAAGAGTTCATAAACGAAGATAAAGAGACGGGAGAATTTACACAGAAAGAACCAGGCGATCAGCTCTTCTTTTTCTTCGACTATCTAAGAGCGCCAACTCCCAAGGTACCTCCCGTTGAAGGGCCCCACGGTACTGTTTGCGTGACGGCGGCCAAAGACTGGTTGGTGCTGGCTCGCAAAGAGTTGCTTAACGACGGCACCCAGCAGTGCCCTAAGGAAATTAAAAACAACGAACTTGATTACGCTTTGATTAAGCTGGCTCGGCCGCTGGGTTCCCTCTCGGCGCAGACGGGAGGCATGGTTCGCGGCTGGCTACCACTGGAAGACTTCATCGATACTGAAAATCCGCAAAAGCGAATCCTGGTGGTCCAACATCCCGAGGCCCTGCCACAACTGTTTGACATTGGTGACTACGCAGGTATGGATCTAACCAAGACAAGAGTAAGGTACTCCGTCAACACTGCGCGTGGATCCTCGGGCGGCGCTGCTATTGGTACCGACGGACGTCTGTTTGCCTTACACAACGCCGAAGTGAAATGCCAGGACGAAAACCTCGGGGCCAAGCGTGTCAACCAGGGCGTCCGCATAGATCTGATCGCGAAAGACATCGGCGCCATAATTCCGAAAACACCGATGCCCTCAGAAACTACCTTGCTCTGGTCATTGAACGATAACTTTCAAAATTCGCTTCCGATAATCGGGCGTTCAAAGTTTCGAGACTATGTCACGCAAATGAACCTGCCGAACTCTGAACGAGTGCTCGTTGTTACGGGAACTCCTCCGGTGGGTCTCCAGTTCTCGATCAAGTTGTTACTTCGGATGAGAGTTCCCGATGCGCGAGTGGCGGTCATTTCCGCGCCTGATTTGCGGAAAAACATCCTGGAAGGATTTGTGCCGCGATTTGTCACGGAACTCAACATTGGCAGTCGTGCGGGACAGAGGCCTGAGCCGCGACCCACAGAAGGAGAAAACCGTTGGGTGCGTGACATCGGCAACTGGTTAGCTGAAGCGATAGCGAGGGATCAGGAAACAAATCGCACTAAGTATCCCGCCTGGATCGTAATCAATACCATTGTCTCGCAACATGAAAGTTTCGCGTGGGGACAGCATCTGGAGGATCTCATCTCTACGCTGCTGGGTCGCCGTAATGATGAGCGTCCCGCGCTCGACGTGCCGCAACTTCGTTGGTTGTTCTTAGCAACTCCAGGCACTAACTTGCCACTAGCAGGTATCAGCCGGTTCGAGGAAAATCTCGACAACGACATCACGCTGGAGAAGGACTTTGAAGAATGTTATCTCAACGCGTATCGATCTATTGATCGACAAGGCGCTATCCCGCGGGACTTCCTACGACCGTTTGCCAAAGTCTTCCTCGATCAGGTTGAGCAAATAGGAAAGCCCACAATCCCACGCAAGGCTTTGGCCGATTACGTAAAACAATTACTGAAGAATGCTCCTGCAACACCGGGTGAGTGAGAATAATGAAAGCCCCTGAGTGGAATCTGAACAGCGTGCCTGAATGGGCGCGAGCGGCGCTGGATGAAGCACTTAGCCAGCCATCCGCGCCCTCGGTGCTGGACTACCGTAATAACGCGGCATGGCCCCTTTTGGTTGAAGCGGCCGTTGTCAGTTCTTTCCTTCCGCGCGATCTTGCTCCTGAAGTGACGCCGGGCGAGACAAGATCTGAGGCAGAAAAGGCTGTGCTCAGATTCGCCGAAACTACCTATGGACCAGACGGAATCCAGTGGACATTGACGCAACAATCACGGTCCCAGATTGTGGAGGCGGCGCTCACTACCGGCGATTTACAAGAAGCGGTTGAGCATACTGCTGACCGGTTCAAAGACAGCATCAGCCGCGCGTTTCGCGGTTGCCTAAGTCCGGGCATTGAAGCCATCACGCAGCTCGATTTGAAATCACTGGAAGCCATCAGAATCGCTGTTGCCTCACTGGGCGGCGTCTCTCCGGGAAAGTTGAAAGTCCCCTCGCTCGTCAAGCTTGATCGCGAAATCGCCTACCGCCGTCTCCTCGCTCAGTTTGAACGCATGACTGGGAAACGGAAAGATGAAACAGGATCCAAAGATCGGTTCTTCGGACGTGATGAGGAGTTGAAAAAACTACGTGATTTCGTGGCGCAGAAAGACACCGAATCTGCATTCAGTTCGGCTAAACGTACATTAGGTGAAATAGCCAAAAAATTCACGGGCGCTATGCCACTGGCAGTGTGGGGGGTGGGCGGCGCTGGAAAAACAACACTCATCTCGAAGTTCATGTTGGAGAACGCGGAGGTGGCGTCTGAGCGCTTCCCATTTGCGTATCTGGATTTTGACAGAACTTCGCTCAGCGCTCGTCAGAGACTGCGTCTACTCGCCGAAATGTGCGTGCAAGTTGGCGCACAGTTTGAAGATTTGACCGCACCCATGGCTACGCTCGAGGCGGAGATTCACCAACTTGTCCGTGACCTCGAATCGAAAAATCAGGTAGAGACCATTTCGGAGCTCGGCATTTACTGTCTCAAGTTTAGAGCACATGTTGACGGGCTACTTAAATCTCGGGAGAGCATGTTCGAGTTGGCGCGGCCGTTCCTCCTGGTTTTTGATACGTTCGAAATGGTCCAGCATGCGCAGGGCGATAGCAAAGCGCAGGATTCTCTCAAGGGTCTGGAGCAGTTAGTTCAGTGTTTCACCAGGACTGATGAAACTGGCACGTGGCCCCGTCTACGAGTAATTATTTCAGGTCGCCAGCAAATTACCGGGTTTCTCGGGACAGTGGAAGGTCTCAATGTCGGCGCTCTCGATCCCCTCGGCGCGGCGCAGTTACTAGTAGCGTTGGCTCAGGATGCCAACAAACCCATCACAGACGCTGAGGCGAAGAAGTTGGTCGAAGCCGTGGCGAAGGTTATCAAAGAACCTAATCAGGGGGTGCAACCGTTAACTCTTCACTTGATCAACGAAGTGTTTCACAAAACGCCCGGCGGCGGTAAGGGCATCGTTGAATCGTTAATCGACGAAATTGAGCAACCTTTGAAAGCAGACGGTGTGGCGGCGACTACCTGGATTCATGGAATCTTGCACCGGCGCATCCTGGCACCCGTCGCCGACGTGAGGGTGAAGGCGCTG
This sequence comes from Pyrinomonadaceae bacterium, assembly GCA_963826235.1. Taxonomy (GTDB): domain Bacteria; phylum Acidobacteriota; class Blastocatellia; order Pyrinomonadales; family Pyrinomonadaceae; genus PSRF01. The sequence goes on along the minus strand of CAWGWE010000003.1, from coordinate 2,145,220 downwards.
GCGAATCCGGGCCTGGTCGTGCGCCGGATCACTCCTGAAGTGATCAAAAAAGTAATGACGCGAGGGACGTCTAAGCCAGTAAATAACCAGCCCGAAACCGATTCAGATGGCGAGATACTTGATACCTGGACCATCGACGACAATGAGGCCGAGAGCATTTTCAACTCGTTCCGCAACGAAGTTAGCCTGGTGGAAAATGATGGTGTGAATGCGCTAAGGCATAGACCGGACGTCCGGCAGCAGATGTTGCCGCTTATCCGTGCGCTATGGCCCAAACGATTTGAGGCATTAAACAAAATTGCCTTTGATTATTTCAGCGAGCGCGCCAAGAAGGATGAGAAGGATTTGAGCGCTGCCGCTGAAGCAATTTATCACGGGCTGTGGTTGAACGTGCCCCTGGACGATCTCAACAAGTTCTGGCGAGATTCGCAGGCCTTTGCACCACGGATTGATCCGGCGGACTTTGACGAAGGCAGCATGGCAAACGTCTACGTGCGGGCGAAAGATCGCCGCAGTGCGTTAACTGCCAAAGAGGTCGCAAAATTACCGAGTGACCTGGCCCTGGAGTGGCTCGACGCGAAGAGTGCTGATCTGCTCGAGGACCACCGAGTAGATGAAGCGGTCGAGGCTATCCGCGTAGCGGCCGGAGGCGACTTCGCCGCTTTGGATAATCGCCCTGCAACTGCGGCAGTGCTCGCCCGGCTTCTTTATCGCGCCGGTTTATGGCAGGACGCTGTTGATCTGGTGTTGCGTCATACGGTTTCTAAAGAGCCGCGCGAACTCGCTGGACCAGTCGACCCGAATTTGACTGAAAAAGATTCACGATTGGCTGCGCTGCTATCGCTAACACGGACGCTGGCGACGATTCTCGGGAAGAGTGCCGCATCAAGTATGCCCCTCTTGACGATATCGAAAGTCGCACTCCTGGCGAGCGACCCGATTGTCCGCGTGGAACTCGCCGCCCATGCAATCCTTGCCCATCCGCCGAAAGGCGAATCGGGATCTCAGAGTCAGGATTTCAAAGCCCAGGATTTCGGGGGATTAATCCGGGGTGTACCTGCGGATCGCTGGCGTCGCGACAAGAAGGTTTTGCGTTTGGCTATTTTGTCTAAGGAGGGGACGGAAGCAGTCAGGGAGACGTCTGACTACGACCCGTTACGCGAATTACTGGCGATCTGGATCGAAGCCAGCGAAAGGGTGCCTCGCGATGTTGACCCTACATTGATCGGCTACCTGCTTTCGCAAATCTTCCAGGAAGGGCCCGCCGCTCTGGAGGTCGAAGACATCGTTTCAGGTCTTAAATCGCGGCAGATGAAACGGGAAGCGCTGCAGTGGCTCGACGAACTCTGGCGCGCTCAGAAAAGTACCATATTGGCTGCCGTGCAAAGGCGAGCAGATCTGAGTCCATTGTTGCGTGAAGTGATTGCAGCGGACCACGCGGACTGGGTGCGACCATTAGGCAACTCGCTGACACGCGCGCTCAATGAAGAAGATGGAGCAGCGTTGGCTACTTCCCTTGAGAAGGCACACTTCAGGGTCAGTGCCGGAAGACGTGACCGCGAGTATGAGGCTGATGGAATCGCTGCTGTCCAGTATGCAATGGCTGATGGGCGGCTTCTCGCGTTAGCATCGAGTCTCATCCGTTGGGAAGAGAAGAAAAAGAGGCGGCCTAACGAACAGGCGGAATCATATCCGCAGGACGTATTCGCCATCAGCCACGCACTCTTGAAGTGGGATGCAAGACTCAAGGGAGACCAGGGCATATCGTGGGAAGACGCTCCCCAGCTCGAGAGCCGGCTTAAGCGATCGCTCGATGCCTTTGACTGGCACAATGCTGAGGCAATCTGCAAGGAAATCATTGACCGCACTAAAAAAGCCAAAGACAAAATTCCTGAGGCTACGGCGAAAAGGTTGATGAATGCGTTGCGGCGAAAACGTCGCTTCACCCTGATGACACAGCTTGCGGAAGCGATAATCAAATCAGGTGTGGGCACGGCTCAAGTCCGGCGCCAATATGCGCAAGCCTTAATTGATCAGGGGCTACTCGACAAGGCTGAAGAGGTTCTTGATTCGATCATTAAGGATCCAACTACGGTTGTGATCGAGATACTGGAAGCAAGCGGTTTAACTGGCCGGATCAATAAACAACGCTACGTCGACAAACCAGACGGTAATGGCAATCACCTGCTTCGTGCGCTGGCAATATACGAACTTGTTTATAACTCCAATCGATCGGAAAATCTTTGGCATGGAATCAACGTAGTCGCCTGCGCACGACGGGCACGGCGAGACCAACTCGACGTGAGTAAGGTCCCTGATGAATCTGCCGTGGCTCTTGATATCTTATCCTCTCTCGAACAGAAAGAACGAGAGAGCGCTAGTGATCTCCCTGCCTATGACGAGGCCACGCGAATGGAAGCTTATGTCGCTCTCGATCGTTACAGCGAGGCCGATGCGGCCGCTTTAAGATACGTTGATAGTATTGACGTCGACGCCTTTGAACTTAAAAGCACCATTCGACAACTCACCGAAGTCTGGCAGCTAAACTACAATGAACCGCCTGGCAATCACCTGTTACCTATTCTCAGAGGAGCTCATTTAAGTAAAGAAGGAGCTTTCTCCGGTCGCAAAGTAGAAGAGGTAGCGGAAGAAGCAGCCGCTGTGGGCGCGGCACTTGACGATCTGGAAGCAGTATTTGGATCGACGCGAACCGTAAGCCTCAGGTGGTACAAGAAAGGACTTGATCAATGTAATGCGGTTGCTCGCATTGAAAAATTCGATAAAGGTGTGGGAACAGGATGGCTGGTGAAGGCAAGTGATTTCTTTCCCGGTCGCGAAGGAGTTCTTTTGCTAACGAATGCACACGTCATCCCTGACGCTGTTAAAGCTGAAGACGCAATAGCTAACTTTCAGGCACTCGGCCAGAAACTCAAGATAAAGGAGATCGTTTGGTCGAGTCCCGTCCGCGATCTCGATGCGACTTTCGTATCACTGGAGGGAGAACCTACGGCTGCGGCCTTAGTCCTTCATGAGCGAGCGGTGGAAATGACTCACCCTCCATCCCCTGCGCCTCGTCTCTACATTATCGGGCATCCTCAGGGACGCGATATTGAGTTTTCGATCCAGGACAATCACCTGATAGCAACGAACGAAACATTGCTCCACTATCGCACTCCAACCGAGCCTGGTAGTTCGGGCAGTCCGGTGTTTGAATCTGACGATTGGAGAGTCGTAGCTCTGCACCATCGCGGAAGCGCTAAGTTAACCCGAATCGATGGGACCAGAGGTACTTACGCAGCTAACGAAGGAATCGCGATTCGCGCTCTCAGAGCGAAAACGCAGGCGAGTTAAAAAGATGCCACGGGCTCGCCCCGTGGTTTTCACGTTCGCTGCTACACCAACTGAACCATCTGGATTCTAAAAGATGCCACGGGCTTGTCCCGTGGTGGTTCACGTTCGCTGCTACCTCAACCGAACCATCTAGATTCTAGGGATGCCACGGGCTTGTCCCGTGGTGGTTCACGTTCGCTGCTACGTCAGCGGAACCATTTAGATTCTCGAGATGCCACGGGCTTGTCCCGTGGTGGTTCACGTTCGCTGCTATCCCAACTGAACCATCTGGATTCTAACTCCACGGGCTTGTCCCGTGGTCTTCACGTTCGCTGCTACGTCAGCGGAACCATCTGGATTCTAAAGATGCCACGGGCTTGTCCCGTGGTCTTCACGTTCGCTGCTACACCAATCGGAACCATCTGGATTCTAAAGATGCCACGGGCTTGCCCCGTGGTGGTTCACGTCGCTGCTACACCAACTGAACCATCTGGATTCTAAGGATGCCACGGGCTTGTCCCGTGGTCTTCACGTTCGCTGCTATCTCAGCGGAACCATCTGGATTCTAAAGATGCCACGGGCTTGCCCCGTGGTCTTCACGTTCCTTGCTACCTCAATCGGAACCATCTGGATTCTAAGGATGCCACGGGCTTGTCCCGTGGTCTTCACGTTCGCTGCTATCTCAGCGGAACCATCTGGATTCTAAAGATGCCACGGGCTTGCCCCGTGGTCTTCACGTTCCTTGCTACCTCAATCGGAACCATCTGGATTCTAAAGATGCCACGGGCTTGTCCCGTGGTCTTCATGTTCCTTGCTACCTCAATCGGAACCATCTGGATTCTCGAGATGCCACGGGCTTGCCCCGTGGTCTTCACGTTCGCTGCTACGTCAGCGGAACCATCTGGATTCTACAGATGCCACGGGCTTGCCCCGTGGTCTTCACGTTCGCTGCTACGTCAGCGGAACCATCTGGATTCTACAGATGCCACGGGCTTGTCCCGTGGTCTTCATGTTCCTTGCTACCTCAATCGGAACCATCTGGATTCTCGAGATGCCACGGGCTTGCCCCGTGGTCTTCACGTTCGCTGCTACACCAACCGAACCATCTGGATTCTAAAAGATGCCACGGGCTTGTCCCGTGGCCTCACGTTCCTTGCTACCTCAATCGGAACCATCTGGATTCTAAAAGACGCCACGGGCTGGCCCCGTGGTCTTCACGCTCCTTGCTACCTCAATCGGAACCATCTGGATTCTAAAGATGCCACGGGCTTGTCCCGTGGTCTTCACGTTCGCTGCTACACCAACTGAACCATCCAGATTCTAAGGATGCCACGGGCTTGCCCCGTGGTCTTCACGTTCCTTGCTACCTCAATCGGAACCATCTGGATTCTAAAAGATGCCACGGGCTTGTCCCGTGGTGGTTCACGTTCGCTGCTATCCCAACTGAACCATTTAGATTCTCGAGATGCCACGGGCTTGTCCCGTGGTCTTCACGTTCGCTGCTATCCCAACTGAACCATGTGGATTCTAAAGATGCCACGGGCTTGCCCCATGGTCTTCACGTTCGCTGCTATCCCAACTGAACCATCTGGATTCTAAAGATGCCACGGGCTGGCTCCGTGGTCTTCACGTTCGCTGCTACACCAATCTTTAACCATCTGGATTCTAAAGATGCCACGGGCTTGTCCCGTGGTCTTCACGTTCGCTGCTACCTCAATCGGAACCATCTGGATTCTAAAGATGCCACGGGCTTGTCCCGTGGTCTTCACGTTCCTTGCTACCTCAATCGGAACCATCTGGATTCTAAGGATGCCACGGGCTTGCCCCGTGGTTTTAATGTTCGCTGCTACCTCAACCGAACCATCCAGATTCTAAGGTTCACGTTCGCTGCTACCTCAATCGTTAACCATCAGATTCTAAGGATGCCACGGGCTTGTCCCGTGGTCTTCACGTTCGCTGCTACGTCAGCGGAACCATCTGGATTCTAAAGATGCCACGGGCTTGTCCCGTGGTCTTCACGTTCGCTGCTACGTCAGCGGAACCATCTGGATTCTAAAGATGCCACGGGCTTGTCCCGTGGTCTTCACGTTCGCTGCTACACCAATCGGAACCATCTGGATTCTAAAGATGCCACGGGCTTGCCCCGTGGTGGTTCACGTCGCTGCTACACCAATCGGAACCATCTGGATTCTAAAGATGCCACGGGCTTGTCCCGTGGTCTTCACGTTTCGCTGCTACCTCAATCGGAACCATCTGGGATTCTAAAGATGCCACGGGCTTGTCCCGTGGTCTTCACGTTCGCTGCTACACCAACACACGTCCCACCTAATGCCGAGTTCTTTCCCATCCTTCAATGTATTGTCGAATTTCCGAACTCGATAGATCGCCGTAGCTTCCGATGTAGGCCGACGGTTCCCAGAGTCGATCGATCCCGGCGCGAACTAATTCATTTTGCATCACGCCCTGAGCTGAGTTCATTAACTCTATTACAACGTTGGCCGGAGCTGCTGAGGGATGTGCGCGGATCGCAATATGAGCGTGGTCAGGCAGAATAGAAACTTTCCTTATGCAGATCGGAATCGTTTTTTGCAAGTCACACCAGCTGGTGGCGACATCACGACTTTGCCGCGAACCGAAAACGCCTTTTCGATATCGAGTTGCCAAGACAATGTGGAAATCTGCTACAACGACCGCATGTTTGGGAGAGACCCGTGCCAGATCTTGTGGCGAAAGATGATATTGCTTCACAAAAACCGGTGGCATGACACGTTGATCGTATCCATGATGTCTTGCCTGCGATGCCAAGTAACGTTCGACGGCTGTGCGTCGACTCTTTCCAACAGTGCAGGCGAAGTATCCTTTACTCAGAAGATTCGCCGGCTCTAACGGCGTTAAAGCCTGGCCGAGCCATTTGCTTACACGTCCCTTTAATTTGCTCGAGGCCGCCGAAATACTGTCGATTGGCTGAAGACTCATTAAGGCAAGTAGATCAGTTGTATCGGTTGCACTTTTTAATACGCGCACGTCATATGGAACTAAAAGCTCATTAAGGGTTCTTCGATCTAAAGACACGAGTGGCGTAAGTGACTGTAGCTTATAAGTGCGACATCGAAGATAAACGCGGTAACAATAGGCGAAGCGAAGTTCGTGAGGTTGGTAGGGTTGTAAGAACATACGTGAGGTTTGCAGATTCTATGATCGATCAATAAGCCCGCGCAAGCGTCGTAGCAGCGAACGTGAAGACCACGGGACAAGCCCGTGGCATCTTTAGAATCTGATGGTTAACGATTGAGGTAGCAGCGAACGTGAAGACCACGGGGCCAGCCCGTGGCATCCTTAGAATCTGGATGGTTCAGTTGGGATAGCAGCGAAACGTGAAGACCACGGGACAAGCCAGTGGAGTTAGAATCCAGATGGTTCCGCTGACGTAGCAACGAACGTGAACCACCACGGGACAAGCCCGTGGCATCTCGAGAATCAAATGGTTCCGCTGAGATAGCAGCGAACGTGAAGACCAAGGGGCAAGCCCGTGGCATCTTTAGAATCCAGATGTTCCGATTGAGATAGCAGCGAACGTGAAGACCACGGGGCAAGCCCGTGGCATCTCGAGAATCTAAATGGTTCCGATTGGGATAGCAGCGACGTGAACCACCACGGGACAAGCCCGTGGCATCTCGAGAATCTGGATGGTTCAGTTGGTGTAGCAGCGACGTGAACCACCACGGGGCAAGCCCGTGGCATCTCGAGAATCTGGATGGTTCAGTTGGTGTAGCAGCGAACGTGAAGACCACGGGACAAGCCCGTGGCATCTTTAGAATCCAGATGGTTCCGATTGGTGTAGCAGCGACGTGAACCACCACGGGGCAAGCCCGTGGCATCTTTAGAATCTGGATGGTTCCGATTGGGATAGCAGCGACGTGAACCACCACGGGACAAGCCCGTGGCATCTTTAGAATCTGGATGGTTCAGTTGGTGTAGCAGCGAACGTGAAGACCAAGGGACAAGCCCGTGGCATCTTTAGAATCTGGATGGTTCGGTTGAGGTAGCAGCGAACATTAAAACCACGGGACAAGCCCGGGGCATCTTTAGAATCCAGATGTTCCGATTGAGATAGCAGCGAACGTGAACCACCACGGGACAAGCCCGTGGCATCTTTAGAATCTGGATGGTTCAGTTGGTGTAGCAGCGAACGTGAAGACCAAGGGACAAGCCCGTGGCATCTTTAGAATCTGGATGGTTCGGTTGAGGTAGCAGCGAACATTAAAACCACGGGACAAGCCCGTGGCATCTTTAGAATCCAGATGTTCCGATCGAGATAGCAGCGAACGTGAAGACCACGGGGCAAGCCCGTGGCATCTTCCGCCGTAACACAAGATTGTCGATGTCCTTTACCTGAAGCTCCAGATCGCCCCTACATTAAAAGGAGTCCAAGTCGGGACCCGACGCTATCCACACAGCTCCCAAAAAGGCACCTACAATCCAACCCGACATGAATCTGCTTAATTAGACATAGATTAAGGAGAGGTCTTACAGGAGCAGCGCTCGAAACAAGACGCAAATTTTTGAAAAGATGGAGGTAACAACCATGGTCGCCAGTATGACACGCATTGCCTGCAGATTAGGGTTAGTAGTCCTGCTTATTTGGGGGGCCTATATCAATGGTGGCGCGCAAGCTAGCAGAACGTGCCCAGATGGGCAATTTCTGGCTAAGTACTTTAAGAACGAAACGGCGGGAGGCCAACCAGCTTTCACTCGATGTGAAAGGAGAATCGACTTCGACTGGGGCGAGCGAGGACCATCCGGAACGGTCAGCAGAACATCATCAGCTGACACCTCGAGTAGCGAATCAGACGGCAAGGCCGACGGTTCCTCAACGGTGCGGTCGGTGGGTAAGGAACACTTCTCGGTCCGATGGGCGGGGCGGTTTCAATTTGCTGGAGGAGATCACACCTTCGTAGCTACGGCCGATGACGGGATTAAGGTATGGGTTGATGGTGAAGTAATCATTAACGAGTGGCGCATGCAGGGACCAACGGAATTCCGCGCTACACGCAACCTGACACCGGGAATTCACAAAGTCGAGGTAGTCTATTTTCAAAACGTAGGAGGGGCTGTAGCGCGTCTTCGCTGGCAGAGATAGAGAGACAAGGTAATGGGCGTCCGCGCTAACAAGTACGACGTTTTCTTAAGCTACAGCCGTAAAGATGCCTCAGCAGTCGAGCTGCTTGCTACACGACTGACTGAGGAGACAGGTCTCCGTGTTTGGATGGACCGATCTCGGCTTCGGCCGGGCTTTACCTGGCGCGGTGAGATCGAGACGGCAATGAATGCGTCTGCGAGCGCTCTCATCGTTTGGGGACCGCAAGGGCTCGGGCCGGTGCAGTGTCAGGAACGAGATCTTAGCTACGCCATTCGCGACACGCACCAGGATTTTCGAGTCATCTATTGCTTATTGCCAAACAGCCCGCCGCCGCAAGGCAGCTGGGCCAACATCGACACCTGGATCCAGTTTGCGGGCGGTCTGGATGAACCCGACGCTTTCGCCCGGCTCGAGGCCGCGATCAAGGGCGAGGCACCGCCATTCTCACCAACCTCAGACCTACCAGATACCCCCGCCCCCTATCGTGGCCTCGCTGCTTTCGGTTCCGAGGATGCTCGCTTTTTCTTCGGTAGAACAGAATATGCTGAAGAGATTCTCGAGCGTCTGACCCATTATCCATTCGTCGCCTTACTAGGAGCTTCGGGCAGTGGAAAGACGTCATTGGTCCAGGCCGGCTTAAGACCGCTCTTGAAGAACGATGTTAGCGCGGGAGTGGCGTGGGAGTGGTTGTTGTTCAATCCTGGCCCACAACCGCTACGTTCTCTTGCGCGCGCCTTGACGAAACTACGCCCGCAGAGTGATCCGCTAACCCTGACGGATACTATTCTCCAAAGACTACTCACTAACCAAAATCAACTCGCCGAGGTCATTCAATCTTACCTTCCCGAAGGGACCAAATTGATGTTGGTGATTGACCGCCTGGAGGAGATCTTCACTTTATGTGAGGCCGAAGATGAACGCCAGGCATTTCTCGAGCCTCTGCTGGCACTGGCTCGATTCCCACATCAACCAACCAGGGTGATCGCCACGATGCGAGCTGATTTCTATTCTCACGTCGGGCGCTACCCTATCCTCGCAAACGAGGTTGTCAGTCATCAGGTTTACCTGATGCCAATGGCCCAGCAAAACGTGGCCGAGATCATCGCAGCACCTGCGACCCAGGTCGGCGCAATTTTCGAGAAGGGATTGGCGAAGCGAGTCGAGGATGATGCCAACCAGGGAGGAGAGATCGTTCTTCCTCTGTTGCAGCAGACTCTGGATCTTCTTTGGAGAAAACGACGAGGTCGCTGGCTCACCTGGGAGGCCTATGAGGAGATGGGTGGAGTTGCGGGTGCTTTGCGTTACCACGCGGACCGGGTAATCGAGTCATTAAACTCGGAGGAGCAAAAGATAGCCCGCAGGCTTTTCATGCGTCTCATTTGGCTTGATGAGCAGACAGGAACAATGGCTGGTCGGCGGGTAGAAAAAGCGGTGTTGATTGAGGAGTCGGCTTCCAAGTCCGATGAACGCGTCTTGCAGCGCTTGGCTGACGAACGTCTGGTGATCTTGCGAGGACAAGCTGAGCTGGCAACCGTGTCCTTGGCCCATGACACTTTGCCGCTCCACTGGGAGCAGCTGCGACAGTGGATGCAGGAAGATCGAGATTTCTTGCTTTGGCGGCAACGACTTCGCACCGCTCTAACCGAGTGGATCCGCGCACAGAAGGATGAAGGAGCTCTGATGCGGGGATCATTTCTCGATGCGGCAGCGGCTTGGCTCGCAGCTCGTCCCGACGATCTGAATCCAGGTGAAGAGGAGTTTATCGGCGAGAGTTTGGCACTGCGAACGCGCGAGCGATTAGTGCGGGAGACCCGCCAGCGGCGCATCATAATGAGTCTTGCCGCCGGCTTCCTTATTGCAGTATCGCTGACAATCGTCGCCGTAGTTCAAAGGGGACGCGCACGGCATGCGAGCCAGGAAGCCCTCTCAAGTAAACTGGCTGCTCTCGCAACTCTGTATTCAGCAGATCGGCTTGATTTGGCTTTGCTTCTGAGTTCGGAAGCACAACGAGCCGGCAGCACCCAAGACGCTCGAAGAATTTTTCTTGGCGGGCTAATCAACTCTTCTCACCTTGAAACTTTCCTCCACGGCCATTCTCGATGGGTGTCGGGTGTTGCTTTTAGCCCGGACGGGAGAATACTGGCCTCATGCAGTGATGACAAGACAATCATCCTTTGGGATGTGGAAGCACGGAAACTCATAGAACCGCGACTCGTGGGCCATGCAGATGAAGTACTGAGTGTAGCCTTCAGCCCTGACGGCAAGACGCTGGCCTCCGGCAGTAAGGATGGGACCATCATCCTGTGGGATATCAAGGAGCGCAGGCAACTTGGCGATCCCCTTATAAGCCACGCTGCGGATGTCAGAGGAAGTGTGTTAAGCGTCGCGTTTAGTCCTGACGGCAAAATGTTGGCCTCAGGCAATGAAGACAAAACCATCGTTCTATGGGATGTCGGTGCGCGCAAGATGATTGAACCGCGCATTGCCGAGCAGGAAAACGCAGTGTCGAGTGTAGCCTTCAGCCCTGACAGCAAGACCCTGGCAGCAGGAATCGCTGAAGACGTTACGCTTTGGGATGCTGCCAGCCAGTCGAGTAGGGGATCGTTTGCAACCAAATCAGGAGTAAATAGCCTGGCCTTCAGTCCTGACGGAAAAACTTTGTCTGTCGGTGGTGAGGATAAATTGGTAACGCTCTGGGAGGTGTCTACAAGAACGCTGCAAAAATCTCTCGCTGGTCATTCAAACGAAGTCCAGAGCGTTGCTATTAGTCCTGACGGCAAAATCCTGGCCTCGGGCAGCATTGACAACACCGTAATCCTTTGGAATGTAGCGACAGGTGAACAATTGGATCCGCCTTACAGAGTACATGCTGATGGAGTAATGAGCGTAGCGTTTAGCCCCGATGGCAAGAGGCTAGCCTCTGGTAGCCGAGATAACAAAGTCGCTCTTTGGAACGTAGGAGAGCATCATCATGTGTTAGCTGGTCACTCCGATATCGTCTGGGCAGTAGCGTTCAGTCCCGACGGGAAAATATTGGCCTCAGGTAGTGACACATCTGTAATTCTGTGGAATCTCGAAAACAGCACTCCACTGCACCTAAATGGTCACTCCGATACGGTGACGAATGTAGCGTTTAGTCCTGATGGAAAGACATTAGTTTCCGCCAGCTGGGACAGAACGATCATTTTGTGGGGGCTGGGAAAAGACAAACCACAGCCTTTAACGCTTGATTGTAAAAAGCCTGTTTACGGGTTGGCGATTAGCCCTGATGGCAAGCTGGTGGTCGCCGGATTGGACGATGGCGAAATTATTCTTTGGGATGCGATTTCGCACCAGCACATAGACACGCTTCAGGGGCCTCATGGCCCATGGACCTTAACTTTCAGCCCGGATGGAAAAACCCTCGCATCGGGAAGTGACAACGGCACTATCACTCTATGGGATGTAGCGACGCGCAAGCCTATCGGTGCGCCCTTAAGCGGTCACAAGGACAATATATTGAGCGTGGCATTCAGCCCACCGGATGGAAAAATGCTTGCGTCAAGCAGTTCGGATAAGTCGATCGTGTTATGGGATGTTGAGAATCAAGTACCACTCAGCATTCCACTCACGGGTCATACAGACAAGGTGTTGGCAGTCGGTTTCAGCCCCGATGGGAAGACATTGGCATCCGGCAGCAACGACAAGACCATCATTCTCTGGGATGTCGCATCGCGCCGGCCTATCGGTAGACCGCTGATCCGCCACAAAGAACCGGTGAAGTCGTTGGCTTTTAGTCCAGACGGAAAGACACTGGCGTCGGGTAGCAAGGATAAGACTGTTGTTCTCTGGGACATCAACCTCGACTTCGATGCTAACCGTGGCTGCCGCATCGCCAATCGTAACCTTTCACAAGCTGAGTGGAATCAATTCATTGGAACTGACATAGCCTATGCATGCACTTGTCACGATTTACCTCAGGGTCAAGGCGCCCCACCGTGCCAACGATAGAAAACCTTTAAACTCATCTAAAAAAAGAAGGAGCGCTCAATTCAAATGAGCGCTCCTTAGTGTTAGTTGTTACTGGTTGTCGAAAGTGCGGCCGTCACCATCACTTCTTGATGACAATACTGCTGCCCGTTCCCACCGCTGTGGTTGGATCAGCCGCATCGCTTTGGCCCATCTGACTGTCATAGACAATCACGCCAGTTACCTTGTTCCAGATCTTGATCCGGAACTTATCGACGCCACCACCGCCGCCGTCTACTACCGTCAGGATGAAGTCGTAACCGGCACCCCCGTTGACCTTCCCGAATCCACGAAACTGGGCTCGCGACCCGGAGATGGCCAGGTACTCGTAGTTGAGCGCGTTGAATTCAAACTCGCCCAGCTTGAACTCGATTTGCGCCTCACCCTTCGGGTTTGTGGCGTTCTTGAAGTACTTCGAGTTGAATCCGAAGCTCAGTTTACCGGACAAGCTCGGGTCCGCAACAAACGCTCCGGCCGGCGATGCGATCCAACCGCCGCCGATGGTGTACCCGGCATCAGGATCGTAAATGACCACGATGGCTTCGAGGTCGTTTTGTGTGTCGACCCAACTCGTCAGGCCTGTGTTGTCGGTTACTTTAAGGGTTACTTTGTAAACGCCCGGCTCCCTAAACGTGTAGGTGCCCTTGACGGTGCCGTTCTTTGAACCGCTTGGCTCAACGACGGCGCCGCCAGTGGTCAGGCCGTCGAACTGCCATTGCGCCGAATGCGTCCGCCCGGCGACGTCCCAGAAGGTGCCGGAGAAGCTAACGGACGAATTGATCTTGAACGAAGCGCCGCTGGTTGGACCAATGATGTTGTGCCCAACATGCACCTCGACTGTCTTTGTCGCTGTGTTACCTGCCGCGTCGGTGCAGGTCACCGTGATGGTGTAGATCCTTCCGGTACTCCCACCAGCATGCTCGGCGCGCAGCCGCACGTTGTGATTGTCGACGAACTCCCAATCCGGCGCAGTGTCGCCATCGCCCGTGCCGTTGATGGGCTCGTTGCTCGTGATGTTAGTGATCGAGCAGTTGACTGTGCCGGGACAAGCGTCAGTGGCCGTGTAGTTAATGGCCACATCACGCATCTTGTGGTTAGGCGGCCACAGCGACGCCGGATTGGCTGTAACCGTGCCGATAGTAGGCGGCGTCGGGTCAACTGTAGTCAGCGCCGTCTTCGAGTTGTTGCCCGGAACATCGTCGGGGAAATCACTCGAAGCAGTCGCTGTGTTGCTAATTACTGTCCCGCCGATGGTGCCAACGTTGACCTTCACCACCACTTGGAAGCTGGCGGTCTCTCCGCTGGTTACGGATGCTTTGGTGAACATCAGTGTGCCGGTCCCGCCCGCCACGACTGCGTCTGTCCGGCTCCACCCGAGAGGCAGAGTGGCCGAAACGAAGGTGGTGTTGGCTGGAATTGCATCGCTCACCTTTGCATTAACGGTTGGCCCAGGACCGTTGTTCCTGAAGCCGATCGTGTATGTGATGTTCTGTCCCACGCAGACTGGATCCGGAGTGTCAGTCTTGCCTGTAATCTCCACATCAGCCGCGTCGTCATTAGCGATTGTTCCGGTCGCCGAGTTGGGGCTAACCACGTTATAGCCGGTACCAGCCGCCAGCGTCAGGATTACCGTTTCATCCGGCTCGGAAATGATGTCGGCCGTGGGATTGATCGTTACCGTCGCTGTCGAATTACCGGCCCCGAAAGCCACGGTGCCGTTAGGTGGAACGTAAGTCGCCGCCCCCGCCTGCGTGTAATCAGCTCCGATGCCACCGAAGACGGCCGTTCCGCCAATCGTGAAGTTCACCGTAAGCGCGCTGCTAGTGGCGCCGACGCGAGTGAAGGTGTAAACGAGGTTCGGTGCGCCGTCCTCTGCAACTGAGCTCGGAGCGACCGCAATCGACACATCCGTGTCGTCGTTAGTGATCGTTCCCGTGGCCGAGTTGTTCACGGCGGCGACGTTATAGCCTGTCCCTGCCGCCACTGTCAGAATTGCCGTTTCATCTGTTTCGACCGTGGTATCCGCCGTCGGATTAATCGTCACTGTCGCCGTCGAACTACCGGCACCGAACAAGACCGTTCCAGAGGGCGGAGTGAAAGTAGCCGCGCCCGTTTCCGTGTAATCGTCATTGAAAGTGGCAGTTCCGCCGATTGAGAAGTTAGCGGTCAGAGCTCCGGTGGTAACCCCGACCCGAGTGAAGGTATAGACAAGGTTGGGAACCCCATCCTCGAGAACAGAACTTGGGGACACAGCGACTGACACGTCTGTATCGTCGTTGGTGATTGTCCCTGTTGCTGAGTTAGGTGCTCCGACAGCGTAGCCCGCCCCAGCAACTACAGTCAGGATGATCGTCTCGTCCGGCTCGACTGAATTGTCTGCCACCGGATCGATAGTCACCGTGGTCGTAAGGTTGCCATCCGCGAAGCTGACCGAACCGTTGGGCGGGACGAAAGTAGCTGCGCCGCTCTGGGTGTAGTCGCTACTGAAGGTTGCCGTCCCGCCAACGCTGAAGTTCGCAGTCAAGGCGCCGTTGGAGTCATTACGAGTGAAGGTGTAGACGAGGTTGGTAGCACCATCTTCATTCACGGCTCCCGGAGAAACCGCCACGCTCACGACTATGTCGTCATTAGTGATAGTTCCGGTAGCAGAGCTTGGCTCAGCCACGTTATAGCCCGTGCCCGCTGCGAGAGTAAGAATCACTGTTTCGTCCGGCTCAGTTGTCGAATCACCTGATGGGTTAACCGTCACGGTTGTCGTCGAGTTACCCGCGCCGAAAGTCACTGTGCCGTTGGGCGGGACAAAGGTCGCTGCGCCCACCTGCGTGTAATCCGTACTGGGGTCGGCCGTACCGCCGATTGTGAAGTTGACCGTCAGCGCGCCGCTGGTGACGCCCACGCGTGTGAACGTGTAGACAAGGTTCGTTGCGCCATCTTCATTTACAGAACTCGGGGCGACAGCCAGCGACACATCCGTGTCGTCGTTGGTGATCGTTCCCGTGGCCGAGTTGTTAACAGCGGCGACGTTGTAACCGGTCCCGGCCGCCACTGCCAGAATGACTGTTTCATCCGCCTCGACCGTGTTATCGGACGTCGGATCAATCGTCACTGAAGTAGTTGAATTGCCAGCGCCGAAGGACACCATGCCAGTGGGCGGAGTGAAGCTAGCGGCGCCCGTCTGGGTGTAATCGGCGTTGAAGGTAGCCATGCCGCCGACCGAGAAGTTGACCGTCAGTGCTCCGGTGGTAACACCGGTGCGCGTGAAGGTGTAGACAAGATTCGGCACACCGTCTTCAGCAACGGAACTCGGAGCAACTGCGACTGACACATCCGTGTCGTCGTTAGTAATCGTGCCGGAGGCAGAGCTCGGCACGCCTACGCCGTACCCTGTGCCCGCAACAACTGTTAGAACGACAGTCTCGTCTGGCTCGACTGTTGAATCCACGGTCGGATCGATAGTCACGGTAGCTGTAGGACTGCCATCAACAAAGCTTACTGTGCCAGTGCCGTTGAACGTGTCCGCGCCGGTCTGGGTGTAATCGCTGTTGAAAGTGGCCGTCCCGCCAACCGAGAAATTGGCAGTCAGCGCGCCGCTGGAATCTGTGCGGGTGAAGGTATAGACGAGGTTGGCCACACCATCTTCGTTCACGGCTCCCGGAGATACCGCCACGGACACGTTGTTATCGTCATCGACGATCGTTCCCGTCGCAGAGCTTGGTTCGGCCACGTTATAGCCTACGCCCGCTGCGAGAGTAAGAATCACTGTTTCGTCCGGCTCGGAGGTCGTGTCAACCGACGGGTTAACTGTCACAGTCGCCGTCGAGTTACCTGCGCCGAAAGTCACTGTACCGTTGGGCGGGACGAAGGTCGCGGCTCCCACCTGCGTGTAATCCGTGTTGGGGTCAGCGGTCCCGCCGATTGTGAAGTTCACGGTCAGCGCGCTGCTGGTGACGCCCACGCGCGTAAAGGTGTAGACGAGGTCCGTCGCGCCATCTTCATTTACAGAACTCGGAGCGACAGCGAGCGACACATCCGTGTCGTCGTTGGTGATCGTTCCCGTGGCCGAGTTGTTAACAGCGGCGACGTTGTAACCGGTCCCGGCCGCCACTGCCAGAATTACTGTTTCATCCGCCTCGACTGTGATATCGGGCGTCGGATCAATCGTTACTGTCGTCGTGGTATTACCGGCGCCGAACGACACCGTGCCGGTGGACGCTGTAAAAGTCGCCGCGCCCGTCTGGCTGTAATCGGTGCTGAAGGTAGCCGTGCCGCCGACCGAGAAATTGATCGTCAGCGCTCCACTGGTGACGCCGACGCGCGTGAAGGTGTAGACAAGATTCGGCACACCGTCCTCCGCAACGGAACTCGGAGCGACGGCGACTGACACGTCCGTGTCGTCGTTGGTAATCGTGCCTGTATCTGATCCAGGGACACCGACGTCGTAGAAGGTACCTGCGGTCACCGACACGATAACGGTTTCGTCGGATTCCACGGTGATGTCTGTCGTTGGATTGACGTTGATGGCAGCAGATGAGCTGCCGATGGGGATCGTTACGGTCCCGTTCGTACCATCAAAGGTCGCGGCTCCCGTCACTCCGTAATCGGTGCTGGAAGACGCTGTGCCTGCGACGCTGAAGTTGACTGTCAGGGCGCTCGTCGTTGGTCCTTCCCGCGTGAAGGTGTAGACGAGGTTATCCACGCCGTCCTCGAGAACCGAGGTAGGAGCGACCGCCACCGTAACGTCGGGCTGGTCCAGAGGAGTGCAGGTCGCATCCGCATTGCCGGCGACAGAAGGATCATCAGTAGGAACACTAATGGGACCATCGGCCGTTACCGTTCCTTGATTGCAGACCTCGGTGGTTGGCGCGTCTAACGGATTATCAACTGTAACGTCAAATGTGATGGTGATGCTCTTGCCTGCGGGGAACAGGCCGATGTTGACCGCCACATCTGCGACGGTCGCGGTTGATGGTGAGGTTGTTGATGTCGCGGCGTGGTGGAAGACGGCTCCATCATCCCGCGTTCGCTTTGATCGCGCGTCGAATATTCGCTTGTCCGTGGTCGCGGACCTCGCAGTCAGCTGCGGAGGCGACGATACGAATGGACGGCTAATGATACTGTCCGTTCGTTGGGTAACCTGGGGTTCGGCAGTCTGCTCTACGCTCGCGGGCTCTGAAGGCGGTTGCTCAGTCGGTTGAGCCGAATTCTCAAGCGAATCGCTTGGATCGACTAAAGCTGGTGGCGCGGCGCATAGGACTCCGAAGCTTACACCCGCGTCTGCGTTGACAGTTACGCCTCCGTTCGCAGCCGCTACAGCAGCGGCACTAGCCTGCTCGACGTTATGCGTGCCATCGAGTTCGTTAATATCAATGACGGCGGCCGCACCGGCGGGAAACGAGTTCCCAGTGATGTCCGAGCACATTACTTGTGTGATTGGGTCGCCGGGAGTCGGGGAGTTCGTGTCCAAACGAATCTCGGGCGCACCCACGAAATTGGTGTCCACGCTGTTGTTTGTCACCGTGAAGCTCATCTGCGTGTCGGCTTGTGTACGGGCGAAGATGCCAGGGGTATTCAGGTTGCCCGCATTCTGGCCGGCGCCGTTTCGTACGTTGTTGCCGGAGACCAGGACATTAGCTGTTTTAGCTCCCAGACGTCGTCGCTCGACCGCGATTCCTCTGCCATTGGCAAGACCAGCGCCAAGACCAACACGCGCGTCCGCCCCCGTGCAGGCGCCGGCTACGCGCAACCTGCCGATACAGTTGTTGGTGATCTTCGCTGCGACATTGCTGGCGGGAGCGCCGGAGTTAGCCATGTCAAGCAAAATGCCGCCTTGCCGCACGTTGGTGATCGTGTTGTTGTCGATGTTCAGCGTGCCAGGCACATTGCCCTGATCGTCGATGAAAACGAGAATCGCGTTCAGTGGACCAAGACAGTTGACTGCACCACCGGCACAATTGCTCAAGGCGCTCCCGACGCCGTTGATGTTGTTGCCGGTTAGGGTCAAGCCCAGCAGGTTTCCAGCAAGCGTCCCATCGTTACTGATATTGATGAGAGCTTCACCGGTCGAGGCAGTATTAAAGACGTTATTGAACGTGTTGTTTTGGATAACGAGTGTTGACTTGCCTGCCTCGACGACGCTCGCGATCAGATTAGTCTTCCCATCGACGGGCGAGGTCTGGAAAGTCGAGTTCTGCACTGTCAGATTGACGGTAGCAGTGGATCCCACGGTTCCACCTGCGACGCTTTGAAGCCCCGGTCCCGAAATATTTGAGAAGATGCAGTTAGTCGAGACGTTGTTCGTCGGCCCGCCTACGGTGACCGTCATGTTGGCGGCCGCATCGCCGCGGATGCCGAAGCCTCGATTACCGATCGAGTTCTGGAACGTCGTGCCCTGGACTGTCAAGGTCAACGCCGTCGACGTATTGTTGAGCAGGTAAATACCATCGCGACTGGCTACGTTGAATCCGGAGATAGTGCCGCCGGTGATACTGGCGGTGCCCCTCAGATTGAAGAGCGAAATACCATGGCCACCAGCGCCGGCGCCAGTGGCGCCGGTAACATCCTGCCCGGGCGCAGAAATATTGACGCCAGTTAGCACGAGCCCTGTGGAATCTTTCAAGTCAATGCAGTCGTTGCCGCAATTTGAAAGGGTGCCGGCGTTAAGGGTGAAGGTTCCGGTATTGTTCGAAAGGAAGATGGCGTCGCCGTCGCCGTTGCTACCGGGCACGCCGGCGCCGGCATCAGTTTGCGCTACGGTCTGGTTCGCACCACTGATGGTTGCGCTGGTAACCGTAACCGAAGCGGCTGAGTCCTCGACGCGGATTCCATAACCACCCGCGTTATTCGGGTTCGGAATAGTAATCGCACCAAAGGACATCGTGCCGCTTGAATTGTCTACCTCGTCGAGCAGGATTCCAGTGTTGTTCCGATTGTTTATGGTTACACTTCCAAACTGAAACGAAGGTGGCCCAATATTTAGGATGTTTGAGATCGTAATTCCCACCTGCGTGGGATTTGTTATGGTTGTAGCGCCGCTAATCGTAAACAAACCGCCAACGTTATTGAGTCTGATACCGTTCGTGGAACTGTTCGTCGAAGTTATGCTGTCAAAGACCGCTCCCAGTGTTCCATTGTCCAGGTTCATTGCCCGGCCCGTGCCGTTAATCAACAGTTCCGTCACCGACAGTGTGCCGATATTAGTACCGGAAATGCCGGAACCTGCGGCGGCGGAATTTCCAATATCAAACCCGCGAAGATAGTTACCCGCTCCCAACAGAATTACGCTGCCGGCGGCATTAGCAACAGTTGGTCGCGCGCCACCGGTTGCCGGTAAAGGATCGCTCCCGGCAGGCGGCGTAATACCGGTAATAGACTGCAGCGAGGCGCCTGCGCCCTGCCCTATCAATCTTTGATTGTCCAGCAGAGTCAGCCCGCCGGTGTAAGAGCCTGAATAGAGAAAGATGTTGTCGCCAGCATCGTCCGCGGCAACAGCATTAAAACTGCCGGCGCCTGTAAGCAAGTTGAAAGGATTCGTCAATCGGCCATCGCAGGGGCACGATGCGGCGCTGTTAACAAACCAAAACATGCCGCTGACCGTTATGGTTACCGTTCCCGTATCGGTCGTGTTTGGAGTGTCATTGTCGTTGAGTGTGTAAGTGAATGTGTCATTCCCTTCAAACCCAGGAGGTGGGTTGTAAGTGAAGGAGCCATCAGCATTGATTGTCACATTCCCGTTGTTGGTGCTGAGGAATGTTCCCGCAGTGACAGAAACGGCGCCGCCAACCGCGTCAAAGTCCTGGTCATTCACCAGAACACCCGCAGCCGCATTTTTGGTGATTCTAACGTTGCCTGTGGCGGTGTAACTATCGGGTCGCGCCAGGGGAGTCGTCCTCAGGGAACCTGCCACGAGCGCAGTATTCGGATCCACTGTGTCGCTGAACATCACGCCGGTAGCGTCCATGCCGGTCACGCCGATCGTGACCGTGTATCTCAGCGTGTCGCCCGGGTCGGCTTCGGTGTCTAAATCGTTGTCCACCAGTAAGGCGTCGGTCTTGGAGGCGCTTATCAAGGGGGCAGTCGGGTTGAGGAACCCTAATAGTCCCGCCGATCTTGATCCTCGCCTCGCCCGCGGAGTCGTCAGTTCAGCAAAGGTAGGAACCTCGGGGCTCACTGCGCTCGTCTTGCCGAGAGGCGGTGCTCCGGCAGAACTCGCATCGGCCGATTGCCGAGAAAGCGTGCTCTTCAGGGCTGATGACTTGGAGATTCCAAGTCCGGCCAAAGCGAGCACAGCAACTGCAGTAATAAGCAGGAGCCTGTGGGTTTTCGAAATTCTAACTGCCGAGTGAGAGTTCTTTTGCGGACGTCGAGGATGAAACACGGGGGCCTCCAGGAGTTCGAACTGAAATGGGACATTTGTGGGGTGCTAACTGGGTCACGGGCATCTCCACCGGTATAAGGAGCGGGCGCGGGAGTTTTTAATCTTCCTCCCTACGCCGCACTCGGAGGGAGATACGAAAGATTCTTCTTTCCCGATCTGCCGAAGAGGTGCGATAAAAACGAGGAATCACAACTCAGATCAACATTGTTTTAATGTTGCAATGCTGTTGCAGTCCGGTGAGGTTATGCCCAATCTTCCAGTATGTCAATTCATCAGTACGAACTTTGCAAAAAAACTAATAGCCCAGGACCTGCTTAAGACCGCCGGAGGCCCTCATCGGGCGGTACGCCGAACCGATTTCACTATTCAGTTTCCTTGGGCTTGCTAGTACCTAATGCAACTTGAACGGACCGCCACGCGGCTCCGGTTCTAAATCAACACGGCTCGAATCCTGGACCACCTCATGCATCTCTAACGCGTTCGACTTTGAAAACGCTTCCTTCGGCAGCGAGCCGGACTGTGAGTGTCCCTTCACAAACGCATCAGAGCGCACCCAGTTGAGGAAGTCCTGGCGGCTATTCCAGATGGTGAAAACCACATAAGGGTCTCCTTCGTTTACCGGGCGGAGAATCTGGTTCGAAATAAAACCAGGCATTTGGTCTACCAGCCCGGCGCGCTCACGAAACCTCTCCTCGAAGGCTTCCGCATACTCCGGTGTCACGTAGATCCGATTAGCAACAGTTATCACAGCGCGCGTCCCCCTTTGCTTCTTCGTAGCATAATACCTCGCCGTGCTCACTCATCCGGCGTCGGCTTTGAGCGCAATTGCTTAATCTGTGAACGCCTCGCTTTTTCTTCGAGCACGCGGTTTCTGGCACTACGCGAAACCCGCGTGGGAATGCGTTTCGCAGGCTGATGGTTCAACTGCGCGACCTTCTTACGAAGCCTTTGCAGACAGAGCGCTTTATTACGGTGTTGACTGCGTTCCTGCCGTGAGGTGACGACGACACCCGAAGGCACGTGCGTCAGCCGAACCGCGCTTTCCGTCTTGTTGACATGCTGCCCTCCGGGCCCACTGGAACGGAAGGTCTCGACCTCGCACTCACGCAGCAAGTCTTCGTCTGGTTCAGGCAATGTAATCATGAGACCTTATCGAGAGTCATCAAAAACGCTGTCTGGCAGCAAAACTTCCTAACTAAGACTTAGTCAAACGAAGAAATGCTTCTTCCAGGCTCTCCTGAGCCGGCGTCAACTCATATACACCGATCCCATGAGCGACTAAAAGAGCGTTGACAGTAGGAATGCGTTCCGCTTCCACTTCAATCTGCAAAAAGGCAGCGCCATTCTGGCTGACGATCAGACCAGGTTCTCTGCTGAGTAACTCAGTCGCAGCTGACAAGTTATCAACTCGCACTTTGAATCGGCTTGTGGGGGCTACCAACGTTTCTGGCCCACCCTCATAAAGCAAACGTCCCTCGTGAATGATTCCCACTCGATTGCAGAGTTGTTCAACCTCCGTGAGCAGGTGACTCGACAGCAACACCGTCAACCTTATTTCATCTCTGAGCCGTCGAATTAATTGTCGCGTTTCTTGTATGCCTTGAGGATCGAGACCATTTGTCGGCTCGTCAAGAATGATAAGTTCTGGAGTTGGTAAAAGTGCCTGTGCAATTCCCAAACGCTGGCGCATGCCATAGGAATAAACCCGTACCGGATCTCGTGCACGGTCGCGCAAGTCAACCATCTCGAGGACCTCTTCCACGCGCTTCAATTGAGCCCCTCCCGACAACGAAGCGAGTAGTTGTAAATTCCTGCGCCCAGAAAAATTTTCGTAGAACGCCGGTGTCTCGACTATTGCACCAATCCGCGCGCGAGGGCGTAGATATTCCCGGTTTGATTCAGACGCCGAGAATCTGATAGCGCCGGAGGTAGGCTTTACCAGACCAAGCAACATCCTCAACGTCGTTGACTTCCCCGCCCCGTTTGGACCGAGAAAGCCATAGATGTCGCCCCGCTCAACGCGCATCGTCAAACCGTCAACTGCCGTGCAACCCCGGAAGCGTTTGGTCAAACCCTCCGTTTGTATAGCTGTATCCATCATGCGTATCAGAAGCTTACTTCCACGAGCAGCGGCCAGTGGTCCATGCGGCCAACCGCGGCGTTACGCAAAACCTCGACTCGTCCGACTTGTTTAAGTTCAGCGGGGCCAAAAATGTAATCGATGCGTCGATCATTGATAGCTGTATCCCCGGCTTCGCGTCCCAAATCACGGAAGTTACCCAGTATATGGCTATACGATTCACTGTCGTGTTTCACATTGTCGGTGTAGAGATTTGTCTCGTTGACAGCTTTAAGTTCAAAGTTGAAATCGCCTGCAATGAAAACCTTAAATGATTCTGAATGACCCCGTGCCCAATCTATTAAGTCTTCCGTGTAGACCCTTCGTCGAGCGGCATTGAACGCGTCCGCGTGAGCACTTAGGAACACGACCTCCGGGTCCCCGGGGCGCGCTCGGAATGTAGCTGCAAGGGCGAAACGAGCGCCCGCGGAAACCATGGTAAATTTCGCAGAGTTATCTTTGACCAACACAGCCTCGAAGCGATCTCCGCTCTCCTGAAACGCCACTGCACCGCGATATTTGCGGTGTAACAGGCCTAACAAGATGTTTAATTGCGCTTTACCTGTTAGTTCCTGCAAAGCAACTGCATCAGGATCTTCACGTAAGATCACTTCCGCGACTGCAGGTAAATCCTTGTTGTGTGCGCGTGTGTCGTCTTCAAGTTCGGCGTATCCGATATTCCACGTAAGGAGACGCAGCGAAACAGCAGTGGCGGAAGACGAGCTTGTCTCTTCAGTGTCATGTGGCTGCGCGAAATAAACGGCGCCCACAACCATTAGACAAAACAGGACGAGAAGGATCAGTTTTACCAACATTAACTAACAATATCCTTCCGCTCAAAAATAACCACTGCCGCCAGCAACAGCCCGACGGTATAAGCGCCGCAGACACACGCTCTCTGCCATACACTCTGCCAGGGAATCTCCGGCTTGAACACGTCACGCCAAAAGTCCATGTCGGTTGTAAAAAAGTAGGGCTGCATATGCTCAAAGAACTCCACTCTGCCGACGATGTAAAGAGTGAGGTATGCGGCGATCGTCATAACAGTAGCTTGCGCCGGCGAGTCGAAGATGACTGAACAAACGAGCGCGAGAGCGGCGACAACCAGGAGCGCCCACGTGCCCGAGACTGCTGCGTAAACAAAACGCATCAGAGCCTCATCACGCATTATCTTTCCTGGCGCGTCGACGAGATTGAGTGGGCCAGGATAAAGCTCCAGGTTTCCCCAGCCCACGAAGATCAATCCCACCACCAGATTCAAGCCAATGAAGAAAGTGAGGAGCAGAGCCGCGTGTAACGCCGTAACTAAAAACTTGGCGAGCACCAGCGTGGCACGCGAAATTGGACGGGTACAGATCATCCGCAGGGTGCCGGCGCGCGCCTCGCCCGCAATCTGCGAGCCCGCACTCATGGACACAAAAATTGGTAGTAATAAAGTAAAAGCGAAGAGAACTGAGTAGAGCGCGAAGGTTAAGCCGTTGAAGTATTGTTTCGATTCGTAGGTATATTTGAACTGCTCAACCGCCTCACCTCCTGTCTTCCGCGCGGCGTAGGTGTAGAACCCCCAAAGCATCAGCGCAACGAATCCGATCAAAACGATAAATGAGAGGTAAAAGCTGCGAGCGCGGAATAACTTTTCCAACTCTAATCTGAGCAGAGTAAGCATGCAGCGCCTTCCGTCCTCTTGATATAACCTGGCTAGCCAATCGTTGTTCAGCATACTTAGATGCAGAGTCGCGAGGCACGGGACTAGCCACAGCCTGCCGGTGTGGCTGTTCACTACTTTCAGATTGAAAACGATATTTATTTAATCGGTGGTGAAAAAGTGATGCTGGATCGAGATCTGGCGGCACTGTATGGCGTTAAGACTAGGGTTCTTAAGCGCGGTCAGACGGAACCTCGATCGAGTCCTGGTGATTGTATGTTTGAGCTTAAGCCTGCTGAGTTTCAAAACTGGAGATCACAATTGGTGACCTCCAAAGAGCTTTGCCCCCAAAGTCCTAAGCTAGCGTCGCTTCGGCTTGGCCGTCGGATGTGGGGCGTGGCTTCGCCGCGCCCGAAAGCGCTTTATTATTCCGGGGCTCTACCCCACGTTTGGGCTCCGCCTAAGAAATTCCAAGGGCCGAGCCCGAAATTTCTATCTGACTCCATGGGGCGGCAGAGCCGGCGCCGCACATCCGGCGGCAAAGCCGAACCGTCCCAATAATCTAAAGTCTTGAGGAAAAGCGAAGCTGCGACAAGTGCTCGCATCCAACGCGTAACTATCCCGCCGGCTGAATGAAACGGAGAGTAAATATGATCATCAGTTTAAGGTCGGATTCGACGCGATGCGCAACCTGATGTTCCCACCAGTTCGCCATCACAAAGAGATGGGCTTCCGTTCGCGAGCAGTGGAAGTGGCTCCGAAACACACTGCGGCTACAGTTCAGAGATGTTCATAGTCGGTACAATTAGAGACTGAGTCGCACACGCACTCATTCGCCGACGATTCGGAGTGCTTCACCACGCAGTTCTTTGCTCATGTAAAAATTGTTGGCTTCAAGTTGATCTAATACTTGTGTCAAGTCGGGAATAATTGATCCCGCTTAGCAAGTACAAGTATTCCGACGGTACCGACAATGCTCAATCCTAGTCTTCTAGCTGCGGACCGCGCTTGGCGATCATCTAGTAGAACCCGCGACGCTCTCTCGTGTGCGAGAGCGATAGTCTGAGCTTCTCCCAAATGGATCTGAAGTCGTAACGAAGTGACAAGCGGCACATTCGTGGGAACTTCGACGACGAGCCATTCAAACGATCCGCCAAACTCTTTTGCAACGGCGGAGGGGATAATGACCGGTTCGAAAAGCTGAGGAAGGATCGTAAGTAGGTTTATGCGCTCAAGTCCGATTAGGCAGGTGCTGTCAGTTACTATGGCCTCTTTCACACCCCGATTTCCTCTCGTAACTCCTCTTCGGAGTAGTTGAGAATCGGGATCTGCCGCTCACCGAGTACGTCGATGAACTCTTTCTTGGTCAGACCCGCAACTTGAGCGGCTTGCCCAAGGGATATTTCACCCTGTTCGTAAAACTCGACCGCTAGCTGTATCCGCACTTTGTTCAGTGAAACAATATTGTTTACCTCGGTCTGATGCTTTGCATATTTCTTCCGGATCCACCCGGCCCGAGGTTCCAAGTTAATGCGGTCAACATACTCAATGAGAATCCATCGACCAGTCGACCCGACAGCGAGCACCGGTTGGCCGCTGTACACGTAGCCTATTCGAAGTCTCTTACCTGGTTGCGCATAAGTGGGTGTTGTCCTTTTGATCTTGTAGGGCTTTCCGATTGCAGGCTGTTGTATTTTTCCCTTTAATTCCTTTAGCGCTGCCAGCAGGGCATCAAGCTTTGCGTTCTGCTCTTCGGCGCGCCGGTCGGCGTCTTTCTTATCATCCAGACGCCATTTATACGATTGCGCCTGTTGCAGCGCGGCAATTAATACCGGCACGAGGATGGCAAAAACAACATCAGGTCTAATAAACTTCGAGCCTGCCTGCTTAATCCAGGACAGGACATAACCTATGAACGACTCAAATTCCTGGTCAAGCAGAGCGCTGTCTCGCAGTTCAGTGAGCTCTTGGATTCGATTTAGTCTTTCGGCCGCATTAAAGAGAAAGGTGTTACTAAGTTCTGGCGACGAGAATCCAACCATAGTCGAAAGTTCTTTGCCGAGGGTTCGGATTCGGTCTAGTCCTTGCCATCGATCAAAACTGCGTAAATCAATATGAGCTTGCGTTGCAAAATGCGCCGCAACGTTTTGAGCGTCGTCGAAATGATTCATCATCGATTCGAACGCCACAGACTTCGGACTTCTCGGGTTGAGGAACCAGTCTGAAATTTCTCGTTCCCAGTCGCGAATCCTCTCGTTGATCGCGTAACGATTAAACTGTTCGAGCGAACGGCTGGGAACATCGTAATGACTCTGCAATACTAAAGCTTCATTCAAATATTCTCGCGCGATTCTCGGGAACGAGTTGTTTCGCTCCTGCTCAAGTTTTTCCCGAAGGATTCGCAAACCCGGGTTGCGCTGCTCCTCCTCCCGTTCCCGCTGAGCCATTTCGCGCGCGATTCGTAACGCCGGATTGCGTTGCCCTTCCGCTCTTTGGCCCTGAATGATCTTATGAGCAGGGTCGCTTTCGAGTTCCGCCAAGCGCCGCTTCGTTATTTCATTTATTCGATCAAATGCACTCATTGCTTTAGTTACCGATTATGACCAACACTCCGAGGACAGTTTAAGCTAGCAAATGAGCGACGTAAATGGCACCTCGCCGAGAGCCCAAACTTCGCGCGCTCTGACCGACGAGACGGACGGTGAGTTCAAAAGCTAGACTTCGACAAGGGGCAGGCTGCGATACCGTTTCCCCGTCAGTTTCGTGAGGGCGTTAACTACCGCTGGAGAGATCACGGGAACCGGTGGTTCGCCACAGCCGGTGGGTGCTTCGGTACTCGGAACGATGTGGACGTCTACCGCCACAGGCGCATCGGGCATGTAAGGCGGAACATAACCATCAAAATTTCTCTGCTCCACTACTCCGTCTTTCAGCGTAACCGCGCCCTTCGCCATTAACTGCGACAGACCGAACGCCACTCCCGCCTGAAATTGGCTTTCAACCGATAGTGGATTCACCGCCAGGCCACAATCCACCGCCACCGTCGCCCGGTGGATCCTTGGCCGCTTGTTTTTAATAGACACGTCTACTGCACAGGCGACGCCAGTTCCGAACGACTCGTGGCAAGCAAATCCGACGGCGTGCCCTCTGGGAAGTCTGCGACGCCAGGCGGCACTCTTCGTTTCCAAAAGATTGAGCGCCGAATGCAGCTTTTTTGCTTCCGGCTTGAGCAGCTTGCGACGGTAAGCGATGGGATCAATTTTGGCACGCGTCGCCAACTCTTCAATCAACGTTTCCATAACAAAGGCGGAGTGCGTGTGTCCGACCGAACGCCACCAGAGCACCGGTACGTTCACCTTCGGATGATGCACCGAGACATGAAAAATCGGGATGGTGTAATGAGTGTCGTTCACTCCTTCGACTGTTGTGGGATCGATATTGTCCTTCATCATCATCGCGAAGGGCGTGTCGGCCAGTAGCGACTGGCCGACAATCACATGTCGCCAAGCTGCGGGCATGCCGTCGGGACCAATTGCAATTTCGGCACGATGAAAGTGCATGGGGCGGTAGTAACCGCCTTTAATATCGTCCTCGCGAGTCCAGATGAGTTTTACTGGAGTGCCCCGCAGGCGCTTGGCAATTTGGGCAGCCTCACGTTGCAAGTGCGAGTCGGGAGTGGCGCGACGACCAAAACCGCCACCAGCCATTTCAGTGTGAAACGTGACTTGCTCAGGTTTGAGTCCCAGTACTTCAGCAATTGCCGCCTGATCGATAGTTTGAAACTGGGAACCAGCCCAAACTTCTGCGCGCTCGCCATCATAGCGGACGGTCGTGTTCAAGGGTTCCATTGGTGCGTGAGGCAGATATGGGAAATCATACTCAGCAACGATCCGGTTGGAAGCACTAAAGCCTTCGATCGCCTTTGCGTCACCGCGCGCCACTGAACTAAACCCGGCGCTGAGCGCGCGCTGTTTGTAATCAGCCAGCAAACGCGAACTGTCGGGCCGTTCGACTCCCGAAAAGTCCCATTCGATCTTCAGCCGGTCGCGTCCCATTTTGGCAACCCAGAACCTGTCGGCCACAACGGCAACACCACTTCCGTGAACGAGGGGAACTTCGAAAACGTCGCGCACGCCTTCAACGGTTCGAGTTTCAGTATCGACAATGCTCTTCACGCGCGCGCCAAACACGGGCGGATGTGCGACCACTGCTACTTTCATCCCCGGGAGATCCAAGTCGAGCCCAAACTTTAGTGAGCCATCACACTTTGGTTTGCTATCGAGCCGCGGCACTCTCTTTCCTATCAAACGAAATTCAGACGGACTTTTAAGTCGAACTGCCGCTGGAACCGATTCACGTGAAGCTTCGCTTGCTAGTTCCGCATACTTCGCTGACTGCCTGGCTGGTCCATAGACGATGCTGTTCTCAGTGCGACATTTATCTGGCGCGACATTCCAGCGCCTTGCCGCGACGGCGACCAGCATCGCACGTGTCTTAGCCCCGAGTTCGCGATACTGTTGAAACGAATGTGCGATCGACCCGGAGCCGCCTACCATCTGGATTCCGAACATCGGATCCTTATAAACGTCGGCAGCCGGAGCGAGTTCAGGCACTACTTGCGACCAATCGGCATCCAGTTCGTCAGCGAGTAGCATCGGTAAAGCAGTGTGTACGCCCTGTCCAAACTCCAGCCGGTTTACCTGGATCACGATTGTGCCGTCTGGCCTGATGTCGACGAAGGCATCTGGCGGATAAACTTTTGGCGGCGGCTGTTGTTGATTTGGCTGTTGTTGACTGGGCTGTTGTTGATTCGCCTCTTGAGCTGCTGAAAAGCCATTAAGGTGTAAGGAAACAAGCAAGCCACCTGCGGCAGTTGCAGAGACGCGCAGGAAGGCGCGTCGGCTCACGTTTTTATTTTCAGCGTTTTTTGCGGTTGAGATGCCTGACATGCCGATGCCTCCCTTCACTTAAGGTTCCGTGCCGCTACCTTAATGGCCTCACGAATGCGCACGTAGGTGGCGCAGCGACAGATATTCCCGCCCATGGATTCGTCGATGTTGGTGTCGGTCGGTCGCGGTGTGTGCTTCAGCAACGCCACCGCGCTCATTATCTGTCCACTCTGGCAATAGCCACACTGAACGACGTCTTCCGCCACCCACGCATCCTGGACCACACGCCCAACCCGATCCTGATTCATTGCCTCGATGGTCACTACCGGACGTTTCCCAATCAGTGAAACAGGGATCATGCAAGAACGCGCAGCCACCCCG
Organism: Pyrinomonadaceae bacterium; assembly: GCA_963826235.1. Classification (GTDB taxonomy): domain Bacteria; phylum Acidobacteriota; class Blastocatellia; order Pyrinomonadales; family Pyrinomonadaceae; genus PSRF01. The sequence goes on along the minus strand of CAWGWE010000003.1, from coordinate 2,115,334 downwards.
TCCAAATGCACCGTGCACGCGCCGCAGGCACTTACACCGCAGCCGTATTTCGTGCCAGTCATTTTCAGTTCCTCACGCAACACCCAAAGGAGTGGTGTTGATGGGTCAACATTCACTTCTCTGGTTCGTCCATTAATCGTAAGTTGGTAACTGGCCATTGCTCCTCCTATCTTCGCTATCTTGCTACCTTCCTTGGGGACACGGCGTGCCTGCTTCCACCCACCGACGGGTAGCGGCAGCGAATTGTTCGTGTGACAGCGGGGGCAGGGTGCGCATTGACCCATCCGGACGGCGGCCGGGGCTCCAAGCCCAAAGCACTAGCGAATCCTCAGCGTGATGCTTTAACAGCCCCGGCCCGTCGAGGTTGTGATTCTTCGTTCGGTCTGTAACTGCGCGACAAACGGCGGCACTGGACAACGGATTGTCGTTCAGGTCCTGCCATTTCATAGATAAGGGCGCCAGATGCCAGTTGGGATTGCCGGGCACACCGGTGCTGTCGGCATTGCTCTGTTGATGACAGCTTGCGCAATTCAGTCCCGGAACTCCTTTGCCTTCCGGACCTCGAACCACATTGGCGAAGTGACGTTCGCGGTTGTCACCTTGCTGTGGATAGTTCGTCGCGGTGTGACAGTTGATGCACCTTGGATGGATCAGAACAGAATAAACCTGCTCCCAAGCAGCCAGGCCCTGGGCATTGTTCGGGACAGAATGACTTTTGTCAGCAAGTTGTTTGGACGCGCCCGAGGTCATTGCCCACGACCCGAATGCGAATAGGAGTGCGGAGAATAAAACGGCGGCGGCACCATAACGAATCATAAACATCCTCCCGGGGATTGCGTTACGAGTGGTTATGTTTCTAACGTGACCCTGCTGGTCGATTTGCGTCCCAGTTCGCGCCTTCTAACTTCGCGCCCTAAACAGCGAGATTAGTTCGCTAACTTGTGGTCCTCAGTTGGCACGCAGCAAGGGCGGACGTTAACCAACCTTTCAGGGCTTTGATCGAATTCTCACTGTGTCGGTGGAAAAATTCTATCACTTTAAAGTCATCGGTTGAACCAATTTCCTCGCATTACGCTTTGGTCGGGAGTTGCGGGGATATCCGACGATTCACTGAGAAAGAACTAGCCGCAGATTTCCGCGGATAACACGGATGATTCAATAGTGTGCGCGGTCGCTAAAACTCGTGCGACATGAAATTAACTCGAGCTTGGAGATCAGCCCAACCAGGCCGCGTTGCGGCGGTAGAATTTAGCCCGGGGTGAGCCAGCTCAGCGAGCGTAACCCCGGGATCAAGGCCAACAACAATCGAAGCCCGTTTTAGCGGGCGACCGGATATCATGTAGCCCACATGTCATCTGCACTCGATCGATTAACGGCATATTCCCGACAGTGGGATGTTGCAGTCGAGAAAACTTTTGAAACTGAGAGCTCTGTCCTTGCCTTTGGTGAACGCGACTCCTCCCGAGTCGTCCTTAAAATAATTAAGCACTCAGGCGATGAATGGCACAGTGGGAACATCCTGCGCGCTTTTGACGGTGAGGGAATGGTAAGGGTTTATGAATCAGAAGCGGGGGCAATCCTGCTCGAACGGCTTGATCCCGGCAACGAACTGGTAAAGCTGGTCCGGGATGGAAACGATGAAAGCGCGACTGAAATTCTCGCTCACGTCGTAAACCAGTTAGCTAATCACAACGCACCTGAAGGATGTGCAACAGTGTACGATTGGGCAGGTGGTTTTGATCGTTACCTGAACACAGCTGACAAGCAGCTTCCCGCCAGTTTGGTCCACAAGGCACACGATGTATATCGACGCCTGGCGTTATCGAGTTCGCGACCGATGCTATTGCACGGTGATCTCCATCATTACAATGTGCTATTCGATGCGAAGCGAGGCTGGGTAGCGATCGATCCGAAAGGTGTCGTGGGAGAACTTGAGTATGAGGTAGGAGCAATCTTGCGGAATCCCTGTGAGCAACCTGATTTTTTTACTTCGCGTGACGTTATTGAACGACGCTTGAGAATTTTGACCGACTTACTTCAATTGGACTATCAGCGAAGCCTGGAATGGTCGTTCGCGCAAGCGGTGCTCTCGGCAGTCTGGGGTCTTGAAGACGGATACTCTGTAGAATCAACCTATCCCGGACTTCGGCTTGCACGAACAATCGAGCCAATGCTTCTTTAAAAAACGAGTTTTGAACTTTGAACTTTGAACTTTGTTCGCTGATCTTCGAGCAGAAACACGTGACTGCTCAAGCTGCGCAAACAGAGCACTAAGCACAAAGTACCAAGTTCGTTTTAATCGTCTGGACGCCCTCTGCGTATTTGGACGTTTTGGGGTTTCAGTCTTTCTCCTTAAATGGTGGATTCAACTTTGAAGTGCAATACATAGGCCCGAAGGGCCGACATTAAATAGCCACGCCCGTAAGGGCGTGGGCATCGATCTCAATAGGACGAAAGCGCCGAAGGTGCGACAGTGATTCAGCTCGTCAACATCAACTGCCGGTCCTTCGGACCTGGGACAGCTCCTTCAATTGTTCCCACGCCTAACGGGCGTGGCTATTTACGGTCGGCCCTTCGGGCGTGGGTTGCACTTCCGAGTTGAATTCGCGAATGAAAAATGGGAAATGGTAAATGACAAATGGAAAATGGTCTGCTCCTTACTCGTAAGGCCCTTTCCCATTTCCCATAGCCTAGGTTGCCGTACCAGGCGTAGAATTCCTGCCACCGGAAGGGAGATGACGCATGAGCGATCAGAAGCAATCGGAGTTACTAACTCAGATACTCGAACCCTCGACAGCGAAGACTGCGCAACTGCCTCGGCTTCCGCCGAGCACTAAAGATGCTGATGATTTTTGCGCCGGCCAGGGTCAGATCCTGGGCATGATTGCCGCCAACGCGCCGCTCAGCGAAATCCTCGAACGGTTGGTGCTTCTGATCGAGGCGCAGGCGCCCGGAATGCTCGGCTCCGTACTGCTGCTGAGCGATGACGGAGATCACGTACGACATGGAGCCGCTCCGAGCCTTCCCGAGAATTATGTCAAAGCGGTCGACGGTGCTCCCATTGGGCCGAAACATGGCTCTTGTGGGACGGCGATGTACCGAGGCGAGCCCGTAATCGTCACCGATATTTTTGCGGATCCGCTGTGGGAGGACTATCGCGAGTTGGCGGCGGGGAGTGATCTGCGCGCCTGCTGGTCCACACCGATACTTTCCGGGCGCGGCAAAGTGCTGGGTTCGTTTGCGATGTATTACCGCGAACCGCGCACACCCACTGGTGATGAGGCGGGTTTGACGGATGTCGCCACGCGCATTGCCGGCCTCGCAGTTGAACATCAACTAGCCCGAGAAGTCCTGGCGCGTACTCAAGCGCAGCTGGCCCAGTCTACTTACGCTGCCAATACGAATAAGGCAGTAGCTTCTGCCGCTCAGGAACTTCGCCAGCAGCTCGAGACCATCGTTGAGAACACTAGTAAGTGCATCGAGTTACTCAATGAAGACCCGCCCGACATTGTGCTGCTGCGGGAAACACTCAATCAGATCTACGGGGATGGACGTCGCGCCCACGAAACCATCACTCCACTTCAACCTCCGAAGTAGCCATAGTCGACTCAGGTCTCAAGTCTCAAGTCTCAGGTCTCAGGTCTCAGGTCTCACGGTGGCAAGCTTAGAACCCATTTATGTCTTTAAAGGTTAGGATGGCCATTCAACGAGTCGGCGGAGCCGACGGAAGAATTTAGCCCAGGGTGAAGCGAGCGCAGTGAGCGGAACCCCGGGATCAGCGTCGTTAAGGATTAATAGCCCGCTTTAGCGGGCGACAGATGAGTCGATTCGAACAACGATTTCTCAGATGAACGCTGCAACGCGGAACAAACCTTCTGCGTCATCCGCGACAATCTGCGGCTACGCTTCCATCCTCAACGAACCCGCGAGTCTCCTCTAATACGGGCCGGCCGCGTTAATCTGTGGCTAACTTCCTCCGCAATCGGAAATCCGCAATCGGCAACTTTAACGGGGGACTCCTGCATTGGACATTGGACGTTGGACTTTGGACACTGAATCGCCGCCACTATTTCTTGATATCCTCCAGTTACACTCAACTCTAAATGACTACCCAGATCGCCATTGTCCTCGCCTTATTGTTGGTTGCGCTCGTCCTTTTTGCCCTCGAGCGTATTCCTATCGAAATTGTTTCGATCGTCCTGGTAATGGCTCTAATCATCACGCGAACCCTTACGGTGACCGAGGCGTTTGCCGGCTTCGGCAATGACATAGTCATCACCATCGCCGGCCTCTTTATTCTGACCGGAGGCTTGGCCAAGACCGGCGTCGTTGATGCGGTGGGTCGGCGCTTGCACCGTTTCGCCGGTGAGGGTGAGTTTACGATCACTGCCTTGATCATGGTGGCCGCCGCGCTTTCCGCTGCAGTCATGAAAAACACGACTACGACTGCCATGTTTCTCCCTGTGGTGTTAGGCATTGCCATGCGGCGAAGTATCAGCCCCTCAAAATTGCTGATCCCTCTTGCTTTCGGCGCAATCCTCGGCGGCACCTGCACATTGATAGGCACATCTACCAACCTCGCGGTCAGCGGCGCCCTCCCACGTTATGGCATGGAGCCGTTTACGATGTTTGAGTTGACGAAAGTTGGTGTGCCGATTGTCTGCGTCGGCCTGCTCTATATGTTGTTGCTGGGTCTGCGGCTTTTACCGCGACGTGAATCAGCGAAGTCTCTGACGGAGCAGTACCACGTGCGACAGTACATGACTGAAGTGATTGTGTTGGACAACTCGCCGCTGATTGGGAAGACGCTTGAAGAGGCCCGCATCGGCGAAGATTTGGACCTGACCGTGCTCGGAATTCTGCGCGGGGATAAGCAATACCGGATCGCTCCGCATCCTCATGAAAAAATTCAGGCTGACGATCTGCTGCTCGTCCAGGGTCGAGCGGAGGACATTCTCCGGGTAAAGAGCGAGGCAGGCATCGAGATCAAAGCTGACTTCAGTTTGAGCGATGAGCTCCTTGAAGGAAGCGATGTTGAATTATTCGAGGCGATGGTACCAAAGGGATCGGAATTCATCGGCCGCACTTTGAAGCGCTTGCAGTTTCGCCGGCGCTATCAATTGGTAGTGCTGGCCATCAATCGGCACGGAGTAAATCTGCTGTCGAAACTGAGCAAGGTGAGAATACGCTTTGGTGATGTGCTGCTGATTCAGGGCAATCGCCCGCAAATGGAAAACCTGGCTGCCGACGATCAGATCCTGTTGCTCGAAGAAATCTCGGAACGACAGTCACGTCCGACCAAAAGGCGCTGGGCCCTGTTCGCGTTTGCAGTCTTTCTCTTTTTCTCGGTTACGCATCTGGTTCCGTTGCCGGTAGCCGTGCTCACTGGCGTTTTGATTCTGCTGGCTACGCGTTCACTCCGCACGTCGGAGATTTACGAGATGATTGATTGGCGGCTGATCATTCTGATCGCATGCATGATCAGTTTTGGGTTGGCGATGGAAAAAACGGGCGCCGACCAATACCTCGCCGGTTTCATCATCAGGGGCACTGCACATTATGGTCCTACCGCAGTGCTTGCTGGTTTTTTTATCATGACTGTTGCCCTGACGCAGCCGATGTCCAACCAGGCGGCAGCCCTGGTGATGTTGCCGATTGCGGCGAAGTCCGCGCTCGCTCTCGGCCTAAATCCCAGGACATTTGCGGTAGCGGTGACCTACGCAGCCTCGTGTTCTTTTCTCACGCCCCTGGAGCCGGCTTGCGTACTTGTCTACACGCCGGGACGTTATCGCTTCTTTGATTTTGTGAAAGTGGGCTCGATCCTGACAATCGTTGTGTTTGCGATTGTGATCTGGCTGGTACCGATTTTCTGGCCACTCTAACCTTAAGGTCCAATGTCCAAAGCCCAAAGTCAGGTCTGGATGTGATGTCAGTACCGAGTAGCGACCGGGTTAATTACTCCCTTTGAATGGGCCAATCGGCAATCGGCAATCGGCAATCCTGAAGGTTGGGACAGGCGCTCGACGAGTCGGCGGAGCCGACGGCAGAATTTAGCCCAGGGTGAAGCGAGCGCAGCGAGCGAAACCCTGGGATCAGTGCCATTAAAAATTCATAGCCCGCTTTAGCGGGCGACAGATAAAGTCGATGGAACAGACTTCGCCACAGATGAACGCGGAAATGCGCGGATTAGAACCAAAACATTCCGAATCTGATCTGTGTCATCCGCGATAATCTGTGGCTGATCATCCTTTCCAATCCTGACCTTGGATCCTGGACATGAATCAATCGGCAATTTTGTTACTTTACTACCAGCACTGAATTCTCAAATCCTCTCTCGTCACTCTCAGTACTCGCATTATCGGGATCGAGAATCCAGTCTCCATCGATGATGAATTTGTATGTGTACTTACCAGGCGCTAGATCCATGCGACACACCCATCCCTCTCCCTCTTTCCCGCAAAGCACCTGCGACTGTTTCCAATCATTAAAACTCCCGGCCACCGCCACCACTCTCGCATTCGGGTAGCCTTTCAAACGAAATGTCGTGTTTCCCTTCAGGCTCGCTGCCGGCAAAACCAGCTTCTTTGCAGTTACTGATTGCCCATTCGGCGCCGCGGCTCCCTCAATAGTCAGACTCTGCACCAATCCCTTCGCATCTCGATTGAACTTATGCGGGATCTCCATCTCGGTGATTACGAAAGTGTCAACTGACTTAGCAATGAGTTTTCTTTTTGGAGAATGCGAGGGTTTGATCCAGAGCTCGTCTTTCTCAACATAAACATCGAGAACAAAGTTTTCCACCTTGCTTGGATCAGCTTCATACCGGCCAACATAATCCTGCAAGTTGACTGCCGGCTTCTTATCTGGGCTGGTCGTCTTCTCCTGGTTGGTCGTCTTCGTATCTTGATTAGTCTCGGCGATTCCGGTTTGGCGCACTTCGACGCTCCAGGCTAATTGGCAATCGGCGATCGGCAATCGGCAATCCCCTGGGCCTGCCGCCCCTGCGGCTATGAAGCAAACCAATACCCATATAGAAATGAACAGAGCGCGTAACGATTTCTTCATGACAAATCTCCGTAGGTTTTTGTCGGCAGCGCCGAAGGCGCGGGATTCAGTAGCCATGGCCGTAAGGCCGTGGTTTACGAGCCAAATAATGAAATCGAGGCCCGCAGGGCCGACATTTATTCGCTCCGAATTAATGCCGCACCTGCGGCGCTCAACTATTTATGTTTCGGGTCATCCACGGCCTCACGGCCGTGGCTATTCAATGACGGTCCCGCGGACCTCACATGTCGCCGTTCTACCACAACTTTTATCGGACCGCGATGAGTCAAGATGTTAATGGCTTCAACGGTTTCGTCCTGCGCATGCACCCCTATATCGTAAACCGTTAATACGGTAATGACATACTTGACTCATCAAGAATGGCATTCAATCAGGTGTCGACAGCGCCGAAGGCGCGGGATTTAGTAGCCATGGCCGTAAGGCCGTGGTTTACGAGCCAAATAATGAATCGAGGCCCGCAGGGCCGACATTTATTCGCTCCGAATTAATGCCGCACCTGCGGCTCAACTATTTATGTTTCGGGTCATCCACGGCCTCACGGCCGTGGCTATTCAATGACGGTCCTGCGGACCTCACGTGTCGCCGTTCTACCACAACTTTTATCGGACCGCGATGAGTCAAGATGTTAATGGCTTCAACGGTTTCGTCCTGCGCATGCACCCCTATTTCGTAAACCGTTAATACGGTAATGACATACTTGACTCATCAAGAATGGCATTCAATCAGGTGTCGACAGCGCCGAAGGCGCGGGATTTAGTAGCCATGGCCGTAAGGCTGTGGTTTACGAGCCAAATAATGAAATCGAGGCCCGCAGGGCCGACATTTATTCGCTCCGAATTAATGCCGCACCTGCGGCGCTCAACTATTTATGTTTCGGGTCATCCACGGCCTCACGGCCGTGGCTATTCAATGACGGTCCTGCGGACCTCACGTGTCACATGGAACTTCCATTCACCCTTCAACACTAGCTATTTGCACTCTCTGATTTCAGTATTCAACCATGAATGTCTCGAGGTTAAGAAGGCGTCGCCTCCCTCAGCTGTTTTGAAGTCTCAAATCCGTTGTGTGAAGCATGACTGCGAGTGAGATCAGTATCCGGAGGGGTCCGGATAGCGACCGGCTTCGCTGTCATCCGTCGGGGCCAAATGGTGTGATCAGTCGCTGCCCTCCGCTAATGACTTTGGACATTGGACATTGGACTTGGGACACCCGGTCGGCAATCGGCAATTGGAAATGCTTTGACTTACCGCCAAGTCATCGTTCTGAAAGTCGCGGGGCTCAGCCCCGCGCTATGGATTCATGAGGACGGACGGTAAGTCGAAGATTTACCGCGCACCCCGAGCGGCAAAGCCTCTTAGATCATCACAGCTACTGCTACTAACATGGCTTTACTGGAAGTACCGCACAATCTCAGAACCGATCCACTCTCCCACCGGAACTGAAACACCGTTACCAATCATTCGGTAAGCATCGTTGTAGCTTCCCGCAAAAGTGAACGTGTCAGGGACTCCTTGTAGCCGGGCGTATTCTCGAACCGTATATGGTCTCGCCCCATACGGAAACCGCGCATCCGCAACCAATCTCGTACTCACGTCTTTCGCGTAGTGAGCAACGCATGTCGGCGCAATATCTCCGCGCTTCGGATCGCTTACTATCGGGCGATCACGATACTGGCCAGCTAACCGGCGACCTACATAGTCAGGGATGTGGGGAGTCGGATCAGGCTCAAGAATTTCTGCTAGTGTGACAGGCCTTTTAGCCGTGGGCTCACGCCAACTAAAGCTTCGTCGACTGCCGATTATGATCAGCCTATCTCTCTTTTGCGGTAACCAAGTTGAAGATTTCACCGGACACGCAACGTGTATGTAGTAGTCCGGCAACTTCGTCATCGCTTCCATAACAACGGGAAATTTCTTCATGCCAGGCACATTCTCGACCACGTAAAGCTCAGGCCTGCGGATGGCAACGTGACGGAAGAAATGCAGGAACAAATCGTCTCCTGTGCGCACGCCGTGAATATCGCCGATCGGTGAGTATTTTGTGCAGGGATAGGTCGCCACCATCACGTGGCATTCCTTCTCCGATTGAACGAGCTTCTTTGTAATGTCACACTGCACGACTTCGTGAGAAAAGTTTTGACGCAGGGTTTCACAACAGATTGGTTCGATCTCAAAACTTTGCTGCAATGTCAGCCCGCCCAACTGAAGGCCAATGTCCATCAGCCCGGCACCTGAGAAATATGTGTTAGTGAGTATTGAGATCATCAGGAGAGGTCCAGCCGTGGGTTTGATTGTTAGCATACTCCGTGACCGCTAATTACATGTAAAGAATGATCTGACTTGGCAATCTACCCAAGTGGGTTTTGACTGAGCAAGGCTAATAATTGACAAACTCACCAAGCCCGATTGAAAGTGGTCTTGCATCGTCAAACTGGCAGCAGTACGAACACCGACAACGTTGGTAAAAAGATAACAGTGACCATCAGACTCACACCCGGTCTTTACGAAAGCATCGTCAATGAGTTTATCGAGGAAGGCTTAGCAGCGTCATCGCACGAAAATCTTCAGGCTGAAATTCGAGGACTCGATGCCGGCGATAGCCACGATTACTTTGCTCAATACCTAGCGAGTCATATTCGCAGGTCGTTCAAATCGCTACCCCTAACAGAGCGATTAGAGAAGCAGGTTGAACTAACGAACAAGATCCTAACCTTGTTGGCTGACGGTGCTCCTGCCAGTTTTGAACTTACCCAATCCAAGGTGCTGCGCGCGGAACTGTTGATCGCGCTTTCGCTGGCACCGGTAGAGCGAGCAGATACACCCCTCTCAACAAGCTGTCTAATGACTGGAACTAGACAGGATCCTAGCCTCGTATCTCAACTGCGAAAAGAAATAGCATCGGCGGATTCCGTGGATATTCTTTGCTCCTTCATTAAATGGGGAGGAGTCCGTATTCTCGAAACCTCTTTAACTCAATTAACGACCGCCAAGCCGATGCGGGTGATTACAACCTCCTACATGGGGGCGACCGATCTCCGAGCTGTCGATTTCTTGCGTTCACTGCCCAACACTGAATTGCGAGTCTCTTACGATACGCATCGCACGCGGCTTCATGCCAAGGCTTACATAATTCGCCGCGATACAGGCTTTGGAGTAGCTTACATTGGTTCGAGCAATCTCTCGCAATCCGCACTTACCGACGGGCTTGAATGGAATGTCAAGATTAGCCAATACGAGTCTCCGCATCTTTGGGAGAAGGTCTGCGCGACCTTTGATACATATTGGAATGACGAAGAGTTTGTCCTCTACACAGAAGGCTCTAGGGTCCGTCTGAGTGAAGCCCTTCAGAGTGAAAGGAATTCAGCCGAAAGCGATCCGCTCCTAACGTTCTTTAATCTCAAGCCGTATCCCTTTCAGGAAGAAATCCTAGACAAACTCGATGCCGAGAGGAAACTTCATAGAAGATTCCGCAATCTAGTTGTAGCAGCGACCGGCACCGGCAAAACGGTTGTCTCGGCCTTCGACTATTTACGCTTCAGAAAGGAGCATGATGGTCGTCCGGCTCGTCTCCTTTTCGTTGCTCATCGCGAAGAAATTCTAAAACAAAGTCTCACAACTTTTCGGACTGTATTGCGAGATCAGAATTTTGGGGATTTGTTAGTAGGCGGTAGTGAGCCCGAAAAGCTTGACCATTTGTTCGTCTCGATTCAAAGCTTCAATTCCCGGGAGTTATGGAAACAAGTGTCGGCGGACTTCTTCGATTATGTTTGCATCGACGAGTTCCACCATGCTGCTGCGGCAAGCTATCAACGCCTACTCGAGTTTGTTAAACCGAAACTCTTGCTTGGCCTGACAGCGACGCCTGAGCGCATGGACTCCCTTGATGTCGTCGCGTTTTTCGATAACCACATCGCGGCTGAAATCCGACTTCCAGACGCCATAAACCGCAAACTCCTCTCTCCGTTTCAGTACTTTGGCATAACTGACGCGGTAGACTTCAGCCAGATTCGTTGGCAGCGTGGCGGTTATGACGTGCTAGCACTTGAGAACTTAGTGACTGGAAATGATGTTCGTGCGCAACTCATCATTGGAAAGGTCGGAGAAATACTTCTTGATGCCAGCAACGCGCGCGGGCTGGGATTCTGCGTCAGTATTAAGCACGCCGAATACATGGCCTCGTTTTTTAGTCGAGCTGGGATCTCGGCGGTCGCTCTCTCAGCCAATTCGCCCCGGGAATTACGGCAATCTGTTCAGCGAAAATTAGTGAACCGCGAGATAAACTTTATCTTCGTTGTGGACCTTTATAACGAAGGCGTCGATATTCCAGAGATTGACACGGTCCTGCTATTACGTCCCACAGAAAGCTTGACCGTCTTCCTGCAACAGCTGGGGCGGGGCTTGCGGCTCCATGATGAAAAAGAATGCCTTACTGTACTTGATTTCATCGGACAGGCTCACCAGAATTTCAATTTCGAGTCGAGGTTCCGCGCATTTCTTGGTCAAACTACGAGACGAGTAGATGAGGAATTAGAGCAAGGCTTCCCGCATCTTCCGGCAGGGTGTGTTGTCGCACTCGAGCGTTACGCGACTAAATACGTATTAGACAACATCCGCCAGGCCACTACACAAAATCGCCGACGATTGATACGTCGAATCGCAAGTTACAAGGATGAAACTGGGCGTGAGATTTCACTTGAATCTTTTTTAGAGTATCACCGGCTTAGTGTGGATGATGTTTATCGTCGGGGTTCTTGGTCGCAGTTACTAGTTGAAGCCAACGTCAAACCTGGGTTTGCTGAGCCTGACCAGGAGCGACTCGCGAAGGGTCTTCGGCGAGTCGCACATATCAACGCCGGTCGACAGTTAGAGTTCCTAATCAAGCAACTCGCCCAAACTGGTGAGTCATTGTCTTCGGCGCCGTTGAATGAAGAGGAACGCCGCTTTTGGTTAATGCTCGATTTCTCTCTATGGGGACGCAAGGATTTACCAGCCTCCTTTGCGGAAAGTATTGAGCGGTTACGAGCTAATCCAACCTTGTACGAGGAACTGCGCAAACTACTGGCGCTTAAGTTGGGACTGCTAGATGAGATTCCGATTGAGCCGACCCTGCCGTTCCTCTGTCCACTTCAGGTACACGCTGATTACACTCGCGACGAAATACTCGTAGCGCTTGGGGTGTGGACCGAAGATAGTCAAAGAGAGGTTAGGGAAGGCGTCTTTCATGCGGCCTCCCTTCCCGCCGACATATTCTTCGTTACCCTCAACAAGACTGTGGAAGAGTATTCGCCAACAACCATGTATGACGACTATGCGATCAGCGAGGCGCTCTTTCATTGGCAATCACAAAGCACAACTCCGGAAAGCAGCTCAACCGGCAGGAGGTACATCAATCACGCCGAGCGTTTTCATTCGATTCTCCTGTTCGTTCGGGAGGACAGTAGTCGCAATAGCCTTACCACGCCGTACACTTTTCTTGGCCCGGTAGACTACGTCAGCCATCGCGGGAGCAGGCCAATGAGTATCATTTGGCGGTTGCGCCACAAGCTCCCCGCAAAGTTGGTTCGCAACATACGGCGTTTGGCAAATGACTAGGGTCGGCGGAATCCCGCCACGCGTTGCCTTTTAAATCATCTTCTCTGACTGATATCCGTCTTTGAAAATACTTTCGACATTTTCGATGTCGGACGTCTGAGAGGCGGGTTGCTTTCCATCGAGTGTTGTTTCCTATGCCGATCCAGCGAGGAGTCCCGCACGTCGCGTATGGCTCAGCAGGAATCAACGAGCCATCAAGGATTGGCCCAAGTAATTTAATTTCGCGCTGCACGCTCAGTGCGGGCGGGACGTCCGCGATCCTTTAATGAGCAGCGCGTTGGTTATCCATGCTAAGGCGGCCCGGAGGCTCGCGGTCCGATATTCGTCGCCTACGGGCTGGGACGCCCAAGCGGGTTTCCGCGATTAAATACTGAAACCTCCTACTTCCTCGGCGGCTCAAACAGACTCGCCTCAACAGGAACGTTGTGGTTGATGTCGGTGACGGTGAAGCCTAACGTTATGTTTGCGGCGCTTTGGCTGATGCGGAAGGGGTATTTGATACCGTCAACTGTGCGCCAGTCGTCGAAGTAGATCTCAACCGGCACGGCAACCTGTACAACAGTACTCCCGTCAGCACGTTGTCCACTCGAACGCCCCGCGCCCTGTCCGATCGAACGTCCAGCCGGAACGTGGTCCGCTCCACCTTGCCCACTCGCACGCCCACCCTGTCCCGCCCCGCGTCCGGGTGAAATCACTCCCACCATCCGCACCGTGTTCATCCGCACGGGAAGATATGTCTCCGCGTTCAGGAAAAGTTTTTCCGGATTGCCGACACGAGGTTGTAATTCAAGTACATAGACTTCGCGATAGCCAATCTTGCTCTTGCCGAGCAGAGTGATTTTCTTAAAACTTTGCTTGAGGTTGAGTTGATAGTAGAAGTCGCCATCCCGCGCGAACCCTTCCAGCTCGGCCCCCTTTATTGATCGAACCCGGTTTTCAGCCATTTCCCAGGCTGTCCTTCCGTTGTAACCCACTTTGACGGTGCCGAGAGGATAGGCCTGCATGACTGAGAACATCTTGTTGGGAGCCTGCGCGTGAATCTCGAAACTGCCGCCGCGACTGACCCCGGCAACATCAAGCCTGCCTTTCATCACGCGACTGTTTGGAGCCTTGATGGCCTCTGCACCGCCCATCGCCTGGACATAACGTGTGAGCACTTCATCCAGCGCCGGCAAATTTTCAGACCGTTCGATCGTGTTGCCATCTCTCAGACTCGTTAAACCCGCCGACCCCCCAGCACCGCCGATAATCATCCGCGATGATCCCGGTTGCTCTGGTTCGGAGTTGAGTGCGCTCCCTACAGCGGCAGCGCTGCGAGACGCCGCCGACTCTCGCGAAGATGTCGCGCCCGAGCGGCTTAAGAAATCCAGCAGTCTTTGTGCCTCGGTGCGCACTTCTGCATCACTGCTCCGGGCCAGCGGTTCAAGGATGGACGTGGCTTCGCCGGTATTTCCGCGGCGCGCATAAATGTGCGCCAGCAGGAGGGAATGACTGGGCTTGGATGGTTCCAGTTGAGTTGCCTTGCGGGCCATGCTCACCGCTTCGTCAAGGTTTTCTTCCGAGACCAGACCTATGAGCGCAAGCAAGTGGTAGGCAGGCGCAAATTTTGGCGCCAACTTGATCGATCGCAACAACTGCTCGCGCATGACTGCGACTTTCTCACGCGAATACTCACTGACATGACCACTTGCAGACACGCCTTCGCGACTGAGCGCATAGGCGTACAGATAATGCACGTTGTAGTTTTGCGACGTTTGCGCGACCCGCTCTAAATACTTCCTGGCCTCAGCATACCGTCGCTGATACGCATAGAGCTGACCGAGTGAAGCGTAGGTGGGAAGGAAACCTGGTTCGGCGGCGATTGCCTGTTTGAAGTAAACCTCGGCCTCGATTGGCCGATTGATGTGCAGCAACAAGTCTCCCAGATAGAAGTTTGCTTCTCCTTCGGAAAGTGCCGATCGTTGCATTGCTGTGGCGGCGAACGCTTCCGGGTTGTCGGCACTGGCAACACGGTGCGCGGGAAATTCTCCGCGTTGCACATAGTGTTCATATTCATCCTCGAGGAGCGCGACAGTTTTTCCAAATGCTCGCTCGAGCGCTTTTTCGGAAGTTTCGCCGCGCGCAATCTGTTGCAGAAACTGACTGAATTGCTGCTGACGCCCGCCGTCTAAACCAAGCATCAGATAGTGGACGAGGGCCCACGATTGGCCATAGAAAATCCCGACCTTCTCCTGCTCGTTATAATGCGGCGACGAGTTGTCGATCTGAAACAAGGTGGTTAAGGGCAGCAATTCCTGGCTACGCAACAGCCCGACATGAGGAAGAATCGGAGTTCCCAACAACGCTTCTCCACGAGAAAACTGCAGCGCGCCGTAAAGCTCCGCCAATCCTTCGTTGAGCCAGAGCGGCGCCCCGGGCAAATTATCTTTTAGATGCAGGTGAACATACTCATGGAAGGCAGTGCTGAAAGGTAGGCGGGCGCCCTCATCCAGCGAGATAGCAATATAGTTAACGTCCTCTCCCGGCTGAAAGTATCCCGCTACATTTTGTGGTCGCCCCTGATAGAGCGGCTTGAAGGGAATGAACGAGGCTTCGTCGCGAAAGACGATTACCGTTGTAGGAACTGAAGTGTCGAAAACGGATCGCGATACGAGGCGGCCGAAAGCCGCGTGAAAAAATTCAAGCCAGACGGCGACCTGCCGCAAAGTCTCTGCGTCAGCATTGCCGATTACGGTCAGATTGTTTGTGCGCACGCTGCGCCAGGTGCCTTTGGCCTGTGCGACAACAGCAGTAGCAGAGACTTCGGCACGAATCGGAGTCGCGGGGAGAAAGTTGAGAAGTGCTAAAAGTAGGGAAATGAAAAACTTCATAACAGGCTTACTTTGAGAGGCGGATTCTGAGAAGAGCTTCGGAGGTATCAGTTAGCGAACCGTAAGATCCCCAAGCCCGATGGTAACGTAAATTGTGAAGATAGCAATCAGGTTTTTCGGCTTTGAATCTCACATACCGTGGCGGTGACATGAGAGGTCCAGAGGACCGTCATTAAATAGCCACGGCCGTGAGGCCGTGGTCGACCGGAGACATGAATAGTTGAGCGCCGCAGGTGCGGCATTAATTTGCAAGCGAACAAATGTCGGCCCTGCGGGCCTCGATTTCATCCTGAGGCTTGCAAACCACGGCCTTACGGCCATGGCTATTGAATCCCGCACCTTCGGCGCTGCCGACATCGTGATTGAATGCCATTCTTGATGAGTCAAGTAAGTTATTACCGTTACAACGGTTATCCTCTTTGCGTTAGCCTGATCACCGGGCTGAAGCCCGGTGAGAATGAGATCCCTTTTCCTTCGGGCAGCTATCTAATCCCAACCAGGCCCTGCACTGATTGGATCAGTTTCTCTGAGTCGTAACCAACGCCGTCTTTGAAAACGATCTCGACGTTCTCAATGTCGGTAATTTTTGCGGCGGGGTTTCCTTTCACGATCATCAGGTCGGCCTGTTTGCCCACCGCAATTGAGCCGATGCGAGCGTCTTCCCCGAGAAACTTCGCCCCGTTGAAACTCGCGATCTTGATGGCTTCCGCTGCGCTGAAGCCCGCCTCCACTAGCAGCTCAACCTGACGTAGATCGCCGAAGCCGGCAACTACGCCGCCATTGCCGGTAGGATCGAGACCGGCGATTAGCAAACCTCCTGCCGCGACAAAGGCACGTTCGAAATCCATCGACTTGCGCACGAGGGAGGCGACAGGCGAATCAGCCGCA
Organism: Pyrinomonadaceae bacterium; assembly: GCA_963826235.1. GTDB lineage: Bacteria > Acidobacteriota > Blastocatellia > Pyrinomonadales > Pyrinomonadaceae > PSRF01. The sequence goes on along the minus strand of CAWGWE010000003.1, from coordinate 2,098,920 downwards.
ATGCGAGATCGCGCCGTCAGATAACGCACGCGCGCGTCGGTATTCATCACACTAAGGACACGCGGATTCAGGACAGCGGCAGCAGCCCCAATTCCAGTCTGGGACGATGATAAGAGGGGAGCACTTGCTTCGAAGACAGGGAGGGTGGAAGTGATCGCCACGTTCTTCGCAACCAGGGTGCGAATCGTTTCTTTTGCAGTTTCGCTGTTGAGATCTAATTGACGAAGGCTGGTCGGAACTGCGCCCGCGCCGGGACACTTATCCGGCTGCTTGTTAGGAACGAATTCCGAATCGGCGAGCAAGCCGTGTTCGAGGTTATCGATGCCAATCTCCGCAGCCTCCCGATAACCGATTGAACAGAGATGTCCCGTGACCTTCAGCTTGAGCTTGTGCGCTTCTTCCACAACCGCGCGTAACTCCGCCCGGCTGATGTTCATGTACGCTTTGAAAGAGGTAGCACCTTGATCCGCCCAGAAGTTCACGAAGCGGCGCGCATCATCCGGCCCAGTCAACTCATGCATCACAGGAGTGAAGGCGCCGGCGCCTTCGAGATATGGCGCGGTGACATGCATCTTCGGGCCAATCATCTTCCCACTATCGATAAGTCGTTTGATTTCCAGATCCGTATAAGGAGCGACGCTGCCGGTGGTGCGAATCGTGGTGACGCCCAGCGCGAGATAGAGCCGCGGAAAACTTGTGCCCATGTTCGAGTACATCGGTGGCGAGCCGCCCATGGGATAGAACAGGTGGTTGTGCATGCCGACCAGGCCCGGGAGAACTGTGTAACCTTTCAGATCCAGAACTTGAGCCTTATCGGGGATCGTTGGGCCGATCGATTGGATCTTGCCGCCGGCTATGACGATTGTCTGATCCTCTATTGGCGCCGCGCCGGTGCCGTCGATAATGCGAACATGCGTAAGAGCGATGACCGGGGCGTCGACGCGGATGAATTGAGCACGATCTGATTGGGCAAGAGTGATTCCGAAGGTCGAAAAGATTAAGAAGAGTGTGGTTATGATTTTCATTGATGGGTTCTCCGGCGTTGAGGATTGCCGATTGATGATTGCCGGTTGGTCTCCATTCAAGAAGAGAGTAATTAAATTACCCGGTCGCACATTCAAGAGCGGGGGCAGGCCCCCGTTCAGGATTGCCGATTGATGATTGCCGATTGGTCTTCATTCAAGAGGAGGTAATTGAATTACCCGGTCGCAACCGCTCCCGGTACTGACCTCACTCCTAGTCATGACTTTGGGCCTTGGACCTTGGACCTTGGACCTTGGACTTTGGACGTTGGACATTGGATTAGTCTTTATGACAGCCGTCGCACTTGCAGCCAATCGGTTTGATAACGTCTTCAAAATATTGCTTACCGTAGTTATAGGTGATTTCTTCGCCGGCTTGAATGTTCCGCTTCGCCCAGATCCAAACTCGCCGGTTATGAATTAGTGCTTCGGCATTGGGGCGGCACGAGTGGTTCGCGTAGCGCGCAATATTGTCGCGGCCACTGCCGTCAATCGACCACCTGGAGTTTATTCCAAAGAAATATTTGCCGATGCTCTGATCGACGATCTTATTGGAAATGAACGGTCCAGTGTACTCAACGATTCTGGTTCCTTTCGGGATTGGATGTTGAGCAAACAAACCCAGACCAGTGCGAGAGCGTTTGACGACGTAGAGACTTAAGAGCATGAATCAATTTCGGATGTGGGCGTTAAGATCGGAGGGGAGTATAGCTGGTTAGGAGTCCTGTCAGTAGTCAGTAGTCAGTAGTCAGTAGACTGGTAGGAAAGCCGTTACTTTTCAATCATCCATTGCGACCTTAGCTGGCAGCGTTTGCGGATCACGGGCAGCTTCAATCGGTTGCTTCGTCGAACGGCGGGAGCGGAAGAAGGACGATCGATCCAAAACATTTTCCTGAAACTGTTCGAGGTAAAGATAAATTACCGGTGTGATGTAGAGCGTGATGAACTGCGAAACGATCAGGCCGCCCACGACGACCAATCCGAGTGGACGGCGCGATGAGCCATCAGCACCGTAACCGAGGGCGATGGGAACCGCGCCGAAAACCGCTGCGAGCGTGGTCATGAGAATTGGGCGAAACCGATCCATGCTGGCATCGTGAATTGCCTGCTCCGCTGCTTCTCCTGCCTCAACTCGTTGCCGCGCAAAGTCGACGATCATGATTCCATTCTTCTTCACGATACCCATCAACATGAACATGCCGACAAACGCATAGAGCGAAGCTTCCTGCCCAAACACAAGCAACGTCAAAAGTCCGCCAACGAGGGCGGTAGGAAGCGTCGACAAAACTGTGAGCGGGTGCACGTAACTCTCGTACAGAATCGCCAGAATTACGTACATCACGAATACGGCAAGCGCCATCAACACTGTCAGACTTGTGACTGTGGCGCTGAAAGTTTGGGCCTCGCCTTGCAACTCAGCGCGGACTGTCGGCGGGACGATCTCGCGAGCCGCGGTAGTGATGTAGTCGGTCGCGTCCCCCAGAGCCACACCCGGCTTGAGGTTAAAGAAGAGCGACATGCTGGTGAACTGGTTGAGGTGATTAACCGTTTGCGGCCCGAGCGTTTGTTTCCAGGTCACTAACTCTTTCAGCGGCACCAGCCGTTGACCGTCATCGGTTTTGATATAGAGCAAGGACAGATCTTCCGGGTTCTCGCGCGCGGCATCTTCCATCTCCAGAATGACCTGGTATTGATCATCCGGCTTCTTGATTAAATAAAGATAGTTTTGCGAGTAAGCGTTGCGCAGCAGGGTCAGAATTCTTGCCTCAGACACACCATAAGTCTTGGCCTCGTCGCGACGAATCTCTATGTTTAGGTTGGGCGTGTTGTTGTAAAAGTCCGACGAGACGGAAAGAAACCCTGGGTACTCCATCAACTTTGCCATCAGCTTCTGGCCCACCTCGTAAACCTGATCGGGGTTTGCTCCAGAAACTGTGAACGCGTACTGTCCCTGGTTCTGACTAGTCACTCCTGTAGTGATCTCCAAAACAGGAAAGGGACGCAGGAAGGTCATCACGCCGGGAATCGTATTGAGTTTGCCCATCAGCTGCGCCGTAACTTCAGCGATGGGTTGTCGTTCCTCAGGGGGCTGGATAAGCGTGAAAGTGATTCCCTGATTGGAAGCCAGGAACCCGGTCGCTCCTGTTATCGTGAACTCGGTAAGGACGTGGGGATCGCTTTGCAGAACTTCGTCAACCCGCGTCTGATACTCACGCATTTGTTTTGGAGATGATCCTTCGCGCGCAATGAACGCACCAAAGATGACGCTGCTATCGCCAGCCGGCAAAAACGATTTTGGCACCAGCATGAAGAGGACAATCGTGCCTGCCAGGCAGAGCACCCAGATGACTGGCGAGATCCAACGGTGGCGCAAGAACCACCAGAGCGAGCCGCCGTACAACCTGAGAACGCGTTTTTCGATGCCGCCAATCACGCGTTCCATCCAGGTTTTCTTTGAACCCTCGCCGCGCTCTTTCAATAAGCGCGCACACATGAGCGGTGTCAGCGTCAACGAAACTAAGCCGGAAGCGAGAATCGCAATGACGATCGTGATGGCGAACTCGCGGAAAATGCGCCCGACGAGGCCAGCCATAAACACAAGCGGTATGAACACCGCCGCCAACGAAATTGTCATCGACAAAATCGTGAAGCTGATCTCCCTGGCACTGTTGATAGCTGCCGTGAAGGGTTGTTCGCCGCGTTCCATGCGGCGCACGGTGTTTTCCAGAAAGACGATGGCGTCGTCGACCAGGAACCCGATCGCGAGGGTCAACGCCATTAACGATAAGTTGTCCAGACTGTAACCCAGCGCGCGCATCGCAATAAATGTGATGAGCAACGAGAGCGGCAACGCAACCACCGGGATCAGCGTATCGGTCACGCGTCCGAGAAACGCGAAGATCACAATGCAGACGAGGACGAAGGCGATGATCAAAGTCATCTGCACGTCGGCAATCGAATGTACGATGTTCTGAGAACGATCATAGATTGGCGTAATGCGAATGGAACCTGGCAATTCGGTGGCAACCATGGGTAGAACTTCGTGGATACTCTTCGAAACTTCAACGGCATTTGCGCCCGCGCGGCGGTTGACTGCAACAATCACCGTTGCTGCCGGCACGGAATACCCTCGCACCCAAAAGCGCATGCTGACTCGCTCGTCCTGCACCGACTCTTGGATGGTCGCCACGTCCCGCAAATAAACCGGTGCGTTGCTAGTGCCACCGATAACCAGGTTGCCGTACTGCTCAGGAGTTTCCAGTTGTCCCTTCGGGCTTAGTACTGCCGTGCTGGTAGCGCTATCCAGCTGCCCGGCTCCGGTGTAACTAGTGCCACTCTTGATGGCGGCGTTCAAATCATCGATCGAAATGCCGCGCGCCCACATCGCTGACGGGTTAGCCTTGATGCGAATCGCGGACTTACTACCGAACACATTCACCTGTGAGACGCCGGGAAGAATGCTGAGACGCTGGCCTACCTGAGTACTCGCGTAGTCGTAGAGTTGGCCCGGCGTAACCGAGTCGCTCGTCATCGCGATGTACATGATCGGTTGGTCGTTGGGATTGCTCTTCGAATATGTCGGCGGCGAAGGAAGATCCGCAGGCAGGTTACCGATCGCCTGGGAGATCGCCGTCTGCACGTCGGTCGCAGCGGCGTCGATGTCTTTCTCAAGCGCGAACTGGAGGGTGAGAGTCGCGACTCCCTGGGAGCTTTGTGAAGTTACAACCTCCAATCCATTGATTTGCATGAACTGGCGTTCGAGGGGAGTCGCGATGTTATTGGCAATCGTATCCGGACTGGCGCCGGGATAGCCTACCTGTACCTGAATAACCGGATAATCGACGGCGGGAAGATCATTGACCGGCAGCTGGAAATAACTCAGGACCCCAAAGAGGATCACTGAGAGAGTCAGAACCGCGGTCATCACAGGCCGCCGAATAAATGGCTCAGAAAGATTCATTTCGAACCGCCACTACTTCCTGCCGGGGCGCCCGCCTCGCGCGGTTGCTCTATCAGAACCTTTCCCCCTGGTGTCACACCGAGCTGCCCATTTATTACGACCTGCTCTCCAGCGGCGACGCCAGATTCGACAACGATAAACTCACCCTGACGCTGGCCCAATGAAACCGCACGTTGTTCAGCAGTCGAGTCTTGCTTAACTACATAAACAAACGAACCCTTGGCTGACATTTGCGGTGCGGAGGCAGGGACTAACACAGCGCTGTGAATTGTGTTCAAGACCAAACGAATGTTTACAAAGCGGCCGGGCCAGAAGCGGTGGTTACTGTTGGGTACCGTCGCGCGAAGCGTTACCTGCCCGGTATTAGTTTGCACGGCATTGTCGAGAAATGTGAGTTGGCCGGCGACCATTTCATCCTCCATATCGGGGAGATGAACTTCAACTTTGAGAGCTCCCGACCGCATCTGTTGCTGCACTGTGGTGAGATTCGACTGCGAAATAGTGAAATCAGCGTAGATCGGATCGAGACGTTCGATGACGAGCAGCGCGTTGCTGTTCGTGGAATTTCCGTCGTTGCTGTTGTTGTTCGAGCCGCCTGGATTTACCACGTTGCCAAGATCGACAAGCCGTTGTCCCGCGCGGCCATCGATCGGTGAACGTATGTAGCAGTAGCTGAGGTTGACCTTCGCATTCTCGACAGCCGCCGCGTCCACTTTAATTTCTTCATCCGCACTGCGCACCGCAGCGCGCGACGCCTCGACATTCGCTCGCAGCGAATCATAGTTAGCTCGCAGCTCTTCGTATTGCTCGCGGGGCACGACACCTTGCTGCACTAGCGTGCGATACCTTTCGACTTGCGCGAGTCCCCATTTTGCCTGCGCAATCTCTTTCGCCAAATTGGCTTCAGCCTGTTTTTTCAACGCGCCATCTTTGGAAAGCTTGGCCTGGGCTTGCCTCAAGCTGGCCTCGAACGGCCGGGTGTCGATCGTGAAAAGCAGGTCGCCTTTCCGGATATTGGCGCCGTCGGTGAAGTGAATTTTAGTGATTCTTCCGGAGACTTGCGGCTGGATTGAAACCACTTCCCGGGCGACAGTTTTGCCAATCGCGTCCAAATAAGTGGGCACGTCCTGGCTGACCGCTGTGCTTACCTGAACTGGAGATGGTGGCCGGTCAAAACTCTGTTGCGCCTTGTTGGCACAGCCCGAGAGGAGCAGAAGACACAGGGGGATCGCGAAGTAGGGCACTTTCGGGAGATAAAACATGGGTCAATTGTATTTCATAACGCTGTTTTTGGCTTAGTCGGGACGGGGATTAGACCTTGAAGGTCTCTTACGCAGTTTCAGCGTCCAGGGTTCTGCGTTGATGAGTCAGGGCAATCAATTGGGAAGCAATGCTCAGTTAGCAGGAGGCTTGCCCCGCATCCCGCCCCAGGCGCGCCACCATGCGAAACTTATTTTGTTATCCATGAAATCACCTCATGTGCCCCGAAGATGTATTTTCTTTCGCTCTCTTCTTGCTGACACCTAATTAAATCATGATTGAAATCTCGAAGAATTTGGGCAGTTTTGTGTGCTCGTCCCCTGGAAAAACACTACACCTGCGAAATGTATCTTTTGGGATATGCGACTACACCCTCCCTTTTCTTATCTTCACACTGCCTTTTGAAAGTAGTCAGCGACTTAGCATTACCTGGTCGCTTGCAGGAGCAGTCACTGTGTCGTCTCGTGGCGCAGGCTTTTTTGAAGCAGTCGCAATCGTACGAGAGTAATAGCCGGGATACACGGCGAATCAGTGGGCACTTTTTGATGGAGATTAAGAGATGAGAAACGAAAAGAACTTAAATATGAGATGTGGATGGCTGGTCGCCGCAGCCCTGAGCTGTGTTTGCTCAATAAGCGCTTTAGCAGCGACAGAGGGAAATACTTCAAAGACGCAAGAGCCAGCGCATCGCGCGCAGTTCGAGACTGCTGCAGATCCAGGTGGCCGTCCAAAGCCAGAACGAGATAGCGCCGAACAGCTGACCGAGACCGTCAACCGATTACAGGAAGATCGTCAACTCGCGTCTCTCCGGGAACAGATCATTGTCAAAGAGCAGTCGGCGGAGAAGCTGAATGCTCGCTTGATGGAGCTCGTTGACCGAGAAACTGCTCTGCATGGTCGGTTGGCTGTAGTGGAGCACCAGCTCAAGGACAACAATATCGAGAAATTGCTGGCCGGGGTCGGCTCAACCAAGCCTGAAGAGTTGCGAGCCACTGTGCGTCAGGCTTTGTTGATTGAACGCGAAGGACTTCAGGCACAGCTGCGGCTGCTGGATCAGGAGCGAGCCCGCATCTTGACTTCACTGGCTATGACCAACGACGCAATCGACATTCTGCGGATGGAATTGGCGACAGCCACGCTGGCCGCGGTGCGGTAATGCCGGGGGTATTGGGGTGCGCATTTGTGCGCGCCCCAGGGACGCAAGCGTCCTATCGATTGAGACTGCAGTTTTACTTTCCTAATTAACCCGCTCTTTGCTTCCAGTTATCCTGCCTTCTACACATCGCTGCTCCCACCGCAGCGATGTGTACCTACCAAGAAAGTGAGTTTCCAATTTCGAGTTCCGAGTTGCGAGGCCGCTCGGCGTGCCTGCCTATCAAACAACTTAAGTTACGATGCTGATTATGCCGGAACTTCCGGACATCGTCGTCTATCTCGAAGCGCTCGATCAACGGATTCTGGGTGAAACTCTGAATCGCATCACTCTCGGTTCGCCGTTCTTATTGCGTACCGCGGAACCTCCCCTGGCAAGCGTGCATGGGCAAAAGGTTGTCGCGCTCCGACGTCTCGGGAAACGCATCTGCTTTGGTTTCGAGAACGACTTCTGGCTCGTGCTTCATCTAATGATCGCCGGACGGCTGCATTGGAAAGACAACGCCGGTAAGCCAATCAAAAGAGGTGCGGCCGCAAAGCTACCCAACAAACGTAATCTCGCCACTTTTGAATTTAGTAACGGAACGCTTTCATTAACCGAAGCCGGAACGCAGCGGCGCGCTTCGCTTCACTTACTTCACGGCAGCGAAGGCCTGGAACAACTTAATCCGGGTGGTCTGGAAGTGCTCGAATCTGACCTGGCTCAGTTCACGTCCAGGCTTCAGTCCGCCAACCACACCTTGAAACGCGCGCTCACAGATCCGCGATTGTTCAGTGGTATCGGTAACGCTTACTCCGATGAAATTCTTTGGCACGCGCAGCTTTCACCTATTGCTTTAACACAGAAACTGCAACCTGAAGAAATCGAGCGCTTATTCAACTCAACGCGAGCAATGCTGACCGAATGGGTAGAGTTATTGCGCGCCGACGCGCACGGAAAATTTCCGGAGAAGGTTACCGCGTTTCGACCGGAGATGGCGGTGCACGGAAAATATCAGGAGCCGTGTCCGCGCTGTGGCAGCAAGGTGCGTCGCATTCGTTACGCAGCAAACGAAACAAATTACTGCCCAGGTTGTCAGACGGGAGGAAAGCTGTTGGCAGATCGGGCGCTGTCACGCCTGTTGCGCGCCGACTGGCCGCGAAGCGAAGAAGAGCTGGAGAAATTGAGTCATTGAATCATTGAATCATCGGGTCATTGAATCATTGAATCATCGGGTCATTGAATCATTGAATCATCGGGTCATTGAATCATTGAATCATCGGGACATTGAATCATTAAGTCATACTCCGATTGCTGATTGGCAATTGCCAATTGGCACTTAGCTTAACGAACAATCGAAAATCGGCAATTGGAAATTGGCAATGGCGTACCGAGGTGTACTGGCTCCAACTAATTGGCAATCGGCATTTGGCAATCGGCAATCGGGTAGCGCATCAATGACCCGATGATTCAATTACTTGCGGCCATTTGCTCGATTCGTTGACGGAGCATCACCACTTTCCCGCGCACGTGACTTTTTTGAATCGGACCAAACCCAAAATTATTGCCGCCAATCGTGATACGGCTCATGCCCGGATCGCCAAAGTCAATAATTACGTTCATCGTCACCGGCCAGGAGAAACCAAACTGAAAACTCTCAGCGCATGAGTAACCATAACCGAGGTCTGAACAAGGCAAGTTCATGGAAGCGATCGCCTGGCCGCAAATAGGCTTGGCTTGTTCTGGTGGCAGGGGAATCTGAAAGGTCTCTTCGTGGCTGGACATTGATTCACTCCGTAAGGGGCTTCAAATCCGAGTGTGTTTGGGTTTTGAACTTTGTTCTTTGTACTTTGTTCTTAGTCGATATCGTAACTTGAGCGATGGATTTCTAAAATACATAAAGTAAGAACAAAGTTCGAAGTACGAAGTTCTAAGTTCGTTTTTAATTACGAAAATTTTGCGTGACCATCAAGCCACGCATGCCGCCATCGAGAATGCCAATACCGACTCGACCGAAACCCTTTCCTAAGATATTGGCGCGGTGACCCGGCGAGTTCATTAGCCCATTGTGCGCGACCTGGAGCGAGGGCGCGAGCGCCAGGTTTTCTCCCGCAGTTAGAAAGGAAACACCGCCTTCCTGCATGCGGTCGAACGGGCTGAGTCCTTCGGGCGTGTCGTGGGCAAAATATCCGCGTGAGAACATATCTCCAGAATGTTTCCGCGCTACCACGGTCAACTCCGGATCCGCAGCCAGAGGGCGCAAACCATTCGCGACTCTTTCTTTATTAACAAGCTCCAGCATGCGCGCCTCCAACTCGGGACGCGGGCGCGCGCTCGTAACCTTGTAAGGCAACGATACGCGTTCATGAGAATCCGGTTGGACCGTTAGCAGGTTGAGAGTTTCAGCAACGGCGTCTGCGAAAACAGGATGGAGCCGCGCCTCAAGCTGTTGCGCATAAACTGCGAGGCGATTGGCAATTGAGCTTTCGCGCGCCCGTTCATGAAGCGATTCGTTGAAAGGAACAGCCAGCAACAGCGCGGCGACCAGGGCCGCCGTGATGACGCCGCTCGCAACCCCGGGAAACAGGCCGAAGATGCGATTTACGGTTCGCTCGTGAGTTTCTTTGGGAACGCGACTGAGCAAGGTATGGGCCGCTATTTGCACTAACACTCCAACCGTTATTGCGATCAGGGTAAAAGCGATTGGTCGGTTCCAAATCTCAGACCACAAGCTGAGACGCGCTTCAAGGAACTTTGCGAGCGGCTGATAAAAGCGTAACGCAGCGATCAGAACGAGGGCCCAACCGAGCAGATCAAGAACGCCCAGGATGAATCCCCGCCGCCAACCGTAAATTACGCTCAGCAGAATTACTACAACCAGTAGGACATCGACGATGTTCATCGGTACAGGGTAACAAGTGTTCGGCTGAACCGGGAATGGCAATCTGCCGGTCGATGTGGAATATAGGAACGACGGGATGACGTAAGCGTGAGAGAAGCGGTACAACTGACCTCTGTACAAAAGTACCTTCGGTTTTCTCTCGTTCAAGCCTGACTTCAGTCAGTGATCAGTGCTAAGTGACAAGATGGAAACCGTTCAAATGATTTTCGAGGATCTCTACCTGGCTAAAGCCACGTGGGAATGCGACTAGATTTTCACCAAGGAGCTGGTTATGACCCTTATACGATTGCTGTTCTGTGCTCTTCTGCTTTCTTTTATTGGCGCAGCGTCCGTCTCCCCGAGCGTCGCGCAACGGCCCGGTCCACAGTTCTGGCGACGGCTAAGCTGCGAGCCTGTTGAGCCGCGAACCAAACTTGAAGCTTTTGATGAGCGTTACGGAACTGTCGTAGTGAAAGGCTTCACCCAGGTTAATTCCATCGACGTTAGGGGTGTACGAGTGGATGCTGTCGAGTTGCGCGATATCGCGCGGGCGACGCGCGTAACTGGGATTGTCATTGCTTTGGGCAGCGGCGGTGAAAGGCCACAGGAGAGTCGAGCCTTCATCGATTACGAGGAGATAGATGGTTTGCTCGCGGGGATCGACGCTGTCTCGCGCGTCAACGAAACGATGACGAAACTCGTCGGTTTCGAAGGAAAGTACCGCACCCTCGGTGATTTTGAAGTCGGCGTTTTTCGACAAACGCGCAGTGGCAATGCCGTCAGCCTTACGACCGGCGTGTGTGAGCAGGCGCGAGTGACTATGACGCTCGATGAGCTTACCAAGGTAAGAGCGATGTTCGCTGAGGCCAAGGCTAAGCTTGATGAGGCAAGATGAGTTAAGAAACTTTGCGCGCCGCGTCCCCGGTTCGGACGGTGCCGGATTGAATGACCTTTGCGTTCAGACCACGCAGACGCAGTTCTCTGCCTAGTTCAGAATTAACAAACTTCATCGCCTCGAGGCCAAAGCGCGAGACGAACTTGTTACAGCCAGTGTGCGGCGGTGGCGTCACCTCGATGACTGCCGAACCAATTTTTAGGCGCGCGCCGACCGGTAAGTTGCCGGCGCTGAGATCTAAGTCAAGATAAAGTTGATCGCCCGCAAGGCACCAGTTCTCTTTTGCCGGAGCAATCAAACTAATCACACGGGCGTTCATGACGTTGAGCTGCATATCGGGATGCGCAGAGCCGTCATCGGTGCGGCGGCTGCCACGAGTCTTCCAGTTATCACCTATCAGGCCGTGAACCAGATCGAGGCTGGCCTCCTCAAGCACCTCTCTGTGATCAGTCTCTGGCCGTCGCACGATCAGTTGCACCGTGCCGCAGTCTTTCGGCGCGTTGCGAATATCGTCAAGACCAGCTTCCAATTCGACTTTGGTCAAGTGTCGCATCACAGTTATTGTTTTTGCCTCAATCATAGCCAGTCAAACCGAGCACAGTTTTTTTATAAGAAGGAATAGCCGCGGGATTTTCGCAGATGACGCAGATTCTTAAAAGGCATTGGGTTGGCGATTGCCGGTTGCCAATTAGTTGAGTCAGATCACTTGGTACGCTAGCGACCGTGTTTTGCATCTATCCCGACAATTCCAAAAACGTGAATACAACACCGCTCAGCGTTCGTCGCGACTCGGTACGGCGGTAGCGACCCCGAACATTGCCAATTTCCAACTGCCAATTTCCGATTGGAATCCTGGCTAGAAACTAATTGGCAATTCCCAATCGGCAATCGGCAATCCTCATTGGTCGACCACTACCGTACTGTACGGATTGCTTAGTACTGAACTGTAAATAATCGGCAATCGGCAATCCGCACGGTCGCTACGGCTCCCGCACTGTACCGATTTGTACGCCACGAGATCGCCAATCGCCAATCGCCAATCGGCAATTGCAAATCGTCATTGACACACCCCGCGAGAAGGCAAACAATCTCAGCTACGAAGCTTCAATTGATTCAACAGCATCGAGGAGACATCATGACTACCAAAAGAATTCTTACAATGACGGCCGCATTGCTTCTGGCGCACCTTAGTCTTGCCTCGACAGGTTCAGCGCAAAACCGGCTCAGTGAACTTTCATCCCGGCTGGTAACCCAAGCCAACCTATTTGCCGACGCCAGCTACCGTCCGTCGAGTGGCGTCTTTCGCGAGAGTCGCAATGTCCAGGCGGCAATGTTGGCTCATCATTTTAGTGGCGGCGCCCGGTTGTTCAACCGCATGGTAACTGACCGGGTGCGACGCAATGATCTTCGCGATGCGTTCAACGTTTTGCAGAGTCTGGCCACACCAATCGACAGCAACAACGTAGACCCAAATCGCTGGTCCGATATTCAGTTGATTATGGCTGACATCTCTACGGAGCTTATCACTCCGCGTGACGATCCTCGTGGTCCGCGTGATCCGCGTGACGACGATAACTTTCCCGCACGCTCCGGGCGAATGACCTGGAGGGGCAGCGTAGATGACGACGTCAGGATTGTGATTCGCGGGGGCCAGGCCGACGTGGAAACGATTGGAGGCACTCCTTATTACAACGCCACGACAAACTTTTCCGCATCACTGCCGCGCCGTCGAGTAACTGTCTCCCTGCAAAAGAGAAGAGGTCGCGGCGAAATGTTCATCGAACAACAGCCTTCGCGAGAAAACGATTTTGCCGCAGTGATTCGCATAAGGGATTCTCGCGGCGGTGCTTCGGAGTACGAGTTCGAAGTGTCCTGGTAGGTAGGAAAAAAGTTTGCCACAGATTTTCGCGGATAGCACGCGAAAATCTGCGGCTGTTTTCTTTCTCTCCCACAGTTCTACTCCACAATTATCTCGTCAACGAAGATCCACGCATCACCGCCACTTCCAGCATGCCAGGACGGTAGCTTTCCGTATGTGCGAGCGAGGATGCGCACGTAGCGCGCCTCAACTCCCTGCAGCGAGCCGGCAAAGTCTTTGATTATCACGCCGTAGTCTTTTTCCGGTACGTTAACCGGAATGGACAACGCGGGCCGGAATACCTTTCCATCGGTTGATACTTCAAAATTAATTTGCCGAGGCATCATGATCCATGAACCAACATCCTGTAAAAATCCCGCACCCAGACGCGACACCTGTTGCACTTTTCCCAGATCGATTGTCGCGATTAGATCTTGTCCCTGATATCCTTGCCAGCCGCCGCCGCTCCAGTTGCTGGTTCCCCTGATCCCGTCAATCAGTGCCAGGTCACCGCCGCCGTTGTATTGCGAACTGTATTTCGAAGTGAGCACAAGCGACCACTTGTGCGGGATCTGGTGATATTTTGCAGTGACCACGAGACTTGTTTGCCTGCGGCGATCGATGGCGATCGCTTTAACAGTTGCCGACTTGTCGAGCAAGATGGGCCGTGTAAATCTCTGAGATCTGATCGTTGGCTCTGAACCATCGGTCGTGAAATGAAACTCCAGATCTTTGCTTATGCCTGACAATGAGACCACCAGGAAGTCCTTAAAGGTTTTTCCCAAAGCCTTAATTAGGGGAACTGGAACGATCTCCGGCGCTTTAATTTCTGACACCGGTACATTGATGATCGCTTGACCCCCAGTTCAGATTTGGCCGCGGTCCCATTTCAAAAATCAACTCCCCGCCGCTCATCAGGTCTTTGTGTGTGATGAAAGATTTTAAGTATGGTCGTCCGTTCAGCTTTGCCGATTGAATATAAAGGTTGGTCTTCGAAACCCGCCGAGCCCTGATCACGAAAGACTTGCCGTTTTCAAGATTGAAGCGCACCTGGGGAAACAAGGGACTGCCAATCGCATAGATTGGCGCGCCGGGGTAACCGGATAAAACCCGCCAGAACTCAATACAAACCAGGCCGACATTTGTCCGCAGTCTTCATTTCCAATTAGTCCATCCGGCGCCAGCTGGTAAAAGTTGTCCATGATCTGCCGCACGCGCGCCTGCGTCTTCCAGGGTTGGTTCGCATAGTTGTACAGATAGGCCATGTGATGGCTCGGTTCATTTCCGTGCGCATATTGGCCCATCATTCCCGTGATGTCCGCTTGTTCGCGACCGGTTGTTTTGCTTGAGGCAGCAAATAGCGCATCGAGTTTGGCGGCAAACGCCGGCTTTCCACCCATCAGCGTCATCAGCCCGCTGATGTCTTGCGGCACAAAGAAGGTGTACTGCCAGGAATTTGCTTCCGTAAAATTGAAATCGACTTCACGCGGATCAAACGGCGCCAGCCATTGCGCGTTTGTCCGCGGTCGCATGAACCCTGACGCAGAATCGAAAACGTTTTTGTAGTACTGAGCGCGCGCGCTGAAACGTTCGTAGTCATCAGTTTGTCCTTCTCGTCGCGCGAACTCGGCGATGCACCAATCGTCATAAGCGTATTCGAGGGTCTTCGAAACCGACTCTCGCTCTTCTTCCATCCCCATGAACCCGTGATCAACATAGGCTTCGAGACCGAAGTGTTTCTGGCCGGCACTGTGCTTCATTGCTTTCAAAGCAAGCTTGCGATCAAATCCTTCGATGTCTTTAGCAGCCGCATCAGCGATCACAGACACGGCGTGGTAACCAATCATCGTGTCGGTTTCATTCGCGGCCAGTTCCCATACGGGAAGCCGCCCTCCCTGCTCGTACTGCGCCAGGAAAGTGTTGATGAAATCGCGCGTGCGTCGCTGATCGATGATCGTGTAAAGCGGGTGGGCTGCTCTGAAGGTGTCCCACAACGAAAAGACTGTGTAGTTCTCGAAATCTTTTGCCCGATGAGTCTTGAAATCGCGACCGCGGTATTGGCGGTCTACATCCATGAAAAGGTTTGGCGCCAACATCGAATGGTAGAGCGCCGTGTAGAAGTTCTTTAAGTGATTTTCATTGCCACCCGTCACGATGATCTTTGCAAGTTCGGTGTTCCAGATGCGATCAGCATCCGTCTTCACTCGCTCGAAATCCCAATGATCAATCTCTGCATTTAGATTCTCGCGAGCGCCTTCAATACTCACTGCTGAGAGTCCAACCTTAATCAAAAGTGGTGCGCCGTCTGGAGTTGAGAAACGAAACGCGGCTTTCAGGTTCGTCCCGCGTTCCTCTTTTGCGGCTGACATGCTGCCGGCGGAGTTTAAGCTCGACTCAATAAACGGCCGTGAAAACTCGATCACGAAATAGACAATCTGGTCCTTTGCCCAGGCCTCGGAGCGGCGAAAACCTGCGACATGGGTACTGTCGATGATTTTTAGATACGACTCGAGAACTCGATCACGGTGAGCAAGATCAAGAATCATGTTGGTGCGATCTGATTTGGGAAAGGTGTAGCGGTGAAAACCTACGCGATTAGTCGCCGTCAGTTCCGCGAAAATGTTGTCGTCATCCAGTCGTACTGAATAGTAGCCGGGCCGAGCGGTTTCGTTCTGATGACTGAAGCGCGATGCGTAACCCTTGCCGGCCACGTCAGGATTTGAGTCGAAGTGAATATCGCCAACTGTCGGCATCAGTAGGATGTCGCCATAATCCGGGATGCCGGTACCGCTCAGGTGCGTATGGCTGAAACCGTAAATGATGTGATCTGAATAGTGATAACCGGAACATCCGTCCCAACCGCTGAGCCGAGTATCCGGACTGAGTTGCACCATCCCGAAGGGCAGCGTGGCCCCGGGAAACGTGTGACCATGTCCGCCGGTTCCCACAAAGGGATCGACGAGGCGAGTCAGGTGGCGCTGGCGCGTCTGGGAAGAAATCGATGACGGAAAGATCAATAGCAGGAAGAGAGCCAGATTGAGTTTCATGTGTTCCCTCAGTCATCACACTGATCTATGCTCACCGGGCTTGCAGCCCGGTGCCAATGGATCAGGATAAACGGAAACCTTTAACGGTTTCTGATTTTAGAGCCGTGCGCACATCGCGCTGAAGCGCGGTGAGAATGAGAGCAGCAGTTTGGATCCAATCATCCGCTTATATAGCCCCCAGAACAGCAGTTTCACAACCTTTTTTGCTGGTCAGCGCATCGCAACAGCCGTTACACACCTCTCCCGCTTGCAAAAGCATTCGAGTCTTGCTAAACCTCGTAATTGAAATGCCTGCTGGAGAAGAATGATGAAAAAGTTTTCCTGCGCCCTCTTTGCACTCTTCCTAACAGCCGCTCTAGTTGCTCCGACCCTTGCTGACACCATTCGTCTGAAGGATGGGAGCATCATTCGTGGCCAGGTGATTGGCTTTCGCGATCAACAGTTCACGGTGCTGATCGGAGCCGGGTCGAAAGGCCGCCGCGGCCGGACCACCGTCTACGTTGAGGACATCGAGTCGATCGAGTTCGATTCGGCCACAACCGCGGCCGCGACAACGCTTGCCAACGACGACACGTCCATGAACCGCGAGCCAGTTTCGCAGCCAACCAGATCGAATCTTCCTACCGACACTTCGAGCGCTCCTCAGAGATACCGGGCAGCCCATCTCGAATACTCCCACCTTCTTCACAATCAAAGTTGCCGTGCGAGCGGATAATGCGAATAACGGTTGGTCAAACAGCGGCCTTGTGGTGCGCAAGGGACAACGACTGCGGATTAGTTCCTCGGGTCGCGTCTCGCTTGGTCGCGGTCGTTTCGCAACGCCCCTCGGAAATTCGACTTACCCGGACAACGAAAAACTGATGCGGAACGAGGCCACCGGCGCTTTGATCGCAGTGATCGGCGACGATAATGATGATTTCATTCTGATCGGCACGCGGCGCGACTTTGTCGCCCAGCGCGATGGCGTCTTGTTTCTTGGGCGTGAACGAAGGCGATTTGAGCGACAACACGGGAACTTATGACGTCGCCATCGAGGCCGAAGCCGGCGGCTCACCGCGATAAAAGCAGCAACCTGCGGTTCGTTTCCGAGCATCAGACCTGATCAGACGACTCGTTTTGAAATCTGCAGCTGTTAGGGCGTAAGTAACGCAAACTGACAGTTTGCGTTACTTTGCTGTCTTCAGGGCTAAGGTTATGAATCGCTTAAAGAATTACCACCATATTATCGGCGTTGCGCTCGTCCTGAGTCTGCTGATCGGGGCAGACTTCAGTCTCGCGTTTGCACAGTCGCGGCGCCAGCCTCCAGTTTCAAATCAAAAGAAAAATAAGCGTCCGGAACCCGGCAAAGAGGCGGAGAAGCAGGAAGAAGCTCCACCTCCAGACATTGTGGGAAAGCCTCAGGACGCGGACAAAGTAACGATCTCGACACAGATCGTAAACGTCGATACTGTCGTCTTTCATAAGAAAACGGAACAGATCGTCACCGGCCTGAAGAAAGAAAATTTCGCGATCTTTGCAGACAACACTCCGCAGGTAATCACCAACTTCTCAACGCCGGAGGCGCCCATTACGGTGGTGATGGCGCTGGAATACAGCAAGTGGTCTGAGCAGTTCGGTATTCGGCCAAAGTGGCGGTTAGGACCCCGGCACGTATGAAGTGCTGCGGCCGACCGCGATGTTCCTCTCACAGTTTATTAAGCCACCCGACGACTATGTTTCCGTTGTCGCTTACGACATTCGGCCCACCCCTCTGACAGACTTCACAAACGATCCGCGTCGCATCAATGAAGTGATCAATCTGCTGCTTCGCAATCAGCCGGCTTTCCGCGAAAGCAATCTTTTCGACACGCATGAAATTTGTGCTGCTGGGAGGACGCGGTGATTCGGTCGTGCTTGAAGATACAAAAGAAGAAAAGTCTGACTACGCCGGGCTGGTGACGGTGCAGGGACGACGGCGCGCCGTGATGCTGATTTCTTCAGGGATCGATACTTTCAGCAAGATCAACTACGGCGACGCTCGCAAGGTACTGCAAAATGCCGGCATTCCCGTTTATATAATCGGCACGGGCAATCTCTTCTTCAAGAAATATGAACACCTGTTAGGCGCGACGGACAGTCTCACTGGCTACCCGGCCGCTTAACGTTCCTGCAAGCCGATAACACGTTAAAGACATTCGCCAAGGAAACTGGTGGCGCTTACTTCCCTTATACATTTGAAGGAGAGCTTCCCAGCATCCTGCAGTCGATCAATAACATGTTGAGGAGTCAGTACAGTCTCGCGTTCAACCCGGGCGACGTGCGCGACGGCAAGCAACACAAGATCAAAGTGAGTGTGGATGTAAACGGCGACGGCGTGTATGACGATAAGGAATACAACATCCAGGCTCGCTCGGTTTACAACGCACCGAAGGGATAGAGGCAGTAGGCAGTGAAAAACGGAAGGCAGCGAATAAGTTTTCGCTGCCTTCTGTTTTTTTCGGCAGACTCAATGAGACTGCTGCCCTCTGCTCCCGTAACTACCCACTGCCGCCCATCTGAAGTTCCACCGCAAACCGCTATCAACAGGGCAAGCACAGGAAACCAGTTCTCGGCTCACCGGAAAGCTAAAACCCATTTTCTTTCCAGACCGAACCGTCGGCAAAGCGGATTTCACTCATTCTAATCCTAAGCCAGAACCTTCCGCTTAATCTTCCATCCCTAATCAACGTCATCGCTTCCTTCACTATGTCGATGTATAGGCCTTCTACCCTTTTAAATTTATGCCCGGGCAACTCAGCTTCAAAAAATGGGCTAAAAACTTGGATCAATGCTGCATCTCGGTTCCTGTAAGCTGATACGGTCTTCTTCAGTGATGATGATCCACCCAAATTTTACTCCCTCGACAGCTTTTTCAGTTTGGTTCTTAAGAACGACACTCTCAACCATTACATGTTTTCCCCACCTACCCTTTCCCGCATAGGATCTGATTCCAGCGATGACCACCGGAACATTCGGGTCATCCGACTGTGAAACGTCAATGTCACTCTGAGCTGACCAATCTCCGCTGGGAGCCTCCTCGGAGAAACCGTAATTATTAGAGGGGGATTGTTTCTCTTGGTCGGAGATTTTTTTGGACTGAGCTTTAACCAAATCAACTCGAGCTGAGCTTATGAGAGTCAGTGCTAGCAACATGGCAAAAGCACTAAGTCCGATGTCGAGAAATAGCCGCGCATTAGAGGTCGTTTTTGTCATCGCGTACCTTTGTATTGGTGGTTGCGAGAGCGGGTTTATGTAGAGTCGCTAACGTTACTTGGCGGAGGAGCTAACCGGGGGACTTATATGACTAGGCCGCGGCTGCGTCAACCATTCCGCTGCACAAAGTCTCCAAGAATCCGATGACGGAAATCTTGCTTCGCTGATGCGACGCCTCAGGAGCCATGCAAGCGCAGCCGAAACTCATCATTAAAAGCGTAGATCTCGCTCTTCTTTCCTGAGAATAGACGCGACTCGCGGAGCAGCATCGGCAACCCACCCGTCGAAAGACTCTGTCCATAGCCCGAGCTTGTGAAGACCGCCGCCAGTTGCGGGTTCAGTCTCTCGGTCATGCCATAGCGGATCGCTTTGAGAGCCACGGGCGAAAATCCTAAGGTGCGACGAGGGTTGATCAATTCCAACGAGTGTTCGAACAAGTGAAGCCTGGTAGCTGGTTCGCGCAGGGCGAAATCGCGATGAATGAGTGCATTGGCAAGCGCTTCGCGCACAGCGCCGCGATGGTAATTTGCGCGCGCGGCAATTGGACTATCGCCCTGCTCGGCGTCAGGAAAACGGCGTGGCCGCGCGTCCCAAAGATCACAATAACGGCCGACAAACTTCAGCATTGCTTCATAAAGCGTGGCTACATTTCCCGTTAGTGTGACGCGTTCGACGATAGGAGATTGCGTAGTATCACCGGCGAAGCGCGTCGCCACAATTGCCGCTCGCGGCAGCAACTCCGCGACGCGTTCATCCAAGCCGAACAAAAGCAAGCCGGCAGTTGTCGGCACCACATCAATGCCGTTGTTTATTCCCAACAGTAGTTCGCGTTCGAGAACTTCCGCCGTCGGATAACCCGCAGCATTGGCTTCATCAAAAGCGTCTCCGGCAAACCCACGCAGGAAACTCCATAAGTGTGCTTCGTCGATGTCCTTTATCGAAGCACCCAGCACTGGAACATTTTCAAAACGTTGGGGACGCGTCTCGTCCAGGAGCGCTGAAAGCTCCTCGCGCGAGGCTTCCCTTTTCTCGTCGCCGATTCGTCAGATAAAAACGCCCATCGCGCGTGCGATAGGGCCGGCGTTTGCCGGCCACATCAAGCGCGACCACGCGCCGGCCATTATCAAAGGCGATGCGATCGATGAACGGCACGAGCGGCGGCTGAATTTCTTCGCGACAAATCCTGACTAGTTGTTCCTGCACACTTTCCGGATCATCGACGCCTTCCACTCGCAGTTGATCGTTAACGCCGAAGACAATTAATCCGCCGCCGGTATTTGCGAGCGCGACGATCTCCTGGGCAATCTTCTCGCTATTGGAAAGCTTAACTTTGAGTTCGAGGTAGGTATCTTCGCCGCCGCGGATTAGTCGCAGCAGTTCAAGTCTGGAAGTTTGCGGCGCAGAGGTAGAAAGGATGTACTCCTGAAAGGAGCGCTCGGTGGTGGGTTCGTGCCGCTGATTGCTGCGAAATCTTCTGCGAGCCATTTGTGTAGGGACGGGGCCGCTTCTCATTGCCCGCCCGGATGCGCGCCGGCGCATCGCTGGAGTCATCTAAACGTTCTGGTTCAAATATCCGACGGTTCGCGAATGGCTTCCAGAATCTCCACTTCGCGTCGTTGTAATGCCTCTCCCTGCGAACCTATCAACAGCAGATAAGCGCCAACTGCAAGCACCGCGAACAACGCCAGTGTAGCATATTCAACTAACCAACTCTGGGCGATGAAGCCGGCCGCAGCAGCCGCCAGGGGAGGTAAGGCAAGCAAAATAATGATCGGTATTAGCAGCAAGCCGGTCGCGCCTGAAACATTCATGCGCTTACCAAACTTCATGCGCTTGGGAAAGCGCACGGAGAGCGAGTTGCCGATCATTGACATGAGCGCCGCAAAAACAATGAAGCTGAGCGCCGCGAACAGAAGCGCGCGCAGCGTCAGATCACCAAAGATAATTTCGTTCATCAGCAGCAGAGCGCTGGAAAAGATCGCCGCCATCACGGTCACGGCAATGTTCTTCCCAAGCAAAATTTTGGCACGCGCCACTGGAGACAGAATCAAGGTTCGCATCCCGCTCTTCTTCAAATGCAAAAAGATTGCAGGAGATCCCTGTCAAAATCAGAAAGACATAAAGCACGCCGGCAGTGGCAATCATTCCTTCGGCATAAGTCAGAATTTCACTGCCAAACGAACCCGGTTCGGGCGACATCTCGGAGCTTAAGCGATTGGTGTTCACCACTCGCAGCACAATCAAGATCAGCGGCATTAGTACCATCAAGCGAGCTTGCGCGTTGCGCAAAACATAGCGGAGCTCTTTTTCGATTATCGCTGCAAGCTCAGCCTGACAGTCCGGGAAACTCCCAGCCTGTGTACGTTTCGTTTGCTGCCTTCACCTTAGGTTTTGACATCGCGGCGGGCGCCGCCTTTGCCTAAGGCCGCTCGCTGCGCCACCCAATAACTTGCAACGATCAGAAGCGCCGAATAAGCGGTAAGCGTGATGAGCGCAAGAAAGTAATCGAGCCCGCCACCTTCGGTTAAACCATCGGTTAAGGCCAAGGCAACAGCACCGGGAGGTGTCCAACGTAAGCCACGAAACGATTCCGCATATTTGAAAAGTGCTGGGGCTACTTGTCCCAGAACGGCGCCACCCAGCCCGATGACGATCCCGAGGAGCGCGAGCAAGCTTTCGGCACGCGCTCGCTTGCGGCGCATCATTGAACCAACCGAAATAGACAACCACTTTGCCAGCGCCAATCCGAAAAGCTGCCGCCAGCAATGTTGCCGGCAAGGCCCAGGCTATTGTTCCCTTTCCCAAACCGGCGCCGATACCCAGCGCGAAGATGGCCGGAATTGCGAAGATTGATTGCAGATTCACCGTTTCACTGATGAAGTCCAGCGCAAACAGTTTGCGCAAACTAATCGGATACATCAGCAAGCGGCCCGGCTCGAATTGGCGTCCGGTACCAACGCTGAGCGGTAGAGTCGCCCACATCAAGTAGAAAAAAGTCAGGATTGAGAAGAAGATGAATTGAGCAGAAGGAATTGAACGCAGCAGCCCTCGCGAGCTTCGCGTCTGGTGATCTGCGTCATAATCTCGGGCGAAGAGAGCACGTAGGCAGCTGCGCCCAATCCGAGTGCGATTACGAGCGCAAAGACGAGCGCCACCAACATCCCGAGCACGGAGGCGATGCGATTGACGACAGCCTTAGAGGAACGCAACGAGTTGCGAAACAGCGTCCACTTTAACCAAATTAACGTTCGAAGTTGGGACACGACGTTTTTACTCTCTCTTGAGGCATTGTACTTTGAACTTATTGCTTTGTACTTAGTCCGCTTCGCGGACTGGGTCTGAGTTCTTAAGCGACGATTTTTCTATGGGCAGTTCATCGAAAGCTTTAGCTTATGTCAGTCTGGGTTCCAACCTCGGCGATCGGGCCGGTAACTTGTTGCTAGGTATCCGCGGGATGATGGAGGCTGGTTTACACATCACGCGGCTTTCAAGCATCTACGAAAGTGAACCGGTAGATACTTTTGCACAACCCGACTTTCTTAACATGGTTGCCGAGCTGAGTGGCGGTCTGCCTAAGCCGAACCAAATGATGGGGCGACTTTTAAGAATCGAATACCTACTCGGGCGCACGCGCGAAGTTGCAAGAGGGCCGCGCGTCATCGATCTAGATTTGCTCTTGTTCGGCGATCACACTTCTGCCACCGAACTTCTGACGCTTCCCCATCCCCGAATGCATCTCCGGCGTTTCGTGCTCCAGCCTCTGGCTGAACTCGCGCCCTCGCTGATTCATCCGACGTTGCAACAAACTATCGCAACCTTACTCGAAAATCTGGATGACCAATCCCTGGTTAGGAAGTGGAGAGCTTAGAAAAATTCGCAGGCGGGGATAGACAATTTGCAAGTTGAAGGGGGCCTACCCCCGCTCTTAATTTTGAAATACTAGAATCAAAACACCTTAGACTTTCTGCTACTTTAAACGGCGGGGGCAGGCCCCCTTCCTAACTTGCAAATCCCTCCGCGGCTCCATCTCCCTTTCTCCCCATCCCCGCGTCTCCCCATCTCCCCATCTCCCTTTCCCATTTCCTTAACCCATCTCCCCATCTCCCCATCCCCGCGTCTCCCCATCTCCCCATCCCCGCGTCTCCCCATCTCCCCCTCCCCGCTTCTCCCTTTCACCTAAGCTCCACTTCTCAGAGATTTGCCGTATAATGCCTACCTTGCTAGCAACTCTTAACATTCCCAACACTGCAGTCTGGGTTCGCAGTCAACTTTGCCCCAGGCCATTTTGATAGAGAGCTGAATCATGCCGTATCTCAAACCTGAGCGTCCGGAAAAAGTCAGTGCGCCTTCATTGCGCGCCAGCAAACAACGTGGCGAGCGTCTGGTTTGTCTCACCGCCTACGATTATCCCACCGCGCGCATCATCGATGAGGCCGGTATCGATATCGTGCTTGTGGGCGATAGCCTGGGCAATGTTGTGCTCGGTTATGGCAACACGGTTCCGGTCACTCTCGATGAGATCATGATTCATTTGAAGGCGGTGCGGCGCGCCGTTCAGCGGGCGTTGCTGGTAGCCGATATGCCTTACGGATCATTTCATACCGGCGCTGACGATGCCGTGAAGAATGCTTTGCGCCTGGTCAAAGAAGGTGGTGCGGAGGCGATCAAACTCGAAGGCGGTCGCAAACGTTTGCCTTTGATTAAACGACTCGTCGATGAAGAGATCGCGGTTATGGGTCATATCGGTTTGACGCCGCAATCGATCAACAAGCTGGGCGCGTATCGAGTCCAGGGTAAAACTGCTGAAGCCGCTCGTGAGCTGCTCGACGACGCGCTTGCCCTCGAAGAAGCAGGAGCTTTCGCAATTGTCCTGGAAGTTGTGCCGCGTGAAATCGCGCAACTGATCACGAAGAGCGTCAGCATTCCCACTATCGGCATCGGCGCCGGCGCCGGCTGCGATATTCAAGTCCTCGTGCTGCACGACATGCTGGGTCTCTCTTTTGGAAAACTGGCCCGCTTTGTCCGACCTTATGCCAACCTGCACCAAACAATCACCGACGCAGTTACGCGCTATGCCGACGACGTGCGCAACGGCACCTATCCTTCCGATGCCGAGTCGTATGCGCTGCCCGCCGAAGCCGCGGACGAGTTGAATTTGGACGCTTCGGTGAAAGAGACAAAGCTCGAGAAGTCCTGAAGTTCCCCAAAACTATGGAGATTATTAATCGTCGTCAGCGCATGAGTTCCGTCGCGCGCAAAATCCGGCGCGAACAGGATCGGACTATCGGGCTCGTGCCGACGATGGGAGCGTTGCATGAAGGTCACTTGAGTCTGGTGCGCGAGGCGCGACGGATGTGTGACGTCGTCGTGGTTTCGGTGTTTGTTAATCCGACGCAGTTTGGTCCGGGAGAAGACTTTGAGCGCTACCCGCGCGATCTGACAAAAGATACGGCGCTCTTAACTGACTACAACGTTGATTACATTTTTGCGCCGACTGTTGAAGAGATCTATCCGAAGGGTTTCACCACTTACGTAAATGTCAGCGGACTTTCTAAGTTGTTCGAAGGTGAATCGCGACCTGGCCATTTTCGGGGTGTCGCGACGATAGTGACAATCTTATTCAATATCGTGAAGCCAGACTTTGCCTTCTTCGGGCAGAAAGATGCGCAGCAGGCTGTGATCATTCGCCGGCTCGTAAAAGATCTAGCATTGGATACCGAGGTGCTGGTGATGCCGACGGTGCGAGAAGATTCCGGTTTGGCAATGTCCTCGCGCAATTCCTATCTGTCAGCTGAAGAGCAGACTGCCGCCACAGTGATTCATCGCGCGCTGGTAAAGGCCAAGGAATCATTTAAGGCGGGAGAACGACACGCCGGCAAACTCGCGGATCTGGTAAAGGCCACGATTGAAGGCGAACCCCGCCTGCGCTTGGATTATGTCGGCATTGTGGACGCGGAAAATCTCGAACGTCTCGACAAGCTTGATGATCGGCCGATTCTGATAGCCGTAGCTGCTTTTGTCGGCAAGATTCGCTTGATCGACAACATCATGTTGAATGGTGCGAAGAAGAAAGAGATGTCGTCGCCGAGCCTGAGGGTCTGACTTGTATTGAAGCACACTCCAGTTGCTGTAATTGAATGTCAACCGAATTAAAGCAAAAGGCTCACATAAGTTTTACCTTGAATGGCGAAGCTGCTGAAGTAGCATTTGCACCACATAAAACTCTCCTGGAAGTCCTGCGCGAGGATTTAAATCTAACTGGAACAAAACACGGTTGCGAACTCGGCGAGTGTGGCACGTGTGCTGTGCTTGTTGACGGACGCGCGATCCTTTCGTGTCTGATGCTCGGGCTCGACGCCGAGGGACGTGATGTAAAGAGCATAGAAGGGATGGCTGAAGGCGCAACGCTTCATCCGTTGCAGCAGACTTTCGCCGACCTTGGTGCGGCGCAATGTGGTTATTGCTCGCCCGGCTTCCTGCTGACGGCTGAGGAACTTTTGAAAAAGAATCCGAACCCAAGCCGTGATGTGATCAGAGAAGCGCTCTCCGGAAACATTTGTCGCTGCACCGGCTACATCAAGATTTATGAAGCCGTGGAACTTGCGGCCGCGCGTATGCGCGGGGAAGAAATGGAATTGCCAAGAGAGAGTGTTTATGGCTTGAGCTGACGTATTAGAGATGTTTACCGCCAAGGCGCCAGGAAAACGCCATGGACGCCAAGACAATCACACAAGCGTCAACGTGTTGCGCCTCCTACAGCCTCTCCCTTTCTTTTCTTGGCGTTGCTTGGCGACTTGGCGGTAAATACTTTGGAACAAACGCTTCGAGATGATTGGTTGAAGTTGCATGACTAGCAAAGGGAATAACGGCAAACCACTTAATGTAGTTGGCAAACCATTTCGCAAAGTTGATGCACGCGCTAAGTGCACCGGCCAGACGAAGTTTGCCGACGACATCGTCCTGCCGCGCATGGTCTACGCAAAGATCCTTCGCAGCCCCCATCCCCATGCGTTAATCAAAAATATCGATACCACTAAAGCTGCGGCCCTACCCGGCGTGTTTGCGGTAATTACCGGCAAAGAGCTGCCGATCTCTTACGGGATCCTGCCGGTGAGTCAGGACGAGCATGCGCTCTGTATCGACAAGGTGCGTTTCATTGGAGATCCCGTGGCGGCAGTCGCTGCCATCGACGAAGACACGGCCTTCGATGCGATGAATCTGATTGAAGTGGAATATGAAACGCTGCCTTCGATCTCCTCCATCGATGAGGCGTTGCTAATCGAAGACCCGCGCATTCATGAATACGGTGACGGCGGAAACGTTCATAAGAAGGTTTCGCTGGAGTTCGGCGATGTCGAAGAAGGTTTTGCCGAAGCCGATCTGGTCCGCGAAGATACTTTTTTCTACGAAGGCAATACTCACCTGCCGCTCGAGCAGCACGCTGCGGTCGCTTACTTTGATACTGACAACAAACTGACGCTTTGGAGTTCGACCCAAACTCCACATTATGTTCACCGCGCACTCGCCAAAGTTCTACAACTTCCTGCCAGCCACATTCGCGTGATTGCCACCCCTAACGGCGGCGGCTTTGGCGGCAAGAGCGATCCTTTCAATCACGAGGTCATCGTTTGCAAGCTTTCAATGATGACGGGCCGGCCGGTCAAGGTGACGCTGACACGCGAAGAAGTTTTCTATTGTCACCGGGGTCGTCATCCAGTCTTGATGCATGTCAAAACTGGCGTCAAGAAAGACGGCTCAATTACCGGAATGCATTTCCAGTCTTACCTCGATGGCGGCGCTTATGGCAGTTACGGCGTGGCAAGCACTTTCTACACCGGTGCGTTGCAAACGGTTACCTACGATGTACCGCGTTACAAATTCCAGGGCGTGCGCGTCTTTACCAACAAGCCGCCGTGTGGACCGAAGCGTGGACACGGAACGCCACAGCCTCGTTATGCGCTCGAAGTTCAATTAGACAAGATTGCCGAAGACTTGAAACTTGATCCTGCGGAGCTTCGGCGCCAGCACCTCGTCAAACCAAATTCGTTGACGGCGAACTATCTACGCATAGGGAGCATGGGTCTGGGCAAGTGCATCGACAAAGTTGTCGCCGGCTCGGATTGGAAAAACAAGTTTTCAGGTTGGAATCAGAACGAGCGCAAACTGCCATACGGTAAGGGCATCGGTATCGCGTGCAGTTCTTATATCTGCGGCGCGGGGCTGCCCATTTACTGGAACAACATGCCGCAGTCCGGAGTTCAGCTCAGGCTTGATCGCCAGGGCGGCGTTTGCGTGATGTGCGGCTCGACCGACATTGGCCAGGGCTCAGACTCGATACTTGCCTACATCGTCGCCGAAGTCCTTGGTATTGATCCTTTCGACATACGCGTGGTCACGGCAGACACAGATTTAACCCCGGTGGACCTCGGTAGCTACTCGAGTCGTGTCACGCTCATGACCGGTAACGCCGCGATCCAGGCGGCCGAGCGTGCGCGTGAACTACTTGTGATGGCGGTGGCGGAGAAATTAGGCACTCCGATTGAGAACTTATCGCTGGCGGAGCGTCGTGTATTCGATGTCGAGAATCCCGAGGTCGGCGTTTCCTTTGCGGAAGCAGTCGTACTGGCTGAATCCAAGTTTGGCACGATTGGCACTGTGGGTTCCTATTCACCACCGGCCTCGCCGGGCAAATTCAAAGGCGCTGGCGTAGGGCCGTCGCCCGCTTATAGTTACTCAGCAGCAGTTGCCGAAGTTGACGTTGATCCTTCGACAGGGATTGTCGTTGTCGAGCGCATCTGGATTGCGCACGACATCGGCAAATCGATTAACCCGATGCTCGTAATGGGACAGGTTGAAGGCAGCGTCTACATGGGACTCGGCGAGATCTTGATGGAAGAGATGGCTTACCGCGGCAATCGCAACGTCGTGCATAAGTTCCCTTCGATGCTGGAATACAAGAGTCCCACGACACTGGAGATGTGCGACGTCAAGACTTACCTGATCGAAGATGCAGATCCGAACGGTCCGTTTGGCGCGAAGGAAGTCGGACAGGGACCGTTGTTGCCTGTGCCGCCCGCGGTAGCAAACGCCGTTTATGACGCCGTGGGTGTGCGTATCGATGAAGTACCGATCATGCCGGAGAAAGTGTTGAAGGCACTCCGGGACAAGGAACGTGGTCGCAGTCATCGTTACGGCCCGGACGGCGTGCCTGAAATTGAGTGGCCTGATCCTTTGAAGGTGATGACGCCGGCTGAAGGTGGCGACGGCAAAGAGATGCCGAGAGTAGCAGTGCATTCGTGAGGCCAGAATCTGATGGCCAAATATGAGAAGCTTCTACTTAACATCCTGCGCGGCAGATCGGATGCCAATATTGAGTTTGATGAGTTGAGGCAACTACTAAGGCGACTTGGCTTTGAAGAACGGATCCGAGGGAGTCATCATATTTTTAGAAGAGTCGGAGTAACCGAGAAGATCAATTTGCAAAGGGACAAAGCAAAGCGAAAGTTTCCCAGGTTCGGCAAGTGAGAGAGGTTATCCTGAAATACGGACTAGGAGATGATAGCGATGCCTAAGTATGAAGTAATTATCTACTGGAGCAATGACGACAACGTTTTCGTTGCCGAAGTACCTGAACTACCGGGATGCAT
This sequence comes from Pyrinomonadaceae bacterium, assembly GCA_963826235.1. GTDB lineage: Bacteria > Acidobacteriota > Blastocatellia > Pyrinomonadales > Pyrinomonadaceae > PSRF01. Next base: position 2,069,986 of record CAWGWE010000003.1, on the reverse strand, counting down.
TGCGCATGGCGAAACGAAAGCTGAAGCACTTGCAAATGCCGACGAAGCTGTACAGCTTTGGCTCGATACCGCAACAGAATTTGGTGATCCAATTCCCGAGCCAAAGGGACAACGGTTGATGCTGGCTTAGGACATCTTTTATGAAAAGGCGTGGTCTGAGCCATTGCCCGTTTTGACGCAGGCTAATGTGATAATGCGAAAGAAATTCCGAGTGCATTCTTAGGGGAGTAACACATGATGAGAATCATAGGAAATTTCAATCGGTTACTAGCGATCATGTTGGTGATTTCCGGATTGCTAGTTGCGATTGCAGCTTCGACTGCTTCCCAAGATTCGACGAAGGGTGCTGCGGTGTTCAAGGTTCCAGACGGTTACATGACAATTCCATCAACGGCTTTCAGGGGCACGATAATGCTTGACCCGAAGAAACCGGCCGGCATGTTCGTAACCTATCCGAACGACAACGAGTCAACCGAAGCTCTCACTAAGCGATTGCTCGACTTCATTGGGCCCATGTTTATCCACGAGAAGGGCAAGGATAAATTGAATTTGACCTGGGAGACCACCTCGCTGCTCTCACATAAAGGAGACGGCGACGGCAAGGCTAAGGTAAACGTTATCAAGGGACCTAAACAGGAAGTTCAGGTGGCAATATATGAGCGGGCCACCGGTGTGCGTCCGTTCCTCTATGGATATTTTGCAATGCGTCACATTCCGGAAAAAAATGAAGACCCAAAGTTTCTGGATCAGAAAGGGGAAGGAGTTAAAGCTTTTGAGAAGCTTTGGAAATCAATTCCCGAGTAATCCTTGGTTCTGTAAATCCAATGATGCGTCTTCCGAAATTTAGTTACCGTACCCCGCGCGTAATCGCGGAGGCGGTTAAGATCATGGGCGACACTGGCCCCGAGGGTCAGTTTGTCGCAGGGGGCACTGATCTCTATCCCAACATGAAGCGGCGGCAACAAACACCGCAGACGGTGATTTCGGTGATGCGCCTCCCGGAACTTAATCAGATTTCGGGTGACGGCAAGTCAGGAATAAGAATCGGCGCGTCGGTAACGCTCACCGACGTCATCGAACATCCCCTCATCAACCGCGACTATCCAGTCGTTGCTCATGCGGCGCGAACCATATCAACCCCGCTATTGCGCAATATGGGCACGATTGGCGGCAACCTTCTGCTCGATACACGCTGCAACTACTACGACCAGAATTATGAATGGCGCAAAGGCATCAACTTCTGTTTGAAGAAGGATGGCGACATTTGTTGGGTCGCTCCCGGCAGTTCCAAGTGCTGGGCGGTGCAGTCGTCCGACCTCGTGCCTGTCATGGTTGCGATTGGCGCAAAACTGCGGTTCGCTTCCACGCTTGGGGAACGGCTCATTGATGCAGCTGGTTTGTACAACGACGATGGCATCGATTACCTGCACAAACGCCCTGACGAACTTCTGGTTGATATTCAACTTCCGCCGACGAATGGCTGGCGTGCTTCGTATCAAAAACTGCGGCGCCGCGGCGCCTTTGATTTTCCCGTGCTCGGCGTCGCAGCTTACGTCAGAACTGAGTCCGGAAGTGATCGCATTGCCGACGCTCGAATCGTTCTCGGCGGCGTGGCTCCTGCTCCTCTCCTCATAACTGAAGCAGCTCAAGCTCTAATCGGCAATTCACTCGATCCCGATCGGATCAACGAAGCGGCAGAGGCCGCTTATGTCCGCGCCCGACCACTCGACAATACCGACTTCGTAATGAACTGGCGCAAACAGATGACGCGGGAATACACCCTCCGAGCTTTGCAGCAACTTCAATAAGTTTAGAGTGCGCCAGCAAAGCGTAGCGGCGACGGCGCTTTGGATGTGTACTTAGGTCGCCACATCCATACCAATCCAAAGCGGTGTCGCGCTACGCTTGCCACCGCGCTCCATATGACAAAGACCCAATTGCAAAGACCAAAGACCGTGGTAGCCATATTGCTCGCTGCCGGCCAATCAAGACGGATGGGCGCTTTCAAACCTCTCCTTCCTTTCGGCAAATCCACCGTAATTAATAGTTGCCTCGACAACCTCCGCGCTGGAGGTGTGAAAGACATCGTGGTCGTGGCTGGTCACCGCGCCGCCGAATTAAGAGCAAGCCTGGTTCAACCCGAATCAACTCAGTTCGTCACTAACCCGGATCCGCAAAGCGAAATGAGCGCTTCGATCGCCTGCGGCGTGCAAGCGGTTCCGGCAACAGCAAGAGCTGTCCTCCTCGCCCTAACTGATCAACCAGCGATTCCTCCTTCGGTAATCGAGAATGTTCTCAAAGCATGGCGAGCCGGCGCGAAACTAATCATTCCGGAATACAACGAGCGTGGTGGCCACCCGGTGTTAGTCGACCTGGAATTTCGTCGTGCACTTCTGACTCTTGATCCGCGACACGGATTGAAGGAGTTCTTCGACGCTCACAAGAATCAGGTTCAGCGCCTGAAAGTAGATTCACCTTATATTGCACGCGATATGGATACATGGGATGATTACGCCGCTTTGCACGAGGAAGTGTTTGGCGCGCCGCCAATCAGCTTGGACCCTGATAAGATCCGGCCCGTTTGAGCCAACCAACTAAAGCTAGCGGTTGGCCATCTAAGGTGAGTCGGCCCTACCCCCCTGGCGAGGGTGAACAAGTGTTACTCGCCCCCGGGATTCCGACGAAGGAGACGAAATGACTTTTAACAAACCCAGGGTTTTCACGACCGTATTACTGCTGGTACTCGTTGGCTCAACCCTCGGTCTCGCGCAAAAAAATGATGGTGCAGTGGAGTTCTCGATGCGTTCGGTCGATGGTCAAACTGTGACCGCTGAAAGCCTTCGTGGCGAGGTTGTGGTACTTGCTTTTGGCGCTTCGTGGTTGCCGCTTTCTCGCGCGCAATTGCAAGGCATCAGAAAACTCGCAGATGAATACAGCAACCGGGGTGTCGTGGTTTATTTCGTGAGCACCGAATCGGAAGACGAGAAGTCGAAAAACTTCGCGTCCGACGCACAGCTGAGGGCATTTGCGAACAAGTATGGGTTGAAAGTTACTGTGCTGCGCGACCCTGACGGCTCAATTTCCAAGGGTATGGGCGTAGATCAACTTCCCTCTATCATCATTCTCAACAAACAGGGCACTGTTCACGGCGAACCTATTCGTGGCCTCGATCCGAACGGAAAGCTTGCGGAACAGTTGGCGACACGACTCGATAAAATCCTGTAACATAACGTTTCCGCATACCAGTTTTGTTTGCAGAGACCGCCTCAAGAGGCGGTCTCTTTTTGTTTGGGCGCTTAGCCGGCGCCTGTTAAAAGCTCTTGCTCCGTCTCGCGGAATCTAATACCTTGCTCCGCAACTCATGACGTTAAAATTTATTAACCCCGAGAGCCTGGGGCCGCCCAGCGGTTTCTCAAACGGCGTGCTCACTGAATCCGGTGCGAAGCTGCTTTTCATAGCTGGGCAGATCGCCTGGGACGCCGAGCAAAGAATTGTCAGCGACGATTTTGTCGAACAATTTGATCGCGCGCTAGCAAACGTCGTTTCCGTCGTTGAAGCGGCAGGGGGTTCGGCAGCACAGATTGCGCGCCTCACAATCTACGTAACGAGCAAAGCAGAGTATCGCCGTCGCACGCGCGAGGTCGGTGAGCGCTATCGCGCCCGCATGGGCAAGCACTTCCCCGCAATGGCATTGGTCGAAGTTAAAGGACTGCTGGACGATCGGGCAACGGTGGAAATTGAAGGCATCGCGGCGCTTTGATGACAATGATTAGTCCGAAGAGTTTTCTCTACACGGTTGAAGGCGGCGTGGCAACGATAACTCTGAATCGCCCCGACCGCCTCAATGCCCTGACATTTGAAGTCTATCGAGAGTTAACTGATACCTTTGCGGCGCTTCGTAACGAAACCCAGGTTCGTGTAGTAGTGGTAACCGGAGCAGGCCGGGCGTTTTGTTCGGGCGGTGACGTGCACGACATCATCGGTGAACTTTTCAGTCGCGACATGGGAGGGCTCCTCGAGTTTACGCGGATGACCTGCGAGTTGATTAAGAATATTCGCTCCCTCCCGCAGCCGGTGATCGCAAAACTGAACGGCACTACGGCCGGCGCTGGTGCGTGTATCGCTCTTGCCGCTGACATTCGAATTGCCAGTAAAGCTGCAAAGATAGCGTTTCTGTTCGTGAAAGTCGGACTATCCGGGGCCGACATGGGCGCGGCTTTCCTTCTGCCGCGAGTGGTTGGCCTCGCGAAGGCCACCGAGTTGCTGTATACCGGCGATTTCATCTCGGCCCAGGCAGCCGAACGCATCGGTTTGTACAACCAGGTGGTGGCCCAAGATCAACTCGATAATGCTTGTAACGAGTTTGCTCAACGTTTAGCCGCCGGGCCCACTTTCGCTTTAGCGAAAACGAAAGAGATGTTGAATCGCGAGCTCGAGATGAATCTCGAGAAAGCGCTTGAGTCTGAAGCGCGGGCCCAGGCTATTTGTATGCAGCACCCCGACTACCGCGCGGCGTATGAAGCGTTCGTTGCAAAACGAGATCCGAAGTTTTAATTTGGAGTGCGGTGGCAAGCGCAGCGCGACACCGCTTTGGATCGGCAATCTTGTCGGAGCTTTAGATTTGTTCTAAAGTCTCGTTACCCTCAACCTGTATTCCTCACTAATACGGAGCCTACGATCTTGAAGAACATTCCTCACTGGCCTCACGCGCCAATGCACCGCCTCTCAGGCCGTGGCACCTACATCGTCACCGCCGGAACCTATAAAAAAGAACACTTCTTCTGTGGACCGAAACGCTTGGAAGTCCTCCATCGCGGCCTACTCGCGGTTGCGAATGAGTTCGGTTGGCAATTGGAGGCGTGGGCAGTTTTTTCAAACCACTACCATTTCGTAGGACACTCCCCCGAAGACTGTGATGACGCCGAGAGCCTCTCTGGAATGTTGAATAAACTCCATGAGAAAACTGCGAAATGGACGAATGCTCTTGATAAAGCAAATGGGCGACAAGTGTGGCACAACTTTTGGGAAACGAAACTAACTTACGAGAAATCTTACTTGGCTCGTTTGAATTACGTTCATCAAAATCCTGTAAAGCACCGCTTGGTCCTTGTCGCAAATCAATACCCGTGGTGTTCGGCGGCTTGGTTTGAACGGATAGCTCGGCCCGCACAGGTTCGAACAATCTATGCTTTTAAGATAGACCGACTGCGAGTGTATGATGAGTACGTTCCTGAGATTGCATGGTGAGAACCAAAGCGCCGTCGTCGCTTCGCTCTGCCGGCGCACTCCAAAACAAATGGATTCATTCATCAACCTTCCCTTCTTCAATAACGACCATCGTGATCTGGCGGCGCAGATGGCGACGTTCGTTGAAGAAGAAATTGAAGAGCGTGCTGTCGAGGAACGCGCCCTTGACGATCGCTCACGTGATTTCGTGGCAGCGCTCGCACGAGCAGGGTTGCTGCGATATGCAGTTGCCTCTCACGGTTCTCAGCTCGATGTCCGCTCCCTCTGTTTAATCCGCGAAATGCTTTCCTATTCGTCTTCGCTCGCAGATCTGGCGTTTGTGATGCAGGGTCTGGGCACGCATGCGATTAGCCAGGCGGCGCCGGAACATGTAAGAGACTTTTGGTTGACGCGCGCTGCCGAAGGCCGAGCGATTGCCGCCTTTGCCCTCACTGAACCCGAAGCTGGATCGGATGTCGCTGCAGTTAAGACCACAGCGACGCGCGACGGCGACACCTGGATCATCAACGGCACCAAGCGATTCATTTCCAACGCCGGCATCGCTGACTTTTACACCGTGTTCGCGCGCACCGGCACTCAGACAGGTGGTCGCGCAGAACTTTCGGCGTTCGTAGTTGGCGCACGAATGCCGGGCTTCCGCGTGGTGGAACAAACTCCGCTAATTTCACCCCATCCGATCGGCGAGATTGAATTTCGTGATTGCCGCGTGCCGGCCGAGGATATGGTGGGCGCCGAAGGTGATGGGTTCCTGCTCGCGATGCGGACGCTCGATTCCTTTCGCGCGAGCGTCGGCGCAGCTGCCTGCGGAATGGCGCGGCGCGCGCTTGATGAATCGGTCCGTTATGCCAGTTCGCGCAAGCAGTTTGGCCGCTTGCTCGCAGAACATCAGCTGATTCAAGAGAAACTGGCCGACATGGTGACCGAGCTTGATGCCGCGCGCCTGCTGGTTTACCGCGCGGCTTACTTAAAGGACTCCGGCGCCGGCCGCGTCAGTCGCCAAGCAAGTGAAGCCAAACTGTATGCGACGGAAGCTGCGGGCCGCATTATTGATCAGGCAGTTCAAATTCACGGCGGCTCGGGTTTGGTGCGCGGGGCAGTCGTCGAACGTCTTTATCGCGATGTTCGTGCGCTGCGTATCTATGAAGGCACGTCGGAAATCCAGAAACTAATTATCGCAAATCAGCTGTTAAAAGAGCCTACAAACTAACTAACATCTAACGCCAAGGCGCTGAGGCTTGGAGACGTCAAGCTTTAATCATGAAGGTGAGTCCCTTGGCTTTTTACGATTTCTTAGCGTCTTAGCGGCTTTACGTCTCGGCGGTTAAATTTCAGCCCTTCCAACAATCGATGAAAATCAACATCATCGGTGGCGGCCCTGCGGGATTGTATTTTGCAATTCTCATGAAGCAGGTTGATCCGGCGCATGAAATTGCAGTGTGGGAACGAAATGGACCCGACGACACGTTTGGTTGGGGCGTTGTCTTTTCCGGCAAGACCCTCTCAAATTTGCGGGCCGCGGACGAGGATTCACATGCGGAGATTACCCGTGACTTCGAGGCTTGGGACAATGTTGACGTATTGCACGGCGACGACAAGATCTCGATTCATGGGAACAGTTTTTCCGGCATCTCGCGTCTGCACCTGCTGAAGATTCTGCAAGGCCGCTGCGAACAACTCGACGTCAAACTTAACTTTCGCAGCGAAATCAACGACATCTCAACCTTGGCGAAGAATAGTACTCTTCTAATCGGAGCCGATGGAGTCAACAGCACCGTTCGCGAAACTTACAAGGTCCAATTTGAACCCGAACTCAGCTCTCGCCCCAACAAATACATTTGGTATGGCACTCATCAGCTGTTCCATGGTTTGACTTTAACATTCCGGGAAAATAAAGCGGGTGTCTTTGCTGCTCATTCTTATAAATTCAATTCAACTACCAGTACTTTCATCGTTGAGTGTGATTACGAAACGTGGAGCAACGCGAACTTTGCTGTGATGGATGAGGTTGGTACTCAGGCCTATCTTGAAGAGGTCTTTGCGCGAGATCTGGGCGGTAACAAACTACTCTCAAACAATTCCAAGTGGATCAATTTCCTGCTGGTGAAGAACAAACATTGGCATCACCAGAATATCGTTTTGCTGGGCGATGCGCTGCATACCGCACACTTCTCGATCGGCTCAGGCACAAAGCTGGCACTTGAAGATGCGATCGCGTTGCGTGATTCCTGTGTCGCCTCATCAGACATCGAAGAGGCGCTAATTGATTTTGAGAGACGCCGGAAACCGGTGATCGAAAATTACCAGGCAGCAGCTGAGACCAGCATGACCTGGTTTGAAAACGCGCGCGACTACATGCATCTGAATGCGCTGGACCTAGCCTACAGCTTGATGACTCGCAGTGGGCGCGTTGATCACGAAGAGTTGCGTAAGCGAGACCCCTTGTTTATGGAAGCGTGGGAGCAAGCCCGCGGTAAGTAAAAGAAAAACACGTTATTTTAAGGAAGATCTTAGCAGGGTCTGTGACCTCCGGTGCCCGGCCCCGAAGATCTCGCTCGGCTGATACGGGATGCCCTGAATGAGAATGAGAAAGGACAAATAGAAAATGCGTTTAGTTATCTTCTCCACGCTGGTGGTATAAGTCGTCGCCGGCCATCTTCTGCAAACACAATTTCAGGATCGTCGAGTTCGGTTCGATCCCAGAGCTTACAGGTTACTTGCTTGTGCGCCTGATCAAGCGCTTCGCAATAGTTCGTGTAAGTACAACGACGAACCGCAGCACCCTGTCCCAGCCTGACTTTCTCAAACCAATCAGGATCCGCAAGTGCCTGCCGCGCGAATCCCACAATGTCGGCCGCGCCAGTTTGCAGGATCTCCTCGGCTTGCGAGAAGGTTCCGATTCCGCCAGTCGCCACTACCGGCGTGTTGAATCCAGCCGCGTTCACTGCCTTTTTTATTTCAGCCACTAACGGAACAGTACGACCAAAAGGGCCGGCTGCGTCAGAGAGTGTAGTCGGCATGCATTCGTACCCACTCTTCCCGGTATAGGGATAGACAGCCTGCCCCACCTTTGGTTGCTGCGCGTCTTCAAACTTTCCTCCTTTGGAGATTGAGAGAAAATCCATTCCCGCACGCGCGAACTCAACTCCGAAATACGTCGCGTCAACGATCCTGTTACCTCGCTCAATAACTTCATCAGCAAGGAAACGCACACCAATTGTGTAATCGCTGCCGGCACGCTGGCGCACCGCGTGATAAACCTCTAAGGGCAAGCGCACACGGTTTTCCCGCGGGCCTCCATAACCGTCACTGCGTGTGTTGCGCGCGCTGAGGAACGAAGCCATCGTGTAAGCATGTGCAAAGTGGAGCTCAACACCGTCAAATCCCGCAGAGCGCGCGCGGCCCGCCGCCTCAGCAAAAATCCCGGGCAAGACGCGGGGCAAGTCGGCAACGTGTTGCAGCTCGGTGTCAGTCACGCGTTCGCGATAACCAAACTGAAGCGACTCTAGTTCCCTTTCATTAAGGATTTGTGGCCATGTTTCGGGTGAGGTCTGAGTTAAGAACTCGCGAATTTCAGATTCGGACGCCGTCGACCAATGTGATTCAGCGGTTAAGCGGCCGATTGCCTCGCGATGATAATCAGTGATTTTGAGAAAGCGTTCGAAGAACTTTCGTTCCTCGGGACGTCTTCGCACGGCAAGGAAGTCGATGATTTGAATCAGGAGTTTCGTTTCGCCTCCACTAGCTTCGCGTACGACTTCGACGAGTTTGCGGAGGCCGGGCAGAAAACGATCGTGGCCGATTCGCAGCAGGGGCCCGCTTGGAATGTCGCGCACTCCAGTAGCTTCGACAACCAAAGCTCCCGGCTTGCCCTCGGCAAAGCGCCGATACCAATCAAGATTTGCTTCTGTGACAAAACCATCTTCTGTTGCCCGCCAGGGCACCATCGCGGGTACCCAGGTCCGACTACTTAGTTGCAATTGACCAACAGCAATCGGCTGAAACAACAGCGAACGCGCTGCCTCTGCTGCAGAAGGCCAGCGCGCTTCCGGAAGCTGGTGACGAATCGGATTGGCAAACTTCCACATGAAGTTGCCACTCTATCACGACTGCGGAGAGTGACTTGTGTAGGGCGTCTCTCCGTGGACGTCATGCGCCGAATTCGGACCACTCAAAAAGACGCGTTAAATTCTTGGGCGTCCAACTGCCGCAACACCTCGTTCAGGGGGCAAGCCTGAAGGGCTAACGCTTAAACGCGCTAAGTCTTCACTCAATGCGTGCGCTTGCGAAGTACTTTTGTGCAAGCAACATCCCAGCGATCCCTATTCCAGCTTAACTGTAAAACTGTAACGCTCTGGCTCGCGGGTTAGGCCTGCGGAAGCGCTCCGCAACTCGATCAAGTAGTCTCCACTCTTTACGTTTGGTCCCGGCAGATTAAGAACAACCTTTGGCTGACTTCCAGGCTGTACCTTGAGCTCTGAGGACAGTGCCACTTGCTGTCCGTCAGCTGACGTCACCTTTGCTTCATAAGCACCGCCTGCGGCAAGATCGCCAGTAACCTCGACCAGCAGTTCTAATCGAATTCCGATCACTTCAGCACTCGAAAGCTGCAAGGTTTGCTTCCTCTCCGACTTGCTCTCAGGCTGCAGCGTGAGACTTGGGATCTGCTGTGGTGGTGCAGGGCCGAGGTCTTTTGCCGAATTGTCTTTCGGATTCGGCGATACAACTGGGTGCGCGTACTGCTTTTCTGGACTCGGCGAGGGTAGTCGCTTGCTGAGCGCAGGCGGACGCAACGGCGGAGCTTTCAGTGAAAGCCAAAACAGAGCCCCAAATACGAGCAAGGCAACGGCCACCAACGCGGCGCTTGCGAAGGGGCGGCCGAACGCGAAGAAGTTTAAGGAACTGACGTTCCAATGTTTCCCGGCTGCTCTCGTCCGAATGCTTGATTGGCTGGAAGTAACTTTGCGCAGCGCTTCAGACACAGCCAACTCGCGCACTCGGCTGGGCGTAACCAGAAAGCGAGCAGTGAAAAGCTGCTGCTCTTCAGAACTCAACCTGCCAAAACTGAAATCGTCGGCAAGCTCAAGTTCCAGACGGTGAACACGGCTCTCAAACCCATCATCCAGCATCAGCAATGCTTCAAATTTCGCCTGTTCCACGGCGTCGGCACGCCCAAGCAAACTCTGGCGAATAGCGTAGTCAGTTACTGCGCCTGCTTCATTCTGATCGAGGTTTGTTTCTTCTTCACTCATTCTTGAAAACGTCCTGCAAACGGTTTCTTGTATCTATCCTGAACTGAGACAGCGTTCGATGCAGAATTGAAGTCCTTCTCGAATCCGTAACGCGCGCGCTCTAAGAGCGTTCTGGGTAAGCCCTAACTGCTTAGCAAGCGCCTTGCGCAGCCCGATCTTCGCGCTTTTGTCTTCCGCGTAATATTGCCTGATCAAGAACTGTGATCTCTCCGTTAGCTTTTCCAGACACTGTTCCAGGCAATCGTGAGTTAGCTCTTGATCTGTGTCTGCAATTTCCATAACGGGCATTGGGACTGGCGGCCGCTTCAAGTATTCATGATGCACATTGCTTGCTACGCCGAGAAAATAGAGCGCCTTGTTCCCCTGGTAGTTCTGCTGAATATCGGCGACCCGGCGCGATACGCGATCGATAGTTTCATCCGCCAATTCCTCCGGAATGCGACAGCCACGCGCGGCAAAAATGGTCGTTAGCCGCCGCCGAAGTTTTTCGTATTCTGCTCCTGCTCGTTCACGATCGTCGTCAAGCCAGCCTAAGAGCCGATCGAAGTCGTCTTGGCGCAATGAATCAACTCTCTTCGGAAGCGGCATAGAAGAATTTGACAGGGAGAAAACGGCTAGACCACTTTCTCCCGCCTCATCGTTGACTTCGGAATCCTTTTTAAGGATCGCGATTGTTCATCTCAGTTGCCAAAGCTATTGATGCCGTTGCACGCGGGACCAGCGACCAATCACTTATCTTGACTCTTGGCGCCAGGCTTTACTGGCGAAGGTGACGGAGCTGGCGACGATGGAGCAACCGGAGATGCTGTTGCGGCCGGAGTCGGTGAAGTCGTCGGCTGCTGCGTTGCCGCCGGGACTGGAGTGGCGGGAACAGCCTCGGCCGGCTTTGCTTTATTGGTATCTGGTTCAGGTGTGCAGCCGGCAATAGCCAAAGTCGCTGCAAGTACGATTAATGTCTTCTTAAACATGTCGTTCACTCTCCTCTGAAATTTTCCGCGCAAGTCGCTTTCGCACAGCGCCTGCGACAACCTTCATTGGAGAATGGTGATGCCGACCGAAATGTGACGAACAAGACCGAACTTTTTTGCGAGGTTCCAACCTGTGTCTGAGCGACCCATTTCACTCTGTGGTAAATTAAGAACGATCTTAAACAGGAGGAATTGCTTGACGGACGAACTGCTTAAGTGGCGGAGTGAGTTTCCGATTGTCGACAAGACGGTCTACCTGATCTCGCATAGTCTGGGGGCGATGCCGAGGTCGACTTACGATCGTTTGCACGATTACGCGGAAACATGGGCTACCAGGGGCGTGCGCGCCTGGGCCGAAGGTTGGTGGAATATGCCGTTAACCGTCGGAGACGAAGTGGGGCGCATCATCGGCGCCGAACCCGGCTCCACCGTCATGCACCAGAATGTTTCCATCTGCCAGTCGCTGATCCTTTCCTGCTTCGAACCTACACCTAAAAGAAACAAGATCGTCTATTCAGAACTCAACTTCCCTTCGGTGATGTATGTCTACGAAGCGCATGCTCGCGAAGGAAAGATACGCATCGAACAGGTCAAATCTGACGACGGCATTACAGTCCCTCTCGAACGAATGCTGGCCGCGATCGATGAAGACACGTTACTGGTGCCTTTTTCACACGTGCTCTTTAAAAGCGCTTTTTTGCAGGACGCAAAGGCAATTATTGACCGTGCACACGAGGTCGGGGCGATGGCGGTGCTTGACGCTTACCAGTCAGCCGGCACCGTGCCTTTCAACGTGAAAGACCTGGGAGTAGATTTCGCTACCGGCGGCTCAGTTAAGTGGCTGTGCGGGGGACCTGGAGCAGGTTACGTGTATATCCGCCCGGATTTGCACACCAAGTTGCAGCCGAAGACTACCGGATGGATGGCGCATGAAGAGCCTTTTGCGTTTGCGACTGAGCTGCGCTACGCACCCAATGTGGCCCGCTTCTTACATGGCTCGCCGGCAATCCCAGCGCTCTACGCCGCTCAATCTGGTTATCGCATCATCAATGAAATCGGAGTGGAAAACATTCGCGCCAAAAGCGTCAGACAAACTACACGCTTAATAGCTTTGGCTGAGGAAGCTGGATTTACCGTAACTAGCCCTAAAAATCCAGCCCAGCGTGGTGGTACGGTTACGGTCATGCATGAGCACGCCGCAGCATTAGCTACTGAGCTAATCAACCGCGAATTCATAGTTGATTATCGGCCCGGCGCGGGCGTGCGCATCTCTCCACATTTTTATACCAAGGATGAAGAGTTGGAGCTCATCATCGAAGAGATGAAGTCGATTAGAGATTCGCACGCGTACGCGAAACATGAGACTGCGGGAGCGGCGTTTTAAAGAAAACGTACTTTGAACTTTGAACTTGGTTCTTAGAGTTCGTAGTTCAAAATTAAGAAGGCATCTCAAAGGTCAAAGTACAAAGATCAAAGCTCAATATGACGAAAGATTACGGCGCCAATCCCCTGCTCTCTTACAATAAATATCTGCGCGTTCCTGACCTCATCAGCTTGCAGGATTGCTTGTCTGGTCCTGAGCATCACGATGAGTTGCTCTTCATCACCGTCCATCAGGCTTACGAGCTTTGGTTCAAACAAATTCTGCACGAGTTGGATGCGGCACTTTCGATGATGCGAGACGATCGCGTGCCCGCCGCTGCTCGAACAATGGCGCGCGTCGTCGAGATCGAGAAACTGCTGGTCAATCAAATTCACATCCTGGAGAGCATGACTCCGATAAACTTTCTGGGTTTCCGCGATAAACTTAATCCCGCTAGCGGTTTTCAGTCGATGCAGTTTCGCGAAATCGAATTCACCTCTGGACACAAGCTGGAAAGCATTCTGAATGAATTTCGCGACGACTCGTTCGCTCATGAGCGGTTGCAGCAACGGTTTGCAGCGCCGTCGCTCGGCGATGAATTCTTCGCACTATTACGACGCCGCGGTCTCAATGCACCGGCGGAAGATAAATCGCTTTCAGAGACCGAACGGAAGAAACTCTATGGCCAGCGAACTCAAGCGGTCCTGGAGATTCTCACTCACTTCGAAGAACGGTATGAAGAGTTTCAGCTCGCCGAGGCATTGCTTGAACATGACGAATATTTTTCGCTTTGGCGTTTTCATCACATCAAGATGGTCGAGCGAATGGTGGGAGCGAAACGCGGTACGGGGGGATCCGAAGGTATCGGCTACCTCCGGACGACACTGGACAAGAAATTCTTTCCCGAACTGTGGGAGGCCCGCACTTACCTGGACACTAAACATGGAGCGCAGGGCTGTCCGTTCTCCGGTGCCTCGGGCGACCACTTGATTTGCTGAACCTGACCTGGCATGAGTGAAAGGCGCACAGCTCCACGCTTGCAAGTAAACTTCCCGGTCCGCTGGGAAGGAGTGCTGACGCAACAAGTCGGCACCGTTACCAGCATCAGTGAGACAGGCTGTTTCGTCCTTACTGGAGGCCAGGTGCAGCAGAGAGAACTCATCCGCCTGGAAATAGATTTTCCTTCGGGCCCCGCTTGTTTCTGGTCAGAAGTTGTCGACGAAGCGTATGAGATTGGCTTTGCGGTTCGCTTCACTTCGGCCGACGATGAAGATATGGCCCTGCTTCACAACACTTTGAAAAGCGGGTTGTCCTGACGTTTCAAAAGCAGCATGAACATCGAGTTCCCCGAAAAGTTCAATCTCGGCCACTACTTCCTTTACCAGAATCTGGAGGCCGGCCGCGAAAACAAGACCTGCCTGTATTTCGAAGACCAGTCTTTTACTTACGGTGAAACGTGTCGTATGGCGAACCGCGTTGGGAACGCGCTTCGTGATTTAGGTGTGGAGCAAGAAGATCGGATTCTGATTGCCCTTCCGGATTGCCCTGAGTTTGTCTGGACCTGGTTTGGCGCAGCCCGAATCGGCGCGGTGATCACGATGGTGAATCCACTCCTGCCCGCCGCGGACTATCCTTACTATCTCGAATACACACGCGCGCGCGTTGCCATAATTCACGAATCACTCGTTGCCGCTTTTGTTGAAGGTAGCCGCACGACAACTCATTTGCGCGCGATCATTGTCGTTGGGAACACGCCTGCGCAGGAGGAGGCGCCGCGAGGGCAAGGCCGGCCCGAGTGGGTTTCATTCAACGACATCATGATGGCTGCGGCCGACGAGTGCACGCAAGCCGACACTCATCGCGACGATATCGCGATCTGGTTGTTCACTTCCGGCTCAACCGGTCATCCGAAGGGCGCCGTACATCTGCAGCACGATTTGCCTTTCAATACCGAAGTCTTTGCCAAGCGCACGATTGGAGTTGCAGAAACTGATCTGACGCTTGCAGTGCCTAAGCTTTTTTTCGGTTATGCAACGGGAACAAATCTGCTCTTTCCGTTTGCAGTTGGAGCCGCAACGGCACTCTTCTCAGAGCGCTCCACGCCGGAAAAGATCTACTCCGCAATCGAACGCTACCGGCCCACGATTCTCACGACTGTACCGACGATGATCAATGGGATGCTCAACGCAAACACGGGCGCTGACCTCTCAAGCTTGCGCTTCTGCTACTCCGCAGGAGAAGCGCTCCCTGTGGAGTTGTACGAGAGATGGAAAAAGACCTTCGGAATTGAAATCTACGACGGCATCGGTTCTGCTGAAATGTTTCACATCTACATTTCGAACCGGCCTGGTGATGTTAAGCCGGGAAGTTTGGGTCGCATCGTTGAGGGGTACGAAGCAAGAATCGTCGGGCCAGACGGTTCTGAAGTTGCAACTGGTGAGATGGGCACCTTGCGAGTCAGAGGCGATTCGGCTGCTCTGTGCTACTGGAACGCTCATGAAGAATCCAAAAAGACTTTTGCCGCCGATTGGTGCACCACCGGCGATCAGTTCCACAAGGATGAAGACGGATACTTTTGGTATCACGGTCGCGCGGACGATATGTTAAAGGTATCCGGAGTTTATGTGGCGCCTACTGAGATTGAAAACTGCCTGCTGCAATGCTCTTCGGTTCTGGAATGTGCGGTGATTGGCCACGACGAGGGTGATGGTCTAATCAAGCCCAAGGCCTTTATCGTTTTGCGCGAAGGCGAGGAGCCGAGCGAATCGCTATCGACGGAAATCAAGGAGTTTGTGAAAGCGCGACTCGCCCTCTACAAGTATCCTCGCTGGATTGAGTTTGTCTCCTCTCTGCCAAAGAACGATCGGGGAAAGATAAATCGGAAAGAACTGAAGGCGCGCGACCGAGCTGAGAAGGACGAGCTTTGATCTTGGTGCTTTGAACTTTGCGCTTTGCTTTGTGCTTGCTTCAGAGAGCTCGAACAGTAACTTCTCCCGTCAAGCTTCATCCGCGAACAAAGTTCTAAGAACTAAGTTCAAAGCACATCTTATTTTAAAAATGAGAGATGAAAATGGAGAATTTTTTTTACCGCCCCGCCTCACTCACCTGCGCTTCTCCAGACCGTAGTCTCGCAGGCGCCGGTACAGTGTCGAAGGTGAGATACCTAAAATCTCGGCGGTCTTGCCCCGGTGCCATCCTGACTGCTCCAACGCTGCGAGGATCTGTTGGCGTTCGACTTCACGCAATGATGCGGGCGAACCGACTGGATTTGCCCCGGCATCAGCTGTTACGCCGGGCATTGAAGTTGTTACTAAAGCAGGTGCATAGAGGCCTGGGCGAGAAACTTCAGGAGGCAATTCAGCGAGTGTAATGCGGCCGTTGTTCGAAAGAATTACCGCGCGTTCGAGCGTGTTCTTTAATTGCCGCACATTGCCGGGCCAACTGTAGGAACGCAACGCGTCCAGAGCCGAATCGTCTAATTCCGGCGGCGTCGTTCCGCCAACCTGGTGCAATAAATGTCGCGCAAGCGGCTCGATGTCTTCAGGACGTTCCCGCAACGGTACCAGGTCGATTTGAAATCCATTGATCCGATAAAGCAGATCGGAACGAAACGATCCGTCAGCGACAACCGATTCAAGGTTTCTGTTTGTCGCCGCGACAATGCGCGTGTCGACCTCGACTTTCCGCACACCACCGACGCGAAAAAAAGTCCTTGTCTCAATCGCGCGTAAAAGTTTTGCCTGCAATTGCGCCGGCAGCTCCGTCACTTCATCAAGGAAAAGTGTTCCGCCATCCGAGAGCTCAATCAAACCGAGCTTCCGTCCTTTCGCTCCGGAAAAAGCCCCGGCCTCATAACCAAAGAGCTCCGACTCCAATAGCGACTCTTGAAACGCCGCACAGTTGAGATCTATGAACGAGGCGTTTGCTCGGGTCGAGAGTCGATGGATAGCGTGCGCAATCAACTCCTTGCCCGTTCCCGACTCACCAGTGATCAGCACCGACGCTTCCGACGGCGCTACGCGCTCAACCAGTCGAATCGCCTCCTTCATTACTCGCGAGACCGAGACGATCTCAGGCAATGCCGATTGGCGCGCCAGCTGTTCACGCAGGCGCAGGTTGTCAACGCGCAGGCGCCGTTTTTCTACGGCTTGCCGCACACGTACATCGAGTTCCGCGATTCTGTAAGGCTTTGTGAGGTAATCGTAAGCGCCGAGCTTCATGGCCTCGACAGCCGTCTCCACAGTAGCCTGCCCGGTTAACATGATCACTTCGGGCGGATTGGGACGCTCGTGGACGCGTCGCAGCACTTCCATGCCGTCTATGCGAGGCATGTTGATATCGCAGAGCAACACATCAACGTTGCTCTCTTCAAGCTTGCGCAACGCTGCTTCGCCATCCGGCGCCGCTTGCACGCGATATCCAAGTCGCTCGAGCTCCTTCTGCAACACTAGTCGCAGGTTTGCTTCGTCTTCGGCGATCAGAATCCGTGCTGCTGGTTGCTCGCTCAAGCGTTCGCTTCTCCACGTTCATTTGCTGCCGGCAAGGTGATAGTGAAAGTCGTGCCGGCTTCGGGCGCTGATTGCACGTCGAGACTGCCGCCATGCTCCGTTAAGATACCATAACAAACTGCGAGACCAAGTCCGGTGCCCTGCCCTACCTCTTTGGTTGTAAAGAATGGTTCAAAAATCTTCGTAATGTTTTCCGGGGGAATGCCCACACCGGTGTCGCTCACCTCTACCAATAAGTTATTGCCATCACGGCGCGAGGAAATCGTTAACACACCGCCGCCGTGCATAGCATCCACCGCATTGCTCGCCAACGTAATGATTGCTTGCTGTAGTTGACCCGGGTCGCCGAGAACTGGAGGCAAATCGTCAGCGGTTTCGATTCGCAGATCGATCTTGCCCCCGCGTTGTTGATGAACCAGGAGCTTCGCCGTGGAGTTAATTACATCAGCCAGGTCGAGCAATACGTGTTGGGCCGTTCGCGTGCGGCTGAAATCCAACAAGCCCGTAGTGATGGACTTGCAACGAAACGCCTCGTTGCGAATCAAACTTAAATACTCGCGCAGGTCATCGAGCGCAGGCGACTCAGCAAACGAGCCATCGGCAATTCTCGACTCCAAGGCCTCCGCACACGCGGAAATCGTCGCCAGTGGATTGTTGATTTCATGAACTACGCCCGCGGCAAGACGTCCCACAGCCGCAAGTTTTTCCGCCCGCGCGACTGCCCGGTTGGCTTCCACGCGAGCCGTAATCTCTTCACCGACCGTGATGACGTGAGAAACGCCTCCGCTATCGTCAATCCACATCGGAATCTTGCTGATTAACCAATGCTTGATTTCACCGTTCGGCTTAACCGTCTCCTGCTCGATAATCTCAATTTCGCCAGTGGCAAAGACCTGGGCAAACTCCGGCTCCAGAACCTCGCGCTTCTGCAACGTCAGTACCTCAAAGATATTGCGACCGAGAGCAGACTCCGCGCGGGATTCCCAACTCACCTAACTCGCGATTGCGATTCCAGGCGACGATTCGGTACTGGCTGTCGACTGCATAAAGCGATAGCGGAAGGCTGTCGATGATTGCTTCCGTGAAACGTCGCTGGGCGACCGCTTCGGCAGTACGACGATCGACCTCCTTTGCCAGATTGGTCGAAGTCTCGCGAGCCGCCTGGTACAGAGATGAAATATGCGCCGCGAGGGCAGCCTGCTGGGCCGCAGCTTCGATCAACCTGCTTTCAGTTTCACCAAGATCTTCCCGGCGATCGAACGCAACGACCAAAGCACCTTTGGCGCGTCCGCCAAATCTTAAGGGCGCGGCGTATTCAATCTGGTGCGACTCATCCGGCAAGAAGAAGCTTTCGCGCTCAATCAGGCGCTGCGGCGTTGTTGTTGACGGCAACTCCAACCAGCTTTGTATTTTTTCACGGTAGCGACGCGAGACGTTTTCTGCGCTTCCCTCACGATCAAACATGCATCCCGCCTCGCAATCATCCGACAGCTTTATGTACGCAGCGCACAGTACGGCGCCTGTACCTTCATAGGTGGCTCCCGCTATTCGTCGCACGAGTTGATCGGGCTCGAGCGCGCGCAACAACCCGCGTCCTAAATCTGCCAGGAACCGCAGCTCGCGGTTACTACCGATCAGTTCCCATTCTCGTTGGGCCGATTTCAGTTGCGCGTTGACGCGAGAAATAAGCTCGCCCGGCGAGGAAGGTTTGATGATGTAGTCGTCGGCGCCTGCGGCAAATGCTTCGACTTCCGTACTTTCAAGATCGTCATCCGAGAGAGCGATGATCGGAAGCTTACTGGTCGCGCGTTGTGAGCGGAGCAGGCGGCACAAGGCCAGGCCATCAACACCTTCAATCTCCAGATCCAGGACTACCAGGTCACATGGTTCTTTATGAAGCGCGCTTAGAGCGCGCCGACGCATCAGCTGTTGCGAGCGTACGATAGCCGATGGTGGTGAAAATCTTTTCGAGTCGGCCGCGCACGCTACTTTCGGCGGAGACAATCAGCAGAGTTACATTTGCAGGGACGGTGGTGGCAGGCGCAAACATGCTTCAATCGTAGAATGACCAGCGGGCTGGCGGGTGGGACTTGGGTGGCCGTGTCTCGGTTGCACGAAAAACGAGAACTCGCCGCCCCACAAGCGATTGAAAGCGATGGAGGACAAGAATGTCAAGACATAGTCAGGGTGTTATCGATGCGGACGAAACCAGATGTTGGGCCCGAGGTTAGGCTTTGCCGTCGCCGGTGCGGGGTAAGTCTCTGACTTACCGACGAGCGGTCCCGGTATTGTGGATTGCAGGGCTCAGCCCCGCATTTTGCGAGGGCGGTCCCAGGCTGTAAGTCGGAGACTTACCGCGCAGCATCACAGCAGGGCCTGCCAGGGTTTTTATGAAGTTCGTAGATTCAGTTGACCGCGATTGTCGTGAGGTCACTATTCTCGAGATTGGTAACGGCAGGTTCCGCTTCGCTCGCACCGTTAATCCGGTCGAGTTTGTGAGAAGACTTTACGCGATACATCGCCTGATCCGCCGCCACCAACAGCTGATCCAATGTTTGGCCGTCTGTGTCGTAGGTGGCCGTCCCGATACTAATGCCGACTCGCGCGCGTTTGTCGCCACGAACATGCAAAGAAAACTTTGCCACGGCACTTTCAATGCGGGCCCGCAGCTCTTCAACCTGGGAACCAACCAGTTCCTGCACCACCGCAACAAACTCGTCACCGGCATAGCGCGCCAGGAAATCGTATTCGCGTAGCTGCCGCTGAATGATCAGTGCAACCTCGCGCAGCATCTTGTCTCCAACCTTATGACCAAAGGTGTCATTAACGAGTTTGAAGTCGTCCAGATCAAGCATCATCACCTGGAAGGAACGGCCCATGCGCCGCGCTCGCGCCGCTTCTTCTTCAAAACGCAGCGTCAGGTAGCGACCGTTGGGTAGTCCTGTCAACGCATCCGTTAAAGCATTGGAGCGCGCTTCCGCGTGGTGCACAGCGTTACCCAGTGCATCTGAGGCAAGCTTGGTTACAGTTTCAAGTCTGCGCATCTGATCGTCGGTATAGCGATCAAGCTCAGTCGAGTAGACGGATAACGCTCCCAACAAAACATCATCTTTGAAGAGCGGCAACGAAGCCATAGCTTTATATTCAGTGAAGCGTTCCGATTTAGAGTCCAGAAAATCAAGAGACGGCTGCAGCTGATTGACCGAACTACGATTCGCGAGCGCAAATCCCGGTAACGCCCTCACCGGGCGCAACGCACTTCGTTGCCAGCAGCGAAGCATTCTTGCCCACCACGTGTGCAGCGGTCGCATATCCACGCATCTCGTCGTAGACATAGACGACGCAAGTATCGAACGAAACGACGTGTCCCACTTTGTCGACAAGTATTTCGAGAGTTTCACCAATGTCGAGCGATGAACCAAAGGTGCGGGCAATCTCGTAAAGCGCATAAACCTCTCGGTGAGCATTTCTGATTTGATCGTACGCCATGTAGCAGCCGCGCTCGCGCGTCTGGTCAAGGTCGACGTCAGCCAAAGCAATTGGCTCGCTCAGTGAATCGTTGGGCTCTCGCAGCGCCAGTCCTTCGGCGGCAATTTGCGCTTCGAAGCGCGGCAAGTGTTCGATGAAAAGCTCTACGACGTGTGGATCGAAGTGAGTACCAGCACCGCGCAGCAGCAACGCAATAGCTTCATCGCGGGTCATGCCGCGGCGGAATGGGCGATCCTCACGCACTGCGTCGAAGCAATCAACGACAGAAATGATGCGCGCTGTGAGTGGAATTTGTTCGCCACGCAGGCCATCGGGATAACCCGCGCCGTTCCAATGTTCGTGGTGGTGACGAACGATCGGAATTACCGGGTAAGGAAAATCAACGCGGCCGAGCAACTGCGCTCCCACAGTCGTGTGAATCTTCATCTTCTCGAATTCGGCTGCGGTAAGCCGTCCGGGTTTATTGAGAATGTGAGCGGGTACCGCCAGTTTTCCTACGTCGTGCAAAAGCGCTCCAGCGCGCAACGCGTCTATTTCCGGCTTTGACAGCTTTAGGACTTCGACCCATACCGACAGCGAAGATTTGCGCGCGACGAACGTGACAGTGACTGGTTTGATCCTGAGCATCGATGGCGGTTGCTAATGCCTCCGCCGTGGCGAGGTGCAGTTTGGCAATCGCCTCTGCTTCGCGTGTCTTGGCCTGCACGCGCTCGAGGGAAGTGCGATAAATCAGATAGACCGCGGCGATGATGCCAACCACACAGATAATTGACACCGCGTTCTGAGTTGAGAATGCTCCATCAATTAAGGTGATTGCCAGGATGATATTGTCCATTTGTGAATGCCGACTCGATCAGCGAATGCAGTTAGCCGGAAGCGAAACTGGGAGCAACTCAGCTTCGCTTCCGGCAAACCGGGCAAGCGGCGAATCGCTAGCGAATTGATCCGCCATGCTGGGTGAGATTTCGGGACCGCTGTCTAATAGATCTTCCCGCGGTTTCAAATTTTGGGCGGCCCGGACTCCGTGCGGAGAGTCCGTGAAGCTCGAAAGCTTCTCAGCCGCGTCTTTCTCTTTCTCAATTGATGTGCCGCAGCCTGACATTAAGCATCAGCATAAACACCAGTGTTTTCGCTCTGTAATTCGACAATTGTTTGCGACTTGACCGAAGACCGCAGCACGCTTTTCAAAGTGACAGGTCATGTTGCGTAGTTCAGTCATTCCGATTGGCGATTGCTGATTGCCGATTGCTAATAGGCTTTTGCCGATTGCACAAAAACTAACCGCCAAGCCGCGAAGGAACGCCAAGTACGCCAAGACCAAAAAGCTAAACGCGAAAAGTAGGTATTAAGGGCTTGCTACTTTCCTCGCTGAAAATTCTTGGCGTACTTGGAGTTCCTTTCGCGGCTTGGCGGTTAGCTTTGCAATTAGCAACTGTCAATCCGGCAATTGGCAATCGGCAATCGCCAATAGACAATGTGTTACCCTGCTGGTCACCAGGAAAATCAATTAGGCGGAAAGCATTGGCGAAGATCACGAGCACCGGGCCCGAGACTCAAACACCAGCCGGATACATTGAGCTCCTGCGCGGAAACCGTGCCTTTCGTCAGCTTTGGCTCGGTCAGGTCGTCAGTCAGCTTGGCGACTGGTTCAATACGATTGCGCTGTACACGATCATCCTGAACCTGACCGGCTCCGGACGGGACGTCGGCTTGCTGCTCGTCGCTCGCTTTGTCCCGAGTTTCATTTTTGGACCTTCGTCAGGCGTGCTCGCTGATCGCTTCAGCCGGCGTTCCATCATGATCTATTCAGATCTGTTGCGAGCGCTCGTAGTACTAGGCTTTCTTTTTGTTAGGCGTGCAGACCAGTTGTGGCTGATTTACGTTCTGACGGTTTTGCAACTGGGTCTTTCCACATTTTTTGAGCCCGCCAAGACCGCAGCCATTCCTTCCATCGTCGCCGATCGTGAACTGGTCGCCGCTAATGCCATTTCTTCCGTAACGTGGTCGGTGATGCTGACTTTAGGCGCCGCGATTGGCGGACTGTTGACCGGTTGGCTGGGAACCGATGTCGCTTTCGTTCTGGATTCGGCGACTTACCTGCTTTCAGCTGCCTTGATTGCCAGCATCAAAGTTCCCAAGCGCCCTAAAAGTAAGCGTGGCAAGTTCGCAATCGGCAGAGCTTTGGGAATCGCCGAGACGATTGAGGGTGCCCGCTACGTGAAGCGACGGCCACGCGTGCTGGCATTGCTGCTCGTGAAACCTGCCTGGGGCATAGGCGGCGGCGTACTCACACTCCTGGCGGTTTTTGGCGAAAGGGTCTTCCCAGTCGGCGGCAGTCCGGCAATCGGAATCGGCGTGCTTTTTGCGGCGCGAGGTATTGGCACGGCAATCGGACCGATTGTGGCGCGGCGCATTGCCGGTGAAGGCAAGTTACGGCAGCAAGCTTCAATCGGCATCGCATTCCTGATCGGTGGACTATTTTATGTGGCGTTCGGGTATACGGCGAGTTTTGTCGTCGCATTGCTGGTGCTGGGATTAGCTCATACGGGCGGCAGCATTCTGTGGGTTTTCTCCACAGTGCTGCTGCAACGCGAGGTGGAAGATCGTTTTCGCGGTCGTGTTTTCGCCGCCGAGTTGGCATTGCTCACCCTAACGCTGGCTGGCATCGAATTATCTAACTGGCGAATTGCTGGATCGATTTGGATACTCGCCTCGAACCGTTGCGATGGCAATCGGAATCATCTTTATGATTCCCGGTATCGTCTGGTTTCTCACCCAACGTTGGTGGGATCGCGATGCTTCGGTAACGCCAACTGATAGCGCGGTAATTAATGGCAAAATGCAGCCTGGTGAAAAGAATGAAAATAAAAGTCGGCGTGATGGGCTCGGCAGCCGAAATTGAGCGAGGGCAACGGGCTGAACTCGGCGAGAAGTTAACCGAGCTCGCAACCGCACTTGCCGCGCATGATACGGTGCTATTCACGGGCGCGACGACTGGATTGATTCGCGAAGTCGGCAAAGTAGCGCGCACCGCCGGTGTCTTCCACGTCGGCATTTCGCCGGCCAGCTCGCAAGCAGAGCACGTCTCGCGTTATCAACTTCCAATCGATGCTTGCGATGTGTTGGTTTTCACGGGATTTGGTCTGAAGGGCAGGAACGTAGTACTCGTACGCTCCTGCGACATCGTCCTGTTCATCGCAGGATCAATGGGCTCACTGAACGAATTTACAATCGCGCACGATGAAGGCAAGGTCATCGGCTGTCTAACCGGAACGGGCGGGGTGGCTGATGAGGCAGATTATCTGTTGCGGATGTTTTCTAAGAACACTGAGGCGAAGGTTTTTCAGAACGAAAGTCCCCAAGCTTTGCTTGATGATTGCCTCAACGGATTAGATTAATGATTTTGGAGCTGACTTGTTAGCTTTTGCGGCGGTTGTACCGATTGAAAGCGGACAACGAGTTGCCGCACTCCAAAGAGAAGCCCTTGGTTCGCGCCCTACTAACGAAACACAATGCAGTCAAATGATCTAGTTGAGGCCTTGCGGATACCGACCGACATCGCCGTCGGCGAATTCGATCATCCTGTCTGGAGCCAAAGCAAGCCAGTTCAAATCGCGCATTACTGGTCAGGCACACCCGCCCCGCCTAGTCGTCGTGCGGAAGCGCGCCTGCTTTGGTCCAGCGAAGCGCTCTGCGCTCGCTTCGCGTGTCCTCAAGCCGAGCCACTCGTTATTAGTTCAAGTCCACAAACGAACGTGAAGACTCTGGAATTGTGGGATCGAGATGTATGCGAAGTTTTCCTCGCCCCGAATCCTTCCGCTCCTAATCACTACTTTGAATTCGAAGCCGCGCCAACTGGCGAGTGGGTAGACCTCGAGATTCAGAAAAATGGCGGGCAACGAGAGACGAACTTTGCTTTTCAGTCAGGGATGTCGGCAGCCGCCAGCATCGCGCCTGATCTCGTTTTGGTGATGCTGCGGATTCCCTGGAGCGTGAGTCTCCCTCAGCCCAAGCCAGGTGAAAAGTGGCGCATCAATCTTTTTCGCTGCGTCGGCACTGATCCCGATCGCGGCTATGTCACCTGGCGTCCGACACACACTCCGGAACCAAGCTTTCACGCGCCTGAAGCTTTTGGTTGGCTGTTGTTCAGCGAATGAGAGTGGGCGAGATTACGACTGCTCTTTGAGGTAGGCGAGGAAAGATTTGCGATCTGCGTCGCTCATTTTCGTGATCCGAGTTCCGATCAAAAAACCCAACTCACCGGGATCTTCCAGTGGTTCATAACGCTCTGAGGTTGCTGTTACCTGGATGGGTCCACCAGGCAGTTCCAGCGCAATCGACAGGAGACAATTCTCCCCCGCCAGATAGCGGTCACCGATGCGGATCGCCGGAACGATCAGCCCTAAGCCGTCGGCACTAATGTCCCTCGTATAACCCTGCAAGGATGCTGGACGACGTCCGTTAGCTTTGGTGGGCGTTGCGACTGTGACAGTAAATTCGAGCCGTACACGCAGTCTGGGCTTGTGCCGGCGGTCTCCGGCAATTTCTCGAATGCGACCCACCAGCGTACGCAGTAGTTCCGGCATTTACACAACCTCGCACTCCGGTCACTACACCGGAGGATTGGGTTTCGCTACCTGAGGCTGAGGGCAAGGACGGTCGGGGATTAGGCTCGCCTAAGCATTGTAGGAAATGCACCGACTCGGTTGCAACGGAAATCTCAATTTCTGCAGGGGCGGATGCTTTGCTTCCCCTTCCTTGGCGATCGGGCGCCACGGAAGGACGCCCCTACATCTATTTCAAAATCAGTGGCCGTCTACACGCAAATTCAAGGTCTGTTCGCCAGGCTTGAGCGTAATGCGCTCGGCATCGGGCATGCTGCGGAAAACCCCGGGGGCCAACATTCCGGGAAGTTCGTTTCGATTTCGCGCGACAATTAGATACTCGCCGGGAGCGCCGCTTACTCGGAAAGACCCATCCGGAGCGGTTCGCACGCTTAGCAACGACGTGCGAAAACGTTGCTCTGAAGCGTCCGCCGGGACAATTAGCACTACCCAATCACCCAATCCCTCCCCAGTTTTAGAGAGAACGCGACCACTAACGACGGCAAAGCCCGCCGAAATCTTGATGCGGACAGGACCCGTCTCCGCGCCTTCGACTACCTGGAGTGGGGTACGCTTCAAGTTGCTCTCGCCCGCCGTCACCGACTCGACGATGTACTTTGAATCAGAAGGAAAAGCAGCGGATAAGAAAACATCACCAGCTTGGATGTCGAAAAATTTGAAGGACCCGTCGGCTGCCAACTTTACCGGCAGCGGCGGACCAGGTCTGTTGTTCTCGGTTACCAGCTCAAGAAAAATCACCAGGCCGCTGGGAAGCGGAGTTCCATCAGCCGTTCCACAGTTCCCCTGATTGATCCGGGGCCACTAATGGCAAGAGCCACTCCTTGAACATCCGATCCGGAAACCAGAAGGTCCTGCTGTTTGACGAGGAACCGTTGCCGCGATTCCCGGAAAGCGCGTTCGCGATCAGGCGCGCCGGCATCGGGCTGTCGCTGCCGATTGATCGGCCCTAAAGCCGTTACGACGTAGTCTCCTTCAGTGACACTGACAAAAGACCAATTTCCTTGCGCATCAGTATGCGTTGTGCGCTGGGCCAACCCGGGCATCAATGGTCCGCTCGACTCGACGTTTTTGTTTCGCAACAACACTGTCGCCCCCACGATCGGCGAACCATCTCGCTGACGCAGCACGGTCCCGGTAACCTGGTACGCATTCCGCGAAACAAGGGTAATGTTGACGGCACTTGTTTCTTGTCCTGGAATCACCCGGATAGTAGCCGCCTGATTCGCACTCGTCGCGGCCGGGTGATAAGTGACGATTCGACCCTCGCCTCGCATGCGCGCGCGAATGTCCAGGTTAGCGCGATTGTCATTAACTGCAGCGGAGACCAGATATTCAGCGGCCGGTACGTTAACGAAGCGAAAGACTCCGTCCTTTTCGGTGTGCGCCGTAAACTGCGACATAACTGAACCCATCCCACCCTGTTCACGCGAAACCAGGTTGACTAAAACATTCTCCGCGGGAGAACCATTAGCCTTAAATACTTTTCCGGAAACTGTGCCGCCGCGCTTTACGCGCACCTCCAGGGTTACCGCGTTGGTACCATCCGCGGTGAACGTCGCATCGTGCTTAGGAATGATTTCTTGAAATTCCTCGCGTCTGGGAATCGCGGACATTGGTAGCGGCAGTCGCATTCCTATCCCGCTTTGAGCAGCTATTCCCGGGCCTTCAACGGTCACGTAGTACTTCCCCGGCGCAAGTTTCTCGACACGAAACTCGCCGCGATTATTCGCAAAAGCAATCAGGGGACTTTCTTCTGCGGCTCTAAAAATTCTAAGGCGCGCGCCTTTCAGAGGTTCCTCGTTATCCTGATAAATCACTCGCCCTTCGAGGGTAGACTGCCCCGCGCGCGCCTTAGGCACTGAGGGAGCTGATGGTGACGAAGTACGAGGACGCACTACTCCTGACTGCGCCCAGACACCATCACTCGGAAACACGGTCCAGATGAGGATAAGAAGCTGAGGAAGAAGAGAAAAACTTCGCGAGGCTTTCATTGAAAAACGCACCCCTGATCAAAACAGTAATGCTTTACAAACTAATTCCTGGGCACCGGCAATGGCTTTCCGCCTACATCGCCACTTCGCACGCCCGCCACGTCCATGTAGAACGAAAGCTTACCGGTGCGGCCATACTGAACCGGCTCGGCCGCTGCATTCCAGGTTTTCCCATCGGCTGAAGTCGTGATGCGAAATCGATAGCCAGTAGAATCCGTACCTTCGAGGTCTTTAGGAATCATTCCGCCGAGGACCAGAGTTGGCAAGTCAGCAAACTTACCCGCATGTTGCTGGCTATAGAGCAGCTGCGCGAGAGAGATTTGCATGAGCATCCTTTGCACTTCATCGTGGTGAGTATCGATACGCGCGTTAAAGAAAAAGTTTTTCCCGGCCTTCGACACGATCTGCTGATTCGCTTTGTCGCCCACAATCCAAATCCCATTGCTCAGCATCAGGGTCATCGGTTCAGCCTGATCTTTACTGGCTTCGTCCTTAACTTTCACAAATACGGTGGCGATCTCGCCACTGATCTGTTCGCCAGTAATACTGACCTGGGCCGGAATTGCACCAGCCATTTTTTCAAAATCAATTTGCAAGTCGGCAAACTCCGCGGGGGTCAAGGGATCGATTGCCGGGCGATAGATCGAAAGCGCAAATGCCTCGCGAAATCTCTTCTCGCGCATCAGCTTGTAAAACGAGCGCACAGTATCTGACGGCGAGAGTTGCTGCGTCTGGGACCGCACGAAGGTAACGCTGCCCAAGGCCAGCAAAATAACCAGTGCTGGCGAAAAAAATCGGCCTAGGCTTTTCGCGTTAAGCATCAGAGCAGTCCTCCCGTGAAATCAAAGGCGCGCCCTGTGCTTAGCTGCGCGCCTCTTCATAGAAGCCAAATGGTGAAATATTGTTGCCTAAACGGCAAGCAAAAAGTCGAGGATTCCACGTTTAACACCTGGCGCCTCGCTTTCAGTACCTTTGAAAGCGGCGAAATCAGGCTCGTGTCTTCTTGCCTCCTGCCAGGATCCACTCACGTCCCACTGCATAGAGCAGAAAGGTAATCGCCACAAACGGAATTAGCGAGAGTAAATCCGCATAACTCTTAACGTGCCCTGGTGGCTCGTCGAAGAAAGGATTATGAGCCAGCATCCATACCTTAGTGGCCTCAAAAGTGTCAGTGAAATAACCAGCCATGAAAGCGTAAATGATGCCCGCCAGAGCCGCTCCCGCAATGTAGCCGGAAGCCATTAACACACCGGGACTCTTGTCGCTCTCCGCCACCAGTTCTTCCTCCGTCATGCGCGTATGTTTCTTGCGCAAGTGGCGATCAACCAGCCAGCGAATCATACCTCCGATAAAGATTGGACTCGACGCAGACAATGGCAGATATACGCCTACCGCAAATGCCAGGGATGGTATTCCTGCCATCTCCAGGACAATCGCGATCATCACTCCGAGTAGCACCAGATTCCATGGCAACTCTCGGTTGAGGATGCCCTTGATGATGTATGACATCAGCGTTGCTTTGGGCGCGTCGAACTTCTCCACTGAGGATCCATCTGGCCGCATTCGGTTCTGACCATTGATAGCCGGATCAACTAAATATTGTGGGACGCCCTGTGGGTCTACCAAGTATCGGCCCGCGCGTCCACCTTGCGCATCTGTCTTGTGCCAAACACGGTAAGTATTTGTGTCCCCACCTGCCTGCCTTCCCTGAAGTTGCTCTGAGGCACCCAGCTTCGACATGTCGGCGCGAAGCTCGGGCGTAAAATTGCGCTCGACCTTGTACAAGATCTGCCCCGACTCATTAACGAGGTATTCACCCTCAGCAAGTCCTTGTACTTCAGGGCTGTTTGCATCGCGTGTCAGCACACGGTAAGTCCCCGGCGCTTGAGGCTTAATGTCTTCAGCATAGGTCGGCAGAGCTGCTGCTTCGGTCGCTGGCAGCGCTTGAACCCGGTCATCAACTTTCGCGAAAGTGATTCGGCGGGCGTAAACGGTGCCATTGTCGTTGAGACGAATCAGGATGGGGCCCAGAATCAGCGCTGAAGCCAAAGCACCGACAAGAATCGCCACCTGTTGAGCCTTTGGAGTAGCACCAACCAGGAAGCCAGTCTTCAGGTCTTGTGAAGTTGTGCCGCCGTTCGACGCCGCAATACAAACGATGGCGCCGATCGATAGAGCGGTTACGTAATAAGACTGACCCGTCCAGCCCATCATCAGGAAGACCAGGCACGTCAGCAACAGGGTGGCTACCGTCATGCCCGATATAGGATTTGACGACGATCCGATTTCTCCAGTTAGCCGAGAGGAAACGGTCACAAACAGAAATCCAAAGGCGATAATCATGACTGCGCCCAGGAAAGCTACCAGGATGTTTTGCTGCAAGCCTAGTTGTGGGAAAGCCATGATCATGGCAATTAGAGCAATAATCCCCGCGAGGACATACTTCATGGAAATATCTTGATCAGTTCGAGGAGCGCGGGCACTGGCTGCCTGACCTCCTCGCAGATCACTCAAGCCTCCCTTCAGACCGTGCCAGATCGTAGGAAGTGATCTAAACAGACTGATGATGCCGCCAGCCGCCACAGCACCGGCGCCGATGTAGAGGATATAGTTACTGCGGATGCCGTTAGGACTCATCGACCGAATCGGTTCAGTGCCGGGAGGAATTGCGCCGGTAGTCTCGCCGCCGCCGAAATAAGCGATCGCGGGAATCAGCACCAGGTAGGCTAAGACGCCTCCGGCACACATGATCGAGGCGATACGTGGGCCAATGACATAACCGACCCCCAAAAGCGCAGGATTAACTTCGACTCCAACCGAGCCTTTGTTGAAAGGAGCACCGAAAACTTTATCCGGTGCTTCCTTCCACGTGTAGAAAGCTCTGTGCGCCGCCTGGTAAATCATGCCAATCCCGAAACCGGTAAAGATGGTTTTGGCGCCGATCTGGACTCCACCACGCGCTTCCATTTCCGCTTTCGCCTCAGGTGACGCGGCGGCCCGAGACTCATCTGATGCGCCTGCCTTCAAAACCTCAGCACAAGCAGTGCCTTCCGGATATTTCAAAATCCCGTGTTGCGCGACAATCAAGGCCCGTCTAAGCGGAATCATCATCAGGATGCCCAATAAGCCTCCGAGTACGGCGACGAGCATCACGCGTGTTAACTCAAGATCGAAACCCAGAATCATGATGGCGGGCATGGTAACGCCAACACCAAACGCGATCGACTCGCCGGCAGATCCTGCAGTCTGCACAATATTGTTCTCGAGGATCGTCGCGTTCCTTAACCCCGCTTGTGCGAACAGTCGAAACAGCGCAATCGAAATTACGGCCACTGGAATCGAGGCACTCACAGTCAGGCCGACTTTCAATACGAGATAGAGAGATGAAGCACCAAAAACAATTCCAAGGAGGGTGCCCACAACCAGTGCGCGCGCGGTCAGTTCTGGGAGCACTGTTTCGGCCCGAATATACGGACGAAATGAAGCTGCTAGCGGATTTTCAGGCTTGGCACCAACTATATCCGGGAATTCATTCGCACCGACGCTTTCAGACGACATCCGTGTTGACCTCCAAGAGAAGCTGTAATAACGGGGAAGGCGCGGGGTAGTGACGGTTATTTATACACGGGCCATCAGTTGCGCGGCAAGTCTCAGAATTGCCAAAGGAGCGGGTGAGCGCGGCTTTCAGCTTTTAAGATTTCAATCAAGTCCAGCTTGTACGCTTCCACTTCAACAACACCTACTTACTCGTCTAAACTGCAGTAACTTTTGGACTCGGGAGAACATTTGATGCGACTACGATCGCTCGCAGTCTTTCTTTCCTTTCTGTTCCTGACTCAATTGATTGGGCTACCTGAAGTTCGCGGCCAATCTCTGTGGGCAGCAGGCCGAGTTGCCACAGTTCCTGCGCCCGAAGAGGTCCTCGGTTTTCGTCCCGGCGATGATCGCAGGCTGGCGAGTTGGAATCAGGTGCTGACTTACTTCGAAAAGCTTGATCAGGCGAGCGAGCGCGTCAAACTTCAAGCTCTGGGGAAGTCGACAATGGACGCCCCCTTCGTGCTGGCAACTATTAGTGCCCCGGAAAATCTGGCCCGGTTGGATGAGTATCGAAAAATTCAGGAACTCCTCGCTGATCCCCGAAAATTAGGAAACAATCGAGATGAGAAAGCGCGGCGGTTGTTCGCGCGTGGCAAAACAGTTGTGCTAATTACGTGCGGCATTCATTCGAGCGAAGTTGGTTCGACACTTTCGAGCATGCTGATCGCTCACAAGCTTGCTTCTTCAGACGACCCTGAAGTTCGCGAGATCCTACGAAACACGATCATTCTTCTCGTTCCCTCGCTAAATCCGGACGGAGTCGACATTGTAAAAAATTGGTACGACAAAACTTTAGGCACTCCTTACGAGGGCACCGATCCCCCCGAGCTCTATCACAAGTACGTTGGCCACGATAACAATCGCGATTGGTACGCGTTCACTCAAGTGGAAACAAAGATCACGGTTGATAAGATTCACAATGTCTGGCATCCGCAGATCGTTCACGACATTCATCAGCAGGGCACGTTGGGTTCACGCCTGTTTCTCCCGCCCTACATGCAACCAGTAGAGCCGAATGTGCCGCAGCAGATCGTCGCCGGTTACACGGAACTCGGAAACTGGATGGCGAATGAATTACGCGCCCAGGGATTCCAGGGCATCACCACCAACTCTACCTACGATGCCTGGACTCCCGCGCGCGCCTATTCGCACTATCACGGCGGTGTGCGCATCCTTTCCGAAACTGCGTCGGCCCGGATCGCCACGCCGATCAATGTGAAGTTTGAAGAGCTGCGATCGCGAGAAGGTTATGACCCACAGAAGGTGTCGGAAAAATTTGGTCCCGTGTGGCGCGGAGGGGAGTGGCATCTGAAGGACGTAACAAACTACATGACCGCGGCAGCGTTTGCTTTGTTACGTCATGCTTCTGATCACCGCGAGCAGTGGTTGCAGCGGTTCTATGAAGTCGGCAAAGAGGCGGTGCGCCCGCGACGCGAAGGCGAGTTGTTTGCTTTTGCGCTTCGTCCTGCGGATAACCTTGGCCCACTGCTGGATATCCTCGAGCGCGGCGGGGTAAAAGTTGATTTTCCCAGAGCCTTTAGGGCGGGAGGGCGTCGCTATCCGCAAGGCACCGCTGTTGTTCGTCTTGCTCAGCCATATGGCGCCTTCGCAAAATCGTTACTCGAAAGTCAGCGCTATCCTGATTTGCGCGACACGCGGGGCCATCCTCTGCCGCCCTATGACGTCACTGCTCACACTCTTCCCTTATTGATGGGAGTACCAGTGGAGCCGATATTTACGCCGTTCAGACCGCCGCGCGCACTTCCCCAAAAAGCGGAAGGCAGCACCGGAATTTGTGGCGACGCCAATCCTCCTCGTCGAGCTATTTACAAATCCCATTCGCCTTCAATGGACGAAGGGTGGACGCGCTGGGTGTTGGAGAACCAGTCGAGGTGCCTTTTTCACGCTTCTGTCAGCGATGCTCAGTTGCGCGAGGGAAACCTCAACAGGTTCGACACGATCATCATTCCCGATCAAGCTCCCAGAACAATTCTTAATGGTTTCCGCAAAGACACGATGCCACCCGAACTGACCGGTGGCATCGGCGAACAGGGTGTGAAGGAGTTGCGGAAATTTGTCGAACAAGGCGGCACGCTTGTGTCGCTAAATCGAGCTTCTGACTTTGCGATTGAGCAACTTAAATTGCCGATTCGAAATATCGTGGCCGGTTTGCCGCGTACGGAGTTTTTCGTACCGGGTTCGATTCTGCGCATAGAAGTAGATCCGGCGCATCCGTTGACGGTCGGAATGCCGAAGGTCTCAATTGCCTGGGCAGAAGATTCTCCAGTATTTGAAATTCTGTCAGGCGGCGAGATTCCAGCGAGCCAGGCGCGAGTAGTTGCGCGGTATTCACGCGACCAGGAACCTCTTTTATCAGGCTGGCTGCTGGGCGCAAATCTCATTAAGGGCAAAGCGGCCCTGGTGGAAGTCGAGGTAG
The DNA here is from genome assembly GCA_963826235.1 of Pyrinomonadaceae bacterium. Lineage (GTDB taxonomy): Bacteria > Acidobacteriota > Blastocatellia > Pyrinomonadales > Pyrinomonadaceae > PSRF01. Next base: position 2,036,512 of record CAWGWE010000003.1, on the reverse strand, counting down.
GGAAAGGTCGAGTGATCCTGTTTGGTTTCCGCCCACAGTACCGAGCGCAATCGCTGGCAACCTATCCGCTGTTTTTCAATGCGATCTCGCCTGCCGGATGGCGTGCGTCCCGCCTCCAGTCCCATAGCTACTGATTCAAACATGATGCGGTAACAAACGAAGGCCCGCCGAAGCGGGCCATTCGTTTGCCGGGGATGCAGATCGCAGCTAGTGGATCTGCACATTGCCTCCGACCAGCGTTTGCAAGCCGGAGTCATAGCCGTTGACTCGCATCCGGTACTTGTCTGCCGTCCCAGGCTCGCCGTTGTCCTCCACATCTATCTGGAAGTCGAATGAGCCTGAGCCGTTAATCGTCGCGGTCCCGAAGATACTTGCGGCAGTGCGCTCGTTAGTACACTGCACCATCGTTACGCTGATGGAGTGCACGTTCAAGGGTCCAAATGGCCCATGATCGATATACTCCTCTTGTCCGCTCGCTATCCCCAGGCTGACTCTTGCGACCCCTCCAAAAGTGGCTGGATCAGTATTGGAAGCGATGATCATGCCGCCGTTGGTGATGGTGACCTCGCAGTCTCCACCACCGCCATTTCCACCACCGCCACCGCCAGTACCGCCAACGGAGCTGAAGACCTGCAGTTCGGCAATGTGCACTTCGTCATCACGTCGTGCCACAACCTGCGGGAGGTCACCAAAAATCTCCACCGGGCCGGCTCCCGGCGAACCCTGGCGGCAATCGGTGCCGTTCAGCGGATCGTCGTCCTGCACGCCCTGGAAGTCGACATTCCCCGTGCATTGGTTCTGCAGTGCGATGATGCGAATGTGCGTTGCTTGTCGTGACGGGCCAGTGTAGTTGCGCAGGATCATCTCCGGTGCAACCGGCCGCGGATTGAAGCCCGGGAAGGTGTGATCATCACTAATGATCCAGTCGGTGAAAAAGATTCCGTCCGTTGACGTCTGGATCTTGAACTTCCGCAGCGCCGTGAAGCGGTTCTGCCCGACCTCGAGCAAAGCGCTCACCTGCGCGCGGTTGATCGTTCGCGGAGTGGTTCCACCCAGGTCGACTGTAACCTGTGGATTGATCGTGTTCACCGGCACTGCGTTTGGAGCGCGGTCCCAGTTCGTGCCCTCACGGTCGTCGATCAAGTGCTGGTGGTTGGTGCCGTCGCCTGACGCCGTTGAGCCCTTCGACATAGAGGCGTAGTTCGTCGGCATTTTAATGGTGAGCGTCTTGCTAGCGCCCGAGAACGTTTCTCGGAAGCGGACGTGGCCATAACCATCGGCGCGAACGAGAAACTCGTAAGTGCCCGCTGCAAAGCCGGCCTTGTTATCGAGGTTGCTGGCGCCGGCAGTCTGGCTGCCGCTGTCCGGCGGGCCGGTAGTGGGGTTGGTGTCGGCGGTCGGCGAGACCCGTGCCTCGTAGTGGCCGACGTAAATCCGAGCACTAACCGGGACGTTCCCCTCGTCCGAAGCAACTGCTTTGAACGTAACGATCGTGTTCGGGTGAACCTGCGACTGGAAGTCCGGCTTCGGATCCGCGTCGTTCTCGTCTGAGAGCCCGTTCGTGCTGGTAGCGTCCTTGCCGAACCCGCGGCGCGCGAAGGCAAGCCAAAGCTCGCTCTGGTTTGCGCCACCGAACCGCATCATGTCGGCCGCGAGGTAGGCGTTTCTGGCCTCGAGCATTGACGGTGCAACTGGCATCAGCAACATCGCGTCGTAAACGATCTGAATCCAACGCCGGTTGCCGGGGCACAAGTAAGCCGGACGGACGCCGTCAGCACACTCGCGTTGCATTGATTGGTCGCTGGCCGGGAAGGAGGCATTGTACTTCGCCACCAGGGCCGCCCTGATGTCGAAGTTCACGGCGCTCCAGATCTCACCGTCGGCGTGCACTTGCGCACCCGTGATGTCGTAGCCGTGGTTGCTGAAGTTCAGCGGGTTGACTTTCGTGCCGGTCCAGTTCGGCCCACTGCCTGTGGTCGACTTGCCGGGTTCCGGGAATGCGCCAACACGCGGATAGTTCATCCCGTAGTTCCGGATTGCCCGCTCCTTGTTGCCGGTGACGTAAGCGCCCACCGCGAACGGGTTCTCCCCGGAGACCGGGACGAAGTTGTACTCATTCAGATATTCGGCAGCGTCGAAGTCGCCGAAGCTTTCACCCATCGCGCCTGCGTGATGGCCGCCGCGTGCATCGCCTTTCCCGATCATTCGGTTCTCGATCAGGTGGCCGTACTCATGACCAATCACGGCCATGTCGTAGTCACCATCGACGCATGGGGCGTAGAAAGTACCTGCGATTGGTTGCCACAGATACATGTTGGTGATTGGCGGAACGCCATCCGGTGTCGAGACCAAGTTGGCATTGTCGCGCCCTAGATAACTTGGGAAGCCCCCGTCAAGAGCGCCTGCTTGAGCATTCCCGATCACGGGGTCGCCCTCGGACGTGCCGGGACTGACATTGCCGAAGTTTGAGTCCTGCGCGTTCCAGTGTCGCTCCGTGAACCCGAGGAAGTACGACCAGTCGTGCATCCGGTTGTGCATCACGAAGAGGTTCGTGACAGCCGCGAAAATGTCGTTTCCAGTCGGTATGAGGTTGGTCGGGTTGCAGCCCGGTGGATTCGATGCGGGCATCGTGTGCCAGGCGTTTGTCCACGGGAATATGTACTCGCGCGTGACGGAGAACGGTTTTTGTCCGGCAGGACCGGGAGTCAGCGGGCTTAGCCATGCCTCGGCGGTGAGAGCGTTGTTACCGGAGGTTGTGAAAGTCGGGGTGTTGGTCCGTGCGTTGTAATCCCACGGTACTCTAGAGGCCAGGTTCTGCACCTGCATCTCGCAACCAGGGATCGGAACCGGGGGCGAGCCCGTCGTCGATTCCCAGCACCACACCTGGCGGATGTCTGTGCTCGGGTAGTTCCAGGGGAAACTCTGGTTCCCGATTAGTGGATTAGATGGGAAGACTTTCCACTTCGGCGGGTACGGAAGTCCGGCCTGTGCATCCGCTGGATTGAACACGATCTGGCCATTGTAAGTGTTTGGTGGCAACCAAGCCGCCCCGTCGCCGAAGTCGCAGACGCGGACGGTATAGCTGCCAACGCCATTGTCGACCGGGTCGTAAAGCAGCGCCTCCGGACTCGTCGCGGTGTCCTGACTGGCAACAATGTTGCCATCTCGGAGCAGATGAATAACTACGTCGTTTGCTGGAAGAGTCGCCGCTACGGTGACGGCGACCGATCCGATGCTTTCGGATGCTGTGACGACCCACGGTCCGTTATCTGGAGCACAAGTTCCGTCCACTAACGGCACGGTGCCCGAAAAAGCCTCGGCTGTCGGATGCGACTGTTCGACGAGGTCCTTGCGGGCCCAAATCGTGCCGTTTGCTGCGTCAACATAATGCGTGTACGCGATCAGGTGTCCCGCCCGGTTATCGAGCACGAGCGTCTCGTAAACAGGACGCACGCCGTTGAGCGGCGTGGGAAGGGCGAGCAGCCGCACGCGTTGCACGTTGGCAAAGCCGAGGACACCGAGGAGTGTCCACTCACGGTCGGCCTTGGTGTTGTTGACGGCGGCAACGGGCCGTCCCACATTGGCCGCCGCCTTCATCCATGCATCCTGGGGTGATAGCTGCTTCACGCCCGTTACCGTTTCGTCTCCGGTCACGGACGAAGATACGTAGGCGATCTTCCAATCGCTCGCGGCGCTGCCCACGATGCCTACGGTCAAGAGACCATCTTCCGCAGCCAGTAAGCTGCCGAACTGCTGTCTGAAATTGACGGCGTATCCATCGCTTTGCGCAAGCTGTGCGTCGTTGATTACCTTCAAGCCGGCGGTCGAAGAGAGTCGGAAGAGCGCTTTGTTCGCGCTTATCCAGTTGCGAGCGACCGTAGCAGCATCAGGCCCGCTTAGTCCGGTAGCGAGATAGCCGCCGTCTCTCATAAGCGAGGCAGGAGTTCCGAAACGGTTCCAGGTTGCTGTGGCGCCAAGCCCGGAAACCATTCCCAACTGAGTGGAGTTCGGGGCCACCGTTCCTGTTCGGTTATCGAAATCATTGAGAACCTGGCCCGGCACCGCTGAGGGGGCGAGAAACAACAGCCCGGCGAATGCAATCGCGAAGATTGCTCGCCATCTGAAATTTCGCGTTAGAATTGAAGATGTCTTGTCACTTAACATTTTTGCCTCTCCTTTTCTCAGAACAGCAAATGAAAATCAGCGACGTTCTTTGACGCCACAAAAAACTGCATGGGTGACGATCCTTTCAAGGAAGATTTCAACGAGCGGCAATCTCGCGAGGGGAAGTATCTGCTTGAACCAAACAGATTTTTCTCCGGATTAAGAATCGATAGGGACAGGGTATTCACCTTGGTCGGGGACCCTTTGAAAGCGTGAGTTCCAATTGGCTGCGCCGGATGACGAAGCTGCTTAAGAAAAATCAAGGCTTCTGCTTTCACGGGTACAGCTTATTGGTGGTGCTTGAGGAATTCTTGAGGGCAATTCTTGAAATTCTTGAGGATTACCTTGAGATTCTAAACAGTGTTTTTGTCGAGGCTCACCGACAAAGGCTGTGACAGCGTAGTAAAAGCACGGCAGACAGAAATTTAGCCGGAATGTGGAAGCACGGAGGGTCAATCCCGATTTGCTAGATCGAGGTCGGAGCGAATGTGGCGAGTTGATTGTGAGGTTAATGCGATTCCAAATCGAGGTGAACACACCTCACTTCCAGCGCGGATTTCAATATCCCTGCAGATACATATTCGCCGCCATTTTGGTGAGCTTCCAAACCTTCGTCCATTCGATCCGGGTTGTGCCGTTCTCGCGGCCGGTGAGCTTATTGAAGATCAAATTACGGAAATGCTTCCCTTCACGGCGCAACATGAACTCTTTCGCATAGGGCTTGGCGGTTTCAAAGAAGCTGAAGCCAGGATCGGTAACAATGCCGATGCCTTCGAGCGTCATCAGCGCCCTCATGATGTAGGTGAAGTTTGCGGGTAAGCGGAAGGGATATTGGTACATCACTTCGGCGAGGTCATAAGTCAGCTCTTTGAAATTAACGTCACCGAGTTTCAAATTCAAATAGTGTTTGAAAAGACTCTCAACTACCGGCCGGATTGTCTCCGCATCGACTCCCGGCTTCAGAAAATTGAGATTAAAAATGTCCTGGCCAAGCCCCTGTACATCACGACTCACCACGTGAAAGAACGCGTCAATCATCTGCGACTGCAAACGCGGCGTGATCCGACCGACCATGCCAAAGTCGAAAAAGGCCAGATGACCGCTGTCCATCACGAGCAGATTGCCCGGATGAGGATCGGCGTGGAAAAACCCATCTTCCAATAACTGCTTCAAGTACGTACGAACCAGCAGCCGGTTAACTTTGACGGGCGAAATTTTGCGAGCGCGCAAACCATCCAGGTCGGTGACTTTGGTGCCACGAATGAAATCCATCGTTAGCACGCGCGAAGTAGTGTGTGACCAGTGAATCTTGGGAACTTTGATTACACGCCATGAACTAAAGCTCTGACGGAAACGATCCGCATTGCGACCCTCGCGGGCATAATCCATCTCCTCAAAGACGGTGAGATGGAATTCACGCAGCATCCCTTCCCAGTCAGCATTCTCGTTGGCGCGCGGAAAGAAACGATTGGTGAGAGTAACGAGCTTATAAAGTACGACGATATCGAAACTGATGGTGGCGTGTAGGTTTGGCCGCTGAACTTTAACCGCGACTTCCTGCCCGTTGTGTAAACGCGCCCGGTAAACCTGGCCCAGCGAAGCAGCAGCGATTGGTTCGGCATCAATTTCGGCGTACGCATCATGAATGCTGCGTTTCAGCTCGGTCTCAATGCGTGCGAAAGCCTCTGCCGTGGGGAATGGCGGAACCTGATCCTGTAGGGTCGTCAGTTCCTTGATGTACGGGAGCGGCAATAGGTCGCCGCGCGTGCCGAGAGCTTGACCGATCTTGATAAAAGTCGGACCGAGACCAATGAGCTTCTCGCGCAGCCACGTCGCTTGCTTCGCCAGCCGCGCTTCTTTCTTATCTGAACCATCACTGCCGCGAAAAACAAGATATCGCAGCAACCGGATACCCCGGTCGAGACCGCGACTGAGCAACACGCGCAACCATGCCTTAGCTTCCGCCGCTCTGCCCTTGCCCCGCGCAGCTTCGCGCAAACGATCTATGGCGCGCTGATTGAACTTGGCCCGTACGTCATAGCTATCAAGAAAAAGATAGAGAGTCAGCAAGCCCAACACGCGGCCGACCTGAGCCACTCGTAGCCAGCCGCGCCATCCCCGCCCCTGTAAGCCGGCATTCGCGAGCAACTCGTCGAGCGTCGGCAGCGTTTCCACTGCGGGCTTGGACGTAGCTTTGGCGCCTGCATCGTTGGACGGCGTTACGCCTGCGACTACTTGCGCGTCTGTTGTTGGGATCGGAACCAGGGATTGGATCTGCATCTTAGAGTTTAAAGTATGGACAAGACGTGTCGCGCGCCGGCCCGCTCAAAATACCGTTCGGCCTGAGCAACATCTGTGTTTATCTGAGTTTTCAAATCTTCAAGTGACGCGAACTTTTTTTCGTCGCGCAGGCGATAAAGGAACCGGACCCGAATCACGTCGCCGTAAAGATCGCCCGACCAATTCATTACGAAAGTCTCTACCGAAGGTTCCGTAGCTGTCTCAAACGTGGGCCGCGTGCCGATGTTCGTTACGCTGCGGCGCCATTGACCGTCAATTAACGTCCCCGTGACATAAACGCCATGGGCAGGTATGACGCGGTTTTGCGGGTGCAGGTTGGCTGTGGGGAACCCCAGCGTATGCCCGCGCTCATTGCCGCGAATAACCAGTCCTTCCACTCCGTAAGGGCGTCCCAGCATACGCCGCGCGAGGTTTACTCGACCCTGTGCCAACAGCTGGCGAATCTTACTCGAGCTTACGCGCTGACCACGCAAACGAACTTCAGCAACTTCGCCGGCCACGAAGTTGAGCTCCTGACTCACTTTTTTTAGCAGTTCAATGTTTCCTTCACGATTGTGTCCAAAGTTGAAACCGCGGCCCAAGTACACTTCGCGCGCTTGCAATCGCTCCTTAACAAAGTCGTGTAAAAAATCTTCAGCGCGTATTTGAGAGAATTCAGGCGTGAAGCGAATCACGATCGTTTGTTCGATACCGAGAATTCCAAAGCCTTCGACTTTCTGATCCAACGTTTGCAAAAGAGGTGGTGACGACTCGGGATGCAAGACCGCTCGCGGATGCGGATCAAACGTAATCACGGTGGGCACAGCACCGACCGCTATTGCTCGTTCAGCGACCGTGCGAATGATCAACTGGTGTCCGAGATGAAGCCCATCGAAGACACCGAGCGTCAACACGGTGGGTCGTTGAATGTCGGCGTTTTCAGTACCGTGGAAGAGACGCATTATTCAGGTTGAATTAAAGCAACGTTTCAAAAATCATTTCCCCGTTTTTGACTTTCACTCATCCCTAACAACAAGTCCATCGTAGGCCCACTCGACACCTTCCGGCAGTCGCGCTGAGTCGCGTTCATGCTTCACATCATGAGCAATATGAGTCAGGTAAGCGCGGCGTGGTTTTATTCTCGCGATGTACTCAAGCGCCTTGTCCAACCACAGGTGAGTGGGATGCTCGGCAAAACGCAAGCAATCGAGTACGAGAACATCCAGTTTAGTCAGCGCCGCCATTGTCGCCTCGGGAATCTCGCTGAGATCTGTAGCGTAGGCAAAGTCATTGAAGCGGTAGGCCATCACCGGCAGCCGTCCGTGAATCACTTCAAGTGGCACGATGCGCAGGTTTTTTCCCAAACAGAATTCTGCGTTTGGCAACACGGTGTGAGGTATTACTTGCGGCAATCCGCCGCCAAAGTGTGAAGGCTCGAAAATGTACTTGAAGATGCGCCGAATGTCCGGCCAGGCGCGCTCGTTCGCATAGAGACCCAGCGCTCCATAGCGAAAATTCAACGGGCGAATATCATCCAGGCCAAAAATGTGATCGGCATGACAGTGCGTAATCAACACCGCGTCGAGGCGTTTTAACTCGTGCCGCAGAGCTTGCTGGCGAAAATCTGAAGAGGTGTCTACCAGTACGATCTGATCGGCATGCTCAATCAAGATTGAAACTCGCAGACGCTTGTCACGGGAATCGGTGGACGTGCAGGTTTCGCAGTCGCACCCGATCGAGGGAACTCCGGTTGACGTGCCGGTGCCGAGGAAAGTTAGTTTCATGTACTCGTCCAAGGTCCAACGTCCAATGTCGCGATGTCCAACGTCCAAGACTAAGTTGAAGTCATCACCTGGTTGGCCTGATTGCCCGAACTTTGGACTTTGGACGTTGGACTTTGGACTACGGGGTTATCCGCCCACGATATCGCGGCCGGTTAATGGACGTGAGGCGCTCGCACTCGTTGAGCTGGTCATCGAAACGTACTGCATGCGCAAGTCTGCCAGCAGTCCTTCAAGAATCTTCTCTTCCTGGGCCAACAAATTGTTGCGAGTCTTGGTCTCAAGCATTCCCAGCACGTCAATCCAATGTTTCGCGATTTCCAAATTGATCTCGCGATTGCGTGTGACGGGATGTTCCATCATTCCCATCGACGACGCGGCATTAGACGCGATCGACATCACAAAGCTGACGAAACCTGCCGGGTCATCAAGTGCGCCGAGCTCGTCTTCGTCTAATTCCTTCCCCGCGTCGGGCTCAGTCGTCTGCGGAGGGAGGGGTTGCTCTTCGCTCTCCGCGGTAACAGTTTCCTTTGCAGCAGCAGGCGCTGCTGTAGTTTCAGCCGCCGCGTTTGGTTTTGGTGCTTCTTCCGCTACGACATCTCTAGGTGTACCGTCAGGATTGAAGAGTCGCCGGTCAGTTACTTTGAAATTTGTCTGTTCGTCACTCATCTTTTACAAGTGGTCGATCGGAGACTACAACTCGCAGTCGCGACCCTTCCGTTTTGAGCTTAGGATTGTGACGATGGTAGCATCTCCGCATTGCCGATTGCCAATGGCCATTTAGATATTGCCAATTGTAAATTGCCGATTGCCAATTTTTTATTGACTCAGTATCGTCAGTCATCACCGTCTGACAATTGGCAATCGGCAATCGGCAATTGGCAATGTGATTGATGTCCACTTTTAATGACCTTGTAAGTCTAATGGAACGTTTGCGATCCCCAGACGGTTGCCCCTGGGATCGTGAGCAAACCTACGCCACCCTTGCTCCGATGCTCCTTGAGGAAGCGTATGAAGCCTTTGAAGCTGTCGAGTTGGCACGCGACGGGCAGCCCCACGAATTACGCGATGAGCTGGGCGACCTTCTCTTTCAAATCGTTTTTTACGCTCAGGTGGCGAAAGAGCGAGGCGAATTCACAATTGCAGACGTTACCAGCACGGTCCACGACAAGATGGTGCGCCGCCATCCTCATGTGTTCGGTGATGCCCGTGCCCACAGCACCGCGGAAGTATTAAAGAGTTGGGAAGCAATCAAGGCGGCAGAAAAACAGGCCGCGAAGACAAGTGACGACGACACAATGACTTCGCTGCTCGATGGCGTCTCGACTGAAGTTCCGGCCCTGATGGAAGCACATCAGCTCTCGACGAAGGCAGCTCGTGTTGGTTTCGACTGGGAAAAGCTGGAGGATATCTTTGATAAATTGAACGAAGAGCTAGCAGAGCTTCGTGCGGCAATCCAAACGCATTCAGATTCGGATAACGAAGAGAATCACGCGAGTGTGCGCGAAGAGATTGGCGACCTTCTTTTCGCAGTCACCAACATTGCGCGCCATTTAAAAGTGGAACCCGAAGCTGCGTTAAAGTTGACCAACCGGAAGTTCCGCAATCGTTTCCGTCATATTGAAAACAGTTTGAATGCGCAGCAACGCAGCTTTGAATCAGCAACGCTTGCGGAGCTCGAATATCTCTGGCAGGAAGCGAAAGAAAAGTAGGCAGGAGCAGGAGCAGGAGAGGAGCAGGAGCAGGAGCAGGAGGCAATTTAGATTAAAAGTTCAAAGTTCAGATCACAAATTTAAAATTTCAAAGGCCCAAGGAAAGACAAAGACCTAAGACTAAAGCCCAAAGACCAACTAAAGCAGAAAGCCCGCTTCCGGCGGGCTTCTGTGTTGGGGTGAGTGTCTTGTTTGGTTAGTCGCTCAAGCGGGTTGAACGAAGAATCGTGTTAAAGGCGTTGGTAAAGCTACGCGCTTCACTCTGCGGTGCCACCGCGATCATGTAAAACACGTCGCCGTTGCGCAGCTGAGTCGTGATCAACGTCACATTCTCTCTTTGTCCTGTAGCTTCGTTGATGTTAGTGAGCTGAGTGTTATAGCCGGCGCGACCACCGATGTTCGATCGCGCTACCCCGCCACTCTGTCGCATGTTTCGATTCCCCTGCGTGAAGGTGCCGACGAGTTCCTGAGTGGCCTGTCTCAAGTCTCGACTCTGCGAACGAAACACGCCAAAGTTCACGCCATGCGTGAAGACATCCTGACCCTGGTACTGGCCGTAGCCACCCTCAGGCGCAAACCAGACGGAGTTGTTGCCCCGCAGCTCGCGCCAGTTGTCAGGGATGCTGACGTTAAGAAAGCCAAACTCGCTATAGTTGCGATACTGCGTGGACGGATAATCTACCCGGCCTCCCGGTGCGTTGCCGCCGGAAACGCCACCTTCCGTCGGATAGCGCTGGCCGCTGCGAGCAATCTCCGCCATCGTTGGCGCCGTACCGTAACCCCGTAGCTTCGCCTTGACGCGCTCAAATTCACGGGTATCGCGAATCGGATTCTCTACCCGCAGATATTGCGCTTCCTGATTGATGCGAGCATAGCGATTCTGCGGACTAGGGTGGCTGCTCAAAAAGCCGCCGCTGCTGCCTCCGCCTTGCTGTTGAATGCGCTGAAACATAGTTGCCAGATCGCGCGGATCGTATCCGGCACGAGCCAGGATCTGCGCCCCTAAGATATCGGCTTCGGTTTCGTACTCGCGGCTAAACTTCAAGAAGTAAACACCGACACCCTGGCCGGCAATCTGTGCCGCTGCACCCGCTGGTCCACCAAGAATCTGTCCACCGATACCCAAAATGCCTGCGAGCAGTCCGTACTTCTGACCCTTGGTAGCCTGGGCAGTTCCGTGTCGCAAAGCAACGTGACTGATCTCGTGCGCCATCACACCGGCCATCTCACCTTCGCGTCCGGCGGCTTCGATCATGCCGCGATTGACATACATCGGTCCTCCGGGCAGAGCGAAGGCATTGATGTCGCGCGCGTTTATCACCTTGAAGAAATACTGAAATTCGCGATGCTGAAACTCTTCGGGAATTGCTGCGACTAAGCGCCGGCCTACGTCCTCGACGTAACCCTCCACCTCGCTATCGCGCATCAAAGGAAATTGTTGTTCAGCTTCCGCAGCGGCCTGGCGTCCCAATTTGACATCATCCTGAACGCTATACTTGTTGCTGTGATATTTAATTTTTGTCTGGGTAAATACTGAGATGGGCATTAGGAAAATCGCCAGCATTGCGAGGCCGGCAATCACGCCCTGACTTGTCCGGTAATTCTTCTTACTCATTTTCTCCCTCCGTTTTGAACCTATCAGTAACTCAGCGGAATTCGAGAGAGTAGGTTTGTACCGCGAGTTGGGGTTCGGTGATGTCTTCATTTAAAGAATCTTAGTTCGATTTCGCTTCTTGCTGTTTTGGCGCGAAGTGCACCAAATCGCAACATAGATATACGCTTCAAGGACGCCAATCCCGACGTAAATGCTTGGAAAAAGGGACTGGCGCCTTCCTGCTTGTTACATAGCAATGAGAATGCCAGTGAGGAACCTCAATCCTTGTTGCGAGGCTCAATACGCTCATTGAACCATTGAGCGGGCTCTGAAATCGGGGCGATGTGATGAGGCTCGCCTTTCCAGACACGGACCATGGAGATGATGAGAAAAATATTAGCCGCCATTGAAAAAAGGGTGCCGCCAATCGAGCTGTCGGTAATCGAACCGAGCACGCCGAATAGTGTGTCGAGCAAAACGATCGCGACCTGCAGAGCAAGTCCCTGCGCGGCATGAAAGCGAACCTTTACTTCTTTGCGCGGAACGAGAAATAGTTCTACGAGAGAGGCGACTACGCCGATATAGAATGGCGCATACGGCAGGATCATTGCCCATTTTTCCGGCAATCCGATTCCGGCAATGGTGCGGGAGCTCGGGCGCGTACTGACGGGCGTTTGCAGATAAGGATTCGGTTGGTAGATCGACGGCGGTGGTTGTTGCACGGGGGGAGCGAAAACGGAATGATAAGGCGTGTCGAGCGGTGGATTTTCGAAGGTGCGCGTCGGCGCCTCTGAGTAGACATTGTTCCGCGCGCTTTCGTTCGGCGAGTAACCGACCTCGCGCGTAGCACCTTTCATTTCACGCGTACCCGGTCCCCCATCCTCCTCGCTCCAAACCTCTTCCGTGCGCTTCGCCACATCAGGATCAAGTGGATTGGTGTCGTACTTTGTTTTCTTTGTCTCCATCGCCGGAGTCTCTACGCAGATGACGTTGTGTCGGTTCCTAATCTTACGCGTCCGCTATTGCATACTCAACCCGCTCCCAACGACGTTCGGCCTCTGAAATCTTAAAGGCCCGCATAACGGGAGCTTCACCTGCGAGTCCGACAATCAAATAAGTTGCTGAAGGATAATAGGCAAGGCGCACATCCGTTTCCGAAGGTTCTGGCTCTGACGAGCGCGGGTGGGAATGATAGATAGCAACGAGCTGCTCGCCGCGTTGGCGCATCTCGCGCTGCGCAGCGAATAATTCTTCAGGGGCAACTTCATATGAGACGTGACTGTCGGCAGCGACGTTGCGAAGCCGGTAGATGGTTTGGGCAAGACCGCTTGCTTCGCCTCCAATCAAGCCACAACACTCGGCCGGATCCGTTTCGCGAGCGTGCGTGATGATGTCGAACACATGAGCCTGTCGAAGGGTGATCAAGATATTGGTGAAGAGAACAACGCGTAGCGCATCGTCTTAGCTAGCTCCCTTTCACGTATTCCTTTCAAACCAGTGCAGCTCTTCCAGTTGCTTCGGATCGACTTCACCTGGCGCGTCGATCATCAAGTCCGCCGCAGAAGCAGTCTTCGGGAAGGCGATCACGTCGCGCATATTGTCGGTTCCTGCTAACACCATCATCAATCGATCGATTCCGGGAGCAATACCGCCATGAGGCGGCGTGCCGTACTCAAGCGCATCGAGGAAGAAACCAAAGCGCGAACGCGCTTCTTCCTGAGTCATGCCCAGGGCCTTGAAGACCAGGCGCTGCACGTCCTGCCGGTGAATACGAATCGAGCCACTCGCCATTTCCACGCCGTTAATCACCGGATCGTAAGCCTTCGTCCGTATCTGGCCGAGCAACTCTGTTTCGCCGCTGTCTACAGCGCGTTCGAGCAGAGTGAGGTCTTCATCAACGGGCGAAGTAAACGGATGGTGCATTGAATAGTAACGCCCATCCTCTTCGTGATACTCGAACATGGGAAACTCAGTAACCCAAAGCGGCGCGTAAGCGCCTGCGGGAATCAATTTCTCCCTGCGAGCCACTTCGTTCCGCAAAGCGCCAAGACTGGCAGCCACGGTTTTACTCTTTCCCGCCACAATCAAAACGGCATCGCCCTTTTGGGCTCCCGCGTGCGCTGCCAGTTGATCGATCATTTCAGCGCCCAGCACTTTAAGTAGCGACGACGAAACTTCATCCCCCAGTTTGATCCAAGCCAATGCCGCAGCGCCGTAGCGCCTGGCAAACTCCTGCAACTCATCGAGTGCCTTTCGCGACAGTCCAGCGCCCCCGCTCACTACGATTCCCTTCACTTGTCCGCCACCAGCCAAAGCCGTGGCATAGGGGGCGAAGGTTGTCTGCTGCAATGCTCCCGATAGGTCGTGCAACTCCATTCCGGGAATTCGCAGGTCCGGCTTGTCCGATCCGAAGCGCGTGATGACTTCAGCGTAGGCGAGACGAGGAAATGGGACAGGTAGATCGACGTCGATTAACTTAAAGACGCGCGCAAACAAGCCTTCGATCAAACTGTAAATTTGATCGGGCGTCGCGAAGCTCAATTCAACGTCGAGTTGGGTAAACTCCGGCTGGCGATCCGCGCGTAGATCTTCATCACGAAAACAGCGGGCAATCTGAAAATACTTATCAAACCCGGCGATCATGCACAGTTGTTTGAAAAGTTGCGGCGATTGTGGAAGCGCAAAGAATTTTCCCGGCTGAATGCGTGACGGAACGATGTAGTCGCGCGCACCCTCGGGAGTCGACTTAATCAGGACGGGAGTTTCGATCTCCGTGAACCCTTGCTCATCCATGTAGCGACGAATCTCCCCCAGGACGCGATGACGCAAGCGCAAGTTTTCCTGTAGCTGCGGGCGGCGGAGATCCAGATAACGAAACTTCAGGCGCAGGTCTTCACTCGCGAGGGCGTCAGAGCTCACAGTTTCCAGTTGGAATGGAAGTGTGCGAGCGTCGTTAAGAATAAGGAGCCGCTTCGCGCGCACTTCAACTTCCCCGGTGTGGAGTTTCGGATTGCGCTGGCTTTCATCACGCAGTAGCACTTCGCCCTGCACGGCGATCACGTATTCGCCACGTAGTGCTTTTGCTTTTGCGTGTGTTGCCGCATCGTCGTCTGCATTGAAGACAACTTGAGTGATCCCAGCGCGGTCGCGCAGATCGATGAAAGTCAGCACGCCGAAGTCGCGACGCCGGGCCACCCATCCCATCAACGTGACGGTTTGGCCAACATCTGCTGTTTTTAACGCGCCGCAGGAGTGCGTGCGCTGCAAATCTCCCAGGTTATCGAGCATCAATTTAGTCTCAGGTCTCAAAGTCTGTCTCAGGTCTCCAAGTCTCAAGTCTCAGGTCTCAAGTCTCAAGGTCTCAATCTCAGGTCTCAAGTCTCAGGTCTCAGGTCTCAAGGTCTCAAGTCCCAGGTTTCAGTTCAGGTTTCAGGACTCAAGTGCGGCGTTACCATGTCCGCGTCTCCCCCTCTCCCCATCTCCGCGTCTTCCCATCTCCCCCTCTCCGCGTCTTCCCATCTCCGCGTCTCCCCATCTCCGCGTCCCCGTGTCTCCCCGTCTCCCCATCTCCCCATCCCCGCGTCTCCCCCTCTCCGCGTCTCCCCATCTCCGCGTCCCCGCGTCCCCGTGTCTCCCCATCTCCCCATCTCCCCATCTCCGCTTCTCCGCTTCTCCGCGTCACCGAGTAGCTTGCCCTACTTCAATCAAATTCCCGCCTGGATCGCGAACGTAGAACCGCGGCGATCCAGGAATCGGTTCGTCGTCCGGAATTATCTCAACGCCCGCGCTGGCCAGTTGTTTCCTGGTTTCATCCAGGTTCGCGACATGGAAACAGACATGCCTTTTGCTGCCTTCGTTATCGGCGGATGCATCACGGGACAAGTGCAATTGCGCGGAGCCTAACTGGTACCAGGCACCCCCATTACCTCTTAACTCCTGTGGCTTAGGTATCTCCTCGAGGCCGAACAGTTTTCCATAGAAATGCTTCGCATCGTTTTCGACAGCCGGGTGGACCCGAACGTTGACATGTTGTAAGGAGACACTCGAAGCCGTCATTTCTCTTTACTCCTCAAGTCAAAAAGCGCATTTTCGTTATTCAGATTCAGAAACGAAACCAGCTGCCACATCAAACCGGTGTTGGGCCTCGCCAGATTGCAACTTCTTTTCTAAATAGTCATTGAAACCGGCCGAGCGGTTCTTCGGAACACTCAGGGACTTCCATTCATTCGAACGAAAGTGTTTTGCCAGGAATACGATCTGACCTATGTGGTATGCATAGTGTGTCATCTGCCTGTTAATCGCCTGAACGACTGTGTGTTTCTCACCGCGAATAAAGACCGTTCGACCGCAGACTTCCGGCTGCAGCGGCTCAAGCGCCTCGAAAAGACACGCCCAACCCTTCTCCCAGTAGGCGAGCAGGCTAGCCTTCGTCGTCTCCGGACTCAATGACAAACTCCATGTCGCGATTGCGATCCGGTTTCTCGCCATCGGTGGTAAGGAAGTCGGTCCAACGAGAAAGCATATTGCCGGCCATGTGCTTCATGATTACCGCGATGCTATTCGACTCTGAATCGAGGGTTACGAAGTATTCGTCGTCCTTGATTTGGGCGAGCGCTTTCTCAGCCAGCTTCTTGTAAGCACGAAAGCTGGAACGGATATCATCGAGATAGTGTTGGGTAATTGATTCGTCGCTCATTATTGATGCAGTCCGAAGGGGAAACGCAGTCCGGAGGAGAAATTGCAGTCCGGAAGTGGGCTTGCCCGCTTCTAGTCGCTCTCTACTTCCTTTCCGCAAGAACAAACTCAGCCACTCCATTGCGCGGCAGACTCTTCTGCTCCCCAGTCAACATGTTCTTGATTGCCGCCTCATCTTTTTCTTTTTCGGCTTCACCAATAACAACCACAAACGGAACCTGAACTGCTGCGGCGTACTTGAATTGCTTCGCCAGCTTATCTGGTTCGGGATACACCTCGACACGCACGCCACGAGCCCGCAGCTGGGTCGCGAGAGCCAACGAATCCGCGACGGTCGCGTCATTCCAAATCGCCACCATCACTTCAGAACGGTGTCCCACATCGGGAGGAAACATGGCGCGCTCCGTCATAACGACGATGATCCGTTCAAGCCCAAGTGAGAATCCGCACGCTGGAACCTCGCTTCCGGCAAACATACCGATTAAATTATCGTAGCGACCGCCTCCGCCGAGGCTGCCCGGAAGATCCTTAACACTGATCTCCATGATCGCTCCGGTGTAGTACGAGAGTCCGCGCGCGAGCGTCGGATCAATTTCGATTTTCGACGCGACACCTGCGGCCGTCGCATATCGTAGGATGGAACGCAATTCTTCAATGCCGCGCGCGCCCAGTTCATTGGCGCCGACGAATTCCACCAGCCGGCCGAGGACCGCAGCATTTAACGCTTCACGCTTCTTGCCCGGGTCCTCGCTGGCATGAAGCTCAGCCGCATGCTCGAGAGAACTCAGCCCGTCGAAGAAGTTGATAAGCGAATCCGACGCTGACTTCTCAATTTCGCGTGCGGTTAGTTCGCGCGTCACTCCTTCAGCCTCGATCTTGTCGAGCTTGTCGATTGCCACGAGGGCCGAATCGTGTTTGTTAAGTGGAACTCCCGCTGTTTCCAGGACACCAGTCAACACTTGGCGGTGATTAAGTCGCAGCTTGAAGTCGTTGAAACCAAGCTTAGTTAAGGCTTCGATTGCCGCGGCGCAGATCTCAGTCTCGACGATCATTGATCGGGAACCGAGGAAATCTACGTCGCATTGATAGAACTCACGAAACCGTCCGCGGGCTGGCCGATCGGCACGCCAGACCGGTTGAATCTGATAGCGCTTGAAGAATTTCGGTAACTGTTCTCGGTATTCGGCCACTACCCGCGCAAGCGGCACCGTGAGATCGTAACGCAATGCTAAATCCGCTTCGCCACTGCCTTCATGTATGCCGCGTTTCAGGATTTTGTAAATAAGTTGGTTGCCTTCCTCGCCGTATTTCCCTGTAAGCGTTTCGATATTCTCGACCGCGGGCGTCTCCAACGGCTCAAAACCAAAGCGCTCGTACACTTCCTTGATAACGTCGATTACGTATTCACGCCGTCGCACGTCCGCAGGAAGAAAATCGCGCATACCGCGCGCGGGATTTGTCGAAATCATGGTCTTTGGTTTTTGGTCTTTGGTCTTTGAAGGCTTTGAACTTAGAACTTTGAACTTGGTGCTTTGAACTTTGAAAGTGAACTAACTTGTCTCATGCTCCTGCCTCCGCTTCTGCTACGGCCCTGCTCCTTCTGACTCCTGTCTCCTGACTTCTTACTCCTGCTCTTTGTACTTCTTTGTGTACTCCACATAGTTCTGCCAAAACATTTTCAGCCCAGCAACCTCTTCATCGTCCAGGGGTCGTTTCACTTTCGCGGGAGAACCCATCACAAGCGAGCGTGGTGGAATGAACGTCCCGGGCGTCAGCAGCGAACCAGCCGCCACCAACGATTCCGCGCCGACGCGGACATCGTCCAACACAATCGAACCAATCCCAATCAGCGAGCCCCGCTCGATATAGCAGCCATGCAGGGTGACACTGTGGCCAATCGTAACCTCGTCCTCGAGGATAGTCGGATGCGATCCAGTGCGCGTGTGAATTACGCTGTTATCCTGAACGTTAGAACGATTGCCAATCCGAATGTAGTACATGTCACCGCGCACAGTGGCGTTGCACCAGATAGAAGCCTCTTCGCCCAAGTGAACATCACCAATAACCTGGGCGCTCTCGTCAACGTAAGCAGAGCTGTGTACCTGCGGATGGACAGAGCCGAATGGTCTAATCATCTTTTTCAAAATAGTAACACAACGCTTTGCAGTGCGGCGGCAAGCGCAGCGCGACACCGCTTTGGATCCAATCAGATTTAGATCCTCCGCGACTTCGTAGGATGATCACGTCGCTGTCGCACTGCAACTCCGCGACGTGCGCCATAAACGCGAGTCCGAATTGGCCACAGAGAAACACAAATAGACACCGGTAATAAAAGAAGTGCCCTGTTACCTTAGAAGAATTTATCCGTAAAATCGGTGTGAATCTGTAGAGACATCTGGGTTACGTTTAACGGCTATGCTAAATTGGCGGCCATGATTCGCTGGAAACTAGCTTGGTTTTTCGCAGCGGCACTCCTGTTCGTCAGCGGTTGTGGTGGCGCACTTTATAAAGTCAAACCGGTAGTTGAATTGCCGCCCCTGACTGGAGAACTGAAAGGCGGGAGGGCCGCCGGACTGATAGTTGTCGTTGCTCCCCTCCTGACCGACGAGGAGAGTCAGGATCTTTTTGAGGCCAATCTGCCATTAGCCGGAGTGCTGCCGATGCGAGTGGAATTGGGATATGAGAGCGGCGTGCCGGTGGAAATTAAGAAACTTCGTTTTCGCTTGCGCGATGCTGCAGGCCAGGAATGGAAGCTCCTCAATCCCAAGCAAGCGATTTCACGCGTGCTGAAAGCAAACGAGGTTTTCGCTTACAACCCAAACTCGCGGAAACAATTTGAAACAGAGTTTGTTGCTTATGGTTTGGATTTGAAGACGCCTCTCACGCCCGGCGATCGAGAACGGCAAGGCTTTCTCTTTTTTCAAACGCCCGACAAAGAAGCTGTATCCAGCCCTCGCGGCTTAGTGCTTGTTGTGGAAGGACTCGCGGAGCCGCTGCAGATCTCGATTAATTAGAGTCTCAGCCTCACGACTCTAGTCTTAAGTCAAAACTTTCCATTTGCCTTGCCATTTCTTATTTTCATTTGGCAACAAAAGAAACCGCCAAGAGGACAAGACTATTAAATGAACTTGGTCCTTTATGCTTAGTACTTTGCACCAATTACATCAGCAGCAGTAACTGCTCCGCGCATCAACCGTAAAACCTTTTGCGCATCAGCAGTAACTTCCGCACAAGTTTCATCAGCGAACAAAGTTCGAAGCAATGTCTTGAAGTTGAGGATTTGAGACCTCACTTTACACGCCCGTCGATCCGAACCCTCCCGCGCCTCTCGCCGTCTCTTCGAGCTCTTCGGCCCAAACCGCAGTCGGCATGATTATCTGTTCGATGATGAGTTGACAGATCTTGCTTCCGGCCGGAAGCATCACAGGCTCGGCGCCAGTGTTGTAGAGCAGGCAGATGATTTCACCACGATAGTCCGCATCAATAACGCCGGAGAGCACGTCGAGGCCGTGATTCGCAGCGAGCCCCGAGCGCGGCGCCACGCGCCCATAGAATCCTTCGGGAATCGCCACACCCAGTCCGGTGTGCGCACGCACTCGCGCGTGCGGCTCAAGCCGTAAATCCTCGATACAAAACAAGTCCAAACCCGCCGACAAGAGCGAGCCCCGCGTCGGAAGCACGGCCCGCGGATCGAGTCGCTTAAACTTTAAGCTTTGAGTTGATTCGAGCATCTGTTTGTGGCGCAAACGAACAGTGCGCTCCAGCTAAAGCTTCGGTGGGGTGACGCCGTGCTGGCCCTGGTATTTTCCGCCGCGATCCTTGTAAGAGGTTTCGCAAACCTCGTCCGCTTCGAAGAACAATACCTGGGCGACACCTTCGTTCGCGTAAATCTTTGCCGGCATTGGCGTGGTGTTGGAAAACTCGAGTGTCACATATCCTTCCCATTCCGGCTCGAAGGGTGTGACGTTGACGATGATGCCGCAGCGTGCGTACGTGCTCTTGCCTAAACAGATCGTCATAACGTTTCGCGGAATGCGGAAATATTCCACCGTGCGCGCGAGCGCAAAACTATTCGGCGGAATGATCACATGATCATCCTTAATGTCGACAAAACTTTTTGGGTTGAACTCTTTTGGATCTACGATGGCGCTATAGATGTTGGTGAAAAGTTTGAACTCGTCCGCGCAGCGCACATCATAGCCATAGCTTGAGGTGCCGTAAGAAACTACGCGACGACCATTGAATTGTTTTACCTGCTGTGGTTCGAATGGCTCAATCATCGCGTGCTGTTGCGCCATGCGACGAATCCACGAATCAGACTTGATGCTCATCTCGGGAGAATACAGTCCAACGTCTAAAGTCCAAAGTCCAAGGTTTGTTTTATTAACTTGCTTGAAGCGACGAAGCTTCCAGTATCGACGTTAGTCAAGCAGACTTTGGACCTGGGACTTTGGACTTGACAGCTTTTTGATATTGATCGTGCCGTCCGCGACGGTGAATTTGAATACCGACCCACCGGCGCCGGCGCGCGCACGCATTAGCTGCGGAGTGATACTGTTGCGCTGACGCGGTTGCAATTCACCAAAGCTGTCGTGAATCTTCCCCGTGCGCAGAACGCTGGCGTCCACATCGGCACTAAATCCCGGCGGCAGTTCCACCGTCATCTCGCCTACTGCCAAACGAATGTCAGCCCCCGTGCCACGCCAGCTACGTGAAATAATCTTCACGTCGAGCTTGCCCGAACCAACCGTGGCGTTGACGATCCCGCCGCTCAAAGTTAACTGAGCAATGCTTTCGGTTGCAGTTAATGCTAACGAACCTTCGACGCCCTTTAAATTGAGCGGACCGCGTCCGGCGTTGATTTCCAAGTCAATGAACTCCGGCACACGTATGCGGTAATCAATCTTCCAGGGAAGCCCCAGCAAGTTTTTAGGAAAGTTTTTAGCGGTGCGACGCATGTATTTCTTGTCGTGCATCCCCACGCTCAGAATGCGGACGTGATTTGCGCTTTCCTCGAAGATAAATCCGTTCACGAGCGCCAGGAGATCGAGATCTGCTTCGCTTCCGCCGCGCAGTTCAATCTCCGCAGTCAGCTCGACTTCAGCGCGAGGCCAACCCTCGATCGTTATCGAGCCGTTTGGCGCTCCGACCAACGTTACCGTGCCGCCGTAGCCAAGATTTGCCGCATCATGTTTGATAACTGTGCGCGTTCCGCAGGTCAGTGGGGTTAAGCGGCTGCTGCTGCGGCTTATCCTGCGCTAACACCGGTACATAGGTGAGGAGTAGCAAGTGAAGGACGATTATTAACTGAGTGCTGCGGTTTGATTTGAATCGCATCAAGGTGTATCAGGCGAAAACCCGGCAGTGCTTCTCTACCCAACAAAGTTTCCACGCGATAGTAACATTCGAACTGAACCTGCTCTACACAAAAAACGAGCGCTTCTTGAAGTTAGAAGCGCCCGCGTAGGATTTGTATGAAGTTGTGTTTTAGCGCCGGACGAAGGTAATGCCGCCGTCAAAGTTTCTGATGGCCAATTTCGCGCGACCATCGTTTACCTCGACTACGGTCTTACTAAACCTCTTTCCCTCGCCGACTGTCCTGAAGCCGCTATTCCAAAACTGACCCAACGCCAATCTTTTGTCGGGGGCAGAAGCGCTAAGGTCGAAACTTGAATTCGCCGGGATTCTGATCGAGATGTCGCCTTTTCCTGCCTGGAATTGATAAGAACCACCCCGTGAGACTTCGCCGTCGAAAAAAATATTTCCGGTCATGTTTTGCGCAAACACGTTTGGCGAAACTATGCCGATCAATTCGATGTCGCCGTCCGCTGTGATGTGAGCGCGCACCGCCTTGCTGCGGATGTTATTGATGGTAATGTCGCCATTGATCGTGGCGATATCAACGCTAAAGTTTGCCGGCACTTGAATCCGGAAGTTAACGTTGCCAACATCGCCGCGCCCGCGATTGTCGCCCATCACGTCAACCAGCACGCCGTCACTCACCTGTTTAGGTACGACGGTCGCCGATGGTGATTCGATGGTGGCACTGACTTTTACCTCATCTGCGATCCCACGATTCCACCGTAACTTTTCCTGAGATGTTTCGGATTACCAGGCGAACGCTTTTGCCGGCGGGAAAACGTTTCGAAAGCTGCTTCTGAGCCGCTGCCAACCCTGGACTGATTGCCAACGCGCAATCACCAGGACTACAAATAACCGGAACGCGCGGAATGAATGCAGCCGCGCGGGCAACGTTCGCATGCTCATTGGTGTGGGGCTCTTCAATACCGTGTCGGGGCTTACGATTTAGCTCCAGCTTGGGGACTATAAATCAGAAAACTCTTTTAGTAACGCAAGCTTTTCATTCAAAGCAGCGTTTAGCATTTCCTCAGAAACTTCGTCATGGGGATTGCGATTCAGCTCACTCATCGAATCATTCACCGCTTGATCAATCACTTGCAGGTTGCGGTCAAACGTTTCCCGCATCTGCGCGTTCCAACGCGCCTTGTTCAATTCCACTCGCTCGTTCCAATAAGCAATCGCCTGCTGCTGTTGCGAAAAACGATCACGTACATTCAGTTGCTGTCGCACTAAAGGGCCGTCCCGTTTCCAGAGTTGCGTTACCGCGGTCGGTGGAGTCCCAACGGCGAATCCCAACTACAGTCGCGAGTGAGGCCACCACCACGATCGCTGCGAAGGCTGCTGTGAGTTGGGGTACCGATAGTTCCCAACTCCGGCTGAGCCATGCCGGCCAAATACTTCGCTTCACCGGCGGCGCCGGAGCGCTAACCGTAATAAAAGCTTGTTCGGCCTCGATCACATTTCGAATGCGCAACCAAAGTCCGCGTTCGTTCGGCGGGGCAAGATACTGGCCGCGGTTCTGCTGACAAAAACTCACGATCGATTGCAGATCGTTGCGCACATCGGAGCACGACAGACAATCTTCCAAATGAGCATTCAGCGTCGCGGAATCTTCGCGGCTGAGTGCCCCGTCAACCAAATCGTGAATTAGTTCCTGACACTTCTCGCAGTTCATTGTCTTACCTCAACTCGACCACGCTCTGATCTTCATCTGGCACCTGGTCCGAGCAATCAAGGGGAGACTGCATTGAGTTTGTGCTCCGAGGCGCCTCGCCTCAGTTCTGGGGTGACTTCCGTTCGAACTCTGTTGGAAGCTACTCCTTCGTCTTCTGTTGCCTCAACAGGCCACGTAACTTCATGCGGGCCTTATGAAGCTGGGATTTCGAGGTGCCAACCGAGCACCCCAGCATCCGCGCGATTTCTTCGTGTTCGTGCCCTTCGATATCGTGAAGGGTGAAAACCGTACGATACCCGGGCGGTAGTTGCGAAATGGCTTTATCGAGGGCAATCCGGTCGACAACCGGCATCGCGTTGGGGTTTTCCGTGCCTTTAACTATCTGTACCGGGGTTTCGCCGTCCTCGGTGGTCTGCTCCATCTTCACTCCGCGTTTGCGGAAGTGCATCAGCACCTGGTTCACCGTCAGCCGGTGCAGCCAGGTTGTAAAAGCCGACTCGCCACGAAAGCTTCCAATTTTTCGAAAGAGCTGAATGAAGACCTCCTGAGCGAGATCTTCAGCCTCCGAGACATTTCCCGTCATCCGCAGGCAAAGCGAATAGACGCGCCGATTATGTCGCTGGTAGAGCTGCTCAAAGGCTCCCATATCGCCCTGAGCGGCCCTCTGTGTCAGACCGTAATCGGTTATTCCTGTATCGGTTTCGGCTGCGGTCACGTGTTCGTTTAGCTTAGAACGACAAGAAGCTTACTGCTTGCCCGTTTTACCTTCACGCCAAGTTATCACGCGTCCGCCGAATTTCAAGGAGCGGTAAGTTTAAACCCCGGATTTTAGCCAATATTGCGCTGCGAGGTTCGTTACCCTCTGGCGGGGGTGTGATGCGGCGTTTTAAGCGAGTCGTTGCCTTTAAAAGCAAAAACTTATGGGTTTCTGTCGCGAAAGATACGGGGCATCAGCAGGGACTGACAAGTTCTGTCTTCAGCAGTGCCGAGCTCTGTCTCCGGGTTTCCAGCAAAGGAAGTTAACTGGGACGGTCGTTCGCTTTCAAAGATCAAGAAAGGTGAATTCAAATTGGAAGTGCAACTCAACAGCTTTCCCTGGCCTTAACGCCGTAGGCGCGAAATCAGGCAGTCAGGGCATCCCGTAGCGCGAAGCCCATTAGACGGTTCGCCCCTCGTTGAGCTCATTCTGTCGCACTCTCAGTCCTCAAAGTTCTGCTCGGCAAGATCCGGGGGCCTCCTGCAATGCTCGCTCGCACTCGCATTGGCTACCCTATTTCACGCCTGCGGCGCTGCTTGAATCAGGTCCAATACGTTCGATCCAGCGAGCGATAACCCACGGCCTCGGACACATGTGGTGATTGGATCTTGTCGGAACCTTCTAGATCGGCAATGGTGCGACTCACCTTCAAGATTCGATCATAAGCGCGTGCCGATAGCCCTTGCTTAATCATCGCTCGTTCCAGCATCTGTTCGCTCTCGGCGTCGATACGACAGAAACGGCGAATCATCCGCGGTGTCATCGCGGCATTGGCAAATATCTTTTCGCCGGCCAGACGGCGACGCTGGCGCTCGCGTGCGTGCAGCACTCGATCGCGAATGTTTGCCGATCCTTCAGCCTCAGCCGCAGGCTCACCCGAGAGTTCGCGAAACTTCACCGCGGGAACGTCGACATGAATATCTATGCGATCGAGCAAAGGACCAGAGATGCGACCGACGTAACGCTGAATCTGCAAGGGCGTGCAGCGACACTCGCGCGTAGGGTCATTCCAAAATCCACACGGACAAGGGTTCATAGCGCTCGCCAGCATGAACGACGCGGGAAAAGTCAGCGACATTGCTGCGCGGCTGATTGTGACCTTTTGATCTTCCAAAGGTTGACGTAAGACTTCTAAGACGCTGCGATCGAATTCCGGCAACTCATCCAGAAACAAAACGCCCTGATGCGCCAGCGAAACTTCGCCGGGACGCGGCACGGCACCGCCACCAATCAACCCGGCGTCGCTGATCGTGTGATGAGGAGAACGAAACGGCCGTTCGGCTACAAGTCCCGCGCGCCCGGTCATGCCGGCAACCGAATGAATCTTGGTCAACTCAAGTGCCGCTTCAAATTCCAAAGGAGGGAGAATTGTTGGCAAGCGCTTTGCCAACATCGTCTTGCCTGATCCTGGTGGGCCAATCAGCAAAATGTTGTGTGAACCAGCGCTAGCGACTTCGAGAGCCCGCTTCGCGGCGATCTGACCGCGCACTTCGCGAAAGTCGACGCTGTAATTATCCGGCCGCATCAGCACTTCATTTGGATCTACCTTGAGAGGTTCAGGCGGGTTGACTGATTTAAGTGCTGCAACCAATTCCACCGCGCTCCTCAGGTCAGCCACGGGATAGACGTTGACGCCCGAAACTACAGCCGCCTCTTTCGCGTTCTCATCCGGCAAAACGACATGCTTGATCAAAGCCTCGCGCGCCAGAATCGTGATGGGCAGCGCGCCTTTAATCGGTCTCACGCGTCCATCGAGGGATAACTCACCCACGCAGAGCACATTGATTAGATTGTTTTCTTCCGCGAGGTCGCCATTTGCTCCGAGGATTCCCAGGGCGATTGGCAGATCAAAGCTAGCGCCTTCCTTGCGAACATCGGCAGGAGCGAGGTTGATCGTGATCTTCTCAAACGGGAAGAAGAAGGCGCAGTTAGTGATTGCCGCGCGAATGCGTTCGCGCGATTCGCGCACGGCCGCATCTGGCAGGCCGACGATAGTAACGGTGAGCTTGTCATTTTCGCCCCGGATCGGGGTTAAGTCGACTTCGATATCAACGAGATCTGCATCGATGCCATAGACGGCAGCGGAGAGGGTGCGGAAGAGCATGTGAGGAAGCTCCTAAGAAGTTTCGAGTTTCGGGTTTCGAGTTCGAGTTGCCGAGTCGGGTCCGGGTATCCCTTCGATTCACTAACGATTCACGATTCACGATTCACGATTCACGATTTACGATTTACGATTTACGAAAAAGCGCGCTCACGAAATAGATCGCAAGCGCGCTCCTGATTCCACGCGTTCAAGAACTCGCGTGTGTTTACACTGTCGAAATACTAACGACGGCGTGAGGGAGCCGCGCCAGCTGTTGCCGGCAATCTGATTTCCTGACCTGCCTTTAATTCAGCTTCCGGTGAAACACCGTTCAGCCGCGCCAGTTCGTTGGCGTCCAGATTACGCGAAGAAGCAATTCTCGCGATCGTGTCACCTTTGCGCGCCCGGAGTTTCGTCAACCCGGCTGCCGGCGCTTCATTCGCACCTGGCTGGGCCCGACGCCAGCTGGTTAACTTAACCGTGCTGTTGGGAACTACGAGTTTGGTTGTCGACTTTAAATCGACGCCACTGTTCATCGCCTGCAATTGCGAGACGCTAACCCCCGTGCGGTTAGCAACGGTCTGCAGATCTTCACCCGGAGCGATCGAAATCACGCGAGCCGACTCGCGCTTGTCGCCGGGGATCCGCTTCAGCACAGCAACTAGTTGGCTCGAGCGACCGCCGGGAACGCGCACAGCATAACTTTCGCCGCGCGGCGTAATGTCGCGTTTGAGTTCAGGATTAAGACTGCGAATGTGATCAACTGACGTATCGGTGGCTGAGGCGATCAACTGCAAACTTGTAGCAGTCGGAACCTGAACCCGGTCATAAGACATCGGTGCATCAGCCTTGATTCCTTTAAACCCGTACTTCTCGGGGTTCTTCGCAATCAGAATCGTCGCCAGAATGTTGGGAACGTAGTTACGTGTCTCTTGAGCAATGTAGGGATAAATCGCCCAGAAGCTGCGGCTGCCTGCCCTTGAGATAGCCCGATCGACATTGCCTGCGCCGGTGTTGTACGCCGCCATCGCGAGCTCCCAGTCGCCCTGATAATGAGCTGCCAAATCTTTTAGATAGCGGGCTGAAGCTGTAGTCGCTTGCTCAAAGCTGTTGCGCTCATCGATCCACGCTGTCTGACGCAAACCGTATTGACGACCAGTGCCAGGAATGAACTGCCAGAGACCTGAAGCTGCTGCCCACGACATTGCTTTCGGCTTCCAGGCGCTTTCAACTTGGCCCAGCCACGTGATATCAACCGGCACACCTTCCTTGGCAAAAATCTGACGCGCGAGTCTCATGTACTGACCAGACTTCCGCAGCCCGGACTCCATCGTCGAGCGACCACGACCTTGATAGAAATTGATGTATTGCTGAATGAGCGGATTGATCGTGAACTTAAAGTTTACGTTGTTCTTCGCCTGTTCCAGGGCAACGACATCGGCGTCAGAGACGGTGCGCTCATCAGGCGTGAGCACTAATTTGCTCAGCTCATCAAGCGGCGACGGTTCAAACCTCTGATCCAGAAATCCGATCTGTTGTGGCTTGGGTGTCTGAGCCGGCGTCTGCGGATTCTGCGCAACCAGTTGAGTGGTATTAATTGCGGGAGACGGGTTTGTAGGAACTTCTTCGCGATAGATTCGCTCGACGAGTTCCAAATAGAAAACCTGGAGACGCTGACTAGCCCGCACGTCCATGCCCGACTCAAGAATCGCATCGACTGCGCGATCAAACTCGTCGCGCGCCTGCTCTCGCTTATTGTCTTCGAGATTCAGTTTGCCTTTGCGAAAGTGATCTTCCGCTTTGGCAATCAACTGAGTAACCCGAGGATCCGACTTCTCAACATCGTTCTGAATATTACGTGCCGAAGACCCTGCCGGTATTTGTGCGAAACTGTTAGTGGCGGGAACGATGAATGCGGCGGCTACAATGGCAAAAGCCAAGCGCGAAATCTTTCGAGGGAAGCGGGACAAATTCAAATCTCTCTCCTTCAACGCCATCTGCGCGAATTCCTGGCGACGCTCGGGGTTGGTCGCTCGAAAAAATATGATGATGATTGCTGAGGTAACTTGATGTTCCTCTATGACATGAGCCCGGCACTGCGGGGCCACAACCAAGCCGGAGGTTAACACACGGTTTTCCGGGGTGTCAAACAATCGCTGTTCTAAGCAAAGGCTAAAACGGTGAAGTTTTCCACCGGAAAACGACACAGACTACAGATGCCTTCGGGCCTTCCGAGGTTGGCACGCGTCGAAAGAAAACTAGTTCCAGCAATTGCAAACTCAGGCATTCCAGATTTGCCAACCGGTTACGTTAAGGAGGCTAACAAAACCGTTAGGAAGCCGGCGCACCAGGTTAGCTACCGTCCAAGTAAAGGGCTGCGAAAGGCTGGTTTAAATTAAAGCGGATAGCACTAAATCAATACAGCGGGGTTTATTGTTTTTCTCTCGCAAACGCCGAATTGATGGACTTTTGGAGCAACTAGACTGCTACTTTGAACCTCGATCTAAGGGAAGGGGCGAGTATTTAGTGGAACAGAGCTTGCCCAGGAAATGACCGGTTCCCCTAACAGCCATTCGCCCCGGCTCTCCTGTTAGGGCATTCGAGTTGTTGCGAGGCCGAGTTATTGGGTTGGAAACGACCTCGCGGGAACGAATTATAAAGCCAAGCGCAGCGAAGAGCGAAAAACACCATGTCAACAGTAATCGAACAACAGACCCCATCGATACCAGCTGCGGCTCCAATAAAGCCGAAACTCGAACTTGATCAACTGCCGGCTTCCGATCTGTTCATTAACCGGGAGGCCAGCCTGCTCGAGTTTCATCGACGTGTGCTTGAGGAGGCGCTGGACAAAACTAACCCGCCTCTGGAAAGACTCAAGTTTCTTTCGATCTTCAGTTCTAACCTCGACGAGTTTTTCATGATTCGCGTCTCGGGTTTAAAGGATGAACTCGAAGAAGAATGCGATCAGCTTTCTCTTGACGGCATGACACCGAGTGAGCAGCTGCAAATGATCAGGGAAAGGGTGATTCCCATGATTGCGGAACAGCAGCGGTGTTTGACGCAAGAAATCCTTCCGCAACTGGAATCGGAAGGAATCGTCGTCGCGCGTTATAACTCGCTGAGTGCCGCCGAGAAGAAGCTCCTCAATGTTTACTACAGCGAAAGAGTTTTTCCGGTGTTGACGCCGCTCGCCGTCGATCCGACACATCCGTTCCCCTACATCTCGCCGCTTAGCCTGAACCTCGGCCTGGTGGTACAGGCTTCTGATGGACCATCGCCCGCCGATCCGCCGAAGTTCAAGAACGAACCACGCTTCGTCCGCATTAAGGTGCCCTCTGTCGTTCCGCGCCTGGTTCCGATAGAAGGTCGCCCAGAGACCTTTGTCCTGGTTGAAGAGCTAATTCAGGCAAACATTGGCAGCTTGTTCCCTGGTATGGATCCTGGTCCCAGTTACACCTTCCGGGTGACACGTGATGCCGACGTCGAAATTCGCGAGGAGGAAGCGGAAGATCTGTTGCGAGTCTTGCAGCGCGAAATTCGCCAGCGTCGCTTTGGCAGTCCTGTAAGGCTTGAAATTCAAGCCGACATGCCAGATGTTTTGCGCAAATACCTGACAGAGTCTCTCAATCTCATTGAAGATGACGTTTATGAGGTCGAGGGCCCTCTCGGCATTCAGGATTTGATGGCGCTCTATGACAATGATCGACGCGACTTAAAAGATCAGCCATTTACGCCAGCAGTTGCGGAGATATTGCAATCAGGCCAAACGCTGTTTGATTTGATCAAAGAGCGCGACATCCTCCTGCACCATCCTTACGATTCCTACGACTGCGTCACAGATTTCATTAACGAAGCAGTGGCAGATCCCGATGTCGTGGCGATCAAGATGTGTCTTTATCGTACCGGCCCGGATTCGCCGATTCCTCAGGCGCTGATCCGTGCCAGCGAACAAGGCAAACAGGTTACGACGTTGATTGAACTGAAAGCGCGGTTCGATGAAGAGCACAACATTGAATGGGCTCGAAAGCTGGATCAGGCCGGTGTTCACGTTGTGTACGGCATCATCGGGCTTAAAACGCATGGGAAACTCACCCTCGTGGTGCGCCGCGAGGGCGATGCCCTGACGAGGTATGCACATATTGCTTCAGGAAATTACAACCCCACGACGTCGTGCACCTATACCGACGTGGGACTCTTTACGGCCGACGAACAGATCGGCGCTGACGCTACGGAACTCTTTAATTATTTGACCGGATGTTCACGGCAAACTGATTATCGCCGCCTTTTCGTGGCGCCGGTAACTCTGCGTTCACAAATCACTGCCTTAATTGACCGCGAGATTGAAAACCAAAAAGCGGGTCGTCCCGCAAGGATTGTGGCGAAGTTTAATCGGCTCGCTGACAAGCAGATGATCATGAAGTTTTATGAGGCGGCGCAGGCGGGCGTAAAGATCGAGCTAATCATTCGCGGTATTTGCATGCTGCGCCCCGGGGTTCCCGGGCTTTCTGAGACGATATCAGTCCGCAGCGTCGTGGGGCGCTTTCTCGAACATAGCCGCATTTTCTATTTCGAAAACGGCGGCCAGGAGGAGTTGTACATCGGTAGTGCCGACCTCATGGCGCGCAACTTGAAACACCGCATTGAAGTGTTGGCTCCGGTGAGCGATCGTCAAATCAAGGACTACCTTAAAGACGTAGTGCTCGCGGCTTATTTACGAGACAACATCAAGGCGCGGGAGCTGCAAGCTGACGGTACCTATCGGCCCATTCCAATTGCACCAGGGGGAGAACGATTCGATAGCCAGGCATTTTTCGTTGGGCATAGTGCCGACGACACGGCGATGCGTAGAGGGAAAATGCTTGCGTAAGCTGAGTTTCAAAAATCGAAAAGAAACGATCACCTTAATCATCGTCTTCGTTGGCGTTCTTTTGATCAGTGCGTTTGCTGTTTACTTCCTCGCCAGCAAGAGCGCAGAGCAACGACGCGAAGGCATTGCTCCGGCAGCTACTGACTCACGTTTGGAATCCAGCCCTCCTGAATCACGTACGGTGCCGCGCGAAACTCCCGCACCCAGTTCTGAAGCTCCCGGTATCTTTGGCGAAATCTTCAATACCCCGGACCAGAGCACGACAACGGGCCGCACGCTTACATGGTTCGAGGTGCTGGCGCAGTTGTCGTTGCGTCTGATCCTGGCGGCGATTCTCGGAGCTGTTCTGGCTTATCGTCCGCGGCGGCGAGTGGTGGGTCTTAAGCAAAATCCCTATGTTGCTCAGACACAGATCCTGCTCGCGGTTGTGGCGTCGGCGCTCATGATCATCGTGGGAGATAACGCG
Source organism: Pyrinomonadaceae bacterium (assembly GCA_963826235.1). Lineage (GTDB taxonomy): Bacteria > Acidobacteriota > Blastocatellia > Pyrinomonadales > Pyrinomonadaceae > PSRF01. Next base: position 2,005,077 of record CAWGWE010000003.1, on the reverse strand, counting down.
GCGCGCGCGTTTGGCATCTTTGCTGCCGTCTCCGTCGTTCGTTTTCGCACGAATATACGTGATCCGAAAGAGATCACGGTGTTGCTCATCAGCTTGGCGATTGGCTTAGGGACAGGAGTAGGGCGTTGGGATCTCTCGCTGATTCTGACGATCTTTTCCGTGATGCTGTTGTGGGTGCTTGAGTACCGCGAGCGCGAGCAGGTTTTCCGCTCGATGGAATTGACAGTTGCGTCGCGCAACGTCACGCAAACACAAATTGCACTGCGAGAGGTGTTGCAGTCACACGGTTTTGACTCAGAGTTCCGGGCGCTCAGTCAGAGTGAGAAAGAGCCACTCGGTACGATTGCCTTCTCAGTCGATATCAGTCCCGAGGTGAAAACCGATCAGATTAGTGAAGAGCTACTCGCTAGAGATGCCGCTAACATTGAAAGTATTGAGTGGGACCAAAAGAAGAGCTTTTCGTATCTTTATCAATAGTCCAAAACCCAATGTCCCAGGTTCAAGGTCCCGGCTACCGAGCAGACCCTGGACCTTGGACTTTGGGCTTGGGACTTTGGGTTATTGATTGACCCGACTGGTTGCCGCCTGGGGCAGCCGTTGCGGCCTGGGGCCGGAGGTTACGGGTGGAACAACCTTCTCCTTTAGCGCCTCGCGAAATACCTGCCGCATATTCTCGACAAATACGAACTTTATGTCCTTGAAGGGTTCCTTTGGAACTTCATCAAGGTCGCGACGGTTCTGCAGTGGAAGCAGGATCGTTGAAACGCGCGCTCGGCGTGCGGCTAAAACTTTTTCCTTGATGCCGCCCACTGGAAGAACGTTTCCTCGCAGCGTGATTTCTCCGGTCATCGCTACGTCCTTCAAAATCGGACGTTGCGAAAGCGCCGACACCATTGCCGTAGCGAGGGTGATTCCGGCAGACGGACCATCCTTGGGAATCGCACCCTCCGGAATGTGTATATGGAGATCGTAGTTGGCAAAATCCTCTTCATTTATCTCCAGTTCCTTAGCTCGGGATTTTGCATAGGAATAGGCTGCTTGCGCCGATTCGCGCATGACTTCGCCGAGCTGTCCCGTTAGAACCAGATTTCCCTTGCCTTTCATCCGCAGCGCCTCTACGAACAGCACGTCGCCGCCGACCGCCGTCCACGCCAGGCCAGTGGCCACGCCGATTTGATCCTTCTTCAAAACTTCCTCGGGAATGATCTTCGGAGCACCTAAGAACTCATGAAGGTTTTTTAAAGAAACTCTAACAGCGCCTTTGTGACCTTCAGCGATGCGGCGCGCAACCTTGCGGCTGATTCTGGAAATCTCGCGCTCCAACTGGCGCAGTCCCGCTTCCTGCGTGTATTGCTGAATGATTGCGGTCAGTGCTGTTTTGGATATGTGCAGGTCACGCGAAGTGATGCCGTTCTCATCCATCTGTTTTGGCAACAGATGTCGGACGGCAATTTCGCGTTTCTCTTCTTCCGTGTAACCCGCTAGTCGAATTACTTCCATCCGATCCCGCAACGCCGGCTGAATCGTGTCCAAGACGTTCGCCGTAGTCATAAAGATCACGTTTGAGAGATCGAACGTTAGTCCGAGATAATTATCGCGAAAACTATTGTTCTGTTCCGGATCGAGAACTTCGAGAAGCGCCGAGGACGGATCGCCTCGAAAATCAGCGCCGACTTTGTCGATCTCATCGAGCATGATTAGCGGATTATTGGTGCCCGCCTGTTGAATCGCCTGCACTACGCGGCCCGGCATTGCGCCAACATATGTCCGCCGGTGTCCGCGAATTTCAGCTTCATCATGAACGCCGCCAAGGGAGAGCCGTACAAACTTTCGTCCCAGGGCACGCGCCACCGAGCGGCCTAACGAGGTTTTGCCAACACCCGGCGGGCCCACAAGGCAGAGAATCGGGCCTTTGGGCTTCTCTTTTAACTTTCGCACTGCGAGGGCTTCAATGATCCGATCTTTAACTTTCTCCAGCCCGTAATGATCCTCGTTAAGAATCTCTTCCGCCTTCTTTAGATCGAGGTTGTCAGCAGAAGCCTTCGACCAGGGCAGGTCGGTCATGATCTCCATCCAATTTCGGAGCGTGGCAGTTTCAGCCGCGTCAGGGTGCATCCGTTCGAGTTTCTTCAGCTGCCGCAGCGCTTCGTCTTCAGCGGCTTTGGGCATACCCGCGGCTTCGATCTTCTCGCGGAACTGAGCAATCTCTTCCGCGAGTTCGTTGCCTTCTCCAAGCTCACTTTGAATCGCCTTCATCTGTTGACGCAGATAAAACTCTCTCTGCGAACGATCAATATCAGCGCGGGCCTGGGTATTGATCTCCTGTTGGACCGTCAGGACTTCGATTTCTTTGTTGAGGAGTTCATTCACGCGGCGCAGGCGCACAGTGGTGTCGGGGATATCAAGGACCGACTGCGCATCTTCTACTTTCAACTCCAGATTTGAAGCTGATAAGTCAGCGAGGCGACCGGCGTCGTCCAGATTCGCAATGATTGCCATTACTTCGGGAGAAATGTTCTTGCCCAAATTGATGGCTTTCTCCATCGAAGCGCGCACGTTCCGAATTAAAGCTTCCACTTCAAGTGACCGCTCGGGAGGAAGAATCTCCTGCATCACTCGCACTCGCGAACGAATGTATTCACCGTTGGTGTCAACCGATTCAATCTCTGCGCGTGCCAGGCCTTGCACCAAAATCCTGATCCGTCCATCCGGCAACTTCAGCATGCGCATGATCACTGCAGCCGTGCCGACGCGATATAGGTCGTCGGCAGCTGGTTCTTCTTTGTCGAGATCTTTCTGAGAGGCCAGCAAAATCATGCGGTTTTCGCCTAAAGCTTCATCAACCGCGCGAATTGATTTTTCTCGCGAGACAAAGAGCGGAACAATCATGAACGGATAAATAACAATATCGCGGAGGGGTAATACCGGCAGATCGTTGGGGATCTGCAGCTGTTGGTCGGCATCCGTCGTTTCGATTCCCTGAGTGATGTCTGCTTCTTTGATGATTGCCATAAATTGATTCTACTTCATTCGTTAGTAAAAGGTTCTGGATTCGCTTTTCGTGAACTATTTGTCTTTGGCCTCTTTGACCGTCAATTTGAACTCAACCCCACGTCGATCTTCGATTTTCGGAAGGCGAATCAGCAAGAGGCCGTTCTTCAGCTCAGCGGTTGCGTCACGAACACTGAACGTCCAACGCAACGGGACAAGACGGCTAAACCGTCCATAGCTGCGCTCCGAACAAAGATGCGAAGTGATCGGGTGCGCCGCGACGCTGCGCTTTTTCTCACCCCAGATTCGCAGTTGGGTGTTCGTCAGTCCGATCTGAATTTGATTGGCGCTTAATCCGGGAAGTTCGACTCGCACATAGAGCGCATCTGTCGCTTCGCAGAGATCGACTGGAGGCGCCCAGGCCCCGGAGGCTAATGGATCTTCTGCGACCGTGGCCTCCTGCAGAGCTGCAAACAAACGCCCGACGCGATCGCGGAGCCGTAGCAGTTCAAGCCTTTCAAGACCAGTTATGCGGGTCGGTTTAATCATTGGCTCCGGAATTTGACGCTATTCTCGAGTTCAGGATTTCTTGCTGCCGGACGTCGCGCGCGTGCGCACCAGGTGCTTCAATTCAGTCATAAATTCTGAAACGTCTTCAAACTCGAGGTAGACCGAGGCAAAACGAACATATGCCACTTTATCGAGTTCCTTGAGACGACGCATGATCATTTCGCCAATTTTGCTTGTCGGGCGTTCGCGCTCCGACGACTCCTGCACGTACTTCTCGATAGCGTTCACGATCGAATCGAGCTTCGAAGACGCCACCGGACGCTTTTCGCACGCTCTTAGCAGGCCCGCCATAACCTTATTGCGATCGAAAGTCTCTCGCCGGCCGTCCTTCTTAACGACCATGTACGGAATCTCGTCGATTCGTTCATAGGATGTGAAGCGCCTTTCGCAACGCAGACATTCGCGTCGCCGCCGAATCGCCTCGCCTTCACGCGATTCGCGCGAATCCACAACTTTGTCTTCAAGGTAACCGCAGAATGGACACTTCATATAGTGAACCTCAGTCGCAGAAAGTTTTCGAAACCTTGTTGAATAATTCCTACTTAGTGGCTGCCACGCCTTCAAGCTCGGCTTCGATCGCCACGCCATTATTTTCGGGAGTGATGCTCTCGTCCTCTACCGCATGTTCGACGGCTTCCGGTGACGACAAGGAGCGTAGGCGCGCGAAATTGATATCGCCGCGGACAAAATAGAAAAATCCAAAAATTACGGAAGGCCCGAAGTCGACCACGTGCAACACGATTGCGATTGCCGCAGCGGTTTCGCGTTCGACACCCAGAAAGATTAGTCCGGCTGCCGTCGCTGCATGAAAAGCGCCGGCGGCGCCACCCGGAGTCGGAACCAAGGACCCCACCAGCGACCATCCGAGTACGAAAACCGCTTCAGTTACCCCGAAATTGAGTCCGAAGGCGCGCAACACTAACAGGTTTGCCAGCACTATTCCGCCCCAGATCAGGGCTGTCCAGGCGATCGTTACAGCTAATTCGCGGGCGTTTGACAGAACGCGCAGGGCGCGCGCCAATTGTTCCATCGTGCTGATGATCGCGCGCGTGAGCCGTTGGGGAATGAACGTCCAACGCTTTAACCACCGACTTACCCAACTAACGGCTGTTGCAGATTTCCAGCGAAACCAAACAAGGACTGCCATGCCCGAAAGCACAGCAATGAGCATCACGACTCCCGCAAATCGAACTCTTGAGAGCTGACTCGCGACGTTACTGGGTGGGACGAACCAGAGCAGATTGACAGCAAAGAGAATTACTACTGCCAGCATGTCATAGATTCGTTCGACCATGATCGTGACAAATGAGGCGCTGGCGCGCACGCGCGGTTCTTTCAAAGGCAACATCACGGGCCGGACGACCTCGCCCATCCGTCCAATCAAGAAAACCGCCCCGAATCCAATCGTCGTCGCGGCAAATAGGTGCTTAATCCGAGCCGGGGCTAATGGAGCAAGTAATGCTCCCCAGCGGTAAGCCCGCAAGAGGTAGGAAGAACAAACAAGGCCAATGGCGACGGCCAATAAGGACTTATTGGTGTGTCCCAGGGCCTCGCGCACTTCCAACCAGTCGAGCTTTCGGCCAAACCACCACAGAATTCCGACTGCGAGTGCGCAAAGGACTCCAAACTCAAGATATTTTCGAGCAGCTGACTTCAAATGGATCCAGTCTCAGCGAATGGTGTATTTCGGAAACTTGACTTAACTGGAAAGCAAACCACAAGATATTGGGCCGTCGGGAGAGGCTACTACAGTTTTGAAGTAACGGGCAAGAATGAGCCGAATGCATGCCTTTCGTTCGCTTCTTATCCGGCAACCCATTCGCCTTCCAGAGAATTGAGTGGCTGGTGCGCGGCCGGAACTTTCAGGGCTAAACCATCGTAACCGCTCTCGACAGGGACGTTCTCCTGTCGGTAGTTTAAGACCAGGCGCTCGTCAACCGGAGAAAACTTAAGTGGGGGCTGTAAGGGCTTTGGCCGCCAACGAAGGAGCCGAACTTATTCGCAGATGTCGCGCCGGAGATGGCGCGGCCTGGGAGGAAGTTGTTCAGAGTTACTCACGCCGGATCTATAACCTCGCTTATCGTTTCACTTCGCGCGCCGATGCGGCTGAAGATTTAACGCAGGAAGTTTTTGTTCGCGTTTACCGTTCGCTGGATCAGTATGATCCGAAGCAGGGTGATTTGCAGAACTGGTTGATGCGGCTCGCGCGAAATCTAATCATCGACGATTATCGCAAGCGACAACGCACGCCACACGATCATCACGCGGATGATCTAGCCGACCACACCTATCACCTGCACACATCCAGCGGTTCAGCCCAGGATGAGATGGAACGACGCGAGCTGGGGGCCCAAGTGCAAAGCGGAATTGATAAGCTTTCACCGGATCTCCGCACCTGCGTTATTTTGCGCGACATTGAAGAGCTCAGTTATCAGGAGATTGTCACGCTCTTACAAATCCCTGAGGGTACGGTTAAGTCGCGAATTAATCGTGGCCGGATTGAACTCGCAAAAATACTGCGCCGGATGAAAGTGGTGGCAATGAGTCCGGTTTAGCTAGAAAGATGAGGGCGGAAGAGAGAAAACAAAATGCTCTGTGAGGATTTTGAAAACCAGCTCAGTGACTACCTGGAGACAGCGCTCGATGCTGAAACACATCGTGCCTTTTCCGAGCACGCCCTGCGCTGCCCGGTCTGTCACCAAACGCTGAGCGAGGTCAAAAATACGATGCAGGCTTGCCGGGTCGCCTCGGTGCCTCCGCCTACACGCGAACTCGAGGCGCTGATCCTGCAAAGCACGATGCCGGAAACGGCAATGACTTGTAGTGAGTTTGAAGAATCATTAACCGATTACCTCGACGGATTTCTACCGGCGCCTTTTTACCATCGCTGGGAACGTCACGCGGCCTTGTGCGATCGCTGCACTGAGCTTCCTGGTGAAGTGGTGCGCTCCATCGGCGCCTGCTACACCTACATCACTGAAGAGAAGCCCGTACCTTTCGGGCTGAATCAAAGGATTTTGCAAGCGACATTGGGAACCTTGACTGCGGCGGAAGTTCGCGCGCCTCTGTCAGCGAGATTTGCTTCGTGGTTGAGGCTGGTGCTGGATCCAATAGTTTCGCCCCAACTTGCGACGGTTGCGACCATGTTGCTGCTTGCGGTTTTTGTGCTCGCAAATACGGTTTCGGCCGATGGTTCGATTACCGGCGTTTACCAGGCGAGTCTGCGCCTTGCGGAAAAGAGTTACGAGAACGGATTGAAGGAGTTAGTCGGCGGACAATAACACGGGATTGGGTAGGGGCTGAGTGTGAAGTAATGATGAATTGTACCTATCACCACAAGACTCCCTCGGTTGTTCAGTGCAACCGCTGCGCGCGCCCGCTCTGCCCTGCTTGTGACCATCGCATCCGCGGTTTTCCGTTTTGCCAGGATTGCATCGTTACTGGCGTGGAATTGCTGCGACAACAGTCGCCGGCTAATTCAGCGGGAGTGGTAAGACGAAAGAGCTCGCCGTTTGTGGCAACGTTATTGTCGTTTGTTCCGGGTCTGGGCGCTGCCTACAACGGCCAGACATCGAAGGCAATTGTTCATTTCGCGATCTTCGCCAGCTTCTTCCAAATGGCGGTTCTGACTGAGGGCGTTCTCTTCTTCCTGCTCGGCGTTATCGGCACCTGGTTGTTCGCAGCAGTTGACGCGTGTCGCACGGCGCAGCTGATTCGTGCCGGTCTTTCACCGGAAGCCGAGGAAGATGTAATCACGCAAAGGCTTTATGGAAATCCGTTCGCCTGGGGCGTAACTCTAATCATCATCGGCACCATTTTCTTGTTACATACTCTTTTGCGGATTCAGTTACCGGTGCGTGAATTACTTCCGGTTGCGCTTGTCGCCCTTGGCGCTTACATGGTTTTCGACTACGTGAAACGACGCCGCACATCCAATCGCGTCGTTCGATTCGACTCGCGCCGGCCACCACCGTCCGTAGTGACCGGTACTTTGGATACGCAGCGTTATCGCACTGGCGAGACGACGCAGCTTAGCCGCAGAACTGTTGAGCCTGTTTCTTTTGAACGAAGATCTTAGCTTTTGCTGTCAGGAACTAAAGAATGACTGTGCTTTTAGGAATACTTGCAAAACTTGGCGGGATTGTCGCGCTGCTGCTCTTGGTCGTAGCGTTACTCGGGCAAGTCCTTACCGCAGCGGGTCTACTTCTGGCAGCGATTAAAATCTCTGTCATCGTGATTTTTGTCGCCCTTCTGGTTCTAATTGGTGTGGCTATCTTTGTCGATCGGTCACGGCGGCGTCGTGAAGCTCAGGATCTCTCCCACGTTTAGTCCTCAATAGAAATCGGAAGCGATCGTTCCGAGCGGCCCAACTTCCAAATTCACAAATACCTCACGATTTGCAACGGTTGTCTGCCCTGTGATAGGGTCTCGACTCGTTTGCAGCCCGGCCGGATGGTTGTCCCTTCTCAAGCGGAAGGTTCTGCTTTTCCGCTGCAAAGACAGCAAGCAGGTCAGTAGTATCTCGCAAATATATTAATTAGTGCGCTTCTGCTTTGCGGCAGTTGTGTTTTCGTTTTTTGCGTAGCCTCGACCTCTGCGCGTTAAAAGTGGAGATAGTGACGATGCCCCGTGATGACCGATTTTATGCCTTTATTATTGCCCACACTTCCCGATCCCGTTCCCGAATCCGTAGAGTTTGCGTAGGTAAAAAGTGGCTCAAGTTCTTATCAGTTGCCGCGCTCGTGCTCTTCTTTAGTTGTCTTTACGGATTCTATGGCCTGACTCAGCAAGCCGTGCATTTACGCGTAGAGAATGAAAATCGACGCTTGCGGGCCGAGAATGAGCGACAGCAACGTGAACTCGACAAGCTCAGCAATCGCGTGGAGGCTGTCGAGGACACATCGCGGAAACTTGCGGAAAAGTCGGGAGTAATTGCCGGAAACACCGCTATTTCTGGAGCTGGCGGTCCGGCGTTCCCGGTTGAATCAGAGAGTCTTGCCGAGCTCGAAAGCAAGATGAACCGGATCGAACGAGACCTGCGTCGGTACGAAAGAGAGATCGGAAACAGTCACACCCCGTCAATTTGGCCCGTGGCAGGTACGCTTGAGAGTGGGTTTGGGGGCAGGCGAAATCCGTTCGGCGGGAGCTCCTATGAGTTTCACTCCGGCCAGGACATCGAAGCTGAATGGGGCGCACCAGTGATTGCCGGCGCCAAGGGCACCGTAACATTTTCCGGCTGGCAAAACGGGTATGGTCAACTCGTAGTTATCGATCACGGCGGGGGCCTCACGACGCGTTATGGTCATCTTTCCGCGATTGCCGCGTCTGTTGGTAAGTTGATTCAGCGTGGGGAATTTCTGGGGCGAGTTGGATCAACCGGTCGCTCGACCGGGCCGCACTTGCACTACGAAGTGCGCATCAATGATCAGCCAGTTAATCCCTTGCAGTATCTCCACGCTAGCTCACATTAAGCTGAGCTTTTTTGGATTCTGGGTGGCGATGCGACTGTAAACCTAGCAGGGTTTAGGTTTATGCTTTATTTTCTTGACACCCCGAAGAATTTTCGCTTAGTATGCGCGTCGTTCCCAATGCAGGGTTTTCCTTTCGAGACTTCCCCAGCATTTTCGATCTGCCAGCTTTACAGCAATGAGTTTTAGTTTTCGCCCCCGTAAGTGTATGCATGATGAAGCCGCGCTCCACGCGTTTTCACCATGCATTTTTTGTTGATTGTGTGTTTCGCGTAGCGCCCGCAAAGGCGTATCCCGGCTCACAGGAATTGACGTCCTCGGCGCGGAGTAGCACAGCCAGTCTGTAGTTTCGCAAGAACAAACAGCGCAAGACTTGTACTAATCTCGCCCGTTTTACCGAATCGTTAGGAGGATTCGTTGTTATGTCTAGAATAACCGGTAAGGTCAAGTGGTTTAACAATTCGAAGGGTTATGGCTTCATCGAACAGCCAGGCTCTTCCGATATCTTCGTTCACTACAGCGCCATTCAGGGCGACGGCTTCAAGACCCTTGAAGAGGGCCAGGAAGTCGAGTTTGAGGTGACGCAAGGTCCCAAAGGACCGCAGGCTGAACAAGTGACCAAGATATAGTCTCCCCGGCTTGCGACAGCAAAGCCACTGACTGCTTCCGATCCAAATGATCCGGTAAGCGAAAAAAGAAAGAGGCGACCCAACGGTCGCCTCTTTTACTTGTTTGGAGCTCGCTTTCTCAGTCTCGTTCCGCTCGCGCCTTAAAACTTACGTGACCACCTTCGACGTCAACTGAAAAGCTGACGCGTTCACATTTCAACCGCGCTTTCAGACTCTCCGCTTTCGAAGCTATCAGCCGGTGGAATCTTGGAAACGAGAAATCCTCGGTGGGTTCACCACACTTCGTTTTCGCGTCAACCAAGGCATCGTAAAGATTCTTAACCATTTCTACTTCACGGTTCGCGTCCTGGCAGACGAGGGTCGTCTTACTGAAACCTTCAACTGCTTCCCGTTTGGCACTTGCCCGCGCCGCCGAAACCGGATCCTTGCCCTCTTCCCTGCCCTGCATGGTCCGGCGCCACAGATCGCGGAAAGCGTTGTATCTCGCCATCAGGGTATTGAAGCGGTAACGCTCGGCAAAACTCAGCGAGCGGTCATCGCTGAGACGCTTTAGAATCGTTTCAACGCGCCCTTTCGTATCGTAGGGCGGCCGCTTCGACGCACCGTTAAAGTAGATATCAAACTCGATCTTGAGTCGACGAATGTCGTCTTCGAGCCTGGTTAGCTGATCATCAATCGACGTCTGGTTATCACCGCCAAAGACGTTCTTAGTTCTAGCCCTGGATTGGGCTCTTTGTAATCTATTCTCGATGCGCAAGCGGATGCTCCTAAAAGTGGTGATTTGAGGCGGGATGCGTCGATGAGGACGCGCTGACTGAGTCTAGGTGCTGGAAAAGGCAGGTGTCAATAGAAGACTTTTCTTCAGCCAATGTCCTCATCAGTTTTGGCTGTATTGCCCCGGAAACTCGCAGCGGCTATCCTAACCACCCATGTCTGAACCAGCTAAATCGAGTGCGCTGCGCGAAATTCCCTCCGTAGATCAGCTTCTGAAGACCGAAGTCGCCGCCCGTCTCAGAGAAATCTCAGGACCCGAACGCCTGACAACTATCGCCCGCGAAGTCACTGATCAGCTGAGGTCGGAGATTCTCGCAAATCAGCAAAACTCGGGGGTTCAAGGCGGCCGCGACGCCCTTCTTCAAATGGCAGTTCAACGCATGGAATCTCTGGTAATTAATGAAGAGAATGCCGCGTTGCGACATGTGATCAATGCGACCGGGGTAATCCTGCACACGAACCTGGGCCGGGCTCCGCTTTCTGAGGAGGCCCGAAAAGCGGTCTCTCAAGAAGCCGCGGGTTATTGCACGCTCGAGTACGACGCAGCGAGTGGAAAACGTGGCCGGCGCGGCGCCCGTGTTGAACAACTCCTGATTGAACTGACTGGAGCGGAGGCTGCGCTTGTGGTGAACAATTGCGCGGCCGCGGCGCTACTGATCCTCTCTGTGCTCGCACGCGACGGTGAAACGATCGTTTCGCGTGGAGAGCTTGTTGAGATCGGAGGCGATTTCCGCGTGCCGGATGTGATGGCAAATTCAGGAACGCGCATGGTCGACGTTGGCACTACGAATCGAACTCACCTCGAAGACTACAGCAAGGCAATTAATGACCGTACACGCTTGCTGATGCGCGTTCACCCTTCTAACTACCGCGTAGTTGGTTTCACTACTGCTCCAACACTGAATGAGCTGGCAACTCTCGCTCATGGAAAAGGGCTAATACTGTATGAAGACGCCGGGTCGGGAGTACTTCAGGATTTGAGTAAGTATGGACTTCAGGGCGAGCCAATTATTGCCGACAGTCTTGCCCAGGGCGCGGACGTTGTTTCCTTCAGCGGTGATAAGTTGCTGGGCGGACCACAAGCGGGTCTGATTGTAGGGAGTCGGACGATAATTGAACGGTTACGCAAGCACTCTCTTTACCGTGCATTGCGCGTGGACAAGCTTACCCTGGCGGCCTTGCAAGCCACTCTTAATGCCCACCGTCGAGGAACGCTCTTCAACGAAATTCCGTCCCTGCAAATGTTGGCGCTGACAAAGTCTGCCATCGCCCAGCGTGCTGAAGAATTCATCGCGAGTCTTGATCAAAATGAGAACAACTCCGAGCTCTCGATAACCCTGATTGAGGGTGAATCTGCAATTGGCGGCGGGTCTGGACCTGCCACTCACCCGGCGACCGTATTGCTTGCGCTCGAACACACGCAACACTCAGCCGACGAGCTTGAGCGGCAGTTCAGGTGTAACAATCCTGCGATTATTGGCCGCGTCTCAGAAGGAAAGCTGCTGCTCGATCTCCGTACGGTATTTCCGGCCGAAGAACTTGATCTCGCTCGCGCTTTAAAAAACATCGGCAATTAGGTGCAACTTTCGGCGGTGTTCGCTTTGTCCGTAGCGGGGCACGGGAGGGACGCCCGTCCGTTTTCAAATTAGGGCACTAGCCGACTTTCCTCACTAAATTGGAATTTTTGTAGCCTAAACAATTCCAGCCGGGTATACTCCCAACTGGCTTTGTTCCCAGTAAAGCCCCTCATCAACCGACCTAAGGTTTACAAATTCCCTTCTATCGCCCGTGTCTGAAAAAAGTTTTTCGTACAAACGCGTTCTGCTCTCGGTGGGCATAGCCCTGCTCGCTTCGACTGCTGCTCTCATCCTCTGCCGCACGGTCTTGGTGCCGTGGCTGGTAGAGGCTTTCGTCTTACCGCCAGCAAATCACTTAGACTCGTTGCAATGGCGCGAGTTCGCAATCGTCGCGCTCATGCTTAGTGCTGTCGCCTTTGCTGCGACGCGGGTAGTTCAGAAATTGGGAATGCAACGATCGTGGCCCTACCTTGTCATTCTGATAGTCGGCTTAATCACGGCGCATTTGCTGAGCGCGGGTCTTTTCTCGTTCGACACTCTCCTCGTTCCCCTCGCGCTCGCCATCGCATTGGCAGTGATCGGAGTCCATTGGCTTCAGCTCTGGAGCCTGAACGAGAAACTGACGGAACGCTTGATCCATTCCTCAAGCAACCTCAATTCACTGCAAGCCGATGAGACGAGTGCGCGTCTGAACAGCAGTCTGAAACTTCTCGACACGATGCTCTCACCTCAGGAGATTATCGTCTTTCAACGCGACTTCGACGGCAAGCTCGTTACCGCTGCTCGCCTGCGCGCTAACGAGGGCGTTTCCTTAGACTCTTCGCGAATCTCCGCGTGGCGCGAAGGTATTGCGCTTTGTGAGCAGTCTCTACAAACCTGCGCCCTCCTTGCGCAAAAAGTCGGACCGGAAAACTCCGGAACAAACGTAGCGGTGCCGCTGCGTCATGACAAACAATCGGTAGGCGCACTGCTGGTGAGGCTTGCAAACGAACTCGGCAGTGACGATCGCGCGTTGTTGAATGCGGTTGGCGCTCAACTCGCCCGCAATCTGCAACGACAAGAAGCGAGCAAGTCGGTATCACAACTTGGCAAGTTTGGTTATCTATCCGACAGTGCCGGGCAGCGCCGCCTGGACTTGCTTGCGGTTGTTAATGGCCTCTTGTCCGAACAGCGATTCGGAATTAATGCGCTGTCAGAAATTCAGGATGGCATCGCCCTGGCTTATCTCGATGGCACAATCGCCTACATCAACAAGTCGCTGCTAAAACTCGCGCGCCTGCCTCCGGAACTAGCGCCCAAACTCACGCTGTTCGATCTACTCGATAAGCTGCGCACGGACATATTTGACGAGCCCACGATTGCGGTTCGCCGCGTGCTCCAAACTGGCGAGGCTTATGAAGGCGAACTGCAATTCAGTGAACCGGAAGGCACGTTCGGCCTGAGGATATCCCTCGTTTTGGATCAACTTGGACACGCCGACTCGATTGCGGAACCACTTTGTTTGGCGATCACAGTTAGAGATTTGACACGCGTAAAAGGTTACGAGCAGTTAAAGAGCGACATGATCTCGTTGATGTCTCACGAGCTGAGAACTCCGCTTACCAGCATCAACGGCTTTGCAGAGTTACTGAATGCGGACGATGACCTGCCGGAACAGGCAAAAGAGTTTGTCGCAATCATTGCCAGTGAGTCGCAAAGAATGTCGCGCATGATCAATACCTTCCTCACGGTTACACAGTTAGAACGAAAGGATCGTCAGGAAGTAATGAAGATTCCTTTGCGCCTTGACGACGTCGTGCGCGAGACCGTGTTGCACCTGCAGCCGAGCGCCAGAAAGAAACGCATTCGTTTAGTTGAACAACCAAATCAACGCATTCCGCCAGTGGCAGCAGATAAGAGCCTGATTTCCCAAGCGGTAAAAAACCTTGTAAGCAACGCGATCAAATACAGTCCGGAACGCACGACAGTAACTGTCTCTACGGCTCTGGAGGCGGAAGCGGTGCGAGTAAGTGTTGAGGATCGCGGTTATGGAATTCCTGCGGAAGCTCGCGATCGAGTTTGGGAAAAGTTTTATCGTGTCGTGCGGGAAGGTCAGGAGAAGGACGAAGACTCGACAGGCTTAGGTCTATCTTTTGTGCGCGAAGTTGTGGAGCAACACGGCGGCGCCGTCGAACTGGAAACGGAAGAAGGGCGCGGGTCGAAGTTTAGTTTTACGTTGCCCCGATTGTGAGCACTCGTGAGCGACAAGAGCTGGTTTAAAAATTTTCCATTTGTCATTTTTCTACCGTTTACGCCTACTGCCTACCATCTACCTTATTGATCGTCCCGCGACACGACCGTGCGCCGCAGGTGCATTTCTTTCTGTCTGAGTGCAGCGTCGAATGGTAGTCAATCGTTAATTCCTCGCCCGCTGCAATATCACGAAGCGCCATCACAAGAATGTGATCGTAGGCAGTCTTCATATAACTGTTGGGTTCGCAGGAATGATTGATGTAATGCGTGCCATTCCCGCCTCTGCTCCCATCTAAGCTCCACTTGCCATTGACGTCGCAGATACGCAGCCGCCGCCGTCCCGCGCGGCGCTCGGCTTCAGCGTTTGAGATCTTTTCCCCGGTATACTCCGCGATTTTCCTGCCGCGTCTTAACGGCACGCGGGCAAAGCAACCTCGACCTTCGATAAGCGAAGGTTTGATCTCAAGCTTAGGATCGAGTTTCAATTTCATTCGACTCGCGACTTCCCAAACTAAATGGCCGCCGCGTTTGAACGACGCGTGGCGGCCAAAAAGGTCGTTACTTCATGAACTTATTTTAGCTTGAAGCTGCGGGCAATCAAATCTGTTTGATTGCGAATGCGGGTAAGTTTGTCGCGCAGTCCCGTGAACCGCAAAGCGTAGACAGTGCGATTGTCGGCCTGGAGATAATAGACACGACCAAGCATGGTTTTGCCGGTTTTTATATATTCATAAGTAGCGACCACCCCGCTTAAACGTCCGGAGAATTTTTCCTCGCGGACTTCGACGAAGCCAGGAAAGAAGCGGAACTTCTGATCACGATCTCGGCGCGCAACATCAGCTGCTGTCATTCCGCTCTCGACCATTTCCTTACGAATCTGTAAAAACCCATCGAGACGATCACCGTTGACGAATTCCAGATGCTCGTGCGCGGCATCGGGTTCCGAAATCGCACGCCAGGACGCAGCAGGCAACTCCAAAGTGTAAGGAAGCTTTTCGTTAGTGAACAACTCCTGGGCGCCGGCGAGCGAATAGCTCATCGCGATTAATGTGCTTATTAAGGCGAGTTTTAAAATTCGCATTGGTTGGTACTCCTCGAGAAGGTTTGGAAAGGATGATTCCCAAGCGGTGCACTTGTCCGATTTTCTGATGCCTGGCCCGGCAAACAGCGTTGTCCGCCCGCCTAGGCGAGCCCGGCGCGTTCAATTGTTTCGCGCTGCATTTTCACAAGGTCCGCGATTCCCAAAGTAGCCAACTCGAGTAACTGATCCATCTGCACCCTTGTAAAAGGTTCGCGCTCGGCAGTGCCTTGTACCTCGATGAACCGCCCGTCGCCTGTGCAAATGACATTCATATCGACATCGGCGCGGGAGTCTTCGTCGTATTTTAAATCCAGCAAGGGAATGTTATCGACCAATCCGACGCTTATTGCTGCGACCTGATCGGTAACAATGGTTCTCGTGATTCGGCCTTTCTTCAAAAGGCGTTTGCTTGCCAACGCCAGCGCAACGTAAGCGCCGGTTATCGCCGCCGTTCGCGTTCCTCCATCCGCCTGTAATACGTCGCAGTCGAGCGTCATGGTTCGCTCGCCGAGCGCCCTCATGTCCGCAACTGCACGCAAACTGCGGCCAATTAGCCGTTGGATCTCGTGCGTCCTGCCGGAAGGACCGCGCACCACTTCACGTGGCTTGCGCTGTTGCGTTGAGCGCGGCAGCATCGCGTACTCCGCTGTGACCCAGCCTTGCCCGGTGTTCCGCAGAAACGGTGGCACGCGATCGTCAACCGAAGCTGAACAGATCACTCGCGTCAGTCCCATCTCGATTAGAACCGAACCCTCGGCATAGGGCAGGTAGTCCGGTGTAATCTTGACCGCCCGCAGTTGGTCGAGCGCGCGCCCGTCAGTTCGTACGAAGCTCATCGTGTCCCCAAACCTCAACCGCTTCTAACACCGAAGGAGCGGTACCCAGGAATCTTTCGGCAACTTTAGCAAAGCGCTGAGCAGCGTCGGTTACATAAAAATGATCGAGATCGTCGCAAAGCTGCCGTTCGCGATCCCGATTAGCTACAGCCGACCTTGCCAGGCCCAACGAGTCGAGCAGAGATTGTACCTTAATAGCCGTGGCCTCTCCCGAATCGATCAGGGGAACCTCGCCTCCCAGCGTACGATTAATTACCGAGTTTAGAATCGGGTAGTGAGTACAACCGAGCACCAGGGCACCCAGATTAGCTTCGCGAAGTCTATTTAGATACTCGGCAGCGACGGTATCCGCAACAGAACTTTCCGCCCAACCTTCTTCCGCAAGCGAAACAAATAGAGGACAGGCTTGTTCAATCACCTGAGCTGCGGGATCGAGCTTGGCGATAGCCTGCGAATAAGCGCCGCTTTGGACCGTAGCTTCAGTCGCAATCACTCCGATTGTTTTTCCTGCCGCTACTGCGACTGCCGCTGCAGCCCCTGGTTCAATTACGCCGATCACTTCCACCTTAACAGCCGCGCGAATTGCCGGCAGGGCCAAAGCAGAAGCCGTATTGCACGCGACGGCCAAAAGTTTTATGCCTCGGCTTTCCAGAAACTTCGCGTTTTCGATCGCGTAGCGCTCGACAGTGCTTAGTGATTTGGTGCCGTAAGGAACGCGGGCGGTATCGCCGAGATAAATGAAGTGTTCATTTGGAAGGCGCTCGTGCAGCGCGCGATAGACCGTCAGTCCACCAACGCCGCTGTCAAAGATGCCAATGGGAAGGGAGTTCTGGTCGATTGCCGATTGCCGATTGTCGATTGCCAATTCTGAAATCCTTCTAAAGGGTGGAAGTAAGTGCCTACGTTCGCTACTCCCTCAATCGGCAATCGCCAATTGAAAATCGGCAATCTATTTTAGTTGTCGAGATCAAAGATCTCACTCACTGAAATCTTGAAACCGGGCACCAGGTCCTCACCTGTCAGTTCATCAGCCCTTGTGAGTATCTTAGCTTCCTGAGCAGAGCGGTAAATAGTAACGATTTGTTTTTTGGGATCTACCACCCAAACCACGCGCGCACCCAATTTCAGCCACTGCTGGGCTTTCTTTGCGACCTTGTTACGGCTCTCTCCTGGAGAAGTTACTTCAACTGCCAGGTCAGGCGCGCCGTCGCGGAATGCTATTGAAATCTTTCCGATCCGCTCACGGCCAATGAAGGCAAGGTCCGGAGCTAAGACTGTATCAGGGTCACTCTCGAGCTTAAACCCTGTCTCGGCACCATAGACGATGCCTAGTTTATTAGTGGCTACGTAGTGTCCGAGGGGTACGGCAACTTTCATAATCACGGCGCCGTGTTGTTCGCCAGCGGGAGAGATGGTGAGGAGTTCTCCTTTAACTAACTCGTAACGAAAACGACCACGGGGGAGTTTAAAGAGCTCTTCCGCGGTCATCGGTCGATTGCCGATTGGCGATTGGCGATTGCCGATTGTCTGTTTCGAGAAACTCAATGGTCAGAAACCCCCAACGTTTTCGGGGAGGTGAGGATCGTTTCGTTAGCTGCCAATTGGCAATGTTTTGGTGGAGGCGCCGAGAATTGAACTCGGATCCAAGAGACAACGTCGAAAGACTCTACATGCTTATTCACTTCTCTTTTCTGTCAGGCTTTCACCCGACAGAGTTTCGCTCGCTACCGAGTCAGTGAAGTGACAAGACCTCGGCAGCGACTAGTCCGACTTTAGTCTCGCCCAATCCTACGGACCGAAAGATTGGGCCAGCTTATCTGAGTGACATCTCCCTCCGCGCGCATAAGCAACTTGCGGTGAGACGCTCGAGCCTAATTAGGCAGCGAGAGCCAATTCATTGTTATTGGCAATTGTTTTTTCCCTACGCTTTTTAACGAGCTGCATAGAGTAGCCCGGCATGACATCCGGTCGACCGCCAGTACCCCTGTCGAAGCCTGTCGCCCCCGTTTGCATTGATAGTATACAGACCTAAGGTGGAAACAGAAAACGGACGAACGAAGGTCATTGTTTAAGAAATTAGGTGTGCGTATAGTGTCTGCCAGAACACTGCATTACAGTTCCTTCTGTCTTATGGAAAGACTCAACCTGAAACCAACTCACAAGGCAGTTCAGAATTATTACGACGCACTCAATCAGTTCGGGACGATTGGGATATCTCATGAAGGTGCCGTTCGTTCCGCGTTCCAAACTTTGTTGGAGCACTGTGGCCGGCAGTTCGGCTGGAAGCTTGTTCCCGAATGGGCTATCAGGAAGGATGCACGTTCGCTTAGGGTCGATGGCGCGCTGGTAGATGAATATCGCCTGACGCACGGCTTTTGGGAAGCGAAGGATACGGCAGACGACCTGGCGAAAGAAGTTAAGAAGAAACTCACCGCCGGCTACCCGCAAAACAACATCATCTTCCAGGCTCCCGAGCGCGCGATCCTCTGGCAGAACGGCCGGTCAGTCCTCGATGTGGACATAACGGAGCCAGTCGTGTTGGCGGAGATTCTTCGGAGGTTCTGCGAATACATCCCGCCTGAATTTGAAGAATGGGCTGACGCTGTCCAGCATTTCCGCGATCGAGTACCTGAGTTAGGTGAAGCGTTAAAAGAGCTAATTGAGAAGGAAGAGAAATCGAATGCGCGGTTTCGTGCTGCGTTCGAGGACTTCTTTGTCCTATGCCGGCAATCCATCAATCCAAATCTTTCAAAAGAAGCCGTTGA
This sequence comes from Pyrinomonadaceae bacterium, assembly GCA_963826235.1. Classification (GTDB taxonomy): domain Bacteria; phylum Acidobacteriota; class Blastocatellia; order Pyrinomonadales; family Pyrinomonadaceae; genus PSRF01. Next base: position 1,986,154 of record CAWGWE010000003.1, on the reverse strand, counting down.
AGAGATGCTCATACAGCATTTGCTCACTGAACGCATCTTCCGCACGGTCTTCAATAATCCTGACTTCACTCGCCGGAACCCAATCGCCGCTGAGATCGAGAAGGTGATCGACGCGCTTACTTCACAGGCCTTCACGCGTGATTCCTTTCTGCAAAGCCTCGATCGTTTTTATCAGGCCATCGATAAGACCGCTCGCACCATCGATGACTTTTCTCAGAAGCAGGAATTCTTGAACTCAGTTTACGAGAAGTTTTTCCAGGGCTTCTCCATTAAGGTGGCCGACACCCACGGCATTGTCTATACGCCGGTATCGATCGTGACCTTCATGGTGCGCAGCGTTGAAGACATCTTGCAGAAAGAGTTTGGCAAGTCATTAAGCTCTGCAGACGTTCATATACTCGATCCGTTCGTGGGCACTGGAAACTTCATCGTCCACATCATGCAGGAGATCAAGAAGACGGCCCTGACGCAGAAGTACCAAACTGAACTTCACTGCAATGAGGTTATGCTGCTTCCTTACTACATTGCTTCAATGAATATTGAACACGAGTTTTTCGAGAGAACTGGCAGTTATGAATCCTTTGAAGGAATCTGTCTGGTGGATACTTTTGAACTGGCTGAGGCGCAACAGATTTCATTCTTCTCGACTGAGAACACGGCGCGCGTCGAGAGACAGAAGGGAGCGCCGATTCGGGTTGTTATCGGCAATCCGCCCTATAACGCCTGGCAACTGAACGAGAACGACAACAACAAAAATCGCAAGTACAAAGAGATGGACAAGGAGGTGGCCGCGACTTACGCGAAAGACTCTCGCGCCACAAACAAGAACGCCTTGTCCGATCCGTATGTTAAGGCTTTTCGCTGGGCTTCAAATCGAATTGGTAATGAAGGCATCGTCGCGTTCGTTTCAAACAACAGTTTCATCGAGAATCTGGCGTTCGACGGCATGCGCAAGAACCTTGAGGGCGACTTTGACGAAATCTATGTGCTTGATCTTGGTGGGAATGTACGCAAGAACCCTAAGCTCTCGGGCACAACGCATAATGTTTTTGGCATTCAGGTCGGGGTGAGCATCAATATCTTTGTTCGCAAAAGAGCAGCAGCATAGATCGGAGTGACGTGAAGAGATGAATATCAAGATTGTTATCGAGCCCGGCGAAGATGGTTACATCGTGGCTCATGTACCCGTCCTTAAGAGTTGCTGGTCACAAGGCAAGACCCGCGAAGAGGCTTTGAAAAATATTAGGGAAGCAATCGATCTTTACATGGAGCCAGAACCCGATGAAATACGTGACCGCGAAGTCGTTGAACTAAGTGTATGAAGCTGCCATTACTGTCAGGCAAAGAAGTGGGAGCGACCCTTTCGCGCCTCGGGTTTTTCGAAGTGCATCGCAAAAGGCAGCCACGTGAAAATGAAGCATGCTGACGGCCGAGTGATCGTGTTTCCTTACCCTGACGAGGTTGATCGCTACACCCTGAGAGGCGCGCTCCGCGATGCGGAGGTTGCCCTTGAGGACTTTCTCAAACAAGTCTAACCATCGATGGCACGAATCTACTATGCCCGCGTTGATGAGTTCTGGCGCAAAGGGCAAAAGTACGCCTATCTCGACGAAAAGCAACACGTCGGCAATGTTGAGTGGCAGGAGTTGCAGCCGGATGCGAAACACAATTGGCTGAATGATCGAATGCACGATGAGTTTGATGGTTTTTTGCAAATCGGAAACAAAGAAACAAAGGAAGGATCGGACATTGAAAACGCTGTGTTCAGAAACTATAGCAGGGGTGTAGAGACCACTCGAGACATCTGGCTCTACAACTACCAATTAGAGAAGTTGATCGTGAACATTAGGCGATTTACCGCCGACTACAATGAACAGGTTGGTAAATGGACCGCACAAAAGCGGCGTGCGGCGGAGGTTGATGACTTTGTCTCTTACGACAGCACGCGATTCAAGTGGAGTAGTGGGCTCAAGCAAAGTCTAGTGGCAGGGGTGATTGCCAGATTCGATCCCGCAGTAATTCGCCGGGCACTTTACCGGCCATATACATCTAAATACGTATACTTTGGCGAGACGTTAGTTCACAGACGCGGCCAGTTTCCCAGCATCTTTCCGACGCCTTCGAACGAGGAGGAGAATCAGGTTTTGTGGATAAAAGTTGGAAGTGATTGGCCGATGTTCGCTCTGGCAGTGAACGTACTGCCTGACCTGCTTCCTCAGGGCGGATCCCAATGCTTCCCATTCTACACCTACAACGAAGACGGCACGAACCGGCGTGAGAACATCACTGACTGGGCGCTTGAACAGTTCCGCTCTCATTATAAAGACAAATCAATTACGAAGTGGAACATCTTTCATTATGTCTATGCTCTGCTACACCATGCGCTCTATCGCGAGCGTTACGCCGCCAATCTGAAACGTGAGTTGCCGCGCGTTCCGTTTGCTCCTGACTTCAAGGCCTTCGCTGACATTGGCAAACATTTGGCTGAGATTCATGTGAACTACGAACAGGAACCGGAGTATTCCTTAGAGAGAATCGAAGCGCCTGGAAAGCCGCTCGATTGGCGAGTGGAGAGGATGAAACTCACCAAGGACAAGCGGTCACTGATCTACAACGATTTTCTTACCCTGGGGGGAATTCCACCCGAAGTGTTTGAGTACCGCCTCGGCAATCGCTCGGCTCTCGAATGGATCATCGATCAATATCAAGTAAGCACCGACAAACGCAGTGGCATCACCAACGATCCTAATCGCGCCGACGATCCTGAATACATCGTCCGCCTAATCGGGCAGGTGATTACAGTGAGTGTCGAAACGGTCAAGGTGACGCGATTATTAGCTGAATTGCCGTTCATTGATGGTGGCCTTACCACATGAGAGGTGAGACTAAGATAGAAAAAACACGTGCAGAATCTGAGCTGCCTGTCAGTTGTCATCTCCCTCCAAATCCTACACACTGTGGGAAGCCACATTGTCCCAAATCGCTATCATCGGGCACTATCAAGATTGAGGTTTTTATTGTATGGCTGCAAAACACCCGGACTTGAGACCACAGGTTTATTCCCAGAAAGGAATGCGAAATCCGCCACCACGGGGTCGAAGCATGTTCCGCCGATTCTGGCTGCCGGCGGTTTTATTGCTTTCACTTGCGGCGGGAGGCCTGACGGGGATCATCGCGGCTTATAAGTTGAACTACTCACGCGCAGCCAATGAAGTGGCGGCGCTCGCAACCTATCGTCCCAGTGTGGTGACGCGTGTGTACGCCGACGATGGCGAGACCGTAATTGGAGAGTTTGCCCTCGAGAAAAGAATTCCGCTGAAGTACCACGAGATTCCGCCGCTCGTGAAGAATGCAATTCTGGCCGTTGAGGATGCACGCTTTTATGACCACGTCGGCATCGATCCGATCCGTATCGTTGGCGCGGCCTGGAAGAACCTCACGACGGACAAAGTAGAGGGTGGTTCAACTCTCACTCAGCAGCTCGCCAAGAATCTTTTTCTTTCGAAGGAACAAACTTACCAGCGCAAATTCAACGAATGGGCCCTCGCATTGCAGATTGAGCGTTACTACACCAAGAACCAAATCATGGAGTTGTACGCCAACCATACTTTCCTCGGGGCCAACGCTTATGGCATCGAAGCCGGCGCGGAAACGTACTTTGGTAAGCAGGCAAAAGATCTAACTATCGGCGAGGCCGCATTACTTGCCGGCATTCCCAAGGCCCCCAGTGATTACTCCCCGACAGCGAACGCTGCCAAAGCAAAAGAACGTCGCGACCTGGTGCTGGATCTAATGGCGCGCCATGGCTTTGCCACTCAAGCGGAAGTTGATGCCGCCAAAGCCAAACCGATTCAACTCGCCGACACTGCTTACTATCAATCACAACCACGATCATCGGCATTCGACTACCCGGTCGAGTACGTGCGGCAGGATCTGGAAGACAAATACACCACGCGCGTCGCGCAGGGCGGTCTTTCGGTTTACACGACCATCAACGTCGAGGCGCAAAAAAGAGCCTATGAAGTGGTTCGTGCCGGTTTGCGGCGCTACGATCGCGGCCGCGGTTGGCGCTCGGCCTACACAATGATTCCTACTTCGGCGAATAACGCAGCCGGACCGCCCACTTCCCAGGAGCTTGCCAACTTCAAACATCCCGACTGGTACGGCAACGAATATCAGGCCGGCCGGTTCTTGATGGGTCTGGTGATGAAAGTCGATCGCGCTCGCAATGAAGCCAGCGTGCGTTTTGGAAACTACACAGCGACGGTTGGTGTCGCTGACATGGGTTGGTCAGGACGGCAACCGGCCAGTGAATTGAAGGTAGGTTATCTTTCCGAATTTGAGATTAAAGAAGTCGACGATAAGAATCGCCGCTTAAAAGTAGCGATATCCCAAATCCCCGCAGTGCAGGGGGCGATGTTGACGCTCAATGCCAGGACGGGGGAAATCGTCACGATGGTGGGTGGCTACGACTTTTACAGCACGAGCAAATTTAACAATGCCACCCAGGCTTACCGCCAAACCGGTTCCTGTTTCAAACCGTTCGTTTACACGGCGGCAGTTGAATGGGGGATGACCCCGGAGACTACCGTCAGCGGTGCGCCCATCACCATCGGTTCCTGGAAGCCGCACAACTACGATGGCTCACCCGGCAATGCTGATTTGCCATTGAAGTCTGCCTTAGCGAAGTCAATGAACGTTCCGGCGGTGCACCTGCTGCAAACGGTGGGCATTCAAACCGGGGCGCAAATGGTCCGGCGTTTTGGTATTAAGGTGCCGATGGCTCCTTATCTTTCTTCCGCCCTCGGCGCTACGGAAGTGCCTCTCGATCAAATGGTCTCGGCTTATTCGGCGTTCCCGAACAAAGGCATCCGCGTAGAGCCGCACATGGTGCGACGCGTGCTCGATCGCGATGGCGCAGTTCTCGAGGAATGGGAAAAGACGACTTACAAGGTCATGAATGAATACGTCGCGCTCACGATGGTTTCAATGATGCGCGGCGTGGTGGAGTCAGGTACAGCTACCGCGGCCCAATCTCTCGGCGTTCAGCTCGCGGGAAAAACCGGCACGGTCAACGATCACACAGACGTTTGGTTCATTGGCTATACGCCGACTTACGTAACGGGCGTCTGGATGGGCTATCCCGGTCAGAAAAAAAATCTCGGCAATAGTATGACTGGTGGCGTAGGCGCGTTACCGTTCTTCATCGATTTCATGAAGACGTTTTTGAAGGATAAAGAGAAGGAGACTTTCGATAAGCCGCCGTCGATGCCTGAGGACATGAAGGAGCTTTTCCGGCAAAGACAGCGCGAGTTAGCTGCCGAACGCGCGTTGGTGGCGGCTTACGATGAGGACGAGGAAGACTCCGAAGATACCGATGCAGCCACAGAGACCCAGCCCAAACAGGAACAGGTCACACTCCCACCGCCGCCGCGCGACGATGACACTTCACAACCCACGCAAACTAAACCGGAAGTTGTGACACCGCGAACTGATCCGCCGCCGCCGGTAACGCGACCACGTGAAGTCGAGGTAAAGAAGAAAGGTAAAAAAGGCGAAGACGAGCCTTAGAGCAGGGACCAATTGAAGCTGAGCGCGAGGTCCATCCTAAGAAGTTTTCACGTTCGCGAGCCAACATAAGAGAAGGCCGGCAATGAATTCCGCCGGCCTTCTTACTTTGTTTCTTCACGTCGCACGCAACTAATTGAGCCTCCATACGATTTCCTGAATTTTTCCCAATATTGGGACTTCTCCATCCCGAAAGCGGAACGACTTTCTCTTTGCGAGCCGCGCTCGGCGTTGCGAAGAGTAAGCCTCTACTAATTAGCGATCATACTCGAAAGCCCGCAAATTCAACTCAAAAGCCTTCCTCTTACTTGGAAGAATCTACTGGCGATGTCATGGCATAGGCCTTGATCTTACTGATCGCACCCCTCCACTGGTTTTCTGTTACGAAGAATTCAGTGGCGGTGTCAGTTAGTTAAGCAATCCCGCAATCGCATTAGTTAAGTTCATGGATATAAAGCGACCCCCAAAATCGAAAGTTAAGAAACGCATTCGCAGCATTGCCCTCGCGGTCATTGGGATCGCGGCCATTGGCGGAATCACGTTTGGACTGACTCGCCTGAAGCCCGCAGCCCCCACGCTCGAGCGTTCGACGGCCGTGATTGATACCGTCAAACGGGGACCTTTCCAGCGCGAGGTGCGAGGCAACGGAACTCTCGTGCCGCAGCTGGTTCGCTGGGTTCCCGCTCCAGCCAACGGACGAGTGGAAAAGATTCCGGTTCAAGCGGGTGTCGTCGTCGGTTTCGACACGGTGATCGTTGAGCTTTCAAATCCGCAAATGGAGCAGGAAGCGATGGACGCCGAATTCCAGGTGAAGGCGGCCGAAGCTGACAAAGAGAGTTTGCGTACGCGGCTCGAAAGCGAATCGATGACTCAAGAGTCCGCCATCGCCGGGATCAACGCTCAGTACAGTCAGGCAAAACTGCAGCTGGAAACGGACGAAGTACTCGGTAAGCAAGGACTGGTTCCAGACCTCATGCTTAAAATCTCGCGCATGCAAGTGCAGACACTCAACAATCGTTTGAAGGTCGAGCGGGATCGACTCGCGGTCGGCACTAAATCAATCCGCGCCCAGATAAATGCGCAAGACTCGCGTATCCAGCAGCTCCGGGCTTTGGCAAGACTGAAGCGGGACCAGGCGACCGGGCTAAAAGTTCGCGCCGGGACGAGTGGGGTCTTGCAGGAAGTATCGGTGCAAGTAGGCCAACAGGTAACGCCCGGATTCAACATCGCGCGCGTCGCAGATCCGGCCTCGCTTAAGGCGGAATTGAAGATCCCCGAAACGCAGATCAAAGACGTAAAACTGGGCCAACCGGTGGCCGTGGACACGCGCAATGGAATCATTCAAGGCGAGGTCCAGCGCATCGATCCGGCCGCCCGCGAAGGCACTTTTACAGTTGACGTAACGCTAACGGGTCCGCTGCCAGCCAGCGCCAGACCTGACTTGAGCGTGGATGGAACTATCGAACTGGAGCGTTTGACCGATGTCTTACACGTGGGCAGACCTGCATTTGGTCAGGGTCAACAAACAGTTGGACTGTTTCGTCTCACCCCTGACGGGCAGGAAGCTGTACGCGTTCAAGTAACACTCGGACGAAGTTCCGTAAGTACCATCGAGATCGTTAGCGGACTTAAAGAAGGTGACCAGATCATCTTGTCTGACACGTCATCGATGGATAGCTTCGACCGCATCCGTGTTCGTTGAGGCTTTCGAAGTCTCAGGACTCAAGGTTCAAGGCTCAGTCTCAAGTCTCAGGCTCTTTAGACTTCAGACCCAACTGACAAAGGTCTTGACCCCTAAGACCTAGATTTGAGATTTTGAGATTTTGAGATTCTAGATTTTGAGATTAACTGCGAGGAGACAATAAATGAGCTCATCCGATCCCCTAATCCACCTGGCAGACGTGAAGAAGGTTTTTTATACCGATGAGGTAGAAACCCATGCGCTTTCGGGAATTCATCTTGACATCCAAAAAGGTGAATACGTTTCCATCGCCGGTCCGTCGGGATGCGGTAAGTCGACGCTCTTGTCGATCCTTGGTTTACTCGACACCCCAAGCGACGGCCAGTACGTCCTTAATGAAAAGCCGGTCGAGAACCTTTCGCTGTCAGAGCGAGCGCGAATTCGAAACCGCGAAGTCGGATTCATCTTCCAAAGCTTCAACTTGATCGGCGACCTCACGGTCTACGAAAACGTCGAGTTGCCACTGACGTATCGCGGCATGAGTTCGGCGGACCGCAAGAAGCGCGTGACTGATGCTCTCGAAAGTGTCGGCATGGGGCATCGCGCCAAACACTTACCCAGTCAACTATCAGGCGGTCAGCAACAGCGTGTAGCTGTAGCTCGTGCTGTCGGCGGACAACCGAGCATCCTGCTCGCTGACGAGCCCACTGGAAACCTTGACTCAACAAACGGTGAAGCAGTGATGGATCTTTTGCGCGATCTGCATCGCAACGGCGCCACCATCTGCATGGTTACTCACGACGCGCGTTATGCGCAGCACGCGGATCGCATCGTGCACCTGTTTGACGGACTGATCGTGGAAGAAGAGGCGGGCGCCAATCGCCGTGAAATTGAGGAAGCGAGGCGCGCCATTGGAGAAGACGGCCTGGGAGCGGCTGGATGATTCGCTTACGCAACATTGAAAAGTCGTTCTCCCATGGACCCGCGAAGACATTTGTTCTGCGCCGCATCGATCTGGAAATCCAGGACGGCGAGTTTGTTTCGATCATGGGACCTTCCGGAGCCGGCAAGTCAACGCTGCTGCACATTTTGGGGATGCATGACCAGTCATGGTCTGGCGAGTACTACTTCGACGACGTCGCCGTGCACAAGCTCGACACCAAAAAGCGGGCGGCATTGCGCAATCGCAACATCGGCTTCGTCTTTCAAAGTTATCACCTGCTTGACGATCAAACGGTCTTTGAGAATCTCGAGTTGCCGCTTTCCTATCGTGATGTCGGCAAGAAAGATCAGGCAGTCGATCGTCTGCGACACACTCGACAGATTTCAGATCGTCGGCAAAAAGGATCTCTTTCCCAGCCAACTATCGGGAGGACAGCAGCAACTGGTCGGGGTCGCGCGTGCGGTAGTCGCCAATCCGCGAATGATTCTCGCGGACGAACCCACGGGCAATCTGCACTCCAGCCAGGGCAAAGAAATCATGGAGATGTTTAAGCGCCTTAACGACGAAGGCACGACCATCGTGCAGGTCACCCACTCCGAGACTAATGCCGAATACGGCAACCGGATCGTGCGACTGGAAGATGGTTGGATCACGAAAGATTGAATTCAGTAAGGCGCAGGAATCTTTAAAGTCCGCGCGCCGTTTTCTTGAAAGCAGGTTTTCGCTGGTCACCCAGTGCCAGCAGGAAATTTATTCGAAGTGTACGTCTCCCAAGCGCCACTTACGCAGCGCAGCAATACAAATGGTTATGACGAACACATACAGTCCGGCGAACATCCATCCCGCTCACACTAATCGCCGATGATCAGCCGGATGTAGCAACGGCCCTGCGGTTGTTGCTGCGAGATGCCGGCTATCAAACCGAAGCCGTTACTTCCCCTGACGCAGTTCTTGAGGCGATCAAACAACGCGACTTTGATCTCGTGTTGATGGACCTCAACTACGCCCGCGACACCACTTCCGGTCAGGAAGGCCTCGATCTAATAACAAACATTCGCAAGCTGGATAGCACGTTGCCGGTTGTCGTTCTTACCGGCTGGGGCACGGTTGAGCTCGCTGTTGAAGCGATGCAACGAGGTGTTCACGACTTCGTGCAAAAGCCCTGGGACAATCGCAACCTGATCAAGACTCTGCAAAGACAAATTGAACTGGGTCGCACGCGTCGCAAACAGATCGACATTGATGCCGAGAGCCGCCGCGTAAGCGAGCACCTGGATATGGAGCTTGCTGACGCTGAAGAGATTCAACGAGCGCTCCTGCCGAAATCGCTGCCGTCACATTGCAGGTCTTGATATCGCAGTCGCCTGGCGTCCGGCCGAAGCAGTCGGCGGTGATTTTTTCGACGTGCTGAAGTTTGCTGACCACTCTGCCGGAATCTGCATTGCCGATGTGGCTGGTAAAGGAATGCCGGCGGCGCTGTTGATGTCGAATGCCCAGGCGCTTCTGAAATCGCTGGCTGCGGCGACGATTGCTCCTCATGAGTTGTGCGCGCGTGTTAACAGTGTCGTTTGCGAGAACATCGTTCCTAATCGATTTATCAGTTGCTTCTACGCCCTCTTCGATACCCAAACTCAAACGCTTGCTTACACAAACGCCGGCCATTACGCGCCGATGTTGATTCGTGACGGCAGCTGCCTCCGGCTTGGCGACGGTGGCCCGGTACTCGGAGTTTTCCCGGAACAGATTTATACGACGCAGACAATCCCGTTATGCGCCGGCGACTGCCTGGTGCTCTTCACTGATGGCGTGACTGAGGCCCTGGACGAGGACGGCGAGCAGTTTGGTGAAGAGCGTCTGCAGGAATTGCTGTTGACCAACGCGCATCTATCCGCGGCTGAGTTGCGCGAAAAGATCATCGGCGCGGTCACTGAATTTGGGAAAGGCAGCTTTTACGACGATGTCACTTGCTGGTGCTGAAAATTGGCTAGGAGAAGACTGCGATGGATTCATTACTACGCGATCTGGCACTTTCCGCTCGCTCCTTTCTAAAGCATCCGGGTTTTGCTTTGATTGCAGTTCTGACGCTCGCTCTTGGCATCGCCGCCAACACCACCATCTTCAGCACTCTTGATGCACTGATCCTCCACCCCTTCTCTTTTCCAAACCAAGAGCGGCTCCTGGTCTTGTGGGAACAAAACCTGGCAGTGGGAACTGTGCGCGGATCAGTCGCGCCGGGAAACTTCACTGATTGGCGCGAGCAGACGCGAGCCTGCGAACAAATCGTAGCCATCGATCAACTATCGTTCGACCTCGGCGGCGCGGATCCGGAGCGCTTCCCCGGTTACGGCGTGACACACGGGTTTTTCGATGCGTTGGCAGTGAAGGCGGCGATGGGCCGCACCTTCCTACCGGAAGAGAGCGAGCCGGGACGTGAGCAGGTTGTAGTGCTCAAGCATAGTTTCTGGCAACGACACCTCAACGGTGATCCCAACATCGTTGGCAAGACCATCACGCTAAACCGCAAGGTCTTCACAGTTGTCGGCGTCATGCCGGCGGACTTCAACTATCCATACAACAGCGGTGAGATGTGGACGCCTCTCGTCTTTGACAAAGACGAACAGCACAATCGAGAGAACCACTATCTCACGAGTCATAGCTTTGTTGAAGCCGGGTGCGACGATAGCTCAAGCGCAAGCCGAACTGCATGAAATCGCCAAACGCAATCAACAGCAATTTCCGGAAACGAACAGCGGGCGCGACGTCTCAGTCGTCACGCTTACTGATGACGCTGTCAGAGGCGCGCGCGCAGGCGTGCCGGTCCTGATGGGCGCGGTTGTATTCGTGTTGCTGATAGCGTGCGCGAATGTAGCCAATCTTGCTGCTCGTGCGGGCCGCCTCGCGACAGCGAGAGACCGCCGTCCGCTTGGCTTTGGGCGCAAGCCGTGCGCGCCTGATTCGTCAGTCACTTACTGAAAGTGCGCTGCTCGGCTTAATTGGGGGCGCACTCGGTCTCGTTATTTCAGTCTGGGCCATCCAGGCTCTGGCAAATGGTATCCCCGAAGGTTTTTCTAAAGTTCATTCCCGGTTGGAGTCGTCTGGGAATCAACTACAACGTCCTTGGTTTTACTTTCATCGTGTCGCTGCTGGCGGGCTGCGTCGCCGGGTTGGCGCCAATGTGGTACTCGATGAGTACTAACCTGAATGAAGCACTTAAGGCAGGCGGGCGTAGCGACTCTGGCAAAGGCGGCCACCGAAGAGTAAGGAGCGTTCTGGTTGTTGCCGAGGTAGCTCTATCGCTGGTTCTTTTAATTGGCGCCGGATTGATGGTCCGGAGTTTCGTTCAACTAATAAACGCCGATCTCGGGATCAAGCCTGAACACGTGCTGGCGATGGAAGTATCGCTGCCGCCGGATAGTTATGAGGAGAATACGAAGCGGTTGGATTTTTATCAGCAGCTCATCGGTCGTGTCGAGTCCCTGCCCGGAGTGATCAAAATCGGAGCGACCGACATCGTTCCCTTCAGCTCATCAGACAACAGCAATAATTTTCAGATTGTCGGCCAGGCGCCGTTCCGCAAAGGCGAAGAACCCTTTGTCGGAGTGCGTGTGACTACGCCTGGTTACTTTGATGCGATTGGTACCGCGTTGCGACAGGGACGCATGTTCGGTGCGCAGGACGATCTGAAGGCGGGCGGCGTTATTTTGGTTAACGAGACTTTTGCTAAGAAATTCCTGCCCGGCCAGCAGCCAATTGGACAGCGGCTCCAACTCGGAGAGCGCAAAGAAACTCACGAAATCATCGGGGTAGTAGCGGACGTGAAGAACGACGATTTCGACGAAACGGTCGACCCCACGTCGTACCTGCCTTTATCCCAAAACGCGCGACGAACGATGAGTTTGGTGATTCGCGGCACGCAGGACCCGACCCAACTGGTGCCTGCGGTGCGTAGCGAAGTGCGGGCGCTCGATCCAACTCTGCCTGTCTCCAACGCGAAAACAGTGAGCCAGATGATCGACGAAAGAATGTCGCCAAAGCGTTTGATGACCTACATCCTTGCTGTCTTTGCCTTAAGCGCTTTGTTGCTGGCATCGATCGGAATTTACGGGGTGATGTCCTACGCCGTATCTCAGCGTACGCAGGAGATCGGCATCCGCATGGCGCTCGGAGCACGAGCGGCGGACGTCCTGAAATTAGTACTCAAAAACGGGATGGCGCTGGCTTTAATCGGAGTAGGAATCGGACTTGCAGGTGCGTTCGCGTTGACTCGCTTCCTTGAGAGTCAGCTGTTTCAAGTGGCGCCGACTGACAAAGTTACTTTTATCGCTGTTGCCAGCTCGCTAATCGTCGTCGCGCTGCTTGCCTGTTACATCCCGGCGAGACGCGCAACGAAAGTCGATCCGTTAGTGGCATTGCGAGATGAATGACAGACATTGCCGTTTGGTCTTTGGTCTTTGATCGTTGGTTTTTGGTCCAATGTCCAAGGTCCGTTGATTAAACGGCGCTGAAAAAACACCAAAGGCACTAAGTGGACGTTAGACCTAAGACTTAAAGACCTTGAGAACGTGAACCATGGGAAGTTAGATGTCGATAAGAGCCAGTCATGAGTACCTTCAAAGACATTCGCTATGGCGCGCGAAATCTGGTCAAGCATCCAGGCTTTACGGCGATCGTTATTGTGACGCTTGCCGTTGGATATCGGTGCCAGCTCAGCAATATTCAGTGTCGTCAATACTGTTTTGCTGCAACCGCTTCCCTACGCGCACGCTGAACGCCTCGTTACGATCCAGGAACTCAGCCCCGAGGGCCGCCTGGTGCAATCCACTCCCGCCAACTTTCTTGATTGGCGCGCCCAGAACACCGTCTTTGAACAGCTTGCCGCGATTCTGACACGCCCTGCGAATCTTGCTCTCGCCGATCAAGCTGAGCGAGTCGATCTGGCGATGACTTCGGCAAATTTCTTTTCCGTGCTCGGAGTCGCACCAATCCATGGTCGTGTGTTCATTGATGCAGACGAACAGGCGGGCCACCCTCCCGTTGTCGTTCTCAGTCACGAGCTATGGCAAGGGCGTTTTGGCGGCGATCCATCGCTCGTAGGCAAACCGATCACGCTCGACGGCAACAGCTACACGGTTATCGGGATTGCACCGGCAGGCTTCCAATATCCTGGCAAGACAGATGTTTGGTTGCCGCCTTATCAGACTCGCGCCGACGTTGAATGAACGAATGGATCCGACGCAAGTGCGCGGCTTTGGCATGCTCGCCACGGTTGCTTTATTGAAACCAAACGTGTCGCTAGCCCAAGCGGCCAGCGAAATGGAAACGATCACTGCGCGCCTGCGGCAACAATATCCCGAAAGTAACAATCGTCGTTTCAATCGTGTCGTTTCTTTGCAGGATCACCTCGTCGGCGAGACTGGGCCAATGCTGTTGCTGCTGTTTGGCGCGGTAGGTTTTGTCCTGCTGATTGCCTGCGCGAATGTCGCCAACCTGCTGCTGGCGAGCGCTGCGACGAGACAAAAAGAAATCGCAATTCGTACCGCACTTGGCGCTTCGCGGATACGTGTGATCCGGCAGTTACTGACGGAGAGTATGCTGCTGGCGCTTGCGGGCGGCGCGATTGGACTGCTTTTGGCCCTTTGGGGAGTGGTTTTTCTGACGAAGCTTTTGCCGCAGAATTTTCCGCGACTGGGTGAGATTAATCTGGATTGGCGCGTGCTTATCTTTACGCTAGTCGCATCGGTGCTGACGGGAATTCTTTTTGGACTGGCACCAGCGCTGCAAATCTCTCGCACCGATGTTCAAGAGTCGCTGAAAGAAAGTGGACGTAGCGCCTCGGGTGGCCGGCGGCAAAATCGTCTACGCAATCTCCTCATCGTCGGCGAAGTTGCCCTCTCAGTTGTCTTGCTTGTCGGAGCTGGTCTCTTGTTCCGCAGCTTCCTGCAACTACAGGCTGTCAACACGGGCTTCACTTCGGAGCAACTGTTAACTCTGCAACTCTCACCCGCCGGCAGCAACTATCGTCAAGACTCCGACTACATCGCTTTCTACAAGCAAACGATGGAACGCATCAGCGCAATACCTGGCGTTGTCTCGGTAGGTGCGATTAACACTTTACCGCTCGCCAAAGGACCGACTAGTGGCTTTCAGATTGAAGGTCGGCCACCACTCACCAGAGACAAATGGCCGGGTTCGAACTATCGCAGCGTCAGTCCTGATTATTTTCGCACCATGAATATCCCCTTAACGCAAGGTCGGGCGTTTACGGAAAGAGATAACGAAAGCGCGCCCCTGGTGATGATCATCAATGAGGCGATCGCCAGACGCGATTTTTCCGGCGAAAACCCTATTGGCAAAAGAGTCAGCCTTGGCACCAACGCTCAGGGACAGACGGTGTGGTGGGAGATAGTCGGAGTCGTTTCAAATGTTCGCAATAACGAGCTACGCGAAGAAGCTTTGCCTGAGTTTTACCTCTCAGCATTACAAGACACCTTCGGCAACATGTTTCTCGTAGTGAGAACCAGCGTTGAACCAGCGGGCATCGCCACCGCGGTGCGTCGTGCTACAGCTGAAGTAGACAAGTCGGCTGCTGTGTCTGATGTGAAAACGATGGACCACATTGTCAGCGAAGCCGTCACGCAGCCGCGTTTCAATCTCGTCCTGCTTGCGCTCTTCAGCGGCATTGCTCTGTTGCTTTCCGCCGCAGGTATCTATGGAGTTACCGCTTACTCCGTCACACAGCGAACTCACGAGTTCGGTATTCGAATGGCCCTCGGAGCGCAAGTCGGCGATGTCTTAAGAATGATTATCAAGCAGGGGATGCTGCTGATCTCGGTGGGCGTAGCAATCGGTTTGCTGGCTGCGTTTGTTCTGACGCGGCTGCTGCGAACTCTGCTCTTTGGCGTGAGCGTGACCGATCCGCTGACCTTCGTTGTGATTTCACTACTGCTGACGGCAGTGGCGTTGCTGGCTTGCTACATCCCGGCGCGCCGCGCCACGAAAGTCGATCCATTAGTGGCGCTGAGATACGAGTAAAGACATTGCCGATTGCCGATTGGCAATTGGCAATTCGCAATTGGAAATCGGCAATCTATTCCGGAGGATTTTATGCATAGCTTCAAAATCGGGCTCGCAGCAGGTTTGCTTTTCTTCATCTTTGCGGTGAGCGGTTTACTGGTTCTTTCGACAAGTCTGAACCAAACCCAAGCGCAGACTGTAAAGAGCCAAACTCAAAACACAACGAAGTGGGAATGGTCTGACGATGGCTGGAGAAGGCGCGTCGAGATTCGCGGCCAAGCCGAATTCAACGAAGACTATTCCGACGTCAGCGCACTCTCGGAAGGTGGTTCTCTGCGGATCGAGGAAGACCACGACGGAGAGTTTCGCCGGCTCGATGTGAGGCGGGATGAAAACGGCCAGCTGCAACGGAAGTATTTCGTTAACGGCGAGGCGCGAGTCCTCGACGCGGCCGGAAAGAAATGGGTTACCGGACTTTTGCTCACCGCCGTCAGACAGGGAGCCATCGATACCGACAAAAGAGTGCGGACGATTCTGCTTCAGCGTGGAATCGACGGTGTCCTTGAAGAAATCTCCAGCATCTCCGGTGACTATGCGCGCCGCATCTATTTCAAGTCACTTTTTAGAAGTGAAACGCTGAGCCGCAGTGATCTGCAAAAAGCGGTAGAAGCCGCGAGCTTAAAACTTAGCTCTGATTACGATAAAGCAAACCTGCTCAAAGACAGCGCGGATTTGTTCCTCGGCCATGCAGCGTTGAGCAGTGCTTTCTTCAAAGCAGTTTCCACCATCAAGTCGGACTACGAGCACCGCCAAATTCTTTCTGCTCTGTTGAAGCAAAATAATCTGAGTGAAGCGGTTCTGGCGCAAATGCTCGAGTCGCTCGCGGGGATCGGATCCGATTACGAGAAGGCAAACTTACTCAAAGACGGCGCCGATTTGTTCCTCAGCCACGCCTCCCTGAGCAGTGCGTTCTTCAAGGCCATTTCCACCATCAACTCAGATTACGAGCATCGCCAGATTCTTTCGGCGCTGTTGAAGCAGAACAAGCTCAGTGAATCAGTACTGACGCAAATGCTCGACTCGCTCACAACGATCTCGTCCGACTACGAGAAAGCAACTTTTCTTCTTGAGGCGTCGCGCATGTACACGGGCGAGGTGCGATTGCGTAATGCTTTTCTTAAGGCAACCGAGACGATCAAGTCAGAGCACGAACGGGGGCGTGTTCTTAGCGCCCTGCTGCGGAACAAGCAGATTGGGTAATCGCTAGCTTGGAGGAAGAGATGGGAACACTCCTAAAAGACCTGCGCTACGGCTTCCGTATGTTGGTTAAGGCTCCAGCCTTTACGGTGGTGGCTGTGCTCTCATTGGCTCTCGGAATTGGCGCCAATACAACAGTGTTCAGTTTGCTGGATGCGGTGATGCTGCGTTCCCTGCCGGTACAACGCCCTGAGCAGCTCGTCGACGTTGCCACCGTGCTCCCCGGTGACAGCCCTCATTACGATTTTTCCTATCCACTTTATGCGGGCCTGCGCGACCACAACCAATCGTTGTCCGGATTAATTGCTTACTCCACAGCAAACTTCGGATTAGCAGCCGCGGATCGAGCTGAACGAATTCGCGGCGAGCTGGTTAGCGCCAACTATTTTTCTGTCCTCGGTGTGCAACCAACAATCGGATCGGCCTTTGTCCCTTCAGATGAATCGCCTGGCGCGCCGCGCGCTGCTTTGATAAGCGACGCTCTTTGGAACCGGGTCTTTAATCGCGATCCAAATGTGCTGAACAAAACCATCACTCTCAACGGGCGTAATTTTTCAGTCGTTGGAGTAGCGCCCCAGAGTTTCTCCGGGATGTTGCGCGGTATGCCCACCGACGTCTGGGTAACGTTGCCGCATAACATTGATTTCGAAGCCACCCCCAAGCTTCTGAGCAGCGCAAATTTGAGCTGGCTGAGTCTGGCCGGGAGATTAAAACCCGGTGTCACAATTCAACAGGCCCAAACTCAATTGACTTCCCTGCTCCCGGGAGTTTTGCCTGAAGCAGGCGACACTGGAAATCAAGCTGTGGTGCTAAGGTCGGCTGCGGCTGGTAACACTGCTTACGTTTCCGATTTGTCGCGTCCCGTTACCATTTTGTTCTTAGCGGTAGCGCTAATCCTGGCAATTGCCTGTGCCAACGTGGCGAGCTTGTTGCTCGCACGCGCCCGCTCGCGTGGCAAAGAAATCGGAGTGCGACTGGCCCTCGGCGCCACTCGCTTCCGCATTGTGCGCCAGCTTCTGACAGAGAGCTTACTGTTATCAGTTGCCGGCGGCGCCCTCGGTCTTTTAATTACTTTCTGGGCCTCCGGTCTTGTTTCGGGTTTCCTCACCACTACTGACGAACCGCTCTCACTCGAGATCACACCAAATTCACGAGTGCTTATTTTTACGCTCGTCGCTTCTGTCGCGACCGTCTTGTTGTTCGGGGTGGTCCCGGCGTTGAAAGCCTCGCGGATCGATCTGGTTCCGACATTGAAAGATGCTGACGCGACGTTATTCCGGCGCGGCCCTTCGCTCCAGAATCTCTTGGTCATAACGCAAGTGGCACTGTCTCTCTTGTTGCTCGCCGGAGCCGGACTCTTTGTGCGCAGCCTTTGGAAGTTACAGGGAATCGATAAGGGATTCACTGGCAATAACGTCATGGCTTATTCCCTGAACATGGATCTGCAGGGATACGACAAGGGGCGCGGTGCAAACTTCTATGCCTCAGCTTTGGAGAACCTTTCCGCTGTTCCCGGGATCGAGTCGGTAACCCTCGCCAGCAACCTCCCTGCTACGGCCGGTGGTAGCCGCATGCAAGTGGGGCCCAATGAGACCAAACCGGCTGTAAATGAAAACGTGTCCATTGACATCGTGGCAGTGGCGCCGCGTTTCTTTGAAACCACCGGCTTGTCATTACTTCAGGGGCGCGACTTCCGGCGCATCGATTCCGACAAATCGGCAAAAGTAATAATCGTCAACGAGACGATGGCTCAGAAGTTTTGGCCGCAAGGCGATCCTGTCGGACAGAGTTTCAATGACGGTCAGGACACTTTTGAGGTGGTAGGCGTGGCGCGCGACACCAAGTACCGGAGCCTGCGGGAGCCGCGCCGCATGACCATGTATCAACCTTTGACGCAGTGGTACGTGCCCCGGATGAATCTATTGGTCCGCACGGCGGCGGATCCGAAGACCTTTGTTACGCTCGTTCAGGACCGCCTGCATTCGATTGAGCCCACACTCACGATTTACAACGTCAGAACACTAGTCGAACACGTGGGGCGCTCACTTTATGTGGAGCGAATGGAAAGCGTAGTCCTCGGGACATTGGGTCTGGTGGCGCTGCTGCTGACAGCGATTGGTTTGTATGGCGTGGTGAGCTACTCGGTAGCACAGCGCACGCGGGAATTAGGGATCCGCATGGCCCTCGGCGCGCAACGGCGGGACGTATTCAAACTTGTCCTGCGCAAAGGACTAATTCTCGTCGCCTGGGGTTCGGCGATTGGTTTGGTGGCTTGTTACTGGCTCTCTCGTCTTGTCTCAAATCAGCTTTACGGTGTGAGCCCGAATGATCCGGCAACATTGATAAGCGTGGCTGTGCTACTGGGCGCAGTGGCTCTGTTAGCAAGTTACATCCCGGCGCGCCGCGCAACGAAAGTCGATCCACTCGTGGCGCTGCGATACGAATGAAGGACATTGCCGATTGGCGATTGCCAATTTGGACTTTGGTCGTTGGTGACCAATCGGCAATCGGCAATTGGCAATCGGAAATAAGAATCATGGACACCCTATTTAGAGACATCCGCTACGGAATCAGGAGCCTTCTCAAGCGGCCGGGCTTCACGATGATTGCGGTGACTGCTCTCGCTCTGGGCATCGGCGCCAACACGGCAATTTTTAGTTTAGTGAATGCGGTTCTGCTCCAGCCGCTGCCGTTTGCTGAACCAGACCGCCTTGTCTGGGTGTGGGGCAACATTCGTAATGGTGGCAACCGAGCCAGTGTTTCGCCACTCGATTTTCTGGACTTCCGCCAACAGAACGCCACCTTCGAACAATTTGCCGCGTCGTTACAAGTGTCTCTCAACCTCACTGGCAGTGGCGAACCTGAGCGGCTATCAGCCTCGGCAGTTACCGGAAACTACTTCCAGGCGCTTGGAGCACAGCCGGCGTTGGGACGCACGTTCGTTCCGGAGAACGAGAAGATTGGCAACGATCAAGTGGCCATTTTAAGTTACGAATTCTGGCAACGACGTTTTGGCGGCGATGTTGCCATTGTTAATAAGACCATCGTGCTCGACGGCAAAACTGCCCTGGTCATCGGCGTGATGCCGAAGAACTTCAACTTCCCTCGGGTATCCGACTTGTGGGTGCCAATGAACTTCGATGTGGAGCCGGGAATGAAACAGCGTAAAGCTCATTTCCTGCGACCTGTTGGCAGGTTGAAGCAGGGCGTGACCCTGGCCCAGGCCCAAGCCGACACCGATGCGATCGCGAGACGTCTAGAGGAACAATATCCCGAGTCAAATACCGGTTGGAACCTGCGTTTAGTTCCCCTCCGCGAGCAGCTAGTCGGTAACACGCGACCCACGCTTTTCATACTCTTTGGAGCGGTGGGATTTGTATTGCTGATTGCCTGCGCAAATGTAGCGAACTTGCTGCTAGTGCGTGCCGCAGGACGGCAAAAGGAAATCGCCCTGCGCACGGCGTTGGGAGCGGGTCGCCTTCGCATCGTGCGGCAGATGATTACCGAGAGTGTGTTGCTGGCGTTGGTAGGCGGTGCGCTGGGAACGGTGCTCGCCTTTTGGGGCGTCGAGTTGCTTGAAAAACTAAGCGAGGGAAATATTCCCCCGACCGCAAACGTAAGGATTGATGCGACCGTGCTGGGTTTTACGTTGCTCCTATCAGTGTTCACTGGCGTGCTCTTCGGCCTGGCTCCGGCGTTGCGCACACTGAGGGTAAATTTAAGCGAGTCACTGAAGGAAGGCAGCAGAACCGGAGCAGATGGCGGACAACGCAATCGCACTCGCAGTGTGCTGGTAGTGCTGGAGAGCGCGGTTGCTGTCGTTCTGCTAATCGGCGCCGGCCTGCTGGTAAGAAGTTTGATTCAGCTGCAGAACGTTAGTCCGGGATTTGACCCACAAAACATTCTCACAATGCGCGTCGATTTGCCGCGCGAGAAGTATTCGACACCTGATAAGGCCGGAAGGTTCTTCTCAGAACTCGAAAGCCGCATCGGGAGCTTACCGGGCGTAGAAAACGTCGGCTTCATCAGTGAACTTCCTCTAAGCGGGCAACCTAATGACATGCCCTACACCGTCGAAGGTCGACCCCCAGTCTCGATCGACCAGGCGTTTGACGATGACTTCAGGCGAGTGAACACCCAGTACTTTCGCGCGATGCGTATTCCGCTTTTGCGGGGACGCAATTTCACAGAACAGGAAGTTCGTGAAAGTGCCAAAGTCGTGATCATCAGTGACCTGCTTGCACAACGAGTCTTTCCCAATGAAGAGCCCATCGGCAAGCGGCTGATCCTGGCAATGGCCAATCTGCCATTCGAGATCATTGGGATCGTCGGCGACATCCGCCACCGCGGGCTTGAGTCAACTCCATTTCCTGCGATGTACCTGCCCACCAACCAAACGCCTGGGACGAATATTGTTGTACGCACGCAAGGCGATTCGGCAAATCTGGCTGGCGCTGTCAGACAAGAAGTACGCGCTATCGATCCCGATCAACCCGTCGCCGCGGTGAGAACGATGAACGAGTGGATGGACACCGCCGTCGCCGGGCCGCGCTACCGAACCGCGCTATTAGTATTGTTTGCTTTCGTCGCCCTCGTGCTTGCTTCAACCGGAATCTATGGCGTGCTGTCCTATTCGGTCTCGCAACGAACACATGAAATTGGTGTGCGCATGGCTCTGGGCGCAAAGCGCTCGGATGTCATGAGGCTGGTGGTGCGACAGGGAATGACGCTGGTTGTAATCGGCGTCGGACTTGGTGTTGTAGGGGCAATTGCGTTGACGAGAGTGATGTCGACTTTGCTGTTTGGAGTGACAGCGAAAGATCCGCTCACGTATGCAGCTGTCGGCACCCTCCTGTTGCTGGTCGCATTCGTTGCTTGTTACTTGCCGGCACGGCGGGCAACGAAAGTGGATCCACTGGTGGCGCTGAGATACGAGTGACGCGCGCACGCGCGCGCGATTGAGTCATTCAATCACCGGATCATTGGTGATTGGGTGATTTTGAAAAGAAGCAACGACTCAATGACCCGATGAGTCAATGACTCAATCGGAAGAACTTTGAACTTGGAACCGAAAGCCAATCGGCAATTGGCAATTGGCCATCGGCAATACCATGATGGAAAAACTATTCAACGACCTTACCTACGCAATCAGAAGTCTGGTAAAGCATCCCGGCTTCGCTGCCATCGCCGTAGTCACACTCGCCCTGGGCATTGGCGCTAACACCGCAATGTTCAGCGTGATTAATGGAGTGCTCCTTCGTCCCCTGCCCTATCATGATCCCGATCGACTCGTGACAATCTGGGAAGAAAGTCCTGAGCGCGACTTGTTTCAGATGCCGGTATCGATTGCCAACCTGCGCGATTGGGTCGAACAGAGTAAGACGCTTGAACAAATCTCCGCCTACACCTTCTCCGATTTGAACCTGACCGGTACCGGGGAGCCCGTGCAGCTCGACGCAGTGCGAGTCTCCGCGAATCTCTTTTCGCTGGTTGGCGCGACGCCGATGCTGGGACGTACTTTTCTGCCTGAGGATGACAAGGAGGGCGCAGCTCGAGTCGTTGTTTTAAGTCATGCTACCTGGAAGAACCATTTCGGGTCGAACCCCAGAATCATTGATCAGCAAGTAACCATCAATAACCAAAGCCACACGATTGTCGGTGTCATGCCCGCCAACTTCCAGTTCCCTGTGGGGTTCGGTTACATGGGCAAGGTACTGAATGATCCGATCGATCTCTATGTTCCTATCGCAGCCGCGAGCGAAGAAGCCGCGCGCGGTCATTATTCTTTCTTCGCCATCGGCCGGCTGAAACCCGGCGTCACTATTCAGCAAGCGCAAGCCGAAATGTCCGGCATCGAAAGCCGGCTCGAGCAGCAATACCCTGACACTAATACGGGCATCGGGATAAAGCTGATCTCGACGCAAGAACAGACCGTAAAAGAAATTCGGCCGGCGTTACTGGTCCTGCTGGGAGCGGTCGCGTTTCTTCTGCTGATCGCTTGCGTGAATATCGCCAACCTTTTGCTCGCCCGCTCAGCTGCGCGCCAAAAGGAATTTGCAATCCGCGCGGCCCTCGGCGCGAGCCGGTTGCGCGTCTTGCGTCTACTGCTTACCGAAAGCGTGCTGCTTTCATTGGCAGGCGGCGCACTCGGATTGTTGCTTGCTGTCTGGGGTACTGCTGCCCTGATGGCACTTGCGCCGGACAATATCCCCCGTCTCAATGAGGTTGGAGTTGATGCTCGCGTCTTTGGTTTCACACTGGCGGTTTCCCTCCTCACCGGAATTGTTTTTGGGTTATTTCCCGCAATCCACGCCTCAAAACCGGATTTGAACGAAGCCTTGAAGGAAGGTTCGCGAGGCTCGATGGCCAGCGGTTCGGGCAAGCGCACTCGCAGCGTCCTGGTTGCCGTTGAAGTCGCGCTCTCACTAGTGCTCCTGGTCGGCGCCGGTCTGATGGTCAAGAGTTTCATCCGGCTGCAGCAGACGCATCTGGGATTCAACACTAACAATCTGCTGACGATGGATCTGTCACTTTCGGAATCGAGGTATCCGGAAGCGCATCAGCAAGTAGCCTTTTTCCAAAAGACACTTGAACAGGTCGGAGCATTGCCCGGGATTCAATCCGCGTCAGTCACCACGGGATTGCCACTTACGTTGAGTCTCTCCGGTTCTGACTTCCGCATTGAAGGTCATCCCGAGCCCGAGGCGGGCAAAGAAATGATCGTCAATAAGCGCAGTGTGAGCCCGGGTTATTTCGGCACGCTGGGCATCAGTTTACTTAAGGGCCGCGATTTCTCGGACGGGGATAAAACCGATGCGCCGCAGGTTGCGATCATTAACCAGGATCTGGCTCGCACTTACTTCGCTAATGAAGACCCGCTTGGTAAACGAATCACCTTCAGCGATGGAGAATCGTGGATGTCGATCGTTGGAGTCATCGGGGATGTAAAACAGGTGAGCCTCGGTTCAACTTCGAAACCTGAAGTTTATTTTCCGTATCTGCAAGCTGCTTCGCGGGCGATGAGTCTGGTGGTCCGCACCACAAACAATCCTCTCAGTCAGGCCGCCGCCGTAAGAGGCCAGATTCGAGTGATCGATAGAGACTTGCCGATTGATGAGAGCAAGACCATGGAACAGCTCCTGGCGGAGTCGGTCTCCGGACCGCGCTTCAACATGTTATTGCTGACGGTGTTCGCCGTGGTAGCGCTTGTCCTCGCCCTCGTCGGAATTTACGGAGTGATGTCTTACACGGTGACCCAACGCACACACGAGATTGGCATCCGGGTAGCTGTTGGCGCGCAGTCGCGCGACGTGTTCCGGATGGTGCTTGGCCAGGGAATGTTGCTGGCACTGATTGGCGTCGCTTTTGGTTTATTAGGCGCGCTGGCTCTAACGCGCTTGATGACGAGCATGCTGTTCGGAGTTGAGCCAAACGATCCGCTGACATTTGCGACGATCGCATTATTGGTTATCGCTGTGGCGCTGATTGCCTGCTACTTACCCGGGCGCAGAGCTACGAAAGTCGATCCGTTGGTGGCGCTGAGATACGAATGAAGAAATATCCCATTGGCAATTGCCGATTGCCGATTGGTCTTAGGTTTTTGGACTCTGGTCTTAGGACTTCGGTTTTTTGAACTTTGAACTTGGAGCTTTGAACTTAAAGGCAATCGGCAATCGGCAATTGGCAATCGGTTGGGCAATGGGGAATAAGATGATGCAAACACTGCGACAAGATCTGCGCTACGGCGTACGTATGCTGACCAAGAAACCGCTGTTCACGGTCATTGCGGTTCTCACGCTCGCGCTGGGTATTGGTGCCAACACCGCAATCTTTAGTGTAATCAACGCGGTCCTGCTGCGCGCCCTCCCCTACCATAACTCGGAGAGGCTAGTCGCCCTCGCATCTGTCACATCGTCCGGAGATCGCGATGGGTTATCAACGCCCGAACTTGGCGACTATCAGGCCGGGATGACGACGCTTGAAGATCTCGCCGGCTTCCAGTCGCAGAGCGTTAACGTCACCGGCGGCGAGCGTCCCGACCGTGTACGCGGGTCTTTCGTCTCAGCGAATTACTTCAAAGTTTTTAACCTGACGCCTCTGATCGGTCGGACCTTTGTCGCAGGAGAAGATCGCCTCGGCGCCGAAAGACTGGCCGTCGTCAACGAGAAGTTATGGCGGGAAAGATTGAAGGGCGACCAGAATCTGGAATCGAAGAAGCTGATTCTCAACGGCGAAAGCTACAGCGTAATCGGCGTTGTAACGGATAAATTCAAACAGCCGTTTGATCCCGATGTCGAAGTGTGGATGCCGATGACTCACTACCCCGGTAACACGGGGCAGCGAGAATGGCGAGCCCTTTTTGGCATGGGCCATCTCAAGCCTGACGTCACTCTCGCCCAGGCGCAGGCGGAAGCGAGCACCATTGCCGGCCAGTTAGCTCAGGCTTATCCCAGGGAGAACGCCGGACGCAACGCCAGAGTCGAAAACTTGCGCGAGCTGATGGTGGGCGGCGTGCGTCCGATGCTGTGGTTACTCTTTGCCGCCGTTGGCGTGATCCTGCTCATCGCCTGCGCGAATCTTGCGAACTTACTGTTAGCTCGCGGGCTCGCCCGGCAAAAAGAAATTGCTGTTCGCGCAGCACTCGGCGCGAGCCGTTGGCGGCTGATTCGCCAGCTGCTCACTGAAACTACCTTGATTGGTCTGCTCGGTGGTATCGGCGGATTGTTGCTGGCTCATTGGGGGCTATACGCCTTACTCAAGTTGCCACAGAACTTCGTTAATACCGATGAGGCCGGACTTGATACTCGCGTTCTGCTGTTCGCCCTGGCAGTCTCACTGATCACGGGTTGGCTGTTTGGATTAGTTCCTGCGGTGCAGCTGGCGCGCCCGCATCTGCAGTCGTTTCTCAAGGAGGGCTCCCGCGGGTCAGGTGAAGGTTCGAGATGGAATCGCCTGCGCGGCGCGTTCGTCGTAACTCAGGTGGCTTTGTCGCTGCTTTTGCTGGTGAGTGCAGGACTGCTGATCAGAAGCTTTGACAAACTTCTGCGCGTTGAAGTGGGCTTCAAAACCGAAAAGTTGTTGAGTTTGGAGTATCGGCTGCCGCGCAATAAATACAGCGAACCGGTTGCGCAGTGGAATTTTCACCGTCAAGTTGTCGAACGATTGCAGGAAGTGCCGGGGGTGCAATCCGCGTCGCTGGTACGCGGGCTGCCTTTTAGCGGCAATGGGGGGACGACACCAATCGCGCTACCAGATCGCGAAGCGCCGCCAAAAGGCATGGAGCCGGAAGTAATGATCAACACGGCGACGCCCAATTACTTCCAGACTCTCGGTATTCCGCTGATTCAGGGACGGGTGTTTGGAAACCAGGATCAGGCAGATACGCCGCCTGTCGTTGTTATTAATCAAACTATGGCGCGTAGGTTTTGGCCTGGTGCAGATCCACTTGGAAAACAAATCAAGTTTATAGAAGACGACTCCACGGCGACGATCATCGGCGTTGTCGGCGATGCGAAACACTATTGGCTCGAGGAAGAACAGAGACCGCAAGTGTATGGCACCTTCAGCCAGGGACCAGGTCTCTTCGCCACCGCTGTGATTCGGACGGCTGTCGAGCCGCTCAGTCTCAGTGAGTCGGTGCGTCAGGCCATCTGGAAAGTCGATCCGGACCAGCCGATGTGGAAAATCCGAACAGTTGAATTCCTTGTCGATCGCAGCACTGCGGATCGGAGATTTCTCATGGCTCTGATGGGGATCTTCGCGACGCTTGCGCTCGTGCTGACGATCATCGGTCTTTATGGAGTGATTAGTTATCTCGTGAATCAGCGCACTCAGGAGATCGGCATTCGCATGGCGCTGGGAGCGCAAATGGGCGACATCATGCGCATGGTGCTGAAGCAGGGAATGGCTCTCGTTGTGCTTGGAGTTGCGTTAGGACTCGGAGCTGCCTGGATGTTGACTCGTTTAATGTCGCGTCTGCTGTACCAGGTAAGCGCAACCGATCCGCTGACCTTTGCCGGGATCTCATTGCTGCTGGTGGCGGTTGCGCTGTTCGCTTGCTACATCCCGGCGCGACGCGCAACGAAAGTCGATCCATTGGTGGCTTTGAGATACGAATGAAGGCATTGCCGATTGGCGATTGACGATTGCCAATTGGTGTTTCGGTCTTGGGTCTTTGGTCTTTGGTTTTTGGTTTTTGGTTTTTGGGTCATTGGGTCTTGGTTTGGGTGATTGAAACTTTGTGCTTTGAACTTTGAATTTTGACTTAGAACCGTCCGGGTCTGCCCAGCGGTCCAAAGCTCAAAGTTCCAAGTACAAAGTTCAAAGGCCGAAGGCCTAAGACCTAATCGGCAATTGGCAATGAGGAGACGTGATGCATAGCCTTTGGCAAGACGTCCGTTACAGCGCGCGCATGCTATTGAAGCACCCTGCCTTTACCTTGATTGCCGTGATTACCCTGGCGTTGGGCATAGGGGCCA
Source organism: Pyrinomonadaceae bacterium (assembly GCA_963826235.1). Classification (GTDB taxonomy): domain Bacteria; phylum Acidobacteriota; class Blastocatellia; order Pyrinomonadales; family Pyrinomonadaceae; genus PSRF01. The sequence continues at coordinate 1,959,213 of CAWGWE010000003.1, read as the reverse complement.
ACACTGCCATCTTCAGTCTGGTGAACGCAGTCTTGATCAAGCCGCTGGCATTCGCTGAGTCTGATCGGTTAATGCAGATCTATGAAGACGCTTCGGCAATTGGTTTCCCTCGAGGTGAAGTAGCAGTTGGCAATTACGCCGCTTGGAAGCAACAACAGACTGTGTTTGAAGACATGGCGGCGGTGACTACTCGAAGTTTCTTGCTTACTGGAGACGGCGAGCCCGAGAGGATTCTGGCTCACGCCGTTACCGAAAATTTCCTCCCCACACTCGGGGTCCAACCCTTGCGCGGCCGGAATTTTTTGGCTGAGGAAGACCGTCCGGGGGCCAGCAAGGCTGCAATTATCAGTTACGGGTTGTGGCAGCGTCGCTACGGAAGTCAGGAGAGCATTATTGGCAAAGACATTCTTCTCGAAGAAACGAAATACACCGTCGTTGGCGTAATGCCGCCAGGCTTTCAATTCATGGTAAGTACTGTCGACGTCTTGCTTCCCGTCGCGTTTACTCCCCAACAGCTCGCCAATCATGACAATCATAACTACACAGTAGTCGCACGTCTGAGACCAGAAGTGACGCGTGACCAGGCCGACGCAGAAATTCAAACAATCTCGCAACGGATCGTACGCGATCATCCAAAAGAGGCCGAAGGTTTAAGGTCAGTTGTTGAACCGCTTCAGGAAGGCATGGTAGGCAGCGTCCGTCGCCCGCTGCTGGTGCTGTTGGTGGCGGCCGGCCTGGTGCTCTTAATTGCCTGCGCCAATATCGCGAACCTACAACTGTCGCGTGCGGTCGGTCGAGGCAGGGAGATGGCTGTACGCGCCGCACTGGGTGCAAGCCGAACACGCATCGCTCGCCATTTGCTGATTGAGAGTGTTTTGCTGGCCGGCGCTGGCGGTATTCTCGGCTTGCTCGTTGCTCTTTGGAGCTTTGCGTTGCTAAAGCAACTCATTCCTCCAGGCATGTCGCTCTCCACTAATTTGACGATCGACGCGACCGTGCTTTGTTATACGCTCGCGGTTTCCTGCCTAACCGGTATTCTCTTCGGCCTGGCCCCAGCACTGCGAGCGTCAAAGATCGATCTAAATGAGGCATTGAAACAGGGCAGCCGTGCACTCTCAGGCTCGGGCGGAAAACTGCGCGGATCGTTCGTCGTGTGCGAGGTAGCGCTGGCGTTGGTGCTGCTGATTGGCGCGGGGCTAATGATTCAGACGATTTACCACCTGCTCGGTCAGTATTCCTTCTTCCAGCCGGAAAGATTGTTGACGTTAAGAACGATATTGCCCGACAGCAAGTATCGGGACCTGCGTGAGTATGCCGAGAAGGAGCACGGAAAGCGCCTGGCCTTTTACGATCAAGTACTGGAGCGAGTAGCGTCAATGCCCGGCGTGGTCTCAGTCGGCTACACCACCTCCGTTCCCCTGGGCTGGAAAGGAGGCGCCAACGGTGTCGTAATCGAAAGTCGACAATCGGAAACGGGTCACCCGCCAGTCGCAATCCACCGTCAAATTAGTTCTAACTATTTTCAGACCATGGGTATTGGTCTGCGAGCTGGTCGCTATTTTGATGACAGCGACGGACCTCAGTCGATGCCCGTAGCAGTTGTAAACGAATCAATGGCGCGCGAGTGGCGCGGTGAAGACCCATTAGGCAAACGATTCAAGCTCGGCGGCGCTGAGGATGCTCCCTGGGTAACGGTTGTTGGGGTAATCGCTGATGTCCGGCAAATGGGCATGGATGTCCCGGTGAAAGCCGAAATGTACTTCCCTTACCGCCAGATCGCTTCGCATCCCTGGTTCGGGCCGCGCGATCTCGTCATTCGCACTGTCCACGATCCGAACACCCTTGTTGCTGCGACACGACGTGAAATTCATGCAGTCGATCCGAATCAGCCAATCTCAAACATCACGACGATGGAAGAACTGCTGATTAAAGAGACTGGATCGCGGCGTCTGGGAATGATCCTGCTGGCAGCCTTTGCGGGACTTGCTCTGTTGCTGTCCTCCCTGGGGATCTACGCGGTGCTTTCTTATTTTGTTACGCAACAAACGGCCGAGTTGGGAATACGCCTGGCGTTAGGTGCACAGCGACGTGACGTCCTCGGTATCGTGTTGAAAAAAGGCATGCGTTGGACTTTGCTGGGCGTTGTGATTGGTCTAGTAGCGGCGTTTGCACTCGCGCGATTGATGGCGAGCTTGCTGTTTGGCGTGAGCGCAACTGATCCGATCACGTTCCTGGCAGTGGCACTCATGTTGACAGGTGTAGCGTTGCTCGCCTGTGCAATCCCGGCCCGACGCGCAACGAAAGTCGATCCATTGGTGGCTTTGAGATACGAATGAAGGCATTGCCGATTGGCGATTAACGATTGCCAATTGGTGTTTCGGGCTTGGATTTTTGGTTTTGGCTTTTGGCTTTTGGGTCATTGGGTCTTGGTTTGGGTGATGAAACTTTGTGCTTTGAACTTTGAGTTTTGACTTGGAACCGTCCGGGTCTGCCCAGGGGTCCAAAGCTCAAAGTTTCCAAGTACAAAATTCAAAGATGGCGAAAGACCTAATCGGCAATCGGCAATTGGCAATTGGCAATTGGCAATGAGGAGACGTGATGCATAGCCTTTGGCAAGACGTCCGTTACAGCGCGCGAATGCTGTTGAAGTATCCCGGCTTCTCCTTGATTGCCGTCGTCACCCTTGCGCTTGGCATCGGCGCCAACGCCGCGATCTTCAGCATCATCAACAGCCTGCTGCTCCGTTCGCTTCCTTACGAGAATGCGGACCACATCGTCACGCTATGGGAAAACAACACCAAGGAAAGCATTGCTCGCGATGACGTCTCACCCGCAAATTTTCTTGATTTGAGCGAACGGCAAAGGGTCTTTTCAGAAATTGCCTTTGCGAACCCCAACAGTCTTGATTACTCCGGCGGTGAAGAGCCTGAAGTGATACGCGCGGCTTTGGTGTCTAAAGGTTTCTTCCAAATTTTCAAGACTGGCGCGCTGCATGGTCGCACCTTCCTGCCTGAAGAATACGAGGCCGGTAAGAACCAGGTAGTAGTGCTTAGCCATGCTGCGTGGCAACGGCGATTTGGCGGCGATCCGAACATCATTGGCAAACCCCTGACGCTCGATGGACAACCGACCACCGTCGTCGGTGTGATGCCGCCAAGTTTTCGTCTCCACTTATTCGATCGCGAAGAAGAGATGTGGGCGCCGCAAGTACCCACCGAGGCGATGAAGCAACAGCGCAAGGCGACTTATCTAAAAGTCGTGGCGCGATTGAAAGAAGATGTTTCCCTCGCCCAGGCCCAAGCCGATTTGAACAATATCGCAGGGCAACTGGCCCAGGAGAATCCCAACACAAACCAGGGCATCGGGATCACTGCGATTACGCTGCCCGAACATTTAAAGGGGCAATGGCGCAGGCCTTTGCTGATCCTGTTCGCGGGCGTGGGACTGGTCTTGCTGATCGCCTGTGCAAACGTCGCCAACCTTTCCCTGGCTCGCGGCTCTCAACGTAAACGTGAATTCTCGATCCGCGCGGCGATCGGCGCCGGGCGCAGACGCATCGTGCGCCAACTGCTGATTGAAAGTTTGTTACTCGCCACAATCGGGTGCGCCGGCGGCCTCTTGCTGGCTCTTTGGGGAGTCGACCTCATCGTGACTTTCAATCCCGGAGACATTCCCCGAATCGATCAGGTTCGCCTCGATGGCCGCACGCTCTCGTTCGCGGCCGTGGTGGGTTTTCTCACTACCCTGATCTTTGGTCTTGTACCCGCATTACAACTCTCAAAGCCTGACTTGCAATCGTGTTTGAAAGAGGCCGGGCAAACTGTGACCGCAAGCAAGGCTCGGCATCGCTTAAGAAATACATTTGTAGTCACGCAGATTGCGCTCGCCTTTGTGTTGTTAGTGGGAGCGGGTCTTGTCTTGCGAAGCTTTATTAGTCTGCTCCGCGTAGATCCGGGATTTGCAGCCGAAAGAGTAGTGGCAATCCAGGCCTTCATCTGGGATCGCTATAAACAGCCGGAACAGCGCGAGACATTTGCGAACGTTACGTTGCAGAACATCGAGTCTTTGCCAGGCGTGGAAGCCGCAGGCGTGACGACTGCCATTCCCCTCCTCGAGAGCAGTCAAACGTCTTCGGTGCCCTTTGCCGTGGAAGGAAAACCGCCAGAGAAATCAGGAGAAGAGCCAGTCGGACAATTCACCATCGCCTCACCCAACTATTTCAACGCGATCGGCGCCCGACTATTACAGGGCAGGCTCTTTAATCAGTTTGACACTAAGGACACGGCGAGAGTCGCTCTAATAAATAGCACGATGGCCAAGCGTAACTGGCCGGGGGAGAACCCGGTTGGCGCGAAGTTCACTTTGAAACGTGGCGGACGCGACGTTCGCGGTGGCACGACCCTGGAAGTCGTCGGCGTGGTTACCGATCAAAGACAGGATGGACTCGAGAAAACTCCACGCGAAGAGTTCTTCGTGCCTTACGCGCAGTATCCATCAGGCTCAACCATCTTCGTGGTGAGAACCAAAGGCGAACCAAACGCTTTGTTGCAAGCCCTCAAGGCTCGCATTTGGGAGAGCAATAATACGCAACCGTTTTACGCGGTCACCACGATGGACCAACTCGTTACGAATTCTTTGAAGGCACGCCGCTTCAATCTAATGCTGCTGGGCGCACTCGCGGTGTTGGCGCTAACGCTGGCCGCGGTGGGAATTTACGGTGTGATTAGTTTCACCACAGGTCAACGAACCCATGAGTTTGGCGTGCGGATGGCCTTAGGTGCACAGACGAAAGACATTCTGAAACTGGTCGTTGGTCACGGCATGGTGCTGACACTGATCGGATTGGCGATCGGCGCGGGTGTCTCTTTCGCCGTGATGCGCTCTTTGTCGAGTCTCCTCTTTAACATCGCTCCGACCGATCCGATTACGTTTATCACGATCGGGCTGTTGCTTTCAGGCGTGGCTCTGCTCGCGGCTTACATCCCCGCGCGCCGCGCAACGAAATTGGATCCGTTAGTGGCGTTACGTTACGAATGAATTGATTTTGGTCTTTGTGAGCAATGAGCTTTGTACTTTGTTCTTTGAGCTTTGATGTGGTGTTTAACGAAGGCTCTTTGCTTGTTCGTCAAGGTTGTGAGGGCAGAGCTTCAGGTTCGAAGCACTAAGTTCAAAGCTCAAAGCACCAGGTTCAAAGTTCAAAGACCAAGTTGGCAATCGGCAATCGACAATTGGAAATAAAAATCATGGACACATTCTTTCGCGACCTTCGTTACGCTTCCAGACTGCTGCTTAAGAGTCCTGGCTTTACCGCAGTTGCCGTACTCTCCATCGCGCTGGGAATCGGCGCGAACACAACCGTCTTCAGCGTCATCAACGCCGTCTTGTTGAAATCGCTGCCCTACAGAGATCCAGACACCCTTGTTCTGCTTTGGGGGAATAACACAACTGAAGAACGGCTTAAGGGTCACAACCAGGTTTCAGCCACGGACGTAGCTGATTATCGATCCCAGTCAAGTGTCTTAGAAGAAGTCGCAACTTTCGCCGGCTGGTTTCCAATCATGTCGGGCGAAACGGAGGCGGAACGGGTTCCTGCAATTCAGGTGGGCGATGGTTTCTTCAAGGTGATGAAAGGCACGCCCATCCTGGGACGGGTTTTCACTCCCGAAGAACAAGAGGAGGGAAAAGACTTCGTAATTGTTTTGAGCCACGCACTCTGGCAACGCCGCTTTGCTGGTGACCCCAACATCGTCGGCAGATCCATCTTACTTAATGGCCGTCCCTATAACGTTGTCGGGGTGATGGGCCCGGACTTTCGTCCTCTGCCCTCATCGTTGGTTGCACCAGAGGGACAATTCTACCGGCCAGTCGCTGAGAAGTATGACGATTCCGCTCGCGACGAGCGGCACCTGAGAGCAATTGGTCGACTTAGACCAGGAGCAACCATTGCCCAGGCGCAGAGTGATGTGAACGTGATCGCTCAGCGACTCGAGCAGCAACATCCAACATCCAATAGAAACCAGGGCATCCACATAGTCTCAATTACGGATGAAATCGTTGGTGAAATACGGCCGACGCTGTTGATGATTTTTGGAGCAGTCGTCCTGGTCTTGCTGATTGCCTGCGCGAACGTTGCCAACCTTTTGCTCGCCCGTTCTTCAGTGCGACACAAAGAGATAACGATTCGCTCGGCGATTGGCGCCGCGCGCGGTCAATTAGTCCGCCAACTGTTGACCGAAAGTTTGCTGCTCTCGATTGTCGGCGGAATCCTCGGCCTCGTGATCGCCTTCTGGGGCACGAGTCTAATTTCGTCTGTAGGCTCGCAGATAAATCCCATGCTCGATCAGATACAACTCGACTCGCGTGTCCTGATGTTTACGTTGGGCATCTCGATAGTCACTGGACTGATATTTGGACTCGCTCCAGCTTTGCAGGTCTCAAAACCGAATCTGACTGAATCCCTCAAGGAGGGGGGACGCGGATCGGGCAGCGCTGGCAGCCGCAACCGTTTACGCAGCGCCCTTGTTGTTTCAGAAATTGCGATGACGCTCGTGCTGTTGGTTTGCGCAGGCTTGTTAATGCGTACGGTGATGCGACTAAGAGGAGTGGACACCGGTTTCAAAGCCGAGAACATCCTCGCCATGAATATCGGTCTTCCGTCGATCAAGTATCCCAAGCCTGAGAACCAGGTTGCATTTTTCAAACAAGCAACGGAACGGATCGCCAGTCTGCCCGGAGTAAAGGCGGCCGGCATTACTAGTGTGCTTCCGTTAAGCGACAACTTCGACGGCAGAGGCTTGGTAGTGGAAGACTACCCGCGTTCTCGCGGCGAAGAGATATCTGTCGATCTCTACGTCACCACGCCCGGCTACCTGCAAGCGATGAGTATCTCCACTTTGAATGGACGCGTCTTCAGTGAGCAGGACACTTCGGACTCAGCCAGGGTTGCTTTGATCAACCAAACGATGGCGAACCAGCTGTGGCCTAATCAGGACCCAATCGGCAAGCGCATAGCTTTCCCCAGTGACGGAGCAACTTCTCGACCATGGCGCACAGTCGTCGGCGTTGTTGGGGATGTCTCGCAATACGGGCTCGATCAAAAAGCGCCAATGCAAATTTACTTGCCTCATTCACAGTTTCCAACTTCCTTCAACACGATCGTGGTGAAGACGGAGGGCGATGCGGCAGCAATGACCAACGCGGTGCGCGGTGCGATTTTGTCTGTCGACAAAGATCAAGCCGTGTTCAAGGTGACAACGCTGGCGCAGCTGTTCAGCGAGTCAATATCGAAACGTAAGTTCTTTCTGCTGCTGCTGATGATCTTTGCAGCGCTAGCGCTGACGCTGGCAGCGATTGGAATTTACGGAGTCATGTCCTACGTCGCTTCACAACGCACGCATGAAATCGGCATTCGCATGGCGCTCGGCGCGCAGGGAAAAGACGTGCTGCAACTGATCATTGGAAATGGAATGACCTTAGCGCTGATTGGCGTCGCCTCCGGTCTCCTCGGAGCATTTGCTCTGACGCGGGTGATGGCGGGGATTTTGTTTGGAGTGACGGCGACGGATGCTTTGACTTACATCAGCGTCTCGGCAGGGCTGATCGTCGTGGCGCTGCTGGCGTGTTACGTGCCGGCACGTCGCGCAGCCAAGATCGAGCCGTTGGTTGCGTTGCGATACGAATGAACCGATTGCCGATTGCCGATTGCCGATTGGTCTTTGAGCTTTGAGGCTTTGAATTTGGTTTCCTGGTGTTTGGTTGAGCGTTATTCGCAGGCATTACGAGTGCAAAAGTAAAAGTTCAAAGCCCAAAGACCCAACCGATTGCCGATTGCCGATTGCCGATTGGAGTTGGTGTTTAAGGTTTACTCGTGACGTGGGCATTTAAATTATCGGCGGTAAAGAACTTGGAATTGCCAATCGGCAATTGGCACTTGGCAATCTGCAATGAGTAATGGGGGAGAGATCGATGAAAACCTTCTGGCAAGACATCCGCTTCGGCGTTCGCATGTTACGAAAGAACCCGGGATTCACCGCAGTGGCCGTCCTTTCGCTTGCGCTTGGTATCGGAGCGAACGCCGCGATCTTTCAATTGCTCAACGCGGTCCGGCTCAGGAGTCTGCCAGTTCGCTCGCCTCATGAGTTAGCAGAAATAAGAATTCCAGACATGACTGGCGCGCGCGGTAGTTTCAACTCTCGCTATAACTCCGTCACTAATCCGATTTGGGAACAGATTCGGGATCGGCAGCAATCATTCTCCGGTGTTTTTGCCTGGGGTCAGCAAACATTCAACCTTTCACAAGGCGGCGAAGTGCGTCCCGCAAAAGCGTTGTGGGTAAGCGGCGAGTTCTTTAACACCTTAGGAGTAACGCCAGTTGCTGGTCGACTCTTCAACCCTGCTGACGACACAAGAGGTTGCAGCTCGCCCGGCGTCGTAATTAGTCATCCCTTTTGGCAACGGGAGTACGGCGGCGAGCGCAATGTCATTGGGCGCAAGCTGACCCTCGCGAGGTTCCCATTCGAGATTATCGGAGTTACTCCCGAGGGTTTCTTTGGGATGGAAGTCGGACAGTCATTTGATCTGGCATTACCCATTTGTGCGGAAGCCCTCGTGGCCGGCAAGAACAACCGCCTCGACTCCGCGACTAACTGGTGGTTGATGGTCACTGGTCGATTGAAGCCCGGCGTCTCATTGGAACAAGCCACAAGCGAATTACAAAACATGTCGCCCAACCTGTTTCAAACAACGCTGGCGCCCAACTATCCGCCGGTTAGCGTCAAGAATTATCTCGACATGAAATTGGAGGCTGCCGAGATCGCAGGCGGCTACTCGGGTGTACGCGAGAATTATCAACGGTCACTCTGGTTGCTACTGGCGATTGGTGGGCTCGTGCTGTTGATTGCTTGCGCCAATCTGGCGAACTTGCTGCTAGCGCGAGCCACCGCGAGAGAAAGAGAAATGGCGGTGCGGCAGGCTTTGGGAGCCTCGCGCGGCAAGCTCGTGCGCCAACTGCTCGCCGAGAGTTTGTTGCTGGCGGCGATGGGTGCGGTGTTGGGAGTCTTGCTTGCCCAGTTTCTTAGTCAGTTCCTCGTCTCCTTTATTAGTACAACTAACGACAAGATATTCCTCGACTTGACGCTTGATTGGCGAGTGCTGGGCTTCACAGCTCTTGTTGCCACTTTGACCTGTATGCTTTTTGGATTGATGCCGGCGTTGCGTGCAACGCGCATCGAACCAGGCGCGGCCATGAAGACGAGTGGGCGCGGGCTGAGCAGTACTGGTGGCAAGTTTAGTCTACGTCGCGCCCTGGTCGTGGTGCAGGTGGCGCTTTCGCTGGTGTTGGTCGCGAGTGCGCTCCTCTTCTCTCGCAGTCTTAACAAACTGCTGAACGTAGATGCCGGATTCCGTTCCGAAGGAATTCTGATTTCCGGAGTAGGTTTCCGCCAATTAGATCTTCCTCCGGAGCGTCGCATCCCCTTCAAACGCGACTTGCTTGAACGGATTAAGGCAATTCCCGGTGTGGAGTCGGCCGCAGAAACCAACGTCATTCCGCTCAGCGGAGCGGCGGCAGGCAATAATGTGTGGCGGGACGGAGCGGATTCCAAGAGCGGATTGAACAGCTCTTTTAGTTGGATTGGTCCGGAATACTTCAAGACCTTAAACACTCCTCTGCTCGCGGGCCGCGAACTCACTGAACACGATTCGCTGAACTCACCCAGGGTCGCGGTGGTTAATGAGACCTTCGCGCGCAGGCTTTTTAACGATCCGAATCCTCTAGGCCGCAGATTCTGGATTGAAGAAACGCCAACTGATCCCGAGACAGCATACGAAGTCGTTGGAGTCGTAAAAAATACGAAGTATGTAGACCTGCGCGAAGAAGCTAATGCGATCGCGTTTCTAGCGCTGGCTCAACAGTCAACTCCTGCACCCAGTGGTCAGTTTCTGGTTCGCACCACTTTGCCCCGCGCCGAAATTTCCGCAGCAGTGATACGCACGCTTGCTGAAATTAATCCTGCCATCAACGTCAATTTCCTTGGCTTCAAAACGATGATCGAAGAGTCGCTGTTACGCGAGCGCTTGATGGCTACGCTTTCGGGTTTCTTTGGATTGCTGGCGCTGCTGCTGGCCAGCATCGGGCTTTACGGAATTTTGTCGTACGGCGTTGCCAGCCGGACAAAGGAGATTGGGATTCGCATGGCGCTGGGAGCTCAGTCACGCGAGGTCCAAGTTTCAGTTTTGCGCGAATCTCTGATCCTGGTGCTGATCGGAGTTGCTGTTGGATTACCGATCATCTTTTTAGCGACCCGTTTTGCGAACACGCTTTTGTTCGGACTTACCCCAACTGATCCAGTTTCACTGGGGCTGGCCGGACTACTTTTATGCGCCGTCGGCTTCGTAGCTGGTTACATGCCGGCGCGCCGCGCTACTCAGGTGGATCCGTTGGTGGCGCTGAGGTACGAATGAAGGGAATTGCCAATTGACGATTGCCGATTGCCAATTGGCTATTGGTCTTAGGTTTTTAAACTTTGGTCCCAGGACTTTCTTTTTTGAACTTTGAACTTGGAACTTGGAGCTTTGAAACCAAGTTCAAAGTCCAAAACCAACGACCAAATTGAGGGGAACTCAATGACAAAGCTCTTGCAAGATCTGCGCTATGGCGCACGAATGTTAATTAAGAATCCCGTGGTAACGGTGGTTGCGATCATTGCTCTGACACTCGGAATCGGAGCGAACACTGCAATCTTCAGCGTGGTCCACTCAGTATTGCTTCGGTCGCTTCCATATGAAGACGGTGAGAGGTTGGCGATTGTTTGGGAACACCGGAAGAGCGGCAAAGGCAATCCTCAGAACGTGATTAACCTCGGCAACTTCTTTGACTGGAAGGATCAAAACAACGTCTTCAGCGACATGGCCGCGTTCTTTGATCGCAACGTTAATCTCACAGGCGACGGCGAACCGGAAGAAGTTTCGGGTCAAATAGCAACGACGAACCTGTTTGCACTCCTGCGTGTAAACCCGATTTACGGGCGAACGTTTGCTCCAGACGACGGAAAACCCGGCCAGCCAAAGGTCATCGTCATTGGCTACGATCTTTGGCAGCGTCGCTTCGGCGGAGATCCTTCAATCGTCGGTCGCAAAGTCACACTAAACAATGAACCGAATGAAATCATCGGCGTGTTGCCACCGAACGTGGGTTGGTTTGTTCAGCAAGGCTCAATGGTTAGCAAACCACCAGAGATTTGGTCGCCCTGGCAGGTTTCCGCAGAATTGCGCCAACGGCAGGGACGATTTGCTCGAGCAGTGTCCCGATTGAAACCGGGTGTCACTCACGCCCAGGCCCAGAGCGAGATGAACATCATCGGGGCCAGACTCGAACAACAGTATCCGGAGTTTAATACTCAATGGGGTGTGACTGTGGTTCCGCTGCGGACGCAGTTCACCGGTGAGATCCGCAAACCACTTCTCATCATGCTTGGCGCGGTTGGCTTTGTTCTGCTGATTGCGTGCGCCAACGTGGCAAATTTGTTATTGGGTCGGGCAGCTTCGCGCCGGAAAGAGATCGCCTTGCGCGCAGGACTTGGCGCCAGTCGTTGGCGCATTGCGCGTCAGCTACTGACGGAGAGCGTCTTATTGTCGACCCTCGGTGGCGGACTCGGTTTGTTGTTAGCGTGGTGGGGCACGAAGGCGCTGCTCGCCCTTAGCCCGCCCGAACTCATTGACCTGCGCGCAACGACGGTCAACCTGCCAGTGCTGGCTTTCACCATTGGACTGACCTTCTTGACTGGAATCGTTTTTGGATTCGTCCCGGCCTTTGAAGCTGCCCGCTTCGATCTAAACGAATCGCTCAAAGAAGGCGGCGTGCATGCCGGCGGCAAACGCAGCCAGCGACTGCGAACTGTGTTCGTGGTCACGCAGGTGGCGCTGGCGTTGGTTCTGTTGGTCGGCGCCGGACTACTGATGAAGAGCTTTAACCGGCTGCAGTCAGTCGAGCCCGGATTCAACCCGAACAACCTCTTAACAATGCGGGTCAACTTGCCATCAAGAAAATATGACAGCGACGGCAAGGTCATCAATTTCTTTAGGCAGGCTACCGAAAAGTTACGGGCGATTCCCGGCGTCGAGGCAGCTGGGGCTATTAACACGCTTCCATTTAGCGGCCCACACTCGGGGACAAACATAGATATCGAAGGTCAACCAAAGCGGCCGTCCAGTCAGGGATTAAGTACCGGCATTTGTGTGACTGACATGAACTATTTCCAGGCGATGGGAATTCCATTGAAGCGCGGGCGGCTCTTCACGGAACAAGAGGCTACGGAAATGCGGCATGTCGTGGTCATTAATGAAGCGTTCGCCCGCATCAATTTTCCCGGCCAGGATCCGCTCGGCAAACGGGTCACGATTTACATGAAGGATGATCCCGAAAACAAGCCGGGGGAAATTATTGGAATCGTGGGCGACAACAAACACCTGGGACTCGACGTTGAAGTCGAACCGATGGCGTTTTGGCCCCAACCGGAACTGACCTATTCATCCATGACGATGGCAATCCGGACGCGTGGTGAAGCGATGAACATCGCTGCAGCGGCCCGCAACGTCATCCATGAAATCGATCCGGAGCAACCAATCGGTGAAGTGAACACGATGAATGGCTTGATGGCCAAGTCGATTGCGCGATCGCGATTCATCACAGTGCTGCTTGCTGTGTTTTCCATCGTGGCTTTGGTGATGGCTGCGGTGGGAATTTACGGGGTGATGTCGTATTCCGTGCAGCAGCGAACTCACGAAATCGGAATTCGGATGGCGTTGGGTGCGCAACACCGAGATGTTCGTGCCCTCGTAGTGAAACAGGGAATGATTCTAGGCGCTATTGGCGTGGCGGCAGGATTAATTGCGTCGTTTAGCCTGACCCGTCTGATCGCCAGTTTACTGTTTGAAGTTACCGCCACCGATACGAGCACATATGCGGCGGTTGCTGCTGGCCTTTTCATAGTTACGCTGATTGCCTGTTACATCCCGGCGCGCCGCGCCACGAAAGTGGATCCGTTGGTGGCGCTACGATACGAATGAACGTGATTGCCGATTGGCGATTGCCGTTGCCGATTGGCCGTTGACCAAAGTCGTATTTGGAATTTGATCGTCAGCGCGAGGGCTAAAACCAATCGGCAATCGGCATTTGGCAATCGGCAATAAGTCGGGGAGAAACCATGCTTACAACAATTTGGCACGATCTTCGTTACGCAGCGCGCACGTTGAGAAACAAACCGGGGTTTACCGCGGTTGCCGTGATCACGCTCAGCCTGGGCATTGGTGCTAATACCGCGATCTTCAGCGTGGTTGACGCAGTGTTACTCCGTCCCCTCCCCTTCCCCAAACCGGAACAGATCGTGCTCGTTCGCGATGATCTGGTGGGACGCCAGGCCGAGAATGTCGGCCTCTCTGTAGATGAACTGAAGGACCTGCAGGAACGCTCGGGTGTATTCGAGCAGGTCTCAGCTGTGTGGCCCGTTGACGCCAATCTCACCGGGTCGGATCGGCCGGAGCGCATTGAACTGTTGGCCGTTAGTCCTAATTACTTTGCCTTGCTGGGCGCGAATGCACAGCTCGGACGCGTGCTGGGACCACAGGATCAAGCCCAGGGGTTTGCTGAAGGCGTAGTGATAAGCGATGGGTTATGGCGGCGAGTCTTCGGATCCGATCCGAACATACTCGGCCGCAAGATCTATGCGGATAGTGATCTCTACACCGTCGTCGGCGTAATGCCCGCAGGATTTCGCCATCCCGGGAAGACGCTGCGCAATGAAGTGGAGATGTGGGCCACGGCCGGTTTTAGCGCCAATCCTTTTGGGCCGCCCGTCCGCGCGCAACGGATTTTGCCTGGAGCCATCGGACGAATAAAACCTGAACTCACCGTGCAGCAGGCGCAGGCGAAGCTCGATTCGTTCGTTGCCAATCTTCGCAATGAATTTCCTAAAGAGTATCCACCAGAGGCCGGTTGGAATGTGAGACTGCTGCCAGCGCGCGAGACGCTGGTTGGCAGTGTGCAGAAAACACTGCTGGTGCTGCTGGGGGCCGTTGGCGTAGTGCTTCTAATTGGTTGCGTAAATATCGCAAACCTCTTGCTGGCCCGGTCGTCCGGACGTCAAAGAGAGATGGCCATTCGCCTGGCGATGGGCGCGGGCCGTCGCCGTCTGATCGCACAACTTCTCACTGAGAGTCTCTTGTTGTCATTTATAGGCGGCGTCATAGCTCTCTTGATTATAGTGGTGCTGAAGAACGTGTTGCTTGGCCTCGTACCTTCCGACATTCCGCGACTCAACGAAGTAGGTGTGAACGCGACCGTGCTTGCCTTCGTGTTCGGGATCTCAACTCTAACCGGCTTACTTTTTGGACTGATTCCGGCGTTGCAGGCATCGCGACCGGACATGGTGGTTAACTTGAAAGAAGGTAGCCAGGGCGCCGGCTCTGGCGCTCGACATCATCACTTCCGCGGAGCCCTCGTGGTGGTCGAGTTCGCGCTGTCGTTGATGTTGATGATCGCCGCCGGGCTGCTGCTTCGTAGTTTTGGACAGCTGCTGGCAGTCAATCCAGGTTTTGATCCCAGCAACGTTTTGCTCGCGCGCATTTGGCTTCCCGTTCCCAACAATCCCGACCTCGATCCTTATCGACCGCCTGCCAAACGAGCCGCTTTCGTAAAAGAAGTCTTGCGCCGGACGAGCGAGTTGCCGGGCGTGCAATACGCGGCAATCGGAGCGGGCAACGGCGTCCCACTGATGGATCTAAATCAGCCGGGCGTATTCACCATCGAAGGTCAACCTGCAGCAGACAACAACCTTCCACGAACGAAGTTTTTTTCGGTCAGTGCCGATTATTTTCGCGTGCTCGGCACGCCACTCGTGCGCGGCCGTTTCTTCACTCCCGGCGATGACGAGCTAGCTCCGCGAGTCATTCTGGTTGATGAAGCATTTGCGCAACGCTTCTTCAACAATGCGGACCCGATCGGCCAACGAATCAAACCAGGACGGCGGGAATCGAACAACACCTGGCTAACGATTGTCGGCATCGTTGGCAATATAAAGACTAAAGGTATTGACCAACCAGACGAGCCGCATCTTTACCTGCCGATATTGCAAAACCCCGGCTACGCGATGGCCGTTTATGTGCGCACGAATGGAAATCCGGCAGGTTTGACGAACGCTTTGCGAGAACAAGTGCAGGCTGTTGATCCTAACTTGCCACTTTTCGGTGAGCGCACCATGGATGATTTGGTGTCGGCTTCCCTCGCGCAACGTCGCTTTGCGATGCAGGTCGTTGGTTTGTTCGGAGTGCTGGCACTTTTCTTAGCAGCCATCGGCATTTACGGAGTGATGGCCTATTCCGTTACGCAACGAACGCGCGAAATCGGCATTCGCCTCGCTTTGGGAGCGAGCACGAGAAGCATTCTGAGTTGGCTATTGCGACAAGGAATGCGTTTGACGCTGGTCGGAGTGGCAGTTGGCCTGGTAGGAGCGTTTGCGCTAACTCGGTCGCTTCGCAGTCTGCTTTTTGGAATCGCTCCGACCGATGTAGCGACCTATATCGTCTTGACTATATTGCTGGCGATCGTTTCCCTGCTCGCTTGTTACATTCCCGCGCGCCGGGCAACGAAGGTCGATCCGTTGGTGGCACTCAGGTACGAATAAAGAAGATTGGCCATTGGCGATTGCCAAGTGCCAATTGGTCTTAGGTCTTTGATCTTTGGTCTAGGAATTTCTGATCTCGGAACTCTGATCTCGGATCTTTAGGTCACGATTCGTTTTGTTACTCAACGTTACCTAGCGAACAAAGATCAAAGACCTAAGACCAAAGCTCAGCTAGGGCCGACCGGAGATAGCCAGGTTTGTGGGAGGACACATGTTGGATTCAATGCTGCAGGACATTCGTTATGGCTGGCGAGGATTAATCAAGCGACCGGCCTTTACCATCGTGGCGGTGATTATTCTCGCGCTCGGCATCGGCGCGAACAGCGCGATTTTTACTTTGATCAATGCTGTCGTGTTAAAGCCACTGCCGGTATCAAATCCGGAAGAGCTCGTCCTCTTTAATAGTTCGCCCAGCGAAGGAACAAGAACGTCCGATGGTGACCTCAGGCCCGGCCGTTGGGATCTCTTTTCCAATGCGTCGTACCACTATTTTCGCGAGCACGATAAATCGTTTCAGGACCTAAGCGCATTTCGCAGTGGCGAAAGCCGGCTCAGCGTGCGGCGAGTTGATGCTTCTTCAAGTGAGGCGGCCCAACGAGCTTCCGGCCATATGGTCTCTGGCAACTATTTTTCAGTTCTTGGAGTTAACGCGATGATGGGACGCGTCCTTACCAATGAGGACGATTCGCCTGCTGCAAGTCCCGCAGCCGTTATCAGCAATCCATATTGGAAGCAGAAACTGAACTCCGATCCCCAAATCGTCGGCAGGAACATTCTGCTTAATGGCACGTCCTTCACGATTGTCGGCGTAATGCCTCCTGAGTTCTTTGGTGTACGCGTGCGCCGCTCTCCCGATTTTTGGCTTCCACTCGCATTTCAACCCCAAATTGAATTGCGCAAGTCTGCGCTCGATGACAAGAACGTCTTTTGGCTAAACATGATTGGGCGATTGAAGCCTGGAATTTCGCTGGAACAAGCTCAGGCAGGCATAAACGTCGAGTTGCGCCAATTTCTCACTGACGAGTCTGGGTCGCAGCTCAACGATGATCGTCGCCTGATGATTCAGAATAGCTACGTCACGCTTGAGTCGGGCGCGCGAGGCCTCTCGGGATTGCGACAGTTCTATTCAACAGCGTTGCGGATGTTGATGGTGATCGTGGCGCTGGTTCTCTTAATCGCCTGTGCGAACGTGGGAAATCTTCTGCTGTCGCGGGCAGCGGCGCGCAAGGCGGAACTTTCGCTACGTCAGGCCCTGGGCGCGAGTCGCTGGCGTCTGGTGCGCCAGCTGCTTACTGAGAGTTTGATGCTAGCTGTAATTGGAGGCGTAGTCGGTATTCTGCTGGCGCAATGGGGTGTAAGTCTTTTTGTTAGCAGGCTGGCTGCAACCTCACCTCTTGACGTTAAGCCGGATACAACGGTGCTGTTGTTCACTCTTGGGATATCAATTATCTCGGGGGTCATCTTTGGAATTGCCCCGGCTCTGCGCGCCACCAAAACCGATCTAACCACGGCTTTAAAAGAAAAATCGGCCGGCAGGACCGGACGTTTCAATCTCGGTTCGGTGTTAGTGGTGGCCCAAGTGGCCGTCTCGCTCATTTTGTTAGTCGGCGCCGGTTTGTTTGCTCGCAGTCTGATCAAGCTGCAACAAGAGGATCTCGGGTTCAATCGCGACAACGTCTTACTCGCTAGTGTCGACACACGCCTCGCCGGATATAAACCTGATGAGCTGAGTGCGGTCTACCGTCAGCTCTACGACCGCTTCAGCTCACTGCCGAACGTCCAGTCCGCCACCATCGCAAGTTTCAGCCCGATGCAAGGATCCAGCACCAACAGCACTATTACGGTGCGCGGCTACACGCCCAACGAGAACGAAAACATGGCCGTCAATGACATGCTAATCGGCCCAGATTTTAATGAAACTCTTGGTGTGCCGCTCTTGATGGGTCGTGAAATTGGATTACAGGACACGCCAACCTCAGGGAGAGTAGCTGTTGTTAATCAATCCTTTGCGAACGCCTTTTTTCCAAATCAGAATCCTATTGGCCGCCGTCTGACGTTTGAGGAGGACTCTGATAAAGACGACTTCGAAATTGTCGGCGTGATCGGCGATTCGAAATACGATAGCGCCAAAGAGCAACCGGAAAGAACTGTCTTTCGACCAATTCTGCAGGTACAGGACCAACTGACCTTTCAGAACGTCTTTGAGTTGCGCACAGTTGGTGAGCCTTTGAACCTGTCAAATGAAGTGCGGGCCGCCGACACGGAGGTTAACGACAGACTTTCAATCCTGAATCTCACAAGCCTCCGCCTGCAAACCGACGAAGCGCTCAAACAGGACAAATTGATTGCTCAGCTTGTCAGTTTCTTTGGCTTGTTGGGCTTGCTGCTCTCCTGCGTGGGACTGTACGGAATCATGGCCCATGCGGTCGTGCGCCGCACAAACGAAATTGGGATTCGCATGGCTTTGGGTGCTGAACGACTCAGCATTATCTGGATGGTGCTAAAGGAGAGCTTACTGCTGGTGATCGTCGGCCTAGCAATCGGATTGCCAGCCTCCTGGGCTGCGGCTCGATTGATCTCCAACCAGCTTTTTGGCCTCAGCCCGAGCGATCCACTCACGCTGATTACCGCCGTTACGTTGTTGACCCTGGTGGCCGCGTTGGCTGGTTATCTGCCAGCTAGAAGAGCCGCGCGCGTGGATCCATTGAACGCGCTGCGATACGAATGAACCAGATTGGCGATTGCCGATTGGCAATTGCCAATTGGTTCGTAACGAAAGAGCCAATCTAAATAGATTGGCAATTGGTAATTGGAAATTGTCAATAAGGATTGAGTGTGGGGGCGATTGAGTGTGGGGTGATTGGGTGAGGGGGCGATTGGGTGAGGGGGCCATTGGGTGATTGCTGAATCATCGTTAGAAGCAATGACTCAATGACCCGATGATTCAATGACTTAATCTAAACAAAATTGGCAATCGGCAATTGCCAAATCGAAAATTCTATGGATTCACTATTCAAAGACATCCGCTACGGTTTTCGCGGCCTTTTGAAACACCCCGGCTTCACGCTCGTTGCCGTTATCACGCTGGCCTTGGGAATTGGCGCGAACTCGGCAATCTTCACCGTAGTCAACGCCGTCTTACTTCGCCCTCTGCCCGTCGCCGCTCCCGAACAACTGGTCTTCATCTGGCAGACGCATCCATTCGGGAAACGCATCGGTGTTGAGCAGCTGCCAGTATCGAACGCCGACTTTCTTGACTGGCAGGAGCAAAGCAATCTCTTTGAAGGAATGTCCATGATCGACTCATGGGGCGGAAACCTAACCGGGGGCGACACTCCAGAACATGTCGATGGGGCCAAGGTTTCCGTAAATCTCTTTTCGCTGTTACGCGCCCAGCCGATGCTCGGTAGTGACTTTAATCTCGACCACGCCAAGCCCGGTAATGACCGCGCGGTGATCCTCGGTCATAGTTTGTGGCAGCGGCGCTTTGGCAGTGATGCCAACATCGTCGGCCGGCAAATCCAGATCGACGGGCAACAATTCATCGTCCAGGGAGTAATGGGTCCAGGCTTCGTTTTTCCGAAAGATGTGGGACTTCCAAATTATTTCTCATTCGCCAAAACTGAGATGTGGCTTCCGATCGCGCTTACGCCCCAACAACGTGCGAATCGAGGCAGTCACCACCTTGCGGTAGTTGCCCGTCTCAAACCGGGCGCAACCCTGGACCAAGCCCAATCGCAACTGGCAGGTATAGCGAGACGCGTTGAGGAACAGAATCCAGAGGACTCCAAAGATTGGGGTACCTCCGTCAACCTGGTTCATGAACAGGTTGTGGGCGCTAGTCGCAGAGCAATCCTGATATTGCTCGGCGCGGTCGGATTCGTGCTCTTAATCGCCTGCGCCAATGTGGCAAATCTGCTCCTCGCAAGATCGACCTCGCGACAGAGAGAGATAGCGATTCGCACGGCTGTCGGGGCAGGTCGCGCACGCATCGTGCGTCAACTCTTGACTGAGAGCCTTCTGCTTTCACTCGCTGGCGGGGCCGTGGGTGTAATCCTGGCTTCATGGGGCGTTAGGTTGCTCCTGTTATTTGGTGCTGACAGGCTGCCGCGCATCGCGGAAATCCAAGTTGATAATCGAGTGCTCTGGTTCACCTTTGCTATTTCGCTTCTCACTGGACTCCTCTTTGGATTGGTGCCGGCGCTGCAGGTTTCAAAGACTGATCTCAATGAATCCCTCAAAGAAAGTGGTCGCAGTGCCATGGGTGGCAGGCACCGGCAACGCGCTCGTCATCTCCTCGTCGTTTCTGAAGTCGCACTCTCCTTAGTGTTACTTGTTGGCGCCGGGTTGCTGGCAAAGAGTTTTATGCGACTGCAAAACGTGAATGCGGGTTTCACTCCGGATCATTTATTGACGGCTACTCTCGAGCTTCCGCGCGCGAAGTATGAAGACGACGCACTGAAATCGCAGTTCTTTAGACAGGTCGTTGAGCGCGCCGGTGGACTTCCAGGTGTAGAAGCCGCGGCGGCAGTTTCTCACCTCCCGCTCAGTGGAAAGGAAGAGCTTGATGGGTTCCGCATTGAAGGGCGAGCGGAACCAACTGATGTTTCCCTGATTCAAACCGCCGACTTCCGAGTGATAACTCCCGGCTACTTCCGCGCTATGCGAATTCCCTTGCTCAAGGGGCGCTTCTTCAACGAACAGGATCGGGCAAGCACAACCTACTCAGCGATCATTGACGAGTCGTTTGCGCGTCGCTTCTTCCCCGGCGAAGACCCGCTGGGCAAGCGCGTCGACGAGGATGGTTCGCGCAACGGGCGTGGTTTCGCTGTCATTGTTGGGGTAGTCGGCGGTGTTAAGCATACAGACGTGAAAGCGGAACCGCGGCCGACTCTGTATGTGCCCGCGGAACAAAGTCCCTGGGAGACCATGACCCTCGTAGTTCGCAGTTCAGGTGATCCGAGCGCGCTGGCCGCAGTGCTGCGCGAGGAAGTTGCGGCGGTCGATAAAGATCAGCCCCTTTCAGAGATCACCACTATGGAGCAACTCTTTGCGAAGGCTGTAGCTCCGCAGAGATTTAACTTAATGCTCGTGGGTCTCTTTGCTGCGCTCGCTTTATTGCTGGCTACGGTGGGCGTCTACGGGGTGATCGCTTATTCAGTGACACAGCGGGCACAGGAGCTTGGTGTGCGACTCGCTCTGGGCGCTAGTTCCCGCGACATCCTCCGGCTGATTATTTGCCAGGCGATGCGAGTGTCGTTGGTCGGTGTCGGCCTCGGATTGGTTGCCGCAGTTGCTTTGACGCGAGTAATGACCAGTCTGCTTTTTGAAGTGAGTGCAACTGATCCCGTCGTCTTCGTGGGTTTAGCAGTAGTGCTGATCGCCGTGACACTGGTGGCGAGTTACATTCCCGCGCGCCGGGCCACGAAGGTCGATCCGTTGGTGGCGCTGCGGAACGAATGAAGTAATTGCCAATTGGCGATTGCCAATTGCCAATTGGTTTTTGGTCTTTGGTTTTTGGTCTTTGGTTGTAGGGCTTGATCTTTGATCTTTTGGTTTTTGGATTTCGATAATAGGTCCGATGAGGTCAGTGCAAGCACGTGGTAGCGGGTGGGTCGCCTCGCAGTTTCAAGAAGCCAAATCAAAGACCAAAGGGCTAAAACCAAAAATTGGCAGTCGGCAATCGGCAATCGGCAATAAGAATCATGGAAACCCTACTTAAAGATCTTCGCTATGGAATTCGCGGGTTACTAAAGCGTCCCGGCTTCACCGCCGTGGCAATTGTGACGCTCGCCCTCGGCATCGGCGCCAACACCGCAATCTTCAGCGTGGTGAATGCTGTGGTGCTGCGACCCTTGCCCTACGCTGAACCGGATCGACTCGTGACCTTATGGGAAACTACTCCCGGCAGCGACCGGCGCTCAGTGGCGCCGGGAAACTTCTTCGACTGGCGTTCGCAGAACGAGACATTCCAGGATGTGGCTGCCACTTTCAACGGCAACTTCAATCTCACGAGTGACGGCGAACCCGAACGAATCGACGGCGCGACTATTACTTCGAACCTGATGAGTTTGCTCGGGGCTTCAGCCCAACTCGGCAGGACATTTCAAGCCGATGATGACGAACATCAGGATCGCAGCGTGGTGCTCATCAGCGATGGATTGTGGAAGCGCCGGTTTGGTGCCGATCGAAGCGTGGTGGGCCGGACGATCACGATCGATGAAGTTCCCCATACGGTCGTCGGCGTAATGGCAAGCGGGTTTCAATATCCCGCGCGATCCGAGCTATGGGTGCTCGGCCGCAATCGAAACGCCGTTTCGCTCAGTCTGGTCTCGCAGTTTCCAACAAATGATTGGAACCAGGAGCGCGATGCGCACTTCCTCTCCGTGATTGGCCGCCTCAAGCCGGGTGTGACGCTCTCGCAAGCGCAATCAAACATTGCCGGGATTACCCGCAGGCTGGAGCAGGAGTTTCCCAAAACAAACAGCGGCTTAGGTTCGAACGTGGTACCGCTGCATATTCAGGTTGTTGGTGATGTCCGCGGGGTGCTCTTCATTCTCTTGGGCGCCGTGGGCTTTGTCTTATTGATTGCGTGCACGAATGTCGCAAACCTAATGCTAGCGCGCGCAACGCAAAGGACCAGGGAGATCTCCATCCGTGCAGCTGTGGGCGCCAGCCGCCTTCGTTTGATTCGCCAGTTACTAACCGAGAGCTTATTGCTAAGTGTCCTGGGCGGACTCGTCGGCCTGATCGTCTCGGTCTGGGCAGTGGACTTATTCATAAAGCTGAGCCCAGGCGACATTCCACGGCTAAACGAGGCGAGTGTTGATCTGCGCTTGCTTGGTTTCGCGTTGCTTGTTTCGTTACTCACCGGAGTCGGCTTTGGTCTGCTGCCGGCATTCCAGGCGAGCAAGACCGATTTAAATAGTTCATTGAAAGAGGGCGGCGGTAAAGCCACTGAAGGACAACAGCGGCGCCGAGCACGCAGCGTTTTGGTCGTGACCGAGATTGCTTTGGCCCAGGTGTTGTTGGTCGGCGCTACCCTGCTCGCCATTAGTTATGTGCGCGTTACGCAGATCCATCCCGGTTTCAACGCAGGTAGAGTCTTGACTGCGAAGATTGCGCCTTCCCGTAAAAAGTATCCCGATCCCCGCAGCCGCGAAATGTTTTACACGACTGTGCTCGAGCGCCTTCAGGGATTGCCGGGAGTCGAAGCAGCGGGAATGGTGATGAACCTGCCGCTTACCGGCTCAAGCATGAATCGCGGCTTTCGTGCTGAAGGACAACCAGAACCCAGGCCCGACGAGAACGTGACGATGGACTACCAGGTCGTCAGCCCCGATTACTTCAAGGCTCTCGAAATCCCGATTAAGCGCGGCCGCGGGTTCACAAATACTGACAGCGAAACCTCCGAACGCGTCATCGTGATCAATAAGTCGATGGCTCAGCATTATTGGCCGAATCAGGATCCAGTCGGCAAGCGGATAGCGGTCGGAGAAAGCTCCAAGGAAAACTCGTGGCGAACAATCGTCGGCATTGTCGGCGACGTGCGACACGCGAGTCTAAGCGAAACTCCAGTTCCCACGGCATTCATTACATATAGACAGGACTTCGAATCGTGGCCGCGCATGGGCTTCGCTATTAAGACGAAGGGCGATCCGGCGAGTCTCAGTTCCCTCGTCCGGAAAGAACTGGCCGCGCTGGCCCCTACCCAACCGGTCTATGCAGTTGATCCAATGGAAAAACTTATGCAAGCCGCAGTCGCGCAGCGTCGCTTCATTATGTTGCTGCTCGGGTCCTTATCGGCGATCGCGGTGATGCTGGCAATGGTGGGAATCTACGGCGTTATTTCGTTTTCGGTCGGAGAGCGGACACAAGAAATCGGAATTCGAATCGCACTTGGAGCCCGAACCGCCGACGTGATGCGAATGGTGCTGAGTCAGGGGATGCGCGTGGTCCTCGTCGGCATTGTAATCGGCGTCGGTGCTGCCTTCGCCTTAACACGACTGCTCTCGAGTTTGTTGTTTGAGGTGAGCCCAACGGACACGAGCACGTTCCTAATCGTCGCGGGCGTGTTGAGCGGCATTGCTTTGCTTGCTTGTTACATCCCGGCGCGCCGCGCGACGAAGGTCGATCCGTTAATCGCGCTGAGGTACGAATGAAAAGATTGCCGATTGCCGATTGGCGATTGCCAATTAGTCCAATGTCCAATGTCCAATGTCCAACGCCCGCTGAGCTTTCTTGTTTTTTGTTACCACGGCATTTTGTTAACGGACCCTGGACATTGGACGTTGGACTTTGGACCAATCGGCAATTGGCAATTGGCAATCGGCAATCGGCAATCGGCAATGGGCAATCATTAAGGGGAGGAGTTATGACAAATTTTTTGCAAGACTTGCGATATGGCGCTCGGATGTTACTCAAGGACAAGGGCGTTACCTTTGTCGTAATTCTGGCCCTGGCATTGGGTATCGGCGCTAACACCGCCATCTTCAGCGTCGTTGACGCCGTCTTACTGCGGCCGCTCCCCTATCCGGAATCCGATCGTCTCGTGTTCCTCAACGAGACTGCCAAGTCAATGGATGAGATTTCGATTTCCTATCCAAACTTTACTGACTGGCGCAACCAGAATCATGTCTTCGAGAAGATCGGCGTTCACAACCGCGAAAGCTACAACTTGACCGGCGCGGGTGAGGCCGAGCGCATTGTCACGGGACAAGTCTCGGCTGATCTGTTTGCGGCGCTGCGGGTTAATCCGGCGATGGGTCGCTTGTTTACGAACGAAGAAGACCAGCCCGGCGGCAATCCGGTAGTTGTCTTGAGTTACCCTTTGTGGCAACGAAGGTTTGGCGGGCAAGGAAGCATCCTCAATCAACAGCTGACCCTAAACGGAAAGAGCTACACCGTCATCGGCATAATGCCGCAGGGTTTTCAATATCCCAGCCGTGTCGAAATGTGGGTGCCGGTCGGTCAGCGTTCCGGCGAAGTAAGTTGGCAAGAACGTGGCAACCATCCGGGACTTTACGCAGTCGCGCGCCTGAAACCAGGCGTTAGTCTCGAGCAAGCGAAAGCCGAGATGGACCTGATTGCCGCGAATCTGGAGAAGCAATATCACGATTCGAATGCTGGTAACGGAGTCCAGCTCCGACCGCTACTCGAGATTCTAGTTGGCGACATTCGCCGCCCCCTCTGGGTTTTGTTCGCGGCAGTAGCTTTCGTTTTACTGATTGCCTGCGCCAACATCGCCAACTTGCTTTTGGCGCGAGCGCAGTCGCGGCAAAAAGAAATGGCAATTCGCGCCGCGATGGGCGCCGGACGCTGGCGGATTGCTCGTCAACTGCTTACCGAAAGCGTGCTGTTGGCTTTGATCGGCGGCACACTCGGAATGTTGATCGCTCAATGGGGTATCAAACTGATTCTCTACATCAGTCCGGATGCTATTCCGCGTGCAAAAGAAATAAGTCTCGACTGGCGAGTACTCGCATTCACCCTCGGCATCTCTTTCCTTACCGGTCTTTTGTTCGGACTCGTTCCCGCACTGCAGGCGGGTGTAGTCGATGTTCATGAAACATTAAAAGAGACGGGGCGGGGCACATCAGGAAAGCACTGGCTGCGAAGCTCACTTGTCGTTGTCGAAGTTGCGACAACCCTTGTCCTCCTGATTGGAGCAGGCTTGATGATTCGCAGTTTCTATCGCCTGCAAAAAGTGGATCCCGGATTTTCTTATGAACACCTAACCAGTTTCACGGTCGCCCTTCCGCAAAGGAAATACGCCACCGCGGATCAGCGCGAACAGTTTTTCAATCGACTGCTCGAAAACCTTCGCGGCTTACCCGGTGTAGAAAGTACCGCCGCAGCCTCCGGGCTGCCGCTTGGCAACAATGGTTGGCAAACCTCATTCATCGTCGATGGGCGGCCACGACCTCCGCGCGATCAGACGCCTTTGATGGAAGCCTGTCTGGTAACGCCTGATTACTTTCGGGCGATGAACATTCCCTTGAAGCGTGGTCGCTATTTCGAAAATACCGACGATCGATCGTCCCTGGCTGGCAAGGACCTCAGCAATTTAAATGAAGTTGAAAGAGACTATGCAGCCCTCGACACGATTGTGATCGACGAAGAGTTTGCTCGTCGTCATTGGCCCAACGAGGATCCGGTTGGCAAGCGCATCGTGATGGGCAGTGAAGAACGACCCGTGTACCTAACCGTGGTTGGCGTGGTGGGACGCGTAAAGATGGAGGGTTTAAGTCAGGATTCAAATCGAGTCCAGGGATACTTTCCGTTTCTACAGGTGCCGGCCGACGGCATGACCGTGATCATCAAAGCCGGTGGCGACCCGAATCAGTTGGTTGCCGCCGCGCGTCAGCAAGTTAAGGCAATCGATCCCGATCAACCAATCCACAGCGTGCGCACGATGCACGAGATTCGCGCCGAGTCGGTCGCCCCGGAGCGCTTAAATTTAACTCTGCTCAGCATCTTTGCCGGCATCGCGTTGGTATTGGCGATCGTGGGAATTTACGGAGTGATGTCTTACTCGGTGACGCAGCGCACTCACGAGATCGGCATTCGTATGGCGATCGGCGCGCAACCGCGCGATGTGTTTCGCATGGTGCTGGGCCAGGGGATGCTGCTCGCTTTGATTGGAGTTGGCATTGGCCTCCTGGGGGCCTTTGCTCTCACGCGGTTGATGGCAACGATGCTCTTCGGCGTCGAGCCAACAGACCCGGCAACTTTTGCAGCCATCGCTGTATTGCTTACGACTGTCGCGTTAGTGGCTTGCTACATACCAGGCCGGCGCGCCACGAAAGTAGATCCAGTGATTTCGTTAAGGTACGAATGACGGGATCGCCAATTGGCGATTGCCGATTGCCAATTGGTCTTTGGTCCTAAGCCTTTGGTTTTTGCTCTTGGTCTTTGGTTTTTGCTTGAGACTTGAGTCTTGAGACTTGAGACCGTTCGCAATCGGCAATCGGCAGTTGGCAAGGACACTCATGGAAACCCTACTCAAAGACATTCGCTTCGGAATCAGAAACCTGTTGAAGCATCCAACCTTCGCGGTTACTGCCCTCCTTACGCTCGCCATCGGTATCGGCGCGAATACAACCATTTTTAGTTTTGTAAATGGCATTCTCTTACGCCCGCTACCCTATCCGGAGTCCGAACGATTAGTGGTAATCAACGAGACTGCTCACAAAAGGGGCATCCCTTCGATGAGCATCTCCTTTCCGAACTTCCTCGACTGGCGCGAACAGAATCATGTCTTCGAAGGCATTGCGGCGTATGGCCTGAGTAGTAGTTTTTACCTCACCGGCACCGGCGAGCCAGAGCGTCTGCGAGGCAAATCTGTATCTCAAGGAACTTTCGAGGTACTGCGCGTCGCTCCAGTTTTAGGTCGTACCTTCACCGCTGAGGAAGATCGACCTAAAGAAGATGGCGTCGTCATTCTTGGCCACGATCTTTGGCAGCGTCGCTTTGCCGCCAATTCCCAGATCATCGGCCAGAAAGTGATTCTCAACAGTCGCCCACGCACAGTGATCGGTGTGATGCCTCCTGGTTTCAAGTTTCCCGAGGAAGCCGAGCTATGGGTTCCACTCGGCCTCGACACAACTATGTTTACGCGTAACGACCACGGGTTAACTTCGATTGCGCGACTTAAAGACGGAGCCAGCCTCGCCCAGGCGCAGGCCGAGATGGACGTGATCGCGCGTCGCATCGAGGAACAGCATCCGGTGACTAACGAAGGCCTGGGTATTCTCATCACCAGTTTGCACGAAGTTTTGACGGGCGATTATCGCAAGGCGCTGCTAATCCTGCTGGGGGTTGGCGGGTTTGTGCTGTTAGTGGCGAGCGTCAATGTCGCGAACCTGATGCTGGCGCGAACTTCGGCGCGCCAAAAAGAGTTTGCGGTTCGCTCGGCACTTGGCGCGAGTCGCTGGCGAATAATTCGTCAGACACTAACCGAGAGTCTGGTCATCAGTCTGCTGGGCGCGGCGCTGGGCCTCTTGCTTTCAATTTGGGGAATCAAGCTCATCCTCGCGATGATTCCAGTCAAATTACCTTTCTGGATGAACTTTAATCTGGATCTGCGAGTGCTCGCGTTTACTTCGGCGGTCGCGTTGTTGACTGCACTTATTTTCGGCACGATGCCCGCAATCCTGGGAACGCGGGTCGACCTGAACCACACACTCAAAGAAGGTGGGCGCAGTGGGATTGGATCTGCTCGCCACCGCACTCGGGGACTCCTTGTCATTACTGAAGTTGCGCTCGCGCTGATGGTGTTGGTGGGCGCGGGTTTGATGATTCAAAGCTTCATGCGCCTGCGCCATGTGGGTGCGGGATTCGGCGAAAAGGATCGGTTGACGTTTTCGGTAATCCTGCCGCAAGCCAAATACACCGAACCGACGCAACGCAGCGAATTTTTTCGTCAATTACTCGCCCGGGTAAGCGCCTTGCCCGGCGTTGAAGCAGCGGCAGGGACCACAACCTTGCCGCTCAAAGGTGGCGGCTGGGGTCGCAGCCTCACAGTGGAAGGTTTTCCAGTGCTGTCTGTCGGCCAGGCCCCAATGATCCAACATACCGTAACGACACCCGGCTATTTCCGGACTATGGAAATTCCCATCGTAACGGGCCGCGACTTTACCGAATGGGACACTAAGGATGCTGAGAAGGTGACGATCATCGATGAACGACTGGCCCGCGAGTATTGGCCAAACGAAAGTCCCATCGGCAAGCGAATCAGATTCGGCCCACCCGAGGACAACGAACCCTGGCACAAAGTGATTGGCGTGGTCGGCGCAGTGCGACACCAGCGGCTGGACGCTGAGACCAGAAAGAGTGTGTACCTGCCTCACCTTCAGGTTTCGGTGAATGGTCTCGCGCTTGTCGTGCGCGCGAAGAACCCTAACAGTTTAGCAGGCGCACTTCGCAGCCAGGTGAGAGAGATGGATTCTGATCTGCCAGTTAACGAACTGATGTTAATGGAAGAGGTCGTTTCACAATCGATCTGGCAGAACCGGCTGTACGCGATTCTCTTTACAGTGTTTGCTGGGGTTGCGGTCTTGCTCGCCGCCATAGGGATCTATGGAGTGATGTCTTACTCGGTTACGCAGCGAACACAGGAAATTGGCATTCGCATGGCGCTCGGAGCGCAGGTCAAAGACGTGTTGCAGCTGGTTGTGAGAAGCGGGCTGGCACTCTCATTGATCGGCGTGACGATTGGAATAGCTGGCGCCTTGGCCTTGACACGCTTGCTGCGAACATTGCTCTTCGGCGTGACTCCAACGGACGCAGCCACGTTCGTTATCGTCTCATTGTTGCTTTTGTTAGTCGCGCTATTGGCTTGTTACATCCCGGCGCGGCGCGCCACCAGAGTAGATCCGTTAGAAGCGCTTCGTTACGAGTGATCGGGATTGAGTCATTAGTGATTGAGTCATTGAATCATCGGGTCATTGAGTCATTGCTTCTATTCAAAGTCACCCAATCCCTCAATCACTCAATTACCAATGACTCAATGACTCAATGACTCAATGACTCAATGACTCAATGACTCAATGACCCGATGACTCAATGACCCAATGACCCAATGACTCAATGACTCAATGACTCAATTACAATCATGGAAACACTACTCAAAGACATTCAATATGGATTTCGGAGCCTGCTGAAGCGCCCCGGGTTCACAGCTGTCGCCGTTATCACGCTTGCACTAGGGATCGGGGCTAACAGCGCCATCTTCAGTGTGGTCAATGCTGTCTTGCTCCGACCACTGCCTTTTCCAGAGTCAGAAAACCTGGTGCAGTTTGATGGCGTAAACGCGCACGCCGGCATTACTCAGAGCAACATGTCCGTGCCCGACTTTGCTGATTGGCAAAGTCAGAACCAGGTGTTCGAGCAGATGGCCGGATTCGTTACCGGCGGATCGCTTCTGGTGAGCGGCGAGGAAACCGAGCGAGTACGAGCCACGGGAGTCACCGGTGATTTTTTCACTCTGTTGCGTGTGAGTGCCGCTCAGGGACGGGCGCTCCAGCCGGATGATGCCCGGAAAGGCAATGATTCCGGCGTCGTGCTTAGTTATGGATTGTGGCAACGCCGCTTCGGCTCCGATCCAAACATTGTGGGCAGCAAAGTGAAGGTTAGCGGCGAGGACGGCATTGTGGTCGGTGTAATGCCGAAGGGCTTTGACTACCCGGAACGGAGCGAACTTTGGGTTCCGTTTCCTTTAGATCCGGTCGCCGAGCGTCGCGACAACCGTTATCTCAACGTAATCGCTCGATTGAAGCCGGGTGTCCCGATTGTGCAGGCGCAGGCTCAAATGGATGCGATCAATCTCCGACTCGCACAAAGCTATGTCGAGACAAACAGTAGTTGGACCGTGCGACTCACTGGAATGCAGGAACGCCTGGTAGGCGCCATGCGTTCCTCGCTGCTTGTTCTGCTTGGCGCTGTTGCGTTCGTTTTGCTGATAGCGTGTGCGAATGTTGCAAATCTTCTCTTAGCGCGCGCCACGGTGAGGCAAAAAGAAATTGCGGTCCGCGCTGCCCTGGGTGCCAGTCGCTTTCGGATAATCCGTCAATTGTTAACCGAGAGTGTTCTCTTGTCGCTGATCGGCGGTGGGATTGGTTTGTTGCTGAGTCTCTGGCTTACCAAACTACTAATCGCCCTCAGTCCCCCCAACTCGCCACGATTCGATGAGATCAGACCCGACGCCCGAGTATTCGCATTCACATTAGCGCTTACAGTTATTACCGGCCTGGTGTTCGGTCTTGCTCCGGCGCTGCAAGCTGCACGCGTTGATCTAAACGAACGGCTCAAAGAGGCTGGACGCAACGCAGGCGGTGGCGGTCATAACCGTTTGCGCAGTTTGATGATGGTTTCGGAAATTGCCTTGTCGTTCATGTTGCTGGTTGGCGCGGGTTTGCTGATTAAGAGTTTCATGCACCTGCGCGATGTGAGCCCCGGCTTCAATCCCGCCAACGTGCTTTCAGTCCGGGTAGCGATTCCCAGCGCGAAATACGGACAAGGTGAGCCGCGAACAAACGTGTTGCGTCAGCTCGAAGAACACATCGAGTCGCTTCCTGGCGTGCAGTCCGCGGGAGCGGTATTAAGCCTTCCACTTGGTGGCGACACTTTCAACGTAGGCCGCTCTTATATTCGTGAAGGTCGTCCGGCAACACCGGAGGAGTCGCGCAATGCCAGCTACCTCGTGGCCACTCCTAATTATTTCCAAACCTTAAACATTCCACTTCTTAGTGGTCGCGGACTTACAGATCAGGACACTGAGCAGGCAGCGAAAGTGGTCGTTGTGAATGAGTCGATGGCGCGCCAGCTGTGGCCGGGCGAGAGCCCTCTCGGTAAACGCATCACCATCTGGCGCGACGAGAAATTTCCGCGCGAGATCGTCGGCGTCGTCGGCGACACCAGAGCGTCGCTCGATACGGAAGCCGGATCACAAATGTATGTGCCCTACGCACAGGACGCGAATTGGACTGGCATGTCACTCGTGATTCGCACGAACACTGCGCCGACCAGTCTGACAGCTGGGGTGAGAAATGAAATTCGCTCGGTCGACAAAGGCATAGCTGTATTCAATGTTAAGACCATGGACGACGTTCTGGCGATTTCGGTTGGACCGCGGCGGACGCCAATGTTGCTGCTAACGGCTTTCGCCGGAGTCGCTCTATTGCTGGCGATGATCGGCATCTATGGTGTCACTTCTTATCACGTCACGCAGCGCACACAGGAAATTGGGATTCGCATGGCTCTCGGCGCGCAAATGAAAGACGTACTCAAACTTATTTTGCAAGGCGGAATAGTCCTGGCGCTGATCGGAATCGCGTTGGGGCTGGCTGGCGCGTTTGCACTCACACGTCTGCTCGACAGTTTGTTATTCGGAGTTAAGCCTACAGATGTGGTGACCTTCATTGTGGTGTCGCTCTGTTTGCTGGCTACGGCCCTGCTCGCTTGTTATCTCCCCGCGCGTAAGGCAACAAAGGTGGATCCGTTGAAGGCCTTACGATACGAATGACGGCATTAAATTATCGGGTCGTTGAATCATCGGGAGTCATTGAGCCATTGAATCATTGAGTCATTGAGTCATTGGGTGATTCGCTAATTGGGTAGTTGGGTGATTTTTCCGTAGAGCAATGACTCAATGACCCGTTGATTCAATGACTCGATCACTAAGCACTCAATCACTAACAATGATCCGATGATTCAATGATTCAATCGGGTGGGATACATATGAACAAACTACTGCAAGACCTCCGTTATGCGATTCGCTCGATGCGAAAGCGGCCGGGCTTCACTTTGATAGCCGTCATGACGCTCGCCCTGGGCATCGGCGGAAGCACTGCGATTTTCACTGTTGTCGACGCCGGCCTGCTGCGCGGGCTTCCCTACAAATCGTCTGAGAGTCTCTACCACATTTGGGAAGTCACGCCGCAGAAAGGGTTTGGGCAGCGCGAATTTTCCTATCCCGATTACCAGGATTATCAACAGAACCAGGCCTTTGAAATCGCCGCTTATACAGGCGGCGGCGGAATCATGAGCGGACGCGGCGAGCCGGAAAGAGTTTTTGCTCCCTCAGCATCAGCTAATTTCTTTTCCCTCCTCGGCGTGGAACCGTTCCTGGGACGGACGTTTCAGCCTGGCGAAGACAAGCAGGGCGCACCACGCGTTACGGTGCTGACCTATGGGTTGTGGCAACGCCGTTTTGGCGGAGACCCGAACATCGTGGGCCAGGCGCTCACCATTAACGGAGAAAGTTACACGGTAGTAGGTGTGCTCCCGGCGAGTTTTCAGTTTGCACTCCGCAACGCCGATCTCTGGCAACCCTATCAACCTACTCAGGCCCAACTTACTCGGCGCTTCATGCACGGGACAAATCTGATTGGACGTCTAAAACCAGATGTTAGTCCAGCTCAAGCGCAATCGGAGTTGAGTGTTATCTCAAAACGAATCGAGCAAGAGCACAATCAGTCACACGCAGGAACCAGCGTCAAGCTGGTTCCTCTGCAGGAGCAATTTGTCGGTCAGGTAAGACCAATACTGCTGGTCCTGTTGGCGGCTGTCGGATTTGTTTTGCTGATCGCCTGCGCCAATGTCGCAAGCTTGTTGCTAACCCGGTCGTTGTCGCGGCAAAAAGAAGTTGCTATTCGCGCAGCGCTGGGAGCCAATCGCTGGCGCGTGGTCAGACAACTTCTCACTGAATCAATTCTGCTCTCGCTCGTGGGCGGCGCCGTCGGGTTACTGATTGCCTACTGGGGCGTTGATGCCCTGGTCGCTACTCTTCCAGACAGTCAACTCAACGCTCTCCCATTTCTAAAATCGCTACGCCTCGACTCAAACATACTCGCATTCTCTTTTGGGCTATCGCTGCTAACCGGACTGGTGTTTGGTTTAGCGCCGGCAATCCAATCGTCTCGCCCCGACCTAAACGAAGTGTTGAAGGAAGGCGGCCGAACCACTGCCGGAGGCGCAAAGCACCGTCTGCGCAGCGTTCTTGTCACGACCGAGATCGCATTGGCAGTAGTGCTGCTCGTTGGCGCAGGACTGATGATGAAATCGCTGCTGAAGCTGTTGCAGTCGAACGTCGGCTTCAACCCGCAAAACGTTTTGACGATGACCGTGGCAGTCCCGCCTGGTAAATATGATGACGCCCCAAAACAAATAGCTTTTTATGATCGACTGAAGGAGCGCGTTGAATCGCTTCCCGGTGTGAGCGGCTCGGGAACAGTGAATGTTCTACCGCTTCAGGGTGGAAACACGACGCGTTTTT
Organism: Pyrinomonadaceae bacterium; assembly: GCA_963826235.1. Classification (GTDB taxonomy): domain Bacteria; phylum Acidobacteriota; class Blastocatellia; order Pyrinomonadales; family Pyrinomonadaceae; genus PSRF01. The sequence continues at coordinate 1,925,760 of CAWGWE010000003.1, read as the reverse complement.
ACGTCGATGGCGATCCAATTCCGCCGCCCGGTCAGGAAATCGAAGCCAACATTCGCACAGTCAACGAGAGTTACTTTCAATCGCTTGGCGTGCCGCTTATCTCCGGGCGAATGTTTGATGATCGCGACCAAGCCACTGCCCCACCCCCGAACACCCAAGGTAACCCTCAAGGCGCTAACGCTCAAGCTGCCACTCCTGGCGTTGTGATCATCGGCAAGACCCTGGCGGACATAGTGTTTGCGGGGCGCGATCCGATCGGGCGAAAGCTGGCATATAGCTCAGCCGGTGGACCACCGGACGTAATCGTCGGCGTAGTTGGGGATGTGAAGATTGGAGGCCTTGATGAGGCGCTCAAACCTGTCCTCTATTTCCCCTTCCGAAGATTTCCAGGTGTCTCCACGAATCTCGTAGTTCGTACAGATGGGGATCCAACAGCTTTGGTCGCTGCAATTCGTAATGAGACCCGCGCTCTTGAGCCTGAGGTGGCGATCTTTAACGTGCGCTCGATGGAGCAAGTGATCGGCGATTCACCGGCGGCTTTTATGCGCCGTTTTCCGGCGATCCTGATTGGCATCTTTGCCGGCGTGGCACTGTTATTAGCGTCGATCGGAATCTATGGCGTGGTCTCATACTCCGTCAGCCAACAGACTCATTACATCGGAGTGCGAATGGCACTCGGCGCTCAGGCTTCCGACATTCTTAAGATGGTCCTGAAGCAGGGACTCACGCTGACGCTCGCGGGTATGGCTTTGGGAGCAATAGCTGCGTTCGGTCTGATGCGGTTGTTGCGGAGTTTGCTGTTTGAGGTACAGCCCACCGACGCGACGACGTTTGCTCTCGTGCTCAGCACCTTATTCGTGGTTGCGTTGCTCGCTTGTTACATACCAGCGCGACGTGCCACGAGGGTCGATCCATTGATCGCTTTGCGGTACGAATGATCACATTGGCAATTACCAATTGCCGATTGGTCGAAGCGGAATGAGGTCGGTACCACCAGGCGTAGCGGGTGGGTCGTCACGTTGCCACTCAAGCTACCGTTTTTCAAGGTGGACAGTGAACTCATTACTTGCAAGGCATGAGTGCTAACGCGTCGGCCCACCCGCTAGCGCGTAGTGGTCCTGACTTCACTCACTCGACAGGTGGCTTTCACTGGCTGCTGGGCTTGGCAATCGGCAATCGGCAATCAGCATATAGGAGGGCACTATGCTTCAAGATCTCCGACTTGGCTTGAGAACTTTGTTGAAGAATCACGGCTTCTCTGCCGTGTTGGTCGCGTCGCTCATTCTTCTGTTCAGTTCACCGCCGAGGGTATCGACGGCCCACTCTGAGTCAATGTCGCCAGGAATGGGGGCACAGAAAATGGCGCTTGGGCGATTCAACTCTGTTGAGTTGCGCAACGGCGGTAAGGTATTCCTTCGCCATGGCGCAACGCAGCGTGTGACCCTGCTCAAAGGCAGTCCGGTCTATACGCAGGTCACAATCACCGGAGAAGACCGGTTGCTGATTAACAAATGCAGGACTGACTGCCCGCGCCGCTATGAACTGGAAATCGAGATCGTTACTCCAGACATCGCCGGAATTTCGATCGCGGATGGCGGAACGATAGAAGTCCGGGACAGCTTCCCTCCTCGCAAAGAGATCAGAGTCGCCGTGAGCCAAGGCGGCACGATCGACATTCGCTCATTGACGGTAGACTCAGTCACCGCATCGGTCGATCAGGGCGGTAAGATTTTGACAAAGCCGCAATCTGCAATGATCGCAAGCGTCCGCCAAGGGGGAAACATTACTTATTGGGGTGATGCACAAGTCAGGTCATCAGTGCGTGATGGCGGCGTCGTCACCAAAGGCACTGCCGACGAGGCAGACAAGCCGCTTTCGGAATTGAGTGATGCGGTTCAGTCCGTGCCCCCAGTTCCGCCACTGCCTCTGATTCAAGTTCAACGACTTAGGACCGTTAACTAATGCCGCGGAAACAAAGAACTAAGCAGAAAGAGAGGAAACAATGTTTCAAGACATACGACTGGGTCTACGAATGTTGCTGAAGAACCCCGGCTTTTCTGCTGTGGTGATCTTGACTCTTGCGCTGGGCATCGGCGCTAACGTAGCACTCTTTTCGGTAGTCAATGGCGTGCTGCTCAATCCTTTGCCACTGCCGGATCCTGACCAACTGGTGACCCTCGCCCAGAGCAAACCCAATTTTGACGCCGGCGCAATTCCCTACCCGAATTTCCGTGATTTGCAAAAAGAGAACAAGACCTTTTCCGCGATGGCGATTTCACGTCCGTTCGGTTTTAGTCTTCTCGGTTCCGGGGAACCTGAACGAGTTAGCGCGCGGCTAACCTCGGCAGACCTTTTTTCTGTGCTCGGGGTGCAGCCCGTGCTGGGGCGCACCTTTTTCTCCGGCGAAGACGAGCCCGGAGCGCCGCCGTTAGTTGTGATCAGCAATGAGCTCTGGCAGCGCAAGTTCAGTTCGGCGCCGGATGTCGTCGGAAAGGCATTAACTCTCGACGACAAAAGTTACACGGTTGTAGGAGTGCTTCCAGCCAACTTACCCCTCTACCGAACAACGGATGTTTTTGTTCCTATCGGACAATGGAATAGCCCTGCGCTAAAGAGACGTGGCGCGGCATTGGGCCTGCACGGAGTAGGACGGCTCAAGCCCGGAGTTACCGTCGAACAGGGAGAGGCCGATCTGGACAGAGTAATGAACGATCTCGCCGTCGCTTATCCTGAAACCAACAAAGGCCACGGCGCAAAGGTTTCACCCCTGAAGCAAAGAATTGTCGGAAACATCGGGCCAGTTCTCTGGATGTTGCTCGGTGCAGTCGGCTTTGTGTTGTTAATAGCGTGTGTAAATGTCAGCAATCTGCTGCTGGCGCGCTCCACGGGGCGCACACGAGAGTTTGCGATTCGCACCGCATTAGGCGCGGCCCGTTGGCGTTTACTTCGTCAATCTTTAACTGAAAGCATGTTGCTCGCTGTAACCGGCGGAATGCTGGGGCTGATCATTGCTGGTTGGGGCACACAAGCTGCCCTTGTTGCCTTACCGACGACGATACCGCGCGCGGTAGAAGTCGGTTTGGACCGCCGCGTCCTGATTTTCACCCTCGTGATTTCTGTGTTGACTGGCATTTTGGCCGGGCTTGCCCCGGCGCTTAAGACTTCGCAGTGGCGTCTATCTGAAACACTCAAAGAAGGTGGGCGCGGTGCCAGCGGTGGGCATGGCCGAGCGCAAGGAGTTCTAGTCGCAGTTGAAATAGCGTTGGCCCTCGTGCTCTTGATTGGCGCCGGGTTAATGATTCGCAGTCTCAGCGCCCTCTGGAATGTTGATCCCGGGTTTCGTGCTGACAATGCCTGGACGTTCGGACTGAGTCTCTCGCCAGCAATGATGAACGCCAAACCTGAAGAAATTCAGGCCTCATTGAATGACTTGAGTGATCGGCTCAGCGGGACACCGGGTGTCAAAGCACATTCATTTACAGATGGTGGAGTCCCCCTCCAGGGCGCGGACGATCTTGTCTTCTGGTTAGAAGGCGAACCCAAACCTGCAACCGGAAGCGAAATGCACAGTGCGCTGGTCTACAGGGTCGAACCTGGGTATTTGACGGCGATGGGGATTCCACTCAAGCGGGGTCGCTTCTTTTCACATCAGGACAATGACAAGTCTCCACGGGTGGTGGTGATTGACGAGGCTTTTGCGCGCAAGTACTTCGGTGATACCGATCCGATCGGCAAGCGGATCATGCAGGAGAACTCGAATCTGCCGGAGGGCCAGTATTCACAAGAGATCATAGGCGTAGTTGGACACGTGAAGCAGTGGAGTCTGGACGCGGATGACTCGCAGACACTTCAGGCTCAACTGTATGAACCGTTCAGGCAAGTACAGATGGGCTGGTCGGGTCTGGGTGTGGTCGTCCGTTCAGCCGACCGGGCATCCATACCATTCGATGCCATCCGTAACGTCGTTCAAAATCACAATAAACAGAACGTCATCACCCGACCCCAAACTATGAATGAGGTCATAGCCACCACTCTGGCAAGCCATCGCTTCGCGATGATCTTGCTTGATGCGTTTGCAGTCGTGGCGCTGCTGCTCGCAAGTCTGGGACTCTACGGCGTGATTTCATATCTCGTCGGTCAGCGTACACACGAACTCGGAATTCGACTCGCGCTCGGCGCGGGACGTCAGCACGTGATGGCTCTTGTCTTAGGTCATGGAATGAAGATGGCGCTGGGAGGGATAGCACTGGGACTTGTGGCCGCGTTTGCATTGACGCGCCTGCTATCAAAGATGCTTTACGGCGTGAGCGCAACTGACCCAGCAACTTTCGCGGCCATTGCGTTGCTGTTAATGATCGTGGCTTTACTCGCCTGTTACATGCCCGCCCGGCGCGCAACGAAAGTCGATCCCTTGGTGGCGCTGCGGTACGAATGAAACCAATTGGGTCATTGAATCATCGGGTCATTTAGTCATTGAGTGATTGGGTGATTGCGTGATTGCGTGATTGCGTGATTGGGTGATTGCGTGATTGGGTGATTGCATGATTGGGTGATTGAGTGAGGTTAAATAGACTCAATGACTCAATGACTTCAATGATTCAATGATTCAATGACTCAATGACTAATGCCTTCAATGACCCGATTAATTCAATGACTCAATATGACTTTGGGCCTTGGACATTTGACGTGGGACATTGGACTTTAGATTCGCTCGCGTTACTTTGATCAAAATGCCTACGATTCTCATTGCGGACGATCAGGCCGACGTTCTAGCCGCGCTCAGATTGCTGTTTAAAGGCGAGCGCTACGAGATCAAAACGGCGGCAGCTCCTGCCGAGGTTCTTGAAGTAGTTAATAAACAGGAGCTGGATGTCGTCCTCATCGACCTCAACTACGCGCGCGACACAACTTCAGGCACCGAAGGTTTGGATCTACTCGCCAGAATTCAGGCAGTAGATCCGCTCCTGCCCGTTGTTGTGATGACTGCTTGGGGCAGTGTTGCGCTGGCTGTCGAAGCAATGCGTCGCGGTGCGCGCGATTTTATTCAGAAGCCGTGGGACAACGCCCGGCTCCTGGCTGTGGTGCGCACCCAAGTGGAGTTGGCTGGCGCCCTGCGCCGTGAGCAACGCCTGGAAGCGGAAAACATCGTGCTGCGCGACAGCGCGACTGAAGCGGGACCCGGCGCGCCAAAGATCGTGGCGGAATCTCCGCCCATGAAGGCTGTGATGAAGCTGGTGGCGCGAATCGGACCTGCGGATGCAAACGTTCTAATTACTGGTGAAAATGGTGCGGGCAAAGGATTGATCGCGCGCGCCCTCCACCAGAATTCCACACGCGCTGAAAAGCCGCTGGTTTCGCTCAACGCCGGCGCGCTCGCGGAAGGTGTATTCGAAAGTGAGTTGTTTGGTCATGTGCGCGGTGCGTTTACCGACGCGAAAGCGGATCGCGTGGGCCGCTTTGAGATGGCTGACGGCGGCACATTATTTCTCGACGAGATCGCCAACGTTCCCATTAACCTGCAACCCAAACTTCTGCGCGTCCTGGAAACTGGTGAGTTTGAGCGGGTCGGTTCGTCGAAAACACGCAAGGTAAATGTGCGCGTCTTATCCGCAACTAACGCGGACTTAAAAGCAGACGTGGCGGAAGGGAAATTTCGTCAGGATCTGCTTTTCCGCCTGAACACCGTTGAGATTCATCTGCCTCCGTTGCGCGATCGGCGCGAGGACATCGAGCCGCTGGCTGAACATTTCCTGCGACAACACGGCGAGCGATATCGTCGCGGCTCAATGATGTTTACGCCCCAGGCGCTAAACGCCTTGCGAGAACACAACTGGCCCGGCAACGTGCGCGAACTGGATCACGTCGTTGAGCGTGCTCTGCTAATGAGTTCCAGCAATGTAGTAACTCCCTTCGATCTGGCCTTGCAGCCGACTGCGGATGCCCGCCTGTCGTCGCGCCTGGAAGAGATGAGTCTCGAGGAAGTTGAACGAGTGTTGATAACAAAAGCACTCGGGCGGTTTGACGGTAACGCCAATCGTGCTGCCGAGTCGCTTGGGCTGAGCCGCAGTGCGATGTACCGCCGCTTGCAGAAGTATGGTCTATCATACCGGCGTGAGTAGTATCCCGAAGTCACAGAAACCGGTCACACACGTTGCCAGCCTCGATCCGTCGCTGAAACCTGGCGGCCGGTTGAAATTTGAACGACGCATTACTTTTCTCTCACTCGCCGCCGGATTTCCAGCTGTTGCCCTTAGCGCCTTCCTACTTTGGTACGGCGACTATTCGGGACGCGTGCAATGGACCATCAACCTCTTCCTCGTAATCATTTGGTTGGGCGTAGCCTTCAACCTCAAACATCGAATCGTTCGCCCGCTGCAAACGCTTTCAAACATTCTCGCCGCGATTCGTGAGGGCGACTATTCCATTCGTGGCCGTCGTGCAGCAGTGGGAGATGCGCTTGGCGAAGTGATGCTGGAAGTGAACGACCTCGGACAGACCCTGCGCGAACAGCGATTGGGCGCGCTGGAGGCAACTGCGCTCTTGCGCACGGTGATGGCGGAAATTGATGTCGCAGTTTTCGCGTTTGATGGAAACGAGCGATTGCGGCTGGTTAATCGGGCGGGCGAACGACTCCTGGCGCAACCTGCCACTCGACTCCTGGGCCGGACAAGTGCCGAACTTGGTTTGGCCGCGTGTTTTGATGGCGCAGGTCGCGAGAGCTCGCAAACAATGCAACTGGTTTTTCCCGGTGGCTTTGGCAGGTGGGACGTTCGTCGCAGCACTTTCCGCGAAGGTGGAACTCAGCACCGCTTGCTCGTCTTGACCGACCTTAGTCAAACGTTACGAGAAGAAGAACGCAGTGCCTGGCAGCGGTTGTTGCGCGTGTTGGGACACGAACTGAACAACTCGCTGGCTCCTATCAAGTCAGTCGCTGGAAGTCTTGCGGATCTTGTTGGGCGTCAGCCCCGAACACCTGATTGGGACGATGATATGCAACGGGGCCTGGAAGTGATTTCATCGCGTGCCGATTCGCTAGCGCGCTTCATCGAGTCTTATTCGAAACTGGCTCGTCTCCCGCAGCCGCGCTTTGAACCATTGATGATTGGATCACTGGTTCAGCGCGTCGCCAGTCTCGAGACCCGACTGCCGATCACAGTCGCGCCCGGACCCGATTTGCAGGTTAAGGGCGACGACGCGCAGCTCGAACAGTTGCTGATAAACCTGATACGGAATGCGGTCGATGCTTCGATGGAAACAGGCGGCGGCGTTTACGTTGGTTGGAGCCAGGACAACGGCCAGGTTGAAGTGCGTGTTCGAGACGAAGGCCCTGGATTAGCTAACACTGCCAATTTATTCGTGCCATTTTTTACGACCAAGGCGAAGGGTTCGGGAATCGGCCTCGTGCTTTCACGACAGATTGCCGAGGCGCACGGCGGCACGCTGACTCTGGAAAATCGCTCCGGCACTCGCGGCTGCGAAGCGTTGCTCAGGCTGCCTGTTTAGCTATCCAAGCTATCTGTTTCGACCTCTCAATCTGAGTTGTCTACGTTTAACTTGCCTCCGGGAGCCGGGCGAGACGCCCGCGATCCGAGCGCGGAATCAACAGTCCGTCCGTAGCCACGAGCCTGAAGTTCCCAGTTACTGCGTCAACGATCCCAATACGTCTTGATAGTGTCTTCCCCGGCATTATGGCTCTCCCGATTAAGAGACAATCGCACACTCGGGATTATGACGGAGTACCGCTTTCTTCCTTCGCATTCCCGCGCTGTGATATAAGCCGCTCGTTCCTGTCTAAGTTAGTCAAACCTGTGATGACGCGGAGTCGATATCGCCCGGAGTGTTGCTGGCGGCCTTGCAAGCCGCTTCTCTGCGTAAATCTGTTCAAGTGATCTGACATCACCCGCGTTCGCATTGAAAGCGAGCGAAACTCGTCGGGCAGACGCTGCAGCTAACGAAGCTAACTACGTGCGCCGTAACATAATAGTCGCGCTGTCCATCATGGCGGTCGTGCTCGGTGCGGTCGCTGTCATCGCGTTCCTTAGTGTATTTCGTTGGCGGCTGTGTGACGATCCTGGGAGTCCATGCTGTGGACCGGACGGAGTTGTCAACACCAAGCATTGCCATAAGGGCCTCGGATGCAACATCACGAACAGTAGGTGCGAAGTCAGCGGAGGCCCGGGACAACCCTGCGCTGATGGTCATTTCACCGGATTCTCGCTGAAGGGATACACCGGAATCGTGCTCGATGCGAGCGAGCGAATAGATAGTTGCAATCAAGGTGCTCGCTGCGATGCCCGCTTCGTCCCTGAGAACAATAGTTGGCTAGGCACAAGAGTTTGCCAGGGATGTGGGACTAAAGAAGGTGGGTCCTGCTGTGGTGCAGACGTGCGTTATGGACTGGGCCGCTGCTTCGATGACGTGGCGACTAGAACACGTCTGACCTGCAATGATCCCTGGGCCAGGGAAAGTGGGATCTGTATTCCTTGCGGTCGCTGGGGTGGCGAGATTGCCTGCCTTAGCGGAGAACCATGCGTCGACGGCCTCATAGAGAAAAATGGAATCTGTATCTCTTGTGGTGGCGTCGAGCAGCCCGCGTGCGACCGCGGCGAGCCGTGCAGAGACAGTTATGCGGTCCTGGATCGAACCCAGACCAAGTGCCTGCCAGCGGGCGGTCCGAACCAGCCGTGCCTGCGTACCGGGGGCTGCCGCTTCGGCCGCATGATTTGTAATCAGCAGAAGATTTGTGAGATTTGCGGCGAGGGTGGCCTGACCTGCTGCCCACCTTCGCAAGGTGCGCCGTGCACTGTTGGAGAGTGTAGGGACAACCGTTGTTTTGCGTGTGGCTATATGAATATGCCGGTATGCCCTGGTAATCAGCCTTGTCGCGATGGCTCCGAGCCAATTAGTGGTTTTTGCCGTCCTTGCGGTGGCGAAGGTCAGCGATGTTGCTACGGATTAAGCATACGATGCGATGATGGGATGCGTTGTAAGGATGGATCCTGCAGGCGGCCCGACGGCGGCGGAGGCGGAGGCGGAGGCGAGAAGTGGAAAACCTGTAGCGGGCAGCCCTATACCTGGTCAACCTTTCCGCGGCCCGTCTCTATCGAGGACACAGACGGTTGCGTCATTACCAGGACCTTCGTCGCAAGCACACCTGAAGAAGCATTACAGTGCGCGCGCAGTCAGCATGGCGAAGCCGTGATCGACACTCCGCTACAGGACTTCCCGTTTGCTGTAACTTGTCCCCAGCTGGGTTGTGATCAGCGTACTTTCCCTGGCCGAGACGAAGACTCTGCGAAGAAATGTGCGGAAGCTACATTCAAAGATTGCTCAGTTGTCGACGGCCCCTGTCCTTAATATGTATGGGACACAAGGTTTACCACTGACCGTCTGGATTCAGCTTTCCCCAAACGCAGGGCTCTTGAACGATGATAGAAAGGTAACCTGGAAGGGCTACTCAAAACCACGTCACAAACGAATAAGGCCACCATCACAGGTGGCCTTTTCTCTTACAGATTCTTGGCTCCGCAGGTAGGACTCGAACCTACAACCCTTCGGTTAACAGCCGAATGCTCTGCCATTGAGCTACTGCGGAATAAGCGCCCTCAAAAAACTGCTGAGGGCGCGAAGCGTTTTTATAACAGACGCAATAATGAGCGTCAAGGAGGCCCTCCTCCTTGCGCTCACGCGCGAACTGCGAGAATATCTCGCACACCGAAACACACCTTAAGTTCTTCTATCTTAGCCTGAGCTTTCTGCTGAAAGGTCCTTATGGAACGCCGCACAACTTCCTGGCATAGTCCGAATCTGAACATGGAGATGCCACTCGTCGCTTACGGACATGCCGGCCAAACTCTGCTGATGTTGCCCACTGCGGCCGCTGATTATCTTGAGTACGAACGTTTCTACCTCGTCGACGCGATCCGTCCTCACATTGAAAGCGGAAAGATCCGCGCTTACTCGGTCAACAGTGTGAATCGCTGGAGTTTGCTGAATGAGAAGATGCCGCCCCATCTTAAAGCCGAATTACTCACGCGCTTTGATCGCTATCTTGTCGAGGAAGTGTTGCCGTTGATTCGGCAGGAAGCCGGCGATGACGCGCGACCAATTACGACGGGCGCAAGTTTAGGTGCGTTTCTGGCCGCTAATGCTTACTTCAAACATCCAGATCTGTTTCGTGGTGTGATTGCGATGAGTGGCAGTTATGACGTGCGTTCTTACTTAAAAGGCTTTCACGACGACAACGTTTATTTCAATAACCCTGCTGACTATCTTCCCAACCTTAACGACGAACATTACCTTCCGATCCTACGCCGCGCCGATTCGATCTACATCATCTCAGGCCAGGGCAACTACGAAGCTCCCGAGCGAAGTCGGCATCTTTCCGACGTACTGCATTCAAAAGGAATTCCGCACACTCTCGATCTTTGGGGACACGACGTGGATCACGATTGGCCGTGGTGGCGGAAGATGTTGCCATATACGTTGGATAAGATCGTCAGCTGAGGGCAATTGCTGACTGCCGATTGCCAATTGCCGATTCCTCATCATTCCGAAACTGAATTCACTCCGGATTGGCGATCCTACTCGATTGATCAGTGACGAGTTTGGTCCGAACGATAAACCTTAACTTTCGTGGGTTAGGTCGTGTTAGCAGGTAGGCGTAGAATGAGTTTCAAAGCTGCTTTTGACAATTCGCCCACTCGACATCGGGAATGAATCCGAATCCCTTTCCTATGCCGTCTGCTGCGTTTATGCGCGAACGACATAGGAGAGACCCAGATGTTAAGTCCGTTAAGTCTGCCGGAGCCACCCAAGAACAAAATACTAGCCGCCCTGCCGACAATGGAGTATGAGCGTCTCTTACCCAATCTTAAGCCGGTAGAATTAAAGCATAGCGAAGTACTGTTCAGAGCGGGGGAGATAATGGAATTTGTTTACTTTCCTAATTCGTCGATGGTGTCACTCATTTCTGAAACTGCTGCTGGGGACTGCGCAGAGGTAGGCGTCGTGGGCTTCGAGGGGATGGCGGGTATTTCTTGCATCCTGGGCGTGGATAGGTCGCCTTATCTGGGTTTGGTCCAATACCCGAACGGGGCGATGAGAATGACAGTTCAGGACTTACGGAACGAGTTCAATCTCGCTGGAAAGCTACATACGCGACTGTTGAGGTACGTTCAAGGGCTGCTATTGCAAACGTCGCAAGTTGCCGCCTGTAACTCGTTGCACACTGTGTCGGAACGTCTTGCCAGATGGCTTCTAATGAGCCTCGATCGTTGTCAATGTAAGGATTTACCTTTTACACAAGAATTCCTCGGTTACATGCTGGGAACACGAAGGGCCAGCGTTACTGAAGCTGCGATTGTTCTTCAGGCTGAAGGCTACATTCACTACCGACGCGGCCATATCAATATCATTGACAGGGAGGGCCTGGTAGACCACTCGTGCGAGTGCTACCCCGTTGTCAAAACTGAATTTGATTTACTGATTGCCGCAGATGGTGTGGTTAACTAAGTAGCGGGTTTGTGATCGTTTTCGGATCGACACCGCGATCAGGTTTTTAAATATTTTATTCACTCTGCGGAACGGGGACTACCCTCATGACTCCCTTCATTGACCAACCTAAAAAAGAGCAATAGTATCTCTCTGCTACCTGATGGCGATTCCTATACACTGCTGCCGCTTTGGACTAGAATTCCAGTTCACCTGCAGTTAGGACACGTTCCCCCTGAGTCCCACTCCGCGAACCTAAACTAGTCTCAGTATCGGATAGAAAAGCGCTGTCCACTCGTGACGCTTTCTATCAAAGCGTCGAGAGATCATTCTCACTTGAGATTTGAGATGAAGGAACTGCTGAGCAATAGGATATTAAATCAACTTCCAGACGCGGATCTTGAGCGCCTCTTGCCCAGTCTGGAAGCTGTTTCACTCGCCGCGGGTGAGCGGCTCGTCGAGATCGGAGAAATTTTACCGTTCGTTTACTTTCCAGAAAACTCGATTATCTCCAGTCAGGCCGACATGCAAGACGGCAGGAGCGCCGAAATAGGCATGGTCGGGAAGGATGGTGTTGCCGGACTGCTGGCCGTCTTTGGTTCTCGTCCAGCAATCCATTCGTTAACGGTAGCAATTGCCGGCAACGCCTTGCGGTTGCGCAGGGAAGCTTTAGATCGAGAACTGAGGCGCGGAAATGGTTTTCAAGAGACCATCGCACCGTACGTGGGAGAATATTTAACCCAAGTAGCACAGCGGGCTGCTTGCGCCATCCTCCATCACATTGAGCAGCGCTTTGCCGTTTGGTTATTGATGATTAATGATCGCGTAGACACCGAAGTGGTCGAGATAACGCAGGAGCGTATTGCACAACATTTGGGCGTGCGGCGGGCGGGGGTCGCAGTCGTCGCACATGAACTGCAACTTTTGGGAGCTATCTCTTACACTCGCGGAAACATGCGGATCGTAGACCGACCGCTGCTGGAGAAAGTTGCCTGCGAATGTTACGGCGCTCTCGCTGTTGGCGCCCACGCCGGCCATCAAACCTAAAAAACAAGAATGGGGTGATGTGGAGACGCGGAGATGGGGAGACTGCGGAGACGGGGAGACGCGGAGACGGGGCGACGCGGTGATGGGGAGGTGGGGAATCGAAGTGGCATTGTCACTCGATCAACTTTTAAAGTGACGCAAGAACCGCGTCTCCGCGTCTGCGCCTCTCCCCGTCTCCGTCATCAGTCTTTATGTAAACGGTTCGCCAGGCTGGCCACTATGGAAACAAGCTCGCCAAGCTCGATGGGCTTCGAAACATGCATTTGATAACCGGCACGTAAAGCGCGCATGCGATCCTCGGGGCGCGCATAGGCCGTCAAAGCCACTGCCGGAACCCTTCCGCCGTTCACTTCTGGAAGCGCGCGAACCTTGCGAATCAACTCGTAACCATCCTCCAACGGCATCCCAATATCGGAAACCATCACGTCCGGATTCACCACTTGGAAGAGTCTGAAGGCCTCGCTTGCGGAGTTGGCTGCCGTCACTTCTGCCCCACATCTTGAGAGCAAGGAACGAAGTAATTCACAGGTATCAGCTTCGTCATCAACCACCAGTACTTTGAGGCCCGCAAGATTATCAGCCCAATCTGGCGGACCGATCTCGACGTCTGCCGGACTTTGCTGACCAGCGCCTGGCGGGTTCTGATAAACGGGCAACAATGGCAATTTAACTATGAAAGTAGCGCCCTTCCCTTCGCCTTCGCTTGTAACGCTGACAGTCCCGCCGTGTAGTTCTACTAACTGCCTGACGATTGCCAACCCGAGTCCCAGGCCGCCGTGCGCGCGTGTGGTTTTCATGTCCGCCTGACGGAAACGCTCGAAGACGTAAGGAAGGAAATCCGGTCGAATTCCCTGGCCGCTATCGGACACGGAGATCTCAACATGCGAGCTGGTGCGCTGCAACTTCAACTGGGCACGGCCCCCTCGCGGAGTGAATTTGATCGCGTTCGAAAGTAAGTTCCAGACTACTTGCTGCAAACGTCCCGCATCGCCGGAGATGGAACCAATATTGGGATCGCTGAGAATCTCGAGCTGAATCTCTTTCGCATCTGCAGCGGGCCGTACTGATTCGACTGCGGCATCAATAAAACTCGCCGGCGCCACGGGGCGCACATCAAGTCGCAACTTGCCCGTAATGATCCGCGACACATCGAGCAGGTCTTCAATCAACTGTTGTTGCGCTCGCGCGTTACGCTCAATAGTCTCTACGGCGCGCCGTTGTCCCGCCTCATCCAGATTGTTGGAACGTAGTAAATGCGCCCAACCAAGAACCGCCATCAGCGGGGTCCGCAGTTCGTGGGATACGGTTGCGAGGAACTCGTCTTTCAGGCTATTAGCCTCTTCGGCGCGTTGGATAGCCTCCTTTAGCTCATCCTTTGCTCGCTGTTCAGCGGAGAGATAATCACGCACCTCGAATTGACGCCGGCGGGCACGCAATGCTGACTGAACGGCGCTCAAGAGCGTCATCACGCGCACCGGACGCTCGATGAGGGTGACATTGCCTTTCTCAACGAGAGTTGCGAGCGACTCAGCGTTCGCCGGGGTTTCACCGGCGCCACTCGTCAGGATTACGAGGGGAATGTCTGACCAGGTAGGCTGCAGTTCAAGGGTTTTAATAAAGCAATGCGTTAGGGCGGGTGTTAATGCTTCATCAGTCAAAAGAACCAAACCAGCTCCACGTGACACCTTTTCAGCCAGATCCTGCGGTCCGGTGCACATCTCCGCACGCAACCGATAATCGCCCAGGACGCGCGCCGTTAAGTCGCCATCTCTTCCCGTCGGGGCCAGGATCAATATCGATTGATCGCTATTAGTTGGGAAATCAGGTGACGCCATCCTGCTTTTCACCCAAGGATGTTTTCGCTCCATCGTAAATCGGCACTCCGGTCAACACACCGCGGAATTGACTCAACGGTGGGCCAATGCGAATGCCGTTCGCCGTAATTTCAAATGGACGAATCGTGTGTTCGTGCGCGCCGCTACGCTTCTTGATCACCGAAATCGCGCGATGAATTGAGCCATCGGTTTCGAAGTAACGCAACATCATCACTGTATCCGCTAAATAGCTAACGTCCACTGGGGTCGCCATCGAGCTTCCCAGGAATCCGTGTTGCGCCATCACCAGAATCGTCGCTACTCCCTTTTGATTCAGATAGGTAAGCAGTTCATGCATCTGAATTGTTAGAAAACGCTCGTCAGGCATAGCGTTCAAATAACCATTAAGACTGTCGATGATAATCACTTTCGCGCCATGAACGTCGACCGCGCTACGCACAATATGAGCGAACTGTCCGGGGGAAAGCTCAGCGGGATCGACCTGCTGGATCGAAAACAGATCGGCGTCCATAGACGTCCTCATATCCCTGCCAACACCCGCGGATCTCGACAAAAAGGTTTCCTTTAGCTCGTCGAAAACGAAAGCGGCGGTAAGCTCGCCTCGCGCCGCTGTGGCAGCAGCAAATTGGGCCCCCAGAGTCGATTTGCCTGATCCCGCCGGGCCTATAATTAGAGTGGCCGTCCCCCGATCCAAGCCACCGCCGAGGAGGGAATCCAGTTCTGCTATGCCGCTGGTGATCGACTCGTTCTTGTAATCGACGTGATGTTCTGCCGCCACCAAACGGGGGAAAACTGCTACACCGCCTGTGTTGATCGTGAAGTCGTGATAACCGCCGCGAAAGGTTGAGCCGCGCAATTTGGTTACGCGCAAACGCCTGCGCTCAGAACCATATTCAACCGCCAGATGTTCAAGCGAAATAATGCCGTGCACAATCGAGTGCACCTGCAAATCCTGAACGGCGTAAACCTTGTCGTCCAGAAGCAGAACCGTGCTGCGCCGTCCGGCGAAATACTGCTTGAGCGCCAGAATTTGCCGGCGGAAACGAAGCGGATCACCGGCGAGCAGTCGCATCTCCGAAAGCGAGTCGAAGACTACCCGCTGTGGCTTGATACGTTCAACCTGTTCGAGCACGGCGTTGGTAGTCTCTCCAAGTTCAATCTCTGACGGATGAAAGATCGTGTATTGCGATTCTGGCTTAAGGGTGTCGGCCGGCGGGATCATTTCGTATAGAGTAAAACCGTCCAGCGACCAGGCGTGAGAACGAGCAACGGACTCTAACTCTTCTTTAGATTCTGAGAGCGTGATGTAAAGGCCCGACTCGCCCAAGCGCGCGCCTTCCAGCAAGAACTGTAAGGAGATCGTAGTTTTACCGGTGCCGGGCTCGCCTTCGATGAGGTAGACGCGATTAGCGGGGAGGCCGCCATTAAGAATGTCGTCGAGACCGGCGACGCCCATGGTCATTCTGGGCTCAATAGCATTAGCTCTCCCTGAGGAGGGATTGTCGTTTGTCATGGCTGATCGATTAAATGGCCGCGTTGAGATTTGACACGGCTTGGAACCGGGATTCCCGCAGTGCGCTAATTTCAGGGGGGTGAGAGAACGTTATACCGTGAACGGATGCTTTTGTCGAAGCCCAGTAGATTGAATCATTGAATCATCGGATCACTGGTCATTGAGGATTGGAGTGGCCATCTCAATTGATCCGATGATCCGATGATTCAATCACCCAATCACCCAATCACTCAATGACTCAATGACCCAATGATTCAATTCCTGCCGGACTCTCGCAGTTGCCTGGTGGTTTCTTCCGTGACGCTCAAATTCCTGGGGACAAACTCCGCGGTGTTTTGCGGGTGGAGGAGATTAGGATTGAGATCTCTTGCGGGCAACTCCTCGCGCTTTGCGGCTTCGACGATTTTCCTGCTGACAAATACTCCGTTGATGATCAGAGCGATTCCGACAAATAGCGGTATCACGCCCGCGATCCAGAGGCGGCTCATCAACTCAGCGGTGTCATCCGGAAACTTGCCTCCACTGATTAGCCCTTCCATCAAGACTGCGAGGACAAGCATGAGAGCCAACCCAACGCTTCCTGTGATCACACCCGCCTTGATTTCGTTGTAACGTTTTACTTCCGGCGTCAGACCGCGAGCACGCTCCAATTCCAGCTTGCGCCGCTGATGCGCATCTCCGGAAAGGAACATTTCAGCAACCCAGGTTTCGCTCCAATCAAACTTCTTGCCGCCTTCCTTCGCTTCGACTAGCTGGCGCACGGCATGGAGGTTTACACCGCAGGTTTTGCAGAATTTCAGCTCCTCGGTTTGGTTGGCGCCACATCGCGGGCAGAACATGACGATTCTCCTTTATCTAGTCGGCATACGAGCAGCAGCGCTTTTGAGTTCACTTGGAGGTCGCGAAGTGGCTGAGGTCATTCCGAAACGAGAGCTTCCCCTCAGAAATCGGCAATTGGCAATCGGCAATTGGCAATTGTCTCACTTGGTCAACGGCAACGGATCGTCCACATCAATTACCACTCGCCAAACACCATCTTGTTTCTTCCAAAAACGCATGTAGTTGCCTTTGGCTACCAGCACACCATCGGTCTTCACTTCGTACCTGCCATAAGTGTAACCAAGATCGCCTGAACGGGAAGCGTCAGCGGATTCTGGCTGCCACGTGAGGACTCCCTGGCTCGCTTCCAAAGCTGCGGGAATATCGCGCTTGCCTACAAAAGGAAGGTGCTTATTGCGAAACAGTCTCACCTCTTCAGCTGCGTATTTAGTAAACGCTGCTACCGATCCCTGCTTCGCGGACTCTCGCGAGAACTCACGCTCGAGACTCATTAGTGCTTCCCGCGAGGTTGCAACCGGAACACTTGCGGCATGAGTCGTAGGTTTCAAGATCGGCCCCGGCACCCAGGGAGTCGGCGGCGTTGCCGATTGCGGATGGGAAACTCCGAGATCGATCGCGAATCGCCACGCGCCGGCGGCCTGCTTTTTCCACATGGTAATAAAGTGGCCAAACGCCGTCGGCTTTTGATCGTTAATGTTCTGCTTGAATTCCCATGGTCCAAAGGTGTATCCCATGTCGCCGGCAGCGGAGATGTCCGCAAAAATTGGCTGCCAGGAAAGCAGTGGCCGGTTATCCGTTAGTGGAACCGGATGCTCCAGCAACCATTTCTTTCCCAGCGTTGCAGAGGGTCGAAACAGAATTCCGTCTTCTGCAATGAACATCAGAAACGAGTCGCGCGTCCCTTTGTCAGCGGAGGCCTGAGAAAAAGCGCGTTCAGTCGCGACCATTGAATGCAGCGGTGATTCGGTTGTAGGCTTTTGCGCAGTCGCTGCCAACACAAGCAGTCCGATTAAGCAAACTGTAGTTTTCATCGGAAAACTCCCTGAAAATAACCCGAGGAGAGCCATAGTCTAACTGCACTAGCCTTGCAAGGGAATGATTCTCAAGCGGGTTACAACACTCAATCGGAATCGGAAGCGTTAGCGACCGAGCCCTCTTGCCGATTGGCGATTGCCGATTGCCGATTGAGCCAACGACCACATCATCACAGATTGGCAATTGGTAATCCGCAATCGCCAATGGGACGGAAATCGGTAATTGGCAATCGGATCGAAGGTACCTTATGAAACTTTTTGCATATTCACGACGCTTACTCGTAGCCCTTTTGTTCTCAGTGAGTTTGCTCACCGTCTACCCTGCCTACGGACAAGCCACCTCCGCCGGAACCTCCCGCGAGCAGTTGCTGACTACGGCGAAAGAAATAATGGCGAGCGCGCGTTACGCCGCATTGATCACGACCGGAACCAATGGCCGCATCAACGCGCGAACCATGGATCCTTTTCCGCCGGCTGACGACATGGTGATCTGGTTTGGTACCAACCCGAGGAGCCGCAAGGTTCGTGAACTTCGCCGTAATCCGCGCGTGACCATCTATTATTTTGATCCCGTCGCTCAGGCTTACGTAAGCATCCAGGGCATTGCTCGGCTCGTTAACGATCGCGCAGAAAAAGCACGACGCTGGAAAGATGAATGGAAGGACTTCTATCCTGATCGTGAAAAAAGTTATTTGCTGATTGCGGTGAAACCGGAGCGACTGGAAGTAATAAACGTTAAGACTGGTCTGACCGGCGATCCGAACACCTGGGATCCTCCCACCGTCATTTTTCGCTAAGTCGTCTAAGGACCGTCCCTCTGTTCAAATTAGCCTGACGTCCTTTCAACGAGACGGAAACCGCCAAGACGCCAAGAGAACGCCAAGTTCGCCAGGACTGACAAAAAAGGAAAGGCACAAAACTCTGAAACTCAGCTGAGATTCATTTGATGCCTTTCTTCTTTTTCTTGGCGCACTTGGCGGGTCTTGGCGTCTTGGCGGTGTCGTTTAGTCCTCTAGATATCCAACAGCCCGATCATACTTTTCGGGTCTTCCATGTGCCGCGCCGGAACATTAGTGCGCTTACCACTGCAAGCGTCGAAAAAGAAATCATGATCGCCAGAAATACTCCGCGTGGGCCCAGGCCGAAGCTAATTGCAAGCACGTAAGCGAGTGGCAGTTCCCAAAGCCAGAAGACAAAGAGATTGATAATCGTCGGCGTCCAGGTGTCGCCGGCGCCATTGAATGATTGCGTGATTACCATTCCCCAGGCATAGAACAAAAAGCCATAGGCGACGATCCGCAAACAGTCCACGCCGTAGTAAACGACGTTTGGATCGGTGGTAAAGAGTCCAATGATTTGTCGAGCGAATAAGACAAATCCTAGTCCAACTGCTCCCAGAAAAATCATATTGTAAAAACCTGCCCGCCAAACCGCGCGTTCGGCTCGATCAGGTTTGGCCGCTCCGAGCGACTGCCCCACCATCGTGGCTGCGGCGTTCGCCATGCCCCATGATGGAAGCAGCGCGAAAATGATCACTCTGATCCCGATGGTGTAACCCGCTAAAGCGTCGCTGCCGAAACTGGAAATGGTTCTGATGAGTCCGATCCAGCTCGCCATGCCGATGAAGACTTGAAACGTTGCAGTCGCTGAGAGACGGATCAGTCGCGCCATGATCGATGGCTCAAGTTTCAAATGGTGCCTTCGAATGTCGAAGCGGCCGCCCGAACGGATTAGCCTGCTGAATGCATAGAGCACGCCGGTTCCACGGCCGATGGTGGTGGCGACAGCCGCTCCAGCAACACCAAGTTCGGGAAACGGCCCTAATCCGAAGATGAAACAAGGACCTAGAACGATGTTAATGCTGTTAGCCAGCCAGAGGACGCGCATGGCAATGGCAGCATCGCCGGCGCCACGAAAAATTGCATTGATCAAGAAGAGCAACAAGATCGTGGCGTTACCGGCAAACATGATCTTGGTAAAGCCGGCGCCATGTTCGAGTACCCAGGGCGACCCTCCCATTAAACCGAGAAGCTTATCCGCAAATAAAACACCGATGACGGACACGATCACCGAGACGATTAGCCCCAACGCAATTGCCTGCACCGCGGCGCGCGCCGCTCCTTCCGGATTACGCTCGCCTATGCGACGCGCGACCATCGCAGTGGCGCCGAGACCAAGTCCGATGGCGACAGCGTAAAGCAGCGTCAGCATTGATTCGGTCAGTCCCACAGTCGCCACGGCATCGGCGCCGAGATGCGCAACCCAAAATATGTCGACAACGGCAAACACACTCTCCATCAACATCTCCAACACCATCGGAATGGCGAGCATGATGATGGAACGGCCGATTGGACCGGAGGTGTAGTCGCGATGAGAGCCACGCAGAGACTCGCGGACAGCGCGCCAAAGACTCTCTGGCTCAGTTGAGGAATCATTCGCAGCGGGCCCTGCTTCCTCAAGATCGGCACCAGAAGGCGCGCGCAGTTCAACACCATCTATTTCTGAATCGGTGGAATTTGGCATGGCTCTCGTTGATCGCTGTGGTTCTGTAACTGCAGCTACAGATCGACCAAGCGGGTTCAAATTATCTTGATTTGAATTGTGCGTTGATGCCCGGGGTTGGTCTACGAAGAGAAACTACCAGAAGGTTTTCAAGCAATGTGACGAGAGGACGTGATCCCCAGGATTACTGTTGTGGGCTTACTTCTCTACCCTGCCAAAATCGTCTTGCAGCCGCACGATGTCGTCTTCGCCGAGGTAGGCGCCACGCTGAACTTCGATAAAAACCAGCAGTTCCTTGCCGGGATTCTCAACACGATGGGCCATGCCGATGGCGATGTCAACCGCTTGTCCTGGTGTAACCAGAAAGTCGCGTCCGTCGAGCGTAACCTTGGCCGTTCCCTGCACCACGACCCAATGCTCCGCGCGTTGCGCGTGCTGCTGGTAACTCAGGCGCTTACCTGGGAGCACTTCGATTCGCTTCACTTTAAAACTCTCGCCCTCGTCGAGAACAGTGAACGTGCCCCAGGGCCGCCGGTCAAACCTTGGCGACGTTTCCGAATTGTCATTCATAGATAACATCTTGTGTTGCCTGGTTCGATGACTAAGTCACGGAGCTTGCGGAACGTACCGGACATCCCGAGTTGCGTCAAGCAAGGGACCTTACACCAGGCTCCGGCCGGGCCGAACCTTGGTTAATTCAAAAAGCCCTAATTATTCCCTCAATACAGGAAAACGAGCTCTAATCGTACTGCTAACAAATAGGCACTCTATAGGACTGGGAATAAATCGAGGTTTTGACGGCGTTAGGATCTGCTGGGCCGTCGATCTTTTGGTCGAAGCTGCGTAGTCGTATGATATTATCTCCCGCGCAAAACCCAATCAACCACGCTATTGAGCGACTTCCCACCCGACGAAGCGCCTCAATCTCCCGCAATAGAGCGTTAGGTCCTGTTTTGCTCGCCGAAGATTCGCGACAAGACGACCCTGTTCCTAATGAGTAGTGCAAAGCAATCCATCAACGGCCGCGAGGCGGGCTCCGTTCTTATTGTCAATGACTTGCCTGAGCAGCTTGGCCTCATGGACAGGCTGTTGCGCAAGGCCGGGTATTCCGTAATTACTGCTGCTGACGGACAGGAAGCGTTGGAAGTTGCGAAGCGTGAACGGCCCGACCTCGTGATTAGTGACGTAACGATGCCGCGTTTAAGTGGTATCGAGTTTTGCAAGCGTATGCGAGAAGACGCCGAAATGAAATTGACGCCGATCCTCCTGGCCAGCGCGCACCGTCGCGACACCGAGAGCGTGGTTCAGGGATTGAAGTCCGGCGCCGATGATTACCTCGAAGTCCCATTTGATGCGTCGCGCTTGATCGCTAAGGTGTCCCGCCTGCTTGAACGTTCGCGAGTCGAAGCTAATTACCGCGAGCTCGTCGAACACGCAAATGACCTGATCTTCACCGTCGATATGGAAGGACGCTTGAGCAGCATGAACGTGTCAGGTGCTCAATTTCTCGGAGAGCGACAATCAGAGGTGATTGGAAGTTTCTTTGCTGACGCTTTTGCTGTGAACGTGTCAAATTCGGATTTGATGGATCTGCTGAAACAGTTTGACGAACCGGGCACCGCTCCACTCGAGCTGGAAACGCGCGATAAGAGCGGACGCGAGCGCTGGCTCGAAATCGGCGCGTCTCCAATAAAAAATCGATTGGGCGACACGATTGGTCTGCGTGGTGTAGCGCGAGATATTACTGATCGAAAACAGGTGGAGCTCGCTTTAAGAGATTCGGAAGAGCGTTATCGTTTGCTCTTCGAGTCTACACCGCAGCCGATTTTGGTATACGACGAAGAGACGTTGGAGTTTCTGGCAGTCAACGACGCCGCGGTGGAAACCTACGGCTACACGCGCGAAGAATTCCGTTCCATGACGTTCAAGGATTTACAGGCTAAAGATGAAACGCCGGCTCTTCTGATCCGGACCGCTGCGGTTGGTGAGCCTTTAATCTCCAGCCCCTGGCGCCATCAAAGAAAAGACAACAGTGTGACTGTACGTCGAAATCACCTCCCATGCCCTGTTGTTTGAAGGAAGAAAGGCGCAACTTCTAATCGCCAACGACGTCACTGAAAGAAAGGTTCTTGATGAGAAGCAACTCGGCCTGCATGCCTCGTTGCAGCAGTCGGCGATGGAATGGCGGCAGACTTTCAACGCCATTGATTTTCCCGTTCTGATTGTGGATCTAGATGGCACCGTAAAGCGACTAAATGAAGCAGCGGAAGCAATTTCGGAGTTGCAATCGGATGACATCATCGGTCACAACATTTCTGAATTGGGGCGAAACGAGCCTTGGCAGAAGGCGGCCGAACTCATCCGAGGAATTCGCGCCGAGGGCGGCTCAAGTCATGCTGAACTAACTGATCCGGCCACCGAAAAAACCTGGGCTCTTACGCTCTATCTCATCAATGAGTTTGGCTCGGTGGGCGAGCACGCCATTCTGATCGTGCAAGACACTACGAAGCGCACTCAGCTTGAAGCATCGTTGCGCCAGGGCCAGATGATGTCGTTGCTTGGCTCCCTCGTCGCAGGCGTGGCTCATGAAGTCCGTAACCCGCTCTTTGGCATCTCATCAATTCTCGACGCCTTTGAAACTCGCTTTAACGATCGTACAGACTATTTGCGTTACACGAATGTGCTGCGAGATGAAGTTGGCCGCCTTACCTTTCTAATGGAAGAGCTGCTGGAGTATGGCCGTCCTTTTAAAGGCGATCTCTATCCGGTGTCGCTTGAGGAAGTCATCGCGAAATCGCTTCGTTCCTGCAATCCGGCAGCGGAAGTTGCAAAGGTCAACCTGGTGAACGACGTGCGGATTGGTTTGCCGAAGGTGCTGATTGATCGGCGGCGCTTGTCTAAGGTATTTGTGAATCTGATCGAGAACGCCATCCAACATTCGACTGCCGGCGCGACCGTAACGGTAGAAGCCCTCGATGTAACTGAGGGGCAACAGCGGTGGGTCGATTGTGTGGTTCGCGATACTGGACCGGGCGTGCTGGCGCAAGATCTCGGTAGAATTTTTGAACCTTTCTTTTCTAAACGACGAGGCGGAACCGGGTTGGGACTTGCGATCGCCCATAGAATAATGAGCGAACACGGAGGCAAGCTAATCGCGGGCAATAATCCCGAGGGCGGGGCGCGCATGGTAGCACGTTTCCCTGTACCTCCCGGCGAGGAGAGTGTGGATGTCGAGAAATCGAATACTGATAGTTGATGACGAACCTGGTGTTCGTTTCGGCATCAGAGACTTTCTCGAGCTCCAGGGCTACGAGATCGACGAGGCAGAAAACTGCCGCGACGCTCAGGATCTTTTTAGAAGCTTCGCGACCCGATGTTGTCATTGCTGACTACATGATGACTGACGGCACGGCTCTCGACCTGCTCCCGCGCCTCAAAGAAATCAATCCTGATACGCCGCTTCTAATACTCACCGCCCACGGTTCCATCGATCTCGCTGTCAGAGCAATCAAAGAAGGCGCCGAGCAATTTCTTACAAAACCACTGGAACTTCCGGCGTTGGCGATGATCCTGCAACGATTGCTCGAGAACCAACGCAATCGTCATAAACAGTTAGCAAGCAGATCACGGCAAGTGCGTCGAGCAATCGATCCCTTCATTGGCGAGAGTCCGAAAATCAGGGCGCTTGCCGAACAGGCGAAGAGAGTTCTGGCGACGGAAAGTCCCCTGCTGATCCTCGGTGAAACCGGCAGCGGCAAAGGCGTGCTTGCTCGCTGGCTTCACGAGAACAGTCCGCGAGCGGAAGAGGCTTTTGTGGATCTCAACTGCGCCGGCTTAACGCGCGAGTTGCTGGAGACAGAACTCTTTGGACACGAAAAGGGCGCCTTTACCAGCGCCACCGCCTCGAAGCAAGGTCTATTCGAAGTTGCCCATCGCGGCACGATCTTCCTCGATGAGATAGGCGATGTTGATTTACAGATTCAGCCAAAGTTGCTGAAGGTTCTTGAAGACAAACGCTTCCGCCGATTGGGTGACGTCAGAGACCGGCAAGTTGATGTGCGTTTGATCGCAGCGACGCATCAGGATCTCGGTAAGCTTGTGCGCGAAAAGAAATTTCGAGATGACCTATATTTTCGCGTCTCGACGATCCCACTCGCATTTCCTCCTTTGAGGGAGCGTGTCGAGGATATTCCCACGGTCGCACAATATCTTCTGGAAAAGGTAGCCGCGGACCTAGGTCGCGGCGAGATCAAGCTAGAGCCTGAGTCGATTAAGGCGTTGCAGTCATATTCATGGCCCGGAAATATCCGTGAACTGCGCAACGTGATCGAACGAGCCGTATTGCTAAGCGGCGAACGGAGCATAGGCATAAAGGATTTGCACTTCGATGGCAATTCCGCACATCGAACTCCTTATCTCGATACCAATCTCACCCTCAGCGAGCTGGAGCGACAGCACATCGAAAGGGTGCTTCAGGAAGAACAAGGACGGGTAGAAAAAGCGGCCCTGAGACTGGGAATTCCGCGCAGTTCGTTGTATCAGAAATTGAAGAAGTATCAACAAGACTCGTCTGGAGTCTAGAATTCAGTCCAATTTTCAGACGGTAAGAAATAGTAAGGATGTATTTCTCCGACAATCACCAGCAAACGCGAAGTTATCTGAGGCTGAATCCGGCGTCAGGTTGTGGTCTCGCGTTTGCTACTACCACGGCGTGCCAATCTACATGTAGGGCCTCGGATCGCTACCGAGGATTGATGGCTGGAGTTGGTCGGACCCTTGCAATGCCCCGCAAGACGTCATACTCAAGCCCGCCCCCAAACTTCGCAAGGACGCAGATCCCACAGAATGCGGCCTGAATTTATTAAGGAGAAGAAATGACCCAGTACTTACACTTGAAAAAGCTCGTCTTCGGGCTCTTGATTACAGCGGTTCTCGGCTTCGGCTCGACTATTACCGCAAAAGCTGACCTAGTTCAGCTGACTGGCGTCCAGCTACAAGGTCAGGGCATTGGTGCGGTGCTAACCGTGCTAACGCTTCAAACCACCGGACAGGCAACCACCGAAAGCGGCGGCGTCGGTTTCATCAACGGCAGCTTCCAGGCATTTGGTGATTTTTCACCGCCAGACGGTCCGCCAAAGAATCAGACCTTCACCTACGCCCAACTCGGCGCGGCTAATGCTGGCGAGATCGTATTGATCGTCAACTTGGCGGAACCAAACAACGAAGTACCCGCTACCGTTGACGCGACCAACGTGGGTGCGAATCCGAATGGTCTGGCTGGAACGATTACTTTAAACGTTTATAGCCAGGCCGGTGTATTGCTCCAACAGCACAGCTTTGATGGCGGAACGCTCATCCAGGATCAATCTGGTGTTGGCGGCTCCGGACTTGTCTTTGCTCTTGATGCTGCTCAGGCTGCCCAGGTGAATGCGCTCGGACAGAACGTGATCTTCACGGTCGGAGCTACATTCGCAAGCGCCCAGGGCGGTAACGACACGATCCAAGCCGCTCGGCTTGTACAACAAACTCCAGTTCCGGAACCCGCTAGCATGCTGCTGTTGGGAACGGGCCTGATTGGCGTTGCGGGTATGGCGCGCAAGCGGTTTAGTAAAACGCAGAAGTAAGCGCCTTTTTCTTTCAGTGATTCCTTCGTGCCTTCAGAGAAGGAATCACTTGGGTCACGTGGCAGGCTCGTTGCCCCGAGCTCCTGCTTAACAGGACTGCTCTACCCTTATTTCTCCTCGGGTGAGCATCATCCTCTAATTGAAAAACCTGGCTAGGGTTTTACTCAAACTTAGGAGAACCAACGGAATGCGAAATCTAATGTCATTGATCAAGCCAGTCGCGATCAGCCTCGTTGCTGTAGCGATTATGGTTTTTGCTCAAGGCACGGCGAAGGCAGATGAAGTTTTTTTAGCCGGCTACACAAACGGCTGCTTCAACTGTAATCCGCCTCCTGTACCTAACACGTCGGCTACGCAAACGGCCTCGCTGTTTGGCTTGACCTACGTAAATTCAACCTTTTCCAACACCACTGTTGCTGGCTTTTTGGGCATAGGCGGCAACCCGATGGCTCCGCCAGTTCAGAACGTCAACAACCTTGGTGCATTTAGTCTTGCCACTACAGCGGCGACTTACACTGGGAACACTTTCACGTTAAGAGTTACTTTCACGGCGCCGGAAGGTATCAACGGAAGTAACACCGCGTTGTTCACTGCGACTCTAACTGGCGCGGTCAGCAGCCTGGGGAATGGCGGTGTGTTTATTGATTTCAACAACACGCCGATCCTTTTCACGTTCAATGATGTGAACTGTCAAGCGACAACCGTTCCCGGACAGCAGACTACTTGCGGTCAAGGTTCATTCTTCTTCGCCGTGAATGACCTCTCGATCGATCCCGGTCAAGTTGCGTCACTCACGGGCCAGATTACCAGTGCTCAACAAACGACCGTCCCGGAACCGACCAGCATGTTCTTGCTCGGAACCGGATTGCTCGGAGTTGCTGGTGCCGTGAGGAAACGGCTTAACGGCCAAAAGTAATACCGGAAGGTTTGCAGTTTGCCCCTAGCCTGCGGTCATTGAATCGAGTCCGCCCGTGGCGATCTGGTCACGGGCGGGCAGAGGAATACCGATGCACCGAAAACCGACGATTCTTCCTCTCGATGCTGAAGGTAGGCTTTACTCCCTTCAGGACGAGAAAGGAAATACTATCGGCACCGGAACACGAGAGGTGTGCGAAGTATTGCTTTACATAATTAACAAGGCCCCGACACCATCCGTCTCTGGTCGTACCAGAATGTCCGTACCGCAAAGGCCCAATGTGCGGGCTGCTATCGAAATATAGCGGCTTGGGCCAGGCAGTATTCACGGGTTAAGCGCGGTCAGTCTCCTGCCTGGCTTTTGACTCAATAACGACGTCCCGGGGGAGGTCGAGAATAAGTTCAGAGGCAGTGACGACCCAGCTTGCGAGACCCGTCGCCAGCCTCTCTTAGTTTCCTCGCTCAGTCCACTCCCAGGCGCAACGACGAGCACATTACTGAGGGTTTACTTTCCCAACTTGACGGTTTAACCGTCCACGATCCTTCAGGCTACCAAGCGGGCTAACGGGTTATGGGGAAGTAAGTAGGATAGCTGTGTTTTGAACCTTTTGGTCGTTGCAGCCGGTAAAGTTGTTCCGTATGGGGAGAGCCCACGGCTGCCTGGAAACGAATGTGAAGCAATCTCCTTTTCGGACCATTAAGAGAGTCTCGGGGCGATTCAAGCGAATGCTGGTGGGCGACGAGACGCCAAAGCGAGAGGAACCGCCAATGCCCCGACTGTTAGTAGTGGATGATGAAGCTTCGATCTGCTTCTCGATGAGTGAGTACTTCTCACTTCACGGTTTTTTAGTTGATACGGCCACCGAAACCGATGAAGCAGAACGACTGGTTGAGAATAACGGTTACCAGGTAATTATTCAGGATCTGCGGCTCGGCACCAATCGTGATCCGGATGGCCTGAAGATAATCAAACTCGCTCATCACCATCATCCGGAGACTCGCATCATAGTTCTCACTGCTTATGGCTCTGCAGAAATCGAAGACGAAGCGCGTCGCTGTGGCGCAGATGCGTTTTTGAGAAAGCCCAAGCCCCTCTCACAAGTTGCCCAAGTTGTTCAGGGATTAATTGAATCGCCTGCCAAGCACGCCGCCCGATCAGCGTAGATTAACTTAACTCACTTCCGCCTCGGTCGCTGCTTCTTTCCTCTTTTCCGTAAACCAGACGAACCTGACTTAAGCTCAGGCGCATACCGTCCCGTGCGTTCAAGATCATGAATGGTGAAACCGGTATCAAACATTTCACGCTCCACATCGTTGTGGTCGTGCGCATAGTCAAAGATTCGACCATCGGTGCGCACATACACTGAACCTCGCTGCCGCTGCAAATATTGTTCAACAGTCAATAAGGCGTATTGGTGATTACGAAAACCTAAAGTTCCCGCAGGAAATTGCGGAATAAACTCGGTTCCATTGGGCAAGCGATAGACGTTGTCTTCAAAAAGCATACTGCGGCCGTAACGGACCGGACGCGTCACGAAGCCGGGCGGCAAACCGAAGCGACGGCCGGCATTCTTATCTTTAGTAGGAGGATCCTCAGGAGCAGAGCGAAGCGTTTGGGTCAGGGAGTGCGGCAGCTTCGGGTCAAGTTCCAGCAGCGAATGTCCTTTGCGATCATTGTCGGCACTTTCGTCGCTGCCGGACCTGTCAGCGCTCTCGGCTAAAGCAGTGTCGCTCAAGACAGCCGCGGCGCAAGCCGCGCGATTTTCCGTCAGATCAGCCCGAGGCTGTTCGGCGATCAACATCTTCGACATTTCGGTCGAAGTGTAATCGATTCCCGTATCGTTGCAAGAGACTTTTGCGTCGGCTGCTCGAACTAACTAGTTGCTGCCGCGCCGCGAGGTTTCCAGATGACTAGCAGCGCGGCGGCTGCCATACAAGCGACGAACTGATAACCGATGTTCAAGAGATAAAGGCCTGGTTTGCGACCTTCAAAAATTACGGTAGGCAGCTGCGTGGTTATGATGAACCCGAGCCAGAGCCAAAACGCGGTCTGTAAGCCGCTGGCCACATTTGTGGCTTTCGTGTATTGCAGGAAGTGGGCAAGGATGTACGTCAGGATGAGAGAAGAGAGGAAAGCGAGAATGTAATCTCTAGTGTGGCTTTGACTCTCAATGGCCGCCAGCTGTGCGGGTGTCCAGGCCATTAGCTCGATGAATTTGCTGGAGAATAATCCGTACCAGACAGCACCCAGGATCCAGTGCAAAATCGCTGCCACAAGGACTGCGAGATAGTTGATTTTCATGGTTCTTCTCCTGCTTGGGGCAAAAGTTGAAGAGCTCGTGTCGTCAGCTAAATCATTCTTGAGTCTAGGTAAATTCGCAGATTATTGCTTCTCGAAAATTGCGTAATCTGGTGTTGAGCCCGGGTTGCACGAGTACCGAAGATTTGGTAGGTGTCCTAATTATGTAGGCGCGCGTCACTTTGTGGCCCCCCCGCGTTTGAGATTAGGTGATGCCCGCTGGAGGAGCGCTCGTACATCTGTTTTCAAATTGGGACACAACCGAAGATTTGCGCGAGATTGTAATCAATCGAATCCTGATGTCAACCTGGGTTCAGTGAAAGTCGTATGAAGCATTTGCAGCCACCTGAAAAGCCAGAGGCCGAATGCGTTTCGCTTTCACGGAAATCACATTGTCCTGGTTTTGCAGTCTGCCTTCGATTAGTAAAAAAGGGTGGTCTACTACCACCAAACGATTCTTGTCGAAGAGCTGGGGCGTGATGATGATGTTGCTCACCCCTGTTTCATCCTCCAGACTTAAAAACACAAAACCCTTGGCTGTTCCTGGACGCTGACGAACGATCACCCAACCGGCCACGCATACCAAACTACCATCGCGCATTTCTCGAGCCGCGATGGCGCTCAAGACTCCAAGCTTATCTAACTCGCGCCGGTGATGGGCCACGGGATGCCGGCCGATGGTTAAACCGGTGCCACGAAAATCTGCATCCAGCCTTTCCGGCAAAGTCATCGGCACTAAAGGCGAATGGCCATCTGTTTCACTCAGCTCCTTAAATAAAGGACCGGCGGCGCGCGAGACGCGCTCCACCTGCCACAAGGCATCGCGACGATTTGTTCCCTTCGGACTTTTGTCCAATGTCCAATGTCCAATGTCCAATGTCTCCTCATTCGACGTTGGACGTTGGACTTTGGACTTTGGACGTTCAGCTGTTTGAATAAAATTCAACGCTCCTACCGCCGCCAATTTTCGCAATTCATCTTTACGTAACTGGGGAACGCGATTGCTTAGATCATCAATTCCCGCGAAGGGGCCCTTCAAGCGTTCGCTGACGATCGCTTGTCCGGCTTCCGCACGCAAGCCCTTCACGTATTTCAAACCAAGTCGGAGCGCGATCCGGGACGCGGGGACAGGGGGACGCGGGGATGGGGAGAGATAGAGACGCGGAGACGCGGGGACAGGGGGACGCGGAGACGCGGGGACTCGGGGACGCGGGGATGGGGAGAGATAGGGACGCGGAGACGCGGGGACAGGGGGACGCGACTCTGTATCTCCATTTTCCTCTTTCCCTGCGTCCCCTTCTCTACCCATCTCCGCGTCCCCGAGTCCCCCCATCTCCCCATCACCGCGCCCTGTCTCTTCCAGCGTGCACAGCCACTCCGAGCAAGTGATGTCTACGGGCTTTACTTCCAGGCCATGTCGCTGCGCGTCTTTAATAATTGTGAAGGGCTGATAAAAACCCATCGGCTGATTGTTCAGCAGCGCCGCAGTGAAGGCCGCCAGGTAATGACACTTAAGATAAGCACTGGCATAAGCCAGCAAAGCAAAACTGGCAGCATGCGATTCAGGAAAACCATAGAGCGCGAATGAAGTAATTGATTGCACAATCTCATCCTGGGCCTTACTGGTAATACCTTTCTGCTGCATTCCCCGCCGCAGCTTTACTTCAATTTCTTTCATGCGCGCTTCAGATCGCTTGAAGCCAAAAGCGCGGCGCAACTCTTCCGCTTCACCTCCGGAAAAGTCAGCGCAGATCATGGCCATCTTTAAAAGCTGTTCCTGAAACAAAGGTACACCAAGAGTGCGGCGCAAGACCGGTTCGAGTGAGGGGTGATGATAAATAACTTCAGCGCGACCCTGCCGCCGTTTCAGATATGGATGAACCATATTTCCGACGATCGGCCCGGGGCGAATGATGGCCACCTGCACCACGATGTCGTAAAACTTTTCCGGTCGCAAACGCGGCAAGCACGACATCTGCGCGCGGCTCTCCACCTGAAACAAACCAATCGTGTCGGCATTTTGTAACGCCTCGTAAACCAGAGGATCATCCTGTGGCAAGTGGGCCAGATCCACTTCTTCGTGATACGACTCGCGGATTAACTGAATCGACTCTTCCAGTGCCGCCATCATCCCCAGTCCCAAAAGGTCGACCTTGATCAGGCCCAGATCCGCACAATCTTCTTTGTCCCACTGCACCACGACCCGGCCCGGCATTGCGGCCGGCTCAAGCGGGACGACCGTATGCAATTGTCCCTCGCAAATCACCATGCCGCCGGAATGCTGACCCAGGTGGCGCGGCAAATCCCGAACAGCTTGATAAAGTTGAAAGAATTTTTTGATCGGTGCGTGCCGCAGATCCAAGCCCGCATCGCGAAACTGCCGCGCGGTTGAGTCGTTGGGATCTTTCCATTCCCAGGTCTGCACCAAACTGGAGAGCCGGCCCAGGGTTTCCTGATCGAAGCCCAGCACTTTACCCACTTCACGAACAGCCGAGCGGCCGCGATAAGTGATCACATTTGCCGTCATCGCTGCGCCTAATTGGCCGTAGCGCTGGTAAACGTATTGAATCGCGCGCTCGCGCTGATCGCCGCTGGGCAGATCAAGATCAATGTCAGGCCATTCGCCTCGCTCGTCGGAAAGAAATCGTTCGAACAGCAGCTCCATGCCGACAGGATCCACCGCCGTTATTCCCAGCGAATAACAGACGGCGCTGTTTGCCGCCGAGCCGCGACCCTGAATCAGAATTCCCTCGCGACGACAAAACTGCACGATGTCCCAAACGATTAGAAAGTAACCTTCGAGTTTGAGTTTTTCGATCAGGGTCAGCTCGCGATCGATTTGCTGCCGGGCGCGGGCAAAAGTAGGAGCACCGCCGGCGCCGGTGTAACGCAGCCGCGCACCTTCGTAGGTACGTTGCCGCAGAAACGACGCCATTGTCTCGTTGGCTGGAGTGGGATACTTCGGAAATTCATAACCCAGATCCTTAAGTGTAAATTCCAGACTCGCTGAAAGTTCTACAGAGTTAGCAACGGCGGCCGGCAAATCTGCAAAGAGTTTCGCCATCGTCGGCCCGGTTTTTAAATAAGCCTCGGAATTTTTGGCAAGTAGCCGTCCCGCGTTTTCCAAACGCACATGATTCCGCAAACAAGTAAAGACATCCGCAACTTCACGCTGCGCAAGAGTCGCCTGGCAAACACCATTGGTGGCGAGCAAGGGCAACTGCAACTTTTCTGCAAGTGCAACGACTGCCTGGTTGCGCGCTTCTTCATTGCGATCAAAATGGCGTTGCAATTCAGCGTAAACATTTCCTTTGCCAAAAACTTCCAACAACCATTCGCATGATGCAACGATTCCCCTCATCTTCCCTCTCCCCATCTCCCGCTCTCTTTTTAAAGGTCCCGTTTCCGTGCCAGTCAAACAGACCAGGCCCTCCGCGTGTGCCGCCAACTCCGCAGGAGTAACAGCACATTCTCCGGGCTTCGCATGTTTCGGCACACGCAGCTTCATCAAGCTGATCAAGCGGCAGAGATTTTGATATCCGGTGCGATTACGAACGAGGAGAGGAAGCGAAAAGGTTTTTTGATGTCCAAGGTCCAATGCCCAAGGTCCAATGTCTGTGTTCCGACTTTGGACTTTGGACTTTGGACTTGGGACTTTTTTAACTGTTATTTCGGCCCCGACATGGGCTTTGATTCCCAGCTTTTCTGCGGCCAAATGAAAACGCGGCGCACCATAAACTCCATCGCGATCCAATAAGGCCATTGCCGGCATTCCCATCTCCGCCGCCGCTGCTATTAACTCCTCCGGTACAGAAACACCTTCTAGAAAACTGAATGCCGAGCGCGCGTGTAGTTCGACGTAGTTAGATTGAATCATTGAATCATCGGGTCATTGAGTCGTTGAGTCATTTGAGTCATTGGGTCATGGGTCATTGCCGATTGCCGATTGCCGATTGCCGATTGCCGATTAGTAAATTGGTCCATTGGGTCATTGTGTCAATAGAAGGAATGACTCAATCACTCAATGACCCCTGTGCTTCCAATCGGCAATTGGCATTTGGCAATCGGCAATGATTCATTACCCGATGACTCAGGATTCAATGATCCAATTGGCAATCGCCAATCGAATCTCCTTCAGTCGTAGCTTCCTTCGACAAACCAGGCGCCGCTACGCAGTTCTCGATAAATGCGATAAAGAACCTGTGCCACCGTCACCCGCTCGCTTCACTGCTGAGCCTGATTGTTCAATTGCGATGTCCCATTCATCCCTGCCCCAACTATCGTCACGCCACCAGTCACCGGTCTTGCGCCAGGGTCCGGCGAGACGCACTACTCTTCCATACACACTGCGATTCGGACCCCACGCACTGATCTGCTGTGGATAACCGCGACTCGCATCAACCATTGCCCGCAACGGCGGACGAAACATGCGGAACCCGAGGCGGAGATAGGGAGACGCGGTAGATAGGGGGATGGGGAGATGGGGAGACGGGGGGATGGGGAGATGGGGGGACGGGGGAGATGGGGAGATGGGGCGACGCGGTGAGTGGAGAGACGCGGTGTACTCGTCGCCCCGTGATCCTTCACGTCTACGCATCCCCGCATCTCCGCATCTCCGCGTCCCCGCGTCTCCTTGTCGCTGCCTACCGCGTCGCTGTCTTTCTGTCGCGCGACACAACAAATCTTTTAAGTTGAAATGTATCTGGGCGATGCGTATCAACCACTGCCGGCGAGCCAACATTTTTACTACCCTACCAGCTTCATCAATCGAGCCAGTGTCAATTCCAGTTTTGCCGCCTCGGGCGCTTGCGGAATAAACAGTCCGCTCTGCAGCACCCGCGGCTTTACTGGTTCACACGCGATGGCCACGCCAACAACTGCTCGCGGCGGCGGATGCGCTTCCGTATCAAGCAATAAAAGCTTGAGAAATATCTTGTGATCACGCAGCGGCGCCGGAAGAGACAACGTGCGCTCATGCGTGGTTCCATCTTCCAGTTTCAGGCTGACGCGCAACTCATTAGTGGCGAGCGCATAAGCAAGCAAACGGGCACAGAGTTGATTGAGCAGACGCGCAAAGATGAAAGACAGAGGCTCGAGCTCGGCAAGTGGATAATCCAACTCGATCTGGTTATCAAAGATAGGCGCGGGTTGCTTAAGTTGTAAGTGACGTTCAGTTTTGCCGGCAGCAAGCTGTTGGAGTTTGACACCGTCTTGGCCCAAACGTTCGGCGACCCCGGTAGTTGGCAGCCTCACGAAATCATGAAACGTGCGCACGCCCCACAATCTTAAGCGTTTCTAAAATTTCCTCGGCTCGCTTCGTGTCCAAAGCCCAAAGTCCAAAGTCCAATGTCTCTCTATTCAATCTTGAATTAGGAGGTTTCAAGATTGATTTAGGAGTTCCTGACCCTGGACGCTGGACGTTGGACTTGGACGGGGACTTAACAGCTTCTCGATCGGCAAATCGCCCAGTGCGGTAAGTTCTTCTCCCGGCTCGATAAAAGTTATTCCTTTCAAAAACCGCGCGGCGAGGATCGCCGAGTCGGGATTACCTGCGAGAGAAACATTAATCCTTTGCCCCAACCCACCCTCAGCTTTAGATCGCATGGCGTGGTTAGATATCTCATCCGCTAGTTTGTAGGCCGAGCCAAAGCGGAGCTCGCATCCGGCAACATCGAGCACTACACACTCAGGCGTCGTTTCCTCGACCAACGGGGAAAAGGAATAGCCAAAATCGGCCAGCGAGACGGCAGCAGAAAGATCTGGACAGTAAATGCAGCTAAACATAGCCACCTTTCGAAAAGCTGACTGGTTATCGGCAGGCGAAGATTAGCGAAAATTAACGAAGACTGTCAAGCGGGGATTTTGGCGGCCAGTTAAGCGTGAGATTCGGCATTAAAATGAGCGGATTTCGTCCCCACATGAAGCGGGCGGCGGCGGTTGAGCTGAACTTTTACGGCAGAGAGCAGGTTAGCGTGAGTTGGCGAACCAGCAACTGGAGGGGGCGTCATTCCCGCAGCTGAGGACCAGGCATCCGTCTCCCTGCTTAATTCCAACGCCAGCGAGGCGCACGAACGGACGCACGAATCTGCTGCAATCACCACCAGGACAGTTGGCGTTTTCTCAACAGTACGCCGAAAGCGATACCACCAGGAAGAAATGATGCGTCGCGCATCCTTGCCGGCAACATCGCCCAGATCCAACAGCACCAGTCCAAAACCTCCACCCTGTAAAAGCAGATCAGTGGCTTTGAATGCATGTTCGACATTCGCTGCAGCAACGGACCCACAACAGCTGATCGAAATCCAGCTGCAGCTCATTAGCGGAGTTCGGATCGAAAACATCGCTCGTGTCTATGAGCGCACATACTTCTTTGTGAGCGGCTGCGTGTGCAAGAAGGGAAAGCATGAAGCTGGTGCGGCCGGAAGAGGGCGCGCCAAAAATTTCAGTGATCGCGCCGCGCGGTAGTCCTGCAATAACCGAATCAACCGTCGCAATTCCTGTCGCCATTATCTCGGCCGGTGGCTTTTGGGGGTTAAAAGGCGCGCCGAACCGGCTGGTTATTTCAGCTTCAAATGTCGCTTTGGACAATGCCACACGCATGATTTATAACCCCACAAGCATTTCGATCCGGGTGGAGCAGTCGAAAAAATGCCCCGCGACAAATCTGCTAATCAATCAGCGAGCGATTTAATTCCGGATCGTCCTTCCCTGCCCTCACTTCGTGAAGCCGCAGCCGATTGTCGCGCCTGCGATCTTTGGAAGCGCGGAACGCAAACAGTTTTTGGCGAAGGTCGTCGTCGAGCCAAAGTTATGTTCATCGGCGAACAGCCAGGTAACGAAGAAGACCTCACGGGCAAACCGTTCGTTGGTCCTGCCGGCAAGCTATTCGATAGCGCTTTGGCGGCAGCTGGAATCGATCGCTCACAAACTTACGTCACCAACGTGGTGAAACATTTCAAATGGGAGCCACGCGGGAAGCGTCGCATTCACAAGAAACCCAATGCCGTTGAAATTGCCGCATGTCACCCCTGGCTGCAGGCCGAGATTGCTCTAATCAAACCCGAAGTGATTGTCGCCCTCGGCGCAACTGCCGCTCAGACGCTGCTGGGCCCTAAGTTTCGCGTGACAAAGGAACGGGGTAAATTTCTTGAATCGAACCTCGCTCCCTATGTGATGGCCACCGTTCATCCTTCCTCAATTCTCCGGGCGCCTGACGATGAGACCCGCCGTTTGGAATTGCGCCGTTTTATCGACGACCTCAAAAAACTTGCCCGAGTAATTAAATAACCCGAACTTCTTCAACCCCTTGACCCGCGTTCTTATCTTCGCTAATATTCGCCCGGTTTTCGGAGCACGCCGAAAATCTAACACAGACCTTAGTTCAGTTCAAGAGAGGATTTGCAATGCCGGTAACTGCTCGCCAGCGCCAGGTGTTTGAATTTATTTCGCGCTATCAAGAGACCCACAAACAGCCGCCGACAATTGCCGAGATTGGCAAGCAATTCAAGATGAGTTCGTCGGCGAGCGTGCATAGCATCCTCATGGCGCTGGAGCGCGAGGGGCTAATTAAACGCATTCCCAACGTCAGCCGCGGTATCGAACTAATCAATCAGGAAACCGCTACCGATACTGACGAAATTCCCTTGCTCGGCACCGTAGCTGCGGGTCAGCCGATCGAGGCGATTCTCACTCACGACGCTGTTGCAGTGCCGCGCGACATGATTGGACAAGGACGTACCTTCGCATTACGCGTGCGCGGCGACTCGATGATTGAGGAAAATATTCAGGATGGCGACACCATCATCGTCTCCGCGCAACGAACGGCGCAAAACGGTCAGATGGTGGTAGCGCTGATTGATGGTAACTATGCGACGGTGAAGAAGTTTTACCGCGAACCCGATTTCATTCGCCTCGAGCCGGCCAATCCACAATTCAAACCCATCTTCATCAAGACGCCCGAGCGGATCGAGATCCAGGGCATAGTGCGCGGTTTGATTCGTAGATACGCCGCTCCGGCGACATAAAAGGTTTCGAGTTCCGAGTTTCGAGTTCCGATTTTCGAGTTTCGAGTTTTTCAAGTCTTTAGTGTTAAGTCTTAGTTTGGCTGGTCTCTTGAGGGAGTTATTGAAATGACTGATGCGGACTCCACTCAACTACGCGAAACTCGGAACACGAAACTCGAAACCGATTTCTCTCGCGAAACTCGGAACCCAAAACACGGAACGGATTTCGTTCCCGAAACTCGAAACGCGAAACTTGAAACGGATTTCGCGGGCTTTGCGCTAACGGACTGTCTGATTCAAACCGATCCGCAAACAGAAAAGTACCTTCGGCGTGTAATTCGGACCGCATTCGAGTTGGCCGTTTACAATCGCTTTGGGGCGGACATTGGTGGCTTCTGGCTAATGACCGAGCAGATTGAACAATTGCGAAAACTTCCTGAGTACTACGCGCCGGCGGAAGCAGTCTTTGTCGCGAACGCAGTCGAAATCTATTTACAAGCGCAAGTCAATGGATTCTATAAGGCAGGAATCTGAATACAAGTTGCCATCGCCAAGACGCGGAGACGCCAAGTTGCAAAGGGGTAAAGAATACTTTGGAGGCTTTGCACCAAAAAAGTAGACCAACATCAAGACTCAATGACCTTCCTCGTTTATGAGGCAGGCCCGCAGGGCGGTTAGGCCAGCCATTTTACGGTTGGTTACGTGGGGCAACGATTGGGTCCTTAGGCCGTTTCAACGGCCTTGTTCGATGAAGGCCGCTGAAACGGCCTGAAGCGAATTATCGCAGTCGGTAAACCAGCCGTAAAACGGCTGGCCTAAACCGCCCTTCGGGATGGCGTAAACGCGCAAACTCCATTGGCCAATCTTCGCGGAACTTATCGAAGTTACTGTTATGCAAAGCCGCTATTGGGAATAAACGCCGACGAGCTCCTTGCCGAGTCGAATCCGCTAGGCAAGCGGACTTTCGACTTTAGACTTCGGACTGTGGACTTTCTTGCCAGCTTGTCTTGTTACAATGAGCGCGATTCCGGAGATGATCATCAGCCCTCCCAGCAGCGTGCGCCCGTGTAGCTCCTCATCGAGGACGAGCATTCCCAGCGTCACGGCAACCACCGGCGTCACAAGGGCAATCAACATCGTCTTGGTCACATCCATGTTCTGGACCAACCAGTAATACAGCAG
This sequence comes from Pyrinomonadaceae bacterium, assembly GCA_963826235.1. Classification (GTDB taxonomy): domain Bacteria; phylum Acidobacteriota; class Blastocatellia; order Pyrinomonadales; family Pyrinomonadaceae; genus PSRF01. The sequence goes on along the minus strand of CAWGWE010000003.1, from coordinate 1,887,473 downwards.
GAACGCAACTACCGATCCCACAACCGCCAGGTAGATCAATGACACTACGGCCATGGGCGTCCAGTTAAAGGCGAACGGACTACCTTCCCAGGGAATTCCGATCAGCAGCAACGGAATTAAACCGAAGAACATTTGCCCCCCGGCAAGGATGGCCGGATCCAGATGCTTTCCGTAAGCCTTTACCAGCACATTCGAATAAGCGGCGCTCATCGAACTTACTATCAGCGCGGCGCACCCAGCCACCGCCTTGGTGCCGGCTACGTCCAATTGATTTGAAAAAATGACTGCTACTCCGACTACGCCGAGAACGATGCCAATTATCTTTGCCGGCGTCATCTGTTCGCCGGGAAGGTAAAAATGCGCAATCACCAACCCGAAAGCCGGTATCGTGGATTGCAAGACTGCAGCTAAACCGGAGGAGATGTATTGCTCGCCCCAGAACAACAAACCGTAGTTCACACAAAAAGCCAGGATGCCGGTTACGAGTAAAAGCAACCAGTCGCGCGACGTTTTGGGTAATGATAGCCGACGAAGCGTCACGATGGTCGAGAGAATGGCAACAGCAATAACGAAGCGGATGCCGGCGAAGGTGAATGGTGGCAGGTCTTCGAGTCCGAGTTTAATGAAGAGCCACGTCGAGCCCCAGATGCAACAGAGCAGAAGCCAGACGAGGAGTGGTTTCATAATTCAAGGGTAACTGGTTGGATTATGTTTTAGGAAGTTGGAAGCAGATCAGTCAAAAGAAACCGGCAGGTCGCCAAGCGCGAAAGAAGGCGCGCCTTATGCAGTACGCCGGCAAGCGAAGCGATGACGGCGTTTTGGTTCGCAAAATAGATCAAATCCAAAACGGTGTCGCGCTTCGCTTGCCACCTCACTCCATAAAGTAATCGGCAACTACACCTGCGGATTTTCCAGCTTGATAACCGCGAAAGCAGCACCTTGCGGATCGGTCATCACTCCCATACGGCCGACTCCAGGCACATCCATTACCGGAGCGCAGGATTTCCCGCCCAGCTCCGTCGCCCGCGCGACAATGGCATCAGCGTCAGCCACAGCAAAATAGACCATCCAATTCGGCGGCATCTCACCCAGCTCAGGTCCCGGCTCGTACATTCCGCCGGCCGGTCGATCGCCATTCATAAATGACGTGTAGGTCATCGGTCCCATCTGCTGAACATTTTTGTCCCAGCCAAATACTCCGCTGTAAAACTCGCCCGCTTTGGCGGTCTCCCTGGTGGCAAGTTCATTCCAACAAAGCGAGTTTGGCGTGTTGACGATGCCCGCCCCTTGATGAGTGCCCGGTTGCCAAAGTGCAAACATAGCGCCCGTGGGATCCTGAATGACAGCCATTCTTCCCATCGTGTAAACATCAAACGGCTCTTTCATTAAAGTTGCACCCAGCGATTTCGCTTTGGCAGCTGATTCGTCGGCGTTAGCCACTGAGATGTAAGACATCCAATGCGGCGGAACTCCGTTTGAAGTCATCTCTGACGGCATTTGGTAGAGAGCGCCGACGTCTTTACCGTTCTGCTTCAGGATGGTATAGACCCCGCTCGGGCCCACCGGATTGTCAGTAAACTCCCAGTCAAACAACTGCGTGTAAAATTTCTTCGCAGCTTCACCGTCAGTCGTGCCCAACTCTACCCAGCAAAATGTTCCCGGCTTGTACTGAATGCTCTCCTGCATTTTAGCTTCGGTCATGTTTACTCTCCTTCAGAATTTTCAGTGCCCAGGGTACGCGCAGATCGAGCCGGTTGCAGCACTGATTAGATTTAGTTTGTTGGATTGTTAGGATGACTAATTCGGGGAAAATGTACGCCAGAAAAACGAAAAGCGCTACCCTCAGCAAGCTGACAATAGCGCAATCCGTTTCCTATAAATCGCCGAAGCTTTCTATAGGGTGGCAACTTCGCTTGTACACGCAGAAGTTGCCGATTTGTATCCCGGATGAAAACTTGCGGTAAGTCTTTCACCGGTCAGCACGCGACTGGCTTTCACCAATCTCGCATCCTTGCGGATGCGGTGCCGTTAGGTTTTTGTTGTGGTGGCTTTTCCTCCACCTTCGGTTACGTTCCGACAACGTGGCTCAACTTTCGTCGAACCAATCGCCCCCTTCGGCGGGTCCTCTTCCAAAGGGTGCTACTCGTTTTTATTCGAGTAGCTGAAGAAAGCCTTACGACTTTCTCTAGCCAAGCCTTTCGGCTTCGACTAAGGGCGTCATTAGGATTAGCAGCCGCCTGCCTCTCCTCTCTCTCAGTGCGTCACCGCACCGATTGCCGATCCCCTCGTCGGTCTCGAAGACCGTGACCTTCGTGACAGTGGCTTTATACGCTTCGAGAAAATTTAGGTCAAACTTTTGTGTGTTTTATTTTCTAATTCGTGCCAAAAATTTGCACCGTGAAGAATCCACTTCAATTTCTCGAGAAAACTATCGGTTTCTTATCAGCTTGCCTGAACAAAACACTATTTTGCGAGGTCAGAAATCGCTTGCTTGATCGCGATCTGCGTTTTTTTCATGTGCTCATCGTCTTGATATTTGTTTCGCGGCCAGAAAAATCCTTTCAGACCATCTTTCCGCCGTCGCGGCACGATGTGAATGTGCAAATGAGGCACACTTTGACTAACTCGATTATTCAGAGCGACAAAACTTCCTTCGGCGCCTAATGCAATCTCAACTGCTTTTGCCAGAAGTTGCACATTGGCAAAAAACCGGCCAATTAAGCTTTCCGGTAAATCAGTTAGGGTCTCGTAATGAATTTTTGGTAACAAAAGCGTGTGGCCGGGAAACAATGGGCGATGATCCAGAATCGCGAGCGAGATATCATCTTCAAAAACGACTAAGCCAGCGAGGTCGCCCTTGATGATCTGACAAAACACACAGGAATTCTTCACAAGGCCCTCCAGAAAATAAGCAATTCTAAGTTAGTATCCCGGTCGTGAAAACTACGGATCCTTTTCAGGCGATTCTGAGCACAATTAAGACTAACGGTTTTCTGCTTGAGTCCGATCCGAAGCTACCAAGTGTGGTTTCATTGATCACGGGTTCGGCATTACGCAGATCCTGGTGGTCGCATCCGCTCGCGCAAATAATCTTTCAAGTTAACGAACTGTTAGAAGACCATGACGACATCTTGATCGCAAAATTGATTTCGCGGAAGGTAACTTTTGTACACCGCACATTTTGGTCGGAGTTGGCGACAATCGGATCAGCTCGCGAGGATTGGCAGCTGAAAGGCCTGCCGGCCGACACAAAATCTTTATTGAAGCAGGTTGATTCCGCGGGTGCCCTGTCGACAGCGGAAACTGTGTGGCCGCAAAAGAGCACCATGAAACTGGGTGATGCCGCCCGCGATTTGGAGAAAAGGCTTTTGGTTGTCGGCACTCAGTTTCATAGCGAAAGTGGTGCTCATGAGAAAAGACTGGAAACATGGGACCACTGGATGAAACGAAAGAAATTTAAGCCGGCGAAGGTTTCGATTGAAACAGCGAAAAGCCGATGGGAGTTGAAGCTGCGGGACCTTAATGAGCAATTCGGAGCTTCGGCAACTTTGCCTTGGAAATAACTCGAAGCGTTTTTTAACTCTTATGACACCGACTAGAACCCCATGCCAACTACTGCACGTCGCTGACGCACTCAAAAAGCTTCCGAGTCCGGAAGGGAAACGATTTGCGACTATCTTCGAGCATGGAACGCTCGCGGTGGAGATCTACGCGCCCCGCCACGCTGATCCACAGCAGCCACATACTCGCGACGAAGTTTATTTTGTAGTTGGGGGCAGTGGTGAATATGTTTGCGGAGAAAGCCGCCAGGCATTCGGACCAACTGATCTACTGTTTGCGGCAGCAGGAGTCGCGCATCGCTTTGAGAACTTTACTGATGACTTAACAGTCTGGGTTTTGTTCTATGGACCGGAGGGAGGCGAACATGCCGGAAGCTAAAGAAAAGCCAACGCTGAGATCTGCTGCACCTTGTTTCGCCGTAGCGGACGTTGGCGAGACCATTCGCTGGTATGAAGAATTGTTGGGCTTTGCCGGACATCGCTTCCCGCAGCACGAACCTTATGCTTTTGGAATTATCGAACGTGATCAAATCGAAATCATGCTGCAGCGTCTCACTAACTATCAGAAGCCAAATCTCTACAACAATCGCGTCGGCGGCGTTTGGGATGCCTACATTCGCATGCGTGGAGTGCGGGAGTTTTACGACTCAATCAGAGACCGCGTCGAGATCTTACGACCGCTGCAGAAGCAGTTCTATGGCGACTGGGAATTTGAAGTAAAGGATCTGAATGGCTATGTCTTAGTCTTCAGTGAACTGATTGACGAGTAAACGCGGACACGATTTGGGAAGGTCTCGAGCGGCGGTAGAGTTTTAATTCTCATTCTCGCCGGAGCTTCAGCCCGGCGCAATCAATCATTTATTTAGACGGGAAACCGCTTAAACGGTTTCCAATTTCCGGAAAGCTTTGGTACCGCGCTGAAGCGCGGTGAGAATGAAATTCGCGTGTTCTCCAAAAGGCAAGCCGCTGAAGGCTCTGCGTGAACTTCTAAACACCCGGTCGCACTGCCTGCCTAAACTTTGCCAAAGGCAAAGCGTTCAGCACTTCGCTTCGTTGCAGCCAGCCGCGCCGTGCCTGAGCCACGCCGTATTTCAGGTTGTGCATCGCCCCCATCGAGTGAGCATCGACTGAAATTACAAATTTGATCTTCCGCTTGCGGGCTTCGCGAATCCAACGCGGCTCCATATCGAGCCGATAAGGATCACCATTCACTTCAATCGCCGCTCGCGATTCGGCAATCACATCCAAAACGCGCTCAACGTCGCAGGCAAATGGCGGTCGTCGTTGAATCAAGCGCCCAAGCGCGTGTCCCCAGATCTTGAAGAGCGGTTGTCGCATAGCCGTGATCAGACACCTCGTCATCTTTTCGGCATCCATCTTGTAACGCGAATGAATACTCGCAATCACGACATCGAACTGCTCTAAAACATCATCCGGATAATCAAGGCTGCCGTCGGAAAGAATGTCCGATTCAGTGCCCTTCAGAAGTTTGATCTTGACTTGCTCCTGAGTCTCATCAATCTCTTCCCATTGACGCTTGAGCTGATCCAACTTGAGTCCGCCCGCGTAGAATGCAGTCGGCGAGTGGTCAGTAATAGTCAAGTACTTCATGCCCATGGCTTCTGCAGCCCGCGCCATTTCCGCTACCGAATGCTTACCATCGGAGTACGTCGTATGGCAGTGAATCATTCCTTTGATGTCAGCTAAAGTGATCAGTTCCGCAGGTAATGACTTCTTTAATGCTGCTTCAATCTCTCCGGCATCTTCACGCAGTTCCGGAGCGACGTACTGCATCCCCAGCAAAGGATAAATCTCAGACTCGTTACGGATTTGGAGCGGCTTCTTGCGCGACTGCAACGACTTGCCGTTCGTCTTGATTGTAATTTTCAGACCTTCACGATCCAGGGCGAGACCTTTGCCGTTCGTAATGTTGTGGATCTTTGTGAGGTGCGCTTCGGAGCCAGTTTCCCAAAACAGAGCCAGCCCAAACTGGTTGGGCTTCACGGCCTTCAGAGACACCGTTGCCGCTTCGGCCAAGTCAACCGTGCAACTCGATTCGGATTGCTCGAGAACTTTTATGATTAGCGGAAAGCGGAGTAAGTGTTTGACTACGGCTGCCGGATTCTTGGAACTCGCCACCAGTCGAATTGTTCCCACTGTTTCCTGACCGCGGCGCAGTGATCCGGCAATGCTGACCTCTGCCAAATCCCTCGAAGTGCGCAGGTAATTCAGAACCTGTTCGGCAACGCGCTCGGCGTGATGCAAGTGAAGTCGTTTCTGCTTCTTATGATCGCGATCGTGATCGGCAATCGCTTCCAGAAGGCCCTGCTCAGTCTTCGCGCCAAAACCTGGAACGTCACGGACCTTCCCCGCCGCTGCTGCCGCTTGCAATTCAGCAATTGAAGTAACGCCGAGTGCTTCGTGCAGCTTCGCGATCTTGCTTGTGCTGAGGCCCGGGACACGCGAAAGTTCAATAATGCCCGGAGGAAACTCCTGTTTAAGTTTGTCGAGTACTGAAGAAGTGCCCGTCAGATGGAGTTGGCGAATTTGTGAAGCGAGCGCATTGCCAATTCCGGGAACGGATGTGAGCCGATTTTCCGAGAGGGCACGGCCGATGTCGCCGGCAATTGCGGCTACGGCCCGCGCGCCCGTCTGGTAAGCGCGCGCTTTGAAACGATTGACGCCCCCCTTCAACTCCAACAGAGCGCTGATCTCCTGCAGAGCCGCCGCAATCGCAAACTTATCGAGCTTCTTACTCTCCATATCCGTTGAGATTACTTTAGACGTTTTTCATTTTGATGGCGATCATCATCCGTCACGCACGATTTAACCGCCAAGGCTGCAGAGTCGCCAAGACGCCTAGAAAACTAAGCAAAGAAATATCAAGAACGAGAAGAGAATCAACTTCAGGTCTACAATCTTTTGCTATCCTTTTCGCTTTTGCGGCTTGGCGCCTTAGCGGTTAACAAGGTTGCCCTTTTAGAAGCTGCGGCTTGGCGGTAGAGTTGTTCAGAAAAACAACTATGCCGATCGCCACTATCAATCCCGCAACGGGTGAAACACTGCAAACGTTCGACGAGTTAAGTGGACAGCAGCTCGAGCAGAAGCTGCAGTTGGCCGCTAACACTTTCCGCGCTTATCGCAAGACCTCATTTGCTGAACGCGCTCAGCTGATGTTGCGAGCTGCCGCAATCCTCGAAACTGACAAACAAAAATACGCCCGGCTGATGACGCTCGAAATGGGCAAGCCTATCAGGGGCGCCGTGCAGGAAATTGAAAAATGCGCGCTGGTTTGCCGCTACTACGCCGAAAATACGGAACGTCAGCTCGCGGATCAAGTCATCGAGACCAATGCCACGCAGAGCTTTGTTCGCTTCCAACCCCTCGGACCGGTCCTGGCGGTAATGCCCTGGAACTTTCCCTTCTGGCAAGTGTTTCGTTTCGCCGCTCCCGCTTTGATGGCTGGAAATGTCGGCTTACTGAAGCACGCTTCAAACGTTCCCCAATGCGCCCTCGCGATTGAGGAAATCTTCCAGGAGGCCGGGTTTCCCAACGGCGCGTTCCAGACGCTCTTAATTGGATCAGCACTGGTCGAACAGGTCCTCAACGATGCGAGAGTAGCAGCTGCCACGCTTACGGGCAGTGAGCCCGCCGGCCGTAGCGTGGCAAGCATCGCCGGTAAACAGATCAAGAAGACTGTGTTGGAACTCGGCGGCAGCGATCCTTTCATCGTGATGCCTTCAGCGAATCTGGACGAAGCCATCACAACTGCTGTTAAGGCTCGCACGATCAATAGCGGCCAATCGTGCATTGCTGCCAAACGTTTTATCGTCGCTGCGAATATCTATCCCGAATTCGAGAAGCGGTTTGTCGAACAGATGCAGGCACTGAAAGTCGGCGATCCGATGAAGGAAGCAACCGATATCGGTCCACTCGCGACAGAACAAATCCTGAAAGATGTCGCCGAACAGGTCCAAACTTCAGTCGCCGCTGGCGCTCTTGTGCTCACGGGTGGTCATAAGTTGCAACGGGCAGGAAATTTCTATGAGCCGACAGTGCTCACAAATATTCCGGCTGACTCACCTGCTTCGTGCGAAGAAGTGTTTGGCCCGGTCGCGATGCTGTTCCGCGTAGGCAGCATTGATGAAGCGATCGCCCTTGCAAACAACACTTCGTTTGGTTTGGGCGCCGCTGCCTGGACTAACGAAGCACAAGAGGAGCAGCGCTTTATTGAAGAGCTGGAAGCAGGTTGTGTCTTCATCAACGGGATGGTCGCTTCTGATCCCCGCCTGCCCTTTGGCGGGATCAAAAACTCCGGCTATGGCCGTGAGCTGGGCGAGTTTGGTATTCGCGAGTTTGTGAATGTGAAGACGGTGTGGATTAAGGGGTAGAAGAGTATCTTGATGCTTCGCCAATGGCAGTACTGCCCTCATCAGGCCGGTCTTGATGGCCGTGTTCCCCGACTTTTATCGAGCCAGTGTTTTAAGAATAAGTAGTTCGCAGAAAAGTGTAAGGTAATCCAATAAACTTCAACGGATTAGGGACATGTGTCGCGTTGTGGATAATGCATAACAGCGAATAGCACGGCTCAGTGTAAGACGCGGGCCGGTTATTGTTGAATACGGGGCAGGTGCAGAGCATGCGGCCAGAAGAAACGAGTAAGAGGTAGAATAACATGAAGGTTTTTATATCTTGGTCTGGCAACCTTAGCCGAGCCCTTGCTGTTGAGCTTCGAGACTGGCTTCCGATGGTAGTCCACCACGTTGAGGCTTGGATCTCCCGAAGAGACATCGATCCAGGGCAGAGGTGGGCACTGGTCTTGGGCCGCGAGCTCGCAGAGTCCGACTTCGCCGTCATTTGTCTAACGCCGGACAATAAGCAGTCGCCGTGGGTTCTATTCGAGGCGGGAGCTGTCGCCCGATCTCTTGAGGCCCGCGTTGTGCCATTGTTGTTCGGCATCACGGCATCTGATCTGGACGGCCCTCTTGCTCAGTTCCAGTCCGTCCAAGCTGATTACGCTGGCATTGAAAAGCTCGTTTCGGCTCTATATGAGTCAAGCAGATCAGGTCTTGAGGCGCACCAGAGAGAACTCGTCTTCGCACGACTATGGCCGCTTTTTGAAGAACGCCTTGCAGCATTAACTGAACAAGCAAGGGGTGCGACAGACGTCAAAAGCCCGACCGATCTGGTTGCGGATCTGGCCACGCCTTCCGAGCAGGCGCCCGCAACCACGCTTCACAGGGATGTGTTGGAAAGCCTGGAGCAGGAGCAGGAGCGTTTGCACCGCGAGTTAAAATATCTCGAATCAGAGGAGGAAAAGCTGACTGAGCAGGATGCACCTATAAGCCTTGAACGTGCAATTGAGCCCACACAAAATCGCCTTAAGCAAGTCGAGCTGACCGTAAAAATGGTGCTTGATCGAGTTTTCGCGGAATTGACGCCCTCTCAGCTTGCAACCCTGCGTGATCTTGCGTTGCAACCGGGCATAAGGCTTATGCAGCCGTTAAAAAGAGTGGTTGCACAGGAAGACCTGGAAGTTCTCACCCGATTAGGACTCGTTACTATCAGCGACCAAGGCCTGATGCTTTCTCATGACCTTGTCGCGGACTATATCTACACGACAGTTTTGGCCACCACTTCGAGAAGAATCTTTTAAAGTAGTCCAATGTTTGTTGGACACTACGGCCCGAGTTTCGCCATCAAGTCAATCAAGCCGCCGATTCCATTGTGGCCGCTATTCATCGGCGTGCAGTTTCTGGACGTCTTTTGGTCGGTCTTCGTCTCCTTGGAATCGAAAAGGTTCGCATAGTGCCGGGGATAACTGCTTCGAATGCTTTCGATCTCTACTCTAGCAATGCAATTTCAAAAGACAGAGTTACTCAACCGCCTGTCAGAGTATGGCTGGCGCCTCGCCGGCAACGAAGAAAACCTTGAGTGGTGGGTTGATGAGATGTGGCTTCTGGAATCTGTGTGGTCGCCGGCGGGTTGCCGCGCCTACCTTACCTTCCTGGTTGATCCACAGTTTGAGGGTAACCGTAAGAAGGGCGAGGCGGTTTGGGCCGTAATGGCTTCGATGCACAGGCCGGTTAGCTCTCATAAAGGTGAACACGAGTTTCTGTTGAGCCTGGGGCATGGTTGGCGGAATGACTTGCCACTTTTCTTCGATCAAATGAATAAGTTGCGGCGGTCAGGCAACTAGCGCGAACCTTGTTAGACGTACGTAGGAACCTTCTATGACCAGGATGTTGATTACCGGACTTGTCGCAATTCATCTCGCCGCATCACTCTGGCACGGCAATGCGCACACTCGTCTCGCCATCGACCTTCCACCGGCGAAGACTCTATTCGTCTTTATCGTAATTCTGCTCGCCCCAATCGTGGCCGCTGCAGTTGTTTGGACTCGTTATTTTACAATCGGCCTCTGGGTGTTGTTTCTTTCCATGCTGGGAAGCTTCCTGTTTGGCGCCTATCATCATTATTTACTGGTGTCGCCAGACAATATCAGCCATTTGCCTGCCGGCAGTCCTGAAATGCATTCCCAATTCATCACAAGCGCTGCAGTAATAGCGCTGCTTGAGTTAGCAGCGGCGCTGTACGCGGCGTACTGTCTCGGAGCATATCGTTCGCAATCACAAAGGCTCGTCTAGCACCAGCGTGTCCACGCGAGGCCATCAGGGTTTCTGGACAGATATTGCGACCAAATCTATGATCGGCTTAGCGAGAAACTAATCATGAAGAAAACCCTTATCCTTTTAACGACTATTTTTGCTTTAGTGCTTTGCTCCTGTGCGCATGTCGATGCGCAACGACAGCTCGGCGTACGCGGCAGCAGTTCGGGCGGCCCCTTGATGCCGGAGCAAGCTGCTTATGACGTAAAGTCGTATGACCTGGATCTAAAGATCGATCCCGAGGCGCAAACGATTAAAGGTGCCTTGACGGCGCACGCGCGGATCGTCAATACGCTGGATTGGTTTGTGATGGATCTCGATCCGCCACTAGTCGTTGATTCCGTAAATTTGGTTAACGCTGACGGAAAGAGTCTCGATCAACTGCGTTTCGAACGTCGCGAAGGAAAGCTTTGGATCGCTTTCCCGAAAACAAAGAGAGCGGGCGATGATGTGCGCGTAAAGATTTCTTACGGCGGCAAACCGCGCGTCGCTCCCCGGCCTCCGTGGGTGGGCGGATTTGCCTGGTCCAAAACAAAGAGCGGACAGCATTGGTTCACTGTGACTTGCCAGAACGATGGCGCTGATATCTGGTTCCCCGTTAAAGATCACCCATCTGATAAGCCCGAAACGACGACGATGCATTACACGGTGCCGCAACCGCTGGTCGCTGTGGCAAATGGGCTGCTGCGCAGTGTCGTCAAAAATCAGGACGGTACACAAACGTTTACCTGGCATACCTCGCAGCCAATCAATAACTACAGCATCACAGTGAACGTCGGTCCGTACAAGACCATCGAGGACAAGTACACGAGTGTCGCAGGCGGAGTAGTACCAGTCATTTTTTGGGTACTGCCGGAAGACTATGAAAAAGGCTTCGAAGTTGTGAAGCAAACAAAACTCTATCTGCGGTTCCTGGAGAAGCATCTCGGCCCGTATCCTTTTCGCGCGGAAAAGGCAGGCATCGTGCATACAAACCATCTCGGCATGGAGCACCAAACCATCATCGCCTATGGCAGCACTTTCACTCTTAACGAACATGGTTTTGACTGGCTAATGCTGCACGAGCTGGGTCATGAGTGGTGGGCGAACCTCGTGACGGCGAGCGACTGGCGCGATTTCTGGATTCACGAAGGGTTCCAGAGTTTTATGGACTCGCTTTATCTTGAGGAGGTAAGCGGTAAAGAAGCATACCTGAAAGCAATGGCGGGCCGGATGAGAAGTCTGCGCAACAAGCAGCCCGTGGCACCGCGCGAATCGCGCACGACGACACAGATGTATATGCAGGCTCCTGATTACGTGAATAGCGACGGAGATATTTACGCCAAGGGCGCAGTGATCCTGCATACCCTGCGTTACCTTATCGGCGAGAAACCGTTTTTCAAGTCGTTGAGAAAAATGGCGTATCCCGATCCCCGCATGGAGAGAATAACAAACGGTAAGCAGGTGCACTTCGCGACGACTGACGACTTTCTGCAAATAGCAGAGAGAGAGTCAGGAGCAGATCTTGATTGGTTCTTCGAAGTTTACCTGCGGCAACCAAAGCTGCCCAAGTTGATAACTGAGAACAGCGATAACCAGGTGAAGCTGCGCTGGGAGTCGCCCGACGGTCTGCCGTTTCCGATGCCGGTTGAAGTGCAGATTGATAATGCAACGAGGCGTTACGATCTGCCAAATGGCACTGTTACGATTCCGGTCACAGAAGGACAAAAAGTCGTCGTCGATCCTCAAGGTTGGATTCTAAAAGCGCAATAGTCAGGAGTCAGGAGCTGCTGTTGAACGCCGTCCTTGGAAAATTAGGCGGGGACTACTGGCTACTAACTAATGACCACTGACTTCTGACTCCTGACTCCTGACTTCTGACTCCTGACTTCTGACTTCTGATCATGCTCAGTCTGATCTTGTTTTCAATCATTGGCTTAAGAGCTGATTTGACGACCCTGGCTAGAGACCCAATACAAGCCAACTCCTCAGCTCTAAAACTCGCGCCGAATCGCATCACACTTACTAAAGGCAGAAGCGCTGGATCGTTCACGCTAAACCTTCCGCAAGAGTTTGGTATCAGCGTCGCGGCCGAAGGATTGAAACGCGTACGCTTTATGGCCAAGAGTCCTGATGGCCGGATCTTCGTTACGGACATGTTCAATCTCACAGACAACAAACAAGGCGTAATTTACATTCTCGATCAGTTTGATCCGGCCACCCGTAGCTTTAAGAAAGTTACGACTTACTTGAGAAATTTGCGTAATCCCAACAGCATCGCATTCTACACTGATCCAGCTGGCGTTGACTGGCTCTACCTCGCGCTGACACACCAACTAGTACGTTATCGCTTCACGAAAGGTGAAATTGCGCCAACCTCGAGGCCGGAAGTGCTTGCCACTTTTCCCGACTATGGTTTGGATTACAAGTATGGCGGCTGGCATCTCACTCGCACGATTGCCATTGGTGGAAACGGGAAAGTCTACATTTCGGTGGGCAGCAGTTGTAACGCGTGTGAAGAAAAAGAAGACGTTCGGGCCAGCGTAATCGAAATGGATCCGGACGGCAAGAATCAGAGACATTTTGCGCGCGGCTTGCGCAATGCGGTGGGGTTGCGTTGGATTGACGGCCAACTGTTCGCAACCAACATGGGCTCCGATCATCTGGGCGATCACAAGCCTCCCGATACGATGTACGCATTGAAAGCAGGTTCGAATTACGGCTGGCCGTATTGCTATCAGGTCGGTCGCTTACGCGTCAGTGATCCGAAATTTAATCCGCGTTCCAGCAAAATGAATTGTCGGAATCTCCCTTCGGCCTATGCAGCTTTCGCCGCGCACAGCTCGCCACTCGGATTTGAATACTTCGGCAACGACAGCACTACCGAGCTGCGCGACTCGTTTCTGGTGGGACTTCATGGCTCAACTAAAGAGCAACTCAATCGCGGCTATCGAGTGGTGCGATTGCGAGGTCTGCATTCCAGCACATACCACTCCTGAAAACTTCATCGACGGGTTTCTCAAGGGCAAAAAGATTCACGGGCGTCCCTGCGACATCTTGAGCCTGGGCAATGATTCTTTTCTTTTTACTGACGACTACGCCGGCGTTGTCTACTACGTTTATAAAAAGTAGGGACGGGCAATGGGTGCCGGGGATCGGAGTGTCGGGTGCCGGGTGCCGGGTGTCGGAGATCAGGTGTTGGGTGCCGGGTAAACAGGTGCTGGGGATCGGATGTCGGGTATCAGTGCCGCGTGTTGGAGATCAGGTGTCGGGTACCGCGTATTAGTGCGGATGTCCGGGATCGGATGTCGGGAGCCGGGGGACTTAAGATTGGAGATTTGAGATTGGAAATTTTGAGACTTGAGACTTAATCGATGACACCCGAAAAACTACAAGCCTTAGTCCTTCGCTTATCAGGCACCGTGGAGATTCTTGCCTTCTTTGCGGTCGTAATGCCCCGATCCTGGATGGAGGCTTCGCATAGCTGGCTGGGCATGGGGAAAATGCCCGACGGTCCGCTTATCATGTTTATGATTCGCCAGGCATCTTATGCGTACGGCATGCATGGAGTATCTTTATGGCTGCTGGCAACAGATGTGAGACGCTACCGGCTCCTGGTTTTCTTTAACGCGGTGGCTTTCTTAATCGCAGCTGTGGTCTTCGCCGCCATTGACTACTTTGTTGGGCATGCCACTTTGGTGGACAATTGGTGATGTCGTTGGTTGTGGTTTTGTTGGCGTGGCGTTGTTAGTACTCGATCGGGCGATGAAAGGCGCCGCCACGCAACCAAGTTAGGCTAGCTTATGAATCTTTCGACCTCTTCAAACCCTGGCGTCCTGGCGGCAGAACTGTGGTTCGTTTAATCAATGAGTGTTGAGACTGAAAATCAACTAGTCGACGATAACAAGTCTGCTTATGAAGCGGCCCGTGTCGTGGCGGCTACAGTGGAAGCGCATTTCTCGCGTCACCTCGCGGCCGCGCGCGATCGTGGCGAAGACGAGCTGGCCTCACAGCCCGACGCGCAATCAATTGAGACGATGATTGACGCTGCGTTCTGGGCCAGCCTGCGTCATGAAGAAGGCAACTCTCCAAAAATCTCCCTTGCATTTCTTCCTCCCGAGCAAACCGTGCAGCCAATAGTTTTCGGAAAGAGTCTACCGCTAATTCCGCGAACTCTGACCAAACTCGCACCGGCGGTAGAGCGTCCGGGAATTCACTATGGTGTTTGGTTCGATGGGGATGAGCTGCGAATCTGGGGTGCGACGCGGAAGGTTCCGAGTTTCTGTTTCGTTCTGGAAGTAATCGAGCCGGGTTTGCTCGTTGTCAAACATCGCCGGCTCGATGGTTTTGGAAAGTTTGCCAATGTCGCGGTGTTGAAAGGGAAACGCGTCAAGATCGTCGATGAGAAAGGCACGAGTCTGCCGGACTGTCCGGCGCTGTTGGCAGCCCTGCTGGCTTTCACTTCGCCCGAGGAGTGGAGTGAGAATCACAACTCGGTAAATCTTCTCGTGCAACTCGCTGCTTCGATGCGCGCGCATGGACACGGTGGTTCTCTGCTCGTCGTGCCCGCCGGAGATGATGGCTGGCGCGAGTCGATAGTGCATCCGATCCAATATGCCATCTCACCCCCGTACACCGGACTGACTCACCTGCTCGACCAAAAGGCCACGGAAGAGAATCATCTTTGGGACGCCTCGCTGCGGAAAGCCGTCGATACTGTGGGTGGACTTACGGCTGTTGATGGAGCCACGGTGATTAATGAGCATTACGAAGCGCTTGCGTTCGGTGTAAAGATTCGGCGCGCGGGTGGGAGTGCTCCGGTTGAGCAGATGGTCATCACGGAGCCGATTGTCGGCGACGTTGCTGAAGTCGTTCATCCAGCACTCAACGGCGGCACGCGTCATCTATCGGCGGCGCAGTTTGTTTACGACCAACGCGACGCTCTCGCTCTTGTCGCTTCGCAGGATGGACGCTTCACGGTATTCGCCTGGTCTCCCTGTGAGCAAATGGTACACGCTCACCGGGTTGATTCACTGCTTCTGTAGCTGAGATCTTCGAACCGTTGAAAAGAATCATTTTCCATTTCTCATTTCCCATTATTTTCCATTTCTCATTCGTCCTTGGCGAGACTGGTACCGCCAAGCCGCCAAGGGCCGCAGAGGGCGCCAGGAAACAAACGAGCTTTGATCTTGGTTTCTTTGAACTTAAGACTTTGGGAGGCCCAGGCCCAGTAAGCTGAGGTACTTGAACAAAGTACTAATAACAAGCACTAAATGCGTCCTATTCTGCTTGGCGACCCTTGGCGTCTTGGCGGTTTCAGTTTTCCCGATGGAAAATGAGGAATGGAAATTATAGAAAATGACAAATGGAAAATGATCGGAGCGGCTGGATTCTCGCCGCAACCATTCTCGGTTCCAGCATGGTCTTTATTGATGGCACCGTCGTCAACGTTGCTCTTCCGGCTTTGCAATCGGATCTCAATGCGACAGTTATCGATGTGCAGTGGGTGGTCGAAGCCTACGCGCTCTTCCTTGCTGCCCTTCTTCTAACCGGCGGCTCGCTCGGCGACAACTTCGGACGCAGACGCATCTACATCGTGGGCGTCTCGCTATTCGCTCTGGCCTCGATTTATTGCGGCCTTGCTCCCAACATCAATCAGCTGATCATCGCACGCGCCGCGCAAGGCATTGGTGGGGCGCTCCTTGTTCCTGGGAGCCTCGCCATCATCAGCAGTTCTTTCAGTGAAGAAGAACGTGGGCGAGCGATCGGCACCTGGTCAGGGTTTACGGCGATCACGGCTGCCGTTGGGCCAGTGCTGGGCGGTTGGTTAATTGAAAAAGTTTCCTGGAGAGCGATTTTCTTTATCAATGTACCGTTCACGATCGTTGTGCTGCTTCTGGTTTTCCTGCACGTGCCCGAAAGTCGCGACGAAGAATCGCAGGGACTAGATTGGCCGGGAGCGACGCTGGCAACCATTAGTTTAGGCGGGATTGTCTTTGGCTTGATTGAATCGTCAAGGTTGGGCTTTTCTCACCCGCTGATCGTCGACGGCCTTGAGTGTGGGAGTGGTCACGTTGGTTTTGTTTCTAATTATTGAAGCGCGGAAACGAAACCCGATGTTGCCGCTCACGATGTTTCGCTCGCGCAACTTTAGCGGAGCAAACCTGCTGACGCTCTTCCTCTATACCGCACTCAGCGGCGCGCTCTTCTTTCTTCCGCTTAATCTGATTCAGGTTCAAGGCTACTCATCGACGGCCGCGGGCGCGGCGTTGTTGCCGTTTATTCTGCTCATGTTCCTGCTCTCGCGCTGGTCTGGCGGCCTGATTAAACGGTATGGCGCGAAGTTGCCTCTCGTGGTCGGACCGATCATTGTGGCCGGCGGATTTCTTTTGTTCATGCTCCCCAGCGTCGGAGGCAGCTATTGGCTAACGTTCTTTCCGGCTGTAGTCGTCTTGGGTCTCGGGATGGCCATAAGTGTCGCGCCTTTGACAACAACCGTGATGAGTTCGGTGAAGGAGAATCGCGCGGGCGTTGCTTCAGGAATCAATAATGCAGTGTCGCGTACAGCAGGGCTGCTGGCGGTGGCGGTATTTGGCCTCGTGATGCTGCAGGGATTTAATAGCCGCCTTAATGATCGGCTGCGAGAGTTTTCCCTCGCGCCAGAAGTGGAGCAGGAATTAGACAAACAGCGAATGCGGATGGCAGACGTTGAATTGCCGGCGAGTCTTGACGCTGCTGACTAAAACGAAGCTGCAGGAAGCGATCAATGAATCGTTCGTGAGCTGGCTTTCGTCGAGTAGCGTTGGGCTCTGCACTCCTGGCGGTCTTGAGCGCCATCAGCGCCTGGTGGTTGATTGAAGGGAAGAAGGTCGATCTCGGAAAGAATTAACCAGGCCTATGGGTTAAAGGAGCATTCCGTGGCTTGGCTGCGTATTGCTCGGCTTAAGTGGTCGTGACTTAACATGTATTTCAGGCGAGCATCCGATGAAATCAAATTACCAAGCAATGCTGGCGCTAATCCTCCTTCCGGTTTTATTTTCATCTCCAATGAAAACTCCAGCTGAAAAAGCGGCAGCCATGGACGCACTCTTCATTGACTACGCGCAACCCGGCACGCCGGGCGCCAGCATCATCGTGATCGAAGGCGACAAGGTACTCTTTAAAAAAGCGTATGGCCTGGCAAACGTCGAATCAAAAATTGCCGCGACGACTAACACAAACTATCGCCTTGCTTCCGTCACCAAACAGTTCACGGCGATGGCAATCATGATCCTTGCTGAACGCAAGCGCCTGTCGTACGACGACAACCTCGCCAGCTTCTTTCCCGGGTTTCCCGAATACGGCAAACAGATCACGGTGCGACAACTCCTGAATCACACTTCGGGAATAATTGCCTACGAAGATGTGATGGACGAGAAAGCAATCGTGCCGCTTACCGATCAGGACGTACTTGAGCTGATGAAGCAGCAGGATCACACGAACTTCCCTCCTGGCTCCGCCTATCGCTACAGCAACAGCGGTTATGTGCTGCTCGGCTTGATCGTTGAGAAAGCCTCCGAAATGTCCTTTCCGGAGTTTTTGCGGCAAAACATTTTCGCGCCGTTGAAAATGAAGGGTACGGTTCTTTATCACCGCGACGATCGTTCAGATGAGGCGCATCGAGCCTATGGCTATTCCAGGCGCGACGACGTTTTTGTGCGAACGGATCAAAGTTTGACGAGTTCCACGCGTGGCGATGGCACGGTCTATTCTTCAGTTGAAGATCTTTACAAATGGGATCGGGCGCTACGAGGCACCAAACTGGTGAAGGACACGACCTTGCAACAAGCCTTTACCAGCGGAGCGAGCGTCGATGAAGACACTGGTTACGGCTTTGGCTGGTTCATTGAGAAGCGGCGCGGTCAACGGACCGTGTGGCACAGCGGCAACACCATCGGCTGCACTCAATTCATCCGTCGCTACCTGGATCGGAAGTTCACAATCATTGTTCAGGCAAATCGTAGCAACGCACCCCTCGCCGAGCTCGCCGATAAGATTGAGGAGATCTATTTTTGAAATTTAGCTTAGGAATTAATTTGCCGGTCGGGAAGGGGGCCTGCCCCGCTCACGATTGCCAATTGACTATTGATTGACTATTACTTTCTGTTGAATTTCATTGTTGAATGTGACTAGTTGGCTGAAGCCCAAAGGAACAATTGGCAATTGGCAATCGTCAATTGGCAATAGTGAGCGGGGGCCGGCCCCTTGCTAACCTGTGATCAAATGCATTGACGCTGTTCTCGCGGCAGACTTTTAAAAAGGGGTTTCATGTCAGCTTCCAATTCCGCGCCTGCATCTAAAAAGACGGCATCATTGCCGTCGCGACGCAGAACCCAGCTGCTCAGCGACGGCTCTTACGTCTTCGAGGATGAATTGCCCGAAGGCATTCTCGATGCTGTGGTGATCACCTGCTCGGCCTGGCTGCTGGAACTCTACAAACTTACATCGGGCAATGTGGAATTCGTTGTAGACGCGAAGCAAGTTCGTCCGGCCGATAACTGTTTTGGCGTTCTCTATCCGCCGTTTTCACTGACCCGGTTACGCTTTCAAAACCCCAGAGGTCGTGTTGTCGGGATTGCCGCTAGCGTCGACTTGCCGGACGAGCTTTTAGATCCACCACTCCTCTTCGACACCAGCTTTAACTCTCCAACTAGCGGCGCCGCAGCTATCGAATTGATTCGCGCAGGAAGGAATCGCCAATCAATCGAGGCTTGTCCTTCCGCTTCTTTGATCTCACGAGAAGCGAAACGGCTCATCGACGAAAATCATCTGGCTGATCCCTCGATTGCACGTATTGCCGAACGCGTGGGCGTATCGCATGCGCATCTGTCGCGACAATTCAAGAGGGATTTTGGAATGAGCCCAAGCGAATACTTAAGGAGACTGCGAGTCGCTGATGCACCGCTGCGACTCGCTCGCGGCGAAGACATAATCAATGTCTCTCTTGATGTTGGTTATAACGATTTGAGCCGTTTCTACAAACAGTTTCGGAAAACTACCAATACCTCACCAGGAGTTTGCAAGACTCTCTTAGAACCGAAACACTCGTGAATCGCCTGATAGAGATTGAGGCAGTAAGCCTTCCGATCGCAGATGACCGGTTAAGATGGGGCCTGCCCCGCTCACGATTGCCAATTGACGATTGCCAATTGTTCCTTGGGGTTCGGCCCAACTAGTCACGTTGAAGAATGAAATCCAACAGAAGGTAATAGTCAATCAGCAATTGGCAATCGGCAATCGGGGGTGGGGGCGGGGGCGGGCCCCTTCCTGACCTATAATTAGATGTTCAGATTGAGCATCAAAAACCGCCAAGACATGTCCTAACTTCCTGTTCTAAGCTCCCGATTCAACATGCGTTTAGTAACCTTTGGCGTCGCAAACAGTCTCGACAATTTGATCGCCCGCCCGGACGGCGCGGGTGATTGGCTCGTGTGGGATGACGAGGTGGCAGAGATTACCAAAAAGTTTTGGAAGACGATCGACACTGTCGTGATGGGTCGCAAGACTTTTGAAGTCGCCGCTCGTAGCGGCAGCGGGGCGTATCCCGGGGCTAAGAACTACGTTTTCTCACGCACGCTCAAACAACCGCACAGCAAAGACGTAGAGGTAATTTCGCAGGACGCGGCGGAATTTGTGCGCCAACTAAAAAACCAACCAGGAAAAGGTATCTGCTTGATGGGCGGCGGCGAACTCGCGCACTCGCTGTTTCAAGCGCGCTTGATCGACCAAATTGGTTTGAACATTCAACCTGTATTGCTCGGGTCCGGCATCCCGCTTTTCTATGAAATGAACGAGCAACTTGATTTGGAATTGCTCGAGCACAAACGCCTGAAGAATGGCGGTGTGTTTGTTTTCTATCGGGTCAAGTAGAACTATTGCAGGGGTGCCGCCCGGTGGACATCCCGATTTACGAAAGCACCAAGCGACATGAGGCGATCTCGGAAAAAACGCCCCTATGGATTAACGCCATTGGATTAACGCCATGCGGAAAGTGAAATACTTCGTTGCCAACAGTCTCGATAACTTCATCGCCCGGCTGGATGGCGGAGTTGAATGGTTATTCAACGACGGCACGGATTATGGCATGGCCGAATTCTTTCGTTCGGTCGACTGCATGCTGCTGGGCCGAAAGACTTACGAGGTAGCAATTGGACATAACCAACCACTACGCAAGTCGCGCAAGGCTAAAAAGAAAGCGAGTTTCAGTGGGGGCATGCAGAGCTTTGTTTTTTCGCGCACGCTTAAAGCAGGACCCGAGGATGATTTTAAAGTCGTTTCGGAAAATGCCGGCGCTTTTGTGCGAGAACTAAAGAGCGAGCCGGGGAAAGATATTTGGCTGATGGGCGGCGGTGAACTGGCGGGAAGTCTTTTGACTGAAGGTGTTGTCGATGAGCTCAGTTTGAATATTCATCCGGTGCTGCTGGGCCAGGGCATTCCGCTTTTTCAGGGCGTCACGCGACAGCTGAATCTCGAATTGGTCTCCACCAAGGCCCACCCGAATGGCTGTGTGCAGGTTGAATACCTGGTGAAGCCAGGCTAGACACTACTCGGATCGGAAATACAAATACATTTTCCATTTCTCATTTGTCATTAATTCGTTAATTCGCTTAACTAAAGCGCCGAGGCACGAAGACGCAGAGCCGCGAAGAAAGCATTCAAATGGCTACTATCACTTGAATCGCTGTCGTAGCTGTTTTGCTTTTGCGCCTCCGCGTCTCTGCGTCTCTGCGTTTGAAGTTGTTCCCAAACGGAAAATGAAATGGAACATGAATTGGTTAGAGCCCGGTCTTTAAGATATTCGTGGAATCCCAATGAGATCTTAGCAGGGTCTGTGACCTCGGTGCGCGGCAAGTCTCTGACTTGCCGTCAAGGCATGCATCTTACGCTGGGGTCTTTGACCCATAACTGAAGTCAGAGACCTCCGCTTATGATGGAAGCGAGTGTCGGCAAGTCAGAGACTTGCCGCGCACCGGAGGTCACAGACCCCGAAGATCTAATGGGTTGCACTTCCAACTTGAATCTGCGAATGATAAATGGAAAATGAATTGTGCTTATAACTTCCCTCCACGCTGTGCGAACATGAGTTTATGAGCGAGGTCGCCCGACTCATAAATCGCATAAGCCGTCCGACGCCACGCGAGTTTTATCAGCAATACGTCCGACTCAATCGCCCAGTCGTGATCACTGGCATCACGGACCATTGGCAAGCGATTGGAAAATGGACGCCGGAGTTCTTCCAAAGACAACATCCCCATGCGAAGGTGGTTTACACCGCGTGGAATGATGAAGGTCTCACAAACGATCCCACAGAGTATTACCGCAATCGAAAACGCCGCACGACAACTTTGGGCGCGTTTATCGAGGCGATGAGCTCTCGGCAGCAAAGCTCACGAGATTATGTTTCGCAATATCCGATCTTCAACGAACTGCCGCAATTGCAAGCTGACATCGATTCGCTTGAGCCCTACATGAATATTCCGCAGCTTTATCCAGCTGCTGTGCAAAGCAAAGCTAAGAAGGCCGCGACATTCTGGCTCGGTCCGGCGGGAATTGTTACGCCAATTCATTTTGATTCGGCGCACAATCTTCTCGTTCAGATTCATGGCAGGAAGAAGTTGCTGCTGGTTCCGCCGCAGCAATCATATTTACTTTATTATCCAAGCCTGGATCTTGGTCATGTGAATTACAGTCCGGTGAATGTTGAGTCTCCGGACTTCGAACGGTTTCCGCGATTTAGGAAAGCGACGCCACTGGAACTTGAGCTGGCGCCGGGAGAAGTTCTTTTTATCCCAGTGCGGTGGTGGCATTATGCCCGAGCGCTCGAACCGACCATCTCGCTAAACTTCTGGTGGTTCTCAGTAGACAGCCTGCGCCGCATGTGGCATCCGTATTTCGTTTATAAGATGCGCCGGTTGTTGTTGAAGCTTCGAAAATAACATCCGCCAGAGATGAACACAGTTCGACACGATTGATGAAATGCTCTAGGGCCATTTAATAGCTCTGTTCATTGACCTGTGAAATCGGCGTTATCTGTGGCTGAATTATTTCTCAGAACTTTGGATTCCTTTAATGCTAACTCCACCAACTACGCAAATCTTTTCCGACCTGTCTTTGTCGCGTCGCCTGGAAAGAACGGAGGCGCGCTCAAATGCGAGCTTTGTCGAAGCTCGTGCCCGCGCCTTTCCGGAAGTCGGAGCGGAATGGATCAACGTCTGCGGCGTTTATGCGATGTTTGATGGCGTCGACTCGCCTTTGACGCAAACCTTTGGACTGGGTTTATTTGATCCAGTCGCGACAAAAGATCTTGATCGTATTGAGAAATTCTTTCAGGACCGCGATGCTCCCGTGTTCCATGAAGTGAGTCCGTTAGCCGATTCTGCGATCTTCCCCTTACTAAATGAGCGTGGCTATCAACCTTGTGAGTTCACAACTATTCTGTTCCGGCCCATAGAACGCGGCGTTTCCTACGCCGAGCTGCGCAACGAAAAGATCCAGGTGCGGCTTACTACAGCGGGTGAGGTGGAACTCTGGGCGAAAACTTCTTCGCGCGGCTGGAGCGAGTTTCCAGAGTTAGCGGAGTTCATGTTGAGGTTCGGCAAAGTTGTCGCGCAGCGAGCTGACGGCTTGTCGTTTATCGCGGAGTTGGATGGGAAGCCAATCGCTACCGGCGCAATGAGCATTTACGACGATGTCGCCTTGCTGGCTGGTGCGAGCACAATTCCAGAAGGGCGGAAGCAAGGCGCGCAGTTAGCATTGCTCGATAGCCGGCTGCGCTATGCCGCTGATCACGGTTGCACCATTGCCACAATGGGAGCACTGCCCGGCAGCGCTTCGCAACGCAACGCCGAGCGCCAGGGTTTCCGCATCGCTTACACGCGCACGAAGTGGCTGCTTCCCGACAAGTAATGTAAGTTTGCGCGCGTGATCATGACTGGAAGAGTATTCGCATTCTTGCAACCGTGGGGGACGGGTTGAAGACCGTCACAATCGACTACAAACGATTTATATCAGCCTTGCGGCGTCTGGCGGACTCACTGCGACGCCGCAAATTTTTATTGCTGCTGGTTCTGGTTGACACTTTCCTTTTTTCCGCAATGTCGATCTTTCGCCATCGACGTTTTGAAAGCGCCTGGGACTTGGCCGTGTTCGATCAAGCTATCTGGCTCTACAGCAGAGGCGGAGCTGCGAAAGTTACAGTCCGGACGAACCTGCCCGAAAATCTATTAGGCGATCACTTTCATCCTATCGTCGCGCTGCTGGCCCCGGTCTTCTGGATTGTTGACACGGCTGAAGCGCTGCTGGTCACACAGAGTTTTCTCCTGGCTCTCTCGGTTGTACCTGTTTTTCTCTTTGCGGAGCGCAGGCACGGCAAAGCGGTGGCCTGGATCTTTGGGATCGCTTATTCGCTCTACTGGGCCTTACAGCGGACTGCAGAGTTTGAGTTTCATGAGATTGCGGTTGCAGTCCCGCTGATCGCCTTCGCCGTTTATTTCATCGACCTAAAAGTACGAAAAGGATACTTTGCGTGTTTGATCCTCCTGCTCCTCACCAAAGAAAACCTGTCCGCTCTGGTGGCTTTCTTCGGAATCTATCTGCTCCTGCTAAGACAATATAAAGACGGACTCATTAGCTTACTGGCGGGAGCAGCTTGCTTCCCTCTTATTACGAAGGTCTTCATGCCCTTTTTCAGTGGGCGGGTATACCGTCACTGGACTTACGAACAACTTGGGCCAGACTTAAGCAGTGCGCTCGCAACCATGGTGAAGCGACCGCTTCTAGTTTTTCAGCTTCTGACTTCACCGGAAGCTAAGCTGAGAACAGCCTGGATGCTCTTTTTCCCTTTCCTTTTCTTCTCAGTGCTCTCCCCAATTCTGATCCTGGCGGTGCCCATCATCTTTGAACGATTTCTCTCGAGCCGCGGCGGGATGTGGGAACCGGCTTATCACTACAACGCTGCGCTTGCACCGATTCTCGCCTTAGCCGCAATCGATGGGTTAGCCCGAATCGCCAGGTTAGTAAAGTTTGAGAGAGTGCGGCGCGCGTTTGTTCTCCTGGTGACCCTCGGCATGCTTCTAGTTAATCTGTACCTGTTGCCGACACAGCCGCTTTGGGTTCTAACCACTGCGAACTCTTGGCGCTTGAGTGATGTAGCAAAAGATGGGCTCGATGCAGTGAAGGTAATACCACGCGATGCTACCGTAGTGGCCCAGGTAAATATCGCTCCCCATTTAACTCACCGGCGTGGTATTTACATCATCTATCCTAACCTGCCTGCCCCGGACCCTGATTACGCTATTGCGAGCAGCCACGTCACTCACTATCCACATGAGAGTTTTCAGGAAATAGCAAACTACATAACGCAGCTGGAACAAAAGGGGTACGTTAGAGTGTTTGACCGAAACGGCTGGATCGTGGTGCAGCGACCTCAAAAAGTGGAGCGATAGCGATCGGGGTCCTGCGCTTTTTGTTAAACTACTGCTACCCTATCTCCATTCCAGATCCTAAGCGAAAGGTCTTAGCCGATGCAGGACTTTGAAAAGCTGGGTGCTTTCTATCTCGGGCGTCCTTACGACTTAAAAACAAAGAAACCAAAAGACGGTCTGCTGCTGTACGACTCGAAAGATCTTGTTACGCATGCGGTCTGTGTGGGCATGACCGGCAGCGGCAAAACCGGACTTTGCATGGCGCTGATTGAAGAGGCGGCAATTGATGGCATTCCCGCCATCGTGATCGATCCTAAAGGCGACCTCGCAAACCTTCTGCTCACTTTTCCCGAACTGAAACCAGAAGACTTTGCCCCCTGGATCAATGAAGACGACGCGGCAAAAAAGGGCATCTCAGCCGCGGACTATGCCACGCAACAAGCCGGTTTCTGGGAAAAGGGTTTGGCGGAGTGGGGGCAGGATCGCGCTCGGATCAAACGCCTGCGCGATGCGGCCGATTTCCGCGTTTATACACCCGGCAGCAACGCCGGCATTCCTGTTTCTGTACTGAAGTCGTTCGCCTCTCCTCCGCAACCTATTCGTGAAGATAACGAATTGATGCGCGAGCGGGTGAATACCACCGCTACCAGTCTGCTTGGCTTACTCGGTATCGACGCTGACCCGATCAAGAGTCGCGAACATATTCTGCTTTCGAACATCCTCAACCACGCGTGGACGAACGGAAGCGATCTGGACATCGCTGCTCTCATTCAGCAGATTCAAACACCTCCCCTGACACGCATCGGCGTTATGGATCTGGATTCGTTTTTTCCGGCGAAGGAGCGTTTCGAGCTGGCTATGGCGCTCAACAATCTGCTGGCCGCGCCCGGCTTCGGTACCTGGATGGAGGGTGATCCGCTTGATGTGCAGCAGCTTCTTTACGGGCCGGTAGGAAGACCGCGAGTTGCGATTTTCTCGATCGCGCACCTGAGCGATGCGGAACGCATGTTCTTCGTCTCACTGCTGTTGAACCAAACTCTTGGTTGGATGCGAACCCAATCCGGTACCACCAGCTTGCGCGCGATTTTGTACATGGACGAAATCTTCGGCTACTTCCCACCAGTCGCGAATCCGCCGTCGAAACTGCCGTTGCTTACTTTGCTCAAACAGGGACGCGCTTTCGGATTGGGTGTCGTGTTGGCTACGCAAAATCCTGTCGACTTGGACTACAAAGGTCTGTCTAACACCGGCACCTGGTTTATCGGGCGCTTGCAAACCGAGAACGACAAGAACCGCGTGCTCGAAGGCCTGGAAGGAGTGGCGGCCGGCAGCGATTTGAAATTCGATCGACAGGAGATGGAAGAAACGCTTGCCGGCTTAAGCAGCCGGATCTTCCTGATGAACAATGTCCACGACGACAGTCCGGAAGTTTTTGAAAGTCGTTGGGCGATGTCGTATCTCCGGGGCCCGCTCACCAGAACTCAAATCAAGACTTTGATGGATCCGATCAAGCAACAGGCGAGCCCCAGTCAGACAGCGGCGACTGCGATAACAGCTACTGTTCCCGCGACAACACCAGCAAAGGTTACCGCGGAAGCGCGGCAGCCGGTCTTGCCGCCTGATCTTGCTCAGTACTTTATTCCTGTGCGCAATCAGCAAGCGGACGCCACTCTTGTTTATCAACCACACTTAATTAGCGCTGCGGAAGTTCGCTTCAGCGACAAGCGAGTTGACGCTGCTCGCAGTTTGACCCTGCTCGCGCCGATTGCTGACGGCGTAATTTCGGTTGATTGGGATCAGGCCAAAAAGGTGGATCTGCCGGTCTCGGATCTGGAGACAAGCCCCGAGCCGGGAGCTCACTTTGCAGATCTGCCCGCGGCCGGAGGAAAAGCGAAAAGTTATAACGCATGGCAAAAGGAGCTGGCGGGCTGGCTCTATCGCACACAAAAGTTGGAACTATTGAGCAGCGAGAGGCTGAAACAAACCTCGAATCCCGATGAGTCCGAACAAGACTTCCGGCTCCGTTTGCAGCAGGCAGCACGCGAGCAGCGCGACGCCTCGGTAGAAAAACTGCGGCAGAAATACGCGCCGAAAGTGGCGGCGCTGGAAGAAAAAAAGCGACGCGCGGAACAGGCAGTGGAACGCGAATCGGAACAATCGAAGGGTCAGAAATTTCAAACAGCAATTTCGTTTGGTGCCACAGTGCTCTCCTCGTTCCTCGGACGAAAGTCAGTAAGTCTTTCAACGTTGGGACGGGCTACAACCGCTGCGCGTAGCGTCGGTCGCTCGATGAAAGAAGCACAAGACGTCGGACGTGCGCAGGAAACTGTTGAGGCAGTGAACGAACAATTGGCCGGTTTGGATGCTCAGTTCAAAAATGAAACGGCGGCTCTGGAACAAGCGACTGACTGGCAATCCGAAACTTTGGGGACGGTAACGTTAAAACCGACTAAAGCGAACATTGCAATCAAACACTTCAGTTTGGCTTGGGTGCCCTACTGGCACGATAAGGCAGGTCAGGCATCACCAGCTTGGGAATGACTTCG
Organism: Pyrinomonadaceae bacterium; assembly: GCA_963826235.1. Lineage (GTDB taxonomy): Bacteria > Acidobacteriota > Blastocatellia > Pyrinomonadales > Pyrinomonadaceae > PSRF01. The sequence continues at coordinate 1,860,258 of CAWGWE010000003.1, read as the reverse complement.
AAACAATGACTCCGCCCAGCCGCCAAGACGGAAGTAGTCCAAAGTCCAACGCCCAAGGTCCAAGGTCTGATTCCGGTTCGCACCTCCTCCAGTTGTCATAAGCTGGGCGCGGGGGGACTTTGGGCATTGGAATTTGGAATTTGGACTGCTTCATGTCTTGGCGACTTGGCGGTTACTTTGATCATAACGACTGACGAAGAGGAGAAACAATCATGGACGAACTCATCAAACAGGTAGTAAGCAGAACCGGTATCTCTGAAGAACAGGCCCGCACGGCCGTCACGACCGTGTTGGATTTCGTGAAGGACAAATTGCCAGCTCCCATTGCCAGCCAGATCGATAGTGCAATTACAGGCGAAGGCGGCGGCGGCGTGGGTGGTACGCTCGGCGATCTCGCCTCAAAGGCTGGCGGCTTGCTCAGCTAATAGAAGTCCAGGGTCCAAGGTCCAACCTCCTGTAGCAAACGAGATTTAGACATTGGACATGAACGTTTGGACCTTTATTTCAGGTCCAAAGTTTTTGACAAACGAGACTTGGAACTTGGGACTTTGGACTTTTCATTAGAACATCCAAAGTCTCGTTGCCGAACAGACCTTGGACGTTGGACATTGGACATTGGACTTTTTGTTAACGCAACAACGGTTGGTTTTTCTCCGTAGTAGTCTTTAGTTCACTTACGACGTACGCGGATGCAAATCTCAGCAGGAACAACCTTAGGCCGCTATGAAATTCGCTCGCTGCTCGGCGCGGGCGGAATGGGCGAAGTCTATCTCGCACACGACTCGCAGATGCGAAGACTGGTGGCGCTGAAATTTTTGCCTGAGAGTCTGACGCGCGATGAAGATCGGCTCCGACGTTTCGAACAGGAAGCCTACGCGGCTTCCGGACTCAACCATCCCCATATTTTAACGATCTATGAAATTGGAGAGATTGACCAGCGGCGCTTCATCGCCATGGAGTATGTGGAAGGCGAAACTCTGCGGCAGCACATCGCTAAGGCCACTGGTTCAAGTGCGGATGGAGTTGCCGGCGCCTCGGGAATGAAGCTGGGGCACGCGCTCGACATCGCCATCCAGATAGCTTCGGCGCTCGCCGCGTCGCAAACAGCGGGCATCGCGCATCGCGACATCAAGCCAGACAACATCATGATCCGGCGCGACGGCTACATTAAGGTGCTCGATTTTGGACTCGCCAAGTTAACTGAACGTCCGGAAACAACCGACACCGAAGCGCCGACCCGAGCGCTCGTTAACACCAGTCCCGGCGCAGTGATGGGCACCGTGAACTACATGTCCCCGGAACAAGCGAGCGCGAAGGTTGTTGATGCGCGTACTGATATCTGGAGTTTGGGAGTTGTCATTTATGAGATGGTGACGGGTAGGACGCCTTTTTCGGGCCCCACTCCCAGCCACGTAATAGTCGCGATCACCGACAAGGATCCGCCGCCTCTCGCGCGTTACGTCAGCGACGTGCCGGAAGCCCTTGAGTGGATCGTGACTAAGGCCCTGACTAAAGATCGCGATGATCGCTATCAGACTGCCCGCGAGATCCTTACCGATCTGCGGCGGCTAAAACAGCGACTCGATGCCGGCGTAGAAATGGAACGTTCAATACCGCCTGACGCAATATCCGGCGGTCATTCGCTTACTACCCACGACACCTTGACTGCCGGCCGGACCATGAGCGCCTTTCCCGGAACGGTAACGCAACCCGGTGCGACGCCGACGGTTTCCAGCGCCGAGTATCTGGCGACTTCGGTGCGCGGGCATAAACTCGTTTGGGCCATCGGAGCGCTCGTCTTGTTGCTGCTGATTGGCGGTGGAGCCTGGCTTTGGGCGCACTTCAAAGCTAGAGAACCAGCAGCGCCGTTTTCAAGAGTTCGTTTCACGCAGCTGACAAACACGGGCAAGGCTACAGTCGCAACGATTTCGCCTGACAGCAAGTATGTCGTGCACGTGGTGAGCGATGGTGTGCAATCAAGTCTCTGGGTGCGGCAAACTGCTACGTCAAGCGATGTTCAAATCGTGCCACCTAGTGAGACGCGGTATATTGGCGTCACCTTCTCGAATGACGGCAACTACGTGTACTACGTCGTCTATGAGAAGAATGCCGCTATCGGGTACGTTTACCAGATCCCGGTTTTGGGTGGCACGCCGCGGAAGGTAATTGAAGACGTTGATACACCGATCACTTTCTCGGGCGATGGAAAACGTTTCGCGTGGATACGTCAGTTTCCCAACTCCGGTGAAACGGCATTGTTCGTTGCGAATGCTGACGGCTCCGGCGAAAGAAAAATCGCCTCGCGACAACGTCCCGAACGTTTCACGGCCGGAACTCCCATCGGTCCCTCCTGGTCACCCATCGCCGACCTGATAGCCGCACCGGTGGCAGGACTGGAGAACGGCAAAGACACGCATAAAATCGTAGCAGTCGAGGTAAACAGTGGTTCAGAGAAGGAGATTTCCTCGCATCGCTGGCCCTTTGTGCAGCAAGTAGTTTGGATGCGACAAGGCGATGGCTTAATTATTACCGCGCAAGAGGCGCAGCGCGGTCCAAATCAACTCTGGCATATCGGTTACCCAGGCGGTGAGGTGGAGAGAATTACTAACGATCTGAACAACTACAATGGCGTCAGTCTCAGCGCCGACGAATCCACGATAGCCACCACGCAGAGTCAAACCACCTCGAGCGTTTGGGTCACGCCGAATGGTAAATCGGAGACGTCTGTAAGAGTCACGCCGGGCACTAAGGAAGGTGCGGGCGGCGTCGCCTTAATGCCCGACGGCAGAATTATCTACACGAACGCCGGTTCAGGCTCTTCCGAACTGATGATGGTCGATGCGGACGGCAGCAACGTGCGGCCCTTAATCAACAACAATTCTCTGAATTTCTTGCCGGCCGTTTCACCGGACGGGCGCTTCATTGTGTTTGTTTCCAATCACACGGGCGGCCCGCACGTTTGGCGCATGAATAGCGATGGTACGAGCCTCAAGCAGCTTACTACCGGGATAGCAGAAGTTTCTCCCGTGGTTTCGCCAGACAGCCAGTGGATTGTTTATCAGAACATCAGCGACTTGCGATTGTGGAAAGCGCCGATCGATGGCGGCAATGGCCAGCAACTAACTAACAAGTTGACAAGCCAGGCCGTAATTTCTCCCGACGGTAAGCTCGTCGCCTGCAGGTATCGCGAACAGGAGCTCAGTCCTTTTCAACTCGGGATTCTCGCTTTCGAGGACGGCAAGACGGTGAAGACTCTTGACCTGCCGCCTTCAGCATTTAACTCGCCCGCACTTGATTGGGCAGCCGATGGCAAGGCGGTGCTCTACGTAGATAATCGCGGCGGTATTTCGAACATCTGGAGCCAGCCAATCGACGGCGGGCCGGCGCGGCAGGTAACTTTCTTCAACACGGATCAGATTTTTGCTTTTGATCTCGCACCTGATGGCAAGACGATGGTTTTCGCACGCGGCAACGTTTCTAACGATGTAGTTTTGATCGTCGAGGCGAAAAAGTGAGAGCGGGAATCGAAATCGTGAATCGGGAATCGGGAATCGGGAATCGGGAATCGGGAAACGTTTGTGCGCCGACTAGTGGGCGCTTTAAAAGCGGCAAACTAGTTGCCTCACTCCAAGAACGTAAACCATGCAAATTGCGCTTAAATATGGACTGCTGATCACGCTGGTAATAGTTGTCTGGGTAGTCGTCACGCACTTTGTATTTCCCTTGCCGCCCACGTCAACCCTGAACCTGCTTGCTCCGGTTCTCTTCAACCTCACGGCGATCATTGCGCTTTATCTCGGGATCAAGTCGAGAAAAGCTCAAGGCGAGATGAGCTTCAAGGATGGTTTGAAGACTGGCCTCTCGATTTCCCTTGTCTACGCGATATCGGCGTCTCTCTTCTTCCTGTTTCTGCTCTTGGCTGTTGGTACTTCGATGATGGCCGCAGAACCGATGGTGGCGAATCTTCCAATCTGGAAAGTCGCGCTCCGGGCTTTCAGCGCCATGTTCTTCGGATCGCTTATCCTCGGGCTCGTATATTCGACGATCATTTCCTTCTTTCTCGCGAAACGGCGTGCGAAGCACGCGTGAGCGTAAAGCCTGGGCGTAAGCCCTGGGTTCAGGGATCATAAAAATCATTAGAGCCCACTGAGCGGGCGACAGTTCTTCACTTCTGTCGGCCGCTTCGCGGGCTCTGTTGAGTTTTATTAACCGGATACCCAGGGCTTACGCCCAGGCTCTACGCTTACTCGCGCTTCGCACGCTTCCTAATCCAAACATTAAACTCGCGACCAGACTTCCCTACACCGACACCTGCCACCCGATACCTTCACCCGTCACCGGTCACCTTTGGCGAAACTCAAACCGCCAAGGCGCCAAGAGCACCAGGTACACCAGAAGCTTTGGAGTAAGAGAATGAATATCTACTCAACTAGCTTGTGCGTTGTATTCTCCTGGCGTACTTGGCGCTCTTCGCGCCTTGGCGGCCTCTTACTTCACATCCCAGCAGTTAGAAAAGGAGCTTCACAGCAAACTGAACCTGTCGTGAACTTCCAGAGTCTCCCGTCGGGAACCGAGTACCGCTGATCAGTCCGAACGCTGTGCTGCCAACCTGGGCTGTGCGACCCGGCTGACCAAAGTTTGCGCGGTTGAAAATGTCGAAGAACTCGGCACGAAACTGAAATCGCACCTTGTCAGTTAATCTAGTGTTTTTCGTCACCGAGAAATCGACATTGTTGAATCCCGGCCCAATCAGCACATTGCGACCAAGATTCCCAAAATGAAAAACATTGGTAGTGCCTGCCAGTGCCACAGGCAGCGCGAAGACAGCGCCGGAGGGGCAGCCTGCCGGAGCACGTGGATCGCACACCGTGTTGGTGAACCATTGGTTCGGCGTGCCAAGGATTTCTGGATCTCCAATCAAATCTGGCCGCACAGTGGCGAGTCCGGTAAAGGTCGCGATGCCGGCTCCGGCTCCGATGCCAGTGCCGGCGATTGCGAGCGGATTGCCGGCAAGAATGTTTATTGGATTACCTGATTGCAACTGCACGATTGTGCCTAGCTGCCATCCTTCAACAAGCCGGTTGCCCTTCCACGGCAGTTCGTACAGACCGCTTATTACAAACCGATGACGCGTGTCAAAATCTGAGAGACCGCGATCACCGCGCAAGTTGTAGCTGTTCTGCACGACCACTCCCTGGGAGTTAAGCGAGTTATAGTCGATTGATTTCGACCACGTGTAAGAAGCATTGAACTGAAAATTACGCGAGAGGCGTTTGGTGGCGGTAGCCCAAAGCGCGTTGTAACTCGAATTACCGCTGCTTTCAATCTGCGTGATGTTTCCCAGCAAGGTATTGGGAGCGATCGGGCTGGCGGATGACAAGCGAATAAATGGTCGCACGCCGTTGATGAATTGGTTGATGTTGCGCGACAGACGCAGGTGCGTGCCCTTAGAACCAAAGTACCCAACCATTACGGCGAGGGACGGCGTGAGCTCGCGCTGAACGTTTAAATTCCAGGATTGCACATACGCATTCTTGAAATTGTGATCGATGGTATTGGGCGCCAAGCCGGCAGCTCCGGCGGTAGTGCGGGCGCTTGCGAGATTGATCGAGCCCGTGAACGACAAGGGCGTTGCCAGAGGTGGATTCGCAGTCGGCCCAGTTACGGTGTTCGTCACTGGCTGGTCCACCAAGATGCCATAAGCAGTACGGACGATTGTTTTTCCTGAGCCGGTAGGATCCCAGGCAATTCCCAGTCGCGGCTGAAAATTCTTGTTGTTCTGCTTGTAGATCTTATCGATGTCCTGGCCCACGCGCCGCAGTGAGACTGTAGCGGGATCGAAGACCACAAAACGATCAAACCGCTCGGTTGGTGTCATGTTCCAGTCATAGCGTAGACCCAACTCCAATGTCAGACCTGGCCTTACTTTAAAGTTGTCCTGGATAAACAATCCGAGAGCGCCGGTGCCGATTGCGCTTGAACGATCGCCGAGGGTAATGGCGAAACCGTTACCGGTGCCGGCCTGGAAAGCAGCGACATTCGCGAAGGTGAACGTGCCCGTATCGAGTGTGAAATTGTTGTTATAGAAGCGACGAAACTCCCCACCGATTTTGAATGAGTGATTCCCGTGCAGGTAACTGAGCGTATCCGAAACCACGAATGTGGTGTCGGAACGTCCCTGTGGAAATCCTGCGGGCCCTCCGAAGTTGAGAGCAATGCCGCCGATAGTTATTTGCGGAATTCCAATCTCCTGGTTGATGCCGACGTTGATTCCAAGTGATGTCGGGTCGATGAGATTGTTGGGCGTGAAGGTAATTTTGATGCGATTTAAACCGAAGCGTACCTCATTGACCAGCATCGGGCCGAAAATGTGTGTCTCGTTGAGAGTGAAAATCTGCCGGCGAGATTGTCGCGTGTCGCCGAAACCGGAAATAGTGTTGCCTTGAAGGTTTGGTTCACCTCGAAAGTCACGCTGGAATGCATAGTAGCCATGCAAACGATCATTGTTTCCCATGGCATAGCTCACATCGCCCGTCCACTGATCGATATTGACCGGCGCCGTACCGGAGCCGACGAAACGGTTGGTTCCTGAGTTGACGGTGGGAATAAAATCGAGCAGCCGGCGTGAAATTGCATCAGTAACACCTGCACGTTCGGCGGCAGTCAATACCCCGCTGTTGAAAGTTAACCCCTGCCGCTGTCGCAAACCTTCGTAAGAAAAGAAGAAGAAGGCTTTGTTCCTAACGATGAGCCCGCCCAGATTGCCACCAAATTGGTTGCGCTTAAAGGGAGGCTTGGTCGCCGAAAAGAAGTTGCGAGCATCGAGCGCTTCGTTTCGGAGAAACTCAAAAGCTTCTCCATGGAAGTCGTTAGTCCCGGACCGGGTGGCGATATTTACGATTGCGCCGGAGTTGCGGCCGTATTCCGCGCTGAAGGTGGAGTTATCAACCTTGAACTCCTGAACCGTATTGATGGACGGCTGAAAGGTGATCTGGTTCTGAACCATGTCGTTCAGATTGATCCCGTTTATCTGGAAATTGACTGTATCTTCGCGATTGCCCGCAGTGTTGAAGGCGAACGAGCCTTGTCCGCGCAAGGGCGCCGTAAGAAATCCATTCTGCGGTGGTGTTACCGAGCCGGGAATGAGCAGACCCAGATCCACAAAGTGGCGGCCATTCAGAGGAATATCCTGTACTGTCTTCTGATTGATCACTGTGCCTACCGACGTGGTAGACGCTTCAATCACCGGCGCGTCGGAAACGATACTTACCTGCTGTTCAATACCTCCGACGGCGAGTTGAAAGTTTTGTGTGACCGTGCGCGCTACTTCAATGCTCAGATCGTTTACCACCTGAGTTTGAAATCCGGGGGCCTGTACTTCAATGCGATACATTCCCACCGGCAGTGCCGCCACCTGATAATTGCCTTCGCTATCCGTTTCAGTGGTCCGTTCAAGTCCTGTTTCCTGGTTGCGGACCAGAATTTTTGCCTTCGGCATCACCGCGCCTTTGGGATCGGAAACTGTCCCTTGCAGCGTGGCGCTTGACTGGGCCAGCACCGTCAGCCAACAACTAAAGCAAAAGAACAAAGCGAATAGCCGAAAGGGCAGGTTGAGTTTTGACGACTTCATGAATGTCTCCTTGAGGCGAATACCAGAGAGATTTGGGGAGATTAGAGTCCGAGCACCTGAAAGCTTTTGGTTCTGTCAAAGCTTTCTCGATCGAGGCCATGCTACAGATTGCCGCTTGCGCTGGAAGCGAAGTTAATCACTATTATTGTTCCCGGTAAATGGAACAATTTGGAGGGGCGCTGAGATCTGTTCCATTCCATTTTTTCGGAGTGTCTATCTATTTTTCAAAAGTAGGAGCGCCCCTCCGAGAGCGCCTTGATTTGGCCTCATCCATTTGCAGCGTTGGCGCGTCTTCTGTGGGTTACCCCGTTTATCGAAAGGGGGCGTCCACGGATGGACGCCCTGCAAATTATGACCACCCTTTTCTGGGATCTATTACAGACGGGAGCGGAACAACAGGTAGGCTTCCAACATCTCCAAAGATTCGTCGGCTAGGGTGCTGTCCATCTTGAGCTCCCGACAGTGAGGCGGAATTAATTTTTGAACTCGAGCGTCACAGATAGGTGATACGTAAACCGTGTCAGCTCGCAGGGCCTTCGCGCGCACCTTTTCAAAATCGCTGTCGTCAACGGCGCTGATTCGGTCGACAACCGATTTCTGTGTACCAACATTGAGGAGGCTCTGGCTGAAGGCAGCGAAGTAGTTCACGTTGGAGACGATCATCAATAGCGATCCCTGGCGCGCCGCGTTGACGATCGAAGGCACAAAGTTGGGATTCAAGCGTAATTGCAGAAGTTTCTTTTGGTAGCCGCTCAATAATGACTTCACCTGCTTGAAGTGAAAATGGGTCGTCGTGAAGAGGTCTGCTCTCGAAAGAATTCTGTGAGTGCTGCGCGATGGGTTTTCCAATTGACTCAACAACAGGGGATGCACCACGACGCCCAGTCTGTTGGTGATCTCAGCCGCAAATACTCCAATCTGTTCTTCATTACACTCAATCACCGCCACCTTTACCGACTTCAATTGTGATTTGTTTAAATAATTCTGAGCGAGCCTGGTGAAGTCTCGCGGACTAACTCGTAGCCGATGAGCTTCCGCGAAGTTTGACTTGATCAACTTAAAAAGCGAGAGGCAATAAGCTTGTTCCAGATCGGCGTGGTCAATATCAGAAACGTAAGCGCCAGAACCGCGACGTAAGGTTATGTAACCTTCGAAATGCAGTCGCTGGTAGATGGAGAAGGCCGTCTTGTGATTGATGCTGTTGCGGAGAGCCATCTGGCGGACACTTGGCAAGCGATCGCCGGCACCAACTTTCCCCATGTGCAAGGCAGTGACCAGCTGCAGGAAGGCTTGCTCAAAGAGACTGTCTTTGTGCTTTTTGTCGAACAGGAACTGCAAGATCTTTTCCTGTGGAGTTAGGGAACCAAGAATCACTTTGCCAATATTTTTTCGTGCTTCCATGTGTGCGTGAGCATCAGCAGCCTCCGAAAATGTAAACACTCGATCGACGTGGGGGCGAACCCAGCCCTGGTTGACTCCGGTCATCAAAGCCTCGATCCAATCCATCACTTTCTCCGGCTCGTGCCACATGTGACCAAGGTTTAAGCCAAACACTCCGCGGTTTTTGTTGAGCAGCCCGAGGGGATGAAACCGCGGCATCTGCAGTGCTGCCTTGATCATCTTGACCTTCCCGGCAAGACCGTTTGCCGAACCGGCGGACACTCCAAACATTCCCAGCCGTCCTGTGTGCCGCAACGCCGCATAGCTCTTCTTCCAATGCGCGCCGCCAATCGGATCTATTACCAGTTCGACTCCGCGATCATTGGTTAACTTCTTCAAGATGGGAAGCCAATCCTGAGTACGATAGTCAATCGGATGATCCAGACCCCGCTCGCGCAGAAACTCGTGTTTTGACGGACTCGCCGTGCCATAAGTTGTCGCGCCAATCTTCTTAGCGATATCGAGCGCCGCCAATCCGACTCCACCACCCGCATTGTGAATCAATACTGATTCACCTTTCCGTAACCCACCCATCGCCACCAGGAGTGCGTAAGCCGTCAGATAGTTAACCGGAATTGCCGCCGCCTCTTCAAAACTCAAAGATCCAGGCTTTTCAAACAACTGCGATTCAGCCACCACGATCTTATTCGATTGACCGCCGAATCGGGTCAGAGCGACAACCGGTAAACCGACGATTGATCGATCCACTCCCGGTCCTACTGATTCGATCACACCTGACACTTCGTAACCCATCACGCAGGGCTTCTTTGGGCCGTCGGGATAAAGACCCTGGCGTGCGAGAATGTCGGCAAAGTTCAGACCGGCCGCTTTAACTGCGACAACAACTTCGCCCTCCCCAGCCTCGGGATCGGGTGACTCCTGAACTTCCAGAACTTCAGTACCACCATTTTTCGTCGTGACGATTTGTCGCATCGCTTTGCTCTGGAAAGACTAACAGGCGCAGAGACGGATTGCTCTGCGCCTGAAAGCAATTGCTGCCGTGGAATGCAGAGCTAGGAAGCGCTCTTGGCTGCGGTATCGGTGGTGCCGGTCTTGTTAGGTTGCGGCGTGATCCGCAGGTATGGCCTGGGCGCCTTCCAGCCCGCCGGGAATTTCGCTTTTGCATCCTCGTCCGACATCGACGGAACAATAATCACGTCTTCTCCATCCTTCCAGTTCACTGGTGTGGCAACACTGTACTTTGCAGTGAGCTGAAGTGAATCGATTACGCGGAGGATCTCGTCGAAGTTCCTTCCCGTACTGGCCGGGTAAGTAATCATCAGTTTGATTTTCTTGTCCGGGCCGATCACGAAAACGGAGCGAACGGTAAAGACGTCGCTGATCTCCGGGTGGATCATGTCGTAGAGCTCACTAATCTTATGATCCGGATCCGCAATCACAGGAAAGTTGAGAGCGGTGCCCTGAGTTTCCTTGATGTCCTCGGCCCATTTGCTGTGTGAGTCGGTCTTGTCGACGCTCAGTCCAATTACTTTAACGCCGCGTTGGTCAAACTCAGGTTTGCATTTTGCAACGTACCCTAACTCGGTAGTGCAGACGGGAGTGAAATCCTTGGGGTGGGAAAAAAGCACGGCCCAGCTGTCGCCGATCCATTCATGAAAGTTAATCGGACCGTCAGTGGTGTCGGCTGAAAAATCGGGTGCAACATCGCCTAAGCGTAACGCCATTTCAGTTCTCCTTTCGGTGGTTTAAAGCTTTGCCTGCCATGCTGGTTCCGGCAGGAGGTGGTCTATTGGGATATTTTAGGATGCCTGGATGCTTTTACCCTGAAAAGTGAGGGCAAGTCAATTCACCAGAGGCTTGAAAAAGAACAGTCGCCAGCATTCCAAAGCGGCTTCATTTTCGACTCTGAATCTTTGGTGATATCATCCAGTCACTCCCTTCCCCTTTAGTTTGTTCCCTCGCTAAGTTGTTTTATGTCCCGTGCATACACGCCAGAAAAGAATACTGGCGACGAGCTACAGCCGTCGCTGGCCGATGATCTCTATCGGGAGATTTTTGCGCACTCCAACGAACCGATTGCGATCCTCGATCCCGAAGGGTACTACGTCGAGCAGAACTCTGCGCACCGTGAATTGCTGGGTTACAAGGACGAGGAACTTAAAGGTAAAACTCCAGCAATTCATCTGGGCGATGATGTCTTTCAGTCGATTTTAGCCGAACTTGCTGCAAACGGAGAGTATCGCGGCGAAATCGAAAGCCGTCGCAAGACTGGCGAAGTGCGCAACATAGAGATTTCCGTCTTCGCCACCCGCGACAACGCCGGCAATCCGATTTGTTACGTCGGCATTGCGCGCGACGTCACGGAAAGGAAACAAGGCGAAGAAGCTTTGCGGCGTACGGAGATGGAGCTGACCGACTTTTTCGAGACTGCCACCATCGGTCTGCACTGGGTCGATCCCGCCGGAATTGTAATTCGAGTTAATCAAGCGGAACTTGATCTGCTCGGCTACTCGCGTGAAGAGTACATAGGCCATCACATCAGAGAGTTTCACGTCGATGCGCAGGTCATCGAAGACATTCTAACGCGCCTTAAAGCGGGCGAGCTGCTGCGCGACTATGAAGCACGCATGCGCTGCAAGGATGGCTCAATTAAGTATGTGCGGATTAATTCGAGCGTTTACTGGGAGGATGGTAAGTTTCGCCACACTCGCTGCTTTACACGCGACATCACTGACAGGAAAAGGACTGAAAGTCGACTCGCATTACAGTATGCCGTCACCAGGATTCTTGCTGAGTGTACAGATTTCACAGAAGCGACGCAGCAAGTCGTGCGCGCGGCTTGCGAACATCTTGATTGGGACGTAGGCGCGCTATGGATGGTTGATGGGAACAATCGCATGCGCTGTGTCGATTTTTGCCGGGCGCCTGGGGTCAAGATGGATGAGTTTGAGAATCTCACCCGCGGAATGAAGTTGGAGAAGGGTGTTGGCCTGCCAGGCCGAATTTGGGAAACCGGCGCGCCCATTCGCATTGACAACGTCACACGTGATCCTAACTTTCCCCGTTGGCCGGTGGCAAAACGCGTGGGGCTGCATGCGGGCTTTGGTCTTCCAATTCTGATGGATAAAGAGGTGCTGGGAGTTATCGAGTTCTACAGTCGGGAAATCAAAGATCCCGACGAGGAATTGCTGCGCATGATGAATTCAATCGGCGGGCAAATTGGGCAGTTTACCAAGCGTAAACGAGCCGAAGAGGAGCGCTCTGATCTGCTCCAACGCGAGCGTACAGCACGCACCGAAGCGGAACGGGCAAACCGCTTGAAGGACGAGTTTTTGGCCACCGTGTCTCACGAGTTGCGAACTCCACTGAACGCCGTGATTGGCTGGTCGCGAATGCTGCGTTCCGGACGACTTGATGCGGAGAGCGCCACCCATGCCCTGGAAGTAATTGAAAGAAATGCGTGGGCACAAAAGCAGATCATTGAAGACATTCTCGACGTCTCGCGGGTGATCACCGGTAAGTTACAACTAACGCTCGGTCCGGTTGATCTAGTGGCGATCGTTGACGCCGCACTCGATGCTGTGCGCCCCGCGCTCGAGGCTAAGGAGATTAAGATCGAAACGACGATTGACTCGGGGCTCCGTATCATTTCCGGGGACGCCGATCGTTTGCAGCAGGTCGTCTGGAACCTGCTTTCCAATGCAGCAAAGTTCACTCCTACCCGCGGCAAGATCGACGTGCGCGTCAATCACGACAACTCCTATGTGCAAATCGAAGTCTGCGACACGGGACCAGGAATCGACCCGAATTTCTTGCCCTATGTTTTCGAAAGATTTCGCCAGGCGGATGGATCAACTACGAGAACGCACGGGGGTTTGGGACTTGGCCTGGCAATCGTGCGTCACCTCGTTGAATTACATGGCGGAGTGATTACCGCGGAGAATCGCACCGACACAAGCGGCGCGGTTTTCTCCGTGAAGCTGCGACTTCCCAGTGGTGAATTGCGCCAGGAGACTCTTGCCGACGCGCAAAATAGTTTTGCCGAACCGGAGAGCGAACCCGTCAGGCTCGACGGATTGCGAATCCTGATCGTTGATGACGAGAACGACACTCTTGACCTGGTGACGATGGAGCTAACGCAACATGGCGCGCGGGCGACTGCGGCTTCTAATGCAACAGAAGCACTCGAACTTCTCGGCAAAGGCGAATACGATCTGCTAATCAGCGACATCGCCATGCCCGACATGGATGGCTATGGATTGATTCGGGAAGTCAGAAAATTGGAAAAGGGAAAGGAACGTCGCATCCCAGCAGTCGCTCTCACCGCCTATGCCAGCGTCCAGGATCGGATGCGGGCTATTCTTGCCGGATTCAACACTCACGTAGCCAAGCCTGTTGAAGCGAATGAACTGGTAACCGTAGTTGCGGGCCTAGCGGGACGGCTGGGAAAGAACTGATCATTCTCCATTTGTCATTTTCCATTCTTCATTTTCCATTTAAGGACCATCCCGGTTCAGTCTAGTGAGATCTTGAGGTCTGCGACCTTCGGTGCGCGGCAAGTCTCTGACTTGCCGACACTCGCTTCCATCATAGCCGGAGGTCTCTGACCCCAGCTATGGCTCAAAGACCCCAACTAAGATGGATGCCGTGACGGCAAGCCAGAGATTTGCCGCGCACGGAGGTCATAGACCCTGTCTTTAAAGATGGAAAATGAAGATTGGAAAATCGTCTGTTGCCTGGCATCTTGGCGGTGATGAACCTGTTAAAATAATTGCATGACAAAGCGCTGCGCCTGGGCCAGGACAGATTTGTCCATCGCTTACCATGATCGCGAGTGGGGCGTCCCGGCTTACGACGATCGCGTGCTGTTTGAGTTTCTGATTCTGGAGGGGGCTCAGGCGGGACTTAGTTGGGAGACTATTCTGCGAAAGCGGGAAAACTATCGAGCTGCCTTCGACAACTTCGACCCGCTCAAAGTTTCAAGATACAACGAAAAAAAAGTCGAACGCCTCCTTCAAAACGAAGGAATCATTCGTAATCGTTTGAAGGTTGCTGCCGCAATTCAGAACGCCAGGGCCTTTCTTAAAGTGCAGGAAGAGTTTGGCAGTTTCGCGGAATATCTCTGGCGCTTCGTAAAGCACCGACCGCAGGTGCGCAAGCGCGGCGCCCCCGTCCCGGTTAACTCACCACTTTCCGATGCCCTAAGCAAAGATCTCCTCGGGCGAGGCTTTAAGTTTGTCGGCACCACAATCTGCTACTCCTTTATGCAGGCAATCGGCTTGATTAACGATCACGACTTCACCTGTTTCCGTTATCGACAGGTAAATCAATAGAAGGGAATCCCTTTGAACCCCTGGCGTGGACTGGGAGCGCTTCCGAGAGAAGTTTGGTACCTATGCCTCGCGATTTTGGTCAATCGCGCGGGAACGATGGTCCTTCCCTTCCTCACTCTCTACCTGACGGTAGATCGGCAGTGGTCAGCCGGGACGGCCGGACTCGCTTTAACAATCTACGGCATCGCGTCAATCATTGTTGCGCCACTCGCGGGGCGGCTCTCGGATCGCCTCGGCAGCATGCTGATTATCAAACTTTCCCTGTTTACCAGCGGACTGATCCTCTTTGTCTTTCCTTTCGTCACCAGCGTATTCGGCATCCTCTCGATTACCGCCGTCTGGGCTTTTGCCAACGAATCGTTTCGCCCGCCAAGCATGGCCTTGATTGGCCGGCTCACCGGACCAGCGCAAAGAAAAATGGCCTTTGCACTAAGCCGCCTGGCCATCAACCTGGGTATGAGTATTGGTCCGGTGATCGGCGGGTTCCTGGCGATGAAATCTTTCAGAACCCTGTTTTATGTTGATGGCACGACCGCAATCCTGTCCGGCGCGTTGATCGCCCTCATGCCCTGGCGGATTCAAGAAGCGGTGCCGGATGAAGTGGCAACAGATTCAGACACAAAGACTGCACCTGCACTTGGCTATGGGAGCGTACTGCGTGATCGGCGCTTCGTTTATTTTTTGATCGCGATGTTGCCAATCGAAATGGTGTTCTTTCAAACTCTCGCGGCCATGCCGTTGTTTGTAGTTCGCGATCTTCAAATATCAGAAGCGGCCTTTGGCATGTTGCTGGCCATCAACACGGTGATGATCATTTTTACGGAAGTGCCGCTAAACACTGCGATGTCTAACTGGTCGCATCGCCGTACGATTGCCTTGGGAGCTTTGCTGGTGGGTATTGGTTTTGGAGGACTCGCATTTAGCGGTGGCGCCGCAGCTATAGCCGCTACTGTTGTCGTCTGGACAGTGGGTGAGATGATCTTGTTGCCTGCAAGCTCAGCTTACGTTTCCGATGTAGCGCCGCCGGCACAGGCGGGTGCCTACATGGGCCTTTACACGATGGGTTTCAGTCTCGCTTTCGCAATCGGTCCGTGGCTCGGCGTTGAAGTACTGGAAAGAGTTGGGCCGGTAGCTGTTTGGTTGGGCACGCTTGGATGCGGCTGTCTCACGGCACTGATGATCTGGAGGCAGAAAGCTGAAAGTACGCAGGAGGCAGGAGGCAGTGGGCGGTAAGCATTGGTCAGCAAATCATTTCCGTCCGGACAAACGATGACTCGTTGTTTTCGACTTTTTGTGCAAAGCTATTGTGCAGCCAGTTGGCCTTGCGTGGTGCCGAGCAAATGAAATCGGCAATCGGAAATTGACAATAAGGGAGGATCCTCATGCGTCTCTTCTTACTCTTCTCGTTCCTGTTCCTCATTTTTCTTACAACGTTCGGCTGTAAAGACTATTCGACAGGCCTGCAGCAAAGCTCAGGTCGCGCCGATGAGACTTCAGCGATAGCTACGCTCCGCACCCTCGCCCAGGCACAGTCGACGTACAGCATAAGCAACGCGGGACACTTCGCTACCTTTGAGCAATTAGTAGAAGGCGGTTTCCTGGACTCGCGCTTCCATCACACCAAGCCGACACTGCATGGCTACATCTTTACGCTGGAGGTGACTCCTGCCACCGACCAAACACCCGGCTCGTATACTTGCAACGCCGATCCCGACCCCACGTCGCCCGCCGGTGGACGACATTTTTATATCGATTCAAACTCACACGACATTAGAATGAACCCGACGCAACCAGCGACAAGCGGGGATAATATTCTTCGACCGTAACAACCAAATGTAACCGCCTAACGCAAAGGACGCCACCATCGGCAAGAATGTTTTTGCTTTTAGAAATACTAATGTTCTTCAAATTCGCTTGGCGTCCCTCGTGTTCCCTTTGCGCCTTGGCGGTTGCTGTTTGATAGAGGCGACGATAAGTAATGGAAAAAATCAATCTCAACGAAAAGCTCGCACTGATCAACGAGCATTGGAAACCCCACATCGTCGGCGACTTGAACAACCAGCAGGTCAAGCTTGTTAAGTTTCAGGGACCTTTTACGTGGCATCATCATGATCATGAAGATGAATTGTTTTTGGTAGTGAAAGGAAGATTCCGCATGGAGTATCGCGAAGAAGGTGAAGCGGCGCCGGAACGAACAATCTGGCTGGAACCCGGCGAGCTCGTGATCGTGCCCCGCGGTGTAGAGCATCGTCCGGTAGCCGACGAAGAAGCACACGTGCTACTTTTCGAACCGGCCACGACCTTAAACACCGGTAACGTCGAAAACGAATTGACGGTTCATAACCTTGCGCGGCTGTAGTCGTCACAATTCGAATCAAGGTATACGCCAAGCCACCGGGAACAGCTCATTTTCCATTTGTCATTTTTCATTTGCCAGTTGCTATTTAAGGACATCCCGGATCAGCCGATGCGAAATCTTCGGGGTCTGTGACCTCCGGTGCGCGGCGGGTCCGTCAAGGCATGCATCTTACTCTCGGGTCTTTGACCCATAACTTAGGTCAGAGACCTCCGCTAATGAAAGCGACGTCGGCAAATCTCAGACTTGCCGCGCACCAGAGGTCACAGACCCCGAAGATCTCGCTCGCCTGCTCTGCGATGTCCTAAATGAAAAATGGAAAATGATTTGTTCCCGGCGTCTGACCATATAAATGGTAACGACGCTCGCCAGCTGCAAGAAACTGATGACGCGGGCGCCGTTCCTGTGTGAAGATGGCTGAAATTTGAAACGGAGGCTTATACCTTGAAACGAACCTTTGTCCTGCTACTCACTGCCACGCTGCTTTTCACAATTGCAACTGCAACGATGGCGCAAAATCCTCAAAGCTTTGCTGCCAGCGGCGCTTCTTCAGTCAAAATTCAAGATCGTGGTGTGCTGGCGAATCTACCGGAAGCTGACACACTCGTTTTCATCAATCCCCGCCGCATCGTTAACGAAGTCGCTCCGCGAGTGCTCTCTGAGAAGGACCTGGCGGGAATGCGGAAAGCCTTCACTGACATGAATCAGTTTGCCGGAGTCGATCCGTCTAAAGTGGACTTCATTGTGATGGCGATTCGCTTTCGCAAGCCCGCTGCGGATCTGAAGTTTGTTCCGCCCGAGTTCATGGCAGTGACGAGTGGCGATTTTAACTCTGAGTCGCTGATGAACCTGGCGCGCATGGCTTCGCAGGGAAAACTACGTGAAGAGAAATACGGGTCGAGAACACTTTCCCTGATGACGATTGACCCCATCGCCAAAGAGGCTGAAAAGAATCCCTTTCTTAAGTCGTTTGCAGAAGTAGGAATTGTGTCCCTTTCTGCCAATTCCCTGGCGGTCGGGACACCGAACTACTTGAAAGCGGCGATGGATGCCGCAGACGGAAACGGTCGCATCAGCGTGGAGACGCTCAATTCTCTGCTCCGCGATCCTACTGTCCTTGCGAGCGTTGCCGGTTCCCCCATGGCGTCGTTCTCCAAGAGCTTCGGGATTCTTGGCACTGAGACAAACCCGCGCGCGCCAAAATGCGATTCCAATCTCGGCAACTTTTATGTCGCCGTCACGATGGATGCCGCGAACTTTATGCTGCGCGGAGCGATGGGCGCAGACAACCCTGACACGGCGATGATCATGAACAACCTGCTCTCTGGATTTCTGCGCCATGCCGGCTCTTTCATACCAGACAAAACCGGACAGTCGGTGATGAGCAGCTTTCAGCTAACCGCCAAAGAGAATGAAGTTGCCTTGAGCGCCGATCTGCCGCAACAAATGGTTATTGATCTTATTAAGAAGCAGATGCAACCCAAGAAAGAAGCACCAACGACCTTGGCCGCCCCAACGCCGGAGAAGAAACCGGTCGTGCGTCGCAAGCGGCGAAGACCATGACAGATTGCCGATTGCCGAATGCGGATTGCCGAATTTGGCTTCCGGTGGCAAAAAGAAATCGGCAATTCGCTGGCAATTGGCATCAACCAAGTATCAAAATCTTGGCAGCAGATGCATTGGTAAGCCCTAAACATGGATCCAGCAGCAGCAATTGCCGTCCTGACGGCAATGATTACGCCCGCGGTTTTGATTTCCGCTTGTGGCAGCATGATTCTCTCCACGTCCGGACGACTGGGTCGTGTAGTAGATCGCGTTCGCTCACTTTCTGATCGGCTGGAAGCAACTTCGGATCAGGCCGATCCGGAAGTAGCGCACGAGCGGCAGCAGATTATCTTTTTACAATTAGACAAACTAACTAGTCGTGCCCGCATACTGCAACGCTCGATGGTCACATTCTATGTGGCGCTAGGGATGTTTGTGGCCACGAGTGTGGCGATTGGAATTGTCGCGATTGTCGATAAGCCGCGTTACAACCTGGTGCCCGTAATCGTAGGGATCATCGGCGCCTGCTTTCTCTTCTATGGCAGCATGCTTTTGATTTTCGAAGCGCGTCTCGCGCTGAGTACGATTCATGTAGAAATGGATTTCATCTGGCGGCAAACAAAACGTCGCGCACCGGCGGACATCGTCGAACAACACAAGCCTCACTTCGTTCATTTCCGCAGACGCGTGTAAAGATGTTTTGAGTTTCGAGTTTCGAATTTCGAATCCGCTCTGCTACGCGGGATACCGTGCCACGATGAACCGAATCGGCACCTATTCCGTGGCTTAAATGGCTTTTCAAAAGTCGTGAGCTAGCATCGATTTGGCTTTGCCGCCGGATGTGCGGCGGCCAAGCTGAGCTGAAACTGGAGTAAACACCATGCAGAACACGTTGGAGATTCAAGCTTCTTATCTTTCACTGCTTGGAACCGGTGAGTTGCACTCGCGCGTAACAGCGCTTGAGGCTTTGCTCGAACGCTGCACTGTTTGTCCGCGCGACTGTCTCAACAACCGCCTCAACAACGAAATTGCTGCCTGCTATTCCGGACGACTGCCAATCGTCTCTTCATATACTCCCCACTTTGGCGAGGAACCGGCGCTGGTCGGAATTTCGGGAGCCGGCAACATCTTCTTTGGTAACTGCAACCTCCGTTGCGTCTACTGCCAGAACTATCAAATCTCACAAACACACAAACAACAGATTAAAAACGAGGTGATGCACGAGCGACTTGCAGAGATGATGCTGGAACTGCAGGCGCAAGGTTGTCACAACATCAATTTTGTTTCGCCGACTCACTTCGCCCCCCAAATGGCGCGGGCGGTTTTGCTCGCGGCCGAGCAGGGCTTGCAGCTACCAATCGTCTACAACACCAATGCGTACGATGCCGTTACCGTGTTGGAATTGCTGAACGGGATTGTCGACATCTACTTACCAGATCTGAAATATGCTGAGGATGAGGCCGGTTATCTCTATTCGAAGGTCAGTGGCTACAGGGAATATTCGCGTCTGGCAATCGCCGAAATGTTTCGCCAGACAGGTGATGAACTGGTCTTTAATGATAGAGGTGTACTGCAACGCGGCTTGATTGTCAGGTTGCTGGTGCTGCCAAACGATATTGCAGGTATCCGTGAGTCGATTGAATGGATCAGAGATTCGCTGAGCCCACGCGTGGCGATTTCTTTAATGGCCCAGTATTACCCGACGCACCAGGCCGCCACCAACCAGCGACACATACTTTTGGCGCGCCGCATTAGCGAATCGGAATGGTTACGAACGGTTAACATTTTGGAAGAAATGGAAATTGATAACGGCTGGATGCAGGAGTTTGACGGTGCGGCTTACTACTACCGCCCTGACTTTTCTAATCCGGAAACGCCATTCAAAGACATTAGGGATTTCCAACAATAAACTTTGGACTTTGGACTTTGGACTTGGCAAATCGGAAACCAATCATGAAAGCTACCTGGAATAACGCGACAATTGCTGAAAGCGATAAAACGATTGTGATTGAAGGCAATCATTACTTCCCGCCCGACACAATCACTTCAGAACACCTTCAACCCAGCGACAAGCACACTACCTGTCCCTGGAAAGGCGAAGCGAGTTACTACGATGTGGTTGTCAATGGTGAGGTTAATAAGGACGCGGCGTGGTACTACCCCGAGCCGAAAGCCGCTGCTGCTGAAATCAAGGGTTATATCGCCTTTTGGCGAGGCGTGAAGGTCCAGTGATTTCCGATTGACTCATTGAATCATCGGTTCATTGAGTCATTGCTTCTATTGACGATTACGCAATCACCCAATCGTCCAATCTCGGATCAATGACTCAATGACCCGATGATTTAATCGTTTCCTCCGCTCACCGATGGCAGGATCGTAATCTCTCCATTATCCGGCACCGCGGTTTCCAACAACTCCTTACGGCGAATGTTTTCCCCATCCATGAAGATGTTTACATGCTGTCGCAGCTGACCCTGCTCCGTGACGACGCGATCACGCAATCCCACGTGCAATCCCCAGAGTTCCTCCAAAGCCTGCCGCACAGTTTTCGGTGAAGACTTTAGCTCGATAGCACTTACACCATTGGTGAAATCTGTGAGAAAGCCGGTGATGTTTACGGTTACCATGAAGAAGTTTCGAGTTTCGAGTTCCGGGTTTTGGGTTTCGAGTTCCGGGTTCTGGGTTCTGGGTTTCGAGATTGGACTACTCAGCTTAACAAGACATGGCGAACTCGGAACGCGGAGCCCAAAACTCTTAACTTTTCTACGGTAAGATTCCCTCTGGAATCAGCCAGGGATGAATGTCTAAAGCAAGGCGCCCCGCCTGCACCGCTGGATCAGTTTCCGCAAGTGCCTTTGCCTCTGCCAGCGATCCGACTTTGAAAACGAAAATCCCGCGCAAGGTGCCATTGTCGCCAAAGGGTCCGGCCACCACCAGCTGCTTCGTTTCCGCAAGACGATTGATGTTATCCATGTGGGCTTTCTGAATTGCTTCAGTCTGCGGCGTCTTCTCGGGCGTCCATTTATCGCCGCGCGTTAGGAAAGCCAGATAGACAGTGGTCATTTTTTCGGGTGTCGCCGTTCGCTTCATTACTTCTTCCGACCACCAAGGGTGAATTTCCGTGGTCAGGTGCCCCGACTTTACCGCCGGACTGTTATTGGCCCACTCTTTCGCCTCGGCCGCCGACTTCGCGCGCAGGATGTAAACGCCACGTATCTCGCCATCGTCGGTCAAACGACCGGCAAGCACCGCATTCCCTCGCTCGATCAAAGAATTCACATAATTGGTCTGCGACTGTTCGAGCGCCATCGGATTGGTGGTCTTGATTTCCTCCCAATTTGGCGCTCGCTTCAGCAGCACCATTTGGAACTCAACCATCTTGTGCGCGGGCGGCGCTTTCTCTTTGTCCTGAGGTTTCTCCTGGGCCACTGTGCTGCTGCCCAGAACAAAAAGAATAAAAGATAAAATGGCTTTTGCTCTTTTCATGGAAACACCTTTCACGCTTGAACTTTTTGGAGTGGGCCGGCAGAGCGGAGCGGCGACGCTTGCCACCCACTCCAAACCTGAAACCTGAAACTTGTAGCTAGGCGACAGTCGCGGTCTTAACGCAGCATACCTGAGGCAACCCTTCCTCGATGGCATACCAGGAATTCCCGGCATCGTTTGAACCGAACAGCTTGCCGTTGCGCGTACCGAAATAAAGGCCCATCGGCTGCCGCGTGTCGCCAGACATTCCATCGCGCAAGACCGTCTCGAACGCATTTTCCTGTGGCAGTCCGTTTGTCAAAGGAGTCCACGACTCACCGGCATTGCTCGTCTTGTAGACCCGCAGTTTCGCCTCGGGCGTACAGCGGAACTCATCCGATTCGAGCGGAATGATGTAGGCGGTGTTCGCATCGTTGTGATCGATCTCCAGCGCAAACCCAAAATCCGAAGGCACGCCGTTAGCAATGTCGGTCCAGGAATTTCCACCATCATCGCTGCGGTAAAGTCCCCAATGGTTTTGTAAAAAAAGTCGTTCGGGCTTGGAAGGATGACTCACAATCTTGTGCACGCACTGGCCAAACTCAGGATAGCGCTGATCCTCGGGCAGAAACTGCGCACGCACACCCACGTTTCGCGCTTCCCATGACTTGCCGCCATCGTCCGTGCGATAAACGCCTCCAGTGGAAATCGCAATGTGCATCCGCTTCTTATTAGCCGGATCGGGAAGGATTGTATGCAGGCAGAGGCCGCCGCCGCCCGGTTGCCATTGCGGCCGGTGCGGATGATCGTGAAGTCCCTTTACCAACGACCATGTTTCACCGGCGTCATCCGATCTAAATAGGGCTGCGGGCTCGACCCCGCAATAGAGGGTCGTCGGCTCCTGCGAATTCCCTGGAACAATTTGCCAGATTTGCTTTAGCGAAGTCTCAGCGTCGTCGGGAAACTTAACGCCGTAGGTTTCGGGTTCAGTCCACGACTTACCAAAATCGTTCGACGTGCTGAGATAAGAACCCCAGAAGGAGCTGTTCACGGCGGCCCAGAGCTTGTTGCGCCCCGCGCGGCCGTCATAATTCATTGCGTAGATGGCGCGGCCAGGAAAATACGGTCCGCCTACCTCCCAATCTTTCCGATTGCCATCTGACCTAAGAACAAAGGCGCCCTTCATGGTGCCGACCAGAAGGAGTTGATCACCGGACTTAGGGGTTACGTGATTTATCTCGGGCATGAAGCACTCCTGTGTTTTTAGAAGTTGATTGGGAAAATCGTGCGAGCGAGTCTTCTAGTAAATAACACAAACCGCATCACCTCGCAGGTTGGGAAGGGGGCCTGCCCCCGCCAACCTTTGTAAAGAGAAAACAAGACGTTGCCCAATATTCGTGATTCAGCTTGAGGCTCGAATCTTCATTCATGGTCGTCGTCGTTTAAATAAGTAAGTCAGCGGGGCAGGCCCCCTTCCCGACCTGCGACTGAACCAAAACCTGACCTACCTCACGCCGGACGACGCAGATAGGTCCTTAGAACCGGTGGCGTCGCTTTGCGGAGCAAGGCTGCCTTCGCTTTCCACTCCGCTGCGCGACTCAGCTCGACGAGAAAACGGGTCTCCCCTGCTTCCAAAACCGCTACCGCCGCACCATCGCGATAAAGAACTCGATTTGACGCATGCGCGGTAATGCGACTCCCCGGCGTAATGATGCCGACGGGGTTCAAAGGATCTGCAGCACTCACCGAAATCATTGTTTCCAGCGCCGGCGCTCGACGAATCGAGCGCACGAGTCCAACTGCTTCCGGAAGAGCAAACTGCTCCCCCGAGATTCCGGCGACAAATCTGCCACCACGAATCTCACCGCGTGCTTCCAGTCGGTGATAAGTCCGCAATAGCACACGCCAGGGAATCGTCACACCTTCACGCTCAAGCAGACGCTTGAAGACTACGCCGTAACGCTTCAGAAAGATGCGGGCAATCTTTTCTACCGACTCCGGATCGACCGGAACCGGCGCTGCGGCTTTGACGTCCACGATCCCACTGCCGCGTTCAAGGATCGACCAACGACCGGCAGTGGCCATCTCGTAAACAGGTTGCCGATGCTTGCGACGCGCGGCCGCATTGGTCTTGCGATGCGAAGGAGTCAGCAGCGCGCGCAGACCTGTAAAACTGTCCGACACGACAAGTCCCTGAGCGACTAACTCAGCGAGCGACTCTTCCACCTGGCTGCGTAACAGTTTGGTGCCGTCAACTATGTCGTTAAAGAAAGAAGCTCCGCGCGTCTTCAAATAGTCAAAGACAACCTGCGTCGTTGTTGAAAACGTTAGGTCTTCAACTGACGGGCGCGGGAAAGTCGAATTCCAGAGCGCAAAATCCTTGCGACGTAGCAAAGCGATCGGAGTTGAACGCACTGGGCCGGAACCGCGCGCCTTTTCGCCACCGTTCTTCGGCGTGACTCCAGGCGTCAAACGAGCCCACACAACTTCACCAGATAGACATAAAGCATCTAGCCAGGCAGGGTTGTATTCCAACAAACGACTAGGAAAAATCTCGCCTTCCCAAGCTGCGGCCGGAGCTTCAAAGCCCTCGAGCTGTTCGATTAACGCTAATAGACTTTGCGGTCCTTCCATCTGCTGGTCCGGCGTAACTTTTTGCCACGACAAAAGGAAGCGCACAAAGTCAGCGCTAGAGACGGGCTCAATCTCCTGCCGTAAACGATTCAGCGTGTAACTATGAATTCGTGCTAGCAGGCGGCGGGCGCACCACTCAGTTTCCTCAATTCCCGGCGTGAACCGCCCGCGAAGAACAAAACCTTCGGCCTCCAGTTTGAGAAGAGTCGCATCGATATCCTCAGTCGGAAGACCTGCGGAGATCGCCAAACCCTTTGCCGTCACCGGGCCCAATCCTTCCAGCCTGCCGCGTACTAATTCGACGAGGGCGTCTTCGCGGGTCCAGCTTGTTTGAGTCATGGAGGGAGGTGCTGAAATGGCTGGTTGCAGCGTCCCATCTGGGAAGATAGCCAACAGCTGTGGTAACCGTTCAGCAGCGACCCATAACTGTAGGGGCGTCCCTCCGTGGGCGCCCCCTCCCTGGTTCGAATCGGGGTGGCCACGGAGGGCCACCCCTATAGTTTCGTCCACTGCGATCGCTTCCACGGTAAGCACAGCCGCGCGCCGCTCGCTGGCCAACAACTCCAACAATGATTTCCATTCCGGTGTGGCGTCAGCTTGATCATTAGAGTCGTCTTCAGCAGCCGCAAAGTGCCCCAACAAACCTTCCGCTTCGGTAATAAAGCCAAGTTCAACCAGGGCATCGTGCAGCTCGTCCGGATTTCTCGGCTCGGGCCAAACTTCCTCACGCACGCGATCGATGGCCGACTGATCGAGCCTTCCAATGTCGGCAGCCTTTTCCGGATCGAGCCAGCGCCGTTGAAATACGGCACGCGTGCGCCGCTCTTCAAGAGGCGCATCGTCGAGATACGCATAGGGCCGCGCATTTAGAATCTCAGCGGCCAGTGGTGAAGGTTCAAGCAGATCTCGCGCGAACAGATTCTTTTCATTGCGTTCGATCGCTTGCAAGAGGGCGATCAAGCTGTCCACGTCCATTGCTTCTTCGAGACAGTCCCGCACTGTCTGACTAACTAAAGGATGCGTGGGTATCTCGCGCAGACCCGTAAGATTTTCGGCACAGGCCACTTGATCCGGGAAAAGGGCTGTCAACAAATCTTCAGCATCCATTCGTTGCAATTGCGGCGGAATCTTCTTGCCGCCGCGGCGCCGCAAGACGGCGAGGGCCCGCGTCACATTCCAGCGCCAACGAATGTTCCACATCGGCGCATCCAGTAAGGCCTGACATAGCACCTCGCGCACGGTCTTCGAACTCAAATAGTGGAAGACTTCATCGAGCGGAAAACTGTGCGTGGGACCAAGCGAGAGAATAATCGCATCTTCGGTGGCTGCTGCCTGCAACTCGAAATTAAACTTCCGGCAAAAACGTTTGCGAAGTGCCAGACCCCAGGCCCGATTCAGACGGCTGCCAAATGGCGAGTGCAGCACCAGCTGCATACTGCCGCTATCGTCAAAGAATCTTTCGAGCACGAGATTCTTGTGAGACGGCATCACGCCCAGCGCGGCCTTTGCGGCTGCGAGATACTCCACAAGTTGTTCGGCACCACCGCGCACGATGCCGACTTCGTCAGTCAGATAATTAATTGCTGGCTCGAAATTGAATGACGGAACAGAGGACTCGGGATCGAAAGACTCAGCGAAGCCCTCGCTACCGCGCGGGGCAGCAGGCAGGTCAGAAACCATTGTCGCTATACCGGAATCTTTAGACTGGTTATTGACGACCACGCGATCCGTAACTTCTTGTCGCAGTCGCGAGACTGCATAAGAGAGCTCGTGCGTTCTCGCCGGGGCTTCCCCTAACCAAAAAGGAATCGATGGTGGTTGTCCAGCCGCGTCTTCTACCCGAACTTTTCCCTGCTCAACGCGCAAGACTCGCCAGGAAGTGTTGCCAAGTTGAAAAATATCACCCTGCAAACTTTCAATAGCGAAGTCCTCATTAACCGATCCGACTACCAACCCACTCGGCTCAAGAACGACTGCATAGTCGGCTGTGTCAGGAATGGCGCCCCCGGACGTTATCGCCGTTAGGCGCGCGCCGCGTCTCCCACGCAAGC
Source organism: Pyrinomonadaceae bacterium (assembly GCA_963826235.1). GTDB lineage: Bacteria > Acidobacteriota > Blastocatellia > Pyrinomonadales > Pyrinomonadaceae > PSRF01. The sequence continues at coordinate 1,833,843 of CAWGWE010000003.1, read as the reverse complement.
GCTGATTCACTGCATCATGGTGGATGTAGGCAGAACGCCGGCCCCTTTTTGTTGAAAACCCCTCAGCCAACATCTTGATGATTTCGTCGAAGTCTTGGCGTTCCAGGTTTCGATAAGGATAGGCGCCGCGCACCATTGCGAATAGTTCGTCCTCACCCCACTCTTCAGCAGCGACCATCGCGACGATCTGTTGGGCCAGGATATCGAGTGGCTGTTCTGGTATTGAAAGTCGATCAAGCTCGCCACGCCTCACGGCATCAAGCAGTGAAGCACACTCAACCAACTCGTCACGCGAAAGCGGAAAGATCCTGCCTTTTGGAAAACCCGCCACCGTGTGGTTCGAGCGCCCCACTCGCTGTAGAAAACTTGCAATCGAACGAGTCGCTCCGATCTGGCAGACCAGGTTCACGTCCCCAATATCAATTCCCAATTCAAGCGATGCAGTCGCCACCAGAGCGCTGAGTTCGCCGGATTTGAGTCGCTGCTCAGCGGAGAGGCGCACTTCGCGCGCAAGGCTTCCGTGATGTGCCGCGATGTTCTCGTCGCCAAGCCGCTCTCCCAAATGTCGCGAGACACGTTCCACGAGGCGACGAGTGTTAACGAAAACAAGTGTGGTTTTGTGCTGGCGAATCAGTTCGGCGAGTCGATCGTAGATCTCTTCCCAGACTTCACCGGACATCACAGCCTGAAGGGGCGACTCCGGAACTTCGATCGCAATATCGAGCTGACGAGCGTGTCCGGTGTCGATCACGGTGCAATCTGGCGTGCCGTCACCGTTAACCTTCTCTGTGCCAACCAGAAATCGTGCTACTTCTTCGATCGGACGCTGGGTTGCGGACAAACCGACACGAACCAGTTTCGGGTTGCGGGTTTCAGGCTTCGGATTCTCAGTCGCGTATCGCGAGACAAGATCCGCGAGACGCTCGACTGAAAGCGCCAGGTGGGAACCTCTTTTGTCGCCGACCACCGCATGAATTTCATCAAGGATGAGGGTCCGCGTAGTCTGCAACATGCGGCGGCCGCCTTCGCTGGTCAGCAGGATGTAAAGCGACTCCGGCGTTGTGACAACGATGTGCGGCGGGCGCTTCACCATGGCCGTGCGCTCAGAAGCAGGGGTATCGCCGGTGCGCACCAGCGTGCGAATGTTAATCTCCGGCAATCCGAGAGCCTTCAACTCCTGCTGAATTCCCTCAAGCGGAATTTGGAGATTGCGTTGAATGTCGTTACTGAGGGCCTTTAGCGGAGAGACGTAAACAACGTGGGTTGTATCGTCGAGATCGCCCGCAACTCCAAGGCGCACTAAATCATCAATCGCCGCCATAAACGCCGCCAGCGTTTTGCCGGAACCGGTCGGCGCGGCGATTAGGGTATCGCGATCTGATTTGATGGAAGGCCACGCAAGCTGTTGCGGCGCGGTGGCAGCGGGGAAGGTTTTAGCAAACCAACTCGCGACGGCCGGATGAAAAATTTCGGTATTCATGGGAAGCGAGATTATACAAACATTCCCTCTTCTTGCATAGATGAAACAACGGCCTAGGCGTGGGCCAAGGAAAACTGAGGCCAGAGCAAGCGGCAGAACGCGGAGGATCGCGCTCTCGGTTCTTCGGCCCGGAGAGCAATCGGGACGGATTCTAGGTCTCACACGTTGTCTTTAACTTATCGAGAGCCTCTGCCCAGGCTCCGCGCAGCCCATCTGCTTCTTCGCGGGTTTGAATCCGCGTGTGGTTTACGAGGAGGCCGGTTTTGCCTTTGCCTTTGTCCTGAAACTGCACATCGACTTGCGTCGGCGCGGATGAACCCGCGGTTTCAAAAGTCATGCGGATGTCTTTGTTTTCGCGTACGCGCAAAAATGTTCCCTTATCACCGTCTTTGCTCGCAAAAGTTCCGCCGTCTTTGACATCGGCTCTGGTGGCTGCACCGAACCATTTACTCAGCTCCGCGCCATTCGACCAGGACTTGTAGACTTCGGCCACCGGTGCGGCAATTGTCTTGGTAGCACACACGAAATAACCTTCGAACAAGCCGTCTTTTTTACGCACGTCATGATGTTTTTCATACTCCACCGCGATCGTCGCACACCACCAGGGATCCAGTTTCTGGGCATAAAGCCGATTGTTGATCTCGCGACGACCGAGTTTCAGACCGTCCGCCTTGTCCAGTTCGGCAAACCACTGATCGAGTGTTTTGCCAGTGGCTGCTTTTGCCGCCTCATTCGTTACCGGATGATCTGATTTAAGAGTGCTCTTCATTAAACGGTTCTCCCTCAAAGAGTTCTCTAAAAACCAGGCGATACTGAGCCCACCGTGGCATTCGCTCAAGGCCAATAGTTCAATCTTCTATTAAACGTCCGCGGCAAATCCTTTAACTCAGGAAGTTGGTCGGTTGTCAGTAGTCAGTTGTCAGTGGTCAATGTCACTGGCCGGTAGCGACTCCGCTAATCACCACTGACTACTGTCTACTGACTACTGCCGATTCTCATTCAAACTGTTTCTTGAAATCACCGAACTGCTGCTGCAGGTTTTTGACTTCCTCGGTTAATACCGCAACGGATTGTTCCAGACTCTCAATGCGCTCGCGATCGTTCTGGCGGGAGGTAGCACGAGGTGTCGCAGACTCAGAAATGATTTCCTCAGGCGGAGCACCGGAAAGCAGATGAGCTATGCGAGCTTCTTTTTGGCCCGGCTGTCGCTGCAAGCGAACGACGAGCGGGTCGGGGTCGCGCACAGCCAATCCACTCAACGTCTCGTCGACTTCATCCAAACCAGAAAACTCATGAAGGCGGCCAGCGTTGCTGCGCAGCTCCCCGAGGGTTTGCGGACCACGCAGCATCAGAGCGCACATCAGCGCCGTTTCAGCGGGGTTGAGATGCATCACCTCGGGCACGACATGTTTATATTTCGGAACTCGACTTGTGCTGCCGTGAAAGACGTAAGTCAGATTCTTTTCGCGCAGCGTTTCGAGGGCGTTTGCCACCTCGTTGTCTGAATAGCTCGTGACTGGATGGCGATTGTTCTTCTGATTGCAAGCGAGAGTTAAGGCATTTAACGTGAGCGGATAGTATTCGGGCGTGGTCACCTGTTTCTCAACAAGCGCACCGAGGACGCGTATTTCAATGTCGCTGAAAATTGTCAACGTGTACTAACAGTTTGCGTTACTTACAAATCTTTCGCACAGCGAAAGCCTGAGACCATCCAACGCTCATGCGCATGGAAGAAGTTGCGGTAGGTTGAGCGAATATGAATCTGCGGCGTGGCGAACGATCCACCGCGTAGCACCTTTTGATTTACAAACCACTTATCGTTGTACTCGTCGAACTCCGATTTGAATCCGGGATAAGGCACGTAGTCGGAAGTCGTCCATTCCCAAACATCGCCAATCAGCTGCTGACAACCTGCGGAGTTCGCACCCTCCGGATACGCGCCTATCGGCGACACGGTCCAGTGCAAGTTCTCCAGTAAGTTTGCGCGATTGCTGGTTGCTGCTTCATCGCCCCAGGGAAACGCTTGCAGCGAGAATTCGCTACTCGCTGTCCCCGCATTTCCCCGTCCCCGTGTCTCCGCGTCACCGCGTCCCCCTATCTCCCCTTCTCCCACTCGCGTGGCTTTCTCCCATTCTGCTTCAGTTGGCAGGCGCTTCCCTGCCCACTTAGCAAACGCCGAGGCCTCAAAGAAACTTACATGCGAGACAGGCTCGTTTCCCTTTTTCTGCCGCAGGATGCAGGCCGGAAAAATCACGAATGAGCCACTCCCGATCATGCAGCTCCCAGTAAAGCGGCGCTTTCCAATGCTCTTTGTTTACTGCCTCCCAACCTTCGGAAAACCACCAGCGATAATCGTTGTACCCGCCGCTGCGCATAAACTCGAGATAATCGGCGTTGCTGACAAGCGCTCGATCAAGAGCAAAGTCTTGCAGGAATACCTGATGCGCGGGCTTCTCATTATCGAAAGCAAACGCGGCAAGGCCCGGACCTTGGACGTTGGACCTGGGACCCTGGACTCGCTCTTCATAACCGAGCCAGAAAAGACCGCCGGCAAACTCAGCCATTCCTTCAACCCTAACCAATGAAGCAGGAGGAGCTTGCCTTGGAGCATCATACTGATCACAGAGCAAGTGCTTGATGTCGTAAACCAGAAGCTCCTGATGCTGCATCTCGTGCTCAAGTCCCAGCCTTACGAGTGAGCGAATGGTGGCGGCGTCAGCGTGTGCTGCCAGGCCCGCGAGAAACTCAAGCATCAACTCATCGACGCGTTGCCGATAGGCCACAGTCTCCTTAACCGTGGGTCGCGACTTCGTCCCGCGTTTGGGCCGCTCGATGCGCGCGCCAAAACCTTCGTAGTAGGAATTGAAGTAGAAGAGGAACTGCGGCGAGTAAACTTCGTAACCAGGTTGGTATTGCTGCAAGAGCGTTTCAAAAAACCAGGAGGTGTGGCCAATGTGCCAGCGCGGCGGGCTCATGTATTCCGCAGTCTGGATCACATAGTCTTCGAGCTCTAAGGGCGCGACGATCTGCATCGTGCGCGAACGAACCTGTTGGTAGAGTTGGGCCAGCGTGGTCGTGTCTGCAACCAGAGACTTTGTAACCGTGGAGGTCAAGAATTATTCCTCAAGGCAATAGGCATTTAGTCGGCTTGCCGCCGTCATTCGGTAAGGCTTGCCTCACCGTTCAATACTCATCTGTAACTGCGCGAGGCTTAGCCTCGCGCTAAAGGGATTGTCCGCAGGGTCGGTAAGCCAGAGGCTTACCGCACGGATAGCGCCAAAGCCGTTCTTGAATCGCTGCCTTCGAACAAAAGTTGTCACGAGGTGTTAAGAATACTCGCCAACTTAGCGCTCCAGCAAATCCAGCTGCTTCAGTTTTCCTAGGGCTTCACCAGCTCCGGCGCTGGCATGTCCAACGTTTTCAGTAGCCAAAGTCTTAGTCCAACGAATATATTCCGCGGCATCAAACTTCCGGCCTGAACTGTTCGAAGTCATATAGCGAATCGTGCCAAAGATAGGGCGGTCAAACCACGGCCGATCATGTTTCCCAAAGCACCAGAGAATTCCTGCATATGAGTTCGGATCACGACCATCCAGCGCATACTTGTTATTCAAATGCTCGAGTAGCGCAAATGCGGATTCGTAATTAGGTTGCCACTCAATCACTCTCTTTCCCCAGAGCATGCGCACGTAGTTGTGCATTTCGCCGCTTACCAGCAACTCACGCTGTGCCGCATTCCAAAGCTCATCCGGTGTTTCCCCATGTTCGATCTGTTCGGGCTCAAGCAAATCAGGACGCGGATCGTCAATGTGGTCGCGCATGGTTTGCTGCACCCAGGCCGGCAACGAGGCAATTGAGTTGTAGTCCGGATTGAAGCGCGTGAAATTGAACGAAAGCTCACGTCGCACGATTGCTTCTTCCAGGAATGCGGCTTTGGCTGCAACTGGAGCCTTCCCCTGCTGCACAGCTTCGGCGATTTCCTGAATCGAAATGAAACCAAAATGGAGGTACGAGCTAAGTCGCGAGCTACCGTCAACATCCGGTTTGCTCCGCGTCTGATCGTACTTCGGGAGGATCTTTGTGACGAAATGGTTGAGACGCTGGCGCGCGGCGTTTGTGCCGCCTTTGTAAAGCTCGGAAGGAGGAACCAAATGATCGATGGCACATCGCGAAACGAGTTCCGGAATGTTCTTCTCGCTGACCTCAGTTTCCGGACAATCGACTTTAAGGTCGTTGTCCTGCCGTTGCAATCGCGGGAGCGGTGAACGCCCTAAGTACCCAGGCAAAAGTTTCTTAATCTTTGGCCGGATTGTATAAGCGGCGTACTCTTCTTTGCTGTAACAGCTGAGCGGAATGACGCCGTTTGCATCGACTGCAAAAACCGGAATCTGCACCTGCTCAACAATGCGCTGGTTGTGTTCGGGGATGATGAAACAGGGATAATCGTCGGTGACGAGTAGGGCGGCGTCGCTAGCCAGGCGCGCGACCGTGTCGCGCGGATCACGTTCATCACGCTGCAGGTAAAAGACGTAGCGGATGCCGTGTCGATTGAACTCGGCACGCTTTTCCGCGACACCTTCGAGAATGAAGGTGTGGATGCGATCGTTGGCCCAGGGATAGTAAAACTTCAGGCCTTCATAGACGACGAGCGGCAAATCTCTTTCATTAGCTTGTTGAATAGCAAAGTTGAGTGCGTCGTTATCGTCCACGCGCTTGAACATTTGCATCCAGTAAAGAACATAGCGTCCCTGGCGATTGTCTGTAAGGTCATTTAATGGGGTAACCCGCTTGGAAAGAGTCATTGCTGATTTCGATTGAACGCACCGTTCGGGATTGAGGCTGAACTAACAATTTACGATCCGAGAGTCACAATGTTGTTTCGAGAGATTCGTGAATCGTTGACCTGACCAGCCACCCGGTACAGTGCGAGAGGGTAGCGACCGCATTTGCGATGCCAATGTGTGGGTCTGGACCTAAGAGATGACTTAGTTTGAAGGCGCTCGGTTCCCGTACTGAACCGATTGGCGGCGACAGTTGGAGGCGAGTCCCGCGTTATCCACTCTAGCGTATCAGAATCGCCTTGCTACCTGGGTCGATTACTCTTCCGATGACACTGGCCTTCGCATAGTGCTCGCGCAAACGCGCCAAGAGCGTTTCTGCCTGATCGGCTCGAATCGCAATTAACATTCCGCCCGCCGTTTGAGGGTCAAACAATAATTTCACTAGATTTGCTTCTACGGTTTCGCTAATCGCGATATCGTCGCCGACATATTGGCGGTTGGTCTTGTCGCCACCAGTTAACAGTCCCTGACTTGCTAACTCCAGCGCTCCCGCAAGCAGGGGCACGGCCGCAGAATCGATTTCTATCGTTACCTTGCTGGCCCTGGCCATCTCCCACGCATGACCCAGCAACGCAAAGCCAGTGACGTCGGTTGCGCCCTGCACTCCAAACTCCCGCATCGCTTCGGCGGCGTGTTTTCCCGGTGTCAACATTGTCTCTACTGACCTCGCAGCAACGGCTTCGCTGGTCTTTCCCAACTTAATTCCGGTGGAAATTACGCCGGTTCCGATCGGCTTTGTCAGAATGACGACGTCTCCCACTCGCGCTCCTGAGTTTTTCGCAATCTTCGTTGGATCGATAACTCCGGTAACTGAGTAACCAAACATGATCTGCTCGTTGTCGACACTGTGGCCGCCAATCAACGTCACGCCGTATCTGTTCAGCGTTTCTAAACCACCGCGCATGATCTCGCCTAATATTCCGGGATCGACCCCTTTCTTCGGAAAACATGTGATTGCCATTGCGGTGAGTGGAGTGCCCGCCATCGCCCAGACGTCGTTGATGGAATTAAGGGCAGCGATCTGACCATAGACGAACGGGTCATCAACAATCGGCGTAAAGAAATCGAGTGTCTGCACAATTCCAAGGTCTTCGCGGAGGCGAAATACTCCCGCGTCGTCGGCAGTATCAAAGCCGACAATCAAGTTTTCGTTGAAAGGCTGTGTTGGTAACCCGCTCAACACTTGAGCGAGGATGCTCGGAGGCAGCTTAGCCGCTCAACCAGAACACGAGACCATTTCGGTCAAACGCATGAGATCACCTCCTCTCTTGAGTGAATGGGAAGGCAATGGTTTATACCATTGCCAATTGCTGATTGGCGATTGCCAAGGCCGATTGGCAATTCCCAATGGCCAATTGTCGATTAATAACCGTGCAATGGAGTGCTAGGGGTTGCTACGTTTTTGTGCATACTGATCTTGATTGATATGACGACTAATCGGCAATCGGCAATTGGCAATCGGCAATCGGTCATCCACATCGGTCCCGCGGGCTGGTCTTACAAAGACTGGGAAGGCGTTGTCTATCCGCAAAAACCCGGTTCGAAGTTTGATCCTTTGAACTACCTCTCGCGGTTTTTCGACACTATTGAAATAAACAGCAGCTTCTATCGCCCGCCGACTCCGACAACTACCAACGGCTGGGCTAGACGCGTCGCCAGAAATCCTAACTTCACGTTCACGGCGAAGCTGCACCGAGTTTTTACACACGAGCGCGGCAAGGCGACTGCTGAGGATGACAAAGCCTTTCGCGAGGCGATGAATCCACTCGCCGAAGCCGGCAAGCTTGGCGCAATCCTGATTCAATTTCCCTGGTCATTCAAAAACACCGAGCAAGACCGTGCCTATCTGGAACGGCTAATCGTCCAGTTTCAGGAATATCCACTCGTGCTTGAGGTGCGACATGCATCATGGAACACGCCCGGAATTTATGAGGAGCTGGAAGAAAAGGGAGTGGGAATCTGCAATATCGATCAGCCAATCTTTGCGAAGTCCATTAAACCCGCTGCCTTGACGACTTCGGGAATTGGATATGTTCGCTTGCACGGCCGCAACTATGGAAACTGGTTTCGTGAACAGGCGCCGCGCGACGACCGTTATAACTACCTCTATTCGTTGGATGAGTTAGACCCGTGGATTACGAGGATCAGGGAGGTGGCGAAGCAAACGAAAGAGAGTTATGTGATTACCAATAATCACTTTCTGGGAAAGGCCGTTGTTAATGCCCTCGAGATCAAATCGATTCTTGACCGGAATAAGGTGCCCGCTCCACTTCCCTTATTTGAAAAGTATCCTGAGCTAAAAGAAGTTGCGATTCCCGAGGAACTTTCGGGTGGAACGAACGAGACTTTGTTCAAATTAACTTGAAGGGCACGCTTGACGGGCAAGTTGTTTCCAGTCCGCGAAGCGGACTAGAAACAGAAAGCCGTAAGATCCTCTTATTTCATTAGCTGCGCAAATGAGATGGGCAGTCCATCCGGATCAACGGCCACGGCGAGCTTAATGCCTTCGCCTTCCCTTTGCGTCGGCGGCATGACGAAAAATACGCCGCGCGCTTTCATCTCCTCGTAAATCTTATCCACGTCCTCAACGTTAAAGCCAATCGAACAAGTGCCGGCGTCTTTATCCGCTCCGCCGCGTCTTTCCTGTTTGATCCCGCCGCCGTGAAGGGCGAGCGTCGTGGTTCCCGTTAAGAACTCCGTCCATTCAGGCGATTCAAACTTAAGAGGGATGCCCAGCTTGTCACGATAAAACTCAACCGATCGGGCCATATCGGAAACAATCACCATCGTGTAATCGATTTGTTGAAACATTCACCCTCCAGTAATAAGTCATTTCTTTCGTTTTGCACCGCTGCCCATACCTACCAGAACGTCGAATTCATCTTTGGTTAAAGGCATTACCGAAAGCTGCGACTGCCGGATTAGCGGCAAGCCGCTCAATCGTTTGTCATAGCGAATCGAGGGCAAGGGCACAGGAGCGGCAAAAGCTTTTACGGGTTTCAGATCGACGGCGACCCACTGCGGGTCTGATGCTGTCGGATCCGGGTAAGCACTTTTAGCCACTTCCGCGATGCCCACCACTGCTTTGTCCTTTCCCGAGTGGTAAAACAATACGCGATCCCCTGTCTTCATCTCGCGCAGGTTGTTGCGCGCTTGATAGTTGCGGACCCCGCTCCAATCAGTTCGTCCATCGCGCACAAAATCGTCCCAGGAATACGTTTCCGGTTCCTGCTTCACCATCCAGTGGTGGTTGCGCTTTAGTTTCTTGGTTGCCATTTATCCTTCTTGCGAGGTTTATACCTCGCGCTTAGAATGGTTGTCGTAATTCAACGAACAATTAATCGGAGAAGATCATGCTCAAAGAAGGAAGTGTTGCGCCTGCATTCACAACTACTGACGCAGAAGGAAACACCATCAAGCTGAAAGACCTTCGCGGTGAAAAAGTCGTGCTTTATTTTTATCCCAAAGATGATACACCCGGCTGCACTAAAGAAGCTTGTTCGTTTCGAGATGCTTTTTCTGAGTTTAAGAAACGCGGCATCAGGATTCTGGGCGTATCACCGGACAAAGAATCCGCTCATAAAAAATTCGCGGAAAAGTACAAGCTGCCTTTTACCCTGCTGGCTGATACGGACCGTTCGATAGCTGAGGCTTACGGAACCTGGGGCGAGAAAAAGTTTATGGGAAGAACCTACATGGGTGTCTTGCGCACCACTTTTCTCGTCGATGAAAAGGGCAAGATTAAAAAGATCTTCCCGAAGGTCAAACCTGATGAACACGCTCGTGAGGTGCTTGATGCCTTTCAGGACTAGCAATTTCGCGCTTCGCGTTTAGGCCGCCGCCCATCCGCCAATCTTTTCTGTTTCCCCTTCTGGCTTTCTTCCTGGCATCAGGCCCTGCAGGGCGCTGAATGAACTGGGAACATCCGGCTTGCGCCGCGGCAGGGTGGGCGCTTCGATTTGCATGGTTACGGCTTCCGACGCGTCGTTGATGAAATACATGCGAGTGTTATCAACAACTTCCGTGCGTATCTCGTGAGTCCAGAGGAGGAGGTTCGCGAGTGCATCGCCAATTTCATCCTTCCCCAACTTTGTTTCCTGGGCTATTTCCTTCTGCGTTCTCGCGTTTTTCTTAATTGCTTCTCTTACGCGCTCGATTGGAGAAAGCTTACTCAGCAGTCGCGACAAATTTTGGGACGAAGAGTCATTACCCTGAGCTTCTAAGGTTTGTTGCGAAACGTAACGCTTGCGTGCGGACTTGTACTCCCGCAACACTTGCCGGCTTTCAGTTACCTTCTTGCGAATACAACTCTTGCAGTAAAGATTTCTCCCGTCTTTTCGCGCGCGGCAAATCCCAAATTCAGACACGGGTAATGCCTGGGCGCAAATCGGACAATCCTTCGTTTCCAAGGCTCGTTCAGGACTGGATTTCATTTTCGACGCTCCACCAATCAACATTATTTCCCGCGTGAACGTCGCGAAACGACAAAACATCCCCGTTGATCGGAGACGGAGGAATCTGCCGGTCAGCAAATTGGCGGTTATGTCATTGGTCGGCGAAGGGACCCGGTCAGACCGGATTCGCCTGGGATTGTTAGCGCCTACCTCGAGTTGTTGAAGGTGTCGTTGTCGTTAACAAGGTTGGATCTGCTTAGGAGGTTCATGGGGGCCTTGCGATAGAAAATTTATAAGGACTTTCTTAACCTGCCAACAGATTCAAACAACCGATTGTCGACTTCAGTTCGCTCTAACAATCATTCGCTCAGTCGAGGGAGTCGCATTATAGTCATCGAAGATTTTTTTGCAACTACTTTTTCGAAATACTAATGACACAATGCGTTCAGAAAATTTTTCGATCACTGTGATCAAAAAAATCCAGCTGATTAAAATGCAAACGACTCTGATACGTGAAGATAGATGATCGCAGGCTCTGAAGTCTTTGCGCAAAATGCCAGTTCATTTCGATCGAGACAAAATTTTTTGCGCGCAATTTCTTTCGCAAAAACGAACTCTCGGTTTTAACTACAAAGCGTTCGCCCTATGTTTGACCCAACAAGTGCGATGCGGTAATGCGTGGTCCTACTATTAGTGGACGAAGTCAAGCTCGTGACTTTAATCGTAGTTGGAGCGAAGAGATGAGATCGAATGAAGCTAAAAACTTTTTGAGACGGGATTCATCGCTGCAATTGCAAGTAATGCAAGTGATGAGGACGCGTATGATTCGGAAGAAGGGTCGCGCTAATTAGTCAATGTGTTGATGGCAAAGTTATTCGGGTCTCGCCGCGCGCGTGTGCAAAGTGGTCTGTAATTCGGATCTAACAATCTCGTGACATTTATGATCGATTTTTCCACACAGTTTTCCACAGCACCCTGTGGAAATAGTTGCGACCTATCGCCCGCTTCGATCCTTTAATCGATAAACAAACTTTAGTCCGGACCAGATTTCGTTGACCGCGCAAATCTTCACATCAACTAGACCAGCATCGAGACCGATTCGCTGGACATTGTTGAACGTGAGGTCGGTAACGACTCCTGAACTCTTTTTGGGCCACGCCACCCAGATCATTCCGTCCTTTTGCAGCCTGGCTGCCAGGGGCGCAAACTTTCCTTTCAATTCTTGTTCTGAAGAAACAAATGCAAGAATCAAATTGAGTGAATCAGCGGTTGCGGAAGCGAATTTCGCGTTCTCCGGTAGCGCCCCAAGTTCTTCCTTGAAATCTTTAGGTGCACCAACGAGAGCAACGCGAAAACCCGGTTTCACGCCGAGTTTCTTGAGCAAAGGAGTGCCTGAATAACCAGCCATTCTTCTTCTACCTCGCAGGTAAGAACCGCTTTGCGCTACAACTTAAGCGTTTAGCGAACATCTACCAGAGTTTTAAAAGCTTCCACCAGGCAAAGCCGAAGATTGCCCAGATGGGAATAGTAATCAATGAGGCAATCAGACCGATTCGCCACCACACTCGCTGTGTGACATACCCTGATCCAAAGTAAATCGGTGCCGGTGTGGTGCCATAGTGCGTAAGCGAAGCACTCAGATTCGAAAAGTAAGCTAGCGAAAGCACCGCTAGATAAGGCGGCGCTCCAGCTGCAATGATTACCGTAACGAACGGAATATACATCGCTGTCACGTGCGCCGTGATGCTGGCAAAGCCGTAATGGGCATAGAAATAAACGAGTAGCAGTAACGCAAGTGCCATCCACCACGTCCACCCATCGGTAAAGCCGGCGGCAGCGTCCGCGAATCTTTTAATGATTGCCGTTTCGCCGAGGGCTTCCGCCATTCTGACGAGTCCGCCGTACCAGATAAAAACATCCCACGCATTTCTTTCACTAATCACGTCATCCCAAGTCAAGACGCCACTTAAAAGTAAAACACCAATTCCCACGAGCGCGACAACCGCATAGTTGATTGTGTGAAGACCGGTCGTCATCCAGAGACCTGCAATCAAAGCAAATACAAGCAGCATCAGCTTCTCGTGTCGAGACATTCGTCCCATCTGCCGTAGCTCAGACGAAGCAAATTCACTGGCAGCGGGCGTATGTTTGATTTCAGGAGGAAAGATCCGATACAGAATGAGGGGAAAGGCAATTAAGGAAAGTAAACCGGGGATAACTGCAGCAAGGGCCCAACGCGCATAGCTCAACTCAATCCCGGTTGTTTCTCGAGCAAACTTCGCTATCAAGACATTCGAGGCCTGACCCGTAAGAAACATTGCACAAATAATCACGTCGCATTGGTACACGAGTGTCATTAGAAAGGCGCCGAGGCGGCGCGCTGAGGGCCCCGGTTTGGATTCGTAGGCTTCAGCGAGACTCTTGGCAACGGGAAAGATGATTCCGCCTGCACGGGCCGCATTTGAGGGAATTACTGACGCCAGCAACATGTCGGTCGATACAAGCGCATATCCCAAGCCCAGTGATCGCCTTCCGAGCGTGCGGATGAACAACAAAGCTATGCGACGACCCAAACCTGTTTTGATCATGCCTCGCGACATGAAAAACGCCGCCAGCACCAACCAGACTATTGGATCAGAGTAACCACCAAGCGCTTCCTCAACTGGCAAAACTCCAGTTAAGGCAATGGTTGCTACCCCCAGTAACACAACAGCGCCACCTGAAAGGGGTCGCACGATTGAACCGGTAATCGTGGCGACGAAAATGGCAAACAGTTGCCAGGATTTAGCAGTAATGCCTTCAGGCGGGGGAATAACAAGGACGGCTAAACCGGCAGCGAGAACCACGCCCCACTTCCCAAGCCTCACCCATAAAGGGGTTGAAACTTCGGAGTCAGGCGGAGGTGTTTGTAATGTTTTCTTGTCCTGGTGCGACAAATGGTTGATGGCGAACGGGCAGTCTCGAACGACTCGGCACAGATGGCGGCGCGATACTATTATGTTGCAAACAGTTACTCAAGACTTTTGCATCTTAAAAGGATGCGCTGTGGAGAGGCAGCAAACGTTCAACCAGCGGTGTGGGTCTAATTAAAGATGGACGAGATTAACCCAGACGAGATCACAGATAAGCGAGTTTACTTAAACCGACGTTTGTTCATGCGTGGCAGCGTGCTTGCCGCGACGATGGCGGCCACGGGATTGCTCTATCGGAAGCTGAATCCGCCACCGATGGATACACCCAAGGGTGACACGCTCGCGAATGTGGCGAAGGCGAACAACGACGCAGCAATCAGCAAAGGCTTTGCGGTTAACGAAGAGTTAACTCCTTTAGCCAAGATCACTAACTACAACAATTTTTACGAGTTCTCGACCAGCAAGGGAGGAGTCGCGGAAGCCGCCCGCGGCTTTATCACACAGCCCTGGAGCGTCTCCGTTGAGGGACTTGTCAACAAACCACGCATTTTTGATTTGAACGAGCTTCTAAGGTTTCCGCTTGAAGAAAGAATCTACCGTCTGCGATGCGTGGAAGGCTGGTCGATGGTAATCCCCTGGATAGGTTTTCCGCTCGCGAGGCTGCTGGAGCTGGTAGAGCCAACCGCGGAAGCGAAGTTTGTAGCGTTTCAGACACTCTTTGATCCGCAGCGGATGCCCAACCAGCAAACTGGCGTACTTGACTGGCCCTACGTTGAGGGATTGCGACTCGACGAGGCGATGCACCCCCTCACGATTCTGGCCACCGGTCTTTACGGCGAAAAACTGCCACCCCAGGATGGTGCGCCGATTCGATTAATAGTGCCCTGGAAATACGGTTTCAAGAGCATTAAGTCCGTTGTGAAGATCAACTTAGTCTCAGCCGAGCCGCCCACAACCTGGAATCTCCAGGCGCCTGGTGAGTACGGATTTTATTCGAATGTAAATCCAAACGTGTCGCACCCGCGCTGGAGCCAGGCCACCGAACTACGAGTGGGCGATCTTTGGCGGCGAAATACCCTGATGTTCAACGGCTACGGAGCGCAGGTGGCACATCTGTATAAGGGGATGGATTTGATGCGGAATTTCTAATAATTAAAAGCATTGAACTTGGTGCTTTGTACTTTGATCTTTGCTCGCGTTTGCGAGTTGCTGCACTCTCCAAAGGACAAAGTTCTAAGTTCAAAGGACAAAGTTCTAAGTTCTAATGAATTCCAAGTTTCCTAAACTTCTAGTCTTCCTAAACGGCCTCGTTCCCTTAGCCTTGCTGGTGTGGGATGTCTCTCGCAATCGAGCTGGTGCGAACCCGGTGGAGTTTATGACACGCACTACGGGAATGCTTACTCTCATCTTTTTAATGATTACTCTCGCCCTGACGCCGATTCGAAAAGTCACAGGATCAAATTCGGTCGTCAAATTTCGACGAATGTTGGGACTCTACGCTTTCTTCTACGGCACTCTGCATCTGCTCACGTATATCTGGTTTGATCGCTTTTTCAATCCTCGAGCCATTTTTAGCGATGTAATGCAGCGGCCGTTCATCGCCATCGGCATGATTGCTTTCTTTCTGATGACACCGCTGGCAATAACATCCACAAACAAGATGGTAAAACGTCTGGGCGGTAAAAACTGGGCAAAGTTGCATCGACTCGTCTATCTTGCTGCTGTTGCAGGAGTGGTGCATTTCTGGCTCCTCGTAAAATCCGATGTACGGCTGCCGTTAACATTTGCCTTCATCCTTTTCCTGCTGCTCGGATACCGTGTGCTCATTAAAATAGATAATCGGCAGCAAGCCATCGCCCGAACGCAAGAGTTAGAATAAGAATCTGACGACGGCGGACACAATTGATTCATGTCAAGTCCAACTGAACGGTTCACCAGCCGCGTTGAAACCTATGTCAAATACCGGCCTGGCTATCCTGCGGAGGTGATTGAACTGCTGCGTTCCGAATGCGGGTTGACTCCGGCCTCAATCGTGGCGGATGTGGGTTCTGGCACTGGCATCTTTTCTGAGCTGTTACTCAAGAACGGAAACCTCGTTATAGGAGTTGAGCCCAATGAAGCGATGCGAGGGGCTGCCGAGAGCCTGTTGCGGGAATATTCCAGGTTCCAGAGCGTAAACGGGTCTGCGGAAGACACAACGCTTCCAAATGCCAGTGTGAATCTGATTACTGCAGGACAGGCTTTCCACTGGTTCGACGCCGCAGCCGCGCGAAACGAGTTTGTGCGCATTCTGAAATCTGGAGGTTTTGTGGCGCTGATCTGGAACGACCGCCGCTTGGATTCGACCGCATTCCTGCGTGAGTATGAAACGCTCCTGCGCGACTATGGAACCGATTATGCGAAAGTGCAGGAGTTTGATCCCATGGATCACATTGCCAGTTTTTTTGCGCCCCAATCATTCAAACAGAGGGAATTTCCTAACCGGCAAGAGTTCGACTTTACTGGCTTCAAGGGTCGCGTTCTCTCGGCTTCTTATACGCCAGAACCCGGTAACCCAAAGTTTGAACCTATGATAAAAGCTCTACAGGACTTGTTTGATTCGCATGAGGAAAACGGAAGAGTAACTTTTGAATACGATACGAGAGTGTTCTACGGTCAGCTGGTTTGAGTTAAGACTTTCCCTGTCTCCAATTTGAAGGAGACTATCTACAAGACTTATCCGGTAGCGACGTTCCCGGTTGTGATGTGTCGGAAGCCACGATGGTAAACCTCAGGAGTCTCTCCTAATGACTCAGAATAGACGCACAGACTCTCGCAAGTCGGTAAACCTCACCGCGCGCTGGGACGGGCTTTCCGGACAGCATGACGCGCGAATCGAAGACATTGGATTGGGTGGGTGTTTCGTAAATACAGTGACGCGCGTCGAAGTCGGCGAAATCGTCTCTATCGAGATCAGACTGCCATCCGGGGAATGGTTGCAGTTGCGAGGTGAGGTTACTTCCTGTCAGCCAGCCGTGGGTTTTGGTCTTCAGTTCACATTTCTTACCGAAGAGGAAGAGTTCGCCCTCAAAGAGTTACTAAGTTAACTCCTACCTTCCTTTACGTGTCATAAGAGTAGCGATTGACTGCGCCAGTTCCGCTCGGGTTAAAGGATTCTGCGGAAGGAAAAGCGAATCGCTTTTCAAAAATCCTTCAGCAATCGCGATTGAAACGTAACCTCTTAACTCGCTGGGGACGGAAGCCGCATCTAGCACCGCGAGCGGCGTTCCTGCTCGCGCGTCAGCTTCGGAGCGCAGCCCAGCAGCCCTGACTAAAGCAACAGCTGCTGTGAGCCGTGTGATGCCGTCGTTGGGTCGAAACTGAGCGCCGGTAGAGGCATCGGGAAAGATTGAGCCGTTCGAATGCGATTGCACGCTCTCGATGAACAATCTGGTGGTCAGGTCCTGAACGTCTTGATAAAGCGGCTGACTAGCCAAATACTGCGGAATTTGGGCGCCCGCAACTAAGGCCATCGCGACATCAGCGCGCGTAGCCGTCCTCTCCGGCCTAAAGTACGAACCGTTTGGCTGCATCGCGAGCGTGCGGATACTTTGATAAATCGCGTCCCTGACCGCCGGAGTCAAATTACTGACGTCGTTTAAGGGTGCGTAGCTCGCGCGTCCTACTTGCAGCACTCCGTTGAACGGTTGTGGCGTTCCAAAAACACCCAAAGTATTCCTCACGCTAACGCGCCAATTTCCAGCCGCTGGACGAATTAGTGAGACCTTTTCCTGTTTACCGGTTAGTCCGATGAGGTTTACAGAATTCGCCTGGGCGACCATGCTTCCCACGTTGTTGTAGACCTGAAGCCCCAGGTCGTTTGTCGTCCATAAGGGACCCCAACCAATTTGAATTGCGGCAAACACCGCATTGCTCGGCAGATTCAAAATTGTGTCTGAGTTGGCGCCTGGTTGAACTGTGCCGCTGAAAGGTTTGAGGGGATCATTGGAGAATTGCACCTGGGTACTGTTTAGCCTGCGCCAGAGGCCAATCCCGCGTCCGGGGAATGCTGCCTGAAGCACCGCCGCGTGAACATTCAGCATGCCTGCGCCAACCTCATGCTCAAAATAGGAAGCCAACGGCGTGGCAGTGCGTTTGAGAATCTCTTTCACGTTTGCGGGCGTCAGACTCGGATTTGCCTCCAGCATCAATGCGATCGCGCCCGCGACTTGGGGCGCCGAAAAACTGGTACCGTTTGCCGTGGTGTAATTTGGCAACTCGCTCGCATTTAGTTTTTGCGTGTCGGCGCCAAGCAGACCGACAACCCCAGTCACATTTGTTACTCCAGAGCCCCGCAGGCTGACGACGTTGACGCCCGGCGCAACGAGAGTGGGTTGAAACAACGGACTGGCGAAGTCGCCACGTGAGGAGAAATCGGCCAAACGTCCATTTGCATCGGTAGCACCCACGCTGATAACCCAGGGCGCGACGGCGTAGGGATTTAGAGTGTGCGTGCCGGGTCCGGTATTACCTGCAGAAAAGACTACATTGATTCCGGAATCCGTAAGCATCTTCGTCGCGACATTGACCGGATCGTTGGTGTCGTACCGCGTGTTTGCCGAGAAGCTGCAATTGACAACCCGAACGCCGAGACTGGGATTACTGAGCAGGTAATCGAGCCCGCCCAGAACGTAAAGCAGCGTGGCGTCACCGGCGCTGAGTCCCACGAGGTTGGCTCCCGGCGCCACACCAGCAAACTTCCCACTCGACAGGCTGCCATTTCCGGCAATAACTCCTGCGACGAATGTTCCGTGCCCGTAGAGTTGATCCGTGTTCGTGAGATTCTCGGAGTTAACCGGGTACTTGAAACCGGGACTCGCACTTTGGGCGTCGACCAATTTGACGTTCTTCGTAACCCGACCGGATATGTCGCCGTGCGTGCCATCAATGCCAGTATCCAAAACTGCGACCGTCACATTTCGGCCAGTCGGCTGTAAACCAAAGTTCCGACCTACCAATTCCGCGTCGCGACGAGTCCGTTCAACCCCGGTGGCGGCGCGAACTTCCGGTTCGCTGTTAAAGGTGAGGGTACGATTGGTGTACATCGAACGAATGCCAGGCAGATGTGAAGCCGCCGCGATCTGGTCTCTGGTTCCGGAGATGATAACCATCGGCAGTGTCCGGAACCGTGTGCCCCCCGCAAAGCCCAAACTTTGCAACCGTGCCAAATCAGCATCGGCCGGCAGATAGTGATACACGAGCACGGCGTTGATGCTGCTGTCATCAACTGTCTGATTCAGCAGTGAAGCCAGCTCAGGATCGACACTTAGTAACCCCTGGGTAGATCCCTGGTTGGAATCATCGGCTCCAGTCATCACGATGCCGTCGGCTCCCGTCATGACTATGCCGTCCGCGCCGGTCATAACGATCCCGTCAGCCCCGGTCATCACGATTCCCGTAACACCTGCAAACCTGAGTCCGTCGGGAACGATCGAGAAAACAATGCCGTCGGCTCCTACCGCTCGAACCGCATCCGCGCCGGTCATGACGATCCCATCGGCTCCAGTCATCACAATGCCGTCCGCCCCGGTCATCACGATTCCGTTAGCGCCTGACTGCTGCACACCGTCGGCCCCGGTCATGACGATGCCGTCTGCCCCAGTCATTACGATTCCATTTGCGAGAGTGATTGTTACCGAGTTCGCCCGGTAGGTTGTGCCGTCCGCGCCGGTCATGACAATGCCGTCCGCGCCGGTCATCACGATTCCGTCGGCGTATGAGAAGCTGGCTCCGTCCGCACTCGTCATGCGCACACTGTTGGGAGTGGCGAAGGTGTCGGCCCCGGTCATGACAATGCCGTCCGCGCCGGTCATCACGATTCCGTTCGGACCGTAGGTGATGTAACCGTCGGCTCCAGTCATCACGATGCCATCGGCCCCGGTCATCACAATCCCATCAGCACCCGTCATTACAATTCCGTTTGACTGGCTAATCGCGACGCCAGCTAATGCGGGCGATACGCCGAGCAAGCAGACCAACAGAATTGCAAGCGCAGTCTTGGCTTTAGTTTGGATTGAAGTTGAGACAGGAATTCTTAGCAAACTATCACCTCAGTCGGGTTTATCGGCGCAGTCTGGCTAACCGGGTTTTGAGAAGCTTGAAAGATCCGAGGCACTTTTCTAATTTCGGGGTCACCGCCCGCCGCCGCCGCCGGCCCTTTACCCTGACCGAGCAACCCCAAAGTTTGAAAAGATTTATGCATCTTAGAGTGGCCTCTTGTCCCAGTTGTTGCGCCCAGATTGCGATTTTTTCGTGATTACCGCGTCGTCAGCTAACAAGCTCCTGGAACAGCTTGTGAGTCTCGGGCGCGGGTTCTACGCCTAACTCCGCTTGCAAGAGCCTTTTCAGCAGCTCGTAATGCTCTTTTACAGCGGCACGGTTACCCAAAGCGGCATGGCCGCGCATGATTTGGCAGTGAATATCCTCCCGAAACTGATCCTCATGAAGGATCTGCTGGGCAAGTTGCATCGCCTTCGGCCAGTCTTCCTCTTTTTGGGCGACTCCCGCCAATGCCTCAAGCAGCCGCAGATACTGTTCACGGTAATAAGTTCGTTGCTCCTCTACCCACGGTTCGTAGCTTCCCTGCATGAATTCGCCGCGGTAAAGGGCGACTGCCGCTTCGTAGCACTGAATGTACTCAGCAAAATTGCGCGAGCGCCGGGCTTTTTCTCCATCGCCCATCAAGCGGTCAAATTCCTCGATGTCGATTTGATAAGAAAACTCGGGATTAAGCTGGTAATCGCCGTCGCGGTAAAGCAGGAAGTTCTGCTTCAAAGACTGGTTACTGTTAAGCGCTTTGCGAATGTGCGAAACAGTAGGATGAAAATTTTTCTCTACGACTTCGAAATCGGTTTCACCCCAGAACGTGTCGATAATCTTGTCCTTCGAAGCGCGGTGATGACGCCGGGAGGTGATGAAGCAAAGGATGTCGCGCGAACGTCGCGTGGTCCAGGCGTCCGCGGCCAGCGGACGCGCCGGATCTCTTACGATTTCAACTGGCCCGAGCATCCTGATCACAAGATCCGTTACGGGCGCGCTTGTCAGAGCAATTTCCGGCATCGCCACAGCGCTGAGCGGCTTCTGGAGGTGCTCAAGTTGCTCCCTTAAGTCGGCTGGCAACAACTCTGCCGTTTCTTCAATTGCAAAGAGTTCGGGGTTCCGTAGGACTTCTCTTTTGAGCCAGTACTCGTAGTCGTACCGGACTGCGAGGTCGATAGC
The DNA here is from genome assembly GCA_963826235.1 of Pyrinomonadaceae bacterium. Taxonomy (GTDB): domain Bacteria; phylum Acidobacteriota; class Blastocatellia; order Pyrinomonadales; family Pyrinomonadaceae; genus PSRF01. The sequence goes on along the minus strand of CAWGWE010000003.1, from coordinate 1,812,959 downwards.
GCGCGTAACCTGTCCGCGTGCCTGGCGCTCGTCATTCAGTTTTAGTTCGCAAGTAGCGCGCGCCATGCACGCCTGAGCTTCGTAGTAGTAAAGATTGTGATCGTGAAAATACTGGAGTGCTTCGGTTAGTTCATCGCGCCCACCTGCGAACTCTCCTTGAGCGGTTCGGATGCGACCGCGGGTAAGCAAAGCGGTATGGAAGGCGATCTCATCCTTTTCCTTCGAGCGCCCGCTGAGGAGGCGATCGATTAGGTTGCGCGCGGCGCCAAAATCTCCAATCAGCAAACTAAGCAAAGCGCGCTCTTCGTACCACTCGGTGCGGCCGAGACTAATTCCGGCATCGTCATAAGCGCGCGCTGCGCGTTCGTAGTACTCGTTGGCCCTCTCAAAATCGCCTCGTTCACGATAGAGATTGCCGTAAGTTTCAAATGTCTCAGCACGAGCAGCGACAAGATTGAAGAGCTGGCAACGATCGAGGGCCTTGTCAAGGTTTAGTTCACTAGCCGCGAAATCACCCTGATACAAGTAACAGCGCGCCATATTGAGATATGCCACGGCCTCCTGCGGCATCGGCGCTTCTTTCTGATCCGGGCGCAACATGCGCCGTAACCAGCGCAACGCCTCCCCAAAGTCGCCGCGAATTCCCGCTGGAGTACCCAGATTGTGAGCAATCAGACGGCTGTAATGCTCGTCGTTACGCTCCTCGGCAGATTGTAAAGCGCTGCGAAACTCGCGCTCAGCGCCGATCCAATCGCCCATGGCGACGAGGCAAAGCCCGCGAGTGTTTCCGCATTTGGTTCGCACCACAGAGTTTGCATCGGTTAGTTCGATCGCGCGATTCAGATAAGTAAAAGCAAGCTGAAAATCGCCCTGGCGGCGGGCCAGCGTTGCCAGCGAGTGCAGCGTTTCTGCCTCGCCTTCCGCGTCCTCCTGTTGTTGAAGCAGGGACGCTGCGCGCCGAAACATCGATTGCGCGGACTCATATTCGCCGCGAAGCCTGGCTACCTCCGCGCGCAAGGCGAGGGCGCGTGGGTGTGCTTCGAGCGCGGTTTGCGGCAAAGCATCGGCTAATACCGCAAGCGAGCTGAGGGCACCTGAGGCAATCCATTCGTTGCCTTGCTCAGCAATTACTGTTGCGGCATTTTCAAACTCCTCGGCCGCCACTAAATGCCGCACGCCTTGCTCCCATGCTCGCAGACTCAGGAAATGGCTGGCATAGCGGCGATGCTCGGCTGCCACTCCGGCACGCCCAATTTCGCTGCGCAGACGGCGTCGCAAAAAACTTTGAAAAAGCGGATGGAAGCGATATTCCTCACCACGACCATCGCTGGCCACTGAAATAAAAACGTTCCGACGGACGAGATTTGGCAAAACGCGGGAGCAGTTGAGCCCGGGATGAAGCGCTGTACAGGTATCGAGATCGATCTGATCGAGCAGGGACAATTTCAACAGCAGCTGCTGCAACTCGGCGTTCTCGTCCGCAAACACCTCTTCGGCGAAGTAGTCAAAAATATCGCGTTCCGATTGCCGCAAAACCTCGACCAGGTCGGGCAACGCCTGCTGCGACTCGCGCGAGCTGGTTACGGATCGATGGGCCACTTGCCTGACCAGCTGCAGCGCTGTGATCCAGCCATGCGTGCGTTCACGATACTCGGCGAGTTGCGTGGCCGTGAGCTCGAGATCGAAGACCTTGCGGAACAGTTGTTGGGTCTCATCGTCAGTGAAAAGCAAATCGGATCGATCGATGACGGAGAGCGGCGTTTGCGCCCGGAGGCGGGCCAGGGCCGAAGGCATTTCGCGCGAAATCAGGACGATGTGCAACACATCCGGCAAATACGCCAGCAAGCGATCAACTACCGCGTGCACCTGAGTTTCCGCACCGAGGTGATGATAGTCATCCAAAACCAGAATCAGTTGCTGATCTACGCGCTCCAGAACTTCATTCAAGAGCACATCAACCGCGCGCTCCGGATGTTTGGCCAGTTCACCTGCACTCTCCTGAAGATAGGAAAACATTGCCTGGCCAAAGCCCGGCACCACCTGCTGAATGCCAGTGGTGACGTAACCCAGGAAGACAAAAGGATCTGCATCGGTATGGTCTAACTGGTACCAAACGAACGGGCGCGTGTGAGTACGAAGAAAGTCCGCAACGAGCGTAGTTTTTCCAGAACCGGCATTCGCTGTTACTAAAGTTACGGGATGGGCGAGATTCGCAAGGAGACGTTCGGTGAGGCGCGGTCGTGGCAATAGCTCAGGCGCCGGCCGCGGTGGCAGCAGTTTCGTTCGCAGAAAGAAACTTGGCTGCCCTCCGGGAGAAACTGATCCGGCTAAAGATGCCGCGGGATTCTTTCCCTTGCGGGTTCGAGCCATCTCTGTGCGCCTCTGGGTCTGGGTTTTCCGCAGATTAACACGCGGAAAAGATTTCGAGCTACCAACACCCAGTTCGGCTGGTAACTTTACGTTCCCTGATAACGCTTGCTGCAGGTCCATCATCGCGGAACTCTCTTGCAGCTCGCTCATCAACGTCGGCGAGATGACGACTCTCTACTAAGTGGCAATTTCACTCAGCGTGGCGGCAAACCGCGCGATCGCCGACGCGCGGCCGTGGGAGTGATCCAGGGCAATGCTGGCGTGCTCCGGCGTCAACCCATGCTTCTTGAAAAGGACCGTGGCTTCCTGTCTGGTAAAAGCCAGGGTTTCTTCATCGATCACACAAAGAGTTTGCTTGGAGCGCATTCGCCAGAGTGGCGCCGGCGGCATCGTCCGGCTGGTAATGAGCAAATGCACATCTGCCGGTAATAGTGGCATCAAGCGTTTGAAGAACGGCACCAGCCAGGCGGAATCGCATACCAGATGCAAATCCTCAATCACGATCAGCAAAGGCTCGCCCCCTCCGTCACCGAGGTCATAAACGAAAGCTTCAGCCAGTAGCGAAATCTGTTCGGGAGCCATCGTGCCCACGAGATAAGAAAAGGTGGTGCCAAAAGCCGGCCGTTGTTTGCGAATGCTTGCGGTCAAATAGTGAAAAAAGACTTCGAGCTCGGCTTCGGGAGCATCGACTTTGTACCAGGACACGCTTCTGCCGCAGTTCAAAGCAAAATCCAGAGCCAGAGCCGTTTTACCAGTACCCGCCCGGCCGCTGAGGATGGTAGAGGTACACGACCGCAGGCTGTTCTCTAAAAGCCATGCCAAACGCGGACGGGAAACCATCGGGAATGGTTTTGGAACTGAAATTTTCTCCGAGATGAGTTCCCTGGGTGCGGTTGGAGTGTCGGTAGATTCGATTAAAAACATAATTTTTGTTGAGGATTTGCCCGTTAGATTGAGGACCCGTCAGCTCACTCTCCCCGGTGAAATCGCCAGGCGACTCGGGAATGTTACCCGTCGCCCTGGCTGCGAAGAGTTTTATTGCAGGCTGGTTGAGAAATTCTTGAGTTTTTAAACACCGATGAGCAGAGGAAGGAAGAGGGGCCGGCGCACTAGTAAGTTGAGCAACTCTTAGGAAATCTAGCGTTAAGGAATCTCAGGGTAAGGAAGGGGGCCTGGCCCCGCTAACCGATAGGGTCAACTGGGCTTTGCTAACTCAGGTGGGTCCGTGCGGCTTTGCCGCCGGATGTGCGGCGCCGGCTCTGCCACGCCGTGGATTCATAGAAGATTTCGGGCTATGCCCGTGGTACGGGGTTGGCCCTCAATTGTGTAGGCAAAGCCTAAACGTAGGGCGCAGCCCCGAAGTTAATAAAGACACTTTCAGGCGCGGCGAAGCCACGCCCTACATCCGGCGGCAGAGCTGAACCCACGCTAGCTCAGGATTTTGTGGTAGAGCTGGTCGAGTGCTGACTGTGAATTCAACTTTTACGGTTAAGGACAGGGCAGGTCCCATTCCCGAATATACGAGATCTCAACTGTCCGGTGAAACTTGACCTATTTGGCTACTTGTCTTTGTCTTTGCCGCGAGGTTTGATGTCGTAAACAACGATGCTGACGACCAGGGCCATTCCCGCAACCGCCGCAATCAGAAAGAAGATAAGGGGAAATCCGGGGTAACCCAGGATTCGAAACGACGTCTCAACGCGCATCAGCATCGCCGCACCGACGATTAAAGCTGCCAGTATCAGGCCCAACGTAATCCTGTTAGCTACTTTTTGCAGACCTTCAAGCACAATCTTCTCGTCGATCGCATCTACTTTGATCTTGAGATCGTTGTTACCGACAGCATCGAGAATCCGATTGACACGCGCCGGAAGCTTTTCCGCAAACTCTTTTACCTCAACGATGCCACTCAGGATGTTTCCCGGGGCAATGCTCTTAAAAATGTTTCGCTGCAAAATCTCGCTCGCTCGCTCTTTAATCACCGCATTCGGGTTAAAACCCGGGTCGAGCGTGTACACAGAGCGATCGAGATTTAGCAGTGCTTTCGCAATCATCGTGAACTCTTGCGGCAAGCGAAACCAACAATCAGCGGAGATTCTCATGATCTCCAACGCTACTGGGCCGGCATCAATACGGGCAGCATCAGAGGAATTCGCAGCCACCAATTCCGAGACCCGTCTGTACAAATTCACTGCGATTGAAACCTGGCTTGGCCTCGCCCATTTTGATCGAAGTTTCAGCAGCATCTTCACCGCGGCCCTCACTGATAGCCAGCAGAAGTCGCAAAAGGTTGTCGTGGAAACTGCCCATCAGACGAGCGACCATTCCCACATCCAGCAACGCGATACGTTCATCGTCCGTCAAAAAAACATTCCCTGGATGCGGATCGGCGTGAAATACCCCATCAACCAGAATTTGTTGGAGGTAGGTGCGAAAGAGTTCGTCTGCCAAACCGGGACCATCGATTTCCATCAACCGCAGCGGACTGATATCCGTAATCTTCTTGCCGGGGATGAATTCCATGGTTAATAACCGTGAGGTCGAGAAATCCATGATCGGTTCGGGGATGATAATGCGATCGAACTCGCGGAGGTTGTCAGCAAACATTGCCAGGTTGCTGGCTTCCGTTTGAAAGTCGAGTTCCTGAAGCAGGCTCTTTCGCAGCCCGATCAACATGTTTTCAAATTCGTAGCGCTTTCCCAATTCAGTGTGGAGGTCGAGAAAGGTGGCAACCTGTTCGAGGGCTTCCAGGTCTTCAACGATCTGTTCACGAATGTTGGGCCGCTGCACTTTCACGACTACGGCGCGACCGTCTCTCATGTACGCCCGGTGAACCTGGGCCAACGATGCTGCTCCGATTGGTTCCGAATCAAACTCTGCAAAGGCCTTTGAGATCCGTACACCTAATTCGCCGGAAACAATGGCGTCGACTTCTTCATAAGAGAATGGTGCAATTTGATCCTGGAGTCGGGATAAAGATTCGAGGTAAGGAGGAGGCAATAAATCCGCGCGGGTAGAGAGCAATTGGCCCAGTTTTATAAACGTGGGACCAAGCTTCTCGAGATCGGTGGCAAGTTCTTCAGCTTTAGGAATTTCCTTCGCCAGAGTCGTTTCGTCGAATTCAATGATTTCACCAATACCTGCCTGGGCCACCAGGTCTGAGCGGCCATACTTCATCAACAACATGACGACGTCTTTGTATCTTTTCAGATGTTCCGTCTTCAGCGAAACCATGCCGTTAACCTCGAATTAAAAATGCCGTTGTGGCCCGGAGGATGATAGGGGTGAACCGGCCGCACTATGTCAGGCGCTGTATCTGGACTCGAGATCCTGGCCCGACTCGATAAAGCTTGCGGGGTCTTAGGAGATGAAGATTACCACGGTTACGTGGAGGTTTGGAGATCAACTGGCCCAGAATTATCGAAGCCTCAGGGCGCTTTAGGCGCAGCCGGAGAGAGAGCGCGGTCAATCGCGGCGCGGAGTGCCTCGGGGCTAAGCGTTCCCAGGACCACTCCGTTTACAAAAATCGTCGGCGTTTGATCCACGCCATAGTTCTCACCGTCAACGAGATCATGTTGCACCTCTGCCGCATAAGTGCCTTTGTCCAATTCCGCGTCGAAGCGAGTGCGATCCAGTCCTAACTCAGTCGCATACTTTTTTAATGATGCTGGATCCAAAGAATCCTGATGTTGGAACAGCAAGCTCGCGTATTCAAAAAACTTTCCCTGTGCGTGAGCGGCATTGGCAGCTTCCGCTGCTTTACGCGCGTTTGGATGAATCGCAAGAGGAAAATCGCGAATCACAAGTCTGACCTTATTGCCGTAACTCTTCAAAACTTCTTCAAGAATCGGATGCATCGCGGCGCAAGCGGGACACTGAAAATCGGTAAACTCAACGATCGTCACCGGCGCCGTTGCCGCACCGCGACTGGGATCGTTATCCACGCTAATCGACTGTGCCGGCGCCAGCGGTTCCTGAATCAACAAGCGAACATTCGCTGCGCGCCGCAGTCGCTCGTTCAGTTCACGTTCCAGTCGTTGCCTGTCGCGTTCTTCGAGAAACTCCACCAACTGGTTATGAACTGCTGCTAACTCGCCGCGAATTTCCTTTTTGTTCTCGGAATAAAACTTTTCTACTTCAGCGTCAGTGGGACGGCGCGCCTTTTCACTTACCTCAGTGCGCATCAACACTTCGGCTCCAACGTTGCGCCGGTTCGCTTCGGCAATCACCAGCATGTCATAGATGAGCCGTTCCACCGCTGCCCGTTGCAGTTCATAAGTATCCATCCGCAGTTTGAAGATGGCAGGCTTTAGCTTTTCGAGTATTAGTCCGGCGTTCAAAGGCTGGCCCGCGATGGTGGCAACCACAGCCGAAGCACCCAGGTTTGGTGTGTTGATATCTACGCCGAGGACGATGGGATTTTGTTTGCGTAGTCGCCCCACAAAGTCTTCCTGCAACTTCGTGCCGGCGTTGAGTCGCAGGATCTCTGAGGCCTGCTTACGAATCGTTGCCTCATCTCCGGAAGCAATTCCATCTCGATTCTCTTCAAGGAAACGCGTGATCTCGGCGGGTGTTGGCTCCGCAACGCGCTTAATTACTTCCAGATTGAACAACTGTTGAGTTGTCAGCTTTCGCTTTCTCGCCTCAAGTTCTAAAAGGATTGTATTGATCGTCACGTCCAGCATGTCGCGGCGTGCCTGGGCGATTTTGCCCTCGAGACTTTCAATCTCCTGGCGGATGCGCGGATCAAGATCGGCCGTGGTCAGGGTTTGGCCATTCACGATGGCCAGTGCAACAGGAGCGGTAGGACGTAACGGTGCCGTGGGACGTGCCGGAGCGGCGATCGGAGTTGCGCTGGGAGTGGCAACCGGCGGGGTCGCCGCCCTGGCGGGGGCCGCGACGCGACCAGTATTCCTGCGCCGTTGTGCGGCCGCTGAGCCGGCGGCAAAAATCAACAACAAGGCAGCGAGTAATCCAACTTTCAAGAATCTCATAGCGAATCGGGGGTTTCGGAGACCTCGGAAATGATGTCGATCAGAAGCCTGGAACTCGGTTAGAGCACACGACGGCAAAAAGAGTTCGCCGTCGTCGATAGCGAAATCCGTTAGCCAGCCGATTGGTTTGATTTAGCGATAGCGGATGATGCTGCGTCGCCGTCGCTTAACTGGAGTCCGGATAGATAGCAGGCTCTTGTGACGGCCATTCAGAATAAATGCCAATCCCTGGTGTGTGATTCCCAGTAAACGGGCCGCGCGCGTCACACTGCCCCCTGAGCTTTCCAGCGCCTGCCGAATCAAGTCACCTTCGAAATTGAGCACTTGATCTTCCAACGAAGTTCCGGGAATAAGCGTAGCTGCTCGTGATGATGCCGCTGGAGCAGCGCTTAGTTGGGAAGATAAATCGGCCGAGCCGCCCCGTTGCTCGCTTGTAAGAATCTGGCGCGCGCACTCACCCAGACGTGTGCGCACTCCCAGGTGCTGCGAACGGGCCAACAACGATTCCGCATGGAGGTAGTACTCGTGCAGTTCAGCGTAAGGAACATACGGAGCTAACTCTTCGACGATCGTGAGCGCTGCGATTCCGGCTGAATCAGGATCGCCGGCTTGCTCTGCCACAGTCATGCCTCGCTTCAATGTAGCGAACGCGGCGTCTGTAGCATTGACGCGAGCGAGAGATGTTCCGTGAGTGATGAGGGCACCGGCAAGCAGCGACTGTTCGCCACCTTGTTCCAATGACCTCACGCTTGCTCGCGAAATTGCTTCAGCCTCGGCATAACGCTCCTCGCCGAGAAAGGCCTTGGCTCGCGAATCATCAAACTGAGCGACCAGCCCCTGATCCTTTAGCGCCACGGCGACGGCACGCGCGCGACCTAAGTGCTCGTGCGCGTCCGGATAGCGGCCCAAAAGAACAAACAGAAATCCGAGGTTGTTCTCAACAACTCCGAGGAAGCGTTGGTGTCCGGCTTCCTCGAAATGAAAACCTGCCGCGGCGTATTCGACTAGTGCCCTATCGATGTAATCTTCGCGATGTTCCGCCAAACCAATATTTTTAAGAACAGTCGCAAACTCGTTGTGGAACTTGCCGCGCAGCGCATGATTTGAGCTCTTCTCAAACAACGGCGCCGCGGACTGGTGAATCTGCAACGCATCGCGATAGCGAACCGAAACCTTCTCTACAACCGCCGCATTCAAGAGGGCCCGCAGGCGTTGCTCTGTTTCGCGATCACCCAACTGCGTCAGCACTTCCTGCAAAGTGATGCGCGCTTCATCGAGCGCGCCCTCGCGCCAGTAGCAAATACCCAGATCGATGCGGGCCTCGGCGACACGGTCGTCCAGCCCGAGCCGTTCGAAAAGGCCGGCACTCTCGGAGATCAGATCTTTGGCAATTTCCTGGGCGCCAGGGATCTGTTGTGCGCTGCCAATCCAGCCAGTCAGAGTGCCGGCTCGCAGAAGGACTTCGGCGCGTGCGCCGTCATCCAGCCCTTTCGTTTCGGGGCGTTCACCGACCCGCTGCCAAAAGCCCTGCAGCAGTTGTCGCGCCGCTTCGAAATTACCGGCTTCTTCCTGCTCCTTGGCCTGGGCGCACTGGAGGCGAGCCTCGTCACTTAAACCAAGCTCGAAGCCGCTACTTTCGAGTGAAGTTGTTTTATGTAATTGCATGTGAGGCAATCCTTTTTGAAGATTAGCAAGTTCCCTTGCACCAGATTTAGTACGCGGTTATTATGCGCTCCACTAATGACCTCCAGTTAGCGCTTCCCAACAATTCGCGCCCAACTGGACGGTACCAACCCGTAGCCAACAACTTAGGAGACCAATGATGAAGAACGTTAAAGCAATGTTCGGCGCAATAGCCCTCGGCCTGATTTTGACCACCGCCGCAATCGCGGGCGATGTTAGCACCCCCGGTTATGTACCCCCGCCGCCACCTTCGACCGCGGCGCCATTGCAAGAAGATAAAACCGACGCTGCTGCCGACGTTGACTCGTCAAGCTTCGCATACGATCTTTTGATCGCGGCGCTTGGGGCTTATTACTGAGTCGATCACAACTACTGATTAGCGCCCGCGCTCTCTTACGTGATCTTCCGCTGCAAGTCACGCGGCCTAGCTTTTGTAATCTAAAGACTTGCCGGAACTGTCCCAATTGCTGGATCAGGGAGCGTTGGCGCGTGAATCCTAACGCCTTTTCCCACGTTTACGCAATAGGCACTTGTCTCCCCCGGCACTATTTTTTGGCCGAAGGGCTGTGCTCTGTCTTAAATCGGGGGGTCTTAGGCGAAGAAGCGGGCCCGATTCCTTAAGAATTCGCCTCAACGAGCCGTTGGACGGTCTCGAGGGTGTCGATCTCTTCAGGAGTTTTGTCGGTTCTAACGCGCAGAATTCGCGGGAAACGCAGGGCATAACCGCTCTTGTGCCGCTTCGACTCCTGGACTCGGTCAAAAGTAACCTCAATTACGATTCGGGGTTCGACGAGCCTAACCCTCCCGTGGGCGAACTCCTTAACCGTGTGTGCTTTAAACCACTCCGTCAATTCGGTTAGCTCGACATCCGTGAGCCCGGAATAGGCTTTTCCGATATTCAGGAGCTCGTCGTCCTCAAGGGAGCGCCGGATTGCAAAAGTGTAGTCAGACAGCAGACTGCGACGTTTGCCGTGCCCGACCTCAACTGCGGTTACCACCACGTCGAGCGTCGCAATCGCACGCTTCACCTTGAGCCACTCACGGCCGCGACGACCTGGTTTGTAAATCGAAGCTGGACTCTTCACCATCAACCCTTCGTTGCCACGGTCGCGGGCCGCTGCAAATTCATCGTCAAGCGCGGCAACTTCCTGAAAACGTTTTGCCAGCGACAAGCGAAGAGTGCCTTCAGCCGGAATCAGCTGAGCAAGAGTTCTTAATCGCTCTTCCAGCGGTTCGTTAATCAGTACGCGTCCGGCAGCGTAGAGCAGATCGTAGGCAACCAACACAACGGGGATATCTGCCATCAGGTTGGCCCCAATCGTCTTGCGGCCGAGTCTTTTTTGCAGCTCACTGAACGGCAAGATTCTTTCGCCGGTCGCCGGGACGATCTCACCATCTATAACTACATCAGTCGTAAAGCTCTTGAGTGGCTCGATTAACTCAGGAAACCGGTGGGTGATCTCGTCCATTGTGCGGGAATAGATCGAGACTCGTCCTTCCTTCACGTGCGCCTGGGCACGGATACCGTCGAACTTGTCTTCAACAAAGAATTCATCGGGCATCGTGCGCGCGATGTCTGAAAGATCCGCGGCTGGTGTCGCGAGCATGAACTTGATCGGATGGAAGAGACGCATCTCGATGTTCTCTAGGTCGCCGGCCCTGGTTCGCACGGCGGCTTCGCCTATGTCGCCCAGCAACATGTTCGCTTGGGCCACGGCCGCCAATGGCTGTCCGAAAGCACGCGCCGTGGCATCCTCGACCAAGCCTTCTCTTAAGCCAATTCGCAGATCACCTACCAGCAACTTCACAAGATATTTAGCTTCTAAGGGAGTCGCTTCTCGGAAGATTGTTGCGAGTAGGGCTGTTTTGTTCTTAGTCCCGCGAGTTTCACTGAGGCGAGTAATTAATGATTCTGTTTCCACTAGAGTGATCCGCGGTTGATTAGACGCAAGCTTTTCCTGGACCGCTTCGAAAGCAACTTCGCCGGCGTCGCCGAGTCGGACATAACGTGGCGAAAGTTCTTCTGAGCTCAAGCCGGTGGCTACGCTTAATGCTTCGCCGATGATTCTGCCGCCCACGTTAGTTGTGCGTGAATCGTTCATCGCAAACTGATGTCCAGCGAGATACCGAGCGGCCCGGGCGAGGTCGGCATCATTCAATTCGCGAAGATAACTTCCCAAAAGTGCTGCCTTCTCCAGTTTTTTGGTGGTCGCTGAGATTGCTTCAGCGACTTCGCCAAATTGCTGCAGACTGGCAGCCGCACCGGCGGGTGCCTCATGTTTCGATTCAACTCTCATGGTCGATGTTTCTAACAGATTTGCTCGGCTAGTGAAGTTGTGTCAACGCGGCTCGCAATGAGGTCGAGAATCGACGCGGAAGGCCCCACCCTTCTGCTTTCACAATTCACGCGCTACAATCGCGGCGGTCGATACATTTGCCGGCACTTGCGCGTCAAAGGCGTCCCGAGTTGAGGCCAACCGAGGTAACATTCAGACGTGTTTCTCTTAATCCTAGAGTCACTGGGAAGTACAGAACTCTTCTTCATTCTGATCATGGCCCTTGTGTTTTTTGGGCCTCGTAAGTTGCCTCAGCTCAGCCGCACTGTCGGCAAAAATCTCGCTGAGTTTCGTCGGGCCTCGGAAGATTTCAAGCGCACTTGGGAACGTGAGGTCGCGCTGGAAGATCTCCAATCAGAGCCAGCAAGAGTTGGATCGAACTTATCTCAGGAGCATTCCATCCTTAATCCCGTTGCTGTCGAGCCACCTCCGGATCAAGTCGTGGCCCGCGACAGCGGAATTTCCAATTCTTCGCTTTCGACTGAAACGACCGCGAATGAAACCACCACTACCCCTGAAGCACCGCGCAAGCAAGACTGGCTTTAACTCGTTCTAGTTCGACTCGATGGCAACTCTCTTACGCCCACGCCAAATCAGCAATAGCGAGGAAGAAGAACTCGGCGGCCAGATGTCCTTTTTGGATCATCTCGACGAGTTACGCCGGCGCTTAATGCGATCCGTGGTTTTCGTGTTTCTGGCGATGATGTTTTGCTGGTTCTTCTCGGATCGCATCTATAGTTTTCTCGCTGTGCCTGTTGAACGCGCACTTGCCGAAGCGCAACGACGGCAAGTCCCGATTGCTGGCCTGACGGGAAACGAGGCCATTCAGGGCCTCACCTCGCTTAAGGAAAATGACCTCGGCCGCTATGTCTTCCCGGAAGAGACAAAACTGGGAACTAGCGTTATTCCTCCCGGCACGTCCGTGACGGCGCGGGTTGCCAAGGATTCACAGGGACAACTCGGCCTGTTTACCGATGAAGCTCTCTATGCCGGAAATACCGTGATCCCCAAAGGCGTGCGTTTGCCAGTCGATTTTCAATCGTTACCGAAGGCGTCGTCCGGAATTAATGACAAGCTGATTGTCACAACCGCTCTCGAACCTTTTTCGCTATACATAAAAGTATCTTTGTATGCCGCAATCTGTCTTTCGGTGCCGTTCCTGCTCTTTCAAATCTGGGGCTTTGTATCGCCAGGTCTTTATCCGCACGAACGTGGCTACGTCACGCCGTTCATCGCACTTTCATCAGTCTCGTTTGTGCTCGGAGCGATGTTTGCCTACTACGTGATTTTCCCCCCAGCCGCCAAGTATCTTCTGGGTTTAGGCTCAGATTTTCGTCTGTTACTCAAGGCGGATGACTATTTTGACTTCATTATTCTCGTCATGCTTGGCATGGGTCTCGTTTTCCAAATGCCAGCAGTGACTTACGTGTTGGCTCGTATCGGTCTTGTCACCGCCTCGTATTTACTGCGCATTTGGAAGACTGCGGCAATCGTGATTTTGATTGCTGCCGCACTGCTTTCCCCCACCAGCGATATTCCCAACATGATGTTGTTTGCGGCGCCGATGCTGGTGCTCTATTGCATCTCGATTTTCATCGCCTGGATATTTGCCAAACCACGGACGGCCTCTTGAGCCGGCGTCGGCTCAGAAGCCTTCATTTACAAGGTTTTCTGTGACTTTGAAGGCAACGAGTTTCTAGTTCTGAGGCATCTTGACTACGGTTCAGATAGACCCTTAGAATCCCTTGCTTCTGCGGACCCGTTTTCGTTGCCGTTAGTCTTCTTTTACTTAGAAATAGGAGTTTTTGATGTCTTACTCGAAATCAGCCCTCTTCCCCGCGTTGGGTCTGGCGATTTTAGTCGCTGCCGGGTCCCTCGCTGTCGCCCAGTCTCAAAAGCAGGCTCAGGATCCGAGTGAAAAACCACGCAACGTAAAGCCCGAACTTAAGAAAGCCTACAAAGATTGGCTCGACAAAGACGTCACCTACATCATCACGGACGAAGAGAAAAAGGCTTTTAAAAAGCTGGCTACAGACGACGAGCGCGAACGCTTTATTGAAGAATTTTGGCGGCGGCGCGATCCAGATCCGGATACAGATGAGAATGAGTTCAAAGAGGAGTACTACGAGCGAATCGCTTATGCGAACGAAAACTTTGCCTCCGGTATCCCTGGCTGGAAGACCGATCGCGGCCGCATCTGGATCATGTACGGAAAGCCTGACGGCAGAGAGACTCACCCGATGGGCGGTTCTTATGATCGCCCGTCCTACGAAGGTGGCGGCAACACCAGCACTTATCCGTTTGAAACCTGGTTCTACCGGTACATTCCTGGAGTAGGTTCCGGAATTGAGATTGAATTTGTCGATCCCACGGGCAGTGGCGAATATCGCATCGCGCGCAACCCGAATGAAAAGGATGCCTTGCTGATGATTCCCGGCGGCGGACTAACCCTTTCGGAACAGCTGGGATTGACGGACCGCGCTGACCGCATTCTGAATAATGGTTTGAGCCAGGGTAGGTTTGTGCGCGAGCAGGACAATCCTTTTTCGCGACTGCAGCTGATTGCTGATCTGAGCCGGCCACCGCAAGTGAAATTTAACGACCTGGCAACCATGGTTGGCACCGGCGTAATTGAAGAGAATCCGCTGAACTTCGATGTGCGTGTCGACTTCTTCCGCCAGTCGGACGAACGCGTGATCACGGCGTTTACGATTCAGACTGACAACAAGGATCTCGTCTTCACGGACAGCGGCGGACTACAACAAGCTCGCATTAACATCTTCGGTAAAGTCACTTCAGTAGCGGGACGCCGGGTAACAATTTTTGAAGATCCAGTTGTGACGACCGCCACTGCTGAAGAGCTGACTGATGCCAAAGATCGCAAATCGGCTTATCAGAAAGCTGTGCCACTTCTGCCCGGCGTCTACAAGGTCGACGTAATCGTTCGCGACGTCGCCTCTGGCGCTACCGGCATTCGGCACGTTGGCTTCACGGTTCCAAAGTATGATCCGGCTAAGCTTTCAACCTCGACGCTGATTCTTGCAGCGAAACTCGAGAACCTTTCGGATCAACCAGCGGTCGGCCAGTTTGTAATTGGTCAGACGAAAGTGATTCCCAATGTGGCTGGTAGCTATAAGCGCGGCCAGGCAGTGGGTGTCTACATGCAGGTCTACAACGCCGGCATCGATCAAACCACGCTGCGTCCTTCAGTCGACGTTGAGTATTCCCTGCTGAGAGAAGGCAAGGAAATCGTCAAACAAACTGAAGACTGGAGCGGGATGAGCGATGCAGGACAACGGCTGACCCTCGCTCGCTTAATTGATACGAACGGATTGACGCCGGGCGAGTATCAGGTCTCGATCCGGATTCGCGATCGTGTCAGCGGACAAACACTTTCTCCATCGGAGAAATTTACGCTCGTGCAGTAACGCACACCTAAAGGTAATTTTCGGGGTGAATGGATTGCTTCCGTTCACCCTATTTTTCTTTGCGCTTATTTTTTCGAGGCGTAGGTGTCGCGCACGGTGCCAAGTTTCATGTTTCCCTGCACCGAGTTGCCTCGGCGATCCATGACGTCCACTTCGAAACCGGGAAACGAAGGACGAAACCTGGTGGTCTTCCATTGTTCGACAGTGAAATCGCTATCGGCGGCGCGATGGTAATTGTATTGAGGTAAGCCAGTGCGATCGCCCCGCACGTCCACTCGCGTTAAATGGAGAATGCGAACACGAAAGCCTTCAACGCGTCTGATTTTCCGTTCGACGTTAGCGACTGTGGACATGATGGTTCAGTGGTTCGGATTAACAGCTTGTAGTACAAAGTCAGCAATTAAGTCCAGGTATTCTGTTCCCTGAGAACCAAAAACATTATGGCCTGCTCCGGGAAACATCATTAGCTTCTTTGGTTCATTTGCAGCGGCGAATAGACTTTGTCCGTGCTCCCTGGGAATTGTATCGTCGGGATCTCCGTGGGTAACTAGCACCGGACACTTTACTGCGGCCAACTTGCGCGCAGTCTCAAAGCGGTTCCGGGAAAGGAAGTGCAATCGACGAGGCAACCAAGGCAGAACTGTGGCTGCGAGATCGCTGGCAGAGCTAAATCCTGATTCAAGAATTATGGCCGCACATGGTCTTCGCGAAGCCAGATCGGCGGCCACTGCTGTTCCCAGGGACTGACCGTAAAGCACCACGCTTTCAGGTGAGACACCGCGCGTTTGTGTAACGTAGTGGTAACCAGCCTCTGCATCGGCATAGAGGCCTTGTTCACCGGCGACATCTCCTTCACTGCGACCGTAACCGCGATAGTCAAGTAACAACACATTGAAGCCACGACTTGATAAGCGCTGTCCTACCCAACCCACGTTACTAATATTTCCCCCGTTACCGTGAAAAAAGATGATTGTCGCAATCGCCGGCGCGTTGTGGGTAGGAAAGAACCAGGCGTGCAACTTAAGTCCGTCACTCGTAGTCAACCAAACATCAGTGGCTTCGGTTGGCTGGTTCCATCCCTGCTGGGCATCATAGCGGACGGGCTGAAACGTCACGGCGCGCTCAAACCAACGCAGAGCTAGGAAAAGCGTAAGTAAAAGAAATGTTAGCCCGACAAGACAGGCTATCAGCCGTTCACGCGTGAGAATTGGTGAAACGCCCGAACTTATAGAATCTAGAGGGTTATTTATCATCTCTGGAGTTCCCAACTCTAACGATGCCGCCCCATAAGAAGTCCGGATGATAAGATTACTGCGAATGATTCAGCACCACCATCTACTAGGGTTCACTCGGCCAGAACTCGCTACATTCATCGGCGAACTCGGCGAGCCAGCTTTCCGTGGGCGGCAAATCTTTCCTGCGCTACATCACCGGCGCCTGCAGACATTTAAGGAGATGACGGATCTGCCAAAAGAGCTCCGAGCCAAGTTAAATTTAGTTGCAACTCCTTCGACGCTAAAGATAGAATCTCGTTACTTGTCCGCAGATGGGACGCGACGTTATTTGATGAAAACTCACGACGGCTTGCCGGTTGAGACGGTATTCATTCCCGAAGAACGACGCGACACAATTTGCTTTTCATCACAGTCCGGCTGCCCGCTCCAGTGTAGCTTTTGTCTCACCGCGCAACTCGGACTCCTGCGTTCATTAACGGCGGGAGAAATCGTTGAGCAAATAATCGTGGCACTTAACGATGCTTACGGCGTGGGACAAAAGCCGAAGCACGGTACAAATCTGGTAGGCATGGGCGCTGGGGAACCGTTTCTGGCGTTCGAATCTTTGATGAAAGCACTAAGCATCATTGCCGATCCAAGTGGTCTGCACATCGTCCCAAATCGCGTGACCGTTTCGACCGCTGGAATCGTTCCCCGCATCAAGGAATTGGCGACCCTCAGTGAGCGACCGCACCTGGCGGTTTCTTTGGGCGCGCCGACGGATGAACAACGTAACGTCTTGATGCCGATAAACAAGAAGTGGCCGCTTGCGGAACTGCTGAGCGCTTGTAAAGAATTTGAGCGATCGTTGAAGCGCGGCGAGCGATTCACTTTCGAATACGTCATGCTTCGCGATGTAAACGATTCAGACGAGCACGCGCGGCAGCTGGCAAATTTGCTGAACAGGCATGAGCTGCGGGTAAAAGTGAATCTGATTCCGCATAACGCAGCCGATCCGCTTCCCTACCATCCCTCGTCACGGCGGCGCGTAGAATCGTTCAAGTCAATTCTGGAAGCGAAAGGAATTCCGGCATTTGTGCGCCGGCCACGCGGTCAGGATATTTTTGCGGCTTGCGGCCAACTGGCGGCGCGTCGGGAAGCAAACCCAGTCCCGGTTTAGGGCATCAGTGACATTGCCAATTGCCAATTGTCGATTAGCTCCTTGCGGCCGCAACTAAATTGGCAATCGGCAATCAACAATGAGTCTGGCGGGAGATCAGTCGTAAAAATTTATATGCTGAAACTAACAAATTACCTTCTAACTTTCCTCTTCACGATGGGGGTTGCAGTTGTTACTACAAACTCGACGGCGTTTGGGCAGTCGCCGCCGAACATCAACGTCAATGGCTATGTAGTTGGCGATAACGTAAGTCGCGGGCGGTCGGCACGGGCGGTAGTTGAGATGGACATTCCCGGCGGGTTCCATGTTCATTCGAACAAACCACTCGAGAAGTTCCTGATTGCGACTCAACTGAGAGTGGAAGCCCCAAGCGGTGTGCGTGTTAGCGCTGTTAGTTATCCTCGTCCGATATTGCGTTCATTAAAGTTCTCAAAGAATCGCGTAGCAGTATTTGAGGGCCGCGCCACGATGCGCTTTAACGTAACTATACCCGCCAATTTTGGTTCCGATTCAGCACAATTAAAGGGGACGCTTCGTTACCAGAGTTGTAACGATGAATTGTGTTTCCCACCCCAGACGAAGGAAGTTTGGATCAACGTAAAAGTTAGATAAAAAAGTCCAATGTCCAATAAGCGACAAAACTTTTTGCCCTTAGTTAGACCATTACCATACGCTACCGGACTTTGGCCTTTGCACATTGGACTTTAGACTTGCTTTATTCCCTTCCAATCAGGGACATAAGTCTTCCCACCTTCCCTTGAGACTGTTTCTCGCGCCGGTAGGAAAAGAAGAGATCAGTTCGCGTCATCGTGCATAAGGGTGCAGTGTGTATTTGCTTCGCCGGCACTCCGGCGGCGGTAAGCTGTGTGTGGTTCGCTTTCAACAAATCAATACGCGCATGGCCCTCGCGCGTTGGTATAAAGAGCTCGTCCGCATACGTAAAGCGTTCCCGGAAGCCGTCAATAACTTCAGTGCCTACTTCATAACAACAAATCCCAGCAGCTGGTCCGATTGCCACATGCAAGTCTTCTGGATTAACTCCGTATTCCTTAGTTAACCGCTCGATAGCGTAAAAGATGATCCCGGCAAAGGTTCCGCGCCAGCCGGCATGAACCGCCGCGAATGATCCGGTGCGCGGATCGCCAAGCAGGAGCGGCACGCAGTCGGCGGTCTTCACTCCCGCAAGGACGTGGGCAGCATTGCTCACAATCGCATCGCAGTAGGTAGTATCTCCCAACGAGTTTTCAGCGGGCTTCGCTTCTGCAGGCGAATTAACAACGCGCACGTCGGTGCCGTGCATCTGCCAGCAGCCGGCCAGACTCCACGTTCCGGGGAAAAGCTTGAGAAAGCGCCGACGATTCTCCAGAATGTTCTCCGCTGTGTCTTCGTTGAAGCCGGCGAGATTAAGCGCCGACTGCGGCATCGGGCTTACGCCACCAAGACGCGAAGAGAAACCGTTTATGAATCCTGCAGTTTCCAGAGGGGCGCAAATTAGAGCGCGCACGTTATCGACTTCACGCCAGTAGAATCCAGCGTCGCGCAGGGTTGCATCGTCAGTGATTGTTTCCATCGGCATAGACATTATCGAAGTTCGTCGCGTTCGCGAAGTGCTCGAACGCACCCCGCGCTTCACCGAACGCGTGTTCACTGAAGCTGAACGCAGCTATTGTGACAGTCGTGGCGTGGTGGCGGCGCAGCACTATGCGGCTCGCTTTGCGGCGAAGGAAGCCGCGCTCAAGGCGCTACAAACAGGATGGCGCGGCGGGATCACTTGGCACGATGTGGAGATTGCTGCGTACGACTCCGGCGCTCCTTACCTGGTGCTACACGGCGTGGCGAAAGAACTGATGGAGAAGTCGGGGGCGACGAAAGCGCACCTTTCGATGTCGCATACGACGGAACATGCAATCGCGGAAGTGATACTTGAGGGATGACGGGATTTTCGATTGTGGGGACATGGATTGAGTTTTAGAAAAACACTTTCAATTTTTCATAGCTCAAAAACTAAAAGGCGAACTGCCCAGCTCAGGGGCAAAGCCCGAACGGTGTTGCGCTAAAAACAGTCGCTTTTCACCGCATGTCGTTGACTAAGGTTCGGCGGCCTTGGGAGTCAGTCTCGATTCGTGTAACAGGCAGGTTCGGTGATGGCCGGGACTTCGTTGGTTTTGCTTCGGCGTGTTGCGCGAGAGTGACAGTTTCCAGAGCCCCGATTTCTTCAACCGATTCGTGGAGTAGTTCAGGAAGGTTGCCGTGGTGGGAACATTCGAAGTTTGGCGCGAGCCGGTCGGTGATCGCGACCAGCTCGCGATGCGGGCAGGTCAGCGTCGAGAGTAAGCCACTTTCAACATCAGTCTCTATAAACTTGATTCCTTCAGGACATTCGAAAGCCCCGCCTCCCAATTCCGGTCGCAAAGCAATAGCACTCCTCATAAACTCGGTCCATGCTGGTAGCGCCGCCGCAGCTCCCGTCATTCCCAGCTGGCTGTTGTCGTCGAAACCAATCCAAACGACGCAAACGAGATTCGGAGTGTAGCCAATAAACCAACCATCCCTTGAAGTGCCCGTCTTGCCCGCTACCGCTGTGCCTTTCATGGCGTCGCGTGCCGCCCGAGCGGTGCCGTGATCCACGACAGCCGTCAGCATATTCGTAATCATGTAGGCGGTAGTGGGACTGATTACCTGGTCTGCCCCGGCCGCATTTGCTGTCGCGATGGGAGACTCGCCTACATTCGCGACAACTTTGGGCTGCACCTGCCGCCCACCATTCGCGAAGGTTGCGTACGCTGCGGCCAGCTGCAAAGGGGTCGCTTCCGTTGTGCCGAGGGCGAGCGCAGGATAGCGTTCCGGCCGCGGCAGCCCAAACTGAGCCGCCAAATTAGCGACTCGGGCTAATCCGGTGTGCACGGCAACATCGACAGTGACGACGTTGAGCGACCTTACCAATCCCGTTCGCATCGTCACTTCGCGCATCGAATAAGCGCCGCCGTAGTTCGCTGGACGATAAGTTCTGTTGCGATCGTAGGTAAACTCACGCGGCGCGTCTTCATACAATTGCATTGGCGAAAAGCCGTCCTCGAGAGCCGCGGCGTAAACAAATGGTTTGAAGGTTGAGCCTGGCTGGCGGCGAGCGTCGGTCGCGCGATTGAGTTGCGAAGATCCATAGCTGCGCCCGCCCACCATCGCGAGGATATTTCCTGTGCGCGGATCGATTGCAACGAGAGCGGCTTCAGGTTTAGTAGTCTGGCGCGAATACTTTTTATCGAGCTGAGCCAGCTGTTCTCGCAAGGCATTCTCCGCCAGCTGTTGTAATTCTAAGTCGATCGTGGTGTAGACACGCTCAGTTTCGGTTCCCCCATTGGTTTCAGACTTGACGCGATTAACGTAATCGATGAAATGCGGTGCCACGGAGTGAACGTCCGCCGGCAGCGGCACGACAGCGACTGGTTCCATAACCGCGGCTTTAGCTGCCGGTTCGCTGATCCAGCCGTTGCGGACCATCGCTGCCAGGACAAGATCCCGGCGCGCTCTGGTTGCCTCCTGATTTCGCTCAGGAGAATAGCGCGAGGGTCCTTGAATCATTCCGGCGATAGTTGCCGCCTCATTTAACGAGAGATTTTTTAGTTCCTTGCCGAAGTAAATTTCGGCCGCCTGTTGCACTCCGCGCGCAACCACCGCTCCCCTTTGTCCCAAATAAACTTCATTGCAGTACAACGCAAAGATGTCTTCCTTCGAGAGCCGCCGCTCTAGTGCGAACGCCAGCATGGCTTCAGCATACTTACGACGGAACGTGCGCTCCGGAGAAAGGTAGGTATTCTTCACCAGCTGTTGCGAGATAGTGGAAGCACCCTGACCAACTCGCTCGTCATTCGCATTGCGGAACAGAGCGCGGGCCACGGCAAATATGTCGATACCTGAATGGTCGAAGAAACGTCGATCTTCGATTGCCAGGATCGCGTGCACCAGGGCCGGCGGAATATCGCCATACGCGAGTGTTTTGCGATCGCCTGTTTTTGACGAGAGGTCGTTGGTTAAAACTTCGGGTTCCAGGGTGAAAGATTCGACGGCAAGGTCGTCACCCATCAGCTCGGTAATGCGATCGCTGGAGAAACTGACCCGCACAATGCGCGGCCCGCTTGTTTTGTCGACAAGTCGCGGCCGAATTTCAACCATGCCGGAGCTTTGTTTAAAACTGCCGTTCCAAACCGCACTGGCCTCAGTTTCGATATAACCGGTGCGTCGCAAGGCTTCCACTAAGGCAGCTTGAGAGAAACCCTGGCCGGCACGGATCGTACGCGGAGCGGCATAGAGTCCCGGACGACTTGTCAGATAGCCGCTCGTGAGACGGGCGTCGATGAGTCGTGAATAGTATTTGTAGGAACGCAGCAGTTGGTCAGCGCCGAAGGCAAAGGTGAAGAGAAGCAGGAAAGCGAGGGGGCGAAAGACTGGCTGTGAGGCTGTTCGCCGCTCAGACACCGATGTGATTTCGATGGCCATAAATTCAGGGTTCGGGTTCCGGGTTCCGGGTTCCGGGTTCCGGGGTTCCGGGTTTCCGGGTTGGATTCCAACTCGAATCTAAACTCAGTCTGGCATTAAAGATCGGCAGGTAAAGAAGGGGCCTCCCCCTGCAATCTTGAGATCGAGACTCGAAATAAGGAACTCGAAACTCGAATCCCGGAATTTCGCTCCCGGCGCAACCCTTCGTTTATCCACCAATCTCTTATGTTTCTTATAAAGCGCTAATCGCCGAAGGATTCTTGAGGAAGGTGACCGAGGGTTAGCGCCACCTGACCACTGACCACTGGCCACTGACCACTGACCATTGACCTTTACATTGCTGGGGTTCGTTTCAGATTATCTTTGCCGCGGCGCAGTTGATACCACCTTGGCGGGGATTTCGTGGCAGCTTCGATAGCACTTTTGATATCCGCGATGCTCTCCGCCACCGCTTCGCGGCCCGCGGCCAGCAACTCGTCGGCGCGCCCCATTTCGTCCCAGCGGATATGCCCAACGTGAGGGCGGATTATCAGGTCCGCTAAATCCAGTTGTGCTTGCGCCGCTACTCGCTGCACCACGAGCATCGATTGGATCACGACGCTGATGATTGAGAGCGATGAGCCGAGAAACTTTGCTCCATCTGCGTTCACGTCCACCGCAATCACGATATCCGCTCCCAGCGACCGAGTGATGCTGACGGGGACATTCGCGACCAGGCCGCCGTCAACCAGCTGCTTTCCCTGATCATCGACTACCGGTAGATACCAACCCGGAATCGCACAGCTGGCGCGAATCGCAAAGGGGACGTCGCCCGTGTCTTTCAAAATCACGGCCTTACCGCTGCTGAGTTCTGTGGCAATGGCGGCGAAAGGAATCATCAGTTCTTCGAAGCGGGTCTTCGGCAAGCGCATTCGCAGATAGGCTTCAAGCCGCTCATTACTTTGGACGCCGCTACGCGACATCGTCATGCGTCCAATATCACGCCAGCGCAAACTTCTTGCTAAAACTTCAAGTTCGGATAACGGCATTCCGGAAGCGAAAGCGCCTCCAACCAGCGCTCCGGCCGAAGTGCCGGCAATGAAATCAATGGGGATTCGATTTTCGGCCAGACCCTGCAGTACACCTATATGAGCCATGCCCCGCGCCGCGCCACCGGAAAGGGCTAAACCAATTTTCGGAATGATTTTTGGTTGCGGCATTGAATTTTTTGGACTTTGAGCTTTGAACTTCGAGCTTTGAACTTTGAACTTTGAACTTCGATTGGTCTTGGTTTGGTGCGATCTTTGGATTGACGGACTGAAGTTCAAAGTTCAAAGTTCAAAGTTCAGAGTTCAGAGTTCAAAGTTCAAAGCTCAAAGTTCCAAGCTCAAAGTTCCAAGTTCAAAGTCCATATTTTCATACGGCACTTAGAGTAACTATCTCCGCTCTTTCGCGAGCACTGTCAAGAAATGCGTCCGTATCTGACTCAACCTTTGCCTCTCTCAGAATACTCTCGATTTCGTTGCGCGCCTCTTCGACAGTCGGCACAATTTGCCCGCGCGCCCGGACGCGAGGAACATAAATGTCGTTGTAGTAATCCGTAATCTCTTTTTGCGAGATCAAAACGAAATTGCGGAAGCGAAAGTCGAGGTACTTCTCGATCCGCACTCGCTGTTCGAGGATTTCATCGAGTTTTTCTGCCGTCAGGCCGACAAGCATCAAGCGCTGCTGGAACTCAGCTGGAGAAGGAAACGCTTTGCTGAGCTGATCGCGAGTGTTCTTCACTTCCTCAGCTGACGGAGCAATCGTCGGCAACTTCTCAGCTTCTTGCAGGATCAGCCTTTGATCGATGACGAGACGCAAGGCTCGATTAAGGTCCTGGGAATTAGGCGAGACCAAGGGCGTATTAGGCTGCAAAGCCAATTGCCAGACCAGATCGGAATATGTAATCAAATCCGTGCGGACGCCCGCATTAACCGTAGCAACCATCCGATCTACAACTTCCTGGGCCACGCACGGGCAAACAGTGAAACAGGGGAATAGGGGAAGCAACAGGAGCAACACAACCCTCCTGACGCCTCTACGGTTACTTAGTCCTCTACTCATTTCTCTTTCCCCTCTTCCCTTTTTCCCTGTTCCCTTTTCCCCTGTTTCGCTTTTCCCCTATTCCCCGTTCCCTCCGCTCTCCCCGCGTCCCCGCGTCCCCTGTTCCCCTCTTCCCCTTTTCCTCTCTAAAACGTTTGCGTAAAGCGGAAATGGAACTGGGAACGTTTTAGCCGATACACAGCCGGAGTTCCGTCAAAGTCTGGAGCGTTCTGCGGAATCAGAAACTCGGGCGGGTTGAGTAGGTAACCGAAATCCACTGCGAGCGCTCCCCCAACCGGAGTTTGAATGCGGAAACCCACGCCTACCGTGTTGCTCCAATGTGCTCGTAAGTTCGCAGCCTTAATGGCGGCAAGAATGTCGCCGGGTGGTGCTGGCGTCTTATCTTCTTTCCCAAACAAGTCACCAATGCGCCGAAACACGTTCCCGCCGTCGTAGAACGGGACGACCTGCAATGCTTTGGTCAAGGGGATGCGCGCTTCGAGATTCACAACCGCCAGGGCATTTCCGCCAACCGGCACCGTAAAGGGATTCAACTCAACAATGTCTCCCTCCTGATCGCGAAACGTACCTTCGGGAATGATCACCTGACGCGGTCCTGCTTCTTCAAAACCAAACCCGCGCAGGGTCGTTGAGCCTCCTGAGAAAAATCTTTCACTGATAGGCAGCGTCCGATCTATCTCATCGATCTGGCCGTTGCCATCGCGATCGCGAGGATTGAATAAATTCGCGAGTCCCAGAGTCGCATTAGCGGCTAATACTGTTCCACGCAAACGATTGATCTTGTGGTAAGTGCGATAAGAAGCCTGCAACTTATTGAACGAGAGATTGCCGCCCAGCTGCCTCAAGGCAACTGCGTAGTCCACACTGAAGAAATAGCCGCGGGTCGCGTCAACCTGGTTGTAGCGGCAAATTTCACCCGGTACAGATGAATCAACACTCTCGGGATCCCGAACAACGCCAAGCAATCCGCGTTCGCACCTTTCGCGGGTATCGCGCACGAGCGACGCCCCAAACCGAGAAAGGCGCACCGCTCGATCAGGTTGCAGAATTGGCCTGACCAGCAGGCTCTGAAGATTGAAGAGACGCACGTCTTCGTAGCTATATCGAGCAAAGACGATCGTGTGTGTCTTCTGATCGAGAATGCGCTGCGTTTCTAAAGCGACAGTGAGGCGATTGATAGTCGGTTCTTTGACGTTTGCGCCAAATTCATCGATGGGATTCCCATCCTCATCCAATCTCTGGACGATTCCGAAAGTCCCACGATCTATCGCAGAACGAAAGAAACGCGTCACCGTGGAGTCGCGCTGATATTGCACGGTCAAAGCGAGGGGAGCGAATTGTCGCTTGCTGTAGCGCTTAAATTTCGGGTCAATGTATTCCAAGCGGATCAGCTGCTGCTGGCGGCTGACGCGCAGTCGCATCGCGCCATGGCGGAGTTTGTTCATCAGGTTGACGTTGGAAAGTTCAAATAGACCAAGCGCTCCTGTGTCTGTTGAAAAGCCGCCGCCGTAATCCATTACGCGAGGTTTCTTTTCTTCCACGTCGATGATCAGATCCTTCTTCTTGAAGCCTGAAGCTGTTTCTCCTGCGGGTTCGGTTGTAATGATCACCTGGCGATAGGCGTCGGTGAGATAAAGCTCTCGCTCACTTTCGGCAACCCAATCAGCGCGCAACACGTCGCCTTCCTGAAGCGGAATCGCTCGGATGATGGCGTCACGTTTGCGCTGCTGTGTTTTCGCAGTTCCGGTTACGCCATTAACTACAATGCGATTGACAAAGACTTTATCGCCTTCGTTGACGCAGCTACCGTTTCGATCTCCGGTGTCGGAGCGACAGGTAATCGTATAGATCAGGCGCACCTGCTCTTCGTCACCCTTGTGTGGCATTTCCACCACCGACAGATCCACTTGCGCGTTCGCATAGCCCTCGCGCGAATACAGTGCCAGCACGCGATCGCCATCAAATCGCGCCTGGGCCCGTGAAAAAGGTGCTCCAATCACCGTTTTCAATTCGTCGTTTAGTTGCTTGTCGGTATAGATCTTATTCCCGCGTACTTCGACGCCGGCGATGCGAGTCAATGCATTGGGGATCACGTTGAAGGTGATGATTAAATTTTCGCCGTTGATCGAGACGCCCTGCAGCACTTCTACGTCCGCTCGCCGATAACCAAGCTCGCGCATGTAATTGCGCACCGTGCGCCTGTCCTGTTCCAACAAGGTCAAGCTGGTGTAGCCGCGACCGTATCCGAGAAAAGGAATCAGCCCCAGTGCGCTGGCCTTCTGGCTCTTTAGATCGGCTTCTACGTCTTCAAAAGTTAGTGTGTTAGTTCCGCTGATGCGAATATCGGTGAGCTTGAAGCGCCTGCCCTTATCAATTTGATATTGAATCTCAACCGTGCGGCCGCTCAGCGCATTGGGATCCAGGTTTTCACAACTTTCGCTGCTATCGCTGGCAGCAACCGTTCCTATTACGGGCGGTACAACGCTACAAACCGGGGTTACATCCGCGAAGAAATATCCCTCCTCCTGAAGTTTGTTGCGTAGCCGGCGGGCCCCTTCTTCGATCGCCGATAGATCGATGTTGCCCTCTCGCTTAACCGGCAGCAGTTCTCGTTGCGTTTTTTCACTAAGCTCGAAGTCCTGAATCACAACATTTACTTTCGGACCAATACCACCCCGCAAATTAATGGTGATGCGATTCGTTTCGTTATCGCGCTCTACACGGGGGTCTTCGAGCTGAGGCGCCAGGTTTCCTTGCGCGATGAGCGCTTCGCGAATGCGTTTGATATCTTCAGCGAGTGCTTCGCGCGTAAAGAAAGCGCCTGGTTGCAGGAGTAGCTGCGCCCGCAGCGGAGCGGGATCAAATCCGGTGATCCCGATGTTAAATGCATCGACGCGCGCCTGTTCGTTAAAGGTCACACGGTAGGTCACAACCGCACGTGTGCCGCTGCTATCAAGTTGCTCCTGAGCGTCGACGACAGCATTAAAGTACCCGCGGTCGCGAAGATAGACCTGAATTTCGTCAGTGTTGCGAATGATTATCTGTTTTGAGAGTCGCGAACCTGGTTGCGCCAAACTTAGTCGCGCCCTCAACTCATCTGCTGCTACAGGTAAGCCGGTGGTTGGTCCGATCTCAATATTGACTTCACTGATTTGCACCTGACGGTGAATCACAAAACGCAGGCGAAGTGGCCCGGAACGCCCTGCGGTCTCGAATACCTCGACGCGCGCATTGGCAACACGTTGAGTGTCAAATAATGCCTGCAACGATTCGCGCACTCTGACGGCGGAAAAGTCAGTGTTGGGGACAACTTTCAGGACCGTTAGAAAGCTGGCTTCGGCGCTGGGGTCCGGTTGCGAACCTTCAAAAACGATCTCAATCGCGGTCACGAGTCTGCCTTCATAGGCATCGAACCCGCCTTCGTCGTTAGTTGCCGCAGCTGTAAGAGAGAAAAGCGACGATCAACAGCGACGCGAGGATTCGCCAGCCCACTTTGCGCGAGGCCGTCAGTTGAATTCCCACTTGTTGCCGCCAGCTCTGCCCCATCCTTAAAACCGCTTCCTGAACCGAATTTCAAAACTGAAATTATCGTTTTGCGTGCTTAGTCGCCGCGTGGAGGCCTGTTCGTATTGCGCGATGAAGGAGATTCGATCCGACACGCGATATTCAACGGACAGGATCTGGTTTGGGTCAGAAGCGACGTTGGTTGAATAAGTAATTGAAAGATTTTTGTTGATGCGTTTGCCTACGGTTAGCCGCGCTCCCGGCGTTGACCCGCTGCGTCCGCCGATCACGGGATTGATTTCAAAGCGGCTAAGGCCAAAAAGCTTACTGGTGGCTCTTTGGGCGGGAGCATTGATGAGCGCGTCAGTCAGCAAACTGGTCGCAGTCCCAATTCCGGATTGCGAGAGTACTGACGCGCTCGTATCGCCGGAAGAGAGCTGACCCGTAGTAATCAGTGAAACCACATCGGCTTGCGGTAAGGCTGGCTCCGAACTCACCACTGCCTGCGGCTGCGAAAGCGGTCCCGTCAGCGTCACGTTGACGCGATAGCCGCGAATCTGGGCTTCACCCTGAATGTTGACTATGGGATCGGCGTCGCGACGAGGCGGCAGATCCATTAAAGCTCGCGTGATTTCGTAGCGATCGTTTCGGAAGTTGAGCGTGCCGCTGGTGGCCGTGATTCGACCGGAGACGACTGGATCCTTCACCGGGCCATTCACTTGCAATGACACCGATCCAATTAAGTCAGCGAGATTATTCCTGACGACAAGCGCGTTACGGCCTTCAACTCTTAAGTCGTTGAAGACGGCCGCTCGCGTAAATTCCAACTCGCCGCCTTCTTCGATCGACTCTTCGCGACTGAAATTGATCAAGTCGGCCAGCTCGATGTCTTCGGTGTATTCAGAACGCCGCAGGATCACTGTGCCGCCAACGAGCTGCTCTCGCGCAGAACCCTTAATTTCGAGATCCGCATCGACGGTGGAGCGGAAGTCGGTGGGAAACGGCACTGTCACGTTCTCACCATGAAGATTTACCAGAAATTCGGCGAGCGAGAACCCTTCAAGACGTGCGCCTCCCGAAGCACTAACGTGACCGCCGCCCATGATGCCGGCAAGCGATTCGATCTGCGCCTGATCAGATGTGAAGCGAATGACCGACTTGAGATTCGAGATCGTCCAGCGCTCATTGCCGAGCAACACCGAGACCGAACCGCTGGCGACTGATGCAGTTCCATTCAAGCGCGGTTGTTCATAGCTTCCCGTGACGCGCACCGCCACGTCAGCAACACCGGAAGTGAATACATCGGGAGACAATCCGTTCAGGACGCGCAGGTTCAGTTGGCCATCAGCCGTAAAAGTCTGGCGGCCGCCTGGACCCACGGCCAAGCGTCCTCCCAACAAAATATTTGTACCCGGCCCGGTAAACTGAGTCTTTTCAAAGAAAACTTCTGCCGGTGAAAACTGCACGAGGAGCGGGGACGTGGCAGTCAGTTGCACATCTTCAACCCGGAAAGTCAGTTCGGATAAATTGGCCGTCCCCTGCAAACCTGCTAAAGAGAATTCATTATCTTCGTCCACCAAATTACCCGAAGCTTTGATTGTCCCGGTGGCGCGCCCGGAGATATTCACCGTGCTCTGCGGCAGGATGATTCCCATCAAAGTAGTGAGGTCGGCGTCTTTCAACGTTGTCTCCAAGCTTGAAGACAAATGAGGATCCGCAAGATTGACGTTCGCAGCGACTACCTGCGGCTGGCCCAGCAATCCCGTAGTAAACGTGATGCTTAGTTGCTTGTTTTCCGTTCTGCCCACAAGTGCGAGCGTGCCCGCGGGACGTCCGTTGATCGTGACGTCTTTGCCCGTACCATCAAAAGTGATCTGATAATTCGAGAAGTCTTCATCGGCGAGATTCCCCACAACATGAGCCGTGAAGTCAGCAGTTCCCGTTAAGGGCGGCAATCCCGGGCGGTTAGCCAGAGCACTGAGCCGGTTTAGCTGCACTCCCTCCGCTCGTCCCTGGAGATCGAAAATCTTGCTGGTGGTGTTGTAACTGCCGCTGGCAATGATGTGACCGGCGCTGAGGTTCGCATCAATGTTGTCGATCTTTACATCCGAGCCGTTGAACGTAGCGCGCGCCACTAAACTCTGCAAAGGCTCGCCGGCAAGACGACCGGCGCCGAAACGGAGCTCGGTGCTGCCACTCATGGCATTGGGAATACCTCGTATTTCGACGCGACCGGAAACATCGGATTGCGTGTCGGCGAATTGTTCCCGCGTAGTGCGGCCGAGTGGTAGTACTGCCAGCAGGGTGGCCGCATTTACGCGATCGAGTGTCGCATCGACCGTCACATTGTCTTTACCCGTTCGCGGTGCATTGACCGTGAACTGCATTCCGCCGCCATCTTTTTCGTTGAGACGCCCGTCCGCAATGGTGAGTTCGGCAGGTGTCATCCTGATCGCTGCTGATAGAGTACCTAAATCGTTTCCGTTGACGATTAGTGACGCGAGCGAAACGCGACCGTCGATGTCTGGTGAACTAAGCTGGCCGCGCAGCGATCCGTTGAAAGCGAACTGCCCGCCGAGATCAACCCCGTAGCTACGCAGTTGTTCCTCGACGTCAGGTAGCAACCCTGAAGTCAGCAACACTGCCTGCGGCTCGGCCGCGTCGGTTGAGTTCAGAGCGACCTGCAAATTCGAATCTCCCTGGTAGGAAAATTGACCAGTCGCTTGCAGCGAACTCGCCGGCGTGCGCAGATCAACTCGTTGAATTTGGAACAAGCCGCGATTAGCGTTGAGTGAAACTTCGCCTGAGACAGGAATACGATCGTTAGCAGCTGCAGTCGGCTCGGCCGTCAGTTGCGAAGTTAAGGTCCCGGATGCTTGCGTGAAGTCTGTTCCGGGAAATGTGAGATCAACACGGCCTGTCGCTCGACCGGAAACGGGCACCGCTGCTTCTGCGAAAGCGGTCAGTGGTCCGGCAATATCGAGATCGTTGAAGTCTGCGACGATTCGCGAACTACCGCCGCGGCCCGTGGCAATCCGCGCAGTGCCGGCAGCGCGTCCTTTAAAAATGTCAGCAGTAAAGTTGTTGAGCTGAATATCGGAGTTGGTGGCTACCACGTCAGCATGCGCCGCGCCGAGATCCATCCGTCCGAGGACGCCGCCCCCAATGCTGAGGTCCGCGCTGGCGCGGTAGCGTCCGGACTGCTCCACAACGAAAACCGGTTTCGTCAATTTCACATTGTCGGCATGACCATCGGCTAGTTTTACGGTGCCGGCATCAATGTCCGCAGTCGATCCTTGAATACGACCGTCACGGACTGAAAGGCGAACTCCGGCAATATTCACGCTGCCAATCTCAGCGCCGGCGGCTAGAGTCGCCCCGACTTGCACGCTTTTTACAACGACGCTAGTTACGCCATCCTTGCTGACAACATCGACATTATTAACTGCAACTCCCTTAACGCGCGCTCCCGAACCGACCACATCTCCGGCATTTATCTTAGCTACCGTCGCAGTGGTGACGTTGTTTTCATTGCGCACGCGCAGATCGGTTGCAGTTAGGCCATCAACGCGGGCGCCCGCGGTGCTGAGACTGTTGGCGCGGAATTGACTGGACGATGCCGTTAAGACACCGTTATTCAACTCGGCCTGAGCGTCCATCAGGATCAAGCCGGCGATGGTAGTCCCATAGCTTCTTTCGGCAGCTGCCCGCAATTCACCAACCCAGCGAAAGTCGGAACCGGTTCCCATAACGCCACCGACCATTTGCACGGAATTCAATTGGAAGTCGCCGGCGGTCAGCAGGTCCGCGACTGCGCGGCCTTTGATGTTGTAACTCTTGCCCTGCCCCGAGCCCGCAGCCGTAACGTTCAGTCCTTGCAGGCGAACACCGTCTGCGGCAAGCGCGTCAGATTTAATGCTGCCGTCAATTTTGTATTGATCGCCTTCACCCGAAACTTTGCCGCTGAAGTTTCCCACGCCGCGCAGTGTGGTCTGCGGATGAAGAACTTCGGACGCCTGCGTCAAATCAACAGACGAAGTGATGTTCATTTGATAACGAAGCGCGCGCCAGTCGTCCATGGTGCCCTCGAGCTTCGCTTCCCCAATCGGTGTGCGCACAATGAGTTCGTGAATATCGGCACGTGTCTGGTTCACGCGTCCTTTGGCATTCACGGAGATGTCGTTAATCGCACGTCCGTCGTAAGTGAAGGTGGAGTTTGTGAGAGCGAGAGTGACGGTGTTCATCCAACTCTCAGCAGGAGCGGCCGGATCGTCGGGCTGAATCGTCGCCTGTATGTTCCGTGCCTCACCAGAGATCTCGTGACGCTTGTCACCGTAGTGAATTACGCTGCTTTGAATTTCCAGGCGCGCAGTCGAATAGGCAAAGAGAATGCGGCGGTTCGGTTCGGGAGGAGGAATGTGGAGGTTACGGAAATTGGATCGGCCCTGCTCGTCAAACGTGACCCACGCTTCGAGACCTTCGATCTTTAGATCCTTGAGATTGATGTTGCGGCGCAGGTTGAGAGCGTAGAGATCCTCAATTCTAACGGTCGCCAGCACACGGTCAATCTTGCCGAGCTTTTCTCCAGTTTGAGCATCGAACAGTTCCACTCCGAGCATCTCGACCGTCTGCGGCGTAAACGCCGTGTGAAAGTCTCTGATCTCGGCACGAATTCCATAAGTCGCAAATGTGTTCTTGATTTGCCCGGCGACATAATCGTCAACGTAGCCGAACCGGTAAAGCAGCACCGCCAGCAGGATCAGCGCCACTACGCCAATCGACGCCGCGACTGTCGCAATTAAAGCGTTACGTTTTGTAAGGTAACGACGACGTCTTCCCTGAGGCGTGTGCGGATGGCGACGGCGCGCGTCGCGATTGGCAATTGCTTCGGCCCGCGGTGGCAACGGCTCGTCGCTCTCCGAGTGCAGCGCCGCGACTACCTCCTCATGTTCCCGAGTCGGTTCATCCGCAGCTTTGTCTGAACGGTTCTCGCGATCGTCTACACTCATAGGGCACAGCCGCAAGTGGGCCAGATAACAAAGGTCAGATTATAGAGGGAGAGCCCGAAAAGCTTGAAACGAGCCGCTTGCAACGCGATAGTCAGGCTGAGCACTCGCGAGGCAAACTCGATCCAGGAGTCGAACTAAGAGATGACTGCACAGCTCAGGTGCGTTGCTCTCTTTTTTCGGTCAGCGGCGCCTTTCGTTCCGCCGCCGGCTCTTTCAGATAGGCCGGCTGACCCAGGGGGACGTTGCCGACGACTTGGAGCTCAAAGCCCTCGAGCGCCGCAACTTTAGGGGGATGATTTGTTAAGAGGAGAATACGTCGCAGGCCCAGGTCGTGCAGGATTTGCGCGCCGACACCATAATCACGGTCAAGTCCGTAATTAGTTTCCAGGCTCGCCTCCTGCTTGCTCTTGCCTTTCTCATTCATGACCGCATAGGTGCGCAACTGGTTAACGAGATCAAGACTATGTTCGCGCTGGCGTAAGTAAAGCACTACGCCCTCACCCGCCGCTGCAATCTTTTCCAGGGCTGAGTGTAATTGATAACCAGTGTCGTCGATCAGGGAACCGAACATGTCGCAGGTAACGTTTTCCGTGTGCACGCGAACCAGCACCGGCTCGTCAGAATTATCGTCCACCCCACCCATTACCATTGCGAGGTGTACATCGCCGTTGATGATGTTTTCGTAGGCAATGGCGCGGAAGAGTCCGTGCACTGTCGGTAGATCGGTCTCCACGACGCGCCGCACCAGAGTTTCTTTGCTGATTCGATATCTAACCAGGTCGGCAACCGTAATCATTTTGAGATTATGAAGCGCCGCAAACTCTTTCAACTCCGGCAACCGGGCCATCGTGCCGTCTTCATTCATGATCTCGCAAATGACACCGGCCGGATAAAGACCTGCAAGACGTGCGATATCAACGCTCGCTTCGGTTTGACCGGGGCGCACGAGCACGCCACCGGCACGAGCTCGAAGCGGAAACACGTGACCGGGTCGAGCGAGGTCAGATGGTTTGGTCTTGGGATCTACCGCGGTAAGAATTGTGGTCGCGCGATCGGATGCTGAGATACCAGTGGAAACGCCTTTGCGACCATCGATGGAAACTGTGAAAGCCGTGCCTAGAAACGAGGTGTTGTCCGCAACCTGCGTGGTTAAGTGCAACTCATCGCAGCGCTCTTCTGTGAGCGGCAGGCAAATGAGGCCACGCGCATGGCGCGCCATGAAGTTAATGACTTCCGGAGTGGTCTTCTCGGCAGCACAAACCAGATCGCCTTCGTTTTCGCGATCTTCATCGTCAACGATGATGATCATCCGTCCATCACGAATGTCAGCGGCTGCGTCTTCTATGGAGGCGAAGGCCATAATGGGTCTTTGGTCTTTGGTCTTTGGTCTTTGAGTTATTGCTGTTTTGAACTTTGATCTTTGTACTTTGATATTTAGCTTCGACGTTAAGTTATGCAGCCTTTCGCCTTCGGCCTTCCGCCAACTGTCTCCTGACTCCTGACTCGTGACTTCTGGCTCATGTTACCTGAATGGCCCTCTTTTTTCGACTTCACCATAGGTAGGTGAAGTTACTCACGGATCATTGCCTTTTTAATTTTCTCGCATATTTCTACCAGAACCCGATTGCATTCGTGGGGCTCAAGCGTATCTAACGGCTCAGACGGTTGGTGGGCAGCTTGGTAATTGA
This sequence comes from Pyrinomonadaceae bacterium, assembly GCA_963826235.1. Classification (GTDB taxonomy): domain Bacteria; phylum Acidobacteriota; class Blastocatellia; order Pyrinomonadales; family Pyrinomonadaceae; genus PSRF01. The sequence continues at coordinate 1,778,974 of CAWGWE010000003.1, read as the reverse complement.
AAATATCTGTTTCTTTGTACATTGAATGACTGACCGGAACCCAAAGGATTGTAAGGCCGCCTTGTTCAGCTGCCGTCAATAGCGGAGGCAGTTCTTCCTCGGCAATGAAGTCGGAATCCTGGAAATCTGGACTAACGAGGAGAACAGCCACCTTCGCAGAAGCTAAGGCAACCTCTATTTCCTTCTGCCATTTAGCACCGCCTTTAATTTGTGTATCTGACCAAATCGATAGCTTGCCGGTTCGCGTCAGCGGCTTCAGCATCGTCTGAAGTCTATTCAACCATTCTTCATCCTTGTGACTGTAGCTAATGAAAAGGCGATCACGAACAGGTTGTGTATTCGACTTGTGCCTATCCACTAACATACTTTCCCGCCTATCAGTGACCTCTTCAATTAATCCCTTAACGCTCACCATTTCAAAGCTCATCTCGCACATGATTAGGTCTTGGTTATTGTCTGCAAATCTTTGCAAGGTTTCGAGCCTATAAAAATGCGGATCTTGGCGGAGCGCGCATTTAGCGCAGTTACATGGAATCAATTTGTTGTATTTTAAATGTGGGTATGACCTATGGATCTTGTCGAGTTCATAAATCGCAATTGTCATTAACTCTTTCTTACGCTTCCCAACGATCCGAAGTGTGATTTCTCGCTTCCCGTAATACTCAATGACTTCCGCCCTTGTCTCATCATTCATCTCAAGAACGACGCCGGTTTTCCATACGTAATTCTCTTTGGCAATAAGCGTATGCATCGCAACAATGAGCTGGGTCAGGATGCCTTTCGGCATGAACTCGTAGGTGTACCTCAAGATAATGTTCTCAGTATTTTCCCAGGGATATTGAGGCTGATTCCCCGTAAGTAGTTGTGGTGCGATGAAGAATTCGCTACTGGGAATTTGATAGCACAGTTTGAAATTTATCATCAATTGGAGCAACTCATCCTGCATATTGGCGTACTCTGATTCGTGCCAAATCCTTGCGAGATCGTCTCGTCCGAACTTACCAAAATTCGCCATGACCAACTTGTTATCAAGAACCTTATAGACTGCGTCGGTGCCCCATTTCGGTTTCAGAAAGACTGTTTTCTTTAAAAGCGGATCCTGGTGAAAGTGAAGGCAGACTCCTAAATCGTGAAGGTAGCTGAGTAATTGAATCTTGTCCTTTCGCTCAGTAATTCCGTTTTGGTCGCAAATGTTCAGGTAACTTTCTACGGAGATGTAATTGCGGGTGTCTTTTTCGAGAGCTTCTCTAACCTTTACCCAAGTTTTCGGGAGTGGCGCTCCAACTTGCGGCAACAGGCTGGCATGATGCTTTATCTCAGCTAAAATCTTTTCCAACCCCCTATTTGTCGCCAGGTTGGTAACGAGTGTTTCTTTCAAGTTAGAAAACTGTCCGCGCAGTTGCCGTTCGCTAATCTCACGGTGGCGATCCTGTTTTTCATTCAATACAATTATTAACGGGCTGTTCTCGCTCAATAACTCGACGACGTTCAGCCAATAATAAAAATCGGTGTCCTCTTTTCGCGTGTCTGCGACAAGGATGTATAGCGATCGCCTGGTCAAAAAGAATTGATGCGTCGCATGGTAAATTTCTTGTCCCCCAAAATCCCAAATATTTACTTTGAAAGACCGACCATTTTCCATGGGAAACGTCCATGGCATAACTTCGATCCCTTTGGTTGAATCTTCTTCACGAAGCTGATAACGAGCATCCTTAATCTTGTTTGCAAGGGAGGTCTTGCCTGCCCCTCCTTCGCCGACAATGAGTAGCTTGGCTTCGTAAAGATAGTCTTCACCCTCAGCTTCAAGTTGACGAAAATAGTTTTTGACCGCAGCTACACCCTGTTGGACGATTTCGGGTGGCGGAATCTCAACAGGATTACCGCTTAGGTTTAATGATTTAAGGTTATGAAGCTGAACAATCTTCGGTGAGATCTCTTTGATTTCGTTATTCTTCCCTTGGTCCAAGCCGAAGTTCGAGAAATCAAGCTCCTCCAGTGCCGGCAGCTCATAAATCGCTTCTGGAATGGACGTCAAAGCGTTACTTCCTAGTCCCAGCACCTTTAGATTCCTCAATTCACGAATACACCCCGGGAGGTCTGTCAAGAAATTCGAATAGAGCCAGAGACGTTGTAGGTTACTTAATTTACAAACCTGCTCAGGGAGGACGGAAATCTTGTTGCCACCCAAGACTAGATTTCCCAACCTATCTAGTTGAGCAATCGAGGCGGGAATGCGGTCAAGCTCCGCAATAGCTACATTTAGATAGGTTAGCCTCTGCAATCGAATAAGTGGTTCCGGGAACAACCCAAATTCGTTTTTGTGTACGTCCAAAGATTCGAGATCTTTTAATTTTGTGATCGTTTCCGGAATTTTGGTTAATCCAGCATTGGAAATCTCCAAGGATATTAGATCTTCAAATTCCGTAACTGCTTCAGGAAAAACTTCGAATCGGTTACCTCCTATCTCGAGTACCTTTAAATTCTCTAGTCCTAAAATCGATTCTGGGAGCTTACTTAGGCCCATTCCCTGTAGCGTTAATGAAACTAAAAGCTTAAGGTTTCCAATTGAGTCGGGAAAGTTACTTAGCTTAAGGCCGGAGAGATTAAGTGACGTCAATTTAGGCAGGTTATCCGCTAGTCCTGAGAGCTCTGTTATTTCGTTAAAACTCAAATCGAGTTCAGTCAACGACTTTAGTTTGGAAATCGATTCCGGGATGAAAGGAATTGAATTATATCGAAGTTTAAGGACCTCCAAGTTTTTCAGGCTTAAAATCTGCGGTGGAAACTGGGCAAGTCGCTCTCCTTTCTCAGACCAGTTATACGATAGATCTAATTCTTTCAATCCATTCTCACTGGCCGCACGAATTTTATTCAGCGTGAGTGTTGGGGTACTCGGCATTGATGCCTCCTTGAGGAAGGATGTGTTCAATAGTGCCTACGATGTTGAAGCTCCTTATAGCAATTGATCAGGATCTTCCACAATAACGTTTAGCGATAACTCAGAATCCTCTCTACATACTTCGCTATCACATCCGCTTCGAGGTTCACTTCGTCTCCGGGCCGGAGCTGGGAGAAATTAGTGACTTCCCAGGTCTTCGGAATCACGGCGATGTCGAAATGGTCTTCAGCGAGATCTGCAATTGTCAGACTAATTCCCTCTACGGTCACGGATCCCTTAAAAACCAGGTAAGGCGCAAGCTCGCGCGGGTAGGCAATCCTCACGGTCCATGAACCTCCGTGATCGATTGCTTCCAAAAATTTTCCGGTGGCATCAACGTGCCCCTGCACGATATGACCACCAAGTCGCGTCACGGGGGTAACGGCTCGTTCCAGATTTACGGGTGAATCAGGTTTGAGTCGTCCTAATGTTGATCTCTGGAGCGTTTCTTTGGAGACGTCCGCAGCGAAGGAGTGGGCGGTGATATCAAGCGCGGTAAGGCAGACACCGTTGACGGCTATCGAATCACCATGGTTAGTTCCCTCAGTGACGATGCGGGCTTCAATCACGATGCGCGCGTTTTCACCGTTCAACTCAACTGAGCGCACACGTCCGAGCTCTTCAATGATTCCTGTGAACACTAAGATTTCCGATTGCCGATTGCCGATTGCCGATTTGCAAATCAGCCCAGGTTCCCAACCAGCGAATGAAGCAACAGTAAAAGAAGGATCACGATAATTCCTGGCACTAGCGAAAATGCCAACATCCAAAGACCCTCAGAGCGAAATGTGAAGTTGAATTTCATTGCTTACCGTCGGCGCGACTCTTCTTAGCCGTCTTTTCATTTACCGCCGTCATCATTTTTTCGAACACTTGTTGAATCGACAATCCGGTCGAGTCAATTACCACCGCATCGTCAGCACATACGAGCGGCGAATCAGCACGGGTTTCGTCGCGGCGGTCGCGCTCGTTCATCTCTGCAAAGGTTTCCTCGAAATCTGTAGTGCTGTCCACGGCGCGATCTTCTTCGTAACGCCGTTGCGCCCGTTCCTGCGGCACCGCTGTCAGAAAAAACTTCACATCAGCCTTAGGAAACACCACCGTGCCGATATCGCGCCCATTCAAAACGGCGCCACGCCCCGCCAGCTCTCTTTGGCGCGCTACCATGGCCCGGCGCACTGCCGGAATCGTCGAGATTATCGAGGACATGTGAGTAACATCATCCGTGCGAATCAGTTGCGTGACATCACGACTGTCCAACAACACGCGCAACGAATCAGGATCGCCCTCCAGATCGACGTCCACTCGTCGGGCCAACGAGCCGACCGCCAGATCGTCGCTTGAATTGACACTTGACTCCATCACCGCGAGCGCCACGGCCCGATACATCGAACCCGTGTCGATGTATAGCAAGCCCAGCTCCCGCGCCAGCATCCGGCCGAGGGTCGATTTACCGGATGCGGAAGGGCCGTCAATGGCAATGATTAGAGGCATCGGGCTTGAGCTTTGGGCTTAGGTTTTCGATTCTTTGGCCTCGGAAACTTTGGACTCCGAACGTTGCGTGGGGCTTTGCCCGTACGGGGGCTTGCCGCTGTCCGTGCGGATAGAGTCGCAGCCCCTCAAAGGCCTGCGCTGCCTTGCGTTTCTTTCTAATGCCTTCTGATCCCTTCAAACAAATGCGGCGAATACTTCATTCGACAGCAATGCGCCGGATCGAGTTAGGCGAATCAAATCGCCATCAAGCTCGATCAATCCTGCTTCGCGAAACTGCTTCAGTTCCGCGAATCGCTCTTTCAGCAAATCAACTCCGAAGTGCTTCTGGTACTGCCTCGCGTTCAAGCCACTCATCAAACGCAAACCAAGAAACACCGCTTCGGCGCGAATCTCATCTGCCGTAAGCTCGGTTCGCTCGACGACAACGTCAACACCCTTTTCAACCCCCTCAATGTATCGCAACAGATTACGTTCGTTGGCCCAACGTTGATGCTCGCCGTCGTATGAATGAGCCGAACAACCAAAGCCGTAATACGCCGCGCCGTTCCAATACTTTGTGTTGTGACGCGATCCGAATCCCGGGAGGCTTAAGTTAGAGATCTCGTAATGCTCATAGCCTGCGGCGCACGCACTTTCGAGCATCAGCTCATACATCTCCACGGCGAGATCAGCGTCGGGCCGCGGCTGCTTGCCGGTTCTAATATGGTCCGCGAGCGGAGTTCCCTCATGGACCTCCAGCAAATAAAAAGATAGATGTTCCGGATTAAGAGCAAGCGAATGCTGCAGATTGCGGCGCCATGCAGTGAGACTTTGGCCCGGCAGTCCGGCAATCAGATCGAAACTCACATTCTTGAAGCCCGCCTCGCGCAACCAATCAAAAGTTTGCAGTGTTTCACTTGCGCTGTGTGACCGCCCTAACCTGGCGAGCTCCTTGTCATCGAAAGTCTGGGCGCCAAAGCTCGCGCGATTCACCCCGAGGTGTCGAAATTCTCGCAGATTTTCCCGAGTTACTGTCCCCGGATTCATCTCCAGAGTTATTTCAGATTCTACCGCGACATCAAAGCGCGCGTGCAATGCCTGAAGAATTGTTGCTAGTTGCGCGGTTGAAAGTAGTGAAGGCGTGCCGCCGCCAAAATAAATCGTGTCAACGGTCCGAGGTGTGTCAATCTCGTTCCAATCTTTGATCTCGTTAACCAGAGCCCCTACGTATCGCTCAGCCAACGAACTCTCATAAAGACCGGTGGCAAAGTCACAGTAAGAACAACGAGAGCGACAAAATGGGATGTGAATGTAGAGGCCCGCGGCGTTCATTGAAGAACAAAAGTATAACACGCACGGTTGTGGCACCTTCCTGCCGGCGGAGCCTGTACGGTTTCATGGGGCCGTGTATGTTTTATGAGCGGCGTCGGCGAGATTTTTTAATCACTTAACAGCGTTTCTGTTGGCACGAAGGTTGATAAAGGCAGGCTGAGACTCGGCGCGCTCACTTGGAGCGTCCGTTCGAAACCATTCATTACACGGAGGGGAATATGGCAGACGAGAAAAACAAAGATCAAAATCAGGGAAGCGAACGTAATGAAAAGGCTATGGGTGCGACTGCCACGAGCGGCACTCAGGGTCAGCAGCCGGATCAAAGAGGACAGTCTCAGCAGGGACAGTCCGGTCAGGGACAATCCGGTCAGGGACAATCCGGCCAGGGACAATCCGGTCAGGGACAATCCGGCCAGGGACAATCCGGTCAACAGAATTTCGGCCGCAGCCCGCAAGAATCTGCCGGCCAGGGTGGCAACATCCAGGGTCAGGGACAGCGGAATCCTAGCCAGGGCCAGGACAAAGGCGGCGAGAGTGGTGAAGATTTTCGTCCCACCGGAGGCGGTGCTCGTCAGGGAAGCGGGGACGTCTAAATCGTAATTAGCAGTTAACAAGAATACGGCGACGTTCGATGAACGCCGCCGTATTTTTTTAGCCCTGCTTAGCTTTACGTAACCCAAATGATTAGGGTTTGGTGGAGAGGGGCTTGGCGCCTCCGTGCGGTAAAGCTTGCGTTACCGTCGCAGGACCTTATTTAAGTTCCGGGGCGAGGCTTAGCCTCGCGCAAAGCAAAATTGGACCGACTGTCGGTAAGCAAGCCTGACGCACGGAAGGGGCAGAGCCGCGAAACTGATACCCGTCCGTGTTTCTAGATCAAAGCTCATTTCTTATCTGCACTTATGCGGCGAACATTGCCATCGCCACTCAGGCGTTTACCGGAAGCGTGAGCCACTCGCTCCGCTTCGGCAAACGCCCTCATGAAGTTTTCTCCCAGAATCTTTTTTACATCCTTCTCACTGTAACCTCTCTTGAGTAATTCGTAAGTAAGGTTTGGCAATTTCGAGATGTCTTCCATGCCGACCGGCACAGTTGGAATGCCGTCAAAGTCCGAACCGATACCTACATGGTCTACGCCGGCGACTTTCGCGATGTGGTCGAAATGGTCGATCAGGACTGACAGCGGCGTGGTCGGCAAAGGATTCGCCGCCATCAGTTTACTTGTTTCCTCTGCTAGCTGCTTTTGATTGTCTTTGAGAGTCTCTCGTAACTGATCGAGTTGCGGTTTGAGGCGCGCGTCGCGGGCCTTCGACGCCTCAATTACATTCTTATCGATGAAGCCGGGATAGAAATTCACCATCACGACTCCGCCGTTTTTCGCGAAGCGCCGCAGCAGTTCGTCGGGAATGTTGCGCGGCCGATCGCCCAGGGCCCGGGCGGAAGAATGAGAAGCGATCACCGGAGCAGTGGAAGTCTCTAAGACGTCGCTCATCGTTTTGTCTGATACGTGTGAGACATCCACCAACATGCCAATGCGGTTCATCTCGCGCACCACGTCTTTACCGAAATCTGAAAGCCCGTTGTGCTTTGCGGTATCGCAGCAGGCGTCGGCCCAGTTGTTGGTATTGTTATGCGTTAGCGTCATGTAACGAATGCCGAGCCGGTAAAAATCACGCAGGGCCATGAGTGAGTCTTCAATTGCGTGACCGCCTTCGATGCCCATCAGGGCCGCAATCTTTTTTTGCTTTTTAGCGCGGCGAATGTCGGCGGTTGAGTATGCCATCATCAAATCGTTTGGGTAACGTTCGGCCGCCCGGTAGACGTAGTCGATCATGTCGAGGGCGCGGCGTGCCGAGCCGCCGTCTCGTGCATAACTGCGATCGATATAGACGCTAAAGAACTCGGCGGTGATACCACCCTGCTTCATGCGTTCGATGTCGGTGTGATACTTGCCGACTGAAGAAACGCCCAGGTCATAGTTGTCGTCTGCCATCATTGAGAGAATGTCGTTATGGGTATCGACGACAATGGCCTGGCGTTGAATCTGCAAAGCTTTTTGCCAGAGCTTTTCATCGCGCGGTGCTTCTGCCGCAGTAGGGGCCGGTGTTTGCTTAACACTGTCACCGCGACTTGCGATGGCAGGCAGCATTGAATTAACGCTGATAAGAATGGTAAGCAGCGCGCAGAAGGATTTGCGGAAATGCATAGGCTTAACCTTTCCGGAGAGAGCGTAATGGGGATGCAGTTGTTGCAGAGTTATAGTGCAGACAAGAAGTATCGCGCGTCAAGCCACAGTAAATTGCAATCAGGACGGTAAGTGGCCGTTAGAGAAATGCAGTCAGAGTAAATTGCGATCAGGAAGGTAAAATTGCAATTCCGGAAGTGGGCTTGCCCCCGCCTCAAGTTTGAATGTCACTCAAGTCAGAAACTAAGTTTCAGTCCGGAAGGCGGGCTCGCCCCCGCCTCAACTTTCAGTATCACTCAAGACAGCAAAATAAATTTGCAGTCAGGAAGGCGGAGCTTGCCCCCGCCTCAACTTTGAGTTGACCCAACTTTAGTCAGGGAGAAGCTTTTCAACCTCCATAAGCTGCCACAGCAATTTCAGCAGCCACCCGGGCATTATTTTCCAGGAGAGCTACATTCGCATGAAGTGTGGCGCCACCACTTGCTCCTGACATCCTCGACAACAGAAAAGGTGTTACATCTCGACCGGCGATCTGGTTTTGTTCAGCCTCCTTCAGCGATTCCAAAATCACCCGCTCTAACAATTCAGAAGGAACCTCAGCAGCTTCCGGAACCGGCACAGCAACTAACAATGCGCTTGTGATACCTAACTCCCTTTGCGATTTAATGATCTTAACAACATCAGCGGGAGAATCGACTCGAGCATCGATCGGCAATCTGCTGCGTCGCGAGTAAAACGCCGGCATCTCATCGCATCGATAACCCAGAACCGTGACGCCATATGTCTCCAGCCATTCTCTGGTGGCTGCAAGATCGAGAACGATCTTCGCGCCTGAGCAGACCACGGTAATCGGTGTGCGGGCGAGCTCTGGTAAGTCGGCGGAGACATCGTGCGCCGAACTTCGATGAACACCGCCGATGCCGCCAGTGGCAAACACTTCTATCCCGGCGCGCTGTGCAATCCAAATCGTGCTCGCCACTGTTGTTGCGGCATTCCATCTGCCAGTCCGCGCCAAAGGCAAATCACGCGTGCTGATCTTCTTGATGTCATTGTCGTTAGCAATGAATTCGATTTGCTTTTTATCAAGGCCCGCACAGAGTTCTCCGCTTAAAATACCAATGGTGGCTGGGGTGGCGCCCGCATCACGGATGATTTGTTCCAGTCGTCGCGCAATTTCCAAATTAAGCGGACGTGGCAAGCCATGAGCGATGACAGTAGACTCCAGGGCCACAACGGGAGCTCGCTTACGTAAGGCTTCGTCCACTTCAACACTAAGCTTTATTAGTGTGTTTTTCTCCATGATCAAATTTAGCTCACCGCTGCGAGAAATTTTGCAAGAAACAGAATCTCACAGTCAGGAAGGCGCGCTTGCCCGCGCTCCGCAATTAAGTTTTATGATGATGCTTCCTCACAACCTCATGACGCGCAAATAATCAAATCAAAATCTTCCGGGCGCATTGCATTTTGTGACTGGCAACATAATTGATCGAATCCCTATCTTCAAACAGGAGCATTGTTGCCAGGCTTTCATCGACGAGCTAAGAAGCCAGATTATTAGCTGGCCGGCCAAACTCATAAGCTGGTTCTTGATGCCCGAGCATTTTCACGCGATCGTGAATCCTCAGGATGGCGATATCAAGGGATTCATAAGAAACCTGAAGAGTCTGTCCGCGAAGCGTGTTTGGGAAGTGTCGCAACACCCGGGTTTCATTCGTGAGCAGCCTGATGCTGATGGCTCGATTCATCAGGTATGGCAGGACATTTCAAAGCTTTACCGTTGTGGAGTTCATGGATGATCTGGCAAAGATTAACTACATTCATGGGAATCCCGTAAGTCGATCTCGTCAAAAAGGCGAAGGACTATCCCCTGGTCCAGCTTTCGGGCGTTTTATCAGGAGAGCAATGAGCCGCTACCGGTGAATCAGGATTGGTGATGGCCTGATGATTCAAAAAGTTTTCCGTTGCAATGAAAGCTCGTCTGGATCTAATTTCAAAGCCAACTTCTGAGTAGCTTGAAGCACCGGCAAGCCCACCTTCCTGCAAGTTCACCTTCACCATTCCCGATTCCCGAATCACGATTCACGAATCTTTGAACTTCTCGACGAAAAAACTTATTAAGCCAACAACCCACTTGCAAGCTCGCCGCATCTCAACGCTGAAATCAATTTGCTCCTCCCCAGGCTGAGGGTTCAACTCGCACAACCAGGTGAAACTCGAGACTGGAAAGTTCTTTCCGGCTGGTTGTCTAACTGCGTCGATTGACCTTGAGCTTCTCTCCCCAGGCTCTCCGTTCAACCACTGCTTGAAAGGAGATGTCCTATGTCCGCCAGAGATCTAAGCAACCAACTGAAGATTAAGAATCCCTGTTCAGCGAACTGGGATCAGATGATCGGAAACGACTGGGTTCGTTTCTGTGAACACTGCCAGCTCACCGTTAACGACCTCACACCGCTGACGCCGAAACGGGTCCGCAGATTAATTGCGGACGCGAAAGGTCGTTTGTGTGTTCGTTATCAACAGGGCCCAGATGGAAATATCTTACTGAAACCTGTTGCGCAACAGCTTCACCAGATCCGCAGACGAATTTCGAAATTTGCTACCGGGGCTTTTACGGCAACACTAACGTTCGCGAGCGGTGTTTCCCAGCTGCAAGCTCACAATAACAGCCCCCAGCAAATCGTAATGCGAGAATTTGGCTCGGGGCTAGAGCCAATCACTTTCGGATCAAGCGTCAACGGAAAGGTCAGAGATCCCGCCGGCAGTTTGATTACGGGAGCAACCGTTTTTCTGCAACCCAACGAAAAGGGTTACATCTATGGAATGACAACGGATAAAGAGGGTTACTTTTCGTTTGGGGGACTCGAACCGGGGATTTACAAGCTGACCGTTGAAGCAAATGGTTTCGCAAAGCGTACGGTTGAAAGCATTATTCTGGGCGTCAACGAAACTCAGGAAATCGATTCAACTTTGGATATCGCGCCCATCGTGTCAGAAGTAGAAATCAACGCCAACGAAGGCGGCAACGATTCGACAATAATGGGCGGCGCAGCAATGATTTTACCTTCGAACTCACTGGTTCGAGCTGCGCACGAAGACGACCTGGAAGCCGTGCAGGCTCTGGTCACTCGCGCTAACGTGAACCTTCGAGACGAAGTCACCAAAACCACGGCACTGGAATATGCAGTTTTCAATGGCAATCGGGAAATGGTGCAACTGTTGTTGTTGCTGGGAGCGGATCCGAACAGCCGCGACAGTTCCAAACAAACTGCGTTGACGTGGCTGGGTGAGAGAAGCAGCGCCGACATCGTGTGGGATCTAGTGAACGCCGGAGCGAAAGTCGATTCCAAGGATGACGATGGCGACACGGCACTGAGCGAAGCGGCGATACGAAAGAATGTGCCGGTGCTGATGGCCCTGCTACATGCAGGCGCGAAAGTCGATGCGAGGAATGTTGCGGGTCAGACACCTCTGATCGCGGCCGCGGCCAATGGTCAGGCAGGCAACATCAGGGCGCTTGTTCGCGCTGGAGCGGACATGAACGCCCGTGACAACGAAGGCAAAACCGCACTGGATTATGCGCTCATTTATGAACATGAGGCAGTCGTCAAATTGCTGCAGTCGTATGGCGCGATTACGGGAGACAAGCCAAAAGAGAATTGAGAGTGGGAGGTTCAGCTTGCAACGGACACGCGACAGAGACTGTGTTAATCTAACGCCTCCCAGATCTACAGCCACGAAATAAGATACCGATTTAGGAGGAACTCATGGCCGACGACAAAGACACTTGCAAGAACCCCGCATGTAGCTGTCCCGCTCAGCAAGATGGCAAGTATTGCAGCGCATCGTGTGAAGGCTCAGGTCGCACGATTGAAATCGATTGCGATTGCGGACACCCAGAGTGTAGCGGAAACTTCTAGCCTCTTCGCGACAAGCTTTCCAACGAGAGGCGTGTCTCACGCCTCTTTTGTTTTGCTCACCTTCTTAGCCAACTCCTGCCAACTTGAGGAAGTCTCCCGCGAGCCGGGGACCGGTCCCTTCGTCTTCATGTTTGAAGAAGACGTAGGCGAAGTGCCAATTCTGATCGCGCACTCGCTGCAGCCATTGGGAAAGGTTTTCCGCCGAATAATTAACGCGACGCAGTCGCAGGTAGCCCCAATCGGCGGTTTTGTCCACATGCGTCACGGGCATTTCATCAGTGTCAGAAATGCAAAGGGCGTGGTTGTGCCGCGACAAGAGTTCCAACACGTCATCTTCCAGCCAGGTGGGATGGCGAAACTCCCACGTCGCTCTCGTGCCGGCGGGAATTGAGTTAAGGAATGTCTCCAGCCGAGCGAGATCCTTCTTCATGTTCGGCGGGAGTTGAAAGAGAAGTGGCCCGAGGCGGTCGCCAAGTGCTGCTGCGGTTTCCAGAAAGTAATTCGTTTCGTCGATGACCCCGTTAAGACGTTTGAAGTGAGTAATTCTCTGTGAGGCTTTGACTGAGAACCGAAAGTTTTCAGGCACCTGGTCTTTCCAGTTCTCCAGGACTAACTTTTGTGGCAGGCGGTAAAACGTATTATTGATTTCGACTGCGGGCAGCTTCCTGGCGTAGTACGCGAGCATCTCCTTAGCCGGGAGTTTTTCCGGATAGAAACTTCCTTTCCATTCTTTGTAACTGAAACCGCTTGTGCCAACGAAGAGATGCATGGAGATTGCCGATGGGCGATTGGCGATTTGCCGGCAATCGGCAATCACTTAATCCGTTTGATCAGAATGTTCGTTTTGCCACCCTCGGTTGCTACCGTTGTAGTCACATTTTCATTCTTGAGCACAACGCTGGTTGAAGTTAGTCGCATCGTCTTAGTTGGCTTAATACTCTTCTCATACCAGGCGATCACCTGCTCAAGCGAATCCCCGCTTTGCAGTTGAATTGCGCGCCCATCGCCGCTGCTTACGTCAACAATCGTTTTTGAGCCGGGATAGAACAAACTGGCATCATCGGTTGTCCGATTGCGGGTTCCCGTTCTTACGTATGCTACCGAGGCAATAATTCCGCAAAGCAGCAGTACCACAAACACACTTCCAATTAGAGTCCAGCGTCGGCGCATTGCTTGAGCGGGAGCGTCAAGCTCTCCCGAAGCAGGCTCGGGAACTATGGCTCGCAAAGGTGGTTCGGGACTTGTCGCGCGGGAATTCAAACGGCTCGTTGTCAGGGCATTTTTCTGATCCAACAGTGCGGTTGGTAACTCTGACGAGCTGACCTGAACGTTGGAACCATCGGCAATCACCGCCCCGCAACGCCTGCAGAAGTTGGCCCCAGGCATCAATTCGGTGGCACAGACTGAACACTTAACATTGATCACGGCAGCAACATAACGCCAGCGTCGGCTTTCGGCAAGTTAGACAATAACATTGCCAATTTCCAATTGCCGATTTTCGATTTTGACTCTTTAGCGAAGCGCCAATCGGCAACCGGCAATCATCAATCGGCAATCGTAATCAATGCTGGTAGAATCCTGCCCCCTACCGATTTGCCTACAATCTGAGGAAAGAAGCGGATTCAATGTCCACATCAATGACGAACATTCAATCGCTGCAACAGGAAGAGCGGCTGTTTCCGCCTCCGGAGGCATTTGCCAAAGCCGCACATATCGAGTCGGAAGCTGAACTGGACCGCTTGCGAAGCGAAGCCAGTGACGATCCTGAAGCTTTCTGGAGCCGCATGGCTGCTGAACTCCACTGGTTTAAGCAGTGGGATCGCGTGCTGCAATGGGAAGCTCCTCACGCGCAGTGGTTCCTCGGCGGCAAGCTCAACATTTCCTACAACTGCCTGGATCGGCATCTTTCAACCTCGCGAAGAAACAAAGCAGCGCTCATTTGGGAAGGCGAACCCGGCGAACAACGGACGCTAACTTATCAGCAGCTTCACAGCGAAGTATGCCGGTTCGCTAATGTGCTCAAGCACGCCGGTGTGGCAACCGGAGATCGAGTTGCGCTCTATATGCCGCTGATCCCTGAGTTGGCGATTGCCATGCTTGCCTGTGCGCGCATTGGAGCTACTCATTCTGTAATCTTCGGCGGCTTCTCGAGTGCCGCCTTGATTGATCGAATCAATGATGCAAGCTGCAAAGTTGTCGTAACTGCAGACGGTGGCTGGCGTCGCGGCGGTGAAGTGAAACTCAAAGCAGCCGTTGACGAAGCTCTCAAACAAACTCCTTCAGTTAAATCCTGCATCGTTGTGCGCCGAACAGCCGGTGCGGTCGATATGAAAGCCGGCCGCGACTTCTGGTGGCATGAACTCATGGAAGCCGTAGACGGAACCTGCGACGCCGTCGAGTTGGACAGCGAGCACCCCTTGTTCATTCTTTACACTTCCGGCACCACTGGAAAACCCAAAGGCATTCTGCACACGACGGCGGGCTATCTCTTACAAACACACCTCACAACGAAGTGGATTTTTGATCTTAAAGACGAAGACATCTACTGGTGCACCGCTGACATCGGCTGGGTGACAGGACACAGTTACGTCGTTTATGGACCGCTATCAAACGGCGCCACGGTATTGATGTACGAAGGTGCACCGAATCATCCGGAGCCGGATCGTTTCTGGAGTATCATCGAACGACATCGCGTCAACATTCTCTACACCGCACCTACTGCGATTCGTGCATTCATTAAATGGGGAGAACATTGGCCGCTGCGTCACGATCTTTCCAGTTTGCGTTTGCTGGGCACAGTAGGTGAGCCGATAAATCCCGAAGCGTGGATGTGGTATCGCGAGGTGATTGGTAAAGGCGCGTGTCCCATCGTGGACACCTGGTGGCAGACTGAAACCGGAGCGATCATGATCTCGCCACTTCCTGGCGCAACCGCCACAAAGCCCGGTTCTGCTACCAAACCATTTCCCGGCATCGATGCTGACGTGATGACTCGTGAGGGTAAGTCAGTGGGACCAAACGAAGGCGGTTACCTGGTCATCAAACGACCGTGGCCTTCGATGCTGAGGACAATCTGGGGCGACGACGATCGTTATCGCGAGCAATACTGGTCGCAACTCGACGGCATTTATTTCGCGGGTGATGGCGTACGCCGTGACGAAGATGGTTACTTTTGGATCATGGGACGCATTGACGACGTGATCAACGTTAGCGGACATCGCCTGGGAACTGCTGAAGTCGAAAGCGCGCTCGTGTCGCACGAAGCAGTTGCCGAAGCCGCAGTAGTGGCGCGTCCAGATGATTTGAAAGGATCAGCCATCGTTGCTTTCGTTACGTTAGAAGGTTCACATCAGGCGTCGGAAGGATTGAAACAAGAACTGCGAGTCCACGTTACCAAGGAGATTGGCGCGCTTGCGCGACCTGACGAGATCCGCTTCAGCGATATGTTGCCCAAGACGCGGTCCGGGAAAATTATGCGCCGCTTGCTAAGAGAGTTAGCAACGAGCGGTTCAGTAGCTGGAGATGTGACGACACTCGAAGATTTTTCGGTGCTGGAGAAACTTCGTGCGGAAGAAGAATAATCTCTCGAGAAAGTCTCAAGTCTCAGGTCTCAGGTCTCAAGTGCCGGGTCTTTGATCGGCTGGGGGTGCGGGGGCAAGTCTCTGACGTGCCGTTAATGCTATTAAATTCAATGAGGGTCTTTGACCCCAGTTAGACAGGTCGGAGACCTGTAACTCGAGACAGGCTGCTTCGGCAAGTTAGAGGCTTGCCGCGCACCGGGCGGTCGAAGACCCAAAAGACCCAGGGCCGGAGACGTGAGACCCTGAGACTGAGACCCGAGACTGAGACCGGAAACCTGAGACCTGAAACCTGAGACCTGAAACCCGAGACCCGAGATCCGGACACCTGAAACCTGTCACCCCGTTGGTGAGACTTGAGACTTGACACCCAATACGTTATAGACTTGCGACGTCTTAGCTTACTCATTCACTAATTCGGCGTGCGCTACGCATGATGCGTAGGCATTAACAAATAAGGAGTTGCCATTGACTCGCGATATCGAAATCAACAATCGCTCAGGTCCGCGCTACCTCGCCGCCTTTGAAGTGCGAGCCGAATGGGATGAGCCTGGCGGCGCGCACATCACTTCTGAAGGAACCACGGAAAATGTCGGTCCGGAAGGGACCCTCGTTCATCTGCCGAAAAAATTGCCGGATGTTGGCAGCACCGTGCGTTTGCAGGTGGAAGGCGAGGACGGCGCTAAGCTTCAGGTGGTCGCCGAAGTTTTGCGCATTGAGCGCAACCCCGGTCACCCGCTCGCCGCCCTACAACTGCTCGGTGAGACGGATGAATGGCGCGGCCTGATTTGGGAACCGGCAGCGCCTCGTGTCGTTGCGCCTCCGCCCAGCGAAGAAGGCGACGAGGAAGGCGAAGACGAATCTGAAGACGAAGCCGAGGATGAGGCGTTGTCGCACTGACGCCGCCACCACGACTGGATGTCAACTCTTCCTCAAGAAACGGTCAGATCGGAGCGACGCAAGTTTCAGCGCTACTACGTCAGCGCTCGGATAACGCTCGCTATCGAAGATGAGAGTCTGCGCGAATCGCTCGGACTGGGTGAGCCCGCCGACATCAGCCTTGGTGGAATTCGCGTGCGCAATTTGCCGGCGTGTCCCAACGTCAAGGTGGGCGACCGTTTGGGCTTATTATTGCTGGATCAAGCCGATGCCCTTTCGCTACGTGGCGAAGTAGTTCATCACGGTAGTCCGGACACATTCGGCGTCGAATTCCGCGAACTATCTCCCAGCGACGCGCGCAGCGTGCGCGGAGTTATCGAACGCTTGCATCGCTAACAAACGAAACGTGTCGCATAAAGAAGAAGTCAAGGATGTAACCCGGGCAGTTGCGAGAGTGGCTGCCGAGGCTTCATGGCCGCAGACGCGCGTCATCTTGCGTGTCATCATAATTGTGCTGGCCGTGGCAGTGACCTTGTGGATCGTCGTGAAGTTGACGGCGGTAATCTTGCTGCTGATCCTCTCAGTCTTCTTCGCCTACCTGGTTTCTCCCCTGGTTGATTTCCTGCGCCGTCCAATTCGCCTCTCCGGCAAAGAACGAGAGATGCCGCGAGTGCTGGCAATCTCGTTGGCCTACCTGATTATTGTCGGCGCAATCGTGGTCGCGTTTTACGTGTTGCTGCCGCGGCTCGGCAATCAGTTTCCAGAGTTTGCCCAGCAAGCGCGCGGCTATTGGAAATCGTTGGGCGAAAGCCTGCAGCGCTTTAACGAGTACTTGCGCCTGCGTATGCCTGGGCCGGTGATGGATGCGATCAACAGAGAGATTCCCCACATCGTGCAGGGAGTCAGCGACACCATCAGTGAAGTCTTGAAAGGAATGGTGTTGTGGCTCGCTTATGTTCCCTGGCTGATCCTGATACCTGTGCTCAGCTTTTTCTTTCTTAAGGATGCCGAGTCCTTCCGTAATTCTGCGCTGCAAATGTTGCCACGTGGCCGCTGGCGCTGGCGCGGTGATGAATTCTTCCAGGACGTAAGCAGCACTCTGGCCGCCTACACGCGGGCGCAACTAACGGCTTGCATCTTCATCGGTATCGTCTGTTCGATTGGGTTCGCAGTGCTGGGAATTCCCAGTCCACTCGTGTTGGGATTCATCGCCGGGGTCTTTGAGTTTGTACCCCTCGTAGGCCCCCTCCTGATCGGAGTGATTGCCGCAGTGGTTGGCGGACTGCACGGCGGATCCTCTTCGGCGCTGATGGTAATTCTCTTCCTCGCAATCTTACGCATCGTTCAGGACTATTACATTTATCCCAAACTGATCGGCCAGGGAATTCATCTTCATCCTCTCGCCGTGATCATTGCGATCCTGGCGGGTGCGGAGCTCGCAGGCATTGCTGGGATTTTCCTGGCTATTCCCGTGGTCGCGATTGTGACAGTCAGTTATCGCCATTGGCTTGAACATCGTGGCAGTGAAGGCCTGGCAGATTTGCTGGAACCAACGCCTGAACCCGACCCTGCTGAAACTGCCGCTGCTGACGCAGCCCTCCTAAGCCGACTGGGCTATGACGTCGGCGAGTTGCCAAAAGCGAAACATGCGATACACCCAACCAAAGATACGACACCTGCCGACATGGCTCGCGACCGCCCCGACCTCACGACTGGAGAATTAAAAGTACCGGTGGAATAATGGCGCAGTCCGCGTAGCGGACTGATGAATTTAGCCCCGCACTTTAGTGCTGGGATTGGACGTGGATTATTGAATGAGTCCGTGTAACGGACGACTGAAGAATCGGAGTGGCTACCGGTTGTTTTTCAGTTGCCGTTGCACGGGCTCACTTTGTTTGTGACTGAAAACCCAGCACTAAAGTGCTGGGCTAAAGATCATCCGTCCGCTAAGCCTCGTTCCATCAGCTCAATGAAGCGTTGAAAGTGATGCTCGGCGTCGTGAGGGCCGGGCGCCGCTTCGGGATGGTATTGCACGGAAATGATCGGCAAGGTGCGATGGCGCATTCCTTCGACACACTTATCGTTGAGATTAAGGTGGGTGACCTCAACCTCACTCGGCAAGCTTTCAGCGGACACTGCGAAACCGTGATTGTGAGAAGTGATCTCCACGCCCCCATCGGCAAGATCCTGCACCGGTTGATTGCCGCCGCGATGACCAAAAGTCAGCTTGAAAGTCTTACCGCCGAAAGCGCGTCCCAGCAACTGATGACCAAAACAGATGCCAAACGTAGGAACCGAAGTCTTAACGAGTTCGCGAATCTGCTCCACCTCTTTGTTCATCGAGGCAGGATCACCAGGTCCGTTCGAAAGAAAAATGCCGTCTGGCTTTAACGCGGCCACCTCGCTTGCGGTTGTAGCA
Source organism: Pyrinomonadaceae bacterium (assembly GCA_963826235.1). Lineage (GTDB taxonomy): Bacteria > Acidobacteriota > Blastocatellia > Pyrinomonadales > Pyrinomonadaceae > PSRF01. The sequence continues at coordinate 1,760,256 of CAWGWE010000003.1, read as the reverse complement.
GCCGGCACGACTGTGATGCGGCAGCCCAGCTGTGCCAGGTAGCGCAGGGAGTTTCTCTTTACTCCAAAGTCGTAACAGACAACATGAAATCGTTCAGCGCCTTCGGCAGCAAAGGAGTAAGGCGCTTTAGTTGTTACTTCGCTCGCGAGTTCTCGATTCTCCATCCCTGGTGAATTACGCGCTTTCTCGATGAGACTCGCTTCATCGAGATCAATGGTCGAGATGCAGGCACGCATCGCACCCTTACTGCGAATATGGCGCACCAGGGCGCGCGTGTCGATTCCTTCAATAGCAACAATGTTCCAACGCTTCAGGTATGCGTCCAGCGTCTCCTCCAGGCGCCAGCTGGAAGCTACCCGGCTCGCCTCGCGCACCACGAAGCCCTCCACCCATGGTCGCGCGGATTCTGCGTCAGCTTCGTTTACGCCGTAGTTACCGATTAGGGGATAAGTCATGCAGACGATTTGACCAGCGTAAGAAGGATCGGTGAGAACTTCCTGATAACCGGTCATCGAGGTGTTGAAAACCATCTCACCACACGATTCACCTTCAGCGGCCCACGAACGGCCACGAAACACGCGTCCATCTTCAAGCGCGAGAAGTGCTGGAGACTTAATTGTGCGCATCAATTAACCGTACCAGTTTCTGATGTCATAGTTGCCAGTATCTGAGTGAAGGTCACGTAATACCCAGCGGCGTGCTGGTTCGCGTTTGCAATCATTATCCGGCGCACTTTGCGTACGATGGGAACATCCTCCGCCTTAAGCACGGCTACGACATCGCGTTCACCATCGGGCACCGCGCTTACCAGACTCGCGAATGGCTCGCGATTTCCTTCAATGAACGCATTAAACGCCTTCAGGAACTGTTCCCGACTGGTTTTGGGAACATTGCGCTTAGTTATTGTTAGCGGATGCGAAATCTGGTTTCTCAATGTCGCCTTCATTTGCGGATAGAGACCGGCAGGGTCGATGCTCTTTAAACCGCGGACTGCTTCTGGAGTGGCCTGCATGAGCAAAAGGGAAATCGCCACTTCGCGTCCCGAGTGAGTTTTAGTACCGGCGATTTTTAACAGAGCTGGAGTAGCATAATTTTCATCCATGCTGCCAAAGATGAAGATCCCACCCAGGAATTTATCTACTTGAAAACCACCGTGCTGCGGCAGGAAGTACATTGCCTTAGAGCTAGCAAGCCAGCGTTCACCCGCGGCAGAAGTATCGAACCCTTCCGACCCGAGGCGCGCTAAAGTCGCCACCCATACCTGAAAATTCACATCGTTGAGATTAACCGCGGTATAGCCTCGCACTTGTAGATCTTTCGACGCCCTCGAAGGGTCGAGAGAGACCAGCAAATTACTACCGTCAAAAAGGAACCAGTTGTTGGCCTGTGGATCGTTTAGCGCTTTCCTTAAACAGGGTAACAACTCGCGTTGCCGAGACTTAACAAGATTCCAAACTTTGTCCATGGCAGCGCTCTTCTGCTCCTGTTGGGAATCCGAAAGTAGGGCCGGCTGAAAGTCGTAGGTTGCTTTGATTGTTCGATCAAAGTCGCTGCAATCAGACGTCTGACCTTTAGCCTGGCCACCGTAGGCGATCAATTGCAGCACCGAAATTAAGGTGATGAGCAGGCTTCGCGCTTGATTGTGAAGCTTGAATCCAGGAATGATTAACATTGATGCTAAGTCTGCGTTCGCAGGAACTGTTGCGCTTCGTTCAGCCAGCGCTTATCCGCTCGATACTTGTAAGCAGGCGCAGTCTTTACCGCATCAATGCAGGCTTGCATAGCACTCGTCGCTTCTCTTTGATGCCCCAGCCCTGCGTGCGCGCGGCCCATTAAGTAAAGTGCTTCCGGATCCGATGGTCTCTTCTCCAGAAACTGTTCCAGCGCATCGCGCGCGTCTGCAAACTGACCGGCATCGATATAAGTGGATCCTACTTCGCGCCAGACTTCATTTTGCGCATGCGTTTGATTGCGCGAAACGACCTGCTCAAAGTGTCCTACCGCATCGGCAAGACGTTTCTGCTGACGAGCAATTCGTCCCAGTTGGTAATGAGCATCGATCTCATCTTGATCGATCTGCACGGCGCGCTCGAACCGTTCGCGGGCAGCATCGAGTTCACCGCGATTCTGATGAATCAGACCGAGGTTGTAATGAGCTGAAGCATCAGCCGGATTCAGCGTTGCCGCCTCCATGTTTTGCCGGAACGACTCGCGCGCCCGCTGGTTGCGCATGACGCCGCTCAGGTAGCTTCTCACCAGCAGGAAGACGATTAACAGCAGGAAGGGCGAAGCAAGAATTGGAGTAAACAAACGTGTCCAAAGCGGCCATATCAGGTAAGCAAGCGCCAGGGAAATCAAGGTTACGACGATGGCCTTAACCGTCGAAAGGCGCAACACCGAACGCACCGCGAGCACCGCTGTTACGAGGAGGAGCGAGAGCTTTATCGTGCGAAATAAATTTGCCGCAACTTGCCGCGGGTCGTCCAGCATTGCAAGCAACTGGGCTTCGAGTTGCGGATTGGTTTTGAATAAGGATCGAACCTGGGCTGCCGTTTCAGGTGAAGTTGCAAGATATGCAGCTTGGATTCCGGTGACGTTGAAAAAGATTGCAATTGGAATTGTGAGGAGGTTGGCAATCGCTAGCGCGTAAAGCACCGTCGCCGCCAGCGACGCATACTCTTGTTGCAACATCAGTCCGAAGCTACCGCGACGCTCGAACAGGTTGCCGACGAAAGCAATTAATGGTGTCAGAACCCCGGCGATCAACAGGAGTGAAACGGCCGCTTGAAAAATCAAACCGCCGACTGCTCGCGGACCACCGAAAACCAAAATCTTTTCGCCTGACAGATATTGGGTAACAAGCAGGTAAGACGCCTGACTAAAGAGAGCGATCAGAACGGCCAGGCCGAGGGCTCCGCGATCACGCATCTCGCGCAGGCCGCGACCCGGCGCGTAAAAAACCATCAATACCAGTCGTAACCCATCAAGCATGGCAAATCCAATAAGAAAGAGCTGCAGCTCATTAGCGATCGTATTCGCCGGCGGGAGCCTCCGGGTTGGAACGAAATGAACTAGGAGGCGGCACCGTCGACGAGACGTTTTCGTGCTCGATAATGCTCGCGGCGTTTAGCGGCCAGTATCGGAACAGTGCCTTACCGTAAATGTATTTCTTGGGAACCAGCCCCCAGATACGCGAGTCGCTGGAGTTGTCGCGATTGTCTCCCATGACAAAGTAATAGTTTGGTTTCACATAAACCGCTGACTGGCTTCGATGCGCCAGGTTATGACGCGAGTCGAGGTAAGTCTCGTCCAAATCGAGCCCATTCACGCGCACAATGCCGTCGTGAATCTCAACTGTATCTCCAGGCAATCCCACGACGCGCTTAATGTAGCTCTTCGAGGGATCGTCGGGAAACCAGAACACCACTATATCGCCACGATCAACCGTGGGCGCCCAGCGATACTCGTCGTAGTAAATCAGCTTGTTGACAAAAATTCTCTCGCCGTCGTGCAGTCGCGGCAGCATTGAAGTACCTTCGACTTTAACTGGTTGCACAATGAAAACGACCACCAGCACTGCCAGCATCAGGGCAAACACAAGATCGCGGAGTAGTAAACGGGCTTCCCCCCAAAGATTGCCGCGCGCGCTATCGTCGGGGATATGAACCTGAATGTCTTTGTCGTCCCCTGGATCAATACCGCCAAATGGCGGTGGACGACGTGATCTAATTCCAAACATTTTCTGTAACTAAACTGAGCTCATTTCTGCCATTTCGCTACGATCCTACAACAAAGTTGAGGTTAACTTTCACCTGCGTGGTTGTCAACGCAGGCCTTGCCAGGACACTTATACGTCTGGGAAAAGACGTCAGTAATACCTTCGATGACGCTCGATGATTGACGGATTGTTCCGATCGCAGGGAGCTAACCGGCAATCAGCAATTGGCAATCGGCAATCGGCAATCTCCTTGACAGTCTTTGCTGGCGCTCTCTATCATCGCCACGCATTTCCAAGCCGTAGGAAGATTCCTCTCGGAGGCCCAACGCCGTGATCAAACTGGACATCATCAACCGGGTAGCAGACAAGACCGGCGTTCCCAAAATGAAAGCGGAACAGGCAGTTGATGCCCTCTTCCATTCGATGAAGGAGGCCTTAACGCGAGGGGAACGAATTGAACTGCGCGGGTTTGGTGTTTTTGTCGTCAAGCCTCGCAAACGTGGCGTCGGACGTAACCCGCGCACGGGAGAAGAGGTGGCAATTCCCTCCGGCAAAACGATTCGCTTTAAGCCTGGTAAAGAGTTGCAGGCGCATGAGGACGGCGAATTTCACGATACCGACAGCGGTGACGCGGAAATATAAAACGAAGAGTTATAAGAGAATCCTCGAGGCCAGAGCTGGAACCTAAGCATCCAGTTTCTGGCCTTTGATATCTAAAGCAGCAGACAGCTCGGGGACCTAAAAGCTTCGGCAGAAACCAGGCATGGCAGAATCAGTTCAGGAAATTCCCCCGTTTGTTAACATCCCGGCAGCCGCGCGTCCGGTAGTTCGTCCGACTTCGAGAGAGTGGCTGCGTCACATCGCGCTTTTCTTCCTAACCGTCATCACGACCACCATCGCGAGAATCATCATCGCGGCACCTGAGGTTTATATACCTGACCCCCCGCTAGCCGGCGCGCTTGATTACCTGATGTATATCCCGCGCCTCTATCTGGATACCGTGCTTGGGATTCTATTTTTTTCTTTTCAGCATCCGCCGCTGCTGATTGACGGTCTCACATTTTCCCTTGCTTTGCTTGCCATACTCACCGCCCACGAGATGGGCCACTACGTCGCGTGCCGGCGTTACCGTGTGAATGCCACACTTCCTTATTTCATTCCGGCACCACCACTGTTTCTCGCAGGAACCTTTGGAGCGTTCATCAAAATTAAGTCGCCGATCCCGTCGCGCCGGGCCTTGTTTGATATTGGACTGGCGGGTCCCCTCGCGGGATTTGTAGTCGCCATCCCGATTTCGATCCTCGGCATCATCTACCTGCAGCCGGCAACGTCGAATTTGGCTTATGGGATCATTTTCAATGATCCACTGCTGTTTAGGCTTCTGAGCAAGCTACTCAACGTGCCGCTCGATCCTTATGCGCCGGCGAATCCTTACTACATGGCGGCCTGGATCGGCATTCTGGTAACCAGCCTTAACTTGATGCCAGTAGGACAACTCGACGGCGGCCATGGCACGTTTGCCGTCTTTGGGAAGCGCGTCCATCACCTCACCGGGCGAATCGCGTTTGTAGCGACAGCGGTACTGACCGTCTTGGGATTCTGGTGGCATGGAAGCCCGAGTGGATTTCTCTACACTGTACTTTTAGGAGTCATGCTGAGGGTACGCCATCCCCAACCGGCAACAATGGAGCCGCTGGGAAAGGCGCGCTTGTTCGTAGCGGTTATCACCTTGCTGGTTTTCGTCCTTTGCTTCTGGCCATTTCCAATCACCATTGGTTAGGAGTGTGATTGAAATGTTCAGTGTCATTGGGCGCCCCGGGCTCGTTGGATTAACCGCAGGTGACAAAAAAGAGACGCGGATCAGAATTAGATTCCGATCCGCGTTCTGCTTTTTCAATCCTTTTCGTCTAAGAGGTTGCTACCGCCGGTAGCAGTCCCTTGATCTCTCTCACGACGCGCGCGACGTCATCCTGATCGGCAAGAGCAATCATGAAGAACTTATAGCCTTCGTGGAAGCAAATTACGCCGTTGGCAAACAGCCAAACGCCACCTAAAAACGGATTTCCTCCCACCAGCCAACTTACAGGTGCACCCACCACGTTACCCGGCTGAATAATCTGCGCAAACATTGCCGCGCCGGCGGCGCAACTGAAAGCCCCGAGTAACGGCGCGCCGACATACTTGGTTATGTTCCGTTCAAATTCGACTCTTTTCTGTTCTGCCTCTGACAACTCACCCTTAGCGATCAATTCTTCCTGCTTGCGCAAATAGCCATTAAACTTCTCACCTAGTTTTCTAATCCCGAAGATCGGCAACGCCGAATGGGTGAGCCAGTGCGGATGAGCGCCAAGCAGAACCGCGTCAACTCCCGGAAGTGCGGCACCCATGCGCACGCCAAGCACTAACGAAAACGAAACTGCCGCGGCCTTGCCGGGATTCGCTTTGATCCAATCCCGCGCTTTCAGAAGTCCCGAGCTTGCGGCTGCCGAAGCGCGCGTGAATTTGGCTCCGGTGTCATATATCTGCGAAGCGCGGTCGTAATGCTTCTTTGCATCATCGATTACTTCGCCCGCCTTCTTGCCAGCATCACCGGCAACGCTACGAAGCGAGTCCCCCGCCTTTTGCGCCCCTCGCCGCGCTTCACCAGCAAAGCGCCGAGCAGCATCGCCAACGTCGCCATCTTCACTTAACTTCTCAGCTTCAACGCGAATCTTTTGCGCGCCGCTTGCCAGCGTTTCAGCGCCACGCTTGGCAGTCTCCCCTGCGACGCGGGAACCCTCTTCGACAAAATTCGAGATAGCAAACTTTTCGTCGAGTTCACGCGCTTTACGTTTAGCTGCGCGCTGCCATTCTTCAATTTTTTCTTTGTAGTCAGACATTAAATGGGTTAGGTCTCAAATCTCAAGTTCAAGTCTCAAATCTCAAATCTCAAATCTCAAATCTCAAATCTCGTTGGACACGTGTCTTGTGCTGGGACTTGGGACTCTGGGTTATTGTACGCTGCCGGCGACGATCGAGTTCGAGGTAAGTTCCCCCAATTTCGCGCTGGCCACTCGGTCCCGACCTTCGCGTTTAGCCTCGTACAATGCCGCGTCAGCGCGTGCTAATAGCTCGCGCGCGGTTTCCGCATGCGTAGGACATTCGGCCACGCCAAAGCTGGCGGCAATCCGACCCACCGCCTGAATCTCCACCACCTTGATTGCCTGGCGCAATCGTTCTGCAACCTCGATTGCGCCCGCCAAATTTGTCTCAGTCACGATCACCGCAAACTCCTCCCCACCGATGCGGGAAGCCAAATCGATTCCTCGAGTTCCCTGCTGCAATACGCGCGCAAGGCTCTTGATGGCTTCGTCGCCGGTTTCGTGACCATGGGTGTCGTTCACTTGCTTGAAATGATCGATGTCGAGCGTAATCAAACAAAAGGGCCGGCCATTCCGGGCCGTGCGCGCCACTTCCCTTTCCAGCTGCCGTTCAAACCGGCGCCGGTTAGAAAGGCCGGTTAGGTGATCTGTGGACGCCTGTTCTTCGCACGTATCGAGATAGGCTTTGAAGTCGAGCAACGTTCGCGCTCGCGCGAGAAGCAAATCCAGGTCGGTGGGGTCAGTAATGAACCCCAGCGCCCCCACTTCGGACCCAAGCCTTTGATCTTCCGCCCGGGATCCGGCCGCCGTCTGCAGGATGATAGGGATGAATCTTGTCTGCGGATTCTCACGAATACGCCGCGCCAGCTCGTAGCCGTTCATGCGGGGCATCATGATGTCGGAAACAATCAGATCCGGCTCAAACGAGTTTACGGCCGCCAGCCCTTCCTCGCCATCTTCGGCCGTGCGCACGTGATAGCCAGCCCGAGTTAAGGCGAACTGAAGCAAAACGAGTTTATCGGGGTCGTCGTCAACAACCAGAACGTGGGGTTTGCCTACCATGGATTAAATGTTTTCTTTAGTTAAATGTTGCGCCACTTTAGCCTTCGTGCTAGAGTTTGGGCCATTCTGTGATTGTCTGTTTCGCGTTGCCCCAATTACCATTCAGTGCAATAGCAAAGACAGCGACCTCGAACAAATTCCCAGGGGTTTTTCCTTACTCGGTACCGACCCAACGTCAGGAACATCATAACTTGTAGTTAGAAGCGTCTTTTAGTTTTCGAGAAGCCTTTAACTCAATCTCCCATGAGAGACAGGGACAACACAGCCATGTACCCGAAGCGTGCCCGCGATTTAAAAGTCACGGATCTATCAACTCTAATTCAAAAACTCGATTTTGGGCCGACTATGGACGAGGCAGCGGTCGCGGAACTAGCGCGCACCTCCGTTGTGCTCGATTTCCGACGCCGGCGTTTTATTTACAAGGCGGGCGATCCCGCTGACTCTCTTTTTGCCATAGTTCATGGGCGCGTCAAACTCTGTCGCATTGACCCGCTAACTAAACGCGAAGCCGTAATTGACATCCTTTCGGAAGGCTCCTTGTTTGGCGAGTCGGCTCTTTACTCCACAGCCGGACGTCGCGAGAATTGCGCAATTACATACGCAAATTCGCGGCTAATCAGAGTTCCTGCGGGGGACTTTCAAAAGGGGATGGTGGGGAACAGTCAACTTCATGATTACACTTTCCGCTTGATCGGTCAACGACTTGAAAATGCAGAGCGCCGGCTCGCCGACTTCGCACTTAATGCGATTCCGGCTCGGCTTGATCGGTTGCTCGCGGATTTTTCCGACCGCTACGGGGTGCCGGAGCGCGAAGGCGTTTTAATTGATATTCCATTGCCTCATCGCGAGATTGCTTCGATCGTGGGGTCGACGCGGGAAAGTGTGACGGTGCGCTTGAATGCAATGCGCCGGGAAGGTACGATCGAATTCGTTAACAGACGCATCCTGGTCAAGCGACCTGAGTCACTCGTTCATGAGCCCGTACTGGCTTCCGAAGATTCGTTAGTGCGTGAACTGCAGCCTCTATGAAGTGTCCGATTTGTGGCAAGCCGGTTGTATGGAAAGACAATCCGTTTCGTCCCTTTTGCTCCGAACGTTGCAAGCTGGTTGATTTGGGCCGCTGGGTTAGTGACGAATACAGCGTTCCCGGACCACCACTTCCCCAGAACTCCAACGAAACCTCATCACCCGAAACTTCCCATGACGACGATTGAGCGCCAGCTATGTTTACTGTTAATGCCCGCGCTCATCGCGTCGCCATCCTGCTCTTTGCTGCATTCCTTTGTTTAGCGGCTGCTTGTTCGCAACAAAGCACTAACAATTCCGAGCCGACACCGGTCCTCCCTGAGGCTCCCACCACCACATTCCCGATGCCGCCAGTTAGCAGCGCAGACTCGAGTGTCGCTGTTGGCTGGACACTTGCTAACGGCACGCGCGTTAACTTGTCGGAACAACGGGGCAAGGTTGTGGTTTTAGATTTTTATGCTACCTGGTGTGAACCTTGCCGGCAGAGCATTCCCCACTTGATTGGCCTACATGAGCGTTACGAAGCGAAGGGAGTGTCACTGGTTGGCCTGAACGTCGGCGGCCCGGACGACCGAGTAAAGGTTGCGGGCTTCGCTGCAGAATTTCACATTTCCTATCCGCTGGGTTTTCCCGACAAGTCGTTAACCGATCTGTTTCTTTCAGACGACAAGAGCATTCCCCAAACTTTTGTATTCGATCGCGAAGGCCGGCTAATCAAGCGATTTATTGGATATGACAAATCTATGCCGGGTCAATTGGAAGAATTGATTAAGTCTGAGTTAGCTTCAAGTTCGAAGGATTAGCGGCTTCTCAATGATCACGGTGAACCCGACGTCGGTTGCGGTAGCAGTTGTGTTGACATGTTGGTTCGTATTCGTGTTGACCTTCCTCTTGCGCAAACCTCCGGTTACATCCGACCGTAAGCGTGATTCCAGCTCGATTTTGGGAGTCGTATTACAAGGATTGTGCTTTCTGCTAGTGTGGACTGTGCGGCATCCTGTCTTTAATTCGTTTCTTCCTGTTAATAAGGCAGTCGAAGGCGTACTTGAGATTATTGCGATAGTCTCGGCTATCGGCTCAATAGTACTGGTGATTGCCGCGGTCAGAACGCTGGGGAAAGAGTGGAGCCTTACTGCCCGAGTTGTGACTGGACACAAGCTCGCGACGAACGGTCCATACAATTTTGTTCGCCATCCAATTTACACGGCGATGTTGGGAATGTTACTAGCTAACGGAATCGCCTTCAGTTACTGGGCCATTTTGCTATTTTCGATTGCTGTTTACGTGGCCGGAACCCTAATTCGCATCCGTAGTGAAGAACGTTTGCTACATGAAACCTTTGGTGTTGAATTTCAAGCATACGCAGAGAGAGTGCCGGCGCTGCTGCCGGGATTGTATTGAGTCAAACAGACTAAGGGGAAACCTTTGATTAAAAGGAAAGCCAAAATCCTGGCAACACTGGGTCCCGCAACCCGCGAACCCGCTGCGATGGAAGCCCTGCTCAAGGCGGGCGCAAACGGGGTACGGATCAATATGTCGCACGGGACGAACGAAGAAAAGGCCGACGACATTAAACGCGTCCGCGCCGCCGCCACGAGTCTGGGCCTACCGCTGGCGGTTTTGGTAGACCTCTCAGGACCAAAGATTCGGACGCGCCAACTTAAAGAGGGCCAGCCAATAATTCTTAGTACTGGAGCCACGTTCACTTTAACAACGCGAGAGATCCTTGGTGATGAGAAGGAAGTCGCAACTAACTATCCTGACCTGCCTCTGGTAGTTCAAGCCGGAGCGCGTTTATTGCTTGATGATGGTGCTATCGCTCTCATCGTCGAGAGCACCACCAAAACGGATGTAGTGTGTCGCGTCATCAACGGGGGCGTACTCGGTGAACGCAAAGGAATAAATCTCCCCGGCATCTCTTTACCGATTGATTCGCTCACTGTGAAAGATATTGCCGATCTCAAGTGGGCAGTAACACAGGACGTCGATTACATCGCGCTTTCTTTTGTGCGGAGCGCCGAAGACTGTGCGCGCGCGAAACAGATGATCAACGAAGCCGGGGGACGCGCGCCTCTGGTGGCGAAGATTGAGAAAGCTGAAGCGATCACTCAGCTCGATGAAATTATCGCAGCAGCTGACGGCATCATGGTCGCACGCGGCGATTTGGGTGTGGAAACGAGTGTGGAGCTGGTTCCGGTTTATCAAAAACGGATCATTGATAAATCGATGCGAGCCGGAAAGTTTGTAATCACGGCCACGCAGATGTTGCAGTCGATGGTCACCAGTCCACGACCCACCCGCGCTGAAGCCTCTGATGTCGCCAATGCCGTCTGGGATGGTACCGACGCGCTCATGCTCTCAAATGAAACCGCCGTGGGCCAGTTTCCCATTCCCGCCGTTGAGACTATGTGCCGCATCATTGAATCGGCCGAGTCTGGCAGAGTGCTCGAAACGAATAACGTTGCTAAGTGGGCCGGTAGGCAGTCAGGGCGAGTTAGCCGCGCCCTTTGTGAAGCAGCGGCGTTTGCAGCAGAGGAAATGGGAACCAGAGTGACGGCAGTACTGACTGAGTCCGGATTGATGGCGCGGCGACTCTCGGCGCTGCGTCCCGAGCAACGCATTGTTGCGCTTACGACCTCGCGTTTAGTACAAAACGAACTGGCGCTAATCTGGGGCGTCGAGTCTCTTCTGACTCCCAAGGCGGATTCCACCGAACAGATGTTGAAATTCGGAGAGCAGACTTTGCTTGAAGCCGAGGTGGTTCAGCATGGCGAAATGATCGTGATCATGGCGGGCCGCCTTTCCGGACTGGGACTTTCGAGCTCTGTGACGCTATTCACTGTCGGCGAAGCTGCCGCGACTCCTCGCAAGTGAGCAGGCAAATAAACATCTCGGCGGGCGAGTTGTTTGACCTGATCCGGCCGGCAATGTTGATAGTCTCGGCATTGCTTTCAATCTTGATCCTGGCCAGCGCGCGTAAACGCTTTTCATTCCTAATTGCGCTGCTTTGGGCTGCGGCCACTTTTTTCCTCACGCCCATTGTCTTGCCGCTTTATCTGGTCGTTCTGCTTTTCCGGCAGGGCACATCATGGTCACGTCAGCCAGGTGGGCGATTCACTGTGCCGTTAGCTTACGGATTAATACTGATTGGCGGCATCGCTTTTTATTTACACAACCTAAACCGCGGAGTCGATGTTCATCTCGCTCGAGCAGCTTACGCAAAGATCCGCGGCAATCACGCCGCTGCGATCGCCCAGTATCGCGCGGCCCTGGAAGAGGAAGACGATCCACACATTCGCAAATTGCTTGGAATTGAGTTGTTTGAGTCGGGTCGATGGAGGGAAGCACTTTCCGAGTTTCGGCGGGCGGAACACGGCGGCGAGCAAGACGATTTAGTGATTCTTCGTATCGGCAGCTTGCTGGATGCCCTTGACCAACCGCATCAAGCCCGGCTCGAGTACCAGCGATTTCTTTTGAGCACGTTATGCACCCAGCCGGTACCGGATTGGCGTTGTGAAACAACCAGGGATTTGCTGCAAAAGAAGGTTCAATGATTTCGCGTTTCACAACCCACTGGTGGAGTGTGGGACGCGCACGGGAATCTCATGGGTTTGAAAACGAGTAGTAACCAGCGCGTGTGCGCAAGCTGAGGTCCTTAACTGCACTATCGCCCGATGTAGAGGTCAACTTCACTTTGATCTTGTGCCACTTCTTCTTAGAGGTAACGCTCCGAGGTTCGATCTCCAGCGACAACTGGTTGCGTAACTCGTTGGCGATCGTTTCAAAAATTTCCTCAGCATCGCGTTGTCTGCGAAAAATCTCTCCGATGAATGAGTATCCTCCCGAAGTGGCAGTGAGTTCATACATAAACCCTTCGCCCCCCATGCCAAGTGATCTTCCTGCATCCTCTGCTGAACTTTGCAGATGTATCGTGTAAAGAAGAAGGCCAGACTCCCTCACCAATTCCCTGAGCTGCTCAAAAGTGAAACGCGAGGTGTTATCTTGACCATCACTTATCAACAGTAGAACACGCTTCGGATAGCGTCCCTGCTGGAGTTTATCAATCGCGACGTAACAAGCGTCATAGAGCGCGGTGTTGCCAGCGGGTTTCACAACCCCTAAATTGTCCACTATCGAAGCGGTGTCTGAGGTCCAATCCACCAACAACTGAGGTTTTATGTTGAAACCCACGAGAAAATAATCATTGGCCGGATTGCTGAGTTCGAAAAACTTTGCCAGAGCTTTTTGGATAAGACTCAAACTCCCGGACTGCTTTTTGGTTCCCAACGTGCCGGTTGAAGCGGAAGCATCGAACAACACTCCCAAACTGACCGGCACCTCCTGATTGGAAAAATTGACGATCTTCGCTGGATCGTTGTCTACCCGAACCTGAAAGTTCTCTTGCTTAAGTTCGGTTACAAATCGCTTGCCGCTCGTCACAGTCACCGTCAGCCGGATCGGCGAATGCGACGGCGTGGGCTGAACTGTTTGAGATTTGCTGGCCTGGGAAAAAGTGAGGATAAGAGATGCAACAAAAGCTCCTAAAATGAGGTGCTTAAGGTTAAAACACATAACAAGGACTTGGCAGTGACTTAATCTGCGCCCACCATTTGGCCAAGCTTCTCTTTCTGTTCTCGCTCTTTGGCAAGCTGCGCGGCACTCTTTTGCGGATCGCGCCAGTTATCGAGAATACCAACCTGATGCACGCACTGCAGAGTACAGGTGGGAGCGCACCACTTCTCGGTGTTGTACTCACGATCGAAATCATCCATCGTGTAGTCTGCGAGCGGAATTCCCGGATAGCCCCTTTGCTGCGAACACCAGTGAACTAATCCTTCTTCGCAAATGTAGAGATAGCGCGCTCCCGCGCGACAACGCCAATTATAAGGCTTGCCTTCCGCAATGCTGTCCTGGAACCAGTTCAGACGGGCGTGATCTTTGTTGCCCACCTTTTTCACTTGCTGAAAAATATCCTTTTCGCTGGGAGAGAGAGGTTTTAGAGTTCCGTCACCATCGTGAATCACTCCCACCGTACTGGAAAATCCTAATTCCACAGCGCGTTTCGCTACCACGAGCGCATCTTGCGGATTCTTGATTCCGCCGCCGATCACTGAGTTGATATTGATATGAAAGTCAGCATGCTCCGCCAAATAACGCAACTTCTTTTCCAGCACGCGTAAGCTCTTGCGCGAAACTTCATCCGGCTCCACATTGTCGATACTAATCTGCAGGTACTCGAGACCCGCTCGATTGAGGCGCTGAATGCGCTCTGGCGTGAAGTAATAGCCATTGGAGATCAGGCCCGCAATCATGCCACGAAAGCGAATGTGACTAATGATCTCGTCCAACTGCGGATGCATCATTGGCTCGCCGCCGGAAATTGTGATGATGGAAGTGCCGAGGGATGCAAGTTTATCGATGCGCTCCTTTATCACGTCCAACGGTATCGGAGACGATGTATGGTCGTACTCATTGCAATAGCCGCAAGCGAGATTACAACGGCGCATTGGAATCAGGTGCGCAAGCACCGGATGACGGCTCGACAGTAATCCGCGAGTAATAAAGCTCGCCTCGCGCAGCTTAAGTTTCAGAAAAGTGCTCTTTTTGATCATGTAGTAAACAGCGTCCGGCTTTGCCGGACCATTAACCAATCCTTATAGACCACGAAGGATAGGCGACCAACCCGGGGAACGCAAGACGGCCCATAAATAAGAAGGGCTCTGGTCACTGCCAGAGCCCTCCAGGCCTTTTGATTGGAACTCGCGTTTAGCTCTTTACGATTCTGACTCCATCCAGATTTTGGCTGAAATCTTCTGACGAGATCTTCGCGTTCTTCTCCAGTCCAGTCAGTCGCATGGTCGTAGCGTCGTCGTTCTTTTCGACGATCTTTGTCTGCACCGGCATGCCGGATCCGTCAACCCAGATCTCAGCATATTTGAAACTTGCATTGCCTTTGGGAACCAGTTTCAAGTGGATCGTGCTGACGCCACCCCAAAGTGTTTCTTCCCGGACATCCTGCAGCGGTTGAAACCGCGACTCCAGTTGCTGGCGAGACATGTAGAGCATTTCCAACACGCCGCCCGCCTTATTGTTTTTCGACTTTGAGCTTCCCACGTAGGCCATTTTCAAACGGGGCCGAAACAAGACAAACTTGCCGTTGTTGACAGTTAGAATCTCGTGTTGGGGGCTGCGCCATTCGATGCGCACGGAAGCTTCACGTCCCGCGCCCGGCACATAGGACACCATGCCATTAAACTTTTCCGAATCGCGCAGCTGGGAGTTGTACTTCTCCATGCTGATGCCCGAACGCAAAGACTTCAGGCTTTGGCGGTTGCGCTCCATTTTATTCAGCACCGAACTCACCAAACCCGCGCTCTGGCCATTTGCCGAGGTGCGTGAGCCGGCCACAGAAGCCGCCGCAATCACCAGCATCACCACCAATAACGAACCAAATCTCTTCATATTCTCTCCTCGAATTATTACCAGGCCCGACCACCCTCCGGCTGAGGGTAAAAAAACCCAGCGATTATAGGTGAAGGTCAACGGATGTCAACCTGATAGCCAACCGTCCTGCCGTCTTTATCCACCACCTTACGAATGGCCCCGACCTCGGCATCTTGCTTCCCCGAGAGAGCCCTTATCCGATTTCGCAAAAGCGGCTTATCGGTTTCATTTTCAACAACTTCCGCCCCTACAAGCACGGTCGCTGGGACTGGGCTTTGATGCCCTGTTCCGCCCGGCCGTTCGCTCGCGGAAAACCAGCTTTTCGGTGTCAAAAAAATAAAGACCAGAATCAGTGCGCACAGGGTGTCCCACTGCCAGGTATTCCTCTCGTAAGTCCAGAGAAAGATCCTCTTAATTGTGTCCATGGGAACGACTCCCGGGCTTGCCTGCCGGATGGTAGGGCAAAAAGCGCGCCTTCCGAAAAGAAGGCATTTAGATTCTAGCTTGTGTGAATTCCCCTGTAAATCGATTATTTACATGCGGACACCCGCCGAAGGGGTCACAATGTGACCGTCGCGCATTTGTACTATTCGTCGGCACATTGCTGCAGCTTCGGGATTGTGAGTAATCATGACGATGGTTTGATTGAAGCGGTAGTTGAGTTCCTGAAACATGTTGAGGACGAGGGTAGAGTTTTCTGAGTCAAGGTTTCCGGTAGGCTCATCTGCGAGGACGATGGCTGGCCGCGTGACAACAGCTCTCGCGAGAGCGACTCGCTGTTGCTCGCCGCCCGAAAGTTCAAGGGGCTTGTGATGCAGTTTGTCTTCGAGGCCCAGCAGTTTGAGCACTTCGCGCCGCCGCGCGGGATCGTCGCCGCCATTGCCGTGGATCTTTTCCGCGAGGCGCAAGTTCCCTTCCGCCGTTAGCGTCGGAAAGAGGTTGAACCGTTGAAATACGAAGCCAATTTTTCTTCGCCGAATATCTGTGCGAGCAGCATCGGAAGCTGCAGTAAGGTCTTCGCCATCGATCACAATCTGTCCGCTGGTAGGCGTCAACAGCCCTCCTAACAGATGCAGCATCGTTGACTTGCCGCAACCTGAGGGGCCCATGATCGCTACAAACTCGCCCTCCTGAACTTCAAACGACACGCCGCGCAGCGCCGGCACATCAACCTTGCCCACGCGATACACCTTAACCAGATCCGAGGCTTTAAGAATCGTTCTCATCGGGAATTGGATAGTAAGCGCGCCAAATGTTAATACATCGGCTCGTCTATCGCCTAGTAAGCTAAATTCAATTATCGATTGATTGGGGTTGGCTGAGCACGCCGGGCATCGAGATCGACTTCGGGAAGGTTCCAGCGGTTTTCCAGGACGAAGGCTTCCGGGCGGAATTCGCGATCAATGTCTACTGACGTTGGCGACTGGTAGGTAATGCTTAAGCGATAGTGGTCATGCGGCCGTGTGATGTCGATCCGAGAAGGAAGTTTAACGGCATTGGCGCCAAAGGCTTTGTCGTCGAGATACGAGACATCCGTGATCAGTTGCGCACGTTCGTTAAAGGTTTGAATCCGGGCCAGCCGAATTCCCCCAACGCGGTCAAACCAGAAGCGTCGCAAAAGCCGGCTCTCCCCGGCTGTTGGCGCCGAGATTTCTTCCAGCAGGAAATAGCCGCGCACTACGCGTGAAGTTTTCTTTGCTTGCGGTCGAGTGTCAGCCTCTTCCTGAAAGAACTCGCTCTTTGAGTAAATCATCCCCGTATCTCTGGGAGGCTGAATCGGACTGACCATGAACGCTTCAGTCAGGTGTTGCGGCCTTAGATTCGAAAGGGCATTCACCGTTTCCACGCCAGTCATCTTTTTCTTTTTCTTGCTCGGGTCCGTCTCCCCCCCATCCATGTCCAGTTTCTCGTAAACGGCATTGTTGGTCCCTTTGACGAAGCGTTTGTACTGCTCTTCACCTTGCAAAACTGCCACGCGAAATGACTGGCCATCTGAAGTCATCTGGGCAATATCCGTCGCGATAAAAGGAACCTGAATGATCAGATAGATGTTGCCTGGACGCTGCACAGTAATGGTGCCGTCGGCTTGCCGGTACTTGTCAGCGACACCCTGCTCAGCGAAAGAGGTGTCTTCAAAAAGAATGTCGATTTTGCCGCGAAGTGAATTAATAGCCGCAATCCGGTTAACTTCGCCCATTAATTGGTTGGTACTGGCGTCGGCCAAAGGAGTTAGCAGCGGCGGCACCTGAACTTTTTTATGCGTATTAAACAGGCCGCAGCCGCTGATTGCCGTCACAAAGACCGTCAGCAGCAGTAGGATTGGTAATCGAGATCTTAAAAGTTCGCAGGAGGAGCGGGGGACGAGGGATGGAATGGGCATCAACGAAGGTTTTAGAAACAAATCCTAATTCGCCTCGATATCGTCCAGAGACTTAGCGAGTTCAACCTAGCAAAGAGACTTTTCATTGTCAACGCGATGAACTTTTGCTGATGACATGTATTAGTCGAGTACTAGCTTTGGTTTATCGAATCGCTTGCGCAGCTTGTTCACTGCTTTTAAGACCTTAGGCGAACTCACAATCCATCGTTCAAAACGCCGCCGCCCGGGAAAGTCCAGCAACATGACGCCGAGCAAAATTGTTAACACTCCTTGCCCAGGGACACCCGGGAGCGAAAGCAGTACTCCGAGGACGACGAGAATCACTCCCGCAATATTTTTGCCAACCAGTGCCAGCACCCGAACCACTGGCGACTGCTTCGCCAGGAACTTGCCCTGCGATTCTCGAAAATAATCGGCGGGAATCTTGACGAGGATGAATGAGACCAGGGCGAGATTTGCTAAGAACGTTACGAGAAAAATGCCTATTCCAATTGCCGCGCCGCGCAGCGTAATTGAAGTGAAGAATTGTGTGATGGATTCCAGCAATTAATTTAGTCCTAGCGCGGTAACGCTCGCCGCGCTGCAGTTAATTCAGAAATCAACTCATTAAAGACTTCGCGCGGGATCTCCGCGATTGGCAGGTTGTCCGTCTCCGCTACCTCCCAGAACTCATCGAGTCCGCGAGCTCCGCCGCGCTCAAGAGCGAGCGCTTGCACCAGAAGATCGATCACATCCGCAGCTTTAACGATTTGAGCCTCCAGCGACACTCGGGCCTCATACTCTTCGTAAAGGGCCACGTAATCTTCCTTGCCCGCACCTGCTTTTTCAACGACGTCGGCAAACGCGGCAATCTCCGCTCTCTTTCTGGCTTCACTTCCAAAGTAAGTGACAGCCGTCTTCGGCATGTCGCCAACACGCGTTTCCGACCAGTCGTGCAGTAAGGCCATGCGCAGCACTTTTGCGACGTCGACCGTTGTCCCGCGCGCCGTTATTTCATCAGCAAGCAACATTGCCGTCACACCGACGCCGAATGAATGAGCGGCGACGGATTCCGTTCCGTTCGCTAGACCGCGCAGGGTCCACCCGGTACGATCCAAGCGCTTCAGACGTTGCAGTTCGATTAGCGTTCCGACGATTTTCATCTCAGCATCTTTTGGCATACGTCGAAAGTTTCGAATTCTACCATCGCCGTATGCCCTGGGGTGTGAACATCGGGTAGGGGAGCCATTGAAACAGATGAGCCTGCAAAGCCGGCGACAGGCTACAAGATTCTGTCGCCTGCTTCGCAGGCTCTTGTTTTTGCACCTTGACCCAGGACTTAAGCCCCCAGGCTCTACGCTTCACGGCGTGCTTCGCACGCTCTGCTAAGTCTCAGCAGCCGTCGTGCTCGCAGCCGCATCCGATCTCCATTACCCCTGATTTCTCTGCGTTCTCACAGTACTCACCGCAATACTTGCTGCCTTCTTCAGGGCGACAATCGCAGGCTGGATGGGCACACTTACCGGATTCTTTGTCTGCCATCGAATTACTCCTTGCTCGTTACTAAGTGGTCGGGATTCATCGTAAAACTGCGGCCTCAGACCGTCAAGACCTCACGGGCTGCGGCGCACAATGATGGTTCGCTGCCGCTCGCCGAGATTCAGAATCATAGGCTTATCAAGTTGCAGCGGATGCTCTTCTCCGTCCACGCTGATAATCAAGTTTGTCGGCACTCCCACTGTTTCAATTATCACTGGCCCTGGCGGGATTCGCGGCAACAAGTTTGTTGCAACAAGGCGCCAGGTGACGGGAGCGCACCTTATCCTAATGCCAGGAGTGTCAGTCTCTATTGCTTCATTGATTGCGAGCACATCGGCCTTGAGCAAACCCTCGCCGCAGCGCACTCCCGAGCCATCGTAGAAAGTCACGAGGCCGGAAACATATCCATATGCCTGCGAACTCACGTTCTTAACTATGAGCCTAATGTTCATCACGGGTAGATCCGGAGCACCGTTCAGCGCAGTCGTCCGCAATGTCCCTTCGAGCGCGGCCTGGCCCTGCGAATCTAAAGCTACCGCCGCTTCAGACAAAGGCACGCGCCGTTCGGAAGCGTTCTGAGTTGTTTCTTGAGCTGAGCTGGATGCAGCACTCAACGAGAGGACGGCGGCCGCAATCAAAGGGTTTTTGAGTATCACTGGCTTTCTCCTGGATCAAGGCTGGTCGGGTGGCAAGCTGATTCTAGACCTCGCAGGTGATCGTCGCAACAGCTTTAGCCTACTCGGCCGGATTGCTAAACAACGCCGCCACCGCGCGACAACGAATGAAGGGCGTCTACCTGTCTTAAAGACCAAACGTGACGAGGGCGCGCTCGATTACTTGAAGAGATGCGAAATCGGTTTCGCCTGCGGTGCGCGCGGCGGCGAGCCATTCTCGAAGTCGACGCGCCTCAGCTGCTGAGGAAATACGACAAGCTCCGGTTAACGCCAACGTCACCAGGGCGTCGGGTGCGCCATGCGTAACAAGCGCGGATTGCAAAGCAGCTTGTTCGCGAAGATCAAGCGTTAAGAGGAGATTGATTTCCAAAGTCTGGTCTTGTGACTTGTCTTTGGCTTTTGGTTAAGTTTGTTTTGTTTCGGACTTTGCTTGGGACTTGAATGATTTGGCAGTGCGGCCTGCAACTTCGCATGCACTGTGACTCGCAACTAACGGCTCGCTTCAGATCGAAAACAAGCCGTGCCCGCGTGACAGAAGTGAAAAGTCTCATCTTCAAAGTCCGGGGTTTCCATCTGAATCGTCAGATGATCCACGCCAAACCGATCATAGAGCTTGGCCCGCAACTCCTTTAGCAATTCCGGCTGCGATACCTCATAGGCGTGTATCACATGAGCGCTCAGTGCTTCACGACCGGAAGTGATGGTCCACACGTGCAGGTCGTGAACATTGGAAACTCCGTCGGTATGCAGAATCGAGTCTTCAACGGCAGCAAGGTTAATGTGCGCCGGCGTTCCTTCGAGCAGTACGTTGGTGGATTCGCGAATCAGGCGCCACGAGCTGAAAACGATCAAGATTCCAATCAGGGCGCTGAACAATGGGTCGGCGGCATACCAACCATATAGCCACATCAATCCGCCGGCGATGATTGCTCCCACAGAGCCGAGTGCGTCGCTGAGTACGTGCAGCCAGGCACCGCGCATATTAAGATCGATCTCATGTTGCCCATGCAGTATCCAAGCGCTTAGGAGATTGATAATCAATCCACCTGTGGCAACTAGCATCACCACGCTGCCCTGCACTACTGGCGGTACCGACCAACGCTGGTAGGCTTCGTAAAGAATCAGCATCGAGATCACGACGAGCGCAACCCCGTTTACTAAGGCAGCCAGAATCTCCAGCCGGTGATAACCGAAAGTTTTGTGGGAAGTTGCCGGACGCGAACTAAACCAGGCGGCAGTCAACGCCAAAGTAAGCGCTGCGACATCGGTCAACATGTGACCCGCATCTGCCAGCAACGCGAGCGAACCGGTCCACCAGCCGCCGACAGCTTCGGCAATCATATAGATTGCTGTCAGCACCAAGACCATCGTCAATTTGCGACGACTGTCTGACGCACGAGCATGACTGTGACCGGCGTGTGAATGCGCCGCAGCTGCTCCTTTACGGCTAGCTGTTGTTTCTATCTCCCCCATTGAAATCTAAATCTTATCGAGCGCTTGAATAACATCGGCGATGATGTCGTCTGCTCCTTCAATGCCCACAGCAAAGCGCACTGTGGCTGGAGAAACTCCCGCCGCGCGCAGTTGTTCCGCAGAGAAGCCCGCATGCGACGAGTAAACAGGATAACTGACCAGCGTTTCAACTCCGCCGAGAGAGGGCGCAGTCTTCACCAGTTGAAACGAGTCGAATAGCTTCTCGGCTTCGGCTTCACCTCCGACCAAATCGATCGACACAATTCCGCCAAACGCACCCATCTGGCGCTTGGCTAACTCGTGACCGGGGTCTTCGGTCAGTCCGGGATAATAAACGCGCGCCACCTTCGGGTGCTTCGTTAGCGCCTGGGCAAGCTTCATAGCATTGTCACAGGTAGCTCGCACTCGCACATCGAGCGTTCGAATCCCGCGCGACAAGAGAAAAGCTGCCGCCGGATCCAGAGTGGCCCCCACTGCCACCGCTACCTGGCGTACGCGATCAGTGAACTCTTTGGTTCCGGCTACAGCGCCCGCGGTTAAATCCGAGTGACCGCCCAGATACTTCGTCGCGCTGTGCATTACTGCATCGATGCCATGGGTAATTGGTTTTTGCAAAATCGGCGTTGCAAAAGTGTTGTCAACAACGGATGTGACTTTCGCCCGACGAGCTGCTGCCGCAGCTTGATCCAAATCGACCAGACGATTGATGGGATTGGCGGGCGTTTCAAACCAGAAAACTTTGGTCTTTCCATCAACCAGCTGAGGCAGCTGCACAACTTCCTGCAAGGCAATAAATCTTGCCGTGACGCCGAACCGGGGCAGGATTTTAGTCAACAACTTCACCGTGCCGCCATAGACGGAATCACAGGCGATGACTTGATCACCGGCCTCACACAAGGCGACGAGTGAGCAAAATGTTGCGGCTGAACCTGAGGACGTAACAACGCAAGCTTCAGCGCCTTCGAGTTGCGCGACCTTCCTTTCCACTTCCGCAACTGTCGGGTTTGCATAACGCGAGTAGAAATAAGCCTCGGGGAGTTCACCTCGAGCATAGCGTCGCATCTCATCAAAGCTCTGAAAACTATAGGTGGCGGAGTGAAATACTGGCGACACGACAGCCCCGAAAGGCTGCTCTTCAGGGCGTTCGCCTCCGTGGACAGCTATCGTCGCCGGCGCGAGACCTTCTGTTTCAACTTCTGGCTTGGCTGACATGATTTGAAGTTCCAGACTTGAAGACTATTGAATGCGTTAAGACTATCAAATTACCGAAATGCAGGACAGTTGGAAATGAGTATTGTGAAATAAAAAAGAGGGGCCACCGCGGCCCCCTCTTTAAATTCCCAAGTTCGGACAATTAACTACAGTGCTCCGACATTCAGCGCTACATTAAATTCTTTGTAGAGTTCGTTGTAGTCGCGCAATGCGTGCTCCAGAACGCGCGGTACCTCATCAATGTCCTTTATGTTCACGATTGCATTCACATTGTTCAGAAACGCAGCATGAGCCTCCATCGTGCGCAACAGGGGTGACAACAAAACAAAAAACAGCCGCCTTCGCTGCGCGGGCCGCAAAACTGTTACCTCTCGCGTAACGAATGCAGCGCCTTGTTCAGTCTGATCAAACTCCTGATCAAGCAGCACAACATCCAGACGGTTCTCGCGCATCCGCTCGACTGCCTGACGAGTATCTTGCGCCAGAAACACCTGGTATCCGTTCTGCGTCAGTTGAGACGCCAGATTCTGGCGATGTTCCTCGGACACGCATATCAAAATCTTCCGTGGGTTCCACGATGGGCGGCTGACATTTGCGGAGTTAGCTGTTGCTGCGCCCCCCTGTCCGACCAGACTTCCGAGTAAGCGACCCAACTCTTCGATGGAATTCTGCGTGGTTGTCTGCTTTCCGCCTTCCTGGAAAAGCGGCGCCGGCTCAGTCTCCTGATAACGACGGTGCTCGGTGGCGGGAGACGTGCCCAGCGCCAGACCGCTCTGGGCGGAGGCAGGATTGGGAGGCTCAGAGTTTACGGTGCTGTTGCACTTAGGGCAGCGCACCGTGAAAGGATGAACGAGCGGCTTGTTGCCATTCGGCTGCAGGCGTGATGAGCAATTTGGACAAACGACAATCATGGTTTTTGTACTAACTCTTAATCAAGCATTCCCAGCATCGATCCGGAATCACTGCGGACGCCGACCGTCGCATGCTCTTCATCGCGACGAATGAATTCTTCCGCAGAAGTCAGACCTTTAAGCGACAGCAGCAGATTGTTTTGGTTGGTGGCGAAGGTGAGACCATCTTCCAGTGTGATCACCTTAGTCTCAATCAACTCTCTGATTACCGAATCGAAGTCCTGCATTCCGTCGAGCTTTCCGTCGCGCATCGCGTCCAGCAACGATTTGCCGTCAGCTTCACCGGCGTCAATGTATTCCCGCGTACGTGGGCTCGAACGCAACACCTCGGCAACAGCAACCCGGCCGCGCCCGTCAGCACGCGGGATCAAACGTTGGGAAATGATGTAACGGAAAGTCTGCGACAGCCGCGTCCGGATCACGCGCTCCTCGTTCTTTGGATAAAGACCGATGATTCGATCGACTGTCTTGGAAGCATCGATGGTATGCAGAGTGGAAAGCACCAGGTGACCCGTCTCGGCAGCTTCCAAAGCGATTTCAGTAGTCTCAAAGTCTCGCATTTCTCCAATCAGGATTACTTTGGGCGCTTGCCTTAAGGTAGCTCGTAAAGCAGAAGGAAAATCCTTGGTGTCGTGCCCTACTTCACGCTGATTGATGGTGGAATTCTTGTGCGAGTGGAGATATTCAATGGGATCTTCGATCGTGACGATGTGGTAATGCTTGGTCTCGTTAATGATGTCGATGATCGCGGCCTGCGTCGAACTCTTTCCCGAGCCGGTGGGTCCCGTAACGAGGACCAGCCCGTTGCGAAGTTCGGCGATCTCCTCGAGATGCCGGGGCAGGCCCAACGATTTGAGTGTGGGAATGTCCGTGGGAATGACGCGCATGACGATGGAGTACACGCCACGCTGCTGAAAAATATTGACGCGAAAACGAGCGCGCGAAGGTAAGGAGTAACTCAGATCCGCAGTGCCACTGCGAGCCAGACGTTCTGCCGCGTCCGGATTACCTTGTAGCAGCGTCATGGCGATGATTTCGGTCTGGTAGGGTGTGAGTTTCTGCATACCCAGCGGCTGCACGGGCGTGAGCTTGCCGTTGATCTCGACCTGCGGCAGTTGGCCGACGGAAAAATTAAGATCACTAATCCGGTCGGAGAGCAGCAGCATTCGCTCGATAATTGGAGGCAGATCGAAAAAAGGCACGTTCTTAGGACTCCATGATGAAAGAAACTTTGTTGGAAGGATGGGTTGTCGGGACGACTACCCGGGAAAGGCAGGTGAATTCTCGCGCATAACCTAGCTAAACGCAAGAAAAATGTGTTGGCCACGCTTGGCCACCAGGTCAGCGGGCGATTGAAATTAGGTGTTCAGTATTGCTAGCGAGGTCTAACGGATCGGTCAGAAGAGCGCTGATTACAGCAACGCAGTCCGCGCCTTCTTTGAGGACACGCTCGATGTTTCCGGCTGTAATTCCACCGATTGCGACCAAAGGAAGCTGGCCAACCGCCTCCCTGACTTCGCGCAGACCGGCTAAACCCACAACGGGATCCGGCTTATTTTTCGACGAGGTGGGAAAAATAGGTCCAATAGCCAGGTAATCGATCGGCAGTGTCCTCGCGTCAATGGCTTGGGCTGGATTGTGTGTGGAGAAGCCAATCAGAGCCTCATCACCAAGAATCGCCCGCGCGGCGTCGGCCGGCATGTCGTCCTGCCCCAGATGCACGCCATCCGCGTGCAGAGCGAGGGCGATGTCCACGTGATCGTTGATTATGATCCTAACGTCGCGCGCACGAGCGATTTCAAGCGCCGCCTGAGCCTCATGAAAAAATTCGCGGGGAGAAAGATGTTTTTCGCGGAGCTGAATCAGAGTGGCGCCACCGTGAATCAAACGTTTCACCTGTTCAGCATGGGATAACCCCGTGAGCCGCACGTCAGTGATCGGATAAACCTTGACCGCAGGAAACATGAACGCTTGATCGCTAAATGTCTTTTCGTTTCGGGCGCTCATTAGCACGAAGGATCCGTTTCCGTAAACGGATACTCT
Source organism: Pyrinomonadaceae bacterium (assembly GCA_963826235.1). GTDB lineage: Bacteria > Acidobacteriota > Blastocatellia > Pyrinomonadales > Pyrinomonadaceae > PSRF01. Next base: position 1,734,934 of record CAWGWE010000003.1, on the reverse strand, counting down.
TCGGAGTGACTTCCACCAGTTCATCGTCAGCGATGAACTCCAGCGCCTGCTCAAGTGACAAATCTTTTACGGGAACCAGACGCATTGCCTCGTCAGCCGAAGAGGCGCGCATGTTAGTAAGTTTCTTTTCCTTGATTGCATTTACATCCAAATCCACTGCGCGAGCATTTTCGCCAACGAGCATTCCTTCGTATACACGAATACCGGGACGCGTAAAGAGAGTGCCGCGTTCTTGCAGGTTAAAGAGCGCGTAAGTGGTCGTCTCACCAGTGCGGTCGGCAACCAATGATCCCGTGGCGCGCCCTCTCATGCTTCCCTGCCAAAGGTCCCACTTGAGGAACATCGTATTTAGTAATCCCGTTCCTTTTGTTTCGGTAAGAAATTCACTGCGAAACCCGATCAATCCACGTGAGGGTGTCTCGAATTCCAGTCGGACGCGTCCAGTACCGTGATTTACCATTTTCGTCATTTGGCCTTTGCGGCGACCGAGTGCCTCGGTGACGACACCAATAAATTCTTCCGGACAGTCTACGACCACCATTTCGATAGGCTCGTGAATTTCGCCATTAAGCTCCCGCGTGATGACCTCCGGCTTTGAGACCTGGAGCTCATAGCCTTCGCGGCGCATCATTTCGATCAGAATCGCCAGCTGCAGCTCGCCGCGACCCGACACTTTAAATTGATCTGGAGACTCGGTTGGTTCAACTCTAATCGCGACGTTGCCCAGAATTTCCTTATCCAATCGCTCCTTGATTTGACGCGATGTCACAAACCGCCCTTCCTTGCCGGCAAATGGGGAGTTGTTGACACCGAAAATCATCGCGATCGTAGGTTCATCAACCGCGATTGATGGCAATGGCTGGGGATTTTCTGCTGAAGTGATAGTGTCGCCAATCTCGATATCGTCGAATCCCGCCAGCGCCACGATTTCACCAACGCTCGCATGGTCGACAGCTTCTCGCTTCAATCCTTCAAACACGTAGAGCTGCGAAATCTTTACTTTGCGCACATTTCCATCGCGCTGAACGACAACGACCTGGTCTCCGATCGCTATCTCTCCTGAAAAAATTCTTCCAATCGCCAATCGGCCGACGTAATCGCTGTAATCAATGTTGGCTACGAGCAACTGCAGCGAATCGTCACGCATGGGTTGAGGCGCCGGGATTGTCTCGACAATTTGATCAAACAACGGTCGCAGGTCACTTGAATCGTCTTGCAACTGCTTCTTAGCGACACCTTCGCGAGAGATAGCGTAGAGAATCGGAAACTCGATTTGCTCGTTAGTAGCATCAAGATCCAGGAACAATTCGTAGATCTCGTCCACAACCTCAGCCGGCCGGGCGTCGTGTCTATCGATTTTATTGACTACAGCAATGGCCGGTAGCCGAGCCTCGAGAGCCTTGCGCAAAACGAAGCGTGTTTGCGGCAGGCAGCCTTCGGCGGCATCAACCAACAACATCACTCCGTCTACCATCTTCAACACGCGTTCAACTTCACCTCCAAAATCAGCGTGTCCCGGCGTGTCGACAATGTTGATTTTCACATTCTGATAACGCACCGCGGTGTTCTTGGCCATGATGGTGATGCCGCGTTCGCGTTCTAAATCCATTGAGTCCATCACCCGGTCACGAACAGTCTCGTTATCACGAAACGTTCCGGACTGACGAAGCATGGCATCAACAAGAGTAGTCTTGCCGTGGTCAACGTGAGCGATGATGGCGATATTGCGCAGGTCTTTTCCGTCGTTAGTCATGATGGCGTTGCACAGATCGCTGAAACGCGTCTGAGCGAAACTTTGGATGTTATCACTTCTCAGGTGGTATTGCCCGCGACGTCCAATGGCGAAACTCAGTCGCGCTTGCGGTTGACCTGTTGCAGCACTCCCGTTTGTCTTAACGCCTCAAACAAAACGATCCCAACAGATACTGCCAAGTTAAGACTGCGAACACGTGGATTCGACATGGGGATCGTCAGGACTCTCTCCCAATTCGCTCGCAGGAGGGTTTCGGGCAAACCACGGGTCTCGCGACCGAAGACCAGGCAGTCGCTTTCGTTAAACGGGAAGTCCAGGTAGGAAATGTCGCCTTTAGTACTTAGATAAATGAAGCGGGCCTCAGCCAGCGCTTCATAAAGCGAGGGCAGATCGGAATGACGATGAATTTCGACCTCTGGCCAATAGTCCAGGCCCGCACGCTTAACGGCGCGATCATCAAGTCGAAACCCAGGGATGCCGACAATATGAAGCGGAGTGCGCGTGGCGGCGCAGAGCCGGGCAATGTTTCCGGTGTTGGGCGGTATCTCAGGCTCTACAAGGGCAACGCGAATCATCGATTGAACTTAGATCTCATCCGACCACGAATATCAAAAACAAAAAGAGCGACGAACTTCACTGAAGTATTCGTCGCCCTTCTTGCTAATGCCCTGCAGGTCGTCAGCGGTTGGTGTGCGCCAACTGAGCGTCCCTGCGGAAACCTGCTGGTTCGAACTATCTCTTCTTGGCGGCTTTCTTGGCGCCCTTCTTTGCGCCCTTCTTTGCTCCACCCTTTTTCGCTGCTTTCTTTCCACCTTTTTTAGTTGCCATAGCTTTTATGTGCTCCTTCTTTTCAAGTTTGGGGTTTGCGTGGTGACCACAAGATACTGTGTCTGGCTTTCTCTTGTGGGCTAGTGTAAACGGCGCACAACATCTTGCTATATAAACGCAAATGCATCAGATGTCAACAACTTATTACTCATATTTTCAAAAATAATTCTTCGCTGAAAGTGCGCTTCTTCGTGTCGCGAGCGCACGTCGAGCACTCACTACGCGTACATTCATGCGAGATCAAAACTGTGAATCACTCGGCTTTGCTGATCAGAAAATGATCGCGAGAAAGATCAGGAACGCATGTCACTCAAATTAGAATGGGTGAAGTGAGAACTAGATGTGGCTACCTAAATAGCGGTGTGAAGATCCAACCATTGTGACGATCAATTCCGTAGTAATAGAGGACTGAGTTGTTACGACTGCGACTTGTTACGCCGACGAATGGCCCACTGGAATCCGCCGCAGTATCTTCGCCGCCAAGTGCAGTCAGCGCGGAACCGGTGTCCAGTACGTTCGTGATCTGTGGAACCGCAAACTGTTGCAACTGGGCTATTTGCGAGTTGTTAGCCAGCGGCAGCAGACCGCCGGCATAGACAATGACGGCGCGCTGAAACTCAACCAACTCAGGTGCGCGCGGCCTTACAGTACGCCATTCACCAGTTGATGAAAGTGGATCCCGTGCAGCACTGGGGCGCAACACTTGCCGCTTCTTCGTTCCACCCGGTACCGGGATCCCTTCAAGTAATTGGTCCATCGAAGTTGGCAGTGCTTGCTCACCGGCGCCACCACTTGTCGTGCTGCGATAGACATAGTAATCGCGGATCGCATCGGCGACTTGTTCACCACGAAAGATCGCCTCCTTCTCTCTTTCACGCTGTGCTTGTTGACGAAGACTGGGTGCTGCAGAGAGAGCAAAGAGAGCGAGCAGGGACATCAGGGCGAGTAACGCTACAAGGGTGTAACCGCCTTCGCCGCACTCGCGAGCGGGCGAATGATGCGGATCTCGGCGCTCAGAGGCAATGACCCGCACACCATATATCTTGTGGTGTGGCTCTCGCTTACGGTTCATCATCTTCAGCCTCCACTCGAGGAGTCGGGCGAGCCTGAGGACCGGACGCACGGTCGCGATCGGTGCTGAAAGCGATTTGATGCCTAATCTTCAATTGGGTGTCGACTAACACCACTTCCTTTTCGGAGATGCTGGTCAAACGAAACCTGCCGCCTACGATGTCGCCGCGCTGCACGTTGAGAACTTCACGGTTGTTCTTGTCCTGAAGAATTGCCGTATCAGTGTAACGAGGGGTGCCAATGATTCCCACGTAACTGAAATTCGGTGTCGGTGGCGCGCTCACATTGAGAGACAGAGTCGTGGAGTAGAGACTGCCATTCGACGATTTCACTATCACGGAGCGAGCACCCGGATTGGCAATGATCGAAGCCGGCACTGTTGCCGAGAGCTGTTGCGGGCTGATGAAGCGAGTGGTCAGCTCGCGACCATCGACGACGATCCGCACTCCGGGCACAAACTTGTCTCCACTAACTTCCATAGTGAAGTCCTCGGTACGCGCGAACACATTCGAAGGCTGCATCCCTGCCAAAAGCAGTGGCGGAGTCGGGGTAGGTGTCGGGCTGGGCTCTGTCGCGACCTTCAGAGCCGGAGGCGGTTTCTCGTAGTAGATGAAGATGTTCCTTTTTGCTTCCGGTGCTGACGTCACGACATCAGGGAATACTATAGGCCGCAACTGTTCCAGTGGGGCGCTCTTAATCTCATTGGCGGTTTGAGCCGTTACGGGATTGCCCACGCGACGAAGACCAGGTGGCGAGCTGGAGTTTGAGTTAGTGTTTTTGGCAACTGGTTTCGGGCTTGGGCCAAAACCGAAGAGGGTCCACCACAAGAACACGATCGCAACCAATCCCAGCCCGATCGCCCAGATCAGTTTTTTACGTTCTTCAGGATTGTTGATGTCTGTCAACTTCATAGGGATTACTGCCCCTGCTCCGCCGCTCCCAGCTGAAAGTAGGTCGCCATATCGAGCCGCAAACTAACCATCGAGTTGCGCGCAGCAGCAGCACCGGTTTCGACCGAGGCTGCGCTGTTGGTTTCGGTCGCGCGCTCGAGCTCGATCGCATTGATGATGATGAACTGCTTGCTGAATTCTAGATCTCTGATGAAGCGTCGCAGGCTTTGGTATGATCCTTCAACAGTAAGACTCACTGCGATACCGGGATAGACACTCTGCCACTTGGTGCTGGCTGACCTGGTTTCCCCTGGACTCCGTTTGGTGGCTGAAGAAAGGAGAGGCGTGTAGGCAGGTCCCGCAGTATTGCGCACTCCATTTTTGCGAATTAGCTGATTTAACTCGCCATAGAGGCCCATGCGGCCCTGACCAGCATTGCTGAGGTGGTAACTCTGAAATTCATTCAGACTCTCGGTGATTTTAGTCACGGTAGATTGCGTATCATGACCCTGACGAATTATTTCCTGAGAACTTCGCAACTGCGTCTGTAAGCGCGTTCTCTCCAACTGCAATGTTTCAAGCCGCGTGCGAGCAGGAACCAAAAAATAAATGTAGCCGATGACGACCAACAGCAAGAGCAAGACGCTGGTGCCCAGCCCCAGAATCTCCGCAACACCAAACATGCCCTGCTTCCGCGAGGCTCGCAGCCGTTGCAGGTTTGCTTTGAACTGAGTCCGCCGGCGCGGCTTAATTGGTGTGATGGGAGTCTCGTTCATTTCTCGCCACCTGACGGCGCCGCAGATTCAGCGGAAGCCAGGTCTTGCGTTTTGTCAGCAGCGCTAGCGCCGGCGCGCGGACGATAAATTACATACAGCTCATACTCAGTACCGCTCTCGCCGCGACCCTTCTGAAGATTTTGAGCACGCAACTCAGCTTGAAAAATCCCCACTCGATCCATCTCACCAATCATGTCGGTTATCGTCGAGGAGTTTTTGCTGACGACTGTTAGATCCAGTTCGGCTAGAGTTTGCTCGCCGCGGGCGGCAACATCACGAACACTTATCCGCGTTACTCGCACACTGCCTGGCAGAGCCGACTCCAGATCCGCGAACAGTCGAGACCAGGAGAACCTTTTGCGATCAACCAGCACGTGCGCCGCGGCGAGGGTTTGCAACTGTTCCTGAGTGAGAGCTTTCTCGACTGCGACCGCCTCAGCCTTCAACCCCTGTTCTTTCTGATTCAATGCATTGATCTCGGTTTGCACAACGTCGGCCTGCGTCTTCGCCTGTCCTGTCCAGCGCAAGATTAGCACCAGGGCAATCAGCGAAACGCTTACGATAAAGGCAGTCAATACCCAGGGCAGGGCGTGATTGCTAAAGGGCCGGCTGGCCAGGTTTAATTTGGTAGTCACTACGAAAAATATCTGTCGACTTTGATGGCCGGTCGTGCGACTGGCGGGTTCCAAGAGCAGCATACCCGCCTCAAGTTATGCGCGCAACCACCGCTCGCCCACACATCCGCACATTAGCAAACGGCGGCGACATCTTACACGCTTCAGGATTTGCGGTGTTGCACAAATACGAGAGGTGATCCAGGCGACTGGGATAAACTAGGTTCGGCGAGGAGGAAGTTTGCCTTCGGTTGCGGCGATGGAATGCCGGTAAGCTGAAATTCGATTGCGGCCGCCACGTTTGGCGCGATAAAGCGCGGAGTCGGCGAGCTCTATCAGCTCGATCGGATCTTTGGCGTCATCCGGGAAGGCGGCAATACCAATACTGATCGTAACTTGTAACGTTTTGGCTGCCCCTGCGGCGTCGCGCCGCGCCGCCAGAAATTCATAGTTTTGAACGGCAGATCTGACGCGTTCTGCCGCAACTAGTCCTTGCGCATAGTCTGCATCCAGTAAGAAGGCGGCAAACTCTTCTCCTCCAAATCGCGAAGCTACATCTCCCGCTCGTAGCGCTCTCTTGATAACACCACCAATTTCTTCCAACGTCTGACTGCCGACGAGATGACCATAGCGGTCGTTGACTTCCTTGAAATGATCGACATCCATCATCAAGACACAAAACGGATGCGACTTGATTTCAGCCTGGGCAGCTTCTCGTCTCAGTTCAGAGAAGAACGATTTGCTGGTCAGTAAGCCGGTTAAGTCGTCGTGTGAAATCAAACGATGAATCTGCTGTTGAAACTCGCGATCGATTTCGTCGAGCATGTCGAAGCGGAACAATTGGTCGCCGATTGTGATTTTGTCGCCTTCACTCAAGACGGCTTCAGTGAGTATTTGGCCGTTGATGAGAGTTCCGTTAGTGGAACCCAAATCCCGAATCATGCAACGAACCGAATTGTTGGTTGGGTTTCGTTCGACAGTTATGCGGGCGTGTAAACGCGAGGCGCGGGAGTCGTTGATGCGAACGTCTGCTTCAAGTGCGCGGCCGAGAGTTACTTCGTCACGATCCAAAGGAATGGGAACTGCGAGCAACTCACCGCGCAGGGAAACCAGCGCGGGACGGCGTTCCATCGGTGCTGGAGGAAGCTGTTCGACAACACGCACCTGTGTTTGATCAGGCTGCTCGTCATTGTTGTTGTGGCCACTTGTCATCAGAACGAGTGCCGCGAACGCACTGGGGTCGATCACCTGCCGGAAGCATTAGTCATGTCGAGGCATCTTAGTCCCCGCGCGCCGGAGTGGCAACGATATTATGCTCGCCAAAAATCAAAAATTAAGCCTATTTTGACGATCCCCTGCTTGTCGCGCCCCTGACTTACTTCTATAATCAGTTCAACTAGAAATGCTTCGCGGCTAATATTAATCGGCTTCAAATTCAGTTCAGTATCAGGGTATCTCGAATGAGAAGGGAAAGTGTTTTGGAAGACGAAGCAATTGCTACGTGCCCCTGGTCGGGGAATGATCTCAGTGTTGAACGAGTGGCGGTTGCCAATCTGCCGACCCAATTTGGGGAGTTCAAAATCGCTGGCTACCGCTCGCTGATAAGTGACGAAGAGTTTGTGGTGCTGTTCAAAGGTGAAATGCTTCGCGAAGTGCCTACTCTCGTGCGGATTCACTCACAATGTCTGACAGGCGATGTTTTTGGGTCAACCAAATGCGACTGCGGGCAGCAACTGCAACAGACGCTACGATTGATTCAAGAAGAAGGTCGCGGGGCAGTCGTTTACCAGCAGCAGGAAGGCCGCGGCATCGGAATCATTAACAAGATTCGAGCCTACTCCCTGCAAGACGCAGGTGCAGACACGGTCGAAGCTAATGAGCAGCTCGGTTTAGCAGTTGACCTGCGTGAATATCGCCAATGCGCCGAAGTCTTATTTGAATTGGGTCTCTGCCACGTGCGCGTGATTTCCAACAATCCTTTGAAATTGCGAGCGTTAGAAGAGGCAGGTCTAAAAATCGTCGAGCGGGTGTCCATTCAAGTCGAACCAACTGAAAAAGCGGCCGGCTATCTGCGCACCAAGAAAGAAAAATTAGGACATCTATTAAGTTAGATTTGATCAAGTGTTTCTTCCGAGATTATCCCCAGAATCTCAGCACCAATACCGCCAGTAATTATTAAGGAGAACAACGATGAAGAAATTTCCTCTAGTCATCGGCCTGGGGATCCTCTTGGCCCTGGCCCTGGCACCTGTAACAACCTTTGGCAATAGTTTAGCTTCCGCCGTTCAGGGGCGCAGCTCAATCTATGGCTCAGTGTACGGCGAGGGTCACCGGCCCGTCGCTGATGTCTATGTAGAACTACTTGATGATGTGAATTCGACGATTCGTCAAATTAAGACAGACTTGTCCGGGCGATTCCAATTCTCGGGGCTTGTCGATGGGCGTTATATGATCAAGATTCGTCCGGGCAACACCGGGTATCAGGAACATACGCAACAGGTGATCATCTCCGCGATTTCGTCAGTCCGGGTGAATGACCGGTCTTCGGGAGCAGACAACCAGCATATTGATATCGGTCTCAAACTGGATGAAAGGTACACCCTCGGACCGTTTGCCGGGGCGCCTTCGGTCATATTTGTTCAGGATGTGCCGCCAGCGGCGAAGCAACTTTACGATCAGGGTCTCTCTTTTCTGCGCGAGAAAAAACAGGCGCAGGCTCTGGCAAGCCTGAGACAGGCGATCGAAATCTTTCCCGATTACTATCAGGCTTTGGATCGGCTCGGCGCAGAATACGCAGTACTCGGCGACCCCGCCACGCCTGCTGAGAGTGCGGCTGCGGCCAGCAAAGCTTCTACGGGCAGCGCAGCCAAGGATGAACCTTCAAAACAAGAATATCTGCAGGCAGGCTCGCTTTTACTGGCTAAGGCGACCCAGATAAATTCTCGCAGTTACTCGAGCATGTTTGGCTTAGGTTGGTCCCAATTTCATCTCGGTCGGTTCGCAGAAGCCAGCGAGAGTTTCGGAAAAGCTGCTACCATCTATAACAAGTCTGCGAATGCGTTTTTGTGGCAAGCTAAGGCTTATAGACGGGACAAAAAGCTGGACAAAGCCGAAGAGGCTTTTAAGCAGGCCAGCCGCTTATCTAATGGCAAGGATGCAGAGATCCATTGGGAGCTGGCCGGTCTCTACAATGATCAGAAACGATATACAGAAGCCGCGGATCAAATGGAGCTCTACCTAAAGAGTGTGCCAAAGGGCGAGGCTGAGAAGATCAAAGAGCTAATCCGGAAACTACGGGAAAAAGCCAAGTAATCGAGTGCGGTTATCAGCTGTGGGCGCCGCTCCCCGTCCCACCTTAAGCATCCGTCACGGCGATGGCGCCAGGAGGAGTGGAGATGAAGAGAATTCCTACCTTGTGTCTCGGAGTTGCCATTGGGGCGATGGGCCCCGGGCAGATTCTCGTACAAGCCACCAGCCACGCAAACAATTCACTGGTTAACAATGCGCTATTAATACAAGCGGGACGGAGTGTGATTACAGGAACCGTGTTCGTAGAAGCACACCGGCCAATTGCGGACATTTGGGTGGAGCTGCTTGATGACTTCAACTCTGTTGTTAGTCGCGACAAAACTGATGGCGGTGGAAGATTCATGTTCGGTAGTTTACTCAACGGCAACTACCGAGTACGCGTACTGCCCTACGGAACAGACTACGAGGAGTACGTGCAGGAGGTAACGCTGGTAAGCGTCTCAGCGATTTCCGGTCGTCCGGGCGTCGATCGGCAAAACATTGATATCTTCTTAAAAGTGAATAAGCGCGCCCCGGTTGGCCCGTTCGCAGTGGGCCCTCGCGTGATTTTCGTTCAGGAAGTACCGCCCTCGGCCCAGCGTTTATATGAGGATGGCCTTCGATTCCTGCGCGAGAAAAATGAGATCGCTGGTATGGCCTCCCTGAAACAAGCTATCGAGGTTTTTCCCACTTACTATCTCGCGCTCGATCGGTTGGGCGGGGAGTATGCGATACGAGGGCATAGGGATCGCAACTATTGGGAAGCTGCAAAGCTTCTGCTGGAAAGAGCGGTGGAGATTAACCCCAGAGCTATTAACAGCATCTTCGGACTGGGCTGGACTCAATATCAACTTGGGCTTAATTCTCAGGCGGTCGCGAACATGGAACGGGCGGTCTCGCTTAATAGTAAGTCGGCTGATGCTTTTCTCTGGCTCGGGAAAGCGCAAATGCGACTTGCCGCGATTGATAAAGCGGAAGTCGCGTTCAAACGAGCAAATGAAATAACTAAGGGGAAAGTACCCGAGATTCACAAGTTGTTAGCCAAGATCTATGGCGACCAAAAACGTTACCGTGAGGCGGCGGACGAACTTGAGCTCTATCTAAAGACCCAGTCTGACAATAAAGATAATGCGGAAATTCAGGAGCTGATTAAGAAGCTGCGAGCTAAAGCCTCTGGCTAACTTCAGCGGTTAATAATTAGTAATGAAGGTGAGCTTGCCTCCCTCTCCACGATCCTAAACGCTCAATCCTTTAAAATATCCTACCTCAATGTGAAGCTGTCGCTGCGGCGCACCGTCCTTTGTTAAGCATGCAGGTGCACTGCTCGATCCTGGTGAGGCTTCTCCCAGGATTTCCAGGCTCAATTACTTTAATTACCCTGTCTCCAATAATAGTATGTTCTAAATATTAGTGTCTCGCTGTAGATGCTCCGTCCTTTGTGAGTGTGCTCAGGAACGTCGGGCTGGCACAACGCTTCAAGACCGGATGTTAGGCGCCTTCCGTTGTCCAGGAACGCCAGGTTCAACCCCACTTAATAACCTTTCTCAGTGCAAGTGCTCTCGGTGGGGATGCTCGATCCTTTGTAAGTGTGCTCATCAGGGAGGTGGGGACCGCTTTGCAGAAAGTGGCCAAAGAAATACGGAACCCGGGCGGTAGCGATGGGGGATGCTAGACGCGAGGGCTCGAAATTTCCGGTAGTCGATCAATGTTGGAATCGTTAAGTCAATGATCACGTCGCTACGAAACCCAGTCGTCATCGATGCTTTATCCCTGGTAGTCATGTGGAACCAGTACTTGGAACGGCTGGCCTATTTGCCTTGCCGAGCTTGAACGCGAAGTCTAGTGGAATCCTCGCACTGAGCAGTCAGAAGGTCTTCAATGAAATGCCTTACAGTCCAGAAGAAGACCGGCCTGATGGGAAGCCAACTGTGACTGAAGCTTTACTCTTCCGTAATCCCAAAGTTCGATTCAAGCTTTCCCAAAAAAATAGCCCATCCGGATAAACCGGATGGGCTTTCAAAACAAACTCCGAAGAGTTTGATTAGAAGATCAGACGGAAACCAAACCGAATTTCTCGTGGGGTCTGGAAACCATTTGCTCTATTGAACGTGGCGTTCAGACGGTCCGGACGAGCTGGGTCATTAAGGAACCCAAGAACCGCGTCACGGATACCACCATTGAACAGCTGGTTGATCAACGCCACTTCGCCCGTGCAAGCGGTGCAACCATAAGGAATCAGGTTTGCAGCGCGTACATCGGTTGGACTTAGTGTCGTTTGAGTTTGCAGCACATTCTGCTCGTTGAACAGATTGATGAAATCCATCTCTGCGACGAAGGTGTATTTCTCAGCGAAACGAATCTTGTGACGGACTGCGAAGTCAGTCTGTGTAAACATTTCGGTGCGGCCTAAGTCGCCCAAGCCATTAATGACGGTTGGGTTCAGAGCATAAAGGGTGATGACCGAGGTTAACGGGGTTCCCGAAGCGGCTGTTGTAAAGCCTGAGAACTCAGTCGACTGGTTACCACCCCAGTTTGCTGTATAAGCTCCGTAGAACTTAAACACGTGCGGGCGGTCGGTTGGGAGACGGCCGTCGAGCGGGTCTCCGTTAAGGTTGAACGCCTGCCACGGCAAGTCGAACAAGCGACTGACGTTAGGGCTAACACGTCCGAACTCTAGCGAGCTTGCCAATCCGGAGTAGTTACCCTTCAGCCGGCTAAACGTGTAGTTCGCGTTGAAGTAGTAATTCCTCGCGAACCGCTTGTCTACCTGGAGTTCCAATGCATCGTATTTGCGAATAGCCTTTGGCGACGGAAAACCCTCATCTTGGGCTAACTGATCAGCCAAGCCAAAGCCGGGGTTACCGATGATGTAGGCCTCACTGCCGCTGGCAGTCGGAATGCCGATATCTTCAATAGCACGGTCGACATTCTTGTGCGTGTAACGGCCTCTAAAGAGGAAGCCACTTCCTAACTCACGCTCCAGACCCATCGTGAACTCAGACTGACGAGCAGCCTTGATGTCTGGATCAACTGCACCAGCCACAAAAATGCCGGCGCCTGAGTTTGACGGAATACGGAAGTCAAACTGGCAACGTGAGCGAGCACCTGGAGCGGTGCGAACCGCCGGATCATCACTTTCACAACCGCCGCCGCCCACTGGGTCGGAGAAGTTGCCGATGATCTGCGCCACAGTGATCGTGTTCCACTGGTCGCCCGGGAACAAGTCAAAGTAATCGCGGCGGAAGAAGTCGCCACCGAATGAACCGCGCGGCAACTCATATTTGAAGCGGTCATAGAACCAGCCATAGCTTGCGAAGAGCTTGGTCTTGCCGTCGCCGGTCAAGTCATAAGCAAATCCCAAACGCGGAGCTGGCTTGGAGCCCCAACCGAACGTAATACCGGGGTTACCTTCACTAAAGCTCGGAACCGTTTCGTGCTCGAGACGGAGACCGAGGTTCAACGACAAGCGCGAAGTCGGCTGCCAGCTATCCTGGAAGTAAATGCCGTTGTTTCTACTGCTCGCCTCGCCAATTGTACCGAAACGTTGCAGAATGCCGACACCTACTGCACCTGGCGCCGGAGCCTGACCCGTTTGGTTGGCGATGGTCTGGGTTCCCCAAACCAGTGTCAACTGACCGATGTCGGCATAGCCTTGATCGGTGGTGTTGGAAATGCCGTTGTATTGGAAACCACCCTTGAAGTTGTGACGACCACCGAGACCGCTAACCAAATAGCTGGCATCGACGTCGAACGTCTTGCGGGTAGAGACATCATAGTTAACCTGGAAGTTGGTAGCGAAATTTTGTTGACCCAATCCGCATCCATGTAAACCTGCCTCAGAAGCACTGCTTGCGGTGCTGCAGACGTAACGGATAGTGGTAGGAATTCCGTAGGAGCCGAGCTTCTCATTCAAGAAGGTGCGGCCGGCGCGGACGTTCACCACAAACTTGCTGGTCGGAGTCCATACAGCTGAACCACCGATGTTATTGGAATTCTGACGACCACCCTGCTGTGCCAAAAATGCCGGTCCAGTCAGCGTCTGGCCACCTATAACGGCCGATTGCGGGGTCGCAGTAGTTTCAGTAAACAAAGGAAGGGCGCCCTCATCCTTGATCGGGGCCCAGATGAAGCGACCGGTCAAACGCAACTTGTCGCTCGGGGCGCCGTCGAGACGGATTTCCGAGAAGTGACTAATGCGCTTGAATTTGTAAGTCAACGTCTGCGAGATCGTTCGATTAGTCGGATTTGAGGAAATGTAGTCCAAAGTCCGATCGATCTTTTGGATCTGCGGAGAGAAGGCGGCAAAGAACCAGAAGCGGTCCTTCACGATTGGACCACCGAGCGTGGCAGTCGGGAAATAATCGTAACCGCCGTCTTTGCGTGGCTGAATGTATTCCGGAATGTCGACGAAGGTTGGAGGCGTTGCAGTGGCGCTGCCGGAGCGGAACGAGCGCAGGAACTTGGAGGGCTGACCCTGCCAGCTACCTGGACGAAACTGCGAACCGAATTCACCGTGCCACTCGTTACCACCGCCCTTTGTCACAACGTTGATCACGCCGCCGGTCGCGCCGCCGAATTCGGCCTCGAAACCTGAGCTCTTGATCTGCACTTCCTGAACTAACGAGAAAGGCAGGTTGTCATTTGCTCGCAGCACGCCGGTGCGGAAGTGAGTCACTTCCTGACCGTCGATGATGAACGTGTTCTCAGAACCGGAAGCACCGTCCACCTGGAAGCCACCGTTCAGCGGCTCGGGACGGGTTGACGGAGCAATCTTCAGCAAGCTGTTGAAATTGGTGCCCTTGGGCAGCAGTTCAGCAGTTCTCGCTGTGATGTTCGTCTGAATCTTATTGTCAGTGGGGTCGATCGTAAGCTCGTTAGCAGCCGTGACATCTACTGATGTCTCGACGCCACCGGCTTGCAGCGAAACGGCGAGAGGGGTGGTCTTACCGAGCACTACCTCTACGTTGCTGCTGGTCGAACCGCCGAAGCCCGAAGTCGCCGCGGTGGTAACCGTGTAGATACCGGGAGGAACTTGCGAAATTCTAAAGAACCCCGCGTCGTCCGTGGTTACCGTGCGTGTAAAACCAGCGCCGGTGCCCGTGCCAGTAGCTGTAACGGAAACACCCGGGACTACAGCGCCCGAGGGATCCTTGATCGTGCCTTCAATGGTACCTGTCGTTTCCTGACCGAAACTAATTCCGGTAAGGCCTAAGACAAGTACCAAAGTAAAGAGCACAAGCTTAAAAGTCTTCATTCTCTTTCTCCTATTTTAGGTTGTCTTCATTAGCCAAAAGCACTTACTAGGGAAAATGCCCGAGGCAGAACGAAAGTTCGTCTGGAGGGCTTTTCGCAATTCCCATGCCCACTACCTGCGGCCGGGGATTGGCACCTAAGATCAGCGACTTAGAGGGTCCTGAGGGTTATAAGGGACGGGGGTAAATCCAAAAAATTGGGAAGTATCCATAAATCTAGGCGGGGCGGGAGCCGCCGGAGGGGCCGCCTTCTAAGCCCCGCTGAGGGCCAGATTTGTCACCTTTTCAGCCGCGGTGGTAAGCCCTTTCGCAGCCGTTAAGAACCGCACCGCGATTTTTATCCTGAGAGTGATTTAATGAGCAGTCTCATTTAACAGCTGAATCCCGTGCTGACTTTTCAGCGTGATAGACTCTGCAAGAAACGAACACAGCATCGATCAGAACTCATCTTGTCCGAACGTATCTATCGCGATCCTGTTCACAACATCATTCGCCTTCGCACTGATTCTGACGAAGGCCAACTAATGATGCGCCTGATCGACGCGCCGGAGTTTCAAAGGCTAAGGCGCATCAAGCAACTGGGCCTTGGTCTTTACACTTATCAGGGAGCTGAGCACTCACGATTCACTCACTCGCTCGGCGCCTTTCACTTGATGACTCGCGTGCTTGATCGTCTCTGCGAAAATCACAAAATTCAAAAAGAGGATCGCGCGGCTGCTCGCGCGGCGGCATTGCTCCATGATGTGGGCCACGGATCATTTTCACACGTGATGGAAAAGGTCCTCGGGTTTCATCATGAAGCATGGACTGTACAAGTGGTACTCAGTGACCAGACCGAAGTCGGACGATTGCTACGAGCACATTCATCAGAGCTACCGGAGAAAGTTGCAGCTATTATCGAAGGCAAGTTTCAGCCTGCAGCCCTGGCCCAACTGGTCTCTTCGCAGCTCGATGTTGATCGCATGGACTATCTATTGCGCGATTCACTGATGACGGGAGCGAAGTATGGCATCTACGATCTCGAGTGGATCATTAATGCGTTGGCGATCGACGAAGAGGGTGATCGCATTTATGTAGCAGCGCGTGGTCTCTATGCCGTGGAAGAATATCTTCAGGCTCGTTACTACATGTTCCGGCAGGTTTATTTTCATCGCAGCCTACGTTCAGCGGAAGCTGTGCTTCGTTCAATTTTGCGACGGGCCCTGGCGCTATTGGAATCGGGAGCACCGGTTTGGTACGCGCCGGAGACCGCATTCGAAAAAGTATTACGGAAAGAGAAACTGACGATTGCTGAACATCTGGAGATAGACGACTCCGATGTTTTATTTCATATCAAGCAATGGCAACGATCTCAGGATCCCATCTTGAAAGACTTGAGCGAGCGTTTTATCGGACGGCGGCTTTTTAAGGCTGTCGATCTGGACATGGAGGATGCCGCAGAACAAGCCGATTTTCTTGCGGCGGCACGTGAATGTGTCAGCCGGGCCGGTTTTGACCCGGAATATTATTTCATCGAAGACCGCGCCAGCGATGTGCCTTATTACAACTACTACACGGTCGCCGGAGCTGAGCCGAAATCGCGCATTTACGTCGAGGATGGCTACGCTCGGCCGGTAATAAGGGAGATCAGCGAGGTAAGCGACGTTGTCCGGGGTCTACAACGCGGTTACGAATTACATCGTGTCTGCTTTCCCGCCGAGGTTAAGCAAGACGTCTATGCGCTCTATCACAGGAGTTCGGCGAGCATTGACCGACTAAACCAGGCGCATGCTTTTGGAGATTAGGATGGCAAGAATCGAAGGTGTAGATCCGGACCAGGTTGACCGTTACGCGAAAGATGTTTTCGCGGCGCACACGAAAACCTGGGGCGCGCCACTCCTCAACCACCTGTTATATGCGCGACGTCCGTCTATTTTTCGTGGTGTGCGCGCCATGTGGACCGGAATCGAAGCATCCGGACTGATCGATCCGCGGCTGCAGGCGCTTTTAAATCGTCGGGTAGCGGCTCTTAATAGCTGTGAGTTTTGACAGGATATCAACGCTGCCGTGGGCAGTGACTTGGGAGTCTCAGATGAAAAGATAAAGGATCTTCAAAATTATGAAACCAGCCATCATTACACTGCGGCCGAGCGTGTCGCGCTAAGATATGCCGACGCGATTACTCTGAGTGATCAAGATGTCAGCGATGATTTATTTGAAAGCGTAAGACAATTCTACGACGATGATGCCATCGTCGAACTCACCGAGATCATTGCCTGGGAAAATGCTTCCAGTAAGTTTAATCGCGCGCTGCGGGTCCCCTCGCAAAACCTCTGGCATCGACGCTAGTCCCAAGCGGTCATGAAATTTCGCGTAACTTTACTGCTTTTTCTTATAGCCTCGCTTGCTGGCTCTGTTGCAGCGCAAAAAGAAAAAAAGAAGCGGATCTCGATCGCCGTACTCTCAATGAACGACTCGGAGTTGGGACGCCGAGTTTCCGAATTCCACCGAAACAACTTTAAAACCGCAGATCTTGAGGTCCTGGATTCCGATCTGGTCAGGGCAGCTGCGCAAGGCGCAGGATACACACCAGCAACAAACATGGCTGTGATCGAAGCACGCACTTTTGGTGCGGTGATAGGGAGCGACTTCTATGTTCTCGTCGACGCACAAACGCTGCGACGTTCGCCTTCCAGTGGCGATATTTATTTCGATGCTTGCGTTGCAACTTTCCTTGTGAGTTCCCGCACCGGGCAGCTTAGGAACTTTCATTGGATCAAACTAGAGGGACCGAATCCGGAGCTTGCTGAAAAGAATGTCTTAGCAACAATGGCTAACCGCAACCTGAGTGAGCCAGTGTTGCATGAAATTAACCAAGCACTCAGGGAAGAACGTACGGCGCGTGAACTGGCGGTTGGGCGCGAAATTCCAATCATTGAACCCGCCCCGGAAAACGAGGCGGCTGCGGCAGCTGAAGGCATGCAGTTACCAAGGCCTTTTCGACGCCTACAACCAAATTATCCGCCAACTGCGGCTGCTGCAGACGTTGAAGCTGTCGTCGATGTTCTGGTAGACATCGATCAAGAGGGCGAGGTCAATTACGTTTCGATTGCTCGCTGGGCTGGATACGGGCTGGACGAGGCCACGATTGAGACAGTCAGAAAACTTCACTTCTTTCCCGCGATGCGCAACGGCACTGCAATCCCAATGCGAGTTCTTCTTCGCTATAACTTTCGCAAACCACCTAATTAAAAAACGGTCTTGAGCCTTGGACTTTGGTCTTCGCTCTTCGCGCTTCGGTCTTCGGTCGTGGATTCTTGATCATCGCGATTATTTCGAGCTTCGTTCAATATCAAAGATCAAACACCAAAGATCAAAGACCAAACTGAACGTCGGGTGCGAAAACCAACCGACATTCGACATTGGACCTGGGAAATTCGACTGCTTTATTTATTGGACTTTTGGGCGTCGAACGTCGGACTATCTGATCCATGCTCTATCTGTCGCAAGTATTGGGTCGCCCCATTCGCGATCTCGAGGGTGAGAGTGTGGCGACTGTTAAGGATGTGATCACGCGTTTGGGCGAGGATGATCACCCGGAGATTACCGGCATCGTAGCGCGTTACCGGCGGCGCGATTTTTTTGTCTCACGTTGGCGCATCACGGAAATAAGCGAAGCAGGCGTGCGACTGAATTCCGACGTGCTCAACTTGCAACCGTTCGAAAGGCGCGATGGCGAAGTCTTGCTGGCTCGTAACGTGCTCGATAAACAACTAATCGACGTCGACGGCAAACGCGTGGTGCGCGTGAACGATGTCCAGCTGATAGAAGTCGCAGGCGCATGGCGGGTAACCGGCGCGGATGTTAGCTTGCAGGGCCTTTGGCGGCGCCTCGCTCCTGTAGGATTTATGGGGACGCGAAAGCCTGTCGAAGTAATTGACTGGTCGGACGTCGGCTATCTGGCGACTGATGAAGCGACAGTGCAATTGAAGTCCGCGAGCGGGAAACTCGCGCGACTTCATCCCGTGGAAATTGCGCGACTCGCTGAAGCACTTTCTTACCATCATGGATCGGAAGTCGTTGGTTCGCTCGATGATGAAACGGCTGCGGAGACTCTCGAGGAAATGCCTGCCGCCCAACAGGCTCGCATTATCGGCGACATGGATGAGGAGCGGGCCGCGGACATTTTGGAATGGATGTCTCCCGACGAAGCTGCCGATGTGCTCGGCGATCTGCCGGAGGAAAAGGCCGAAGAGCTGCTCGGTTTGATGGAAGGGGAAGAGCAAGCTGATGTCGCCGAGTTGTTGCCTTACGAGGACGATACAGCGGGCGGGTTGATGACGACGGAGTTTGTCACCCTTCCGCGCGAGCTTACGGTGGGCGCGGCGATCGCCAGGCTGCGCGAGATGGCTGAGACGCCCAACATGATCTATTACCTCTACGTTGTCGAAGCCGAAGACTCGTGGCAATTGATAGGGGTGATCGCATTACGAAGTTTGATCCTGGCGGATCAAGCAGCGCCGCTAGCTGATGTTATGCGCACCGAATTTCAATCGGCCCACCCGGGCGAGCCGGCGAAGGAAGTGGCGCAGCGGATTGCCGAATACAATCTCCTCGCTTTGCCGGTGGTCGATCAGACGGGCGACATCTTAGGAATTATTACTGTTGACGATGCGATGGAAATACTTCTGCCAAAGAACTGGCGGCAAAGGTTGCCGCGACTCTTTGCCTGAATCCGACACGCATTGTTCGTTATGAACGACGGAGAACCTCCAAGTGTTGGAACGCAGAGCAGCCGTGAGGGCCGCAGGGCGCCGCTTGTTGCAGCGCGGCGCTCGCAGTGTGCGCAACGTTACACCTCGCAAACGCTTGCTCGCCTACCTGGCCATTCTCGGGCCAGGCATGATCACGGCCAACGCTGGTAACGACGCCGGCGGTATCGCTACCTTCGCTTCTGTCGGCGCCGACCACGGTTATCGGCTCCTTTGGATCCTGATTCCCATCACGATCAGTCTTGGTCTGGTCCAGGAGATGTGCGCGCGCATGGGCGCGGTCACGGGCAAAGGTCTTGCTGATTTGATCCGCGAACGTTTTGGCGTCCGTTGGACTGCGCTTGTGATGCTTGCTCTTTTGATCGCCAATGGCGGCGTCACAATTTCGGAGTTCGTGGGGATCGCCGCAGCCACAGAGTTGTTTGGAATACCAAGATTCTTGTCAGTGCCGCTGGCCGCAGTGAGCATTTGGTGGCTGGTTGTTAAAGGTTCTTACCAGCGTGTCGAAAGGGTATTTCTGCTGATGACGCTCGTCTTCCTTGGTTACGTTGTTTCAGCTTTTCTCGCACAGCCGGACTGGACGAACGTTGCGGGGGCACTGGTCCGTCCCAGCTTCAGTTTCGACAGCGCTTACCTATTCACACTTGTCGCCATCGTTGGTACCACAATTTCACCTTACATGCAGGTCTATATCCAATCGTCAGTAGTTGAGAAGGGCGTAACTTTTGAAAACTACCGGCGCACACGGATCGATGTTTGGGTCGGCACCGTCTTCGCCATTCTCATTGTTTTTTTCATCGTAGTTTCTACAGCTGCGACGCTCCATCGAAGAGGCATTCAAGTCTCCAGTGCCGCGGACGCCGCGCGTGCCCTGCAACCGCTTGCTGGTGTTTACGCTGAAGCACTCTTCGCCATCGGTCTTTTCGGCGCCTCGATGTTGGCGGCCGGCGTGTTGCCACTTGCCACCGCCTACTCGGTCAGCGAAGCACTCGGCTTTGAAAAAGGCGTGTCGCGAAGTTTCCGCGAAGCGCCCATTTTCCTGGGGATTTTTACCTTTTTGGTCGCTGTCGGAGCAGCAATCGCCGTACTTCCTAACCTGCCATTAATAAAGGTCTTGCTGGTCACCCAGGTAATCAATGGGTTGCTGCTTCCGGTCATACTTTTTGCTGTGTTGCGCCTCGTTAATGACAAAGAATTGATGGGTGAACGAGTGAACGGGCCTCTCTACAACATTGCCGCCTGGGCAACCGCGATCGTCGTTACATTGCTTTCCTTACTTTTGATTCTGGTAACTATTTTTCCGCGGCTCGTGATCTTCTAAATGACGAGGAGGGCCCTCGTTTCCTCTCGCCAAGCTTAACAATCGGTGATAAAAGAGAGGCTGTTACTTGCGGTCCAAATCATCAACGCTTGCCCGCGAATTCTAGTAGCAAAGTGATTCGCTCAGGATCCAACAACAGGCGCATCCTCTTTGTCGTAACTGCCGCAATCGTGCTGCTGTTGCTCTATCTCCTCGTTTCCTTCGACCCACAAATTCATCAACTGCTGGCCGCGCGAATGGGCGGACTGGCTTCGCGCGCCGACACAGTAGTCAATGTTATTTGGTTGGTGCTGCTGGGCATCCTCGCCTATTTGCTGGTCCGCGTCTTCAACAGCCTCATCTTTGGTTTGATTTACCGAATGCGCAGTGGTTATGAGGCGCCAACCCTGGTTCGCAATATCTTTTCGATCATCGCCTTTACAGCTCTGTTCCTGCTGATTTTTTCTTCGATTTTTGAGGGCGTTAATCTCGGCGCGCTATTTACTACCTCGGCCATTTTCGGCGTGATCTTAGGCCTGGCCCTGCAGGACACATTGGGGAATTTTTTCGCCGGTATCTCGCTGCAAGCTGATCGCCCCTTCCAGATCGGGGATGTAATTACAGTCGGCGCTCAACGTCACTCGGGCGTGGTCGAAGAGATTACCTGGCGCGCCGTTAAGATTCGGACCTTCGCTAACCATGTGGTCCTGATTAGCAACAGCACGGCAGCTCGCGAACCGATTGAAGTTTGCCCGCGCGACAATTTGAACTGCCGGCTCGTCTTCTTCAACACTCTCTATTCCGACTCGCCCGCGAAAACTATCCACGTTGTACGCGAAGCTGTCCGCGAGGCCGACAATGTTTCTGACAAGGTTACCCCGGTGGTTCGTATCAGAAACCTGGGAGAGAGTGGCGTTGATTATGAAGTGAAGTATTGGCTGATAGACTACGCCAAGTACAACGATACGGACGCCCTTGTTCGCCAGCGGATCTGGTACGCCTTCCGGCGTGCCGGACTAAGCTTCGCATTCCCCACTCGTACGCTGTTGGTTGAACGGATGGCCCGGACGGGACCGCCAAGTGGTGATGGGAGCAGTGCCATCATTGAACGCCTTTCTGCTGTCGATATTTTTGCGCCGCTATCAGTCGAAGAGACGGCCATGCTTGCCCAAGCGGCAGTCAGTCACATCTTCGCACCGAGCGAAACTGTCATTCGCGCAGGCGAAGCTGGCTCCTCTATGTTTGTAGTCCACAACGGCCGTGTCTCCGTGCAGATAAACGAAAACGGCGTGGCGCGCAGCGTGGCGACCTTGAATGAGGGCGACTTTTTTGGAGAGATGGCCCTTTTTACAGGCGAACCCAGGACCGCAAATATCATCGCCTTGGAAGAGACGGAAGTGCTCGAAATCGGCCACGATGCTATGAAAAAAGTATTCGACACCAATCCTGACCTGGTCGAATCTCTAAGTTTCATCATTGCCGAAAGGCGGAAGGGTCTCGCGCCTCAAGCTCACGCCCGCGACCGTGATCACGACGAGTCAGCTGGCATTCTTCATTCAATTAAGCGATTTTTCGGCCTGAAATAACTTCGCCTCCCAGTGGCTCCTTCAATTTAGACACGGATCCGACTTTCACGCCCAAATATCAGACTGCAGACTTGACAGTACGGGACTCAGATATTATTATCCGCCCATGCTCACTTACTCGAAGCTAACGAACACGGGTATATTGAGCCAGAAAAAGAAACACCAATTGTGAAGGAGGAGAGGTTTTCCAATGAGCATTACTCGTTATGACCCGTTCCGCGACCTGCGATCACTTCAGGAAGAGGTGAATCGCCTGTTTTCGACCAACCTGACAAGAGGGTTTGGAGAAGAAGGCATCGGCCGCGGCGCCTGGAATCCTAGCGTCGATATCTATGAGAACAAGGACCAGATCATTCTCGAGGCAGAATTGCCAGGGATGAACCGGGGCGACTTCGAGCTTACCGTTGAAAACAACGTGATCACCCTGCGCGGCGAGCGAAATTTTGAGAAGAAGGACGACACCGATAATTACCACCGCGTGGAGCGGTCGTACGGCTCGTTCACCCGTTCTTTTACGCTTCCGCAAACAGTGTCGGCTGAGGGCGCCACTGCTGAATACACCAACGGTGTGCTGCGCGTTACGCTACCGAAACGGGAAGAGACAAAAGCGCGTCGCATTGAAGTAAGCGGTGGGAAAGCCGGGAGTGATCAAAAAACCATCGAGGCCAAGGCCGAGAACGTCGGCCCTGCGGAGAAAGCGAAAGACGCCGGCGCTGGTCGCTGAGTTAAGTAGTTAGTATCGGTGGCCTAAGAAACAGGCAATCCGGCGGGGCCTTTCTCATGCGAGCAGCATGAGCTTAAATGGCCCCGCTCAACTTTCATCAGAAGCGAAACTTGCAAACAGAATTTAGATGAGATTAGACAAGTTCACACTTCGGGGTCAGGAAGCGATTCAATCAGCGATTGAACTCGCTGAACGCAATCACAACCAACAAGTAGAGCCCGAACATCTCCTCGCCGCCATGCTGGAGCAGCCCGAGGGAATAGTTCGTCCCTTGCTCGGCAAACTCGCAGTGAATCATCCCGTGTTAATTAACGACGTGCAGGCGGCGATTGCACGGTTCCCTCGCGTAGAAGGTGGCCAACAGTATCTAAGTCCGCGGCTTAATCAGCTCTTTACGACCGCACAAAAACAAGCTGAAAAGGCGAAAGACGAGTTTGTGTCAACGGAGCATCTGCTCGTCGCCATTGCTGAAGAGAAGGATGGCGAGGGCGGAAAGATCCTGCGACAACACGGTGTCAAGCGTGATGATTTGCTCAAAGTGATCGAGCAGACTCGGGGCGGTTCGCGGATCACTGATCAGAACGCCGAAGACAACTATCAGGCGTTATCAAAATACGCCAAAGACCTTACCGATCTCGCGCGCAAAGGAAAACTTGATCCGGTAATTGGTCGTGACGACGAAATCCGCCGCACGATTCAAGTCCTCTCCCGACGCACTAAAAACAACCCGGTGTTAATAGGTGAACCAGGCGTCGGCAAAACTGCGATTGTTGAAGGCCTGGCGCAGCGAATCGTTTCCGGAGACGTTCCTGAAACGTTGCGCAACAAACGGCTGGTAGGACTCGATCTCGGATCGATGCTCGCGGGGGCGAAGTATCGCGGTGAATTTGAAGATCGGCTAAAGGCTGTGCTTAAAGAAATTGAGAGCGCGCAAGGCCAGATCATCCTTTTCATTGATGAGCTACACACTCTCGTAGGCGCCGGTGCTGCGGAGGGAGCGATTGATGCTTCCAACATGTTGAAGCCGGCTTTGGCACGCGGTGAGCTGCGCTGCGTAGGCGCTACCACACTCAACGAATACAAGAAATACATTGAAAAGGATGCGGCCTTAGAGCGGCGCTTTCAGCAAATCTATGTCGGCGAGCCCACGGTCGAAGACACGATCGCGATCTTGCGTGGTTTAAAAGAGAAATACGAAGTGCACCACGGTGTGCGGATCAAGGATTCGGCAATTGTTGCCGCTGCCACTCTTTCCAATCGTTACATCACCGACCGCTTCCTGCCCGATAAAGCAATTGATCTGATCGACGAATCTGCTTCGCGTTTGCGCATCGAGATCGATTCCCTGCCCCAGGAAATCGATAAGTTGGAGCGCGAGACGATTCAGCTGGAGATTGAACGGCAGGCGCTGCAACGGGAGGAAGACGCCAAATCCAGGGCGCGCCTGCAGGAAATCGAGCAGCGCATCGCGGATCTAAAAGAAGCTTCTTCGGGGATGAAAGCTAAATGGCAATCTGAGAAGGAAGCCATCGAACGGATGCGCACAGCGAAAGCTGAACTGGAACAACTTAAGTTGCAGCTCGATCAGGCACGAAATGCCGGGGATCTCGGCAGAGCCTCGGAACTGCAGTACGGCAAGATTCCTGAGCTCGAACAGCAGTTACAGGCGGAACAAGAGAAGCTCGCGGCCTTCCAAAGCGATGGGGTCATGCTCAAGGAAGAAGTTGACGAAGAAGACATCGCGGAAGTTGTTGCTAAGTGGACTGGCATTCCCGTTTCAAAAATGCTCGAAGGCGAGATGCAGAAGCTTGTGACCATGGAAGAGCGTTTGAGCCAGCGAGTGATTGGACAGGACGACGCACTGAATGCTGTTGCGAACGCTGTGCGCCGTGCTCGTGCAGGTTTGCAGGATCCGAATCGGCCGGTAGGGTCTTTCATATTTCTCGGACCTACTGGTGTCGGCAAAACTGAAACTGCGCGGGCCCTGGCTGAATTTCTCTTCGACGATGAACGAGCGATGATTCGGCTGGACATGTCTGAGTACATGGAAAAGCACGCTGTGGCTCGAATGATTGGCGCACCGCCTGGTTATGTCGGCTACGAGGAAGGCGGACAACTTACAGAAGCCGTTCGTCGCAGGCCTTATTCAGTTGTTCTCTTTGATGAAATCGAGAAAGCGCATCAGGATGTCTTTAATGTGCTGCTGCAAATTCTCGACGACGGCCGGCTGACGGATTCGAAAGGTCGAACTGTGGACTTCAAGAACACCGTGCTGATCATGACATCGAACCTGGGTTCGCGCGAGATCCAGGCGGCCGAGGGAAATGAAGAGCAAGTCCGCGACGCGGTGCTTGAAGAACTGCGGCAACATTTCAAACCAGAGTTCTTAAATCGCATTGACGACATCATTGTGTTCAATCAACTGGGCGAAGATGAGATTGGGAAAATTATCGAGGTGCAACTGGAGCGCTTGAAACAGATGCTGCACGACCGCAACATTACGCTCGTCCTCGATGATTCGGCTCGCCGCCTGCTGGCCCGTGAGGGTTACGATCCGGCCTATGGCGCGCGACCATTGAAACGAGCAATTCAAACGCTGATTCAAAACCCTCTGGCGGTGAAGCTTCTAAACGGCGAAATCTTGCCGGGTCAAACCCTGAACGTTTCGGCAGCCGGAGATCAGATGAAATTTCAGACAGTAATGGCTGCTGGCGCCTAGCGGCGTTGGCTTAAGAAAGGAAGCGAAGCATTGTCGAAACCCTGGAACCCTTTACAAGACTTGATGCTCCTGCAGGACCGGATGAATCGGTTGTTTGAAGATGCGACCGAACGCCGCGCGCGCGCCGGAGACACCGATGAAATTGAAACTGCAGATTGGCATCCCCCAGCGGATGTTTATGACACTGAAGCGGCTTATCTTATTGTCGTCGATTTGCCAGGCGTCCAACGAGCTGCGCTTGACATAGATCTCGATGATGAAAAGTTAGTGATTCGGGGAACTCGTGAGATCGATCAACGCGAAGGCAAAGCCAGGGTGACGCGGCCTCACGGCCGTTTTCGTAGAAGCTTCACAGTTCCTGCGAATGTTGCTCACGAAGGAATCCAGGCTGAATACAAAAATGGCGTGCTGGAGATCACCTTACCCAAGCGCAGCGAACCACGCGCGCAACGAATTCAGATCAAGGTGCAGTAGTCACTTCTGTTGAAAAACCAGCGAACATTTCGGGAGGCGACGGATGAAGCATAGGGAGCGGGAACATAACGAGCGTCACGCAGACGAAGGCCAAATTCGCATAACAGATCGCCGGCGCCGATATCTGAATAATGACGAAGCCGGCGTTTCGGATCGGGATTCTCCGGCTCCGAGTCTCAAACCGAGTTATGTAGAAGAGTTGGAAACACGCACGCGCGCTGCTGAGCAGTTGGCGCTTGATATTCAAGACCGTTTCGAGAAACTCAAGAGTCGATTGCAACAGGAAACCGACGAGACCAGGCAGCGTTTGAATCGTGCCGCTGATGAACGAACTGAGCGTAGCAAGGCGGAATTCATTTCAAACATCCTGCCAACACTGGACAATTTGGAACGAGCCATCGACGCTGCGGAAGCCGGTGGTTCCATGGAACAGCTGGTCGCAGGAGTGAAACAAACCGCTGAGAGTTTTAAGACTGCATTGAGCGCGGCGGGTGTGGAGCCGTTGGTCGCACAGGGTGAGATGTTTAATCCAGAGTTGCATGAAGCAGTCGAAACAACTCCAGCGGAAGCGGAGTTTGACGGAAGAGTGGTGAACGAGTACACGCGTGGCTATCGGATGGGCGACCGGCTGTTACGGCCGGCCCGAGTAGCAGTGGGACACGCGCCGGAAAAAGCAAATAGCGCAACCGAATAAGCGAGTCGGGATTAAGTTTAGTTACGCAAGGAGACGATTGTGGCTGCTAAAGACATGAAGTTTCATGAGGACGCACGTAGCGCGATGCTTCACGGAGTGAATACGCTTGCCAATGCGGTGCGCGTCACCCTAGGTCCAAGAGGACGCAATGTGGTCTTGGCCAAGAAATTCGGATCGCCAGTGATCACCAAAGATGGTGTCACCGTGGCGAAAGAAATTGATTTGCCTGACCGCTATGAAAATTTGGGCGCACAAATGCTGCGCGAAGTTGCCGTCAAGACCAACGACTCCGCCGGCGACGGCACAACGACGGCAACCGTACTGGCCCAGGCGATCTTCCGTGAAGGCATCAAGAACGTGACTGCAGGCGCAAATCCAATGTCTCTGCAACGCGGAATTCAAATGGCGACCGACAAGGTGGTGGCTGAGCTCGAACGCATGTCGCAGAAGGTTAAAACCAAAGAGGATTTAACGAACGTTGCCACCGTCTCCGCCAATAACGACCGCGAGATTGGCCAGCTAATCTCCGAAGCGATGGAGCAGGTTGGCAAGGACGGAGTCGTGACTGTTGAAGAATCGAAAACGTTACGCACTGAGCTGGATATCGTTGAAGGGATGCAGTTCGACCGTGGTTACCTCTCTCCGTATTTCGTTACCAATGCCGATCGCATGGAAGCGAATCTCGAAGAACCGCTGATACTCCTACACGAAAAAAAGATTTCAGCGATGCGCGATTTGCTGCCGGTGCTGGAACAGTCCGCACGAACCGGCCGCGCTCTTTTGATCATTGCTGAAGACATCGACGGTGACGCGCTCGCGACCCTCGTAGTGAACAAGCTCCGCGGTACGATTAAAGTTTGCGCTGTGAAAGCTCCGGCCTTTGGCGATCGCCGCAAGGCGATCCTTGAAGACCTGGCCATCCTGACAGGCGCGAAGGTCATTACCGAGGATCTGGGAATTAAACTCGAAAACGTGCAAGCCGAGGATCTGGGATCGGCGAAACGAGTGGTAATCGATAAGGAGTCGACCACGATCGTAGAAGGTGCGGGCGAGGCCAAAACGATTCGGGCACGTGTGGCAACAATAAAACGTCAGATTGAAGAAACTACTTCAGAGTACGACCGCGAGAAGTTACAGGAACGACTCGCTAAGTTAGCGGGCGGAGTTGCTGTCGTGAAAGTGGGAGCGCCGACCGAGACCGCGATGAAAGAAATTAAGATGCGCGTCGAGGATGCGCTCAACGCAACGCGCGCGGCGGCACAAGAGGGCATAGTCGCCGGCGGTGGAGTGGCACTTTTACGTGCGGCAAAAGCTCTCGATTCCCTTTCCGATGACGATCCTGACGCCCTGACAGGTATCCAGATTGTCCGGCGGGCACTCGAGGAGCCGTTGCGGCGCATCGCTCAAAATGCCGGAGTCGATGGCGCAGTTATCGCGGGCAAAGTTGCAGCAATGAAAGGGGCTAAAGGATTTAATGCGGGATCGGGCGAGTTTGAAGACTTAATCGCGGCTGGCATTATCGACCCGACCAAGGTGGTGCGTACTGCTTTGCAGAACGCTGCTTCAATTTCGGGACTCTTATTGACCACTGATGCCGCCGTTACGGATTTGCCGGAACCCAAGAAAGCGGCGCCGTCCATGCCCGGCGGTGGCGACGATTACGACTATTAATAAACTGAAAGTGTTTGGGCAAACTTCCGGAAATTCCCAGACCCAAGGTCTTTCCGCTGGCCGGATATTTGCAAGCGAACGCGCCGGGAGATAGCTGTTGCATTGAAACACAACGGCGCATATGCTCAGTTGCATCTAACCTGCGGGTTGGATCTCGTTAATTTGAACGATCGATGTCGGTCTCGCTGAACAATGCACGCGGATTATCCGTTCTTTGTTAAAGCAGGTACTGAGGCATCAGGTAAAACACATGGTTGATCTGGGAGCATACAAAGATAAGTTTGGCGAGAGCGGGCAGCGTATTTTGGAACATGCGTTGAACGAGTCGCGGCAGCGCGACCAGAATTACGTGGCGGTTGAACACATTTTGGAGGCTCTTATGCATGAAGAGCCGGATATGTTCAATTCAGCAATGCGTGAGCTCTCCCTCGATCCGATCACCGTAAAGATTGCCATCGACAAGCGGCTCGAAACCAACCGGCAACAGCATGTTGGTAAAGGCTTTCGGATTGCACCTGACACAACCGACCTGTTCAAGCGGGCAATGGAGCGCGCTCGAGCGCAGGGCCGCAAGACCATCGAAGCTACAGATATCTTTGAAGCTCTCACTAACTACGACAGCTTGTTCGTAAAGGTGCTGCAGAACATGGGCGCTAATCCTGACCTCGTTGCGGAGAATGTGCGGGCCCAAGTGCAGAAGCGGGAGCAGGAAGAAGAACAGTATCGAAAGAAATTTGAGCTGCCTCCTTACTTAAAGCATTTCGGCGTTTCCCTCAACCGCTTAGCGCGCGCTGACAAGATCGCTCCGACGATCGGCCGCGAAAAAGAAATTCAACAGATGGTGGAAATCCTCTGTCACCGCGAACGTGCAAACTCACCGATGCTGGTGGGCGAGCCGGGCGTCGGCAAGACCGCCGTGGTGGAAGGTCTGGCACGCCTGATTGAATTGGAGCCGGATAAGGTTCCGGCGCGGCTGCGTGGATCTCATGTCGTACAACTGCAAATGGGCGGCTTGGTCGCCGGCACAATGTTGCGCGGCATGTTTGAAGAGCGAATTAAGGGAATCATCGACGAAGCGAAGGAGCACGCGAACCTGATCCTGTTCATCGATGAGGCGCATACAATCATCGGCGCGGGAGCGGCTCTAGGCACATCGTCTGATGCTGCGAACATGTTCAAGTCGGCTCTTGCCCGCGGCGACATGCGAATCATCGGCGCAACTACGCTCACCGAGTACAAGGAATTCATCGCCGAAGATGAGGCCCTGGCGCGTCGCTTCCGGCTCGTCAAAGTTGTCGAGCCCTCGATCAGTGAAACTCGCGAAATTCTGCTTGGCGTCCGTCCCCGCCTGGAGCGAAACTACTCCGTAAAGATTTCCGACGACGCCATCAACACTGCTCTCGAGATGGCGCCCAAATACATCCGCAACCTGCACCTGCCAGACAAAGCGATTGGTTGGCTCGACACGGCAGCTGTGAAAGTTGAGATTAACGAACCGCAGACGATGGTGGTGAAGCCTGAACACGTGATTGACGTGATCTCACAGGAGTCGCGTATTCCGCGCGACATGATTTTCCGGGACACCGGCGATCGCTTTGCCTTAACCGAAGCAATGCTGGGCGCTCGCGTGATTGGTCAAAAGAGTGCCATCAAGGCTGTCGCACAACGTTTGCGCTTGAACAAAGGTCCATTAAAAGAGTCGCACTATAAACCCGACGGCGTGCTTTTGTTTCTCGGTCCCACCGGCGTTGGCAAGACTGAACTCGCCAAGGCCGTTGCCGAATTCATGTTCGGCGATGAAGAAAAGATGGTCCGAATCGATATGTCGGAATACAGCGACGGCACGGTTAGCATCGAGAAGCTGATTGGTATGCCGCGCGGCATTGTCGGTTCCGAACGTGGTGGCATTCTTACCGAGCAACTGCGCGAAAATCCTTACACCGTGCTGCTGCTCGATGAAGTCGAGAAGGCGTCGCCTTATCTGATGAACTTGTTCCTGCAGGCTTTTGACGAAGGCTGGTTGACGGATGGACGCGGCAAGAAAGTCTACTTGTCTGACGCCATCGTGATCATGACCTCAAATCTCGGTTCTGACAGCTTCAAGAGATTTGAAAAGCCGCTGGGTTTTGGCATGAAGACGGCGAACGATTTTCGCGCCGTTAACAACGAGGTCTTAAAGGCGGCGGAACAGCGCTTCTCGCCGGAGTTTCGCAATCGAATTGACGAGATCATTGTTTTTGCCCCGCTTACCATGGACGAGGTGCGGCGCATTGCGAGACTCTATCTTGATAAATTGAGCCGGCAGATGGAACGGCAAGGTAAGTTGATCAACGTGACGGAAGCCGCGCTGAACCTGTTAACCGAAAAGGGTTATAACACGGCATATGGCGCGCGCTTCTTGAAACGCCACATCGACGAGAAGGTTAAGCTGCCAATCACCAGCATGTGGAAGACCGCGTCCAGCTTCTTGGTGGACGTCGAAAATGGTGAAGTGATCGTAAAACCGGCGGCGCCCAATAAGCCTGAACTAAATTAGTCTCGTTAGCAGCGGTCAGGAAGGGTTTCAGTGAGTCTTCATTGAAACCCTTTTTTGCGGATTGCGTTAAATACTTATCTGAATTATGGCCAATATGTTTTCAACCCTGCGCGGCTCAGTATTGCTCCTTGCCTGCACACTGTTTTTCAGTGGTTTAGCACTCGGGCAGACTTCAAATGCGACAGCGCCCTCCGGCCAAAACTCAAACGACAGTAAGGCAGAGACAATCATCAAAGGCGCTATCGCTGCACTGGGCGGGGACGCGTATCTCAATGTGCGCACGGTCGTGGGTCGCGGTTTTTACACAACTTACCAGGATGGCGCCTCGCTAGTGCCGACAAGGTTTTTGGATTACATCGCTTTTCCGGACAAAGAGCGAACGGAGTTTACGACTCAGGGGATCCGCGTCATCAGCACGAACACCGGCGACACTGGTTGGTTATACGACGGCGCCACGAAAAGTCTGAATGATCAAAAGCCCGCGCAAATCGCAGACTTCAAACGCGCGATGCGCACGAGCGTGGAGAACCTGCTGCGTGGTTGGTGGCGCAACGAAAACGCCACGCTCACTTATGTGGGCCGGCGCGAAGCTGGGTTAGCGAAACGAAACGAGACCGTGCGCATCACCTATCCCGATGGGTTTTGGGTTGAGTTTGAGTTTGGAGCGAAGGACGCGCTTCCTGCCAAAGTCATCTATAAACGAACGCGAACCAAAGCCGATTCTGACGAAACCGAGGAAATCACGGAGGAAGACTGGCTAGCCAAGCCAATCACCAATGCAGGAGTCACCGCGCCTTTCGTTATCGATCACTACATCAATGGCAAACAAACGAGCCGCATCAATTACGAATCCATTGAATACAATCGCGCCCTGCCAGATACCCTCTTCGCTAAACCCGCAAACGCCAAGAGCGTAAAGTAGTTCTGAACCGCCAGCTCAAATCATAATGCGGCGCCTGTCGTCATTTCTGTTGTTGTCAGCTGTGTTTGCGATTGGGGCGCGGGATAATGCAGCCCAGACACCGGAAGGACCTGACGAGGTGATTCGGGTAGAGACTGATGTTACAAATCTTCCTTTCACCGCGATAGACAAACAAAAGCGTTTCATTACAACGCTCCGTCAGGAAGACGTTCGGATCTTCGAAGATAATATACCGCAACAGTTATTTACGTTTCAGCAGGAAACTGATCGACCCTTAGCGTTGGCGCTTTTGATCGATGTGAGCGCGTCGGAAGAGCGGACACTGCCGGCTGAAAAGGCCGCTGCTCGTTCTTTTATCGAAACCGTGATTCAGTCGCGCAAGGACCAGGCGGCAGTAATACCATTCACCGGTTCGGCATTTCTCGAACAACCATTGACCAGAGATGTGCTCAGCATCTATCGCGCACTTGAGCGCGTCGAAGTAGCAATGCCAGCATATTTGGGTTCCGGTCGGGCGATCAGCGGCATCGTCACCGGACCCGGTACAAGGCGCGATCCGCGCGAAGGCAGTACCGCTATTTGGGACGCGATCGCTCTTACGGCATCCGAGGTCTTGACGAAGAACGCCGAACCCGGTCAGACGCGACGTCGTGCGATCATTCTGCTTACCGATGGTCACGATACTTCGAGCGTTTTGGATATTGACCACGCAATAAATCGAGCGCTCCTGGCCGAAACGGTCATCTACGCGATCGGAATTGGCGATAGCAAATATCAAGGGGTCGATCGGGGCTCGTTGCGCACGGTCGCCGAGCGCACCGGTGGACGCGCCTTTTTTCCGAAAAAAGAAGAAGACTTGAGACAGGTGTTCCGCGAGATCGAGCGCGAGTTGCGCACGCAATATCTGATCGCCTATTCCTCATCGAACAAAAAACGAGATGGCGGCTATCGCCAGATTCGGATCGATATCGTCAACCCTGAACTTAAAAAAGCGCGAGTGACTCTGCGCCACCGTCCGGGTTACTTCGCCAAGGCGTCAGCGGCCACCCGCTGAGCGTGAGCGCGCTTTTTTGCAGTGCGGCGGCTTGACGCCGCTTTTTCGACATTCGACTCAATAAAGGCTGACGAGTGAGCGCAGCTCGGAAGAAGAACCAGCTTCTCGAAAAATTTCCCGCCTCAATAGGTTTTCATTTATCAAGCTATACTCAGACTCATGAACCAAAGACAATTTGGGCGCACCGGATGGCAGGTCAGCGAGATCGGCTATGGCATGTGGGGTATGGGAGGCTGGTCAAACTCGGACGACCAGCAATCGCTGGCTTCGCTTCAGGCCGCTGCCGAGCTCGGCTGTAATTTTTTTGACACTGCCTACGCTTACGGCGAAGGGCGAAGCGAAAAACTACTCGGCCAAATCGTTCGCGCCAATCCGGACAAGCGGCTCTACACGGCGACCAAAATCCCTCCGCTGAACAAGCAGTGGCCCGCTAAACCTGAGTCGAGGTTGATGGAGGCGTATCCGCCGGATCACGTCGAAGAGTTCGCGCATCGCAGTCTCAAGAACGCCGACCTGCAAAGCTTCGACCTGATACAGTTTCACACCTGGGACGACGGCTGGTTGAAAGATGATCGCTGGTTCTACAAGCTCGACGATTTGCGCAGCCAGGGTCTGATTAAAGCGATTGGCATCAGTTTGAATCGATGGGAACCATGGAACGGAATTGAAGCGGTGCGCACGGGACAAATTGATGCCGTGCAGGTTATCTACAACATCTTCGATCAGAATCCTGAGGATGAGTTGTTTCCCGCTTGTCGTGAAATGAAGGTGGCCGTGATCGCTCGAGTGCCATTTGACGAAGGCACACTTACCGGAACGCTGACGAAAGAAAGTAAATGGCCAGAGGGCGATTGGCGCAATACTTACTTCGTTCCCGAGAACCTTGTTCCGAGCGTCGAGCGCGCTGAGGAGCTTAAGAAATTATTATCGCGTTGGAATGAGGAGCACTCGAGTAACATCACTCTTCCTGAGCTTGCCCTGCGTTTCATACTCGGCAATCCTGACGTCAGCACAATCATCCCCGGCATGCGGAAGCTGCACCACGTCGAGACGAATACCGAGGCGAGCGAGCTTGGCCCGCTGCCCGAGGAACTACAGGAACATCTAAAGCAGCATCGCTGGGTTCGTAAGCCCGCGACCTGGTCGCAGTAGCTAAGGGCTTTTGCACAAAGTGACCTTCGATAGGCTTCGCGAAGATTGCCCAACGGACTTGGCGCGTTTACGCGCCATCCCGAAGGGCAAATAGGCCAGCCGTTTTACGGCCGGTTTACCCACGGCGATAACTTGCTTCAGGCCGCTTCAGCGGCCTCATTCGGAGTAAGGCCGTTCAAACGGCCTCAGGACCCAATCGTAGCGCCACCTAACCAGCGTAAAACGGCTGGCCTATTTGCCCTTCGAGCTGCCTCGTAAACGAGGCGCGTCATCAAGTCTTGATGTCGGTTCCTTGGAAAGCAGTAGCAAAAGAGTAAACCACTCCAGAACTTTCTCACGCGTCAAAGGAATTGAGGTCGGTTCACGTGAGACGTTTGGTCTAAGTTCCTTCGTTCGATTTGCCCAGTCAGGCCGAACACATCGCGTCAATCTCGAGTATGGCAAGTCTCTCAAGTTGAACGATCTGGGCCAAAAATTACCTATCTTCAGCACTTACCAGTGCGTGGTTTAAGTACAACAGTTTGAATAACTTAACCGTGCTGGGAATGTCACTTAAAAGCAACCTACTGGTAGGATCCTCCATCCTAGTCGCGGTCTCGATTGCAGGTCTTTGCTAATCGCTTCCACCATGCGCAGCCGAAGTTGGAACCTAATCTGATGGCCCTTGGTCATCGCTCACATGGAGAACGACTGAATGAGCTTGTCCCGACAGTTTCCCCGTTTGCATTGTTTCAAGATTGTTCCTTTTGCAATCATCGTCCTGTTCCTTCTGACAAATTTCACTGGCGTGTTATTCGGTCGAGCCTTCGCTCCCAGCGCCACTAAGTCCACCGAAAGTCTCAACGCTCTTACTTCCGGCGATGCCGAGCTTGATCAGTTGATCAGCAGCATCGGCCAGTCTGAGGGAGTAGATCCGCAGTTCATTCACGCAGTCATCTGGCAGGAATCTAAATATGTGCAGCACGCCCGTTCGCCCGTTGGTGCTCAAGGGTTGATGCAGCTCATGCCGGCAACCGCACGCCGCTTCGGCTGCAATGATCCTCACGATCCCGTTGCGAACATCACCGCTGGTACCAGGTATCTGAGTTGGTTGTTAAAGAGATTCGACGGGAACGTTAAGCTGGCGCTGGCAGGCTACAATGCCGGTGAAGGATCGGTAGACAAGTACAACGGCATTCCTCCATACCGTGAAACCCAGAATTATGTTCGCCTGATCACGAAGCGCTACGGCGAAAGCCGCAACCCCATCCTCGATACTCCCGTGCCGCAGGTTGCTGTGAGTTTGGTCTCTGCTTATTAGTAAGAGCAGCGCGCTACGTTCCAGAGCGTTCCAGAGCTGCGCGATCCCAGTGCGCCAGATCTGCACCTGCCTCATAAGTTGACTGCAGAAAGTCCATCAACTTCTTTTCTGGTGAGCCGGACGAGTCCGGCTTAATCACTTCTTCATACAACAAGAAAAACTCTTTCTGTTCCTTGCTATAAAAAGCTGAGGCGGGAAGTACTTTTGCCTCCGCTAAGCCCGCCGGCTCTGGCGCGGTGTAAGAATAGAAAGCCGCCTCCATGTCTTTATTCCCTGGCCAAAAACCGTGACTGATTACTTCGTGCGAATATGCTTCGCGCGTAATTAAATCAGCTCCCGGTCTCTCCGGCGCTACTTTCCCGGAAAACCGAGTCACTGCCATATCAAAGCTGCCCCAGAAAAAGTGGACCGGGCTGACCTTCCCGACGAACCGCGCGCGGAAGTCTTTCAATGCCTCGTCAATTTTGAGTAAGGCCCGCCAAAACCGATTCGCATAATCAGGGTCGTACGAAGCATGTTCGTGATCGGCTTCAAACCGGATCGGGTTTGGTACTTCGACTGGCATGGTCCAAATCTCAACAGCCAGATCGAGCTCGCGCAGCGCCGCCATCACTTCCGCGTAAAACGCCGCTACGGATCGCGGCCGCAACGCCAGCCGTTTCTCAGCGCCGTTGCTGCACTTGATCACTAGTACGTGTTCGATGAAATCAAATTCAATTTCGAAGATCCGCTCGTCATAAGACATTGCGGAGGTCGTGAGACCGCGCGCCGAGACATAGAGCGGCACATTCCACCAGTGGTTCACGAGGGGAGTTTGTTTGAGGCGAATCTTGCCGATCACCTGCGTCCACATGTGGAGCGTGGCATAGGTGTCTTGCCATTCGGAAAACTTCAATTCGGGCCAGGAGTCGTTTGTCATAGGGAGCAGTTTCGTATCAAACCGTGCGATTCGCAAAGCGGCCTGCCATGGCATAAAACTTAGTTGCAGATTTTCGCGGTACGAGAATAAGAATTAGCCGCTGATTTTCGCGGATAACACAGATCAAATCAAAGAATAATAGATCCGTGTCTGCGGCAAGTTTCTGTTTCGTAGAACGCGGCATACTTCGGGGCTTCATTTTTGAATTGTCTTCATCTGTGTTATCCGGGGAAATCTGCGGCTAATTCTTATTGTGTTGAAAGCGTGTCACGGAATCAGTAGCAACTTCCCCGAGGTCTTTCGTGCTTCGAGATCGCGGTGAGCTTGTTGCACTTCGGAGAGAGGATAGGAGTCGTGGATCCATAGGTTCAATTGACCGTCGGCAATCATTTTCAGGACATCGCCAGAACGCTGCTCCAGCTCGGCGCGCGTGTGAATGTAGTGATGCAAACTTGGACGCGTAATATAAAGCGACCCCTTTGTCGACAGTTGAATTAGATCGAAGGGAGGCACGGCACCACTGGCGCCGCCAAACAGAACGAGATAGCCGCGCGGTCGCAGGATGTTGAGGTCTTTTTCAAAAGTCGCTTTTCCAACTCCGTCGTAGACAACGTGAACTCCTTCGTTGTTTGTTAGTTGCTTTGTCTCACTTTCAAAGTCCTGTTCGCTATAAATAATGACTTCGTCTGCACCCGCTGCGCGCGCGCGTTCTGCCTTCTTCGAATTCCCTGCCGTGCCAATGACGCGCGCACCGAGCCGCTTCGCCATCTGCACCAGCAACAGGCCGACGCCGCCCGCTGCCGCGTGAATCAAAACCGTATCGCCACGTTGAATTGGATAGGTGCTGTGCGAAAGGTAGTGCGCCGTCATGCCCTGCAGCATCGCGGCTGCGGCCGTTTCGAAATCAACTTGATCGGGTATTGCGACCAGGCGGTCAGCAGGAACGGCCGCATATTCGGCATAACTTCCTCTAACACCCGTATAGGCCACGCGATCCCCAGGCTTGATGTCGCTCACCTCACTGCCGACGGAGGTAACGATGCCCGCGGCCTCCTGGCCATTTATGAAAGGAAGCGGCGCTGGATAGCGCCCTTCTCGAAAATAGACATCAATGAAGTTAACGCCAGCAGCTTTGATTTGTACGAGTGCTTCGCCAGGTTGCGGAGTGGGAACAGGAAGGTCGACAGGTGTTAGAACTTCTGGACCGCCGACGTGGGAGACTTGGATGGCGAGCATGGGAGGCTGGAGGGAGGCAGGAGGCAGGAGCAGCCGGCAGTTCTTCCTGCCTCCTGTTCCTGCTTCCTGCCCCTGTCTTTATTAGTTCGCTCCGAAGCGGGCTCGATACTCGAGCGAGTTCATAAATCCGTTAATCATGCTGCGGAAGTCTCCTGTAGAATTTAAATGCGTAATCCACTGGAGGTAAGCCGCATCAGGTTCGCGACGGAGATAACCAAAGTACTGCATCACCACAAATGCCTCATTGTTGAACTTGTTATAGACCTCAAGGCTTTCGGAGATTTCCCGCAGCACTTGGGCGCGAGTTCGAGTGCCATTGCCCAACGCCGCGATCCAGAAATCACGAGCCGGGTGTGTAACTCCCGCCGTTGAAAGCAACAAGTCTACGTATTGAGTATCCGTGGTGCCGTTGTACTTGTTCGTAAATTCCAACCGCGTCATAAACTCAGCGACAAAGGCGACCTTTGCTGCCTCGAGCTCAGCATCACTCAGGAAGCCGCTGACTTTCGCTAGATCCGGTATGAACTCAACGTAGAAAGGCTTACGGCCAAAGGCCACCGGATAGAAGCGGTAGACGAAGTAGCCACGATCCTGGAATTCCGGCGAACGGAAGAACCCCGAGGAGACGTGAATGCGATCGCAAGTCGTGTCGCCCGGGGCGCAGTCATTAATTACAGCTTGCCAGGCGGCAAATCCTGCTGGATCCGGCTCGCGGCCCAGGAAGTCGAGGTATTGCTGCCTCACGAAGAACGCGGTGCCATCAATCGGGTTGGGCCCGTTGGTGGCTTCGTTGTCCTGGATTGTTACTGGTGCCGTGTTCGGCGCGCCAAGCGTGGCGCCCACCGCATTACTGAGTGTGATAGTGAAAGTCTCATCGCCTTCAGCGTAAGCGTCGTCGACGATCGGTATGGAGATCGTTTTGGCGCTTTCACCAGCAGCGAACCGCACCGTACCAACCGCGGTGATGTAGTCGCAACGCGCTGAAGCCACACCATTGATGAAACTACAGTTGTTCAGTCCGGCGGTGTCGCTGGTAGCGTACCCAACCGACGCCGACACCGTGGTGTCGCCGGTGCGCGAAACGCCGATGTTAACGGCACCACCACCCTCGTTTATGGCGTAGCTGCTAAAGGTCAACTGAATGGTTGCGGTTGCAGTTGCGCCGCTAAGCGTCACTGCATAGTTGCCGCTCATATTCGCGTTAATTGCATTCGCGAGAATTGTGTAAGTTCCGGTAGTCGGCAGAGTGAAAGAACCCGTTGGCCCGGGAATGCGTGCGTTAGTTCCTCCGCCGCTGTTGTCATCGGCGGCGATTGCGGTTCCGGTCGGCGAGAGCAGAAACAGGAATGCATCGAAGGCGCTCGAAGTCTGCGAGATCGCAATCTGTTGTCCCGCAGTGCCGCTGAACGTATAAGCGTCAAACAACGAAGCATCGAATGGTAAACGACAGTCTCCCGGCGCGAGGGCGCCATTGATAGTCTGGCCCCCAGTGATCGGGGTCGAAGGACAGTTCGCTCCCGAGAAGTTCAGCGTGAGCGAGTAGTTGCCAAACTGATTTCCTAATGAGGTATTTGCATAGATCGTATAGGTACCGGTTTGCGGTAGCGAACCAAAGGTACCTGCCACTGGCGGAATACGCGCGCTTGTGCCGCCACCTCCGCTGTCGTCTTCGGCGAGCGTATCGCCGTCAGGAGCCACTAAGATCAAGTATGGATCAACGGGCGACGTGCCAGTCATGGTGATGGCCACCTGCTGTCCGGCAGTGGCGGAAAATGTATAGAGGTCGTAACGGCTGCTATCCGAAAGCGAGCAGTCGCCGGCAACGAAAGTTCCGTTGATGGTTTGACCATTAGTGATTGGAGTTGGCGCCGGCGGACAAGCTCCACCGCTGCCACCGACAGTAAGAGTCAGGGAATAAGAACCAAGGTCTTGGGGACTAAATCCGTTTGCCAGAATTGCGAATGTTCCCGTCGAGTTGAGTGTCAAATTGCCGCTATTGGTAGGGATACGCGAGTTGGTGCCGCCGCCGCCATCATCGTCTTCGCCAATAGTATTGTTGTTTGGATCGAGCAACAGTAGGTAGGTATCGAATTGCCCGGACGACATTGAGATAGATACCGTTTGTCCCGCAGTTCCGGAGAAGGTCCACTGGTCAAAGCGCGAACCGTCTGAAAGTTGGCAGTCCCCTGATGTCAAAGTTCCGTTGACTGTTACACCCGGAGTGATTGTTGCGGTGTTGGGACAGTCTGTGATCCTCGGCGGGATACTGAACGACTGCCGGGCTGCGCTTTGCTTTCCCTTTTGCAGCTTCGCATTAGTTAGCTTGCCGGCTTTGGCTGCTTTCCCCACCTTTTGAGCGGGAGCCGGAACAGTAAGGGAAAGGACTAGACTAAACATCAGCCCGATGAGGGCGAACAAACGACGGGATTTCATAAACTTCTCCTGTTGGTTATTGCGAGGTTAGCGCAGGAGGGATCCTGCACGAAGCGCGCGGTTTCTGGGCGCGCCCTCAGTCTTAATTCGAACCGCGAGCGGACGCATTTTACCAGCGGGAAGATGCCGGCTCAAGTTTGCTAATGTCTGGAGGAGAGGGGTGCATGGTAACCGGGAAAGGCTCTTTGTCTCAAGTCTGAAGAAAGGTGAATTCAAGTTAGCAGTGCAACCCACGGGCCCGAAGGGCCTAAAGTTAATAGCCGCGCCCGTAAGGGCGTGGACGCGGTTCCCAATAAAAACAAGAGCGCCGAAGGTGCGAAGTGATGGGCCACCGCTGCAATGCGGTCCTTCGGACCTGGGACCGAATTTCTCGAGTGTTCCACGCCCTCGCGGGCGTGGCTATTAACTTTCAGCCCTTCGGGCCTGCGTTGCACTTCCAACCTGAATTCGCGAATGAC
Source organism: Pyrinomonadaceae bacterium (assembly GCA_963826235.1). Lineage (GTDB taxonomy): Bacteria > Acidobacteriota > Blastocatellia > Pyrinomonadales > Pyrinomonadaceae > PSRF01. The sequence continues at coordinate 1,694,533 of CAWGWE010000003.1, read as the reverse complement.
AAATGAAAAATCATGAAAAATGGCAAATGTTCTTTTCAATTACTGACGCTTAACTCAACCTACATAGCAAGCCCGCCATCAACCTGAATCACCTGGCCGGTGATGTAGCGCGCGTCGTCGGAAAGCAAAAAGCAGGCAATGCGGGCTACTTCATCTGCCTCCGCAAAGCGCCCGAGAGGAATCTGTTCGATGATCTTTGCTCGATAAGATTCATCAAGCGCCCCCGCCATGTCTGTCGCCACCATTCCGAGGGCCAACGCGTTAACCGTGACCCTCCGGCTGGCGACCTCCTTAGCCAGAGCTTTAGTCAAACCCACCATCCCCGCCTTAGAGGCCGAGTAGTTGGACTGCCCAGGCATCCCTACGCTGCCGCTGATTGAGGAAATGTTGAGTACCGAGCCGCCAGTGTCCTGGCGCAACATGACGCGCAAAGCAGCTTTGGCGAAATTCCAGGCGCCTTTGAGATTCGTATCAATCACTTCATCCCAATCAGCTTCCTTCATTCGCAGAATCAAATTGTCGCGGGTGATGCCGGCATTATTAACGAGGAAGTCGATGCGTCGCCAAGCCTCTTTAACCTGCTTCACCATCTCCGCAGCCGCTTCTGTACTCGCGACGTCGCATTGAGTAGCCAGCGCCCGCGCGCCAAGAGCTTCGATCTCTTTAGTGAGCGACTCCGCAGCCTCAGCGCTCTTTGCATAATTGAACGCTACATCGGCGCCGTGGCGAGCAAGTTCAACGGCAATGGCCCGCCCAATGCCACGCGTGGCCCCGGTGACGATTGCTACTCGACCAGAGAAGGGTTTTTGATTGGACATGTTCGACCAGCAGGGTAACAGGGGAAAATAGGGTAACAGGGGTCCAGGGTAACGGGGGAGCAGGGTTACGAAACTGCTAAGTATTTTTCCCCTCTTCCCTATTCCCCTTTTTCCCTGTTCTTTAAGTACTCGCGAAACTCATTTGCAAGTTCCGGATGTTTCAACGCAAACTCAACTGTGGCAATCAGGAACCCAAGCTTGTCGCCCGCGTCGTAACGCGTGCCTGCGAAACGGACTGCGTAGAACGGCCGCTGCTTCAGGAGCGCACGCATCGCGTCCGTAATCTGAATCTCGCCAACCGCCCCCGGCTTAGTTTTTTCGAGCTCTGGGAAAATATTGGGCGTGAGAACGTAGCGGCCAATGATCGCCAGATTTGAAGGCGCATCGGCGAACTTCGGTTTTTCCACCATGTCCTTGATGCGGTAAACACCCGGCTCTACTTCTTCCGCGTCCACCACGCCAAAGCGCGAGATCGCTTCACCTTCAACTTCAAAAACTGCAACGACAGGCGCGTCATATTTCTCGTAGACGTCGAGCAGTTGCTTCAGTGCCGGCGTCGGCGCATCAATGATGTCGTCACTAAGAAGGACCGCGAACGGCTCATTACCCACACTGTCTTTCGCCTGCAGTACGGCATGCCCAAGACCGAGTGCTTCTCTTTGCCGCACATAACTGATGCGAGCCATCTCGGAAATTGCACGCATCTCTTTCAGCTGTTCGCCTTTCCCTCTTTCCTCGAGCAGACGCTCCAATTCAAAAGAAACGTCGAAGTGGTCTTCAATCGTCGTCTTGCCGCGGCCAGTCACGATTACGATTGATTCGATTCCGGAAGCCACAGCTTCTTCGATCACATATTGAATCAGCGGCTTGTCGACGAGCGGCAACATCTCTTTCGGAGATGATTTGGTTGCCGGCAGAAAACGAGTTCCTAACCCGGCGGCCGGAAAAACTGCTTTACGAACTTTTTGTGGCATGTTTAGTAACTATTAATTTCTGTGCGCATGGTTGCAGCTCAAGTGCTACTCTGCTCCAGCAAGCTAACAGCTTGCGACACATTTGACACTCGCGCTCGCGTCGGCTAGCGTCACTTTTTTGCAAGATTGAAAGAGATTCTCTCTTACCATATTTCAAGAGATTACAACAAATGGAGGTCATTGAATCATCGGTCATTGAGTCATTGAACCATTGAGTCATCGGGTCATTGAAATAGCTTCCAAGAGTCATTCCCGATGTTTCAATGTTTCAATCACTCAATCGCTCAATCACTCAATAATTCAATGACTTAATCACTCAATGATTCAATGATTCAATGACCCGATGATTCAATGATTCAATCGCATAACCCCGCTATGAAAACGCTGGTGTCCATCGTCCTCATTTCACTCTGCGCTTGCATTCCAATCGCTGCACAATCTACCCGCGCGAAGTTATTTGATTTCCGAACACAAACGCGCAACAACCCGCCACGCATCACGGCCGCCTCCAGCAAACAAGTGCTTGACGCGGTCTTCCGGAAATACTTAAGCGACCCGCGTTACTGCAAGGCAGATGTAGAAACGTCGGGTGCTGAGGATTATCTTGCTGCGATGAGGAAGGCGGGCCAATTTGTTCCTTCGATTCTCGATACGGCAAGCGGGTCGTTCACTGCTGCTGGGGAAAAGCAGATCGCTTACGTCATATCTGTAGGAGAATGCGACGCCTCACACGCCGACAATTTTGGCTCGAAACGCCTGGCAGTCTTTTCCGGTAATAAGCTCGTGTTAGATGTCGATCTTAATTTTAAGAGCGGGATTCTTAAGAAGACTGATCTTGATGCGAACGGCGTTGACGAGCTACTGCTGCTCGGCGGCGACATGCATCAGGGCATTCTCGTGGAAACGGCGGCGCTGGTTGAAGTGCGCAACAGGAAACTGGCAGTCGTACAGGAATTTCAAAAGGTCTTTGAGGATTCCTGTGCTTCGCTAATAGCGGGGAGCGGGATTGAAGCGTCCGTTATTTTTCTAGGCCCGGAAAGAAGCGGACAATTGCCGGAATTTCAGGTTGAGAACTACCGTTCGCGCTGTGGGAGAACGAAGCGTTGGAGATTGATGTCCAAAGGCATCATGCCTTTTTGAGAGGAACGAACGTTTGAATATCCTCGCTCACCCTTTTGCTGCTTGTTGCCGCAATCTCAGAATGAGTTTTTTGATCAGCTCTGTGTCTCGCGCTTCTGGCTGAACTTTCAAAAACAACTCCAGCTCGTCGGCAGCTTCCTTATATTTCTTCAGTTGATTGAAAAGCAGGGCCAACTCCCAGTGCGCGTCGGCGTTCTTTGCGGCGGCTAATTCATTCGCCTCTCTTAGATACTTCTCGGCCTCCTCCAACTTACCTGACTGCCGTAGCAGCATTCCCAACCAAAGATTCGCATTAACGGATTTGTTGTTAAGGGAGATTGCCCGGCGCATTGATTCGATCGCTAGCGGCATTTGCTTAAGGTTATATTGAGCAACCGAGAGCGAGTTCAAGCTGTGATACGCGCGACTATTCACCTCGATTGCTTTGCTTAACACCGCAACCGCCAGCTCATATTCCTTTTGCTTCACGTATTCCGCGCCTAACAAGTTAAGTGCTTCATAGTAAAGCGGAAAAATCTCGATCGCTTTTTTCAGTGCTGCCAAACCTTCATTTCGCTGCTCGGCTTTCTGCAACAGCGCACTTGCGCGCTCAAATTCCTTGCGAGCTGGCTCTGGAACTTCCTGAACAAAAACTGCTCCCGGGATCGCCGTTGTCGAAGTCTTGCTTACTACCAGAACAAAATCGACCTGTTCAAAAGCGCGCGTGGCTTCGAGCTGGACGCGTTTGGTTTGACCGATATAGCTGGTCCCGTAGGTCTGCACTCTGACCTGGAAAATCCCGGTGGTCATTCGTCGAAACATGAATCTTCCTGATCCGTCCGTCTTAGTTCGTTGAATTACAGATTCCGCGTCATTGAGAAGCTCGACCTGCAGATCGGGAACCGCGTTGTGCCGATCATCGGTAACGTGTCCGCTGATCGACCTGGCAGCCTGCACTGTAATGAGGCGCTGCGGCTGGGTAGCAGTCGGGGAAAACAGGAATAAGGGTAGAAAAATGCCAAACAGTGGAAGCATAAAACCCTCGTCGGAAATTGAGTCGAATGATTATGCTCGTGACTTCAGTGAGAAGGCAATTTTCTGAACGAACGGCTCCCAGTGGCAGCCCCTTTTCATCTTCTGAGTGGCCGCCTGAGGTCTGCCAGTTTCTTCACCGCGCTGTTTCCGCTAACGAAGGCTAACGGTGTGAAGTCTGGATCGCAGTCTGAGTCTTGGATTTTTCGCTTACTTAATTTTTCGTTAAACCCAAAAACCACTTTATTTGCAGCTGCAGATACGGCATCCGCATTGCACAGGAAACCATCGCGTCTTTTCTTTTCCACTGCACCTCTGCCGTCGATAATCTTCGGCTTAGCGGCAACTACGGCTTGAGGAACTCGCTTATCCGAGGATTTCCGTCTGTCATCGGGTAGGAGGCGGAGTTACCTCCGCCGTCCTCCCACACCACCGTACGTACGGTTCCGTATACGGCGGTTCATCAAGCAAACTGGAGGCGTCGGCGTTGTTCCAGCAGTGACAAAAGACCACAGCGATCAAAGTAGGACTTAGGGAAAGCAGCGTTCATATGCGCAGCGCCGGCATTCCACCAGGGGCCGCGCCGATTGGTCGCTGATTCCCAAGCCTGAGACTCCCTCAGACCTCGTTGCATCATTCCTTTAGCGCGGGTAACAGTCCGTTTCCATTGACGCCAGATAAGACCGCGCAGTTTGCGCCGTATCCAGCCGTCTAGTTCCTCGAAGATGCCTTTCACCTGTGCCAGCCGAAAGTAGTTCATCCAGCCGCGCAACAATGGTGTCAGTTCCCCTTCGATTAACTTACTCAGGTTGCGTCCGCTCCCACGGCGAAAGATTTCCCGTAGCTTATCCTTCAGCCGTTGCACTGAGCTCGGCGCTACTTTTAGCCGCGCCTCACGGTGCCACGTCATCGAGTAGCCTAGAAACTTTCGCTCCCACGGACGAGCCACTGCACTTTTCTCCGCATTAACTTTTAACCGTAATTGTCTTTCGAGGAAGCTGCTGACAGATTTCATCACTCGCTCTCCAGCACTTCGCGACTGCACATAGATGTTGCAATCGTCGGCGTAGCGGCAGAACTTGTGACCGCGTCGTTCCAGCTCCTTGTCTAACTCGTCGAGCAGAATGTTCGATAGCAGTGGCGAAAGTGGTCCACCCTGCGGTGTTCCTTCCCGCCGCGCACTCGTCAATCCATTCGACATCATTCCGGCCTGCAGGTATCTGCGGATCAAGCGCAGCACTCGCTTGTCTTTGATGCCCCGTGCTAATCGCGACATTAAGACGTCGTGATTAACTCGGTCAAAGAACTTCTCCAAGTCGATGTCCACGACCCAGCGCCGCCCTTCGCGTACATACTGGCGTGCCTTTAACACTGCCTGCTGCGCGCTTCGTTGCGGCCGAAAGCCGTAACTCGATTCCGAAAAGCTCCCTTCAAAGAGTGGGCTAACTATTTGATGCAGCGCCTGCTGAATCAGTCGGTCTATCACCGTTGGAATGCCCAACATCCTCATTCCTTTGCCACCGGGCTTCGGTATCTCCACCTTCAGCACCGGCTGCGGTTGATAGTCGCTGCTCAACAGTTCCTCCTTGATTCGTAGCCAGTGCTCGCGCAAGTAAGCTCGCATCTGCTCAACGGTCATCTCATCGACTCCCGCTGCGCCTCTGTTTCGCTCGACCTGCTTGAGCGCTCGCCACATGTTCTCTCGTTCGACCACTGCTTCTAACAACTGCTCTGCTTCCGGGTCAGAGTGTTCTCTCGTTACCGTGTCGCTTGACGCACCCAAGCCTTCTCCTCGCCAATTCCGTTGGCTGCCTTCCGGGTGGGAATCGAGCATCTCAGCTCTTCTGTCCGCGTCTCTGCTGCTCATCGAAACTTAAGTCTCCGTTCCGTTACTTCATGTTTGGGCCTTCGGTCCGGTCGATGGACCTACTATGCCCGCGGCTGACTTCTGCAACTTCATCCCAGCACCTCTCAGCACCGGTAGCTCGTGGCAAAGTTGCAGATCTCCCCGGGTAATGCGCTCTCACCTTCACGCTTATATCCGCCGCATTTACGCACAAACTTTCCGGACAGGTTTTGGACTTTGAAAGGATTTGCCTTCTCATCCAGTTTGCACGCCTCATGCGATTCCTGTTCGTCGGACCAGCGCTTTGCCTGCGGCTTCCTTCAGATTCCACCTCGCGATGGACACCCTTGCCGTCCGGCTAACGATTCCCCCTGTCGGGCTCGTAGGAGACTTTCACTCCCTAGTAAGAGCGCCCTGCCGGGCGCACATCGGGTAGGAGGCGGAGTTACCTCCGCCGTCCTCCCACACCACCGTACGTACGGTTCCGTATACGGCGGTTCATCAAGCAAACTGGAGGCGTCGGCGTTGTTCCAGCAGTGACAAAAGACCACAGCGATCAAAGTAGGACTTAGGGAAAGCAGCGTTCATATGCGCAGCGCCGGCATTCCACCAGGGGCCGCGCCGATTGGTCGCTGATTCCCAAGCCTGAGACTCCCTCAGACCTCGTTGCATCATTCCTTTAGCGCGGGTAACAGTCCGTTTCCATTGACGCCAGATAAGACCGCGCAGTTTGCGCCGTATCCAGCCGTCTAGTTCCTCGAAGATGCCTTTCACCTGTGCCAGCCGAAAGTAGTTCATCCAGCCGCGCAACAATGGTGTCAGTTCCCCTTCGATTAACTTACTCAGGTTGCGTCCGCTCCCACGGCGAAAGATTTCCCGTAGCTTATCCTTCAGCCGTTGCACTGAGCTCGGCGCTACTTTTAGCCGCGCCTCACGGTGCCACGTCATCGAGTAGCCTAGAAACTTTCGCTCCCACGGACGAGCCACTGCACTTTTCTCCGCATTAACTTTTAACCGTAATTGTCTTTCGAGGAAGCTGCTGACAGATTTCATCACTCGCTCTCCAGCACTTCGCGACTGCACATAGATGTTGCAATCGTCGGCGTAGCGGCAGAACTTGTGACCGCGTCGTTCCAGCTCCTTGTCTAACTCGTCGAGCAGAATGTTCGATAGCAGTGGCGAAAGTGGTCCACCCTGCGGTGTTCCTTCCCGCCGCGCACTCGTCAATCCATTCGACATCATTCCGGCCTGCAGGTATCTGCGGATCAAGCGCAGCACTCGCTTGTCTTTGATGCCCCGTGCTAATCGCGACATTAAGACGTCGTGATTAACTCGGTCAAAGAACTTCTCCAAGTCGATGTCCACGACCCAGCGCCGCCCTTCGCGTACATACTGGCGTGCCTTTAACACTGCCTGCTGCGCGCTTCGTTGCGGCCGAAAGCCGTAACTCGATTCCGAAAAGCTCCCTTCAAAGAGTGGGCTAACTATTTGATGCAGCGCCTGCTGAATCAGTCGGTCTATCACCGTTGGAATGCCCAACATCCTCATTCCTTTGCCACCGGGCTTCGGTATCTCCACCTTCAGCACCGGCTGCGGTTGATAGTCGCTGCTCAACAGTTCCTCCTTGATTCGTAGCCAGTGCTCGCGCAAGTAAGCTCGCATCTGCTCAACGGTCATCTCATCGACTCCCGCTGCGCCTCTGTTTCGCTCGACCTGCTTGAGCGCTCGCCACATGTTCTCTCGTTCGACCACTGCTTCTAACAACTGCTCTGCTTCCGGGTCAGAGTGTTCTCTCGTTACCGTGTCGCTTGACGCACCCAAGCCTTCTCCTCGCCAATTCCGTTGGCTGCCTTCCGGGTGGGAATCGAGCATCTCAGCTCTTCTGTCCGCGTCTCTGCTGCTCATCGAAACTTAAGTCTCCGTTCCGTTACTTCATGTTTGGGCCTTCGGTCCGGTCGATGGACCTACTATGCCCGCGGCTGACTTCTGCAACTTCATCCCAGCACCTCTCAGCACCGGTAGCTCGTGGCAAAGTTGCAGATCTCCCCGGGTAATGCGCTCTCACCTTCACGCTTATATCCGCCGCATTTACGCACAAACTTTCCGGACAGGTTTTGGACTTTGAAAGGATTTGCCTTCTCATCCAGTTTGCACGCCTCATGCGATTCCTGTTCGTCGGACCAGCGCTTTGCCTGCGGCTTCCTTCAGATTCCACCTCGCGATGGACACCCTTGCCGTCCGGCTAACGATTCCCCCTGTCGGGCTCGTAGGAGACTTTCACTCCCTAGTAAGAGCGCCCTGCCGGGCGCACAAAACCAAGCCATTGCGGGCGCAGGTCCGCAATGGCGCCTAGTATATAAGGTAAGGAGTATCTGTTATGCACCTAGTAAGAAAGGCGGGCCTCATGGCTTTAGCCTTCGGCACTCACACTGGGCAGCGTCTTAACTGCGCGTGCCGATATTGTCGTCATCGCTGGAGTAAACAACCAGGGTACGGACAACGTCCTGCTTAATGACGCTACCAACGTTCCGGTCGTAACCGGAACTGTCAATTCGGGCCTGTTCGGTGTCTCTTTTGTGTCATCCGGGGGAACCCTTAACGCCGACGCTTCCGGGCAGGCAGTGATCACGCCCGGATCGAACAATGACCCTTTCACCAACATTGGCTTCTCATTGGATGGAGGAGCAACATTTACACGAGCCGTCTTTAACCTAAACTCCGCCACGAATGGGACCGTGACGATCCGAGTCCTCGGAGTAAACATTAACGGTGGTGTATTTGAGCAACTCGTACAGGTTGACGCGAACGGTCAGAACTTTTTCACCGTGGACGCAATTAACGGTCAGTTAATGACCTCCATAACCCTGCTCGCCGGTGCCGGTGTTGAGTTTGAGGATCTGCGGCAGGTTCGTATCGGCGGCACAGGCACACCTACAGCTCCAGTGCCCGAGCCAGTCTCCATGCTTCTGTTAGGCACTGGCCTGGCAGGCGTGGCAGCGAAGGTGCGAAAGCGGCGCAAGAGTGCTGCGGAATAATCCGACAAACAAAACCATTCCACACTCCAAGAGCCTCCCGTGCTTCTTTCAGTTTAGAAATGAGGCGGGAGGTTTTTTCATGTCCTTTAACGCCAACTCGTTAATCGGCATGAAATCATATTTGTAACTGCTCCCCGCCCACTTGCGCTACGCCTCTCGTTTTGCCCCGCTTGGCTTTGCCTCAAAACTCAGATGTGGGAGGGTTCGGCTTTGCCGCCGGGTGTGCGGCGCCGGGTCTGCCGCGCCATGGCGTCAGACAAGAATATTGGGGGTCGGCCGTTGGTACGCGCTCGGCCCTTGGAATTTCGAAGGTCCAAAACGTTGGGCATAGCCCTAAAATTTGCTAAGGCGCGGCCAAGCCACGCCCACCTGCGGCGGCTAAGCCGAACCGACGCTAGCTCAGGACATTGAGAAAAAGCATCCCGCTCTCTTAATTAATCGACTCGCTAGTTAGTGTGCATAGACTATTCATCCGTTGACGCACTCGGGTACACTGACGCCCCACGATCAGGAATTCTAAGGATACATACTGGAACACCGAATAAATGCTTGATCTGAATTATGTGCGAGAACACTTCGATGAGGTGCGCGCGAAACTACAAAGCCGCGGTTTACCGGCTGACGCTCTCAATGATTTCGCTTCTGCCGAAGCGGAACGCCGTCGGGCCATCGGCGAATCCGATCAACTAAACGCCGAACGCAATGCCGCCAGTCGCGAAATTGGCGCTCTGATGAAGGACGGCAAACGGGATGAGGCCGAGACACGCCGCAAAAAAGTAGGCGAATTAAAGGACCGCATTAGTGGGTTGGACCAGCTACGCGAGAAAGCAGAGACGCGAATGCGGGAAATGCTTTCGACTCTGCCGAACCTACCCCATGAAAGTGTTCCCGTTGGTGCCGATGAAGGGGCAAACATAGAAGTCCGGCGCTGGGGCGTGAAACCGGAGTTTAGCTTTCAACCAAAAGATCATGTCGATCTCGGCAATGCGCTTGGCGTTCTGGACCTGGATCGCGCGGCAAAGATTGCCGCCTCACGTTTTGCGATTCTCAAAGGCGCGGGCGCGCGTTTGAGTCGAGCCATCATTAATTTCATGCTCGACGTGCATACACAGGAACATGGATACGAGGAAACTCTGCCGCCATTTATCGTTAACAAAGATTCGCTGTTCGGAACAGGGAATCTTCCAAAATTTGAAGAAGACCTGTTTAAACTAAACGACGAACGCGATCTCTATCTGATACCAACAGCCGAGGTGCCGGTGACAAATTACCGGCGCGAAGAAATTTTGGATGCGTCTGAGTTACCGCAGCGGTTTGTTGCTTACACGCCTTGCTTTCGTTCGGAAGCCGGAAGTTACGGCAAAGACACTCGCGGACTAATTCGCCAGCATCAGTTCGAAAAGGTCGAGCTGGTTAAGTATGCCCTGCCGGAGAATTCTTATGAAGAGCTTGAATCGTTGACGATGCATGCTGAGGCCATCCTGCAAAAGCTAGGACTGCACTATCGAACGGTGACACTTTCGACAGGCGATATGGGCTTCGGCTCAGCGAAGACGTACGACCTCGAGGTTTGGTTGCCATCGCAGAATACCTTCCGTGAGATTTCGTCCTGTTCGAATTATGAAGCGTTTCAGGCACGGCGCGCGCAGATTCGCTTTCGCCGCTCGGGCGGTAGCAAGCCGGAATATGTACACACTTTAAATGGGTCGGGTTTGGCGGTCGGTCGGACGTGGATTGCGATTTTGGAGAACTTTCAACAGGAGGATGGGACCGTATTAATTCCGGAAGTGCTGCAGCCGTACATGGGAGGCGTGACGAAGATCTCTAAGGCATGACGAAGAAAAAAATCATTTTCCATTTGTAATTTTTATTTTTCATTGGAAGGCAACAAGGAACCGCCAAGTCGCCTGATAAAACGAGCTTTGAGCTTGGTGCTTGAACTTTGTTTCGCTGATGAAATTTACGTTGAGATGTTAATGCTGATGCGGAAGATATGACCTGTTGATGCTGCTGGAGCAAAGTACTAAGCACAAAGTACTAAGTTCGTTTAACAGTCTTGGCGAACCCTGCGGGTCCCTTGGCGGCTTGGCGGTTAGTTCTAGTTGGGGTTTCCGCTTCCGTTTCCCCGTCCCCTATTTAACTCGTATGTCATAAGGCATTAAAAGCATCCTCTGGCCATTCTTCATTTGATCCATCAGTCGCATGAAACGGAACGCGCGGCGCGCGTCTTCAGGTAGCGCGGCCGCTATCGCGCGCTGTTGCTGCACTTCAACCGACGTACCGTCGCCGCCAACATTCAGCAATTCCTGGAGAAACGTTCGCGGGTACGGCAGGATCACCCGCTGAACACCTTTATCCGCCGGTATGTTCGCCAATTGCTTTGCTACTTCGATCGCTCGATCAAGACCACCAAACTCGTCTACCAGGCCTCGCTCCTTGCCTTGCGATCCGGTCCAAACCCGGCCCTGCGCAATCGAGTCAACATAAGCTGCTTCTTTGTTGCGACCCTTCGCGACCTTGGGTACGAAATCTTCGTAGTAAGTATTTTTGATCCACTCTTCAAACTTCGCGCGCTCATCGGGAGTGAATTTCTCAGTTTCGCGAAAGATACCGGCGTTCTTGCCGCGCAAGACATATTCGTTTGAGACTCCGATCCAATCGTAGAAACCTCTCATCACCGGCTTTCCGGCAAGAACTCCTATTGAGCCAGTAACGGTGGAAGGCTGCGCGACGATCTTGTTGGCGCCAGCGGCGATGTAGTACCCGCCTGACGCGGCGACGTCACCCATTGAAACTACTACGGGCTTCTTTTCTTTTGCAGATTCCACCGCGTGCCAAATGATGTCGGAAGCCAGCCCGGAACCACCAGGACTGTCGACCCGAATCACGATGGCCTTGATCGAAGGGTCGTTACGCGCATCGGTGAGAGCCTTCACCACAGTATCGGAACCGATCGATTGATCACCGGTGGGACTATTCTCAGAACGGCCGGAACCGATACTGCCAGTCGCGTAGATCAATGCGATGCGTTCGCCCTTGTTGAGTCCCAGCGACTCAGGTGTCACTTCCTTGTAGTCGGCGCCGCGCACTACGCGCAGGTTTTCATTCTCTTTGTAACCAAACTTTGATTTGAGTTCTTTGTCTAGTTGATCGCGGTAAGCTGAAGCGTCAATCAAGCCGGCCTGCCTGGCTTTCTCCGCGCCGAAAGGAGCGTCATCAATCCAGGCCTTCGCTTCTTCGAACGACTTGCCGCGCGCCTTGGCAATCGCATCAACGTAGCGCGCGAACATGTCGTCAATGTAGGAATTGATGAACTCACGATGCGCGTCCGTCATTTGCTTCTGCGTGAACATGTCGCCGGCGCTTTTGTATTTGCCGATTTGGTAGATGTCCGGATAGATACCTAACTTATCGAGCGAGCCGCGGAAGAACATGACATCGGCGGCGAGGCCGGTGATGAACAATTCACCCGGGGGCGCCATGTAAATTTGATTACAGGCGCTGGCGATGTAGTACTCCTTGTTCATGCCGAATTCCATGTAGGCATAAACCGGTTTGCCTGAAGCGCGGAAATCAGTGACTGCATCGCGAATCTCTTCCGCCTTGCCCCAACCCGCACCCGACATGTCGATTTCGAGCACGACTGCCTTGATGCGATCGTCTACTTTGGCCTTCTTGAATTGCAGGACGAGATTGCTGAGTGACTGATCGGTGCCGCCGAAATATTTTCTGAGGGGGTCATCGGGAACGTAATCCGGGAGCGGACCGCCTAAGCGCAGGACAAGCACGCTGTTGTCGCGCACGGGAGGAGCACTCTGACGCAACGCGGCGAGAATCAAGGCTGCGCCGATAACCACCATCACGCCGAGCGCCACAACGATGCCCGTGATAATCAATACCGTCTTTCGTGTTCGTGACATTGCCATAAGAATTCCTGCCTTAATACTTAATTGTTAATGGGAATGGGATTTTTCAGTGAAAGTGTTACGAAAATGAAGGCGAAAAGGTTTTGAAAGGAGTCAGGAGTCAGGAGGCAGGAGGCAGGAGGCAGCGGCGGAAGGCAGCAGTATGTTCAACTTAGATAATCTCACAGTAAGGAAGGGGGCCTGCCCCCGCTGTATGTAAGCCCATTGAAAGATGGAGGCTACAACTCAATTTTCGAGCAGAGGTGGAAATTGAGTTGGGAATCAGTTTTGAGTGATGTGCGAAAGCGGGGGCAGGCCCCCTTGAGGTTGCCTGAGTTGACTACATACTGGTACTGCCGTCTGCCTACTGCCTAGGGGCCTTAACGATCCAGCCACCGCCAATCACTTCATCGCCTTCGTAGAACACAGTCGCCTGGCCGGGAGTAATCGCGCGCTGCGGATCATCAAATAACACTCTAGCGCGGTTGTTCTCAAGGGGTGTGATCGTTGCCGGCGCTTCCTGGTGACGATAGCGAATCCTGACGCTCGCCTGAATCGCGTGAGACGGATGCTCAGGCGCAATCCAATTGACCCCGACGGCTGTAAACTCACTCGACAATAATTCTTCAGATTCACCAACCGTCACCTGATTTTTATTCGCATCAATGTCCAGAACGTAAAGAGGGCGCTCCTTCGCGATGCCAATGCCGCGGCGCTGCCCAATCGTGTAGCGATGAATGCCCGTGTGTGTTCCCACTATCGCGCCGTTTGCATCAACTATTTCGCCCGCCCCGGGCAAACGATCAACAGCGCCTTCAGCCGCGAGATAGCGATCGATGAAACCCGCGTAGTTCCCATCAGGAACAAAACAAATCTCCTGCGACTCTGCTTTCTCCGCAATCGCCAGGTTGCTCTGACGTGCAACATCGCGAACCTCCGGCTTCGACATCTCACCGAGCGGAAACAGCGAGCGCGATAGTTGCTCCTGCGTTAACTCCCAGAGGAAGTACGACTGGTCCTTTTGCAGATTGCGTCCGCGGAAGAGTCGATATCTCTTCGCTGCCTCATCGTAAGTCACACGCGCGTAATGTCCGGTCGCGACCTTCTCACAACCCAGGCTCGCTGCAAGTCGATCAAGCGAAGCAAACTTCAGGCGGCTGTTGCAGGAGACGCACGGGATCGGTGTTTCGCCTTTCAGATAGCTGGCCACAAAGGGTTCGACAACGTCGCGTTCAAACTCTCGCTCCAGGTTGAGCACATAAAACGGAAATCCTAACTCCTCGGCGACGCGACGCGCATCGTACACATCGTCCAGGGAACAGCAGCGCGACGGGAGGGGATCGCCATTCTCGTCAACGCTGATGCCGCGGCGTTGATTCCACAGCTGCATCGTGAAGCCGACGAGGTCGTGCCCCTGCTCCTTAAGAAGTGCCGCAGCTGCCGATGAATCGACGCCGCCACTCATTGCCACCGCGATGCGCATAACGTTTCGAGTTCCGAGTTTCGAGTTCCGAGTTTCGGGTTCCGAGTTTCGGGTTTTCTCTCTCACGCTCTAGAATACAGTACCCAAGCGAATGAGTCAGGTGCGGGCCGGAAGCGGTGGGACATTTTGTAACGCTGAGTCGGCAAACAAACCCGGAACTCGAAACCCGGAACTCGAAACTTTTATGTCAGAACAAGCAATTGAAGAATTTCGCGTCGCCTCAGAGCCTTTTTACCTCGCGGTAGGAAGAGAAATCGATCTCTTCGAAGCAGCACACTCCGCCCGTTTGCCGGTAATTCTCAAAGGACCAACCGGCTGCGGCAAAACGCGCTTTGTGGAACACATGGCCTGGCGACTTGAGCGACCGCTCATTACTGTCGCATGTCATGAGGATCTGTCGGCGACAGACCTGGTGGGGCGTTTTCTTCTGGAAGGCGAGGAGACGGTTTGGCATGACGGGCCGCTCACATCCGCGGTGCGCAACGGCGCCATCTGTTACCTGGACGAGGTGGTAGAAGCGCGCAAAGACACGGTGGTGATCATTCACCCACTTACAGATCACCGGCGACGCTTGCCGATTGAAAAACGCGGAACGATTCTCGACGCCCCTTCAGACTTCATGCTCGTCGTCTCCTACAATCCCGGCTACCAATCAATTTTGAAAGACTTGAAGCAATCGACGCGGCAACGCTTTGTCGCCATCGATTTCGATTATCCACCACCAGAGTTGGAAACAGAGATCGTCGCGCATGAAGGGGGAGTCGACGAAGGCACGGCACGGGACCTCGTGCTGATTGGCCAGAAGGTTCGGAACCTGCGGGGACATGGGTTGGAAGAAGGTGTCTCGACTCGCTTGTTGATCTACGCCGCGCAACTGATCGCGCTCGGCATTCCTCCGGTTACTGCCGCCGACGTGGCAATGTGTTCTCCCATCACCGATGATCGAGAACTTCAAACAAGCATTCGAGAAATCGTGACGACGGTGATGTGAGGCTCAGGTCTGTCGGGTGTTGGGTTATAGGTGTCGGGTCAGTCACTCAAGTATCGAGGCCACTCGGTACAGTACTGGAGCGGTTGCGACCGATGCCATTGTCGATTGCTGGTTGGCAATTGCCAATTAACCGTTAGCTGAAGGAACAATCGAAAATCGGCAATTGGAACTTGGCAATGGCAGCGGTCGCAACCGCTCCCGTCCTGTACCGAGTGGCCTTAATGCTTGAGTGACTGACACCGAGACCCGACACCGGAAACCCGAATAAGATGACACCGATCCAACAGACAATCGAGGTCTTTGACCGCTGGTGCGCGGCAAGTCTCTGACTTGCCGCTGCTACCGTGTCAACTTACAGGTCTTCGACCTGGGTCAAAGACCCGTATTAATTTTATTGCACCAACGGTAAGTCAGAGACTTGCCGCGCACCGAGCGGTCAAAGACCTCAACCTGAGACCCTAAAGCTGTAACCCTGAGATTTCGAACTCGGAACCGGGAACCTGAAACATGAACTCCGATCCCATAGACGATTCCTTTGAGTTGGAAAAGCAATTCCCTTCCGCTCGCAGTGCCGCTGAACGCCAATCGGTTTTGGAGTTAACGCGTGGGCTCGCCCGACTTCCTCTCAACGTCTCGACAGCGATTCTCGAAACTTCAGCTTCGGTTGGAGGGATCTCCTTACGCGCCGCTATTGAGTTTCTGCGCGCCGCACCGGCGGCATCCGAAGTTCTTGAAGTCGCAGAATTACGAGCATGGGGAGAGATGGGTCGCCGCCTGGCGATGGGCGATGTTGAAACTGCGATCTCTTTCTTTCTTGCCGGCGTGGACGATCTCAAGTCAGTCCCTCGTAGCTCGCATTCCGTTTTGTTTCAAGTGTGTGCTCGGCAGATGACGCTTTCGGCGGCGAATGCAACAGACACACTCCGTCGTGCGCCTCAGTTGTCTGCGTCTCTTGATGATCCGATTGTGTTGTTGAGCGCACTCGAAATTGCCGCTGAGGTCGCGCGTCGCTCCGCCAAACACAGTTCGGATTTTCTCGCCGCTACGCCGGAAGTTGTCGCCGCCTTAAAGAAATTTGCTGACCCGGCAGTATTGGAACAATCATTTGCGCTCGCATCGTCGTTCGCCTTTCGCGCGGGTGGCATGGCCGCCGATGCCTGGTCAGCTATTCCCACTGCGCTCGAAAATCTTAATGACAGAGACGCTCTGAGACTGATCGCCGGCACGGACGCATTTCTCGAAAGAGGCGGTGGCGGCGCTTTAAATCTAATGCTGGCGGGTGGCTCAGTGCTGCGCATGGCCCCTGAGCTGTTTGCCGATTGGATCGAGCTGTTGAAAGTGGTGGCACAACACGGCAACGCCTCACTCGTCGCGTTTGTTCGCGCTAGCCCGCGGTTTGTTCGCGGCTTCTTCAGCGACCAAAAGTCTTCGGATTCAATCTCGTTAATGAAGCGTGTGATCGCGTTGACGATGGAAATCGCTCGCGTGGATGGCGAAGCGGCCCTTGCTTGTTTTCGTTCCAGTCCAGGAGTGCTGCGAACGGTAGCTATTGAGCAGTTTGCCGAGTGGGCGCAAAACGGTCTGACAACAACCAGAACTGACGCGCGCGCGCGCCGCAGTTATTTTGCGTTGGAAACACGAAGCAGCTATTCGGTGTTGCATTCCGGCAGCGCCGGTCTGGCACTCGATTCCGTCAAAGACATCCTGCGTCTTTACGTTGAAGCGTTGACTGGTCAGGAGATTGAGATTGCACCGATTGCGGCTGTGCCTATCGAAACCCGAATTGGCGACGGAAAGACCATTCACTTGCCCTCGCTCGTGGCTGAGTTTGGCGATGCGGAACTCGACTTCCGCCTGTACAAAGTTTTAGCCGCCCACGCAGCCGGTCAAATCGAATTCGGCACTTACGAACGCAACACTTCCGAGCTCAGGGCGTCGCATGCAGCCATCGCGGCCGCTTACGATCCTGAGAATGCCGGTGAGCGTGATGCGTTTGCGCTCAATGGTTACCTCGCGGATCTTCCGGCGTCTGAAGTTTCAGAAGAAACGCGCCCCGCAGCTTCGGCCGAGCTTGATTACTCTGCTGTGCTGCGTCTCTTTCCTGATTCGCCGTTAGCGCGCCGTATCTTTGGAACTCTGGAGAATGGCCGTATTGATTACCAACTGCGGCAGAAGTACCGCGGCCTCGCACGCGATCTCGATCTCGTGCGCGAACATCTGCGCCCAGCTCGTCCTAAGATCACCGATCTCCCCGCCACACTCCTCCCTTTCGAGATCCTCTTCCAGATCACCATGTTGGGTGGCGCGCTTGCTGATACTCGGCAGTTTTACGGTCAAATAGTTTCAGAACTGGAGACAATCTTTGCTGAATACCTGACGGAGCCGGGCGCAACAGTCGCCGACACCCTGATGGCCACCCAGCGCGCGTTCGTGCTTTTCCAGTCAGTCGTTCCCACCGATGATTCAGTCCAACAACTTGAAGTTGAAAAGGAACCATCCGAAAGCGATCGCGAGAGCTCGATGATTAGCGAGTCAATGCGTAACCGTCGCGACGATCGCCAACCGCAACGGCGCGATGCGCGCGACCTCTTCAACGCCTGGAACGATCCTGATTCTGAAGGCGACCCGGACAACCTGGAGGGAGGCGAGGCTTGGATCGAAGGTGAAAGCGCTGAGCTTGAGCTGCAGGAAGGCGAAGTTGCTTACAATTACGACGAATGGGATCGCGAGTTGACGGATCACCGTCTCGGCTGGTGCCGCGTCATCGAAAAGCAGGTGAAGCACGGTGATCGCAGCTTTGTCGACGAAACTCGCGAACGTCACCGGGGCGTGATTTCCTCCATTCGCCACCAGTTTCAACTGCTGAAACCTGAAGAGCTGACCCGCGTCGCCAATGAACTCGATGGCGAAGATTATGATCTAAATGCGGTGGTTGATTATGTGCTCGATCGCCGGGCATCCAAGGTTGGTGGTGGTCATCAGTCCGAGCGTTTGTATACGAAACGTTTGCGACGCCGCCGCGATGTAGCGGTGTCTTTTCTGCTTGACCAATCTTCATCAACTGCGCGCACGATTGGACGTCATCCCCTCCAGCCTTATACACATCCCGGCCGCCGCATCATCGAGATCGAAAAAGAAGGACTGGTGTTGATGAGCGAGGCGTTGGAAGCGGTTGGGGATGTTTACGCAATCCACGGCTTCACTTCGGAGGGACGGCGCAATGTGAAGTTTTATATCGTCAAGGATTTTTCCGAGAGGTACTCCGATGAAGTAAAGCAGCGGATTGGCGGCATCACTTACCAAAACAACACGCGGCTCGGAGCAGCGATTCGTCATGCGACCGCAAAGCTCGCAAACCAGCAGGCCCGCACGCGTTTGTTGATTGTGTTATCCGATGGTCGTCCCTACGATCACGACTACGGAGATGCGCGTTATGCGCGCGAAGACACTCGCGAAGCATTGCGGCAGGCGAAGATCCAGGGCATCACTCCGTTTTGCATCACTATAGATCGCGAATCGGAGTCAGAGTTAAAAGATCTTTACGGCGAGATTGGTTATACGATTATTGATGATGTGCTTTCACTGCCGGAAAGACTGCCGGGAATTTATCGGAGACTGACAACATAGGAAGTAGTCAGTAGTCAGTAGTCAGTAGTCAGGCGGACGGTGCCGACCTGGGAGAGATACCAAAACATTTTCCATTAGTCATTTGTCACAATTTGTCACTTGTCATTGGGAAATAATAACCGCCAAGACGCCTTAATAAACCATTTCCCCTTTATCATTTTTACATTTCTCATTTGTCATGGGGAAAACTGAAACCGCCAAGCCGACAAGAACACTGAGTTCATCAAGAATAGAGACCTGGGTACTTAAAAGTCTTAAGACCTAAAGGGATCTAAAGAGGATCTGTGACCTCAGGACACTCGGTCCATCATAAAGCGGAGGTCTCTGACCTTAATTATGGGTCAAAGACCCCAGATTAAGATGCATGCCTTGACGGCAAGTCAGAGACTTGCCGCGCACCGGAGGTCACAGACCCCGAACACCTCGCTCGCCTGATCCCGGGAGGTCATAAATGGAAAATAGGAATTGGAAAAATGAGAAATGGAAATGTTTGTGTTGACCCTAAGGGAGGGCAGGCCCCCTTCCTAACTGTGAGGTTATTTAAGTTGACCTATTAGCTGTCTACTTCCGAGTATTCCGCCTGCCAATTCCGCCGCCGCCGGGTGTTTCAATACGCACACGATCGCCAAGATTCAGGTTCCAACTTCCTTTTGACGCAATCGATCGAGGTCGACCTTCGCTGACAATCGCAGCTTTGCCAACTGCAGCGTCATCACCACCGCGCAACCCATAAGGCGCGATCTTTCTTCTGTCAGACAACAACGACATGCGCGCAGGGACGAGCGTTTCAATCTCGCGCACGACGCCGTCGCCACCATTATGTTTTCCCTTGCCTCCTGACCCTTTGCGAATACAGTACTCGCGCACGCGTAGCGGGTAGGCATACTCGAGAGCTTCAACAGGCGTGTTCAAACTATTCGTCATGTGGGTATGAACCGCGCTCATGCCATCGAGTCGAGGCCGTGCGCCCATGCCGCCAGCAACCGTTTCGTAGTAAGAGAACTCTTTGCCACTGCGTGTATCGATCCCGCCGATCGTCAGGTTGTTCATCGTTCCCTGGCTGGCGGCAGGAATGCGTTCAGGGACCGCTTGCGACAATGCCTTGAAAAGGACATCAACGATGCGTTGTGATGTCTCCACATTTCCACCCGCGACCGACGCTGGATGAACCGCATTCACGACCGTGCCGGCAGGCGCCACCACCGTTATCGGTTCCATTAAGCCGGCGCTGGCCGGCATATCCCCTGTGAGCAAACAACGGAACACGTACGAAACGGCAGACACGGTGATGGCAGCCACCGCATTGATCGGTCCCGCAACTTGCGCGGCGCTGCCACTGAAATCTACTACAGCGCTTTCGCCTTTGATTGTCAGCTGCACTCGCAGGACGATGGGTTCGTTGCTAATGCCGTCGTCGTCGAGCAGGTCTTCAGCCTGGTAACGGCCATCGGGTATTTCCTTTATCACACGACGCATCACTCGCGCTGAGTATGCGATCAGATGTTCCGCGTACTCGCTGGCTTCTTTGGTGCCCCGGCGATCGACAATTTCCAACAGCCGTCGCGCGCCAGTCTTCAACGAACCAATCTGCGCTTGAAAGTCACCCTGACGCTCATGCTGTCCTCGCACATTCGCCAGAATTAATCGCATCGTGTCTGTATCAAGCTCGCCATTTCTCACAAGGCGAAGCGGCGGTATGCGCAAGCCTTCGCCATAAATGTCGGAAGCTAATCCCATCGATCCGGGCGTTGCGCCGCCGATGTCAGCATGGTGCGCACGGTTGGCGACGTAGAAGAGAGGGGGTAGAGACGCGGAAACGCGGCGATGGGGTGAGCGGTTGATGTTAGATCTGAGCCTTTTCTCCGTAGCGCCGCTTCGCCCCATCGCGCTGTCTCCGTGTCTCCGTGTCTCCGTGTCTCCGTGTCTCGCCGTCGCCGCGTCCCCGTCTCCCCGTGTCTCCGTGTCTCCGTGTCGCCGCGGCGCCGAGTCACCGCGTCCGTCCCACAGGCCGCTCACCAACGTCACATCCGGCAAGTGGGTGCCACCGGCATAGGGATCGTTGAGCGCGACAACGTCGCCCGGCTGAAGGTTGATTTCTTCTAAGGCAGCGGCGACTGCCATCGGCATCGAGCCGAGATGTACCGGCATGTGATCGCCCTGGGCAATCACCCGACCGGCGCGATCAAAAACAGCACAGGAATAATCGCGACGCTCCTTGATGTTGGGGGAGAATGCCGTCCGGCGTAAGGCAATGCCCATCTCCTCCGCCACTGAAGTGAAGAGCGCGCGGTAAATTTCCAAAGTTGTCGGATCGAACTGCTTCATCGTTTTGGAGGGCGTTGGCAAAGCAGAGCGCTACGCTTTGCCGGCCCACTCCACGACCAAATTCCCATGGCCATCGACACTTGCGCCCGCCCCCTTATGTATTAAGGTCGTCGCCGAATATTCTTTAACGATACAAGGCACTCGCAACCTCATTCCAGCTTGCAACTCTTCCCGTTCGTAAATGGCCGTGCGGAATTTTTTTCCATCAAAGTAAGCCGAGCTGTAATCAGAGGCTTGCGCACTCTTCGGCGAAACTCTCTGTGAATCTCTCCTTCCTTTGCTCCACCAGCCCGCTTGAACGCAATCGCACAGTAACAATCTCAATTGGATTGGTTTCCTGCGCGTACCCGTAGCGTGCCTGATGCGCTCGATGAAAACTTGCGGCAAGATCGCCGGACCCGACTTTTATCTCCAACTCGAACGACTGCCCTTCATATCGCATCGCCAGCGAACGCTCGTGACGTTGGCGATTTCCGGCAAATCCCTCCTGGCGCAACTTAGTGCGAGCAGCTGTTTCCATTCTGCGGAAGACTGATGCCAACCCCGCTTCAACGCCGCGGCCTAACTTCAACATCACCGTCTGACTTTGATCGCTGACCACATTCGCCGCAACTACGCCGATGGCCGAGAGCGCGCCCGGAGAGCGGGGAACAATGACCCGCGGAATACCGAGCGCGCGGGCCAGGTCAACTGCGTGAAGTCCCCCAGCGCCACCAAAAGGCACTAGACTAAAATCGCGCGGATCGTATCCACGTTCCACCGAGATGCGGCGCAGGGCGCGCTCCATATTGAAATTCACTACCGACACAACTCCCTGGGCAGCTTCCGTCGCGCTAATTTCTCTTCGCGCGGCGCTGCTCATTGCTTTCGCCAATTTAGATATCGCGGCGCCAGCACGCTTCTCATCCAGTTCAAACTCACCGCCTAACAAACCGCCCCCCGCGAAATGGCCGAGAACAACATGCGCGTCGGTAACCGTTGGCAACGAAGAGCGACCGTAACAAGCAGGGCCAGGATCGGCTCCCGCGGATTCGGGTCCCACTCGCAGCGAACCTCCTTCATCAACTCTCGCAATCGAACCTCCCCCCGCACCGACGGTGTGAATGTCCAGAACAGAAACCGCGACGGGCAATCCCGCGACGACAGCTTCGTTGGTGGTGCGTAACCCGTCACGCTCACAGAGGGCAACGTCGGTTGAAGTTCCGCCCATGTCGAAACTGATAACGTTTGCAAATCCAGCACTGCGCGCCACCTGAAGTGCGCCGACGATTCCTCCCGCCGGGCCCGAAAGGATCGTGCGGACCGGTTCGTTTGCCGCGGCTGCCGCAGAAATACTGCCACCTGAAGATTGCATTACGCGCAAGCTAAATGCTGGTCTTTGTTCTTTGGCCTTTGATCGTTTCTTGCGTATCGCTGGGTTGTCGGTTCCTTGAAAGGTGACTCGACTCAATCTATCGAGATAAGTACCCATCAAGGGTTGGAGGTAAGCATTGATCGTTACCGTTGAGGTTCTTTCGTACTCGCGATATTCCGGAAGAATCTGATGAGAGATTGAGAGCGGCACGTTAAGCGAGGCTAAGGCTGCTGCGACGGCTTGTTCGTGTTGCGGATGCGCAAAGGAAAAGAGTAGCGAGACAGCAACTGCTTCGACTCGTGCTTTTCTTAACTTCTCGACGAGTGCTTTGAGTTGAATCGTCATCGAGCGCTTCCAGCACTTCACCCGCAGCGGTAACACGCTCCTGCAAACCAAGACGTAGATTATCGGGAACGAGTGGAGCCGGACGAACAGCGTCGAGGTTGTAGAGTTCCGGCCGCGCCTGGCGCCCGATGACCAGCACATCCTCAAAGCCTTTGGTAGTAATCAGTGCAGTGCGCGCACCGCGTCGTTGGAGCAGGGCGTTTGTGCCGACTGTTGTCCCGTGAATCACCTCAAAATCTTGCGAGCCTGTTTGCTGGAGGATGCGGCGTAAACCGTTGGTGATTGCAACTGAAGGATCGGCTGGTGTGGAAGGAAGTTTGAAGATCTCCCGGCGGCCGTTCAGATCAAAGACAAAGTCGGTGAACGTTCCGCCAGTATCGACGCCGATGCGGAAGCGAGGTCGACGCTTCCGGTTGAAATGCTCAGCCCGGAAGGGTGGCTTGCCGGCGCTCTCGTTCCTATCTCTGATCACTACTTTTGATCTCTGAACAAAACGACGGCTTGCCGGCTGTGCGGTAAGGCTTGCCTACAGCCTGATCAACTATAAATAGTTTCGCGAGGCTCAGCCTCGCGCAAATAGAAAAATTCAATTCCCGGTAAGGCAAGCCTTACCGCACGGGCTGGGCGGCAAGCCGCTGACTCCGCATCTACTATCACCCCGTGATATCGACCCAACGCTTCGTCTCATTCGAATCTCGCGCAGCATCCAGCACCAGCTGCGTGCGATAGCCGTCTTCAAAAGTGGCGGCGCCGGCAATTGTGGTTCGGCCTTCGCGCAGCGCTTCCACGATTTCACAAGAGAAGGCGGCAAAGCCACGCGACCAACTCGCCGGACGCATACCCGGTGCGACCGGATCCTGGTGGACCTTTACCGGCTTCCAGGTGCCGGAACCTGCCGGTGAATGCAAGAGCTCTCCTGTCTCTCCCACCATCAAGGCTCCGGTTGAGCCATAAATTTCAATTCGATTTTCGTAGCTTCCCGATTCGACCACCGAAAGCGAGGCTGTTCCGGTCGTGTTCTTTGTCAAAGACGAATCAGCAAAGCGGAACATCAGTTTTGCTTCGTCGTCAGACGTAACGCGACGCGTTGTCCCACTGCTTTTGTCCGGGCGTTCCGCGATATGAGTATTGAGCATGCACGTAACTGCCGTGACTTCCGCTCCCAGCATGAAACGAAACGAATCGATGGCATGCGAGCCGATAGCTCCGAGTGTGCCACCACCCATCGTTTCATCTGACCACCAATCCCATGGTCGATCGAGCACGCCACGATAATCCGAACGGAAGACATAGTTGCAGTGACGCACATTCCCAATCGCTCCACTCACCAACATCATGCGCATCGTTCGCCGGCTTTTCAGGAAACGCAGTTCATGATCGATCACGTGCAAGAACTTTCGCCTCGCGCGCTCGCTCGACCATTTGCTTCGCTTCAGCGGCATTCATCGCCATCGGTTTCTCACAGAGCACCGCCTTACCTTGATCGAGCGCCGC
Organism: Pyrinomonadaceae bacterium; assembly: GCA_963826235.1. Classification (GTDB taxonomy): domain Bacteria; phylum Acidobacteriota; class Blastocatellia; order Pyrinomonadales; family Pyrinomonadaceae; genus PSRF01. The sequence continues at coordinate 1,670,185 of CAWGWE010000003.1, read as the reverse complement.
GAGCGTCATTTCCATGTGCGTGGCCGGAGGAGTTACGACACTTACGAGGTCGACGTCCGGGCGCGCGACGATCTCGCGCCAATCAGCGGCGACGTTTTCGATGCCAAACTCCTGGGCCACTTCAGCAGCGCGTTCGCGGTGCTTACTGGCGATAGCGACAACGCGCGCGCTCATGCAATCGCGAAATCCGGGAATTTGCGTGGTGCGGGCGAATCCCGCGCCAATGATTCCAATGCCAATTGGTTTTCCGTTGCTCAAGGTGTGTTTCTGCTTTCTGTGATCTGCTCGTAACTATTATGTTCGGAAGTCTTGGCACGTCAGATTACACGATTGCCGCATTTTCTCGCCATTGGACGCTTTGTGACAGAGTTTGATCAGGCAGCGATTTGGCTTTGCCGCCGGATGTGGGGCGCGGCTTCGCCGCGCCTAAACGCTGGATTATTCTGGGGCGGTGACACACGATCGTCTGAAAGCCAAATTGTTGGAACCGCGGATCTACAAAAAGTCTTCCACCAAAGCTGACGGTTCTTTTTATTCAACCAGATTCGCTTGTGATGCTCACACTCGAGTGATAGAGTGCGCCCGCACATTATCGGAAAGACTGCTGACCACATCAACCAGCAGCAGTGAACGAGAAATGCGCGGCGGGCCGGTAGACGATCAGTCTTTCTGGCCCGTTTGCTTGAGAATGTTAGCTACATTCGCCAGGTTTGCCGGAAGATCGGTTACCGTACTTAGGCAACAATTCGGTGAACCGTAAAACTTTCGAAATATCCGCTTGGTAGCTTCTTAACCGCACACTGCCCAGTAGCACCTCACGACAACTTAACGTGCCCGACGTGAAATCCCCCGCTAACTTTTTTCCGTGGAGGTTTCTATGAAAGCAAGAAATTCACAAAGGTCGGGACAGCTCGTTTCCCGCAGCGTCCTTTTTACTATCACATTGCTGCTGGGTTGGATCAGCGTCGGAAATGCTTACGCCGCCACAGTGCCCGCAGGATTTACAGATTCCCTCGTGGCCTCCGGCTTAAGCAATCCTACCGCCATGGCCCTGGCGCCGGATGGCCGTATTTTTGTATGCCAACAGGGAGGCGCCTTGCGCGTCATTAAGAATGGCGTGCTCCTGCCAACTCCATTCCTCACAGTTACGGTCGATCCATCTGGCGAGCGAGGCTTGCTAGGAGTGGCATTTGATCCAAACTTCGTCTCCAATCAATTGGTCTATATCTACTACACCGCGACCACGCCGACGCTGCATAACCGCATCAGCCGCTTCACAGCTGCCGGCGATGTCGCGATGGCGGGAAGCGAGACCATCGTGATGGATCTAGACAATCTGAGTGGTGCGACGAATCACAACGGCGGGGCACTGCACTTTGGACCTGACGGCAATCTCTACGTTGCTGTGGGGGACAATGCCAATGCTACTAATGCAGAGACGTTAGCAAATCGACACGGCAAGATGCTGCGAATCTCATCTTCCGGAGCCATTCCGACTGACAATCCCTTTTTCAATACTGCCAGTGGAGATAACCGGGCGATCTGGGCGTTGGGTTTGCGCAATCCATTCACCTTCTCTTTCCAGCCTACCGTAGGGCGCATGTTTATCAACGACGTCGGGCAGAGCACCTGGGAAGAAATAAACGATGGGATAGCAGGCTCGAACTATGGTTGGGACACCTGCGAAGGATTCTGTAACCCGCCTAATGCCAGCTTCCGCGATCCGATTTATGCTTACCCGAACGATGCGGGAACGTGCGCAATTACGGGAGGCTCATTCTATAATCCTCAGATCGTACAGTTTCCCAGCCAATATGTCGGCAGATACTTCTTTGCGGATTTCTGTGGCGGCTGGATCAGGACTCTTGATCCGTCGTCAGGTAATGCAGTTGCGGAATTCGCGACAGGGATTTCCCTTCCAGTCGACCTGAGGGTTTCAGCCGATGGTTTTCTTTACTACCTCGCGCGAGGAAGTGGCTCAGTTGGCAGGATTGGGTTTGCTTCGACCGGGGACAATACTCCTCCCACTGTTTCTATCACCAGTCCTGGGGACGGCTCGACAGTTCCGCGGAAAGGAACTGTCATGATTACCGCGACGGCTGCCGATAACGTCGGTGTCGCGCGAGTTGAGTTTTTTGTTAAGGGCTCTTTGCAATGTACCGACGTCAGTGCCCCGTATAGCTGCAACTGGCGGGTTGCCAGCGCACCAAACAAGGCATATCAACTTCAGGCGCGAGCATTCGACGCCGCGGGTAACTCGGCGACAGCCACGGCCAGCGTAACGTCGCGCTGAACCGGCGAAGACTCAGGGCCGGGTCTCAAGTCTCAGGTCTCAGGTCTGAGGGTTTCATTCAAACTGAAACCTGAAACCTGAGGCTTGAGACTTGGATTTGCGTTCTTTCCGTTGAGAAAAGCAATGAAAAACCGTGTCAGATGTCTTCTAGTGATGCTGTTGTTTGTTTTGTGTTCGTCTATCGATCCGCAAACACAAAGCAGCACTGCAGCGCTGCCGACAATCCTGTCGCTACGTGAACAAAAGCTCGTGCGGGAGAGCTGGCTGAAAAAACGGCTCGACACCATGCTGCTGCCGATGATGCGTCAACAAAAAATCGACATGTGGATCGTGACGAATGAAGAGTTTCACGCCGATCCAGCCTCTTTTGCAGTAAATTTTTGACGGACAGTGGTCGGCCTTGTCCGTTATTTTGGAAGCGCTAGCTGTGTTTGCTAAAACCTGATTCAATCGGGGCGATAGCGTCAAGCATTTCGAGGTAAAACTGATCGAGATAGCCCCAAAGGAATCTCGGCGACGAGGCGCAAAGACTTCCATCTATCATTTCGTCTTCGACATTTGATAATGCCATTGCGTCAAGAATGACCTGTTCATCAATCGCCCATTTGTCTACCAACATGGTACCTAACCTTGTCGCGTACGCATCCAACTTGCGCTTCAATTCCTCAGCCTCTTCCCGCCACCTGATCGAGTCCCCGTATCCGAGACCGTCTGAGCCCAACGAGGCGTACGACTGGTCGGAGTTTCCCGCCAAGCCATCAACAGGGTCCACTTCACGACCATCGTAAAAGTATCCGCCGCCAAACGTATGTAATTGTAGGATTTTTTGTAGATCAAAGAGGTAGCCTGAAAATTTATTGTGGTAAACCATATGAAAATTTAACGGGTTGACCCGCTCTCCCTCTGTTACCAACACCTGGTGCTGTGGCTCAAGTGCGGCGGCAATCTGCTTGAACAGATTCTGAACAAGTACGACGTTGAGTCCGTATCGGCGCAACCTCGCCAGAGCCGTTGGACTGTCTGCCGGACACTTCGCAAGATCCACGACGGATTGCGAAAAGTATTTGCGTTCGTCAAAAAGAACGTGATATGGGCCAAGTCGTCTGTTTCGATAACCTCCGTCAAAAGTTGGCGCCTCATACTCAACGACGAGCGAGCCGGATGAGGGTTCTGAATCGCAGATCTTATCGTTCCATTCGCGCCTCTCGTAGCCGAGGGAAACGCCAATGTATATATCCTCCGACTGGATGCCGTCTAGTATCTCGAAGACCCTCTGAACTGTGATTGTTTCATTGCGAGGCAGTTGAAATACAACGTGGGGATCATTGCGGTCCGAACCAAGGTCGAAAGGCAACTGGCCACGATATACCTTAAACCAACTCGAATCGCGACTGATGCTGGGCGAATCGAGAAGCACAATCAACAGTTTCTTATAAAGTTCAATCGGTTGAATCAACCCCTCAGACGGCGGTGAAAGAAGTATGTTGAAACCTGTAGACATTTGTCTTAACTAATCCTCGTATGGCTTGGGAAGACTCGAGGGGACAGGCGGCGGGGGTACCTCAACCACGTGCACAACCTGGCCTCTTATTCGGTGCGGTTCGAATTTGTTTGTGGCGCTGTTGAACTTAAGTAGTTGGTCGCCACTTATCTTGAATTCATTTCCGAGGTTAGCGCCTTGGTGTACCACTACCTCAAGCCGGGATATTTCAAGGCTCGGCCTTCGAGAAATCACATTGTCGGCCAAATGGCTGGCGGTGTTTTCTAACTGTTGCAATGCGCCACTAATGTCGGGACTTGTTCCCCCTTTCACCTCGCTGATGAGGAATTTGTTTCCTTTCAAAGCTAGTATGTCTGCCACCTTACCGTCGGATGCCATCCCGACCGCATTCCTCACGTGACTGTCCCCTGCAGCTAAGACCGAGAAGTTCTTAGATATTCGCGCATAGGCCATCCCCTCTGTTGCGTTTTGAAGATTCCTGGGCGACGACGCTGCTCCCACTACGTCCATCAGCTGCTTCGCTCGGCGGATTGACCCAACCGGAAGCAACGGCGCCGCGGCTCCGATGAGGTCCGCGAACACCCAGCCCGCATTACCCAAACTCGGCTGTTTCCAGAAGTCACGGACACTCATTGCCAGACTCACGATGTCCAATATGTCCCAAGGAGTGATGCGTCCGTCTTTATCAGCAACTCTGAGGGGATTGTTTCTAGTGTAGGAGTACAGATTCCAACTCTGAGGATTTTGAGAAAATTGATCTGCAAAAGGAGAGTCAGGACTGGTGAACCGTCCTTGCGTTGCCGAATAGTATCGCGCAAGGAAGTAATCCAGCCCAGTTTCATTATCCCGTTCTTTTGAGGTAAATTTCTGACGGACGGTATCGCCGGTGTAGCCTTGCGTCGTCGTGCGACCTCCAATTAATGCGACGTGAGGGCCGCCAATTTCCTCTCCGAACGGCAAATAGTCGTGACGTGCTTTTACTTGCTGGTTCGCCCCGGTGATAACGCGAGGCGTGCCAAGCGTGTCGCTCGTTAAATAGCTTGGACCACCAGGTCCTGGAGGTGTTGCATTGGTGTATTCAGCGACTAGTTGTCCTAGTATGTTGTAGACAAAGACCGTGGTGACTATCGTCGCCCCGCCCACGATCTTCTTCACACGCCGGCCATCGCCATCATACGAATAGGTCGCGCCACCGTTGGCCGTTGCACCGCCGTCATAGGTTGTTTGCTTGTTCTCTGCATCGTAGACGAATGCATGAATGGTTGCATCATGCGTGAGATTGCCCGCCCCGTCGTAGCTGTAGTTGGTCTGTCCAGTTGCAGCCGTATCGATGCGATTGTTATTCGGATTGATTACGGGATTGTTCGCTGCATTGAGCGGTGTCGGAAAAGTTGTCCCGCCAGCGAAGTTGCGATTGCCGTAGCGATCGTAGCTGAAGTTCTGCGTCCAACTAGCGCCCGAGTTTTCTTGCGCAGTGGCTAATCGATTCAGCGCGTCGTATGTGTAGTTCTGCGTAGCAGTGAAACCGGTGACTGCTCCGATAGTAGGAACAGTGATTGTCTGACTGAGCACGTTGCCATTGTTCGCGGTTGTTCCATAGTTGTAGTCGAGCTGTAGCACGCTGGAATTGCTGCTCGATGTGCCGAGTCCTAGCTGCGTCGGCTGCAATCTGAAATTGAAGTTGGTGTGCTCCCACAGACCATTACCGAGCCGCATCTGACTCGGCGCTCCATGCGCAGCGTATTGGAGACGATTTGCGCTGTCTGTTGCTGCGGCTCCGGCATAGTAGAGTCCGCTCGCCTGGTTCTTCGCCACTCCGGCAAGCCTGCCCGCAGCGTCAAATTCCGAAGTCACAACTCTTCCCGAAGGATAGGTCTGCGATTCCATATTGCCGGCTAAATCGTATGTATAGCTCATCGGGTAATCTTCGCCGTCGGTCGTCTGCGTCCCGTTAAGAACTCGGCCCATAGCATCATAGTAGCCGTAGCTGTAACTCGAAACATTTGAAGTGACGCTCGAGAGTCGCCCTTTTCCGTTGTTCGTCTCTCCTGACGCGTCGTAAGAATAAATCACCTCATGGCTAGCGCCCACGCCTGCCGGTAAAGCAGGACTGTTGTGGCTTATTTGCGAAACCAAGCTAGAGCCGTTATACCAGCGTCGCAGCGGTCGGTTTAGCGCGTCATAACTGACGTGAGTGGACACTCCCCGAGCATCTGTCTTGATCATTAGGTTGCCGTTGTCATCGTAATGATAACTGACGGCGCCACTCTCGGGATTAGACGCTGATGTCAGACGCTTCAGCGAATCGTAGACCAATATCCGTGGCCACTGAGTTCCCTGGATCACCTTGGTGAGATTATCCAACGAATCGTATTCATAGCTAGTGCGATAACCAGCTGTTACCTCGCTGTGACCGGGAAAGGAAATTGATTCTGTCGCCGTATCCGCCGTTCTGACCTCCCAGATATCCTTTAGGCGCCCCAGCGCGTCGGCGACGCTCAGGCGCTGCCTCAATGCCTGATCTGTCACCAGGATGCGATTGCCACTGTATGCGGTACTGGCAATGGCGTTATCAGGTGTGGTCACAGAAGTGACGCGACCAAGTGCATCAAAGGCAGTTATGGTCCATCGAACCGTTTCTAAAGTTCGATAAGGATTCGATGATTTCCAGACACGCCCCATCGAATCATATTCCACGTCCGTGAAAATATTAGTTGCACCTTCGGACTGCACGGTGCGCCAGGGCCTGCCTAAGCCGTCAAATTGTTGCGTTGCCTCGGTGTAGCGTGAAGCATCCAGTGCAGTTCTTGTTAACACTGAAATAGCACCCGGCGTGTCGCTGTAACCATAAGCCGTCCACCCACCATCGGGCCGGTTAACTTTAGTCAGACGCTGAAGTGGATTGGCATTGCCAAGAACGTCCGTGGCGGCATATTCCATCGTGGTCATCTTATCGTTGGCATCCCAAGTCGCCGTGACTAGACCGGACGTGAAGTCATACGCGGTTCTCGTGATGAGCGAAGCTGCGGGACCACCACCATCCGGGTCGGCGGAAATTACGCGGGTCGGATAGGCATAGCTATAGTCAATGGAATACTCGATCTGTGTAGGGTTGCTGATGCTAGTGTCCTTCGTGTCGTTTGCATCCCAACTGGTTCTTACATTGCCGAATTGATCGTATTGAGTGGTTGTCTCGATCCAAGTGCTGCTGGCAAGTAGCTTGTTTCCGCGGGAAGTCGGCAGTCCACGGAAATTTGTCCCCGGATCAGTCCATCCCAAAACTGGACCGTAAGTCAGCAGTGCGGTTTCGTCATATCTTATGCGTTGCTCTGCGACAATAGTGCCTTGGGGATTCTTGGTCCGGGTAGATGAAGGAAGCGAGAGAAGATTACGAGCCCGATAAGCATCTTGTATTTGGGAATCAATCAAGGGGTCATTAACCAGGTAGGTGCCCTCTGAGGTTCGCAGGGGCGTGCTCTGGGCGAAGTTCTGGGCGATGGTCCCGATAGCGCCGGTTTGCGCAGTATTCGAGTTGATAGGAACGTAATCGTATTGAGCAGTTGAGATCACGTTCAAATCTCCATCGTGCGCGAGAGTCGTCATGCTGGCGAGAGCTTCGCCGCCAGTATCAAGCAGGAGCTCAACCTGCTTGATCACTCTCGGATCGCGCGAAACAATGAATCCACCGGGCACACCGCCGCCCTGCTTCACATATTGACTTAGCCCCCATTCGGTCAAACTCCGGCGCAGCATTGGCCCTTTCAGTCCAAACTCCGCACCCTGGGCATAGGTCGTTTCTTCGAAAACCATTCCCGACTTCGCGTCGTCGAAACCAAACGGTTTTTGCCCGGGAAGTCGACCACGGTGCACAAAGCGCTCGGTAACCGTCCCGTTAGGAGCCACGACAAAAGTCTTGAGCATGGTCTGGCTAATTTCCTCCGCGCCGTATTGCCACTGCTTTTCGCTTGCAGCCGTTCCGTCTGGACTTACCCAGTGTTTTATGACGCCGCGGTTCGTCAGCGTGTAAGGTTCGTTCAAAGCGGTGACACCCGGGACGGCCCCGTATTCAAATCTCTCATAGCCCCCTGTCGGGTAGACGATCTTATCGATCTCGCCATAGGTGTTATAAGTGAATGTGTACTTTCGGCCGCCGGGAGCTTCAATCTGGTAAAGCACCCCCGGGTTGAAGAGATCCTCCGAGCCAATCTTGCTCGAACCCGAACTGTTGAACAGTGCGGGATATGTTTCCGGTGCTCCCCACCATCCACCCGGTCCGCGGTAAGCCAGCGGTTGATTGAAGTCAGTAAGTGCGCTCTGCTCGGGATGGCCGGCGACCTTCAATTGCCGATAGGAGTAAGTGAAGTTGAGCGTGCTGTTGTTGTAACCAGGCAAACTCGCAGGAGTAATGGAGCGACCCAAGGAGTCAGTCCACGTGTTGTTGGAACTGTTATAGGTCAAAGTGTTGCCGTTCCGATCGATGAACTGTCCGTTTCCCCAACCGTTGTTCTCGGTCAGATATCGTGAACCGTCAGGCAAATAAATGGTCGCCTGCGCATTCACATCCCCGGTTGCTACGTAACGAATGTGCGAGCCATCAACCGCGTAATAGGTGAGTGGATAAGTTGGCTGCTGAGTGTAGTAATAGATGTTATCGTCAGCCCTCATCTCGTGGGTTGAGCCGTCTGGCATTCTTAATCTGAGACGTCTGATGTAGTTCCTATCCGTGCCGGTCTCGCCGCATTTATCGTAGTCGCACGGTTCACCCGTGATCACGTACCATTCCGGTTCTGAGATCACATAGGGCAGTTCAAGCGTGTTGGACCAACCCGCGCTCATCCGATCATAATTCGGGTCCCCGTAAACAGCATTCAGCATTGTGTAGGTGATATCGTCACAAAGTCCCGGAGGTGGTGCGCACGGGGGTTTGAAGTCCTGGTATTCCAGCCGCCAGACCTTCGATGAATAGCGCAGTGCCACGGGAAGCGTTGAACCACCTCGACCGTTGTACCCACCGAGGGTGATTTGAATGTTGAGCGAGAGTGAGACCGGATCGACGGTGAAGTTGTGGCGGAGACCAAGGTCCTGCGAGTTTTTTGAGTGCTGAACGTTCTGTGCCCTCACACTTTCACGCGCGCACGCAAAGAGCAGTAAAGCAAATAAGAATGTTGCCAAGTGCCCCGCAAAGTAGGCGTGCCGACCTCGGGCGACACGCGAAGGAGTGCGACGACCGAATCGGACGCTGAGAGATTCAGACTCCTGAAGGTTCCTTCTGTGAGAGAGTTTGCTATCGCCACTCAGCCGGCTGAATTCAATAGGCAGATTAGACGAGAGAAACGTGACGGATAAATTTGACATTGAGTTTAACCTCGGAATTTCGTTTATTCCGTAATGAGCTGCGGATTAATTAATAATAATTTGGCACACCCAGTTACTGTGATTCGCTTCCGACAGGGTGTAACTACCTTGTGTTAGATCAAACACCTCGCTCCAATCGCCGCCCCCGCCCGCAACTCGCATCTCTCGCAGTTGCGTGCCGTCGGATCGCTTGAGATGTAGCGTCAACTCCTCAACTCCGCTGCGGTTGTCGACAGAGAGCTGGAAACGCCCTGTCGTCCGCGTTACTTCAGCAGGCGTAAAGCCCTCAGCGGTAAGCGTGAGCACGACTTCGTCAGGCTCCCGAATAACAAGCGACGGCAATGCTGCAGCGTTGTGGACCATTACGGTGATACTTGCGGCAATGAATAAGGACACAAGAGCTGGCCTAATAAAAATGCGGAAGCGCGGGCGTGCGATCGCTCGCTCCAGTTTACGAATCATCACTTCGTTTCTCCTTGTGTTGTATTTCCTTAAGGCAGAGCTTCGACGTTTACTGTGAAACGAAAGCTCCCGCCCTGTTGCACTCCGAGGACGAATTGCACCTTTGCGTTAGCTCCCGCCGCCAGGGGCGTGGAAAGCGTTATGCTGCCCACCGCCATGCTCGAATTTAATCCTCCTCCACTTGGCTGTGTCGGTGGCAACTCGACTGTTGTTCCCTGCACCAGTACTTGTGCTCCGTTAGAAAGAGTAACCGTGATGTTATTCGAGTTGAGCGCGCGCATGTCGGCTTGCGATCCGCCTGGAACATATCCGGGCGTGTTGAGCGTTGTGACATCCACGATCCGGAAGCGCAGCCGTGTGACCGGGCCGCCAGTGTTATTGGTGAACTGACGGCGAATAACGAGCGTTCCCAGCGCCGCGTTTGGGCCTACGGCCGTTGTGTCGCGAACGCGGTTGGGCGGGGCTGCGGAACTTACTGCAGGATCGATTAGCGTGGCCTTGATCGCGGCGTTGCGTTGAATAGGACTCGCAAGATTTTCGGGAGCGGGAGCGCCAAGGATCGCGGCCACTCCTCCATAAGTGCCCGCGTCAGTGGCTACAAAAACGAAGTCTGCCGCGTTGCTTCCAGTATCCTGCGGCAATCCCGAGTTCAACTTGCGTGCGAAACTGTATTCGCCGTCGCTAGCACCGATGGTCTGTAGACCACCACCTTCACGATAAAGGCTTCCGTCCGTTGTGAACCCGGCGGCGTCACGAATATTAGCAACAGTAAAGTTCGCGGGAGTGGAGGTATTGAAGAGGGCGAGGCCCAGATTGTCAGGGACATCAGAACTCAGCAAGAGATCGGCTGTGGCATAGGCCCCGAGACTGTAGCCCCCGCCTACCGCGAGGTAGTGTCCGCGCGCGGGTATCGCCGTGTTGTAAGGAATTACGAAGCGAACTGCCGCATCGGACGAGGCCACCGCCCAACCGTTAGAACCATCTGCAGTGCAAATCGTCAGTGCCTGATCGGTATTGTTATAAAGCTCAACAAACTCATCGCCGCCACCAAGCGCTCCGCGCAGCCGAAACTCGCTGATGATGATTCCGGTTGGTGGTGTGCAAGGAGGATAAGGAGTCGGTGTTGGCGTCGGCGTTGCTAGCGGTTCTTCAGTCGCTATGAGCCTGTTGCCAGCGTAAATATATTCCTTCGCTGGAGTGCCAGGCTCGAATCCGGTTGGAGCCGGGGGTTCCACCGTGTTCGAAGTGACGAAACGATTATTCCGGATACTCGCAGAGACGAGACCGAGGGTCGTCAAAACCACGACCAAACTTAGAATCAGTACTTTTTGGCTTCGGCGAGACTGGGATTTCCTATGCCTCGAACGCTGGCTATTCTTTTTAGACATGTAGCTTCCTTCGGACCGAAATCCGGAGTTAGGGACTTGTTGATGTCGGGGTGTTAACGAGGATTGACGCGAGGCCTACGCGAGGGTGGTAAGTCGCGCGTCAGTCGAAGTAAGAAGAGTCGGGCGCACTCTACTCTTGAAGTGAAGCGGCGTCAATAAAAACACATTTTATCGCTTCGAGAGGTAAGTGCGCTTACCGCCCAGGCAACTGTCTCTAAGATTTTGATTTGATTGGTGCCCCCGCAGGGATTCGAACCCCGAACCAACAGATTATGAGACGGTTTGAGGGGCATCAACAAGGCGAGACGAAGTGAGATGAAGCAGTATTCACCGAATCCGCAGCCGTCAAAGTTCGTTACATCTTGCTACGTCCGAGCACGCCATCGCGCCATAATCGCGCCATCTTAGGGTTGGCCTATTAACACTTCTGAACCCTTACACCCATTCCTCGACTATGCGTAATAATCTGGCAATACTCCGCCAGGCACACCGCGACCGGCTTGGGGAAACTGTGGTGACGCTTGAAGCGGATCGTAAAAACTCACACCTGCGGTTGATAGCGCTGAGAAAACTGGATGAGCGGCAACCACCGGAGTGGTCAACCAACCTTGCTGATTTGCTTCGTATGAAAGAAGCCAATGTTCACTCTTGAGCGCCTCCGTGTCTGTTACCAAATTGTTCCACGCAGTCGTATCTAAAGCTCCTGCGGGGAAGACGCCGCGCGAATCGGCATCGAGCGCGAGAAGCGCCACGATGTCGTCATTCATCTCGCTTATAGACTGAGCGGCTTCATTACTGAGCGCCACATTCCAAGCCAAGGCACCCCACAAGGCCCATGATACTTCGCTACCTTGTCCGCGCGGCGCATGCAGTGCAATAACACTTTCGAATACTTCGGCTAGCGGCGATCTTGAAACCGTATGACCGCCGAGAGCAGCCACTTTGATATAACGTACCAAGCGCGACTGGCAACGTTGCAGGATCAGCACTCGCCGCGTCCAGAATGCAGTTTTGGAATGTTCTCCAGCCAGAAGCTGAGACAGCGAGGTTTTGAACGCGTGCAACCGCATACTTTAGAACAGGATCTTGTGGCCGTTCTGACGCAATTTCAAATGCCCGGTTGAACAAGGCTATCAGATCATTTCGCTGAGCTACCGGATTACCAGAGCCGCGAACGGGAAATCTTCCAAGTTCATCACCCCAAGTATCTTCAAAGGACTGTGGCAGCGAGTCTAATGTTGTCTTTCGTGGGTTGAGAATTAATTCATACTCCGCAAGCAGCCCCTGCAGTTCGGTTAACACTTGTTCTCCTTCGCTAAGCTTGGAAAACGACAGCTCATAATCATCGACATAGCGGAAGCCCGAGATTAGATCGGGATGCGCATTGAGCATTGACTGGTCAACCGAGGAAAGCAGTATTTCCGCCACGACTAGTGAAGTATCGGGACCGATTGGAATCCCATGCGTCTGTCCATCCATTATGCACTGAAGTGCTTTATCAATTTGATTGCCAACTAGTGTTGCACCTCCCCGGGAGCTGTTAGCGCCGCTCTGCAAATGGATTTCGTGTGAAGAGCCCAAGGAACTGCGTGGGTGTAAATAGAAGGATAAAACTGGTCAATGTCCGTACGAAGAAGATACCGAGCCCCGCGACGGCGTAGGGCTCGCAAACGCGAAAGTTCAGAGTAGCGATACCGAGGGACTACAGATCGTGGACTTCGCCTAATGACGTAGGGCCTACTTGCCGATAAAGGTACCGTCCAAGTGTGATTTTTGATACTAGTCCAGTTGCTCGCGATGATGTCCGCAAGCGCGAAGTAAGAAATAGGGTTTGGAATTTTGAGCGGGCGACGTAGTCCTCCAGGGCGAGCGAGGTTGTGGGTGGCGCACCGCGTCCAAGTCCTCTTTACAGCGTTCGACCAGCCTGCCGCAACCGTTGGCGCATAGATCGCAAACGAGTGTGTATTAAAGGGAGGTGGCAGTTCGCGAGGGAAAAATCCCTTGTCTAAGAGACTGAGGAGGGTAGCCATCGAGGCATAGTGTGACTGAACTCTGGAGACCCAGCAAGCGGCCACTGCTAGTAACCGCCCTCATGCATCAGAGTAGACAAGATGTCCCATATCTGAGACACTTGCAGAGTGAAGTTCGCCGTATTTCACCCGAAGGCTCGGGATGCCATAAGAGAATTTCCCGAAGACGTGCGGCGCGAATTCGGCAAAGTCATCTTTGATTTACAGAAGGGTGAGAAGCTCTCAATGCCGTTATCGCGACCAATGCCTTCGGTTGCGGCAGGTGTTGAGGAATTGCGGGTCAGGGACCATTCCGGCGCGTATCGAGTTTTCTATTACACGAAGCTGGCAGATTCGGTTTTGATCTTCCATGCTTTTGTAAAGAAAACCCAGAAGACACCGCGACCGGAGATTGCTTTAGCGCAGAAGAGACTTAAGGAGATGCTCGATGAAGAAAGTTAGACCAGTAGTTGCCCGCAATGCGAGAGAGCTCGCGAAGGTGTTGGGACTGGCACCCGCCGACGGAATGGAGATCGAGTTCCGCAGCGATTTGAACGACAAGATAATCGAGGTTGTTGGCAAGAAGGGATTGACCCATTCAGATGTGGCGCGGCTCGCTCATACTTCGCGCACTCGCGTGACCGCCATTTTGAACCGTAACACCCACGACATTTCAACGGACCTAATGCTGCGTGTATTGGGCTCTCTAGGCGTGCAGGCGAAACTGCAATTCAGGAGCGCCGCCTGATATTCACTTACTCCGTCCACGAGGATGGGTTAGCGTTTGTCGGATCGCTGTATCTTGACTGACGTTTGGCGGGCGGGAACCTTCAATTCGCGTGACCCTGAGTTCTCGCCCGTTCTCCACGCTCAAAGGCAAGCGCATCCTCTGATGCTTGCTTGAGATCAGCAAATGCTCGTCACGCATGTGAGTTGCTCTATCTGTTTCTGAATCTTGCGAGGTCGTTTCGCCAGTTTCATTTCTTATTACCCCATAATTTGAAGTGCGCGGGTTTACATCAGAGTCGCGGATCTACTGGCTCACTCTCGAGCGCCAGAACGCCGAAGACGCACTCATGCACCCGTCGCAAGGGTTCGCGCTGAACAAATCGCTCTAAACCTTCCATTCCCAAAGCAAATTCTCGCAGAGCCAACGAACGTTTGGCAGACAATCCTCGTTGGCGGAGGCGTTCCAAATTTTCGGGCGCGGTGTACTCAGGCCCGTAGATAATGCGCAGATACTCGGGGCCTCGACATTTCACCGCAGGCTGAACGAGACCTCGCGGCCCTCGCGCGATGAATTCAAACGGCTTCACCACCATTCCTTCACCACCACGACTCGTTAGTTCTTCCCACCATCGAGCGCCTGCTTCCTCGCTTGCCGGATCGGTTACGTCAACAACCATGTGCGCTGTAGCCAGCAGCAACCCTTCGTCCGCATCACAGAGTCTCTTGAGCGTCGCCATATGCCAGATGTGATCTTTGTCCGCATGGACTTTTCCTTCTGTCGCCAGTAAATGAAACGGCGCTAGCTTCAAATCAGCGAGGGAGTGAACCGGCCAACAATATCGGCGATATGCATTCGTGTACTTTTCCGTCGCTTTCTCTCTCGCTCGATACCGGTCCAAGAGTTGCCCGATATCGCTGACTGCGACTGCAGCTTGTTCAAGGGCAGCGACGGCGTCAGGAAGAGAGGCGCGCGACGCCGCGCCAACGGCGGCGTACTGCTGTCGTAAGAGTTCCTGCGCTTTCGCCGACCATGGCATTAGTTCACAGTCGAGGCAGATCCAATCAGTCTGGAACTCGTCCCAAAGCCCCGCTCCTGAGATCGCGCCTTGAATCCTTCGGATGAACTCAGTTTCTAGTTCCTTGTCATCGAAGAAGCGCCTACCGGTACGCGTGAAGCAAATGCCTGGACCATCGCCGACGACACCGAATCGTTGTCGCGCGGTATCCTCATCGCGGCAAACCACTACCACAGCCCGCGAGCCCATGTGCTTTTCTTCGCAGACGACTCTTGCAACTCCCTGATGCCGGTAGTAAGAAAATGCTTCAGCCGGATGCTCCAGTAAGTCGAGCGCTTGGCTCGTCTCAGATGGAGACATCGTCGGTGGCAGATAGATCAACCATTTCGGATTCGACGCAAAGCGGCTCATGACCTCCAGTGCCGCGATGCTGTTTTCTTCTCGAAGCGTAACGGTGCGGTGCAAACGCGTTGATATAATCCGCTTCCCGATAACGTCCTCGATGTCGAGCACGTCATCATATTTTTGTTGCGCTGAAAGTGCGGGTGCTTGTTCGGCCTCTGAAAGAAAAGGCTTGGCCGGCTCATAGTACGTTTGCAACGCCGAGACTGAGACCAATTCCTTCTCAGGATAGCGAAGCGCGGTGAGCTTTCCGCCAAAGACGCAGCCGGTATCAATGCAAATAGTACGATTCAGCCATTCAGGTTCCGGCACTGGCGTGTGTCCATAAACCACCATCGCTTTGCCACGATACTCCGCTGCCCAGTTGTAGCGCACAGGCAAGCCAAACTCATCGGTTTCGCCCGTTGTCTCTCCGAAGAGCGCAAAGTCACGAACTTTTCCAGAGCCGCGACCTTGTAATTCTTCCTTCAACCCGGCGTGAGCTACTACCAGCCGCCCATCATCAAGCACATAGTGACTCACAAGTTTGTCGACGAAGGTCGCAACCTTTTCCTTTAGCTCAGGCGGTTCGCGCTCAAGTTGTTCGAGAGATTCAGCCAGACCGTGCGTAATGCGCACGTCTCTGCCGTTAAGCTTGCGCATGAGCTTGATGTCATGATTGCCCGGTACGCAGAGCGCAGCGCCGCTTTCAACCATAGTCATCGTTAGTCGCAGTACGTCAGGAATTCTCGGCCCACGATCGACAAGATCTCCGAGGAAGATTACCTTTCGGCCTTCAGGATGTTGAGCTTCGTAATGCCGTGATGCCGGATCGCCATTCGCTTCGGTGATCTGATATCCGAGGTTGTTGAGCAGCGCACGGAGTTCATCAAAGCAACCGTGAATATCACCGATGATGTCGAACGGCCCATGCTCATGCTTCAGATTGTTCCAGAGCGGCTGCCGTTCGATTGCAACCTCCTCGATCTCTTCTGGCGTCGAGAATTCGAAGATGTGCCGAAAGCCTTCTCGCTTCAGGTTGCGGATTGACCGGCGCAACTGTTGGCTCTGTTGCCGGATCACGTGCGGTCCAAAGTTGCGATCGGGTCGATCTCGGTTTCGATCCTGGCAAAGTCTCTCCGAGAGATTGAATACAAGAGCGACTGGTATCACGTGATATTCCCGCGCCAAAGCTACCAGTGGCTTACGCGCCTCCACCTGAACGTTGGTCGCATCAACGACAGTGAGCTTTCCGGCCTTGAGCCGCTTGGAAGCGATGAAGTGCAAGACCTCAAAAGCTGTATTAGTCGCAGCCTGATCATTCTCATCGTCGGAAACTAATCCACGGCAAAAATCTGATGACAAGACTTCAGTTGATTTGAAATGCTTTCGCGCAAACGTAGACTTCCCCGATCCGGACGGACCGACGAGCACTACGAGCGCCAATTCTGGAATTGTTCTAACCTTAGTCAACTAGTCTTCCTCTGATCAAAGCACATTGAAGACCGCCATTTGCGTTGGTGCGCCGACCGTTGCGTCTTCCGGTCCGACAGGTAAAAACCTAACCTCATAGCCGTGCTCTCTTGCGATTCCTTCTGACCAATCTTTGAATTGTTTCCGCGTCCACTCGAAGCGATGGTCCTTGTGACGCAGTTTTCCTGCTGGCAGAGTTTCGAAACGAGCGTTGTATTCGACGTTGGGCGTAGTCAGCACCACGGCTGCGGGCTTCGCAAACTCGAACAGCACTCTTTCGAACGCAGTCAGACGCGGCTGATCCAAATGCTCGATGACTTCAATCACTGTCGCGGCATCGTAACCGGCAAGCCGCTTGTCTCGGTACATCAGCGAACCTTGAATAAGCTTCAATCGTTCTCGCTGACGAGTCGGCATCCGATCCAGTCGCAATCGTTCCTGGGCGATCTGAAGGGCGCGGTACGAGACGTCGAGCCCGACGATCTCGTCTATGCTTCGATCTTCGAGCAACGATCGAAGCAATTTGCCCTCACCACAACCGAGATCCACAACGCGCTTAGCGCCACAACTCTTGAGTACTGCCATGACCGCATTGATTCGTTGCTCATTCAAGTTCAAAGGCCTTTCGAGCGCTTCTTCCTCGGTGTTATGAACTTTTTCAGTTAGATCAGGATCAGGCGACTCTTCATCAACCAGGCGGGCCAGTGCTTCACGAGCGAGGTCGCGCCTGTATTTCAGATAGCGCTTGGTGATTTCTTCCTTTTCGGGGTGTGCAGAAAGCCAACCGCTTCCATGTCGCAGCAGCTTCTCAACCTCGTCATCGCCCACCCAGTAATGCTTTTCGTTGTCGAGTACCGGAATAAGCACATAGATGTGCGTGAGCAAATCCTGCAATCGAACGTGACCTCGAAGTTCTACTGTGTAATAAGAGCTTGCTCCCCACTCGGGAAACTTCTCGTCCAACTCATGTCCTTTCGCGACGACTTCATAGCCCAACGGTTCAAACAGTCGGCGAAGGAATCCTTCACCACCACGACATGGAAGAACCGAAATCTTTGCCGCCAGCGGCATCCGAATGTCTGTAAGTTCAGGCCGGCCCTTGCTCCTGCCTGCTAGCGCACTTCCCAATACGCGTGCGATAGCGACGCTGAGGAATGACGACGCTACGTATGGCCGGTCGTTGACGTACTGGTCGAGCGTTCCACCCTCACCGGATGGGCCGCGTCGATTGCGCACCAAAGCGACCGGATCAACGTCAAGCAACAGAGCTGCTGTGCATCGCTCACTGGTCGCTTCCGGATAGAAGACATGCGCCTGTCCAAACGAAAGCGGAAACGATTGCAACCTGGACGGATTTTTGTGTAGCAAGTACCCCAAGTCTGTGGCAGGAGCGTTTGTACTGGTGATTGTTAATAACATCTATCTAATCCGGTGTCTTCCAGGGCCCTTTGTCGAAAATAACAAAATGCAGGAAAATCGCCGAGGTTGCAACCACCGGTAGCGAAAACGGACGATCTAACATTAATCAATTCAGAGGATTCTTTCCGAAGTCTCGCCGCGGAACAAGATTGAGTTGGCTCAAGTTGACGCTAGTGAGGCGTGGCGCTGCGGCGAGCACTTTGGAAAGAACTGTATTGGACGAAACCGCGGTGGGGATTATGGGGATTGAATGGAAGAGTCAACGTAGATTAAGCCGTACCAAGGAAGAATGCGCGGTCGCGGGTGACTGCGGCGAGAGAAAGGGCCGGGTTTTCGCGCGGTGGTTGGCCGAGAATTTAAACTGACAATGATCGACTGGCGATCTGAAGCGCAGAGTTTGGCCCTCAGTGCGCGCTTGGAAGGAAGCAACACCGTGAATCAATATGCGCAAGTTAGTTGGTAGCGGAACCAGCATTGACTCCCTCACGAAGGTAGCGACTCACGACGAATCGATGGGCTGTGGCACAAGCGCTGCCGCGTAGGGCGCAGCGACCATCGACCCGAGCGGCGCGGCGAACCTCATATTGCCGGAGCGACAAGCCGGACATGACTCTAACGACTCACCAGTGACAGATTGATAAAGAGATTTGTAGTCGACGGACTGAGGTTCAGTAGTCTGAGCCGCACCGAGTAGTTGGCGACAACGAACCAGTTTTTCACGGCGTCGGCGATTGGCTAGTAACCCGAACTGGCGGATGCGCTGAAAGCCGCGCGGCAGGACATGCAACAAGAAGCGGCGGATGAACTCAGCTGTGGTGAGAGTCATAGGTGAACGTCTCTGTCCGTGACGACTGTCTCTCCAGGTAAAGGTGACATTGCCATCTTTCAATGAAAGCAGCCGATGGTTCGAGATGGCCACGCGATGCGTGTAGCGACCCAAATAAGTCAACACTTGCTTTGGCCCACCGAAGGGAGGCTTGGCATAGACCCACCATTCGCGAGCCTGGAGGCTTCTGAGTAGTCGTTTGAAGGCGAGCGGCTTGGCTAAGTAAGAGCACGTACCATGAAAGGTGAGTTTCCTTTTCTCGTAAGCGCGTTCCAGACCTTGCAGGAAAAGACGGCGGAACAATCGCGCGAGCACGTTGACGGGGAGAAAGAAGCCTTTACGACAACTGACCCAACGCTCTCCATCAGGCGACAAGCCGCCGCCCGGAACCACGCAATGTACATGCGGATGATGACGCATCGTTTGGTCCCACGTATGCAGTACCGCCAGAAAGCCGATGTCAGCGCCAAGGTGTCGCGGGTCAGCCGCAATCGTGAGCAAGGTCTCGGCAACGACGGAGAATAGTAGGTTGTAAACTACGCGCTTATTCTGCAAGGCCACGGAAGCGAGTTGCTTTGGCAGAGTGAACACCACATGGAAGTACTCCACCGGCAAGAGATCAGAGAGACGCGCTTCCAGCCATCGAGCTTTGGCCAGTGACTGGCATTTGGGGCAATGGCGATTGCGACACGAGTTGTAAGCGATGCGTTGGTGGCCGCACGTGTCGCACTGTTCAATGTGTCCGCCCAACGCTGTGGTCCGACAGCGCTCGATGGCGCGCATGACTCGACGCTGCTCTGGCGACAGCGTGTGCGTCAGGCGGAAGTCGTATCCGTGCTGGCGGAAGATGTCGGCCACCTCCAGCGGTGGTCGCACGTTCAGAAACGCTCGTGGTCGAAACTATATGCCAGAAGTTCGAGTGGACTCGGAGCGGCGCGCACGGTCTTGGTAGAGACGTAAGTGTAACGCTGCGTCGTGCGCAGGCTGCGGTGTCCGAGCAACATCTGAATGACGCGCACGTTCTGGCCTGCTTCCAACATGTGAGTGGCGAACGCGTGGCGCAAGGCCCTGACGGTGACGGGCTTCTTCAAACCTGCAGCCGCGCTCAACCGGCGACACATCTCAGCTACAGAATGAGTACTAATCGGCTGGTTCAAGTGCTGACTCGGAAAAAGCCAGGTAGTTGGTCGTTCTTGCCGCCAATACAGTCTCAGCACCTTGAGCAAGGTGGGCGCGAGCATGACATAGCGGTCCTTTTGTCCCTTGCCTTGCCGGACGCGGATCACCATCCGGCTCGAGTCGATGTCCGAAAGGCGCAGTTGCACGACTTCCGATGTGCGCAGGCCAGCCGCATAAGCAGTCATCAGCAGAGCCAGATACTTGAGATTGCGGATGGAGTCGAAGAGCCGTTTGACTTCTGCCTGGCTGAGCACTACCGGCAGTTGTCTCGGCTGCCGCGGACGGGGAATGCGCCGTGATGGCCCAGTCGCGCTGCAAAGTAACGCAATAAAGGAAGCGCAGAGCGCAGACCACTTGATTGAGATAACTCCAGGAGACGTGTCGTTCATTAACCAGATATACTTGGTACTGACGAATCTCTTCTGTCCCGAGCAACTCCGGCGACTTGCCGAAGTGCCGGGCAAAGTGAGCGACACAAGCGATATAGACTTTGATGGTATGCGCCGATCGATTGCGTACCCGAAGGTCGTCGATCATGCGTTGACGAAGAGTAGTCATAAGGAAGCTCCTTTCAAAGACAGATGTTCGTTTGGCGACAAACATTATGCTCTGACGAGGGGAGCTTTCTTCTTATTGAATGAGATGTGAAGAAGGATCAGGTTGAGGATCTCGATCTGCTATCGTGAGCTTACCGCGTAGCGGTTTTGTCCAATAGTCGTTATCAGACGGCAACCGCTGCAATGTGCCAAGCGTGAAACCAGTTCGCGTCTGGACCTCCAGATCCGCTTTCCCAGCGTTAGCGCAAAATAACTGCATCAGATGGCAAACCGTTCGGAAAATAGCCGCACCTAAGCACTAGGTCTCAACCCAACCTTCTGAAACCTGCTTACGCCAGATGGGACGCAGCCAGACTGACACTAACTCATCATTAAGCAGTCCAGCGATCGTATCTTCTGCAAACTCAACGTATCTCTCAGCATCATGCTCGTTTGAGCTTATGCATACCCATCCGGTGTTCGGATCATATGTCGTTTGCCACGCGCCAACTTCTGCAAGTTCTTGGGAAACACCCCTAGTCAGTTCTCCATTGAGCACCACTTTGACGCATCCGGATTGCGCCGGCGGACGGGATAAACTATCTAATCGCCAACGTGAACTGTGGGAATGCAATCCCCACACAAAAAGCGCCGCGCCTGTTTCTATTCCGATCTCAATTTGCAACGTGCCAATCAGAAGAGAGGTCGTTCCCTTACTGCCCGCTCTGCGAGCCAGCTCTTGTTGGGAGCCCACCTGGAAATCAAAGGAATACTCATAAGCCCGATAAACAAGCTGGCCCTTCAGCGGAACACACTCGTACATTAAGAAAGGCATCATTTTGTACCTTTAAAGACGAAGTGAAGAACCGTGCTTGATTTGGGATCAATGACGAGCTCCCATGTTCCCTTGGTGCCGCTGACTGCGCCCGGAACATCCCAGCGCAAAGCCCCAGGGACTCCACCTGGATCAGGAACCGCCTTTCCGGCCTCCATGATTTCTCGCATGACTAATCGCGAATTAAGGTAAGGGCGTGCCGGTACCCCTAGCTTTGACACGTCGTCGAGATGGTTCGCAACAGTACGGGTCAGAGTTAACGCTTCAACGTCTATTCCGCTGGCAGCACCCGCAGCTGCGCTCTTACCGCTTCCAGCCAAACCACCCGCTAAGCCGCCAAACAAGCCTGCCCAAAAGTTCCATTCCGGATGCTCTGCCATGATGCGATCACCAAAAGCATTGTTAAGCTTCGCCTTCTCTTTTTCGCCAAGTGGAGAGCTAGGCCCCCGGAGAAATTCATCCACCACGCCAGCCGCGTACTCCTCTTGGGAGATATGTCTGGCGTTACCATTTGTGCCTAGGTAGACCGCATCTGTGCCTGCCTGATTACTGAAGTACTGAGAGTGACTCCATGCCGTGTCGCCCGATTCATCTAAGTCATCTTGGTTGTTGTACCAAGTGAACGTTCTTATTCCATCATGATCGCGATACCCCCAAATCAGGCCTTTGGGGTCTACATACAGGAGTGGATTGTTGATTGTGTAAGAGTAGCGATTCCAGCTCTGCGGGAGCAGTGGAATACCACTTGAATTCAATGGATCGGGACTCGTGAATCGGCCTTGCGTCGGCGAGTAGTAACGATTTATTGAGTAATCCAGCCCGGTTTCATTGTCCCGTTCTTTTGAGGTAAATTTCTGTCGTAGGTTGTGACCTGGGGAGGGAGGGGGAGGGTCATAACCTTGTCCTGTCGTCCTTCCCCCTGTGCCGGTGAAGAGCTCTTCGCCAAACGGCAAATAATCATGGCGGGACTTCACTGCACCGCTTGAATCCGTGATGACCCTCGGGCTTCCGAGCTGATCGCTTGTCAAATACCTGGTGCCGTTCGCCTCGGGCGGCGCACTGCTGTATTCGGCCACCATGCGCCCTGACTCGTCATAGACGAAGACAGTCGTAAGGGTTCCGACCACCTTCTTGACGCGATTGCCATCTCCGTCATAGCTGTAACTAGCGCCGCCTTGTGACCCTCCGCCGTTGAACGACGTCATCTTGTTTTCAGCATTAAACTCGTAGGTTTGACCTTCGCGGCCACGCGTCAGATTTCCCGCGGCGTCATACAGGTACTGTTCGCCCGCCTGCGCCACGATGCGGTTGCTCGTCTCTGAGAGAACCGGATTGGGCCCCACCAAGCTTGGCGAGGTGTTGGCTGGATTAGAGTCTATGCGCCGATTGCCGAAGCGGTCGTACAAGAACTTCTGTTTCCAACTTACCCCAGTGTTCTCATTCGCAGTCTCCAACCGGTTCAACGGGTCGTAGGTGTAGGCCTGCGAAAGTGTTAGTCCCGGAATCGTAATGGTTTGGCTAAGGACGTTGCCGTTGTTGGCAGTCGTGCCGTAGCCGTAATCAAGTTGCAGCAGGCTGGAGTTGGTGCTCACAGTCCCAAGTCCTATCTGCGTCGCCTGCAAGCGGGTGTTGAAGTTCGTGTGCTCCCACAGGCCGTTGCCGAGCCGCATCTGACTCGTCGCTCCGTGCGCAGCGTACTGAAGACGATTTGCGCTGTCTGTTGCTGCCGCTCCTGCATAGTAGAGCCCGCTCGCCTGGTTCTTCACTCCGGCAAGTCTGCCAGCTGCGTCATATTCCGAAGCTACAACTCTTCCCGAAGGGTAGGTCTGGGTCTTTAGGTTGCCTGCGAGATCATAACTGTAGCTCATCGGATAAGCCTGAGCTTCCTCGGCTGGGTTAAATTTGGTTGCCTGGGTAGCCGTCCGGACGCGGCCAAGGGCGTCGTAGGAGGTGTAGCTGTAGCTCGAAACACTTGAAGTCACGCTCGAGAGCCGCCCTTTTCCGTTGTTGTTCTCTCCTGGTGCGTCGTAAGAATAAATCACCTCATGACTAGCGCCCACTCCTGTCGGCAGAGCTGGGACGTTGTTGCCTGAAGCTGAAACCAAGCTTGAACCGTTGTACCAACGTCGCGTGGGGCGGTTTAGCGCGTCATAACTGACGTGAGTGGATACTTCCCGAGCATCGGTCTTGACGAGGAGATTGCCGTTGTCATCGTATTGATAATTGGTCGTTCCACTCTCGGGATTAAAAGCTGAAGTCAGACGGCTCAGGGAATCATAGGCGAACGTGCGCGGCATCTGCGTGCCTTGAGTGACCTTTGTAAGATCATCCAGTGGATCGTATTCATATGTAGTGCGATAACCGGCTGTTATCTCGGTGTGGTCGGGAAACGCGACTGATTCTGTCGCCGCATCGGTAGCTGTAATCTCCCAAACGTTCTTTAGCTGCCCCAGCGCGTTGGTCTCACTCAGACGCTGCTTCAAGTCTTGGTCTGTCACCAGGACGCGATTGCCGCTGTATGCAGTACTCACCACGGCGGTGTCAGGTGTGGTTACCGAAGTGGTGCGGCCAGCGAGGTCAAAGGCGGTCGTCGTGAACGCAGGAGTCTCGAGGGACGGACGGAAAGGGTTGCTGGATTGAACCATGCGACCCAGCGCATCGTAAATAGTCGCAACGTGAACGTCGCCCTGAGGATCATCGGACCAGGATTCTAAAGTGCGGCCGAACCCGTCAGTTACAGTCCATGATCTTAGGAGCTTATCACTGACCGAAGCCTGATCGCTCACCTTCAATACGTCATTTCTGGTAAGTGTGATGCCGAACTCCGGCAAAACGCGCGGCGCATAGTACATCGCGGCGTGGCTTTCAACGCCCGATATTCCCAACGCAGACTTGATGAGCGTGGGTCGGTTGAAAGGATCGTCGTAGATAGTCTGGGTGATGACATTGTTTCGATCCTTGAAGCCGGTCGGCAACCCGGTGGAAAAGTCGTACTGACTGCGCGCGGCATGCGGTTGTTCTCCCGGATTTGGAGGCGGGCTTTCCATCTGGGATGGAAAAGCATAAGTTGGCCCATAAGTTCCCTGAATTCCTGAACCAGGATTGCTGCCAGTTCCGAAGTCATCCGCGAAGCTACCGGTAGAAACATTTCCGAGACCGTCTTTTACCGACACCACATTACCCACAATGTCGTAACGTCGATAGCTGTAGACATAGGTGTTACTCGTCTTGATCCAGCGACCGATGCGCGTCGCATTCCCGCGCGTGGTTTTCTCTGCCCCGTAGTTTGGCGTGTCGTGGCTTGTCACCGAGCCGTAAGGCTGAAGAGACTCGTGGTGTTCCCCGGAGTAAATGTCATACTCGTAGACGGTGCGGGCGTGTTCAACTGGGGGATTTGCCCCGTCAAAAATTGATTGTTGCAGCGGCAAACGCAGCAAATGAATGGAATCAGCGGCATAGTTCTCCCCATTAACTAGATTCGTGGCGGAGTAGCTGGTCACGGTGCGCCGCTTCAGCAAGTTGCCGAAGTCAAACTCGCTCGTCTCGATTGGATTATTGAATTGGTCGTAGTTAGTGCTGACATATGACACTTTGCCGTCGTCAAGAATCTTGCGCTGGACGTTTACTCGGTTATCGTTGGCGGGTTGTTCCGCCGCGGGGTAAGTGGACCAGGAAACGGGCGCGCGTTGTGTCCAATCCTGTTCGGTCGCAACTATTACGTTCCCTACGGCGTCTTTAATTTCCGTACGCCACTCGATCCCCGTCGACCATAAGTTGTAATAGCTTCCATCATGAGCCCCGGGGCCGCCGCCGGGGGCATCCATGTAGCGTCCCTCCGGCAAAAAGTGATGTGCCTCATTGAGCAGAAGCGTACCGGTAGCTGAGGTAGCAGTAACAGTTGTAAAGGTGTCGCTGTACGAATAATTCCAAGTGCAATCGAGCGTAGTCCCATTGGCGAATGTCTTCCGCTGAGAGATAGCGCGATCAAGGAAAACGGAGGTGTGATGCTCGCCGGTTGTTTCGTGCTCAGGTGAACTGCCTGCCGGCAAACTGAAGCTGTGCTGAAATTGGTACCAGATCTTTCCGCCAGTTGGGAGTTCAACCTCGGCCACTTCGCCAAATCGATTGTACTTAAAACGCAAATATCGATGGTCCGGCAGTTCAAGTTCGCGCAACACAGGTCGCTCGTCGATGCGCTGATAATTACCAGAGTAAGAAAGTAGAAAGAGCTTCGTCCCCCCCGGGGTGTGGTCCCCAACAATGCCCAGTGGATCATAGTCGCCGTTCACTACTGGTAACGACGGATTTTCATCGCTCCGATAATACTGATTCATGACGCCGCTTCTGATTTTGTAATAGCGATTCGCTCCGTTGTAACCGGGCAGTGTTACTAGCAGAGCCAGCGTCTCGTTGGGATACTCTGGATCAGCAATCGTTCGTTGAAGTTTGGTAATCCTTCCTAACTGGTCGACATACTGAACCTCATTTGCCGATACGTAATTGATCGTTATGCGATTTCCATTTCGATCAGTGATTGAGTCGCACTTTCCGCCTGCATTGACGTGGTACCGCATTCCATCAGACGTAACGACAACTCCGCTCAAACTCGGTGACGATACTGAGTCAGCAATCTCACTGTCGCTGATGTAAATCATGGCTGAGCCGTCGCTCGCGTGCCAGCGATAGCCCCTGCCGCCCGTCCCACCGCCACCGCATTGACTCAAGATTGGGGCGCCATCGTAGGCATCGTCGCGAAACTCAATTTCGCCATTGCCGGGAAGGATCAAAGAAAGCTTGGTAAGACGATAGGTATAACAGCCTATATTAGGCCCTTGGGAAACCCGGCTGATCTGTACGAGTTTTGAGGACAGGCTCGGTGCAGCGCCGACACTCCAACCCGCACCAATCTGTCCATAAAATCCAGCCGTGCTGGTTAAATGGCTAAACTTCGCATACGCCACCTTGAATATTGGTGATTGTGGATTCTCCTGATCAGTATCGATACCTGCGGACCAAATTTTGCTGCTGTAGTTCAAAGTAAGCGGCATCGAGAAACCGCGTCCCCCAATCGTGCCAAGCGGCAGATTGAAGTTAAGTGCCCCGTTGCTGAGATTGACATTACCCAATTCCGCACTCATGTAGCTCCCTACTGGCGAGATGCCGGCGGCATGTTGTGGCGGCGTCCCCTTATCGTATTGATTCTGTCCCTGGGCCAGCACAGTGAATGAGCTGAGTAAAAGGATTAGAACGAAACCTATTCGATTAAGGTCTTTCGGTAATTTTGTAGGCATACTAAACTCCGGAATTGACGGCCTCGGCCGCAACCCAATCTTTGCGACTCGTTATGTAGAACGCACAATGAAAACGCACACCCAGTTACTATGGCTGGCCTCAGATAACGTGTAATTTCCAGGCGCTAGATCGAGCAACTCGCTCCAATCACTACCGGGCGCGATTCGCATTTCTCGCAGTTGCGTGCCGTCGGATCGCTTGAGATGTAGCGTCAACTCCTCAACTCCGCTGCGGTTGTCGACAGAGAGCTGGAAACGCCCGGGATCGCGCGTCACTTCGGCGGGAATGAAACCCTCCGGTTTAAGAGTGAGGACCACTTCGTCAGGCTCTTGTACGATGGATTCAAACCGCCCAGCCTTAACCGCGCCCATCCAGGTCAAAGTCGCAGCGGCAAGTAACGTCAAAAACATTACTACTTTGGCGAGGCGGCCGATTGAGATTGCTTTTGCTTCTTTAAAAGCCATATCCGTTTCTCCTTGCTCAAAACAAATCCAGGCTTATGGCAGAGCTTCGACGTTTACTGTGAAACGAAAGCTCCCGCCCTGTTGCACTCCGAGGACGAATTGCACCTTTGCGTTAGCTCCGGCCGCCAGGGGTGTGGAAAGCGTTATGCTGCCCACTGCCATGCTCGAATTCAGTCCTCCTCCACCTGGCTGTGTCGGTGGCAACTCGACTGTTGTTCCCTGCACCAGTACTTGTGCTCCGTTAGAAAGAGTAACCGTGATGTTATTCGAGTTGAGCGCGCGCATGTCGGCTTGCGATCCACCTGGAACATATCCGGGCGTGTTGAGCGTTGTGACATCCACGATCCGGAAGCGCAGCCGTGTGACCGGGCCGCCAGTGTTATTTGTGAACTGACGGCGAATAACGAGCGTTCCCAGCGCAGCGTTTGGGCCTACGGCCGTTGTGTCGCGAACGCGGTTGGGCGGGGCTGCGGAACTTACTGCAGGATCGATTAGCGTGGCCTTGATCGCGGCGTTGCGTTGAATAGGACTCGCAAGATTTTCGGGAGCGGGAGCGCCAAGAATCGCGGCCACTCCTCCATAAGTGCCCGCGTCAGTGGCTACAAAAACGAAGTCTGCCGCGTTGCTTCCAGTATCCTGCGGCAATCCCGAGTTCAACTTGCGTGCGAAACTGTATTCGCCGTCGCTAGCACCGATGGTCTGTAGACCACCACCTTCACGATAAAGGCTTCCGTCCGTTGTGAACCCGGCGGCGTCACGAATATTACCAACAGTAAAGTTCGCGGGAGTGGAGGTATTGAAGAGGGCGAGGCCCAGATTGTCAGGGACATCAGAACTCAGCAAGAGATCGGCTGTGGCATAGGCCCCGAGACTGTAGCCCCCGCCTACCGCGAGGTAGTGTCCGCGCGCGGGTATCGCCGTGTTGTAAGGAATGACAAAGCGAACTGCCGCGTCGGAGGAAACTACCGCCCAACCGTTAGATCCATCTGCAGTGCAAATCGTCAGTGCCTGATCGGTATTGTTATAAAGCTCAACAAACTCATCGCCGCCACCAAGCGCTCCGCGCAAGCGAAACTCGCTGATGATTAACCCGGTTGGTGGTGTGCAAGGAGGATAAGGAGTCGGTGTTGGCGTCGGCGTTGCTAGCGGTTCTTCAGTCGCTATGAGCCTGTTGCCAGCGTAAATATATTCCTTCGCTGGAGTGCCAGGCTCGAATCCGGTTGGAGCCGGGGGTTCCACCGTGTTCGATACGACGAAACGATTATTCCGGATACTCGCAGAGACGAGACCGAGGGTTGTCAAAATTACGACCAAACTTAATATCAGCACTTTTCGGTTTCGGCGAGACTTGGATTTCCTATGCCTCGAACGCTGGGTATTCTTTTTAGACATGTAGCTTCCTTCGGACCGAAATCCGGAGTTAGGGACTTGTTGATGTCGGGTGTTAACGAGGATTGACGCGAGGCCTACGCGAGGGTGGTAAGTCGCGCGTCAGTCGAAGTAAGAAGAGTCGGGCGCACTCTACTCTTGAAGTGAAGCGGCGTCAATAAAAACACATTTTATCGCTTCGAGAGGTAAGTGCGCTTACCGCCCAGGCAACTGTCTCTAAGATTTTGATTTGATTGGTGCCCCCGCAGGGATTCGAACCCCGAACCAACAGATTATGAGACGGTTTGAGGGGCACCAATGAAGGTGGACCAAGCAAGATATAACAGTATTTACCGAATCCGCAGCCGTCAAAGTAAGTTACATCTTGCTACGTCCGCACACATGATCGCGCCATAATCGCGCCGTCGACGATCAAATAAACAGAACAGATTCGTCGTTTGGACACAGCCGACGCAATTCTGCGAACACTGATCTCCGGGAGGAATACCCGTGCGAGACCGGCGCGGATAACCACTCAAAGGCTTTATCGATAAGAGCCGCTTGATTCCTTTCTACCGAACTAAGCAACAACCAGACGTTGGCCCACTCAGCACGCGATAAATCGTGCAACCATTCGAACGCCAGCTGAGCCAAGTGATCGTCCTTGAGAGCTATCCAACATATTTTCCAAACCTCCGCCCATTGGCTGGAGCCGTACTTTTTCTGGTCGAGCCAGGAAACTCCTTTAGCCAGCAGTTCATCGCTTCCCTCTGCTTCATACATCGCTGTCCACACTATTGCCCATTCCCGACTGGATAATGGCGCTTGAGTAATCCAATCCCGTCCCAGATAGGTGAGCTTAGGATCATACGCTAATGCCACGAATAACGTTTTCCAGACGTTAACCCACCCCGTTGAATTGCGACTCGACTCTTCCAGCCATTGCTTTCCGAGATCGAGCAAGACTTTAGTCTGATAGGTCGCGTCGTAGAGAGCAAGCCAGATAGAACTCCACCCATCACCTTTCGATAGCGGTCGTAACCAATCTAGTCCCACCGCTCGCAATTCATCGTGATCCGGGTAAAGCGTGTTTAGTTTTGTCCAGAGAGCGTTCCAGAAACCACTTTGAGGAACCGCGCGCAACTCCGTTAATCCAAGGGGCAATAACTCGGGATCTGTGGGTGCGATATTCGCCAGCGCCGACCAGAGGTTATACCAACCGACCTTCCTAGTTTTGTCCGCTAGTATCTTCAGCGCAAAATCGCGAAGGTCCGTATTTTCGGGCTCAGCTTTGCATAACCCTACGAGTATGAGCGCACCCTCATCGGACAACGCCTCATGCTCACGAACGTAGCTTTCACCCAACTGAAATAACTCGCGGTCTAGCGGATCCAGTTTGAATACCGAGTGCCACAATTGACCCCAATCCGGAGGACGATTGGATTCGCGAAGGCGCTCTTTGGCGAGCATGATTAAGAGAGGATCATGGGGTCGTGACTTTATCATTGCTTGCCACAGTTGGTTCCAGGCGTACAGGCGGGAGTTCATGTTTGGTGACGACAGGCAACTCAATCCTACGGCGAAGAGTCTTTCGTCGGACGATCTTCTGGTGATCAGCACTTGAAGAGTCTCTCGCCACTGCGGAATCCTCGAATCTGTTGTCTCGAGCCAATCAACGCCGATCCTGAACAGATCTTCGTCCTTTGGCCGTGCCTTAAATAAACTGCCCCAAAGCTTACGCCAGGGCTCGTTTCTCTTGGCATAAGGAGATGATAGATAGGACTTTCCTAGCGTGAATAAATCTTCATCATCGCCGTAGGATCGGTAGACAATTTCCCAAACATATCGCCATCCGCTGCCGTTAAATGGTGTGTCGATTAGCCACTTCCGCCCGAGTTCGAGGAATTCTTTGGTGAGAAAGTCGTCTTCACTCCTCGCCAGCCACACGGTGGCCCATAGCCGGTTATTAGTCGTAGCCCGCAACAACTCTTCAGCTTTCTGGTGAGTCTCGTTTCTCGGCAGCATTTCCCAAATCCGCGCAAACATGAAGACCCATGCCGGATGCTCGGGCTGTGCCGTTAACAAGAACCGTCGCGCTGAATCTCGAAGTCGAGGTTCGGCGGGCCCGATGGATTGTAGAGTCAGCCACACATGCAGCCACGACGCATTTTCGATTTCGACTTGCATGAGCCATTCGAACCCGATATCAAGGAACTCAGCGGCGCGCGGCCAGACTTTCCGTAAAGCACTCCATGCAAAACCCCAGAACCGCGCATTGGTTTCGCCGCGGCGAAGCCATCTAGTCGCCCGCCGACGAAGTTCTTCATCATCGGCATATTCAGCTTGAAACGTCTCCCAGTTTTTACCCCAATAGCCTTTTTGTGGGTCCGACTCATCAAGCCATTCCGTGCCTATTGCGCTGATACGAGTGTCTTCGGGAGCTGCTTCTTGAATCGCCCCCAAAATAAAACCAAACCAAACACTTCTACGGTCGCCGTTTTCCAGCCAGGACCGTCCCAAGTCTTGTAGTTCATCGGCGTCGCCGCGCCTCTTCGCGAGAAGCATCCAAATCAACGGCCAGGACGGATGGCGAACGGACGCGTAATCCAGCCATTCGACACCCTGCTGCATCAAGTCCGGATCGCTGATATTCGATCGACACAACCCTGCCCAAACCAACTCCCAATATTCCGCGGACAATTCGTTCTCATTCAACCACTTTCGGCCTAGTGTCAGTATGTCATTGCGATCAGGCCATGCAGCCCGTACTGACTCCCACACGAGTCCCCAACTCTTGCCGTTAGGATACGCACTTTTAAGCCACTGCTCGGCGCGCTCAGAAAGGTCATCCGAATAATCAGGCCTTTGTCGTAGCGCACTCCAAACCTGTCCCCAACCCGCCGTGTTTGGTTCAACCGAATGAAGCCAAGGTCTCGCAATGTCTACTAGATCAGGATCTTTGGGCGTGAGCTTTCGAATGGCGGTCCACACTTCGTGCCATGCGGGTGATAGTGGTGGCGTTTCGGAAAGCCACGTCTTCCCCAGTTGCGTAAGTTGCTCGGTGGGTAACTTGAGTTCATAGGCATTCAACCAAAGCCGCGCCCAATCCTTGCTTTGCGCATTTTTGACAGCGAGACGATCGCACAGGCGTTGAACCAAAATGTCAGGACGGTGGGAAAGATCGCTCCATACAAAACTCCACGCAGCATCGCTTGCGTCGATTTGATCGAGCCATTCAACGCCCAGATCGACCATATACTCCGCTCCAGGCTGAACTGACCAAAGATCTTGCCACATGAAAGTCCAGGATGGCTGCCGTTTGTCGCTTCGTTCCAACCATCGCCGACCTCGTTCGATCAGTTGGACGTCGTCGGGTGTTGCCTTCCAGAGCTCTTCCCAAACGAATGTCCACGATCCATTATTCGGATCTTCGTTATCGAGCCAGGTTAATGCCAGTTCAATCAGATCGGCTGACGTTGGGATCGCTCGTCGCAAATCTTGCCAGACGAACGCCCAGGATCCGTCGGCGGGGCCGGCCTCCCTTAACCATCTCATTCCTCTTTCAAGGAGATCGTTGTCTCTGGGTGAGGTGCGATTCAGATCCTGCCAAACGTGACCCCACGACGCGTGCTTTGGGTCGACGCGATCGAGCCAAGTGCGTCCGATTCGAGACACTGCCGGGTATGTCGGAAACAATCGAAACAAGTCCTGCCAAACAAAACTCCACGTTGGGTGCTCTGGCGAAGCCCCCTCAAGCCATTTGCACGTTGGACTAAGCAACTCGACATCAGCACCGGTAGCCAATGCTGCCTGTAACAAGCTGGCGGCATCGTGGTGTCGCAGATTTTTCGAAATCCAGGATCTCAACGCCGGCCCAAGATCCCGCCTTCGCGTCGTAAGCAAGTAGTGCGTCGCTACTGCTGCCCACTCTCGCCACGAACGGAATTCCAACAAAACGCTGTGAATAGACTGGTAAATACTTTCCTGCTGATCCGCGGTTAATTCATGCGAATGTTGAAGGAGCTTCCGACAAGTTAGAGGGAACCCTTTGTCGTCAACTGCTTTGCGATCCACCAAGCGAAGGGCTTGCTCGATCGGCGAAGGACGAAAGGGCAAATCAGGAAACCGGATTTGTAGCTCAATCCAAATTGGAATCATCCATGCCGGAAGGTCGTTATCAAAGGCCTCCCTTAACCGGTCATAAGTTTCGGGAAGTAGTGAATTCAGCGTTGCGGCTGATATCCGGGGACCAAACTCGTTTCTTCCGATCCTCGTCTGCGATCTGGCAATCGCCCACAGTGGAGCGAGACGATCCCGCGGCTCAGTGTTGTAGCTGAGGGCATCTTCCAACCCGGCTCGTAGATGAGCTCGACGGTAAGGTTCATCTTCCACGGGATCGTACCAGGCGTCGTATAACGCATTGGCTAGATGGGGATGCGCCAGCCTCAGACCAGACATGGTGCCAAATTGTTCAATAGTCAGATGATGTTCTTCAGTTTCGAGGCGACGTAATGCGGCATCGAAAGCAGGCTGACGACGCAGTTCCTTTAGGGCGGCGGTGGGATAGCCTGTGTAAAGCCGGTTCAAAGCAAGCATTCGCGAAACAAACTCTTCGAGGCTGCCGTGCTGATCCATTCCTCTGATGCGTTTGCGAAATCTGGCCGCAAAATCAGCGATGGATTGTCCAGTTCGCCACTCGAAGAACAACTGCACGAGCAGCACGTCCGCGTCATCTCGGTACGGCATCGGCGTAGTGGTCCCAGTTCGATTACAGAACCACGTCCAAATATTTTGGAGTTCCGCGGGTGTTTCGAGGGGAAGGTCCGCGAAACTCAAATCTACAATCGATGAATAGTCCTTTTTCAGACGAACGCGTTGTTCGACAGGACCACAGCAGACAATGTGAGGCATTGATGCGCTTAAAGTATCCTGACGCAGGGTCATCAATTCCGTATCAAGCGCGGTAAGCGCGGAATCAGTATCTGCCTGGTTCAACGGATTGTAGGGATCGTCAATGCCGATTATTACGTCCCGGCTTTCGCGCAGCAGCGGTCGAAACGAACGAATGATTTCAGGCAACAGGTGCAACTTGTCCTCGAGCCAAATGACCGTCCCATTTCCGTGTTCGTAAAGACGTGCAAGTACGTGCAGTAGGGCTACAGTCTTGCCTGTACCGGATCGCCCACCTATCCAAAACATTCGTATCTTTGGAATCGTTCTCTCAACAGGAGAAACAAACCAAGCCTCAATTTCTGCCGCGAGTCGCCCATAAATGTGATCACGATTTGCGAAGTAGCCATTACGCAGATGACGCACTGTTGGCCTTTGTCCTATTAGCACGGGACCCTGCGCCAATGAATTCGGTGCTCGGTCTCGATCTGTCCAAAAGTATCCGAGCGGCTGACTAAGCCGTTCGTGGACTTCCAGGGATTGAAGTTCGCTCCAAATCGTCAAGAGAGCTTCGTCGAAGCCCCGCTCTGAATTACTTCCCCTAATGAGACGGCCAAGCCAGACAGATAATTTCTCCAAAGGATCAACTGAATGAAACCGGTTAGCGAGCATGGCAAGGATCTCGATATCCGGGTCGGGTTCAATTATGGCTGACACTTTTCTTAGGAACACCGACAGATCCTCTTCAAGCACTTCATCCGTTGGCTTCCACCTCGCTATGGCTGCTCTCGTGTCCTTCAGCGTAGCGTGCTGGGATACAACTCGAAATTTCAGACGGCTATGTAGTTCTGGCACTGTCTCTGAGGCGATATGATCAATTAGCCAAAATTCCGTCAGCGCGCCACGAACAGCTCCCGACGATTGCGTGAGTTTCACCTGACAGGCGATAACACAGTCTCCGTCCAACGTGGCCCAATCTGATAACGCTTCGACCAGCAACCCAGTCCATGGGCGTGCTCGTTCTTCCTCAGATTTTTCAGACCAGTTCCTGATGAGCTGTTTGAGAGCGGTAGTTAGCTGGTAGTGGAATCCTCGCAGGTTGACAATCCCGCCCTTGCTTTGCGGTGTTTCTTCCCACGCCGACCTGAGCTTTTCCAGTTCGTATTGTGAAACTCGAAAGTGATCCAAACTCATCACGAAAGGAGGCTTCCCTTAGCTAGGCTAATATTGAAAAAGGTGTGCAGGCTTTGAGGCCAGCCGTGGGATAAGCAAGAAACCATAGTCCTCGACTTAACTTGAGTCAAGGCTTTCGTGGACAGGTGCCCTAAGCCCAACCGTACGAAGACGTAGATGTAAGAGAACTCGCCGTTTGATTGGTGCCCCCGCAGGGATTCGAACCCCGAACCAACAGATTATGAGTCTGCTGCTCTAACCGTTGAGCTACAGGGGCACAAGAAACTTACTAAGCTAGTCGTGTTGCGATTGAGTTTAGCACGCAGGCTTTTGGAAGCTGCAAATGAGGTACGGCACGTCTCCTTCACCGGACAATCATTGTGAGAAGTCCGCAAAACCGACACATCGAAATAGCTCCGCACTTTGAACGGGTTGTAGCGCAAACACGACAAAGTCCGCATAGCGGACGGCTGAATATTGATAAGCTCTTCAGTCGTGCGTTTCACGGACTTCAAACTCTCTTTGACTAGCTTTCCCTTGCACTGAAGTGCTGAGCTAATCTCATCCGTCCGTTTCACGGACTAAACTCGAAACTCAAAACGCGAAACTCGAAACTTTCACGGCCCTGCATCCGTGATTAGCACCACATCACTCGTAACTACTCCGCGTGAAGTAATCAGATTTCCATCAAGCGTCCAGTCAAATGAAAGAATCCTACTATCGACAAAGTTGGTGAGCTGTTTCGCCGGTCCGCCATCGATCGGCTGAGCCCAAACGTTTTCTATGCCCGCGTGGTTGTTGATATATGTCAGGCTGCGACCATCAGGGCTCCAACGCACCATTGCATCCCAACTCACCTGCACGGTCGGCGGAACGTCGAATGTCCTAATCAGGGTTCCGCTTTCCAGTGAGAACAGTCCCAGTTTCCAACGTGAATTCGTTTGACCATCGTTGTGCCAGAATCCCAGCCGCTGCCCATCCGGAGATACTGCGGGACGCACTGCAAACCCATCAGTGACTTATACGGGCGTACCGCCTTCGATGGGAACTCGCCATAAGGTGCTCGCCACACCAGGCTCGAAGTGCTGGTAGATCACAAATTTTCCATCAGCCGTAAACTGCGGCCAGTGACTTTCAGAATTACCAAATGTTAACTGCACCGGATTACTGCCATCGCGATCCATGCGCCAAATCTGAAAGACACCCGACCGATTCGAATGGAGCGCGATGAAGCGATTATCAGGAGATACCTGCGGCGCATAATTTCGCTTTACGTTCGAAGTCAGCTGACGTGCGTTGGTGCCATCGGGCGAAACCTCGTAGATATCCGCGCTGCCACTAGCATCAGAAGCGTAGACAATCCTCCCATCCGGCGCCCAGCTAAGATCGAAATAGCGGCCCAGACCCGACGTAACTTGAGTCGCGTGTGCGCTGTCGCCCCTGGCTGCAATCCAGATATTTGTGAGTGTTTGGGTTTGCGTCGTTACCAGGGATTTCGAATCAGCAGTCAACACCACACTGCGGTAGTCGCTGAGATCGTTTGTGAGTGTTCGGGCTGAACCGTCACGTCCCAAATACCAAATCTGCTGGAACGAAGCTCCCAGAGCTCGAGCTGAAAGTATTAAGGCAGAAGCATCCGACAAGAGCATCACGTGGTTAGGTTGTTCAAATCGTTGCGGCGCGAGCGGAATAATCTTTTCGGCATTATCTGACAATCGGATTTCATAGATCCTGATGAAAAAGCCGTTGGCATCCGAGTTTACGATCGGTAGATTCAGACTTTGATCGTCGCTCGTCCATGCCGGCGAGGTCGCCCAGTCCCAGCTAAATCTTTCCGGCCATTTACGCGTCGCCAGGGTTCGCTCGTTGCTGCCGTCGACGTTGGCCACAACAAGTGTGTCTGTTTGTGAAGCGCGACTGTTGCGCAGGAAGGCAATGCGCTTCCCATCGTGAGAGACACCTCGGGGTCCTTCTTCGGGATTGACTTTGACGGGAGGCGCGCCGGTTCCAAGCACCGGCACTTTAAAAATCTCTCCCGAGTCGTTGGCACTGCTCGAGGTGTAGCCGTAATAAATTGAATCGCCGTCGGGCGAGAAAGCCAATCCCAGGTATTGACCATCCCGCGGGGGTACGATCTCGAGATTGCCTGCACTAGTAACCTGACGCAGCCATAGACTCTGCCGCCCGCCCTCGCTTTTTATATAAGCAACATATTTGCCGTCAGGGGAGATAGAAGCGAAGAGAGCATTTCCATTAGTCGTCAGCTTGGTGACATTGATTCGTTGAAAGCGCGCGCGCAAGGGCTCAGGACGTGTGAACGTGTAAATCGCAAAACTACCGGCCGCGATTACAGCTAAGGCTAACGCTGCGAGTCCCAAACGCCCCGGCCAACGGCTACGCTGAGACAGTGACGTGCCCACTGTGGTAACTCGTAAGGCTTGAAGTTGATCTGTATTAGCGGCGTGATCAGTTCCAGTTGCGGCACGGCTTCGCCCACCGGAAACAGTTCTCGTAGCAGCCGGCGACACCGGCGCCAACGATCGATCCAGTTGCGAGTCAGCTTCCAAATCTTTACGCAGGCTTCGGAGATCGATGGCCATCTCTTTCACTATCTGGTAACGCTGGTCCGGATCTTTACGCAGTGCCTTTCTAACAATTCGTTCCAGTTCCACCGGGGCGCCGGCTAAGTAGTAGGAAAGTGCAGGCGGGTCTTTTTCAACGACTGCGATAACAACATCAGTCGGAGTTTGACCCGAAAACGGAGGACGTCCCGCGGCCATTTCATACAGCACAACTCCCAAGCTCCAGATGTCAGTTCGTTCATCGATGGAAACACCACGCGCCTGTTCCGGCGACATATATGCCGCTGTGCCCATCACGGTGCCCGGTGAGGAGTTCACCAGCAAGGTAGACATCGTGGCATTGTCGAAATGCTGACGTTGTTCCGTTAACTTGGCGAGACCAAAATCAAAAACTTTAACGTAGCCGTCGCGGCGAATCATGATGTTTTCGGGCTTGATATCGCGATGAACAATCCGCGCTTCATGAGCAGCAGTCAGCGCGTCAGCAACCTGAATAGCGATATCCAAAGCATCGCCCAGTTTCAAAGCATGCTCGTTCATCCGCTGGCGCAAAGTAACGCCCTCGATGTGTTCCATGGCGATGAAGGGCCGACCGTCTTCTGTTTCGCCGATTTCGTGAATCACACAGACATTCGGATGGTTGAGGGTTGAGGCGCTGCGTGCTTCCTGCTTGAAACGTCGCAGGCGATCCGGATCCCGGACGACGTATTCCGGGAGAACTTTTAATGCCACGCGCCGGCCGAGCGTTGTGTCTTTTGCGAGATACACTTCGCCCATCCCGCCTTCATCGGAGCGACGACTTGATAGTGCTTTATCGTTTGCCCCACCAGCAGTTTTTTCTGTTCACCAATTAACGAGTCGGCAGCTAAGGCTACCGCCGGCGCTTCCATGAAGCTTCCTGCCTGTCCGTAAGAACGAAGCAATGACTCTACTTCCTGGCGCAGCTCGGCATCATTGCTACAGGCACTATTAAGAAAGGCTTCGCGTTCGGCGCCTTGCCGCCCAAGCGCTCCTTCGAAGACGTCCTTCACCTGCTGCCAATGTTTCTTGTTAGCGTCGCTCATTCAACTTCACCGCTAATCTCCCGGTGCAACCACGCCTTGGCCATACTCCAGTCGCGCTTCACTGTCGCTGGAGAAATCGCCAGGATCGCAGCCGTTTCTTCCACGGTAAGTCCGCTAAAGAATCTCAATTCTACAATCCTGCTTTGCTGTTGATCGATCTCGGCGAGACGGACCAAAGCCTCATCAAGCGCTACGATGTCTAAATCTCTAGCCTGACCGATCAAATTGGCGTCGTTAAAAGAAACTCTAATGTCGGACCCTCCACGTTTGGCTCTCTTTTTCGTACGTGCATGATCGACGAGGATGCGCCGCATCAATTGCGCTGCGATGCCAAAGAAGTGAGCGCGATTTTGCCAGTGCACGTTCTTTTGATCCACCAGCTTCAAATAGGCTTCATGGATCAGCGCAGTCGTTTGTAGCGTATGTCCGGGCCGTTCGTGTCGCAGATAACGCGCCGCCTGCTTCCGCAGCTCCTCATAAACCAGAGGGAGCAATAGGTCCAGGGCTTCCTTATCTCCGTTGCTCCAACCAATCAGCAGTTGAGTTACGTTTTGAGATGTCTGCGCCATGAACAACTTCCGGTCTGACAAACAGTGACTCCCATTGTACGACGGGGCACCGAATTCCGTTCGAGGCGGGCCATGAGCGACACCACTCCTTATTTATTAACGCGAGTTGCGTACAGTTTCGGGCTCAACAAACCGCCAAGACGCCACGATGCGCCAAGGTCGTGTGAGATTCGATCTTGGCCCTCTTCGCGATTTGGGGATTTTTTTCGGCATACCGCGCGTCTTTCGGGATTCCACAAATTTATTTTCATCTTTTGAGCCCATTTGATTTCAGTTGTCGCGTTAACAGGTGAAGGCGGCAATAGGGCTGGCCTGAAATTAAGACCGTAAGGAGGTCATATGAAAAACCAAATTCTACGAAGTATTGCGATATTCGGCCTATTCTTCATGTTGGCCATGACAAGTGTGCAGGCGCAAACGCCTAGCAGGATAGAAGTCAAGGTTCCGTTTGATTTCGCAATAGGAAAAGTGCAGTTCAAGGCTGGGACCTACAGCTTCAGAAAAGTGACAGACAACACGCTGACAATCCGCGACGTCAATGGTGAAGGCACAACGCTGGTTGATGCGCCACTTACCATCGGATCACGAGATTCAAAGGCCGGCGAACGCCTGGTATTCAATCAATATGGAACCGAGTATTTCCTTTCCCAAGTTTGGTTGAGCGGCGACACCGGGAGGCAGTTGTTCCCCTCTGGTGCGGAAACAAGAGCGGCACGCGAATATAAACTTGCGCATAACAATGCGAAGCCAGCGCGGGTGGAGGTCACCGCACGCAGATAAAGACTTTGACCGTAGGGGCGTCCTCCTTGGGCGCCCCGCTTCGTTGGAAGAGGCTCTCGGACTCCCTCCTTAAAGTTGGCCGGACCGGCACTTACACAATCCCCGCACATTGTTTCTTGACATTAGTTCATTCAAACGTAGCTCAAGTTTCTTGCGGCTTGCTGCCTTCCGTGCGGTAAGCCGCTAAACTTTCATTCTCAGTTTTTGGGCGCGCACATACCGAAGCGGCTTTGACGCAACGAGTCAAAGTGATTCTTAAATTCCTTTTCCCACGAGGAATGTAGATAATCCATCTTAAATAGAACTTGAAGTCGGCGAGAGGAGAAACTTATGACGCGTCGTGTCCCATCTGTAACCCTGGTAATTCTCCTGGTAACTATCATTTGCTCCTTTCCTCTATCAACCAGAGCACAACGGCGTCCCTACAGGATGACTGATCGAGAAGTCGCCCGTATCGTACCAGCGGGGTTCTACTTTCAAGGTCAATCGGCGCCCACCCAGATGCGCAACGCAACTGCGATGCGACTCGGAGAAGATCGGCACGTAATCGCGGGACTCGTCGACACGTCAGGGTACGCCGCGGACATCCGCGCGAAGTACGAGGGATTCCTGATAACCGATTTGCCAATCACGATTAATGGTGAGGCACTTGGGACAGGTGCCTACGGATTTGGATTCACTAATGACGGAAAATTCAACGTGATGAATATTGCCGGAGAACAGCTGCTGTCAGTGGCGACAACTAAAGACAACGCATTGAAACGCCCGCGACCGCTTATGATGGCTGAGTCGGATAGTGGAATTCGTTTTTACAGTGGAAAGGACTACGTTGTGATTGCAGCTAAGTAACTTTGCCGATTCTCATTTACAGCTTTAATCAACTTCCTCTGTCGTCTCCTTCCACTCGGGTTTGTCTGACAAGATCCAAAGATGGATTTCCAAAAGTCGTTTAGAAATGTGTGGTACCGGTCGCTGCTGATCTTTCTACTAATAGGAGCGACGATTTATGCACTGGCGCAAGATCCTTCGAAGCAACCTGGCGGCATGTCGGGGGTTTCCACGGGGACGCCCGTGAACTATTCCACGCGTCGCACCGTCAACGTCACCGACCCGAAGGCTCCGGTCGTGTTTGAAGACTTAACCCAGAAGACGGCGTTATCCAACTTCAAGCATCGCTCCGGTAGTCCGCAGAAGAATTACATTTTTGAAACAACGTCCGGTGGTGTGGCCACTTTTGACTATGACGGTGATGGGCTGGTCGATATTTACCTTCTCAATGGGTCGACGGTGGCGGCGTTGGCAGGCAAGGAAAAGCCGCCTCGCGCGGCGCTCTATCGCAATTTGGGTAATTGGAAATTTGAAGATGTGACTGATAAAGCAGGCGTCGCAAATGAACGTTGGGGTTCCGGTCTGGCTGTTGGCGACTACGACAACGATGGTCGTCCCGATATGTACGTTACCAATTTCGGTGTTTCGCGTCTTTACCACAACAACGGCAATGGAACTTTTTCAGACTTGGCTCAAAAGCTTGGCGTAGCGCGCAAGGGCTGGAGCACGGGACCAACCTGGGGGGATTATGACGGAGATGGACGGCTTGACCTGTTCGTACCGGGCTACGTCGATATTGATTTAAACAACTTGCCGCCAAATCCTGCTGAAGCGGGAAAGCCCGGCGGAGTGGGACAAAACTTTTGTCAGTTTCGAGGAGTGCCGGTGATGTGCGGACCCAGAGGTCTAACGGGCGAGAGCGATACGCTTTACCGGCAAAAGAGTGACGGTAGTTTTGAGGATGTCAGTGCTCGAGCCGGGGTTAACGATCCGCAGAAATATTACGGGTTCACGGCGGCCTTCGTTCATGCCGATGACGACAAGCTACTCGATCTGTTTGTTGTTAACGACTCTACTCCGAATCAGCTGTACATAAACAAAGGTAACGGCACGTTTGAAGAGGTTGGTTACCCATCTGGCGTTGCGCTTAATGAGAACGGACGTGAACAAGCGGGTATGGGTTTGGCAGTGGGAGACTACAATAACGACGGTCGCGTCGATTTCCACATTACCAATTTTTCTGACGACTCAAATGTTCTCTATCACAATGACGGGGAAGGAAATTTCACAGACGTTACATTTCAGGCCGGTCTCGGCGAACCGAGTATCCCGTTTCTCGGGTGGGGCACGAGCTTCCTCGATTATGACAACGATGCCTGGCTTGATCTGTTTGTCGTAAATGGGCATGTCTATCCGGTAGTTGATAACCATCAATGGGGGACGAGTTTTGCAGAGCAGCCATTGCTGTTTCGCAATCTGGGAACCGGGAAATTTGAGCGTGTCGGCGCGGCCCCGGCGAGCGGTCTGGCGACGGCTTGGCCCAGTCGCGGCCTCGCCATCGCTGATCTGGATGGAGACGGGCGCGTCGATGCGGTTATCAATAATATTGACGCTAAACCCTCCCTCTTGCGCAACGTCACGGCTCCGGCAGGGCATTGGTTGAAGTTGCGGTTGGCTGGAGATGTGGCTGGTAAAACCCCGAAGGATGCCATCGGAAGTATTGTTTACGTCACTACAGGCACGATAAGACAAAGACTCGACGTGATCAGCGGCGCCGTTTATTGTTCGCAAAACGACTTAACGCTACATGTCGGATTAGGCGCCGCGACCAAAGTCGATAAGCTTGAAGTGCAATGGGCCAACGGAGCTGTTGAAGCCTTCGAAGTCCCGGCGGTAGATAAGACCATCACGATTATTCAAGGTAAGGGGATACGTAAATGATCGAAACCTGTTTTCAACGGCTTCCCCAAAGGATGCTTATCTTTGAGACGACTTGATCTAAGAAAGACGCAGGCCGCCCGCCTCAACACAATCCGCGATATCAATCGACAGATCGTCTTGAATTACGTGCGCGAGCGCGAGCCCATTTCGCGAGCTGAGATTGCGCGCGAAACTGCGCTACAGCGCTCCACTATCTCCGCCATCGTTGAATCACTAACTGAAGAAGGCCTTGTGGAAGAAGTGGGTGAAGGTCAGTCGACCGGCGGCCGCAGACCGACGCTGCTAAGACTTCGAACTAAGGAGGCGATCGCGGTGGGCGTCGCAATCACTCCTAGCTGTACCACCATCGCCGCTAGCGACCTCGCCGGACGTATCATCGAGCAGGAAGAATTTCCTACCAATTCTGATCCTGATCGGACTCTGGGCAAGCTAATCGCCTCAATCAGGAAACTATTAAAAAACAACGGCTCGCTTGAAGGTGTGGGCGTTAGTCTTCCCGGCTTAGTCGATCCCGCGACCGGCAATGCCGTTTATATTCCGTACTTCAAGTGGCGTGATATTCCCATCGCTAACAAGATCGGAGAAGCAGTGGGCTTGCCGGTGATTATTGATAATGATGCGAATGCAGTGGCGCTTGCAGAACTTTGGTTTGGCCGTCCGGAGGTTAGCGATGCCAGGGACTTTATCCTCGTGCTTGTCGCGGAAGGCGTGGGAACCGGAATCATCTTTGATGGGCAGGTGTATCGGGGCCAGCAGGGAGCGGCGGGTGAATTTGGACATATGGTAATTGGAACGCAAGCGCCAGTTCCCTGCTCCTGCGGAAATCTTGATTGTTGGGAAGCCTTTTCCTCAGAGGGCGCCGCAGTCGCTCGTTACCTTAAATTGTCAGGCGAAACATTCCGCCCGAACTTCGGTTTCCATGAACTTGTGGATCGCGCTTTGGGAGGTGAAGACCACGCAAAAGTCGCACTGATTGAAACCGCGCATTATTTAGGTATCGGAATTTCAAACCTTGTTGTCGGCTTTAGCCCGGAGGCTGTCGTTGTCGGTGGCGAGATCGCACGCGCTTGGCCATTGGTTGAAGATGCCCTAAAGGAAACTATTGAACACAGCGTTCGGCGCGGCCTCGCTACCGCTCAGATTATGCCCTCAACCCTCGGAGAAAAGCCGGAGCTGCGCGGAGCTTTAAGTCTGGTCCTGGCCAGTAAGTTTGCCGCAGCCTTCGCAGCCTAATGATGCAATAGGTGGGTAAGATTTACGTTTCCGATTTAATTTTGGGAAAAAGGTTGACAGCCCCTGGGAACTGTATTAAAAACTTCGTTCGTTTAAACAACAAACTGTTCAAAAAGCAATCTGAGACAGAATTCACACCGCAAAGGTTCAACGGTCAGGGGAGTTGGTCACCCCCGGCCATACCTTCAACTTTAATAGTTGAGATCGCATTTCAGGGCCGAAATGTTTGGGCCGAAATGCGTAGCTTCCCTTTAGTCTACAACCGAGGACAAGCCATGTTTAACCGAGCAGCCGCAAAGCGAGTTTTCTTACTGGCATTATTAGTCGTGACTCTTAGCACATTGGCACCAGGTCAAAGTAATAAAGCGACGATTGTGGGAACGACCAAGGATCCAAACGATGCATTGGTGGCTGCGGCCAAAATCACGGTTATCAATAACGCGACGGGAGTGGTTCGTGAAACTGACAGCGGTGACGACGGAACGTTTACCGTAACAAATCTGGAGCCGGGAGTTTATACGGTTACGGTCAACGCCGCAGGTTTTCAAACCGTGAATTTTGAGAACGTAGCGCTGGAAACAAATGCTCGCCTTCCTCTCGACGTTAAGTTCACGACCATCACTGGTGGGACTGGGACTGTGACAGTAACTGCTGATAATGCGCCGTTGGTTGAAAGTGAAACCAGCGTAAGAGGTGATGTCATCACCGGCAGGCAGGTTACGGACCTGCCTATTCCGCAGCGGAATTTCACCCTGCTCGCGGCGTTGTCTCCGGGCGTGACTCGTCCTAACCTCGGCCTGCTCGGTGGCGGTGGCAATTTCGTAGCAGGTGGTGGCGG
Organism: Pyrinomonadaceae bacterium; assembly: GCA_963826235.1. Taxonomy (GTDB): domain Bacteria; phylum Acidobacteriota; class Blastocatellia; order Pyrinomonadales; family Pyrinomonadaceae; genus PSRF01. Next base: position 1,625,761 of record CAWGWE010000003.1, on the reverse strand, counting down.
ACAAAACAATACGGAATCAACTCGCTTCCGTGAGTCTGGCGGCTCGGTGCTGGTAATTAACGGAGCTCGCGCGACAAATAATAACTTCCGCCTTGATGGCGTCGACAACAACGAATCCCAATTTGGACAAATCGCTATCTACCCGCAACCCGACTTTGTTTCTGAGTTTAAAGTCGAAAGTAGTGTGCCCACGGCAGAGTCAGGGCGCGCTGGAGGTGGCGTCATTTCTGTGACCACGAAATCAGGTGGAAACGAAGTGCACGGCACAGTTGGTGAGGTGTATCAAGGAAGGTTTCTGAGCGCAGCGGCTGCCAGGTTTGATGATAATCCCGCGAACCTTGTTAACGGTGTTCCGCGACAGTCGCCAAATTATGTGACCCACAACTACTTCGGCACAGTGGGTGGTCCCATTTTTCTGCCGCGATTTGGGGAAGGTGGACCGGTGTTCTACGATGGACGCAACCGATCGTTTTTCTTCTTCTCTTTGAATGGACAACGCAATAGCACACCAATCTTTGGCGGAGGCGAAAACCCGTCAAACGTTCCTGTGCCCACTGCCAGAATGCGAGTGGGCGACTTTGGTGAATTGATTCGCCCGGGAACCTCGCGAACTTTTACATTGGCTGGCGGTGGCACGGTGACAGCTCCGATCGGAACGATCTTCGCACCAAACGGAACACCCATTCCCGGCAACGATCTTCGCAACTGTCCCAGTTGTGGACCGTTTTCTACTTTCGCTCTCAACTACATAAATGCTTTTCCGCTTCCTAACCTGGGGGGAATCGGAAGGAACTACAGCACGAACCGTAAAGAACACGCGAACGTCGACAGCTACGATATTCGGATCGATCACCGGATCGCGGAGAGCAATTCTTTCTTCGCTCGCTATAGCAAATCCAACTCCGCTCGCAGTCGCGATAACTTTTTCCTGCTTGGCACATCTCCAACTAACAACGATCTGCCGGCCGGTCCCTCGGCAGGCGACGAATTTGGAGACGCTAAGGGCTTCACCATGGGCGACACCCACACCTTCTCGCCGACGGTCATTAACGATTTTCGCTTTGGCGTAAACCGTGTGGAGATTGGGATTTTCAATACCGGAGTCAACGGCACCGGCGGTTTTGCTCCTGATATTTCCGCTCGCTTAGGCGCTAGAGACATCAACTTAGGACCAAACAGCAGTGGCATCGTCCTCGTCGGCATCGTGGATGAGTTAGCGCCTGGTTCTGATCGCGCGACGGAGTTTACCGGTGATGGCGGTCCCTTCTACTTCCTTTCGAACAACTGGAATTTTGTCGACAGTTTGACGGTGGTACGAGGCTCGCACACCTTCAAGGGTGGCGGCGATCTCCGCATCCGGCAAAACAGTAACTTTGACGGCGGCCGTAACGGTGGAACTAAAGGCAACACTCAATACGGTACGACCGGCAGTGGCTTTGTGTCAGGCAACTATAACGGCATAGGCCCCAACGACACCGGGTCCTCGTTGGCCAATTTCCTGCTGGGATACCGTCCTGGATTTGTCACTCGTGGCGATCCTGGTGGTCCCTACTTCCTGTCTAATAAAGAAATCGCTTTCTTTGTCCAGGATGATTGGAAGGCGCGTTCGGATCTGACCCTCAACCTCGGATTGCGCTATGACATCTTTACCGCGCCCACAGAACGATTTGATCGGCAGTCCAATTTTGAAATTCCCACTCGAACCATTGTCATGGCCGGAGATTCCGCACCGGGTGGTCGCGATCTGGCAAAGACCGACAAGAACAATTTCGGACCTCGAATTGGCTTTGCTTACGCCGGACTTAGATCGGACAACAGGATGGTAATCAGAGGCGGCTACGGGATCATGTATTCAACTGATATCAGCGCGGCCCAACCTCTTACGGCAAACCCGGGAACCGGATCCGCCAGTTACAGTTGTAATCCGATCACGAATGCGGCTGGTTGCGCGTTCCCCGTTCTGCTTGGACGCAATCCTTTTGATGTCGGTCTTCCTATACCTGCGGTTACAGTCGCGCCGCCTGGCAGCCGCTTCGCCGCCCCAACGACTGGAGGATTGATCCTCTTCAATGATCCCAATCGAAAGGATGCCTATTATCACCAGTACAATTTGACGGCCCAGTATGAATTCAGGGAGAACTGGCTGGCTGAGGTCGCTTATGTCGGTTCAGCAGGACGCAATCTTCTGACGTTGACCAACATCGGCACCGGGAACGACGAGGGCGGTCCCGGCTCACGCGAGGTGATCGGAAATAACGCGGTGACCGCGACTCGCTACACCGGCAGTTCAAATTACAATGCCTTCCAAAGTAAATTAGAAAGACGCTTTACGCGCGGTCTATCGATCCTTTCAACCTACACATGGGCCCATGCGATTGACACTTCGCCGGGCGGAATTTGCTCAAACGGCGCCAGCGCGCGCGATTGTGGCCCAGACGATCCCACACGGCCAGAACTTGAGCGCGGAAACTCTGACACAGACATACGACACCGCTTCACTCTTGCTAGTGTCTATGATCTTCCGTTAGGACGAGGGCGGAGATTCGGTAGTGGAATGCCGCGGGCGCTCGATCTGTTGGTTGGTGGCTTCCAACTGAACAACATAATTACGGTGCAAAGTGGTCCCGTCTATAATGTCACCTGCAATGGTGGCCGCGTTGACCTAATCGGCGATCCGACACCAACAGCTGCGGACGAAGCTCAGGGACGACAGCTCAATCGCGCCGCCTTCCGCTGTGCTGTGACGCCTATCTTCCCGGGCCTTGCTGGCAGCGCGCATATTGGCACGCTCGGACGGAATGTTTTCCGCGGTCAAAAGCAATTCTATTGGGATGCGTCTGTCTTCAAGAACATCGGGATACCTGCGATTAGCGAAGACTTCAACGTGCAGGTGCGCATTTCCGCCTACAACGTGCTAAACCGGGTGAACCGTTCTTTCCCCAACGGCGATTTCAACAACACGAACGACTTCGGCAAGGATATGAGCGAACAGAGACGCCGGCAGCTGGAATTCTCTCTCAAGCTTATCTTCTAAGTCAGGCAAACCGCTTTAACCCCTAATCGAGTGGTGCGTGTCTGTTTCCGCGCGCCGCTCGATTATCATTAAGGGCACCGATAGAATAAGTACCGCTGGCTGCTTTCGATTGACAACTGTTGCGTAGGCTTTTGCACAAGAAGTCTCCAATCGATGAAACAAAAATGGACAGAACCCCCGGAGCGGTAGCTACGGGATGCTCGAGGCGAGTCGTCGAAATGTCCGGGAAGTCAATCAATGTTGGAATTGTTGATTTAATGATCCCGTCGCTACCAATTCGGGTTCTGTACTCTTTGTGCCATCAGTTTGTGTGGAACCGTTCGTTTATGAAGTTATCAACGAGAATCGTGGCACTGCTCTCGCTTGTCGTGGTCCTTGGCCTCGTGGCGCTGCCGGCCAACGCAATGCCGGCGCAAAAACCTGCCCGCCAAAACAACAATGCCAACACGAGAGAATTAAGTGAAGCTGCTGCGCTACTCGAATCGGGCAGGCTTAAAGAGGCAGAGGCAGCTGTTCGAAAATTAATAGCTGCGAAACCGCGCGATCCAGATGCATACGGTCTGCTTGGCGTGATACTCGATCAATTAGGTCTCAGTGCGGAAGCAGAGAGTGCATACCACTCCGCTCTAAAACTACAACCCAATTCGGTAACGGCCCTCTCCAATCTTGGTGTCCTGCTGGCGCGGACGGATCGCAAAGATGGGGCGATCAAGAGATTTGAGCAGGTCTTGCGCCTGGATCCGCATCATGCAAAAGCGGTATTCAATCTCGGTGCGCTTTACGCGGCTGGGGGAAATTACGACCGCGCAATTCCTTTACTGGAACAGGCTGCAGGTGTCACTGGCGGAACAGTAAACAAGCAAGAAACAAATGATCCGGCGCTCCTTCTTACCCTGGTGAATGCATATGCACATGCCAGGCAACGAGACGCAGCGCTAAAACTGGCGACGCAACTGGAGCGGCTCGCGGGCGATCACGCGCCGACGCTATTTACTTTAGGTCTTAGTCTAGCTGAAGCGCATGAGTATTCGGCAGCGCTGCGACTCTTTGAACGGACGAATGTGCTTCGCCCGCAGACCTATGAGGTCCTCTACAATCTTGGTCTTGCCCTTTACAACCTTGATCGCTTGGATGAAGCTGCGCGAGCGATGTCTGCAGCAGCAGCACTTCAACCCGCGGCGCCTGATCCATACTACCGCCTCGGCTTAATCACTTCCGCCCAGGGCGACACGAAACCAGCGTTGGAATTTTTTCTGAAAGCGATTGAGCTGCGTCCGAATTTTGCCGAAGCAAACTTCATGGCCGGCGAAGAGTTATTGCGCAGAAAGGCAGAAGACAAAGCGATTCCATTTTATGAGAACGCGCTCGCTCAAGATCCAGCAAAGCTGCTTTACCATCTTAGACTGGGCGTGGCGTTCTTTCGTATTCAGCGGTACGAACGCGCCCACGAGGTTTTCTCCCGCGCGCTGGAACGCTTTCCCGACAACACGAACTTTCTTTTTCTCCTGGGTTACGCTGCCCGAGCTCAAGGCCGTTACGATGAGGCAGTCGCAGCTTTTAATAAGGCTCTGAAGCTTAAGCCTGATAACCCTGATGTAATGGCGAGCCTCGGGTACATCGCCAGCCAGCGAGGGCAACACGAAGAAGCTGAACGATTGCTGCGCCGGGCTATTGAATTAGACAAGAACGGTTTCCCTGCTTATCACGATTTGGGTCGCCTCCTCGTCAAGGTGAAGAAGTATGAAGAAGCGTTGCCGATCCTGCGGCGCGGAGCGGAGTTAAATAAGAAGGATCCGGGAGTCCATTACCAACTGTTTCTGGCGTTATCACGACTGAAGAGAAAAGCGGAAGCGGATCAAGAATTGGCGAGATTTAAGGAGTTGGACGAAGCTAACAAGCATGCGCCGACTGCTCTAGGAAATTCGGCAAAAACAGGATCAGCAAACGAAACTGATACGTTGCCACCGCTTCCGGCAATCGCGACGGGTGAAACAACAAAGGTTCCTTCGCCGCAAAACTAGAATTGTAGAAACCAGTTTTTACCAGTCAGAAAGGAAGAGCACTGCAAGGTGCCTAAAGCCCATTCGCAAAGTATCGCTGTGCGCGACCGCTTTGCGTTCCTTCGCGCACGATCTTCATTCCAGTCTTCATCTGGATCCTCGATTCCATTTCTTAAATTCGGCTGGTTGCTTTTGTCAGCTCTGCTTGTGCTTTTGGGTGCGGGCCACTCGGTAACCTTCTCCCAGCCTCCAACTCCGGCCAGCGATGCTCCTTCGATAATAAAAGTTGAACCACCGACCTGGTGGGCCAGACATACAATTAATCCGGTGCGGCTACTGGTTCGGGGCAGTAATCTACTTGGAGCACGCGTGCAAGCAACCAAAGCGGGCGTGCAAACTTCGGGAGTGGTCGTTAATCAAGGCGGGACCTATCTCTTTGTCAACGTCTCAATTAATCCAAACGCGCTTCCAGGATCGTACCCGCTAAAGGTAGTTACAACCGGAGGCAGCACCACGGTTCCCTTCAGAATCGAATCGCCTTTACACGCCAGAACAAATTTTCAGGGAATTACCACTTCTGATGTGATTTATCTGATCATGCCGGATCGGTTTGCAGACGGCGATCCCTCTAACAACGTGCCGGCTGGCGCTCCCGCTGCTGCTACCGATAGAAGAAATCCGCGCTCTTATCATGGCGGTGATCTCCGCGGGATCATTAATCACCTTCCTTATCTGAAAGAACTTGGCGTCACCGCTCTCTGGCTCACGCCGTGGTACGACAACTGGAATGGGATTAACGACTGCGACAAACCATGGTGTCCCAATACTTACTATCACGGCTACCACGCCGTTGATTACTACGCAGTTGAGGATCGCTTCGGCGATCTAGCAACGCTGCGAGAGTTGGTCGAGAAATCACATGCGCTTGGTCTAAAGGTCATTCAGGATCAGGTGGCGAACCACGTCGGTTCGCAACATCCATGGGTAAAAGATCCACCGCTTGAGAACTGGTTTCACGGCACTCTCGCGCAACATCAACTCAACAAATTTCAAAACAGCGTTCTGCTATCGCCTCACGCCAATCAGATCGAGGTGCGCAACACGCTGGACGGTTGGTTTAACGATGACTTGCCGGACATGAATCAAGAAGCGCCTGAAGTTGCCCGTTATGAAATCCAAAACTCGCTCTGGTGGATCGGCGTGACCGGAATTGATGGCATACGCCAGGACACCATTCAGTACATGCCACGTTTCTTCATCCGCGATCTCTCAAATGCTTTGCATCGGCAGTACCCGAAGATGTGGATGGTGGGCGAGATATTCGAGCGCGATGCGGCGCACACTGCTTTTTTTATGGGCGGGCATAAGGGCTGGGATGGGATCGATACCCACCTCGATTCGGTTTTTGATTTTGCGAGTTGGAACGCATCGTTGCGGGTCTTTACAAACAAGGCGCCGATGCGAACGTTAAGGGATCAGTTGAAATATGATGCGCTCTATCCAGATGCATTAAGAGTGACCAACCTCGCAAACAATCATGACACGACGCGCTTCATGTCTCTCGAAGGCGCCAGCCTCGACGGCGCAATGATGCACGTCGCATACATTCTTAGCCTGCGCGGCACCCCCCAGCTTTATTACGGTGAAGAGATCGCTATGGAAGGTAAAGAGGATCCTGACAATCGCCGTGACTTTCCTGGCGGTTTTCCCGGCGACCAACGAAACGCTTTTACAAGCGCAGGGCGGAAAACAAATGAGCAAAAAATGTATGAGTGGACCCGCGTCTGGATCAGACTACGCGCTGAACATGCCGCCTTACGTCAGGGCCGTTTGATCGATTTGTATTACGACGACGAGAGCTATGTGTTTGCGCGGCAGAACCAGAGTGAAACAGTGATTGTGGCGTTCAATCGTGACGGAGCTGAAAAGAAGTTACCACTGCACCTCGGGGCCATCGGCCTGAGAGATGGTGGTCAGCTTGTGCAATTGATCGGAAGCCCGGTTACCGACCGAATAGCCAACGGGCAATTGATGCTGAAGATTCCGTCGAAAACTGCAGTGGCGTATCTGGCACGGTGAGGGCTACGCCTTTTGGTGCGCGTTAAGTCTTTGACTTACGCTTGAGGACTTTTTGTCTGAGTAGTCCGTGAAACGGACGGCTGGTAAAAGCCCAGCACTTCAGTGCTGGGAAAAGTACCAGAGATACATGGAAGTCCGTGAAGGGACGACTGAAATTAATATTGTCTTAATTCATCTTCAGCCGTCCGCTTGACGGACTGCGTTAGCTTGTCGGTAGTTCCCAGCACTGAAGTGCTGGGCTATTTCAGTCGTCGGCTTCGCCGACTTCAAGACATTTTCGTGAACTTTCCCAGGTCCAGCGGCATCTTGCTTCATCCGACTTCTTTGCCGGGTCCATACGGCATTGGGGATCTGGGACCGCAAGCATATGCATTCGCCGATTTCCTGCGGCGCAGCGGACAAAGTCTTTGGCAGGTTCTGCCACTCGGTCCTACCGGTTACGGCGATTCGCCGTACGCCTGTTACTCAGCTTTCGCGGGTAACACATTACTCATCAGCCCTGAGCAATTGTTTAATGAAGGCTTGCTCGCCCGATCTGAGCTGCCGCCTCAGTCCGCGGACGCGAACGAGCGGATTGACTTTGCCCACGCCCACTCGCTTAAAGATGGTTTGTTGCGCAAGGCGTATGAGCATTACAAGCGAACCACCGATACCGGTCTGCGGAGCGCCTTTGAAACTTTTGCCCAACAGTCAAGCGACTGGCTTGAAGACTATGCGTTGTTTCGGGCCTTGAAAAATGCTCATGATGGCCGGCCCTGGAACCAATGGGAGTCAGCGTTAGTTCGCCGCACTCCCACTGCCCTAACGCGAGTTCGGGAGCAGCTTCGCGACGAGATCGAAGCGCAGATGTTCTATCAATTTTTGTTTTTCCGTCAGTGGTATGCCCTTAAGAATTACTGCAATGAGCACGGTATTCAACTAGTGGGAGACCTACCGATTTTTGTGGCCCACGATTCCGCTGACGTCTGGACTAATCCAGAGGAGTTTAAGTTAGACAAGAATGGAACGCCGCTCGTCGTCGCCGGCGTTCCCCCTGACTACTTCAGCACGACAGGCCAGTTGTGGGGCAATCCCTTATACAACTGGGATCGAATGCTCGATGAGGAGTTCAAGTGGTGGATCGAACGAATGCGAGCCACGTTGCATGTCGTCGACGTTGTCCGCGTTGACCACTTCCGCGGTTTTGCAGCCTGTTGGGAAATTCCCGGAGGTGATCAAACAGCTGAACGCGGCCAGTGGGTGGAAGCGCCTGGTCAACAGCTATTCACGGCCATTCGGAAAGCGCTCGGCGACTTACCACTGATAGCGGAAGATCTGGGAGTAATCACCCCGGACGTAATCGCCTTGCGCGAAGAGTTTGGTTTTCCCGGAATGCGAATTTTGCAATTTGGTTTTGGCGGCGATACTAAGAACATCGATTTGCCTCATAACTATGCGACTAACGTAGTTGCTTACACCGGAACTCATGATAACGACACCACCGTCGGTTGGTTTCGAAGCGTGGCGGGAGCAGGTTCAACCCGGACAGCCAGGCAGATCGACCGCGAGCGTACGTTCTGTCTGAACTACTTGAATAGCGACGGCAAAGAAATTCATTGGGACTTCATTCGGGCTGTCTGGGCCTCAGTTGCCAACTCCGCAATTGTTCCTTTGCAGGATGTTTTGGGACTTGGAACCGAAGCGCGCATGAACCTTCCCAATAGCACAGAGGGCAACTGGGCCTGGCGCTACAAGGCAGGGGCGTTGACAGAGAAGATCGAGAACCAGCTAAAGGATTTAACTGACTGGTATGGACGCGCGAAACCGACAGCGAATGAACGTCATGAACCGGTCTAAGTTTATGCATCGACGAATAATGCGCGAAATCTTTTGTTGCTTATTGAACGTCCTGGCGGCGCTTTCCTGTCAGGCGCAGGACGCTCCGAAAGTTAATAAAGTTGAACCACCGAGTTGGTGGGCGAGAAGCTCGGTCAATCCTGTTCGTCTGATGATTCGTGGAGAAGGCCTTAAGGGCGCGCGCGTGCGCGCAACAACATCCGGGCTACGCGTAGTCAATGCTACGGTTAGTAATGAACGAGGGACTTGTCTGTTTGTCGATGTTGCGATCGCTCCCCAAGCCTCGCCCGGCGAACGCGAGTTAAGAATCACGACAGGACAAGGCGCGACTTCCGCAAGGTTTGAAGTGCTGCCCTCATTGCGTCGGGTTGGCCGTTTCCAGGGATTCTCGCCCGCTGATGTGATGTATCTGCTCATGATTGACCGCTTTAGTGACGGCGATCCTTCTAATAACGATCCATCCCAATCGCGGGGCATCTACGATCGGAAGAACAAGTTCTATTACCACGGCGGCGATCTTCAAGGTGTAATCGACCGCTTGCCTTACCTCAAGGAGCTAGGTGTTACCGCCGTTTGGCTCACTCCCTGGTATGACAACTATGACAAGCCTAATCAGATTGAATTGAAGGAAGGCAAGCCGAGCACGGGCTTTCATGGTTACAACCCCCAGGACTTTTACGCGGTTGATGAACACTTCGGCTCTCTCGCGAAGTTGCGAGAACTGGTAGAGGCCGCACACCGCTCCGGCATAAAGATCATTCAAGACGCAGTGGTCAATCACACCGGACCCTATCATCCGTGGGTCGACGATCCCCCGACGCCTACCTGGTTCAACGGCACAAAGGAAAATCATCGCAAGAATGTGTTTCAAACCTGGGTGCTCCACGATCCGCGCCCGGTTGCCGACTTGTATCTGGAGACTATGCAGGGCTGGTTCCTGGACTTCCTTCCCGATCTAAATCAGGAGGACACGGAAGTCGCACGCTACCTGATTCAAAACACCTTGTGGTGGATTGGGACCACGGGCCTCGACGGTATCCGCATGGATACCTGGCAGTATGTACCAAATACCTTCTGGCGCGATTGGAACGCGGCTCTCAAGAAAGAGTTTCCCAACTTTAGAGTGGTTGGCGAGGTGAAGGACGGCGACGTAGTTCACACTGCGTTTTTTCAAGGCGGCAGGAAACGATTCGACGGGATAGATTCCGGTCTCGATTCCCTTCTCGATTTTCCGCTCTTCTATCCCATCCGTCATGCTTTTGCGGAAGGTAAGCGTCTCGATGAAATTCCCAAAACACTGGCGAAAGATTATCTCTACAACAACTCGGAGATTCTGGTAACGCTACTTGGCGGGCATGACGATGGCCGCTTCATGAGTGAAAAAGGCGCAACAATCGCCGGATTGAAATTAGCCAACGCGTTTGTGCTGACTACGCGCGGTGTACCGCAGCTTTACTACGGCGACGAGATTGCGATGACGGGCGCCGACGAACCTACGACGCGGGAAGATTTTCCCGGTGGATTTCCCGGCGACAAGCGAAATGCTTTTTCTCGCGCCGGGCGCACAAAAGAGGAGCAGGAAGTATTTGAGCACATTCAGAAACTGACGAGTCTCCGCGCCGAGTTGGAGCCGCTTCGCGCAGGACGGCTGGTAAATCTCTACGTCAGCGAGCAGCAGTATGCTTACGCTCGTGTCTCGAGAAGGGGAACGGTGGTTATAGTTATTAACAATCTCAACAAACCTGCCCAGATTGGAATAAACACGATGCCGGTGGGACTGGCGGACGGCGAGATGATGATTGATCGGTTAACCGGACAGCAGATACAAGTCAGTGATCGGCGGTTAAAGATTACGCTTCCGGCACGTTCAGCGGCAGTCTTTGTACGTCGATGAAGAGCATTTGTAGTGCGGTGGCAAGCGAAACGCGACACCGCTTTGGGGGTTCTTCTATGGGCGTCAATGTCAACCTATTCAAACGAAAGCGCCGTCGCCGCTGCGCTCCGCCGACGCACTCCAAAGTAAGGGAGAAACCATGAACAAGCCACGTCTTAGTTTCTGGCAGATCTGGAACATGAGTTTCGGGTTCCTGGGTATCCAGTTCGGTTGGGGCCTGCAGCTCGCCAACATGAGCGGAATCTATACCTACCTGGGAGCAAAGCCGGAGGATGTCCCGATCTTGTGGCTAGCCGGACCCGTAACTGGCTTGCTGGTCCAGCCCATCGTCGGCTCTATGAGTGATCGCACCTGGAATCGACTCGGCCGGCGCCGTCCTTATTTCCTCACCGGGGCAATCCTGGCAAGTATTGCTCTGTTCTTCATGCCTGATTCCGGCACCTTGTGGATGGCGGCGGGATTACTTTGGATCCTCGATGCGAGCATCAACGTCAGCATGGAGCCATTCCGCGCTTTCGTTGCCGACAAATTAAACGTTGACCAGCGCACGGCCGGCTTTGCCATGCAGAGTTTCTTTATTGGTGTGGGCGCGACGCTGGCCAATGCCCTTCCCTTAATCTTCCGCCGGCTCGGCGTCGACGACCGATCAGCAAACGCCGCTGATCAAGCAGTTCGCATTATTCCGGCCAGTGTCAGTTACGCGTTTAAGATCGGAGCCGTCGTTTTCCTCGTCTGCGTGCTCTGGACCGTTATCACCACTAGAGAACTTCCGCCGGAAGACATGGCAGAATTTGAGCGAAAAAAACGGGAGCGTAAAGGTATTGGTGCGGCGCTCTCAGAAATTGCTGAAGCCTTTGGCGAAATGCCAAAGACAATGAAGCAGCTAGCCGTTGTGCAGTTCTTTACCTGGCTGGGGTTGTTCTGCATGTGGATGTTTTTTGGCTTGATGACTTCCTATCACGTATTCGGGGCCACGAACGAAAGAGATCCGCGCTTTGCTGATGGGCAGGCCTGGGGTGGTTGGGCCTTTGCCATCTATTCAATCACTTGCTTCCTGGTGGCTTTCCTGCTCCCGCCACTAGCGCGCGTAACAAGCCGCAAGGCGGTTCATGCCAGTTCACTTCTTTTTGGTGCTCTGGGGCTTGTTTCGGTTTACGTGATCCAGGACAAGATGATTCTATTGCTCACGATGGTTGGTGTCGGCATCGCCTGGGCATCGATCCTGTCCATGCCTTACGCGATCCTTTCCGGCGCTTTGCCGGCAGCGCGCATGGGCGTCTACATGGGAATTTTTAACTTCTTCATTGTGATACCTGAGATCATCGCCTCCTTTTGTTTCGGTCCGGTTATTCGGGTGGCCTTCGGAAGCGACAATCCGAATGCGCCGATGTACGTCGTCATGGCGGGCGGAGTTTTTTTGGCCGTGGCCGCGATCAGCGTTTTATTGGTTCAGGACGTCGCCGATAAGAATGTGCCCGAAGCGGCGGTAATTGAAGCAGATCAGCATGAATTACTTTCTGTGCCAGAGTCAGTGCAGCCTGTTCCTGGTACGGGCTTGATTGATGAGAAGTGAAGCGCGGGGAACGGTAAATCGCAGGTAAGGAAGGGGGCCTGCTCCCGCTCTTAATGTTTCTTTCTTGTCAGTTCTCTCTGCTGCATGGCATCAACCTTGGGCGGGGGCGGGCCCCCTTCCCTACCTGCAATTCAACCTAGGAGTGAGCATGGAAGGACTATACCAATGGTAACCGAGGTTCTAAGAATTAAGACGCAGGCTGCCTGTCTCCTTTCGATCCTGTTAATCGTTTGTTGCGCCGAAGTCTTTCCCCAGACTCGCAATATCTCTGCGCTGCAGGCGCGATCGACGCGTGATTGGGTTCGTGACGGTGTTGTTTATGAAATTTATCCGCGCGCGTTTTCGGAGTCTGGGAACTTCAATGGCATTACAGTGAAACTTGATCGTCTCAAGGATCTGGGAGTGAACATTCTCTGGCTGATGCCCATCCATCCTATCGGACAGGAGAAGAAGAAAGGCACCATTGGCAGCCCTTACGCAGTTCGCGACTACTACGGGATTAACCCGGACTATGGCACTAAGGAGGATTTCAAAAAGCTTATTACTGAAGCGCACCGTCGCGGAATGAAAGTGATCATCGACATCGTGGCAAACCATACCTCCTGGGACAACGTGATGATGAAGAATCCCGATTTTTATGAGCGCAATGCCGCAGGACAAATCACTTACCCGCATGATTGGAGCGATGTCGCGGAACTGAACTATAAAAACCCCCAGCTGCGGCAGTACATGACAGAGATGCTGAAGTACTGGGTGCGCGAATTTGATCTCGACGGCTTTCGCTGCGACGTAGCCGAAGAAGTGCCCACCGACTTCTGGGAAAACGCCCGTGCAGAGTTGGACAAAATAAAACCCGACATAGTGCTGCTCGCTGAGGGACATAAGGCGGAACTGCTGGTTAAGGCCTTTGACTTTGATTACTCGTGGCCCATTCACAGCTCCATAACTCGTGTCTTGCAGGGACAGAGTCCCGCTTCTGAGTTACGCTCTGAGTGGGAAAAAGAACATAAAGAGTGGCCGCGCGGCTCGCTGCACCTTCGCTTCTCTGACAACCACGACGAGCGGCGGTCAATAGCTCGTTTTGGAGAACCTGCCGCGCTCGCAGCTTCTGCGCTGATGTTCACGCTCGATGGCGTGCCGCTTTTGTATAACGGAATGGAGGTGGGCGACACAACCGAGTCAGGAGCGCCTGCACTCTTTGAAAAGCTGCCCATCTTTTGGCCCATCGCTGAAAGACGACCGGAGTTTCCGCGCTTCTATAAGCAGATGATGGCGCTGCGGCGAGCCAGTAATGCATTGCGACGCGGCACGGTTGAATGGTTGCCGAATTCCGATGAGTCGCGCGTCTTGAGCTACCTGCGGCGCACCCCTAATGAGGAGGTGTTGGTCGCGATTAATCTTTCGAATCGCCCGTTCTTCGGTTCCACAGAAGTAGCTAGTGCCACGGCGTATGAGGATCTCACTCCCGACGTAGGCGCACCTTTGCCGCCTGATGCGCCGCCGCCTGAACGGGCTGCAAGAAAGCGAGTAGTCGGCTTGCCGGCACTTTCGCTCGATGCCTGGGGCTACCGGATATTCCGACGAACGTTGAAGTAAGTTTAGGGCGCGAGTCGCGGCAGGGATTAGTTTATTGACCCCGGCCCCTTAGTTTCTATCCGCTCAAGTCTCTGACTTCAGGTGCGCGGCAAGTCTCAGAAACGTGCGCAGTGGTCTTCGACCATCCGCTGCTCGGCAAGTCTCTGACTTGCCGTTGTCGAGCAATACCAATCTGGGTCTTCGACCGAGGATCAGAGGTCTAAGACCTCCTTTTATGGTGGGATCGGGTGCCGGCAGGCAGAGACTTGCCGCGCACAGGATGGTCCAAGATCACTGCGCACGTTTATGAGACTTGCCATACACCTGAAGTCAAAGACTTGCTGAGCGGTACGTGAAAGCAGCTTGAAGGTAAAAATGGACGATCCAATTAAAGACACGGCAACCGGCTTTGTAATCGCTGCGGATCTTGGGGGCACGCACCTTCGTGCCGCTACCGTTGACGAAACGGGACAAATTCATTTTCGCTTGAAGCAAGATACGCCGCGGGCCGACAGCGCTGCTGAGATCGTGCGCTCGTTGGTTTCGGCAGCTCGAGAATGCGAGACGCAAACGACGGCGAAGGCGGGGCGCACTTTTGACTTCAAAGCAATCTCAGTAGTAGTTCCAGGAACGGTCAATGTGGAAAAAGGAATGGTAGTAACCGCGCCGAATCTCCGTTGTCTCGATGGGTTTCCACTCACGGCGGCATTAACAGATGAACTTAAGCGACCAGCCACTCTGGAAAACGATGCAAACGCTGCAGCAGTCGGAGAGATGTGGCGCGGAGCGGGACGCGGGCATTCAACTATGGTTTGTGTAACGCTGGGAACCGGCGTCGGCGGCGGAATCATCCTGGATGGCAAATTATGGCGCGGCGTCGATGGGGCGGCCGCTGAAATCGGGCATATGGGCGTTGATCCCTTCGGAGGCGTTGCCTGCGGCTGCGGCAGTCGCGGCTGCCTGGAGGTTTACGCGTCGGCCACTGCAATCGTGCGCATGACTCGGGAGGCGAGCCCCCGCTATCCCGATTCGATCTTACGTATTGGTGAGGAACTGACTGCCGAGGAGATTTACGGGGCTGGCGTCGCAGGTGATGAGCTGGCCCTTGAAGTTTTCCGTCGCATGGGTGTCTACCTCGGAATCGGATTGGCAAACTTAATCAACATAATCAATCCGCAAATGATCGTGATTGGCGGAGGCGTGGCCAACGGGTGGAATCTCTTTGCGAAATACATGCATCAGCAAGTTGCGGAACGCGCTTTTCCGCTACTCGCCGCGCGCGTAAAAATAGTACGTGCAGAATGTGGCGACGACGCTGGTTTGCTGGGGGCCGCGAAGCTGGGCTTCAACCAATTGACGTAAGGGATGGCGCGCTGTGGCGGCCCCGCAATCAGGGGCTCCCACGGAGGGACGCCCCTACTTCTAACTGCTGCCGTCACGCTTCCTGCTCGCGCGTTGATTTCGCTGCTGCAACTTCACCCTTCGCATAACGATCCAGGCCAAAACCGAGCAGCAGTGTTCCGAGGATAAATGTAGACGAGAAGAAATAAGGCGCGGACACTCCGAGGGAGTCAAACGACCAGCCAAAGAAGAGTGGTGCGATAATGCGCGCCACGCCTCCGTAAGTCTGCTGCATACCCATGTAGAGTCCGCGTTCACGCGGCGCGATCACGCGCGACAACAATGATGTCACACAGGGAAACGTAAAAGCGGTGCCTAACGGAATGAGCGCTACCGCGATTGCCAGCATCGGCAGGTTGCGCGATAGCGGCATTCCTAAAACTCCCGACGCCAGTAGTACCAATCCCAACCGGGAAAGCTTTGCCTCGCCCAGCCAGTCGACCATTCTTCCCAACAACAAGACGCGCGTGAATACTGAGATCGAGCCGACGTACATGAAGAAGTAGCCGATGGTTTGCTCAGTCACCTGGAAACGGGCGTTGAGAAAAAGCGCGAGCACGGAGAAGCTGCCCTGAAAGGCACCAATGGCGATGGCATAGATCCAGATTAACCGCGAAGCAGGTTCACTCGAGTGCGATATGACGCGCCAGATTGCCTCCCTGGATGTGCGACGCGGTTCATCCGAAGGAGCTTGTTCAGAGAAATCCCGCGACTCGTTGAGGTAGCGCGCCACGAATGCCATGTTCAGCACGCAGAGGGCGGCGGCCATGATGCCGGGTGCGGCTTGACCCATCTGCAAAATTCCCGCGCCTGGCAGCAGGTCTCGTTTTCCTAATGTGATCGCGAAAGAACCAAGCACGGGACCAAGCGCGACGCCGAGGTTTGTAGTTGCGGATAACCATCCGAGCGCGCGTGCGCGATCTTTCGGGTCCGTTGAATCTGCAACGTAAGCCTGAATCACACCCACTGTGCCACCGCCCGCACCCTGCACGATGCGCGAGAGAAACAGCACGAGGAGGGAGTGCGCAAAACCAAAGATCAGATAAGCAATCGCCGAGGCGCCTAGTGCGATTAGCAGGGCGGGCCGCCGCCCTACGCGATCGGAAAATCTTCCCCAGGCGGGCGCGCTTAGTAATTGAGCTACCGTAAACGCGGCGACGATAATGCCAATAATCAGGCCCACGCCGAGATGCACACCCAGCACGTCGATTCCGGATCCACCCAGATGCTTCACATAAAACGGCAGGAGGGGAATGATCATCAGCAGGCCGACCATGTCCACGAACGCGGTGGCCATCAAAGCGAACAATTTCGCCGGAATTTTTCGGACTTCGCGCCAGAGGATGTAGAGCAGGCCAAGCGCAATCGTCGCGAGCAGAATGCGCACGATTGGTGATTGAAAAGATTGAGCTATATTCTGCTGCAGCAGCATGGGAGAGCTAACGACGACAATAACATACTCGATTTTGGAGTGCGGAGGAGCTGTCGCTACTTTGTTACGGAAACAAATCGAGCCACAGATGGACGCGAATGACACGGACCTGAACTAAAGACGGAACCAGTAAACGCGATTGAAGCCTGATTCCTGCTCTAATCTGTGTTAACGGCCTTCATCTGCAGCTTGCTTCATTCCCTTAATAAAAAGCGCCGACAAGTCGGCGCCTCCAAAAAGGTTTCATTTTCATCCACGGCTCGTGTTGATCAATTAACTTTCGTTCGGGTTGCAACGTATTCTTCTAATGACGCCCCTTTCGCCACTTTCG
Source organism: Pyrinomonadaceae bacterium (assembly GCA_963826235.1). GTDB lineage: Bacteria > Acidobacteriota > Blastocatellia > Pyrinomonadales > Pyrinomonadaceae > PSRF01. The sequence continues at coordinate 1,608,606 of CAWGWE010000003.1, read as the reverse complement.
GATCAAGCTGGTAAGCCTTGCGGTAATTCTCGATCGCCGCGTCCTTCTCTCCTCGCTTTAACATCAGATCCCCCAGCAGCTCGTACAACGACGCATTCTTTGGATGTAAGTCCAGCCCGGCGTTAATAAAATCATTTGCTGCGCCTAACATCTCCGGCCGTCGCAACCAACGCCTACCCAAATCCAGGAATGTACCGGCGGCCATTACACCATTCGGGTTTGCTTCGTAGGCGCGCCTAAAGTAAACGAGCGGCTTCTCATGCTGGCCCAGGCGGAGACGGATTGCCGCACGTCCGGGCTCGGTCTGTTCAGCAATAATCAGGAAGTAGCCCAGATTGAAAAGCACCTCATCGGAGTTCGGATAAAGCTCAACACCGAGCTTGCTTGAACTAAGCGCGGAATCACCTTGCTGAACACGTTGCAGGTCGCCGGTGAAATCGGGATAAATCTCAGCTCCCTCAAACTCTTTTTTTAAGCGCGCGCCAATCGCATTAAAGTCTGTTTCCGAAGTGAAGCTGACGTTACGCGTGTACTGGTTCCAGGTGCGTGACCAGTCTATGTCCCACTTCTCAATCATTTGTTCGAATGCCGGCGTGAATCTGAATTCTTTTGGGATCTGCAAGTCGTTCTTGTAGAGCCTGACATAGTCAGCAAAGAAAGGGATCGCCCCGGCCGTATGATATTTTTTAAAACTAGCGGACCCATTTTTCTCAACAAGTTTCGCCGCCATAAATGAACCAACTTTGAGAAACGCGTTTGCGGCAAGCGGATGACGACCTTCTCGGATTTTTCTGGCCGTGGCAGCAGCATTGGCGTGCAGAGCCTGACGACTGGCGTTAGTGTTGAAATACTCAAAAGCGGTCGCAAGCTCTGCCGAGTCCCTGGTGAAAGCAGCGTGGTGTTGCCAGTAATGCAACGATCCGTAATTGAAAGTACTGTCCAGCGCCCGCGCCAGTTGCGCATCGCGAAGGTCCCTGGTAAAGACGCGTACGTTCCATTCTTCTTCAGTAATTGCCTCAAACAGCGGCCGCACGTAGCTGTCGAGATTTGAAAACTCAAGATTGCTGAGAATGCTGATCGTGAGGTGTTTTTCGGGGAAGACAAGAAACGCAGCCTCGGTCCCTTTCTGACTGCCGCCATGATTGACGACATAATTCCCGTTGACAGGTCGAATCATCCATCCCAGCGAGTAATACTCATCGGCGTCGCCAATTCCCGACCAGCGCCCTGCGCGAGTGGTGACGGGTTTGAACATTTCCTCCTGCCATTTGGGCGCCAACACTTTGCCGTCGATTATGGCTCGTCCCCAACGCAGTAAGTCGGGAACGGTGCTCGTTACACCGCCAGCGCCAATACGCGAACTGACATCTATGAACGGCGCGTTCTTCAGCTCGCCGTCCGCCAGATCGTAACCACGCACGCGCTTGGGAATTAGTCCACGGACATCGTCGATGCGCGTCTCTTTCATTCCTGCCGGCAACCAAAGGTTATCTCGTAAATATTTATCGAACGAAACTCCCGAAATATTCTCCACGGCAGCAGCAAGCAGATTGTAAGCGCCGGCGCCATACACGAAGCGCGTCCCTGGCTCGACTGTAATGGGCGACTTTGCCAGCCGGCCTACCAGCTCTTTCATCGAGACAAACTCGGGCCCGAGTCCCGACGGCCCCTGCCCGCCGCCGAGGTGCGTCAGCAACTGGCGCACGGTGACAGGCCATTGCTGCTTCGGATAGTCAGGAACGTAGGTTTGAATCTCAGCGTCGAGATCGATCTTGCCCCGTTGGGCAAGTTGCACGATCGCGGCCCCCGTCATGGTCTTTGTAGTTGAAGCAATGCGATATGCGGAGTCAGGTTCTGCGGGCGTTCTATTTTCAACGTCGGCATAACCAAAACCCTTGACCCACGTATAGTCGTCCTTGAAAAAACCGATGGTCATTCCTGGAATTCGATCACGCGCCATCTGTTCGTGAACAAACTTTTCGTACTCGCGCAGGCGAGCGGCGAACTGACGCGGGGCAACCCGTCCTGCCGAAGTTCCTGTTCTTCTGGAGGTCTGCCCGTTAATGGGAACGAGACCGGCGGTTAGCAGGAGAACAACGAGACTAGCGGTTAAATAATTCTTCATGATTAATTCCCGTGAGTTATTTCGGGTGGCGATAAAGGGTGGCATTGGCAATGGGCAATTGGAAATGGCCAATCGGCAACTTTCTACGGGATCGTTTTGTCCGTGCCGCGCAACAAGTCTCTAAAATGAGGATCGGATCTCAATGTTTCCAGATGTGGATCGACGCGCACGAATGTGAAGCCGACGGCATGTTCTCTTTCTGCTTGAGATAGCCAGCGTAGGGCGTTGATGTTGTCGCCCAGCCAGGTGTAGATGATCGCAATCTCGTAAGCCGTGACCCATTCTTCCTGACGTCGCGCCAGAATTCCTTCCAACATTTCGCGCGCTTCATCGTGACGGCCGACTGCCGCCAGGACATGGGCCAGCTTTGCACGTGTCGTGGGAGTATCGCCAGCAAAACTTCGCTCTTGTTCAAAAGTCGCGAGGGCTTCGTTGTGCATGCCCTTTTTCTCATAAGCCCAACGAAGGATCGTGTGCGCCGCCACTGCCCCCGGATCCAGATCGAGCGCCTTGAGACACTGCGTGATCGCCTCTTCATAACGGCCGGCGAGAAACAGGACATTTGCTACTGCCGTCGCGATCACAGCAGATTGCGGCGAAATGTCTCGCGCGCGTTCAATCTCTACTACCGCTTCCTCATGACGGCCCATCGCCGAGAGACTATAAGCATACCAGCGGTGCGCAACCTGGTTAGTAGGTCTCAGCAGAATCGCTTTCCGCAGTTCGCGTTCGGCATCCGCCCAGTCTCGATCGTAATGCAGCCTCACAAAGCCCAGCGAGGCATGCGCCTCCGCTAATTCCGGATCCTTCGCAACTGCGAGCGTTGCCGACTCTTTTGCGCGCTGCCAGGCTTCGGGTGGCGCAGGTTCGATGAACCAGTTAAGGAGGGCATAACAATCGGCAAGTTCTGCGTGCGCAAGGGCAAAGTCCGGATCAAGTTCCACTGCACGCTCGAGACGCTCAATAGCTTGCTTCAAACCATCGGCGCTGCGACGCGTCGAGTAGTAACGACCTGCCGTGTAGAGGCGGCGAGCTTCTTCATTGATTCCGGCGTGCGTGGGCTCAGCTGGAACCAGAATCGGGGAAGTCACAGCCGCAGCCGTCGCGCGCAATTCGCTTCTGCGTCTGGCCACAGCAGCTGCCGCTGCCTGCGCCGAAATGTCGGCACGACCAACTGCGGGATTACGCGTCTTGATTAACAGTTCTTCAAACTCCGGCTCGCCACGCAAGGGATCCAGTTCTGGTTCGACTCCCATCCAAACCAGCCAACCATCGTTGACCACGTAGGCTTCTCGCAACAGCGACAGTGCTGTGTCCAGCTCGTTCAAACGAACGTGTATTAAAGCTCGCTGGTAAGGGGAGGCGAAAGCGTGTTGGGTAATATCATTTAACTGCGCAAGGATTTCTTTGGCTTGCTCAACCTTGCCAGCGGCAGCATAAGTGGCGCCGAGTGATGCCAGGAGCAGGGGACCGCTGGAAATCTCCACCGACCTTTCTGCTGCTGCAACCGCCTCTTCCACTTGACCAACGTGCCTCAATGTCCAGGCCAAAGTTGCCAGGCCTAAGGAAAAGTCCGGCGCCGCCTCAAGCATATTCCGGTGAGTCGTAATCGACTCATTAAAACGTCGCGCCTGGTAATAGCACCAGGCGAGGGCCTGCATGATGCTTGGTGAAAGCGGATCCAATTCCCGCGCTCGCGACATTTCCCGGATCGCTTCATCGAATCGTCCACACATTGCCAGGTGAAATCCATACCAGTGATGTGCGGTCGCGTAGTTTGGATTGATCTCGATGGCTCGTCGATGGTGACCCTCGGCTACTGCCCAATCGAAATCGTGGCAAACGGTGGCAAAGCCAAGCGCGCTGTAAGCCTCAGCCGACGTTACATCCAGTGCGACTGCCTTGCTTGCTGCTTCTTTTGCTGCCGCAGAACATTCCGCAAACGGCCTGATTCCGAAAACACCGAGCCAATTGTAGTAATCCGCAATTCCGGTGTAAGCAAGCGCGTAATCGGGATCGAGTTCGATCGCGTGGGTATAACTTTCAAGAGCTTTGGCAAAACCGGCAACGGTGTAGGTGTTCCAGTAATAACGCCCGCGCAGATAGGATTCGAAAGCCTCCGGAATCTCCGTGCCACGCTTGGATAGTTGTCGCTTCTCGTCTCGCGTCAACTGCGGCAAAAGCGCGCCGGCTACTCGTTCAGAGATTGAATCCTCGATCTGCAGAACGTCAGTCGCATGCTCATCAAACTGTTCGGCCCAACGCGTCACACCTTCACCGACGCTTAACAGCTGCGCAGACGCTCGCAGATGATTACCAACCCGGCGCAGACTGCCATGGACAATGTAATCGACGCCCAGGTCACGTCCTGCGATGAGCGGATCAGCCTCTACGCCTCGGAACCGTAGCACGCTGCTAGTCGGTCTTACGATCAAGCGTTGCACATTGCTGAGACGCGTGATCAAGGCATCGGTTAGTCCAACTCCCAAATATTCATCGCCGGTATTCTGCGCAGCCTCTCCGAGTACGCGAAATGGCAATACGGCGATGGATTCCTGGCCGGTATGAGAGTGGGCCGGAAGTGGCGGCAATGCTGCCAGACGGTGATCGAGTTTTTGCAGCAGGTCGTTGAAACGGGGGTGCCCGTGCAAGGGGTCGAGTTCCGGATCAACTCCCACCCAAAGCACCTTGGCATCGTTCAACTTAAGCGCCAGTTCGAGATGATTAAGTGATTCTTCAAACCGCCCGAGCGCGCAAAAAACCAGGGCCTGGTGATAAGGAGAGATATAACGATGTGCCGAAATCACCTCCATGTCTTTGAGCACTGCTTCGGCTTCCGCGGCATGACCGGCGACGGCGTGAGCCGCGCCCAACCGCCCCAGAGTGTGACTGGCTTTTCCCAATAGCTCGACGCCACGAACCGCGGCCGCAATTGCTTCATCGTGTCGTCCCAGGCGGCTCAGAACAAAACTCAGCCCGTACAACATCATTAAGTTTTGCGGCTCCGCATCGATCGTGTCGCGCGCGATCCGGTAAGCCTCGTCGAAGCGGCGCGAATGATAAAGACACCACACGACGGTAAAGCGAGAAATGATTGCCAGCGGATCGAGGTCGCGCGCGATGTATGCCTCACGCAAACTCTCGGTGAACCGACCTTCCATCCCCAGCTGCAGCGCGTAGTAAATTCGCGGCACTGAGTATGCAGGGTTGAGTTCGATCGCTTTCAACAACTGGCGCTCGGCCTGGGCCCAGGCAAAATCGCGGCAGAGAATTGCTTGACCCAGTGCCGCGTGCCCTTCGGCTAGTGCCGGATCAATTGCGACGGCGGTGGAAGCCGCTTCATGTGCAGCAGCAGAACACTCTGCAAATGGCAAGACGGTAAAACTTCCCAGCCAGTTGTAGTACGAAGCGATGCCTGCGTAGGCGACTGCATAGTTAGGATCAAGCGCGATAGCCTGGTGGTAACAAACAATGGCGCGAGCAAATCCGTCTTCGGTGAATGTATTCCAGTAGAAACGACCACGCAGATAAGCTTCATGGGCCTGTGGGTCATTCGTGCCACGCTTGGCGAGCCGCACTCTCTCATCACCCGTTAGCTGAGGCACCAGCGATTCCGCAACGTGCGACGAAATCGCGTCTTCAAGACTCAGAACGTCAGTAAACTTTTCATCAAACTGTCCGGCCCAAACCGCAGTGCCGTCCTGCACGTTAAGCAATTGCACAGTGACGCGAATCTGATCCCCCGAGCGCCGGATGCGGCCGTCGAGCACGAAAGCAACGCCGAGTTCCCGGCCCGCCACTAAGGGATCCGACTCAGCTCCGTAACGAAGCACGCTGCTCGTTGGTCGCACGGCAAAACGTCTCACGCCACCCAAACGCGCAATCAAGGCATCGGCCAGACCCGTACCGAGATACTCCGGGCCTGAACCAGTTCCCTGATCCAGGTCGAATAACTTCAAGGGGAGTACCGCGAGTGAATTCTCCTGGTTACTGCGATCGGATTTTGGTCCGGAGGCGGCAAACGGAGCATCGGGCAACGTTGAAACCGCGCGGCCTTCAAGATAACTAGTGATGTCGTTGCGCAACTGTTCGACAGATTGATAGCGCCACTCCGGCTCTTTGCGCAGCGCCCGCATCACGATCTCATCTAAATCTCCGGTGAACTCACGATGCAGAGTTTCTGGTGTGGAGCGGCGAGCTGTATAAAGCGCATTTAAAGTAGTCGCCTCATCGGCCGCGCTCGGCAGCAAGTCATCGGGACGCGTTATCACCACACTTAGCGGTGGCGGCGTCTCTTCACAGATCACGCGCGCAATCTCGTGCGGTGCGCGATTGCGCAGTCGATACGGTCGGTGGCCGGTTAACAATTCGTAAAGCAGGACACCTAGCGAGTAAACGTCCGTAGTCGGCGAAGTCGGTGCGCCCTGTACTTGTTCCGGCGAAGCATATTCAGGCGTCATTAAACGCATAGCCGTTGCCGTTGGATCATGCGTGATGTCGCCGGCGATCTCAGGATTGAGCAACTTCGCGATGCCAAAGTCGAGTAGCTTAGGAATCCCGGCGGCAGTGACAAGAACATTGGACGGTTTGATATCGCGATGGACGATATGTTTTTGATGCGCGTAGTGGATCGCGTCGCATACCGCCTGAAACAGCTTTAGGCGTTCGGAAATGTTGAGCTGGTTATCATCGCAGTAGCGATATAACGGCTGCCCTTCGATGTACTCCATAACGAAGTAGGGCAAACCGTCGGCAGTCGTACCACCATCGAGGAGAAGAGCGATGTTTGGATGGGCCAGGGCGGCGAGAATCTGCCGTTCTCTACGGAAGCGGCGGAGGATAAAGTCGGTATCCATGCCACGTTTGACCAGCTTAATGGCCACGCGCATGTTGAATTCCTGATCGACCCGGCGCGCCTCATAAACAGCGCCCATGCCCCCACGCCCGACTTCACGTTCGATTAGATAGGCGCCCAGGCGCACGCCAAGGAGCGGATCTTCCAACTGCTCGAGCGCGTCAAGCACGTCTCGATCTACTGAGAAGGTTTGACCACCGCCACTCTCGTGTTGCTGCAAGAGAGACTCGACATCTCGCTGGAGCGCCGCGTCGCCCGCACAGGCTACGGACATGTAGCGAGCCCGCTCCTCAGCGTTGAGATCGAGCGCCGCTTGAAAGATGTCTTCTACTTGTCGCCAGCGTTCGGGGGTCATGCAGGATCGTGAATCGTAATTCGTGAATCGTAATTCGTGAATCGTAATTCGTGAATCGTGAATCGTGAATCGTGAATCGTGAATCGTGAATCGTAATTTGAATTGGGAAGCGAATCGTTAATCGTCAATCGTTAACCGTCAACGTGAATTGTTAGTTGCTGATCGAAATCGAAGCCGTTAATAGTTTTTTAGCAGGGGCGATCATCCGGGGAGGTTATGACCGATTCCCGATTTCACGATTTTCGATTTTCGATTCCCGATTCACGATTCACGATTCACGATTCACGGTCTGATTGTACGAAAAATTTTGCGGGTTCCAAAGTGGGTGAAAAATGCTGTACTGATGCAGTTTGGGAGAGGACCGCAGTAACGGTCAACTCGGTACGGTACGGGAGCAGTAGCGACCGTACTGTACCGAGTGGTTCCACGGCTTGATTTCAATCGCCAGCATCCAGGGTGCATCACTACCAAAAATGCCTTGTGGGAGGGATGCTCAGTCAGGAAGGTGGCTTGCCCCTGCTGGTTACTGAGGTTCAGCTTTAGGTTGATATTAATGATTTGGCGGGGCAAGCGCACCATCCCTACTGAGCATTACCTTCCCTACTGAGCATTACCTTCCCGACTGAGCATTGCCTTCCCGGCTGAGCATTGCCTTTTCACTTCAACACCGCTGCCTGCGGACTGAGCATCAGGCGATGCCAACGCTGAAATGTGTTGATGGATTCATTGGGGTAGACGCGAATGTAGGAGGTCTGGAGGTAGACCTTTTCCGGACTCGGCCATTCCACTCTGATGATGGGATTAAAGGATGGCGGCGGGCCGCTGGACCGGGAGGAATCCGTCTTATCGTTATCTTTTTTGGATATGTTTTTTTCGTAAGCAAACGATGCGGCGATGAGTGTATCGCGCAAGCGGATGCGCGCCTGCGTTGGTTTGTTGGTCGCCGCATCGAAAACACCAACGTCGACATCGAAGGCGGTGATCACCTTTGACGAATCCGGCGACCAGGCCGGCAGACATTCGGTCAACTCGTCGTCAAGCAGCCGCTCTTGTCCATCGAGCGTTACCAGTCGCGGTCTTCCCGCAGGCAGCTTGTAAGCTTTCTCGCGCTCCGCCCATTCAGATTCGCGACACGCCAGGGCGACGAAGGCATGACCATCCGGCGCCCACGCAAAGTAAAAATAAATCAGCCCTTCGCGCGACGTTAAAGGCCGGAGATCGTAACCGTCACGATTGCAGACATAGATTTGCTCTGTAGCGAAAGTTGCGACCGGAGCAAAGCTAGGCGCGACCGTTGGCGTCGGCTGTGCTTCATCCGGAGTGGGTTCGGGAAGCGCAACGCCTGGAGGTGGTGTCGGCGTTGCTGTGGGCTTAGCGCTGCGATGGGCGATGAATGCAATCAGGTTTCCATCACCGGACCAGGCCACCGTTTCCGGGAAGACACACGACACTTCCGGCGGAATAAGATTGCGCAGGAATCTGCCGTCGGCGGCATAGAGATCGATACGGAAGCTGGGACTCGGCTCGCTTTCAGTACCATACAACGCCAGCGCGCGCTGGCCGTCGGGCGAGAGTACGGTGCGGAGCAAGGCATCATCGGGCCGGCGCGTGCTGAAATCTGTTTGAATCACCGCTAGCTTTTCATCGCTTTCATCCAGCTTCAATTCGGAAGGCATCCCGATGTCGGGTTCAAAGCGAAAGGCGAGTCGCTGTGCGGGAACATCGCGCAGGACAAGGGGACGAACGTCCCGGCGCTCCATGATTGTCTGGCAGCCGGAGGCGGCCAGCAGACAGAGGGTTGTGAAGAAAAATATTGACGTGATTCTTACTCTTGTCATTGATGATTGTATCATCGGATCATTGAATCATTGGCGATTGCCAATTGCCAATTGCCGAATGTAGCTTCGCCAACACAAAATGATTCAATGATTAAATGATCCGATGATTCAATGAGCTGATGATCCGACGATTCAATGATCCGATGATTCTGATGCAATGACCCGACGACTCAATCACTCAACCAGTGACTCACTTCCGCCCAAAAACAAGTTCCCGGGTCAACGTCGGGTTAAGCGAAAGCAGCGCCCGAATCGTGTTGCGCGGCGAGAGATGATCTTCATCACCTTCATCCTGGACAACGCAGTTGTGTGCTACTGCGCGTGAAACTCTGCGAGGCAACGGAACATAATCTGGAGTGTCGGCGACGAACTCACGCGCCGCGAGCGCTCCCACGACATCGCACGTCAGCTCCTCGGCGCGTTGCGCGCGAATATCCAGGCCAGTTAACGCTGACGCACGCTTTCCAATCGCGCGATACAACGCCAACAGCGCATCGCGATCGCCGTCGGCGATGTGCACCAGCTCGTGGGCGAGTACGCTGATCATCGCTTCGTCGGAAGGGAGACCTGCCAGGAAGATGGTGCCGAAGGTAATTGTCACAGGATTTCGCATCAGCACCGACGCGTTATCGCGCGAATCCATGTCCGGCTTGATTCTGCGCACCATCCGTACACGCTGCGTCGCTTGCTGCAACTTTAGTCGTGAAGTCCTCGATGAAATCTTGTACTCAGAAGCAAGCCGTGACAGCGACTCGATCACGAGATTCTTTGCTATCGGCAACAGTCGTTGCGCTCGCTCCGAGCCCGCTATTGCTTCCGCGCTGCGCACAGGTAGTGATGGCCGGCCCTGCATCTCGTCGATCGGAACACTTCCCTGGGGGTCCTTGCGACGCTCTTTGCAGGTGACGTCAATTGCGCGCTCTACAAGCTCGCGTGCTTCCGCCGACATGGCTTCACTGGCGTGACTAGCCTGGGAATTCGCTTTGGCGCGCGCCGCCGTTGCGGGCCGGGGTTGGCAATGGTAGAACTGCCGGCAAGAATCGCGGAACTAGTTGAGAAAACAATGACAAGCAATAACGCGGAGAGTTTAGGTAGCATGCTTTTATTCTTCAACATTGGGTTCCTTTATTCTCCCCTTCTCCGTCACCGCAGTCTACTTACCTGTTGCGCCAGACCGGTTTCCGTTTCTCCATAAAAGCGCTAATGCCTTCCGCCGCATCGCTCGTTTTCATCAACTCATGGAGATAAACATCCTCGATTGGCTTCAACGCTTTATCGATTGAGCGGCCCTTCCCGAGATCAAGTGCCCGGCGAGTCATTTCCAGAGCGGTGGCGGAAAGTTCGCGCAGCCTGGCCAGAACCTCTCGAGTCTTCTGTTCTAACTCGGCAGCCGGTACCACATGATTTACCAGGCCAATCCGCAAGGCCTCGCGGGCGTCGATCATCTCGCCGGTCAGGATCATTTCGCGGGCGCGCTTATCGCCAACGATGCGCGGTAGAAGCAAAGCCGCGAGCGGGGGAAAAACACCAAGCTTAATTTCAGGTTGTCCAAAGCGTGCCTGCTCGCTGGCGATCACGATGTCGCAACCCGCAACCAGTTCGCAACCGCCGCCCAGCGCCGAACCCTCCACTACCGCAATAGTCGGCCGCGCCAGTTGTTCGAGTTGGCGAAAAATACCATGGAAGCCATCCAACATCTGGTAGACCGTTCCTGCGACATGTTCTTCCACAGCGACTCCGGCACTAAACGCCCGCGATCCCGGCTCGGCTGCAAAAACAATGGCCACGATGTCTCGCTGCTCAGTCAAAGATCCGAGCGCTGCGCTGATCTCGCGCATCATTGCAATGTTGAAAATATTCAGCGGGGCCCGCGCAAACGTGATCCGGGCCACACGATCGTCGACAGTGAAGTGGATAGTCTCGAGAGATTGAGTCATTTAGTCATTGCCGATTGGCGATTGCCGAGTGCCAATTGCGTTGCAGTACTCGAGCGGCCATCGGGAACCTCCACCGTGATTGGCTATCTCAACTGAACACTTGGCTACCGAACCAGGTTAATCTGAATTTGAATATTCGGCCTACTAAATGCGGTCGCTACCGCCGTACTGAACCGGCAATTGGCAATCGGCAATCGGCAATGGGCAATGGGCAATGATTCAATGACCCGATAATTCAATGATTCAATTCATCCCGAGCCACGACCGATAAATTCGCTTCTGTTCTTCCGTAGGATTCGCTACAGGAACAATCCGGTAGACGCCATCGCTCATTGAACCTAATTTGATTGGTAGCGCGCTGAGATCATCAAAGCGGAAAATGGTCAGGCTTACAAGTTGCCCTGGCGCTTTTCCGCCAAACGAGCGTCAAAGAAGTCTTTGGTGACTCGCATATTGTCAAAAGCCACGATCTGATCACCAGTATTCAAACCCTGCACATAAGCCGGAGAACCTTCGAGCACGCGCGTCACCATCAAGCGATCGCCATCCTGCGTCAAGTCGGCGCCCAGATAAGCCTTCTCAACTGCCTTCACTCCGCCACTCGCTTCGCTATTATCAAGTCGCAATCCCGCCGCGGCGAGTCCCCGATTGTAATCGTGCTCTTCCCGGCCGCGAACAAAGCGTGAGAAAAAATCCTCCAGGCTCGCTCCGGCCATCTGTTCGCAGAGCTTCTGGAAATCAGCCGGCGTGTAGTTGCGATCTTTTTTGTAAAATTCGGTGTAGAGCGCGCGCATCACATCATCGAGCGACTTCTGATTGTGACTCAACTTGCGAATCTCAGATCCAGCAACAGACCCACAATGGCACCTTTGTCGTAGTAGTCGATTTGCGAATTTATTGAGTTCTCGTCCTGGCGGTAGTATTTGATCCAGGTCTCAAAGCTCGCCTCCTCAGCAGTCATTACCCGACGTCCCGGCACTCTTTGGAAACTTTGAAATGCCTTGGCGGTCTCAGCCAGATAATCCTTGTCACTAATTAAACCCGCGCGCCGCAAGATCAACTCACCGTAGTAGGAGGTTATTCCTTCAGCAACCCAAAGTAGTTTCGTGTAATTCTCTTTGGTGTAATCAAACGGGCCGAGGGCATCAGGCCTGATTCGTTTTACGTTCCAAAGATGGAAAAACTCGTGCGATACAAGCCCGAGAAAACCCCGGTAGCTGGTCTCCGAGCTAAAACTGAAGCGACGGAAGCCAAGCGCCGTTGAATTCAAATGTTCCAGACCGCCGCCTGTGTTGGCTCGCAAGTGCAGAATAAAAGTGTAGTCGCGATATGGAATCTCTCCGCCCATCAGCTCGACGGAGGTCTCGACAATCTTTTGCACGTCGCGCTTCATTCTTTCCGGGTCGTAGTTCCCCTCGCCATCGATCACGATTCGATGAGGCACGTTCTTAACGGTGAATGAGATGGTCTTGAAATTACTGACTTCCACGGGGGAGTCGTAAAGCACATCAAAATTTTCCGCGCGAAAAGTGTTCTTGCCCGCGGCCGGCAAACCAGTGGCTATTTTCCAGGGCTGGGGCGCCTGAATGTGCAACGTCGAGGGAGCATTTAGAAATCCCTCGAGATACATCAGAAGCGCTGCATTGTTCCAAAAGGCGTGATCCGAATTGAGCTGGTTGGTCCTTACCGTTAACTCGTTGGCGTAGACGCGATATGAAGCACGCCACTCGCGCGCACCGCCGGTGACAACGCGCCAGGTATTTTTGTTGGTCTTCTCCCAACGCAAAGCACGCCGGTCAGCGTCCGCTGCGGAAAAATCCTGAACATGACGAGCAAACTCCCGCACGAGGTAAGAACCCGGCGTCCACACCGGCATCACGAGAAATTCCTCAGCGGGGATTTCCGCGCCTGCCGGTCGTGTTATTCGAACCTCAACCTCAAGCATATGCGTGTGGGGTTTGCTCATGGACACATAGAAAGCAATTTCCGGTGCAACAGCACGAGATTTCGCAGGCTGAGCCGCTGCCGTGAGCGAACAAACAAAGAGTGCAATGGTTAGCTTAAGAAAAGAGTGACGGCCTAAGTGCATCTGTGATCCTTTTATCGATTTGTGCGCAGGGAGCTTAGTTTACTACGAAGGTTGCGAATTGGTTCTTTGATCTTTGGACTTTGAACTTTGAACTTTGAAAACTTTGGTCTTTGGACTTTGGTCTTGGGTTTTGGTCTTTGCATTAAAGTGAATTGACATCTTGCCATCTGTTCTGACATCTCGCTGAGACATTTCGCTCTGGATAAATTACTATGCTGCGACTTCAATTAATTACAGTTTGAGAGGGCACCTAATGTTTCGCAGAATCATCGCAACTTCACCTACCTGGATCACCATACCGTTGCGTTTGGCCTTGGCGGCGGTTTTTATCGGACACGGCGCCCAGAAAGTTCTTGGTGTTTGGGGAGGTCCAGGCTTTTCGAAGTTCATTTTAGCTCCTCCGCCTTACGCCTTCATGAAACCATCATGGCTTTGGATGGGCGCAGCTGCACTTTCGGAATTAGTCGGCGGTGTATTGTTGTTGCTTGGTTTACTCACGCGGGTTGGTGCTTTCTTTCTAGCCTGCACCATGCTCGTTGCCGTCGTCGGCGTTCACTGGCCCGCGTTCTTCGCATCTAACAAAGGAATCGAATATCCACTTTCACTGCTCGCTATGTGTCTCGCGCTGTTGATCTCAGGAGGCGGAATCGCTTCTATCGATCTGGCGCTGAGTAGCGGAGGACGCCGGCGGTGAGTTAATTGAATCATCGGATCACGGGTCATTGAATCATTGCATCATCGGATCCTTGAATCGTTGCATCATCGGGTCATTGAATATTGCAGGTTGCGGAATCTCCAATCGCAATCGATCGGCAATCACCAATGACTCAATGACCCGATGATTCCAATGATTCAATGACCCAATGATCCATGATCCGATGATTCAATCCTTTAAGATGAAGCGCTCCCCACTGGTAGTTATCTTCACAACGGTCTTTATCGACCTGCTTGGCTTCGGCATCGTAATCCCTGTCCTTCCTTATTACGCCGAAGGCTCGCTATTTAATGGCACACCGCGCACGGTGGGATTGCTCTTCGCCTCATACTCGATCATGCAGCTGATCTTTTCTCCCGTGCTGGGCCGGCTCTCAGACAAACATGGTCGACGACCGGTACTCCTTGTCTCGATCATCGGCACGGGGATAGGTTTTCTAATCCTGGGATTCGCGACAACGTTGTGGATGCTTTTCCTCGGACGCATCCTCGACGGAATTTCCGGCGGCAACATTTCCACGGCACAGGCTTACATCGCCGACATCACCACCAAAGAAGATCGTGCCAAGGGAATGGGTTTGCTGGGCGCAGCGTTTGGCCTGGGCTTTATTTTTGGACCGGCAATTGGCGGCATTTTAAGTCGCTGGGGGATCCACGTGCCGTTCCTCTTTGCGGCAGGGTTGTGTTTCGCCAACGCCGTGTTGCTCTACTTCACGCTGCCGGAAACCGTGACACCGGATCATCCGGCGCGTGTTTCCGCAGCCGGTGGCCGCGGCTTCGGCCAACTGATTCACTCACTCAAACAACCGCGGCTCGGTTTTGTCCTGGTTATTTATTTTCTTTTCATCGTCGCGTTCTCGATCATGACGACGTCGTTCTCCCTTTACACGATGTTCCGCTTTGGTTACGACGCACATCAAAACGGTTATCTCTTCGCATACGTGGGCATCATTTCCGTGATCATTCAGGGCGTACTGATCGGCAAACTTGTAAAACGTTTCGGTGAACTGCGGCTGGTGCTAATCGGAGCGCTCTCCTTTGCGGGAAGTCTCTTTGCCGTACCGTTTGTTGGACCTCACGCTGGTGGGCTATTGGGACTCTTGATCGGGGGTGGAATTTTTTCCCTTGGCAACTCGCTTTCGACCCCAGCGCTGACCAGCCTGGCGTCCAAGAGCGTTGGAGCGGCGGAACAAGGCAGTGTGTTGGGAGTAACCCAGTCAGTTGGCAGCCTCGCTCGTGCAGTCGGTCCGACGATCGCCGCCGTGCTTATCTATAGCGCGAATGTTTTCCCCTCGGCAGTAGGTACCATGCATCACATGAGCGACCGTTCTATCCGAATCACTTTCTGGACCGGCTCATTCATCATGTTCCTGGCGTTTCTTTTGGCAGTTTACTTCTCCCGGCAGCATGCGCCTGAGTATTCCGAACCCGGCGTGGCTGAAGCGGCGTAAAAGACAGTTTGAAGTTTCGAGTTCCGGGTTTCGAGTTTCGAGTTTCGAGTTTCGAGTTCCGGGTTTCGTATAAAGGGTCCAATCTGATTGAATTGCAGGAAGCATCAAACTCTTACCAGCTTGCACTCGCCACGTGTGTAGCGTGCGAAGCACGCGTCGAGCCTAAAGCCCGGGGCGTAGCCCCCGGGTAAATCCCCAAGAGAGCAAAGGAGCCCGGGAAGCGGGCGACAGGGGTGGGGAAAACCTATCGCCCGCTTTGCGGGCTCCCGAATTTCTGAACCTTTAACCCAGGGCTTGCGCCCCAGGCTTTATGCCATCGCCTGCTTTGCAGGCTCGATCAGTTCAAATTCAAAAGAACCTGCGCAACAAATAGAAAATTAAACTTAGAGCGAGCGACACCAGCAGCATGGAAACGATAGGCACATACACCTTCGTTCGCTCACCCTCATAACGAATGTCGCCGGGCAAGCGTCCAAACCAGTCAAGACCTCCCGAATAGATGATAAGCCCCACAACTACCAGGCATATACCTGCTCCGATAATCAGCATGCCAATGCCACGATTCATCGCTACTTCACAAACGCGCCGATCGGCCCATCGGGTTTGATGACGTCTTTGATCGCGGAATAGGGTACTAGCACAAACTGCGGACCAGCGGCATACGGTCCGACCTGGTAAGAGTCGAAGTTAATTCCCAGTCCTCGTTTCGTGATTGTCCAGCTCTGGTAATTCTTCGGGTTGGGGCCGGCCCCGCTTCGAATCGAAGCATCATCCAACATGTTGTCTTTCGACTTTGACTGCTTTTGCAGATCTTTGACGCAGTAGTCCGAGATGACTTGTAGGTATCGCCCCTCAGGCTTAAACAGATCTGCGAGCTTCAGCAGCTTGCCGTTCTGCAAATCAAAGTTGATGACGCGTGAATGCGAGTTGGGATGCGCGGCGCCTCGATAGTATCCGCCGATATTAAAATCAATGCTGATTAAGTCGTCGTTGGCGAGCGCCACGGTGTAGCCGATTCCCAGATCGCTACCCGACGTCGTTTCGATCTCGTCATCAGCAAAATCGGCCATCGCCGCTCGGAAAGAACGAACCTCTTCATTGACGAGAGCTTTGGCCTGCTGGTTGAACTTCCCGGCTGCTGGATTTGTGGAACCGGTAATTTGCGGGTAATCGACGTCAATCTCATACTGTAGCTGCTTGTTCTTTTCCTTGATTTGTTTTCCGGCGATCTCGACCGGGCCGCTGAATTCGACGGGCTCCTGGTGCAGCGAAAAAGCGGTTTGCTTATCGCCGTTGGGCTTGGTCCAGTTTCCCGCAATAGCAATGAGCCCCGCTTCATCAACCGTCCAGAGCCCTTTGAAGATACCTGTCTGTTTTCCTTTGTCGTCAAACTCTTCAAGTGCGACGTTATTCCCCTGGTCGATAGTGCCGCGCAAATCGATCTTCTGTCCGACCCTCTGATAGTAATAACTGCCGATCAGTTTCTGGCCTTCGCGAACTAATTTCATCTGCAAGCCAAGCGCGCTCCCAATTGAACCTCGAAAATACTTAACCTCCGGTGCCGGGGTGACGCCGCCAGCCGCGGACTGTTGTTCGGTAGCGGTGGTAACTGGGGGCGCTTGCTGCGTCACAGTTGCGCGTCGCTGACATGCCGCGCAACTAAGAAAGACGAGAGCGACCAACAGCGTGGTCTGTTTCTTTCGAGACATTTCAGTTTTTAACTTTGGAGCGTAATTTCGCCGCGTCGCTGGATTTTAGCCCGGTGTTTCAACGCCGGGAAACCGACACCGTCGATAGGTTCGTCGCGTAGCGACGTTCACGTTTAGCCAGGGATTCCTCTTCTCATTCGCGTGTCGCTGATCCGGCGTTGGGGAGCAACTGTTTCCTTAACCGACGAATCTTTGTTCGTCACGTCTCCGTCGCCAGGCTTCACGAATCTCGGCAAAAGTAGCAACGCTCAGACTCCCACCAGTAAACAATTCGCTTTGCGTCACATCCTCAACGACAAACGGGGGCGGTGGAAACGAATCAAGCTGTTCATCGGAATCAAAACCAGTCTCAGCCAGCACTAAACCAAACAGGTCGCCAAGAAACATGTCAACACTAAACTTCCGGCCCGCGAATTCATACGCATAACGGTTCTTACGAATTTCATTGGCCTCGAAAACACTTAAGACCTCTGATTCCGCCGCCGTGAGATAGATGTTGGTGACGATTGTGCGCGAAAGGTCCGCGGCATTTGGCGCAAACTTTTGCGTGAACTTCACCGTCCACTTGTTTGTTTGTGGTTCCCGCACCTTGCGCAAACGTAAGCGCGTTCCCGAAATGTAGTTGTCAGTGATTTGCACATGGGGACTCGCGCGCGTGATTCCTTCCGGTAAGTCGTCGAGCAAATAGCGACGCTCGAGCTCGAATCGCGCATATTTGCTCGGCGGCACCACCGTGTTTTGATCAGTTAGTTTTGCAACGCCCATCACTTTCCTGATGTGAGGAACTTTACATACGTCCTTACCAAATGTAAGGATAAGTCGTTTTCTTTACATACGAGGGTGCGCTATGTAAACTTGGGGCCACCCATGCAAATCGAACCTTTTAAATCAGGTAGTTACAAACAGCAATATCAATATAAAAGCTTTACCCCCACGCCGGTCAATAAGCCTTTTGCCTGGAATGACCCTAACATTGATGTCCTGTTAGAAGATGCAACCAGGCTCCTCGGGGAACTAAACGCTTACTCACACCTGGTACCTGATGTCGATTTTTTCATCAGAATGCATATCTTAAAAGAAGCTACCACCTCAAGCCGCATCGAAGGAACTCAAACAAACATCGACGAAGCAGTCTTGCCCGAAGAAGAGATCGATCCAAAAAGGCGTGATGACTGGCTGGAGGTGCAAAACTATACAAGTGCAATGAATCATGCCATTGCCGCCCTTGAAAAATTACCACTTTCGATGAGACTGCTTCGCGATGCTCACAAGATACTACTAACCGGAGCTCGGGGCGCACATCGCAATCCGGGTGAGATCCGCAAGAGTCAGAATTGGATTGGCGGCTCAAGCTTGAAGGATGCCATATTCATTCCGCCCTCTCATCAGGAACTACCAGATTTACTGACAGACTTGGAAAAATTCTGGCACAACGAACAGCTGGCCATTCCACACTTGATCAGAACCGCGTTAAGTCATTATCAGTTTGAGACCATCCATCCGTTTCTTGATGGTAATGGGCGAATAGGGAGGCTGCTAATAACATTCTATCTGGTCGAGAAGAAACTTCTGGCAAAGCCCACTCTCTACCTGTCCGACTTTCTTGAACGCAATAGAGGAGCCTATTACGATGCCTTGACAGTTGTGAGGACGTCAAATGATATAGAGCATTGGATAAAATTCTTTCTTACTGGAGTTTCAGAAACCGCGGCTAACAGTATACAGACTTTTGAAAAAATCATTGAGCTGCGCAGCGTCTGTGAGGGGAAAGTTCTGCAGCTCGGAAAAAGAGCCCCTAAAGGGCAAGTTTTACTAAGATCGTTGTATTCCCGTCCGGTGATGAGTGCTAATGATATAGCTGCAACACTTGGAGTTACCCATCAATCAGCAAGCTCGTTGATAAGGGCTTTTGAAGAAATGCAGATTCTTCGAGAAATCACCGGAAGGAAGAAAGATCGGCTTTTTGTCTTTTCAGAATATCTTGGCCTTTTCTCCGCTCAAAGACCTCGAAGGTCAGCAGCAAGGCGCACGCACCGAACAAGGTAGTGCGTTTGGTCACCTCAGACCGTTCTACGTTACTACTCGTAACGGAGTGCTTCTATCGGATTCAGGCGCGCGGCTTTCCACGCCGGCCAGAGTCCAAATACAAGCCCCAGCCCGACGGAAACAACAAAGCCAACTATTGGCGCCCAGAGAGGGATGTAGGTGGGCATGATCGTCTGAATCAAAAGAGCGATGCTGGAACCCACGAGGATTCCCAATACTCCTCCCAGTCCTGTCAGAGTTGCCGCTTCGATGAGGAACTGGATCACGATGTCTTTGCGGCGAGCGCCAATCGCCTTGCGCACGCCGACCTCACGAGTTCGTTCCGTCACCGACACGAGCATGATATTCATCACGCCAATGCCTCCCACCAGCAAACCGACACTCGAGATTGCCACCATCAAAGCGAAGACGCCACCCGTGATTGCGCCGAACTGAGTGATGATTTGTTCCGAGGTTGATATTCCAAAATTATCGGCGGCGCCATAGGGCACTTTGCGGCGTCTTCGCAAAAGCTCTCTAATCTCTTCAACCGCCTGTTGCATCTGTCCGGGCCGCGCTTGCGCCATCACAAAGTTGTCGTCGACATCCGGATAGAGTTTGCGCAACGTCAAGTAAGGCATGTAGACGGCCTTGTTTTCGTTGTTGGGGTCTTCGGCGCCGACCAGGAAAACATCGCGCTCAGCAAGGACGCCGACAACGCGATAAGCGCGGCCGTTGATAGTCGCCTCCCGATCGATTGCATCCGTGAAAGGAAACAACGTATTGGCGACGTCGCGGCCAATCACGAGGACGCTCGCGTGCCGCGCATTCTCTTCCTCAGTGAAATAACGACCTTCGGCAATGTTCGTAACGCCCATGCGGAAGTATGCCGGCGATGCGCCCTGCACGGCCGCATTCGTCATTTCGATATCGCGGTAGCGCACGTTGACTCGCTGCGTGAACGGTCCACCAAAGAAATCAACTGGAGACATGAAGGCCGCCGCATTTAGAACTGAGGGACACTCGGCGCCGATTGCCAGCAAGTCTTCGTAGCTGAGCGGTTTTCGCATCCGCTCTTCGGCGGTGGGATTGAAGTTGAATCCGGGATCAAATCGGTAGATGTAAATCGAATTGGTGCCGAACGATTCAATCTCCTTGGAGACGCGAGCATCGATGCCGGAGACGAAGGCGGCAATCACGATCACGGTCATGGTACCGATGACCACTCCAAGAATCGTCAAGGCTGAACGCAGCTTGTGCTGCCAGAGCGTGTCCAGCCCCATTCGGATGTTCTCAAAAAGATTGCCTTGGAAAAGAGTCATTGCGATTGCCAATTGCCGACTGCCGACTGCCGATTTTGGAGTTCGGCAACTCGTTGCCCTTTAAAGCGCCGACAAGTCAGCGCACTCCAAAGATTCTCACTCCGCCCGCAACGCTTCGATCGGATCGAGTCGTGCGGCGCGCCATGCCGGATAAACTCCGGAAATCAACCCAACCGTTCCTGACACCAATAAAGCAATGGTCACCGCCAGCAGCGGCAATGACGTCGGCACTGGGGTAAGCGTTGCGACCACTTTGGCTAATAAATAAGCGATCGTAATTCCGATGGCGCCGCCCAGCAGCGACAACATAGTCGACTCCGCGAGAAATTGTTTCAGGATGTCGCTGCGACGCGCACCGATACTCTTGCGAATGCCGATCTCTTTGGTTCGTTCTGTGACGCTGACGAGCATGATATTCATGATCACGATTCCGCCTACCACCAACGATATCGAGGTCACGCCGATGGCCGCGATTTGAATTGTGCCAAAGATTTTGTCGCGGAGCTCATTGATTGCGCTCGGCGTAATGATCCCGAAGTTGTCTTTCTCCTTTGGGGACAGTTTACGCCGCGTGCGCATCACGATGCGCGCTTCATCAACAGCATCCTGATACGTCGCGGCGCTGCTCGAGGTAATGCTGAGGTTCAATGATCGCCGGGAACCGTAGATTGCCAGGAAAGTCGAGAGCGGCATGGCCACATACATATCCTGCGGTTGACCAAACACCGACCCCTTCGCCTTACCGATGCCAATTACTTCAAAAGGACGGCCATCAATCCTGATCGTTTGTCCGAGTGGATTCGCTGTTGGGAAAAGTTTCTCAGCCACATCCGCCCCGATGAAAGTCGCATTGCGTCGCGTCTCTTCATCAACTTTATTGAAATAGCGTCCGTCGCTTGCTTCAATCCGTTCGATATCAGCGATGTTGGGTGTCGTCGCGCTGATGTGAAGCCGGCGTAGGTTCGTCGCGCCCAGTTTCACATCGCCGGTAATGTCTTCTTTCGCGCCCACCTCCTGAATCGCCCCGCCACGCGCAGCGAGCGCCGCTGCATCTTCAAGTGTGATGTCCTTGTTACGGCGCCGGGCGGCGTTTAGTGCTTCGACACTCGAAAAATCTTCAATCGAGAACTTGCTAACGGAGAATGCGTTGGTGCCGATGTTGGCGATCTTTTCGTCTACGTAAGCATTAAAGCCTTCGACCAGCGACACGACGACGATCACCGTAGCGACGCCAAAGATGACACCGAGCAGGGTCAGGAACGAGCGCAGCTTGTGCGACAGGATCGCTGAAAGTGCGAGTCTGAGAGCTTCGAGAATCGGCATCGTAAGTTAGCCCAACCCCCTGGATCGCTTCCCGATATTTATTTCAATCTAACTACGTAGAAACAACGTTGAGGTTTCACAGCAGCTGGCCCTCGAGCACTGAAAGTGCCACAGAAAATGCTGAGTCTAGATGTGATGTCGCTCTTTCAGAGCTCCACCCTATGGCGAACAGCACCAGGGTCCTCTCGGATTGCCGATTGTCGATTCTTAGTTGCCGATTGGTTTGTAACGAAAGAATCATCACAATCGGCACTCGGCAATTGGCAATTAGCTTTGCCGCTCCGTCCTCTCCAATTCGTTCCAGATCGTAATGTGCCGCGTCTCCTTCAGCAGTAATGAGCCAACAATGAATGTAATGCTTGCGACTGCAATCGGATAATACAAACCGGCGTAAATGTTTCCCGTTTGCGCGATCACACTCAGCCCAATGAGGGGCAGCAAGCCACCGAAGACGCCGTTGCCAATGTGATAGGGGAGCGACAGCGACGTGTACCTGATCTTCGCGGGGAACGCTTCAATCAAGTATGCCGCAATCGGACCGTAAACCATCGTCACAAAAACGACCTGAATAAACACCAGCAGGATCAGTTTCCAGGCCACGGGCGAGCTTATGAAGGTGCTGAAATTTGTGTAGGTAAGGACTTCAGCGGTCGGTTGCAGGGCCCCATTAACAAACGAGAGGGGCGTCAGACTAATTGCTCCGGTCACCGGATTCGGCTGAGACTCAGCAGTGACCACCGCCGAACCTGCCGCCGACTGCATCGCCCGGTAGATGGGAATGTAAGCCAGCGCCGCCAGCAAACATCCCGTCATCATGATCCACTTGCGGCCAATCCGATCTGAAAGCGCACCAAAGAAAACAAACAAGGGCATGCCGAACAACAACGCGATGGCAACGATGTAGTTAGCAGCACGTCCGTTAACCTTGAGAATTGTTTGCAGATAGAACAATGCGTAGAACTGTCCCGTGTACCAAACAACTCCTTGTCCCGCGGTAGCTCCGAAGAGTGAAATCAAAACGCGTTTTAGATTTGGCCATTTCGTAAAAGCTTCCTTCAAGGGTTGCGCCGAAGTCATGCCCGCGCTTTTTATTTGACTGAAGATCGGCGACTCCTTCATCCGCAAACGGATGTAGAGCGAGATGCCCACCAGGAAAATCGAGATGACAAAGGGAATGCGCCAACCCCACGAAGTAAACGCTTCCCGGCTCATGGAATTTTGGACGAACAGGACGACCACAAGGGATAAAAACAGACCAAGAGTTGCAGTGATTTGTATGAAGCTCGTATAGAAGCCGCGCCTGGCATCGGGAACGTGTTCAGCAACGTAAACCGCTGCGCCCCCGTATTCGCCTCCCAGCGCCAAGCCCTGGAGCACTCTAATCAAAAGCAGAATGATGGGTGCCGCGATCCCGATGGTGGCGTAAGTTGGCAGGAAACCGATGAGGGCAGTCGCTCCGCCCATAATCAAAAGCGTTACAAGAAAAGCATACTTGCGGCCCACCAAATCGCCGATGCGTCCGAAGAAGAGAGCGCCGAACGGACGAACGACGAATCCAACCGCGAAGGTACTGAGATACGCGATGAGGGCGAGCGTGTTATTGCCGCTGGGATAGAAAAGTGGAGAGATTACAATCGCGAGGCTGCCAAAAATGTAGAAGTCGTACCACTCGATCATGGTGCCGACGGCGGAGGCAGCGATCACCTGCCAAAGCTGGAGACCGCTTAACGCTCCGTCGCCGGCGTTGTCATTTTTAGAAGAAGATTTTTGCGGCAAGGTATGGGCTCCGTTTCCTGAGTGTCCTTTCGACCAGGCCCTCCCTTCCTTAAGTTACATCTTCTTCGCTTTCCACTCACCGAGTCGCTTCTCGAGATCGGCGGTGTTGGCTTTGGCTTCCTTGCCGAGGACAAGAGCTTTCTCGCCCGTCGCAATCGCTTCCTGAGTCTTGCCCTGTGCGGCAAGCAATCGCGCCTTCGAATACAGGTTGCCGAAAGTTTCCTTTACCTTAATCGACTGTTCCAACCAGCCAATCGCTTCTGTTGGATCCATCTTGTCTTCGCTCAGGAAGACATAGTTCGCAGCTTGCAGGGGAGTGCGCCAGTCGTCCGGCTTGGCAGCAGCAACAGCGGCGCGCATTTTGGTCAGCGTCAGCGCTTTTACATCCTTAACTTCTACGGTGAAAGGCACACGCAGTTTTTCCCAACGAATATTCACCTGCGCGGAATTGTCGGTAACGGGATCGAAGCTGTACATCAACCACTCCTGATTGTCTGACACCCTTTCCGGTTTCGCCTTCACGCGCAACGTGTCTTTCTTTTCGTCGTAGTTGAAGCTGCCCCACTGGTTAGCCGCACTATTGAAAACAATCGTCCATTCATCCTTACCGGGGATGGTGTGGAGGCTGTAACTTCCGGCGGGAAGTTTCTGACCGTTGATAAAGACCTCGTCGGTAACTTCAAATTGCGTGGCTTCATTCGCACCCGTGCGCCAAACGTGGCCATAAGGAACGATCACCATGTCTTTAGGCCGGGTATTTTGATTATCGAGGGTTGCAGTTCCGGCCGCGAGCTCTGCGGGAGGATCGCCCCAAATCTTCCGGCCCTTCACCCCGGGACGACTGTAAGTAATCGTCACATCAGTGACGCCAATCGTTTGCATCACACTCGCTTTCTGACTGGGACGCGGCGCTCGTATGGCTGGGGCTTGCGCCAAAGCGGAGATCGCTGCAGCAGAAATTATCAAGGGGAGAATGAACGAGGAACGTCTAAATGAAATCATTGGGAATCTCTCCTGGTTGGAATTTGTCGGCATTATGGCTATCTCACCGACTGACATCAACTGAAATCATGGTTTCGAGACGAAACCTCAAGAGCGAGGCAAAAATCCAGAGGGCGAAATGAAAAAATGGAAATTCGCGAATGACAATTGAGAGATGGAAAATGAGACTTAGACCTGGGATGAAAAGAAGGATGAAGAACAAGGGCTAAGGATCCCTGTGCCGTCCTTAGTTCATCCCTCATCCTTCATCCTTCATCCCCTACGAATAGGGTGGTGAGGGCCCTATTCCCCCCGCAAGAAACATTCTGGATCTGGGGTGAGGACAGTTTTTCTTACTACCCAGATAGACAGACGCCCTTAATCTGTCCGGGCTTACATCCAAGCAACTTCGAAAGCATGAACGCGCGCCATTGAATCTCGCGATCTCCCAGCGCCAGAGTCGTTGATTCAACTGCCGGAGGAGCGGCGACACTCACGACGCGCAGGAGTAACGCGTTCGGGTGACGCTTCGTCTTCTGACATATTCAATTCAACGTTACTGCCAGCCGTGTTGGCCTGTTGCGAGTGGTGAGAACGGCTTAATTCAACCTGGGTTCGTAAGGCGCGCGGAGATTACTTCAGTCGATCAGCACCGTCAAGACTTTTGTTTTGTTTTGCTAAAACTTTTTCTTGCAAGGTGATCGGCATTTTGTTTCTTCACTGGACAGAAGTTTTGCATTTAGAGTTTATCAGCCGGAAGGTATTCAAACGCCGGGACGCAGAGTCGCCAAGGCGCAGAGGAAGAAAGTTCGACAAGATAGTACGCAGTGGGTCCACTGGTGCGCGGCAAGTCTCACAAACGTGCGCAGTGGTCTTTGACCATCCGGTGCACGGCAAGTCTCACAAACGTGCGCAGTGGTCTTTGACCATCCGGTGCGCGGCAAGTCTCTGACTTGCCGTCACTTGATCCCATTATAGATATGTGAGGTCTCCCAGCTCTGATTGGGTCTCAGACCCAATTTAGTTGCTCGCCCTAGTCGGTCAGAGACCCCCCTAGTTGTGACGGATCAAGCCTCTACCAATTCCGCTTCGGCCTGGCGCAGATACTCATCAGGCTCAACGATCTTTCCTGCGATTGCCGAGGCAGCGACAACGTAAGGAGACGCCAGATAAAGTTTGCCTGGCCCACTGCGTCCGGGGAAGTTGCGGTTTTGCGCGCTGACGGTAACCGTTTCCGCCGACGGCGAGGCACCCGGTCCGGCATTGATGCAGGCGCCGCACGACGGGTCGATCAATTCCGCGCCCGCTTGATTGAAGAGTTCAATGTAACCACGTTCACGCGCGTATTGCTTGATTTTCTGAGAACCAAATTGAATGTAGAGATGTACACCCGGCGCGACTCTTTTTCCCTGCGCTACTGCGTTGCGCAAAACTTCAGCGTACATATCCATGTCCGCCATCTTGCCGCCCGTACAACTGCCGCCGTACGCCGCGTTGATTGTCACCTCTTCCGGAAGCTCATCAATCGGAATTCCATTACGGGGATCGCCCGGTAAAGCCACCATCGGACGAATCGCGTCGAGATCAATCTCGAAGACCGCAGCGTATTCAGCGTCCGGATCGCTATATGTGAAGCCTTTCCTCACTTCCTCAGCATCGAGGCCGCGCGTCTTCACGATGTATTCAAGAGTCTTCTCGTCCGGTTCAATGATTCCTGTGGTGCCGCCCGCTTCTACGGCCATGTTCGTCAAAGTGGCGCGCTCGTCCATGGGCCAGTTCTTTAGATCGTCGCCGGCAAACTCCAACACCTTGCCGATACCTTTGCTGGTCTTCATGTAATCCGTCGCCAGGATTACCAGCATCACGTCTTTCGCCGACACGTCGGCGCGCTTAGTGCCTTTCAAAACGTAGCGAACCGTTTCCGGCACGCGAATGCGGATGTCTTTCGTATACCAGGCGTTCGCCATATCGGTTGAGCCGACGCCGAAAGCAAAACAGCCAAGTACACCAGCCATGCAGGTATGCGAGTCAGTGCCAATAACTACTTGTCCGGGGAGGGCAAGATCTTCAACCACAGCGTTGTGACAGATCGCTTCCGAACCACCCTCCGGATTCTCGCCGTACAATTTAATGTTTTGATTCGTTGTAAAACTCTCCTGAGTGGTCGCAAGGCTGTCGGCCTTTTCCAGTAGTCCCATCTCGCGATGTTTCGGAGACATTACGCGACTGAGGAAAGTTAAGTGATCGCGAAAAGCAAAAACCGATTCAGGCTGGGACACTCGGGCGTCGGCACCCAAGGCTTGTTTGAATAATGACTCGGCCATCGGCGTCACATACTCGTGCGAGAAGCGCACGTCGGCCACAGCAAAAAGCGCGTCACCGGGTTTCACGGCTGCAACGCCAATCTCTCCGGCCCTGACAAATGCGTGCCGGGCGATGATCTTTTCTACAATCGTCATGGGCCGCGCTTTGGTTTCAAGCGGTGGCGGTGATACTTCACCAGCAAGCCGGGCCTTGTTGTAGTTGAAGAGACCACCATGTTCGACAATCGACTGCGAAATCGGATCGAGACCGGTGGTGAACTCCGCGAGAGGAATCTCTTCGCCGCCACGGATGCGTTCAATTAGTCCAAAATCTGTCGATGTCAGCAGGCCGATGTTCTGTGAGTTTTGGCCGTAGATCTTTTCGATACTTTGCGCAATCACCAGTTGTAGCCCCGCCGCCTTCTCCGCGTATGGCGCGGTTTCACGGGATGAGCCGCAACCTTTTGAGAGTCCGGAAACGACCACAGCAAAAGCGCCAGCCTTCACTTCGTCCTTCTTTACTGCACCTTCCCGCATCCCCACGTAGACGTATTGCCCGAGGGTATCGTCGTAATAAAAGCAAACCCAACCAGGTGTGATCTCGTCGGTTGAGATGTTACTCATGAGCGGCAGATTGTTATTGGCAAGGCGTTGCGCCAGCTCTGCCTCGAGTGCTGCCGCTTCGGCGCCCGCTTCAAGTTGCCGGCGAATTAACGCCGTATCTTCAGTCAAAAACAGTATCCGGCCAGCAAAACTGATGCGCTCAGGCCTCTTGCCAATTGGTTGTGAACTCATTAAATCTCCGGCTCAGGGGTTTGCAACGTCGGTAATTGATTATAACCTCACGTCAGGAAAAACCTTTAGTAGGCAGTTCGCATCTCAGGCAGGGCGGAAACGAGCGGAGGAATAACTGGTAATGAGACTATTGCTGAAACGGATGATGTTCGCGAGCTTCGTCGTCGCGCTTTCGTTGTCGACGATCGGATTGGCGCAGGCGCAGGTGGTGGAGACTGACGATCAGGCGAAGATCGACATCTACACTCGGTTCTACAACAACCGGGTTGCCAACGAGGCGGTCGCCTACCAGGCGGCAAAGGAATATCTCGCGAAGTACCCGAAGGATGACGATGCTTATACGCGGTACCTGAAACCGTGGGTAGCGCTCTACGATAAATGGGAGCGCAAACAGCGAGTGCCGCAACTGATTTATGATCAGAACAATTTTGCCGAAGGCTATCGCTTAGGCAAGCAAGTGCTGGCCGAGAATCCAAACGATCTGGCGACTTTGATGTATCTCGGTTACGGCGCTTATCTGGCGAGCACCGCAGCCCGGAATGAATCTTTCAATGCAGAGGCTCGTGGTTATGCGCAAAAAGCGATTGCCGCGATCGAAGGTGGACAAGCGCCCGACGAATGGAAACCCTTCCGCGACAAAACTGATGCCCTCGCGCGACTTTATTACACACTGGGCTTCATAGATTTTCGTAGCAACCCGACCCAGGCCATCGATTCGTTCATCAAGACGGCGCAGCTTGAAAGCGATCTGAAGAAAGCTCCTTCCACTTATTATTTTCTGGCAGCTGCGTATGAAACGGGCCCTTATAAAACGATGGCTGCTGCTTACCAGAAAGACTTTGCCGGCAAGCCTGAGTCGCCGGCGAGCAAAGCAGCGTTGGATAAGTTGAATCTGGTTATCGACCGGATGATTGATGCCTACGCACGTGCGATTGCGGCTGCGGGAACTGATCCGGCAAATGCGCAGAACAAAGCACAATGGATGACGACCCTGACGAATTTTTATAAGTTTCGTCATGATGGGCTCGATACGGGTTTGAATGAATTGATTGCGGGTGCGCTGGCAAAACCTTTGCCGCCAAAACCGTAAAGACAAGTTTCGCGTTTCGCGTTTCAGGGAGCCTCTGCTTGAAACTCAGAACTCGGAACTCGGAACTCGAAACTCGAAACTTCTTTAGCTAATTGGTGCTAAGATCACGCCGAAACTCGGAACCCGAAACTCTGAACTCGGAACTCTAAACTCTGAAATCGAAACTTGTTCGCGCATGAACAAAACCACCGAGCTATGTGAATCACTGACGGCGCCGGAAGTATTCGAACGGTTGAATCGAGCGCGGCTGTTCATCGATCAGAGTTACGATTTGCCGCTCGACCTTAAACAGATTTCCAGCCAGGCTTGTTTTTCGCGTTATCACTTCCTGCGCTTGTTCCGTCAGGCCTTCAATAAGACGCCTCATCAATACCTTGTGGAACGCCGGATCGAGAAGGCCAAGGAGCTTTTGACTTCGGCGGACCTGCGGGTCACAGATGTCTGCTTTGAAGTTGGATTTCAGAGCTTAGGATCCTTCAGCAGTTTGTTTCATAAGTCAGTAGGACACCCGCCAATTACTTACCGCGAAAAGAGTCGTGAAACCAAAGCAGCCAAACGGCAAGTGCCGGGTTGTTTTTTGGTGATGTACGGACTCGAATCCGCGTAACGTCGTTAGCAGCCGCGCAGAGAACATTTTCCATTTGTCATTTTCCATAATTTTCCATTTATCATTTGTCATTGAATACCTTCCTGACAAAAGCAAGCGCCAATCCTCGTTAATTTCCCGCAGAGCCCCAAAGTCGCGGAGACGCAGAGGAACTCTCAGCAGTAGGGGGGTCTCAAGCACTGTTCTCAGCTTGGTTTTGATTTTTCCTGAGCCAGTGTCGCCGCTCGACCTGCCTGCTAGACTTTCCTTTGCGTCTCGGCGGCTTGGCACCCCTGGCGTTGAAATGCTTGAGATTTGAGACCAAGACTTGAGACTCCATATTGCTTATTAGCAATTTTGGAGAAGCACTTAGCGGGCGAATCGACTACTCTGCGGGAAAATAATTAAGGAGAGTAAACATGATTCGCAAGATGTCTCACGCCACAATCTTCGTTAACAACCAGGACGAGGCCCTGAGCTTTTATTGCGACAAGCTCGGTTTCAAGCTGCACACCGATGCTATGGTCGGGGCGGACTTTCGTTGGCTGACGATCACAGCGCCGGACCAGCCAGACTTTGAAATTATCCTGATGGAACCTAAGCCAGGCATGTTGATGGACGAACCTACCGCCAACCAGTTGCGCGCGATTATGGATAAGGGAGTGTTAGGCGCCGGGGCTTTTCACACTGATGATTGCCGCGGAACTTATGAGGAGCTGAAGAGCAAAGGAGTACAGTTTGTTTCAGAGCCGGCAGAAAGACCTTATGGTATTGAAGCCGTATTCAAAGACAATTCCGGCAACTGGTTTAGCTTGACTCAACCCAGCAAAGAAAAAGATTAGCCGCAGATTTACGCGGATAACACAGGTCAGAAAGGTTAAGTTTTAATCCGTGTCATCCGCGTGCATCCACGGCTGATTTATCTCCCGCTCCGGATCCCCGGGATGTTTTATCGTGGCTCAATAACTTTTGAGCTCCGCGATCGCCTTCGCCACATCCGTTGCCTGAGGCAGGATCGCATCTTCGACTTGCGGGGCGTAGGCAACAAAAGTATCCAGCGCCGCGACGCGCTTCACCGGCGCATCCAGATATTCAAACAGTTCGTTCGCGATTCGGGCGGCCATCTCCGCACCGTAACCAAACGACAAACAGTCTTCATGAGCAACAATCACGCGACCGGTTTTCTTGACTGTCGCCTCAATCGCATCCCAATCGTATGGCGCAAGCGTACGCAAGTCGATGATCTCGACACTGACTCCTTCCTTTTCGGCTTGTTTCGCGGCGACCACTGAACGCTGGACCAGCGCCCCATAAGTAATAATCGAAAGGTCAGTTCCTTCTCGTACCGTCTTTGCTTTGCCAAAAGGAATCATGAAGTCGTCTGGCGGGTACGCCGACTTGTTGTAAGTCTGCCGATATAGATGTTTGTGCTCCAGGAATAGGACCGGATCGTCGCAGCGAATCGCGGTGCGCAGCAGCCCGTTGGCATCGAGCGCATTCGAAGGATAAACAACGCGCAAGCCGGGGATTTGCGTGAACGTTGACACTCCCGATTGCGAGTGATAAACCGCGCCGCCTTTTAGATAACCGCCAATTGGAACGCGAATCACTAGCGGCGCTTTCCAATCGCCTCCCGAACGCCAGCGCATCAGGGCGAGTTCGTTGCGAATCTGATGGAAGGCGGGCCAGATGTAGTCAAAGAACTGAATCTCAACTACTGGTTTCAGACCGCGAGTGGCCAGACCGATGGCCCGGCCGACGATGTTGGCTTCCGCAAGCGGGGAGTTGTACACGCGCTCACTGCCAAACTTTCGTTGTAAGTTCGCGGTGACCTTAAATACGCCGCCTTTGCCTTTAACTTTTTCCAGATAGACATCGCGCGAAACATCGGCAACGTCCTCGCCAAAGACCAGAATGCGTGGGTCGCGCGTCATCTCCGTGTGCAGACAACGGTTGATCAAGTCGACCATCGTACCTGGATTACCGGTGAGCTCGGCGCCGTCCTCGTTATCGAATTCTTTACCTGTGGGATCAACGTCAGGGGAATAGACATGTTGCGTGGCTGATTGCGGATCCGGTTGCGGGCTCGCCAAAGCGAGGTCGGCGGCAGCATTCACCTCGTGATCGATGTCGTCTTTTATCTTCTGTAAACCATCCTGATCGATCACGCCCTCGTGAACAAGATGAGCACCGAATCGCTTAATCGGATCGCGTTCCGAATCAGAAACCCGTTCTTCATCGGGACGATAGAGTTTCTCGTCATCTGAAAGCGAATGAGAATAAGGACGAATTACTTTCGCATGAACCAGGGCGGCACCATGGCCCGCGCGAATGTAGTCCACCGCCTTTTGCATCACTTCCAAGGAAGCGAGGACGTCGGTTCCGTCGACTCGCTGCACCAGGAGGTTGGGAAAATTCTCAACCAACTTCGACGCATCGCCGCCGCAGGTCTGCACCTCGACCGGGACACTGATCGCGTAACCATTGTCTTCGAGAAGAATCAACACCGGCAGTTTGAGGTTACAAATCGTGTTTAGCGCTTCCCACGTTTCCCCTTCACTGGTGGTACCGTCGCCGAGCGAAACATAAACCACCTCGTCGGCATGAAAGCCGGTGACCTTCTGTTTGAGCTCCTTGATTAGCTTGGCGCGATAACCGGCTTCCGCACAGCCGGCCGCCTGGAGCATTTGGGTGCCGGTAGGAGACGACTGAGAAACGATATTTAATTTTTTGTGTCCCCAGTGGGAGGGCATCTGGCGGCCATGAGAATTCGGATCGGCTTCAGCGCCCACGGCGGAAAGCAATTGCTCCAAAGGGGTCATTCCCAGTTGTAAGCAAAGAGCGCGATCGCGGTAGTAAGGATAAAACCAATCGTAAGCCGGCTTCAATACCATTGCCGCAGCCACGAGCACGGCCTCATGCCCGGCGCCACTAATTTGAAAGAAGATCTTGTTTTGGCCTTTGAGTTGGATCTCTTTGTCGTCGAGCTTTCGCGACAAATACATCGTGCGATAAATGGCCAGCAATTGGTCGCGATCGAGCTGCGCATGCTCGCGCGGTTTTACCGCCTTCGCGGCGCGAGGTTTTGCCGGCGCGGACGCTGGTTGGGGAATTGGGGCAGGGGCCGTTGCCGCCTGGGCGACGGAAAGTTGCACCGCCGGACGTGCAGGCTCCGCTTTCTTTTCCGCAGGCGCCTCTGCATGATCGATTTCAGCCTTGCTCTTGCGCACCAGTTTTAGAACTTTTGTATCGTTCATAATGTTTACTCAGAAGAGTTGTCGGGAAACTCAGCAGCCAGGATCGCGCGATACTCTTCAGCCATTGAGGGATGACCATGCGCCGTCGCCGCCGCAATGCCGCGCTCATAAACCTGACGCGCCTGGTCGCGCTGGCCGAGCCGCTCGTACGCTGACGCTAACATACCGTAAGCGTTTCCTTCATCATCCGCGCTGGAAAGATATCGATCAAGAATCCCGATCAGCTGGCTGTCGTCGCCGGCTTTCTCATACTCTTTCGCCAGGCCGAACAGCACGTTGCTGTTGCCAGGATCAGACTCAAGCATCTGTTTGAAGATGTCGATTCTACTCATGGGCGATTGGGTCATTGAATCATCGGGTCATTGAATCATTGCGGTTGGGAAAGCTGGAATCGGGCATTCGGGCAAGCGGCAATGACTCAATGACCCGATGATTCAATGATTCAATTCTATTTGATCATCAGCTTCGCAATCGTCTGCAACTGCATATTCGAAGTGCCTTCGTAAATGGCGCCGATCTTTGAATCGCGCCAAAACTTCTCCACCGGGTAGTCCTTTACGAAGCCGTAACCGCCGTACAGCTCGATCGCTACCGAGCTGATTCTTTCTGCGGCGCGTGAAGCATAGAGCTTGGCAATCGCGGCTTCCTTAACGAAGTTTACGCCCGCGTCTTTCATGCGCGCCGCGTTGTAGACGAGCAAGCGAGCTGCCTCCAGCTCGGTTGCCATCTCCGCGAGCTGAAACTGAACCCCCTGAAACTGATTGATCGGCTTGCCAAACTGCTGCCGCTCGCTCGTATATGCGAGGGCGGCATCCATCGCGCCGCGTGCGATGCCGATCATCTGCGCGCCAATCCCGATGCGACCTTCATTCAAAGTCTCTATCGAAGTTTTGTAACCCTTGCCGAGTTCGCCTAGCACGTTTTCTTTCGGCACTTGGCA
Organism: Pyrinomonadaceae bacterium; assembly: GCA_963826235.1. Lineage (GTDB taxonomy): Bacteria > Acidobacteriota > Blastocatellia > Pyrinomonadales > Pyrinomonadaceae > PSRF01. The sequence goes on along the minus strand of CAWGWE010000003.1, from coordinate 1,575,135 downwards.
ATCTTCTAAGATTATCTCCGTAGTCGAAGATGCTCGAATGCCAAGTTTGTTTTCTTTCTTGCCTACAGAGAACCCCGGGAAGCTTTTCTCGACGATGAAGGCGGTGATTCCGCGGTAACCAGCATCAGGATTTGCATTTGCGAAGAGAATAAAAATTTCGGCTTCGTTCCCGTTCGTGATCCAGAGCTTGCGGCCGTTGATCAGGTAGTGGTCGCTTTTCTTTACTGCGCGCGTTTGCATCGCAAAGGCGTCTGAGCCGGAACCAGCTTCGCTCAAAGCGTATGCGCCCACCGTATCTGCCGCGAGCCGGTTCAGGTATTTTTTCTTCTGTTCCTGATTGCCCCAACGAATTAAAGCGTTGTTGACGAGGGTGTTCTGTACATCGACTAACACTCCGACTGAGGCATCGACGCGCGAGAGTTCCTCGACCGCGAGTATGGCCGTGAAAAAAGAAGCCCCGGCCCCGCCAAACTCTTCGGGCGTTTCAATGCCCATCAGGCCCAGATCAAAGCACTGCTTGATCAGCGCGGGATCGAGCTTGCCCTGCTCGTCCATTGCCTCCACGCGCGGGCGCAATTCCCCGTCAGCAAACTCCCGAACACTAGCGCGAAACATTTGCTCATCTTCGGAGAGCGTCGTCAGCGGTGACCCTGACCTTGATTCAATCGCAGTTGTGGTTTGGCTCATCAATCCAACCTTAAGTCTTAATTAAAATTGTTCCGGAACGGTTAGCATCATAATCAAACGCCAAGGACAATGTCCAAAGCGGAAAACTCAACCTTAGGGCCGAAAGCAGCAAGCTTGCTCAGCCTCACGTGGGGATGCATGATAGACAGGCACGCTGAACCAAACTGTTGCTAACTTGCCCCGGCTTTTCTGGACTCACTATGCCTGAAGCGACGAAGAGCGTAAGTAAGACCAAGAAGTTTGCGCCATTGGGAATTCTCTTCGCCGCCCTGGGCCTGCTTCTCTTTACTTACACGGTGAGGAAGGCCGGCGTCTCGCAGATTCTGGACGGCATCCAGCGCCTCGGAATTGCCTTTCTCTTAGTCATCGCAATTTCCTCAATCAGGCTGGTGGTCCGCTCGCTTGCGTGGGTGAACTGTTTAGAGGCTCCGCATAAATTGCCCTTTCGCGATGCCTTCGCCGCTCGCGTAATGGGCGATGCTTTGGGCAACATCATTCCCCTCGCCAGCATGGCCGTTAGCGAACCTTCCAAAGCGGCATTTGTAAGACATCGCGTGCCACTGATGGCCGGTCTCTCGGCCCTCGCGATCGAAAACATTTTCTACAGCCTCTCGGTCATCTTGTTTATTTTTTCCGGCACGACCGCGTTGCTGCTCACGTTCCCTTTGCCGAAGGCGCTGCGTTACGCGGCAATGGGCACGCTCGTCGGCGTTGCAGTAGTCGCCGTGATCGGGTACCTCGTAATTCGTAAACGCTGGCGGTTTCTCAGCGGGGTGTTTGTGTTTCTGAGCAACCGCACGACCGGACGAAGTTGGATTGAACGAGCGACGGAGCGCACCAAAACTGTCGAGGAGCGCATTTATGGTTTCTACGATCGCAACCGTAGCAACTTCCTGAAGATCTTCGCGTTAGAGATCTGTTTTCATCTCGCCGGAGTTCTGGAGATTTACACCACGCTGTCTTTCATCAGCGAGACCGTGGCGCCCACTATATTCACGGCGTTCATCCTGGAGTCAGTTAATCGCGTGATCAACGTCGTCTTCAAGTTCGTGCCGTTGCGCACCGGGGTGGATGAAGCGGGCACAGGAATGCTGGCGAAGGTGCTGGGCTTCACAACGACGATTGGCGTGACTCTCGCGATTGTGCGGAAAGCCCGCGACATTTTTTGGACGACAGTGGGAGTGACTTTGATGATCCGACGCGGACTATCGCTGCGGGCTGCTGCGGCAGATGCGGGTGAGGAGGTGGTTACGTAAGGTTTAAACAGCGTTCCCGGATCAGCGAAGTTCCGTCCCAACACCGAAGGTGTTTGCGAATTCCAGCCCAGGGCAACGCCCTGGGTTAACAAGGTCATGTATTCGAAGGTGAACCCTGAAAGGGTTCCACCAATCAATCCCAAACGTAACGTTCGTCCTACTCAATCTTGTACTTTTTCAAAAACGCTCGAAACTCGTCTTTGAACGTTACGCGCTGATGGTGTTGCTCCTGAGTCTCAATGTAGGAAATTACCCGCCCTAACTCTGACTGGCTTACAGAGAAGCTCCGTGCCCATTTTGCCAATGAAATTTTGCCTGTCGTGGCGAGATTTCCTTTATCCAACTGGAGGAGGTTCGCTTGATTTCTTTGACAATGGTCGCGATGGAATAGTTTCGAGATAACGCGAACAGTGCGTGGACATGATCCTCCACTCCTCCAACTATTAACGTTTCGCAATCATGCTTGCGCAGCATCGTTGCCAGGTATCCGTGCATGTCGGCCCGAATAGACTTGTCCGACAAAAACGGGAACTGATTCTTGGTTGAGAAAATGAGGTGTGTCCCGAGTCTTGCAAGAGATTGTGCCATGGTGAGGTGGCCTCCTAATTAAACTATAAAGAGAACCCTTACAGGGTTTTCCCGAACCTTACCATTTCTCATACCCAGGGCGCTGCCCTGGGCTGGAATTAGCCAACGCCTTCGGCGTAAAAGGATCCGAGCATTACTCCGGCCCCCCACATTTGCTAACGCGTCCGGTGTTTCTTAGACTGCAGGCGCAATGGATAATTTGATCAGATCCAATATTAGACAGCGGCCTGTGCGCACGCTCGTCAGCGTTGCGGGCGTTGCCCTCGGTGTGACACTCGTAATGTTGTTTACGGGGCTGACGCGAGGGATGTCCAGCGACATGCAGCGACGCGCCTCAAATCTACGCGCTGAAATAATCTTCACACGCCCGGGCTCGATGCAGCTGACATCGTCAACCGCCAATCTCAACACGCGCTATGTCGACCTCTTGAAACAGATCGACGGTGTCGAAGATGCCTTGCCGGTAATCGTCAACGTGTTGCAGGGAAATCGAGGGTTGGGTTTTGAACGTATCGAAGGAGTCGACTGGGAACCTTTTGCGCGCATGAATGGCATCCAGTTGATTTCCGGACGGGCTCCCGCAGCCAACGATGAAATCGTGATCGATGCAACAAAGGCCAGAAACAACAACTTCGTTGTTGGCAGCATCTTGAATCTGATTGGGAATAGGCCTTATCGCGTCGTCGGTATCTATTCGCCGGAATCCTCAGCGCGCATGAAGATGACCTTGCGAGCTATGCAGGAAGCGTTTGAAGCGCCGGATAAGTGCACCTACATCATGGTGAAGGTTCGCAACGGAACGGACAAAGGCGTGGTGGCGCAACGAATCTCGGACACACTACCGGGCAACAAAGTTCAATTTACAGAAGACATGTTCATGAGCGTGGAACGCAGCATTCCATACTTGCCGGTATTCCTGCGAGTGCTAGTTGGCCTGGCGGCGGTGGTCAGTGCGGTTGTGGTAATGCTGGCGATGTATACCACGATCACTGAGCGCACTCGTGAGATTGGAATTCTGAAGGCGTTAGGAGCGTCGCGCTCTTACATCATTGGACTGATTGAGAAGGAAGCGTTATTGATCTCGGTGATTGGACTCGTCGCCGGATTCCTTGGATCATTCTTGATCGGATATCTGATTCACCGGGTCTATGGTTTGTTTTTTGAGTTTAGTTGGAAGTGGGGTTTGACTGCGGCGGCTATTGGCATCCTTGGCGGTGGACTGGGCGCTCTCTACCCGGCGTTGCGCGCGTCAAATCTCGATCCGGTGACCGCATTAGCGCATGAATAAAGCTCTTTACGTTTTTTACGTCGTTGGAGCAAACGGCTATTGGTTGGTGGATCCCTTTCAGGGTTCACTTTCGAATACATGGCCTTGTTAACCCAGGGCGTTGCCCTGGGCTGAAATTCGCGAACGCCTTCGGCGTTTTTTCGTCGAACTAACCTCGCTCCTTGATCCCCCACTGACGCTATTCACTTCGTCCCCATTTGGGATCAAACACCCATCACAAACCATTTCGAGACCTCACTTCGCGCAATCCGTCCCAGTTCGTTATAATCCCGCCACTCAACCCGGGAACAAAGAGGCTAGAATTTGTCAGGTCATTTAAAAGGCACTTCTGCAGCACTTACTGACGTCGCCTCTGAAAAGAGTTCCTGGACCGCACACCGACTCGGCAAACAAAACCGCATCCTGGCACTCGAATGGAGTGTGATCGGCACGCTCGCAGTCTTCATCATCCTTGGGTTTGGCCTGCGCGTAGCAAAACTCGACGCGCTCGGCTTTGCCGAAGACGAAATCAACAAACTTGAGGCGGTGCGCTCTTATCAGCGCGGTGACATTTCCGCGAATGCGGAGCACCCCATGCTGATGAAGGTGTTGATGTTTATTTCACTGACCCGCGCCGGTTTGGCTCCCGCTGCCGCAAACCAACCGGGCGCAGACATGTTGAGCGACGAGTTTGCGCTGCGCCTTCCCAATGCCATCGTCGGTGCGCTTACGGTGATCCCTTTGTTTCTATTGACCGCTGCTTTTTTTGATCGCTGGACGGGTTTACTGGCAGCGGGGTTATGGGCTTTCGGCGTCAACGCCATCGCAATGAATCGTATCGGCAAAGAAGATACGTTACTCGTGTTCTTTACCCTCTTTGCTTATTACTTTTATCTTCGCGCGAAACAAACTATCACCGTCTGCGACCCCTGCTAAAAAGCGCAACTACATTTTTAGTGCCGTATCGTTTGGTTTAATGCTCGCCTCGAAATACTTTCCGCATTACTACGGACTGAACGGGCTGTACCATCATCATATTTCATGTGCGCCAGCGTCAGCCAGGAGAGCCGAGCGGGAAAACGCCGAATCTCTTCTACATCCTGATCATTGTTGTTTTTCTTATTGCCAATCCCGCGGTGTTGCTGCCGCAGGTCTGGAGTTATCTAAACGCTTATATGGGTGGTCAGCTGCTGGTTCACACCGGCTATCTTTTTGGCGACCAACTCTATAAGAACAATATGTCGAGCACGCCGTTCTGGGGCACGCCACCTTATTTCTATTTGCTGTTCATGGCGATCAAGATTCCGCTTGTGGTGCTTGCCTCGTTTCTCGTCGGATTGTTTGTGGCAGTCAAAAACCGCCGCCAGCCGGGATCTGCGTTTCTGCTGTTCATGTTTCTATTTTGGATTGTTCCCTTCTCCCTAATCGGCGGGAAGTGGCTGCGGTATACCCTCGCCCTGATGCCCTTTGTTTACATGATTGCAGCTGTCGGAGCGATGGCGTTGATTAGGTGGGTGGCGGCGCAAGTCTCCGGCTGGAGACATGGCTCGGCGTTAGTTTCTGCCGTCGCCGTTCTGATCTTTATCCTGGCGCCAACCATGATTGCTTATTCCAACGCTCCGCATTACGCGCTCTATACTAATGCGCTGGCTGCCGACAAGGCGGGCTACTATTTTTCGCATGATGAGTTTTATGACGATGGCCTGCGCGAGGCGATCAAGTATGTCTGTGATAACGCTCCGCCGAACGCGATCATCGCGCACGAAACTCCCGCGGTTGTACGCTATTATTTGGAAAAGTACGGCCGAACTGATTTGCAGTCGCATGCGATGTCGGCGCCTGATTTCGATCCGGCGAAGGTTGATGGCCCGGCCTATTTTATTTTGCAGCGAGGGCGCACTTATTTTGAGAATCGCGAAAAGCTGGACTTCATTCGCGCTAACTTGAATAAGGTCCACGAGACGCAGGTGCGCGGGCTGACTGCGTGTGAGATTTTTGCGGGTCAGCGATAGGCAGGAGATCTGAAGTTAGAATTTGATATCTGAAATCACTACTGTCCCAACGTTTGTTAGTTCGTTGGGTGTAGGTTATTGAAATTTCTAAAGTTAAGTCCGATGAAGCGAGAAAACGATTTGAAATCAAAGTCAGCAAAATCGATGCTTCCGCAGCTAATGCGGAAGGAGATAGCTGATGAACAGTGGCAAATCGATCTTTTCACAACTGACGGACTTTCTACCTTGGACCGAGTTTCAGGAATGCGTCGCCCGCTACCAGGGCGACTACAAACTCAAGAGCTTCTCCTGCTGGGACCAGTTTCTCTGCATGGCTTTTGCCCAGCTAACCTACCGCGAAAGCTTGCGCGATATCGAAGCTTGTCTACGCGCCAACCAAACCAAGCTCTATCACATGGGCATCCGCGGTCGCGTCTCGCGCAACACTTTGGCCAACGCCAACTCGGTTCGGGATTGGCGCATCTATGCGGACTTTGCTCAGCTCCTCATCAAGCAAGCCAGAGAGCTTTACCGCCACGACGAATTCAGCCTGGCCTTGCAGCAAACTATTTATGCACTCGACGTCACCACTATCGATCTATGCCTGTCACTGTTTCCCTGGGCTCCTTTTCGCAAACGAAAGGGGGCCGTGAAACTGCACACTCTGCTCGACCTGCGTGGCAATATTCCTACCGTAATCATTATTACTCATGGCCTCATTCACGAGGTCAATATCCTCGACCAGCTAACTTTCGAAGCCGGCGCTTTCTATCTAATGGACCGAGGGTATCTCGACTTTCCCCGCTTACACCGGCTGCATTTATCTTCGGCCTTCTTTGTCACCCGCGCGCGCAAACGATTCGACTGTCAGCGTCTTTACTCAGCGCCGGTCGACCGAAGCTCAGGCATCATGTGCGATCAAATCATCACCTTGAGCAATCCAGTCCCACGCGCTGGCTATCCGGACAAACTACGTCGCATTCGCTATTTCGATCCCCAGCAGGAAAGACGGTTGATCTTTCTGACCAACAACTTCACCTTGCCGCCGCTAACCGTGGCCCAGCTCTATCGCAGTCGCTGGCAGGTAGAACTCTTCTTCAAGTGGATCAAACAGCACCTACGCATCAAGAAGTTCTACGGCACGTCAGCCAATGCTTTGAAGACTCAAATCTGGATCGCCATCTCGATTTACGTGCTCGTTGCCATTGTCAAAAAGCAGTTGCAGCTCGAAGGCAGTCTCTACAGAATTCTACAAATCCTGAGCGTCTCGCTCTTCGAGAAAACCCCCATTTTAGAAGCTCTTTCACTATCGAATTGCGAAAATGAGTTAACCACTCCTTGCAAACAATTGATCCTGTTCAACTAACGTTGGGACAGTAGTGATCTGAAATCTGAAATTTGAAATCTGAAATCTGAAATCTGAAATCTGAGATTTGAAATCTGAAATCTGAGATCCAAGGGTGTACTCAATGAAACTCCAGCGCCAGTCTCGACGGCTTCCACCAGCCTTCCCAATATTCACAGCACTCATCTTAGCGCTGGCGCTCTTCATCATTGCGGTCGGGCAAGAAACGCCCAAACGCGTTCACATCACCATCCTGGGAACTACCGATCTTCATGGCAACATCTATCCGATCGATTACTACACCGACAAACCCGACAATCGTGGCTTGGCAAAAATTGCCACACTGATCAAAAGAGTTCGCAAAGAAAATCCCAACTCCTTGCTGGTGGACTCCGGCGACACCATTCAGGGGACGCCTTCCCAGTATTACCACAACAAGAAAAACAACACGCCGCGTGATCCAATGATGCTGGTAATGAGCTCTTTGAATTACGACGCCATGGCGGTCGGCAATCACGAATACAACTTCGGCCTGAAGGTATTGGAAAAAGCGCGCAGCGAAGCCGACTTTCCCTGGCTTTCGGCCAACACTTATAAATCCGGCACCGAAGCAACGCACTACAAACCATACGTGGTGAAAGAAGTTTCCGGGGTGCGCGTCGGCATTCTCGGTCTTACGACCCCGGGCATCCCTAATTGGGAAAACGCTCCTAATTACGCTGGTTTGGAATTCCGCGACCCCGTGGCGCAGGCAAAGAAGTGGGTTGCAGAACTTCGTGACAAGGAGCGTGTGGACATTTTGGTGATCGCGATGCACATGGGTCTCGAAGAAGATCTCCGAACCGGGGAAATCAACCCCAGCCAGGTGCCGAACGAGAATCGCGCGGTGGCAATTGCGCGAGAAGTACCCGGCATTGATGTGATCTTTATGGGTCACACTCACCGAGATACGCCGGCAATAGTTTTAAATGGAGCCTTGATAACTCAGGCGAATCATTGGGGTCGGCACCTCGCCCGCGCCGATTTCTATATCCAAAACGAAGGCGGTCGCTGGCGTGTCTATGCCAAAGCAGCCCGCTCAATTCCGGTTGACGACAAAGTAGAAGCAGATGCAGACGTGCTGAAACTAGCAGCTCCTTACAATGAGGAAACGCAAAAGTGGTTGTCGCGCGTGATTGGCGAGTCAGCAGAAGAGCTCAGTGCCAGAGAAGCCCGTTTTCGTGATACCGCAATTCTAGACTTGATTCAAAAAGTTCAATTGGACGCCGGCAAAGCTGACGTCTCGATGGTGGCTCCATTTAATCTCGAAGCCCGCATTGCGAAGGGCCCGGTGACAGTGCGAAACATTGCCGGGCTCTACGTCTACGAAAATACGCTCGTGGTGTTGGAAGTGACGGGCCAGCAATTGAAGGACGCGCTTGAGCACTCGGCAAAATTCTATCGTCCTTACCAACCCGGAAAGACTCCAGCTGAATTAGTTGACGAAAAGATTCCGGCTTACAACTTCGACCTTGCCGAAGGTGTGGAATACGATCTGGACATCCGCCGCCCGATCGGCGACCGCATCCAGAATCTGCGTTTTAAGGGCCAGCCCCTGGCGCCGACACTGAAACTGCGACTCGCCACAAACAACTATCGCCTCACGGGGGGCGGTGGTTACACCATGTACAAAACGGCGCCGGTGTTATATCGCTCGAGCGAAGAAATCCGCGAACTAATAATCGATTGGGTCGAGCGAAATAAGAACATTCCCGCCACCCCAACGAACAACTGGAAGCTGCTTCCCTAACTTCCAGAAAACCGCATCGTAACTTCCTGAAAAACCTGAACTTAACTTCCAGAAAACTAAACCTTCGAGACCCCGGAATTCTGTTGACTGGATCATGTGAACTGCTGTAGAACGAGCACAGCATATTAACGGAGGTGCAATTGAAACCTGGCCCGCCCTTTCCAGTCATCAGCAAGTGAACCTCAACCTTACTTCTGATCTTCTCAAGTCACGATCCAGCAGTAGACCAAGCTCTTTGGTTGTGCAGTTCCTGGTTTAACCCAGCGGCTCCAACTATCAGCGAACCTAACGCCCTGTTCGCATACCTCACAATCAAATTTCGCTAAAGCCCGACACCTCGGCGTGGTTTCTAGCCGGCGTCTCTGAAGGAGTCTCTTAATGTCACGCTATCCAAAACGCAAGTTCCGTGTTGCCCTAACCTCAATTTCTAAGAAGGGTCTGCTAAACGCGCTCAACGCGGCGACCGCCTTGAGCCTGCTTGTTGTTCTGGCAGCAATGTATGCCGGAGGAAACCGTGTGGCAGCAAAGCGACTGCAAAAGAACTCCGACGCGAATGCAGCGAAGAACCATGACGATTCAGCACTTCGATCGATTACCACTCGCGACCAACTTTCAAATGAACGCCGGTCCGAGCAAGAAGACAAGCGTGAGAACGTCTTGTTCAATCACAGACGAGCGACCTATTCCGGTTTAATGAATCTGGTGGCCCCAACAGTAATGGCAAGTAAGACGGACACGTTATTCACGGATGTGGATGGTGATCTGCAGGCCGACCCTGGCGACACTTTGAAATATACGGTAGCGATCTCTGCCATCGGTGAAGACGCCACAGGTGTGGCCTTCACCGACACGGTCGATCCCAATACCGCGTTTGTGGCCGGCAGCCTAACGGCCACGCCAGTAGCAGTGGACGACGCCTATGTCGCAACAGGCAACGTCAGGATCTCGATCAGCGCACCGGGAGTGTTGGCGAATGATTTTGCGGGCTTGCCGAGTGCGTCCGTCAGCGCGCCACCGGCTACCAGCGCCAATGGTGGCAACGTGACGCTAAACCCTGACGGAAGCTTTATCTATAATCCGCCAGCCGGATTCGAAGGCGTTGATAGCTTTAGTTACACGTTGACGAACTCAGAGGGCAGTAACCCGGCCACGGTATCAATCAACGTCAGCGGCATGATCTGGTTTGTCAATAACGATGCCTCCTGCCCCTGTGATGGCCGGTTAACAAATCCGTTCAATACTCTTGCTTCTTTCCAAGGTCTAAATAATGGCGCGGGCAACAACCCGGCAGCAAACGATAATATTTTCCTTTACGAAAGCACTACGGATTACGTAGGGCCGGTCACTCTCTTGGACGGTCAACGATTGATTGGTCAGGATGCGACGGCGAGCCTCTCAAGCATAACTGGTCTGACCCCACCCGCGGCAAGCGATCCATTACCAGAGACAAACAGTGGCAATGGAGTCATTGTTAATCTTACGAGTGGCACAACTGCAATCACGTTGGCCTCTGGCAATTTGCTAAGGGGATTCACCGCAGGGGACGCGGCTACCGACGTCAGCGGCTCTCTGTTTGGGACCTTGACGGTTTCCGATGTGACCCTGAAGGGAACAGGACAAGCATTAAATCTTAACAGCGGCACTCTGGCGGCAAGCTTCGACAGTATTTCCTCAACCGACAGCGCGACAACAGGCATTAGTTTGGCGAACGCCGACGGTTCCCTCACTTCACCAACAACAACCATTACGAATTCAGCGGGCGTTGGACTTAGCGTCAACACTTCCAATGCGACTTTGAATTTTGGCAACACCAACTCAACCGGATCTGGCGGCACTGGCGTTAGTCTGACGTCCAACACCGGGGCAACCACTTTCAGCTCTCTTAATATTTCACCGGATGTTGGTCAGCGCGGACTACTCGCGACTGACAACACGATGACCATCACTTCAACTGGTGGTGCGGTGTCAACAAGTGGTGCGACAGCTGTTGAAGTGAGGCGCGTGAGTGGCGACACGCCGCTCGTCATCTCTTTTGCCAGTGTGGCTGCTAGTGGTGGAGCGCCCAACGGAATCTTCCTTTCAAATACGTCCGGAAGTTTCACAGTGACGGGCAGTGGTGACTCGTGCACATTCACTTCGCCAACCTGCAGCGGTGGACGTATTACGGCAACGATCGGGGCCGACAACTCGACAAGTGGCATTGGGGTCTACTTGAACAACGTCGATAACGTGTCGCTCACAAGGATGCGAATCGATAACCATCCAAATTTTGGGATGCGCGGCCATGGCGTGAATGGCCTCTCGCTTCAGAATTCAGTGATCGACGGCAACAACGGCACTAGCGATACAGCCGATCCAGACATCGTCGACGGGGAAGATAGCGTTCGCATCATCAATCTTACCGGCAGCGCTTTGATTGATGACTGCTTCATCGGCGGCGGTTATGAACAGAATCTGCGAGTGGTCAACGACTCCGGCATCCTGGACCGTTTGACTGTCACCGGTAGCAGCATCGGCGATCTTGATGGAGCCGGTCCTGGTCGCGGGGTAGATAACACAAATGGTGAGGACAACGTCTACATTGAAGCGCGAAATTCGGGAACAGTTTTAAACGTCACGATGAGCAATAACATTTTCAACAACGCTCTCAGCGACGTCTTCCGATCAAACTCCGCCTTAGGCGCCAGTATGGATGTAGTGTTCCGCGGCAACACGGTCAGCAACAACCACCCAAATATCGCTGCTGACGCTGGTGGCGCGGCAATTACAGGTGTGGGCGCCGTAACCTACGATGTTTCGTGTAATAGCTTCCGCGGCGCGAAAGACATCGGTCTTAATGTCTTCAAAGGGCGGCCTGGCAATGGCGCTGCGGGCGGAACATGGTCTGGCATTATTTTTAACAACAAGGTGGGCGTGACGGGTGTCGGAAGTTCAGCGGGTTTTGTTGGAATAAACGTTACCGCTCGGGGAAACGGCACGCATACAGTACTGATGAAGAACAACACGGTGCGCAATTATGATGCGAGCGGCATCGTCCTCGAAGTAGTCGAAGCCAACACGTCCGCTCCGGTTCAGCTTGCCCTGAATGCCACCTTAATCGGCAATCTGGTTGCTGAGCCTAATCCTGATAGCGCGTTTACTGGACTCGTAGCTGTTCAGGGTAATGTTCCGGGCGCCGATGTGAATACTACGCTCAATCTAAAGCTGGGCGGCGCGGGTGCCGAACAGAATAATTTTACTGCTGCGGACCCGGCCGATTTCAACGACGTGTTCGTATACCAGGGGGCGGCTCCAGATGGCGACTTCAATCTGACCCAAGCCAACTCCGGATCGCTTGATCCGACCACAGTCATTACAAATAACAACGTATCACCTCTGGCTGTGTTCGCGGACGGCGGTCAAACAGTCGTCTTAACTGCACCACCTCTGCCAGCCCCGATTAACGAGATATGTACTCCGCCGCTGGCATCGATTACCGAGTCTGCAACTACGGAAGCCAATGGCGATCAATGGTCAGGACTGTCTACCGCAAACGATAGCGAAGTAAGCCAGACACTGCGGGCCGCAAAAGGTGAACGCAACAACGGAGTGCCGGCCTTGAAACTGTCGCCGTCGGAGTTGGAGTTGATGACGAATGAAGCGATTGCACGTTGGGCCGACTTCGGACTTCCTCCGGGTGATCTTGCGCGCATGCAAACGATCTCGACTCAAATAACTGACCTACCTCATGGCGAGCTGGCGAGAATCAAAAAGGATGTCATTGACATTGACGACACGGCCGCCGGCTTTGGTTGGTATTTCGATGCGGCGCCTGCAGACGACTCAGAGTTTGCTGTTCCAGTTCCCAACAAGGAAAGCCAGGCAACTGAGCTCAGCACAGCTCATGGCCATATGGATCTAATTACCGTGTTGATGCGCCAGCTCCGGATTGCATTGGGACGCAAGAATCTGAGCCTCAGTGGAAACCAGGGTTGGTTAATGCAGAACACGCTCGGAGTTGGCATCCGGCGCACACCATCGCTCAGGGCAGCGGCTCAAGGTGATGCACGAAACGCACAACAACCTGAAGTTAGATTGCTAACGAAGAAACCAACGCAACTCGAGCTTGATGGCTCTGCCGCTCAGCGAATGTCCTGGCAACAAGCGAAATTAATACCACGTGTGACATCACCAGGCACTTTGGCTGAGGTCCTGTTGAACATCGGCACATTGCCGGGGGGCGAAAGCCTCGCCATCACTTTCCGAGTTACGGTAGCGGATCCGTTTACCGCTATGCCGTCTCAGGTTTCAAATCAAGGCACAGTGTCAGGCGACAACTTTGGATCTGTGCTCACCGATGATCCCGATGTTGGCGGGTTAGCAGATCCGACCGTCACGCCGATTCAAAGCGCTGTGGCCACTCCAAGTGTGTCAGTCGCAGTCTCACCGTCGTCCACTGACGAGGGCGGGGCAAACCTCGTGTACACCTTTACTCGCACAGGTTCCGCAACTGCAGTGCTTAGCGTGGATTTCTCGGTAGGCGGTACGGCAAGCTTCCCCGCCGACTATTCCCAAACCGGTGCAGCGATGTTCACGCCGGCAACTGGCACAGTTACACTTGGCGCTGGCAGTGCAACAGCCACAATAAACGTGACGCCACTTGGTGACTCCGAGGTTGAGAGTTCCGAAACGGTCGTCATCACGGTGAGTCCAGGAGCGGGTTACAGCCTCGGCTCATCAGATGTGGCTACTGGTACTATTTCAGACAATGCCACTGATTCAACACCGCCTGACATTACGCTCCACACGACCGAAGTTAAGTTGTGGCCGCCAAACCATCGGTACCAAAACTTCACCGTTTCAGATTTCGTTCTTAGCGCGGTGGATTCCTTCGATCCGGGGGTGAACCTCAATAGCGTCTACATCCTTAAGGTCACTAGTGATGAGCTGGACAAGGGAGAAGGAGACGGAAACACCTTCAAAGATTTGCTGATCGCGGCTGATTGCAAGAGCGTCAAAATGCGCTCCGAACGATCTAGCAGCGGTGACGGCCGCGTCTACACAATTACTTTCAAGGTGAAAGACGCCAGCGGAAATTTCAAGACGGCGAGCGCCAGGGTCGTAGTGCCGATTTCGCATGGCGTTGGCTCGATAGACAGCGGACCGAAATACACGGTCGACAGCAGTTGTCCGTAAACACTTCTGATTTAAGTTCTGAGTTCAAGCAAGGCTGACGTCCCAAAGAGGCGCCCGTCAATATTGGCCGCGCGCCTTGCCCAAGTCACCCGTTGACTCGTGGGAACATCGGACGTCGCATTTCGGAAATAGTTGACCTGGCTTTGCAAAATCAACCTTCGATACGCGACGCGAGAAGGGGCCGATGGATTTGGCGCGTTTACGCGCCATCCCGAAGGGCAATAGGCCAGCCGTTTCACGGCTACGTGTCCGCTCTCAAATCGGATTGCTGCATTATTGAGGCAGTTCTGAGCTGAAGCTTGTGACCAAACAGTCTAGTCTCTGTTGCGTTAGCGGAGCTCTGTTTTGTTCGAAGCGGCTGACTGGCGGTGGGCAGGATTCGTTGAAAGGTGAAGGGCGTGTGCCTGGAAGAATCTGAACATTGAAGTAAGAAGCGTGAGAAATTAGGAATGAAAGATTTTTTTTAATTTAATTAAGCATGAAAGAATCTTTGCTTAATTTAGTTGACTTGGCTACTGACTTTGGAGTAGAAGGATTCGCACTTAATTACGGAATTGCGGTAGACACGGGGGCCGCTATTTTTTTCCTTTGGTTCAGTCGGGTCAATCTTCCTTTGTGATGTTCCTTTTCACCTGTCCGAATCAGCTTGGTTCTGGCCTTTGTCAGCCTTGCAATTAAGCAGTTAAGTTGTCCGTTTGAAGAAGCTCAGAAGTCAAATCCCCGATTGTTAATTGCTCTTCGCTCTCTTTTTGTTCAACTTTTAGTTTGTTCAACCTTTAGTTGTCCCCTGCGCTGGACGCTATCACAGCGCCTTTTAAAGGAGTCCTCCAATGCTGCATTCGATCCCCCGTTCCCTGTTGAAGTTCGCCCAAAACACACTTCCAAAAGAAACAAAAACCCTAATCGCTGTTCTGGCAGCGATGGCTATTGTTGTGTTTGGCGTTTCCTCGGTCTCTGTGCTTTCAGACAACACTTCCTCGTTAAGTGGCGCTGATAATCCAGTTGTCGCAGCGAGCGCAGCGTCGCCTTCCGCGAGCGCGGCGAAGGATGCTGTCATGCTCGAGAAGCTCTTTCCGGGGATCGGCGGCGAGAATCGCCTACAAGCAATGTTGCATCACCGGTGGGGGAATGCTTTGCTTCTAAACCCGGTGCTAGCTCCCGTGGTCACGGCAACTAAGACCGACGCGTTGGTAATTGATGCCGATAATGATAACGCGGCCGATCCTGGCGACACTCTGGAGTACACCGTGGCGATTAGCGCCACTGGCGAGGACGCAACAGGCGTGACGTTTACCGATACCGTGGATCCCAATACTGCGTTTGTAGGAGGGAGTTTAACTGCCACGCCGGTAGCGGTGAACGATAGTTATGCAGCTACTGGCAACGTGAGAATTTCCGTTCCGGCAGGATCCGGGGTGCTGGCAAACGACTTTGTAGGTCTGCCGGCAGCGACGATTACCGGGGCGCCCGCTACCAGTGTCAATGGAGGAGATGTCGCGGTGAACGCTGATGGAAGTTTCACCTACAACCCGGCTCCGGGATTTGAAGGAAGCGATTCCTTCACTTACACGTTGACGAATTCCGAAGGGAGCAACAACGCCACCGTTTCGATCACCGTTAGTGGCATGATCTGGTTCGTCAATGCCGCCGCAACATGTCCCTGCGATGGCCGCTTGACGAATCCGTTCGTCGATTTAACCGGCGCGGGCAGTTTTGATGCCGTCGCCGCAGACGATCCGGGCGACAACATCTTTATGTATTCAGGCGCTTACACCGGCGGCCTGACTTTACTGAATACCCAGAGATTGATTGGTCAGGGCGCGAGTGCATCTTTGGCCAGCATCACCGGAATTACTTCGCCTCCCCACAGTGATCCGTTACCGGCCACAGGTGGCGCACGGCCAACCGTCGCCAATGCCGCCGGCAGCAACATTATCCTGGGTGCGGGTAACTATCTCCGTGGCTTTGACATCGGCAATTCCGCCGCTGCAGGTTCGGGTATTTCGGGCACGGCTTTTGGTACTTTGACGGTATCTGAATTAGCGATTTCAGGAACAGGTCGGGCCTTAGATCTGGACAATGGCACCTTGGCTGCGACTATTGACAGCATCAGTTCTTCAAACAGCACAACCAACGGTGTTACGCTCAATAACGTTGGCGGCAGCTTCAGCGTTACCGGCACAACCACGGTTACTAACGCCACGCAGGAAGGGATCTCGATCTCCAATATCACCAATATTGGAACGCCATCACTTCAGTTTGGCGCGGTTACGATAGCCAGTAGGAACAGCACCGGTATTCTGCTCGACAACGTCGATAATTCCGGCGGCACAATGTCCTTCGGTGCGGTATCCATTCCCAATCCAAACAACGCCGGCGGCTATGGAATTCGAGTCCAAAGCTCCTCGGCATTAGTCTCAGTCGCCAGCGCTACGATTAGCAACTCCAACCAGGTGTCGGCGCAAAGCGACGGTACTGCCGACGGCATTCCTGATAATGATGGCGACGGTGATGCCATCTTCTTAATAAACAACACAGGCAGCTTCACTCTTAACGGCGGCACGCTTTCAAATTGCGGCAACGACTGCATTGACCTGCGCGACTCGTCGGCGCTCGTGCTTTCCAACGTGAATATCTCGACGCCGGGATTGGATGTGACTGGCGCAACCGGCCCTGGTTTCGGTGGCCACGGTATCTCGGCTATTAACCTCACCAGCACCAGCAGCATCACGGGTGGCACGGTATCCGCCTGGAACGTGGCGAACCGCGACGGTCTTTATTTGGTTAACACGACGTCAACGGCACTGGCACTGACAATCGAAGGCGCGACCTTCCAGAATGCCACCGGCAATCGCGGTATCGCCATCCAGGGACGCAGTGCAGCCAACATGACGGTTACAATTGGCGGCCCGACCAACAACGTCGCGACCAACTGTACCTTCTCCAACATTCAATCATCAGCGATTCAAAGTGTTGCGGGACAGGGCATAGGATCCACCGCCACAGTAAACCTGACGGTGCAGAACTCCACCTTCCAAAATTCCGCGACCGACGGCAAGACAAACCTGCTCGCCAGCGTTACCGAGGCGGGCAAGTCGAACGTCGTCATCCAGGACAACACCTTCAGTAATGTTTTCGTTACGGCCTCATCAGGTGAGGCCCTTATTAATATCAATAACAGTGCAACTCAGGCTGGTAACCAGATTGGTGTGACGGTTCAGCGTAACAACATCAATAACGTCGGCAGCAACGCTGCGACTTGCGCCGGGGGCGCAGTCCCGTGTCGTGGCCCGCTCAACACTATCCTGGTCCTACTGAACAATCAGGCTCATGTGCCCAACACTGTAAACATTACCGACAACACGCTGACTAGTGTGCAGCAGGGCGGCATCCTCCTGGATACAGCCAATACTGGGGCAGTGGCTAGCAACATCAACTCGAGGATCGTTAACAACTGCATTGGCAAACAACGCGTGGCGGGTCTTTGCACTGGAGCAGATGCTCCAATTGGTCTTTCAACCGGTTTAGGTAACGGTAGGGGAATCGCCGTCGAACGACGCACCGCAGGCGCGAAGCAAGCCAACGTGCTTATTGACGGGAACACGATACGTAACGGTGCTGGTCAGGCTGGCAGCCTTCTTAACGGGCCGGGCGTTTTTGCTCGCGCGCAGAACGACACCGTTTCGAGTATCACTTTGACCAACAACAACATCGATACCAACTTCACGGGCGGCGTCGTTGAGGTAAGACTCGACACCACCGGTACGGCAACGCAGTGCGACGACATCACCGGGAACATTTTCCCGGCAGCAGCCGCCGCCATCATCGATATCAACGAGGCGGTGGGCTCGACTCACAACGTCGAGCAGGCGAGCGCGGCGGCCGTCACGGCAGCCAATGGCGGCGTGACCGTAACCCCCGACGCAGGCGTGGCATTTGGCGTCGCGTGCGCGGCTCCGCCGATGGCAATGTTAATCAACCGGCCGGTCAGGGAGTACCTGGCAATCAAGACTGGCGTTAAAGGCCTGTCAGCTTCACAAAAGAACGTTCAAGGAAAGGTTCAAATCTCTCGTGAAGCGAATGCAAGGAAGACCGAAGCCGCTAAGCTTCACCACGCCGATCGTAAGGCACCGGCAATTGCCAGCGATAACACTGTCAATGGCAGCGCCGCGAATCTCGGCAAGGCGTTGACGGCGATAACCACGGCCGGCGCCTTAAACAGCGCATTGGTCGCCGATGTCAATCTCGCGATTGGCACCCTGCCGGCAGGTGAGACGGTGACAATTAAGTTCAGAGTTACGGTGGACAATCCCTTCACGGGCGGGAGCCAGGTTTGCAATCAGGGCACCGTGTCCGGGACTAACTTCTCAAGCGTGCTTACCGATGATCCTGCTGTCGGTGGCAGTACCGATGCGACCTGCACTCCGATAGACCAGCCGGAAGTGACCGTTGCGGTCTCACCCGGTTCGGTTGCTGAAGATGGAGCGACCAACCTGCAATATACGTTTACCCGCGATGGCTCAACCGCTAGCGCGCTTACGGTGAACTTCAGCGTTGGTGGAACGGCCTCCTTCACTGAACCTGATTACACGCAAACGGGTGCGGCGACCTTTACCGCGACTAGTGGAACTGTCGTGATTCCCAGCGGCAGCGCCACCGCCGTGGTGACTATCGATCCTTCAGCGGATCCGACGGTTGAACCAGATGAGACAGTCAATCTAACGGTGACGTCAGGTAGTGGTTACGCTGTCGGCACGCCCTTTTCGGCGATCGGCACAATCACCAACGACGATACTGATGTAAGTGTAGCGGTCGCTCCGGGATCAGTTTCTGAAGACGGGGCGACTAACCTGGTCTACACATTCACGCGCGCGGGGGCCACGGCCAACGCGTTGACTGTAAACTTCTCGGTGGGTGGATCGGCGTCCTTCCCGGGCGACTATTCACAAACTGGGGCGGACACCTTCACTGCAACATCCGGGACCGTGACATTCACTGCAGGTAGTCCAACCACAGCAGTAACCGTCGATCCGACGGCAGATAACACTGTCGAAGCTGATGAGACGGTTGTCTTGACTGTAACCGCAGGCACCGGATACAACGTCGGCACGCCAAGTTCAGCCAGCGGCACGATCACAAACGACGATGCAGACGTATCAGTAGCCGTGGCCCCATCTTCAGTTGCTGAGGATGGAGCAACCAACCTCGTCTACACGTTTACCCGAACCGGATTTACAAGCGGTTCGTTAACAGTGAACTTCTCGGTGGGCGGGACGGCAGTGTTCAGTGAACCTGATTACAGCCAAACCGGAGCTACGACGTTCACCGACACATCCGGCACCGTGACGTTTGGCGCTGGTAACTCGACAGCCACCGTGACGGTTGATCCGACGGCGGATGCCAATCCCGAAGCCGACGAGACTGTGACTCTGACTCTGACTTCCGGCACAGGCTACACAGTCGTGAGTCCGAGTTCCGCTACGGGAACGATCTTGAACGATGACACCCTTGTCAGCGTGACGGTCGCTCCCACGTCCACCGCGGAAGGTGGAGCGAACCTGGTTTACACCTTCACGCGTACCGGCAACACAGCCACCACTATTACGGTGAACTTCTCAGTGGGCGGAACGGCATCGTTCCCTGCGGATTATTCGCAGGCTGGCGCTGCAACGTTCGCTCCACCGAACGCAACGGTTTCGATCGGCGCGGGTAACTCCTCGGCAATCGTGACTGTGACACCGCTGACCGATTGCTTCTCTGGAGAAGCGCCTGAGACAGTCGAGTTCACGGTACAACCAGGCACAGGTTATGGCGTGGGTTCACCCAGCAGTGCCACCGGCACGATTACAGATGTGCCGGATACGACGCCGCCCGTTATTACGCTCGATCCGAACAGGCCAATGTCAATGTGGCCGCCGAATCACGACTATCAGAACTTCACCGTTTCTCAGTTCATACTGAGCGCCAGTGATGCTTGCGATCCCAACGTGGATAAAAGCGATGTCTACATCACTAAGATCGAAAGCGATGAGGCAGAGGATGGAGCCGGTGACGGCAACACGTTGAACGACATTACGATCGCCGGTGACTGCAAGTCGTTCCAGTTAAGAGCGGAGCGTTCAGTAGCTGGTAACGGTCGTGTCTACACCATTACATTCAAGGTGCAGGACAACCAGGGCAACTTCACTACGACCACAGCGACGGTAGGTGTGCCACCTACCATGAATGGAACTGCGGTGGGAAATGGCCCGATGTACACAGTCACAAGTACCTGTCCCTAATTTGGTTCTGGACATTTTTTCGAAAAGGAGTCTAGTTATGAGAAACATCCCCCTAAAGACCAGGACCTTTGTCCGGTTCATGATGCTTGTTGCCGTGCTGGGTATGCTGGTGGCGACCACGCCGTTCTCCCGCGCAGCTGCTCCCCTGGCGATCAACGTGGTAAATAATTCAGACCATCAGATTAGCCGTCTCTATCTCGCGCCGGCTAATACTGACAATTGGGGACCTGACCAACTGGGCCAATCTCCAATCAGCCCGGGCGGGTCGCGTACCCTTAACGTCTCGTGGGAGCAGTCCACAGTCAAACTCGTCGGAGAGGATCAGGACGGGTGCTTTTTGACCGCGACCATTGAGGCGACGAGTGGCGCAACGTGGACGATCACCAATAACAGCCCTCGAGACTGCAACTAGCGACGGCAGCTGAAAATTACAACCAACATCGACGCCGGAGATCACTGACCGTGGTCTCCGGCGTCCTTGTTCTTAGGGCATTGAGCCAGGACACGATGAAAGCAAACTAACAGTCGGCGTGATTTTCCCGCCCACCGTTCACATTCGTGCCTTCCTTCTTTTAAGGAAACTAGCTGACAACACGAGCGTCTAAGTAAGCAGGAGTACGTGGTGCTTTGTTATTCTTCGTAAGTTCTGCAGATCGCACCAACGAATAAACATGAGAAAGAATTTCTGAAAGAAATAGGACAGCAAGTAATGAGAGCTTTTAAACTGATCATCGTAAATCTCCTTATCCTGATCGCCTTAGTTCCGACTTTACATGCACAGTCGCGTCAGAGTGGTGCGCGGAAAGTGCAGCCTCGTGCACGAACGAGTTCAGTTGACCCACAGAAAGTCGGCGAGGATGAGGTTCTCCGAGTAACAACTAATTTGGTTACGGTTCCCGTCAGTGTGAGAGCAGATGATGGCACTTATCTCTTTGACCTCAGCAAGGAGGAATTTCACATCTACGAAGACGGTGTTGAGCAGGAAATAGGTCACTTCAGTAGCGTGGAACGGCCCTTCTACGTTGTTCTATTAATCGATACCAGTTCTTCAACCGCGACCAATCTTCGGGACATTAAGGATGCGGTTCTGGCCTTCACTGCTCAACTGCGGCCGAGAGATGCCGTAGTACCAGTAACGTTTGCAGGCCAAGTGCGCCAACTTTTGGGAAAAGCCACAAGCAATCAAACTCTCTTGCGAGAAACGATTGAGAAGGCCCAGACGGATTCAGGGAATAATGGAACCAGGCTTTACGATGCTGTCGATTACGCCTACCAGATACTGCGAACCATTTCGGGCAGGAAGGCTATCATCATGTTCACGGATGGCGACGATACGTGGAGCACAGCGACGATGAGGACCACTCTCTGCGTCGCTCCGGATCTAGATACGCTGATCTACCCGATTCACTATGGATCCTCAGCTTCTACAATTTATTTGCAGGCTCTGGCGGGTGAAACTGGCGGGCGATTCTACCAAGCTGACGACCTCGACACGATCAAGCGATCATTTACCGCCATCGCGGAAGAACTTCGACGGCAATACAATATTGGTTACTACCCCACAACAACAAATTCGCCTCGCCCCCTGGCGAGAAGAATAAAAGTGGATGTTGATCGTCCGAACGCTGAGGTGATGGCCCGAAAGACTTTAATTTTTCGGCGCTGATATTCCGCAGCGTAAACGGCATCGCCTTACAGCGATGCCGTGCGCTACGTAAACCAACAATAACACTAGATCAGGCGGTTAATTACGGCGTGGTAGTAACGGCCTTTTTTGTTTTTGCCGGTCGGGACCAGGAAAAGATCGAACCGTCCTAGTACGTCATGTTCGATACGGTAAGTATTCTGCGGAAGTGGATCGCTGCCACGGAACTTGAGCACAAAACATTCGCGGCCAGTTACGTTTTTATCCGGAACGGGCCCAATGTCACCGACGCTGACCAATGTAGTTTTCACGATCTTGGAAGTGTCGGGGTGGATTCGAAATACAGTGTTAACGTAGGGCGCAAAAGTAGCCTTGGTGAGGCTGGGCGGCGCGGACTTGCCGGGCACCGGCGGCAGATTCTCTTGCTTGATACCTAAATTCTCGGCATCGTTCTCAAGGCCGAGAACGCGCTCGGCTGAAGCTAAAGACACTGCCGCGGCGACAACAAGGAGACTTCCTTGTTTCATAAAACCGCGTCTTGAAACAACCATTGGCTGCTCCTCCTGTTTGTGAAAACTAACGTGGTTGGGGTTGTTGGCTCTATTGAAAAAATGACTCAATAGAAATTACGGAAGTTATCCAGCGGAGCAAACTTCTATCAGTTTATTGTGACTTAGTCAATTTTTTTCTCAAACACTTCAGCTTTCGCTTAGACGGTAAATCCACGTATCGGGACGGGATTTCTCCCCACAGGTAAGGCGACTCGATTGGTTCTCAAGTCATTCGGCCTCGAAAACAGATCGATGCAAAAGTTTTTGCTTGTTCGGAATGGAGCCAACCGCTAGAATCCCCACTCCGCAGCCTGAAGGATGTCCCAACATACCGCTCGGTCTGGAACACTTCAAAAATCGGAATTTAGTCGATGAAAATTAAGCCTCTACCGCTGTCGGCCACCCTGGCCGCTTTAGGGTTCCTCTTGATTGCTGCTTCCAGCAGTCACGTTGTTGTGGGACTCAGAGCTGATGGTCGCCTGCTTGATTCTCTTCAGGATCAGAAGAACGCTCGACCTGGTGCGTCGCCCCAGGCATCAATTCCACCCGCGGCGAAAGCAGCCAGCAACCTGGTCGTAAGTCCCTTCTTTCGCATTTCACAAGCATCGGCGGTTTCCGCGGACCGCGCTGCGCGATTCGCCGAGGTTGCTTATAACCCTGACGACAACGAGTACCTCGTCGTTTGGCAGAGTGATGGATTAACGGAAGTAAAAGGCGTCACCGATGTCTACGGGCAACGAATAAACGCGGCGACCAACCAACCCAGTGGGATTAGCTTCCGCATCTCGAATCTGTCGGACGGCAATCGGGACGTCAGTGCCAATCATCCTCAGGTCGTTTACAACAAGACCGCTCGTGAGTATCTGGTCGTGTGGCATGGAACAGGTTTAGTTAATTCGGAGGATAAGTTTTTTGAGATCTACGGGCAGCGTTTGAATCGCAGCGGCCGCGAGATCGGTGGTGATTTTCGGATCTCTTACCTGACAGATTTGGGAAAGGTCAATACTACTTTTGTTCGCCATACCAGCCAGGCCCAGGTCGCCTGGAATAGCACTATCAACGAATACATGGTCATTTGGAATGGGATCGGTGAGCCGGAAGATGTTGTTAAGAAGGAGATTTACGGACAGCGTCTCAAAGCCAACGGGGAGTTGCTGGGTAAACACTTGCGCATCTCCCGCACTACTGATCAGGGAAGCAACTTTCACGCAAGCGCTCCTGCGATAGCCCACAACAGCCGGGGTAATCAGTATCTCGTAGTTTGGAGTGGTGGCTTTAGGAAAGAGACTCAGACTGAAGTCTGGGGTCAGGTTCTGTCTGCGACCGGAGAATTAAGTTCCCCCAGGGACTTCCTCGTTTCGCAGGTTACTGCTGGCCGGCGCTACGGTTCACCTCATGTCGATTTTAATAGCGACAACAACGAGTACCTCGTTGTATTTCACGCAAACGCGTCGCCGGGTGGCGCTACCGCAAATCTGAACGAGATCTTTGCTCAGCGTATCGATCCCACGAAAGCTGGCGAGACTGAACCAAATAATATTCGGGTTTCAAATACAGAGGGCGCCGGCAATAGAGCAAGTATTCCCACCCTAACCTACAACGGCGTGAACAAAGAATATCTGGTGATCTGGCGGAGCGTTCGCGCAAACGTCCCTATTGAGATTTGGGGTCAGAGACTCAGTTCCAGCGGAAGCGAAATCGATGCGGACTTTCAAATCTCAAACATCGCTGCCGCAGGAAAGGATCGCAGCGTAAATAACCCTTCCCTCACCTACAACGGCACCAGCGGGCACTACCTCATCGTCTGGCAGGGCAACCCCCTGTCAGGAGCGACTGGCGCGCAGATCAATGAAATCTTTGGGCAGCAACTAGTCTTGGCTCGCCCCCAGCGTCAGTAATTTTTAGAAGAGAAATTTTTGGTTAGTCAGTTTCTTAAGGAGACAAAGTATGCCCGTGCTAACCGGGAAAGAGTTCTCGCAGCATGTCAACTCAAAGTATCGCGTTAATGTTGACGGCTCGGGGCCGATCGACTTGGAGCTCGTAGAGGTGAAAGAGAAGGAGAGCTCGCCGGGAGAACAAGAGGGTTTGGAGCGCTTTTCTGTTTATTTCATTGGTCCAGAAAACATCTGCCTGCCTCAGGCCATCTACCGGTTAACGCACGAGCGAATGGGAGACTTTGATCTTTTCCTGGTTGCCATTGCGAAAGAAAAGGCCGGCTTTCGCTATGAAGCCGTTTTCAACTACTACAAAAGCAATGACGGTGGATAGGAGACGCGCTGAAAGATATTAAGACTTCGGGCTTTACGCTGATCACGCCTCCGCTTTACTGCCTCGCCATTCCATGTGAAGGTAAGCACCCACTTCTTCAAATACCACAAAGCCAAGCCGTTCGTAGAATCGTTTTGCATCCGTATTGAGGATAAAAACCATATGCCGCAGAGGCGTTTTAGCGCGCACAGCTTCGTCTATCAAACGGTTCAAGAGAGCGGTGCCAACTCCGCGGTTTTGAAACTTCTCGAGTAAAGCGATATCGAGCAAACGTATATGATCGTCCCTGCTGATCCAGATTCTTCCAGCGGGTTGTTCATCTAGCAGGATCACGTCGTACTGCCGGTTCCGGTAATTCGCATCATATTCCTGGCGCTGCAGACTGAACTGCCACTTTAAGAATTCCATTTTTTGCTCGTCAGTCCAGGGCACTTGAGCCATTTCCTGCTCTCGGGTGCTTGCGTAAACAGCTAAAAGGAATTCATCGTCACGCGGCGTCACCGGTCGAAGCTTAACCGTGCCGCCTGCGGGCAGCGAAATTTTTTGATCGTTATTCTGCATGGGAAGAATGTTACTGAATGAGCTTTAGCATGTCACGCATGGCCCAAAGTTCTTCGTGTGAACATCGAGTTCGATAATGTGACTAATACTGTGGTCATTTTGTCGAGAGCTTTGGATGCGTGACAACGTAAAATTCGCCTAGCTTGGGGTGACGAAATTGGTAGGTGGAACCGCGGTAGAGGGTTCTAGAACGCCCGAAATCGAGGGAAAAGGATTTTGTATTTCTGAAACGAACTCTGGCTTCGGTCTTTTCATTCCTAGTTGGGGTACTTGTCTGCGAGCGTGAGGGCCTAAATTGCGGGTTTTTGGTCGTGGGAGCCTGGCCGAGGTCAATCGACCGGCAATCAAGTCTGGTAATCTTCGGCAGTGTTTGGCAATAACGGAATTCCAGGCCTGAAAACCTCCCTAAACTCTTGATATCTCCCCGGTTGTCGGGTAGAATCTCGCCCGCTTCTGTTTTTCGCGATAGGCCTTTTACAGTTTTTTGCACATCGCAGGGATCCCTGGCGCCGGGTTAAATTCATCAGCACTTCGGGGGCGCTAACAGGCTTTAACTTTTTTCAATACCTCGTGTCCCTTTCGCCACTTTGCGCGAATTGGTCAATCCCATTCAAGCCGGTTGAAAAAGCTCTAGGACGACAACCCCATAAGGAGTGAACTATGTCCGAACCATTCTTAGGAGAGATCAAGATCGTTAGTTTCAATTTCCCCCCGCAAGGCTGGGCCATGTGCAATGGCCAATTCCTTCCGATTAACCAGAACCAGGCTCTCTTCTCTTTGCTCGGAACGATGTACGGCGGCAACGGGCAAACAACTTTTGCGCTCCCTAATTTTCGTGGGCGCGTGCCGGTGCACGTGGGCGCTGGCTTTATCCAGGGTGAGGCCGGCGGCCAGTCTGCTCACACAATTACCATGTCAGAGATGCCGCAGCACATTCATTTCCAGAACGTGACCAACAACACGGGCACTGATGCCAACCCTACAAATGCTACCGTGATAGCGAAGTCTGTCGCGCAGTCCTATGGGCCAGCCGCCAACTTGACGACAATGAACTCCGCCATCATCGGGAATGTAGGTGGCTCGCAAGCGCACACAAACCAGCAGCCTTACCTGGTGTTGAACTTCATTATTGCCCTTCAGGGTATATTCCCCTCGCGAAACTAAAGGAGAGAATCCATGTCAAATCCATTTATCGGAGAGATCAGAATGTTTGCCGGCAGTTTCGCTCCAGCAGGCTGGGCGTTTTGCTCCGGCCAGACGATCCCCATCTCGGAAAACGATGCGCTCTTCACGCTAATAGGGACTACTTACGGGGGCGATGGACAGGAGACCTTTAACCTGCCCAATCTAGCAAGCCGCATCCCAATGCACATGGGGGCTGGGCCTGACGGCGTTACTTATCAGATTGGTGAGGCGGCTGGCGTCGAATCGGTGACGCTGACTACCCAACAAATACCGATTCACACACACCAACTCCTGGCATCGAACACAACTGCGGGAACGCAATCACCAGGTGGCAATGTCGCAGCGCAGGGAGCCGGGCAGATTTATACAAGCGCAGACTCCCCAATTACGATGCCTGCGAATTCTGTAACGCCAACCGGCGGAAGTCAGCCGCACGATAATCTGCAACCTTACCTTTGCATCAGCTTCATCATTTCGCTATTTGGGAGATTCCCGAACCAATAGAGGAGACTAAAAATGTCAGACCCATTTGTCGCAGAGATTCGCATGTTCGGTTTCAATTTCCCTCCCACGGGGTGGGCCTTTTGTAACGGACAACTGCTCCCCATTTCACAGAACACCGCGCTTTTTTCCCTCCTGGGCACCTTTTACGGGGGAGACGGTAAATCCACCTTTGCGCTGCCCAACCTGCAGGGTAGTGTTCCCCTTCACCAGGGCCAGGGCTCCGGCTTGAGCCAATATTTCATCGGCCAGCAAGGCGGCACCTCGAATGTGACGCTTCTCACTTCAGAGATACCGATTCACACTCATTCCTTCAATGCCTCGGAAGAGCAGGTGAACGAGAACAATGTCACCAATAATTTTTATGGAGCGGGCGAGACCAGGTATGCCGCTCCCAACAACCTGACACAAATGGCACCGCAAGCTTTGGCGCCGGCTGGCGGTAGTTTGCCGCACAACAACATGATGAACTATCTCGTTGTAAACTTTTGCATCGCTTTGCAGGGCATCTTTCCGCCCAGGTCTTAGCTTTAATGCTTCACCCGAAGGCTGGTCGCTAACGCGTCCAGCCTTCGCTCCGAACCAGGGGTGCTTTATGGCCAACCTTCGCCCACACCTTCACCTTCTTCCTCTGCGCCAATACGCGTGAGTACCTTTCAGATCCTAAGGAGAGTTATGAATTACAAAACCTCGATCCCACAACGTCGCAACACCAAAACTTTTGTCGCCAGTCTGCTCACATACGTGATGCTTACGGGCCAGTTGGCTCCCCTGGCACTTGGTTTTAACGGGTCTGCGAATCGGAACCTGGCTACTAAGAGTTCTGTAACCATCGATTCGTCCTCACAGCCCAGTGATGGATCGACGCGCAGCATACGAACTAACGATTTCGCTCCGGTGCCGAAGCCGCTCTCGGTTTCGCCAGCGGCGGTGGCACCAATTATTTCTGCGACGAAAACTGACTCCTTTGCTGATTCAGATCTGGACGGCAAGGCCGAGCCCGGAGAGATTATTACCTACAGCATCACCGTGACCAACACGGGTCCGGACCCTGCCACCAACTTGACGCTGAACGACACTGTTGACGCGAACACAACCCTCATCGGTGGTTCCGTTCGTTCCACGCCGATCGGTTTCAATGACGCATTCAATGTGCTTGGCAATGTTCGCATTCAGGTGCCGGACGGCGCATCCGACCTGCTGGCGAACGATATTGATCCAGAGACGGGCAACAACACCGGGATGACTATTACTACTCTCGCCGGCGACGCTTCGGCCCCCTTCGCTGGAACTAGTGTCGGTGGCGGCCAGGTGACCGCAACAACGGGCGACGGCAGCTTCCAGTACAATCCAGCTCCAGGCTTCACGGGAACTGATACCTTTTCATATACGACCACCGACAACACCGGTGGTGGTACCAGCACAGCGACGGTAACGCTCACGGTCACTGGCTTGATCTGGTTTGTTAATTCGGCAGCTGGCCCAGGCGGCGATGGAAGGCTTACGACACCATTTAACTGCCTGGTGGGCGCGGGCTGCTTCGACCCCGTCGCCGCAGACGAAGCCGGCGACAACATCTTTCTTTACAGCGGTAGTTACACTGGCGGGTTAACCCTACTGAACAATCAGAAGGTTATCGGCGCGGGGGCGTCGCAAGCTCTGGATGTGGTCGCTGGCGTCACGGTGCCTACCTTCAGTGATGCATTACCCGCGACGGGCCAGGCGTTTCCCGCAGTGACGACCGCTGCGGCCTCAACCAACGCTATTAACATCGGCGCCGGAAACAGCAATACGTTGCGGGGATTTAATATTGGCAACACGACGGGTGCGAAAATCGCAAGCGCTCTTTCACCCCCCGCAGCGGCATTCGGTACGCTCACCATTAGTGAAATGTCATTGAGCGGCACCGGCCAGGCTCTTAACCTGGACAACGGCACACTCGCGGCGACCTTTACGAGTATTTCTTCCACCAGTAGCACCGCGCAGGGCATTAGTCTTGATCAGATTGCCGGTACGCTTACGTCAACAGGCGGCACAACGATCTCCGGTAGCACAGCGCAATGTCTTCTTGTTTCCGCTTCATCTGCTGACATGAACTTCGGAAATACATCCTGCTTAGGGGGCACTATCGGCGTCAGCCTGCAGAGCAACACGGCGGGTACCCGTACCTTCGGCACTTTACAGATCTCCAATAACTCCGGAGTCGGTTTCCTTTCAACCGCGGGCGGCAACGCTAACATTACCGGGACCACGAATATACCGTCTGCGGGACAAACCGCACCGGGTGGAACCGCGATCGACATTCAGAATCTGGTAGTCGGAACTGCGGTTACATTCGCTGCGACGAGTGTTAACAAAGGCAACGCCGGAACCGGAGTGAACCTTGCCAATAACGTAGGCAACGTCACGTTCAACAGCCTCGGTATTACAACGTCAAACGGCGCCGGCCTGGTGGGCACAAACAACACAGGTCAGATCAATGTCACTACTAACCCGGGCAGCATTGCGGCCACTGGCGGGCCAGCAATCAACATCACTAAGGCTGGAGCCCCGGCAACTCCAATCACTCTTAATTTCACCAATCTCAGTTCCCTTAATAACGTCACGTCGCAGGGCATTAACATCGACCGCGTCAGCGGTAATCTGACGGCAGTGACGACCACCGTTACAAATTCAAGCGGAACAGGCATACAGGTACAAAACACGAGTGCCGGAACCATGACGTTCGGTACGACTGCAGTTACCTTGACGGGTAACGCTAACGTTGATGCTGCCGGCACGGGAGTCTTCCTTAACGCCAACGCCGGCAATGTTACATTCGGCGACCTCGACATTGCTCCCGACGCACTCGAGCGTGCCTTTCATTCGACAGCCGGCACCGGCACCATCACTACGAGCAGCGGCGACATCACCGCTACCGGAAACGTAACACTCGACATCGTCGGGGTGAGTCTGGCGAGTCGTACTGCGCTCGCTATGACGCTCAACAACCTCGACTCGACGAACAGCAACGGCGTCGGCGTAAACCTGAACTTTGTCAGCGGCAGTCTTACTGTTAACGACCCCGGCGTCGCTACAAATATTCAAAACCCGGCAGGCGTTGGTATCCAGGTATTGAACACCGCTGCCGGCGGGACAATGAATTTTGGTAACACGATAGTTGCAGGTTCGGGCGGGATTGGAGTCTCGCTCGGCACGGCCGGCAACGGAAACGCCGGCAACATCACCTTTGCCGATTTGGACATCACTCCAGACTCTGGCCAGCGAGCTTTCGTCGCAGTCGATAACAGCGGAACACTCACCACGACGACCGGCGACATCACCACACTCGGCGCGGGCAATCGAGCCGTGGAGATTGACGGCCCGGCTGGACGTACGCCGATCAACATACAATTCACGACCATCACCACTACCACCAGTGCCGCAAACAGCATCTCGCTCGTTGAAGTAAGCGGCACGAAGTTTCAAGTGACTGGAACCACCCAGATCAACAGCCGCGCCGGTACGGGTGTGTTTGTTGACAACTCGACAGCTACCACAATTCAATTTGCGACTGTAAACGTTCCCAACCCGAGTGCCGCAGGTGGGTTTGGAATCCGTGTCGAGGACTCTTCCTCCGCGGTTACCGTCGCCAGTGCAACGATCAGCGATGCCAATCAAACCGTAGCGCAAACTGATGCCGGCGGCGGTATCCCAGGTGGCAATGGCGACGGCGACGCCATCTTCCTAACGAATAACACCGGCACCTTCACCCTTAACGCCGGCACCCTTTCAAATTGCGGCAACGACTGCATTGACTTGAAAGATTCCACAGGGCTGGTGCTAACTGGCGTCAATATTTCTGCGCCCGGGCAGGATGTTACCGGCGCCACTGGCGCCGGCGCTGGTGGCCATGGTATTTCGCTCTTCAATCTGAGGGGCACCGCCAGTATCACCGGCGGCACTATCTCCGGATTCAACGTAGCCAGTCGCGATGGTATTTACCTGCTCAACAATACGTCGACGGCGTTGACCTTGACAGTCCAGGGCACGACGTTCCAGAACTCGATCGGTAATCGAGGCTTCGGCATCCGCGGCGATGCGGCCGCCAACATGACGGTCACCGTAGGCGGGCCGACGAACAACGTCTCGACTAACTGCATCTTCTCAAATATTTCGGGACCGGGGCTTCAAAGCGTCGCAGGTGGAACCGTGGGATCCACTGCTACCGTCAATCTGACAGTGCAGAACTCGACTTTCCAGACCTCGCCCGTCGATGGGAAGACTAATCTGATCGCGAGCGTCGTCGAGGCAGGCAAGTCAACACTCGTTATCCAAAACAACACGTTCAATAACGTCTTTAATACTGCCTCGACCGGTGAAGCTCTCATCAATATCAGTAACGATGGGACGCTTGCTGGAAACCTGCTGGGCTTGACCCTAACCGGCAACAACATCAACGGCGTCGGGAGCGCCTTGAGCAATTGTGCCGGTGGTGCAGTCAACTGTCTTGGTCCACTGAACGCGATTCTCGTTTTCATCGACGATCAGGGCAATGTGCCTGGCACGCTGAACATCGACAACAACACGATCACCAACGTGCGGCAAGGCGGCATTTTGCTTGACATGGCTAACTCCGGCGCTCCCGCCAGCAATGTCGCAGCGAAAATCACCAACAACTGTATCGGCAGGTTGCGCGTAGCCGGCGCCTGCACCGGGGCGGACGCGCGCGTAGGTCTTGGCGCTGGTCTCGCCAATGGCAGAGGAATCGCGGTCGAGCGACGACGTCTGGGAGCTAAAACAGCTAATGTCCTGGTCTCGGGCAACAACGTACGAAACGGCGCCGGCCAGAATGCGGGCAACCTGAATACGCCTGGCATCTTCGCGCGTACACAAGCCGACACGCAGATGAGCTTCACGGTGACAAACAACAGCGTGGACACCAATTTCGTAGGAGCTCCCGACATTCGTCTGGACACGAACTCCCCGACTCCCGGCGACCCAATCACACAAGTAATGTGCTCGGACATCACGGGGAACTCGTTCCCCTCTGGTGCCGGTCTCATCGATATCAACGAGATCGACGGCACGCATAACGTCGAGCAGGCCAGTAATGCTGCTGTGGACGCCGCCAACGGCGGTGCGACCGTCACTGTTACCAATGACGCGGGCGTGGCCTTTGGAGTTCTATGTGCCACTCCACCTGCAGCAGTAGACCCAGGCGACATTGATAACGCCTTGCCGGCTACCACAGAGCAGGCGAGCGCAGGAAGAGCAGCGGCAGAGCAAGCTGCCGTACCTCAAGTTGTCGTGCCTGGCGACAGCATCACCAGCCGTCCATTCGTATCGTCGCCAAGGCAGGAAACTGCGAAGGCCGAGGAAAGTCAGATTCAGAAGCTCATCGTGAGTAGCGGTGCGAGCGCGCAAGTATCTGACATCAGCAAGTCGAAGACAGACAAGAAGCTGCCAACGAATCTGGTAAATCCGACTCCGCCAGTTGTCGTGGGTAACAATCTGAACTGGAACATCGGCACATTGCCCGCGGGCCAATCAGTCACCATCACCTTCCAGGTGCAGGTGGAAAACCCGTATATCGGTCCGGCCCAGGTGTCGAACCAGGGAACCATCACAGCCGATGGCGGCATCAACGTCCTTACCGACGATCCGGCACTGCCTGGAGGAGCAGATCCAACCCTGACTCCAATAGACGTACCGGTTGATATCTTCGTCCGCGACGCGCGGGCGGCCGAGCCAACGTCGGGTTCAACCAACATGGTCTTCACTGTGGCTTTATCAGCCCCAGCCACGTCGACTGTCTCGGTTAACTTCACGACGGCCGACGAGCCGGCGGGGCCGGGCAAGGCTGTCGCCGGATCTGATTACACGACCACCAATGGCACTGTCACCTTCATGGTGGGTCAACAGGTGCAGTCCATCAACGTGCCTATCCTCGCGGATGCCGACGCTACGGAGCCCGACGAAACCTTCCTGGTGAATCTATCGTCACCGACGAATGGAACCATCGTGGACGGACAGGCAACTGGCACCATAACCGCAGCCAACACACCGGGCACGACTCTGATCTCAGAGTTGCGCACCAGTGGTCCGGGCGGCACCAACGACGACTTCGTCGAACTCTACAACAACACGGACTCGCCGCTCACAGTTACAGCCTCAGATGCTTCAGCAGGCTACGGACTGTACAAGGCGGGTGCTACTTCCACCGATACGCCAGTGCTAATCGGAACTATTCCGAACGGCACTGTCATTCCGGCGCGAGGACACTACTTGTTGGTAGGCAGCGCTTACTCGCTGTCAGCAGCGGCAGCCGGAAACCTAACGATGACTGCCGACATTGAAAACGATCGCAACGTTGCGCTATTTAGCACCGCCAACATCGTGAACATTTCAAGTACCAACAGACTCGACGCAGTCGGCTTTGGCTTGAACACTAACGGCACCTTTGATCTGTTCCGCGAAGGCACGAACCTGGCAACAGCGAACGGCAGCACTTCGGAACACAGTTTCGTAAGGAAACTTGCGACGGGAACGCCGCAGGATACTAACGACAACGTTGCCGACTTCCAGGTGGTCACGACGACACCAGCAACGCCGGTTGGTACAACTACACCGAGTCTCGGAGCGGCGGGTCCGGAGAATCTGGCAAGTCCGATCCAGCGAAACGCGACGATCAAGGCCAGTCTGATCGATCCGGGCGTCGCCTCGACGACATCGCCGAATCGGGTACGTGATACGACTCCGGATATTCCTAACAACTCGACCTTCGGGACGTTGGATTTCCGCAGGAAGTTCACTAACAACACCGGCGGATCGGTTACGCGATTGCGCTTCCGGATTGTGGACGTGACGACAGCCCCGCAGCCCGCTGGAACAGCGGATCTGCGAGCGAGATCGTCTGGCAATGTAATCGTCACAATTACCGGAGGTTCAATGATCAATGTTATCGGCAGCACGTTGGAGGTACCGCCTGCTCAACCTAACGGAGGCGGACAGAATTCAACCCTGTCGGCCGGAACAGTGACACTCGGTACTCCGCTCGCAGCCGGGGCATCCATCAACATGCGCTTCCTCATGGGAGTGCAGCAAAATGGTGGCTTCCGCTTCTTTATCAACGTGGAGGCGCTGCCCTAAGGCAGGAGTTAGAAGGCAGTAGTCAGAAGCCAGAAGGCGGTGAGCGAAAGCTTACCGCCTTTTGTTTGTTGGACAATTGTCAGTCGTCAGTGGTCAGTTGGCAGTAGGCGGGGCAGTGGGCAGTTTCGCTATTATGACTTCACTCGATCAGAACATTTTCCATTTCTCATTTTCCATTTAGAACATCCGGGATCTGGCGAACGCGTTCTTCGAAGTCTGCGACCTTGGTATAGGGGAATGTTAAGTGGAAAATGGAAAATGTTCAGGTTTTCAGCGACTGAGGTGCTGAGATCGGTTCATCGGGAGCCCGAGAACCCTGGCTCAAAGCAGCAGGATTAGGAAGCGGAGGCGGCGGGTTCGCGACTAAAACCTCGAGCGCGCTATCGATCACTTCATTGATGCGCCAAACAAACACAATCTCCAGGTCCGCGCGCACATCTTCTGGTATGTCTTCCACGTCTGCTTCATTACGTGCGGGAATGATCAAACGGCGAATCCCCGCGCGATGCGCCGCCATCGCCTTCTCTTTCAGCCCGCCAATCGGAAACACCAAACCGGAGAGAGTTATTTCTCCGGTCATGGAAGTATCGGGACGCACGCGCCTGCCCGTGTAAAGCGATGCCAACGCCGCGGTGATCGTCACACCAGCGCTTGGTCCATCTTTGGGGATTGCTCCCGCAGGCACGTGCAAATGCACACCGTAGTCCTTAAACATTTCCGGGTTAATGCCAAACTCATTCGCGTGGGACCACAAATACGATCGTGCCGCACGAGCTGATTCCTGCATCACTTCCCCAAGCTGCCCGGTGATGATGAGCCCGTTCCCGCCCGGCAAGAGCGTCGCCTCAATGAACAACACTTCGCCGCCCATCTCGGTCCAGGCCATGCCAGTCGCTACGCCCGCAGGCAGCTCTTTGCGCGCCTGTTCAGGATAGAAACGCGGCGGGCCCAGGTACTCCGGTATTTGGGCAGCAGTCACCGTGACGCTTTGCGCCTCGCCCTTTGCGACTTTCAACGCTACCTTTCGCGCCACCCGCCCGATGTTGCGCTCGAGTTGCCGCACCCCGGCTTCCCGTGTATAGCGTCCGGCGATCAATTCAATCGCATCATCGGAAATCTGCAGTTGTTCCGGCTTCAGTCCGTTTTCAGTAGTCTGTCGGGGCGCCAGGTAACGCTTGGCAATTTGCAGCTTTTCAGGATCGCTGTAACCAGCGAGATTTATGACCTCCATGCGATCCCGCAGCGGTGGCGGAATCGGGCCCATCTGGTTGGCAGTGGCGATAAAGAACACCTTTGAGAGATCAAACGGCAAATCCAGATAGTGATCACGAAAAGTGTTGTTCTGTTGCGGATCAAGAATCTCCAGCAGCGCGGCGGACGGATCGCCCCGGTAATCGTTGCCGAGTTTGTCGATCTCGTCGAGCATCATCACCGGATTGTTAACCCCCGCGCGACGCAACGACTGAATGATGCGTCCCGGCATCGAGCCAATGTACGTACGCCGATGACCGCGCAGTTCGGCTTCATCGCGCATGCCGCCCAGCGAGAGGCGCTCAAACTGCCGGCCCAGCGCCCGGGCGATTGAGCGACCGAGTGAGGTCTTGCCAACTCCTGGCGGTCCCACAAAACAAAGAATCGGACTCTTTGTATCAGGACGCAGCTTGATCACAGCCAAAAATTCGAGGATGCGTTCCTTAACATCTTCAAGGCCAAAATGATCTTCGTCCAGGATTCGTCTAGCTTCTACCAGATCTAACTTATCTTCAGAAGTTTTGTTCCAGGGCAACTCGATGATGTACTCGAGGTAAGTACGAATCACGTGGTAGTCAGGCGCGGCCGCCGGCAATCGCTCCAGCCGCTTCAACTCGCGCTCCGCTTCGGTGCGCACCTCCTCAGGTAAGTCGGCGGCCGCGAGTCGCTCGCGCAGTAACTCAGCTTCCGCGCGCTCGCCGCCCTCGTCTTCTCCCAACTCTTTCTGAATAGCCTTCATCTGCTGGCGCAAAACATATTCGCGCTGAGCTTTGTCCATCTCAGACTGCGCTTCGGTTGTAATCTTCGAACGCAATTGAATGATTTCCAGCTCCCGTGCCAGATAACCATGAGACAACCGCAACAACTCATCGGCTGTTTCTGCTTCCAGCATCTTCTGCTCTTGTTCCGTGCCCAGATTCAGGATCGAACCAAGAAAGTAAGCGAGGCGTATCGGCTCAACTGAACCCAACATCGCCACGCGAACTTCCGGGGGAACACCGGGCAGGAGGGCCAGCGCCTGCTGAATCATTGACTGGACATTCCGGCGCAGGGCTTCGACTGCTTCCGCATCCACCGTTCGCGGTTCCGGAAGAACCTGCACTCGCGCACGCAGGTATGGTTCTTCCTGTTTCCACTCGAGGACCTTAATTCGCTCGGTGCCTTGCGCAATGATGTGCATGGCGTCCTCAATGCGCTCCATCCGCTTGATCATTACGAGTGTACCGATCTCATAAAGGTCTGCCTGAGTCGCATCGGTTTCCGTCCTTTGTTCCCGAACGCTGATACAGGCGATTAACTTTTCTTCCGTGGCCAGAGCGGCTTGCACTGCGGCGATAGAACGAGGGCGACCGATGGCGAGTGGAACCACCGTTTCCGGAAACAGCGTGGTGTTCTGCAACGGCAGCACGGCCAGCTCAATCGGGTCCGCAGTTGTGGGGCTTGGTTCGGCTAAAGCCGGAGGGGGCGCCTCAGCCTTAGATTTTTTGGGCGACTCCGAAGTGTTGGTGGTCTCAGTCTTCTTGGGGTTTTCTGCCATGGTCTCGTCAGACTCCCGTAGTCGAAACGACTATTTGCAACTCAGACTGACTATCAAAAATCCGTCGCGATAGTCTTGCTTGAGGGAGGACGAATCGAGTGGACAGGGGAAGTCGATGCGCTTCTCAAAGCGGCTGTAGGTGATCTCCATCTGCTGGTAAGTGAAGCCTTCGCGATAGAGGGTGTCGCGCCGACAACCGCGCACTATTAGATGAGAATCCTGAAGGATTAATTCCAGTTCATCCGGACAAACTCCAGCGAGATCAACTTTAACGACCCAACCTTCAGTGGCCTGGTAGACGTCTGCATTGGGATTCCAGAGCCGCCCCGAAGGACGGACCTGGCTGCGCAACGCCATCATTGAAAAGGCACGCTTTGGTTCGGGCATGCCTGCAGGATAAGGGAATCGGGCGTCCAATGTCCAAAGTCCAAAGCCTAATCTCTTTGTGCAGAGTTGCTGTTCCTTCCGCGCGGTTATACGGTCGTTAGCGGACTTTGGACCTTGGATGGACTTTGGACTTTGCTTAGTTTTCGACTTCCGCCACTACCTGCACGCGGCCGATAATTTCCAGACTACCTATCTCGATCGGCGTGGGGACGGATTTCTGGGCTAGCATGACGCGCGCCGTGTCAGCTTCATACATTGGGCGTGGGCGTACTGTTCCCTCTTCCTGGACTTCCACGATGCGCGCCACGCGCCCACCGAGTGCCTGCGCGATTACTTGCGCTTTGGACATCGCTTCACGTGTAGCCTGGGCCAACGCTTCATCACGTGCCGGGCGATCCTTTCTCAAAGTGAAGGCCACGCCACCGATGTCATTAGCGCCAGACTGTGCCGCTGCATCGATCACTGGCCCAACTTTGGTCAGGTCGCCGATGATCACCGTCACCGTGTTGCGGGCTTCGTAACCAGTAATCGTCGGTGGTTGATTTTCCCGGTAGACCCTTTGGGGCTGGAGACTGTAGCCGGAAGTCTTAACTTCAGCTCCCGCTCCGGCGGCGGTCTTTAAGGTTCGCACCACAGCGTCGGTGCGGGTAGCGTTTTGCTGCTGCGCGTCAAGAGCGTTTTTGGCTTGAGTGACAACTGAGATTGTCAGTATCGCCGTGTCCGGAAGAGCTTGCACCAGAGAATCTCCAGTGACAATTACGCGCGTCACCCGCCGGTCCTGGCCGGGCACGATCTGATTGCCGCCCTGGGTGGCTATTGGTTTTAGCGATTGCGCCTCGAACGGAGTGCCTTCCATGTAGACCGTCATGACATCCTTCGTTTCGCCAATCGCTTCGACTTCCACGCCTTCTTTAAACCATTCCTCGGTTTGAAAACGCTGGGCATTAAGCAGCAAAAACTTTTGGCTTTGATCCACAACTAACCAGCCACCTGCTTCGACAGTTCGCTGCAAGCGTCCACGCACAGTCTTATCAACTACGGTGGCCGTAGCAGCCGCAGAGATCGGCGTTGAAAAAAAAGAAAGCAGCGTTAGCACGCCGCAAATAGTTAATAGTTTTTTCACGAATTCATCCCCTCCCGTATTTGCTTTTCATTCTGCGCCCGGGGAAGAGAAAAGTACTAGCGCTGAAAAGTAGAACGAATCCGGATAGGATTCTTGCGTAATTTTGAGCTTGGAACTTTGAACTTTGTCCTGGGGCCGCTTCTGCCATCAGCCATCTGCCATTTGCCGTGCCAGCCTACTGCGTCGCGCCATCATTGCCGATGGCTTCGACAGGACAGCAAGTGAGGGCTTCTTCGCAGGCGGCTGTTTCTTCCGGCGTTTCCGGCTGTTTATAGACAAAGGAATAACTGTTTTCGTCTGATCGGCGAAAACTATCCGGCGCGGTGTCGCGACAAACATCGCAATCGATACACGACGAGTCGACATAGTAAGCGCCGGGCTGGTTCTCTTTAACTTTGTCGTTTCGATCTGGCAAATAAAATTCCTAAGTACGCATTCCTTTGAGCTTAATGGTTTGAGCTTTGAACTTTGAACTTTGTGCTTGGTTCGCTAGCGAGAATTGCTTTGGCGTCAACATCAGTTTTAAGCAGCGAACCTAAGCAAAGTACAAAGCTCAAAGCACAAAGCTCGTCTTTCTTCAGGGATGCGTCATGTCTTCCGGCTTCACAAACTTATCGAAATCTTCACCGGACAAAAAGCCCAGCTCCACTGCCGCTTCGCGCAAACTGATCTTCTTTTGATGAGCATGTTTTGCGATCTTGGCCGCCTTGTCATAGCCGATATGAGGATTCAAAGCCGTCACCAGCATCAGTGAATTCTTCAGGTAGTGGTCAATCTTTTCGCGATTGAGTTCGATGCCGGCAATACAATACTCCACAAATCCATGACAAGCGTCGTGAATCAGCCTAATCGAATGCAACAAATTGTGAATCATTACCGGCTTGTAAACATTCAACTCGAAGTGCCCCTGCGAACCGGCCATCGTAATTGCGACATCGTTTCCAAACACCTGCACCGAGACCATCGTCATCGCTTCACTCTGCGTCGGATTAACTTTCCCCGGCATAATCGATGAGCCCGGTTCGTTCTCCGGTAACACCAGCTCGCCCAGGCCACAACGCGGACCCGAAGCCAGCCAACGAATGTCGTTGGCGATCTTCATCAACGAAACCGCGAGGGTCTTTAGCGCGCCACTCGCAAAAACAATTTCATCGTGAGCAGAGAGCGCGGCAAATTTGTTCGGATGCGACGTAAAGGGGAACTGCGTAAGCTCAGCAATTTTCTTAGCTGCGCGTTCGGCAAATTCCGGATGAGAGTTAAGGCCCGTGCCTACAGCCGTACCGCCAATCGCCAGCTGCAACAGTTCGGGTTGTACTGTTCTTAAGCGATCCACATCGCGAGCAAGTAGACTTGCCCATCCAGACATCTCCTGTCCCACAGTAAGCGGAGTCGCGTCCTGCAAATGCGTGCGGCCAATTTTTACGACGTCTTTAAACTCTTCCGCTTTGGCAGCAATGGCGTCGTGAACTTTCTGGACAGCGGGAATAAGTTTTTGCCACTGCTCGGCCGCGGCGATGTACATCGCTGTCGGAAAAGTGTCGTTCGACGACTGCGACATGTTGACATCGTCGTTGGGATGGACCGGGGCCTTGCTGCCCATCACGCCGCCGGCAATCTCGATTGCGCGATTCGAGATCACTTCGTTAGCATTCATATTTGTCTGCGTCCCGCTGCCGGTTTGCCAAACGCGTAATGGAAAATGTTCGTCAAGTTTTCCGGCGATCACTTCGTCGCTGGCTTGCCCGATCAACTTCGATTTGTCGGCTGAGAGTTTCCCCAGATCTTCATTAACGAGGGCCGCAGCCTTTTTCAGAATCCCCAATGCCCGGATCATCTCGCGCGGCATTTTGTCGTCGCCAATGTTGAAATGATGCAGGCTGCGCTGGGTTTGGGCGCCCCAATAACGATCGGCGGGCACCTCAATAGCGCCCATTGAATCAGTTTCTGTCCGGGTTTGTTTTACGTCAGTAGCTTGTTGGGACATGGGAAAGTGGCTCTCTCATAAAGGGCGGTGCGGTAGGCCAATCAATGATAACACTCTCTCAGGTCTCAGGTCTCAAGTCTCAGGTCTTAGCTCTCAAGTGCAGAGTGCGCAGTCAGAAAGGCGGGCTTTGTCCCTGCCCAATCCCAGGCGTGCTTAAGCAGCGGGCGTAAACCGCCCTTTCTGACTGCGCGCTCTGCACTTGAGAGCTAAGACCTGAGACTTGAGACCTGAGACTTGATACTCGCTTTGAGCCCAGCGAGTTGTGGGCTTAAAATGCAAGCTCCCCTTTTTCCTCCGTCGGTTAATAATTAGCCTGTCTGAACTATGCCCCTGTCCACCACTGAAGCTGCGTTGCTCGCAGCGATTGTCGAATCGTCTGATGACGCGATCATTAGTACCGATCTGGCCGGCATTATAGCCACCTGGAACAAAGGTGCGGAACGTATCTTCGGCTATACCACCGCCGAAACCATCGGGCGATCCTTCACAATTTTGATACCGGCTGAAAGCTTTGAAGGAGAATCTCAAATTCTCAAAGAAGTCCTCAAAGGTAAGCGTGTCGAACATTACGAAACAGTAAGACAACGCAAAGACGGAAGTCTGATCGATATCTCGCTCACCATCTCTCCATTAAAAGACGAGGACGGTAACATTGTCGGTGCAGCAAAGATTGCGCGCGACATCAGCGAACGTGTCAAACGCGAGAAGCAGATCCGCTACCAGGCTCGCTTATTGAACGCTGTCGAACAGGCAGTGATAGCCATCGACCTCGACGGCAAGATTCTCTCCTTGAACTCCTTTGCCGAGTGGCTCTACGGCTGGTTGGAACAGGAAGTGGTTGGTAGGAACTTGTTGGAGATCATCTCAGCGCCAGACCCGCAGCAGGAGACTGACGAAATATTTTCGCGAATTCACCGTGGCGACAGTTGGTCAGGTGAGTTGCACGTGAAGCGCAAGGACGAGTCGGAATTCACGGCGATGGTAACCCATTCGCCTATTCATAATGAACAAGGTCAGCTGATCGGTATGGTAGTTGTCTCGCGCGACATCACTGCCAGCAAGCAGGCCGAAGAGGACCATGCCAAACTACTCGAAAGCGAACGCCAGGCGCGCGCCGAAGCAGAAGAAGCCAACCGCATCAAGGACGAATTTCTGGCAACAATCTCGCACGAGCTGCGAAACCCTTTGAACGTAATCCTGGGTTATTCGGAAGTGTTGGTGCGCAGCCAGGAGGCCAATGAATCTGAATTCGTGCAACGGGCCGCGGAAATTCTCCGGCGCAACGCTATTGCCCAGGCACAACTTGTCAGCGATCTTCTCGATCTTTCGCGGCTACAGCTCGGCAAGTTTTCTCTTAATCGTCAGGTTGTTTCACTGACAAAGACCATTAACGACGCTGTCGAGACGGTTCGCGACGAAGCCGATGCGAAGGGACTCCAAGTCAAAATCGAAATGTTGAACGAACTTGTCTTCGTTGATGGCGATCCTCTGCGCATGGAACAAATCGTTTGGAATCTCCTGAATAATGCCGTGAAGTTCACCCCCTCCGGCGGCACGGTAACAGTTAAGCTGGCTAAGAAAAATGGATTAGCTCAGCTTGCCGTGGCCGATACCGGTCAAGGAATCGAACCGAAATTCCTGCCTCATGTCTTTGAAATCTTTCGCCAGGCCGACGCGACTATCAGCCGGCGCCACGGTGGCATGGGCATTGGTCTGGCCCTCGTGCAGCAACTGGTCCAACTGCAGGGCGGGTCTGTC
Source organism: Pyrinomonadaceae bacterium (assembly GCA_963826235.1). Classification (GTDB taxonomy): domain Bacteria; phylum Acidobacteriota; class Blastocatellia; order Pyrinomonadales; family Pyrinomonadaceae; genus PSRF01. Next base: position 1,532,874 of record CAWGWE010000003.1, on the reverse strand, counting down.
TCAGTTTCTTCGGGCGGCGCGGGCCGTGGCGCAGAATTCACGATCAGCCTTCCGGTAACTACAGAGGCAACCGAGCCGCGCAAGACCGGCGGTTTGGTTCAGCCGAATGCGCTGACAGGGATGCGCATTCTGGTTGTAGATGACTCGGCAGATACGGTGGACATGCTGCGCACTTTATTGGAGATGGATGGAGCGATGGTTAGTACTGCCGGTGGCGGACCGGAAGCGCTGGAAATTCTGGAGAAGGAATCGTTTGACGTAATCCTTTCCGACATCTCGATGCCGGGCATGGATGGTTTTGAACTCCTGAACCGTTTGCGAAAGTTACCGAGCGGGCGAGATGTTCCGGTGCTTGCCCTAACCGGATTTGGAAGAGCTGAAGATGTAGAGCGAGCGAAGTCGGAAGGATTCTTCTCGCATATCACGAAACCAGTCGATGTGAGCGCGATTGTCGCGATGCTGCAAAAACTTCCGACGCGACCTAACGCAAGTTAATCCGAAGTTGTCGGGGCTCCGGATTCTTTCCAGGCTTTCCAGCCGCCGGCCATTGACCAGGCATTCGTGTATCCCATTTTCTGCAAAACGTCGGCGACGAGAGCCGAGCGATAACCACCGCCGCAGTAGAGAATCAGTTCGGTAGACTTATCGGGGACTTCATTTTCGATGTCGCGTTCGATAATTCCCTTCCCTAAATGCTTTGCTCCCTCCGCATGGCCCGCCTGCCATTCAGTGTCTTCGCGCACGTCGATGAGCTGCACATTTTGATCTGCCGCGAGCCGCGCGCGCGTATCGGCTACCGAAATCTCACGCACACGCCTCTTTGCGTCGTTTACCAGTTTAAGAAAGCCTTCGGAATGCTTCATAACTGTTGGGTCTCAGGTCTTAGGTCTCAAGTCTCAGGTCTTAGGTCTCAAGTATCAAGTCAAGTCTCAATGCTCAGGTCTTTGACCACTGGTGCGCGGCAAGTCTATAACTTGCCGAAGCTGTCGCTAAAATCCAATCAGGGCTTTGACCCACGTTTGGACTCAGGTCGAAGACCTCAGTAACTGCAGAGAAATTGTGCCGGCAAGTCAAAGACCTGAAACCTGTGACCCGAGCAACTTGAGACTTGAGCCCTGAGACTTGAGACTTCATCTTTGAGTCCATTTCTCGAACTAACGTCGAATGATTATAATGCCTGTCTCTAAGAACGCACCAAATCGGAAACGAGAACCGGTGACAAGGTCACGACACTTGTCTAGTTACTCGTGACTTGTCACGGAGGAATCCTACTAAGTTGTCTACCGAACAGTTTGACGTAACGATCATCGGCAGTGGGCCTGGTGGTTATGTGGCGGCGATTCGCGCCGCTCAACTGGGTCTTAAAACCGCGATCGTTGAGAAAGACAAACGCCTCGGCGGTACTTGTACGCTGCGCGGCTGCATCCCTACCAAACAATTGCTGATGTCGGCGCATGTCTATGAACAGATGCAGCACGCCGCCGATTTCGGCGTCGAAGCTTCAGGCATCCAGCTCGCCTTTGCGAATGTGCAGAAACGGAAAGACAAGGTTGTGATGAAAAACTCAAAAGGTATTGAGTACCTGATGAAGAAGAACAAAATCACAACCTTTAGCGGCACGGGCAAGCTCGCCCTTCCCGGAAAAGTTGAAGTCACCCTCGCTGACGGCAAGCAGGAAACGATCAATACAAAGAACATCGTGCTGGCCACCGGATCAGTGGTGCGTCCCATTCCTGGTTTTGAAACTGACGGAGCGCACGTCGTCAATAGCGATCACATTCTGGAATTGAAAGAAGTTCCGAAGTCTTTGATCGTGATGGGCGCGGGGGCGGTGGGTGTTGAGTTTGCTTCCGTATATGCTCGCTTTGGCGCCGAGACGACAATCGTCGAATTGCTGCCCCGCCTCGTGCCACTCGAAGATGAAGAAGTCTCCAAAGAACTGGAAAAGTCCTTTCGCAAACGCGGTATCAAGTCGCAGGTCGACACGAAGCTCGAAAAACTCGAGAAGACGGACAATGGTGTGGTGGTGACAGGCAAGACTTCTAAAGGTGAAGCAGTCCGGCTCGAGGCCGAGATGCTTCTAGTCGCCGTCGGTCGCATGCCGTACACGGAAGGGCTGGGCCTGGAAGGCACCAAAGTAAAAGTCGAAAAAGGTTTCATTCAAGTCGATGAGTTTCAGCAAACAGGCGAGAAAGGCGTGTATGGGATCGGCGATGTCGTGCCCACCCCACTCCTTGCGCACCTTGCTTCGAAAGAAGGAATCGTTGCCGTAGAGCACATCGCAGGACACAAGGACGTGCGCCCAATCAACCTCCGCCTGGTTCCAAATTGTACTTACTGCGATCCGGAAGTCGCCTCCGTTGGATTGACGGAAGCAAAGGCAAAAGAGATGGGTTTCGACGTGAAGCTCGGCAAGTTCCCGTTTTCCGCCTCTGGCAAAGCACGAATCCTCGGAGAGGAAGAAGGCTTCGTAAAGATTGTTAGCGAAGCGAAATATGACGAGATTCTTGGCGTACATATTATCGGCCCGCACGCAACCGAGCTGATTGCCGAAGCTTGCGTCGCCATGCAACTCGAATCGACGGCCGACGAACTGGGTCGCACCATGCATGCGCATCCGACTGTTTCGGAAGCGATCATGGAAGCCGCCGAAGGTGTGCATGGTTTGACAATCCATATCTAGGAAGATGACGTAAGAGCAAATGGATCAACCACCAAAAAAATCCGAAACGAAAGATCCGCGCCGGCGCCGCCGTCGCCCGCCCCATTCCGCCACACCAAATGGCGGCCCGCGCGTTTTCACGAAGTATGCGCCACGGAAAGCCGCTGAGGGTCAGGAACTCTCGTGCACCAAAGACACAATTCTTAAGCCTGAGCAGTTGTTAGAGCTTTATCGTTATCTAAAGCTGACCCGCCTGGTAGAGGAACGGCTCGTCAATCTTTACCGCCAAACGAAAGTTGTTGGTGGCGTTTTTCGTTCGCTTGGTCAGGAAGCAACAGCAGTCGGCTCTGCTTATGCGCTGCAGCCTCGCGACTTTATTACTCCCTTGATTCGCGATCTGGGTGCGGTATTGGTTAAAGGAATTCGGCCGCGCGAGATCTTCGCGCAATACATGGCGAAAGCCTGGGGACCTTCGGGCGGACGCGACCTCAATATTCACTTCGGCGACATGGAGAAGGGGTTTATCGGTCCCATTTCTCATCTCGGTGACATGATTCCCGTAATGACGGGCGTTTTACTTGGCGCGCGTCTGAAAAAACAACCGATTGTCGCGATCGCTTACATTGGCGACGGCGGCATGAGCACGGGTGCTTTTCATGAAGGCCTGAATTTCGCCGCAGTGCAGCGTTTGCCCCTAATCGTCGTGGCCGAATACAACCACTACGCTTATTCGACGCCGACGGCCTTGCAGACCGCTGTGAAGGATCTTGCCGAAAAAGCTGCCAGCTACGGAATTCCCGGACACATCGTCGATGGCAATGACGTTGTCGCCTGTTATGAAACTACGCGCCGCGCTGTTGAATTTGCGCGACGCGGTGGCGGTGCGGTCTTGATCGAAGCAAAAACATATCGACGTAAAGGCCACGCCGAACATGACGATCAGCGTTATGTGCCACCCGCGGAAATCGAATGGTGGGAAAAGCACAACGATCCAATCGATCGGTACGAGCGGTACCTCATTGAGTGTGGTGTCGCCGATAAGAGCAAGTTGGAAGAGATAACCGCCGGCGTGGTGCGGGAGATTGAGGAAGATTGTGATTGGGCCGAGAGTTCGCCAATGCCCGAACCAGAGCAAGCAGCTTACCGCGTGTTTGATAACGAGGTCGTAGCGCCGTCACTGCGACCACAGCTACTAGAAAATTGATATTGCGGGCATGCCGCCCGCACTGAGCGCAAAAGCGCGAAAGGGGTTTCGAACATGGGAACAGAAGAAAAGACCTCAGGACAAGCTACATCTCAGGCAGTGGACGATCGCGGAACCAGCGAGGCCGACGGTCGAGCATTACTGCAGCGCTTACGCGACACGGCGTTTGAAGGAAGCGATGAGAAATTTGGCATTGTACTCGGGCGACCCGCTGAAGAAGTGAGGGAGATGATTAGCGGCGCCGCCACGATCGACGATGACATCGTCATGAAGGCGCGCGGCATAGCAAAAGAACGCGGGATTGAAATTGAATAAACTTGAACCACGAGTTAGAACTTAGTTCTTTGAACTTTGTTTGAGTTACGTGACTTGAATCTTTCAGATCGGGTAGCGATCGAAGAACTAAGTACAAAGTTCAAAGCTCAAAATTCAAAACCACAGATTCCCCAGGTTCAAACTCAAGACTAACGATCTTAATGTCTACCGCAATCAAGAAAGAGCATAAATCAGCGAGACCTGAACGAGGCGGTCTTGTCACGTTCGTGGAAGCGATCCGCCAGGGTATCTGGGAGGAGATGGAACGCGACCCGTCTGTCTTCGTGATCGGCGAAGACGTTGGCGCCTACGGCGGGGCTTTCAAGGTTACCGATGGCTTAATCGACGAGTTTGGCAAGGGTCGAGTCATCGACACGCCGATTTCGGAAGGCGCTATTGTCGGTGCTGCGTGCGGGGCGGCCTTGATGGGCATGCGACCGGTAGCGGAGTTTCAGTTTATCGACTTCATTTCCGCTGGCTTTGATCTCCTGACGAACTACGCTGCCAAGTCGCGATATCGCTGGGGCGGCGGAATTGCCGCGGTGTTTCGTGGGCCATGTGGCTCAGGATTGCGCACGGGCCCGTTTCACTCGCTTAACCCGGAAAGCTTCTTTCTTAACACGGCAGGTTTGAAGATGGTCGAACCCTCGACCGCGTACGATGCGAAGGGTTTGATTAAAGCCGCGATTCGCGATCCGGATCCCGTCCTTTATTTTGAACATAAGAAACTCTATCGCCTGCCGCGGCTTCGCGAGGAAATTCCGGCAGACGACTATATCGTCGAGATCGGCAAGGCTCGCACCGTCCGAGCCGGACGCGATCTAACGATTATTACTTTCGGGGCGATGGTACTGACTGCCCTCGATGCCGCTGAAGAACTCGAAAAGGAAGGGCTTGATGTTGAGATCATCGACCTGCGCACCTTAGCCCCGCTTGATCGCACGGCCATCCTGGAGAGCGTAAAGAAAACCAGCCGGGCATTGATTCTGCACGAGGCGTCACAGACCGGAGGCATTGGCGGCGAGATCGCGGCCTTGATTAGTGCCGAAGCTTTTGAATGGCTCGATGCGCCCGTCCTGCGCCTGGCTTCCATCGATACGCCGGTCCCCTACTCACCACCGCTGGAAGATTATTATTTACCCCAAGTGAAGGATGTCGTGGCCGCCGCAAGAAGACTGGCAGCCTATTAACCACCAACGAAGGAGCACAGCTATGCCGAAATATCTAATCGAACGAGAGATCCCTGGCGCCGGCAGTCTTACAACGGAGCAACTACAGGGCGTGGCCCAAACGTCGTGCGATGTGTTGCGGGAAATGGGTCCGCAGATTCAGTGGGTTGAGAGCTACGTGACTGGCGACAAAGTTTATTGTGTGTACATTTCGCCTAACGAAGACATGATTCGCGAGCATGCGCAAAAAGGCGGTTTCCCGGCAAACCGAATTTCAGAAATCAAGACGGTCATTGATCCGACTACCTCTGAAAAGAAAGCTCAATCAGCAGTGGTCTCCTAATTCTGTAGGGGCGGCCCTCTGTGGCGGTCCTTATTGTTAGGCAGGGGCGCCCACGGAGGGACGCCCCTACATCTTTATTGGCTAAACTAGTATTGGAGCAATCATGGCAACTGAAGTAGTTATGCCGCAGATGGGTGAGTCCATCGCGGAAGGGACCATCACCAAGTGGCTAAAGAAGGTTGGCGAGCACGTCGATCGTGACGAGCCGCTCTTCGAAATCTCGACCGACAAGGTTGACGCCGAGATTCCTTCACCTGCCGCTGGCACACTCACAGAAGTTCGCTTCAAAGAAGGCGATACCGTAGAAGTTAATACTGTCGTGGCCGTGCTTGATGGTGCCGCGGCCGGTAACGGTTCCGCTGCTCCCGCTGCAGCCCCGGCGAAAGCTGAGCCTGAACCCGCGCCAAAAGCTGAAGTCGAAACTAAACCGGAAGCGCCTGCTCCAGCACCAACTGCGGCGACACCAACTCCGCCGGCGCCGCCAAAGCCGGCAGCAGCGCCACCTCAACCCGCGGCTCCCGCACCACTCCCTCAAGCTGTTGCTGAAGAAGCTGCCTCCGCGACGACGGCTGAAACTCCTGCTACCCAAAGTCAGAAAAGCTCAAGCACAGCGACTGTTGAAGAGCTGCGTCGCACAAAATCGAGCCCGCTCGTGCGCAAGATTGCGAAAGAGCATGGCGTAGATGTTGGCAGTCTGGAGGGAACCGGATTAAGTGGACGAGTAACCAAGAACGACATTCTCAGTTTTATCGAATCAGGAGCGGAGGCGCCGGCTGCGAAGAGCTCGGTAAGTCTCGCCCCTGCCCGAGAGATTCCGGCGCCGCCGCCCGCGAAGCCGGGCGAAGGCGATCGCGTCGAACAGATGAGTGTGATGCGCAAGAAGATTGCGGACCACATGGTCCTATCACGACGCACTTCGGCCCACGTCACAACGGTTTACGAAATCGACATGTCGGCGATCGCGAGGCTTCGGGAGCAGCACAAAGACTCCTTCCTGGAAAGGACCGGCACCAAGCTCACCTACATGCCGTTTATCTTTCAGGCTGTTACCACCGGTCTGCGAAAGTTTCCCATCTTTAACGCGCAGGTAAATGGCGATCAGATCATCTACAAACGCGACATCAATCTGGGTATGGCGGTCGCCCTGGACTGGGGCTTAATTGTTCCAGTAATCAAACGCGCTGACGACCTCTCCATCTCCGGGTTGGCACGGGCAGCAAATGATCTTGCCGATCGGGCGCGCACGAAGCAGTTGAAGCCAGACGAAGTTGGCGGAGGGACATTTACGATTACGAATCCGGGCGTTTTTGGCGGCCTCTTCGGCACCCCGATTATTAATCAACCCCAGCTCGCCATTCTCGGTGTCGGGAAAATTGAAAAGCGCGCAAAGGTGATCACGTCACCGGAAGGCGACGACTACATGGCAATCCGCTGGATGGCGTATTTCGCGCTTAGCTTCGATCATCGCGTGATTGACGGCGCCGATGCCGAACGCTTCCTGGCATTCGTCAAAGAACAATTGGAGTCCGGCGAATTCTCGGTTTAGTCCAAGCGAGGCCAGTCACAAATCTGTTTTTGCAAACCCGCGGTGGCATACCTTCTGATGGTTTGTCACCGCGTTTTTGTAATTAATGTGGCACTTATTGCGATCAAGTAGCGATTCGATGAAGAATGAAGTTAACGCTGGAAAACGTCTTGACTTAACATTCGCTTCCGACTAGAACTGTGCCCTACGTTCAAATACGGACACAAGACTTAGGAGAATTCATCGTCATTGGATTTGACGATTCCCGGCTCGCATCTCTGTGGGTCACCCACTTTCGAAGATAAGGAGATAGGTTTCTATGGCAATCCCGAAGTTCAAGATGTTTTCCTTGCTGATGTTGGTTATGGGCCTGATGCTGTTAACAGCACCAGTGGCTCTCTCGCAGGCCACCACAACGGTTAGCTCACGCACAGTAGCCAGCGGCGAGAAGATGAAGATCAAAGGCGTGGTAACGCGCCGCGATGCCGATACGTTCACCGTGCGTGACAACAATGGCGTCGACACAATCGTGCAATTGACAGACACAACGAGTGTGAAAGCGAAGGGTGGTTTCCTACGCAGTGGCGCAAACTATGCCCAGACGCAGATCCTCCGTGGATTGAATCTCGAGGTGGAGGGCCGCGGCAGTGCTAACGGCGAGCTCGTCGCCACTAAAGTCAGGTTCAATGAATCGGATCTAAGAGTTGCTCGTGCAGTGGAATCACGCGCCGCGCCGCTCGAGGATCGTGCTACTACCACTGAAACAAAACTGAGCCAGGTTGAGCAAAATGCGCAGCGTCTCTCCGGTCAGCTCGATGAACTGGCGGCCGTGGCCAATACCGCCAAGGGTGGCGCTCGTGCCGCTCAGGAAACTGCGGATGCGGCAGTCGCCGGCGTGAATGCCACCAACGATCGCATTTCGGCTTTGGACGACTATGAACCGCAGACGGTCGCAGCTGTGAACTTCCGTTCCGGCAGTGCAGTGTTATCCAAGGACTCGAAAGCTACGCTCGATGACGTTGCCACGAAGGCCCTGAACTCCAAGGGCTATGTCCTTGAGATTTCGGGCTTCGCAGACACAACCGGAAGCGTGGCGCGTAATCGTGTGCTGAGCCAACGTCGTGCCGATACGGTAATTCGTTACCTGATCGAGAATCACAATATTCCGCTCCGCCGCATTGTGACGCCCTATGGTTATGGCGAAACGAATCCGGTGGCCGAGAATAATACTCGCGACGGCCGCGCGCAGAACCGCCGCGTCGAAGTGAAATTGCTGGTCAACAAAGGCCTGATTCAGTCAGCGCCGACAATGTCGACCACTCCGTCAGGAACAGGAAATTAATGTGACTCGAGCAGCGACGGGAAAGCAACTGTAAGCTCCCGTTGCTAGTCTTAGTGCCATGAATCATGCCGTCGCCCAAAACGACGAATTGAAGTAACATGCGTGGCCAGCAGACGGCGGCATGAGGATTGGCGAGATGAACATTAAATCTTGGGGAAAACATTTGAGGCCAGTGCTGCTTTGGGCAGCGCTGGCTCTTTTTTTCTACATCAGTCCGGCGGCCGCACAGCGGCTGAAGGATTTACCGGCGCCGCCGGCCCCTCCCCGGCTTAAGCCCACGCCAACTCCCACTCCGGTTCCGCCGCCGAAAGACGAAGATGTCGACGTCATTCGCGTGAGCTCCAATCTGGTGATGGTCCCGGTTTCCGTAGTGGATACGAACAGCCAACCAGTGCTGGGTCTGCAAGTGGTTGACTTTCGCGTAATGGAACAAGGACGTGAGCAGCAACTAACCGATCTGGGTAATCCGGATCAAGTGCCTCTCGACATCGCGATTCTTTTTGATATTTCCAGTAGCGTCAGCCAGAAGGGTTTCTTCCAGTTCCAACAAAGAGCGGCTGCGAGCTTTCTGCGACAGGTGATGAAGTCTTCTGACCGGGCTGCGATTTTTACAATTGCCGATCAGCCAGTCCTGGTTGCGCCTTTAGCTCCGGCGGAGTCGGCAGCGGCAAAAATACAACGGATTCCTGCCGCCACCTCACCTGTGCCCACGGCGTTCTACGACACGGTCGCGGCCGCAGCAAAATATCTAGCTGAAAAATCTGAAGAGCGTCACCGGCGGGTTATTCTCGTCATCTCGGATGGTGACGATAACTTCAGCAACCTGGTGAGAGATCTAACGAAGGCGGAATACGAAGCCTCTCGGCAAGGTTCAGAGACGCCTGCCAGCGCAAAGCGCAGTTTGGACTCGCGTCGTGCACACGCCGTATTGGAAACACAGAAGGCAGTTCAGCAGGCTGATGCGGCCTTCTATTCAATTAACCCCGGCGGACCATCGGTGCGTCTCAATCTAATCAGCACGCGCGCGCAGAATTCGATGCAGTCGATTGCCGACTCAACCGGGGGCAATGCCTTTGTGCCGGATGGCGAGCAGCATCTGGAGCGGGTATTTAATGAGATTGCAGCAGAATTGAGAGGGCAGTACCTCTTGCAGTACTACTCGAATTCGCAGACGGGGCCGGAGTTCCGCAACATTAAAGTTTCGATTCCTGCACGCCCTGAGTTGCGCGTGCGCGCGCGGCAGGGGTATTACCCTAAAAAGTAGTTTCGAGTTACGGGTTCCGGGTTCCGGGTTTCAGCTTTCGGGTTTCACGCAACAAAACCGAATCGCTGAACTCGAAACCTTGAACGCGGAACCCAAAACTTTTTAAATGCCTGGCGCTCTCTGCGTATCCCTGGCGGCTTGGCGGTAAAAATGGTTTCGCGAAACTCGGAACTCTGAACCCAAAACTGGAAACTTCTTAGCGCATCTCCAACAACACATCCGTCAGTCGATTGACGACGTCAATAAGCGATCTCCCGGCCCTATCAAACTGATTTGCCGCAGCCTGCTCCTCAGCTGCGGCCGCTCCTGAAGCAACTCCCGCCAGCCTTGTATAATAACGCCGCAACTCCATCGACGAGCTAAACTCAGATTCGAGCTGATCAAGTCCTTCGCGCACCTTCCGGATGCTCGCGCGCACGGTTAGCTTGTTCTGCTTTGCTTGTTCCAGGATTGTCGGCGATGCTTCGTTGCGTCGCGCGGCATCATCCACCCCCTCCAATCCTTTCGCGACTCCCCCGAGCACATAGATAAAGCGAGTCAGCGTTTTGATTTGTTCGGCAACTCGACCTGCGCCGACCGTTCGCTTATCGGCAAGCGATGTAGTTGTTGAGCGCGGCGGCGGCGTCCTGCGGCCTCGTGTTTGCGCCAGTGTAGTAGACGGTATCAGAATGGTAGCAACAAGCAGAAAAAGAGTGGTTCGTTTCAAGGTGTGCTCTCCGTGTGATTCATGGGCGTTATCGTGTGTGCATTAAAGTATGCCTCGCGCAGCGTGACAGTCAAGGCTCGTCAGCGGTCAGTGGTCCGTAGTCAGTAGTCAGCGGTCAGTGGTCAGTAGTCAGTGGTCAGTGGTCAGTGGCAGTGGTCAGTTGTCAGCGGTCAGTGGTCCGTAGTCAGTAGTCAGTGGTCAGTGGTCAGTGGCAGTGGTCAGTTGTCAGTGGTCAGTGGTCAGTGGTCAGTTGTCAGTTGTCAGTTGTCAGTTGTGAGTGTTAGTAGTTCGGTTCCAGTTTATGTACTATCAACTAACTACTAAGAACTAACTACTATCAACTAACTACTATCAACTAACTACTAACAACTAACTACTGACTACTGACTACTGACTACTAACTACTAACTACTGACTACTGACCACCAGCCATGATGGTGATGAAAAAAGAACTCGTGGTGCGGCGACTGGGACGCCTTGATTACGAGGCTGCCCTCGCGCTGCAGAAGGAGACTGAGCGTGCTGTGCAAAACTCCCAGCAGCCGGATACTTTGCTGCTGCTCGAGCATCCGCACACACTTACTATTGGCCGGCGTGGAGATAACTCCGGCATTCTGTTGCCCGCTGCTTCACTAGCTGAGCGCGGTGTGACCGTCTTTGAAACTAATCGGGGCGGCAAGCTCACCTATCACGGCCTGGGCCAAATTGTTGGTTACCCGATCATTAACCTGAGCCCGGATCGAGAAGATGTGCATCGATTCGTCCGCGACCTCGAAGAAGTCTTAATCCGCACGATGGCTGATTTTGAGATTTCCGCTTTCCGCATCCGGGGTTTGACGGGTGTCCACACTGAGTCAGGAAAAGTAGCCGCCATCGGCGTGCACATCGCTCGTTGGGTAACAACGCACGGGTTCGCGTTAAATGTTAATACAGATCTTACTTACTTCGACTTGATCATTGCCTGCGAAGGCGAGCCGGTAACTTCAATGCAGAAGTTATTGAATCGAGAGCTTGAGTTAAGCGAAGTGGAGGATAGGATCGTCGTTCACTTTGCTGCGGTATTCGATCGCCAGCAATCAACTTAAACCGCCAAGTCGCCAAGAAACGTTGAAGGAAGCGAAGAGAAGACAACAATATATTATCCAATCCCGGATGCGACTTTGCTTCTCTCGCGACGAGCTAATCATCAATCGCCAATAGGCAATCGGCAATAACTGGCGTCCTTGGCGTTTCTTGGCGGCTTGCGGTGAATCCGATTTCCCCTTGAACAATAAATGCTTACATTCGACCTAATCAACCAAGCGGCTGCACGAATTAAGTCGCACATTCATCGCACACCAGTCATCACCTCGAGGTTTTTTAATCGCGTCGCAGGCAAGGAAGTCTTCTTTAAATGCGAAAATGCGCAACGCGCCGGGGCGTTCAAGATCCGAGGCGCTACTAACAAGATTCTCTCGCTGACCGCGGATGAGAAATCACGTGGTGTCGTCGCATTTTCGTCCGGCAATCACGCGCAGGCAGTGGCTGTAGCCGCTGGAGAAGCAAATGTGCGCGCGGTCGTTGCCATGCCAGACGATGCACCCAAGGCAAAAGTCGCCGCCACTCGCGAGTACGGTGCCGAAATAGTTTTTTACGATCGGCAGACACAGGACCGTGAAGGAGTCGCGTTTGAAATCGCCTCGCGCGACGGCTTAGTGATGGTGCCGCCTTATGACGACTACCTGATCATGGCCGGCCAGGGAACGGCAGGCTTGGAACTAATGGAAGAAGTTCCGGATCTCGACAGTGTCTTAACGCCGTGCAGCGGCGGCGGTCTCTTCGCCGGCGTTGCCACGGCCGTGAAAGGCATCAACCCCAGAGTTCGTTGCTTCGCAGTTGAACCGGAAACAGGTGACGACACCAGGCGATCCTTCCTTAAAGGAGAGCGCGTTACGGTTCCGCCGCCGCCAACAATCGCGGATGGGTTGCGCGTGCAATCGCCCGGTGCGATGACTTTTCCGATCCTGCAGCAGACAGCAGAAGATGTCTTGACGGTTTCAGATTCAGAGATTGTCAGCGCAATCGAGTTCATACTCTTCCGGATGAAACAGCTGGTTGAACCGTCGGGTGCAGCCGCGGCTGCGGCGGTGATGCAGCGCAAATTGCCGCCGGAAACCAGGCGAGTGGGCGTGATCTTATCTGGAGGAAATATTGATCCTCAGGCCCTCGCGAGGATATTAAACGGAGCAGAGTAAGCGGTTTCGAGTTCGCGTTCGGAGTTTCGGGTTCGGGTTTCGGGATTCAGTCGCGCACCGAAGGCCAAAGCCCGAAACCCGTCATCCGAAACCCAACACTTAGTCCCGAACTCGAAATCGGAAGGTAGTCCTAATCTGTGGAGCTTAGGACACTACCAAATCGGGAACGCCCCAGTGCGCATTCCCCTACCCCGATGTTAGAATGCCGATGAACAATCAATTCAGGAGTTCTTTCCTTTGGCCCGCGAATTAAACGTCATCAGCAACACGCCCAAACCCCGTCAACCAAAACCCGATTGGTTGAAAATTCGGCTGGGCGACCCCACCAATCAGAACAATGTGTTGAAGTTGATTGAGGGCCTAAACCTGCACACCGTCTGCCAGGAAGCCCGCTGTCCGAATATCTTTGAATGCTGGTCGGACCGCACCGCGACTTTCATGCTCGGCGGAGACATTTGCACACGACATTGCGGTTTCTGTGCGGTGGGAAAAGGTCAGCCTGGCTCGCTTGATACCCAAGAGCCTCGCCATGTGGCCGAAGCAGTACGACATCTGGACCTGGCCCACACCGTAATCACTTCCGTTAATCGCGATGATCTTCCGGACGGCGGTGCGGCCCATTGGGCGCAAACGATTCGCGAGGTGCGTGCGCTGAATCCGCAGTGCAAGATTGAAGTCTTGATTCCTGACTTCAACGGCGACGAAGCCGCGCTTAATACTGTGCTTGATGCTCAGCCTGACGTGCTGAATCACAACACTGAAACTATTGCCCGGCTTTACCGTCGAGTTCGTCCAGACGCCATATACCAACAATCGCTGACGTTGCTGCGACGCGCGGCAGCGCGGCGCGATACTGAGAAGCGCGGAATGCTTACGAAGAGTGGCATCATGGTGGGACTGGGCGAAGAGTTCGACGAAGTTGTGGCCCTGATGAAGGACCTCCGCGCGGTTTCGTGCGACATTATGACCATCGGTCAATATCTGCAACCCTACGAGAAGCGCTTGCCGGTTGAGCGCTATGTGACGCCCGAAGAGTTTGAGCGTTGGCGCATCATTGGAATGGAGCTGGGATTTCAACATGTGCAATCAAGTCCCTTGACTCGTTCCTCTTATCACGCCCGGCAACAGGCAGAGGATCGACTAATTCTCGCTCCAGAACTTTCACCCGCGGAAAACTTTGCCAATTAATTCCTTCCCGAAGCCTTCAAAACTCTTCTGGGCAGTCTACGATCCCGTCACGCAATCGCACGGTTGAGAACAAGTTTTCCCAAAGTGATTATCTGAGCCTGGACAGCAAAACTAGTAGGCGAAGAAGAGTGACTTTGTAATGAAAGCCGTAATCTTCAAACAACATGGCGGGCCAGAAGTGCTTGAGTATCGTTGATGTGCCGGCACCGTCGATTAGGCCTGATGAAGTTTTGATTGAAGTTAAAGCTTGCGCTTTGAATCACCTCGATGTCTGGGTGCGGGGCGGTTTGCCGGGAATCAAGATTCCGCTTGCCGCACATTCTCGGAAACGACATCGCGGGAATTGTTCGTGAAGTTGGGCCAGCTGGTGACCTGGGTAAGTGTAGGCGACGAAGTGATTGGTGCAACCCGGAGCTTCCTGTGGTCACTGTGCCGAGTGTTTTGGAGGGCGCGATAATTTCTGCCGCGACTACGACATCCTTGGTTATCGCCGCGACGGAGGCTACGCGAGTTTGTGGCGGTGCCGGGCGTGAATGTCATCCGCAAACCGAAGAACTTGAGTTGGGAAGAAGCAGCTGCCTTACCGCTCGTTACCGTAACCGCCTGGCACATGCTCGTGACGCGTGCCGCAGTGCAGCCAGGCGAAGACGTTTTGATCCACGCTGCTGGAAGCGGCGTTGGTTCAATCGGTATTCAGGTAGCAAAACTTCGAGGGGCACGCGTGATCGCGACGGCCGGAGCGGACGAAAAACTAGCGAAGGCAAAAACCCTGGGCGCGGATGAAGTAATCAACTATCGCAACGAAGATTGGCCGCAACAGGTTAAAGTTTTGACGAACCGCCGTGGTGTTGATGTGGTTTTCGAACATACAGGCGCCGCCACCTGGCCAGGTTCAATCGCTTCCCTCAAGCACAATGGCCGCCTCGTGACTTGTGGAGCTACAAGTGGCTACGACGCGCAAACCGATCTCCGCCAGGTCTTCTATCGTCACCTGACAATCATGGGATCATTTATGGGAACGAAGGCTGAGCTTTTGGAAGCGATGAAGTTTGTCGAGACAGGTGCGATTCGAGCGGTCGTGGATCAGACTCTGCCACTCGCCGAAGCCAGACGCGCGCATGAGTTGATGGAAGACCGCGCGCAGTTTGGAAAGCTGGTGCTGGTGCCGTAAATCGTGAATCGTAAATCATGGAGGTATTGCGAATCAGATCAAGCCGCAAAGAAACGCCAAGGACCCAAAGAAGAAATAATAGGTGATAGCTTTAAATTTGGTTTGGGGTACGAGTTGCAGATAAACTATTGGCGACTCTTGGCGTTTCTTTGACGGCTTGGCGGTGAATCCTCCGTTCTAATTCATCGTCGTTTCTATTTTCCCGTGTAATCCTCGACTACGAATCGCTTTCTTAATGCCGGCATACCGCCCTCTTCCAAATTGAAGTTAGTCCCGCCGATCACTCGCTTGCCTTCATCGGTCGTCACCCAATCGATAACTTGGGGCGCGTTCTGACGCAGAAAGTTTGCATCGTCTCGGTCGAGCGGCTTGCCGTCTGCGCGCGAAAACACCCAAACATATGAAAAGTTGCCATTACGAATAAACTGCAAGTCGCGCTCGAAAGCGCTCTTGGGCGAGGCGGTAGGAAATGGTTGACCCGAAGACGACGCGCCTGGCTGACCTGATTGCGGCGAGCTACAAGCCGCACTCACCAACAGGATCATCAGAATGAGCGCTAACGGCGAAGCTCTTGCAGCATTGATTGACTCGGTAAACTTCATTTTCATTATTCAATTTCGCTTCATGGCGCCTCCGGCGAGGGGGACGAGGACGGAATCGGCGCTCGTCCACTAGGCCCCTCAATTAACGGCACTTCAGGAGACGGCGTCGGAGCGGCTCCGCTCGGTCCCTCAATCAGAGGTTCTTCAGGCGGCGGCTCAAACTTCTGATCTCGCAGACGCAGGATCAGTACATTGAGCATCTTCGTAAACTACTTCAAACCAACCGCTCTCTGTGGCTTTCTCAAAAAAGTCGTCGTGACCATTGTCGGTGAAAACGATAGCGAGCGCCAAACCGATCTCGAATCAGTGGTCCCGGATCGTCCTGCTCACCGAGCGTGATGCGATCGTAAAGCTTCGACAGCGCGGGATCTCTGTCGAACAGGTACGAAGGATCCAGTCCTGATACATACCTGTGAGTTGGATCAAAGTAGAAGAGCCGTGGGAAATCATCCCAGTCAGTATTAAAGATTATCTCCCCGGCCGGAACATTCGCGCGCATCCACTCCGCGCCCGCGCGGTAGTAATCGTGGCGTTCACTTGTGCCGATGTCGATGATCGTAGCGCGGGCGTTAAAAACAAATGCTGTGGCCAGCGCGATAGCCACGACGCCGCCGATAAGCGTGCGTGTCAGCGCCCGGCTTTCTTGCTCCTTAGAAGAAACCGCAAGCTCGTCTCGATCCAGAAAAGGCTGCAGCTCGTCGAGCACATCATTGGGCAAGTTGGTAAACGCCGAACGTGCCCCGACCAGCCACGGTTGTAATGAAAACGCAGCAAACATCACTGCGAATGGTGGCCAATACTCTGCGATGCGCTTCCAGCGCGCCATCATGATCATCAACACGGTCGAAAAGAGGAGGAAGAACAATGAATGTTGCGAGCGTTGCCGATCCCCGGGATCGAAAGCAACGTAACCCACAACCATCGCCACGCACGCGACAACAGAATTACCGAGGAACTCCCACGAGTTGTACGGGTACCATTCCTGACCAACCTTCGTGGAAAATTCACTCGGCGTTATCTTGATGCGCAGGTGCTCGTAGAAGAGGTACAGGTTGTGCGGGAAGTAAGGGTTGATAACAAAACCTGCCGCAGTTCCCAGTAATACCCAGGCCAACGGCCGCCATTCAAAGCGACGCTCAGTCCACGCGATCACGACTACCCAAAAGCAGGCGGCGAGGATCAGTAGCACCACCATGTCGTAGGTCAGTGCAAAAACAAACGCGAGCGGAATTAACGGCCAGTACTTCTTTTTAAAGAGAAGCCAGATGCCAATCACCATAAAGATGATCGCTAAGGGCGGCGCTTTGGCCATGTTGAGCCGGAAGAGGAATGGCGCCGAACAGCCGAGCAAGGCCAGCAGCCAGAGCATCGGGTAGCGAATGCGGAACCGCAGCAGCAGCCAGAAGCAGGACAAAACGGCGAGGCTGGCAAAAATGACGGAGGCGATCTTCGCGCCTTGTCGCAGATCCCCAAAAGTGAAAGGGATTTGGAAGACGTGAAAAAGGAGATGATGATCGACGTAGTTTTCCGGATTGAGTGTGGTTAACGGCAACCAGTTGAAAGCCGGAGGAAAGTTACCCGCACGCAACCCTTCCCAAAGCATCCGGCTCCACTTGATGTGATAGTAGCCGTCGTAGTCGCCGCAGCAGATCGCCTGCGTCGAATACTGCAGCACGATAAACACCACGACAATAATCACTGCGCCCGTGACAAACTGCGCGGCAAAAATCGTTTTGTCTGATTTAAGGAAGGCTGGAAGCGTTCGGGAAGTCTGCATCAAACATCAACTGTGCTCTCTCGACAAGCGCAGCTCGGTTCACAGTTGTTCGATAAGATCTAAAAGTTCCCTGGGCTCGATGGGTTTGGTGAGGTGAGCATTGAAACCCGCATCCAGCGAACGCTGACGATCGTCAAATTTAGAATAGCCGGTCAGCGCCACCATGGGCACCGCTTCATAACCAGAGAGTCCTCGCACCGCTCGCGCCAGTTCGTAGCCATTCATTTGCGGCATCCCGATATCAGAAATGATCACATCAAATTGCGCCTCTTGCGCCAGAGAAATGGCGGAAGCGGCCGAGCTGGCAGTCCTAACTTCATAACCGGCATGAGTGAGCAAGCACTGAGAGCATCTCCGTGACATCAGCGACGTCGTCAACCACCAGGGCGCGCCGCTTTCTTTCCTTCTCCAGCGAAGCTTGATTTGTAAGGGAATGCTGATGCGTTTCGCCTTGCGACGTTGGTAGAAATTCGCTTTGCAGATTCGGAAGCAGGAAATTGCCGGCGGGAACCGAAGGGTAATGTATCTGCATTGTTCGACCTTTTTTCAGCGCCACATTTGTCTGCTGATGATCAGAAGACCGCAAACAATTTAGCCGAAATTGTTGACTGGTGTCTATAGTTTTAACTGTAACGAAAAACGGCAGTTTGCAGGTGCTAGTCGTGGACACGGCAAGCACGATTTGCTAGGTTGAATCGCAATGTATCCAGCAGGAAATCTTTACATTCCCGTGTCGCATGGGCGGCTCGAAGCGATACTTAAAGAAGCTCGCGATCCGGCACGTGGTGTGGCCCTCGTGCTCCATCCTCATCCGCTCGGCGGCGGCACCATGCATAACAAGGTGGTCTTTCGCGCAGCCGCTGCGCTGAACGAGGTAGGCCTGACCACGCTGCGCCTCAATTTTCGCGGTGTGGGACAAAGCTCAGGTGAGCATGATGAGGGCCGCGGCGAACTGGAGGACGTTCGCGCCGGATTAAACTATCTCGAGGAAAACTATCCGCAGTTACCCATTACGTTGTGTGGTTTCTCTTTCGGTGCGCGAGTCGGCCTGGAAGTTGGAGTTGCAGACGAGCGCGTTGGGAATCTCATCAGCATTGGCACACCGCTGGGAAAATACGATTTCAGTTTTCTAGAAGCTTGCCGCAAACCAATTCTCTTTGTTCATGGCGAGCAGGATGAGTTTGGAGCGGCGACTGAGATCGAGCAGCTGGCACGTCAGTTGGAACGAGTTACTAACGTTGAGGTGAAGATCATCCCGGGAGCGGATCACTTTTTCGCTGGTCATTTAGACGAGCTGAAGCAAGCGATTACAGAATGGATGACTAAACAGCTCTCCACTACCGCATAACTCACTCGTCGTCTCGCGAGTTAATAGAAATGAATTGGGCCGCTTCCGGTTTTTTCTCGCGAATTCTGAGCCGAACAATAGTGAGGGCTATTGCTGCGACCACGGCGAGAATAAATCCTCCCAGCATTAAAGTTCCGATATCATTCATCTCAGCTAATGCGTCGGAATCGGAAGCGAAGTTCTCGAGAACAACCAGGACGTGGATTAACGATGCTGCGGTCACCATAGGATCAACCTTTCACTGCAGATACGTGAGACGCAGCCAGCAATACTTCTTTAGACACGGGTTCTGTGATCTTGTTCCCAGAAGGAAGCTGTAGGGGCGTCCCTCCGTGGGCGCCTCCGCGTTTAGTGGGCCCCCCAAACAGGGACGCCCTACAGATTAAATGATTTTGGTTATCACTCAAGTTGCGGACCCGGTGAGGTCCGCAACCTCAGTGAAAAGCCAATTGGCAATCGGCAATGAACTGGCTTGCTCCCGCTGTGTTCGCAATCTAGGATGGCTGAATGAACTCCTACACCGATCCCGCGATCCGGATAACCCTTCTGCCACGCGATACAAATTCGGCGGGAACGATTTTCGGCGGCGTTATTCTGAGCTACATCGACATGGCGGGCGCGATCGAGGCGCATCGACGCACGAGAATGGACCGGTTTGTAACCGTCGCCATGCGCGAAGTCATTTTTCACAAACCGGTATTTGTCGGCGACCTTGTAAGTTTCTACAGCGAGACCGTGCGAATTGGGACGACGTCAATTACGGTGCGCGTGGTGGTAGAAGCGGAGCGAGTCGGAGTCGAGTAGCGAACGCGTGCGCGTCACTGAGGCTGAAGTTGTCTATGTAGCAGTCGACGCAAACCGGCAAAAGACAAACATTAAGCTTCCTGAGTGACTCGGTAGAGTACGAGAGTACGGGAGCGACCAATAGGATTGCCGATTGGCGATTGGCAATTGCCAATTGGCCTTTAGCTAGGAGATCCAATTGAAAATCGGCACTTGGAAATTGGCAATCGGCAATTTATTGGTCGCAACCCTCCCGTACGTACCGTGGCGGCTAACGTCGAGTGCGGTACAATCGCTAGTCGGCAATCGCCAGTCGGCAATCTCATACCTAACAATTAATTCAAGACCGACTGGAGCCGGCGGAGCGCAGTATTAGCTTCAGCGAAGCCGGGTTGTTGTTCGAGTGCGAGTGAGTAGTGGCGCACTGCATCGAGGTAGCGATGTCGTTTCTCGTAAACTCGCGCCAAATTGAAATGAGGAAATGCGTAAGACTCGTAACGCGGCGCCAGCAACGCGCGTTTGAACCAACGAACGCAGCCGTACGAGTCGCCCTGAGCCAGCAGGTAACTGCCGATGTCGTTGTAAGGATTGCCGAAGGTTTCGTCGACGCGAATTGCTTCCAGGCATTCGGAGATGGCGTCGTCGTAGCGATTTTGGAAACTGTAGACCCAACCGAGAAAAGTGTGGGCTTCCGCCGTCGGATACGTCTCGATTGAGCGCCGGTAAAGCTCAATCGCCGTGTCAAAGTTCTGCGCCATCTGCGCCTCGTAAGCTTCCTGAAACAACTCCTTCGCCTCGTACTTGGCCAGCGGCGAAGTATCGTCCTCGTAAATATCGTCAGCTATCATCTGCTTACTCCGGGCATCCCTCCTTCTGCTCCTGCGCATTATCCAGCCGTTTGATGCGACCGTCTACCTTTGGAGCAATCGCTCGGGAGCCCATTGCCTGACGCACGACATCAAAGTCGCTCTGGCCCTGCTCTTTGCCAATCAAAACACGCGCGCTCTTAAGGATTTCGTAGCCGTCTCCGCCCTCGGCAAGGAAGTCCGGCGTCGCCAGGGTGTACTTTTTTTGATCGTCCAAGGGAACGCCGTTCACCTTAACGTCAACGACTCGCGACCCTGCAGGGCGGCCGGCGTCGAACGTAAAACGAATTCCCGAAACTTGAGGGAAGCGACCCGGCTGCGTGTCTTCCGCGCTACGCGCTACGCCATGTTCCAACATCGAGCGAAGTGCAGCTCCGGTTAGTTCCAGCTTCACGACTTTGTTCTTAAAGGGAATGATTGCAAGCAAATCCCGCTTCGTGAGTCGGCCGGCGCTGATTAAAGAGTCCGCGCGAATCGAGCCACCATTCATGAGCGCCACATCGGCGCGCATCGCTTTGCGAAAGGCGTCCGCAATGAAATTGCCAACATTGGTTTCACGCGTGCGACTTTCGAAGCTGCGCGCGTCAAGTGGCGACCGTTGACCGCCCGATAACTTGAGCAAGCTCGCGGAACAGCCCTGCATAGTTACTGTAAACGGGAGCGAAGTCCGTTGTCCTCTTTGGTTTCGGCAGTAACTGGAATCACTTTCCAATCGATGCTCTCCAACTTCCCTGTCGCCTTGGAAATATTCAAATCAATTCTTCCCAATTCGCGCGCATCCGCCGTCATCTTGAAGATCGGCGCACCGCCTGCGGCTGATTCCAGCAACGTATGCTCGTGACCGCCGATAATCACATCTACATCAGAACAGCGCGCCACTTCTTTATCTTCGTTCATTGAAAGATGCGTCAACGCTACTACAACCTGCGCTCCCTTCGAGTGTATCTCCGGGATTAATTTGTTCGCAGTCTCGCAGGGATTGAGAAACTCGACATCAGCTCCGGGCCGCGAGGTTGTTTTTGTTTCGGGCAGAACCAGACCAATGATGCCAATCTTCACGCCATCAAACTCTCGAATAACATAAGGTGGAACGCCACCGAACGGCTGTCCCGTTTTCTTATCGATGACATTCGCCGCCACCCAGCCGAAACGCGATTCCTTAATCCGCTCCAGCAAAATCTCGGGACCGAAATCGAATTCATGATTGCCGAAGGTGGCATAGTCGAGCCCTGCGACATTCCAGGCTTCGATCATCTGAGCGCCTTTATGAGTGATCGATTCGACCGAGGGCGAAATGGTGTCGCCGGAGAAAAGAAAGAGCGTGTGCGGCGAGTCTTTCTGGATTTGCTTTTTAAGAGTAACGACGCGGCCAAGGCCACCTCGAGTGCCGCGATCAACCGGCGCGAACTGGTAAACGTCGTTCACCTGCAGCAAGGTAATGCGAGTCGCGCACTCTTCCTGTTGCGCCTGAATAGCTATCGCGCTGACGAGAAGTATCAGCGTCAGCCATGTCTGTGTTGCAGAAAATACGCTTATTCGATTCCATTGGATTTCTCCCGACTGAGGATATAGCCGCAACTGTTGGTTGCGCGGCTTCATGTTTTGTTCAAGTATAATTCACCCTAAGAATGGCAAGTAAGTCCGAAGTGCAAACTAAAGTCTGCGTTACAGCGTATGGCGGCGGGTGAAACAATCTTTATTACCGGGTTCCCTGGCTTCATCGCCAGCCGGCTAGTCATGCGCCTCGCGCGGGATAGCAGCAAATTTCTGCTGCTGGTTCAATCGGCACTAGCCGGCCAGGCGCGATCAGATCTTCAATCCATCTCTCGGGAAACTCAAAAACCCATTGAGAACTTTCGCATTCTCGAGGGCGACATCAGCCAGTCTGACCTTGGTTTGAATACTCATGATCTGGAATTGGCCCGCTCCGAATCCGAGCTGATATTTCACCTCGCAGCCCTTTACGATCTGGCGGTCCCGCGTGAACCTGCGATGCTTGTGAATGTTAACGGCACGCACAACGTGAACGTCTTCGCCAAGTCCGTTCGCAACCTACTCCACTATCACTACGTCTCGACTTGCTATGTCGCCGGAAAGCGCCGCGGGCGGATCCTTGAGACTGAGTTAAAGCACGACGCCGGATTTCGGAACTACTATGAAGAGACCAAGTATCTTGCGGAGACGGAAGTTGCAACATTAAGTGGTGAGCTACCGATTACTATTCATCGACCCTCCGTCGTTTGCGGCGACTCAGTTTCGGGTGAAACCGCAAAGTTCGATGGCGTTTATTACCTGATCAAGTACCTGCTGAAGTCGCCTGGACTATTTTCTATCCTGAACATCGGTAACCGCGAAGTGAAGTTGAACCTGGTGCCGGTTGATTTCGTGGTCGAAAGTCTTGCCGCGCTCGCGCGGGATGCACGCGCTATCGGGAAGACTCTGCAACTGGCGGATCCTAATCCACTTTCCACCCGTGAGCTGTTTGATGTGCTCGCCGAGGAGATTTCCGGCCATGGCTCTCGGATTAGCCTGCCTCCCGCAGTTGTCCATTCATTTCTCAGGTTGCCGATTTCCCCTCCCATCACGGGTCTGCCACGCGCCGCCGTGCCTTACTTTTTCATCGATCAAACGTATGACACAACTGAAGCTACCGGTATGCTAAAGCAGCTTGGAATTTCCTGCCCGGCCTTTCCCAGCTACGCCCGTAACATCGTCGCTTATGCAGCCAGCCGCTTTGGACTGCCGATTCGCGCTTGACGCCCTTCGATTGACCCTTTGAGTGGCGATTGCCTTGGTGCAGATTGCCCAAGCGAAAGTGCCTTGGTGCAGATTGTCCAAGCGAAAGTTAAAGGGATGAAGCGCGTTAATTTAAAGGTGCAGCAGAAGCATGAGCGCTTGCGGGCTACTGATCCGACCGGGTGCCAGCCGGTTGACAGGTGACTAATTTAGAATTAGTATAAATCCACGCTATGGGCAAGAGCTTAATAAATCGGGATAAGCAGCGGCTGACGCCGCAACGTGAGGCGGTTTTGCGTGCCGTGCGAGAGCGCGATGACCATCCGACGGCAAGCGACATCTTTGCAGCGGCGAAGCAGCACCTTCCGGCAATCAGTTACGCGACCGTTTACAACTCCCTTCGTTATCTGCGGCAGGCGGGCTTGGTGCGTGAGCTCAGCTTCGGCGATGGCGCCAGTCGCTACGATGGGATTACGGATCGCCATGATCACGCCCTCTGCACTGAGTGCGGCAAGCTAGTCGATTTCGATCTGGCGGAGCCAGTAGAGCTGATGCACGAAGCCGCGCGGAAGTCTCAATTTCAAGCTGAGTCGGTTCACCTGACGCTGGTGGGCCGCTGTCCCGATTGTATTGAACCCAAAGCGAATGAATCTTAGCAATCGCTCAACCTGGGCGATGCCAACTGGAATTATCTTAACTAGAAAACTACGGAGGATGCATGACAGCAACAGCAGTAGCATTTGAGAAGGCGATGGTGGGCCAGCCCGCGCCGGATTTTGATATGGCCTCAACGAAGAACTTGGAGAAGTTAAACGAGAACGTAAAACTGGCAGACTATAAAGGCCGCTGGCTTGTTCTGCTTTTCTATCCGCTCGACTTTACGTTTGTTTGTCCTACAGAACTGACGGCTTTCAGCGATCGCTATGAAGACTTTCAAGGTATCGGCGCTGACATCATCGGTGTTTCTACCGATTCGGCTTTTTCGCATCGCGCCTGGATCAATACCCCGCGCGACAAAGGTGGCGTGGAAGGTCTCAACTATCCTCTCGCCGCCGATGCGACCAAAGAGGTAGCGCGTGATTATGGAGTGCTGATTGAGAGTCGTGGTATCGCCCTGCGCGGATTGTTTGTAATCGATCCGGAAGGGATCCTGCGTTACAAGGTGGTTCATGACTTGAACATCGGTCGTTCAGCTGAGGAGACGCTGCGTGTCATCCAGGCGTTGCAAACTGGCGGACTTTGCCAGGCCGAGTGGAAACCCGGTCAGAAAACACTCAACGCGTAAATTAATCGTCGGATCGCAGATGGGTGATAAGTAAGACCTGTTCCTACTTATCACCCATTCTTGAATTTAGGAGAGAGCAACAATGGCAATGAGAATCGGAACCGAGATGCCCAAACTTGATGGGGCGACGGAGTGGTTCGGCACAACTCAGGCGCATGCGGAAGCGGAAGTCGCCGGCCATCCAACCATCATTCATTTCTGGTCAGTCAGTTGTGGAACCTGCAAAGAGAATTTGCCACGCATCGCCGAATGGCGCGACGTTGGAAGAGAGCAGGGTTTGCGAGTGATCGCCATCCACATGCCGCGCTATGAAGCAGACACCGACGTGGAAGCTGTGCGCGATGCGGTGGCCACCTACAACATCACCGAGCCCTGCGCCATAGACAATGAACACAAACTGCGCGAGGTGTTTCAGAACGATCAGGGATATGTTCCAGCCTATTACCTGTTTGACGCTGAAGGGAAACTTCGAGGTTTCGCCGCAGGTGAACGCGGCCTGGATTTGTTGAAAGCGACACTCGATCGCGTTATGCGACAAGCAGCTGCGGCAGGAGCAACCGAAATGGCATCCGCTTCGTAGGAGCTCTAGCTGCGCCATTGAAGCCAGACTGCGAAACAGCATCGCCAGCAGATAAAAGCTCACCAGCGCTGCGCCAATTGCGAGAAGCACCAGGAAAACCATAATCACGCCGACGAACAGCCAGTCGCTGAGACGACCCTGGCGAGCTTCACCCGCAGAAACTGTTGCCCGCTGCCGCAAAAGTTCGACGTTCTTCTGATTCGATTTCCACCACGCGTCGAACAAATCTCCCACCAACGGCAGCGAGCCGAGCGCGTAGTCAATCCCCAGGTTAAGACCCATTCTTAGCAGTGTGATTTTCGGCACTCGATAGCGCACGGCAGAACCGAGCACGTACAAAGATGCAACTGTTGTCGCAGTATCGCCGACTCCCGGAATCAGACCGACAAGCGCATCCAAACCGATGCGCCACCCCAACACCGGGATGCGAAAGAGATCGTCCAGCAGCCAACCCAGCCGGTCGAGACTTTCTTCAATCTCGACTGTACGCGTCGGCCTGCTCAAGCTCCGCTTGTCTGAGATCAATTCCTCTTCCCTAAACGCTCTTAATACCTTGCTCATAATTCTTCACAATCCTGCTAACCCTTAACGTATGCGCGTCATCTGCTGCCAAAAAAACTTTCCCAGTTTTGCGAACGCTGACAACGCGGTGCGATCGCCTTTCTTTTGCTGGGGAGGTTTGGAGGGGAGTCCCAATGTAGCTGCGAGTTCCTGATCAGGCTTGGCGATGTCTTCGTCACCGCGCTTGCTTTGCAACCAGCGATTGAATGTACGAGCCACCGTTCTTCTTTGTTCAAGGGGACTTTCGGCAATGAACGCGCCCTGGAGGTCGTCCAGCCGGGCGATCTCAAACTGGTTTGCTTTGTAATAGCTGCTGAGCGCGGCAAAAAACTTCTCGTCTCCAAGCAAATTTCGCAAAACTACAAACATCATCGCACCCTTGGTGGAAACGATGGCAGCATATTGAAACGAATTGCGATAATCGCGGGACGCTCGGTTCGCATCCATATCTTCACCACCGAAGGTGCGATAGAGCCGGTAAACTCCCAGCAGCTGATCTTCCTGCACGATGCCTGCCTGCTCCGCTCCATGAATCGTCTCGTAGTAAAGCAAAGCCGACCAACCTGAAAGCGCTTCATCCAGGACTGGCTCACGCGCCGGATCGTTCCCCACCGCATTGCCCCACCACTGGTGCGCCAACAAATGCGCGACGGTCCATTCCAGACTCTGTTCCACAGCCGGCCGTTGTTCGCGAATGATCTCGGGAAGATTGCGGATGGCGGGAGAGTCGAAGTCGACATAAAACGCGCTCGCGATCACCATCAACCCGGAAAACTCTGTGCTACCCAAACCAGCGACCAGGGGCGCTTCGGCGATCGTAATCGTCTTATACGGCAACGCACCAAAGCGGGCGGAGAAGACTCGCAGCGCAGCGGCACTCGCGGAAAGAACATGTTTGCCAACTCGCTCATGCTCGGCGAGAAAGACCGAACGCAAAGTTGTTTGGCCTACAGTAGTTTGTTCGGAACGCAAGCTGCGACCGGCGACGATCGCAAAATCTCGCAGGGCGCTTCCGGAAAAGGTCCTTGCGTTGCCGTCAGTGGTTTCCTGCTCTGATCCCTGGCGCAAATATTTGAACGCCCGGCACTGACGTAACTGTTACTTCATAATCAGCTGACTCATTGAAGATGAGATCGCCGATACCCGGATCCAGCCGGCGGCGCCAGTCGTCACCGTCATGAACCGCTAACACCGGATATGCGGAACCTAACAACATCACGCCGCGGCAGCGAAAATTCAGATCGCGCGCGCGGCGCATTTCGCGCTCATCACGAAGTGCGGCGCTGACTTGCTTTATGACATGCGTCGTGATGGCCGACTCTTCCGGATCGATCTCCGGAACGCTCCCGCGAAACTCCATCGCCACGTCAACCGATTGCCCAACCGGCACCGAGTCTCGCAGATTGACGCGCAGTGTTGTTCCCTGATCTTCAAGAGCAAAAATCAAAGGCGCATCCGTTGCGACGAGACGAACCTTCGTAATTTCAATTTTTGGCTCATCTGTTGAAGCAGATTGGCCTTCGACGCGCAGGTTGGAGTAGAGATGAAAATAAAGTGTGCCGGTAGCGTGATCGCCACGATTAATCCACCTGACTCTTTGTGAACCGGAATAAGAGAGCGCGTCGAAATCGATCTTTAATTCGATTTGATAACGAGTACGCTCGGCGATGGAAGTTTCACGTGGTTGCGCGGTTGCGATGACGGCGAACGACGAGGCCACCACTGCTATTGAAATGCCCCAGCGAAGAGGGTCACCAAACTTGCGCGAAACTCTGCTGCAGACTCGAGCTAACTCGCCTGGCTTGTAGAATCGTTTATTCACAGCTGCGCCTGAGTGTCTAATTCTCAAGAATGTTGACCGGGGCCGTTTGCAGTTTTCGGCGCGGGTCTTTCCGTGACGACAATCGAATTAATCACGTCTCCCGCGCGCAATACGATCGACTACTTCCATTCCAGAAATTACGTTCCCAAACACTGTGTAGCCACCGTCGAGGTGCGGCTGTGGCGCGTGCGTGACGAACCATTGCGATCCTCCGGTATCTTTGCCGGACAACGCCATGCCAACGGCGCCGCGCCGGTAAGGAACTTCATTAATCTCGCAACGAATTTGATAACCCGGGCCACCATTTCCATCGCCGCGCGGGTCGCCGCCCTGAATCACGAAGTTGGGCACCACGCGATGAAACATGATCCTGTTGAAGTAACCGCGCTTTGCGAGTTGCACAAAATTGTCGACGTTGAGCGGCGCTTCTGCCGGCAGCAACTCCATTGTGAAACGTCCCTTGTTTGTAGTAACGACGGCAAGAACGCGCTTATCGATACGCGAAATCGCGCGCTGGTAATCGCGCGCGGTGTTTCGCGTTCCTACGTCACCGAGCTTGTTACTGAAATCACCCGCACCAGTGGCTTTCAAAGACTCAATCGCCTTGCGCCGCACGAGGTAGTCGCGCGAATCCAAAGCCGGCATGATCGCCTGATTAGCTGAGGGGTTCTTGTATTTCGCGAGCGCATCCAGAATCGCGAGGGCAGCGTCGTTGGACTCCTTTTCCTGTAGCGCAAACTTTAATGCCGAGCTAAGCGCCTGGATGTTGCTGGTCTCGGCCGGAAGATCGCCCAGCAATTCCGCAGCCGTGGTGCGAACTGCCATGTCAGGTTCTTTCAAATACATTACGGTAGATAGAGTCGAGATTTGCAGGTTTAAAGGCTGACAGAGCGCGCATCACGTCAGGTATGGCGTATTCGGAATGCACGGCAATCAATGTGTTTGGCTTCACTGGGGAGTTTCGATAATCCAGCATTGCGCGCAGGAGCTCCTGGGCCGTCTTGCTGAGGTCCGCTTTGTTTTTTTGCGAGTCCGGCAAGGCGGCGAACTCGCCCAGCGCTTGTGCAGTGCTTGTTGCGGCGCGCCAGTCAGTCAACATCATCTCTTGAACTCTTTCGCTTACCTGGTTTCGAACTTCCAATCTCGTCCAGATAAGCCATTGGAGCGATCCGAACTAGCGCAGTTTCAACTTCAGCCGCACGACCTACTCTCCCACGCGTGTTTTTCAACCACTCAATTGCCGCCCGGTTTTCGCTTCCCGGCGAGTAAACGACCAATCGCAGTTGCCAGTTCTAAGAGCTCGTCATC
The DNA here is from genome assembly GCA_963826235.1 of Pyrinomonadaceae bacterium. Taxonomy (GTDB): domain Bacteria; phylum Acidobacteriota; class Blastocatellia; order Pyrinomonadales; family Pyrinomonadaceae; genus PSRF01. The sequence goes on along the minus strand of CAWGWE010000003.1, from coordinate 1,504,083 downwards.
GCCGGCCAGCTGGATCTTCAATAATCGTTCGGCGGCGCGCGCATCCTTTAACGTCGCTAAAGCACGGATGGCACTGATGCGCACTCGTTTGTCATCATCGTTCCAAGCGCGGTCAAGTAATCCATCGAACGCAGCCTTATCTTCTGTCGCACCAAGGACACGTGCGGCATTCGCGCGAACATTTGGATCCGAATCGCTCGTCAACAATTTCCGCAATTCTGCGTTGCCATCTGCGGCTCGCAGTCGCGCGAGTGTATTGCCCGCGTCAGAGCGAATGCGTGCGTCGGAGTAAGAAAGAAACTCGGCGACAACGGGCCCGGCACCTTCGGGACGAGCGCGGAGGGTAGCAGTAAGCGCCAGCAGGATTACTTCTGAGTCGGGACCCGAGCGCCGGCGCGCTTCGAAGGTAAGCACCCCCAGGATCGTCTTTCCAATTTCCTTCTTCTGGACGTCGTCACCTTGCGGAAGGGCAGCCGCAATCTTTCCCAGCGACTCGACAATGCGAGCGCGCGGAGCGTCACCCTTTGAAAGCTCGGACGTTAGGGCGGCGACTGCTTTGGGGGATTCAATTTCACCTAAAGCAAAAGCCGCCACTGAACGAACACTTCGATCCTTATCACTCCGCAACAACGAAACCAGGGACGGCATCGCAAGCTCGTTTCCGATTCGTCCGGCTGCCAGAGCGGCGCGGCTGCGCACCGCTGCATTCGAGTGCAAGAGTAACCCTTCGAGAATCCCATCCCAACGCCGTTCATCTTCGGCGCGCACAATTGAAAGCAATGTCGGCTTCGGAACCGCCGATTTTGATTGGGCGCGGACCACGCCTGCAGTTGAGTCATAAGCCGCTAAAACCAAGGCAAAAACTACTATTCTGATCTTTGGCGTCGTGATGAGCGGGCGAGACAGTATCATTGATATTCGCTCTGCAGCTCGGGGGTTTTGTGTCGAGATTGGTTGTATTAACGAAGGGGAATTTACAGTTCTATGTATCGACGAGTTGCTGTATCCATGTCAAGGGCGATTATCAATCGCCGATTGCCGATTGCCAATCGGCCAGTAACAAAGAAGTCCAATCGGAAGACTCTCACTTGAACAGAGACCGCCAAGCGGCCAAAAAACGTCCTAGGTCCAAAGTTCAAAGTCCAATGTCTGTGGCCACGATCTTCGACTTGTGTAAGCTGACCATAAACGCATCGAGTTTCGCCGACCGACTTTGGGCTTTGGACCTTGGACGGTTGGACATTGAAGAGTTCTCGGCGACTTGTCGGTTTCAGCGATCCGAATCCGCAATTGTCCAAGCTTCTCCCAAAGCAAAAGGCGCCAGCCCTCCTGGGCTAGCGCCTGATGTGATCTTGTTTGGTCTCTCGCTTTAGTTAGCGAGTTTTGACGCTGATGAAGCTGCCAGATTCGACATCTCAGTCGGTTTGCTCACGTCAGTAGGCGTGGGCTTCATGCCCGTAGTGTCGAGAGGCGACTTCACGTCCGGTATCCGTTTCTCGTCGCGCGACTTATCGAGTGCGGCAGTCATCTTGATCATCTTACAGTTGCCTTCAAAGATGCCACCCTGTTCAATGACCAACGACGGCGTTTGAATGTTTCCATTAACCTTTGAAGCTCGACCTAATTCCAAACGTTGGGACGCAATGATGTCGCCGTTGACGGTTCCATGGACAACGGCTACCGCAACCTCAACGTTAGCGTCGATCTTACCAGTGGCTCCCACGATCAGAGTTCCGCTGCTCGAGCTGATTTTTCCGGAAAGGTGTCCGTCAACGCGCAGCATCGCTTTGAACGTCGTCTCACCAGTCAGCTCGGTGCCGCTTCCGACGAAACCACTCAAGGTGCCTTCTTTAATCTCCCGGGCGAGATTTTCACTCTCGGTCATCGCCTTGGCAGGAGTCGGCGTAGAGTCTGGGCGCGTAGCTGCGGGGCTTGTTGCCGGAGCATAAGATTGTTGTTGAGTGGAATAAGACGGCGCTTCCTGCCGGTCGTTTGTATGTTCGTCGCTCTGATCCTTGGGATTTTTTCCTATCCTGAGCATTTATACCTCCGTTGAATGGGGGCCGCGGTAAGTTTAGTCACAGGTGCCAATCGGGTTCGGTAAAAGCAACAAAACGACGCGCTTGCCTTCCTGTTTTGGATTGTTCGCTAGCTGGGAAGCTAGCCGTGTGATCTACCGCCTCGAAGCGGGAATTCATAATAGCTGCACTCGAACTCACGTGTCCAGCCCTGTAATGAAATTATAATCCGAAATGTTTTTGGAGACCGTCGGACTCTTAGTAAAGGTGGTTGCCCAATGAGAGAGAGGCGACACCTCAAGCTCAGTTCGGCACTTAAGTCTCGATTATTGTCAGTTGACGTGCGGACATGGCATTCTCAGGCATTACGAATCGGAGTTAATTGCTAATAGATGGTCGAACTCAAGATTAAAACGAAACTTCTCCGCCGGATGGGCGAGGCAATCGACAGGTTTGCGATGATCCAGGACGGCGACCGGATCATGGTTTGTCTGTCCGGGGGCAAAGACAGCTACACCTTGCTCGACTTGCTGCTGGATATTCGGCAGCGAGCGCCAGTCAACTTTGACCTGCTGGCCGTCAATCTCGATCAAAAGCAACCCGGATTTCCGGCTGAGGTGCTCCCGGAATATCTTAGTTCGCGAGACGTTCCCTTCCGCATCATCGAAGAAGACACCTATTCAATCGTCAAGCGACTGGTTCCTGAAGGGAAAACCTTCTGCGCCGTCTGCTCGCGACTGAGAAGAGGAATTCTTTATAACCTCGCGGTAGCAGAGCGCTGCAACAAGATTGCACTTGGTCATCATGCCGACGACATCATCGCGACGTTCCTGCTCAACATTCTTTACGGCGGGACAATGAAAGCAATGCCTCCGGTGTTGCGTTCGCTGGATGGACGGAACACTGTGATTCGGCCCCTCGCCTTCTGTCGCGAATCAGATATCGCGGAATTTGCCGACTTGCAGCAGTTCCCTATCATCCCCTGCGATCTGTGTGGTTCGCAATCGAACCTAAAACGCGCGCGCGTCAAGCGATTGCTCAACGAGCTCGAAAGAGAAATTCCGCACGTCCGGGGTTCAATGCTAAAGGCGCTGAGCAACGTAAAGCCTTCGCATCTTCTTGATGGCGAACTGTTCGACTTTAAAAAGTTGAGCGCGGGAACTGGAGACGTAGCGGCGGAGCTTGATCTAGCATTGGGCCACACGGATGCGGAGCTGACGCCGGCGCTGGTTTCGATCGGATGAGCACGCGGGTTGTTCTCGTTCACACCCCGCGGTGTTCCTGTGTGACGAAAAATTGAAATTGTTATTGGGTTTCGGGTGGTGGGTGCCGGACTTTGCCTCTGGTGCGCGGTACGTCTCTGACTTACAGGCAGCGATTACTTCTATAATCCAGGCGAGGGCTAAGCCCTCGCCTATTAAATTGAAAGCGAGTTTGCGGTAAGTCAAAGACTTACCGCGCACCAGCGGGCAAAGCCTGCTCCCATTGATGAGCAGCAACCGTTTCCAACTGGATCTCAGCGAGTTTCCGCGTGGCACGATCACGGAATACACTACCCTCGTCTGCCTCGCCTGCATCTTCGATATTTTTACGCGCCAGTTTGGACTCGCGCCGCGCACCGCCTACTCCGAAATAAAACGTTATTCGCCAACTGTTGCTGAACTCACCGGCCGCATCGCGACGCGCCCCTTCTTCGACAGCGACGAAAAGAATCCTCATTGTCCTCACTGCAACGCTGCCAGGCGCTGGCACGCGCGCTTTGATACGACGCGCATCGTGGGCGGCAAGGCTACCGACGGCCTACGCCGAAAACTCGTCAAATCCTTGCCAAAAGGTGAGCAATTTCAACTTGCGGAAACGAAGTCGGATCTGCGGGCGGTGCTCTTTGATTGGCTGGAAACATTGAGGGAAACGCTGGATTTTGAGGGCGAGGGATGGTTACTCGAAGTCACGCGCGCGTTCCTTGAGCGAAGAAATCCGAAGGTTGACTTCGCAGAAATGTTCGAGAGGTTGCGAACTATCCGGCCTTCACAACGAATAACCGAGGGATGGGAACGCAGCGGTTCGCGACTCTTCCTGGCGCCGACTCTCTATAACGAAGCCCTGGTGGTTCAATACCTGGTGAGTCGCTCGCAGACTCATGGAGGTCAAACTCTGGCGGGCCGCCTAACTCTAATGGAGCTGGTTCGTCGCCTGCGCCACTCCGGTTATTTGGACGCACAGGGGATCACTGAACGTGATCAGTTTGAAGTGCTGGAAAAGCTGGTTGAGAAACTTGCCTCAGGTTCCGGTCCTGTGAAGCTGCACTTCGTGATCGACCGCCGCGACTTTCTCGAGAAAGTAAAGACAGTCTACGCGCGTTATGCAGCCTGAGAAAGTTTCGGGTTCCGAGTTTCGGGTTTCGAGTGTAGGTTCCACAATCAGTGCTACGTCGAAGCAGCCTTGTCCACGACTCCGTCTAATTGTTGCTTTGATCTCGGAACTCGAAACTCTAAACTCGAAACTTACTTTGGCGTCTTGTACTTATCAATCAGCGGCTGAAGTCCGGTTGTGGATTTGTATCGATAGCGGTAATAGGGCGTGATTAATTCCAGCACCTGATCGTACATCGTCTTGTACTCAGGCTTACCTGACGCTCCACCTAAAGCACGTGCGTAGAGATCAATAACCTTGTCCATAAGGTCAGTGGCCTTCTTCAAGGCGGCCTGCTTCTCTGGACCCTCGCTCATTGCTTGATACGCCTCCGCGGCCGCGCGATATTCATCGTCGACCAGACCACCGAGAAAAACATATGCAGTCGGTTCTGTGGGATTAAGCTGGACTGCTTTTTCCAAACGGGGTCTTGCGTCTGCCGGCTTGCCGCTAGCCACAGCGAGCGCTCCCATGCTCAGATACAATCGCGGCAGTAATGACTGTTGGTAGGTCCAGTAGGCATCATCCATAGTGGCCGGCTTCTTGTTCGTCTCAATCAATTCGATCGCCTTCACTCCATACTGCAGGGCCTGGGTCGCGTACTTTGCATTCTGCTTTCTAGCCTCTTCGGTTCCCGCCAGCGCTAACGTCGAAAGCACCGCCAGATTGTCTGGTTGTTTGCTGAGAATGTCCGTGCCAAATCTGAATGCATCATCGGCGCGGTTAGCAAGAACGTATTCATCAACCACCAACCCTTTCATCCGATCCGAGTCCGGGTCAGACCCAAATGTCTTCAAAAATCTTTCCCCAAGCGCCAAACGCTGGGCAGCGTCCGCTACTCGACCAATCTCCCCGGAAATAACCAGCACCACTTGGGGACGCAGAGTGCTCTTCGGATATTTTTTCACAAAGGCTTCCGCTTCTGTCAGTTTGGCAGCCGCGTCTGGCGCGCTGCTGATGGCCTCAATGGCTTTAACTTCAGCGTCCGGAGCCTTTGGTTTTTCCTGGGCGGTAACTGCAATCAGGCAGGTCGCTGAAAAAAGAACCGCCATAACAAGTTGCCAGTAATGAAACCTCTGCGTCATTTTCTTCACCTGCTTAGAAAATTGTTGTTACAAAACGGGGGAATTTTTTTGGGACAGCGGGATATTGCTTGAGTACGCCGTTAATGGCAAGTAAAGAAAGCAGCAGGGTTAAAGGAAAACCGCCAAGTCGCCATGAAACGCCAGTACACCAGGTACGCCACGGAGGTTTGCGTGCTGGTTGGCTGAGCGCCTCAAAACTCCCACTCTAATCGACAACTAACAATCGGCAACTGGTAATTTCTTGGCGCTCTTGGCGTTTCATGGCGGCTTGGCGGTTTCTTCTTTTCAAACCTCAGTCCGCCGATTGCACTCGCTCCGCTGGACGTCGCTTGTAATGATGTGTCACCGGGCGCCTTCGTCCGATTCCGATCGCGTTGCGTGAAATGATAAGTGTCGGAGGTAACTGCCGTCGCTTAAACTCATTTGCCGGCGACTCCACGCGATTAAGAATGTCATAGACAAGACCGCTCTCATTCCCTGCAGCAATGATCTCATCTGGCGTCGCCTTGTCCTCGAAGTACATCCTTAAAATAGGATCGAGCCGGTCATACGGCGGCAGTGATTGATCGTCAAACTGATTCGGAGCAAGTTCTGCCGATGGCCGCTTGTTGATGATGGATTGCGGAATTTGCTCCTGCGCCGAATTGAAGTGTCGAGCCAGTGCGTAGACCTCCGTCTTCAATAGATCGCCGATTACTGCGAGGCCGCCATTTGTATCCCCGTAAAGCGTGCAATACCCCAGTGCCAGTTCTGATTTATTACCGGTAGAAAGCAACAACCTTCCTTCGTCGTTTGAGATCGACATCAGAATGTTGCCGCGCAAACGCGACTGCAGATTCTCCGCTGCGTGTGAACTCTTTTCGGTAGCGCTGGGTGGTTTCAGCTTCAGCTCCTTTAACAATACCTGGAAGGCTTCGGTGATTGGTCGTTCTATAACCCGCATCCCAAGTCTGTTTCCGAGCTCTACCGAATCATCGATGCTGGAGCGCGAAGAGTAAGGTGAAGGCATCATTACCGCGAGCACGTTTTCTGGTCCCAAAGCTTCGCAGGCAAGCGCGGAAACGACAGCAGAGTCGAGTCCACCCGACAGACCAATTACGGCCTGCGAAAAGCGATTCTTGCGCGCGTAGTCGCGAATGCCCAGGACCAGGGCGCTTCTGACAGTCTCGATACCGTCTCCCGGCAAGCAACGCTCGTCGCGCACGCCACAATCGAGATCGACGGTGCCGATAAACTCTTCGAAGGGCGGCGCCTGCATGATGATCTTGCCTTCACAGTCCGCCACCATGCTGGCACCGTCGAAGATAATGCCGTCGTTGCCGCCGATCAGGTTTACGAAGACAATCGGAAGGTTTGCGGCTTTCGCGCGATGCGAAACCATCGAGCAACGCTGGCCCATCTTCCCCTTGTTGAAAGGCGAAGCATTGATCGAAATGAGCACTTCCGCGCCCATATCGATTAGCTCGTCAGCCGGATCGTGCGAATAAAGACGATGTTTCCAAAACGTCTTGTCGTTCCAAAAGTCTTCACAAACGGCGATGCCCAGATTGCTGCCATTGACTTGAAAGAGCTGTCGTTGAGATCCCGGCTCGAAGTAACGCGGATCATCGAAAACGTCGTATTCAGGCAATAGAGTTTTGTCAGCGAAACCGATCAACTTCCGATCCCGGATGATAGCGGCGGAGTTGAATAGCGGACGTCCGTTGGCCTTGTCAGTCGGTCTCACGGTACCGACGACCGCCGTAATTCCGTCGGTGGCCGGAATGATCTGTTGCAGAGGTTCGAGGCTGTGAAGCGCCACGTCCCGATCAAGAAACCAATCTAATGACGTGTAGCCCTGGATGCTGGTTTCGGGTAAGACGACTAGATCCGACTTCTCACGCTTGCCTTGTTCAATCGCGCGCAGGATCCCGGCGACGTTATGTTCGTAGTCGCCGTTGATCGTATTGATTTGGCCGATGGTTACTTTCATTCGATTGGCCTTAGGCCTTTGGTCTTGGATCTTTGACGTTAACGACCACGCCCAGTTTTCTGTTTTTCGTACGCAGAATTCCGTTGTCGCCATTTTGCCACAGTAGCGCGAGAGTTGGGACCTGAGGCTGACGACTGTGGCTTGCAACTTGAGACTTGGGATTTGAGACTGAACACCGACACATTCGCGTCTGCGGCGCTATCTCGCTGCCATTCGGCTGATCACTGGGGTAACTTGAAGCAATTCCTTGCTTCGAGTGGAAGCATTACTTGCCGCACGTATGGATAACTGAGGAATTTCGGATCTCCGACTTGCCGAGATCGGTGTTTCGGAACATCAAATTGCCGGAAGTGCAAATTGGAACTTAAGCATTACCGACAGTTCTGTCAGAGACACGGTACGTCAGCGCTAGTTAGAATGCTGCTCAGTTGCCTGGAAGCGCCAGTGGCGAACTATCTTACTGGTACTTTTGAGCAGAGCATCAGTCTCTGGGAACTATGATATGAGGGTAAACGCACCAGCGTAAGCTTTGCGTTTTAGCGGTGGCAGTTGGTTATTTGACCGTGGCTGCGGTGGTTTAATAATCGCATTCAACCGACCAGCTCGGCGTTCATCAACGTTAAGCCGAAACTTGTTTTCCTTACCTACAGTTCGAACCTTAACCAAAGGAACTGTTGCGATGAAATTTCTAGTCGTCTTGTTCGCCTTTCTGGGAATCTTCCTCCGTTTAATTGGTCTTTGCTTGTACATTGCGACGATCGTACAAGTCTGGGGCAGTGGTTTCTGGCAAACTGCCTTAACCATAATCTTCGTCGGCTTGTCCTCAATGTATTGGGCCTACCAATGGTGGCACGGCTTCGGTTGGAATTTGAGTAGCATTGTTCTGATTTTTTTGATCGTGTACGGAGCCTATCTGATTGTAGACAAGATACTCACGGCAGCTTTAGGGATCGAAGAGGACTAGGTGACGGAAAGGTTACAAGAAACTCGTAGACCACTTACTGTTCACGCGCTACCAAGCAAAAATGCCCTTCAGGAAGTTCGATGACGGAACCTTTAAGGCAAGCGGCTCGCTCGCTGTTTGGTTATACGATCTTCAGGAATCGTTTCAGACGTTCGACATTGAGCTGTACGACGGCGACAAGATCTGGGACGCCTTCTTGATAGTCATGGCCTTGTCTATGGGGACGAAGGCTCAGCTGAAGTGGGAGAAAGGTTGGTTCTCCAGGAGTAAAGCGAGAAAGATGGAGTCCTTGCTAAATAGATTTAAGGACAACGAAATCAGCTACCTTGAAGTACTCGACTACATGGCCGAGAACCTCTCAATCGAAGCCATGCGTCTCATCAAGAAAGAAACTTTGCCAAACATAACCGAGATCTTATTTTCAAAAACAACCGAGTCCAACGGTGATACTCCCAAGGCTGATAGCACTCCTGGACTAGTAAAGGTAGCCAGGTATCTTCATTACTCGCGCGCTAGAACTCCTATAAGGTGGTTCGGGATCTACGATAACTCGGTCTTGGCAAAGCTCGGAATGTCCTCGGACATTAAATTAAAAGATTTTCCCGGTGTGGTTGTGCCCGGCTTGAACCGGCCAAAGAGAATATACTCAAGTATTTTCCTGTCACACAGTCACGCGGATAAGGAATTCGCGAAACAGCTCGCAAGAGATCTGCTGATCGGAAAAATTGCCGTTTGGTTTGACGAGGCTGAGATAAGGGGCGGAGACAGTCTATCGTCCAGGATCCTTGAAGGCATAGCGGAGATGGAATTCTTTGGCGTGATACTTTCACCAAATGCTGTCGAGTCACTTTGGGTGAGACGCGAACTTGAAGCGGCAAGAGATCTCGAATCGTCTGTCGGCCGGCCCAAGATTCTACCTATACGGTATCAGGTGTGTGAGCAGCCTGCTTTCATTCGAGACAGGATTCACATCGACTTTACTAATTCAGTCAACTACAAAACTTCTTTTGATGCTCTTTTGAACACGCTGCTAGACCTACCGCAGCCGCGTTACATGACCGCCAAGGAAGCGGCGCGCTTAGTAAAAAGTGTGTATGACCCAAGGGCGTCTTTGTGTGGACTCTCCCAGCAGGGCATCTGCCAGCAGTGCATCTCTGAACCGGTCAGTCTGCGCAACGACTGGCACTATGCGGATGCAAAGTCCGGCAGGAGCACGATTTGGATTCTCGAATACTATGACTGGTCTGAGCAACAAATTAATACTTATAGCGTCGTCGACGGAAGAGTCGCGGAGTATCCCTCAGGAACGCTGGAGGGTGGCATCAAGGTCATCGATTTCAATTTCATTGATTCCGACATTGCGGTCTCGATCGCTTTGGAGAGTGCGCGGTCAGCCATATCTTTAGGAATGGATAGCGACAGCTTCTTCGTCGAAGCTATGTTGAAGTATTGTGAACCGCCGGATGATTTTCTATGGTTCGTGTTGTTCTTCGACTTTACGCTGGCTCAGATGACGTACGTGGTAGAGATTAATCCGCGCGACGGTACTGTTGTTCGCACTTATCAACCTTCGGAAGTAACAGAGTTCTGAGGAGATTTCTTCAGGCCGATACAAAATCAAGAGTTTACTCACGCCGACGATTGAGGAGACTTTTTTTCACCTTCATGTGTTCATCGAGAACACGTCCATAGACAAACTGGAGGTCGCTCACAACCCTGTCTAAGAGAGCTAGCGCTTCTTTTTGCTTCTGCGAATCCGAAGTGTCTTTTCCGAATATTTCTGTTAGACCCACAATGGTGTAGCGTCGAGGAACGTTGAGACCTCGACGCCCGGTTAGCACAACCCTCTTCGAGAGTTCTGTGCCTTGTGTGTATTCAACTATCTGTTTGATGAAGGAGCCGAAGAGTGGGTCCTGCTGAAATTCTTTCAGAGCTTCAAGCTTCAACCGGAGCTGAGTTGTAAACAACATATCCTCATCAATCTTTTTCAGGACCGGATGATCCGAGGTAAGCGCGATGGATTGGCCGTCCACCATCTTGCGGTAGCTCTGAAAACTCTCCAGGTAGTTTTGATGCACTGCCTCAAAGTCGGCAAGTACACCTTCAACAAAATCCTCGTATGCCTTGTGATCCGAATCTTTGCGCTCTCTAAGCAACTCATTGCATTGGTTCACCAACTTACTCACAAGTTCGAGTAGTTGAGTCTCATTGAGCGGACGGCCATTGCCATCCTGCGAAGCAGCTTTCTCGACACCGACCACCGAAACACTAACGGCTGCCGCCAGGTCATCAGGGGTCCGAAAGAAACTCACGATGTAATCGCGAGCTAGCTCTGCCCTTAATTCTTCAATAGGTTCAAGGTTTCGATCGAGGAGCTTCCGAGGCCAGGGAGCTTCTTCATGAAGCAAAAACAAGAGACATGGCTTCCTGGATTGCTGGGCCTGGCGGAACTCCAATTCAGTAATGGAACGCTCTTGATCTGGTGGAACATAGCCATAGCGCCAGGCAAAAATGCCCACGTATATGTCGCAAGCAGCAACATCAGCAAGACACTTGTCGAGTGGACGCTGATCCGCAGCAACATAGTCCTCCATTGCAATGACATCATGTTGCATCTTGCGCAGCGCTCCACAAACAGCTTCACGCGCCTCTACAAGATCGCTATAGGTTGAGGAGATATATATTCGCGCCATTGCCGGTGCTGTTGGAAGCCAATAAGTTGCCGCGAACTGCTCTTCAAGAAAGCGCGTAACAATTTACGAAGGAATGTAGGATAGTTTGTATTTTCCCACGAACATTGGAACCATTTAAGTTGCCGGAGCGGCAAATTATCGGTTCAAGTTACAAACGCTTGGGGTGAGGGCCCTGAAAAGAATGGCGGAGGGGACAGGACTCGAACCTGCATAGCCTTTCGGCCGGCGGTTTTCAAGACCGCTGCACTACCATTATGCGACCCCTCCGCGTGCGGTAAACAATATAACGTCCCTCGGTCTTAAGTCTCAAGTCTGACAAATTTGACCGCCGAGACTCCAAGCCGCCAAAGACGCAAGAAAGAAGGAGCGTTAAGATGGGCTTTCGGGCCGCAGAGGATGCCTTCGTCTTAGCCGAGCCTGGCTAATGGCCTTCCTAGCCCGCCAGCGTCAGAGGCCGAAGAGTTCTTTCGTTTTGAGGATTACACATCGCGCGCCGAGGTTTTCGACTTTATTGACCAGGTCTCCTGTTCCTCCTGGTCCATCGCCGCCGGCACCGTCCCAAAGGGCGATTAGCGTGATGTTCGGATCGCTGGTCTTCGGATCGCAGCCTTCGTCGAGCGCGTTGAAGAGCATCCAGAGATTATTGCGCTGCCAGATCGTATAGTCGCGTTTTGAACGCAGCCACGCGGGTAGATAGTCTTGATCGTCGGCTACGTCGACAGCGTTGCTCAACACGCGGACGGCTTTCTGTTGAGCATGCTGGTTAAAGACGGTCCAAAAGCGATGCTTCCAATCCTCACCGGCTTTCGCAACGGACGCTTTGACGTAGTCGCGCTCAGGAATCGCGAGATAAAGCCGCGTCGGTATGCCGAGCTCAGCACAGACCTCCAGAAATAATATGTCGCCGCCGCTTGCTCCACCCGCATACCCGGAGGCAACACCTGCTCCCGTTTCCATCTCCCTGACGACAGCCTCTTTGATTTTTTGCCGAGCGACGCCTTCTTGCGCCGCAGGAAAGCGCGGGTCCTTGCGATCCGGCGCGTCTATCATATGGCCAGCAAACAGAAGCACTTTTTTTCGCTGCTGCGGCGTTGGCTGATTGCCCGCCGGGGGCTCGCCAACTACCTTTAGCACTTCCGCAAAATTGCCCGCGAGAACGCCCAGCTCCTGATAGATCGTTAGCTGATTTCGCACGGAATCGCAGGCAAAGTCGGGCGCCCCGGCAAGCGCATCGCGATAGGCAGAGGCTACTCGGGCCGGCCGCTTTGAAGTAATAAATAGTAAGTCGGCCGCGCTAATTTCTGCCCAAATGTCCTTTTTGCCGTCCCGCTTGAAGCGGCTTCGCGTCGCTTCCAGGGAGAGACTGACAGCGGCTGCTAATTTAACCGACTGGTCCTTTTGAGAAGCGAGAGCTCCATTGGCTTCCTCGTCTGTGTCAAACATCCCACTCCACGCGCCAGGAAGGGCTACGGCGAGTTCATTCATCATTGAAAGCATCGCCAAAGCATTTAGTCCGGAGTAAAAGTGGTTAAGGTCCTCGTTGAACGCGCGTTGGTAATTCTCAAAAGAGTCGCGCAAGGCGGGCGACTCCAGCGCTTTCGCGGAACGCGTTTCCGGTGACTCGCCTTTCCACTCGCTGCGCCAACGCGCCTTCGCGTTACGCCCCAGTAGTGCGTAGACCTCCGCCCGCTGATCATTCTTGATTGCCGGGTTCTTAAGGGCGCGCTCAAGCGCCTGCGTCGATCGCGTCAGATCACCAAGCCTCTCGTAGACGGTGCCGAGGCGTATGTTCGCCTCAAGATCCTGCGGGTCCAGTTTGCGAACTTGCTCCCATGTTTCCCGCGCGCCGGCGAGTGCCTTGAGATCAAACTGGGCAGTCCCGACAGTGCGCCAGCCTCTTACCTCCCACTCGGAGTCTTTCACCTCGTAAGAAAGAAGGGCAAGGTCACCTGGCTGTTTGTTTGCAGAGGCAAGCGTAACCTCCTCGCCGAAGTCCTGCGGCACAGGGTTAAAGAGCGAAGGGTCGGGCTCAGTTAAGTTTGGTAACGACGCGAAGACAGGACTATCCTTCGCCGTGTAGTCCTTCTCAATCTCCGCTTTCACGCTGCGCAGGGCGGTAATCAAGTCCGGTAAACTTGCCGCCGGGTCTTTCTTGTCATAGGTGAAGTAACGATCAGTCTGCAGGTCGAAGGGAAAAGAATCAGCGTCCGAGCGGAGCATGAAGGTGCCGTGGTCGCGCAACGCATGACGAATGCCGAGCTCGTAAAAGACATTCGCATTGTGGATCGAAAGGTCTGCGACGACGAGGTCGGCCGTCAGCAGGCGGCGAAACATATCTGTGCGGATGTTGCCCGACTTGACGATGTCGAGCGTCTCACGGCCCTCAGCTCCGACAGCGTCAAGCGCCGGCCCAATGAGCGCGCGCGATACCTCGTCGAAGTCGATTTCATTGTCCTTGAGATCTTTTTTCTTGCCGAACGGACGGATGATGAATGCTCGCATCTTTTACACCTCGCGCTTTTGCGCCTTGAATTGTCAGGAGTCTGGTTTTTCGAGCGGCACTTCGAAAGTATCATGCACAATCAAACTAATCGGTCGACAAATTAGAGTATCGATACCTGGGGGTAAGAAGTGAGGGAGGTGGCGAAGCTTACTCCATTTTGTCGGAGGGAGAATCATTCAACATACTCGACCTCGGAGGTGCCTCCTTGTTCCTTCGACTGCCCACTTTCACCATTGCTGCCTTCGTACTGTCGAATCTCTACTACATAGATTCCCCTAAATTAGATTCTTATAACTAAGCTGGAGATGATGACTGAGTTTGAGATATTGGCCGTCCTTAGTCACAACTTTAGCGTGGATTGGCAAAACTCCCCACCCACCCGTCTCCAATTTAAACTTCTGCGAACGATCCGTGATCTTCCGCACCGGATCAGGAAAACTCGGATGGAGAGTCCATTCAACATACTCAACTTCGTTCAGTGCCTCCTCGCTTCCCTCGATCCAAACGGCCCACTTCCACCATTTGTTTCCTTCGTACTTTTCCCACTGTCGAATCTCGTATCGTGTAGACATAGCTTCCTCTGAATTAGATTTTTATTGAGACAGCGTCCGCGGATGCGAATCCAGAATCGAATTTTACCTGACCGTTTAAAACTCCCACAATCTCCACCAAATCCTTTCTGGGCACATTTGAAACGTTTAGATAGAAACCATAGTTGACAACTTCTAATCGGCCGGTTTGCGGATCCGAGTCTATTCCGGTGGCAAAATCCCGCGTTCGGTAGCGGATTTCGAAATTCTGATCCACTCGCCATCGCAACAAGTCGCGTCGTAATTTATCGGTGCGCGTTTCGAGTTTAATTCTACGAATGTCTTTTCTGCCGAGGGCGCGAACTAACTCCGACACACAAGCGAGGCGATCATTCTGGCGAAGCATGATGTACTGAATGTTTCCAAGGATTGCGTCCGGAACTCTGACATTCTCTTCCCTAATCGGAATGATTGGTTTCTCAAGCCCAACCGCATAAACCAGTTCGTTCTGCACCCAAAGATGCGAGTTAAAATCTCCGGTGCTTGCGGGGTCGCGAATCGTCAAAAATCCGACTACAGCATCCGATTGTTTGATGAGAGACTTAACCTGATCTTGTAAGCTTTCTCCATACCAGTATTTCCCGTCGACAACAACGAAGCCCATGTTCTGCAGAATGGGAAAGACTTGAGTTTCAATCCAACTATCACGCTCGTTGTATCCGAAACCAACAAACACTCGCATAAGCTTGCTCCTAAATTAATAGTCCGGCGCGGACGTAAACCGCCTTATCAAACGCTGAGGCGAAACGCCTCACTGGCGCGCGTTACGTCCGTCGTGAAGAGTACGGATTCCGCAAATTAATGAATCGAATCGTTGCGAGTTCACACTGAGCCTCAATCTTCGGACCTTCACCCCTGGTTCTCTCCGGCAATTGCAGCGATGATCCGTTTTCTGGCAATGGCGCGAGTCGCGACAAGTCGATCTTCTGCCGATCGCTGCAACCATTCCCGCCACGCTGTGACCGCGCTTCTGGTCGCAGTTGGACTTTCGCAGTTCTTCAAGAGGGCTATCTGAATCTTCTGCACTGAGTCCGCGACGTGCAGACCAAACCTTCCTGGCACCACTGTCGCATCCGGAAAGCCTAGCATCTTCAAAGCCTGGCTCTCAGTAGCTCCTTTGTAGCAAGCGACGATATGTAGCGGGCCGCCGTCACCGACAGCAAGATCTGCGTGGAGTGTATGGTCCAGCAGAAACGGCTGGCCCACTTTTTCACGCGCGGCTGATTGCGAGAGGCTGGCAGGTACTGCATGCAGTGCCGCTAGTATTTTCTTGCCGGCAACGTTCAGCCATACAGTCATCCACTCTTCTTCCGTAGGCTCCAGATTACCTGGCTCGGTACCCTCCACCTCCCCCAGGACCAATTGGACCTCAGCACGCATTGCCCGTTCACGTCGCGCATAATTAAGTCGATGCCACTCGAGGGCAGGTCCAATATTGGACCTGCCCAAATCGGGAGTTACAGCGGCGTTCTGCACCAGGGTAATGACAGCATCCCTGAGTTCCTGATGAACTCGCTCGATTAGTTCCTCTCCAGTGTTAGCTTGCGGTCCAAAAATATCTAAGTTAGTTACGTAGGCGCGGAAGGCCTCGTCGCACTTCCGCTGCAATTTATCCTTCGGCAAATCCGCCAGTGGTAAGGGTATGCCACGGACCTTCTTCGATTGAGTGGTTAACACGGCTTCCAGTTCCGCGTGGCAGATTCCCATCGGTTCTTTCTTGATCGATCCGCCAGATTCGCCGTTATAAAGAACGATAACGATGTCTGCTTGCCTGGACTCTCTCAAACATCGCTCCCACCAGGTCTCATTCAACTCCGAACCAGCACTGTCTTCGTTAATCCAGCAGTCACAGAGCGTGTTCTGACCGGGCCACAAGACTAGTGTCTCGATGTCTTTTTTTAAGAGCTTGCGGAGCTCGGATAGCAGTACGGGCTTCCCCTTGTACGGAATCGTCGCCTTGCAGCGGCTGGAGATCATGACTCGGATTTTTTCAGACTTAGGCATGATGTTTAAATCTGTCGAAACTCGAGTTAAGCGAATTCCGGTGAGGGCGCTTCAATATGAAGGCCGCGAAGCAGGCAGATCTCGGTACGGAACCGGTTTTAACCGAAACAAATTAATTAGCGACCTTAAGAGTCAGGTGACAGACCGAACTTCGAGTGTCGCAGCGACATCAGCCTACGTTCAAAGACTCCAGGACTTCGTCGAATCGTAGTTTGACTTATCGGTTCTCACCGAAATGTGGACATGCTTGTCGTGCGGGTTGCTGCCACCATAGGCCAGCCAGGTCCATGGTGCCTTGCCGTTCTTGATGTAGGAGCGCGCAATCCTGCTGTTCCAGATTATGTATTTAATACGAGGGTCCTTATTGGCGTGAATCGCGTCAGCAATTTTCTGGGCATCACAACCATGAGCCACATCGTGCGTGATGTCCATTGCCGTTACCACGCCTACGCTGCCGTCGACAATCCACGGGTTATGGTCCGAATCCCTACTCTGGTGTGCAGGATCACCGATAGTACCGTCGCTAGCCTTGCTGCGAGCCGGCGCCATGGCGTTCACTTGCTCGCGCAGCAAGACCAAGCTTTTTGCCACTCGCCAGGGTCTGGCGGCTTCAAACCCTTCGCCATGCTTTTTGACTTCCGTTTCGGCCTCTGCATCGTCGCCGCTTTGGGAAGCTCTTTCTTCTTTGGGTATCTCATTAGCCTCGTAAACCGGAGACTGAACCTTGCGTTTTTGTTTAACCGGATCGGTCATGACTCCTCCTCAATTGTTTTATTTCTAGTTGTCCCTGCCAGCACCGCGGCGCCGGCGCACGTTCATCAAACAATCTCACGCTCATAGACATTGCTGCCATCGGGCATCTGAACGATCTCGTTTATGCGATTGCCATCCAGTTCCAACGTCATGTAGCCGTTCGGGCCATACTCTTTCTCATGATCCTTCACATAAGGATTGGGGCCCTCCAGAATCATGCCGCCGGGTACCATGTTCTTCATACCAACTGTCCGCCAGGTAGAGCCTTGCGCCCCTGGGGCGGAAACGGTTCCCGCTTTGTTCTTGTCGGTGAAGTAGGGATAGCCGCTGTGTCCGACGCAGCGTCCATAGATCTCAAACTGGGGATGACGATCGTAAATCATGCAACGATGTTCATGTCCCCAATACCAACCGTAGATTTTCTTGTTAGTGAGTAAATCACCCAGGGCCGATTGCATTTTGGACTTCGGCGTTTCCATCCAGGAGAAGAGTTGGTGGTGAGAAAAGAGAACGACTTTGCGGTCACCAGCATTTGCGATCAAACCCCTCAACCAGCCGACCTGATCATTAACCAGTTCCCACTCTTTGTAAGCACTGTCCAGCCCGACCAGAAGCCAGTGATCATTTTGCAGAGCGAAATAACTGGCGGCCTGATTGAACGCCGGTAGGGTTCGATCGAAGTAGGCATAGCCACCGGTATACATCTCGTGATTGGAGTTGCACGCGCGATTAATGGCGTTTTGTTTCTTGGGCCAAAGACCGAGAAAGCGATCATTTATTTCTTTGTCGGTGCCGGAATAATAGACGTCGCCAAGGTGCAAGAGTAAGCCGTAATCTTTCGCATCTTTTTCAATGCTTTGCGCACAGGCTGGGGCTCCATAGAGTCCGGTTCCCCAATCACCGAGGATCCCAACTCGCACAGTATTAGGGATTGGATCGGGAGTGGCCGGTGCGGTTTGCCAGTCGTGTGGATCCCAGCCCTTCACCCAAGTCAGGAGACTCCGCGCCCAGCCCAGCAGATCCCTCTCATCAAACTTCGCTTCCAATCCCTGTTCGACCTGTTCAACCTGTCCTGAAAGCAAAGCATTTTCTGCCAGCTGACTTTGAAGCAGCGATGTGAATCGATCATCCGGAGAAGCGAGAACTCCACTGTGTTTTTGTTCGGCCTCCAGTATCTTAAGGGCTCTAACAAGATTCTCATTCAGAGCTGCGGCTTCTTCGTCCGTCGCCATCGGCTCATTGGATTCGAACGCTTCATAGCCTTTCGGCGCCGGTTTTTTTGAGGCTTCCAGAAGAGCATCGGGGTGCTTACTAAGAGCATTCTGGACCGCGTTGTTCAACTGCTCGTAACTAACAATGATAGTTTCGTTTGCCATGATGGTGTTCTCCTGGGAGTCGGTTCATTTAACTGAATTAAAACCAGCTTCTAACTGGTTGGAGACGTGTTTGCGGCCTTCGCTTTTCTTGTTTCTTTTTGCAGTGCCAGGATCGCTGTCGCTTCGTTAGCCTGGTACGTGCCTTCTCCGTCAAGACGCTTCATCTCCTCGGTTCCTTTGTGGTGTAAGCCGACGACTCTCCAATCACTTTGCTCAAAGACAGGACTGCCTGAACTGCCGGGTTCCGTAGGCGTTCGGTAATGGAGCCAGCTGTCATTACACGCAACCAGGTTGTTGTCTTGTAAAGAAAGTTCGAGGTCGCGACCCGCCGGGTGACCAATGATGTACATTCGCGGCGCCGGCTTGTCCATCGCCATGGCGTCTTCAGAAAGTTCCAGATGCGGCGCCTTCGGCTCACTCTTAAGTTTAAGGAATGTAGCGTCAAGATCCAGGTAAGAGCTGTACCAGCGGACCGACTTTTCTACCTCGATCACTTCGCCCATCGCCTGAAAATTGACCACGCAGTCGACGGGTCGAATAGCGAGGGCGTTGGGAGAAGGACTGATAACGTGATTGTTGGTTAGCAATAACACACCGCTGTCACCCGGGAAAAAGTCACTCGCCTTAACCAACCAGCCTGTGCCATGACCTTTTCGATTGCGCTTCTCTATCCGTGCGACAGAATCGCACTGCTGAAGTCCTTTCCTATACCAGTGAAGGGTGACCATCCTGTCGTCTCCGAAGATTGCTTCGAGACCCTCCATACCCTTCATACTTTCAATGGCCTCGCCGACGGCGTTGGCCTCATGTTTTAGCGTTTTGGTGTCGCAACTTGTGAAGCTGCCCTCCTTTCGAAGATGACCCGCTTTGAGAATAGGTAGCAGCAGGTTGCCCGGAGGTTCAGTATCTTTAAGTTGCCACACCTCCTGGAATTGTCTGAGTGTACTCGCAATCTCGAACGCATCAGCAGGTGTGTTGTCTATATACCTTAGTGCCGTGTCAGCAGCATCCTTATACTGCCCGAGCGCGACAAAGGCTTCCATTCTCGTAGCAACATCCCAAGGCGGGAGCGGTTCGGTGGCCTCAGCTTCATTATTTGCGATGGTCGCTAATACTTCTCTGGCCACTTCTTCGGAATTCGGTAGTCCCGTGAGCGGCAGATTGTCCGCTTTCGCTCTCGCTGCGAGCGCTACCACGTTGATGCCATGCCACAGATATTTTTGGGGATTTAGGCGATAAACGAATTGATACTCATTCAACGCGCGCTCGAGGTTGGTGCGATTTACCGTCGACTCAGGATCCCTGTTGTTGACGTAAATCTGTTTATAAATCCTCCCGAGTAAGCCCCGGGCTTCCAACTCCTCAGCCTTGATTCCCTGCGGCTCGTGAATGATTGATTGCAAGACCGTCTCAGCAGCTGTCAGAGTCCCTTGATCAATGAGAGCTTGAGCGTACTGGCGGCGAACTTGCTGCGAGTGCACCCCCGACTGAATCATCGCCTCCGCAATTTGCGTCATCAAGCGAAAGCGCCGCTTCCGTCGCAGGGAGTACATGAAGGTCCTGGCGGAGGCCTCGGGAATCTGATCCGGATCGGTCCTAATTCGTTCCACGATCTCGGCGCAAATCTCCTCTACCATCGGCCAATTAAACTCTTCCAGCGCCCGGTTCAATCTGGACTCAAATTGAGCGACATCGTTCCAAGGCATCTCTTACCTCCTTATGCATTAGGCTGCGAGCGCAACCATTTCCTAACAAATATGACTTTGGACAATACCGATATTCATAATCCGGACTACTCCATATACTGTTCTATGACGAATCCGCGCGTTCGGTTTCGAGAGAAATGCACGATCTGTCTTGGTGTTCATTTTGTAGCGGCTTCTCCGTGCAAAGAATCTAAGCAGCGGCCTGGCTAAGAGCTTGGCAAAGCAGAATGAAGGGCCGTTCGAGGAACCCTCTGGAGACAATTGAGCAAAGAGCTTTTATGCCATTCAGGACGGTAAGTCAATGAAAACTGAAACAGGATCGGGACACCGTTTAAGAGCCGAACCTACCGCTACCGGCAGGTTACGATGACCCGCTTTAAGATAAAGATCTCGGCCCCTACCCAGAATCCTTTGACGGTTGCACACGCTCGTCTAATATTGGCACGCGAAGAGGTCAAGTCACGTTTCAGGTGTAAAAACCGTCGGCCGCAAGGCTATGCGGGTTCGAGTCCTGATCTCCCTCGCTATTCTCAACAACTCGCTGCCGACCAATCGCACACATACCGTCTGTTTCCGACTTTGGCGCGATTGGAATTCTCAACTGGCAAGCAAGGAGCCTCTTGATGTCGGAAAAATACAAACACGTATTTCTTTCTTATGGTCGTGAAAATAAGGCCGAAGTTAGCAAGTTAAGAATGGATCTCCTGGCAGCAGGTGAAACAGTTTGGTGGGACGCCGATATCCTTGGTGGACAGGACTGGAAGCAAGAAATTCGTAAGGCAATGAGAGAAAGCTATGCGGTTATTGCCTGTTTTTCCAAGGAGACTGAAGCTCGCATGGAGTCTGGTATTTACCCGGAATTACTGGATGCGATTGAGGCATTTCGGAATTACGCGCCGGGCGGCAGTTTTCTGATACCGGTACGTTTGTCCGAGTGCGAAATCCCGATCATTGAAATTGATTCCACCCGCACGCTGGACCGGCTGCAACGAATTGATTTATTTCCTGCTACGGCGCGCGGCGACGCTCTGACCCGCCTCGTCGATTCTTTAAAGAATAGTCCGCGCCACCCTTAGCTGGCTCATTGGCCACCCCTGCTGGGCCAGTGAGTCAAACAAAGCCAACGCAGGGTGAAGGTAAGCCATCTGTCCAGGGGCCGCCACGCTCGCTCAGGCCAGAGAAAGACTCTCTCTTCCACCGAACCAAAAAAACAGATCAATCTGTTCGGGAGCGGTATCTTGACTATCTGGAAAGAGATGTCGGGCAACGCTTGAAGGCTTCGATTCACCGCGCCCGTTTTCTCGACATAGGTGTCGATGAAAAGCTCAATGCCACGGTACCGTGGTATTACAAAGCTTTGGAAGGTCAGCAGCAGTTCGGTACCTTCGATGAAGCTTTTGTGGCTTACGAAGGTCGCGTGCTGCTGCTCGGTCCTCCCGGCTCGGGCAAGACGACAACGTTGCTCAATTTGGCCCAGAAACTGATTAGCGAGGCCCAGAAAGATCAAACCGCTCCTGTTCCCCTTTTATTCAATCTTTCAAAGTTCAGCAACATTTCCCCAACTAAGGTTTCTGAACAACTCAATTGGCTTCGCAAGGAAAGAGAGCCATCTGAAGAAAATCCCGCGAGAGTGTTTGAACAATGGCTTATCCAGATGCTCATCGAAATGCCGGTAGAAGGCTTGAATAAGCATACCGCTCAGCAATGGGTCAATAGCGGGGAGGTCGCACTGTTGCTGGATGGGCTGGATGAGGTCAACGAGAGTTACGTGGTGAAGCTCGCCGAAATCGTCAACCAGACTTATTTTCGAGAACATCCCCTCCAGATACTCGTCGTCTGCAGCCGGATCATCGAGTATCAGCCATTGGAGGAAGACAAAGACGCTCGACTGCGTCTTAACGGCGCCGTGACTTTACAGCCTCCCACGCATCAGCAGATCGACAGTTATTTAGAAGATGCACAAGCTTTAGCCTTGCGCGACGCGTTGCGTGATGACGACGTGCTTTATGAGATGGCGCAAACGCCCCTGACACTGAGCATGATGACGCTCGCTTACGGCGGTGAGGCACCCACTGATATTCCGCACGATGTCCCCTTTCTTGAAAGGCGGCGGAAATTGCTCGACACCTACGTCGAGCGCATGGTGCAACGTACTGCGCGGCGCGAACACATTATTCCGTTTGATTTAAATCCGGACAACGACGTGCCACCGCGGTATCCGTTGCGGCAAACCAATCATTACCTGGGGTGGCTCGCAATCAAACTTAGCGAGCGCATGCGTACCCTCTTTCCCTTGAGTCGGTTTTACAGCTTTCTCAGCGAACAACCACAAGAAGTTGAAGCTCGGTCCTTAGGCAGCAAGTACATCGTAATTTTGATCGCAGCCTGGCTGATTGCTGCCTTCTTTAATGCAGGACTACTGATCTCTGAGGGATTGACGTCTCACTTATTGTGGCTGGCCGTGGTTCCGTTGCTGGCGCCGCTAACTGTCTTATTGCTGGCCCTGGACGTGACAGAAATTGGAGCACGCTTGCCCGCCGCGGTAAGCAAAGGAACTATGTTCCTGGGAGTAGTTTTCTTTCTGCTTTGCTTCGGATTCATCAACCGCGCTGTTCTGACGCTGGTGCCATTACAGTTACATAGTGGCGTCACCAGTGTATTGATTCTCGCACTCGCTGGCTTCATTTTATTACTCAGAGATTCTTTCGACGACGAGGAAAGCCGGGACCGTATTCGCAACCTACTTTGGCGGTCTTTGAAACTCCTGTTTGCATTGACGCTCGCGGCGTCGATTGCCGCTGTAATGGGCAGCAATGTGAAATTTGTCCCGTACGGAATCGCATTTGGCAGCTGCGTAATCCTCTTTTTTTGGCTTAGAAGAGCATCAGAGTTTGAGGACACAAAACTCTGGAAATATATCTTGAGTTTCATTGGAATAACTGCGGTTCTCATTGTTTCCGGCGTTGCGCTGACATTCGCGGTTGATTGGCTAATTGGTTCGCACGACCGGGTCGCCCTGGCTGTCGCTGTCACAATTGTCTTAGGCTTTCTTATTACTAAGGATAAGTGGGTCGGCACCCCCTTGAGTATGGGTTTGGCTGTGCTCGCCGGAAATTTGGCGGGCGGCGCTTCAGTCGCTGCCTTGGCAGCAGTTGGGGTAATGCTGTTTCACGCCAATTGGTTGAAGGCTCCAGTTGCGCGGATACTCGAGTTGTTCCTACTAAATCCACTACTCAGGGTAACCCTGGCGATCGCTAAGAAAATCTGTTTCCGCTATCAGTCCTTTCTCGACTATGCAACTGACACGATGCTGTTGAAGCGTGTAGGTACTGAGTACGAGTTCGTCCATCGCTTGCTGCGCGATCATTTTGCAATCCGTGAATTAATTCCGGCCCTGTATCAAGCCGAGGGTGAAAAACGGATTGCGGTTATTCAACGTCTTTCCAGGCAAGGCGATTCCAGCTTCGATGCCTTGGCCAATTTGACCACCCATGCTGATTCTCATATCCGTCGCGCGGCGATCGAAGGGCTTGGCCGAATCGGTATTCCCAAAGTCGTTTCCATCATGCAAGAACGAGTTCGAATAGATCCCGACGAGAATGTGCGCGCTGCGGTAGTACAAAGTCTCTTCAAGTTTAAGACGGAGGAAAAATATCAGATTTTCATAGCCGCGATGCGTGATCCGTCACCCGAAGTACGACGGGCCACGGTTGCAAACTCCAGAGACAGCAGGTTACTCGGGGCCGCCCTTTACGATGAGGCCGATATCGTCTTTCGGCAGGCGCTGATATCAATTGCTGAGGCAGTCTATTTCTATCCCCCCAATAGCTCGGATGTTAAGCCAATCCTTCCACGACTCAGCGAAGCATTACTGGCCAATAACACAAGCGTTAACATCGGTGCAGCGCTAGTGCTGAACAATCTTTATGAGTATGGGCACCCAGCCATAACTGCTGGTGAAGACCAGACTGTGCTTGTTGAGAGCGTGATTCCCGCTCTCGTGGCCAAGTGTAAGGAGAGCAATGCCAAAGTCCGTGAGGCGATGATCAAAGCCATCAGTACCATGATCTCAAGAGACATTGCTGTTTCTCAACAGGCAGAACTCAAGGCAGTCCTTATGGAAGCATTGAAGGACACTAATAGTGGTGTGCGTAATAACGCAGTTCATGGATTAGCCAATTTGCAAGACGCTGAAGCCCTTGCTGCGTTGAGAGACTCATTAAAGGACAAGCACCTGGACCATAGAAAAATCGTAATTCGAGAGCTCGGCAGAGTTCGCGATGGTCTCGCAGTCCCAGCGCTTATGAAAGAGTTAACAAATCCAAAGCTGAGATACCAAGCGGCTGCAGCGCTTGGTAGCATTGCTGATCAATCCGTCGTACCACAATTGCTGAGATGGTTGGAAGACGAACGCTATGACCTCCAAGTCTCAGCTATCATGACGATTGACAGGTTGAAAGTGAACCTCGCTGGACCAAAGCTACGGCAACTCTTAAGGCGTCCAGCTGACGGCGGTAAGCGCCTGGGGGTTCTCTCTTGGTCGCAACCTGAAGATTTACGACCGTATGCCGCAGTAGCCTTGGGGTCGTTAGGTGATGTGGACAGCCTGCCTGATCTATGTCATCTCTCTACTAATGACCCATTGATGTTGCTGGTCGCCAAAATCCGCGCGTTACGCCGTTTCCCGCCGGAAGTAAATGTTGAAAAGAAGCTACTGCAAAAAATCAAAGAGCTTCACCCAACGGAAGAAGACGACTTGACCAGGAAAATTTCAAACGTCCTACGCGGGGGTTTGATCCCTGAATACCGTTTCGAACCAACGCTGTTGAACCTGAATCTCGCTGGTCTACTCTCATACCTGCTGGAGGAAAGCGTAGTAAGTCTTCACGGAATCTGGAAAGAGACTGGATCGAGGGATACTGACGATTTGGCATTCTTTATGTAAGTGTCTCAGTACCAGAAGGCCCCTGATTCTGAGCCGCACTCAACCTCGTAGCTGTTCAGACTCGATGACAATTAGCTCCGTTTGATTGTCCTGATTGGCTTTGACGGCCGCTCCGGCTGGTTTATATTGTTGCGCGCTAAGTGATGGGCATTTCGGTCTTGAAACCGAGCTCTGGGAAAGAGCTGCAGGTTCGAGCCTTGTTCTCTCCGCAAAATCGCTTTCCTCGCCAATCAGTCCCACTAGTTCGCCTTCCGAACAGGAGAATCTCATGGCACCGCCGCTTCCCAATATCCAACATGTGATCCTTTTAATGTTTGAAAATCGATCTTTCGATAACGTGCTCGGAGCTTTTTATGCATCCAGCCCAGACGGCGGCGGCGTGCCCAGCAATTGGTCTAATCCCTGGACCAGTCATCCGTCGGTGGCGCCCTGGCAAGGCCCAGCTGGAGCCGCTACTCAAAACATTCCTTATCCCGATCCGCAGGAAAGCAATGTGCACATGGCGGACCAGATCAACACGACGCCGCCCATGATGGGATTCGTTAATGACTATGCCACCGTAACAAACGCAAACCCCGCGGACATCATGCAATACTTTGTCGCGCAAAACGTGCCGGTCACGCAGGCACTGGCCAGCACTTATGCGGTGAGCGACCAATACTTCGCGTCGGGTCCCGTGCAAACCTGGCCCAACCGTTTGTTTTCCTTATGCGGCACGCCATGCTTCGATGCGAACACCAAAACCGCCTATGTCAACAACCACAACTATCCCGATTACCCGTTCATAATTGGACAGCTGGATCAGTTATCGATCTTCGAACAACTAGACCAGGCCGGGCATTCCTGGAAGATCTACTACGACGACGAAGTTCCGGTTGCTGCGGTGATTAGATATGTTAACGATCATTGGGACCATATTTGGGACGGCGGAAACGTTTGGCCTTTTGAGTCGCATCCCGATATTTTCCACGGCACTTTTTTCGACGATGTAGCTAAGAATGCCTTACCTGCATTCAGCCTCATCGAACCGCGTTATCAGATGCTCAGTTTCCGCGGTGAGATTGCACCCAACAGCAACCACCCCGGCGATAGCCTGCCCGTTGGCAAATCCGGCATACCAATCAACGTGTCTTGTGGCGAACAGATGCTGGCGAAAGTCTTTCAGGCCCTCGCCGCAAATCCAGATCTATTCGCCACCACTCTTCTGGTTGTTACTTACGACGAGCATGGCGGACTCTTTGACCATGTCACGCCACCTTCAGCCGCATCGCCGTTTCTGCCAGGCACAGTGACAGGTTTTGACTACACCCGTTATGGCGTTCGGGTTCCAGCATTGTTTATCAATCCGTTCGTGAAGCCTGGCATCTTTCGCCCGCCAAGCACGTCGCCACCTTTTGATCATACTTCACTGCTCGCGACACTCAACGCTCAATTCAACCTCTCCGGTTCGCTATCGCCCCGGGTTGACTCGGCGCCGACCTTTTCTGGACTTATTAATCCCACGCAGCCGCCAATCAAAACGCCAACTATTCCTATTCCCGACTGCAACTGGAACAACTCAACACTCCAGCGCGGCCACGCCCATCCAATGATCCAAACCGCACTCTTACATGCAGCGAGAAGAAAAATCCGTCCCAGTTCAGAGTAACTGAACATAGTCACCCTAATTTTTCAGGAAGCAATAATCGTCGCGCACACTTCGTCGCCAGGAGGTTCTCATGGGTACTTACAACGCTGATCTCATTCTCACGCCGCCGCTAAGCGTCGGTTTGTTTATTAACACTGAGACTCCGGGCAACGTGGCGGTGTGCTTGAGCGGCGGCGGCTCGCGCGCGATGACCTCGGGCATGGGGCAACTTCTGGCGCTTGAGACTCTTCAGTCCGGAAATGCCAGCCTCTTGTCGCAGACGAAAATGATCTCGAGCGTCTCGGGTGGTTCCTGGGTAAGCGTCCCCTTTTCGTTCCTGACGCCTGGCACAACTGATGCGGCGTTTCTGGGCGGGCCGTACACTGAACCGGCCTCTCTGACTGTGGAAGGTCTCGCTACGCTCGATTCGAGTTGCCTCGCCTCCGAGATAATTAGGGGCTTCACTCTCGTCGACCTGGCCGTAGCAGCCATCATTCTCTACAAGCTCGGTGTTCCTGCCGACATGTTGTGGCAGGTACTAATCGGCAGCGCCTTCCTCCATCCGTATGATCTTTTCAATCCGGTGAACGGCCTACCGTCTTCATATTTCGCATACGACCAGAGCGCCGTCACTGCAATCCAACAAGCGAACGCCGGTACCTCGCTAGCCACCGAGGCCGCCAACGTCGTAGCTCAGGTAAGTGGCCAGTCGCGCCCCTACTATTTGTGCAACATGTCGATGAGCGTGCCTGATCCAACGTCGCCGACAAAGCAGGATCCGATCCTGCTGCCAGTGCAAAGCACGCCGTTCTTCACGGGGATCGTCAGTTCGCCTGGCATTAATGACATCAACGGTCGCGCAGTTGGAGGTGGTGGGGTGACGTCCTTCGCCTTCAACTCGGCTCCGAATGCAGTTAACGGGAGTGCAGTTTCAGTGGAGCAGTCGCGGCAATGGTCCCTCGTGGACATTATCGGAACCAGCAGCGCCGCTTTTGCCGCGGAGTTGATCTCGATCTTCGGCGACCTGGCAGCAAACCCGCCGCGCTTCGCCGCGGCACTGAGCTCGAACCGCGACGACATCCTGCGCACCGTTGCGAATCTGGATCTCGATTCGAATCAGGCGGCAGCAATGATCGACGACGCTGTCGCGGCTGTTGCACGGGGAGACATTCAGGCGCACCTGGCGAACTTCAGTTTCGATCCCACGGCGATCGTGCCGTCGTATCAATACTGGTCACCAACCGATGTAACCGCCGGTCAAACGGTGCTTCCCTCGCCCTTTGCCGATGGCGGGAGTCTCGACAACACCGGAGTGGCCTCCGCTCTGGCATATTCAGACATCGACAATGTGATTGCCTTCGTCAATTCAGTGACGCCTATCTCGCCCGGTTTAAATAACTCCATCATTGTCGACGACATGATCCCGCCGTTGTTCGGGTATCAACCCTACGATAAGACGGTTGGATACCACCTCTACACTCAGCCGCTACTCTCTGAAGATAACGCTGGATTCGCAAACAATCAGATCTTCCCGAGCGGTCAGTTCGACGTCCTATGCCAACAGCTTTGGGCCGCGAGCGGCAGCGGGACGTATCTCAACAGCCCTATTTACAACCAGTCGCTCATCACGGTCGAAAACGGCTGGTTCGGCGTCGCGGGAAATAAGAGCGTTAACGTCCTGTGGGTATACCTGGAAAATACGGTGGCGTGGTCCAAAGAGCTATCGAGCGCGGTCTCGCTCATCGAAAGCGAGCTCGTTAGTAGCGTGAAATTCCCGCACTACAACACGTTTACTAAAACCGAACTTACAGCTACCGAAATTCAACTGCTCGCGAACCTAACGGCATGGACTGTGATGACCAACGCTGCGAAGTTTCAAGCGATGTATAAATAGGACTGCGCTTTATCGTTAACAGTTCGGCAATAAAACGGGGTGGCCACACAGCCACCCCTCCATAGTTTCTACTTCCTCCGGCAGTTACTTCATTTCGAGCACTGACAGAATATTGCCGGCGGGATCCTTGAACCAGGCAATCGTTGGCCCTGGACCCCGAAAGATCCCACGATCGTCTGTCTTGAGATCAGGTAGATCGTAGTGCTCCAGACGTAAGCCAAGTTTGCCGATCTCGTCTACCGCCTTTTCCACGCTTTCCACTGAAAAATTCAGGACAGTGAATGAAGCCGGTTCGTGATTTGGCTTGAGATAGATGAAGACCGTGCTCCCGGGAAGGTGAAGTTCTAAACCCTCCGGAGTTTCTGCAAGATCAAGGCCGAGCGTTTGTCCGTAAAACTCCTTCGCCTGCTTCAAGTCGTTCACCGAAAAACTGGAAAACGCTTCGGCGTCTTTAAACATGCTCGAGGCCTGCTTCTTACCTGCCCTCTGTGCCGCTTGTGCTGTCATGCTGAATCTCCTTTTATGCCGGGTGTAACGTAATCGACTTGCCTGTTCATCTTGCCCGAATAATGTTCGGCAAGATTACGGTTTGTCTTTAGTCAACGACCAATGCAGTAGCATCAGGACCATTAGAGCATTGCTGCACGGCAAGCGGGTCGTGATTCGTGGGTTTTCTTATTACGATTTGGTGGCGAAATATAGAGATGTGCCGTGGAAGTGCCGCGCCATGTTAGATTCGCTATTGCCGTTCACTAACGACAAATGAATCCTCGACGAACGTCGTCGTATTCTAGACATTTTCTACCCCTGGTGGCCTATAAGGCGCCTTGCTCCCCTAATCGGGAAACTAACTAATGACGCCATTCATTGCTGCGAATAAGTTGTGGTTAACAACGCTCCTTATGCAAGACACTTCCGGTGTTATTCAGCGCATTTGGCGCTTCATGACCTACCGGTTTGTCGATTCGCAGAACATCAAGATCTCGGTTGCGAGACTGGTTGCAGGGATACTGCTGCTGATTTTGGCGCTGTACCTGTCCGGCAGGATTAGTTCGTTCATCGAAACCCGTATTGCCAAAGGTCAACACCTCGATCCCGGTCTGCGTTACACCATCGCGCGTCTGTTGAGGTATCTGCTGGTAACTTTCGGAGTGTTATTTGTCCTGCAGCAGTCTTTTGACCTGGATTTGACCTCGCTTGCCGTAATCTTCACCGCCCTTTCAGTCGGCATAGGTTTCGGCTTGCAATATATCGCAGCTGACATTGCGTCTGGATTCATTCTCCTTTTCGAGCGGCCGATTCGCATCGGCGACCGGATCACGATTGGTGAAGATGAAGGTGACGTGCAGAGCATTAACCTGCGCACGACTATTGTCACAACCAACGATCGGATTTCGATCATCGTGCCCAACTCACGTTTGGTTAGCCAGCGGGTCATCAACTGGTCCTACGGCGATCCGCGTGCCCGCATCTCGATTCCGGTAGGCGTGGCATATAACGCCGACGTCGATCTGGTAACCGAAACCTTGATTCTTGCCGCTGAGGACATTGAGAACGTGCTGTCGGACCCGGCGCCGAAGGTTCAGTTTCTAAAGTTTGGCGACTACTCACTCGACTTTCGCCTGCTGGTGTGGACGCGGCAGCCGCGCCGTCACCCTCAAATCAAGAGTGATATCAACTACAGAATTGAAAAGCTGTTCCGCGAACGCGGCATCGAGATTCCTTATCCGGTGCAGGATCTCCGCCTCACGGGTTTGTCACTGCCCACCGATCGTAGTGCCGATGATTTGATTTCCGACGACCGAGGAAAGTAGGGCCACGGGTCTCAGGTCTCAGGTCTCCTCAAGTCTCAAGTTCAGGTCCCAGGTCCCAGGTCTCAAGTCTCAAGTCTCAGGTCTTTAACCACTGCTGCGCGGTAAGTCTCTGACTTGCCAAAGCTGCAGCCAAAATTCATTGAGGGGTCTTTAACCCACGATTGGTCAGGTCGGAGACCTGAGTAACTGCAGAGAAATAGTGGCGGCAAGTCAGAGACTTACCGCGCACCAGTGGTCAAAGACCTGAGACCTGAAACTTGAGACCTGAGACCTGAGACCTGAGACCTGAGACTTGAGACCCTGAGACTTGAGACTTGAGACCTGAGACTTGTCACCCGACACCGTCACCCGTCGCTTATCATTGCCGCACCTCAAAGAACTAGGTTAGGCTAGCACTGACTGAGTGAGCGTTCATTCAGGAGAATTTAGTCATTGAGTTATCGGGTCATTTATTCATTAAGTAACGGGTCGTTGAGTCATTTAGTATGAGCCGGTAAGCCTTGAATCAATGACCAGATGATTCAATGGTTCAATGATTCAATGACCCAATCTCTCAATCGTCAATCCAAACATGAGTTCCGCCCGATCCCTTAATACTGCCCGTCCCACCGTCGCTGATAAGCGGCAGGCAATCCTGCGTGCGGCCATTCGTGTCTTTGCCAACAATGGTTATTTCAACTCCAAGGTTGCCGACATCGCGCGCGAAGCCGGCGTTGCCGACGGCACCGTCTATCTCTATTTCAAGAGCAAAGAAGAGATTCTCCATTCAATATTTGACCGCAATATGGAGGAGGGTATCGCTGAAGGTCGCAAGCTGCTGCAAAATATGACGGACCCGCGCGAGAAGCTGCGGCGCATCGCCGTACTTCATCTGGAACGGCTCGGCGCCGATCGTGATCTCGCCGTGGTCTTTCAAGTGGAGCTGCGCGGCTCGACCAAGTTCATGAAAGAATTTTCCGCGGCAGGCCTCGCTGAATACCTCCATTTGATAAGCGCAACCATCGAAGAAGGTCAAGGCGCCGGCGTTTTTCGTCCCGAGCTAAACGCTAAAGTAATGGCGAAAATCTTATTCGGGGCTCTCGACGAGATGGCTACTAACTGGATTCTTTCGCCGCGCAAGTACAAGCTGACTCCTATGGCCGATCAAGTTCTCGACATTTTTCTCAATGGAGTGAGTGCGAAGTGAAGACTATTCCGCCGATCATTGAGAATGATTCTCTTTCTCCCGCGACGACGATTCGGGAGTTTCATCCCGGGGAGCCGACTACTCTGGTCGAAGTGTTTGAGCACGTCGCGCGTGACCATAACCGTGCTGACACGCTTAACTACAAACGCGACGGACAATGGTTGTCGATCTCGTCAGATGAACTACTTAAGCAGGTACGGGAAATAGCCGCGGGCCTTGCTGCCTTCGGAATCAAGCGCGGTGATCGTTTAGCCATCCTTTGTGAGAGCAGGCCGGAGTGGACTCTGATCGATGCCGGCTGCATTTTCGCCGGCGTCATCGACGTGCCGATCTATCCCACGCTCATGCCACCGCAAGTGCGCTACATCATCAAGGATTCCGGCGCCCGCGCCCTTGCAATCTCCAGCCGCGAAAAATTCAATCAGCTGAAGGACGTTTTGCAGGACTGCGAAACACTGGAGCACGTGATCTTCCTTGACAGCTCTGGGCCTGATGATTCCCTGGGAATTACGCTCGACCAACTTCAGGAGCGCGGTCGCACACTTATATCCGAGTCGCCCGAACTGATTGAGGAGTTGGCCCGCGGCGCGCACCCTTACGATCTCGCAACCATTCTCTACACCTCGGGAACTACGGGTGAACCCAAAGGCGTGATGCTCACGCACGCTAATCTCGTTTCCAATTTGATCGATTCCTCCGGACACCTATCGTTCGATAAAGACGACATTGCCCTTTCCGTGCTGCCGCTTTCGCATATTTTCGAGCGCCAGGCGATGTATATGTACCTGTATCAGGGCATGGCGGTTTATTACGCTGAGTCGTTGGATACGATAGGCCCGAATTTGCGCGAAGTGCGGCCGACGATTTTGGTGGGCGTCCCGCGGATCTTCGAAAAGATTTACGCGCGCATCAAGGAACGCGTGGCGGAAAAAGGAAAAGCCAACCTTAGCATGTTGCTCTGGGCCGTCGCGGTCGCGAAGGAATATGCGCATCACCAGGTCGAGAAAAAACCGGTCGGCCCGTGGCTTGCGCTGCGGCATCGCCTGGCGACGAAACTCGTATTTTCGAAATGGCGCGCCGCATTTGGTGGACGGATCCGTTTGCTGGTTTCCGGCGGCGCTGCTTTGCCGGAAGAGTTGGGTTACATCTATCTCGGCGCCGGCATACCAATCATTCAGGGCTATGGCTTAACTGAAACATCTCCTGTGATTACAACGGGCATTTTGGAAGACAATCGCGTAGGCACGGTGGGCAAGCCCATTAACCACGTCGAAATCAGAATCGCGCCGGACGGCGAAATCGAGAGTCGCGGACCGAATGTGATGCGCGGTTATTACAACAAACCTGCCGAAACTCAGGCTGTGTTCACTCCCGATGGTTGGTTCCGGACCGGTGACATTGGAAAGATCGACGCCGATGGGTTTCTCAGCATTACCGATAGGAAGAAGGAACTGTTCAAAACCTCCGGCGGTAAATATATTGCACCGCAACCCCTCGAGCAGTTAATCAAAGGATCACGGTTTGTGAATCAGGTGGTGCTGATTGGCAATGGCCGCAAGTTTCCTGCAGCGTTGATTGTGCCGAACTGGGACCAGATTGAATCGTATGCGCGCCTGAAGGGTTTGAAAGAGACCAGCCGCGCCGAACTGTGTGGGCACCCGCGCATCATTGATCTATTCGAGCGTCAGATCGCCGAATTGACACCGGACCTCGCGCAATTTGAACGCGTCAAGAAAGTTGCGCTTCTGGAAAACGAATTCACGATCGACGGGGGCGAGCTCACGCCGACCCTAAAAGTTAAGCGACGCGTGATTGATGAAAAGTACCGTAGTGTGATTGATGAGCTGTATCGCGATGAGCAAGCCTGACAACCATTTGAGGCAGACGCCAAGCCGCCAAGACCCGCAGAGCACGCCAAGGCCTCAGAACAGGTGAACAGTTCTAAATCCGAATCTCTTTGTTTGATACCTTCTTGGCGAACTCAGCGCTCCTTGGCGGCTTGGCTGTTTTATTCCAAGTTAGGGTCACCGCCCGAGTATCGCTCCGAGAATCCTTTGCGCTGCAACGCGTGCCGCATTTTTTAGCCGCTGCTCAGCAACAGTGGTCGAATCGCTCCGGCCTACGATGACGTCGCGAATCCCGGAAGCTTGCTGGTAAACGGGACCAGACGTAACGTGCTTGGCGGTCGAGGCAGCAAAGACTGCATATTCGATATAGACGCGAGAAAGATCGTTCTCCCGGCTGCTCGTCCTCATGCGATCGCTGCGCAACTCAAGCAACACCACGTAACCTTCCTTCATTTCCTTCGCACGTTTCACTGCGTCTGCGCGCGACATGTCGCGAGAAGTTAGCTCGACGTGAACTATGCCGCGCTGCTGCAAACCCTGCGCGCAACTTTTAACGACCGATTCGTTGAAGTAGAAGGGAATGTTGCCATACGAGTCGAAGGAGTTAGCGCCGAGATAAATGGGTATTGAAGGTTGTTCCGGAGTCTTTTTCGGGGTTGGGGATGGTGTAGCTTCAGGGGTCGGGACCGGTGGCGTCGTTGATTTCTTTACGCGTCTACCCGATTGCGCAAAAGCGGTAAGAGTATAGAGAACAATCAACCCCGCGATTGCCAATATTGCTGATGTTCGGGATGAAAATACTTTTGTCATTGAACTAAACGATCCTTAAGGATCATATCTTGATTAAGGTTAATTCTAGCACCACGCCGACGCGTTAGCGTCGCCTGAGTTTAGCCCGGTGTTTCAACGCCGGGTTCAGGAATAACCAGCCATTGGCGTCGCGTTAGCGACGACTGACTGTAAACCAGTATCTCAATCGTCGCTAGCCGACGACTCGAGGCAGGTGCCCCCCTTTCCCGGCGTTGAAACGCCGGGCTAAAATCATTCGACGCTCCGCGTCGAGTTCTGTTAGCGCCGCACTGCGGCAGTGCCAATTTGAAACCGTTTTCAGCATCTCATTCGTTTGGAGCAATCCCAATCATAACGCCACTTATCATCACCGCCGTCCGCGATCAGGCACGTGCCACCCGGTCGTTTGATTTGATGCCGCAAGATCATTCCGGGATTCATGGTGTCGAATTTATTCCGGGCCAGGTCGCAGTGCTTAGAGTCCGAGGAGAAGATCCCGCGTACTTTGCCTTTGCGAGTGCTCCGACTGATCCCGAATTAGAAGTGCTCGTAAAACAGAAAGTCGGAGCCAGCAACGTAATCTTCGACATGAAACCTGGTGACAACGTGGAACTGCTGGATGTAGCTGGTCATGGCTTTTCCCTTCACGAGCATCAGGGAAATGATTTGGTGTTTGTCGCGATGGGCACCGGAGTTGCGCCCCTCCGCTCCGCATTGCGCTACGTCCTTAAACGCAAAGAAGACTTTGGACAATTGGTAGTGCTATACGGCGCACGCACCCCCGACGATTTTTGCTACCGCGACGAAACCGATGATTGGGAAAGAGCCGGTGTGGAACTGCGTCAAGTCATCTCGCGTCCGGACGGACATGATTGGTCGGGACCGACCGGATACGTGCAGTCGCTCCTGGATCACGTGTTGCCGGATCTCAAATCGCCCATTGCTTTGATCTGTGGGTCGCAGGAAATGATTCTCCAAACACGTGATCGGTTGCTGCAGATGGGTTTCGCGCGGGAAGAGATATTGACGAACTACTAATCCAGTCTCAGGTCTCAGGTTTTTGACCACTGGTCCGCGGCAAGTCTCTGACTTGCCTAAGCTGTTACTAAAATTCAATGAGGGTCTTTGACCCACCGATGGACAGGTCGAAGACCTGACCTGAACCCTGAGACTTGAGACCTATGACTTGAGACTTGAAACCTGAGACTTGAGGCTTATTGTGAGCCCCATGATGAAATAAAAGATCATCACTACTTCCGAATCGCCCCAGTTATAATGCACGAGCCCGCTCAAGAAAAATCCGCATAGCCCACCCAGAGCGCCGAGCACGATGCCTCGCTCGATCCAGTCATCCAGCGCCGCACTGCGCAACAAGCGCCATAACGTACGCGCGTAAACTCCCAACAATAAGAGCCAGCAAAGCAACGCAGGGACGCCGCGTTCCAGCCCTAGCTGCAAAAGGTTCGAGTGCATGTGACCAGGCGGCAGTCGCCCATGATCAAACAGTCCCCACTCCGTTCGGTGAGCTTTGATCGAATCCATGCCGACCCCAACCAACAAGTGACGTGGCTTGCTTACCAACAGATTGAATCCTTCGCGCCAGACTGTCTCGCGCCAGCTCGTCGATTGATCAGCACGGTCAAGGAAGTTAATACTTCGCTGCCGCTTCAACACGAAAACGCCAGCGAGGATCAGCGGCAAGACCAACGCACCGCCGATGAGGATACTTTTCCGGCTGCTGCTGAATAACAAAATCACAAGGGTTGAGAACAAGGCCGCGACCCAACTCGCACGCGTTACCGTCAGAATGAGTGCGAAAACAAATGCTGCGAGTACCAGCGCAAGCAACAACCCGTACGTGCTCAGTTTTTGGGGTAAATAGATGAAGATCCCGAGCAGAAGCGCCAGCACCAGTTGCAAGGCTTCTGCATAAGTCACGTAGTGTCCAAAAAACCCTGAAGCGCGCCAGTCGCGACTGGCGGACCACCCGGAAATTCCTAATTGCGCCTCTGCGCTTCCTCCAGGCAAAAGTTTGCCTCGCGGCACCTCAAGCACCGGCGTCCACTCAATACGGTAGATCTGCACGAGCGCTGGTTTGGAGTCTGCGGAGGCGGCCAACGCGGCTGCCAACCCCGTCGCGTCACTAACCTTGAATCCATCAACCTTGAGAATTGTGTCGCCGCTCTGGATGGCAGTAGGTGTTAAGGGTCTTCCCGGGTGAGCCGTTCTCCAGGACGGTGATTGATTGCGAAACATTGCCGCCGCGAGCGGGCTAGTCGCTGCCACGCCCTGCACCTTGATGCCGCGCCCCCAGGCACGCTCCGCAATCGTGAAACAGACGTTCACAGTGAAAGAAGCGATTAGAACCAGGACCAGCCAGCGCACGAGGCGACGCGAAGGAATGTTTTGCGCGACCAAATAGACGATCGTGAAGAGGCTGGCGGCGCGCAGTTTTCCAATGGACACGAATGGTTCGTACGAGAAAAATGAGGACACGCCGGTCAGGATAAAAAAACCGATAAGGGGATAATCAATGGGAGTGCGACCGAGACGAGGTCGTGGATAGCAAGAGAAGCGTATCACCCATAACAGCATGCCAAGCAGCCAGGCCGTTTGCGTGGCAGCAATTGAATGTGGCGCTGCTGCTGCAAATAGAAACAGGCAGCCAATAATCAGGCGATCCAGCCAAACCGCGATGTCATTGGGAGATTGCCCCTCCCGTGCCGCTCTAATTTTTTTGAAGGTGCTTTTTGGATGCAAATCCATTTATGAAGTGCAGCCGCTTGCAGGCTGGCCGAAACTTTTGCGAACCGCTTAGAATGATGCCGCCGCTCTACTATATTCGATTAAGAGGAAACTCATGCACCGAATCTTGCTGCTGCTCGCAGTGCTGCTGCTTCCCGTTCTGGTTTTTGCACAGACGCCGGCTCAGTATTTGGAACAGGTAAAAGCGCTGCAGAACGATGCCCGCGTGAAAGCAGCGACCGATCAGATAGACAAAGATCGTGACCTGATCTTGCGCGAATGGATCGCCATCACCGAAATCAACGCGCCTTCGCAGCATGAGCAGAAACGTGCGCGTTATCTCGAAGGACTGCTGAGCCAATACGAGCTAACCGAGGTGCGCTACGATGCGACTGGCAACCTGATCGCCGTTCGCAAGGGTACTGGCGGTGGACCGGTTATAGTTTTTGACGCTCACCTCGATACAGTTTTCCAACCAGGCTTGAAGATAAAAGCGTCAGTTCGCGATGGCCGTGTTCATGCTCCGGGAGTTGGCGATAACACGCGCAACATTGCGGCCCTGCTGGCAACGATTCGGGCCCTTTATCTGGCCGAGATCAAAACTAAAGGTGACCT
Source organism: Pyrinomonadaceae bacterium (assembly GCA_963826235.1). Classification (GTDB taxonomy): domain Bacteria; phylum Acidobacteriota; class Blastocatellia; order Pyrinomonadales; family Pyrinomonadaceae; genus PSRF01. The sequence goes on along the minus strand of CAWGWE010000003.1, from coordinate 1,466,545 downwards.
AATTTTTGTCTTCACTGTGGAAGAAGAAACCAGCCTCCGTGGCGCCGAGGAGTTTGTTAAAGAGAACAAAGGCAAGATTGATCATTACATTGCGCTCGATGGCGGTTATGAAGGCTTCACCTACGCCGGCATCGGCATCAACTGGTATAAGCACCACTTCATCGGACCGGGCGGTCACACCCGCTCCCGCACGCCTCCTTATTCTGCAAGTCTGCCCCTCGCGCGCGCGATTGCGCGCATCTACGAGCTTAAGGTTCCGTCGACGCCACCTTCAAATTTGAATATTGGAATGCTCGGCGGTTCGGAAGTAGTCAACGCCAAGGCTTCCGACGCGTGGTTCACCGTTGATTTGCGATCCACCAGCAATGAAGTGATTGCTGACCTGGAAAAGAGAATTGCGGAAATTCTGGAAGACGAGGCACGGCGCGTAGAGATGACGCTGAAGACCGACGTCATTTCTACATCGCCGGCAGCAGTTATTCCCGGTCATCGCGATTCGCATCTGGTGAAGATGGCGGAGGCGGTGCACCGAGCAATGGGATTTAATCCCCCGATAACAAACACCGGCTCAAATAATTCCAGTGCTGCATTGCTCGCGGGTATCTCTTCGATCTCGACGGGCGCTGGACCATGCAACAATGCCCACGCCTTAACTGAGAACTGCGAAATCGAGCCTCTCTACAAGGGCATCAAGAAGATTCTGCTGTTGGCGATCGCCCTCGCGGAGATTCAATAGTAGGCGCGTCAATACCAAAGCGCAGACACTTGATATTCCGGTGTGTATCGCAGTCCCGGCGTTGAAACGCCGGGATAAAATCACAACGGCGCTACACGCCCATCCGGATGCGCGCTCGCCTTTCTACAAGCGCCTAGTCCCTGGCCGTGCGCTACTGCTTGCGGCCAATGGCAAAAAGACTCTGGGCTGATCGCACGTACATCACGCCTTCAGAAAATGCCGGCGTTGCCATTAAAAGCTCGCCCATCGAATTGGTGGCCACATGAGCAAATTTATCTCCCGCCGCAATTACCAGAATTTCGCCATCTTCATTTGAGAGATAAATCTTGCCGTCCGCAGCGACGGGAGAGGCACTGAAACCACTACCAACAAGTGGCAATCGCTGCCGGTAAACCTCTGCGCCCGTCTTTAAGTTGTAGGCGTCGAACACGCCGTTATTGGAAAGAACATAAAGATTACCTTTATAGCTGAGTGGCGTGGGCATGTATGAACCACGTCCGGTGCGACTCCAAACTATTGCTTCACTATCGGTCTTCCCTTCCGGCAAAGTGAGATCGCCGCGCGCATTTGCGCGAACGACAAAGATAGGCCGTTCTGGTCCGCGCCCACTAGCAACTACAAACATGTCATCGGTAAAGATCGGTGTGGGAGCCGTAATTTTGGAACTGCGACCGAGTCGCCAAAGTTCCTTGCCGGTAAGCGGATCGTAACCCCGGATAAAGTTAGAAGCGTTAGTAACTAAGACAGGACCCTCTGCCGTCATAGCAACCGTGGGCGTACCCCAAGAAGGCAGTTCTTCACGTTCGCTCTTCCAAACCGTCTTGCCGGTGTCGCCGTCGAGCGCCAGGAGAAACGAGTCGGCTTGTGTGTCGCACTGAAGAATGACGAGATTGTTCCAGATGATTGGTGAGCTTGCCGGCCCCCACTCGTAGGTGGGAATGTCGTAAGCACCCATGTCCACTCGTCCCAAATCAACTTTCCAAAGCGAGCGTCCCTTAACGTCGTAGGCGTGCACGCCCTGCGAACCAAACCAGGCGACAACGATCCGGCCGTCGGTTGCTGGCGTTGAGTTGGCGTAGGTGGATTTGATATGCCGCTTATCAACCGGTTCACCTTCATGCGCCACGCGCTCCCAGAGTATCTTGCCGTTTCGTTTGTCCACCGCATACAGCATCCAGCGATGGCGCGAACGATCCTGCGAAGCGTCCCCATCTCCATAAAGACCGGGACGAAATGATGCCTTCGGATCGCTGCTGACGGCGCTGGTAACGAAGACGCGATTGCCCCAAACCACGGGGCTCGAGTGTGCAAGACCAGGAATTGGTATACGCCAAAGGATGTTCTCGCCAGTCTTAGCGTTCCAGGTATCGGGTAAGTTTTGACCATCAGCTACGCCTGTCGCTTGCGCACCACGAAACGATGGCCAGCTTCCATTTGCAGACTTCCGCTGCTTGGCCGGGCGTGCAGTTGAAGTGTGCGAGATGCGTCGCACCGGAGTAGTCTTAGGTTCATCCGCGGATCTCCATGTGCTGCCGTTAAGGATCATTTTGCGCAATCGACATTCGTCCGATACGAGCTCAAACCCCAGGCCTTTGCCTTCGCGGCGCAGGCGATAGTGTCCCGTCACCTCACAGCTGCCCGGTCCGACTCCCATTTCCAACTCAGCGCCGTTCAGTTTCCAGCTGCCATTCACGGTAGGCCAGCCCTTCCCTTCAATCGAAAACGTACCACCCGGATAGAACTGCATAACAAACACCCCTAACGTCAAGGGGTAGTCTGGAAGCGCGAAAGTCTGATTTTGGGCACGCGTACCTTGAAAAATTACGGACGCGCTGAGTGTTATGCCGATCAGCAGGGAGAAGAATCTGGATCTATTGCTACGTGTATTCATACCTACTCCTTAGAGACGGCTAGCCCTGAACTATTTCCTACGGTGCTCGTCAATGTACTTCCGCGCAAACTCTTTCCAGTGTGGACTCTCGCGCAAGCCAATCTGATCGGCTTCCTTTTCCGCGGCTTCAATAGTCCAACCGTCGCGCAGAACCCGCCTGATGAACCAGAAGGCGCCCACGCGGATTCCGGCAGCGCAATGAATAAAGATAGGAAAGTTTTTTCGCTCATCGGTGATTTTGAAGAACTCGGCAACTTGCTCCTCTTTCGGCTCACCAAAAACAACCGGGATGTTGAAGTACTGCAAGCCAAGCTCTTTAACTTTCGCTTCCTCCTCAGCGGCGCGATGCTCGCCAGCCGGACGCAGGTTCAGGATCGATTTCACGCCATCAGCTTTCAACTTCTCAAGATGTTCCAGACGCGGTTGAGCGCCAGTGCAAAAGTCGTCGCTAAGACGGACGAAGTTTCTGATTGGTGGGGCATCCTGGCCATTCACCAACAGGATCGAAGACAGCATCAGGATGGTCAAAAACAATGTGCGCATTTTCATCTCCCCAGCTAAATAAATGAAGTCTGCAAGCACCGCTCATTCAACTGGCCATTGAAAGCATAAGAGAAAACCGTCGAGGTCTTTCACATAGAGAGCTTTGAATCCGTATCCAGTGATACTGGGCGGTTCAACTGTCACCCCCGCCGCAACCAGGTGTTGATAGGTGCTCTCGACATCGGGACAACTGAAATAGAGCGTCGTGTCCATATGGGCAGCTATGCGCCTTGAGTCCGGAGCTGGCGGACGAAACTCTTTTTCGTAAGCTGTGTTCAGCATCAGGACCTCTTCGCCAAGCTTGAGCATTGCCCAATCGCAATCGTCGCACGGCGCATTGCTGTTCACCACTTCAAACCCAAGTTTGTCGCGATAGAAAGCGATCGCGGCTGGCATATCAAACACCTGCAGGAGCGGAGCCATTCCCTTCACAATAATTGGCATCCCTGTCCCCTTCGTCGATCGTGATGGTCTGTGGTGAGTCGGAACTTACCCCCCACCATTTCCTGCAGAAGTAACTCGCTTCCGCAAGTACGCGGCGATCTCCTGCCTCCCTTCATGTTCGGCCCAGTCCAACGGAGTTCCGTTGTAAATCTTGTCTTTCTGATCCAACCGCGCGCCGGCTTCGACCAGCACCTTCACGGCCTCGAGCGATCCTGAATCCACCGCGTGATGAACAGCGGTCGCGTGCGGATGTATGCCGGTGCTGTAAGCATCGATGTCCACACCCAGAGGGAGCAGTTTCGCGAGCGCCTTCGCCTTACCATTAAGCGCAGCAGCTACAAGCGCTATCTGTTTGTCGCGGATATTCGCCACTGTCGCCAGACGCTCGACATCAGCATCGCGCTCCAAACAGATTGCTGTCGCGAGTGTCAGGTCGCCTCCTCGCTTCACGAGATGTGCAGCCGCCTCCAGATTGCGACCTGACAACGCGCCCTGACTGGCACCTGGAGTCGCGCCTGCATCGATGAGCACGTCCATAAGTTGGAGTTGCATACCGGACTCGCGGGGCACACGGCCGGTTACCACCAGACCGAGTGTGTAATCGAGTTGTTCCTGAAGACTCTGCACGCACTCGCGTTTTGCGGCGGCGATGATGGCGCCGGTGATTTCGACGATATTGGCTGGCAGCTTTTCATGTCGAATCGGATTCTCCGCCACGAACCAAAGCAGATAAGGATCTCTGAAATACCCCTCCAGCGCGCCATCGACAAGGTCGCGTAACCAGCTGCCAGGTAATTCCAACCGAAGATGAACCAGCTGCGGATTCGCTAATATCAAACTATCCAACGCGCTCAACTGTCCCCCATCGATGTAGAAGACGGCTTCTCGAAACAGCGAATCAAGTTCGGGATAGTTCATTTCCAATGGTGCCTGCCAGAATAATTTTTGAGCTGACAGCCTGGCAATTTAGTGCTCTGGTAAAACTCGCTCTCCCAACATATAACACAAGCCATCAGGAGCTACCTCGAAGAAGACCCGATATTTTTTTCCGAATGACTCTTGAGTCTTAATGTCGTTACTCGTGGGCGGTTTGCCTTTGATTTCTTCAAACGCCGCAACGATGTTGTCCACTTCAAAGAAGCAACCCTCCTGAGTCGGATCGCCGCCGTTCTCGGCCAGGCCAATCTGAATCTGATCGCGCGCTAATATCGCCGACTTAGGGGGTTGGTCATGGCGCGAGACAACCGAGAAGTTGAAAGTTTTTTCGTAGTAGGGGATAGCGGCTGCAACATCTGCCACCGGAAGGTTCAAAGCATCCTTAGCATACGGTGCGGCGCGTAGAAACACTGTTGCCATGATCATTAACCTCGAATAGCGCTCCCATCGGGTTGAGAGGTGTTTCAGTTGAGCGACTGCGGCATGTCGGCGACTGTATAAGCCATCACCGCCATGGTGGCAACGCAAAGAGCGAGATCTTGTGGATCAATCTTGTCCAGCGTGTCAGCTGGTGTGTGATGGATGTCAAAATAATGCGTACTGTCCACATCAAGACTAGCGCCCAACACACCTTCGCGCATGATTGGCCCGATGTCAGCACCGCCGCCATTCGCAGCAATACGGTCGGCGCGTATGCCGCTCAGCAGTTTGGCGATTTCCTGCATATTGGCACGCGCTTGCGGCGTCGCCGTAGCCGCGAGTCCAAAACCGGCTGGTTGGTAAGTGCCTGAATCTGACTCAATTGCCAGGATGTGTTTGGAAAGTTCACTACGATGAGCATCGCGATATGCGGTGCCGCCCCGGAGCCCATTCTCTTCATTTGTATAGAGCACGACTCGAATAGTGCGGCGCGGCCGCAAGCCCAGCTCTTTTAGTAAGCGCACTGCCTCCCAGGCAATGATGCAACCCCCGCCGTCATCGTGCGCGCCCTGGCCTACGTCCCAAGAGTCGAAGTGTCCACTGACCACAACAACTTCGTCGGGTTTCTCTGAACCTCGTAACTCCGCAATTACATTCGCCGATTCCGCCTCGGGTAGAAATTGGGCTTCCATCTTGAGCCGCAGCACGGGGCGGTCGCCGCGATCGTGCAAGCGCTGCAACAACTCCGCACTTTCAATCGTGATTGCCGCAGTCGGTATCTTTGGTTGTGCTTCCGCATAAGCCATCGCACCGGTATGCGGAGTTTGCAGGCTTACCGCGGTCACCGATCGCACGAGCGCAGCGACAGCACCATAGCGAGCGGCTCGTGAAGCACCATTATGGCGGTACTGCACCGCGGCGCCGTAGTTGGTAAATGGAAAATTATAGACGACGATCTTGCCGCGTACCTGCTCTCCCAATTTTTCCAGCTCATCGAAATTACGAACCACAATCGCCGCGGCACTGATGCCTTCGGGCGGCGTCCCGACGCTGTTGCCAAGTCCCAGCATCATCAATTCACGAGTGACGGGACTGGTGAGTTCCAGGCTCTCTCGGCCGCGCACCCAGTGCGGCACCATTACCTTTTCGCCTCTGACATTGTCCAAACGATCGCGCCTCATCTCGGTAAGTGCCCACGCGATAGCCTGTTCTAAATTTTTGGACCCACTCAGACGGTGGCCGATGCGGTCCGTTAGGTGTGCCAGACGCTCGTAAGCCTTGTCACTCGTCAGCGCCGCGCCAATGATGCGAGCTGCTGGCGACCGGTAGTTGTCGATCTTAACTGTTGGCGGCGGAAGTGGCGCCGGTGTGGGGGAAGGGGTTGCCGCTGCCTGCGGATCTGGCCGCGACGCTTGCGGTGGCGTTTGCTGGGCCGGCGCAGATTGGGCCGGCAAGGCTATTGATGAAATCAGAAGGGCAAAAATCAGAGTGGTTGATGTGATTAAGCGCACGATTGGCCTGTTCTGCGGATAGAATTTTGAAAACTATTGCCGGGTGTTAGGGAGACTTGTGGAACCAAAGCAGTTTAGCTGAATGACTAACGAGAGCGGAAGCGGCTGGATACCAAAGCAGCAGCCCAGAGATCGGCGCGTAGCGCCGTTGTGATTATAGCCCGGCGTTTCAACGCCGGGATAACAGCGCCTCACTGAGCACGTCGCGTAGCGACGATTCAGAGGCTAGCCCCGCAAGTAACGTTCGTCATATTGGACGCCGTGTGCTTTGAGTAACTCCAGATACTCTTCTCGAAACGTCTTGCGCCGATGATGCTCCCGCTGATTTTGGATGTACCTGACGACGTCGGGGACGTCGGACTTGCTCACCGAGAAACCTCCATAACCGTCCTGCCAGCTAAAGGCCGACATGTTTGCAAACTCTTCATGGATCCATTTCGAAGAATCTCCTTTGAGAAACTTGGCAATCTCAAAGACGGCGATGGTAGGCCTGGCCATCACAAGTGCATGAATATGATCCTCGACGCCGCCGATTTGGATTGGAGTTATCTTGTGAGCTCGTGCGACACCACCAAGGTAATTCCAACTACGTCGCTCGATGCCTGGTACTAACCAGGGTTCTCGGTTCTTAGTCGAGAAAACAAGATGATAGAGAAGTGAGGTATAGGTGTTAGCCATTGTGAGGTCCTCATGGCAGACGTCGCTGACGCGACTCCGAGCGTGTTTATGGACTGTAACCCGGCGTTGAAACGCCGGGCTAAAATCACCGCGGCGCTACGCGCCGATCCGCCTGCTTGTCAGTTTCTCTACGCGCGCGATGAGGCGCTCGTCATCGATCTTCTTGGCTACCGCTGCGAACGAAGGCAGCGGCCCTTTCCAACGCAGCTCTTCCACATTCTTGAACAAAGGCGCGTTGGTGCGCAGAGTCGCCAGATCTTTAAAGAGCAAAGCGAGGCCGCGGTTGTCGCCTTTGAGAACTTCGGCAGGAAACTTTTCGATGTGTCCGTGGCGGTTGATGAGGCTGGCAGCGGTTTTCGCGCCGCAGCCAGGAAGGCCTGGGTAGCCGTCCGCCGAGTCGCCCACGAGCGCGAGATAATCCGCAATAAATTCGGGAGCAACACCAAACTTTGCGCGCACTCGCTCGGCATTGCGAATTTCGTTGCTGCGCCGATCGATTTGCACCACCCGATCACCAACAACGCATTGCCCGAGATCTTTATCCGGCGTCCAGATGCAAACCTTCTCTACGCGTTTGTTGCGGGCCGAGAGGTGCGCTGCAGACGCAAGCGCATCATCGGCTTCGAGATCGACCATCGGCCAGACCGCCACACCAAGCGCCACCAAAGCTTCTTCAAGTGGATGAAATTGAGCGAGAAGTGTTCGTTCAATTCCGGCGCTCGTCTTGTAGCCCGGCCAGAGTCCGTTGCGAAAGGATTCGATAACGTGATCGGTGGCTACACCGATGTGCGTTGCATCGTCCTCAAGCATCTGCACGACCGTCCGCAGCACACCACTGACTGCACCAAACGGCGGATCTGTTTTCTTGAAGCGCCGCAGTCCGTAGAAGTGACGAAAGAGCTCGTAGGTGCCGTCGACCAGATGAACGATCATTTAATATGAAGTCCAACGTCCAAAGTCCAAGGCCCAAGGTCTGTTTACCACTGGTGCGCGGCCACTTTGACTTTATCGGATAAGGTTTCTGACCGCTGGTGCGCCGCAGTCTATGACTTGCCGCAGCGCTGTCCATCTAATTGGGCAGGTCTTCGACCTCGCTTCGCTTCATTCAAGCGTTAACAAGATACTGAAAGCCACCGTAGACCATGCGTTTCACGTCAAACGGCATTTTACTGTTCTCCATCATCTTTTGCAGACGCGGGTCGGCCATTACTTTGGCGTTGACCTTATCGCGATGCGCGCGCGACTTATAAACGATCCAGGAAAAGATAATCGTCTCACCTGCCTTAGGTTTGACCATTTTCGTGAAGGACGTCCCAAACTTCACATCGAGATCATCACCCACGGATTCCACATACTGGAGCGCACCGTGTTCGCGCCAAATCTTTCCGGCCTTCTGAGCAATGCTGCGATAAAGTTTCAGGTTTTTCTGGGGAACTGGCAAAACAAATCCATCAACGTATTGCATATCTTCTCCTCGTGAATCGTGAAATCGTGAATCGTGAATCGTGAAATCGTGAATCGGGAATCGGGAATCGGGAATCGTGAATAGTGAATCGGGAATCGGGAATAGCGAATCGGGAACGTCGGATGTCGGTTAGAATGGCTCACCTGACACCCCTTCTCTATTTGATTCCCGATTCACGATTCACGATTTACCATTCACGATTCACGATTTACCATTTACGATTCACGATGTGGTACCAATTTCGATCTACCGTGGGCCACGAATGCGCAAAGAATTCCCACGACTAGGGGTGTAATCCCCGCCGCAACTCCATCTGCGGCGATAGTCAATGCGACGGCTCCAATCATTAGGATCACCAAGCCAGCAGCGGCTAGCGGTGTCAGGCCTGGGCGTTTACCAAGGAGTCCCGGCAAGATCAAACCAAGTGCGCCCAACACTTCGCAAAGGCCAACGAATTTGAGTAGTAAACCGGGCAATATGATCTGATTGGGTGAACCCATCTTTAGAAGTGTTTCCACAGGCACAATCAACTTCATGCCGCCGGCAAACAGGAACAGCAGTGCTAATAGAATTTGAATGATCCAAAGCGCAATATTCATGAGTACATTCCCTCAACGGCCCTTGCCGCGTCGAAAACTTAAATCCTTAACCACGTAATGGAATTAGTTTCTGCAAGCGATCATCGCGCAGCCAGAGTCCCGCCCAAATTAACGCCCCAAAAATTACGGGGAACAAAATCGAAAACCAACCCTCGCCTACTCTCACATGCGTAGCCACCGCCCCGCCGAGATAGCCAGTTAACAGAATCGCACCGAGGATTGAAGTTTTTGGAACCAGGTAAAGGATCGTACTTGCCAGCAAGACTACTCCGAGACCAATGATGACGCTTTCCGGATATCCGAGCTTCACAGTCGCGTCAACCACAAACGGCGGCTTGAAGAGTTTCATGACGGCATCAACCAGCAGGAACAAAGCTGGCAATCCGCCTATGATCCGGCCAGCCCAAAGTCTTCCTTTGGAAATAGTTTGAATATCTGACGACATAACATCCTTCTCTCATTAGACTCATTGGATATTCCCGTGTTTCACTTTCCCCCATTTTCCTGTTCACCCGTTCCCCTCTTCCTATTTCCCTGTTTGCATTTGTCTAAGCTTGGCTCCGATCCACGCACACGGCAGCGCGCTCGCGACGAGTGAAATGGGATACCACCTCGGTCCAAAAGCCGGCCCGGCATTCCAGGTCGACACTAAACCGGCGGCGCTTAAAACCACCCCAATTACACCGAGCAGCATCGCGTGCTTCATCGGATTGTTTGGCGCTAGTCGCGCCGTAATGTAGGAACCGACTACGGCATACACGCTGCGATAGCCAAACGCGAAAACCCATAACGGTCCAGCCATCGGCTGAAACCAGGGCGGGAATATTCCAGTTGCATGCATCACCGCATCTGTACCGAGGGAGAGAACAAAAATTATGAGCAGACCTGCAACCACGGCGCCCAGGCTTCGAAGTATGTTAGGACCACGAGTTTCGCTCATAATCGTTTTTCCTCTTGCTACTTCTTAATCGAACGAAGAAATGCCAGATCGACAGCCCTGAGGTTCTTTTTTTGCAGGTACAAGGATTCAGCCCAAAGTCCAATGCCCCAATCTCCATCGGCCACTGGTGCGCCGCGAGTCTTTGAAAATTATGGGATAAAGGTCTTCGATCGTCTGGTGCGCCTTGAACCTTGAACTTTGGACCTTGGATGGATCTAGTTAATCGTGAACTTGATGTCGTCGGCACTCTCCGAAAGCTTTCGATTGTCTCTATTGAAGGCGTCGACTCTCCAACGATAGGTGCCTTTTTCCAAAGGCTTATCGAGAGCGTAAGAAATAGCATCGACACGCTCGTTAACGTAAGGCGAGCTGATGCTGGAGTCGTCAGGATAGATGCTGAACTTGTAGTACGCCGCGTCTGGATAAGACTCCCACTTTAGTTCCAGACCGGCTGAACTTACTTTTGCGCCAGCCTTCGGATTGAGAATTTTAAGATCACTCTTGAACAGGTGAATCGGCGAGACAAAAAAAGTCTTGTCGGAAGCGACCTCGTATTTCGCAGCGCTGATGCCCGCGATTCCGGAAGTTGCGAACACATATGAGTCCGTCTCGAACACCCGTGCCGTCAACGCTTCATACGTCTTCGGCGCAACGTTCGTGATCAAGTACTCGCCAGCATTGTCTGTGCGTGCGGTGTAAAGCTGCCCGGTGCAACCACCCATGAAGCGATTGAACGTCTCGCACAACTTGATTTCTATGTTCGCAGCCGGTTGATTGTTATAGAGGACTTTGCCCTGAACGTTACCGGTTCCGGGTGCGGGCTTGGCTTTTTCTACGCCTGCTTCCGGCTGGGCCCCGTCCGACTTTGTCGCGGGTGAAGCTGACGATTCAGAATTCGTTGTTGACTTGTTACCGCCGCAACCCGTCAACGCAACTGCGAGCACAAACAACAGAGGCACACTCCCTGCCAACCAGTTTCGTACTCGTAACCACTTCATCGTTGTTCGGATCCGGTCCTCGCTCACAATGAAAAGAGCGTCGTTATTACGATTTCCAACGTCGGCGAAATATTAGGGCCTAACTTTATTACTACATTTTCAGCCGTCAGATTCATGGACTAGGTCCACTTGGTCATGCAGGTCCCAGCACTGAAGTGCTGGGTTATTACCGTTCGTCCGCTTCGCGGACTGAAGCGCGGTTAGTGCGATGCGGTTCTTCTGCTTCTTCCTACTTCCTGCCTCCTGACCCTGCCTCCTGCCCACTACCTTCTGCCCACTTACCTCCTGCCTTCTGCTCCTGCCACCTGCCTCCTGTCTACCGCCCACTACCTTCTGCCCTACCACCCTCCTCCATCGCTCCTGCCATAACCCCACGCACAGCTTTGGAACCAAGGAATGTGGCCCGCAGGTCTGCGTCAGTTACGTTTGCAGCACAGGCTTCGATAATCTCTGCTGCTTGCTTGAAAGCGGATTGCGCCGCCGCTGCATCACCGCGTTTCTGCTGCAGACGACCAAGATCGGCGTATGTTCTCCACGCTACAAAGGGGGCCGGATGACGCTCCAGCTCTTCAAGCCCAGTGGAAAACTCTGCCGCTGCCCCATCCAGATCATTTGCGGCCGTAGCTATCTTGGCCTTCAATCTGTGAGCTTCGGCAATGTACTTGTGCACTTCATGCTCCAGAGCGGTTTCAAGCAGGCGATCAGCGAACTCTCCCGCCTTCTCAAGGTCGCCGTGTCGTAACCAGTGCCAGGCAGTAGCGGCTTCAAGACGAATGTTGTAACGCCAGCGGAACCAAGCGTCGCGCTTGAAGATGTCGCGGGTCTCATTGAAGGCCGACGCCGTTTCCTCGAACCTGCCGCCGACGGTATGGTCGATTCCCAGGTTGATTAAGGAATTAGCCTCGGCTTCAAGGACGTGATACTGACGCGCGACTCTTAATCCTTCCTGATTGTGTTTTAGTGCACCCTCAAAATCCTGCAACTCGCGATGCATCCAACCGATGCAATTGGGCATACGAGGAAACCAGAAACGATCGCCGTTGCGCCCTGCTATCTGGATTGCTTCTTCGAGAGTGGCTATCGCCTCAGATATCTGTCCGAGATTTCCCTTTGAGAGTCCCAGAAAAAACATCGACGTCAATAGAAGGAAGCCGTCACGCAGCTTCGAGGCGAGTTGTTTTGCCTCCAGCTCACATTCGATCGCACGTTCATAATCAGTCTGAAAGAAGTGGATACAACCACGCCATGCCAATCCCGTTAACAACGCCGGCTTGTGATCGATAGCGCGGGCACTCTTTATGACATCATCGAGAATGGGACGTCCCTGGCTCAGCTCGCCGTACGCGGCATGTTTCAGAGCCATCAGGCCCATCGTGTCCAAACGCAGCTTCTCACTACCAGCGCGTTTTGCTGCTTCGAGCGCTTCGTTGGCACGGGCTTCCATCTCATCGAGCCGGTGAGCAAAAAAGAGGGTCGTCGCAAGGGCATTGAGTCCGGCGGCCTGCTTTTCAGGAGAGTCGAAAGCTTCTTGCTGCTTGAGCATCCGCCGGTAATCGTCAATCGATTGATCGAAGCTGCTCAAAGCCATATTGGTGGCGCCGCGCTTTCCATAGAGCATCGCCTTCGTTTCCGCCTGCAGTTCCTCAGGCAGCCGGTCCGCCAAACTCAAGGCGCGCGAGTAATGCTCCGCTGCTTCGGCATTCGCATAAAGCATTGTGGCGTTGTCGCCGGCATGAATTAAGAACTCGACGGCACGAGGAAATTCACGTCCACGTTCGAAGTGCAGCGCAAGCGGCGCCGCCATCTGGGTCGCTCGCTTGCCGTAGAGTTGGGAAAGTGTTTCCCCGGCCTGGCGATGCAGCATTGTCTTTCGTTTAGTTACCAGACCGTCGTACAGAAAATTTTGATAGAGCGCATGCGCAAAGCGGTAGCGTGTTGCCAGCGTCCCGTCAGGTAATTCTTCTTCGCCGCGGCTCATGATGAGACGGTGGTTTTTCTCAATGCGTGCGAGCAACTCCTCAAGATCAACTTCATCAAGACCGAGAAGCCGGGCTGAGACAGTCGAAAGGAATTCCTGCCCTTCAACACTGGCGTACTGTAAGGTGCGGCGCTCTTCCTCTGCGAGCGCGTCCACTTTCTTGCTAATCATGCTGCGTACGCTTTGCGGCACTTCCAGCTCAATCTCCGTGAGTGGCCGGCTCAAACCCCAATGCTCATTTGTCTTGGCGATGTCCCCGCGCTCTTGCAAGTACTGCAGCAGGTTCATCGCAAAAAGGGGATGCCCTTCAGTCTTCTCGTGAATGCGCTCAGCAAACTCGGGAGGAAAGCGGTGTGGCACAAACAAATCGTTCAAGTAATCTTGAATGTGTGTCGCACTAAACAGATCGAGCGCAATCTCCTCGCACAATTTATGCGACTGCATCTCCGCTTTGAGCCCTTTGAGTGGGTGATTGCTGCGCTCGATGTCCTCAGGTCTAAAGGTACCGGTGATTAAGAGACGTTGTTTGCTGATGCGTTGACTCAAATGACGCAGCAGATCCACGCTCGAAGGATCGGCCCAGTGGAGATCTTCGAGCAGAAGCACCACGGGTGAAGTTGTCGAAAGGTGACCCAGCGCGTCTCCCATTTCGCGCATCATTCGTTCTTTAGTCGCGCCAATCGTTTCCTGTTGCAGCGTTTCAACAGCCCCCGTCGAGGTGAAAGCAGCCGGCAGCTGCCAACACCAGGTAGGAGCTGAAGTGCGCATGATCGCCGCGAGTCGATCGCGGGAGGGCCCTTCCAGCAGCGAGCCGACCGCATCCAGAAACGGCAGGTAGGCTTCGCCCGTGCCGTATTGCTCTACACAACGGCCGCGAGAAATTGCCAAACCGGGAAACCGAGTACGGGCATGCTTTAGGAATTCGTCACCGAGCGAGGTTTTGCCGATGCCCGGTTCGCCTGTAATGAAGACCACACGACCGCTGCCGTCGATTGCCTGTTGCAGAAATGCCTCCAGCTTATTTAACTCCGGACCGCGGCCGACAAATGGAGCGGAGGGTGATCCCGTCAAATCTTTATCGAAGATGATCGGCCCACCCAACCATTCCCCGGTGACAGTCGCTCGCAGACTCCTTAAGGCCTGGGCCATCTCGGCTGCCGACGCATAACGTCGTTCCTTATCTTTGGCCATGGCCCGCTCGACGATCGCATCGAACTCCTTGGGGATTTCCGGCCGCACCTGGCTGGGAGGTGGCGGCATGTGGGTAGCGATAGCGTGCATGACAGCGAGCATGCTGGGGCCGCTAAATGGAAGCGTTCGCGTCGCAGCTTCGTACAAGACAGTTCCAAGCGAGAAAATATCAGAGCGCCGATCAAGAGCTAGTCCGCGTGTTTGTTCGGGAGACATGTAGGCGGCAGTGCCCAAAACGGTGCCTTCGTCAGTTAGGTTGGTGAGGGTCGGCGCATCATGATCGACGCTGCTGGCAATCGTGCGAACTGTTTTCGCGAGGCCGAAATCGAGCACCTTCGCGTGACCGCGAGCGGTGACCAGGATGTTTGACGATTTGATATCACGATGGATGAGGTTGATTTCGTGCGCCGCTTCCAGGGCTTCCGCCGTTTGGATGGCGACATCGAGTAGACGCATGAGTGGCAGCGCGCCCTCTCCGTAGATCAGGCTCTTTAAAGTTGTGCCTTCCACCAGCTCCATGACGATGAAATCAAGCCCGTCAGCCTCTTCAATGGCATGGATCGTTACGATGTTTGGGTGATTGAGCGCGGAGGCCGATTGGGCCTCCTGAAGGAACCGGCGGCGGGCCGTGGATTTCTGATTGTCCGCAGCCAGCAGTAGTTTAATAGCGACTGAGCGGCCGAGTTTGGTGTCCTCAGCTCTGTAGACCTCGCCCATACCACCACTATCAATCTTGCTTACCAGGCGGTAATGCAAAAGCATCCGTTGTGGCTCAGCCTGATTCATGATGCCTCGGTGAATGCTGACTTGGCTCTGCGAATAATGAAGGCCAACACTTTAATTGAATGTGTTCGATCGGTGCAAATCAGAGCAAGGGGGAAAAAGGGGAAGAAGGGGAAAAGGGTAACGGATAAAACGGTTGGATTTCTTCGCAATTCCCCTCTTTCCCCTTTCCCCTGCTGCCCCCTTGTTCCCCCTTTTCCCTCTTAGGCCGCCTCTGGCTAACTAGTTGCTACAGGCCAATCGCCCGTAAGGGAACGATCGGAAAACCGTACGAAGCCGGTTCGTTTTGCTAGGACGCAAAATTTGCGTGACTGTTTTTATGACAGTGCAGAATTACGGCGGAAGTTCCCTACGATCACTAAGAACAAACAGGGTTAGGAGATTCACAAATGGGTTACGAAACGGAAGAGCAAGATCAGCGGTCTGTTACTAAAAAGAAATCATTTCGCCGGATTGGCAGGCGGGTTGGAATTTTCGCCGCCGGTATTGGCCTGGGTTCCGCGCTCGTATACTTGATTGCAAAGGCGCTGGGCGGGCGAACACAAGGACTACAACGACCTGAGAACATCGTGGATGACCGCGGTACGAGTCAGGAGAAAGCCGCCCGCATGGTAATGAAGCTGCGTGATCGTGCTTTCGATGCGAGTGACGAAAAACTAGCCGTGGCGCTGGGCCGGCCGGTTGAGGAAGTAGTCGGGTGGAACGCTGGTCATGAACTTATTGATGACGACGTCGTGATGAAAGTCAGAGGAATCGCTATGCATCGCGGCGTGCATATTGAATAAGCTTTTGGAGCGCCGGCAGAGTGGGTTTTTGGATTGCGCCGGCAGGGCGAAGCGACGGCGGCGCTTTGGATGCGCCCATCTTTTCTCGCTGACCGCATTCCTTAGTGCGGCGAAGTGATCCTGAAGTCTACTCAGAATCAATCTAAAGCGCCGTCGTCGCTTCGCTCTGCCGGCGGACTACCAAAAATCCCGCTTCCAAAAGATGAATATGCGCATTGGTACGTCTGGTTTTGGTATCGCTAAGCCAGAGTACTTTCGAGTTTTTTCTTGCGTAGAAATTCAGCAGACCTTTTACCAGCCACCAAAACTTTCTACCCTTCAACGCTGGCGTGAAGCGGCTCCACCTGACTTTGAATTCGTTTTAAAAGCGTGGCAGTTGATAACTCACGACAGCAAGAGCCCGACCTATCGCCGCCTGAAGCGAGATCTTACTGAACAAGAGAAGCAGGAAGCCGGATACTTTCGCGACTCTGCAATCGTTAGGGAAGCCTGGGAGATTACACTCGCGGGAGCAAAGGCCCTAAACGCAAAGACGATCCTGTTTCAGTGTCCTGCCAGCTTTAAACAGACAAAGGAAAATATTTCGCACCTGGAAGCGTTTTTTGGAAAACTTAATCACGATGAAGATTCTGCAGGACAGTTTAAGTTTGCTTGGGAACCGCGCGGTGATTGGGAGCCTAAAGTTCTAAAGGGGATTTGCAGGGACCTGGGCCTATCACACGTCGTGGATCCTTTCGTAGGAAAGAGCGTAACTCCCGCTCGAGGTTATTTCCGGCTTCACGGCAGAAACGGTTGGCGTTATGAATACGACGAAAGTGAGTTGCGCGAGTTGGCGGCGATGTTGGCGTCGAGTTCACCGCGAAGCGTGCCGCCTTACGTATTCTTTAACAATGCCCGCATGACACAAGATGCTTTGAAGTTTCAGCAGATCGTAAGAACTACATGTCCAAAGTCCAAGGTCTAACGTCCAAGGTCCCGTATTTGACGTTGGACATTGGACATTAGCTTTGGACTGTAAGTGCCTTCTCCCCCTTCCCGTGTTTACTCTTGCAGCGAGAACTTCCCGCCCTTTTCGATTCGCAGCATGTAAACCGGGACAAGTGCGTTGCGATGGGCATCCATCGTAATGCGGCCAGTAACACCGGGAAAGTTCGTCGTTTTCGCCAACGCATCACGTATGGCAAACGGTTCGGTTGAGCCCGCGCGTTTGAGAGAGTCGAACAACAAACGCGCTGCGTCGTAAGCAGTTGCCGCTCCCGCATCAGGTGCTACGCCAAACTTCGCCGTATAGTCCGCAACAAACTTACGAACAAGCGGGTCGTTGCTGCCCACCCAGAAATGGTTAGCAAAGTAGACACCATCAAAAGCATCGCCCGCCCCTTGAAGAAGATCAGGTGAGTCCCAACCGTCGCTTCCGATCAGCAACGCCTCGCTGCCTTGTCGCTTAACTTCGCGCGCCACGAGCGCCGCTGTTGAATAGAAGCCGGGCGCAAAAATCACGTCAGGGTTCGCAGCATTGATTGCGCTTACTTGGGCGGCAACGTCCTTATCACTTGCTTCATAGTTTTGTTGACTTACGATCTCGCCGCCGAGCTTTTTGAAAGACTCGCTGAAGAACCCTGCCAACACGACCGCGTAATCATTCTTTCCATCGAGAATGATGGCAGCACGTTTGGCCTTCAGCCGGTTATTTGCGAACGCGGCAATTGCTTCGCCTTCCGCCGGGCTCGTGAAGCACGCGCGAAAAATGTAATCACCTGTCATCGTTAATTCCGGCTTGATAGCTGCCGGAGAAATCATCACCACCTTGTGCAGCTGGGCAATGGGAGCGGCAACCATCGCCCGCGTACTGATGGGTTCGGCGAGCAAAGCCTGGACTTTGTCCTGTTGGATTAGTTTCGTGACGATTCCAGCGACTTCGGAAGTATTTGAGTGATCGTCTTCAATGATGAGCTCCACCTGTCTCGCGCCGATACCTCCCGCCTGATTAACTTCCTCAGTGGCGAGCTTGAAAGCATTCAGCGCTGAGATGCCGTAGGCCGCAGTGGCTCCGGTTAAAGAGAGGAAGACTCCGATCCTAAACCGATCGTTGCTGTCGGTTGGGTTAACGCCGGAATTTTGCGGCACACCTGGTTGCGAGCACGAAGTGCAAAGCAGCAACACTACAAGAACGAAAGCCAAACCTTTCATTAGTCTTCCTCCTTGAGGGGTTGCCAGTTTATTAGCCAGTCGACTCAGTGGATTTCTCAGCCCGCCGCGGCGGCGCATAAGTGAAACCGTCAATCAGCCGGCGATACTTTTTGTTCAAGCAAGGCGCATTTGCCGTTCGCCCGATTTCCCCTCTTCTCCCTTCCCCCTCTTCTCCTTTTCCCCGTTCGTCAGATCTCCATCAGATCCTTGCCGACAATGATCTGGCCTTTGAAATTTTTGCGCGCGCCTGCGGCCCACTGATCATCAGTGATCGTAGCGTCGTCGCCTGGAACAAAATGGGAAAGCACGAGCGTCTTAACGCCCGCCGCGTCGGCGATCTTGCCCACTTCCTCAGGTAACGTATGCGACGCCAGCAAATGCTCGCGTAGTCTCTTCGCGTTCGGCAAGCGCTTGATCAACGTTTCAACGCCCGGAAGGTACATCACTTCGTGAACCAACACGTCAGCGCCTTTGGCAAACTCCGCCAACTCTGGCGCGTAAGCGGTATCACCGGAAACCACCACCGAGCGATCCTTCGCGTCGAAGCGGTAAGCAAAAGCAAGCCTGATGGGTGGATGGCGTACGAGGCAACTCGTCACCTTCACTTCTTCGTTCTGGAGCACCAGACCGGGTTGATTGAACTCGTGTGCAACAACCAGCCGGCGTGGATCGGGACGGCCCTCATCTACAATTCGCGTGTCGATATCAAACTTTTGATAGTTGAAGAAGTCCTGCGTCATGCGGCGGAGCCCGCTCGGTCCATAGGCATCTATGCGAATCGGGATGCCGGTGATCCAGGCGTTGTAAATTAACGCGCCGAGCTCGAGATTGTGATCCGAGTGATGATGCGTGATGAAGATGTGTCGCAGCCTGCTAAGGGCAATTCCCGCTGACACCATCTGCCGAGAAGAGCCGTAGCCACAATCAACGAGATAAGGAACGTCATTAATGAGAATTAGCGTTGCCGGATTGCTACGCGTCTTGCCTACGCTTGGGCCGCCTTTCGTGCCGAGCAGAATTATGCGCGTTCCTTTAGATTGCTGGCTGAAGAGATGGTTTGGGAGCAGCGTCGCGAGGGAAATACTCGTAGCACTGATTAGAAACTGACGCCGATCGAACATGCGGGGGATTTTATGCTTAGTGGGATTGTCACTCAATTAATGTGGGGGGTTGGACCAGGTAGCGCGAACTCTGCGGCGCATAAGATCGCCCCGGGTTCGGGCAAATAGAAATCGGCCCGCGAAGCGGGCGAGTGAATCGAACTTGAAAGATCTGTCGCCCGCTTCGCGGGCTCAATAATCTGACCGGCGCGCATTTCCGCGTTCATCAGCGGCGAATCTTGTTACATCGACTTCAGCTGTCGCCCGCTAAAGCGGGCTATAAATTTTAATGACATCGATCCCAGGGTTCCGCTCGCTGCGCTCGCTTCACCCTGGGCTAAATTCTGCCGTCGGCTTCGCCGACTCGTTGAGTGCCCGGCTCAATTAATTAGGGTGACGGATCCTGATTAATAGATCCTGCTCAAAGTCCGCGCGGGCCAGCCGCAAACTGCCACCTCAACCCTATTTCCCGGCTGCCTGTTGGCGAATTCTTTCCTCTTGCTCGCGAAGCTCAGGAGTGAACTCATCGCCGAAGTCGTCCATTTCAAACACCTGACGAATCTCAACCTCTTCGCCGTCCTTGAAAGGAGCTTTCTTTAACCATTCGATCGCTTCTTCCTTCGACTTAGCTTTCCACATCCAGTAGCCGGCAATCAGTTCCTTCGTCTCTGCAAAAGGTCCATCGGTAACCGTTCGCTTAGCGCCTTCGAACTTCACGCGTACGCCTTTCGAGCTCGGCTGTAATCCTTCACCTGCTTGCATCACGCCTGCCTTCACCAATTCTTCGTTGTAGTTCCCCATCTCGGTAAGCATTTCCTTCGTCGGCATCTCGCCAGCTTCCGATTCCGGACTAGCTTTTACAATCACCATGAATCTCATCTGCGTTTCTCCTTTAATCGTGAATCGTAAATCGTGAATCTGTCGGCAACGCTCAGTCCGTGGTTTACCCCGCTGGGTTAAATTTATTTAACTTCTGGCGGCGGCAAGCCGGCCGTCCTGACTGCGCTTCTTCGGCAATCGGCAATCGGCAATCACGAGGGCAGTCCTTCGATCTCCAACACCGGACGAATTTCCACGGTGCCGAATTTGGCAGGTGGAACTCTTTCGGCAATGCCAATCGCCTCATCGAGATCTTTAGCCTCAATTACGTAATAACCACCGAGTTGCTCGCGCGTTTCGGCGAACGGACCGTCAGTTATTAAACGCTTGCCTTCGCGGACGCGCACGCTCGTCGCCGTTGCCACAGGATGTAGCGGACTCGCATCAAGAAACTGTTTCCGCGTGCTCAGATCCCGAGCTAACTGCGCCGACTCAACGTAACAGTGTGTGCGCTCTTCGTCGGTCAGCACTTGTTCATCAAGATAAACCAGCAACATGTATTTCATCTGAACCACTCCCTCGATTTGAATTTCAGCTTGCCGCCCCTGCACTCTCCTCAACTACCGACCTAACTTCTATTACGCCGGTGCGTGCTGAGGGAATGCGGGCCGCAATACTAGTTGCCTGCTCTTGATCCCTGGCCTCAATCATGAAGAAGCCGCCAATCTGTTCGCGGGTTTCAGCAAACGGCCCATCAGTCACCAGTGGCTTGCCGGCACGAACGCGAACGCTGCTGGCTGTCGCCGCCAGCTGCAGCTGATCACCCGCCAAATAATGCCCGCGTGAACTCAGCTCGCCAATCAGCTGCCGATATTCGCCGTAGATTTTCTGGCGCTCGTCCTCGCTCATTCCGGTCCAATCCTTTTCGTCGTGGTAGATCAGCAACAGGTATTTCATTTTTGTGTGCCTCCACTGGTTAATCGAATAAGACCGGGCCGGATCGACACTTCGGCGCAAAGTTTTTATCATCCCCTATGCTCACCAATGCCAACGCTGCTGTAGACGCAGTGTATCACTCAGATTGGGGATTAATTGTTGCCACTCTGATTCGACAATTTGGCGATTTCGATGTGGCTGAAGAATCTGCGCAAGAGGCCTTCACCTCGGCTGTCGATCAATGGCGCAAAGATGGCATCCCCGAATACCCGCGCGCCTGGATCATTCAAACTGCCAGGCACAAAGCAATCGATCGCCTGCGGCGCCAAAGCCGGACCAGGGAAAAACTGGAATCGTATGTGGCGTCGGGACTGCTGCCGACGGTCCAGAATCCTGAGTACTTCACGGATGAGATTTCCGACGATCGCCTGCGTCTGATCTTCAGCTGCTGTCACCCGGCTTTGGCGCCCGAAGCACAAGTCGCTTTAACGCTTCGAACCCTTGGTGGACTGGAGACCGACGAAATCGCCCGCGCCTTCCTGGTTCCCTCCACCACCATGGCGCAGCGGTTAGTGCGCGCTAAAAGAAAAATCCGCGACGCCGGGATTCCTTTCACGGTGCCCGATACCCACGAACTACCGGCCCGGCTTGATGCTGTCCTGACCGTAATCTATTTGATTTTTAACGAGGGTTACGTTGCCACTCAAGGG
This sequence comes from Pyrinomonadaceae bacterium, assembly GCA_963826235.1. Classification (GTDB taxonomy): domain Bacteria; phylum Acidobacteriota; class Blastocatellia; order Pyrinomonadales; family Pyrinomonadaceae; genus PSRF01. Next base: position 1,444,892 of record CAWGWE010000003.1, on the reverse strand, counting down.
AACGCGCTGGTAAGGACGGATCTTTGCGCTGAGGCGATCCGTTTGGCGCGACTGATCCGCACCTTAATGTCACCGCAGACGCCCGGTGAAGCAACAGCATTGCTGGCGTTAATGCTACTTCATGATTCGCGTCGCGAGGCACGGTTGGACTCGAATGGCAATCTCGCAACGCTTGAAGAACAAGATCGTGAGCGCTGGAACCAGGCACAGATCAGCGAAGCTTTGCCTCTCGTGGCGGAAGCTTTTGCGAACGGTGCGGGTCCTTTCGCAATTCAGGCGGCGATCGCGGCCGTTCATTGCCGCGCGAGGAATGCCGAGGAGACAAACTGGAAAGAGATTGTCAGTCTTTATGATGTGCTCGCGCGCGTCCAATCTTCGCCCATCGTTTCGCTTAATCGAGCCGTGGCCGTGGCAATGGTTGAGGGGCCAGAAGCGGCTCTGGAAATCATTGAGGCCATCGCAGCCGATGGCAAGCTTGAAGAGTACCACCTGCTACACGCTGCACGAGCGGATCTATTGCGCCGCCTGCAGTCCTATGAGGAAGCAGAGCAAAGCTACATCCGAGCTTTGGAGCTGGTAACAAATGACAGTGAACGGCGTTTTTTAGAAGGACGACTCGCCGAGGTCCAGGCCCAATGATTGCCGATTGCCGACTGGCGATTGCCAATTGGTCCGTAGGCTAGGGATCATATTGAAATTTGGCAACCGGCTCACAAGGTTGCCCGTCTTTTCTCTCTCTGGTACTGTGCTTCACGAAAACGTGGTTTGCTTCTCACGGTGCCCGACACCTAACTCAACCGACACTGACCGGCTCTCACAACGGAAAAGTTTTACATACTCCGTTTCGGCATCTGGCTGTGTGGTTTCTCAACTGGGAGGACAAGAATGAAAAGACGTGGAAGATTTCTCATCGTACTGGCGGCTACTGTACTACTACTCGCAGTAGTAGTTCTTCCTCGAATCAGTCAGGCCGGGCGCTCCAAATGGTTTAGTGCAGAAAACAAAGCCGCTGCGGGGGCCGGAACTCCGCTGGTCCAGCACCAGAGGGCTGACATCGCCGTCGTTGCCTCCTATCACAACGACACTTCGATTCCGTTACGCGACATGAAGCTGCCGCCGGTTGTAATCAGACCCGAGCGCGAGGCCAATCCGCGGCGGAAACTACCCAACAATCACAAAGACACTGAAGACCCGGTAGTGCAAAGCAGGTTTCATGAATTAACAAATCTGGTAGCAGCGAATATGCCGAGTCCGATTCTAAATTTCAATGGCATCGGATTCCCAGGTGTTGCCTGCAACTGCGCGCCGCCAGACACGAATGGCGAAGTGGGAGCGACGCAGTATGTTCAGATGGTCAACGAAGGATTTCAGGTCTTCAACAAAACTACGGGTGCTTCGGTATTCGGGCCAGTGGGTATTCAGAGTGTTTGGTCCGGCTTCGGTGGACCCTGCGAGACGGCGGGCTCGGGAGATCCGGTGGTGCTCTACGATCAACTCGCCGACCGCTGGGTCATCAGTCAATTCGCCGGAGTCAGCATTCCGACCGACGAATGCATAGCAGTCTCAACCACGAGCGACGCTTCCGGCAGCTGGCACCGCTACGGCTTCCATCTTGGTAGTAACTTCTTCGACTATCCCCACCTGGGAGTGTGGCCGGATGCTTACTACATGAGCATGAACGTCTTTAACTCCACCGCAACCGCGTTCCTCGGGCCACAACCTTTTGCCTTCGATCGCACAAAGATGCTGGCTGGGTTACCGGCGACCTTCATCACAACCGGGATCACCGGAGGACCGCTCGAGGAAACCTATCTGCCCGCCGACCTCGATGGCTCGATTTTGCCACCAGTGGGAGCGCCGGCTACGTTCGTCGAATTTCCGGGAGCAGGCAGCTTCAGAGTCTTCCACTTCCACGTGGACTTTGCGACTCCACTCAACTCGACTTTTACTTTGTTTGCGAGTGTGCCATCTGCTGGTTTCACATTTCGCAGCGGAGGGATTCCGCAGCTAGGAACGAGCTCAGTGTTGGATCCCATCGGCGACCGCCTAATGTTCCGGCTCGCCACTCGATTCTTTAGCGACGGGCATGAAGCAACAGTTGGCAACTTCACGGTTAATTCCAATAGCATCGCCTCGCCGCGCTGGTTTGAATTACGCAATGTCACGAGTGGGCCAGTGACAGTCGTGCAACAGGGCACTTATCAACCTGACACAACTCATCGCTGGATGGGCGCCGCTGCAATGGATAAGGACGGGAACATGGCTCTCGGGTATAGTGCGTCCAGCTCCGCGATCAATCCGCAGATTCGCTACAGTGGCCGGCTCGCAAGTGATCCGCTTAACACACTGCCTCAAGCGGAAGTCACACTCTTTGCCGGTACCGGAAGCCAAGTGGGCACAAGTAGTCGTTGGGGAGACTACAGTGACATGACGATCGATCCGGTGGACGACTGTACTTTCTGGTACACGCAGGAGTACTACGTCACGACCTCCAGTTTTAATTGGCGCACACGGATCGGCTCGTTTAAGTTCCCGGGTTGCGGCGGTTCGCCCACCCCGACGCCAACGCCAACCCCGACGCCAACACCGACACCAACTCCAACACCGACACCTTTACCAGTACCCGCCGCTCCCAGTAACCTGACGGCGAACGCTGTTTCTCCAACGCAGATGAACCTTGCGTGGACGGACAATTCGAATAATGAAACCGCGTTCAGGATCGAACGTTGCGAAGGTCAGAACTGCACAAACTTCGTGGAGATCGCAGTGGTGGGTGCAAACGTTACCAACTACTCTGATACTGGATTGACAGGCAACTCGCGTTATCGCTATCGGGTGCGCGCCTCCAATGCCAGCGGCAACTCCGCTTACTCGAACATCGTGACGGAGAGAACGCCGAAACGATAAGCAAGGCGACAACGCCTCAATGAATGCTCGCGCGGTTCTCTAAGAACGGATTGAACCGAGCTTTAAGCAAAGAAATGGACGGCTGAGCTGCTAGTGGCTTAGTCGTCCGTTTCACTTTAGAACAGCAGGTGGGCCGAGTGAATCAGCGTCAAGGAGCCGCGGAGCGGCGGCAGAAGGTAGCCCCCGGGCGTCAGCCCGGGGATTCGCGCCGCCTATATTGATTGAGCCCGCGAAGCGGGCGACAGAGAGCTCCTACGAGAGACTCGTTCTAGAATCAGGATCCGGTTTGGTTGTATCACCCGCTTTGCGGCTTCTGAAATTTTTGTTTCTGTATTGCTGCCGATCAAGCAATTAGAAAACCCTTCGTTCCTGCACGCTTTCTTTTGTAGCTAGACTAAACCTCGCCTCAACCTCGCTGGCACCGGAAACCAAACCAGCTACAGTTTCACCGACGGCCGGCCCGTGTTTGAATCCGTGACCGGATCCACCGCCGACAAGCCAAACGTTTTCAAACTCGGGGTGCCGGTCAATCAGGAAATCTCCGTTAGAAGTATTTTCATATTGGCAGACACGCGTCTCCGTTACTGGAGCATTCGCCAGTAAAGGCATCCTCCGTTCGCACGGCCGCTAGGCCCTCCCTCGAGACAATCCTCTCACCGTCGTCGGGATCAAACTGTGAACCGTGCGCGTCAATGGCAAGCTTCACACCACGGTTATCGAGATTCGGGAGCCCGTAAATCAGATTATTGAAGTCGATCCAGGCCGGCATTCGTTCGGGACCAAAGAGTTCAGCGCCGGCGGGAACGCCGAAGAAGAAAACCTCCTGGCGCGTAATGTGAATCAAGTCAGCGAGCAGTACGGGGAAGAGCTTGGGTAACCAGGGACCACAGGCAAAGACGAATTGCTGCGCGCGGATCTCGTGACCAGAGACTGTCTTTATTGAGTTGAGTTTTTCATTTCCGTGAACGGCTGCAGGCGACGCGTTCGCCGAAATTTCATTTGTTCCAGGTTCTAGCGGAAGAACTGCTGCTTCCAGATAAGTCGTGCCGACCTTTCTCGCCTGTTCGACAACAACTTGCACCGCGCGACGGGCGAGGATGACGCCGCTGTCTGGTTCAAAAATTCCCCACGCCACCGCTTCGAAATCCAGCTGCGGGTAGCGGCGCGCAAGCGCGTCCTGATCTAGATGCTCGAACCGAACGTTTACTTGCCGCAGTGTTTCTAGAGTCGCCTCACAATAAGTATCGTTCTCTTTTGCCAGCCATAAAACGCCGGAAGCTTGAAACACTGCTGATGATCCCAACAGCTCTTTCCAAAGGATGAGTGAGCGTTGAGCCATGCGGGTATAGATCTGATCCGGTCCGTAACCCATGCGAATGACTCGCGACTCGCCTCCGGAGCTGGACCGGCTATTCCCGGCACCATAAGCGTCAAGAAGGACCACTGACTTGCCGGCGCGGCTCAATTGGTAAGCGGTCCACGCACCAAATACGCCGGCGCCGATTACTGCTACATCGAAAACCTGATCAGTGGCCATGAGTGGGGATTGTAACAGGGGCTTTCGATTGGCGATTGTCGATTGCCGATTGCCGATTGTCGTTTGGCGATTAGTCAAGGCGCGACTTGTGTCTAATCAGCAATCGCGAACCGAAGGCCCACCGGCCACCGCCTGGTGGTGGTACTTGCGACTAATCGGCAGGCGGCAATTGCCAATCGGCAATCTCAAAGCTTCCGTCGGCTTGCGGTTCGAACTCCGCCACGCGAATCACTGCGTTGTGAGCCAGCTCGCCGTAGATGTGCGGAAAGAGTTGCTCGCCACCCTCGAGATTCTCGTAGCGGATCTCAGCATTTACTCGATCAGTGTCAATCGCGAGCAAAAGCAGGTCGAGCCTGCCGCGAAAACGAGTGTTTGCAACCTGGAGAACTTGTGCAGGTGTTGAACAGTGGATGAAACCTTCGTCAGAAAACATTCCCGGGCGATAACTTTGATTCGTCCGCGACTGGTTCCACGCTTCACGCTCCGCGATGTGAAAGATGATGGCCATCTTTGGGAGTGTAACAAAACTAAAGTCCGCGAAACTGACGGCCTAGAGTTATCTTACTCCTGCCCTCCGCCTCGCGGACTTCATTGTCGACCTTACTTTTTATTCACACCATGGATGTGAATAGGGAAACAAGCCCATCTTCCGGACTGAGCATTGCTCCCGCGGATCTCTGCCTTACGGGGCTGGCTTAGTTGAAGTCGACTGCGTCAACCCGCGGTTGAATAGCATCTTTACTTCAACGCGGCGATTCTGCTGCCGGCCGGACGCCGTGGTGTTCTCGGCTACCGCTTCAGTCTTACCAAAACCCATCGGCGAAACAAACCGGCGCAGCGGAATCTTGTGCTGCACCGCGAGGTATTGAACTACCGCATCCGCACGCTGCCGGCTGAGACGGAAATTCTTTGTCTCGCTCCCGGTCGAGTCGGTGTGGCCTGCAACTTCAATTACATAACCTTTCGCCTCGTTCGCTTTTAACGCGAGTGTGTCAAGCTGCTGTTTTGCCGCTGGTGAAAGTACAGCGCTGTTCGTTTTGAAAGTAACTGACACAGTTTCCTGCACGTCGTATTCGTCAAGAGCAGTAACGCGTTCATTTACCGCTGTCACTTCCTTCCGCGCTTCCGCGGCGACGGCATAGAGTTCGTCCATCTGTCCGGCAATTCGTTGCTGGTTCTCTTCAACCGGAGTAACGCGCGTGTCTGAAGTGATCGCGGCACGCATGTCCGATTCATTGAACCTGATTTTTTCCGCCAACAATCTGCCCTGATGGTCGCCTTTTCCTTCGACCTCAACAATCAAGCCACGGAGAAGTTCGCTGGCCGGGTATCTCTTGCCGCTGCGCAGAAACCCGCCATGCGTCTTAATGCTGGTTCGGTCGTTGATGGCGACGTGATAGTCAGTGCGATTTCGATCGCGAATGGTGAAGGTGTCGGCTTCCTGTCCGATCACAACTCCTTTGAACTTCAACTTAGAGCCATTCGGAATTGATTGGACGTTTGAAGTACGGGCGGGCGCCTGTGTAGTCGTAACTTGCCCGGAAACCAGCGGTGTTACCGCGAAAAGTGCCGCCAGGACACAAACGAGGGTAAAAGGTCGACATTTCTTGATCCCATTAGTGCTCATTTACTTCGCTCCTTCAACGGTTTTCGGGAATGCGCAGGCATTCCGCATTATTAATCGCGTCGGGGTGAGTTTACCTAATTGGGGGCGGAGAAAAGAGCCTAACTCAAAACACTGAAAGATCAAAGAGAGGTTACGTTGCAATTTTGTGATCGATGGTCACGAGCCGGACTTGGACCTTTAATTTCAAGATTATGAGGGTTGGGCAGCGAGCCCGCCGCGCTCTAAAGAAGCAGGAGCAGGAATCATCTAATCTTCAGAAGGTCTTTGAAAGACCTTCGGCCTGCTGTCTTGCATCCTGCCGGCTGATTTCTCAGCGGGGCAGGCTCCCGTCCTCGCCTGCAAATTCCCTGCAAAAGGTTCATCAAATCCAATCGACGCTACTAGAAGAGTGATCCTTGTCGCGGATTGCCGTGGCGGCGGAGTGGCTTGTCATCAAAAACAGAACGGCCGCCGAGCGAGCGTGAGACTTGGTTCTCGTGAGCTACTACGGCTTTGAAATCCGCGTCGGGTTTCATGTTCGTCTCAACTCCGCGCACGAATTTTTCCAGCCGGCGAAAGCCGTCCAATTTTTCGCGATCTCCAACGCGGGCCGCATCGAGCGAACTGCGGAGGAAATCAAGCGACTTATCATAGGTCTTTAGTGGCACGGGAAACGGATGGCGATCCTTACCGCCGTGCGCAAATGAAAAGCGTGCAGGGTCCGTGAACCTCGTCGGCGTGCCGTGGACCACTTCGGCGACCAAAGCCAGAGATTGCAGTGTGCGAGGACCAAGATTTTCGAGCAAGAGTAGCTGTGCAAAATCGTGCAGCTCTCTTTCATAAGCAACCGCGAGCACCGCGCCCAGTCGCTTTAAATCAACATTTTGGGCGCGAACTTCATGATGCGACGGCAGACTAAGATGCCTGGCGGCGCTCAACGTCTGTGCCGGCTTCTCCCTGGCAATATCGAGCAATGCGGTTTGCGCTGACTTCGCTTCGGCGGAAACGAGATTCATGATCGTTCCCTGATTTTCGCCGACAATGGCCGTGTGTGGCTCCGCAACAAAGTCGCGCACTGAAGCTGAATGCCAATGGTAACGCCGCGCCATTCCGCTGCGATCGTTTAAGCCTTGCTGCACAACCGCCCACTCGCCGTCTGCCGTAACTACAAAACTGTGAAGGTAAATCTGAAAACCGTCAGCGATGGCATTGTTATCAACGCGCGCCGTGAGCCGGCTCGTGCGCACAAGAGCTTCGCCGTCAAAACCTCGACGGTTTGCGATCGTGCGTAATTCATTTGGTGTGTTGCGAGAGAACCGGCCGCGACCGCCGCAGACATAGATTCCTAGTTCTTCAGCACGCGGCGCAAGCCCGCGCTTGAGCGCGCCCATCACTGAAGTTGTAATGCCTGAGGAGTGCCAATCCATTCCCATCACGGCGCCTAACGCCTGAAACCAGAATGGATCGCTCAACCGTGAGAGAAACGCGGAAGGGCCGTAATCAAGAATGATTGTCTCGGTAATTGCGGTACCAAGCTTAGTCATCCGCTCGGCCAGCCAGGACGGAACCCGGCCACCGTGAAGCGGAAGATCTGCGGTGCCTGAGCGGTTCATAAAATATCCGAAGTGCTTTGAACTCTGTTCTTTGTTCTTTGTGCTTTATTCCTTGAACCAATTGTAGCGTTCTCCGCTTGAGAAAAAACAACCGTGGCAGACTTCCAGAAATGGGCCTAGCGAACAAAGTTCAAAGTTCAAAGAACTAAAACATTTATATGGCCACTACATCAGCAAACTGCTTCGTGTCCGTAAACTGCTGAAAGCGCACGACTCGGCCTTCCTTCAAACTCCAGACGTGCGCAAACTGAGCGCGCACTCGCTTGCTCGTTCCGCGATGCGTCCCCGAGTAAGTGCCCAACACCACCACTCGGGGCCCGGCATCCATCCATTCTTCCGGCGTTACTGAAAAGCCTTCCCATTCACTGCCAAGACGCATAAAGACGCCTTCAAGGATCGCCTGCGGTCCAACATACGGGTTGCCGTCCGCATAAATGAAGTTCTCGGCTTCGTTCCACTCGATGCCCTTATCCATTTTCCCGAGTACTGACGGAACGTCGCCCACGCCGAATGACTCGTACAAACCTCGGACAGTCTCAACATTATCGTGTGACATAGTTCCTCCTTTAGCAGCTTCAGCTAATAACCATCGCCGCGAATAATTACCAGAGCGGTGCGCATGATGATCTTCAAATCCAAAAGCAGCGACCAGTTTTCGATGTAGTAAAGATCGAGTTTTACCATCTCTTCGAAAGGGATGCGATTGCGGCCAGACACCTGCCAAAGACCGGTGAGCCCTGGCTTCATGTCCAGTCTTTTCCGATGCCAAAGTTCGTAGTCTTCGACCTCATAAGGAATCGGTGGCCGTGGACCAACAACGCTCATATCGCCGCGCAGCACATTGAACAGTTGCGGAACTTCGTCAAGACTAGCGCGCCTTAACCAACGCCCGACGCGCGTGATGCGCGCATCGCTTTGAAACTTGTAGACTGGCTGTTCGCCATTTCCCAGATTCGCCTCGGCGCGTCCGGCGATGAACTGCTTTTGATATTCGCGATGCACATTGCTGTCGGCACCGGGAAGCATCGTACGAAATTTGTAACAAAGAAAGATGCGGCCATCCATGCCTACTCGTTCCTGCAAGTAAAAGACCGGCCCACGCGAATCCAATCTGATGAGCAGCGCAATTAATAACCAAATCGGCGCGGCGAGTAACAGGGCTAAGGCGGCGATGACCAGGTCTGAACTTCGCTTCAGCAGACGGGCAGAGCTGGAAAGCGGTTCCCGAAAGAGCCGGATCATCGGCAGCGCGCCTATTTGATCGATTTCAGTCTTGCGCGGCAGGCAGTTGAAGAGGTTTGGAGCGATGCGAAACTCGACGCCGCGGCGGCGGCCACAACGCATCATCACTTCAAACAGTGCGTCGCCATCGACGGTGGCGTCGGCTATGATCACTTCATTAGCGCCTGCGTCGCGAATCGCCTCCGGTAGTTCCCTAAGATTGCCGACCACCGGTACACCCTCGAAGAAATTGGCGTTTCCACTCTTGCCCAAATTCGCTTCGATCCCCTTGTAACGCAGGGTGTTGGTTTGCGTTGCTTCGACCACTCCAATTACGCGATAACCAAGCGCCGGCCGCGCGCGCATCTCATTGATGCAAAGCGCGGCTTCTGGACCGCGGCCGACGACGAGGGTTGGTATCAAGTTAATTCCCCGACCGCGCACAACAGTTTGCGCGCCGCGCACGAGTATTCTCAGCAAAACAATGCCGGCGAGGGCGAGCACGAAATCGAGTAGAAAAACCGAGCGGGCATAGGAAAAAGCGCGATACTCGAATCCGCCGCGATAAAGAAAGGCGGCTGCGACAATCAGCAACGAACCGATCGCCGTTGATTTGAACAGTCGCAACGCGTCTTCAACAAAAGAGAACTCACCACGCAGACGGTAAAGGTCGTAATAACGATTAAGGAGCAGTCGCGTACCTATCACGAATGGCAAGAGAAGCGCATAAGGAGCGAAGCGCGAAGTCCAGCTGAAGCTTCCATCAGCGGCAAATTGCCAGAGCTGCTGCGACTCGCGCAGGTAGAAGGCGCCGGCGAAAGCGCTAACGGCAATCACGACGTCTGCGACGATCATGGCGACCTTCACCGCCGGGATTACCCAGCGCGGGGCACGACCCGGCACACGAACTGTGCTGGGAGCGATTGCCTGAATATTTATAGGCTCAGATCTCATTAAGAATCGGCTCACCGATCGTAAATTTGCAGGTGAGGAAGGGGCCTGCGTTCGCTTGCAATATAAAACCGCCAAGCCGCCAAGACCCGCCAAGGACGCCGAGAATTGTCAGCAACAAAAGACTATGACGCTGGTGCGGGGCAAGTCTTTGACTTTGCCGGTGTTGCTACCTCTGTTAGTTGCAGGTCTTCGACATGTCAATTGGGTGATAGACCCTTATTCACTTTTATGGCCCCCATACGGCAAGTCAGAGACTTGCCGCGCACCGAAGGTCAAAGACCAAACGATCTGTCAGAGACTTACCGCGTGCAACGAAGGCGGCATACCCGCCCCGCCCTCTTCCCAACCAGCGATCTTAGATAGCTACCCAAGGATCAAATCGGCCACTTCCTTTTTGACATTCACTGCATTTCTCGCCCTACTGAGCGGCTTTTTCTGCAGAGACAAGCCGGCAACATGATCCGCTGTGCTAAGCCGGATGAGTCGACCCTCACTGACGAGTGCTTCATCAATCGCTGCCCAGCTGCCAGCATAGATCGTGGCCGCAGGGACGCCCAAGGCCGCTGCTTCGCGATTCATCGTCCCGCCTGCACTTACCACCAGATCGCTGGCGGCGATCAGGTTTGCACCGTCTAAAGGCTCGATAGGCATAATCACTTTCGCGCCAACGCGTGTTGCGTAAGCCGATCTTTGCGCGGCAGTACGCGGCAGCAGAATAGTCGTCACCTGCGGAGCCTCACTCAGTCGCCGCAACAGCCCTTCGAACAAATCATTTTCGAACCGATGATAGAGCGCATCACGTGCGGGTGGTCTGACTACGACGATTGTACCCTCCAGTTTTACACCGATATCGCGCAGCTTCCTCGCGAACGTGGAATCGCTTTGAAAATCCGCCAGGTATACGTCCTCTTTGATCCCATTGTAGCGCCGAACCTTGCTAGCTGAGGCACCATAGCGGCTGAGGTGCTCATCAGGAAAAGCTCGCGGCACGATCACCGTCGAGGCCAGACGAAATGCGAGGTGATTCGCCGGCTGATGTTCGTAGTCCATCAAAGTGACAGTGGGCAGGCCGAGTCCGCGCGCTGCTAGTATTTGCGAATAAGAGTTATGACTGACGGCCAAGTCGAACGATCGCGGACTGGCCCAGGCTCGCAGTGCCCAAGCCCGCTGGAAAAGATTTCCCGCTTTGGCAGTTAGTTCGCGGCCCCCATGAGCGCCAATCACAACGGGCGCAAGCCCCGCTGCCATCGCCAAAGGCACTGTCTCGGCAAACTCTCGCGCCGTGATCTCGATTTCATGTCCGCCTGTTTTGAATTCATCTACAAGAGCGCGGAAAAAAGGGACGTGCGGTGAGTTAGCAAGATCAATCCAGATGCGCATCGTTGGGACAACTAGGAGTGAGCGCGAATTGCTTCCGGAGTTGGCTCGGAAGAATCGGAAGTAAACTCGTGAATCGCGGCAACCACTTCCATAAGTTGCTCGCGCGCCAGTTCTGCGTACATAGGTAGCGACAAGACTTCATTGCAAGCCTGCTCGGTGATCGGAAAGTCGCCGCGCTTGTAGCCGAGATTGGCGTAGCCTCGCTGCAGGTGAACAGGAATCGGATAGTGAATGCCGGTGCCGATGCCGCGGCTCTTCAGATAGTCACTCAATTCGTCTCGCCGAGACGTGAACACCGGAAAAATGTGCCAAGCCGAATTACCATGCGGCACCGGGTCAAGCAGCCGCACCTCCGCCTCAACTAAAGAATCACGATAAGCTGCGGCAAGTTCCCGGCGAGCGGCTGTCCAATCATCAAGGTGCCGCAGCTTCACTCGCAGGACTGCGCCTTGAATTCCTTCCATGCGATAGTTGTAGCCCACTTCGTCGTGATAGTACTTCTGACTTTGGCCGTGGTCGCGTAAGCGCTTAATTGCTGTCGCGAATTCTGCGTTATCAGTCACGACCGCTCCGGCTTCCCCGTAAGCTCCCAGATTCTTGCCGGGATAAAAACTGAAACAGGCAATGTCACCGAGGCCGCCGGCTCGCCGGCCTTTGTATTCGGCGCCGTGAGCTTGCGCTGCGTCTTCAATCACAATTAAGCCGTGCCGCCGCGCGATTTCGCGAATCGGATCCATATCGGCGCAACCGCCGTAGAGATGGACCGGCACGACAACTTTGGTGCGCGGCGTAATCGCAGCTTCAAGTTGAGCCGGATCCATCGTGCAGGAACGCGGCTCAATGTCCACGAACACGGGTCGCGCGCCCGTATAAGTAATCGCCGCTGCCGTTGCCACGAACGTGTCGCTCACAGTGATAACTTCATCGCCCGTTTTCACTCCCGCCGCGAGCAAAGCGAGATGTAGCGCACTGGTTCCCGAATTCACACCGACGGCATACTCCGTTCCACAAAACCTGGCGAAGTCCGATTCAAAAGCTTCAACCTGCTCGCCGAGTACAAACTGACAACTCTCCACGACCTCGCGAATCGCCGTGTCGATCTCCTCCTTGATCGTCAGGTATTGCGCTTTGAGATCTACAAAAGGAATCATAATCTGAATTGCATTGTAGGGGCGCCCCTCCGTGGGCGCCCACGGAGGGGTTCAGCAGGGGCGTCCACGGAGGGACGCCCTAAAAATTAACGACCGTTGCGTATCCTCATTTACCGATCTGGACCAATTCTCCTCGCGCGCGTAAGGATCGTTCAGCCGCTTCCACGATCCGAACCAGTCTTAGACCTGCCTGCCCGTCAGTTTCCGGCTGCTTGTTGTTTTGAATGCAGTCAATGAAGTGGAGCGCTTCTGTGTGCAGCGCTTCGGTTGCATCCAGGCGCGGCGCCCACATGTCGCCCGAGCGATAGCTCACCAGCATTTCATAAACATCTTCAGGGCTTTGCGAAACTCGGACGCCTTTGTCGTAAATCTTTACCTTTTCGCTGGGCTCGAGATCGTCGTAAAGAATCATCTTGTCGCTGCCACCGATTAAAGTGTGGCGGACTTTGACCGGGGTCAGCCAATTAACGTGCACATGCGCGATCTGCGGATTGCCAAAGAAAAGCGTGATGTAAGCTACGTTTTCCGGTTGACCCGGAATGTTGCTGATGCCAGTAGCCGAGACCGCGACCGCGCGTGACGGCAGGACGTAATCCATAATCGAAAGATCGTGAATCGCAAGATCCCAAATCACGTTAACGTCGTGTTGAAAGAGTCCCAGGTTAACCCGCACCGCGTCGTAATAATAGATCTCGCCTAACTGGTTGTCGGTGATTAGTTCGCGAATCTTCCTGACAGCACCTGTGTAAACAAAGGTGTGATCGACCATCAGCACTCGTTTACGTGCCGCAGCTTCTTCAATCAACTGCAATGCCTGCTCGGAATTTGCCGCCAGTGGTTTTTCTACCAACACGTGTTTGTTCGCTCGTAGCGCAGCGATAGCCAAATCGAAGTGTGTCGAAACCGGGGTGGCAATTGCCACCGCTTCAATTTGCGGATCGCTTAGCAGTTCCTGAGTATCAGTGCAGGTCTTGATCGAGGGATAGCGGTTTACTAGTTGGTTAAGACGTTCGGGTCGCAGATCGCACACGGAGACCACTGTCGAACCCGGCGCCTCCATAAAATTGCGCACCAGGTTTGGACCCCAGTAACCGTAACCGATGACGCCGAGCTTTAACATTGGTTAGTGGTCAGTAGTCAGTAGTCGGTAGTCAGTGGGCAGAAGTCGTTCGCGAGTAAGAGTTCGAGAATCCGGAAGCATTTTCCATTTGTCATTTTCCATTTCTCATTTTCCATTTGGAAAAACAAAACCGCCAAGCCGCGAGGAAATGCAGAGCACGCCAAGAATAAGACGAACTTAGTACTTTGTGCTTAGTACTGAACTGCACTGGTTGATTGAGACAGAAAGTTAAGTCAACTACTCTTAACGAGGAGGAGGCTTAAGATGGCTGTCAAACGCAGGAAGTTCAGCCGCGATTTCAAGTTGCAAGTGGTGCGCGAAGTGGAGGCCGGCAAAGCGCAGGCGCAAATCGCGCGAGAACACGAAATCAGTCAAACGCTGATTTCACGCTGGTGTCGTCAGCACCGGCGTTACAAAGACCGAGCTTTTTCTGGCAACGGTCGCGCCCATACAGATGAAGCGCGGATTGCCAACCTCGAGCGGATGGTCGGTCGCCTGACGATGGAGAACGACCTTTTAAAAAAAGTCTTACAGAAGCTCGAGGAAGAAACGTAGTCAAAGAGCGTGACTGGAACCAGCGAATGTCTCAGCTTATCAATCAGGTAGCCAGCGAGGCACCGAGCGGCGCACGAGCCATTAAAGGGCTCAGTGCGGCGGTCGGGGTCTCGGCGGCTACCTATTATCGGCAGCAGCAGGCAATCGTCCCGGCCGCAGCCAATGGTAACGGACCGAAAGTGCGCCAAGCCATTCAGCAGATCGCCCTGGAGATGCCCAGCTACGGCCATCGTCCGATGACCGCCGAACTGCAGCGACGGGGATTGTCCGCCGGTCGCGAGCGCGTGCTGCGTTATATGCGCGAAGACAATCTGCTTTGCCGGCGCCGTCGGGCTTTTGTCTCGACCACTGACTCAAAGCACGCGTTGCAAGTTTTTCCTAATCTGGCGCGTGATCTGGTTGTCACTGGTTCAGATCAACTATGGGTAGCTGATATTACTTACATCCGCTTGCCCCGTGAGTTCGTTTACCTGGCCGTGGTGCTCGATGCTTTCAGCCGCCGCGTGATCGGCTGGGCCCTGGAGCGACACATGATGACGGAACTGGCGCTCAGCGCTTTGCAAATGGCCCTACGCAGTCGTCAGCCGCTACCAGGACTAATGCACCATTCCGACCAGGGTAAACAATACGCCTCGGCTCAATACGTTTCCTTGCTTGTCAAACATCAGATCCGCATCAGCATGAGTCGCACGGCTAACCCCTATGACAATGCTAAGGCGGAGCGTTTCATGCGCACCGTTAAGTACGAAGAAGTCTACCTGGCTGATTATCAAACTTTGACTGAGGCGCGCGCCTCAATCCGTCACTTCATCGAAGAAGTGTACAACCGTAAGCGGCTCCACTCAGCGCTTGGCTATCGTCCGCCAGTTGAGTTCGAGCAGCTCTGTTCGCCACCGTTACTTGCTTAACTCTCTGTCTCATTTTGCCAGTGCACTACATACTTTGTACTTAATATTTTTGTGCTTAGCCTTAGAGCTTATGCCTTAGTCCTTAGTGTTTTGATCGACCACCATCAGCAGTAAACATCTACGACTCAAATTTCATCAGTGAACAAAGTTCGAAGCACCAGGTTCCAAGCTCGTTCCTGCTTAACGTACTTTGAGCTTCCTGGCGACTTGGCGGTTTCAGTTCTTCAAGTGAAAATTAGAAATGAAAATGATATATGGCAAATGTTTTTTACTGCGCCGCCAAAAAACGCTCACCTTCCACGAACATCGCCAATTACCCGCGCCGGCACTCCAGCCACGATTGCATAGTCGGGCACATCCCGGGTAACAACCGCGCCCGCACCAACCATTGCCTTTTCACCAATTACCACGCCGGCAACGACAGTGGCGTTGCTGCCAATGGCGGCGCCGCGTTTGACGCGCGTCGGCACCACTTCCCAATCTCTTTCCGTTTGCAGCGCGCCGTCTTCCGTAACCGCTCGCGGATAGCGATCATTGGTGAACATCACTCCGTGACCCACAAACACCTCTTCGTCGATTGTTACGCCTTCACAAATAAAACTGTGCGAAGAGATCTTGCAACGCGCGCCGACCGTAGCATTCTTCTGAATCTCAACGAACGCGCCAATCTTCGTCTCAGCACCAATCGTACAGCCATAGAGATTGACCAACTCCGGCTGAAAGATCTTGACGTCTGTACCCAGTCTTACGTCAGCGGCGATCGGCATTGGTCGACCTTAAGTGTTCACGAAGATTGCTCGGCGGTTTCCAGCAGACGCGCCAACGCGTATGTCATCCAAGCCTGCGTCCAACGCATGAAGGGCGTGTGGACCGTGTAGAAGCGCCGGCGCTGGTAATAAAAAAATCCCCGCCGGTCGCGCAGGTGACGAATTGACCAGGTTGCGATCCGTTCGGCCAATGAACGCGCGTCTCGATCCAATTCGATCAAGTCCAGCAGAGAAACTATAGCGGCCGCTGCCGCATGCGTATCAACCGGATAGAGCGTGTCATGGTAGTATTTCGCCCACCCATCCGCAAGAAAGAAACTTTTGCGCCAAAACGCATAACCTCGTTGCAGTGCTGCCTTAAACTCTACAGCCGCAGCAGGCGCGCAGGAATCACTGATCCGCTTTAACGAGCTGAGCAGGTAGGCAGTGTGAAAGTTGTCGATCCAGTTTTGATTCGGGCCGGCTCCATAGAACCAGGAACCATCGTCCCGCTGCTGATTAACCACATAGCGGACGGCCTTCACGGCGAGCTCGCAATGGCCGCTCGCCGGATCGCGGGCACCCACCAAAGCCAGTGTCTCGGCGGCTAACAAGCTGGCGTTGAAGATTCGAGTGTTTGTCTCCGGCGCATAGCTGAAACAAACCTCGCTTTCGTTCTCAACACTGCGAGGAAGTTCGCGGACGATGAAATCACAGGCAGCTCGGGCCAGCTCGAGAGATGCGTTGTCGCTGAAAGCATCCGCCGCTTCGACGAGGGCGCGTGCTGCAAACGCTGTGGGAACAACTGTGGGCGTGCCGCGCGGCGCAAAGAACACCCGCGATTGCCAGTCGAAGTTGTAACCCCACGCTATTCCAGAGGCGCGCGTTAGCCGCAAGGAAATCAACTGCTGCAATAGTTCGCGAGCTTCAGCTTTAGCTTCCGGCGTTCTTGTGCGGCGATAGTTTGCCAAAGCAGCGAGGGCAAACAGGGCGATGCCTTTTGAGTTTTTCCCCGGCTGAACTAACGCGGCTCCACGAAGATTTAAGGGTGAACGTTTTACCGTTTGCGTCCAGAGCAGTCGAGCGGCGGGTGAGTTGCTGAGGGGAGTTGCGTGGAAGATCTTACTGTTGAGGGCATCGAAAGGATCGTGGCCGGTAAAATCGTGTTGACGACACCATGCGAAGAGATCGTCGAACGCCTGTGCGAAGTTCGAGTCGGCCATAAGACATGTTTCGAGTTTCGAGTTTCGAGTTTCGCTTTCGCGTTCGCGCCGCAAGTCTGAAAAGATCGTTTGGTCTCCGGCCTCTGGGGCGCGGCAAGACTTTGACTTGCCGTAAGGGGACCGTAGCACCACGACAAGTCAGAGACTCGCCGCGCACCCGACGTCAAAGACCGAACGATCTTTCAAGAGACTTGCCCACGATCTCGAAACTCTGAACTCTAAACGCGAAACTCGGAACTCGGAACTTCAAAGTCTGACAGTTTCAATCCGGCGCTGAGTTTCGACAAAGCTTTCGTGCCAGAGCTCAAACATCAAAAGCGTCCAGAGCAGTTTGCGGTGATTAGCAGTGCCGCGTTCATGTTCATCCTGCAAGCGCGTCACATATTCTGGATTGAATACTCCGGCCCGGCGGACCCGCTCCGGCGAGAGCAGATCGCGAGCGAGCGGTTTTAATTTCCCCTTAAGCCATTCAGCCACCGGCACACCAAAGCCCTTCTTGCTGCGGCGCGTCACGAATGAAGGTAACAAATCCGCCACCGCGCGTTTGAGAATGTACTTGCTCTTCCCACCACGAAGTTTGTAATTCGCCGGTAACGATGCAGCAAACTCTGCGACCTTGGGATCAAGGAAAGGAGCTCGCACTTCCAACGAGACGGCCATGCTCGCGCGATCGACTTTCGTCAGAATGTCTTCGGCAAGATAAAGCTGCGTATCGAGGTTCTGCATCCGTTCGATTGTGGTCTCCGCATCACACTCTGTAAGCATCCGCCGCGCATCACGATAGATGTCTCCATCGCTAGCGGCTAATGCTTCGGGAGTTAATAACTGCTGCTGCTGCTCGGGAGTAAAAGAACCAAACCAAACGTGATGGCGAGTTACCAGGTCGTACCTGGCTCCTGTGACAAAACGCAGGGCCTTGTAATCAAGCGAAAGGTTCTTGGTCTTAACCGGCAGCAAGCGAACCAGGGGTTCGATCAGTCCGCGCTGCATCAGCTGTGGCAGCTTCGTGTAAATTTCGGCCCAGTGATGCCCGCGGTACATCGGGTAGCCGGCAAACAACTCGTCGCCACCATCGCCTCCCAATGCCACCGTCACATGCTTGCGCGTAAAACGCGAAAGCAGATAGGTCGGCACGAGCGAGGAATCACTGAAGGGTTCGTCCATCCACGAACCAATTTCACCAATCAGGTTCGCAGCAAGATTTGAGCTGAGGCGCTCTTCGTGATGATCGGTTCCTAAATACTTAGCGACACTGCGCGCATACGACGACTCATCAAAAGACGACTCGGCAAACGAGATCGAAAATGTCTTCACCGGCTCGGAGGATGCCCGAACCGCAAAAGCCGCCACCGCCGAAGAATCAACGCCACCCGAAAGCAATACGCCCAACGGCACGTCCGATACCAATCGCATTCGCACCGATTCAGCGAGTAACTCTTCCAAGTGTTTCGCCGCTTCCGTTTCATCAGGCACTGGCTGCTTAGTCTGATAACTCAAACACCAGTACCGTTCGAGAGAGGTTCGACCCGATTCCAGAGTCAAAGTGTGAGCCGCGGGTAGTTTATTAATGCCTTCATAAATAGAAAGCGGCGCCGGAATGTAATCAAAGGAGAGATATTGACGCAGGGCGCTCAGATTCAAAGGCGGCCGCACCTCCGGATGGGCCAGGAGAACTTTGGGCTCCGAGGCAAAAAGTAGTTGGTTGCCAAAGATGCCCCAGTAGAGTGGTTTTTCTCCGAAGCGGTCGCGAGCAATAAAGAGGCGTTGGTTCGCTGCATCCCAAAGAGCAAACGCAAACATGCCGTTAAGATGCTGCACCATGTTCCTGCCAAACTCTTCATAAAGATGCGGCAAGACTTCGGTGTCTGAGGCGCTGCGGAAAGAGTGGCCGCGGCTTTCGAGATCAGCGCGCAGCTCGCGGTAGTTGTAGATTTCTCCGTTGAGAATTACAGCGACGGAATGATCTTCATTGAAAGCCGGCTGTTCTCCTGTAACCAGATCGATGATCGCCAGCCGCCTCATGCCGAGGGCAACGCCGGTAGAGACGAGCAGTCCCTCCGCGTCAGGACCGCGATGCATCATGCGCTCGCACATTGAGTGGAGCAGTTGCTTCGCGCCCTCGGGAGGCGGCGTGCGCGCATCAAGATTGGCCCAACCGGTAATTCCGCACATCGTAAAATCGTGAATCGTGAATCGTGAATCGGAATCGTGAGTTTCTGCTACTTTCAAGCCTCCCGACGCTGGAGGCTCCGCGACAACCCGCTAATCATTCTACCAACATCATCGAGGTCTTTGCTGAGGAGCATAAAATCCGCCTCATCTAGATAGTTCAATCGCAGGGCTATTAGAAGTTCAGTCTCGATTTCGCTGCTTGAACCCTGTGAATTCGACAAATACCTCCTGAAGTCTTTTGTAGAAGTTTTTGCGGCCCCTTCCGCGATATTAGCGGCTACGGAAACGGCTGCACGACGTAATTGCGAAGTCAGTCCGAACTTCTCTTCTTTAGGAAATTGATCAGTGACGCGATAGATTGCTACGACAAAGTCCATTGATCTTTTCCAGAGATCGAGTCTTTTGGTGAGGTCTCATGCGTTGCTCCTTTCAAGCTTTGTGAGGTCTTTTTTTTCGATGAAAAACGCCTAATTATGCTTTCCTGTTAACTAACTTCAACTCCCGATTCCCATTCCCGATTCACGATCCCGATTCACGATTCACAATTCACGATTCACAATTCACAATTCACTATTCACGATTCACGATTCACGATTCACGGTTCCTTAAATCCCACACGCTCGCGCACAGCATAAATCGCTTTCGATTGCGACTCGTGATAAGTTCGCACCAGCATCTCTGCCAGCAACCCCATCAAAAGAAATTGAATACCCACGGCAAACATCACGATTGCCAGGATGGGAAGCGGCGTCTGCACAAAGTCTGCCTTGTGAAATAGTTTGAGAAACAACGCGTACAGCCCGGCGAGGATCGAAATGAGAAACGCCAACATACCGAATGAACCAAACACATAAATCGGTTTAGTTTGATAAGAGGCCATGAACTTGATTGTCATCAAATCGAAAATGACTTTGACGGTGCGCGAAAGTCCATACTTCGATTTGCCCATCGTGCGTGCGTGATGCTCTACCGGGATCTCCGCAACTCGTGCTCCGGCCCACGACGCATAGATCGGAATGAAGCGATGCATCTCTCCATAAAGCTTTACGTCCTGTAACGACTCGCGCCGGTAAGCTTTCAACGAACAGCCATAGTCGTGCAGCGGCACTCCGCCAATCCAGGAAATCAAGCGGTTTGCCAGCATTGACGGAATCTTGCGCGTTATTAATTTGTCCTGGCGGTTCTTGCGCCAACCTGAAACCACGTCATACCCCTCGTCCAGTTTTTCCAGTAAGCGCACGATGTCGGCCGGATCGTTTTGCAAATCGGCGTCCATCGGGATCAACACCTGGCCGCGCGCCGCATCGATGCCCGCGGCCATTGCCGCTGTCTGACCGTAATTGCGTTTCAAGGCAACGACGCGCACACGTTCGTCCTTAGCCGCTATCTCGCGCAACACTTTAAGGCTGTCGTCCGTTGAACCGTCATCCACAAAAACAATCTCGGCGGAACGACCGAGCTTGCTCAGCGCTTCATCGAGTTTGGCATGCAGCGGCGGCAGGTTAGGTTCTTCGTTGTAAACGGGAAGAAAGACGGAAATCGCTGGCGCGTCACCAGCGTCGGAGGGCATGCGCAGCGTTTCGCGAGTTAGCAAGTCGTCTTCGTAAAGCTTCATTAGTTGTTAGTCGGACTAGTCGCTGCGTCGCGCGACACAGATAATAGAAACGCCAAAAGGAAAGTTGAGGTGACGGAGGAATGATGTCTCGGCACCAAAGAGGCTGCCGAAGAAACCGTTCAGGCCTCCAATCGTCAGATTGTTTTCCGAAGCTGGTCGATAACCCGTAGCTCGCATCAACATCCGGCCGAGCAAAATCGGAAAGAAGAAAGTAATGTTGGCGTAAGTAGCTCGCTCTAATTCAAAGCCGGCGGACTGCAACACACTTTTAATTCCGCTCAAGGTGTAACGACGCCGGTGATTGCTAATGTCGTCCTGTACTCCCCAAAGAAACATGAATGCTGGAACAAAGATCAGCGCGCGTCCGTCCGGGTGTAAGACCCGCCGCATTTCTTTCAGGCAGCTCAGATCATCGTCCAGGTGCTCTACGACGTCGAGAGCTGTCACCAGATCAAACTTGCTGTCCTCGTAAGGCAACTGCTCAGCCTCGCCTTGCCGCACATGGTCAAGTCCACGCGCACGGCAAAATGCCAGGGCTTCGGCGGAGACGTCAACGCCCTGTGCTTCGCCAAATTCAGCCAACATTTCCAGATTTGCTCCGGTACCACAACCGATGTCGAGAATTTGCGGGTTGGCCTTTTTGAGGTTCGCCACGATCCGGGCTACGAAACTCTTGAGAATTCGCCGCCGGCCCACAAACCACCAGTGACTCTCTTCGACCGCATACATGATCGAGTAAGTATGCTGTTGCATTTCCCGTGGCAGGGGTTTTGAGATGATGTTTGCGTTGCTTGCCATGCTATGTGACTTGCCGCCGGGCTCCCGGGGCAACATTGCATTGTAGAACAAATTGGCGAGTACGAGAGAAAAGACGAGCTTGGAAGGAACAGTTGGCCAACAAAAACATTGCCGCCAAGTCGCCGAGAAACGCTAAGGACGCCAGGAATTTATCAAGCAGAGTTGGTGGAATTTGGATGTTCCTGGCGTCCTTGGCGTGTTCCTGGCGCCTTGGCGGTAATTGTTAATCACCACGGCTACGAAACCATTGAACAAAGAGCCGAATGCCAGCTTCAATCGGCGTTTGCGGATCGTAGGCTAGCAGGCGTCGCGCCTTGCTGATGTCGGCAAATGTCTGCGGCACGTCACCTGGTTGCATTGGCTGACGCTCGATCACTGCCCGCCTGTCGAGCTCTTTCTCGAGCAGGTCGATCAACTCGCTTAACTCGACGGTGCGCGACTCGCCGAGGTTGATCACCTCGTAGTTACTCTTGTCGTAATCAATTGCCGCGCGCACGCCTGCGATGATGTCGTCAATGTAAGTGTAGTCGCGCCGGGTCGCGCCGTCACCGAACACCGGAATTGGTTTTCCTTCACTAATCAGACCGGCAAATTTGTGAATCGCCAGATCGGGACGTTGTCGCGCGCCATAAACAGTGAAGAAGCGCAGACAGATACAGCGCAGGCCGTATAGATGCGAGTAGGTGTGGCAGAGCAATTCACCCGCAGCCTTGGTCGCAGCGTAGGGCGAAATAGGATTAAAGATTGGATCAGTTTCGCTGAAGGGAACCTTCTCATTAACACCATAAACTGATGACGATGAGCCAAAGACAAACTGCGGCACCTTATGCTGGCGCGCAAGTTCAAGCAGGTTCATCGTGCCGTTGATGTTCGTTTCGACGTAAAGCTGCGGTTCACTCAACGAAGGTCGCACACCTGCGCGGGCAGCGAGATGTACGATGCAGTCAAACTGGTTCTCGGAGAAAATGCGCGCTAAAGCGAGCTTGTCGCGAATGTCAGCTTCAAAGAGGTGGTATGAAGGGTTTTGTTGCTGAGCTTGAATATTCGCGCGTTTGATTTCCGGTGCGTAGAAGTCGTTGAAGTCGTCGACGACGGTAACTTGCCACTCGCCTTCGCCGAGTAAGCGATCAACCAGATGCGATCCGATGAAGCCGGCAGCGCCCGTAACAAGAACGTTTCGCATTAATTTAAATTTGAGCGTTTTTGAACTTTGAACTTGGTGCTTTGTACTTTGTTCTTATTTCGGAACCTGAAGGATCCAATCAAATAATCAACTTTGAAAAGGGGAACAAAGCTCAAAGTACCAAGTTCACAGTTCGAAAAATTCAAACCTCAAAGGAAGTCACTTAGTAACATATATCCATAAATGCCAACCCCAGCGAGAAGCCAGTCGTGACTCTGCCGAGCGCGGCAACATATTGCCAAGCAGCGGCAACCAGCGCTTGTTCAAGAAATAGGTGCGCAGCTCGACGCGAGAAAAGGCCTTGAAGAGCTCGCGTGCTTCAGCTCGAGAATACACACGAGCAAGAGGATTGCCGGCCCCATCCGTATTCTGATTCAGAAACTCATCCGGCTTTAAATAATTCTCTTCTCCCTGCCGCAACAGCTTTGCATGTTCGCGCAAAGAGTCTAATGGTTCCCCTGTGATCCGATGCACAAGACGAATTCCTGATTCTGATTTGAGCAAGCGCGCCCCCGCGCGCCGCAAGAGCGAAATGTTGACGCGATAATTGTAAGAATCGCGATGATAGAGCATTACCATCGCCCGCCCGCCCGGTCGAAGCACGCGCCAGATCTCGTTCACTGCACGAGCGGTGTCGGGCGTGTGATGCAGCACGCCGTGGGAATAGACGAGATCAAAACTCTCGTTCTCGAATTCGAGGTATTCAGCGTCGGCTGTTTGAAATCTGCCCTTGAGTCCGGATTTCGCAAAACATGTGCGCGCCAGTTCAACGGCCGCTTTGGTGAGATCAACTCCGGTGTAGTCAGCGCCGGCTTTTGCAAACTGCGCCCCATCAGTGCCGAGGCCGCAACCGATCTCCAAAACCTTCAGGCCGTGTGCGGCGGCGAAATTCGCTGCCTCAGGAATGTGCCATTCCTTCATGTAGCGATGGGCTTCGACAAGTTCAAAGAACTTTCCTGTTCCGGGTTCAGCGTCGGCGAACTTTGTCCCGCAGGGATGCGCCTGCCAAAAGGCGCGTACGCGTTCTTTAAGGTCTTCGTTCGGTTGGGACACTGGAGATTAGGATAACAGGGGAATAGGCGTCAATGTGGCCCAGTTGGGATCCATCATAAATACTCTACGAAACAGGGGGAGCGATTCATCAACCTTTCCCATGTTCACTAAAGCCACCGCGTGCCAGTAGATCATCTCCGCATTATCCGGAACCAACTTCTCAGCCGCGCTGTACTCACGCAACGCACCTTCATTGTCCTTGTGCTCAACCGCGAGATCTCCGGCATTCATGTGGTTGTAGGCGCGCTGAAGTTTCACGAGTCGGCGCAATTCGCCGAGCGGGTCGGCGCTGTCGTCAACTCTTAGATCAAAAACGCGATCCTTCCAGGCTTGTCCTGTGGGCTTGCCGGTGACCACGACCAAGGCAGCTGATTGCTTGCCGCGAATGTCACCGCCCACAGCTTGCGCCGCATCCAACGCCGCCAACATTCGCTCAGCGAGATCGCCTTTAGCGTTTTCAAAGGCAGTCGCCATCGCAGGCCAGACTTTCTCGTTCAGCATCAGATTGGCTTGTACGGAATAATTTTTTCCGACGATATGGCCGGCCGCCTGGATGTCGTTCTTGCCGGTCCAGGCTTGGACTCGTCCTTGTGAGTCGATCATCGCGACCTGCCTTACTTCGCGACCTTCGTCCCCGGCGAGCAGAGCCTTCAAAGTATCCGGGGCGCTTTTCCCCGCGCGCATTAGATCGAGACCAAGCTTTCCATAACTGGGATCAACGAAGGACTGCGTGGCGATTGCTCCTACTCCCGCTTCCGCCCAGGCGACAATCGGTCCGACTGAAAACCAATGTGATTGGACCGCAACTCCGAGTTCTCCAGTAATAGGATCCCGAGCAACGATCGAGTAAGTGTGAACTGGACGGACGGGGAGGGGGAGATGGGGCGACGCGGAGACGCGGAGACGCGGAGACGCGGAGATGGGGAGATGGGGCGACGCGGCGACGCGGAGACGCGGAGACGCGGAGATAGGGAGATGGGGCGATTGGGCGACAGCCATCATTACGCTTCCTACCAGCACCAGAAGCGTCAGCAGTAAATTCCCTGTTCTCATCTCTCGTCCTCCTTCTTCTGCCAATCCCTCAAGCTTCTTCTAGGCGTCCCCGCGTCCCCGTGTCCCCGCGTCTCCGCTGCTCCGTGTCTCCGTGTCCCCGCGCCCCCGCGTCTCCTTTCCCCTCCTCCCTGTTCCCCGTTACGAAACAAACGGATAAAGCGGCGTGTTACGGAAGATCCAAAAGAAAAGGATGACGCCAAAGATCGTGTAAATGTATTTCGGAGCCAGCCGATTCTTCTGAAGTGGCTGGCCGCTCATCACTCTGTAAGAGTAAAGAACGAGGGCATAGAGCAGAATCGGCAGCGCCAGCAGTAACAGCGGATTGAGTTCGAAAGCTGCGCCGACATTTCCGTGAAGCAGCTGATGCATCCCGCGCGTCGAGCCGCAACCGGGGCAGGTAAATCCGGTCAGGGCTCGAAATGGGCATACTGGCAGGAAGCGCGACTTGCCCGGCTGGAGCACAAAAAGGCAAACGCCTCCGGCAATGATGGTCAGCCAAAGCAAAACCACGCCGAGAGGCCGCTTGACAATCTCAGTTAAAACCATGAGTGCGAAGTCCAAACTCCAACATCCATATACTCAGCGTTCAGTGTCCGATGTCCAACCCTTGATGTTCAATACGCAAATAGCGTTGAACTCTCGGACGTTCGACTCTGGGCCCCTGGGCTTTGGACTTCGGACGTTGAACTTCGGACTTCGGGTTCAGAACCAGCCCTTTTTGTTTTGGATATAGGTTCTGACGAACTCTTCGTCAGATTTAGTGAGGTAGATGATGCCTTCAATGATCCCTATGATACCGCCCGCCCCACAGGTCACAAGAGTGATGACGATCTGAATGATTCCTTCAGTGGTGTAGCCAAGGATGAACTTGTGTACGCCAAAGCCACCGAGCACAATTCCGCAAATACCGGCGACCAGTTTCTTGTCGGCACCCACCGCTTTCCAGTCAGTCATTTGTCCCGGATTCACCCCTTGCATCGGCTGATAACCCATGTTTGGTAAGGGCGCCTGACAGGTCGCGCAGTACTGCGCCGAGTCATCGTTCTGTGCGCCGCACTTCGTACAATATTTACTCATTGAGCTTTCTCCGCCTTTGATACTTGCTGAATTAAAGCTGGATCACGAGTCAGGAATTTACCTGACTCGTGTCGTGATTAAGTTGCAATGTCGTTTAGTTATTGAGCGCGCTCATTCCGCCGATAACAACCCAGAATATGAGGTAAATCAAAATGAACGCCCCGCCAACGCCGATTCCGATAAAGCTGAACATCTTGGCTTTCTTCGATGCGTCCATTGCTCCCTGAATATCGCCCGCTGCAACTTTACCGTTAACCTGGGCCGCAAAGATGATTGCGACAATGGCCAGGGGCCAACAACAAAAAACTGAAAGGATGGCCGGAACCAAATAATTGGGAACGGTGGCCGGAGCAGCGCCCGGCGGGGGTGGAGGGGTCCACTGTTGTGACATTTAGTATCTCCTGGTTTCGTTTTAGTAGTAACGCAAACTATTTGTTTGCGCAAAGTTGTTGACGCAAACTCGTGTTTGCGAAGTGTCGTAACGCGAACTGTTAGTCTGCAAGAACTACAAGCCAGCGCCGTAAGATCCGCCCGGACCCGCGCCAAAATCCTGGGGCGGCGGTGGTGCGTCGGCGGTGCCTTTACGTTTCTCAAAAATCGGAATTCCGAGCACGCCGCCAAGTGTTGCCAGCACGACAAAGATAACAAACCCAATAAGGCCGCCCACGATCAGCAGGACGATACCACCGATTGGGAAATCAGGACTTAGCTGACGCACTTGGGCATCGATTGCGGCAACACCGTTGATGAGAATTTGGAGCGGCAATCCGACGACTAGATAAATTAGGCCGCCAAGCGCGCCCGCGATCGCGCCAACCATCGCACCGTCTGCCACGGTGGCGGGAGTTGCGGAATCCTTCACATACAACATTGTAGCGAGTACACCGGCGGCAATCGGCCAGAGACAATTACAGCACCCAATGAACGGCACAAAAGAACCGATGACAACGGTGATTACGAGCAGCAGTCCTAAAGCTCCGCCGCTGAGGAGTGCCGGCTTTATTTTGTTATTCATCGGAACAGTACTCTCTTAGTGACGCAGATTGGATAACTTAAAACTAAACTGGATGGTGGCGTCCCCGGACGAAACCAACTTGGAATGGATGGACGCTGCATAACTTACAAATCAGCAGCGGGATTGTCAATAAAATTGCTGATTTAAAAGAGTTTGCCGCAAGGCACCTGTCCCAAGTCCAATGTCCAAAGTCCAGAGTTGCTATTCATGCGGTGACTAACTATATAGAAACAGGTCTTAAGCGAACGCTGAACACGAAACTTTGGACCCGGGTTTCGAACATTGGACATTAGACTTTGGCCACTGGACTTTTGGGACATTGGACTTTGGGCATTGGACTTGAGGGGGTATTCTTCCGCATTCATGGAACGCGAAGTAACTCTGCGAATCGTTTTGGAAAAACCGCCCGCTGGCGTGGACTTTGGCCTGCAAAAAGGTCGCGGAAATGATTACGAAACGGTTCAAATACAAAGATTCAAAGGCCAGGATCTGATTTTTGACTTCACTGTCCGAGCCAAAGCCCCAGCCAAAGCTAACGCCAAGGATGCAGCACCGAACTTTCTGGGGCCGTTTGTGCAAGGGCCAACGGGCGAGAGATTTGTCTATATCGACATCGGCACTTACGCTAGACAGACGGGAACGTGTTGGAGCCGCCGGCTAAAAATACCTTTGCGGGGCATCACCTGGAAGATGATTGAGGAAGAAAGTGAGGAAAAGTCGCTGCTGGAAACGCGCGTCGCCGGAACAGGCAAGGACGGCAGCCCGAGCTGCGCCACGCCTAAGCCTTTTTCAGGATGGAAACTGGTGAAGTACAAGTAACGCTGATCAAAATCGAGCTTTCCACTTGTTGCCGTTTCGACAATGTGGTGAACGGCTTGTTCGAGCGTTATTAAGTACTCCTACCGCACGATCTCGATTCGATCTTCAGGCTGCAGTTTCGGATCCGCAATCTTGCCAGTCTTGATTTCTTTCAAGCTGTACCTCGTCGTACCCAAACGTCCTGCTCCATTCTCGCGCGAGAGTTCGACCACGTTGTCGCCCTGTCTTGCCGGACCGCCTGCTGCCAGAATTGCCTGCAGTAACGTGAGGCCCGATTGAAAGGATTTTTGACCCGGATAACGAACCTTCCCGCCGATGTAATAGAACTGCTGCGGACGCGCGGTGACGCTGATCAAATCGCCTGCTTTGACCAGGAAGTTCAGTGACGCAGACTGGGAAAGATCAAGTACGGTTTCTGTTCCCGACCGGATGATCGTGACGCGCCCGGCGTCCTGTCGCGCCTGCGACTCAGCCATGATTACGTAAAGTGGCACAGCTTCGCGTCGCAAAAACTTTGTTCCCGGAATACTGACGAGGCCGGAGATGCTCACCGTGTGACTCGCGTAGTGTCTTACTCCTACCGTCAACCGCGCGTTCTCCTCAACCGCGCGACGCTTCAACTCCATCGCCAGGTTCAACTGAACTTCATCAGTAGTCAGTCCGGCAACCGGCAGCGGTCCGCCAATCATTGGATAATCGATTAAGCCGCCATCGAGAACGGTGTACAGCGTTGACCTTGGGCTAGCCGAGTTGAGCAGCCGAATATCGAGGATATCGCCGACTCCGATGCGATAAATGTCGGAGAGGTTAGGACCGGCAACTGCAGGCTGCGGTACCGGAATAACTTCCTTTGGCGTCGCGGTGTTTTCTGGCGCGGGAGCTGAAGCCTTCTCAACAACCGCGCGAGGCTTTTCTCCGTAAGACCAAAAATCATCGCCCACACTTGTTCCGGCCGTCCCACCGTTCTTCTCCTCTATTACACCATAGAGAACGTTAGCCAGCGGTGATTTCAATCTGACGAGCGAGGTATAGGCATCAATGGCCAATACCCGGCGTCCAGTGACATGCGACACAATGCCTAGTCGAAATTGCGCATCGGGCCATGCCGGCTTTATCCGCACGGCGCGTTTAAAGGATTCAACCGCCTCTTTGTAAAGCTGCAATCTGGCTTCAGACATCCCCTGCATGAAGTGAGCATGGGCGTCTTGCGGCCGAACCTTTGTCGCTTCTTTGAAAGCCGCAAGGGCCTCGGAAAATTTCGCGGAATCGTATAGCCGAATGCCGTCGTCGTACTGCTTCTGCCCTTCGACCGGGTTACTCAGGTCTCGGCTCTTCGAAGTGTCGGCGGAAGCAATGGCTTGTTGCTCAACAGCATCCTCAGTGGGAGTTGCCGAAGATTGGGCGAAAACCACTGGAGTAGCGAGGACGACCAATAGAACAACAGGGAAGAAAGCGACTGCCGGGGATGTTCGTTTCATGATTTGTATTGCGAGCGGTTAGTCGCGGAATCAACCGCGATAAGTGGAGTTACCTAGGCGAAGCCGTGTCGTGACGCAGTATACCTCAAGGTTCTCAGAAGTCTGGAGCCGCAAATCGACTCAAAGCTTATACAGAACGAATGGCAGGAAAACCCCAATAAAATGGTGTCTTGGCTGTTGCGGGTTCTCGAAAAGCCGAGGGCGTTTGTTATAGTCAAGCGGAGCCGCGTCTAACGTCCAAGGTCCAAAGTCCAATGTCTGCCAGGCCTTCGCATCGCCCATAGCTAAGCGGATGGGAAGGGGACACCGAAGGTTGGGACACAGGCGGCCATTTGGACCCTGGACATTGGTCGTTAGATTAGTCTTCCAGCCATGTACGAATTTGCAGTTACACCAGCGGTCACGAGTATTCGGCGTCGCGGCGCCGAGATTACTGAAGTTGCGCCTTCAGGAATCGGCGCCGAGCTTGAACTTGAGCCCGGTGATCGCATCACCAAGGTGAACGGACGCACCGTCCGCGACTACCTCGATTTTCGTTTCCAGGCAGGCGGTGAAACTGAGCTGACAATCGAAGTCCGCAAAAGCAGCGGCGAGGATTGGGAGCTCCAGATCGAACGCGACGAAAACGAAGACTTCGGGTTTAGCTTTGAGCAGATCGTCCCACGCCAATGCGCCAACGAATGCATCTTCTGTTTTTGCAAGGGCAATCCTGAGGACGCCCGGCCCTCACTCTTCGTGCGCGACGAAGATATTCGCCTCTCGTTCCTTTACGGCAACTACACGACGCTGACATCGATCTCTGAAGATGAAATGCATCGCATCATCGAACAGCGTCTGTCGCCGCAATACGTTTCGATCCATGCGACGGATCTTGACGTGCGCGCTTACCTGCTGGGCGTAGACAAAAAGCGGGCGGATATTTCCAACAACCTGGCGCGTCTGCTGGATGCCGGGATCGAAATCCACGCCCAGGTTGTGCTTTGCCCCGGAATCAATGATGGTGAAATTCTGCGACGCACCGTCAACGACCTCGCGGCGGATCACCCGCGCATCACAAGCGTAGCGATCGTGCCACTCGCGTTAACGCGATATAACACAGACGAGCGGCTCACGCCTGTGACGCCTGAATTTTGCCGCAACGTGATCAGTGAAGTGACGCAGCTACAGAAAAATCTGCGTAACCGGCTTGGAACTACCTTTGCATTTTTGGGAGACGAGATTTATTTACGCGCCGGACACAACATCCCCGGCCGCAATCACTATGGAGACTATCCGCAAATTGAAGACGGCATTGGGATGGTGCGGTCTTTCGAAAGCGACTTTGCAAAACTGCTGAAACGAATGCAGCGGCGACCGCGAGCTGCGTCGCCTGCCCTTCGCGGCACGATTCTTACTGGAACAATGTTTTCGCCCATCCTTGAAGAACTGATCGAAAAGCTTAATACGCAAACGGGGACGCAGCTTCAGGTCGTTGGTGTCGAGAACAAATATTTTGGTGGAGATGTCTCAGTGGCGGGATTGTTGACAGGAGGCGATCTGGTAGCAGCGCGCGATCAGATTCGCGGAGACTTCGTTGTGATTCCGCAGTCTACTCTGAAGAGCGACGAAGACATCTTTCTTGACGGAATGTCGCTAGCTGATTTGCGTCAGAGGATCGGCTTGCCGGTTTACCCAGGGAACATCGAAACGTTGCCCGAAATTATTTTGTCCCAAAACTGATCCAAGCGCGGTGTGCGCCAGGCTTGCCACCGCACTAACAAAAGCTCCGATGACTGCCTCGTCACGAGACCTTTCAGCCTCAAACAACGCTTGCAAAAGAATTCTAGACGTCGGCTGTGGTCAAAACAAACATCCCGGTGCCACCGGTATCGATTCCAATCCGCGAACCCAGGCGGATGTAATTCACGATCTGGGCGTTGTCCCTTACCCCTTCCCTGACAGTCAGTTCGACGAGATCATTTGTCGTCACGTGATCGAACATGTTCCCGATGTGATGACCTTTGTCACGGAATTGCATCGCATTACCAAGCCAGGCGGCCGCATCAAGATCGTTACGCCACACTACTCGAATCCTGATTGGGCCACGGACCCTACGCACCGTAACCACTTTAATAGTTACTCGTTTACCTGCTTCATGCCGGAACGCACGCCGTTCCCTTTCTACACGAGTGTGGAATTGAAGCCGCTGCGCACTTATGTGACTCTCGCAAATCTCTGGCGCGCCCTCGGTCTCGAATTCGTTACAAATCTCGACCAGCACTGGCCGGCGTTTCGCTTCACGCGCAAGTTTTGGGAGTTTTACCTCAGCAACATTTGCCGCGGTAAAGAACTTCATTTTGAATTTGAGGTGGTGAAAAGGTAGTCAGTGGTTAGTGGTCAGTTGTCAGTAGTCGGTCGTCAGTGGTTGTCAGTTGTCAGTTGTCAGTTGTCAGTACCTGTGACTGACGCGACTTTAACTCACCCGAAAGAACCACTGACCACTGACTACTGACCACTGACAACTGACCAATCTTCAATAAATCGTAAAGCGAGAAACCTGGCTCGCCGTTTTTTTGGAAAGACGGTCTACGGCGGTGACGCGTAACAAGTATTTTCCTGCCGGCAAGTCCGCGAGCGACAAGTCTTCGCCGAATGCAATGCGCGTCGGATCGGGCGCGCCGGCTGCCTCCAATTTAATGCTCGGTCTTGTGATTACGGGTTGATCGTCGCGCAGGATATGAATCTGGAGCGCGACATCATTTTCGCTTCCCGCTTGTTGCGAGTTGTAGATGTACGTAAAAAACCCGAGGCGACTGTTTGAGCGGAATCGATGATCAGCATTAATAGGCAGTTTGCCACTAGCGAAGGCTTCGTCATTCATTTCTCCGATGAAGAGACTGCTTAATGCAAAGCTGCCGTCCTCTAAATTCGGCACTGCAATCCACTCTGAGGCGCTGCCAACCCTGCCGCCCTTCTTGTCACGCACTGCCACGCGAATCTGATACAGCCCGGGAGCCAGTTGTAGTTGATGATTGTAGGTCAGTCGCTGTCCGGCGCCAGTGATGGTTAGGCCCTGATCGAAGTTGTTGATGGACTTTCCCTGTTCATTAATAACTGTGCCCAGCACGTCCAGCTCGCCAGCCTGGTTTTGCAACGCCTCGCGGCCAACTTCGATGGTGGCAGTGACTAAGGACAGTTTCTCCGGAGTATCCAGATAACCCAGCGCGAGTGATACCGGCAAACCCTTCTGAGGGAATATTGAATGTAGCGCGCTGACGAGCGGATCAGGCGCTTTCTTCTTGGCATTGTTGTCTACTTTGCCCGGCCTGGCTGGTTCAGTTGCAGCCATAAATCCATTCCGGACTCTGACATGAAGGTCCGGCTGATCGACGATGTTCAAATTAATCGTCTGATACTTTCCACTTCTTAACTCGTCCTCTTCGGGTCGCCAGGCAACCAGATAGTACTCAGCCGTTTCCTGCAAAGCTTCTTCGACCACGGCGATGGTCGTGTTGGTGTTAAGGAAAGCCCGACCGCCAGTGTCAACGGCGAGTGCATAAAGCGGTTGCTGCGCTGCGTTTAGCCCCGCGAGGCTGGTGCTCATCAATCGGCCTGTGTTGTCAAACGTCATGCGCGTAGCCGCGTTGGGACTCCCAGAGCTGAGACCAGTAGCGTCGATGGAGTAGATTACGGTTCCGGAGCGAGCGGCAGCATCTGAGACCTGCTGGTGCGCTTGTTCGGTGACTTGTTGTCTGTCGAGCAAAAAACCATCCGAGATCACAAACAGAATTTTTCGCTCAGGAACCGCCTCGGCCGACCGCATCAAGCGATCGAGTCCCACAAGCGAAGCGGCTGTGTAAGCAGCAAGCTGGTCGACAATAGCCCGAGCACGACTTAGAACAACTTGTTCAATTTGCGTTCGAGTGCGGGTTTGCAGTGCCGGGCCGCGGGGTCTGGGGATGGTAGTTTCCTTATGCAATTGGTCAACAAAATAATCCATTGTGCGACGATCGTTCCCAACGATAGAGCGTGCCTGATGCTCGCTCATGGGCGTGCGCTCCGCGTCGGTCGCGGTGAAATTCCTATGAGCAAAACTGGCGATCGCTTTTTGCAATACGACGTTGTCGCGTGCCGGCTGCTCCAAAAAGCCTAACTGGCGCGTGGCAGTAACGATCGTAACCTCATCTTCTGCTTTCTTAATTTGATTGATGAATTGGGTAAGCAGTTCGCGCGTATGCTGGGTGCTCTTAGCTGAAAGGTGGTAGTCATCAAGATAGAAATAGATTGTGCGGCCACGATCAGAAACGAAAGAACGCGCTTCCGATCCGCTAGCCCGGCCCCGTGCGGCCGCCATGCGCGCGTCTTCGTTGGCGCTGCCCGCGACGACCGGTTCAAAGAAAAGGATGTCGCGAGACTTATGGTTTACCTGCAAACGAAATTGGTTGGACTTAAGTCCTTTAACAAAACGCCGGTTCTTGTCGAGCACGGTGACGTCGGTTTGCACCAGAGCGGTCTCGACGCGCACCACATCAGGGTTTTGATCAGGCTTCTGATTCTGCCCGTTTACTTGGACACCGATAAGTGCGATGCACGATAAGACGAGTGGGTAAGCAGCTTTGGTAGTTGAAAAATCACGCATGGTCAGGGGCCTTTCGAAGAACTCGAGCGCTCACATGATCCCTGAAGCTGAGCTAATACAAAAGGGCTCGTCGATCTGCCTCGCGGCGGATCGACGAGCCCCTTGGTAAGTCGGGGATCAGACTTCGATCCCGAGGATTAGAATTCGTAACGGGCGCCGAACAAGAACTGGCGGCCAATAACGTTCGTCAATCCGTAGTTAAGAAACGAAGCAGCAGGCGTCGTCGCGCTCAACGTGTTGGTCGGAATCACAATAAAGTTCCGACGATTGAAGAGGTTCGTGACATCCATGCTGATTCCCAGACTCTGCGTTTCGCCGAACGTCCTGAATTTCTTGGCGATACGCAGGTTTGTTTGGTTGGTACTCGGTGTGCGCTCGGTGTTGGCACCCAAACTACCGAAGATGCCTGAGTTTGCCGGGTAGATGATGTACTGCGCGTTCGCATCCACCGGGACACCGGCGGCACTTGCCGTCGTAAACGTTCCCGGTGTTCCGTTTGGATTTAAGCCTACGTGCTGCGAGAGGAAGACTGTCGAGATTTGGCTCGAAAGAATTCCCGCCGCATTGTTGGCGTTATAGATAGTGAACGGAATACCGCTCGCGATAGTGGTGATGGTACCAATCTCATAACCACTGAAGATGCGGTTGAGAAACCCATTGCCGCGAAAGATCTCCGGCGAGCTCCAGATCGAGCTCATTACGAAACGATGGGGCTGATCGAAGCCGGAGCGGCCGCGATCAGAGTGTGGGTCGCGCGGATCGGAAGGAATTGTGCGGTTGGTTTGACCGCCCAAAACGTCATCAGACTCGCTGATGAACGAGCTGTAGGTGTAGTTGGCGTTGAACTGCGTGCTACCCCAATTGATTCCGAACAAGTTCATCGAGCCAAACCGTTTCTCTAACGTGAACTGCCCTGAGTGGTAGATCGACCGTGCCAGACCCTGGCCCACGACGACCGAACCCTGGGTGGGATCGAGACGCTGGCCGTTGCCTATAGGTGCTGCGAAACCATAGTTCGTTTCAATTTCGCGAACCAGGTCGCTGCCTTTCGTGCCAATGTATTCGGCTTTCACAACGTAGTCTCTTCCCAGTTGATACTGCAGGCTAAGCGTCCATTGTTGTGAACGCGGCGACTTGGCTCGCTCGTTCAACGCGTAGTAGCGATAGTCGAGCAGGGCTGCCAGGTTAGCCGGCAAGTTCGCAGGCGTTCTGGCAAAGAAAGCGCGAACATTGGCTGCGCCCGGCGTCGCTTGAGTGGTCTGGGCTGTTAGCGGGATATTGGCGAAGCCATTAAAGGGCGCGCAGCCCGTGCACTGGGTCAAAGTGTTGGTCACTACGCGTGGATAGTTACGCGAGACGTTGAGCAGAATGTTTTGGAACACCTGATCATAGGCCACCGCGTAACCGCCGCGCAGAACAAAATTGCCCCCGAAACGGTTCTTCGGATTCCAGGCCAACCCAAGGCGCGGGCCAAAGTTATTGATATCGGGTTTGGCATTGGAGTAGTAACCGAAAGGCGTGGTGACATACTCATAACGCAGACCCAGATTCAATGTCAGGTCCGGATTAACGCGCCAATCATCCTGGGCAAACATACTGTGTTCGTAGGTGATCGGTTGCGTTTGGAAGTCGCCGACTGCGTTCTGGACGCCGTTGGACACATCGTTCAGGAAGTTGTTCAGGCTGCTATAGCTGATGAATCCCTTTGAATTTGGCGCGAATACGCTATTCAAATCGTAGCGCAGCAGGTTGTAGCCAAACTTCAAAGCGTGATTGCCAGTCGTGTAGGCAACGTTATCCGTCCACTCGAATACGTTATCCAGACGGTTTTGCGGGAAATTCGCATTACCACCATTGAATGCGGCTTGCGCTGCGGCGCCCGGAGTTCCGGCGACGGAGAGCTGGGCGCCATTGGTGAACGCGTCAAGATTTTCTGGGAAAGCGATCTCGCGACGGCTGTACGTAAAACGCGCCTCGTTGATCAAGTTAGAGCTAATAATGTAGACGTCGTTGACCGTGAAGGAATCGTTTCTCGTGAGTTGACCAATTTCCAACCCCGGAAGACTCGCAGGCGCGCCCGGGTCCTCAAACCTGTCGTAAAGGTAACGGATTGAAAGCTGATCTTTACTGTTGATCTTTGTATTGATTTTACCCAGCCAGCGACCAAAATTCGTACCGTACGGAATACCGGACCCCTGGGTGCGGTTGAAAGTTCTGAACGTCACGGTCGATGTTGCATCCAGGCCGGTAATCGGAGCGCCGGCGGCATTTCTCACAATAATCTGCGACCCCGTAAGGGTTCCACCGGGAAGCGTAGGATCGTTTGCCGCGGGGAATGTATTTAACAGAAAGTCGACTGCCGCTGGTGAAGCGAAGGCACCGCGATTGGCTAAAAGCAACGCCCGGCTCTCAGCGGTCAAGGCACCGCGAGTGACAGAGCTTACCGTCTGACGAACGTAGTTAAGATCTACACTCGTAAAGAAGAACGTATGGTTTTTGGCAACTGGCCCGCCGAGTGTGAACCCATAGATAGAGTCCACGATTACGCCGCGAACCCGACGCAAGATTTGCTCGTCCGTCAAGCCTGGGTTAGCGGCTCGCTGAGCATTAAAGTTGCGCTGTTGATTCGTGGTGAGCGCGTCCAGGCCGTTGCCTTGCCATGCCCAGAAGCCGGTACCGTGAAACTCATTCGTTCCAGAGCGCGTGATCTGGTTCACGTATGAGCCGGAGTTACGGCCATATTCCGCGGCGAACGTATTGGTAATGATTTGAAATTCGCCAATCGCTTCGGACGGTAAATTCTGGCGCGGAATCGAAAGGGACTGGTCGTTGTTGTTCGCGCCATCAATCGTAAAATTGTTGGAGCGTGTGCGATTGCCGTTAACGGCAAAACCTGAACCGGGGCGTGCGTTTTGATTCGGCAGCACTCCGGGATTTAGCAGCGCCAGGCCGTTTAGCGAGTTCCGACCCGGAAGCGACAAAATCCTCTGCCGATCCACAGTCTTGATAACCTGACTTTGCGTGGTTTCAAGAATCGCGCCCGTGTCGGTAACCTCAACCTGAGCGGTTAATGCGCCGGCAGATAATTTGAAATTGACAGTGGTATCAGCACCCGAGCTAACTTGAGTTGTGTCAGAAACTGCTCCAAAACCTGACTTCTCAATTTTGACTGAGTAGGTACCGATACCCAGACTTGAAATGCGATACAAACCCTCCTCATTGGTTGTTGCATCGCGCGATTGACCCGTTTCGACGTGGGTCGCCCTAACCATCGCACCCGCAACGGCGGCGCCGTTAGCATCTGTGACCACTCCCGAGATGCTTCCGTTGATTGTTTGAGCCGTTGCGGAGGGTGAAAGCAAGAAACCACACGCAAATACTGCAAGCGTGATTAGTAGGGATCTCCTCATGCGTTTCTCCTCTTCAATTGTATTTGGGCGGAGCCGGGTAGATGGGACTTACTTCTTCAACCGCAGCGGGCTCCAGAGACTGCTTCGAAGTCAAACCTTCTTTTTGCACCAATTTGCAAGGATCATGCCGCCAGTCAGAAACTTTGCGCCAGACCCATAACGTCAATTATTAGTTCATTTGAGTTAGGCTGTGAGACCCCGCCAAGGTAAAGCGTGTTGAATTTTTGGATTTTGCTTCCGAATTTTGGATGCATCAACTCGTTGGTTGCACTCCTGAGGCTGAACCACAATCGAGTGGGTAGGTATCCTATTAAAAGATGAAGGGCGTCCCTCAGTCTGTGTTCATTATCATGACATCCTAGCGATCGTTATCTGACATCCTGTACCTGAGGTCTGACACCAAAGTAGGGGCGGCCAAAGAGTTTCGCTACAGAAACCAGGGGACTACCCATCGAGTAATCACCGGCAATGAGGTCGGGGTAGTGCATGATAAGATTTGTTCGATTGCTAGCTGCCAATGTCTAACCTCCCTGTCAATCACTTGCCGCTGGCGCCGCTCGGCGCCGGAGATTTGATTGACCGCGCCGTTCGTCTCTATCGCCGACACCTGTTCACTCTGATTCGCATCGCTGCTCCTCCGGTAATCATCTCCACGCTTGGTTCAGTGATTTTCACGATGGCCTGGCGTCGCGGATTCACTACTGATAGTGGGAGTATGCTGGCGCTTTATGTCATGGCCGGGATTCTTGGCTTCTTCCTGATAATCGGCGGCCACATCTTTAGTCTTCTCGTCATGGGCGGCGCCGCTCGAAACCTTGTCACGCATTTGCTGTGGAATCATCCGGTTACCGTCCGCACTACTTATGCAGCGGTTCGTTCGCGCTTTTGGTCCTTGTTGCTGGCCTCGATCGTAATGCTGCTCTGGGCGGTGCTTTCAGCGTTCCTCGCACTGGTTGGCTTTTACATGGTTATGATGATCGTCGGCATGGGCGCGCTGATTTCCTCACAACTTATGCCCAGCTGGTTTCCAGTTGTAATAGCGGTGGCCGGGTTGGTCTTAGGAGCTTTTGCCGGCCTTTGGCTCTTCTTCTTTTTTGTAGGACGGGTAGCGTATGTTCCGCAGGCAATGCTGGTCGAAGGTAAGCCAGTGTTCGAATCGATCAGCAGAAGCTTCACACTTGCGCGTGGGAATGTGCGGCGGTTGATGGCCATGACGCTCTTCATCGCGTTCGCCACATATTCCGCCCTGATGATTCTCGTAGTTCCGCTAGGCCTGTATGGACACCTGAGCGGTATCAATCCAGCACCATGGAATGCTGCAAACTGGCCCGCCTGGTACGCCATCGGTTACAGCGTAATGGAACCACTTAGTTCAATCGTGCTCGCGCCGGTTTGGATGCTGGGACTGTCGCTGCTTTACGTAGATGAACGTGTGCGTCACGAAGGTTATGACATCGAGCTAATGGCCGCGCAACACCTGGGACAAATGCCGGACATTAATGTTACTTCGCCGTTCGCTCCGGCGATTGTTCAGAGTCCCGGAGTTACACCACTTCCCAATAGCTTCGCCTCGCCGGGAAGTGTGCTGGGACTGAGATGAGTCGCTCAGTGCGCCATTTACTTCACCTTCGTATCCCGTCCCCCCGGCTGGTTTGCACGCATCGGTACAGTACGGACGCCGTCTTTTCAGGCGCCGGAATCCAATTGTTGCTCGCGCTGCTGTCATTGCTGACTCTTTTCGTGACCACTGCACACGCTAAATCACTATCCGAATATCACCTGCAATTACGCGAATCCATCACGGCACTGGACACGATGAGTCAGCATGATGAAAGCGAAACTGAAACCGAGCGTGCGACGCGCGTCGGTCAAACCCTCGCCGCGGTTCGGGCTGCCTTACCGGAAACCGACACTGCCGAAACAAGCGGAGTCACAGTAACCGTCAACAATAGTTGGTTGCATCGTGAGCTGGAGACTTACGAAAAAACTCAAACGGATCGGGCGGGAACACTCACTAGGATTTTGGAGCGTCTGCGCGGGCTGGAGCAGCGCGTCGCCGAGATTGATCAAAGTGGCAGGACGCCAAGCGACAAAGAAGCAGCCGGCAAACACCTCGCGGAGATTCTGAGCCGGCCCGAATACTCTCGCAATACTCAAAACGAAAGCGCGCTCGCGCGACTTTGGAACCAGTTGATGAAATGGTTGGCGCAGTTTATCCCGAAGCCGAAACCCCTGGCTCCGGGAAGCGCTGGCTGGCTCAGTCAAGTCGCGCAGGTGCTCGTGGTGCTTCTCGCACTGGGAGTTTTAGCGTACGTAATAAAGACTTTTGCGCCGCGAATTCTTAAGCGCGGGCCCGCGAAGAAAAAGTCCAGGCCTGAGCCGAGGGTTGTGCTGGGCGAAACCTTAGCGCCTGATGAATCGGCGGGCGATATCCTCGCGAGTGCCGAAGCGCTCGCGCGGCGTGGCGAACTTCGCGCAGCAATTAGAAAAGCCTACATCGCCTTACTAGTGGAACTTGGCGACCGCAAAATTCTCAGTCTTGCCCAATACAAAACCAATCGCGATTACCTGCGAGCGATGCGGGAAGTGGAGCCACTCCACACAAACGTCAAACACCTGACTGACAGTTTCGAACGGCATTGGTACGGCTTTGCTTCAGCGACCGATGCAGACTGGACAAACTTCCGCGATCGCTACCGGCAAGCGCTCCAGGAGTTGAGATAGGTCAAAGCTAGCTTACGAATGCGTCAAAAACTCGCCATCGTTGGAACTATTCTGGTGCTCATCGGAGTGCTGTTTGCGATCAACGCGGCGAACTATGTTAGTGAAGAAGAGACTAAGGATTTCGAGTTCGCACCGAATCGCTCCACCTATCACGCTGGGCCAACCGGTACGCGCGCGCTTTACGACTTTCTCAATGAATCGGGAAGCAAGGTGAT
The DNA here is from genome assembly GCA_963826235.1 of Pyrinomonadaceae bacterium. Taxonomy (GTDB): domain Bacteria; phylum Acidobacteriota; class Blastocatellia; order Pyrinomonadales; family Pyrinomonadaceae; genus PSRF01. Next base: position 1,404,741 of record CAWGWE010000003.1, on the reverse strand, counting down.
GCGTTGGCGTGAGACGCCGGACAAGTTGTTGGGAAAAGGGAACGAAGCCGTGCGCACTTTTGTCATTATCGGCGATACGCCCGTGGCATTTGATGAGGATCAGGCAAAAACCCTGCTTGCATGGGTGGCACAAGGCGGAAGATTGGTCCTCGTCGATCGCCGCCCCGAATTCGAGTTAGTACCTCATTCAGGCGAATGGCGAGTTACAACCGAGTATTCAGAATTGCCCTCGTTGATCGATCGATCCTGCGGATGTCGCAGCCATGACCGAGAATGTTAAAGCAGTCAGAGCAGCGCAGCCTACAGCACTAACGAGGGACATCGACTCGGTTCAACCTTCTAAGTTTGCGGCTGGGTTTAGTTTTGTACGCCTGGAAAAAACCGGAGTCGGCGAATCAAAATCAACGGCGAGCCAACCGGAGGCGCCGGAGGAGGAAGAGGAGACTCAGTCTGGGTTTGATCCCGAAGACCCGCCGGTGACCATGTCTGTACCTGTTGATGAAAATGCGGCGAAGCAAATTTCCCCGGCACCGGTGGTCCACATCGGCGAGTCGCGCCGGCCCTTACTCATAGATTATCCTCACGGCCGTGGCCGCATCATCCTGCTGGGCGACCCGTATATTTTTGCCAACGGCGGAATTAAATTGAAAGATAACCTGCAACTGGCGATCAATGTGCTCGATGCCCAGCCGGCAGGTGAAAGCACAGGGCTGATTGCTTTCGACGAATACCATCAAGGTCGCGGCGCGACGCGCAATGAGTTCGCCGCTTACTTTTCAGGAACACCGGTCTTGCCGCTCGTGGGCCAGATCGTTCTCTTAATACTTCTGATTCTCTGGACGCGAGGCCGACGTTTTGCCCGGGCTGTGCCACTCGTTCAAGTCGATCGCCGTTCGGCGTTGGAGTTTGTCGCGTCCATGGCTGAGTTGCAGCAGCGCGCCGGCGCATTTGATTTGGCCTTGGAAAACATTTACGCGCGCACACGCCGCGTCCTGGCGCGTTATGCCGGCACTGATTACAACAGCTCGCGCACCGAGATTGCCTCGCGCGTAGCCGCGCGCTCATCACTGGAGGCGCGCCCATTGGAAGTTTTGATGAAGCAGTGTGAAGGAGCGATTAACGGCGAACCTATCAGCGAACGCCAATCGATATTCCTGGTGAAGCGGCTACGAGAAATTGAGGGCAGGCTCGGTCTGCGCATGCGCACGAGGGATATTCGACAAACTCAACGACAATAAAATCAACTTTGTACTTTGAACATGGTTCGCCTCCCAAAGTTAAGCGATGCTTTCAGACCAGAAGCCAGCGACAGAGGAACAAAGTTCAAAGTTCTAAGTTCCAGGTTCCAGGTTCAGGAAAACGCTCTTTAAAATCCAAATTCGACTCCGAAGATATGATTGAATACATCTCCTCAACCGTCGGTCACGTTCGAAGTGAACTGCGCAAAGTCATCGTCGGCCAGGATGAACCGATCGAGCAAATTTTGATCGCGCTCCTTGCTGAAGGGCACGCTCTTGTTGAAGGCGTGCCGGGCACAGCAAAGACGTTGACGGTCAAAACATTGGCTCGAATCATCAATGCCAACTTTGGCCGCATTCAATTCACACCTGATCTGATGCCCTCGGACATTACCGGAACGAATGTCTTCAACGTTTCGACATCAACCTTCAACCTGCGACAAGGGCCAGTTTTCACCGACATCTTGTTAGCAGACGAGATCAATCGCACGCCACCTAAAACTCAGGCGGCATTACTCGAGGCTATGGAAGAGCGCCAGGTAACGATCGATGGCGAGGCGCAACAGCTCTCTCCGCTTTTCACGGTGCTCGCGACGGAGAATCCGATCGAATATGAAGGCACTTATCCCCTTCCCGAAGCGCAGCTCGATCGTTTCCTTTTGAAGATCTTGCTTGATTACCCTAACGAAACCGATGAGCGACAAGTGGTAGCCAACTGGGATGCGGGATTCAATTCGCGACGTTTGGATCAGGTAGCGATTGAACCTCTCCCCGATGCCGATGCGATTTCACGTTGCCGAGTGGGAGTCAGCGCGGTGCGCATGGAGCCTGGTGTGCAACACTACGCTGTCGATATTGTCCGGCGCACCCGCACGCACCCTTTCATCCATTATGGCGCGAGCCCGCGCGCGTCCGTCGCTTTGCTGCTCTGTTCAAAGGCACTGTCTGCAATTCGTGGTCGTGAGTTTGTGACTCCTGACGACGTAAGAGATATTTCGCGGCCAGTCTTGCGACACCGGTTATCGCTGCGCGCAGAAGCTGAACTCGATGGCGCCACGCCCGATGCTGTGATCACGGATATCTTGAAGTCAGCCGAAGTGCCAAGGTGAAGTTACAGTCCGACGTCCAATGTCCAACGGCCAATGTCCAATGTCCAATGTCCGTTTGATGGACCAGTGTGAATAAGAGTCTAGTGTCTATTATCAGTCAATATTCCGAACGAAGACTTTGGACTTTGGACGTTGGACGATTTCTTACTGTAAGGAATTCGTCGAAAACCATGTCTCCCAAGAAAATCGCCCTCTGGTTTTTGATCATCTCCGTCAGCCTCAGTGCACTGTTGGGGATTTTTGCGATCCTCTCCGGCACTTTCGGCAACCTCGAAGCTCGCATCATTCTCACCACCATCACCATTTCCGCCGCCAGCATTTGCGCCCTCGCAGCGGGCGCACTCTGGGAAAGTCATGATTCACGGACGTTGCCCCGAATTGCGGTGGTCCTCGCAGTCATCGCTGCCGGAATAATAATCATCGGCATCTGGGCCAGGATAAGTGGCGAGGAGTTTTGGAAATTCGATGCGATGATTGGCGTCCTCGCCATTGCGAGTGCTCAGGCCTGCCTCATCTCCCTCGCGCGACTTGCGCCACGCTTTGCCTGGACGCGAACAGTTACACTCATCGCAATAATCTTCCTGGCCGCACAAGTAATCTTCGTCATCTATGGAGATGTGCGAGACGAGGGTTTCTTCAAAGCCCTGGGAGCGAACGCGATCCTGGTGGCGGCGCTAACGATCATGATGCCAATCTTTCACCGGCTGAGTCGGGGAGACTTGAGCGGTGAAAAAGCATTCGCTCTTGAATCGGAATTATTTCCGACGGTTCTCTGCCCCAGGTGCGGCACCAGCCAACCGAGTTCTCTTGCCCAGATCATATGTACCAGTTGCGGCTGCCGTTTTGTTGTCACCATCATCGACAACTCGTCCGCAGCGCAACAAAGCTGAGCATCGATGCCTTTCGTTTTCAGTAGATTTTTTTATTTGCTTATCCTCCTCGGTCTGGTTCCGCTTTCTCTTTCGTGGGGGCACCCATGGTTGCGTTGGGCAACGCTTGCTTACGATATTGTCTTGATTACTCTCGCCATTATTGACGGACGGCGCAGTACGCTCCCTAAAGGAATTCGCATCACGAGAGAGTTTGCCGGTCGTTTTGCCGTGGGCGCAGAAACCGACGTACAAATCAAACTGCAGAATGCGACCCCGCGACCAATTACCTTACGCATTAAGGATGAGTACCCGCCACAGATGAAGCTGATTGGCGCGCGTGAAGCTACCGTGCGAGTGGCAGCGCAAACCGAAGCCGTTCTCGTCTACGGATTGAAGCCGCCAAAGCGCGGTCGCTTCGAATTTGGTCAGACTGCGGTGCGCTTCCTTTCGCGCTGGAGTCTCACGTGGCGCCAGACGCTGGTTGGTGAGGCCACCGCAGTTAAGGTTTATCCAAACATGCGCCGAGCGCGCGAAGCTGAGCTGAAAGCACTCGGGGCTCGTTCCCTCGTCGCGGCTCACCGCAAGACCTCCTGGCGTGGTGAAGGACGAGAGTTCGAGTCTTTGCGCGAGTATGTACGCGGGGACGAGTTGCGTCATATCTCCTGGACCGCGACTGCGCGCCGTGGCAAGTTGACTACTCGCCAGTATCAGATCGAGCGCGACCAAACGATCCTCATTGCGCTCGACGCCGGCCGTTTGATGACCGCGCGAATTGATCAGGAAACAAAACTCGACTCCGCCGTGCATGCTGCCCTCGCACTTATGTCAGCAGCTGCGCGCGGCGGAGACAATGCCGGATTGATGGTCTTCGGCCGTCGGATTCAAAAGTACTTACCACCCAACCGGGGGCGCGAGCACATGGACGCCGCGCTCGAGGCGCTTCATGCAGTGGAGCCGGAGATGATTGAGCCGTCTTACGCGCGCGCTTTGGAGTTTGTTGCCGCCAATAGCAAACGACGCTCGCTGGTGGTGCTGTTAACGGACCTGGTCGACGAAGAAGGTTCGAAAGAACTGCTGACGTCTTTGAAGTTGCTTCGCCCGAGGCACTTGCCGCTCGTGGTAACGATCGCCGATCGAGATTTGAAAGCAGTTGTTCGTGATGCGCCGGAGACGGGGAGGAACTCTTCACGCAGTCGGTGGCTGAAGAGATCATGCACTTGCGCGAGGGCGCGCTGCGACTGGTGGAATCGCAAGGCGGTCTGGCATTGGATGTAACTGCTGCGGCGCTCGCCCCGGCGCTGCTCGAAAAGTATCTGCAGGTAAAGGAGAGAGGATTGTTATAAAAGGGGGGGAATATTTTCCATTTGTCATTCGCGAATTCAGTTTGGAACGCAACGCAGGCCCGAAGGGCCGTTAGCTAATAGCCACGCCCGTGAGGGCGTGGAACAAGCGATTAAATTGATTTCCAGGTCCGAAGGACCGGCAGACGATTGAGGGCGGATAACTGTCGCACCTTCGGCGCGCTTTTGTTTTATTGCTACCGATCTCCACGCCCTCACGGGCGTGGCTATCAACTATCGGCCCTTCGGGCCTGTGTGTTGCACTTCCAACTTGAATCCACCATTTTCCATTTTCCATTTTCCATTTTCCATTTTGGATACTAGAGCGTGCAGCAGCACGCTCAAACTAACCGCAAATGTTACGGATGCGGCGTTCAAGCACCTTGTCCCCTTCAAAGCTTTCCAGCTTCGAAAAATATTCGGCGCTTGTGTCCAAGGCTTTCTCCGGTACCAAGCCAACGATTTCGGTGCTGACAATCTCGACACTGAACGCGTCGGCTTCTTTCTTTACCGCCGAATAAGCAGCCTCCATTCCTGTAACTTCGTAGTTCACCAAGTTCATGGAAACTTGAACCACGCCGCGTGTCTTTAACTCGAATCCCAACGCCTTCACAAACGGCAAGCCACCGTGGCGCGCCCGGATTGCCCGAGCGATTTGGCGCGCGACGGCAACATCAGCCGAACGCAGATTGATGTTGAACGCAATCAGGAAAGGCCGCGCCCCGACAGCAATCGCGCCTGCTGTTTCGTGAACTTGCAATGGGCCAACGTCAGGCGCACGCGAAGGCTCGACAGCAATCTGCTCCCGGAGTAGTTCAAAAGCCCCGCGGCGCACGTCCTCAAGATTCACTCGCTCCGGCCGGAGCGCTGCTTGCTCGTAGTAGAAAACGGGTATTGAGAGTTCGCGCGCGATTCGTTCGCCTGCGTGATGGGCCAGCAGGGAACACTCCTCTAATGTCACACCAGCAACAGGAACGAACGGAAGAACATCAGTTGCGCCGAGTCGGGGATGGACTCCGGTGTGCTGTCGCATATCAATGAGCTCTGCGGCGAGGCTAACGGCGGTCACGGCGGCAGCAACGACCTGGGTGGGATGCGCGACGAAAGTAATAACTGAACGGTTGTGATCCGGATCAATGTGCGTATCGAGGACGCAGGCAGTTTCAACGCGAGCAATCGCCTCACTCAAGCGCTCGATCGTTTCTCTGTTGCGGCCCTCGCTGAAGTTTGGTACACACTCAACGAGATTGCCGATTGCCGATTGCCGATTGATTCATTGCCATTGCCGTTTGCCAATTGCCGATTGGCTGATTAAGGGACAAGGTAGTTTTCTTGAATCGATGAGCTAATCGGATCGTAAATCGGCAATCGGCAATTGGCAATCGGCAATGGGATTCAATCGGCAATGTACCTTATGTCCAGCGATCGATTCATCAACAGCCATAAAGCCGCCTGGCAACGTCTCGAGCAATTGCTGAAGTTGCTCGACACGACTTCGCTTAGCAGGTTGAGTCGCGAAGAGGTGCGCGAGCTGGGGCGCATCTATCGCCGCACTGCTTCTGATCTCGCAATCGCCCGCGCGGAGTCGCGCGACCCGCGTCTGATCAATTATCTCAACAGCCTCGTGATTCGCGCGCACGGTCGCATCTACCGCGCCGACGCTCAGGGCGGTCGACGCATTCGTAATTTTTATCTGCGTGAATTTCCTCGCACCTTTCGCCGCACATGGAGCTACACCGCGCTCGCATTTTCCGTGTTCTTACTCTTCAGCATAATCGGTTTCGTTGGCAGCTATCGCGATCCGGATTTTTCTGAACTGATGGGAGTATCGCCCGCGTTTCGAGAGCTCGCGATCGAAACCAAGACGCATTGGTGGGAAGATTTGAACGAGGCCAACCAGGTGGGCGCAAGTTCAATTCTTACTCATAATATTCAGGTAACAATCTACACGTTTGCCTTCGGCGCCCTCTTTGGCGTGGGGACTTTGTTTTTCCTTGCTTACAACGGGGCCAACATCGCGTCTGTAGTCGCGCTAACCTATCGTGCCGGCTTCGGCAATGACCTGGTGACCTTCATGGCGGCCCACGGTGTAATTGAACTTTCGTGCATCTTCATGGCGGGAGGCGCCGGACTGCTGATTGGCAGCGCTATGCTAATGCCTGGGGATCTTTCGCGCGGCGAGGCGATGAAGACGCGGGGCAAGGAAGCAGTGCGATTGATGATCGGCGTGGCGACCCTCCTGGTGCTCGCCGGACTAATCGAAGGCTTCATCTCTCCAGCGCCGATCAACCCCAGGATCAAATTCAGCATCGCCGCAATCACCGGGATCGCTCTGTACTCCTATTTGTTACTGGCAGGGCGAGGAGAAGATCCAGAGTCCAAGACGCACAGTCCAACGTCGGCGAAAGAAAATTAGCAGCAGTTTTTTAAAGAAACAGAAGGTCTTAGACCCGAGGCGCGCGGCAAGTCTCTGACTTGTCGCTGAGGGCCGGATAAGTAAGGAGGTCTAAGACCTCCATTTCAGGCTACCTGCCATACGACAAGTCAAAGACTTGTCGCGCACCATTAGGACAAAGCTTGGACAAGACTCGCTCTCTAATCAACTCCCCAGCTTGATCACCGCGTCACGAAACCGCTCATGCTGCTGCATCAGCTTTAAATAACGCGCTTCGTCACCGCGCACTTTCGCGCGCAGTATTCGCACCAGCAAATCCTTTTCATCGCCGCTCCAGCGATCCAGATCCGGTATCAACGCTATCGGAACAGCCAGTTCTGCTAAAGCGCTAAGCTCGTAAACTCCTTCCATGCCTTGAGACTTAGGCCCAACCAACGAGTCAACTTCTCAAGCGAGTCTCGCCGCATTCTTTCCGCATCACCATCGAAACGCCCAGCCATCTGCCGCTGAACATTGAAACCGATATTCCTCACTTGAAATCGATCCCAGTCGCCGCGTCGCGCATTATTGAGCTCCCAAATCATTGGCCCAGCTGCCAGCCGTCGCAGCATACGAGCCGAAGTTCGATACGCAGCTCGGCGCGCAATCTTCCGTTCTTCGTTCTCCGTTAGTTTTTCGACCTCCGTTTGCGTGGGCCGGAAACCGAGTTTGCGGTAGAACCAAAAAGCGCCTGACTCAATTCCTTCTTCATTTTCATGACCGATTTGGTACGGGTCGAGTGTGAAAGCACTTACGCCAAGCAGCTTGCTGAAAGACGCTGAGCGTTCGCGCATAAATCCACGCTGTTTCGCCTTCACGAAAGCTGTAATAAAAATTGAAGCCGCTTTCCATGCGTTCAAAGAGCGAGAGCCCTTCGAAATAGCCGACGGCAATTCCGTTTTTAAAAATCATTGCCGCGTGGCAGGCGCGCAAAGGCAGGCGACGGCTTGGCGGCAAACTAATCACGAACAGGTCAACACCCCGGCCCAGCTGTGCCTGAACCACTTGCCGCGGGTCACCGTGCGTAAAACAGTAGAGCTCGCGATAACGAACGGTGGAGGTTTCGCGCGCCATTTCAAGAATCGCCGCGCCTTGTTGCGCACTTAATTTTGTGAAGGCTGGCGCTGGGGATTCCAATTCCTGCTGCAGCGAAACTTCGCGCCGTTGAATCAAAGGCTCGCGCTGGTAGAAAATTTTTGCTACCGGCAAACGCATCCCTGTGCGCGTCGCGCGGTAAGGCGGAGTCCATTCGACGTAAAGTTTTTGCGCATCGAAGCGTTCCGTTTTCTCTTTTTCATCCCACCCCTGCGCTTCAAATCGTTGCACCAACCAATTCAAGTCGGTGCTGCTACCTTTTGCCAAGGCGAGCCATTCTCGATAAGGAACGTTGGCTTCAACTCCCGCATCTTCTTCGAGCAAAGGCATGAATCGTGGCCAAGTCTGGGCGAGACGGTTTTCATCCTCGAACCAATCCCAGTAGAGATTCACGCGCTGCCGTCGTTGGACCAGCCAACGGACGATCGGATAGCTGAAGGTGTCGGTCACTGAGGTGCCGGCAATGCCAGACGCTTCAGGATGGGCTAGTGCTGATAGATCTTCATTTGCTGACTGCAGCGCGGCCACGCGATCGGCAAAACCTTTCAGATCAGCTTCAGCGAGTCGGAGAACGCGTGGATTTGCAGGATGGGCGCGGACGAAGAGCAGCAGTTCATGAAACCGCAGGAGGGACTCCGCGTCCTTAAATTCCTGACGGGCTAGGGACGTCAAGGTTGCGACGACAATCTGCGCATCACCTTTCCCAAAACGGCGCTTCGCTTCGTCGAGGCGATCAAGAAGTTGTTGAGTATTAGGCAATGGCAAAGGGGATGTGCAAGCTGGTTAATTCGCAAGTTGGGTACTCGACCAGCAGAGAAGCGAGAGCTTGAATGCTGACCAATCGGCCCACCGGCTACCGCCTGCTGGTACTAACTTCAGCTATCGGCAATTGGCAATTGGCAATCGGAAATCGAGTAGCCCCCCGTCCCAACTGCGATTTTCGTAGCAGATCACAAATGCTTGCGATGGAAGGTTGCGATCTTCCAGGCATCAATCGCCTTCCAGGGCATTTCCGCAGTCGTGTAATGACCACACGCAAGCCAGACCACGTCGAGCGGTAAGTTATGACTTTTCACTTCGGCTATCACATCGTGTGTGAGCTGGAGCGGAAAAGTAAGATCGTAACGCGCAGCTATAAATCGCATAGGCCGCTGTCCCAACTTCTCCAGTCGTCCGATGTAAGGCACAGGACTGATCGGCCGCCAGTAGTTCCGCAACTGATCCAACGTTACATGTGGCTCGAGGCCCTCGCGCACGTGTTGGGTTGAAATTCCCTTCCAGGCAACATCAGCAACGTAACCGGAAACGTGATTGAAAGTTCCGGCGACAATGCGCGGCTCGTGCGCGAATGCCAGAAAAGAAATGCACGAGCCAATACTCGTTCCCAGAATACCGATTCGCTCGAACCCTTCGTCAGTGAGCCATTGCACGGCGGCGCGCGTGTCGATGACACCCTGACGAAATGATTGAATAGTGCGGCCGATATTTGGGCCCACAAGGTGGTCTGCTCTTTCCAGTTCAGGCGGCCGGCGGTCTTCGTGATAAGGAAGCGTCAGACGTAAGGCGGAGATGCCGAGAAAGTTGAAGATGCGACACGCTTCGACATGACTATTGGGATCGGCATTCCACTGCGGCAGCACCACGACCGCTCTTCGCGGCTTCCGGCCCTCGGATTTAGCCGGAAAGAATCGCCCGCGGGCGATGTTGTTTTCTGCAGTTTCAGTGGGCACCGCGCTCGTCCAGGTCAAGCGATCGGCGGCGAGGTGAAAATCGTTGATCGGCGGAAGGTCGAAAAAGGCGTCGCTATCCTGCAGAACCTTTTCCGTGTGCTGGTCAAGAATGTGGCGTGGATCGTCGCCGTTTACGTGGTCGACAATGAACGGCAAGCCCCACTCGAACGGCCGTACGAGCCGGTTGTTGTCGCGCTCGTAGAACGAGCGCTCGCGCCGGTGCATGTAGTTCTTCCAAAGGCTCACAATAACCTCAGCGGTCAACAAAAGTGTGAGGCGCAATCCTAAAGGGCGGGAGTAGTTTGATCAAGGAGGCGTGTTCTTGACTCTGCTCTCTTGCAGTTGCCCCTGCCCCCGCCGTCTGCTTCTACCCAGTCACTTCCGCAGCTTCGTCATGCGCCGCAGCATTGCCGGAAGTAGTCGTGAGGTTCGGAGCAGTGAACCGGTGGTGAAGTAATTGGCAAGTCCGCGAAAGAGTTCCCCCGCGCTTTTGTCATAGCGAAACCACCAAAGATCCGGCAGCCAGCCGAATCGATTGACATGGATGTGATGAGGATTAACAAGCTCAAGTAATCCGGCACGACCGTGTGTGCGGCCGTAACCGCTCTCCTTAACTCCACCCCAGGGTGTCTGTGCAATGCCATGGGTGTAGAGCACTTCGTTCACCATTACCGTGCCCGCCGCGATCTTTTCCGCGATGCGACGTCCACGACCGATGTTTTTGGTCCAGACGCTTGCCGTTAAGCCGAAGATACTGTCGTTGGCTAACTCCACTGCTTCAGCTTCAGATTTAAAAGTCATCACCGGCAAGACTGGACCAAAAGTTTCGTCGCGCATGATCTTCATGCTGTGATTTACATTCGTCAGCACGGTTGGTGGATAAAAGAATCCCTCAGAGTTAGCAACTCGCTTGCCGCCGCTTACAACCTTTGCGCCATGAGCGAGGGCGTCAGCTACGTGCTCTTCAACGATCTGCAGCTGTCGTTCGTTTGTCATCGATCCGACGTCGGCATCGGGATTAGTGCCCACGTCCTGTTTCAGCGCGCCAGTCTCGGCGAGCACTCGCGCTAAGAATTCGGGCGCCACCGCCTCATGCACATAGCAACGTTCAACTGACGCGCATGCTTGCCCAGAATTCGCGAAAGCCCCCCAAACTGCGCCGCGCGCGGCATTGGGGATGTCCGCGTCTTCCAAAACGATCATCGGGTCTTTGCCACCCAGCTCGAGCACAACTGGTGTCAGATGTTTAGCTGCAGCGGTGGCAACCCGCTTACCTGTCGCCACGCTGCCGGTGAACATAATCTTATCCACGCGTGCATCTATTAAAGAGGCGCCGCTGGCGCCAGCGCCCGTGATGATTTCCAACAAACCAGGCGGCACACCGGCATCGCGAAAGATTTCGCCAAGCTTCAACGCAGTAAGTGTTGTTAACTCGCTGGGCTTTAGCACGACAGAATTACCGGCAACTAACGCCATCACAATTTCCTGCGCTGGGGTAGCGAGAGGAAAGTTCCAGGGTGAGATAATGCCGACGACACCAATCGGTTTGTAAACAATCCGCGAGGAGCGTCCCATTAAGCCGTACTGACCGATGTCGATCTTCTGCGGGCGTAGGAGTCTTGCAGCCTGGCGTGCGAGAAAGTACATCGCATCGAGCGTTGGCACGATTTCCATGGCGATGGCTTCAGAAACCGGCTTGCCGGTTTCGCGTGAGATCAGCAGACCTAGTTCGTCGACCTGGCGCAGCATTAGCTCGCGCGCCTTCAGAATTATTTCGCCGCGTTCGTCGAAGGAGCGCGTAGCCCAGGAGGGTTGTGCGGCACGCGCGCGGGCGACCGCCTGTTCCACTTCCGCGGACGAAAAAATTGGAACCCGACCCAATTCTTCCCCCGTTCCGGGATCGATGGAGATGATCTCGGAATCGCGGGTCTGAGTTGGAATCGTCTGCGTGCTCATAGGCCGGGATGATTATCCGACAAAGTCGTCCAGCAATCCATTAAATGACATAGGCTACAGATAAACGCGGAGAGTCGCAGATTAAAAGCCGAGCTACCGCCGTCAACTTGCTGGTCTTTCTATCAGCGATATCACGTTTCAACGGTAATGACATACTTGACTCATCAAGGATGGCATTCAATCAGGTGTCGACAGCGCCGAAGGCGCGGGATTCAATAGCCATGGCCGTAAGGCCGTGGTTTGCGAGCCTCAAGATAAAATCGAGGCCCGCAGGGCCGACATTTATTCGGTGCCTCACGGCCGTGGCTATTCAATGACAATCCTTTGGACCTCACATGTCGCCTTTTTGTGGCGATTCTATTCGACCACGATGAGTCAGCTATGTCATTGCCGTTTTATCCGTGGCTGATTCCTCCGAATCGCTCCATCGTTTACAATACCCCTCTTCCCGATATTCCATTTGTTCAAGGAGAGCTTTCTGATGATCCGTCCTCAGTTAACTGAATTCATGCGTCGCATGGACCAAAAGGCGGTAGCGATTATTCCCAGCGCGCGCGAAGCCACTCGTTCCAACGATACTGCCTATCGCTTTCGCCAGGATTCGGATTTTCTCTACCTCACCGGCTTTGAAGAACCGGAAGCGATCGCCGTCATCGCTCCCGGGCGCGAACATAAGTTCACGATGTTCCTGCGCCCACGCGATCCGGAACGCGAGATTTGGGACGGACGCCGCGCGGGGCTGGAAGGCGCAAAGAGCGAATACGGCGCAGACGAATCCTTTCCGATTGTTGAGTTCGATGAAAAGCTCGACGAGATTCTCGATGGTGCTGAAAAACTTTACTACCGGCTCGGCGTTAATCCCGATCTCGACGACACAATCATCCGCCAGATTGCGCGCATGAGGGCGCTCAATCGCAAACCAATCCATCCGCCACAAACGATTATCGATCCGGCCACCATCGTGCATGAGATGCGGGTGTTGAAATCGGATGAAGAGATCGAGTTGATGCAACGCGCCGCCGACATCGCCGCGGAGGCCCATTGCGAAGCGATGAAAGCTGCACGCTCGGGAATGAAGGAATATGAAGTCGAAGCTCTGATCGAGCTGATCTTCAAACGGCGCGGCGCCTCGGCTCCGGCCTACACTTCGATCATCGGCGCTGGTGCCAACGCTACCGTGTTGCATTACATTAACAACGACGGCGAGCTGCGCGATGGCGAGCTGCTCTTGATCGATGCGGGTGCGGAATATAAGGGTTACGCTTCGGACATCACGCGTACCTTTCCTATTAACGGCAAGTATTCAAAACCGCAGCGCAACATTTACGATCTCGTCTTGAAAGCGCAGATGGAGTGTGTCGAGTTAGTGCGGCCGGGAACCACTCACGATCAACTCAAGGCCCACTCAATTAAGGTCCTTACTGAAGGACTGATCGAGCTGGGCCTGTTGCAGGGCAAGCCGGAAGATCTGATCAAGGAAAAGAAGTACGAGAAGTTCTATATGCATGGGCTGGGGCACATGCTGGGTATCGACGTGCATGATGTGGGCCGCTATTACTTTGACAAGGAATCGCGCGCGCTCGAGCCGGGCGTGGTAATGACTGTCGAGCCCGGGCTTTATATTGCGCTGGAGACCAAGGAGGTTCCCGCGGAGTATCTGGGAATCGGCGTGCGGATTGAGGATGATGTCTTATGTACGGCGAACGGTCCGCGCGTGCTGACAAACAAGGTTCCGAAGCAGGCCGAAGAGATTGAAGCACTCATGGCGCGCTGACACGGAGACGCGGGGAGACGCGGAGGCGCGGAGACGCGGAGACGCGGGAGACGCGGGAGACGCGGGAGACGGCGGGAGACACGGAGACACGGAGACGCGGAGACACGGAGACGCGGAGACGCGGAGGCGTTCTAGTAGCGCTAATCGGCATTTGGCAATTGGCAATGGTGAAATGTGATGCCCAAGATCCTTAGTTGTCCCAAGTGCAGTTTTGAAACAGCGGAGTCGCTTCTCAGATGTCCGAGTTGTGGCAGTCGCCTCCAATCGGCGAGGAAAGTTCGGATCCTCGGGTGGTTCCTGCTTGTGATAGGAACAGGCTTAGTCCTTTTTATGGGAGCACTGGGACTTTATCTGGGAAGCATCATCGCGCAATCAGGAGAGCCGGGAGGAACGACGAGATTTACGGGCGGGCCACAGGAAGTGGCACTGATCGTGGCCATTTTTGGTTTGGTAATTTCCTTTGGCCTCGCCAGCATGGCAGGTGGCTTATGGCAAATTGTATACGGGAAGCCGAATCGCAAGGTGATGGTGGCAATGTTCCTGGTGGCGGGAATACTTGTGGCCATCGCCTGGGTGATTAGATATATGAGTTAGCGATCTTGGCAGACCTTAGCGCTCGCCGATGAAGAGTGAAGGCGGGTCGATGTTGACCGCTGAGGAACTTGCGCTTGCTGCTGACTGCGCCATTGAGCATATGGGGCTCAGAACAAAACCACGGGCCTGGTTGGTGGCCGCGTTATTACTTTTTCCGGCAACTTCCACGGCTGCGGCTCTCTTACCCAAATTACCTCATCAGCTAATCAAGTTGATCTTGCAGGATGTGTGTTCCACCGGTTGTTCGGAAAGCGATCGCGCCGAATACAAACGCAGCCTTCGCTTTGAGAGACATGATCTGAATAGGGATGGAATTCCGGAATTCTTTGTCTATATAGATCATCGCGATTTGTGCGGAGCGGGTTTCAACTGTACCTTTTGGGTCTTCCAAAATCGCAAGAATGGATATCGCTTGTTGGCCAGTCATCCAGTGATTCGTCCCAGGAAGACAGTCACAAACAGGTATCGGGATCTAGAGAGTCGGGGCAGGATGGGCGGTTGTACTCTTCCCAACGGAAATTGGGGACGAGAGGTATACGTTACGCTTTTCAAGTACACCGGCGCCGAATATCAACCAACAGTTCTTGGCGCACAATGTCGCGAAGATAAAAAGCGCTAGTTCTTTTACGTACCGTCCAGAAGCGCCGGCAGGTCGAAAGAAGTTCCTCATTCAAAACTCGCCTCTGGCTCAATTCGTCTGCCCCCTGAATCATAGGTGCGTCGCCGTTTTGCCAGCGGTCCGTATTCAATCTTATTATGAGGATTCACTGATCCTAATTAGTAACCCTTTGAAAGGAGTAATGACTTTGAAAAAATTAATAGCTCTGGTATTCGCATTGGCCTTGGCCTTAGCGTGCCCGATGGTGAGCTTTGCGCAAACCGATACGGAACGAGAAGCAGTGCGGCAAGCGGCCCTGGATTATGTCGAGGGCGTGTATGAGGTTGACGCTACGCGAATCGAACGCAGCGTTCACCCGGACCTGGTAAAGCGAGGTTTCTACATCAAGAAGGGAGAAACCAGCTACAGCTTTAGTCCGATGACTTTCGCTGAATTAGTCAATCTCGCCAAAACTTATAACAAGAACGGCAGAGTGCCGAAGGATGCGCCCAGGGAAGTGGTCATCTTAGATGTTCTCGATCAGACCGCGAGCGTCAAGGTGGTTGCAGTGTGGGGCGTTGATTACATGCACCTGGCGAAGTACGACGGCAAGTGGATGATTGTGAACATACTCTGGCAGAGTCCGCCCAAAGCAAAATAAGCAGCAATTGGGGTGGCAAGTGCCTACGCAACTCAAGCCCTGAGGCACGCTGAAGGGCTTTGTACAAAAAAGTAGACTAACATCAAGACTCAATGACGTGCCTCGTCTACGAGGCAGCCCTTCGAATAAGGCCGCTGAGCTGCCTGAAGCAAATTATCGCCGTCGGTAAACCAGCCGTAAAACGGCTGGCCTATTTGCCCTTAGGGACGGCGCGTAAACGCGCCAAATCCATTGGCCAATCTTCGTGGGCCTTATTTAAAGGTTACTTTTATGCAAAGCGTCGGCTGATGGCGCCATTGCAGGCGCTCGTAGCGGACCGTTATCAGCGGGCCTCTCATTACGTCAACGTGACGCGCCCGGGGCCGGTCTTCTGATGTCTGTCGTAATTGGCTCTGTCAACGAGCATGAAAATAGAGTTTCAATTTACGCTTGTTGAATGGCTCGAGTGGAAAAGAAAGAATCAATCACCCGTTAGCCTTTGGTTTCTTATGCTAGCGGAGGCTTTGTGGCTACCGTTTTCGTTCCTGTTGGCTTTGAGCGTCATCGCAGTGTCGCTGAGACTTCTAAAAGTTAACTTATCTTTGACTAACCTGATTCCGGATTGGCTGCCTCTCGTCGTTCTGGTGCTTCTTGCCTCGGCACGGATATATCTGTCGCTGTTTCCTAAGTTGCGTAGGCGAGTCTTGAAAAAAGAGTGGCGGCGCGAGATTGCTGGGTTGAAGTGCAAGGTCGAGCTGACCGAAAACGGCTTTGATTACGAGTCGGGTTCTTCAATCTATAAACCTACCTGGCCTGAAGTCGCATCTGTGTTCCAGACAAAACGGTTATTAATGTTCTGCGATGACCGCGACTATGTTTTGTTGATACCCAAGCGGGCTTTTCCGTCAAAGGAACAGCTAGAAGAATTTCTGGAGCTGGCGTATCAGAAAACAGTAGTGGAAAGGAATGCCTAATCGCTGAGCGAGCGAAGAACATCGGTCCGATTCGAACATCATTCGTATATCAACACCGGATTTACTGGCGCCTTGTGACTGCCGCGTAACGATCAGGCATAGATCAATGAAATCCCCACTTGACCAGCGGGAGATGCTGCTCGGCGCTTGGAGAACTAACAACCGCGTCACTGCATTCCTCGTCGAACAGTTACCCCCAGAGCTGTGGGGAGCGCCTGTGCCGGGTGCGCCACCACGCACCGTACGGATGATCGCGGGCCATATTCACAACGCGCGCTGTATGTGGATCAAGACGCTTGGACATGAGCACGGCATCGTAGTGCCACGTCCTGTCAATCGCCACAAGGTGGGCCCGAAAGAACTACTTCCAGCGCTCAGTCGCAGTAGTCGCGGCATGATCAATCTGCTCAAGCTGGGTTTTGAACGAGGCGGTGCGATCCCTCCCTGCTCGTCGTATACCTGGCGCAACCTACCGCTGGATGTTGGCCACGTCCTGACATATTTCGTCGCGCACGAAGGTCACCATCGCGGGCAGATAGTCATGCTTGCTCGCCAACTGGGCTATCCTTTACCCATTGAAGTAACGGGTGGGCTTTGGCATTGGTTGAAGCGTTCTAAGGAAGCTCAGGATTAGGATTCCGCGACCGACGAGGTAAGCGCTTGCTGCGACTCTTGTGTACGGGGGCTTTGCACAAAAAAGTTGCGGAAAGTTCCGGGAGGCTTGGCCAATGAACTTGGCGCGTTTACGCGCCATCCAGAGGGCAACTAGGCCAGCCCCGACATGTCGGGGCTGGTTTACCGTTGGCAATATTTTGTTTCAGGCCGCTTTAATGGCCCTATTCGGAGAAGGCCGTTGAAACGGCGTACGGGATGGAATCGTTGCGCCACCTAACCAGTCGTAAAACGGTTGCGCGTGGAGTTGAAGCAGTGACCAAACACATTGGTATCGTCGCCGGCAGCGCGGAGGGAGCTGCGCTGTGCTACCGCACGATTTGTCTGGAGGCGCCGGCCATCATGGGTGAGCATAATCACCCTGAGATAACCATGAACTCGGTGCCCATGGCCCAGCACATGGTCCACATCCGTGCCAACGACTGGGAAGCGGTCGGGGCGCTTATGGCCGAATCGGCTAACAAGCTTGCGCGGGCTGGGGCTGACTTCGCCATTTGTCCTGACAACACCTACCATCAGTCCTTCAAGTATCTGATTCTGCAGTCACCCATTCCCTGGTTACATATTGCCGGCGCAGTCGCTGCAGAAGCTCATCGTTTGGGCTACCTCAGGCTCGGCATCCTGGGAACAAAGTATCTGACCGAAAGCGACGTCTACCCCGAATCATTAGCGGAATTCAACATTGGGAGAGAAATACCTGACGAGACTGATCGAGAAAAGATCAATGAGATTATCTTCACGGAGTTAGTCAACGGCATCTTCCCGGAAACGTCTCGGCGCTACTTCAATGAAGTGACGGAAAAACTCAAGGCTCGAGGTTGTGATGCCGTTGTACTCGGTTGCACCGAGATACCGCTAATCGTGCGCCCGGATGACTGTCCGTTACCCACATTGGATTCGACGCGCTTGCTCGCGCGAGCAGCCCTCAGGAGGGCGCTTGAAAACTAAGCAACCAATCACCGCTGAGTAAACCGGATGAATATCTGGCGCTACCAAATTTGCGAGAGCCTGGAGATTGACGCTCCTATCGAGCAGGTTTACGCCATCGCCTCCGACCCGAATACAGTTCCTTCCTACGCACCCGAAATCGCCCGCATCGAGATCGTAAAAAGACTGAGTGAGCACCTGGTCCTCGTCAGGAGCTATCTAAAAGTCGCCGGACTAAGGTCGAGCTTCTTGTATCGGTATCACTATGGCCGGCCGACGTCTTATAGTGGAGTGCAAGAAGGTGGCGGTGTCCTCCGTGGATATTTCACTTTGAACTTTACAGCGAGCGGCCGCGGCACGACTGTCTCTCACACGGAAGGCGTTCTTAGTCCGATCCCCTTCTTCGCGTGGATTAGTGGCTTCATCTACTTCCAGATGATGGCGCGCGGCGGCAGGGAAGAGGAGCTTGGCAAGTTAAAGGATCTGGTCGAGAGCCGCGTCGCTTTGCAAAATGTAAACCCCTGAGCGAAAGGTTGAATTGGGTAACCAATGAACCTAAACATGCTGCCGACCGTTCCCCGATTTCGACGGTCGCTGTGGGTTGCCATTATCTTACTAGTCCTGGGATGTGTCTTTGCCGATGTTGCAACTTTCCTCACAGCCTGGCCCAGAAGTGCCCTGGTCGCGCTCCCGTCGCTACCCTTGATTCTTAGCGGGCTAATGGTTTTTGCTATCAGTGTTTTTAAGGATAGGAAAACCTGGCAAAGGCTTGTCCGGCAAGTTCACTTTCTTACCTTAATCGTTCTTTCCGTAGTCGTAGGCGGGTTGATTTGGTTGAATCTCACTCCGAGGGTAGATACCGTGGAGCGCTTCCGCAGAGACGATCCAATAATAAAGTCTACAGCGCGCGGATGGCCTTTCCCATTGTATATAAAGGTAGACACCACCGAGTTTCAACCCCAGCCGGGGCCAGGACCGCGAGAGTCAGAGTTTCCCCTCCGCCAGAACAAGTTTACGAGAGAAGGGTTTGTAGAGACATCGATCTTTTGGTTTATGAATTTCCTTCATTGGTTCTTGATCTTGCTTGTCATACTTCTCGTTTGCGAGGGATCCTACGGCGAGCCGGATTTGACATGACACTGAATATAAAAAGTAGTCTTCACTTTTAGGACTGAACCGTTTCGGAGGATGCACGATGAACAGTGAAAGCAGACTCACGCATCAACGATGGCACGCGCGTTCGATACGACTTGCACTCTGGCTCTTGTTGATTGCAGCAATTGCAATCCCAGCAACAGCGCAGACGCGGCCACGCGGCCGCGAGTTGGGAATTCCTTTCCCTGGGCAAACTGGTCCAGCCAATGCGATCACTGATGTTGCGGGCATCGCTGTCGGGCATGTAACGCTCATCGAAGGCGAGGGCAAAGTCGTTCCCGGCCAGGGGCCAATTCGGACAGGCGTCACGGCAATTCTCCCGCGCCCGCGCGGCAACTGGGATCCCGTCTTCGCGGCAACGTTCAACCAGAACGGCAATGGCGACATGACTGGCATCAACTGGATTAAGGAATCTGGTTTCCTGGAGGGACCGATCCTGTTGACGGGAACGCACAGCGTGGGAACCGTGCGCGATGCGGCGATTCAATGGCAAATAAAGAACGGGCGCGAGTTTATCTTCACCTACCCCATCGTCGCTGAGACCTTCGATTTTTTAAACGATGCCAACGGCGAGCACGTGAAGCCGGCCCACGCATTTGAGGCGCTCGATCGTGCTAAGCCCGGGCGCGTAGAAGAAGGTGGCGTTGGCGGCGGCACAGGAATGGGGTGCAACGGATTCAAAGGCGGGATTGGCACCGCTTCGCGAGTGCTAACAGCAGCGCAAGGTGGTTATACCATCGGTGTGTTAGTGCAATGCAACTATGGAGGCGATCTGAGAATTCTCGGAGTTCCGATTCGTTCAGAAATAACTGACCTGCGAACCTGCTCCGTCCTTCCGAAATCGTCGCGCAGGCCCTGGGCGGCGGGCTTTCCTCCGTGCCCTGCAACCGGACGCGGCGCGCGTGACGATGGTAGCGTCGCTGAACACGAGGGCCGCGGGTCGATCATCGTGATCGTCGCCACCGACGCGCCCCTTCTGCCACATCAACTGGAGCGCATTGCAAAGCGCGTTATGTTGGGAATGGGGCGGTTGGGTAGTTATGCCGGCAATTCATCTGGTGATTTGTTTCTCGCGTTTTCGACAGCGAACCCGAATGCGGCGAAGGGCGAGGGCACACCTGCTCTAGTTATGCTACCTAACGAAAGGATCGATCCGCTCTTTCAAGCGACGATCGAGGCGACTGAAGAAGCTGTCGTGAATGCGATGCTGGCGGCACAAACAATGACAGGCGCTGACGGCATCCGCGTCTTTGGCTTGCCTGGTGATCGCGTCGTCGCGGCAATGAAGAAGTACAACCGCATGAAGTAACAGCGATCAAGAATGAAGCCTCAGTCTTCAAGATTGCAATTTCATCATGCTTTTCAGCCGCGCCAGCTCTGACACTCGGTGAATTGAGATAATCTCTTAAGCGTAAGCTACGATGACTCAATGACGGCGCAGACTACTCCAACAGTGTTCCTCAGTCACTCGCACAGCGACAAATCTGTAGCTCGCGCACTTGTTCGTCGTTTGACTGCCCATGGTGTCAAAGTCTGGATCGATGAGCGCGAACTGCGGCTTGGTGAGACCCTCACTTCGTCTATTAGCTCGCAGATTCAGGCCTCAAACACGTTGCTGGTCATCGCGTCGCACGCGTCCGCGAAGTCGAAATGGGTAGGACTGGAACTCGACTTCGCCCGGGAACACCGCAAGTCGGTCATCCCGTTCTTCATCGATCCTTTGGCTGAACATGAGCGTTTTCAGACATACCTGGGTGTCGATGCCACCTCACCCCAGGCGTTCGCTGACGCCGTCCACGGCCTGATGCGGGATCTTTTCCTGTCAGTCGATCGCGAGTTACCAACCGCCGACCCAAGCTTGTTGACAGCGGGGCTGCGCGAGTTGGCACGCCAAGAGCCGGACCTGGCACCGCTTATCGACGGTTACCTCGACTCGCAAGGTCTCCACCAGGACAATTTAAACATTGCATTGACAAGCCCGTTTCATCCTCTCGATGAAGCCCTTAATGGTCTGTTCGATTTGACACCGAATAACTTGACCGCCATGCACGCAGCATATGGATTCCGCTCGGCCGGTGCAGGAGCAAGGGCACTCTTCTCATGGATCGCTGCAACCGGAGATGGTGAAATGCCACTGAATATCGCGGTCGGAAGCGATCTCGATTCGGCGCTCATTCCGACGGCGATCAAGTTGCTGGGAGCCTGCGACCCGCCGAACAACCATGCGCTCTATAATTTCATTCACCACAATGCTGGGATATTGGACGAAGGTCAGCGCCGCTCGGTGATTCGACTGGTCACCTGGCCGGTGCGGGCAAATACGGAACGGTTGGGCGATGTGCTTGGCTGGGTAGCGCAGAAGCATTTTCCTGACGCTACTGAGATTCAGCTCATGTGGAGCCGCTGGGTCCGCGACGGCGCTTTCGATGGCGAACCCAATTCTCCGAGGGACCTTGCTCGTTATCTGGCGGACGCGCACAAGGAAGGTCTGCCCGGATGGGAGCAGGTTAACGAAACACTCCGAAGCCATGTACGTGGACACCTGCGTTCCGGAGATAAGGATAGGGTGGGCATTGCGATGAACCACGTCATGGCGGCGGCAGACGCGGGCGCCCCCGTCCTTTCCGCGCTGCTTCGCGAGACAAACGGGGTTTCTGCCACGGCCGAGTGGAACGACTGGAGGACGAGCGACCCGGATACAGCCGAATTGATGGAATGGCACGTGTCTGAATTGGCCAAGGAAGCAGTGGGCGAGCGAAATTGGCTCCGGGCTGCGAAGGATGTCGCGAAGCAGCGTCGGCGAATCCTGGCGAAAGGCGAATAGGATCCAAAGGACGAGTGACGTCTCTAACTCTGAAACTACAGTCTTAAAAATGATTGTCCCTTAGGATGACAACTGGCATTTTGAAAAGCGAGATTTCTTTGTTCCACGCGCCCAGCCTAATTAGCGCGCAGACTAACAGATAAAGATTCAGGCACTTTCTACGTCATCGAAGGGCGCCGGAATTTTTTTGCGCGAACTCGATGAGGACGTTTCGCTCGCGTCCGGCGAAACCGTCACGCGCCGGCTTTTGGAATAACCTGTGGCTTGATCGCGCCATACAGTGCGTTGCAAAGGAGATTATCTATGAAGAGATTATTTGTAGTTCTGGCGGTTGTGAGCCTCTCGGCAATTGTGTTCGCTGAGTCGGTACCCACTCCGGCCACATCGACGCAGGACGGCGACAACGCACCGCTGATGATGGCATTCGCGGATCTGAAGTGGACCAAGCTGCCCGAAAGACCAGGCATGATGTTCGCCGTGCTGTCGGGTGACCCAGCGAAGGGTGAGTACACGCAGATGCGCAAGGTGCCGGCCGGAACAGACAACCCGCTTCACTCGCATAGTAGCCGGCTAAAAAACGTAATCATCAGCGGCGTTTGGTACACGGGTACCACGGATGCCGCTTCCGCCAAAGACTTTGGACCAGGGTCAATTGTTGTTATGCCCACGGATTGGAAGCACGTGAGCGGCTGTCGCGCCGGAAGCGACTGTGTGTTCTACCAGGAAGGCCAGAATAAGTTCGACTTCAAAGCTGCTACTGAAGCGAATGAGCACTAATGAGCACTAACTAGAGTGTACGAGTAGAACAGTAGGTTAGGATGAGCCTTTCCAGGCAAACGGACCGCATTTGAAGGTGTAAAAGCGGAGACGCGCGGCGGACATGAGGCGCGATGACATCACCGAGACTTGGAGGCGCTAAAAATAATTATGGCGTGGATCTATCTGACCCTTTTCCAGGAAGCTGCTAGCGAGCCGGCTAGCGAGCCGGCTAGCGAGCCAGCTTATTGGACGTATGACCTGATCTTCCTTCTGATAGCGCCTGTATTGATTGGAGTGATTGTAGGGGTCGTTCTGATCATACGCATGAAAAGGGAGTCCATTAAGCCGCAGCGTGTCCCTCCGCGCGAACCTGCTATCTTTATTACGTACCGACGCGACGATAGCATTGATGTCACCGGGAGAATCTACGATCGGCTTTGCGAATATTTTGGAAAAGAAAACGTGTTTAAGGACGTAGACTCGATCCCGTTAGGGGTTAACTTCAGAAAATATTTAAGCGAAGCCGTCGGTAAGTGTGATGTCCTTCTGACAATTATCGGGAGGCAATGGGTTGCTGGGGATGGGGGTCAACGTCGCCTCGATGACGACCGTGATTTTGTCAGAATAGAGATTGAGGCCGCTCTGAAGCGCGAAATCCCCGTTGTCCCCGTGTTGGTACAAGGGTCATCGATGCCAGGGATGGAGGAGTTACCTGAAACACTTCGGCCACTCATAGACCAACAGGGGCTACCGGTGCGGCCAGACCCAGACTTCCACCCCGACATGATCAGATTGATCAAAGGGATCGAGGGATATTTGAAGCATAAACCTATGGGTTAGCGGCGTAAGTTTGGATCCTTTTTGTATACTTTTTGCTAATCCTGGCTACGAGTGCCGCCGCGGCGAGACTTGCTGAACCTCCGAACTTAATTGCTGCACTCTTCGTCTTTCATTAGAGTGAAATACCGGGAGGTTCATAGAGGTCTCTATGTATTGTCCGAAATGTAGTCAAGAACAAGTTTCCGAGGAAATGCGCTTCTGCTCGCGCTGCGGTTTTTCCTTAACGGCCGTGAGGGAGTTGATCGTCAGCGGCAACGCGCTCACTGCACCGGGCTCAGAGGTGCAGGCACGTTCTTCTGGCCAGAAAGCGGTTCGCCGAGGCGCATGGATAATGCTGGGGTGCCTGGCATTTACGCTTTTTGTGGGCTTTTTGGCAGCCATCGATGATGACTTCGCTGTATTGCTAGTGCTGCCACTCCTGGGTTTTATCATCGGCATTTTGAATGTGTTCTACGGCGCCTTTTGGGCGGACAAGAGAGCATTAAAAAGAGCCGCCGCGAAATCGCTCGCCGTCCCCACGACGCCGAATCAATTGGGCGCTCCCGCACGCGCTGAACTACCGGCGTCACGGATGGCTCCCATCGAAAGTTTCTCTGGAAAGCGAGGAGCGACTGCAGAGATGATTCAGTCACCGCCGAGCGTGACGGAGAACACTACCAGATTGCTCGACGAGGAATCCAACCCACGCCGCGGATAATCGCTTCGAATCCAAGAGGCAGAAAGATGAATCTTCTTAAAATCGTTTGCTGCACCTTATTCATTTTGCTCGCCGGCACCAGCGTCAGCGCGAAGCCAGTGCATCATTACGTGTTCTTTGGTCAGGACCGGGAGAAGATCAAAGAAGCCGCGTCGTTTCTCAAGACCACGGCATTGGAAGGGGCGCAGGTAACCTATTCGTGGCGGCAATTGGAACCGAAGCAGGATGAGTACGACTTCAGTTACATCCGAGAAGATTTGGCTTTCCTAAGTTCAAAGGGAAAGAAGCTATTTATCCAGCTTCAGGATGTTACTTTCAGCGAGTCGCGAATCAATGTACCGCGTTACCTGCTGCAAGATGTGATGTACAACGGCGGCGCCGCGAAGCAATACCACGTTAAGGAAGGAGACGAGGAAAACGCTGTCGTCGCCGGCTGGGCGGCGCGCCGCTGGGACCCGGCCGTGCAAGCGAGGTTTCACAAACTCCTCTTCGCCCTGGGGAGGGAATTCGACGGTAGTATCGAAGGTATCAATTTCGCCGAAACGTCCGTTGGCTTCGGTTACACCGGACGCTTGTTCCCTAAAGGTTTCTCTTTTGAGATTTACCGCGACGCAATTATCACGAATATGAAGACATTGAAGCAGGCATTCCCCAAGTCAGTCGCGATCCAATATGCCAACTTCATGCCCGGCGAGTGGCGCCCGACGAAAGACAGAGGATACCTGCGCGCGGTCTTCGAAGCTGCGAAAGCCTCGAAGGTTGGCGTGGGCGGCCCTGACCTCTTACCCAATCGACCCGGCCAACTGAAAAGTTCCTATCCTTTAATCAGGGAAGCGGCTGGAATCGTTCCGGTTGGGATTGCGGTCCAGGATGGCAACTACGATGATGTCGACCCGAAAACCGGAAAGCACTTAACGATTGCCGAGTTGATCAAATTCGCAACGGAATACCTAAAGGTTGACTATATCTTCTGGTGTACCCAGGAGCCCTACTACTCTGAGAACCTGATTCCGTTTCTTAACCGCCTTAAGTAGTAACGCGAGGCGCGCTGTTTTAATGATTACGCCTACTCAGAGAGGGTTATGGGTAGCCAGCAGCGAGCACAAAGAGCTCTTACCCGCCAACTTGCCTACCAACAAAAAAAGGCCGGCGCTATTCGCGGCGGAGAACGGGATATAGTTTTAGCGATGATGCACTCTTCATCGAGGGTGCGCACTATTCTAAATCGTATTCATCCCATCGACCCGCAAGCTCGCGTTCTAGAGGTTGGAAGCGGGGCCCAGGGCCTCATCTTCTTTTTCGGCGCTGAGCGGGGAGTGGGCGTTGACCCACTTGCACAACCGTACGCGAAGCTATTTCCAGAGTGGCAAGATCGAGTGAGCACTGTAGCCGCCTTCGGAGAGTCGCTCCCCTTCGCGGAAAGCTCCTTCGACATTGTGCTCTGTGACAATGTAGTAGATCACGCGGAGTCACCGACCGATATCTTGGCCGAGATTGCCCGGGTCCTGAAGCCGTCAGGTCTGCTTTACTTTACGGTGAATACACATCATCCGATTTATGCCTTCGCTTCGCACGTACATGCGGCGTGGACTGACCTGGGCATTAGGCAGGAAATTGGGCCATTCGCTGACCATACATTTCATCTTACTTTGACTCGGGTGCAACGGCTCTTTCAAGACTTGCCGTTCCGGGTGCTGCAGAAAACTAATAACATTCATAAAGCGAAGTTGCTCGCCAAACAGGAACGCGATTTATTGAAACGTCTCTTCTTCAAAAACGCGCTGTATGAGGTAGTCGCTGTCAGAAACAATTAGCGGGATGGACTGAGACGAAACGAGAATAAACTAAGTAATGATGCAGGTTGATCAAGTGGCGAGACTACATCAAGTCAGAACCGGGAGCGGCAGCGACCGGGGTGTCCCATTGACGATTGGCGATTTCCAATTGCCAATTTGTGACGATTCGTTCGCTACAGGCCAATTGACAATCGGCAATCGACAATCGGCAATTCAAAGACCCGGTCGCTACCGCTTCCGGTTCCGATTTAGTGCTTTCTGGTTGTTGATAATTCTGTTGTGCGGCGCATCGCCCTTGGTTGCGACATCCTCAGTCGCCGCGAAATCTTTCCACGTTAAGAAAGTGCCGCTCCGTTTTACGCGCAGGTTGCCCCGCATCGACAAGGTCGAATTGCAAAAGTTAAAGACGAAAGAAATATGGTTTGAGTCGATCGAAGCCACAAAACTTATTGAAGGCAGTGAGGCGCAAGCGATTGCCGCACTGTGGCGCACACAGAATTACAATTCATTCAACGCAATTTGCCACTATCCTGTTTATGGCATCAGGTTCTATTCCCGCGGAAAAGTGATTCTTTACGCGAGTGTGTGCTGGGAGTGCGACAACATCCTGGTTATGGAGCCGACGCTGGGAGCGAGGCAGGGCTTTGACGGTGGAAGCAGAAAGGGCCAGGAGTTACTAAAAGTTTTCACCGGAGCATTTCCACGTTAGAAATCCGAGGATGGCGCCACAGAGGATAATCGCGCCGCGAGAACGTCTGTCTTCAATCTTTACTTTGAAGGGAAACACGTCATGAACGAACACGAAAGCATGATGGGCATTCTAAAATTGTATGAGCTGAGGTCTGAGGAGACCATGCGTAAGGCACGTGATTGGTTTACGACAGGATTCCACCCCGAAAGTACCCAGGATATTCTTAACGTCCTCGTTGGTGAACACAGTGCCAAGTTTCGAATGGTTGCTTCCTATTGGGACATGGCTGCAGCATTCGTCGTTTTCGGAGCGATCAACGACGACATGTTCAATGCTATAAACACCGAACACGTGGTTGTGTATGCGAAGCTTCAGCCATTCCTTGCGGAGCTGCGGGCGGTGCCTGGCATGCCGCCCTACCTTTACCTAAAGCATCTCGAACAGGTGGTGCAGCGCATTCCCGATGCTGAAGAACGAATTGCGGTAATGCGGCGGTACGTCAAGAGTCGTAGGGAATCACAGGCAGCAGCACAAACTTAAAAAGTTAGCCGCTTCGCGGTTCGTGGTTGGTGAATAGTCTTTACGGCTTTGCCCCAAAAGTATTCGGACATCAAGACTCAATGACGTGCCTCGATATATTCGCGACCAACTACCGTTCTGGCGGTAGGATCTTAAAAAGGTATGGTGGATAGCGCGGGCCGCGCGACTGCGGCCTGAGCTGGGAGTTTGTTAGCATGCGACCCAACTATGACTCTTTTAACGAAGCAGATTGCCACCGCCACGGGCCGGCGCAAGCGCCTGATTGAAACGTGCGCAACGCTTCCGGAAGTCAGTCATGAAATTGTAGGCGACGACCATATCGCCTTCCGCATCCGCAAGAAGATTTTTGCTTATTACCTTTTCGATCATCATGGCGACGGGATAATTGCTTTCTGCTGCAAGTCGAGCCTTAACGAACAACGTCGATTGGTGAGAAGCGATTCGGAAAGTTTTTTTGTGCCGGCTTATCTTGGCGCGAGAGGTTGGGTCGCGATTCGGCTTGATCTCGACTCTGTTGACTGGGAGATTGTGACTGATCTTGCCCGGCGAGCATTTCAGTCAATCGCGCCGCGCAAACTCGCGGCGCTCATTGGGTAATTCAATCATCGGGTCATTGAATCATCGGGTCATTGAATCATCGGATCATCGGGTCATTGTTGAAATCACTCCCAATGATTCAATGACTCAATCCAAAGCAGGCCCCCTTCCCGACCTGCAAATATTATTGGGAAGCCGATCTGAAAGAAAATGAAGCTCACACTCGCCTGCGTCGTCTTATTGCTCTTGTTTTCGGCCCGGACGATCAACGCCTGTTCCTGCCTTGATCCTGGGCCCCCCTGCCAGGCCTTCGGCGCTGCGTCTGCCGTCTTTACCGGACGGGTCACAGAGATCACTTCAATAAGCGGAAACAGCAAGCCGGGAAGAAGCTACCAACAAAAGTTGGTGCACTTCGCCGTGAGCCAGGCCCATCTCGGAATATCCGGGACTTCAGCCGAAACAGTGACCGGGAGTGGTGGTGGTGACTGTGGCTATCCCTTCAAAGTGGGTGAGAGCTATTTGGTCTACGCCAATCTGAACCCTCAGGACAATAAACTCTACGCCGGCATCTGTAGCCGCACGCGCCCGCTGTCGGAGGCGCACGAAGACCTGGACTATCTGAAAAGCCGCGCCACGTCGGAAACAGGCGCAACGATCTATGGTGTAGTGAACAAGTTCCGCCGCTCAAATTCAGAAGGTCCTTACGAGCAACTTGGTCCAATGGTTGGTACGCGTGTGACTGTAGAAGGAAGCACTGGGAGAGTCGAATCCATAACTGACGCTAAGGGCGAGTTTCGTGTGACGCGCCTGGCGGCAGGGAGTTACAACGTGCGGCTTACGGTTGCCGAAGGTCTTTGGTCCAGCGATCGCGAGCGCAAAGTGGAGGTGAAAGATAAGGGCTGTGCACTCGTAAACTTCCACGTTGAAAGCAATACCTCCTTGAGCGGAAAGGTCCTCGATGAGAATGGCGGGCCGGCATCAAAGATCATGGTGGACTTAGTTCCCTCCAATCAGATCAACGATCGCTACCAACGAGATCACCTCTCCGCTTATTCGAACGAGGAAGGACGCTTCGAATTCAGGTCGCTCCCACCCGGAAGATACTTTCTTGGGGTTCGGCTCAACCGCATGGTCGAGCCCGCCTTCCCTTACCCGCGGACGTTCTATCCAGGAACTCAGCAGCTCGCACAAACTCGACCGATCACGATCGACGAAGGAAAGAGCCTGGAGGGCTACACGATACAACTTCCACAGAAGCTCAGCGCTCGTAAGATCGCCGGTGTCGTAGTCTGGCCGGACGGACGTCCGGTGGCAAAGCCGATCATTTGTTTCGAGGAAGTGGAATATGCGGAAGGTTCGCTATGTTACAGCGGTGACCTAAAAGTCGGTGAGATTGACGGCGGCTTCTCTTTTACGGGGCTTGAAGGGTTGCGCTACCTATTGCGCGCCCACGTCAACGTAGCCGGCGCGCCGAGCGGTCAACGTCACGCCGAACCGGTGGAAGTGCCCGCGAAAGGAGACATTACTGATCTCAAACTGGTGATTACAGAGCCGGGCGGGTCGTGCGCTCAATGCCGGGAGTGGACAAGAAAGAAGAGTCAGTAGGAGCGGAGATCCTACCAATAGTAATTTGCAGTTAAGGAAAGGGGCCTACCCCCGCTTGGTTAATGGCCGACTCTTCTGCACAGACTTGTTTTGCTGCGAACGAGCAGGGGCAGGCCCCCTTCCTTAACTGCAAATTATTCACAACTACCGCGAATCTTTAATCGAGAATTAGCCCTTTTCCTTTTTAGTTATATACAAAACGTAGCTGACGGTTGTGATTACGACAAAGTAGATCACGGCTAGCAGCTGGATATTGATGGGTGGAATTTTTCGGTTACCGAATTGTCCGGAACCAATTAAGAAATCAATCGTGCTGTGGACGTAGGGAAACAGGTAGCTGTATTCCCACGAAAGCATCCCGATACCGAGAAACCAAATCACGAATCCGACACCAATCGGCACCAGAAAATTTTTAAACTGCAGAGAAATCAGATACTGCAATGCGAGTATCGGTAGAGAATCAACAAAGAATCTGATGTTGGCGTTGAGAAAACTTCGATACGGAATGGGCGCTACTGGATAGGGAATGTTACTGAATAGCGCTGCCGGGATAACTGCCGACAGATAAATTCCAATATTGAAGAGCACGAACGCTTGAGCGAGCATGATCAGAATCACGAGAAACTTCGCAAAGAAGATCGTGCTATATCGCTGCGGCGTTGTGTGAAGCTGTTTCCAGGTGTTGTTCTTATATTCGATTTGAGTTATCAGTCCCACCGCGAGAATAATCCCGATTGGTAATAAGAAAGCCGCCATCGATTCCCAGCTTTGGTTCCAGAGCTTTATCCAGAAATCTTCCGCCCGGTAAGCGGCCGAAAACTTGTGAGAGTTTTTAATTCTCGCCATCAGAATAATCGAGGGCGTAAAAAATCCTCCGACAATTACGAGCCAGGCTGCCAGGCTGCGTCTCTTCTTTAGCCATTCGCTTTGTAGACTGTTGAGGAAATTCATTTGCTATTCGGCGATAACGTCGAAAAAGATTCGCTCCAAATCATTCTCAATCTTGCTGATCTGATAGACGTCGATATCGTTTTGCACCAGACGCTGGTTGATGGCCGCAATTCTTTGGTTGTCGAGCAGCGGCACAAGAATCCTGCCCGATTCGGTTCGCGAGCTCTGGCTGAACTCATCAATGATCCTGTACAGCTTTAGAATCATTACTCGTCTCAAAAACGACGAATGAGTTTTGCTGACGTTTGCTAATTAATTCCGGGAGAGTTCCCTGAAACAAAAGCCTTCCTTTATTGATGATGCCGATGTGGGTGACGAACTTTTCGATTTCGAACAATAAGTGACTGGAAATAAGGATCGTAATGCCGTGCATTCGATTCAGGGTTTGCAGGAGTTCCCTAATTTCAAGAATGCCGTTCGGATCTAAACCGTTGGTGGGTTCGCCCAAAATAAGGAGCGTTGGATTGTGAAGTAGCGCCATGGCAATGCTGAGACGCTGCTTCATGCCGAGGGAAAATTGATGCGCCTTTTTGTTTCGAGTCCGCGACAGGTCAACCAGGTCCAGGACTTCTGCAATTCTGCCTTTGGGACACTGATAGACCTTCTGCAAGATTTTCAAATTCTCAACTGCCGTGAGGTGTCCGTAGATTGAAGGGCTTTCGATTAGGGAACCAATCCTTCTTAAAGTCTCCACGCGATCGTTAGCAAAGGGCTTTCCGAACACCAGAATCTCGCCCTGTTGTTTTTTGAGCAATCCTAAAACCAACTTCAAGGTTGTGGTTTTCCCCGCGCCATTCGGACCGAGGAAACCGTAGATCGTGCCTTCGATGACCTGAAGATTTACGGAGCTCAGGGCCGCTTCATTTCCCGAAAATCTATGAGACAGGTTAATTGTTTCTATAGAATGCACTTCGTTGTAGGCCTCTGGCTGGCGATGGCTATTGGCGATAATGTTAGCCATTGCCAATTGGCAATGGAATGATCTCGCTCTTTGTTAACGAGCGCCGCCCGAATTTATTAACGATGCAGGTAGTCCATTGAAGCTTTGTCTCGAAAGTTAGTTAGTGGACGTTCGGCTTTGCCGCCTATGATTAGACGAACGATGATCATCTTTACCGCTCTGAGGATCCACTATGAGAATCAAAACTAGACGAATACTCTTGCTCACGTTTATGGCTACGCTCTTTGTCGCTGTTAATTCCTGTTCGTTTACCAAAGGTAAATCAACCAGCGAACAAGCAGTCGGCAAGTTTCACGATCAATTCAACGCTGGTCAGTTTCGTGAGATCTACGCCCAGTCTGACGAAGGCTTTCGAAAGGCTTCGAGCGAAGCAGATGCGTTAGCCTTGTGGGAGGCAGTTCGTCGGAAGCTCGGGACAGTGAAGAACTCAACTCAAACCCGATGGCATGTGAATGCGACTCCGGGTGGGACGATGGTAAGTCTTGCCTATGACGTTGAGTTTACAGAAGGTAAAGGAACGGAAGAATTTGTGTTTCATATGGACGGCGATAAAGCCCTGCTTTTTAACTACCATGTTAATTCGCCGCTCCTTATTACTAAATGAGACCGTTCTCGCTGGCATAAGAGGCCGCGTAACGGAGCAAACGAGCAGATTAAAGCTCTGAAGCGAGAATTCATTGACACTGCTATTCCTACTTCTGCTTCTTGTAGTTCCCTACTTGATCCTTACTCTCGCGGGCCGATGGGATCGGGCTAAACGAGCCCGGGTTGGGCTGTCACTCTTTTTCATTTTTACCGCCGTCGGTCATTTCCTCACGAGTGAACAGATGGCAATGATGCTTCCGCCCTCGCTCGCGTACCGCGTCGAGCTCATATACCTCACCGGAGTATTAGAATTTCTGGGTGCCATAGGTGTGTGGATTCCGCGCCTGGCCCGACTCACGGGTCTGCTGCTCATCATCATGCTGATAGGAATTTTACCGGCGAACATCTATTCGGCCTTACAGCGGGTAGAATTTGGCGGTCACGGGGCAGGACCTCTCTATTTACTGGTGCGAGTGCCCTTTCAATTGTTTGTGATTGGCTGGACCTATTTCGCTACCGAACAGAAATGGTTCGGGCGGTCTTCCCTAATACGAACCTAAATGAACCTTCTGATTCTCGGTGGAACAAGATTCTTAGGCCGTCATTTAGTGACGTCTGCTCTCGAGCGTAATCATCAGATCACTCTTTTCAACCGCGGGAATCACCCGACCAAAATGTCACCCGACGTAGAAATGATCCACGGAGATCGCAATACCGGCTTGGATAAGCTTCAAGGGCGGCACTGGGATGCCGTCATCGATACAAGTGGATATCTGCCGCGCGCGGTAAGAGCCTCTGCCGAATTGCTATCTGCCGCGGTAGATCGCTACGTCTTTATTTCGAGTCAATCAGTCTATGCCGATCTTAGCGTTGTCGGTGTAGACGAAACGGCGCCTCTCGCCACCCTGACGAGCGAACAGTTGGCCGAGGCGAACGCAATTGATTCAACGGGCCAAACATCGGCAGTGAATTATGGAAAGATGTACGGAGGGTTAAAAGCACTTTGTGAGCAGGCCGCGGAAGAGGTTATGCCGAATCGGGTGCTGAATATTCGTCCCGGCTTGATCGTAGGTCCTGATGATTACACGGAAAGATTTACCTATTGGGTGGTCCGGGTTGCTGACGGTGGAGAAGTGTTGGCTCCGAGTCGTCCTGACCGCTATCTACAGTTTATTGATGTTCGTGACTTAGCCGAGTGGACAGTGAGAATGATTGAGCAGAAGGAAACGGGCGGGTACAACGCCAATGGGCGGACTGGGTCGGTGACTATGGGAAGCTTGCTTGCAGAGTGCAAAACTGTCAGTCGCAGCGAGGCCAACTTCACGTGGGTGAGTGAAGACTTTCTGCTGCACGAGCCAGTCGCAGCGTGGAGCGAGATGCCACTTTGGTTGCCGGAGGAAGCTGCACCGCATCTGAAGGGCTTCATGTTTGTAAATTGTGATAAAGCGGTCGCAGCCGGTCTTACCTTTCGTTCTTTGCGCGACACGATTGGCGACACCTTGACCTGGTATGAAACAACTAACGCGAACCGAGAATTGAAGGCGGGGATCGATCGCGAGAGAGAAGAGCGATTGTTAAGTAAGTGGCATGAAGCAGGAGCAGGCTAAGCCGACTAACTGCACTCTTAGGTAATTTGAGGGACCTTTATGAGAGCTTATGTCATTACATCTGGAGCGATCTTTGGCTTAATTACGATTGCACATCTAGTCAGACTGGTCCTGGAGCGGCGGCTGATTCCTGACCCGGTTTTTATTATCTTCACGCTGATCTCGGCAGGATTGACCATCTGGGCGTGGCGCGTGTTGCGTCCCTAAGGCCATTGGCGATTGCCGATTGCCGATTGCCGATTGGCAGGTAACGACCGAATAATGCCGAATCGATCACCCATCACCTCGCGCCCACTCTGGACGTGTCCCAAGTGCGATCGACAATTCGTTAAGGCGAACATGCCGCACTCTTGTGGGCGATACTCGGTTGCGAAGTTTCTCGGCGGCAAGAGCGAACATGCCGTATCACTCTATGAAGGCTTCAGCGCCCTCGTGCACGAATGCGGTCACCTGAAAGTTGCGCCGGCGAAGACTCGCATTGGATTCCAGGTTCGCATGATCTTTGCCGCTGTGAACAAACTAAGCGCCCACGCATTGGAAGCCCATGTGGTCCTGACCCGTCGTTTGCAATCACCTCGTTTTACCCGAATCGAGATCATGACTCCTAAGTGTTACGTACATCACTTCCGAATTGAGTCGCTGAATGACTTAGATGACGAGGTCAGGAGTTGGCTTAGAGAGGCTTATCAAGTGGGAACGCAAGAGCACTTATCACGGAGCCAAGGAGCGGGCGGAAAGAAGCGGGGGCAAGCTGCCCTTCCCGACTGAGCATTTTCTGAAATAAGCATTTTCTTGCGGACTATCTTCCAACGCCGCATTTTCCTGTACTGAATTGCCAACTTAGTTGCCTTCAAACAGTGCGACTAGCTCAAAATGAGGTGGTTTCCTAAATCCTGTGGCTGCCCACGGTTGAAATTAGGGGGCTCACGGGACGCCCCTACCTCATGACGTTGACTCTCAAGAGCGTCGACTTAGGCATGGGCAGGCCTGATGAAAAGGAATTTGTGTTTTTCGCTAACACTGGAGTACGTTCCCGGGAAAAAGACGACAAACCCGAGAATGACAATTATCGAAGCCTGGGGACAATTGTGCGAAAACATTGAGGCGTCTGTCAAGACATTCTCGATATCTCAAAACAAGCCGACATCGATGTCGCCGAAGACGAAATTTCATTTAACTTTTTCCCTGGTCACACTGGTGGTCGCTTCAGTGGTGACGTGGCTATTCGCAGCCGAGGCATCGCCTTTCAGCGAATCCTTTGACGACTCTGCACTCTTCAATCTTTGGCGCGGTCTGCATCTCTTCCCCGCGCTTGCGGCCTGGTCTGCCGGTGGGCATGCTGGAAACGATCTAGTGTTCCTTACGACATTTGCCATCCAGTGGCTCTTGATTGGCTTGTTCTTATCGTTGGTTGTCTGGCGGTTTCGGACTGGGCCGTCTGAAGCGCCACACATCTTTAAGTGAACCTGCCGACAGTAGCGAGGCCGCAGTGTGGTCTCTTATCGTGCAAGGCAACAATGACGTCCTTAACCATCAGACCTGTAGTCCTTCTATTGAGCTGTGCGATCAGTGTGCAAGCACAGAGTGCAGGAAAGCCGCTTTCCGTCGCGTTCCTGATTGACGTAAGTGCTTCACAGGAGCGCACAATCTCCCGGACCAGGAAAGCTGCTCGCAACTCCGTCGCCGCTCTGCTGCGTTCTCCAGACGCTACCACTGCGTTGATTACGTTTGCACGGTCACCGTCAATCAAACTGCCGTTCACGGACGATCTGAAGCAGATAGATTCTGCCTTGCAGGCAATTAAGTTTGAGCCACCCCCTGGATATATGGGCGGTGGCGTGGTGGTAGGAAATGCGCCCGTGACCAGGCAAGCCCAGTCACTTGGTGGGACGTCGGTCCGGGACGCAATCTGGTTCACATTTGATAATGTGTTCACTCAGCGTGAGAAAGAGCGAAGCCAGGCGATCATCCTGATTACCGACGGCGAGGACACCAATAGCCAAAGAAACCTGGAAGATACTATTGCACGTGCAGTGGCGCTGAATATTCGCGTCTACGCAATCGCAGTCGGAGAGAAAAGGTGGGTCAACCGCAACAAAGAAGCATTGCAGAAATTGTCCGACCAGACAGGGGGAAAAGCATTCTTTCCTCATTCAGAAAAGGAAATGATGGATGCGATGGCACAAATTGAAAGCCATCTTCGCACGCGCTGAAGTCTTCTAAACGGCCGCTGCTGTATTTATCCCCACGCCAGGCGAAAGCAAAGTTAAATGAGTAAACATCTCGTATTTGTCTACGGCTCGTTGCGAGAGGGCGGTGCCTGGTCGATGCCGATAAGATTTCCCCAATCAAAGTTTGTTGCTGATGCGAAGGTAAGCGGCAGCCTCTATGATCTGGGTCTCTACCCTGGCTTGCTGCTGAATGAATCTAACTCAACGGTCGTTGGCGAAGTCTATGAAGTTGACGATGAGCTATTGCGACAGCTGGATGAGTTTGAAGCGACGAGCAATTATTTGCGAAAGCAGGTTGAGATCACTATCGGGGCGCAGCGCAGGTTATGTTGGACCTATGAACCCGATCCTGATTTCTATTCTTTCAATAGACTGGTTGCCTCAGGTGACTGGCTGGAATATGCGAAGACGAAGACAGACTGGCATGAGTAAGGAACTGAGTAACTCTGGAGTGCCGGCGCTGCAATCAGACCGAGGGTAACCGAGTCAACGTTTTCTACCTTGTCACTTGTGATGGTCAAAGAAATGAAATTCAGATCAATAACTCCGGAAGACTATGAATCGGTGCGCCTGTTTCTGACTGAAGCGGGGTGGGGAGATCGTGTTTCTGATCCTGAGACTTTCAAGAAAATGTTGGAGCACACTGATCGAACAGTTGTAGCACTTGAAGGTTCTCGCGTTGTCGGATTTGCCAGGGCCCTATGCGATGAGGTCTCTAATGGTTATATCTCAATGGTTGCGGTAGCTGCAGATAAGCGGAGAGAGGGCATCGGTCGCGAGCTTGTGCGACATCTGATTAAGACTGACACGGGAATCACGTGGATTTTGAGAGCAGGTCGCGGAAGCAACGGATTCTGGGAGAGAGTTGGGTTTCAGTTGTCCGAGGTGGCGATGGAGAGAGTTCGCAGTTGAAGTTGTGCGGCGATAGAACCAGCTGATTGTCTGCCAGGAGGAAATCACGCTCACAAAACGATTGGTTAGAAATCACGGAGGAATGTGGGTTTGGCAAACAAGATCACACCATTTTTGATGTTTGAAGGGGTGGCTGAGGAAGCGATGCGCTTTTACGTTTCTTTATTTCCCAGATCGGAGGTGCGCCAGCTCGAGCTTTACGGCCCTGACGAAGCGGGAACCGAAGGTAGCGTAAAGCGAGCTGACTTTATCCTGGCTGGTCAGGAACTGATTTGCATCGACAGTCCGATGAAGCATGATTTCACGTTCACGCCTTCAGTTTCGCTTTTTGTCGAATGTGAAAATGAAACTGAGTTCGCCAATGCATTCGATCAGCTGTCGGCGAAGGGAGCGGTAATGATGCCGCCAGACAATTACGGCTTCAGCAGGAAATTCGCGTGGGTCAACGACCGTTACGGCGTATCGTGGCAACTAAACCTGACCTAAACTAATTCGCCACTCGAAGGAGTATCCGCATGAGGCATTTATTACTTTGCATGATTGTGACGGTCTCCCTCTTGCCTGCCGGCGTTACAACAAACGCACAGACCGCCAGAGACTTCCAATCGAAGTACGGTCCGCCAGCCGAGGTGTTTCAGATCAGCCTTGGACTCTCGTTAACAGCTAAGTACACCGATGAGGGGCTCGCATGTGAGGTCGAGATTGTCCAGCGTGAGCCGGTGGTTAGTTCAACAGTCGTAACGACTGGCCTTCCCCCGCGTCACGATCTGGGGAGCCGGGTTAAGAGAATTATTGCAGAACTCATCCCGGAGGCTAATAAGCGTGGGCGTAAAATCAGTTCGGGGAAGGGTCAAATTGGAAACTGTTACGGCAATAGTACGGATGATTATGAATTGGTGAAAGTGAGTAGGAACTGGGAGGATTGCGCCCCCCGTTCATATAGTGCGCGAATAGTGTGGAAGACGAGGCGTTGTAAGGGCACGCCCGTGCCGGAGGAAAGTCGGGACATCGAGCTGATGGTTTATTTCACTAATCCCAAGTTGCCGGAATTTGCCAACACCTGCGGTGCCGGCGAGTTTGTGAAGCGCAGGGTGAAGCCGACGAAAAAGCTTGCCGACGCGGCGTTGCGCTTACTTTTCGCGGGCCCAGATGTGTCTGAACAGGCGAAAGGAATGGAAGGTCTTGGTCCGCTTGGCCAATACTACCGCGGCGTTTCGGTGAAGGACGGAGTAGCCGTCGTTAACTTTCGACCCGGCGCGGAGAAACACCTTCACGTCTTGGGCCCTGCCTGCCGGCAAGAACAAGTCCTAACACCGATTGTTGAAACACTAAAACGCTTCGGCACAATCAAGTCAGTCGCCTACGCAATCAACGGTAAGATCATCGAAGACTGGGATGCGTTGAAGCTGCGTGAAAGAATTCCAAATTCTAGCTGGCAGAGTTCCAGGTTACTAGAGCTACTCGGTACGATACGGGAGCGGTAGTACCGCTTGCACAAAGAGTAGACCAAGATCAAAACTCAATGACGTGCCTCGTTACGAGGCAGCCCGCAGGGCGGTTATGCCAGTCGTTTTACGGCTGGTTAAGAGGCGCAACGATTGGGTCCTGAGGCCGTTTCAACGGCCTTTTTCCCATAAGGCCGCTGAAGCGGCCTGAAGCAAAGTATTGCCGTCGGTAAACCAGCCGTAAAACGGCTGGCCTATTTGCCCTTCGGGATGGCGCGTTAACGCGCCAAATCATTGGTCAATCTTGGCGGAACTCATCGAGGTTACTTTTTGTGCAAAGCCTGAGTGGAATGGGCCCCAAAATGCGAATAGCTGTTAGCTTGAATCTATGAATATGAACTTACATTTCAGATGTCTAACGCTAATCACCGTTCTCGCCGCCCTGCTGTTGTCACCGTCTGCGCTGACAAGAGCGCAACAAAGTGAACCACGGATTTCTACCGAAGAAGAGATCAAGGCTGACTTTGCTTCGGTACCTTGTAAAAACGACGACCGGTTGCGGGCAACCAGGGCCTTGTTTGAGAAAATGGGTGCCGCGGCCGCGGACATATCGGTCGACAAACACAAAAACGTCGATAATCTAATGGTCCGGATACAAGGCTCTACCAGGGAAACGATCATAGTGGGCGCGCACTACGACCAAACAGGTGGCGGATGCGGGGCTGTAGATAATTGGACCGGCATCATTGCCATCGCTCACCTGTTTAGAAGTCTGAAAACTTCTCCAACTAAAAGGTCGGTTATGTTTGTGGCCTTTGGAAAAGAAGAGGCTGGCCTTGTCGGTTCGCGAGCGATGGCGGATGCAATTACTATCGAGCAACTGCCGCAATATTGCGAGATGATAAATATCGACAGCCTTGGTTTAGGCGCTCCTCAGGTTGCTGACAATATGTCTGATAAAAAGTTGAGTGCTTTCACTGCGAAACTGGCGAGCGATATGGGCATGCCTTTTGGGCAGGCCGCGATTACCGGCGCGGATTCCGATTCAAGTCCTTTTTTGCGAAAGTCAATACCGTCGTTAACAATTCATGGGCTCACGGAAGAGTGGCCTAAGATTCTTCACAGCAAGAACGACCAGGCAACTAAGGTTAATTCTCTGAGTGTGTATCTGGGCTATAGGTTGGCACTGGCCCTACTGTTTCGTCTGGACGATCTGCCTTGCAAGGAATTCAAAGCGCTGGATGTTAATTTGAAATAGACATCGATTACGCACCATGCCTGAACGCGTAGATCTTTTCGATAGTACTTACAAACACTTCACCGATCAGGTGCTGGATGCGATCCGCAAGGAGACTTTTGGCACCGATTTCGGACAGAACAGTTGGGTAACCATTGATGAGTATGAGCGCCTGCTTCCCTGGCTCAACCTCACGTCTGAAGATCACGTTTTGGAAGTGGCCAGCGGTTCAGGCGGTCCGGCGCTCTACCTCGCTCGCACAACTGGCTGTCGCGTCACAGGAATCGACGCTAACGAAATCGGTGTAGCGACAGCTTCACAAATGGCTGCCGACACGGCGGCGCATTTGGGGGCGAGGGAGCGAGTTCAATTCAAAGTTGCCAACGCCGATTCCGCTTTGCCTTTTGCGAATGACTCTTTCGATGGCCTGCTCTGCATCGACTCAATGAATCATTTTCCGAATCGTCTCGACGTGTTTCGTGAATGGCAGCGAGTCTTGCGACCGGGCCGGCGCGCGCTCTTCACTGATCCGGTCGTTATCACCGGCCCTGTCACCAACGACGAATTGGCCCTCCGTAGTTCGATCGGTCTTTTTCTCTTCGTGCCACCAGGCATCAATGAGCGGCTTATTGAGGAGGCCGGCCTTCAACTAATCCATCACGAAGACGTAACGGATAACGCCGCCTTAATCTCTGGCCGGTGGTTTCAAGCACGTCAGGCTCATAAAACTGACTTGTTGGGCATCGAAGGGGAGGAGCGATTCACAGGACTGCAACAGTTCTTCGCTGCAGTTCATCGTCTGACAAGTGAACGACGGCTCTCAAGAATCGTGTATGTGGTGGAGAAACCCAACGGCTAGACTCACAATAGATATGGGACGTTTCGAAAATGCGAGAAAGCGCAGCACGGCGCGAATTCAGATACTCGTAGCGGCAGCTTGTGCCTTCGTGCTCCTCACCGCGGCATCGGCGCCGGGCCAGCAGCATCCAATTCTAGTGAGCGTGAACGCCGCCGGCACCGGTAGCGGCAACGCTCGCTCCGGCGACTTTAATCGGTATCGCATCACACCCGACGGACGTTATGTCCTCTTTTTCAGCCAAGCAACTGATCTTTTGCCAAACAGTGGCTTTGATATTTTTGTGCGCGACTTGCTAACTGCGAACACAACCCTGGTCAGCGTTGGTGTCAATGGGTCAGACGCAATTGGAATTTCAAATTTCGGCCTCATCAGCGACAACGGTCGCTATGTCGCATTTAGCAGCCACTCTCACAATATCGTAACCATTCCCACTCCCAACGGGCCTTCTATCTACTTACGCGACCTGCAAACTTCCACCACCACGCTCGTGAGCATAAACGCTGCCGGTACGGCGGGCAGCTTCGGAAATTCAGAACTCATTGACATGAGCCCTGATGGGCGCTTTATCGTTTTTTCGTCAAACGTGGCAGATCTTACGCAACATGCTGATGGAAACAGCTTCGGGACTGACATCTACGTTCGTGATATGCAGACAAACGTCACAAAACTTGTGAGCGTCAACGCTGCCGGAACGGCTTCCGGCAACGGCACCTGCTACGAGGCAGGTTCGGTAAGTGCTGATGGTCGTTATGTCGCCTTTCAAAGCGCGGCGTCAAACTTAGTAGCAAACGACAGCGGCACTATTACTGACGTCTTCTTGCGTGATGTTCAGGCGGGGACAACGATTCGTCTGAGTACGAATACTGCCGGGACCGCAGGAGGCGATGCACCGTCCGGCGGCCCGCTCATCGATCGCGCCGGACAATTCGTTGTTTTCGCAAGTGTTGCCTCCAACCTTATCCCTTTGCCAGATTTTAACAGCTTCGAGGATATCTTCATCTACGATCTGCAAACAGGGAGCAAGAGACTAATCACTATTAACGCGGCGGGAACGGGAACAGGGAATGGTCTCGCTGGCGGTTACTTCCCACACCCGGTTCAGTACAAGATCAGCGCAGACTCGCGTTACGTAGCCTTCCATAGCCAGTCGAGCAATTTGGTTACCAACGACACTAACAGCAATGACACTGATATCTTTCGTTATGACGTGGCGGCACAAACGAAGATGCTGGTTAGTGTCAATATGGTGGGAACAAGTGGCATCCTCGCCGGTTCAAGCGACCCTTCCATTTCAGCCGATGGTCGCTTTGTAGCATTTCAAAGCTTGGCAAGGGATCTCGTAAATGTGCCGGACGAGACGAGTGGCGGAACTTCTGATGTGTTTGTGCGCGACATTGTTGCTGGTCAAACCTACCTGGCAAGCCTGAACAGTGCGGGCAATCGAACCGGAAATGGCTTTTCCTTCCAACCGGTGATCAGTGCCGACGGAAAACGCATCGCATTTCACAGCCGCGCTAGTGACCTTATCACTAACGACCTTAATGAATTTAATGAAGACATATTCGCTTTCGACATCGCGCCGAGTAACGGACCGGTGATTCTTCAGGAGCAATTTACCGAGCGCGCCGTTGCCCTCGAATCTGTTACGCAGATACGCGATCCCTTCTTGCTCCTGGCACCAGTACCGTTTAGCGCCGATCATCGCACTCGTCTGTCACTTTTCGTCTGGCGTCTTGGACTTCTGCCCGGCGAGGGCGCATCTGTCTTAAGCGCACAAGCTGACGATGACCAGGGTGTCGTTCATCCCGTCGCCGTGGAGTATGCCGGCTCAATACCCGGTGTTACCGATGTCACGCAGGTGATTATCAAGCTACCGGAAACCGTGAGCGCTCCAGCGAATTTGTGGATTAAGATCACCCTACGCGGGACAACGAGTAATAGAGCACTTGTAAGGATCAGCGCTCCCTAATGGCTCGCTTCGATTAGCTTTCGGCTTTGCCGCCGGATGTGAGGCGTGGCTTCTTCGCGCCGAAACCTTATTAATTTCGGGGCTGTGCCCCACGTTGTGCTTCGCCCTAAGAACTTTCCAGGGCCGAGCCCGTACCAGGGGCATAGCCCGAAATTCTTATCTGACTCTCTGGCGCGGTAGAGCCGGCGCCGCACATCCGGCGGCAAAGCCGAACGGTCCCACTAATCTGAGTTTTGAGGGCAAGCCGGTGTCCAATGAAGAGCCTTTCTCCCTCAGTGAAGATCTACATCGCAGTAGTCTTATTTCTTTGCGCGGTAAAGGTACTCTTTCTGCTCTTCCCGACAGCCTTTCCGCTCGCTGAGCAGGAAAGTGCTTTTCGCTGGACGACGATCGCTGTTATCGCCTTGATGGGTTTTGTTGGCCTCATCCTCTCTCGCAAAACGGGCATTCCTGATATCTGGGATTCCAAAGTTTCGGTTCGCCAAAGATTTCTAATCCCCACGATCATTGGGTTAATCTACGGCGTTATCACCGTCATTAGAGATCTGCCCAGCCCTTCGCCAGTGCATTTGCCGCTTCCTCTTTCGATTGCTTTCTACTCCTACGGTGCCGTCTTCCTGGAAATATTGTTGCGCCTCTTTGCGATTCCTTTTTTGGTTTGGCTGACTTCCCATTTGATCCTGAGAGGCAGATGGCAAAAGCCTGTCTTCTGGGTTGCTGTGGTGATTGCATCTCTCTATGAACCCTTGCCTCATATCAGCAGAGACGTCAGTGGCGTTACGACGGCAGCCGTTCCCCTAATCTTACTGAAATGGATTTTCCAGCCGCTTTTTTTGGCGAATGTGATTTCCGGCTGGCTCTTGAGGAAGTATGGATTCCTGGCGCCTTTGACTCTGCGCCTCTCATTTTATCTGGTGTGGCATATTATTTATGGCGGGTTAATCTCAACCGCCGCATAATATTTCGCACTACATTTTGGTGCACTTAGCATGGGCATCACGATTGTCGAAGCAAACCCAAATTCCCCCGAGGCCGTAGGCCTGATCAATGAACTTGATCAGTATCTCAACCAACTCCCGTATCCAGAGCACAGTCGCCATGCCTACAGCATTGATAAGCTGCTGCGCGAGGGCGTCGCATTTTTTGTGGCGCAATTTGAAGGAAACTCCGCGGCATGCGGCGGGATAAAATTGGTCGACGGCGAGTATGGTGAGATAAAGCGAATGTACGTGCGCCCCGTCTATCGCGGACTCGGTTTGGGGAAGGCTATGCTCAATCACCTGGCTGAGTATGCTCGTGAACGGCAAGTGAATTTGTTGCGACTGGAGACGGGAATTTTTCAAACAGAAGCTATTGGACTTTACGACGGTTATGGATTTCAGCGCCGGTCACCCTTCGGAGACTACGTGGCGGATCCCATGACCTTATATTTCGAGAAGTCGATTG
Organism: Pyrinomonadaceae bacterium; assembly: GCA_963826235.1. Taxonomy (GTDB): domain Bacteria; phylum Acidobacteriota; class Blastocatellia; order Pyrinomonadales; family Pyrinomonadaceae; genus PSRF01. The sequence continues at coordinate 1,361,141 of CAWGWE010000003.1, read as the reverse complement.
CGCTGGAGCGTTGATGTTTAGGGACTTATAAAACGATCTTGCCTTGAACTCCGACTAGTGGCACCGTTCGATGCTAGCTCAGAACGCTTGGGCTAAGATGAAAATTAGCGATGTGGAACAGTCTCCTTTCTCAAGCTGCGATCGACCAACTCCTGATCGACTTTGGCGACTTTCACGATGCCTGCCTTCGTGAAATCTCGGTGTCGACAGAAACTTATGTTGGGGAAAATCTTGCCATGAGCTGCCCTCCACACCTCGACACTTCTGTCCTGCTCTTATTCCAGCGGCAGGCGCGACCATTGTCCGTGATTGAAATCAAATGTGAAGCGGTGACGGGTGTGCATTTCACACCTACCGCTGATGGCTGCGACTCGATCATCAGCTCAGGAACGCTATCCTTGGCCGACGGCGGCGTGCGGCTCGCTATCAACTTTTTTGGAGGCCCTCTGCAGGGCCTCCCCAACAGCAGCATTTTTATTAGATCGCGCGCCGACAAACAGTCGGACTTAGTCGTCACGGCGCGTTCGGTATTTTGGCGCTCCCTTGAACACGGGCTGGGAGATAAGCTTCGCTACCGGCAGAAAGAAAGCGGCTCTTAAAACGACTTGCACCGTCGCCCGAATGAACGCCCTAACTTACAAGGACATGTTATTGAGGCTGGCATTAATAGCTTCCCTGCTCTGCTGTCTTCCTATCTCCATCCGAGCGCAGGAGAAGAAAGCGCGCTGGCAACGCGTTTACACTGGGGAAGACTCCGTCATCGAGATTAATGTCCTAAGTTTGCAGTTCGAAGCGGAACGTGTTGTGCGGGCAACTTACCGAACGGTGCTCTCCAAACCTGAAAGTTTGCCGGAGAAATCGGGTACGAAATTTAAGAGCCGAATCGAAACGGTCGCCTTCAGCGCGGCGGACCGCCGCTACCGGTTTGAAGAAGTACGCTGGCTCGATGCAAAGGACAACATCGTTCACTCCTACCAGGCAACCGGGAATACAGGTTGGAGAGTTCTTAAGAACGGCGGAATCATAGACCGGATGTTTACTGCGATCGCCACTGCACTACCCTTTGGCAGCTGGAAGGTGCTTACCTATCGCTTTGGAGACGGTCCAGCTAAGGGAGCTATTGCCGCTCCGGAAGCAGCCCGGCTGATTGATACTCGCGTCAGACTTAATTTAGCGAGCGCGGAAGTTGGAGGAAAGGTTTGCTTTTCACCTTCGTATCGCTCCCGACGATTTACAGCAGAGGAGTTTTCTCGTGAATTAGGAGTTGAATTGAAGGCCCTCGGTATCCCTTCCAACATCGCAGACAGCATTATCGTGAAGTGTGAAGGAAAGGACTGGCAGCCACCGCAGAGTCTGCTGCTCCAGCTGCCGCAAGGCGGAATGTTAATACTTTGGGAGGGACTGTTCCTCACTCTCGGCCAGCGAGAGCATTTTGGGATTGCGCCGGCGTACACGCTCCGGCGACGGTCGACCATGCAGTAAATGCGATGAAGCCTTTAAGAGACATTGTGCACTCACCAGCTTTTATGCGAGAGGTTTCGATCCTGTTGATTGGCCTTGGGGCACTCAGTCTTGTGTTCTCGTTACTTCTTCTTGGAGGCAGCAACGCCGATCCCGATGCATTGTCCCTGGCAGTGGGATTTCTGCTGCAGGCGATCATCTATGTGGTGCTGGGAAGTATGATCCGGCGGGGCTCAGTCAAAGCTCTCTCGGCTGCGGGAATCCTATTTACGGTTGATACTCTGCTCTCATTCGTCTATGCGACGGGATCCGCCTTCGTAACAATGATTCTGGGACGTGGCCTTCTCATCTATCTGATGATTCGTTACATCCTCAAACAGCGGCGGCTGACGGAGAACGAAGAAGCTTAGATCTGTTGTCGCATTTGCCCATGAAACAATTACTCTTACTACTCGCAACCATCTCTATCGGATTCGCTTTTGGCGGTGCCGTGCGGGCGCAGAGTTCCAGCCAGGATCCGATGATGGAGGTGATCGCCTACCTTCAGGCCGGCAAAAAAGACAAAGCTGTTGCGGCACTGGGAGAAATCATTAAGCGTCAGCCCGATAACGCAGACGCCTTTATTTTGCGAAGTAATTTGAAAGTTACCGCTGGAGACAATGCCGGGGCTATAGCCGACATAAACAAGGCCATCGAACTAGAACCTGACAACGGTTCCGCCTACTACGGACGAGCTATCCTGCAGCTGGCTGGTAATGACACGGTTGCCGCTCTGAAGGACCTGGACCTTGCAGTCGCCAATAATTATAAGAATGATCCTGTCTACTCTCTGCGTTCGCAGTTGCGGAGGCAGCAGAAGGACACTAAGGGTGCCCTTGCTGATTTGGAAGAGTCGCTGAAGCTCAATCCCAATAACCCGCGTTCTTATTTCGACCGTGCCGCGTTGTTATTGCTACATGATGACAAAGATCGGGCGTTCGCGGATCTTAACTATGTGCTTAACTGGTATGAGACTGACCCGACAGATCGGCGGGCGCCAAAAGTAGCTAAGAGCGACAAGCCAGCCGCTAATGGCAAAGACAAAGAGCCAGCTGCAAATAGGTTCACAGTTGGGGTAGACGTTGAAACGGTGAACGAATCTCTCGCTGATCCGAAGATGGCTCCGGCTGTCGCGAGCGGGTATTTTCATCGTGGTTTAATTCACAGTGGCCGGGGCAATACCGACGCTGCGATTGCGGACTTTACCAAGTCGATCAAAATCGAACCCGCTGATTCGGGACCATACTTTCGTCGCGCGTTGGAGCTCGAAGGTAAAGGCGATCTGGCCGGTGCGTTGGCGGATCTGGTTAAGACGATGGAACTTGACCCCAGCAATGGCAATGCGCTGGTTGAGCATGGGGTAATCCTGCTGCTGCAGGGGAAGACTAACGAAGCTCAAATTGATTTTGACAGGTTATTAAAATCTAATCGTGAGCTATGGCAAAAGCGCATCGACGAGAGAACTATAGCAGTGAAGAAAAAGTTGCCGGCAAGTTCGAATTTTCAAGATTAACAACCCTGACGTTACAAGAGTGAATCAACTTCGAAAGGAAACAAACGATGAGTGCTCCTAATACTGAGATGGATTCTCTCAAAACCAAACTCAAGGCAATGTGGATGAGCGGGGACTTTGGTCAAATCGCCAAGCAACTGGAAACCACCGCGCAGGAATTTATCGATCGTCTTGGTCTCAAGCCAGGCGAGCGCGTGCTCGACGTGGCTTGCGGTAGCGGCAATCTCACGATTCCAGCGGCTCGTGCTGGGGCCGTCGTAACTGGCGCCGACATTGCTACGAACCTTTTAGAACAAGGACGCGAGCGTGCCGCTGCTGAAGGTCTGAAGATTCAGTTTGATGAAGGTGACGCCGAAGATCTTCCTTACGACGACGCGAGCTTCGATGTAGTCGTAACCATGTTCGGAGCTATGTTTGCTCCCCGGCCCGAAGTCACGGCAGCAGAACTCGTACGCGTTTGTCGCCCCGGAGGCAGGATTGCGATGGCGAATTGGACAGCCGAAGGGCACATTGGCGAAATGTTCAGGGCGACGGGGAAACATGTGGCGCCACCACCTAACATGCCGTCACCTTTGAAATGGGGCGACGAAGCCACTGTGCGCGAACGACTGGGTGATGGAATTTCAGAATTGAAACTGACGCGATGTATGTGCCGGTTCAACCTTCCTTTCACACCAGCGGAAGTTGTCGAACACTTTCGCACTTATTACGGTCCGACGCAGCGAGCGTTCGCCGCGCTTGACAGCAACGGTCAGGCCGCGTTGCGAAGCGATCTGGAACAGCTTTGGTCGCAGAATAATAAAGCGACTGACAATACAACTCAGGTTGACGGTGAATACCTCGAGGTTGTCGCCACAAGAAGTTGAGCGTCGGAGTCAAGTGTCGTTCTATCGCAGCAAGATTGCCGATGTTTCAGAATCCACTGACAACGAGGATCGTTGAATTTCTGTCCGCGATTGGTATTCCGGTGGAAGCGGCCGAACTTGGAGACCAATGTTTCCTTCCCGGCATTCGAATCGAGAATGGCCGAATCCTTGTTGATGAGAAGAAATTGAGATATCCGGGTGACTTATTGCATGAAGCAGGGCACCTGGCCGTGGCTCCAAGCGAGGTTCGTGCCGGTTTGAGCGGGGAAGTAGTTATTCCAGGCGCTGATATGACCATCGTGGAGGTACAGGCTACTGCCTGGGCATATGCGGCGTTGACTCATCTGGGACTCGATCCGAAAGTGTTGTTTCACGAAGATGGTTACAGAGGAAAATCCAAGGGACTAATCTTCACCTTTGGCCTGGGAGTTTATCCTGGAGCCAATACTTTGCAGGACATAGGGATGACCGCAAGGGGCGAAATGGCTCGCAGCTTGGGAGTTCCGCCATACCCTCATATGTTGAAGTGGATCCGAGATTGAGCGCGGTGATTCCTCCATCAAGTTGTCACCCATGGTATTCCAGTGACTCGCGGAACCGCAATTCTGGGTCTGGCGCCCTGTTACGAATAGGACTGGTGCAGCCGCTCTAAAAGGGTGCTAAGAATTATTAAATGACTGCTCACATTCTTTGCACTCAGGCATGGTTGCTTGTCGGCATCACACGAAACGTGCCGGGAATTCTTGAGCTGAACAACGGTCGGCTCAACTTTACCGCAGACGAGGGATGTATTTTTGATGTTCCACTTGAGGCGGTGAAGAACGTGAATTTCCCCTGGCATTACTTCGGTGGTGGCGTCAAATTCAGCATCGGCCCGGATGACTATCGACTCTCATTCGTCAGGCCCAACGACGCCTTCGATGTCTCGCCTGAACTATTGAGCAGAACCACGTTTGCCCCTTCTCCTTCAGTCTTGAAAGTTCTGGATATCGGGGACGGCCGGCGCGCTGGGAAACTTTGGAAGGCGGTGTTTTCCTCAAAATCGACCTGATCCATGGGCTTGAAAAAACAGAATTAATCTGGCCCCTCGGAACGTTATTGTGTATTCTCTCCGGACGAAAAAGTCCTTTCCCAAAAAGTACCGGTCTTCCTAAGTTCCTTCGCCCGGATCCGTACGCTCCAAAGAACTTCAGGCTAGCGGACTTTAATATTCCCGGCTCCAGACTCTAACTCTCAAGGTGGAGATGCTGCTCATTCCTATGAGTGAACAAAACAACAGACCCGTCACTTGCCGCAACGGACATCAGCAACCAACATTCGCCGATCGATTCTGCGTCTTTTGCGGCGTTTCCCTGGAAACAACGCCAGCGTCTCAGCCGCCCGTGCAACAAGGTTCTCAGACAGACCTACCGGGTGTGAATTCACAAGTTGCGGTCCAGCCACAGCAACCACAGTTCGCGCCAATGCAGCAGCAAGCTAACCCAAATTATCAACCGCAATTCAACCGAAACCACCCATCGCCGCCGGGACAGTATCTTCAACAAGTGCCCGGCCCGATGTTGCAAGCGCTCTCTTGTTACGCATGCGGCGGTAACGGGCAGGCGCTGCCCGACAAAGTGATCATCTGTAAAGAATGCAATTGGCTGCGGCCCCTCGTTCCCGGATATCAGGTTGATGCCTCGACTTTTGAATGGGCCGCAGACGGGAAAGCAATGTCTGCGCTTCGCTCTATGAAGACTCTGAACTCTGCAGCCAGGGCCGTTTCTGAAAAAGTTGGACGGCGCTGGATTGAAGTCACCTTCAACGGAGTCTTACTTGGCGAAAAGCAACTACCAAACATTTACGGACAGGCAGTGCGCGCGGCGCGCATTCTCGGAATGTCTCATATGCCGGACGTTTATCTTTCCGGTGAACAGCCCTGGGACTGTTTGACGTTCGGGAGCGATCGAGATTCGTTCATCATCGTGGGCTCAGCCCTGGCGGGCAACTTCCAGGGAGAAGACCTGTTGTTCCTGTTAGGGCGCGAGATGGGACACTGTCGCGCCGGACACGCTCTTTGGAAAACTGTGATCCGTTTCTTCCTCGGCGAACAAGGTACCGGTGAAGGCATGATGGCCGGAGGCATTCTCAATTCGATATTGAATCCAGCAGCTCTGATTACGGGCGCAGTTGAAGTTCCCCTTCTTGCCTGGGCACGTCAAGCCGAAATCACTGCCGACCGGGCCGGCTTGTTGACAGTCGGTGATGAGGGAATTGCTCGTCGCGTTTTGCTTTCCTGGACTCTTAAGTCCGCCTTCATTTTCCGGCAAATCAATATCGAAGCGTGGCTGGAACAACAAGCGGCTGACGATGAAGGCTATTCAAAACTTTCGCAGCTGACTACGAGTCCCACTCCCTACATTACGCCCCGATTAAAACTGCTGACCGAGTTTGCCAAAAGTCAGGAGCTGCTCCACTGGCGGAAGATGATCTCGAATGCAATTAATCAAGCCGCCCAAAAAGCGCCGGCGAAACAAGGAGGAAAGCCGGAGGTCATCAAAGTAAAGTGCGCGACCTGCCAGACCGCAATGCAGGTGCCGCTAAAAGTTTTGGTGGGCAAGACTGAACTGCCTGTCAAATGTCCGAATCCGAAGTGCGGAAAAATTACTCGTCTTAAAAAAGCCGTTAAGCCTTCAGCTCAGGAATTAGTCGCCGCTAAACCAAAGCGAACTGCGGCGACGAAAAAGAAACGAGCTGCCCCCAAACAGAAACAACATGAGGAGAATCTGAATTATGTCGACTAAGGAAAGCACGATCACTACCGAAACCGCTGCCGACGGCACTGAATTCGTGTCTGAGATCAATACCATCATGACCGAGACTGCGGCCGATGGGACCGAGACAGTGGCTGAAATCACAACTACAGCAGGAGATGAGCCAGGCGAGGTTGAAGGACATATAACCTTGACCGAGACCGCTCCCGACGGCACGGAAACTGTGACTGAGATTACTACCAGCGCAGACGGCACCGTCACTGTCGAAGAACAAGATAAGTCTTTAGTCGAAGAAGTGTACGAGGCAATATTCGATACGGACGATGACGACGAGGCGAGCGAAACTATTGTGTCTGAGGATGCCGGACTCGCCGCCGAAAGTGATTTCGAACTTGAAGCAGGCGCGGCCGGATTCAGTGTCGGAGCGGAAACGGTCGCTCCGGACGCTTTTGCAACCGGCGTTGATTCGACCGGGATTCCTGCTCCTGCTGAAGCAGGTTTCGGAATAGCCGATCCTGCTTACGTCGCAAGTACGACGACGGATGCATCAGTCGATGCTTCGCTCGAGGCTGCCGAAGCCGAAGCGGCCGAGAAGGAAGCGCACATTGAAGCCGCTAAAGAAGCGCAGGCAGACGCTGACGAATTTATCGCAACCGGTGACTATGAAGCTGCCGCGCAAGCACGCGAGGTCGCAGAAAACGAAGCGGGGGAGGCCGGCACGGATACGATGCTAAGTGCCTATGATTCTTCTGATCTGGCGCACGCGGCGGAGAAGCAGGACGAGGCCGAACATTACAGCGAACAACAAGTGCTGCATGCTCAACAGGGCGACTATGCGGCAGCTCGCGAGGATGCCAGTAATGCGGCGTACGCAACCGGCGACGCGGATTCCGCGGCTGGCGGCGCGGACCATACGGGCCAGGCTGATGCCGAAGTTTACGAAATGGACTGGGCCGTCCACGAAGAGAAACTAGCCGATTATCAAGCCGACAATGCGGCCTCAGCGGCCGAGGATGGAAATTTCGAAGCAGCTGAAATGTACGCCGCATCGGCAGTAGATCATCAGCAAGCTGCGGACTATCACGGCGACTTAGGTGAGCACGGCGGTGAAATGGTTTATGATCCTTCTTCCGAAGTTGCTTCCGGTGGCAATTATGATTCATTTGCTGCCAGCGCAGCGGTAGATACTGGATTCGACGCCGGAGTGGACACGAGTATAGACAGCGGATTTGATGCGAGCACAGATGACGTTTAAGTAATGCCGAAGGGAGTCTGGCCCGCGAAGCGGACTGAAGCATAAAGCCTGGGGCGTGAGCTCCAGGATCAGTGCAACAAAACCAGGGCAGCCCGCGGAGCGGGGCGATAGACCGCACTCTGTTCTGTCGCCCGCTTCCGCGGGCTCTTACATCACTTACCTCAGTGACCTGGGGCTCACGCCCCAGGCTTTACGCTTTCACCTGCTTCGCAGGTTCGTCACAAATAAAATTCCGCGACATCCTCATTCCGTCTCCGCGCCCGGAATATCGAACACGCAGCCCGGCGAGGTTTCGCACAGAATGACGTCATAACTATCAATCATGGGCATCGCGATGGCTTCAAGTTCGTTCTTCCACAAATCGCCTCCATAGAAAGCGTCCTTCATTCGCTCGCGCTCTTCAAGTGAAGGGAAGCCGCGTAGCCACACAAGTTTGTTGGGATTCTCAACGTCAAGAAATGGCCCAACTACTTTCATTCCATGCGCTCTTAGTGCGGGTATGGCTCGCGATTCAAACAAATTAATGAACTCGGCGCGACGGCCGGGCTTGATTCGATAGCTGCGGACTTCTACTATCATGACTGACTCCTCAACACAGTGTGCGGTAGCTTCGTGCGCAGGAATATAGTCCGGGCTATGAATTCCCTCAAGAAGGCACTTCAGGTAACCATAGTCGTTATCCACGCCGGCGCAATCCGGTCAGTGGCTGTCCTCTCACGGCTGCCCTGGCCGCGGTCGGTGGCAAGTGGAAGTTGATCATCGTGTATTGGTTGGCGGAATCGCCCAGGCATTTCGCGGCCCTCCGGCAGCTGATGCCCGGCATCTCGCAAAAAGTTCTGACACAGCAGCTCCGCGAGCTCGCCAGTGACGAAGTGGTGCAGCGGGATCCAAAGGGCGCGATACCAGCCCCGGTCGAGTATTCGCTTACCGACTACGGGCGAACCCCTTTTGCCGTTGCTTGAAAGTGTTCGCGGTTGGGGCAGTGCCCACATTGAGCGCATGACTACTTCGCCAGAGGCGGGATGAAATGTGCGTCTCTTGAAGTGCTCGTATTGAGTTGCGCGCCGAAGCGAGCGCCGACGGTTACTAAACACCGAAGGTGCTGGCCAACTTCAGCCCAGGGTAACGCCCCGGTTATCGAGAGGCCTCAAAATGGCGCGAACGCTGAAAGTGTTTGCGATCATACAATTGAACCCTTTCAGGGTTCGCGTTATTTTGTCCGGCATAGTTACCCGGGGCGCTGCCCGGGGCTGAAATTCGCGAACGCCTTCGGCGTTGTTCCGTTGCTTCGAAAGGTGGTTCCTATGCTTCTTGTCTTTCTAATTCTGCTCCTCTTCCTTCAGGGAGCTCCTGCTGACTCCAGCCAAACAATCACGGAAATTGAGAAGCGTTTCAACTCAGCGCTCTTGCGGAAAGATGCCGTGGCCTTAGAGGAATTCCTGGCCGACGACATCGTGCACATTGGTTTCGAGGGTCAGTTCGCAGGTAAAGCCGAGTACATGGCCTTCTTCAAACGAGATATCTGGCAGTACCGAAAGTATGAACCAAGCAACGAGACTATAAAGGTGATAGGCAATGCGGCTGTTGTCACCGGCCGAGTCGACCGCACGATTGTCATAAACAATGTCGTGACGACAGGCGGGTTTGCGTTCACACACGTTTGGTCGCGCACGGGAGATCGTTGGCGTATGATCTCTTCCCAGGTAACCACGATAACGAATCCGGCACCGTAAACAGAGACAGAGATCGCCAGCGTCTCAGCGACAACTAGCCCCCAATGATTTGCAGCTCGTGACAAACGCAGCGCGACACCGCTTTGACTCAAAGTGCTTCCAAGAGGATCGGCTTTGCCGCCGGATGTGGGGCGCCGGCTCAGCCGCGCCGTACAGTTAAGTTAGAAATTTGGGCCATGCCCGCGACACCGCTTCGGGGGTTGCAATGAGCGTCTACACGATTAACATCAATGTCTAAATTTTTCAGCGAACTAAAGGGAGGACATACTCATGGAAACCGCGGACCGAGTACGCGCAAATACTTCAGAAGAAATTAACCGCCGGATCGACCAGGAAATAGAAGATCGCGTTAGGGAATATGCCAAGCACAGCCGGTCCGAAATTACCCGCCGAATTGAGGAACTCGATCGGGAATGGGACATGGAGCGACTTCTGGAAACCAACGCCTCAGCAATTGCATTTACAGGCCTCGCGCTCGGCTTAACCCATAGCAAGAAGTGGCTGATAGTGCCTGGCATAGTGTTGCCGTTTCTATTTCAGCATGCAATACAGGGTTGGTGTCCTCCAGTTCCTGTCTTCCGCCGGCTCGGAGTCCGCACTCGTGAAGAAATTGATCGTGAGAGATATGCGCTGAAAGTCCTGCGCGGAGATTTCGAGCGGGTCCAATCGCTACCGCGAGCCGATGCCGCGCTGGACGCGGTAGAAGCTTAACAACAACGAGGAATGTGGAGTCCGCATTATGCTGACAGCCGTTGCGGTGAGCGGCTACGTCGGTTAGATAAACCCAATCCAAGGCGTCGCTCCCCGATAAATCGGGATTGCCACCGCACGGCACATTCTCCCTGGCCGCTTCGGCTGATTCGTGATCGCATCTCGTGGTACGATTGCGCGAGGAAACAAAGATGACTTTCACCGTTGAGTATGAGCGAGAAGAAGATGGTCGCTGGTTAGCGGAAGTTGTCGAACTCGAAGGCGCACTTGCCTACGGCACCACATCTGATGAAGCAATTGCTAAAGCTCAGGCTCTCGCTTTGAGAGTGCTGGCCGACCGGCTAGATCATGGTGAAGCCGCTCGCGAGTTTGTAAATATCTCGTTTGCTGCGGCATGAGCCAATGGTCGTCGGCTAAAGCAAAGCGCGTTCTCGCCGCGCTTCTACGTATCGGCTGGAATGTTAAGCGTGAATCCGGCTCTCACAAAATCCTCCACAGTGTTGGCCCGATGTGGTCTTCGCCTTCCATGATAAGGATGAGATCGGACCCAAGGCGGCGAGCCAAGCATCGCACGTGTTTTATGAACCCGGCGTCTTCGTTTGGTCCGTCGGTCTTAACAACATCTGTTTCTGGGGCGGAGTGAAACGCCGTCACTTCTACACTTCAATTCATGGGGATGCCGATAGGATTACTGAAGTGATTGATCGGCTCAAGCAGGCCGGTGTTGAAGCTCCAAATGTTTTCAAGCGCTCAAAGAGTAGGGGTTCAAAGCGAGTTGATATTCAGCTCGCAACTGACATGCTTTTACATGCTGCAAGAAAGAATTATGAGACAGCCGTGCTGGTTGCTGGTGACGGTGCCACTCGTTGAGGCAGTAAAGTCTGAAGGTCGAAGTGTTGTTGTTTGGTTCGTTTCAGACGGTTGAGCGTTTCGTTGAAGCGCGCCGCCGAGCATTTTGCCGATTAAGATGAGATCTTTTTGTCAGCAACGATCGACACACGCTGGAGATAACAGTGGTCTCGAGACAATGAGTTGAGCCGCCTAACGAGCACCGAACCGGACTGGAATCAGCGCACACATCTCTGCTGGCGCGATGCCACTAAAAAGCAACCGCACTTTATTATTACTGAGACGCCGCGTTTTGTTGGCCGGGCTGTCGCCGCGCTCGCTGTGGATCCAGAGGTAGCTCGTTGGAATGGCCAGTCGCTTTCGAGTGGCCAGCTCGCAAAGGTTTACGGCTTTACCGATCTGGATGGTTCACAACCCGATGCCTGGCCTTACGTGGTAGAAGTTCAGGAGGCCGGCAAACCAGCCGACGCGACCGGATATAGATGAACTCGAAGTCCCATGTCCAAGGTCTAAAGTCCAAAGTCGCGCTGGAATCTTTCTAGGGAGCTATGACAGATCAAAATAAAAAGATCCGTTGGTGGTTGTTGCTTGCGGTGACCACCCTTGCGCTTTACCTTTGCTGGCTTATGGTGAAGCCTTTCGCCGCCGTGTTGGCGTGGGCCACTGTGTTGGTGATCGTCTTCTATCCCGTTCACCAACGACTAGTACGCAAGACCAAGCGACCGGCACTAAGCGCGTTGTTGTCGTGCGTCCTGGTAATCCTCACGATCCTGGTACCTGTAGTCGTGGTGACATTTGCGGTGCTTCGGGAATTATCCGGAGCGGCGTACAGCTTGCAGAACAGCCTCGCAACTTTCCTCGATCCAAATTCACCACTGACCGGACCCCTCTTGCGGTGGCTAAGCCGTTTTGTTGACGTGGAACAGCTCCGCTCACAAGGGCAAGTCGTCGAGTGGTTGAAAGGAAAGAGTGGCGCAATTGCCGGTCAAACGCTCGGTTTTCTTGGGGGCGCATTAGGCGTAGTGGTGCAGATGTTTTTCGTCGTCTTCACGATGTACTACCTGTTTCGTGATGGAGATCGAATTTTCGGAGTCATCAGAGACGCATTACCACTTGAGAAGAAACAGGCCGAAGATATTTTGGAGAGGACCCGCGACGTGGTGGGTGCGAGCGTCTATGGTCTCTTCAGCATCGCCATCATCCAGGGGACTCTGGGTGGTCTAGCCTTCTGGGTTCTCGGTTTGCCTTCTGCAATTGTCTGGGGCGTGGCAATGATTTTTCTCTCGATGATTCCCATGCTGGGAGCTTTCCTCGTCTGGGTTCCGGCAGCAATTTATCTTTTCGCGACCGGTCATTACCTGAAGGGAATCTTTCTGGTGCTGTGGGGAACTCTGGTCATCGGCATGATCGATAACTTTCTCCGGCCGAAGCTGGTCGGCGGCCGCACCAAACTTCACGAGCTCTTGATTTTCTTCGCAGTGCTCGGAGGCTTGCAGGTCTTTGGTGTATTGGGAATTGTGCTTGGTCCAGTTGTGCTTGCGATTACGCTCGCCTTGGTAGATGTTTTCCGGGCCGCCGATCAGTCCGCTAGCTAATCGGCTAGAGAGTAAGCTGGACCAGCGATGAGAAATGAGCAAAGCGATGACTCTCGGTGCTTAAGAGCGAGATAGCTAAGAGATAAGCACAGTACGAAGTAGAAAACGTCGTAAAGAAACGTAAAGCGCCTAACAAATTGACGCGAGGACATCTGGCCTTGAAATCAGCTGTTCCAAATCTTGTTTTCACAGTCCTGACTGTTTTGACTGCAGTCTTCTCACTGCCCCTCCTCGCTCTGTATTTCTTGGTTTTCTTTGCAATTGGTGGCGGATGGGCTTTGGGCCCAAATGACTGTCATTTCGTTATTGGTCCAATTGGCTACTTAATGCTCGGCCCTCCCATATTCGTGGTAGGTCGTGTAGTACGGTTGATTTTTCGAAAGATTCGCCCTCCCCACTGACGCACCGTCGAACAGACATCACGCTAAGTGACTACTAACCCCAGGGAGAACAAGCATGGGAAATCAAGACGAAAACGTAACGTTACAACTTTTGCAAACGCGCACGCGCAAGCTGGAGCGGTGGCTGCGACTGTCGGCGTGTATTTGGCTGCTTAGCTTCGGTTTAGTTGCCGTGTCCGCTTGGACCTGGCAATCCCCAGCAAAGCAATCGGCTGCGCCCGCTTCGTTACGCGTGTCGGAACTGGTGGTTGTTGATCCGAAAGGAGTGGATAGAGTTCGGATTGGTGGGGATCTTCCCGATGCCATCATCGCCGGCAAGCGTGTGCCGCGCGGCGAAAAGGCAGCAGGCGTTCTTCTCTATGACGGCGCCGGCCAGGAGCGCAGCGGGTACGTCACGTTTGAACCGTCGGGAAATGTGGGACTGACGTTGGACACGAAACGAGGACAGGTCGCGATCTTCGTCGCTGGTCCAGACAGCGGATCGGCGTTACAGCTTTGGCACGGGCGCGACTCGATCGAGTTTCGCTCCGACGAGGATGGTTCCCGACTCACGTCAGTTAAAGCCGGCGAGGTGGTGTCGCAAGAACCGGCAGTGAGTAGGATTACGCCTGACACCTGTGAGGCTTATCGCAGCGCTCGTTCGCGTGTAGCGGCTGAGCAGGTGGTGCGTGATTGCCGGCGACGCTTCAATGAAGCCGCCTGCCGATCCTGCCTAAGCGACAAACCGTGAATCGGGCTGAACTTCTATTAGTCCCGCTTCGCGGGACTTGCTTCATATTCGCCTAATAAATAGCTTGGAATAAGAGGCCTAAAGGTGATGAATGTAAAAGCACTGACTTCAACAGAAGAGTTGCAGCGTTATGTGGAGTTCGGCCACCATGTCTATCGCGATCTGCCGCATTGGGTGCCGCCTGATTCAGAGCACTTGGTTGCATTGCTAAGCGGAAACGGTGGCTTCGGCTCTGACTCGCAAATTCAAGCTTTCTGGGTCGAAGAGGGTGGGCGGATACTGGCCACTGTTACAGCCGTTGCCGACGTTCGTTATAACCGTCGCTGGAACGAACGCCTCGGCCACCTGCTGTTCTTTGAAGCTCTCCCTGATCAAGACGAGGCAGTTGCTACGTTGATGCAAGCTGCAAACGAATGGTTCCGCGCTCGCGATTACCAGTCCGTGCGGATGTCGATGTTGCCCGGGATGCAGCTGCCAATCACAATTGACGCGTACGACGACGTGCCCACAGTGTTTCATACTTACAACCCACCCTACTATCACAGCTACATTAAGAACGTGGGCTTCAGAACCGAATGTGGCGTGGTGCAGTATCAGATCTCCTTCACGCCTGAACTGGCCGCGCGCTACCGGACGATGGTGGAGCGTGCGGAGCAGTCGGGAGTCTCGCTGCGATCGTGGGATTTTGATCGCCTGGAAGCGGAAAATGAAGCCTTTACGGCTCTCGCCAACGAAACTTTCGAGAACCACTTCGGCTTTTTTCCCTTGCCGACGGAGGTGATGAGCGGACTCACAGTCGGGCTGAAGGACTTCTTAGTCGCTGACTTCACACTTTTCGCCGAGGTTGAAGGAAGCACCGTAGGATTTGTCTACTCGCTGCCGGATCTAAATCAGGCTTTACACCGCATGAAGGGAAAAAGCATTGAAGAGAACTTTGACGAATTCCAGCAGCTTCTGAAGACGATCGATCACGGCGTGCTTCTGATAATCGGCGTGAAAACAAGTCAACGAGGACAAGGTGTCAACCTGGCCCTGGCAGCGCGCAGCTACCTTGCGATGATTGAGCGCAATTACAAGACCGCCAGTTACACGGTGGTCATGGATGATAACTGGCCTTCGCGTCGCACTGCAGAAAAGCTGGGCGCCCGCGTCACCAGGAATTTCAACATCTACCGGAAGGAATTGACATCGGCTTGAACACCACGCCCTTAACCAACATCGCGCCTGAGATTTTCAGAAAGCGTCTGCTTGTAGAAGGATACTTTCGAGTTGAAGTCACGGAAGATAGTTTGCGCCAGTATTTCTCGCGAATCACTTCCGAACTTGGACTGCGGACATATAGCGATCCGGTCATTCATCGCACCAGCGGCGCCGGCAAAAATGTTAACGAAGGCTTTGACGGCTTCGTGCCATTGGTCGACTCGGGAATCTATATCGGGGTGTGGGTAAACCCGAAGTTTCTTTCCACAATCATTTACACCTGTGGGGAATTCGATGAGGAAAAGGCGGTACGTCTGGTGGAAGAAATCTTTCAGCTTGAGGGTTTCCAATCAGCAATTTTCTGAGATGTGTTAGGTAACAGGTAGCGGTTACCGTTTGCACCGGCCTAAACTCGATACCCAATACCACGCTCGTTAACGTCAGGGTGAAGGACGATCACTCGATGAGAAAAGCGAGACTCGAAGCGTTCAGCGATGGCGTAGTTGCAATCCTGATTACCATCATGGTTTTGGAGCTGAAGATCCCGCATGGAGCGGATTTGGAATCACTCCGCCCCCTGCTTCCGGTGTTCCTAACCTATGTGCTCAGCTTTATCTATCTGGCCATCTACTGGAACAACCACCATCACATGCTTCATGCCACGGAGCAGATCAATGGCAAGATTCTCTGGGCCAACATGCATCTTTTGTTTTGGCTATCGCTGATCCCTTTTGCGACTGGCTGGATGGGAGAAAATCATTTCGCCTCTTTACCTACAGCAGTCTACGGCGCGGTGTTGCTGGCCGCAGCCCTCGCCTACTACGTGCTGCAACAAATGATCATTGCCCAGCAAGGTCGGAACTCTAAACTAAGAGCCGCGATTGGAAGAGACTTCAAAGGCAAGATTTCACCGTTCCTCTACCTGGCGGCAATTCCCTTGGCCTTCGTGAACCAATGGATCTCCGACGCGATCTACGTAACCGTGGCGCTGATGTGGCTGATTCCCGATCGCAGGATTGAGTCGAAGCTGAAAGACTCTGCTAATGAGTAGCCTCGCCGTTAAATCCGGTCTGAACCTTTTCGTAAAATTGTTTTTGGCGCGGCTTCGGCTTTCGACTGCAATTATTTAGAAGAAGCGCTTACACCGGTCGCGAAGGAGGTAATAATGTCAGAGGAAAACGTGGTGGTAGTTCGAGGCATGTATGAGGCATTTGCCAAAGGCGATATTCCTACCATCATCGGAGCACTGGATACCCAAGTGGAGTGGTGGGAAGCTGAGAATTTCATTTACGCTGACGGGAATCCTTACGTTGGGCCAGACGCGGTGCTAACGGGCGTGTTCATGCGCATCAATGCTGAGTGGGACAGCTTTGCCGTCGCTCCGAGGGAGGTGCTTGATGCCGGTGAAACGATCATCGGCCACGGCTACTACAGCGGCACGTACAAGCAGACTCGCAAGCGGGTGCAAGCCCAGTTCGCACACTTCTTCACTTTCCGTGCAGGCCAGATAGTGAAGTTTCAGCAATACACCGATACCGCACAGTTCGAGCGCGCAATCGCGAACGTGTAAGCGCTCGGACGAAAACTTCATTATGGCCACTGCGAATGACGAGCAAGCCCGGGCGGCTCGCACTTATAACTCGGCGTCCGATGCTTATGACGATCCGGCGAACTCTTTTTGGGAACGGTTTGGCGGAGAAACTGTCGAGCGACTTTCGCTGCAAGCAGGAATGCGTGTCCTCGATGTCTGCTGCGGCAGTGGCGCCTCCGCGCTTGCGGCTGCTGCTGCGGTTGGACCGAACGGCTACGTTCTCGGCTTGGATCTAGCGGAAGATTTGCTGCGACTCGCGCGAAACAAAGCTGCGAGCCGTGGGCTGAAGCAGGTCGAATTCCGCGTGGGAGATATGCTCAATCCTGGTATTGCAGAATCCCACTTCGACGCGGTGATTTGTGTGTTCGGCATCTTCTTCGTTTCGGACATGGCTGGGGCGGTCAGGCAGTTATGGCACAGAGTGGGAAGCGGTGGGCAACTCGCGATCACGACGTGGGGTCCGCGGTTCTTTGAGCCGCTCAACACAGCCTTTTGGAACTCAGTAAGAGAAGTGCGGCCGGATCTCTACAAAGGTTTTCAGCCCTGGGATCGAGTTGCGGAACCGGAGTCTTTGGAAGGACTGATGAGCGCTGCCGGTGTCACGTTCCCGAAAGCGGTACTGGAAATTGGAACCCATGTTTTGCGGAAGCCGGATGATTGGTGGAAGATGGTGCTCGGCTCGGGATACCGGGCGACGATTGATCAACTCGCTATGGACGCTCAAGCGCGCGTTCGAATTCGGTGCCTGGAATTCATCCGTTCAACCGCTACACGGTCTGTGGAAGCCAATGTTATTTATGGCCAGGCGCTGAAACGATGAGCGACTCCGACAAAGGCGAAGTATCAGAAGTCCCGATTGACGGCTCCGACTCCGATTGGAGTCTGTTTGGAAACTGGGAGCGGATTGCTTCCCTGGTAATTGCCGTTACGTATTTGTTGGTCTCGCCACTTCTGTTTCCTGCCGATTCGTGGTCGCACCTGGTCGCCGATATCCTTATACGGATACTTGCTCTCGTATTTCCCCTTGCTTGTATTTGGTTTGCGGATGATTTGGCAGCCTATTACCAGGATGGAAACCTCTTTCCGGAAATCACGACACCGTCCTCCGGAAGTCTCGTAAGATTCGGCGGCTGGGTGCTGCTACTACTGCCGGTTTTACTATTCTTACTGATTCAGCTGCTCGCCCGTTTGTATGGTTAACAGCAGGAGTCGGAGCTACTGGGAGAACGAGCATGAGATAGAGAGTGGTACCCCGTCAGAATACTAACGCTTGGTAAATTGCAGTCGGGAAGGTGGGCTTGCCCCCGCTAGACAACCTTACAGACGTTTCCGGTGGGTCGACAAAGTCAGAACCGGGAAGCGATTAACCTCACAAATCGGCAATTGGAAATCGGCAATCGGCATCGCCAAAACCCAGCTAATCGTCGCAATCACTGTGGGTTCTGTATTAGAGTTGCAGCGTCTGCCCCGGAATTTCGAGCAACGGCATAAGCCTGTTCTCAAGTTGCGAGTTGCATTGCTCGAAACTCGAAACTCGAAACTCCTCATGTATTGTCCAAATTGTGGAACGACGACTTCCAGCGAACAAAGTTTTTGTCGCGCTTGTGGTCTGGGTTTGGAAAAGATTGCGCAGTCTCTTGTCGAACAACGTCCCAATGAATTCGAGGAGAGCCTGCAGCAGCGAAAAGAACGCATTGAGCGTTGGGGCGTAGCGGCGCTCAGTGTTTTCGGCCTCGGCGTACTCAGCATTCCCCTTTATAAAATCGTGATGATGATGCTCGAAGGCAGAGTGCTCGCCGGCCTCGGCTTTCTCGCGTTGATTCTGGTTCTTGGCTGCGGCTTGCTTGCAGTTATTCTTTTCGCCAAAGCGAATGAAGTCGGTGAGGTGAAGCTGAAAGGCCGCGGCGGATCGCCGGGAACGCTTCCCAAAACAAGTACAACTGCAAAACTTCTGCCTGCAGATCAACTCGATTCAGTACCCAGCGTGACTGAGAGGACCACCGAGTTATTGTTTGCGGAAAAGAAAGTTTGGGATAAGGAAGGTTGAGCAAAATCTGACACTCCAAACATTGGGGCTTCGGATAAAAAGTAGTCCAACATCAAGACTTAATGACGTGCCTCGTTTACGAGGCAGGCCCGCAGGGCGGTTAGGCCAGCCGTTTTACTACTGGTTAGGTGACCAATTGGATCCTGGGCCGTTTCAACGGCAATAACATACTTCACTGATCAAGGAAGGTAGGACTTATTGCTATCGCGCCTTCAAGGCTGTGGGCTTTGTTATGCTTCGCGCGTGGAAATAGGGGGATCGAGTTGGGGCTTGGGTGCTTCCATCAGATAACGCCGATAGGCCCTTTCATTTTCGCGCCAAGCAATTGCCACGTACGTCAGACTAACGCTTAGATAGATGATCACTTTAAGTGGCCACTTGGCAAAGAATTTGTTCCAGCTTCGCTCTGTTAACATCTCACCGGAAATCAAGGCCAATGTCATGACGGTTGTTCCCCATACCAAGAAGCGCTTTTTTCCTTTAGCTCTCCTCAGCGCCCAACTCCTGGTGAATCTTGTTCGCCTTCGTTGAACCCATGCCCGGTATCTCGTTCTGAGCTTGCTCATCGTCGTGTGTTAAGTAAGAAGCATAACTATTCATTATCTAGCAAGGGCTCAATAACAACGCCTGACACGGTATTATGCTGCATGGCGCTTGATAATGCGGGCGAATGTGAAGCGTCCATTTCGGATCACAAGCGGTTTCGGCCTCAACTTCGCCCCAATCGTTGACACGGGATGGCCAATAACCTACTTAGACGTATAGATGTCTTCTTCTATGGCTTGTTCATGGACGAGACGTTGCTGCTCGCAAAAGGAATCAGGCCGCAGCATCGCCGCTTAGCATACCTGGAAAACTTTCGGCTGATGATTGGAGAGCGCGCAACGTTGGTTCCAAGCGACGGTGAAACGGTGCATGGCGTAATCTTCTCACTGAATCACGCGGAGCTCGATTCACTGTACGCAGACGACTCGGTCAGTATTTATCGCCCTGAGGCTGTGATCGCCTCGGTCGCCAATGATGTTCAGGTTCCGGCGCTCTGCTTCAATCTGCCCACAACGCCGGCGGCGACCGAACGGAATCCGGAGTATGCGGCAAAGTTAAAGGAACTTGCGCAGCGTATCGGCTTGCCCGACGAGTACATAAGTACCATTGCTTAGTCGAAGCTCGGCTACTATGGCTCGCGCAACCATAGCTTCCGGAAAAGCATGAACGTTACCGCCAGGGCCAGGACGCAGAGACGCGAAAGCAGGCGTTCAGAAGCATAAGACCTGGTCTTTACGGAAGGGTTCATTTCAGCTGTTGATATCTTCCTTGCGTCTTGGCGTCTCGGCGTTTTGGCGCTATCAGCGTCTTCGCCCTGGCGCTTTTGCGGTTAAACTCGGAAACGCAAGCAGCAACGCCACGAACGGTGTAGAGTCACATTATGAAAATTGTCGTCCTGATTATACTTACGCTCACGCTGCTGGGGGGTGGTATCGCCAGGTTGGTACTTGCCTTCCAGCCGAACATGATTAAGCCCTTCACAGAAAACTCACTGAGCAGAACTGACCTGCTGATCATCGCTCTGGTGAACATCATCCTCGCCAGTGCCGGAATAGTCTGTCTCCTGATGGAAACATTCACGCCTTTCCGGATATTGATCGCTGTCTTTCTGCTAACGAGTCTCGTAGAGATCGTGATTCGTTTGAAATCTGGCGGCTCCCTTTGGCCCAAGTTCCGGTGATTATCATTCGTTCGGAAAATACACTTGACCTTGACGCGGTGCGGCAGGTTAACGAGCAGGCCTTCGATAGCCCTAACGAAGCTTCGCTCGTTGACGCACTTCGCTCCGCTGCCGATCCAATCGTGTCTCTAGTCGCTGTCGATAACGAGCAAATCGTCGGACACATTCTCTTTAGTCCGGTATCGCTAGAGGACGATAATTCGGCTTCGTTGATGATGGGCCTGGCGCCGATGGCCGTCTTGCCCGATTACCAACGGCAAGGTATTGGCTCACAATTGGTAGGCGCCGGACTTAAAGAATGTAAGCGGATCGGCTGTGGTGTTGTCGTTGTTCTGGGACATCCTGAATACTATCCGCGTTTCGGCTTTATTCCTGCGAGCCGGAAGGAATTGCACAGTGAATACCTTGTGCCTGACGAAGTGTTTATGGTTTTAGAATTGGAACCTGGTGCCTTAGATGGCCGCCACGGCCTCATTAAGTATCGTCCAGAATTCGCCACAGTTTGAGGTCTGTTTAAGGGAGGCGAATCAATTTCCAGCACAACGAGAACAAGCAGGAGTTAATCCTGGAGGGATCATGATCAAATTCATTTCTCCGCAACGACGGCTATGCACCTGGGCTACTCGTTGCGGCGTGTTGTTATTACCACTCATCTTCTTTGCACCTTTGGCCTTTGCCCAGACAGGCAGGGTTGTGCGCGACACACTTCACAGTGCCGCGCTCGAAAAAACCGTGACAGGTGAATCGGCGGATCGCAGCGTCATCGTTTACTTACCACCGAGTTACGACACCTCGCCCTCAAAGAGATATCCAGTCGTCTACCTGCTGCATGGCATCACCGACACTCCCGAGGTTTGGATGAAGGCGTGGACGACGCGGAGTGATTCGTGGGGCACGATTCCTGGAGTGATGGACAGTGGGATTGCTGAACGTGCCTTCGGCGAAATGATTCTTGTGATGCCCGATCAACTAACAAAGTGGGGCGGCAGCTTCTATACCAATTCCAGCGTCACAGGTAACTGGGAAGACCTTACCGTCAAGGAGCTGGTGAGCCACATCGATGGCAAGTATCGAACACTCGCGCGCGCTTCCAGTCGCGGCCTTGCCGGACATTCAATGGGCGGCTATGGCGCGATCAAGTTGGGAATGAAACACCCGGATGTTTTCAGCGTCATCTATGCGTTGAATCCAGCGGTGCTTGGTTGGGGACGCGATCTCTCGATTGAAAATCCGGCTTTTACCAACGTGCTTAAGCTGAAAACGCCCGAAGACGCGATGAAGAGCCGCGACTTCTATGCTCTTGGAGTGATAGTCATCGCCCAGGCATTCTCCCCCAATCCCGAGCGCCCGCCTTTCTTTGTCGATTTTCCTTTTGCTCTGGTCGACGGCAAGCTTCAACCTGCCGAACCGGGATTCAGTAAGTGGCAAAAGAATCTGCCGGTGCTGATGGTTGACGAATACAGTGCCAACTTATCGAAGTTGCGTGGTTTGCGTTTCGACTCAGGTTACGAGGATCAGTTCACACACATTCCGCCAACGGCACGCGCACTTTCTTCAGCCCTCACTGCACGCGGCATCGATCATGTGTTCGAGGAATACAATGGCGATCATCGGAACCGATTTTGGGGACGCAACGGCCGCATCGCCACTGAAGTCATGCCTTACTTTTGGCGCATGCTGGATACGCAGCAAGAGAAATGAAAAGCCAATCTTTTGTCACCTTCGCCTTATTGCTTGTCATTGCCGGATCACTGCAAGCACAAGCCATCACTGGACGTTGGGAGTGGAGCGAAGTCGCTGTAAAAGACACGCCGCAAACGCGATTTAGTCTCATGATCACGCGGAAAGCCAACATCGTGCGTGGGGTTTATAGCGTGGACGAGTTCATTAACGGCGAATGGCAAGGCGAGGATGGAAATCAAACACCGTTTCTTGGTGTAGTTAAAAATAAGAACATCACGCTACAATTCGACCCGCTCGCAACCGTTCCCGGTTACCAACAGAATGTTAACTTCAAAGCTCCTAATGATGGGCGACACCCAAGCGTTGCCAAACTCGTGTTGAGCGGGCGCACTTTGCAGTGGCGAATCATCAGCAGAGCGGGCATCGAAGGTCTTCCCAACAAATTGGCGTTGCGACGCGCGCCCCGGTAAACAATCCACGCTACGTTAGACCACGCGCACGCGCTGCGACGCTAACGCTGAGACGATTTAAGTTTATCTGGGTTAGCAGCTCTTCACTCGCCACGTCTGCACGGATTCTTCTTAAGGAGACTAACCTTCATGAGTAAACGATCTGCAACCAAAATCGGAATTGTCTTCGCGCTGGTTATGATTCTGAGTTTTCTGATTTTGAATTCCCGAACCGCACACCTGGCCAACGTTGCGGACGCAGAGAGCAATACTGCTTCCCTGTCTCAAACTTTCGATCAGGAGGCAAAACTTGATGAACTGAGAAAAAAGATCGCCGGCCGAGAGAACGAACCGGCGGAAGCAGTCTTCAAAAACATTCAATTTCTGAAAGGTGTGCCAGCGGGACGCTTGCTTAACGTAATGAAGATTGGCTACAGCCGCTCGCTCGGAGTTAATTGTACTCATTGTCATGTAGTCGACGAGTGGGAAAAGGATGACAAGCCCACCAAGCAAACAGCGCGCGACATGGCGCAGATGGTGCGCACGATCAATAACGACCTCTTGAAGAACATCAAAAATCTTGAGAGCGAAAAGCCGGTGATCAATTGCACGACTTGCCACCGGGGGCAAACCAGGCCGGCTTTGGACTTGCCCGAAGGCGCTCCCAAGACTGCTTCAGTCGCAGCTTTAGGTGGATAGGTGGAGTGATAGGTTCGATTTAATCGCCAAGTCGCCAAGGGCCGCAAAGGTCGCCAAGAATTAAAGACGAGTCGGTAGGTACGGAGCAAACTGAAGCACTCAACGGTACGGTACGGGAGTGGTAGCGACCGCACTCAAGTGAGCTGCGATTCTGCGTCAGGACCTTAAAGCCTTGTCTCGTGAGTGCGGTCGCTACCGCACCGTACCGTACCGTTAATGATCGGTTCAGAGTGAAATCCAGACTTCACTCGATTTTGCGCTTAATCATTTCTTGGCGCACTTGGCGGCTCTTGGCGTTTTGGCGGTAAACGGTAAAGAAACGAGGAATCACATCATGAAGAACATTTTAGCTTTAGCCATCTTCGCACTCGTAACAGTCTCATTGGTTTTCGGTCAAGACGCCAAACCTGCTTCGCAATCCGATGATGTCGTCCAAACTATCAAACAGATGGATCGGCAATGGATCATAGAGGCTTACAGCAGTAAGGACTTAAAAGACTTCGATCGCATTGTTGCTGACGATTTTTTGATCACAGGCGCCAATGGGAGAATCTTGAACAAAACTCAGAAGCGTGCCAATGTCGCCGCCGATTACACCGAGTTCGCGCCTGACGCAATTTTCAAAATCGATGAGGAGAGCGCAAAGGTGCGCGTGTTCGGCAGCACGGCAATCTCAACCGGGTTCATCATCGAAAACTACATGTACAAGGACATGAAGATTAACAGTCGCGTCTATTTCACAAACACTTACCTGAAGCGGAATGGACGCTGGCAGGTAGTAGCGTCGCACTTTACGAATATCAAGCAGTCATAACCGAAGGAAACGATGATGCGAAAGCTGGGTCAGGTATTAATGCTGGTTGTCGTGCTGCTCGGTCTCGCCGGTGGCACGCTAGGACAAACCGATCAGCCCGCCCTCTATGCCATCCTGGTGGATAACTCCGGATCTTTAAGGTCACAGTTCAATCGTGTGCTCACTCTGGGAAATGAAGTACTGCAGGATGCTCACAAGCATGGCCCCGTTTCCATCTTTAGTTTTAAAGGAACAGGCGACCCCAAAGACGCGCCGCCGCTGACGGTGGCACATACCATCTGGAACCAGGATCGCGAGGTGCTTTCCCGCTACCTGGACAGCCTGTTTATTGAAGGGGGACAGACAAACCTTCTAGACGCGGTCCACTCAATGGTGAACCACCTCAACGCCAGGGCCGAACAAGACAAAACTCCCAACGCGCGCAAGGTTTTAGTCCTGATAACCGACGGTGAAGACAGAAAGAGCAAGATTAAAGAGAAGGAGTTGCTGGCTGAATTGCAGAAGCATCAGATTAAGGTATTTGCGATCGGCCTGGTTAGAGAACTTGAAGACGAAATGAGACTGGTGGGTGGAAATCCGCGCAGTAAGGCAGTCAAGTTCTTGACAAAAATCACAAAAGAGACAGGCGGCCGCGCGTTATTCCCTAAGACCAATTCCAGCGATGCAAGCGCCCTCGTCAATGAACTGTTTGCCGATCCAAAATGACATTGCTTCCTTGTCTCAAACATCATCGCCGACTTTGGCGTCGCCTAGTCTTTGACTCTCAGGTGCGCGGCAAGTCTCAGACTTGCCGTTAACGAGCAGTTATCAACAGGTCTTTGACCTGACTCCGAAAAGGAAATCTGGCCATGTCTCATCAACTATTCAAAATTTGCTTATTAATGCTGGTAGGACTCGGCCTGTGCGGCCTGGCGCGAGCCCAACAACCCCTAGACTCTTTGATCGATCGGGACCTCGCCGGGCTGGTGTCTACCTACAAGAGCCTGCACGCCGCTCCCGAACTTTCACACTTTGAAGAGAAGACAGCGGCGTTTCTTGCGAAAGAACTGCGCGCCCTTGGTTACACAGTTACGGAGCGACTCGGCAAGTACAGTCGCCCCGAATGGAAGGGGTACGGCGTTGTCGGGGTGTTAAAAAATGGCGCTGGACCTACCGTGCTCGTGCGGGCCGATATGGACGCATTGCCGGTGGAGGAGAAAACCGGACTGGCCTATGCGAGCAAGGTGCGGACAAAAAATGACGCGGGAATGGATGTCGGGGTAATGCATGCCTGCGGTCACGACATTCATATCACTTCGCTACTGGGAACCGCGCGGTTGCTTGCGGAGCTTAAGAATCAATGGCGTGGCACGCTCGTGTTGGTGGGCCAGCCGGCGGAAGAAGCGACCGACGGCGCGAAGGCGATGCTGGACGACGGACTGTATAACCAAATTCCACGTCCTGATTATGCTGTGGCACTACATGATGCCAGCGATCTCGAAGCGGGAACCCTGGGCGTCACTCCCGGGTTCGCTTTGGCCAATGCCACCAAAGTAGAGATCACAGTGCGCGGCATCGGCGGCCATGGATCGCGGCCGGAGGTAACGAAGGATCCTATTGTGCTGGCATCGCAGATCGTTCTCGCGTTGCAGACTATCGTTAGCCGCGAGGTGCCTCCGATTGACCCTGCCGTCGTCACGGTTGGCTCGTTCCATGGCGGCACCCGCGCGAACATTATTTCCGATCAAGTGAAGCTGGAGCTTACGATTCGATCCTACAAAGAAGAAGTACGCCAGAAAATTCTGGCGAGTATCGATCGCATTGCCAAAGGAACGGCGATCGCTGCCGGTGTGCCTTCTGAGCTCGCGCCAGTGGTAAACGTGATCGATTCAGAAACTACTCCGGCGACTTACAACAACCCTGCGCTAACGGAGCGACTCAGCGCTGTTTTTATAAAACTCTTGGGCAAGGAAAAAGTAATTTCGGTTCCACCGGTCATGGGAGCCGAAGACTTCGGCAGGTTTGCTTTAGAAGGAAACCAGATACCTGCTGTGATGTTCTGGTTGGGAGCCGCTGATCCCTCAGTGCTGGCAGAGAGCCGGCGCACTGGCAAACCTATGCCCTCGCTTCATTCGCCATTCTTCGCTCCCGTACCGGAGCCGACAATCCGCACCGGAGTGAAGGCGATGACGGGGGCTGTTTTGGAATTGATGAAGAAGTAGAAGCAGTCTCTTGACTTTGCAATGCCCGCGATCCAGGGACTCACATGAAGAACTTCCTCCTAAGATCTTCTTTGCTATTACTGGCGACGTGTCTTCCCTCGCAGAGTTTTGCACAGGCAACTGTGGCAAAGCCTGCCGCCACTCCTGAGGCCCTCACGCAAGCAGTCGACATGGGCCACCTCGATGGACTCAACTACGTTAACGACTTCTTTGGGCTTTCATTTTCAATACCCCGCAATTGGGTCGTCGTGCAGGGTCGTAACAAGGAGATTGCCGAAGCCTCGAAGAAACTGGTAGCGAACGAAGAAGCGAAGAAGCGCGCCGAATACGAGAAATCGATCGAACGGAGTACTGTTTTGCTGTCATTGACCCGGGCACCGGCAGGCGCTCCAAACAATGCGTCATTGATCGTGATCGCAGAGCGAGTCAGCTCTCCAGCCATCAAGACCGGCGTCGATGGCCTTCGCAGTATGGAAGCAATGACAAAGAACTCCAGCTTCCAGATGGAGTTTCAAGACGGTATTCGCAGTGAAACTATCAACGGGGTAGAATTTGGCGTCGCCTCGGTTAAGACGACTTCGCCCAACGGTGTCTTCCTGCAGAAGGTCTATATGGTGATCAAGAATGGCTACGGCTTGGAATTCTTTTTAACCTACCTGGACCCTGCTCACGTGGCCACTTTTGATGCGCTGGTGAGGACGGTAAAGCTTAAGTGATGATGAGCGCCGCGGCGCATCTGACCTACTACTTTTTTAATGAAAGACCTAAAGGAACTCCTTGAGAACAATCGCGCCTGGGCCGAAGGTATAAAGGCCGGCGATCCGGAATTCTTTCAAAAGCTGGCCCAGCAACAGAATCCTGGTTACCTCTGGATTGGCTGCTCCGACAGCCGCGTGCCCTCGACACAGCTTGTCGGTTTGCTGCCCGGGGAAATGTTTGTGCACCGCAACGTGGCGAATGTAGTGGTGCACACCGATGTTAATTGCCTCTCCGTACTCCAGTTCGCGGTGGATGTGCTCGAAGTAGATCATGTCATTGTCTGCGGCCACTATGGTTGTGGCGGTGTGAAAGCGGCAATGGACAACCTGCAACTGGGGCTGATCGATAACTGGCTGCGCCATGTTCAGGACGTGATGCACGATCACGCAGCAGAGCTTGCGAACATTAAAGAAGAAGCCCTGCGATTAAATCGAGTCTGTGAACTAAATGTGATCGAGCAGGTGTTGAATGTCAGCCGCACCACGATTGTTCAGAACGCCTGGGCACGCGGCCAGGAACTCGCAGTGCACGGTTGGATTTATGGCGTTGAAAACGGCCTGTTACGCGACCTGGAGATGTGTATTACGAATCAGCAGGAATTGACAGCAGCTTACGAAAGAGCAGTTCGCACTTCCGCCTGAGTTGATTGCTTATAACGAAGAACAAGGAGAGTTATTTATGTCGAAAAGAAATTGTCTGTTGTGGTTCGCAGTCTTTATCCTAACGTTAGTTTGGGTTCCTGCGGAGACGGCCCAGACAGCAACCGCCGACGAGACTGCGATCAAACAACTCGTTCAGCAAGTCCAGGATGGTTGGAACGCCCACGACGGTGCAGCTTTTGCAGCTCCCTTTGCAGCCGATGCTGACTACGTAGTGGTTAACGGTAGGAAGATTAAAGGCCGCGACGAAATCGAAAAGGGTCACACGCAAATTTTTACGACGATCTATAAAGACAGTCGAAACATCGCCACGGTTAACGGCATTCGCTTTCTAAGACCTGATGTCGCGGTAGTCCATATTGAATGGAATCTGGAACACAGCGTCGGCGGTCAGAGGAGAACCGATCGCGCCCTGAACAGTTGGGTTGTTACGAAGGACAATGGCAAGTGGAGCATCGCCTCGTTTCAAAACACGCCCATACAAGCGGAACGGCGTTAATCAACCCGGGATTTACCGCCGAGCCGCCAAGCCGCGCCAAGTTCGCCAAGAGATTATTAACTGTAAAGCGTGAAATTTACGGATGGAAGATCCCGATACGGCGCTGTAAAGGATTTTCTTACTTGAATTTGCTTGGCGTACTTTGCGTCGCTTGGCGGCTTGGCGGCTTATGGAACCAACGGTAATGGGCCCTCAATTCGAAAGTTCCGTTACGATTTCCTGAAACGCCTCTCGGGCCCGTTCAACCTCGTCCGGCCTAAACGATATTGCCCCCACCACGGCATGCCCGCCACCGCCATAACGTTCGCAGATCTTCGCGATGTTGTGCGTCCGGGGCACTGGGGCCCAGGGATTGGAACCCACCGAGATTTTTGTTCTAACAGAGCCGCGCGTGAGCGCTACTGAATAGGTTGTCTCAGGATACAGATAATAAGGGATGAACTTGTTAAAGCCTTCGTAACCTTCATCGATGAGATCAAAACGGACGACTCGATCAGCAAAGACTGCTTTGCGGCGCACCGCCTCAAGAGTTTCCAGATGTTGTTGCTGAATCGGACGGAAGCGACGCTGCACTTCCTCGCTCGAAGCGACTGCTTCCAACGGCTGCTCTACGAGTTGGCGAATCAGCAGCTCGATAAAGTCGTCATCGGGATCAGCTTCAATCACCTGCATCAATTGCAGTGCCGGCTCTTTTAGTTCGACACACTGTGCTGGAGATTCGTAAAGCGCGCCGTCGATGATATGGGCCCAGTGTATGAGCGAATGGAGTGGTTCCGCGTCGAATCCGAAACGCGAACTGGTGATGTCTGCGATAAACTCCGTGCACGACTTGCGGGTGGCATCGACAAACTTTGTGCCTGAAGTATCGGCACGGAAGTGAGCTTCGTCTTCGGGAGTGAGAAAGGCAGACTCGTGATGATCGAACCACCACGTCAACCGTTCCGAAGCTGCGTATTTGAAATCGACGATGGCATTTTCGTCGCCATCAAACATTTCCATGTCAAAAAGGGTCCCGGGCCGATGCAGCAATCCGCGGTAGTGGATCTCTGCCTCCGGATGAACCTTTTCGTTGTAGAAGCGACTGAAGATGGCGGCCGATGCCACTCCATCAAAACAATGGCCGTGGTAGAGCAGACGAAGTTTCATTGATAAGGAGTCAGGAGACAGGAGTCAGGAGTCAGGAGTCAGAAATTAGTGGTTAGTGGTCAGTGGTCAGTGGTCAGTGGTGTCAGGAGTCGGTACTCGATATTCAGTGTATTTGGTAGTCAATAATCCAACTACTAACTACTAACTACTGACTACTGGTTGAATGCCAAATGAAAATGACCCCTCAACAGTAATTGAAACTGGCGTTGTTATTAACAGTGAATCGCACCTGTTTGATGCATTTCGCTTTTAGCTCTTTCTCAAAATAGATTTCCAGCAGTTCTTTATGAAGAACCCAGCGGGCCAGCACGAAATAGCCGATGTAAGCGACTGGCAAAGAGATCTTTTCATTCAGGATGTTGATGAAGCCGGAGCGCGCTCCGGCTTCAGCGGCGACCTGACGAATGAAGTAGACCTGGGGCACGAAACCTTTCTTTCTGGGTTGGGGCCGAGTCGGTCGCCTGTATTGGGTATAGAGTTCAGAGGCTTGGTTGAACCACTTCAGTTGTTGCCTAACAGCAGCGCGCGAAGTGAACTGCCGGGCGTTCCAGAACTTGCGCGAGAAGACTGAGTTATTACCCTCGATCGACGCTTGGGAGAATGGTTTGCGGGGCACCGAGAAGATGGGTATCACCTGCTCGCGCAAAAGAAAGCAGACGCAGCGTGACAGCGTGCGCTGGCCGGAACCGCTGCCAATAGTGGCGCCGCAGTTATCGATCTTGAGATAGTCAGGCTTCTCATAATGGGTGAAGAAGCGATGGCACTGGGCGATCACCACCTCGGCGGTTTGCGCCGGCACGTACTGAAAATGGCGTAGTTTTGGCGGTTGTTTGAAACTGAAACCGATGAAGTTCAAAGGCTCGCCACCGCCCAGGTACTTCTTGCCGATGAAGTCCGCTTCCAGCACGCGCCCGGGCAGTTGCTGATAAATGGTGTGTTCGGGATAACAGAGATAGCGAGCTGCGCCTTTGGCCTTAGCTGTGCGGCGTTTGCCTGACAGCCCTAGCTCGGCCAGCAAACGACCAATGGTACGCAACGCTGGCGGGTCCACTGTCGGATGCCGGCGCCGCCACTCTTGAGCAACTGCAGTGGCTCCGGAAAAAAACTGCTGCGGATCCTGTTGCAGAAACTGATGGATCTCTTTTATTCGCTCGACTGTTGCCTGGTCCCAGCTACGGCGCTGACCTTTCGGCCAGCCCCGATCATCAACAGCCAGGTCTTGCGCGGGCTCACGGGTCCAGCGCCTGACGAAACCTTTGCTGACTTGTAATTGGCGAGCAATCATCTTTTTCGGCACATGCTCTTGGAAGAATAAACGATGCACAAGGGCACGAATTCGAAGACTCTTTTTTTCGTCATTTGCTTGACCGACTAAGCTTATTAACGATGACGCGAACGACTTATATTCTGCCATGAAAGTTTCCCCTCAAAGGGGGGTCACTTTCATTTGGCCAATAACCACTACTAACTACTGACTACTGACGACTGTCTTACTGCGGCTTGCACGGCTCAATTGCCGCAGTCGTAGTCGCGTTCAGGCGTTCGCTGATAAATTTATCGACATCCGCTTCGATCAATTCACCATTTACAACCCAGGCCTTTTCCGCAAGCAGGTCGCCGGTTTTCGCCAACTTCGCAGGCTCAAGAAAAATGTTCCACGGCGATCCCCAGTTTCGTCGATCGCCGGTCAATTGACGGTAACCATAGTGTGCGGTCTTTTGCTTGTCCTCGCGCGTCTCCGATTCACTAACTACCGTATAAGGCGGACCATTGGGCCCAAAGAAAGCCTTAACTTCATCGCGCGATGCATACTCGCTAACGCCGATCACCTCGAAACCCTGCGCTTTATATTTCTCGTAAAGCTTCGCCGCGACTGGCGCTTCAAACCGCCAATTGCCGCACCAGGGTGCAAAGTAAACAACCATGACCAGTTTTTTGCCGGCCACTAGTGTGCGCAAATCGACAGGCTTTTCGCCGGAAAGGCTCGGGAGCGTCCAGTTTTTATAGTTAACCGTTTTTTCTTCCAGCGGTGAGTACTCGTGTTGCGCATTGGCGGCCACCGGGGCCAGCGCGATCAGAAAGAACACGAGCGTCAATAGCTTAGTCATTGCCATACTCCTAACTGCACACTTCGAGCCGCTTTACTTCATTTAATAAGCCGGGCCGTGGCGGTTTCTTCCAGTAACGGCTTTACGGCTGCTTCAAACGATTGGCGGTTGCGCTCGCCGATTATCTTCGCGCGAATGCGGCCTTCGCGGTCCAGAATAAAAGTGGTCGGCAGCGGTCCTACCGCAAACTGTGATTCGACATGCTGATCGCCAAGCAGCACGCGATAGTCTTGCTTAATGTCCTTCCAAAAATCTCTCACAGTGTCGGCGCCGTCATGAGTAGACACGCCGACAACGGAAAGGCCCCGGGCTTCGAGATCGCGATGCATGGTATTCAGTTCGGGAATTTCGGAGCGACAAGGGATACACCAGGTGGCCCAAAAGTTCAGCAACACAACCCGTCCCCGCAATTCCTCCAGTTGAAATGCCTTGCCCTCGAGTGTCTTGAATTCAACGGACGGGGCGACAGGAAACGATGCGAGATTTTCTGGAGCGGTAGCAGTCACCGGAGCGGGCTGCTTAACTTTCAACCAGCTTTCCGCATTGGGTAAAATGCTGGCGAGCGTCGAACTGGCAAGCAACGTCGAGAAGCCAGTGGCTACTAGTAATCCAACTGCGATCAGGATTACGCCGGATACGACTTCAACCTTGTGCAGGTGGCGACGAAACTTTCCGTAGAAGCCGAGGAACGAATTAAGGCCCAGCCCCGTCAACAAGAAGGGTATGGCTAACCCTGCCGAGTAAAACGCCGAAAGCAAAAGTCCGCTGCGCCATCCGCCGCTCGTGGCCGCGAGCCCAATGATGCCTCCGAGGATTGGTCCGATGCAGGGCGTCCAACCAGCAGCGAAAGCAATTCCTAAAGTAAAAGAACCGGCCATGCCGCGTGGCTTGTCATCGGAGAAAAAGCGCGTGTCTTTATAGAGTGCGGAAATTTTCAGCAGGCCGATTAGCTGAAGACCGAAGCCAATGATAATTACGCCGCCGATGATCCTGACCCAGATGTTGTTCAGGACTGTGGCGCCTACGAGACCTGCAGTTGCGCCTAGTGCGAGAAAGATCACCGAGAGACCAGCATTGAAAGCGAGTGAATTAAGAATCACGGCGCTCCGAGCATTCGAAGCCGATCCGCCTTCTTTAAGCCGGTCAATGCTGACGCCTGACATCAACGACACGTAACCGGGCACAAGCGGTAATACGCAGGGCGAAAGAAACGAGAGAATGCCCGCCAGAAAAGCGATGCCGATAGTGATGCTTGAACCTTCCATTACTTAATCCTAAAACCTGCCACGTATTGATTGCGTCGATTATAAGAGCAAACTCTCCGCGAAACGAAACTGGCTATTATTGCTGCCCTTTGTTCGCCGGATTCGCTGCCGCGGAAGACGTCGCCGGCTCCTCAATTAACTCTTTGATCTTCTTGCCCAAGGCGGAGATCTCCTCGTCATTCGCGCCCGCGGCGATAAAACGCACATTGCCATTGCGGTCAATCAGAAAGGACATCGGAATCGATGACACGCCGTAATTGAGATCATTCTTCGGCGAGTCCGACACGACAAACCCGTAAGGCAGCCGATTGCGCTTCTTGAAATCTCGCAGGTAAGCCAACTCCTCCGCGGTCGTAGCGCGCCGGCCATTGGCCTGACCGGAATAATTTGTCATGCCCAGGATCACCAGGCCCTTGTCCTTGTAGCTCTCGTGCCAGCGTTGCAGTTTCGGGAAAACATAGTGACACGGTCCGCACCAGTGAGCCCAAAAATCCAACAGCACCACCTGGCCGCGCAACTCTGCAAGCGTTACCGGCTGCTGATCAATCCACTGCGCCCCGACGATCTCCGGCGTTACACCCGTTTCGAGTCTCTTACCAGCAAACAACTTGAGCGAGTCGCTGCCCGGATCCAATCCAGCAAGCCGTACGCGCGTCATCTTATAGAGATTGCCTGAGGGCAAAGCGATTGAGAGCTTCAGCAAATCACGGAGGGTTTCGAGCGCTTCGTCATGCCGATCGGTTTTTAGTAGCGCCT
Organism: Pyrinomonadaceae bacterium; assembly: GCA_963826235.1. GTDB lineage: Bacteria > Acidobacteriota > Blastocatellia > Pyrinomonadales > Pyrinomonadaceae > PSRF01. Next base: position 1,327,633 of record CAWGWE010000003.1, on the reverse strand, counting down.
CAGCAAGCTGTGAGGAGGCCCTAAACAGACGCTCATCACGTCTGAATACACCAATCTTCTTCACCGCCTTTTCATTGCGAGCGACTTCAAGCATCCCCCGCGCGTGCGTTTCCATGCTGGGGTAGTTGTTCGCTTTCCTGAAAGCTTCGGTTAATAGCGCTTCCATTCCGAACAGCTCGTTAAAGTCTATCGGTTCACTTTTCCGGTAGGTGGCAACTGTTGCTTCTGCTTCTGATAACAGATTAGTTCGCGTTGCGTGCAGCACCACGACAGCCCGCGCAATCTGCGCCTTGTCTCCCTGCGCATTCTTTCCGAGGTAACGCCGCATCAAATTCAATGTGGCTTCGGCATCGCCCACCAGGTGCCGCAGCATTCCCAGGTAATAAAGATCATCGTCGGAGAGATTCTTGCGCCGCATTAAAATCTCAGCATTAGCTAGCGCGACCTCTTTCTGTTCCTGCTTAGTTTTTGTCTCCAGCTTTGAATCGTAGGCAAGTTTCTGTTTATTAAACTCGGCATACTTCCGGCCCAGATATCCATTCGCGTCTTCATAGAGTTCCTGGGCGGGGCGCTCGTCGTTCGTATTCGATTCGCGAACGGGTGGAACTGCTGGACCATTCCCAGCCGTCGTTTGACTTGCAACAGGTGTCGTAAGCAACAACCACGAGCTGAGGGCGAGTACGGCAAATTGAAAGTGGCGCATGCTCATTTAAAGAAGTAATTAGTTAACACTGACGGCGGCGAATCGGTCGGGAGCAAAAGTTTGAAGCTCCGCTGCGACGACATTATCCGCTATCAGGGCGGCGATCAACTCGCCAGTAAGCGGCGCCAACAGAATGCCGTTGCGGTAATGGCCGGTAGCAAAGAAGAGCCCTTCAGTTTCACCCGTTTTACCTAGCACCGGCAGCTCATCAGCCGCGCGCGGCCGCAAACCAGCCCACGAATCAACCAACGTCAATTCCGCGATGCGCGGAGCAATTTCGAGCGCGTGATTGCGTATTGCCTCGAGCCCGCCACGGGTTACCTCTTTTACAAAACCGGCTTCTTCGGTTGTCGAACCAGCTAGCAGGCGGCCGTCGCGACGGGGCACTACATAACCTCGCGCGCTATAAATCACGTGGTGCGCGACCGCAGGCTGGGCCTCGAAACACATCATCTGCCCGCGCACTGGTTCGATGCGAATTTGCGGAGTCGCGGTTCCGGTCTTTATGAAGGAATTCCAGGCGCCACCGGCCATCACGACATTGGGCGTTTTCACAAATCCTTTCGAAGTTGAAACCCCTGTTACCTTGCCTCTCTCAATACGCAGCGATTCCACGGTGGTATGAGCGGACGACTTCACGCCTAGCTTTTCGTTAGCTGCAATCAGGGCTCGCAGCAGCTGGCGATTCTCAACTTGGATATCCAAAGGAAACTTTAACGCGGCTAACACTTTCTCTGAAAGATTTGGTTCAAGTTCGCGAGCCTGCCGTGGCGTTAGTTTTTCGACTGGCAAGCCAAGGCCACGCTGCCACTCATAACGTTTTTCGATCTCCGCACAATCGTGTTCGGTGAAGGCGCAGTAAAGCGTTCCCGCCTGATCGAGCTCGACGTCGATGCCGGTTTCTTCAAGCAGTTGCACTGCGAAGGTAGGATAGAGATCACGACTGCGGCAACAAAGTCGGAAGAAAGCATCGTCAACGTTTGCTTCAGCTTGCGGTGCCAGCATACCCGCCGCAGCGAAGGATGCTTCCCTGCCCAATTCTGCGCGCTCGAGCAACAGCACGCTTCCAACTCGCTTGCGAGCAAGCGCGCGAGCCACTGACAGACCAATCACGCCGCCGCCAACAACGACTACGTCAGCTCTCTGATCCGAATTAAAAAATGCACTTGCCAACTTTTGAGTTTGGTTTCTAGTCAGTTGTCAGTTCGCAGTTGTGGCTCTATTCTGTTGAACGATCCAAGGACGCACGTGGCAGGGAGTCGGATACCGCGGAGCTGCGTGTATTAAACTACATTGAGCAAATAGCCAACAATTCGTTATGAAACATACTATCACACTGATTCCGGGCGATGGCATCGGACCGGAAGTCGCTTCTAATGTCGTCAGAATTATTGAGGCCGCGGGAGTAGATGTAACCTGGGAAACTCACTACGCCGGCGCTCAGGCGCTGGAGAAATTCGGAACCACCCTCCCCGAGGAGTTGCTCGCCTCAATCACGCGCAACAAAGTTGCGCTCAAAGGTCCAATCACAACACCCGTCGGAAAGGGTTTCGCCTCAGTCAATGTGGGACTGCGCAAGACGCTCGACCTCTACGCCAATCTCCGTCCCGTGCGCGCGTTACCCAACATTCCCTGTCGCTATCCGGAACTCGATCTGGTGATCGTGCGCGAGAACACTGAGAGTCTTTACGCGGGGATCGAACACGTCGTTGTGCCTGGTGTGGTCGAGAGCATAAAGATTATTACGGAGAAGGCCTCCACGCGCATCGCGAAGTTTGCTTTTGAGTATGCGCGCCGCGAAGGACGCAAGCAGATCACGGCGGCGCATAAAGCGAACATCATGAAACTGTCTGACGGGCTGTTTCTCGATTGTTTTCGCAAAGTGGCGGAAGGGTTTCCTGAAATAAAGGCAGACGACAAAATTATTGATAACGCCTGCATGCAATTGGTAATGCGTCCCGAGCAGTTTGACGTGATGTTGCTGGAGAACCTTTATGGCGACATTGTTTCTGATCTTTGCGCTGGATTGATCGGCGGACTTGGCCTGGTTCCAGCGGCAAACATCGGCGAGCTCGGCGCCGTGTTCGAAGCGGTACACGGCTCGGCTCCGGACATAGCCGGGCAAGGAATCGCCAATCCCACGGCGTTGCTGCAGTCCGGAATCCTGATGTTGCGTTATTTGAATGAACGGGAAGCTGCGGAACGGATTGAGAAGGCGATGCTGAAGGTGTTTGAGGAAGGAAACGTCCGCACTCGCGACATTGGGGGCACTTCGAAGACGGCTGAACTCGCGGATGCGATTATTACGAAGATGACGTGAGAGTTTTTGAGTGCGGCGACTTGTTGCCGCTGTTGAATTCGCCGATGCAGTACGCGGGCTGAAATATTTACCCAGGAATGATTTGAAGCCGGCTCCAGCTCAGAGTCCGGAAGCGTGCGAAGCACGCGACGAGCGTAAAGCCTGGAGCCTAAGCCCCAGGTTAACAGGTAAACCCCATAGCGAGCCCGCGAAGTGGGCGACAGCATTCGCACTTTCTCCAACCCAACTGTAACCCGCAGCCACGGGCTTCATTGATTTTGATTCACCTGCCCCTGGGGCGTAAGTCTCAAGTGTCATGACATCGTTTACACCGGAAAGTGTCATGACACTTGAGACTTACGCCCTGGGCTCTATGCTTCCGCCTGCTTGCGCAGGCAAGAAAAGGAAGGGTTAAGCTCTTTGGCGAACTTGGCGGCTCTCGGCGCCTTGGCTTTAACGCTTACCGCCTGCTGTACTGACCCAAAGCCGCCGTCGAGCCGGCGCGCTCTAAGATTCACCTCACCACGCCGCTGTCTTCGAGCGCCATGTAGGTGTCGGCGGTAAACAAACCCAACCAGGGATCGGACGCAGGCGTCAGAAATAGCTCCGCGTAAACCTTGTTATTGAAAGTCTCCAGATCGCTGCGACCAAGATCCTGAACCAGCCACGCGTAAATCTTCGCGCGCATTAGATACTCATTGCGCACCGAATCAATCGCGACATTCAGCTGTAGCTTGTCTAGCAGGGCCTTCAAATCATTATTTCCCAACACCTTTCGTGTTTCTCTTTGGATCAAGCCAATGCTACGCGAATCCAGCTGCGCATCAGATAAGTGCAGCTGGCCAATCTTTCTCCACGTGGCGTCGTCGGTGACGCGTCCTAAGGACTCCGCACCAAACATAAGCGAACTTAACAGATTGACCTCCGTAGCTGCCTTCGTGACAGCCGCCGGCGCAATTAGGATCGCGGTGGGAACGCCGCCAGGGGTAGGCACCTGAATCAACCCTTCAGGCGTCTTGCCGCCGGTCTTTTGAATGTCGGCAAGCCACTTGGCGTATAGAGCGTTGATCCTATTCCGGCGGTAAGAGTTCAAGCCTGGTCCCGGATTGGCGTTTTTGCCCTCACGCAACTTTGCAAAGACTATTTCCGACGCGGCCAGGGAACGCAGGAAAGCGTTCGGTCCATAGAGTCCCGGTAACGCTTCGATAACTCGACCTTCGACATCGAGAATGTAGTGGATGCTATTGCCGGTTAAGGTGCGCTCTAATTTGCGCCCGTCGCCAAAATCGATGGTGACATGCGGAACCGGACGTACAGACTTCCAATGCAACACGAAGTCTTCGCGCAATTTTTTCGAGATCGTGGAATTGGAATAAAGGATTGTACGGAAGAAACGGCTGTTGGCGCAGCTGAACTCATCACTGAGCTTCCCCAGCAGGCGCAAGGAAAGAATCGGCTTACCGGATCTTTTGGCCGCGGCTTTCGCCTCGCCCATATCCGTGTACCAGTACATTCCTGAGAGATAACTGTTCTTTTGTTGGCTGACGGCGTCGAGCGCTTCGCTCAGGCGCTCCCAGTCAGGGGTGCTGGGTGTCAGCGGATTCACAATTTGTTTGTTAATTGCGGCCGCGTGAATACCGAGCATCGCTTCAAGTCCAGCTGGGCCGAGATTTCGCAGTTGAGCGATGGCGGCACTGGCGATTTTCTGATCGGCGGAAACGGCCTCCCGCGCTAGAACTTCGCGTTTATCTTGAGCTTTAAGTGTGGTCGGGGAAAAGAGTACTGCAAGCAAAAGCAGAAGTAGCAAGAACCTGGGTCTCATAAGGACCTCCGTGCAAATTGGGAAATGCGACGAGCGGTGGGGAGGGGTTACTTTTGGAATCAGAGAGGGTGCGGACAGGTTGTCCGTCGGGAGATTTTAGAGGGTCAGGTGAGGTTGATTAGGTTTGAATTAATAAATTTTCCATTTACCATTTCCATGAATTTTCCATTTCTCCTTTGTCCATTTGTCATTTGAAATAAGCGCCAAAGGACGCCAGCGAAAAAGCAATACAGAATCTGGGAACGAGTTAACAATTCAGCCGCTCTCGCAGCCCGTCTACAATACCTCGTTCTCTAACTGAAGTTCTCAACCTGACTAGTCTTCCTGGCGAACTCTGCGTCCCTTGGCGCCTTGGCGCTAATAGTGCGCGGGTTTCCGCTTCCAATGACAAATGGCAAATAATGGCAAATGGAAAATGACAAATGGAAAAATGGTTTTTTGCCCTCACTGGAGCTGGTCTCGGACCTTCTTTGGCAGCTTGTCGCGCACCAGCTCATATGCCGTCCGCACAAGAGATTCGAGTTCGCGCTTATTGAGGGCGTCAAAGCGCTCGAGTGCCACCCAATGGTAACGGGCCACATATGGCGCCGGCATAATGCCGTCGCGCTCTACGAGTTCCGCAAACTTCTCGGGCGTACACTTGAACGACATGACATGATCACTCTCGGGCTCGAGTGAAAGCACGACAAACATCTTGTTGCCAATGCGCATCAGCAGGTCGTTCTCCCACTGAATCCCTTCAGTGACATGTGGTAGTGAAAGGCAGAATTTGCGAACTGATTCAATGTCCATAAGAATTTTCGGGTTCCGGGTTCCGAGTTCCGAGTGAGCATCTCGCACTCTCCGAGACCAGAACCTGAGACTCTCAAAACTCTGGATTGAATCTCGAAACTCGGAACTCGAAACTTTGGATCAACTATTCCTTGACTAGCCTCCTATTCTGGTCGTCCCAGCGCCAGATGTTTGCATTCCCCTGCAGGTGGACGCCGCCCAACCACTCATCGATTCCGTTCAGAGTTACCCGGTCAGCGGCGCCACTCAACACGCTCCTGCCCGCATCGGTAATCGCAAAAACACTCTCTGTCATCGTCTCTCGTGTACCTTCAGCCACCAACAATGGTGACGCGCCACGCTGCAACTGTTGCAGTGCATTCCAAAACTGAGCGTCGCCAAGGCCATACTCCGGCTCCGCTGATACAAACCGCGGGAACAAATCCAGAAAGCGCGTAGACCCCTGTCCGATCAGCTTCATTGCTGTGCTTTCAATTCTATTCAGTCCGTTGCGAGCAGAAGGAAAGCGCGTAAGCTGAAGTTTTAGCGCTCCGTCAAGGAAAGGCAAAGCACTTGTGTCAGTCTGAAGTAGCCGCTCAACCGATCGCGGATCTTCGGAACGATAGGCTTGCCAGGCATTTGCGGCCAACTTGAGTTGAGCAGCGGTAACCTCACTTCGCTTTTCGAACAGCGATGACAACTCTGGCGGAGTTAATTCACCAAGGCCGCGAAAGTTGGGCCGCCCGGGAAACTCACCAATACAAATGAGCGACAGCTTGGTTCCAGGCTGACGCTGCGCGCACCCATCCAGCACATAAAGCAGATTAGCCTGGCAGAACAAATCCGATTCAAACCAAAGCGTTACCTCTTCATGTTCGTTAAAGGACTCGAATACTTGTTGCTGGCGCGCGAAGTCGTTTTCACACTTCTCAAATTCGACGCCGTAAGCTTCCGCGATATGCGCTGCTCTGATGCGACGCCAATCGGAGCCATTCACAGCGGGAACTGGACCGGCAATCAGAGCATCTCGGAAAGAGAAACGCTCCCCGTCGATAGCTGTTTGCGCCAGTATCGCTTCAGTAGTTTCGCCATTGAGTATGTGAAGCATCGGATTCGGTTAATGTTTAGGAATATCAGACACCAAACAGCCGTCGCAACTCGCTGATTCGCGTTAAATGAAAGTCGTCGTGTTCGGCCTGAAAAAAGATCATATCTACCAAACGCATCGGCACATTCAGCCGCGGATGGTGTGCCGTCCGGGCAAACACCTCGGGTGAGAGTGATTCGAGCCGGGCCACTAACTGCAAACGCTGATCGCGAAACGCCGCTAAAATAGTAGCGATTGCCACCTCATTGTGCTGCGATTCGTAGGTTTTACGGTTAGTCATGTCGGCGGCATGCAATCAGTCGCATTGGCCAGGTACTCGTCCAACCTCTGACGCACCAGTGATTCGAGATCCAGCAAATGTCCCGCGTTTTCCTGCATCGACCAGCGCTCACCATCGCGGCGCCGCAAAACGTCTGGTGCCAACGAGCCTAGGTGCTCCTCAAGGCGGGCGGGAGTCCCGCGCAATCGCTCGATCATTTCCGGATACAAGCCCGCGGGAAAACTAAAATCAAATTTGCGATCGGTCCATTTGATTCTGGCAGCCATTGAATCACTTTCGAAAGAGAAAGACAGCGTCAAAGAGCGGCGCTGCCTTAGCTGGGTTCTAGAGCTTGTTAAGTTCAATTACCTACGACGATGCCGCGATTAGCTTGATCGATAACTCTGTTCACAAGGTCGATCGCATTTTGCCGATGGCCGCCTTTGTCAGCACTAGCGGATTGCAGATTCTGCTTTGCACTTTCCCAGTGCCTGGCAAACGCATTAGCGGTGGCCTGATCCTACACGCTGGCCCGGCGGGCAGCAAATAATTCCAGGACCGGGGAAACCCTTAGAACTGTTGCCCACACAGGCTGCTCGCGCCCAATAAAACGACGACATCCCGTACACTTCTGTACGATTCTACGTCGCCTGTTTTCTTAAAATTTCTGGGCACATCCCCTAAACCCCGTGTCTGGGAGCGGCACCGTTCAAAGTGAGGTTGGGCATACTTGTTGCGACTCTGAAATTGGACACTAATGCTCAAACGAGCCGAATTCCCCCGACAGAGTTTTCATTCCCGACATTATTAAAAAGAGGAGGAGCAAGCTTATGAAGAAATTTGTAGTTAGCAGTCTGGCAGCCGGGGTTTTTAGCTTCGCGCTCTGCGGAGTAGCGATCGCTCAAGAGACAACCACCACCACGGTCACAAAAACACCAACCACGGTAACGAAAACCACCCAACATCCAGATGGCAGTTTCACCGTAGTTGAATATCCGGTAGGCAAAGAAACAATCGTTACTCTTGATCCCGTTGCCTTGAAAGGTGCGGGAGGAACAGCAACGATTCTTCGCGACGACAGCGGGACGCGTATCAAGGTCAACTTGACTGGCGTTCCTAAAGAAGTAACGGCAGTTAATCTTTATGCCATCGATCCGGCCGGCGCAATAACGTCACTTGGCCCCGTGGTGTTGGCCGATGGCACCGGTTCGTTTTCAGCAACGACTCCGCTTTCCAAATTCATGATCGTAGCTGCACCGGAGAGCACGCTGACAACCTACGATCCTACGACCGTCTATTTCCGCAGTGCGGTTCCCACAGGCCTTGCGGTGATTCCGCACACGATGGCCCCGGTTGGTGAAAAAGTTGGTGCTACGACAACCGCCTCCACCGCGTACACCGTACCAATGCTGAATATTCCAGCTTACAAAAAAGGCGACGACACCAAGATGAAGGTGAATTTCAGCGGCGCGCTAACTGGCGCCCGTGCGAATGTCTTCATCACGCCGCGGAAAGATGGACCGACTGAAGTGAAGCTTCGTTTCCACGAATTGAAGGACGCTCCTGCAGGACAGGTGTTCACAGTCTGGGCCGTTTCTCCTGACAATAAGTTTGTGAAACTTGGTCAGGTTGTGAATGCAGCGGGTCGTAACGAGGCGGAGATCAAGTCGGAAGTCGCGCTTGCGGACTTTGGCTTGTTCGTGACGGCGGAAGACGCCACCGGCACTCTGACGAACCCTGCGGGGCCGACAATCGGGTTCGTGGAAATCATTAAGTAAGCTAAATCCACGACTTTAACCACACCATAGCAATTTTGGGCCGCCATCAGGCGGCCACTTTTTTGCCCACCTATCCCAAAAACATTGCGCGCGCCCCCTGCTATTCAGGTAAAATCAAACCCGTTGAAGCAGGGCTGTGCAATGCAGCTCTCAGTGCCGCCCTCCAAAACGCTGCTCCCCAAACAATCCCGGCTGAAATGTCATCCGGATAACCATCAACAGTTTGCTTGTCCGCTAAAACGCGGCCCCCCAAGGACCTTATGAATAGACGCATCTTCCCCCAGTTGCTGCTACTCTTCTTTGCGCTCGTTACTGCCAGATCGGGCTACTCTCAGGAAAACCTTCCGGAATTAGTCAAACGGGTAAAACCGGCGATTGTCGCGATCGTTACCTACGACGCCGGCGGCGTCGCGCTGACGACGGGAAGCGGGTTTTTTCTGCGCCCGGGACAGGTTGTGACTAACCTGCACGTGATTCGCGGAGCGAGGCGTTGCGAGGTAAAGACGCTCGATGGGAAGGGCCGCATCTATCAGGTGGCCGGACTTCTGGACGTTGACGAGGAAGGTGATCTCGCCTTGCTTAGCGTTGAAGTGCCTCACAGCCGCCATCGCGCCAGTCAACTCGCCACGCTCTTACCCGAAGAGGGCGAAAAGATTTTTGTGATCGGCAATCCGTTGAAGCTGGAAGGATCGGTGAGCGACGGGATTGTCTCCGCAGTTCGCGAGCTGCCAAACATCGGCAAGATCATTCAAATCACTGCACCCATCTCGCACGGCAATAGTGGTAGTCCGGTGTTTAATTTGAAAGGACAGGTGGTGGGCGTCGTCACTATCAAGGTGACCAACGGCCAAAACATTAACCTGGCGATCGGCGCCGCCCGCGTCCGACAACTTCAGGCCGGTAAGCGCCGCCTGCTCGCAGAGCTGACGATGCGCGACAAAAGTGGCGACCCTTCGGAGTCGCTTTATAAGACCGGACTTGATTCACTTTGGCTGGGAAATTTCGACAACGCGCTTGGATATTTCGAGAATGCCGTAAATAAGAATCCGGCGAGGGCTGACGCCTGGGTCCAGGTGGGCTACTGCAAAGTGAAACAAGGAAAGAACGACGAAGCCATTAAAGCCTATCAGCACGCGGTGGTTCTGATGCCGAATTCGGATGAAGTCCGAAACAGACTGGGCGATGCCTATTACTATTCCGGCAGGCTGATGGATGCGATTGCAGCTTATAAAGAGGCCGTGCGCTTACGACCACAGAGTGCCGAAGGCTATTACAATCTTGCGCTCGCTTACTTCGAAAATGGAAATGAACACCAGGGGTTAGAGACAGCACGCGCGCTCAAGCACCTGGATGAGAGACTATTTGCCAGACTGATAAGCGAACGGGAATAAGTTTTGGTTTCGAGTTTGGAGTTTCGAGTTTAGCGTTGTGAACCGTCCAGGAGGTTCGTTTTCAGTTTACGCCGGTCGCCGTTACCTGAAGAACTCGGACTCGAAACTCAGAACTAGGAACTCGAAACTCACCAGAGCTGACTTCCGCCCGGCCGGTGAAGACATTCGGATCAATACTCTTCGGATTTCCAATCACCACGAACCGCAAGTTGCGCATGTAGAGCTGGGAAACGCGTTTAACATCCGCAGCCGTCACCGCTCGCAGCCGGTCGATGAATTGCGCCGAGTTGCGCCAACCGCCGCCAATCAATTCCGCCTGCGCCAGCTCACCCGCCTGCGCTCCGTTTGTTTCCTGACCGAGGTAATAGCGGGTCAGGAAATGTTGCGTCGTGCCGAGCAGTTCTTCGGCAGTTATCTCGTCTCGTTGCAAACGAGTAATCTCCTCGAGCATTAAACGCACCGCTTGATTCGCATCAACCGCAGTTACGTAAATTCCCCCAGTGTTCGCCGCCTGAGTTCCCAGAAATGCGTCGGGGGCATAGGAGAGGTTGCGTTTTGCGCGCACCTCTACAAATACGCGATTCTGCAGAATCGATGACGCTATCTGAAGAGGATAGATATCGGGAGAAGTGGGCGGCGGCGCCGTGAAAACTCCCTTCACATAGTTTGTCGGAATTTCGCGCGGTGTCACTGTCACCGTAGACGCGCTGAATGAGAGCGGCGGCACTGCAACATCCTTATAGTTTCCCCGCGGCAGCTTGCCGAAAGTTGTTTCTACCATCCGGCGCACCTGCGCCAGCTCCAAATCACCCACAACCACCAAAAGCAGTCGCGAAGTCTGCATAATTTGCTGGTGATAACGCTTCAGGTCCTCAACAGTTAGAGCGCTAACCGACTGAGCGGTGCCGCGCGGATCGTTGAGGTAAGGATGTCCGGCGTAAGCGGCGCGCGCCAGAAGCACTTGTAGGTACGAGTCTGGCGTATCTTCATCGTCACTTAATCCAATCAGTTGTCGTTGCTTGACGCGTTGGAAATCATCTTGAGCAAAGCTCGGCCGGAGGGCAGCATCAGCGAAAATCTCCCAGCCTTTCTCAAAATGTTGACGCGTGCTTCCCAACATCAGCGCGGCGTAGTCGTAGTTGATGCCGTACGTAATCACCGTTCCGGTGCGGGACAGTTCGCGGCGAAAGCGTTCGCGCGGAAAGTTAGCACTGGCTTCGGTGGCGACGTCGAGCATCAAGGCCTCGACGCCTGCGTTGGTGGGAGTGATGTTGCGTGAGCCACCGCGAATGTAAAGTCCGGCAACAACGGTCTGATTGCCCTCGCGGCGTTTCAGCAAAACCTTCAGCCCGTTGACTTCAAATTCGCTAACAAGTCGCGCACTGTCATCGACAACCGCAGCCTGTTGCTGCACGCGCAGCGGGCACGTTGGGTGTCCGCGCTTCGCCAGTTTGTGCCCACGTCACTGTCGCCGAAGCGCCAGCAGGGCCAGCATAAGAATCAGACTGTGCAGCCCAGTGCGACGGACTCCCCGTCGAATCGTCTCTAATTTTTCCTGGAAGCTTCCCATTGATTAGTTCCCTGCCGTTTTCTGAGTTGCCGCTTTTGTGTTTTGGTTACCCACCAGATCTTCAGTGGCGAGGCCCGAACTACGCACCGAGTCTGCCGACAACAATGCGAGGCCTACGTGCGGTTTGTTCTGAATGTAGGTATTAACGTAGCGACTGATGTCGGCTCGCGAAGTGGCGCGCAATCGTTTTAAGTAGCCACGGTAATAGTCGAAACCGGTTGAGGCCCACCAGAAACTTATTACATGCGAATACTCGGAAAGTTTCTCGCGGGAAAAGAGATCGTCAGCTTCAAGTAACGCCTTGGCGCTTTCGAGTTCCTCATCGGTGAAATAGTTGGCGTCGTTGAAGTGGGCCACTTCCGCGTAAGCAGCGCGTACTGCCGCTTTTGCTTTGTCCGGAGTAGTTTGCAGCGTCAGAAAGATTGGCCCGACATTGCGTTGCGTGTAGTAACCAATGCCCGCGCCCGCCACTAAACCGCTGTCGACCAGGGCCCGCTGAAACCGCGAGTTCGGCTGGCGCAGGATGAAGGAGAAGACGTCTGCCGCATAAGTGGCCGCGTCATCTTTACCGATTGAAGGTCCTTGCCAACCCAGTTGGATCACCACATTCTGCACCGGCTGCACCAGCAACTCCCCGGAGCTCTTGGGCAGGGGCGGATGCTCAACAAGTGGGAATTCCACAAACGGATCCTTCGCTCGCCGTTCCCAATCACCGAACAGTTGCTCCACGAGTGCATAAACTGCAGGAGCGTCAACATCTCCAGTGACGACGATCGCCGCATTGTTGGGAACGTAATAGCGACTCTGGATCAGACGCATTTGTTCCGTCGTCGCCGCCCTCACGGTTTCTTTGAAGCCGCTGGGACGTTTACGGCTGGGATATTTATAAAACAAACGCTCATTCATCACCTGGCCGATCAAGCCGTAAGGATTCGATTCGTGACGGTCAAGCTCGCCGATAACTACTTCACGTTCCTGAGCAAACTGGCCCGGGTCAAACGCCGGGTAGCGCGCGGCATCGCGCATGAACCGCATTGCAACGCCAAAGTTTGGAGTTGTAGTTGTGAAGTAGTAGTTAACCACTTCTTCCTGCGTTTGACCGTTATAGATAATGCCGAGCTGATCAATCGTCTGCAGGTAGTCAGCCCTTTCCAGTGCGGCGCGATTGGCTTTGAAGAACATGTGCTCATACAAATGGGAAAGGCCATTAAGCTCGGGCGGCTCGGTGTACGAGCCATTACGAAAAGCCATTTCCACCGTGACGAGCGGAATCGAATGATCCTCCAGGACAATTATTTCTAAACCGTTGGCGAGTGTCTTAGTGACAACACTTTCTTCGGGCGCTTTCGCGGGAGCGGCTGCCGTCGGCGCGTGGTGCCTGCTTTCCGGTTTGCGGTCGCGCCGGACTTTGCACCGAGGCAAATGTAGAGGGAACTACAAAGGAACAAACGAGTAACAGAACCAGTAGATAACGCTTCACAAAAAGCTCCATTCGTTTCCTAAATGTGGCTAAAAACCGGCGCGGGGCGCCGGCATAGCGTATAGCTTAGGGCGATGCCTTTCGATGTCTGCCTACGGCGATTGGATGTCAGCCAACGCTAAGATTCATCCTGCTCAATTCGACGACAAGACCCAATCAAACTCCCCGAGGTTATCTTGCCTCCGCAGAATGCACAAACGCCGCTGGCCTTTACCTTGGACTTGAAGTTGTTTTAAAAATCTGGAGCGGCGCTCGATGTCCTGGTGGAGTTTCGGGGTCCGAAGATTCGTAGACTACTGATCATGATAAAGAACGCATCAAACGCGAGAAATCGTTGTTAACATTTCGTTACCTGACTGTAAGACCGATTACACACAGTACTGGTAGATCTCATCGTGAGGCCTTGCATTGTTTGCTGCTAACACCCACAGTCAAATTTACCACCTTGTCATGATCGAGACGCGGACGGCCAAGACCGTTTGCGGATTGCGCGTGGCGATGATCGTAGAACCAGAACCCGTCTCAGCTGCGCTTCATTTGGTTTCCCACGAACCAGCCGGCTACTCTTCATGTGCACACTGCCGGCGATTATCTGCGACCGAGGTGATTGCCGATCGGCGAATGCCAATTGACGATTAGCATTTAGAAACGTCACTCAGTCGACCGAATTCTTAAATATCTCGGCATCGGCAATCTTAAAGCCGAGCTAGCGAGTGCGCAATTTGGCAACGGCTATGTTTGCGCGGGCTCGCAGCACGCGACGATAGTCAGCAGTCTTCGCCGACAACAAGTTGTTGGACCAGACGGTCTTAAACGGTGTGCCAATGCGCCCGCTGCTCTGAACTTCAAGTACATACGCCTGTCGTTGGCGCGGCACGTAAAGAACGAATCGATGATGGGAAGCGCGACCGTTGCGCTTGATGCCGCTAAAAAGAACTTCATCAAAGTCATCGCCATCTGCGTCCAGCTTCTCCGCTTTCCATTGTCCGTGCTGAAAAGTTTTGTTATCGAGCTGTCCGCGCGCCAGAATGCGAAAAGCTTCGCCGCGTCTTTCCATCACGAAGAATTGAGATAAGCCGCCCTTTGTCGCAGCTTGGATGGCCACCACCATTCCGCCCGCCGCTGTATTCAATATCTGCACATCGCGCACAGCGTTCCGCGAAACGGTTGCGGCAATGCGCTCGGCTTTAGCCAGATTCAGCATTGCCGGCGCCGCTGTATCCTTAACGAAGCTTCGAGAGTTGTTGCGCGCTGGCGCGGGACTCGACAAGGCATCGCTATCAGTTTCTAAAGTCGATTCCGCGCCCAGCTTGTTCGCAATTAGAGAGTTTGATCCCGCTTGAGACGTTGTCTCGACGTTGCCACCCCAAACGAAAAGCAGCGCGCCCAGAAAAATAACCGTAGCGAAGGGAGCGACCAGACGAACCACAATATTGCCGCGCTCGGCAACGACCGCCAGTGTTGAAGAAAAAGGATCTGCCTGCGGTAACTCACGTTCGCGGCGCAGCAAACTTTTCTCGAGAAGGGCCCGGGCGGCTGCCGCAGTGCGCGGGCGATCTTCCGGACGCTTCGCCAACAACGAATGCACTACCAACGCTAACGGCCTGGGAATATCGGGACGCATCTGCGGCAATGGCGGCGGCGGCGCAGTGGCCTGTTTGACCAGTACCGCCGACGGTAAGACATCAATAAACGGTGGCCGCCCGGCCAGCATTTCGTAGAGCACGACTCCCAGACTGTAAAGATCGCTGCGGGCGCCGACGCGCTGACCGAGACATTGCTCAGGCGACATGTAACGCGGCGTACCGACTATTTGTCCCGAACCGGTAGTAGCATGCGTTGCAGTCGTATCCGGGGTCACCAAGACTTTCGCGACACCGAAATCCAAAACTCGCACCCCACGTTCGTTAAGCATGATGTTGGACGGCTTCAAGTCGCGGTGAATGATGCCGAGCTGGTGAGCTTCTTCCAACACCTCGCAAATCTGAACGGCGATCTTCACCGCTTGTTCCGCCGAAAAACGAGCCTGGCGAGCTAACGCTTCGGAAAGTGTCGTGCCTTCGACAAATTCCATAATGATGAAGTGGCGTCCATCCGGCAGATTGCCGGCGTCGAAGATCATTGCCGCGTGGGGATGACGCAAGCGCGCCATGGTGCGCGCTTCACGCAGGAAGCGATCGGCGACGTCGCGATCGCCGGCAAACTCCTGCTTAATGATCTTGACCGCGACGGGGCGTTCAAGTCCCAGGTGAGTCGCACGGTAGACAGTACCCATGCCGCCAGTTCCGATCTCGCGTTCGATTCGAAACCTGCCGGCGATAAATTGCGGAACGTCCATTGCTGACCTTCTTTCGGGATTAAAGGCCGACCGGTGACTGCTCTAGGGAGCTGCACAGATCCGTGCGGCGTAAAGCGGGAGTTCAGTTGTGATTGATCCAGGGGAGCGCTCCCGGAGTGTCCGGGGGTTAGAGCGGCGCTAGTCTAGCACCGTTGAAACCGGTGGGAAACCTTTTTCAATGGAAACCAAGGCGCTGTGAAAATATTGCCGATTGACGATTGCCGATCGACCAGGAACGAATCGAGTCGAATCAGCAAGCGGCAAATCCTCACTCGGCAATTGGCAATGGGCAATCGGCAATTCGTTAGTTCACATTGGGAATCCAGAATGTTTGCCCATCGACGACTACACTCTTCAGTCCGCGTTTTGGCAGATCTTTTTCTTTCAATCCCAGAAAGGTAAAGTGCGGTAAGTCGCTAAGTACAGTTTGAAACCAACCGTGCTGGGCCAAAATCTCGCGGACTCGTGGGTTGTCGAATTCCGTAACATCGAGCGCGAGCAGCGCGATGTGTTGCGAGGTACCCGGGGCTGCGATCGAGTAGAGAATCGACTTTGACAAGTCTTTGCTAAAAAAGATGCCGCTCTTTTCCAATTCCAAGACTTCGGCTACTTGATCATGCAGCGACAGGCCGCGCAAGCGAGTTACCTGCTCGCTCGTCAAGCGGCCCTGCTCCAGCCAATAATCCAATGCAGGCAAGAAACGGGTGTCCCAAAGCCGCATGCTGTCTTCGTAATTTCGGCGCGCTGCTTCCGCGCCCCCGCGCGGAGTGATGTCGAGTGCTTCCTCCTGCGCGTCGTCACGAGCTTTGAGTAATGCCTTCATCGCTGCCGGTTGCAATTCGATCTCCGCATCGGCAATTGTCTCGGCGACAAAGCCAGCCGCATTCTGAAACGCGGTCACTTGCTCTTCAGTGGTGAACACGCAGGCAGGCGGTGCGAGCACTTTCTTGTCTGCCAGGAATATCGCTCCATACTCTTCCAGAATGCGACGCGCAACCGGATCGGCTCCCGGGCAAATTCGCTCTACCGTTGTTTTGCGTTTCTTCAACGCTTTTCGCAATGCTTCATAAAACGGCGTCGCAACAATTTTCTTGTCGGCGGCGGGGGTCATCTTCGTATTAGGACTCATCAGTGTGTACTTAGCTTGTTGGGTTCGCCCGAGGGCACTTCCGGTTGAAACCAAGAGCGACGTAATCAGGAAGACCAGAATCAGGAGGCTTGAGGAGGGTGTCGGAAAAGCTCGAGCTCGCATACGCGAAACCGTAAACCACCCTCGCGAAAAGAATTGCTCACCTCGAAGCCACTGCATTTTGTTTACTGATGATAGGTGTGGACAATTGTGATGGTCAAACACAACCTGACTATTTGAAACGTTGTTATGAATACAATTCACCGCATTCAGGAAATTCTCTCTACCTACGAAAAGCACGGCTGGCGTTTACGGCGGGCGCTCTTGCTTCCCGAAACGCGGGCCGAACTAACCGGCGAAAGCTGGTCCGGAGACGCGAGCGTTGAGGCTGGAGAGTTTGATGCCCTTTGGTTCTCGCGGGGTTCGCAGCAAAACCGCGAAGCGTGGGAACTTCGCTTAATTTCGGCAACTCAATATGCGCTGTTTGAAGTTTTTGAAGCTGATGAGCCGGAAGCGGCACGAGAAGAAGTCAGGAAGGAAATGGAAGCGCGGATGAGAGAAAAAGTCTCAGGTTCAAAAGGAACTTAACCGCCAGGCGCCAAAGGAATTTGCCGCAGATTAACGCCGATAACACATATCAGAATTCAACTAATCAATTAGCAGGTTAGGAAGGGAGGCCTGCCCTCCGCTCTTTCAAGATCGCGACTGTACCGACCGATACCCAACCGCGAACCCCCGCGCGCCTGATTAAGATCTTCCCATCTTGACTGGTATCTCAAGCGTCTCCGTGCCACGCATCACAACCACCTTGATCGTGTTGTAAGGCACCGCTCGCCGGACGCGCGCAGACAGTTCTTGCGGAGTCCTAATCGGGACACCATCAAACTCCGTGACGATGTCGCCTTCTTTGATGCCTGCCATATCAGCCGGCAGATTCGGCGTGATGTCATCGAGCCGGACTCCAAACATTTTGCTTCCTGGAATCGCCACTCGCTCGGTATCATCATCGTCAAACCCAAAACGGCCTTTGCCTCCAGCACGATTCGCAAACTCTCTTTCCAGTCGATCAAAATCCGTTTGAGAAATTGGTGTCAGCTTTGTCGTCTTTTGTTCGCCGTCTCGCAGGTAAACAACATCCACCGGCTTACCTATCTCCGCACTCAACATGAGATCTTGCATTTCGTCCGCAGTAGTCACAGTTTTGCCATCGAAGCTGGTGATAATGTCGCCACCAACCAGACCGGCTTTATCAGCCGGCGATCCCGGAGGCTCAACATTTCTAAATGTGACGCCACCCTCTCCGGTCTCAAAAACATTAACACCAAATTTGGCACGCGGCTTTTCTGGGACAGAAATCGAAGTGACGTTGCGTCTAATCGGCGCGACGATGGCGGTAAAGGCGGCAGCTGCAAGGAAGAAAACCAGCAGCCCAATGAACATCCAACTCATTCCACTCATCCGCTTGCGCGGTTTGCCAAAGGCGCGCGTCGGTGAGGCTGCCAATGGTGCTGCGTAATTTGGTGCGAATGGTTGATGCGTAGCGCCGGCCTTGCCATCTTGAAAGCGAACCGTTTCGGTGTATTCAGCCGGACCTTCGCCCAGCCGAAAGCCACAGTTTCGACAAAACCGCAGCCCAGCCGGCATTGGCGTGCGGCAGTTACCACAGGTGGTAACACTGCTATCCAATTCAGCCTTTCCGCTCGTTTCTGGATTATGCGACATGACGTTCTTGACCGCTTAAAGGGTGGCGCTAAATAGGCTCCGGAGGGCTATACGCCAAAACCCGCTTGCCAGTTGCATCAAGCCAGCCCTTCGGAAACGCAACTTATAGTAAGTCAAAACCGAGCTTGAATCGTAGCATCCAGGCTAAGTTTTTCAATTTGGGAGTCTACGGAGCATGAGTGTTTCTGTTGATTTCGGGTGAAGTTTGCGCTGTTTGGCGTGCTGAAGGAAGGTTGGCAAGGCTTGCTCGAGATGGGGCCGATTAGACATATGGGAATGATACGTGCAGAATCGCACCTGTTTTCCCCTTGCCCAGAAATGAAACCGAAGGACAATTACTGTGGAAGTCACAAAAGCTCTCGCCGCTCTCCAACCGCTTTATGGTAAGGACAATGTTGAAGTGATTACTGTGGATGGCCGTCGAGTGCGCGGTATTGTACGCAGCATGAAAACCACCCAGGCCCTCACCACGCCGAGCGTAAAAATTGAATGCTCAGACGGTCAGGTTGTCAAAATACCTTTCCCGGCGATTGCCGAAATCAAAGATTACAACTGAGAAACCTGGAACGAGGCCCTGGAGCGCACATTCTCGCGTTTCCTGAGGCCATCGCGTATAGTACGCCGTTCATAAACGGGCATAACAAGGAGAGGCTTAGCGAATTGGCATTAATGATTGAAAATTTCGGCGGGCGGGTAGCGACAGTCTGGTCGGAACTGCGACCGACGACCCGTGGACTCGTCGAAAGGGCGTTGCAGCTCTCAAATGCCAATTCCGCTCAGTCTCGAAATCCGCCCTACGATCCGCGGGCAGACATGGAGCTCAGTCGATTGCTGACCGCATTGGATGATCGTGCCGCCGAAACCACCGCTGCCAGCGACAGCGAAGAGAGTGAGCAATTACGCCACATCGCGAACACCTGCGCTACCGTTCTGCAGGAGAAAACTCAGTCCGCCGAAGTCTTTGCGCAACTGGTTCGCCGGGCAGATCAACAACGTGACTACAAACGGATCGACGTTCTGGCCGATGCCTTGAATTCGCGATTTGCGCCAAGTGAGATTTGTGAGCTGGCCCGCTCGGAAGATGTGATCGTGAGGGCGCTGGCCAATGAAGCTTTATCGCAGTTCCCGACTTCAGTGCTGGTGGGACTGTTAAGCGATCCGGTCGATTCCGAAATCGCGCGCGATGCCTTGCGTCGCCAGGCAATGGAATTCGGTTCGGATGAAGCCCGCCAGATCATCAACGCCCTGGATCAAGTTGAAGAGCTGTAAACTGCTTAACATTTACCGCCAAGGCGCCAAGGACACGGCAATTCCATTCAACCGTGGCGTCCCTTCTCACCGACAACGATCTCACAGGTTGGGAAGGGGGCCTGCCCCCGCTTCTTCCGAGGACTTCTAATTATTTAGTCTCTGGGTGTTGTTCGATGCGAGAGTAGTGCGGGGGCAGGCCCCTTCCTGACTTGCGAGGTATCGTAGAAATTCCGTTCAATAAGCGGGTTGCAGCTGCCCAATCTCATTAAGACGCGCAACCACTTGCTTGATCAGCCAATCGGGAGTCGAAGCACCGGCCGTAACACCCACGCGAGCAACGCCTTCGAGATCCGCCGCATTAATCTCTGCCGGCGTTTCGATCAAATAACTCTTACTGCACTGTTCCTGACAAACGGCAAGCAGCTTCACGCTGTTTGAGGAATGGCGCCCGCCGATCACGTAAAAGGCATCAACCTCTCCAGCAAGCGCGCGCGCCGCATCCTGGCGATCGCGAGTTGCCGAGCAAATCGTATTGATTACTTGTGGTTCCGCATCCGCCTTGGCCCGCACCGCCTCTGCAACTTCCAAAAATGTCTTCAGCTTGATAGTTGTTTGCGACACCACGAGCGGCGAACGCAGAGTCGGTAGCGAGGCCACTTCAGCGGCATCGCGAACGACATATGTGTTGTTCGGAGCATAGCCGACGACGCCGATCATCTCCGGATGATCCGGATTACCGGCAACGACTACGTCGCGTCCTTGCTCGGCCGCACGCTCGGCGAGATGCTGTACTCGGGTAACGAAAGGACAAGTAGCGTCGATAACTTTCGCAGCGCGTTGTTCCAGTTCGAGCTGCACTAAAGGTGTGACCCCATGCGCCCGAATCACAGCAACGGAGCCATCGGCTTCCGCAGGTGAATCGATTGTCGACACACCCTTGCCACCTAATCGCTCCATCTCCTGGGCATTGTGAATCAACGGACCCAACGATCGAATCGGTCCGCGGCCTTCGTCGACGGCGTCTTCCACCATCTCCACGGCGCGCTCCACTCCGAAGCAGAATCCGTATTCATCAGCCAGTAAGACTTCCATGATTTCCTTTAATTTTGCGAGCCGTTTTAGATTGCCGGTCCTGGTTCGCTCGTTACGTTTGCGTTTGCGTCGTCGCGCGTACAAGCGCGTCGCCATTCTTCACGTAAACGATCACCGCCGGCAACGCGCGCGTCCACCCATTCGATGTCTTTATCAACAAGCTGACGCACATTAATCAAAAATGACTTCTTAAACTCTCCGAGGCTGTGTGCCATGTCGCGTGGCAAAACAGCATAAGAAGCGTCGCCCAGGTAACGCGCGGCATCGCAAATAGCATTAAATGCCGAATTAATTGGGTCTTTCTCTTCATCCATGATCGATAACCTCCAAAGGACAAAAGCCGTCACCATGACGGCCAGGTAATTCTAGCACCAACTGCTTTACGTCCGCACGGGCAGACTCGTTCCAACTAAGGTACCTACTCTCCAAACCACCGCCAAAGCGGCCGGATAGGCTGGGGAGGCTGGGAAATTAGTTAGTCAACTGTGATTGAGCTAGGTGGATTCAGGTTTGACGTACAACCGAAGTTCAATCCAATGAACAGGCGTATGGCGGTCAGCGCAACGCCGCAGGCGCGAAATAAGGTTAGCCAGGGGTAAGTGCGAGCGCAGCGAAGCACGACGCCCTGGGTAGTGCTCCAGCAGAACTTCGAGCACTTTAAAACTCTGCATCTAAATTTTTTCGCTCTTGCAGAGCTCAATCTTATGGCCAAACAGCGCCAGGGGCTCCGCGCTTCGCGCTCGCCCCTGGCTACCTTATTTGCGCCGGCGGCGCTGATGGCGGTGTTTTGTTGCAGACTTGGCCAACAGTTACTTGATACCTACCACCATCGAATCAGGTCCAATCAAATGTTCCACCCGCGTCTCGCGGAAACCCGCGTCGCGCATCCAGGCGGAGCAATCCTTACCCGTGTAGTCGAATCCGCCCGGCGTTTCGATCAGCATGTTGAGACTCATGATTAAGCCAAAAGCATTCTGCCGCCGCTCATCATCAATTAACGCTTCAAAAACGATCAGTGCTCCGCCTTCAGGTAAGGCCGCGTAAGCTTTGTCGAGCAACATCCGTTTCTCTTCAAGGTCCCAGTCGTGCAGGATGTGCCCCATCGTAATCACATCAGCGGTGGGCAATGGCTCGCTAAAGAAATCGCCGGGTTGAAATTTCAGGCGGTCACTCAAACCGTTTGCCGCCACATATTCTTCAAAAATAGGACCAACGACATCGAGATCGAAGTTAGTTCCCTGTAAGTGCGGGTGTGCCAAGGCTAGCTGCACCAGCAGTCCGCCTTGAGCCCCACCGACATCAACCACCGTCTGATACTTTTCCCAGGGAAATTTTTGCGCGATGGTCAGGGACGCGCCCATGCTTAGTCCGGTCATCCCTGCCAGAAACAGTTTCAATCGATCCGGATCTCCGTAGAGAGCTTCAAAGAGACCGGTGCCGCCGGTCTTCACTTCATTCTGAGGAAGTCCGGTTTTCAAACCTTCGGTTAATGAACCCCAAAAAGGATAAAGCCGTTCATTGGACATCTCGAGGATGCCACCGATGTAGCTCAACTTCCCGCGCACCAGAAAGTGATCTGTTTCCGGCGTGTTGCGATAAATATCTCCGTCGCGTTGCAGCATGCCCAAGGCAACAAGAGCGTCGAAGAAATCACGCGCGCTGCGCGGGTGTAGTTGCAGACGCTCACGCAATTGTTCCGCGGTCAACGGCTGCGTCGCGAGTTCTGAGAACACGCCCAGTTCCACTGCACTCAAAAGGGTTTTAGACCCCCAAAAAGCAAAACCCAGTTGCAGAATGTTGTCAGGCGTAACCGCCATCTTTGCTGACATGTATAAATTACTCCTTAAATCGGAATTAGTTTGGATGTTGACGCAAACGGCTTTGCCGCTTACCAGTGCGGTAAGGCTTGCCTTACCGACGGACATTTTTCAGGTTTTACCGCGAGGCTCAGCCTCGCGGCAGTAAAGAGAAGAGTTTCCCGGTAAGGCAAGCCTTACCGGCACGGTTGGGCGGCAAAGCCGCCGCCTTTATCTCACATTGGGCGGCTGGGCCACATTCCGAGAACTTCGAAGTCATCTAGGGACCTTGCTCTTCATCTTCGGCCGTAACCGGTGCAGGGCGCGGCGGCTGCGGTGCTCGCTCTGTGTTGAGTGAGTCAAAATTCATCGCCGCATTGAACAGCAAAAAGAAACTTCCCTGCGTTTGATGACGCCACATAGGATTGTTCGCAAACATCAACACATGACCGCGCCCTACAGGGACGTCAATCACAGCCGGGGCGTTCGCTAATTCAGAACCACCGGCCAGCATGCCGCTGATTAAAAGTTTCTTCTCATCTGACGCGAAGCGCAGTATTACGCGCGGACGTTGCGCCAGAGGAACAAAGTAGGCCCCGAGTTGCAGACGTTGCTCTTCCGTTAATTCTTCCTCCCCAGCTCTAGCAGGTGAGCGCGAGGGCGCCGGCGATGGTTGCGGCATTCCCTGAATCACATCGGGATCCGTTAAACTGCCGCGGCCGGTTGCTCTCTGTGCACTACCTGCACCTCCGGGTGCACCGCCAGCACCTCCTCCTCCCTGCGTCGCCACTTGAAACAACGGCGCTTGATTAAAATAAATCGGTACCGTTTCGTCATAGCCATATGCGATCGGACTCTTGCGATCGCTAAACTGCGCATTGAAGACGGAACCCCGTGCCTGTAGTTGGCGTGGCTCTTGAATAGAAACTCCGGTCGTCAGGCCATATTCGATGGGAATGCGCGAGTTGTTGGTAATCACCACAAACAAGCCGCCTGCTTCAACAAACTTTTGCAGATTCATAATGCCGGCCATGCCCATGCCGCCGCGCATGTCATCGGTTTGATCAGGTGAATGGCCAAGGTTCGGTGTCAGTTCCGACGCTTTCCAGGGAATAGGTTCACCACGCATGGGAATGCCGTTGACAATTTGCTGCGGCGTACCACCGAGCGGCGGAAAGATAATCACATCAAACTTGTCGCGCAGGTTTGGCGTGTTCCGCACTAGCTGATCCGAAATATACGAGTAAGGAATCTGCAAACGATCAAACTCGATGCGGTACCAACCTTCGTTTTGAGTGTTGGTCCACGTGTGAAGAATAGCGATGCGAGCTGCCACCAGATCGTGAGTCTTGACCTCAGGCAGCTTGTCGACAGCGTGGGCTGTCAATCCTAATTCCGTGACCGCTGACTCGAGCCTTTGTCGCAAGTCGCCCGGATTGCCTTCAGCTTTGATGATGAAGGAGCCGGCATTGAACTGCCGCTCGCCAATCTTGAATGCGTCCTCGGCAGCGCTGATGCGAACGTCCTTGAGCCGATATCGCAAGGTTGCGAGCGTATTTTCTGTGTTGTGATTGATAACGTAGCCGACGGCACTGGTTGCGCCCATTAGCTTGCCCTGCACGCGAGCGTCAGCGATCAGCATTTTCATCGGCGCGCTAAGTACTTCCTTCTCCGTAATGCGGACGGTTTTTACGTTGCGTAAGGCTCCCAACGTCCAACCCGTATCATCGTAAGGGCGCGGATCGTTAACGTTGTAGTACTGCGTGTCCAAAAGCATGTCCGCCATTCGCGAGTAAGGTTGATCCATGCGGATCACATAAGATCCGGCCGGAAACTTCTGACCCTTGATGGCAATCTCTTTCGTTGCCGTATGCACCTCAACGCCCATCTGCCTTAGTAGGTTGACCATGTCAGCAGCTTCGACCAGGCGCGATTGATCGCCCGGAACAACATAAGCAGCGGGTCCTTCGTTGGTGGCCTTGGCAACGGACCGCTTGCTCTTGATGTAGAAGTTCTGCAGAAAGCGTTCCTTGTTGTTAGCGACAAAATTCAGCGCTAGCAATACACCCGATTGTTGCATGTTGACGTTGTTGCGCAATGACCAGCGCACGCGTGAGTGTGGAGGATTAGGACGAAACCAATCGCGTTGCGCCTGTTGTGTGACCGTCCGATCGATCGTGTCGGCGCCGCCGTTGCCAAAAGTCTCATAGAAGCGGCCGATCGCGTTATGCCCATTGGCGACGTAGAACATGTAGTTCGGCGCCCAGCCATCATAGAAACCATGCGTCCAAACACCGGGGACACCGCGTTTAGTCATCTCTTCGACTTCGTGATACGCGAGCAGTTGCCACTCGTCGATCGTGATCGGGTCGAGCCAGGCGTTGTAGGGGCCGGTGCCGGTGGAGGTGTAAAGAAACGGAACCGATTCGTGCAGGTCATGCAGCACCGCGGGGTGATATTCCAGAAAAGTCTTCATCATGTTGCGCGTCAGCGCGAGCGCCATACCGAGACCATCACGATTGTTGTCGTGTGCAACATACTTGCCCCAATAAATTAGCGACGGCGCATTCTTGCCAGGATTAGCTTTGCGATAGTTATAAATATCAACCATGCGATCGCGACCATCGACCTCGAGCACAGGCGTGATCAGCACAATCACATTCTTACGGATCGCCTGTATAAAGGGACTTTCTTCAACTGCCAGCCGGTAGGCCAATTCCATTAGCATTTCCGGTGAACCGGTTTCCGGAGAATGGATCGAACCGGATAACCAGTAGAGAGCCTTGCCTTCGCTGATCAGCTTCTGTGCTTCAGCATCGTTGAGATTGCGAGGGTCGGCGAGCCTCGCCGTAATTTCTTTATAGCGATCGAGTTTTGCTAATGCCGCCTCATCGCCAACGGCGAGCAGCAATTGTTCGCGACCTTCTTCGCTGCGTTCAGGTGCACTGAAGACACGTACGCGAGGTGTGCTCTTCGCAAGCTCGCGATAGTAGCGATAGATATCTTTGGTATAGGTAAGCTTGTTGGGCGTTCCCGCAATGTAGCCCAGCACTTTGTCCGGAGACGGCACCCTGCTGGAGAGCGGCAAGTGATCCACTAACTCCGTCATAAAGTAAGGCGCCGTCGTGTATTCTCTGATCTTCTTTGTGTACTCGTTATCGTTATTTTGTTGCGCCAGAGCCGGCTGGCCGCTCACGAACAGCAGCAGCAAAAGAGTCCAGAAAAAAGTTGCGGTGCGAGCGTGCCTGCTCGCCAGAGACAGGGCGTTTCGAATCATGATTACACTCCATTCAGGATTTCGAATTGAATTTGACGGGCGTGCGTGCGCGGGCATCTTACGAGTGATATCGCCGGTAGTAAAGAGCTTCACGATAAACGGTTATCACCAATGCACCGGCAACGTTGACAGTAGCCCGGCCCTTTCTTATCTTGTCGGCAGAAAATAGCAGGTACCCATTCTCCCCATTTTTGCCACTTCCGGAGCCCAAATCACACGACTCCAATCGCCGGGAGACAATCGATGAGAAGCCTATTCATCTTGCCGCTGCTCCTGATCCCGCTAGCCCTCTCTCAGAATAAGAATCCCGTCATCACTCAGGGAGCGCCAGAGCTGACGGTAGTCAGTCATAAGTGTTACAAGGCCCGTCAAGTTCCTGATCGATATAACGAGCCGGATCCGCCGCCCGCGCAATCGGTTTTTCTTCCGGGTGGCAAAAACCCACAGCGACAACAACGCGTCAACGAAACGGGCGGCGCTCGTGATCCGGCGGCCGATACGACCGACGGTCGCGCCGCCGCGCTCGAGAGAATGGTTCAAGAGTCGCGCAAGCCCGACCGCAAACCAATCGATGGATTTTCCTACAAACTAAAAGTAAAAAATGAAAGTGCCAAACCAATCGAGGTCGTCTTTTGGGAATATCAGTTCATTGACGCCGTCAATCCAAAACTTGTAGCTCGTCGGCAGTTTTTGTGCGGACTCAATCTAAAACCGGGAAAGGACAAAGATGTCCTGGTGTTTAGTTTGTCAGGGCCAAGTGAAGTGGTTAGCGCCGGCAGTCTTGCCAGCAATGGCAACAAGACGCCTCAGGAGCGAGTACTCATCAATCGTGTGGAGTATGCAGACGGCAGTATCTGGCAACGTCCCGATTGGAGCTTTGCGGAAATCCGCCTGACTTACGCGCGCGCAATGGCCACACCGTGGACGGAAATGTGCCGCGGGCTTTAGGGAATTCAGTCATCGAATCATTGGATTGAGTCATTGGGTCATTGGGTCATTGAAACATTGAATCATCGGGTCATTGAAACATTGAATCATCCTCTTTGAATCATCGGTGTATGCGCCACAGTGGGCATCAGCAATGACTCAATGATTCAATGACTCAATGACTCAATGATTAAATGATTCAATGATTAAATGACCCGATGATTCAATCCCCTACTCCGATGGTTCGCGCAACGACCGGCCACATTTCCCTGGCCCACATTTCATAACCGGCATCAGACGGGTGAAAACCGTCACTGGAGAAGAATTCCGGATGCGAAGGAAGTTGATCTCGCGTCCTGGAGTGCACATCAAACACAGCCACTTCATGACGTGCCGCGATCGCTTCCAGACGATCGTTGAATGCAATTATCGCCTGCTGGTACTGGCGCCGCGCAAACTCAGGAATACGAGGCGCGCTGGAAATATCCGGAATGTTTGTCACGACGATTCTCGCACTTGTGCCTTTTTTTAACTCGCTGAGAATCTCTTCGTAGTTGCGAGCAAATTCTTCGACTCCGACTCCGACGCCGAGGCCGATGTCGTTAATACCGATCCCGAGCGTCACCAAATTCGGATTACCGGCAATGCCGCGACGCAACTGACTCCCAATTACATCTGCGGTCGTCGCCCCACTCACGCATAAATTGGTCAGTTTGGATCCAGGACGCTCGGAAACGATGTTCTGGAAAAGTCGTGCAACATAACCCCCGTTGCGCGCCCCCACGCCGACGCCAGTTGAGTCTCCCAACGCGACATAGTTCACGGGACCGGAGATGGGTGTGATAGACATTGATTCGGAAAGTTGCTCGTTAACCCCAACCTTGCCGTTGGAGTTATTGGATTGACAGGCGCTGAAGATCATCGAAGCCAGAAGAATAGTTGTTATCGAAAGATGCTTTCCGATTGTAAACGAGGGTCCAACGTCCAAGGTCCAAACCTCCAAGGTCCAAAGTTCAAGGTCCTCGCAACAACGAACAAGTACTGGACCCAAGTGCTTGACAGTAGAAATCTGATCGAAGTCTTTGACTGCCGGTGCGCGACAAGTCTCTGACGGGGTTATGGCCTTAGACCCTCCGGTGCGCAGCAAGTCTCTGACTTGCCGAGAGTGTCGTAATCTTCAACAGGGTCTTTGACCCTACCATGAGGAGCAGGTCAGAGACCTGCCTAACCAGATAGTCATCGCGACGGCAAGTCAGAGACTTGCCGCGCACCGGGGGTCTAAGACCAACAGACACCTAAGCGGACATCGGACCCTGACCTTGGACGTTGGGCCTATGGTTCACGCCCTGCCTGCTACTTCACCCGTTTGCGTATTAACTCGCACTAGTTCGCCTTCCTTAATGAACAGAGGCACGCGCGCCTGCATGCCTGTTTCCAGCGTAGCCAGCTTTGTCGCGCTGCCGGCAGCTGTGTCTCCACGCAGACCCAACTCAGTAGCAACGACAGCGAGCTCAACATACTGCGGGAGTTGTAACGAAACGGGCGCACCGTTGTATTTCAGGATCTGAAGCGAAATACCTTCTTTCAAATAATTTCGATCATTGCCAACGTCTTCGTTCGGGAACGCAAACTGTTCATAGCTCTTCTCTTCCATGAAGTGACAACCGTCGGTGTCACTGTAAAGAAACGACGCGGGAGCGAGTTCCACGTCAGGCTCTTCAAACTTTTCGCTCGAACGAAAACTCTTCTCCAGCACGGCTCCGGTTAACAATTGCCGCAGCCGCGTTCGCACCATCGTGGCCGCGCCGCGCGCAGTGGGCGACGCGAAAAAAACTTCCAGGACAACATACGGTTGCCCCTCGACCGTAATCAGCATCTTGCGTTTCAGTTCATTGGCGCCAATAAGGGCCATAGGTTAAACCTCAGAATGCCTGCCTCTAGCGCACTGGATCTCTTAGAACTGCTTCGGCGGCAATCCAGGCTACCTGAGCCGCCTGTAAGTGCGCTTTCTTTAATCCGGCAATCTGCAACAATGCTTCACCAGTTCGCGAGAGCATTCGAAAAAGATCGCCTTCTTCAGCACGGGTCTTCTGCACAAGCGTCGACCACTCCATCCCAGCAGCCCACCGCGCCGCGGCGCCCGCTGCAGAAAAGTTTAAGTCTGGCGCAGGCTCGATTCCGTGTTCCCATTCCTCAGTCGCCACACCAAATCCGATTTCTTCAAACTGGCCTAAGGTGGTTACCACAGTATCGTCCAGCTCGAGCTCGCCATAATCACGATCTTCATCAGCAGTTAAGGCAGCCAGCACGGCAGCCAGACGCACACTATCAATCGTACCAAACAAGCCTCGCTCTAAAGCTTCGCCCACCAGCAAAGGTCTGTCGACATGCAGATCGGCTAGCCAACGTCCGCGCTCGGTAACACGTTCGGATTCAAAGTCGAGATAGCCAAACTTGGCCAGTACTCGCGCTCGCCTTTCGAATGGCTGCCAAACTTCGTCGCGCAGGATCTCACTCCGGCGCACAGCATTCTGAAGCGCTTCGGCGTCAGGCAAAGAGGCCCATAACACCTCGACGCAACGAGCTTGCTCTTTCTGCTCACTGTTGGCGGTTATAGATTCGATAAAATTCTCAATCAAGCCAAGCGCGTCAGACTCTTCATCCTTAACGTCACGCAGTCGCGGCTCGGGCAGCACCAAATCCTTGCCGCGCAATTGCACCTCGGCAAAAGCATCGGCAATGTTTTCTTCGCGCAGTGGATAGATTGGTTCGTAGACTCGACCAATCCGTTGCAAGGTCAGACTTAAGCTTCGGCCATCCTCACGAATACCGAGGATGTTGCTGTTCCGGCGCTGCGTGACCATGACGAGCCGCTTCCCGCTTCGTCCAATCCCAACAACTCTTCCTGGCTGCACCACCTCATCGAGCCAGCGTAACAAGACCTCAACTCGTGTTTGCGGCTTTGACTGTTGCAATCGCTCGCGAGCACTCAAGAGCCGCTCGAGCCCCAAAGCATCAGTAACCTTCAATCCGCAGTTCGCAGTCTCAAGCATTTGGCGAATCCGCGTTTCACTTGCGACCTGCTCAGCTTCGAGCTGGGTTATCTGCTTCGCTGCGTCCCGGTGGGCAAAACTTTTTTCGGCAATCTGCCGCACCTGGGCAAAGTTTCCGTACGCATCGAGTAGATTCAAAAGCGTGGAGTAAGTGGCGCGAAACTGACTTACAAGTGGATCCGGACGCGCCTTCAGCAGCTCGACAATTTGTTGCGGATCCTGATGAATGCCGGGCGCGGCAACGATAAATCCGACGCGATCGCGTCCGCGTCTGCCAGCACGACCGGTCATTTGCTGCAATTCCGAAGCGGTTAAGGGCCGCCACCCACTCGCTGTGCGCGCGTCTGCGCCGGTCAAAACAACTGAACGTGCGGGAAAGTCTACGCCAGCGGCCACCGTTGCAGTTGCGAAGATCGCATCAAGCAAACCCGCGCTCATCAGATTCTCAATCAAGAGCTTCCAGCTGGGGATGTGGCCGGCATGATGTGAAGCCACACCGCCTCTGATTATCGTGTCCCAGTGACGATGACTTCTGATCTCATCGTGCTCCGTCACAAACTTCAGCATAAAGTCGCGACGCGCATCACGTCGCGAAACATTTGCATCGCGACGCATTAGCGCCGCCTCCGCTGCAGCTTGATCGCAACGTCGGCGCGTCGGCAAGAACACGATCGCCGGTAACAGATTGTAAGACCCGAGCGCGGCCAGCAAAGTGGCCGGCGGCATCTCAGGCATCGAGAGTTTCATACAAACGTAGCCTTGACGGGGATTCGGGGACGCGGAGACACGGAGACGCGGGGACGCATCGTAGATTTAGAGCGTCTCCGCTTCTCCACTTGTCCACTTCCGTGCCCTTTTTTCCGCATCCACCTTTTCCCCTTTCCTTTTTCTCCGCGTCTCCGTGTCTCCGTGTCCCCGTGTCCCCGCGTCTCCGCGCCTTGGCGTCTTGGCGTCTTCAATACCTCCGGCGGCGTTCTCTTCTATGTTTTTCTTCCATTCCCACAAGCTCGGGATTCAGCCGACCTGCGTCGTTCATCAACGGTAGAAGCCTTTGGTCGGGAAACAGGAACGCCGCGCGCAACGGCACTGGACGCGCACCGGGTCGAGTAATTACACCGCAACGAACGCCCCGTACTTCCTCGATCCATCCGGCGAAATCTTTTGCGTTGCCGATTGTCGCCGACAAAAGCAACAGGCGGATGCGGGGCGGCGTCAAGATGATCGCTTCTTCCCAGACGTGTCCGCGATCTTCATCGGCGAGGTAATGGGCCTCATCCAATACGACCAGGTCGGCGCGAACTTCGTCGCCGCCGCGCAACGCATCAAAAAGTTGATTGCGAAAAATCTCCGTCGTTCCCACGATCAAAGGTGCGTCGGAATTCTCTTTGCGATCCCCTGTCAGGATTCCGACCCTCGCTGCGCCAAACTCCGCGGAAAATTCCTGGTACTTGGAATTCGTCAGTGCTTTCAGGGGTGTCGTGTACCAGGCGCGGCGTCCCGCTTCGATCAGGCGACGAATTTCCTCGCGGGCTATCCAGGTTTTGCCACTGCCGGTGGGGGCGGTTACGAGTACGTCTTCAAACTCCAAAGCAGCAAGCGCTTCGACTTGAAATGGATCAGGTTTGAAGGGAGTCGCTGCGGGAGTCCCAATGCCTTCGAGTAATCGGCGAGTCTCTGGGGAATGAGCCGGCGTTTTGAATGAGCCGGGGGCGCTGCGCTTTTCGTGAGGTTGTTTGCGATGACGTTCAGACGACGGATTATCGCGATCGCTTTTCCTACGCTTCCCTTGGCGCTGATTTCTACGTCCGCCGTCGCCTCTGTTTCCGCGCACCATGCGGTCATTCTACAGCACACGAGATGAGGGGACGCGGAGACGCGGAGATGGGGAGACGCGGAGATGGGGAGACTCCGGGGATAGGGAGCGTCACCGTGTCCCCGCGTCTCCCCATCTCCGTGTCCCCGCGTCCCCGCGTCCCCGTGTCCCCGCGTCTCCCCATCTCCCCATCTCCGCGTCTCCCCGCGTCTCCCCATCTCCCCATCTCCGTGTCCCCGCGTCCCCGTGTCCCCGCGTCTCCCCATCTCCGTGTCCCCGCGTCTCCCCATCTCCGCGTCCCCGTCTCCCCATCTCCCCATCTCCGCGTCTCCCCATCTCCCCATCCCCGTGTCCCCGCGTCCCCGCGTCTCCCCATCTCCGCGTCTCCGCCAAATTGAGCGTTCAACGCGCAAGTGTTAAGTTATCTTTGCTTTTTTTTAGCCGTCGCAACGAAGCAAGCGATGATGGCGTCTAAGAGCGGGACGTAAAGTGCACTAAGGGGAACTCGCGTGTCAAAAAACACGTTTTGCTAAGGGTTATGGCTGAACTTTTTTCAAATGTTGAGATAAATCGCGAGCCGCGCTGGCAAATGTTGTCGAAACTTGCCCTTGCCTCGCTCGCCCTGCACGCAACCGTGCTCGCATCCTTAATTTACGTCCCGGCGGTGCGTGACACCTTCAACGTTGCAGCTTTGCTCTCAGACACTGGTTACGTCGACAAAGCGTACACAAAGACGGAAATTGGCGAAGAGGCGCAATTGTTGCAGTTGCCTCCCGCGAAATTTCGCTATCCCGATGGCTATTTCGCTACGGAAACTCAGCTACAGCTTGCTCAGGCAATCCAGGCAACGGCTCCTCCGATGACGGTTGACCTCACGCAGATCAGCACACCGACGCCACTCCCGACGCCTGAACCATCCCCGTCCGTTGTCCCGGAGGCATCACCTGTTGCTTCACCGGCGGCGTCGCCAACTGTAACAACAGCTGAGAACTCGAAAACCGAAACACCTAAGACTCCGGAAGAAGCAGAGGCCGAGCTCAATAAGATAGCGACTGAGAATAGCGTCGTTCGTCCTAGTGAAAATGAAATCAACACTCGTCCTTTGAAGGACTGGCTCGCGCGCGCGGACAGCTTGCGCAATAAAGGAGAACTGGATCTCACTGCCGCTGTAGAGATCACGATTGCCGCGACCCTTAGCCCTGAATGCAAATTGATCGACGCGAGTGTCGTTCAGAAGACCGGCGACGCGCGGCTGGTGGACGTGGCGAAGGAGATGGTTGGGGCAATTGGCGACAGTGGCATGCTTTCGTTTCTGCGCGATCCTAAAAAGGTGAAAGATCCTAAAGTATTTAATTGCGATGCGATGCCATTACAGCTGACAATTAAACTTGACCAGACCGACATCAGCGCCAAGGTGGAAACTGAAGCAGATACACCGCAACGCGCTACCGAGATGGCGAGCGGTTACAACGGGCTGCTGCTGGTGGGGCAATTCGCTCGTCGCGGAAAAGACGAAGAAGTTCTGTATCGCAATACTAAAGTGACTTCAGAGGACAAAAAGATTCTCGTAAACTTCAGCATGCCCCGGCAAACTGCGAGTGAGATGCTGAAGAAACAACTACCCAAAGCGGGGTGAGTCCTGGAAAATAGCGGGGGGCAAGCCCACCTTCCGGACCATGAGGTGATGCCAGCAGTCTCATGGTCAGGAAGGCGGGCTTGCCCCCGCTCTTGTCATTAAATTTCCCCGAGTTTGCCTCGCTTTCGCCTGTCCATTACAATCACAAATTGCACGGATTGACTAAAATTTTGAACTTTTGATACTGATTGACAAGACGGAATAGACAATGATCGACAAATTTTTAACTAAATTATTTGGCAGTAGCAATCAACGTTTTCTCAAATCGGTTCAGCCCCTCGTCAGTGACATCAACGCGCTCGAACCTGCTATCAAAAAATTAAGCGACGAAGAATTGCGCGCTCGTACCGATTTTTTCAAAGAGAAGGTGCGGCAAGTGGTAGCCGGTATTGAGGATAAAGAAGAGCTCAAACGGGCCGAACGCGAAGTTCTCGACGAGATTCTTCCCGAAGCTTTTGCGATCGTCCGCGAGGCCAGTGTGCGCACCACCGGAATGCGCCACTTCGACGTGCAATTGATCGGCGGCATCGTCCTCCACCAGGGCAAAATTGCTGAGATGCGTACGGGCGAAGGCAAAACGCTCGTCGCAACTTTACCTGCCTATCTGAATGCCTTAACCGGACGCGGCGGCGTTCATGTCGTTACGGTCAATGACTACCTCGCCTCTCGCGACGCCGAGTGGATGGGCCAGATTCATCGCTTCCTCGGTCTCGAAGTCGGTTGTATTCAAAACGACATGGATGATTTCGAGCGGCAGACTGCGTACGCCGCCGATATCACCTACGGCACCAACAATGAGTTTGGCTTTGACTACCTGCGCGACAACATGAAGTTTGATCTCGCGACCTGCGTGCAGCGCGGTCATTACTTCGCAATCGTCGATGAAGTTGATTCAATCCTGATCGATGAAGCCCGCACTCCCCTCATTATTTCTGGTCCTTCTGACGAAGCTACTGATAAGTATTACCAGGCAGACGCCATCGTGCCGCAACTTAAACGCGGCGAGGACGTCGACGGCGTGAAGACTGGCGACTACATCGTTGACGAAAAAGCTCACACGGCGGTGCTCACCGAAGACGGCGTTGATAAAGCGGAGCGCTTGCTGGGTGTCGGCAATCTCTACGATCCGGTCAACATGGATTTGCTCCATTGCGTCGAGCAAGCGCTCAAGGCGCACACACTCTACCGGCTTGATCACCAGTACGTGGTTCAGGACAACAAGGTGATCATCGTTGACGACTTCACCGGACGCCTGATGGAAGGCCGGCGCTGGTCGGATGGTTTGCACCAGGCAGTGGAAGCGAAAGAGGGCGTAAAGATTGAGAAGGAGAACCAAACCCTCGCAACCATCACGTTGCAGAATTACTTCCGTCTCTACGAAAAACTTTCCGGGATGACCGGTACCGCGGAAACTGAGGCCGCGGAGTTTCACTCAACGTACAAACTCGATGTGATTGTCATTCCCACGCACATGCCCATGGTGCGCACGGACTTTTCCGACATGATTTATCGCACCCTCCCGGAAAAGTGGGATGCGGTGATCGAAGAGATTAAGGACTGCCATGAGCGCGGCCAGCCGACCCTGGTCGGCACCGTTTCCGTAGAGAACTCAGAACTAATCTCGCGCCGCCTTCAGAAGGAAGCCGTCCCGCACAATGTCCTGAACGCGAAGTACCACGAACGTGAAGCAGAAATCGTGGCCCAGGCGGGCCGCAAAGGTTCAGTGACGATCGCTACGAACATGGCGGGTCGCGGTACCGACATATTACTTGGCGGCAATCCGGATTTCATGGCGCGCGAATTTCTTAAGAAAGAAGAGATCGATCCTGAGGAGGTGACCGACGAGCAGTGGACCAAAGCCTTCGCCAGCGCCAAGCGAATCGTCGAGGCAGAACACAACGAAGTAGTCGGACTGGGTGGACTGCATATTCTGGGCACGGAACGACACGAATCCCGGCGCATCGACAACCAGTTGCGCGGCCGCGCTGGTCGCCAGGGCGATCCCGGCTCGTCACGTTTCATCCTTTCCCTTGAAGACGATCTGATGCGCATCTTCGCCGGGGACAAGGTGAAAGCCCTGATGCAGCGCCTCGGCATGGAAGAGGGTGTGGCGATCGAATCGAAGATGGTTTCGAAACGAATTGCCGCGGCCCAAAAATCGGTCGAAGGCCGCAACTTCGAATCGCGCAAACACCTGCTTGAGTACGACGACGTCATGAACAAGCAGCGCGAGACGATCTACGGCTTGCGCCGCCAGTTAATGGAAGAACCGGATCAGCGTGATTACCTCATGGGTGATCCGCCGAAGTCAGGTGTAGCTTACGATCTTTTGACGGACATCACGAGACAGTATCTGAATCCCGATGTGGCACCCGACGATTGGGACGTGGAAAATTACGCAATTCAGATCAAGACAATTTATGACTTTGATCCTGAGGCCGCGCAAGTTGAGTTCGACAAACTTACCTCGCCGGAGATTGCAGATGTCATCTGGGAAGAACTCAAAAAGAAATACGCTAACAAGGAACAGCAGATTGGCGTCGAAGCCATGCGCACGTATGAGCGCATCATCATGCTTAACATCATCGATGCACAATGGAAGGATCACCTGCTCTCATTGGATCACTTGAAGCAGGGAATCGGCCTCGTTGGTTATGGGCAAAAGGATCCCCTGGTGGAGTATAAGAAGCAGAGTTTCGATCTGTTTCAGGAAATGCTCGACCGGATCGACACGAGCACGATTCGTTCGCTCTTCAATTTGCAGGTAATCGCTGAAGAACCGCCCGAGGCTTTGCGCCAGCGGCGTTCACCACGTCGTCCCACGCCCTTGACCTTCACCGGACCTAACCAGGGCGCCGCAGCAGCTGGCGAGGAGGCCGGCAAGGTTAAGACAATCGTTCGTGATCAGCCGAAAGTTGGGCGTAACGAGTTGTGCCCCTGCGGCTCGGGGCGAAAATATAAGAAGTGTCACGGCGCGGCGGCGTAGAAGTTGAGAGTTCCGAGTTTCGCGTTTGAGTTTCGCGTCGAATAATAGAAGAAAGTCATGAAAAGACGTGGTGTCAGATCAGTCTTTACTGTGGCTCTGATCCTTCTTCTCACACCCTACGTGGGAGTGGCTCAAGCGGATCTTACCGACCTCGAGCCTGGCATCCAGCTTTATAAAAACCGTGAATATCAAACAGCAAAGACTTTTTTTGAGACTGCAGTAAAGAAACGCAAACGCGACCCAGTCGCCTGGCACTATCTTGGACTGTTACTCGAAGCCCATAACGACAAAAGCGGGGCGAAAAAAGCTCATGAAAAAGCGGCAAGACTCGGTGAGGATTTACTGGTAACCCAGCTAAAAGAGCTTACGTCGAGCGACAGGCTGGAGAAGCTGACAGCAATTTTCCGAATTATTGACAGCGCCGCAGCCAGCGCCAGGACTTATGTCGCATTGGCAGCACCGGGGGGACTGAATTCGGATGAATGGGCGAACCGAGTCAGCGCTTTAACCGACTATGCTGATCTGTTAAATCCAGTTGCTGATCGGTCGCAGAAAAAGTTGTTCTTTGGAAAGGATGTAACTACAAAAGCTCGGATTCTCAGAAAGGACGAGCCAATGTATACCGACGCCGCACGGCAAAACGCTATCAGCGGCAATGTCGTGCTGTATCTTACGTTTGCTGATGACGGAACAGTCAGAGGTATCATTCCGATCAAAACCTTACCTTTCGGTCTTACCGAAGAAGCGATTCGAGTAGCGCGAAGGATTGGATTTAGTCCCGCTCAGGTAAACGGACGACCTGTCTCGCTGGTCGCTCGCATTGAGTATTTTTTTGATATTCGCTGACTGGTTATGCGCAATCCTCATTTGCTTCCTTCTGCGATCGTTGCCCTAATAGTTTTGTTCCTGACACCGCTTCCTCACCACGCTCAATCCTCCTCGGTCGCTGGCGGTAATGAAAGATCACGCGGAATCGCCTTATACAGCCAAGGCAATGATAGGGCCGCTGTCGCCGCACTGAATTCTGCTCTTAAGAAAGATAAGACCGATTTTCAAGCCTGGTATTTTTTGGGATTGGCCCAGGTTCGACTCGATAAGTTTAAAGATGCGACCAAGAGTCTGGAGAACGCAGTAAGACTTCAACCAGATTTCGCCGCAGCCCACCTTGCTCTTGGCTATATCGCTTTATTGCGAAACAAACATAAGGAAGCAGTTCGTAAGTCTCAATTGGTTTTGGCCAAAGAACCAGGCAATGCGGAGGCGCACCATATTATTGGCGTTGTGCGATTGCGCGAAAGTAATAGGGAAGAGGCACTCAAAGAATCTGAGATTGCCATTAGACTCAGTCCGCGATTCGGTCCTGCCTATTTGCTGAAAAGCCAAGCCGAAGTAAGTTTTGTGAGTTTTGCTCCAGTTGCCGGCCGCTTAGAACCTATTGTCGCAATGCAGAGCCGGTTTATCGAAGCAGCTAATGCGTTGGAAAGATTTCTTCAGCTGGAACCGAATGCAAAGAACAAGGAAACCTGGTTGGCACAGTTGGAAAGCCTTCGCTTCCACGCTACTCCCAATGACAAAAGGAGTGAAGCCGAGCAGGTTTATTCCGGCAAGGAAGTGACCTCCAAGGCTCGAGTCACAGAGAAGCCAGAACCTCGATACACTTCGCAGGCGCGTGCTCAACAAACGATTGGCACGGTAGTATTGCGATGCGTGTTTGCGGCAGATCGAACCGTTAAATATCTGCTTGTTGTTGAAGGTCTTCCCGATGGTTTGACCGAAAGGGCTCTCGAGGCTGCTCGACGGATCAAATTTGAACCTGCCATCAAAGACGGAAGACCTGTTTCCGTGTATATCCAGCTTGAATACAACTTCCATCTCTACTAGTCGCTCGAAAGCATCTGCTCACAAACTTCCCAACAGTCAATGCGCGTTTAGGAGTAAACTCAAATCCAGGTAGTTGTCTTCATGAGCACTGCAACCAGAAATCCTGTCGTCGAAGCCATCATCACCGGCAAAGCTCCGCGCCCCGCGCGCCTGGCCGCGGCGAGTGGCATGCTTCCACTTCCACAAGCTGATTTGCTCGAAGTGCTGGTGGCATTGCGTGAATCAGAGGAGGCGGAAATCTCGGCGGCTGCCACGGAAACCCTCTCCACTCAGGACAACGCCGATCTTCTGAGCGCAGCAAAAGCGGCTGACACTTCGCCGGAGGTACTCAACTACCTGGGTGGTGTGGCGGCTGCACGCGAGATTCACGAAGCCGTAATCCTCAACAAGAACACGCCGGACCAGGCAATCGTGCAGCTCGCCTCGGCACTCGACGATGGTTCACTTTTGGAGCTGATCACCCACAACCAACAACGCCTGGTGCGGACGCCGACGATCATTGACGCGATTCTGGGCAATGCTGCGCGCAGTGCTGAGGCCGAGCGGCGCGCGCGCGAAACTCAAACAGAGTTTTTCGAGAAAGAGCGGGGCGCGAAGCAGATTGCCGGGGAGTTGCGAGCGCGTGGCAAAACTGCCGCGGCTGAGTTTTTTGAGTCTGCCGAGCTGACGACCATCCATGGCGAACTTAGCCTGGAAGACGCGTGGCTGATTGCGGAGCACATCGAAGTTTCGGACGCAGAGCTGGACGACTCCTGGCTGCCTTCCGAACGTTATGACGAAGAAGATGCCGCTGTTCTCGCGGCAGCGATGGAGAAGGTAATTGAGCAGGAGAAGTTAACAGCCGGTGCCGATCTTGCGCCGGAACGCGTCTCTTTGATTCGTCGTTTGATGTTGATGAACGCGCGCGATCGCATGAAGCTGGCGCGCAAGGGCGACCGCGAAGCGCGCAGTATCCTGATCCGCGATTCAAACAAGATGGTGGCCGCCGCCGTTATCAACAACCCGCGCATCACTGATCAGGAAGCGGAAAACATTGCGACGATGCGCACCGTTGCCGATGAGGTCCTGCGTCTGATGGCAATGAACCGAAACTGGGCCCGGTCCTACACAATCATTCATAACCTCGTGCGCAATCCGCGAACGCCGATTCCCACCGTCATTAACATCCTTCCGCGGATCCGCACCAAGGACCTGCAAAATCTCGCGCAAAACCGCAACGTCTCTGATGCCATCCGCCGCCAGTCCAACCGGCTAGCGCAGGCGCGATCGGGAGAATAAAACAAGTCCAAGGTCTAAAAGTCCAAGTCCAATGTCCGCCCCAGGGAACTTGAGTTCTAGATCGTTTACCGCCGGCTTTAATCCAAACTAAAAGGTCCGCGTCGGAAGCGGACCTTGGACCTTGGACGTTGGGCCTTGGTCTTTCTTTTCGAAAAGGCCCGCGTCGGAAGCGGACCTTGGACTTTGGACCTTGGACTTTCTTATTCCACGACCCAGGTCTCGCCGCTGTTAATCAACTTATCGAGACTCCCGGGGCCGGATTTTGCGATGGCGGCGGAGATTTGATCGGTCATCAAATCTTCGTAGGTAGCACGCTGCACCGCGCGGAAGATACCGACGGGCTGCGGAAATTCAGGCTGCTCCATACGGGCCAGCATGAAAGCGACCGAGGGATCTTCAAGATAGATATCGTGCACCAGCAAGTCGGCTTCAGTGATTCCGTTCTCGCCAATCGTCACCACTTCCGGTAAGGCGCCCTTCATCCGAATGCCGCGATTACCGTCTTTACCGAAAATCATTGGCTTGCCGTGTTCCAGGTAAAGCACTCGGTCCTGGCGGACACTGCGTTCGGCAAACTGGTCGAAAGCGTGATCGTTGAAGATGTTGCAGTTCTGATAAACTTCAACAAACGAAATTCCTTTGTGCCTTGCTGCAGCCTGCACCACACTGCCGAGGTGCTTCACATCGATATCAATCGAACGACTAACGAAGGTGGCTTCGCTCGCGATCGCTAACGACAAAGGGTTAACCGGATAATCAATCGCGCCAACCGGCGTTGACTTTGTTTTTTTGCCAAACTCAGATGTGGGACTGTATTGCCCTTTCGTCAGACCATAGATGCGATTGTTGAAAAGGATGTAATTGAGATCCAGATTGCGCCGGATCGCGTGCATAAAGTGATTGCCACCGATCGAGAGCGCATCGCCGTCACCCGTAATCACCCAGACGCTAAGTTCAGGATTCGCACACTTGATCCCTGTGGCGATTGCCGGCGCCCGCCCGTGAATACTGTGAAAACCATAGGTATTCATGTAGTAGGGAAATCGCGACGAGCAGCCGATTCCAGAGACGAAAACGATCTTCTCGCGCGGAATGCCAAGCTCAGGCATCACCTTTTGCACGTTGTTTAGAATCGCGTAGTCACCGCAACCGGGACACCAGCGCACTTCCTGATCGGAAACGAAATCGGCCTTCTTTAATTCGCCTGGCGGCGGCGCAATTTTGTAATTACCGCTCCCACCTTCGCTTTCAGCCGAAACCGCTTGTTCGACAATCGGCTGGTTGCCGTTGCCGTCGCCGTTATGTCCATTGGAACCGCTTGTGGTCATTATTACTCCTCAATTTTTCTTGCTTGTTTGACCGCATGGTGAAGCTCTGAAAACTCAGCGCGCACGTAAGGATCGAGAAGGTTTGCGAATTCTGATGTCAGTTCGCGCGTCTTGATCAATTCCTGCACATCGGCCAAATCTTTTAACATGTCGCCTGCCGTCATTGCCGAAGCGAGTGTCAGTTCAATCAATTTTTCCAGAGAGACGAAATGAACTCCGTCGATGTCGACAAACTCTGTTCGTGCTCTTCAACCTTCCGTACGATCTCGCTCCTTCGATTCTAGTGCGAACAATTTCCCGATTGAATATACAAAGCCCGGTATTACCGATCCGGCATCTAATGAGTCCTTCTCAGTAAGCACATGAATATCGGTTCTTGAGTTGTAGACCGTCACCGTGCGCATCCTGGGATTCACCACCCAAACTAATCGCGATCCACCGTCCAGCCACTCACCAACTTTTTGCTCGATGTAGCTCTTAGACTCTTCGGGACTGAGCACTTCTACGGCAAGATCCGGCGCGCCCGGCCAAAAGCCTTTCGCCTCACCGACTTCGTCAACTCGTTTCTGTTCAATAAAAGATAAGTCCGGAGCTCGCACCGTGTCAGGATTGGATTTCAGTTTATAACCGGTTTTAGCCGCGTAAACCTCCCCGAGGCTGTGCTCTTGCACGTATTGCCCCAGTGGAATCGAAAGTCTCATGGCGATGCGACCATGATTATGGCCGGCGGGTGACATCTGCTTAAGCTCTCCGTCGATTACCTCGTAACGGAACTGGCCGCGAGGAAGCCGCAATAGCTCTTCGGCAGTCATCAATGTGGCCGTTGCCCTCATTTCTATTTCCCCGGCATTATCGACAGCAGAAATTTATACAGCAACTATGTTAACCGATGTCCGGCAAACACTTTCTTACAAGTACTCTTCAACCTTGCGAACGATCTCGCGGATCTGGAAAGGCCGTCCCTTAACTTTTGAAAACGGAATTGCGTTAACCAGGTACCTCGCACGAATCATCGTGCAGAGCTGACCCAGGTTCATCTCCGGAATGATCACATTTTCAAATCCGGCGAGCACCTCTCCCAGGTTCTTCGGAAATGGATTTAGGTGGCGCAGGTGGGCCGCGGAAACGCTCTTTCCTTCGGCCTGTAGTTTCTCCACTGCAGTAGTAATCGAACCGTAAGTTGATCCCCAACCCAACACCAGGACTTTTCCGGTCTTCTCGCCCAACACCTCGACAAGCGGAATGTCATTAGCAACGCGATCAATCTTCTCCTGACGCAGTTTCACCATCAGGTGGTGATTTTCTGGATCGTAGTTGACGTTACCGGTGATGTGCTGTTTCTCAATGCCGCCGATGCGATGCTCCAATCCGGGCGTGCCGGGAATCGCATACGGCCGGGCCAGCGTTTCCGGATGGCGCGCATAAGGCATAAAGCCCGCCGGATTAGTCGCAAATGTCACTTCGATTTTCGGCAGCTGATCAATATCGGGGAGAGCCCAGGGCTCTGCACCATTCGCCAGGTAACCATCAGATAGATAGAACACTGGGCTCATGTATTTGAAAGCGAGCCGCACTGCCTCGATTGCCATATGAAAACAATCTGCCGGCGTCGCCGGGGCGATCACGATCGCCGGGCATTCACCATTTCGTCCCCAAACCGCCTGAAACAGATCAGCCTGTTCCGTCTTCGTCGGTAAGCCTGTCGACGGACCGCCACGCTGAACGTTAACGATTACCAGCGGCAACTCAGTCATCACTGCAAGTCCAATTGCCTCCTGTTTTAATGCAACGCCAGGGCCTGAAGTTCCTGTTAGTCCGATCTCTCCGGCGAAGCTGGCTCCAATCGCGGAGCAAACGGCTGCGATCTCATCTTCGGCTTGAAATGTTTTCACACCAAAACTCTTGTGCCGAGCGAGCTCGTGCAGAATGTCGGACGCAGGGGTAATGGGATAGGAGCCGTAGAACAAGTTGCGTCCGGCGAGTTGCGATGCGGTTACAAAACCGATGGCAGTCGCCTCGTTCCCAGTGATCTTCCGATACTTACCTGGAGCGATCTGCGCCTTCTTGATGGTGAAGTGCGTCGTAAAGACTTCAGTCGTGTCGGCAAAGTTGTAACCCGTCCGGAGAGCTATCTCATTGGCTTTTGCGAGTTGCGGAGTCTTCCCAAACTTGGCGTTGATCCAGCCAAGCGTGTTCTCGAGCGGCCGGTCGTAAAGCCAATAGAGCACGCCTAAAGCGAAAAAGTTCTTGCAGCGATCGATCTCTTTGCGCGTCAGCTCCACATTGCCTTTCAAGGCGTTCATGTTAAGCGTTGTAATAGGCAGCTTATGGACACGATATCCCGCTAACGTTCCGTCATCGAGTGGATTGGTAGCGTATTTGGCGTAGCGGAGATTCTCCGGGGTAAAGCCATCCGTGTTGATGATCAGCGTGCCGCCATCTTCGAGATCGGCAAGGTTAACTTTCAGCGCGGCAGGGTTCATCGCTACGAGCACGTTCGGTTGATCGCCCGGCGTCTTGATGTCCTGACTCGAGAAGTTCAGCTGAAAACCGCTAACACCGGGCAAGCTGCCGGCGGGAGCGCGAATCTCGGCGGGAAAGTCCGGCAGGGTCGAGATGTCGTTACCGACGACTGCCGACGTGTTCGTAAACTGCGTTCCAGTCAACTGCATGCCGTCGCCTGAGTCGCCGGCAAAACGGATAGTTACAGTTTCGACTTCTTCAAGATGTTTTTCCGCCTGCTCGCGCGGGGGTTCAATCACAGTACTCATGGATTTCGCTTAGCCTTTGGGTTATTCCGTGCTTCTTGATGTGGAATTCCTTCTCTGGAAGAGACGAATAAATTGTACCACACGAGAAAATAAGTCTCAGGTCTCAGGTCTCAAGTCTCAGGTCTCAGGTCTCAAGTCTCAAGTCTCAGGTCTCAGGTCTCAGGTCTCAGGTCTCAGGTCTCAAGTTTTAGTTTTCCAGCTTGGAGTTTCGAGTTTGAGTTCGCGGATGAAACCACCGAACTCACCTGAAACCTGAAACTTGAGACCTAAGACTTGAGACTTGAGAGTTCAGACCTATGTCTTTGGAGCTGAGACTTGGGACGTTTCGTAAGGCGACATCTCTAGTAGTTTTTCGACGATACCAGGCAATACTTCGAGCGTGCGATCGATGTCTGCATCGGTGTTGTAACGTCCGAGGGAAAACCGGATTGAGCCCTGCGCCGCGGTGAAAGGAACGTTCATCGCGCGCAGAGTCGGTGACGACACTTTTGTTGACGAATGACACGCCGACCCTGTCGAGACAAAAATCCCTTCGCGGTCGAGATGCAGCAGAATATTCTCGCCATCAACGTACTCAAACGAAATGTTAGTTGTGTTCGGAAGTCGTTTGGCGCGAGTGGTCACGCCGTTCACGCGGGCGTTAGGAACTCTCTTAAGAATCTCGGTTTCCAACTTGTCGCGCAATCGTTCGATCTTTTCATGCTCATCGGAGACTCGTGCTAACTCACACGCGGCCCCTAACGCAACAATGTTTGGCACTGCCGAGGTGCCGGCGCGGCG
Source organism: Pyrinomonadaceae bacterium (assembly GCA_963826235.1). Taxonomy (GTDB): domain Bacteria; phylum Acidobacteriota; class Blastocatellia; order Pyrinomonadales; family Pyrinomonadaceae; genus PSRF01. The sequence continues at coordinate 1,283,394 of CAWGWE010000003.1, read as the reverse complement.
CCCATGTTCCTGACCTCCGCCGATAATGAACGGCGGCAACTGCACTCCGTTGCGCACGTACAGCGCACCGATGCCCTGCGGTGCATGTAGTTTGTGGCCGGAGAGGGCAAACAGATCAACTTCCAGCTTTTTCAGATCGATTGGGAGTTTGCCGACCGCCTGCACGCCATCCACATGAAACACAGCGTCGGAGTTTTCCCTGATAATTTTTCCAATCTCAGCAATCGGAAACAACACCCCCGTTTCATTGTTGGCGAGCATCACGGAAACGATGCCAGTATCGGGCCGCAGGGCTTTGCGCAGATCGTCGAGGTTGAGCTCCCCTTTTTCGTCAACGTCCAGCCATGTCACTTCACAGCCAATTTGCGCAAGATGCTCACAAAGATTACGCACGGCCTCATGTTCGACGCGAGTGGTGATGATGTGGCGGCGCGTGGGGTTTTGTTCGAGGAACCCGCCAATCGCCCAGTTGTCCGACTCTGAACCACATGAGGTGAAAACCACTTCGTTCACGTCCGTGGCGCCAATCAATTCCGCAACCTGCTGGCGCGCGTGCTCAACGGCGGCCTTCATTTTTCTTCCCAGGGAATGCGCCGAAGAGGGATTACCGTAGTGTTCCGCGAGATAAGGCTGCATCGCGTCAATAACCTGTGGCGCGATTCGGGTGGTGGCGTTGTTGTCTAAATAGATCACGATGGTAAGTCTCAGGGGCTCAAAGGTGTCGGATCCCGGGTGCTGGGTTTCGGTTGTCGGGTAAGTCTCTGGCTTACGGGCAGCGCTTATTTTAATAATCCAGGCGAGGGCTTGCCCGCGCCTATTAATCTGAGAGCGAGTTCGCGGTAAATCAAAGACTTAACGCGCACCAGAGGGCAAAGCCCGAAAACCGAAACTCGGCACCGAAACCTTGTTTCCTGTTATGCGACACCTGACACGGGTCCGACACCCATACTCAAAACTCGAAACTCGGAACTCGAAACTATTTACGGTTTGACATAGTCAGTCCAGAGAAACAGATAAGTTGCGTAAGCATTTATTGCAACCGAGATCACGAACAGCGCCGCTTCTAATAGCGAAACCTGCCTCTTTCCATTTTTAAGCAGAATCAAAAACATCCAAGGCAAAAGGATCATGCCGTAACGATAAGAAAACTGCCAGCCGCCCGGATTAGCATGCAGCCACAACACCAGGGTCAAAACCCCAATGGCAATCCAGGAAACAACAATGAGAGACCGCTCTCGCAAACCTCTGCGGAATCTGAACAGCAACAAGAGCAAGGGAGAGCTAATGAAGATCGATCCGCCGAATCCATGCGGGATCAAGTAAGGCCGGTGTTCCACCAGTTTCCAGCCCTCGAAAAGCATCGCCTTCGCATTCCGCGGAATCGAGTAAACCGAAAATAATCCGTGCTTAAAATATTCTTCGCTCGCAACCTGCGGGATACGCATATAACCAAAATCCGCGATTGAACCGAAACGAGCATAGTTATAAGCAAGGGTGGCCAGTCCGAGCACGATCGGAATTGAAACGAACCAGATTATTTCGCGACGCTGCGCAAGGATTCGCGCTCGCAAACTTAGGCGTTTCTCAGCTGCATCTGCACGGCACCACAGATAGATGAAGATCGGCGCAACCAACAAGACTTCAGTGCGATTCCCAAAAGCGACTGCAAAAAAGAACCCAGCCAGCAACGGTCTGCGATCGACAAGCGTGAAATAAAGCGCGCCCGCCTGGGCCATGAGGGCAAACCCAAGCGCCAACTGCCAGGCGCCAGCATAAGCGAGATTGCACCAGGCCCATGTAGCTAACACGGGAAAGAGCGCGAGCAACACTCGTCGCCCTGTTGTGATGTCTTGCCTTGCGGAGAGCAGGAAGAAAAACAACGCTGATGTGGCCGCGAGCAAGGCCGCGATGAAGCGTGCTGGAAAAGGTTCGATCAGGTGAGCCGCCTTCAAGAGCGCAAAGGGGATCATGCTCAGAACGCTGCCGAGCGGGAATACCGAATAATAGTAATCCCCGACCTGGACCAACTCGTTCAACCATGAAGGCGCTTCAGAGACTCCGAGGTGTCCATGCAGCAAGGCCTCAGCAATCCGATACGTGTAATCGAAGTGCTGCATCGGAGCGGGATTGAAAAACCAGTAGATCAAAAAAACGCCGGCTACGATGGCGAGGGGCGGAACCTGCGAAGAAATTCGCGAGTGCTTTTGCGAACGCCGGGGACGTTTCATTGGAAGGCTTAACCTCGCGACTCAGAAACGACATTAGCCTCACGCGCGCACTGATCCAAAATGTCTTCAATCAGCGAGTGACACGAACGGCAACCGGCGCCGGCGTTTGATGCTTTGGTCACTTCAGCGATCGTGCGTAGTCCTCCTGTTTGAATCACCGCTTCGATAGTCTTTTCCGAAACTCCAAAGCAGGTACAAATCAGCGCTTCAGATCCCGACCATTCTTCCCGCACGGCGTCGCTGTAGTTGCTGATTGCGGCAACAAATCCGCGGCTGGCAAGCGCCAGGCAGTCTGCGCTTCTCCGCCGGCCAACCCTCACCCAGCAGCGAAAGCACAGCGTTCGCGGGTTGGCAGATAACCGCCGCTTCACCTGTGGTCTTGCCAGTCATCACTGTACTTAAAACCGAACAAACAGCCACGAGGTAACTGCAGCCTGCAACTTTAAATTTTGCCCCAGTAATTCGCTGTGCTTCATCAACTCTCAATGAAACACGCAGCACAGCGCCGCAGCTGACGGATGCAGCGCTGCCGACGCCCTCCGGGATTCTCAATCTCGCCGACATTGAGGGGTGCAAAGAAGTGTTGAGTTACAAGACTTGCAGACATTGTTCGATGCAAAGCTAGTAGTGGCTACTATGTTTGTCAAAAGAAAGGTGGGTTCGAGCGTTACTTTTAACTGGATTGAACTGCCAAGGCGCCAAGACCCGCCAAGTTCGCCAAAAGGCCGATTAGTTGGGATGCTCACAACTGCAACGATGGACCGTCACCGAGTTGATGAGCTTGTACTTCGTTTTGTTCTTGGCGAACTTGGCGGCTCTTGGCGCCTTGGCGGTTATTCCAGCTTGAAGGCTTACGAGTTCGCACTTGAGCAGGATCACCCGTTCGACTTCCGAAACTCCCTGCGGCATAATCTTTCAACTTAACAACACATGTCACAACTAACTCCAGAAATTATTCTTGATGCCTTGCGGCAGATCAACGATCCCGACTTGCACAAAGACATTGTCACACTCGGGTTTATTAAGGACCTCGCGATTGATGGCGGCAATGTTTCGTTTCGCATTGTGCTGACAACGCCCGCCTGTCCTGTCAAAGATCAAATGGAAGATGCTGCCAAAGAGCTGGTCGGGGCCATCCCCGGTGTGCAGACAGTGAGCGTGAAAATGGATGCTGAAGTCCCCAAAGGCAGAGGCATCGGCGAGAAGGTTACCGTTCCGGGAGTTCGTAACATCATTGCCGTGTCTTCGGGCAAGGGCGGCGTGGGAAAATCTACTGTCGCCGTCAACGTGGCTGTCTCTTTAGCGCTTGATGGCGCGCGTGTGGGCTTAATGGATGCAGACGTTTATGGTCCCAACGTGCCCATTATGCTTGGCGCGAGCAATGCACAACCGGTCGTCGAAGGTAACAAACTGGTTCCCATCGAGGCTCATGGCATAAAGATAATGTCCATGGCTTTCCTGCAACCGGGCGACAAACCGATGATCGTGCGCGGGCCAATCCTGCACGGTCTCGTGAAACAGTTTCTTTCTGACGTGAAGTGGGGCGAACTCGATTACCTGATTGTCGACATGCCGCCCGGTACCGGAGACGTCCAATTGTCGCTTGCGCAACTTGTCCCGGTGCAGGGCGCCGTTTTGGTTACAACCCCACAGGAAGTTGCCGTGGCCGATGTACGGCGCGCTTTGCGGATGTTTGAAACCGTCGCGATCCCGATTCTGGGAATCGTCGAAAACATGAGCTACTTTATCGCGCCCGATACAGGAAATCGTTACGACATCTTTGGAGAAGGCGGGGGCGAAAGGCTGGCTGCGATGTACCACGTTCCCTTTTTGGGAGCGATTCCCCTCGGAATCAGTGTCAGAGAGGCGGGCGATTCTGGTAGACCGGTGGTAGTAACCGAGCCCGATTCACCTCAAGCCCTGGCTTTTCGTCGCCTCGCCGAAGAAGTGGCGCGCCAGGTCTCAATTGAAGCAATGAAACCTGAACTTGTCGTTTTAGGAAAAGGCCAGTAACATTCGATTGGCGATTGCCAATTGGCGATTGCCGATTTAAAGAAGGCCAGTTGCGACTTAGAATAGCAATACAGTTACTAACGTCAGAACGAGTGATAGACAAATCGGCAATTGGCAATCGCCAATTGGCAATTTTAAACGGGAGACTTTAAAAGAATGTCAGCAAATACAACATCAACCGGAACCACCGGGACCGCCCCGATGGCCCCGGCAATGTCCCTTATCGTGACAGAGCCGGCCGCGGCGGAAATTAAGAAATTTATGGCCGGTGAAGAAGGCCTGCCGGAAACTGCCGGACTACGAGTCCGCGTCGTGCCGGGTGGCTGCTCTGGTTTTCAATACAGTTTGAATATCGAAGAGGAATCGCGGCAAGGTGACTTCATTCTCAATGAGCACGGCGTGCGACTGTTTGTCGACATGTTTAGTGCCCAGTATCTGAACGGTGTGCAGATTGATTACGTCAGCGGCGTGATGGGTTCGGGCTTCACGTTCACCAATCCCAACGCGACCGGCAGCTGTGGCTGCGGCACTTCGTTTACAGCATAAGATTGCGGCAGAGTACCTGCCACTGCAAAACAGGCGCAAAGCCTGTTATGAAAACGGCGCGGTGCATATTTGAGGCTGGGTAGTCTAAATTAGACTCCCGGCCTTATTTGTCTGAATTTTCTGCAATGAGAATCGTTCAAGCTCAATCCGAAACGGAAATCGAGCAAGTGCGCGAATTGTTCGGCGAGTATGTCGAATGGCTGGGCATCAATCTCTGTTTTCAAAACTACGATAAAGAAGTAGCAGACTTGCCCGGCGACTATGCGGCTCCACGAGGACGCTTGCTGCTCGCTCTTGCAGATGACGGTGCGGCCGCCGGCTGCGGGGCGTTACGCGACCTCGGGAATGGCGTAGGTGAAATGAAACGCCTGTTTGTCCGGCCTGCCTTTCGCGGACAACGTTTAGGCTGGCAATTGGCGGAAATGATTCTTGATGAAGCGCGCGCTCTTGGTTACGAACAGATTCGCCTCGATACGTTACCGGGCAAAATGGATCAGGCAATTGCAATGTATCGGGTGCTCGGGTTCAAAGACATCGCACCCTATTACAACAATCCCGTAGCCGGAGCGGCGTTCATGGAACTAAAACTCTAGAAATTGCAATTGCCGATTGCCGATTGCCGATTGATTCCACGACCAATGAAAATGTTTCCCCTACATTGCGTGTAGTCTCAGAAGAAGCCTAGTGTGAAGACAAATCGGCACTTGCCGATTGCCAATTGGCAATTCTTGAGAGTTGTGTCAAATTCATTCCGCAATCAAATCAATATCTTCGGAGTCTAAAACATGCCCAAGATCGAAGCTGAGACCGCCACTGGTCTGCAGGCGTTTGACGCCCCACAAGGAAAGAAACTTGTTCTCGCTATTGAAGACGCGGGTATCGACATCCTGCATCGCTGCGGTGGCAATGCTCGCTGCACGACCTGCCGCGTTGCCGTGCTCGCCGGTGATCCTGGCGAAATGAAAGAACTCGAGCGCGATCGATTGGCCATGGAAGCTGAGCTTCCCGCAAATATTCGGCTGTCGTGTCAGGTGAGAGTCAACGACGATCTAAAGGTGCAGGTGGTGAACCAGGCGAGCGTGCGCGGCATGGATCCCGGACCACGACCGCTTGATGAATAGGCCCAAGGCAAGTCTCAAGTCTCAAGTCCCACGTCCTGCTGGCGTTGACCGGCCGAGTTATCCAATGCCGGACGATCCGGAATTAAGTCCAGAAGAATTACTTAAGACGCTTGGATCAATCAATCTTCAGCATTGGCATCTTCTTGAGACTTGAGACCTGGAACCTGAGACTGTCTTTCTCTTTATTGCCTCCCGCCACTCCTTGGGTGTAATCTGCGCGCGTCACACCGCATTCGAATTGAACACAGATTGACGGCGGACGACTCTGTCTTTAAGTCATGACAGCTCGTCAGTCAGTCTTACTTAAACTCCGGAGGTCGTATGCTAATTGAGTCAACTGCCCATCTCCCCATCAGTCTGGCCCTTTTTCAAGAAACCTTTAATTCGCCTGACGTAACTGAGATTGTCCGTACCATCCTGCGCTGGCTCCACCTGGTAGGAGGGATTACCTGGATTGGATTGCTCTACTTCTTCAATCTCGTAAACGTTCCGTTTCAAAAGGGCCTGGATGCTGAGACCAAAAAGAAGGTAAATCCAGACCTCTTAACGCGCGCGCTATGGTTCTTCCGTTGGGGAGCCGTCGTGACAGTGCTGGCCGGCCTGACCTATTTCGCAATGTATATCCTCGCACCGGCCGTGAGAAATGCGAATGCACTTGAGGGAGCCAATCTGAATGTCTGGGTGGTTCTCTTGTCGTGGTTAACCTATCCAATATTCTTGTTCATCGTCGAATACCTAATCATCAAGAAGGTGCCAGCTTTGACGAAAGATGGGCGCCTGTTTGCCATCGTGATGATTGTCCTGGTTGTCTTTGTTTCTTACGGGATCATTCAATTTTTCTCGGCGAAGTTAACGGTCGGTAACCTCGCCACACCCAACAATGTCTATTCGATCGGTCTTGGCGGCGCGTATGGCTTCGTAATGCTGCTTAACGTTTGGGGCATTATCTGGCCGAATAATAAACGGATCATTGCGGCGACAGCCGGAACTGGGCCAGCAGCCCCGCCTGAACTCGCGCGCCAGGCTTTTATTGCATCGCGCACGAACGCCTGGCTATCGCTGCCGATGTTGCTTTTCATGGGCACGTCCGAACACGATTGGGTTGTCTTTGGCAAGTAGTCTTTAAAAACAAAAGGGCAAGAGGCGTGGGGAGGCAGGAGACTCGTTTTCGACTGCTGCCCTACGCTTTCTGCCCTAAAGGCCCGCCCGCCACAATAACTCTTCGCGTTCTTAACGTATTCGGCACACCTCTGGGCAATAGTCTCGAAATCATGGGAGGTAAATGATTATGGAGAGCTACAAAGCCAGACAGTTTGACCTCAGCGGTCTCAAAGGCATTTCCGATAAAACCCTGGAGATGCATTTCAAGCTCTACGAAGGTTATGTAAAAGAAACTAACAACCTGTCGACGCGCATCGCCGAGTTCATCAAGGACGCGAATGTCGATCAGGAGGAAATGCCCGCGTACTCCGAACTAACCCGTCGCTTGGGTTTTGAATACAATGGTATGGTGCTGCATGAGTACTACTTCGAGAATCTGAAAAAGAGTGGCGGCACAGGAGATCCTGAACCGACGTCAAAATTTGTGAAAGCAGCCGAAGCGGCTTTCGGCAGCTACGATATCTGGAAAGCCGACTTTGTCGGGATTGGCAAGATGCGCGGCGTAGGCTGGGCGATTTGCTATGAGAATCCAGCGAACGGCCGGCTTTCAAATCATTGGATCACGTTGCACGAAACAGGGAATGTAGCCGGCTTTACCCCGATTCTGGTGATGGATGTTTGGGAGCACGCTTTCCTGCTCGATTACAAACCTGCGGAACGACCGAAATACATCGAGGCTTTCTTTTCAAACATTGACTGGGCTGCGGTGGGAAAACGTATTCAGGTCGACGCGAAAACCAGCCAGGCGTCAGGCTAAGTGAGTGGCAACGACCACCCCCTCACAAAGATTCATCGTTGCGGTACGGAAGATAGCGACCGCTTTCAATTAAGCCTCCATTCTGGGTCCGGACCGTAAAGCCTCTTTGGAAGTGGGGCGCTACCGCTCCCCTACCGTAACGAGTGGTCAAAGCTCTAATCGAGCAGGTGTTTTAACAAACTACCCGCAGAAATTATACCCACGCGCCGCTCATCATCCGTGTCAGCCACCCCGATGAGTGACCCTGAGTGTTCTCTCCGCTTTAAGGATTCGAGATAGCGGCGTTCTTCTTCGAGCGCCGCTTTTTCTTTTGAGCGTGCTGCGTCGAGACCACCGCCCCGAATAAACTCTATAATGCGACTCAACTCCTCACGATCAAACCAGGTTCCGTGCCCCCTACAAACATCAACCACAACTCCCGAGCAACGGGCAAAATTGATCCGATTCATAAGTTGCTCACATTCGGGACACGGCACATAACGAACCTTACCAACGCCTCGAAAAGGTTTTGCAGGAGCGGGCGAGGCCGCACCTAACACAGCGGCCTGTTGTTCACGGTCCGCGCAAAGTTTTTCGAATGCGGGCACGTCCACCCACAAGCCGAGGCAACGTTCGCATTCTCTAATTGCAGTAGTGCCCAGCAGCACTGAATGCATCTCGATCACACAACGGGGGCACTTGAGTACCGGAAGATCGGCGTCAGCGCGCTTACCTGCAGGGGCGCCGCAACGCGGGCAATGTTTGCTGCCACGAAACATCATGCCGAAACAGGAGGCGCATGCCACGGTTGCCAACCGGGCACCGCAATAGTTACAGGTGGGATCGTCGGTGGCGGCCGCCGCGCCGCACATTGGGCAATTGAGAGTCTCTGCCTGCATCAAAAGTTATTCTAACAGTTGCCACGCCCTTTACCGCCAAGACACCATTGGGGAAACGGAGACAGGGAGACGCGGAGACGCAGAGTTGAAAAAAGATGGGTTTGCCAGTCTAAGCACGAGTGTAATGCTTAATTCAGGTATCTCCGTGTCTCCGTTTCTCCGTGTCTCCGCGTCTCCGCGTCTCCGGTGTCTCCGCGTCTCCGCGTCTCCGGTGTCTCCGCGTCTCCGTGTCTCCGCATCTCCGCGTCTCCGTTTCTCCGTGTCTCCGCGTCTACAACACTGGACTATAACTTATTCCCTGTGCGATTCTGCTCACGAACTCGCGGATCAGTTTCTACAAACTTTCTAATACATTTCGATCGCGTGAACGACTACGCGCACGGGACTGCCGATGAGCAGCGCGCTGGATGAGGTCCTCGAAGGATTTGAGCCGTCACCTCAAATTGTCTCCGTGTTGGCACCCTCGCGCCCCGCTGTCGTGTTAGGTTTAGACATCGGCACATCAGGCATTCGTGCGGCGCTCTTCGATGAACGCGGTGAAGATGTCGCCAGCGCCTGTGTTCGTCAGCACTGGCCCGCCCTGGACAACGCCACGTCTTTCAATGCTGAACAGAGACTGGGCTGGATCGAGAGTGCAGTTGACGATCTCTTCGATCTGGCAAAACCAGTCGATCTAGAGATTCAATTGATTTCGATCTCATGTTTTTGGCACAGCCTTGTCGGTGTTGATGGAAACGGAGACTCAACGACTCCCGTCTTCACCTGGGCCAACACTGAAGCAACTGACGCAGCCCGGGAACTAAGAGGATTGTTTGACGAACCTTCGATCCACGGTCGCACCGGCTGTCGGTTTCATCCCAGTTACTGGCCGGCAAAACTGCGCTGGCTCAGTCAGAAACATCCTGAGGATGTCGCAGCCACCCGCTCATGGATGTCGTTCGGCGAATTCCTCGTCCTACATCTTTGCGGCGAAACTGCCGCGAGCGTCTCAATGGCCTCGGGGACTGGTTTATTCAATCAGGAACTCGGCCACTGGGATGACGATCTACTCGAAACACTTCACATTGGCATTGAGACTCTGCCGCAAGTCGCCGCGTCTCACACGACGTTTCCCGGATTGAAAGAAAAATATGCGGCACGCTGGCCGGAGTTGAGCGCCGCAAGAGTGTTTCCTGCGATTGGCGACGGCGCTGCGGACGCCATCGGGAGTGGTTGTACTACTCGCAGCAATTTAGCCTTGATGGTCGGCAGCAGTGGAGCACTGCGATTGATGTATCCGGGCGAGCCGCCCGCCGCAATACCTCCTGAACTTTGGTGCTATCGCGCGGACGATAAGCGCGTAATACTTGGCGGCGCCCTTTCTGATGGCGGCAACCTTTATGCATGGCTGCGCGAATCCCTGCTCGATGTTGAAGCGACTTGGATCGGACACTCTCTGGCTGAACTTGAACCTGATGCGCATGGTCTAACAATCCTGCCGTTTTGGTCAGGCGAGCGGAGCACCGGCTGGTCGCTAAAAGCCAGAGGCGCAATTTTGGGGCTGACAAACAAGACTCAGCCAATCCACATTCTGCGCGCTGCAATGGAGGCTGTTGCTTATCGTTTCGCTCTAATTCATCGCGCACTTGCGCCGTTTGCGCCTGATGCAGCAATCGTCGCTTCCGGGACAGCTCTGCGCACTTCTCCAGTCTGGATCCAGATTCTTGCGGATGTGCTTGGCAGACCAATCATGCTCTCGACCACTTCTGAAAGTTCTACCCTCGGCGCCGCCTTGCTTGCATTGGAAGCGGCGGGCAAAATAGCCAACATCGAAACCAGGAAGGTCGCTGCGGGAACAACCTTCGAACCGGATCTGTCACGACATGCCCGTTATCAGATCGGGCTCGAGCGGCAACAAAGAATTTACGACCAACTATTCAACGAGACCTGACAACTTTCCACAACCAAGGACACCAATTACAAATGAGCGCGCCGATGCCCCAGCATACCGACACTACTCCCGAGCTTGATCAACTTTGCATCAACACGATTCGGACCCTGTCCCTCGATGCCGTGCAAAAAGCGGAATCAGGTCATCCGGGATTGCCATTAGGCGCAGCGCCGCTGGCCTATGTCTTGTGGACGCGCTTCCTCCGGCACAATCCAAAAAATCCCAAATGGGAAAATCGTGATCGCTTTTTGCTTTCCGCCGGTCATGGTTCGATGTTGATCTATTCCCTGCTTCATCTCACCGGCTATGATCTGCCACTCGATGAGATTAAGAACTTTCGCCAGTGGGGCTCACGAACGCCGGGACATCCGGAAAATATTCTGACTCCCGGTGTGGAAATAACAACGGGGCCATTAGGACAGGGCTTTGCTAACGGTGTCGGGATGGCGATGGCTTCGGCGCATCTCGCTGCTAAGTTTAATCAGAAAGACTTCCCGGTCATCGACCACCACATCTATGCGATCGTTTCGGATGGCGACTTGATGGAAGGTGTGGCTTCCGAGGCCGCCTCGCTCGCGGGTCATCTGAAACTTGGCAAACTAATTTACTTCTACGACGACAACAAAGTAACGATCGAAGGTTTTACTGACCTGGCGTTCAGCGAAGACGTTCCCAAACGGTTTGAGGCTTACGGTTGGCACACGGTCACTGTAGAAGATGGCAATGATTTAGAAGCAATCGATGCGGCAATCCGCGAAGCTCAATCCGTCGGCACGAAACCTTCGTTGATCTCAGTGAAGACAACGATTGGCTTTGGCATGCCTACAGCTGGTACGCGCAAAGCCCATAGCGATGCGCCCGGCGAGGATGCCGTGCGCGAAACGAAACGACATCTCGGTTGGCCCGAAGACCAACAGTTCTTCATTCCCGAAGAAGCACTGGCACACTTTCGCCAGAGCGCTACACGTGGCGAGAAGCAAGAAAGCGAGTGGAACGAGTTAGTCTCGCAGTATCAAGCCAAACATTCTGAGCTGAGTCAGCTCTGGCGTACGACAATGTCAGGTGAGCTTCCAGCAGATTGGGAACAACACCTGCCAGCTTTCACTGATTCAAAAGCGATGGCCACACGCGCGGCCAGTGGTGAGGTTATCAACGCCCTGGCACCGCACATGCCGATGTTGATTGGTGGCTCGGCCGACCTGGGTCCGTCAAACAATACTGACATCAAGGGCGGTGGAGATTTTGAGGCAAGTAGTCCTGAAGGTAGAACAATTCACTTCGGCGTCCGCGAACACGCGATGGGATCCACGCTGACGGGAATCTCGCTCAATGGCGGTTTGATTCCTTTTGGCGGCACCTTTATGACTTTCTCGGATTACATGCGGCCGGCCATTCGGCTTGCGGCGCTTTCCGAAGTTCAGACGATCTACGTTTTTACTCATGATTCAGTAGGGCTGGGTGAAGACGGTCCAACGCATCAACCGATCGAGCATCTCGCTGCTCTCCGGGCCATCCCGCATCTATTTGTAATCCGGCCCGCTGATTCCCACGAGGTGCGCGAAGCGTGGCGCACGGCGATTCTGCGACGCAACGCTCCAACAGCTTTGGCCTTAACGCGTCAAAAGGTACCGCTCATAGATCGGAACCGTTTCAGCTCCGCCGAAGGCGCGCGCCAGGGCGCTTACGTTCTTGCAGAAGCTGAAGGCAAAGACAACAAGCCGAGTTTGATTCTGATCGCGACAGGTTCGGAAGTTTCCCTCGCGTTGGAAGCGCGCGAGACTCTGCAGCAGGAAGGAATTGCGACGCGCGTTGTCTCGATGCCCTGTTGGGAAATGTTTGAAGAACAAGCCGAGACCTATCGCGACGAAGTCTTACCCCCACCTATTACGGCGCGCCTTGCGATCGAAGCCGGGGTACGGCAGGGGTGGGATCGTTACGTGGGACCCGCCGGGGATGTGATTTGTCTGGATCGTTTTGGCGCGTCGGCCCCGGGGGACGTGGCCCTCAAAAACCTGGGCTTCAACATTGACAACGTTGTGAAGCAGGCTCGAGCTCTTTTATCTACTAACACTGCGCGAGAATAGTATTTGTAGAATGCCCGCCTTTGGAGTGCGGCGACTAGTCGCTTTGCTTTCACCAATGCGCTGACCAGTCAGCGGACACTCCAAAACATGTTCGTCTGTTCTACAAATACGTTTGTCTTAATGCCCGCCGAAGTCCAAATCAAACAGTTCGAGCTGTCTGAGCAAGAACCGCTCCTGGCTTTTCTGCGCGAAGCTTATCGCGATGATCCGCGTAAGAGCGATCCCGAAGTGTGGAAATGGCACTACCTGGAAAATCCTTACACATCGCTCGACGACATTCCCCTCTGGATCGTGAAAGATGGCGAACGCGTTGTCGGTCAAGCCGCTACCATTCTCGTCGAACTGAAAGTGGACGATGAGATTCGGAGAGCTGTTTGGATCCTGGATTTCATCTTGCTGCCTGAGTATCGCGGGCAGAAGTTGGGAAAGCGTCTGCTTCAGTTGGCGCGCCAGACCTATCCAACGATGATGGCCCTCGGCTACAACGAGATGTCGGGAAATGTTTTGACTAGTTTGGAGTGGGTCCGCATGGGGACGATTGATCGCTATCAGCGGCTTTTGTTTCCCGGTTATGGGTTGAGAGAGGTTGCCACGATAGCCCCGCTAAGAGGTCTGATCAATTTGGGATATGCGCCTTTCCGTCCTTCCCGAACAGAAACAATTCCCAACACAAGATTCAGAGTCAGGGAAATTAACGACTTTGACTCGGCCTTTGATGAACTTTGGCAACGCGCGTCCAAAAACTTTTCCTGTGCGGTCGAACGCCGTTCAGCCTTTCTTCACTGGCAGTTTCGGCTTCAACCAGGCAAAAGATTTGAAGTGCTCGGGGCTTATGAAGACGCTCGATTGATTGGTTACGCGGTCCTTTTCTTTCGCAAACCCGAACACGCGAACGCCCCGCCGAAGGCCGCGATCACAGACATCTGTTACGATCCGTCAGATGGTGCGCAGATCATCGATGAACTCTTGAAGACAGCGCTGCGACGATGTGTTGAAAGGCGCGCCGGGAGTCTTGTTACAGACGTGCGTGATCCGCTCCTCGTGGAACGACTCCGTTCTTTTGGTTTCTTCCGCATCAAGCAGGCGCCGCCGTTTATGGTTTATTCCCCCAACAAGCGCGAGCTGATGTATGAATCTGGTAACTGGTTTCTCACTCGTGCGGATTCTGATGTGAGTATTTTTGAAGGACCAAACTTGTAGGACAATGCTGACGCCCGTCCTCTTCTATCACAAGATCAGCAAACCGCGCCGCGACTCTAAGGTTCGCGGTGCCTTCACCCCGCCACAACGCTTTCGCCGGCAGATGACTTACCTCAAAAAGCAGGGGCTTCAGTTTTACACCGCGTCAGAGCTCATCAAGCATTTTCAACATCATGGAGAGTTTCCCTCACGATCCGTCGCCCTGACGTTTGACGACGGCTGGCAGGACAACTATACAAATGCCTTTCCGGTGTTGAAGGAGTTGGGAATTAAAGCGACCATCTACATCATTTCCTCCAGTATCGGTCAGATGTCCACGGCTGCCACAACGCCCGCCGGCGATCGCGGTTACCCGCATTTGACGCGGGAAGAGATTCTGGAAATGGCGCACGCTGGGATTGAATTCGGATCCCACACCATGAGCCATGCCTGGCTGAATCAAATACCGGAGTCGGAAGTAAAAACAGAAATAGAAATGGCCAAACGCGAGATCGAAAATCTGGTGCAGAAGCCCTGCTGGACGATTGCCTATCCCGCCGGATATTTTTCCGACGCAGCCCGGCGCGCGGCACAAGAAGCTGGACACATTGGCGGCTTCTCTACCATTTATGGCCCTACTGACACGGTGGATCTCTTCGCCCTAAACCGCGTCGAAGTTTTGCGCCGTGATCGCTTCACTTTTCAGTTTGCGCGCAAGGTAGCACCACTGCTTTAGTTTCTAACGATGGGAACACGAATCGCCATTGGTGCCGATCACGCAGGCTTTCCGCTTAACGAACGGGTAATTGCAGAACTGCGGGCGGCGGGCCATGAGATTATCGATTTTGGAACTCACGATGGATCACAGCCGGACGACTATCCTGACTACGCCAAAAAAGTGGGTGAAGTGGTGCAGCAAGGTGTCGCCGATATTGGCATTCTAATTTGCGGCAGCGGGGTAGGAGCCGCAGTGGCGGCGAACAAGCTACGCGGGATCCGAGCGGCGCTGTGTAGTGACACTTATTCCGCGCGCCAGTCGCGTGAACACGATGACTGCAACATGCTCTGCCTGGGAGCTAGGGTCGTGGGCGTCGAGTTAGCGTTGGAACTTGTGCGCACGTTTGTGGCAGCTCGTTTTAGTGGCGAGGAACGACACCAGCGTCGTTTGCGCAAGATAGCGGAAATGGAAAAGTAGTACGTGAATCGGTAATCGTAAATCGGGAATCGGGAATGTGAATTGTAAGTTAGCCACACTTCATATTCACGATACACCATTCACGATTTACGATTCACGATTCACGCGGCGCCAACTACCTTGAGTGCTTGCGGCATGATGCGAAACTCGACCGGAGTCTTTCCCCTCACATTTCCGTCAGCTTCAATTAGCAGCGCATCGTTGGGAGCGAACGTTTCAATTCTCACGTGACGTCCCTGGAAAATTTGCACTTTAGGATTTGCGACGTGTCCGCCGCTATGAATGCGCGGAAGTTCGCGCACCACTGCCACGCGATTCAAGCCGCTGGCCGTCACCACATCGAGAAGTCCATCATCATTCTGAGCCTGAGGTGAAAGCATCATGCCGCCGCCGGCATAGAGTCCGTTAGCTACCGCGACAAGATTCATCGGGGCGTCGCTCTGCTCATTCCCGTCAACCACGACGCGCACACGTCGTTCGCGCCAGGCACTCAAAGCCCCAAGCGCCGCTACGAGGAAACGGACTTCGCCCGAGAACTGCCGCATAAACTTCCCCTGGGCCGCGACACGAGCGCCGGTCTCACCGCCGATGCCCATCGTCGAAGCGTTCAAACAAATAAACTGTCGCTGCTCAGCGTCGCAGGCTGCGACCATAACATCGACCGCGCGCGTCGTTGAATAGTCATGCTTCTGACAATGAGAGACGAGTACTTCAAGCCAAACTGCAAGCGGCGCACGCCGCTTCATTAGTCCGCGCGCGAAATCGTCTCCGGTGCCCGCCGGCAGGATTGCGAGGGAGGCAGCCGGGTTGACGGCAGTCGGCAGCGATGTTGCGTCGAGGTCGAAAAAGCCCTCGGCGGTTTCGCTAAGCGTGCCATCGCCGCCAATTACCGCGATCGTTTCAAAACGAGCGCGCAGGGCATCGCGGGTACGTTCTGTTGCATCACCGGCGCAGGATGTTTCACAAACTTCAAACTCAATGCCCGCAGCTTGCAGACGCTGGCGAACGGCGGGCCACGCCGCTCGCGCTCTCGCAGCAACATTATTAATCATGATGAAAAGTTTCGAGTGACCAACCACGGCGTGGATGGTAGAGGACTAACGACAGATCGTAAATAGTGAGTTAAGACACTCGCTCTCACCGCTTGACGCAGTGCTTATTCAAACTAACCGCCAAGAATCCAAGTAGTGCAAAGCGGTCAAAATTATTTTCCATTTATCATTTTTCATTTAAGGGCCATCCCGGTTCAGTTAGTGAGATCTTTGAGGTCTTGTGACCTCCGGTGCACGGCAAGTCTCTGACTTGCCGACACTCGCTTTCATCATAAGCGGAGGTCTCTGACCTCAGCTATGGATCAAATCCAAATAAGATGTGTGCCTTGACGGCAAGTCAGAGACTTGCCGCGCACCAGAGGTCAGAGACCCGTCCTTAAATGAAATTGAAAAACGAGAAATGACAAAGGGAAAATACTTTTTTGACCTGCGTTGCGCCCTTGAATTCTTCAAGGCTTGACGGTTCGGGCTAAGAAAAAAGACCTGGTTGCCCAGGTCTTCATTCGTTCCTATGTCGTGGATCAGTTAAGACCGTGCGCGCGCTCGGCGAGCCGATTGTGCCAGTTCGCGGGCCCGTGGCATTGCCTCGATCGCTCGCGCAATCTGCTTGTCTTCGTTATTGAACACCTGCACCGCCACCATGGTTCCATACGCAGCAGAAGTCAGGTTGTAACGAAGCTGGCGCTCCGCGTGAGGGCGGAATCGATCGAGCTGCTCTGGTGTGGTTTTGAATTCCGGCTTGGCTGCCGCGAAGCGCTTAAGTTCGGCGAACAGCGCATCGGTAACCGGATAGTCGGTTGACTGCAATTCGTGATTAAACTCAATCGGCCGTCCAACCTTGTAATTCTCAAAACCCTTAACCCGACCACTCGTCAGTTCCAGGGCAAAACCGAAGAGCAAGTCGGAAAGCTTTGCTTCACCTGCGGTAATTGTGCCGGGCTTGGCAATTTCATCGGGCGCAATGCCGCCGCCGCCATAAACCGTCCGCCCTGTATCAGTTCGACTTTCCGGTCCTGATGGCGCTGTCTGACTGTTAATCTTGTCAGGTCCGAGGCCGCCGCGCGTGCTGTAGTCGTATAAAGCGCCATTCGAATAATCGCGCTGAATCAAACGACCCGAAGGAGTGAAGTACTTGGCAATCGTCAACAACAACGCTGAATCGTATTCAAGTTGAATCGGCAACTGTACGAGACCTTTGCCAAACGTATTCTCGCCGACGATCAGCGCGCGATCATGATCCTGCAAAGCGCCGGCAACGATTTCGGCTGCGGATGCCGACTCGCCATTCACCAGCACCACCAGTGGCACCTGGTCCGGCGTTTCATTGTCAGCAATAAATACTTCAGAACTACCGCGAATCCTGCCTTCCTGCTTCACAATCAACTGGCCATCCTGCAGGAACGTGTTGGCAACTTTTACTGCTTGAATCAAAAGTCCGCCGCGGTTGCCGCGCAGGTCCAGCACCAGCATCTTCATGCCTTTCGCATGCAGATCGGCGAGTGCTTCCTGAAACTCATTGTTGGTAGTCAGGTTGAAGCCACCTGTCATGGCTACGTAACCGACTCCCGGCGCTACCATGTAAGCCTGAGGAATCGACGGCAGCGGTACTGCATCACGCGTAATGGTGACAGTCTCTTTCTGTCCCGTGACGTTGTGCAGCACAGTAACTTTCACAACAGTGCCACGTGGTCCTAACAGGAACTTACGCACTTCGGGGTAACTCTTGTTCTCCATCGATTGGCCGTCGACTTCGAGAATGCGATCGCCAAAGCGCAGATCCCGCGCGCGCCGCCGGCGAATCGTCGAACGTGGCGCGAATAAACGTATTGATTTGATCACCCTGTTGCATGTGATCGATCGTGGCGCCAATTCCGAAATATTCGGAACGCTGCTCAGTCTTGAAAGCGGCGAAGTCAATCGGATCGAAATAGGTGGAGTGGGGATCAAGGACCTTGAGCATGCCCGTGATCGACGATTTGAATACGGAATTGTAATCAAGCTTGCGGCCGTCAACGTAGTTAGCCTGAATCACCGGAGAGGGCTTCATTCAAGTCAGCCTTGACGACAGCCGAAGTGATGGCCGTCCTGTTCCGCGTGGCATTGCTGGCCGAACGCTCGGTCGCAGGGCCGGGTTGCCGGCGAGCTGATCGATTCTGTTGAGCGAACATTATGGCGGGCACTAAAACGGTAAGCGCCAAAAACAAAATACCCGGAATCCACGGTCTACTTCTCACGCCACCCTCCTAACCTGTTCTGATCGATTGGAACCTAGTCGTAATGCCTTTCCGTGACGGGTTGCGGAAAGGGCTGCCAGAATAGCACGAACAACTAAAAGCCATTAAATAAACGGCCGAATTGGGAAAAGTTCACCGGCGGACTGGCGAACCATTAGCGGCCGGGCTCAAAATGCATGACCGCCTCGTTAGTGACAATTCTGCGGGGAAAAGTTGCCCTGACAGGCCGGTTGCTGCCCTCCTACCGTCGCTCTCGTTTCATACGGCCAGGAAGCGCCCGTCTTTCGCCCAAAGCGCTGGGGCGCTAGTGACATTGGCGATTGCCGATTGGCGATTGCCAATTGGCTTTTTGTCGAGGGATCCAATCGAAAATCGGCAATCGGAAATCGGCAATTTCATCGGTCGCTATCGCTCCCGAGCTGTGCCGAGGGCCGTGACAACACGGTGAAGGTTGTGCACTATAAGCAGCGAAATCAATCAAGCGAATCTGTTTTATTAGCGAGATATACTCTCAATCGGAGGATCAGAATGCCCAAGGAACTAGACCGCGACCAGCTGTTCAATTTCGCCGAGAACAATCGACGGGAGTATGAGGATCTGCTGCAACAGTTTGTCGAAACTCCCACCGTTTCTTGCGATCCGGCATACGCGGAAGACATCCGGAAAGGTGTCGACCTGACTGTCGAAACGTTGCGTCGCTTTGGCGGAAAAGTCGACGTCTACCAGGCAAGCAAGGGCAACCCAACAGTGCACGGTGTGTTCGGTAATGATAAGAGCCTGCCAACTGTCACTGTCTATAACCACATGGACGTGCAGCCGGCTTCGAAAGTAACCGAACCCTGGGACACCGAACCTTTTGTAATGACCAAGAAGGGTGATAGTTATTTTGGTCGTGGCACCACTGACGACAAGGGACCAGCTCTCGCCGCACTCTACGGCGCGCGCGCCGCCCTCGAAGCGGGCATTCCGGTAAACATTCGGTTCCTCTGGGAGTTTGAAGAAGAGATCGGCTCGCCTAATTTTGAAAAGATCATCAGTAAGGCTGCTCGCGACTTAAAGACTGAATCGGTTGTGGTCTCGGATACTGTCTGGGTTTCACGCGAGCGGCCGGCGAGCTCTGCAGGTTTGCGCGGACTCACCGGTTTTCTATTGAAGTTGGAGACCGGAACCACCGACACGCATTCTGGTGAAGTCGGGGGCGCCGCGCGCAATCCGATCGCCGAATTGATGCGCCTAGTTTGTGACCTCTACGATCCGACAACCGGAAAGATCAAAATCAAGGGTTTTTACGACGACGTTATTCCTCCAAGCAAAGCTGAACTGAACGATTGGAAGAACTCAGGCTTTAGCGCTAAAGGATTCAAGAAGGCGCATCATTTGAAACTGATGCGCTCTGAAGACGACCTCGAGGTAATGAAACGGATCTGGGGAATGCCGACGATGGAGATTCACGGTGTCGTGGGCGGCTACCAGGGTCCGGGAGTAAAATCAATTGTACCTCCTCGCGCGGAAGTGAAGGCTTCGTTCCGACTTGTTCCGGCACAGGATCCCAAGAAAATTCAGCAGTTACTCGCGGCCGCCGTGAAGCAACTGAATCCGGATGTGCAAATCCATTTTGAGTCAGGCGCACCCGCTTTTCGCACCGTGCTTACAGGTGAGTTGCCACAAGCACTAAAGCGAGCAATGAAATTCGCTTTCAAACGCGATCCGGTATTCGTGCGTGACGGCGGCACAATCGGCGCGATGACCAGCATTGAGCAGGTGCTGAAGTGCCCGGTGCTCTTTCTCGGTCTCTCGCTTCCCGAACACGGCTACCACGCACCTAATGAGAACTTCGATTGGCAACAGGCTTCTGGAGGCATGGTGGCCTTCGCCAAGTATTTTGAAGAGATTGCAAAGCTGGGTAGGCAGAAACGCTAGCGAGAAAAAATAGCCGCGGATGCGCGCGGATGACACTGATTAGAGCCCAGAATCTCTGATCTGTGGAATCCGCGTAAATCTGCGGCTAGTTTTTCAAACCTAGATCACACACGCGAGGCGCTCTTCATTCAGCGCCACGAATCCTAACTTTTCATAAAACTTGCGCGCCTCGGGATTCTCGAGATGCACGCCCACGTCAATTCGCGATACCGCTTCCTTCCGCAACTGTTCTTTCAACTGAACCAACAGCTCCGTGCCTACTCCCTGGCCACGTCTTTCAGCTTTGACTGAAACATCGTCGAGCTTCGCCACTAGCGATCCCATCGATGTTGAGACTGCATAGCAGATCACACAAACCCCGGCGACTTCATCTTCGTCATAAGCCATCCAAACGAACCCGAGGTCAGGATGCTCGAGGAACAGATAGAGCGCGTCATTGAGACCCTGGATTCCGCGATCGCCGTAAGCAGCACTACTCGCCAGATAGTGCTCATCGCCACCGAGAAAGTCACTTAACATACTAAAAGCGTCAGTGACATCGGGCGCCGTCATTTTTCGGCAAGTTATCAAGCAGTCCTCCGCATCTTGAATTCGCTTAACGCTTGTCCGGCAGCTTGAAGTCATTCGGCACAAATTCCACCGACCGTAACTCGCCTTCATACTTCGCCTTCGCATCCGTATTCGGCACATAACAAATCACAACCGGATTTACGGGCTTGCGCGTACCACAACTGATTTCAGAGCCTGCCTCGGTGGTGAAGGCAGTGATTTGGATGTTTTCAAATTTGGTGGTTCGCAGCTTGATCAGGCGCTCAGCAAGTTGAACGACAAACAGAATTCCCTTCGCATCGCATTCCAGGCGCAACAAAATTCCCTGCACCTGCTTCTCGCCGGCGGCTGGCTGGCGCAGCGCCTCATATAAATCTGCAAACGCGTCGGCCGGGATTTCCTCAGCAGCTTCGTCATCCTTCGCGTCCTCCGCGGCCCGGCGCCTCAGGCGAGGGGGACCATCGCTCCCAGCTGTAGAATTCTCGCGAGCTTCTCGTGCCGCACGGTAGCGCGTCAGCTTTTCTTCGTAATCGACGACTCCAGCGAGCATGCTCTTCGCCTGCTCTCGCATGCGCGGATTCTGACTCAGGCGCTCCAACATTTCTCGCGCAGCTTTGAAATCCTCGGTCCGCAAATAAAGTTGGGCCAGCGTCAGCGCCAGGTCGTTCCTGCCAGGAGAACTGGCAAGGATCTTTTCGACCATTGTGATCGTTTCTTTTAGTTCGCTTCCGGCAACGAGATTAATGAAAGCCAGCAAGCCGTACGACTCCGGATAATCGGGCCGTAAGGCTATTGCGCGGCGCAGCTCCTCGCGCATCTTTGTCAGGTTCTCAGGCGAATAGCCGGACACTACCTGGCCGGCGCTCATCGCCTCCTGGCTAAGCGCGTAAGCGTAGTAGTAATGAATTAAATAGTTCTGCGAGTTGGCAGTAACGGCGCGTTCGAGATTTACGCGCGCTTCATCAATCTTTCCCTCGCGCACGCGGAGCATCGCGAGAGACGCATTGGCCATCGGGTGGTTCGCTTCGAGTGCCAGCGCTTTTTTCAAATACTGTTCGCTGTCCGCTCGATTACTATGCAGGAGTAAGTCGCCAAGGTAAGCCTGGGCATCTGCTTCGCTGAGAGGTTCGACCTGGAGATCAGTATCGAAATCGATCTTCTGCTGAAACCTGCCGGAGGTAACTGGATAACTGTCGTGCTTGATGTAAGCACGAACGTCTTTCTCCATCTTTTCAAACGTTGTCTGAAACGACTGTTGAAAGGCGTCGTCGAGCGCAGTGTTGCTGTTCATCAAAGTCATGAACTTATCAATCGCCGCCGAACCGCCTGGCTTATGAATCAGGTAATGCATCAGGGCCCACGACTGTGCATAGAAAATACTTTGCTTTTCGCGCTCGTTGTAATGCGGCGAATTGTGATCGACCTGAAACAGAGTCGGAAGGGGCAGCATCTTGCTTTCGCGCAGCAGGTAAACGTGACTGCTGATCGGCTTGCCCAGCATTACTTTGCGATCGTCGCTGATGCTAAAACTGCTGTAATACTCTGCCAGTCCTTCATTAAACCAGGTGGGAGCGTTGCCCAGAGTGCTGTTGACGAGCAGGTGAGTGTACTCGTGAAAAATCACGGTGAAGGGATCCTGCTCGCCGCGAACTTCAGTGGTCAGCGTTATGTAGTTGACGTCAGGCCCCGGCTGAAAGTAACCGGCGATGTTTGGACTCGATCTAAAGGGGCTATAGGACTTGTCGTTCTTGAATACAACCACCGTGGTAGGCACGGGCGAAGTAAACTTCGCTTTCGGAAACAAGCGCGTGAACACTTCGCGGAACTGCTCCAGCCGGGTTGCGACCTGGCGGATATCTTTTTCCCCGGCGTTACCAATGAGTTGAAAGTTGCGCGAACGCACACTGATCCAATTGTCTTTGGCAGACACTTCGCGCGGAGGAACCAGCGTCAAGAGGAGCAGAAGCGTTAGGAGGAAGGGGGTGAAGCGTTTCATGATCGTAATACCGGTTGGTAATTGCTGCCTGGGATTGGCGTTGCCGATCTCTGATTGCCGATTACTGATTGCGGGCCTGCCGATTGAAAATCCGGGGATTAGTTCTTCCTTGCTCACGAGCCAATCTTCAATTGCAAATCGGCAATCTACTAAGGTCGGAACAGTCTCGAATCAGGTAAGCGAAAAACGTATTCCGCTGTTACCCACTGAGAAACGCTTTGACCGTCTTTGATTGCCGGCTTGAACTCAAGTTTGCACGCGGCCTTGATCGCACTTTCCGTCAGGCCAAACGGCAACCCGCGTAAGACACGCACACGACTGATCGTTCCCATTGACGAGAGCGCGACCTTCAGAATTACAAAGCCCTGCTTTCGTTTCCGCCGCGCCTCGAGAGTGTAGCCCGGCCTCGGCTTCGATCTAAAAACAACTCGCTTATCTACCATCCTTGCCGAAAATACGTCGTCTGTTTCGGTGCTATCAAGGATTCGCGAGTAACCGCCATCTTTACCGCAACGATAATCGTGGGGCGTTTCATTTGTCTGACGGAGGGTTTGACTGGGACCGCTGATCAGAAGCGGAACCGAGGCATCACCTTCCGGCATTGTTTTTACTTCCACCACTCTTCGACCCGACTGAGCCAGGGCCGGCGAACAGCTTAATAATAAAATGGCGAGCGCGGTGTGTACTTTCATGGGCGGTTACTAAAACCCATTCTGATCTGGAAATCTGTCTACGTCTAGTGCCGCTCACTCGATACCCAGATGAGGTGGGAATACGCGTTCCGAGTTGCTTCGTACGGCAGACTTAATGCGGGTAATTCAAATATCTCTATTCGCAGAAGAGGCGGGACAGTGCCCGCCTCTTTACAGTCTAATTCCTCATTCTTCAGGTCCAGTACACGTTGGTCCATGCAACGCAGGTATCTTCTGACTAATAACCGGATAGTTGGGCGCCTCGTCGATATTGATTTGAGTCCAATGAGCGTAATTTTCCGGAACGAGGTTATCTGCGAAGATTGCTTCTACAGGACACTCAGGCACGCACGCATCACAATCGATACAAGTTTCAGCATTGATGTACAAGCGGTCGGGCAATTCGTGGAAAGCCTCAACAGGACACACCGCGGCACAATCGGTGTATTTGCAGTCAACACATAATTCCACTACCACATAGGTCATCGGAGATGAGCTCCTTTTTTGAGAATGACGAATGTTTATATGTTACGCGTGGAATGTCAACAAGAAATAATCTTTTAAGGAGGAAGAAGTCAGTGGTGTGTTGTCAGTGGTCAGTGGTCAGTGGTCAGTGGTCAGTGGTCAGTTGTCAGTAGTCAGTGGTCAGTGGTCAGTGGTCAGTAGTCAGTGGTCAGTAGTTTGTAGTAGTCGTTATTTAGACGTTAGTGTTTACTGTTTACTGTCTACCGCCAACTGACTACTGACAACTGACAACTGACAACTGACCACTGACAACTGACCACTGACTACTGACAAACTCACGCTCCTTCCGAAACGCGGCGCTCTACCGAGCCTGGGCCATTCATCGTCTTATTCAACTTCGGATCACCGCTGTAGATCACTGATGCTGGTCCAGAGACAGTAACGTTCAGCTCTTCACTGGCGAAGACTTCGATCGTGGCAACGCCATTTGCTTCGACTGTGCCTTTACCGGCACGCAATTTATGAGCGTCAATCTTGCCGGCGCCGTTGGATTCAATATTTAACGTCCCTGTCACCCCGGACACCTTGATTGTGGGCGCACCATTGCTATCAATTTCAAACTTATCGTTTTTCAGACCAGATATTTCAATACTTCCTGCTCCCGAAGCGGAAATGCCCTCGATATCCGGCGTACCGATCTTCACAACAATGGGACGATTAATCGAATACCCGCGCGAGTTCGTGATTCGCAGGACACCGTTGCTAACGTCAGTTTTAATCAATGGCAGGATGTTGTCGTCGCCTTCGATCTCCAGACTGAGACTCTGCTGACTCACGACTTCAATCTGGTAGGCTCCTTCTGTGGAAATTGAACTGAAGGCTTGCCACTTCACGCTTTTCTTGCTGTCGCTTCCCAGAACCAACGACATTGTTAGGATGCATCGCACATCCCGTCGCAAATGACGCAACGAGCGCAAAAATTACTAGTAGTCGTTTCATCTCAGTTCCTTCCTCTTGTTGACGAATAATCTTTCCGGCCCGGCTCGTTTCGCTGATATTCAAGGGTTCGCGTCGTGTTCTCAGTGACGCTTGGCAATGGTTCGGCGAGCGACCGAGGCTGCGGAGCGTAGTACTCAGCCGGAGCCGGTATTCGGAAGTGTCAACCGGCGGCGTGAGCGGCATTGCGGCCGGCTGTTTTGGTTGCGCGGTCAGCCGGCCTAATTGGCGGTACAGAAAAATTTCGGTAACGGCTGTGATTAAGAAAGTGAGAAACATGAAGAGCACAATCAACTCTTCGCCGAACTGTCCTTCGTGTTTTAGAGCAATCGGCCCGCCGAGCAGCAATCCCATCGCGGACATTGCCACGACGACCATTCCCAAAACCAACGCCACAACGGGCAGCGGTGACTTCGAATCGCCACTCCGTTCCTTCAGGCTCATTCCGCAGCGATTGCAAAAACTAAGTCCAGGTGTGATTGGGCTGCCACATGCTGAGCAGTACATAACGTTTTCCTTCGACTCCCTTGGGGTGCGCCGGCAAAGCGGCTACGGCGCTTTGGTTTAGTCGATCAAGTAATGCAAAGCGGTGCCGCGCTTGCAGCCGCGCTGCAGATTACTACGGCGCTTTGGGTTTAATCGATAGAGTAGATCCAAAGCGGTCGCGCTGCGCTTGCCGCCGCGCTCCAAATTGCGACCACACTTCGAATAACGGCAACACTGCCGGTTTTAGTTCCCGCGGCTGACGCTCTGCGGCCCCTTTTATCACGGTCCGGGTTTATAGGTAAGCCAGAAATAGACGGCCTGGCAAGACGCCGATGAAGAAACCGATAATCGCGCCAAAGAGCTCGATCGTCTTCAGATGGTGGGCAGCAACTGAGAGGACCAACTCTTCCAGTTTTTCGATGGGTAGTCGGAGACTTTCTTGCGCACGAGTCCGCCTACGTCGAATTCCGCAGATTGCAGTAGGCAGGCGTTCGCGTGCGGCATTGGTGATTCTCTCAACAAGCAAAGTTCGCGCGCGTTGGATTGAGTGCTCCGATATATGATCGCCCAGCTTCCCGATTGGCGCGATCAATAAGCGCTCCACCTGAGAACTCATGATTGCATTGATCGTTTGCGCAGTATCGTGACGCGCCAGAATGTCGAGAAGACTACTACTGAGAAAACTCTTAATGCGTTCGGTTGAGTTCGCATCGATCCGCTGTAACGCCGAACCCAGCGTCTGCGGGCGAAATTGTTCCAACGCCTCGTGAATATAAGTCGCAATCGAACGCGTCAGATCAGGACTGCGCGCCAGCTCCAGGATGTAGTTACTGACCTGGCGCTTCATCAACTCGAATTTTTCCGGGGCAATCTGGCCGACGATTTCACTGAGGGGACGCGCTAAAAGATTATCAATCGTCGAGTTTAAGAACGCTTCTGCTTCCTGCTCAAAAGCCGGTCCGCGCAGATATTCTTCCACGCGCCGCGGCAACGTCTTGTTCATCAGATCGTCAACTTCGCGATGGATACGCTCGCGCGAGATAAAGATCTTTTTGATTAACGAAAGATGTTCGTAGTAGTCGTCGACTTCATGCTTGATTAGCGCGCCGATCTGCTTACGAGTGTTCTGGCTGGTGGCGATGTCGGCGAGGTGATGAACAATCGGAGGAACTTGCTGGTCAAGTCGCTCTTTAACGAAAGCTACTGTCTCGGGCGTAAAAGTATCGGCCAGCGTCGCATTGCTGCGGGCAAGATCGTCAAGGCGGCCGGAGAGAAACTCGCTGACTTTGTTTTCAAACTCCTCGTCGTTAACAAGTTTCTGAAAGCGCTCTTCGACGAAGTTAACGATCTTGCCCAACGCTTCGTCGCTTACAGTTTCGTCGATGCGCCGCGCCAGCAGCTCATCGATTTGACGATCAACGAAGCGCGTCGATTGCGCCGGCAGTCTCTTCGCTGCGCAGCATTGCGGCGATGTATTCGGCGAGCTTGTATTGCAGTGCGGAGATCGTATCGAGAATTGGCGCGCGCGCGCCTGAGGGTAAGGCGTCGATGAACGAGGGATAGACTGTGGCGAGGAGATCGTCGGTATAACCCTTTACGAAGTCCTCAATCTTCCGCTCAAAGAAACTGGTTTCAAAAAGGGCATTGAAGACAGTTTCCTGAGAAACCAATTCGTTGCCCACAGCATTGCCGATGGATTGCGCCAGGCGTTCGCGATGACGCGGAATCATTCCCTGCGGCCAGATGGTGATGCCGAAAAGTTTGACGGGGCGGTACGGGTGAAACAGCATCCAGATCGCCAGCCATGCCGCGCCGTAACCGTGAATCGTCGCAATTACAATGATCGCGATACTAATGACGAGTTTGAAAGTGAAGGGATCCAAGACTCGTCAATCGTAAATAGGAAATCGTGATTAGTCTAAATCCCAGGTCTCACTCAAGTCTCAGGTGTCAGGTTTCAAGTTTCGAGTGTCTAGGCTCAAGTCTCATGCCCCAAGCGTCTGGTCTCTGGTCTTTGGACCGTGGTGGGGCGGCAAGTCTCTGACTTGCCGCGGGTGTCGCCAAAATTAATGAGGGTCTTTGACCAGGATTGTGCAGGTCGAAGACCTGAGTAAGGCCGAGAATAGTGGCGGCAAGTCAGACACTTGCCGCGCACCAGTGGGTCAAAGACCTGAGACTTGAGTCCTGAACTTGAAACTTGAGACTTGAAACTTGAGACCTGAGACTTGAGACTTGAGACCTGAGACTTCATTCCACCGGGTAGCCAGCCTTGATCCAGGCTCCGGTGCCACCAGTCACATTCAATAGATTGGTGAAACCATGCTGCTCAAGAATGCTGGTCGCGGCGCTGGAGCGATAGCCGCCGGCACAAATCACTGCGGTCTTCTGCGTCGGCACAACTCCCAGACCAGCAATGGTCTTCTGCAGCTCTCCAAGCGGCGCTGTAACCGCCGGGCCAACATGACCACTCTCATACTCCGCCGGACGCCGCACGTCGATCACTTGTAAATCGTCTTCGCGTTGCAGCATGCTCATGTAACTGATCCACCGAAATCTGCGGCACAGTCGCGACCTCAAAACCAGCACCCCGCCAACTTTCCAGGCCACCCTGCAAATAGCCCTTCACATTTTCCAGCCCCACGCGCGCCAGTCGCATTCTCGCTTCCGCCACTTTCTCTTCAGCCTCTGCGACGATCACAAGCGGCGCTTCCATCGGAATCAGAGACGCGGACCAGATTGCAAACTGCCCGCCAAGTCCAACATTGATCGAGCCAGGTATATGCCCGGCGCCAAAGTCCGCAGCCGACCGCACATCCAGGACCACGTAACGCAAACTATTAGTTTGCGTCATCAACCCTCGCACAACCTCCGCCGTCAGTGGTGGAACTGTGGGCAACTCACTCAATGCTTCCGCACCACCGCGATTGATCTCGGCATCTTTGGCAAAGTATTCCGGTGCGGCCGGCAGATCTGTTGTCATCATCCGCACAAACTCAGCTTTCGACATCGGCTGAAGTGCGTAGTTGAACTTGCGCTGCTGGCCGATAGTCGATGACGTTTCTTTTGACATGTTCTTGCCGCACATCGAACCCGCGCCATGTGCCGGATAAACTTCGACCTCATCGGGCAGCTGCAGCAGTTTGTCGTGCAACGTGTCGTACATCATCTCCGCCATCATTGCGGGTGTGTAACCCTTTCCGCCCGCGAGATCGGGACGGCCCACGTCACCGACAAAAAGTGTGTCGCCTGTTAGAAGCCGCTGCGGCTCGGTTGAGTCCGCGCCGTCGCTAACCAGAATCGAAATGCTCTCCGGTGTGTGTCCCGGTGTTTCCATGATTCGTAATACTGCTTTTCCAACTTGCAGCTCCTCGCCTTCACTAACCGGACGATGAGGAAAGGTCGCGCCGGCGTGTTTGCTAAATACAATCTCCGCGCCCGTGCGCTCCGCAAGCTCGCGATGACCGCTGACGAAGTCGGCGTGCAAGTGCGTTTCAATTACGTACTTGATCTGCAGCCCCTGTGCGTTCGCTTCAGTGATGTACTGATCGACATCGCGCTGCGGATCTACTACCGCCGCTTCTCCGTCCGAACCAATCAGATAAGACGCCTGAGCCAGACATCCGAGATAAAACTGCTTGAAGTACATGAGACCTCCTCACAAACCGGCTTTCGCTCCAACTCGTTCGTTAAGACCTTTATGAGTCAGGATTAAGTCGGGAGCGTTGTGCGCGATTGCTGATGAACTTACCGATTGAGGGGTCGTTTCGCAAGTCCGACGGTGCAGTGCGACTCCGGTACAGTCAAACTATAAGACAGACGAAGAGCCGGGAAAAGGACGAATCCTCTTCCCGGCTCGACAACCTTTTCAGGAGTATGACCGTTGTTCTTACATCTGTGCGTTGGTTCGATTGCGTCGTTTACGAAGTCGCGAGGCGATACCGGCCAGGCCAGTTCCTAGTAACAACATGCTGGCTGGTTCCGGCGTTGAAGTAATCGTGCCGTCGGGCTTTTGACTGTTTCCGTCTGGAAGACTCATTAAGTGAACTTGAGTACCAATGATTTCCAGAAATGCCGGAGGCACACCACTGAGCGTAAACACGACGGTCAATGATTCGCCGTCGTTTAAAACGGCAGCATCGTTTCCGCCGCTAGCGTTGGCGCCCAGACTGTACGTACCCTGCAACGTCTGCGTGCCAGCTACAAAGTTTGCAACCGTTCCTACAGCATTGGTGATTACGGGAGTCCCGGCGACTATCATATTTGAACTGAAACCAATCTCGTCGAGCTTGATGTTATCGGTGGACGTATTGGTCAACACTAATGTCATCGTGCCGGCAACTTGATTGTAAGTAAAAGTGGCCGTGGCAGTGCTGTTGGGGAAACCCGACTGCGACATAGGTAAAGGTGGCGGATTGACCATTTGCAAGGGAGGCTGAGTCGGCAAAAGCAGATGCGGGGCTGAGCAGCAATAAGGCGGCGATTGCAAAAAAGCTATTTCTGAAACTGAGAATGCGAGGCATTTAATAACTCCTTGAAAGGTTAGTGTTTCGTTAAGCGACCTGGGTCGTAGTCAATTCTCTACTCCAGTGAAAGAGAGCCAATGCGGAGTTGTTTCCAGGATTGTGGCGCTTTGGAAGCGAGTGGAGTTTGTGGCGATAAGCTAAACGGCAGCCGGGTCATTAAATGGGTGGGTCAGTGCGGTAAATGAGGTCGGTACCATCCCGCGGTAGCCGGTGGGCCAGTCGATTGGCGATTTGCGATTGCCGATTGCCGATTAGCCCGTAGCGAAAGAAGTAAATCGGAAATTGGAAATCGGCAATCGCCAATCTAATCACTCTTCAACCGGGAGCTTGTAGAACTCGCGGGCTGGCTTCAACGGGCGCAGCATCCAGTACGGCCGGCGGGTGCGATCAGGAGAGAATTTGTCGGCGGGGCGAGTGTTTTCCAGCCAGCTTCGATAGACCTCGCGCGACTTCGCGGTATCAACATGAATGTCGCCATACTTGTCTTCCGGCAAAGCTCGCTTCACCCGCACAGCCTGGTGCCAACAATGCATCCCCGAGATCGGATCCGGATGAACCGGGAAGGTGAGGTTCTGATGCACCCCGACATCGCTCCACCAAATCCTTAACGTGTCCGGATCGCTCGACTCGTAAGCTGAAACGCCTTTCTCACGCTGTAAGCCCCACTCGGCGCCTTTGTGATCCAGTTTTACTGTCGCCATCATCTGCCGCTGGCCCTGCTCGTGAGTTTTCCACCGACCCATGTGGTGACTGCAGGCGACGACGTCGGGACGAATTCCTTCAGTGACCCACGCATGAACCACGAAATAACCAATCTCAGTTTCCACTCGCACCAAGTCACCTGTCCGCACCTCCAAGCGCTTCGCATGCGAAGGATGTATCCAAAGCGGATTCGTGTGGGCGATTTCGTTAAGCCACTTCGCGTTCGCGCTGCGCGTGTGAATCTGCATTGCGAGGCGGAAAGTGGAGATCAAGATCATCTGATCATCCTCGAGATTGTCCGGATGCACATGACTCTTGATGTAAGTCGGCAACGCATATTCCGGCCAGCCCCATGAGGCAAGCGTCGGTGAAAAGAATTCGAGGCGACCAGACGGAGTTGGGAACCCGCGGCGAATCTCACCGTCTACTCGGACGCCGACAAGCCGTCGTCCCTGTTCATCACCGTCAGGACTGGGAACCGGAACGATATTTGGTGATGCCGGCTTTGCAGCTCGCGTAAAGACGCGGCCCAGAGAATCCTCGTTAATGTCGTCGAGCTCATCGCTGGAAACGGGCTCTTCATATATCGCCCCGACTTTTTTTGTGACCTCGAATGCGCCATAACGTCGCATGTAATCGAGGGGCGTGAGATTTTCGGCAGCGGCCAGTGATGGCAAACCAGGGACGGAGTTCTCAAACAACCAGCCGTAATACTCATCGACGCTGAGACGGGTGCCGGGTTGTTGCTTTGATTCAACATACTGCCGAATTCCCAAACTACCATCCGGATCAATGCGCCACGTCAGCTCCATCCAAAACTCATTCTCTTCCCAAACTTCACCGGGATTGACCTCGCGCGTATCGCTCACGTCCTCGCCTTCGCGCTGACGGGCGGCGCGCATCACTGGCTGGCGAAAACCGAGCCACTGCGAATCATGAGTTTCATAAGAATGCAGATCATGCCGCTCAGGCCCAAGCCCCATCGGCAACACATAGTCCGCAAAGTATGAGGTTTCGTTCCAGACGGGAGTCAGCGCCACATGACATCCGATCAGACTCTCGTCGGTAAGCGCTTCGATCCAGGAGAACCCATCGGGATTGGTCCAGACCGGGTTATAAACGCGCGTGAAGTAAACATCGAGTTTGCCGCGCCCATCTTTTAATAAATGGGGTAAGAGAAATGACATCTCGTGCATCGAGAGTGGGAACTCGCGCGGCCAAGTCTTCTCGTTCCACATGTTCGGATGTGGCGGTGTGTAGATTGGTCGCGGCACAAATTTGTTCCAGGCGTTGGGAAACACGCCGCCTTCGGTTGCGACCGCGCCGAGCAGAGCGTTGAGCATGAAAAGAGCGCGCGCCACTGTCCAGCCACCGCTTACCCCTGAAGTTACGCTGCGCCAGTTGTGACTGGAAAAACGAGTGCCGGCCGTGGCTACCAGTTTGGCAATTTCTTCGATGGCCTGCGCGTCTACACCGGATTCGTGAGCAGCGAATTCAAAAGTGTAAGAGGAGTAGAGGTGTTTCAGTTCGAGTTCAAATTCCGCGAACTCGGAACTCGAAACTCGAAACTCGGAACTTTCTTTTGCGGAACTCGAAACTTGAAACTCGAAACTTTCTTTCTCGGAACGCGAAACTCGAAACTCGGAGCTTAAATATTCCTCCCAATTCCACCAGCGCCTGACAAATTCGCGGTTGTAGAGATTGTTCTGAATCAAATAATTCGCAATCGCCAGGAGTATCGCTGCTTCTGATCCGGGATACGGGGCAATGAATAGATCCGCGTGCGTCGCGGTATTCGAGAGGCGTGAGTCGAAGACGATCAACTTCGCACCGGCAGCCTTACCGTCCATCACTCGTTGCGCGTGTGGGTTGAAGTAATGACCTGACTCGAGGTGCGCACTAATCAGGAGAATTACTTTCGCATTCGAGTGGTCCGGGCTGGGACGATCGAGTCCCATCCACAGCTGATAGCCTTCGCGACTACCTGAGGAACAGATGTTCGTGTGCGAGTTATGACCGTCTACACCCCAGGCGGCGAGGATGCGTTCCGTGAATCCATCTTCACCGGGACGCCCGACGTGATACATGATCTCGTCGCGCCGATCTTCGACGATGGCTTTCCTGATGCGACCGGCGATGTCGTCAAGCGCTTCGTCCCAGCTCACGCGTTCCCATTCTCCAGCGCCGCGTTTGCCGCTCCGCTTGAGGGGATAAAGAATGCGATCGGGATCGTTGATCTGATTTAGTGTCGCCGGACCTTTGGCGCAGTTACGACCGCGCGAGCCAGGGTTCTCAGGATTGCCTTCAAACTTACGAACCTCACCCGTGGCTTTGTCGATGTAAGCGAGCAACCCGCACGCCGACTCGCAGTTGAAGCAGGTAGTGGGAACTAAAGAGAAGTGGCGTTCTTTTCGTTGCGGCCAAGCAAGGGGATCGAGCTCAGTCCAATTATCCCAACGCTCTTTTGGCGGAAAGGCAGCGAGATGAATTCGGGACGGTCCTGGGTAAAAAGTTTCGCCACGCGCTTCGCTACGCTCACGCGTTACGTTCAGCCCTTGGTCGTCGCCTGGTTCGATTGCACTCATGTTAAGTGTATTTCAGCGGCGCTGATGCACTATCTCACGCTGATCTTAGTGTGACTTTGGTAGATCGTTTCTGATGCTGCGCAAGCGCTCCGAAGAAGTTCTTAGTTAAGAATCTCGTCCACTGCCATGTTCCAACCCGGCAACGCAGGCTCAGCTTCAGCTACTTCGCCGGCAGCATAGACCTTCGGGTTCGCAGGATCAGCCGGTCGATAGACGCGCACAAGTTTTTCTCGCAGCACGTCAACACCGAAACGACTAACGTGCCGGCGGCAAAGTAGTCGGCGCTTCTGTGCCATGCGCTCCTCGGCTTTTGGTCCGTAGTCGTCTGTGCTTCGCACTTCAACTGCAAAGATCGGAGCGCCCTCGAGAAACAATCCGCCTCGCAACTCGCCTTTGTAAAAGGCAGCGCCCGGACTGAAAGAACGTCTGTTAGGAAGATTTACTATGAACCCCACGTTGTCGGGAAACGCGTAACCGTCTCCTCCCGAGCGTTCATAGTCATCCAGGCTGCGATAAATTCGTCCGGCAGCACGGCCGGGTACTCCTCCGGTGGGGGACATAAGTACCAGTTCTCCATTGACGAGTTCCGCTTTCCCGTTTTCAGGAACGCGGTAGAGGTCGTCAATTGTGGCTTCAGTTCGTGTAGTCATGAGGTTTCAGTTCCGCTGCAAAAATTCTAACTAGCTGCGGTAACAAACTGCCAAGCACTGGACTGACTAACTGGCAAAAACTCTATGAAAGATTTCAAGCGTCCTAGACCCGTCATTATTAAGCTACGCCAGCGGCACCGATTGCCCTGCCTGCACATAAGCGTTCTCGTAAAGCATCAATCCCACTAAAGCCATCGGGGCGCCTCCAACTCCAAGTGGCGTGCTCACCAAACCGAGGAGCGCCAGCCAGGGCAAGAGTCCCCCAAGGATTGAAAGAACCATTCCCAGCCAGAAATCGTTTTTGTAGCGTCCCTGCACCATTTCCCAAACCGCGAGCCGCGCGTGCGCGGTGGAATGAGTCAGCGTAACTTCGCCCCAAATCATCAACACGTGCAGCAAACTTGCAATCGCGAGAATCCACAAGAGTGGTGTGGTAATTCCTGCTTCCAACCTGGTCGCCGGTTCGAAGCGCACGACGAAGGGCAACAGCGCGGCCGAACCCACGAGCAGGCACTGGACCAGAAGGTGCGGGGGTAATAAAGGGCTTTGCCACATGTCGCGCGCTTTTGCTTGTGCGAAAAGATAGGCAGTGTAAACGGCCGTCAAAACGGCAAGCGGCAGTCCGAGAATCATGAGCCAGCGATGTAAATAAAAAGCTCCTAACCAGCTGGCGACGAAATGCAGCGCAAGCACGAGCGTGTAGCCCGCGATGATGAAAGCGCCCTTAACCAACCAGCTGCGCCATTGCGGTCTGGTAAATATGAGATGAAACCGTTCCGGGTGCTCCAGATCAAGAATCAGCAACCCCCCAGTGATCGCCAGGAAGATGCCCGCGATGACGGGCGCTGTCCAAACCCAGATCACACTTTCCGGTCGCAGGTAACCGAATAAGACGAGCAACAAGGGAACCAGATAAGCTCCGGCGGCAATTCCCTTCGTCCAGGTGTAAAGACTGACTTTCCAGTCCCAGGGAATCGAATGTGCGACGTCATAAGAAAGGAGCGCCGCCGCCGAGCTGTTGTTATAGTTCGGATTTCCCGAAACCACGTGCGTGCTGTCTTCAAGTTGTTCGCTCCACATGAACAGGCCATTATCGGGACGGCGTGCCGCAAGGGGATCGAGCGTCGCCTGGTGCGCTCCTTTATAGAAAAGCTTTGGGAGTGTCTCTTTTTCCGGGCGGCGCACATTGACGGATTCACGGTTAACGATTTGTGCGACATAAGACGTTGAGTCGTTCATGTCGCCAACGAGAATTGCCTGGGTCGGACAGACGACTACGCACGCCGGCTCAAGTCCAATATCGATGCGGTGCGCGCAGAAGTTACATTTTTCAGCGGAGTGATCTTCCGGATTGATGAAGATTGCGTCGTACGGACAAGCGGCCATGCAGGCCTTGCAGCCGATGCAGATTGATTTGTCGAAATCGACGATGCCATCAGCGCGCTTGAACATAGCCGTCGTCGGGCAGGCGGTGACACAAGGTGCATGCGCGCATTGATTGCAACGTGTCACCTGGTGCGCGCGTCGCGCCTGGGGAAAGATGCCGATGTCAACGTGCTTGACATAGGTTCGTGTGACGCCGACAGGAACAATGTTTTCAGATTTGCAGGCAGTCGTGCACGCATGACAACCAATGCAACGCGTGTTGTCGATAACCTTGGCCCACTTAATCTGCTGCTGCTCAGGCATGGTTTAGCTAAGCAATGAAGGGGCAAACTATAACACGGTGAAGGGATTGCCAATTGCCAATTGCAGATTGCCAATTAATTAATCGCAGCGGAAGGTGGTTTATCCTCGACTGATTGAAGGGTGCTAATCCTTTGCGGGGACAAGCCCGCCTCCCTGACTGCAAGTTACCCCTTCACAATTGCCAATCGGAAATCGGCAATCGGGAATCGGCAATGTCTTACGTTGACAAAACATCTCTGCCATAAGAAATTAGAGGCAACTCAAGTTTGACAACACAATTGGTGATCGCTTTGGAGCAATTTCATGCGAATTTTTAGTTCAGTAGCAATATTAGTCGTCGCGATGCTGACGTTCGGCGCTTGTAATTCAACGGAGCGGACCGCGTCGAAAACCGCTCCCGGCGCCAGCCCGGCGGTCGCGAACAAGGTTAATCCGATCGCGCCTAGCCCTCCTGACAACGCGCGCCGCATTAATGTGCAGCAAGCGCAGGATCTGGCCACGCGAGGACAGGCCTATTTTGTCGATGTTCGCAATCAACCTGCCTTCGACCAGGGCCATATCCCCGGCGCGAAGTTGATTCCTCTTGCTGAGGTCGCGGATCGCGTTGGCGAGTTGCCGCGCGATAAAACGATCATCACCTATTGTTCTTGACCAAACGAACACACGTCTGCCGGTGCGGTGGACACGATGAAAGCAAAAGGAATTCAAAACGCGGCCGCGTTACTGGGTGGTTTTGACCGTTGGAAACAGGCGGGCCTGCCCGTCAACGCGAAACAATAAAGGCCAGTTCCGAGTCTCGAGTTCCGAGTTCCGAGAAAGAAGCTTCGGAGAAAGCCATTTCCGAGTCTTGAGCTCCAGGTTCGGAGAACGTCTCGAAAATCGACTCGGAACTCTCTTTCTCCAAACTCGAAACTCTCTTTCTCGAAACTCGGAACTCCAAACTCGAAACTATTTTACACCGGTTGCGCAACGAAAGCCGGCAACGGTGTCATTGCCTTACTAGCGGGGACGCAAAGCACCGGGCAGGGTGCGTTACGCACGACGCGCTCGATCTCAGAACCAAGCACTGGCGTTCCGCCAAAAATTGACGCATGAACGTTCGTACCAATCACGATCAAATCAACTTCTCTCTCTGACGCCAGCCGCACTACCTCTTCATAGGGCCGCCCTTCGGTAACATGTGTAATCGCACGCGCTCCATCTTCGCGTGCGAGCTGGGCCATCCGCTCCTGCGCATAACCGCGCAGACGCTTCAGCGCTGAGAGCCCGCCTTCAGGAAACAACACGGAAAGCTGTTCAAAGTAATCGCCGATAACATGAATTGCGTGTAGCTCAGCGCCCGTCTGATTAGCAAGCTGCGTGGCCACGTGTGTAGCCGCACTCGACGAAGGACGGAAATTAGTTGCCAGCAAAATACGATTCAGGCGCAGCTGGCACTTACTATCATCGTGTTCGACAAAGTCATGTTGCGGCGGGCGAATGGTAAGAACCGGGCAGGGAGCTTCTGCGATGATTTCTTCTGCGGTGGAACCCCAAAGCGCGCGCGTCAGTCCCTTGCGCCCGTGCGTCACGATCGTCACCAGATTGGTGCCGTAATCCTGGGCGGCACGCGCGATTTCGCTGGCGGGCTCGCCGGCGACAATAACCGGCTCGACATCAAGTCCTTTAAAGAGTGGATCCGACAGCACGTCACGAAAGTCATCCCGCAGTTGGGTGAGCCATCGATCTTCGTTTTCGTCGACTGATTCGGTCTTAACGAGGAGGTCAGGCGGCACTTTCGCGCTCT
The DNA here is from genome assembly GCA_963826235.1 of Pyrinomonadaceae bacterium. Lineage (GTDB taxonomy): Bacteria > Acidobacteriota > Blastocatellia > Pyrinomonadales > Pyrinomonadaceae > PSRF01. Next base: position 1,245,977 of record CAWGWE010000003.1, on the reverse strand, counting down.
GCACACTCAAAACCACCACCCTTCCATTGCCTTTGCGCCCAAATGCCGCGGCGTATTTCAAAGCTGCGCGCGTGTGCGGTTTAAAATCGGTGGGAAACAGGATGTTGCGGAAGGGATACATAAGATGACGCAAGTCTAACCAAGATCGGGGGAGCGGGGAATAGTCAGTCCTCGGATTGCCGCTTTGCCGATTGCCGATTGGCAATCGCCAGGGGGAACTTGCGTCAGGAAGCATCACTTACAGTCAGGAAGGCGGGCTTGCCCCCGCGAGGGATTAGCATCTTTCGATCAGCGAGGATAAACATCCTTTCCGCTGCAATTAATTAATTGGCAATCGCCAATTGGCAATTGGCAATCCCTTCGTTCCGTGGCAAACTCCGCCAGCATTCCCTGTTATAGCAAGCGCAAGACCTATCTCGTTCGATTTAGGAGGCGACACTCTTGCTTAGAGGACTCTTTCGCACCAAGAACCTCGACGACATTCTGAAAAACATCGGTGGACCGCAGTTCGCTTTGAAGCGGACGCTCGGCGCTTTCAACGTCACCCTGATTGGCATTGGCGCAATTATCGGGGCCGGCATTTTCGCCACAGTTGGCTCCGCCGCGGCCGGCGATGCAACTGTGGGGCGTCCCGGAGCTGGGCCTTCACTGATGCTGTCCTTTGTGATCACCGCAATCGTCTGCGGCTTCACGGCGCTCTGTTATGCGGAACTTGCTTCCATGGTCCCGATTTCTGGATCGGCTTACACCTACTCCTACGCAACGATGGGAGAACTAATTGCCTGGATTATCGGTTGGGACTTAATCATCGAGTACGCAATCGGAAACGTTGCGGTCGCTATCAGTTGGGCGGAATACTTTCACAAACTCTTACTTAACCTGGGCATCCCCTTTCCTCACTGGCTCGCAGCCGACTATCGATCGGCAATGATTCTGGGAAGCGAAGATCCGGCACGTTACGCCGAACTCTTCGGTGGAGCTCCGGTAATTCTGGGCGTTCCCATTATTTTTAACTTTCTGGCGTTCGCGATTGTCGCTCTGATCACAGTAGTACTCGTTTGGGGCATAAAGGAATCGGCCAACTTCAACGCCGGCATGGTAGCGGTCAAGATTCTGGTGCTGCTTTTCTTTGTGGGCACTGCGCTTTACTTCGTGCCCCCTGCGACAATGGCTGCTAACTGGCAGCCGTTTCAGCCGCAGGGTTGGGGAGGAACTTTTGCCGGCGCCGCTTTGGTGTTCTTCGCCTACATTGGCTTCGACGCCGTCTCTACGGTTGCGGAAGAAACGAAAAATCCGGCACGCGATCTGCCGATTGGAATCATTGGTTCACTGGTAGTCTGCACGGTCTTCTACATCGTAGTCGCCGCAGTGTTCACTGGCCTCGTGCCTTTCACTGCACTGCAGGAGGTTTCCTCTTCCGGACAAGCTGAAGCGTTAACCATGGCGCTCGATTACGTTGCGCCCGCGGGTGTCACGCTTCCGCAAACGGTCGTCGCCTTTGGCTCAGTAGTGGCGCACACCGCTGTCTTGCTGGTATTTCAATTAGGACAGCCGCGCATTTTTATGTCGATGGGCGATGGCCTGCTGCCTCCCGTTTTCGCGAGTGTGCATCCACGTTTCAAGACACCGCACGTCACAACGATCCTGACCGGCTTGTTTGTTGGCGTAATCGCTGCGTTCGCGAATATTGAATCGATGTTGAACCTCACAAACATCGGGACCCTCTTTGCTTTCCTCCTCGTGTGTATCGGCATTCCGATTCTTCGTCATAAAGATCCAACACGTAAGCGTCCGTTTCGTGTTCCCCTGGGTAATTGGTTGATACCGGTGCTGGGCGCGCTCTCCTGCATTTTTCTGATGTACTACCTCGCGGCCGACACCTGGTGGCGCTTCATTGGGTGGCTCGTGCTCGGCATCTCAATCTATCTGGCCTACGGCTACACTCGCAGCGCTATCGGGATCAGGTTGGGCCGGCCCGCTCGTACCCCGATCGTTCTAAAGCTTGCTGCGTTGGGATTCCTCACGCTCGCTGTTGGCCTATTTACAGTGCCGCACGACATCGGAATCAAAGGCGTTTTGGAAGCCGCAACGACCTCGGAGCACGAACAGCACATGCGAGCTTTGATCGGCCTGCTCTTGATTCTGGTGGGCCTTGTGCTGGGCATTGTGGGATCGGTTGCGGTCGCCAAGACGCCGCCGCCCGATAGCAATGCCGGCAATGGAGAGGGAGTAGCGTGACGCTGACTCTGCTGGCCTTAGGGTTTTTGGTTTTAATTGCGACCGCCTATCGTTTCTACGGGCGCTGGGTAGCGCGCCAGTTCAAGCTTGACGACGCGCGCGCCACACCTGCGCGGCGCGTCAACGATGGTGTTGATTTTGTTCCAACCAAACAGTTCTATCTCTTCGGCCAACATTTCTCAGCGATAGCCGCGGCCGGGCCTATCGCTGGCCCGATTCTCGCCTGCCAGACTTTCGGTTGGCTTCCCTGTTTACTCTGGATCGGATTGGGAGTCGTCTTGATTGGCGCGGTGCACGACTTTGCCGCGCTCGCTGCTTCCGTGCGTCATGGCGCCACTTCAATTGCCGAGATAGTGCGCGAACATCTGGGAACTGGAGCCGGACGGGCCATGATGGGTTTCATCTGGATCGCCCTCATCTACGTAATCGTTGCTTTCACAGACATCACGGCCGGCACTTTTGTGGGCGGGTCAGAAGAGTTGAGAGCAACGTCGGTTAACTTCAATCCCGGTGGAGCGGTAGCAGCTGCCAGCATTCTGTACCTGCTGCTCTCGGTAATCCTGGGCCTGGTGCAACGTTACCTGCAGCCGCCACTCTGGCTGGTAACCGCGATCTTTGTCCCAGCAGCCTTTGCCCTTTCGTGGATCGGTACGTTGACCTCTAATTTATTTGTACTTGAGCACAAAGCGTGGGGCGTGCTGATCATCCTTTACTGCGGCGTTGCTTCCATCATCCCCGTCTGGGTATTGCTGCAACCGCGCGGCTACCTTGGCAGCTTTATTCTTTATTCGGCCCTCGCGCTCGGAATCGTGGGCGTATTTTTTGGCGGTTACGAGATTCAGCAACCGGCGTTCAAGGCGTTTGATGTTGGCGGCATGACGGGAACCCTCTTCCCGTTTCTCTTTGTGACTATCGCGTGCGGCGCTTGCTCGGGCTTTCATGGTCTGGTTTGTTCCGGGACGACTTCAAAACAAGTCGACCGCGAATCTCACATTCGTTCGGTAGGCTACGGCGCAATGCTGGCGGAAGGATTCGTCGCACTTATCGCCCTGGTAACGGTGATGATCGTCGCGCAGGATGCGTTACGCGGCAAAGCTCCCGGCACTATCTACGGTAATGGTATCGGGCAATTTCTCACTCTCATTATCGGCAAAAACAATCTCGCGTTCGCAGTTACGTTTGGCGCGATGGCCTTCTCGACGTTTGTGTTTGATACCCTCGACGTCTCGATGCGTCTAGGTCGTTACATTGTTCAGGAGCTGTTTGGCTGGCGAGGACGAGTCGGCGCGATGGTCGGTACATTACTGACGATGGGACTTCCCTTTTACTTCATTGTCTTCGCGCCACCGAATTCGTGGTTGAAGTTCTGGACCTTGTTTGGCGCGTCAAACCAGTTGTTGGCGGCGCTGACACTTTTGGCAATCACATTCTGGCTTTATCAGGCCCGGCAACGCATCACCTTCACCCTTCTGCCGATGATCTTTGTTTTAGTCATTACGCTTTGGGCGCTGATCGCCCTCGTCATTGGCAATTTGAAACTGACAAAGATTGGGGGCGGAACGTTGGATATTGAGTTAATCAATGCCATTGCCGCCGCGGCGTTGGTGCTGCTGGCGCTCTACCTGGCTGCGACCGCATTGCTGAAGGTCCGAAGTGACAAACAAAAAGGCAGCCTCACCACGCAGCACGCCGCCGTAAGTTTGAAGTGATTGCCGAAACATCAGCTGGCAACTTAGGAGGTGCCGAGGGGTTAACACCGAAGGTGTTCGTAAATTCCAGCCCAGGGCAACGCCCTGGGTCCCGTCATCCAACCGCTATCGGCAAACCCTGAAAAAGTTCGCAAACTTAATCCCAAACGTATCGCTCGTACTCGATTTCGTACCTCTTTAGGAACGTGAGGAACTCGTCCTGAAAGGCTACGCGCCGGTGATGTTGCTCCTGGCGATCGATGTATCTGATCACCCTGCCTAGATCCGATTGACTAACTGAAAAGCTCCATACCCATTCTGCCGGTGAAATTTCCTTAGTTGAGGCGATAGATCCTTCACCCAGCTAGAGGATGTTCGTTTGATCTCTTTTACTATCGCTGCAACGGAATAGTTTCTTGAAAGCGAGAACAAAGCGTGAACGTGATCTGCGACGCCTCCCACTATTAAGGTTTTGCAGTCATGGTTGCGTAGCACCGTCGCAAGGTAGGCATGCATGTTGGCGGAATCGACTTGTCCGATAGGAAGGGAAACCGATCCTTTGTAGAAAAGAAGGTGAGTCCAGAGTCTAGCGAGAGACTGCGCCATAATAAGGTGGCTCCTTTATTTTGTGAGTCATCACAAACGTATCACCACCAACCATTGAAAACAGGATTGCTGGTATTCGCGAACACCTTCGGCGCAACAAGGCTTCTTGCTGGATAGCTGACCGAGTTGCCCTGGGCTGAGGTTCGCCGACGCCTTCGGCGTCAGCGTTGTCGTTCATGAAACGCTCTGGTTGAGTTACCCCGTCTGGACAGTTTGGTCACTTATCAGGATAATACGCAGTTTCAGTATGACTGGGTTGCTCGGCACAAGGGGTGCGCCAGGGTTTCAGGCGGCACTCAGTTAAGCGGCCCTATGCCTCCAGCTTGCCGGCGGGACTTAAATTGCCGGCGATTAACCATCAGAAAGGACCGACGCAGAAGTGGAATTGCGCTGATTTCAGCAGCCTGCTGGCAGTTTGTCTGCTCCGTTTCTCTTAAAACAACTATGAATCACAACCTTACTCTTTTCAGTCAGCTATCGCGTTTCACGAGCGTCAGACGCGGACTAATGTTCGCGGTTACCCTGGCCTGCGCCGCTTTGGGTACTGCTCCCGTCTTTGCTCAATCACACGGGGGCGGCGAAGCGAATCTTGTTCTTCCCGATCTGTCAGATGTCAGTTTTTTCAATAACAGCATCAACGGTCACAACCTGCTGCTGGTCGGCATAGTGATTTGCATGCTCGGACTGCTCTTTGGATTGGTGATTTATATGAACTTGAAAAAGTTGCCAGTCCATCGCGCCATGCGCGAGATCTCCGAACTCATTTACGAAACTTGCAAAACCTATCTGATCACGCAGGGCAAGTTCATTCTGATTCTCGAGATTTTCATCGGCATCATCATTGTCCTTTACTTCGGCGTGCTCTCGGGGATGGAAATTCCGCGAGTGATTATTATTCTCGCGTTTAGCTTGATTGGAATTGCCGGCAGCTACGGCGTTGCCTGGTTCGGTATTCGCGTTAATACGTTCGCTAATTCGCGAACAGCATTTGCCAGTCTCGCTGGTAAACCTTTTCCACTCTACGCAATCCCTCTGAGCGCCGGCATGAGCATTGGCATGATGCTGATCAGCGTCGAGTTGCTGATCATGCTTTGCATCCTGCTCTTCATTCCGGGCGACTACGCTGGCCCCTGCTTCATCGGTTTTGCCATCGGCGAATCCCTGGGCGCTGCGGCACTTCGTATTGCCGGCGGCATCTTCACAAAGATTGCCGACATCGGCTCTGACTTGATGAAAATCGTCTTCAAGATTAAGGAAGACGACGCGCGCAACCCTGGCGTGATTGCAGACTGCACGGGAGACAATGCGGGCGACTCAGTTGGTCCCAGCGCTGATGGTTTTGAGACTTACGGTGTCACCGGCGTAGCCTTGATTACCTTCATTTTGCTCGCCGTGCCTAATCCCACTGTACAAGTGCAACTGCTGGTCTGGATTTTCGTGATGCGCGTCATGATGATCATCGCGAGCGCGGCCTCTTACTTCGTTAACGATGCTATTGCCAAGTCTCGTTACGGGAAGGCCGATACGATGAATTTCGAGAAGCCTTTAACCTCGCTCGTTTGGATCACCTCAATTCTTTCAGTGATCCTGACTTTCGTTGTGTCCTATCTTACGATTCCCGTTCTCGGTGGCGATACTTCACTTTGGTGGAAGCTGGCAATCATTATCTCGTGCGGGACACTCGCGGGGGCGATCATTCCCGAGCTGGTCAAGATCTTTACTTCAACCGAATCGCGGCATGTTCAGGAGGTCGTCACTTCCTCAAGAGAAGGCGGTCCCTCGCTGAACATTCTTTCAGGTCTGGTGGCCGGCAATTTCTCCGCTTACTGGCTGGGCATCTGCATTGTGGCGCTCATGTCTATTTCCTACATTATCACCACCATGGGCTTGGGACTGTTGATGGTAGACGAACTCGCCGCCCCCGTGTTTGGGTTTGGACTTGTGGCCTTCGGATTTCTCGGTATGGGTCCGGTAACAATCGCGGTCGATTCGTATGGTCCCGTGACTGACAACGCACAATCCGTCTACGAGTTGTCCTTGATCGAACAAGTGCCTAACATCGAGGCGGAGATCAAAAGTGAGTTCGGTGTCACGACCAACTTCAGCCGCGCCAAACATTTGCTTGAAGAGAACGACGGCGCCGGCAATACATTCAAAGCGACTGCTAAACCAGTCTTGATCGGCACCGCGGTCGTCGGCGCCACCACGATGATTTTCTCCATCATCATGTTGTTGACCAACGGCCTGACTACCAATACCGCGAGTCTCTCCTTGTTACACGCTCCGTTTGTCCTCGGTTTGATTACCGGCGGCGCCGTGATCTACTGGTTCACTGGAGCTTCGATACAGGCGGTGACTACGGGCGCCTATCGCGCGGTGGAATTCATCAAAGCTAACATTCGGCTCGAGGGCGTAGAAAAAGCTTCAGTTGAAGACAGTAAAAAGGTGGTGCAGATCTGCACCCAGTACGCTCAGAAAGGTATGTTCAATATCTTCCTTACGGTGTTTTTCTCAACGCTTGCTTTCGCTTTTGTTGAACCGTTCTTCTTTATCGGCTACCTGATCTCAATCGCCGTTTTTGGTCTTTACCAGGCGATTTTTATGGCAAACGCCGGCGGTGCCTGGGACAATGCAAAGAAGGTAGTGGAAGTGGATCTGAAGCAGAAAGGCACTGCGCTGCATGACGCTACCGTTGTAGGCGATACTGTTGGCGATCCGTTTAAGGATACTTCTTCAGTGGCAATGAACCCTGTGATTAAGTTCACCACACTCTTCGGCCTCCTGGCCGTTGAACTGGCCGTGTCGATTGCAAATCGTGGCGACAACGGCGCTACTATCACTCACGTTCTGGCTGCGGTATTCTTTCTCATCTCGGTATTCTTTGTGTGGCGATCTTTCCACGGCATGCGCATCGGCACCATCGTGAAAGAGAGCGCGGACGCCCGGGCCAAAGGAATGGCAGCAGACTAATAAACTGATGGAGCGACAGACAATAGATTTGTCGAACTAACATGAGCACCTCATTCGCAAAACCCGAAACCCTGATTGGAACCGCCTTGGCTCCGCTCGATTGGACTCGCTCCGTCGGGGTGGTCCTGGCATTTAGTTTGTTAATGGCGCTTTCGGCACAGATAGTATTTCCGATGGGACCAGTCCCTATCACCGGGCAGACCTTCGTCGTGCTTCTTACCGGGGCATTGCTGGGGTCGCGGCTGGGCGCAATCACCATGATTGTCTATCTCGTTGAAGGGGCCAGTGGCTTACCGTTCTTTTCAGGCGGCAGAGGCGGGTTAGGTCACCTTCTGGGGCAGACCGGCGGTTATCTATTCGCGTTTCCGGCGGCGGCTTTCATAACCGGAGCGTTTGCGGAACACGATTGGGATCGGAGTTTTCCCACCGCAGTAGCAGCGATGGCTGTAGGTTCGGTAGTAATAATGCTGAGCGGTTGGGCGTGGTTTTCCATCCTGACCAACACTCCCATAGCCGTAGCTTTTAAAATCAGCGTGTTGCCGTTCATTCCCGGCGACATTATCAAGATTGTCTTAGCTGCGGCAGCGCTACCGGCAGGGTGGGCACTCTTGCAACGCAAGGCCTCTCAAAAACATTAAATCGTTTTTGTCTTCAAGGAATGAAAGCCGTTGGTTCGCGACCACCGGCTTTTTTGTTTCATGAGGGGTAACGTTCCCGCTGGTCACTATCCCAGTTCTCAAGGGCGTCTCATAAGATTTGCAGGTTGGGAACGGGCAGGCCCGCTTTCTCTTAACAGCCCATCATTTCCCTAAATCTTTCTCGCAATTTACGAAAAAAAGGAGCGGGGGCAGGCGCCCCTTCGTCACCTGCGAATTTTTCAAGGTTTGCAGACTCCCTTGTACGTAGCCACCTGGAAAAATACCCCTTGACGTACCTACGACGTTTGTAGTAGATCTACCCTCAAATGTGGTTGGCTTCTTTTTTGGGGGCAGCGATGGCATTGAAACTGACGAAATTGGAGCTGGAGGTGATGGAAGCGGTTTGGGCGCTGGGGAGCGGCTCTGTAAGGGAAATTCAGGAGCAGCTACCTGAACGCAAACGACCGGCATACACCACTGTGCAAACCATCATTTACCGTCTCGAGGAAAAAGGTGCGGTACGACGTGTGAAGAAGATCGGCAACGCCCACATCTTTGAACCGCTCGTGACCCGGAAAGCCGCGCACAATCGTTTGATTGACGATCTGTTGCATGTTTTTGGCTCTCCACGAATGTTGATGGCGCAGTTAGTCGAAACCGGCCAGCTCACTCTGGAAGATATTCGCTCGCTGGAAACCGCCATCGCTAAACTTACTCCAGGCGAATCCGCGCATCCACGGACCGCGGCTCGTCAGACCAATCAGCGGCGCCGGAGAAAGTAATGATTAATCTTCATGATTGGTTTGGATCATTTGCGGCCTGGTGGTGGCCAAGGCTTGCCGATCATCTTTGGCAGGCGACCCTGTTTGGCATCGTAGTGCTGTTGGCTTCTCTGCTGCTGAAGCGTGCTCCGGCCCGATCGCGTCACTTACTCTGGCTGTTGGCTACTGCCAAGTTCATCATTCCCGCAGCCTTGCTCGTCTTTCTTACTCAAAAGCTTGGTCTCGACTCGGTTTGGATCTGGCTGACCAATCCGGATCACACCACAAACACTTTGCTTCGCGGCATAACTGATCCGGCAACGGCTTTGGTAAATAGCTACGAACTGACAGTGGTTGCCGGCGCCGGCGCTCACAACGAACTCTATTGCGGATTGACGGTTGTTTGGTTGGCCGGATGCGCAGTGTTACTGGCGGTCTGGAGACGCGGCAAAAGCAAGTGTCGGTACGCGTTGCTGCAGAGTAAATCGGTGGTAAGCGGACGAGAGTGGGTCGCCTTCACACGCGCCCAAACTTTGCTGGGTCTACGGCGCCCGGTGCAATTGATGCTTTCGCCCCTTCCCGTAGAACCCGGTGTCTTCAATCTCTGGAAACCTGTAATTCTGTTACCGGAGTCGATTGCCAAGCACCTGGATGACGATGAGTTGTTAGCGATCATGCTTCATGAACTGGTGCATGTGCAGCGACGCGACAACCTGATCGGCAGATTCCACCTGGCATTGGCAGGCCTGTTTTGGTTTCACCCGCTCGTTTGGTTGATCAGTCGCAAGTTATTTGATGAACGCGAACAGGCGTGTGACGAAAAAGTTTTGGAGAATTACACAACCCCTGAAACCTATGCTGCCGGAATTTTGAAAGTGGTCCGCTTTTCACTCGGCTGGAAAGTAGCCGGGGTAACTGGCGCCGGCAGTGGTTCGAATTTGCGAAGGAGGATAGATAACATCATGAAAACGGGGAAAGAAAAACGCCGCTTCAGCCTCGCGGCTAAAGTGTTAACCAGCGGTTTGCTTGGGGTCACACTTGTCGCGATCGTCTTTGCAGGTACTCATCCGACAGGCAGCGTCACTGCCGATAAGAAGGCACCGGATACCGTTAACAATTCCGATTCTGTCGCCAGACTTTCGCTGGTCCAGGAGAAAGACGCGCAGAATCAAACTGTAACTCCTCCTCCTCCGCAGCCTGTGAATCCCGCTCAGCCCGCTGCGCCGGCAAATCCGCCGCAGCCGCCGCAACCGCCGGCCCCGCCAGTGCCTGAGAACAGCGCTGGGCCCCAGAACACTGCCGCTCCCGCTCAACCTGTTAATCCGGCTCAACCCCCTAGTTCTGTTCAGCCTCCGGCACCTCCCGGAAAACCCTCCGGCGTTCAGGAGAAGCCCGCCAAGCCTCGTGATGAAAAGCAGGAGGCTAAGAAGAGAGGCCTAATTGAAGCTCCAAAGCCGATCTATCCACAGGAGGCGAGAGACAAAAAAGTTGAAGGACAAGTAACTGTCTCAATTGTCATTGGCGAGGAAGGAACTGTTATCTCCGCGCGGCCTACGAGCGGTCCTGAACTGCTGCAGGGGGCGGCCAAAGATGCGGCGCTGAAGGCCCGCTTTCATCCGACGATCGTGAATGGTAAGCCGGCAAAGGTGTCAGGAGCACTGACCTACAACTTCGTGCTCGACGACTAGGAGGAGAAGCCTTAGCAACCGGAAAATGTCTAGCGTCGGTACTAATGCAGTGTGAATTTAACGCCGAAGGCGTTGGCCAACTTCAGCCCCGGGTTTGCTTTGAAACCCTGGGATAAGACGCATGTTTGTTTTGTCGCAACTCTGACGGAGTTGCGACTTGTCCCGTTATCGCGACGCAACCCTTTCAGGGTTTGCGTCTTCTGTAATTGGGCGCGTCTTCCCAGGGGTTGCCAAAGCGCAACCCTGGGCTAAATTAGCCAACGCTTTCAGCGTTGAAAACTTAAACTGCACCAGTACCTCTAAGTCTTATAAGGGGCGTCTCTCCGTGGTCGCCCTTTTGCTATTTATTATCCATTCCTTGTGTACTTGGTGCTTCTTGGCGCCTTGGCGGTTTCAGTTAAAACTTGCGCTCGATGATTTACAATGGCGACATGCATACCATCAAGGTTAGTTCGCATGCGCGCGAAGAGTTGGTTGAGTTCACAGACGAAGTGCAAAGGAAACTGCGGGAGTCGGGTGCAACTGATGGAGTTTGTTTTCTCTTCGTTCAGCACACCACAGCCGGCTTAACAATTAATGAGAATGCCGACCCGGACGTGCCGCGCGATATGCTGCTCGCACTGCGGAAGTTGATTCCCCAACATGGGATGGGCTTTCATCATGGCGAAGAAAACTCAGACGCCCATATAAAGACCAGTCTGGTTGGTACGTCGTTGGCGGTACCTTTTAAGGAAGGAAAGCTCTTACTTGGCCGCTGGCAGGGTATTTTCTTGTGTGAGTTCGATGGTGGTCGCGAAAGAAAAGTACTGATGATGATTCGCTAGCTGCAGCCCTCACCGATTGATCATGATGAGCAAACACCGCATCGTTGTATCCGCCGAAAACAATCCTTACATGGAATGGCAGTGCAAGCTTTTCTATTTCTCCTGCATCACCAGGCTCAAACTAAAACCGCTAATAATCGTCCATGATTCCGGTACCGATTGGTGCAAAGGTTTTTATGATTTAGCGAAGGCGGGTTGTGCTGTTTCTCCTGCACCGAGTTATCGCACCACTGTGCAAGGCTTTGACTATCCGGGCCGGAATCAGCCGGGCACTCTCATTGAGGCTGCACAGCACTTTGCCGATCAGGACGGATTCATCGTTCTTTGTGACCCCGACATCATCTTTACTCGCTCGTTCGAGTTTCCAGGGGTCTTCTCAGGCGAGTCCAGTTCTTTCATGAACTACGACTCGGATCTCGTGAAGAATGCCATGGCAGAACTTGGAATTGAAAAGTCATTGAGTCTCGATGAAAAGTTTCTGCACTGCAGTGTTCCTTACGTTGTTCCAATAGCTGGGGCCCAGCGGCTGGGCGAGACCTGGCTCGCCGCAGTCGATGCATTTCAAACACCTCGCTGGGAAGACAATATGTACGCCTTTGGGCTGGCAAATTTGCAGCTCGGATTAAAACCTCATGTGACCAGCCTGTCAGTTACGAATCACCGGCCCGACGACAAAGTCGATGGGCCGATGATTCATTACGCATATGGCGACGGCCGTTGGAATAAACGAAATTACTTTAGTGCCGAGCAGGCAGGCGATGTCTGGAAGGATAAAGTTGAGACAATCGAGGGCACGGTATTAGGCGAGTTACTAAGTCAGATTAAGCAGGCAGCCGATTTCTACCGCGATCCATTTGTCCTGAAACCTGCCGTTTAGATCCACTTCACGGGCGCCGGCCCATCTAACCACGAAACCAGGACTATTTTCCGGCCTGCGGTTACCGGCTCACTCCCGTGCAAATAGGTCGAGGGAAAGACAACGGCAAGTCCCGCGGCAGGCGTGACGGCATAATCGAGCGGCGGAAACAAAGTTCTGCCTCCCTCAAAATCGTCATTCAAATAACAGATGACGCTGAACAGTCTTTTTTCCAAATCTATTCCAGTATCAAGGTGAGGTCGATAGTGCCCGCCAGCTTCGTATTTCAGAAGCTGTGTATCTGACTGCTTATCCAGGCTGAGATTCCAGAGCTTTAGTACGAGCGGTTTAACCAGCGAGTCGATCCGCATTTCAAACTCGCGGTAAAGCCAGGCAACATCGTCGGTATTCGGCATACTAGCTATCCTGATATCCGGATTCATCACATCATCATAATTCTCGCCTTTCGACTGATGACGAACTAGCGCCTCGTTCCAATCTTCAATTTCGTCTAGTTTCTCCACTATCTTCTGACACTCGGTCGTGTCGAATAAGCGAACGGAGACCACTCTATGAGCCTTGTCTGTACCTAAAGTCATTTGCGCAAGCCTGATGAGGGACATGAAAGGGAAGGCGCGAGACCCCAATGCGCCTTGCGCACTGAGATACGCGCCTTCCAAAGTTAAGCCAGCCGCCTACCTTGCGAATTTCCTATCGACAGTAGCCGGTAAATAGTTTGACAACTCGTGCCAATTATCGCCCGGGAGGCCGCCCCGTCGGAGGAGGCACAGGCGGTTCGCCCGGACGCGGCGGGGGCACTGGTGGTTCGCCCGGACGCGGCGGGGGCACTGGTGGTTCGCCCGGCGGGGGCGGGGGCGCTGGCGGTTCGCCCGGAGGAGGTGCTGGCGGTTCGCCCGGAGGGGGCGCTGGCGGCTCGCCCGGACGTGGACCCGGTCCCGGCTTCGGTCCTGGGGGCGGTGGGTACGACCCTGATCCTGGCACGGCGTGTTGCTCTGGCGGCGAAGTCGTCGCGCCCATAACATATCCGACGCCGTTACTGACGATTAGTTCATTCGGGACCGCAAATACCAGAGATGACAATAAATCATCGCTAATTGGCTCCCCGAATTCACGGAATACCTTCGAAACTGCAGCCAAAGATTCAAGCCGCAGTCGATTATTCATCTGAAATCTAAATCGCAGATTTTCAGCTTCTCGCAAAGACTCAAGTTCTTCCATGGGAATGATCTCCTTTCTAAGAGACAAGTTTAGGGCAGGTCTTCTGGACTCGTGACGAAAAAGCCGGTTGGATTGCCGCGGAGTCTATACGCAAAGGTGGATTTTTTCAAACAAATCGGAGGGTCGTCTGGCGGCGGCTCTTAACGTAGGCCGCTGACCAGGTGAAGGTCTGAAAGATACCGGGTAAAAGCATAGATGTAACCTGTCCCGTCCGGTGTCATCAAAACGTTAATAGGGCCGCGAATGCCCGCAAGATCTGCCGGCATTATCTCTTTGCCCGGTTCACGTTTTCCGGTGAGGACATTGAGCTTGAAAATCCGCAGGGGAAGTTCTCGGGGTCGATAAATATAGAGATACCGACCTTCGAGTCCCCAACGAATTACTCGGTCTTCCTCCTCAAGTCCGGGGACTGAACGAGACTCACCTCCATTCACTGGGTAAACGGCGAACGGTTGTTTTTCGTCCAGGTCTCGAGCCAAAAGGAACTGTCCATCAGGAGAAATAAGAGTTCCAGTAACGCCCTCCGGTGTTATAGGTCGCGGTTGGCCGCCAGCGATGTCTTGCACATAGGTGCGCATCGAGCGTCCTGATTCTTTGCCGCTGAAGACGAGGCTTTTGCCGTCTGGCAACCAGGATGTTCCATAGGCAAACTGCTCGATACCAAAACGTTCGAGAGGTTTAGTTTGTCCAGCCCCGGTAGGGAGGATAATTATCTGTGGCGAAGCAGAGAGAACCGAAGAAATCCATTTACCGTCCGCTGATAAATCACCACCATATCCATCGCCAATATGAATTGCAGACGTGCCGTCAGTCTTGCGCAGGTAGACGTGATAGTTAATGCCGCTGCTCTGGCCAAAGTGAGTAAAGACGATAGTTTTGCCATCGTTCGAAAGGTCGTTGACTCGTACTGAATTTAACCAGGTGAGATCGCGTTCCTTAGTTTCATTGGGAACCAGGCATGAGATTGGGGTCGACTGATTATCTCCCGTTATCAACACCTGACCTTCCCGGGAAATATCATGAAGCCGCAAACTAACCGGGGCACGCGCCACGACTCTTTCTTTTCCGTCGAGAGTCACTGCGTGCAATGCCTGGGCGCCTCCTCCTCTCGTCGCGGTAAACCAAATTTCCTTGCCGTCTGGTGACCAGGCCAGACCATCTTCCCCGGACCACTCATCAGTGAGTTTTTTCTTCTGACCATTCGAGTCGACCAGCATCACTACCCCACGATCGTCGCCATCGATCGGATGATCAAGAAAAGCCACCGCATCACCGTTGGGCGATACGCGTGGGTTACTGATATACCCACCTGTTTGATAAAGAGTCTTGCCGATTGGATATTCGAGATGATTACCCTTGAGGTCGGAACGTACAACGGCCAGGCTGCCGTTCGGACCCCAATCGGCTTCCTGAACGTTTTCCAGCATCTCGCGCGCGGATCCACCTCCGAAAGGCATGCGCGCCAATGTGCCCCGTCTGACCGAATGGTAAAGCTGACGGCTATTCAGGAGTACCGCCATCTCGCCGGTAGAAGAAACTGAAAGCACCAGCGCATTCGTCAATCCAAGGGGTTTCGCTTCTGACGTTCCCGAGCGCAACTCATAGATGTCAAGCGGATTTCCGTTCCACGTTGCGCTGAAGATCACCGTTGCACCATCAGCAGCAAACCTGGCGGAATAAATGCTGCCACGCCGAAAGGTCAACTGGTGATAGGAAGCCGGTTCTTGGCTAACGCTGCTCTTTCCTACGAAGTAAACCAGGGCAACAGCAGCTAAACTCAGCACGCTAGCCACAGCTACCCCCACCATTTTTCTGCTAATCCTTTTAACCGCTGGGCGCCTGGTCACTGTCGAGCCAGAAGTTGTAAACGTGCCCGAGAGGGATTCAAGATCGAAAGCAAGATCCTTGGTAGATTGGAACCGGTCCTCAGGTCGTTTTTCTAAACAGTGGCGGACGATGCGCTCGAATGCCGGAGCGATTGCGCGCTCAGTTTCAGTAGGTTCGGGAGGTTCCTTGCTTAGAATCGCACTCATAACCTCGATTGGAGACTCGCCGCGAAACGCTCGCTTCCCCGTCAGCATTTCGTAGAACACCACGCCAAAAGAAAAAATGTCTGAACGGTGATCTACGTGAGCGCCTTTCACCTGTTCCGGTGACATGTAGCCGACCGTGCCCATAATGGTGCCGGCGCGAGTCTTGACCCGCATCGTCTCCGCTTCGGAGTCCTGGTTGATTTCAGCGAGAGGATTGATGAGTTTGGCTAAGCCAAAGTCGAGGATCTTGACGTGACCATCTGTAGTGATAAAAACATTTTCCGGCTTCAAGTCCCGGTGTACGATCCCTTTGGCATGAGCCGCGGCTAACCCGCGGGCGATCTGTATTGAATAATCAAGGATCTTCTTTCTGGGAAGTGAATTATTATTCCGAATTCGATCGCGGAGCGTTTCACCTTCCAGCAGTTCCGATACTACGTAAGTCAGCCCTCCCTCAGAACCGATGTCGTAGATAGCAAGGATGTTGGGATGATTTAGCGCACCTGCGGCCCTAGCCTCCTGCTCAAATCTCTGAAACTGCTCGGAGCCTGGCGTAGTATCTGGAAGCAGAATCTTGATCGCGACGTCTCGATCGAGCGTTGCGTCGGTTGCGCGGTAGACCTGGCCCATTCCTCCTTCGCCAATTAGCGAACGGAGCTTATACCTACCAAGACTCGTGCCGGGTTCGATCTTCACTTGTGTTGGTTTTACCGTCGTGCTGGCTGGCCTGGTATGAAACTGACGAGGGGATTCTAATTTACTTCGGCTGGACGCGCTAGCGCAGTAATAGAGAAGTTTGGGCTGAGTACTGCCTCATGACACTGTTTTCGGTTCTTTTGATGTCCCTGCTTCTCTCGCCGGCGAGGTTTTGCCTTGCTGCAGAGTTGGAGCCGCGGGAGATGCAGAAGCCGGGTCAGATCGAAACTAATTACGACGACAAAAAAGATAGAACGACTGTACGGTTGACTCCGGTGCAGATCTCCGGCGAGAAAGCGCAATATCGTAGTGTTCACATTGCGCCTGCGTTTAGTTATCCCGGTCATGAATTGAAGCAACCAGAGATAATCGACTTTGAAGTGCAGACAGTCGTAAAGACAAAACTAAAAATCGATCTTTATGTCGTGTTTGTTGTTGATGGCGAAACCATTTTTCTGAGCTCAAATCGCTCGGCGGTGAAGCGTCCGGTGCCGGGAAAGCGTTGGATCGGCGAGCGGCTCGTGTTTCGGATGCCTTACGAGACGTTAATCAAATTTACGAAAGCCCGGGAAGTAGCAATAAAAATGGATGGTGTGGAGTTTCAGTTCCCCGAGCTGGCGCTCGAACAGATTCGGATTTTCGCAAAGAAGTTAGAGAGCTGATAGCGTCATGAGTCACCGAAGGGGACAGAGTTAATAGCCGTGGGCAACGCCCACAGGGACAGCCGTTTAGTTGTTAGGACCCTGAAAGGGTCGAGAATGTTCGACCCTTTCAGCGTCGACTCTGTGGCCAATTGGTTCCCGGGGGCGTCGCGAAACGCTCGCCCCCGCTATTAACTCGCAGGCCTTCAGCCTGCACGATTGTCACTCGGCTTGCACCGGCGCACTCCAAAAATCACTCTTCATCTAACTGCTTCAATACTTCCGCAAACTTCTCCACATCAGCTCGCGTCCGTTCGAGCATGCGCCGGCTTTCAAGATAAGCAGCCCAATTGGGAGTTTGCGTTAAGGCTCGCTGAGTGTCTTCATCCAGCGTTTGGGCCATTACCGCCACCAAATCGCTAACGATGCGCGTGTGTTCCAGCAGCGATTGAATGATTGAATAAGCCAGCCGCGCTTGTTCAAAATCTAGATCGCGTGTCACCGCTGGCGAGTCGTGCAGCGTGTCTTTTTCATCGTCCACGGACGTCCCCCGAAGGATTGCCGATTGCGGATTGCTGAGGCTAACTTGCAGTCAGAAAGGCGGGCGCTAAGGATTATCACCATTCAGTCAGCGGGGGTAAACCACCCTTCCCGACTGCGATCTATTAATCGCCCGCCACTCCGCAATTGGCAATCGGCAGTTGGCAATTGGCAATTGGCATGGTTCAGTTTACAAAAGGAAGATCAACGACTTGTGCCGACACTCCGTCGCTCGTTTTCACCTCGGTCCCGGCCGCGATGTAATCAAACTTCACATAACCGAGGGCCAACCGCCGCCCAAGAAGGGGTGAATACACCGATGAAGTCACTTGTCCGATTTCCTTCTCGTCCTTCGATTTGATTGACGTGCCGCTCGCAACCATTGCCGGCTTTTCAAAGACGAGGCCGCGCAGTTTTTTGGCGACGTGACCGCGATACTTGATGCGAGCAATGATCTCCTGCCCGACGTAACAACCTTTCGTATAGCTAACCGCATCGTCCAGGTTCGTTTCTGTCACCACCGTCGTATCGTCCATGTCCCGTTGATAGCGCGGAATCCCTGCCTCGACTCGCAAAATCTCCAGAGCGTCGTAGCCTACCGGCCGGGCACCGGCCATTAGCACTGTTTGCCACAGTTGCTCCGCGTAAGCGTTGTTCACCAGCAGATCGAATCCGTCGGCAGCTGTATGTGAAGCACGGATGACGAGCATTGGATTGTTCTGCCACATAATTTGGGTCACGCTACCCACGTCGACGCCAACGTCGGCTCCGCCCAAAACATTTACGAGTTTGTTTGCTGGAGCCCTGCCTTGCACTGAGAGCAGGACAGTTTCTCCTGTCAAATCTGTAACGTGAAAATCTCCGGCCAGCGTGAACTTTTGAATCGTCTGCAACACACGATCGTGTGTCGCTGGCTCCGTATCAATTATGAAAGTTGGCTGAACTGCCTTGCCTGAGCTGTCGTCGCCTGTCCGGATAACTCGCACGCTGGCCAGGAGTCGGCCCTGAACACTAGGAAACACAGCCGGCATCCATTGGTTCTCGGCAAGTGTTTTCATGTCGTTGGTGATCAATCCATTCAAAAAGGCGACAGCTTCAGATCCTTTAACGAGCAACCGCCCGCGTGACGACAGATCGAGTAAGCCAACGCCACCCTCGCGAACCGCTGCGTACTCAAGCAAATCGTCCCCAAACGAAGTTGGCACAGACCAGCCGTCCTGTTCAGCCATTAGCGCGCCAGACCCTCGATGGCTCTCGTGGAGCGCCAATTGTCGAAGCGAAACTTTTTGAACTTCACTCATATTGCAATCAGCCTTAATAATATTCAGGCCACACAGACGAAGGTGAACACCGATCAAAACTTAATTAGTGCGAAAAGTCTTTCTCGCGATTCTTGGAATGCGGGCACACGGCAATTTCAACAGAAACCGGTTAAAAGGGACAGGGGAACAGGAGAAAAGGGGAAAAGGGGGAAAGGGGAAACGGCAACGGGGGAAAGGGGACTGAGCGGATTTAGCTTTCCCCAGTTCCCTCTTACCCCTGTTCCCCCTGTTCCCCCTTTTCCCTTTCCTACTTAACTACCGTAATCTCGCGCGAAGTCGTATTGAAAGTTCCATTCGCTACCGGCGAATCGTTTTTATCAAGCAATTCCAGGCGCACCGTGTGGTTGCCGGCAAGCCAGCCCGACAACCAAATCGGTTCCCACTTTTCGATGAAGCGCGGATCGTCATTGTCGACAATGTAACGCACCCGATACTCGCCGCCGTCGCCCTTTAACTTCGCATTCGTCAACCAGAAATCGATCATGATCGGATCGGCTTCAGCGTCCTTGTTTTCACCTTTGGGACGACTGTAAGTCAGTAACGGCTTTGTCGGATCAACTTCGCCACCTCGACTCGTGCTCATATCTTTACCTTCACGAGCCGCACTGGGACTAGCCGCCGAGTTGTTATTTGCCATGGTCTGGCCGGAGTTGGTTGTCGTCGGCTTACTCGCGTCGCCGCCGCCTCTGACCGTAAAGCTAACCATCTGAAATGCGCCGTCGTTTTTGTAACTTTCATGCCACGGGCGGGACGCGAAAACCCGCAAAGTGTGTTTGCCTGCCATCAGGTTTCGTAACTGAAACGGCTGATCCAGCTCGTAATACGCCTCGTAAGGTTCGTTATCGAGAATGATGTGAATGTGATTACCTTTACCAGTGGCGGGATCCTTATGGGGTTTGTAACCACGCAAATCACCGCTCAACTCGAGTCTCACGTCAACGTCAGCCCCATTCACCACAGCATCCCTGGCCGGCGTGATGATCTTCAAAGTTGGTTGGGCTTGATCCTGCTCGCCACGTTGTTTCATCAGATCCATGATCGATTGTGGACGTGCAACCAGAGTTAGCTCCTGAGTGGGCGGCGGTGCAACAACGTTGGTTGCTGTCGTATTCGCGTTATCTGGGTTGGTGGCGCAAGCGGAAAGAGTCAAAAGTGTTAGGACAACATAAAGAATTGTCAGGCGATGTAGGAATAATTCCATTGGGTTCCCTCCGAGTTTGTCTATTGTTTTAAGAGTATGGGTTAGGAGTGTGACAAATAGTGGACGAGAATGCGTCGAAAGATTGGCAGCAAAGGATCGAGCAGCTCACTGAAGTTGAGTCTCAACCTGTATCTGAATTTGCTTCTGTCCTCTGCCGCCCCCTCGTGCTCTCTCTTGGCCCAATGGGTGTAGAATTCGCTTCGAAGTTTTCAACCTTTAAAGGAGGACCGCGCCGCCTTCATTTCGCGCAACTGTAATCGATGAACAGGAATCGCATTTGTGCCGGTTACGTAGCTATCGTGGCCTTGCTAATCACTGCTGGCCTGCTGATTAGTTGCAGCCGTCCCAATCAGACTGCAGAGTTCCAACCGGAAATTCTGCCACTCCCGCCGCAACTAACGACTTACGAAGCAATGCCAATTCCGGCTGACAATCCTCTGACTCCGGAGAAAGTCGCCCTTGGCCGCCAGCTATTTTTCGATGAGCGCCTCAGCGGCGATGGCACGCGGTCGTGCTACTCATGTCATGTGTGCGAGAAGGGCTTAACGGACGGAGTGGCGAAATCTGTAGGCGCTTTCAACAAACAATTGCCGCGCAGCAGTCCCACACTTTGGAACATAGGCTATCACAAAGAATTTTATTGGGACGGTCGCAGTGGCTCTCTTGAGAAGCAGGCGATGGCCGCTTGGACCGGCGCAAACATGGGCGCCAAAGCTGACGAAATTGCGACCAAGCTTAATGCGATCCCCGGCTATCACTCCCAGTTCCATACTGTCTTTGGCGGCGACGCGACACCTGACAACATCGTCAAGGCAATTGCTGCTTTTGAACGAACCATCATCAGCGGCGATACGGCTTTTGATCGCTATCGTGCGGGCGACACTGGAGCGATGAGCGAGAGCGCCGTGCGGGGCTGGAACATCTTTCAGGCGATCAAATGCACTAACTGCCACGATGGTGCACTGTTGACCGATCAGCAGTATCACAACGTGGGCATAGGGATGGATCAGAAGGAACCGGATGTCGGACGTTTCAAGGTTACAAATAAACCGGAGGACACCGGTGCCTTCAAAACTCCGACGCTTCGCGACATCGCAAAGTCAGCGCCGTACTTTCACGATGGCAGCGCGCAAACCCTGGAAGCAGCTTTAGACATTATGCTCGGTGGTGGAAAAGAGAATGAGCATCTTGATAGGAAGAACCTTCAGAAGCACGACGTGCTACCCGATCAGCGCGAGTCGCTGCTGGAGTTTCTCAAGGCCCTCAATGTTGATTGCAAACTAACAAAGCCACCCTTGCCTTAATGATGTCCAAGGTCCAACGTCCAATGTCCAGGGTCCACCTATTAGATGAGTACTGAAAGCTTGAAATGCTCGCAGTTGGATTCATAACCAGGCAGTTTCAGTTGCGGACATTGGACATAGGACTTAGGCAAGGGTTTTTCTTACCAAACTAACAAAATCTTCGATATCTTCTTCCGTCGTATCAAACGAGGTCATGAACCTCACTTCCGATGTCGCTTCATTCCAGACGTAGAAGAAATACTTCTTCTGCAGAATCGGCACAAATTTCTTTGGCACTGTGGCGAAGACGCCATTAGAGTCCACGTTCTGCGTGATCTTGATCTGTGGAATTTGAGCGATTTCGGCAGCCAGGATCTGGGCCATGCGGTTCGCGTGCTCAGCATTTCGCCGCCACAGATCCTTTTCCAGCAGCGCCGTGAATTGAGCCGATATGAATCGCATCTTCGAAGGCAAATGCGTACCCTGTTTGCGCAGATACTTGAACCCTTCCGCGAGCTTAGGATCGAAGAACACTACCGCCTCGCCAAACATCATGCCGTTCTTGGCGCCACCGAAGGAAAGAATATCAACGCCAACATCCCCGGTGATCTTTCGCAGGTCCGTATGCAAGCTTGCTGCAGCGTTGGCGATGCGAGCACCATCCATGTGCAACAGCATGTCATTGTTATGAGCAAAACCTGAAAGCGCCTTCACCTCAGCGGCCGAATATACCGTCCCCATTTCAGTAGCCTGAGAGATTGAAATGACGCGGGCCTGAACGTGATGCTCAAAACCGATGTGATCTAAGAACGGCTTAACCTGCTCCGCTCTTACCTTTCCATCAGGAGTCGGAACGCTCAGCAGCTTGCATCCTGTAAACTTTTCCGGCGCCCCACACTCATCAACGTTTATGTGTGCCGTCTCCGCACACACGACAGCATTATAAGGACGCGTCGCGGCCTTCAAGCCGAGCACATTCGCGCCTGTGCCGCCGAAAACAAAAAACACTTCAACGTGTTTGCCAAAGTGCTTCTTAAAGACCTTTATCGCCTCGTCGGTGTAGGTGTCCGCACCATACGCGACAACGTGACCCTCATTAGCCTTCGAAAGCGCGGCCAAAATTTCCGGATGAACTCCGGCGTTGTTGTCGCTAGCAAAACTGCGGGATCGCGTAACTTGATGGGTCATGACAGATTGACGCTAAGTTTAGTAGTTCGTTTTTGAGCTTTGTACTTTGAGCTTTGTACTTGGTGGTTCGTAGGCTGCTTTGTACGTTGATTTTCTCAAACCACGATCCACCGAGCCCGGCAGACGACCGAGCCAAGTACAAAGCACAAAGGACAAAGCTCGCATCACTAAGTTTAGATTTTTCGCGTCTTCAAATCCTTGATGACTTCCCTTGCCGCATTCGCGCCGCACTGTCCTGTAATCTCGCCGCCTGGATGTGTGCCGGCGCCGCAGAGATATAGTCCTTTAATTGGCGTGCGATATTGCGCCCAACCAATGAGGGGCCGGAACATGAAAAACTGATCAAGCGATTGTTCGCCGTGAAAAATGTGACCGCCCGCTAATCCATATGTCTGCTCCAAATCCCACGGCGTGATCACCTGCCGCCGCACAATCAATCCTTGCAAATTGGGAACGTACGCAGAAAGTGCTGAGACGATCGCATCTCCAAACTCGTCCTTCCGAGAACTCCAATCACCTTCCTTCAGTCTGTAAGGTGCGTACTGCACCTGAATCGACATGACATGCGCGCCCGCAGGTGCGAGCGAAGCATCATTGAGCGAGGGAATCGTGATGTCCAGATACGGTTGACTGGAATAGTCGCCATACTTGGCTGCGTCGAAGGCGCGCTCGAGATAATCGATCTCATGTCCAACTTGAATTCGACCAGACAGCCTTTCGGTAACACCATCCATCCCCTCAAAAACCGGCAAGCCTGAGAGCGCCAGATTAATTTTGGCCACACAGCCCAACGCGCGGTAGTTCTTCAGCTTCAAGAGAAAATTGGGATCGAGATCGAGGGGATCAATTAACTTCAGAAAAGTCGTACGCGGGTCTGCATTTGAAACAACCGCGCGCGCCGGCAGTTCGTCGCCGTTATCCAGCACGATTGTTGTTACATGATTGGCACTAGTCTTAATTTGAGCAACCTCAGCTCCTGTTCTGACTTCCACTCCGCGATCAGTAGCAGCCTGAGCCAGCGCGTGAGTGATTCTGCCGAGTCCGCCTTTCACCGCTGTGGAGCTCGCGATGGCCTGGCCGTCTCGCGCTGCTTGCATCAACAATCCGGTGCTGGTACCGGCCGACCAGGGGCCGGCGAAGGCGCCAGAAATCCCACGCGTTGCGACAGCTGCACGTAACACTTCATTTTCAAACCACTCCGCCGCCAGATCCGCAACAGCCATCGGTCCCCAGCGCAATAAACGAAACGCATCCTGTTTTCCCAAACCGCGAAATGACAAGCCGAGCTTGCCGAGGTTCCACAACTCACCGGCTGCCGGTTTCTCGATTGTCGGCGGTGTCATGGACAGCAAGGGCCTCAGCACACGCCCAATTCGCTGGAAGCTCGTTGCGAATTCGCCGTAGCTCGCCGCGTCGCTTACCGAAAGTGTTTTTAGTGATGCGACGGTCCGTGGTCCGTCGTCATAAATGGTTGGTGATGCGCCATTGGGATTTAAGACTGTTAGCCGAGCCGCTGGCTTGGTAAATTCCAGGCCATATCGCGCGAGGTCAAGATCAGTGGCAACTTTTTGTGAGAATGGTCCGGTTGTGTGCGCGAGTGTCGAGCAATGAAATCCGGGATGAATCTCTTCAGTAATGGCGCCGCCACCAACGTGTGCGCGACGTTCAAGCACAAGGGTCTTCAATCCCGCTTTGGCTAAGTAACTTGCCGCGACAAGACCGTTGTGACCGCCACCGATGATAATGATGTCGTGCATCATCTTAATTAAGTCTCAAGTCTCAGGTCTCAAGTCACAAGTTTTAAGTCTCAGGTCTGAAGTCTCAAGGTATCAAGTCTCAGGTCCCAAGTCTCAGGTTTCGGGTGTCGGGTTTCGGGTGTTGGTTCTTGGTTTTTGGCTTTCGGGTTTTAGGTTTCGACTTTCAGCACGTGTCTTACAAACCTGAGTAAGTCTTGAGTCTTGAGACTTGAGTCTTGAGACTTGAGTCTTGAGACCTGAGTCTTGAGACTTATTTCCGTTTCCAGTCTTTCAACAACTGCATTGCAGCATTGCGACCCGGTGCGCCCATAATTCCACCCCCAGGATGCGTCGCCGAACCACACATGTAGAGACTGCGAATCGGCGTTCGGTATTGCGCCCAACCAGGCGCCGGACGCAGGAAGAAAAGCTGTTCCAGCGTCAGCTCACCCTGAAAAATGTTTCCCTCTGACAAACCAAAATCGCGTTCGATGTCGAGCGGAGTCAGTACCTGACGATGCAGGATCAAATCGCGGATGTTTGGTGCATGCTCGGCGATGGTGTCGATCACGGTGTCGCCAAACTCTTCACGCTTATCGTCCCAATTCCCCTCCTTCAAGTTGTACGGCGCGTACTGCACAAAACAGGACATTACATGTTTACCGGGTGGCGCGACCGATGGGTCGGTCAAACTGGGAATCACAATGTCGATGTAAGGTCGGCGCGAGTAGCGACCATACTTCGCCTCGTCATACGCGCGCTCCATGTAATCAACTCCGGGAGAAATTGAAACTGCGCCACGGAGATGCGGCCCCGCACCGGGTTTCGCTGTGAAGTTCGGCAAGCCCGACAAAGCGAGATTCACTTTCCCCGATGAGCCGCGATATTTGTAGCGTTTCAAGTCTCCAGCGAAATCGTCCGGCAGGTGCTCCTCACCTACCATCTTCATAAACGTCAAATGCGGATCGACGCTGGAGGAGATAACGTCGGCGTAGATCTCATCCCCATTTGCGAGCACCACGCCTTTCGCCCGACCGTTCTTAAGTAAGATTTTTTCGATCGGCGCTTCAGTGCGGATTTCCGCACCCGCTTCGCGTGCCGCATCGGCGATCGCGTTTGAGATCGCGCCGGTGCCGCCGCGAGACAAGCCCCAGGAACGAAACGCACCATCGATCTCGCCCATGTAATGATGCAACAAAACATAAGCTGTTCCGGGTGAACGAACGCCGAGAAAAGTGCCAATGATGCCGGAAGCCGACATCGTCGCCTTCAGCACGTCTGTCTCGAACCACTGATCGAGAAAGTCGACGGCGCTCATCGTCATCAACTGCACCTGGTTGTATTGATCTTCTGCCGGAAGGTTTTGAAACCGCTTACCGAGGAAATAGAGATCCTTGAGACCCTTCGGCTTCAGTGAAGTCGGATCCGGCGGTGTCATGCTCATGATGGGCTTGACGAAGTGGGCCATCTCCAGCATCGCTTTGCCATATTCGTCGTAAGCTTCCGCATCAAGTCGGGAGTGCCGGGCAATCTCGCGGCGTGTCTTCGCATGATCATTCACGCGCCAGAGGTAATCTCCATTGGGCATAGGCGTGAATGTGCCGTCGAGCGGAAGAATTTCCAGGCCGTGGCGCGGCAGATCGAGCTCGCGAATGATCTCGGGACGGAGAAGGGAAACTACGTAAGAGCAGACAGAAAACTTAAAGCCGGGGAAGACTTCTTCAGTCACAGCAGCGCCGCCAAGCACATAACGCCGTTCGAGCACGAGCACTTTTTTGCCCGCGCGCGCCAGATAAGCAGCGTTGACCAGACCATTGTGGCCGCCGCCAATCACAATGACGTCGTAACGATTGTTCATTTGTAATCGTTATTGCAGCTTGCTGAAGATTTGTTAGCATACTTATAATCGCTCGCCCTGACAAACACAGCTTTTCGAGGATTGAATGCCAGTTGGAACTGCTTTCCACGAGAGAACCTTTCCGCTATGCGAAAGCCTGAGCTATCGCGAGTGGTCCGGTTACTACGCCGTTAGCTCTTATGAGCCGCATCACGAGCACGAGTACAACGCGATTCGCAATGCGACGGCGCTGATCGATATCTCACCTCTCTTCAAGTACCGACTGAGCGGCAAAGACGCGACGCGACTGGTTGACCGCGTGATCACACGCGATATGCGCAAAGTCTCCGTGGGCCAGGTGATCTACACGCCCTGGTGCGACGAAAGTGGGAAAGTGATTGACGACGGCACTGTTTCGCGGCTTGAAGAAAATATCTATCGATGGACTGCCGCCGATCCCAGTCTCCGTTGGTTTACGCAAAACGCTACTGGTCTCGAGGTGCAAATCGAAGATATTTCTGAGTCGGTCGCTGCGCTTGCCCTGCAAGGTCCAACTTCCGCTCGCCTCCTGCAATCTGTAGCTCAGGGTGCGGCGCTGGAAGGGCTGAAATATTTTCGCGTTACGCCCGCAACCATCGCCGGCGTTGCCGTTGAAATTTCGAGAACAGGTTATACGGGAGACCTGGGGTATGAAATCTGGGTTCCTGCCGAGCACGCCCTGCAGCTTTGGGATGCGCTCATGGTCGCCGGTCGCGCGTTCGATATTCATCCTGCGGGAATGCTGGCGCTGGATGTGGCCCGCATTGAAGCCGGGCTATTGCTCATCGATGTCGATTTCAATAGCAGCAAGAAAGCGTTGATAGACGAACAGAAGTACTCGCCCTTCGAGATGGGACTGGGACGCCTGGTTCATTTGGACAAAAACCGCTTTGTTGGCCAAGCCGCACTGGTTGCAGAACAAAAGCGCGGTCACGCGCGAGAAATTGTGGGCCTGGAGATCGATTGGCCGGAGGTTGAAAGTTTGTATGAGGCGGTCGGGTTACCACCTGCGGTTTCGCCAATTGCATCGCGAGTTGCAGTGCCGGTTTTTCACGGTGGCCGGCAGGTAGGCAAAGCAACTTCAAGCACCTGGTCGCCGACGCTAAAGAAGATGATTGCCCTCGCTACCGTTCAACGAGAATTCACTAAGCCAGGTGCACGTTTGCAGTTCGAGATTACGGTAGAGGCTGTGCGGCATCGCGTGGGCGCGCGCGTCGCCAAAACTCCGTTCTTTAATCCGAAAAGAAAGACCGCAACTCCGCCCTTAGGTTTTGGAGTGCCGTGACAAGCGTAGCGCGGCACCCTTTGGTTTGAGGGCATTGCTTGATTCAAAGATCCATAGCGCCGTCGCCGCTTCGCCAGGTTGAGCCTCAAGAATCTCCAGGTAAGGAAGGGGGCCCGCCCCGCTCGCGATTGCCAATTGCCAATTGTTTCCCTTGGCCTTTAGCCCAACTAGTCACATGAAGAATGAAATTCAACAAAAGGTAAGAGTCAATCGGCAATTGGCAATTGGCAATCATGAGCGGGGGCTGGCGCCCTTCCCGACCTTCGAGTTTCCTAGACTTGACCGGTGAAACTCACTCTAATGCCCCAGTCTCTTGCCGAAATCATCAATAGTTACGATGCAAGTGCGCCGCTGAACAACGCCTCCACAATTCCAGCTTCCTGGTACACCGATAAGAATCTTTTCGACCTCGAACAACAAACTGTATTCACCAATTCCTGGCAACTCGTCGCGCGTGCAGATCAACTGCTGGAGCCCGGACAGTACGTAACTGCAGAAATCGGAAACGAACCCATTGTCACTGTGCGTGGCAACGATCGTCGGCTGCGAGGGTTCTTCAATGTTTGCCGGCATCACGCCGCTGCTGTAATGACTGACCCTTCAGGCATTGCACCGCACCTTCGCTGCCCTTATCACGGTTGGACCTACACACTTGAAGGTGCTTTGAAAGGAGCACCAGATTTTTCCGATGTCTGTAACTTTGATAAGGCGGCAAATGGTTTGTTGCCGGTGCAAATCGAGATGTGGGAGAACTGGGTATTCGCCAGGATCGGCGGTGACGAAGCACCAATCTCGTTGCCGGATTTTTTGACTTCTGACCTCATCGATCAGATTCGACCGCTCGATCTCCCAAACCTGCACTGGCTGGAGCGGCGTCATTACACTTTCGATTGCAACTGGAAAGTCTTCGTCGATAACTATCTCGATGGCGGTTATCACGTGCCTTATCTGCACAAGGGTCTGGACAGTGTTCTCGACTACAGCAACTACACAATTGAAAACGGCAAGCGGCATTGCCTGCAGTCGAGTCCGCTTGTGAGCGAGGGGGCGGAAAAAGAGACTGGCGCCGTTCGTCGCGGCGAGCGCGCGCTCTATTACTGGATCTATCCAAACTTTATGATCAACTGGTACGACGGTGTGATGGACACGAATCTGGTGTTGCCCCTCGGTATCGATAAGACTGAAGTCATTTTTGATTTTTACTTTCCCGACGTCTCTGCTACGGCGCGTGAACGCAATCTCGCTAGCATCGAAGTAGGCCAGCGGATCCAGGACGAAGACGTTTCCATCTGCAAGTCTGTGCAGCGCGGTTTAAATTCTCGGGCGTATGAAGCCGGCAGATTGTCAGTGAGGCGTGAGGCTGGGGAACATCTGTTTCATCGTCTCTTATATGCAGACCTGAAAGCCGGGTTGAACAATGGTCAGAAGGATCAAAAACAGTCGTCTGGTTAAGTCGGTGTAACCGACTGCTGATAATAGCCAGCACCTCAGTGCTTGAGGATTGGCGTGAATTGAAAGCTTGGTCCGTGAACGGACGGCTGAATTTGATTTCAGGCGCTCAGTCGTCCACTTCGCGGACTTCGACCTTGATTAGTATCCTTAACCCAGCACTGAAGTGAGTTACTATCTTCAGTCCGCTTCGCCACTAAAACTTCTTGCCCGATAACACTCCCACCGCAGCACCTGCAAAGCAACACGGCCGGCTCCTGCGCGTCCTTGGACTTGCCTTTGGTCTAGCGGTCATCATTGGCAACACAATTGGGGCGGGCATTTTTCGCACACCTGGAGGCATCGCCCAGCTGCTTCCGAACGAATGGTTGTTTCTCGGGGTCTGGCTAGTTGGTGGTTTGTATGCCTTGCTGGGAGCTTTTCAGATTGCTGAGCTGGGAACGATGATTCCTCGTTCAGGCGGGCAGTATGTTTTTGTCCGGCATGCACTCGGAGAATACGCCGGCTTCGTGGTCGGCTGGTCCGACTGGATCTCGACCTGTGGCAGCGCCGCAGCAGTTTCTCTCGTTGTTGGAGAATTTACAGGGGTGTTAGTGCCGGCACTCGCGAAAAGGTCTGTCTTAATCGCTGCTCTCGTCGCAATCTTCTTCGCGTTGCTGCAATGGCGCGGTGTGATCTGGGGCAGCAGCGTACAAAACATCACCAGCCTGCTGAAAGCCTTGGCGTTTCTGGCGTTGATAGCTGCAGCCTTTATTTGGGGTGGAGAAACAGCCGCAGCTGCGACACTGGTTTCGCCGCAAGGCATCCCGCTCCTGGTGGCGTTCTTACTATCACTGCAAGCAGTCATCTACACTTACGACGGTTGGACCGGCGTGGTCTACTTTTCCGAAGAAGTGGAAACCCCGGCGCGCAACATTCCACGCTCACTCTTCGTGGGCGTGCTTTCTGTTATCGCTATTTACCTGCTGGTCAACCTCGCGCTGCTCTACGTTTTGCCAATCGGAGAAATTGCGGGAAAGGATTTTGCTGCAGGCGCAGCAGCGCAAGTTTTGTTCGGTAGGCATGGCGATACTGTTTTCCGGACCCTAACAATTCTTTCCATGCTCAGCGCTATTAATGCCTATCATTTGATGTCGACCCGTGTATTGTTCGCGATGAGCCGGGATCGTCTTTTTACAAAGTCGGCCGCGGCCGTCAGCGCAGGAGGCACACCCCAAGTCGCCTTACTTTTGAGCACCGCAGTGGCTGTCGCGATTATTCTGATTGGAAAGAGCTTCGAAACTGTAGCCTTGATTCTGGCCTTCTTTTTTGTCGCTAACTACACACTCTCTTTCATTTCAGTGTTTGTCTTGCGCCGCCGTGAGCCTGAAAGAGAAAGACCGTACCGCGCCTGGGGATATCCTGTTACAACGGCCGTGGCCCTGCTCGGATCGATACTGATTCTCGTTGGCGCAATAGCGAGCGACATTGCGGGCGGCACGCGCAATAGCTTGTACGCGCTCCTGCTGCTTGCCGTGAGTTATCCGGTGTTTCGCTTGTTGAGATACGGTCCCCAGGGCCTATGAACCTGGTTTTCGTAGAAGTCAGCGCCAATTCTTAACCCGTGGCCAGCCGCTTTGTAGATTCCACTTCAATCCGCGGCAAAGCAGGATCGGCCGAGTTTCGTAAGAGAACGCATAGGGATTGTGCTGTGTAGCAGCTACCGTCAGTGAATCGCAGTCATCCTGCGCATCGCGTGCTTCCTCACCCACCAGAATAATAATTTCACCGGTGTAGTTCCGCGGGCCCCAGAGAAAATAATTTTGATGTCCGCTGATAGCCTTTGGTAAGCCGTATTGGGAACCGAAGAAGTCGATCGCTGCCGCCTGACCATAGTTGCTACAGAAGATCGCGGTGCGCGACTGCTCGTCAGGAGGGAGTGAGTGGTAAACGCGAGCGACGGTCGCGACCATACCCGGCCATGGAAATTCGTCCGCGTAATACTGTGGCAGCGCCGCGCCTACAAAACTTCGCTCGGTCTTCGGCACCTCAAAAGGCAAATGCGACTGGTAGCGAAGGAACGCGTCTATCGGCAGCACCGGCAAAACCAGCGGCAGCAACGGCGCCACGCCAAGCACCAGCCACAAGAAACAAGCTGATCTCATGACAAGTCGCATTCTGGTCTGCTCGAAGAATTTGACTGAAGCGATCAACCGTTCAGCAGCGGTAGCCCCTGCTGCTAATAACATCGCGTACGCCGGCGCCGAATAGTAATCCTTCCCGTGTGTGATCATGAAAAACGCAATCGTGATTACGAACGCCAAACCAAAAGCGCGGTAGGCTTTTGCCTGGCGCGAAAAAAAGTAGAAGAGCAACCCGCCAAACCAGAAAGGAAAGCTCACAGGATTCATCATCAGAATCTGCTGCAACAGATACTTGCCAGGAGGCAGGATCACATCCTTTCCGGTGGCGCGGACGTTTCGCATCAACTCCAGGAAGGGCCATTGATGCTGAATGTTCCAAATCAAATTGGGCAGAAAGATCAGAAACGCAAGCGCACCTCCCGTCAGAATCCAGATCGTAAATAAAATCTTTCGCTGACGTGTGAGCAGCGCGCCGGCAATCAGGGCGAAAGCGAATACAGATATCGAGTATTTGTTCTGGAGGCCCACACCTACGATTGCGCCGAAGGCCAACCACAGTTTTGCATTCCCGGTTTTTATCAGGAGCAAAATCATGTAGGCAGCACCCGTCCACAAAATCGTCTCCAGAGCATTCATGGCAAACTGGTGATCGATAACCCACCAGACACTTGGAGTGGCGGCAAGCGCGGCGGCTAGCACGGTGCCAAAACGCTTGGCTCCGAGTTCGCGTGCGAACGCGGCAACCAGGACGATGCGAGCAGCGCCAGCTAACGCGGGCCAGAAAAGTAAAG
Organism: Pyrinomonadaceae bacterium; assembly: GCA_963826235.1. Lineage (GTDB taxonomy): Bacteria > Acidobacteriota > Blastocatellia > Pyrinomonadales > Pyrinomonadaceae > PSRF01. The sequence goes on along the minus strand of CAWGWE010000003.1, from coordinate 1,214,305 downwards.
CGGGTAAGGAGGTACCAAACGTGTGGCGAGCGAGCCAGCCCAGCACAGCGATTAGCGGCGGCTGATCTACGTAACCAAATGCAAGATGCTCAGAGCAAGCGAGGTAGTAGAGAGCATCGCGAAAGTAACCGTACCTCGTTGACGTTGCGAGATGTAGCGCAAAGTAGGCAAGAGCAATTAGGTAGACTATCGGCCACAAGGTTACGCGCGCGAAATCTTTGCTGACAGCATCGTTATGCATTGGCGAGACCGAACTCACTCAAAAATACCAAGTGGCCCTTGGTCATTTACTTATGTCAATACTCTGGTTTTGCTGAAGGTTTCGACCCATAGTTTCTCGTTGACCCCACCCTCCCGCGCCTTCCGAGCAATCTTTTCGGCGAGAAGTGTTAAACAAGTTTGCAATTTTAAAAATCTTTGCTAGAATGCCTCACCTCCAGAACGACCCCCGACTCTGGTGATTAACTACAGCCATTGAGAATAACTGCTTAACCCGCGGAACACCTCTCAGCTTATCGCCCGGACAAAGTAAATCACACACCAAAATTCGGTGGGGGAAACAAAATGAGGAAATCCTCGTGTAGACCGTGGATAGCGCTGCTAGTCGCGCTGACCATCTTCGCCGGCCTGCTTGTCAGTGATCACGCTCACGCAGAAAGCACTCCCAAACCAAAATCCCGAAAGATTTCCACAGACGTACTTAAGAAAGTAAACGCCGGGCAGGGAAACGACCGCCTTCGCGTCATTGTCCAGCCCCGCGAATCGTGGACTTCCGACCTGGACTCAGCCGTTCAAGGAGCCGGTGCAAGCAACCTTCGTCAGTTCCAAAAGTTTAATTTCCGAGTTGTCACGGTTTCAGCAGCGGCCGCCGCGGCGCTGGCAGCGCGGGACGACGTGGCATTCGTATCCCTGAACCGTGAGGTACGCACGTTAGGTCACGTGTCGTTAACGACCGGCGCTGATGCTGTGCGTCAGACCAGCGGGACTACGACTGCTGGGTTGGACGGCACCGGAATCGGAATCGCAGTTCTGGATTCCGGGATTGACGCCAATCACAAAGCTTTTTTAGACCGGAGCAATACCCTGCGCATAGTCGTCGACCGGGATTTTACCGGTGAGGGACGCTTCGACGATCCTTACGGTCACGGAACTCATGTGGCGTCGATGGCTGCGGGCAACGGCCGCATCTCCAACGCCCAGTACAGCGGCATCGCACCGAACGCAAATATTCTGAACCTTCGCGTGCTCAACTCGCAGGGAGCCGGAACGATTAGCGGGCTACTCCAGGCGCTCGACTGGGTACTGACCAATCGCACCACCTACAACATCCGAGTCGTCAACATGAGCCTTGGCACGCCAGCGGTGGAATCTTATAGATACGATCCACTCTGCATGGCGGTACGCCGTCTGGTGGACGCGGGCATCGTGGTCGCTGCTGCGGCTGGTAATAACGGAAAAGACAGCGCCGGCAATAAAGTCTACGGACGCATCCATTCTCCCGGCAACGAGCCGTCAGCCATTACCGTGGGCGCAGCCAACACATTTGGGACTAACCCGCGAAATGACGACGGCGTTACGTCTTACAGCTCGCGCGGCCCAACGCGCAGTTACTGGACCGACGAAAGTAATGTCAAACACTACGACAACCTGGTTAAGCCCGATCTAATCGCTCCCGGCAATAAGATCGTCCAGGCCCAGGCCGTCGATAACGCACTAGTCGCACACAACCCGGAATTGGACGCGGGAGTGAGCCCTGTCGATAACCGTCGCATGATGTATCTAAACGGCACTTCGATGGCTACTCCGGCTGTGGCAGGCGCAGCAGCTCTAATGCTGCAGGCGAACCCGAGCCTTACGCCCAACCTGGTTAAGATGATCCTGCAATACACGGCTCAGCCGCTCAGTGGCTTTAACACTTTCGAGCAAGGCACCGGCACATTGAATATCGAGGGCGCGATCAGACTTGCCAGACTCGTGCGCCAGGATTTGTCTGCCACGACGACCGTCGGCGAGCCTCTGCTGGGAACGAACCCGCTTCCGCTTCAACAAACAACCATCGCTGGCCATACCTTCTCCTGGTCGCGTGGGATTCTCCGGAATTTCACCTGGACGACTGGTGATGCTCTGATCAGTCAGTATCAAAGCATTTATGGTATCGGCGTTTCATACGGTGGAGTGATCACTGGAGACGGTGTGATCACCGGAGACGGAGTGATTACCGGAGATGGCGTTATCACTGGCGACAGCATCATGACCAGTAACGGAGTGATCACCGGCGATGGTTTAGCCTTTCTGCAGGTAAGCATGCTGCTGAACAGCGACTTACTCGGCGGCATGGTTCTCGGTGATGGAGTGATTACGGGCGACGGCGTCATTACCGGCGACGGCGTCATCACGGGGGATTTAACTCTACAAGCCCAATCCGCCACCCTTGGCGGGGACGAGACGGCATCGATGCTTATTATGATCGATGACGGCGTAGATTTCCTGGAGTATTAAAAAAGCTTTCCCATCTTAGTAGCGGGGTTCAAGCTTACGGTGCTACCTCTTATCGGTCTCCCAAGACAATTACCTGTACAGGCCACATTTGAGCAGGCCGCGCTTAATTCCGTTGACGTTCGCCCTTTGATTAAAGGGCAGGAAGCCGAAGCGCTGGAATTCCTTGCGGCTCAGCCAGTGCACAATGTTTACATGGCGGGCTTCATCCGCGACAACGGACTAGTCAGCCCTCTCAACCGCGGCACATTTTACGCCTGCCGAGAGGGCGCAGGGCGGCTCGAAGGTGTCGCGTTGATTGGACACGTGACGCAGCTTGATGTGCGTACCTCAAGAGCCATGAACGCCTTCGCCAGTGTCGCGCAAACGTGTCCTTCAGTTCACGTTGTCATGGGCGAGCGTTCATCGGTACACGACTTTTGGACACATTACTCATACGGTGGGCAGGAAATGCGGGTGGCCTGCCGTGAGTTGTTGCTGGAACAGAAACTACCAATCGAAGCGAGTGAAGCAGCGGGTTTGCGTCCAGCAACCATTGCTGATCTTCCGCTCATCTTGCGCGTGCAGGCAGCTATGGCGGTAGCTGAATGCGGCGTCAACCCGTTGACAACAGATCCCGAGGGCTTTCGCGCCCGTTGTACTCGACGAATTGAGCGCGGCCGCATCTGGGTCTTAGTAAAAGGTGGCACCCTCCTCTTCAAGGCGGACATCATGGCTGAAACTCCCGAATCAGTTTACATTGAGGGCGTTTATGTAAATCGGCGGCATCGTCAGCGCGGGCACGGACGACGGTGCCTCCTGGAGCTCGGGCGAATCCTGCTCTCTCGCTCAGACTCGGTTTGTCTGCTCGTCAACGAGCGCAATGAGGTGGCACAATCCTTCTATTACAGCGTAGGCTATAAACTGCAGAGCCTTTACGACACCATCTACTTGTACAAGGAAAGACAACTGAGCGCAGTCGATTAAGTTCGTCAAAGGGCAGAGGCTATGAGCAGGCAACGATTCGTCGCACCGTACATGTGGGGAATCGTTGCTATTGGCTCTGCGATCTTCCTGCTGTCGCTTTACCGCTTACCCGTAGCACGTCTCGACCTACCCTTCGCGATCCTCGCCCTCCTCGTAGTCGCCGTTAGCTCAAGCGTCGTAATAAGAATTCCACTTGTTTCCGGCGGGATCACCGTCTCCGATACGTTCATCTTCCTCACGATGCTGCTGTACGGTGGCGAAGCAGCTGTACTGCTGGCCATCGGTGACGGGCTCTGTGCGTCACTCCGCATTAGCCGCAAGCCGCGTACGATCCTCTTCAACTCAGCGGTCATGGCCTGCGCCACCTTCCTTACCGTTTGGACTTTGCGCACCTGCTTCGGGCTAATCACCGACCTGCCTCGCGCCGGCTACACCAGCGGCTTTATCGGCGCAATCTGGATCATGGCGCTCACACAGTACGCGGCTAATTCAGGTTTGGTCGCGGCAGAAAAGTCGTTTAAGACGGAACAGCCCTTCTGGAAAACGTGGCGAGCTTTTTATCTCTGGACCTCGGTAACTTATATCGCCGGCGCATCAGCGGCAGGCATCATTGCCAAGCTGATCGGTAACTTCGGCTTCTACGCTGTCACTCTTACGGCGCCAATCGTCGCTATCATCTACCTCACCTACAGAACGTATCTGAGGAATATCGAGGCCTCTCAAGCTCAAACGGCGCAAGCCGAGCGGCATGTCGAGGAGCTGAACCATTACCTGACTGAACTCAAGCGCGCGGAGGAAGAGCGTGACCGGCTCTTGGATCGCGAGCGACGGGCGCGTTCCGAAGCGGAGGCTGCCAACCGAATAAAGGACGAGTTCCTGGCCACGCTTTCGCATGAATTGCGCACGCCGCTGGCCTCGATTCTCGGTTGGGCCAACCTCCTGCGCTCGTCCGAGCCCGATACGCCGATGAGTTCGCAGGGCCTGGAAGTGATCGAGCGCAACGCACAGAACCAGAGACAACTGATTGACGATCTGCTTGACGTGTCGCGCATCATCACTGGACAGTTGCGGCTTGACGTCAGCGAAGTCGACCTCACCAAGATTGTTTCCGACGCGGTAGAAGTTGTACGTCCGGCTGCGAATGCTAAGAGAATCCAGATTTCCTGTAGGTTTAATCCGGAACTTTGCCACGTTTCGGGAGATGCAGTGCGCTTGCAACAGGTAGTGTGGAATCTGCTCGTCAACGCTGTGAAGTTTACGCCCCAAGGCGGGCGGATTGAGCTAAAGCTCGAGCAAGTTGATTACCGCGCAAGAGTTTCAATTAGTGACAACGGTCAGGGCATTGACCCGGAGTTTCTGCCGCACGTTTTCGAGCGGTTCCGCCAGGCCGATGGAACCACGACGAGAGCTCACGGTGGTCTCGGGTTAGGTCTCGCGATCGTCCGACATCTCGTGGAAGCTCACGGCGGTACAGTAGCAGCTGAAAGCCAGGGCGCCGGGCAAGGTTCTACGTTCACGTTTTCCTTGCCGCTTCCGGCCGTTCAGGCTGAGGTGAGTGAAGGAAACGCTGAAAACCTCGTGCTTGAATCGCGCTTCAAGAAAACTGCCCAGACATCGCTTCGCGGAGTACGTGTCCTGGTCGTTGACGACGACACGGACGCGCGGCAAATGATCAGCGCTGTCTTAAGAGGTTCAGGAGCTGAGGTGAAAGCGTGCTGCTCCGCCGGCGAAGCACTTACGGCTCTACCACAATGGCGACCGGACGTTTTGATGAGCGACATCGGCATGCCTTACGAAGATGGTTATGAACTGATCCACAAGGTGCGAGCCCTGAATGAAGAGAATGGAGGCCGCGTGCCCGCCGCCGCTCTGACAGCTTATGCCCGCGATGAAGATCGCACACGCGTGATCGCCGAGGGTTACCAGCTGCACGTTGCCAAACCGGCCAGTTCGGCAGAATTAGTAGCCGCAGTGGCGTCGCTTGCGAAAGCAACCACTTAAGCCGGCAAGACAAAAATAATTTAGGGTCCTTCAAGATAACCGCTGAATAGATTTCGAGTTCCCTAACAGCACCGCGAAGCTGGACGCCGGCAATAGCACTCGATTCTGGGAACCTCCGTTCGTGCGCTTCTTAGTGTTTGACGTCTGACTCAATTGGCACCCATCCGTCAGACAATCTCCATCAGTAACGCCTGATATTCACTATCAGTGCGATCTGATTTTGACCTCAATGAGTCTGCCAAGATATATAGAGACGAGAAATCTGAGCCAAGCAGCAGAGGTTAATGATGAACACTAAAGAATTTTTTGGTCTGGTGAGCAAGGTTCTCGTAACGGCGGCGCTTACTCTTCAAGTCTTGATGCCGGTGATTGTGAGAGAGGTCAGAGCTCAGAAGGCTGAGCGTGGGCTAAAAGTTCAAGGATCTGAGGCGATCAAAAAACTGCCAAGCAGTGCGAAGCGCTATGCCCTGGTTGTGGGGGTGGATCAGTATGCGGACACGCAGATCACAACTCTCGGGGGCGCTAGTAACGACGCGAAGACACTCGCGAACGCGCTCATCCGCTATGCGGGTTTCCCTGCTGATCAAGTCACGCTGCTTGCCTCAGACCAACCGGCCGAACGGCAACCTACCCGTGGCAACATTCTGCGGCGGCTTTCCAACTTTGCTGCCGTCTTACCGCCCGATGGCTTGCTCCTGGTTTCCTTTGCAGGGCATGGAATCGAACGTGGCGGGCAGGCTTTTCTACTGCCTTCTGATTCGCAGGTGAGTAATGATGTGGACCTGCTCGAACAAACCGCAATTAACGTTTCGCAAGTCAGGGATAGAATCAAAAAGATCGGCGTGAAGCAGGTTCTAATGATCGTGGACGCTTGCCGCAATGACCCGGTGGGCCGCGCCAACGCTGACAACCCGTTAACTGCCGCTTATACCCGCGGCTTCAATTTCGATTTACGAAACCGCGAGGTGCAAGCCTTCGCCACGCTCTATGCGACTGAAGTTGGACATCGAGCGTACGAATTCAAGGAGAAGAAACAAGGGTACTTCACCTGGGTACTGGTCGAAGCCCTTCGAGGCGGGGCCGCGAATGAAAAAGGCGAAGTGACGCTCGCCAATCTCGTGAAATTCTTGCAGGAGCGGGTACCGAAACGAGTGCTGCAAGACTTAGGGCCGGGGAAGAACCAGAAACCATTTGCCGTGGTTGAGGGTTATCGCGCCGACGAGCTAATCATTTCAGTACGAGACACGACAGCTGCGGGAGCGCAACCCTATGTACCCGACCTGAGCACCCAGACCGATGCGCTGGGCAGAGCGGCTACGATCGAAATAAAGCCGGCTGATACGAACGCTCCACTCGTTGGCACAACCTGGACCGGCACCAGAGCTGAGACGGGGGAATACACGATAGAGTTCTTAAAGGACGGTGTGATTCACTACATCATCAACGTATTTCAGAACGGTGTTACGTCGCCACGAACTGTGAAAGGCACGTGGAAGCAATCCGGCGACAGTGTGCAAATTGTGATTGGCAACTCCTACTCAGTCATGCAGGGAACGGTTGAGGGCAACATCATGAAAGGCGAGGGCAACAATCAAGAAGGAGTATCCTGGAAGTGGACACTCTTCAAGAAGCCTCAACCTTAGTTCCTGTCACAACCCGTCGCCAAGTGGCATTCCAATGTAATCGGGCCACCAGATCGGTGGCCCTTGGAATTTACGATCGCCTCGAAACGCGCTCGCAGTTATTTCTGTCGCGTCTCAAAACGCTAGTTGAACTCTGCTTAACACGACAAAGAAGTTGTTGGAGCCAGGCCGAGGCGATCGCGCGGGATCTCCATACCTCTCGATCCCAAAATCCAACACGTACCGAACAAAGCGATTTAAGTACCAGTTTGGCCCGAAGTAAATTGACTCAGCACGATTCGACTTAGCGGTACTGTCCGCGATCTGCAAATTTGAATAACGAAACTTCAGTTCCCAGGCACCAATGCCACTTGAATTCTTCGAATCCCCAAACAGGTTGCTACGCGGTGTCACAATGCCAGAATCTGATTTGTTCTCTCCGGTGAGCAGATACGTAACTTGTGCGACGTAACCCTTGGCAACCACTCCAGGCAGATTTCTTCCTCCTGGTCCAAGAGCGGTGCGAGCCTGGTTAGTTTGATCATATTCCACGCGCACCGCTGCGGGACCAATCACCCAGGTCAACTCGCCATTTGCTCGAGTAACAGGACCGCTAATTGTGTCGGGAGTGAAAAACACGAAACTGCGGCTCTCGGTCTGACCCCGAACACTTAAACCATTAGAAGTCCGGCCTAATGCGTAGCTACCGCCAAACGCCAGGCCTTTGAACCAGGACTCCTTGCTATTTTTCCACGGCGCAAAGCGCAGCCGGACTACGCCTTCGGGAGTGCCATTGACATTGTTGGCCAACAGCCCTTTGCCATTAAAGGCGCCGAGTTGGTATTCGAAAGCTCCCTTTTTTAGAACGCCGGAAAACATGATGCCGGGACTACGGCTGGGCGCCAGGTTATTTACGAGTGAACGTTCGACGAAGTCTTGAACAGCGTCACTGCGCAGCTCTTCCTGACTAAACGGCTCTTTAAATTGTCCCGCGGTGAATTGCAATTCCTCAATGCGGTGGACTCTGACATAGGCGTCGCGCAACAGTGTGCCGGCAGTATCGGCAAAATCACCCTCTAGTTTGAAATCATAGAAGCGCGCGATTTTCCCCTCGAGAGCCAGACGGGCTCGGCGAATCAGAAACGTGTTCGGCGGATGATTGCCTGACTGATAACCGCGAAAATCCAGTTGTGTATATCCGGTTAAGAAAGTTTCGAAGCTGCCATCTTCGCTTCTCAAAAAAGCGTGGTTGTCGTCCCACCCGGCCATTAGTCTCGCCTTGGTTTCTTTAGGTTGCGCAGCTTGAGGCGAAGGAGTTTCCCCAGGAGCTTTAATCTGAGCCGGACTATTCTCAGGAGAAGTATTCGCAGGTCTTGCTTCCGCCAAGCGTGTTGACATTTCCGCTGTCGCAGCGCGAACTGTAGCTTGTGTCTTCTCGTCGCTATCAGCGAGACGCCTTTCCATCTCTTCTAACGCACGCTGTTGCCTCACTACAAGCAGCTCCAGTTGTTCTACCTTTGTTCGCAACTGGTCTACTTGCTCAGACAGCGGCGAGTCGTCCACGGCTGCATGCGGGGCCGTTTCCAAACGGGCAGGCGTAGGATTCGCTACCGTTTTTGTTTGGCCTAGTGTAGTTCCCTGTGAGAACAACGTGATGATTGAGACGAATAAGATGAGTCTAAGACCTCGGATAAACATTTCTTCTCCTTCTTCCTCTCTCAACATTTCTGAGCTGCGTCTTAGTTCAGTTCCGTAACGACTATCGGCCTCACCGTCCGCGTGATCCAACTTTCGAATAGATAGTCTAAGGTGTAAGGACTCTACGCGCCGCCAAACTTTCAAAGTTGTAAACTCTCTCCTCCAAGTGAAATTCTCCGGGAAGGCGTCGCTTAGAAGGCGTGTGAATTATTGAAGCCGGAGATTAACACCGCATGAATGACAGATGAATTATGTGTTAATTCCAGGCTTTCGCTTAGTCTATGCGCGCCTATTTTAGAAATAAGACATCAGTACGAGGAGTATTTCCGAGTGAGTAATCGCGGCAACACCTCTGCCTCCGCAGGCTTAATCAATCTTAAGCGCGAATTCAATTATTGAGTCGAAACTTTTAGAAAAGTTTGGCGGTACCAAGTTGACGCAAAATCGGCAGAAATAAGAAAGAGCATCCAAAATTGATGCCCTGATTTATTGCGAGTTGGTCAGCGGCTTAGCCCGGTCGGTCATATGGATTGACTTAAGTCTGATGCGTCCCTACCATTAATCGCGAAACCTAGGGCAGCCTCAATTATTCTAATGCTTTTATCGTGGAGTGTCTTCCAGGAGGCGTCGAGTGTTTCGCGAGTTCCCCCATCCTCGCCCATCACGGTTAGTGTGTTTCCTAACTCTGTTCCTCGTCATTGCAAATAGTTTCGTCTACCTACCGCCAAATCATCTGCCTTCGTCGCTCTACCGAAAAACAGAAAAACGCCTACCGGGACTATCAGCCGAAGATCGAGGTAAGAAGAACGCACGCAGCCCTGGCCCGGCACCTCGATCAACCACCCGCCCGACGCCCGAACCGGCGCATCAAGCGCTCGCAGTTGAAGCCTACGGCAACTTGCCCAGGAGTTTTGAAGCTAACCGTGGTCAGACTCAATCGGAAATCAAGTTCCTTTCCCGCGGTCCGGGTTATGGCATCTCGCTATCCTCAACGGAGGCGACGTTTCATCTCACTAAGCTCTCCCGAAAGAGGCCAGTCAGTAAGGCGTTTCCTTCAGCCGAAACCCTGGCAGCCCAGGAGCCGACAACCCAAACCTCCGACGTAACGATGACAATGCCTCATTCAAACCGTGTTCCACGGGTTGAAGGATTGGGTGAGTTACCTGGTTCAAGCAATTACTTGATTGGCACTGATCCTGAGGGGTGGCAAATCAATGTACCCAACTATGCGAAGGTTAAGTATACGGACGTCTATCCCGGCATAGATCTGATTTACTACGGAAATCAGCGGCAGCTTGAATATGACTTTGTGGTTGCTCCCGGCGCCACTCCGAAATCTATTCGGCTCGCCTTCAGAGGAGTGCAGAAGACACATATAGACGTTCATGGCGATTTGGTGCTGCGAGTCGCGGGTGGTGAGATTCGACAACTTAAGCCAGTTGTCTATCAGGAAAGAAGTGGGGTTAAGGAATACTTGGAGGGCCGCTACCTGCTGAAGGGCATACACGAGGTAGGTTTTGAGATTGCGGAGTATGACGCGAGCAAGCCCCTTGTAATCGACCCCGTCCTTATTTACTCGAGCTTTCTAGGAGGCAGTGGGAACGATTTTGGACATGCGGTTGCCGTCGATGACTTTGGGAATGTGTACTTGGCGGGTGAAACGACCTCGAACAATTTTCCAATCAGAAATTCTTTTCAATCAGTGAAGCGCGGCGACACAAATGCGTTCGTGACAAAAATCAATGCGGCGGGTTCGGAAGTACTTTACTCCACCTATCTCGGAGGTTCGGCCCAGGACAGAGCATACGCCATCGCAGTCAACAGCGCGGGCCATGTGTACCTCACTGGCTCGACGAGTTCAACTGATTTTCCAACGCTGAATCCAATCCAACCAGAATTAAGCACTCAGTTCCCCAGTGGAGGGGTCGATGTTTTCATAACGAAGCTGAACGCCGGCGGGTCCGGTTTGATGTTTTCAACTTACCTTGGGGGATCGGGCTTCGACTTCGGATATGGGATCGCCGTCGATTCGTCAGGCAACACTTATGCAACCGGCGTCGCGATGGAGGGCTTGCCCACCACCACCCAGACCTTCCAGCTAAACTTTAACGGTCATTTCGAAGCCTTCATCACAAAACTTAGCCCCTCCGGTACTCAGATTCTCTATTCAACGTACCTGGGCGGCAGGGACAACGACATCGGAGGTGCAATCGCGGTGGACGCTTCCGAGAATGCGTACATCACAGGTTACACACAATCATCCCTCGACTTTCCATTGCGGAATGCTCTTCAACAGCAGTTTGGTGGCGGAATATCCGATGCTTTTGTCGCAAAAATTCCTACCTTAACAGCTCCTTTTGCGTTTTCCTTGGATTCATTTGACGATGAGAATGGTGGAGTGCCGGCACCTTCTTACTCCAATTTTTCAAACTGGAATGTCATCGCCGGACAGGTAGACTTGCAGTCCAATCCCTTTAACTCGAATGACAATCTGATAGTCAATCTTGATGTCGCTCCACCTCAGGGAGCGACAATTGAAACGAAATCTCCGCTAACGCTAAGTCCTGGAACCTACAGACTGAGGTTTGATGTGGCGATTCGAACAGTGACAGATTCGGTGACTGTTCGAATCGGAAATGTCTTCAGCGAAACCTTTTTTGGTTCGTCGGGTCTATTTACCACCGTGGTCAGGGACATACCGATTTCCACACAGATGAGCGCAAAACTTTCATTCGAATTCGCTGGGGGTCAAGGCAGCGGTATCTATTTGGATAACGTTAGTGTTTTCGAGAGGAATGGACGGGAGTACGTTACTTTCCTCGGTGGCAATGAGGACGAGGATGCGCGGACATCCTACAGCCCAGGGATAAAGGTCGACGGAGCAGGTAATGCTTACGTGACCGGCATCACCGCCTCTATCGACTTCCCAACGGTAGATGCCATTCAGCCCGCACTTGCCGGAGGCACGGATGTTTTCGTCTCCAAGTTGAATCCGGCGGGCAGTGCTCTTGTTTACTCAACCTACCTCGGCGGCTCGGGTGATGACGCGGGAAACGACATAGCCATCGATCCGGGTGGCAACGCGTATGTTGTCGGAAACACGATGTCAACGAACTTCCTTGTCAAGAATGCTGTTCAGCAGACATTTGGCGGAGAAACACAATTGGGCGGCGATGGTTTCATTACCAAGTTCAACGCCACCGGCGACGGGGTCATCTATTCAACCTACCTGGGTGGCACCGGAACTGATATCGCCAAGGGCGTCGCGATCGATGCGTTTGGCAACGCGTTGGTCACGGGCTATACCGGCTCCGCAAATTTCCCCTTAGCGAATCCGCTCCAGGCTACAAGCGGCGGCCCGTGGGACGCCTTCTTTCTAAAAGTACCTTTTTTGACTGGGACTGGCTTGCCGGATGTCTTTCAAGTCTCGCCCAATGTGGCCGGCAATACTGGAATCGTGACCTTTGAACTACAGGGCGAAAACTTCATCGGACTTTCCGCAAGCGTAAAAATCGTCAGGCCCGGCACAAATGAACTCCAGGCTCTAAAGACGACTGTGAAGGGGCCAGCGATCATTCTCGCAGCTTTCGATCTGACAGGTGCGTTGACCGGCCGGTGGGACATGACTGTCGAGTTCTCTAATGGTCATTCGGAGCATCTTCCACAAGCGATTACGATCGTTGCAGGTGGACAACCGCGCATATGGATTGATCTGATCGGTCCGCGCGTGGTCCGAAGTGGAAGGCGACAGATATACCAGGTCGTCGTCGGCAACAGCGGCGAAGTTGATGCTTTCCAGGTTCCGGTCTGGATAAAGACACAGAAGGATCTGGCTGGGAGGATCATGGTCCCACTCGAACATCCTCCCGTTCCGACTCCCAGTCCCGTCGATTGGAGCACTATCCCTCAGACTCTCGAAACCGAGACTGACTCAACAACACCATTACTCATCCCTTATCTGCCTGCAAACTCGACCCGTGCGATTCCTATTGAAGTGACGCCGGGGCTTCAGCCATTTAACGTCGAAGTGTGGGCCAATCGCCCGTTGCTCAGTCATTTGTCGATTCAGAATCCCGATGCAGCATTCGATTGTCTTAAAGATCTAACAAGATTCTTCATAGAAGAGGCCATCGATAAGGCCCTCCCAGTGGACTGCCTGGAACAATCGGGAAGATTTGGGCGCCAACAATTGCTTGATATTTCGTTAAGTGCCGTAACGGGCGACGCAAAATATTTCAGCTACACACAGTTTGTCTACGGTCTTGTTTCGGTTGTGGTGGCATGTCTTCGCGATGTGCCGGTCTTAAAACCGATCGTCATCGCGCTCAAAATCATTGAAGATGCCGCAAAGGGAATTGTACTGGGTGAGATTCTAAGCGAGTGCATTTCCGCCTTCCTGCCAATCGTCACGCCCTCGCACCCGAACATTATCAACGTGGTTGAGGCGTTTGACCCAAACGATAAATTCGGACCAGTCGGTGTGGGACCGCCCCGGCATGTCCTGGGTTCAGAGCCGCTCCGCTACGCTGTCTATTTCGAAAACAAAGCGACCGCTACAGCGCCGGCGCAGGAAGTTGTCGTTACTGATCAACTGGATGCAAACCTGCTCGACTTAAATTCCTTTCGCTTCGGACCATTGAGCTTTGGTGACCGCCGCCTGATTCCGATCGGGGGCACGGACTTCGTGACCGATGTGGACCTCCGGCCCAGCAAGAGCTTGATTGTGCGGGTCAGCGGCAAGCTTGACACGTCCTCCGGTCTTCTCACCTGGAGGTTTGTCTCGCTCGATCCGGCAACTGGATTGCCGACAACGGACCCGCTGGCAGGCTTTCTTCCGCCGAACGTTAATCCGCCAGAGGGTGACGGTAACATTCTGTTCACGGTGTCTCCCAAAAAAGATTTGCCAACGGGTACGGTCATCAGTAACAGCGCGTCGATCGTGTTTGACGAAAATTCGGCGATACAAACACCAACTTGGTCCAACACGCTCGACAACTCGCCGCCCGCCAGTCGCGTCCATCCGCTACCAGCGACGCAGAGTTCAGCGAGCTTCAATGTCCAATGGTCGGGCATGGACGCCGGCGCCGGTATCAGTGACTACACCATTTATGTCTCGGACAATGGTGGGCCCTTTACCCCGTGGCTTACTAGCTCTGGCACGCAAGCCACCTTCGTTAGCAATGCGAACCATACCTACTCTTTCTTTAGCGTAGCTCGAGACAAGGCAGGAAATGCTGAGGTTGTTAAGACAGCCGCTGAGGCCAGTACGCAGATTGTTTCAATCGCGAACATCGGTGGTCGGGTCACGCTCGGAGGCAATGCCCTCGGTAATGTCACAATGACGTTGAGCGGCTCGCGGTCGGCAACAGATTCGACAGACGCGGCCGGCGACTATTCATTTGCGGACTTGCCGGCAGGAAGCTACACAGTCACTCCTTCAAAAACCAACTATACGTTCCACCCGAACAACCTAACATTCAACGACCTCGGCGGTAATCAGACGGCTAACTTTGCCGCTACCGTAATTCCCGGCGCTCCGATCTTAATAAGTGAGGAGACCTCAACTCGTGCCATCGCAATTGACTCGGTTTTGTGGCTGCGCGATCCGTTCCAGGTTAATTCTCCGGTGCCGTTTGCACTTGATAGGCGCACGCGGATAATGCTCTTCGCAATGAATTTTGAGCTCCAACCTGGAGAGAACATTTCGCTGGTAACCGCTGACGCCGAGGATGCATCCCATCGTATCTACCCATTGAGCGTGGAGTACGCCGGTACAGTTCCAGGATTCACTTGGCTGAGTTGTGTGGTTGTCCGATTACACGATGACATGAGTGACATGGGCGATGTCTTAGTACGCATCAAAGTTCGCGGTGTGCCCAGCAATCGTGTGAGATTGGGGATAGGCCATAACGGAGGCGGACCTCCGGACGACTTAGACGCGGCTCCGACACCCGCCCGTCGACCCTGAAGATTCAAGTGGGTCAAGCCAAACTAATATCCGGTTATATAAATCAGAAGAACAGATAAGCGGTCGAGGGTCTCCTTCTGAGCACGGATTGAGCCAAGAGCGCAAAACTATTGACAATGGTACTAACCAGCCTTATCTTCGCGCACGTCAACGCCCGGTTCCGGCCAGTTTCCCGCAACTGACCAACGCGCCAGTCGTGCGCGCACGAATCCCGCAATCTCGGAACAAAATCAAGATTCCAGCTTACACACACCCGGCAACACCGTCCTCGCGCCAAACCTAAACCGATCAAAAAATGGAAGGACACTCAAATGAAAGTACTCACAGTCTCTGGACGCCCCCTAAAACTCTCTCCTGTTTCACGAAATGGGAAATATCATTGGCTACTTCTCTCTGTGCCGTTTGTTGCCGCACTGTTGGTATGGGGCAGCGCGGCGTCTGCGGCATGCAACTTCCTTTCGATTTTGGCGCCCCAGGGATCTGCCGACGGGCAGGTGCTCACGCCGAGGGCTCTTGCGGTTGATCCATCAGACAATGTTTTTGTTGCAGATCAAAACAACCGCGTGCAGAAGTTTAATTCAAGTGGTGTTTTCCAGTTTAAGTTCGCTACAGGAGGGACCAGCGCTGGTGCGGTCGTCTCACCATCCGGGGTCGCGGTTGATCGGACCACCGGCGACATTTACGTCTGCGATGGATTCCCGGAACGAACGAGTGGGATAGTACAGAAATTTAACGCAAGCGGAGTTTTTCAATTGGCATGGGGGACGGCAGGCAGCGGTAATGGCCAATTCTTAAACGGCGCCGGAGGTGTCGCGGTTGATTCTGCCGGCAATGTTTACGTTACAGACCTGGGCAATCATCGGGTCGAAAAGTTTACGTCCAGCGGAAGCTTCATCTCCAGCTGGGGCGGCAACGGCACTGGTAACGGACAATTCAGTGGGCCCGACGGAATCACAATTGATGCGACGGACAACGTATATGTAGCTGACACCGGCAATCATCGTATTCAGAAATTCAACACGAGTGGCACGTTCCTAACTAAATGGGGAACGAATGGCACTGGCGATGGGCAGTTTAATGCGCCAGCGGGAGTTTCAGTTGACACCTTGGGTGACGTCTATGTTGCCGATTCAGGCAATAATCGCATTCAGAAGTTTTCAGCTGTCGGCACGTTTATTTCGAGCTGCGGCACATTCGGAACAGCCAACGGGGAGCTTGCTTCACCACAGGATGTAGGAGCAGATTCGGTTGGCAACTTTTACGTAGCCGATACGATCAACGATCGCGTGCAAAAGTTCGGCCCCGCCGCCGCCTCCCCGGTTGCAAATGCAGGTACCGATCAAACAGTTGAGTGTGCCGGCGCAACCACATCAGTCACGCTCGACGGGACCGCATCAACAGCAGGCACCGGCAGTATCAACTCCTACTCATGGGCCGAAGGTGCGACTTCCCTTGGTACAGGCTCAACCTTAATGACCTCGCTAGCCACGGGCTCACACACAATCACTCTTACTGTTACAGATACCGGCGGCGGATCCGATACCGACGACGTAGTAGTGAACATCGTCGATACGACTCCGCCTATCATCACCTGTCCGGCTGACGTCGTGGTTAGTCTTCCTCCGAATTCGACTGCCACTTCGATGGTTGTTAACTATCCGGCGGTGACAGCTACTGATGGTTGTTCAGCGAGCGTTAATGTAACGAGTAGTCCTGCTTCGGGTTCCGTTTTTCCAATCGGGACGACTACAGTGAACGCTTCGGCAGATGACGGCACGACTAGCCCAGGCACGTGCACGTTTGACGTGATCGTGCAGTACAACCTTGCCGGTTTCTTCCAGCCGGTTGATAACTTGCCAGTCTTAAATGTCGTTCAAGCTGGAAGAGCTATACCGGTGAAGTTCAGTTTGAGTGGATATAAAGGTTTGGGAATATTTGCAGTTGGCTCACCCTCTTCAGGACCGGTTACCTGCAATTCGAGCGATCCTGCAAGTGAACTAACCGAAACAGTAACAGCCGGCAGCAGTAGCCTGAGTTACGATCCCACAACGGATCAATACGTCTACGTGTGGAAAACCGATCAATCCTGGGCCGGTACCTGTCGACAACTCGTAGTTGAGTTGAACGACGGTTCGATCCATCGCGCAAACTTTAGGTTCAGGTGAGAACCGCAACAGACGGTTTAATCTTAAAGGGCCTCGTGTGATTCCACGCGAGGCCCTTTTAGCAAGGCTGGCTTGTTCCCGTCTTAACAGGCGCGGTTGAGAAACCTGGATCAATTGGTATACGCACAACCCCTTAGTTCAATCCAGATCGCAAGTCTCTAAATGGGTGAGTAAATTTGGTGTAGCTGAGGAGGATCGAACCCCGTCGATGTATGCGACAAAAGATAAAGTTAGAGGCAGCAGCGACGATGAAAAAAGAATTTCTAGTCGGATAACTACCTGTGATCCACCGCTTACCGAATACAGCTGGAAGATTCACATTCTTGCCAACAATGCGAGGCTAGTGACATTTGAGTTCAGTTTTGTTGGCCATGGCAATTGGCCGAGAGGCAGAACCTTGAGCTGAGATCGTTGTGTTCTTAACCGCGCCGCTGCCAAAAAAGGGCCTGGAATAACGGATCCGTCTACCCATAGTGGTTTCAATTTCGGGAAATAGTCATGGAGCAATATCAATCCGTCCGTTTTCAGCAATTCCAAAGCAGCGGGTATTTCTTGATATACAGCTTTGGCTGCATGGCTACCGTCTAGAAATATGAAATCATAACGCTGCTCGCAGGCTGCCATATAGTCCAATGAGCTGCTAATTACGAACCTAACAAAATACCCGCACCCTATTCGGTTAATCATTTCCAGCGGTGAATCCTTGGCCCCATGGTGTAACCATGGTTTTGAGATCGGATCATTAACCGATTTGGCATCGACTGAAACAAACTGTAGACGATCTTCAGTCTCCAACGTATTGCTATGTAGGGCCGCGGCTATGTATATAGTTGATGCGCCAATATGCGTGCCTACCTCCAAGACAGAACGAGGCTTAAAGTATCTCATGAGATAAAATATCGCTCTCCTATCACCTGGATTGACGCCACCGGTTCCGTCTGGAATTTCAAACATCTGAAGTCTTGGCCCTATCACGCTCCAAGCCGTTAGTATCTCATTTGACTTGAATATGGCCTCGAAGTTGATTTTCTCCGCAGCTCGCAAACATTCGATCTTGCAGATCCGGGTGGGAACGGATTTAAGCGCTTTCTTTTCTGCGAGAATTTTTTGTATGCGTCTTAAGAATTGAGGCATTCAACTTTTCATCTTCCTTTACAGCGTACCTTAACACTCGATAGAACAAATAACTTTGCCAGTTGGCACACTTATAGGCACACAAGATAACGAAGGGCCACCCAGTCGGTGGCCCTAACTTATTGTAAATATTGGTGGAGCCGAGGGGGATCGAACCCCTGACCTCATGACTGCCAGTTCTAAGCAAGCGATTTTCTTAAATTAAACAATTAAATGGGTTGCAGCCAGCAGAGATTTTCAAGGGTTTCCCGTTTCGTTACATTGCCTCACTCAATCGTATCGGTAGTTTGTTGCCGCATCCGGCCCCAATTTGGCCACAAGATTGAACGCTGATTTTATCAGCGGGTGAAGCTTAGTAGCTCAGTGGCTTTTTCAACAGATTTGTCTGCCATTTATCTTCTCAATGTCTTTCATCCAAATCGGTCGTGGCGGCGAACCATTGAACGACAAATCATTCGGCTCGATTTGCTTACCTTGTTATTGTTCAGCCAAACGGGTTTGAGGCTAAGTTATAACGCTAAACTCAAGCTGGCTCGAAGTCGCGTTGAACGAATACCTCACAAGCTTTAGGTTATGCCATTCAAACGACTGAGTTGGCCTCATGCCAACTGAGTACTTTCTCATGCCCACTGACTTAGCGAGTTTGATAACGCTGGTGTCGAATTCGTGGGCGACTAAAAAAGCATGAATCATGTCATAGTCACCATGACAGTATTCATCCTTCACCCAGTCTACATACTTCATCAATTGTTCGACATCCTGCGTCGTTGCAGAGTCCTTCTTGAGCTCGCCGACGAGGAAACGTGATTTCGTGGGTCTAAAACCAGTTAAATACGCATAACCAAATAAATCCATCTTGTCCATGTAATCAACTGGTTTGAAGGGTGAAGCAGCGACTTGATGAGAAAGGTAGTCCCACGTGCCAAATACATTAACTGTATTGGCGTCTCGAATGAACAACTGGTGTAGTATCCCAGCCTCGAGTGCCATTTCATGCTTTAACTGATTTCCCAAGGAGCAGCTCGTCAGTATGGCTGAGATACCTGCTCCGAAGTTATAAGAAGGTGACAATTTGCTCGCCACTGTGGTGTGGCATAGTTTGCAATCGAAAACATTTGCAGGAGTTGGTTTCGATATGGCTGCTTGATTACGTTTGAGAATTATGTCTCGAAAGGCCTGATTCTCATCGTCGTCAAACTTAATAAACGATAGTTTCCAAAATACTCTGAGCATTCTGAAGGCTGTAGGGTTCGAGGAGAGCACGTCATCAATATCAATGCCCAACCGGAAAAAATGAGGGTCCGGTTCGAACATACAAATACAACGCTGACCGCAGCTGATTTCACCTTCATCCCACAGGAGTTGGGGTTTTACAGCGCTATATTTCGTTGCTTTGGGGGCACCAGCGTTAGGGAAATTGAAGAACTTACAATCGGAGTGTCCTGCGACAAGTTTTCCGATGCCATATATCTTCCGGCGAATAAAAAAGTAAATGTTGTCGCCGCCCTGCATCGTGGCAAAATCGGCGAACGTGCCCTCGTGATGTGTCATCCATAACGAACCAGTGGAAGGAGTTAACTTCTTCGTACCATACACACCCTCTGTAGCGTATGCGCTCAACGATGATTCGTTATCTAAACTAAAGATATAGCCTGCCATTTCTTATGATCTTGGTTCACGCGACCTCCGCTCACTTCAAAATTCGCGGACCAATCCGTTTTCTCAGGCTGACAGATTTAATTCGAACTGACGAACCGCTGCGCGAACGCGCTGGGCGGCAAGCTGCACGTGCTCCACGCTTAAATCTAATCCAATACACGCCCTCTTAAGCCTTGCACAAGCAACCGCCGAAGTGCCCCCTCCGAGAAACGGGTCAAGCACCAACCCCCCTTCATTAGTTGAAGCGAGGATGCAGCGCTCCACCAATGCAACTGGTTTCTGCGTAGGGTGCTTACCGAAAGCTTTTTCGTCAGCACCTGGCGCAGGTATGGACCATAAGTCGCGAAGCGAGTCATCGGCGGGCAGATCGTCGCTTCGCCAAACAGTTTTCATTTGCTTGCCAGTCACCGCCTTCATTACCGAATAGTTAAACATGTGCGTACTCTTCTCTGTCTTAGCTGCCCAAACAACGGTCTCCGTCGAGTGAGTGAAATAACGGCAGGAAAGATTGGGGGGAGGATTAGGTTTTTCCCATGCAATGTTATTAAGGATCTTAAAGCCAAGTTGCTGCATGGCATAACCGACGCTGAAAATCACATGATGTGTACCAGTCACCCATATTGTGCCATCAGGTTTCAGCACTCTTTGACAACGTTTTAGCCACTCACGATTGAAGTTGTGATTTTCCTTTGCGCCACGCGACTTGTCCCAATCGCCCTTGTCAACCTTGACCATCTTGCCAGCGCGGCAAGTGATTCCTCCATTGGATAGAAAGTAGGGCGGGTCAGCGAAGATCATGTCGAAACAGCCATCCGAATACTTTTCGGCAATCCGGTCAAGTACTTCGAAGCAGTCTCCCTGATACAAGAAAATGCCGTGGTTCGGCTCCTCCAGAACGGAATTAAGAGGTGCTAGTGCATTCTTACCCAATTCAATTCCCGCGATGGGATTGATTACCTTTTGACGCATACTTTGCGATTGGGAAGTCATATAGAATTAAAACAAGTGCAACTAAATCAGTTGTTGTACGGTTTCATTTTAGAGATTGTTCTAAAGACAGCGGAAGAACGCGAAGGTTATGTAGTCACTTTGGTTCCAGCGTCCGGCCACAATTTGACATAAAGGTGCTCATGAATTGTTTGAGTTCATTATTTGAACTCTTCTCGTATTCTTGCCTAGCCTCTTGCAGGAACAGGAAGTCAGAATCAGCATCCTTCCATCCGGCGAGTAAGTTCATTGGTTTCGCGTTGAAACAACTTGTTCCAACGACGCGACGTTTAGGAGAACGGTCGGTTTGTTTTCGCAAGTTCTGTCTTACAAATTTCTCAGCACGATTGCGAAGTTAGCCGCAGGCAGGGAACGGAAGTAGCACGTACATCACAATAGTTGATAACTCGCGTCCTACCAAGCCTAGGCGATTAGTGTGACGCCATCAGTTTCAGGAGATTCCTTTGCGATAATCAATACCCAGATGTTTCGGCTCGAAGCGCGTTGTTAGAGCATCTCCGACAGTCATTTTGATCACTACGCCGTTGGTGAATCTCATGAGTTCTGCAGTTGAATCGCCCAAAATGAACTCAGTCAAATCCTGCAAACAGTTTGCACAGCATACATATGCGTCATCGAACGTAATCTGCGCGGCGGCGGTTTCAAATTCTAGTTCAGTCATCGCGGGAGGTTGAATTTCTTGACTTTCGAGACCCCCGACGACAGCTACCTTGTCAATCTTGTCGAGGCCATTCTGTAGAATTCCATTCCCAATCGCATTCTTTTCCGCGTGTAGCACCTCATAAACACAGTTCTCTACATTGCATCCTTTTGAAATATTACCTCGGTGCCATTTGATTGCTGCACCAACAGTGTAGTGAGAGTAAGCGGCAACGGCATTTGCTCTCGCCTGTTTCGCGATTGTCAATAGTGCTTGATCTTCACTAGTCAGCTCTCCCCAACGCATGAGTGAAACTTTCACATTCTTTACAAGCTGACGCATTGTAGGAACTTCCACCAGAACAACGTTAAGGATCCTGCTCTGCTTTCAACTCATAGTCGCATGTGCTGCCCGTATGCTTCTGGGCTCTGAAAAGGCATTATTCAGAAGCGTAAGATAGGGTGAATCAGATGGGATCGTCCAGTTGGGCCTAGCATCCGGCCCGTGCCTCTTCATTCTTGCGAACCAATCTAATGCCATCAGCAAATCCTGCCAGTAATTGTTTAGCGATATTAGCGACTCTGCTAAGTCCTGTAATGAAATGCCTCCTCGTATTTGAGCCTCTAACTCAAGAAAACGTCCTACTTGGTGGTGGGCCTTCATTGGAGGCATTTCAAACGCCTCTCGCTGCTCTGTTGCAAGGAGTTTAGCGGCCAATTCAAAATGCCGCTCATATAAATGCATTGAAGCCGCAGAATGGGTGTACGTACCCAAGTTCAGGTTCAGTTCGCAGGCAAGTAATTCCTGCAACATGGTGAAGAGGAAAATGTCATACGGTAACCCCCAAATAGCGTCATTGCTACGCATATTGACAACTGCATTCACTGCTCCACCACGAATTAGAAACTGAATAGTGCTAGCACAGGCTATATCTTTCGAGTTTATCTCCAAAGCATCGTTCGGTTCTGAAAGATGTAGGATTGCTCTTCTGGAATGAGAGTCGGTTCTGAGCAGTCGAAGCAGACGTTCCCACTGGCTTACTCCATCGGTTCTACCGAACACGCGATGACCATAGCAACTCCCTCTGATTGTTGCTCCATCCTCCGCAAATTCTCGCCATCGAGGCGCGTAATATTCTATAAAACTTAGCTCATTAGAACCCGCGACGTGCCAACAAAACTCTCCGATCGCAAGCGGTAAGTTCCATCGCCGTGCCGTAGTGGTTACACATCTACTCCTTGGCTTAAGAAGAGAAAACGTAACTGTATATAGCTCAAGCGTTTTCATTCCTCGCGGATTGACTTCGTCACCATGCTGTAAGATTGCAGAGAGAACCCAGTGCTGAATTTCATCTACTGAGTTGAAGGTCAGGTTGGAAAGATGCTTGCCACTCATACACATTCCTTATTCCGTCATGGCGTCGGTTTTACCTGTGCACTGGAAGCATTAAGCTTTCGAATCTGGTCTTCAAGATCCTTTAGTTTCTGTTCCAACGCAGCATCTCTTTTCTGATGCACGTCATCAAGCAGTTCCGTCTTTAACTGTTCTTTCGACCATACGTATCTGGAAGTATAGTTAACTCCTATCGTTACCAGAAACGCAAAGAGCGCCAATAGGACACCCAACCCGCTCGCATATACTATTGCCTTATTTCTCGCCTTCTTAACTACTTCATCAACGTTCCCTTTAATATTCAAGAAGGTTTCGGAAAAATTCATCACCTTGTCCTTCTTGTCTTCAATATACTGCTCATCGGTAAGAGCTTCAGGCGGTTGGTGATTGGAAGATGCCTGGCACCTAAAAAAGGTTAATCTGAGAAATACCTGATTTGGCTTAAGTCGAAATTCTCTTTTGCCGAAATTCAATAGGGTGGCCGACAGGTATCCTTTGTACCCAGGATCGATGATTCCGATGTTTAGAGGCAGTATTCCCAAGTTGCAGAGGCCGGTTTTAACCATAGCAAAGCCCGCGATGTCCATTGGCAAACGAACTTTTTCAGCGGATACCACTTCGACAACGCCTTGCGGTTTCAACCGCATCTCTTTCAATTCTTTTCCTCGCACGTTGATTATTTTGCCAATTCTTACGTCGTAACTGGCGGCTCGGAAGTGCTCATTGTCATCGATGTCGTTGTCTATTAGACCAGCGGCTCTAATTTCTTTACCATTTAGAAGCATAACTTGTACCTCATTCGAATCAGCATTATTTAGAGTCACGTACGATTTGCCGCGAGTTCGTCGCCACACACGTAGAGCTCTACGCATTGTTTCAACGACTACTATGACTTTAAGAAAACTCATCACAATCCACTGTGGAATGTGGCATCAGTTAGTGTGTCGCTCTATTGGGCCACCATATTGTTAATGTAAGCTCTTCTCACCGAATCCCACAAGCTCGGTGAAGCTAGCTTTTGGGCACTAACCTCGCCACACAATGACACTTCAAGGACCCTACCCCACGCCGCAAGAGAACGAAAACAAGCGCGATTGCTGGTTTGTGGTCGGCACGATTTGTTGGAACCTAGGGGGATCGAACCCCTGACCTCATCACTGCCCAGTTCTAGCAAGCAATTTTCTAAAACCAAAACATTAGACGGGTTGCAGTCAGCACGGATTTTCAAGCATTCGTCTCACTCAATCGTGCCCGGTAGTCTGTGACGCATCCGGGTCAATTTGGCCATAGACGAGAACGAGGAGAGAAGGGTCATGAACCGCAATCATTTTTTTTGTTTGGACTTATGTTTGGAGTCCAACCAAAAAGATGATGCATCAATTAGCTTTTTGAAGCGCGGAAATTCAGGGCCGATAGGAGAAGAATAGACCCCTTGATACTGGATTGGCTGTTGAGTCCGATGGAAGACCAACTGCGCAATAGGAATGCCAGGGACCAACACGAGCGGCACTTCGCCCTCGTTCACGATTTCAAGCGTAATACATCCTCTGAAGCCGGGATCGACTTTTGTAGCGGTCGCTATAATTAATCCTGTACGGCCCCAAGTAGATTTTCCGATTACGTAGGCAAGTAGGCCCGGGGGCACGCACACATACTCGAGAGTACTGCTTATTACCAACTGCCTAGGATGAAGAACGAAGGGCTCTCGGATCGGACGTACCACCCTATGTTGGTACCGACTGATTTCTGTTACCAGAGACTCGGCAGTTACATCCAATGATTGAAAAGTTTCTTTGCGAAAGAGCACAAACTCTGTGCCTAATCTTACATCGATCGCAGATTCGCCAATGGATTGATCGGCGTCCAGTAGTGGCGTAATGATAAGTCTTTCAAGAATTGCTTCTTTTTCCATCCACTCTTGAAGATCGGTAGACGTCAACACACCTGGGCTGATCGGCTCGTCGGGGCGCTTAATTTTTTTTCGTAGCTTTCTTTTTGGATAGACGCTAGACAGGAACGTGTACTCGATCGATTTTAAGGTCAAGCGATTACGCTGGGCACGGACTTCTTCCAACTGGCTTTGAATTTTGGCGTCAGGAGCTGAAACACTCAGAGATGCCTTGTGGTACCACGCGCTGTTCAAAACTTCCACAATCCCCAGGGGTGAAGCCTTCCTTGAAGGCATATCATGGATTGCATTAGGAGTTACGCCAGCATCCAAGCGTTCGATTAGTGCTGGTAATGACAAAGTTACGCGCTCTTTTGAAAAAGCCCGTTTTCCGACTCGTTCCTTAATGGACTCAGTGTACTTCGGTATATATTCAGAAAGTACTGAATAGGCAATCTCTGCGAAAGGGTCCTTTTCAATTACGAACTTATCCTCGTTACCTGCGGCGATCTCTCGTATCGTTTCAACGCGATCATTAACAAGGGCACATCTTGAAGCCGCAGACAGAATGAGGGATTGCTGCGGTAGACCTAGCGGTGCGTCCATTTTGAACATTGAAGCATCTAGGCTCAACAACTCAGGTGCTAGATCTTCCACGGCTGTTAAGACTTCGCGAATTCGGGTTCGCCACGGAGGGTAGTATTTGTTCCGGTGCGATGGCGGCAGATCAAACCCTATCTGTATAGCGAATTCCAACGTCGAAAATAACGCTGCTGGCCCGAACAAAACTACGCCAACGATATCTGACAGGATTTCTTCCAGCGCTCGAACCCAATAATGAGTGCATAATTTGCTGTAATCGCCCAAAACTTTCGCGCGAAGCTTCAGGTACGCAGTTGGTCCAAGCTTTTCCCTGGTGATTCCTTTTTTTGCAAGGTCGCTGTCGGTTTGGTGTTCGATCTTCTGAAGGACCTTATCAAGAAACTCGGTCTGGTCCGCTTGAACAAGAGAATTCGCAATAAGGTGTCCAATCTCATGCCCAATGAGCGAATGCAAGAGAATGTTGTCTCGTTCAACAGCAGGAAAGGAAATGATGTGAAAAGCGGAACCCAGTGGTTCTAGTACAGTGTCTAAATTGACCTCAGGCAGGGAAAACTCAAACTCAGTTAGGATCTCTCTGTAAAACTTTCGGAGATTAGTTACAATCGTTGCGTAATTGTAATGCCACATCGGTCTAAGCATTACCTGCGCATCAGGTCTGATGGCGTGCACTAACCATTCAAATGAAGGGATCACTTCCCAAGGTAGGCGATTGGTTCTTGCGCTATCGACATAGCGGATGTGTGCGGCGAAGCGTTTGAGTTCGAAGTCGAGAACTCGAAGCACCGTTAAATTGTTTTCGATTTCAACTGGGTCAGCTGCCCAATCAATGCTAGATGTTATGGCGGGAACGGCCTGCGAAAGATATTCAAAGATATTCTGGAGCGTCTGAACTAGATTTTTGGGAGCCTCAGAGGCGAAGTCTGCCGCCGCGATTTGTTCACACCGCCTGCGGCCCGAATCTGCCCTTGCGGCAACTTCAAGGGCATAACCCTCCAGAACGTTCCTGTAAGACAACGGACCCTTTTTTAGCGAGATACAGTCTCAAAATCCGACTCTTGAATTGCGAGTGAGCTATCAACAATGTCGCGGTAAAATAACTCGCGAAGCGCATCAAAAAAATTCCGAATTGCTACCCTTCGTCCATCCTCAAGATCGTTAGAGACTGCGATTTGATGCAAGTCACCCTTAATCAAACCGAAGATTTCTGTAAAAGCAGCCTGGGATTCGAAATTCGCTTCAACTTTGTCAAGGGCAGACATTGCATGATCAAATGCAAATAAGTCCTGTCGTGGATCCGACAAGGCGTGAGCCTCACTTCGTTCGATGAATTTCGATCCTTGAACAATCTTGTCTAAAAGTTCTGACGCCCGCTCTAATAGCTTTACTTCAGCGGGATTCAGAGTGCGACCTCTGGAGGCTGAAATAACCTTAGAGACGTTAGCAGCTAACACCGCATAGCGCGACGAGGTTCCGACTGAGTCTATAGATAATCGATCCATCTCAATTTCCTTTCCTCTCCTCGCGTTGATGTTTTCGTCAAAACTCAAGTGAGCTGAGTCTTTGACGGCTCTTCATCACTCTGATTAACCAACCAATCGTTGGGTTGGCATTCAAGGGCATCACAGATGGCGCTAATCGTTGAAAATTTTATTCGCTGAGTTTTTCCGGCACAGAGATTTGATATCGCGATTGGCGTCATACCTGTCCGTTTAGCGAGCCAATAGCGAGTTCGCTGACGACTTTTTAAGAGTTCGGCCAACCGTATATGAACCACGGTGGGTATATAGCATGGTTATGCCATTCGTCGAATGCATGCCTGTAGATAAAACAGTCTACGACATATGTATACCTGACAATAGCCGATCCCAACATAATCCACTTATGCATACACGTCCCACAGCATACCTAAAGCAAAGGAATAATAACTGGACGCTAGCCCCGACACAGCTATTATCTCTCTAGCCATATTATCGGTGAGGGTTACATTCAGCCCTAGTATGTTTAGGGACAGAGCCTTCTGTGAATTGATTTCTCGAAACCTAGTCAAAGGTCTTGAGCCTGCTTACTAGTCCGCTAGGTTTCTCTTAACTATCTCGGCCGCAACCACGATCGGAATTGGCCGAATACCAAGTAAGTAGTTCGTCTGGTGCTCAAGCTTGAGGTTGGCAAACCAAACGCGCCTATGGTGACGGTCTCTCGAACCGTAGACCTCAGTTCGCGCATGCAGGATCCTCCAGTTATCAAACAAAACTAGGTCTCCGTCGCGCGGTTGGAAAACAGTTGGGTAATAAGGATCATCCAGCTTCTCGCGAAGGAGTTCAAAATCTTCACGAAATTCCGGCTTAACAGAAATCACTTCATCAACTCGAATCCGGCACATGAGAGATTCTGTAGCCGAATAAGAAAACACTGGTCCTTTGTATTGTACATTTCCTTTCGTAAACACGGCTGCATCGTGAGCACTAAGATTAGTCATTAATTCCCATCGCTTTTGCTGCGGGATGTCTCGAAGAATTCTTGCAAGATCTGCAAATTTGCTATGGGCACCCAGCGTGGCACCAGTGGCATATTGGAAGAGCAACAAAGCAGGCTGCAGCGGAGTTTGAGTTCCGTCTACATGGAATCCTAAGTCACCACGTGAATCTCCTGTGTTAGGAGAAACGTCAGGCCGCGGTCTTATATCCTTAATTCGCCCTTCGGACTGATTCTGCCATTCAGTCGGAATTCCAATCATTTCGATGAGGCTTTCCACAACCTCACGCGATGCTGCGTGCGACGCGAGGCGAATAAGGCAAATGCCGAATCGTTCGACATTTCTTAATATTCGGTTCAGGGCTAAGTCGGCAAGCTTTTCCTCCTCTACTAGAAACTCTTTGTGCGGAAGCTGTACCCAAGGCTGAATTCGCGATCGGTCCAACCCTGTTGCCAGTCCTGAACGACGAATTGCCTCGACTGCCTCATCCACTTCAAAGAATTGAGCAATTTCTAAAGCTTGGTCACCAGCCTCGGTTAAATGTTCCAATAGTCCTTCAAGGTCTTTTTTTTGGGCTGCGATTTGAGCATTTTGAATGGCGATTGCTACAGTTGATCTCTCGGCTGAGGAGGGTTCTTCTAATAGCTTATGAGAAACCACTCCCAGTTCATTCGCAAGCAAAGCTAGATCGAGGTCTTGAAATACTTCACTGGCATCAGGCGCTCTATTTTGTGCAGGATCCTGAGGAATAGGCGATACACTCCAGTTCAATTTCACAATCAAAGGGCCGCTTAGGCCGATGCGATGTTAAGAAGGTAACAGAGTATACATCATTGCGGTCGGAACGAAATAGCGTAAATCGCTTCACGCAACGTGCTGACTATTGGCACTTAGCAGCGTTCGCTCTTCTAGCCAAACGATTGCAGTTCATCACGGATTTAGAGTGTTTTCACGCGCCTGCCCAGGTCGAAAGGTTGATTCTTCGCCGTTGATATCGACGCACTTAAGTAGTACGCTTGCGGTCATTGAAAGAGGGCTTGAGTTCCGAGCCGCGTAAAGGAGCGGCGCCGTTGAACTCGCCACCCTCGCCAGAGTTTTCAGTAAACTCGCGGCTTGAGGAAGAGACACACGATGTGTCTGTTTCTTAGGCGGCGAGTTTTTGTTTTTTGAAGGCTCGCGAATTCTGATTCCCGCACATGGGAGAAGTGGAGGTCGAAAGAATGACTCAACAATCGTTAGCTGGAGGCGAACTTCTGCTCGGCATTGGTGTGGCCGCTGGTGCAATTTGGGCAGCTCGGAATCCTGAGCTTGTTGCGGCTGTGGTATCCGGGGCCGTAAAGACTTCTAATATGGAGTACTTTAGGGTGCACGACACGGAGAAATTCGACGATGAAATCATGAATCGCTGGCGGAATCTCAAGCTCAGTGATTTCAAGAGATATGTTCAGGTCTTCAATCTCACAGAAATAGAACAACAGCGGTTGTTGGAGAAAATGACTGCGATCAACAAGAATGCTGGCTCCAAAGGTATTGACGAGACATGGAGGTTTCTGTCCGCGCTTACATCGACACCCAGCCTAGGTTCATACTCAGATAGACACACTTCCGTCGCTCGAAGAAACCGAAGAGCTGCACGAGTAAGGACGAAAAACCAATCTAGCGCCCTGTCCTGCCTACCACAGTTAAGTACATACGACCTCAACGCTCGGGAAACATTGCAGAGCATTTCCTTAGTCAGGAACCACGAGATTGAAGCGACAACTCTTCAAGTCGTTGACGCGCTAAACGAATCATCGTATGCGGCGCTCTTGCGGGCTATTGAAACCAAATTGCGGGCAGAAGATCCTCCTTTGACGCGAAGGGAGGTACGGGCCTTACTTAAGCCTGTCGTGAATTCGTTCCTACAACGTCCAAAGCCAGTCAAGCTAAAAAAAGTAAGTAGATTTGACTCCTGGAAGATCGAGAGACTCTTAGATATATGGCACGAGGAAATCACACGGCGTTCCGGCGTGGGACCCGATGTCATTAGACGCAGTAAGGACAGAGTGAACGTTGAGATTTCAACCTGGACTCGATGGGTCAAAGCAGAATTCCCAGAAGAGTGTCTAAAGCTAAGGGGAGATGTGCTTAAGGAGTTCACAAGGGAAGTGAAGCGTGCGGTTTACAGACTTAATGAGAGGAGGCTTGGAGCGACTCAGGCGTCATGAGTTCTTTAGCCTCAACGAACAGCGAATCAGGTTGGGACTAAAGTTCCAGCCGATAGCTTTTTACAAGACCTTGGGACTCGGGTCCAGAATCTGCACGAAAGGTCTTTTCAGAGAACTTAAATGACGAGGTCAGACCTCCAAGGAAATAATGCTCCGTGTATTACGCGGGGCATTTTTGTTTTGCTCGCGGATCTTTCAACTGGAGGAGAAGGAGTGATGTCAAGCGAATCAGCAGCAGAGCGGGCCGACCGGCTGGAACAAATGTGCGTTGAGATATGGTCCACCTTACAGGATTCGGACGGAAGTCGCGGTGGAATGCAGGAAGCAATCGACAGAGCTCAAGACCAAATTGAACAGGAGCTCCCAGACGTGGCCCAACAGGCAGAGGAGGAAGAGATTGATGCTGACGAGTCCGATGATGAGTGACTGTGGCCAATCAGAACGTATTTACCGCAATTTCATCGTAAGAGGTACGTAATCGAGTACGAAAGGTAGTACGAACATGGCCGCAAACAGGAACGCGGACTTTGCAGATGAAGGGTACCAAGAATCGGTCGAACCCACTGCGTTTTCGCTCGAAGCGGTGAAACCGGAGAAGCCTAAACCGACCAGGGCGTACTTTTATCCGTTGCACAACTACGCGAATGATCGGCGCTACGATCCGCGTTCGCGAGACAACGATAGCGCTGTGATGCTTCCTTACTCAGACGGCTACGTGGAGAGATTCGAGCAAATGGCGTTGCCGGGGTGGTACTACGTCGAACTGAGGGCCGGAAACCAAATACTTGAAGGCTCTGTGCACGAGGTTAAGCCCGGCGAACGCTTTGAGTCTGAGCCAACACAGCACGCTCAATCGCGACAGACTGCGCACTCCGCGACCTCTTCCTCTCATGGCATTGCCGATGCGGCGCAAGTGGTGCGCGAAACAAAGAACTTGATTAGTGAACTTGTACCGCAGCAACAATCATCCGTGGCGCTCGCAAAGGAGGATGTAGCCCGGATGATTGAAAGGGCAGTAGAAAAGCTTCAGCCCTCGCGCTCGGAACCTACCGGTGTAGATTTCAAAGAGATCTATCAGATGCTGAGAGACGAACGAAAAGAGGCGCGCGAAGAAGTGAGCGCCTTCTTGCGGTCGGAACCACAACTTGACCCTGAGACACAGGCAACGGTCTATTTCGTCAAGCAAACCGGAGCCCTCAAAGAGATGTTGAGGGCAACGCGAGACGTGATCACTACTCCTGAGCGAATAGATGAGCCAGCGAGTTGGAGCGCTAAGATCTTAGACTTTGCGCGAGAGTTTGTGCCTTATGTTGGCCCACGCGTTGCTCCGAAGCTTGCCGATAAGTTGAACGCTTTGCTAGATCGGGTTGATCCCGGCACTCTGATGCAGACCGTCGCAATGGGAAATGGCAGGCAAGCAAACGGCACACATAGTGTCGAAACTAGCCTGAACAATGGCGCTCCACAACACAAGTCATCGGTACCACAAGCGCAGACTGAATCTGCGTTGCCGACGAGTTCGACACAAGTCCCGTTGTCGATGTTCCCACCAGAGCTGAGGCACTTATTCGACCAACTGGTTGATGCCTTAGCGCGAGACTTATCTCCTGATGTGGGAGCGTCAATACTGCTCCAATTCGTCAACGATCACCCGGAACATTCAGAGCTGATCAGCGGTGTTGTGGATGACAGTCCCTTTAATGTCGTTGTCGCAATATGCCAATGGCCTGAGTACTCGTATGTAGCGAAGCTTCGCCACAATACAACGTGGATTGAGGATTTGCAGGACACCTATGCAGAATTGCTGGATAGTCAGGCACCAAAACAGTCCGAGCTTGGAGCTGCGCCTGGGTCACATCCAGAGCCCGTTGATGAATCATGAAAACAACTCTAATAAATCCGACTGCTTGTCTAAATTGCGGGAGGGAAATGAATGTAGCAAGCGGAGTGGGTTCGCTAGTTCCAAGTGCGTTGATTGTTTGCTTGGGATGTGGAGAGTTGCTGATGTTTCGTGAGGATCTTTCCTTGAGGCGTTTAACTTCTTCGGAACAAAGAACTGTAGAAGCAGATCACGTACTGTTGACCGAAATGAGAAAAGCTATTTGCAACGTTCGCTCGTGGATGAATTGATCTGCACAAGACTTGAATCATCAACAGGACCGCGCAGCGCCTCAATCACGGCTAATGATTTTTAGGGCGCTGCGTGGCCCCAACTACAACGCTCGCTGATTTGAGCAGCGAGGTGTAAGTGCGCCGATATAGGCGGCGGTTGGACTCATCCTACCGTTTATACACCTCCGTTTCAACATCGACGGGCAGAAGCAAGGAACGTCGATGAAAACCCACACTAAGAGTAAGAAGAAACGAAGTGCGAAGCAACGAGCGGTCTACCAACGTCAGCAAGGATTGCGGATCGCCGATCGTCTAGAGTCGGCGGCAAATGGTGACGCAGAAGTCTTAGCTGAGGTCGACCTGATCCGCGAGGCCCTAAAACCAGAAAATATTTTCTGTGCCAATAAACTCACTAGCAAAGACGGAGGCTTCTTTGAGGGGAAGGGCAGTCTTTGTCTCTCATACTCTCGCCTCGATCCTTTTTACAGGGCTGACGAAGCTCGACGTACCAGGAAACGCATATCTAGAGACTTTTCGCAGGTTCGACCGTTGAAGGGGCAATTGTGGCGTCTCGTTACACTAACAGTGCCGACCGTGGCCGATACCGATCTGGCAACGGCGATCAGATTAGTTTGTAGAGCCTGGACACTCTTCAGAAAAAGAAAATGGTGGATTGATCGTGTGCGAGCTGGGGTAAAGAGTATCGAATTTACATTAGGCGATGAACGACGAAGAAAGAAAGAGCGAAGACATTGGAACGCTACAACTGATGGATATCACGTCCATCTGCATCTCCTAATTCTCTCTGGATGGATCGAGTGGATCCGGCTTGGCAGGGAATGGACGGATTGCCTCGGCTTGGCAGCGAAGGAGGAGAATATTGATCTTGAGATCAAGACAACTCATGGTCGAGCGATTGTGGATGTGCGGCTTGTTACTAATCGAAAGGCGCGCACGAAATGAGCCGGATTATCTCCATTGACGAAGCGCTGCATGAAGTCTGCAAGTATATCACGCAGATGAGCTCATTCTTTGACGTACCTGCATCAGCGCTCCCAGCCGCGATCAAGACTATCAGGGGAAGACGAATGGTTGATCGCCTGGGTGAATTTCGTAGCCTAAGGTCGAGTGGGCCGGGAAGCCCACGAAGTACTTACCTTGATACACACGGAACATCTGACGGCATGAGAATACATGGGGGGCGGCGCGTGCTTCCCCACCGTCGTGCAAAAAGCTCACGACGCCCACGACTGCGTAAAATTGGCGCAGAGATGATTGCACAGGGTAAACGCCCGGAGTGGTTGCTTTATTTACACCGACGCATCCGGCGTACACAGGATTTTCGGCGCACGCAACTCGCGGAGAATCATCCCCATGCAACATTTTTCACACTAAGTGGGCAGGTCTGGCATGGCAGGATCGCTGGCGAAAGCGTCCTAGAGGCACCTGCCTGTGTAAGTCTCTTTGCGAGTGTGGGTGTAACCGCCTTCTCTGTCACCCTGCTAAAGGATTCCAACCCCATTGGAAAACGAGGAATGTACTACGAGCCTCGGTTATCAATGCGTCAACTATGTCGCAATCTTCCAAACTACATTCGGCGCAATCGAACCAAGCCAGAGAGTCTGATCATATGTCCTATCGGTGACCACCTGATTCAAGTTGACGACTGTGTAGGTGCTTCGCTTGAACGTATTCGCTCTTTTGCGTTTCTCGTTAACAAGACATCCGAGGGCAATTACCAGGCATACTTAGCCTTACCCCAGGGAACAAGCAAACCGGAGCAAAGCAACATTCGCCTACGACTGCTCTCACAGTTGCCCGGCGTTGACCGGAGTGCATCCGGTCCAATGCGTTGGCCGGGTTCTATCAATCACAAACCGGAACGCAATGAGTTTTTAGTCCGGCTAGTTGATAGTCGTCCAGGTCGCTTCGTGACCGTGGCGGAATTGGAAGAGGCAGGCCTCTTGTCGCCTTTGCACGACGCTGCAGAGACGGTAATCGAACCTAAGCAATTCATTCCCGCTGGCATCGACAGCCGATCTTCATTTCCAGATTACGAGCGATGTCTGAAAGAAGCTCCCTGCAAGCATGATGGTTCACCAGATAGAAGTATCGCCGACAAGAATTGGGCCATCCTGGCACTCGACCGAGGAATCCTCCCAACGAAAGTCGAGGCCAAACTTCGCGAACTCAGTGACAAGGCAAACCGACGGCCTGATTATGCGCGTCGCACAGTGGCCTATGCACTATTAGTTGTGTCGCGAGGTCGGGCTAAGAATGTTGCTTGAAGTCGGCAGAAAGGTAAGACGAACAATCGTGAGCTCACAAATCTTTAACGTGCCAGCTTCGAAGTCGAAACTCGATTCGGGTCGTCCTCAAAAGCTCCCAAAGTTTTTGACGGTGCAAGAAGTCGCCGATCTCTTGCGATGTAAGAAGCGAACAATCTACGACATGGTCGAACAGAGGCGTATCCCGTTTAGAAGAGTCGGTGGCCGCCTGCTCTTTGAACTTGACGAAATAGTCGAGTGGACCAAGAAGGGTTAGCACCTTGCGCTCGAAACTGAATCTCAAATATAGTGCGCCGCGTTCTCCTGCTGGCTGCAACCGGAAAGGGGAACGCTAGATGTCTGTCTATTTGAGAGGTACGTGCAAGCGCAATCACCGTCACTCCGGCGAGTGCAAGCGCTTCTATTACTCCTTCCGGATTCGAGGAAAGCGATATCGAGGTGCAATTCCGGAAGCAGGAACAAAATGGCACGCAGAGCAAGCGGAACTGCGAATCAGGCAAGAGATCTTTGAAGGCCGCTTTGGAAGGCAAGAAACAGGTAAGCGATTGGTTACCGATTTTATCGACTCGGATTACTTACCCTGGGCCAAGGCTAACAAGCGTTCGTGGCGAGAAGACGAATACAAGCTGCCCGTTATTAAGTCATTTTTCTCGGGCAAAAGTTTTCGCGATGTATCGCCCTTATTGATCGAGAAGTTTAAGGGTGAGAGGTTGGCTACTCCAACCAAGCACGGAACAACTAGGTCGAGGACAACGGTGAGTCTTGAAATGGCATTGGTGAGTCGAATCCTCAGTCTCGCAGTGGAGTTGGGAGAGACTGATCTGAACCCTTGTTCCCGCGTGCGGAAGCTCAAGCTCGACAATCAACGCTATCGCTATCTACTGCCGGAGGAAGAACCTCTGCTGAAGGAGATGTTGACTGGACAGCGCGAGCATCTATTTGACCTTGTATCGATCGCTATTGGTACCGGGTTGCGCAAGAACGAACAGTTAAGTCTGAAAGTTGAACAGCTGGACTTTGCGCGCAACGTGATCATCGCGACGCGTACAAAGGCAGGCAAGAATCGCGAGGTACCAATGAACTCGGAAGTCCGAGGGACACTCTTGCGATTGGCTCGTCACAAACGCCCTGGGGATTACGTGTTTGTTAGTCGGAAAACCGGAACCAGGTACAAAGACATTAAGCACTCGTTTCAGAAAGCTTGTGAGTTAGCTGGGATCGAAGGCCTAGTCTGGCATGATCTTCGAGCGACGTTTGGAACGAGGCTTGGTGAAGCGGGTTTTGATGCCTTCACCATCGCGCAGTTGATGGGTCACTCGGACGTGCGAACTACACAACGTTATGTCCGGGCGACTGAACTAAACAAGCGTGCCGCTGTGGAAGCCGCTCTCCTTGGTCACAATTTGGCCACAAGAGAACGGAAGGCTAGCGCGATTGTTGCTGTAAGTGCTTGATAGGATTGGTGGAGCCGAGGGGGATCGAACCCCTGACCTCATGACTGCCAGTCATGCGCTCTCCCAGCTGAGCTACGGCCCCTGATATTCGAAACACTTGAATGCGAGTGCCACTCGCAGACTAATCCAGCGCTTTCATTAGAGTCAAGCGACTACCTGAATCTGCGTGTTTGCATTCACCCTTGTGGCAGAATTGTGGCCGAGTAGAAAAGGACGCGTGGACTTCTAAGCTTTCGCCTTCGTCTTAGGTTTCATTGTTCAGAGGGACGATTCGTGCGAGGAAAAGCTGGAATAACAAATCCCGACAGGTCGCTAAGTTCATAAACCAAACTCCGCACTGTGAATTAGGAACGGCTACACCGCCTTTGCCTAAAAAGTCAGAGGCTTGCCCAAAATGTCCCCTCGGATTCCGACTTATTAGGCAAAGCCTCGGCGATCAACCTTCGTTGTTCGGCGATCGTGGTCCGATGGGCGAGGAAAGAATCGTGAGTCGTGTCCCGAGATGCCAACGGTGTTCTACGTTTTTTGAGGAATTTTTGCTTCAGAACTGTGGTTCTCTGGGTCTACGGGCAATCGTGGTCTACCATGATTGCCTGCACAGGTAAGACGCGCGATCTCCCCCCAAGATTTCTTCGGAAACCCGAACAGATAGTCCGAGAAACCGGTCGATTCGCAGGACAATCACGCGACCAACGCGAATAGCCGCCTAAAAAGCGCCGAATCGTTGTCGGAAGTAGGTGGCATGATTGATGCTAATGTCAGGTCGTCGGTCAAACCTTAGGAAAGGAGGATAGCAATGAGGAGAAGGCTGAGAGCAAGGATGAGAAGTCGCCACAGAATTTCAATGAAGTTGCGGCGATACGGAAGGTCGGACGGATGCAGCCCCTGTGCTGGACACCGCCCAACATCCTTCTCAAATAATCCGTCCGGCGATCTCTAGCGGACAAGCTTGCAACGCGATTCGCGGATTTCATCGGCCGATAAAGATTAACCGGACATTACTATGAGAAACCAAAACCAATGGTTATTTGTCACGAAAGGAGGTGCAGCGGGGGCATCATGTCGGGGCTGCTTCGGAGCTACGTTTTACTCAAGCAGCCCGGGCATGAGCGCAATGAATTTGGTACACGTTGACAAAATCGCACCGTTAGCATCAGTAGCCACTGGCGAGCATCTGAACGGGAGAAGACTCTCATCCTCCCCGAACCTTGTGACACAGTTCCCGCAAAATAAGGTAGAAGCAATTCAACCGCATCGCTGACACGGCCTCGCATACAAATCCAAACGGAAAGACGATCACAACGACCATTGAGCCTGCCTCCACATGATACAGCGCGGAGGACTATCACCAGGATTATTTGCGCAAACACCCTGGAGGTTACAGCTGCCACTACATGCGCGATTAGGGACTAAGGACTTAAAGACATACCGATCAAGGGTTGCGTCGGACATAACCTGCCCCAAAAAGCACCGCAAGCTTTTGCTGAGGCTATCGCGGAAGTAATAGTTATTGATTGGCAGTCGTCGCTAATGGTAAGGAGCTGATGAAAACTGTCCTGGGTAGACAACGGAATATTTTAATCGGGCTTGTTGTGGGCCTCGTTGTTGTAGGGGCCACGGCCTACGCTACAGGTATCCCGTCAAGCGACCGCCCCAATCTTCCTGTCTGCATTTACCGTTGAGCCAATTTGTACCCAGCTCCATTGAGCATTGCCGCAACGCTCTTTAAGTATTCATTGACGGAGTATGAGATGTTTGATTGTCAGATTCGACTCACCGAACTTAAAGCCCGGTTGCATGCTCGAGGAGAAGCAGATAAAGAATCGTCCCAGTATTGAGCAGGGCGAGAGTTAATAGAAAATGAGCCTGATTATAATTTCTCTACAACGACGGCTGTAGGCGATGAGTCGCTCGTCTTCCGCACCTTCATTTCAGAGTTGAGCATGGGTGGGGGATCAGCCAACGCGTTCCACACGTATGGAGACGTCGCGCGGGTGGCCCATCGTCAGCACTGGGTAACTCTCGACGTTGACGAAATCGCCATGGCCGACCCGGCCATCGCCGTCAAGATCGACAAGAACCCTGACGGTGTAATGCGCGCGCTCGTCGGGGATCACGCCCGTCAGGGCAAAGGGCAGGGTGTTCCGCGCGCCGGCATCGTAAGCCAGATCCTTCGTCACTTGCTCGGCTATGGTCACGGCGTCGGCGTCGGCCAAACTCGTATCTTGCACGGAAACGTAAAGCGTCGCGCCTTTGAAGGATCGTGCGGATTCGTCGAAGACAATCCGCCCGCGAAGCAGGAGGGGCGTAGGCTCAGAGCGATCCAAAGTTAACTCCGCGAACCGCGCCACACTTAGGCGAATCCATAAACGCTCTTCACGGCGGCGACATCTCCGTCACTGAGACCCTCGCGTTGCCCGATGGCCTCGCCGTTCGGCGTGATGATAGTCGGCTTGGCCGTGTCCAGCGCGAAGGCGAAGGCAGAGTAGTGCATGATCGAGCCATAGTCGTATGGGCCGACATCGTCACCGTCGTTGACGTGCTGGTCGAAGTTGTGCTCTTTTCCGGGGATGATGTTCGTCCGGTCGATGCTGATAAAGTTCTTCCTGTCTTCGCGGCTCTGCTCGTGCCATAGCCCGACCGTGTGCCCTATTTCGTGAATCACATTGCCTTTAGTACACGCGTCGCCCAGGTTGATAAATTGCTCCTTCGTCTGCCGGCCGATTTCGGAACTACATCCGTTGGGCGACGGGCGGAACGTGACGAAGACGACGTCGTCGGTGGTTCTAGCGACGAATTTGATCGGGGTGCGGCTCTCCCAATGCTTGATGGCCTCGTGCACGCGGTCGGCGTCAGGCAAGGCAGGGTCGATTCGGAAAGGGATGACGCCGTCTGGCCAGCGGAACTGCGCGCCGGAACGGAAGACCGCCTTGAGAGTTGCCTGAACATCGTCGGACTGCGCAATCCTCTGGTAGGCTTCCTCCATCTCCTTGACCGTGCCGAGCACGATGTCGCCCTCGAAGATGGCGTCTCCTCCGATGTCGGAGTATTTGACGGTCTTCATCAAGAAAGTCCGACCGCCGATTATTCCTGTGCGAGGGTCAGTTGTTGAGCGAAGTTCACCGGAGCCTACATCGGTTCCATCATCAATAGCCATGAGTGTTACTCCTTCGATATGGTTCGTTCGAAAAAACTCACATTGTGGTGTATGCCTCGGGTGACGATGGCTCGTTGTCTGGGGACCGCACTATTCCATCGGCATGATGCGACGCTCGACGCGTAAGGTACGCAACGGCCAGAGCCGGAACTTGGCCTCGTTGCCTGTCGCGTCCCTCACAGTCTTAAACGTGTCGGCCATCGAGCGCCCCGAGCTTCGAGCTTGCTCGAAGGTGTGAGGCCCGCCAATCATCGTTGTCTCGAGATAGTCCCATTCGCCGCTCTTGTCCCACGTTTCCCACGCGACGATGGCGTGGCCCGGCAAGATTACGAGCGCCGGGTTAAGCGAGATTCCTTCGAGGAGGCTGGCAAAAAGCACTGTTCCGTCTATGCAGTTGGCTGTACCGTTCTTCAGGCTCTCGCGAGGCAGCCGCACGCGCTGATTCGCCGTGCCCTCTTCGGGGCTGAATGCGATCACCGAATTGACGTATGTGATCTTCGCATCCTCCTTGAGTGAGTTAAAGATGGCCTCGACCTGCGATCCCACGCCCGCCTCCTTATCGCCCTGATAGCCCACCAGCCCGTCAGAAAGCAATGCGGCAGCCGTCCTCAGGAAGCCCATCAACTCCGGCGCGTTCGGCGTCACGAACGCGCCCAAATACATCGAAAGGTCATTCCACTTCCCCGAAGACGGATCGCGGACGGCCAGCGGCGCGGTCGTCCGCGCGAGCAGCCAGATCGGGCTGGTTTTCTGTATCTCGACTTTGCCGTTGTCGAGGTCTTCGACCAATACGTTGAGCGTGGCTCGCGTCAACTCCGTTACTCGTCTGGCACGCTCGGGGAAGAGCGTCGGCAATTGTTTGAACGTCTCGGAACCCTTCGCTTCAAACTCCTTCGTATCCACGGCCCTGGCCGAGTAGTTTTCGATGGAGCAACTGACGCGCACACGGCGAGTCCCTTTGGACCAGTTCTTGATAGTGCAGATGACGAGCGGATGCGTGTCTGGATTGAAGAGGTGACAGATAGCGGTGGGGAGTTGCGCCATCTGAAGTTCGACTTTGGCCTCAAGGCCTGTCGTCCCAGCGCCGGCCAATTGGCTCACCATCTGCGTGCTAACGATTAATCCCTCGCTCGTCTTGCCTTCGTCAGCCGCCTGCGCGGTGGCCCGCTCCTTCTCGATGAGGCTCAGACTTTTTTCCGCCGTGACCAACTCTTGCAACAGCCCTGCGGCGTTCGGGTCAGGCTTCTCATAGACCGCGCGGCGCAACCGATCAACCTCGAGTCGCTTGCGGTATTCCTGCTCACGCAAAGTGGCTAAGTCACTCATGGTAGTACTCCATCGGCCGGACCCTCTCACACTCCAGGCGGCGGCACCGCTTGAAAGATTGTGTCGGGCGGGCCATAGAGACAGTAGAAGAGGTATGAAGGATCGGGGCTGTTGATCGCCACAGAGCGGTAATGGTTCTTGGTCTCCCAGAGCGCCTGTGCAATCGGCAGCGGCGGGTTGCCACCCGTCCCCAGTAGTTTCTGGTAGAAGAGCCGGGCGAACTCTATGGCCAGGTCTTTGGTGATGGGCGCGAACGTCCCGACGAAATTCAAAGCCCCCTTGGCGAAGAACGAGGCGCCGTAGCCCGGAATCAGCCCATTCTTGTGTTCGGTGCCACCCGCATCGGTCGAGGCGCAAGCGTTGCCGAAGACCAGCGGCTTGGTGTCGTAACGAACGCTCTCACTCTCGAAGAATGTCGCCGCCCTGAGTTGGTAGTTGGCAGACTGTTGTATCGCGTGGTCCAGCGTCCAGTAGGGTTTGTTGTCGTGATTGTCCTTGTCTTCCGAGTCTCTCAAGCCGCCGTGGCAGGTGATGTGGAGGATGTCAGCGTCGCGGGCGTTGACGATGTCGTCCACATCAGGGTAGGGCGGCGGGAACTTCGTCTCCAGCCCGGGGATGATGCCGTTAAAGGTAGATTCCCAGAGTGCTTTTTGCGGATCGTCGAGAAAGTTGTTAGCCAGCAGATTGTAAATCCGCTGCACGGTGATTGCTTTCGCGCTCAGGTCCGGGATCTGCGACATGATCGGCAGGCGAGCGACGCGGAAGCGAAGCCCTAAGAAATCAGTTCCGTCGTGGAACATCTCCCACGGCATCCATTCGACGTATGTATGGCTGTGGATGAGCAATTCCGGCAGATCGGCGCCGTTACGGGTCTGGGCGGCAGCGGTCAGCACTTCCCGCACCTTCGTCGTAATGAGCTTCTTGTAGAAACCCTCGAAAGGCGCCTTTAGCGAGATGTTGTCGGCGCGGTGCGCCGCTCCGTGCTCGACCTCACCCATGAGTTTGTTGAACTCGCTGTCAATGTCCTTTTTGATGGCTAGGATGTCCCACGCATTCGAGGACTGGTAAGACGGCATCATGTCGCGCCACACGCCGTTCTGCTCCATCAAAATTTGCGGCGGCGCCTCCGGCGGGCTGGACGGGAGCACCATGATCGAGATACGCGCGGCCATCACTTTATCCCCCTCGTCGCCGTGGTCGGCACAAACGAAGCAAGGCTGCTCACGTCTTCGCGTTTCACCACCTGCTCGCCCAGTTCGACGTAGAGCCGTTCGGCGAGGATCGCGGCTGCCCCGACTGCGGCCGAGATGATCTGCTGGTTTGGCGCGCCGGTCGAGTATTGCTCCTTCACGGCGTCGTATTGGTTCCGCAGGAAGTTGACGGTAGCGACGGTGA
The DNA here is from genome assembly GCA_963826235.1 of Pyrinomonadaceae bacterium. GTDB lineage: Bacteria > Acidobacteriota > Blastocatellia > Pyrinomonadales > Pyrinomonadaceae > PSRF01. The sequence goes on along the minus strand of CAWGWE010000003.1, from coordinate 1,172,653 downwards.
TGAGTGGCTGCATCTGCGGGTCTTTCACTACCACTTGCAGGTTTTCAGTGAACGACTCAAGCAATTGAAGAAGCTGTGGCTTGCTGGAAGAGAGTGAGCGCAGGCTATCCTCCAGTACCACGATCTGCTGCTTTTGATAGTCAATCTGAGCCTGAAGGCTCACCGGCCTCTCATCAGGGCTGGCCTTCTGCTCCAGGCTGTACAGCGAAGCCTGGACACGCCTGATTTGTCCGCGCAGATCTTCAGCCAAAACCTCCTCGTCATTAGGCAGCAGTGGCTCGGTCGCAGGAGGTGCGTTTGCCTCGAATCCTTCGGGAAGGGGAGCCGCCATTTGCCGCCGCGATTGCAGCACTGGCAGGCGCAACAGACGCAGGGCCAACTGGCTGAAGAATTCCTCAGGCTTCCCGACCTCGCCGTCAATGTATGCAATGTCCTCGCCCCATGATTGAATCTCGCTTTGTCGCTCCGGTTGGGAGGAGACCCACCACAACTCCCTCTTCTGGTATGAACTTAGCCAATGATCGAGCAGCGGGGTTTCAAACTTGTAACCGACTATTACCATGTCGCCTTTCAGCTTTTGCTTGGCCGCCGAGCGGCGCGACTTGAGCGCTTGCTCAATCTGCGGCGGCGCGATCAAGAGTCGGCCCTCGGCGAGATCTCCGTGCAGTTTGATGATGCTGACAGGTTCGCGCGGCGGGTCAGGCGAGTAGTTGTAACCGGTTGTGGGCCCAGGCGGGTATGTGAAATCGGCACCCCGCGTCTCGTTCGGGCGCGTGGTCAAGCCGAAATTTATGACCTCAAAATCCACACCCGGCGAGAGCCCAGCGCCACTGAGCGCCTGTTCGAGGAGAGTGTCAAAATTGGTCGTGAGAATGCGGTTGAAATACCTGTTCTTTATCAGTAAAGCGAGGTCCTGGTAGAACAGCGGCACGGGCGTATTGGCGTAGTGTGCCTGAAACAACCGGAAAACGTGACCGGGGGACATCTGCTCAAGCCACTTATAGAATTCCTTGAGCGACCGGGCTTTGTCCGAAGGATCGTATTGCGGCGCTGAAAGGCTCGAGCCGGAGCCCGAGCGGCCCGAGCCCGAAAGTTCCTTCTGCGCGATCTCATCTATGCTCGGCACACCGGCGGCGAGTGAGCAGCCGGCTCCCATAAACAGGATGTATGGCTCGGCGGACTCCGGGGATGTCGGTTCGCGGTCGAATTCTTTCTGGCGCTGCGAAATGTTCTCCGTCAAGCGGTCAAGTGCGCTGCTGGGTATCATGTCTATTCTCCTGGATCTTGCGCTCGCAAATCGATCCCCCGCCCGAGTGGCCCGCCCTACACCCCAACATTCGGCTCTCCCAGTCTCTCGACGGGCATTTCGTCGCTGGTAATGACGCTGCTGTCAAAACCGTTGGTCGCGATGACACGCACCATCACGCTATCAGCATCCTGAAACTGGCCGCGGTCAATAGTTGCTGTCGGCGAGGTCAGTCCGACCGCGACCGTTTCCCAAGTCCGCCCCCCGTCCACGCTCACCTGCACGTTGTAGGTCAGTGCACTGGCTGCCGCTGCTTCCGCACTCTCTTCGTCGGCGACTGGGACATCCCATTCGATACTTACGGCGTCTTCCGACGTGCCGACGCCCACCGCTGCGGTTTCATCCTCTTCAAGCTCGCGCCGCCTGACATTGCTCGGCGGGGGAGGAGCGGCGCCTGGTCGGAATGTGTCCACCACTTCATCTCCAATCAGCAGTTCGAGTGACGCGGCCTCGGCCCGGCGCGGCAGGGCGACGTCCACGATCCCCTTCCGGTCCTTATTTGGATCCTCGCACGTGTTTAGCTTAACGGCAGCGTGATACTCGAGAAGCACTTGGCCGTCTGCAGACCGCATGCGAATCAACACCGGGCTGGTGGCGTCTTCCTGCGGAGTAAGCACGGTCGCAACGGGGTTCACGTATTTGATTTTCCCGGTTCGCCGCGTGAGGTTAACGGTAGCTACGACGTTGATAAACTGCCCGGAATCCATATTCACCTCAAGTTCGTCGGCGGCAATGTCACTAGCGGCGCCCTCGTCGTCTTCAGTCGGAACTGGTCCGGCGCCTAAAGCGTTTTCCTTGAGCAGTCGCCGACGGATGCCCTCGTACGTGTAGCTACTGAGCCACTGTCGTTGGCAGTAAGTCATCACGTCATGCCACTTCGTTCCGGGGAGGGCGCCCATCGGCACATTCAACGCCGCATCGCCGACATCGAAACCGACGAAAGCGCCGTCGGCCTTCGAGAGTTGTCCTTTCGGAAACGGATAGGCCGGATCGTCGGCAGTTTCGCCACAAACACCAATATGCTTGCGCCCGAATGTGTGGCCAAGTTCGTGTGCAGTATACCAGTCTCCGTACGAGCCATCTGTGTCCCAGCCGAAGTCGGCTGGCCCGCTCGGACCCGAAGCCACTGCCGCCGGGTTGGCCGACGCAGGGATGGCGTTAGCGCAACCGCGCATAAAGCCGCCACTGTCGGCGACCAGGCCGTAGTAGTGTGTGCGCTTGTCGCCATTGCCGCTGATGTCGAGGTTACGAATGGCTGAGATCTGCGCGTTCGCATCGTTGCAATCGTTCGATTCTCCAGTTGCGTCCTCTTGGTCGAACGGCGGTCCGAAATTAGCGTCCACAGTTGAGACCGAACTGATAACTTCTGCCACCGGGTACGCGCGTTTCAACCAGGAGTTAATAAGCGCGAGATCGTTGGCGGAAGCGAGGTGCGTGCCGGCTGGGTTGCTTGTCCTGTAACGAAGACGAATGAGCTTGATTCTCAACGGAGAAGCGGCGCTGAAAGAGACGCTGATATTGGGCCCGCCGCACCCGACACACGTCACGGGTGCGCCCGTCGTGGCATCGTTGAGGGTCGCAACCTGGACATGAATCTTTCCTTCTATGGTGAGCTCGGGCGGGAGCAGGAAGTTAAGACTCAAGCGGACATTTTCTCTCATGGACCGAACGTTAACGGCCTGGCCTGACTTGAGTTGGGCTGTGTCGAGTGAAGGCACTAACTTCGCGGGTCCGCTGGGCGTCCGCCTGACGGCGATCTCGCCCCTGACAGTGAGGTTTGCGCCAGTCGGGCGGCTAAGGTACACGCGCACCACCGTCCTCTTGCCCGCCACGAGTGTGACTGAGTGATTCATGTCCTGTATAGCCTGAGTAATCTCGACGCCCTCGACGCGAACTACGCCGGCTGTGACTCCCTGCACTGTGCTCTTAAGCGGATGAGCTACGCCTCGATTCATGTGTTTCTCCCCCCGATCTAAGTTGTGGCATTCTGAGGATGTACTTTTAAATAGGTGTTACGACTCCGGAAAACGTTTCATATCATATGGTCAGCGTCGATCGCCACCAGTAAAAGCAATTGACAGCGATGTCGAGCACGTCGTATAAGCCGCGCGAGGTCGATTGCCGGTTACCTGGTGTTTGCCTCAAACTTCCGCTGCTCACAACCTCGTTCCGATCGCACGCGGCAGTTGCGTTTGATATCTCCAGTTAATTCATAAAGCAGGAGAAAATTTTCATGCCATATCAAGACTCAGTTGTGAGTTACGCGATCTACCCGTGTATCGGTGTGGCGCGGGTAGGCAACGCGGATGAGGAATTCTTTATCGGGCCGGAGGCGCCCGGTCAGGTCTCGTTGCCAGCCGGCGATTATAAAGACGCCCAAGGCCGCATCAAGCGACAGGCCGCGCGGTTCCATATTTACGGCTTGAATGCGGCGGGAGAGGCGGTGCGAGAGATTACCGCCGCCGACGGTGACATTACCTGGAGCGTTCACCTCGCAAACCGCAAAGCTGTATGGTATCAATTCCAAAACGCGATGGATCTGGGGCCGAAGTATGCCAAGACAACACCTTTGCGCAACCCCACCATCACGGGCGCAGACCGCAAGAAGCTGGTCATAGATCCGGGGCCGCGCACCATCAGCGGATCCAACATGCAGGGAAAGGCGTACCGCTTCGACAGCGGCGAGTTCATGGGGAAGAAAGTTCCGCTCGGCGAGTTGCGCACCGACGACGCTGGACGGCTGCTGGTGCTGGGAGGCTTCGGGCACTCCGCCTCCTATACGAACAAGCCCGCTACGACCTTTGCCAACAACGACGACTGGTACGATGACACCTCGGACGGACCAGTGCGAGCCACCGTAAAAATCGCCGGCCAAGTGTTCGAGGCCGAGCCTGCGATGGTGGCCGTCACGCCGCCGAACTACGGAGAGGGGCTCTACGGCGTCGTAACGATGTACGACGTCGTCTACGATCTGTTTTGCTGCGACCCGAACTTCGCGATGAAGGCCCCGGAACGGCCGTCTTTCTGGCGTCATATCTTCCCTATCTTTGAGCGGCTCACAAACAGTCAGTGGGTCAATGGCGGCGTCAATTTTCTTTTTGGGATTGGCTCGCCAAGTAACCTAACAGAACCCGCATTGCTAGATCAGTTGTCGAATTCGGGCGATGAGTTCAAGCCCCTGCGCACATCCTATTTCAACTGGTTCCGTGATCCGGCCCGCGCCCTGGCGGAGCAGGAGGCGGAAAAAATTCCGCCTTTCTATGGCGATGCCTTCGGCGACTACGCGAACATCGGGATGGATGATCTAACCGTTACTACACGGACACAGTACTCGTGGCTGCGGCAGTGGGCAGCGGGCAATTTCGACAATGACCCGAACGATCGCGAGAGACCGGTTAGGCTTCAGGATTATTCGCTCGGGCAACAACCGCATGCGCTCGATGAAGCCAACCTCGAAAGCTGCCTCGGGGGCCCATTCCATCCCGGCATTGAGTTGACTTGGCCGCTGCGTGTGGCAAGCATGTGGCAGAGACCGTTTCGGCTTAACGTCCTGCCCAAAGGCGCTCAACCGAAAATGGATTATGGACCTATGCTGACGCCAGCCGAGGCGATGGGTCCGGGCGGGATCGTTGAGTCAAGTGGGCCGGGCACGCTTACGTGGTGGCTCGGCGTGCCGTGGCAAACCGACGAGGCGAGCTGTCTCTCCGGCTACGAAGTCGGCACCTACCTGTCGCTGCCGTCGTTCTGGGCCGCGCGCGTCCCGAATCAGGTTTTGAGTGACCGCTCCTACCGTCGCGCGATGGACGCAACTCTCCCTCTTGGCCAGAGGATGAAGCACCTATATTACCGACTCGACTGGCTACGTTATTTTGGCCCGGACTACGAAACACGCATTAACGACAACGTCGCCAAGTGGCACAAGCTCGGCATTGTGACGGCGCGTCCGGGGCCGGCGAATCACGCCGAACAGGGCCTGCCCGCGCGACTTTGGGTCGAGACCGGCCTAGCAGAGGAGTTCACCAAGTCCGATCCAACTTGGGAGCAAGTCAGGATTGCGGAGAGGCTGATTCAAGCTCCCACGGACGAAGTCGAAGACGTGCCCCAGCTTGCCGCAGCCAAGTTGACGGCGGAGAAGGAAGAAGTGCCTATATCGGCGCGGCGCCGTGTGCTCAGGCGCGACCAGCTGTAGAGGAGGATGGTTTCTTGCGTGTGCCGCGCATAGTCATCATGGGAGGTGGACCAGCGGGAGCGACGGTCGCCTCGATGTTGGCCCGCAGCGGACTAGCCGTGCAAGTTTGGGAAGCACGCCGAGGGCCGGAGATCAAAGTCGGAGAGTGTCTGCCCCCGAGCGTCAACCCTCTCTTAACACGTTTGGGCCTGGTAGAACGAGTGCGCGGAGGTAGTCATATTGCCTCATACGGCAGCCAGTCTGTGTGGGGCTCCTCGGTTCCCGTGGAGCGGGATTTCATCTTCGGTACAAATGGTAACGGCTGGCACCTCGACCGTTTCAAGTTTGAAGAGTCGTTGGCCGATGCCGCCGTGGAAGCCGGTGCCGATTGGCGATACGGGCATCGTCTTATCGCTTGCTCACGCGAGGCACATGGCTGGCGGTTGGCAGTCAAGACTTCAAAAGGTACGGAGTTCTTCGAGGCGGACTTTGTAGTCGATGCGTCTGGCCGCGTCGCACGGCTCTCTCGTCTCCTCGGGGCCCGAACCATGGTCTATGATCGTTTGATCGGAGCGGCAGTCTTCATGCAATCGTGTGACGGGTCAGGAGACAGTGATGCCCGCACTCTAATCGAAGCTGTTCCTTCTGGCTGGTGGTATTCTGCAAACCTGCCGGGCGGCAAGTTGATCGCCGCTTACATGACCGATAATGATCTGGTTGATTATGCCGCGCTGCGCCGGACGGACGAGTGGCAGGCTCTCATGCGGAAAGCCAAACATACGCACCAACGCGTAGTCGACGGACGTTTTCGCTCTCTCGGAGCTCCGCGGCTGCTGCTTGCGCACAACGCGCGACTGTCGCAAATGGTGGGCGACCGTTGGCTGGCGGTCGGTGATGCAGCTGCTGCTTACGACCCGCTCTCGTCACACGGCATTAGTTCGGCGATGGGAAGTGGCCTCTATGCCGCTTTGGCCATCGTCGGTTTCCTCACCGGCGAAAGGGACGCGCTGCGTACCTTCGCGGAGATCGTTGACCGCACTTACGCGCGATACCTGCTTATGCACCATGACCGCTACCTTATGGAGCGCCGGTGGCCCAATGAACCATTCTGGCAAAGGCGTCACGCTCCAGCCTTCGAGCTGAAATGAAATCAAGAATCACCACGATACTTCTCTCGTGGTCGTAAGCGAATAGTCAAAACAGGGAGCGAAGCTAACCAGAAGTGAAGGCATTTAGGACGATAGCGAGAGCTTCGTCATGATCGGTATCCCGCGCAGGGGAAATTTTCAACTATTTCACTCAACACGTAGGTCAGGGCCACTTTTCTCTCGTAGCAGTTTCAATATTGCCGCAAGATTTCCGTTAAGCCACCATATCTTCATTTTGAGGCCGTCCGAGAACTCTAAGGTTAGGTTCAGGTTTTTCTTCCAGATCACACGGACAAGATCTGAATACTTCTTCTGAACCTCCCCAACATGAAACACGGATCTTTCGCGGATCACTTGATTATCAAAGAGTATTTGGTGGAAAAAGACTTCAAAGATCCCGAACAGCAGTACGGGAAGCATTGAAACCAATAGGATTCGCGCGGGCCAACCACGAGTATTCCAATAGTTGTTCACCACTCCCGGATAGCACATCAAAGAAAGTAGCAATATTGCTACAGGCGCCGTCATCAGACGGAGGAACCAATGCTCGTGCGTTACATAAATCATTACCTAAGCCAACCGTTTACTTACGACTGCTGTCTGTCTTGTATTTGAGGATCGTTCGATAGCACCGGCAGCAATGCTGCTCCGCGCGGCAGAATGAATCCTTCCTCATTCGAATCGACTTCCGAGAGTGCTTCGTCAAGTGATCTCACTGGGCTCATTCTCATGCGACGAACGTCGTCATGATCGAGTTTGGAAACTAATAGAACACGAAACCGTTCGGCTTTAGTCAATAAAGCCCAGGCCGTTTGACCGTTCACTTCATACGACTCGCGCAAGCGCTTCTCCAACGCGGCGGAATTCTCTGACGAAAACCATTTTAGAAAATCCGACCGGCCCAAACCGTCACTACATTCCGCCAGCAAAATGATGGTCCCACCATCCTCACAGGCAGAAGCGGCCATCTCGAGTGTTTTATGCGCCTGAATTAGATTGATGTCGTAAGGTTGGCCGCCGCAACTGGCGATTACGATCTTTCGCTTCGCCGAAATAGTCTTCGAGTGTTCTCCGAGATAGTGACGGCAAGCTTCTCGATGAGCGAGACGCCAGTCTCCGGCGAACACCCCGGTCGCGAGTCCGCGCTCATCAACAATAGCGTTAATGCCGAAGGTTGGATCAATCATCGCAGCCACACGTTCGCATTCCTCGTGAACCGGGTTCCCCTCCAGCAGGCCAGTGCCTACTCCCGCTCGTCTGCCACCTTTCTCAAAGTCGAGAGCCAACATGTGAGTTGCGGCGATCGTACGAGCCGAAGCCAACCCAGGGCAGATTGATTTGCGACCTCCCGTGAATCCGGCAAAGTAGTGAAAACCAACCCCACCAGTAAGAATCACGTGCGAGAAATCTCGCAAGGCGCGATTAACTTCGATCGGTGTACCTCTTTCCGTTTCGCCGAGCTGTATTAGATTCGAGGAAAGAACAGCGTCGTGATCCAACACCTTGATTCGCTGTGTGATGAAGGGTGTCAACAACTGCTGCTTTTCCAGCGTCGTCGTCGGCCGATGAATCCCGGTAGCGAAAATTATTGTGATGTCACCCGGAGCAATTCCCTGTTGAATGATTCGCCGCACTAGAAGGTTGACGATCTGCGCGCTCGCAGTTGCTCGGGTCGCATCAGAGACGACTAGCAGAACCGATTCACCCTGGGACAGAAGATCCTCCAGGGGCGGCGAGGCGATCGGAGCATCGAGTGCCTGACCGATTTCAGCGTCGGTGAGCGGCCTTTCGGAGGACGAAGCGGGAGTGAAGATCTCGAACCTGTGTTCGTCAAAAGCGAAATTGATTTTCTCGGACCCGTAAGCTAGTTGAATCTGACTCATCAAATTAAGTCGCTCGTGAGCCCAAGTCCTACTTAGATTGGGATATTACAGGCATTACTCGGTTAGGTGCTGATTTCCCGCGGCTTAGGAAACTAGATTGAATTATTGGTAATTTGCCGGCGCAAGTCGCGTTAACAGTCGTTCCAATCGTTGCTTGAGGTCAGCCTTCGGCATCACGCCCACGATTCGATCAACTTCTTTCCCGTCTTTTAACACGAGCAGTGTCGGTATGCCGCGAATGTTGAACCGCGAGGCTGTGGTTGTGTTCTCGTCAACGTTGAGTTTTGCTATTCGCATCCGTCCAGCCAGTTCGCTCGCTAACTCTTCCAACACCGGCGCGATGATGCGGCATGGCCCGCACCAGGGCGCCCACAGGTCAAGCAGGATTGGCAGCGGGGAGCGCTCCACCTCAGAGGAGAAATTCTCATCGGTCACTACGATCGGCTTACTGTCAACAGGCAAATTCGTCTTACATTGACCGCAGATCGGTCGATCCCCTTGCGCGGTCTTTGCGGGGTCGACTCGGTTTTTGGCGCCGCACGATGGGCACCGAACCACCTGCCTATTAGACATATGTTGCCACCTTCCCTGAGTCGCCGGTCGAAAGCCGCGTTTACAATATCGCAACCCAGTGTGAAGAGAATATAGCCCTGGAAGCCGTGGGCGAAGCAACAAGCAGCGTGGCGGGTACAGAATCCAAAATTCACAGCGACGGGCCTTAGGGCTGGCTACAAGAATTAGTTAAAGGTGATGGATTCACACGGCCCCACCTCGAAACAAAGCAGGGGCAGCCCCCTTCCTTACTGAGACATAGCTAAGCTGACCGCCGCTTGACATAAGTCTTTAAGTGAAGTATCTTGATGTCAAGATAAAGGGTTGAGCCTTTGACCTTAGTGGTACCGGCGGCAAGTCAGAGACTTGGCGCGCACCCGGGCGGTCAAAGACCTCAACTTACTATGAGCCAAACCGAGATGGAATCTTTGACCGGCGGAACCGGGGTTCACGTCTTTCTCGTGTTGTGGAAAGCGTCGCACGCGGCGCAAGCCTACGCCGAGAAGAGCATCCTGGATCTCCAGATAGGCGCGAGCGACTTTGCCGTGCTTGAAGCTCTCTTGCACAAAGGGCCGCTTCCGGTCAATGAGATCGGCAAAAAAGTTCTGCTGACGAGTGGCTCGATCACAGTGGCGGTTGACCGCCTGGAGACAAAGGGGTTGGTGGAGCGTCGTGCGCACGGTACCGACCGGCGGGCAAGGATCGTTCATCTGACGAAGGCAGGCAGGAAGTTGATCGAAAGCGCTTATGACCAGCACGCGACCGACATGGAAAAGCTTGCCTCAGAGTCGCTAACAACAACGGAGCGCAAAACGCTTATCCGCCTGTTAAAGAAAATTGGTTATAAGGCAGCTGGTGAATTAGAGCAAAGTGAAGGGTAGAGTTCGGTGTGAGTCGTCTGCCAACACGCCGGCTGCACAAAAGAGGAGATTTTTATGTCAATGGTCAGTAAAGTATTGACAACCCAGGAAATTCCGAACGGCGCAAGGCGCACGATCGCTGGAGTTGTGAACAGTATCGAGACTTTAGAAGGCGGTGGCTTTCTTGTCCGCCGCCCGTTCCCCAAAGCGGCGTTCTCGGACTTTGATCCATTTCTGTTACTTGATGAGATGGGCCCAATGGAGGTCGCACCCGGCGAAGCGAAGGGGGCGCCGGACCATCCCCATCGAGGATTTGAGACGGTTACCTACATGCTCTCGGGAGAGATGGAACACAAGGATTCGCAGGGACATGCCGGCAAGTTAACCCCAGGTGACGTGCAATGGATGACTGCGGGAGCGGGCGTGATCCACGCAGAGATGCCGAGCCGTAAGTTCCTGAGCGAAGGTGGACGAATGCACGGATTCCAACTTTGGGTGAACCTGCCGCAGCGCGACAAAATGATGAAGCCGCGCTACCAGGAGATTTCGAAGGCGCAAATCCCTAATGCAACTTCCGCTGATGGCCTGGTGACTGTGAATGTGATCGCGGGCGAAGCGATGGGCAGGCACGCGGTTATTGAAACGCGTACTCCACTCATCTACCTGCATTACACGATCAAGCCCGGCGGCGCAGTCAGCCAACGAGTGCCAGGCGCATACAATGCCTTCGCATATGTCGTTGATGGAGAGGGTCTGTTCGGAGCCGAGGGCGAGCGCGCTGGGGACGGGCAGATGATTATGTTTGCGCCCGACGGCGACGAAGTGAGGATTGAAAATCCCGTGGATGCAAAGGCGACGCTTGACGTGTTGCTAATCGCCGGAGTTCCTTTGAATGAACCGATCGCGCGCTACGGGCCATTTGTGATGAATACTGAAGCTGAGATCCATCAAGCGATTGAAGATTACCGTTCGGGCCGAATGGGCACAATTACTTCGTGACTGTCTAACCGGTATTCAGAACTATCGGAAACGGCGTCAGCGTCTAGCTGACGCCGAACAATCCTGATGCTAGTGATGTGAGATTAGTCGAAATGAGAATTGTAACCTTGTCGCGCGTCTGACACTTGGGCTGATCTTTGTTGTCTTCGGCTAAATGGATCCTTGTATTTATTGTCCTAGAACTTCCGCAATTGCACTGATTGGAGGGGCGAAGAAATAGCCGCCACCGGTGGGGATAACCCACTCCTGCTTCACATTGATGCGCCTGAACGAGCCACCGCTGGGGAAATCGACAAAACGCATCCGGTTGCCCTGACTTCCTTCCTGCCCGATGATCAAATCATGCCCTCCAAAGTTCGGTTGGACTGTTGAGTTGGACCATCGCCGCGTCAGAAATTCGAATTGATCCTCGATTGAACTCTGGTAACACACAAACATCAAACCGCGTTCTTTCTTCCAGAGAGAGTTAGGAGGATTCTTGATGCCAATCACGGGAGGGCCGAAAGGAATCCCACGACGCATAATCATTCTGATGAGGCTGTCCGCAACTTTCCCCAGATCGGTGGCACTGTCTCGCGGATTCACCTTACGAACGTGAGCGAAGTGTGGACACACCAAACCCAACATATCCTTTTGACCCTGCGGAAAGGAATCGCCGGGATAACCGCTGATTGGAATCAGATTCGATGGTCGCGTGTCATCATCAAACAAAAAGTGATTACTCGACAGATCATCGGCACCAAGCGAAGGAGAGTCAGCGGCGGGGGTTCTTGTGACGGGCGCGCCACTGGGCCAACGTCCGACCAGCATCGAAGCCAACCGATCAGTCGGTAAGCCGAGCTCCGCGGCGGCACTGGCGGCAAACTCCCAAAACGCTTTCACATCCTGACGCAGTCTTCTGCAGACCAGGTATGAGCCATGCAACGCCCACTTGGGAAAGTTTACTGCTGCCGCAACGGACGAATAAAGGTCTTCAGGGCTCTGTCGCTCCATGCCCAGCACAAACTGTCCCGGCCAGACTAGCAATTGACCGGGCTTTGCGAATAGACGTGATCGTTCATCGGTCGGCAGTAAGTATCGGGGCGTTAGATAATCGTCCACCGTAGCCGAGATCCGTCCTCGAACTCCGGGCTGCGAGATTCCATCCTTGAATCCGAAGTGTTCATGGCCACGCAATGCGCCTGGTAACGTCTCGCCAGGCTGCTGGAAGATAAGCTTGAGACCATATTCGTCTGCTGCTCTCTTGATAACAGTCAGCATGTCCTGCAACAGGTTCTGATGATCGCTGGCAACGATTACCAAAATGTCAGCCTCGTTGCGCGGACCCCCAACCTTCCACTTCTCTTTATTTCCGGAAGCTCCAGGTTTAGTCGGATCGCCGAGATATTCGGACCGCGCAGCCAGACCTTGTCGGAAGCTTTCATCGCCAAAACTCAGCGCGGTTTCTCGGGAAGTCAACGCTTCTATTCCTTTGCATGAAAACGCAATGTTAATCCACGTTGCTTTCACCGGAACGTCTTTCCTGCCAAGCCGGAAGCGCAGTGTCCGATACATCCGATTAAAGGCCAACACTTCATCCATTGAAGAAACGAGGGGCGCAATCCACTGAAGCCATTTTTTTGCCGAACTCTTCCTGCCGATTCGGTAAAAGAGGAAATGTTGATAGTCTTTGTTGAAGCCGGGAAAGATGTTGCCTTGAATGTCTTTTCTTGCTGCTTCGTCTATTACAGGCTCGGCAACCTCGGCAACGGCTGCAGCGACGGCACCCTCAGTGACGATGGCCGCCTCAAACGCGGTTGCTACCGGGAAACCTGCTCCATAGTGGGTACCCGATGCGCTGAACCGCTCTTGACGCGGTACTTCGCCCTCCGATTCAGGGAGACTGACGAGAATTTCGTTGACGCTTCGTTTGGCAGGCTTTCGGGTCCTCCGTCTAGTAACCATCGCTAGTCCTCTCCTTTAACTTTCGATACAACACTGGACCAATCAACTCGCGGGCGTTCCGGCTAATCCACCGATCATGACTGTGACATGTTCGGCAAGGTGGCCTCCATATTTGATGGGCCGCCCACCGATCCGTATATCACTAACTACAAAGCCTTCGCTGGGCGGAACTTCATATTCAAGGCGCAAGGCAGCGCCCGGTTTGCCTCTGACGATGCGCCAGTAGTTACCAACCGGCGAACCGTCAGGCTTGGTCCAGCCAGTGTCGTCCCAGTCAGCCATATACAGACCGATAGGTTCTCTCGCAGTAATCGAAAGGCCTTTGCGCGCAAGCATGTTGACGTCGATTACAACGCGCGGATCGGCTGACGTCAGAGCAAGGCTAGTACCGGGAAGCTCGTAGTTATCCCTGACATGCGCTGGTGTTAACCCCACACTGCCTTGTGCGAGCCCGATTGCCGCTCCCAGCGTATTGGCAGGACTGTTCACTATGTAATGCACAATTCCCTTCGAAGTGTTCCAAACGTTCAGCGGGTTGTAATTCGTGCCGGTAACTAGATCAGCCTCCGCGACGGCAGGATTCACAAGCTCGCGGTAGAGGGCGAGCACGCGACTGGGATCGAATTCAAACATCTCCCGCCAGTACTCTGGCGTTTCAGTTGTAAATGTAACTTTCTTTATCTTGCCCCCGACTTTGGTCACAAACCATTCAAGGTACTCAACCTGCGTCGTCATGGCGGAGACGCCCCGATTATCTCCAATGCTGAACGCCGTCTGACGATCGTCTCGATTTGCAATCAGCAATTCGCGCGGAAAGCCCATCCACACCAGAAACCGTTCGCCGACGGGCGTTACATCGAGGCGGTGAGCATTGTAAAACTGGCCGACGCCCCCGGAACCGGGAGTTGGCATGGCGCCCAACATCGCATCGATGCTGTTGTGCCATCGTTCATAAAAAGGAGAGCCGGCGGGAAAAATCTCTTAAGCTGCCAGGGGTGTCGAATTGAGTTATGAGTGGCATAACTTTTCCTCCGATCCTATGTATCCAACGAGGAACTCTGTTGATTCAGCCATGAAGTGAAGTTGGGGCATTCAATCAGACTACGGCCAGGTCGTGAAATCGGGCATGACCTTTTCTGCCGGAGCCGCATTCGGACTATTCCCTTCGTTTGCCCATTACATCAGAATTCTATGCGCAATCCGAATTGGATCCAGCGGCTCGAAGACTCGCGGCGAGTTGGCACGTTCTGCTGCGTCACAACTCCGAAGGCGCGCGGATTAGTGAGATCAAGCAGCGGGTTGGAGAAAATCGGATGATTGAAAAGGTTAAAGAAGTCTAGCGACAGGCGTACTGCGAGCTCTTCGGTAACGTGCGTCGTCTTGCCTAGCGACAGGTCTAACCCCCACGTCGGGAAGCCTCGCAGAGGATTGGCTCTGCCTGAACGACCGTCACGGCTAAGCAGTACTCTCCTGAAATTATTGAAGGCCGCGTCTGGGTTTGCGAACAGATTAATTCCAGAACCTCCCGCCGCAGGGTTGCCGTTGGTGCCGATATTGTTCGCACCAGAAACGCCGTAATTTATCCCCGTTCTAATACTGCTCGTGTTAGTCGTGGGAATCGCGCCGCTTGGAGTGACAAGCGTACCGCCGGCGCCGAGTGCTGAGACGCCCTGAGAAACTATGAGCGGCAGCCCCGATGCGGCGCGAAAGATACCGGCGATAGACCACCCGCCGATCATTTTGTCGAGTCGGCCCCTGGTGTCAAGCCAACGTCCACGACCAACGGGAATTTCGTAGAGGAACTGGCCGTTGAGAACGTGCGTGCGGTCGAAATCTGATGGGCCATAGTCGAAGTCTAAAAAGAAGGCACTCTGCAATGTGTTGGTAGAGTTCTGCAGGGCACTCGATTGATCAAGTGATTTCGAGTACGTATAGTTGAGATCGACGGTCAACCCATACGACGGCCGCTTGCGCAGCGTCATCACGAAGCCGTGATAGTTGGATCGCCCCAGACTGGTACGCACAAACATCGTCTGCGTCTGCATATTATTAAAAGGCAGCAGGCCGCCGCTAATCCTGGCCAGATCGATTGCTTGAAAAACGTTGGAAACGTTGCCGTTTATGAAGTTTGCTTCGTTGCCGATCAACACTCTGGCTGTTCCGCCAATCATATTGTTCTGAAACCACGCTTGCGCAGGCACGTTCGCCGCGGGCACACCGGCGCGCAAGGACTGAGCGACGGCGTCGAAAGCCTGCGCGAAACTTTGTCCCGACAAAGGATCAAACTGGAAGAATGGCGAAGAGTTGAAGTTGACGCTCGCCGGTAGTCGCCGCCCCAGACGGCTGATCCAGCCGAATTCGATGATCATCTCGCGCGGCAATTGTCTTTGAAGCGTTAAGTCGAAGCTGTAGTTTTCACCGACGTCGAAGTTGGGATCGACATGAACAGAGAGCGTCTCGCCGAATGGCTGGCCAGGAATGAAAGGAAAGGTCACAGACGGCTGAGCTGGAATCGGTATTAGACCGTCTACGCCAACGCGAAAGACCGAGAGCGGAGCTGCGCCCGTCGCACTACAACCAGCCCCACTCGTCCCGTTGAAATTACAAGCAGGCGCCCTCAAGTTGATTGTCTGACTGAACCCAGAGCTCAACGAGGGTAAGATCACTGATTCCGAAGTGTTGATACGGTCAAATAAAACTCCGAAGCCGCCGCGCAGCACCGTCTTTCGGTCGCCGAATAGTTTCTCGAGTAACCCACCTTTGAAGGAAGGGTTCCATGCTGCCGCCGCGCGCGGCGCAAAATTATTCCAGTCGGTTTTGAAAACGCGTACACCTGCCGAACTGACTGGCTCAAATCCTATTTGCGGATTATAGATCTCGCCTCGGAGTGCAGCCTGACGCCGCGGTTCGATATAGTTTTCGTATGTCAGCGCCTCGCCGGTCTGAATCTTTATCATTCGCGTTTGCCGCCCGGACTTGTCTTGCGGCGGTTGTTGCCAACTATACGAAAGGCCCAATGTCAGAACGAACGAGGGCTTCATCCGCCAGGAATCCTGAAAGTAGAACTCGTACGCATTATGAGTCGCTTTCGCGTCCAGGGATCTGCCGAAGGGTTGTAGGTTCAGGTTGCCGTCACGCACGGCGAGAACGCTAATGCTATCAATCATCCCCGTCACGCCGGCGAAGAGGGCGTCCCACTGTGCAACATCACTTGAGCGCAAACAATCACGTTGTCCGGGCGCCGAACACGTGGGCGGGCGAGACGAGCCCGGGATCATGATGTTGCTGCCGCGTGCAACGTCCGCGATTACGGATGTTAGGGATCCGACAACCTTGTCGTTTCGCGTGTGCCGCGTGATGAAGTGACGGCCATTGACCCCAAACTGGAATGAATGAGTTGACGTGATCCACGTACCATCGTAAACAAGCTGGAACGATTCGTTATCGTTGCTCTGCGTGCGTGCGCGTTGACTGTCGACGTCGATTGGCTCGCTAACCAGCTGATCGAGGTTCCCACCCCCGATGTTCAAGGCGACGTACCCGGCACTTGTGTTAGTTCCGGGAATGGCCAGAAGGTTCGCTACTGCTGTCGGGTTCATTGGTGTGCTCGACTGGCGGTCGCGTGTCCATCCGAGTCTGAGATTGCCAGTCGCTGCCGGCGAAAACGAACCCGACAATCCAAGCGTCATATTCTGGCCACGCAGAGGAGCGTCACCAGTGAAGATAGCTCTTGCGCCCCGGATGTCGAGTTGTTGACGAAGTCCGTTCGGCCCTCCGAGGGTGGAGAGCCGGCGGGCGTACGTCGCCGAGGCGTTGAGCCACCAGCTCTCAGTGAGTCCATGATCGTAGCGAACAACAAAATAGTCGTTCTCCAAAGGGGCGTCGGCGCTAGCGCGCCAGCCAGTTGTGTTCAGGCCATCTCCGCTGGCGGGATCATTCCCCAAAGGCAGCAGCGACCACAGCGCCGCGACGCTCGGGCTTATACCAAGTCTCCTCGGATCGCACCGTGCTGTGTTAGTGGGCCCACAAAGCGTAGAACTAGCGAGGTCGTACGCCACAACACGGCCCGCGTTATCCTGAAAGCGCACGATACCTCGGCGTAACGTTTCCGTGGGGACGATGCGGAGCACGTCAAAAGGTCGGGAGAAATCGCGCGCTTCGAAGTTGAGGAAAAAGAATGATGTGTCTCGTCGCAGCGGTCCTCCGACTCTAAATCCATACCGATTGTCTTTCAGTTCTGCTTTCTTCACGCCACTGCGATTATTTGTCCAACTATTAGCATTCAGGTTGTCATTTTGATGATACCAGTAGACTGCTCCGCGGAATTGATTTGAGCCGCGGCGTCCGACGAGCGCGACTTGTCCGCCAGACGAACGCACAAAAGAGGCATTGGGGTTTGTCACTGAGACGCGGAACTCCTCGATACTCTCAACCGGCACGGGAACCATCGAGCGAAAACCAGCGCCACCGCCGGTCGAATTTTCAGTGATGTCGATCCCATCAAGAGTGACGGTGCTCTGATCTGTGCGCGCACCCGTGACTGATCCGCCCCGGCTGCCGTTATCCCCGTCGCCAGCTTCGGGAGTAGTGCCCGCTTGAAGCGTCATAAACTCGACTGAATTCCTTTCGAGCGACGGCAGATGGAGCAGAAGCTTGCTTGGTATAACACTGCCGATTGTTGCGTCAGTCTTCTGAAGTTCGGTTCCAACTCCGGCGACGACGTTGATCGTTTCGGCCACGTCTCCAACTTCTAGCGCTACGTCGAAGCCGTAAAGTTTCGCCACTTCCACTTTCAAAAGAGATACGACGGCCTGGCGGAACCCCTGTCGGCGCACGGCGATGCTGTATCCCCCGGGCACCACTGTTGAGAACACAAACTGTCCAGAGCTGTTGGTCGTCTGTTTATGACTCTGTCCTGTTGCCGAGTTCCGCAACTCGACTTCGGCAACAGGAATAGCAGCGCCGTTACCGTCCAGCACCCGTCCGGTCACAACGCTCGTCGAGGAGGTTTGCGACGATGCGTTGGTATGTGCAAACAAGAGCACGACAACTGCACACAGCAATATTGTCCACCCGCGTTCGCGAGCATCGCTGCGAGCCGTTAAGGTTGACGATCTCATAACACTGGGATGGAGGGACATAACATTCAGACGCAGTAGTTTTATGTCGCAGAGGGTGTCCTCCGGACGGCTTTGCACAAAGTAGACCAAACAAGACTCAATGACGTGCCTCGTTTACGTGTCAGGCCCGCAGGGCGGTTAGGCCAGCCGTTTTACGGCTGGTTACGGTGGCGCAACGATTGGATCGTTAGGCCGTTTCAACGGCCTTTTTTCGAATAAGGCCGCTGAAGCGGCCTGACCCAAGTAATCTCCGTCGGTAACACCAGCCGTAAAACGGCTGGCCTATTGGCCCTTCGGAATGGCGCGTAAACGCGCCAATCCACTGGGCCGCAGGCGCGAAAGAAGGTAGCGAGGGCCGATCGTTAGTGATGCGCTGGAATCGTCCCCTGACAGCCGTTCGGATACTTGTCGGCGGGCACGACGCGAACGAGTTGCATCATGCCTCGATCTTCGTGCGCGAGGATGTGACAGTGGAGTACGTATGTTCCCGGAAAGTCTACAAAGGTATGACGGATCCTAACCCTTCCTGGAGCAATCGTCTTACCATCTGCAGACATGACAGCCGGCGGGATCGCGACTACATCCTGCCAGACGAAGTTACCAGTTGGCTTGTATGTGTTGTAGGTTGGGAAATTGTTTGGATCTGTCGCTGCTACTGGCGTGTCGATCTGAATGACCTGAAATGGATTGATGTGGATATGGAACGGATGCGCCGCTCCTTTTGTGTGATTCTCAAGAATCCAGTCCTGCAATCCATCTTCCGGCATGCATTGATCAATGGTCTCACCAAATGCTCCGAACTGTTTACCATTAATCATGAAGTGAGGAGGGAAGGTGGGCCGACGATTAACTCCTGTTCGGCCTGATTCCCACTGAAACTGCAGGACATTCGGAACATCTTTCGCAGGTGGTGCGGGCAGATCATTTAGAAACCTAGGCAGCTCGGCCCAGGTGGTTGTCGGAATCGGAGGCATTGTTACCGCGGTGCCTGTAACATTGACGAAGAACAGAATCGGCCCGGTCTTTCCATTCTTAAAAGCCACCACACCGGATGTCGTTGGTGCCTGGACGAGAAGATCGGCGCGGTTGCCACCAGCCAGCACGAGCCCTGGACGATCGGTCGGTGCGGTAGAGTTGAGAAAGGGTTGCTTGGTGTAGTTCCCGGGACTTAGCTGCACGCCGTCCTGGGCAGTCTGCATGAAGGTAAATCCTGTAGTCTGGAACAGACCCGTGGTCGTGCCGGCGGGTGTGAAAGCCCCGACGTTAATGACTCCGTTAAGGTTACCTTCAGTGGCGTTCACAAGCCGCCACAACTGCACTTCTCCAGGCTTCATCGTAATGGTCGGCGTAAACAGTCCATTGACTAAAACCTGGACGCTTCCCTTACCTTCAGCCACAGCGGTATTTCTTTCGAGATTCGATGTCGGGTCGAACTGCTGGAACACCAATATCTTCTCGTGATCACCGTAAGAGTTTCCCCAGCCAAACGTTTTCCTGATGAAGTGGTCGTAGCCGCCCTCGTGGCTTGACTCGATGACAAACGCCCCGGCGAGACCATTGCGGATATGCAGAGACGTCGAACCATGCTTGTGCGCGTGATACCAATGCGTGCCCGGCGCCTGACCTGCCTTAAAACCATTGCCACCGGAGTTGAAGGTTCCAGTTGCGGTGTCGAAGTCGGGAATATCGAAGAAGTTTGGGAAAGCGCCCATGAGGTACTGCGGCCACTGGCCTGAGGCGATCATTTCCTTATTCTTCTCTAACAGCGACACCGGCACCGGCAGTTTATTTTTAGCTGCCGCTTTGGCGGAATCAATGTCATGTTGCTTGATCATGTCCATCTGCAGCTTCTGGTAATCAGGCGGCATGTCCGCCCATTGCTGCGGAATTTTGCCTTTGAAGATTCCGTCGAACGTCTTGGTCCAGTCAGGCTGTTTCAGTTGCGGGAGTACCTGGACGAGCACATTATCACCAAGCCCATCGGGAGTGGTGTGGGTGCCGTGGAAGTGAATGTTGGCGGTGCTGGAGCCGTGGAAGCAATTTGGAAACACGTCGTTGCCGGGGTAGGGAAGATAGGTGCCGGTCTTAGGATCCAGCGTACCGCTGCGATCGCAACCGAAGCTGGACTTCCCGGGCTTCGGCTCGGTGTCGAAAGAATAGGGAAACTGATTGTCATCTATCTTGTTCAGAAACGAAATTTGAACCTGATCTCCGAGGCGGGCACGCAGAGTTGGACCTGGACTAATATTCGGGATGTCGGGCCGAGGCTCATTTGGGTCCCAACCGCGATACTGTCGCAGAGTCTCCGTCCCTATGTTTGGTATTTGGTATTTACCGCTGACAATCTCCATTACCATCCGTAGCTTTTTTTCTTTTTCCCGGTAGCGGACCTCATAAGGATTGGCAAACGCCGGGCTGCCCAGATTTTGTACTACAGCCAATGGCCTGGCGCTCTGCGCCTGCGCCAGCGGTGCGACGATAAGTGGAGTAGCAACAAGGAGTGCGGCCACAATTACTATGGCGATCGCGACTGCGATCTTAACAGGATGACCAGTGAGGCTCTTCAGTCTTGGGCCTCGAGACATTACGCGCCCGCGCACGCTGAGGTTCGTCCCCTGACAGTTATGGATATGTTCCTGGTTAACGCCAGCACCGATTCTTCTATTCGCTTTTTTCACGTGAGTCTCCTTCCGTGTCGTCAATATCGTGACGTTAACAACAGTCAACTGACTATCATCGAATACTGAACCTGTTGCAGGTTTCGCCCCATTGCGTCGTCGACTGTGAATGTGAAGTTGTAGGTGCCTGACACCGTGGGCGTCCCCACCACCCACACGCCAGCGTTCCCTGTGGGATCTGAGGTCAACTGCAACCCCGGTCCGATGCTGCCCGAACCTGAGCTGGGAGTATCGCCGCTGACCTGAAACATTCGGCCGCTGATTGTGTATGGTGACATTCCTCCCTGCACCACTTGTTGCTTGCTGATTGGCTGACCTTTTGTCGCCGCTTGCAGAGTAGTCTTACCTGCAGCGAGCGGCGGGAACACATTGATGACCCCCGACTCTTCTTTATGAAGGTCACATCCGTAAGTAACTGCCGTAGTACCTTCAGCAGGCTCAGGCACCGGCACCTGACTGGAGTTTGGAGAGGGACACGCCCCAAGTTCTTCATCGTCGGCCATGTTTAGGATCGAGGGTTTATGAGGCTGCTCTGGATCCATGTTGGTGAAAAACACGTTCTCCGTGTTATCGATACTCACTGTTTCAAACGTTACGGTGCTGCCGTCTCGGGTGATACGGATTTGTTTCATGGACTTTTCCTTTCGCTCAACCCTCTTTCATGGTTGGCGCGAAGTAGCTTGATTAGTTATGGATAGGAAAGAGGATTCTTGTCGGCTGCTGCGAGGTTAGCGTTCAAGAGCGGCCAGAGACTATCACCGATTATTGGGCTTGGGAAGTAGTTTCTAAAACTTTTCAGCTTTGAAATTTGGTTAGGGCTGGACTGATTTTGAAGCCAGCAGACGGCTTTGATGGTGGATCAACGGCAATGTCAGCAGGAATGACGCCACACAAAATGGAATAGCACTCCTGAAGGACGTCTTGTTCAACTTCTTCAACTATTGCTTGTAATCCGAAGTTGTTAAGTGTTTAGTGGTCCCTTCTGTAACGCTGAAACCGGGAGCAATAAATTCCGTTGCCTCGCCAGACTTAAGCGCAAGCGGATTTGTATCTTTGTCTGGAAGATTGGAACCTGTCTGCGCTGCTAGTCTCGTAATTTCGGCCAGCCTCTTACTTACAAAAACTCCGTTAACGATCAATGCGATCCCGAGGAACAGAGGCAGCAGCCCCGCTACCCAGAGGCGACTGAGGATCTCTCCGGCCTCGCGTGAGACTCCTCCGAGGATGATTCCCTGCATGAAAACAAATAGAAAAATCGTAACCGCGAGGCCGAGGCTTCCCACAATTACACCAGCTTTGATTTCATTATGACGTCTGACCTCTGCGGTAACGCCTCGCCTGTGATCTGACTCCTCTTTACGTCTCTTGCTCTCGGCATCTGACAGGGCCATCTCAGCAAACCAGGCCTTGTTGGGGTCAATTTTTCCACTAGTCTCCCGAGTCTCGACTGCCTGGCGTACAGCGGAGAGATTGGCGCCGCAGACAGTGCAGAATTTCACCTCTTCATTTTGATTTGACCCACAGCGGGGACAGTACATAAGAAACTCCTTCGCGGACTACTCTAGATACGAAGATTGTTCTGACTCGTTCGCTATTCATCGTAATCCGACGTGAATGTGATTGAAAAGCACAAAAGGCAAAGCAGCTTGTACTGCCTTTCAATCTTGATCCTCAACGGGAATGCCGAACAATGATAAGCTCAACGAAACTCACAAATTATCGCAGCAGCAGGTAGGAAATGACGGTCGCTATCGAAGTTGAAGATCTGCAAAAAATTTATCGCACCAGCAATGGTGGAGTAGTGCGAGCCCTGGACGGCGTCTCGTTCAAAGTTCCTGAAGGCCGCATCTATGGTCTGCTCGGACCGAATGGCGCGGGCAAGTCCACCCTGGTGAAAATTATTAGCACGATTACGCCTCTCACTTCAGGGCGCGCGGCTGTCCGAGGGTTTGACGTCGCTCGCCAACCTTTAGCGGCGCGTCAGCAGTTGGCTGTTGTGCTGCAGCAAACCGCCACCGAGAACCTCTTAACGGTTCGGGATAACCTGCTCATTTATGCCTATCTCCACGGCGTGAAATCCCATGCAGCGCAACAACGATTGCAGACGGTAGTCGAGGAGTTTGAGCTCGGATCACAACTGCGCGACACGGTGCAGGAGCTGAGTCTCGGCACCAAACGCCGCATTCAGGTAGCAAAGATTTTTATGCTCGATGCGCCGGTCATCATGCTGGATGAAGCTACTACCGGCATGGATCCTCTCATGAAACGACGGGTGATGGATCGTTTGCGCGCAGAAGCGCGCCAGGGTCGCACCATTCTGTTGACTACGCAGGTGCTGAGTGAAGCTGAGGAACTTTGCGAAAGCATCATGATACTGGACCGCGGACGTTCGATGGCTTCCGGTACCTTGCCGGAGCTGCGCAAACTGTCCACCCACATGTTCCGAGTGAATCTCTTATTTGCAGACACGAACGGAGACCTCGTCAGTAAACTTGAGGCTCTGCAGCCGGTGAAACTGCAGGTTGATGGCAACACGGTCGAAATGGTGTTCCAGGGTGAAGAAGCTTCCCTGCTCGGGAGGCTGGCCGACATTTCTCGAGAGACGCCGATACTGCAATTTGAAGTGCGCGGACCCACGCTTGAAGAGATTTTTATAACACTCATGAAGGAGAAGCGATGACAGGCATCGGCGCGGTTTTTTACCGTGATTACCGGCAGCGAATGACGAATATCGGATTTGTGTTCTGGGATCTCTTCGTGCCACTCGCTTACCTGGTTCTTTTCGGGATGGGCTTTGAGCGGATGCTGGGCGGCTCGGTTGCCGTCGAAGGACAAGCTTTTGGCTACACCGCCTTCTTGTTGCCTGGCGTGCTCGGGATGGTTACGTTCTCAGTTGCGATGAACACCTCGTGGGGTTTCTTCATGGACAAGGATTCTGGGATCTTCTACGAGTTGCTGACTTATCCGATCACGCGGCCGCAACTTCTGATCGGCAAGATCAGCTTTAATGTGCTGCTCGCCGTAATCGGATCAGTCCTCGCTGTGGTGCTGGGCGTGGTAGCTATGGGCGCTCCGATTCGGTGGGATTTGTTGCCTCTGACAGCCGCTATCGTAACAGCGGCAACCGCAGGCTGGTTCTTTCTCTTCAGCGTCTTCGCTATCAAGCTCGCGCGAATGGATGCGTTCAATACCGTATTGAGCGCATCGTACATCCTGCTCATGTTTCTGAGCTCGATGTTTTATCCATTGAGTGACTTGCCCATTTGGTTTCGCGTCCCCGCCTACCTCAACCCGATGACCTGGCAGGTTGATCTACTGCGATTCAGCTTGCTGGGCGTGGGCTCACCAAAGACTCTTCTGATTGAAGGCGTCGCGGTCGTGGCGTTCGCCACAATCTGCTTGTTGCTTGCCGTCCGGGCCCTTAATCGCGCCGACTAAAAACATTGCCAATTGGGGTAACTTGCAGCCAGAAAGCGGGCTTGCCCGCTAAGCATTAGCACCATTCAATCAGAGCGGGGGTAAACCACCCTTCCCGACTGCAATTGATTTAATCGGGAGAATGTCCAGAAGAAATTATTCCAGGCGTGTCGATCTGAAGCTTCACCATTCGACTAATGGTTAGCAGCAACAAATCAGTCTTAGCGTCGGAGATACGGCCGCGGCGAGGTTGCGGACCCCAATAACTTTAAGGAGAAATACAATGGCAGCAATCAATCCCTACTTAAACTTTAACGGCAACACCGAAGAAGCGTTCAATTTTTACAAATCGGTCTTTGGCGGCGAGTTTGCGGCGTTGATGCGATTCAAGGACAACGCGGAGTGTGGGCAAATAGCCGAGAGCGACCAGGAGCGGATCATGCACGTTGCGTTGCCGATCGGTAACGGTAACGTCCTTATGGGTACCGACTCTTTGGAATCACTGGGACAAAAACTGACCTTCGGCAACAACTTCTATATTTGCCTTTCGCCCGAAAGCAAACAAGAAGCTGAGCGGCTTTTCAACGGACTTTCCGCTGGCGGGAAAATAGAAATGCCGCTGCAGGACATGTTCTGGGGAGCTTACTACGGATCATTTGCAGACAAATTCGGAGTGCAGTGGATGGTGAACTACGAAAAGAATCGCCAGCAGTAACTGGGATTTTCGAAGGGAGCAACGATGGCATTGATCGACGAAATGTTGCATGAGCTCGAGCAGAAGGCACAGACTACACGCCGCGTGCACCGCCACTTATCGGTAAACGGCGGTGCGCGAATGTCTCGTAGAAGGAAGCAATCAATCGTTAGCGATCTTCTTTACACGGTGCCGATGAATCAATAGGGCACCGCAACTTATCGATCTTCTGATAAGAAACCTTTAGCGGCTCCTTTGAAGAGTACGTCGTGAGGACAATTTCGGTCGGAAAGACATCGGCAATCGTATAATTGTATGCCATCTCAAACTTATCGTCCTGAATGCCTTCCTTTTTGTTTTTGGCTTCGTAGAGACCAGCACCTCCTCCGCCTGAGACGATATATGTGACACCTGTCAGGTCCATGCTTCCGCATTTGGTATTACCTTTTTTGGCAGTGGGGTTTGCATAGTTGCATCGGGTTGTTCTGTAGTAATTATGGTCGTGTCCTTGAAACACTAACTTCACTCCATGTTTCAAAAACAGGGGGTGGAGATGTTTCTGTAGGGATACTTTGCTACCGTGTTTGCCGATAGAAAAGACTGCAATATGAAAATACGGGATTATGAATTTGCCCGCCGCGCGAGCATCGCGAAGTTCAGATTCAAGCCATTCATATTGCGGCTTTCCCGGCTCTAATTTGCTAGTCCTGAGACTGTTAATGGAAATAAACCTGACGTTGCCTTTGTCGAAAGCATAGAAAAAGGGCGTACGTCCGGGGCGAACCGGCGGATCAGTTCCGTGTTCAAACAACTTACTAACCCGTTGCTCATACTGGTCGGTGGCCCACCTGTCAGCGAAAATATCGTGATTTCCCACTGACGGAAAGACCCAGATATTCTTATTCTTAAAACCTTTGATGATTTCATCGTAGGTTCGCCACTGCTTTTTCCAAGATGCTTCTGGTGAAAATAGCCCTTCGACAACATCTCCTGTCGTCAGTATCAACTGAGGTTCTTCGTCAACCAGCCTTGAAACAATATTTTTATGGATCGCGTGGTCGCTGCGCGAATCTCCATAAACGGCAAAACGAAATTCACAAGGCGCTTTGCATAGTTCTTGCGAGAATACGTGATTGGGCAGTATCTGTAAGACAAAGAGAAATACGGTTGAGAATGTTGAGAATTTCATATGAGTCTCCCGCACGCGACTGAGGCGTGAAAATGTAAGGTGAAGCTTCTGGATCCTAAATGGCTGAGTAGGACATATAGGACAATCGGCGAAAGCCCTGCGGTAGAAGAGCAAACCTTAGTGGCCAGGCAGATCAAATACATCCGCTCTTACTGCATCCACAACTCCCTCTCTTCGTTCCTTGCCCGGAGAGTCATAGACGACCAATAACTGGCGGGGCGGCCCACCATTTGGGACGATAGCGAAACCTTCTGCATGATCGGTACCCGGCGCAGGGGCAATTTTCAATTCGACTCTCATTTCGACCACTAACTTATCTCCCCTCACCACACTTTCACCACTCGTGTTCAGGGCGTCCTTCCAGCGATAGAGAATTACCGGACCATCAAGGACCATCGTCGGGCCGGCCAAAACAAGTAAGTCTGAGCCCTGAATGGACAACTCTCGAACTCCCAACCCGGCTAGATCAAGAAAGTGCTTTCTGTAAGAGCGGTTGGGTTCGAATTCCTTCAGGACGAGTCCGGAACTGTCGCTCGTATCGACAGATAGTTCCAGTACGACTGCCCAACCGCGCAGCACCGGTCCGCGTAAGGCAACAAAAACTTTTTCACCGGCGACGGCCAATCCTTCAATATCAAGTCCGTTGTCCTTACCGGGGATATCCAAGTAGCTGGACAGATACTTCTGCTTCTCGTCTTTTTCAGCATTCCTAATTGCGATGCTGAGTGCGTCGCTCACGGCATCTCCCGCCAGGCGAGACGCTTTTAAAATTTGGTTGGAGCCAGGCGGGTCTTCGCCTTCGCTGAGGAGCTCCCGCTCTCCAGTGTGACTGTTTTTCAGGAGAGGTATGCGGGCGAGGATAAAACGATTGCCCTCCCTCTCAATCGTTCCCAACTTCTCAATCAACTTCGCGTCGGTGCCCTTATCGGTTCGTTCTACTTTCTTCCGTTTGATGCTGTGCGAGCCAATCAACCATAAATATGAATCGTGATAGTCCAATCCCTCGATATCAATTTCCTGATCAGCCGGGGTCCCGTGTGCGGGCAAGTTGATAAAACCGTCGAGTGAAAACGATTTGTGATGTTGGAACGTTAAGCCATCGTCTGTTGATAGTCGTTCCACGCTAATCGTCTCATCGGACGCGACCCACAAGTCATCATCGACAAAAACCGCGGCCGAAAGTGAGTCCATCAATTTTTTTGGCGGATTCTGAAACTGCAGCAGAGGAGTAGGAGTTCTAATTTGCACGTTCAGTTCCTTCTATGATCAAAGCATTGCGAAGGCTTGCCTCTGCATTCAATATCTCTTTTCACGGAAACAACCACAGAAAGGGTAGAAGTTCAAAAACTGAGCGCGAGGTAAGAGCGCTCCTATATCACCTGTAAAAAACGTGTCTGTGCGTTGGCTCACAAAACGCTGTTGACTGTGAAGGTTCAGCCGGTCGCGCGGCACGTGAAGCTATGTGAGACTGTCATGCGCTAGATAATTTTGCGCTCGTTGCTCTCCGCACGCGTGGCCAGCAGGACGCAAATAAGCGCGATCACCGCTGGGAGTGCCTGGGTAAAGAGAATCGACGGCTTTGCGGTGAGCGCTCCGAAGATGCCGGCGATCAAAACGCAGACCAGGAAGAACACCTTAATGTCTCGGCGCTCCTTCCAAATCCCCCAGATAAGCCCGGCAGCGAGGAAACCGTTGTAGAGTCCCTGGTTCTTCGCCAACACCGCAGATGAAGCAGAAACCGCTGGGGTCATGGAGAAGATTTTTCTACCAAGCGGATGATCCCAGAAAAACATTTCGAGTGTCATAAAGCCGAGATGTAAGAACGCCACCAGGGCGGTCAGCGACTTTGCTAACAGCTTCATCAAGTGTCTCTGTGATGAATCAGGCACGAGCATCGTGAATCAATTTTGGAAATCTATAAGCCAGGAAATCGCGAGGCAGCCACAGGTGTACCTTTCTAAGCTGCCCCTCAAAAATGTTCCGCCAAAGTCAACGCGAGCGCAAAATCAACTCTTGCCGTCTCTTGGATTGGTGAAGTAGAGAAACTTGCTGTCAAAGTGGATCTTCGCCAGGTATCGCGGTGGTTCGACCGGCGGCGGTCCTTCAATGGGAATGCCTCGGATATCCGGTGGTGCATCGAACTTGTCGCCTGTCCGCTCGAGTGCTCGCTCGACCTCCTTCCTGACCCACTTCGATTTTTTCGCCGCAGTTGACCAAAAGAGAAAGAACACATCACATTCATCAATGTAACGATAGATCACCGGTTCCCATTGTTTTCCTGCTTCAAGACTGAGCAAGTCCTGGAAATATTTGATTCCTGCCGCGTCGAGCATTTGCACGCGCTTCATTACTTCGCTGCGATCCGCAGAGGCGTAAGAGATGAATGCCAACTTGTAAGCGACAAAGTCCTGATGCGAGTTAAGCATTTTCTCCGCGGCAACCTGAGACTCAGCTGAGATTTCAAAGTTAAACTTGATGTGGCCTATGGGCACACCATGCCGGCTGACAGAAAGCTTGCAGTTGATACTCCGAGGCTTGAAGGTCTCTGGCACTGTTACACCGAACGTTACCGACTCAATCTCACCAAGCCAGATGAGCGATTGCGACGGTTCGTCAATTTCAAGGCCGGACATCTCAAGATCAAAACCTAGTTTTTCTCCCCGGGCGATCTCCCCAAGCCTCTGCGATCCGCGTACCGTGGTATCACGATTCGCCTGTTTCGCTATTTCACTCAATAGCTGGGCTTGCTCCTCGAGGTGCGCGAACGCTTGAACCAAAAAGGCGTCGCCGGGTGCTGCTTCGTGGGGTGCGAATAATGTGCAACGGACTTTTTCGTCTTTCTTCTTGGCCTTCGCTATCACCGCAGTCAGACCGTTTTCTGCATCTGCTATTTCAATTCTGGTCTCCTCAGTCTTGACCTCTCCTCCTGAGAAAAGCCCGCCCCTGCGCCGCAACCGGCCGATTCCAAACGCCGCTGCCCCCGCAAGTACCAGCACGATAGCCACGAGGATCCAAGGCCAGAGTCTGGTTTTCCCCGCAGTGCCGGCCGGCGGCGTAGGCTCAAATGTTTCAGGTGCTGGAGTTGGATAGCCGCCTGGAGGAGAGGTCGTAACGACTACCTCCAGTTCGGGAATCGTTGGTGTTGGTGTTGGTGTCAGTCCAGGCGTTGGTGTGACTGTTGGCGTAGGTGTGGGCGTGGGGGTCGGTGTAGGGGTTGGGGTCGGCGTCGGTGTTGCTGTACGCGTTACTGTAGGCGTTGGAGTGGTTGGAGCTGTAGGCGTCGGGGTGATTGGTCGGGGCGTGACTGGAACGATGTCTATTTTCGGCTTGTCCACGCGAAAGGAACATCTTTTGAAACACTCTAGACCAAAGCCGTTGAGTTCGAGTCTTACAGTTATTGATCTTCCACCAGCGCCCTCGGTACTTAACGTCATCGTCTGCGTACCCTGTCCCTTGATGATTTTTCCAGCGGACACAGACCATACATATTCTGGCTTGACGCCCGGGGTACCGCCTTTCCACTGTGCCGTGTAGGTGACTTCAGTCCCCTCGCTAACCGACGCTGGGCAGCTCATGCTCATGGCAGGACACGCGGGAGCTGGCCGATCATTCGTCTGCGAAGGTTTTACAGGGTTGAGTCGCGGTATTTCCGTAACGACTCTCGCCGGTCTTCTCGGTCGTGGTGTTTGGGTCGGAAAGGCATTGCGGACGGAAGCTGAAGACGGGATGCCCGCCGTATCTGCCGGCGAGATCGTTAGGGCGGCAAGGCTCACGAGGATAATGGCCGCGGCGACAACCGATGAAACAGTCGTGAACAGAAGGCGGGCCCACGTCCTCGGGGTTTTGATCTTAGGGAAGGGTTTTTTTACTGGGGACATTTGTAAGGACTCCCCGGGTTTGTAAGTGGTCCGCGCCGCGACGGATTCGGGTTCAGAGCTCGGCGCAGGTAAAGCCATGCCCTGATGTGCGTAAAGCCGCTTGATTCAAGCGTCAGTTACAGATTTTGCTTCACTGCTCTCATTCGGAGCGCGGCGAAAAAAGCGATCGTCGCACCGGCGACGAAAAGCGCAATACCGCCGATTATGCGCATCGTGTTTGGGACTTCGCGAACATCTGTATTGGTGATCACTACTGCCGCGGGAGGCTCAAGAAACATCGCACGGTAGAAGATGACACCACCGATCGCTGCGAGCACCAAACCTAAGATAACTAGAATGATCTTCAACGTCACTTTCTTTTTAACCTTGGAGCTTTGAACTTTGTACTTTGAACTTTGTTCGGTGACAAAAATTGATTTGCTTCATCGATAGGTTAAACAGCGCAAAGAGAACAAAGGACTAAGCTCAAAGTACAAAGTTGGTTTCTATTTCCCTTTAAATTCCGGCTTGCGCTTCTGCAGAAACGCGTTGACACCTTCATCCTTGTCGGCAGTCGAAAAGCAGAGTCCGAACAGATCTACTTCACGACGCAGGCCTTCATCGAGCAATGAGCGGGAAGCGATCTTCACGGCTTCTTTTGCCAGGCGGAGAGCAATTGGACCCTTATCGGCAATACGTCCAGCGAGCTCCATCGTCGTCGTTTCAAGTTGGTCGGCAGGCACTACGTGATTAACAAGTCCGATCGCAAACGCCGTCTTCGCGTCAATGATGTCGCCGGTAAGGATCAATTCCATCGCTTTGCCCTCACCCACCAAACGCGTCAATCGTTGGGTGCCGCCGCCACCCGGGATGATTCCCAGATTGATCTCCGGCTGGCCGAAGGAAGCGGTCTCGCTGGCAATGCGCAGGTCGCAGGCGAGGGCCAGCTCGCAGCCGCCGCCGAGACAATAGCCATTTACCATCGCGATAATCGGTTTACTGAAGCTGTCCATGGCGGTAAACAACGACTGCCCCGTCATTACATCGCGCTGCATCATCGCGGTGCGGCCCGCAAACTCAGCGATGTCGGCCCCCGCAATAAACGCCTTGTCCCCGGCGCCAGTGATCACAACGACTCCTACTGAATCGTCACGATCAAGTTGCTGCAGTAACGCGGCGCCTTCTTCTCGCGTTTTAATATTCAGAGCATTTCTTTTTTCCGGACGATTGATCGTAACGAGGGCGACACGTCCGCGCTGTTCAAGCAAAAGAGTCTCGTAACCTTGTGGCATGGCTTGCGACATTAACTGCTCCTATTTGATTGGGATTGAAGTGTGAGAATCGTAAAGGCTAAGGCGTGAATCGTCAACGAGACTGGCATAGAAGGGAAACAGTAGGCCTGACAGTAGCCCAGGGTGGTGATGACTCAGTCTATTGAAATCGCAGGTTAGGAAGGGGGCCTGCCCCACCTACCATGAGGGATGAAGGATGAGGGATGAATCATTGTCAACAACTGGACCCGTTTCAGCCCTCATCCCTTCGCCTTCATCCCTGAAAGAAGCGGGGGCAGGCCCCTTCCTAACCTGCAAGTTTTGGTTAGTTGACTCGGATTCTCCTGGATTGAAATGCGAACCGAGGTACGGAGGTTATTCGGTAGGTGGGACGTCGGGATCAGCGACAGCGGGTTGTTCGTCGGCTACCCAGGAAACGAAAAGCCGTAACCAGTTCTCAGTTGGTTCCGCGATCTGCACGCCCACGCGCGCGGTGCCGTAGATCGCTGGTGCAACTCGCACCACAATCGCCGTTACTTCAATTGGGGCTCCATCGGGCCGGTGCGCGCGCAGGTAGAGACGCTCGCCGCGATTCACCTTTTGATTGAGATGGAAGAGCGTTCCAGTGTTGGAAATGTCATCAGTCTCCGTCGGCTCACTCCACGCAGAACCATCTTCTGCCCGCCCGGAGACAACAATCGGCAGCCGCAACGACATTCGTAGAGCGAAACGCCTCTCTTCGTTGTTGTAGGGTGTACTCATAGTAGGTAACACAGTGGCGTTACGCTCTCACGAAGAGTGCGCCAGGCGCGCATCTCCATTTTCCTCTCGCCAACTATAAAAACCTTCGCCGCTTTTCTTGCCCAACTTTCCTTCGCTGACTAACCGCCGTAACACGTCCGGGGGCCGAAATGTTTCTGAACCCAGAGCAGTGTGGAGATACTCAGCGATATTCAAGCGAACATCAAGGCCGACAACATCAGTGAGTTTCAGCGGGCCCATCGGATGGTTGTAGCCAAGCTCCATTGCCTTGTCGATATCTTTCGCACTCGCGACGCCTTGTTCCAACATCCGCATCGCTTCCAAACCGAGCGCGACACCAAGACGACTCGAGGCGAAACCGGGAACGTCGTTAACAATGATCGGATCCTTGCGCATGCGACGACCGACTTCTCGAACAGTTTCCACAGTATCGTCCGACGTCGCCTTGCCCACGACAATCTCAAGGAGACGCATCACGTGGACAGGATTGAAAAAGTGCATCCCCACTACCCGGCCGGGTCGCGCGGAAGCGGTGGCGATTTCGGTGATCGAAAGTGACGAAGTGTTAGACGCAAAAATGAAGTCGTGGCCGGCAAGTGATTCAGTTTCGCGCAGCAAATCCTGCTTCAGCCTTAGCTGTTCTGGTGCTGCCTCAATGATTAGATCGGCTGTCGCTACTTGTTGGAGCTCGATCGTGCCGTGGATGTTCTGAAGTGTTTGCTCGCGATCTTCCTCACTCAGTTTGCCTAACTGCATCCCTTTATCGAGATTGCGTTCTATGGCTCTGATACCGCGTGCAAGACTATCGCGATCCAGGTCTCGGAGAATGACCCGATAACCAGCGGCTGCCGCAACCTGCGCGATACCATGCCCCATGGTGCCCGCTCCGATTACGGCTATGGAAGCAATCGTCTGGGGAGTGCCTTCCTTCAAATTTTGCCAGAATCTCCTGGTGGCGAGTTGCGTGGTTGATTCGCAAGCCCTTAGTTCGACTACTTCAGTATCAGTAGTTATACTATACGCCTAACCGAAAAGGCTATACTGATGTGCATTTAGTTACAGTCTGCCTGATTATTTTCACCGCAAAACGAAGGGAAAACAGCACACTCAATGACGAAAAATACGATCCACCGGGACGTGGTAATCATTGGCTCTGGCCCGGCCGGATTGACGGCCGCAATCTACAGCGCGCGCGCGAATCTTGCGCCTCTTGTAGTTGATGCCCCCGCTGACGCTGAGAAGCAAACAGCGCCGGGGGGACAGTTGATGATTACGACCGATGTGGAGAATTACCCCGGTTTTGCAAAGGGTATTCAAGGGCCTGATTTGATGGTTGAGTTTCGTAAACAGGCAGAACGTTTTGGCACGGAGTTTCTGGAAGCCTGGATTACCAGTGTCGATCTGCAAGAGCGGCCTTTTACGCTGCACACCGCGGAACACATCATTAAGGCTGCCACTTTAATCATTGCTTCCGGAGCGTCGGCGAAGTGGTTGGGAATTCCCGGCGAGGCAAAGGTTCCTGAAGGGTTCGGCGGCAACGGCGTTTCCGCCTGCGCCACCTGCGACGGACCGCTGCCGGCCTTCCGAAACAAGGTCCTCGTGGTAGTTGGTGGTGGTGACACAGCGATGGAAGAGGCGACTTTTCTCACTCGCTATGCTGAACGCGTTTATGTGGTACACCGGCGCGACAAACTGCGCGCATCAAAAATCATGCAGGACAAGGCCTTCAGTAATCCAAAGTTGGAGTTCATCTGGGACACTGCCGTTGAGGAAATATTGGGCACTCCGGCAGAGGGAGTCACAGGAGTCAGACTAAGAACTCTCAAAACTGGTGAAGAACGTGTTTTTCCCTGCGCCGGCGTGTTTGTAGCTATTGGGCATAAACCCAATACGGATCTTTTCAAGGGCCAGATCGACACCGACGACGTTGGCTACATTAAGACCTCCGGTCATTCGACCGCGACCAATATCCCCGGCGTGTTCGCCTGCGGCGACGTTCAGGATTCGGTCTACCGACAGGCGGTTACTGCCGCCGGCACCGGCTGCATGTCAGCACTCGACGCGGAAAGATTTCTAGATCACCTTCCGGTCGCGATGCCAACGGGCGATGAAATTACAATTGAGGGCGAACGAGTCACTGCTGACCATGCGTCGGTAATCACGCCTGACGGCAAAGTCATCTCTAATCAAATTGAAGTTGCGAAGTCAGGGGACTAGCTCGGTAAAAAGTAAGGGGCGTCTAATGAACGTTCAGAATGCGCGCGGCTTGCCGCTGTCCGTGCGGTAAGGCTTGCCTTACCGATTGAGGTTTTTCAATCTAGCCGCGAGGCTCAGCCTCGCGGTTTTTGATTTTGAGAGTTTGCCGGTGAGGCAAGCCTCACCGCACGGAAGGCGGCAAAGCCGAGAGTGTTAAAGCAGAACTATTGAATCGTCGCGCTCGCGACGTTGCCGCACTGGACGGGAGATCGGTTCGGCCGTAACTGGAACCCAGCCATTGCTCGGACAGGTTTCGCAGTAAGCACCACGACGTCTCTTCCGATCCTCACATTCATTGCAATTCAACAATTGACCCGCTTCTCGCAAGGCGTCGAGCAAGGGAATCAATAACCGGCCGCGTGGAGTTAAAGAATGTTCGATGTGGGGAGGGTTTCCGCCAAAGTCGGTACGTTCCAGAATGTTGTCAGCGACCAGATCTCGTAAGCGGCCAACGAGAGTGCGACTGCTGATCGGTTGCAGATTCGTGTGGAGCTCCATCGTGCGCCGCGGCCCGTGCGCCAGATCTCGAATGATCAGCATCGTCCATTTATCGCCGATCACCTGCAGCGCGCCGGCGATCGGACAACCATCAAGATCACGACGTCTCACTTGCTGCTCCTTCTGAAAAGTTACGACTATACCTGTGGCCGCAGGCTAATATTGTAAGTCTTTATCTTGGAATTCAAGGTAGTCGCGTTCATACCCAGCAACCGCGCGGCGCGCGACTGGTGTCCGCCGGTTTGATCCAGGGCTCGCCGGATCAAATCAATTTCAAAACGCCGCACCTCATCGTAGAAATTCACGCCCCGTCCGATGTCCTGGACTGCCGTCATGCTGGCGCCGTCGTGTGATCTGGCTGCGGCACTTTGCGGATCGCTAATCTCGTTGCGCAAACACTCGCGCGTAATCTCATTTCCGGGAGCAATCACCACTGCTCGTTCGATCGTATTTTCGAGCTCGCGCACATTGCCGGGCCAGGAGTAAGCCTCAAGCAGTGCCAATACCTCCGGCGCGAGTTGGGAAGATACCTGCCGGGCATTCTCTTCGTTGTACTTCGCGATGAAGTGTTGGGCGAGGGCGAGTATATCTTCGCGCCGGTCACGTAACGGAGGAAGCTCGATTGGGACAACCGCCAGCCGGTAATAAAGATCCTCGCGAAAGGCTCCCTGTTTCACCGCCTCCTTTAGATCAATATTCGTCGCGGCAATGATCCGGACATCGACGCGTCGCGGCGTCGTATCTCCGAGCGGCGTAAACTCGCGCTCCTGAATCACGCGGAGCAAGCGCACCTGCGTTTCAGGAGGAATGTCGCCAATCTCGTCGAGAAAAATTGAGCCGCCATCCGCGACTTCAAACAATCCCTTCTTCACTGCAACGGCGCCGGTGAAAGCGCCGCGCGTGTGTCCAAAAAGTTCCGACTCCAAGAGTTCCGAAGGAATATTTGAGCTGTTAACGGTAACGAACGGCTTGGCGGCGCGCATACTGGCTTCGTGAATGGCCTTGGCTATGAGCTCTTTGCCGGTACCGCTTTCGCCGGTCACCAGAACAGTAGAACGCGCCGGGGCAACCTGTTCCACTAGCCGGAAAACTTCCTGCATCACATCCGAGCGGCCAACTATCGCTCCACGATCTACTGCGCGACTCATCGCGCGCCGCAGGGTCTGCCGTTCTTCTTCCTTGCGGCGTCGCTTGATTCCCGCAGCCACCGTCCCGGTGATCTGTTCGTTTTGAAACGGCTTGCGAATGCAGCCGAAAGCGCCCCGCTCCCAGGCCGCGATTGCGGTGTCGAACGTTGCGTAGGCAGTGATCATTACGATCACCGCTTCGGGATCGTTCTTGAGCAGCTCTTCGAGGGCGCGCAGTCCGCCGATGCCGGGCATGGAAACATCAAGCAGGACCACGTCGTAAGCCCGCTTACCATAGGCTTCGATTCCTTCCTCGCCGGTCTTCGCGAGATCAACTCGATATCCTTCCGCGGAGAGCAGCGTCTCCAGGACATCGCGCATGATCTCCTCATCGTCGACTATTAGTACTGCGCCCTTCTTAGCCATGCGTTCTTATTATTCTTTTGAGCTATCGAAAAAAATTTGTGGTTCAGTTTAGGCGAGAACAACACAGATAACAAAAGCCGGAGACAAACAGCTCAACGCCATTTGCGTCCGGCTCAAAATGGTTCTCACCAATAATGTTAGTCGCCAACGAGCTGCAAGCGAGCGCGCAAGTCGGACGTAGGCAAGCTGATTCTAAAAGTAGTGCCCCTTCCCGGCGTGCTCTCAACCGTGATGTGGCCTGAGTGTTCCTGCACGATGCCGTAGGAAACTGCCAGGCCCAGACCGGTGCCGCGACCCACACCCTTCGTTGTATAGAACGGATCGTAAATCTTCGCTACGTTTTCCGGAGCGATTCCGATTCCGCTATCGGCAATCTCCACTACCAATGAATCGTTATCGTCAGTTGCTGTTGAAATCTTGACCTGTCCGCCATTGGGGATGGCATCACGCGCATTGAGCAACAGGTTAGTAAAGATCTGCTGTAACTTACCGCTGTTGCCGAATACGAGCGGTTGTTCGTCGTGATAAGCACGAATGATCTCGATCTGATTACTGCGCAGCTGAGGTTCAAGCAGTTGCAGCGTGTCGTCGAGAACCTTGTGAATGTTTACTTCGCCAAACTCGGTTGCGCTTCCGGTACGCGAGAAATTGAGCAGGTTATTTACGATGTTGGTCGCGCGTTCCGCTTGGCGCCGAACTTTTTGCAGCAGGGCATGTTTCGGATCAGTTTCGGGCAACATTCCCAAAAGCATTTGCGTGTACGACGAGACTCCCGTCAACGGAGTGTTTACTTCGTGAGCCACGCCGGCGGCCAGCAAACCGATTGACGATAGCTTTTCGCGCTGTTGCAGTTGCTCTTCGAGGTGAATGCGCGAAGTGACGTCTTCGACAACGACCAGGGCGCCAGTCTGCTCCTGCAGATCCTGAAGCGGCGCGATCGCAATGTTCAGCACCAAAGTCTGTCCCGCGCGCGTTGCCGTATGGATCTTATAGATGTTGCGAATCTCTTTGAGACGCCAGCGATCGTTGCCTAATACCTGCCGGAGCGTGTCGGCAAAGTCTTCGGAGAACAGCTCTTCAACGCGCTTGCCAATTGCCTGATCGCGAGCGAGCCCCAGAATCAGCTCCAGCGCCGAGTTCATGCGCGTCACGCGGCCATCGAGATCCACCGCCAGTAGTCCGACGTTGATCGATTCGATAATTGACTCGTTGAATTCCTTCAGAAGTTTTAACTCTGAGGCGCGTGCTTGCTGCTCCTGGTAAAGCAAACTGTTTTCAATCGCTACCGCAACATAGCCGGAAACCGTCCTCAGGATCTCCACGTCTTCGGAGGAGAGCAAGGCGCCATCAGAAGAACGCCCTAAGCCGATAACCGCAACCATGCGTCCGCGCACAACACACGGCACGTAGTAATGCAACGTCCGGCGCACAAAGCCACTCGCTTCCGGGGCTACATCCAGATCGTCCGTGCGCACCACGCCACTCTCCGCAGAGCGCACGCGAATCATCTCGCGAAAGTCGGGCGGTACAATCATCTCCGCTGCCAGGCCCTCCGCGCGCGCGAGTCGATATCCAGAACCAGCGTTGCCGTCTTCAATAAAGATTGCGACCCGGCCGACATTCATTACTTCCTGTAGCCGGCTGACGAGCGAGTCAAGTAAAGGCTCAAGGGCAGTAGTAGCCGATAACGTGCGCCCAAAATCCAGGAGGCTATTACGCATGTCGTAGCGTTCGCCGTAAAAGAGTCGATCCGTACGCTCCTGCAAAAACGCCTTCACCGGCGCTGCCAGCATGACGATGACGGCCATCGCCACGATCGCAATCACTACGCGCAAGGTCAGCTCGCCGGAATTGAAACTCTCGCCGCCAATAGCGTAGATCCCGCCGAGGTAAACAACCCCGCCAATCAACATCGCGATCGCGAGCGTAGTTAAGGCATAGACAAAGACCCGCCGGACCACCAGCTCGACGTCCATCAAGCGATAACGAATTACCGAATAGCCAAACGCGAGGGGGATTAGTACGAGCGGCAAAACTGCCGTATCGATCAGCCAGGGATCGCTCTCCGCACCTAACAAGTAACCCGCGCCATAGAGCAAAGTGAACGGAGCAATTGCCAGCAATGAACCCCATACGACCCACTTCAACTGCTGTCGTACGACAGCACTTTTTGCTTTAACCCAGGTCCTGACCAGCAGCGCGGCGCTGGCGATTAAGGCGGCATTGAAATGGAAGAAACTGAGTTTCCAGACAAGCTCAACAAACGACTCTGAAACAGCGGGAATTTCCCGCACTATTGGCAGCGCCTGGGCAACAACGTCGCGAAGGTAGATGAAACTTGCCAGGATTAGTAAAGCGATAGCGGGCGCATAAAGCAGGACAGTGCGCCAGCGTCGCTCAGCGAACAAGTGTTGCCGCACCGGGTATAGGGCGCAGAAGTGAAGAAACAGCGGCGAGAATAAAATGAAAGCGACGTTCTTAAGAAACGCGATGGCTAGATCAAGATCTCGATAACTACCGACGGGGGTGTAGAAAAGAAAGACAAATGCCGCCAGGCACCAGGTGGCGAAATGAAGCGCGAAAGGCGCGCGCCCGCCTTGTTTGAATAGAACGAAGAAGCCGACGAACAGAAAAACCAAACCGATCAGATTCAGGTAGAGCGAGCGTGGCGTCCATTTATGGGTAGCGTCAAGGTTGTCGAGGTCAGCGTAGTAGTAGCGACTCTCTTCAGGATAGGACGGACGCTCAATTAGGTAGTGAATCTGGCCGCCAACCCTCGCCTCCTCCAGGTAAATCTGCACGTCCGCGGCGCGGACGATCGGCTGGTACTTTTCGTTGCCTTTGCCACTGAGATTGACGGCGATGAGTCGATCCCCTGGCAGCAATCTCGAACGCGCTCCCGAAGAGTGGGGCTCGATCGTCTCAGCGATGATTCCCTGCCTGGTATCGGTCCAGCGAACGCCGTCCCAGGGCGGCGTCTCGCGCCGGGCTCGCTGGACGAAGTTAAGTACACCGGCAGCAAGCAGGATTGCTGCGCCAGCGAGCACTAACCAGGTTCCAGTTGTAAGCACCGATCTCTTCAAGGTTCAGTTCACCAACTTCGGCGTCCTTCCCGATCCGGTGGGAAAGAGCAATGTTTGTTCCCCAAATCCCACTCCTGTTTCGCTGTTCAATACTGCGCTGGCCAAGTTAAAAGCCCACGACGGCCCCTTTTCGGGATTCAGTATTTTGTAGTTTTCCATGTTTTTGGAGAAAAACATCCGGTGAGGGCTGGAGCAAAACACCGTAATGGGCGGCGGTGGCCACTCCAGCCACCGGAAAACTTGTCGTTAAAATCTCAAGGAGATGCCGCCGCGCACTGAACGACGGTTAGTCGTAATCTGGGTCAGTATCTCGCTGTTTTCAACAGCCGGCTGCGCGTCCAACAAATTGCGCGCGTCGAGGACGGCTTCCGCTCGCACCGGCAAGCCAAAACTCGGAAGGTCCTGGGTCACCTGTATGCTCAACGATGGGTCATAAACTCCGAGTCGTCCAGCAAAGGGATCGATAGCGAATACGGTGGCGTTCGGCGAAAAGCGTAAGACGGTCCGCACATGAGTTCCGCTACTGAATCCGCCGCTCAGCTGCAACGCGGCAGTCTGGAAGAATGAGTTCGCGAACATCTCGTCAGGGGTAGTAAAATTTTGTGCGAGACGCTGGCCCTCGCCAAACGAGTACCCTGCCGAAGCGCTCCACTGACCGCCGAGCCTTCTGGTGTAAACCACGCGCATGCCACGAGCGGCGCCTTCCTGATTGGCTATGTTGATGAGGGCGTCGCCGCTAGCACCGGAGAAGGCAGAAATCGGGGTACGCAGGAAGCCGACTCCGCGGCCCGCAGTTGTATCGAAGAACGCCGTTGTTTCTACATTCGAGTCGTCACCCAGAACTCTTTCAATTCCAAACTCGAGTCGATGAGTGCGTTCCATCACAGCTTGTCCGTCGATCACCGCAATCGGACGATTTCCCGAGTTAGTAAAGACGACATCGGTACCTTCAAAACTCGCCACGCTTTGCGTTTCTCCCTCATCGCCGCCAGGAGCATAAGCAGCTTTGACACGAGTGCGAGCGTTGGGATCGAACTGAACTCCAATTCGCGGACTGAGGGACGAAGTCCCACCCGCGCCGATGAAGCGCGAATAGTCCAGACCCATGACGATGACCACACCATTTCGGACGATCCATTCATCCACTGCCCGGATCGAAAACTGTCCCGCCGGCCGGGTTTCCAATCCTTCTGACGCAGACGCAGAGTTGAAACGCATCCCGCCGACACTGACTTCCAGGTTGTGCCGCTCGTTTATTCTCACGCGGCTGGTCGCTTCCAAACGCTCAGGGGCGGCAGCCCCAAGACCCGTCTGGCCAGCGAATATCAACTCAACCTGCTCGGTAACGGGCGTTGAAACAGCAAAATTCAACCCCAGATAACCCGGCTCGGTGGCACTGCCGGCAAAATACGTTTGGACTACCCCAAGAGTCCGTCCTTTGAAACTGTTGGCTGTATCTGCGATCGTTTCGATCGCGTTGTTTGCGACGGGAGCTCCGGTTTCGGTTTTTGCCGTTTCGATTCCGAGAGCTGCTTTAATGTCTTCGTCGCTGCCTTCCTGAACCTGGAAAATTGAACGGCGAGTTTGAGCTGAACGGAGGATCCATCTTACGTCTTCACGATCCCTGCGGCGCTCCGGTAAGGTTTTCCCGGAGCCGATCGGTTCCAGGTTGAATCGATAAACCAACTCTTGTGAGGGCCTCACTTCAACCGATGCAAACGCGACCGCATTGAATCCCTCGGCAATTGCCCGAATGCTATAGCGTCCCGGCGCAATCTTTGCCACAAAGCGCCCGTCGTTGCTGGTTTTCGTCTCTTTGATTACGACATTCGCGCCATCCTTCAGTAGTGAAACCAAAGCGCCCGCTAAAGGGTTACCTTTATCGTCCTTCACCGAACCGGTAATAGTCGCCAGCGAACCCTTGCCCGCCCGGGCATCTGGAACGCTCACAAAAAACAAACCTAAAAGCGCAAACAAACTCAGCGCGAAGCCAACTCTTCTTTTCATGGGGCGAAAACCTCCAAGCGCAGACTCCAGTCCGGGAGCGGCTGCGACAAAAGACGGCGTCTGTGTGTTTCGGCTCAACTTGGGAAGGACTTTCCTGAAGTTCATCCTCATTCCAGTGCACCAGGAATAAGTGCCCTCTACGCGGGCGAACAGGTTCAGGCCAGGAGACTTACCGGAACCACTAGATGACCGCATTTTCGGCCACTTTTCAAAGCTCTGTCAAGCGAAATGCCCTATTTTTAGCACTGTTTGCGGGCAATTTTGCCGCGTGCTACGATTTCAATCCCAACCCCCAAACGTCTAATCACTCAAAACGAGCATTTCAAAGCAAGCATGATCGACAACGTCCAACTAACACGACACCCAACTGGCATCACAATTCTGACTGAACATATGCCCGGCCTGCGTTCAGTTACCGCCGGAATCTGGGTGCGCCGGGGCTCCCGCCACGAGTCGGCCACCCTCAACGGGATCTGTCACTTCATCGAACACTCGGTTTTTAAAGGAACGACGCGCCGTTCAGCTCGCGATATTGCTGTTGAGTCAGACCGCCTCGGGGGGCATTTGGATGCCTACACTACTCAGGAGATGACTGGCTTTGCCATAAAGGTTGCCGACAGCAGGTTGCCGGAAGCCATCGATCTGCTCGGCGACCTGGTTTCTCGCCCCCGATTTGACCAGCAGGATCTCGAAAGAGAGCGAAAAGTAATCCTCGAAGAGATCAAGATGGTCGAGGACACTCCAGACGAGTTACTCGGTGAACTGTTCAACGCTGCTTACTTTCCGAATCACCCACTCGGCCGTCCGATTGAAGGTACCGAAGACACAGTTTCCACTTTCGATCAGCAAACGACTACCGACTTTCATGCGCATGCTTTTTCTCAGGCAAATCTCGTTATCGCCGCGGCGGGGAATGTCGAGCACGACCGCGTAGTAGAAATGATGGAACGAGCGTTTGCTGACGTAACTACGAACGCTGATGCTTCAAAAATTTCAGCGGAGGCTATCGTTTCTCCGGCGCCGGCCGCTCCGATCCTGATCGAACACAAGAAAGAGTTGGAACAGGCGCATCTGATAATCGCCACGCCCTTTCCTACAGCGCTCAGCCCGGAACGCTACGCTGCCAGCCTGCTGGCTTCGGTAATTGGAGGCGGCACTTCCAGCCGCCTCTGGCAAAAAATTCGTGAGGAACGTGGTCTCGCCTATTCAGTTGGGGCGGGCAGCGGTACGTTTTCCGATGTTGGCGTCTTTACAATTTATGCGGGCACTTCTCCCAAACATCTCGATGAAGTTCTAGATCTTTCGTTAGCTGAGGTGCGGCGCATTGTGAGTGAGGCCGTGCCTGAAGATGAGCTAAAGCTCGTCAAGGAACAGGCTATTTCTGCGATTCTGCTGGGGCTGGAATCTTCAAGCACCCGCGCGGGAACGCTCGCCCGCCAGGAAATTATCCACAATCGTCACATCTCACCAGACGAAATGATAGAACATCTTACGGCGGTTACTACCGACGATATCCAGGAAGTCGCGCGCAAGTTCTTCACCACCGAAAAAC
Organism: Pyrinomonadaceae bacterium; assembly: GCA_963826235.1. Taxonomy (GTDB): domain Bacteria; phylum Acidobacteriota; class Blastocatellia; order Pyrinomonadales; family Pyrinomonadaceae; genus PSRF01. The sequence goes on along the minus strand of CAWGWE010000003.1, from coordinate 1,129,856 downwards.
TCGCCTTAGGGGCGTTGGGTAATCTCAACGGCTTTAGCGTTGACCGATCACGTCTCGAGATCTGAAAACACTAGACAGTAGCTGGCATTCGATAGTCAGTGGTCCGTGGGTAACAATCCATTGTTGGTAAGAGGCAACCGCCGTTTACCAATTATTGACGACGGACTACCGACAAACTGACACCACTTCCTGTCTACTCTCTACTGTCTACTGTCTACTGTTTCTGTGGTAAAGTTTCCTTTCGTCGTTCCTGTCCTAATTTCGAGTCCTTAAACATGAAACTTTCCGTTCTCGGCAGCGGCTCAACTGGTAATGCGGTTTTGATCGTTGCGGGCGAGACTCGCGTTCTGGTTGATGCGGGTCTTAGTGCAAAGGAACTGGCGCGCCGCCTCGCGCTCGTCGGTGAAGACATTCATCGTCTTGATGGCGTGCTAGTCACGCACGAGCACGGCGACCATGTCGGCGGTTTGCGCGTTCTGCTGCGCTCAGTTGACTGTCCCGTCTACATTTCCGCGACCACGCGCGACGCATACATCAGCGAGCGCACCAATCTGGCGAACGATGAACCGCGAAAACGAGCGGCAGCGCTAAGCAATCGTGTCGAGCAAATTGAATCCAGCAAAGATTTCCGCATCGGCGAGATCGATTTTCATCCCTTTACCATTCCTCACGATGCTGTGGACAACTTTGGATTTACAGCGACTCATCAAGGCGTAAAAATCGCCACGTTGATGGATTTCGGACATATTACGACCCTGATTAGTCAACAATTGCGCGGTTGCGCGGCCATTCTCATGGAGTCGAACCATAGCCGCGACATGTTGAAGGCATGCGACGCCTACCCCTGGGAATTAAAGCAGCGGATCCTTTCCCGGCTCGGCCATCTTTCCAACGAGGACGTTGCCGAGTGGTTGCGCGACGGCTTTGACGGTTGCGCGCGGCACATTGTGCTCGCTCACCTCTCGCAGCGCGCCAACAATCCTTATCTGGCTAAGATTTCTGCCGAGGTCGCACTTCAGGAGCGCGCGCCGCTCTTTCCAGCCGAGACTCAAATCAGTCTTTCCTTTCCCAAGGAACCGACACCCTGGATCGAGGTATAAGCGACGGATGAAGGCAGCATTCTGCAGCTCGAGGTCAATGCGCCCCGGCTTGATGCGCAATTCTTTCTTTTATCCATCGCTTATTAGATTCGTCCTGTTCATGATGGTGCTCTGCCTGGCCGCCGGCTGTGGCCTTAGATCGCAAAGTCGCGGAGTGCCTGCTGAAGTTGAGGCAGTAATTGCCACGGTGACTGATGATATTGCGGCCGGCCGCTTCGAAAAGATTTACAACGAGGCAGCGGATCTTTGGAAAGCAGAGTTAACTTTGGAAGAGACAGTCAGCGTCTTCAAGACGCTGCAGGAGAAGCTTGGTAAGATGGAGAATCGCGCGCTTCACTCGGCAAAAGAGCAAAACAATTCTGGTGGTCCGTTGAGGGGCAATGTTTTCATCCTTACTTATCAAACCAAGTTTGAAAAAGGCGAAGGCATGGAAACATTCACCATTGTCGAGCGCGATCATCAATGGCGCCTCGCCAGGTACTTTGTGAATTCGACAGCGCTTAAATAAGTTCTCAAGTCCCAGGTCTCAGGTCCCAAGTTTTTGATAGTGTCGCCGTTATGATTGAACGTTACACCTTGCCCGAGATGGGCGCCGTCTGGTCCGAAGAAAACAAGTTCCAGAAGTGGCTGGATGTCGAGCTGGCTGTTTGCGAAGTGCACACCGAGATGGGCACTATTCCGCGCGAGGCCCTGGAACAGATCAAGACTCGGGCCAAGTTTTCGGTAAGACGTATCAATGAAATTGAACGCACCACTAACCACGATGTAATTGCCTTTACAACAAATCTCGCTGAAGAGATCGGCGATGCTGCCCGTTTCGTCCACTTCGGCTTAACCTCGTCAGATGTCGTCGACACTGCCAACGCCCTCCTCCTGCGCGACGCCTGCGACATCCTGTTGGCGAAGATTGACGCGCTCCTCGCCGTGCTCAAACGCCGGGCCTTCGAATTTAAAAACACACCGCAGATCGGTCGTACCCATGGGATTCATGCTGAACCGACTTCATTTGGATTGACCTTCGCACTCTGGTTTAGCGAGATGAGTCGCAATCGTGAGCGCCTGCTTCGCGCACGCCAGGCAACGGCGGTCGGAAAAATTAGTGGCGCCGTCGGCGCCTTCGCCCATCTGGATCCAGTCGTGGAAGAACGCGTTTGCGAACGGCTGGGATTGGAAGTCGCCGCTGTCTCCACGCAAATCATCCAACGCGATCGTTACGCGGAATACTTGAGCACGCTGGCAATCATTGCTTCGTCACTTGATAAGTTTGCGCTTAACGTCCGGCACTGGCAGCGCACTGAAGTGCGCGAGGCACAAGAACGCTTCGCAAAAGGCCAGAAGGGTTCGAGCGCCATGCCTCACAAACGAAATCCGATCATCTCGGAGAGGATTTGCGGACTGGCACGAATAGTACGAGCAAACAGCCTGGTCGGTCTCGAAAACGTCGCGCTCTGGCACGAACGGGATATTTCTCATTCTTCCGCCGAACGAGTGGTCTTGCCGGATTCGAGTATCGCGCTCGACTACATTCTGCAAAAAACCACTTCATTGCTGGATGGGTTGGTGGTTTATCCGGAACGCATGCTCGCAAACCTCAACGCCACGCGTGGACTGATTTTCAGCGGACAACTGCTGCTTGTGTTAACGCAAAAAGGTCTGGCGCGGGAAGAGGCTTACGAATGGGTGCAACGCAATGCCATGAAGGCTTGGGACGAAAACGGCGACTTTCAACAACTCGTTAAGGGCGATGCGGACATCAACAATAATCTAACCTCGCAGGAAATCGATCGCGTGTTTTCGTTGGACACTTATCTGCGAAACATCGAAACAATTTTCGCGCGAGTGTTTACCAGTTAGCGCAGACGGCTGGGCTTCGCTCCGGCTCCTTGGTACGCGGTACGTCTCTGACTTACCGACAAGCAACAGACTCGCGCGCGCGAGGCTGAGCCTCGCGCCTTAGTTAAAAGGAACCTCGGTAACGGTATCAAAGTCTTACCGCACACCAAATTGGCAGAGCCGGTTAGCTGGTAGAGGGCGTATGTTTTCCACCCCTACACTTAAGACAACGGGTTGTCATAGTATAAGTCGGGTGCAATAACAGAATACGAGAAACAAAATGAAAGCCAAGGTATACGTAAATCTCAAACCCGGCGTGCTCGATCCGCAAGGTAAGGCGATCCATCACTCCGTCGAACTGCTGGGCTTTAATGGAATCGCCGACATCCGGCAGGGGAAGTACTTTGAAGTGGCGCTCGACAGCTCATTAAACGAAGCCGAAGCGAAGGAAGCAGTCGCGCGGATGGCGCGCGAAGTGTTATCGAATCCCATTATTGAAGACTATCGCGTGGAGATTGAAGCGTGAAGTTCGGCGTCATAGTTTTTCCTGGTTCGAACTGCGACCATGATGCGTATCATGTGATCTCGAAACATGTAGGCCAACCGGTAGATTTCATCTGGCATCGTGATACGGATCTCAGCTCTTACGACGCCGTGATTCTTCCGGGCGGATTTTCTTATGGCGACTACCTGCGAGCCGGCGCTCTCGCCCGTTTTTCTCCCGTGATGAACGAAGTGAAGAAGTTTGCCCACAGCGGACGGTTTGTTCTGGGCATCTGCAATGGTTTTCAGATTCTGTGCGAGGCAGGCTTGCTGCCCGGTGCCCTGATTCGGAATCGCAATCTGCACTTTATTTGCGAACATGTTTTTGTGCGCGTGGCGACAGCCGATACGCCCTTTACCAGTGAATTGCCGGCTGGCGCCGTACTCAGCTTGCCCATTGCTCATGCCGAGGGAAACTATGTCTGCGATGACGTTACCTTTGCTGAGCTCCAGCGCGACAATCGAATCATCTTCAACTATTGCGATCAGGACGGGAACATTACGGATGCTTCGAATCCAAATGGCTCGCGTGGCAACATTGCCGGTATCTGCAGCGCCGGACGCAATGTGCTTGGGCTAATGCCGCATCCGGATCGCGCTTGTGAAGACTTGCTTGGTTCCAGCGACGGCCGTGAGGTTTTCAGTTCACTGGCCGCGACGCTCGCCGCTGTCGCTTAACGAAACCATTGTGCTCAATGCCGTCGTGGAGAAAACAGAAATGAAACGGCACCCCGCCTGGCTGGCTGTCGGTCTAATGCTCTTTGTGGTTATCGCGTGCAACCTCGGGAGAAGAACGACCAACCTCTCCACTAACAATACGGCCGGCTCGAACACCTCGTCTTCCAATACTCCTTCCACTGCGACCGGCGCTTTGACTGAGACGCATATGGCACGAGACGACGGCAAGGGAGATCCGGGTCAAGAGACAAATACTTTCGATCCGAAAGATCGCACCATTCATTGCGTCACAACGCTTAAAGAAGCAAAGTCCGGAACGCAGATGAAATTCTCCTGGTTTATTGTCGAAGCGGGCGACCGCAAGGACGAAAAACTCAGTGACATCGACTATACGACGCGGGGGCTTGAGGACGTAGTTCATGGACATTTGGTCGCACGTCGAGATTGGATGCCGGGAAGATACAAAGTCGAGATCTACGTCAACGGCAATCTCGAACAGATAGTGACCTACACGGTCCAGTGATTTGCTCAGACTGAATCCAGATATTCACTTTTCACATCATGCGAAAATTCTTACCGCTGTTAATCATCCTGGCTGTGCTTGGTATTGCTTTAGGAGCTGGCTGGTACCTGACGCGTCCCAAAGTAGCCACATCCGGTCCGCCCGTCACACCTCAAGCTGGCGGCAACGTTCCAGCGACGTCAGTATCACCGACGCCGCCGCGGCCCACTGTGGCGCAACTCGGAGCAGAGCCACCACACACTATTGGGCCTGCTAACGCGCCGGTGACACTGGAGGAGTTTGGTGACTTTCAGTGCCCCCCTTGTGGCTTGCTGCATCCGGTATTGAAAGACATGGAAAAAGAGTTTGGCTCGCAGCTGCGTGTAATCTTTCGCAACTTTCCCCTGGCGCAGGCGCATCCCCACGCTATCTCCGCAGCGCGCGCAGCAGAAGCGGCCGGTATGCAGGGAAAGTTTTGGGAAATGCACGACATGATTTTTGAGAACCAGCGCACCTGGCATTCAGCGTTTGACGCGCGCCCGACATTCGAAGGATACGCAGTCAAGCTGGGACTGGACATGGGAAAGTTTCGTCGCGACGTAGTTAGCAGCGCTGTGGATCAACGCATCGCGCTTGATGGCCGGCGAGCAAGCGCTCTGGGAGTAACGGGAACTCCAACGGTGTTCATGAATGGACGCGAGGTGCCCTTTGAATCTCTGCCACCCGAACGGCTGCGTCCTTTAATCCAGGCGGAGTTGCGAGCAGCGGGTCGCTGATGAAGAAGTGGCAGGCACTGTAATTCCAACAGAACCTTCCGCCCCAAAAGCAACGAAGCTCTACATCGTGATGGCCTGTCTTGCGCTCGTGGGACTTGCCGATTCCATCTATCTCACCGTTCAACACATAACCGGGCAAAGCGTTCGCTGCACGATTGTCAGCGGCTGCTCAGAAGTTCTTAGCAGCTCATACGCTTCAATAAACGGAATGCCGCTCGCCTTAATCGGCGCCGTTGCTTACTTCACTGTCTTTAGCCTTTCTACCCTCGCAGCTTTTGGTTACCCGCTCGTCGATAAACTGCTTCTGATCGTAATTGGGTTGATGTTCCTCACAACGCTGTGGCTGATTTACCTGCAGGCTTTTGTAATTGGTCAGTTCTGTCAGTTTTGTTTGTTGTCGGCGGCGGTCACGATCGCTTTGACGGTCCTGGTGCTGTTTGCTACTCGACGCAGCTCCACAGGCGGCTAACTCTTTGCGGAGCAAGTCCGGCCATCGTTTTCCTCCGTGATGGTGTTACATTTTGCGCATTGGGGCCCAGGGCCTACCAGCCGGGTCCGCTGTTGCGTCTGATAAGTTCTCGCGACCGTACTCAGGCGTTCGACGATGTAAATGGCTGGGGACTTGATGCGTTGATTCTTATTGTCACCGGGCTTCAGCCCGGTGCTTTAGTAATCCCAAAAATCTAGGAACCGTTCTTAATGGTTTCGTGATGCGCCTTTTCGAGAACCGTTGAAACGGTAATAATATACTTCACAACTCCACTGGGCGGAACAGCCGCCCCCGGCAGCAGAGTGGGAGTGTGTCTGCGATGGAAACAGGAATCACTGGGCACGTTTGGACGTTGCGGGAGCTGCTCGCTGAATAGTACGATCCGGCCACTGGCTCCTCGGCGGGTGCCGAGAGAAGAGCGTGCAGCAGACGACGTGTCAACAGCGCGTCTGTGATCTGTTGATGATGAGATTTCTTCTCCGCGTCCCCTTGCGTAGTAGGGGGATTTGGAGAAGACAATGGAAGATTTGAAATTTGGTCTGCTCGTTGTTGATGTTCTACTGTTAGCCTTCAGCATCTACCTGAAGCTAAGAAAGAGCCAGTAGGATTCGGGACGGGACAACCATTTTCCTAAGCGGCGGGTCGAAAGGCTCGCCGCTTGGCGCGTCTGAGCAGACCAACGCAGAATTAGGACACAATCGGAGGATTCTCCCCTACGAATGGGCAAACGCCGCTCACGCAATCAAGCCCGGAATACCAAGGCCACAAGAATGGGTTTTAGCGCCCGACTTTGGTCCGTTACTGAGCATCCGTTTCTACTGGGAGGCGCTGTCACAATGATGGTGAGTGCCCTTGCGTTTGCTTATAACGGGAACCGCATCCCGGCGATAGTCTGCTTTACCTTAGCTTGGGTTTGTTTACCTCTCGCGGTACATCGCTCAAAACTTTTTACTGGTTGCAGCGAAACGCGCCGCAGGCTCTATACAGCAATCATCGCCCTTGTTAGTGGTTTTTTCTTAGTCTTGTGTGCCTGGGTAGTACTACCGAAGAAACCGAGCTTATCTCTGGATTTTATGAGTTTCGAGAAAACGCCAATTATGGTGATCGTTAAGAATGAATCCAACGTGCTAGCCGATAAGTTTCGGCTAAAAATTATGGTTTGGAATTTGGGGCCACAAAATCCTGAACCGAACAGTGGCGGTCTCGGTGGTAGTCTTGACATCGTGTCATTCAGGCGTGGAGAGCTAAGTGGTTATGTAAAGCCGCATGATGAATTAGAAATGGGAAACCTATTCGAGTCGAATCCAGACTTTTTCCATAAACTACGCGTGGGTGATCGCCTGTTAGGTTGGGGTTACATTGAATGCGCGGAATGCGAAAAGCCTCGCGGATATTGGCTATACAAGATATGGGGCCAACCGGGATGGTTCGCTGAAAGTAAAGACTCCACAGATCCAGAACATCAATTTAAGGATACGTTCTCGAGCATTGATAACTTTCTTAAAATTGCTAAAGACCCAGAAAAATTTCTAGCTGGACTAAGCCTGGAGGCTCGCCAACCTATGCGGGCGCTACGTCGCCTAAGCCGAGCAAGCCCTCGGGGGAGCGTAATACATGGGACATTTTTGGTCGGAGCGAATCTCAACACCAATTCGAGGAACCGCGATTCCCGTTTGATGCTTGAGTTTTGTAATTAGGCGGTGGCTTTGCGACGGATTGTCTTCTTAGTGCGGGCGCGTTTCTGCTTGGCTTCTTCCTTTAGAACATCTTCTTTCGACACGGTGAAGATATGGCGAACGGCGTTGTCTAGTTTCTTCCACGGCGTCTTGCCCGGCACTTTGGGTGGTGGTTCGGGTTTCACATGTGCATCATATCACGCGGTCGGCAATGAGCTATAACAGGAGTCGCTAGAGGTCTCTCCACACTCGGCGGGCTTGCGCTGACATTGTATCGAGAATAATTCTCTGATCCTCAAGTTGAAACCGAGCTAGTTTCGCCTGATGGAACATCGCCAAAATAAAATTGCTCGCTTCGGCGCACCGTTCTACGAATCCCACGTCGGTTTTTGCAGCGTCGTCGCTATAAGAAATTTTCTTAAGTGCTGTACGCATTTCAAGGTTCGCCACCTTGCTGCCATGAACGCTGGCCGATAAATCGCCATACAGCGTCGATAGACGGTTAATGGAGTCAAATCTATGCTCAACGTCAGTAAATACGGGATGTGACGAGGCGTAGTTAAAAAGCTCAGGCATGGTTAGGAACCACTTTTGCTCTTGATTCATCTTATGAAATTCGATTGCGTGATCCGAAAAGTACAGATGACGTAGAACATTTTCGACGATGCCCCGGATTAGTAGCTTTGTTGTTTTGCTGTACCCCATGAGACATTGCGGTAGAATTTGGAGGGCGTCAGACGCTATTTCTTCGATGAAAACCTTTCCCCGATCCGGCAGCCCGTGCAGTCGAAACCGCCAAAGGATTAAGCTATACGTAGCGCGATGAATTTTCTTTGCATTTTCAAGCAATGTTGGCTGGGGAGTGGCGGGAACAATTCCGCGTTCTTTTAGGTAGGCTAAGAGCGCTGCTAAATCAGTGGCAACCGAGGGGTGAGACCGCTTCGCCATAATCTTTTAAAGCTCAATGCCCTTTATGATCTTTTCCCATGTAGAGAAAAAGCTCTTTCTGTCGGCAGCCTTTTCCGGCCCAACAACCATCGCCTCTCTCATTGACGCTTCTAATGCCTCGCGTTTGCTTCCATTGAGCGTTTCCAAGTATTCGATAATTCGCGCAGCAATGTCACTGCGCTTCATCTTATTAAACCGGCGACGACTCATGTTTGGGAGTATTCGTCCTGCAAAGTCAGATAAATCATTATTGGACGGAAACAGCTTCTTTTCTCTTAGTAGATCAAAAAGGTGCATTTGCTGGGGATCGCCCCTTTTTTTCGTTCGTTTCGTAGCACTGATTTCCACGTCTGAATCGTGTCTGGCTGCTAATCGTATGTATTCATCGATTAGCGGAACCAGAGACGGATGATCCTTAATTGCAACAGTGCGAAATGTGATCATGTCTTGCTTAGAGTATCCGAGCGGAACGTCAACCACTCGACGGATAAAACGTAGCAAGCTCTGATGTTTTCGGTCGTCCTTAACCAACTGTTTCCCCCTATGACGTGCGAGTCAAGAATTCATTAGTAATTGCGAGTATTTGGTTAGCAGTTTTAGTCCCGGGCTTAAATAAGAAAATTGGCCGGTGAGCGATAACGGATTTTGCTACATCAGTACCCACGCTTAGATGTGCGGCAAATACCGCATCTTTTCGAGTTGTGCGGAGTTCGCTCATAACGTCAGCCATAGCGGTCGGCAAAGGCCCACGAACTAACGTGTAGACGAGTCCGACGGCCTCAATAGTCACGCCGGCATCGTAAAGATATTGTTCTAACCAATGCTCTAACAAGGGCAACCCAATAACCGAAAGAGGATCGGGCTTTAACGGAACCAGGTACTTATCACTCGCCAATATTGCAGCTTGAGTAAAAATTGAAATCGTAGGCGGGCAATCAATAATTACGTAATCATAGCCCGTAGCTTTCTCATGCAAATACGCTCGCAAACGCTTTTCCGTTTGACGTGGGGATGTTTCAATCTCCATCAGCGCAAGGGTAGAGGGAATAAGATCAAGCTTTCCGTTGCCGGTTCCGCCATTGAAAATTGAGCACGTACACGAGGCTAGAGCCATTTGGGATTTGTTTACGCCCTTAGATGAGCCCGTGACCGTGTTTACGCCACCTAGCTTTCGCGGAATAAATATGTCCTTTACTGTTCCCTTTTTCGCATCCTTAAGGTGTGCTAAGTAAACGGCGTCATCTAGTAAATATTGAGTGGCATTAAACTGAGGATCGCCGTCCACAATTAGAACGTTTTTCTTATGGACGTAGGCCAACGCATACGCGACATTGACGGCCAGTGTAGTTTTTCCTACACCACCCTTCATATTCATGAAGGAAATCACTTGCATGACGGATCTGACCTTTTACCCGGGTAAAGCTATTGTAGGCCCGGGCAATCGGTTTTGCCTAGAGATTAAGTGCTTTATTTTAAAACGTGACAGGGAAGCGCGTCACCGCTTACCGCGGCCCTGCCGTTTTCGCGGCAGGGCTACGCGGGTTGGCGTGAGTTTGTTTTACCCGTCACTTCCGCGAACGTCAACCTTTTGCCGATGATTGCGCGTGAGGCGATGTCGAATCGCTGGCCGTCTGTTAACGTGCGATTGTTGACCCGGAACGATTGCTCGTCCAGATAGCGGAATAAGTGGAAGGGTTCGACCGAAACATACGTGCCGCCAAGCGTGCGCTTTAAGAGACTCCAGAAATTCTCCACGCCGTTCGTATGAATCTGACCATCAACATACTTCTCGGCGTGGTCGATCACCTGATGGATGTATTCGCGATCAAGTTCGTTGTAGGAGCGAAGCGCGTCAGTGTAGACAGTCGAGCCGCTCTCGACATGCTTGCTCACGTTGCCATGAAGTGATCGGCGCTTCGTGTCTGCAACGACCATTGTTCTGATTTGTCCGTGACGTTCGAGCAATCCCATCACTGCAACCTTGCCGATGTTCTGATTGCGTCCGGTACGCGGGGTAGCAAACTCAGCCACGCGCTTGGCTATCTTCGTGCGGTGCATGTTGCGTGCTTTGCCGCCGATGTAGGTTTCGTCAGCCTCGACATGGCCGGAGAGCTTCTCTGAGGATTCCATGCCCAGCGCCAGCCGGACACGATGACTCATGAACCAAGCTGACTTTTGCGTGACGCCAATCGCTCTATGAATCTCGTATGAGCTAATGCCATTTTTGCAATTCACCACCAGCCACATAACGGCCAGCCACTTGTCTAGACCGATAGGCGAATCCTCAAAAATAGTCCCTGTCTTTAGAGTAAACTGTCTGCGCTCATGGTGAGACGCACACTGCCAGCGGTTGTACTTCGGCTGCTCTGTAACGCTTGTCGATCCACAGGTCGGACAGACAACGCCATTCGGCCAGCGACGGGCAACTAGGTACTCGCGGCAGTTGTCAGGGTTCGAGAAGTAGACGATTGCGGCTTGAAGTGTTTTTGGTTCGTGCGTCATGGTGAGGCCATCTTAAACGAGCCGGGTGGAGTTGTCAAGTATATTATTGCCGTTGGAACGGTTTCGATACTTTGTGCTCGATATGTGCACCGGGCTAAAGCCCGGTGCGAATGATAGCTCGATGACTATGTATCACTACCAACTTGCCACTCCCTTTGCTCGCTGCTAATCTCTGGCTAAATTCCCCAAGCATTTTTATTCAAAAGAGGAGTCCCAGTTATGAAGCAGAATTTCATTACAACCTTGCTTGTAGCTTCCCTACTTGCCAGCGTAATCGTTGTAGTTAGCGGCCGTACAATTGAAGGCGATGTGCCGGCGCCACCGGCAATTGGTGCGACGATCGCTGATTTCAGTCTTCCCGATGCCAACGGCAAGGAACATACACTTGCTTCGCTTGCAGGAAAGAACGGTTCCGTCCTGATCTTTGTCGCAGTTCAATGCCCCGTCTCTAATGCTTATAACGAGCGCATGGAAAAACTTGCTCAGGATTACAAGGCGAAGGGAATTAACGTGATCGGGATCAACTCCAACGTTGCCGAATCCGCTGATGCCGTGAAAGCTCACGCTGCCGAAAAGAAACTGTCGTTCCCGATTTTGAAAGACGCGGGAAACAAGATCGCTGACCGTCTCGGCGCCACCGTCACTCCCCAAGCTTATTTCCTTGATGGCTCCAACAAGCTGATTTACCGGGGACGAATCGACAACTCGCGCAACGAAACCGGTGTGACTTCCAGTGAATTACGCGATGCCTTGGATGCCACCCTCGCCGGCAAACCGGTTGCCAAGCCCACGGCTGATGCTTTTGGTTGCAGCATCAAGCGTGCTTAGGAAAATGACATTAAGTCGCACATTGTTCGGACTGGGTCTGGTGCTGAGTGTCATCCTCAGCGCCAGTCCCGCCGCTGCCCAACAGAAGCGAACCTCCAAAAAACCCCAACCAAAGATCTCGGTCGAGGCTATTGATGCAGCTGGCTTGCTTGAAGTGCTCAAGCGCAACGCTACAAAGAACAAGCCGTTGCTCGTAAATTTTTGGGCCACATGGTGTGATCCCTGCCGCGAAGAGTTTCCCGATCTCGTTCGCTTAGAAAAACAATACCGGGCCCACGGTCTCGACTTCACCGCCGTATCGTTAGACGATCTTTCCGAAATCAAAACATCAGTGCCACAGTTTCTGCAGCAGATGCAGGTGACTGTGCCGACCTATCTTTTGAATGTAAGCGATCCGGACGTCGCAATCCATCAAGTCGATCCCGCATGGAGCGGTGCCTTGCCGGCGACATTTCTTTACGATTCGCAGGGCAAGCTTGTCTACAAGCGCCTGGGCCGGATCAAGCTGCCGGAACTAACAGCAGCGATTGAACAAATAGTTGGCAAGACAGAGAAGGTGTCGGGTGGTAGGTGACGGATTGCTTCGCAGTTCCGGGTTCCGGGTTTCGAGTTCCGGGTGCCGGCTCCGCTGTGCCGGCGTTGAAGTGACCCGTGTCTTAAACTTCTGATCCTGAAAATTCGGCTTGATTGATCCTTCGGCCTCTGAACTCCAAACTCGAAACTCGAAACTGCCCCATGATCACTCCCGAAGTAATCTCCGCCCACAACCTTACTCTTGAAGAATTTCAGCGAATCAAATCACTCCTAGGGCGGGAACCAAACCTGGTTGAGCTGGGAATTTTTTCGGTGATGTGGTCGGAACACTGTTCCTACAAGTCTTCCCGCATTCACTTGAAGCGTTTGCCGACTACCGGCGAGAAAGTGATCGTGCCACCTGGAGAAAATGCCGGCGTCGTTGACGTCGGCGATGGTTGGTGCGCCGCCTTCAAAATTGAATCGCACAATCATCCATCATTCATCGAGCCATTTCAGGGTGCGGCCACGGGTGTCGGCGGAATTCTGCGCGACGTCTTTACGATGGGCGCCCGTCCGATCGCTTCGATGAACAGTCTCCGCTTTGGCTCGCTTGATCATCCTCAGTACGGCCGGCGCAATCGCTCCTTGCTTGCCGGGGTGGTCGCCGGGATCGCGCATTACGGTAACGCTTTTGGAGTCCCCACGGTTGGCGGTGAAGTCGCTTTTGATGATGCTTACGCCTTCAACCCACTCGTCAATGCATTCGCGCTGGGCCTGGTGCGCCGCGACCAAATCTTCTTCGGTAAAGCGAGTGGGATTGGTAATCCGGTCTTGTACGTGGGGGCAAAGACGGGTCGCGACGGTATTCACGGTGCGACGATGGCATCGGCTGAGTTTGATGACGAAGCACTGGAGAAACGTCCCACAGTTCAGGTAGGCGATCCGTTCTTGGAAAAACTTTTGCTCGAAGCCTGTCTGGAGGCGATGCGCAGCGGCGCAATCGCGGGCATACAAGACATGGGAGCGGCCGGCTTAACTTCTTCGTCGTGCGAAATGGCGGCCCGGGCCGGGACCGGAATTGAATTGGATCTATCACTGGTGCCGCAACGCGAAGAAGACATGACTGCCTACGAGATGCTGCTGTCTGAATCTCAGGAGCGCATGCTGATCGTGGCTCATTCAGGTCGCGAACGCGAAGTGATGGATATCTTCCGCAAGTGGGATCTCGATGCTGTGGTGATCGGTCGTGTCCGTGAAGGCCAGCGGATGGAGGTGATTCACCATGGCGAGACGGTGGCTGATATTCCGGTCTCCCTGCTTACTGACGAGGCACCAAAATACGAGCGGCCAATGAAACCAGGTCCAAAGTCCAGGGTCCAAAGTCCCACGTCCGCCAGCAAAACTCCAAAGCTCAAAGACCAAGATCAAAGTACAAAGAACAAAGTTCAAAACCACAATGAGGCGCTGCTCAAGCTTCTCGCGACGCCTAACTTAGGTTCTAAAAATTGGGTCTATCGTCAGTATGATCACATGGTGCGCACAAACACTGCGGTGCTGCCAGGCGCCGATGCTGCGGTGGTGCGGATTAAAGAGACCCGCCGCGCACTCGCAATGACACTCGACGGTAACGGCCGCTATTGCGCCGCGAACCCGCGCGCAGGCGCGAAGCTACTAGTCGCCGAAGCCGCGCGCAACGTTGTCTGCGTAGGTGCACACCCACTTGCGATTACAAATTGTCTTAACTTCGCTTCCCCTGAACGTCCGGAAGTGATGTGGTCCTTTTCGGAAGTGATAGACGGGATGGCTGAAGCCTGCGCCGTATTTAATACGCCAGTGGTCTCCGGCAATGTCTCGTTCTATAACGAAACCGAAGGGCGTGGCATCCTGCCGACGCCGGTAATCGGCATGGTGGGGCTGGTGGAAGATGTGCGGCGCGTGGTGCAACCTGGATTCAAACGCGAAGGTGATTTGATTGCGCTCTTGGGAACCACTGCTGATGATCTCGCGCTAAGCGAATACGCGGTGACAGTCGGCGAGGAACCGGTCTCGGACTTAATCGCTAACGGCCCAGTGCCCGAACTCGATCTAAAACTGGAGAAGGCAATTCAGGATGCGTGTCTGGCAGCTGCTGAAGCCGGATTGTTGCAGTCAGCGCACGACTGCTCCGATGGCGGGATGGCTGTCGCACTCGCTGAATCCTGCTTCGCTTCCCTTAAACGCGAAGCAATTGGCGCTGAACTGAATCTGGATGGATCATTGCCGGCAAGTGCCTTGCTGTTTGCTGAAACGCCGTCCCGCATTGTGATTAGCTTTAGCGAAGAGCGACGCGAGGCGATCGCGGCGATTGCTCAGCAACACAATGTTCCTTTATCGGTTTTGGGAAAGGTCGGCGGTAAGAATCTTTCCATCAGAGTAAACAGCGAGCCTGCCATTGAACGGCCCGTTGCTGAATTGGAAAGTGCCTGGCGTAGTTCTTTGTCGCAAAAACTCGAGGCTCAGGCTATGGCTGCTGGAAGGGAATAGCATGGACGTGCGTTGACCTTAGCTCAAAACAGAACATGTTCCATTTATATATGGACAATTTCTGGCTTACTCGCCCTACGGTGTTGCCGAGTTAACGCGACGAGCTCGACAAATCGTAGTCAGCTCCCATAGGGAGCCTCAAAGTTGCATCCCGTCATCTACCTCAATCGCACAATGCTGGCCGCCACGAAAGCTCGTGTGGCTCCTGTGTCGTCCGCAATGTTGTATGGCCGCGGCGTCTTCACCACTGTCGCGATCTACCAAGGCAAACCTTTTCTCTGGCCGGAACATTGGCGTCGTTTGCTTGACCATGCCGCGCGCTTGAATGTCGATTGTAGCGGCTGTACGGAGACCGGCGTCGGCGACGCGCTGCGCAAACTTGTCACCGTGAACAACGTTACCGACGGCCGGGCGCGCATCATTCTCCTCGCACGCAGTGGCCGCGACTTTTGGAAAACGAAAACACCGGGCGCGAAGCAAACCGATTTATTGATCATGACGGGCGAAGCGCAAAGGGTTCCGGCAGCCGGAATCTCGCTTGCGGTCTCACCTTATCGGCTCAACACTCTCTCGCCACTCAGCGGAATTAGAAGTCTTAACTATCTCGAACAGGTGTTGTCGTGGGAAGAAGCTCAGGCTCGCGAATTCGATGAGGCAGTAATGCTGAATGAGCGCGGCGAGATCGCGGCAGCCACGATGGCGAACATCTTTTGGGTAAGGGAAGGGACGGTCTACACGCCGGCACTCAGCACCGGCGCGGTTGCCGGTATTACACGCAGCACAGTTCTAAAGCTGGCTGAAGCCGATGCGATTCCGGTTGTCGAAGGGATTTACGAACTCAGTGATCTGGTCGAGGCCGATGAGATTTTTTTGACTTCGGCAAATCTCGGTGTGGCGCTGGTCACGACCTTTGACTTTCGAAAGTATGCGGTTACAGCTGAAAGCATCGGCGCCCGCCTGAGAAAAGCGTTCCGCACTCTAATTCAGACTAGTTAGACCCGTGCCCGCATCACTTACTTCCTGATGAGCACTACCGGCGCCTGTTCTGCCGCGCGAATCTTCTCAAAGAAACTTCTTACAGATTGATACTGATCCACTGGAATGCTGCCGGCTCGTTGAGCCAGCGAGCGGGTGAAAACTAACTCGCCATCCTTCACTTCGTAGGATGTTTTGTAGGAACCAAATGTCGTATCAAGCTTTACGGCGTCAGGTAGTTCGTCCACCGCAAAATCAAGAGGCAGCTTAACGCGCACTGTTTCGCTATAGGCGCGCGCTTCAAGTACGACGGGATAGCGACGCGTCGGTTCCGTCAGCGAGAGAGCTTCGCGGCGCGATACCACGGCAGGTTTGAAGACCAGCAACCGGTTCTGCATCAACTGACCATAGGCGAGCGCCGTGAATTCCACGTTCAGATCAAAACGGCCGGTTTCTTTGTTGTCGGTCGGCTCAATTTTTGAGACCTTCGCGGCTGGGGCTCCGTCGGACACCCAGTTTTCAATGGTTGTCATGTACTGCGGCGCCGATAGGTGACGAAATTCGCGGCGAAAGTCGGCGGCGGTTTGGCCGTTAGCTTTCTCAGTCAACACTGCCGAGATCGCTCCGTCGGAACTGAGCATGACCTGAGTTTGACGATCGAAAAAACTGGATTCCGGCGGCAGTGTCGGCATGCGCATTAATTGTCCCGCGTCACCCGCGGCCAGTAATGCATAACTGCCCTGTTCCACTTCCGGCAAATCACCAAGCGGCGTGTGCGGATCGGTGGCGTCAAAGATCAATAAGCGACCCAGCGTGGCATGCTGTATCACGGTGGGACTCTGCGTCTCGTCAGAAACCTTTACGGCGATGATGCAGTGGTTGAACTGTCGCGGTGAGGCCCATTCCTGCCGCACAAATACCGGATCTCCCAAATAGATAAACACGGGATACGCCGTGATGTTGATGGCTTGCAGCATCGCCCGCATTAAGTTCGCCTTGTCCTTGCAATCACCATAGGCCTTCGCTAATACCTGCGCGGCTGCGTGTGGTCGATATCCATTGCCCCGTCCAATACCAATGTCGATGGAAATGTATTGCAGTCCCTGCACGAAGCGAGCAATGGCTCTAATGCGATCCAACTCGGTTTTGGCATTTGCCGTCAGCTCACGTGCTTTGGCGGTAACACTGGCGTCAGGTATCGCTTGCGGATCGTGCAGCGCAGTCCCCCAACGCGAAACCTGGACCCAATCTTCGAATCCTTTCGCGCCGACCCCCTGGCCACTCTCGGGAAGAAAATAGTTGACTGCAATCCGGGGCGCGAGACTTTGTACCCCCGGACTTGCCGGCTCATATTTAATTGGAGGCAAATCACCAAGTTGCCAAACATAAGTTGAGCCGCTGACGGTGGGCTCTAACCTGGCATGGTTGAAAGTTATGCTGGTCGCCTTCCAGCCGGACGGCAACGTCAGGCTGTAACGAGAGGTCAACGTGGGCAGGCGTGTTTGAAAGTTCCAGGTGTCCTGATTAAAGAGCGGGCGATCTTCAGTAATCGCCTGATAACCAAAAACCTCATCTGTATCGGCGTCCGCTGAAGCATCGATAGCTTTCACGCGATACTCGTTGTAGATGTCGTTGGCATCCATGATCCGGTCCGCGGTGTCATCCTTACCATACTTCTTAACATAGCCGTTGGCGCGGACTAACCAGGCAGTCATCTCGCGCACTTTACTGCTGTTGGTTAAATAGCCTTCGACTGCACGAGCAAAACCTCTTCCTTCACGACGGAGAATGCGGACCGCAAAGATGGTGGAGACTGTCACGCGGCCGTCGCTATCGACGACTACCGACTGATCATGGCGCAACACTACGGCGGGAACATCCTTGTCATAAACCGGCGCCTTCATGGCAGCAGCCTGCTGTAACCACGCCGGAGCTTCATCTCCTGACGCCTGAGCCACACTGATACTGAGTAACAGCAGACAACTGCAGATGGCGATTTTGAAATACATGACTTCTCCCCTTAGTTACTGCGACGACAGTTATTGCGACGACGCGGTGCTCGCGGATTGTTTTAAAGTAACCGTGTGGCTATCACTCTTGTGCAGCACATCGAAGAACGCCTTGACGCGATCGTAACCGGACACCGGAAAGATGATCGAGTTTTTGCCGCCGAAGAAAAATTTGCGGCGGAAGATGAGGGCCTTCCCGCCATCAACCGAGGCAAGCGACGGTTTGTAGTCGCTCACATCAGCGCTTCCAAATGGCGCCGGCGCATCGGCATTGTCGAGCGTATACCCGGCGGGCAGCGTGATCATTACCTCATCTTCTTCAGACCATGGGTAGTTGAAGTAAACGTCGTACTTGCGGCTGCTGGCGGAAAAGAGCGGCCCATTTCCGTGCTGGAAAAACGCAGGCTCGAGGAACAAGCGCTTCCCAGTGCGTTGCGCATAGCCGGCGACTTTAATGTGGTAGGTATAGACGAACGGCTTAATTGGGTCGGTGACGTTTTCAATCTTGATGTTCGAAAGCTCGGCGGTACTCATCCGCCTCTTAATACTCTCGCGCAAGGTTTCTTCCCGCTGCACCGGAGAATCGTCATCGTCCCACTCTTTTCTCTCCACGCCCATGTGACCGTAGTACTCAACCCGCGCATCGCCTTCGAGCGTCCCGTCGTGCCTGAGGGTAAGTTGGGCGGTTCGTTTAACCTTCGACATCTCGGGTGGCGACATGGGTGTGCTAATCCAGGTTGGCTGCTTGGGATCGGAAAGCAAAGCTT
This sequence comes from Pyrinomonadaceae bacterium, assembly GCA_963826235.1. Classification (GTDB taxonomy): domain Bacteria; phylum Acidobacteriota; class Blastocatellia; order Pyrinomonadales; family Pyrinomonadaceae; genus PSRF01. Next base: position 1,111,190 of record CAWGWE010000003.1, on the reverse strand, counting down.
CTTGCCCTTCTTCCTGCCAACGCAACATTCCATGAGTCACATAGGTGCTCGCGGGGTCGTAGAAACGCCAACTATCGCCGACTTTGACAGCGATGTCGTAGGTTTGCATGAAGTAGTCGTCGGGAAATCGACGGTCAAGGAAAATGTCGCTTCGATCAGCCAGGTTCACAACACGGGCATCGAAGCCAGCGGCAATCGCGAGCGCGCCGAAGAGCATGTCAATGTCTCGACCGGTACCCATGCCCCGTTTCAAAGTGTCTGAGGGAGACTTATTCTCTTTAAATTTCTCGCGTTGCTCGGTGGTTAGGCCGGATGCATCGTCGTTTACGTTCTTTATCTTCGCGCGGCAGAATTCGAACAAACGTTCCAACTTCGCTTCAGGAGTCGTGGCATCGCCAATCACTGTTGCTGCTGTTTGTTTGATTTCGTCATTAACCTTCATCCGGGATTTGTTCTGCTCATAGACCTTCTTCCCAAATGAGTTCCAAAAGGCGTCGCCCTCCAGATTCGTTTCTTCAGAGTAGTAAACCAGCATCCATGGCCGCACCGAGTCTTCTGGCGGCATGCGCGGCTCTTCGCGAAATGCAGGCACATTGCTCATGGTAACGCTGTAAAAGCCATCCTTCTCTTTTACAAACGGGCTGGGCGAACCATTAAAAGTCTGGGCGCGCATGCCAAAAGGAAAACCTGGAAGTGACAGAGGCTTGAGGTAGTACTTCACCAGGTGAACTGGCACCTCACGTTGGAAGTAGAGGCGAATATAATTGGCGAGCTGATCAGTGCGCACTTCCTTCCAACGATATTCGATAACGGCGCCTGGCTCGACGCCGGGCATGGCGAACGATTTTGCTTTAATCTTAACGCCGTTGGCTTTCTGTATCGTGCGCTCCAGCACGTCGCTCTTTTTTAGTTCTACAATCGTGCCATCAGCTTTCACAGTACGCGCAGCAATATCCTGAACACGCCAATTACCCAGAAAGGGTATGTCGATCTTGCTGTGCGCTTCGCGCCCGCGCTCCGTGAAAATCTTGATTCGCACGTAGTGCTTAAGAACCGTACGCGGCGTCGAGCCCTCCATTTCGTCTAACAGACGGACTTCCCAAAACAGAGCTTCAGCGTCTGCATCCTTCTCTATTGCTGCAGCTTTCAAGGCGAGCGCTGCAGGATCGATTGGTTTCCAATCCTCACCTGCGGAAGCACGGTTTGTTGTGGTTGAGATGAAGCAGAAGACGGCAATACAAAAAGCGAGGGCAAGGGGGGATCTTCTCATTTTGTTAACCTCTTGAGTGGTACTTACTGTTGGCGGGCCAGGCTCGGTTAGGACGCCGGTTGATTCCGCCCTGATTCTAATATCAAGACAGGCTCCGGGCAACAGAATTCAGACGCTCCAAGTCCCTAAGCGATTGAGAATAAGCTCGCCCAAAGAGGGGGAGGGGAGCTGAGCACAAACGACTTTGGCAATGGGAGTGACGCCTTTCGCGCCGCCTGGTGATGCGGGCGCCAGAGGGGGCGCTCATACTACCGAGGCGCCCATGTTATAATTTCGCTTCGTTTTCCGCAGAAAATCGACCGGTTACCATTTCAGGAGGACTCAAAAGGTTATGGCCACCCAACTCAGTCGCGCCGGCACGTCACTCGGCAGGATTGAAGAATTATTAGGCGAGAACGCCCGCACGCTGCTTGACCATAAATCGCAGACGATCGCCAAAGAACAGATTAATTTGCCCGGTCCGGACTTCATCGATCGCGTTTGGGCGCAGTCAGACCGCTCGCCTGCGGTGCTGCGTTCGATGCAAGCGCTTTTTAATAACGGCAGGCTGGCAGGCACGGGCTATCTCTCAATTTTGCCGGTCGATCAGGGCATCGAACACTCAGCTGGCGCCTCTTTCGCCCCCAATCCGCAGTACTTTGACCCGGACAATATCGTCAAACTTGCGATTGAAGGCGGTTGTAATGCTGTTGCCTCAACGTTCGGCGTACTCGGCACCGTCGCGCGACGTTATGCTCACAAGATTCCTTTCATCGTAAAAATCAATCACAACGAGTTGTTGACCTTACCGAATAAGTTTGACCAGGTGCTGTTTGGGACTGTGAAGGAAGCTCACAACATGGGTGCCGTGGCTGTCGGCGCCACAATTTACTTCGGCTCCGACGAATCGACGCGCCAGCTCACAGAAATTGGGGAAGCCTTCGCCCAGGCTCACGAGCTCGGGATGGCATGCATTCTTTGGTGCTACCTGCGGAATTCTAAATTCAAAACTCCCGAAGGCGATATGCATGCTTCGGCTGACTTGACCAGTCAGGCTAATCACCTGGGCGTAACAATTCAGGCTGACATCATCAAGCAAAAGCTGCCTGAGCGCGCCGGTGGCTACGGATCAGTGGAAAAAGCTTTGGGAAGCTCTTATGGAAAGACGAGCAAGATTGTTAACGAGAAACTAATCACCGATAACCCGATAGACATGGTGCGCTACCAGGTCGCTAACTGCTACATGGGAAGGTGCGGACTAATTAACTCGGGGGGCGAGTCGAAGGGCGCCAGCGATCTTGCCGAAGCTGTCCGCACCGCAGTCATTAACAAACGTGGTGGCGGCACCGGTTTGATCTCCGGCCGTAAAGCGTTTCAGCGCCCCATGAGTGAAGGCGTAGAACTGCTCAATGCGATCCAGGACGTTTACCTCAGTGAAGAAATAACGGTGGCATAGGACAGACAGGCGGACTTGAATCGAAGATGGGGCGGCACCTCTGGCCGCCCCAAGTTGTAGTGTCCTAATCTGACATTCATAATCCGCTCACTGGCACACACCTTGTCCCCTGTGATATAAGCCGCTCGTTCCTTTACCCTCTCTAGTCGAACGCTCTAGTCCTTATGGGGCCAATAAACTCCTCAGAACAGGATGATGTCGCACTCACAAGAAACGCGGCAAAGATTCGATCCATCAGACGATCCGCAAATATTGCTGCATGGAACGATTACATTGATCTCGTCGTTTCTAAGCTACTAGGTCTTACAGGTTTTGTTGTGGGCGGGCTGGAATACTTAAATCCTGACGTGCTATCCATCACTCTACCAAATCCTGCGTGGATAGCAGGCGCAGGACTCGCTCTACTCACAGGGAAGAGATTAATAGCGTTTATTGCACAACTTGACAGGAGCAAAAGGTAATGTCGAGCAAAGAGGCTCTTATTGCGTTGTTGCGGGTCATCTTTCTTTACGCTGTCGCTCTCAGCGTGATCGTCCTTTACAGCCAATACATGTGGGGGACTCGCAAGGTGCCCAAGCCTCCATTCGCTAAGATGATGATCCGGGTGCCGCCTCGATTGGCGCTGTTTATTGTGGGGTCCTATTTAGCCTTCGGTGGCCTTGAGTGGCGACTATCTCCAACCTTCGCGTTAAAGTTCTTGTCCGGGTTTCTAGTGATCTCAGGGTTACAGGTTATGCTTTGGTCTGTCGGCGTAAGACTCGAACTGCTAGGCAATAGATCACAATAAGCGTGCAGCCGGGGCGTTCTCGGAGTGAGTGCCGGGGACGCCCTTTTGCTTGACAGCTAAGTTCGATATAACTAAACTCGGGAATCGGGGCGGCTTATCTGAATGGCGGAAAGCTCATGCAAGGTAACCATAAAAGCGGGGTTAGAGCACGCGCACAGGGCCGTAGCTTTGTTAACGCATTCCGCGTCTTTTGTAGACGCAGCAATAAAATTTGAGAAGCTAGCCAGTAACAGTGAGAGGCACTATCTGCGGGGGTTTGACTTATGGCTAGGCGATGCCCACAGGCCGAAGCGTTATCACGGCTTCAATAAGAGCGAGTACGGCGGTAGGTTCACCAAATGTTTTACTTTCAAGAATGTCGATGTCGGAGAACGATTCTATGGGTTTTTATGTAGACCCAAAGACCCGTCTGATCCACATTTTGAAATGTGCGTTCTAGTTTGTTATGCGAAGAAGAAAAAGGATGAGACTGACCCGTCTCAATTAGAGCGGGCAGACAAGATGAGAAAAGACCCTTTGGTTATTTCAGCCCTAGAGGACGCGAATTTGTTTAAAGAGGGGGTAGGTAAAAACAGATGACAACTGTTCGCCATTGGACCGAACGAAGTATTGAGGACTTCGCATATAGCGTCGCGGCCGATTTTATAGACCTCCTTGCGGAAGAAATGGATCGGCTCGGTTGGAGTAAGGCGAAGCTCGCTAAGGCCGCCAAGGTTAGTAAGGGCCGGATCACTCAAATATTCAAGAATCCTAGCAATCTGGAAATAATAACTATGGCTAAGATTGCACGGGCCTTGAAGATGAAAATGGCGGCCTTTCCTTATAGGGACCTGAGCGATCCCGGAAATGAAAGAGGGCCGATCAACTCAGAAGTCTTTAGGCTTTGCTGGGAGAATGCCAAACGTCCTGCCGATTTGTGGGAGTTAAGATCTGCCGAGATGGCGCGCCAACAAAGCACGAGCTATGTAGCGGTGCCTTTGGGGCCAAAGGGACGGGCAATTTTTTGGGTTGGGCCAACGATTACGGATTCCCCTGCTGGCGTTGACGCAAGTCAGCTTGAAGCTCTTATACGTGCTGAGAAGTCTCCAGCAGAGCCCAAAGCCACCAAGGGGACAGTCAGGGTTAACAGAGATGGAACGGTTATGAGGCTCTTCCAGAGATAGGGAGAACCAAGGAGCGACGTTATGGCAGGCGAACCAACGCAAATTAAATTTAGCTATCAAGACCTAGCGACAATGATGGTCAAGGAACGTGGCATCAATGAGGGATATTGGAGTGTTTACGCAAAGTTCGCTCTTAACGCAGTTAATATTAGCCTGAATAATGCTCCCGCCGTTCCATGCGCGATTGTGCCAATGGTGGAATTTGGCTTGCAGCGGGAGCCAGATGAAGGATTCGGAGAGCTTGCGGTTAATGCTTCGGAAGTTAATCCGCTATACAAGCAAGCCGGAAAAGGAGCAAAGAAGGCGGGTAGCAAGAAGAAGGCAGTAAAGAAGTAGCGGAGAGAGTCCCCGTGGTCGGTCCACGTAAGGCCTTTACAACCTGATAGGGTGCGCTGCTAGCACAGCGTAGGGTTCGACTCCTACTCTCTCCGCATCCAGGTATTACGCTATCACGCCTTGATCGCCCGATTCAAGGTATCACGAACCCATACCGACAAGTCTTTCCCTTCCGATTTGGCCGCCTTCTGATAGGCGGCCTTTTCGGTTTCCTGAACGCGAGATTGCAGCACTACGCTTTTCGCGTCCTTCCCTAAACTAGGCCTGCCTACTTTCTTAGGCTTTTCTTTTCGCATTTTTAATCTCCGACATCACTGCGGCTTGTACTGCGGTCTGCGGCGAATCTACTGGCGGTAATTCCAATACAGTTACATAGCGCCGCGCTTGATCATCTTCGCCGCTGGCGTGTCCCCATCCGTAAGCGCGTGTCGCCTTTGGGTGGCCCTCAATCTCAAAGACTTCGACTTCACCTTGCCAAACTGTTTCGCCTTGAAACTCTTCATGTACTGGCACGGTCTCAATGTAGGTTGACGTGCAACCATGCAGATTGAGGATTGCCGCTTGTATTTCTTCGATGTAGTCCATTAGCTTGCGGCCTCGACTAGATCGCCATAGCTCCAAAAGTTTCGCTCCACACCCGCAGCCATCGCCGGTGTCATCTTCAAGGTGCGGTGCGTTTTGACGAGATTGTGGCTGGCGAAATTCAACGCAACCGCAGCCTCGAAATTCTCTAGCTTCTTACTGAAGGCCAAGGTCAGACGGTTAAGGCGCTTGACGTGTAAGCGAGTCGAAGCATTCAGACGTTCAACGTATGAAGTCGAAATATGCGACGGGTCGGGGCGTCCCATGATCCAAAACTTCTCACTTGAATTGATGCGCGGCTGGCTGTACTTGCGCTCGGGAGAGTACTTACCATCTTCCGATGCGTAGGACTTTACAATCTGCCCGTAGTCAACCTCAGTCCCGAAAACTAATTCGATTGCTTCTGAGTATCCGACCATTGCATCCGATGAAATCTGGACACGGTTGTTAAGGCGTGACGCCAAGTCGCTAATGAAGGCGGTTGTATTCTCAATGCTGCGTCTGCTGGCAACGTGATACGAGGGGACAAGCTTTGTCTCCGCATCAATCGCGCAGTACGTCCACACGTCACCAAAAGTGGGATCGTCGCCTTCTTTAAGGTGGCGGACTTTCTTGCCAACGAAGCCCCAAATTTCATCAATCTCCAGTAGGTTACAGTCCAACCCGCGCATCTTCTCATCTAATAATTTCGCGCAACCTTGGCCTATTTTCACGCCAACCCGCATAATGGTATCGCGGTGAACGCCAGTCATTCTCTCAATAGACCGGATACTCGAACCCTCGGCTAGGGCCGCAATAACTGCAATCTGCTTGTCTTTGTTTAGGTGATTGTTTGACATTGTGTTTCCGTCTCCAGTAAAGATACTGTACTACGGAAAACCAATAACTGTCAATACACTCTTTAGTGTACTACGAAATTATTTAGCGAGGGCTAGGAATGGAAAATAAAGAACCAAGCCGTGACGGTAATGCCGAGCAGGAAGCCCGCAGCGTAGAGTATAAAGAAGAAGCCGATCAGCTCCTTAAATCTCATGGGCAAGAAAAAGTCCTCACCCGCGACCCGGCGATGTTGATTAGGATTCTGGGTACACACCTGCTCTTCGTTGGAACCTTGGCTGCGGTTGGGGCGCTCGCTTCTTCTAGTAATCATAAAACCACCAGTGAAATTTTCTTGCTTGCCTCAGTCCTTTTAGTTCTTCCCGTGCCCATCGGCGTTCTTTGGTATTTTCTGCGCGTTAGGACGCCAAAGAAACCCACAAATAACGGTGAGGACAGCACAAGTCGGTTAGACACGTTCATGAAGAGTGCCATTGGCAAGTTCTTGAACCGCGCTACTAATAACCCCGTCGCCAGATTTGTTAACTTGTTAGTGTGCATCACTACTGTCCCAACGTTTGTTAGTTCGTTGGGTGTAGGTTATTGAAATTTCTAAAGTTAAGTCCGATGAAGCGAGAAAACGATTTGAAATCAAAGTCAGCAAAATCGATGCTTCCGCAGCTAATGCGGAAGGAGATAGCTGATGAACAGTGGCAAATCGATCTTTTCACAACTGACGGACTTTCTACCTTGGACCGAGTTTCAGGAATGCGTCGCCCGCTACCAGGGCGACTACAAACTCAAGAGCTTCTCCTGCTGGGACCAGTTTCTCTGCATGGCTTTTGCCCAGCTAACCTACCGCGAAAGCTTGCGCGATATCGAAGCTTGTCTACGCGCCAACCAAACCAAGCTCTATCACATGGGCATCCGCGGTCGCGTCTCGCGCAACACTTTGGCCAACGCCAACTCGGTTCGGGATTGGCGCATCTATGCGGACTTTGCTCAGCTCCTCATCAAGCAAGCCAGAGAGCTTTACCGCCACGACGAATTCAGCCTGGCCTTGCAGCAAACTATTTATGCACTCGACGTCACCACTATCGATCTATGCCTGTCACTGTTTCCCTGGGCTCCTTTTCGCAAACGAAAGGGGGCCGTGAAACTGCACACTCTGCTCGACCTGCGTGGCAATATTCCTACCGTAATCATTATTACTCATGGCCTCATTCACGAGGTCAATATCCTCGACCAGCTAACTTTCGAAGCCGGCGCTTTCTATCTAATGGACCGAGGGTATCTCGACTTTCCCCGCTTACACCGGCTGCATTTATCTTCGGCCTTCTTTGTCACCCGCGCGCGCAAACGATTCGACTGTCAGCGTCTTTACTCAGCGCCGGTCGACCGAAGCTCAGGCATCATGTGCGATCAAATCATCACCTTGAGCAATCCAGTCCCACGCGCTGGCTATCCGGACAAACTACGTCGCATTCGCTATTTCGATCCCCAGCAGGAAAGACGGTTGATCTTTCTGACCAACAACTTCACCTTGCCGCCGCTAACCGTGGCCCAGCTCTATCGCAGTCGCTGGCAGGTAGAACTCTTCTTCAAGTGGATCAAACAGCACCTACGCATCAAGAAGTTCTACGGCACGTCAGCCAATGCTTTGAAGACTCAAATCTGGATCGCCATCTCGATTTACGTGCTCGTTGCCATTGTCAAAAAGCAGTTGCAGCTCGAAGGCAGTCTCTACAGAATTCTACAAATCCTGAGCGTCTCGCTCTTCGAGAAAACCCCCATTTTAGAAGCTCTTTCACTATCGAATTGCGAAAATGAGTTAACCACTCCTTGCAAACAATTGATCCTGTTCAACTAACGTTGGGACAGTAGTGAGTGTGCATTGGTTTCATAGCTCATTCAATATTAAACTTTCCGCTCAAGCCTCGTTCGTCGTTAGCATACATCGCGCTTTACACTGTTCTGTTTTCGATGAGTATCTCTCTTGAAATTGCCCGTGTGTTTGACAACGTGATTCAAGCGAAAATCGAAGGAATATGGGAATTTAATAGACTGGTGCGTGACGCTATGCGGGCGCAGGTTCACGGGACAAACGCCATCTTTAAACTCCAGCAGGAAGTTATCGATTCACACATAGAAACCCACCAACACATAGTTACTGCTATCGAAGCGGTGCAGCGCACTAAGGAAGTAATAGCTGACCCAGCAAAACCTGACCAAACAATCGACCTGTCCCCTGACAATCAAGAATCGGAGCGAAAATAAAATTCCAAGATTCAGATTAGGACACTACCGCCCCAAGTTGTGTAATCAACTATTTCCTTAAAAGCTGCTAAACTTCTGACCAATCAAGCAGGCGAGTTAGGAGAATTAATGAAGAACAAGAATGACGAGCCGCCCCCGGTTGATAACGTGATCTCGGACGAGACGGGACAGTTTGATCTTCGCTTTGTGTTATGGCGTCACTTCTGCTCGTCAAACAACATTCCTGTTGAATCTCTGCCCAGCCAATTAGACGACGAGCAAAAAGAGAAATGGGAAGAACTCAAGGCTAGCCGGTTGCGCTCACCCGGACAGAAGGAACCGTAGCATTTGCCATCTATCATCTTCCATTTTTGATTTGTCATTGGAAAAAAACGAAACCGCCAAGCCGCCAAGAAAACGAAAGTGAACTTAGTGCTTTGTACCTGGTGCTTTGCACTTAGTACTTGCTTCGTACTCTGTGATTAGTACCTGCTTCGGCAGGTTCAGAGTAGACTCTGGTCACTCCAGTTTCGTCAGCGAAACAGAGTTCGAAGCACCAAGTTCAACGCTCGCTCTGTTTGTTGGCGTCCTCTGCGGTTCTTGGCGACTTGGCGGTTTCTGTCTTTCTCAATGACAAATGAGAATTGGAGAATGATAAATGGATTTTTTTGCGGTGGGCTCCTACATCCTGCCACTTCCTGGCTTATAGACTCCCGTAAGAAACGGATTCGTCGTGCGCTCGATGCCAATCGTAGTTAGTGGTCCGTGACCTGAATAGACTTCAACATCATCACCGAGAGGCAAGAGCTTCTGCTTGATGGAAGCGATTAGTTCCTCTGAAGATCCTCCGGGTAAATCCGTTCGCCCCACCGAGCCGGCGAAAAGCACATCACCTACAAATACTTTTCTTTCGGCTGCTGCAAATAATGCGACATGACCGGGCGTGTGACCGGGACAGTGCAACACCTGAAACTCAAGCTCGCCGATGCGTAGAGTGTCGCCGTCATTGAAGTACGCGTCGACGACCGGTGGTTGTGCAAAATCAAATCCGAGCGCCGCCCATTGTGGTCTGGGGACACCGATCCATGCAGCCTGCTCCGGAAGCGCCTGGTAGATAAACTCGTCGGCCTGGTGCAGCATGATCCGCGCTTGCGGTTTAAGTTGCTTTAGCGCTGCGACTCCTCCGATATGATCGAGATGAGCATGAGTACAGGCGATCACCTCGAGTTCGAATCCATGTTTGTCGATGGCGCGGACGATTTCCTCGGAGTCGTCACCGGGATCGATGCAGAGCGCCCGTTTCGTTTTCTCACAACCGAGGATCCGAGTGTGCTGTTGAAACGCTGTGACTGTGACTTGTTCAATAATCATCTTCAAAGGATGAGCTTTGGTCTTTGTACTTTGTGTTTTGTTCTTTGTTTCGGCTTCTCATTGAGAACATTCTTTATCGAAACACAATCAAAGTACAAAGTTCCAGGTTCTAAGCACAGGACGAGAAGGCGAGCTGGGAGTATAATTTTTCCACGTTCATCATGCCCCGCATTAAAACAGCAAACCCTTTGGCAGAAGTGCTCGACGCCTTAACGATGACAGGCGCGCCCGAGTTAACCGAGCACCTCTCCAATAATGCTTTGAAATGTTATGCCTGCGGCCATCGTTGCCTGATCAATAGTGGCAAGCGTGGCATCTGCAAAGTGCGTTTCAATGAAGGCGGCGAACTGCGCGTGCCCACTAATTACGTGGCGGCGCTGGCCTGCGATCCCACTGAGAAAAAACCTTTCTTCCATGTGTTGCCGGGGTCTGACACGCTTACCTTCGGCATGCTCGGCTGCGATCTGCATTGCGCCTACTGTCAAAACTGGCTCACCTCGCAGGCCCTTCGCGACAATGCCGCCGGTACCGCGCCGCAGCAGGTCACGCCGGATCGCCTCGTCGCCATGGCAAGGGCGTATGGCGCCTCCCTCGTCGGCAGCAGTTACAACGAACCATTGATTACTGCCGAATGGGCGGTCGACGTTTTCAAAAAAGCGCGGCCAGCAGGATTTCGCACTGCGTTCATCTCAAACGGTAACGCCACCCCGCAAGTGCTCGATTATCTGCGGCCATGGACCGATTGTTACAAGATTGATTTGAAGTCGATGAATGATCGGAACTATCGCCAACTTGGCGGCGTGGTAGATAACATTTTAGAGACGGTGCAGATGGTGCATGAACGCGGATTTTGGGAAGAGATCGTTACACTCGTGATTCCCGGATTCAACGACTCCGAAGACGAGCTGCAACGCGCCGCTGAATTCATCGCCTCAGTCTCTCCTGACATTCCCTGGCACGTGACTGCTTTTCACCAGGACTATCACATGCAGGAGAACGCGAACACTACGGCCGAACAACTTGTGCGCGCGTGTGAAATTGGACGGGCGGCGGGTTTGCGCTACATCTATGCGGGAAACTTGCCTGGCAGGGTGGGACGTTGGGAAAACACCTATTGCCCAACGTGTGATGAATTGCTGGTGGAACGTTACGGCTACCTGATTCGCCAAATGAATGTCTTGCCTTCCGGGTTATGCCCGTCGTGCGCCACGGAGATCCCGGGAATTTGGCAATAGGCGCTTGTCTCAGGTCTCTCTCAAGTTTCAGAACTGAAGTGTCAGCTCTCAAGTCTCAAGTTTCAGGTCTCAAGTTTCAGGTCTCAGTTTTCAGGTCTCACGCTCAAGTGTCAGGTTTCAGGACCGAGTCTCAGGTCTCAAATCTCAGTTTCCAAGTTCAAAATAAAAAACCCCAAGTCCCATGCCCAGCGAACTGGGACTTGGAACTTGGGGACCTACCCTTGGGACTTGGGACTTGAGACCTGAAACTTGAGACTCGGTCTTAATCCGGTTTCACCGTGGGCGAAGCCGACGCTTGAGGCGTTGCCGGTGCTTTCACAACCGGAGTGCCGCCATGATGAAAGAGACCCATCCATTTACCGTTACGATTCACCCAGATCGACGAATGGCGTTCCGACCCGGGAAAGACTCCCGGGTTTGCAACCGAATAAGTCACAATTGCGGCATCGGCATCAATGTTTACAGTTTTGAAATCGCTTAAGACAGCCTTCGATGCATTAAACGTACTCACACCTTTGACGGATCCTGCCTTGTCGTAAACGTTGTCCGGCTCAACCTCCATGAAGTCGGCAGCGAGTAAGTCTGCAAACGCGTCATAGTTCTTGCTTTTGAACAAATCCCAAACCAACTTTTCATTCGCAATCGGATCCGGACCCGTTGTGACCGCCGCTACGGGGGCTGCTGAGGGTGAAGCTGTTGGCTTTGGTGAAGTGGCTGGAGTAGCAGCGGGAGTCATCGGCGGTTTCAACGGACATTCCTGGTGAAAGACTGCCACCCACTTCCCAGCACGATTCGCCCAAACCGAGCTGGCTCTCGCCACCTGAGGCGGATATTCCTTGCCTCTGAACTTTGCTTTCACGTTTGCAGTGTAGACAAGAACAAACGCGTCTTTGTCGATCGGCAAGTACTTCCAGTCACTAAACACGACTTCAAGAGGCTCGAAGTCTTTCACGCCCGCGATTGACGCAGCCTTGTCGTGGACGCCTACATCCAGAACTTCCATTTGATCCTCAGCCAGCATGTTGGCAAAGGCTTCATAGTCTTTAACTTTAATGGTTTCCCAGATGGCCTTCTCTTTGGCAATTGCATCCGTCTCTGTCATTGCCGGAGAGGCTGCTGGCGACGGATTGGCATTGCGATTTGTGTCGAGCGCCACATCGTTTGTTGGCGGTGCGGCGCACGCCAGGGTAAGAACGAGAAAAGACACGAGTGCGAGAGTCTTCTTCATAATGAACTCCTGAAAATTTGGTTTGGATGTAGCGCGGCGGTTTTATGCCAATTACCGCAATTAGTCAAGGATGATGAGCAAACGAGTACTGATGCAGTTCGATCAAAACTTGCGAGCTTAACCCGAGTCGGACCGGGAGCGGTCGCGACCGGGCCATTCGATTTGCGATTGTCGATTGGCAATTGGCAATTAACGATTTGTTATGATTCGTCCGTCACCCGGCCAATCGTCAATCGGAGATCGACAACCGGCAATCAGCACTGCATCCGTGCCGGCAAGCGCATACGTGGACCCTTCCGTGGTACAAAAGCATCTCAAATTTTAGAAGTCGACCCAGCCGCGACTCGAAGACTCGCAACCGATGCTCGATGAACCTAACAAGGTAAACACGCTCAACATCGCCTTGATGTTGTTGTCGTGCGGTATCGCCTACTTGATCCCGCTCGAGCTCTTCCTCTTCTCATACGCCGTGCTGGGCCCGTTACATTACCTAACTCAAATTTCGTGGCTGCAAAAGCGCGGATTTTTCACGCGGGGAAAATACGATTACCTCTTTTTGGTCGGCCTTTGCCTCGGCATGCTTGTGCTCACGATATTCAATCGTGGCAACTCTGGATTCATCCTCGCTTTAGGATTCGGCGGCGCGGTGGCGCTCGCGTTTTCACTTAAGACAAGAACCAAGATCATCTTCATTCTCGCTGTTCTCGTCGCCGCGTTGCTGGCCAGGAGAGTTCCGGCATACACGCTCTTCTTCGGAATATTCCTGCCGACGTTAATACACGTCTATGTCTTCACTGGACTTTTCATTCTCTATGGCGCTTTGAAGAGCCGCAGCCGCTCGGGGTATCTCTCGTTCCTGATTTTTGTTGTTTGCGGATTGATTTTCTTTGTCTTTAGCCCACTGCTTCCAGGCGTTAATGGTAATGATTACTTACGAGCGAGCTATGAGCCGTTTCAAATAATGGCCTTTTATTTAGCTCGGCTTTTGGGATTGTCTGACGTCAGCAACCTGGGCGATGTCTATGCCTCCGTTTCAGGCGTTGCGATATTGCGATTGATCGCCTTCGCGTACACCTATCATTATCTGAATTGGTTTTCCAAAACTTCAGTGATCGGTTGGCATGAGATCTCGCGCTTGCGGATGACTGTGATCATTGCGTTGTGGCTGGCAGCTGTGGGCATCTACGCCTGGGATTATCGCGCCGGCTTCGCTGTGCTGCTTACACTTAGCCTGGGACATGTAATTCTCGAGTTCCCACTGAATCATCAAACGATTTGGGGAATCGGAACGGAACTCCGGAAGCGACTGCGAGGGAGGGCGCGACTTCAGCAGCAGGGTGTGGTGCGGAATTAGATCCCAAGCTTGAAATGAAAAGCCGCGCCGAAGTGAATTTAGTAAGTCTTCGGCGCGGCAATTCTTTTTGATTCGTCTTTTCTTAGGGCGTCGGCGTTGATGGTGGAGTAGTCCTTGGTGACGGTGCCCGCACTGTGGGCGAAGCGACGGGCCGCGAAGGTGCTGGCGAAGCTCTCACGGCCGGCGAAGCAGCCGGAGATACGGTGGTCGCCGGCGACGCCGTAATCTTGGTCGAGATACCCGCGACCAGTTTCCACTCGCCATTGCGCCGGGCAAAGGTGTCGACGAAACGATAGTTGCCGGTGATGTCCATCAATTTCCCGTCAGGCATTTTGTACTTACCATTCTTGATTTCAGTCTGCCCGGTGACGACCGCAGCGTCGCTGTTCAGGACTCTGACTTTGAGATCACTCATATCGATGTCATCCGCGGTCAGGGCGCCGCTGCTAATGGCATCCAGATCCATTTGCTTGTTTCCCACATTGCCATCGGGATACACGATGACAACATCGTCGGCTTCAACGCGACCTACCGCAGCGACGTCCTTCTCTTTTATGACGCGCGGCCAGTCGTTCTCAATACGCAGCAGTTCTGCCTCGATCGCGGCGGTGTCGACTGTTTCTCGTCCGGAATTAGTGTTAGGCGCCAAAGACTCCGAGCGATTCGTATCCGCCGCTGGCTGGCAGGCTATTTGAAGAAACGTTAAGAGGGAGACGACCGCTACAATTGCGGCCGCGAGACTTGTTTTTCTCATCTGGGCTGCTCCTTTGTTGGTAGGCAAACTTTTGCGTTTGACTAAAGGTCGCACAAGTAACGTCTGATTGATTTGCGGGCCAAAGGCTATATGCCAAAACCCTCGGAGAGTCAATGGAGCACCTTCCAGTTTTCAATCGCCAATTTTCGATTTGGTCTCGTCGGTACGGCCACTTGGCAATGCCCAGTCGAGCTGCCCCAGCGGCTCCTGCAGTGGCGCAGAGTTCGTCGTAAAAGTGCAAATGCGACGGCGTAGGTGGACTAGAACGCTCGTTACTGGCTAATTTGCACCAGTCACACGCCCTAAACAGCCACCTGGCTCCCTGAATATCACAATTTTCTCACGTTGAGCTCTCGCGCCTTCCAACCTCTGGAAATGTTTGCCTGATTGTTCTTTAGCATTAGTGGAACGACGGTAATTCAATCCTCAGGCTGAGGCACGGCCCGGGATAGTTAGTGCTCCGTCTTTCCACGGAAAAGGGCGACGGTGTTCTTTGGGGAGAGAGTTCGCCGCCGCCCTTCCACCATTC
The DNA here is from genome assembly GCA_963826235.1 of Pyrinomonadaceae bacterium. Taxonomy (GTDB): domain Bacteria; phylum Acidobacteriota; class Blastocatellia; order Pyrinomonadales; family Pyrinomonadaceae; genus PSRF01. The sequence goes on along the minus strand of CAWGWE010000003.1, from coordinate 1,096,074 downwards.
AACCTCAACCTACCTTAGGTAGCGTAGTCCTAATCTGAAAATCTGGAAACCTTATTCACCTTGCTTGCCCCGCGTGATATAAGCCGCTTCCACAGTACGAAAAGAGGCAGCGAAAGAACGAAAGGCCGCTGGAATAGTGATCGCGCGCGCAGCTAAAGGCCAGCGTTATGTTACTTGGATACTAGGTCGAGCCGATATGCAACCAGAACACGAGGAATTGCGTCGTGGCCAAGGGGTTCAAGATCTTACGTCTACTCGCAGCAGTGAACCGCCCCTTAAAATCGGCGGCGTACTAATATTCGTCGCTATTGGTTTGATTCTAAGTCTTGTGCAAAATCTAGGATACCTTCTAGGTAATCTAGCTCCCTTTCGCCAGCAAGTTTGGGAGAGGCTTACCACCCCCGATTCGATTGCGTATCATCCGTATTGGAAACCAGTGCTCTTGTTCGAGCTTGTCTCAAGCTCAGTTATTCTCGGCTTGAATGCCGTGGCGGTAGCGCTTTTTTTTCGCAAGCAAAGAGTGTTTCCCAAGTTCACTGTCATGGTGATCCCAATAATCTTTATTCTCATTCTACTGGGTTATTATCTTTCTGGTTTGATCCCCGCTGTCGCCGAGAGTCCTGATTATTCAAAGCAAACGTCTGTGCTCATTGTAAGATTCGTTGCGTTGCATGTTTGGATTCCATATTTCCTTCTCTCGGAGCGAGTGAAGAAAACATTTGTTACATAAGACTACAGGCGCAACATTTGATGTGATGTTCCACGCACCTTCATTTCTTAGTCGCCACCGAACAAGGCCCTGCCCTACCTTGGTGAGGCATTGACAGGACGAAACAGATGGGATTATTGTCCCCTCAAAGACCCGATTTGGACAGGCCGTTCGGCAGCTTCGTTGAGAACATCCGCCAGTTCCGGCCTCAGACTCTGATAAAAAATTAAGTCGTTTGTATTAGGAGAAACCCGATGAGTTATTCACTGATCAAGAGTCCGTCAAGATCCAGGAACCTGCTGCTCTTGTGCGCCGCGCTTTGGGGAGCGGCGCTAGTGATGCCGAGTGCGCTGGGACAAAAACGACCGGAAGATCCAGAAAAACCGCTTTTCCAGGAGTATCGCGGAGTCCAGTTAGGTATGGGCGCCGATGAAGTACGCAAGAAGCTTGGTAATCCCACTGATAAAGGTGATGAGCAGGATTTCTACATGCTCAACGACGCTGAAAGCGCACAGATTTTCTATGACAAGACCAAGAAGGTCATGGCTATCTCAGCGAATTTCCTGCGCGGCGCACAGAACATTCCCACTCCAAAGGTTTTGTTCGGTGAAGAGCTAACGGCAAAGCCTGACGGCTCGCTCTATAAGATGACGCGTTATCCAAAAGCGGGCTGCTGGTTGTCGTATAGCAAGACTGCTGGCGAATCGCCGCTCATCAGTGTAACGCTGCAAAAGATCGACTAGTCTGGCATTTCCCGAACGCCGTCGCTGGACGCCCTGCCGGTCCACGCTTATCCTGACTTGCGTGTACCAAGGCAGCGAAATCTTCAATCCAATAGCGGTCGATCCACCTTCAAAGGGTTTTAGCGACCAGATTCGGCAACATGCCCGCGAACTGGGTTTTGAGCTCGTGGGCATTGTTCCAGCTGCGCCGCTTCACTCCGAACAGGAACGTTTGCGCGAATGGATGGCACGCGGCTATCACGGAAATATGTCGTGGATGGCGCGCGATCCGGAAACTCGCACCGATCCCGTTAAGATATTTCCCGCCGCTCGCTCAGTAATCGTCGTCGCTCTTAACTACTACAGTCCGGAGCAACATTCCTCCTCACCTGACACTGGCAAAGTTTCTCGTTACGCCTGGGGCGACGACTATCACGATATTGTGGGCAACAAACTCCGCGAGTTGCTTTCCTGGATCAAAGCCCACGTTCCCACCGCTACGGGCAAAGTTTGCGTTGATATCCAACCGATGATGGACAAAGCGTGGGCTGTACGTGCCGGACTCGGCTGGATCGGCAAGCATACTAACCTCATCACGACCGAGCTTGGGTCGTGGGTTTTCATCGGCGAGCTAATCACCAACCTCGATCTCGAATACGACCAGGAAACAATCGAAGACCATTGCGGAACATGCACCCTGTGCCTGGAAGCATGTCCCACCGGCGCTATCGTTGAACCTTTCGTTGTCGATTCCAACAAGTGCATCTCGTACGCCACTATTGAACTGCGTGCGCCTGAGATCCCCGACGCAGTTGCAGCACACCTCGAAGGCTGGCTCTACGGTTGCGATATCTGTCAGGACGTTTGTCCCTGGAATCGTTTTGCGCAAACGACAAGCGAAGCGTCTTTTGCGCCGCGGCCCGGAAACGTCAATGCTGATCTGTCAGCGGTGGTTGAGTTGACCGCGGAGGACTACGCTGAACGTTTTCGCGGGAGTGCAATGAAGCGAGCGAAATTAACAGGGCTGCAGCGCAATGCAAGGGCGTTGCTGGAGTCTAATCGGTCGTGAGCCAGGTGCTGAATCAAAATCAGGAACCGCCGAGCCGCCAGGGAAAATAAAAACGAGCTATGAACTTGGTGCTTCGAACTTTGTTCGCTAATGAAAGTCGACGCCGAGGTACAAATGAAGCTGCTGAGACAAAGTACTACGCACAATGGCCAAATTCGTTTTATTCTTCTTGGCAGTCCTTGGCGGTCTCAGTTTCTCAGAAAAAACCACTCAACGAGGTAAACCAGGTATGAAGCGTCTAGTTCTCGTCGTCTTTCTCTTAGCTTTAATCCCTTACTCAGCCATTCCCGTAGTTGGCCAGCAACCAAAGACTCCGGCTGAGCTGCACAAGCTGGCAGCTGATTATTACAACTGGCGCAACGAGAATTTTCCCGTGGCCTCGAGCGACGCAGGACTTCACACCTGGGACAATCGTCTCACTGACTATTCGCTCTCCGCCGTTTTAGCCCGACGTCTTCATGCCAAGGAGCTACTCGGCAAAATCGATGCAATGCCCGCAGCGGGGTGGAGCAAGGAAGATCGCATCGACTGGATGCTCTTCCGCGCACAAATCGATGGCGTCGTCTTCTTCAATCGAGTGATGGACTTTGAACAAAGTGATCCGCAGGTCTATGTTAACGAATGCAGCAACGGAATCTTCTCGCTCCTGAAGAAAGAGTACGACACGCCACGAAACCGCGCCCTCTCTGCGACAGCGCGTTTGCGGCAGATGCCGCAATTGCTCGAGCAGGGCAAACAAAACTTAATCAAGCCGGTGCGACTTTATGCTCAACTGGCAATTGAATCGGCACGTTCAATCGACAGCCTCTTCAATGAAAGTTTGATGACGCTTGCTACTGGCCTTAATCCAACAGAACGAAATGACCTGGTGAAAGCGCGCGATGCAGCGATCACGGCGCTGCATGGTTATGCCGATTGGTTAGAGCGGCGCCTGCCCGGAATGGTCGCTTTCAAACCAATGGGTGAGGAGCATTACAACTACATTTTGCAAAACATCTACCTGCTGCCGCTGGATGCCAAGCAGGTAGAGATGCTCGGTCAAGCCGAGCTGGCGCGTTATCGAGGCCTGGAGTCGCTCTTATCTGATCCCGCGCTTGCCGATCCGAATCCTGCACGCAGTAAAAACATTCCCGCTGATCAGCAGGCCTTCTTAAAGGCTTACGAGAGCCGGCAAGAAGAGATGATTAGTTTCCTCAAAACGAATCGGCTGATAACTATCCCTGACTACATTGGGCCGTTCACCATTCGACAACTCCCGGAAGCTTTCAAACCAACGAGTCCCGGCGGTTTTATGAATCCTCCCGGTGTCTACGACAAAGACAACAGTGGCTTCTATTTCATCCCGACGTACAACCCCGCGAGCAAGAATTTCTATATTCGCGCAGCAATTGAAGACCCGCGACCGATTCTCGGGCACGAAGGAATTCCCGGGCACTTCCTGCAACTCTCGATTGCCAATCATCTGCCGAATGAAATCCGGCGCCAGCATGGCGATGGCATTTTCATTGAAGGCTGGGCGCTTTACGGCGAAGAGATGTTGTTACGCGCAGGATTGTATCCACTCAACTCGGCGGGCAACGGACAGGTGCTGCGGCTCTCGCGGTATCGAGCAGCGCGCATTGGCGTCGACGTGAACCTGCATACGGGTAAGTGGACTTTTGAGCAAGCGGTGAATTACTTCATGGAAGCGGGAGGCCTCGATCGAGAGGCGGCAACGGGCGAAGCAGCAGGTGCGGCGGCGAGTCCGACTCAGAAAATTACCTACATGGTAGGCAAGTGGCAGATCATGCGATTGCTGGGAAGGTATCGAGACAAGCAAGGCGCGAACTTCCGTCTCGGACAATTCCACGACGACCTGCTTAAAAACGGTAGTCTGCCTCTGTCGATTGTTGAATGGATTCTGCTCGACACTCGACCTTGAAAAGACTGTAGGGTGGCCCTCTGTGGCCACCCCTTTATTGTTTGGGAACCGTCGTTGTGGAGGACCAGAACAGGGCGGCCACGGTGGGCCGCCGCTACTATTTGTTCACGGCCCCAATTATCGCTTCAGGAAATCCAACACCAGCGGCACTACAGCTTCCGGAGTTTCTTCCTGCGGAATGTGAGCGGAGCTATCGATAGTTACCAGCGTCGTATCCGGTATAGCCTCGTCCAGCATCTTCCCGATCACTAAGGGAATAACTTTATCTTGCCGCCCCCAGATAATCAGCGTCGGCACCGTGATCCTGGGATACTTCGCGGTCAACTCATCGATGTTGTCAGGAATGATCTGCTTCGCCGTTTGCAGTAGCGCTTGTCTCCCTCCGCGGTTTGCTATGGGACGCGCATAAGCCTCAACCTGCTCCCGACTAATCTTCTTCTTATTGTAATAAGAGTTCTTGAGGACGAAGAGCGCCGAGGCCTTTGGCGGCAAGAGGTGCAGGGCCAGCCAACCGACGAGCGGAGTTCGCATCAGCTTAAGATGCAAGGGCAGGTGCTTGTTGTAACCGGCGCTATCGATCAGGATCAGTTTCTTCAGCCTGCCGGAGTTGTCCTCGCAGAGTCGCAGCGCGACCAATAAGGAAACCGCGCCACCGAATGAGTTTCCGATTAGAGTCAGGTTCCGCAGGTTCTGTTCTCGGATGAACTGGTAAATGAGGTCTGCGTGTTCCTGAATCGCGTAATGTTTGTCTGGGGGCTTAGGCGAAGCCCCGTGTCCTTTGAAGTCGATCAGGATCAGTTTGTACTCTTTTGAAAGGGGCTCTTTGAATTCTCGCCATGAATGCGTGCTGGCTCCCAGGCCGTGCAGACACAACACCGGGTCGCCGCTTCCGTACGTTTCGCAATGAAGTCCCGTTTTAGTGGCGCAGTCATTAGTCATGGTTGAAGCGCCATGATAGCCGATCTGGCAAGCGTCAGTTATCCTCAGTCCACAATTTTGACCCGTTCTGTTTCAAGTGAGTCTCAATAGTTCACAACCGTGGAAAGGGGCATTAGAGTTTGATGCCTCCTGAAGAAAATCCAATCAGTGCGCTCCTGCTACTGACGGGCGCTACAGGGTACGTGGGTGCGCGGCTCCTTCCGGTGCTGGAACAGCAACCGATTCGCCTTCGTTGCCTCGCGCGCAGACCGGATACACTTCGGTCGCAGGTTAATGCCACTACCGAGATCGTTTCCGGGGACGTATTGAATGTGCAATCAGTGCGGCAGGCGCTGGAAGGTGTTCACACTGCATATTATTTAGTTCACCTGATGTCCAGTTCGGCTGATTTTCAAAAAGATGATCGACAGGCGGCGATCAACTTTGGTCAGGCAGCAAAAGACGCCGGCGTTAGACGCATCATCTATCTCGGGGGGCTGGGTGACGAACGAGATCCACAACTCTCGCCGCACTTGCGTAGCCGTCATGAGGTGGGTCAGATTCTGCGCGATTCGGGCGTGGAGACAATTGAGTTTCGGGCCTCGATGGTCATCGGTGCCGGCAGCCTTTCCTATGAATTGATGAAGTCATTAACCGAGCGACTGCCAATTATGATATGTCCCCGCTGGGTAAGCGTTCGCACACAACCGATCGCTATCGACGACGTTCTGGCATACTTACTAGCTGCTAAAGATCTCGCCGTGAAAGATAGTCGCATCTTCGAGATAGGCGGTGCTGATGTAGTTAGATACCTGGACATGATTCGCGAATACGCAAGACAGCGAGGCTTGCATCGCTGGCTGATCTCGGTGCCTCTGCTGACACCTTATCTTTCGGGACTCTGGCTGGCCCTGGTGACACCGGCAAGTTATGAAGTCGGGCGTCATCTGATCGAAGGTTTGAAGAATCCCACTGTCGTTCTTGATAAGACCGCTGACGACGTATTTCCCATTCGCCCCGTAGGTAGCCGGGAGGCCATCGCGAAAGCGCTGAGAGGTTTCAGCGCCGTTGAATTTCAGCAAGAGGAATCCAATGCCGGTTAATTCAGTGAGAGTTGTCGCGCGTATCAAAGCGCTCCCGCACAGTGTAAATGAGGTGAGCTCAATCCTTAAGACGTTGATCGAACCCACGCGCAGAGAGGCCGGGTGCATCAACTATGAATTATGGCAAAACTGCGCCGATGCTACGGATTTCACTTTTGTTGAAGAGTGGGAGACTGAGGCTGCGCTTGACGCCCACGCGGCAAGTCAGCATCTTAAGGACGCCGCCGCCAGACTCGATGGCTTGATTAAACAAGCGCCGGATGTCCGCCGTTACAGCCTCGTGCTCTAAAGAGGAGTTTCTCATGCCTGATCCGATTCGCATCTTGATGCAAACAACCATTCCCTTCGAGGCTGACAATTGGCACATCGGCCGCTTCTCCCTCTTGCGGGAACATCTCGCTTCTCTTAAGGATGGCGACGGCAACTTGTTGTACGACGTAGAAGCGCGGGATCGTGAAGTAGATGCTGCGGGCAATGAACCTGTGCTGGCGCAATTAGACAAGAGTGACTTTTCCGAGTTGTGGCTGTTCGCCATTGATTTGGGCGAAGGTCTTACAGTCCCCGACTGCCAGGGCATTACGCGGTTTCGTCAGCGCGGTGGCGGCATTCTCGCCACGAGGGATCATCAGGATCTAGGCAGCTCACTGTGCACGCTGGGAGGCATCGGACGGGCCCATTTCTTCCATTCCAAATATCAAGAACCTGATCCGTCTCGACAGGCGCTGGATGATTCATTCACTACTTCGATTTCATGGCCCAACTATCACTCGGGAGCCAACGGTGACTACCAGACGATCACCGCGCAATCAGCGCATGAACTGCTACGCAATCCGGGATCGCCGGCTGGTGTCGTGGAGTTCTTTCCCGCACATCCACACGAAGGTGCGGTGGGAGTTCCCGAGGACGCCAAAAATGCCGAAGTGGTAGCGACCGGTCAAAGCAAAACTACCGGCCGAGACTTCAACCTCATCGTCGCTTTCGAAAGCAGCCCAGACAAACATGGAAATCAACTAGGTCGCGGCATTGCTGAATCAAGCTTCCATCATTTCGCTGACTACAACTGGGATACCGATAAGGGCTGCCCGAGTTTCGTGGAGGAACCTCCGGGCGACGGTTACAAACGCAATCCGCAAGCACTTAACGACATCAAAACCTACGCCGCGAACGCCGCTCGCTGGCTGGCGCAACGCTAAATGGAAATTGCAGCCCGCAATGCCTCTTTTGCCGAGGAGGTTAGAAGGAGCTTTGCCGCGCAGTCGATCATGCAACTGATCGGCGCCGAACTCACGCTTGTTGAACCGGGTCTTGTCGAACTCTCGTTGCCATATCGACAGCGACCTAACGCAACAGGACGGTTTTCTCCACGCCGGCATCATTACAACGATCGCTGATTCTGCCGCGGGGTACGCAGCCTTCAGTCTCATGCCTGCCGGTTCCGGTGTCTTAAGCGTGGAGTTCAAAGTGAATCTCCTGCGCCCGGCGCAGGGCGAAGAGTTTCTAGCGCGGGCGGAAGTAATCAAGCCGGGAATAACACTAACCGTTGTGCGTGCTGACGTGTTTGGAATTCAAGGGACGGAAAGAACTCTAGTGGCAACGATGCTTGGCACGATGTTCCGAACTTAGGTTCGAAATTCTAGTTTCGTAATTGAACCACTCGGTATGGTACGGAGCGGTAGCGACGGCATTCAAGTAACGAATGAGTCAAGTTTGGGACCCACGATTTTTTCAGTTGCACCAATGTCTTGATCCGGAGTCTAGAGTCACTTGAATGCGGTCGCTACCGCTACCGTGCTGTACCGGGTGAGCACCTTTAGGGCGATCACTACCGCTTTGTACCAAGTGATTGCGATTACAAAATTCGAAACTGTTAGGTTATGTGTTTGGTGCATTTCATTGGCGGTGCGTTTAAGCATCATCCGGAAGACTTAACCGATCGTGTGAGCATTAAAGCGCTGGATCTGATCAAACGCGCGTTCGACGACATTGATCCGGCGCACCTCATCGATTATCACACGCATATCGCCGGCATCGGTACGAGTCCCAGCGGGGCATTTATCAATCCTAAAATGCGCAGCTGGACTCACCCTTTTCATCATCTTAAGTTCAAAGTCTATCTCAGCGCCGCCGGGGTCGCCGATGTTGCTCATGCTGACGCACAGCTCGTCAATCGTCTCGTCAATCTGATCAAACACATCTCAAATCATGGCAAGCACCGGCTGCTGGCTTTCGATAAGAACTACCGGACAGACGGTACGCCGGATTTGGAGAAGACCGAGTTCTATGTGCCAAACGACTATGTGTTTGAACTTGCCAAACAGTATCCAGACCTTTTTGTTCCCACTATCTCCGTCAATCCTTATCGGCCCGATGCTCTCGAAGAACTTGAACGATGTGCACGGCGCGGCGCGCGCATGTTGAAGTGGTTGCCCAATGCAATGGGGATCAATCCGGCCGATCCCAAGTGCGATGGTTTTTATCAGAAGATGAAGGAGTTGGGTTTGGTTCTGCTAAGCCATGGCGGCGAAGAAAAAGCAGTTGAAGCGGACGAAGATCAGAAACTTGGCAATCCTCTCCTGCTGCGACGGCCGCTTGATCATGGAGTGAAAGTGATCGTGGCGCATTGTGCCGGTCTTGGTGAGAATGAGGATCTCGATGATGCTGGTAAGAAACGGATCCCGAACTTCGATTTGTTCCTGCGGCTCATGAATGAAAAGCGTTACGAAGGTCTCGTGTTTGGAGATATCTCAGCGATGACGCAATTCAATCGCGCGGGAACGCCGCTGGCCACTATTCTCGAACGCCAGAGTTTGCAAGAGCGACTTGTAAATGGCAGCGATTATCCGCTCCCGGCCATTAACGTTTTGATTAGAACCGGGCCTCTCGTAAAAGCGGGTTACATCAACACTGACGAGCGCAACTCGCTGAACGAGATTTACGACTTCAATCCCTTGCTGTTTGATTTTGTCTTGAAGCGAACGATCAGATTGCCGGGAACAAACAGACGTTTACCCGCATCAGTGTTTTTAAGTAGTTGGATGCTTGGTGTTTGAGGAGAGTCAACAGTTTCGTGTGGTTTCGTGGATCGCTTTTCAGTGTAGGGACAAGACATGATCCACTAAGTGGCACGAAACTCGTTGAACGATATCGGCGCAGCTCAGGCCTGATCCGTCAGCGTAGTTTTTAATCTAGGTACCGAATCATGAGTTTTCACTTACGACTACCACTCATCATCGCCCTTTACCGTTGGGGAATAACTTCGCCCTGTAGGTGTTTATTCCGTCTACATCATCGATTGGCGCAAACGTGAAAGCCTGGAGCACAACGGAAATCTCACGGAGTACTTTGCAAAAACCACTCTGACAGTAAAGTGGAGGGTTATAGCCCCTTGAAGGCTAGAGCATATGACGGACGACGAGCTAACGCGACATCTCTTTAGGCTCTTGGCCATCGGACCGGATGCTTGGAATCGATGGAAGACCGAAAATGCAGATCGGAAACTCGATTTTAGTGGGCATAGGTTTGAAGGTATCTTGGCACCAAACCTTTATGATTTAGATCTCTCTGGCGCGGACATTTCAAACGCCAAACTTTCAAGCGCAAACCTTAGTCGCACAAACCTGTCGAGTGTGCAGGCATGGCGTACAGATCTTGGAGGCGCCACACTTGATGACGCTAATTTCAGTGGTGCTTTAATAGCACAAGCAACATTCGGCGGAGCATCAATTCATTCCACAAACTTTTCAAATGCCGAGATCAGTTCCACAAGTTTCGGTAGCGTGAAAGGAAGTAGTGCGCAATTCAAATCTGCGCGAATTCTTGACGTAGATTTCGTGGCGGCTGTTCTTTTCAAAGCCAATTTCGAAAATGCACTTATTGGAAACGCAAATTTCAATTCGACGTGGTTGGAACAGGCTGATTTTACACAATCGATAATGATGCGGACGGTTTTTTTTGACTCGATTCTTATTCTTACCGAGTTCAGGAAATGTGTGATGGATCAGAATTTATTCTGTCGGGTTAACCTAAGTGCTGCGCTCGGCCTCGAAACTGTTGAGTTTAGAAGACCCTGCTCCTTGGGCTTCGACACAATAATTCACTCCGAGGGGAAATTGCCTGAGGCGTTTTTGCGTGGGTGTGAGGTGCCTGAACCCATTTCAATTCAGATTCCTGCGCTAATTCACGCACTTGAGCCAATCCAATTTTATTCATGCTTCATCAGTTACAGCCACGAAGATAAGGATTTTGCCCGACGGCTTTTCTCGGCTCTAAAAGCTCGGCGTATTTCTTGCTGGCTGGACGAACACAAGCTTCTCCCCGGCGATGACATTTTTAAACGAGTCGATCAAGGCATTAGGTTGTGGGATAAGGTCTTGCTCTGCTGTTCACAGCACTCACTTACAAGTTGGTGGGTCGACAATGAGATCAATACTGCCTTTGAAAAGGAACAATTGCTGATGAAACACCGGGGACGGAAGGTTCTCGCCCTCGTACCACTAAATCTCGACGGGTTCATGTTTTCGGATGAATGGGAGAGTGGCAAGAGCACGCAGATCAAGTCAAGGCTTGCGGCCGACTTCACAGGATGGGAGACGAATACGGACAAATTTGAGGAGCAAGTTGATAAGGTCGCGAAGGCCCTCAGAGCAGATGCCCGTGGGCGTGAGATCCCACCAAATTCAAGATTGTAGTCTCAGCTTGTGCTATCCAGCCTTGCGAGCTTTCTGACCCATAGCATGTTGTTCGAGACCGTGCCTGATGAATCGCTTGATGAGGGCTTGTCTTGTTACTTTGAGATTTCGAGCGGCCTCGTTTAATTCCTCAATCATCTTCTGACTTAGATCAATCCCCAGACCTTCAAGAGGCGGCATCATCTTTCCCTTATTCGTAAAATAGGAAGATACGTCTTTTCCGTTGTCGGCTAGGCGGGCAATCGCTTCAGTTGAGACTGATCGTTTACGTTTAGAGGTTTTCTTCATATAGCTCTTGTTCCTCCTTTGTCGCCCTCCATAATGTTACCAGATGATAATACACGCCGTCCGAATCTTCTCTGGATTCATAAATCAACGAATACAAACGACCGCTGACCCAACCAATAGCACGATACTGCTCCGGGTGATGCCTGCGGCGATCGAGACAATAAGGATATCGGAATATTTCTTGGGCTTCCTCAAAACCGATCCCGCGTTTCGGATTTGACCGAAGGATTGCACTCTTTCTTTTGTCAAACTTGAAGCGCACAGTTGAACCTATAACGGGTGCTTCAAGATGACAATTCTGTCCGGAAAACTCTTCACCGCGTAAGGATGCAAGTAACGGCGGTCCTCAACTGGAAAGGTTACGCCCCTCCGCGTATGATGTTTTTCGAGAACGCCGATGAGAAGAACTCTAAAAGACTCTTACAACCGTCCGATCCGCGACTTGCGTGTGTCGCTGACCGACCGCTGTAACTTCCGCTGCTTCTATTGCCTCCCGCACGGCGAACCGCCGATTGCCCCGAAAGAGCAGATGCTTTCATACGAAGAAATTGAATACGTCTGCGAGATCTTTGTGAGCCTCGGCATTGAGAAGATTAGACTCACCGGCGGTGAGCCGATGCTGCGTCGCGACATCGAAACAATTATCGCGAAACTCTCGGCCTTAAAGGCAAAAGGACTGCTTGATCTCGCGCTCACGACCAACGGTTACTATCTGCCCGACCGCGCTCAAAGTCTTAAAGCAGCCGGCCTCGACCGCGTCACCATCAGCGTCGATAGCTTGAAACGCGAGGTCTTCAAGGAGATGACGGGTGTCGATGTTTTGGATCGCGTTCTGGCGGGAATCGCAGCCGCTAAAAAAGCCGGACTCAATCCGATCAAAATCAATGCGGTAATTGTGCGAGGGCACAACGAAGAAGAAGTTGCCGACTTTGCTGCGTTCGCACGCGAACATGACGTAAAGATGCGCTTCATCGAATTCATGCCGCTCGATTCAGGGCACGAATGGTCGCGCGAGATGGTAGTTTCCGGGCAGGAAATCCGTGAACGAATTGGCGCGCGCTTCCCGCTTGTCGCGGTTGATACGGCGCGCGGTTCGGAAACCTCGTCTCGTTATACGTTTGCTGATGGCGCCCCTGGTGAGATCGGAATCATCGCGCCCGTGAGCGAACCATTTTGCGGCGCTTGCTCGCGGATTCGCCTCACAGCCGACGGACAGATTCGCACTTGTCTCTTCTCCACCACCGAGCACAGCTTGCGCGACGTCGTTCGTAGCGGCGCGTCACGCCAGGAAATTGTGGAGTATCTCGAGTCGGTGGTACTGAAGAAGGAGCCTCGTCACTACATCAACGATCCGCAGTTCGTCACTCCCTCACGCACCATGAGTTTTATCGGCGGGTAAGATTTGGAGCGCGGTGGCAAGCATAGCGCGACACCGCTTTGGATTAGCCTGACGCTGGTCACGGCAAACTCTTCAATTAAGATTTGCTCGCGCTCATGTTTGGCTTAGCCGTCTGGTGCGCGGTAAGTCTTTTTACTTACCGTGTGTCGGCTCCCCAAAAGTTGGAGCGAGGCTCAGCCTCGCGCCGGACGATGAGCAGAATCCGCGACCGGTAAGTCAGAGACTTACCGCGCACCGGACGGCAAAGCCGATCAACACAATCATCGTGTTCTCGAGTTTGCTAAGCACTTCGTCCGCAGTTCCGCTTATGACCTTCGTGGGTTCGCCGGCGTAGGAGTAGGTGTTGGTGTCGGAGTGGGCGGTGGCGGCGGCATCGCCTCTCGCGAGAAGCGGGGTAACAACTCGTCGCGCATCGCCAGCTTATAAAGCGCGTATGCCACCACGATCGCGTTCTTTTTTACATCGTCTTCCAGAATGCGTTCGTAAGTGTCGAGGTTGGTGTGCCAGGTGTGCGAGCCATATTCGATCGTATCTTGGGCCAGGCCAATGCCTGGGAGGCCCGCATTGTTGAATGAGGTGCTATCGGTGCCGCCGGTCCCGCGGCTGCGGGTGGCGATCGCACCAGCAACACCATCATCTTTGAAAGGCTTCAACAGGTCGCGCATGATCTTGCCCGCTTCCGGTGGACCAAAGACCGAGGCGCCGCGAATTCGGCCGGTGCCGGAATCGATATTGAAGTAGCCGCCAAACTTCTCGTAACCGGTTTTAGGGTTTTCGAAAGTGCCAAAATGCTCTTTCACATAAGCCAACGAGCCCAAAAGTCCCTGCTCTTCGCCACTCCAAAGCGCCACACGGATCGTTCGTCTTGGTTTCACGCCAATACTCTTGAGGATGCGTGCGGCTTCCATCATGATCGCGCAACCGATCGCGTTGTCAGTCGCCCCTGTTGCTGCGTGCCAGGAATCCAAATGGCCGCCCAGCATGATCACTTCGTCAGCTTTATCTGAACCGGAGATCTCAGCAATCGTGTTGTAAGACGTCCTGCCTTCGGGATAGATGCGGTTGACGATGTCGAATTCCAATACCACTTCCGTACCGTCAGCAAGAATTCGAGAGATGCGGCCGTAGTCTTCATTGCGCATCACCACCGTGGGCACAGCTTTGTTCACATCGAACGTGCGGTTATTGAAAGCCCGAATTTGGCCATGCTCACGACCTGCATCATTCACGCGCAAGCGCGCGCCGTTGTCTTTGAGAAACTTGTCGAGTTGGTCGGCGAGTTGCTGTCCCGTTAATGGCGTTGGGCCCGGCGCCGGCGTGGGCGTGGGCGTCGGGGTAGGAGACGGACGCGCATCGGGATCGAATCGTTGTTGGATTTGTTTATCGTCGGCGCGTTTCGCCGGCGGGGTGAGATTTACCGGGACGACCTGGTGTTTGCCAACAAGCACTATGCGACCGCGAACTTTGGTTTTCTCTTTTGCAACGAATGCGTTGAACTGCTCTTGCGTCGGTCGCTCTGGCAAGATTATTTGTGTGACATTCGCTTTGACTGGTCCCCTCGTGCTGGGAGTCCAGGCCAACACTTCGCAAACAAGTGAATCCTTCACGGGAGAAATGATGTGCGCACTCAATCGCTCATTCAGCCAACCAGGATGGCCAAAGTTCCATGGCTCCAAATGACCGTTTTCAAAACCCCATTCCGTCATCTGCTTGATGGCCCATTCCGCTGCCCGCTTATGATTTGGTGAACCGGTAAGCCGTGGGCCATAAACGTCTGTCAGCATGTGCATCGTCTTGAGAATTTGTGAATGTTCCATGCCTTCCTTGCGAATGCGTGCGAGCATCTCCTCGTCGCGATCGGAATTCTGCGCAACATTCGCGGGCGCCAACGCCGGCAGCAATACAAGTGAAATGACTAAGAAGAGAGACAGAGTGCGGCGTGTGAACATCAGTGGTCTCCGGTAGCTGGCTTAGATGCGAGGATTATAACTGAAACGTACTGAGTATCGAGTTCAGCGTTCCGCCCCTAGATCAACGGCAAGCACTCGGGCCATTCAAATGCTCAGGCCGGAAGGCGGGATTGCCCCGTCAATGAAGGGCAATCACTCAGCCGGGGTAAACCACCCTTCCTGACTGAGCATTTACCCAACCGTTCAGCACATTAATGAAAAACTAAGATTACAAAACTCGAGACTCGGAACTCGAAACTCGGAACTCGAAACCATTATGTAGTAGACTGCAGCTACAAAGTTTTCGGGGGAGCCGAATTAAGGCTGAGAGTCGGGGAATTGCCGATTTCGTCATTGCCGATTGCCGATTGGTCGCTTAGGTATCGAGCTCTATTTCATTAGCGAAGCAATTGGCGATCGAGAATTGGCAATCGCCAATCCCGAGACCCCTTGAACCTGATACGGTTAGCACCGTCGAAGGGAGAAACAGCCACTTGATGACCGTTCCGTCCCTTTTGGGCTGAACGGTTTTTTATTTTGGCGTGCGGTTGCAAGCTTAGCGACACCGCTGTTGGTTTTTGAATGAGTAAGGAGTTCTTATGAGCACTGCTATTAAAAACGAACCTATTGGCGAAACTGAAATTGGGCGTTCTCAGAATAACGTTCTGCCAAATTCACGCCGTATTTACGTTGATGGCGATCAAGCAGGTGTACGCGTTCCCTTTCGCGAGATCGCGCAAAATCAAACGCGGAATTTTAAAGGTGAGCTGGAGGACAACCCTCCCGTGCGCGTTTACGACACCGAGGGTCCCTGGGGCGATCCGGACCAGCAATGCGACATACGCGCCGGACTGCCCACTGTTAGACGCGATTGGATCCAGGGACGCGCTGACGTCGAGCAGTACCCCGGCAGGGATGTCAAACCAATTGACGATGGCTATCTGACTTTTGACGCTGCGAATGTTGCGCGAGTCAAAGACAAAGGCCGCCTCGAAGAGTTTCCTGCTTTGTTTAGAACGCCGTTGCGCGCCAAGCCCGGGCGCTGCGTCACGCAAATGCATTACGCCCGGCGCGGCATCGTTACGCCAGAGATGGAATTCATTGCCATCCGCGAAAACCTGGGCCGCGCTTTGAAGTGCGGTGGCAAGCGCAGCGCGACGCCGCTTTCCATTGACGATCGTTCTTCTCTCGAGCACCAACACCGTGGCCAGTCTTTCGGTGCTGCTATTCCTGAATTCGTGACCCCGGAATTCGTTCGTGATGAAGTGGCGCGCGGCCGCGCGATCATTCCTGCAAACGTCAATCATCCGGAAGCAGAGCCGATGATTATCGGTCGCAACTTCCTCGTGAAGATTAACGCCAACATCGGCAATTCGGCGGTGCTCTCCTCAATCGATGATGAAGTGGAAAAGATGCGCTGGGCGATTCACTGCGGCGCTGACACAGTTATGGATCTCTCGACGGGCAAGAACATCCATGCCACGCGCGAATGGATTTTGCGCAACTCACCAGTACCGATTGGCACCGTGCCGATTTATCAGGCCTTGGAAAAGGTTGGCGGCAAAGCTGAAGAGCTCACCTGGGAAATCTTTCGCGACACTTTGATCGAACAGGCCGAACAAGGTGTCGACTATTTCACCATTCATGCTGGCGTTCGCTTGCCTTACATTCCGCTCACCGCTAAACGAACTACTGGGATCGTAAGCCGTGGTGGATCCATCATGGCGAAGTGGTGTCTTGCGCATCATGAAGAGAGTTTTCTTTACACGCGCTTTCGCGAGATCTGCGAAATCATGGCCGCTTATGACGTCTCGTTCTCGCTCGGCGATGGCTTGCGTCCAGGATCGATTGCGGATGCGAATGACGAAGCGCAGTTTGCCGAGCTGGAAACGCTGGGAGAATTAACAAAGATCGCCTGGCAATACGACTGCCAGGTGATGATTGAAGGTCCGGGTCATGTGCCGATGCATTTGATCAAGGAGAACATGGACAAGCAACTTGAGACTTGTCATGAAGCTCCTTTCTACACGCTCGGCCCTCTCACTACTGACATTGCGCCCGGGTACGATCACATTACGTCCGCGATCGGCGCGGCCATGATTGGCTGGTACGGAACGGCAATGCTTTGTTATGTCACACCAAAAGAACACCTCGGACTTCCAAACAAGAAGGACGTGAAGGATGGTGTGATTGCTTATAAACTCGCTGCCCACGCGGCCGATCTCGCGAAGGGCCATCCGGGCGCACAGTATCGCGATAATGCTTTATCGAAAGCACGCTTTGAATTCCGCTGGGAGGATCAGTTCAACCTCTCACTTGATCCCGAAGTCGCGCGCGAGTATCACGACGAAACTCTCCCGCAGGAAGGTGCCAAGCTGGCGCACTTTTGTTCCATGTGCGGCCCGCACTTCTGTTCCATGAAGATCACTCAGGACGTCCGCGAATACGCTGCAACGCAGGGTTTGAAAGACGAAGATGCGCTCCTCCAAGGACAACAAGACAAGTCGCGAGAATTCGTCGAGAAGGGCGCGGAAATATATACGAAGGCCTGAGAACTTACGCGGGATACAACTTGCCGCCATGTCACATCTGACATAGACTAACTCTGTAGAAGATGGCAGCTCCGGACAAACCTCTGGTCTGGCTGCGTGGGGAAGTAAAGACGCCGCCGTTCAGCTTTGACTCTCGCGTCAGGGCCGGTGTTATGCTGCGGCGGCTCAGCGTGGAGCGAATTTGACGCTGCCGCATTCACGTTCAATGCCGAATATTGGGACTCGCTGTCACGAGCTTCGAGTACAGGATCAAGACAAAAGTTGGAGACTCATTTATCGAATCGACGCGGACGCGATTGTGATTCCCGAGGTGTTTCGCAAGACGACACAACAGACACCGGCTCGGGTAATTGAGGATTGCAAACGCCGGCTCAGAATTGATGACGCGACAACCAAGGAGTAAAGATGCAAGAGCGGAAGCGTAAGAAGTTGGGGGCGGCGGGTTGGAAAGTAGGTTCTACTCGTGAGTTCCTGGAGCTGTCAGATGAAGAGGCGGCGTTCGTCGAACTCAAGCTCACCTTGAGTGCCAGCCTGAAGAAGTGCCGCACAACTCTGGGTCTTTCACAAAGCGACTTAGCAAAGCGACTACGTTCGAGTCAATCGCGTGTCGCCAAGATGGAAGCCAGCGACCCAGCGGTGTCGGTTGATCTTCTAATTCGCGCTCTCTTTGCTGTCGGGGCAAAAAAGAAAGACATCGCGAGGGCAATTGCGAAGGGTGAATCTCTCGCTGCGTAGCAGGTGACGGATTGTCCCCCATGAAAATCACGGAGGACCTACACGAATACGCCGCGCAAAAAGAGATTGCTGAAGCGGCTGCGTTGGATGTAGGGATGAAAGAGAAAGCAGAGGAGTTGACGCTGTAGGTGGGGAAATTTACCGCTAATCCCTGGGAGGGAGGGGAATCAACTGAGCTTGTCGAACCCTCTCTAGTCCGTACTTATTAATAGACTATTCATGAAGTTGGGATCAAGCCCAACTGAATAGGCTATGAGGCCCGACAGCGTAATCGCGGCTCAATGAGCGACGGGACTGATGATAGAAAGGATTGAGAAATGAAAGTTTGTTTCTGGTTATTCGTCGCTTTTGGTATTGCGCTTTCTTCAGCAGCGGCTTGCGTGCGGCCGGTTAATACTTCGACTGATCACATAGCGGGCACGGCTCAAACGCGCACCGTTAAGGATCGCACTTTAACTTCGCCGCAAATGCCCGCGGTGCGTCTGGAGTTCAGCGAGCCGTTCAAGTACGCAGGGGGTCACTCATTTATTCTTTATGAGGTGGCGAACGCAGAGCAGCACTTCTTCGTCGACGCTGATAAAGATGGCGGGATCAAACGCATGTACTGGATCCAATTTGAAGGCTACCTGCCCGGCAACACGCATACATACGATTACAAGAGTGCTAAGACAGTAAACATCGGCGGACTGGATTTCTTCGCGGATGCCTTTGCACGAAACATCAAGGGAAATCCGGGCCGCCCGGATTCCGATGGCAACCGAGCCCGCGCCTTTCTCGCCAGCAGGAATTATCGTCTCGGAAGTGATGAAGTCTTGTCACAACGGCTGGTGCACCTCGTTGATAAAGAGAAGCGCAATGAGTTGATGATTATTTATCTTGAGGACTTGAGCGAGATGAAGTTGACTGCTGCTGATTTGGCTAAGGGTGGCAAAGCAGCGAGCCAATGGGAGGCGATCTCTAAAGGCCTGCTCGAGCGCGCGACGTCGGGAATTAAGATTTTCAGGTAGGTTCTGTCGCCCGCTTTCAAACCCCAAAATCTTGTTAGATGAAACCAAAACACGCTTTGAGTCCGAACTCATCATCCGCCGAGGTGAGATCCAGGATGCTGAGTTGTTATCCGATCTTGGCGCACGGACGTTTTCGGAAACATTTGCTGTCGACAACACGACAGAAAACATGGCCGCTTATCTTGCCGTGGCATTCACTCCCCAACAGCTCGCTAGTGACTTAGTTGATCCTCGCTGCACCTTTGTGATTGCCGAGGCTTACGGAGTCGCGGTGGGATATGCGATGCTCCGCAGTGGACCTGCGCCGGAACAGGTTACCGGAGAGCGTCCAATCGAATTAGTGCGTTTGTATGTTTCGCGTGACAGTCTTGGGAGCGGAGTTGGCGCTGCGTTGATGCAGGCCTGCATTGATGAGGCGAAGCGTGGTGGTCAACAAATACTTTGGCTTGGTGTTTGGGAAAATAATTTTCGGGCCCAGGCCTTTTATCGTAAATGGAACTTTCGCGAAGTAGGAACACACCTTTTTCAGCTAGGCGACGATCCCCAAACTGACCTTTTGATGCAGCGCAGCCTTTCTTAATGAACGCACAGCGACCGGGCATGAAGATATTCTTAGATGTGGGCAGCAACCAGGGGCAGACGATTAGCTACATCATGGAACCTACGCATAGGTTCGATAGGCTCTTTTGCAAGTATGACTTTGAGAAAATCTACTGTTTCGAACCCGTGCCGGCACTGCGCAAATCCCTCGCGAGTAAATTTTGTGACCCTCGCATAACCATCTGGGACGCTGGATTATGGAGAGAAACATCCGAGAGGCCGATTTACAGTCCCGGTACGCAAAGCGGCTCAATCTTCGCAGACAAAATAAATGTCGATCCAGCGGACAACACCATGTGTAAGTTTGTGCGTGCCAGCGACTGGTTCCGTGATCATGTGGCTGAGACGGACGAGGTTTACGTTAAGTTGAATTGCGAAGGCAGTGAGGTCGACATTATCGAAGATCTCCTCGATTCAAATGAGTACCGCAAGATCACCTCGCTGGGCGTGTCGTTCGATGTAAGAAAAATTCCCTCTCAATCTCATCGGGAGCAGGAAATCAAGACTCGGCTTCAAGACTCTGGCCACCTAAAATGGGTAGACCTTGAGTCGGTTTATGAAGGCTCTCGACGGGACGCAGTACGGAAGTGGCTGGCTATGGCGGGCGCGGATCGTTGCTCGCTAGCGCATCGAATGCGACACGCGGCGTACTACTCACGAACCTTTCTTCCTCGCTTGGTGCGGTATTTACGGCGGCACTTGTCTCATTTCCGGTTGCCGATTGCCAATTGACGATCCTCAATTGGCGATTTCCGATTACCGATTGCCAACTAGCCCGAAGCGAAGGAAGCCAATCTGGAATCCGCACTCGGCAATCATTTGGACCGCCCGCTACCACCCGCGTGTACCGACGTCACCGCGCTGCAGGCCATTCTGAAATCGTCAATCGGCAATTGGAAATCGGAAATCCGAAATGACCTTCGCTTCCTGTGCTATCATCCGTAGTCTCGACTAACTTCTTGAGCAGAGAGGGTTGGCTAAACCTACATGCAGGGACCAGCAGATTTCTCTGCCGAGTTAATCCTCGTTTGCGATAGTCTCGACGCAGGCGGCATCGAACGCGTCGTCTCAACTCTCGCTAACGAATGGAGCCGGCGCGGACGAAAAGTTTCAGTTGTCACACTTCACGATAATCGAAGGTTTTACACCCTCGATCCAGCAGTACATCACGTAGTAGTCGAGCACGGCGCCAGTCGCCTCTCAAACCTTTTACGCAAGCTGAAATCTGTTCTCGTTCAACTCAGGTCGGCGAAGCCCTTCCTGATCAGATTGCTGGGTCCAGCACTCTATAACTTCATTTTTGAGATCGCTCATCGGGCCTTGATAGCGCTGTACCTTGCTTTTGAAACCCTGGGCCTGCGCCGCGCCTTGCGACGCATCGATTCTGGACTCGTAGTATCGTTCGGCACCGCAGTCAACGTCATCACCTTGAAAGCGTGCCGCGGACTCGGACGCCGGGTAGTCATTTCCGAACGTAACGATCCAGGCCGTCTGATTAGGCTTTGGGAAAATCTTTGGCGTCACTACTACCCGCTGGCAGACCTGGTTACAGCCAACACACGGAGCGCTCTGTCTGACATGCGCGGCTTTGTCGGAGAGAGAAAGTTGGCGTTTGTTCCCAACCCTCTCCAGCTTCCGAACGGTAACGGAAATGGTAAGGGAAACGGTAACGGTCATCATGGCAATGGTCATTCCGCATTCCAACCAGTAGGAACTTGTGCACCTTTCGTGCTCACCGTTGGACGTTTAGTCGAAGACAAAGCACAAGACGTTTTACTTGACGCATTTGCACAGACGGGCGATGACTTCAAGAACTGGCGTCTGGCGATTGTTGGTGATGGCCGGCTGGCTGGGCCTCTGCGAGCGCAGGCAGAGTCATTGGGAATCGGCAAGCGAGTCGATTGGCATGGCATCGTGCGCGACCCATATCTTTTTTACCGCACTGCTCATGTGTTCGCTTTGCCTTCCCGCGTGGAGGGAACGCCCAACGCGTTGCTCGAAGCAATGAGTTGCGGGTTGGCCGTGGTGGTGAGTGATGGCGCGCCCGGACCTCTGGAACTCGTCGAAGATGAGGTCACTGGTCTCATTGTTCCTGTTAACGATTCTGCCAGACTAGCCGTCGCTTTGCGCCGGCTCGCGACTGATGACGAGTTAAGAGCACGATTGGGCGCGGCTGCGCGCGAACGTGTAGCCGAATACAATCTTCCCCGCGCCCTCGTCACCTGGGAGTCGATTGTTGGGCTGACTCCCCGGGATCAGTAGTAACTTTCCAACGGACCTCCTGCATTAATCAAAATAAGCATGTCCGCGCGATCTTCAAGATCTTCCCTCTCATTAACAGAGTCTCCCACTCTACGCGAGAGAATAGTCGTCCTGCGGCACATCCCGCCTTTTGTGAAGCTCGTCTGGCAAACCCATCGCGGCCTAACGATCGCAATGATCATGCTGCGACTCGGGCGCGGCTTTGTTCCAGTCGCGGTCCTGTGGATAGGAAAACTGATTATCGATGCAGTGGTCGCGGCGCGCGGCGGCAATTTGAACTCGAGACAGTTATGGCAGCTCGTGGCCCTGGAAATAGCCCTGGCTTTTCTCGGCGAGGTTTTGGCTCGTTTATCGGCTGTAGTTGAGAGCCTGCTCGGAGATCTCTTTTCCAATCGCACCAGCATTATGCTGATGGAACATGCCGCTCTGCTTGACCTCTATCAGTTTGAGGATCCCGCATTCTACGATCAGCTGGACCGGGCTCGACGTCAGACTACGGGCCGCATCGGTCTCCTCGCGCAATTGCTTTCAATGTCGCAAGACGCGCTCACCCTGGTCTCACTCGGCGCGGTGATGCTTGTTTACAGTCCGTGGTTGTTACTCCTTTTGGCTGTAGCGGTAGTGCCGGGTTTTTTAGGCGAAGCGCACTATGCGGCGCTTGAATACTCGCTGCTGTTTCGGCGAACGCCCGAACGACGCCAGCTAGACTATCTCCGTTACCTCGGCGCTAGTGATCGCCCGGCGAAAGAGGTGCAGTTATTCGGACTCGCTCCGTGGTTAGTGGAGCGTTACCAGAAGCTCTCAAACAAGTTCTACGAAGAGAACAAGAAGCTAACCATTCGCCGTAGCGCGGTTGCGACCTTACTTTCAGCTGTCGGATTACTTGGCTACTACGGTGCTTACGCGATTATCCTGCTGCGTGCCGTGCAAGGCGCGCTCACGCTTGGTTCGTTAACATTTCTTGCTGCCTCGTTCATGCGCAGTCGTGACATCATTCAACGACTGCTTTCCGGCGCTGGCGCGCTTTATTCACAGAGTCTTTACTTGAAAGACCTGTTCGACTTCTTCGAAACCACACCGACGATCTCGTCGCAGCCAGGAGCTCCCGCAGTTCCGCGACCATTACGCGAAGGATTTGTCTTCGAGAATGTAGGCTTCCGCTATCCTGACGATGACAAGTGGGCGCTGCGCGGAGTGAACCTTTCGCTGAAACCGGGCGAACGGTTGGCTCTCGTTGGAGGCAATGGAGCCGGCAAGACGACTCTGGTTAAGTTACTTACGCGACTCTACGATCCAACCGAAGGTCGCATTCTGCTTGATGGGCGCGACTTGAGGGAATACGATCTTGATAGCTTGCGCCGCAATGTCGGCGTCATCTTTCAAGACTTCTACCGCTACGACCTGCGTTTCGATGAGAACATCGGCGTCGGCGAGATCGAACAGGTTCGTGAGTACTTAGATTCTGCAGAAGGACTAAATGGAAACGCTCCTGTACCGGCGACTGTTGGAGCAAATGGCGATCACACACCGTCCGTAATCGTTTCTGCGGCAGAGAAGTCTCTGGCGGCATCGCTCTTGGAGCGACTACCGCAGCGCTATGGGCAGCTGCTCGGCCGCCGCTTCCAGGGAGGAGTTGACCTGTCGGGCGGAGAATGGCAGAAGGTCGCGCTCGCACGCGCTTATATGCGCGACGCTCAGGTTTTGATTCTTGATGAACCAACCGCTTCCCTCGATGCTCGGGCCGAGTACGAAGTCTTCCGCAGGTTTGCCGGGCTGATGGCGGGACGAATGGCGGTGATCATCTCGCATCGGTTCTCTACAGTTCGCATGGCCGACCGCATTGTTGTTTTTGACGAAGGGCGCGTAGTGGAGGAAGGCACACATGATGGACTGATCGCCGACGGCGGCCTGTACAGCGAACTTTTCTCACTTCAGGCCGAGGGTTACCGCTAGCTACATTGCCGATTGCGATTGCGGATTTCCGATTGGCTTCTTTCGCCACGGGCTAATCGACACCCGGCAATCGCAAATCACCAATCGACTGGCCGACCCGCTACGGCGTGATGGTAGTGACCTCGTTACCAAGGGACGCACTGGCAAGTTCATTAACGTCTTGAGTGCTCAATGATATTCTTTTCCTCGGGTCTAATCTCATCTCCATGAAGCGCTCCACGAAAAAACCGCTCACAAACGAAGACCACGTTGAGCGTGTGCGACGCTTCTGCCTGGCGCTACCCGAGACTATGGAAAAGCTCTCGCACGGCGAGCCCACGTTCTTTGTTCGGAAACGCGTGTTCGCAATGTGCTCGATCAACCACCATAACGATGGGCACATCGCAGTAACGGTACCCGCCTCGATTGGAATTCAAGCGATGCTGATTGAAGCCGAACCAAAGAAGTATTACCGTCCACCTTATGTTGGCGGCGCCGGCTGGGTAGGAATTGAGTTGCCGCGCGTGAGCGATAAGGAACTGAAGATGCACCTGCGCGAAGCCTGGAAGTTGATCGCGCCGGAAAAGATTCACGGTCTTTTATGAAGGGCGACCCTCCACGAAAACGGATTCCCTTTCCGTTCGTCATCGACGAGCTGGAATCTTTGCGCCTGAAGGTGAGAACGGTCTTTGGTTTCACTCACGTTTATCTGGAAGACATGCTGCTGTTCTCGCTGCGCGATAACACCACCCAACCTGGTTCCAATGGCATGTGGCTCTACACTACAACCGAAAATGCTGACAGTCTGGCGCGGGAGTTTACTGACTTACCGCAGCGGCAAATCTGGCGTTCAGGTAAGAAGGCCTGGATAATTCTGGCTTCGCGGCTTCCCGAGTTTGAGGAACATGCTTTCAAGGCGTGCGAACTCATTCTCCGTGGTGATCAGAGAATCGGTAGATTATCTCGCCGTATGACTACGGCTGGTCGTTCATCTATTTCGACGCGGAGCATCGCTTGATTTTAGCCCGGCGTTTCAACGTAGCTGATTGTTTGATCACAGGGCATGGCTTAGCGACGATTGGACATCGCTGCTTCAATCGTCGCTGACGCGACGCAACATGCGTTGATCATCGCTGGCGTTCCCGCTCTTTCTGTTCTTCCGAGAAAGGAAAATGCAGGGGAATTAAATGTGTTCCGCCTCAAAACAAAACACCGCACACCGCCAAGTCTTCAAGAATCGCCGAGAACGCCCAGACGAGAAATCCGACATTCGAAGAATACACAGATCTACGCAGACGATACGGGTCAAAACTTATTAAGATGCACCTGCGAAGATGAGCACTTTAAGCGACGCCACTCGGCTGCTCTTACTGAGTAATCCCTTCAGGGCTGGAACTTCCTACGCCAACGTGTAGATCGGCAACAAAAAAGGCGGGCTGCTCGCCCGCCTCTTAGCCTCAAATACAAGTTGCGAAGACTACGGATTTGTCTTAGTGGGTTCCACGGGCCGAGACCTTACATATACTTCGCCGCGCGCCACCATTCCGGTCGCCTCAACCAGCCTCTGCAAAACCGATGCGAGTATTTCCTTATTCTCCATGCGAAAACTTGTAATGCCGGTCACGTGCGTATCCGGATCGTAAAAATTCATCGTCAGGTAGCGGACTTTGGTCTTGATGAATTGAGCAGGCAGCGCATAAATGAGGGGAATTGCACTCGCAATGGTCGCTGCCGCTGGTCGCCGTTTCTGCGTGTCGGCGAAAGCCGAAGTGACAGCATTGTAGGGAATGAAGAAAACCTCTTTATTTGCTTTCTTAAAAACGAGACGGCTATTGGTGTCGTCGAAAGATAACGTTCCTTCCATGGTCTTGTTATAACCAAACACGCCACCTTCATATTTCGCTTTCACGGTATCCGGTGCGGGCGCAACTTTTGGCGGGGCGGTCTTGCTCGGACTGTCACTGACGGTCCGCGGTTTCTGCGCTTTCACATCTATGGCGACGACGCCGAGCACGATCAAGATAAGAACTAAAACTTTCATAGGTAACTCCGTAGGTGTGTATTGCGAATGACGGTCTTGCGTCCATTCTCGACGCGATACTGTCACCGAGTTTTTATTTCGCGAATGGGCGCACGCGTTCGATCGATTCCTTAAAGTCGCCATCGCCGGGCGCCAGGTTTGCGCCCTTCTGATAAGCGCCTAAGGCCTTGCTATATTGCTTTGAGACCTCGTAAGCATAACCAAGTTCACGATAGACGTTCACATCATTGGGCGTCTTGGTCGCTGCGGTCTCGAGTGCGGCGACTGCCTTGGGAAAATTCTTTGCGCGCGATTGAGCGACGCCGAGTAAATAGAACGTGACTCCGGGAGCCTCGCCTCCCTGGGCTGCGCGTTCCAACGCCGCGGCGGCGCGCGCGTATTGCTGCGCACCGATCAGCGCCTGGCCAAAAAGCGTCACTGCTTCCGCGTCGGTGCGGACTTTAATAAGCCCTTCGCCAGCGCGCACAGCGTTCAAATAATCTGCGTCAGCTTTCGCGGTGTCGGTAGCTCCAGCCGCGCGGCGGAGATAAACCGAAGTCAGCAACGTCCAGGCAGAAGCCATGCGAGCGTCGTTAACAGTCGCGCGATTAAGAGACACGATCGCGCTATCTAGATCGTTGCGGCTGAGCGCAATCTGGGCGAGATAAAAGAGCGAGAGCGTGTCGCGCGGATTAAGTTTAATTACCGCATTAAAAGTCCGCTCTGCATCCGCCGGCTTACCGGTCTTGTACTCCGCGAGTCCACGGTAATACAGCATCGCCGCATCGGGTTTCGCCCCCGCTCGAGACGTTGCATTCACAAGCAAGGGCAAGGCAGGCTCAAACTTTTCTGAAAGCACGTAAGCCTGGGCGAGCGCGTCGACCGTGTTGGGATCTTCCTGTTTCGCCGCTCGCTGGAGCGTTACAGCCTTCTCTAAATCCGCGACGGCTTCGGTGTATTGCTTCAAGTTCAATTCAGCAAAGCCGGCGATCTTCCAGGCCTCCGCGTCATTCGGAAAATTAGCGGCGACTGCTTTGGCCTCTTTTGCTGCTGCGGCAAATTGCTTTTGCTGGAGCAACTGATAAGCGTTGGCCGTATCACCCGAGGCGACCGGATTGGCGACTGGCTTCACTGGCTGGACTGTGATCAAAGGGGCATTGGGATCGGTGCGCGCCGTCGTCGCGGTGCGCGGTTCGGGGCGCAAGAGAGGATCTTCGGCAGGTTTAGCCGCTGGCCTGACGCGGCGCGGCCTGCTCGATTGGGCAGCGACAATCCCGCTAAGGGTAAATACGAGAGCAATAAGGGAAATCAGCCGCTGCCAATGTAGGTTGATCATAAGACTTCTTCCGGGGAGAGGATTGTTTTGGCGAACACAGATGCTGGAACGACAGTTTTCGGATGCCAATGATGTCTTATTAGTTCGCCTGTGGCAATTTAGCGCAACCGAGGGTTCGGTTCAAATATTGCCGATTGCCAATTGCCGATTAGCCTTTCACCAATTCGAACCAATCAGTTCGGCGCCGACCAGCGCCCGCCAACTGCATGCGGGCCTTCCCAATGATTTAGACGGTGTCTATTTCAAAGGCCAGCCAGGTTGGAGGCCTAAAACAAAAGCGACCGGCAAAAGTGCACCGGTCGCTTTGCTTTCTCAAAACGTTTAGTTTTTAGAAATTCAGTTTCAAGCCAAACTGAAACTGACGTGGGTCATAGGAGGCGGTTGGGAAGCTGTAGTACCTGCCGTTACCCGCTCGCTGATTGAACGCGTTGACGTCGCTGAATAACGGAGACGCCGCTGCTTCGTTGAAACGATTGAAGAGGTTGAAGCCTTCGGCAATCAAGTCCAGACGCACGCGTTCGCCGAAATGGATCGCTCGCATCACACGCAAATCAAGAGAAGCGTAACTGTGAGTTATACCCATATTGCGACCGAGACTGCCGGTGGTAAATGCCGTGGTAGGAATGAACAGTGTGCCGTCATCCCTGACAGCCGGGCGATCACTGGAACCCTGTAAGTCGCCGTTCGCATCAACGCCAGTCAAAATGTTGAAGGGCCGTCCTGAAGAAATTTCAAAAATAGGAGCGACGGTGAAATCTGCAAGGAAGCGATGAGCCGCGCTCGACGACCCGCGCCATGATGCCGGAGAAGTTAGTGCTCCGCTGAAGACAAAGCGATGACGTTGGTCGAACAGCGAGTCAGCGCGTTCAGCGGCGAAATTCCGGTTGTCCTGCGGCTTGAGTAACGTCTGCAAGTCGCTGGAATCATCAATCGAATGGGACCAGGTGTAAGACGCGAGAAACTGGAAGTTGTTTGAGAAGCGCCGCTTCAATTCCAGGTTCATCGCATTGTAGGTTGAGTTACCGTTTGATAGCTGAGCGTCAACTTCACCGAAAGGAGTGAGAGCGCCCGGCGTGCGGAGGGTGTTCGATGCCGCGAGGGCCGCGTCCAGCACCGCCTTGGTTACTAGACCACCCGTCACCGAATTAGCGAAGAAGTAGTTGGGTGCATTGGGACGGAAGAAATTAGCAACAATCGGATTTACAACGCCCTGACCCAAAATGTTACGACCAACAATTCCCGGAATGATTACCGTAAATCCTGGCGGACAACCCGCACCGGGGCAGGCATTCGGTATCGTGAACAAAAAGGCTTCGCTGTTGCTAGCCGGATTGCGTCCCGCAAAGCGGCGGAAGTTTTCAATCAACAGATCCTGCCGTGGTGCATTGATGTCCTGTGGATGTGGAAGATGTTGCGCGCCGACGAATATATAACCAGCTGAGAACGACATGTTGCTTGTCAGTTGGCGCTCAATCGTAAAATTGCCCTGCCTGGCGGAGGCGTACTCAAAATTCTTGTCAACGGCCAGGGTGAACGGGAAAATCGGGCCAAAGCCGACAAATGTCTGATCATTAAATCTAACTCTTCCCGGGAGGTACTGCGCGGTCGTGGCGACACCTGGTGTCGTGAAGCCAGCGCCTAACGGGGCACAGATGGGGTTACCGCTCGCTGGTGAGCAAACAGTCCCCTGAAATATCTGCAGCGGATTAAGAAGTTGGTTCGGCGCCGGGCTGCCGGGCAGCACATTAAAATACTGTTGTTGCTGGGCGGCATCCGCGATGTCCGAGTTGAAAGCGACAGCAAGCAGCGGGTGATCATAGAAGAGACCGAAAGCCGCTCGAATCACCGTCTTGCTGTCGTTATTAATGTCCCAGGCAATGCCTAAGCGGGGCGCCCAATTGTTCTTGTCACGCGGGAATCCCTGTTGCACGCCAACCACATCCTGAGCTCTCTGCAAATCAGCAGCGGAAAGCGTAATACCGGTCAGCGGGTCTCGAAAACCGATCGGCGCAATCGTGTCAGTCAGCTCCACGTCGTAACGGATACCGTAATTGACCGTGAAATTAGGACGCACCTTCCACGAATCCTGAGCGAAGAAGGCAATGGGCCGGTTCTTGATGGTGCTGTTCGGGTTGCCGAAACCCTGGATAAACGCGGACGGTACACCGAATCCGTAAGACTGAACAGGCTCCAGGTTTGGCGGTGTGCAATATGCCGGAACCGGCGTTGGCGGCGCTACTACACAGCCCGCCTGAGTTAACGGATTAGTATCCAGGAACCTCTGCGAGAGGGCGCCGGGAACACCACTGAAGTTGAAAAGACCGGGAAAGTTCAGGTCGAAGCGCGCTTTAATATCGAGAAAACTGTAGTCGCCTCCAACTTTGAAAGTGTGAGTTCCGTGCAGGAAGTTGAAGTTATTGGTGAATTGGTAACGAGTCTCTCTTCGATCGACTGGAGAGAAGGGATTCGATCCAAGGAACGCCGCGCCAATAATTTGGATCGCTGCACCGGGAATCTGTGAATCGAAAGAGGCTTTGCGCTGGCCAAAGTTAAAGCGGAACTCATTTACCGCGCGGTTGGAAAGTGTGGATGCCAGAGACGCTACGAAGGAAGCGTCTGTCAGTTTCTGAATACCCGTTCGCGAAAAGTCGTTCTGCCCGACCGTTTGGTTCTGCGACTCATCCTGAATACCAGTTAGCTCACTCGGGTTGTAGCCGAACCTCATGGAAAACTGGTGCTTGTCAGTGATCTGATGGTCTAGTCGCGAAGAAAAGTAAGTCGTGTCTTCGGAGATGGGAAAGATGCGCAATAGATTATTGAGCGCGCGAAACGCGATGGGTCGGCCACTAGCATCCACCGTGGTGAAGTTTGGCAGAATCCCGTTATTAGCAAGCGTGGGCACCGGTGCGCCAGTCAGAAAGAAACGTCCGCCGATAATTTGGCCGGCAGGTATAGAACCGCCGGAACTACGCAAGGTGCTAACACCATTTAGACCAATCTGTCCGCCGGTTGAAGCGAAGTAGGCATAAGAGATTGCGCGATTGATGCGTCCGGCATCGCCTGTTGCCAACTCCCCGCCGATGAAGGCGGCCTGGCCCGGAGTCAGATTCGTAAATACCTGGTTGCCGAGTCCCGGGATAGGAATGGTAACCGTGCTGGTTAGATTACCGATTACATTGCCAGTGTAGAAACCCGACTCCTGGCGACGGCGCTGCTCGAAACTCGTGAAGAAAAATGTCCGGTCTCGATCTAATGGTCCGCCGAGGGTGGCGCCATATTGGACTCGAGTAAACGGCGGCCTCTTGTCTGGGTCGTTATCGATAATCGGCGCAAAGGGATTTCGGGATTGAATCGATTTGTGTCGCAGAAAACCGAAAATGTTCCCGCGCAAGTCGTTGGTGCCGCTTTTGGTGACTACGTTTACGATTCCACCCGTAGCGCGGCCAAACTCAGGAGCATAAGAATTAGTCGCCACCTGGTATTCCTGCACGCCTTCCTGGCTAACCGTACTACGCGCAGCGTTGATGGAGTTGTCGGTATAGTCAGCGCCATCTACCTGAACCAAAGTCGAGCGCCCACGCTGGCCGCCGATGTTTAGGCCCGAAGTCGGCGCTGGTCCGATTGGACGGCCGTTGTCGCGACCGACCGTGGAAATCGTTAAAGCAAAACCTGTCGCGCTTCGTTCATTGATCGGAAGGTTGTTGATCCGTGCCTGATCAATCGTATTGGAGACTGTAGTGCTTGACGACTCGATCAGTGAAACCTCGGCGGCTGAGATATCAACGGTTGCCCCAACTTCTCCGATCGTCAGCGGAATATCCAAATCCGCTCGTTGACCCACCGTCAATGTTACGCTCGCAATTCTTCCTTTAGAAAAGCCGGCAGCTTCCACCGTCACTTCATAACTGCCAGGCGGCAGGTTCGTAATCTGATAGTAACCTTCATCATTCGTCGTCACTTCGCGTGTGAAGTTTGTCGCGGCGTTGCGCACCGCCACGGTAGCGCCGACTACGACCGCTCCTGACGGGTCGCGCACAAAGCCCTGTAAGTCCGCAGCATTTGATTGCGCCTGGCCCAAAGCAACTTGAGCGCAAAAAGCAGCAATAACAAAAAAGAAAGTGAGCCGAATCGAGGCGTGAATCCACTGCCTGGAGGACGGGATCATCATCTGAATCTCCTTAGCTATTTTAGAATTCGACACCCACGAATTCCGATTGTGCAAATTTTTCGGTGAAGTGGACGACAATGCTCCTGGTATCTACGAAACCAGATCACCCCTTCTTAAATCTTTCACGGCTTGTGGGGGAGTGATCGGCCAATTAAGCCTCTGACCTGAGCCAGGCCCCCCTGGAGAAAAGGCGCCAAGAGTATCAAGCAATTACGCTCCGCCTTTTTACCCCAAAAGTGCGCTTGTGGCAAGGCTTATTAAATATACGGTCTGACGGGAGTTACGGAGGTTAGGGGTGGTAATCAACGGGAGCTTTTAAGGGCAACGGCGACCGTGTTGCCTGAGCCACTTTTCGGCGCAACCGATCGCTGGCTCCAAAACAGATCATCGCTACCTCAGCGAGTCGAGGAACAAATGCGGCACGACGCAACAAGCTGCTAACTCGCAAGCGGGAATTAAAGGTTCGGGCGTAGTTAAGTCGAAAACGATTTGCCAGTTCGGAAAACGAACTTTCGGGGCTGAGTCTACTACGGCAGTCGATTATGGTTTGCGCTGCTACTGCGCCACTTTCAAGCGCCATCAGCATTCCGCTTCCTGTGAAAGGATCGATGAAAGCCGCTGCGTCACCAATCAACAACAGCCCCTGCGCCGGTACCAGCTTGTGCCGGCCAAAGCTTTCTAGAGCGACACTCAACCATGGCTTAGCATACTGAGCTCTGGCGAGTGCAAATGCCGCTCGTGAATTTCGCAGCACTGTAGCCTTCAGGACTTGCTCCGGATCTGAACCGTAACGCCGCACATCGCGAGCGGCGGAAATAAAGCAGAGATTGCTCAAACCACCTTCGATGTTGCTCAACCCTCCATACCCGCCGGGATAAAAGTAAATTTCACAGACGCCGGGAGCCACTTGTGCCTGCTGCAAATGAGCTTTGAAGGCGACTAACCGCGCGCGTTGGGGGTAGTTGGTTTCGGTGAGTTTCCGCGCGAGAGCTCGCGTCCTTCCGGTGGCATCAATGGTTATTGCGGCGCGGCATTCTTTGATCTGATCATTGACTCTGACACGCATTCCGGAAACGCGGCGGGCTTTTAGAATTGGATCGACAACCTGAGCTTCCTGCAAAACATGAACACCTACCTGCTGTGCTCTCTCGAGTAGCAGACGATCCATTTCTGCGCGGCTGAGACCGATTGCCGCGCGGCCGCTGCCGAACCAGTTACTTGGAACCGTTACCTTGTTGCCGCGCCGCGGGTAAAAGCTGGTTTCGATTAATGAGGCGCCTTGCGCTGCAGAGATACTATCGGCTACGCCCAGCCGCTCGAAATGAGCGATGCATTCCGGAGAAATGAATTCACCGCAAAGTTTTGCCCGCGGAAACTTTTTCTGCTCTGCCAGCAATACATTGAAACCTCGCTCAGCCAAATGAATTGCCGCACTAGTTCCCGCCGGCCCACCGCCCGCTATGGCTACGTCGTAAGCTTCGTCTGTCATCATGGTTTCTCGATATTAGTGCTTCGCGAGGTCTTGGTCATCGCATATATTCAGCAGCCGCGCCTACTAACTGAGCGTTTGGCTGCGATTCGAAAACCTCTGCGCGTTTTTGTGAATGACCGCTGAGCACCAATCGAGCGGGAAACATTTGTCTTACTTTAACGTTCTTTAGTCCGGCCTGCTGTGCCAGTAGCTCCAGCTCGTCCGGCTTGAAACTGCGCAAGATGGAAAGCGCTCCGTCTTCGCGAGTTAGGCGGTTGTAGAGGAATAACCGACCGACTGTGCTGTACAAATAGTAGGCGACCGGGTCGCGATGAAGGTCGATCACGAAAATCGATCGCCGCGCCGTTCGACCCAGTTCTTTCAAAAAAGTCACCACTGCGGAATCGATAAAGTGATGAGTGATCAGCGAACAGATGACATAGTCGAAAGAGTTGTCTGCGAATGGCAGTTGAAAGCCATCTGCTTGAACAACATAAATTTCTGCAAACTGCCGCGATTCTTCTGCAATTGCTCGAGCTGAGCGAGCATTAAGCTCAACGCCAACAAACTTACCCGTCCGGTTCGATTGTTTAGCCCAGCGCGCCGCGGCTCGCAGCAGTTCACCCGAACCGGCACCGACGTCAAGGACAGAGAAGCTACTCAGATTCAGTTGATCGACTTCAGCCAATAGTGTCTGACTCAACGCTCGCGTGTCGCCCAGCCAGGCATTGATGCGACGCAGTTCAACGAGACAACCCTCGTATTCCTCAGGTGTGTAGTCGCCCTTGTCGAGGTGCTCCAGTTCATTGCTGCGTTTGCGAAATCGAGAAAACATAAAACCACGCTTCGAGTTCCGCGTTCAGAGTTTCGAGATTCGAGAAACTTCTAGTGGCGAAATCACGCGTCTTCCAACTCTGAACGCGGAACGCAGAACTCGGAACTTAAAGTTTTTCTACCAACAACGCGCTGTTCTTTGAACCAAAGCCGATACAGTTGCAAAGTGCGACCTTTACGTCAGCGGCACGCGCGTGGTTAGCCACATAGTCCAGATCGCAATCAGGATCTGGCTCATCAAGATTTATCGTCGGCGGAATCATCTTCTCGTGCATCGCACAAAGTGCCGCGCCTAATCCTGCTGCCCCGCTTGCGCCCTGGGGAT
Source organism: Pyrinomonadaceae bacterium (assembly GCA_963826235.1). GTDB lineage: Bacteria > Acidobacteriota > Blastocatellia > Pyrinomonadales > Pyrinomonadaceae > PSRF01. Next base: position 1,062,066 of record CAWGWE010000003.1, on the reverse strand, counting down.
GACCAACTTGTGACTTCGTTGCCGACATGGGAATGCTCCTGGCACGACCATCGAAAGCTAACTTAAGCGCGCTCGTTTCAATGCGATCGTTTAACAAAGTCGATGTGCCATGAAGATTCACGTAATCAACGTCTGCCGGGCTGCGGCCCGCATCCTGCAAAGCCAGCCGCATGGCGCGCGCCGGTTCGTCGCCGCCCTCTTCGAGACGCACACGATGATAAGCGTCGCAGGTGGCGCCGTATCCAGTTATCTCTGCATAAATCTTTGCATCACGGGCCTGCGCGTGTTGAAGATCCTCCAGCACGTAAAGCCAGGCACCTTCACCAAGGACGATGCCGGATCGATTGCGCGAGAAAGGTCGCGAGGCCCGCTTTGGCTCGTCGTTCCACTCACTCGTCAGGACAGTCATCAGGTTGAAGGCAGCGAGAATCCCTGGAGCAATCGGTGCATCAACACCACCAGCAATCATTATATTCTGACGTCCCAGAGCGATGTGTTCTGCAGCATAAGCAAGCGCGTCAGTAGAGCTGGTGCATCCGGTCGAAACAATGTGCGACAAGCCGCGGAGGCCGAAGGCCATTGAGAGCTCACTTGAGAGGCCACCGTGAGTCGAGGCAGGAATTGTGTAGACACTGGCTTTGTTCGCTGGTCCAATGTACCAATATTCATATTGACGTTCAGTGAATGCGAGGCCGCCGCCACCTGTACCAAGGATGACGCCGCACTCTCGACGTTGGTCCAGGGTGAATTCATTCGGATTCAGTCCTGCATCGTCCAAGGCCTCGCGGGCTGCCGCGAGAGCGAGCGGGACTGTTCGTGGCACATGCTTTCGATCTTTAGGATTGAGTTGCGCTTGCCAATCGAACCCTTCGATCTCCGCGGCAATTTTGACAGGCGAGTTCTCGGTGTCGAATGAAGTAATCCGGCGGACGCCGCTTTCACCGTTAATCAAGGCGCGCCAGAACGCGGCTCGACCAATGCCAATCGGTGTGACACACCCCATCCCGGTAATTGCTACGCGGCGCAGGCGGTCCAACCGGCTAAACATTTTGCTTTCTCCGGTAAGGCATTGGTGATTCGGGATCGCTGGAAGGATAACATTGCCGCGGTGCAAAACAACGGGACAAGCCCATAAGACAAAAGGGTCGCTCGTCTGCATCACAAGCGACCCCGCCAAGTTTTCCCGATCCAGGAGTTGCTAACCTTCAACCTTCGTCCCGCACTCGTTGCAGAACTTAGTTCCAGGTGTCAATTCTGTCTGACAGTTTGCGCACTTTTGTTTTTCTTGCTTCGCGCCACACTCGCTGCAAAATTTGCCGCCAGCGAGCATAAGTGCCCCACACTTGATGCAATTCACTTTTCCGGCGCCAGCTGGGGCGTCATTCGATTTCGGATTCATCGCGTTGGTCATGGCGCCGGCCATCGCGTTTCCAATCGCGAATCCAGCTCCCAGGCCCGCGCCCGTTCCGGCGCCGCCCGAAGTGTTTTGCGCCGCGTCCCTCATTGCATCCGCGGCTTGAAATTGCGCATATCGCCCCACGTCGCCAATCACTCCCATCGACGTTCGTTTGTCCATCGCCGCCTCCACTTCCTGCGGCAATGAAATATTTTCGATTAAGTACTTTGTGAGTTCCAGCCCATACGACTTGAACTCGTCAACTAACTTACTACGAACAAACTTGCTCAGCTCATCATAGTTGGAAGCAAGATCAAGCGCGGCGATCTTTGACTCCGCGAGCGCGTCGCTAAAGCCACTGACGAGTGTACGCTTGAGTTGACCCTCAATGTCCTCGGTAACAAAGTGGCCATTCGTTCCCGCTACTTCCTTGATAAAAGCTCGCGGGTCGCTGACGCGGATCGAATAGATGCCGAAGGCACGCAACCGGACCATCCCAAAATCAGTGTCCCGCATCATGACGGGATTCGCGGTTCCCCATTTGAGATCAGTGAACTGTTTGGTGTTTACGAAATAGACTTCAGCTTTGAATGGCGAATTAAAGCCGTGCATCCAGGCGCCTAGTTTGGAGAGAATCGGAGTATTCCCGCCATCGATTGTGTAGAGTCCCGGAGTAAAAACGTCGGCGATCTGTCCTTGAAAGACAAAGACAGCCGCTTGCGACTCGCGCACCGTCAACCGGGCTCCGTTCTTGATCTCCTGACCTTGCACCGGAAAGCGATAAAGCAGCGTGTTGCCAGAGTCATCAAGCCACTCTATAACTTCAATGAATTGCGAGCGGATGGCATCCATAATTCCCATTTTTGAGATCTCCTTCGTGAAGCAATAATGCGTTCGATCAGTCTGGCTCGGTAATCTCTGAGCACCTGTTCTCGGCTAATGTCCTCATCAATATTGCACAAAGCGGTCGTCCGGGGAAAGTGGATTGCTATCGGTCTCCTAATGACTCATACGGGTATTCATATTTGGTCCGAGGACGCTTCAAGTAGTTAAGACAAATCAGCGCAAAAAGACCGCCGGCGATGTCGATGAAGCAGTCCCAGATAGATGCGGTGCGTGAGGTCACGAAACTCTGGTGGAATTCGTCCAGAAACGCGTAAGCGACTACGAGAATGGCACTAGCAATGATCCAATGTTCACGGAGCGGCCGTTGTGATGAACTTGCAAAAGCACGCGCGGCGAGGAGTCCCAACACAGTATACGCGGCAAAATGCGCCAGCTTGCGAGTCAGAAAATGAAAGAAAGCGATTCGTTCTTCGCTAATTTCCGGGAAAAGCCAAAGCAGGAACGGTCTCAACAAGCGCGAGGTGTTCTCACCCGAGAATGTGCCGGTGGAGGCAAAGAATATGACTGCCATCCAGAAGAACAGCGGCGCGTAACGCCAGATTCGAGTACGAAGGGCTTGCCTGGTCTGCCCGGTGTGATCAGCCATCAGAGTGTTGGTGTGGGCCGTTGTGGGAAGAACCTAGAATAATGGGAAGCCGCAATAAGCCGGCTTCCCATCAAGGTGTTCAATTAACAAGTCGCTGGTTACTGTGCTGCTGCGCCCGAAACCACCTCGATAATCTCGTTAGTGATCGCGGCTTGTCGTACGCGATTCATATTCAACGTCAGGGTATCGATTAGCTCACTGGCATTCTTCGAAGCCGAATCCATCGCCGTCATTCGTGCGCCTTGCTCGGACGCGACTGATTCAAGTAGTGCCCGAAACATTTGTGTCTCAATTAAGCGCGGTAATAACTGACTGAAGATTTCAGCCGGTGGTTGTTCGTAAATGTAATCGACTAGCGAAACTGGTTGAGCGGAAGCACTTGCCTCACTTTCGGTCTTGGCACGCGAAACGGGCAAAAGCTGTTCAACCACCACTCGCTGCTGCAACACGGACTTGAATTCGTTGTAGATCACGAAAGCCTTGTCGAGTTCCTGAGTCTCGGTAAAGCGTTTGATTACATCGCGAGCTACGTCAATGGCTTCCGCAAAATCGACGCGCCCTTTTCCCGTAAGTCCGATGTATTCACCATTAAGCACTCCGCGTCGCCGGAAAAAATCCCGGCCTTTACGCCCGACCGCGACAATCTCAATCGTTTTGCCAGCGTGCTCACGAACAAACGCCTGGGCTGCTTTGATCAAATTTGTATTGAACGCCCCGCAGAGTCCTTTATCAGCAGTGATCAGTACAACCAGGTAGTTCTGGTCGCCGCGCTCATCCAACAACGGATGATGAAAATTCTCATCTGTCCTATTCGCTAATTCACCAAGGACCTCGATCATCTTGTTGGCGAAGGGGCGCGCGGTGACGACACGATCTTGTGCGCGCTTCAGCTTGGCCGCCGAAACCATCTTCATGGCTTTGGTAATTTGCTGAGTGTTCTTTACCGACTTAAGCCGGCGGCGAATGTCTAACAGATTCGGCATCGTGAGTTCGTTAATTCAGCAGACAATTCTTGTACGGAGTTTAGGCAGTTGCGGTTGCCGTATTTGCGGCAACACTTGCTGCGGAATCCGTTTCAGTCTTTTCCTTCCACAGATCCTTAAAGTCACTCAAAACAACCTGCAGATCATTCTTGATCTCGTCAGTCAGACTCTTCTTTTCGCGAATGTTCTGCAGCAATCCCGGGTGGGAGTTTTCGATAAACTTGAGCAGCTCGGCTTCAAAGCTTCGGACATCTTCTACCGCAACGTCATCAGTAAAACCGTTACTAGCCGCCCAGATACCGACCACCTGATTTTCAATCGCCATCGGCCGGTATTGCGGCTGTTTTAGAATTTCTACCAACCGTTGCCCGCGCGCAAGCTGGGCTTGAGTGGCCTTGTCGAGATCCGAACCAAACTGTGCGAACGCCTGCAACTCTCTAAATTGAGCCAGGTCAATTCGCAGGGTGCCGGCGACTTGCTTCATCGCTTTAATCTGAGCCGAACCACCCACGCGTGAAACGCTGTTACCAACGTTGATTGCCGGGCGAATGCCGCTGTTAAAGAGATCGGCTTCAAGGAAGATCTGACCGTCGGTGATGGAAATAACGTTCGTAGGAATATAAGCAGAGATGTCGCCCGCCTGCGTTTCAATGATCGGCAAACTTGTTAATGAACCACCGCCTTTCGCGTCGGAGAGTTTTGCGGCACGTTCCAACAAACGAGAGTGGAGATAAAAAACGTCGCCGGGGTAGGCTTCGCGTCCTGGAGGCCGACGGAGCAGCAGCGAGATTTCTCGATAAGCAGCAGCTTGCTTTGAAAGGTCATCGTAAATTGTCAGGGCGTGTTTGCCGTTGTCGCGAAAGAACTCGCCCATAGCCGCGCCGGAATACGGTGCAAGAAACTGCATCGCCGCCGGGTCTGACGCCGTCGCCTTCACAACAATCGTGTATTCCATCGCGCCAAAGTCGTGCAGCGTCTTCACTACCTGGGCAACCGTCGACGCCTTCTGACCAATCGCGACGTAGATACAGATAACGTCCTTCCCTTTCTGATTGATGATCGTGTCGATCGCGACTGCGGTCTTTCCAGTTTGGCGGTCACCAATGATCAACTCACGTTGCCCGCGGCCGATCGGGACCATTGCGTCGATAGCTTTAAGACCGGTCTGCAATGGTTCTTTGACTGGTTGCCGGTCAACAACGCCAGGGGCGACACGTTCGATGGGATTGAACTTTTCGGTCACAATCGGGCCCTGATCGTCTATCGCCACTCCGAGGGCGTCGACGACCCTGCCGATAAGGGCGTCTCCCACCGGGACCTGCATGATTCGACCGGTTCGCTTGACCAGGTCGCCCTCCTTGATGGCCTGAAACTCTCCAAAAAGAACGGCGCCAACTTTGTCTTCTTCCAGGTTCAACGCGAGCCCGCGAACTCCATGTGGAAACTCGAGAAGTTCGCCGGCCATCACCTTTTCCAGACCATGAATCTCCGCGATGCCATCGCCCACCTTGATGACGGTACCGACCTCCATGACAGTGACGCCGACTTCGAAATTCTGAATTTGCTTCCGAATGATTTCGTTGATTTCGTTCGCCCTAAGTTGGTCCATTTCAATCCTCTATTCTGTTCTGAATTTCAAAATCCGCAGATGCTGTCACGCTTGGCCAGCGAGTGTTTTCTCCATCTGGTCCAGCTGCGTTCTGATCGACCCATCGTACACGGTTGAACCCACGCGAGTCACAATTCCGCCGATCAAGGAGTCGTCAACGTCGAAACTCAGCCGGACGGACTTACCAGTGAAACCAGACAGCTTCTCAGACAAGATGCGCTTCGTCTCTTCGTTAACCGGATTTGCTGTCGTGACGTGTGCTGCGACTGCCCCAGCCCGATCATCAAGCACGGTGGCGAGCCTGGTGTTAATCTCGCCCAAAGCGGTGAGCCTCTGATTCTTTAGAAGGATCTGCAGGAAATTCGCTGTGATGGGATTAACCTTGGTTTTAGCTATGAGCTCGTTTAGAACCGCTCTCTTCTGTTCATAAGGAACAGTGGGATTCGCAAATGCCTCTCGCAGCTCTGGGTTAGAACTGATCATCCGTTCCCAGGAAACCAGTTCTTCTTGAATAGTTCGCTCCTGCCCGCTGCCACTTAACACATCCGCCAGAGCTATCCCGTAGCGCCGACTTACTGACTGTGAACTCAATGTCGCATCCCCCTAAACTGTTCAGCCGAGCCATTTATCAGTCGTGCATCTTTGGCGGGATCCAGATCGCGCCGTATGAGCGTCTCTGCTGCCTGTATCCCTTGCGACGCCGCAAACTGCCTGAGCTCCATCTGAGCATTCTTAACGAGGTTAGCGACATCTCGCTCGGCATGCGCCTTCAATCTGGATATCTCCGCCTCGGTGCCGGCCTTTAAGCGACGCCGCTCCATTTGTGCTTCGGCCTCCGCCTCGGCGCGAATCTTTGCGACCTCCTTGTCCACTTCTGCCAGCCGTGCCTCGACAGCCGCAAGCTCAGCCGCGGCGGCGTCTCTTCGCTGCCGCGCGTTGGCGAGCTCCAATTTGATCGTTTCTTGCCTGCGGCGTAATTTTTCGCGAAGTGGCCTTCCGCGCCACCGATGCAGCAGAAGCGCAGCCGCGATGAAAAGGAAGAGGTTTATAAAACGCCAAGCTTCAAATCCCGGGTAATTCAGCCAGTCAGCTGCCATTAGAACCATGAGCACCTAGTCAACCCTCCCGGAATCTCCCGCTGGCTTAAGAATCTGGTCACGGATTTTTTTGGCTAACGACAATGGATCAAAGCCCGCTCGTGCCTCGCTCGCTTGCCTCTCGATCAGCGTGCGTTCTCGCAAGAGTCGGCCTTCGATCTCCGACTTTAAAGATGCAATACGGGCTTCGCGATCGCGTAGATCCTCGCCGCGTTTCTCCTCCATCAGCTTGTACCCTGCAGCTCTGGCGGTTCTCAACGCGTCGCTGTACTGCTTGTTACCTAGATTCACCTTGCTTTCCAGTTCCGCTGCCTCAGCCAATGCCCCACTACCCTTTTTCTCGCGCTCGGCCAGGATTCGATTGATCGGCTGGAACAGAGTCCGATTAAGAATCGCGATCATAAGCAAAATTAGGAATATGTGGAGCAGAATCGTTCCATCCGGCACCAGCTGGATCGATGTCTCAGCAAGTAGGATTACCATTGCCATAAAGGGCGGAATCTCCAATCGTGAAAAGTCGCCGAGGATACCATGCTGGCGAAAACTCGGTCAAATTACCTACCAGAGAGTTTTAAAACGAATCCATCGCAGCGCTAAGCTGCCACCGGACGTTCGCCATCGAGCTCCCAGTGTGCTTATTACAACAGGCATCAGCTGCTAGATGTACTCTGTACATGCGGGCTGAGAAGGCGGCGGGCGATCCGGTCGAGATCTCCCAAGCTATAGAACTCAATCTCAACAAATCCTTCGTTTGTTCCCCGTTTTTGCACTACTTTAACTTGTGTACCAAGCTCTCTGCGGAGCTTGGTTTCTAATGCTCTTGTGTTGGGGTCGACAGCCTCTCCACTGACCTTTGAGGCTCGACCCCGTACAGTCTTTCCGGCGGAACGACGAATCAGATCCTCAGTCTCTCGCACCGACAGGGTTCGCTTTACGATGGTCGCTGCCAGCTCGCTTTGACGGGCTGGTTCTGAAATCCCAAGTAGCGCTCGAGCATGACCCGTGGAGAGTGCTTTGTCCTGGACGAGTTGTTGAACATCGTCGGGAAGCCGTAACAGTCGCAGGTAATTCGTTATGTACGACCGATCCCTGCCGATCCTTGTGGCGAGCGCTTCCTGGGTGAGTCCCACGCCCTCTAACAAACCTCGATAGGCATGAGCCTCCTCGATGGGATTTAAATCCTCGCGCTGAATATTTTCTACTAGAGCAATCTCCAAAAGTTTTTCGTCAGGGATCTCACGAATAACTACCGGGACCATTTCCAGGCCGGCCAATTTGGCAGCACGCAACCTACGTTCGCCTGCAATTAGTTCAAAGCGGCTGCCCTTTCGCCGAACTAAGACTGGCTGGACAACTCCGTTTGCCCTGATAGAGTCTGCAAGCTCTCTTAATGAGGCATCGTCGAACCGCATTCTTGGCTGAGCTGAACACGGATCGATCAGAGAGAGATCTATCTCGGATGAGTCGGCGGCGTCGTTAGCTTTGTCCGCCGACAGCAGTGCTCCCAGTCCCCGGCCCAGCGGCTTGCGTGTCATAAGTCCGGATCTCCTTGGATAATTCGATGTATGCCTCCGACCCCTTTGAGTGTGGATCGTAAATGATAATGGGCTTGCCGTAGCTTGGCGCTTCCGCCAGCCGAACGTTTCTAGGTATCACCGTCTTGAAAACCTGGCGCCCGTAGAAGTCTCGCAGGTCTGAAGCAACGGCGGTGGAGAGGTTGGTCCGTTCGTCGTACATCGTCAGAAGCAGACCCTCGATCGCGAGAGATGAGTTATGAAGCCGCCTAATACGAGCTAGCGTATCGAACAACTCGGTAACACCTTCCAGAGCATAGTATTCAGCCTGAATAGGGACCAGGAGCGACTTGGAAGCTGTCAAAGCATTTAGGGTCAGAAGACCGAGGGATGGCGGGCAATCAATGATGATGAAGTCGTAGGAACTCTCTAGGGACGAGATGGCGTTTCGGAGGCGAAACTCCCGGCTGTCCCCATCCACTAACTCGATCTCAGCCCCAGCCAAATCCTTATTTGACGGGACTACATGAAGCCCGGGGATCTCCGTTTCAAGGATGACGTTTTCAATGGCTTCGCCAAGCACCAAAACGTGGTAAAGACTTCGCCGGAAACTGCCGCGAACGATTCCGACACCTGAAGTCGCGTTGGCCTGAGGATCCGCATCGATTAGCAACACACGTGATCCTTCTTTGGCCAGCACCGCGGCGAGATTAACGGCCGTCGTAGTCTTGCCGACCCCGCCCTTTTGATTCGCGATTGCGATGATTTTTGTCATTCTGACAAGTTACGAATAATTAGCCGTAAATTACCACACGCGCTGCCCGCTCGCCATTGTGAGATGCGAAAAAGCCGATTTTTTGTGAATAGGGGGCTGGACCGGGCTGGCAAGGACTGTTTCACGTGAAACGTCGGCTTCCGGTGTTTCACGTGAAACGGCACCTTTAAGACGGGGCGTTAGCGACGGTTAGATTTACGAGAAGCGCAGTTAACCCGGCGCTGGTCATTCCGGCAACTCTGCGGGCATCCCCAAATGTTCCCGGTTGGGCCCTCTCCAGTCGTTCTACCATCTCAGTAGAGAGGCCGCCGAGTCCTCGAAAGTCGTAATGATCTGGAATTCGGAGCCCGTCGTGGTGATACAACCGCTCGGTTTGAGCTTTGTGATTCTCAATGTAGCCTTCGTAGAGGACGTCGGCTAGCACACTTTGAAGGTCCCTCCTCCCAGAGAACCCCAACGGTTGCGGTAGCAGTAGATTAATTAGGTCCGCACCAACCCCGGCTCGCTTAGATAGGTGTTCAAGGGATATTGAATCGCCCAAATCGGAGCCCACCGCCAAGGTGGCAGCAGCGTAAGAAGCGTCAGATCGTCTGACCTTTGTCTCACTGATAAGCTTTCGTAATTGTGAGATACGGTCCTTGCGAGCCTCGTAACGGTCCCAATCCCTATCCGCGACGAGCCCCAGCTCCCGCCCGAGCGGCCGCAGACGGGCATCAGCATTGTCGAATCTGAGCATTAGCCGATTCTCAGCACGAGAAGTGAAAACCCGATAAGGCTCATCCACGCCTTGGCTGATGAGGTCGTCAATCAACACCCCGATGTACGATTGGTCGCGGCGCACTCTAAAACTCTTTCGCCCCTGCGTGCTCAAAGCGGCGTTAATTCCCGCGATCAGTCCCTGACACGCGGCTTCTTCATACCCGGTTGTACCGTTTATCTGTCCAGCATGGTAAAGCCCTCGAAAACGTCTCGTTTGAAGATCGGGTCCTAATTCGCGCGGATCAACGAAGTCGTACTCAATGGCATATCCTGGGCGTATTATCCGAGAAGTTCCCAACCCTGGCACCAGCCGCACTAAGTCTTGCTGGAGCTCGGCTGGGAGCGACGTTGAAAAGCCATTTAGATAGACTTCGTTGGTGTCGTGTCCTTCAGGTTCGAGGAAAAGCTGATGCCGGTTTTTGCTGGCAAACTTTACGACTTTGTCCTCGATTGAAGGGCAGTATCTTGGTCCAATACCTGTAATTTTTCCTGAATAAAGTGGCGAACTTTTAAGGTTTTCACGAATTAGGTTATGTACCTCGTTCGTCGTATATCCAAGGTAACAATCGAGTTGTTCCTGCTGAATCTCGTCAGTCCCGAAAGAAAACGGCACTGCCTCCTTATCGGGACGTTGCACCTCGAACGCCGACCAATCAATTGTGCGGCCATCAAGACGCGGAGGTGTGCCTGTCTTCAGTCTTCCGACTGGAAGGCCCAAACGCTTTAACGCCTCCGCTAATTCGATCGATGCCGGCTCGCCTGCGCGTCCAGCGCTATAACTCTTGGGCCCGGTATGAATCTGGCCGTTAAGAAAAGTGCCAGTTGCAATTACCACGGAGCTGGCGCCAAGCTTTCTTCCGTCAAGCAGGTCGACGCCCCTAATCTCATTTCGATCTAGGATTAAATCGACCACGGTGCCTTGACGGAGATGCAGCCCTGGAGTCTTTTCCAGGGTGAGTCTCATTTCTTTCCGGTACTGCGCGCGATCGGATTGTGCGCGAGGTGATTGCACAGCGGGCCCTCGAGAGCGATTCAACAGACGAAAGTGAATGCCAGTCCGGTCTGCTACGCGACCCATAATTCCGCCTAAAGCATCAATCTCGCGCACCAAGTGGCCTTTAGCGATCCCACCGATCGCCGGGTTGCAGGACATCTGGCCTATGAGATCCAGGTTCATCGTGACGAGGGCGGTGTTAGCGCCCAGCCGTGCGGAAGCCGATGCCGCCTCACATCCGGCATGGCCTCCGCCAATAACGATCACGTCGAATACTTCGTCGAAACTCATTTTCTATTTACCAATGCAGAACGTCGAGAATATCTCTGTAAGAATATCTTCAGTCGTAGTCTCCCCCGTGATATCTCCTATCAGTCGAAGTGCGTTGTTTAATCCAAGGACAATCAACTCTTCGCTGTGTCCCTCCTGCAGAATGTCCGCAGAGCTCCCAACTTCATCTGCCGCACGTCGTAGGAGGTCGTGTTGACGCGCATCAGTGATCAGTAAACCTGAATCAGCCGCGTCGGAGCTGCCAAAGGAAGTGATTATAGCAGCACGTAACTCGTCTAAGCCCGCTCCCGTCATTGCAGATACGTCTATGACAATCTCCGAAGAAGTGAGATCCATGTCGGCTCTTCGAAACGAAGGAAGGTCCATCTTGTTTCGAACCAGGAGCCTTCGCCTGCCATCGCTATCCGGTCCCCGATCCCCATCTTCAGCTGGAAGGGAACCATCGACGATCAATAGAACCAAATCGGCATCGGCGATCGCCTGGTGGGTTCGACCGACGCCGAGTTGTTCAATTTGATCAGATGACTCACGTAGTCCCGCCGTGTCAGTCAATGTTACTGGGAAGCCATTGATGCTAATAGATTCTGTAAGACTATCGCGAGTCGTGCCCGGAATATCCGTAACGATAGCCCGATCGGATCGGACTAAAGCATTGAACAGGCTCGACTTACCGACATTTGGGCGACCCGCGATAGTGACGCGCAACCCATCGCGCAACAAGTGTCCAACTTCAAATGTCTGGGCCAAGCTTGCGAGATCGTCGCCGATCTGAAGCAGCTCATTATGCAGGTTTCCCTTTTCAACCTCGGGTAGATCGTCTTCAACAAACTCGAGCGCTGATTCCAAAATCACAATCGCCTGAATCAGTCTCTCCTTCGTTTCCTGCATCCGCCGTGAGAGCTCACCTCTCAGCTGTCGCACAGCTTGCTTCGCTGCCGCGTCACTACGCGCGTTAATCAAATCGCGCACTGCGATCGCCTGGCTCAAATTGAGCTTCCCGTTTCCTAGCGCTCTTAAGGTGAATTCACCAGGCTCGGCCAAGCGCCCGCCTAACCTGAGGACGCGATCGATAACCTGGCGCAGGATCACCGGAGATCCGTGACAACTGATCTCAACTATATCCTCGCCGGTGTAGGAATTCGGCGCAGCAAAGTAGGAGAGGACAGCCTGATCGAGCGCCACAGCCTCGCCCCTTGGCTGAAGGTTTCGCACCGCGACCTGCCCGGGCTTCAGTGTGAGTTCCTGAGCTCCGACAAGCGTTTTTACAATTTCAATTGCGCGTGGACCACTGATACGGATTACACCGATAGCACTGCGACCGGGAGCCGTGGAAAGTGCAACGATGGTGTCCATCGTGAATCAACCTGGGGCCGAAACGGAAAGCTATTTGGTGGGTGTCTTTAAACTGACTTTTAGCCGGCGGTCTTTTGCTTCACCGATAGACTCAGTATAGAGATCTTCAGTGTCCGCCAAAGTGAGATGAAGAATGCGACGTTCGTTGGCATTCATAAGCCCGAAAACAAAAGGCTGACCTGTCGAACGAACTTGAGCTGCAGCATGATGGGCCATGGCTCGCAATTCCGCTTCCCGAGTCGCACGAAAACCTCGTACGTCGCAAACAAGACGCTGACCTCTGTCCAACTTTCTGCCGAATGCCTGGTTAACGATGTGCTGAACAGCTTCCAAAGCCTCACCGCCCTCAGCCAGCAACAGTTCTGCATCGCGACCGTCCAGATCGAGCGCCGCACCCTCATCAACCTCTTCAAGCGATACGCTTAGTTCAAGTCCGGACTTCGCAAAAACGTTTTGCAGAAATTCGGCGGCTTGTGTGTAGGTTTCGTTCATGACAGTTAAGCGATTACGCTTTGGCCGGTGCAGGTGCCGGTTCTCCGTCCGTCTTCGTCAGGTAGTTAATTAGAAACTGTTGACTGAATCCTACAATATTTCCCACAAGCCAATAAACCAACAACCCGGACGGAGCTCCCCAAAGCACATACAACATGAAGAGGGGCATGCCAATAGCCATCATCTTCCGTTGCATCGGATCTGCTGACGGCGCCGGCGTAATGAGCTGGAGAATAATCATCGTTCCCGCCATCAGGAACTCCAGGATATGGATCGGATCGCCTGCCGAGAGATCTGGTAACCAAAGAAAGCTAGCCTGCCGGAAATCCAGGGAGATGGTTATGGCGCGGTAGAGAGCAAACAGAAACGGCATCTGAATAAGTAGCGGCAAACATCCCCCGAGAGGATTGCCTTCCTTCATCAGACGCAGCTGTTCCATCTGCAACTCTTTCAGCTTCGGATCGTTTTGCTTCATCCCCTTGATCTTTTCCTGCAGTTCTTTCATGCGAGGCGCAAGCTTTTGGGCCTTCTTCATCGCTTTGGATGAACGCCATTTGAGGGGAAAGAAAAGCGAATAGATTACGATCGTGAACAGGATGATCGCGATGCCATAGCTGTTGGTGATCCGATGCAACCAGCGAATGGCTTTCAGGATCGGCACCGCTATCGGTCGCGACAGCCAGGTAAACCATCCGTAATCAATTAAGCCTTCCAGGTCGATTGGGTGCCCAACAGCAGCGCTGATTTGTTGACTATCCTGAGTCAGAATGAAGTGGTCTTTAGGACCGACGTATAGAATTGTTTTCGCGCCATCCGTCGGAATCGGAACGACCGCTTCCGTGAGATAGCGCTTCTCGGGTGTGCCGTTGATCTTGAAATCGTATTGGACAGTGCGAAACTCAAGGCCTTCAAGTTGTCGGGAAGGGATTGCCGCCATCGCGAAATAGGTGTCGCCCACGGCAGCCCAATCGACCTTGCCCGCCAGGGCCAGGCGATCCGGTGAGGCCTGGTTTTCATTTATGGCTGCCCCTGTGTGACGCTCAACCTGGTTATTGAGCGAAACGACTCCTTCAGGGGCAACTGAATAGAAGGTGTGATACTTGATGCCCTGGTCGCCAATGCTTGGTCCAATCTTTAATTTTGCGGGAACCGCTTGTCCGCCTCGCTGAATGTTCAACTCCAAATCGACCGCGTAGCTATTGGCATCGAAGGTCAGTTTCTTGGAGACGTCTAGACCTGAACCAAAGTCTCTGACTGAAAAACTTACTGTTTTCTTCTCATTGCCGTCGAGAGCCAACTCGACGTCGCCGGCAGATGAATCAACTCCTTCGATTAAATAACTGCTACTCAATAGTGTTGAATCCAGGGCACTGTCCCCGGTCAAAACCTGAAGCGGTACTTGCCTTGGTTGGCGATTCAGCCCTTCTGGGGAGACCAGTTCCAGAGGCACATGGTTGTTTTTGTTCCCGGCGACCGAATAAATTTCGCGACCGCTGTCTTTATTCTTTTTGATGATCCAACTAACAACCTCTGCTCCTGTGCTATCCAGCTTCGCCTCGTAAAGGGGAGTCTTGATAGTGACCGTGCGCTTTACCTGTGGCTCCGGTTGCGCCGTAGCAACAGTAGCGGGAGCAGCGTTTGGCGCGGGAGTCGCAGTGGCCGGCGTGGCCGTAGCAACTGGGTTCGCAGGAGAAGGAGAGGAGCTCGCTGAAGGTTGATTTACCGTAGGCGGTGGCGGTGCAAAGAACTGGCTCCACGTAAACAGAATTGCAATGGAGATAAGTAAGGCGAGTAGTAAACGCTTCTGCTGCATTTTTAGATTAGGATCGTTGCGCGAGGCTTAGGATATGGATCTCACTTTACCGGATCGTAACCGCCACGACTGAAAGGATGACACCGGGCTATACGCCGAAGCGCAAGAAAACAGCCGCGCAACGCCCCGTGTCGGGCGATTGCCTCCATTGCAAACTCAGAACAGGTTGGAACAAATCTACAGGAAGGCGGAAGCAAAGGTGAGACAGCTAACTTATAAAACCTAAGTATGGAAATTAAAATTGTCTTCACGCCGGTTGTAATTCATTCGGGAACAGTTTCATCAACGGCGACGGTGCCTATGATTCTTTCAAACTCTGCCAGCGAATTTGCTACCTTCGATGATAACAATCGCCTCCGGCCATTTAGCACCCAATCGTACTTTTTCTGCAGATGAGCCAGAGGCGGACCAGCCAATCTAAAAGTTTCTCTCAGGAGACGTTTGGCTCGGTTTCTTTCGTGCGCTTTTCCGAGGGCTTTCTTCGAAGCAGTAACGCCCAGCCGGTGATACGCAAACCCATTCGGCAAAGCAAAAGCGGTTATAAGCGAGCCTTCATAACGCTTTCCCCGTTTGTAAACCTTCTGGAAATCGCTCGTGCCACGAAGGCTGTGCTTCATGACAGGAACTAGTAATGCGATGGGGTCAGGCGCTTGCGCCCTTTCGCCCTACGTCTTTTCAAAACCAGCCGGCCATTCTTAGTCGCCATCCGCGCGCGGAAGCCATGAGTCTTAGCCCGTCGTCGATTATTTGGTTGAAATGTTGGCTTCGCCATAAGTGATTAAATCTCCTGGTAAACGAAAACGGTAAGACTAACGGTCAGACCTGTTTGTGTCAAGAAAGGGCCTGATCCATGTAATTATGCATTTTGACAATCCAGAAGGAACGGACCCATGAGGTCAGTAGCACCAGGCGGTGGCCGGTGGGCCGATACCCTACTATTCAAGCCTTAAGCATCCGAAGTCTCAGTGTGAACTCACGACCATGCGAGGCATTAGTGCCATTCTGTGGCCCCCAGGCTACCGTCTGGTGGTACTGCCCTCACGGGTCCGAATCAGACCCTCATCCAATGCTCGTCAGCCAATAAGTCCAAACTGCATCAGTACCCTGATCCAGAAGCGGCGCAGACACGTGCGGCCCACCGGGCTGATCCACGCGAGCCAGGTATTAGCTGGTGTCAACCGGACGATCTCCGGGGTCTAAGACAAAGCACGCCCCGCAGTCTGTCGGATCCTAAAACGGACCGAGCCACATTATTGCCCGCACAGGCATCGTGTGTTCGGGAATAGTACTAACCGCTGCTGATCAAGCGGGAAGCGCGGGGCATCGGTAGACCAGGAACGCTGGAGGTGTTTTATGTAGAGCGCTGCCTTGATCAGAGTTGTGCCGTGTGTTAGTCTCCGCTCATCTCAGCAAGCGGCACCCCTAACCTGTTGATGGCTATAATCTTAAAGCTTTACATTAACCGCGGTGGCCTTTTCCACAGACCTGTGAAAATAGATGTGGAAATCCCTTTCCGGCCTTTCTCGGAACACTCTTCGAAGGAAACGTTGAAGTAAGCTGCACTTCGCTCGCTTCAAGTTGATGGCATCTGCGTACGGTTCTGAGACAAACATGGCTGAAGCTTCGGGGGCGGTACAAAAAGTGACGATTGGTACGACGTCTGATGTCTGGAGCGGACTCCGCGATTCGCTCAGAGCGAAACTCAGCCAAGAAACCTTCGAAACCTGGTTCAGCTTGATTGAGTTTCACGGAATCGATCATGCAGCGAAGAGAATAAGTCTGCTAGCCCCGAACGAAATAGTCAGGAGTTGGGTGACGACCAATTTCTCGTCGCTGTTGCAGCAAACGCTCGTTGAACTTTGTCTGCCGGGATATTCGATCGGCTGGATTAACGAACCCAAGATCACAGCGGCATCCTCTCACGAGACTAGTAGCAGCCAACTACCTTCGGATCCAGCCAAAGGCTCACACACACCTCCGAACCCCACTGGGCCGGCGGCAAATGAGCGCATGAAATCTTTCATGGGAGAAGCACGGTCGGCAGACGCAAAGCCACTCGATCCATCGCTCAACTCCAAGTACAGTTACGAAGGCTTCGTGGTGGGCTCCTGCAATCAGTTCGCTCATGCGGCGTCGCTTGCTGTCGCAGAAGCGCCCGGAAAAACCTACAACCCTCTCTACATCTACGGTGGTGTGGGTTTAGGTAAGACTCATCTGATGCACGCTTGTGGTCACGCGATTAAGCAACGCAATCCACACTTGCGGTTGTGTTACCTCTCTTCGGAGAAGTTCATGAATGAACTCATCAATGCGATTCGCTATGACAAGACGCCGGCGTTCCGCGAGCGATATCGTTCTGTGGACGTTTTGCTAATCGATGACGTTCAGTTCATGGCAGGTAAGGAACGAACCCAGGAGGAATTTTTTCATACGTTCAATTCGCTTTACGATCAGCAGAAGCAGATTGTTATCAGCTCCGACTGTCCGCCGCGCGAAATCCCTACTCTTGAAGAGAGGCTGCACTCGAGGTTTGAGTGGGGACTCATTGCAGACATTGAACCGCCGGATCTGGAAACAAAAGTTGCGATTCTCAAAAGAAAAGCGGAGACGATGGGAATTGTTATTCCTGATGAGGTGGCGTTATTTATCGCAGGGCGCGTCAAGCACAACGTGCGTGAACTGGAAGGATCACTAATTCGTCTGGTCGCAATATCTTCTCTTCGTGGCGAGAAGATATCCAGGGTTTTGGCCCAAGAAGCGATGCGCAATATCGCGGGCGAGGAAGAGTCAGACGCTATTACAATCCAGAAAATTCAAAAGGCCGTGGCCGCTAATTTCAAGATCAGCGTTGCCGAACTAATATCGAAAAGCAACGCACAGCAGATTTCGGGTCCGCGACAAATTGCGATGTATCTTTGTAAGCAGCTAACAAAACATAGTTACCCGGCAATTGGAAGAGCTTTCGGCGGAAAGCATCACACCACAGTGATGCATTCTTACGCGAAAGTAGAATCTGTGCGAAGACGAGACTCGGAAATGCAAAAACTCATCAATGATCTTGCCGAGAGCCTGCAGAAATAGATATCAGCTTTTTTCACAAGGGCAACGGTACCAATGAAGAGCGTTTAGGGGTTGTCTTGAGATACTCACAGCTATTCACAATTATTACACTGTGGGGGCCGGTGGAAGTAGCCTTACAAACCTCGGTCTTTGCGATTTGCAAGTGAAGCCCGCTGGATAAAACCAAATACCGTAAATGCCAGTGTGCGCTCGAAGTTCTTAAGAACAAAGCAGCTTTTAGATTTTCCACTTATCAACAGGTTACTACTACTACTGCTGGATCGAGATAGAATGATTTTAATCGGGCAATAGTAGAATAGGAGGCCGGACGAGAAATGTTAGGCACTAAGAAATCGGTTGCGGAATTGAGGAGTTCAGCAATGAATTTCATTGTTAGTAAGCAGAACCTGCAAAGGGAACTCAGCTTCGTACAAGGCGTAGTTGAAAAGAAAAATACCATACCCGTACTCTCAAATATTTTGATCGAATCACTTGGTGAGAACGCGATCAGGATCACCGGTACAGACCTCGATGTCACAATTCGCTGTGATACCGAAGCTGAGATCAAAACCGCCGGAGCGATCTGCGTTCAAGCGCGAAAACTTTTTGAGATAGTCCGACTCTTACCTGACGCACCGATTACTTTTACACGCGAAGAGAACGATTGGGTCACGGTCAAATGTGATCGCGCAAAGTATAAATTAGTCGGAGTTTCCAAAGACGCCTTTCCGGAAGTTCCTTCCACTAAGTCCGCGCCGACGAAGATATCCGCTGCGGTCCTAAAAACTTTGATTGACCGGACGATCTTCGCCATCACCCAGGAAGAATCGCGCTACACGCTCTCCGGCGCTAAGTTTATTTTGGACGAAGCCGGCGCGAAGATGGTTACAACTGATGGTCACCGCCTGGCTTATGTAGAAAGGAAAAATACGGGAAAGGATGGATCTAGTGACTCGATAGATACGCTTATTCCCCGAAAGACATTGGCTGAGTTAACGAAGTTGACGGCGGATCATGACAGCGAGATCAACCTGGGAATGGACGAGAATCACATTTATTTCGAGGTAGGTGCGCGTCTTTTGATTTCCAGAATGCTCTACGGGCAGTTTCCAAATTATGAAATGGTGATGCCGAAGAATAACGACAAGGCTGTGCAATTCGATAGTGCACTCCTGAACCTGGCTATAAAACGAGTCGCGCTAATGGCTGACGATCGTTCACACGCGATTCGGTTTCATCTCGAACCCAACCAGTTGGTGATCACTTCTCAGAATGCTGAAGAAGGCGAAGCGGCGGAGACGATACCTTCAGATTACAGCGGCGAGAATACTGATATTGGTTTTAACGCCCAGTATCTTCAAGACTTTCTCAATGTGATCGGGGAAGGCAATGTGGCGTTTGAGTTTAAGGATGGAAATTCCCAAGCTCAACTTCGTCCCGCTGAAGGCGGCGAATATGACTACAAATATGTCGTGATGCCAATGCGCCTTTAGAGCCACACGTCAGCATGCCTTTAAACGGCGTCCTCGGCTCGAGGGCGCCTTTTTTCTTAAACAGACATACCAAGGCTGAGTCAACTTCGAACCAAGTGGCTATGTTAAAATCCGTGGATGATCCTGGAGTCTATTCAGGCACATCATTTCCGTAACCTGAGTGGAGAGCTCTCTCTTGGCCCCCGTCTCAATATAATTCTTGGCAATAATGGACAAGGTAAAACGAACTGGCTCGAAGCCATCTACTTACTCTCGCGCACCAAGTCTTTCCGCACACAACGCCTCCAGGAGGGAATCAGGTTCGGACAAGAGACAGCTTTCGTTCGAGGTCAGGTTACGCGCGGCGTCGAGTTGCGACGCGACCTTCAAGTCACTATCCAAGGCAACACCAAAACGATTTCCATAAACGGAAAAAGAGAGCCGTTGGCCAGGTATCTGGGCCAGCTTCAGGTTTTCTCTTTTACCGCAGCTGAACTCGAAGTCGTCCGGGGTATACCTGAAGCGCGCCGGCGATTTATCGATCGCGGCGTGGCCTCGCTGCAGCCCACATATGTGCAGACGATTTCTGATTACAGCCGTGTCATAAAACAGAAGAACAGAATTCTGCAAGACGCAAACGAGCGAGGGTTAAGCTTGCGGGAAGTCGATGATTTGGTCTCGCCCTGGAACCAACAGGTCGTGGGACTGGCTTCCGAAATTCACGAGGCTCGCACCGGTTACATCAAGCGCATAAACGAGGTTTTGGAGCGGGGGCTTTTCGAGCAGCGCGACGTACACATCGACTATGTCTCCTCGCTTGCCGGCAAAGGCGATCTGGACGACTACAAGGCTCTAATTAGCCAACGGCTGCAGCTGCGAATCCAAGCGGAACTGGCAGCCGGCCGGTCTCTGATCGGGCCTCACCGGGATGATTTAGAGGTGCTTTTGGAAGGCCGCGAGATGAGGGTTTTTGGAAGCTCCGGCCAGCAGCGTAGTGCATTGTTATTATTAGACTTAGCGGCGATTTCGTTGTATAATTCCCGTCATGGTGATTACCCACTTTTTCTCATCGACGACGTCGATGCAGAGCTGGATGAAGGCAGAATCAAACAGCTGTTGGAATACCTCGAAAGTCGGACTCAAACTTTCATTACAACCTCGAAGCGAACCCACCTCGAGGACTTTCTTTCGCGAGCGAACGTCTACGAAATCGCCGACGGCGCCGTATTAACGAATCGACCGAAAGATCCGCCAGCGGCAATGGTTTTGACTCCAGTGGAGACGATTTAGGAACAACATTTAAATTTAAGTTTATGAAGTTAGCGACAGGAGAACGGATTGGCTACAGCAGGAACAACTGACAGAAAGTACGACTCATCGTCAATCGCAGTGCTTGAGGGGCGTGACGCGGTGCGTAAGCGACCCGCAATGTACATTGGCTCAACCGGCGAAATAGGCTTGCATCATCTGGTCTATGAGGTGGTTGACAATTCGATTGATGAAGCACTAGCGGGATATTGCGATACCGTCGACGTCACGATCCATCTCGACAACTCGATCACCGTGATTGACAACGGCCGCGGCATACCCGTAGACGAAATGAAGAAAGAGAAGAAGTCGGCAGCGGAAGTCGTCATGACTAAACTGCACGCCGGCGGAAAGTTTGACTCGAACGCTTACAAGGTGTCGGGAGGTCTGCACGGGGTCGGCGTGTCTTGCGTTAACTTTCTTTCGGAGACCTTGCGTTTAGAGATCTGGCGCGACGGAAAAACCTACGAGCAAGAGTACCTCCGCGGCATTCCGGTTATCCCGCTAAAGCAAACCGGAAAGACACGGAAACGCGGAACCAAAATCACCTTCAAACCCGACACCCAGATTTTCGATCATACGGAATTTAGTTTCGACAAACTTTCAGAGCGCCTTCGCGAAAAGGCCTTTCTGAACAAAGGCATTCGCATCACGATCAAAGATGAGCGAGAAGAACCCGAGCGCTCGCACGAGTTCTTCTATAAGGGCGGCATCGCTGAATTCGTCAAACATCTAAATAAGAACAAGACCACGCTGCACGACAAGCCGATCTATTTCGAGAAGAACAGCGATGCGTTATCAATCGAAGTAGCAATTCAATACAACGATGCATACGACGAAAAGGTCTATTCTTTCGCCAATAACATCAATACCGTCGATGGCGGCACGCATCTTTCCGGCTTCCGTTCAGCTTTTACTCGAACGATAAATGCCTACGCGCAGTCGTCAGGATTGGCGAAGAATTTCAAAGGTTCACTCAGCGGCGACGATGTTCGCGAAGGGTTGGTCGCCGTAATTTCGGTAAAGCTGCCGCAGCCTCAATTCGAAGGTCAGACTAAGGGCAAACTGAATTCGGATGTTAAAGGCGCCGTCGAATCATTTTTGAATGAGCGTCTGACCGAGTACTTCGAACAGAATCCCACGGTGGCCCGCCGCGTCGTTGGCAAGTCGCTTGACGCTGCGCGCGCACGTGAAGCCGCCCGTAAGGCGCGAGAAATTGTGCGTAAGGGCGCCCTGGGCTCCACCATGCTGCCAGGCAAGCTGGCAGACTGCCAGGAGAAGGATCCTGCCAACTCCGAAATATATATCGTTGAGGGTGATTCGGCGGGCGGCTCGGCCAAACAAGGCCGCGATCGAAAGAACCAGGCAATCTTGCCGTTGAAAGGAAAGATCCTAAACGTCGAGAAAGCGCGCTTCGACAAAATGTTGGGTCATAGTGAAATCAAGTCTTTGATCATGGCGCTGGGAACCGGAATCGGAAAAGAAGACTTCGACGCCAGCAAGCTGCGATATCACAAGATCATTTTAATGACGGACGCGGATGTTGACGGATCACATATTCGCACCCTGTTGCTGACGTTCTTCTACCGGCAGATGGCAGAGCTGGTTGAGAAAGGGTACGTCTATATCGCGCAACCCCCACTCTTTAAGGTCAAGCGAGGCAAAAAAGAGGAATACATCAAAGACGAAAGCGCGATGATTCGTTACCTGATGAGAATGGCTACCAGCGACATGACCGTAAAGTCTGTCGGCTCAAAGCAGGCAATCGAAGGCAAAGAGCTCGCGAAATTGTTGGAGAAGATGGTCGACTTCAAACACTATTGCGAACGCGCCGCGCGTCGCATCGGGGGCGATGCTCATTTGCTTGCCACTCTAATCGACGCCTTTGGAGGTAAGAAAGGTGTCTTGCGCAAAGAGGGAATGACACTTCGCAAGGTCTTTCAGGACGGCGATCTAATGGCGAAGGTGGAGGGAGCCCTGGCGAAGGCTGGTTATAAGACTGAACTTTCAACCGATGAGGAACACGGCTTGTGGGAGATCGAATCCTATACCAACACGGGCATTCACCTAACTATCGATTGGAATTTTGCCAGCCTGGTCGAGTTCCAGAAGGCCGTGGAGATTTTTACGGAGTTGGAGGAGAAGCTGGCCGCCCCGTTCGTTGCTGGTGAAAATGGGGCTTCGGAAGAGATCGCCACTCGCGACGCTCTCCTGGAAAAAGTTTTAGCGGCAGCGAAGAAAGATCTAAGCATTCAACGCTATAAAGGCCTCGGCGAGATGAATCCGGAGCAGCTTTGGGAGACCACGATGAATCCCGAAAAGCGCACCTTGCTTCAAGTCCGGGTCGATGATGCGGTCGAGACGGACGACCTGTTCACTGTGTTGATGGGCGACGCCGTTGAACCGCGACGCAAGTTCATCGAAGACAATGCGCTGGATGTTAGAAATCTCGATGTATAGCAGCGCAAGCGATTAAAGATCGCACCGAGTCGCCCCTTCACTATAACGACTGACGCTGAAGCGCTGCAGCCGAAGCGGGGTGCCGGGTGTAATCCCGGCCTTCCGCGAAGCAATTTCCACCTGCCTTTCTGCCGTGTCTATTCCTTCCAAAGCAGGGAGCAGCAGCCCCCGGTGCATCCCAGCTTCATCCTCCACGATAACTCCGTAAACTGATGGATCGAGATTCTCCATCAGCGTCGGTTCAGTTGCGGAAAGTACGTCGACCGAGTACCGGAGATTCCCCAGTTCCTCAAGAGCGACGGGGGAGAAGCGTGGATCGCGGGTCGCGGCATTGATCGCGTTCGCGATAACTTCCGCAGCGAGGGTTCCCTGACCAGGTTCGATGGTGCCAATACAGCCGCGCAATTCGCCGTCAAGAGTTTTCAAGGAAACAAAGCAGGCCGCCCGGGCTCTCAGCAATTCTGAATCGGTCGCCGGCGCCTTTAGTTGAGTGCCTTCGCGCACAAACTGTTCGACGGCAGCCCGGGCCAACGCCGGCAAGCTCTCTCCCTCGGCTTCCATTCCTGCATCAACTTTAGAGTCTGCCGGTGCCGCGCCTTCTTTAAAAGTTTCCTTGCTTGTAAGTTGTGCAACCATATAACCCACACCGAAGGGAGCCTCATAATTTAAGACTTCACAGGTAAGCGGCAGTTGCCTGGTCGCTCCCACGGCAATCAATATCGAGCGATAGCCACACTCGCCAGCCAACTCGCGCAGGTTTTGATTGATTTGAACGATCCGCTCTGGATTATTAGCGCGCAATGAATCAACAATCTCGTCGTCAAAAATATACGCAGTAGGATTGAAACCAGCAGGTGCTTCGGGTTTGAGCCGGTGACTCAGGTCGCCGCTTGCGATTAAGGCCACAGGCCGCCCGACGTCGCGAATCGCCAGTCCGATACACGAGCCAAACCGCACATGATCCTCATTCGAAAGAAAGCTGTATCCCAAAGCCACCACCTGGCCGCGCCAGCCATAGTGTTGCAGAAAGTAGAGCGGCACGGCAGTGCCATGATCGAGTTTAGTCTGAGAGATTCCCACGACGGGATAGTTTTCTTCGCTACCGCGCTCGGCTATCGCGTTTAGTAGTTCCTGATCGAGTGGCGCTCTTAACTCAACGGTAGGCGCTCTGAAGTTGGCGAAGTCTGCGTAGAGTTCCTGATCCTGGTACGCGACGAAGGCGTAGGGCTCGAGCGGAGCGTGAGGAGAGATCAGAATTATAGTTTGCGCTTTGTTGCGAAGGACGCGCTTAGTCAATTCCTGCATGGCAGAGATCGACTGGCGTACTTCCCCGATCGCATCACGACCGACCTCCGGCACCATAATTGGCGGGTGAGGAGCGATTCCGGAAAAAACGAGAGAGCTTCCGTTTCCCATTTCTGGTCCCCTCCAGTAGGAACCTGAGCTCGGCTTTGAACAAAGCTAACACGCTTGGTTGTGCAGGAAACGGCCCGATTTTATCACGCAGCAGCGGGAATTAAACATTGCCGATTGCCAGTTGGAGTTTCGTGTTTCGTGTTTCGAGTGCGCGTTCGCGTCGAGCACACCGGACCTGTAGCCTGAGGCTGGGAAACTCGAAACTCGGGACTCGAGAACTCGAAACTCCGATCCGCAATTGGCAATCTCGATTCGTCCTCTTATGATGAAGTAAATGGAACAGTTTGACGTTTTGATTGTTGGTGCGGGTCCTGCCGGATCTTTTGCAGCGGAGCTCCTGGCCGGTAGCGGGAAAAGAGTGGCGCTCTTCGATGGCCGTCCACCCGGAGATCCAAAAGCTTGCGGCGGCGGCGTGACTGCGAAAGCACTGAAGGCCTGGCCACAATTGTTGAATGCAGTTGGCCGCACCGTGGATCAGCTCGATCTTTATTCGCCATCAGGCAAGCGCCTGCATCTTCAGCTCGACGAACCATTCGCGATCTATTCCCGGATTGCTTTTGATTCCTATCTCCGTGAACGAGCGAGTGCGGCCGGCGCCAAAGTGTTTGGCGCGAAAATTTCTGGACGCGGATTTCGAAAGAGCCCGGATGGTTGGACTGTGAAGAGTGTTACAGGGGAAGAATGGAGCGGGCAGATGTTGGTAGGTGCGGATGGGGCCGGCAGTCCGATCGCGCGCCTGCTGGCAGGTCCTTTGCCGCCTTCTGAGATGGAAGTAGCTTTCGGTTATCGCGCGCCTCTCCCTGAAACCGAGGAGGCGCCCACAGTTGTGGCCTTCCTGCCTGGCTGGGTCGGCTACGCATGGGCGTTTCCTCGTATCGATCACATTTCGTTCGGTATCGCCACCACGCAGGATGCTTTCATTCACAAGCCGCTTGACGATCTTTTATGGGATTTCATGATCGGGTACTACCGGCAGCGCGAAGATGCAAAAGCAAAATTGTGGTCCGCTCGCAAGGCTGATCAGGAACGCGATCGGCGACTCCGAGACAAACTGAAAGATACGGCCGAGCGATATGCAGCGCGAATTCCCGGACTCAACGCGACGACCTGGAACAACAGAAAAGTTTGTGGCGAAGGTTGGGCGTTGATCGGCGATGCGGCAGGTTTTGCGGATCCGGTTACGGGTGAGGGTATCTACTATGCGCTTCGCTCCGCGGAACTGTTTGCGGAGTGTGCCCTGGCTGGTAAACCTGATCAATATGAACAGCATTGGCGAGAAGATTTTGGCGCCGAGCTAAAGCGAGCAGCGAAGATGCGCCGGCGCTTTTACGGAAATTTTTGGGGCGCACCGTTTACGGAGCGAATGATTGAGTTTGCACGGGGACACCGCGGCATCAAGCGCGTCCTCGGCGACCTGGTTGCCGGGGAGCAGGGATATACGGATCTGAAAAAGAAACTGGCGAAGAGTGCAATGCGGCCGCTTTAGAGAGTTCTGAAGTTAGGTTTCCAGTGTGAAGATCCTTAAGGCGCGAGGCGACTGCGATTCCAACTTCCATCGGCTTGCACTTCGTAAAGCAGGCGATCGTGTAGACGCCCCGGTCGGCCTTTCCAAAATTCAATTCGTTCAGGTACCAGGCGATATCCGCCCCAGTGAGCTGGTCGTTCGATCATTTGGTCACGATATTTTTCCTCAAGTTCCTGAAACTCCTGCTCGAGTACTTCGCGACTCTCGATGACATCACTTTGAGGCGAGGCGATCGCACCTAATTGACTCTCACGCGGTCGCGTTTGAAAGTATTTGTCCGACTCTTCAGCCGAGATCCGAACAACTTTCCCTTCCACTCTCACCTGGCGCTCAAGTGGTTCCCAATAGAAAACCAGGGCCGCGAAGGGATTCACGTCTAACTCTCGTGCTTTGCGGCTGCGATAGTTCGTATAGAAAACAAAGCCCGATTCAGAAACACCTTTCAGCAGCACCATTCGCGCAGAAGGCTTGCCGTCGATCGAGGCGGTACACAATGTCATCGCTTCCGCGAGGGGCAAGCCGCGCCCAACCGCTTCGTCGAACCAGAGTTGGAATTGACGAATGGGATTCGCGTCGACATTGCGTTCATCGAGCTCCGCAGCTTTATTTACGACCGAGATATCTTCCACAAGATTTAACTTCCAGCAGATTCAGTATAGTGAGCGAGCCTGGTTTTTAGCATTTCTGGAATGGGAACAGTCTCGAAGCTGTCGCGTTTGACCGCAGCCAGCACGAAATGCGCCCGTGCGATTAACTTGTCTTCACCTTTGCGCCGCACTTCAAAATCCAACCGCATCGACTTGTTGCCAAACCTGCCAACATAAACTGAAACTTCTAGCAGGTCGTCCAGTTGAGCAGCATGATGAAAGTCACACTCGATGTGAACACGAGGCAGCCAGACGTCCAGCTCTTCGAACATTACACCGTAGGGCAAGCCGACGGCGCGAAACAGCTCCGTTTCCGCGAATTCAAAGAAGCGAATATAGGCGCCATAGAAAATTATGCTGGCGGCATCAACATCGCCCCAGCGTACGCGTTCTTCGATTGTGTACTTCATCAAGGGTAACGAACGGGTGTCGGGTCGGTCTCAAGTCTCAGGTCTCAGGTCTGAAGTTTCTCTGGTCCAAAGTTCAGGACTCGAAATCTCACATAACCAAGCGTACTAAAGTTAACCTTTAACTTAAAAACATGGGACTTGAGACTTGAGACCTGACCTGAGACCTGAGACTCCATCACTCTTTCGTCGCATTCAAAAACGATGCGACGGTTGCGTTGAATTCGTCCGGCTTTTCCAGGTTCACAACGTGTCCGGCGCCCTTAATGATTTCCAGGCGCGACCCAGATATTTCGCGATGCATCAGCTCTGCATCGGCAGGCGGAATGATGGCGTCGTCGCTGCCGACTAGAATCAAAGTCGGTACGGCGATCTGCGACAGGAATGAAGTTTGATCCTGGCGTATCGCCATTCCTTCGAGGGCTGCAGCAGCGCCTTTCGGATCTGTGCTGGCCATCATTCCGCGCAGGTGTTTCACAATCTCAGGACGCTTCGTCACAGTGTCTGCCGTGAGCAACTTTGGCAAAAGAGCGTCAGCGATTCCTTTCATTCCTTCCTGCCGCGCCTTCGTCGCTTGCACTTTGCGATTCCGTTTCGCTTCATCATTGTCGTTCTGCGCACGAGTGGCAGCCAGAATCAGTGAATGCACACGCGCGGGGAATAAGCGATAAAAAGCCAAAGCGACGTAACCGCCCATCGATAGTCCGCCGATGGTGGCTTGCGCGATGTTTAGATCGTCCAATAGACCGGCGATGTCGCTCGCCATTAGTTCCATCGTCGATGGGCCAGGCACAATAGCGCTTTCGCCGTGACCTCTTAGATCAGGAACAATCACACGATGATCCTGCCGCAACACGACCACCTGATCACGCCACAACGAACGATTGAAAGGATACCCGTGCAGCAACACGACAACTGGACCGGATCCAACGTCGTCATAGGCAATCCCAACGCCCTTAACCACTTGAGAACCATTCGACATCGTTACACTCGATCTACCTCTCGTCTCGTTTCTGCGTCTTTAACAGCGTCCGCTACCACCGTGATCAATTCCGCCAACTCAATAGGCTTCGCAAGATACGCTTGAAAGCCTGAAGCGAACGCTTGCAAGCGATCCTCTTCGCGAGCGTAAGCGGTCATCGCTACTGCCGGCATCACTCTGAAATGATCAACATCCAGCGCCCGCACTTTCTCAAGGAGTTGGTAGCCGTCCTGATTAGGCATGGCGATATCTGAAATCAGAACATCGGGGGTCACGGATTTCAGCATTTCCAGAGCGGCCGCTGCTGACGAGACCGCAGTGACTTTCGCTTCCCCCTGGGCCAGGGCAGCGCTCATCAGTCGCAGCGTATCCTCATCGTCGTCGACCAATAAAACGTGAATGCCCTTAAGTTTGCTCGACGCCAAATCCGGCTGCTGGCCCGCGTCATCTACGCGCTGATCACCAGGTTTTAGGTTCGAACCGAGTCGCGGCAGCAATACACTGAAAGTTGAGCCTTGGCTTGGTCCATCACTTGTCGCCTTGATTGTTCCGCCATGAATCTCCACGAGGTGACGGGCAATTGCCAACCCTAATCCTAAGCCGCCATGTTGGCGCGTCGTCGTGCTATCTGCCTGCCGAAAACGATCGAAGACGAAGGGAAGGAATTCTTTACTGATACCCTGGCCGTCGTCGGTCACTCTTATCTCAACCTGCGGTCCGAGGTCCTGAACTTTTAATAAGACGCGTCCACCGCTCGGCGTAAACTTGATTGCATTGGATAGAAGGTTCCAAACAATCTGTTGCAGGCGATTGGAATCACCAGCGATAACCATGGGCTGTGCCGGTAATTCGGTTTGGATCCGTAAACCTTTAGCTTCCGCAGTGGGCCGAACGACGTCGACCGCTGCTTCGATAATCGGCGCCAGCTCCAAAGGATCGAGGTCCATCGCGAGTTTGCCGGTAATAATTCGAGAAACATCGAGGATGTCATCAATGATTTGCGATTGCGCTTTGGCGTTTCGCCGAATTGTTTCAATGGCATTTACCGCCATTGCTTCGTCCAGCGTCTCTGACTGCAGCATGCGCGACCAGCCGAGAATCGCGGTCAAAGGTGTGCGCAGTTCGTGGGAAACGGTAGCGAGAAATTCGTCCTTTAGACGGTTTGACTCCTCCGCGCTCGCGCGGGCAGTGCTTTCCTGATTCAGTAGTCGCACGTTTTCGATAGCGACGGCGACGAGATTGGCCGCCATGCGCATTGCCGTCACGTGTTCGTCACGATAAGCCGCAGGTTCATAACTCTGAATTTCGATAGTCCCAACAATCCTTCCCATCACGGACATCGGCGCCGCCAACGAGGACTTCGGCCTCAGACCATTGTCCGGACCCACGATCACGCCCGGATGGTTGCGCTGAGCTTTCATGTAGTCATCTGTAACTACAACTTCACCAGTGCGTACCGCAACGCTGTTGGGACCAGTCGCGGTAACCGGCATGGGTGGCAATTCGCTGGTGTCTATTTCCTGCTGATCACCCCAGCCGTAACAGGCGGTGCGAACGTCACGAATGGGATCGTAGAGTGAAACAAAGATTCCATCACAAGGTGCAGAGACAACAGCAAACTCGCGTAAGGCACGAAAGATTTGCAGCAACTCCCGCGCAGTGCCGAGCGCCTGGGAGAGAATCGAGACTCGTTCCAGCAGGCGCTCATATTCTGAGAGAGCGCGTTGGTCAGCTTTGCGCAGAGCTTCTTCGGCGGCTCGCCGCGCGGTGATGTCGCGCGCGACGCCCTGAATGCCGATCGGCTTGCCTGACTTGAAAGCGAGACGGCTGCTAATTTCCAGTCGCACCAGTCCGCCGGTTTTCGTCTTCACGTCGACCTCGTAGTTAGTGCGCTCTTCGCCGGCGAGTTTCCGGTGGGTCATTTCACGCGCGGCAGTATCCGATCCCGCGGTAAGAAACTGTCTCATGTTCATCTCAAGCAATTCTGCGCGCGAAAAACCGGTCAGTCTTTCAACCGCACTATTTATGGAAGTGACGTTGCCTTCAAGATCGAGCGTGAACACAATGTCGTTGGCGTTCTCGATCAGCTCGCGGTAACGCTCTTCGCTCTCACGGAGCGCTTCTTCCGCGCGTTCTCGATCGCTTAGTGTCTTGCGGACCCTGCTCTCTGAGACTTGAAGTTCGGAGGCGGTGCGTTCCGTTGCAGCCCGCGAGCTAACCTGGGCGTGCGTCAGTCCAAACAGTAACAAGCTGATGAACAAGCCGCCGACTACAACGTAAACGAGCGAATTACCTTTCGGGGTAACAAATTCAGG
This sequence comes from Pyrinomonadaceae bacterium, assembly GCA_963826235.1. GTDB lineage: Bacteria > Acidobacteriota > Blastocatellia > Pyrinomonadales > Pyrinomonadaceae > PSRF01. The sequence goes on along the minus strand of CAWGWE010000003.1, from coordinate 1,031,906 downwards.
TCTGGACAAAAAGACCAGCGTCCAGGTTCGCCCTGCAACCTCGACGTGACTTTGAGCGCGGAAAGGACGGTAATCCGCGGTGATCGGCTGTGCAACCGTTGCCGAATCGTGTATCAAGTTTTCATTTGTGGGCTCTTGTCCGTCGTGAATGCGGATATCGATATCAGTTGTGTTCTTGATCCCGAGTATGGCTTTAACGAAGTCCGCGCCGCGAAACCGGCTAAATACAAAACCAGCAAGCGCGTCTCGCCGCTCCTGGTCTGTCGTCGGAGTGCGATCGTTTTTGTAGATGGGCGCAAAGATTAGGAATCCCAGTTCGCCGCCATCGTCATGATTCAGATGCGTGCGCGCTGTTGCGGCAGGCAACCCGGTATGCCGCGCGATTTCCATCGCGGCACGTCGCACGGGCTCACTACTCATGTCGTAACCAACCAGCTGATATTGGCGATCATCGAGCGGTTCAAAGTAAACCACCGGATCGTATTCATCGCGCTCCTCTTCAGGCCAGATCTTAAAATCAATGCGATTGCGATTTCTGGTCTCGGAGACAAACGAATCCTTTTGTTCGCGCTCGACGCGAGCTATGTATCCAATGCCCTGAGCTCCAGGGTATTGATTCTTCAACTCGAGTCGCTCCACAAAATTGTGAAACTGGCTGGCACTGGTCGTGGGACTGATGGCAAACAAACCCGTGCCCGCGCGCAACACTTCGATGTAGAGCCGCGGCCGCCCTCTCACGTAAGTCGTCAGTTCTTGAGTTGTCGTTCCGAAGCGGATGAGGTCTTGAGCATGGGCCGTTCGCCAAACATAGAAAGTAGCGAAAGCGGTGATCAGGAGGCCCAGCAGCAACACAAAGTACGGGAGAAAATACCGGCGCGGGCGGATTCCGTTAGGATTTGGTTCCCCAGCTGGCATTAAGTTGTAAACTGCAGGGAAATGAGTTATTTGATGCGACTGGTTCGGCGACGAAGAAAATCCATCAGAACAAACTGCGAAAGATTGCTTGGGTTCGCGAAGTAAGCTTTACCATTTGTCATTGCCGTCATCTGCTTCACAAACTCGACGAGATAGTAATCACTCGCCAGCATGAAAGTATTGATCATTATACCCGCCTTGCGACAGGCCTGGACCTCTTTAAACGTTTCTGACATCACAAAAGGATCGCCGCCCATGGAATTCTTGTAGATGCGACGCGTGACGGTCCGGTCGGCCGGGACAGCGCGACCGGCAGGTGCCCCCGCAAACATTTGGCCGCTATCAATAAAACAAGCCGTGGGTTTGCCGTCAGTGATCATGACGATCTGCTTCATTTCCTTGCGTTGAGCCTGCAGGATGCGCCGGGCCAACCGCAATCCTTCTGCAGTGTTTGTGTGGTAAGGACCAACCTGAGTAGCTGCCAGTTGCGCAAAGGCGAGTTCTTCGGCGCTGTCATGGAAAAGGACGAGCTTAAGCGAGTCGCCCGGATACTGAGTGCGAATGAGGTGTGCGAGTGCGAGTGCGACTTTCTTAGCCGGAGTAAAGCGATCTTCGCCATAGAGGATCATCGAGTGTGAGCAATCGAGCATGACGACGGTCGCGCAGGAAGATTGATAGTCGCATTGGTGGACATGCAGATCGCTGTACTCGAGGTTTAGCGGCACGCGCAGTCCTTCTCGTTGAATCGCCGACAAGAGCGTCGTATTCACGTCAAGGTTGATGGTGTCACCAAACTCGTAATGCTTGCTTACCGCTGCTGCTTCAACTCCCGTAGACAGCTGTGGTGTATCGTGACGCCCGGCTGAACTCTTTCCTAAACTTCCGAGCAAGCTGCGCAACGTCTTGTAACCGAGAAAGTCGAGACCCTTTTCTGTTACTTCAAACTTGATATTGCGTGGCAGCGGTTCGGAGACTTGGGGGCTGCCGCTTCCCGGTTGTTGCTGCCTTTCCGGTGGCAGTTCCTGAAGTTTGAGATAGCCCTCTTCGACCAGCCGCTCAATCAATTGGTTAAGCATCTCTTCTAGTGCTGAACCCTTAAACTCACCTTCATTGTCGGCGAGCATTTCCTGAATCTGATAATTGTTCAACAAGCCTTGATTCATCAGCGCCTGGAGCAGAGCGCGGCGCAGCGCATCCAGCGAAGTGTCAGGAGCGAGTCGCTCGCGCGTCCAGTAGTAATCATCGCCATAGCCGGAGGAGAGCAGCGAATCAGACAAGTCCTCCATCAAGTCGCCGAGATTGATCGCGGAAATGTCGAGACCTTTGAATTTCGAATACTTAATAAACTTCATAAGACTGCCGATTGCCGATTGGCGATTGCCGATCGCCAAATGCCGATTAACGACTGGCAATGTTGAGTACTAACCTTCAGTAATCACTTTCCAACGCGGTAATGAGAACTTCCAATTCGAGGCCAATTGGCATTTGGCAATTGGCAATCGGCAATGACTCTAGCTGTATTTTCCGGTTTCTGTCAGGTCATCGTAAATCATCCCGCGGCGATCCTTCTTTGCTTTGGTGACTGCTGTATAGCCGCCTTCCTCATTACGGCTGATCTTGTTTTCAGCGTACAAGCCTTCTAGTACCAACTCACAGGCGGCGATCACTTGAGCTGTATCAGCTTTACTAAAATCAAAAGGAATCACACTTGTCTCGACCAGGTCGGGTACCGCCTCGAGCAGTTGCCGGCACTCTTCAGCTGCGGCCGTGTCAGCCAGTCTCAAATTGTTTCCGGCGTCGAACCATTGCACCGTGCTCGTAAATTCGATCCCCACAAAATAGCCGTTGAATATTTCTCCGGCCGCGCGTTTGATCAAGTCTCTGGCGATGCGCCGGGCGCCAATCTGTTCGCCCTCATACTCGAGCTCCATTTTTCCCGTCATTGAAGGAATCGCCGCGTAGACATCGGATATCCGCGGCACAATTTTCTCTTCGCCCGTCAACAATGCGCGGCGCTCGGCGTTGGAAATCACTGACTCAGTCACCGTAATCGGCAATCGCTGGGAAACACCGGACTGCTTGTCCACCCGCTGATCGTCGCGCGCTTCAAAAGCAATCTGTTCGACTACCTCCCGAATAAACTCCGGAATGTGCAGATTGGATTTCCAGCCATCACGCTCCACCCACGCTTCCTGTCGAGTGATCTGTATTGCTGTTGGAAGCTCGGCCGGGTAGTGGGTCGTAATCTCAGCACCGATGCGGTCTTTCAAGGGTGTAATGATTTTGCCGCGCGCCGTGTAGTCTTCCGGATTTGCGGAAAAGACAAGCATCACATCGAGCGGTAAACGCACCGGGTAACCCTTAATTTGCACGTCACCTTCCTGCATGATGTTGAAAAGGCCCACCTGAATCTTTCCGGCAAGATCGGGCAGTTCATTGATGGCGAAGATGCCGCGATTCGCGCGCGGCAGGAGGCCGTAATGAATCGTCAGTTCGTCACTGAGCAGATGCCCGCCCTTGGCGGCTTTGATCGGATCAACGTCCCCGATGATGTCAGCAATTGTTACGTCCGGAGTCGCGAGCTTTTCAACAAACCGGGCGTCGCGATCGATCCACGCTATCGGAAGCGAGTCGCCATGAGTTTTAAGTTGATCGCGGCCGTATGGCGAGATTGGCTTAAACGGATCATCATTGATCTCGGAACCGGCAATGATTGGAATCTGTTCGTCGAGGAGCTCGGTTAGTTGCCTGATGATGCGACTCTTTGCCTGGCCGCGCAGCCCGAGCAGGATAATGTTGTGCCGAGCGAGAATGGCGTTCATTAGTTGCGGAAGAACAGTTTCATCGTAGCCCACAATGCCGGGAAAAAGCTTTTCTCCTGCCTTGAGCTTGCGGATCAAATTGGCTCGCAGCTCGTCCTTTACGGAAACGCTGCGGTAACCCTTTGCTTTCAGCTCACCCAATGTTCCTGGTTGTTGCATTTGATTAGTCCCGATTAGTTCGATTTGATGTAGTCATCTTAATACGGGGGAGTGAAAGACCGTAAACCTGAGGGATAAGTGTCGACAAGGCAAGCGGAGGCAGACCCCTTCCTGACTGTTCAATGTTCAGAACAAGAGTCCTAACAATTATTGGCACTTCCAGTCATTCGCGGTTCTTTTGACTAGCCCATCCCCTTCTAGTTTTTCGAGATGCGCTAGCACGGCCCTTTCCGCCATCCCGTGAGCTCTCGGAGAGACGTCTGTGTAGACCTGCGCGACGATCTCCTGTTGCGTGGCGTTTCCAGCGCACACCGCATCCAGAATGTTTCGCTCTCGTTCCAAACGGTGGGAAATGTATTCAGAGATCTTCTCGTAGGAATTGGCTACCGCCGGTCCATGTCCCCCGAAGATGACGGAAACATTTGGCAGCGCGCGCAATCGTTCGAGTGAAGTCAGATAGTCGCGCATGTTTCCTTCCGGTGGGTCGATGAGCACGGAACCCAAGCCGACAATGTTATCTCCCGAAAGCAAAGCTCCGCTGCCGGCGTCGTAAAAACAGAGGTGGCCGCGCGCGTGACCGGGGGTGTGCAGCGCCTGCAGAACAATTTCTGGGGAACCCGCCAGCTTAATCGTATCGCCGTCTTCAATGAATCGATCCACGTGGATAGTTTCAGCCAAAGGTCCTGCGGTTAGACGATGAGCAGCGACAACGGTTTGTTCTCCCAAATGCTTTCGCAGTGTGTTTACACCTCCGACATGATCGGGATGCATATGAGTCAGAACGATCTCGCGTAACCTCCGCCCTTCGCCAAGCAGTTCGTCGATGGATTCATTAAGCGCTTGTTGCTCCTCGTCATAAGGCGAACCTGGGTCGACTACCAGCAGCTCTTGAGAGGTGTAAATCAGATAGCAGTTGGTGTGCGTAGCAGGGGGCCTGGTAGGCGTGCGCACCGGGAAACAAATGAAGTTCGGTCGGAACTCGATGCGTCGCACAGGTTCGCCATGAGCGTGAGGAGTTGCTAAAAAACGATCCACCAGATCCGGGCCGGTGCCGGCTGCAAGAGTTTTTAAAGCGTGAAGCGTCGGAGGTACTGCAAGAATTTCCCATTGCCGCCACTTCGCAAACGCTTTGGCTGCAGAGATCCATTCGCCGGATTCGAGTTCACCGGGTATGACTTGCGGTTGTTGCTTTGCCGGGCAGCTAGCGAGAAAGAACCAGGTGTCGAATCGTCTGGCGCTAAAGGGCGGAGTTAGCCAACGACCAACATAGGTGAAATCATTGGCGTCCAGTCGAAGATTGTAATGGTTAAGCAACGCGGACCAGCTCATTCTTCCTGAATTCAGATCGTCCAGGAGGGAGACGCGTTGACCCTTCGTAAGCGGATCACCGCCGCGCACCAATAACACGCCGAGCTCTTCAAACAACTCACGCGCGGCAGCGCTAATCGCGGCCCGAGTCTGCAGGTCAAGGCAATTATCGATCGGTGCTGTCGCATCTTCGGGATCAAACTGGCCCCCCGGAAAAGCGTGAAAGCCTCCCAGAAAAGCGAGCTTTTCACTGCGACGCACGAGAAAGACTTCGGGGTCGGCTGGATCGTGGTTGGATTTTAGAAGAATGACTGCGGCAGCGTCTTTAGGAGTTGGAATCATTGGGGCAGGAGTCAGGAGTCAGGAGTCTGGAGTATAGGAGTCTGGAGGGGTAGTCAGTACTTATAGCAACTGCTGGGCAAACCAGGGAGGTATCTCAAAGACCAAAGACCAAATCCCAGATCAATGGCTAAGACATCTTTGTCATTTCAACTCTTCGGGCAACCACTTACCAACAGCCTTCGACTCTGCTTCTTGAATCCCTTTAGAACGATCATGCCAATCGTCGCGGGTGCCTTCCGGACCGCGCTGCTTTTCGTAGTTGTCAGTTTGTTCAAGGCTCAGGATGATCCCGTCAACGATTTCACCCCAATCCTGAAACTGAATTCCGCGACGCACGAGGGACAGTCCCGCTGACCAGTCCTCTTGGGGAGCGCGCGCGTCCTGCTCGGGAATCGTCAAATTATAGAGCGGCGGGAAGGGCTGGCCTTTAAATTCGCGCACGAGCTGGTCTTTAATCTCTTTGTAAGTCGCCTGCGTGTTGCCACGCTGAATTTCCTGGGCGCGACGGAAGAGATCGGCCACGGATGCTGTTTGCTGAGACATATTAATTTCCTGAACTTCCTCGCCCGATTTAATTGTTTGGTAGAGCCATACCTTACACTTGGCTCCTGTGGATCACAATCCAATAAGAGACGCGGAGACACGGAGACACGGGGACGCGGAGACGCGGAGTCACGAAGGTCCACTATCTAAATCTTAATCTTCTCTGCGTCTCCGCGTCCCCGCGTCTCCGCGTCTCCGCGTCTCCGTGTCTCCGTGTCCCCGCGTCTCCGCGTCCCCGCGTCCCCGCGTCCCCGCTCTCCCCGTCCCCGCGTCTCCGCGTCCCCGCGTCCCCGCGTCCCCGCGTCTCCGCCTCCGCGTCCCCGCTCTCCCCTTCCCCGCGTCCCCGCGTCTCCGCCTCCGCGTCCCCGCGTTTGCACTGCTGTCCTAACCTCGCGTGATTCATACGGAATCTAGTAGACTCGAAGCTCTCAACGATGTCTGATACAAAAGAACTTCTAACCACCACCGAACTCATCAGCCAAGCTACCGACTCGCCCTTGCTCGCAATCTGTCCGGTATGCGGCCGTCAGCCTGCCGAAGGGTTAGTGCCTCTCGCTCGTCTCGATCAGCAATTGCGGGCTTTTGTAAAAGCGAACGCGTTGCTTGGTGAAAGCGCCGGCAGTTGCTCCCAATGTATTGCCCTCTTCGAACGCGGCCGTAAACAGATTGAAGCTCATGGAGCGATCTTTGAGCAGACGAGTTATGTGCTGCCCACTCCGTTGCGCTTGAACGCGGATGAAAGATTCACTGGACGCGGCGTCACGATCGCATTTCTCGATTCCGGTTTTTATGCTCATCCGGATCTAACCCAACCAACCGATCGCATCCTGGCTTATCACAATATTTTCGACCCGTTGGCAGATCTCCAGGCGCTACAAAATGGCGATGTTGCAAGTTGGCACGGAATGATGACTTCAGTTGTGGCGGCAGGTAACGGCCATCTCTCGGAAGGCTTTTATCGCGGTATCGCTCCTGACTCTAATCTCGTGCTGGTAAAGATTGGCAGGACCGGACGCATTCCCGACGAGCACATTGAACGCGGGCTCAACTGGATTCTGGATCAGCGCGAGAAATACAAGATTAGTATCGTTAACATTTCCGCCGGGGGTGATTTTGAACAAACCTATCTCCAGAGTTCCTTATGCAAGACGGTGGAACGTGCCGTCAGTGAAGGACTGATTGTAGTTTGCGCGGTGGGCAATGCCGGGATGGCGCCGGGCCATCCAGTTTTACCTCCAGCCAGCTCTCCTTCTGCGATTTCAGTGGGGGGACTCGACGATCAAAACTCTCTCGATCGCGCGCGTCGCGGCATGTATCGTTCGTCTTACGGACCAACCATCGACGGATTGCAGAAGCCTGAAGTGATTGCACCCGGAATCTGGGTAGCGGCTCCAATCTTGCCCCATACGCCCACTGCCGACGAAGCCAAATTATATTCTGAGTTGGACGATGCAGCGGATGATCAACTAAAAACGATCATCGAAACGCATCGGCAGATCGATAAAGATCTTTACGAAGCACGCGAACTCCCCGTCGCATTGCTGCGCCAGTTGATCACGATAAAGCTCCACGAAGGAAACGTGATAAACCAACACTACAAGTATGTTGACGGGACCTCGTTTTCTTCGCCAATCGTGGCGTCCATCATAGCGTGCATGTTGGAAGCCAATCCGCGCTTGACGCCGCAACAGGTGAAGCGAATTCTGATCAAGACTGCGGAGCGGGTGTCCGGCATCGAGGTTGATCGTCAAGGCTGGGGCGTCGTGGTGCCGGCGCGCGCGGTTGAAACTGCCTTGCAGTTGTAGCGCAAGTTGTTAGTTTGCTTTCATCGCCGACTTTAAACCGCCAAGTCGTTAAGAAACGCCAAGCACACCAAGCTTCAAAACCAGATGTTATGTTTGGTTTGATTTAAGGTTCCAATTTTCGAGTTCCTGGCGTACTTGGCCTTTCTCGGCGACTTGGCGGTTAGCGGTTTAGTAGTAACCCAGACCACCAGTTTGCGTTAAGCAATACCGTATGCAACAATTCTTGAAACCAAATTCAAACGAATATTGCTGAGGAGTGTTAAGTAAATGGAGAATGAAACCGCGCTGGATGCCGCGCCTGAGACAGCCACCGAAGAGACAGCGCCCGCGGCGCCAACTGAAGATATTTCCTATCATGCTGTGGAGAAAGAAGGTGTCGTGACGGCGATTTGGGAGATGCAGGGACGTAGACACATTCGCACCATCGATCCACGTTCGCGTCAGGGCCAGGACATCCTTCGTCTTTACACCACCGAGCATCACGACGAAACACCCGCGCCGGAGTCTAGCGACGCCGCGTCCTCTTAATACTGGTTACGATTTGTGTGGGCTCGGCGGGCTGGTCCCGCCGTTTTGCTTTCATCAAACTACTCGATTCACTCGTTCTCCACGCACAAACGCTTCGACATTATCGATGAGTTGATCCGCCAGGGTTTGCATTGCTTCGCGACTAGCCCAGGCTATATGCGGAGTAACGATCAAGGTTGGCAGTTGCGCTTCCAGCAAAACATTGCCTCCGCGGGGTGGCTCCTCACTGAGCACATCGAAAGCGGCGCCGCCGATTAGCCCTTCGCGTAAAGCCTGTAGCAAAGCGTTTTCGTTTACCAGTCCGCCGCGGGCGGTATTAATTAGCAAAGACCCGCGCTTCATCATTTGTAGTTCCGGCAGATCGATCAGATTTCTGGTTTGGTCAGTTAAGGGACAGTGCAGCGTGATCACATCAGCGGCTTTCAGCAGCTCAGTAAAGGCGACGCGACCGGGGCGAATCGACCTGGCAGCCTTTCGCTCAGCGATTATTGGTTTCATGCCCACTGCCAGCGCCCGGGTTTCAACGGCCTGGCCTAAAAAACCGTAGCCAATGATCCCAAGTGTGGCGCCGCGCAAATCATGGATCGGGTGATCGAGCAGGGCAAATTGCTTAGCCTCTTGCCAGGCTCCCGCGCGCACGTCCTGCAGATACGCCAAGAGGTTTCGGCGTAAGGCAAGCATCAGCAGCAACACATGTTCGGGAAGCGAGTTACCCGCATAGTGTTGCGCGTTACAGACGGCGATGCCGTGCCGTCTGCAGTAGCCGAGATCAATGTTGTCTACCCCGGTGGCGGCTACCGCGATCAACTTTAGTTGCGGCAGGCGTGAGAGGTCGGGTGCGCGCAACGGCAGTTTGTTGCAAATGGCGATGGTGACGCCTTGCAACCGCTCAACAACCTGATGGGGAGCAGTCTCAGCATAGTCGATCCATTCGTGATCAAATTGTGGCCGGCGAAACTCGACCTTAAAAGTATTGCGTTCGAGAAAAACTATTCTTTCCATGAGCTTTCCTGACGAGCTGTCTTAACCCGGGCGAGCTGAATTGATCACCTCATGTTAGCGATGTATTATGCGCCCGCAAAAGACAGGTCAATACCACCACTTAACCTTACATACCGGGAGGGAAGCCATGAAGAGAAGTTTAGTTGCGTTCGTTCTGCTGGCTTTGTTTGCGTCAGCGCTGCTGCTGATCGACAAACCGAACCGCGCCACCACCGCTGCGCCCGCTGCGGCACGGGTGAAGCCCAGAGTGCGAAACTGCGGCACTGTTCATCCGAATGTGAAGCAGGCCGAAGAGATCCAAACCTCTTTCGCGAAGTTTAAAAACGCTAAGAGTGCGCAGTTAAGCGCTACCGGCTCAATCATCATCCCTGTCTACTTCCACGTAATCAATCGCGGCAGCGGCATTAAAAATGGCAACGTTCCCGATCACATGATTCGCGCGCAGATTGCAGTATTGAACAGAGCATTTGATGGCAGTTCAGGAGGCGCGGCCACGGCATTTCGTTTTGAGCTCGCCGGCGTTACGCGAACGACGAATGAAGCTTGGTACAACATGGGCATTAATTCTAACGACGAGCGGGCGGCAAAATCAGCGCTCCGCGAGGGTGGTGCCAATGCGCTTAACTTTTATACTGCCCAACCTTGGTGACAATCTGCTTGGCTGGGCCACCTTTCCCTGGAGCTACCACGCTAAGCCCGAATTGGACGGCGTAGTCTGCCTCTTTTCTTCACTGCCGGGTGGTTCGACCGTGCCCTATGATGAAGGAGACACTGGAACTCACGAAGTCGGCCACTGGCTGGGTCTCTATCACACTTTCCAGGGAGGCTGCTCAACGAATAACGATTACATCAGCGATACTCCCGCAGAAGCTTTTCCGGCATTCGATTGCCCCGTTGGTCGCGACACCTGCACGACAAGCAAGTATCCCGGCCTCGATCCGATCACCAATTTCATGGACTACACCGACGATGCCTGTATGTTTCAGTTCACCGCAGAACAGGCGTTTCGAGCGGATGGAATGTTTGCTCAGTACCGGCAATAACAACGAATCGAACCTTGTTCTTTAAACTTTGAACCTTGTTCGCCATCGCAAGTTGAAATCATTAGCCTACGCGACCGAATCAAAGTTCGAAGTACAAAGTTCAAAAAACGAGTGACCTCATTAGCCAACTCTTGCGCAGCGCGGATGATCAGATTTTTGTAATCATGAACATACGCAAGGCATTATCTCAGGACGCTCCGGAGTTGACCCGCATTGCTCATGAAGCCAAACGTCATTGGGGCTATCCAGAGCACTGGATGCAGCGTTGGGACGCTGATCTCACACTGACGCCTGAATTCATCATCGACAATCACGTCTATGTCGCGGAAGAGGGAGATCGACTCTCCGGTTTCTACGCCCTCACTATCAAAGATAAAACTGCAGAGCTCGAGCACCTCTGGGTGGCGCCCGATTCCATTGGAACCGGTGTCGGCAAGGAACTCTTTCTTAACGCAATGCAAAAAGCAGCTGAGTTAAGAGTCAGATCTGTAGAAATTTCTTCAGATCCGAATGCGGAAGGTTTCTATCAAAAGATGGGAGCTTATCGTATAGGCGAGACAACTTCGGAACTTGATGGCGAACCACGCAACATTCCTCGCTTAAGCATCGAACCCAACAATTCTCAAGACAAGTAAGCCACAGATTGCACGGATAGACACAGACGAAAGCACAACTCTTCTAATCTGTGTAATCCGCGAAATCTGTGGCTAAGTTTTGGCTTCTTCAACACTACCATGGTGTTGAAAAAGGAGAAGCCCGCGAACCGGGCGATAGCATCTTTCTCGAATCTATCGCCCGCTCGCGGGCTTGTTGTTTATTTATTTTGAGTTACCGGGGCTTACACCCAGGCTTTACACTCGCCGTCCGCTCCGCGGACTCACGGCTTTTCTTTGTGTGGAGGCCGCGGCGCTTCTACCCGCGCAGGTTCTGATTTCTGTGGTGGTGGATCAGACTTTGGCGCCGGTTCTGATTTTGGCGGCGGATCCGAACGCTGGGGCGGTGGCTCGTATTTGCGTACCGGTTCCGACCGTTGCGGCGGCGGCTCATACTTGCGCACCGGTTCGGAACGTTGTGGCGGCTCGTAACGCGGCGCTGGATCTGACTTCGGTGGCGGTTCGTACTTACGCGCCGGCGGATCATAGCGAGGAGTTTCGGTTCGCTCTCGAGGTTGCGGCCTCACAGTCTTCGCTGGCGGTGAGTCGTCGTTATCGACCCTCGGTTTCACCGTTGCGCCACGTGGGTCTGAATCGGTGGTTTCCGGCCTCCCTTTGTAATCCTGATCGCGTTTGATCACTCCGGTTCCATCGTTCGACTCGGTTCGCGGCACACGAGGCAATCCTTTGTCGCCCCGTTGAATCGTCCCGCTGCCATCGCCCCTCTCAATGTTGATGGTCTTGGGCTGTCGCGTTACCGCACCGGTTGATCGTGAATCCGAATCACTACTGATCGGAGTTTGCGGAGTTATCGACTTGGACTCACGTCCGCCAAAGACTCTAGCGCGACGCAACTCCGCATCGAGAGGCGCGCCTGTCTTGCGAATAGCGGCACCAGTGGGACGAACGACAATGTCGCCAGCCGGCTGCACTCGCGGTTTAGCGACGGTAACGCGCGCGGTCGCGTCTGCCTGACCAGCTCCTTTCTGCTGGTAAACGTTTGCCGGGCGCAAAGGCAGATCGCCCTTCAAAGGTTCGGTACCAATGATGCGCCGCCCGTCGGCTTCATTCACTCCCTTAAACCGCACGCCATCACCGCCAAAATCGCCGGCATTTGTAGTTGAGATCGCACGCAGGTAGGCGATCTCATTGAATCGCGGAGTCGGCCGTCTCTCTTTCGCCGTTTGAATGTTATAGACGTAACGCCGCGACCGCGGATCCCGATGATGATAGGGAAGCGGATACCATGACACGTGGTTGCCGAAAGAAATGTGGAAGGCTACGAGAGCCGGCCGCCACCAACTACGATTGCGGTGGTAGTAACTGCGCGGACACCAGGCCCAGTAGTTGTTGTAGTAAACCCAACGGCCATAGTGATATGGCGCCCAACCCCAGGGCTCATATCCGACCCACGTCCAACCATAGGGCCAAACCCAGGTCCACGTTCCATGACGATAAGGCGCCCAGTTGACGTAGTTGTTGATAACCGTGACGTGTGGTCGCCACATCCAGCCGTAGTCGTTTACATAAGACCAGTCGCCATAGGCATCGAGCTCTTCGGCGCCCCAAACGCGACTGTCGTAACGATCCGAATCGTAGCGCAGGCGTTGTGCCAGATAGCGTTCGCGATCGGCAACCCACTCGTCCCACGAATCGGGAGCAGCGGCGGCGAACATTTCCCAATCGCCGGCGGCAGTGCCCTCGTTAATTAACTCGGCGGCGCGTCCATCGCGCAAAGCGAATCCGGAGGTTTCCGAATAGATGCGAGCGCGGCCGCCGTCAGTTACCGTAAAACGCACGCGACCCGAGCGCGCCACGTCAACTCGATAGATACCTTTCTGTTCCGCCGCGAGCGTCGATTGCGGCGCATCGATTTCGAAATACTCGTGATCGCGATCAAATTTAGCGAGCCGCAACGAAGCGGTGCCTTCAACGACGCTGAGGGCAATCCCTTCATCTCTCAAGGTCACGATGCGCAACATCGCATTCGAGCCAAGCCGCACGAAGTTACGCGCGTCAATTTGAATCTCCAATTGAGACTCGCGATCGGTGGCGACCGTGTCGCCTTCCAGCAATGGGAAGTTCACGCGCGCGCGTTCCCAGTCGGTATTGCCCTGACGCTTAAGAGTGATTTCGCCTTTAATTAGGCTGATGCGGATAACGCGGGCCTGCTCGTCATACGTCTCGGCTTCCTCATCGTCGGAGAAAGCGAAGACAGTCGCGGTGAAGAGTGTTGAGAAAAGAATTAGTAAGAGAGAAACGATCCGAAATGGGACAAGTCGGGAAGAACGCATAGCCACGCTCCTTATGTGTCTGCTGTTTTTACCACATTGCGTTACCGTCGGGCGCCTCGAGGTAGGAGAACCGGGCGCGTTGGCGAATAGCTAAGCGTCTATCAGCGCGATGCCGATTACACAGGAGAGGCTTAGTCTATGCTCGGCACATGAGCAAAGCGTGGGCCGAAGCAGAGAATTTTTGGAGTGCGGAGGTAAGCGCAGCGCGACACCGCTTTGGATTGCTTCCAGACTCAGCGACTCCAGATCACCGTCGCCGCTTCGCTCTACTAGCGCACTTCGTATAAACGAGATGGTGCGGGCCCAGCACGAAATAGTATGGTCAACTTTGATTTAGCCTTGCCAGGTCAGTCTCGGCGGCGATGTAGCCAAAACTCGTCCACTGATCGCTAGATACTATCTGCCGTAGTAGTTCAGCTGACTTCTCTACGCGCCCATTGTAGTAATGCCAATTTGCGAGTCCATAAAGAATGCTGAGTGAGCCCGGCGAGCTTGGCTGTTTGAGTGTTTCTGCCAACAGCCCGTCGGCATCGGCCAGCCCTTTGTACATCAGCACCAGTTTGTAATAACCATCATTTTCAATGACATCCATCTTGGCCTGAATCGGTTCGAGTGCCTGGCGCGCTTCGGTCTCGCGTTTCAGCCGACGGAGCGTCATATAAAGCCAGTGGGTTGTGGCAACCTGGCTATCGGGATTCTTTGAAACTTTGAGACACTCCCGATAACTCTTGAGAGCATCCTTGTTACGCCCGGTAAGATATTGAGCAAGGCCGAGGTGATACCAGATATTGAACTGCAACGTTCCGGTGGGAATATTGCGCGCGTTCGGTTGACCGTCAGGTTCAACTTCGTCAGGTAGACCCTTGATGAGGCTGACTGCTTTCTGAAAGTCTGCAATTGCCAGCTCAAATTTTCGCAAGGTGATGTAGCGGTGACCGCGATGGCGGTAAAGCCGGGCATCACGGGGAAATTTCTTAATACCAGAACTGTAGATTTCGATCGCTTCGGTGAATCGCCCAAGATAACCAAGTCTACGGCCAACCCAAATCAGAGCGTCTGGGTTATTCGGCTCAGCATCATAGCGAGCCCGGGCTTCGCTTAACTTTGCTTCAAGCTCGCGCCTGGTTTCAGCAGAAACCGGAGGTGCAGAACGTTTGCCGAAATCGATTGTGGATCCAGCTGTCTTTTGCCGCTCTGCAACGAAAGGTTCAGTTACGGCCAATAGCAACAGGATGGTCGAAAGAAATTTCATAAAAAGAGTGGTCTGCACAAAAATCAGGCCAACATCTGACGTGCCTCATTTACGAGGCAGGCCCGAAGGGCGGTTAGACCAGCCGTTTTACGGCTGGTTAGGTGGCGCAACGATTGGGGTCCCTGGGCGGCTTTCAACGGCCTTCTCCGAACAAGGCCGCTGAAGCGGACTGCAGCAAATTATCGCCATCGGTAAGCCAGCCGTAAAACGGATGGCCTATTTGCCCTTCGGGATGGCGCGTAAACGCGCCAAACTCCGTTGGCCTATCTTCGCGGAACTTATCGAAGGTTACTTTTTTGGCAAAGCGCAGAAGAGTCTTAGGTGACGACTGCAACCTTCTATGACAATTTGCGATGCGAGTCAAAGGATTTCCGATTTCCGATTGCCAATTTTCGATTGTTCCTTAAGCTAAGGGCCAATTGGCAATCGCCATTTAGCAATCGATAATCATCGGCGGTGTCTGCCGCTCCCTACCCTACCGAGCGCCAGAGTTGAATGCGGTCATAACTAATTAGCAATCGGCAATCGTCAATTGGCAATCGGCAATCCTGAGAACCATTGTTCGACTTTGATCTCATCATCATTGGCGCGGGAATTAACGGGGCGGGCGTTGCTCGCGATGCCGCGATGCGCGGTTTAAAGGTGCTGCTTCTCGACAAAGGAGATGTTGGTGGTGGCACTTCCAGTTGGTCGACTCGCTTGATTCATGGCGGCTTGCGCTATCTCGAGCACGGTGAGCTCGGCCTCGTTCGCGAGTCGCTGCGCGAACGAGAAACGCTGTTGCGGATAGCTCCCCATTTAGTTCGTTCTCTTCCGTTCCTGCTTCCGATTTACCGGCACGCGCGACGCGGGCCCTTAATGCTGCGACTCGGCATGATTGCCTACGACTTGCTTTCGTTTGGCAAGTCACTGCCGCGTCACCAGATGCTTTCAACTCAAGAGGCACTCGCGAAGGCGCCGGGATTGAACAAGGAAGGTTTACTCGGAGCGGCGTTGTACTACGACGCCCAGGTTGAGTTTGCTGAACGCCTGGTAGTTGAGAACGCACTTGATGCGATTGAATATGGCGCACAAGTCGTCACTTACACGCGCGTCTCAGAATTTATAGTCGAGAACAATCGACTTGTCGGTGTTCGGATAGACGAACGTGGCGTTGGCGAACGGAGCGCAACCGCTCCTGTGATAATCAATGCGGCCGGTCCCTGGGTTGATCAAGTTCTCGCTGGCGTGAACCATGCCCCACGTTTGATCGGCGGCACTAAGGGCAGTCATCTCATCGTGCCGCGCTTTGCAGGCGCGCCTTTCACGGCGATTTACATTGAAGCCAAAACTGATCAGCGGCCCTTTTTCGTCATTCCCTGGAACGGCAACTACTTAATTGGCACGACCGACCGCCGTTACGAGGACGATCTTGACGACGTGCACATAGACGAAACCGAAGTCGAATACCTGCTGAGCGAAACCAACGCTGTCTTTCCCTCTGCAAAACTACAACGCGAAGACATCCTCTATACTTATGCCGGCGTTCGTACGCTTCCCTTCACAAGAGAGACCGACGAGCAGAGTATTACGCGGCGGCACTTCATCCGCCCGCATCCCCGATTCAATAACTTGTTATCACTCGTTGGCGGTAAGTTGACGACTTATCGAAGCCTGGCAGAAGAGACGACGGATCTCGTACTCCCCAGATTAGGAAGATCATCCCCGCCATGTCAGACAGCTCAGGCCCGATTAGGTGGGTCGACGCTCCTGACCGACTCATCGGTTCTGACGACGCGCTTGAATGCCGTCTATGGCGGACGTTCAAAAATGATTCTGGAGTTGGCCCGTCAAAACCCTGCGCTCGCCGAGGTCTTCGACGCTGAAACAGGAGCGATTGCCGCTGAAGTCGTGTATGCGTTTGAGCACGAGTTCGCTACTACATTGGTTGATTGTTTGATGCGACGAACGATGGTGGGTTTGAACTCAACCTGTGGCCTCGATGCCGTCGAACAAGCCGCGCGGGTCGCGCAAAATCATCTCGGCTGGTCGGAGAGTCGCGTGACTCGTGAAGTGGATGCTTATCGAAAAGAAGTTGGCAGGAGAAGGCTATGAGCAGGAGTCAGAACCTCGGAGTCAGGACTCAGGAGTCAGAAGACAGGAGTCAGAAGACGGGGAGTAAAAGACAGGAGGCAAGGGCAAGGAAGCCGTAAGCAGAGGGCAGAAGGCAGAAGGCGGGAGGCCGTAAGCAGAAAGCAGGGGGCAGAGGCACGCTTACGAACGCCACTGAGGACTAGCTACTAAAAACTGACAACTGACGACTACCACTGACTACCAACACCTGAGACCGTACTCCTGCCGTCTGCCTGTTGATTTTGTTTAATCTGTGTTATCCGCGAAAATCCGCGGCTAATTTCCTGCCGTCCGTTGCCTGCCTTACTTCACCTCACTAATCAAGATCGCATCCCTCATTTGCATTCCCCGAGTGCATGCCAGAATCTTGCCGTCGCGCGACCAGGCAAAGCCACTCATCAAACTATCTTTGAAGTCAGTAATCTGTTTGGCTGGCCCCCCGTCCAGCGGTTGACTCCAAATGTTGGTTACGTTGTTGTTGGTCGCGGTGTAGTGAATCGATTTGCCATCCGGCGACCACTGGGCGATGGTGTTAATCCTGACAGCGGGTGGAAACTGTAAGGTCTTGATCGGTTCGCCGCCTTCAAACGGAATGACTGCGATCCGGTTTGGCGGCGCGAAGGGATCGTGGGATTCAGGATAGAGATACGCTACAAACTGACCGTCAGGCGACACGAGCGGGTTAATTGACACCTTCGGCGTTAGCTCGCGGGCCTCCCCTCCTTCGATTGAGACCCTCCACGCAGTCGGCTTGGTCGCGCCGAGCGATGTATAGACCACCCACTTGCCGTCGGGAGAGATTGAAGGGTGTCCATCGCTGACACCGTGAGTCAGTGGTTTGGGATTGCTGCCGTCCAGATTCATTCGCCAGATGGCCTGAGTGCCGCTGCGCGTTGAAGTAAAGATTATGTATTGCCCGTCTGGAGAAACTACGGCGCCCACGTTTCTTCCGGAGTTTGCAGTTAGCTGTTTACGATTTCCTCCATCGGGATCCATGATCCATAAATCGATCCGACCGCTTTCATTACTCGGAAAGACGATTCGCCCGTCAGGGGTCCAACCAGCACTGTTACCCCCTGCTCCGTAGAAGCCCAGGTTCCCGACTGGCACTTGCACCGCTTGCTTGGCGTCGCCCTCAGGCGCGACCCAGACATTTACGAGTCCACTGGCCACAACAGTAACGAATTTGTCGGCCTCGTCGTTGAGGCCGATGGCCCGGTGCTGATCCAGGTCATTGGTAATCGCTCGCATCGTGCCGTTCGGGTATGAGAGCAGCCAGACCTGGGGATCGGCGGTAGTGGCTCCGGCGATCACTAACAGCCCGCTCATGTCAGGTAACCATTCGGTTCGTCCAATGTATGAAAACCCTGTTCGGAGTAAGATCTGCTCGTTTCCGTCTCTGACTCGAAAGACCACTACCTGACTTGGCTCGCCAACCTTGCTGACAGTTGCAGCGACTAACGCGCCGTCTGATGACCATGAAGGTCCGGTGAAAAAAATCGGGACGAAGTGCTCCGGACGTTTGCGCCGAGCCAGGACTTGCTCATCAGTGCCGTCGGCATTTGCAAGCAACAGCGCGCTCTCGCCTTCCCCCGGATAGTTACCGCGAATCACAGCCATCCGTTTACCGTCCGGTGAAAAGCTCACGGGCGCATCGATCCCTTCGAGAATTTTTGTAGGAGTGCCCCCGAAGATCGGCATGCGATAAAGCGTACCCTTGTCGAGGTTTTGCTTGATGACGTAGTAAAGGTCGTTACCGTCACGCGAAACGGTGATGCCGAAAACGCCCACATCCGCTGGCGGAACTACAACCTTGTCGTTTGCCGTGGTTACCTGTCTGATCCAGATACTCTGTTTCCGCGCATCGCTAAGAACATAGACAACGTAGCGGCCGTCTGGAGAAAGCGTGGCATCGATCACTTTTCCGGAATTAGTGAGCCGCGTGATCCTTGTCGTTTGAAAACGCGGGGTGCTCCGTCGTGTCAGCCTGTAAAGCGCGAACGCGCCGCCGGCCAAAACCGCTATGACAACCGCCAGGGCGATCACCGCTACGGCTTTGTGACGGTTGATTTCGATCGAGAGTGAGTCTGTGATCGTCGAGATGGCATTTCGTATTTCACTCGTTTGCGGAGTGACGACTGTCGTGGCCGCAGTTCTTAAAGGCTTTGCGGGACGAGCAGCGCCCATCTTTTCCTGAAAGTCGAGATCCTGTTTTAGCGCGCGAAGATCGACCAGAAGTTCTTTGACGACTTGATATCGCTGCTCCCGGTCCTTCTTGAGGGTCTTGTTGATGATACGAACCAATTCAGGGGGAGCCTCGGGCATCAGCTCAGAAATTGGCGGCGGATCAGTTTTCAAAATCGCAGCCAGCGTGTCGCTCGGTGTTTCGCCTTCGAAAGGCCGGCGCTGCGCCACCATTTCATAAATCACGGCGCCCAAACTGAAAATATCGGAACGCGCATCGACTTCCTTTCCGCGCGCCTGTTCCGGCGACATGTAGCCGGCGGTGCCGATTACCACTCCCGAGCCCGTGCGGATCTGACGTGTGGGCGCTTCGGCAGCGACTGCCGCAGACGATTCTTCCGCCAGCTTGGCGAGACCAAAGTCCAGAACCTTCACGTATCCATCCGGCCGCAACATGATGTTTTCAGGCTTGATGTCGCGATGGATGATTCCGGCCTGGTGAGCAGCATTGAGTGCATCGGCGATTTGAATTGCGATGCCCAGAGCTTCGTTAAGTTCCAACGGTGGTCCGGAAAGTACTTGTCGCAGCGTTTTACCCTCGACGAACTCAGTCGCGATCACGTGAAGCGAATCGATTCTCGCAATCTCAAAAATGGTGATGATGTTGGGATGGTTTAGAGCGGAGGCAGCTCTCGCTTCCTGTTCGAACCGGCGCAGCCGATCAACTTCTCTTGTGAGGTCAGCGGGCAAGACTTTCAAAGCTACCTTGCGATTTAATCTCCGGTCCTGCGCCAGATAAACTTCGCCCATGCCACCGCGGCTGATGAACGAAACAATTTCGTATGAGTCCGTGCGCTGTCCGGCCCTCAATCCAGCTTTGCCTTCCGTAAACAACTCGGCGGCGGCTTCGTATGCCGGCGAATCAATAAAGCTGCCATCCTTTTCGTCTGCCTTTAGGAGCGATTCAACTTCATCGCGCAGTGCTGCATCGCTACCGCATGCGCTCGTAAGGAAAGCAGACCTCTCAGCAGGCGCGTACTGAAGCGCCGAATGGAATATCTCCCTGACTTGTTGCCAACGTTCGGGTGTCATCTTTAGACAGTGCTTCTATCAAATCCTTCGAAAGAATCAAATTCGCACAAGTTTGTCCGTTCTTAAGGCCTACAACTAACGCGTGGGCGAGT
The DNA here is from genome assembly GCA_963826235.1 of Pyrinomonadaceae bacterium. GTDB lineage: Bacteria > Acidobacteriota > Blastocatellia > Pyrinomonadales > Pyrinomonadaceae > PSRF01. The sequence goes on along the minus strand of CAWGWE010000003.1, from coordinate 1,011,760 downwards.
CGCGCTGTCCCTCAATCGTTATTCCAGTTTTCGTCTTAGCCAGGCCCGGGCCATTTTCCAGTCGCGCTCGACTGTGGCATGACCGACGCCCAGCACCTCCGCCGTTTCCTCAATCGAGAGTCCGCCGAAGAATTTCAGTTCGACAATGCGCGCCTGTTGCGGATCGATAGTAGCGAGTTCTTCAAGGGCTTCATGCAAAGGGAGCAAGTCGACCTCCGCTTTGGTGGCGAGGTGGCCGGCGCTGGTAATTGAGAGCTGCTGCTGTTCTGGCCCGCCCCGTTTTCCCGCTTTGTGCTGCCGCGCATGGTCGACCAAAATCCGGCGCATAAGCTGGGCAGCAATTCCGTAAAACTGCGCGCGGTTTTGCCACCGCGCGGACCTCTGATCAATCAACTTCAGATAAGCCTCATTCACCAATGCCGTGGGTTGCAGTGTGTGATTTTGGCGCTCACGCCGCAAATAATTGTTGGCCAGGCGGCGCAGCTCGCTATAGACCATGGGCATCAGCCTATCCAGGGCAGTCCTGTCACCGTTGCCCCAACGGGTCAGCAGTTGGCTTATGGCTTCAGGTGGTTGCATGTCGGTAGCAAGTCTCTGCCGGAGCTCAATAGGAAAGCAGCCAGGGCCCGGGCATCCACATTGCGGATTCAGTTGCGCGGGGATTTTACCCCAGGAGTTTTCGGGTCGTGAGGGTTTTTGCCGCGAGTCTTCGCGTTAGTAAGTGAAGGGCATTTGGAACGAATCGAGGCCGAAGGATGCCCGACCCAGAAACAACGCATAAGACCCGGCTCAGCCTCAGCCAAAACGATTCGAAGGAGACTACCATGAAAAAGCAAGCTTACATCTTCATCACTACGATAATGCTGTTAATAGCCGGTGTTTCCAGCGCCAAAGCGCAAACGGCCCCCAACCCGGAGTTAATCGCCAAGATTCCATTTAGCTTCAGCGTCGGCGATAAGACGATGGCGGCTGGAGAATACAGCGTGCATTGTGTGAATCCTGGTTCGTCCGTGAAGGTGCTCCAGTTTCGCAGCGAAGACGGAAACGTAAGCGTCCTCGTTAGCACCAACAGCGTGAACGGCTCCGTTCAAGACAACGCCAGACTAGTGTTCTATCGCTACGGTGATCAGTATTTCTTTGCGCAAGCATGGATGCCGGCCGACGGGATTGGTCTGCAGACGCGGAAGTCGGAAGCAGCTAAAGCCCGCGAGCTGGCGCATGAGAAACGAAATGACATAACCGTGGTAGCGAGTATGCGACGTTAGCCTTGGAGGGCGGTGGCAAGCGCAGCGCGACACCGCTTTGGATTTGTGCGCCCGGCAGGGCGCTCTTACTAGGGAGTGAAAGTCTCCTACGAGCCCGACAGGGGGAATCGTTAGCCGGACGGCAAGGGTGTCCATCGCGAGGTGGAATCTGAAGGAAGCCGCAGGCAAAGCGCTGGTCCGACGAACAGGAATCGCATGAGGCGTGCAAACTGGATGAGAAGGCAAATCCTTTCAAAGTCCAAAACCTGTCCGGAAAGTTTGTGCGTAAATGCGGCGGATATAAGCGTGAAGGTGAGAGCGCATTACCCGGGGAGATCTGCAACTTTGCCACGAGCTACCGGTGCTGAGAGGTGCTGGGATGAAGTTGCAGAAGTCAGCCGCGGGCATAGTAGGTCCATCGACCGGACCGAAGGCCCAAACATGAAGTAACGGAACGGAGACTTAAGTTTCGATGAGCAGCAGAGACGCGGACAGAAGAGCTGAGATGCTCGATTCCCACCCGGAAGGCAGCCAACGGAATTGGCGAGGAGAAGGCTTGGGTGCGTCAAGCGACACGGTAACGAGAGAACACTCTGACCCGGAAGCAGAGCAGTTGTTAGAAGCAGTGGTCGAACGAGAGAACATGTGGCGAGCGCTCAAGCAGGTCGAGCGAAACAGAGGCGCAGCGGGAGTCGATGAGATGACCGTTGAGCAGATGCGAGCTTACTTGCGCGAGCACTGGCTACGAATCAAGGAGGAACTGTTGAGCAGCGACTATCAACCGCAGCCGGTGCTGAAGGTGGAGATACCGAAGCCCGGTGGCAAAGGAATGAGGATGTTGGGCATTCCAACGGTGATAGACCGACTGATTCAGCAGGCGCTGCATCAAATAGTTAGCCCACTCTTTGAAGGGAGCTTTTCGGAATCGAGTTACGGCTTTCGGCCGCAACGAAGCGCGCAGCAGGCAGTGTTAAAGGCACGCCAGTATGTACGCGAAGGGCGGCGCTGGGTCGTGGACATCGACTTGGAGAAGTTCTTTGACCGAGTTAATCACGACGTCTTAATGTCGCGATTAGCACGGGGCATCAAAGACAAGCGAGTGCTGCGCTTGATCCGCAGATACCTGCAGGCCGGAATGATGTCGAATGGATTGACGAGTGCGCGGCGGGAAGGAACACCGCAGGGTGGACCACTTTCGCCACTGCTATCGAACATTCTGCTCGACGAGTTAGACAAGGAGCTGGAACGACGCGGTCACAAGTTCTGCCGCTACGCCGACGATTGCAACATCTATGTGCAGTCGCGAAGTGCTGGAGAGCGAGTGATGAAATCTGTCAGCAGCTTCCTCGAAAGACAATTACGGTTAAAAGTTAATGCGGAGAAAAGTGCAGTGGCTCGTCCGTGGGAGCGAAAGTTTCTAGGCTACTCGATGACGTGGCACCGTGAGGCGCGGCTAAAAGTAGCGCCGAGCTCAGTGCAACGGCTGAAGGATAAGCTACGGGAAATCTTTCGCCGTGGGAGCGGACGCAACCTGAGTAAGTTAATCGAAGGGGAACTGACACCATTGTTGCGCGGCTGGATGAACTACTTTCGGCTGGCACAGGTGAAAGGCATCTTCGAGGAACTAGACGGCTGGATACGGCGCAAACTGCGCGGTCTTATCTGGCGTCAATGGAAACGGACTGTTACCCGCGCTAAAGGAATGATGCAACGAGGTCTGAGGGAGTCTCAGGCTTGGGAATCAGCGACCAATCGGCGCGGCCCCTGGTGGAATGCCGGCGCTGCGCATATGAACGCTGCTTTCCCTAAGTCCTACTTTGATCGCTGTGGTCTTTTGTCACTGCTGGAACAACGCCGACGCCTCCAGTTTGCTTGATGAACCGCCGTATACGGAACCGTACGTACGGTGGTGTGGGAGGACGGCGGAGGTAACTCCGCCTCCTACCCGATTTGACTCAAATTCAAAAGCGCCGTTCCCCTTCGTTCCGCGGTCCGACCCAAATGCTCGGCTGCGAGCTGACAATCAACAATCCGGAGGGAAACCTTCGGATTGTTTTTGTTGGGGGAAGGACTAACGGGACTTTTCATTAAGACTATTTCTTGGTCCGGCCGAACCCACGATGGCACCTCACTTCTAAGCCCCAAAAAGGCGCGAGACGTATCCTCGAAAGCTGACGCTACCAATCGTGTTGCGCGCAAATTAATTCCCAGCATAGACTTCAAACTGTTAGGCCAGATCTTGCGACGATCTCTGCTAAATGACTTCTCCCTCGTTTGCCAAAACCAACCTACGCACTGAAGCAGTCGCCGGCCTCACCACTTTCTTCACGATGTCGTACATCGTGGTTGTAAATCCTTCGATTCTTTCCTCTGAAGGGACAGGGATGGCATTCAGCGGAGTTCTTACCGCGACCGTGCTGCTCTGTTTTGTGATGACGCTCTTGATGGGTCTCTACGCAAAACTTCCATTTGCAGTCGCACCGGGCATGGGCATTAACGCCTTCTTCACTTTTACGATCATTCTGACGCAGAAAGTCTGGTGGCAAGTCGCGCTCGGAATCGTCTTCTGGGCCGGAGTTCTATTTTTGATAATTTCCATAACGCCGATCCGCGAGACTATCGCGAAAGCAATACCGGCTGAGCTACGGATTGGCACCGCCGCCGGAATCGGGGTCTTCCTCACGTTCATAGGTTTAAAGAATGCCGGATTGATTGCTGCTGATCCGGTCACATTTGTAAAGCTGGGTTCGCTAGGTTTGCCGGCGCTTCTGACAATTGTGGGTACCGGCTTTTCGGTCTGGCTGATAACGCGTAAAAGCGCTTTTGCTTTCCTGGCAGGCATGTTGATCGCAACCTTGCTCGGTTGGGCTTTCGGTTTGGTAAAAGCCCCGCCAAGCTTTTTCAGTGCGCCCGACTTCCAAACCGTCTTTCTCAAACTCGATATTCTTGGCGCGCTGAAGCTTTCCCTCGTGCCGGCAATTATCGCCATCCTGTTCACGGATCTCTTTGACTCCATTTCCACTTTCATCGGCGTGGCCCATGCGGCGGACTTGCTTGATGAAAACGGTCATCCGCGAAATCTAAAACAGGGGTTGGTAGTCGACTCTTTTGCGACCTTCGGGGCGGGTCTGGCCGGCACATCATCAGGAACGGCTTACATCGAAAGCGTCGCTGGCATCAACATGGGCGGGCGCACGGGTCTCACGTCGGTTTTTACCGCGCTGTGTTTTCTCCCATGCTTCTTTCTGGCGCCACTCGCAGGAATGGTTCCAGCTTACGCTACCGCGTCGGTGTTGATTCTGGTGGGTGCCGCGATGTTTAAGAGCGTCAATCAGATTTCATTTTCCAAAATTGAAGAAGGACTGCCGGCATTTTTGACAATCATTTTGATTCCGCTCACGTTCTCCATCACTCAGGGAATACTCTGGGGCTTCATCTCGCACGTGGGAATGTATCTGCTGGTGGGCCGGCGCAATGAGATTCATCCGGTGATGTTTGTGCTGGCGGTAATCTCGATCGGTTTACTGCTTTTGGAGCATGCGCGTTTTTAAAATTCTTGCGGACTTTGAAGAATTCGAGTCGAGATTTGCCTCCGCCAAAGTTGAATGCCATTCTACCAGCGGGGCTAAACCACCCTTCCTGACTGAACGTCTTCCTAACTGTCACTTACTGAGTATCCGGTTAGAACCTATGGCAGCAAGAGTCTTTATTGCACTATTACTTTGTACGTTTGTTTTCTCTCCGGCAGCCGCACAGTTTCCTGACAGCGGGCGTCTCAACACCTGGACGACTCGGACTGTGGCGCGGCGTCATGAGGGAACGGGAACAACCTATGTGCGGAAGGTGCGGGTTGGGCGTCATCAAACATTTGATCGGGTGGTATTTGAGTTTGCAGGCTCGATGCCTAATTATCAGGTGGAGTATCTGAGGGGACGTTTTTATGAGAACGACGGCGGGCGCCAGCGCATCAAGATTGCCGGCAATGCTTTCGTCCAGGTGAATCTTAATTTGATCCCGACTGATGAAGAACAGATGAAACTGCGCGAGCAGGATTTCTTCATTCCCAAGGGCCGATTAAAATTTCGTTCTGTTTGGCAGTTGGATGAGGCCGGACTGTTTGAGGGCTATTATGATTTCCTGCTGGGCATTAGAGCCCGGAAACAATTTCGTGTCACTGAGCTTTCCCAACCCTTGCGACTAGTAATCGACTTTAGGCATTGAGGGATTGAGGGATTGAATCATCGGGTCATTAATTATTGAGTCATTGAATCATTGAACATTGAAATCATTGAATCATTGGCTTGTTGATAAGATTGAGGCTGCACTGAATACAATGACAATGTCCGAGATCAAACAATGACCCGATGACCCGATGATTCAATTACTCAATTCCTCCGAGGGGTGTTATGAACCTAACTAGATCAAAATTGTCCCTGCTGAGCACCGTAATTCGCCTTGGACTGATCGGATTCGCCTTAGCTACATCAGCCTGGGCACAGAACCCCTCGCCAACACCGGACCAGCGCGGCATCGGCGTCCAGAGCAGCTCGCCTAATACAAACTCGACTGCCGCCCAAAAAGGAAAAGAAGCTAAACCTGAACTAGTTCTCCAAACCGGCTACAACAATTTCTTCGGCGCCACGCGGCTTGTTTTCAGTCCTGACGGTCGCTTGCTGGCAACAGCAACATTTCGCAGCAGCACCATTAAACTTTGGGATACCAGCAACGGACGCGAGTTGCGCAATCTGTCCAGTGGTCCTCAGGGTGGGATGGGCATCTCGCCGACCATCGCTTTCAGCAGGGATAGCCGTCTCATTGCCGCCGCTTCCGGAACCAATTCAATCAAAGTTTGGGAAGTCGCGAGTGGACGGGAGTTGCAAACACTTACTTCGGGGGGCGGAGGTTCCATTGCTGCGATCGCCGGAGTCTACTTCATTGCCTTCAGCTCGAATGATCGCCTGGTAACAATCAGCGATGCGATCAGAGTCTGGGATCTCGCGACGGGACAGGAGCTGCGTTCAATCGGCACCGATTCTTTTAGTTCGCTCGCGCGCACGAGTGGCGACGGCGGTGCAGCTTTGAGTCTTGACGGGACTCAACTCGCCTCCGTCGTGACCGACGCCGGCAACAATGACGTTAAGTTCATTGACCTCGCCTCCGGTCGTGAAACTCGCTCCGTAAAACTTCCCGAGGACGATTTGCAAAGCGTGGATCTCGCGTTCGCAGCGGATGGGCGCCTGCTCGTCTCAGGAATTTCAGACAAGCGACTAAAGCTATGGGAAGTCACTGACAATGCGAAGGAACGCGACCTGGGAACGGTCACGCAGAATTGGATTCTTCTAAAGTTCAGTCCCGGAGGTCGTGTACTGGCGTCGGCGGAGGGGTACACGGTCAAGCTTTGGGATACTGCCACAGGGCGCGAATTGTTAGCTTTGAAAGCGCCGAACAGCGGCCTTTTTGCGACTACGGCGCGAGTCTTCGCAACGTTTACCGAAGATGGAAAAAGAATTGCTACCGGAGGTTTTGATTCGCCAACGGTGATTTGGGAAGCTGAGAACGGCAAGCAGTTGCTCAAGATGAGCGGCCGCACAAATATGGCATACAAGGTCGCCTTCAGCGCCGATGGCAATCAACTTACCTCTGGAGGTCGCACGCGCTGGGATCTGCGAACTGGTCGCGGTTTGCGCATCGTCTCTGGTCCAACCGATCAACAGCTCGGCATACCCAGCCCTGACGGCCGGCTGCTCGCCCTGTTCTCATTGAACAGTGGTTCCATTTCGATTTTGGAAACACCTTCGGGACGCAAGCTGCAAAGTCTGGTACCGGCGAATAGCGAGTCAGTTGTGCAGCGCGTTAGCTTCAGCCCCGACGGGAGCATGCTGGTAGTGAATTACGGCGCCTCAGAAGCGCAGATGACCAAGGGTAATGTTCAGGGAGTGAACGAGAATCTGGTCAGAATCTGGGACGTAAAAACAGGGCGCGAGCTGCGTTCGCTTAATGTCGGACTCAGCGCAATGGCAGCCGGCTTTAACGGGGACGGCCGCATCCTCGCAACCCTCGGAGCGATGGGCGAAACATCATTATGGGAGACGGCCTCAGGTAATAAGCTGCGCGACTTGACCAGTTCACCGATGGCCAGCCTTACCCAGATGATGCAGGGCGCTGGCGGCATTACGCCCGAGCAAATGAAAAAGATGCGCTCAGCCAAGCCGGGCAGCATGCCGCAAATGCCGGCCGGCATGCCGCAAATGCCCGACCTCGCGGCAATGAGCAGCATGATCACAAACATGATGGGTTCGATGTCTGCAGGAACAATGGGCCGCAGCGTCACCTCGATGGCTTTCAGTCCTGATGGCCGGACAATCGCGATTGGCGGAGTCGAGTCGAAGTCGAACCTGGATTTCGCATCGATGATGGATCCTGCGGCACAGCGCCAAAAGAGAAACTCCAAAGCGCCCGACCCGCAGGAAATGATGAAGAACATGAAGGTTGAGGCCACGGGGCAAGTAACGCTGTGGGACGTGGCTACTGGAAATCAAATCGCAGTGCTTAGCGGACACGGTAAAGGCGTTTCTCAAGTCGCTTTCAGTCGCGATGGCCGCCTGCTCGCATCCAGCAGCACCGATAACTCGATCAGGATCTGGGATGTCGCTTCCCGGCGCGAACTGCGAACACTTGTCGGCCATACTGCAAACGTCGATTCGATGGATTTCAGTCAGGACGGACGTTTGCTCGCTTCTGCCAGCGAAGATGGCGGCACGTTTCTTTGGGATGCTAATACGGGCGAACACTTGTTGACGCTGATCTCGCTTGACGACGGCGGCGAATGGATGGTGGTTACACCGCAAGGTTTGTTCGACGGCACTCCGGTCTCATGGAATCAGATCCTCTGGCGTTACAACCAGGACACTTTCAACGTTGCGCCGATCGAGTGGTTCTTTAATGAGTATTACTATCCCGGATTGCTAGGCGAAATCATCGCCGGCAAGCGTCCGAAAGTTGCCGAAGATATTTCCCGGAAAGATCGACGCCAGCCGGTTGTAAAACTCTCGCTAGTCGATCCGGCCGCAGCGACCGCTAATGGAATTTCTTCCCGGACTACCAAAGTGAAAATCGACATCACGGACGCGGCAGCCGATAAAGAAAACAACGAAAGTGCCGGAGCTCGAGACGTGCGCTTATTTCGTAACGGCTCAATGATCAAGGTTTGGCGTGGCGATGTCCTAAACGGAAAACCCGCCGTCACATTAGAAGAAGAGATCAGCCTGGTGGCTGGAGCCAACCAACTGACGGCCTACGCGTTCAATCGCGACAACGTCAAAAGCAAAGACTCACAACTACTGCTCAGCGGCGCCGATAGTTTGAAGCGCGCGGGCACGCTCTACATCATCGCAGTAGGCCTGAATGAGTATGCAAACGCTCAATACAATCTGAAGTATGCCGTGGCGGACGCGCAAAGCTTTGCTGAAGAAGTGAGCCGTCGGCAAATGCAAATTGGGCAACTCGAACGTGTCGAGGTTTTGCCGTTGCTTAATCAGAACGCGACTAAAGCCAACATCCTTGCGGCGTTGCGACACTTGTCGGGAATCCCTGGACCACCTTCACTGAAAGCAGCTGATCCCGCTTTTGGCGGTTTGAAGCGTGCGCAGCCGGAAGACAAGGTGATTATTTACTTCGCGGGTCACGGCACAGCACAGGCACAGCGCTTCTATTTGATCCCGCATGACCTGGGCTACACGGGCGACCGTACGAAGTTAAGTGAGCAAGGTTTGCAGAAAATCCTGACAAGCAGCATTTCTGATATTGAGTTGGAACAAGCGGTAGAGGGTGTTGATGCCGGCCATCTCTTGCTGATCATCGACGCCTGTAATTCAGGACAAGCACTCGAAGCGGAAGAGAAACGGCGCGGTCCCATGAACTCGAAGGGACTGGCCCAACTTGCTTATGAGAAAGGCATGTACATTCTCACCGCCGCGCAGAGTTATCAGGCCGCGCTCGAAGCGGCTGAGCTGGGACATGGATTATTGACTTACGCCTTGGTGGAAGAAGGGCTGAAGACAGCAATTGCAGACACGGAGCCGCAGGACGGATCATTGAATGCGAGAGAGTGGCTGAACTTTGCTACCGACCGCGTGCCGCAGATGCAGGAAGCAAAAATGAAACAGAGTCGCGGTGTGGGCCTGCAGATCGCGTTTACTGAAGGTGAGGAAAAGGTGGCTGAGCCTGAGAAGCGCACCGTGCAGCGACCTCGAGTATTTTACCGGCGTGAGCTGGAAGCGAATCCATTAGTGATCGCTAAGCCTTAGTTTTGGAGTGCGGTTTTTTGAGTGCGGTGGCAAGCGCGACACCGCTTTGGTTGTTGTAGGGGTGGCCCTCCGTGGCCACCCCACATTTTTCTGCGGAGGCTTGTTCGCGTGACGCGATAAACCCGAGGGGTGTCGCGCGGTGCTTGACACTACACTCCAAAGCGCGGTTACCGCCTGCGGGTAGCATCTTTTAGGGGAAAGCAGTACAGGGGTGGCCACGGAGGCCACCCTACAATCTTTAAAGAGTTGCTCTCGGCCCCGCGATTCGTTGTAATGTACCCATCTCTCGATGAGCGCATCAACTAACAATCATCTCGTCGGCAAGTCTGCGCCGCGCAAAGAAGGACGTTCGAAAGTTACCGGTGCTGCGTTGTATGTCGATGACCTCACTTTTCCCGACATGCTTTACGGCGTAACGGTGCGCAGCAGTGTTCCTCGTGGTCGTATTAAGAGCATTGCTTACGAAGGCGACCTCCCCTGGGATCAGATCGCTGTCGTTACCGCCAAAGACATTGCGGGTGAAAACTACGTCGCGCTCATCCTGAATGACCAGCCTTACCTGGCAGATGGAGTCGTCAATCATCCCGAAGAACCCATTCTCCTGCTGGCACATCCTGACAAATACCTGCTCGAACAAGCGCGCCGCAACGTGAAGATCGAATACGAGGAAATGCCCGCCGTCTTTTCTTTGAAAGACGCCGTCAACAAAAAAGAGATAGTTTGGGGTGAAGACAACATCTTCAAATCGTTTCTGGTTGATAAAGGAAATGTAGACGAGATATGGGAGTCTGCGGACTTCGTAGTCGACGGTGAGTATCACACGGGAGCGCAGGAACAACTTTACATTGAGAACAATGGCGCGATTGCAATCGCGAATCCAACAGATGGGGTCACGGTCTGGGGGTCGATGCAATGTCCTTACTACGTTCATAAGGCCCTCGTGAAATTGTTCGCGCTTCCGGAAGACAAGATTCGCGTCATTCAAACTGAAACCGGCGGTGGCTTTGGCGGCAAGGAAGAATATCCTTCGCTAATCGCCGGGCACGCGGCTCTGCTCGCCTGGAAAACCGGTAAGCCCGTCAAGATTATCTATGACCGTGCCGAGGACATGGTGGCAACAACCAAGCGCCATCCTTCTCGAACTCGTCATCGCACTGCGGTTGCGAAAGACGGAAAGCTCAGCGCGATGGAAATAGAGTTCGTGATCGACGGTGGCGCGTATTGCACACTTTCGCCAGTAGTTCTTTCGCGCGGCACCATCCACTCCGCCGGGCCTTACAGTTGCCCGAATGTGCGCATTCGCAGCAGCGCTGTCGCAACTAATACGCCGCCGCATGGAGCGTTCCGCGGATTTGGGGCGCCGCAAAGTATTTTTGCGCTCGAGCGTCACCTGGATAAAGTTGCGCATGTGGTTGGGCTCTCGCCGGAAGAATTTCGCCGGCGCAACTTTGTGAAAGAAGGGGAAACGACTGCGACCAGCCAGGTGATCCGCGAAAAAGTCGAGATGGCAAAACTTCTCGATCAGGCACTTAAACTCAGCGACTACCATGCAAAACGCGAAAAATTTGCCCAGCAGAATCCTAACAGCGGCGTGAAGCGCGGGGTTGGCTTTGCATCATTTATGCACGGCGCCGGGTTCACCGGTTCCGGAGAAGTCTATCTGCAATCGGTCGTGGGCGCGGAAGCTACTGGGGATGGACGCGTAAGGATTTTGGCCGCCAGCACTGAGATTGGTCAGGGAACGAACACTGTCTTTTCTCAAATCGCCGCCGATGCGCTCGGGGTTGATGCGAGTCTGATCGATGTCGCTCAGCCTGATACAAGCCTGGTCCCCAACAGCGGACCTACCGTGGCTTCGCGCACCTGCATGATCGTGGGCAAGCTGGTGGAGTCGGCAGTGTTGGGTTTAAAGCAGACTTTGATTGGAAGTGGACTTCTTAAAGATAACTATTCGTCAGCCGAGTTTCAGGAAGCCTGTCGTGCTTACGTCAAACAATTTGGTCCGCTGAAGTCGCTGAGCAAGTATCAGCCGCCACCGAACGTGAATTGGGATGATGAAAAATATCAGGGCGACGCTTACGGCACGTACGCGTGGGCGGTGTATGTCGCTGAGGTAAGCGTTGACTTGCTTACTTACGAAGCACACGTGCAGGACTTTGTAGCCTTGCAGGAAGTCGGCCGAGTAATTAATCCCGTATTAGCTGCGGGTCAGATTGAGGGAGGAGTGGGACAAGCCATCGGATTCACGCTTTTTGAAAACGTCGTCTGGGAAAATGGCCGCATGGTAAACAACCAGATGACTAATTACATCATTCCTACCGCCGCTGACATTCCTCCAATTCGAGTTTTTTTCGAGGAGAATCCTTACGCGTATGGTCCGTCAGGCGCCAAGGGCATTGGTGAACTACCGATGGATGGCGCGGCGCCCGCCATTTTGAGCGCGATCGAAAACGCGACGGGAGTAAGTTTTAATCACGTGCCCTTAATGCCCGAAGCAATGATGAACGAGTTAGGGTGAAGGTAACGCAAGCCGCTCGGAAATGGATACTTCAGCCAACACGATTGAAATAGCGTGCACCGTTAATGGTGAGACGCAGTCTCTACGCGTCTATCCGCTCTCGCGGCTGCTGGATGTTCTGCGCGAGCAGCTGCATCTGACGGGAACGAAGGAGGGATGCGGCGAGGGCGAGTGCGGCGCGTGCTCAGTTTTCTTAAACGGCGAACTCGTTAATAGCTGCCTGGTGCCGGCGGCACAAGTTGCTGGTGCAACGATCAAAACGATCGAGAGTGTCGCCAGTGGAAGCGACTTGGACGCGGTGCAGCAGGCGTTTGTGGAATTTGGCGGCGCGCAGTGTGGCATCTGCACGCCGGGAATGGTGCTCGCTGCGGTCGATTTACTCGCGCGCAATCCCCATCCGACTGAACAGGAGATCCGCACGGGTCTCGCCGGAAATCTTTGCCGCTGCACCGGCTACATGAAAATTTTTGAATCAGTAGTGCGGGCGTATCACAAGCAGGAGTGAGCTCCGATGCTGGATATCTACGATGAGTTTCGCCAGCTGGTGGAGGTCTTCGACGCGCAGAAGGTTGATTACGCACTCTGCGGCGGGATGGCTATGGCCGTTCATAAACGTCCCCGAATGACTGTCGACATTGATATTCTAATTCCCCCTCAATTTCTGGACCGAGTGATTCCGATTGCCCGCGAGCTCGGCTACAACATTCGGGGCAAGGACCTCAGTTTTGCTAATGGTGCGATTGAAATACGCCGCGTTTCAAAAATTGATGCGGCCTCCGGAGATTTACTCTCTTTGGATTTCTTGTTAGTGACTCCCCAACTCCAGAGTGTGTGGGCGTCACGAGTCGTATCAGAATGGGAGGAGGGCACATTCTCCGTTGTATCCCGGGTGGGGTTGATTGAGATGAAAAAGCTCAGAATGAGCGGTCAAGATTTAGATGACATAGAAGCGTTAAAGGAGGGAGTGTCGTGATGCAGAAAACTGATATGTCCGCCAAAGCCGTCACGACCAGATTGAAACGGGTGTCGCAACTTAGACGGCTGGGTCTTGCATTGCAGAAAGCCAGGATTAGAGAAGATCCAAAAACAAAAAAGACGGATCGCGAAGCGATTCTTAGTTCTTCGCACTTCGGCAAACCTAAAAGTAGATGAGAGGGTTTATTCCCAACTATCGCGTTGTCTCCCCGCCTGACTTGTCCGCGACTCTCGCGCTACTCGCCCGCGAGCCGGGAGTTTGGAAGCCCTTTGCCGGCGGCACCGACCTGATGGTGTTGCTGGAAGCGGGTAAGCTGGCGCATACAAACTACCTGAACATTTGGAACTTGAATGAGCTAAGGGGAATTGAAGTAGACGAAACTCAGGTGACTCTGGGCGCACTCACCACCTACACCCAGATTCAGGCCCATCCGATTTTACGATCCGAGTTTGCGATGCTTTGTCAGGCGGCGAGTGAGACGGGCGGACTGGCGATTCAAAATCGCGGAACAATCGGCGGCAATATCGTCAATGCATCACCAGCAGCAGATTCACCGCCAGCTTTGCTCGCTTACGATGCGGAGTTGGAATTGTCAGCGAGCTCGGGCAGCCGTTGGCTTCCTTATCACGGCTTCCACACTGGCTATAAGCAGATGTTGCTGCGACCTGATGAATTACTGACGCGCATCCGCTTACCGCGCCAGACGAGCAATCAACATCAGTACTATCGCAAAGTGGGAACGCGCAAAGCCCAGGCGATTTCCAAGATCTGCTTCGCCGGAATGGCGTCAATCAACGACTCAACAATTGCCGACGTGCGGATCGTTCTTGGCAGTGTGGCGCCTGTGCCGCTTCGTTGCGTACAAACTGAGATAGCGTTGCGCGGCCAAACACTCGACGCAAACACGATCGCCAACGCAAAGCAAACCCTCGCGCAAGAGATCGTGCCGATTGATGACATTCGCTCGACAAAGAGTTATCGCTTGCAGGTTAGTCTGAACCTGTTCGCGGATTTTATTTCCCGCATTTCTTCCGCAGCTTGATATGATGAACTCGCCTGTTTCCTGACGTCCCAGGTTCAAATGCCAACGCCAAGCGCTTGAGACACTGCATGAGCCCGCCCCTGCAACGCTTCCTCCTTTCCTCAGCTGCGCTGCTTCTCCTGGTCGCGACAAGCGCGGTTGGAACTCGGGGACAGTGTCCTACGGCAGTCGACACGGGACCAGAAAATCGTCTCAACATGTTAGTGCTCGGTGATTCAATTCTTTGGGGACAAGGTCTGCGCGAACCACAGAAATCGTGGTATCGCGTCAAATGTTGGCTGCAAGGCACAACCGGCAGGATCGTAGACGTTGTAGTAAAGGCACACTCGGGAGCAATCGTAGAACGGTCGCCCGGACACATTCAGAGTTACAACTCACCGAATGGCGAAGTTAATCTGCCGCTGCCTTCGATCAATGAACAGTTGGACGAGGCTGTTAAGTTGTATGGCGACGTGACCAAAGTCGATCTCATTCTGCTGGACGGCTGCATCAACGATGTTGACGTGCGCAACCTTTTGAATGCGTCGGTAGACCGCAACTTGATCCGCGAGCGCGCTGCTTATAGTTGTGGAGCAGCGATGGCTAAGTTGCTGCGGCGCACTACCGCAGCTTTTCCAAACGCGCACGTGGTCGTGCCGGGCTATTACCGAATCGTTTCGACGGAGACGGAAGACAATGCCTTTATTCGACTGCTGGTGAAGAAGCTTGCCGGCCCACCAACAAGTGGGGAGCGTCTAAATGATAAGCAGAGACGCGAACGATTGATTAATAATTCGGAGGAGTTTTACACGGTCTCGACCAGCAGTCTGCGCGAAGCGATCAGACAAGTGAATGAGGAGCTGCAATCTCGAGGTTCGAAACAGAAAATCCTTTTTGCTGAGATACAGTTTTGGCCCGAACACGCCTTCTCCGCCAAAGACACGCTGCTTTGGACCTTTGTTTTTGCTTCAACTAATCTTTCGGGTTTTCGTAAGTTACTCGTGATCCTCACCTTCGGAACCAGCGCTTATAAACCAAATGACGTGATGCGAAAGGAACGGATTGCGAGCTGCAAAGAGACTTATAAGAAGCCGAAAGGAATGAAGGAAAACAAAGCTCAAAAACAGAGTCGAGAGAACCATTATCTGGCTTGCCGCTACGCCTCGCTCGGTCATCCCAATCAAATGGGTGCTCTGATTTATGCTGAATCGATCAAAGGTCAGCTTCAGTGGCTGATTCCAACGACTGGCTGGCTGCGGCAAAAGCGCGAGACTGAAACAACCATAACAAACTAGAAGGAAACAATGATGCAGAACTTTCCTCCCACTCCCACATTTACACCGGGCGCCGTGCAACCAATGGTCTGTCTTAAAGCAGGCTACGGTCTCATTCAAGACCAGTACTGGCTTTTTGTCGGCATGTGTTTTGTGGGGATCCTGATTGGCAGCGCAGTGCCCTTAGGAATCTTGATGGGTCCGATGATGTGTGGTCTATATGTCGCGATCTTTCAAAAACATCGTGGGAAGCAAGTGGAGTTTGGCACGTTGTTCAAAGGCTTCGACTACCTCGGCGAAAGCATCATTGCGACTTTGATTCACGTGATCCCGATTGTCATAATCATCGTTCCCTTCTACATCGTTTTCTACGGCTTTCTTCTTTTCGTGGTTCCCCGTAGCGGCGAGCCGGATTCCAGTGCCGTGCTGGGATTCTTCGGGGTGTTCTTCGTCTTTTTTATGGTAGTGATGCTTTTGATCCTCCTGGTATCGGTGCTCTTCACGTTTACTTATCCGTTAATAGTTGACCGGCGTTTGGGCGGAGTGGACGCGGTGCGCACGAGTGCCAGAGCGGCGCTGGCGAATTTCTGGCCGCTCCTCGGGCTGCTGCTTCTTACTGGCCTCCTGGGATTTCTCGGTGTGCTGCTTTGCTACGTAGGTATGTTCCTCGTATTTCCGATTACTTTTGCCGCCACGTCCATGGCTTACGAACAGGTGTTTGGCTTAAGAGATGAAGGCCCGATTGTGCCCGGCCCGCCGCCACCGCCAACGTTTACTTAGCTGCTCGCGCTCGGGGAACAGCGAGATTTAGGATACCAATGGTGCTCAGACTGGTTAGGGGGGAGCGGCTATACGGCTTTGCCGTCTTCCGTGCGGTAAGGCTTGCCTTACCGGAGACTACTTTCTTAAGAACTTTCGCGAGGCTGAGCCTCGCGTAGGAAAAAATTGTCAGAAATGACGGTAAGCCAGAGGCTTACCGCACGGGAGACGGCAGAGTCGTTACTTAGCAACCGCCTCGTATTCGGCGGTGACCCTTACCGAATCTGATTCCGCACTTCCTGGCAAATTAATTAATGTCCCGTCCTGATCTAATTATTCGCGGCCAGAACGTAGTTCTTCTCAACGCGCCAGGCAACAGCCACAGCGTCGGACCCGCCGCAATCCAAATCCGCGAGGGCCGAATCGCCTCCATCTCTGATTACGACGCCGTGCGCGCGAATACGGAGATAGTTGACGCTGATGACGATTCAGTTGTGATGGCCGGGCTCGTGGACACACACGTTCACATCAATGAGCCTGGACGCACCCACTGGGAAGGCTTTGCTACAGCCACGCGCGCTGCTGCGGCAGGAGGGGTTACGACTCTTGTCGACATGCCGCTTAATAGTATTCCACCCACCACTACTATTAATGGCTTCGGGGAAAAGTTAGATGCCGCGCGCTCGCAATGTTATGTAGACACAGCTTTTTGGGGAGGCGTTGTGCCCGGCAACACAGCGGAACTCGCGCCGTTGCATGAAGCCGGCGTGGTGGGGTTTAAATGTTTTTTGATCCATTCCGGCGTTGATGAATTCCCCAATGTCACCGAAGCAGATCTGCGTGCCGCACTCCCGGAGCTAACACGGCTCGACAGTCTCTTGATCGTGCATGCTGAAGTGCCGGGGCCGATCGAACAGGCGGGAATGGCCTCCTGTCACTCGGCAGATGCAATAGACTCAACGAAGACCGATTGCACTGCTTATCAGACGTTTCTCGACTCGCGACCGCGCGCAGCCGAGAATGAGGCGGTCGAGTTGATGATTCGCCTGAGCCGGGAGTTTGGCGCACGCGTGCACATCGTTCACCATTCGTCGGCTGATGCGTTACCGTTGCTGGCCCAGGCGAAACACGACGGCTTGAAGATCACGGCGGAAACATGTCCGCACTATCTTACTTTTGCGGCAGAGGATGTTCCCGATGGTGCGACTGAGTTCAAGTGTTGTCCGCCGATTCGTGAACGAGAGAATCGGGAACAACTTTGGCGCGCACTCGGCGAAGGGACACTCGACATGATCGTTTCTGATCATTCACCCTGTTCGCCTGAGCTGAAGCTAAAGGAGCGCGGCGATTTTCTGGCTGCCTGGGGCGGCATTGCCTCTTTGCAGTTTCGGCTGCCGGTAGTTTGGACTGAGGCGAAGAAACGAGGCTTTGGAATTTCCGAAGTCGCGCAGTGGCTTTGTCGTGCGCCGGCGCGACTGGTTGGTTTGGAGAGCCGTAAAGGATCGATCAGCGTTGGCTGTGACGCGGACCTGATCATCTGGAATCCCGAGCAGAGTTTTGAAGTCGAAGCGGATGCAATTCATCATCGGCACAAATTAACACCTTACGCTGACCGGGAGTTTGCCGGCGTAGTGCGAACGACTTTCCTTCGCGGGCGGAAAATATATGATGCGCATGAATTCGTTGGCGAACCACAAGGAGAGTTGCTGCTGAATAGATGAACAAACGGCTACACAAACCCCTGGCGTTTTGCCGGCTGTGCCGCAATTGACTCTCATTATGGAATTCACTGAACTGATCGATCTTGCAGCGGAGAAGTTGGGTGGCGCAGTCTTGTTCGCCAACGACGAATTTTTTGCGCCGAAGGAAAATCTGCTGAAGCCCAGCGCGCCAGTTTTCATAGAAGGCAAGTACACCGATCTTGGTAAGTGGATGGACGGCTGGGAGTCGCGCCGCCGCCGCACGCCGGGTTTCGATTGGTGCATCGTGCGGCTGGGACTGCCGGGAATGATTCGCGGCGTCACAGTCGATACCAGTCACTTCAAAGGTAATTATCCCGAGCAGTGCTCGCTCGAAGCCGTGAATCTTGACGGTCAACCGACTCTTGAGAAGCTAACAAACGAGTTACTGAGCTGGACGGAAATCTTGCCTTTAGCTCAATTGAAAGGCGACTCGCAGAATCATTTCGCAATCGATAGCGACGGCCGGTTCACGCATCTCCGGTTTAAGATCTTCCCGGATGGTGGCGTGGCGCGTTTGCGAGTCTACGGCGAAGTGACGCCGGACTGGGAGCGATTAAAGCGATTGGGCGGGCCAGTTGATCTCGCGGCAGCCGAACATGGCGGGCTGGTGCTCTCCTGCAGCGACATGTTTTTTGGGCATCGACACAATCTGATTATGCCCGGTCGCGCCGCTAATATGAGTGATGGCTGGGAAACCAAGCGACGCCGCGGGCCCGGTCATGACTGGTCGATCATCAAACTCGGTTCGCCGGGGCAAATCAGTCATCTCGAAATTGATACCGCTTACTTCAAAGGCAATTTTCCTGAGAGCTGCTCTCTTGAAGCCGTCAACGCTGTGAGTGTGCCGGATCAAGACGTGAGTGGAGCCGAGGTGCCGTGGGAAACGATTTTGCCACGCACGAAACTGCAGGCCCATACGCGACACTTCTTCGAAGCAGAGCTTGTTGATGCGGGTACGGTCTCGCATGTTCGCTTCAACATTTTTCCCGATGGCGGTGTCAGCCGGTTGCGTGTTTATGGAAATCCTGCCTAACGGACTGCGCCGCTTGAACCTTTTGCAGCCGGAAGCGGCGGAAGGCGAATTCCTTAAATGCTGTGGCTCGAAAAACTGGGCGCAACAGATGGGCCGGCATCTTCCCTTTCGCGGCGAGAGAGATTTGTTTGAGACGGCCGAGCAGGTTTGGTGGAGCCTTGCGCCTGACGATTGGCTCGAGGCCTTTCGCAGTCATCCCAAAATTGGCGAGCAAAAGGCAGCCTCTCAAGCTCCAGCTGCGTCGCTATCATGGTCTCGCAAGGAGCAAAAGGGTATTGCCAATGCCCGCCCCGAGACGATCGAGTTATTGCGGGAACTGAACCGGCGCTATGAAGAAAAGTTTGGTTTCATCTATATTGTTTGCGCCACCGGTAAAAGTTCAGAAGAGTTGTTGCGAATCCTCCAGGAACGCCTGGCAAACGAACCAGAAACTGAGTTGCGTATCGCTGCGGAGGAACAGGCACTGATTACACAGTTGCGGCTTCAGAAGCTGCTCACAAATTTCGAACAAGCGTGAACACTAATGAGCACAATTTCAACGCATATACTTGATACCTCTCGCGGCAAACCAGCGAATGGTGTTGCTGTTTACTTGGAAACACAAAATCACGATGAGACCTGGGATCAGTTGACTCATGCCTGGACCGACGATGAAGGACGAGTGAAGCCTTTTTTTCTGTTGGAAGAACCCTTGCCTGCAGGAACCTATCGCCTGGTGTTCGATACCGAAACTTATTTCTCAACATTGGAAGCCGAATGTTTTTATCCGCAGGTCGCGGTGATTTTCCAAATTGGCGAGGACCCACAGCACTATCACATCCCGCTGCTGATCAGTCCCTATGGTTATTCAACTTATCGGGGAACGTAGTTAACGACGTGGTCTCAAGTCTCAAGACTCAAGTCTCAGGCTTCAACAAGCCTTTCAGACCTGAAACCTGAAACCTGAAACTTGAAAAATGAACTTGAGACGTGAGACCTGAGACTTGTAATGATCGATCCCACCCTCAGTGAATGGCTCAACCTAATCACGCGCTGGATCCATGTCTTTGCCGGAATCATGTGGGTTGGCACCACTTACTATTTCACCTGGCTGGATGCGCGTCTCACTGAAGAAGAAAAAGCCTTCGCCAATACAGGTGCAGCAGCGCAAATTTGGATGGTGCACAGCGGCGGCTTCTACGTTGTGGAGAAGCGCAAGATACCTGACGAGCTTTCACGTAAGCTTCATTGGTTTCGCTGGGAGGCAGGAACAACGTGGCTTAGCGGGATGGCCCTGCTGATCATCGTCTTTTATCTGGGTGGTGGCGCACTCATCGATCCGGACGTCAGTGACATCAGTGTCAACGCGGCGATTGCTTTAGGAGTCGGTGTCTTAGTGGTCGGTTGGATTGTGTATGACCTGCTGATGCTTTCGGCGTTAAGAAATAATGAAGAACTTTTCGCGATCCTCGCCTACTTGATCATTGTGGCAGTTACTTATGGTCTCACGCGCGTACTGAGCGGACGGGCCGCTTACATTCATATAGGCGCAATGTTTGGCACAATCATGGCTGCCAATGTCTGGATGCGAATCCTCCCGGCGCAGAAAAAAATGATCGAGGCGATTAAGGAAGGACGAAAGCCTGATGACGCGCTTTCTGGTCAGGCCAAGCTGCGTTCCAAACAGAACACGTTCATGGCTGTGCCGGTTGTTTTCATCATGTTGAGCAGCCACTTTCCTGGTGTGACTTACGGTGAAAGGAATAACTGGCTGATCCTCTCGATTCTGATCCTGGCGGGCTGGATCGCGGCGAAGTTTATTAGAAGAGCTTAGTCGAACAAAAGAAACCGCCAAGCCGCAAAGAATCCAATTCCGGTTGGGTTGAATCGATTCGATTTATCCGTCCCTAACTGAAGGTTACTTACAGACTGAGCGTTAGTTCCCTGACTGAATGTCCCCGCCGGGGACAAGTACTAAATACACATCGCTTAGTCATATAATCCGAACAAATTCCTTGGCGTGCTTGGCGTTTTCTTGTCGCCTTGGCGGTTTCTTGATGCTCACTTCGCCAGGGGAAAGACTGGTTCGATATCGGTGGGCACGGTTTGCAGGCGATCAAGCGCCTGCTTCATTGCCGGCCGGATTACGGCATACTTGTCCAACATGGCCTTTGCTTTGTCGTAAGAGCCTTCCGCCTGAATCGTCAGAATTTCGTTGGTAAGCTTCCGCACGGCTTCCTTCACCTTCGCCTCGTTAATGCTGAACGTTCCCGTCTTCTCATCTACCTCAATCGCGCCTTCATCAGTTAAGTAATTAAACTGCATCGCAATGCCTTTGCCGTGCGCCTCGTTAATTCCAAAACGCACCGAGCGAAAGGCGCTGGCCAGAAACGTCGTGTAGAGCGAACGCTCCATTTCTTTCTCGACGACGCCTTTATCAATCAGGTATTGCAGCGCCCAGAGCCCGGTGATGTCTGCCTTAGCTTCCTCAAATGCCGATGACAACTCTTTCAACTGCTTGCGCACCGTTGTGTCCTGGCCATCGACCTTGATGTTATGCGGTCCGAGACCGTGCATTAACTCATGGGCGAGGATATGCGTGAAAAACGATTCGAACGAGAGCTGGGGCTGGTGCGCGCGCGAAAGTACCACGCGCGAGATTGGCAGCAGGATCTTTTCAAATTTTGCCTGCTGCACATTCTTCAGCATCGTGCGCTTCGAACCTTTTTCCGCAACCACTCGCTCGTCGTTTGGCAAATTGAACGCGGCCGTTTGCACGCCGCTGTTGCCCTCGCCCGATCCAAAAATTTCGTTTACTACTCGTATCGGCGAGGCGGCGCCCAGCTTGGGATTTCGATAACGAGCTTCGAGTGGCAAATTGTCCTCTAGCTCCTGCAGATAACCACTGAACTTTGCCAGCTTTGCCGACTCTGCCTGATCGCGCAGGGTCACATAAGCTTCAAAGGCAGCTTTGTAACTGAACAACTCGTCTTCGTAAGTTTCATAAGGACCGATCGTGAGCTCGATGGGTGAATCAAGATCCATCCAGGCCACATCGCTGTCGTAATAATCATCCGACGCGAAGGCCGCAGCCCGTTTCGTGAGATAGTTTTTCAGTGTTGCGTTTGTAGTTAGTTCAGCCGCTTCGTTGAGAAGTTTGGCGGCCGGTACCAGGAATTCTGCGTAGGCCTCGCTGTAAGGCACCGTCATCAGCTTGCCATCGGCGCCGCGCCGAATCAGATGGAAAAACCCGGTGGCCTTTTGCTTGTCGGCGGCCGAGAGAGCCGCGACCCATGTTTCAAATTCCTGCTTGGTCATGTCGTTGGGGTAATAGTTGGCATGTGGCGGTTTTTGCTGCGGCACGCCCTCGATAAAGGCCTCGTTATGATCCAGTCGCGACCAGGGCCCCTTGTTGATCAAAAAGTAGTGCAAGCGCTGCCGGCCAACGGCTGTCTTGTCGGCTTCGAGTTTTTGCTTAAGCGCTTCATTGCCGCTCCACACCTGACGAAGGAAGAGCGGATCTAAAAGTCGCGCTGCGGCAATGATCTTTGTCAGTGCCTTACGGTCTCCCGGAGACAATTTCGAGGTATCCGCAGTCAGCACTGTCGGTGAAAAGCGCGCGATCTTCTTTGCCAATTCCGGGTCACCGCCGGACGGTTTGCGTCGAGTCTGATTGCCAAAGGTTGTCATAGAAAGACTAACAGTCAGTAGCACAGAGGCTACGAGTTTTGCACCACGCATAGTTTTGATCCTTTTAAGACCCATCACCCAGCGGTGAGTAAGAATGGCTAATTTGCATAATGGAAAGGAGGCCTGCCCCCGCTCTTTTATCGTTTTGTTTTAGCGGACCTTCCAGAATCACTGCTTGCTTTAAAGCTGAATGGCGACGGGGCGGGCCCTTTTCCTAACCTGCAAATTGCGGAAGAAAGCCTCTGAAATCCTCATCAGATTGTGCCGCAAAGCGGTCCTCATAATCCCTTTTTACAAACTCTGCCGGTTATTTAGGATTTTCACAAACGAACCGGAGTGAAGTTCAGCCACTGTCAGCCCCGACCGTTCTATCGCTTCCTCGTGGGTCATCGCTCCCGAGTTCGTGGCGCGCAGGAAGTAGTTAAGCAATCCCTGACCAGTGGCCGCGTCGTCGAAGACATCTCCGACGAGAGTCGCCTTGGCTGCCTTCTCGACAAAATTCTTAAGCCGTTCGGATGCGGCGTCCAAACTCTCAAGGAAGAAAGAATAAATAGCGGCATAGCGCGTCGGCAATTGTGCCGGGTGCAAATCCCATCCTTGATAGAAGCCATTTTCAAGTGAATGTTGCACGTGATCGTAATGCAGCTTCCAGGCGCGCTGCACCACCATCCGATTCTCTTCGATCTGTTCGAGGCTTAGTCGTGGCCCGCCTTCGACGAAGCGATGGGGCGCGACGGGCATGATGTTTGTTGCGCCGTCCGAGAGCCAAATGCCAGTGCCGGCGAAGGAAACCTGCATCATGTGTTTAGCGAAGTCGCAAGCGGGATGCATCATGTGTTGGTGCGCGGCCGTAATGCTGCAGCTCGCGGTGTAGTCGTAAGTGCCAAAATGCGCTGCCACACACCGGCCACGCGTTGCCGCCAACAACAATGGCAAGTTGATCTCACCCCTGCGCATTAATGATCGACTGCGTGGTTTCAATCATCAGCTCCAATTTAAGCGAGCCTGAAGCGAGGCCGGTTTGTTTTTCCAGCAGCTCAAACAGATCAGCAAGTGCCGTTGCTTGTTCCGGAATCGCGATCTTGGGAAGCGTCACGACAAAGTTGTCCGGAAGTTTCCCACCGCTCTTTTCCAGGAGGGTGGAGACGAAGATATCGAGTGTGCGAACGCTGCGTGCGCGCAGCTCCTCGTTGAAAGGTTTAATGCGAATCCCGATAAATGGAGGTAAGGTGCTGTCCAACATACCCTGGGCCACCTCGCCCGCAGCCGCGGCCGCATGACCGTCTTCCTCAGCATCCGCGCGATTGCCGTATCCATCCTCGAAGTCGATTCGAAAATCTTCCACTGGTTCATGCCGCAGTTTTTCCGTAACGCGCTGGTAGATTGTGTGAGCAAGCCAGGCTGCCTTGTGTTGGTGACGGACTTGCTCGGGCTGCAGCTCGAGCTGCCTTGCCAACTCCTCCGCTTCGCTACCCGAGTCTGGGAGCTGCGTTGCTCCCGGCAATCCAATCGCTTTTGCGAACGCAATAAAGTCAGGGGCAAACTGATCGAGAGAGCGACGCGCGAGGGCGCCGAGGCGTTGCGCTGAGTCGGCCCGAAACAAATGCGCGCCACCATAAACTGTATGCACGGGTTGACGTTTACCGGTTTCTCCCGGGTAGCGTTCAGCGAAAGCGCGATTGCTCTCGCTGAGGCGCGCATTAATCTCTCCCGTCAAGCCGTCCGTGAGTGACGTTTTCATAAGTAACCTTCGAAATGTGAATTAAATTGGATTTGACTTTATTACAGGCAGCGTGAAATTTAAAGACAATTGCATGCGATTGGCGATTCCGATTTTCGATGCTTCTTCGTTACTAGCCAATCGTCAACCGCCAATCTTTCCCATTGCCAGTTCATTCACTATCGTGATCACTTGCGTTGTTACGATATTTCGAAGGCGACACACCGTAGGTCTTCTTGAATTCATGCCCGAAATGGCTTTCATCCAGAAAGCCAACGCGATTCATGATTTCCTTGACGCGCAGAAACGTGTTACGCAGCAGCTTTTCCGCCTCGCTTAATCTGACCTCTTTAATGAATTGATTTGGCGTTATTCCGGTCTCGCTGTTTAAAGAGATGGCGCAACCGTGAGGGCGATAGATTCACCAGCCTAGCTAGCGCGGCGATCGTCCACGCGCGCCGGCAGTCTCTCTCGATTGCGGAACGAACTATCTGAACTCTTGGATCCATGATGGATTCGATCAGATTTGCGTTTAGGCAAGACCTCCAGGGTCATTAAGGCCAGGTCTGGGCTGCGAAATAGTTAGCGATACAGTGAGGCTGCAATCGCCTTTTCCAGGGATAAAACTACAGCGGCACCGACGGGTTGCTTATCCAACGCTTTCACATGATCGAGAGTCTTGATCTATCCATTAAGCAATTAAGGGACGGGCAGGACGATTTCCTTCAAATCCTGTTCTCCCGGTTTGAGGCTGACACGAGGCGCGCGTGTAATCTGTTGTCGAAAATCAAGAGCGCCTGGCTCATCGCCAGGACGTGCCACTATTAATCCATATTCTCCAGGAGCGCCTCGAAAGGCGAAATTACCTTGTTTGTCCGTCACGCCGGTATTGAAATTTGATGTGGGCCAACGCGATTCGTCGAGAGGAACAAGCCAGATTAAGTTTGGCCCAACCGGTCTATTGTCAGCATAGATAAGACGCCCTTTAGCAATGCTGATATCGGTTGCGAGAACAATTCTAACGCCTGTCAGCTCGTTCCCTTCGCCAAACGTCAAGGGTAATCGCATTAAGTCGCGATCATTCCAGGTAACAGATTTTATGTAGTAGTTGCGATCCCACACGTTCATCAGTAAAAACTGTTCTCCCGCGGGAATTCCCTCAAGTTTAAAGTTTCCTTTATTTCCGGCCTGCAGTTGGGTGCTATACCGCCAAGGCTGTGAGCGCACTCCGCCACTAGGTCGTAGGAAGATTTCACCGCGCGGGGGTGGCTTGTCGCCTTCCACCGTAACGGTGCCACTCACGCGCGCGCCTTCAGAGGCCGCAAGGACAACATTTTCGATGTCGCCGTTTACAACGTTGATGGGATACGGTTGCCACGCAAATCGCGGGGTGTCACGGTGTGCTTGTGAAGCTGAAGGATTGAAGGGCTGTTCTCGAATCAGTTCGATGTAATAACTGCCTTCCGGCACATTATTAAAAGACCAGGCACCCTTTTTGTCGGACTCCGAATGGGTGCCCATGAACTGCATCATGCCGGGATTTGCTCCATCACCGTCTTCGCCAGCACGCAGGCTTAAGTAGGCGCCAGGCAATGGCGATCCGCCGCCGACAACGGTTCCGCTAATCTTGAATACAGGACGTTCCGTTAAAGTTATGTTGAGATTATTCAGCTCGCGGCCCGCTTCCAGTTGGATCACCTGGGCCGACTTAAATCCGTTTCCGCCACCGTAATAATAGGCAGCCACTGACATGTTAGTTGTCGCCTGGGTGGTACCTCCTTCGGGAAGCTCAGTAATTACAACTCCTTCTTCGACCGCGCTTACAATGTAGTCACCTGCGTCGAGCGGATAAATTCGGTAGATGCCTCGATCGTCAGTTGCCACAGACTGTATAAAGCCCGTCCAACGCTTCCCGCGCCTCATTAGGGCCGTCACCTTTGCGCCTATCACCGGTTCGCCGTCTGGGTAAGAGATCTTTCCGGTTAGAGCTCCGCCACGTTTAGCCCTGATGGTGACGACCGATTTCGAAGATTCATCGACACTCGTCGATTCCTTGCCCGCCAAACCCGCACTGCCGTTTTTTACTCCAGCGTAACCGACGACGATCGTGTACGAGCCGGACGCGACCTTGTTGAATACGACTTCTCCATTAGCGTCAGTAACGCCTCGACGCCAGATTGGGGGAACATCATCAGATTGCATGGCGACATCTGCGCGGCGAACCGGGTGTTCATTGTCGTCATAGATCGCGCGCACTTTAACCACTGCCTTTCCCTGTCGGTCACTGGGCTGGGCACAAACAGTTAGCGGGACAATGATTAGTAGTCCCATGAGGACCAGGTAGGCTTTAGTTAGTTTGATAAATTTCCCAGGCTTCATGAGATCACCTGCCTCTTGAAAAAGGAGCAACCTGGCTGCTCGGGGCGATCTGGAATGAGGTCGACACGAATAGCCGTGAGTGTGCCGCACGCTACGCCGGGACGCGATCGGTTGTCAACGTCTGCTCTTCCCCCTCTGCTCACCAACTCTTACCAAGATTCATGCTGAGGATTTAGTTGGCGGATAACTTGGGAAACCGACCGGCTACCGGATTTCCTCCCCGTTTCGCCACCCCTTAATGCGCGTGCTAACATCGAAGGCTATTGGCGGACAAGTGACTGCTTAAACTTTGAATACGGAATTCTGACTTGACGACTCTTGATCAATGACCGGAAACGAAATACGCGAAAAGTTCCTCGAATATTTTGAGCGCCACGGCCATACCCGGGTGCGCTCCAGCCCCCTTCTGCCTGCAGACGACCCGACTCTGCTGTTTACCAACGCCGGAATGAACCAGTTTAAGGACGTGTTCTTGGGTGCAGAGCGTCGGGAGTATCTGCGCGCGTGTTCGTCGCAAAAATGCCTGCGGGCCGGGGGCAAGCACAATGATCTCGACGAGGTCGGTAAAACTGCACGGCACCACACCTTTTTCGAGATGCTGGGCAATTTCTCGTTCGGCGACTATTTCAAAGAAGATGCGATCAAGCTTGCCTGGGATCTACTGGTCAACGAACTGAAGCTCGATCCAACACGGATGTGGTTTTCTGT
This sequence comes from Pyrinomonadaceae bacterium, assembly GCA_963826235.1. Lineage (GTDB taxonomy): Bacteria > Acidobacteriota > Blastocatellia > Pyrinomonadales > Pyrinomonadaceae > PSRF01. The sequence goes on along the minus strand of CAWGWE010000003.1, from coordinate 984,411 downwards.
CTTTAGCGGGGATCGAAGAAGTTCCGGCTGATGAAGACGCCGAAAAGCTTTGGGCCAAAGTAGGCGCCCCAGCCGATCGCATTCTGCGTTTTGGCCGCAAGGATAATTTCTGGCAGATGGGTGAGACTGGACCATGTGGACCCTGTAGCGAGGTTCATTACTACATGGGCCCTAATCCCGGGGATGTGGAAAACTGCGCCGCCAACGTCAATGGGGCAGGCGACACGATCATGGAGATCTGGAATCTCGTGTTCATGCAGTTTCAGCGCAGTGAAATTGCGCCGGGCAATTTCAAACTTGATCCCTTGCCGGCGCCTTCAGTTGATACCGGAGCGGGTTTGGAACGGCTTGCAGTCGTCTTGCAAGACGTCAAGTCGAACTACGACACAGATCTGATCCTGCCAATCATCAAGTTCACTGCAAAGTTAGCCGATCGTCATTACGAACCAGAGACGAAAGAAGGTTTTGCGATGCGCGTAATCGCCGATCACTCGCGCGCCACTGCTTTCGCGATCGCTGATGGAATTTTGCCCGGCAATGAGGGACGAAATTACGTCTTACGCAAGATCATGCGTCGCGCCATCTATCAAGGGAGACATACACTTGGATTCAACGAGAGCTTCTTTAACGAGGTTACTAACTTTGTGGTTGACCAGATGCATGATGTCTATCCGGAGCTGGAGAACCAACGAGACTTCATTCAGAAGATGGTGGCATTGGAGGAACAACGCTTTGGTACGACACTGACGGTGGGGTTGAACAAGCTCGACGAGCTGTTTGCGGCGACTGGCCAAACGATGCCGGACTTTAAGCAACTAGCTAGGCTCTACGATACGTTTGGGATTCCTCGCGATCTAATACGCGTAGCTTTGGAGGAGCGCGGGTTCGCTGTGACCGAGGAAGAGTTCAATCAAGACTTCGATGAGGCGGTGCGACAAATCCAGCTTGCCGGCGGCGTAAGTTCAGGACCGGCGGCGGCCAAAGTAGTGAAAGAGAGTTACGGCAAAATTACCGAACACGGTCGTAGTCAGTTTCGCGGATACGATGCTACGGAAATCGCCGCGGCGCGTGTGCTTGCTTTGCTAAAGGAAAGCGTTCAGGTAACTGCGCTGGAATCAGGCGATGAAGGCGAAGTAGTTCTTGATCAAACGCCGTTTTATGCTGAGAGCGGCGGACAGGTAGGAGATACGGGTCGCCTTGTGGGAACCACCGAGTTCCTGGCTTCGGTTCTTGATACCTATTCGCCTACTCAAGGTTTGATTGTCCACAAGGTCAGAGTTGATAAAGGAAGCGTTAAATCCGGTGACGTAGTTTCCGCTGAGGTAGATGTCGAAAAACGCGACGCTACTCGCCGCAACCATACGGCAACTCACTTAATGCATGCCGCGCTGCGTGAAGTTCTCGGCAGTCATGTCAAGCAAGCAGGATCGGTAGTTGCGCCTAGTTACCTGCGTTTTGACTTCACGCATTATCAACCATTGTCTTCGGCCGAAATCGAAGAGATCGAGCGTTTAGTCAACTACCATATTTTGAGAAACGTACCGGTGCAAACTAATGAGATGGCCGTTGAAGAGGCGATGCGTTCCGGCGCAATGGCGCTCTTCGGCGAGAAATATGGAGAGAAGGTCCGGGTGCTCTCGATCGATGGTGCTGCTGATGTCTTCTCTAAAGAGCTTTGCGGCGGTACGCACGTGCGCGCTACTGGGGATATCGGGCTCTTCAAAATCACTGGTGACGAGTCGATCGCCTCTGGAGTTAGACGGATTCGAGCAATTACGGGCGTCGATGCCTTCGATCGTTTTCGGGAAGCCGAAGCAATTGTCGATAAAGTCGCTGCTGAGTTGCGCACCAGCCGCACCGAAGTTCCTGCCGTAATTAGCAAACTTCAGGACGAACTTAAGAAAGCGAGGCGTGATGCGGACGATCTACGCATGAAGCTCGCTACCGGCGCTTTTGGCGCCCCGTCCAACGGCAATGATGAACGAGACATTGCCGGTGTTCGGGTACTGGCTCGTGAAGCCAGCGGTCTCGACGCTGCTGAAATGCGGCAGCTTTCGGATACGTTGCTGGCCAAGATCAAATCGGGCGTGGTCGTCCTGGGACGCACGGGCGAAGGCAAGGCTTCACTGATTGTGCGGACATCACCGGATGTTTCTCAGCGCGTGCCCGCGGGAAAAGTAATTAAGGAACTCGCCCCCATCGTCGGTGGCAAAGGGGGCGGCAAGCCCGACATGGCCGAAGGCGGCGGCAATCTGCCCGAAAAGCTCCCTGAGGCTTTGGAAGCTAGTTTCCTGGTAATAAAAAATCTCTTGCTTTGATTACTCGCATGTGAGTAGAGTAAGAGGGCCCTCACGCTGGAACTCGCCCTGACACTTGAATACATCACAAAGGCAAATCTAACCCTGTCGTAAGACCCGTTCGGATGAACTAGGTCGTTTCACAACTGATCGTCGCCGGATGCTCAGTGCCTTAAGTCTCGCCCCAATACTCGCCCAAGGTTCTAAAAATAGCCTTCCGAATTGATCAGCTGCGACCCCGAGCTTAGCTGTGCGCAGCCTAGGAGCTAAAATGGCAGTCACTCGGTCCGTTCTATCAGTTGTCTTTCTCCTCTTTGCCTTAACCACCACCACGACTGCCCAGAGAGGCGCATCGCCAAGCGCGTCGCCAAGATGTGGCGCTGTGCTACTCGAGGGTGATCCGACTGGCAACACTGATTCCGCGCCGGCTCTAACAGCCGCGTTGGAGGATCTCGCCAGTTGTGGCGGTGGAACACTAGATGTCGGCCACGGTCGATATAAGCTCGAGACCGGCGTGGTTAAGGATTTTCAGAATCTCACCAGCAAGATTACGATCCGCGGTCAGGGCTCAAACAGTCAGATAGTGTTTGCCACCGCCCCAAACGTGGACGGTATGTTGCTGCAAAACCTCGAAGATCTGAGGATTGATGGAATCACCTTCGTTGGTTCGCCAAACTTGTTACCAGATGGCTCACCAAATCCGGCAGCGGGAAGTGATGTATTTCGCGCGATCCATCTGACTGGAATCCTACGCGCGAAGATCACGAATAACATCTTCTATGGTATTGCCGCGCCAGCACCAGGTGCTGCGATTGTCAAAGCCACGAACTCCTACCTTACGGTTGAGGGTAATCAGTTTCTGGGAAGTGCCGCTTGCCAGTCAGGGAATGCCTATGGTGGGGTGATCATGACCGACAGCCACATCGGCGTGCGGATTATTCATAATTCGTTCATAGATTACGGAGCGCTCAATGGTGTTTACTATTCAAAGACTCCACTCGTATGGACGTTCGCCTGGGTGGTCCTGATGAACCCGAATTCGGCCGTTCCCATCGATTCGCGCTCAAATAATCCGGTCGAAATTTCCTATAACCAATTCGATGAAGGCGCGATGTATGCAATCGTAAATAATCCTGATAACGGCCCGGCTGTTACTCAGCATATGATACTGAGCTACAACACTATGAATGTCGGCTTAGTGGGTGGCTACTATCTGCGCCGGATAAAACACCTCGATATAACAGGGGGCTGGGCAGGATACCGCACACTCGACGCCGAGCATGCTGAAGTTGACGCAATCACGCTCCGGGGGGTGGAGTTCCCCACTATTCAAAGATTCGAAACGGATTCGAAAAAGAGCGCCACTCGACTGTCAGTTGATTCAGGTACCACGATACTGCGGATAGTTGACTCAAAATTCACCACTATTGTGAGTCAAGCTAAAGCATGGCGTATCGAAGACGGAGCTACCGTGGCTTCCGGCCCATCAGAAAAAACTCTGCCGCAGTAACGATTTCCACCTGCAAACTGTTGGTCCGCTACCTATCAAGACAATAATTTATCGAAGCGTAGTTTGAAGAGGCGCGAGTGTGACCATCTCCACGAACACACTCGCGCCTCTGCTCGTCTACCGGCAGTTACCCCACCTGGCAGACGCTTCGACAATCACATCGTCTTCTGTTTGTCGGTAAGCTGAATGCCCATTTTCTCGAGCGTTAGCTTGTTCATGGTACCGGTAACTTTTAGCCCTTCCGCTTTCTGAAAAACTCGCAAGCCTTCTCGGGTCGCGTCATCAAGCTTGGCTGTCGCTTCGCCCTGATAGAAGCCGCGGGTTTTGAGAATCGTCTGGGCTTGTTTGATCTGTTCCTTGGTCGCCCGGAAAATCGGGCCGCGCTTTTTCGTGTCACTGGCAGTGGTTTGAGTTCCTACGTTGGATGAGACTGAGCTTCCCATGACCGAAAGCGATAGGAACGTGAGGAGAGACAGAGATACAGCTAGCAGTTTTTTCATTTTGGTTTCCTTTTGTGAGGCGCGCTGGAGCGCGCGGTTAAAGAATGAGGTTTCGTTAACGCGAGGAAATAATACTAGCGTCAGAATCAGACACCAGCTTCCGGCGTCCTCTGGCTGATCCAAGTCTTTGCAAGAGTTTTTGCCTGCGACCGCAATCCAACGTGGTACTAAACCGCCAAAACGCAAAGAAAGCGCCAAGCTCGCCAAAAGCCGAAACGATTCCCAGGCAAGCGCAAAAATTATTACGAGACGTAAACTCCTGCCCGTCTCTGTCCCGCTGTTGAGCACGCCAAACTCGTTTGCTTCTTGGCGACCTTGCGGGTCTTAGCGTCTTGGCGGTTTATTCATTCACAGAACCCTTAATTTCCCGACAAAAACAGGCCCCTACCGTCGGTGTTGGCAATCGTTTAACCGTGTGTTACTATTCGGGACGGTTGGTTTCAAGGATCAACCGGCCTAAGGACCTCACGTCTCCGGCTCATTTCGCAGCACTGAATTCTTCGAATAGGACCCCATCTCATGACCAAGGTTGCGCTTGTCGTTTTCGTTCTAGTTACGTCGGCAGTTCCCGCGCTCGCGCAGAGCGGTACTCAGTACACCATCGACAATTTTGATTTTGTTAATGGCGTCAGGATTGAAACGCCATCCGTCCGCAAGCCTGCAAAATCTACGCGGCGGCTTACCCGGCTTACCGCGTTACGCGTACCAAACCAGGCGCCCTTGATCGACAACAACACATTTACGAACTTTACCGACAGCAACGCTAATAACGCTCTTTCCGGTTTTACAACTGGCAATGCGGCAGTCGATGCTTTCATAGTGGCTTCCGGCAAACGCAACGCCGTTGATCCCCTCCTGCTGTATTCAATCATGCATCAGGAATCGACCTTCAAACGCAATGCGCTTTCTCCTAAAGGTGCGAGTGGGCTGATGCAATTGATGCCGCCGACCGCCCGTCGTTTTGGAGTTTCGAAGATTTGGGATCCACAACAGAACATTGAAGGCGGAGCGCGTTATATGCGTTTTCTCCTCGATCACTTTGGCGACGTACAGTTAGCGCTTGCCGGTTACAACGCGGGCGAAGGGGCAGTGATGAAATACGGCAATCGCATTCCCCCTTACCGTGAGACGCAGGAATATGTCCGACGCATCAGCAAGCGTTACAACCTGATGCGCGATCCGCAAACGGCCCATCTCGCCAACAATCTCAGCCGCCAACAACTGGCTGTAGCGCGCCAAAAGGAATCAGTGCCGCTCGCAGTCTATGAACAGAGTGTTTTTGCGGTGCGCTTGCCCGACGGCCGGTTGCAACTAGTCAGCCAATAAATTTACTTCTAAGTTTTTTAGACGAGGCGGAAACCGGTGAAGGCTCCGCCTCGTTTTGTATTTCAGCGCTCCAGTGTCTTTAGGTATGATGAGCGCCCAGAACGGTCATATGTAGCCGGTTGAATCGAGGTTAGCGAATGCATTGTTCAAACTGCGGATCGTACATTCCACCCGGAGTTCGCTTTTGCTCAGGCTGTGGTGCTGCGGCGAACGATCCGGAAATTACGCGTATCGCACGAACTCAAGGCAGCGTATCTCTCGAGCAAGCCGGGGCAGGCGAAATGGAACACACGATCTTCAGTGTGAGACCGACACTAATCTTTATTAAGTTGGGTTATTTGCTTGCAGTACTCGGTGGCATCGCGCTCGTCGTGCTTTTGGCGTTGATTTCAGTGTCGCCGCTGATTTCGGTCCCCCTTGGGCTGGCGCTTCTGCTGATTCCCGCCTACTTTCATCTGAAGCGCAACATGATTCGCTACACGCTCACCGACGCGAAGATGGAGATCGACACCGGCCTGGTTGCGCGAACCACTCGTAACATCCCGCTCAGCAAGATTCAGGATGTCACGGTTTCGGCCAGTATTCCGCAACGCCTGCTGGGATTTGGTGACTTAATCGTGGACAACGCGAGCGAAGTTGGCGGCACCATCGTGATGCACAACATCAACAAGCCACGCCATTATGCCGACCTGCTTTTGCGCGAGCTGCGGCGCTGGCATTAAACTGCAACCCTTCGGGCTATGAAATGGCACAACCGGAGGCTAATCACGGAACATCCAACAGTTGTCCGGGTTCTAAGAGACCTGCGCAGTTTTATGTTAGGGAGTGTGTAGTTTGCGAGTTCTAAGCTCAATTTTGGTAATTCTGGTATTTATTTGCGGAAGCACAGTTGTGGCTCCGGCCAAGGTTATTCCGTACAGCGTTGAAGAGGCTGCGAAACTTCTTCCACGCGAGCTCTCCGGCTTTCGCCTTTTAGGGGTGGTGCGGTCCACTATTTCTTATCCTGGCGTCAAACCTGGTGAGATGGTTTCTGTACCGAACCCTTATGAAGGATTCGCGTCAGTTGGAGCTGATTACGTTTCTGCGGATGGCGAGAAGTTCATCGTTGAACTTTTTCGCGCGGAACAAGATTCTGACGCTTACGCCTGGCTTACTGCCGCTGCGCATAGTGCTCGACTTACAGCCCAAGGATCGAATAGTCGATTGACCCGTAGTGTCGGCACTGTCAGCTTCGCTTTGCCGGGGCGAATTACTTTCTTTAAGGGTCCTAATTTCGTGAAAATTTCCCAGGGCGGTCCCGAAACAACTTCCGAAAGGCTTGTCGAGTTTGCGACCGCTTTTGCGGCAGGCTTGGAAAAAGGTGAAGGCGATGTCCCGGTGCTCGTGAAACATCTTCCGCAATGGGAGACCGCCCAGGCAGACGCTGTTTATTTTTCTGGTTTTCACTCTTTGAAAGGAACGATACCCAATCAACCCGTTCTGGAAGCGATAACCTCAGAAGGTGATGCTGACGCAGTGCTCACCTCGTACGGGAGCGCACAGTTCCTGTTGGTTGAGTTCAATACACCGCAACTTGCCGGCGACAACGATCGCGCGATCATGGCGAAGCTGATTGAACTCCGTCGACAAGGTCAGCCTGTGCCTACCAGCTATAGAAAGGTGGGAAATTATTCTGTGTTCGTCTTCAACGCGGCGTCTGAAGCGGAAGCTCAGAGTTTGATCGACCAGGTTGAGTATGCGCAGATGGTAACGTGGCTAGGCGACAATCCTTATCTTTTGGAGCAGGCCCAGAGGGATTACTACGAAACCACAGCAGGAGTGCTGGTGTCGGTAGTCCAGGCTTCGGGATTGGCGGTGTTGGCTTGTTTGGGTGTCGGAGGTTTGATTGGCGCTGTACTGTTCAATCGCCGCCGCGCTCAACAGCGTGCAGCTGAAGCATATTCAGACGCCGGCGGCATGTTGCGATTAAATCTTGATGACATCACGCCTCAGAGGGATTCCGCAAAACTTCTAGGACCCTAAAAAGTCTAACGTCCGAAGTCCAACGTCCGAAGTCCAACTCTCGCTAATTAGCGCCGTCGCTATACGACTCTGTCCGAAGCGAACCTTGGACTCGAAAAAGTCCAATCCAAAGTCCAACGTCCCAACGTTCGCTAATTACGACTGTCTCTGTACGTCAGCTCGTTCGGTTGCGAACTAGGACATTGGACATTGGACCTTCCATTAATGAAAAAGCGCAACGAGCCGTCACTCGTTGCGCTTAATCTTCGAAGACCACCCTTAAAACGAATGCGGGCTGCTGACCTACCTGGGAGGCTCCCCCAAGCCCCGTCAGGACGTCGATCAGCAGCCCTGCAACTCTTGCTCGTCGACTGTACGGCTCGCGTTAACTCCGTTCCCCCGAAAGAGTCAGCGCTTGCTTTTAAATCCTGCGAGAGGACGCCTCCCCCAAAGCTTCCACTCGCTACAATCGCCGAGCATGACCCGATTTACCCTTATCAAACCCTTCTGTTCTGCGTTCTCTTTTAGCAATGACCGTGCCAACAAGCGTAACAAACTAAAGAGGGATAGACGTTTGCGAAAACTCGGGAATTTTAAACTGCGGGCCCATCTTCAGGATCGAAATGGTCCTAACGCGCCTAACATCCGCGTACATTTCCAATACAGGCAAGGAAATAATCGAACGATAATCGCTCGGTAAGATCGTGTTGAGCAAAAGAACCAGCTAAGGAAGTGAGTCAACCAGCGCATCAATCTCTTCCGCGGTGTTGTAAAAATGGGGCGAAATGCGGAGCCGGTCACCTCGCGGCGCTGTGACGATGTTACGATCTCGCAAATGGGCGTAAACGGACATTGGTGAAACACCGTCCCGGTGACGGACGCAAACGATCTGAGATTTCTCTCCCTGCGCCCGCGAACTCACGACTTCATAAGAGCTATTAGCTAACTGCTCACAAAGGTAATTCGTCAGCTGCTCTAAATACTTTTCAATTTGCGCCACCCCAGTCTCTGTCAATAAACGAAGGCTTGCTTCCAATCCGTAGAATAGTGATGAAGCCGCCGTCCCACTTTCCCACGCCAGCGCGCCTTTATTCCACTCTTGTGAGAAATTGCTGTAGTCCTCAGGATCGCGAACACTGATCCAACCAACCAAAGTAGGCTCAATTCGCTCGCGCGCGCGGTCCGACAAGTAAAGCAACCCAACTCCCTCGGGTGTTAGGAGCCACTTGTGACCCGCGGCTGCGGCAACATCGATCAGTTCGCTATTAACATCGATTGGGATCACACCCAGCGACTGAATCAGATCTATTACCAGCAAAGCATCGTGATGCCGCGCTGCTTTTCCGATGCGCTCAAGGTCAGTGCGAAAACCGGACGCGTATTGCACGTGACTTAAAGCGACGACGCGGGTGCGGGCGTCGATCAGACTGATCAGCTCGTTGAGATCAATACGGCCATTGCTTTCTTCGCAAACTCTAACGTCGACCCCAAGAGTGTCGCGAATTCGCAGCCAGGGATAAACGTTCGAAGGAAACTCCTTGTTAAAAGTAACGAGGTTATCGCCTGATTTCCATCGAAGTCCATTAGCGACGGACGACAATCCATCGGAAGTGTTGCGCATGAAAGCCAGCTGTTCCGACCGAGCCCCAATCATCGTTGCGACCAGTTCGGCGCGCTCGCTCTTTGGTTGCGACCCACTCGCGATAATGTAGCGAACCGTTGGCGTTAACGTCGCGCAGTTGGGATTCGACGGCGGTAATTGTCGGAGTGGGCGGTGGCGATACGGCGGCGTGATTGAGGTAATTGAAAGAGTGCGTGATGGGAAACAACGCGCGGAGTTGAGAATTCATTGAGCTCGCCGAACTCTTGCGATGACCGCGCACCAGTTAAGCTGACGGCAATGACGTCACGGTGTAAAGGACTTGCCATAAAACTCCTTGTATAACCAGCCGAGTACGCGCGCCTCAGCGGTGCAAAGAGTCTCCACCCAACAATTGATCAAAAAATCTTTGCGGCCACGTTGCGCCGGGATCTTGTCGGCTTCTTTAACTATCGAAGGCGCGTTTTTCAGGTCGAGTTTATAAGCATCAGCTGTCGATTCGTTCGCCTTTGAAGCCGTATCCAGAGCCTGCAGCAGTTGACTGATCCAACCGTGCAGGGCGCGCTCGTTGGTGTATTCGGCGAGCGCCTGAATGATGCCAATTGCGAGCCGGTCTTCCGCACGATTGAAACTAAAAACCTTCTCTCCGTCGGAGCGGCTCTGTTCCTGTTTCCACTGAAAGATTTCTTCGACGCGCGGATGCTTGACGATCGCGACTCGCTGATCGTAATCGAGGAACCACTGAATCACGTCAGGAACAGAGTCGACATCGACGCGGCCTCGCGCGTCCCGAAGCAGTGGCGGTCCTTCCGGAGCCCTTTTCGCGCCGTTGTCTCCCGTGCTTGTCATTAGTCTCGACCAACCACCTTTAGATAAAGACGGCGCGCACTTCTCCAACTACTTCACCACGGCGATTGCGAATGGGAAAGAATGCGTACTTTGCCACTGCGTCGCGGGCTTCATCGGTCAGGACTCCAAGCTGGTGTAACGATTCGATGACTACAGTGGGGCGAGCGCGGTGATCGTCGCCGTCCTCAATCTTCAACGCTAATCCCAAACCTTTAGGCCAGTTTGCGCAGGGAAGTATGCCCGCTGTGTAAACCCCTTCGGCGCCTACTTTGGAAATCAAGGTTCCATCAGTAGCCCGCATCATTTCGGTATCCAAGCGGTCCTTTCGTGCCACCAATAAGTTCCGGATGAGCCGTCATCGCCGCAACGATGCGCGCACAAGCCTCGCGAGTGGCAGCGTCAAAGGACGCCGGAGGCGCGACGAGACGCGCGTACATCAACGCCATCGCTTTCATGGTGACGCCAAAAACAGGAACCCCACACCCGTCGACTCCCACAGAAATGTTCTCGACCTCGATATCGGAAAACTGCGAGACAACATCGGCAATCGCCAGTTGCGCTGGGTTATCGGCCTGATCGTAGTCTTCAGTAGGCGCGCCGAGAAACTTAGCGAGGGCCAGCATGCCGGCATGTTTGCCTGAGCAATTGTTCTGTAAAACGTTTGGTTCCTCACCGCGCGCGCGCAGTTCGCGAGTGACATCCGGACTGAACGGATCGTGCACGCCGCAAAGCAAGGCTTCGGGTCCCAGACCAATTTTGCGCAACATGCTGGCGGCGATTTCAGTATGGATCGGTTCGCCACTATGAGAAGCGCAGGCGAGCGCAATCTCCTTCTCGTTGAAGCCAAAATGATCGGCAGCGCCGGAAACGATGAGCGGAATTGCTTGATGAGGTTTTGCCGAGGAGCGAAGAAAGGTAACGGTTTCAGGTGCGCCGAGGAACGCAACAACCTCGCCGTCCGGCTCACTTGCGGTGATGTGACCTCGGTGACGCGACTCGGTGATAGCGCCGCGAGTGACTTCGACTAACGACTCGGGCACTGGAATCTGTTTTTGGCTGCTGTCTGCAGTAGCCGGCTGCTGAGAAACCGACATTAGGCTCTCCTGGCTGTAGTTATGACTTCAAGGGTAGAGCAATCTTAACATGACCTGTCACCTGGTGATCGCGGGCGTCTCGGCCGCAATGAGCGGGAAGCGCGAACATAATTAGCCGCAGGTTTTCGCGGATGACACAGATCGAGGCAGATTAATTGCAGTCGGGAAGGGGGCCGGCCCCGCTCTTTTCTGAGTATGGTGACCTTTCGGGATCGCAGGTGAGACGCCCTGATAAAAGAAAACGGGCAAAGGAGTTGCTCCTTTGCCCGTCGCTAGTCGATTCAGGTTGGTTAATTCTAAACGCGTTTCTTTGTCGCTCGCTTCGCCGGGTAACTGAGCACCGTCAGCTTCACTTTCCGGCGGCCGAATCTCATGGCCTCCCTCGTACTCGGCGTCCAAATGTCGATCTTCCGACCGCGAATGGCGCCGCCCGTGTCCGCCACCAGATATTCACCACTCCAGGCTCCAGCCTCCAGACGCACCCGCGAACCAAGTGGCAGGATGCGTGGATCCGCAGCAATGATTCCCTGGCTTACATATCTGCCACTCGCCGTCCTGCCGCGCAGGCTATAGGCAGTCGCAACGTAATGAACGCCCTCGGAATCTGAGTTTGGGACCGACGGTTTAGGAGCAATTGGGTTCGCTGGGGTACGAATTCCGGTTGCAGGAGCGACCTGTTCGCTCACCACGCTGGTTGCTGATTGGTCTGTGGAAGTGCCGGCTTCTGGAAATTCGGGAGTAGGGTTTCTGCTAGAGAGGGTTGGGCTGAAAAGAGCAAAAAGCTTACAAGGAGCGCTGAGACAAGCAGAGCGCCACCGCTAAAAAATGATTTCATTTAATCGGTTCTCCTACCGAGGTTAATAGTTAATCCTTTTAGCGAGTGCGCGAGTCTGTTCTTTCCTAAGACTCAACCTTCGGCTCTAGGAGTCTGAACGAGGTCAGCCGAAGTTGGGGGCTTGCATCCTTGATGCAGGCGCTAAAAGGAATCGAGTTAGCCAAAGAAAACAAGCGAGCTTGCACCCGCTTGAACACTTGGGAGGCTAGCATACGAGGTTGGGAGCGTCTAGCCGAAGCTTAGCCCTAAAGGGCCGATTTCGGGACAAATTCGACCTAAATGGAAAAATAATTGAAGTTAAACTGAGTGAAAAAATCCGGCTGGTGGGAACCAGATCATCGGCTCTAAGGGTGAAATTGGGGTTAAACCGAGCTTGGGGCACTCACAGTCTCAAGAAGTTCTCGAGCACGCGCCGGCCATCGGGATGAGCCTCGTCAAAGAGTTCTGGGTGAAATTGCACACCAAAAAGCGGCTGATCAATGTGCTGCATCGCCTGGATGGGACACGTCTCATTGGCGGCGGTTGCCAGGAAATTGGGAGGGAGACTTTTGACTTCATCGAAGTGTGAATGCCAAACCGTGATTTTGGCGGGCAAGTCCTGGAAGATTCCCCGGGCATTCGTCTTTACGTCGTAGAAACCCCGCTCGCGTTTGGCACCCGCGTACCCTTCGCCGGGTTCCAGCCGTCCCATCAGCCCTACCGGAGCGCCGAAGGCCAGAGCCATTTGCTGGTGACCGCCACAAACCCCAAGGATTGGTTGTTTTGCTTCCTTAATTACGGAAAAGACTCCGGCCAGAGACTCTGGGGAGTATCGCTCCCAGGGATGACTTTGGCCGCTAAGGATAATGTGCGAAGGATTTAATGATTTAATGCGCGAAAGCGAAACCTCGGTAAAAGGTTCGGTTAGCACTTTTAAATCAGGATTAACCCTCTCGAGTGCTGCCCGAATCTCACGAGGACTCGCTCCCTGGCCATCGATGGTGTTGTCGATTAGGTAAATCAACGGAAGTCAGTAGTCAGTTGTCAGTGGTCAGTTGTCAGTGGTCAGTCATCAGTAGTCGGTTGTCACGAAGATGGTCAGTGGTTACGTAAGTCGCAGCAGACAGCTGACCAATGGCTACTGACCACCGACAATTCGCCACGGACTACTGACTACCGACGACTGACGTCATCCCAAACAATACAGCTTCCCATTGAAAGCTCCGATATAAATCCTACCATCGAGAATCGCTGGGGTGGCGTTGACGTTGTCGCCAATCTTTAGCTCCCAAAGGCGGCGCCCATCGTCGGCGGCTAGCATATACATCCACCCCGACTTGTCCCCGAAAACCACTCGACCTTCCACGATCGGAGCGGTTCCCCAAATCGGCGCGCGCACCAGGTGCTTCCAAACTACCTCGCCCTTGGCAGCCGTCAGGCAATAGAGTTGTCCATTGTTCGAGCCGATATAAACCCGATCGTTATGTAAAACGGGGCTCGCCCAAAATCCGCTTCGCTCTTTGAAGTTCCGACTTAGGCCGCCTTCTGCCTTGAACTTCCAGACGAGCGTGCCATCCGACTCACTAAAGCAATAGACAAATCCGTCTTCGGCCGCGGTATATACCAGCCCCTTAGCGATCACCGGTGTCGAGTCGGAATCAGCGCCGATGCGCGCTTTCCAAATGGTGGAGCCGTCTTCGAGCCGCAGGCAAAAAAGGTCCCCTTGCTCAGTGCCGATGAAAATACGCTGGGCGAGAACTGAAAAGCTTCCCTCCATCGAGCCCAGGCGTTCAGTTTTATAAACGAGCGTTCCATCGCTCAGATTGAGGCAATAAAAGAAGCCGTCTTCGCCACCAAAGTAGACCCGCCCATCGATCACAGCCGCGGAACAATCGACTTCGAATCCAGTCTTAAATTTCCAGATGAGCGAACCATCAACCGCATTCACGCAGTAGACATAGTGATCGAGTCCACTGGCGATGATCCTGTCTCCGGCAATCGTTGGAGTAGCTTTGAGACTATCCCCGGTCTTGAACGTCCAGATCAAACTGCCGTCGCGTTTATCGAGGCAGTACAGATAGCCATCAGCGGATCCGAAGTAGACGCGATTTCCGGCTACCGAAGGCTGGCCCGGCCAACTCGTTCCACCCCAGCCGTCCTTGTGCAGGCGCCCGGAAGTTAGTTTAGTCTCGAATTCCCAAATGACCCGGACTGGCCGATCCGGCCATGGACCGGTGCCATAGAAGTTGCGAGTGGGATTTCCTAACCAAAGTGGAACGGAATCCGGAACAGGCACCGGCGCCTTGTGAAGTACTTCGGCCTCAGTCTTTTGCAGGACGCGTCCGCCGCATGACATGCAGGCAAAAATGAATGCCAGCGCCGGAAGGGCGAGTAAAAGTCGGACACCGAACTTGGCTTTATTCGGGAAGAGCATTTCGTCGGGAGAATTCAGATTACTCAATCAATACTGCCCAAGACGTCAGGATGCAACCGATCCCAACCAATCGCCTGAATAAACTACTTCAGCACTGCCGGTGATCACAACTTCCTGGTCGTCACGCCAGTGAATTTGCACCGTGCCTCCAGGCGTCACAACACTGACCCGCCGATCCGTTTTTCCATTGATCATGGCCGCCACGGCAGCAGCGCAAGAGCAGCTTCCTGACGCTGAGGTCTCACCGACGCCCCGTTCCCAAATACGCAGCTCGAGGTTCTCTCGATCCCGCACCAGAACATAGGTCACGTTGGTACGATCGGGAAACTGCGCGTGATTCTCTATCAGGGGGCCAAGCGCACGCCAATTAAGATCCGAGAAGTTATTGACGAAGATACAGCAGACCGGGTTGCCCATCTCCAGGGCTGTAATCATCACGGTTTGATCGCCAACAGTGAGCGGATAGTTAACAACCTGTTCCAGTCTTTTCTGCGTTTGCATGGGAATCTCTTCGCTGGCGAAACGCGGGTGGCCCAGCTCTGAATCAAAGATGAACTTTCCCGGTGGCTGAACTTCACGGATGAAGTAACGCTTGATTCCGGAGCGGGTATGTAAACGCAGCTCATCCGCCTGCCAAAGGTTTTGATAAAAGAGATAAGCCGCAGCGCAGCGAGTGCCGTTACCCGAGAGAGCGGCTTCGCTCCCGTCAGGATTGAAAATGCGCACACCAAAGTCTGCACTACCATCGAGAAACGGGCTGACGACGGCAATTCCATCAGCACCCGCGCCGTAGTGTCGATCACAAATTTGGCGCGCAAAGTCGCCGAGGCTCGCAATCGTCGCCAGTCGTTCGGCTTCAATCACAATGTAGTCGTTCCCGAATCCGTGAAACTTAATAAATCCTGGTGGCATGCGATTTTTAACCGTTTGCTTGGGCCGTCATTTTTGCGAACTGCCTGGTCAACGCAGGTTCCAAATTGATGAGACGCTCATAGACTGTCAGCTGACCGCGATGGTACATCTCATGCGACATCGCAAAGTTTACGACTTTCAACTTGGGCGTTGGGGTGCCGTCAATTCCTCCCATCGAACCCTGCATCAAATCGTTATTCGAGCGCACGTTGGCTTCGCAAACTTCCATGCTGCTGCGCAACATTTCCAACAAGCCATTCTTATCCGTAATTGTGTGCACCTCCGGCGCGTACTCCTTCACATGATCCGCAAACGATTGCCGCCGCATGTTGCCCTCGGCGCGCCCCGCTTCACCGATCAGCATTTTCTGCACTTCGACGATATGCTGCAGGATCTCGGCGATGCTGCGCGTTTCCGGCGTGGCGCGAAAATCAAACTTGTCTTCGGGAATCTGTTCAACCTCAGCAATCAATCCCTTGCGAAACTCCTTCCAGGTGTTTACCAGCATATCGACTGACATAAGCGTCTCCTTTTCTAGTGGGGGTCACGATCTGCCGGCGAAGGATGCCAGCAACACCGCGATCGGGTCGATGCAAAGCGCTCGCACTTCAGTATTCTCCGGGTAGTTATTCACCATGATCGAAAAAACAAGGTTCTCGCCGGCCGCGGTTGTAACGTAACCGGATAAAGTTGCAGCAGAACTGAGCGATCCAGTCTTGGCGCGCACATTGTTTTCCGCAACGGTGCCTCGCATCCGATTACGCAAGGTCCCGTCAACTCCGGCAATCGGCAGCGCTTCGCGAAAGGCATTCGCGAAACGATGCCGGCTCATGTAAGTAAGCAGCTGCACGGACGCCTCTGGGGTAATCATATCGTTGCGCGACAGCCCTGAACCGTCTGTCAACGAGAGCGGACTCAAATTTACGCCAGCTTCTTTCAAAAATTCCTTCACCACTTCAAGTCCTGCCGCTTCATTAGTTCGAATATTGTTGGTGGCCGTCGGCGGCGGACCCACGGCTTTGCCCAGCGTTCGCAAAATGATTTCCGTGTAAAGGTTCTGACTGGGTTTTAAGGTTTGCGCCGCCACAAGACTAAAAGGTGGCGATTGCATGTTGGCAATCTCGACCCTTGTTGCAGCTTGCGGTGCCGGTTGCAGACTCAGGAAATTCGCTGCGGGAATAGTTCGCGATTTTCCAGTGATCGTAACACCGCGTTGGCCCAGGGCGGTTCTTAACAGATAGACGAATAACAGAGCGGGATGCGAGATCCCGATTCCCGCGGTAAAGCCACGATCGTCAAGCGGCAAAGAACCGACAATCTCAAGGGTGTCGGAGTTCAAAGTGCGATACATGTTCAAATCGCGCCTGCTGCCGCGCGGCGCCGTAACCACTCTGTTCACGATTTTGAGCAAAGGATCAGGCGGCCCGGTGGTAATTACGGCCGGCTGGCCCACATCGATGCCAGGCTTAATCAAAAGATCCAAAGCGTTGTCGTTGACTGTTAATGAACTCACCTCGGCGCCGTACCACCACGTCAGGTCCTCCCAGTTCCAGCCGGAACCATAAGGCGATCCGTCAAAGTAGCTTTCATCGCCGACAATATCTCCTTCAACGCGCTTGACGCCCGCCGCGGCAATTCGAGCAGCGAGATCGTTAATACTTTTGAAGTAATCGCCGTTGTTGAAGCGCGCAGCGATCGAAGGATCGCCCCGGCCGTAGATCGTCAAGTCGCCGCGCAGCACGCCATCAGAATTAGGACGCGACGGTGCGTAGACCGAAGTTTGAAAACGATAGTCGGGAGTCAGACGATCCATCGCCGCTGCGACTGTGTACAGCTTCATGTTCGACGCCGGTCGCAGAAGCTTGCGCGCATTCTCTTCAAAAAGAGTTTTCCCGCTATCCAGCGATACCACTTTGATACCGACGAAAGCGGCCTCCAGCTCCGGCCGGCGCAGTACTTCCGCGATGCTCGTTTGCAATGCCTGAAGCGTTCGTGTGGTTGTTGCCGTGCGCGGCGCCGGCGTCGGCGTCGGCGTCAGGGCTGGAGACGGTGTGGCGAGCAGTTCCGGAGGTGGTAAAGGAGTTGGCGTCGGCGTTGGCGTAACTATCGGCTTCGCTTTTGGCGCAGGGTTTGTAACTTGCCGATCACGTTGTGCGCCTTGAGCGAAAGCCAGCGGCGCCTGTGACTGACAGAAAAGCGCGGCAAGCAATAAGACACTTACGATTTTAGAAACTCGAAACTGGATCATTGGTATTTGCTTGATGACAGGATCTGGTTAAGGGAGTGGTTGGCGAACTTATCTTTTATGCTTGCGGACTGTGTGCCGCTTTAACCTTCTTCATTAGTTCTTCAAAGCGCGGATCCTGGCGTAATCCCGCCCAGTTGGGATCATTTTCGAAACAGGGGCGATTTTCATTTCCTAATGCGATCGCGCGCGCGAGCCAGGAAAACGCTTCGTCGCGTTTCTCTTCGAGCGCATAAACCGAGGCCACAGAATAAGCGATATCAGGATCAACTTCGGCGTTGCGAATTACTCCGTCTGTTAGTTGCGCGAGCGCCTCGGCTTGTTTGCCCTGCGCACTTAAGAACATTGCCATGAACGGTCGCACACCGTGCATGTTTGGATGTTTCGCGACTACCTGCTGCATCAACTCCGCAGCGGCATCCGTATTACCGGTGTAATACAACCCGAGGGCCCGAAATGTTTTTACGAGCGGATTGTCTGGTTCACCGGCGTTGTCCAGCTGTCTAAAGGTCTCTTCAAAGTGACCCATGTACATGTGCACTATGGCGCGGTTGTAGCTCGCCACCACATGGGCCGCCGGGTCAAGGCGAACCAGCCGATCGTAACTTCGCAGGGCACGTCCGTACTCGCCATCCAAACGATGCAACGTGGCCTTAACGAAATGCACTACCGGTTCGTCGGGAGCCTCGCGGCGGGCGCGCGCCACCTCTTCCCGGGCCTTTTGCTTTTCACCGCGCCACATGTAAACGAAAACCATCAACATGCGGGCTTCGATCAATTGTGGGTCGATGGCGAGCGCTTTATTAAATGCGATCTCGGCTCGCTCGAAGTCTTCGGCTCCGCCCAGCCCCTTGAATACACGGTTTACATAAGAAGCGCCGAGACCATCGTGAGCGAGCGCAAAATTTGGATCCAGCTCGACAGCGCGTTGGAAATGTCCGATCGCGGCGCTGCAATCTTCGGCCGCAATTGTGCGGAAGATAAAGCGCGCAAACAAATCTCGGCCGCGCAAGTACTCCTCATAGGCCGTGGCATTTTCTGTTCTCGGCTTGGCGATGTTTTCCTGCTCAGCATGGGTCAGCTCGAGCCGCAGGCCTTCAACGATCCGTTGGGCAATCGTGTCCTGGATAGCGATGATGTCAGCAGCAGAAGTATCGATGCGATCGCTCCAGAGAATCTCCCCGGAGGCGACGTCTAAAAGTTGCGCAGTCACGCGAAATCGCTCTCCGGCACGCATGAAAGCCGCCGTCAACACGGCGCTGACATTCAATTCATGACCGACCTCCCGGGGATCAATCTGTTGACCCTGATACTTCGAAATCACTGAAGAAGGTCGGACCACGAGTGAGCGTACCCGCGCGAGTTCCGTAATCACTGCATCCGCGAGAGAGAACTCGTAGAAGCTCGACGCCGGATCGTTGCTCAGGTTGCGAAACGGAAGGATCGCCAGGCTCTGCTTATCCTGATCCGCCATCGTCGTGAAAGGTGTCTCGTGTACGCCGACTCTCGTGGGAGTAGCAAAAGTAGGCGAGGTCGTCGGCGCTTCCGATCTTCCGATCGACTTTAGCCAACGCATGGCCTTCGACATCGAGCTCTGACCGCCAAGATGTCGCGCCGGTTCCGGCACTACTCCAGGATAGGAAATGCCCTCTGCCAATTCTTGAAGCACGATGCGCAATTCGTCGCGCATGTCTTCCATCTTTTGATAACGATCGCGAGGCTCTTTCGCCATGCTGCGATCCAGGATCTGCTGGAGTCGCGGCGAAATCGGCTCTTTGCGCAGGTTAGCAACGGGGGGTGCTGCGTCGTGCAATACGGCGTGGCGCACATCGATGGTGGTTTTGCCGCGGAACGGCCAGGTCCCCGTCAGCATTTCGTAAAGCAAGACACCGGTAGAGAAAATGTCGGCGCGTTTGTCTACCCGATCGCCGCGCGCTTGCTCCGGAGCCGCATAGGTAGCCGTGCCGTACGGAACTCCGACCTCAGTTAATTCGGTGCGGTGAATGCCGGTGGCACTTGCCTCGTCGTCGTCCAGTAACTTCGCCAAACCAAAGTCGAGAATCTTCACCTGACCGGAAGGCGCGACCATGACGTTTCCCGATTTGATGTCACGATGAATTATGCCGCGCGAGTGGGCCGCAGCGAGTGCGTCCGCGACCTGGATGGCAATCAGGAGCGAGCTCTTCAATTCCAATGGCCGACCACCAACCAGCTGGCGCACATTGCGTCCCTCAATGTGCTGCATCGCAATGAAGTGCACACCGTCAACTTCGTCGAGATCAAAGATGGTGCAGATGTTGGGATGATCGAGAGACGAGGCGAGCCGCGCTTCTCGTTCAAAGCGTTTCAGATTGGCTTCCTTCGAGGTGAGCTCAGGCGGAAGGACTTTGACGACGACTGAGCGGCCCAGTTTGATGTCAGTTGCTTTGTAGACTGTGCCCTGCCCGCCCGCGCCGAGCTTTTCCGTGATCCGATAACTGCCGAGGGTAGTGCCGATCATCGAAGACCGATCAGTTAAATGAGTTAATTAGTTCCGCGGCGTCCGCCGTCGCGGTTCCTACTTTGCCAACCACAATGCCGGCTGCGTGATTCGCCAGACTCGCGGCTTCGATCAAAGATGATCCGGCCGCGAGCGCTGCCGCCAAAGTTGCTATTACAGTGTCACCGGCGCCGGTTACATCATAGACTTCACGTGCCGCCGTGGCGACATAAACCGGAGCGCCCGAACCTTCAAGTAGCATCATGCCGCGGTCGCCACGCGTGATCAGCACGGCGTCACAATTGAGCTCAGCGCGAATCCGTCTGGCAGCTTCATGCAGTCCTTCGTCCGAGTCCATTTCCAAATTAGCCATGCGCAGCGCTTCATGATGATTAGGTGTGACGAGCGTCGCCGGGCGATAGGCAGCGAAGTTCCGCAATTTGGGATCTACTAATACGGGAACTCGTTCGTACGCCAGCGGGAGAACCTTCTCAAGAATGCGAGGTGTGACCACGCCCTTGTCGTAATCAGAAACAACTAGAGCGGCTGCATTTTCCATCGCCCCTTGCAGCGCTTCTATGATTCTTGATTCGGTCTTACCGTTTACCGGCGTACGCAATTCACGATCGGCTCGAACCACTAATTGACTATGCGCAATGATCCGCGTCTTCACCGTAGATGGCCGGTGCTCGTCAGTGATCAGATATTCATCATGACCCGATCCGCTTTCCCGCAAGCTCGATCGCAAACGTTCGCCGGCCGCGTCGTTTCCGACAACTCCTACCACCGAACCACTCGCGCCCAGGGCCAGAAGATTGGCCAGGACATTTGCGGCGCCGCCGAGATGAACAGACTCGCGGCGGATGTCGACGACAGGAACGGGTGCTTCCGGCGAAATTCGCGTCACGTCGCCCCAAACAAATTCGTCGAGCATGACGTCGCCCAGCACCACGACCTTGCGGCCGCGCATGGCGCTGATAATTTCCTGGGCACGTTTAAGAGTTAGGTTATTCACGATCGATTACACATCTGATACTTGGGAACCTCACGATCCAAGGGTGACTTGCCCCCGCTCAGCTAGAGCGCCATTCCACCAGCGGAGGTAAACCAGCCTTCCTTCTGTTGAGTCGTCAGGACGAAGGGACATTTCGTCAAAGTTCGTTCGTCGCCGAGCACCTCTTAGAGAGTTAGGTGCCAACCCGCAGTACTCGATCCACCGCACTGATTACCTTTTCAAACGGAACTCGCATGATGCATTCAGGCTGCGCAAACTTCTCGCAGTAGTACCCATGACACGGCTGGCACTCCAATTCTTCCTTAACTACCTCGGCGGCCGCGGTGGCCCAGGGGCTCCAATGCGCGGTGTTTGAAGAACCAAAAATTACGACCGACGGCAACCCGACTGCTGCCGCAATGTGAGCGATGCCACTATCGTTTCCGACAAAGAGCCGCGCGCGCGACGCGAGAGCCGTCACTTCCGGTAAGGACAAATCAGTGAAACGAATTAGCCGGGCTGATGAACTTTGTTCCAGCTGGATCGCGACATGAGCTTCCTTGGGAGCAGTGATTACGACCCCGATGAATCCGCGATCTGCCAGGTGATCGACCACGCGCCCAAACTTTTCCGGCGCCCACTGTTTCGTGGCGAATGCTGCCGCCGGATGGATTAATGCCAACGGTGAGTTTTCATCCCAGCCGGCTTCACGTAAACGAGTGGCCACGCTTGTAGCCGCGTGCTGCACTACCGCAAGCTGCGTCCGCGGCCGGTCACTTACAGGAACGCCCGTCCATCCGAGCAGTGCTAGTTGCTGCTCGACCGAATGCGTCTGTTTTCGTTTCCACAATAACAAAGGTGAAGGCGCCAAATGCGTATAGAGGCGGCTGTACTGATAAGTTTCCAGACCCACTCTCCGAGTAGCTCCTGAGGCGCGCGTAAGTAAGGTTGCGGTAGTGCCGCCATGAAGATTGTAGGCCACGTCGTAACGCAAAGAACGCAACTGGCGCATAACGCGCGCGCGTGCGGTGGTGCTGTGACGTTTGAGCGTTAGTACGTTGTCGACGTAAGGAAATCCTTCCAACACCGGAGCAACCCAATCCTCTAAAAGAATGTCGATGCGCGCGTTTGGAAGAAAACGTTTAAGAGCGTATAGCGAAGGAGTAGTTAAAACGGTGTCACCGATCGAACGCAGCCTGATGAGCAGCACGCTGCGCACGTCCTTCCAGTCCCAAAGTGCTGGACCGAGCGGCTGTGGCTCTTCTTCAAGGCGCAAACCATGCATAGCCGTCGCGCGCAGGTGAGGAGAAGACTCAACGATGTCGCGCAGGCTCTTCATCTTCGCTCGAGTCTTCGATCGTTGCTTCGTCGATCAACATAACGGGAATGTCATCGCGAATTGGATAGACGCGTTTACAGGCGACGCATTTCAATGCGCTGCCATCCGGTTTCAACTCCACCGTCGCTTTACAAGCGGGACAGGCAAGAATGTCTAAGAGGTCCTGACTGAGTGCCATAAAAGCCTTTCTGACCCTGATTTAGATCGGCACCAAGGAAGTGAATAACGAAAGTAGCTCTCGGTAGCGCAAAGCTTATCATAGGGAAGCGGACAGTAGCAGGTAGCCAGACTGCGGCTTGCCGCTCACCCGTGCGGTAAGGCTTGCCTTACCGTCGTCGCTTCTTCCTCCTGGTACGCGAGGCTCAGCCTCGCGCAACTCTTAATTACAGAAGGCCGGTAAGGCACAGGCTTACGCACGGAAAGCGGCAAGCCGCGGTCCAACGGC
Source organism: Pyrinomonadaceae bacterium (assembly GCA_963826235.1). Classification (GTDB taxonomy): domain Bacteria; phylum Acidobacteriota; class Blastocatellia; order Pyrinomonadales; family Pyrinomonadaceae; genus PSRF01. The sequence goes on along the minus strand of CAWGWE010000003.1, from coordinate 961,572 downwards.
CTTACGGCCCGCTGCAAACGGCTGCGGTCCCTTGTCGCCCCCTCCCATTTACGTTAGCGTTACCCACACCAACGCATGAGCACGGCAATCGAGGAAAAAAAGAAGCGCGTCACTGCCGCCAGCGCCTGGCGCGATGCCCGCGAACTAATCTGGACACATCGCTACCGGCTGGGAATCGGCATGGTCCTCATGATCATCAACCGGTTGGTCGGTCTCGTGCTGCCTGCAAGCTCAAAATATTTAATCGACGAGGTGGTGCTCAAACAACGCAGCGACTTACTTTTTCCGCTGGCATTGGCTGCCGGTGCCGCAACCATCGTTCAAGCTTTTACGTCGTTCACTTTAGCGCAGGTTCTTGGAGTGGCAGCGCAGCGCGCCATCACCGAAATGCGCAAACGAGTCCAGGAACATGTTGCGCGTTTACCGATCCGATATTTCGATTCGACTCAAACCGGCGTGCTCATTTCGCGCATCATGAATGATGCCGAAGGCATCAGGAATTTGGTGGGCACGGGACTAGTGCAGCTGATTGGCGGACTCATGACTGCGGCGATTGCTTTAGTCGTTCTCTTCTATTTGAACTGGCAGTTGACCTCAATCACCTTGCTCGCGCTCGCAGCTTTCGGTGGCGTGATGGCCGTGGCCTTCAAAAAGCTTCGCCCGCTGTTTCGCGAGCGAGGAAAAATTCACGCGGAAGTTACCGGGCGGTTAACAGAATCCCTCGGTGGCATTCGCATCGTGAAGGCCTACGCTGCCGAGAAGCGGGAAGAGTTGGTGTTTGCTCGCGGCGCTCATCGCTTGTTTCGCAACGTGGCTCGTTCGATGACCGCAGTCTCTGGAGTTACAGCCTTCTCAACAATAATCGTGGGCGTTGTCGGCATGATTCTGATCCTGGTGGGTGGCAATGCCGTGCTTGCAGGCCAGATGACGCTCGGCGATCTCTTCATGTACATGATCTTCACCGGACTGGTGGCCGCGCCGCTCGTGGAAATTGCCTCTATCGGCACACAAATTACCGAAGCCTTTGCCGGCCTTGATCGAATTCGCGAGATCCAACAGATGTCCACGGAGGACGAAGACGAAGCACAAAGGGCAGCGCTGGAAACCATCGTCGGTGAGATTGCCTTTCACGACGTTAGTTTTGAATACAACGACGACTCTCCCGTTCTCCGTCACGTATCTTTTGTCGCGCCGGCAGGATCCACAACCGCGCTCGTCGGCTCAAGCGGCTCTGGTAAGTCGACACTGATCAGTCTCGTGATGGCTTTCAATCGACCTCTTTCGGGCGAAATTACATTGGACGGACGCAATCTCGCTTCAATTCGCCTCAAGGATTACCGGAATCAACTCGGTGTGGTGCTGCAGGATAATTTTCTCTTCGACGGCACGATTGCGGAGAACATCGGGTTCTCCCACCCGCACGCGACGCGAGAGGAGATCATTGCCGCCAGTCGCATCGCGCACTGTGAAGAATTCATTGATGGCTTCCCGGACCGTTATGACACGGTTGTAGGAGAGCGTGGAGTGAAACTGTCGGGCGGACAGCGCCAGCGCGTGGCCATCGCGCGCGCGATCCTCGCGCGACCAAAGATTCTGATTCTGGACGAAGCAACATCCAGTCTCGACAGTGAAAGTGAGGCATTGATTCAGGACGGACTGCAGACTCTGCGGCGCGGACGCACCACCTTCGTCATTGCTCACAGGCTTTCTACGATTCGCAGCGCGGATCAAATCCTCGTGTTGGAAGGCGGAGAGATTGTTGAGCGCGGCACTCATGAGGAATTACTGGCCGCCGCGGGTCGCTATAAACAGCTATACGACAAGCAATATCTCTTTGAGCGTAATCAGTTCATCAACCCTGGCGAAGACTTCACCCCGGAATTGCCCAAGCCAGCACCAGCCTCTACCGACTCAAGTACGATACCTACCAATCTGTAGACCAGGCCAATCATTTTCCATATTTTCCATTTCTGCTGTCATTGGAAACTCTAACCGCTAAGCCGCCAGGGAGCGCAAAGGGACGCCAAGAAACAGAGCGAGCTTTGAACTTGGTGCTCCGAACTTTGTTCGCTAAAGAAAGTTGAGCGACAGAGTTTACTCTGAACCTTGGTGAAGCAAGTACTAAGCACAAAGTACTAAGCACCAGGCTCAAAGTACTGAGTTCAGTTTTATTTTCTTGGCGTCCTCGGCGGCCCTTGGCGGCTTGGGTTTCTTTTTCCAGTGACAAAGGAAAATTGGAAAATGTTTTGTTGAAAGCGGCCGCTGGCAACGAGACTCTGCCGCCCCCTTTTCGCTTTCCCGCCCGTTGGTTTACTGTTAGAGCATGTCGTTGGAATTTGCTGTCGAATATCCCTGCGTCCTCCGCGCGCGTCATTCGGAAAGACAACTGCGCGATTGGGGCCGGTTAAGTAATTTGCATACCCAATTGACCACCGGGGATACCAGCGCGCCATCGGAAAACAAGCTCCGCTGGGTAGAAAACGCGAGTTCGGAAGTCGAGACAATGCAAATAGAGACCGAGATCTGTCCGCATTGTCCTTCGTTTCTGCCTATCGATGCCGCCGGTGAAGGTGAGTCGGTTGGTTGTCTCGGACGAATCACTTACCCGATCGAGGCGCAGTTTGAGAAGTTCATCGCTGATCGCGTCCAGCTCTGCCTCGACACCCTCGATAAAGAAGACCAGCCGCGTCTCCTCCGCATTCTGGTGGATTCCGAATCGCCATTCGACGGTGAGGCCACAAAAGAGTTGCGCCGCGTGACCACTACTGAAGGTCTACGCTTTTATGAGCTCAGACTTCCGATCCGCCTGACCCGTGAAGCGGTCGCTCTTTCTACCGACAACATTTTCGATCTGCTCGCTTGTTTCCGTTCTGATGATTACGCGCAGACCAGCTATACCCGGGAGCTGCCGACGGCGGCAACAGCCGACTATTACGACTTCCTCGATTTGATCCTGCGCAATGATCTAAATCAATCTGAAGTAGCGCGCCTCACCACCCGCAGCAAAAATTACTCACAGTTTCTGCGCCTGCTCGCAGCCATCGAAAGGGCCGAAGCTCTAAATGCGCGTCTGCTGATAGATTGAGATTGAAACTACGAGATCACCGCCAAGGCGCCAGGAAACGCCATGTCGCCAAGCAAGAAAACCGAGCTTTGAGCTTGGAGCTTCGAACTTAGTTCTTAGTACTTTGTTCGAATAACTCAGCCCTCATGTGCCTCTCAAGCTTCATCAGCGAACTAAAGTTCAAAAACTAAGTTCAAAGCTCGGTTTTTTCTAAGTCTTGGTCGCTTCGTCGAGTTGCTGCAGAGTATCGAGAATCAGGTTGGTGTTACTTATAGCCTGTAGCGCGATGGGGAATAGCTGCGGGGATTTTTGAAACTCAAAGCTTCCGTTTGTGATTTCCACGATATGGCGAAAAGCCAAAGTGCCTTTGGCGCCGGCGGCCTCCGCATCCACAATCCTGCCCTCGTTAAAAAGCACGCGGCCCGTTTGCGCCTCACTCGAAAGAATCAAGGCCCCAGTTAGCTTGGCGTTTTCCACGACCTGAATCGCGTCAAACAAACTTATTGAAGCGAGATCACCGGCGAGGGTGACGTATTCTCGCTTCAACTGACGCTCCGTTAAAGCCGCGGCAGTCGGCTGTAAATCCGGCCGGCGCGCTTTGCGAATCGCTTCCAGACCTTTCGCCACATTGATGCGCGGATCGAGTTGTTTGGCTTCCAGCAAGCGATCGTAAGCGCTATCAAAATCGTCGCGTTCGATGTAGAGACTGGCGAGCGCCAGGCCTTGCCGCGCAGCTTCGTCTGGATGTTTGTGTGAAGCAGCGATCTCGCGCAGCCGTTCACGCAAAGCTATCGAGCGCGGGTTCCGTTCGAGCGCGGTTTTGAGTCTTTTAATGGCGCGTTCCGGAGCCTTGTATTTGACGAACAGCTCGGCGTCGAGCAACGCCGAATCGACCTCTGCAGCGGGGCCCGACTTGGCTTGAGAGTCTGTATTGGAGAGGGTCTCCATCCTGATTGCCGTTGGGAAGGGGGCGTGCCCCCGGGTCGCACTTGTTCTCTCAGCTTGGCTGAAAGAGATCGGCAGCGAGTTTAACATAGGCGGCGAGAACGCCTTCAGATTGCCTGAGTTTCGGGTCGGTAGTTTCTGAAACTGCCGTGGCCAGCCTAGGCGAGTGCATCGACGCGTAGCGTCGTTGTGAATTTAGCCCGGCCTTTCTAAGGCCGGGTAAAGGTCAAATATTACAACCACGTCGCGTAGCGACGGCTGAGATTGGAACTCGTCAATCGTGGCTATGCCACGAGACCAGGCATTGAATTGATCCCAACGTTGAAACGCCGGGCTAAACTCCTTCGACGCTACGGGTCGAACAGTTTTTCAGAGCTTGGTCGCAGGGACGCGGGCGCAGGCCTCTTCCCAACCTTAGAGTTATCTAAGCTGGAGCTCACCATAAAAATTCATCAATGGCGACCTCGTGTATCTCAATAACATGAGCCCGCTTCACCTTTCAGAAATCGAATCGCAACCCCAAACGAATTTGCCGGTGACGCAATGTCCGGGTGGTTAAGAGGAACGAATCCAGGAATGCTTGTCGTTGAGCAGCAGTCGCATTGGGGGCGAGCGCGTTGAAGTTGATAAACTCGGCGCCGAAACTAAACACTGTCTTGTTCAAAACGTTATCAAACTCGATCACGGGTCTAAGACGCATCCGCTCATTAATCCGAAACTCACGTGTGACGCTCAGATCGAACAATATCAAACCCGGCCCTCGCCCGGCATTACGCGGCAAGTTTCCGGCCTGCCCGATCGTTGGCAAGGAAAAATGATCGAGAATTGAAGCGTCTAGCTGAGTGCCCGGACCGCGCCAGCGCAAAGCTGCGGTATTGCCGGCAAAGTTCGGCCGATCGTTGCTTACATCATCCAGGTTGCGATCCACGCCGCCGCTGGAAATATTGAAAGGAGCTTCCGAAGCAATGCGAAGGATAGGCGACACTTGAAGTCTTCCCAGTTGCCGCGGAATGGTAAAAGTGCCGGAGAAGACAAACCGGTGCCGTCGATCAAGCAGGCTTCGAGTGCGTTCATGCCGGAAGTCACCAGGCGTCAACGCATCGGAAGTGTTGACGACGCCGTCGTCGATCAAGTGCGAGAGCGTATAGGCGGCGCGAAAAGCAAAAGTCAGACTCTTACTCGAGCCAATACGCTTGCGGAGTTCGAGCGTGAGGCCCCGATAAAAACTATTTCCGGCAGAAATTAATTGCTCTACCTCAGTATGCGACGGATCGGGCCGCAAATTTTGCAGCGCCGCGAGGGCGACCTCGATCGCCGTCCCCGACGAAACGCTGTTGAGATTTATCAGCGAAATCGGAACACCGAACTCGAACATCTGGCCCACAGCATTTGGGTTCGGCGGATCAGGGGCATTCAAGACAAATCTGACTAACTCGCCTGCGGTTGCCGCGTTGTACAAAGGCCGCAAACCCGTCGATCCGGCGCGAAAATTGGCAAAATCGCGGGACGCCAGATATTGCGAAAAGTCCCGAAAGCCCGTTGGCAACCGTGGCGCATTGATGTTCAACTCTCGCCACAGATGTAGCCCGCGATTAAAGGTGTAGTTGGCTTCGAAGGAGAATCCGCGTCTGAGATCGCGTTCTATTCCTACGTTCGCCTGATAACTTTCCGGAATTCGTAGAGCCGGATCCAGCCGTCGCGAGAATCCCGTATTCAACACTCCATGCTGCCTCACGATTGGTGAATCGACGGTGAGTGTCTGAGGAAAATTAAGATGTGTCGAAATAAACTCTCGACGCTGTGCGGCAGTTAACAACCTGCCGCTGGTCGCATCGCGCAGGGTGTTTGTGTCGAAGAATCTTTGGCTCGCTCCGAGCGTGAAGTCGTCGATTGTGCGCAGCAACGCGCGGTTGTAGAAAATTCCAGCCCCTGCGCGCAGGACTGTTCTTCCCGAGCCAAAGGGATCGTAGGCAATCGAGAGTCGCGGAGACCAGTTGTCCCCGTCATCGATGATGCTTTCGCGTTCGTAACGAAGCCCGTAACTCACAGTAAGGTTGGCCACTGCGCGCCATTCGTCTTGCACAAAGAATCCGACGTAGCGGTTTCGTTGTGTAGATTCAGTGAGGAAGTTCTGGCGAAAACGGCTTGGCGTGTTAGCAAGAAAGTCTCCTGCACTCGCAAAGCTAAACGTGCCGGACGCGTCAGCCAGATCAATGAACGTCGAACTAATGATTTGAAGGTCCAGACCCGTCTTTAGACTGTGTGCTCCCGTTAGGTGAGTCAGCACATTTTGAATTTGAAAACGAGCTTCACGTCGATCCGTAGCACCGGTCGTCGAGGAGCCGGCCACAACCGTACCGGTATGACGAGCGGCGTCAGTCGCTGGCAACGGGTCATTTAATGTAATCAAAACGACAGGAGAATCTCCACCGCCTGCCCTGACAGCGGGCGCCAGCCTCGCCCCTTGCATGCGAATTTGATTCACAGTATTCGCTGAGAATACATAACTGTCCGAGTAAGAGAGTGCGTCCGAGTAACGTGTTTTTGCCTGCAGGGCGTCCGCAAGACGGTTACCGCCGCCGAACTGGCGCAGATTCTTGAGTCTCCCAAGTTGATAGAGAAAAGTGCCGTTGTGGATCGGGCTGAACTGGTGATCGATACGCGTCGTAATGGTCTGATTTCTTAAGGGCGTGGAAATGGCGGAAAAGAAGGGCGCAATGTTGGTGCTTGAAGACGAGCTGGCGGCATCCTCAAGGCGCAATCCCTCGAGGGACGTCGGGCGGGGCAAAGGAAAGCGCGGATTTTGTTGCACCGGGACGAGCGTATCGATTAAGGCACTATCAAGCACCCTGGTTAATTCATATGAAATAAAGAAAAGCGTACGGTTACTTTGGCTGCGATGTACGCGGAAAGGTCCACCAAGATTGAAGCCTGGATTGTGTTCCTGAAGCGGCAGTCGCTTTAGACCGAGTGAATTATTTCTGAACGTATTCGCATTGAGAGCTTCGTCTTTGAAAAAGGCGAAGGCACGGCCGTGCAGCGTCAGCGAACCACCGCGAGTCTTTATATTGATGCGACCGCCTGACGCTCGACCATACTCAGCGGAAAACTGATTAGTAATGACCTGAACTTCCTCGACGGCTTCGACGGAAGGTTGAAAACGCTCGCGCGCGCCGCGGTCGTCGTTATTGTCGAGGCCATCGATGGTCAAGTTGTTGGAGTACGCCGGACCGCCTGCCACTGCAAAAATGCCCGCTTCCTCCGGGCTGCCGGCGTGATTGCTTTCGCGATCTTCGGCGAGCTCGCGCGTAGAAAGCGGTTCCTCAGTAATGCCCGGCAAAGTGAAAAGCAGATCCAGAGCGGACCTGCTGGAAATTGGTAAAGCTTCAATCTCTTGCATGGTCAAGGTCCCGCCAACTACGGTGCGAGTTGTATCGAGCGGCGCTTCGTCTGCCGCATTCACGGTTACCGGATCCACTGCCAGGCTTTGCGGAAAAAGAGTTATTTCGACAGAGGCAGTTTGACCGGCGATAAGCTTCAGCTCTTTTCTTTCACTTGACGCAAACCCTTCAGCAGAAATCTGCACGGTGTATGTTCCGGGCTCAAGCTGACGGATGGCGAAGCGCCCATCGGCAAGGTGAGTAGCTTTCCGCGTAACACCAGTTCGGTTGAGAGTTGCGGTGATCGATGCACCGGCGATCACCGCCCCGTCTTGATCGACAACTCTGGCGTTGATGCTGGCGCCATCAAGGTCTTGCGCCGAGACTATCGGCAAAGCAAGCAACGTCGAAATTATGATCAAAGTGATTTGAAGAGGAGCGAGGCTAGTCAGCGGTGAAGGCTGCATTTGATTTCTCCTGTGAGGAAGGCACAGCGCTGCTGTGACCTAAGAGAATCTCGAATTAACGGAACGTATTGCGATCGAGTTCGGCGAATGTAAACGACACTTGCTCGAAGGCGCGCGGAGCCTATCACTACAAAGCAGGACAAAACAATCTGCCGAGGCTAAGACCTACTCTTGATCGTTGCAAGATTTCCTTTAACCTCGCGATACGGTGCGGCGACGGATTACGGCTGTACGGCTGATGGGAACGAGCGCGTCGGAGGTGCCTTCGGCAGGTGGTTCGGTGAAGTTGGTGAACTTTGCACCGCGCGAATGCAAGATGTGCTCGAACTCCTGCCGGATCACTCGCTCGCTTAGCTGTTTTAGCAATTTTAAAAGTGCCTGGCCCCGCCTAATATCAAATACCTTCAGCCTAGCCTTTGGATATGTTGTTAGCAAATTAAAATGTCCGGTGTTATTAGCAAGTGAGTGTCCGGTTTGGTTTTTATAGTTCTCATCTAAATATCCAGTAGTAGCTGCGGGAATGTGGGAAAGTCAGGCGGCTTTTTGGCCTGACTTTTCCAAGCTGCTGCGGGAAGCGACGGGTTTGGTCGCTTTCCTCGGCGGCGTCATTTCCATAGCTGGTTGGCCGTCAGCGGTGTAGCGTCCCACGCGATGGGGACCAAAGGTAATCGAGATGGTCTCATCCAGATGCTCGTGCACCGTAACTCTGCAGCCGGCTAAGGTAGCTCGTAGTTTGGAGCGCTCGAGCTGCCAGACGCGATTGGCAAAGCTCACCGTGTTATCCCGCGCCACCACCCGCTCATGTTGGAGGGAGAAGACGAGGTCCAACTCCTTGCGCCGCACTGGTACAAAAGCTGTCCCACGCTCCGTAGCTTTGACGCTGAAGCGACGATTGAACTCTTTCACATACTCAGCACGCAGAAACTGATTAGCGGCAGCCACGGTGGTGAGCTTTCGCAGTCGCAGTTCCTGAGGCAGCCGCCCCTGCCAGGTGCCAAACCCTCGTTCGCTGCGCCCTCGAGCCTGTGGTGAATAAGCGGGAATCATCTGAATCCCCAACTGTCGCAACGCTCTGCCCACTTGCGTCAGCCGCGTGTGATCCACTGGCTCATCAGCCTTGGGTGTGAGAAAGAAATGCGTCGCTCTATCGCTGTAAAGCGCACAAAACACACCTTGCTGCTCAATCACTTCGCGCAACCCGGCCAGCACTGTGCGCGTCGATTCCTCCTCGACCAACTGGGCGTAATAGATCTCACTGGTGGCATCGTCCATGAGCACCAGCAAGTCATACCAGCGATGATCGCAGAACCACTGGTGCTTGCTGGCGTCAATGTGCAGCAACATTCCTGGTAATGGTCGCCGCGGTCGTCGCTTGCGATGTGGCCCACGCTTCCGCGTCGCTTTCACCAATCCCGCTCCCTGCAATGCTTGCTTCACCCAGGTCGACCCCCACCGCTCAGATCGGACACTTCATGTGTTAATTCGATCGGACATATCATGTGCTAACGACACCTGATTTGATTAGCCTTGATGTTTTTTATAGAGAGGCGTATAAGGCCGCGTAGTTAAATACTTCTCTTCATTTAGAGACCCTTACAAGGACTTCCCGATAGTTCCTTACGCCACAAGGAGTACCAATATGTTCAATAGGATTCTAAAGGTTTTTCTTAAACCGTTAGTTATAGGTGTGGTTTCAGGAGCAGCCTTGTTTTTGGTTTTTGCACGAACTTCGCAAACAGCAAGTCCGCGAATCGTCATTGCAAAGCAAGCTAATTGTCCCCTGCAACTTCTTTCGACTGGAGTTGACTCTTCCAATCCCTTAGCACCCCATTATTGGTACTCGGTAACCAATACCAGTGATAAACCGATCAGCGCTTATGCTATTCAGCAACAAATCAGTCTGGCGCCGAGTGCACCAACTACAGGCACGTCCTTGGTTCACTTTCGCTCCGAATCGCTTCTTCTTCGTCCAGCTGCCTCTAGAGTAGATGATGGCGGAATAGGAAGCGCTTACCCTAAACCTCCGGTTGAAATTACTCTCATCGTAGATTTTGTTGAATTCGCGGACGGAAGCAGGTGGGGTGATGATACCAGTAGGTCCGGAGACAGACTTGATGGGAAACGCGCGGGCGGTCAATCGGCCATTAAGAGGTATCGGGAAATTCTCAATCAGAGAGGCCTCCAGGCGTTAGAGTTGGCGCTTACTGACGCAGCACCAGTAACACCAGAAGGTGAAAACCTTTCTGCTGAATGGTATGACGGGTTTGCGACAGGAGTAAGTGTTGTCAAACATCGCCTTATTAAAGCGAAGCAAAAGCGCGGACTGGAAGCGATGAAGTCTGAACTCGAAAAGCCGTTTGATTCAAAAGATGGAAGACGCGAACCATGAAGCGTGTAATAACACTTTTCTCCATGTTAATCGGGAGCGCTGCGTGTTTTCTTACCTATTACGCGCTTGCGACAGGATGGGCTCGTTACTAATTCGGTAGGAAGCAACCCGTCATGTACGGCTTGGAACGACGCCCAGGGAAATGACTGTTTTTACTTAGATTGTCCGGCGAGTCCTGACAGCTACTCCTATTACCACCTGTGTGACGGGGCTCCACCTACAGCATTGTTGGGTCGCGTGCAGCTTTGCGAAAATCCCGCTCGTAATATCAATGTCCCAATACATTGCAATGCCACACCAAGTCCAGGCGCAATATCTTATGGGTGGGTTGGAAGCGACGACGTGGAACATACAGAGATTAGTTCGATGATTTGCCCGCATACCTGCAAGAAGTGCGGGATCTATCCAAACGGTTACGGTTATTGCCCGAGCAATCACAGAAGGAACACAACAACAGGTTGCTGTGTTCAGTTATCTCAAATTGCAAGCCAATCAGCCTGCAATGATGTTGTGGGGTATTGGTTTAGTAACAGTTGCCAACAACCGAACGAAAGTCAGTGCAATTCGATTGGAGGATACTGGAATTTCACTACCACCTACTGCTCGCCTTAACCCGGTTAGTTGTCCTGACTTTTGTGATGACCCCGCTTACGGCTCAGACGCAGATTGGTGTCTCTGGCCAAATTATGGCTGTCCTGACGGCTACACTGCGGGCGGAACCTGTTGTTATCCACCTTCACCAATCTTAATTGATGTTGCGGGAAACGGTTTTAATCTCACTGATGCAGCGAATGGGGTTTCTTTCGATATTGGAGGCGACGGGCCGACAGAATTGCTCTCATGGACCGCTGCGGGGTCTGACGATGCCTGGTTAGCGCTTGACCGTAATGGAAACGGAGTAGTCGATAATGGGAAAGAGCTATTTGGTAATTTAACAGATCAGCCTTCACCGCCGTCGGGAGAAGGAAAGAACGGTTTTCTTGCGCTCGCTGAATTCGACAAGCCTGTCATTGGAGGTAACGGTGATGGCAAGATAGAATCAAGCGATTCAATTTTCACGTCGTTGCGACTCTGGCAAGACACGAACCATAATGGAGTTTCCGAAGCCTCAGAACTCCACTCCCTAAGTCAGTTGGGACTTCAAACTCTAGAGTTGGATTACAAGACCTCGAAAAAGACTGACGAGTTTGGAAACCGATTTCTCTACAGAGCAAAAGTAAAAGATGCTCAGGGCGCTCAACTTGGTCGCTGGGCTTGGGATGTCTTCCTGGTCCGCGCACCTTAATTTCCTGACCTGGCAGCGGGCTTAAATACGTCCTCGCTACTTGCGTCGTTGTAGCTTCGAAGGGCAGTTCAATTAGCCGCGAGAGACGGTGCGGCGGCGGATCACGGCGGTGCGGCTGATGGGAACAAGTGCGTCGGACGTGCCTTCGGCAGGTGGTTCGGTGAAGTTGGTGAACTCCTCGGCGTGCGACTGCAGATAAAGAAAGAAGCGCTCAAACTCGTGCTGCATCGCATCCATCTTCTCGCGCATGTTCATGATGATTTCCACGCCAGCGAGATTCACACCCAGGTCGCGTGTTAATGAAAGGATCAATTCGAGGCGCTCGAGATCGGAATCGGTGTAGAGGCGCGTGTTGCCTTCCGAACGCGACGGCTTCAACAGCCCTTCACGCTCGTAGAGACGCAAGGTCTGCGGGTGGAGACTGTACTGTTCCGCCACCGCGCTGATCGTATATGTCTTTGGCTTACGCTTCATGACGACATTTCCGATTGCCAATTATTCACATTTCCAATTGCCGATTGTCGATTGCCAATTGGCTTCTTCGGTTTCCTACTTTTTGTCGGTAGCAGCTGTTTTCAAACTTAACTCGCGTCTTCCGCTAAAGACCAATTGGCAATTCGCAATCGGCAATCGGCAATGTAGATCAATCGGCAATCTATTCCAGTCCCATCTCCACTCGCGGATTGTCCGCGTTCATTTTTGCGTACTGTCGCAGCAACTCTTTCGTCTCTTCCGAAATCACTTTCGGCAGAATCACCTGCACTTCTACAAACTGATCACCCTTAGATCCGGGATTGCGCAAGACTGGCGCGCCGCGTTCACGCAGACGAAACTTTTGGCCCGACTGCGTGCCTGGGGGAATGCGCAACTGCGCTTTGCCTTCAACCGTTGGCACTTCGATCTTCGCTCCTAACGCTGCTTCGGGCACCGTGATCGGAACGGTGACATAAATATTATCGCCCTTGCGCGTGAAGTGTTTGTGCTTGCCCACATTCGTGATGATGTGCAGGTCGCCGGCCGGAGCACCCATCCGTCCGCCTTCACCTTTGCCGGGAATTCTCACGCGAGAGCCAGTTTCCACACCAGCGGGAATGCGCACCTTTACAGTCTCGGTCTTTGGAAGCGTGCCTTTGCCTTTGCATAACGAGCAAGGCGATCGACGCCGGCCCGTGCCTTCGCAATCAGGGCATTCCTGAGCAAAGCGCAAACGCCCGCCTGCTCGCTCTACCTGACCAGAGCCTTTGCAAGTCGGACAGACCATCACCGGTCCCCCGATGTCACCTGCGCCGTTGCAGCGAGTACATTGTTCGGATCGGTTTACTGTGATGTTGGTGGTTAAGCCTTGCAGCGCTTCTTCGAACGAGAGCGCGAGCGGCATTTCGATATCGGCGCCACGCTTAGGCTGCGGCCGCGGAGGTTCGCGCTCTTTCGTGGCGCCACCGCCGAAAAGATCGGAAAAGATGTCTTTGAAACTTGTGCCGCTGCCGGCGCCGGAACTTGTGCCCCAATCGAAGCCGGTGAAATCGAAACCAGGTGCAGCGCCGCCACTCGTGCTGCCTGGAGTGGCACCGCGTGCAGCCGCATCCGCCAGATTGTCGGAATACTGACCAAAGCGATCGTAGACAGCTCGCTTCTTCGGATCGGAAAGGACGTCATGAGCTTCGGTTGTTAGCTTGAAACGTTCTTCAGACGCTTTATCACCCGGATTGACGTCAGGATGATACTTACGCGCGAGCCGGCGATAGGCCTTCTTGATTTCTTCAGGCTTGGCATCGCGCTTCACGCCGAGCGTTTGGTAGTAGTCCTGTTTCGCCATAGCTAATAACCGAGACCAGAACCGCCGATTGCCGATTGATCAGTTAACTCTCATCGTGCCTAAACTTCAGCTTCGAACTCGAGTCACTAACCAATCGGCAATTGGATCTTAAGTCGTCAACTGTATTTACTTCTTATCATCCACATCGACGTATTCAGCGTCGATGACATTGTCCTCACCCGAACCCGAGCCTGAAGCGGCTCCAGCTGCAGAAGCCTGATCGGCTCCCGCCTGAGGTTCTGCATCCGGTGCCGGCGCCTGCTGATACAGCGCCTCCGCCAGTTTATGAGAAGCCGCCTGCAGCTGATTGAACGCGTCGTTCAACTTTTCGACGCCGCCTTCCTGCAAAGCAGTCTTGCCCTGGGCAATGGCCGTTTCTACTTCAGAAGCCACGTTGCCGGCTTTCTCACGATTCTCGCTCAGCGTTTTTTCCATCTGGTAGACCAGACCGTCGAGGCGGTTGCGCGCTTCAATCTCTTCGCGCTTCTTCGCATCGTCAGCGGCATGCGATTCAGCGTCACGCATCATCTTGTCGATCTCGTCCTTATTGAGACCTGACGACGAGGTGATCGTAATCTTCTGTTCGCGACCGGTCCCCATGTCTTTCGCGGACACGTTAACAATGCCGTTCGCATCGATATCGAAAGTTACCTCGACTTGCGGCATGCCTCGCGGTGCGGGCGGAATGCCCACGAGGTGAAACTTGCCTAAGGTGCGATTGTCCCCAGCCATCTGTCGCTCACCCTGTAACACGTGAACCTCGACGGATGTCTGATTGTCTGAAGCCGTGGAAAAGATTTCCGACTTTCGCGTGGGAATGGTGGTGTTGCGTTCAATCAACTTCGTGAACACCCCGCCGAGTGTCTCAATTCCCAAACTGAGCGGAGTGACGTCGAGCAGCAGAATGTCAGTCTTCTCACCTGACAGCACGCCTGCCTGAACTGCCGCGCCGATCGCAACGACTTCGTCAGGATTCACGCTCTTGTTCGGCTCTTTTCCGAACAACTCACGGACGATCTCCTGAACCTTCGGGATGCGAGTGGAACCGCCTACAAGCACGACTTCGTCGATTTTCTTGGAATCGAGGCCCGCGTCTTTAAGGGCCTGTTCGACCGGTCCACGCAAACGCTGCAAGATTGGCTCAGCCAACTGCTCGAAGCGAGAGCGCGTCAGTTTCATTGCCAGATGTTTCGGCCCAGACTGATCGGCGGTGACGAACGGAAGATTGATCTCAGTCTCCATGGTGCTGGAGAGCTCAATCTTTGCTTTCTCCGCCGCTTCTTTCAGACGCTGCAAGGCCATCTTGTCGCTCGACAGATCAATTCCCTGATCGCGCTTGAACTCTTCAATGATCCACTCGATGAGGCGTTCATCGATGTCGTCGCCTCCCAGGTGCGTGTCACCGTTGGTTGATTTAACTTCCACGACGCCTTCGCCGACTTCCAGGATCGAAACGTCGAAGGTGCCGCCACCGAAGTCGAAAACAGCGATCGTTTCGTCGCCCTTCTTATCCAGACCGTAAGCGAGTGCCGCTGCAGTCGGCTCGTTAACGATACGCATGACTTCCAGACCGGCGATCTTGCCTGCGTCTTTGGTCGCTTGCCGTTGCGAGTCATTGAAGTAAGCCGGCACCGTGATCACAGCCTTGTCGACCTTGTGGCCCAGATAGTCTTCGGCTGACTGCTTCATTTTTTGCAGAACGATCGCGGAGATCTCCGGCGGACTCCATTCTTTGCCCCCGGCCGCGATGCGCACATCGCTTCCCGCAGCCTGAACTTTGTAAGGAACCTGCTTGATTTCTTCCGTCACTTCGTCGAAGCGGCGGCCCATGAATCGTCTTAATTGAATAAATAGTGTTTTCAGGGTTGGTGACAGCCTGGCGCTTGGCCACCTGGCCTACCAGACGGCTGCCGTCCTTGGTGAAAGCGACCACGGAAGGAGTCGTACGCCCACCCTCTGAATTAGGAATTACTGTCGGCTCGCCACCTTCCATGACAGCCACGACAGAGTTTGTGGTTCCAAGGTCAATACCAATAATCTTGCTACTCATCTTGTTATTTTCTCCAAAACCCGGTTTCGGACTGGGTATTTCGCTTGTTAGAATCGCATCGCGCAAGTCTCTTTAATCGTAACCAACACACTCAGCTTACCCAGTCCGGTTGAATGCCGGGTTAATATAATACCTGAGTGTGACGCTGTCAACTTTGATGATGAGGGTCGAGATGCGGTGCTTAGGTTAGGTTGCTGGGGAGTTCCGATTCGGAGAGTGCTGGAGGCTGGTTTCGCCGATCCTCATTCAGCAGTTTTGAGGCAAAAAAGACGTAATGGGCGCCGGAAAGGACGGCAAAGGTGAAGACGACGACGTAAAGGGTTGGCAGATAATAGCCCGTTCCATAAGGGAAGCTGGCCGCGAAGATGATTATGGCGATGGCGACGATCTGGACGGTCGTATTCAACTTACCGAGCCATGAAGGCCGGAAGCCCCGGAAACCCGTCATGATATTGATTGCTGCCGCACCAACCACGATAAAAACGTCCCTGCTGATGACAGCCACCGTGACCCAAAAAGGGACTGGCAAGTGGCCAGGCAGCGGCTGGGGAAAGACGCTCCGCATCGAGAGCACGACAAACGCAGTTACGAGCATCAATTTGTCGGCGATAGGATCGAGGACGGTCCCGAGCTGAGAACGCTGATCGAAGCGACGCGCGAACAAACCGTCGAGTCCATCAGTAACGCCCGCGAGTACGAAAGCTGCCAGGGCCAGCAAGAATCGTTGATAAAAAAGCAGTGTGACAAAGACGGGAATCAAAACCATCCTGAAGATGGTTAACAAGTTCGGAACGGTAATGATTCGGGACGACATTACGTCGTGATTGGGTGTGGGATTCAGATTATTTCCAACTGCCACGACTTCGTGGTCGAGCCGGGGTCTTACGCAGGACGACGTAGCTCTAAGAGTGATACTTCGGGCGGACAGCCATAACGAATCGGAAGCACGACAGTGCCGACTCCACGTGTGACATAAATCTGGGTCTCACCTTGACGTCCGAGTCCGCGAAGTAGGCGTCGCCTCGGTCTTCCCGAAGCAGATTGTTCTGAACGAAACTTAACCTGCCCGCCATGAGTGTGCCCACTCAGTACGAAATCAACGTTCGCTCGAGCGGCGCGTCGCAAAATTATCGGGTTATGCGCAAGCAGAAGTTTCATTTCACTTTCGCGGGCGCCGGCCAGCGCGAGTGAAAGATCCTCCAATCCGACCATGGTGTCGTCGACTCCCGCTAACCAGAACGCCTCACCATTCCGCTCGAAGCGCATTCCTTGATTAACCAGGACAGTAATTCCCTCGGCGCGAAACAGGTCGGTTATCAACGCCGCGTCGGTCCAGTGATCGTGGTTTCCCAGAACTGCGAAAACTCCATGACGAGCTCGGAGCCGACCGAGCAATTCCGCGCACGGAGCTGCATACCGGCGGTCATGTGAAATGTAATCACCAGTCAAAGCAATGATGTCTGGCTTGAGACGGTTCGCGGTTTCCACCGCGCGCTCAATCTGCTCACTACTGGTAAAAGGACTATGGTGAATATCGGAAAGGTGAACGATGCGAAAACCGTCAAACCCTGGCGGGCAATTTTGCTAACTCAATCGCGTGGTGCTCGACCGTGAGCAGGAAGGGCTCTGTCAGAGCTGCGCGAGCAGTTTGACTAAGGCTGAGAGCCAGCGCGCGAAGAGGGGTGTCGGATCGCTTGGGCGTAAAGGACGCAGGTCGCCTACGCTGCTTCAGTCGAAGTTGAGTTGTCATTTTGTATGATTGCCGCTTATCGATTTGAGCTTTTCCTGCCAGAATCAGCCCAAACGAACGGGGCGCAT
This sequence comes from Pyrinomonadaceae bacterium, assembly GCA_963826235.1. Classification (GTDB taxonomy): domain Bacteria; phylum Acidobacteriota; class Blastocatellia; order Pyrinomonadales; family Pyrinomonadaceae; genus PSRF01. The sequence continues at coordinate 944,358 of CAWGWE010000003.1, read as the reverse complement.
TATAGTGATCGACCCCGCAACTCGCAAATTCCCAAAAGTTATTTCAATCAGAGCGGTTGCACCCTACCTTAGAATCGGCTTCGAAGAGGCGCCGGAAAATGTTACAAAAACTTTGCGAAATTCTTAATATTTGCTTGACAGGTCACAATAGTTCCGTATAATTTCCCACATTGTCAGGTTAATTCGGTTCTTTCAACTACGGAATGGTTTAGCAAAAGGCACTGCTAAGCGGCGATTTTTCACAATACCAGGCTTTATCTCGCCCGCATGTATGCACCGCCTAGCCCTTGAGGTCGCCCCCAAGCGACGATCTCAGTCCCCTTTGCCAACGCCACACGATTTACCCGAACCTGCCCGAAACTTCGGCCCCGCCAGAAATGACGGGGCCGTTCTCTTTGCCACTCCAGACCTTAGATTAGTTTCTGACGCCCGAGATCTCTCTTTCCCTTAGCTCGTCTGGAAGCTGTCTGAGTCGGTGTTCGCGGCACATCCTTGCCGGCCATGGAAGCAAATAGTTGTTCGTACTGATCGACGACGTGCTCCCAATCATAGTTCTGTTGCACTCGGAGCTGAGCCCGGTTGCGATATGACTGGACCAGCGAGCCGTCGCGCAGGACGCGCTGCAGCTTTTGAGTTAGGTCAAGTTCGTCAGCGTAAGGAATGCCGGCATCGCCAACAGCCTCAATATTCTCCGGAGTCGCGAGCGTCAGAACGCAGTTGCCGTAGCCCATCGCTTCCAGCAATGCCGGGTGGGTCCCGCCCACTTCGGTTGCGTGCACATAGCAATAGGCGTTCTGTTGCAAGGCCCGATAGTCCTGGCCAAAAACGAAACCGGTAAAAATTATCCGCCGATCGCCGCGAGCTCGCTCTTTCAAATCGTTGATGTATTCATGCGCGTAAGGAGCGTCACCAACGACAAGTAATCGGTAAGCGGTGCGAACTTTCTTGAACGCCTCGATTACCATGCGTGCGTTGTTTTCCGGTTCCAGACGCGAAACGTAAAGCACGTATCGATTGGGCTCCACGCGCCAACGTCGCACTCCCGGTCGATCGGGTTTTCGTTCAACTTCTGCCCCGTAGGCGATCATCGTTGAGCGCGCATGGTATCTGGCCGCGTAGTAGTCCTGGATCACTTTGGCGTCAGTGACGGTGACATTCGGCAGAATTGTAGACAGACGTTCAGCAAGCACGTAGTACTTCCGGGCCAGCCAGTTCCACTTCTTTCGTTTATGTTCGAGCCCGTCAACATTAATTGCAACGGGAGTTCCAGTACCGCGCAGAATAGAGGCAAAGGGGGCGTTTGCCGCGTTGCAGATTAACGCGGCATCGAACCGCGAGGGCACTGCATGCAGCGCGGAGAGAAAGGCATGCACAACGGTATCGAAGTACTTATGCCGGATGGTGGGCAGTACTTTTAAGCGGACACCGTGGTATTCAAGCTGGCGAGGTGAAACATAGTGGGCGCGGCAATACACCGTCACGTCGTGCCCGCGCGCCACCAGCCGCGTAGATAAGTGTTCTGCAAAAGTTTCGAAGCCACCGTAGCTGGCAGGAATGCCCCGGGTGCCAAGGATCGCTATGCGCATACTTTTGTCAGTAGCCAATTGGGGGGTGCCAAGGAAGCCTCTGTTTAACGCGACTCTAAGATGTGAGCAGCAGGTTTATTATCGGCGGCACGTTCATAAACTTCAAGAGTTCGTTTTGCCGTTTCATGCCATCTGAACAAGCGCGAGCGATTCAAGCCTTTGACACTCAGCTCTTGACGAAGGTCTTCATTATTTAAAACGCGTGACAGTGCAGAGGAGATGGCATCAGGATCGAGTGGATCGACCAGGATTCCAGCATCTCCAACAACTTCTAAAAGGCTTGTGCGATTTCCGGTGATCACGGGCACACCACACCTCATCGCTTCCAACGGTGGCAGACCAAACCCTTCAAAAAATGAGGGGTAGACAAAGCAACGAGCACCAGAATAAAGCGCAGGAAGGTCAGCATCAGGCACATAGCCTGTCAGGATTATCGAGTCGCCAAAACCGCTTTCGCGAATCGAGCGGAGCGTTTCGCCGAACAACCAGGCCTGTCGACCAACAATTACTAGTCGGGGATGTGCACCTTGCGGATCCTTGCGCCGCAACCGCGCGTAGGCTGAAATCAGCCGGCTTAAATTCTTTCGCGGCTGAATGGCGCCAACCGTCAGGATGTAGTCCCCAGCTATTCCGTAAGTATGTCGTACCCGTTGCAGTTCTCTTTCGTCAGTGACTGGCGTAAAGCGGTCGGCGGCAGCCAGGGGTATGGCCGTCACTTTCGCAGGCGGGATGCCATAGGTAGCCACAATATCTGCTTTAGCATGTTCGGAGAGCGCCAGAATGTGAGTCGCCTTGCGCGCAGAACGCCGCACTGTTAACCGCAGCTGGGCGCGGCTGCGACGATTGAACGTTTCGGGAAGATGTTCAAACGAAAGGTCGTGAATACTAACTACAACTGGACAAGGCGGAAAAGGAGGAGCTGTAAACTGAACGTGCAGCACATCCACGGGATTTTTTCTCAGTTCAGCACTGAGCGTTAGAGGAATACGAATTAGGGGGGTGTGCGGACGAGTTTGACGAACGGTGAAGTTTGGCCAGCGCTGCGAAAACTTCTGAACTGCCTCCTGGCGGGTTACATAGAGAGTGTATTCATTGACTAAATCGATCGCTGCGAGCGCTTCGATCAGGTTAGTCGCGTAACTCTCGTTCCCACCCAGGCCGGTGCCAACTGCATGGGCATCTATAGCGATCCGCAAAGTCAGCTCCCGGTCACATCTGAACCAAGGCAGGAACCGCCGCCAGTTCTATTTAACCGCCAGTTCTATTTAACCTTGCCGGCAGCGGATGCAGCAGAGTCTTTTGCCTGCTGGCCGCGCGTGTCGCGTTCGCGAATGCGCGCTGCTTTGCCGCGCAGCTCGCGCAAGTAATAAAGTTTCGCCCGCCGGACACGACCACGTTTGATCACTTCAATGTGATCGACAATGGTGGCATGGAGCGGAAAGATTCTTTCGACGCCGACACCAAAGCTGGTTTTCCGCACCGTGATCGTTTCGCGAGCACCGCCGTGCTTGCGAGCGATAACCACGCCTTCAAAAGCCTGAAGTCGTTCTTTGGTTTCGGATTCCTTGATTCGCACGTGGACGCGTATCGTGTCGCCTGGCTGAAATTGCGGCACCTTGTCGCGCAATTGTGTTTTCTCAATTCCGTCTAGTCGATTCATTTCATCACTCCACTAAAACTCAAATTCTGTAGTCCGCCAATCCCAATGAACAACCTGGGCCGCTTTAACTTTGCTTCAACAAATCCGGACGATTTCGTCGCGTCTTCTCCAGCGCCTTTTCGCGCCGCCATCGCGCAATCTCTGCATGATTGCCGGTTAACAAAACATCGGGCACTTTCAAACCGCGCAACTCGGGCGGTCGAGTGTAATGTGGATAGTCCAGCAAGCCTTCCGAAAAAGATTCGTATTCCGCTGACGTCTCGCTGCCCAGGGCGCCTGGCAATAAACGGACAATCGCATCAATTACAACCAGGGCCGCCGGCTCGCCGCCAGAAAGTACATAGTCGCCGATCGAGACTTCGTCGGTAACAAGACCTTCAACTACCCTTTCGTCCACGCCTTCGTAGCGGCCACAGATCAAAACAACCTGTGTGGCGCTACTCGCAAAGTCCTGTGCCAGTTGCTGCCTAAACACTCGCCCCTGGGGCGATAGCAAAACGACTCGCGTGTCGGCCGGATAATCAGCTCGTTCGCTCTTGCCCGTCAGTTCGCCGACCGCGGCAAAGACGGGCTCGGGCTTAAAAACCATGCCGTCGCCACCGCCAAAAGGCCGATCATCAACCGAGTGATGTTTGTCGGGGGCCCAGGCGCGCAAGTCGTGCGCTTTTATTTCCACCAGCTTCGCAGTTCGTGCTCTGCGAATGATTCCATAGTCAAACGCCTCGCGAAAGAAGTCGGGAAAGATCGTGACTATGTCAAAGCGCAGCACGATGCTAAATCAACCTACAATTCCAACAACCCTGGCGGTGGATCAATGCGAATCTTCCGTTCGGTGATATCGACGTCGAGAACGATCGATTCGACCAGCGGGATTAAGCGAGTCACTCCCTGCGCATCAACAACTGCAAGCATTTCAATCTCTCCGCCGAGGCGGATAACCTCTTTGACCGTTCCCACCGGTGTGCCGTCGTGGCTCTCGACCAGACAGCCTTCCAATTCCCAGTGGTAAAAATGACCCTCTCCCAGGTCGACTCGATCCCCTTCAGGAACAGCGAAGTCAAAACCAACCAGCTCTTTAGCGGCCTCAATCGAGTCGAAGCCGGCGAACTTTAAAACTACCCGCCCCTGTTGGAACCAATGATTTTCAAGTCCTACCGACTTACGGTGGCCTTCAGGACTAACTGCTATCAAGGAGCTGATGTCTGCGAAGCGATCGGGAAAGTCTGTCAGAAGCTCGGCGACCAATTCGCCCTTAAGACCTCTTGTCTTTACGGCGCGAGCGATGATGACCAAATCGAGGTCGCCTAAGCTCGATTGCTTCATTCGACAATTTCTAAAACGAAGCGATGCTTGCGCTTCAAACTGACCGCGTGCGTCAACGACCTTAGTGCGCGCACCGTGCGTCCTTGTTTCCCAATTACCTTGCCCATATCATTCGGCGCCACTCGCACTTCGAGGAGGGTCGCGCCATTGCGGTCTATCTCGCGCACGTCAACGGCCTCAACATCGTCGACCAGCGCCTTAACAATCATCTCAACGGTCTCTTTCATGTGTGTTCAACCAAACACGCGCCGACCGGATTACTAGCAAAGGTTCTTAAGCTGTCGCGGACTGGGCTGCCGCTTCTGCTTTGGTACTGGCTTTAATTAGTTGCCCGACTGTATCGGTCGGTTGAGCGCCCTTTTCAATCCAGTAACGGACGCGATCCATTTTGAGTTTGATCTCCGCCGGCTGACGGGTCGGGTCATACGTCCCTATGTTCTCGAGATATGCTCCATCGCGTTTTGACTGTTTCTCCTTCACTACCACGCGGTATGAAGGACGCTTCTTCGCGCCGGTGCGCATCAATTTAATAGCTAACAAGTGCTTCTCCTCCGTAAACTCAAATGCTTTGTTATCGTCGTTTCTTTCTTTTCTTCTTCTTCAGTTTTTTTCGCGAGGGCCCGGCTGCTAGTTGCTGTTCCCCGCCATTGCCTTCCATTCCCATTCCGCTTAGATCCGGCATGCCAGTCATGCGCCGCATCATCTTGCTTTTCAAGCCGCCACCACCAAACATCCCCGAACCGCTCAACTGCCGCATCATCTGGCGCATCTCCGTGTACTGCTTCACCAGTTGATTAACTTCGGCAACGGACGTTCCCGATCCTCTCGCAATGCGGCGCCTTCTGTTCGCATTTAGGATCTTGTGATCGGTTCTTTCCTGCCAGGTCATCGAGTCGATAATCGACTCAGTCCGCTTCAACTCCTTCTCCATCTGCTTGGTCTGTTCCTCGTCAAGCTGAGGCATGCCCATCCCGCCCAGCAGCTGATCCGGCAACAGCTTCATGATCTTCGAGAAGGAGCCGAGCTTCTTGACTTGCCGCAACTGCGAGCGAAAGTCATCCAGCGTGAATTCATTCTTCTGGATCTTCTTTAACTGAGCTTCGGCTTCATCCTGATCTACTTTTGACTGGACCTCTTCAATCAGCGACAAGACGTCGCCCATTCCCAGAATTCGCTGGGCTATGCGGTCCGGATAGAAAGGATCAAGCGCGTCGTATTTTTCGCCGACGCCGACAAACTTTACCGGCTGGCCGATAACCTGTTTGATGGAGAGGGCCGCACCGCCGCGCGCATCGCCATCCATCTTTGTCAGAACGACGCCGGTGATACCCACGCGTTTGTGAAACTCTTCCGCGGAGCGAACCGCGTCCTGACCAGTCATCGCGTCGGCCACAAATAGAATTTCAACAGGATGTGTTTCCTGCTTGATCCGTTCCAACTCCACCATCAACTCATCGTCGATGTGAAGCCGGCCGGCGGTATCAATCAGCAGCGTGTCGAATCCAGTTTGTTGCGCGTGCTTGTAAGCTTCGCGAACGAGAGTAAGCGGATCGTTCGTTTCAGGATGTTCAAAGATCTGTTGGCCAGTCGCTTTAGCGATGACCTTCAATTGCTCGCGCGCTGCGGGACGGTAAACGTCGACTGAAACCAGGAGCGGTTTTCGATCCTGGTTCTGAGCCAGCCAGCGAGCGATTTTTCCCGTCGAAGTTGTCTTGCCGGAACCTTGCAGTCCGACAATCATGACCACGTTCGGAATCTGTCTTGTAAAAACCAGCCGTGACGACTGGCCACCTAGCAAGTCGACAAGTTCGTCGTAAACGATTTTGACGACTTGTTCTGAAGGTTTAAGATCTTGCCAGACCTGCGCGCCTTCGGCCTTCTCTTTAACCGACGCGATAAAGTCCTTAGCGACTTTGTAATTTACATCGGCTTCAAGTAGCGCGAGACGAATTTCCCGCAAGGCCGCCTCAACGTGTTCCTTCGTGAGCACGCCCTCGCCCCGCAGATTCTTGAGCGTTCGCTTTAACTTGTCCGACAGCGACTCAAACATACATCCCTAGGCGAAGTTCCGCGCTTACGACGGAAACGGCAAGAATAGCGACGGGTCTTAGGAGTGTCAAGTTAACGACCACGCTAAGTTTTACTTGTAGTTTAACTTAACGATGTAGACGGAAGCGCGGCCTTTGCAGAAAAATAAGTCTGCGGGCGCGCTTCACTTAAGGCCGCATTTCCGCACTTTGTAACTGGGCTTTGCCCTGGTTTGAAAAGATGTAGATGCGTCACCCCGTGCGCGCCTGATGCTGAAGAGTGGCGGCAACCAGAATGCCGCTCCTGCAGAAATTAGGAGACTACCGCAACGGGAACTATATAGACGCCCTTTGGAGCATGTGTTAAATTTAAGTCGTTTAGAATTAATGAGAAGGCGTCGCGGCCAAACGGGCGATCTTCCAACCTTCCGCTCTTCACAGCAGAAAGCAGTATGAAACAAGTCGTTTATTGCGACTTTACTGAAGGTTAAATGGCTAAACGTGTGCGTTCGGGGCCTGGCGGTCCTGAAAAAGAAGAGACCCCAGATGGGCGAAGTGTCGTTGACCTCGCCGATGCCCGCGTTCGTCTGCGTTCAAAAAACCCTTCAAATGAAGCTCTGATTGAGGAATTGGACGAGGTACGTTCCCTTCTGGACCAGGGCCTTTCTACTGAAGCGCGGACGCGTCTCACCTTATTGATCTCGGCCGCCCGGAATAATCCTACAGTTTTGGCCCTGGCCCGCTGCGCCTTATCCGCCGCACTCGAAATGCAAGGCCGGTATCGAGAATCGCTGACTGCGGTCGCGATGTATGAGACTGCCGAATCTCAAGCCAAGCTCGATCCGGAAACCGTTTGCAGCTTGCGCGTGCAAATTGGCCTCGCGCATAACCACAACGGCGATCATCCCAAAGCCATTTCAATTCTGAAAGCGGTGCTCCGCGAGTTTTCCGAAGGGGGATCCGAAGCCAAGCTCGGCCCTATCTACGGTGCCCTCGCTCGTGTCTATCGCACAATCAACGAGTACCCGATCGCGCGCGACTACTCTCAGCGCGCTCTCGACCAATATCGGCAGACAGGGGACTGGCGCGGTCTCGCTGAAGCTTATTTCGGAATAGCCATCGCTGACACTCATGAGGGGAACTACGAATCCAGCCTCGAAAACTTCGAACAAGCTCTCAAACTAATTGGAGATAATCCAGCCAGTTATTCCCTCGGCCGCATTTACGCCAACATGGCCGGCGCCTGCTGGTTCCTCAAGCGACCTCTCGAAGGTATTCGCTATCTCGAGAAGGCGATCAACTACTACGAACGCACCGATCACAAAACAAGTGCTGCCGATGGCTACAATAACCTCGGTATCAACTTAATCTTGATTGGACAGTGGGGACGTGCGCAGGAAGCTCTGGAGCGAGCGCTTTCGCTAGCTTCTGAGGTCGACGAACGCGGTGCCAAAGTGCCGATGATTCTCGACTCGCTCGGCGAGCTCAGCATGCTTCGCGGCGATTTGGAGGAAGCACAATCCTATCTTGAACGCGCAGTCGCCCTTGCTAATGAGAACGGAAATAGGTGGTATGCCGCTCAGGCGTTGCGAACACTCGGGCGCTGCTATCTCGCGATCGAAGATGAAGAACGCGCGCTCTCGAAGGGCTTGGAAGCTCTCGCCATCGCAGAAAGCATTGGCGATCGCCAGGCCATTTGCGAATCGCGTCTCCTGGTCGCCGAAGCGCATTTGCGCCACAACGATATAGGCGAGTGCTCAAAAGAGCTGCAGACAGTTCAAGCCGAAGTTACTGACTCGACAACAGATCTTGGATTTGCCGGCGAAGCACAGCGACTGCTCGGCGCGTTGGAAATGGTTCAGTCTGACGCGACCGCGGCAGCACAACACTTTGGAAGTAGCGTTTCGATTTTCGACATGCTGGGTGATCGTTATCGAGCCGCGCGTGCGCACTATGAACTGGGCCGTGCTTACTCGATCAGTCAGCCCCATCGCGCCGCTGAGCAGCTTTCACGGGCGATCAATACGTTTCGCGAGTTAGGTGCTCGTCTCGATCTGGCGCGCGCAGAAGAAGCACTCGATAATCTCGACCAAACAACGCCCGAACCGAGTTTGGAACACTCGGCCCTCACGCAGCTCTTAACTTTGAGGCTAGCGGAGGCAGTTGCATCCCGCGAACTGTTGCTCCGCGAACTAGCGGCCATCATGCGCCAGGAAACGACTGCGCAACGTGTCCTGATCAGCGAACAAGGTGAGCATCATCATCCACGGGTGGTGATCGCTCACGGTTGCACGCCGGCTGACGCCGCCAAGATCGCGGAAGAAGTGGAACAGCTCGATACTGATCAGGATCGCGATCGCTACGCCAAGAAGCATGACGCGGCCATCATTCCCTTGCGTTCATCAAACGCTCCGGCGGCGACTCTCTATATCTCGCCGCGTAATCGCAGCCGATTGCCTGGCGGAATGTCGATGGAACCTCTACTCCGTGTAGTTGGTTTAGGCATGGACGTTTGCGCCTTGCGCGCGGGGGCCCAAAAAGGCACTGGTCTGCAGCAGCCAGATGAATTAGCAGGCGCGAGTTTGATGCCTGGTTTTATTCATTCCAGCCCCGCGATGACTCGTCTCGTGGAAGAAGTTCACAAGATTCGTTCGTCGGATGTAACTGTTCTCGTAACAGGTGAATCTGGTACGGGTAAGGAATTAGTCGCTCGCGCAATTCATGCCCTGTCGTCGCGCCGCGCCAAAGTGTTCGTGCCCTTCAACTGCACAGCGGTCCCCAAGGAATTGTCGGAGGGGTATCTTTTTGGATACCGGCGCGGTGCCTTCACCGGAGCTGTAACTGATTCGCAGGGCGTGATCCGCACCGCTGCAGGAGGTACGCTCTTCCTCGACGAAATCGGCGACCTGCCGCTCGACCTGCAGCCAAAGCTCCTCCGCTTCCTTCAGGAAGGTGAGATTCAACCGCTTGGTGAACAACGACCAATTAAAGTCGACGTCCGAATCATCGCCGCTACGAATAGCGACTTAGAAGAGATGGTGGCGCAAGGACGTTTCCGGGAAGATCTCTACTACCGCCTCAATGTTATCCGGCTGCGCGTTCCGCCCTTGCGTGAACGCCGTTCCGAAATTCCAACGATCGTTAACTATTACATCAATCATTACGGCGCGAAGTTTGGACGCAAAGACATTCAGATCACGCCTCCGGCTGTCGACCTGTTGATGGTTTGCGATTGGCCCGGCAATGTCCGGCAGCTTTGCAATGAGATCCAGCGCATCGTAGCGCGCGCTGAAGAAGGCGCCGTCATTACCCCGGAACAGCTTTCGCCCGAGCTCAAGAAAACATCTTCCCCAATCTCTCATGGCGCTGCTGCTTCCACCCTGGCGTCAATGCCTTCAGCCTCAATGCAGAACCTCACGCTTGCGGACGCCTTGCAGGAAGTCGAGCGTCGCATGATCTCTGAAGCTCTGCGCAAACATGGCGGCAACATTTCACGCGCTGCCCGTGAACTCGGACTCACCCGCCGCGGCCTCTACCTCAAACTCGAACGCTATCAACTCAGCGCGAGCGCTTAAACCTATCTTGAATGAGACTAAAAGCTTTCGGGCGGTTAGCAGCAAGGTTAGATAAAGATTTTGCTAGTTTTCGCAAAAGTCTTTCACTGCCTTTTGATTGACTGCCTTAGCCCCTCGAATAAAGATCACTCCGCAACGTAGAGGTACCTCACCGGCATGACAAAGAACACGAAGGGTGGACTTGAATTCCACTCAATAATAAAAACGCTCTTCGAAATGAAGGAACTTCAGTGCGGCCAAAATGATGCTTCGAAAAATGGCAACTCACTTAGGACAAGATCCCCAAATACCAGCTGCTATATCCGGTAATGGCGACTCCATATATGAGCCTTTGAGCAGCGTCTGGGAAAAAGGCGACGCCGAGCTGATAGAAGCAATGCTCAAGTTTTACTCAACTATCCCTCCAGAGCCGATTCTGGACTCCACTTATAATGCTGGGCGGCGACTGTTCTACTGTGGGCTTTGCTGCAAAAGTCTAACCTGATGCAGAAGTAGGGTGCTTGATGCAAAAAGTCGGAATCCAAGGTAACTTTTGGGCAGGCTCAGGACTTTTTGGGCATATTAGGTGGTGGAGGAACTAATGGTGTTGGCTTGCTAGCCGCCTCAACATCCTTCTCCCATTCATCATATTTTCGTAGTACCAGTTCTTCCACGCCCTTCCAGCTTTCTATGTATTGAGGATGCCCTTCGTACTGACGGTTTGTGGTATTGCCAAAAATAATCACATCTCCCTCGGAGGCTAGTAGCTTATCAATAACGTCTGGCGTGTCGTCGATGTACACATGGGCCGCAACTTGTGCTTTCTCGCCCATGAAACAGAGATCCCAATACGGAATCCCATGATAGTCTAGCCATTTAATGGTCTGTAAGATTGCTGGAACGTGAAAATAGCTAATGAAAAGTCGGTGAGTGACAATTCTTATTCTGATTCCAGCTTTGGATAGCCGCCGTAGAGCCTGCGGGCAGCCGCCTACAGGCTCGAAATGCAAAAACAGATCTTTTTGAGTAACTGCCCATTTATGGAAGTCGCGATAACCTCCTGGCCCGTCTCGCATCCCCCATTCAGCCAAGTTATATGAGACGTTGGGATCTAGTAGCGACTCGTCTACCCCGAGCCATTCCGCTGCCAACGGTTTTATGCCCTCATAAAACTTTGCGCAGACTCCGTCTAAATCAACTGCAAATACAAAGTTTGTGGGTTCGGTCATGGTCATGGTAGAGCCTCCAAAGTTAGAGGTTGAGAAGCAAGCGAGGAACGAGCGGCTTATATCACACTGGATATTAGAGATGAAGTTTTGTCTAGAATTTTGATGGGCGTTGTGCGACAATCCCACAATGCCTAAACGCTCAAGCATAGCCCGGTCAATATCTGATCAGGTTGCCCAAGAGGCAGAAGCCCAGCCGACTAAGAATCCTGCCGCTGTTGCTCTGGGACGGATGGGGGGATTGAAGGGCGGCAAAGCCAGAGCCGCAAGCCTCACGCCAGCCAAACGGAAAGCCATCGCCAAAAGAGCGGCATCGGCCCGCTGGCAAGCTGCCAAAAAATAATCGACCTCAGAACGGGATATTGCTTGTTTTTCTGCCTCAGTTGAGGCAGAATAATCGGCAATGACCCGAGACTTTAGGACGAGGTGACCCGATGGAAGAATCTCAGAAGGTGACAAGGGGCGAGATTGGTATTCGTCGAGAACTGGGAAAGCTCGGATTTAAACCAGAGGAGATTGAGGCGGCTATACGCACAGGAGAAAGTTATCGAGCGTTATGCACTCCAAATGATCCTCGAACGTTCCCCGGAACGACGGCGTGGGCAAGGACAACTCGCACTCTGCGCGAAATTAAAGGTGATCACAACTGGACGCCAGAAGAAGATCGGAACTTTTCAACGGTGGTCAGTCCGAATGGACGGCTAGCGGTGACTGTTACGACAGGAGACAAAGGAACAGGAATTTATTTTCCCGGCCAGTCTCCCAAGTTGAGACACACCAAAGGCGTTATGGCCGCAGCAGCCGTAAAGCGGAACCGAGGTGGCTGGCTCTTTCAAGACATGGCAGCCGACGAATCGAGCAACCTCTTGAGCTAGATGATACCGACGAAGCTGAAGAGCCGATAGAAGTGACTGTGACGAAGAAGTAGGCAGCTCTCACAGAAGGAGCAATTTGTGTCGGAGTTCAATCCTTCACGACTAGCCTTGGCTCGTCGTAGGGAGAGGGATCTCTAAAACAGCCCTCGCCCAAAAAACTGGTATCAGTGTACGTAGTCTCGGGTATTACGAATCGACAGCAAGCCACGTTGCGCCGTCCGACGAGCACGTGGTTATTCTGGCTACAACCTTGGAACTTCCCAAAGAGTTTTTCTTTGGGCCTGACATTGAGGAAATCGCTAGAGGTTCTGCCAGTTTCAGATCGTTGAAGAGTCTGACCGCGTCATTATGCGAATCCGCTATAGCGGCAGGTACTTTCGCAACAATGGTCAGCGGTTGGATTGAACAGCGTTTCAATCTTCCCGAACCTTCAATTCCTTCGTTGCGAGATTTCGAGGCGGAAGCCGCCGCACAGGTATTGCGAACAGAATGGGGCCTAGGCGAGCGGCCAATCTCGAACATTGTTCACTTAGCAGAATCATACGGCGTCAGAGTGTTCGCACTTCCGATAGACAGTCATAAAGTAGATGCCTTTTCCGTCATAGTGCCCCGAGGTATTCCTTACATCTTTCTGAATACAAGGAAATCCGCAGAACATAGCAGGTTTGACGTAGCACACGAATTAGGACACTTAACGCTCCATGCGCATAGTCATGGGCCTTCTGGCTCACGAGCGGCAGAGTTTGAGGCGAATACATTCGCAAGTGCGTTCTTAATGCCGGAAGGTGGTTTACGAGGCCACTTACCCCCGCCCAACACTATAACGGTCAATGCCATTCATCGCTTGAAAAAGCGTTGGGGAGTATCGGCTATTGCCCTGGTTTTTCGATTGCATAAGCTAGGGATTATTACCGACTGGCAATACCGTACGTTGTGCATTCAGTTGAGCGCAGACAACTATAGAAGCAGCGAACGGGACGGCGCTGAGCGGGAAACCTCGCAAGTATTCGCAAAAGTTTTTAAGTCTCTTCGAGCGGATGGACTAAATCGTAGCAAGATTGCACGCGATCTGGCGCTAACGACAGATGACGTAGACGCCGTGCTTACCGGGTTGGTAATCGCCTCAGTCCCTGCGACGCCAAGCCAAGGCTCAGAACCCTCTCAACGAACCACAAGGGATAAGTCACATTTAAAAGCAGTTTGAACAAACTGCATTTAACCGTGGAAGGTATATTTCCGCCTTGACATGCTTGACCGCTCAAGCATATACTAATCGCGTTGAAACCAAAGGCCCTAGCGGCGCTAACCACTAAGGCCCTTTTTGAAAACCAACGCGATTGCTCGCATCGGATTCCGCAACGTCATTGTGAGCCGTCGCCTAATGAAAAGGCAAGGACACAATGAACGAACAACAAGCGAGAGAAGAACGTGGATTAGTAATCGCAGCAAAAGCGAAATTGCAACAAGTAGGGGACAGATGGTTTGTCCCTTCTCAGTCAGCCACTCGCGGAACCTATTACACGGTCAAGCCTGACCCTGCAACGCCTCATTGCAGTTGCCCTGACTTTGAACTCCGCCAGCTTCGCTGCAAACACCTGTACGCGGTTCAATTCGTGATCCAACGCGAATTTACATTCGACGAAGAAACCCAAACCGAAACTGTCACCGAGACGGTCACGGTCAAGCAAAGCTATACACAGCAATGGTCGAGTTACAACAAAGCGCAAATAAATGAGAAGGATCGCTTTCTGGCTTTGCTGGCTGAACTATGTAAGGGCGTTGAGGAGCCAATCCAGACATTCGGGCGTCCACGCATACCGCTAGCCGAAGTTGTTTTCGGAAACACTTACAAGGTCTACAGCACTGTTAGTGGTCGTCGCTTCTCGTCTGACTTGAGAGACGCCCAAGCCAAAGGGTACATAACGCGAACTCCGCATTACACTTCACTCTCGCGTTATCTTGAGAACCCGACCCTAACGCCTTTTCTCAAGCAACTGATTGAGGCTTCCAGCTTACCGCTGCAAGCCGTTGAATCATCATTCGCGGTTGACTCTTCGGGCTTTAGCACCTGTCGCTTTGCTCAGTGGGTAAAAGCGAAATACACGGATCGCACACTCATGGAGCGGCACGATTGGATCAAGGTGCATTTGATGTGCGGGGTAAAAACCAACGTCGTGACTAGCATCGAAGTTACCGAGTCCAACGTTGCCGACTGCCCACAGTTTGCCGACTTGGTCAAGGCCACTGGCCGCAACTTTGAGCTACGGGAAGTCAGCGCGGATAAAGCCTACCTATCGAGCGACAATCTGCAAGTCGTTGCTGACCATAGCGCGATGCCCTATATCGCCTTCAAAGCAAACAGCATCACCAGCAAGAACCACTCTGCAATCTGGCAACGAATGTTTCACTATTACTCGTTCAATCAAAAGCGTTTTATGGAGTGCTACCACCAACGGTCAAACGTCGAAACAACCTTCCATATGATCAAAAGCAAATTCGGGGATCGCCTTCGCAGTAAGACCCGCACAGCTCAGATCAATGAAGCCCTGTGTAAGGTCTTAGCGCATAACCTCTGTTGTTTGATTCAGTCGATTTACGAACTGGGAATTGAACCGACGTTTTGGGAAGCGGCGTGATACCAAGGGCCGCTCGGCCCTTACGATACAATCGCGGTCCCACCGAGAATTGTTGTGTTGTTCGATTAGGGTGTGCGTGTGGTCAGCCAGTATCCCAAGATCGTGAGCGCCGCCGTGAGAATAAAAGTTACGGCAATGGAAATAAGAGCAACAAGAAGAGTGTGGCTAGTAGCGCCTTGTGTGTCGTTTGCTGCTTGCTTGATCTTGAGGTCATTGATCTGATCTCCGATTGCTTTATCCGCAAGCAATCGGTTGTCTTTTTCATCTTCCAAGCCCCTAAGTAGCTTGTCTACATTCTCGGTTTGTTGTTGCAGTTTGGTTTGAAAGTCTTTCTTCCATTCTCTGTCTGTAGTGATTTCCGTTCTCAGGCTACTGATCTGGCTTTCAAGACTAAGAATTTCCTCGTGCAGGCTCTTTGTGTCGATAGGCTGGTAAAGCGAAATTAACCGTACCAGGTCTTGGTCGAAATCCATGACCGCCGCTTCCGGTTTTTTGAAAGCGCCTTTTTCTTGCCCTTGCAACTCATAGAAAACTGCGGCAATTAGCTTGCGGCCCGGATCTAATGGGTATGCAGAAGAAGAAAAATTGTACAGACCCACCAAAAGCTTTCCCGTATATAGCGGGTCAACGCAGAAGCCACCTAGTACTAGGATTCCGTCATGACTCAACTTACGTTTCGGCATAAGCTGCACCATGATGTTATCGGGCAGCTCTAGCGTCTCTTCAGTCAAAACGAACACTACTTCCCCGGGCTCGATCACCATCTCGGCTTTCTTCTCTTCGGACAACTTGTCCATTTCGATTTTGCCGAATTTGGCCTTTAAGATACGGGTGCCCATGTGGAAGTCATACTTAATGCCTTCCGCAGAGGCTACGTCACCATTCTTAATGAAGGTTTGGGATTCTACGGCTCTAACAAGCTCTTCGCCGGTGATGGCTTTAGGCAAAGTGAAACTCCAGTCTGGACCCGACGGGTTTCCACTACATATAGGGGTAAGGCCGCGAGGCCAGTACTGTATATCCCCAGCATAAGGCAAAGTCAAGCTGAAATCCTCGTCTTTTCTGGTCATCTCTCCGTTCCGTTCGTGCAACACTGTATCGGCAATAGTATCATCCGTGGGATGCTGATTCAATGGCGAACGTGATGCAATAGCATCTCGCGTGATGCAAAAATTCAAGGGTCAACAGACTTTGGCAGCAAAGCCTCTACTGTGGATACTTGGTAACCAATGTATACCCGGGTGGCAGGCGGCGCTTTTAGATCGAATTGGTCTCAAATTCCATAAAAACCGAAGAAGAGTGAGCCGTAACCGCTCTACTTGAATACCAGGTATGCAATCCTCACCAATTTTCCGGATCAATCCAACTCGCCCGCCGATCGCCCTCCTAAATAGCTGAGATACATAGGCTTAAGAGCACTACAAAGTCTCTGACTGCGAGTGGCACAAGCGTTGAAATAGGGAACAGCGCCACGCAACTGAAACTTTGAAAAACTCAGCAGTAAAGGAAGGCCCCAAATGTTAAAGCGAATCACAACTTACCTCAGCATCAGCAGCCTGATGGTCGTTTCCATTGCCCCAATGACGACTTTCGCCGCTCCCGCTTCCGGTAACGGCACTCCGTCCCGCCACGTGGAAAAGAAAACGGCGCCGGAATTCGCTTCAACAGCTAACGCCAGTGGCACTGTCCGCGTGTTGATGCAAACCAAAGGTGCTCCGACCGCAGCTCACGATAGCGCGCTCGCAACTGCTCGCGGCAACAAGCGCGGTACTTATTCCGAGCTCAACACCATCGTGGCTGACGTGCCGTTGAATCAGGTCGCCGGTCTTGCCGCTCGTGAAGACGTTGCTTACATCGCTCCGGATCGCCCCGTCAAAGGCCAGTTCAACTTAACCAACGACACCACTGGCGCAACTCAGATTCAAGAAGGCACTGGCTCAATCCCGGGATTCGACGGCAAGGGAATCGGTATCGCGATCCTCGATAGCGGCGTCAGCGCGAACCATCCAGACTTCATTCGTAACAACAACTCACGCGTTGTGGGTTCAGTAGATTTCAGTGGCAGCACTCGCTCAGGCGATGCAGATGGTCACGGAACTGGTGTAGCTGGCGTCGCGGCTGGCAGCGGTCAGGCTTCAACTGGTTATGCTGCCAACTACGCAGGCGTGGCTCCCGGTGCTGACATCATCGACGTTCGCGTTCTTGACGAGAATGGCATGGGTCGCACGAGCAACGTGCTGGCAGCCATCGCCTGGGTGATGCAGAACCGCCAACGCTACAACATTCGCATCATCAACCTGAGCATGAGCACTCCGGTACGTGAATCCTTCCACATCGACCCACTCTGCAAAGCTGTTGAGATGGCCGTTCGTTCCGGCATCGTCGTTATCTCGAGCGCCGGTAACCTCGGCCGCACCGAACAGATTTTGGGTTACAACGCTGACGGCTCGCCGATTTATCAAATGGTTTACGGCGCGGTGGGCAGCCCCTCGAATAGTCCTTACGCAATCACAGTCGGCGCCACTGACAGTCACGAGACCATCAAGCGCTCTGACGACACGGTTGCCACTTTCTCTTCCAAAGGCCCGACTCGTTTCGACCACCTTGCGAAGCCTGACCTGGTGGCCCCCGGTCGCCGGCTCGTCGCAGCGATGTCCCAGGAAGCAAATCCGACGCTCGCGTCAGCGTATCCTGACCGCGTAGTGCAACCGACCTCAGCGAATGGTCGCCCGAACAGCTACTTCACTTACTCAGGTACCTCCTTCGCCGCTCCGGTTGTTGCCGGAACGGTTGCGCTCATGCTCGAGGCCAACAAGTCGTTAACGCCGTTGCAGGTAAAAGCAGTGCTTGTGAAGACGGCCCAAAAACTTCGCGGTTATAACAACAAGGCGCAGTCAATCTTGTCGCAGGGCGCCGGCTTGCTAAACGCAGCAGCCGCCGTCCAAATGGCAATCGCAATCACCCCACGCGCCGACCAGCTCAAGGCCGGCGACCGTCTCTTCCGCGGCAATACGACCTTGAGCTCTTTCGGCACGGTTACCATCGGCGACGAGAACATCGCTGTCAGCGGTAACGTGCTCTACGCACATGGCATCCTCTTCTCCGACAAGCCCGTAACAATCAACGGCATCTTGATCGGCGACGGCGTAGTGCTCGGCGACGGCGTGGTCCTCGGCGACGGCGTGGTCCTCGGCGATGGCATCCTCATCAGCGACGGCGTGGTTCTGGGCGACGGTGTGGTCCTCGGGGACAGCCTGGGAGCCGGCAATTCAGTTGTAAACAACGGCCGCCTGGTTCTGAGTGACGGCATCGTCCTCGGCGATAGCTTAAGACTGCGTGACGGCGTCGTGCTCGGCGATGGCGTGGTCCTGGGCGATGGCATCCTCATCGGCGACGGCATCGTCCTCGGCGATGGCGTGGTGCTCGGTGACGGAGTCGTCCTGGGCGACGGCGTGGTTCTTGGTGACGGCATCTTGATTGGCGACGGTCACGTCACCAAAGACGGCGTGGTTCTAGGCGACGGAATGATGGTTAGTAATGGCGTCGTCCTCGGCGATGGGGTGGTGCTGGGCGATGGTGTGGTACTCGGCGATGGCATCCTAATCGGCGACGGCATCTTGATTGGCGACGGCGTGGTGCTCGGTGACGGCGTGGTCCTCGGCGACGGTGTGGTCCTCGGCGATGGCGTTGTTCTCGGTGACGGCGTGGTGCTTGGCGATGGAATGATGAGCCGGAACGGTGTGGTTCTCGGCGATGGCATTCTGATTGGCGACTAAGATTTTTGCCCTGACGCTGCCGCCCCACGGGCGAGGTCGAAAGACTTCGCCCGTTTTCTTTTTGTTTTCCCCTCCTTCGAAAAGGAACCAAGAGGAAAACATTTTCCATATATCATTTCTCATTCTTCTTTTGTTTTGGAGAGAAGACACGAAGGCCCTGAGAAGGAAGACAGAAGAGCTATGCGTTCAAAAGAGCCCAACCTCGCGCCGCGGACTGGTGTGTTGTATTCTCGTTTTTCTTTCGCGAGTTGGGCCTTCGCGCTTGAAGTTTTTTCCTGTCACAAATGAGAAAATGAAAAATGATATATGGAAAATGTATTTACGAACGTGAGCCAAACAACCCATGAAGATTCTGATCCTGGACCACTCCCAAGTTGAAGAGCTCCTTCCAATCAAAGAATGCATTCCGCTAATGCGCGATGCTTTGATCTCGCTCGCCGCCGGTAAGGTGCATCAACCATTGAGGACAATCATGCGGCCACCAGACGCTAAAGGCGTTATGGGATTGATGCCATCCTACGTGTCTGGTGCTTCGGCCGCCTTTGGTTTGAAAGCCATCTGTGTGTTCCCGGAGAATCCAGCCGGCGGTAAGGACGCGCACCAGGGTGGAGTGCTGCTTTTCAGCGCGGAAACCGGCGAACTGCAAGCGATGATGAATGCTTCAGCGATAACGGCCATTCGTACCGCCGCTGTCTCTGGTGTCGCGACAGACTTGCTCGCGCGAGCGGATGCTTGCAATCTCGCCATTCTTGGTTCCGGCGTTCAGGCTCGTTCGCATCTAGTGGCGATGTCCCACGTTCGTCCTCTAAAGCGTTGTCGCATAGCGAGCCGAAACTTTGATCATGCGCGCAAACTGGCTGAGGAGATGAGGCAGGACTTCTCGTTTCCACTTGAACCAGTTGAAACTGTAGATGCAGCTATTAAAGATTCCGACTTAATCGTCACCGCAACGACTGCTCTGGAGCCAATTGTGAAGCGCCAATGGATCAGCGGCGGTGCTCATCTCAATCTCGTAGGATCCAGCAGACCAAATGGCCGGGAGGTCGACAGCGCAACAATGGCCGCAGCGAGCTTCTTTGTAGACCGTCGTGAATCAACCCTTAACGAATCAGGGGACTATCTCTTCGCAGCGCGTGAAGGCGTGATCGGCCCGGATCATATTCGCGCGGAACTTGGAGAATTGCTTATCGGAGAGAAACCCGGACGCACATCGACAGAGGAAATTACTTTGTTTAAGTCCCTCGGCCTTGGGATCGAGGATCTGTTTGCGGCGCAGCACTTATACAGAAGGGCTCAGCAAGAGAAACTGGGCACATGGGTTGAGTTCTAAAAACATTTTCCATTTCTCATTTGTCATCAGAAGCTGGGTTTTAATCCGAACCTTGTTCGCTATGATTCTTCGGAGCCCCTACCTAAGCGCGAGGCACAAAAAGAGGAAAGAACAAAAGACTCAACAACGAACAGGTACTACGTTTTATCCCCTTGGCGTACTCTGCGGCTCTTGTCGGCTTGGCGGTTTCGGTCGTCCAAAAACATGAAAAATGGAAAATGAACCCCTTCCTCCACTAGCTGACATTCAAGCCGCGCGCCGGGTGATCGAAAGATCCGTTATCCGAACCCCTCTCGTTAAACTCAACCTAAACGAAGCACCGGCCGAAATCTATCTCAAACTCGAAAACCTCCAACCCATCGGTTCTTTTAAAATCCGTGGTGCGACGAATGCCATGGCCCACATGACGCCGGAGACTTTGGCTCGCGGAGTTTTGACTGCCTCGGCAGGGAATATGGCCCAGGGTGTAGCTTGGCGAGCGCGGGAGCTTGGCATTCCCTGCACCGTGGTCGCGCCCGACACAGCGCCGGATGCGAAGGTCAATGCAATTAAACGGCTCGGCGGCCGCGTCATCAAGGTCACTTTTACAGAGTGGTGGCGTGCGTTTGAGACACGCAGCTTTCCCGGTGTGGATGCAACTTTCATCCACGCGTTTGACGATCTGAATGTAATGGCCGGCAATGGCACGATTGCGCTTGAGATTATTGAGGATTTGCCGGAGTTTGATGCGGTGATAATCCCCTGGGGCGGCGGCGGACTTTCGTGCGGAATCGCCGCGGCGTTCCGTGCTCTGAATTTGAAGTGCAAGATCTACGCAGCCGAAGTGTCAACAGCAGCGCCGCTCGCCGCGTCACTTGAATCAGGAGCTGCGACTGCTGTCGATTACCAGCCATCTTTCGTGGACGGCATCGGCGCAAAGGTTGTCTTTCCGCAAATGCTCGAGCGGGCCAAACAGTTGCTTGATGGCTCACTCGTTGCGGAATTAAATGAAATCAAGTCGGCACTAAGACTGCTGGCTGAACGCAACCGAGTTATCGCCGAGGGAGCAGGTGCCTGCGCCCTCGCGTGCGCCTTAGCAGGCAAAGCGGGCGCAGGCAAAGTGGTATGTATTGTCTCGGGCGGTAACATTGACCTCTCAAAGCTCTGCGAAATACTTTTGGAAAGGTAAACCTTGAGGACGCACAGAAACGCGACAGAAAACGAACTTAGTATTTTGTTCTTCGTACTTGGTATTCTTTATTTGCACTGTTCTAGAATCTCAACCTTAACGATGCCTCCCAAGTTTCATCAGCGAACAAAGTTTAAAGAACCAAATTCAAAGCTTGTATTCTTCGTGGCGGCATGACACTACCCTTCATTGTTTTTATAGCCATCCTCTTCGGTCTGGGATTCTTTCTCTTTAACGAAATTCGTCGTCCACCTGGTCCCAGGGAGTGGGGGCGTACGCCGCGTTGGAAGAAGAGAATCCGCGTCACGCTCGCCGTGATCCCCCTACTGATTGCCTGCTTCTTCTTTTGGGGACTCCTGATCGAACCTAATCGCCTCGTCGTGTATCCAGAAGTTATTACCATCGCCAACTGGCCCAAAGAACTTAACGATCTAAAGATAGCTGTAATCTCCGATATTCACGTCGGCAGCTGGGGCGTCGATGACGAGAAGCTGCGCCTGATCGTTGAACGCACTAATCAGCTACAGCCGGACATGATCGTGATACTCGGTGACTACGTGACAGGAACTGGAACGTTCAGACAACGGGTTGAACCGGAAGTGTTCGCTCCTGTTTTAAAAGAACTGCGCTCGCCGTTGGGTGTCTACTCGGTGCTGGGCAATCACGATTGGTGGGGAGACGCTCCACGTCTGCGTCGTGCCCTGGAAGCGAACAACATCAAAGTTCTCGAGGACGAAGTCTATGAAGTTACCGCCCGCGGCAGCACTCTCTGGCTAGCCGGTCTCGCAGATTTGTGGACGCGTCCGCAACGCATCGACCCAACCATTGCGAAGATCCCTGCGGGTGTGCCGATCATTGCGCTCACACACAATCCCGACATCTTTCCGCGCGTGCCTCAGCGGGTACCGCTGTTGTTAGCTGGACATACTCACGCAGCACAAATCATGTTTCCCTTTATTGGACCAATAGTTCAGCCTTCAAGAAACGGCTACGTCCGCGGACACTACTACGAAAACAATCATCATCTCTTTGTAACTTCAGGCATTGGCAACAGCATCATTCCGCTACGCTTCGGCGCACCTCCGGAAATAGTCTTGCTGACGATTAAGTCGCCGTAGGTGCGGAGATGGGGAGACGCGGAGACGCGGAGACACGGAGACACGGAGACACGGAGACACGGAGACACGGAGACGCGGAGACGCGGAGACACGGAGACGCGGAGACACGGAGACACGGAGACGGGGAGACGCGGGGACGGAGAGACACGGGGACGGAGAGACACGGGACGCGGCCGACTCTTCGCTGCCTTGCTTACTCGTATCTTACTTCGTTCTATATATGTCCGATTTCTGCCTCTCCGGCTCACCGCGTCCCCGCGTCACCGTGTCTCCGTGTCTCCGCGTCTCGGCGTCACCGCGTCACCGCGTCACCGTGTCTCCGTGTCCCCGCGTCTCCGTGTCCCCGCGTCTCCGCGTCCCCGCGTCACCGCGTCACCGCGTCCCCGCGTCCCCGCGTCCCCGCGTCCCCGCGTCCCCGCGTCTCCGCGTCCCCGCGTCACCGTGTCTCCGTGTCACCGCGTCCCCGCGTCTCGGCGTCACCGCGTCCCCGCGTCCCCGCGTCTCCGCGTCTCCGCGTCTCCGTGTCACCGCGTCCCCGCGTCACCGTGTCTCCGCGTCCCCGCGTCACCGTGTCACCGCGTCCCCCGCGTCCCCGCGTCTCCGCGTCTCCGTTAGCGAATCCCAATAATCACTTTGTTGCTTACTGCACCACGCAGCGAAACGCTCACCAGTACGTCACCTGCGCCGGCAAGTCCGTCCGGTAATCTGACATTCAACTGGGTAAACCAATCAAAGCTGGAAACTTTTCCGATAGACTCGACGGTCAGCGGATAGATCCGGTGAGCAGAATCTTCGGCTTGAGCTGTGATAACCGAAAGGTCTTCACCTGGCAGTAGCTCCAGACCAAGCGCAAAAAGCAGCACGCGTGTTCGTTGATCCGAACCGAAGTTCACAGGAGTGGTAAGCGAAAAAGGATCGCGCACGAATGTGACGGAGTCGAACGCTAGTGCGCGATTGGTATTCGCCTCCGTTAGCAGTGTCGGAGCTCCAGTGCTGTTGGGAGTAATCCTGAAGTTCGGCAGCGAGATGTTAAAGAAGATGTTATCGATGGCTTCGACTTTAACGCGAGCGGATGAAGTTGGCGTGTTCGGAACAGTGATCGTAGCAGTGCCGGTATTCGGGGTACTGGAGGCGAGTGTGAATGGGAAACTGTTGCCGCCGTCGATCGAGAGCAGCACACGCACATTTGCGCAAGTGACGGGAGCATTTGACGTGTTCGCAACGTTCCACGTGACAGTCTGATTAGAACCAGCCAGCCAAGTGGTAGAAGAGCCCGGTTGCGTAACGGCAAACGGTCCGCTGCTTGAAACAACATTGACCTGCATGGCGCCGGTGTTCACGCCGCCGCCGCCAGGATGATTGTCGCGCACAGTGACGCGGAAATTCATCGTTCGGTTTGTTGTCGGCAGCGATTCGCCGAAGGTTGCAGTCCCGGACAAGATGTCTGACAACCGGGGAAACGTTCGCGTGGGATACGGTACCGGCGCGAACGAGCGAAAGATTGGCCGATTGCCATTGTCTGTGTGGGGCGGGCCCGCCGCTCCCAGATCAAATTGTTCCCAGCAATAAGTGACGCCGTCTGCTTCGAGATCGCTGGCACTCGCCGTAAGTGCAAAAGGTGTATTAGCGGGAATCGTATAGTCAGATCCCGCATCAACGTTGGGCGGACTATTTTGCGTGTTTGTCAGAACTGGGCAGTTGCTGCCATTGCCAAACGTGGTGAAATTGAAAATCTGTTCGATGCTCGCGGTATGAAAGTAATTGTCCGTGGACAGCAGGTCGTCACCAAAACAAAGAGGATAGTAAGTCCCGTCGGGCAAAACACCACCGCGATAACCCATGATGGTTGATCCACTTCCTGGTTCATACGCAACCTGAGGGAAACGACTAGGACCACAATCGTCCAGGGTGCTGTTAAATGTGTGCAGCGCCCCAAACAGGTGACCTAGCTCATGAGCGACAACCCAGATTGCCGAGATTGTGGATGGCTCAGTGGATCGCAATATTGTGGCTGCGCGCCCTTTCTGCCCGGCTCCACACGCACTTTGAAAATTGGCCGCTCCTTGAAAGATGAACTTGCCTGGCTGGAAAGCGAAAGCGCGACCATCCATTACCATTCCCAGGTCGTAGTTAGCAGAACCGATCCGCTGATCTAAAACCACTTGATTCTGAGATAGCAGCGTAGGGACATCGTCACTGGTATATCCGTCCGTCGCCGGATTGGTAAAGATGATGGACGTCTCGTTAGCTACCAACATCAAGCGGATGCCGAGGTCGCGTTCGTAAATCGCGTTGACCGCATTGATCATCGTGGTCATCGCGCTCAAAGCGCCACTGACTGTTCCGCCGCCGTAGGTCTGCGTGAATTCAGCGGTGGCAGCGAGGGCCAGACGGTAGGTGAGCAAAGTAGTTCCAGAAAAGACACCGAGACTTGCAGTGCTTTTGCGCGGGAGTTGTCTTAATGGCTGAGCCGACGCGTGCTCAGCGCCCAGGAGCAAGCAACTAAATGTTCCTGCCTTCTGCGGCGCGTCACGCTGATCATAACTAAGGTATTCGCCTCGGCGTCCAAGCGCGGCAGGCTCAATGATGGTCGTTCCTTTGCTGGTAAGAACGATCGCGTGAAATCCTGCGGGGCTCAGATCGAAACGTGTAGTTGCGGTTGGATCATCAACACCACGACCGCGGTACGTCTTGGTATCTGAGAACTGCGCTGCGAGCGAGGCTGCCATCACCGGTGATTCCACAACACGAAATCTGGCAACGGTTCCATCCGGCATGGGCAGCGTTACGACCACCCGAGTTTCCCGGGCTGCTTCTGTGAATTCCAGCGGGGCGGCGCGCAGTAGTTTCCTTAACTCAATTTCATTAAGGCTAACAGGTAGGCTCTTTCTGGCTGCAAGTGCTGTCCCTCCGGGCGCGCTCCATTCTGATTGTCGCGGGTGGCTACGGAGGGCCTCCGCTACAGCGCTGACATGCAAGCTGCTTTCGAATAAAAAGCTGCAGCCCACCACACCTGAGAGAAGACAGAGAGCCACCGCAAATCTTAAAGGCCGTCGATACTTTGCGGCTCTGACCACCTGGTTAAGGCGACTACTATTCATTTCTCTCATTCTTTATCGGCAGCTTGTTGGGACAGGCAGGGAAGTGGCCAATACTCTACTCCCTGGTTCACGAAACACCTAGATGATCGGCGTCAGATCCGTTGCAAAGAACAAAAACATTCATTTCCCATTGCCTTCGGAACAGAAAGCACCAAGCCGCCAAGGAGCTTAAAGACGAGCTTTGAACTTAGAGCTTTGAACTTAGAGCTTTGAACTTTGCTCGCTGATGAAATCTGAGCGGAAGATGCTGCCACTGAAGCTGCTGAGACAAAGTTAAACACAAAGCACTAAGTTCGTTTTATTCTTGGCGGTTCACTTGTCACAGATTTGCAAATTGAGCAATGGTGGATTCAACTTGAAGTGCAACTTTTGAAAATTAGTGGTTGAGGGCAAGCTGCGATAGCGTAAGCGTGCTTTTCCAACCGCCAAGTCAAAAGAAGCACACCATGAACTATAGACAGCTTGCCCGTGAACAAAGATACCAGATATACAGCCTGATGAAAGCAGGACATAACCAGACGCAGATCGCGGCCAACCTTGGTTGTCACAAGAGCACCATCTCGCGCGAACTGCGTCGCAACCGCGGCTTGAAAGGGTATCGTCCTTATCAGGCCGATGAGCTCGCTTTCGATCGCCAATGCGAAGCATATCGGTCACGCATTGCCTGGCAGACATGGCAACAGGTCGAGGAGCTATTGCGCCAGGAGTGGAGTCCCGAGCAAATCGCCGGCTACCTGAAGCTCACCAAACAACCCAGCGTCAGCCATGAATGCATCTACCTGTACGTCTATGCGGACAAACGGCGCGGCGGTACTCTGCATCGCCATCTGCGCAGTCAAAAGAAGCAACGTAAGCGTTATAACGGGTACATTCGACGGGGCCAGATCCCCAATCGGACCAGCATTGAACGACGGCCCCAGATCGTGGCGCGCAAAGGCCGATTTGGAGACTGGGAGGCTGACACCATCATTGGGGCCCGTCATAAAGGCGGTATCCTGAGCGTTGTGGAACGTAAAACGAAGCTGGTACGACTGCGCAAGCTGACTACTAAATCAGCCGCCGAAATGAAAGACGCCTGTGTAGCGGTGTTAACGCCGCTGGCGGCTAAGGTTCACACCATCACGGTAGACAATGGGAAAGAGTTCTGTGAGCACGAGCTGATCGCCACCAGCCTCAAAGCGCGCATCTATTTCGCGCATCCCTACGCCAGTTGGGAACGAGGCCTCAACGAAAACACCAATGGTCTCATACGACAGTATTTCCCAAAGAAGTCTGACTTCACGAGGATCGCTGAGGAAGAACTACAACGGGTCGAGGACCTCTTAAACAATCGGCCTCGCAAGACGCTTGGTTACCTAACCCCTAACCAAGCATCGTTCAAACAACTATCTGTTGCACTTCCAACTTGAATCTGCGAATGAAAAATGATCTATGGAAAATGCTTTTTATTTTCCTCCTCGATGGGTGCGAAGGTTATCATTCTGCGTACCATGAGTTATCAATTCCGCGAGCTTGTATGCCTCGCTCTCATTGCTCTCTCGATCGGGGCCCAAACTGCCTCGGTTGTCTGGGCGAGAACGCCGGACAAACCCCAGCGCAACATCTTCATTTTTCATACTGACGAATTTTGGCTGAACCTGCACCACTTTCTTTATGTCCTCGGTCGCGCTGAGAACAAGGAAACGGATGCAGCGCGTGAGGCAGTATCCGGCGCTGCCGTTGATCAGGAAGGCGGTCTTAAGAAGCTGAATGCGAAAGAGCAAGAGATCTGGCGTGAAGCCGTCGCCTCGTATGCGGCCGGGGTTAGTAAGCGAGATATTGTTTTTGATAGTCCGATGCCTGCCGTCACAACTGCTTTGGCGCGAGCAAGGGATTCAAAGACGTTGATTGGAGCTGAGATCGATTCAGAGACCGCGCTTGTTTTGCAGCGCGCAGCACCAATTTATCGCAAGGCCTGGTGGAAAAAACATCACGAAGCAAACCAGCGCTGGCAGAAAGCCATGGAGGCGCTTCTAAAAATTCACGGTGCTAACGTTCTCGCTTTCATTACTAATGCGTATAAGTTGCCGTGGCCGGCGGCAGGGTTCCCGGTCCATGTAACGGCATACTCGAATTGGGCCGGAGCTTATTCAACGACCGGCAATCTTTTAGTGCTGGCCAGTCAAAGTCCGTCACTTCAGGAGCTATATGGTTTGGAGACTATTTTTCACGAAGGGATGCACCAGTGGGACGAGCAGATCTTCGCAGCCTTGCGTGAACAGGCGATCAAACAAAACAAGT
Source organism: Pyrinomonadaceae bacterium (assembly GCA_963826235.1). Taxonomy (GTDB): domain Bacteria; phylum Acidobacteriota; class Blastocatellia; order Pyrinomonadales; family Pyrinomonadaceae; genus PSRF01. The sequence continues at coordinate 916,698 of CAWGWE010000003.1, read as the reverse complement.
TCTTTCCCAGAGGCGTGTCGCACTCGCTGATTTTCTTTACCGCGGGCGAAGCTGTGCGACGCGCGGTGCCGGGTCATGTGCCTTACGCAGAAAAGTTTGGTGTCTGGCAGCGCGGCATGGGCCCGTTTAGAGCTGCGCTTGAAGAATTATGGAAACCTTATCTGGATGGCCGAGGTACTCGCGATGAAGCGTTCGCTGCACTGGTTACAAAAACCGTGATCGACCCGCCTAAGAAATAACCTTCGGGTGATGATCGAATTTCAAACGCAAAGACGCCAGGAAAAAACCGAACTTGGAACTTGGTGCTTGGTACTTTGCTTCAGAAGCTCATAAGTAACATCGTAAAGACATACAAAGTTCAAAGAACCAAGTTCAAAGCTCGCGTTTCTTCCTGGCGTCTGGGCGTTTAATCCGTGATCAGGCCCTAGCTGCAGACGCACCTTTATTCCGCATCTGCTGCATCATTTGCCTCATCGACGCTATGTGACCTGGAGCACGGCGCTCGGACCACTCCTCGTAACGCCGAGCTGCCTTTTCCAAATTCGCCAGCATGTTCGGATCCTTGAACTGCTCGCGGAATTGCGGCACGACCGGCTTGAGCAATTCCCATACACCAAAGAACTCGCCGCTGGTCTCGAAGAAAAGATCCTCGTGCAGCAAGCCATAGTTAAGCAGCGTGCACGCTTGCTCCCAATAACCGATCACCATGCCCACGAAGGTGCCTGTTTCGGTTCCCATCGGAGCGATGCGCATGGCCTCATCGATTGTTTCAGCGTAATAGTTCTGTTGAAACCAATCACGTGCCTGGCGCAAACGTGCCTCGCGGCGCAAGTCATAGACCTGCAGATGTAGTTGGGCTTGTTCATGCGTTGGTTTTGTTCCCATAATTTCGTTCTCCTTATTTTTGCTGGTTTGTACAAACTGCCTTAAGGCTCAACCTCTAATTGCAGGCCCCGTATTGCAGGACTCGTATCTTAGTCGATCGAGGAAACTCGAGATCGACAACTCGGTTACAAAAAAGCGGCAAATTGTGCAAAGGCGAGTTCGATCGCGATAGTGACCGAAGTGAAACCAGTCACGCCGATGGCAATTTGCGATTGCACATTGCCGATCGGCCCGATGCGGAGTGGAGCAGCATAATTAAACATGAGCTTTGCTAAACCTCGCTGAAAGTTGCTGATGATCCAAAGCGCCGTCGCCGCTTCGCTCTGCCGGCGCGCTCCCAAAAGATTCTTTGAATGGTTGATGTCGCCCTTCATCTGGCGCCTCGAAGTCTGATAGGTTATCCGCGAATCCCCATGCAGCAATTCGAAGATCGGGAGTAGTCATGAAAACGAATGTTATCGGAGTGATGCTGGCAATCGCGGTTATTACTATCGTGTTGCCGTCAATCAGTCCCATGGCCCGCTCACAGAATTCAAACGAGCTCGCCGGCACGGCCTGGAAACTCGTCAAGTTGCAAGCAGGCGACGAGACGACGTCGGTGTCGGATGACGGCTCAAAGTACACCATCACCTTCGGACGTAATGGCCGAGTAACAGCGCGAGTCGATTGCAACCGCGGCGGCAGCACCTGGAAATCCAACCGCCCGAATGAGCTGCAATTTGGATCGTGGTCGATGACACGTGCCAAGTGTCCTGCTGGCTCACTTCACGACCGGATCGTTAGAGAGGGCGCAGCCGTGCGCTCCTACTCGATCAAGAACGGGCATCTGTTTTTATCGGGGATGGCGGCTGGCGGTTACTACGAGCTGGAGCCGCTCACTACTGCGAGTCGGCGTCGTCCTTAGGCAAGTTCTTTTTTAGAAGTCAGCCCAAGTCTGTCACTACACGCAGTCCGGAAGGGTGGATTGCCATCGCGTTCCGGTGGCTCGGTAAGTCTCCGACTACCGGACGACCTAACTCCAAATAATGCGTGGGGCGTAAAGAGTGATGAAATCGGAATGGGGGTAAGTCGGAGATTTAACCGCGCACCGGTAGCCGAAGCTAACACCTGGTTTACTTCCAATCTGAATTCGCGAATGAAAAATGACATATGGAAAATGTCTTGTCTCGCCGCCTCCCTGCCTCCTGCAACTGCTCATTGTCCACTGCCCACAAGATCCTGTAACTTCATCGCATCCCTGACCGCACACCCGCCGATATCGTTGTTGAAATACACATAGACATTCTTCAACTCTTTTCGCCAACTCTCAATCTGCCGCGCCCACTCTCTTAAGGCAGCGGCCGAGTATGATCCCGCGTATGCAATCGCTCCCGGTCCATGCATGCGAACGTAGGTAAAATCTGCCGTGATCTCTTGCGGCGACTGTTTGCCGCGAAAATCCTGTATGCAGAAGCCGATGTTGTACTGCCGTAGCAAGTCGTACACCTCATTCGCTTCCCAGCTTTCATTTCGAAATTCGAAAACGTATCTGTGCTCGGACGGTAGCACCTCGAGGAATTCGGCGAGCCGCTCATGATTCAGCTGCCAACCCGGCGGCAGTTGAAACAGGATTGGTCCCAGTTTGTCTTCAAGTCTCTCGCTGCGGTCGAAGAATTTCTCTGAAGAAGTTTTCGGCTCCTTCAACTTCTTCATGTGTGTGATGAAGCGGCTGGCCTTCAGGGCAAACGTAAATCCTTGAGGCACAGTTTCGCGCCAGGTTTCGAACGTGGTGTACTCGGGAAGTTGGTAGAAGGTGTTATTAATTTCTACTGTATCGAAGTGCTTGACGTAAAAAGCGAGCCACTTTTTCTGCGGCAAATCCCTTGGATAAAACGATCCTTTCCAATGTTTGTAGTTCCATCCTGATGTTCCAATGTGCACCTCGCCGTTCATGGTTTCATCTTCGGCGTATCTGGATTAGTAATAATCACGATTCGCTAGTGAATTCTTGAAGTGTCGATGTCGAGAGCGTTGGATGATTACTGATTTGCGATTGACGATTTATTCGGTTTTGAGTCTAAAACTGTTAATTGGCAATCGGGTCCCGCCGAGACTAATGCAGTTGCAGTGAACTGAAGTTATCCAACCTGCTTCAGAGTGATCTACCTTGACTTGCAAATGCCGGATCAATTAAAAGGAACCGAATTCATTTACAAAAACTCAATTTTGGAGGAGTTCTAAGCCAGTCCGAGTTTCCGAGTTCAAGATCGAATTCCAATCAGTTACAAGCGGGCGCCCAGATCTCTAACTCCGTTTTTCCACCCCCAGAACCGAGGCGGTTCCTTCCGTCTCAGAGGAGAAACAATGCGCAAACTAATATTAGTCTCCCTAACACTTCTCTTACTCTGCTCTGCCGCTGCCGGACAACAGCCAACACCCACTCCCGGCGCTCTTACTTTCTACTACGACTACACCATCTTCCCTGGCAAGGAAAATGAGCTGATGACTCTAATCAACACCGTCGGCGCGCCTGTCCGCGACAAGCTAATGGCGGAAGGCGTCATCATGGCGTGGGGGGTTGAAACCCCGATCCTGCGCTATCCCGGCGGTACTACACACCTCATCTGGTTTACCGTCGCAAACTGGGCTGGGGTAGAAAAGGTTTTGAATGGAATGGAAGCACGGCTCGCGAAACTGGCCGCCGATGAAGCCGCGGCGGCGCGCCGCGGTGGTAGGTCAGGGATGACTACAGCCGAACGCAGTCGTGCGGTTTTTGATGGGAGCAAGACACGCGATTGGCTGACGCGCGATATTGTTGCGAACTTCGGGCCGCCCCCGAAGGCCGGGGTGCTTCCATTCACCCGCTATAACTTTAATAAAGTGAAACCAGGGAAAGGAGCTGAATACCGGCGCACCTGGGAAAAATACAATAAGCCGGTCTTCGACAAGCTTGTCGCCGATGGTGTTGTGTTGGCCTTTGGTCTGGCCGCGGAAGAAGTGAAGACTGACGGCGATTGGACTCACTTCGTCTGGATCGCAACGGCAACTATGGCAGACGCTGACAAGATTGGGCCGGCATTTGCTGCCGACCGCGCGCGACGTTCCGAAAAGGACCGCAATGAAATAACTGAAGCTTTCCTTGAGGTGACCGAACCTGATAAGGCCCGGTCGATGGTCACGCGATCCCGAATCTTTAAGGTCGCACCATAAAGGACTCTAGCGGTTGGCTATTGCGTGGTCCGTATCTGGTTGGCAATCTGCAATTCCCAATCGCTAATCCCACAGAAATTTTTGCAGCGCAATGCGGCGACGGCGGTTTGATCATTAGCCGTCGCCCATTAAGCGGTCTACTCAATTTCGGTTAAAGCTGTTGCGTTTCGCTGACGGGCTCTTCTTCTACCTCCCGGCTTCTGTTCTGCCTTTGCCTCTGACTCCTGACACCTGTCTCCTGTCTGGTATGGTTCTGCCTAAAACCTGGCTCTTATTTGTATAGGGATCACAAAAGGTAGGGCGACACCTGTGAATAAGGCTCATGCTTTAGTTCTCAAAGCTAGAGATTCCCAGTCCACACTCGCTGAGAAGCAGGAAGCTTTTTGCGAGCTTGTCCGAATGTTCCAGGACATGGCCTACGCTTACGGGTATGCCGTTTTGGGAGATTTTTGCCTCGCAGAAGATGTTGCACAAGAGGCCTTTATTTCAGCCTGGCAAAAGCTTGGTCAACTTCAGCAAGCGGAAGCTTTTCCAGGTTGGTTTCGACGCCTGGTGCTGACCGAGTGCAATCGCCTCACACGCAAAAAACGTCTCCGAACAACCTCGCTCGACGAGGCCATTGATGTCCACGCTTCGCATCCTGATCCGCAGTTGGTCTTCGAAAAAGACGAGCTGACAAAGGCAGCGTTCGTCGCGATCCGGAAGCTGTCGCTAAACGAACGCATGGTCGTCGTGCTTTTTTATATCAACGAGCATTCTCAAAGCGATATTAGCGTCTTCTTAAACGTTCCCCTTACGACTGTAGCCAAGCGACTTTACTCGGCGAGGATGCGGCTCAGGACCATGATGATGGATTCGGTCAGGAAGGATCTCACTGCGCATCGTCCTTCACGCGACGAGAGCTTCGCCGAGAAGGTGAAAGCCGGCATCTACGACGAATACATCGGGCAATACAAGTTTGATCTTCGTCCCGAGCTAGTTGTCACCATCCGTCGAGAGGGTGAGCATTTGATCGGCGAAGCGGCAGGACAACGAAACGAGTTATTTGCACGAGATGCGGCCAGGAACGAGTTGCTCACCACAGAATTTGACGGCCGAGGAAAGTTTGTAAGAAACGAACAAGGACAAATCTCTCACCTTATTTACTATGAATTCGGGAACGAAATGGGCGTGGCGAAAAAGATTTGTTGATGGGCTTCATGCATCAAACGACGGTCTGATGATCGTGCGACCATGCATTACCTGCCATCCCATTCTCACCTGGCTTTAGCCAGGTGGAAACCTCGTCAGCAATACCCGAAACCGTTTAAACGGTTTCCAAATACAGTGCCTGACACATCACCTGACTGAAGTCAGGTGAGAATGAGACGAACAAAGGACTTTCTGTGCAAAGCCCGGCGGGGTCTGTTCACCCCAGAACAGGAGGAACACCGTGACCAAAATACGGATTATTAAAGAGGTGGTCCTGTGGGTAGTCACTCTATTTCTTGCACTCGTCTGCCTGCGTTCAGGTTGGCTGAAGGTGACGGGCAACATCTTTTGGGTGCGTGATTTCCATCGCTGGGGCTATCCCGACTGGTTCCGGATCATGGTTGGAATTGCCGAACTTATTTCCTGCGCGCTCCTCCTGGTGCCACGCTTTGCCAGCTACGGAGCGAGCTTGTTTGTTTTGGTAATGCTCGGTGCGATGTTCACTCATTACACGAATAACGAGACTAGTCGCTTGCCTTTTAACTTGCTCCTGCTCACGCTCTCACTAGTCATTGTCTTTGCGCGACGGCCATCCTTTCTTAAACGGTAGCCAAACTCGGTGGCGCGGTAAGTCTCTGACTTACCGTCTTTGAATCTATGTACTGTGCGGGGCTAAGCCCCGCGATTATTTTTCAGGACGACTTGCGGTAAGTCAGAGACTTACGCGCACCCAATTGCTCCTGAAAATTTCCTCCTCTCCCTTGCTGACTCCTAACTCCTGATTTCTGACTTCTTGTTCAAATTTTTATTCTCACAAACTCGCAGAACTTTTCCGCACGTTTTTAAGTATTAGACCAGCAGTCTCCCGCCATCACTCAACGCACATCTTTATTCCAAAGTATTGGAATTCCTTCCGCATTTCTGAAGGAAAGGAGCACCACCATGAAGCTCAAAATATTTGTCGTCGCTACCTTGATCATTCTGCAAGCGTCGACTTCAATCCCTTCGATTGTCGCGCAGCAGGCAAACGCTCCCTACCGTTCTTACCAACAGGCCCGTCGTGTGCTGGACGACGCGATCGCGGCCCACGGCGGTCTCGAAAACTTGCGGGCCATCAAAGACTTCACTCTCAAAGAGAAAGGCAAACTTCACGCACGCTTTCAAAGTCCCAGCGCAGCACAACCGTTCGCTACCGGAACTTCTGAAGAAACGCTGATCGTCGATACGGATCGTGGATTTGTCTTCGACGAATTGAAGACCATCAACACCGGTAACAACAACTGGATCAAAACTGTCATTAAAGGCACAGAAGGCCAAACCTTTGATATGTGGTCCAAAACGGTCACGCCGCTAGTCAATCCGTCGGTAAACAACTTCCGTGGCCAGATTCGCCGGCTTCCACCATTCGTCTTGCTCGAGGCGGTGGATCGCGCGTCAACGCTTCGTTGGTTAGGTGAAGATGAAATCGGTGGCAAGCGGCAAAAAGTAATCAGCGTTCTGCGTCCGGATAATCAAGTTTTGACTCTTTCTATCGATGCGCAGACGAACTTGCTGACCAGGTATGGCTATCTCTACGCCGACCCAATTACCGGCGACTCTGAGATAGCGCAAACGTTTTCAGGCTATCGCGCGATCGGCAAGTTGCAGCTTCCCAGCGGCCGTGTTTTGTACAACTCCGGCGGCGTAGTTCAGGAAACCGAATACACAGAGCTGCAAATCAACACGCGACCCGCTGATAGTGTATTTGTCGGGCCAGAGGGTTTTGAGAAACTTAGCGCGCCCCCGGCCACACCTCCACCACCGGCAGTCGCTAAGATCGCCGACGATGTCTACCTGCTGCAGGGATTGGCGGGCGGCACGCACAACGTCCTCTTCATAGCCTTCAATGACCACGTCCTCGTGATAGAGGCTCCGGAACAGATTCTGTACGCCAATAACTCGGTCCAGGCCCTGGCCAAGATCAAGGAGACGGTGCCCGGTAAACCGATCAAATACCTGGTCCTGACGCATCATCATTCTGATCACGCGGGTGGATTTCGCGAGTACGTTGCCGAAGGGACGACGATCGTTACGACAGCGGAAACAAAAGGCTTTCTTGAAAAAGCCGCAGCCATCGAGTCGTCGTTGCTGCCGAAGGTCTCGAGTAAGCAGTTGAATATTGAAACGCTCGAGAACAAGAAGCGAGTCTTCAGCGACGACAAACACGTCGTGGAGTTGTACGACATTGGACCGAACCCTCATGCGAAGGAAATTCTCGTGGCGTACCTGCCCAAGGAGAAGATCTTGTTTCAGGCTGACTTGCTGAACCCGGCTGCCAACGGAACCATTCCAATCGCGCAAGACCCGGCGATCAGTTTTAGCGAAAAACTACAACAGTTGGGATTGAGTATCGAAAAGATCTACGGCGTGCATGGTCGGGCGGCAACACCCGAAGAGTTGCGGACTTCGATTGAGAGACGACGTGCATCGGACCTGAAGTGACCAGTCCGCGAAGCGAACGAATGATGATGTCCAGCACATTAGCGCTGGGCGTTTGCCCGAGCCACTAATTAGAGCCCGTGAAACGGGCGACTGAGAACGATTCGGATATTGCTCGTTAATTTTCAGCCGTCCGTTTCACGGATTAACTTTAGTTTCTTCTTCGCGTCCTCTGCGCTCTGGGCGACTTTGCGGTTTCGTTTTTTTCATGAACAAACGAAAATCGAAAGATGACAGATGAAAATGATCCGGACTTGCCCCTTAGGGTGAAGCAATATTCAATCAGCGGGAGTAAACCACTCTTCACGGCTGCACACTTTATGTCAGCATCCAATCCGGGCCTCAAAATCCTAATTGGCAATTGGCAATTGGCATTCGGCAATCGGCAATAGGTTCAATTCGACAGCAACGTCACGGAGAACACGACGGCCAACACGAATGCAAAGGCACCTGCGAGCGCGCGTCGCCAATTTCGTCCGGGCTGTTCGTTCGTTATTCCAGGGCTCAACGCCGCCGGATCATTCAGCCAGACCATGTGAGTAAAGGCCTGCATTTCATCAAGTCGCGAACGCACTGGAACGTGAAATCGATTGTAGAAGGGATTGTGAAAAGGGTCGTCGATTCGTCGTGTCGCTTTCATAATTTTTAACTCCTCGCTAAGGTTCGCTGAAAGGGACTCAGCGCGGTTATCCCCACGAAGTGCAACGACCATGCCGGATGGTGATCAGTTAGAACTGCCTGAAGCTCCAGCGGCTTTTTTGTGTTCTTAAAAGAGGATTTAGAGCTGTCAACTGGAGTTGACAGAGAAGGCAGTGCGCATTTAGGGCGGCCCGTACACCAACTCGGACAGAGTGATTGCAACTCTTTGGAGTGCAGTGGCAAGCGCAGCGCGACACCGCTCTGGCTGCCTGGTGCAAATAAGCCATCACGATGCTTCGCTCAGTCCCGGGCACACGAAAGGATCAGCGTCAACGAGCCGCGTAGCGGCGGGAGAATTTAGCCCGGGTGGAGCGAGCGAAGCGAGTGCAACTCCGGGTACCAGTACCCCCCAAATATAAAAGGCCGCTTTAGCGGGCGACAGAATCGCGGCTGGTGAGTCTTTCGAGCTAGTCATTCACTACTCGCTATTCGCCAATCAACGATAGGCAATGGGCAATCGGCAATCGCCAATGGTTTGACCACTTGCCAGGATCGCGGCGACCATGTGTGGCATGAAGACACCCTTGAAGATATCGCTAATCATCATCGCGCTGATCTTGATCGTCTGTCTCGCTGGACTTGTATGGCTGGTTTCGAGACCCGACGAGCAGGTTGTCTTGAGTAGCTCGGGAGTCCCGGCGTTCGATGTGATCGTTGAGAAGCCCCGCATGGACCGGTTCCTCGGCGGGATCCTTCCGACGAGCCTGGAGGCGAAGCTAATTGGCGGCGAGCTGCGGTTTCACCACGCGAGCCCTGGCGCGAAGATCGGCAACGTCCGCCACGATCGCCTCGAGCTCAGCGCCAACGGCTGGGACCTGCTTGTAGAGACTGACGGCAAGGGTGGGATCACTCCCGGGACGCGCCTCGTGTTCCCGATCGAGATCGCGGAGAAAAAGTGGACCCTCCGCTGCCGACCCGCAGATCGTGCTGCGGGCTATTTCCAGCCCACCACCCAGGCGGGTTCGGCCGAATTCGCCGGTCGCTTTCTCGTCGAGCTCGCCCGCTGTGAGGATGCCGCGACGGGAGAGATACTCGATACGGAAGCCGGGGGAAATCCAGGCGACGCGTGGCCGTCACAACCGCTCACCGTCCGCGGCAGCTTCGCTGGCCTGCCACTTGGCCGTCCCTAGAGCCCACTTTCTTCTCGATGAAAAAATGAGAAATGAAAATGATCACATTCCCGCATCCAGGGTTCGCACGAAAATGCTTCCTATCTATGCAGTCGGCTGCATCCTCTTGGCTGTAATACCTTTTAGCACTAATCCGATTGTAATCGTTGCCTTCCCGTAATTCCCGCGCTGACTCAAACGCCAACTAACGATCGAAAAAATTTGTCGGCACAGTGATTGATTTCCTCATCTATGTTCCCCGTAGTGTGTTTAGAAATCATTCATCAAATTCTTCAAGGAGGGAAGAAAATGGCGAATTACAACGACCGCGCTGAAAGGCGGTATGGCGAAACGGAACGATACGGCTTGCAAGATGATCGCGAAAGATTTCGAGGCCAGAGATACGGCGGCGCTTACGAAAGTGAACGCGGCTGGGATGTTGGCCGCGAAAATCCGGCAAGCTATGGCACCGGTTGGGCGGAGGATTACGACCGCGGCTACGGCTCACGACCATTCACAGGCGATGACCAGGCTGGTGGTCACTTCGGTCGGCATGAGCAAGGACGATCATACAGGCCTTCTTATGAACGCGACTTCGGCGGTGAATCGTCGTCATTACGAAGGTCAGGAAGTAGTTTCGAAAGATCTAATCTAAGGGGTCGGCCTCGTAACTCATTCAGCCGCGACTACAGTCGCGACTTTGAGGGAACATCTCGACCGCCGGATTACGGACGAAATTACGAGGAACGCGACCGTATATATCGAGGTGAAGGGTTGCCACCCGACCGCGATTGGTTTGACCGTGCGACCGACGAGGTGACGTCCTGGTTAGGCGACGAAGACGCTGAACGTCGGAGGCGGATGGACAAACTGCGTGATCGTAATTTCCGAGGACGCGGACCGAAGGCCTATCGCAGATCGGATGAGCGTATCCGGGAAGACATTAATGATCGACTGACGGAACACGCCTATCTCGACGCCAGCGATATTGAGGTCATGGTCAAGGAGGGCGAGGTCACGTTGACAGGCAAAGTCTTGGATCGGACTGATAAACGACTTGCGGAAGATGTGGCAGAGTCCGTTTCCGGCGTGAAGCACGTCCAGAACAATCTCCGCACAGACAAAGAGTGGGGAACGGATTCGACGGCGAAACCGATGGCATCCGCGAAATCTGCGTGAGCCAATCCAAATCGCAGCAGAATGAGCGAGGGCTAGCAACGCCCTCGCTCAGCTTTTTACCACTTTACGAGTAACCACCTTTCCTGATCTGTGCGTTTTGTGGACCCTAATTTCCTTCATAGGCAAAAGATGATCCACTAAACGAAACAAGCTACACGAATGGCTCTGAAGACTTCCTTGCGGCTCTGCTAGTTCGCGTCTTCGCGTTGATGGATTCTTAATGATTGAAAAACCAATGGCCACTCGCTAATTGGCAATCGGCAATCGGCAATGTTCTAGCCCGGCCCAAACGAATACAACGCATTCTTCGTGCGGACGTAGAGATTGTTGCCAGCGATCGCCGGGGTGGCCCAAACTTCTTCACCCAAGTCGTTCACCTTAAGTATTTCCCACTGCGCGTCTGCCTTGAGCACAGTGACTTTGCCACTTGCGCTCACCAGAAACACTTTGCCATCAGCAGCGATCGGTGAGGCGTAGTAATCCTCGAGCGCTTCGGGCGTGCGCCCCATCTTCAAAACTTCGCCACTCGACGGATTAACGGTGGAGAGAATTCCACCTTCCTTCATTAGATACATGACATCCCGGTAGATTAATGGCGCGGGGATATTAGGGTACGATTTCTTAATGCTCCAGACGACGTTCTTTGATGTCAGGTCGCCCTGACCGCCGAAACGTACCGCGGTAAGACCATGGCCCCCGACGGTGGAATTGCGAACGAAATCGTATTCCGCCTGATCGACGTATCCGTCACTGTTAGCATCCAGCCAGCCAAAGTGATCGGACGCTTCAGCATGTCCTTTCACTTCGTCGCGGTGAAGGCGCCGATCTTTGTCTTTGTCAGATTGTTTCAAGCTGTCGTCGAAGGTGGGGAGAAACGGTTGCTCACCGCCTTCGCCGACCACGTAGACCATGTTAGATCCGATGACTGGTACGCCCTTGGGATACGAACCGACGTTGCTGACCCACCACAATCGCTCGCCGTTGTCGAGCGAATAAGCATCAAGCGAGGTTGAACCCAAAACCACTACTTGCGCAGGTCCATCCTTGGGTTTGTAAATTGCCGGCGTGGAATACCCTTCAAAATTACGACGCTCCTTTTTCCAGAGCACTTTTCCATTGCGCGTATCGACCGCGGCGATGAAAGAGTTTTCTCGCTGGTCACACACCATCACCAACTTGTTACCCACTAGCACAGGCGATCCGCCCATGCCGTAAAAGCTATTGAAAGGTCCCAGAGGCAGGCGCCAGAGTTCGTTGCCATTCGGTCCATACGCGATCAATCCGAGTTCGCCAAAGAATGCGTAGACGTTCTTGCCATCGCTGACCGGCGATGGCGACGCCGGATCGTTGGCTCGATAAATGGTCATGTGACGCGGGCGCACAACCTCACGCTGCCACTCAACTTTTCCGGTCTTACGATCGAGAGCGAGTGTGATCAGTTTGTCGCCTTCACTCGCCGTCAGAAACACGCGGTTGGCTGTGACGACTGGCGAAGATCGCGCGAACGGCACGTCTGTTTTCCAGGCAAGGTTTTTGTTTACTCCAAACTCAGCCGGCGGCTTAGCACCTTCAGCTACGCCGCTCCCGTTCGGTCCGCGAAACTGTAACCATTGATCGGTTGCCGACGCGGTTAACGGTTTGGAAGTCTTTTTCTGCGCCTGCACCGCACAGACGGCAAAGAGAAGAATTACAGATATGACGGTAGGGGTTGCGACGAACGAGTCTGATTTTGGAAGTCTCATTTTCTTTGGGGTCCTACTGGATGGCGAGTATCTCGCCCGCATTGATTTCTCTGGATCGGGGGCATCTCGCCCGCACTGAGTCGAAGCAAAGAATGTGTCGCAATTCTAGCGCTGTCCTGTTACGAAGCAAAACATTTTGGGTTAATACCCCCAGGCGCCTCATTCCTGACGTCAACTGAAACCGCCAAGTCGCCAAGGAACGGGGAGCACGATAAAGCGGTCGTTGAACCTTGTGTTTAATACTTAGCCTTTGATAACTCATCTCAAACTTCTGCGGCTCAAGCTTCATAAGCGAACAAAGTTCAGGCAGCAAGTTCTAAGCTCGTCTTATTTCTAGCGAAGTGTGCGCTGCAAAAACTCCAGCATTCGACGTTTCGCCAAGGTCGCGGCTGCTTCGTTGTAGTTTCGGCGGGTGTAATCACAAAAAGCGTGACCTGCTCCCTCGTAGAAAAAGAACTCCGCCGGCGTCTTCTGTTTCCGTAAGGCCTGCTCAAACCTCCTCACGTCTTCAACCGGAATGATCGGATCAGCCATTCCGTAGTGACCCTGAATCGGAACCTTCATTTGCGCCACGAGATCCATGAGATTCGGTTTGCGATCATTTGGGGTCTGATATTGTTCCGCAAAAACCGGAGGAGCGTAGAAGGCAACTACAGCCTTAACATCTTTCGATCTAATAGAGAGCAGCAGACTTTGATAACCGCCGCCGCAGAAGCCCACCACGCCAACGTCCTTGCTTTTAACGAATGACAGTGATTTGAGAAAGTTGATTGCTGCTTCAGCATCGTTCAGTTCCTGCTGATTGAAAGTGTTGCTGAGGTAACGACGGTCTTCTCTGTCCGATTTATTAAGTTCCGCGGTGGTCAGGTCCGGTGTTCTCGAAAAACGTTTGATAGCGAGACCGACAAAGCCCTCCTGGCCCAGTTGCGCTGCAGTGTAACGGTGATCTTCGGGCAGGTGCAGATTCCCGTGAAGTACGACGACTGCACGAAAGCGACCAGCTTTCCGCGGCCGAGCGAGGTAGCCTTGAATGATGTCCTGGTCACTTTTAAAGGAGACCATCTCCTGGATGACATTTGGATCATTTAAAGCATTCGTTTGCGGTTGTCGTTCTTGAGCCAATAGTTCAGAGCGAAGCGAGACGCCCACAACGGCTGCTGTCGCCGTGCCGAGGAACGCTCGCCGTTCCATGCCTTGTTTCTGGTTGTCTTGGTTGTCGCAATCCTCGTAGGTACACATAGCTATCCCTCTCCAATGTTGCAATCACGACTACCGCCGTTCTTTAGCTGAAAACTGAGACATGTCGAAACCGGATAATTCCAATTGCGCAAGCTCGAGCTATTAGCCTCAACGGTGCGGAAATAGCGGGGCTCAGCCGCCTCCCGTGCGGTGAGGCTTGCCTCACCGGTCAGCCTTACTTAACCCCGACGCGAGGCTCAGCCTCGCGATTAAGAAATAGGCGAAGCGCTCCGGTAAGGCAAGCCTTACCGCACTGGTCGGGGCGGCAAGCCGCTGAGTTGCGCCCGAAGGATCGCACAGCGCAAACCTGGATTCGCCCCTCGCATGCTTCTCTGACTACTCCAAATCGGCAATCGGCAATTGGCACTCGACAATGATTAGATTCAGGACACAATGTCGAATTAACATACGCGCCCGCATTTAACTGCAGTCAAAAATTAGCCGCAGATTCACGCGGAGAAAGAAATAAGAAATTTTCTGATCCGTGTAATCCGCGAAAATCTGCGGCTGATTTTCTTCTCAACACTCGAAACTCCAAACTCGAAACTCTTGTGGGCGGCACGCTGTTCGCCTAGTTTACAAGGGAGAGAGTAGTAAAACTTGAAGCCCGAAACCCGAAACCCGAAACGCGGAACTCGAAACTCGAAACTTTTTTCGGAGGATTTATGCAATCTCTTCAAGCAACCCGAATCACAGTCGATGAAGTAAAGGAACGGATGGATCGTGGGGAGCAGTTCACCTTTGTTGATACTCGCAACCCGAAAGCATGGGCCGAGTCAGATAGAAAACTGCCGAATGCTATCCGAGTTCCCGCTGAAGAGCTCGAGCAACATCTCGAGCAGATACCGAAAGACCGCGCAGTGATCACTTACTGCACTTGACCACACGAAGGATCAAGCGCCCGTGTGGCGCAAGAGCTTGCTGATCGCGGTTGGAAGAATGTGCATCCGCTCTACGATGGATTTGACGCCTGGGTAACCGCAGCACTACCACTGGATCCAAAGTAATCGGATAAGGGAGTAACACTTGGGCTGAATTGATAGCTCAACGAGTGCCGATGTAAAGGGACGGCAGAATTAAACCGGGATCCCTACAATAAATTCAGAGATCAGGAAAGTAGTCTTTGGCTGCGCCAATCCGGTCCGCGGTAAGTCTCTGACTTACCGTATTCCAATTCATCACGCTTACGCGTAGCCAAGCCCCGCGATTAATTTGAAGGGCAGAGCATTTTAGATCCTGTCCCTCTTCTTTGATAACATCCACATCTCAATGACGCGACTCGCTTTCATCCTTTGCTACACCTCAATGCTAGCGGCCACTTCGTTCGCGCAGACTCTAGCTACCTCTCGCTCGTTCGTTCAATCCAAAGATGGAACCCGCATCGCAGTTGAATGTTCCGGCAAAGGCCCAAGGCTCCTCATCGTTCATGGAGGCACCGGTGACCGTGGCCGTTGGAAACCGCTCCTCCCGCTGTTTGCCCCGCACTTCACGGTTTGCGCGATGGATCGGCGCGGCCATGGCGAAAGCGAAGCGGGTTCACACTACAGCTTGAAAAAGGAATTCGAGGACGTTGCCGCGGTCGTTAACTCTCAACCGGGAGACGTCTTTGTTCTCGGTCATTCATTTGGGGGCGTCTGCGCGCTGGAGGCGGCGCTCATGACGAAAAAGATCTCAAAGCTGGTTCTTTACGAACCGCCGTTGCAGGATCTCGATCACACCCCGGTTGCCAAGCGCATGGCGAAAATGATTAGAGCCGGCGAACGCGAGCGAGCGTTGGAAACGTTCCTCGCGGAAATCGTGAGGCTTTCCCCCGGCGAAATTGCGGCGATGAAGCGACAGGCATCATGGCCCGGACGTGTCGCAGGAGTTGATATTCAGATTCGCGAAATTCGAGCGCTCGCCAAATATCGTTTTGATGGGAAACGGATCAGCAGAGTAAAAACGCCGACGCTTCTGCTTACTGGAAATAAAACTGCCTCAGCACACCTCAACCTGGCAATCGATTCATTGCGGGCCACTTTGCCGAATCGTACCCTTGTCTGGTTTGAAGGTGAGGGCCACAACGCGATGGATAACATTCCGCAGCAGTTTGCTAGGACGGTCACGACATTCCTGCAAGCACAATAAAGGCTCAGGCGCGGCAGCCGCGATGAACGCTTTAAGAATTTCTTCAGCCGAATCAATCTTGAGTGAGTGAGGCTGAGCTCAGGAATTAAAAAAAAACAATAGGAGAGGCATTATGGAAAGTAAGGTTACTGAAATTGCTCGGGATGTTTATCGGATTTCGACTTTTAATCCGGACTTTGGGATTCAGTTCAATCAGTTCTTAATTAAAGATGATGAGCCGTTCATCATGCATACGGGACTGAAGAAGATGTTTCCGATCACGCTTGAGGCGGTTGCGACTGTGATTGATCCGGCGAAGTTGCGCTGGATTGGGTGGAGCCATTTCGAGTCAGACGAGTGTGGCGCTTTGAATGAATGGTTGAGCGTGGCGCCCAACGCGCAGGCGGTTTGCAGCGTTGTCGGCGCGATGGTCAGTGTGGATGATTATGCCGATCGGCCGGCGCGTGCGCTTGCTGATAACGAAGTGTTCGATATTGGCAGTCATCGCCTGAGGTTCCTGACAACTCCTCACTTTCCGCACGGCTGGGATGCAGGTCTCTTCTTCGAAGAATCCGACAAGACGCTTTTATGCTCTGACCTCTTCTTTCATCCGGGAGACCCGGAGCCCTTCACGGAAACGGATGTCGTGGGCCGCGCGAGCACATCAATCACTGAAGGGATGGCTGGTCCGTTAGCTCATGATATGCCTTACACGCCTTATACCGATGCGAACTTTCGCCGGCTCGCCGGACTTGAGCCGAAGACCCTCGCGTTAATGCATGGATCGACTTTCCGCGGAGATGGTCGCACGGCGATTTTGGATCTGGCGGGAGTTATTAAGGAGAAGCTAGGAGTTTCGAGTTCCGCGTTTCGAGTTTCGAGTTAATTCAATTGCCGATTGCCGATTGCCGATTGCCGATTGCCGATTGCCGATTGCCGATTGGCGATTGCCGATTGCCGATTGCCGATTGCCGATTGGCCAGTAGCGATAGTAGCCAATTCAAAGTCGGCAATTGGAAATCGGCAATGCTATGGCTCACCGGCTTCCGCCTGGTGGTACTGACCCGATCCATTTTTCATTTCTCATTTTTCATTTGTGAAGGCGTCAAACGGAGACGCGGAGACGCGAAGAAATGATTCAAAAGGTTTTGGATGTATCGGTAATCGGCAATCGGCAATCGGCAATTGGCAATCGACAAAGATGGACACCGGAGAATTCTTAACGCGCGGCACCATCTGGGTTTCGATCGTTGGCTATGCTGTGGGGACCGTGATCTTCGCTTTACCAAACGAGCGTCCGCCGAGGTTCGGCACCCAGGTGACTGAGTCCCTGGGAAGAACGCGGTGGGACTCGGCAGCACGAGTTGTATGGACCGCTGCCTGTGCAAGCCTGATTGCTCATTTCATTAGCGCATTCCACTTTTACCACGGTTGGAGTCACGCGGCCGCTTACGCCGACACTGCGCAACAAACACAAGAACTGTTTGGTCTTAATTGGGGTGGTGGCCTCTTCATCAACTATGCGCTGCTGCTTGCCTGGATTTTAGACATCGTCTGGTGGTGGCGGAGTGGTCTTGATTCCTACCGTAAGCGACCGTGGCCCGTCATTGCCGCATGGCACGGTGTCTTAGTTTTTATCATCTTCAACGCAACGGTGGTCTTTGGTGCTGGGATTGTGCGTTGGCTCGGATTGGCCATTTGCCTTCTGTTGACGCTCACATGGTTGCGAACAGTCAGGGCATTGACCTAACTTCCTAAAGTAAAAATGAATTTGGAAGATAGTAAGGCAGAGCTTCGTGTCTCTTTTTCTGTGCGAAGCGAGATCGGTTCATCTTTCGTCCGCTAAAGCGGGCTCTGGTTTTTATTGGGCGGGTGATCCCGGGGTTTCGCTCACTGCGTTCGCTTCACCCCGGGCTAAATTCTGCCGCCGCTAACGCGGCTCGTTGACGCTCACTTTGTGGAGTGCGTCGTATCGTGCTCTCATTCACAACTGAGCTATGAACTTTGAGATGCGTCAGCCTCTGGTTGGACCAATAGCCCCTCCGTTTTACTACGGCTGGGTCAACGTTTTTGTGGCGGCGCTCGCGATGGTGGGAACGCTGCCAGGCCGGACTCAGGGCCTGGGACTAATCACCGAACCATTACTTGCAGACCTGCAAATCAATCGTGTTGCCTTCGCTCAAATCAACCTTTGGGCAACGTTAATTGGGGCCCTCTTTTGTCTGGGCGTAGGCAGATTGATCGATCGTTACGGCAGCCGGATCGTCTTGACCATCGTAACCGTCGCGCTCGCAACGGTAGTACTACTAATGAGTGGAGCACGAAGCGTTTTCATATTGGCAATTCTGATTACACTGACGCGCGGATTGGGACAGAGCGCCCTATCGGTCGTCAGTATCACCATTGTGGGCAAGTGGTTTGTGCGCCGTCTTAACGTCGCGATGGCCGTTTACACAGTCGCCCTCAGCGTTGGCTTCATGCTGGCATTTCCATTAATAGGCACAATGGTGATTGACAGTGGTTGGCGTGAAACCTGGTGGATAGTCGGCCTGGCGTTGATGTTTGGCCTCGCGCCTCTTTCGTTGCTCCTCGTGCGAAACTCGCCCGAATCGTGTTCGCTTCAGCCTGACGTCGATGTCTCGCGAGCACATGTCAAGGATGAGGCCCCCAGTTTCACTCTCGGGCAAGCGCTGCTAACGCCAGGCTTCTGGGTATTTGGAATAGCCAGTGCGGTCTACGGACTTATTGCCTCAGGCATCGCGCTGTTTAATGAATCGATACTAGCTGAACAAGGATTTGACGCTGCTACCTATCACCGCAGCCTTGTCATCGTGGCACTCACAGCGCTGGCCGGCAACTTTCTGGGAGGCTGGCTGATTTCTCGTGGACGAATGAACCGTTTGTTAGCCCTCGCGATGGTCTTGCTGGCCGGGTCGCTGCTGGCGCTTCCTCATGTTAGGACTCAGACACATGTCGCTGCTTACGCGGTCGTGATGGGGCTGGCCGGCGGTTTTGTCATCGTGATTTTCTTCGCGTTCTGGAGTCGTGCTTATGGCCGAACACACCTGGGAAAGATTCAGGGCGCGGCGCAGGCTCTCACGGTTGTCGCCTCGGCAATTGGGCCTCTGCTGCTCGCTGAGTGTGTAGCGCGAACAGGCTCCTACGCAGCCATGTTCTATGTTTTGACATTTGTTGTATTGCTGCTCGCCTTGAGCGCTTGGTTTGTGAAGGTTCCTGAACTGGCTGGTTTCCGATCGCTTCGGTAGGACAGGAGAACGGGGGACGGGAGAACGGGGAAAAGGGAACGGGTGAAGATGGGAAAGGCAAATGTTGCTGGCGGGACGCCCGCGATCCCAGCGTCGCGTTGCGAACGGGACGTCCACAATCCTTTTCCCCTCTTCCCCTGTTCGTCTGTTTCCTTTTTTCCCGTTTTGCAATCACGCCTTTGCGTGCGAGGCCGTTTCGAACATTCCCGGCTGGTAGCCGCCCGCCTCAGTGCGGAACGCAATATTCAGACGGTTCCAACCGTTTATCGCCACCACGGCGAGTGTCAGGGCGGCCAGCTCCTGTTTGCTTAACTGCGCGATCGCCTGCTCGTACACGTCGTCGGGAACTTCTTTGTTTGTGAGAAGTGTCACGGCTTCCGCCCAGGCGAGAGCCGCACGCTCGCGCTCCGAATAGAAGGGCGCTTCGCGCCAGGCCTCGAGCACGTAAAGTCGCTGCTCAGTTTCACCCGCCGCGCGCAAGTCTTTCGAGTGCATGTCGAGACAGTAGGCGCAACCGTTAATCTGCGACACGCGAAAGTGGATCAAGTCGATCAGCGACTTCTCCAGACCACTCTGGGCGACGGGCGCTGCCAGGCCGAACATCGCTTTCATCAGTTTCGGGTCGACCTCCATCGGGTTCAATCTTGCTGTCATGATTACTCCTTTCAAAGAATGAATGGTTCCTCTAAGTTTCTCGGACGATCTCATTTTAAAACTCGGTTGGAGATAACCAAAGTGGGCAGGATTCTGGCTGAAAAGTTCCGAGTTTCGCGTTCCGAGTTTCGCGTTCGCGATGAGACGTTTTCAAAAACTCTCACCAGGACGCTTAAGCTGGTTCAAGTGTCTCCTCTTGAAACGAGGAACTGGAATTGCGGAACCAGAAACTCGAAACTCGGAACGCGAAACTCGCAACGCGAAACGCGGAACTCGAAACCAGGAACTTCTTAGGCGCCACAGCATTTTTTGTACTTCTTGCCGGAACCACAGGGACATGGTTCGTTGCGGCCCGGGCGTGGCGTTTCATACCTTACTGTAGGATTCTTCAGTTCTTCCCCAGTTACAAAACGCCATTGTCCCTTCTCACGTTCGAACTCGGCTTTTTCCTTATGACTACGATCCTTGCCCGCTTGCGTAAACCGAGCCTCGAAAGAGACGTATGCTTTGTTGTCGTCGATAACCCTGGTGTCGAAGATCTGCAGCCCGCGCCAGGTGGATGTTTGTGACCACTCACGAATGTATTGAATGTCGATCTCTGATCTAGTGCGTGAATGAGTAAACGCGACGATGAAATCGATGGCACCGGTAGCGAAGGCCGAATAGCGGGCGCGCATCAACTCTTCGGCAGTTTGGCTCTCTCGGTTGCCGTTGATTATTGGCTCGCAGCAATCCGCGAAGTTAGCGGCAGAACCACAGGGACAGAGTTTAGCGGAATCGGTCATAAGTGTGTCGGTCAATGTCGATCAAAGGAAATCAGCGAAGTAATAAGTTAACGTATCGTCCCACAGGCTACCACCTGGAGTACTGACCAGATCATTGTTTCATTGGAAAAACTTCAAGCACAGAGACGCGAAGCCGCGGAGACACGGGGATGTCGGGACACGGGGATGTCGGGACACGGGGACACGGGATGCGGGGACACGGGGATGCGGGGACACGGAGACGCGGAGACACAGAGACGCGGGGATGCGAAGACGCACCGTCCGATCTCTGCGGGGTGCGCGAATGCTCCATGTCAAAAGTCAGTTTGGGTGATGCGTCGGCATGCAGTCCTAATGGGTGCGAAATCAGATCAGTGATTGTCACCACTACGCGCGCTGCAGTACGGAATGCAGACCATAGTAAGCGATGAAGATCATTACGAAAGCCAGGAAATACAAACCCATCATGAAATATATTTCCATCGCTACGGATTTTTCTCGCAACACCAGAATCTCACGCGCGTTCGTCGGCCCGCGCATGAAGAGCACAAACAAGATTGCAATGATCATCAAATGACCGATCGCGTCGAGGATCCCAAATTCGAAGATTGCCAGCAGGAAGATTGCCTGGAAAACTAAGGCCACCACCCGGCCCGCAACTGAGACCGCGCCCAGCAGGATAAAAGCCACACTGAATTCGACGAAACCAGAGAGCACCATGAATGTCTCCGGCTGCAAGCCCATGAGCATGTCCGGATGCAAACGAAGTATCGCGTAACTCCAATCGGGATAAGCAAATTTTTCCATCGCCGCCCACAGCAGCGTTATCCCGGTTGCCGCAAAGAGTACGACGAACCCTGACTGGCGCCACTTCCCTCGCTTGATAGTCGCCACCGTGAAGAAGTAGCCGAGGCCGACGAAGATCATGTAATCGAGCAAATGGAAGAGCCCGTAGTTGCGGACAGCCAAACCGAAGAGGGCAAATATTCCCAGACCAACAGCCGGCAGAGTCCGACGAAACAGTGCGCAAATTCCGAGAGCTAAGTGCAGCCACGGCACATAGGCCGAATGGGTTCTAAGCTCGGGCGTAATGTAAAAGGCTATCCCATACAGCTGATAGAAGGCCCACAATGAAATAAAAAAGATCGCCGCGCTCAGGCGAAGAATCAGGACAGACATGTCGTCCAGCCGCTTCAGTCGAGAGTCAAGCGCATGTAGCAGTGCGCGCCGATAGGCGGTTCGGTCTGCCCAAAAGAAAGCGCAGACGGCGACGACCGACGCCAGGAAGAATTTTATGAATTGTCCATTGAGCACCTCGCCAATTGGCTTCGGCATAGCGTTGACATCAAATACTGCAAACCACTTGACGTGAGCAAATATCACCGTTGCGACGATGTGAGTCATAGATTGAATGGGCAATTACATTGCCCGATTGGTCATTTCCAAGTGCGGATTGGCGCCCGATAGCTGGCCTCCCAGTATGCCGTTGCCCGCTCCCCAATTGCGGCTTAGCGAATGCGGCGGGCTTGGGCCAGATGCAAGACAGCGCCCAGTCCTGCTCCCAGAAACACCCCATATGCTGTGCCCCAAAGCAACATTCCCACCGGCCCACCGATGGCGTCATTGAGCGCGGAGCCGAGGAAGTAACCGATCGAGTTTGCAACGAACAGCACAGCGGAGAGAGTCAACGCGGAACGCGTTACACCGAAGCCCACAGCGAAGACCGTTCCCATCAGCAGCGAGCCCACGAGTGAACCCACCCACTCGCCCACCGTCCCGCGTAGTGCGAAGTAAGCGCCCGTCCAACCCACCGCATATACAAAGAAAGCGAGGCCGAAGAGCAGGTAGAATTTCGGCAGGCGCCAGCGACCGACAACAAGTGAGCCAAGCACTCCACCACCCAGGAGAATGAAGAGAACGGTCCAGACAAGGTAAGCACCCCACAATCCGAGCTGCGTGTACATCCACCTCTCGGCGAAGGCGACCGTCGCGAAAACACAAAGACTCGCGAGCCCAAAACCTAGTCCGGCGATTAGTAGAGAACGTTGAAGCGAAGGGATGTTTGTCGGTTGGGCATCGTTCATTGTCATGAAGGTTTACCGCCAAACCGTTAAGAACGCAAAGTTCGCCAGGATTCCAGGCTCCAAACACTGATCAATATTTCTCAGAGAGCACTAGGCCAATGGCAGTTTCTCGTGCCCCAAGATCAAGCAGCCGCGGCTTGCCGCCCTCCGTGCGGTAAGGCTTGCCTTACCGTCTGCGACTTTCTTTTTCTCGCGAGGCTGAGCCTCGCGTGGAACTACTTAAGAGGCCGGTGAGGCAAGCCTCACGCACAGAAAGCGGCAGAGCCGCGTTGGCTCTTGATTCAAAGCGGTGTCGCGCTCCGCTTGCGAACGCACTCCACAATGTCGCCCATATACTCTCCCCGATCCCCTTTTCACATTCCTCCGTTTCCCCTTTCCCCTCTTTCCCTTTCATTGAAATTTTGACTTTCGGAAGTCCTGCTATAGAGTCTGAATCCCCTTCTGAAGTAATGACCCTTTCCACCGGTACTCGTCTCGGTCGCTACGAAATCCGCTCCCAGCTTGGCTTCGGCGGTATGGGGGAAGTTTACCTGGCGCAGGACGCACAACTGGATCGCAGTATTGCACTAAAGGTATTGCCTGCTGATGTTGCCGGTAACGGTGAGCGCATGCGCCGCTTTATTCAGAAGCGCCTTTTTAACCTTCCGTTATTTCTTTTCCCTCAAACGCGCGATAAAGCCCCAACCAAAACGTTGATCATCGGTCACCGCAAGTACCAACTCATTGTTCCCCGGGCGTAGCTTCAGGTAGACGTTCTCGAAACCTGCCTTGACGAAACCCATGTACTCCGGATGTCTACTATCAAAACCATTAATGCCGCGGTAAACGGGCTCGCCGTTTAGAAATACGGTGACATCGTCTGAATAGCCGATCTGAAGTAACACCAGACGAGCATCTGAAGCGGCCAACGTTGTCCTGGCAAAGGCTGTGGAGCGTTCGGGAGTGCGTCGCAAAGCCCGGTTGATATTTACCAGTCCTGATTCTTCAGTCACGACCGCGCGCCAGTCTTTCAGTTCGGGCAAACTGGTTACTTCCGTGCCTTCAGTTTTCACAGGCCCGGCCAACTCCCATGAAGTCAGCGTGCCCGCCGGTGGTGCACAACGCCCGCTGGGCTCGGTCTTAGATAAATTCGCAGCCCGGATCGAAACATTTGAAACCGCGACCGCCCATTCAGCAGGTTTGTCACTAACCCGCCCCCAGAAAGATACGGCCCCTTTATCTGTGACGCCGCGCAGGCGAGCCACTACAAGCACCGGCTTCACTTGATTGTTTAAATACATTTCCATGCTTGTTGCGCTGACCTCGAGCCTCACATGTGTCCACTGATTTCTCGGAAAGTCGGCGACCGCGTTGAACTCGGGATAGAGCTGCCAGGTGGGACTGAAGTTCATGCGAGGGGCATACTGGATCGCGTTATAGAGGCCAGAACGGTGCAGGCGCAGGTAGACATTTTCGTGGTTTCCAAATGAGACCCGACGAAAAATGACGCCGAGAAAATTGCCATTCGTCATTGGCGCGAAATCGAATTCAATCGTGCCGGCCACAAATTCGAGGCCGGACCTCATCACTTGCGTGCCGTTTTTGAGCCAGAGAGCCGGGCGTCCCAAAAATTCCGCGACGCGAGCGTCGCCCGCGCGTTCTTTGCCCTCTGCATACCATTGCTCATTCGAACCTGCCACCGAGACACGCTCAACAACCTCCTGAGCTTTAATTGAGAAGGAAACCGCTGGAATGAAAAGTAAACAGACCAACAAGAGCGGTAGCCTGACGTAAGACTGAATGACTTTCGAGAAATTTATACAAACCACGTTCATAAGTTTTGACTACGCCCCCAATTAAGCCTGGGCGCAATCTAACTCGTTGACTAACGCAGCGTATAGAACGTTCTTGCTTAGTTGCTCAGATAATCGCCGGGAGTGATCTTCATGAGACGTTTGAAGTGGCGGATGAAGTGGCTTTGATCGGCAAATCCTGTCAGTGCTGCCACGTCAGAGAGTGGTAAACCGGTTCTGATTAGTTTCTTGGCCCGAGCAATTCGAACTTGCGTCTGAAACGCATGAGGCGGCATGCCCACTGTCGAGGCAAATACACGGCTCAAATGGAACGGACTAAGGTTAGCGAGGCGCGCCAATTCCTGAAGGGAAATGTTGCGCGAGTGGAACTCGATAATGTAATCGCGAACCTGTGTAACAGCGCGGCGCGCTTTTTTTGGAGCAGGGGCTTGAAAGGGCTCCTGGGCGTGACGCACTAGTAGCTGCGTGAGGAGGTCGAGTAACAGTAACTCTCGTTCCAGGGTTGTGGCGGAATGCTCGAGCGAAAGGTGCAGGTTGTTATAGCGAGTCGTAATTTCTCGATCCAGAACCAACGGGTTGGGGAAAAAGGGAAGGGTATGTGCCCGCCCTGTTGCTTCGGCAATTGTTTGACTGATCAAATCGGAGTCGACATACATTGATCGGAACGAGCAACCAGTCTCTGTTTGATTCGAATGAACTTCGCCCGGGTGAACAATAAATAAACTGGTGCGAGGCGTGTCGTGGTGCGCTCCCCGATAAAAGAGTTCGCCGCCGCCGGCCTGGATGAAGCAGAACTGATACTCCTCATGCCAGTGTCGCGGGTAAGGCTCCTTCACTGCTGTGCCGCTGCGCAGCTCGATTCCAGGCACATCACTCGGCCGCCACACTGAGATCTGCTCTTTCTTATTTCTTTTGGCCATAGAACAGTGTGTGTCTGATGCCTGAAACGCCCAGGGGGTTAGCTCAATCGATTTTTTGAGGTGCGCCGGCAGAGAGAAGCGGCGGCGGCGCTTGGATCGTCAGTGAGGTTCATCTGTCGCCCGCTAAAGCGGGTTGCTTTTTTGGTTACGTGATCCCCGGGGTTTCGCTCGCTGCGCTCGCTACATTCCGGGCTAATTGCTACGGCCGCTAACGCGGCTCGTTGAGTCTAGCGCACTCCAAAGATTCGAGTCGTGATCCAAAGTTTTGCTTGAAAGTTTCCGGAACCAGATCCCAGTAGATTCCGTTTGATCCGTTTTATGCGACACAGTAATATGTGGCTATGACATATAACGCGACATACATTGCTTCGCCAGGATCTTCTTACCCTCGGAAGTGAGCCGCTAGTCCTCTCTTAATCCGAAACGGACTTGGATGATTGTTGAAGCGAGGCCCGAACAGTGACAGGTCGCGACAAGATCTCATGCCTGACTGGAGAGTAAAAATCAGAAGACTCGTGGCGCCGCTCAGGCTTCCCGCCGCACGCGAAGCCGAGATCGTCGAAGAGTTGACGCTCCACCTTGATGATCGCTACGCGCAGTTAATTGATAACGGTGCTGAAGCAAATCAAGCTTACAAGACCGTGATGCTCGAACTGGCTGACAGCGATCTGCTGGCCCAGGGTCTGAAGCAACTGGAGCGAGCGGATAATTTCAACTTAATTGCTTTAGGAGAGCCCTTAGGGGCAGGGGGACGCAAGAACATCGTGGCAGACTTATGGCAAGACATCCGTTATGCATTGCGGATGCTGGTTAAAAATCCCGGCTTTACTACGGTGGCGGTTATCGCTCTCGCTTTAGGAATAGGAGCCAACAGCGCCATCTTCAGCGTGGTGAACACAGTCCTCCTGCGGCCGCTCCCTTATAAAGATGCCGACCGGCTGGTGATGGTTTGGGAAGAAGACAGCAGACACGGTTATCCGCAGGACACACCGGCCGCGGCCAACTACATTGACTGGCGTGATCAGAACCAGGTGTTTGAAGGGATGGCCGCGATTGCCGATCAGAGCTTTAACCTCACCGGCACCGGTGATCCGGAACGCCTCGAAGGCCGTCGCGTGTCCGCGAATTTGTTTGCCCTTCTGGGCGTGCAGCCCCAACTGGGACGTGCGTTCGTGAGTGAAGAAGATCAGCCGAACGCTAATCGCGTGACCATCATCAGTCATCGTTTATGGCAGCGCCGCTTTGCTGCTGATGCGAACATTGTGGGAAAGACGCTGACGTTAAATGGCGAAAGCTTCACTGTTGTCGGCGTCATGCCATCGCAGTTTCAGTTTCCCACGCGCGACGATGAGCTTTGGGTCCCCATTGCTTTTACTCAAGCTGAAGCCGCGAGTCGCCAACGACACTATCTGCAAGTGGTCGCGCGGTTGAAGCCAGGCGTAACGCTGGAACGAGCACAAAGCGAGATGACTACGATTGCCACGCGACTGCAACAACAATACCCTGAAGCCAACACCGATCTCGGCGCCGTCGTCGTGCCTCTGCACGAGCAGCTGGTGGGAGATATCAAGCCGGCGCTTCTCGTGCTTCTAGGAGCCGTTGGCCTGGTGTTACTGATTGCCTGTGCCAACGTGGCCAACTTGCTGCTGGCGCGCGCAGCCGTACGACAAAAAGAGATCGCACTTCGCGTCGCTCTCGGCGCCAGTCGCTTCCGTTTGATTCGCCAGTTCCTCACGGAAAGCATTTTGCTCGGCGTGATTGGTGGCGTATTCGGACTACTGCTGGCAGTGGGCGGCTTGAGATTATTGACCGCATTCATCCCGCCAAACATCCCGCAGATCAAAGCCATCACTATCGACGCGCGTGTGCTCGGTTTCACGCTTCTTGTCTCACTCGTTACGGGATTGATCTTCGGACTTGTTCCGGCAATCCAGTCGTCGATTCTCAATCCGATTGACACGTTGAAGGAAGGTGGCAGGGATTCCACGGTGGGGACTGGCGGGAATCGGATCCGGGGCTTGTTGATAGTTGCAGAGGTTGCCGTGTCGCTGATCCTCTTGATCGGCGCCGGGCTCTTAATCAATAGCTTCCTGAGACTCCGCAACGTTGACCCGGGTTTTCGCACCGAAAACCTTTTGACAATGAAGATTGTGTTGCCTGAGTTGAAGTATCGCGAAAGTGCGCAGCGCTCCGCCTTTTACACCGATCTCACGCGGCGGCTTGAATCCGTGCCCGGCGTAAAATCTGCAGCCGTCACCACTAACCTGCCGTTGTACAAACAGGGCAACTCAATCGGTATTACCATCGAAGGCCGGCCCGCGCCAGCGCCAGGTCAGGAACTGATAGTGGTGACAAGAATCATCAGTCCCAAATATTTCGAGACGATGAGCATTCCTTTATTGCGCGGGCGACAGCTGAACGATCAGGATACGGCGACCAGTCCCAACGCGGTAGTGATTAGCGACACGATGGCCCGTCGTTACTGGCCAGGCGAGGACCCGATCGGCAAACGCATCGCTGCGGGAAGAGTTGAATCTCCTGAGGATTGGGTAAGTGTTGTGGGCGTGGTCCAGGATGTCCGGCAGTTTGATTTGATTGCCGAGCCCAAACCGCAAATGTATTTCAGCCATCAGCAGGCAGGTTTCTTTGCCCCGCGCGATCTGGTTGTGAAGACAGAAGTGGATCCATTGAGCCTCGCGGCAACCGTGCGGAAGACTGTTTGGGATGTGGACAAGGATCAGCCGGTGTCGAATATTACGACCATGGACGACATCGTCGCCGAGTCAGTAGCGCGCCAGCGTTTCAGCATGTTGCTGCTCGCTATCTTCGCCGGTCTTGCCCTCTTGCTGGCAGCGGTCGGTATTTATGGAGTGATGAGTTATTCGGTGGCCCAGCGGCGTGGCGAGATCGGCATCCGCATGGCGCTCGGCGCGCAGACGCGTGACGTGTTGAAGTTGACTGTCGGCCGGAGCTTGAAGCTGGTGCTGATTGGTGTGGCCGTAGGTCTGGTGGGAGCTTTTGCGCTGACCCGCTTGATGTCGAGCTTGTTATTTGGAATTCATGCGACCGATCCCACAACCTTCGCGGCGATATCGCTGCTGTTCATCGGCGTGGCCCTGATAGCCAGCTATCTTCCCGCCCGCCGCGCGACGCGAGTCGATCCTCTCGTAGCGCTGAGGTACGAGTGATCCAAAGAGACTTGCGGAAACGGGGAAAGAGGGTAACGGGCAAAGAGGGTATTGCCACGAAGCGCATTAGGTTCGGCTCTGCCCGTCGGGGTGCGCGGTAAGTCTCCGACTTACCGAGACGGCTTGGTTTCTTAAACTGTGCGGGGCTCAGCCCCGCGTAGGAGAGGAGAGTTTAGCTGCGGTAAGCAGAGACTTACCGCGCACCCTGGCGGCAGAGCCGGTGCCCACCTCGACTAGCAGACCGGCTTGATTGGGCGTCCGCCGCACTCCACTCCAGAAGTTTCTCCACTATCCTGTTTTAATTCCTGTGACTCTTGCTGAATGAGCGCTCATTCAGTATCATGGCCTTCCGAAATTTGAGGGTTGGCTAAACTGGAAAGCGTTACCGAACGCTAGTTGGCGGAGCAGCCGGCGTGCAATATTGGCGGGAACTTCCCGCGTCCAAATTACTAGAGGTTTCCCGTGTCGATGATGCGCATTGAAAAAGCGGCGGTGTTGGGAGCAGGGACCATGGGGGCGCAGATTGCCGCGCACCTGGCGAATGCTGGAATCCCTACGATCCTGTTAGACATAGCTCCGCGAGAATTATCTCCCGAAGAACAGCAAAAAGGTTTCAAGCTCGAAGCGAAGGAAGTGCGCAACCGGATTGCGCGCGCCGGATTTGAGGCTGCCAAAAAAGCCAAGCCAGCTGCTTTTTTTACTCCGGACAAGGCTGCGAACGTCAGCATTGGAAACTTTGAAGACGATCTCGCGCAACTTAAGAATTGCGATCTGATCATCGAGGCTGTGGTTGAGAACCTGGAGATCAAACGCGGACTTTACGAACGCGTCGATGAACAACGTAAGCCAGGTTCGATCGTTGCTTCCAACACAAGTGGCATTCCCATTCGGCTGCTTGCCGAAGGACGCTCGGAAGATTTTCGCGCGCACTTCTGTGGTGTCCACTTCTTCAACCCGCCACGCTATCTGCATCTCGTCGAAGTGATTCGCACCGAGTGGACTAAACCTGAAGTCGCCTGCTTCCTTTTTGGCTTTCTCGATCAACGTCTTGGCAAAGGAGTCGTCGCGGCAAAGGATCGCCCGAACTTCATTGCTAATCGCATCGGCACGTTCGGCGCGCTTCATACGATCAAGACGATGCTGGAAGACGGATACTCGATCGAAGAGGTCGATAAGATCACAGGCCCCGCAGCGGGGCGACCTAAGTCTGCAACATTCCGAACGTTTGATCTGGTCGGACTCGATGTTTTTTCTCATGTGATCAAGAACCTGTACGACGCCCTTCCGGAAGATCCCGAGCGCGAAATGTTTGTTGCTCCCGAGTTTCTCAGCCAGATGGTTTCGAAAGGGATGCTCGGTAATAAAACCAAGGGCGGTTTCTACAAGAAGCAGAAAGCTGAGGGCGGAGCGAAGCCAGAAATTTGGACCCTCGAGACAGCGTCGCTTGAATATCGTCCCGCGCAGAAGGTGAAGCTGCCGTCGTTAGATGTCGCAAAGAATATAGAAGACACGGGCGAGCGACTAAGAGGTTTGGTTTGGGGAAAGGATCGCGTTGGTGCATTTCTCTGGAAGACGCTTACGCGCACTCTCGCCTATTCGGCGAACCGCATTCCCGAAATCGCCGACACAGTTGTGGAAGTAGATCGCGCGATGCGCTGGGGGTTTGGCTGGGAGCTGGGGCCGTTTGAGGTTTGGGATGCGATCGGCGTCGAGAAGTCGGTGGCGCGGATGAAGGAGGAAGGCCAGGCGATTCCCGACAACGTTCAGAAACTGCTCGCTGCCGGCGGCAAATCGTTTTACAAGAAAGAAGATGGCCAGCAATTCTATTTCGACTTTGCCTCAAGCCAGTACGTTCCCCTCGCTGAGGCAGTCGGCACGATCATTCTGAAGTCAGTCAAAGATCGAACTGGAGTTATTAAGAAGAATTCGGGTGCTTCCTTGATCGACATCGGCGACGGCGTCGCATGTCTCGAGTTCCATTCGAAGATGAATGCGATTGGCGGCGACACTCTGCAGATGCTGAAACAGTCGCTCGCTGAAGTGGAGAAGAATTTTGTTGGCCTGGTGGTCGGCAACCAGGGACAGAACTTCTGCGTGGGCGCGAACATCATGCTGATGCTGATGGAAGCGCAGGAAGAAAACTGGGAAGAGCTAGATATGATGACGCGCGCTTTCCAGGCTTCTACGATGAGTTTGCGCTATTCGCCCAAGCCGGTGGTTGTTGCTCCCTTCAATATGGTTTTCGGTGGCGGTTGCGAGATGGTGCTGCATGGCGACCGTGTGCGCGCGGCAGCGGAAACTTATATTGGTTTGGTGGAAGTTGGTGTGGGCATCATCCCGGCCGGGGGCGGCACTAAAGAGTTGCTGTTACGCACACTCGATTCGATTCCCAGGAATGTCGACGACGCCGATCCGTTTCCGTTTGTGAAGCGGGCGTTCGAAACTATTGCGTTGGCAAAGGTAGCGACTTCTGCTGAAGAGGCTCGGACATTGGGATTCCTCGCGGAAGATGACACCGTTTCGATGAACAGTGATCGCCTGATCGCGGATGCGAAGAAAGAAGTTTTGGCGCTGGCTGCGTCTGGTTATGTGCAGCCACAGCCGCGTACGGACATTCGCGCGTTAGGTAATCCCGCTTTGGCCACTTTGAAATTGGGAATCCACCAGATGAAACGCGGCGGCTACATTTCCGATCACGATGCGATCATCGGCGAGAAGCTGGCTAAGATTTTGACAGGCGGAGACCTGAATCACGAGACTCGTGTGTCAGAGCAGTATTTGTTGGATCTCGAGCGTGAAGCATTTTTGTCGTTGGCGGGCATGCGGAAGACACAGGAACGGCTCGCGCACATGTTGAAAACAGGTAAACCTCTTAGAAACTAACGATTTCAGCGCCAAGGCGCCAAGACACAGAGACGCCGAGAAAGCGTAAACAATATCGTTGAGTGGTTCGACTACATTTGAAGAGCAATTGAGGACTTAAGAGTTAATGAATTGTTAAGAAAATCTCTGCGACTCGGCGTCTTCGCGACTTGGCAGTTATGTTGAGATTTAGGGAGGCTTAGTATCCCGATGAATTTCGCGAGTGGCCGGAAAGGCAAGCCTTTCCGCACGGAAGGCGCCAAGCCGGACTTGAGACCTGAGACCTGGGACTAAAAATCATGAAAGAAGCAGTGATCGTATCAGCAGTTCGTACGGCAGTGGGCAAGGCCCCGAAAGGTACTTTGCGAAACACGCGTCCCGACGAAATGGGTGCCGCCGTAATTAAAGAAGCGCTTTCGCGTGTTCCTGGTCTTGAAATGTCTGAGATTGAAGACGTGATCATGGGCTGTGCGATGCCGGAAGCCGAACAGGGTATGAACGTGGCGCGCGCGGCTGCGATTCGCGCGGGTCTGCCGGTTGAGACCAGCGCTATGACGATCAATCGTTTCTGTTCATCGGGGCTGCAGTCGATCGCCATGGCAGCCGATCGCATTCGCTCAGGCGGCGCCGACACTATCGTGGCTGGCGGACTCGAAACCATGTCGATGATTCCGATGGGCGGTCATATCATTCGTCCAAATCCATATCTCGTCGAACACTATCCCGACTTCTACTTGAACATGGGCCTGGCGACAGAAAACGTGGCACAGAAATATAAGGTTACGCGCGAGGAACAGGATGAGTTTTCTTTGCGCTCACACCAACGCGCCGCTGCCGCTCTTGATGCAGACAAGTTCGCCGACGAGACAGTCCCTTTGACAGTGACGCTGGAAGAGTTGGATGCGAAAGGTAAGAAGCAAACTCGAACTCTGGTGTTTGATCGCGATGAAGGGGTCCGCCGCGATAGCTCGATAGAAGGACTCGCGAAGTTGAAGCCGGCTTTTAACGCGAAGGGAACGATCACCGCCGGCAACGCGTCGCAGATGTCTGACGGTGCCGCGGCGGCGGTTGTAATGTCGGCCGAACGCGCGCAGAGTCTGGGTGCGAAACCACTCGCGCGGTTTGTTGCCTACGCCACGGCGGGTTGTCCACCTGAGGAGATGGGAATCGGTCCCGTTTTTGCTATTCCTAAAGTACTGAAGCTCGCGGGACTGACTCTCGACCAGATCGACGTGATCGAATTGAACGAAGCGTTCGCAGCCCAATCGTTAGCGGTAATAAAAACGCTGGGTCTGGATCCTGAGAAAGTAAATGTCAACGGTGGCGCGATCGCCCTCGGGCATCCGCTCGGTTGTACTGGAGCAAAACTGACCGCCTCGATCCTGCGAGAGCTGGAGCGCCGCAACGGTCGTTACGGAATGGTTACAATGTGTGTTGGCGGCGGGATGGGTGCCGCTGGGATATTTGAACGATTGTGAAAGTAGCGAGTACGTTCCTCGATCATGTTCTCGTACTTTGAACTTAGTACTTTGTACTTTGTTTGTTTTTCGCCGATCGACAATTCAGGAAAAAAGCACTTGATTAGGTAGCGAACTAAGTACAAAGCACAAAGTACAAAGCTCAAAAACAATCAACCTCCAAAAGAAAGTTCTAGCGAAGGAGATTATTATGTCAGCCGTTGTCGAACAGAAAAAGGTAGTTCAGGGTGGCGCGTTTCTCATCGAGCAGACCACCCCGGAAGAAATCTTCACGCCTGAAGACTTCACTGAGGAACATCGCATGATTGCCGAGACGACGCGGCAGTTTGTTGACAATGAAGTCGTCCCGCGGATCGACGAGCTTGAGCACCACGATTGGAAACTCGCGCGCGAACTGGTGAAGAAGGCCGCTGATCTCGGGTTGATTGGCGCAAATATCCCCGAGGAATACGGCGGACTAGGACTGGATCAAACGAGTGGCGCACTTGTTGGCGAGAATATTGGTCGCTCCGCCTCGTTCGCTACGACACTTGGAGCCGAAAGCGGCATTGGCTTACTCCCAATCATTTACTTCGGCACTGAAGCAGCGAAACAGAAGTATCTGCCTCGCATTGCTACCGGCGAGCTGATCACTGCGTATGCTTTGACAGAAGCAGGCTCAGGCTCGGACGCGATGGCGGCGAAAGCGACGGCTCGCCTCAGCGCCGATGGCACGCATTACATTCTGAATGGCGAAAAGATGTTCATTACTAACGGCGGTTTTGCGGACATCTTCATCGTCTTTGCAAAAGTTGATGGCGACAAGTTTTCTGCCTTCATTGTGGAGAAGCAGGAAGGTGTAACGCCCGGCGCTGAAGAGCACAAGATGGGCATCAAGGGTTCCAGCACTACGCCGCTCGTGCTCAACGACGCGAAAGCGCCGGTTGAAAATTTGTTGGGCGAAGTCGGCAAAGGCCACAAGATTGCATTCAACATACTCAACATCGGTCGTTTCAAACTTGGAGCAATGTGCATCGGCGGCATGAAGTTAATGACGCACGAAGCGATCAAGTATGCAAACGAGCGTGCGCAGTTTGGCAAACCGATCTCCTCTTTTGGCGCAATCAAGGCAAAACTTGCGGAGATGGCGGTACGCACGTGGGTGGGCGAGGCCATGACCTATCGCACGCTCGGTATGATTGAAACGGCAATCAGCGACACGACTGATCCTGATGCGAAGCTGCGCGCGATTGAGGAGTACTCGGCTGAGTGCTCAATAATTAAGGTCGCTCTTTCGGAGTATTGCGATTTTGTCGCCGATGAAATGGTGCAGATTTACGGCGGCTATGGCTACTCGGCGCATTACCCGGCCGAGCGTGCATATCGCGATTCCCGTATCAACCGCATCTTCGAAGGTACCAATGAGATCAACCGCATGCTCGTTCCCGGCCGCCTGATGAAGAGTGCGCTGAGCGGTAAGCTGGCCCTCCTGCCTGCAGCTCAGGCGTTGATGGACGAGATTCTGACGCCGCAAATGATGGGCTTCGACGAAGAAGAGCAAGTATTGGCTGCCGAACAGAAGCTCGCTGCTAATGCGAAGAAGGTCGCGTTGATGACGCTGGGCACCGCGGCGCAGAAATACATGATGAAGCTCGGCGATCAGCAGGAAGTGTTGATGGGCATTGCCGACATCATCATCGACACCTATGCGATGGAATGCGCGATTCTGCGAGCGCAAAAAATGGTTGCTGCCCAGAGCGAGGCTGCGACAGAACGTTACATCGACATGACGCGCGTATTTTGCAACGACGCGGTGGAACGGATCGAAGCTCGGGCCAAGAACACGCTGGCGGCGATGGCGGAAGGTGACGAGCTGCGCACGTTACTGGCGGCCTTACGACGGTTCACGAAGTTGACGCCAATGAATACGGTAGTCGCGCGTCAGCGGATCGCTGATGTGATGATCGACGCCAACCGGTACGCGTACTAGGCCGAAGGCCTAGTAGTCCAAAGTCCAACGTCCAAGGTTCAAGGTCGCTGGAGCGGTTTCGAGTTCCGGGTGCGAGGTTCCCGATCGCACCCAACTCAGTTCGCATTTCGTTAATCGTTTCCGTCAAACTCGCAGCAGTACCCGCGCTGAAATTCAGCACCATTTTTTAGCAGACTTTGGGTTTTGGGACATTGGACTTGAGACTCGCTTCGCCTCACGGAGAAATCCTCACATGAAATACAATCGTTTCGAAGAGTTGCCAGTTTGGAAGGATGCGATTCAGCTGGCGGTAAGAGTTTTCGCGCTAACTTCTCGGTCGCAGTATCGGCGCTTTCGCAGTATCCGCGATCAAATTGAGCGAGCTGCGATGTCGGTCTCAAATAACATCGCCGAGGGATTTGAGCGGGGAACAACACAAGCGACGCTTACGTTTCTTTACATCGCTCGGGGGTCTTGCGGCGAAACACGTTCCGTACTTTGTCTCTGCGAACAGTTGCCCGCTTTTTCAGATCTCAAATCAGAGATCTCAGATCTGAAAGCGAAGGCTGAGGGCATTTCCCGTCAGCTCCGGGCCTGGGCCGACTCACTCCAAAACTCCAACATTCGCGGACAACGATACCTGAATCAAAAAAGTAGAACGCGCTGCAGACGCGAAACGGGAACGTGAAGAACTCATGAGAGAGTTGGAAGCGGCGCAGATGCTCAATATTCAAAATGCGAAAAAATAGGAAAACTAATGATTCTGAGAGCTAAGACGCCTGAGAGAATTGGAAGAGTGACGTTCTTAAAGCTACGAAGCGCAAGAAATCTGAGAACAATGTTCTGAGAGCTACGAAGCGCGAGGAGAGTAGCGTAATGATACTAAGAGGCTAAGACCTGAAGTATCGAGCCCTGAAATTTGAAATTTAAAAAATCGGCAATCGGCAATCGGCAATGTGATGCGTATCATTCCCATCTCCGTTCCAACCCCCTTCTACATCGGCCCCGTCAATTGTTACCTGATCGCCGAAGAACCGCTGACCCTCATTGATACTGGTCCCAAGACAAAAGAAGCCAGCGAAGCGTTACGCGAGGGATTGCGCCAGGCGCGCGTGCGTGTCGCTGATCTGCGGCGCATCGTCCTGACGCACGCTCATGAAGATCATTGTGGCCTGGCCCGCTCACTTCGCGATGAAGCAAAAGACGCCGAAGTCTTTGTACATAACTGGGAGACGGGGCACCGCTCCGGACGTCTCGAGCATGCAGAGCATCGTGCCCTGTTAGTACGAGCTGGGGTGCCGGACAACGAGATTGAGTCGATGCGTCGACTCTACCAGGATGTGCGCATGTATGCCGACTCGTTTGAGGAAGACGAATACAGCGAGTTGCACGACGAGGCAGAGCTGGAATTCAACAGTGGCTCACTTCGCGTTGTGCACACGCCCGGGCATACGCCGGGATCCTGTTCTTTCATACGCGAAGCTGATCGCACGGTGATAGCCGGCGACTGTGTGCTCAAGCGAATCACGCCCAACCCGATCCTCTCGCCCGACCCGATCGATCCGAGTCGGCGCTTTCCTTCACTCGCAGAATATCTGGTTAGCCTCGCGCGCTTGCGCACGTTTGCCCCCACCTTTGTTTATGGCGGTCACGGTGATCCGGTTCACGATTACGAAGAACTTTTCAATCGTTATCTGCGTGCAATTCGCGAACGCCAGGCGGAAGTTATCAAGCTGGTAACGAAAGCTGGAGCCACAGCCTGGGACGTCTCGCGCGAATTGTTTCCCGAGACTGATGACGTGCATCGGTTTCTTGGTGTCTCAGAAGCAGTCGCGCATCTCGATCTGGCTCACGCAGAAGGTAGGATTGCGTTGGAGTTGGCTGCTGATGGCAGAGAGGTCTACCGGGGGATTGGAGAGTAAGGGACGAGGTGACTCGGGCACGCGGGGATAGGTGACGGGGAGATGGGGTGAATGGGAGAAGGGGTGAATGGGAAGCGATTCTTCACCGCGTCACCCTTCACCGCGTCTCCCCTGGACCCCTCCCGTTTCCCCGGAGTCTGGACTCTCGTTAGATCGGATGCTGCTCGACTGTACCGCGACGGATACGCGCCCGTGGTGCCTTCGCTGGAAACTCAACGTAAATCTCTGGAATCACCGGCAGTTGAATTTGCGGCACAGAAATGTTCACCTCCGGAATTATAGGCAGCTCGATCCGCGGGATTATCACCCGGCGGCCCATCTGCGGTGCAGTTCCGGGAATCGCCATGGGATTGGAGACTGTCTTCGGCGTGACCGTGACGTTTCGCTGATTCTTGTTGCGAATCACAGTCAGTGTCACGTCGCCTTCCTTCTTCTTGTTGATGCCGCGTGCAAGGTCGCCTGCGTCTTCAATCTTCTCGCCATCGATCGCCGTGATAATGTCGCCGGCTTTGATCCCTGCTTTTGCTGCTGCGCTGTCGTCCGCTACCGATGTGACTAGCACACCGGTGCCATCAACGACGCCGAAGTAATCGGCAAGCTGTTTCGTTAGCGTCGTAGTGCTGACACCGATGCGGCGGTTGTTGCCGAAAGCCATCACGAGGCCATCGCCGTCGCCTTCCCACTTCCAAACCTGAGCCCCAGGTTTAATGCCCTCGAGATTTTTCAAACCCTCGAGCCCTTTCAAACCCTCGAGCTTCCCGAATCCCTGACCAAATCCGCGCACACGAGTGAGGGCGTCGGAGTCTTTACGTTTGCCAACGGTGACTGCCACTTCCTGTTCCGACCCGCCGCGACTAATCGTCAGGCGCGCCGTTTGGTCAGGTGCTACCTCGGAAACGAGGCGATTGAGTTTTCGTACGCTGGTAACGCTTTCGCCATCAAACTTCAAAATCACATCGTCTTTACGCAGACCTGCCTTCTCAGCCGGACTATCCTTGACGATGCTGGTGATGCCGGCGCCGCGAACTTCACGCATATTGTAACGCGCCATATTTTCGCGGCTGATGTCTTCAGCGTAAACGCCGATGAAGCTGCCGCCATCCATCAATATGGTGAACGCTTGTCCGAAGGGCTCGGCCACGGCCGGCGCTTCTGGTGCGGCAGGCGGCGTGGTCGGTTGTTGTGCGAGTGCAACGCCCGCCGTCAGCGACAGGGAGATCGCCAGATAAGAAATGCGTCTAATTGTCATACAAAGGAAATCCTCCGGAAAGATTTTGTCGCCTATTACACGCGGGGGTTTTGGGTGAGTTCCGAAAAGGTGGCCTGAAGGGAAGAAGCCGAGAGGGGGAGATGGGGGACGCGGAGATGGGGGGACGCGGAGATGGGGGGACGCGGAGATGGGGGGACGCGGAGATGGGGGACGCGGAGATGGGGGGACGCGGAGATGGGGAGACGCGGAGACGCGGAGACGCGGAGATGGGAGGATCGGAGATGGCGAGATTAGTAGATGGAGCGATGCTGATGGGCCCCCGAGTCTCCGTGTCTCCGCGTCTACCCGTCTCCGCGTCTCCCTATCGCGGCGTTAGTTTCTTACGATTCTCGACAGCTTCGCGATAAGCACCCCCGCGTACTTCACCAATCTTGATTGCTTCGTCAAACTCCTTCGCCGCTTCGACCGGGTTGTCCAAAAAGGAATAGATGCGGCCCATCGCTTCGTGAGCTCGCGACATGAGACCCCGATCCGTTTCCGGCGAAGCCGCCTGCACCGCAAGCCGGTAATTTGCCAGTGCGCGATTCAACCTCTCCGACTGCACTTCTTCATCCGTCGCATCACCGGCGGCGAGACTCGCTGTCTGGGCCAGGGCGAAAAAGATCCGTGGCTCGCGCGGATTGTCCTTAATAAGATCCTTCAAACGCGTTTCCGCAGTTGGATAGTCTTTCAGCCGCAGCAGCTCTTCAATTTGCGAAAGTTGCTTCACGAGTGCCGCAGCTCTGGTCGCCTCGACTGGCGTGTAAACCGGCGTCTCTGATTCAAGATTGCGCGCCGCTATCCGAGCCTGGCGCGCCGCAAGGGCCCGCTGGCGTGCTTCCGCAAACTCGGCCGGCCGCCGGCTCTCGCGCGCGGGATCGAACGAGGAAATGATGTCGACGAAGAAATTCGCCACATCGAAACCGCTGCTCTCTATTCCCTTAAGCTCATCAGCAAACATAAAGGCAAGCACGGCACCGCGTTCGTACTCGTCAGCCAGCCGGGCGATTGTCTCGTCACGGATTGCACTCATTTCCGCCTGAGTTTCGCGCGCAATCTTTGCCTTCAAAGTCTCGTCTTTGGTCTCATCCAATTTGCGACGAGCTTCACGAGACAACGCGTCGAGCCGCTTAACTTCCTCAAAGCGTGCATCAGCTGCCGCGACGAGCGAACGCGAGACTACGAGAAACACATCGGGAGTTACTGTGCCACCAGCTTTTTCGCGATCGGCAATCACCTGGCGAATTTGTTCCCGGCGATCGGCAATGCTCCGATTGAACCGCAGCATCAGCGGATCAACTACGTACTGCAGGTATGCTCGTTGCAATTCCGATGATTGTGGGTTCGTTCCCTCCGGCGAGACGGCATAGTAATCGTCACCAATAACGCGCAGGTTGATTGCGCCTGGTGCGGCTAGCAAATCCGGCACAATCAAGAACCGGCGCTCATGCGAACGCATCGTGTAGCTCTTGGCCGTTGTTTTCTTCCCCGGCGATTTTGAAACGACGCGTTCGCTGGTGATCGTGATCGGGCGTGTATGCAGGTAAGAGAGAACTGCGCTCACCATGCTGGCGGTCGGTTGCCTTAAA
Organism: Pyrinomonadaceae bacterium; assembly: GCA_963826235.1. Taxonomy (GTDB): domain Bacteria; phylum Acidobacteriota; class Blastocatellia; order Pyrinomonadales; family Pyrinomonadaceae; genus PSRF01. The sequence goes on along the minus strand of CAWGWE010000003.1, from coordinate 877,164 downwards.
CGATCGCCCTCGGTTTGATAGGCCCTGGTGTAGCCGACTAGTCGTTCGTCGATCCCTGACTTGCGATAAAACTCCTGCACAAGCGGCGCGAAATCCAAAACTTCAAGTAGTCCGCTGGGAAGATCTTCAGAACGTGGCGGGGCTTCGAACAAAGGAACGGGGGTGAACGCAAATGCGAGTGAGACGTAGCGCGCTGCCTGATCAGCCGCGGTAGCCGGCGCCGGTAGTTTGTTGCGTTCGAAAAAAGTGCGCAGGCGTTGCCGCAAATCCGGATCGAGGTTCGCGAGGTCGCGTCTTACCTGGGCGCGAAACGCAGAAGGTTCTCTACCCGCTGGTGTTGGATCAAATCCAGCGGCTTCAAGCGCAGCCATCATGATGATCAAACGTGAATCAGGCTGAACTTCAACGCCATACTCGGCAAGATTGAAGCCTGTTGTGGAACGTTGCTGTGCCTGAGTCTGGCGGCTGGGAGTATTCGCTGGGGATTGCGCAAAAACAAAACCGCTGCCGGCCAGGAAAGCGAAAGCGAATAAGATGCTTAGATATCTCTTCATAGAGTTTATTAGGTCCGGAAAATCGATAGGAAGAGTTAGAGATGCTTTACGAGATTTAACAGATGCCAGCAGCAGTCCAAATGTAGATAGTGACTACTGGAATGCCTTGCAACAGCAGTCCCCAACTAAGTGACACGAAAGAACACTAACTATCGTCCCTCTGGTATGAATCGATCGCTACTCCTTCAGGTACTGTTTCTGCAGCTAACTTCTCTTTACGTCTCCCATGCCCTCGCAATATCGACAATGTTAATGGATATGCGATCAACGGACAAACGAGCGAAAGAATCGTGCTGCCAATCGCGAAGGGCTTGATTAAATACCAGCCATGCCCGAAGAGTTCACGATAGTAAGCACCAGTGAGTGGCCGTGGGTCCTTGATGAGTTCGATCCCCTCAGAAGGGATCCGCAGCGGCTCTCCGAGCAGCAATGCGCCGAGCGCATACGAGACAATAATTATCGGTGCGAGGGTAAGGAAGGGATTATTAAGAAACGTACCTGCGAAGATCGCGATCTTGTTAAAGCGGAAAATGAAAGCTACGAGCGTCGCGGTGATCGTGTGTAAGCCGAGGAAGGGTGAGAAAGCGATGAATACGCCAATAGAAAAAGCGAGCGCCGTCCGCTCGGGTGGATCATCAAGGGCGAGCAGGCGGCGAAAGTTAGCGCGAAACATGATCTCGGTTCCGAGTTCAGTGTTCCGAGTTTCGAGTTGATGATCGAACGCGAACTCGGAACTTTAAACTCGAAACCCGAAACCTTATTTAAAACTATTCAAAGCGTCGGCTTCGCTTTCGTAAGAGTCGAAGACGGTAAGTAGTTTAGTAATCACCAGCAGGTCCTTGATCTTGCCGGTAAGATTCAAGAGTTTGACCTCGCCGCCCTTGTTCTTGATAGTCGTGTAGTTGGCAATCAATTCGCCAATGCCACTCGAGTCCATGTACTTAACGCCGCCGAGGTTAAGCAGAATCTTCTTCTTGCCTTCCTGGGCGAGCCGCCGCGTGGCGTCGCGCAAAGCGATGCTGCCTTCGCCCATTCTCACAGGACCATTCAGATCGAGGATGGTCACATCCCCAGCTTGCCGTTCTTTCAGTTCAAGTTCTGCCATCTCTGCTCTCCGGTCCGAACCTCGTGTCGAAATACCAATGTTGGTGAATTAGTTATAGCTACTGAGGGCTTCTGACTCGCTCTCGTATACGTCGAAGACGGTCAGTAGTTTCGTAATAGTCAACAGGTCTTGAAGTTTCTGCGTGAGGTTCAACAGTTTGAGCTGGCCGCCGTCCTTATTTATGGCAGTGTAACTTGAAACCAACTCGCCAATACCGCTGGAGTCGATGTAGTTTACACCGGCGAGATTCAAGAGAATGCTCTTTTTACCTTCCTCAAGCATTCGACGCACGGCGGTGCGTAACGCGACACTGCCTTCACCGATTGTAATCTTGCCGCTCATATCCAGAACGGTTACGTCTCCCGCCTGACGCTCCGAAATATTCAACTCTGCCATTTTCAGAACTCTCCTTTATGAAGTTTCCAGCTTTTTGATCATTCGCAGCGCCGTACCACCTTCGGGTGGCACCGACCAACTAACTTCGTCCATGAAGTTGCGCATAAAGAAGATGCCGCGCCCGGAGGTCTTCATGATATTTCCCTCGGCCGTGGGATCAGAGACAGCCTCCGCATCGAAACCCGAGCCCTGATCGCGCACAATGATCTCAAGAGAATCAGCAAATCTTTTTATCGTAACTGTAACTACCTTTTCTTCATCGAGCTTATTGCCATGAATTATCGCATTCGCGATGCCTTCGCGAACCGCCATGTCAATTCCGAAGGCAGCCTCTTCGCCGACGCCGGCACGAGTCAAAAACTCGGCAACAGCGTCCGCGCCTTCAGCGACAGCGTCGAGTCGGCTGGGTAACTTGAGTTCAGTCTGCTCCACAGTCACGCCAGTAATACCCAAAACGCTGAGCATTGGGGAAGCCATCTCGTGTGGGCCTTGGGTGCTCACAAATGAATACCTGAAGCTACCGGAAGACCGAGGGTTTAACATGCGGGCTGCCTAAGTGTCAATAACTAGGAGGAGACATTTTCCACTGGTCATTTTCCATTTTTCATTTTTCATTTGCTGTCGGAAGAAGCACTTGCCCTCCTAATCATGGGACTAAACATGAAAGAATCCTTCAATGAAAAATGAAAAATGGAAAATGACAAATGGAAAATGTTTCTGCTAAGGACCGTTAAAATGTTGCTTTCTCGGCCTTTCTGTCGCCAATTGCTATCATTCTCGCAATGAGGATCCGACCAGCTCGCCGTTTCAAAGGGCAACTGCGCGTTCCCGGCGACAAATCAATCTCACATCGGGCGGCGCTGATTGCCGCACTCGCAAATGGCAATTCCACAATCAGCAACTTCTCAACCGGTGCTGATTGTGCCGCAACCATCGCGTGCCTTCAGGCTCTGGGCGTCTCTATAACTGAAAAAGACGGCAACCTGATCGTAAACGGAGTCGGGCGACAAGGATTCAAACCTGCGGTTGCGCCGCTTGATTGCGGCAACAGTGGCTCAACCATGCGGATGCTCGCTGGAGTTTTAGCAGGTCAGAACTTTACGACCACTTTGATTGGCGACGAGTCGTTGAGCGCTCGCCCGATGACTCGAGTCATTGAACCATTGGAAGCGATGGGCGCGACGATTCGCTCGCATAACGGCAGGCCGCCGTTGACGATAATTGGATCAAAGTCGTTGCAACCGATCGCTTACGATTTGCCGGTCAGCAGTGCCCAGGTGAAGTCATGCATCTTATTCGCCGCACTCAATGCTGCCGGGGTAACCAAGGTCAGCGAATCCCTGGTTAAGTCTCGCGATCATACTGAGCTCATGTTGCAGTGGTTTGGCGCTTCGCTATCGCTTCAGACGCTAGGCCCGACACACGTAGTCAGCGTCGAGGGACCGGCAGATTTTTCTGCGCGCCCGATCACGGTCCCTGGCGATATTTCTTCCGCTGCTTACTTTGTTACGGCCGCCGCGCTGCTGCCGAACTCGGAGCTGTTGATCCAAGATGTCGGGCTCAATGGGACGCGGACCGAGTTTCTGTCACTCTTAAAATCCTTAGGTCTAACTATTGACCTCGTTCATACTCGCGATGAAAGTAACGAGTCCCAGGGAAACATTCGTGTTTCGGCCGAGCGTCGATTAATTAATACACAAACAACTCTGTCAGGAGCTTTGACCGCGCAAATGATCGACGAGCTTCCGCTTTTGGCAGTTGTCGGAACTCAGATTCCCGGAGGAATAGAAATCCGCGACGCTGAAGAGCTGCGACTCAAGGAAAGTGACCGGATTGCCAGCACGGTCGCAAATCTGCGGGCGATGCGTGCAAATGTGAAAGAGTTTGATGATGGATTGCGAGTGGAGTCTTCAGGACTCCGCGGAGCAAAGATAAGAACTCATGGCGATCATCGCATTGCCATGGCGTTTACAGTGGCGGCGCTGCTCGCGGACGGTGAATCGGAAATTGATGACAGCGAATGTGTTCGCGTTTCATTCCCGGGATTCTTCGAAGCTCTGGAATCGATTGTAGAGCTATAACAGACTGGTCAGTCAGAAATGATTAGCCACAGATTTACACGGATTTTCACTGATCACTTTCCTTTTTGAAAATCCGTGTTTATCTGCGTGAATCTGTGGACACTCCCTCTTCTTTTTAAATCATGAGTAAGATCGTCATCACTGGTTTTATGGGCTCGGGTAAAAGTTCAGTCGCCGCAGCCCTCGCGGACTTACTCGAGCGCGAGATGATTGATCTCGATGAAGCGCTTGCAGCTGCGGTAGGTCGCTCGGCTAGCCAGATACTCACTCAAGATGGGGAATCGCGATTTCGGGAACTGGAACATCAAGTTTTGAGTAAACTGCTGCAGCTTCCTGGCGATCAGGTAATAGCCCTGGGCGGCGGTGCGTGGATCTCGGAAACAAATCGGCGATTAATAAATAACGAACGTGCAATCAGTGTTTGGCTGGATGCGCCTTTTAGTCTCTGCTGGAAGCGGATCGCAGCTGCGGCCGATCGACGCCCTCTAGCTCCCAACGAGGCTACCGCCTTTAAGCTTTTCTCAGAACGAACCTCATGTTATGAACTCGCGGACCTGCGAGTCGCGGTGACTGAGCAAGAGTCAGCGGAAGAAATCGCTGCTGAGATTACCGAATCCCTGGCGCAGCACACATTGATTTGAGCAACCAGACTCAAACTAATTACGACCAACGCGGCATTATCTCCGCGCTCGTTGGCGACGGCCGTCCTTTGCTGATCTTCACTGGCCTGTCTCTGATCCTCTCAGGCGCTTTCGCGCTCTTCCTTTCCGCGAGTCAACACTTCCTCCCGCACGACGTTCAATTCCTGGGCATGACTGCCGAACAACTCTGCGGAATTCAAGGTTGTCGCATTGTTTATTTCATGTTCCATGATCGAGTCGCCTTCGGTGGCGCGTTGATTTCGGTGGGCGCGCTCTACATGTGGTTGGCGGAATTTCCACTGCGCGAGCGCGGGGCGTGGGTCTGGTGGGTTTTCATCATTAGCGGCCTCTCAGGCTTTGGAAGTTTTCTGGCATATCTCGGCTATGGTTATCTTGATACGTGGCACGGCGTGGCAACGATGTTTCTCCTTCCTTTATTCATCGTCGGACTCGGTCGCTCAAGACAATTCCTGAAACCACCACGTGGCATCCGTGCTCTTCTCCAACCGGGTGTGAGGACAAGTCTGCGGAGTAGTTATGGCTTGGGTCGCGCGCTGCTGCTCGCAACAGCGGCGGGAATGATAGCTGGCGGTTTAACTGTCATGACAGTAGGCATGACGTGGGTTTTCGTGCCTCAAGATCTCGAGTTTATGGGAGTGCAACCGGCCGAGCTGCAGTCAGTCAGTAGCCGGCTCATTCCGCTAATAGCCCACGATCGTGCCGGCTTCGGCGGCGCAATTTGTACGACCGGCATTACAGTACTTTTTTGTGTTTGGTGTGCCAGACCTTCGAAGAGTCTCTGGCAGGTACTCTGCTTTTCCGGAGTAGTGGGCTTTGCATCGGCAATCGGGATTCATCCGGTGGTCGGTTACAACAACCTGCTGCACCTTGCTCCGGCAATCCTCGGCGCCATACTTTTTACGGTTGGACTAATCCTGATGTATCCGGAGATGCATCAACGGCCAAGACATACAGTCCGCGAAGCGGACGGAAGCGTAAAGCCTGGGGCGTGAGCCCCAGGACAACAGGGATTTTGAGGACAAAGCCCGTGATAACGGGCGGCAGATGTAATCGTTACATGACGCCCGTTTCACAGGCTCGGTTCGGTTAATGCTTCCATTTCCTGGGGCTCACGCCCCAGGCTTTATGCTGTTCGCCCGCTTCGCGGGCTGACAAACCATTTGCGATCTCATTTCAACTTTAGCTTTTGGCGTTTTTCAAAAAAATCTTCCCAGGCGTTTCCTTTTTTCTGAATCAGCGTCGGCACGTTCTTGATGTTGAAGTCGGATATCTTCACGCCCTTCTCAATCTCTTTCCAAGTTAAGGGCATTGAGACAGTCGCTCCGGGTTTGGCACGCACTGTGAAAACGGAAGCCAGGCTCTTGCCTCGGGCGTTCTGCATCCAATCGACGTACACCTGATTTGCTCCGCGTTTCGCCAAGGACCGTTCGACTGTGGCAATTTTTGGCGCACGACTCGCAACTTCCGCAGCGAGTAAACGTGAAAACTCAGCGACCTGGTTGTATTCGTTCGTCGGTTTCAAAGGCAAATAGACATGAATTCCTGATGACCCCGAGGTCTTGGGAAAAGCACTCAAACCCACATCATCGCAAACCTGCTTCACCAGCAGAGCAACCTGCAGCACGTTTTGCCAAGGCGCTTTCTTCGGATCCAGATCCAAAGCGATCCAGTCGGGGTGCGAAAGTTTTTTCGTAGTCGAGTGCCAGGGATGCTGTTCGATGTTTCCCAAATTCACCAGGTGGAGTAGCGCGGCAACAGTGGTGAAGACAGCGTAGTCAAGTTCCCGGCCTTCCTGATTTGTTAGATGAACTGATTTCACGAAAGCGGGTGCGCTGTCCAGGTCTTGCTGAAAAAACATTGGAGCGTTTATGCCGCGTGGCCAACGCTGCATAATCGCGGGACGGTCTTTCAGGTGCGGCAACAAGTGAGGCGCAATCTGAATGTAGTAACAAAGCAAGTCAAACTTGGTGAACTTTTCGGCCGGCCAATAGATGCGCTCCAAAGATGTTAACGAGACGGTCTCGCCATCGATTGCGAGCAAGAGATTCCCTTTGGGTTTTTTCAGCGCAAGAAATTCAGCAACAGAAATTGCCGGACCTTTTTTGGGTGCCGTTCGTTTCACTCCGGTTTTGGGCGGCGTTATTCTTTCAGGCATGGGCTATCGTAAATTGGGAGTCGGGAATCGGGAATCGGGACGCTTAAATGGTGAGTCTCGCATCGGAAATATAATTAAGCCACAGATTCACTCAGATACACACGGATACCAGAAAGAGCTATTAAACAGTTTCTGACCTGTGTTATCCGCGAAGATCTGTGGCTAGTTCCATCATGACTTTTTAGGGGTTCCGGCGCTGGCAGTCAGGGCGTCGAGGATTGGCAGTTATCTCTACAGTCGTAATCTACGATTCACGATTCCGATTCGCGACTTCCGATTGACGATTTACGTATGCGCAACTTTGGGTTGAACCGGACTAGCGCTAGCGGGCGCTGGGTCAGATGCAGCGTAATACAAAATGCGATTGCAGTTGTCGCAAGTGACCAGTTCTTCACCGCGCCGTACCTGGGACATTGCCTGCGGTCTAAGTGCCATGAAGCACGCAGTGCAGGATCCATTTCGCGCCTCAGCGACAGCGATGCCATTGCGAATGCGGGCACTGATTCGTTTGTATTGAGCGCTCAACTGCTTTGGCAAAGCATTGAAGATTCGATCTCGCTCGGCGATGCTAACCTGAAGTTGGTCTGACTGACCCTTCGTTGAGTCGTCGAAAGTTTTCAGCCGTGCCTCACGATCGGTATTTAGGCTTGCAATCTCATCAGCGCGTTCCTTCAGCGAGTTTTCAGCGCGCTCGTAAATTTCCATCTGCTCGAGAATCTGGGTTTCAAGCGCGGAAATTTGTTTACGAGCAGCATCCGCTTCGCGAATCGCGGCCGTGTACTCTTCCGGTTTTTTCGAGGACATCAGATTTCGTTCAGCGCGTTCGACGCGAGTTTTTTGTTCACTGATCTCACTCTCAACCCGTGCGCGTGTGTGCCGCGCCTCGTCGCGGGAAGTTTCCAGGGCCTTAATTTCAAAAGCGCGCTGGTCGAATTCACTCTCGACTTCAGCGCGCCTTTGGGGAACGGCCTCTAATTCCTTTTGTAGTCTTCGTATGGTGGTATCTAAATTTTGCAGAGCGACTAATTCTTGCAATTCCGCTTTCACTCTTTATGCTCTCCTCAAAAGATCAGGGGTGAATATGTTGTGGGTATTGGCAATCATCGGTAGCGATTATGGGCGATCAATGGTGTCCGGCGCAAGTGACGGCCCCTTCGAACTTACCTGGACGGGATTCTGCCGCGAGATTCGCGCCATTGGTGCTATAAAGGTCGCACTCCAGGGATAGAAATATGGGTCGTCGCCGCTTCTACGCTCCGTCCGGGGCTTTTAACTCTCACTCGCAAACCGTAACTCTCGAAACGGACGAAGCGCGCCATCTACGCGAGGTGTTGCGCCTCAAACCGGGGGACGAGGTTTATGTTTTTGATGGCGCGGGCAGGGAATTTCACTGCGCTATCGAAAGCAGCCGTCGCGATACTGCAGTTCTAAGAGTTTTGGAAGAAGTAGAGCCCGCGCGGCCGGAATCGACTTTGCAGTTAACGCTCGCAGTCGCGTTGTTAAAGAGCGACAAGTTTGATCTCGTTGTGCAGAAGGCGACAGAGCTCGGAGTGGTTCGCCTGGTCCCAGTGATGACGAAGCTGGCGGACGTGAAAGTTAAGGATGAGTCCGACAGCCAAAAGCGATTGCTTCGCTGGCGTCGGATTGCGCTCGAAGCGGCGAAACAATCAGGACGCGCTCTCGTGCCAGAGATTGCCACGCCCGTTTTGTTTCCTGAAATGATCGCCTCGGATGATCCAGCCGATTACAGAATTCTGTTTTCAGAGCGTGGCGGGTTGTCGCTGGATTCGCTGCCTTCGCAATTACCCGAAGCTGAGTGCGCGATCACAGCGTTGGTTGGATCCGAAGGCGGCTGGACTGATGTGGAGCTTCAAGAGGCAAAGGCGGCTGGTTGGAAATTGATCACATTTGGTGGACGCACTTTGCGAGCCGAGACAGCGGCTATTGCTGTTACCACGCTGATGCAACACTTGTTTGGGGACTTGAAGTGATATTAAAAACCCATTTTCCGTTTTTCATTTTTCATTTTTCATTGGGTGAAAAACTTCAAAACCCCAGGCAAATTCGCAGGTTGGGAAGGTGGCCTGCCCTCGCTTTCTTTGCGGCCAAACTGTCGTGTTTAGATTTTTCTTCCGAACCGTTTCTCGAATAATAAGGAGCGGGTGCAGGCCCCCTTCACAACCTGCGAATTCGCCAGAGTAGAAAGTTACCCAATGACAATGAGAAATGGAAAATAATGGAAAAATATGTTTTTAATTCCCGGTGCCCCTCATTGGCCACCCCACACTTAAACCACCACAGCAACCCATTCGCCATCCTGCAATATTTCGGGTTCGCTGGTGATGCCCTGTGCTCGCAAAGCGGTAAGCACCTCATCAAGTTGAGTCTCAAGAATTCCCGACAGCAGTAAGCGGCCGCAGGTTGCGCCGATTAATAGCGGCAGCAGCGGCACAATCACATCGGCCGTAAGATTGGCGCAAACCATCGACGCCGAAGCCGTCGACTCGTCAACACTGCCAACGCGAAAAGAGATTCTCTTGGCAACGTCGTTTAGACGGGCATTCTCGACAGCAATAGCGAGCGCTTCAGCGTCAGTGTCGCAAGCCTCAACGCGAGCTTCGGAAAAAAGTTTTGCCGCGGCAATGGCCAGGATGCCGGTCCCGGTTCCGACGTCCAGAAAACTCTCTCCAGCAAAATACTTTTCGATCGCGGAGAGGCAAAGGCGCGTGGTTTCATGAGTGCCAGTGCCAAAAGCCATCCCCGGCTCGATCCGAATTACTAGTCGGTCGCTGGCATCGTCAATCAAACTCCATGGCGGTGCGATTAGGAATCGCCCGCCCACTGCCACCGGCTGCCAGCTCTTCTTCCATTCGCCGAGCCAATCTTCGTCAGCCACTTCACGCATACTCATGTTTAGCACTGCCGACGATGGCAAGTCGTAGATCTGCAGCGCGGCGGCTAACTCTTTGCGAACCTGCTCGCGCTGGGGCAGAGTTTCGAAATAACCGGTGACTTGATTTTCTGTGGAGTTGAGTTCTGTACCGAGAGCGCCGGCTTCCATTAGGGCATAGGCAACGGCTTCCGCAGCATCCGGATCGATAACAAGATCTAAACCATACCATTCGGTTTGCTTGGTCATCCGGAAGAAGACGAACGTTGTACCTGGTGCTTTGTTCGCTGATGAAGTTGAACGTCAGAGATGCTGCAAAGCACTAACGCAAAGTACTAAGCACAAAGCTCTGAGTTCGTTTTCCTGCTAGCCGATTCCCATTTCATCGAGTAAGTGTTCTTTGTTGCGCCACTCCTCTTCTACTTTTACGAAGAGTTCAAGATGGCAACGATGACCGATCATATTTTCGATCTCCTGCCGGGCGGCGATGCCGATCTCTTTTAACCTCGCCGCTCCCTTACCGATGATGATTTTTTTCTGCGAAGCTCGTTCAACAAAAATAGCGCAATAGATTCGTGTGAAGTCTGGTCGCTCTTCGTCCCATTTCTCTGTAATCACCGCGGTGACGTAAGGAATCTCGTCCGCAGTGGTCTGCAAAATCTTCTCACGCACGATCTCAGCCGCGAGGCTGCGCAGCGACTGATCGGTTAGTTCATCGGCCGCAAACAGAGGTTTACTTTCCGGCAGGTGCTTTATCATCTGCTCGAGGAGGACATCAATTATCTTGCCGCGCAACGCGGAGATGGGAACAACTTCGCGCCAGTCATACTCGCTGCGATACCACTCGATCAAAGGGAGCAACGCCGACTTGTCTTTTAGTTTGTCGGTCTTGTTCAGCAGAAGGATTGCCGGCTTTTCGGATTTTTGCAGCAATTCCAGGACGAAGCGATCGCCATTACCCGTCGGCTCTGAAGCGTCGCGCATCAGACACACCAAATCCACACCTAACAACGCGTCTTGCACGACCGACATCATGCGGCGGTTGAGCGCATAACCAGGTTTGTGAATTCCGGGTGTATCGACAAGAACGATTTGGCCCTCTGGCTGGCTGATGACACCCTGGATCCGGAACCGTGTAGTTTGTGGTTTATTGGAAACGGCAGCAATCTTTTGTCCAACCAGATGGTTGAGCAGCGTCGACTTGCCGGCGTTTGGCCGGCCTATGAGGGCGACATACCCAGCGCGATATTTCTGAAGGATCGGTTTATCCATAAGCAATGTGAGCGCCGCGATTTTCCCAGCACTGAAGTGCTGGGCTACTACCAGTCGTCCGCTTAACGGACTTTGATTTCTCAGTCACAGCAGTCGATCCTTACGCGTTACTTACTTCATTTCAGACTGGCCCGCCATGCTTCATCGCGCCGGGTTAACTCGTCCAATGTCACCTGCAACTGTTCGTTCTTTGCTGCAAGTTCTGCTTCATCAGCGTCCGCCGCGACGTAAATCGGCTCTGCGACAAATACGCACGCGCGACTAAAAGGCTTCGGCACTTGAAAGCTATCCCAAGTCGGCGCAATCCAGCGACGTTGTAGCGCCATCGTTACCGGCAGGATCGGATGTCCCGACTTTTTCGCTAACAGCACCGCGCCCAGTTTTGCAATTCGCGGTGGACCTTTAGGGCCATCGATTGTGAACGCGGTGGTACAACCGCTGCGCATTAAGCGGACCATCTCAACCACCGCTCCGACACCGCCGCGTGTTGAAGATCCACGAACCGCTCCATAACCGAAGCGCTGAATAAACCGCGCAATGTATTCGCCATCGAAACTCTTGGAAGTGAGCACTACGATGCGACGATTACGCCACCAGTAAGTTGTCAGGAAGATGCGCTCGTGCCAGAAGACATAAATCGGCAAGTACCCGTCGCGAAGAATTTTCTCGTGATTCTCCCAACCAGTTACTTCAAACTTGATTGTTCGCCCAATCAAGTTGATCAAAGTGTAGAAAGCCAGGTCGGCCAGCCGGATGATTAATCGCTTCTTCCACGGATACTCAGACAGATCGGCAAAACGATAAGCGCGCTCGACATCGCCGGCATGGCTCCGCACCCTCGCAGCAGTTGGTTCTGCAGAAATTTCCATGACGTGTCAGTGGGCAGTAGTCAGTGGTCAGTAGTCAGTGGTCAGTAGTCAGTGGTCAGTTGAAAGGTGTCCGCTTTCTGCGCTTCTGAATTCTGACTCCTCAATTCCGACTTCTGAATTCTGACTCCTGAATTCTGAACCCTAATACAGCTCCGGCTCGCCTGGTGGACGAGTCTTCCAGCGCTTATGAATCCAAAGCCACTGCTCCGGATATCGTCGCACGACATTCTCTATGCTCGCCATGAACGCGGCAGTCAGTCTCCGCACATCTTCTACTTCGTCACCAGTTCGCTCAACTTTCAGCGGAGGTTCGAGCTGTAAGAGAAACTGCTGCCGTTGTTCATCCCAGGGAGCGTAGATGGGGATCACTGCGGCACCGGTTCGCAATGCGAGTTTAGCCAACATTGATGTGGTTGATGCCGGCCTGCCAAAGAAGTCTACAAACACTCCTTCGCGCGCGAGCATGTTAACGTCCGGCAGCATTCCCAACGTGCCACCTTCATTAAGCTCGCGCAATGCTTGCCGCGACACCGCGTTTTTGTCGAGCGTGCGATTTCCAAAACGCTGTCGCACATTGTCGATCATTCGTTCAATTCGATCGTTGTCGAGCCGCCGCACCATGAAACTCAGCGGGTGACCAAAAGTAGAAAGGGCAAAGCTGGAAAGCTCCCAGGCGCCGAGGTGGCCTGTAAATAAAATCACGCCACGACCACTTTCTTGCGCCGCGCGAAGATGCTCGAGACCCTCGCAATGCACTCTCGCTCTCAATTGTTCGGGAGTTACTCGGGGAAGCTGGCTAAATTCGCCAAGCATGCGGCCGAGGTTCTCGAAACAGCCGCGCAGCAGTCGCTCTCTTTCACTTTGGCTAAGGTTGGGGAAAGCGATATCGAGATTACGGCTCCCGGTTCGTCGCAACTCGCTGAAACTAAGATAGCCCAGCTGGCCCATACCGCGGCCGACTGTAACAGCCAATCCGCGCGGCAAAATACCCAAACCCGAAAGCAGACCGCGCGCAAGAGTGTACTCGAGGAGTGTTTGTAGTCGTCCGCGCTTGGCCATCTGCGTCGAGTTTAGCAGGTAAACCAAATTCACAGTCCAATGTCCAATCTCCAAAGTGTTGCCCAGGCACAGGATCCGACGTTGGACCTTGGACTTTAGGCCTGCGACCTTAATTTTTGGACGTTGGACATTGCCGAGTGATATATTCCGAACGCGGCGGCCTCCAAACTCGTACAGCACTCCGGAAGCGACAGCCGCGCGCTTTCCATTCTCCTCGGACATTACGTTTATTTTGGGAGCTTGATGCCGAAACGTAGGATTCTCATCGTCGACAATAGCGATGAACTGCGGGTGTCTATCGCAGACGTGCTCGGCAAGCTGGGTCATGAAGTGGTGGCTATCGGAGATCGCGCGACAGCCCTTGCCCGCAAAGATCTCGACGAGTTTGATCTGATCATCAGCGACCTGACCGACGACGCCTCGCCCTCCAGTGAACTGCAACGCAAACATTTACTGATGTCGTTGCCGCCCGGAACCGTTCAACCCGATGTAATCAAGGCGTTCAAGCTGGGTGCTCCGAATTACGTGCGGACGCCGTACAACAACGAAGAGCTTAAAGAGATTATCGAACAGACCCTTTCTTATAAACTGCGTTTCATTGACGACCCGACTGTCCTTTCTCACCTTCACGAAAAGATTGAATTCGAATTACCGAGTGACCTATCGTTGATGAACGGCGTGCTGCAGTATTTGCTCGAGCGCGTTGCCAAACGAGGATTGATCACGCCTGAGCGTTCAAATCTCTTCATCGCTCTCGATGAAGCTTTTGTTAACGCAGTCAAGCATGGCAACAAGAACGATCCCACCAAGCTCGTGCGGATCGCCGCGGAGCTTTCCCCTTTTGAAGCGAGTTTCACGGTTGAAGATGAAGGTGAAGGATTCAATGTGCAGGATATCCCCGACCCCTGCGATCCCGCAAATCTCTTTAAGTCGTCCGGTCGCGGCGTGCTGCTTATCTACAACATCATGGATGAAGTTGAGTACAATGCGCAGGGTAATCGCGTGAAAATGGTCAAACGTCCCGACGCGCCTGTAGATACTCAACTGGTTGAACCAAGCACGCCCAACGACAAGCACGCCGGCAACGGCTAACTCAGCAAAAGCAAACCACAATTCAGTGGCAGGGGAACGCTATGCCGGCCCATGCCTTTCTTTTTGGCGCGCCTGGCACTGGTGGCTGGTGCCGGCATTACTCGCATTAGCACTAACTCTCTACTTCATCGATCCGTTCATAGGCGATTGGGACGGGATTGATTACACGATGCTCTCGCTCGCCGGCTATCCCTCATCGATGGCGCTGGGCAGAAACCTGTTCATCTTTGGAAACCACTTTTTGTATGAGTTGGCCCACGCGTTGTTCGGCGTCTCACCCGAAAATGCTTATCTGGTTTTCAAGTACGCCGTTGTGGCCCAAACACCGTTGGCGGTAATTACCTGCTGGTTACTAGCGCGGCAAGTTACTGAGTCGCTTTACTCGGCTACGCTGGCCGCGCTGTTCATCGTCTGCTCGCCAATTTTCGTGCTTTACGGCGGACAAGTGATGACCGATGTGCCATCGGTCCTTTTGTCATCAACCGCTTTATTGATGCATCTTCATGGAATTCAAAAACAAAAAGTCGTGTTCGTGATCGCAGGGGCGGCCCTCCTGGGACTCGGAGTAAATCTCCGTGAAACGATGGCGTTCTATCTCCCCTGGCTTGCCTTCGCACCATTTCTCCTTGGCTGGAAAGTGAAACGTCGCGAACTCGGTTACGTCGCCTTGTCCCTCTTGATCTTTTTAGTGCTGGCACTCAGCTGGTTCGCGTTTTGGTTTCTTACCGACGCCCACTATCGAACGATTTGGTTTGGCTGGCGCGAGTCGATGGCCCAGGAATCAGCCCGGCATCCTGTTAGGCTCGGCAATGCTGTTCCATACCTGATGTACTTTTTCATCAGTGCGCCCCTCGTCCTGCTTGCCTTTCCGTTTGCCGCTTTATCCGAATGGCGCCGGTGGCGACTCTCTCCTTTATTACTGTTAGGACTGATGGGAATGGCGGCTGACCTGCTGCTGTTTTTGAATTACAGCACCTCGGTAAACTGGCGTTACTTCTTGACGGGCCTTCCGGCGCTCGCGCCGTTAACGGCGGACTTTCTGATTAGAAAATTGGCGAGACTTTTTCGCAGCCCGCGGCTGGCGTTTGCTTGCTGCGTGGCAGTACTGCTGGTGCTGGCGATTGTTTTTACGATTCTCATCAAACCTGTAAGTCAGGAATATATCCAGCGACGTGCTTTGAGCAAGGAATACCGGCACCAACTTGCGAAGGTGCCTCGTGATGCCGTGATGATCTCAGGCGCGCAAACAATCGCGGTCACTTACTGGAAGGCAATTGGCGCCGGCGAATGGAAGACGATTGGAACGGGAGGAGGCTGGCCGGAAGATCTGAATCAAGCGATTAACGAGCATCTCGCCGCCGGACGTCGCGTTTTTCTCGATGCCGATCCGCGTTGGTGGCTGCCGTGTGGCTGGCAACGCGACGAGATACCCGCAATCGTGGCGCTCGACCGGACTTTCAGCTTACAAAAAGTAAGCGACACGATTTTCGAACTGAAGCCCGCAACGCCCGATCAGATTCGCGAGGTTCCAGAGCTCCAGCAGTTGCTGCCGGAAAATCGACCGCTTGATACTAAAAAGTGTCCGCCCGGTCGCACTTAATTTGAAGATGCCCTTCGAAGTCTTTCTCGCGCTCCGTTATCTCAAATCGCGCCGCCGCCGGCGACTGGCGCGCATTAGCGCGCTGGTGGCGATTGTTGGAATTGCTGTCGGCGTCGGGGCGCTAATAGCCGCGCTGGCGCTGGCTAACGGCTTTCGCGACGAAATGCGCGAGAAAATTTTGCGTGGCACATCGCATATCAATGTCGTGCGAGCTGACAACCAGCCTTTGGGTGATTATCAGAACGTAGCTGAACAGATCAAAAAGATTCCCGGTGTAACTAACGCCTTTGGCACAACCTATGATGGCGCAGTCATCATTGGTCCCAAAGGTTCGGCTTACGCAGTTCTGCGGGGAGTCGACACCGCGAATGCTGCCGTCTTAAAGGAAATTAGCAGTTCAGTTAGCGCTGGTTCCAGCGAGAGCCTACAAGGAGTTTCGCTCAGCAGGGATGAGCCCTCGGCAGTTCTTGTGGGATCCGAGTTAGCGAGCCGAACTGGGGTGCAGGTAAACGAAGTTGTGGAGCTGATCCCGGCAAGCAGCGCCGCTGCCATTCGGCCGGGCGAGGTACCCTTTCGACGATTCGTGCGTGTGGCAGGAATATTCTCTTCAGGACTCTTTGAGTACGACTCAACCTGGATTTACTTACCTCTCGACGTGGCGTCGAGATTTGCCGGCGACGACCATGCTGCGACTGTTGTTAGTGTGCAGCTCGCTGACGTCTTTTCCACCGGGGAGACAGCAGCGCAGATCCTAAACGTGTTGGGAAACTCTTACAGAACGATCGATTGGCAGGAAGCCAACCGGCCGCTCTTCACCGCGCTTGCTCTTGAGCGACGTATGGGGTTGTTCATCATCGCTTTGATCATTCTGATTGCAGCTTTCAATATCACGACCACACTCATTCTGGTTGTAGTTGAACGGGGACGCGACATTGGAATTTTGAGAGCGATGGGTGTTTCGAGCAAAAGCATTATGGGAATCTTCATGCTGGAAGGAGCAATCATTGGGGCAATCGGAGGATTGATGGGCGCGCTGCTGGGCACACTAATTTGCCTCATCGGCAATCGCTTCAAGCTTGTCAGTCTGCCCGCTGATGTTTATTCAATCAGCAACGTCCCGTTTCATGCACAGCTACGCGATGTCGTGTTGGCAGCGATGGTCGCCTTCCTCCTCAGTCTGATCGCCACAATTTATCCAGCGCGTGCAGCAGCGCGAGTACGTTCCGTCGAGATGCTGCGGGAAACTAACTAGCCCAATGTCCTTAACTACTCCCAAGTCCCAAGTCCAGAGTCCAAGGTCAGTGAGCGACCGTCATCGCCCAGCTACCCGCGAAAGCGTGCAAGACGTTGGGCCCTGGACCTTGGACGTTGGACTTTGCGTCCGCGATCTTCGCAAGAGTTTTTCTTCGCCGGCAGGTGACAAGCTCGAGGTCTTGCGCGGAGTTTCCTTTTCAGCGCAGCCGGGTGAAAGCGTTGCCATTGTGGGGGCTTCGGGTGCAGGAAAGTCTACGCTCTTGAATTTGCTGGGCGGAATCGAAGCGCCAGATCACGGCTCCATCGTCCTCGGTAATTTTTCAATCGACCATGCACGATCCTCCGAACTGACAGCCTTCCGTCGCAACCACATCGGTTTTGTTTTTCAGTTTCACTACTTGCTGGCAGATTTAAGCGCGATAGAAAACGTGGCCTTGCCACTTCTGATTGGCAGGAATTCTCGGACTGTGGCGATGCAGCACGCGATGGCATCCTTGACCGAAATGGGATTGGAGAGTCGCGGAGATCATCCGGTTAGTCATCTTTCGGGCGGCGAACAGCAGCGAGTTGCCGTCTGTCGGGCGCTGATCAAGACACCTTCGCTGGTATTGGCCGACGAGCCGACCGGTAATATCGATGCGCCAGCCGCCCAGGAGCTGGGTGCGCTGCTCATTTCGTATGCCAGGCGTCACCGGGCCATCGTCGTTATTGCAACCCATAACGACAAACTGGCGCAACTTTGTGATCAAACTCTTAGAATCGACGAAGGACGACTCAAACTCATCGAAGAATTGAATGGAGTCTGAAATAACGCGATGGTTGTGCGTTTTTAAATAAGGAGAAACAAGCAATACTTTTGGCACTATGATTCATAGGTTATAATGCGGGGCAAGTGCCGGGCTGAAGTTTCGCCCGGCATGGTGATCCCCGGCAGGTAATAATTAGGAACCGCTGACGAAACGCCCAATGTTTGAACGCTATACAGAAAAGGCGCGCCGGGTAATTTTTTTCGCGCGCTACGAGGCATCCCAGTTTGGTGCTCCGGCGATTGAACCGGAACACTTGCTGTTGGGATTAATGCGCGAAGACAAAACCC
Organism: Pyrinomonadaceae bacterium; assembly: GCA_963826235.1. GTDB lineage: Bacteria > Acidobacteriota > Blastocatellia > Pyrinomonadales > Pyrinomonadaceae > PSRF01. The sequence goes on along the minus strand of CAWGWE010000003.1, from coordinate 859,079 downwards.
TGACTGCTCGTTTTTTCCCTCGCGCCCAGGTTTCCATTGAATCAATCCGCAAAGAGATTGAAGGTCGCACCCTCCTGCGGGAAAAGATTTCCACTTCAGTAGAGCTGCCGCTCGCGCCGGAAACAAAACGAGTGCTGGCATACGCTCACGAGGAGAGCGATCGACTTCAGCACCGTCACATCGGCACCGAACATTTATTGCTGGGCTTGTTGCGCGAAGAGCGTTCCATGGCGGCGGAGATACTCTACGAGCGCGGACTACGGTTGAATGCGGTTCGCGATGAGATTGCTCGCCAGTCAGGAGCGGACGCGCGCGGTTCGCAAAAGAAAGACACGCCGCATCTTGTTGAGTTTTCCCGAGACCTCACCGATGACGCTTCAAATGACAAACTCGATCCTTTAATCGGACGCGAAGCGGAAATCGAGCGACTAGTTCAGATTCTTTGCCGCCGCACCAAAAACAATCCAGTACTTATTGGCGAGCCCGGAGTTGGAAAGACTGCCATCGTGGAAGGTCTCGCCCAGCGTATCGTGCGCGGAGAAGTGCCTTCGTTCCTGGAGCACAAACGGATTCTGTCTCTCGACCTGTCGCTGATCGTTGCCGGCACCAAATATCGCGGCCAGTTTGAAGAGCGCTTGAAGCAGATCATGCGCGAGTTGATCGAAAACCCGCAGTACATAGTTTTCATCGATGAGTTGCACACTCTCGTCGGCGCCGGTTCCGCCGAAGGTTCGCTCGATGCTGCCAATATCCTGAAGCCGGCGTTATCGCGCGGCGAGATTCAATGTATCGGCGCCACTACTCCCGGAGAGTTTCGTAAGTCAATTGAGAAGGATCGCTCACTCGAACGTCGTTTTCAGGCAGTAAAAGTGCCGCCCCCGACCGAAGCCGAAGCGGTGGAGATTCTTAACGGAGTGCGCGAGCGCTACGAAAGTTTTCACCAGGTGCGCTACACGGACGATTCGCTGCAAGCGGCTGTCACTCAATCGCACCGGTATATTCCCGACCGCTTTTTACCGGACAAGGCCATCGATGTGATTGACGAAGCGGGAGCTCGCGTCAAGCTCCGCGTTCGCCGCGAGCAAGGCAATCTGGCCGATTGGAATCAGCTTAACGAATGGTCGCGTTCTTATGACGAAAACCAGAGTGTTCGCGAAAGTAGCGAAGATGCCCTCGTCTCCGCGGAAGTGACGCGCGATGACGTGGAAGAAGTAATCGCGCGCTGGACTGGCATTCCGGTGACTTCGTTGAAGGAAGAAGAGACGCGCAAGCTTCTGCGCATTGAAAGCGAGCTGCACACACGCGTTGTTTCGCAGCGTCCGGCCATCTCTGCGCTGGCTCGTGCAATTCGCCGCTCGCGGGCGGGATTGAAAAATCCGCTGCGACCGGTTGGCTCGTTCCTCTTTCTGGGTCCCACCGGCGTTGGCAAAACTGAAGTAGCGCGTTCGTTAGCGCATTTCCTCTTCGGCAGCGAGCGATCGATGATTCGCTTCGACATGTCGGAGTTCATGGAAAAGCATTCGGTTTCGAAATTGATTGGTTCGCCTCCCGGATACGTAGGACACGAAGAAGGAGGGCAGCTCACTGAGCGAATCAAACGCGCGCCCTATTCAGTCCTGCTATTCGACGAGATCGAGAAAGCTCATCCCGACATCTTCAACATCCTTTTGCAGGTTTTTGAAGACGGCCTGCTTACCGATGCGCTCGGCAACGCGATCGACTTCAAGAACGCCATCATCATCATGACCTCCAACATCGGAGCTCGCTTTATTCAAAAGAAGGGCACGATGGGATTCCAGGGCACTTCTGAAGCTTCGCGCGACAAGCTGGAAGAGATGGTGATGTCTCAGGTGCGACAGACATTCAATCCGGAATTCATCAATCGCCTCGACGAAATCATCATTTTCGATCAATTGCTGGACGATGAACTGCTTGAAGTGGTTCAGCTTCAGGTGGATCAGATGAATCGCACGATGCTTTCCCACGGCCTGGAGGTGCGGCTGTCAGACGAAGCGAAGCGCTGGATTGTCGATAAAACCTGCGCTGACCGGTCGTACGGGGCCCGGCCCTTAAGGCGCGCCCTGCAGAAATATGTCGAAGATCCCCTTTCAGAAGCGATGATTCAGGGCCAATTGGGTCGCTCCAGCCTGATTGAGGTTTCCGTGGAAGGTGATGAACTAACTCATCGGCCCATGGACATCGAGACGGCAGACGACGTCCTGGCAATTCACTAAATCCCTCCCCCTCCCGTTAGGCAGAAGTAAGGTTAAAAGGCTGCGGCTGAATAATTTCGCACGCCTTTCCCCTTTCTTTTGCCTTTTTACTTTTTTCACGTTGGTTCGGTATAATGCGCGACTTTGCTGGACAAGTATTATTCGGAGTGGCAACGTGTCGCTGACGCTTCTGAATCCAACAGTTCCACTAAGTCTTTAGGACTTGTCCGGCGGGTAGCGTTCGTTTAGTTTTTGCCTTTATTTTCTCGTAAAGCTTAATTTATCAAGTCATACGACTCCCCGAAGTATCTGAGGTCCGGAAAGTACCACTGAGGGAATTGGCTTCCATGCACTCATATCGCGCGGCGCTGCTCATCTTGATGAGCGCATCTTTCTCCTTAATAACCATCTTCCTTGCGCCGGGACGGGCGCAAGCTCAACAAACTCCCTCACCAAATCAACGCCTTGTTGAATCAGTTGATATCACTGGAAATCGTCGTCTGCGCAAAGACGATGTGCTCTATTACGTGCAAACCCGCCCGGGCGACCCTTTCAATGAGGCCCAGGTACAACGTGACCTGCAAGCGATCCTCGCCCTCGGCTTCTTCGATAAAACCTCCACTCGCGTGCTTACCGAAGAAGGTGCACGCGGTGGCGTTAATGTAATTTTTGAAGTTAGGGAACTGCCCATCATTCGTGATTTGCAGTTTGAAGGACTGAAAAGCGTGCCCGAGTCGGACGTACTCAAGGCTTTTCGCGAACGGCGCGTCGGCGTGTCGAAAGAGAGCATTTATGACCCGGTCAAAGTTAGAAATGCCATTCGGGTCTTGAAAGAGCTGCTTGCCGAGCATGGACATCCAAACGCGACTATTGAGGAACGTCGTGACGAGGTTTCCGCGACTTCAACAGCCGTTACCTTCGCAATCGATGAAGGTGACCGTGTGCGTGTTGTAGAGATTCAGTTTGAAGGGAACACGGTTTTCAGCGACAAGAGTTTGCGCAATTCGATGAAGTATGTGAAAGAGGCGGGACTGATTACCAGATTCAAAGGCCAGGACATCCTTCACCGCGAAAAACTCGAAGTCGATTTGCGCAACGTAGACAACTACATGCGCTCGAAAGGTTACCTGCAGGCGCGTCACGGCGAGCCGCGGGTTGAGAGCGTCGGACGGCGTCGTACGGGCTTTCCGATCTTGCCGCTGCCCTTCCTATCGTCAGTCGACGAAGGATTGCGTGTCACGGTCCCCATTGTCGAAGGAAGGATTTACCGCATTGGCGAGATGAAGATCGAAGGTAACTCGATCTTTTCCGAAGAACAGATCCGTAGCGTCATCGGCCTGAACAAAGGTGACATGGCCAACGCCGAGAAAATTTCGAAGGGCCTGTTTGAGAATTTGAAGAAGATTTACGGGTCGCAGGGTTTCATTGAATACACTGCTGAGCCGGTGCCAACTTTTAAAGATAATCCGCAGAATGCCAACGAAGGCGTCGTTGATTTCACAATCACGATTGTTGAAGGCAAACAGTTTACCCTGCGTCGTTTGGAGTTCTCCGGCAATACGTTCACGCGCGACAGTGTGCTGCGACGTGAAGTGCTGATAAATGAGGGCGATATCTATAACCAGGGTTACTGGGAGTACTCAGTTATCAAACTCAATCAGTCGGGTTATTTCGAACCTATCGATAAGGACAAAGACGCCGATTTCCGCACCAGCGAGGAAGAAGCGACAGTTGATATCAATCTTAAGGTGACCGAACGCGGCCGCCAGCAAATCTCATTTAACGGGGGACTTTCAGGCATCGGCGGGTCCTTCTTCGGTTTGGAATACTCGACGAACAACCTACTCGGCCGCGGCGAGGTCCTCTCGATCAATCTTGCAGCAGGTAACCGTCAGCGTTCCTTCCAATTCTCGTTTACTGAACCGTACATCAGAAACCGGCCCATCACGGCCGGTTTTTCCGTATTTGCTTTCAGTCAGAAGTTCTTCGGCGAAGGAACTTTCCTTTCGCAGAATCTGGCCGCGCAGCAAGGCGCTTCCGGCTCGGCGCTCGATTTTTTGACTACCAGCGACGACAACCTGTTTACACGCAACTCGTACGGCGGCTCGATTTTCGCCAGTGCGCCTCTTTCGGAGTTCTACCGGAAGCGCCGCTTTACCCAGTTCTCTCGAATTGGCGCTTCGTACCAGTTTTCCACTTCCAGCGTTACCGACCCGAAGGTAAATCTTGAAGACAATCCCGAGCAATTTATCCCGGTCGTTTACGAGCAATCGAACATCATTACCAGTCGCGGTACGGTGACATTCTCTTACGACACGCGTAACGCCAGTGTCGATCCCACGTCCGGTCGAGAAATTTCAATCGGCGTGGCGCTCGCTGGTTTGGGTGGGGATGTTCGCACTTATCAACCAACGATTTCATATACGCAGTTTTTCCCAGTGCGTCGTAAGCGGTCGGAACGGCCAGAGGTTTTTGGCTTCCGCATTCTCGCCGGCACTGTGGGGAGCTTCGCAATTTCGAACAAGGTAAGAAATTCGCAGTCGCTCGCTTTCGTGGATGGCGTGCCCATCTTCGAACGTTTCTTCCTTGGCGACGAATTTACAATTCGTGGTTATAACGTCCGCTCAATTAGTCCCGTTGCCCCGCTAGATACATTTATTACGTCGCGGAATGTGGTAATCGCGCGAAATGCTTTCGATGATCCAATCGCGGTGCCGAATGTTCCGGGCGGATTAAATGTGGTGGGACTCTTTACGGGCATCGGCGGCAACAATACTGCGCAGATACCACGTTCTTTCACGCCCATCGGCGCTGACACGCAATTGCTCGGCAACTTCGAATATCGCATCCCCTTGATCGGCAATACTGTAGGTCTTGCCGCTTTTGCAGACGTAGGCACGGCTTTTAACTTACGGACGAAGAATGACCAGGTTTTTTCGAGCAATTTCCTTCCCGATGACCCATTTTTGCAAACCGTCGGATTTATTCCGTGCGCACGCTTGACTACCGGTTTCGCCCCGACCAGCCTTTCCACCCTGGCGGCCTGTAACGCCAACACGCAGTTGGCTCTGACGGCGAATCTCGGTCTGGTAATGAGAGATAACCGGTTAGTCACGACGCAGGAACTCGACAACGCACGAAATATCGGACCTTTCGACCCGTTGACCGGACTCCCGTTCGGTTTCCAACAAGTCTTTTTACGGGGCGAGACTCAAACCAACACCGCGGTCAGGCTGTCGCAGAGTCTTTTTGACAAGATTGGTGATTTCCGCAGCAGCCTCGGCATGGAGGTTCGCGTCCAAGTGCCCGTCTTAAACGTGCCTTTTCGGCTAATCTTTGCGTATAATCCCAACGCCCGACCAAACCAGATTATTCAGGGCTTTCCTTTCGGTTTTAATGAGAAGAAGAGAGTCATTCGTTTCAGCGTAGGGCGCACTTTTTAGTTAACTGGGGCCAACCATGGCGGTCGTCTCGACAACTAAGACAGTTGAACCGGCCGCCTTTTTCAATGTAAGGAGCATTACAACAAAGTTATGAAAACCGATCGTCTAATTCTGGCCTTTGCGTTCATAGTGGCGCTTGGCATCTCTCCCGTTCTGGCGCAGCGACCTGCAGCCGCCCAACCAGCCACTGCACCGCAAACCGGGGGCGCCCTGCCTGACAGCAAGATTGCAGTCATCTATTCGGATGCATTTCTGGATGACAAGACCGGTATCGCGAGATTCACGACATTGCTAAACACACTGAACCGTGAATTTCAACCGCGTCAGACCGAGCTGCAGCAGATTCAACAGAAAGCCACTACGCTCAGCGATGAGATTGAGAAGACCAAGACTGTTGCTGATCCCAAGACCATTTCTCAAAAACTCGATCAGCTCGAGACTTACAAGGTTGAGCTGAAGCGCAAGAGTGAGGATGCGCAACAGGCATACGACCGGCGGCGGAAAGAAATCTTTACTCCGCTCCAGGATTCCATCGGCAAGGCTCTTGAAGCTTTTGCGAAACAGCGCGGCATTACCGTGCTGATCGATGGCAGCCAGGTACCCGTCGTTTATGCCGAGCCCAGCATTGACGTGACGCGCGCTTTTATCAACGACTTCAACGGCAAGAATCCAGCTACCGCATCAGCGGCGCCACCACCTAAGTAGGTCTAGTCACTGGAAGCGACGCCAGGGCGTTCAGACGTGGAGATGCGGTACTGTTCCGCGTCTCCACGTTTTTGTTTACGCTGACACCTGCGATTATATTGCTCACTATGGAAACCGTCCTCGATTCGCGCGCCATTCAAAAGCTCTTGCCGCATCGTTACCCCTTTCTGCTTGTCGACCGGATTATCGAGTTGGTGCCGCGCGAAAGGATTGTGGGAATCAAACAGGTCAGTATTAACGAGCCTTTCTTTCAGGGCCACTTTCCCGGCGCGCCAGTAATGCCCGGAGTTCTGGTAGTCGAAGCCCTCGCGCAAGTGGGCGCCGTTCTCGCCCTCCGCGAAATTGAAAATCGTGACGATAAACTCGTGCTGTTTACCGGAATCAAAGAGGCCCGTTTCCGCCGTCCTGTTGTTCCCGGCGACACCCTGATTCTTGAAGTTACTGCGATGCGCATCGGCTCCCGAGTCCAGCGTATGCGTGGTGAAGCAAAGGTTGAAGGACAACTCGCAGCCGATGCTGAAATCATGAGCATCGTGGCTGACCGCAACGCAACGTCCTCCGAATAGTATGTCCACAGCCACATACCCGGTGCATGTCCATCCCTCAGCCGTTGTCAGCCCGAGTGCGCGCATCGGCCGAGATTGTCAGATTGGTCCCTATTCAATAGTTGGTGATGAGGTTGAACTCGCTGACGGAGTGCGGTTGGAGTCTCATGTTGTAATCGAAGGCAAGACAATAATAGGCGCCGGCACGCATGTTTTTCCCTTTGTCTCAATTGGATTGGCGCCGCAGGATTTGAAGTACGCGGGCGAACCCTCCGAAACAAAGATTGGTTGTCGTAATCAGATTCGCGAATTCGTAACCATCCATCGCGGCACCGCCAACGGCGGTTTATTGACACAGACTGGCGACGACTGCCTGATCATGGCGCAGGCACATATCGCGCACGACTGCGTGATTGGTAACGACGTAATCATGGCGAATGCCGCTACGCTCGCCGGACACGTGGTGATCGAAGATCGCGCGAATGTCGGCGCGTATTCCGGTGTTCACCAGTTTTGCCGCGTGGGCCGCGAAGCTTACATCGGTGGCTATTCGGTGGTGGTCAAAGACGCTTTGCCTTTCGCGTTGACGGTGGGAAATCACGCACGCTGTTACGGACTTAATACGACGGGAATGAAACGACGCGGATATTCGCGCGAAGCGATCAAGGCTTTGCACCATGCTTTCCACCTGTTGCTCTCGGCTAAACTGAACACCAGCCAGGCGATTGAGCGTATCAGGGGGGAGCTGGCCGGCTCTCCCGAAGTTGATGCTTTGGTTCAGTTTATTGAAAGTTCCCAGCGCGGCGTGATCAAATAAAACCATTTACGGCCACCACTCCAAGCCGCAGAGTTGCCAAAACACGCTGCCAATAAATTAATACAACCCACTAAAAAGGCGGTATTGTTTCTTGCTTTCTTCGCGTCTCAACCCCTTAGCGCCTTAGCGGTCTTAAAGCTGAACTAAGCGGGTTAAAGTCTTCGAATGCGTTACGGATTAATCGCAGGTAACGGCAAGTTTCCGCTGCTCGTAGCTGAAGGTGCGCGGCGCGCAGGGGACAGCTTGTCGGTGGCAGCCATTCACGAAGAAACGGATCCCAGCATCGAGCGTCTTGCAGACCGCGTTGAATGGGTCGGCATTGGCCAGCTGGGGAAGATGATCCGCTTCTTCAAAGACGAAGGAGTGGAGCAAGCGATCATGGCCGGGCAAGTCCGGCACGTTCAGATATTCAGTCGCGCAGTTCCGGACGCGCGTATGTTGAAGCTGCTCTGGAAACTACCGCGGCGAAATACGGATTCCTTAATTGGCGCGATCGCAGATGAATTGCAAAGTGAGGGTATTCAACTGATCGACTCGACGCACTTTCTGCAAGATCATTTAGCGCAAGCCGGCACGCTTACAACCCGGCATCCGGACGAGCGTGAGCAGGGCGACATCGACTACGCCCTCGGCATCGCGCGAGAGATTGCGCGTTTGGATCTGGGGCAAACGATTGTAGTGCGCAGCAAGGCCTGCGTGGCGATCGAAGCGATGGAAGGAACGGATGCGACAATTCGCCGGGCGGGGGAGTTAACACGGATCGGACCCGATGCTCCGGCGCTGAATGCGGAGACGGAAGACGGCAAACCTGAACTTGAACTTCCTGGACGCATCGGCCGCGGCCTGGCAAGTTTGCTGCGCGGAAAGCGCGCTAACCTCGCCGCCGGCCGGCTAACGGTAGTGAAATTGGCTAAGCCCGATCAGGACATGCGTTTTGATGTGCCGGTCACTGGCCTGCCCACAATCGAAACAATGATCGAGGCCGGCGCTACTTGTCTATGCATCTCAGCTGGGAAGACCTTGATGTTTGATCGAGCGGAAATGCTGGCACTCGCCAATCAACACCGCATCGCAATCGTGGCGGTCTAGCTACGTGAGTCTCAAGACTCAAGTCTCAGGTTCAGGTTTCAGGTTCCAAGTTTCAAGTCTCACACATTTCACCGCCGAGTCGCCGAGCGCAAAGTCCCAAACGCTATGAGCAGTTTGAGCGTATAGGTAGTGTCGTGCCCGTGGTTACTGCTTGGGCCTTAATACTAGACCATCTATGCGTCTTGGCGCCTTGCCGGTGAAATGTGTGAAACTTGAGACTGAGACCTAAACGAAACTTGAGACCTGAGACTTAAGACCTGGGAGTCGTTCCGACTCCTGACTCCTGATCATGTCCACTTACGACAAAACCACTCGCACAACGCTCAAAAGACTTCCGGCCCGTGGCTTCTACGACCGCGATCTCGTTCACGGCATTCTCGACGAAGGTTTCATTTGCCACGTTGGCTTCATTGTTGACGGTCAGCCAATCGTAATTCCGACCGGTTACGGACGCATCGGTGACAAGCTATACATTCACGGCTCCCAGGCGAGCCGCATGTTGCGCACATTGAAAACAGGCGTCGCCGCGTGCGTAACCGTGACGCTCGTAGAGGGGCTGGTGCTGGCTCGCTCCGCCTTTCATCATTCGATCAACTATCGCTCAGTAGTCATCTTTGGTAACGCGACCCTCGTTGAGGATTCGGAAGAGAAGAGCGCGGCACTCCTCGCTTTTTCCGAACACGTAATTAGGGGGCGCTGGCAGGATGTGCGCGAACCAACTGAGCAGGAATTGAAAGCGACAACGGTTCTTGTGCTTCCGCTCGCTGAGGTTTCTGCGAAAGTACGGACTGGCCCCCCAATCGATGACGAAGAAGATTACGACTTGCCCGTGTGGGCTGGTGTAGTTCCGCTGCGAGTGGTGGCGGGAGAACCGATTCCGGATCCTAGGCTAGCGCTTGGAATTGCTGCTCCGGAATATGCGCTGGATTACAAGCGTCATGGATAGGCTAACAGCCGGGAACATTTCTCATTTTTGGTTTGCCATGATTTGTCATTTGGCATTACAGCGTGCGCAGCACGCGTCGAGCGTAAAGCCCAGGGCCTAAGCCCTGGGTCGGCCGCCGTCAGATACCGATAAGCGCGCGTAGCGGGCGACAGTCTAATTCGCTGCCGCCCACTGCGCGGGCTCACCTTATTTAATCTTGAATGATTACGCGGACAAAAAAACCCAGGGCATACGCCCTGGGCTTTACGCTGACGCGTGCTGCGCACGCTCTAAGCAAATGAAAAATGGAAAATGGAAAATGACGATGCCAAATCGTCTTCCCTTCTCCGGTATAAGCCGGACCTCATTCCCCAGGCAGATTGACCCCGGCAGTTTGCGTTGCTTTAGGATCAAACGGGGTAGCTAGAAACTTTTTCGCCGTTGCCTGCGCGTTGTCGTAAGTAATGCCCGACTGCACAGCCTTGTTGTATTCGCTCACCGCCCGGCTCCGCTCGCCTTGCGCATCGTAAGCGTTGCCGCGTTTGATGTGCGCCCAGACTTCAATCCATGACGGTTTCAACGTGCCATTGAGCGCCGCATTAAAATTGTCGAGCGCCTGGGCCCAGTTGCGCTGCTCCAGGAACAGCAGGCCAAGGTTGTAGTACACCCACGAATTTGAGCGGTCTAACTTAAGCGCTGCTTCGAACTGTTGTTGGGCCTCCGCGTAAAGTCCTTCTTTCATCTGCTCAATGCCGCGCCGCGCGATAATCGATACTCGCAACTCATCCGACATTCGCAGAATACGGTAATTAGGATCGACAACTACTTCCAACGGCTGTCCGTTTGATTCGAAATCAAAATCCTCACTCCGGTCTTCAATCCTCGTGTCTGTAGTCTGGCTGTCTCCCTCGGAACGGAGCATGAGTTGCACCGGCATGCGCAGCGTTTGTAGCGAATGCTTGACGGTTCCCCGGGTGCGAAACTTGCCGCCCCGTGTGCGAATTATCTGGTAGTCCACAGTGAACTCAGGAACTCCGGTGCCTTCTACCCACTGCGCGAAGAAGTAGCGAAGATTGCTGCCGTTGATCTGGGTGGCCAGTTTTTCAAAGTCGTCAATCGAAGCGCTCTTGCCGCGAAACGTCTCGAGGAAATTGCGCAGCAGCTGGTCGAATTTTTCCTTCCCCATCGTTTCGCGCAACATGCGAAACACCATCGAGCCTTTGTGGAATACGATCGATTGGTAAGCTGCCGATTGATCGTCAAGCGCGCCAGGTGCGCGGGCGATTGAAGCGGTCTGTTCGAAAGTGAGCGCTCGCTCCTGTTGCTCGCGCTGAGCGCCATCGAGCGCGCCGCCTGTCAACGTCGATTCGCGAAATGCAAAAGCGCTCCATTCCGCCAGCCCCTGCGAGATCCAGGCATCGTCAAAAGATTTCAATCCAACCGTCTGGCCCCACCATTGATAGGCCACTTCTCTTTCCAACTTCTCTTCCGGGATCGGTCGCGAGCTGTCGAACATTCGGCTAGCGAGAAAAATCATTCCGGTACCGGAATAGGTATCGAGCGTGTCGTCATCGACCTGCACGACGACAAGTCGATTGGCAAAAAGCGGCGTGCCGTATTGTTTGGTGTAAAACTCGAGCACGTGGCCCATCAGCTCCGCATAACTATTAATGCGATTCTCGCTGCCGGGCTTGGCATAAAAGAGGATTTCGTAGTTGCCGAAGCGAAGTGTCTTGCTGATGTATTGTCCGGCTACAAAATTTCCAATGAGGTCGGGTCGTTTTTGCACAAAACGAAAGCGCGTGGTCCCGTCTTTCGCAGACGGAACTCCGACGACGGGATCGTCACTGGTACCGGCCACCTGAGTCCCAGTCGGCACTACCAAAGTGATATCGGCAGTCGCGCGATCCACTGCGTAATCGTGGAAAGGAAACCAACGCGAGGCATACATCAAGTACGAACCTTCGGTTCCGACATAGGCCAGACGTCGGGTCGCAAGCGGGCCGCCCTCGGGCGACACCAAAGCTCCGCTCCAGCGAAATCTCAGAGTTAAAGGCTGATTGGCAGGCATCACCTGACCCAGGTCGACTCTGACATTCGGGCCCAACGCTCCGACACCGACTGCATCCTGAACCACACCGGTCAAGACCTTGCCACCGGTTTCCACGCTCTCAACTTTGAGCGAGCCGTTAAGTTCAAACACGAGCGAACGGGTAGCTTCGAGCGGAAGCAGAGTAATGTCCGCGCCCGCACGCAGCATGTGTTGTTCGGGAAGTAACTGCGCTTCGATGCGATAGTTGGTGATGTCGTAGCGAGTCCCGGCAGGTGCTGACGCGGGTTGCTGCGCGCTGGTGGGAATGCCAATGACAAGGATTGTCAGCGCGGCCGATACCGAGGCCACGAACCGGGGGAAGAGTCGGGAACGGTGGAAACTTATTCTGGTCATGATTTTCCTGCTAATCATCGAGAAAACAATGGCGATTGTACAGTCCGCGGAGTCCATCCGAATAGCGTTCGGCCGGCTCCCTGATTTAAGAACACGCGCTCGAAAGCCTTGGAAAGGATGCGGGTAAACCGCTCTCTTGTTAGCAGTCGGCCTGTGTTGCGGTCGGGCTTTTGGATGTAGGCGAGGGCGTGGGCGGTTGGCTAGGAAAGATCGGCGACTCTACGAATTGCCAATTGTCGATTGCCAATTGCCGCTGCGCTTAGAGCAGTGGGATCCACCCTCCCCTCAATAAAGTACGACTTCGAGGTATTTCGTGTTAAATCGGCAATTGGCAATCGCCAATCGGCAATCGTACCAGTTTCCCTTAAGGTGATTGGCCTCGCCGACAACTTTTTGGCGCCGCTTGACACTAATTTAGCACCGACTTAAAGTCGCTTCACGCTCCGCAGCGAGATCGTTTTCGTGACCCGCCCCCAGGTCGCAAAACTCAAAATACAACTCGTCTCCCTTAACTGTTACGAACAGCTCCGCAAGGCGGATTTGTGATTAGTGTCCTCCATCATCGCTTAGCTCAGTAACTGTAGATGAGTCGATTACCATTTTGCTTCACCCTGGAAGGAGTTAGCCCTATGAAACGTGCCAGCGCATTATTTGCGCCGCTGCTTGTTGCCGTATTTGCGGTCATCGCCGTGCAAGCGCAGGCGCCGCGCAAAGTTAAAGTCGATTTCAAAGAAACTACTCTCAAGAATGGCCTGCGCGTGATCACCGTTGAAGATCGCAGCGCTCCGGTAGTTTCTATTTCAGTAAACTACAACGTCGGATCGCGCGACGAACGTAAAGGACGCACCGGGTTTGCCCATCTCTTCGAGCATATGATGTTTCAAGGCTCGGAGAATATCGGCAAGTCTGAGCAGATGATCTTAGTGTTCAATAATGGCGGCATTCTGAACGGCACCACTAACGAAGACCGCACGGTTTACTTCAACGCGTTGCCCGCAAATCAACTTGATCTCGCCCTGTTCCTCGAAGCAGATCGAATGCGGAGCCTGGCTATTACCAAAGAGAATCTCGACAACCAGCGGAATGCAGTGCAGGAAGAGCGGCGGCTGGGCCTCGATAACCAACCGTATGGTAAGAGCGGAGAGACTCTCCAGGAACTGCTCTACGACAACTTCGCCTACAAGCACTCAGTGATTGGGTCGATGGAAGATCTCTCAGCGGCTAACGTCGACGACGTTGCCGAGTTTTTTAAGATCTACTATGCGCCGAACAATGCTGTGCTCGCGCTCGTCGGCGACTTCGACACTAAAGACGCCCTCGCCAGAATTGCCAAACACTTTGAGAGCATTCCTCGTCAACCAAATCCGCCCGCAGTGGACATGACTGAGCCAGAGCAGACAGCAGAGCGACGTAAAACTGTCGATGATGTTTTGGCCCGCGTGCCGCGCATCGATCTCGCATTCAAGGCTGTCGCCGGCAACACTGCAGATTTCTATGCGTTGCAGGTTTTGTCGGCCGCGTTGCAAGGTGGGCAGAGTTCGCGGTTGTATCAGAAGCTTGTGAAAGAGAAGGAGCTGACTACCGGCGTCGGCGGTTTCATGGATGAAAAGCGCGGCCTCGGAGCGCTTTATATTGGCGCAAACTTGCGGCCAGGTGTGAAGACAGAGGCAGTTGAAACTGCAATCTACGAAGAGATCGAGCGCTTGAAGAAGGAGCCAATTGCCGACTGGGAGTTACAGAAAGCAAAGAACAGTACGCGACGCGCCTTTGTTAACAACCTGCAAAGCTCGCTCTCGCGAGCCATTAACCTGACGCAGTACGCGATCTATTACAACGATCCCGGCCTGATCAATGCGCGGCTCGACAAGGTTGCTGCCGTTACGAAAGACGATGTGCAGCGCGTCGCTAATAAGTACCTCCGCGACACCAATCGCACGATCGTAATCACCATGCCGAAGGCCCGGGGCGCGGCTCCAACGGGACAGTAAAGGAGTTTAGAAATGAAGCTACACAAATCAAATGGACAAGCACTCGCGGTGTGCGCCCTCATTGTTGCCATTGGCTCCGCTATCTGGGCGCTCCCGACGCAGGCGCAAGTGGGTGGAGCTGCCCCGCAGTCAACGAAGGGTGCGGTCGTAAAGGGCCGCGCGCCCGTCAACAAAGATGTGCTGCGGGTGAAGTTGCCCAGAGCGGAGGAAAAGACCCTGCCGAACGGCTTGCGCGTAATACTTTTACGCGAGCCCAAAGTGCCCACCTTCACCGCCCAAATGGTAATCCTCAGCGGAGGCCTGGCCGACAAATCGGACTATCGCGGCCTTGCTTCTTTCACCGCCGCTCTTTTGCGTGAAGGAACCACGAAGCGCAGTAGTAAGGACATCGCAGAACAAGTGGATGCCCTCGGCGCCACCCTGAATTCGAATTCCGGCTTCTCGAGTATGACGAGCGTGATTTCCGCGTCCGGCCTGGTTGAGAACCTTGATCAGACATTCGATTTGTTCGCGGATGTAATTCGTAACCCGTCATTCCCGGCAGATGAAGTCGAGAAATACAAGACCCGATCCCTGGCGCAATTGCAGTTTCAAAGATCGAGCCCACAGTTTTTGGCGCAGGAACGATTCAGTCGTGCAATCTACGGTGATCACCCGGGCGCGATCGTGGCCCCGCCGGTGGAGTCGCTTAAGAAGCTCGCATCGAAGGATCTCGCGGCCTTTCACTCGACTTACTACCGGCCGAACAATGCAATCCTGGCGATTGTTGGCGATGTCACCTTGAAGGAGTTGATGCCGAAGATCGAAAAGTCTTTTGGCGACTGGCAAAAAGCCGATGTTCCTGCCAGCCCGATTCCGGCAGTTCCGGCCCAGGCGACGTCACGAATTCTACTGATTGATCGTCCCGGCTCCGTGCAAACTGTGCTGCAACTGGGAACGCTCGGAATTGAACGCAACAGCGCTGACTACTTTTCACTGCTGCTAGCTGACAAGATTCTTGGTGGTGGTCCGGCAGCTCGTCTGTTTCTGAATCTGCGCGAGGCTAAAGGTTACACTTACGGCGCCTACAGCAACTTCGGTGGTTCGCGCTTTCGCGGCACCTGGGTCTCGAGTTCTGAAGTACGAACCGACGTCACCGAAGGGGCGATGAAGGAATTCATGTTTGAGTTGAAACGCCTGCGCGATGAGAAGGTAAGCGTGGAAGAACTCGACAACGCCAAGCGCGCCATCGTCGGCAGCTTTGCGCTCTCGCTCGAACAGCCGCAGAGTTTGTTGCAGAACATCATTACGCAGAAACTTTACGACTTGCCCGCAGACTACTGGGACACCTACCCACAGAAGGTTGCGGCTATTACCACCGATGACATTCAAAAGGTAGCGCAGAAGTACATCGATCTCGATCACATTCAAATTGTGGCCGTAGGCGATGCCGCCAAAGCGCGGGAAATCCTGGCGAAGTATGGGAAGGTTGAGGTTTACGACGCTGACGGCAAGGTTGTATCGCCGGCAGAAGGAAAGAACTAGCTCGTGAATCGGAAATCGTGAAATCGTGAATCGGAAATCGTGAATCGTTTATTAGCTACAGATTTACTCAGATCACACGGATACTCGTAGTAACTTTCTCCTCTGTGTTATCCGCAAAAAATCTGTGGCTAGTTATTTCCGATTCACGATTCACGAAACCTGCTCACGGCTTCTCCGGCGTACCTACAAAATCTACCGCCTTTTGATCCTCGGTAATTCCAGTCAGCACCTTATCGACCGGAGCAAACGCGAAACCTTCCTTCGAGGGAATGAGACGGTAACCCAGCTGTGAAGGAGTTACGATAAACGAGTAGTTTCCCTCTACGTCGGTTGACGAACTTAGCACGGTGCCGCGCGGGCTAATCAGGACCACGACCACGTTGGCGATTCCCTCACCGGCGGCATTCTTAATCTTTCCCGTGACCTTCACGGTCGAGGGAAGAGTTGGCAACATTTCACCTACTGGCGAGTTTGTTTCCCGACTCCGCGTTGGTTCGGGAGATGGAGTGGGTCTCGCTTCCGGCGTGGCTTCTGGAGTCGCTTCGGGCGTTGCAGCCGGGATTTCGGGACTAGGGGACGGCTCCGACTTTGGTGTTGCCTCAGCAACCGGCGTTGCTGGTTGGGTTACTGCAGGTGATGGCGTCGGGAGCGGCGTCGGCTCGATTAGTCTGGCTGTTTGATTGGGCGACACAGCGGACGGTGTGGGCTCAGGGGCCGCAGTAGGTGCAATCGGAATTTCTGTCGGCGACGGCGTCGCCACGTTGCTCGCGGTTACTCCCGTAGCTGCTCCTCCTCCGATCCGTTCCTCAAGGCCTACCAATGATCCATTTATCTTCCGATACAACTCCTCAATTACTACTCGTCGCGCAGCATCAGGTTCTCCGGCGTTAAAACTCCGAATGTAATAAGTGAGCGCTTCTTGTTGTTGCTTGTCCTGCTCCAGCGCAGTTCCCAGGTGCCAGAGAGCGTTGCGCAAGGCGGGCGTACCCTCAGGCAGAATCGCGACCGCGCGTTTGAAGTGATCGATCGACAAAGCCGTCTTGTCCTGCTTGAACAGAGCCAGTCCGGCTAGATCCTCGACGCGGCCGCGCATGATATTCGCTAGCACATTGCGCGGGGCTTCCGGCACATCAGGCGTGCCGCCCTGCGCCAGGGCTCTTGCCCTCGCGTCGCGCAACTCCTCCGCCTGCACTGCCACCGTTACGCCCGGGATTTCCAGCGCAGCATCAAGGCCGGCGCGCGCAGCTTCGGCGAGTTCAAATGCCGTTGGTAGCGAGACGCCCAGACGAAGCAACCGATTTGCTGCGTAGATTTGTCTGAAGGCCAGCATCTTATCGGCGCCGGATGCAAATTCTTTGGCAGCAATCGCAGCCCTAGCCTCGTCCAACTTTTTCCCCTCGCCCCCCGCCGTCGCGTCGATAAAAGCCATCAGTGCTTTTAAGATTGCCGAGTCGCCGGGTCGCTCGGCCCCGGTGAACTGAAAAATGCTGGCGCGGCGTTCCGTGGCTAGCAAATCAGTGAAACTGTCAGCAGTTACTGGAACGCGTCCAGCGAGACGAGTTGAGACCTGTCCGCGCTTGTAACTGAAGGAGCGAAGCAGGACGTCCGCTGCTTCGTCGTACAGTCCGACAGAAGCAAGCACGCTTGCCAGCTCATAATCAAGACTGGGAAATTTTCCGTACTGTCCGGCAAAGCGAATTGCTCGTTCGGCTTCCAGCGGCCGCTTCTGTCCGGACAGCGCGCGAGCAATGGCGATCTGGGCCCACGTGTAGCGCGGCTCCAATCTTACAGCTCGTTCAGCCAACTCCAGCGCGCGTTCGGTATTGTTGTGCGCCGCAAACCAGTAAGCCGCTCCAGTTAGCAAAATCAGATCCTGGGGATCATTGGCGAGGGCGGTATCGAGTTCCTTCTGTCCCTCCTCCTTGCGGCCGAGTTCAAATAGCGAAAGCACCACCCCGGCGCGCGCCGCCCGGTCGCCAGGATCGGCCGCGAGTTGTTCTCGATAAAGGGCCAGCGCGGCTTCCGTTTTTCCGGAAGCACGATGCAAGTCGGCCAGACTACGGCGCGTGGGTTTTTTGGTGTTCGGATCTAATTCCAGTGCGCGTTTGTATTCGGCAGCAGCTTCATCTAGGCGCAAAGAAATGTGTAGTCCCAATCCCAACGCTCGATGAGCATCAGCCATATCGGGAGCGAGCTTTACCGCTTGTCGCGCCAGCCGCGCAGCCTCTTCGCCTTCCTCAACACCCAAATAGAATGACGAAAGTATCAGCAAGCGTTTGGCGTCCGTGCCGAACTTCGCCTCAATCGCACGGGCGGAATCAAACGCGGCTTCGCGTTCATCTCGCAAGAAGAGATTTGAGGGAATCTGCGCCACCACTCCCGCAAACAAGTTATCCGAAATGTTCGCCGGCGCTTCGCTGATTGCCAACGACATCTGTTGCAACCCGGTCGCTCGATCGCCTTCCTTTAGTTTTTGATCACCAAGACCTGCGTAGGTGCTGACGAGCAGTTCGATTGCTCGTGGTCGAGACTTTGAATTAGGAAAGGCTTCCAAAAACTCTTTGAGCTTGTCCACTCGTTCAGCAAGAGGAAGCGTTAACACCAATTCCACTTCTTCAGATTCATCGGCATCATCTTCAGGAGTATTGACGTAAGGTGTCTTAGCCGGCTTTGCCGGAGCGCTGGTCTCCTTTGGTTTGGTAACTCTAACGGGCGGCGCGAGATTCTCGTTGCTCACGTTCTTCACAACTGCCGGCGTTTCCACAGGATTAGTGGCGGGACTCGGCGTCGGGCTTTCTTTTGGCTTAGTTACTCGTGGTCGCGTGATAAGACGGACGTTTTCGTTGCTCTCCGTCTTTTCGACTCGTGGTGTTTGAAAAGGCTGGACCGCCGGAGAAGTCGCTGGTAACGAATCGGTCGCGGCGGCGCTCGCGGCCTGAGCTTCAACAATATCCGGTGCGGGAAATCCAGCCTTTCTGGCTAACGATCCAACAAAGTGATTCACGCCATCATTCAGTCCCGCACCAAACCGACCGGAGGCAAGCGGGCCGCGCATAATTTGGCTTACTTGACCAAGAATTCCTTCCGGCAGATCCGGTTGCACCGCTCGACTGAATTGTGTGAAGGCTGTTCTTTCGTTGACTGCGATTACCAGCAAGAGGCTCTTTTTCCTGCTATTGCGCGCGCCGACATTCCATTCATTGGAGAGTTCACGGGATACATCAAAGATATCGCGGGCGCCAGTCGTTTGGATCGTTACCACACCGAACTCGATTCCACTCCGCTGCTTGAGATTTTCCAGCATCAGTTCGAGTCGCTGCTTTGTACTTTCATCTACTACACCGGCAAAGTCGTTTATGTAACCTGAGCGAGCCGGCAACCGCGTCTGGTCCTGCGCGCGTGAGTTAACGGCAGATTGGCTCAGACCGATAAAGGCAAGCGTCAGGGCAATGAACAGAAGCGGTAAGGTTTTTCGTTGAGCGGATTTCTTCATGCTTTGGTTCTCAAAACGATTTAAGTGCCGTTAATTTACACAACAAGCGGGCTAATTTCATTGCGGTAAATGGGAGAAGTCAACGGTCGGCATGATAACATCCGATGAAGAACGCGGCGAATCAAAGGAATGTGATTTTATGATGTTTCGTGTCGCCTCGTGGGTGGTCGCATGACCTCGTCCAAACGATACGGTCCACGAAATTACCCGAAACTTCACGAAACCCAAACGCTGCCCGGTTATAAGGATGTGATCCCGGCATCATTCATTTGGTAGCGCCATAGCCGTTGACCCTTAGCTGATTCAAGTGAGCGAACTCGACGAAGCATGGGCTTTGGCCCTCGCGGAGGCAGAAACTCGCGCCCGCCTGGCAGGTCATGTAGATCTCGCCGCTTATCTTTCCCTGCGAACTGCCAATGATCTTTTACGCTCAACGGGCATTCAATGGTTAATGAGCACCTGCGAGCGGCTCGCCGCTGAGGCCAATCGTCATGGCGCCGGCATTCAGATTTCCAAAGATGACAAACACCGCTTTCGCGAAGGAAACGCGACCATGGTGGGCCGCCTCCTAACGCTCACTTCCGGCGTCAGGCAACTTCACATCGAAGCCGGATGGCCGCGAGTTCCGCGCGACGGAGTAGTGCGCGGCGGCGGCCTTGCGCGCGCCAACATCCGGCATTTCGGGATGAAGGCTGCCAACGAATCGTTATTGCTGGTGACATCTAAAGGAGTGCCGCGCTGGATCTCGGTTGATTCTCCGGGAACCGATCAAGGAATGTCCGAGTCTGGATTGCAAAGGCACATCAAGACTCTTCTGGGATCCTGAAACTTGAGGAAGTAGTGCTCTGTTAGCAGGACGCCCAGTTGGAGCGATACCTTCAGTAAGTAATTCTGGCTTAATCAGTGTTATCTGCGAAAATCTGTGGCTTAATTCTATCGAACGAGCGGGGCAAGCCCGCCGTCCCGACTGAGCATTACTTCCCGACTGAGCATTCTTCCCGACCGAGCAATACCTCCCGACTCGGCATCCCTCACCATTTCCGTTAACGCTGCACGTTTTCGAACCGCACACTAAGTCCAGCTTAGCCCAACTCCGTAAGTTTACTGCGGAAAACTAAGGATTTTTCAATTTCAACAGTTCATTTTGCAGGATGCCAAACTCTGGGCATGGTGCTTGCCATTGTCCCCAGCGGCATAACGCTGGCTGACCCCATCCCCAAAGCAAGCGTTGAAATTGGGTCGATCGCGCATGAGGCGCGCGAGTCCCGAAAAGAACTTGACGAGGAGATAAAGGATTATGACGAACCGAAGAACAATGAGTTTTTCAATTTTGGCGGCCGCTTTCTTAGCGTTATGTCTGCCAATGGTGGCAGCCGCACAGTGGCCGGACTATGGTCGAAATCGCGATGACCGTTATGGTCGCTACGATGAGCGCTACGTGCGCGACTCAGTTCACCGGCTCGATCGTTTGGCGAAGGACTTTGAAAGAGAAGTCGATCGCTCACTTGATCGCAGCCGTCGCGATGGCACGCGCAACGAAGATCGCATCAACAATGAAGCGAGACAGTTTCGCAATGCCGTCGGCAACCTCAAATCACGGGTGGGTAATGGCCGCGACTTGAATCGCAGCCGGAATGAAGCCCAGCGCGTGTTGCAGGAAGCGCAGGGACTTAACCGAGTCGGTCGCTTCAACGGTCAATTGGCCAGCACGTGGTCACAGATTCAGCGAGAGCTCAACATAATTGCTGATGCCTACAACCTGGGTTACGGAACCTACCGCAACGACCGAAACAATCGCGGCCGTAGTAACAATGACCCGTGGTATCGCCGCCTTCCGATTCCTTACTAACCAGTAAGACTTCGGAGCTCATTCAGCCTCGTCCGTTCCTGAGGGAGCGGACGAGGCTTTTTAGTGTCGGGTCAGTTACCGCCGATTGGTTCAAACCTACCGCCAAAACGCCAAGAAACGCCAAGTGCACCAAGAAAAGAACAAGTCCAAGCGTGGAGTCAAACCGGTCCCCGAGTGTTTGAAACTTTCCGAACTCTCTGCTTGATGTTCTTATCTTTTTGGCGACCTCGGCGTCCCTTGGCGGCTTGGCGGTTTCAGTTTAGGTAATACAATACCCGCATGCCCGGAACGCTCTATCTGGTTGCAACACCAATCGGAAACCTTGAAGACCTCACTCATCGCGCCACTCGAATTCTGAACGAGGTTTCCTTGATCGCCTGTGAAGACACACGCCACACGCGCAAGCTGCTCAACCACTACGACATCAAAACTAAAACCGTCAGTTATCACGAACACAACGAACGCGAGCAGGCAGCGAAACTGATCGAATTACTTAAGACAGGAAGTGACGTGGCGGTCGTATCCGATGCCGGGACCCCCGGCATCAGTGATCCAGGGTTTCGAATTGTCACCCTCGCACTAGCCGCAGATATTCCCGTCGTTCCTTTGCCCGGACCGACGGCCCTGATCGCCGCTCTCATTGCCTCAGGTCTGCCGAGCGATGAGTTTTTCTTTGGTGGTTTTCTACCAGCACGCTCGATAGCTCGCCGCCAAAGACTTGCTGACTTGTCAGCGTTGAAAACGACCCTCGTGTTTTACGAAGCGCCGCATCGCATCATTGAAGCTCTAAAAGACGCGCGTGCAGTTCTTGGTGAACGCGAAGCCGTTGTCGCGCGCGAACTAACAAAGCTTCACGAAGAAATAGTGCGCGGACGTTTAAGCGAATTAGGTGAGAAGTTTGCCGAGAGCAACACCGAGCCGCGCGGCGAAATGGTTTTGATCGTCGATCGAAACGAAATCGCCGGAGAGGAAAACAAATCCGGTCCCAACGTCGCGACGCTGGTAGCCGGATTTGAGGCTGAAGGTTTGGAGCCGCGCGCGGCTCTAAAGAAAGCGGCGAAGCAACTCGGTTTGTCGCGTGCCGAAGCTTATCGTCGCCTCACAGCCGAACGCTCACGCGAGAAGCAGTGAGTTACCTTCCTAAGAACCTACTCGATCGATAAACGAAATCGCCGCGGATTACCGCGGAACACGCGCATTAGATCTTAAATATAATCCGTGTTATCGGCGAGAACCTGCGGCTAATTCTGAGTGGCCTGAGACGCAACGCTTTCAGTTCAGTTTCCCGACAGCTCCTTCGGCAATTGCTTATCAACGGCGGGACGCGCCGGCCGATTCGCCAGCTCCCAGAGCGTCATGTAAACCGTGCGCGTCACTTTCTGCATCTTCTCGTAGTCGATCTTGTCTGCCGAGTCGCCGGGACGGTGATAGTCCTCATGCTCGCCGTCAAAATAGAAAATGATGGGAATGCCTTTGCGCGCGTAGTTAAAATGATCGCTGCGGAAAAAGAAACGATTGGGATCGTTGGGATCGTCGTAACGATAGTTGAAAGACAAATTCAAGTAATCTTTATTGACAGTCTCGCTCACCACCCCTAAGTCCGTGCTCATCATCTTGGAGCCGATCACGTAAATCTCGTTGGGACCGGAAAGTTCCTTGTTACGCGGGTTGGTGTCGCCCTCCTTTTTGCTCCGCCCGATCATGTCGATGTTGAGCTGCGTTACGATCTTGCTAAGCGGAATCGTGGGGTTCTCAACAAAATAGCGCGAGCCCCAAAGGCCTTTTTCCTCACCCGCGTGCCAAATAAAAATTATCGAGCGTTTGGGTTTCGTTGACGCTTTCGCCAAAGCCTCAGCCATTGCCAGCACCGCGGTAGTACCGGAGCCGTCATCATCCGCGCCGTTGTAGATCGTATCTCCATTCACCGGAGCACCGATGCCGACGTGATCGTAGTGCGCTCCGACGGCAACGTATTCATCTTTTAATACCGGATCGCTGCCTTCAAACACCCCAATAACGTTCTGCGTCGAAAGCGCATTGTGTTTGGCGACGATCTTCATACTGATCTTCTTTTCCGGATTCAGATCGAAAGATGCCGGCAATGTGTTCGCGCCCGACGCATCAAATAACGCGGTCCCGTTTTGTTTCTCCCCTTGAAAAAGCAGATTCGCCAGTCGCGGGGACGCGATGATAGTGGGCAATGATGACGTTCCGGCAGAAGGCTGAAACTTTTCAACAGAAGTCGCGCCGCCGTCCGTCATTCGTTGATAGTTGCGTTGCCAATTAGCGAGAAACTGAAATCCCGGCACGATGATGAGGCCCACCACACCCTGCTTACGCGCGTACTCGCCTGGATCCATCCAATCTTCACCGCGCTTGCCTGAGAAGTCGGCTTGACTAAACCCGCGCGGCAGACCGTCGGGCGGTGTGAAAATCACCGCTATCTTTCCCTTAGCGTCGATGCCTTTGTAAGCGTCGACATTCTTAGTTTTGAAGAACCAACCATTGCCGGCAAAAACCAGTGGGCCAGTCGCCTCGCCGCCGCGACCGACCGGGATGTAATCCTCACCAAGAGTTAAAGGCTGGTTATTGTAAGTCATGCTCGTTTGCTCTCTATCGACACCGTCGCGCCGCAAGGCGATCTTCTGAAAGTAAGTACCGTTATCTCCTCCGGGCTTGAGTCCCCAGTGCGCGAGATTCATCGCCAGAAACTTAGCCGCGATATCCAGGCCGCGCGAAGGCGTGTCGCGACCCTCCATTTCGTCGGAGGCGATGAACGAAAGATAGTGGCGCAGCTGTCCGGCGTTGATCGTGTCGACGCCGCGCTGGGTTGTCGTAGTCGCTGCAGCCCGAGTTCTACTGGTGCTTCGCTGCGCGCTTGCGGGCGAAAAAGGCAGAACCAGGACACTCGTCAGGACTAAAACGCTTAGAAACTTTTTCATTATTACTCCAGTGGGAAAGTCAGATTTGGTGTGGGGAGTTCTATTACGCGACTCGTGGAAAAAAGGTTCTCGATCACCGGCGTATTCTGTAGTGGGCCCTCCAGGTGTTCGTTGTCAAAACTCATGATAATGAACCGCACGGAGGAACATATCAAAGAGCACCACGAACGTCCTCAAACTTGCTGTACGGCCTGGATCATTCGCGTCAGGGTGTCCTTGGCATCTCCGTACAGCATGCCGGTTACATCTTTGAAAAAGAGGGGATTTTCCAAGCCGGAAAAACCTTTGCCCTGGCCTCGCTTCAACACTACTACAGACTTGGAGCGATCAACTTCGAGGATTGGCATACCAGCGATTGGACTTGCAGGATTATCGCGAGCGTCCGGGTTGACCACATCATTGGCCCCGATCACAACAGCGACATCGGTCGTTGGAAACTCCGGATTGATCTGTTCCAGTTCATACAACGAAGAGTAAGGAACATTCGCTTCCGCCAGCAGCACGTTCATGTGACCGGGCATGCGTCCGGCTACCGGATGGATGCCATACTTAACAGTGACGCCTCGTTTCTCGAGGGTGTCTGCCAATTCGCGCACGGCGTGTTGCGCTTGCGCCGTTGCCATTCCGTAACCCGGCACAAAAACCACCTGACGAGCATAAGCGAGTTGGGTCGCAATGTCTTCGAGGCCGACTTCGCGCATCGTCCCCTGTTGCTCTGCGGAGCTTGCGGCAGTCGCCGCACTGCCGAATGCGCCAAACAACACGTTGGTGATCGAGCGGTTCATCGCGCGACACATCAGTATCGAAAGAATGAATCCGGAAAATCCGTCTAGTGTTCCGGCAATGATCAGAACCTTGTTATTCAGCACGAACCCGGTCGCCGCCGAGGCGAGGCCGGCGTAAGAATTTAGCAGCGACATCACCACCGGCATGTCAGCAGAACCGATTGGCATGACCAGCAGGAGTCCAAAGACGAGAGCCAAGCCAGCCATCAAAAAGAAGAGGGGCAGAGAACCAGGGAATATGACGAGATAGATGAAGATGCCGATCGTGGTGAGCAGCAGAGCCATGTTGAAAACATTCTGGCCCTTGTAAGTCATCGGCGTGCCGCGCACCAGGCCTTGCAGTTTGGCAAAGGCGAGCAAACTTCCCGTCGTTGTGAGCGCGCCAAGCATGACTTCAAAACCAATAGCGCCCATCGTCACCTTGTCCACGTGACCGCCATGGCGATAGAACTCCGAGACGCCGACGAGAGCGGCGGCAAACGCGCCAAACGCATGCGACAACGCGGTGCGTTGCGGCATCGCAGTCATCGGCACCCAAAGTCCCATCGCCAGACCGATCACCGATCCGATGGCGAGCCCGGAGAGGATCCAGGTGTAAGAGACAATCTCGTGATGCAGCAGCGTACCGATGATCGCCATCAACATCCCGAACTCAGCCAGGTGCATGCCGCGCTTGGCTGTTTCCGGATGGCTCAAGCCCTTCAGGCCCAGGATAAAAAGCACTGAAGCAAGCAGGTAACTGAGTTCGATGAAGTAGGTTTGCATCAGTAAAACGAGCTTAGGTCTTCGAGCTTTGGTCTTTGTGTCTCAAGTCTCAGGTCTCGAGTATCGAATCTTGGGCGCCGGTTGGCTTCAGGTTTGAGATTCAAGGTTCAGAATTCATCGTTTACTTGAGACTTGAGACCTGAGACTTGAGAGTTACTTGGGTTTTCGTTTGAACATTCGCAGCATGCGGTCAGTGATCACGAATCCGCCAACCACATTGGTAGTGGAGCAGACGACTGCGATAAAGCCCAGGATTGTGCTTACGGTGTTGTAGTCCGCTCCCGCCGTCACAATCGAACCAACGAGAGAGATGCCTGAGATCGCATTCGTTGCGGACATCAACGGAGTGTGCAGAAGCGGCGGCACCCGCGAGATCACCTGGTAACCAAGAAACGCCGCGAGCGCAAAAACATAAAGCGCAGCAATTAATGATTCGTGAGTCATATAGCTCTTCTCCGTGTCACGAGCTCTCTCTTCTTACGCCTAACAATTCCGCATTCCGCGTTCCGCATTCCGCATTTGGTTTCACGCTACCATCGCCGCTACTCGGGTGTTAACCCACTGTCCCCCGTGCGTCACACACGACGGGCCGACAACGTTGTCCGCCATATCGAGCTTTAATTCCCCGTCCTGAATTATCAGCGTCAAAAACGCGGTAACGTTTCGTGAGTAAAGCTGGCTCGCATGAACGGGGACGCTTGCCGCCAGGTTTGTCGGCGCGACGATCGTGACGCCTTCGCGCTCAACCGTTTCGTCTGGTTTACTAACCGCACAGTTACCCCCAGTCGAGGCCGCCAGATCGATCACGATCGAACCGCGCTTCATTCCGTTTACAGCTGCTTCGGTCATTAACAAAGGCGCGCGCCGTCCCGGCACTTGTGCCGTCGTGATAACAACGTCGGCTGCCTTCGCATGTTCGGCGATTAAGTCGCGTCCGCGAGCCATCGCTTCCTCACTTAGTTCGACTGCATAACCGCCTGCGTCTTCGGTCTTGATGCCACCGAGATCGACTTCTAAAAACTTTGCCCCCAGCGAGCGCACCTGTTCACCTGCCGCCGCGCGCACGTCATAAGCTTCAACAACAGCCCCCAGGCGCCGCGCCGTAGCAATCGCCTGCAGCCCCGCCACTCCAGCGCCGAGTACCAATACTCGCGCGGGTGGAACTGTTCCTGCGGCCGTCATCAACAAAGGAAACATCCGTGGGATGAAGTCCGCGCCGATCAAGACTGATTTGTAACCAACAACGGTCGCCATCGAAGAGAGTGCGTCCATGGCCTGGGCCCGCGTGATTCGGGGGATGAGTTCAACGGCAAATGTCGTAAGGCCTTTGGCGATGGCGGGCGCGAGCGCCTTTGGCTCATCGAGCGGACGCAGGAATCCCAACACGATAGCGCCAGATTTGAGCTGTTCAAGATCCGCCGTGGCGGGACGGTTAATGCAGACGAGGATGTCAGCCGATTGGAGAAGCCGTTCGCGTGATGTATCGATTTGTGCGCCAGCTTGCTTGTAGTCGTCGTCAGTTCGCGCCGCGCCCAAGCCGGCGTTGCTCTCAATCAGAACCTTCGCCTGCAAGCCTACGAGTTTGACCACCGATTCCGGCACGAGCGCCACGCGCGCTTCGCCCTTTAACGTCTCTCGCAGGACAACGACGTTCATCCAACTCTCCGTTGGGTTAGTTGCGATCTAGATTGAAAGTGAGGCGATGCTGGTTGGTTGCCGCGTAAGAAAGGACTCAACATAAATCAGCAGAACCCGAGGATCACAAATGATGAATGCCAGTGAACGAGCGGCGAGAGTATATCAAGTTTTCGAAATCAGCCACAGATACGCTTCAACATCCGGCCGCAGATGAACACGGATGCACACAGATAAGATCGGAAGAAATACGCGCCACGACTGAGGCTTTTTTATCTGTTTGAATCCGTGTAATCTGTGGCCAGTATCTTTCGGGACCGAGTTCGCGGAGACAGAAGCGGAAATCGCGATGACCTCAAATACAGTAGGGGAGCGATTAGCGACCGCATTCAGGTAATTCGAAAAAGGAGCGGGGGCAAAATAATATGCTAAGTCAGGAAGGCGGGCTTGCCCCCGCCAATGATGGAATGGCACTCAACCAGGGGGGTAAACCAACCTTCCCGACTGAGCACTTCCCCACTCTTTTTCTCAACCGGAACCCCTCAGAGCATATTATTTGCCCCCGCTCCTTTTTCGACAGTCAACTTGCTTACCCGGCACTCGGCTCCTATAATCCGACTTCAATCCGGCGCATTGGTGTAGTCGGCTAACACGCTGCCCTCTCAAGGCAGAGACCACGGGTTCGAGTCCCGTATGCGCTACCAAAATCTAAAAAGCCACTGCATTGACTGGCCAATTGCAGTGGCTTTCGCTTTCAGTTGTTAAGACAACTGACTAACAACAGAAGCGGAGGCCACGGAGGGCTACCCTTACAAGGCCCACCTCCAATTCACACGTTGCGCTCGCGCAGGATCGCGAGGGTAGGACTATGCAACCGAGCCGCAGCCGCTGAGCGCCGGCCGGACGCCAGATCCATTGCGACCAGGCCCCAGGGATCACCAAACTCACTTTTTGTCTTACTGGCAACTTCTTTCAATTTCGAACCCAGCTTCTTTCGCAAACCGTTGAAGGGTTCGGCAAGTGGATCAGCACCTTCGTTCTCGCTAATAAACTGGCGCACTTCCGCTAACGCTTCTCCCATCTCCTGCATCGATTCGGCCCACCACCTGATAACGCTATAATCGGCTCGGATAGCTCCCAGCACATCGCCGGAAAGATTTCGTAGCTTGTCGATCGCGCTAAAGTTTGCCTGTCCTGACTGCGTCATCTCCTTCCAAAGCTGATCGTCAGTGGCCGGCAGGCGTCGTTGACTGGCAGCCTCACCGCTTTGCACCAGGAGTGCCAGCGCTTTGCGACCAGCACTTTCGTATTCGCTACGTGGTCGCGCCTTTCCGTTGATAAGAAACAGGCTGGAAACGAGTGCGTCGTCGTAAGCAGTTTCCGAGTAGAGGGTTGTCCGTCCGAATTGCGTGGCTACAGAAAGAATTTCGTTCTTCTCAGCCGCGCTCATCAATCCCAACGCCTCAAATACGTCGAGATTGTCTTTCATTGTGGACCGATCGGTCTTGGTGTGAAGCTCAAAGGATGTGTGCGCTATCTTTAATTCCGGCTGCTGCAAAACCAACTTGCTGCAGCGATATGCCGCGCTAATCAAAACACTTTCGGCCAGGACCTTGCGCAATTTCTCGCCGTCCGCGGCGAAGTTGAGACTGGACGCGGAGATTCTCGAAGCCGTAGCCGTGTCTGTAATGAGGAGTTCTCCAGTCTCGCGCTCAAACATCACGCGACCTTCAAGAATCAAGGTGCTCACCGAAATAAAGTTGTAAATGCCGATCAGGTTGAACTTGAGTGCGTGTTTTTGCTTCTTGATTTCGGTGAAGACGGTGCGGACCAGACTGATTCCAGCGGGCAGCTGTTCCTGTTTCGCCGGCAACTTCGTCAGGTCACCACCCAGCGCCTGGTGAAGAGCCTGTCGGCCGCTCGCGTCGAGTTTGCTTAGTTCGATACCAAACAAAAAAGCGGCGCTCGAGGTGCTCTGAGAAGTGAGTTCAAGCGCCAAAGCGATTTCCAGCTTTCGCGAGATGCCGGCCTCGACTACTTTTTTGATTGCTTCAACTTTACCCTTGTCGAGTTCCGCCTTGAGTTTTTCCAGATCCTTTTTCGGATCGCTGCTGATTGCTCTGAGCACAGTCTCCAGGAGTTGAAAATCTCCCACCGCGACGCCAACGCCGATGGCCGCCGTGGCTTTGACATTGAACTCCTTGCCTCGTTCTCGATAGATACCAAGGGTCGTTTTGTCCGCGCCAGTTTTGTGAACGCGAATCTGGAAGGCGCCGGAAATCTCAAATGACGCGCCCACTTTGATCGAACCACCTGAGCTCAACTCGAGGGTGCCGCCGATTGGTTCCGGCAAATTCAGCGAAGCGAGCGGGTTGATCGCGCTGAGCAATTCGACTTCACCAGATACTTTCAGACTGCCGCTGCCTGAAACTGTGGCGACGCTGCCGACGCTCATCTTCGCGAGATCGTTGAGATCGCGCGGGATTATGAAATTAGCGACACTCTCTTTCAAAGCATCGAGCCAAAGAGGAAATGGAGCAGTGCCGGTCCTTTCGAATAAGCGGTAAGACGAAAAACCAAGACTGCTTCCGCCGCTCAATCCGAAACTCAAATCTCCACTCTCGGAGGTAAATTCAGGCGAGAACTCAGCAGTTGTATCGATGCCGACGTAGAACTGGTTTGACTGGATCGGAATCGGATCAGCATAGATTCGTGGATCGAAGAGTTGCTCATTCTTCGCTGAGAACAACTTGATTCCGCCTGACGCACCGGCGTCGATTTTCAGCTCCGAGTTGCCGCCGACGGCGATGGGTTGAGAGAACGTGATACCCGTTTCCAGGCTGTTGAGCGGCGCTTGATCGAGTGTGGCGTTCTTAAGATCGGCGAAATTCAATCCGTCGAACTTTAACTTCGTGAGGCCTTTGAGATATTTGGCAAGTGAGGAGTCGTCGTTTAGTTCCGCGTTGACTTCGACTCCAAGACGATCGGTGAGATTGATACTCGGCATAGCAAAACCTCAAAGAAAGATTGAATCATCGGATCATCCGGGTGATTGCGTCATTGAATCATCGGATCATTGAAGGATTGGGCCATTGAGTCATCGGGTCATTGATTCTTTTGAGCGGTAGCCAAGTTCAAGTGTTCCAATGATCCGATGATTCAATGACTCAATCACCCGATAACCCAATGACCCGATGATTCAATGACTCAATCACTTTCACCGTCCCTCATTCACAATCCCTTCAGCAATTCGCTCGCTTAAAGCTGCGATTGTCTTCGAAGGATTGTGGCCCACCGGCGCCGGCATGATTGAGCCATCTGCGACGTAAAGATTCCGATAGCCAAAAGTCTCACCGAGGTGGTTTACCACGCCATCATCTATGGTTTGTCCGATGGGGCAACCACCAAGCGGGTGAGGAGTGATAGCGGCGTCGGGCAACTGAATGATGAAATTTCCTCCAGTCTTTTCCGCAAGCTTGCGATGAACTTCCTGAATGCCATCCAGCACTTTGCGAGCGCCGCTCCGGTCCCAGTTCAGCCGCAACACCCAATCGCCAAAGAGTCCGAAGAACCAGCGCTCAACGCGAAACTTTCCGATAGGTTCGTCACGGCCCTGCGCAAACCAGGGCATAAGGCTTTCGAACGGTTGCTGGTTAAGTCCCTTGTAAAGTTCTTTGATCGCGTCGCCGAACCTTTGCGCTTCGCCTTGAGGATTTTTGAGGTTCTCTTTGTACTCGAACAGAAGATCGGGCACGCCGCCGTCCTCAATCATGAACCGGCTGCCTTTGTAGTTGTTGTTCCCGAAGAAACGAAGTCCGGCTGTAATCGTGGGACCGCGTGAAGGATAAACTTTACGTCCGGTATGAAACGCGGGACTCAGATAATTTGCATTCGTACACCACTTCGCGCCCATCATTTTGCCGAGATTTGGCAGCGACTTGTGCTGTTTCTGGCAACGCAAAAGCAATTCGGTCGAACCGATTGAGCCGCCGGAAACGACTACCAGTCTTGCCGTTATTGACTCGCGTTTGAGCAGCCCCTGGGAAATGCGATCGAAGTGGACACGGTAACCGCCGCCGCCGATCGGTTCAATGTTGCGGACCACGTGCAGCGCCCGCACCTCTGCACCTTTCTTCTCCGCGCGCGGAATGTAATTCAGC
This sequence comes from Pyrinomonadaceae bacterium, assembly GCA_963826235.1. Classification (GTDB taxonomy): domain Bacteria; phylum Acidobacteriota; class Blastocatellia; order Pyrinomonadales; family Pyrinomonadaceae; genus PSRF01. The sequence goes on along the minus strand of CAWGWE010000003.1, from coordinate 827,755 downwards.
GCGAGCGTGTTGCGGGCCTCAACGGGGCAACCAAGTTCACACTGTCCCAGATGTACACAGAACCCCTGCTCCAACCCGTCGGCGTTCACGCTCATGACGCTGTCTTCAGCTTTAGGTTCCTGTGAAGCATCGTAAGCGTATTCCTGTTTAAATTTGATTCCGAGCTCGAGTTCGTCATATAGCGCCCCGAAACCGGCGAGCTGGGCTGCTTCCTTTAGCAATTTGGTGCGATTGGAAAACTGGTTCGCGGGAATCTTCTGCGGCTGCAAAACGTCGCTGACTTTTTTGTAGTAGGGAGCCAACACGGCAAAATTGATCTCGGGCGGCCAGCCGGCATTGAAGAAGTCTTCGAGCGCATCGATTACCACGTTGGCAAAGTGGAGTGAGCCACCGCCGACACCGGCTCCGGCAACTGTGCCGATGTTTCCGTGTTGCCTAATGTCGAGCCACCCGTTGGAGCGCTCGGGGTGAGCTTCGTTCCAAAGCCAATCGCTGCGCGAGATGCTGGGATACTCTTCGCGCCGCCAGCGGCGACCGCGTTCAAGCACGAGGACGCGATAACCTCCTTCAGAAAGTCGTAGTGCTGACACCGCTCCGCCAAAGCCACTACCAATAATGATCGCGTCAAAATCTGTAGCCATGATTCACCTCCGCTGCGGAATGGGTAAAAGGGTAAAAGGGGTAATGAGGAAATGGGGTGATCGGACGTTTCCCCGCTTCCTCTTTACCCCTTTTCCCTTTTTTTAGACCGTGAACGTATAGCCCGGATCAAGTTGTTGAGTTCCCACCAAGATTTCGTGGATGTTGTAGGGATGCGTAGGCTTTCCCGACAATTTGTTCCGCAAAACCTGAAAAAAGTGTTCAAATCCGCCGGCATCGTCGATATCAATATCCGCCCTCCACTCATCATCTTTTGCAGAAAAGCTGAGCTGCAAATTCCCATAATGGTCGGACGTCTTGAAGCTCCCTTGCGCTGTGAACCCGGGCGGCGGGTCGTGCATGCTCTGGTCCGCCTTATGGAACAGGCCGTTTGCGATACTGTTCTTGGTCTCCGAACGCAGTTCCTTGCTAACCACAGCGAAAAAGCGATCGCCGCGCAATTCCTTTAACTCCAGAATGTGCGAGAGCACGCTTCTGCCGTTCCCAAATCCCGTCGCACCACATTTGGTGAAGATGTTCAGCATTCCCGCTTTCCGAATGGAATCGTCGATCGCATCGTATAGCGCTTTGCCTTTCTTCCCCTCAAACTTAAGAACATTGCCACTAGCGTTTAATACCGCCGTGGCACCTGCATCAAGGCTGGCAAAGGAAGGAAAGTTAACCTTAGTGACCTTTTCGGGATCGATTGGAAGAGTAATAGTCAGTGGCGTTGTGCCGCTGGACTTCAGGTTAATAAAGTTGCTAACAAACTGGTACGAGGGCGGATCGACGTCGAGCTGGTATGCGCCCTGTGGGTCCCCATGTAAGTCTTTGATATCAATTTTTTTGGCGCCATTACCGCTGACTCTCTTGAACTGACTGAGAACGCGATGACGCAACATGATGTCGATTTTTTCCTTGATTGGTTTGCCGTAAACGTCCCGAACATCCAGACGAAGAGTGGCGTTGTTTGCCATTACATTTCCTCCTGCCGACGAGTCCACTTCTTTCCCCAAAGTTCACTAGTGAGGTCTGAAAAGGACCTCGGGCGCGAACGGGTTGTCTCTAAAGTCACATGTCGTTGTCGGTGGTTCTATTTCGTCCCCTTGAGCCTAACGGGGGGGTCGGGGCCTTGTTAGTTGACGTCTAAGGCTGGCTGGCGAGTGTACGAGGTTGCTCGGGAGATTCAGCCTGTGCAGAACGAGCGGACGGTATTACCAACGCTTTCAAATGTCAATAATTTATCAAGGAAGAGAGGCGGGGGTTAGTGGCGGCAAGGCAGAATCAGCAGGAACAACGAAACGCGAGTGAGGTTGACCCGCGCCCTGGAGGCTTCGGGATGCGAGGTGTCATTCAAGGATTAACCAAAGTTGAGTGGTCGCGGGCCCAAGCGACCGCACTCAAGGCAAGGCAGGGTCGGCTTAGTTGAGTGCGGTCGCCACCGCGTAAATTGCTTTGCGGCTCGGTATGGGCTACCGGTCCCAGGGGAGCTTCAAGCGCATTTCAGTAAGGGCCGCACCTTTTCCTGAATCGCTCCTCACGCGAAAGATCTCAAAGACGGTCCCCTTGTCGAGGGAAACGACAAAAAGGTTTCCGTTCGGTCCTGTTTGGATATCTGTAAGAACGCCGAAGTTTCTACCGATGAGTAGAGTCTCGCTTTCAGTTATGTCGAACTTGCACAGGTTATCGGCAACGCGATCGTTGAGCCTGGGATCGTCTACGCCAATCTTCCTACGGTTACCAGTCAAATTGAAATGGAATAGATGACCGCCTTCAAGAAACGGCCTCGCAGCACCGACAAAGAGATCTCCTTCATATTGCGGTCCAAGTCCGCGACCTCGCACAAATCCGATTGCCGCCGGCGCAGTCTCAAACTTCCAACTGAACTCCGGGGCACTGTAATGGGAGCCGGGCAATACAAATAGTCGGGCTAACGCCTCACTGGGCGAGTCGGCTATTAGCGTTGGCGACCAGCGCAGTTGCTGCAGCCCAAAGTAAGGAGTTCCGAGGCAGGGATCATTGTCGGGACTCGTCTCGATGGCCTTGAACTGAAAAAGGCGTTCTGGTGGTCCCATGATCTGCACCCAGCCCGAATTGAATCCGGGTTCCACGCGGTTGATCTCGGTGAAACTGTCATCACCGTTTTCTTCTTCCCATAAATCGCCGGAAATGGGATCGAAGTCCATCCCAAATGAATTTCGCAGACCATAGGCATAGATCTTTTGGATGTTAGCGCCAACTTCCCCGCCTATCGCTGCTCCAGCATTGAAGAAAGGATTATCACGAGGAGTCGAGCCATCATCATTCAAACGGAGAATCACACCCGACAAGTGTGCATCGTCCGGTTCTGGTCCCCCGAATTGATCGTCTGGTTGAGTAGGCCCTGGACAATTGGCGGTTGGTCCACAGGGCAGATTCTGTAGTTGCCCGCGCCGCCCTTGATCGCCAAACAGAATGTAGAGCTTGCCGTCTGGTCCAAATCGCAGCACACCACCGTCATGATTACCACGAGGCGGCTGGGCCTCGTCGCCTTGGTTCGGCGGAACCGGAGCGCCATCATTTTGAAAGGCGCGCAGCATTATTAAGTTGTGATCGAAGGTTAAACTCGATCCAGTCCAAACAAACCGATCGACTCTATTTCCATTCAACGGAACCTGGAGGATTTCGTCGGTGTCGGCGGCAAACATGTTTGCATCCAAACACCGCTCTTCGTCCGGAAAGAATGGATCCGCGGGGAGGGCAGTGCTGCGACAAGTCCAAAATAAGTAAACACCGGGATTGGCGGGAAAGTTTGGGTGGAGGGCGATGCCCAGCAGGCCTCTCTCGGAAGCGAAATTGACACCCAGGTCGAGCACAGTGGCGGTGACCACTCCGTTAATAATCCGCTTCACCTGGCCGGTATTTTTCTCAACTACCAAAAAATCGTTTGCTCCCAGAAAGGCCATGCTGATGGGTGTGATCAGGTCCCTCGCAGTAGCTCGCACTCCGAGGTTAGGAACGGTCATCGATGGAGCCGGCGACTGCGCACCGACCTGTTTCGTTCCTGTTGTGCTAAAGAAAATGGAAAGACAAGCAAATCCAAAGGCGATGAGAAAGAAAATCCATCCCTTACTCATTCGCCCTACACTCCTATTTCGGAAACCAAAACTTTTCATTGTTCCTCCTTCCGTACAGTCTTGTTCCTTCACGAGCTCCGTCCCTTGAGAAGCTTCGCGGTGCTTAGTTACAGATTGTTGTTCGCCTAAAGAATCAAACGATTAGCTAACTCTTACCTTCAGACAGTCCGAGTTGACACTTCGAGGAGACAGAAATCGACGAGTGCGCGTCACGAATCGATGCGCATCGGTCCGTGATCAACGAAAGAAGGGGAATACTGCAGACTTGTGGGAACCTGGTTTAACCTTGAATGAACTTTGCAATGAATATGCCAGCGATGTCTGAAATTTGGATGGCCACGTTGGCTGGCATTCTTTCGCTTTTCTCATTCCGCCACTTCAAAAAAAATTTAGGGCTTCGGACATTTTATTCAGGAAATTGGAGTATTGCATTCACGATCGAAAATGATTGCGGTGCCGTGTAGATCAAATTAACGTCAAGACTGAAGAGACCGTTCGACATCGCATAACCATTTTCACCATGACTTAGCCGACTGGGCCAAGCCTTTGGTATTGACTGAAGTACAAATCTGAAGAGAATACGCATCGTGGTTGTTCCTCATTAGCCTCAAATTGGATGGATGCTCACAATGAAGATCATTAACCTCGCCTCTCTTCAAACATTACCAATTGTAATTCTCGTCCTACTGCTTGGTACTTTTACGGTAACAATTGCGCAAACAGAGGAGACGGTGCTGGCCGTCGTTAATGGGCGACAGATTAGGCAACGGGAAGTCGATGAGTTACTCATTGCCCAAGTGATGACTTTGGAGGAACAACTCTACGCGATTCGAAAAGCGAATCTTGAGAACCTTGTGTCGACGGTGTTGCTGGAAGCCGAGGCTGCGAAGCGTGGAGTTTCGCTGAAGGAACTGCGAAAGATCTTGACGGCGGGCGGTGTTGAAGTGAAGCCGGCTGAAGTTGAGAGTGCGTACGCCGAGAACGCTGCAGCTTTTGGCGCGATGAGTCCAGATGAAGCTAAGGAGAGGCTGAGGCTTGATTTGGAGACACAAGCGCGCATGGAAAAGTACAAACAGGCTCTGAAGGAACTAAGACAACAAGCCTCAATCGAATTCTTCTTAAGAGAGCCGCGTTGGCCGTGGCTAGCGATTGCAGACGACGCACCTGTCCTGGGCGCAAAAAACGGCGCGGTCACAATCGTTGAGTTTGCGGATTTCCAATGTCCTTACTGTCGCAATTCACAAAGCGTTATCAAAGAGGTACTGAGAGCCTATCCTGACGATGTCAGACTGATTTTCAAACATCTGCCTTTGGACACCAATTCCCCAGCTTTCACCGCGGCACGCGCAGCATTCTGCGCCGGAAAGGAAGGGCGTTTCTGGGAGTACCACGATTCGGTATTTGCACTAAGAAAACTAGGGACCGATGACTTGCGCAAGGCGGCTGGTGAATTGAAGTTGCCCCTCACGAAATTCGACGCTTGCCTGACTTCCGACGATTCCCGCGAAGCTGTCACCCAGAACAAGCGAGAGGCGGCGCGTTGGGGAATCACCAGTACCCCAACGTTCGTTGTCAACGGCAAAATAATTCAGGGCGCGAATGATCTCGAGTCCTTCAAGACTTTAATCGAGCAAGAACTCACCGCTGCTCGAGTCAGATCGCGCTTAGCCAATTCCAATGTTCAAGATGCTAGGAGAAAGAAATGAAATCCTCACACTTATCGTTACTACTCGTGTGGTTGTTAAGTCTTACCATTTCAGCTGCGGCGCAGAAACAGAAACTAAATTCAAAAACTGCGGCGGAGAGTGCTGTAACCGAAACGCGCGATTTATCGTTTGAAGGGGCGGCCGAAAGACTTGTGAGGGCCGCCTACGACAAACTAACCAGGTACAATCGCGCCTACCTGCTGGTTGACAACCCTCGTAGCTTGAACGTGCCTCTGGAAGAGGCATATCTCCGGTTCGAATTGTCTAATTTCAAAGTTGGTGCGATTCAGGAGATTTTAAATTTGCCTCATGATGAAGTGCAGCCGGCGGGGGCGGAAATCCTGCAACTGGGTCGCTCAGTTCAGAAGATGAATAATGCAGACCCGCATGTCGCGTATTGGGCTCAATGGACAACGGAACAGTATGCCGCACTTTACAACCCTAAGTGGACCGTTAACGATCTGTTGAGTTACGACCCGGCGAGATACTATGACGTCGGGTGCTACGTGAAATATGACGTAGCCTTGCGCTTCCAGGGAAAAGTTCGGACCTATAGCGCAGTGACCTTGTTCCGCAATCCTTTTGGATCGTTTGAAAATCTTAAGCCTATCTTTTGGGACACCGTAGTGGCTTCGGCCGGAGCTTTCGAGAGTCTTTGGTATGAGCAAAGACCGGCCGTCGGCGAGCCCACTCAAAAAGGTGATAAAGCTGACCTTAAGAAATCCGTAAGCTTCTTTCGCAAGCTTGGGCCGGTTTCCGAGTCTAGTGGTCCGTCGCTGACTCAGGCAAATTTGATCGCTCCTCACGCAGTTACACAAACAACTTCCAATGTTCCGGCCGTCGGGCCGGTTGTTACAAACACCACTCAGGACTTTAGGGAGCATTCTTCCGGAGCTCACGGAGAAACGATCTCTTTTCAAGGCGTTTGCGAAGCACCCAGCACTACCAGCCAAACGTGCCGGGTAAATTTCCATGGCATCTACGTCTTTGAAAATGGAACCATAACTAATCGTATTTATATCCATAGGAACTTGTACGACGAATCAAAGGGCACCGCTTCGGGACCGCGCGGGACGGCCATCACCTGCCATTCCGGATACGGCGTGGCTACCAAGAACTGTCTCGATCGCAATTGTACTTTTGCGGCCACACTGGTAGGCGAAGGTGCAAGTATGCAGATGACCGGCGGCGATGTTTGGCGCGGTCAACTTGTTCATTCGCACACCTGCAATATTCCCAAGCCGACTACCGGGGGAGGTGGCGGCGGAGGCGGCGGCTGCAATGAAGCTCCGCCAAAGGTCGCAAAAGCTCCAGCCAAAGTTCATGTCTCAAATCTTGTAAATCCTTATTGTTGCGATGCGATGGAACAATTCGATTGTATTAACGGCGGCGGCGAATGGTCAGACTCAACTTGCTCATGTTACTCGCCTATCGTGATTGATGTCGCCGGCAACGGGTTCAATCTGACAAACGCCGCGGACGGTGTCATGTTTGACTTGAGCGCGACCGACAGTGTCGAACAAATCTCATGGACGGCCGCTGGCTCTGATGACGCATTTCTGGTCCTCGACCGTAATGGGAACGGTGTGATTGACAATGGACGGGAGCTCTTCGGTAGCACGACCCCGCAGCCATACCTGGCATCCGGGGAAACCAAGAACGGGTTTCGCGCGCTCGCCGTATTCGACGGCGCTGAGAGTGGCGGTAATGGGGATGGTGTGATTGATGCCGGCGATAGCATCTTCTCCAGCCTTAAGCTATGGCGAGACAGCAATCACAACGGGACCTCGGAAGCTGGCGAGCTCCAGAGCCTCCCAAACTCAGATGTTGTGGTAATCGGGCTGAAGTACCGAGACTCACGCCGAAGAGATGAAAACGGCAACTGGTTTAGATATCGGGCAAAGGTCAATGATATCGAAAGCGGCCAAATTGGGCGCTGGGCCTGGGACGTGTTCTTACAAAAACCGCATTGAGGAGACCGACTGACCATCCGCTTGCTGTGCGAATGAAGTAGGCGCGTGTTACAGCAAGCGGTCTGCATATTGTGCGAAGGTTAGGGACGTTCTTATTGCTCAGGTGGGGCGCTGGGCTGAGGATGTCTTCTTCAGAGATGCTACTGAGGAAACTAACCTTAATTGAAATGCCCACAGGCGCGGCACCCTGTGGGCATTTTGCGCAGCTGACGCGTCGCTGCCGGTTAATCACGGCGAGTTACCGCTTTTCGTCCTTAATACTCCGTCACAACTCGTCGTCGTCAAGGTTTGTTTGCGCTGCTGCCCGCACTTTGTCTGCCACCAGCTCGAAAGGGAAGCCCTGCCGCAACAAATGATCGAAAAGGCTCTTCGCTTCCGCACGATTACTCGGCCGGCCACGCAGTCGAACTCGCTTCTCGATCGCGCGATCAATTAATTCGCTCTCCGAAGTTTCCGCAAACACCATGTCCAGGGCTTCTTCTGCTGTCTCCTTACTTACTTTCTTCAGAGTCAAATCGCGCTTCAGTCGCTGCCGGCCGATTGGTCGCTGGCGCACTTTCGCAGAGGCGTAACCGGTGGCGAAACGTTCATCATTCAAATAGCCGTACTCCGTTAACCGCGCCAACACTTCTTCGACATGAGCTTTGCTAGTGCCTTGTCGTTGCAGCAGCAGTTCGCGCAGTTCAGCGATCGAACGCGACTTGGCCGACAGCAGTTTGGCGGCTCGTTGAAAAGTCTGCTGCCGCCGTTCTTCAGGCGTCGCTGGAGTCCTCGCGACAGTTCCAGCATTTCTCTTATTTCGCAGACGCGCCATGGCAATCAAAGTTTTTCTCTAAAGCATCCAGCGATCCTGCCTATCATAATACGGAGGCTGGTCGTCTGGGTGCTTCCGCTTGAATGCTTTGTAACGTTCGGCAACCGGCGGTAACGTTCGTCGGACGATCTCAAAGGACGATGCGGGATCGCTCGTAAATGATCCTCAATCTTGTGCATGTTCTTCGCTGAAAAGCGCCAATCGTAGTTTCCCAACTCGTAAAGACTTGTCAGGCCATAACCTTTGATCCGTCCGGAAAAGTCCACGTACGGATCAAAATAACTCCAAACTAGTTGACGTAAATTGCGAAACACCGGCTTGCGTCCATGGAGACCCAAATCGCGGGAGCGTCCAATAGATCCCCACAAACCTTTCTCCTGAAAAACGAAGATGACATGGTCGAGCAGGTCCACCGACTCTATGTCCAACAGCAATGGTGGGTAGCCGTGCTGTTCAAGGATCACTGTTGCGGCTACGGCAGCTTCGAGGCAATGCGCTTCATTGCGCTTTAGCACTTCGCGGAATGAACGCATCGTTCCGCCGTTGCGCTCCCAGTTGTAGGGCATTGCGGATAGGAAGCGTTGTACTTGCGCGGGCCTTCGCAGCGATTCAATTATCTTCCGCTCAGCTTTGGTGAAATCCGCGAGTGCGGGCTTGTTCATTGCCATTTTACTTAGCAGATCACCAGCGCATTTCCAAATCTCAGCTTGCGAGGCGCAAGTGCTAACGGCAGTATTGCCACCCTGTCGCCTTGCCTCAGGCCGCCCCAGTGTTGTAAGAAATTAGTTAAACAAACATTGAGACAATCGACGCCTACAAAGCCCGCGCCAGCAATAAAATCGACGCGGGATTTCTCAAACTATCATCGGAGAATCTATGACCTCTACTCGCACTGAAAGTGCTACTGAACATCTGGGACGCAAAAATACAGACTATGAACTCGACAACTATGGTATCCGGGGCGCCAACAAGGTCTACTGGAACCTGACGCCTCCCGAGTTGTACGAGGAGGTAGCACGCCGTAATGAAGGAGTCTTATCCAATCGCGGAGCGTTGATCGTCGACACGGGCGAACATACCGGCCGTGCTGCGAAAGATAAGGCGATCGTGCGCGAGCCCGAGAGTGAGGCGAAGGTGTTTTGGGGAGATGTCAATAAAGACTTTCCGCAAGAGAAGTTCAATGCCTTGAAGGATCGGATGATGGCCCATGCGACGGGCCGTGAACTTTTTGTTCAGGATACTTTTGGCGGCGCCGACCCCAACTATCGCCTGCCGGTTCGAATTATCAACGAGCTTGCCTGGCACTCGCTTTTCGCGCGTACCATGTTGATTACCGATCCCAGCGCTACCGGTCCGCATCATCCAGAATTCACTATCATTAACTTTCCAAGTTTTCAGGCTGACCCGCAGCGCGACGGCACGCGTTCGCCTACCTTCATCCTGATGGATTTTAGTCAACGTCTGGTTTTGATCGGCGGCACTTCCTACGCAGGCGAGACCAAGAAGAGTGTGTTTTCGATCCTCAATTACCTCTTGCCGCAGCGCGGTGTGATGAGCATGCACTGCTCAGCGAATGTCGGTGACGCCGGTGATGTAGCAATCTTCTTTGGCTTATCAGGGACTGGAAAAACGACATTGTCGGCCGATCCTGAACGCAGGCTTGTGGGCGATGACGAACATGGCTGGTCGGATAATGGCGTGTTTAATTTTGAAGGCGGCTGCTATGCAAAAGTGATTAAACTGTCAGCGGAGGCCGAACCGGATATTTATCGAACGACCAAAATGTTCGGAACGATTCTGGAAAACGTAGTCTTCGATCCCGCCACGCGCGAAATTGATCTCGACGACGCCGCAAAAACTGAAAACACACGCGCCTCTTACCCGCTGACGAGTATTCCCAACATCGTAACCGAAGGTCGCGCCGGCCATCCGCAAAACATCATCATGTTGACGGCAGATGCGTTCGGCGTGCTACCCCCGGTAGCACGCTTGTCCTCGGCACAAGCGATGTATCACTTCCTTTCCGGATACACAGCAAAGGTTGCCGGCACAGAGAAAGGAATCAAAGAACCGGAAGCGGCGTTTTCAACCTGCTTCGGCGCGCCGTTTATGGTGCTGCACCCCGGCGTTTACGCTGATCTGCTCGGCAAGAAAATGGGTGAGCACAATGCTGCCTGCTGGTTGGTTAATACAGGTTGGAGCGGTGGTCCCTATGGCGTCGGTAAAAGAATGAAGATTTCGCATACGCGAGCAATGATCCGCGCGATATTGAACGGCTCGCTCGCAAATGTGGAAACCATTCCCGATCCTATTTTCGGTGTCAACGTCCCCGTTTCATGTCCGGAGGTGCCAGCGGAGGTGTTGCAACCTCGAAACACATGGACCGACAAGGATGCTTACGATCAGAAGGCGCGCGAACTCGCGCGCCGATTTAACGAGAACTTCAAAAAGTATGAAAGTGGAGTTTCCGAAGCAGTGCGGGCGGTGGCGCCAAAGGCTGACTAGGCCAGAAGCCGGCGGTTAACCCGGAGGCCAATTCATTGACCGCCCACCCAGGACATGCACGTGCAGATGAAAGACTGATTGACCCGCACCCGCGCCAGTATTGATGACGGTGCGGTAGCCACTCTCGCTTAATCCCTGCTCATTCGCCAATCGCGCCGCCATGCGCAGTAAATGTCCCAACATTGCTTCGTCGGGCCGCCCAGCTTCGTCAAGCGACTCGATATGCTCGCGCGGAATTACCAACAGGTGGGTGGGTGCCTGCGGATTGACATCGCGGATAACGATGCATTGACCGTCTTGGTGGACCAACTCAGCCGGTAACTCACCGGCAATAATTCGACAAAACAAACAACCTGATTCTGCCATTCTTCCGTCCCTTGTTTCTGATTTTAGCCTAAGCTTTACGAGGCGATCGACACAGCGTCTGAAGACGAAGCTTCCGAAAGCGGCGCCGTTACTGACTCTCTCAGACGCTGAATGTTCGCGCCAACTGCGCGGAGTTTTGTTTCGATCCGTTCATAGCCGCGATCGATATGATAAACCCGCTCAATTACTGTCTCTCCCTTTGCTATGAGTCCTGCCAGAACGAGTGATGCTGACGCGCGCAGGTCCGAGGCTAGCACCGGCGCTCCCGTTAATTGTGTCGGCCCGTTGATCGTTGCCATCCGCCCGTTCAAATGGATCTTTGCGCCCATCCGCTGCAACTCTGAAGCGTGCATGAACCGGTTCTCGAAAACAGTTTCCGTGATTACTGATTCACCCTCAGCCTGAGTCATCAGAGCCATGTACTGCGCCTGCATGTCCGTCGGAAACATGGGATGCGGTTCGGTCGTGACATTCTTTGCTTTGAGAGTCGTTCCCCGCTTCACTCGTAAGGTGCTTTGATTGAGCTCCTCAATCTCGACGCCGATTTCACGCAGTTGATTGATAACGGTGCCCAGGTGTTCGGGTTGACAGTCTTTAATTTCCAGCTCGCCGTCGGTGATCGCGGCAGCGACAATAAACGTTCCGGTCTCGATGCGGTCAGGGATAATAGTGTGCTGCGCGCCACCAAGAGTTTCCACGCCGTCGATCTCGATAGTCGAGGTACCGCCGCCGCGCACGCGCGCGCCCATCCGGTTCAACAACTCGCAGAGGTCACTGATCTCAGGTTCACAAGCGGCGTTATTAATCACGGTTTTTCCGCGGGCGAGCGTCGCCGCCATCATCAGGTTCTCAGTACCAGTGACTGTGACCTTATCGAACGTCATTGCGGCGCCGATTAAACGGCCACTGCTTGGTGCGCGTGCCACGACATTTCCACCTTCAAGCCGCACTTCCGCGCCAAGCTGTTCAAAGCCTTTAAGATGAAGATCGATCGGCCGAGTGCCGATCGCACAGCCGCCAGGCAATGAGACCTTGGCTTTTCCAAAGCGCGCCAGCAATGGTCCCAACGCCAGCACTGACGCCCGCATGGTTTTTACCAGTTCGTATGGCGCTTCGAAGACCTCAATGTGAGCGGCGTTTATCTTGTGAGTGCGAAGTTCGGGTGTCAGCACCGTAGCGCCAAGGTCTTCGAGCAAACGGCGCTGGGTAATGATGTCGCGCGCGTAAGGAAGATTGTGCAGCGTTACTGTTTCGGCAGTCAGCAGCGCCGCGGCCATACACGGCAGAGCCGAATTCTTCGCGCCGCTAATCGCGATCGAGCCCTTCAATGCGTGGCCGCCGGAAATGAGAAATTTATCCACGACCGACAGATTAGATTAAAAACGGGAAAGGTAAAAGGGATGAGTTTTCGACCTGTTAGCCGCCAAGACGCCAAGACACAAAGGAAGATTCGCGCTGAAATGAACCAATTCCTAAACCAAAATCTTTTTGACCCTCGGTGTCTCTGCGTCTTAGCGTAAAGCCAACCCTACACGAACTCAAGCGGGCGGGGCCAAAGGAAGGCGCGGCAAGTTTTTTAGACTCGCCGCGCCCGTTGATATTGCTTACGTGCAGGTTTAGTAATTCGAACCGGTACCCGTACGTTTGATCTTGACGCCACCATTTGTGGTCATCGCGCGCACCGTCGGACCACCGTTGCCGAGATTAACCGCCAGCTCGCGGCCGATCCTGCCCTGGACGGTTACGGGGAAATCGATATTGAGATGCCCATTTACCGTTCCCGTCTGCAGATGTGCGGAATAGTTTTCCGGTATCGCCATCACAATCCCGCCATTGGTCGTTTTCACGTCGAGCTCTTCGCCACTCCAACTGGCGCCGTCTAATTCAACAACCAATCCGCCATTCATCGTGCCACCGCGAACGGTGCCGCCGACGCGCTTCAAGACCACCCCGCCATTGTGTCCGCTGAAGTCGATGCGGCCCGTCACGTCAGCGATCGAGATGCCACCATTGTAGGCTTCGAGAGAAAGGTCGGAACGCTTCGGAACAAAGATCTCGTAACTAACACTCCACTGATAGTTCTTTTGATTCTCTGGACCGACAGCAAAGACTTTGCCACCGCTCGTTTCGACTCTAATTTGCTTTACAAGCTGATCAGCTTCTCCTTGCGAAGTTGCGGCCGCCTGCACGCGCGCCCTGACCAGAATTTCGTTCTGGTCCCATCCTTTGATGGAGACCCCGCCGTTCTTACTGGCATCGACTGTAAGCAAACCACCAGCCGGCATTTTCTGTTCGCGTATTTCACATTGGCCTACCAAACGATCGTTGTGCCAGTTATCGCGGCACGTCAACGAACCATCTTTCTGGCCATAAGCCAGCGCGGCGGCGCCACTAAGGCTCAAAAACGCTGCGACAAAGGCACCAAGTCTTAACCACTTATTCATGATCTTAATCTCCTGGGGATGCTCCTCAAATTTTTGATTTGGTTTCCTGCGATTCTGTGAGGTAAACACCGGGGCGGAACTGAATATGGCAAAAATCTAGGCTGCCTCGAGGAGTTCAAGCAAGCCTTTTCTGAAGGACTACGACACGCGGAATGCCCTGTAAATCGGGTCGAATTCCTTTCGCCAGCCATTGCTGCTTCTCAAGTAATGATTGAACGGCTGCTGCCTGATTGAAGCCGATTTCAATCAACAAATGCCCGCCTGGCTTAAGAAAGGCATCACTTTCACTTAACAAGCGGCGCACGACATCAAGCCCGTCCGGCCCACCGGCGAGTGCTTCGCGCGGTTCGTGATCGCGAATCTCGCGTTGCAAACCAGCGAAGCTCATTCTCGGCCACGTAGGGTGGATTAGACACAATCAGATCAAAAGAGAACTCAGCCGGAGAAAGCGACGAGAAACAATTCGCGCTGCACGAAAGTTAGTCGGCTCTCAACCTGGTGTCGCAGCGCATTACGTTTTGCAATTTCGATTGCTGCTGCTGAGATGTCGATGGCAACAGCATGCGCATCTGTGCGCTCGTGCAAAAGAGTGATCAGCGATGCATCCGGATCCTGTTCCGACGTCGCAAATGCCTGGCGCCGGCGTGCCTTGAATTATTTCCAGCGCCAGCTCAACCAGGAGTTCAGTCTCTGGACGTGGAATCAAGACACCTGGCGCGACTTCAAAATCGAGACCGAAAAACGATTGATGCGCAGTGAGGTATTGCAGCGGTTCGCCAGCGGCGCGCCGCCTTAACAGACTCTTGAAATGTTTGCAGCTGAGCTTGCGATAGTTGGTGCTCGGGATGAGCCAGAACAAAAGTGCGATCGCAACCAATAACGTGTTGCAGCAAGCCGCCTGCCTCACGTCGCGCGTCCGCAAGCCCCGCATCGTGGAAAATCTGCGCGCCCTCGCGAATCGCATCCGCAATGGATATAGTCATCACTCAATCAGATCCGGATTTTCGGAAGCATAAAGGCATTGAGACTTTCTCAATAGTACAACGGTACGAGTCTCGTTCCTCCCGTGAACGGCAGAACCCCCAAGCCTTTCGGTTTCGGGGGTTCTGACGTAAGAGGACAAGAGTTTAACGGCGTTGGCCAAAAAAGATGCACACCCTTTATAAAAGTCTGCTGCTCTTCGCGATGAACTGGCTTGATGCCCAGCTAACGATCCTTTGGGTGCGTTTGAACGTGGCCAGCGAAGGCAACGCCCTCATGGCAAGCTTGCTGAATGTCGGTGAAGCGCCTTTCCTATCTGTCAAATTGGCAATCGGAGCTTTCGCGGCTTATGTCCTCTACCGATGCGCACACATGCCGCTCGCTCGCCGCGGAATGAAATTGGTTCTGGGTTTATATCTACTTTTGATGATGGTGCATGTCGCGACCGGCTTTTCGGCCCTTGGCTGGCAAGCACCGTGAAACCGTCGCCGACTTATTTTGGAGGCTCTACCTCACGCCTTCCTCGCGCTTTTCTCCTAAACGTCTGATTCGCCACTCTGAAGATTCCTTCGGTCCACAAATATAGAACCCCTTTGCAGATTTGGACGTTCCAAACTTAGAGGTCTGCACTCCCTAGCTGTTGTGAAGGCGTAAGCGTGTGCGTGGGCTTGCCTCAAGTTGCCATTGGGTGGAAAATTATTCCAGAGGCCCTGGTTGCGAGACGCAACGTAAAAACGAACAACCCCTCTCGCCGCGAAAGGCATCCTAGAATCGCTTGTTTTTGATCAGACACATTAAGTCTTGTAGGAAAAAGACATGTATAGAATTACCGCACGCCAGATATTAATTATCGCGTTGGTTTCAGGTCTCTTTGCTGCCGTAACGGTGGCGATTGTGGACCGAGTCTCCAACCGTTTGCAGCCCACCAGCGTCGCATTCTCCGAGGCGACGCCCGCAGGCATCACCGAGATGACTTCGACCGACGAGCAGAACAATATTGAAATCTACCGGACGCTTTCGCCTGGTGTTGTCAACATTCATTCAACGTCCTATGCCCGCGACTTTTTTGGTTATGTAGAGCCACAGGAAGGGTCAGGTTCAGGTTCGATTTTGGATCAACAGGGCCACATTCTGACTAACTATCACGTGGTCGAAGGCGCACAGAAATTGGCCGTTAGCTTTGGCAGTCAAAAGAACTATGCAGCGGAAGTTGTAGGAGGCGATCCGGATACCGATCTCGCCGTCATCAAGTTACTGGAACTACCAAAAGAAGGTGTGACGGTAGTTCCACTCGGCGACTCAGACAAACTAGTCGTGGGCCAGAAGGTGCTTGCGATAGGTAATCCTTTCGGTTTGGACCGCACTCTAACGACAGGTGTCATCAGCGGTTTGCAACGTCCCATCCGCGCGCGCAACAACCGGCAAATCGAAGGCGCGATTCAGACTGATGCGTCCATCAATCCGGGAAACTCCGGTGGACCATTACTCGATTCTCGCGGTCGCATCATCGGCATCAATTCGCAGATTCTTTCTCCATCTGGTGGCTCCGCCGGTGTTGGATTTGCGGTGCCAGTCAATATCGCCAAGCGGATTGTGCCGCAGTTGATTCGCTCCGGTCAGGTGGTGCGACCTAAGCTTGGCGTCACCACTCGAAATGTTGAACTCCTGAAAGGCCAGCTTGAGCTTCCCGTTTCGGATGGTGTCCTCGTCTGGCAAGTGATTCCTGGCCAGGCTGGTGCGAATGCAGGTTTGCGCGGACTGACTCAAACCGAGAATGGTGAAGTGGCCCTCGGCGACATCATCGTTTCGCTCGACGGAGCGAAAATCGGCAATGCAGATGACCTCTTCCGAATTCTGGATAAACACCAGGTTGGCGATACCGTGCAGCTTGGTATTGTAAGAAACGGCCGGCGCATGACGCTTCCCGTGCAACTCACTCAGGGACCAGACGTGAGACGCGGAATGCGCAGGCAATAATGTTGGCAGGTGCCGGTCCGATAATCAGGCCGGCACCATTTTCCTCGCCCTTTGCCTCCGCTGCCTTGAATCAGACCAATCACTTTTTCAATCTCGGCTACGGCTGGCTCTGCAAGCATTGCAGCGCTGAAGATACCGAACGCAAAGTTCGCCAACCAAACAATCCTCCGCGAAACGAAATGCTGCCGTTCGCTTATTGGGATCCTCGGAGACAAATACTCAGCTGTCGCCGGTGTGGGATTAAGGAATTTATTCGCAACCCTTAATTGCAGAAAATCATTACCGCCAAGCCGTAAAGAACCGCGGAGTTCGCCAAGAATAACTTTCAGCTAAAAAGCATCTCCTGCAAAAGGCTATTGAGGCTCTTCCTTTGAATTGTTTCTTTGCGTCCCTGGCGTTTCTTGGCGTCCTGGCGGTGAGGTTGGCCGTGAGCACATTTACCGATTCATCAGCAATTGCCGAAGCTTGGCCACTCTTAGAGCTGGATCACCGAACTGTTGGCGGTAATCGCGCCTGCTCCGTTCAATGACCTCGAATGCCTCCGCCCGATTGTAAACAGCAGCAATCTCCACGCGTCGTGGGGCTTCAGCGGGAAGTTGTTTGTAAGTTAGAAAGTAATGCTTGAGGCGATCCACCAGGCCTTTGGGACAACCGTCGATATCTTCAATATGCCCAAAGGCGACATCGGAAAGAAGCACCGCGATAATTTTGTCGTCCGCCTGCCGCCCGTCGATCATGCGAAACCCGCCGATTGGCTTGGCCTGAAGAAAGAAGTTGCCGTGCGCAAACGCTTTCTCGGTCAGGACGCAAATATCCATCGGATCCCCGTCACCTTCGATACCACGTAGTCCGGTTCGTTCAGCACACAGTGCGCCGACCTCCTCGCCACAAAATGTTTGGGGAATGAAACCGTAGAGCGTCGGACACATCGAGGAAAATCTCTGGGGACGATCAACGCGCAAATGTCCAGAGCCTTTATCGAGTTCGTACTTCACGGGATCGGTAGGAACGATCTCGATGTATGCCGCGAGTTCTGCCGGCGCTTTCTCGCCGAGCGACACTCCATGCCAGGGATGGGCCTGAAAAAGGAGTTCGAAGAGTTTATTCAGCGCTGCGTCGTTGTTAGCCATTAATAACCGCGCTCCCTTATTGACCCGGACGTTCGAGGATGTAGAATCCTAGGACAATCTTTGTGGCATACAAAGTCCGAGTTACTGAGGTTAGACATTCAATCTTGGCTACTGCAACTCAAGCCATCACTGACGCTCACCCTCGCGCAATTTCCTTGCGCTGGATCATCGGCGCGCGCGACGACTTAATCTGGTTTGTTGGCTCGGTCGTTTCCAGTTACGCCTTGTTGCTGCTCTATATCAACGGTCTCGTCCCTCTAGTTCCTATGGTCGCTCTCTGGGCGATTCTGATCGATGCTCCGCACGTCTTTGGAACCTTTTCTCGCACTTATTTTGATCGAACTGAACGTCGGAACCGGGGGCGGTTGCTCTGGGGCTCGTTGTTGTTTTTCCTGATCGGCCCACTAATGGTCTGGATGGGAACGGGTTTGATCTTTTTCTTTCTGGCGGCGCTGTGGGCCTACTACCATCTAGTGAAGCAGCACTATGGATTCATGGTGCTGTACAAGAAGAAAAATAACGACCTGGCGCCGCTCGATAATGCTCTCGATCGATTGTTGCTCCTGTTTGCCTTCAACTATCCCTTCGTTGCATTCATTGCTCAAGATCCCGAAGCTATGGCGCGTGTTCCCGTTGCTCTGCAAAGCGTCGTCGGCATCCTCGCCACCATCTTGTTATCCGGCACCATTGTGTTAGGTCTCGCCTGGCTGGGCCGGCAAATTCAGCGGGCGCTGATCGGGCAACCGCTTAATGTACCGAAGTATTTACTGCTGGCGGCGGCGATTCCGATGCATTGGATTGTATTGCTAACGCCGATGCCACATAAACCGATCGCGATTGTTGCCATTCTGACCATCTACCACAACTTTCAGTATCACCGCCTAATCTGGTTTCATAATCAGAAGTATGCAACTCCGGCGGGCGAGCCAGACGTCGCGAAAGCAAACATTGCTCGTTCTGCGCTAAAAGAAAAATATGGCGCGGCGGAAATGATCAGCCGCCGCTTATTGTTCTACGTCGCTTGCGGGATTGTGTTTGGCTTAATTTATCAGGGGCCGCGGCAACTTCTGGGATACACGAGTCTGCAAGGTCAGGCGATGGGAGCTGAAACCTCGTTACCAGTCCAGCTGGGCATTTCCTTCCTCTGGGGCTACGCCTTCATTCACTACTATCTCGACTCAAAGATTTGGCGCGTCCGTCGCGATGCGGCGGTGGGGAAAGCGCTGAATATGAATTAAACAACTGCCGTGAGAGTAGTGAGTCCCTGACAAGTCGCTGAAGCAATCCATTTAATAATTTGTCTGAGGTGAAGGTGCTTCGTCGAGAGGCTGACTCCAGGGCTTGAAGTACAGGTCGCTGATTCTGCGACAACTTGAACAATTGAGACGAATCCCGATCAGGCGCTGGCCATCGTAGGTAAAACGATCTGCTTGAGGCGGACTGTCGGGCCGATAGGGACTTTGTCCACAACTGCACTTGAAAGCCCGCAAC
Organism: Pyrinomonadaceae bacterium; assembly: GCA_963826235.1. Taxonomy (GTDB): domain Bacteria; phylum Acidobacteriota; class Blastocatellia; order Pyrinomonadales; family Pyrinomonadaceae; genus PSRF01. Next base: position 808,613 of record CAWGWE010000003.1, on the reverse strand, counting down.
GCCGGATCGATGTCAGCTTCATCTCTGACGCTGATGGCCGACTCCGGAGCAAAGCCGACCTTAACTTTCAACGTCTCTGCGAAACTTGTAGTGGTCTTCGGTTTTATCCGGGTAAGGATAAAGACTACGCAACCAATTAACAGCAACCCCACTATCAGTACGACGCCAATTACGATCGCGCCGATGCGATTGGCGGTTGTTCGGGTATACCCGAACATACCGGTACCGTTCCACAGCTCAAACCCCACAGAGTTATTGATCCGATCCAGCACCAACAGGTGTTGCGGGATCTGCTCGACAGTAATGGAATCGGCAAAGGTCTTGAAAGAGTAGTCAAGTCTGATTTTGCTTCCACGGCTGGAGATATCGTAGTCGAATCGCACGACGTTGTTTGAAATCGTGCCGCGATCCGGCGCAATGTCGAAGCGCTCGGAAAGATCGATCTCGATTGTGTGATTGATCGAAACTGGGTACCTGATTCGCATCGGCATTGTCCGCTGCGTGACCTTCGGTTTACCTGTCTCTACGTAGATCTTATCTGCAAGAAAGTTATGTCTACTATCTTTCCAAAATCCGTCGATAAGATATCGCTCCTTAACCACAATCTTGTTTGTGACCGGATCGTCTTCAACCTGCGGCAAACCTTCGGCCTTAATAGAAGGGTTCTCCTCGCCATAATAATTCAAATAAGTCTTGCTCAATTCCGACAGCGAGCCTCGAGAAAGCTCATAGCGCATTCTGTCCGCTTCGGCCCCCATGTACGCGGTACTCACTAACAGTGTTATGGGTGCTTGACTGTTCTTGCCCGCATACTTTTCCGAAATCACAATCATTCCGGAATTGGCAGTTGCGAGCGGGATTTTCTCTAGTTCAGTAACGCCATCGCGCAGCTCAAGCGCACGCTCGTAGGGTGGATCGTAGTATTTGTCGAGACCGCCCCGCTGGTAACCCATCGTGGGATCGAGCCAATAGGTTTTCCCGTCTATTCGCGCGCGCACGATTACATGATCGAAAGCAAAGGGAGATGGCTGTTGCTGGTCTAGGGACCTCCCAGCAGTAGAGTCGACAAGTGCTGTGGTTGCGTCTACGCCCAACGACTTCAGGATCGTGACCAGGAGCAGCGACTTATCCTTGCAGTCGCCAAAACGCCTCGCAAACACCTTCGCCGGTAAAGTGGGTTGATGTGAGTAGCGTCCCAGCTCGATACCTAAATATCTGATCTCATCCTGAACAAAACGCAGAGCCGCGACGGTGCGCTCCTCGGGAGTGGTGAATTCCGCCTCCCACTTGCGAACCTTGGAGAGCAGGGCAGGTGGAATTGGGTTACTTGAATCATACAAAGGCAAAGCCCACTGAACCACGTCGTGCCAGGTCTGAAACTCACTTAAGCTAACAGTTGGGTAAGGATTGAACCAGGCAGGGGTCTTATCCTCAACATCAATTGCAGGGACCTCGCGCCGTTCCCAGATATATTCCGTTTCGTTGCCAGCCGTGGTTACTTTTGGCTCGATTCCAATGTTGGCATTCCTGATCTTGATCGCACGATCGGATGGCCACACAAGTCTGAAATTCAGGTGGTGAATTGGTTGGCCGTCGGCTAAATACAATGCTTCGGCATAGCGTCCGGCGAAGACGGGGTTCTCGCCGCTCACCGTGTAAGCGTAGTCGACGATATCACCCACCCGGAGATCGTTAAGGAAAACGACCGCCGCCAGGGTTCCGTTGTAGAGTTGTTGATCCAGACCTTCTTCCTGCTGGATCACTTTGATTTCTGAGCTCCGCAGGACGTCGATCAAAGAGCCATCTCGACGAATGCGGATGAAGTGAATCGCAAGTTGCTGATAGGAGGGTTCGAAATAAAGTCTAACCTGGGAAATATCGTCTAAACCTGCCGCTGTTTCTATCTTCTGAACATGATGATAGTAACGCTCAACCGTAGCCTTGCTTACTCTGATCTGGTGATCGTCCAGTAAGAAAGTGGACGAAGAAGAGCTGGGTCCGCTTTTGCTTTCTGATTCCAGGTCTAAGGGTCGCACCCAGGGCTGAGGAGACTTGATAGCGTACGCGGTCTTGGCAGAGGCCTGCAGACTCACCGTGCAAATAATGAAACAAACGCAGATGATGGTGAGAACAGCCTGAGGTGAAGGCGTTAATGGTGAAAAGCTAAGGCGCAAGGGGGGTCGTCCTTTGTTATCTGAGAAATCCGATCAGGGCAAAGATCTGAAAGAGTTTACGGTTTTTGAAGGGCAGGATCGGGCCCGGGGATCAGGCGGGCCGGTCAGAATCGGCCACACCACTAGTTGTAATCTATTCAGAGCAGAATTCCAATAGCACTTCGATAAAAGTTGCGGGATATTCTTCCTGGGGATGATGGCCGCAGTCCTTAAACACCACCAATCTGGACTTCTCAATCCGCTGTTGCAGCTCCTGCCCATCTTTTAAGGGCACATCGGGATCGTTGTCGCCCCAAAGCAGAAGGGTTGGCTGTTTAATTAGGTGTGCTTCTCGTTGGATTCGCTCTGCGTCCCAGTTGCGGGCAGTACGAATGATTGCCCGATGAGTGCCGGCGGCTCGCAACGGTAAGAAGCGAGCGTCAACCCGGAATTCATCCAGAGACGTTTGATGGCGATCATAAACTCGCTTCATGCGCGCCCGTAAGAAGCGGCGCGACCCCGCCAGCAACGGCGAAACAATGTCCCCAACGACTGGTGTCCGCACCAGCCTCATCATCAGGTAACGCTTTGGCTCGTTGTTTGAGACCGCACCAACCAACACCAACTTCTTAACGAGTTCTGGTTGGTTGAGTGCGACCGTGACGGCAACCGCGCCGCCATAAGAACTGCCGGCCAGAATCGCATTATTGCATTCTAACCTTTCGATCATTCCGGCGATGATCCGGGCTTGCGACTCGATTGAATAACCAAAGTGTCGAGGCTTTGCGGAATAGCCGGCGCCGATTAAGTCGGGTGCGATCACGCGAAACCCGGCTGCCGCCAACTCCAGGAAAACTCTGCTCCAAACAAATGTCGAGGAGAGAAATCCGTGAATCAAAAACATGGGAGGCGCGTCCGCGTTACCGGCTTCCTGGTAGTGGACGCGCAAGCCGTGCACGTCGATGAAACGGGAATGTTCGACATGGTAGATTCGATCGCGACTTCGTTCCAGGTCCACATCGCGCGGACGCACGAGCAATTTCGCAATCACAGCAGCCGTTGCTAATCCGGAAAACCCGGCGAGGAGATGGCGTTTCTTCAGTTTCATTGTTCTTGAGATAGCACCACGCGCGGATGCACAAGATCAGCTTTCGAATCGTAGATCCCCACTGCGACTAGCAAGCCGGCTTCATCTCGCATCCTCACCCAATCCGACTCGCTTAAGGTTTGGTGACTTTTGCTTTCCAGCTTCAAAGGGCGGCCTTGATGCGTTCTTTGCACTTCGAGCGAATTCAAGGAAACACCAGGAAGAAACTCAAGCGCGGTATCCGGTGTAACTAAAACCTCGTCCAATGAATTATGGCGCACCTGCTCTTCGAGTTGCTCGAGCGTCGTCGCGTTCGTCAAAACAAAACTGCCTGCTTTCGTTCGCCGCAACTCGGCGACATGGGCGCCGACCCCGAGTCGTTTTCCCAAATCCTCAGCAAGTGTCCGTACATAAGTGCCAGCCGAACATGCCACGTGCACCTCGATGTCAGTAGTTCCGTCACTGTTCTGCAAAAAGGTTTCTCCAGCGACTCTCGTCAGTTCCAAAGAGTGAATCGTTACGCGCACGGCTTTGCGTTCAACCTCTTCGCCACGACGCGCGAGTTCGTAAAGCTTTTTACCGCCCAGTTTTTTGGCCGAATACATCGGCGGCACCTGTTCGATTTCTCCACGCAAGCTTGCTAATGCCGCTTCGATTTCTTCTTTCCGCCAGGGATCTGTTTTTTCAACAGCTGTAGTCAGCGGTCTTCCAGTAACATCACCAGTATCAGTGGCAAAACCGAGCCGTATCACAGCTTCATACTCCTTAACACTGCTGCTGAGAAACTGGGCCAGTCGCGTCGCCCTGCCGACAAGAACGATTAAGACGCCAGTGGCGAACGGGTCAAGTGTCCCGGTGTGTCCAACCCTACGCTCGCCTACGATTCGTCGCACGCGAGCCACCACATCATGCGACGTCATGCCCACGGGCTTATCGATGATTAAGACTCCATCCATGGTGCTGATTTCATTCAGTCCCGTTGACCACCGTTGCAATTGCTTTTCGTCCTTCTTTAGCCTTTAAAGTCGTATGCACGATAACAGCACCGACGATGATCGCGCCGCCGATCAACGCCCACTTGGAAGGTCGCTCGCCGATAACCAAAAAAACCCAGACCGGATTCAGCACCGGCTCGATATAACCGACGATGCCCGCATCGAGCGAACGAATCCCGCGCGCCATTCCGAGCGTGAAGAGAGTGTAAGCAATTCCGATTTGCACCACTCCGAGGTAAACCACGCTGAGTGTGTCGTGCAGCGTGATGCCTGATAGTGCTTGCAAGCCTGCCGGGGCCGCCACGAAAACAACCAGCAGGTTGCCATAGATAACCGATGACGCGCGATTTACTGCTCGCGCGCTCGAATGTCGCAGCAAAAGAAAGTACGCCGCGAAACAGATTCCCGAGGCGAGCGCGAGAAGATTTCCTGTGACGTCTTGGGGCCGGAGTTTGCCCACAAAGAAAAGGGACATACCGATGACGCAGAAGATCACTGTAATCAAATCACGTTGCCGAAACTTCTCTTTGTAGAAGATTGGCTCCAGTACCAGAACGTAAAGCGGCGCAGTGTACTGCAGGAAGATTGCGTTGGCGGCAGTTGTTTCTTTTGTTGCCAATACGAAAAGTAAGAGCAGCGCCGCGTAAAGCACTGACGCGATCAAGGTGATACGATTCAAGCCAAAACCTTCGCGCCGCGTGAAGAGGGCGACAGTGATCGCGGCCAGCAGCGAACGGCCGAAAGAGAGTTCGAGGCCGGAAAGTGTAGTCCACTTAATGAAGAGACCGCCGGTACTCCAGATGATCGCTGCAGCCAGAACCAGCAATACCGGCGAGGACGAAGGTTTGGCGAGAGAGTTAGGCAAGCTTCTAGTGGGAAGACGTGGTTGGTTCTACTCCTCGGCTTCGTCGCCGCGATTGCGCCGTAACAAATACTTTCCAAACACGCCATTCCAGGGAGGAATCACAATTGAGACGGCTCCCTGTGCCTGGGCCTGGCAAGCCAGGCGAATCAGCGGCTTGGGTTCAGTGGTGTTGATGTAGCCGAATAGTTTGATCTGTTTACCTTCGCGAGCGGCGACATCCGAAAGTTTTTCTGCGCCACCTAACACGCCCACCCAACAAGTACCGCAGGAAGCCGATCGACACTCGACGGGGATTGGTCCCTCGATGCGTCGCGGGTCGAGCGCCCGCCAATCGCGCGACCGATCGGCCTCGGCGCCCCACGCCAGATCCTGGGCATGATTTAATTTGTACTTTGCCGCATCATCATTTTCGTCGTGGGTAACAGTCCACTTCTTGTCAATCGTTTTCAGGAAGCCAAACAAGCCCTGGCTGTCATCCTTTGCTCGCTCTCTGAGGACCTGCTCCGGCGATTGCTTTGCGTGTTTGCTGTCGATTGCAATTTGTCCTGCAGCACTGTTGAAGGCTGGGAGTCCTACTTGCTGAACTGTCATGAAACCGACAGCTGTGATACCCGTAGTAAGCGACGGATCGACACGTAGGCCCGCGGCAACTTGTGAAGCCACTTCCATGATTTGATCGGTGAGAGGCTTATTGTTCGTCGCCTCGAAACTGGCAGCATGCGCGGCAATAGCCTGTTTTACGTGCGGCCAGTAACGATGTCCGTAGAGAAACCGATGCGAACTGTCGATCTGATTTTGCAGCGAGTAGTCTCCCTGAAGGAGCAATTCGCGAGCGAGCTGCTCCGGATCGTCTGCCTCCTGGAGGGCCTGAAACAACTCGAGAGGGTAAAAGGAAAACCAGATTTGGGTGGCGGTCTTATCCACTTCGTGGATCGACCGCAGTAAAGCGGTGATGGCTCCGAGCCACCCGTCAGAATCGTGTTGCCTCAGGAAAAGCTCAAAAGCAGTAGGCGAGGCGGGCTGCATAGTAGGTTTAGTACTCATAGTAGTGCTCATAGTAGCGGTTTCGGTTTTGGACTCTGATTTCGGGAACCCGATACTCTAGCAGCTTCAACCAAGACTCCCCAAACGTCGAGATTACCGCCAAGTCGCCAAGCCACACCAAGTACGCCAAGTTGGTTATCGTGAAGCCAGAGAGGATATCTTGTTGAGCGCGTTTCTTCGCCTAAGAAGAAGATATCAGTGTTCATATTGGCGAACTGGGCGCATCTCCGCGACTTGGCGGTAACCGGATCATTAGAACGCAACTGAATCCAGTTCACATCACTCATCGTTGACACTTAAGAATCAGAATAGTAAAAAGTTCGCACCGCAGTTCACCTGAAGACCACAGCTAAGTTCTCCTGGAGGCCGGCATGGAAACCAAAAAAATTGGCGATATGACGAGAGGCCGAAGCTTCGACAGTGCTTATGGATTTTCTTTCGCCATCGCCATTGGGCTGCTTTTTTTTATCGCCGGTCTCGTGATAACGCTAACTCTCGGAGAGGGTGGAGTGCTCGGCTTCGTTTTCGGCATCCCTTTGCTGGTCGCCGGATTGGTCTTGCCGCTCATCATGATGCGCGGTCTCTTTACGCGAGGTGACGTTAGCGGCGCTTGCCCTTACTGCTCGGCCCCCATAAAAACTTCAGACGCAACGATCAGACTCCGTTGCGTCTCATGCGGTCGTGAAGTGGCAGTGCGCGATGCGAAGCTGTGCCCAGTCGAGGAACCAACTGCTTAGATTTGAAACCAGTCGCGAGACCAATAGTCGCTAAACGTCAGCGCGAACAAAATTCCCATCCAGAAAAGCGCTGAAGCGAAAATCACCCAAATCAAACGTGAACTGTAGCGGACGTGCATGAAGTAGAGCACGACGAGCGTTGCCTTGATCACGGCTATGGTCAGGGCAATCACAACGTTCAAGGGGCCGGGAAAGTCCTGAAGTCCAGCCCAGATCGTCAAAGCTGTGCCGACCATCAAAGCCAGAAAAATCACCAGGTAAACCCTGACTGGAACTATGTGCTCGCTCATCTCAGTGTTCCAAATGTCGTCCCAGCAAATAAAGCAACGGGAATAAGAAAATCCAGACGATGTCCACGAAGTGCCAATAGAGACCCGACACCTCAACCGGGTTGTGATACTCCGGACCATATTTGCCGCGAATAGAGAAAAAGAGAATGACTGCGATGATGCCGATGCCGATGATCATGTGCACCGCGTGCATCCCGGTCATCGCAAAATAAATCCAGTAGAACATCTCAACATTATGTGGCTGCGCGCCAGGCAACAGGTGCACGCCGCTCGCGTCGAATGGCCGGCTCGGCACTATTCGTCCGGGGATCAGGCGGTCTTCATACTTCTGGTGATATTCGACTGCTTTAATTCCGAGAAAGGTTGCGCCCAGCAACAGAGTCAGCGCGAGCGAGATAATCTGATTGCGTCGTTTACCCACCTGGGTGCTGTAAACAGCCATCGCCATTGTGAAACTGCTGAGAATCAGCACGACTGTGTTGATGGCGCCCAGTTTCAGGTCGAGGTGATTGCTTGCGGAGGCGAAAGCTTCGGGATATAGTGAGCGATAAAGTGTGTAGGCGAGGAACATCCCGCCGAAGAACATGATTTCAGTTACCAGAAACACCCACATCCCAAGCGTGGAGGCCTCTCGCTGCTGCTCCATGTTCTCGAAGTGATGTTGCAGCGCGGCATGCGCGTGATCGGGGGCATGCTCGTGTCCCACTGTGTAGCTCTCAGCCAAGTTTTACGCGCTCCCTCGCCGCATTAGCGACGCCTAATCAAACCTCTTTAACTCTTTCTTCACGAAACTTACCGACAACCTCCGTCTCTTCACGCGGGGCGAACTCATAAGCTTCCCAGGTGACTATCGGAGTTAGCTCAAAATTTTCTGTGGGTGGCGGCGATGACGTTTGCCATTCCAATCCCGGGAGGTTCCAGGGATTGGCGGCCGCGATCTTTCCGTAACGCATCGACCAAACCAGATAGACGAGCGGAATCAGAAGACCAAAACCTAGAATCGAAGCGCCGGCCGTTGAGAGCACATGGAGGACTTGAAACTCTGCGGGATAGACATGGTAACGGCGAGGCATGCCCAGGTAGCCGAGCACAAACTGGGGCAGGAACGTCAGGTTGAATCCGACGAACACAATCAGTGCTGAGAAGCGCGCCCAGCCTTCGGGATACATACGCCCGGTAATCTTCGGCCACCAGTAGTGCAAGCCGCCCAGGTAAGCCAGCAACGTGCCGCCGACCATGATGTAGTGGAAGTGTGCGACGATGAAATAGGTGTCGCTCAGGTGTACGTCAACCGCCAATGAAGCGAGGAAGAGACCGGTCATCCCCCCGATGGTAAACAAGCCGATGAAGCCCAGCGCATAAAGCATGGGCGTGTCGTAGGAGATCGAGGCTTTGTAGAGCGTTGCCGTCCAGTTGAATACTTTAATCGCGGACGGAATCGCCACGGCGAAACTCAAAAAGGAAAAAATCATTCCCGCGTAAACCGATTGGCTGGCGACGAATAGGTGGTGGCCCCAAACCAAAAACCCGAAAACGGCAATCGCCAGACTGGAGAACGCCACGAATGAATAGCCGAAAATATTCTTGCGCGAGAAGTTGGCAATCAATTCGCTGACAACGCCCATGCCGGGCAGCACCATGATGTAAACCGCGGGATGCGAGTAAAACCAGAACAGGTGCTGAAATAGCACCGGATCACCGCCCGCCGCCGGATCAAAGATTCCGATGTGCGCCAATCGTTCGAACGCCAACAACAGAATCGTGATCGCGATAACAGGAGTTCCCAGAATCATTACCAGGCTGGTGGCATAGTGAGACCAGATGAAAAGCGGCAGGCGAAACCAGGTCATGCCTGGCGCGCGCATCGTGTGAATCGTAACGATGAAATTCAATCCGGTGAGGATCGAGGAAAAGCCGTTGATAAAAATGCCGAGACCGGCGGCAATCACGTAAGAGTTAGAAAATGTAGTGCTGAATGGAGTGTAGAACGTCCAGCCGGTATCAATTCCGCCCTGCCAGCAAAGCGTAGATCGTGACGATGCCGCCGAGCATGTAGATGATACCAGCTCAGCAGGTTAATACGAGGAAAGGCCAAATCCTTGGCACCGATCATCATCGGCACTAGAAAATTCCCCAGCGTTGCCGGTATTGACGGAATCAGGAAGAAGAAAACCATGATGATTCCGTGTTGTGTGAAGACCTTGTTATAAGTCGTCGATTGCAGCAGATCGCCTTGCGGAGTCAGCAACTCCAGGCGAATGAACATCGCGTAGAGTCCGCCGATAAAGAAAAAGAAACTGATGGATCCAAGATAAAGCAGCGCAATGCGCTTGTGATCCCTGGTAAGCAGCCACGACTTCAACCCGTACGTCGCGTTCAAATAATTGATCCGCGCGGGCGTGGGCGCCACAAATGATTCCATTGCCTTCATAAAAATTTTGCCTTACTCACTTCCTACCTATTGCTTGTTTCCGGACTCGCCGCTCGCGCTGGCGGCGTGTGCTAGCCGTACCCGCAGCGGGCGCTTCGGCCTGCGAGCCCTGCGCCGGCAACGATTTAATAAACGCCAGAATCTGCACCAGCTGTTCTTCGCTGATCTGACCCTGGAACGTCGGCATAATCGGACCAAAACCGTTAACTAGCTTTGCCTGCGGATTGACGATCGATTCGCGGATGTAAGCCTCGTCAGCCTTGATCGTCTGTCCGTTGTTGAGAAAAACCTGCTTGCCGAAAACGCCACCTAGCGCCGGACCGCGACCGCCTTCACCGGAGGCTCCATGGCACGAAACACAGCCAAGCGTTTGGTAAAGCTGTTGCCCGGCCACAGCCGGTGATTGCTGATTGGTGTTGCCGCTCAACCAGTTATCAAAATCGGTCGGTTCCATCACCACCACTTGCCCAATCATTCCCGAGTGATTCATGCCGCAGTATTCAGCGCAGAAAAGGTGATAAGTGCCCGGCTTCGTCGCTTCGAACCATTGCGTGGTGTAGCGCCCGGGAACAACGTCGGCCTTAATGCGGAACGCCGGTATGAAGAAGTCGTGAATCACATCCTCAGTCGTCATGATCAGCTTGACGCGACGACCGACGGGCACATGAAGCTCGTTGATCTCACGTTGGCCGGTAGTGTGCTGAATCTTCCACATCCACTGCTTGCCCACGACATAAATCTCGATGGCATTCTGTGGCGGACGAGAGTTTTGAAAATAAAGCTGCGCGCCCCAGGCAAACATGCTCATCGCGATAATGAAGGGGATCACGGACCAGAGCGTTTCCAGTTTGTGCGACCCGGCGATCGGCCGGGGAATTTCATAAGGCGAGCGACGCCGGTACTTGATCACAAAAAAGATCAGCACGCCCCCGATCAGGAGGGTGAAGAAAACAGTAACGCCCGAAAGATAGAAATAAAGAGCATCAACCTTTCCGGAAAGGGTCGAAGCACTGGGCGGTACAAATGGAATCCAGGACGTTTGCATTAGCTGGCAGTTCCTCCCGGGTGCAAACGCATCCGCGACGCTGTGAGTCGGCGCATGACCACGAACATAATTCCAATCGCGATCAAGGTCCCAATTCCTGCTAAGCGCACCATGTTCATTATTACTGCGCCGTACTTTCCGGTTGCGGGATCGTAGTGATAGCAGTAGAGCAGTAGCTGATCCACGGGCGAACCAATCTTATTCTGCCGAGGCTTCGACCAGACTGAGTCGCAGATCTTTCGGGGAATACTCAATGCCGTAAAAGTAATGAGAGAGCTTGCCCTGCGGAGTGGCGACATAGATAGCGCTGCCGTGAGCAAACTGATCGGTGGCGGCGTCAAAGTAGTAATGGAAGCCGATGGCATCGGTCAGCCGCCTGATGTTTTCCTGATCTCCAGTCAAAAAGTGCCAGCCGTTGGCGGCCGGACCGCGCTTCGGCTCCGGAAGATAGTTGACGTAAGTATTCTTCTTGGCGCGAGCGAGCTCAGCAGTTTCCAGTGGATCAAAACTTACGGTAACAACTTCAAACTCTTCGCCTGGTTTGAACTTGAGCACTTTGAAACTCGTCACCATGCCGTTCAAAACCTGATTGCAGAGCATGGGGCACTGGTAATAGACGAGCGAAAGCACAACCGGTTTCTTGCCGAAGTAGTCGCCAAGGCGAACCGTTTCGCCTTGCTCGTTGCGGAACGTCAGGTCAAGAGGTAATTGCTCGTTCAGCTTCTGTTCAATTTTCACTTCGTTCAAAGCCTTCGGTAAGCCATTAACAGAAGTGCCGCTGCTGGGCCGGGCGCCGTAGAGAGGCGAACTAGGACCCGGTGGTTGTTGGGCGGGGACAGCAGATGGCAGAAGGCCGAAGGCGGAAAGCAGGAAGAAAAGGTTGAGCAAAATACGACCGAGCACTCGCTTGCAGTGCCTACTGACTACTGTCTTCTGTCTTCTGACTACTTCTTTCATTGCTTCCCCTTCATTGAAACTCGGCCGGAACTCGCCGCGGTGGGCAACTGATCGTCATAGCGCTCCACACTCTGAGTTGCGTTGTTCGCGCCGGCCTTTGCATTTTGCTCCGCGACGAATTTCTCCATCGCGTCCTTAATGGGCATTCCCAAAGTTCGACCCGACTGATCCTTTGCGCCTTCTAAGCAGATCGCGGTCCCACTGTTCCCGCAAAACATGAATCTCCCAAAGTGGATCCTTGGGCTTTTGGTGATCGGCATCTCCCACCGACTTGGACAAATCCGCGGCGAAACCGGGAGCCGATTGCAAGCGCGGCTCGGGCGGCAAACTCTCTTGCTCGCTCATTGCCATTGGTCCGGCGGGCGGTTCATTGTTTATTTCCTGCGCATTAAGAAAACTGAAAAGGAACAACATCAGCACATAGACGACCGCCGTCATGATCGTCAGCGCCAGCACAAACTTGAGCAGAGCAGGAACGTTAACGTCGCTGGTTTCATGGGTGACGTCAACGTTCTTGATATACGACACGTCCGGAACTTCCGTAACGTGACCATGACCGTTGTGACCGTTGTGATCGTGCTTTGCCATCACTAAATTTCAATCCGACCGTTCTCTCATTGCTCCTGCTGCTGATCCTGCCTCGTGGTCCTCAGTGTCCGGCGTGGGCTGGCGCCTGGGCTTCCGCCAACAGGTTTTCGTATTGCGGATCGTTAATCGGAATTAGCGGCCGCTTGTCCAGTTGCCAGAAAAACATTGCCAGCCAAACTCCGCCGATGCCGATGGGCGCCACCACGTCCATCCAGCTAATGTGAAAACCGCCGTGAGCAAACTCCGGTGCAATCATCCAGAAAAAATCGATCAGGCGGATAACGAGAATCACTATCGCCAGAATCAGCAACTTTCCGGCACTGCGTTTTAGGGATGCTGAGAGCAGCAACATAAACGGCAGCGCAAAGTGAAAGATGACCACGCTCACGGCAATCACGCCCCAGCCGCCGCTAACGCGCGGTAGATACCACTGAATCTCCTCCGGCAAATTTCCCGACCAGACGATCAAATACTGCGAGAAAGAAAAATAAGCCCACAGCATGACGAAGGCGAGCATCAGCTTGCCCAGGTCCTGGAAGTGATTGGGTCTTACCACCCGCGAGAGCGGCTCGCTGCGTCCGACAATTGCCATCATCGCAATTGCAAATGCGAGCGCACTCAACGCCCATGCGGCCACGAACAAGAGCCCATAGATTGTCGAGAACCATTCAGGATTGAGCGACATCGCCCAGTCGACAGAAGCAAAAGTAACTGTCAAAACAAAAATCAGAATGCCGGGGGCGCTTAGCATGCGCATGCGTTTCGCATAGCGCCTATCGGCGGTGCGATCCTGTTCCCACGACCACTTGTTCAGCAGGTACGCAAGAGTTCCCCAAAGCGCAAAATACAAAACGGCGCGTCCCAACGAATCCCGGCATGTTGAGATAAAGGCGTGCTTTCTGGACCAGTGCCGGCGTCTTGGACATTTCTTCATGGTGCGTCCAGGGATAGATGTCGTGCGCGCCGATGATGATGGGCAGAAAAAGCACCGCGACGAGTGGCAGAGTTCGAGTCGCCGCTTCCAGCACTCGGCGAATTACTAACCCCCAATGACCTCCCGTCAGATGTTGCAACATCAGCAGGGCAAGTGAGCCGAGGGGAATGCCGGCCCAAAACAAGAACCCGACCAGATATGAATGGAAAAACTGCGGGCGATTGAGAACGGCGCCCAGTGCCAACAGCAACAGAAACACGACGCCAACAATTAGCGCACGTTTCTGATATGACCCGACTTGCGCCGGTGCTGTGTAAGCGCCATTCATCTTATTGATGCCCTCCGCCTGCGGGCGTCGCTGCGGGAGTTGGCGCCGCTGCCGGCGCCGACTCCTGGAGAGGCCGGTTGCTTGCACGTTTTGATTGCTCACTTGTAGCGCGCGAATGTAAGCAATGATGGCCCAGCGATCTCCCGGGGGAATCTGTGGCGCATAAGAAGGCATCGCGCCCCAGCCATTCGTGATGGCATCGAAATAATGACCGACGGGCGCCTGGCGCAAAGCGTCTGTATGAAACGAAGCAGCGCGACGAAAACCGCGTCTGACTATCATGCCGTCGCCATTGCCGGTGAACCCGTGACACGCCGAACAGAAAATCTCATATCGTTCACGACCACGAGCGACTGTCTCCGGCGTGATTGCCAGGGGAAACTCTTCGATGTCGTCGGGATAACTTGCTTGTTGCCCACTCGCGTGCCGGACCTGCGCGCAGTAGCTCCGGATGTCGAAGTGGCGGTGTCTTTCTTACCGGTATAGAACGCTTTATCCGCGCGCAGAAAACCGCGGGGCACAGTTCCGGTCACAGGGGGACGCGACGACAGGCCATTGCTAAAAAACGTGAGTCGAACGAAATGGTTTCATCCGTGGCTGATCCTGCATGTCCTGACGACAGCCCGAGGCGAACAGGAGGCAGACAGCACAAAGCAGAAGGGGATGCAGGGACGCGGAGACACGGAGACGTGGGGACGCGGAGATAAGGGGACGTGGGGACGCGGAGACACGGGGACGCGGGGACGCGGAGACAGGGGGACGCGGAGATACGGAGACAGGGGGACGCGGCGACACGGAGACACGGGGACGCGGAGATACGGAGACAGGGGGACGCGGCGACGCGGAGACACGGGGACGCGGGGACACGGAGACAGGGGGACGCGGGGACGCGGAGAGAGGGGGACGCGGTCGACACGGAGACACGGAATTTCTCGGATTGGATTACTTTCTTTCTCATATCAGTAAAGGGTCTGCGAGTCCCTTCGTCTCCGCGTCTCCCTATCTCCGCGTCCCCGCGTCCCCGCGTCACCGCGTCTCCCATCCCCGCGTCTACACTTCGACATCAGAAACGTCCTTGGCTCCCAGATCCTTCATAAAGTTGACCACTTCATCGTGGCGATAACGCGGGTCATTTGCTTCTATCACGAGGAAGAAGTGATCGCGTGTGGCGAGCGCAAAGTTGGGAGCATTAAAAACCGGATGATACGGTTGCGGCAGTTTGTTAAGGGCCAGCATGCCGAAGATTGCCGCAAAGGCCGCACACAAAATCGTCATCTCAAACGTGATCGGAATGAAGGCGGGCCAACTATTCAAAGGCTTGCCGCCAACATTCAGTGGATACTCGATCACGGAAAGGTAGTACTGCATAAAGAAACCGCCGAGGCCACCGATGATTCCGCCAATCAAAACGATCACGGGCAAACGCGTGTGATGAAACCCAATCGCTTCCCACAGTTCCTCGATCGGGTAAGGCGAATAACCATTGATGCGACGATAGCCCGCTTCGTAAGTGCGCCGCGCCGCCGCTACCAGGTCGCTGGGGTTATCAAACTCCGCCATCACGCCGTAGAGCGGAACGGTGGCCGGGGGACGAGACGAGGCAGATGGTGGAGACGCGGGGACACGGGAGATCGGGAGACGCGAGGACACGGGAATCGGGAGACGCGGGGATACGGCGAGGCGGAGACGCGGCGATTCTCAGCTCCTCGCTAGTATCTCTGCGTCTTCTCAAACTTGTCTCTGTCGTCTTCAGCCATCGCTCAACCTCAAGTACTCTCTCCGCGTCGCCCCATCTCCGCGTCTCCGCATCTCCGGGTCTCCCCATCTCCGCGTCTCCGCGTCTCCGCGTCTCCCGCGTCTCCCCATCTCCGCCTTACTCTTCCTCAACCTCCGCCTCCGGCAAAATCGTGCGCATTTCAAAAATAGAAATGATTGGCAGGAACCGGATGAAGAGGAACAGCAGGGCGAAGAACAAACCAATCGTTCCCAGGAACATGGAAAAATCCCAGCCGGTCGGCGAGTACATTGCCCACGACGACGGCAGAAAGTCTCGATGCAGGCTGGTGACGATAATCACAAAGCGCTCGAGCCACATGCCGATGCTGACAATGATCGACATGATGAAGAGCACCACCAGGTTTGTGCGGAAGCGCTTGAACCAAATCAACTGCGGCGCGAGCACGTTGCAAAGGATCAATAACCAGTAAGACCAGGCATAAGGTCCAGTCATGCGGTTATAGATCATGAAGCGCTCGTAAAGATTGCCGCTGTACCAGCCGAAAAAAGCCTCCATCAGATAGCCGTAGGCCACGATCAAACCTGTGGCAAGCATCACTTTCGCCATGTTCTGAATGTGACGCATCGTGATGAACGCTTCCAATCCGTAAAACTTCCGTAGCGGAATGGTAAGCATCAGCACCATTGCGAAGCCGGCGTAGATCGCCCCCGCCACGAAGTACGGCGGAAAGATCGTGGCGTGCCAGCCCGGGATAACACCCGACGCAAAGTCGAGGCTGACGATCGTGTGCACGGAAAGCACAAGCGGCGTTGCCAGTCCCGCAAGTAACAAGTAAGCCATCTCGTAGCGATGCCAGTGACGCGCTGATCCGCGCCAGCCCATTGCCAAAAGTCCGTAGATGATTTGGAAAGGCTTACTACGCGCGCGATCACGCAGCGTCGCAAAATCCGGAATCAAACCGATAAACCAGAACAGCGCAGAGACGGTGCCGTAAGTGGAAATCGCGAAGACGTCCCACATCAAAGGACTGCGGAACTGCGGCCAGACCCCCATCGTGTTCGGGATCGGGAACATCCAATACAGCACCCACGGGCGTCCGGCGTGCAGGAAGGGAAACAAGCCGGCCGAAGCGACAGCGAAAAGCGTCATGGCTTCTGCAAAACGATTGATTGAAGTCCGCCATTTTTGCCGCAACAGCAAGAGGATCGCGGAGATCAAAGTGCCGGCGTGGCCAATGCCGATCCACCAGACAAAGTTAATGATGTCGAAGGCCCAGCCGACTGGAACGTTGTTACCCCAGATACCGATTCCAGTGAAAAGCAGGTGAGTGATCGTTAGGAGCAGGACTTGAACCAGAATGAAGGAGACGGCGAAACCAAAGAACCACCAGAGCGGCGTCTTGCGTTTCAAAACCAACGAGCTAATTTTGTCCGTAACGGAGGCAAATGTTAGCCCTGCACCGACGACGGGCGCAGTGGTATGAACGCCAACCTCTTTGTGTGGAGATTCAGACATAAAGCCTTAATCCTGAACCTTAGCCCGCGATCTCAGGGTTCGGATTACGCAAAGCGCCGAGATACGTCGTGCGCGGCCTCGTATTCAGATCGGATAACAGCGAATAGTTGCGGCTCTCGGCTTTCAACTTCGACACGCGGCTGTTGGGATCGTTGATGTTGCCAAACACGATTGTCTCGGTCGGACAAACGGCCTGACACGCCGTCACGATCTCGCCGTCTCGCACCGGTCGATCCTCCAGCTCCGCTCCGATCTTTGCTTCCTGAATCCGTTGAATGCAGTAAGTGCATTTCTCCATCACGCCACGACTACGGACAGTCACTTCCGGATTGCGCATCAATTGATAAGTGGGTGTTTCCCAATCCTGGTAAAGCAGGAAATTGAAGCGGCGCACTTTGTACGGACAGTTGTTGGAGCAATAACGCGTGCCGACGCAGCGGTTGTAAACCATGTCGTTAATTCCTTCGGCGCTGTGCACTGTCGCATGAACCGGACAAACGGGTTCGCAGGGAGCGTTCTCACAGTGCATGCAGGGCACCGGCATGAAGTAAGTGCCTTCAGGGTTCGCTGCATTCTGCCCTTCGAAATAAGTATCGACGCGCAACCAGTGCATCTCGCGGCTGCGGACTACTTGTTCCTTACCAACCATCGCGATGTTGTTTTCTGACTGGCAGGCAATGATGCAAGCGTTGCAGCCAATGCAGCTGTTGGCATCGATCGCCATGCCCCATGCGTAGCCTTCGTATTTGTGCTCGTTGCCATAGAGCGTTTCGTCAGGCCGGGGAACGTGAGTCGGCGGATTCTTCTCTCCGAAAGCTGTTCCGCGCTTCATGTCCATCTCCATGCCCGGCACTGCCTTGCTCTTTCGCGCCCTCGCTTGTGCTTTGGACATATTCAGCGATTGTTCCCGTACGAAGGATGTCTCGCCCTTCCATATTGAAGTGAAGTTGCGTAACGGCTAACTGAAATTCACCGGCAGCTTGCGCGACACTAGCCCCATTTGCTGCCCAGGGTGCGTCTGAAGTGCGAATGTCATAAGCATTGAAGCCACGATTGTTTCCTATTGTCCCCGCTTTGCGGCGACCGTAGCCCAAATGCACCGTGACGACATCATCTGGCTGACCGGGCATGATCCAGGCTGGGCAGATGATCGCCTTTCCGCGATGGTCGATGCGGATCTTCCCAACGAAGACTTCTGTGCCTTTCCAACCAGCGTTGTTGCCGAGACCTAAACGTTGTGCTGTCGCCAGACTAATCAGAGCGGCGTTGTCCCAGGTGATCTTTGTAAGCGGCTTCGGCAATTCCTGAAGCCAGCCGTTGTTCGCAAAGCGGCCGTCGAAGATTGTGGGGTCAGTACGAAATGCAATTTCGAAAGTACCGGATGCCGGCGACGTGGTAACGGTCGATGGTGTAGAGGGTCGGCGCGCCAGCATTGCCGGATAATCCTGCAGCGTTGAGGGCAACTGTCTTAGCAGGCGGCGCGCTATTGGCGATAAAGCCGTCGTGAAGCGCCTTTCGCCAACGAGCTTCAAAATCGGCCGCGGAACTCGACGCTGCAGCCGGCGTAGCTACGGACGTAGCTTGCGGCGCAAGTGTCGGGGTCGTGGCCGTTTGAGATCTTCCCTCTGCTGATTGTGCCGTCGAGGTCACTGCACCTGACACCTGTGACCCGAAACCTGTCCCCTGGCTTTGCCAGTATTCGCGTACAATCTCATAAGCCTTCCGATCGTACCTCTCGGAAAAGACGGCCAACACTTCATGCGCCGTTTTCGAGCCATAGAGCGGCTCAATCAGCGGCTGAACAATAGAAACAGTGCCGTCCGCTGTGCGGGTATCGCCCCACGACTCGAGGTAATGAGATTCAGGTACGTGCCAATGACAAAGCTCGGACGTTTCATCTTTGTGGGAGCTCAGATGAACCCGGAGTTTGGCCTTAGCGAGTCGGTTGAAATCAAGCTTTAGATCAGCCGGAGTGTTGTAAACCGGATTGCCTCCCAACATCACCAGCAATTCCACGCGTCCTGCATCTAGATCACCAACGAGTTCACGCAATGACTCTCGCTGATCGACGGGGTTAACTTCCAGTGGTTCGCTGTAAGTGACGGTCTTGCCGGCATTTCCTAAAGCCGCATTCATCGCATGTGCTAATGCGTGGACCGAGGGCGGAGCTTCGTTGCCGACGATCACGATGCTGGCGCCCCTTTGTTGTTGCAGATCACGAGCGACAGCATCTACCCAGGCGGCCGCACTGTTGTTGGTTGTATTTGTTTCAGCCGGGAGAGAAACACCGCACTTTGCGGCCAGCTGTCTGGCAATACTTTCTAATGCGCTTGGTTTCACCGTCCAACGATGATCAGCACTCGCGCCCGTAGTCGTCGGTGTTGTTTCCACGACATAGAGCCGGCTCATCTCGTGTTTACCTTCGACGATGCGACGGCCGGCGGCAAACTGCCGCGCGTAGCGAAGCGTTCCCGGCATCGCGGAAAGGAAATCTGCATCGAGTGAAAGAATGCGAGTTGCCTGATCGAAGTTGTAGATCGTGTTGACTGGCTGTCCGAAAGCCAGCATCGCGCCCGCTCGTGTGTTGTCGCGATTGGCGGGTTCGTATTGATGCCACTTTGGCTTGCGGAAACTCAGTCAGGATCTCCTTTAACTGTGCCGCGATGGTTGGAGAGGTAATCGTTTCTGTAAGGAAACGAAGACCCGCGCCTTGTTTGGGCCGCTGCTCGTCAAGCGCAGTGCGCATCTCGCCCAGGAAAGTCGTCCACGTGCGAATCTCTTCGCGATAGGTAACGGTGTCGGAACGCTCGGGATCGTAGAGACCAAGAATTGAAGCCTGGGCAAAAATATCAGTCGCGCTTGAACCGCGATCGTTAGCGTCCGCGCCGCGGTTGTATGGATGGTCCGGATTGCCTTCGGCTTTCGTCGGTCGTCCTTCGTTGCTCCTGATTAGTAGCGGCGTGGCGATTCCGGCAACTGTAGCCGCAGTCGCAAAGAAGAGTGCCTTACCCGGAATCGATTCTTCCGACTGCCTGACAAACGGAACGATCTTCTCTGGCGGCTGATAAACACAGCCACTCAAGCCGGCGAGCGCGAGCGACGCGCCCATTAACTTTAGAAATGAACGGCGCTCGATCGGGTCGTCCCACTCTTCCGCGTGTTGCGGATACTCGCGTTGGACAAACTCATGAAATTCAGGTGTGTCAGCCAGCTCTTCGAGACTGCGCCAATACTTCTTGCCATTGAGCGTTACTCCAGACGCAGTCGCGTCCGCCGGCATCGGCGTCGGAATAGCGTTGTCGCGGGTTTCTCCTTTGTCCTGGTGCGTCAGAATCCATTCGCGCATCAGTTTGAAGTTTATGTGTCGATCGTCAACGGACATAGCTTCTGAATCCACTTCGCCAACTAGCGGTGGCAAGTCGAACAACTAGTCAAAACGTCCGGCTTTTGAATGTGATACTGACCGAGCAAAACTTTTCCGTTCTCGATTTCATCGGTGCTGCGATTTTCCGGCCGCCACTCCATATCGAAAATTTTGTCCTTTGGCCGCACGAAGCGTTCGGGATTGCGATGACAATCAAGACACCATTCCATTTGTAGCGTCGACGCCTGATACGCAATCGGCATTTGATCGATGCGGCCATGACAGGTCGAGCAACCAACGCCTTTATTTACGTGAATACTGTGATTGAAAAATGAATAGTCAGGCAGGTCGTGCACTCTGATCCACTCGATCGGCTTGCCAGTGCGCAAGCTCGCCCGCACCGGCTCGAGATAGGGACTATCAGCCCAGATCTGCTTGTGACAGTTCATGCACGTTTCCGAAGACGGCATGCCGGCGGACGCAGACTGCTCCACCGACGTGTGGCAATAACGGCAATCGATGCCGTCGTCGCCAACGTGATGTTTATGACTAAATTGGATTGGTTGTTGGCGTTCGACCCACTGTCCTGTGTTCCAGGACGAGCGATTGATTTCAGCGCCTACCCAGAGGGCGGCAAGCAAAATAAAAATGGCGCCGAAAATGCTTAGCTTGGCAAGCGCGTTGGTACTGTGATGAAAGATCTGTGGCATCGCCGCAGGTTTGCTAATCCTATTCGCGACTACTACGACCAGCGCGCAGCGGGAAACCCGAAGAGCAAACTACACGCAGATCGACCCATCGAATCATTCCTATTCGCCCGGTTAAAGACACGGCGGGCGTCAGGAGAGCCTAGAAAATATTGTCATCTTGCAAAGTAAGAGCACTTTACCAGATGACCAAAAATTTTCAACTTTGCCGACTCTGCAAGTTGAGTACTCTCAATCTTTCACGGTTATGTGTCACGGTGCGAAAGCGGATCCTGCGATGAGGGCGCGTAAACATGTACCTGGTACTTTGTACTTGAACTTGGTTCGGTGACGTTCCGGGCCACTTCCGCGAGCCTGATGTCGGTTGAATCACGAACGAAGTTCAAAGTTCCAAGTACAAAGCTCAGAACAAGTTTTCGGAGAAATTCGTGTCGTAGAATTAGGCCCCATCCCTTGCCAGCATTGCTGCGCCGATTGAAACGGCGTCGGGACCGAGTGTTGCGGCCACTATCTGAGTAGCTTCAAAGCAGGGTTGGAAGGCGCGTCGCTTTGCTTCCTGGATAATGGGATTGAGGATTAGATCTCCGGCGTCCATCACGCCGCCACCCAAAACAATCTTCTCGATATTGAGCAGGTTGAGGACGCTCGCGACTCCGGTGCCAATGTATTTTCCGGTGCGCTCGATCATCATCAGCGAGAAATCGTCACCATTATTGGCCTCGTGCGCAAGATCAGCGGCGGTAAAGTCCTTGTTTATCGCCAGACGAGACAGTGAGGAGGTACCATCGCGATGCAGGCGTTCATTGGCTCGCCGGACGATGTTAGGACCTGAGGCCACCGTTTCCAGACACCCCATGTTTCCGCACTCGCATTCAATTCCTTCTGCATCAATGGTGATGTGACCGACTTCGCCCGCAAACCCGGAAGCTCCCGTCCATAACTTTCCATCAAGGATGAGCGCCCCGCCGATACCGTCTCCGATAGTCACGTAAAACATATCCCGGCTGCCCCGACCGGCGCCGACGACATACTCGCCGTAAGCGGCGGCATTCGCGTCGTTCTCAATCTCCACCCGCAAACCCGTTGCGTCCATGAATTCGGAATGCAGCTCTTCGCGAACGGATGAAGGAAGATCACGGGAAGCAATCACTCGATCGGTTTGGCGATTGACAAGACCGGGAATGCCGATGCCGACGGCGGCGATTTCCGGATGAGAGCTCCGCAGCTCCTTAACCAGTTCGGCAACTTTACTCACCAGCTTGTCCGCTTCTATTGGGTTTTCGCGCCGCTCGATTACGTCTCCGGAGGCAGTAACCAAAGACGTCCGCATCGTGGGACCTGAGAGGTCGATGCCTAAAAAGCTTGCCGCAGATCCGCTCGGATTATTCATGATTGCTGTCGTTTGATGATCAGGAGAAGTTGAACAAGGCGAAGAATAGTCGAGGGTAATGGGGCTGTCAAACCAGTGTCATCGCGTGTAGAATGACGGCGTTTTAGAAAGGTTTTGAGTTTGCGTTTCCGATTTTTGCGCTTTGAACCAAACATTGGGGCGGTTCAAAGTATCCTATCCCCGGCTCAAAGTTCTCTCTGCAAATGCAAATTCGTTCGATTCTGTTTCCGACGGATTTTAGCGAATGCGGTAATTATGCGCTTTCATATGCCGCATCGCTGGCGCGGAAGTTCGGGGCAGCTATCATTTGTGTGCATGTCATAGAACAGATTGTACCGACAGTGGGATACACAGGGATGACTGAGCCCCTTCCCCTCGCCGATATCTCCGAGCAGCTCGAGGATTCGGCGGAGCGCGAATTGCCCAAGATTGCTGAGTGCAAAGAATGTGCCGGGCTGGAAATTGAAGAGTTGATTGTGCACGGCGATGCAGCGGCCGAGATCGTGCGCGTTGCCAAGGAGCGAGACGTCGATCTCATTCTGATCTCCTCGCACGGGAGGACCGGACTGGGACGAATACTCTTCGGCTCGACTGCCGAAGCTGTGGTGCGTCACGCTTCGTGTCCGGTGCTGGTGGTGAAGCCTCCCCAAGAGGAAGAAGCAGCTAATTGATCAGTGGCGGTGGTCGGCGAGAATTAGAAACGCTGGCGGCTGACCACTGATAACTGTCTACTGACGTTTTCATGAAGCTCAGTTTTCTCTACGACCTCATCGGGCAATACGGACTCTACGGCGTCATGATCCTGGTAATGATTGAGGGAGATATAACTCTCCTGATCGCCGGCGTGTTGGCGCACAGTCATTTTTTTGGCGAGTATAGTTTTGCGCGAGTTCTGCTTTACGGAACCCTGGGCGGCGTTTTGAGTGACAACATCGCCTACGCAACGGGCCGCGGTTTCCGGAAAGGCGTAAGCGATCTCCGGTTTTATCAAAGCGCGAGTCCGCGCATGGAGCGATTGACGACGAAGTTTGGCCCGCTTTCCATCTTCCTTTCCAAATACATTTACGGTTTGCGTTGGGCGACCTGCATTTTCTACGGGGTTAGCCGCATGCCGTTCCTGCGTTTTCTCCTTTTGTCAGTCGCCAGTTGTTTTCTCTGGGTATTTGTTCTGAGCGGCGCGGGTTATTTTTTTAGTGGCGCAGTTATGGGGTTGATCGGCGACTTCCAACGATTGGGGAAGGTCCTGCTGGTCATAGTGATCGTGGGAATCGTAGGGTTCTATCTGGTCGAGCGCTTCTGGCTATCGAAAAGAGTCGAGCAGGCGAATCCGGAATTGCTTCAGGAGCTGGAACATGTCGCCCAGGAAAAGTTACATGACCTAAAGCAGGAGTTTCAGGAACACATTCCTTTCACGCATGCACGGCGTGATGAACAGAAGAAACGAGCTGACGCAAAGCGCGAATCAGAACCTGATGAACTTTGAACTTAGTACTTTGATCTTAGTTCTAGCTGAAGGCACAAGCTCAAATACAAACCTCAAAGTACAAAGCTCAAAGCTCAAAGCTCAAAGTTCAAAGTTCAAAGTTCAAAATCTGACATCGGGAATTTCCTACTCAAGATCGAATGATAATAGAATCTTCCGCTCCGACTCGCGTTGACCTGGCCGGAGGCACTATCGATATCTGGCCGCTTTACCTCTTTCATCCCGGGGCCGCGACGGTGAACTTTGCCATCTCTCTGCGGGCTCACTGTCGCATCGAGACCCGTAACGATAACAAGATCATTCTTGAATCGAGCGATCGCCAGCTGGCCTTTGAAACAAGTGTCTCCGCAATCGGCGATCTAGCAAAAGAAGAACGGCTGGAACTGATTTCCAAGCTGGTTCATTTTTATCAACCAACCGGCGGCTTTCATCTGACAACCAGGAGTCAGGCGCCGGCGGGCGCAGGGCTGGGCGGATCTTCAGCGCTCGCCATCGCCTGTATCGGTGCGCTGAATCGGCTGCAAGGCAATCGCTACGACGAACGCCGCTTCATCACTTTGGTAGCGAATATCGAGACCACCGTAATTCGCGTGCCCGCTGGTTTCCAGGATTACTACCCAGCCTTTTATGGCTCCACATCGTGCATTCACTATCGCGTGGACGGA
Source organism: Pyrinomonadaceae bacterium (assembly GCA_963826235.1). Lineage (GTDB taxonomy): Bacteria > Acidobacteriota > Blastocatellia > Pyrinomonadales > Pyrinomonadaceae > PSRF01. Next base: position 784,297 of record CAWGWE010000003.1, on the reverse strand, counting down.
ATTGAGCGTGAAGCCCTTAACATCAACGAAGCGGCGCTCGAGGATCGCTTCGTGATTTGTTACACGGGTGAACCGCGCCTGTCTGGTACTAACAACTGGGATATTTTAAAGCGTCACATTGATGGCGATCGCCAGTTATTTGACTTGTTCGAAGGGATTCGTGATTCGGCGCTCAACATGCGGAGGGCTTTATTAAACGACGATTGGGGCGGTGTTCACACGATCATGAGCAGCGGCTATCCTAACCGCAAAAAGCTCGCGCCTGGCGTGACTACGCCGCAAATGGAATCGCTTGTTGCGAAGGCCCTGGCTAATGGCGCGCTAGCCGCGAAGGTTTGCGGCGCGGGTGGCGGTGGCTGCATTGCGTTTCTCTGCGCTGAGGGAAGGAAAGAAGATGTTGAGCGTGCTCTCGCGGCAGAGGAAGGCGCCGAAGTTTTATCATGGAAGGTTGCGCATCAAGGATTGACCGTCCGAGAGGGCTAGCTACAATAAGTCTCTGGCGTAGCCGGGGCTATATTTATGAACACCGCAAATTTAAATTTCTTGGAGACGAAAGAATTATTGCATATGTAGGTTGAAGCGTGATGTTGCGTGTGACTTTCCTTGAGTTTCTGAAGGCTCTATGCTTTGCAGCTTAACAGGTTGCGGATGGATCTTCAGTTGACTCAAATCGTTTTTAGTTATACTTGAGCGGTAACGAAAAACCCAACCCTTTTCAGAGCGAGAACGCTCCAAAGACTTTGAAACCTGAAAGACTTACGATGAGAGTGCCACACCCAATACCGTATCAAGGAAGTAAGAGGGGCATCGCTAAGTCAATCTTAAGATACTTTCCTAATGACATCGATACTCTCATCGAACCCTTTGCTGGGTCAGCAGCGCTTTCCTTAGCAGCGGCTTGTCACAGGAAGGCGGAACGGTTCGTTATTAACGATGTAAACGAGCCTTTGATCGCTCTTTGGGACCAAATTCTGAACCAACCCAGAGCAATCTCCGATGCTTATAGAGGTCTATGGGAAGAACAACAGGATCGAGAGCGAGAATTCTATGATGAGGTGCGGAATTACTTCAATCGGACCAGGCGCCCAGATCACTTTCTTTACCTCCTCGCTCGGTGCGTAAAGGCCGCGATTAGATACAACTTGACAGGTGAGTTTAACCAGAGTCCAGACAACCGGAGGAAAGGGATGCATCCCTCAACAATGCAGTCAAATATTGAGGGTGCTTCACGCCTTTTGAAGGGACGAACCGCCCTGGCTTGCACGGATTACCAGGACGTCATTCGAGACGCATCACCCCGCGATCTCGTATACCTCGACCCACCTTACCAGGGTGTATGCGGTGGTCGAGATCGCAGATATTCTCATTCTCTTTCTTACGATGTATTTGTGGCGTCCCTTGAGGATTTGAATCACAATGGGATACCTTTTATCGTAAGCTACGACGGGAGGACAGGTGCAAAGAAATTTGGTAGACCTTTACCTCGATCTCTAAAAACAACGCACATTGAGATCCCTGCTGGCAAGTCCTCGCAAGCGACTCTCCTTGGACGGGATGAGTGCACATTCGAATCCCTTTACTTGTCATCCGATTTGGTAGATCGAATTGATAAGCGCGGAGAGATGCCTCAGGTACAGCCCGCGCTTTTTAATTACCGTGCCGAAAGCGAAGCTACCACGAAAGTTTCTGAAACGCCTGGGCGCCGTCACAGGAAAACGGCCTAAGACGGTAATTGCTCACATCCTCAAGCACGGATTTGTCACCACAGACGAGCTTCAAGATCTGTATGGCTATACTCATGCGCCAAGGGCAGCTCGCGACGTTCGTGAAGAGGGAATACCTTTAGAAACATTCAAGGTTGTGAGTGCAAAAACAGGACGTCCAATTGGTGCTTACCGCTTCGCTGATCTTTCGAAAATCCGAAGCGACCGAATTGGTGGGCGTCGGGTATTCTCGAAACAGTTTAAGCGAAATCTGCTAGACGCGTACGGAACACGTTGCGCGGTCTGCCACGGAGGCTACGGAGAACGCTACCTTCAGATTGATCATCGCGTGCCCTTCGAGGTTGGCGGTGATGCGGTTGGCGAACGCGTAACAGAGGAATACATGCTGTTAGATGGAGCGTGTAATAGAGCAAAGTCGTGGTCTTGTGAGCACTGCGAGAACTGGCTGAAAATAAGAGATCCGAACATCTATCACACGTGTTACTGGGCTCAACCCGAATCCTACAAGCATGTAGCTATGAGAGATGTTCGTCGTCTGGATGTGGAGTGGTCTGGCGGTGAAGTTATCATCTATGACCGAGTAAAAAATCAAGCGGAGGCTTCTAATTTTCTAATGCCTGAATACATAAAGTCTTTGCTTAAGAAACTGGTGGAGTAATGGCGTTCGGGCTCTTTAGATCAATTACCCGCCATCAGCGCGTTGTTTTGCAGCGGCAGAAACTTTAGCCAAGCGCTCCACCTTTTGCTCGAACGTCTCTCCCGGAACCGGACCTGTATCAAGCACGCCGCAATAGGTCGAACGCTTCATTAGGCTTCGATCAGCCTGACCAGTCGGTGTGTGTGCTGGCGCTGAAGATGAGGGCGCGGCTGCGGTTTCCGATGCTGTCACAGTTTCAGCGGAAACGTCAGCCGAAGTCTCGATAGGCGCTGAGGCCACAACCTCTTCCGGGGCTTCAGCAGCAGCGTGATCGCCGCCGCCTTCGTCAGCGCGTTGTTTTGCAGCAGCTGAAACGGCGCCCAACCTCGCAACCTTCTCTGCAAAGCTTTCGCCCGCAACAGGGCCCGTGTCCTTAACACCAACGTAAGTAGATCGTCTGAACAATTGCCGATTTGGTTCCGCTCCAGCCTTTAGCGCGGCCGGCTTCGGTGCGGCCGCAGCTTTGGGTGCTGCGGTCGGAGCTTTTGCTGCTGCGGTCGGCGCTGCGTTCCCTGGCGCCGCAGCTGCGGGTGCGGGTGCATGTCCCGCGGCAGCATCCACCAGCACGTAAACGCCTCGTTCATCTTTTTTGATTACAGGAAGCGTTCCCCCCGCCGCTTGCAGCAACGCTGTGAGTTCGGCTTCTACAAAGCGGCTTTGCTTGTTGGGATCGCGAACGTGTCCCAGAGGCGGGCCCATGTAAAGCGTGCCGCAGGTCTGGCATTTCGAGAGCACGTCATCTCCGCGCAAATGGATCTCGGAAGCTTCACCCGCCGTGCGCAACTGCTTCAAATGCCCATTGCAAAGTTTGCCTTTGGCATTCTTTTCGTTGCAGACGGTTTGCGCATTGGTGATGCGCTTAGGGACTTGTGCCGCGGCGGGCGCAGCAGAATCTGGTTTGGGATCGTTAATAGTTGCTGACATGTTACTTAAACCGAATCTTAGCCAGCAAAGTGAAGAGACGTCAATGAATGAGATTGGCGATTGTCAATTGCCAATTGCCAATTCGCAATTCTGTGGGGGATGTTTTGCGTCTTGATGACATGCATGACAACTAGAAAATGAATCATCACGCTAAATCGGCAATTGGGCAATCGGCAATCGGCAATCATCAATGGATGGCGTGTTAAGCTTCGGCAACATGTTACGAGATCTGGCTGAGAGTGTTTGGCGGAATGCTCCGAAATTTTTGCGTCGTTTGAGTGTGCGCCTAACTAATACACGCTTCACGGTTACCGCCGCCGGTATCATTTCGGATTCTGAAAATCGCGTGCTCCTATTGAAGCATCGTTTCCGCGCAGGAAGTGGATGGGGGATCCCCGGTGGCTTTATTGAAGCAGATGAGCAACCCGAGGATGGTTTGCGACGAGAGCTCAAAGAGGAGATTGGACTCGAGCTACAGACTCTAAAGCTTTACAAAGCGCGCAGCTTCAAAGGGGCACGCCAGATTGAGATAATTTTTTGTGGCCGCACACACGGCACCGCCACGCCGCAGAGCCAGGAAATAAAAAAAGCAGGATGGTTCTCACTCGATTCACTTCCGGAAGGATTGCCCTCCGAACAACGGGAGTTAATAAAGGACGTGCTGCGATCGTGGAGCAAAACTTGAAGATTGATGTATGCTGTGCGAACACCGAAAGCAGTTCTAAGTCTAACTAATGAGTGATTGGCAGGGCCTCGCTCATTAACGCAGCAAACACAGTTCACGGAGCTAAAAATGGTTTCATTGATTCCTTCGCCCGACACCGTCATGGAAATGTTGAAGCGCACCGGGGCTTTTCGCGAGGGCCACTTTGTTTATCCGACCGGCAAACACTCGCCATATTATTTTCAGATGCCGCTCGCGTTTCGCTATTACGACACGGCCCGCGTGTTGGCGGTGGCTTTGAGCCGCAAGTTCCGCCTCGAACGTGACATCTCGAGTCAGTTGCCCAAGATCGCTGTCATTAGTCCGAGTTCGGGGGGCATTCCCGTAGCCTTTGGAGTGCGCGACGCTCTCAGCGCCGAGCAAATCTACTGGGCCGAGAAAGAAGCAGACGGCAAGCGCATGTTTCGGCAGTACGTCAATCAAGGCGAAGTGAATCCTTGCATTATCGTCGACGATATTATTCGTAGCGGCGGCGCGATTGAAGAAACCGCCGACTTGGTAAAGGAGTTAGGAGCGACTGTGATTGGATGCGGTGCGATCGTTCGGTTCTCGTCTGCAGCAGAAACGTTTGAAGGCAACCAGATCAGATCGCTCGTTGATTTCGACGCAAAGATGTATGAGTCCTCAGAGGAGTGTGTTGATTGTAAGAAGGGAGTACCGTCGGAGCAGGTAAGATTTTGATCGCGCCCAAAGTCTAACGCCCAGGGTCCAATGCCTGAAAAGCGAAAAAGAACCTTGGACCTTGGACTTACAGCAGCTTGTCCGGCGTAATCGGAAGTTCCCTGATGCGACGGCCGGTGGCATGGAAGACTGCGTTAGCGATGCAGGCGGGGATCCCTACCATTCCGAGTTCGCCCATGCCTTTCACACCAAGCGGATTGACCACTTTGTCGTCCTCTTCAACGAACATCGTCTCAATCTCGAAGACGTCCGCATTTACGGGAACATGGTAGTGCTGAAGGTTGGGGTTCATGATACGGCCATAGCGGTGGTCTATCTCAGTCGCCTCGTGTAAGGCCATGCCGATGCCCCACACCACACCCCCGATCTCCTGGCTGTGAGACGTCTTCGCATTCATGATCTTGCCGCAGCCCGTCACCTCGACAGCACGCGTGACGCGGACAGTCCCTAAGTCAGGATCAACCTTCACCTCGATGAACTGAGCGCCATGGGCCAAGGTCGCGTACTTTTGACGCTCCGCCGACGGTTTTGACTCGAAGGTCTCGGTAACCTCGGTTAGGTTGTTCTTGCGCATAACGTCAGCGACGCTGACAAACCGCGACGAATCGGCTTTGAGTCGTAAACGGCCGTCAAGCATCTCAACGTTGGCAGCGGGCGCGCCCTTGAGCGGGGAGTTCGCATCCTGATTAGCTAACGCAATTAGCTTAGCGATGACAGCCAGGGCCGCTCCATGGACGGCCGAACCGACGCTTGCCACCGTTTGAGAGCCTCCCTGCGATGGCGCCCTCGGAAACTGTGTGTCACCCAATTCGAACTTCACCTGCTCCAGCCTCATTCCCAGGAACTCAGCCGCAATCATAGTCATCACCGTGTAGGTTCCTGGTCCAATGTCGCTGCTCGCGCTAGTGACGTGGGCAGTGCCGTCAGCACGTAACGTGACTTTTGCGCTGGCAGGTCTTTGGAAGGCACCCCATACTCCGGTGGCCGTTCCCCAGCCGACCAACATGCGCCCATCGCGCATCGAACGCGGTTCGAACTTGCGGTCCTTCCAACCAAACTTCTCAGCTCCGAGCTTGTAGCACTCGCGTAGCGCCTTGCTCGACCACGGTCGGCCGCTCTCCGGATCCACCTCAGCGTAGTTGATTAGACGAAGCTCCAGCGGATCAATCTTAAGCGCGTACGCCAATTCGTCCATCGCGCATTCGAGCGCGAACATTCCGCTGACCGCGCCGGGTGCGCGCATCCAGGTTGGGGTGTTGAGATCGGTGTCGGTAATTCTCAAAGGTGCGTCGAGGTTTGGGCAGGCGTAAACCTGCCGAGTGAACCCGGTGGTACTGTCGTAGAACTCCTCGAAGGTGGAGGTGTTGTGCACGGCATCGTGGATCATGGCCGTGAGCTTCCCTGAGCGTTCGGCTCCGAGCGCGATCTTCTGGATCGTGTATGGGCGGTAGCCGTGACCGGTGAACATCTGAGTCCTGGTGTAGACGATCTTGACCGGGCGTTTTATCTCGCGGGCCGCCATGGCCGTTAGCGCCGGATAGTAATTGGGCCTCAGCGAAGAGCCGAAAGCGCCGCCGACGAAAGGCGAAATCACGTGCACGTTCTCCGCTGGAACGCCGAAAGCCGACGCAAGGTGATCACGTACGCCGTAAACTTCCTGCGTCTTATCAAAAATAGTGAGTTTGTCACCCTCCCAGAAGGCGATCGCCGCGTGCGGCTCCATCGGATTGTGATGCTCGATCGGGATCCGATACTCGGCTTCGACTTTAATGGGGGCCAAGCGCATCGCTTCCACGGGGTTGCCACGAGCCTTCGGCGTAGGTCGCTGAGGCACGCGGGCGCGCTCTCGCACGGCTTCCGTGTCGGTCTGGTGCTTCTCAGCGTTGTAAGTGACTTTGACGAGACGAGAAGCGTAGCGCGCTTGCTCGTATGTCTCGGCGAGGACAAGTGCGACCGGCTGCGCGTTGAAGCGAATCTTGTTCGACTGCAATGCGCGGAAAGACTTGTCGCGTTCCTCTTGTGCGCCTCGTGGCGGTGCATCTTCCGTTACGGTCTTCGGTCCAAGTTTCGGCGCGTTCAGGTGGGTCAGAACTCTGATAACGCCTGCTGAGCGTTCTGCGTCCCGAGTGTCAATGTCCTTAATCGTGCCCTTAGCCACTGTTCCCAGCACAATGAAGCCGTAGGCAAGATTTGGAACCTTGAACTCGGCCGCGTACTTCGCCTTACCGGTCACTTTCGCGACTCCGTCAACGCGGCTGATCTCTTTCCCAATGTATCTAGTCATCACATTCTCCAGCGCTCGTCAGACTTGTTTGCTCGCATGCATCAACGCACGAACGATTGCGCGTTTTCCCAACTCAACCTTGTAAGCGTTATGTGCGAGTGGTTTCGCGTCTTTCAGCGCAACGGTGGCGGCCTGCAGGAAACTCTCCGCCGACGCAGGTTTGCCTGCGAGGGCGGCTTCCGCATCTGCACTTCGCCAGGGCTTGTGGGCCACTCCTCCCAGCACAACGCGCGCCTGCCGGATGGTGCCACCGTTCATTTCAAGCGCGGCCGCCACTGCAACGAGTGCGAAAGCATAACTTGCACGGTCGCGGACCTTAAGGTAGTAGCAGTTCTTAGCGAAGGGTGACTTTGGTAGATCAATAGCAACGATGAGTTCTCCATGTTGAAGATTGTTGTCGCGCTTAGGCGTGTCACCCGGCAGGCGATGAAACTCTGTAATCGGAATAGTGCGCTCGCGGCCGGAAGCATTCCTGATCCTCACCAAAGCGTCGAGCGCGTAAAGCGCGTTCGCCATGTCGCCCGGATAAGTGGCAACACACTTGTCACTCCAGCCCAGGATTGCGTGAATCCGGTTCAAGCCTTCGAGCGCGCCGCAGCCCGTGCCCGGCTCGCGCTTATTGCAGGGCATGGCGGTGTCATAGAAGTACTGGCAGCGCGTACGCTGCATCAGGTTTCCGCCGTTGGTTGCCATGTTGCGGAGCTGTCCTGACGCGCCCGCGACGATGGCCTGCGTGAGAAGAGGGTAGTTCTTGCGTATGAGCGGATGATTGGCGGTATCTGTGTTCTTCGCCAAGGCGCCAATGGAAACGCCAGCGCCAATTGCTTTGATCTCATCGAGCTTCAGTCGAGTCAGATCCACTAACTCGTTGGGACGCTCGACATCCTCCTTCATCAAATCGAGGAGATTGGTTCCGCCCGCCAGGAACTTCGCTCGCGGATTCGCGGCGACCGCCCGAGTGGCCGCTGCGGGATCGTTCGCGCGCACGTACTTAAACGGTCTCATCGAGTATCTCCTTTCTTATACGCGCTAGCTCTCCCTCCTCAACGAAGTGCCACGTACGCGCCGTCTCTTTGCCGGAATGCACCTCTTGTATTGCAGCGACGATCTTCGGGTACGCCCCGCAGCGACAGATGTTGCCGCTCATCCGCTCGCGTATTTCGTGGTCGCTGAGTCGAGTCGTCGTCACAGTCACATCTTCCGTGACGTGACTGACATCGCCGCGCCGCGCTTCTTCGAGCAGCGCGACCGCTGAGCAAATCTGCCCCGGCGTGCAGTAGCCACACTGGAAGCCGTCATATTTAATGAAGGCTGCTTGCATCGGATGCAGCTGATCACTTTTCGTCAATCCCTCGATAGTCGTAACTTCTCGGCCCTCGAGAGTTGCGGCCAGCGTTAGGCATGAAACAACACGTCGTCCGTCAACGAGGACTGTGCACGCTCCGCACTGGCCCTGGTCGCACCCTTTCTTAGTGCCCGTCAGCTCCAACCGCTCGCGTAAGGCGTCGAGCAGGACCATGCGCGAATCGACTTCCAGCGTTTTCGTTACGCCGTTGACCTTTAGCATCACCTTTACGGGATTCTCCAACGCGGGTGCGGGAGCGAACACTGCATCTGGGGCGCTTGCCAAAGCGGCGAGCGCCCTCTCTTTCTCGAGCAACATTATTGCGAAGGCACCGAGGCCGCTCGCGATCGACTGTCCGAGAAAAGAGCGCCGTGCCTGTCCGACGTCAGTCAACGTCGGCATCTCCTTTAATAGCGCCTCCTCGTCAGCCGTTAACTCAGGTTCGAAAGTGTCATTGAAATCGTCATTCATTTAAGGATCTCCCTGATTATTCGTAGGAACGGTTTCCTACCGGAGGCTACCTGGCCTAAGCTCGCCGCACAGCCTAAGGGATTGAAGGCATGTCGGAAGTCCTCGTCGCGAGTAACTTCGTTGAGCTGCAGTGATATACGACGACTCGCGAATTCGAGCCAGTGATGGCAGTCGTGAACGTGACACATTAAGAGACCCAACTCTTCAAATCTTACCCCTCATATTGCTAGATTCCGTCACGCGGAGATAGCAATAGTTTGTCTCGTTCAATCCAAACCCTCTCCTGCAAAATGCCCTTCGGAACTCATTTCTTTTCAGGTCTTAATTGGAGAGGAAGTCCTCTGGTACGACCCGGGCCATTATCTCCTGTTCACAGTCGACCTGCCGGTCATCTTTCGGGTTGAGGAGGCATCGGAGCAGCGACCCTATTTCGGCCTGAGGCTGAACCTCGACCCGTCACTCGTCGCCTCGGTCATGATGGAGGCCGGCTTTGAGACCAGGAAAGGCGACGCCAGCATAAAGGCGATAGGCGTTAACCGCGTAAACGCAGACCTGCTCGACGCCGTTGTCAGGCTTGTCCGACTTGGTGATAAGCGCGAGGAGCAAAAGATACTCGCGCCGCTCATCAAGCGGGAGATCGTTTACCGCCTTTTGGCTGGGGGAGAGGGCGCGCGCCTCGGTCACCTCGGGGCTTCTTCAAGGGGAGACACCCGCCGCATCTCCAGAGCAATCGGGCGTGTCCGCGAGCACTACAACGAGCCGCTCAAGATCGAGGAGATCGCGCGGGAGCTGGGGATGAGTGTCTCGGGCTTTCACCACCACTTCAAGTCCGTCACCTCCATGAGCCCTTTGCAGTTCCAGAAGCAGATCCGGTTACAGCAGGCGCGCCGCCTCATGCTCGGCGAAGCCGTGGACGCGGCGAGCGCCGGACACCGCGTCGGTTACGAGGACCCCGCGTACTTCAGCCGCGACTACAAGAAGCTGTTCGGCGCGCCGCCGCAACGTGACATCGCGAGGCTTCGCAGCACCCTTGAAGTAGGAGACGTCTCGGCAAGAGTCTGAGGACAACCACTCAAAGTGAAAGTTATTCTTACTTGCGCTTAATCTGTCGATTGAGAGATTGCGCAAAGCTCGCGCAAGGAAGCGAATTGATGCCAGCGTAGATTTTCATAGCCGTTTGAACTGAGAAAAACAAAATCTTATTTCAACGCCGTATGACATCGCTCGGATTTGAATCGTCCTGGCAATTTCACTTAATAACCGATATTTGCCACCTATATCTCGTGACGATTCGAGAGTGCTTTATCCATCGTTACTTCATCGACGTATTCCATGTCGCCGCCCACTGGCATTCCCATGGCGATACGCGTCACCCGCAGCCCGAGTGGTTTTAATAAACGGCTGATGTAGTTTGCCGTCGCTTCTCCTTCGGTGTTTGGGTTTGTCGCCAGTATCACTTCCTGAACTTCCACTCCACCATTGTTTTCAGTTTTGAAACGCGGCAGCAGATTGGCCAGGCGTAGTTCATTCGGGCCGACGTGGCGCATCGGCGACAAACTTCCGTGCAGAACGTGATAGAGACCTTTAAAGCTGCGAGTCTTTTCCACTGCAACGAGGCTGTGTGGTTCTTCAACAATGCAAATGACCGAACGATCGCGCGAAGGCGACGAGCAGAAGCGGCAAGGATCAGTTTCGGTGAGGTTGTTACAGATGGAACAGAGAATGATGCGTTGCTTAACTTCGCGAAGCGCAGCGATGAGGCGCTCAACTTCCGCTTCGGAAGTGCGCATGAGATGAAACGCGAGCCGTTGCGCTGACTTGTGACCAATGCTGGGCAGCCGCTTCAACTCATCGATCAACTTAGTTACTGGTTCTGCGTATTCGAGCATTTGAACTTAGAATTTGGAGCTTTGAACTTTGATCTTTTGCGAGTGTTGACTTTGGTAAGCGCCAACCACCAAGTTCAAAGCACCAAGCACAAAGTTCAAAACGAGCTGGTTTCGATTAACCGAGCAAGCCGCCCAGTCCCGGTGGCAACATGCCGCCCAGTTTTCCTTTCATCGCTTCATCAACCTTACGGTTTGCTTCATTGATCGCGGCGAGAATCATGTCCTGCAGCATTTCAACGTCGCCTTCTTTCACCGCTTCAGGATCGATCTTGAGAGAAAGAATTTCGTGATTACCTTTCATGCTGACGCTGACCACGCCACCGCCTGACGATGCCTCTACTCGCAGCTCATCCATCTCTTTCGACATCTTCTCCTGCATCGACTGCGCCTGCTTCATCATCTGTTGAATATTGAATCCACCAGGAAATTTCATTGCACTTACCTCGCTACGATTTGATTTGAACGGACTCTTGGGTGAAAAGCATCCTAGCTTTCATTAATGATGAATGCAACGAAGGCAAACCGCCAGGTGTTCACTGAGGATGTTCGCTAAGAGTATTATCGCGGGCGTGGCAAACTCTATAGGTTCAGGAGCACAACCTTCAAACAGTTGGCGTGCGGTCGTTGCCACTGCCTTCCGTGTTCTAACCTTTCGTGCAACTCGCGAGGAGTTAATTTCACTCAACTTTCAACATCTCGCCTTCGGTTTGTTCTGCACCTGGATTGTCGGCATGGGTCGCTATTACGACAACCCGCGCGTCGGATTGTTGCAACATTTGGGAGTCGGTTCAGTTGTCTACGTATTCGTTTTCTCCCTTTTTATCTGGCTGATTGTAGCGCCGCTGAGACCAGGAGATTGGCGATATCTGCGCGTCTGCGCTTTCGTTGCTCTGGTTTCACCACCGGCAGTCCTTTATGCGATTCCGGTTGAGCGACTGTTCGATCTCGACACCGCGAACTCGATTAATGTCTGTTTCCTCGCCGCAGTAGCAACGTGGAGAGTTGCACTGCTGTTATTCTTTTTCAAAAGGTCAACCGAGCTTTCGTGGTTCTCAGCGATAGTCGGGGCCCTCTTGCCTCTGAGCCTCATCGTGGTCATTCTTCAGGTACTGAATCTTGAGAAGGCAGTGTTCTCACTCATGGGAGGCCTCAGCGAAAAGACCCCAAACGACGCTGCATTTGCTGCACTTGTTACCCTCTCGATCATTTCATTTCTCCTGTTCATTCCCCTCCTTCTTTGTTACTTAGTAATCGTGGTAGTGAAGCTGGTGAATTCCCGGCAACGGAGGGCGGATGAAAGCCGAGTCTGAACAAGAACTTCATTTACAGGAGCGCAGTCTGCTGGTAGAGGCGAGGCTTTACTATGACCTGTACCTGCCAGACACGACCCCCGCACCGTTGCTTATCGCGCTTCATGGTTATGGTGCGAACAAGCGGCAGATGATGCGCGAAGCTCGACAAATGGCGCCCCTCAGCTTCGCAATCGCAGCAATGCAGGGCTTTCATCAACATATGAAAGAACCTAAAGAAGCTGGTGGTCCGCTGCGGTTCGGTTTTGGTTGGTTAACAAACTTTCATCCCGAAGAGTCGGTTGCGATTCATCACCAGGCAGTACTTGATTTAATCGCAGCGTTAACAACGGAACGCGTCACTGATCCTCAGAACATTTTCCTGGTCGGCTTTTCCCAGTCGTGCGCGCTCAACTATCGTTTTGCGTTTACGCATGCCGATGTCTTACGAGGCGTGATTGGAATCTGCGGCGGATTGCCCGGCGATTGGCAGACCAATCAGAATTACAAAAAAACCCGCGCCGCCGTGTTTCATCTCGCCGGAAATCAGGACGAGTTTTATCCGCCCGAGCGAGTCGGCGATTACGCTGAGCAATTATGCTGGCGCGCAAGCGATGTGACGTTCAAAGGATACGAAGGCGGTCACGACTTTGTACCGGAGATGCGCGAAGATGTCCGCTCGTGGTTGGAGTCGAAAGTGAGTTAGGCTCAAATGAACGCATTTCGCTGCAGCCTTCCTTTTGCACTCGCACTTATGGTTGCGTTTACCGGCTGCCAGAAAGATTCAGGGCTTACCGGATCGGCGAGCGGAGTGCGAATGCCACCGCGCTCAACTGAAGCGCCGCTTTCTCAAAACGCCCCGCCGCAACTAAAACCCATTCTTGCCAGCGCCGTCGAACAAATTGGGATTACGACCGGCTATGATCCCACTTACGTCAGCCTTGATTACCCGGGCGGGGATGTCCCTCCGGAAACTGGCGTCTGTTCGGACGTAATTGTCCGCGCCTTTCGCAAGGCCGAAATCGATTTGCAGAAGGAAGTGCACGAAGACATGAGGGCCGCCTGGTCAGCGTACCCGCGGCGCTGGGGAAATACGCGTCCGGACCGGAACATCGATCATCGCCGCGTGTGGAATCTCATGACTTTTTTCCAGCGCCGCGGCAAGTCCCTGCCGACGACGACAAATCGGGATGATTATTTACCAGGCGATATCGTGGCTTGGGACCTTGGCGGAGGAGTACCTCATATCGGTATTGTCAGCAACCTGGTCACGGAATCTCCCAAACATTTTTTGATAATTCACAACATCGGAGCAGGCACGAGAGCCGAAGACGTTTTGTTCAATTGGACGATCACTGGTCACTATCGCTATTTCCCGTAGTCGCCTGACATCAGTCCCGTGATATACATGCGCCCCAGATTAGCCGGTTCACATTTCGATTCATCCACTTGAGGAAAAATTGATGAAGCCAAGTCCCCGAATAGTCATTGCTTTTGTGCTCTCGGTATTAACCCTGGGTCCGGCGATTGATGGTCACGCGCGGCACATGTCTCAGACGCGCGAAGAAAAACGCAACGCACAGATCGTTGCCGCCGTTCGAGCGGTGATTGATGCCCAGCGAGATGCCTGGAACCGTGGCGATGTGGCTGGCTACATGGATGGCTATGCGCGCAACGCTGAGATCACGTTTATTTCGGGCGACAGCCATACGCGCGGCTGGCAAACGGTTCACGATCGTTACCAGAAGAACTACGACTCACGAGAGAAAATGGGAACCCTGACCTTTTCCGATCTGGAGACCACCGTCTTGGGTCCGGATAGCGTGATGGTCCTTGGCCGTTGGCATCTGCAGCGAACCAACGATCAGCCGCATGGTCGTTTCACCTTGATCTTCCGACGCACCAGGCAAGGTTGGCGCATCATTCACGATCACACTTCATCGGCTTCATAAAATCAAATTCGAAAAGGAGCTGGATATGAAAAACATCAATCTGGGAAAAGTTTTGATCGGAGGGTTGCTGGCGGGTTTGATTCTGAATATCGGTGAGTTTCTTCTTAACGACGTGATCCTGGGTACGCAGATGCGAGAGTTCTTTGCGCGATACAGGATTCCCGAGCCCGGTGGATCGTTCATGATTGTGGCGGTGACACTGACCTTCGTTATGGGCATCGTCCTGGTCTTCCTCTACGCACTGATTCGTCCGCGACTCGGTCCAGGAGTGAAGACGGCAGTCGTTGCCGGACTGATCATGTGGTTCGGCATCTATATCTACACGGGCGCTATCAATGGCATTCTTTTTGGCGTCCCGCTTAATGTAATGCTGATCGCGTTCGTTTGGGGCGCAATTGTATATGTAATTGGCGCCATCGCCGGAGCCTGGGTATATAAGGAAGCTTAGCTAGACTCACGGTGGCTAATTCACTTGCTGTAATAAATTGCTCGCAGCTGGTAACACTGGCTGGTCCAGCGCGGCCGCGCGTGGGCGCGGAGTTGCGGGAGCTCTCGATTATTGCAGACGGGGCAATGCTCGTTCACGGCACTCGCATTGAAAAGGTGGGAGCACGCAGCGAGATTGAGGATTTGATCACTTCCGACTGCGAAGTGATAGATGCGGCGGGGCGAATTGTCTTGCCAGGCTTCGTCGACGCGCACGCGCATCCGGTCTTTGCCGGGACGCGAGCGGATGAATTTGAAGAACGAGCCGCCGGTGCCACTTATCAGGAGATCGCGGCTCGAGGCGGCGGCATCAAGTCGACGGTGAGAGCTACCCGCGCTGCGACCGAGGAGGATTTGTTTAATTCCGGAAAGCGTTATGCCAATTGGTTCCTTCGTTGCGGCACTACGACTGTGGAAGCGAAATCCGGCTACGGTCTGACACTGGATGATGAATTAAAAATTTTGCGCGGTATCAAACAGCTCGACCAGGAATTACCGCTTCGTTATGTACCAACTTTCCTCGGCGCTCACGATATCCCGCAAGAGTTTAGCGAATGCCGGAACCAGTACGTCGCCCTTGTGATTGAAGAGATGCTGCCTGCGGTCGCGCGCGAAGAGCTTGCGGAATACTGCGATGTCTTCTGCGAGACGAAGGTCTTTACAATCGAGGAAGCTCGACAAATCCTTACCGTCGCGCGCGAGCTGGGTTTTGGGTTAAGGATTCATGCAGATCAACTCTCACTTTCCGGCGGAGCGAAATTAGCCGCGGAGTTGCAAGCGGACACGGCAGATCACCTTGAACACACCGATGCAGCGGGGATTGCGGCGTTACAATCCGCGGGCGTGCAACCAGTACTTTTGCCCGGTTCAGTTTATGCGCTTGGGTCACGTGATTATCCTGCTGCGCGCGAAATGATCGCAGCCGGCCTCGCGGTCGTTTTGGCGACGGACTTTAATCCCGGGTCCTCCCCGACACCTTCGATGTTGCAAGTGCTTTCTCTCGCGGCGACACATCTAAAGATGACTGCAGCTGAATCCATTACGGCAGCGACGATCAATGCGGCTTATAGTCTGAATCGTGGAGCGAAGCTGGGGTCACTTGAGGCGGGTAAGAGTGCCGATTTTGTCATTCACGATTGTGACGACTACCGCGAGCTTTCGTACTTTTTTGGGATAGAACACGCGCGAGAAGTCTATGTCGGCGGCCGGCTCGCTTTTAGTCGCGGGTGAGGGAGCTAAAAAAGCGATTGACGCACGCTCCAGCGCTCATTTATTATTTGCCTAACACTGAAAAGGAGGTGATCAAATAATTTATGAGTTCTTATCACAGTGAGGTGGCTGCGGCCTGACCTCTGAATCGAGATTGTTAGGATTACGGTTCAGTCGTCTTACTGCTTGGTGCTCCTCCTAAGGGATGTCAGCACACGGTTAGTCCACAGGCCAATCCCAACAGTTCACCGGAAGCCGCTTACGTTTTAGACGTGGGCGGCTTCTTTAATGTTCAGAAGAGGACAGGCCTCTATTCAGTTTGGTGTCGGAGTAGGCGTGGGCGACGGTGTTTGCTCTGACGGCATTACCCGAGAAGGATCGGGCTTGTCAGGTGAGGTATGAAGATGAACAGCCTTCCAATCTTTTCCAGTTCGCTTGAATACGAGAGTCATGCGGCCCGATGCCGTTTCCGGAGTTTCCTGATACGTCTGTGATTGATTCCAGAGACACGTTACCAACGCGCCATCGCGACCGAGCATTGTTATCTGCACATCCTTGACGTCGAGTGTCACATCCTTCATGTGCGGGTAAGAGCTCTCACGGTTCTTTCGTAATTGTTCCCAACCTCGGGTAACCGTTCCGTTGTTGTTAAAGAGAAGTAGTCGCGGTGAATTCAAATAGACACCGGTTACCATTTTGACGTTCGCTTTGCGAATGCCATCAACTAAGTTGTTGAAAGCCGAAACCACGCCAGCAGATCCGGGCACTTCCGTCGCGGCCATCTTTGGTTTGGCTTCTGTACGTTGAGCCGCCGGCGGAGTGGTGGTGGGTGCTTGAGTGTCGGTGCTTTCTTTTGTGCTAGCCGGAGGTTTACTTGTGTTCGTATTCGTCTCGCGCGGACGCGTAGTGGTCGACGAGTTTGTGTTTTGCGCAGCTGTTAACGACGTGAGCACGAGCACCAGCGAAATCAATATTACCGTTTTGTGAAACATCTCTTTTCTCCCCTCCATACGAACCAGGTCTCCTCATCTAAAAGGCCAGATTTCCGGCTAAACGTCACCTAATGCATTCATCGCGTCGAACCAGGGCACGCCACTATGCAGGCGCTCAACCGAACGCTTTTGTCCGAGAATATCAAACACTTCGAACATCGAGGGACCGACTGCCTGCCCCGTTAACATTGTTCGCGAGCCATTGATCAGCAGTCCTGCTTTGACTCCCTGCTCCTCAGCAAATGCTCGCAGAGTGGCTTCGGCGGTTTCAGCCGTGAAGGAATCAAGTTTAGCCAGACGATCCGCAAAGGCCGGCAGCAGTTCGCGGAGTTTTGGCTCTTTGCGCAAGTTCTTGTTGACCGCCGCCGGTTCAAAATCAAAGTCATCAGAAAAGTAAGCGCGGCCCTGAGCGGAAAAGTCCTTAAGCGTATGGAAACGCTGCCTGATCAACTCCAACGTTCGGATCAGCCAATCACGATCGTCGTCTTCATACTCGTCGCGCCAAAGTTTGTTAGCGCGGAGTTCTGCTTTTACCATGGGCAGCAGCTCATCGATCGGCATCGTGCGGATGTACTCGGCGTTCATCCACAGAGCTTTGTCGTCAGTCCAGTGACGCGGATCATTCTCCTGGAAGTTGAAGATTGCGTTCGCGCGACCAATGCCTTCAAGCGAAAACTCTTTGGTCAATTCTTCAAGAGTCATGATCTCTTTTGTTTCCGATGGTGACCAGCCCAGCAGTGCCAGAAAATTCCGAAATGCCGCGGGCACAAAACCGCGATCACGATAAGTGGTAAGCGATACCACCTCGCCATGTTTGCGTTTTGAAAGTTTGCCTTTGTTTGGCGCGAGTATCAGAGGCAAGTGAGCAAACTTAGGCATCGGCGTGCCCAGGGCTTCGTAAAGCAGAATTTGCTTATGGGTGTTGGTGACGTGATCCTGCCCACGAATCACGTGTGTGATTCCCATTTCGATGTCGTCAATGACCACGGAAAGGTTGTAAAGGGGATGACCGTCCGAGCGCAGCAACACGAGATCTTCGATCTCGGCATAATTCCGTTGCTGTGCTCCATAAACAAGATCGTCAAAATGAGTCTTACCGTCGCGCGGTACCTTGAGGCGCACGGCAAACGGCTCGCCCGCCTCGGCCCGGCGCTGCGATTCCGCCGGGTCTAAATCGCGATATGGATTCGCGCGATGATCGGTGCCTTCTCCAGCATGCGCGCGTGCGCGATCAACGATGCCTTGCTTTACTGTTGCATCATCGCGATCTTGTTTAGGGGTAAAGTCGCGGTAGGCTTTGCCGGCCTCGACCAATTTGTTGGCGGCGGCTCGATGCTTGGGCGTATTAGCTGACTGAAAGACAACTTCCTCATCGTAGTCCAGTCCTAACCACTTCAAACCTTCAATAATCGATCGGGTGGACTCGTCGGTTGAGCGCTGAAGATCAGTATCTTCGATGCGCAGGAGGAATTTGCCACCCAGCTTGCGGGCGAAGAGCCAGTTGAACAACGCCGAACGCGCGGCACCAATGTGCAAGTAGCCGGTGGGTGACGGAGCAAAACGAACGCGAACAGTCATTATTTAAAGAATGAACGCGGAACGATGAACGCTGAACTGAAGTAAGCACTTTCGATCAGCGTTCCGCGCTCCGCGTTCATCGTTTCAATCTGGCGGAGATGACAGGATTCGAACCTGTGAAGGGCTTTTGACCCTTAACGGTTTAGCAAACCGCCGCCTTCAGCCACTCGGCCACATCTCCTTGCCTGAACGAGGCGAAAACCAATTCTAGTCTGCAGTCGTGGATTGTCAAGAAGTCGCAGTCTTATCACTTTGAAGAACTATCTTGTGAGGCGCGGAGCCGTTAGAATCGACAAGTGACCAAAGTCGAGTTGAATCGTCGCCAATTTCTAACAGGTCTGGCCGCTGCGCCTTTGTTCGCTATCTCAGCGACGGCCGTCTATGCCCGGTTCGTTGAGCCTTACTATTATCGCATCGCTGAACAGGATGTGTTTATCCGCGACCTGCCGCCGGCTTTTGAAAACTTTCGGATTACTCAAATAACCGACGTTCACCACAGTCGCATTGTTGGGCTGGATGAGCTGCAACGCGTTGTGAGCCTGGCGCAATCTACCAGGCCGGATCTGATTGCTCTCACGGGCGACTACACGACAACTTACCGTCGCTTCATCGAACCATGTGCGGAAGCCCTGGGAGGCTTGAACGCTCCAGAAGGTGTCTGGGCCGTGTTAGGCAATCATGATCACTACACAGATCACGAGTTGACGACGCGTGCTCTGGAACGAAACCACATTCCCGTTCTCAACAATAGCAATACGAGACTAAGGAGGGGATCTGAAACACTGCAACTGGCGGGCATCGATGATTGGTCGTGGGCGCGTACAAATTGGGAGCGTGCTTTTTACGGCATCGATAAAAACCGGCCTACGTTGCTGCTGTCGCATCAACCTGCGGTTCTCGATTTGGCGCAAACTCAACGCGTCTCGTTAATTTTGAGCGGCCATACGCATGGCGGCCAGGTTACGCTTCCATTCATAGGAGCCCCGGCGAGGCTGGCAACTAAGGATCTTAAATATGCGCATGGCCTCTTTCGTCGCGGCGACACGCAGCTTTATGTGTCCAGTGGCACAGGTGTGATCGGATTGCCCGTGAGACTAGGCGCCCGACCCGAAATAGCTGTACTTCGTTTGCGACGTGAGCTAAGAAAATCTTAGCGTAGAATTCAGTGGGTTCGCTGAATTGCCATCAAGGTGACGTCGTCCCTTGTCCGGCGGCCGTCTCCGAAAGAGAGCCAGTCGCGCATACAAGCATCAAGCAATGCACGCGGCGGTAATTCATGACGATCGCTGAACAGACGAGACAGACGCTCGGCGCCGTATTCCACTCCGCCACCATCTACCGCCTCTGAAAATCCGTCCGTGTAAAGCAACAAGGTGTCGCCCGCCTCTAATTGCATACGCGTTGCAGTAAAGTGTTCGTTGCAAAACATACCTAGAGGCAGGCCCGTCGCCTCAATCGCACGGACGCTCCCTTCGTGAAATAGCAATGGCGGCAAGTGTCCGGCGTTGCAGATTTCCACCAATCCGGAAGAATTAGTTTTGCCGCAGACGAGTGTTGCATAGTGGGTAGGAAGGGTGCTTTCGCAGAACACGCGGCTTGCGCGCTCAATCATCTGCTCCAAGGGTAAGGCAACTGAAATCAAAGTGCGAAACATTGCCTGCAGATGGGCCATCAACATCGACGCCGCAACACCTTTACCGGAAACATCTCCCAGTACAAACAAAACACTCTTATCGTTATCGCTGATTACGTCGCAGTAGTCGCCGCTGACAATTCCAGCCGGCTGGTAGTGATAAGCGATCTCCCAACCATCAATTTTCTGGCTCGGTTGGGGCAGCAATCCAGTTTGGATCTGTGCGGCCAACTCAAGATCGTCTTCCAAAGCTCGCTGTTCGTTCGGCGACAAATGGTCAATACAGAGGCGGGTCAACGGGTCTGCGATCAATCGCCCGCTTTCTACGGGTTCCTTACAGACGTCGCAAATACCGTAAGTTCCGTCATCCATTCTTTGTAAGGCCGAGTCGACTTCGCGCAGCAAACGCGAGAGCTCGTCATCATTCCGATAGCCAATAGTTGCGATTTCCAGTTTTTTACGCCGGTCGAGCAATTGTTCGCGAAGCAGGGGTTCAATAGCGGTAACCATTTTGTTCCTCTTGAAGGTTAAGCGCCGAGACTAGCGGGGCGCGGCGCCTTTTGTAGTTGTATGGGGAGCTGTGTGGAACAACAAATCTGTGCGAGCCGCGCTCGATCGAGTTGCATAGTTTCATCGTCGCGCAACCAATTACGTACTTCTCGAAAAATTTTCGCAGCATGCTCATCGGGAGGTTCCACAACGCGGTAGTGAATCCATTTGCCCTCGCGTCGTCCGGCGACGACGCCTGCCTTTCGCAAATAGGCCAGGTGCCGCGAAATTTTTGGTTGATTGGTTTTAAGAGCTTCAACGAAGAAACAGACACAAATCTCGTCTTCACCGATCAGATTGAGCAAGCGCAGCCTGGTGCGATCGGCAAGCGCTTTGAAGAACAGTTCCATGCTGTAATGCTTGTTGGATGTCATTTGCTTTTTCGTATGGAACGGGGCCTAACTGATACGATTTGTGACCCGTTGGAGTTCCTCCGACTCAGTGATTTCTGACGGTTATTTAAGAGAAAAAGACCTGGATTTTCTATCCGTTTCTTGTGACCAAAATACATGCCAATTTTGCTCGTTCTAGTCGGTACCTATTATCTTGCTGCGTCGCTCCAGGATAACCGTGTTTCGCCATACGCCCTGTAGCTTGGAAATTCGTTCACGCTGTCCTACCGTTCGAAAGCCAAGACTTTGATGGAGTCTTAAGCTCGCCACATTCTCCGGAAAAATGCTTGCCTGCAAGGTCCAAATTCCGTTGCGTTCAGACTCCAGAATTAAAGCCTGGAGGAGGGCGCGACCAACGCCCTTCCCACGGGCTGCGGTAGCCACATAAACGCTTACCTCGGCGACGCCCGCGTAGGCCTGTCTTTTTGAAACGCTACTAAGCGCCGCCCAGCCAATCAGTCTTTCTTCCGGGACTGCGTAAGCTCCAATTCGGCCAAATGAAAGGTGTCCGGCATCCCACTCCGCCTGGGTGGGAGCGGCCGTCTCGAAGGTTGCTTCTCCGGTGGCGAGGGCCTCAACATAGACCTTCCTTAAAGCGTCCCAATCCCCGGTTTCCAGCGATTTGACTCGCATTTCCAAAGCTAAAACACCTTGAGACAAATACGGCTTGACATATCTGTCATTGCCCCCTAAGATGCGCAACACATGCGGAAGAACGCATATGAATATACTGGAGGTCAGATATGGAAGGCAAGTTGAACAAAGGCGTAGTGGCTCTCAAGGCCCACCTGGCTCTCAATGTCCGTAGTGTTGAAACGAGCATCGAGTTCTACAGAAAGATGCTGGGACTTGAACCGAGTAAGGTGCGGAAAGGTTACGCAAAATTTGACGTACAGAATCCCCCGCTGAATCTCACCCTGAACGAAGGAGTGGTTAATGAGCGCGGCGCTCTTTCCCACCTGGGGATTCAAGTGGCTTCTACCGACGATGTGCTAGCCACCCGGCAGCGCTGGTCAGAAGTGGGATTGATAACTCGCGACGAAATGCAGACCAACTGTTGTTATGCGACTCAAGATAAGACCTGGGTCCGCGATCCGGATGGCAACGAGTGGGAAGTGTTTGTGGTGCTCGCTGACAATCTGCCCGAAACAGATCCATGCGCCTGTGGTGACAAGGTGCAGATTACTACGGCAAGTCAGAATCAAACTGCCTCGTGTTGCGCTTAAGACGCACAAGAAAAATGGCCCGACCTTGGGGGGCAAGGCCGGGCCATGCGGTGGAGGGGGAACGAACTATCGTGGCAGCGCTTCGCGATGTTCACGCCGTTCGCGTCTATGCTCGCGCATTTCATCACGCCGCGCCTTGCGTTCGCTTTTGAGCTGTTCGAGTCTGGCACGCTGTTCGGCTGTCAGAACACCTTCCATCTCACTACGGATGCCTTGCATCGAGTCGCGAATCTCCTGCCGTAACGACTGGACGCGGGCTTCGTCTTCCGGCGTCAGCGTGCCGGCAATTCTTTTTTCACGCAGCTTGAAAAGTTCTTCTCGCTGAGCCTTGGTCTTTTCCAACTGTCGCTGCATGATTGCGCGCTGTTGTTGCCGTTGTTCTTCAGTCAAATCCAACTCGCGCATTCCCGCGAATCCTCTGTGACGTCCAATTCTTCCGTGGCGGCGACCCTCGCGCGCACCTTCCTGACCGCTGCCGATCTTTTCTTGCGTAGAAGCTGGCTTTTGCTGCGCAGACCCGACCGCAGTCAAAGCGAGCACTGCCAGGATGGCAGATGAAATCTTTCTTAAGAACATTCTTCCGTTACTCCTTTTCCCGTCGCTGATTAACTCTTAAACCTGGGGACAACGAACCTCTCTTTGCGACTACTTAGACGCGAGTGCGCGGATGTTGGCTGAACTAAAAGCTTGACGGAACGGCGCTAAAGATGCTACAGAGTACTTTGCTGCGCAAAGTCCAGCCCCCCGGCTTTCGTGAGAACAAAGGGCGCGGGCAGCAGTGGATTTAGGAAATGTTAAGAAATCTGGGAAGTAGTAAAAGAGGAATCACCAAGCTACAATGCGCCAAATGGGTCTCCTGCAAAATATTAATTCCGCCGCCGATCTGCGGCAGGTGCCACTCGCTCAACTTCCCGACGTAGCCGAAGAAATTCGCCAATACATTTTGGAAACTATGTCACGCATTGGTGGCCACACGGGGGCTTCACTGGGTGCTATCGAACTGGCCGTGGCTTTGCACTATGCGTTCGACACACCACAGGACCGTTTGGTTTGGGACGTGGGTCATCAGGCGTATGCCCACAAGATCATTACCGGGCGTCGCGATTTGTTGCCTACGATCAAGCAGTATGGTGGCATTAGTGGGTTCCTGAGACGCGATGAATCGGAGTACGACACCTTTGGCGCCGGCCACGCGTCGACTTCCTTGTCCGCCGCACTGGGGATGGCAATTGCGCGTGATAAGAAAGGCGAACAGCACCATGTGGTCGCCTTGATCGGAGATGCATCTCTTGCTGGCGGCATGGCGATGGAAGCTATCAATCAGATGGGTCATCTGAAGACTCGTTTGATTGTGGTCCTCAATGACAATGAAATGTCTATTGCTCCTGCGGTCGGGGCGCTAACTGGATACTTGAATCGAATACGCACCGCCCAGGGTTATCACCGGTTCAAAGACGAGGTCGAGGAAACCTTGTTATCGATTCCTTCGCTAGGAGAGCGACTGCATCATGCCGCGAAAACGGTAAAGGATGCGATAGCGGCGGCGGTATTGCCCGGTGCCCTGGTCAGTGAGTTGGGATTCAAATATATCGGCTATGTTGACGGACACAATCCGCGCGCGCTTGTAGCGGCGCTGCGAGAAGCAAAACAGGTGAAGGATGGGCCGGTGATCGTCCACGCGTTAACCACGAAAGGCAAAGGTCATCCGCAGGCGGAAAAAGACTACTATCGTTGGCATGCAACTGGTCCTTTTGATTTGAAGACAGGCAAGGCGGTCAAGTCGGCGGCGAAAGCACCGACCTACACCGCAGTCTTCGGCAGCACGCTTTGTCAGTTAATGGAACGTGATCCGAACGTCGTGGCTTTGACAGCCGCCATGCCTGACGGCACTGGAGTTTGTGAGGCGCTGGAACGGTTTCCCGAGCGCTCGTTTGATGTAGGCATTGCCGAGCAGCATTGCGTTACGTTTGCCGCTGGCATGTCGGTGGAGGGACTGAAACCGGTCTGCGCCATCTATTCAACTTTTCTTCAGCGCGGGTTCGATCAGTTAGTCCATGATGTCTGCATCCAAAACCTCAACGTCAAGTTTTGCCTGGATCGCGGCGGGATTGCCGGTGGCGATGGTCCTACCCATCATGGTTTGCTGGACATTGCTTACTTGCGATCGGTGCCGAACATCATTGTGATGGCGCCAAAAGACGAGGGCGAGATGCGCGACATGATGCTGACGATGCTCGAGCATAACGGGCCCGCAGCGATGCGTTATCCCCGCGGAAATGGTGTCGGCGCCGACATCCAACGTCAGCCCGAGATCCTGGAAGTTGGCAAGGGCGAAATCTTACGCGACGGCGGCCAAGTGGCGATCCTCGCCTATGGCTCGATGGTGCATCCCTCTTTGCAGGCGGCTGAGAATCTTGCGAAGGAAGGCATCGAGACTACCGTCGTGAATGCTCGTTTTGTGAAACCGCTCGACTCGTCACTTTTGCTGGCGCTCGCACGAACGAAACGACTCTTGGTGACTGTTGAAGAAGCATATCTCGCCGGTGGCTTTGGCTCCGCAATCTTAGAGTTGCTGGAAGAGAACGGACTACAAGACAAGGTTCGCGTTGTCCGGATGGGAATCCCCGATCGTCTTGTGACCCACGGCGATCCCAAGTTGCTGCTTGCCAAGTATGGGCTGGACGCCGACGGAATCTACACGCGAGTACGAGAAAGCATTGATGTGCTAGACGACCGCCGCGCAAAGCCGCAGAAGGTTGGTAAGTAGAGTCGACCAAAGACTGCAACAGTACGCCCGTTCCAAGTTGGGACGGGCGTATTTTTCTGCACCAAATGGTCAGGAGTTGTTCCTTAACGGCTGCGTAATCATTGCCCGGTAGCAAATATGACGTTTTAGGACAAGAAAGAGCGAAAGTGTTTCCATGGCCTTTTAGTTGCTAATGCTGATATTCGAAGACTCTGCCAGGGGGGATAGCTTTCATATGGAAAACCGGGATTTCGCGATTGACGATTCATTGGCCGAAGAAGAGCCGCTCACTCTTCCTCACTTCGACGACGAAGCAACTGTGCAATCGGCGCGTCCAGTCGTACCGCTTGAGGAAGTACGAAGGGCTTCGCGATCGAAGCAGAAGATGTTGTTAGGTGCAGCGCTTTGTCTGGCGGCCATAGTCGGGGCAGTTACTGCTTCCTTTGTATTCAGCAATCGCCAGCAATCTCTTGAAGGGTCGGCAGCGACAACCAACCCCGAGTCTTCGCAAGAGGCTTCCACCGGCTTCATCCCGCCTTCTGGAGAAGCAAGTGGCGCCACCGTAGATCCCGATGATACCGTTGCAGTAGACACAGCAGCGAATACTGACCGCTCAAGTGATGGAATTGAAGTTCAACCTTCGTCCCCGGTCAGTCGTCCGCAACCCATCCGGAACTCTCGTCTTTCGAAGCCGGTTGAAAGAGTTATCAGCACGCCTGAGCCGGACGCCGAGGATCGCGACGCTGAAGAGCGCGCGGCGCGGCGGGAGGAAAGACGGGAAGAAAGAAGAGCGGCGCGCCGCTTAAGGCGCGAACGCCGCGCGGGAGATGGACTTACACGAATTCGAGAGATTTTTGAAGGTTCGCCCCGCCCATAGCTTCGAGCCGTACCAAACCCCTCCGAGATACTCCGACTTTCCTATTTATTCGGTCTTTTTGCAGTACTTTGTCCAAACGTGTACAAGAATGTTGACTCCTTCCCCAACGAGTGGCATTATGCGTCGCGAACGAAGAAATTTCAGCGGGCCGTCCGGCCACTTGCCCTGGTAATTCTCTCTCACAGATAGTCCCCGACTTTTTTGCGATTGATATTTTCGCGACCATTTCGCGAGGAAGTAGGTATAGCTATGGCGAAACAATGGTTTCGAGAGCGGGAGTGTATTCATAAAGAAAGCGGCGCCGCCGGTGAAACTTACACTGGTGTCTATTATTTGCAGGCGTTACAACGCTTATCGATTGATAACGCGCTGCAAATGGCCAGCAAGGTGGAATCTTTTTTCTGGGCCGACGCGCCGCACATCGTTGTTTGGTTGTGCCAGGAGTGCGCGACCGAGCTTGGGGTCGCGGATATGCCGCGCGCGATCAGCCAAAGCGCACGCAAACAGGCCTAACGACGACCCGCAACTGGCAGCGCTGCCGCTCGCGGCGTAAAGTGATGCCAGATGAAGCGCGAGCGGAAATCCGAGCGGATAGACAAATTACTAGTCGAACGTGGGCTCGCCGACTCTCGGACCAAAGCCCAGGCGTTGGTCATGGCCGGACTCGTTCTGGTAAATGAGCAACGTGTTGCAAAGCCTTCCGATACCACACCACTAGACGCACAAATTCGGCTCAAAGGAGCTGACGATCCCACCTCCCGTTATGTTGGTCGCGGCGGTTTGAAACTCGAGGCCGCCCTGCGCGAGTTTGCTATCGATGTAAATGGATTGGTTTGTATTGACGTGGGTGCGTCGACCGGAGGTTTCACCGATTGTTTGCTGCAACACGGCGCCGGGAGTGTTGTCGCTTTAGACGTTGGACATAACCAACTCGATTGGCGCTTGCGCAACGATCCAAGGGTCACCGTCAAGGAAGGTGTGAACGCTCGCTATCTAAAGCCGGAAGACTTCTCAAAAAAATTCGATCTGGCGGTGATGGATGTTTCCTTCATTTCCGCGACTAAAGTAATGCCGGCGCTGATTCCTCTCCTTGCTGATTCCGGCAGGCTAATCACACTTATCAAACCACAATTCGAAGTGGGCCGGGGTGAAGTCGGCAGCGGCGGCATCGTACGCGATCCAGAGAAACACGGGCGCGTCATTGCCGAAGTAAATCAAGCTGCGACCCACTTAGGCTTACGTGCCGTGGGCTTGATCGAATCGCCCCTGCAAGGAGCTGACGGCAATCGCGAATTCCTAGCGCTTTACGAGAAAACTCTGCCGTAGTCGCTCTTCTTCCTGTTGCTCCGAATCACGCTAGCAGTTAACATTGCCAGCGTTTTCCAAGATTCAATTCATCTCAACGATTGGGCTCGTGCTCGTAACGCGATGACGACCGCTTCCATCCGGCGTGTAGGCATAATCGTAAAACCGCACCAGCCGGACGCGTTGCAAACCGTCTGCGGTGCAGTCGAGTGGTTAGCTCAACGCGGTATCGCATTGGCTGGCACCGCGGATCTGGAACGAGAGCGCATTGAACATCAAACTGGATGCGTTGTTGAGTCTTTCCCACCGGATCAGTTAGCCGCCAATGTCGACCTCATGATTGTGCTCGGTGGCGATGGCACGATGATCGCAACCGCGCGGATGCTGGGTGACTGCGAAGTCCCGGTGTTGGGTGTTAATTACGGTGGGCTTGGCTACCTCGCTGAATTTCGCATCGAGGAGCTTTACACTGCACTTGAGTCGATTCTTGCTGGTAACTATCGCGTTGATACCAGGGTAATGCTGGCAGTGGAACTGCTACGTGATGCAAAGGAAGTGACACGCAATCGCGTTCTCAACGATGTTGTCATCAACAAGTCAGCTCTGGCTCGTATCATCGAAATCGAAGCCTACCTTAATGGTCAGTTTGTAAATTCGTTTAGAGCTGACGGCTTGATCGTGTCGACGCCCACTGGTTCCACAGCGTACAACCTCTCGGCGGGCGGCCCGGTGATCTATCCTTCGATGAATGCTGTAGTGATCACACCGATTTGCCCCTTCACGTTATCGAACCGTCCGATAGTTGTTCCCGATGATGCTGAGATCGAGCTGCTCCTGAGAACTGAGGAGGAGGACGTGTCGTTGACACTGGATGGCCAGGTTGGGTTCCCGTTGCAGTGCCGGGATCGCGTGCGAATCAAAAAGAGTGGCGCAACCTTCAAATTAGTGCAGCCGATGAACCGCAACTACTTTGAAGTGCTGCGCGATAAGTTGCGGTGGGGAAGATGAGGAGTTTCGAGTTTAGAGTTTCGCGTTCCGAATTTCGGGTTTTGCCCCGGAGGGCAAAGCCCGAAACCTGTCACTCGACACTTGGTACCCGAAACTCGTAACCCGAAACTCGAAACTCTGAACTCGAAACTCAAACTTAGAATCGCTATGCCCAAAGACAAAACAAAAAAATCCAAATCAATTGAAGCTGATGCGTTTGAACGCGAGGTGACGACTGATCTCGACGAGAAGACTTCCGACAAGCCGAAAGGCCCGGCGCTTCATACTCGAATTCTAATAGGTCTAATCGTTGGCGTGGTTGCAGGCGTAACCGTTAATTACCTGCTTGGCGGTAGTCATCCGCGCGTAGTTTGGATTGTCGACAACATCACCGGACCGATCGGGCAGCTGTTTCTCAGGCTGCTGCTGATGATAGTTGTCCCACTCGTCTTTTCTTCTCTCGTTGTTGGCGTGGCGGGAATTGGCGACATTCGCAAACTTGGCCGCGTCGGGCTCAAGTCGTTTGTCTACTGCTTCATCTTATCGGCCATTTCCGTGATTATTGGATTAACTCTCGCAAACACCATCAGGCCCGGCGATCGGATCGCTCCTGATACGAAAGCAGAACTCGAGGCCCGCTACGGGAAAGACGCGACAACTCAGGTAGAAGCGGCGAAGAAAGGTGGCTCGGTGCCGACACCATTGATGCAAGTGGTCGAAACCATTGTCCCCTCGAATCCATTGGCTTCGATAGCAGGAGTTCCTAACAATCCGAGTACAGCAACTTCAGGTGGCACACCGAACATGCTGCACCTGATGTTTTTTGCCCTGGTGGTCGGCATCGCCATCACTTTGATTCCAGTCACTACGACCGCGCCCCTGCTGCGTGGCTTGCAGGCGTTGTATGAAATCACCGCAAAGATCATTGAGATGATCATGAAGTTTGCGCCTTATGCAGTTGCTTGTTTGCTCTTTAACAATACGGCGCGATTCGGATTGGACTTACTTCAGGCGCTGGCTTGGTTCGTCCTTACCGTGTTGCTGGGATTGGCGCTGCATATGTTCGGCGTGTACTCGCTTTCGATCTATTTCTTATCGCGTCTGTCGCCTCTGGACTTTTTCCGCCGCATCAAGACTGTAATTCTGACAGCGTTCTCCACATCATCATCGAACGCCACTTTGCCGACAGCGCTACGTGTGTCGGAAGAAAATCTGGGTGTCCCGCAAGAGATTAATAGTTTTGTATTGACCGTCGGCGCCACGGCAAATCAAAACGGCACCGCGCTTTACGAAGGTGTGACGGTGCTCTTCCTGGCCCAACTCGCCGGCATCGATTTATCGTTGGGCCAGCAACTGATGGTGGTTTACCTGGCGATTCTGGGAGGGATCGGAACCGCCGGTGTTCCTTCAGGTTCGATTCCTTTCATCATCGGTGTGCTGGTGACGATTGGCGTCAATCCCGCCTTGATTGCGATCATTTTAGGAGTCGATCGCATTCTCGATATGTGCCGAACCACTCTCAACGTAACCGGCGACCTTACCGCGGCAACTTATGTGGCCCGGTCTGAAGGTTACGAACTGTTAAAGCCCCATGAGCCAGCCATTGTCCGGGCCGGAGTGGGTAGTTAAAGAAGCTCTTGCATTCGCCAACTCCACGAGAGAGTTTCGACATAGTTTTCTGATTTGATAAATCAAACTAATGCTTGCTTCAGAGAGGTGAGTAAATGATTTTCCCGATTGGCGATGACAACACCGACCGGACCACGGTCCCCGTCGTTAACTACATACTGATCGCGATCAATGTGCTGGTTTTCGTTTTCTTCCAGGGACTCGGATCCAACGAACAGTTCACTTATGCGTTTTCCACGGTGCCGGAAGAAATTCGAACTGGGTCAGACATCGCGCGGCCGGTACCAATCGAGGTGGGAGATCAGCAGGCAGTGATTAACCTGCAACGAACACCAGGTTCGGTTTACTTAACCCTAATCACTTCGATGTTCATGCATGGCGGCTTCATGCACCTCTTTGGCAACATGCTGTTTCTTTGGATCTTTGGCGACAACCTTGAACACGCTCTGGGACGCGCAAGGTATCTTCTTTTCTATCTTGTGACGGGGTTAATTGCGTCTCTCGCGCATGTTATTTCCACGTTTGTATTTGGGGATAATCCTTTCATTCCCAGCCTCGGCGCCTCGGGAGCCATCTCAGGAGTGCTGGGCGGTTACCTGGTGCTTTATCCGAAAAGACAAGTTCGCG
Source organism: Pyrinomonadaceae bacterium (assembly GCA_963826235.1). GTDB lineage: Bacteria > Acidobacteriota > Blastocatellia > Pyrinomonadales > Pyrinomonadaceae > PSRF01. The sequence goes on along the minus strand of CAWGWE010000003.1, from coordinate 754,081 downwards.
TGATCATGCTCCGGATGTTAACGACCGTGCCTGCAGTCGTCGCAATTGGGCTATGGTTTGTTTTCCAACTAATTAGTGCTTTCGGCGTAATTGGTGCGGGTCCTCAATCGGGCGGTGGCGTAGCGTTCATGGCCCACATAGGTGGCTTTGTTGCCGGTGTAGCTTTAGTGAAGATCTTCAGCATCGGCCGAAGCCCCGATGTCGCAACCTGATTCAAGTTCGGCGAGTCCACGATCAACTCAGCTGACTGCCAGCGCTTCGTCGCTCTGGCTGCAGAAATCAGTTTCCTGGTTAAGCTTGTGAGTTTGGTGTCCTCGACAAGCCTCAGTTAAGATCACGGGCTAATTCGAGGACACATCATGCCGCTAGAATCGATCACAACTCCCAACCAGCAAGGTCTCGACATTCGCTCCACACCGCGCGCGGAGATGAATCTTTATCCGCTCGATACGTTCCTTTACGAGTTCCCTGGTCGGGAAATCAAGATCAACTTTGAAATTCCTGAATTCACAGCGATTTGTCCGTTCTCAGACTTTCCGGACTTTGCGATCATTCGTCTGGAGTATGTACCGAACGAGCGCTGCGTCGAGTTGAAGAGTTTAAAGCTCTATATCAATTCATTTCGCAACATCAAAATCTTTCATGAGCATGTCATCAACGTGATTCTCGAAGACTTTGTTAAGGCCTGCGATCCCTTGAGCGCTGACATTGAAGGAGACTTTCACATCCGCGGAAACATCAAGACGGTAGTAAGAGCAAGCTACCGGAAAAAATAGTTCCGAGTTTCGAGTTTCGAGTTTCGCGTTCCGCGTCTCGAGCTTTCGGCTCCCACCACCTCGGAACCCCAAACTCGGAACTCGGAACTCGAAACATTTTTGGACACGTCAACCATTTACATTGTCGGCGCGGTTGTCCTGCTAGCGATCTTCATTTTGATCGGAAGGCTGGCGGTCCGTTGGCTGGTGCGTTTGACGATGATTGGCGTGATTCTGATCGCGCTGGCCGGCGGCGCCCTTTTTTGGTGGTGGACTCGCAGTCTCTCCGACAAAGCCCCGGCAGCCAAGCCACGCCCCACCCCAAGTAGACGCGCGGGAAATCGCTAACGAACGATCATGGGCGAAACTGATACCGACGCCGCCGATCAGTTTGATGCGCGCATTACTCCGACAAAAATAGATGAAGGCACGCCAGGCCTGTGGCGCCGCTATCGCCGTCTGCCGCGCAACGTTTTTGCTATCAGTCTCGTCAGCCTGCTAAACGATGCCTCAAGTGAAATTATCTACCCGTTACTTCCGATCTTCCTTTCTCTGACTCTCGGCGCGAGTCCGGGCATCGTCGGCGTGATTGAGGGCGCCGCCGAATCCATCTCCAGCCTGCTCAAACTCTTTTCCGGTTACTTCAGCGATCGCCGAGGCAAGCGCAAGGGCTTCGTCGTGCTCGGCTACTCTCTCGCGAGCTTTGCCCGGCCCTTCCTCGCGTTCGCCACAAGCTGGCCCCAAGTGTTGGCGATTCGCTTAACCGACCGGGTGGGAAAGGGAATTCGCAGCGCGCCGCGCGATGCCATGATTGCCGATACCGTTGCTGTCGAGGAGCGCGGACTTGCGTTTGGATTTCACCGGGCGATGGATCATACCGGCGCAGTGGTTGGACCATTGTTTGGCTATTTACTGTTGGCGCTTTTTGCGGCGAATCGCAATGCACCGACTGCTGCGGATTTTACGAAAATCTTCTTGCTTGCTTCGATACCGGCACTTGCCGCGGTGATAGTCGTAACTTTCTTTGTGCGCGAGTCGCCACGCAAAAGCAGTTCGAATGAAGCTTTAGTGCCTCCACCTCCCAGCTCACTCTCCTTACGCGGCTTCGACAGCAACTTCAAACGGTTCCTACTGATCATCGCTTTGTTCACACTCTCAAATTCGTCTGACGCGTTTCTACTTTTGCGAGCGCAATCGGCGGGTGTTTCGATAGCTTCGATCCCTTTGTTGTGGGCGCTGCTTCATGTCGTCAAAGTTGTCAGTTCTCTGGTTGGCGGTGACCTTTCAGACCGTTTGGGCAGACGGCGCCTGATTGTTTCGGGCTGGATTCTCTACTCTGCTGTGTATGCGGGCTTTGCATTTGTGTCTAACAACGTCTCGGTTTGGATCCTGTTTCTGATTTACGGAATTTATTTTGGGTTAGCTGAAGGAGCTGAGAAGGCGCTCGTTGCTGACCTGGTGCGGCCGGAACAGCGCGGCACAGCGTACGGTTTGTATAATCTCGCGTTTGGTATCACCGTGCTGCCGGCATCATTACTGATGGGAGCGCTCTGGAGTTGGCGTGGTCCAGGTCTCGCGTTTCTGGTGAGCGCCGGCCTCGGAGCGACTGCTGCCCTGTTGATGGTTCTTCTGGTAAAGCAACCTAATCATGACCGGCCACTCTCTGCCAACTCCTGACGCTAACTTCTGACCGTTCGAGTTTGTTGACAGCTCACGGAGCTCACTGTATACAGCGGTTAGCAGTATTAACCGCGCTCCTCGTAGTCCTACTAGGCCCTAGCAGGCTGCGCTGGCGATATTCAGCTAAACTAGTCAAGTCCTCTCCATCCCGAGGTGGCTCGCCAATCAAGGCCGGAGGTATGAACCAGTGGCTTTTACTCACGACATCTTTATCAGCTACGGACATCTTGACGATCAAGACCCGGCCGGCGATGTCAAAGGCTGGGTAGACTTGCTGGTTGAGCGGCTGCCGCGACTTATCAGCAACAGTCTTGGCTACCAGCCGAAGATATGGCGGGACGATCGCAGCCTGCGCGGCAACGATATGTTGCGCGGGGCTATTGATGAAGGCGTTACGCGATCGCTGGTGTTGATCCCCATCGTTTCACCACGATACGTGCAATCAGACTGGTGCCGCGTTGAGTTGAATACATTCTGTAGCACTGCGTCGCCGCCCGGCGCGCCAGCTTATCGTTCACGAATTTTCAAAGTAATAAAGACGCCGTTGCTCCTCCATCCAGCAAACAAAGAACCCGAGCAATTGCGCGACCTGATCGGTTATTCGTTTTTTGAGATGGAGGGGGACATGCCGGTGGAGTTCAGTCCGGACGCTTTACCGCAAAAGGATCAGAGGTACTGGACCACGCTGCGACGGCTGGCCTGGGACATCTCAAACACGCTCGTGGAGTTGAAGCACCCTCCCGAGGCGCCGCAGCCGACCTCCGCGACAGCTCCTATCAACATTGATGCGACAACCGCTGCTAAACCGACAGAGCATGTCACGCCGGCTTCCGAAACCCTTAAGAGTCCCGTCACGGCGGTGAGCGTGGTTACGAACGGCGCCACGAAGAGTGTTTATCTTGCCGAGACTACTTCCGACCTTTCAAAAGAACGCGAGCTTGTAAGAGACGAACTGCGCCAGCGTGGCTACCGCGTCCTGCCGGAACACAAGTTACCTCTAGAAGAGCGTAAACAGACTGAGGCATCGATTCGCCAAGCCCTGGAGCATTGCACGCTTGCAGTTCATCTCGTTGGCAAGCGTTATGGCACGACTCCCGAAGATGATGCGCGTTCGATAGTTCGAATCCAGGATGAACTCACAGCGCAAAGGGGAGCGTCTGAAACCTCTTTTGTCCGGCTGCTCTGGATGCCGCCCGGACTAACTACCACGGCAAACGAAATTGATGATGAACGCCAAAGAGCTTTCGTCACTGAACTACAGAATCGAGTCGCCGCAGGCACTGAGCTTTTACAAACCAGCCTTGAAGACCTGAAAACGCGCATCGTCGAGAAGCTTAATCCGCCGGCCCCGCCGTCCGATGCCGAGGTGCGCTCACGACTGAAGCATGTTTACCTGATTTGCGAAAATCGGGACCGCGGCTTAGTGCGTCCGATCAAGGAATATCTCTTCAAACAACGTTTTGAAGTAATCACCTGGTTCGACGAAGGTGCGTCCGGAACGCTCATGGACTATCACCGCAAAAACCTCCGGGAGTGCGATGCGGCGTTGGTTTATTTCGGAAGCGGCGACGAGCCCTGGGTGCGCAAGAACCTCGAAGACCTCGAGAAGGCGTACGGCTACGGGCGCGAGCACGACTGGAGCGCCAGCGCAGTCTATGTCGGTTCGCCGCCGAATGATCAAAAGGAAGAGTTTCTAACGCATTTGGTTCCGTATGTCATACGCAATTACAGCGCATTCGATCCCAACGACCTGCGCGATTTTGTAACTGCGTTGCAGACAGCCGAAGGGGAGCAACAATGATGCAGCTGCGACAAACCAGCAATCCTTTTCCCGGTCTCCGCCCTTTTGAAACGGACGAATACCGTCTCTTCTTCGGTCGCGAAGGACAATCAGACGAATTGCTCGCGCGGCTCCAGCGGTCGCACTTTCTCGCCGTCGTGGGGACCTCAGGCAGTGGCAAATCTTCGCTCATCCGCGCCGGGTTGCTGCCGGCACTGCGTGGAGGATTGATGGCCGGAGCGGGATCCGGCTGGCGCATCGCCGTGATGCGCCCCGGGGGTGATCCGATTGGCAACTGTGCCCGGGAGCTCGCGAAAAGAGACGTGCTCTTACAAGCAGGTGGAGGCTTGCCCCCTGCTGAAGCAGAAGCCGTAATTGAAGCGACGCTCAGAGCTGGATCGCTTGGATTGGTCGACGTTGCTCGCCAGGGAAGGCTAGACGAGCACGAGAAACTGCTCCTTGTTGTTGACCAATTTGAAGAGTTGTTTCGCTTTCGTTCGGCGGCCCAGGAAAAAATGAACACGGGCGATGAAGCTGCTGCTTTCGTCAAGCTCTTACTTGAAGCGTCGCAACAAAGAGAGGTGTCAATCTATGTCGTCCTCACCATGCGCTCGGACTTTCTCGGTGACTGCTCGCAGTTTCAGGGACTACCTGAAGCCATCAACGACGGTCAGTATTTGATCCCACGCATGACGCGCGACGAGCGGCGTGTTGCTGTTACTGGGCCTGTTGGCGTCACGCGCGGAAAGATCACAGAGCCGCTTGTTAATCGGCTCTTGAACGACGTGGGCGACAACCCGGATCAACTTCCGATTCTTCAGCACTCCTTAATGCGAACCTGGGACTACTGGGCCTCACATCGTCGCAACGGCGAGCCAATTGGTCTTGAACACTATGAGGCAGTTGGCACCATGTCTGAGGCGCTTTCCAGACACGCGGATGAAGCGTGGGAAGAGCTGGACGAACGCGGGAAGGTTGTTGCAGAGCTGCTCTTCAAAGCCCTCACAGAACGTGGCGCCGACAATCGTGAGATTCGCCGGCCGACACGTTTGCTGGATATCTGCGCTATTACAAATGCGTCTGCGGCGGAGGTTGTCACCGTGATTGACGTCTTTCGTGGCGCTGGCCGCTCCTTCCTCATGCCACCGGCGGGCGTTACCTTGGAATCTGATAGCGTCATCGACATCTCTCACGAAAGTTTGATTCGAAACTGGGATCGGCTTAGGGCGTGGGTAGACGACGAGGCACAATCCGCGCGCATTTACCGACGTTTAGCCGAGGCAGCGACCGATTATTACCAAAAGGCCGGCGGTTTGTTGGACGATGTGACGTTGCAGTACGTGCTGAGCTGGCGCGAGCGCACCAAGCCTCAGTGGGCGTGGGGCGTTCGCTATCATCCGGACTTCAACACCGCAATGTCCTTCCTTGAATTGAGCTCACTTAGCCGCGATGCGCGCATCGAGGCCGAACAGGAGCGCGAGCGCCGGGAACTGGAAACAACACGTGCCTTTGCCGAAAAGCAGACGCGCGCTGCTCGTCGCCTGCGGTTGTTAGCCATTGGTATGGGCGTGATGTTTATGCTGGCGCTCGCCACCGCTGGCTATGCAATAACGCAACGCAGGCAGGCGCTGGAAAATGAGCGCCTCGCGCTGGTGAATGCGAAATTCGCGGTCGACGAAAAACTCAAAGCGGAAAAGCAAAGCAAGGCTCTGGCTGAGGCGCTGGCCGTAAAGGAAGAAGCAGAGAAGCAAAGAGCGAGCGCAGACCTGCAGCGGGATAAAGCCGAAGCCCAGCAGAAGCTTGCGGAGGAGGCTGAGGACGCGGCGCTTGCTCGGGCTGTATCCGAGGCGAAGCGAGCCAATGATGCCCTTGCAAGAGCGAAACAGGAAGTGATCAACGACCACAACAACCGCGATGCGCTTGCATCTTTTCAGCGAGGCAATATCGAAGAAGCGGAGGATAAGCTGGCGAAGCTGGTACCCCTCTACCGTGGCGACGCGCTACGGCGGGCCTGGGTGTACTCCTACCTCGGTGCCGCCCAACGGAGGCTTGGCAAGCTTGATGACAGCATCAAAAATCTGAAGACAGCGCAGGCCATTCAGAGCCCGGCACTGAAGAAGAGCGACCCTGAGTATCTCGACACCATCACGTGGCTCGGACATGCCCACAGCGACAAGGGCGATTACGAGCTTGCCCAGCCTCTCTATGCGGATGCGCTGCAGATACGGCGCAACGCAAGCAAGCATTCGGATATCGCCGTCAGCCTCGAAAACCTCGGCCGGAACTACAACAACCTCGGCAACGCGGAAGAGGCAGCGAAACTTTACGACGACGCGCTGACCTACAGACGCAGGAATCCTGGCAGCCCAGACCTCATCGCGGCGCTTAATGAAGTTGCTCGGTTCTACCTCGAGCACGGCGAGCCTCTCACAGCGGTCAAGTACTACGAAGAGACCTTGAACAATCAGGAAGCCTTTCTTGAGCCTTACGACCCTAACATCGCGGACACGTTCAACAGCCTGGCAGAGGTTTACGAGGAGACTCCGTATAAGGGTCGAGCCAAAGCCTACAACGATTTGGCGCGCGAGATACGACGGTCGGGGCTTACTCGACGCGACCCCAACCCTGATAACTTTGGATTTCTGGCTGGTAGCTATGCAGCCGCGGGTAGGTATCGCCAAGCCGCGCGCCTCGTACGCCGCGCGCAGGAAATTGAGGATCGGAAAAACGGCCCGCAGGCGCCCAGCCTGGCCCACTCTCTCATCAGGCGCGGAGACTTCTTTGGGTATCTGGCGCACGCTACGCCGGAACTGCGTGACAGCACGCAGTTTTACGGTGAAGGGGTCGCAGCCTACAATCGTGCACTTGAAATCAGCAAAGAACCTTCTCAACTAAAGTCCAGGCTGGAAGCTCTCGATGGCCTGGGCAACATTCACCTTGCGCAGAAGAACTTTGCCGAGGCCGAGAGATTTTACAAGCTAGCAATCGAGATACGAGACCAGAAGCACGAGGCCACTGACATTCAGCTGGACTCCGTTAAAGACGCGTATAAGGCTGAGCTCGCCGTGAGTCTCTACGGTCTAGGACGAGCTGCGGCCGGTTTGGGGAAATATGCCGAGGCGGAAGCCCACTTCAACCGGACGCAAGAGGTGCTGGCGGGCCTACAGGGTTTACTCCGCAAATACGTGGACGGAATCAAACCTTATGCGCTCTTCCTGCAGCACGCTTCGCGTGTGCGACTGGCGGAGATCTACTCCACGCAGGGCCGCGTCAATGAAGCTGGTGAGCAGTATCGTCCGTTGGCTGAGACGCTGAAGGGAATCAGAGGCGATGTTTTTAGAAATGAAGACATTGCTCACGGCTACCTGGACATCGTCGAGAGCGCGGGCAAGTTTTACGCCGAGCGGGGAGACGTGACCGCTGCCGAGTCCTTCTACGAGCTCGTCTTTCCTAGAGAGGCGTGGCCTTCGGTAAGAACGGTGCCGGACTGGCCCGAGGCTTTCTCGAAGTCGCTAGTTGCAATGGCGCCTACTTCATCCCTGGATAGTATGGTCCGCATTCTGGAATCCTACGCCGCCCTGCTCGAGAAGGCGGGGCGCGCCAGAGATGCCGGGTTGATCAGTCACGGTGTCGTGAGGTTAGTAGAAAGAAAAGTAGCGGAAGAGGGGCAGCCACCGCGATAGCCCAGCAGCAGGTCACACGAAAAGTGTGAGCGTGGCCCCACATCTTGTCGCCGCCGCAGTCCCGCCGAAGAATGCGTCCAGGTGCCGGGAAAGTTTTCTGCGAATCCAAGCGCATTTCGCCTAAGGTTCTGGGTGACGAACGGGTTCGTGTCTGGGCGGCTACAGTATATTGAGAATGCAGGTTGGAATTCTGTTTTACGAATTACGAAGACTAGGCTCTAAACGTAGAATGACGCTTGATGAACACGAATTACAAGGTCGTCAAAACTGAGGAAGAGCTACGCAAAGCAGTTGAGTTATTAGTAAGCCACCCGGTAATCGGTCTCGACACCGAGACCACTGACCTTGATCCTTACAATTCGCGTTTGCGTCTGATTCAACTCGCAACGCCTACCGCGGTTTATATCGTCGACCTCGATGCCTTCAGCAATTCTGCCATTGACCTGAAACACAGCGAAGCACTCGCGCCGTTACGGCGCCTGCTCGCCGCCTCGCGTCCGATCAAGATCGCTCACAACGCGAAGTTTGATGCGAAGTTTCTCAAGCATGTTCTCGGTGTCGATTTGGGAGGCTTGTTCGACACCTTGCTCGCCAGCCAATTAGTCGGCGCCGGCGACATCGAGGAGCGCCACGGCCTGGATACTGTGGCGTCGCGTTATTTGAACCAGGTGGTCGACAAGAGCGAGCGGCTGAGCAATTGGAATTTCGAACTGTCGGAAGCGCAATTGGAATATGCGGCGCGCGATGCGGCCGTGCTTCTGCCTTTGCGCGAGATTCTAGTTGAGCGACTAAAAGCTGACTCGCTGATCAAGGTCGCGCAACTCGAATTTGAATGCGTGATGTCTGTAGTCGACATCGAGCTTGCCGGCTTCTTCATGCACAAGGATCGCTGGCTCGAGCAATTGGCGATCGTCGAGAAACGACGGGGTGAACTTGCTGAGGAGTTACAAACCGCATTGGCGGAAGAGTCGATGCAGGGATCACTCTTTGGCGGACCGCAGCGAGAAGACATCAATCTCGATTCGCACCAGCAACTGACCCAGGCGTTGCAGCGCCTCGGTATCCCGGTCCCTGAATCAACTCGCAACTGGAAACTGCAACCACTCGCGGCCGAGTATCCGATCATTGGGACGCTGCTTGAGTACCGGACAGTGCAGAAGGCGCTTACCAGTTATGGCGAGAACATGATCGAGCTGATCAATCCGGTTACCGGTCGCTTGCACGCTGACTTCCGCCAAATTGGAGCGCCGACGGGACGGTTTGCGTGCACCAATCCCAACATCCAACAGGTCCCTCACGCTGTCGAGTACCGCCGCTGTTTTAGTGGACATCCCGCCGGGCGCAAGCTGGTCATCGCGGACTATTCGCAGATCGAGTTGCGCATCCTTGCAGAGTTTTCTGGTGACCGCGGCTTTATCGAAGCATTCAACTCCGGTGCGGACTTGCATCGCGTCACGGCAGCGCAGGTTTTTAACGTTCCGATTGATCAGGTTTCAAGGGACCAGCGCGACTTTGCCAAACGATTGAACTTCGGAGTGGTCTACGGCATCGGTGCGCAGCGGTTTTCCATCATGACCGGATTGAGTGTGCCGGAAGCTGAGAATGTGTTGCGTAAGTACTTCGCCACTTATCGCGGCCTAGACAACTATTTGCGCGATGCAGCCAACCGCGCCGTCAGCGAGCGACAAGCGCGCACGGCTTCGGGTCGGCTGGTGCGTTTCCGTTACGACGAAAACGATCGGCAGCAGATTTCGATGACGCAACGTAACGGCAAGAACACGCCAATTCAGGGAACGAGTGCTGACATCCTCAAGCGAGCCTTAAGACTGTTGAGCGACGAACTGCGCCCGACGAGCGCGAAGATCGTAAATATCATTCACGACGAAATTGTGGTTGAGACTGACGCAGACGAGGCGGAGGAAATTGCCGGGAAGGTTGAGCGAGCAATGTCGGATGCCGGGCAGGAATATCTGGCGACAGTTCCTGTGAAAGTGGAAACGGAGATCGCGGAAGAATGGGTGAAATGAGACACGGGGCCGCGTCACCTGCGGCGCCAAAGGAAATATATGGGAATGCCCGTCAGCACGAGCAGATAGCCAATGCCTGAAGTTGAGGGCGCAAGGTAAGCAAGATCGAGAACAAAGAGTGCGGCAATGACAATGTAGATTATCGGGACAACTGGATAACCCCACGTCCGATAAGGCCGCTCGAGTTTGGGGGCTCTAAACCTCATCACGATCACTGCGCCCACCATCAAGATATAGAAAACCAGATCTGCCGACACAATGTATTCCAGAAGTTGGGTGTAAACGTTTCCATAAGTGATCGCGCCAGTCGTCGGATTAGTTGTTACCGTTCGCGGCAAGGTCAGGAATGCCGCCCATAGTCCCTGAGTAATCAGAGCAATTGCCGGCACATTGCGCGCGTTAAGCACGCCAACCCTTTTGAAGAAAAGATTATCGCGGGCCATAGCATAGTAGACGCGCGCACCCGCCAAAATCAGCCCGTTGTTGCAGCCAAAAGTAGAAATCATGATCGCGATCGCCATCACCGTCGTGCCGCGCGGTCCGAGGATGGCTTGCATGGTTGCGGTTGCGACGCGGTTCTGCGGGGCCGTTTGAATTCCGGAAAGTGGCAGCGTTACGACGTAGGCCAGATTGGCAAGGAGGTAAAGTCCCACAACTAACACGCAGCCCCATAAGAGCGCTCGAGGCAGGTTGCGGCCCGGATCGCGTACTTCGCCGGCAGTGAATGTAACGTTGTTCCACGCCGATTGGGCGAACAGCGGGCCCACCATCGCGCGTCCCAGAAGCATGACGAGCGCCAGCGACAGCGCGCCAGTAGTAATCGGCTCAAAGCCTAATTCGCTCACCGATGGTCTCCAACCATTTTCCCAGGGCTGCCACCATGATGACGTGTAAGCTGCGCTTTGATCGTTCCAACCCAGGAACAGACCAATCAAGATCAAGCCCACCAGCGCAGCCGTCTTGGTAAAAGTAAAAGTGTTTTGGATCAGCTTACCGGTTTCCAGGCCGCGCGTGTTTGTTGCCGTGAGTAACAGAATCATCACGATCGCAACAAGTTGTTGCGTTGATAAGCTAATCGCATAACCACCGAACGCGCGCGGATTGATCAAATACCGATCTCCCGCGACCTGATCAGTGAGCACGCCCATGAAGTTGGCGAAGGCCACGGCGACCGCGGCGATGGTTCCGGTCTGAATCACCAGGAAGAGTGCCCAGCCAAATAGAAAACCGATGGAAGGCCCGTATGCTTCTCGCAGAAACACATATTGGCCTCCGGCGCGGGGCCACATGGCCGCGAGCTCGGCGCAACACAGCGCGCCCGTAATCGTCAGCACCCCGGCGAGCGCCCAGGCGGCTATCAACCAACCCGGCGAGCCGACGAGCCGTGATGATTCGGCGGAGGTGATAAAAATTCCTGAACCGATCATTGAGCCCACCACGATCATGGTGGCATCGAGTCGGCCCAAGCCGCGCACAAGTTTGGTTTGCGAGGATTTTGCGCTCATAGTCCGTGACGGTATAAGTGCCAAAGCGTTTTACGTCAAGAGAAAGCTTCGACATTGCCAATCGGCAAGTGCCGATTTCCGATTGCAATTGGGTGACAGATTTAATTGGCAGGTGAGTCGTTACCACCACGCGGTAGTACGTAAGGCCGTCAATCGCAAATCGCAAATCGATTGACGGCCCTCACGCTACCGCGTGATGTTGGGTCTTCGGGAAAAATACAAATCCCACATCTGTAATGCTCTAACCGGGCACTATCCACAGCTGCCGGTCCTTGTGGTTTTTTTCCTTATTCAACTGAACGATAGTGCCGGGAGCGGTATTACCCCCTTTTAACTCCATAACAAGGTCAGAACCCGAACCGTTTATCAAGTATTTGTAAGGAGGTTCCCCGCCATCCCCGGTCATCCATTGGCCCGTGACATCGTCGGCCGCGAATTGTGCCGCAGACAACCCCGCTCCCTCTCCATTACCAAACAACTGAAAGTGTACTGAGCTTGGCTGATAAGGATTGACAATGTAATACCAGGGATTGTTCCCTTTCTGCGGGACTTGAATAAAGCTCCAGAGCTGCGCTTCATTGCCAGCGTCCAAAGTCTCCATGCTCACTGAACCATCGCCTTGGAGGGTCAAAGCCAGTTGGTCCTTTTCGTACAGCTTTTTGGAAATGACTTGGCCAGGCTCATACTTAGGGAGGAATAAAGAGAGCGCTTTGTCGACTAATGCTTGCCAGTTGTATGGAGGATCTTTGTCTGGAAGCTCTCGTTGACCCTGGAACCAATAGTTGTTGCAAGTAGTGCTGTTATATCCGACGTTGCCGGTTATATACCACGGGTAAAAACAGGAAAACCCGATGAAATTTCGCGAGAACGTTGAGTCCTGAGAATTCGGATTGAGCAGGTCGCACAACATCTGGTGCCGAGCCGGAGTGATATTCTTGATATGCTGGATCGGTTTTGTGATTTTCCCGTTAAGGAAAAGATCGCCGGGATACGGTGGAGGGTCCGCGGCATCGTTAGCGGGGAAAAGAAAGGTCGCACCCGGCTCGACGGCATTGTAATAGGGTGACGTCCACTGCTGCACTGTCATCAACCCAGTGAAACCGTAGGTCGGGCCCCTGTCGTCGGAACTAATGTTGATCCCCGTCAGGTAGTCTAATACGCCGTCGGAATACATTTGCAAACTCGTAGGGACTGGGGGAGGGATCAGTGAATATGCCTGATCGCTCATAAAGGGCCTCCTTGGTAATGAGATTCGATTTTATTTGATTGGGACGCGGGGAAGCCCTATAGCGAAGCTGCATTAAACCTGAGGACAAGCTCCGGTCGTGGGCAGATATAGGGAAGTGAGGATGACACCAGAACAAAAGGCAGTCAAATCCGATAATCACAGTTCGATCATTTGCATTGCCGCGATGGGGTTAGGCTGATTAGCGACGTTTTGGTCCAAAGGTCTTGAGGGACACAAATCAATCCACCAATCAGCCCAATAAGAGATGCTGTCTTAAAGACACTATCCAATAAGACGCCTGCTTGACAGTGCCACAGTGCTCAAATAGTCTTGACCTTAGTCGAGGTTAGGTAGAACCCGAGCACTTCCTGCCTAAAAAAAACTGATAGAACAAAAGGATAATTCTGAATGATCAAGGATGAGTTGATTGGTCTGATTACTGAAAAGCGTGCGCACGTCGGTGTGGTTGGCTTGGGCTACGTGGGCCTGCCCTTGCTCGCTGAGTTTGCCGGCGGCGGCTTTCAAGCGACTGGCTTTGAAGTTGATACCGAGAAGGCAAAGCATATCAATTCGGGCGCGTCTTACATCAGCGACGTGCCGGACGCAGTTATCAAGAAGTTAGTCGACTCAAAACTGTTGCGCGCCACGACTGACTTCAACAGTTTGAAAGAATGTGATGCGATCATCATCTGCGTTCCGACTCCCCTCCGAAAGACGAAAGAACCGGACGTTTCCTACATCCTGGCGGCAGCAGAGGAAATCAAAAAGCGACTGCGACGCGGCCAGTTGATCATTCTCGAATCAACCACCTACCCGGGCACGACCAATGAAGTGCTGCTGCCGATGTTTGAAGAGACGGGATTGAAGCTTGACGAAGACTTCCTGCTGGCGTTCTCTCCGGAGCGAGTTGATCCGGGTAATCCGCAATTTCAAACCCACAATATTCCCAAGGTAGTTGGCGGTGTTACTGACGATTCAACAGAAGTTGCTGCTCACCTCTATTCGCAGATCGTAAAGGATGTTCATGCGGTTAGCTCCGCAAGAGTAGCCGAGGCGGCAAAACTTTTAGAGAACACATTCCGCGCAGTGAACATCGGCATGGCAAATGAAATGGCGCGACTCTGTTACGCGCTGAACATCGATACTTGGGAAGTGATTCGAGCGGCCGCCACCAAGCCGTTCGGCTTCATGCCTTTCTATCCGGGCCCGGGAATCGGCGGGCATTGCATTCCTCTTGATCCGCATTACCTGTCGTGGAAGGCCCGGCAACATGGTTTTGATTCACGCTTCATAGGGTTGGCCGAAGAAGTTAACTCGCGAATGCCCGAACATGTGGTGCAGCTAGTTGCCGACGGCTTGAACGACGAACGCAAGGCGATGAACGGCGCTCGCATTCTCTTGCTGGGCGTGGCTTATAAGAAGGACATTGACGACGTGCGCGAGAGTCCGGCGCTGTCTATCATTGACCGGCTGCGCGCCAAAGGCGCGGATGTTCGCTACCACGATCCCTTCGTTGCCGAGATTCGTTTCGATGATGCACATACGGATGCCAGCGGGGAACCATTAGCTTCCGCGCCCTTCAACGACGAAGAGTTGCAGGCGGCTGATTGCATTGTCATCGTCACCGACCATACCGACATCGACTACCAACGAGTTTGCCGCCTCGCGCCATTGGTGGTAGACACACGCAACGCGCTGAATGGCGACATCAGGCGTGATAGTTCTGCGCGGATAATCCGGCTCTAAAGTAAGTCCAAAGTTCAATGTCCGAAGTCCAGGGTCAACACAATAAACCGGACGTTGGACGTTGGACCTTTAAACATTGGACACATCACGGATGATCAAAGTCATCAATATTGTCGGTGCGCGTCCTAACTTCATGAAAGTTGCGCCCCTCGTGGATGCGATGAAGCGGCGGGAACATCAGTTCTCACCGCTTGTTGTTCATACAGGGCAGCATTACGACGCCATGATGTCAGACGCGTTCTTTAAAGATCTCGAACTTCCCGAGCCAGACTTGTACTTGAGCGTTGGTTCGGCTTCGCATGCGGCGCAGACGGCGGCTGTGATGCAACGTTTCGAACCCGTTATTCTGCAAGAGCAGCCCGATTGGGTTCTAGTTGTCGGCGATGTGAACTCAACGCTTGCCTGTGCGTTGGTTTGTGTGAAGCTGGGCGTTAAGGTGGCGCATGTAGAAGCCGGGTTGCGCAGCCGTGATCGTTCCATGCCGGAAGAGATCAACCGGCTGCTCACTGATCAGATCTCCGATCTGCTGTTTACTCCTTCCCAGGACGCCGATCAGAATTTGCGCGCGGAAGGCATTCCTGATGAGCGCATTCGTTTTGTCGGCAACATCATGATCGACTCGCTGAACAAGCAGCTCGAGCGCGCTAAGAAATCCAGCGTGCGCCGGGATCTTGGCATCGCCGATCGCGACTACGCAGTGTTGACCCTGCACCGTCCGTCTAATGTTGACGACCGTGAAACGTTGATGCGTATCCTCGATGCGCTCGACGCAATTGGTAAACGCGTGCCGATAATTTTTCCGGTCCATCCTCGGACTCGCAAAATGATCCTCGAATTCGATGTAAAGTCGCAGTTGAATGCGGATCAGGGCCTTCGTTTTATCGAACCGCTCGGTTACCTGGATTTTCTGCAGCTCTACAGTGGAGCGAGGCTTGTGCTCACAGACTCTGGCGGGGTTCAGGAAGAAACAACCTTTCTGGGAATCCCCTGTCTGACCCTGCGCGAAAATACCGAGCGGCCGATCACAGTGCAGATGGGAACGAACACCATAGTGGGAACCGATCCGCAGAAAATTAAAGCAGCGGCTTTCACTGCTTTGGATGACGGATCGCCGCGCAACCATCGCATTCCTCCTCTTTGGGATGGCCACACGGCCGATCGCATCCTCGATTCGTTGCTTTAAGCTAAGCCGGGATCTCGCCGGATGTCGATCATCAGAAAAATCAGGCGCGCGATTCGAGGAGAAGTTTCACCACGAACCGCCTTATTGGAAAGCGCTCGCCGCACCCAGTTGGCGAGGCAACGTCGTGGTGAGCGTGCGAGGCTGCAACAGCAAGCTAAAGAAACAGCTCGGCTATCGGCAAACTTTTCTGATTTGTCACCAGAGTCTTTACTAGCCCATTTCCAAACCCGACCTGAGCCTCATTTTTTCCCCGGACTCGATAAAAGTCTTCACTCATTTGTTGCCCCCCTGCAACATCTCTCTCCCGAAGATACGGCGACGTTGATCGAGAGTGCGGATCGAATTACCGATAAACATGAGTGGCCCTTACTTGGTCTCTTTGACCATACGTTTATTAGCTGGCGCCGCGATCCTATCTCTGGGTACGAGTGGCCACGCGACCTCTACAGCGAAATTAATTTGCAGCGAAACGATGACTCCGACGTCCGGTTTGTTTGGGAACTAAACCGGCTCGGCCATTTCCTCACCCTCGGGCTTGCTTATTCGGAGACTGGAGAGCAGCGCTACAGCGGCGAGTTCTTCCGCCAGCTCGATATTTGGGAGGCGGAAAATCCCTTCGGCTATGGAGTTAATTGGAACTGTGCGATGGAAGTGGCCCTGCGGGCGTTGAATTTGTTGGGCGCGTTTACGATTTTTCGTAAAGCTCCCGATTTTAATACCGCAAGGTTAGCTCAGCTACTCCGCATCTTTGATCGGCACGGCAGATTTATTCGCGAGCACCTTGAGTTCTCTTACATCGCCACCAGCAACCACTATCTTTGCGACGTTGTCGGGCTGCTATGGCTGGGGATCATGCTGCCCGAACTTGAGCAAGCACAGGAATGGCGGGAGTTTGGTCTGCGCGAACTGAAGCGCGAAATGAGTAAGCAGGTTTTGCCGGATGGCGCGGATGGCGAAAGCTCGACTGGTTATCATCGTTTAGTGCTCGAGCTGTTCGCGTATTCGTTTCTATTGTGCCGGTTGAACGCGATTGAGATAGAAGAAGACAACTGGCACAGGCTGCATGGGATGTTCGAGTACCTGCGGAGTTATCTGAGACCGGACGGGTTGGCACCGTTGGTTGGTGACTCGGATAGTGGCCAGGTGTTTCCGCTGCGCCGGCGCCGGGGAAACGATCACGGTTACCTGCTCGCGATCGGTGCTGTCCTTTTTGATGATTCTAGATTCAAGGATGCAAAACTACCGGCGCCCCCGGAACTGCTCTGGCTGTTGGGTGAGCAAGGTGTAAAAAAGTATGAAGCCTTAAAGCCGGAAGACTCGGGCGTGACTTCGCAGGCGTTTTCCGATGCCGGTGTCTACGTGCTGCGAGATGACGATCTTTACTTGTTGTTAAATGCGAGTGGCGCGGGACTAAATGGGCGCGGCTCACATGGTCACAACGATGTTCTAAGCGTGGAAGTGTCAGCGTGCGGCCGAGCCTTCATCGTTGATCCCGGCACTTATGTTTACACTGCCGATTTGCACCAACGACATCTATTCCGTTCAACCGCGTACCATTCGACAGTTCAGATCGATGACGTCGAGCAAAACAAAACGGAGGAAGCAACTCCTTTCATAATCGGCGACGAAGCGCGACCGCGTCTTATCGATTGGCATGCGGGCGACGCAAGCGGCGAAAGCGACAGGGTCGGCGCGGAGCATTACGGTTACAAACGTTTGCCGCAACCGGTCACCCATCGGCGCACCGTAGTTTTCCATAAGCATGATCGGTTTTGGGTGATTGAAGATACCTTCGTCGGCACCGGAGAACACAAACTTGCCGGTCGTTTTCACTTCGATTCGGGCCTCGAAGTGACTCTAAGTGACGGAGGTGTTCGGGCATTTGATAGAGCGTCTGGGAACAGTCTTTTTCTTCGCTCCCTCGATTTGAAAGAAGCTGCGGAATTAGAATCTAATTTCACTTCCATAGATTACGGAGAGAAACTCGCTTCTGTATCAGCATGTTGGACGGTCAAACGCTCAATGCCCGCTACGCTACGTTGGCTGATTGTTCCAGCAAGCGCCCGTGAAGATGCCGACGCTCGGTTGCGGGCGGCGATTGAGTTTCAAGCGCGGAGCGTTGTAAACGGAGAGAAGAGTTGAAGTTTAGTTTTGAAGAGCTGCGCGGAATAGCGGCCGATGTCTTTCAGGTGGGCCCAAATCGGATTCACCGGGAATCGTCTCCAGAAACCATTGAGAGTTGGGACTCGCTCCAACACGTAAACTTGATCCTGGCTTTGGAACAGCGTTTGGGCCTGGAATTTGAACCGGAGGAGGTCGAACGTATGACGAGCCTCGATACGATCTTCTCCATAATCGAAGAGAAGCAATTAGAGCAACGGTAGTCGTGATGTGTGGAATTTGCGGCGTTTGGGAGTATGGAGCCATTGAGGGGCGCGTCGCAGGCGCGCTCATTGGCGACATGCGCGATCAGATGCAACATCGCGGTCCCGATGATGCCGGCGAGTTAATTTTCGATCAGGGTCGTGGCGGGCTCGGATTTAGAAGGTTATCGATCATCGATCTATCAGAAGCCGGACATCAGCCGATGCATGGTTGTGACGAGCAACTATGGCTGGTCTTTAACGGCGAGATTTACAATCACGCGCGCCTGCGGGAAGGTTTACAGCGACGGGGTCACCGCTACGCTTCACGTACCGATTCGGAAACAATTCTTCATCTCTACGAAGAACGTGGTCCGGACTTCGTTCACGATCTCGAAGGCGACTATGCGATCGCACTCTGGGATGCGCGCCTGGAACAACTGCTGCTTGTCCGCGATCGCATTGGCGTTAAGCCACTCTATTTTTATCAAAAGGATGGCCGCTTCATCTTCGCCTCTGAAATCAAAGCGATCCTTCGTCATCCTGCGGTCACTCCGGATGTGGATGAGCGTGCGCTTTATCACTATCTGACGTTTCTCACCACCCCCGCGCCGCAAACACTCTTCAAGGACATCCAAAAGTTGCCGGCGGGGCACATGCTTATTGTTAAGCGCGACGGCTCCTTAACCACAACACAATATTGGGATGCCTTGCCGCCCCCAGTCGCCGAAATACGAACTGACAATGAGCACAAGGAAGAAATCCTACGTTTGCTGCGAGCTTCAATCACTAAACGCATGATGTCAGATGTGCCATTTGGTGTTTTCCTGTCAGGCGGCGTTGATTCATCTGCGAATGTGGCATTGATGTCGGAACAGATGTCGCGGCCGGTTGAGACTTTCACAGTCGGCTTTCGCGATCAGGAGTACTTGAACGAACTCGAATCAGCAAGGCGCATCGCTCGTGAGTTCTGCACTAACCATCATGAAGTGATCATCTCGGAAAAGGAGATGCAGGATTTTCTTCCCGAGCTTGTCTTCCATCAGGATGAACCCATTGCCGATCCGGTTTGCGTGCCGCTCTACTACGTTTCCAAACTGGCGCGGGAGTCCGGAACGATCGTCGTGCAGGTTGGTGAAGGCGCAGACGAAATTTTCAGCGGTTACGATAACTATCGGCAATATCTCGGCATTTACGAAAACTTCTGGCGGCACGCCGAACGCGTGCCGGCGCCGCTGCGCCGCGTAGCTGCTGGTTTAGCGTTACCACTTCTTGAAGCAACCGGCCGCAAGCGCACGGCTGTCGAATTAATTCGACGTCTCGGTGCGGACGAGCCATTGTTCTGGGGTGCAACAATAGTCTTCGACGAAGTATTCAAACCGCGGGTGCTGTCGCAACAGATGCGCGCGCGTTTCAATGGGCTTTCGTCGCTGCAGGCCGTAACTCCATATCTCGAGCACATTGAAAAGGAACGTCCTAATTCGGATTTCCTATCGCGCCTGACTTATTTGGAATTGAAACTACGTTTGCCTGAGCTGCTGCTGATGCGTGTCGACAAGATAACGATGGCCACAAGTGTGGAAGCGCGGGTGCCGTTTCTGGATCATCATCTCGTCGAATATGCGCTGGGGTTGCCGCGTGCGCTGAAGGTTGAAGGCAAGAGTGGGAAACACATTCTCAAGCGAGCGCTCGAGGACATCTTGCCGCGAGATCTGCTTTACAACCCGAAACGCGGTTTTGGTGCGCCGGTGCGTGAATGGTTTCGCAATGGCCTCGGCGAATGGTTTGATGCGCACTTGATGAACTCGCCGATGCGCGGTCGTGAGTTTCTCAATTATGAGTTTGTGGGCCGGTTGCTGGATGAGCACCGTCGCGGGCAGAAAGATTGGGGCTTTCATTTGTGGGCGTTGTTGAATTTGAGCTTGTGGTACGAGCGGTGGATTGACCGGAGAAGTGCGTGACGCAAAGATGGGGAGACGCGGGGGACCCGAGGACGCGGCGACACGGAGACACGGCAACACGGAGACAAGACTGACGCGGTGATTGGGGAAGCTATCTCTCAAACTCAGTTCTCGAAACACGTCGTATGGACGCTTGCCATCAGGATCGTAATGGTTGGCAACAGCTTGGTTGCCGGAATCATCGTCGCCCGCTGGCTTGGCGCCGAAGGACTGGGACAGTTGGCCGTAATCAATGTTGCCGTGGGAACACTGGTTCAACTGGCGAGTTTGGGTCTGCCATCCGCCAATACCTACTTCATCGCACAGGACCCTCGTCATCTGGGCTCGGCAGCGATTAATTCTCTCATCTTTGCTCTATTTGTAGGCACCCTGTTAGCGCTGGTACTCATTGCTTTAGCGACGGCGCGAAGCGACTGGTTTGGGTTCATTCCGCCACAGCTGATCGCGATCGCGGCGATCTCGTTGCCATTCCAACTGCTAACCTTGATCGGACTCAACATTTTCCTCGCGTTGAAACAGATCTATCGTTTCAATTTATTAGATCTCGCCGGCCAGGCGTTTGTTCTAATCAACGCCCTCGTAGCGCTTGTGCTCCTGCGCGCCGGACTGGAGCTTCTCATCGCACTGAATACTGCGGCGAACGTTCTGATCGCCATGCTAATCGTCGGCCTGATAGGTTGGCATCGGACCCTGTTAACTAAACCCGCCTGGCGGTTCAACCTGGCATTTTTGCGCAGGATGTTGAGCTACGGATTCAAGTTTCATATAGGGATTCTGGCGGCTGCCCTAATCTTTCGGGCCGACTTACTGGTAGTAAATCACTTTTGGGGACAAACCGAGGCCGCTGTCTACAGTGTTGCTTCACAGGTTGCGCTCATGATCATGATGCTGCCCGGAGTGATCGCGACCCTCCTCTTTCCACGGGTAACTGCGGAGCAAGACATTCGTGGTCAGACGACTTGCGTTGTCAGTCGCCACACTGCATTCATAATGCTCTTCTGTTGTCTGGCGGCAATTCCTTTTAGTTACCTGATACCTTTGCTTTACGGTGCTGCGTTCGCTGAAGTCACGACGCAGTTATTAATTCTGCTTCCTGGTATCTACTTAATCGGAATCGAATCCGTTCTGGCCCAGCATTTGAACGCGCTAGGGTTGCCGCGTACGGTACCACTATTTTGGTTGCTGACCCTGACAACAAACATTTTCCTGGTCCTCATTCTTGTTCCTCGTTACGGTGCGCAGGGTGCCGCTATTGCTTCCACGGCTAGCTACGCCTTGATATTTGCGCTTGTGACTTTTTACTTTCTGTCACGAACCGGTCGTGGACTATCAGATGCTCTCGTTCTTACGAGGCAAGAAGCCCGCGATCTGATAACACTCCGACACTTCAGCAAGTCTTGATTAGCGGTCCGATGACAAATTAGGAAGGACTATCAGTTTGCCGGCGCCGCAGCCGGCTTATGAATTGGTAAAGTTTGACGGTCAGCCAGTAGAGACTAAGAGCCGTTAAGACTGAAAAGAAGTAATGGATTGCCAGCACATATCGATATTCGGTGTGCAAAGGTGATTGCGCAAGCAGGTAGTAGAGGGGGACAGCAAGCAGAATTGCCAGAGAGTGCCAACGTGAAGCAATAATTAATAGCAACACGCCGCCCAGAGTCAGCGGCAACATTTGCTGTGTCGTGAAGCGCTTTTGCAAGAAGCGCAAAATCAATCGCGGATACCGAGTCCAACCGTAAGAACTCGCGCCAAGTTCGTATAGTTCCAACCTTCCAATTTGTGCCTCAGCTCGGTCCTTGTCTCCGTTAAGAATTGAAATCTGCATTTTCCGATGGCCGGCGCTAATAAATGGTATTTGGACAACGTTGCTGGGCGGCTTCTCTGCGGGAAACCCTTGAAACACGTCCGGCACCGCGATGGAGGCCAACAGCTTGCGCCTTTCGGGATCCATTATGCGAACTGTGATACGGCCTTGCATGATCTCCATGGGAAACTGAAGTACGTAATCCCTTCCGGCGTTGAGGGGAACTGGTGGTAATTGAATCAGAAGTGCATCGTCATGACCGTTGCTCTTCAGCACAACCCTCAACTCATTTTGAGACAATGCCAGCGCTTCTACAGATGCGGTTGCAGGCGCTGAATCCAGAATCTGCGCAGGCGATGATGTCCACACGGATTCCAACCCTGAAGTGGTAGCAAGTGAGTGGGTCATCGCAGGAATTGGTGAAATGATTGGAGCCGGCCCACTGGTCATCATGAATCCCATCCGCCGGCACATCACAGTGCCGAACCACAGAGGATGACTCTTAACCACAGCTAACCCTTGTTTCAGGCGCGCACGTTCACGCTCGATGCCGTCGGGGGCGTAAACCGAACGCACATAATCAGGTCGCTTATAGAACTCCGCTTCCCACTGATTGACCTCGTGGTCCTTCTGCATCAAGCCGAAGCGCTTCTCATCATCATAGTCTGCAATTCCCTCGGTGAGGTTAAGCCCAACGCCGAGTGAAAGCGGAATGAGCTGATTGAAAACAACAAGATTGCGAATGGTTATTGGTGCGATGACTATGATTGTCGCGGCGACCAGGAATAACGCGTATCGCAATCGCTGACCGCGCTTGAACAACAACAGTACAAAGAAAGCGAGGAAGGGCGAGAGCAGCAGACTATTTGCCCGCAACCAGGAGGACACCCCGATGAGCACGCCTACTCCGACGATCAGCAAAAGCCTGGGTCGTTTGTATGCTCGAATCAAAAGAAAAACTGCCCATACAGTGGGCAGAACGCAAAGGGCATCCGGCAGCAGCACAAGCGAGTTAAAAGAGAGTTGAGGTGAAATCGCCACTATCAACCCGGAAATGGTAGCGACACCGAGGGGTAGTAATTCTCGAGCAATGAAAAAGATTCCTACGACGGTAAGCCCGTCCAGCAGAATCTGAACAAAGCGCAATACAGTGTTTGAATCACCAAAGAGCCAGAAGATTGGGGCCAACAACAACGAATAACCCGGCGGATGAGTAATGATGATTGCGTCACTCGGAGGAGCCGGACCTTTAACGAAGAGATCCAGGCGACCGGAGACTAAATTTTTCGCGTCCTCCTTATAATATTTCGTCAACCCAAAGTGCATTTGTCCGCTATCAATCTGCCGGCGCAGATCCTGCCAGAGCAGCAGCCGCACGCCGCAGGCGATCAAAAAAATCAAAACCGCAAGCGCAATTACTTGGCGGTGAGATGGCTCGGGAGAAGGTTCTGATTCCGCGACCAATGGAAGCACCAGCCAGCTTCTCAATCGTTTAATTCGCTCCGCGCTTGCAGCTTTCGTTAGGGGCATTCTTATACTCCAAACCGACGCCGGCTGGCCGTTAACAGTGGTAAGCTTCGAACTGCACTATGACGGAAGCGAAACAGTTTGCTGAAGAGAAACGCGACTTGCGCGTGATTCTCATGGCCCTGAATGGCGATGTCAAATCCGCTACCGCCACGCTTGCAAAACGGTTTCCCCACGCCAGCATCAAAAGTATCGCGCGCTCGGAAATCGAGTCTGAACGTTTGGTGGGGCGCTTGAAAACACTGCGTGCTTACAAGCCCGACGTTTTTGCTGTTTGCATGGAGAGTGTGGATTGGCAACGCGGGCAGGACATGCTGAGACTGTTCGGTCTGCTAGCGGGAGCGAAGCGAGTGGCAATGATCGATACGCGTGGTGGATTTGAGGAGGAGACACGTAATCAAATTCTCTTGCACACTCCGCAGCGTTTGGCACATGAGGCGATGCGAAGTTCGCTCTCGGTGATCAAGGCGCGGCGCCAGTTAAGTAGCCTCGAAGCAAAGATAACAAAGACACTCCGGGTTGCAGCCACAGGTAGGCCGGGCAACTCCCCCCCGGAAATTCTTTTTTTAAGGGCCACACCGGGAGCTGGAACACAGAGAGGTGGTGCGGCGACGCACATCAACGGTTTTGTAAACGCAGTAGTCGAGCAGGGAGCTTCAGTACGCTTGATCGCTAACGATGAGCTTGCCGGACTAGACGAACAAATGGTCAAGCTCAAGATTATTCCGTTGTTGCCAGTGGGCCTCACGCGCTCAGCTTTCGACCTGCATAACGACATTGTCTTTACCGAAGGTGTCGTTAGAGAAATTAAAATGACTTCGCCCGACTTTATTTATCAGCGCTACAGCCGTTTCACTTCGGCCGGTGTCTCTGCCAGCCTGGTGAGCCGACGGCCGTTGTTTTTGGAATACAACGGATCGGAGGTTTGGGTAGGGCGAAATTGGGATCGGGTGGGAATGCTCGACTTGCTGGAGCGTTACGAACGGTTGAATCTTGCGGCGGCAGCTCGCATTCTCGTGGTCTCGAATGTTGAGCGAGACAATCTTGAACGGGTTGGCATTCCAGCTGAGAAAATTGTTGTCAACCCCAACGGTGTCGACACTGGGATTTTTCGGCCCGGTGTGGGAGGTGCGGAAATCCGTCAAGGCTTTGGAATTGATACGCCTGATACGCTCGTTGGATTTGTTAGTACGTTCGGTCCGTGGCATGGCGCCCTGGAGTTAGCCCAGGCTATCAAGCGAGTTGCTTCTGATTTGGCGATTCGCTTTCTGCTCGTCGGTAGTGGCAGTTTGCACAGCCAGGTGAAGCAGCTCCTGGAGCAAGAGGTCATTGCCGGCAAGGTGATCTTCACCGGAGCCGTCGAACATGATCAGGTGCCGGGCTTGTTGGACGCTTGTGACATTCTGGTTTCACCACACATTCCTTTGGCGGAAGGCGCCGACTTCTTCGGTTCCCCGACAAAACTCTTCGAGTACATGGCGATGGGTAAAGGGATTGTGGCTAGCCGGTTGGGCCAGATTGGCGAAGTCTTAACACATGAGGAAACGGCACTGCTTATCGAGCCAGGTAATGTGCAGGAATTGAGTTCGGCAATTGTTCGCCTGGCGCATTCCCCGGCATTGCGTCAAAAGTTAGGCGGAGCCGCACGTCAAGCTGCAATTGAACATCACACCTGGAAACGCAACGCGCAGAACGTGCTCGATACTTACGACGTGTGGCGGAAAGAGACCGGTGATCGGTAGATCGTGAAACCATTTTTAGAAGAACAGAAACCGGGAGAGTTGCTTGAGCAAGACAAGCAGCGCGCGCGCGAGCAGTGGAATCAGGATCCCTGTGGGGCGGAAGGCGATCGCGAACATGAATTTGGCACTCGAGAGTATTTCGATGAGATCGAACGAGTGCGCTATCAGGAATATGCGCCGTGGATGCCGAATTTGATGGGCTTCACTGAATTTGGCGGAGCCCGTTTGCTGGAGGTCGGTTGTGGCATGGGAACAGACTTATTGCAGTTCGCGCGCGGCGGCGCTTTCTGCACGGGGATCGATCTCACCCCGCGTTCAATTGCTATCACCCGGCATCGCTTTGCTCTCTACGGCGAACGTGCCGATCTTTTGCTCGGTGATGGTGAGCGTTTACCTTTCGCGAACGAGAGTCTTGATGTTGTTTACTCAAATGGGGTTTTGCACCACACACCTGATACCAGCGGCGCAATTCGTGAGATTCATCGTGTACTTAAGCCCGGTGGGATTGCCAAGGTGATGGTTTATCACAAGGGTTCTCTCAACTACTGGGGCGAGATGATGTTGCATCGCGGTATCCTGCGCGGCGAATTGCTCCGTGGCCACTCGCCGGAAGAGATCATGAGCCGTTGGGTGGAGTATTCCCAGCACGGCGGCAGACCTTTGGTTAAAGCCTACACACGGCAGCAGGCCCGCAATTTATTTAGGGACTTTGGCGACATCAAAATCAATGTCGAACAATTGATTCGTGCTGAGCTCCCAGTGGTCGGACCGCTGCTCCCGGAGAAACTCTTCAACTCGCTGCGGACGAATCTCGGCTGGAATCTAATCATCACCGCTAGAAAATAGGCCGCTCTGCTCTCCGCTGATCACCAATTGATTCCTTTGTCCGGTTTAGCGGAAATTCGTTTTATTCAGTAAGATGTCGCGACAGTTGACCGTGCCATCTGCGCCCGGTGCTTAGAGACACGATGCGAATCCTTTAGTGATGCTACTTTCCGTTATAGTCCCCTGCTACAACGAAGAAGCTGTCCTGCGAGCAACGCATGAGCGGTTGGTGTCTGTCCTGCGAGCTATCGCTGATTTGGAATTCGAGATCATCTATGTCGACGACGGTAGTCTGGATCAAACGCCCCAGATACTCGGCGAGTTGCATTCGGTCGATGAGAATGTACGTGTGCTTCGACTCTCGCGAAATTTTGGGCATCAGGTTGCAGTAACGGCGGGACTGGAACAGGCAGCAGGAGACGCGGTTGTCATCATCGATGCGGATTTGCAAGATCCTCCGGAAGTCATTACGGAGATGGTACAGCGTTGGCGCGAAGGGGTTCACGTAGCTTACGGAAATAGAATTGAAAGGGCCGGTGAAAGCCGGTTCAAACTTTGGACCGCTAAAATTTTTTATCGGCTGATCAATTTGCTTTCCGAAACCAAAATGCCACTCGATACCGGCGATTTTCGTTTGATGGATCGCAAGGTTGTCGATGTGCTGCTCGCTATGCCTGAACGAGGTCGGTTTTTGCGTGGCATGGTCAGTTGGATTGGCTTTCGTCAGGCAGCTGTCACGTATGAACGACAACCGCGGCCCGCAGGTAGCAGCAAATATCCCTTGTTCAAGATGATTCGCTTCGCGATGGACGGCATCATGTCGTTCTCGGTGTTGCCTCTCAAGCTCGCCGCGTGGACGGGGCTAATGACAATTTGGTTGGCCCTGGCAGGCATCATCTTTGCCGTCGTTGTTCGTCTCTACGGTGGTTACGATCTGCGGCTGGGCCGGGGGTGGGCGTCATTGTTCGTTGCAGTGTTGTTTATGGGAGGCGTTCAACTTCTCTGCCTCGGGATCATCGGCGAATATCTGGGTCGTATTTACACCGAAGTTAAACGCCGGCCCCTTTACGCGGTGCAGGAAAGATTGGGATTCGAGAATCAGGAAAGGCATGGGAAACGCCGGTCGGTACTAGACAGGGTTGAGGTCGATGTTGCCTCCTAAAGTGTCTCGGGAAACGAACTCGCACCGGCGCTGGCCAGAAACGTCGCATGTATTACGGAAACGTACTGCGATATTCATAACGATTTTCCTACTTGCCTTCGGTGTGCGTTTTCTGACGATGCAGTTTATGAAGACGCGCCTACACGATGCCGCCTGGTTCCAGTTTGGTTCGTATCAGGTCTTTGAGAAACGGGCAGCAAATATTCTTGCAGGGCGAGAGCGGCCGTTCTGGATTGACGATCCCTCGCGCACCGATTTGGTCCAGTATCCGCCGGCTTACCCCTGGTGGATTGCGTTGATTTATCGCGTGACCGGTAACCACTCAGCTTATTCGGTTCAGCGCGTACAGTGGGTGTGCGATTTATTGCTTTCGTTGCTGTTGATCACCGGCATCGCGGTGACCGCGTATGGCTGGCGGGCGGCGATCGCGGCCGGGGTTTTGACGGCGCTTTCTCCCCTGCTGGCAATGTACGGTGCGTGGCCCTCCGCCGATGGACCCACGACGTGGTTCGTGTTAGGCAGCGTATGGATGCTGCTTATGGCGGCCAGGCGTAACAGCGCATCGTGGGCATTGGGGGCGGGAATGATGTTGGGAATCGCCTGTTGGTTGCGGGTAAACCCTCTCTACCTGGCTCCCTGTTGGGCGATTGCTTTAATTTTGGTTTTGCGGGCGGGGCTGCGGAAAAGAATTGTGATTGGGTCTGCCGTCGTCGCTGGCATGGCTGCTGTAATCTCGCCGATCGTTATCCGCAATTACGTGGTCTTTCCAGATTTCACACCGACCGGCGGCACCATTGGAGTGAATCTTTGGGAAGGCCTCGGCGAGACTGAATTCGGGAGACAAAACGGTTTCATCGTGAGCGACACCGAGATGGTCGAACGGGAGCGTCAGAAAATGGGGCTGCCTCGAGATTTTCCCCTTGAGCCTTTTTGGCCCGATGGGATTAGACGCGACAAAGAACGGAGGCGGGAAGCGCTGGCTCTGATTAAGCAACGTCCAGTTTGGTATGTGGGAGTAATGCTGGGTCGGATGTGGGGAATGTTGAAGGTCGCGGGCGCTCCGTTGCCCTTTTACGGTTCCGCTGGAATCAACGTTACAAGTGAAAAGTGTTTATCACCTGAGCGGCGCGGTGGAGTAGTGGCTGGTTTTGTCACTGCTCTTGGAATGATTCAAAGTGTTTCGCGTTTTCTCTTCTTGCCATTGGCAGTCGCTGGCCTCTGGCTGGGAATACGCCGCAATCTGATGCTGTCCGTTTTGTTAATTGTAACGATTCTTTATTACCTCGTTCCTGGGACAGCGGGTCATGCTGAGATTCGCTACATGTTGCCGATGCATGGGTTGCTAATCGTGTTTGCCGGAGTGAGTCTGGCCAAAGTAGCTGAAATTATTCGTAGCCAGGTTTTCAGTATTTATAGAGATAGGAAGGGAAGTTAGTTTAGCTGACGGTCGATCAGTATGAAAGAAAGACTGCTGCAATACTTAGCCTGCCCTGGGTGCGACGGTAAGATCAGGATTCATACCACTGAAAAGAAAGAAGGCATAGAGATCCTCGAGGGGATGCTCGAATGTTCAGGTTGCGGCAAACACTTTCCTATCATTCGTGGTGTGCCTCACTTTGCTGATCTCGCAGAAATCGAGAAAGACAAGGCAGCGACCGCGTCCAGCTTTGCCTGGGAGTGGCAATACTTCACCCAGCATGACGAGCGCTACAACCAGCAAATGCTCGGTTGGATCGATCCGGTAAAACCCGATTTTTTTAAGGACAAGGTCGTCCTGGATGGGGGCTGTGGTAAGGGCCGTCACACGCTTTTGGCCGCGAGCTGGGGTGCGCGCGACGTCGTTGGGATTGATTTGAGCGGTGCAGTCGAAACGGCGTTTGCGGCGACGCGAAATTCCGAGAATATGCACATCGTTCAGGCCGACATTTGTCACCCACCGTTGCGTCGTGTCTTTGACTACGCTTATGCGATTGGCGTAATTCAGTTTCTCGCTGATCCCGTGGTTGGTTTCAGAGCCCTTGCCTCAAAACTTAAACCAGGCGGCGCCTTCTCAGTGTGGGTGTACGGCGCAGAGAATAACGGTTGGATCGTTAAACTTGTCAGCCCGTTGCGAAAACGTATTACATCCCGCATGAACCGGCGCGGACTGCTGCACCTTTCAAAGGTGCCGACGGCCGTGATCTACGCCGCGACCAAACTCGTCTTCGGTCCGCTTAACAAATCAAAGAGTGGAGCAAAGTTGGCGCGGCGCTTTTTCTATGGAGAGTATCTCAGCTCAATCGCCGACTTCGGTTGGCGAGAGCAACACTCGATAGTTTTCGATCATTTGGTAGCACCCACTGCGCAATACGTTTCGCGCGAGGAGTTCAAGAAATGGTGGGAAGGAATCGACGCGCGCGACACAGTGATCGGGTGGCATAATAGAAATAGCTGGCGAGGATTCGGTCGCGTAAACGCTTTTCGCATGGATGCTCAGCGCGGCGAAATCGACGCAAAGCAAAAATCGAAAACGAGCATTGCCGGAGCAAGTCAAGCCGACTAATGTCGCTGGTCTTAAGATTAAAACTGTGAACACATTGCACCTCAGCCACAAGAAGGGCAGGCTGACCACCGCAGCAGATGCTTAGTGGACCGTTAATATTTGATCACCTGTAACATTCAAGCGCGTGCGTCGAACAATCGCTAAAGACGTGGTCATACCTCCCGACAAACCCAATCGGTATGAAAAGAAGACTTTTGCAGTATCTAGCTTGTCCGACCTGTGCAGGGGACATCGGCCTCGTCAGTGGCAGCGAACATGTAGACGACGAAATAATTGATGGCGTTTTAGGCTGCACGAACTGTGCGCTGCAATTTCAGATTGTTCGCGGCGTGCCGAGGTTTGAAAAACTTGAGCAGCTTGATGATGAGGTGGCGGCGACTGCGGCAAGTTTTGGTTGGCAGTGGCAACACTTTACACAGCAAGATGAGCGTTATGCGCAGCAGATGTTGGGATGGTTGCAGCCGGTAACACCCGAGTTTTTTAAAGACAAGGTCGTGCTTGAAGGCGGTTGCGGTAAGGGCCGGCACACGCAGCTGGCGGCTGAATGGGGCGCTCGCGATGTAATTGGAGTCGATTTGAGTGATGCGGTGGAGTCGGCGTTTGCGGCAACTCGCGGCTCCGAAAACATGCACATCGTGCAGGCGGATCTTTGTCGTTTGCCGCTCAAGCAGGTTTTTGATTACGCCTTCTCTGTCGGTGTCATTCATCATCTCGAGGAACCGCAAACCGGCTTCAGATCGCTCGCTTCGAAAATCAAGCCGCGGGGACATTTTTCGGTTTGGGTTTATGGGGCGGAAAACAACGGCTGGATCACAAGCTTAATTGATCCAGTGCGCACGCGAGTTACCTCGAGCATGAATCGCCGCGGCTTGTTACACCTTTCAAAAGTGCCAACTGCTTTGCTTTATGCCGCGACTAAACTCGTGTACGGGCCGCTTAACCGCTCACGATCGGGTGCTGCCATCGCCAGTCACCTCTTTTACAACGACTACTTAAATTCGATTTCCCAATTTGGATGGCGTGAGCAGCACACCATCGTGTTCGACCATTTAGTTGCGCCAACGGCGCACTACATCTCTCGAGAAGAGTTTGAGCAGTGGTGGAAAGCGATTGGCGCTCGTGAAGTGCAGATCACATGGCACAACAAGAATAGCTGGTGCGGCTTTGGCAAAATGCGGGAATGAATTCCAAGGGTTATGCGTAAGTAAAAATTAGCCGCAGATTTTCGCGGATAACACAGATCAAAAGAACTCATTGCAGAGAGGAGATTGTCTTAGCCCTTTCAACGAGTCGGCGTAGCCGAAGGTAGAGTTTAGCCCAGGGTGAAGCGAGCGAAGCGAGCGCAACCCTGGAGCCTATAAGATTTGAGAGCCCGGAAGCGGGCGACAGTTTAAGTATCAAAAAGAAGTTAGTTGCGGTGAGTTCAAAAACAGAAGCGGTGACAAGCCCAGCTTGCGGACTGAGCATTACCTTGCAGGTTGAGAGCAACGCGCTAGTCGCCGAAATCCTTTCCTCACCAATCCAAACAGCAACCAGAGAAATACCGCGGCGAGCATCGTGAAGAAATAATGAATCGCGATCACATAGCGTCTTTCTGTATGCAGGGCTGATTGCACGATTAGGTAGTAGAGGGGCACGCTGAGGAGCAACAAAACTGTGTGGCGTCGTTGCGCGCGCAGGAGGATCACGATTCCGAAAATGGTCAGCGGCAGCATCCAGGCTGTAAGAAAGAAACGCTGCAGATTTCTAATTACAAAGCGCGGGATGCGAGTCCATTGATAAGCGCTGGAACCCAGTTCGTATAATTCGATCGTACCCATACGCGCGACTGGGGGCACCGGAGCCGAAGCATTGTTGGCAAGCACCAGGCGAACTTCAGTGTGATTGCCACTAACGAATGGAAGCTCAACTCGTTTCAGAGCCTGTTCAGACGGTGCCACACCCTCAACAAGATCAATGACACTTGCTGCCAATGCTTGTTGTTGAGTTGCATTGGGATCCTGGTCGGTCACTTTCAAAAGGGCGCGGCCTTCCTCGAGCTTTAGCGGCAGACGAAACACGTAATCGCGATCAGGTTTTACTGCGATCGAGGGCGACACAATCTGGTTGCCATACTTAGTTTCGTCGCCAACGAGGCGAAGAATGCGATTTTCATCTACTAACTCGACAACGGCATTCTTCGAAGCAACGCTCCCCTCGTCTAATAGCTGCTTTGGCACTCGCGTCCAAACGGGAGTGAGCTTGTCAGCGGCTTCCAATGGCTGCGTGACTGGTGCTTCCGCAGCCACGAGCGGCACGCGATCGAGTTTCAATGATGCAATTGCCCGACGGCCCATCACTCCCAGAAACCACACCGGACGAGAACGAATTACCGCGAAGCCGCGAGCCATCCGCATCCGTTCACGCTTAATCCCATCGGGCCCGAACAGCAGGAGGCCATATTCCGGCCGCTGATACCATTCCGCTTCCTGTCTCATGATTCCCAGATCGGTTTGTGGAATACCCAGCTGCTTCTCGGTGTCGTAGTCAGCAATTCCTTCAAGGAGAGTTTGGCCTGCTCCCAGCGAAAGCGGCACAAAGTGTCCAAAGACAACCCAGTTCTTGATAGTTACAGGGATGATGACCGCGAGTGCGCCGGCCAGCAATGCGATCGCGAAGCGCAGGCGCAATCCACGTTGCATGAGGAAGACCAAACAAATTGCGAGGAACGGGGCTAACAACAACGCGTTGGCGCGCAACCAGCATGACACTCCGATCAGCGCGCCTGCCAGCACGAACGTGAAAAACTGCGGGCGTTTGAAAGCGCGAACGATGAGATAAGCCGCGAGCAAAATCGGCAAGACCGCCAGCGAATCAGGCAGCAACAGAACCGAGTGGTAAGAGAATTGTGGCGAAAGTGCTGTTAACAGTCCCGCTATTACTGCAATGCCGAACGGCAGCAACTCGAAGACGATCATGAAGACGACAACGGCTCCCAGAGAATCGCAGACGACTTGAACCAGTTGAATCGCATCGTCTGAGTCGCCCCAGACCTTAAAGATTCCGGCGAGCACGACCGGATAACCGGGAGGGTGGCCCATGCGATTGATGTCGTAGAGGAAGCCTTTGAAATCGCGGCGGGCCAGTAGATAGGCCGAGTACTTGTAATCAGAAGTGACGTAAGTTTGAACTTTCCAAACGTCCAGGCGCAGGTCGTGCCATGTTAGGAGTCGCACACCAAGAGCGAGAAAAAAAATAAGCAGACACGCGGCTAGGAATTGTTTGTTGTGAGGTTTGGTAACTTGCGGATCACCAGAGCGGGTGATCTCTTTGAGTTGTAGCGCCAGCCGTTCGCCCACTCGCTTCACAAAACTCCTGTGACTTCATGGGGCCGACCTTCCTGACTTGAGCGATACCATTCGATCGTTTGGCGTAAGCCGTCGCGAAACTCCACCTGAGCACGAAAACCAAACCACTCGAATGCCCGACTTGTGTCCAGCGCGCGGCGAGGTTGGCCGTCGGGCTTCGAAGTATCCCAAACAATCTCGCCCTGGAAACCGGTTTCTGCTGCAATCAAGTGGGCGAGGTCGCGAATCGAAATTTCTTGTCCCGCCCCCAGGTTCACAGGTTCGCGACCGTCATAGTGTTCAGTTGCCAGGACGATTCCTGCGGCAGCATCAGTCACATATAAAAATTCGCGCGTGGCGGTACCGCTGCCCCAGACGCTGACAGTTTTAGCGCCGTTTGCCTGCGCTTCCACAAATTTTTTGATCAGCGCGGGAATGACATGCGACGACTCGGGGTTAAAGTTGTCGCCTGGGCCATAAAGATTTTCGGGCATGAGGTAGATAGCATTGAAACCATATTGGTCGCGATAAGCCTGGGCCTGCACCAGCAATACTTTCTTGGCGATTCCGTAAGGGGCGTTAGTCTCTTCCGGATAACCGTTCCAGAGATCGGCTTCTTTAAAAGGAACCGGAGTAAATTTCGGGTAAGCGCAGACAGTACCGATCTGCACAAACTTCTCTACTTGATTGATCCGGGCTGCCTCCATGATCTGTGCGCCCATCATCAAGTTTTGGTAAAAAAATGTTCCCGGATTCCGGCTGTTGGCGCCGATGCCGCCAACTATAGAAGCCAGATGAATCACCACGTGTGGTTTCACTTCGCGATACAAACGCTCGATGTCTTCGCGGAGCAATAAGTCGTATTCGGCGTGACGAACCGTAAAAACATTTTCGCATCCGTGGTCCGCCAGCTTTGCCACAACGTTGCGGCCCAGAAATCCTTCACCGCCTGTAACACAAATCGTTTTGTCGGAAAATTTGGTCACTCGGTTAGTTGCGGATTCAAGGTGCTACTGATTGCCGGCTTTTTGCGCCAGAGACGCGACGGGTTTATTTTCGTGTGAGTCCTGCCGCCGCAACTCGTGCCGGGCGAGTTCGAGATCATGATCGACCATCAGTTTCACCATTTCGGGAAAGGAAACTTTAGGCTGCCAGCCTAGCTGCTTTCGCGCTTTGCTCGCGTCGCCTTGCAGCAGATCGACTTCTGCGGGCCTGTAATAGCGCGGATCGATTTTGACGTAGTCTTGCCAGTCGAGATTGAGATGACCAAAAGCGGCATCGAGAAAATCTCTAACCGAGTGTGTCACTCCGGTCGCAATGACGTAATCGTCTGCTGCTTCCGCCTGCATCATCAACCACATCGCTTCCACGTAATCGGCCGCGTAACCCCAGTCGCGGCGCGCGTCCAGGTTTCCCAGGTAAAGTTTCTGCTGCAGGCCTAGTTTAATTCGTGTCGCCGCACGAGTAATCTTGCGCGAAACAAAAGTCTCGCCACGCCTCTCTGACTCGTGATTAAAAAGAATGCCGTTGCAGGCGAAGAGCCCGTATGCTTCCCGGTAATTAACGGTGATGTGATAGGCGTAGGCCTTAGCACAGCCATAGGGTGAGCGCGGATAGAAAGGAGTGGTTTCATTCTGCGGCGTCTCCATCACTTTGCCGAACAGCTCTGAAGAAGACGCCTGGTAGAACCTAGGCCGGATGCCAATCTCGCGAATCGCTTCCAACAGCCGTACTGTCCCCAATGCCGTCACTTCCGCCGTGTATTCCGGCACATCAAAACTAACGCGCACGTGCGACTGCGCTCCGAGATTGTAAATTTCGTCAGGTTTTGTTTGGCGAATAATCGTATTCAGGGAACTCGAGTCGTTCAGATCGCCGAACAGCAGCCGCAACTTGGTTCCGGCTTCATGCGGGTCGTGATAAAGATGATCGATGCGAGCGGTATTGAAAGAGGAGGAGCGGCGAATGATGCCAAACACCTCATAACCTTTCTCCAAAAGTAGTTCTGTGAGGAAGGAACCATCTTGTCCTGTGATCCCCGTGATTAATGCGCGCTTTGACATGATAGCTGCTCGCAGTTGAACCTAAATTCTCTTTTTGAATTCCCGGGTAGCGTCTTAATTTGAGAAAGGAAAAAAGCGATCCACTAAATCACACTAAGCAACACTGAACTTTTACGATCGTCGCGCTTTTGTTTAGCCTCTTGAGTTACGGTATGGTAGCACATCCGATGAGACGCTATGAGTGCCTCACAATCCAACGCCACCACATTGTCCTTTAACCAGATCACGCTGGGGATCGTCTGCCCGATGGCGAATGAAGGCGCCGCCGCAGTCACTTTTGTTTTGGAAGTGTTGGCAACATGCAGGCCCTGGAGTTTCAAGTCAGTAACGTTTTTCGCAATTCTCGACAATGTCAGTAAAGACAACACGCGCGACTTGTTAGAAACTTTGGCGCGCGGGCAAGAGCAGGTCCGCGTTGTCTGGGCGCCTGAGAATCGCAGCGTGGTTGATGCATACATTCGCGGCTATCGCGAAGCGCTTGCGGCAGGTTGCGATTGGATTCTGGAAATTGATGCCGGCTTCAGTCATCAACCTTCGGATATTCCGAATTTCTTTTCTGCGATGGCTCAAGGTTACGACTGTGTCTTCGCAACACGTTTCGCTCACGGCGGCAGTATCAGTGAAACTTCGCCGCGACGTCGCGCTGTCAGTCGAGGCGGCACGGCGCTAACCAACCTGTTGCTGGGGACCAAACTTACTGATATGACGAGTGGATTCGAATTGTTCTCGCGGCCAGTGATGCAGCAGGTGCTCGATAGGGGAATCCGCTCACGCGGTCCCTTTTTTCAAACGGAGATCAAAACTTATTGCCGCGGTTTGCGTTGGGCTGAAGTCCCGATCCAATACCGTGCTGCGAGTCACAATGTCAGCAATGCAAGTTTGCAAGATGCCTTCAGTAATCTCTGGCGTTTATTTCGGTTAAGGGTTTCAGGACAGCTATGACGTTGATGATTGGTAATTGCCGGTTGCCAATTAGCATCGAAGCCAGTTGAGGACCACGCATGAATCGGGGTGTAATGTTCAGTTCGAGAAGACAGGAAATCGACCATTGGCAATCGCCAATCGGCAATGATTGATGACCACGCCAAATCACAACAACGATGGTGCGCGTCAAACCAACGTCGCGCTCGTGGTGACCTCGATAGCCGGACCTAACGAGATTCTGACAACGCTCGCGCGCGGCTGTCAGGAGCACAGTTACCGTTTCATCGTCATCGGCGATGTGCCGAGCCCAAAAGATTTCCGGCTTGAAGGCTGTGAGTTCTTCAGTCTCGAGGATCAGTACCAGACCGGATTGAAGCTCGCGACGCTTGCTCCCACCAGACACTACGCTCGCAAGAATCTGGGTTACCTGCTGGCCCAGCGAACCGGTGCTCAAGTCATTCTCGAAACCGATGACGATAACCTACCCGAGCAGAGCTTCTGGCAGGGACGAGCACGGACGCAGCGGGGGCAAGTGGTTTCCAGTCGCGGTTGGGTGAACGTCTATCGTTACTTTTCGGAAGCGATGCTGTGGCCACGCGGTTTTCCGCTCGAGCATGTTCAGGACGACTTGGCGCCGCGCGCGTCGCTAAAGACTGCTGACGTGGATTGTCCGATTCAGCAGGGATTGGTAAACGAGAACCCCGACGTCGATGCAATCTACCGGCTGGTTTCATCCTTGCCCCAATCGTTTGCGCCCGGTGAACCAGTGGCTTTGGCCCCGGGTTGCTGGTGTCCGTTCAACAGCCAAAATACTGCATGGTGGCGCGATGCTTTCCCTTTGCTCTATCTGCCTGCCTATTGCTCTTTTCGCATGACTGATATTTGGCGCAGCTTCGTGGCGCAGCGGATTGCCTGGGCCAACGACTGGAGTGTTTTGTTTCACGCCGCCAACGTTTGGCAGGAACGAAATGAGCACAACCTAATGCGCGACTTTCGCGACGAGGTGCCAGGCTATCTGCACAACAAAGAGATCGGAGAAGCCCTGGAGAAATTACAATTGAAGTCAGGAATCGGTCGTCTCGGGGAGAATCTATTGGTGTGTTATGAGCAGCTTGTAGTCATGAACCTGATCGATCGCCGTGAGCTGGAGTTAGTTGAGGCATGGAATCAGGATCTAGCGGCTTTGCCGTCTCCTGTGCGGTAAGGCTTGCAGTTTGGAAAATGAATAGCCCGCGAGCGGCAGACACTATTACTCTTCGCCCGCTGCGCGGGCTCGTCGATTCCTTCTTGTCGGCTCCTGGGGCTCACGCCCCAGGCTTTAGGCTGCACGCGTGCTTCGCACTCTCAAGTGAGCAGCTTCAGTAGTAACTCTGCCGCTCGATTTCATGAGCGAACAAGTTCGAAGCACGAAGTTCAAAGCTGGTTTCTCGCCACTTTACCGGAGGGAAGGCGGCAAAGCCGCGTCATCCGCTTCGCGGTTTGCTCAGAGGTACTCAAAAGCTAAATTGCACCGAAGTCAGCCTGATTCCCCTCGGTCGTGGGTCGGGACCGGAGCCCAGCTTTTGCGGCGACTCGGCATCCGGCAGCTCAAAAACAATTGTGTTCTTATCGCGCAAAACCTCAGCCGGTAGCTGCACTTCAAAGTCTTGACCCGCCCGTTCTGTAATCGTTGCCGTTAACAATTCGCGGTCATTCAAAAACAGCCGAACGCGCTGGCTTTCTAACTTGCCCGGAACCAAAGAGGGCACCATAACTAGCCGAACCGATCCCGGTCGCAGCTCTGCCACTCCGAAGACAAGCGCTGCCTTCTTTTCTGACCAACGCTCATCGGGCGCGCCTTCATTCCAACCGTACCAAAAATATTTGTCTGAGTCTGGCGAGGTGAAATCGATTGGCATCGAGTCGACGACGGGAAAACTCTGCGGCGGCGGAAACGGCAGGTACCCGGCAAGAAACTGCGGTTGGCGCCAATCCCACAGTCTTTCCGGATGCTCATCAACTCCGCGCGGCCGAACGTTCCAGAGCCAGGTTGCGTGAGAAGTCGCACCAAGTGTGTTGATGACCACGCTCAGCAACAGCAGCGTACCGCCGCAAAGTATTTCAACTCGCCCGACGAAAGATTTTTCGCGTTGAGCGCTCTGCGCCTTCAACATTGCGTGAACACCGAGAATGGCGATCAAAACAAAAAAGGGAACCACACCGGTGGTAAAGCGCGGGCCAAAACTATGTCCACCCCACCAGTGCGGAAATCCGGAAATCGCGATCAAGTGAAAGCAGATTACGGCGAGCGAGAGCCAAACTAATCTTTTGTGAGTAAGAGTTTTTCGATAACGCACCAGGAGATATCCGACAAACAAAATCACCGGTACATAGACCAACAAGCCGCGAGCAGGACTAATCAAATTCCCCGCTAACGCTGTTCCAAAAACGTTAAAGAGCAGCCGGTTTGCGCGATAGTAATCCGGCAGCAGCTGCCCATAGTGGAAACGCGAATAGAGCACAAAGCCGGCAAGCCACGTTGCACCCGTGAGGACATAGCGAAGGAAGAGCGGACGGTGAAACAAGAACAAGTAGACCGAGATTGCAGCGATCGGCACCGCGAAGGTAGGACGCACGAAGTACATCCATGAAAGCAAGGTAGCCAACAAGACTGGTTTTAAGCGACCTTTACCGGCTTCTTGAGCCAGCAGCATGAGGATCACGACGCCGAGTAGCAGAATTCCCCACGTCTCGCTCCAGAGCGCGCGCGAGGCAGTGCTATAGACCTGCGTGCCCAGCGCGCCACCCAGGGCGATCACGGCGCTCCAGCCCGTGGGCAACAAAAGGCAGGCGGTGTAAAAGAAAAATGCCGCTAGCAGCGCCATTAAAAACGCCGCAAGGCCTGCCTCGATCATCATTTCACCACGCGGGTTGTAAGTACCATCGTGGTTAACAGCCGAGATCCCAAAACGGTTCAGTATCCAGACAAAAGGCAGTGAAAGCACCGAGCTCCCGGGCGGAAAGCGATAGTAAGTGTGACCATTTACTGTTTCCAGTTGATAGACCGCGGGTGTTTTATAGCGGTCAAGCGTGAAGCTTTTATGATCCAGGAGGCTTTGCGTGAGCATCATCGAGTAAGAAGAGTCAGTAACCTGATGCACGCGCGAAAATATAAAGATCGCTAAAGTGACGAAAAAGATCAGGAATCCGATCCAGACATGTCTTGGTGATTGAATCATTGAATCATCGGGTCATTGAATCATTGAAACTCATCACTTGAAGATTGTGATCAGCTCGACGCCAGTTCACCAATCGGCGGGACCGACTTGCACGAACCTGATGTTGTGCGCTTTGGTAATCAAAGAGCGCTGACTTTCAGCCTTGGCATGCCGCTTAAGCCACTCAGAACCCGTCGGGCTAGCGGCAAGCTGATCTATTGCTGAAGTTTCCAGCCAGGTATTAGCGCCCTGCGCTTGAGTATCACGCAGTTCCCGTTCAAGTCCTGTCGCGTCGTCAAGCTCCAGCTTCTTCCAGTTTGTCCCGGGGCTAAAGTACTTGAACAGGTTGTTATCCGCATTGGCGCTGCCGTAATAGATAACGGTCTGGCGCGGCCATACCTTGTTCATTTCCAGCGCAAAAGCGAGGGGTGGGTACTTCTCGACGTGTGTGGACGGAAAAATCACCGTCAGAAAATTCGTGATCGAGAACAACGCAACGAAGATCGCGAGGCGGTACTTGCGCGAGCTGCCGGTCACGTGCTGGTAAGTGTCCAGCACCAGCGCCAGCAAGATGATCAGCGCCGGCAAATAGAAGAGACGGTAATACGTGTGATGAGCAACGTAGAAGTATAGAACTATCAGATATACGACAATCCATAACACGCAAAGGATTGCGAGCTTGCGACGGCCGGGGTCCTTCTTAATGGCGGTGAGCCAGGCCCAGCCTGGGTTTTTAATAGTCCGCACCACCTTCACGACCAAAGTCAGAAACAGCCCCACCCATACGACCATAAGCGATACGATGAAAGGATTGATGAGGCCGCTGATGGCATTGAAGCGCCCGCCAAAGAAGAGACGGTTGTGTCCCCGCAATGTGAAGCCGATATTGATCAAGGGGCGAAAACCAAAGCTATCGTCGGGCGCGTACGACAACGTCCAGCGCCAAAAGTTTCTTAGATGAAAACCGCTCGTTAACAAATAGAAGACATACACATAGGCGCCGAGTGTTAGTCCGCCGGCGATGACACTAAATATCAGGCAGTTGAGCACGCGTCGCTTCCGAGCCAGCGCTCCATCTTGAACGAAGATGGCAAACACCAGCACTGGAAAGAAGATTATGGCCATCTGATGCAGACACAGGCTGAGGGTATAAATCACAGCGACGAGGATGGGATTGGGCTTTCGCCGCGGCAGGGCTAAGTAGAAACTCAAAAGCAGGAACAGAATGCTGGGAATATAGGCGTTGGCGTCGGTCGAGTATTTCCACCACGTTGCTGAGAAGGCGAAAAGGACTGTGAGCGTAATCGCGTAATAGATCGAGCGTAAGGTGCCTTTCAAGATGCGAAAGAGCAAAACGGCTGTGAATGCACTACACAGAGAATTCAAGATCTGTAACGCGGTGACAGCGCGAAGGTTGAATCCGACGAGTTGCAGTGCCCGGTAAAAAATGTAACCGACGAGGTTGTAGATAAGGTGATTGGGATGAACCAGCGAAGGATTGAGTTGGGAGACACTCTCTATTGCATGTGCGAAGGCGATTCCGTCCCAAAAATAATTCTTCGTGAGAAAGCCAAGATAGATTGCCGCGATGAGCGTGAAGAGAGCTGCAGTCGTCCACACCGTGCCGTTTCTTTGTATAGTTTCAGGGCTCACGTGTCGAACAAACGAGGTCTGGCTCGGCTTTAGAGGCCGTTATTGTACTATCACCTGGTATCGATGCTGGCCAACCATTCCATTATCTGCTTCGGCGGCGAAGACTGGTGGTATCACCACCCTCACTCAAAGGCCCACTTGATGCGACGGTTCGCGCGTGCTGGCAACAAAGTGATCTTCCTTAACTCGATCTCAATGGGCCTGCCTTCTCTTGGGCATAAGGACATCCTGCCGCGCATCAGCCGCAAGCTGCGTAGTTATTCCAAATTAGCGCGGGAGACCGCAGAAGGCATCACGGTTGTCTCGCCGGCGAGTCTTCCATTCTTTGGCAGCAGTGCGGCGCGAGCGATCAACCGCAGCTTGTTGCGATCGCAAATTCAACGTCTGACAGCCAATCGCGGTTTTAGTAAGCCTATCTTGTGGATCGCGATTCCCACGGCGGCGGAGATGATCGGGTGCTTTGACGAGTCGTTGGTGATCTATCATATTTCCGACAAGTACGATGCGAATACTATGGATCACGCTACCGACCCGGCAGCGATTCGTCGACTTCACGAAAAAGCCATTGACGGTGCTGACATCATTTTCTATTCAGGCCGGAAGTTATTGAGTGAGGCAGTGAGCGGCCGGGAGCGTTCATATCTGTTGGAACAGGCGGTCGACTTTGACCACTGGGCCGGATTGGATCGCAGAGTAACAACCGGGGATCTGCAGATCGCCTCGGAGATTGAACGCATCCCGCGCCCGCGGCTGGGATATTTTGG
The DNA here is from genome assembly GCA_963826235.1 of Pyrinomonadaceae bacterium. Taxonomy (GTDB): domain Bacteria; phylum Acidobacteriota; class Blastocatellia; order Pyrinomonadales; family Pyrinomonadaceae; genus PSRF01. Next base: position 712,641 of record CAWGWE010000003.1, on the reverse strand, counting down.
CGCCATTGAACCCTGGCTGGTCGACCAGGAGTTGATCAAGCAGGCCGCTCGCGAGCGTCCTGACTGGCAGTGGATTTTTATCGGCAATCGTTCGCGCGGCTTGGAAATTGAAAGTCTGCCCAACACGCATTTTCTGCCTCCAGTTGCTTACGATGATCTTCCAAGTTACGCTGCCGGCTTCGATGTTTGCGTGTTGCCCTGGGAAACGCAGCAGGCGTTCACAAGTTACGGATCTGCGATCAAAGTTCGGGAATACCTCGCGACCGGAAAGCCTGTGGTCATTTCGCCGCTGCCGGAATACGAACCGATGGCAGACGTGCTGCGCATCGCCCGCAGTCGGGATCAGTTTCTAACTTTAGTTGCCGACGGCTTGAACGAAACTGACGCGGATGCTGCGCGACGTCGGCAAGCGTCGGTTGCTGCGGGCACCTGGGACGCTCGCGCAGAATGGGTGAGCGAGTTAATAGAGAAAACGTTGAGAGACAAGGAATGAGAGATTGCCAATTGGCGACTTGGCGGTTAAATCGGGCCCAGAAACTCAAAACTCGAATCTCGAAACTTCGATGAAGCAAGTTTTGCAAAACCGAAAAGACGGTGCACCCAGCGTAGTTGATGTTCCCGTGCCTGCTCTCCAGAAAGGCCGTCTGCTCGTCCGCACCGCAGCGTCATTGATCAGTTCAGGCACGGAACGCGCCGCGGTGGAAATGCTTGGTAAGGGGCTGGTCCAGGAAGCACGCGATCGTCCCGATCTTGTCAGGGCCGTAATTGAGAAAGCACGTAAGGAAGGTTTGCTAAATACCTTCAGTGCCGTGCGCGACAAACTCTCGGCAGCAACTGCCCTCGGATACAGTGCTGCCGGAATCGTGATCGGTGTGGGCGACGACGTCACCGAGTTTCGCATTGGCGATCGCGTGGCCTGCGCCGGAGTCGGCTTTGCTTCACACGCCGAAGCTATCTCTGTACCGCGAAATCTTTGCGTACAACTACCGATCGGAGTCAGCTTTGAAGCTGGAGCATTCGGTACCCTTGGCGCGATTGCCTTGCAGGGAGTCCGACTCGCGGAGCCCACTCTTGGCGAATCCGTTGTAGTCATCGGACTTGGTTTGGTTGGCCAGTTAACGGTGCAGCTGCTGAAAGCTAATGGCTGCCGCGTGTTGGGAATCGATCTGGATGCGGACCGCGTAAAGCTCGCAATGCAACTGGGCGCTGACGCTGCCTATGTTTCGGGTGATGAAGTTAAACGAGCAGTGCTTGACTGGACGCGTGGGCGCGGCGCTGATGCCGTGTTGCTGACGGCCGCGACAGAATCGAGCGAGCCGCTCCGGCTTGCCGGAGAAATTTCGCGTTCGAAAGGACGAGTGGTGATTGTCGGATCCACAGGCATGGAAGTTCCGCGACAGCCTTTTTACATGCGCGAGCTCTCATTGCAGGTTTCCATGTCCTATGGCCCAGGCCGTTACGATCCGGAGTATGAAGAGCGCGGCCACGATTATCCTCTTGGTTATGTGCGTTGGACCGAGAATCGGAACATTGAAGCATTTCTGGATCTGGTGGCGTCGCAACGCGTCAACGTAGAGGCTTTGGTTACGCATCGCTTTTCAATTGATGAAGCAACTCAAGCCTATCAATTGATTGCCGGCGAGATTCATGAGCCTTATCTGGGCGTGGTGCTTAGCTATGACACGGAGCGCGAACTCGAGCGCACCATTCAATTCAGTCAGCGAACGGCGCCGGTAGAGAAATCAGTGCGGGTCGGTTTGATCGGTGCCGGCAATTATGTGACCCAGATGCTGTTGCCCCACTTCAAAGCCCAGCGAGCCGATTTCCGTTCCATCCAAACCGCCTCTGGAGTTTCGGCCAACAACGTCGGCAAGAGGTTTGGTTTTGCCCGGGCCGTATCAACAGCGGATGACGTCATCAATGATCCGGACGTAAACCTGGTGGTGATCGGAACGCAACATGACCTGCATGCAGCGCTTGCTTGTCAGGCATTGGAAGCTAACCGCGACGTGTTTGTGGAAAAGCCCCTCGCGTTACGTGACGAGGATCTTGAAGCGGTGTTAGCCGCGGCGCAAAACTCCACAGGCCGGCTGATGGTGGGGTTTAACCGGCGCTTCTCGCCACTTGTTCAGAGAGCCAACGAAATATTTGCCGGACGCGCGGCGCCGCTGTCATTGCTTTATCGTGTGAACGCCGGCCGCATTCCTCGCGAACATTGGGCCCAGGATCCCGAGAAAGGTGGCGGCCGCATCATCGGCGAGGTTTGCCACTTTGTTGATTTGCTGCAATACCTCGTTGGCGCCCCGCCCATCTCGGTATTTGCGGAAGCGGTTTCCGGAGATAACGCCGCTGCAGTTAACCACGATTCGGTTTTCATTACCTTGCGCTTTGCCGACGGTTCGAATGGAGCGATTGCTTATTTGGCTGAAGGTGACGCCGCACTCGCTAAAGAGAGAGTGGAAATTTTTGGTGAGCAGAAGACTTTTGTGCTCGATGATTATCGGCGAGCAAGTCTTTATCACAAAGGTAAAGAGGAGCAATTCACTTTACGCAGTCAGGACAAAGGTCAAGCTGATGAAGTGAAAGCTGTGTGTGCGATGGTTTTGGAAGGCGGCCCTTCGCCAATACCGCTCGAGGAATTGGCAGCAACAAGTCGCGCCACTTTCAGAATTCTGGACTCGCTGCAATCCGGACAACGGGAATCGATTTAATGTTACGAGTTGGGTACACAGCATGTCTCAAGTCTCAAGTCTGATATTGGAACCGGAAGAACTGAGGGGTGATATCTAATACACACCTGAGACTTGAGACCTGATACCTGAGACTTGAGACTTGAGACTTGAGACTTTTACATGTGCGGCATCGCCGGAATAGTTAGTCGCGACCCGGAACCTCACGTGGCGGCGATGCTTGAAACCATTGAGCACCGCGGACGCGACGACGACGGCGTTTGGTCTTCTCAACCCGCAAACTCCGGCCAAAAACTTTGCCTCGGCCATCGTCGGCTTTCCATCATCGATATCTCTGCCGCCGGGCATCAACCGATGATCTCCGCTGACGGCCGCTATGCGATCACGTTTAACGGCGAAATCTACAACTACCGCGAGCTGCGCCAGCAACTTACAACAAGCGGCCACAAATTCACGACCGAGACGGATACAGAAGTCTTGTTAGCTACGTTTGCCGAATGGGGCGCGGAATGTTTGCCGCGACTCAACGGCATGTTTGCTTTCGGCGTTTGGGACAACCAGGAACAAACGCTGACGCTCGCGCGAGATCATGTCGGCGTCAAGCCCCTCTATTACGCGCACCTGCCTGTTCAAGGAGACAACCCGGGTTCATTCATCTTTGCCTCTGAGATCAAAGCGATCCTGGCAACGGGGCTGATCTCCAAAGCAATCAATCCGGAAGCGCTGCACCAGTTCCTTACTTTCCTCTGGGCGCCGGATCCAAACACTTTGTTTGCTGGAATCAAAACAGTTCCGCCTGCCCACGTCCTGACATTTCGCCAGGGCGAGATTTCGCTGCGCCAGTGGTGGGATGTCTCGTTTGAGGAAATTGAAACTGGCCGGGGAGAAGAGTGGTGGCAGGAACGCTTGCTTGAGACACTCGACCGCGTCGTATCCATGGAAATGGTTGCGGACGTGCCGCTCGGTTCGTTTCTGTCCGGCGGTATCGATTCATCCGCAATCGTCGCGATGATGAAACGACACGAAGCGGGCCGCCGGATTAGTACATACACTGTTGGGATCGAAAGCGAAGACTTGCGCTACGACATTATTCCTGACGATGTGAAGTGGGCGCGCCGGGTTAATCAGCATCTCGACACTGACTATCACGAGATCATGCTCAAGCCAGCGGTCGCTGAGCTGTTGCCCAAGCTCGTCTATCAGATGGACGAGCCACCAATCGACATGGCAATTCCCAGTTACCTCGTTTCCCGCGCTGCACGTGAGACGCTAACGGTAATGCTTTCGGGAATGGGCGGTGATGAAGTCTTTGCTGGATATCCGCGCCAGCTCGCCATGAAGCTCGCGAGTGCTTTTGATCCTGTGCCCGGTTTATTGCGGCGGCCGCTGATGAGAACCTTGGCGCACACTCTGCCGGGCGGGATGCCGGGCAAACTTACCGCGCCGCTGCGGAATGCGAAAAAGTTTGCGCGCAGTGCCAGCTTAGATTTTGAGGAACGCTATCTCGGTTACGGCACCTACTTCACCGATGAGGCGAAACAGGAACTCTACACGGATGAAATGCGAGAAGCGACACGAGGGCTTGATGCTTACGCGGCACATCGCCGTTACTTTGCGCGCGTGCCGAATGCCGAGCCGCTCAATCGTCTCCTTTATGTCGATCTGAAAACATTTCTTCCTTGTTTGAATTTGATCACGACAGACAAAACGTCGATGGCTGCAAATCTCGAAGTGCGCGTGCCGTTTCTTAATCGCGAAATGATCGAATTTGCGGCGCGCATGCCGGTTGATTTGAAACTGCGAGGATTCAAACGGAAGTACATCCTCAAGCGTGCACTGGAAAGAGTTCTGCCTCACGATGTGGTCTGGCGAAAGAAAGCCGGGTTCGGCGCGCCAATTCGCTCATGGCTGCGCGGGCCGTTGCGGCCGCTCGTAGACGAGTTGCTTTCCGAAGAAACTGTGCGAAAGCGCGGCCTGTTTCGACCCGCCGCAGTGCAGCGCATCATCAACACCAACCTTTCCGGCCGCGAAGATTTCAACCTGCAGGTCTTTCAACTATTGAACCTCGAACTGTGGCAGCGCCAGTTCATGGATTGAAATACTTTTCGGGGTCCTTTTTGTAGTGCGGCAACTGGTTGCCGCTTTTGGGCGCTGATTAGTCAGCGCACTCCAAAGCTGCCGGATCCGGTCCGCGAATCCCAGGCAAAACTCAGCTTGCCTAATCGCTTTGTTTTCCTTTACAGTCCTACTCGATTGCTTTGTGCCCTTCTCTCCGCCGCAGTAGAGAAATTTCCCGTTTTCTCCATCATGGAAATTCAGAGCCCCACGTTCGTTACCTCTGTGCCCTCCAGCATTCGCAATCAACGGCTGGTTGGCATAACACCATTGGTTCGCGTAGCGACCCTTTCACTTTTCATTTTTTGCCTGGCGGGCACTAAAGACGCTGTTGCTCAATGCCGAGCTCCAGTCTTCTCTTCAACAACTGACTTTGTCACAGGCGCGCAATCGAATGGCGTAACCTCCGCCGATTTCAATAGGGACAACATTCCAGACCTGGCTGTGTCGAACCTCGCTGGCAGCAACGTTTCAATCTTGCTCGGCGATGGAGTGGGAGGTTTCGGACCTCCAACTGATGTTCCTGTGCCGCAGTATCCGCTTGGTATTGCTCAGGGCGATTTCAATAAGGACGGCAAAGCAGATCTAGTTGTAGGTCATTTTTTTGGAGGCGGACCTGTATCACTTTTGCTGGGCGATGGCACGGGCCTATTCTCGCCGCCAATGATTTTTAACATTTCGGGCCATCATAAGTCTGTCGCGGTTGGAGATTTCAACAACGATTCGAATCCAGATGTTGCAGTGGCTTCGGTCCAGGGAAACCCAAGCATCATGCTCGGCAATGGAGCGGGCAATTTTTCAGTCCAAGAGCTCACAGTCGGCAACGATTCTACTGACGTAACGACAGGTGATATCAATGGCGACGGCATTACGGACCTGGCCTTCACCACGAACAGCATACCTTCCAAGGTGACCATCTTTCTCGGCAACAACGCCGGCACTTTTGCTCCGTGGGGCAACATCGTACTTGACCAGTCGCCCAAGGCGATCACAGCGCGCGACTTTAATGGTGACGGACACGCTGACTTGGCTGTCGCGGTACAACATTTCGAACCCCGACTGATGATCTTTATGAGTAACGGTTCAGGCGGCTTCGCCACGTCCTACTTCGTAGTCAATTACGATCCAGACAGCTTGGTGTCGGGAGATTTTAACGGCGACGGCAAAGGCGACCTCGGCCTATTGATCGTCTCGGGCAGCGGCGTCCAGATTTTTCTGGGGAACGGGCTCGGTGGTTTCACGATGGGGTTCGTCAGGTTCCTGCCAGGCAAAGCACCTCAGCAGATCCACGTCAGTGATTTGAATTCTGACGGAAAACTGGATCTGGTGTCCGCCAATGCACGTAGTTTGACTGACCAGCAGCGCGGCAGCGTTTCCGTCTTGCTCGGTGATGGTACGGGGGCCTTTGCGACAGCGCGCAGTTACTGGACGCCGAATGATCAGCCAGTTGCTATTGCGGTGGGCGATTTTAATAACAATGGCAGAAGCGACGTCGCAACTACGCTGGCGTTTACATCGGTGATCGCAATTAGGCTTGACGATGGCGCTGGCGGCTTGCTACTGCCAGTCACGGTTCAGCCCCAAAGCAATCCGGTTTCACTCGCCGTTGGCGATTTCAATGCCGATAGCAAACTCGATCTGGCTTCGGCAAACGACTTTGCAGGGAGCGTGTCGATTTTTCTGGGAAACGGTAATGGCGGATTTGCCAGCCCGCTGAACATCAACGTCGGAGCCGGAGCGAACGTTGTAGTGAGCGGAAACTTCAACGGCGACAACCGCACTGATCTGGCGGTTCGACTCGAGTCGGGCAATGTCACCATCCTGCTGAGCAACAACACGGGCGGATTTGACCTCGCTGCCGGCTCACCCTTCAACGCGAGTGCGCGGATGATTGTAGCCGGAGATTACAACGGTGATGGTCATTCAGATATTGCCGTCGCTAAGACTACCGAGAACGCAGTTTCGATTCTTCTGAACAATGGAACAGGTTCTTTAACCGTTGCCTCGACTACTACGGTACCTGTTAGCAATTTTTTCGAAATGCGTCTCGCCGCGCGTGACCTCAACCACGACGGAAAGACGGACCTTGTTTCTGCCAATCTTCTGGCGCGGAATCTGACTGTCTTTCTTGGTAATGGGATGGGCGGTCTGAATTCTGGTACAAACTTCGAAACCGCATTACCTCTTCTCACACCTGCAGCGTTGGTCGATCTCGCTATTGCCGACTTCGATGGTGATAACAATCCCGACGTCGCTGTTTCTCACAATGAAGACTTTTTCGAAGCAGGTGCTCTCACAATTTTCTTTGGAGACGGTTCGGGATCACTGGCACCAGGGCAGTCGTATTCTACTGGCGGTGCTCCTAATTCCCATGCGCTAGGAGATTTCAACGGCGATCTTAAGCCAGACATTGCGGTGGCCAACGCTTATGCACGTTCGATCTCTATATTGCTTAACACCTTCCAGTCACTGCCTTGTCTTTCCGTAAACGACGTGACTCTCACCGAGGGTGACGGAGGAACAAGCAATGCGGAGTTCACAATCAGCCTCTCGGCCGTCTCAGCGCAGACTGTGCGAGTGAACTACTCGATCAGCGGCACGTCCGCCACAGCTGCTGATTTCTCAGCAGTCTCCGGCAGGCTCGCGTTCGCCCCTGGCGAGTTGACGAAGACGATTTCGGTGCCAGTCAGCGGCGATGTTTTAGACGAGGCTGATGAAACCTTCAGGATTATTTTGGCCAGTCCCTCGAATGCGGCGATCAGCGACGGCGAAGGCCTGGGGACGATCATTGATAACGATCCCACGCCGAGCCTGACGGTTAACGACATTACGGTTACGGAAGGGGGCTTTCTCAACTGGAACTTCACCGTAACGTTGTCCGCAGTTAGCGGCAGGGCAGTCACCGTTCAATACGCCACCGCGGATGGTACCGCAACAGCAGGATCGTTCAATGTCGTGGGCGACTACAGCCCGGTGATGGGGACGTTGACGATACCGGCGGGTCAGGCGTCGGCAACGGTCAGCGTTTTAGTTGTTGGTGACGCCCGGTTCGAACCTGAAGAGAACTTCTTTCTTAACCTTAGTAATCCGACAAACGCGACTATCGTGGATGGACAGGGCCAGGCCACCATTCCGAATGATGATCCGGTTCCTACGGTCTCTATTGATTTTGCCTTCATCACAGAAGGAAACGTCGGTACTCAGAATGCCGTGTTCACCGTCAGGCTCTCTAATCCTACTTACCAGACGGTAACAATGGATTTCGCGACTTCGGACGACACGGCACAAGCTTCGAGCGACTATGCTGCAACGTCCGGAATGCTTTCCTTCAGCCCGGACGAGTTGCAGAAGGCGATCTCTGTCGCAGTCATTGGTGATAACGTTGATGAAACGACTGAAAGGTTCTTTCTCAGCATCAGCAATGTTCAGAATGCGACTGGCTCAGTAACAAAAGCAGACGGAATAATTTTTGACGATGACGGGCCGGCTATTTCAATCAACGATGTCAGTGTGGTAGAGGGCCAGAGCGGCACAACAAACGCAAGCTTTACGATCAGCCTGTCGGCCGCCAGCCCGCAGGATGTGGGGCTGCGCATCACGACGGCCAATAGTACGGCGTTTTCCCCGTCTGACTATCAGTCAGCAAACAGACTCATCACGATACCAGCCGGATCAACTACGGTCACACTCAACATCGTCGTCAACGGGGACTTTGCAGTGGAGCCGGACGAGACCTTCTTTGTAAACCTTTCTCAGTCCTTCGCAGGCACCATCGCAGACGCGCAGGGAGTTGGCACAATCACGAATGATGATGCTTCGGTTCGGTTCGCTTCCTCGCCGGTCAGTGTGAGCGAAAGCGATAACAGGGCCGAGCTTGCGGTAACTCGCATAGGGGCTACTTCTCATGAGGTCACGGTCAACTACGCAACGAGCGATACAGCAGGTCTGACCAACTGTAGTGTCGTAAACGGGGTTGCGTCGGCGCGTTGCGACTACGCAACTGCGGTAGGAAGGCTTAGCTTCGCCGCTGGTGAGACATCAAAAACCATCTCGATTCCAATCGTTGATGATGCGTACGCGGAAGGTAATGAAAGTTTCACTATCACGCTTAGTAATGCGATAGGCAGTTCTCTTGGCACTCCTGCGACGGCCACCATTACGATCAACGATAACGAAACAGTTAATGGTCCCAACCCGATCGATCAGACACCCTTCTTCGTGCGGCAACAGTATGTCGACTTCCTTGGACGGGAACCTGATCCCGGTGGTGGTACTGCCTGGGAAGCCGTAATCAACACCTGTCCAGCAGGCGATACCACTTGCGATCGGATTCACGTCTCGTCAGCCTTCTTCCGCTCGGCGGAGTTCCAGGGACGTGGTTATTTCATCTACCGTTTCTATCCGGTTGCGTTTGGACGCAAGCCTGACTTTGTTGAATTTATTCCGGATCTGGCGAAGGTGAGTGGCTTCCTCAGCGATGCCGAATTGGAAGCTGCCAAGGTGGCGTTCATCACTGAGTTTATGAGCCGGCCGGCATTCGTGACGAAATACAACGGACTGAATGATACGCAGTACGTGGACACTCTGCTGGCGACGGCCCAGGTTAGTTCTCCACATCGCGACTTCTGGATCGCAGCGCTCGGGAACGGCACACGGACACGAGCGACGGTGTTGCGCGATATTTCGGAGAGTCCGGAGGTTTACAACAAGTACTACAACCAGGCATTCGTGGTAATGCAGTACTTCGGCTACCTGCGGCGTGATCCGGATGCGCTTTATGTGAACTGGATCGACGTGCTGGATACGACCGGCGACTTCCGCGGCATGGTGAACGGCTTTATGAACTCACTCGAGTACCGCTTCCGCTTCGGGCCGTGAAACGAAACAGTCCTTCTCGATTCTTTGTGCCTTCTCTCCGCCGCAGTAGAGGAATTTTCCGTTCTCAACTAATCCAGTTCTTTTAAGGAAGTCACAGATATATTCCGTAGACCTTAACCTCTTCGTGTCTGAAACAGTTCGCATTTCTCTTTCTTGTGGTTGGCAGCGGAAGCCGGTTCGCGTCGTAAAAACCTTATGCCTTTCCAAATAAAATCTCATGCACTTTTTCTTTGCGCAGTCTTCACAGCTCTTTCAACGGCTGGCTCGATGCAGGCTTTTGCGCAAGTCGGTTGTTCGACAGCAGGCTTTAAAGTCGCGCGCAGCTTCGATATTGGAAGTAATACCGCATTCTCGCGAGTTGCCCTCGTGGCCGGAGACTTAAACGGCGATGGTAAGCCAGACGTAGTCGCAACAGACTTAGAGGGTAACTCCGTTGCAGTGTTCTTGAATGACAGTAATGGATGGTTTCCCACGCCGACGAAATTCGGAGTCGGCACGCGCCCCTCAGCCATCGCTCAGGCTGACTTTAATGGAGATAGCAAACCTGACCTTGTGATCGCCAACTCGGGGAGTGGCAATGTGTCTGTCCTGTTGGGATCTGGTGGCGGCGCTTTTGGGCCGGCGACCAACTTCGGAGCTGGGATTGGCCCAGGATCTCTCACGGTCGGCGATTTCAATGGGGACAGTAAAATCGACGTCGTCGTAGGTAATGTTGATGGCCGCAATGTGACGCTGTTGCTCGGGAACGGTGCCGGCGCGTTCTCGCCAGCACCCGGATTACCTTTGGCTTTCGAAGGACAAGTTCTTTCGGTGAATAGCTCAGACTTCAATTCGGACGCGAAGCGCGACCTCGTAGTGGGAACGTACGGGGTTGGTCAGTCTGAAAATGGCTTCTTCGTTTTGTCTGGGAATGGCGCGGGCGGCTTTTCCGCTCCCTTGAAAGTGTTTGATGCAGGGGGATTAGCAACGTCTACGGCTGACCTTAATGGCGACAGCAAGGCTGACCTGGTTCTCGGGCACTTCGGCGGGATGGTAGTTGCAATCGGTGACGGGGCCGGCGGGTTCTCTCCACCCACTTTGTTCAACGTGGAAACCGGCGGGAGCGTTGACTCGGTTGCAGTAGCCGACCTCGATGATGACAGCAAGGTTGACGTAGTCGCGTCAAGCATTGCACTTGGTGTCAGCTTCTTTAAGGGTGACGGGTTGGGTGGTCTTAGTCGCGGCAGAACCTACCTTGCCAAAAGCAACCCATCTGCCATATCGCTAAGTGACTTCGATGGCGATGGTAAACAAGACATTGCAGCAGGAGGTCCGAGCGGATCCACTACCAGCTTCTCAATCATACTGAACACCGGCAACGCTACTTTTGCAGCTCCCAGGGCAGTCGCAACTAGTCCCGGGACTACGTTCGGCATCTCTGGCACCGATGTCGCGGTAGACGACTTTAATGGCGATGGCCGCCCAGACATGGCAGTCTCGCATAGCTCTCAGGCCGGGGTCCCGGCGAGAGTCGTTATTCTGCTCAATGATGCGTCAGGTGGGTTTACTCGACCCACACCAATCAGTTATTTCCCGAGCACGTCACTTCACCGAGTAGTTACCGCCGACTTCAACGAAGACAACAAGCCAGATGTGGCCGTCGCCGGAACTCTCGGCTTTCCCTTCACACACATGGTCTCAATCAGCCTGGGCAACGGTGATGGAACGTTCGCGGCGCCGGTCAATATTAGTGGGGTCGGCCAAAATCCTTACGACCTCGCTGTCGCTGAATTCAACAACGACGGCAATCTGGACATCGTCGTCGTCAGCGGGTCTCAGAACTACACAATCCTTTTGGGAAACGGATCAGGTGGCTTCACGGTCGGGTCCTCGCAGTCTGTAGGAACGCGCTTCGACCGTGTAGCAGTCGGCGACTTCAACGGGGACTCAAGTCAGGACCTTGTAATTACCGATTTCGATGACCGTCGCCTGGTGGTTCTACAAAACAACGGCAGCGGAGTCTTCGCAGTCTCTCAAACATTCAACCTGCCAGGCCGAACAAGCGCGGTCGTCGTTGACGACTTCAACTCAGACGGCAAGCGCGACATAGCCGCGGCCACCCAGGTGGAGAGCTTCAACGCTTTCCTGGAGGAAGGGGCGATCTCGGTGTTATTAGGCGATGGCACAGGGGGCTTCGCTGCGGCAGTCCCTTACGAGATAAGCTCGATGCCCGAGGACCTACTCTCGCGAGATCTCAATGGTGACGGTAAGCGAGACCTTGCGGTTGCCGATAGAAACTCATCCACTGTTTCGGTTCTTTCGGGCGACGGCGCCGGCGGATTTCATAGCGCCGTCAGCTTCGAAATTCCAGGCGGCCCCTGGGCGCTCGACGCGCACGACTTCGACCTCGATAGCCATATCGATCTCGTCGCTTTGCCGCCCTTCGGGTTGAGCGTCGACATCCTATTCGGAAAGGCTATCGCCGCCGAGCCTTGTATGTTTGCGGACGATATAACAATCACTGAAGGAAACGCCGACTCCCCAATCGAGATTCCTATTCGGCTTTCGGCACCCAGCACGCAGGTCATAAAAGTAAATTACTTACTTGTCGGCTTCTCAGCCGGCAACCAGGACTTCACGGCTGGTGGTGGGATACTTATCTTCGAGCCTGGTGAGACGAGCAAAGTCATAACCGTCTCAGTAACCGGCGACATAATTGACGAGCCCGACCAGTCGTTCGCGCTCATCCTCTCCACGGCCCTCAATGCTCAGATCAGCGATGGGATAGCGAAAATTACCATTCTGGACAATGATCCACCGCCATCAATCTCAATTAACGATGTGACAGTCCTGGAAGGAAACTCTATCTTCAATCAAAACATTGCCCAATTTTCTGTAACCCTCTCTAATCCCAGCGAATTCTTGATTAACGTAAACTTCGCCGTCGCCGGCAATACAGCCATCCTCTCCAATGATGTCGAACCGTCGCAAGGCACACTCACTTTCCAGCCACTTACGACGAGTAAGACTGTGAACGTCGGCATCCGCGGCGACCTCAACGTTGAGCCCGACGAGACCTTCTTCGTTAACCTTTCTCAGCCGCAACAAGCCACGATTGGAGACGGACAGGGAGTCGGCACAATCACGAACGATGACGCAACGCTTCAATTCAATGCCGCACTGGTCAGCGTGGCCGAAAACGACAACCGGGCAAACCTGACAGTCACTCGCGTGGGCGCAACTTTTGCTGAGGTGACAATCGATTACAAAACGAGCGACACGGCAGGTCTAACCGACTGCAACGTGGTGAACGGTACTGCTTCCTCACGTTGTGATTATGCGACCTCGATACGCACTTTAAAATTTGCCCCCGGTGAAACGTCGAAGCCCATCTCCATTCCCGTTGTTAATGATTCTTATGCGGAAGGTAATGAGAGTTTTACGGTCACGCTCAGCAATCCGATGGGAGTGCAATTAGGAACCCCAGCCAGCGCTTCGATTACGATTAACGATAACGAAACTGTTAACGGGCCAAACCCGATCGATCAGACCGCGTTTTTCGTGAGGCAACAGTATGTTGACTTCCTCGGTCGCGAGCCGGACCCGGCTGGTGCTGCGGCCTGGGAAGCAGTAATCAGTACCTGTCCTGCAGGCAACACGACTTGTGATCGGATCCACGTATCATCAGCATTTTTCCGCTCGGCCGAGTTCCAGGGACGTGGTTATTTCATCTACCGTTTCTATCCCGTGGCCCTTGGACGCAAGCCTGACTATGTCGAACTCATTCCTGACCTGGCAAAGGTGAGCGGCTTCCTTAGTGATGCAGAGTTGGAAGCTGCCAGGGTGGCGTTCATCGCCGAGTTTATGAGCCGTCCAGCCTTCACGATTAAGTTCAACGGCCTCAACGACACTCAGTACGTAGACACGCTCCTCGCAACGGCGCAGGTTACTTCCCCACATCGGGACTTCTGGATCGCAGCACTGGGCAACGGCACAAGGACGCGCGCGACGGTATTGCGGGACATAACGGAGAGTCCGGAGGTTAACAACGAGTACTACAACCAGGCGTTTGTAGTGATGCAGTACTTTGGCTACCTGCGGCGTGATCCCGATGCGCTTTATTTGAACTGGATCGACGTGCTGGATTCGACAGGCGACTACCGTGGCATGGTCAATGGCTTTATGAACTCACTCGAGTATCGCTTCCGCTTCGGACCGTAAGGAAATTGCCGATTTAAGATTGCCGATTGCCAATTCGAATTGTAAGTCGGCTTGAAGAATTATCTCGCGATTTAGCAGATTTTCAACGACAAGCGGCAATCGGCAATCGGCAATCGGCAATCGGCAATCGACAATCGGCAAACGACAATCATCAATTTTCGCAGAGGCAATAAGTGCGACCTCTTAAATCCTACAAGTTCACGGATCGGCCCTTGCTCTCGCTTGTTGCGTTCGCGCTGCTTCTGTTGCTGACTGGCCTGATTTGCGGGGAACGCTTAGCAACACGGTCAATCATCCTCGCAGCATCTTCTAACGCCGCAGACTCTTCGCAGTACAATCTCGGCAAAACTCCAGCGACGAATCCGGACCCGAAGTCCATCATCGTCCAGGGATCTGCGGGTTGTCCCGCTCCAAGTTTTGGTGCCAATGCGACGTTGCCATCGCAAATGCCAAACTCCGTGGTAATCGCTGACCTCAATAACGACAACAAGCCAGATATAGTGTCGGCGAATTTTGGCGCTAACACAGTAACAGTTGCTTTGGGAGATGGCGCGGGAGGTTTCGGGCCGTCGCAAACCTATCCCTCCGGATTCGGCGCGATCTCGATCGCCACGGGAGATTTCAATGGGGATGCCAAACTCGATCTCGCCGTTGCGAATTGGTTTGATCACCAGGTTGCCGTATCGCCTGGAGTTGGAGACGGGAGTTTCGGATCCCCGTTGCTAATAAATGTTGGCTCGGGGCCTACCCAGGTTGTCGCAGTAGACTTTAATCTCGATGGCAAGCTTGATTTTGCAACGACAAATTTTTTCGACAACAAAGTCGCCGTGTTCCTCGGTGATGGGATGGGTGGTTTCTCACAAGCAACTGGTTCGCCGGTTGCGGTGGGTACATCTCCTCGTTCTCTGCGGAGCGCAAACCTTAATGGCGACAATATTCCAGATCTAGCTGTTGCCAATGAAGGCGGAAGCGTTTCCATCTTGCTTGGCAACGGCCCCGGCGGATTCTCTGCGGTTTCACCTATTCCGATTAACGGAAAGCCGCATTACATCGACAGCGGAGATTTCAATGGCGATGGCAAGCTGGATCTTGCTGTCGCCCAGAGTGACGCTTCAGGCGTTGCGATTTTGATCGGTAATGGTTTAGGCGGCTTTCCAGTTGTAAACACAGTCCTTGCTGGGGGCACGCCACGCGGCCTCGTTGCTACTGACCTGACTGGCGACGGAAGACCCGATGTCGTTCTCGCTAACTATGACGCAAACACAGTCACCGTTCTATTGAACAACGGAACGGGCACTCTGAGTGTGGCTCGAAACATCCCGATGGGCACCAATCCTCGAGCTGTAGCTGCGGGCGATCTAAACAACGACGGCAAGCCTGACCTGGCAGTCGCGAATGCAGGTTCGGGTAACATCTCAGTGGTACTGGGAAGAGGGGGAGGAGAATTCGGTGGACCGGTGATTCTTCCTGTTCCGTTCAACCCGGCCGGTGCCCTTGCGGTTGGCGACTACAATGGTGACGGCCGCCCTGACCTGGCAGTGGGTCACCCAGGTGGAGTGATAATCCAGCTGGGGAACACTGCTGGAGGATTCACTCCAGCTGGAAACTTCAATTTCGGCTTCGGTCAGCCCACCGCAGTCGTCACACCGGATATAAACCACGACGGCAAGCTTGACTTGGTTGCGCTTGGCGAGGGTCTGCGGGTACTTCTGGGACTTGGAGATGGTAGTTTTGGTCCGGCAACCACCTCTCCCGTTGGAGTGGGTGCGATGTCGCTGGCGTCGGGGGACTTCAACAACGATGGAGAGCTTGACTTCGCCACAGCAAACTATGGAGCGAATAACCTGTCAATCCTGCTCGGCAACGGCTTGGGAGGATTCTCTGTGGCGCCCTCAGTACCCGTTACTGGCCAGACTCCATTCGTTGTTGCCGGAGATTTCAACAACGACGGAAAGACAGACCTGATTGCTTCGAGAAGATTTCAAAACGATCTGATGCCCTTCGTTGGGGACGGTGCGGGTAACTTTACTTTTGTTGCGGGAACCTTGATTCCTCTGGGCATAGCGGCGCCTCATGCGATCGCAGTGAATGACTTGAATGGCGATGGCCAGGCGGATCTCGCGGTGACTACTCGCAACCCATTCAATCACACCATCAATTCAGTAACCGTGCTCCTTGGGAATGGTAGCGGAGGCTTCTCTGCTCCGACGAACTACCCGGTAGCTGCAAACCCGACTTCGATAGTCGTGTCAGACTTCAACGGAGACGGCAATCCGGATCTCGCTACTGCCAACCGGGATGCAGACAATCTCTCAGTGCTATTGGGCAACGGCGCGGGAGTATTCGGATCTGCTGTTAACTTCATTGTCGGACCGCACCCGGGCTATCTTGCGACTGCGGATGTCACGGCCGACGGTATTAAGGATCTGATCGCTGCGACCGACCAGGGAGTCGCTCTCCTGCTGAATTCCTGTACCGCTCCACCGGTGAATCCACCAACGCTCTCAATTGACGATGCCGGTGTTACCGAAGGCGATGCGGGAACAACAAACGCAGTTTTTACCGTAACGCTTTCAGCTCCAAGCACCAAGACAATCAGCGTAGGCTTCAACACTTTCGTAATCACTGCTACATCAGGAGTGGATTTTCAGCCTGCAGCGGGCCGACTCTTGTTTACCCCGGGCTCAACTACGCAAACGGTGACCGTTCCGATTCTTGCAGACCTTCTGGATGAATTTGATGAAACCATCGGCATAACCCTGAAGGAAGAGCTAAATGCAAGCCTGAATCGTTCTCAGGGCGTGGCAACGATTCTTGATAATGATCCGCCGCCTTCTGTCTCTATTAACGATGTCTCACTTCAGGAGGGGAACAGCGGCACCACGTCAGCGAGCTTTACCGTCGGCCTATCAGCGGTGAGCGGAAAGCCGATCACTTTGCAGTACAACACGATGGATCAAAGCGCGACATCCACAGACTACGTCTCGAAGTCCGGCATAATCTCAATACCCGCCGGGACTATTTCCTCGACCATAACAGTTCAGGTTAACGGCGACACGATGTTCGAACCGGACGAAACCTTTGTTGTCCTTCTCAGCAATCCTAATAACGTTGAAATCAACGACGCACAAGGTCAAGGCACAATTGTCAATGACGACGCTGCGCTTCAGTTCAATGCGACGCAGTTTAGCGTGGCTGAAAACAACAACAGGGTTGAGGTGACAGTAATACGTGCGGGGGCTGCTTCTCCTGAGCTTATTGTTGAGTACGCAACGAGCGATACAGCAGGTCTGACCAACTGCAATGTGATCAATGGAATTGCGTCGGCGCGCTGCGACTATGCGACTTCGGTGGGAAGGTTGAGATTAGCTGCCGGTGAAACGTTGAAGACCATCTCGATCCCGCTCGTTGATGACGGGTTTGCGGAAGGGAACGAGAGTTTCACGATCACCCTGAGCAATGTCCTCGGCGGCTCACTGGGAACGCCCGCCACAGCTACAGTGACGATCAACGATAACGAGACCAGTAACGGCGCGAATCCGATCGACCAGACGCCATTTTTCGTGCGCCAGCATTACATCGACTTTCTGAGTCGTGAACCAGATCCACCCGGTGCCGCCGCTTGGGAAGCGGTGATTAACAACTGTCCCGCCGGCGACACCACCTGCGATCGAATCCACGTCTCGTCGGCATTTTTCCGTTCGCCGGAATTCCAGGGGCGCGGTTACTTTATTTATCGCTTTTATCCGGTGGCGTTCGGACGCAAGCCTGAGTACGTGGAGTTTGTACCGGATCTCGCAAAAGTGAGCGGTTTTCTCAGCGATGCGGAATTGGGGGCAGCGAAAGTAGCGTTCATCGCCCAGTTCATGAGCCGTCCAGCGTTCGTGACGAAATACAATGGACTAAACGATACGCAGTACGTGGACACCCTCCTTACTACGGCTGAGGTGACTTCGCCGCATCGCGACTTCTGGATCGCCGCTCTCGGAAATGGCACCAGGACACGAGCCACCGTGTTGCGCGACATAACGGAAAGTCCGGAGGTTTACAACAAGTATTTCAACCAGGCGTTCGTGGTGATGCAGTACTTTGGTTACCTCCGTCGCGATCCGGACGTGCTGTATGTGAACTGGATTCAAGTGCTGGATTCCACGGGCGACTTCCGCGGCATGGTTAATGGCTTTATGAACTCACTCGAGTATCGTTTCCGCTTCGGACCGTGACCTCCGATGAGGGCTGTTCGACCTATCTGGGTCCCTCTGAAACTCAGCTTGCCATACGGGTTAGCTTCATTTACATTCCTTCCAGACTCCTTTGGCACTTCTCTCCGCCGTAGAGAATTTCCCGTTCGCAACTAAACCCAGTTTTTTTAGGGAGTTCAGTTATGTCTCACAAACCTCGACCTCTTCATCCTTCTTCCAAGTTCGCGTTTCTGTTTCTTGTAGCTTTCTCGGCGCTGATTGCTTCGACGCTCCCTGCGCCGTTGCGACAATCTGCAGACAAAATTTCCGTGCAATCCGGAGCCAATGGTGTATCGGCACGGCCGGCAGATTCAGGCGGCGCGTCGACCCAGACTGTCAGGACTAATGAATCGTCGAACAGCACACGTGAGTTGTTACAAGAGACACTGGCAAAGAGTGCAAACAACTACGGTCGCTTGCCGCTGAGCTTTGAAGTCAATCGTGGCCAGACAGATCGCAGGGTGAAGTTTTTGGCGCGCGGTCAGGGCTACGGGCTGTTTTTGACGTCCAGTGGGGCGGTGCTCTCTTTGAACAAAATTTCTCAGGCAGCGAAAGCGGGTAGCAACTTCGGCGCAGACTCAACCAGTGAAACGGCGCCAACCCAGGCTGTTGTTTCAATGGGTTTGCAGGGAGCAAATCAAAACCCGCGAGTCAGAGGCGTCGATCCGCTTCCGGGAAAAGCCAATTACTTTGTGGGCCGTCATCAAACCAAGTGGCGCAGCGGCGTACCCACTTATGCCAAAGTCAAATATCAGGGCATTTATTCCGGCATTGATTTGGTTTATTACGGCAATCAACAGGAGCTTGAATATGATTTCGTAGTGTCACCGGGCGCCGATCCGCGCAAAATTAAGCTGGCCTTTAGTGGAATCGAGGCAATCAAAGTCGATCAGCAGGGTGATTTGGTACTCAGCACTAAAGCGGGTGACGTGATCCAGCGGCGCCCCATCGCTTACCAGCAGGTGAACGGCGAACGAAGCGAGGTTGTCGCTAATTATCGCGTCAAAGGTGAGCGGATCAGTTTCGAGCTCGGCACTTACGACGAAACAAAAACGCTGATTATCGATCCGGTGTTGTCCTATTCAACCTACCTAGGCGGCAATGGCATTGACCAGGGACGCGGAATCGCGGTGGACGCGCAGGGTAATGCATTCTTGACTGGCAACACCAGCTCTACGGATTTTCCGCTCGCGGATCCTATGCAGAGCTATGGAGGTAACGGTGATGCCTTTGTTGTGAAATTGAATCCCGCGGGTACGGGACTGATTTATTCTACCTATCTCGGGGGCCTTGGCAGTGAAGCTGGTGACGACATAGCTATCGATTCTCAAGGCAACGCTTTTGTTATCGGTACGACTGGCTCATTTAATTTTCCTGTTACGTCCGGTGCCTTCCAAAGTTCAATCGACCGCAGCCTTGACTGTTTCGTTTCAAAACTAAATGCCACTGGCTCCTCACTGCTCTATTCAACATATCTTGGTGGCGAGAATATCGATTTTCCTCTGGACATCGCTGTGGGCACAGACGGACGGGCCCACGTGGTCGGACGAACAGAGTCTTTTCGCTTTGGGTCAATGATCCCGGTTGAGCGACACGGCAGTCCTGTCTACAAGAGCACTGACAAGGGAATTAACTGGAGCGCAAGCTCGGCGCAGCTCACGGCCTCTCGGGTAAACACCTTTGCCCAGGATCCCGTTAACTCAAACATCATTTATGCCGGATCGAACTCCGGCGTATACAAAAGCGTCAACAGTGGCGCCAACTGGAATTTGACCGGGAACCCTAATCAGCAGGTTACTTTCTTCACAACTTCTATTGCGATTGACCCGTCCAACAGCGATATCATTTACGCTGCCCTCACCAACCAAGGGGTCTACAAGAGTACTAACGGTGGTCTGCAGTACACAGCGAAGAATTCTGGCTTTATTAGTCTCACAGTTAACGCGCTGGCAATCGACCCCGTCACGCCAACCACCCTCTACGCGGGCACAAATGCCGGTCCTTTCAAAAGTACCAACGGTGGGGATACCTGGACACTAATCCGAAATGGAATCACTGGCACGGTGCCTCGGGTCGATGAAGTAGTCCTGGACCCGACGAACTCAGCAACAATTTACATTGGCACAGGCCGAGGAATGTTTAAGACAACCGACAGCGGAGATTTTTGGACCGCAATCAACGGCGGAGCACTCTCAACTTCAACTCCGCCTCAAATAACCGCGCTCGTTATCGATCCGATTACTCCTGCGATACTTTATGCCGCGGGCGCCAACGGCCAACTCTACAAGACTGTCGATAGCGGTGGAACATGGACCTTGAGTGGTTTCGGTCTTCCGCCAATCATTCCGGTTACCACGCTCGCGATTGATCCGGCAACGCCTTCCATCTTGTATGCAGGAGGCGCATCGCTTCATAAGAGCGTTGATAGCGGCGCCACCTGGCTGCAGAGCAGCGCCGGCATTCGCAACTTTACGATCACCGGTCTCGCGGTTGACCGTCTTAACCCGGCGAATGTTTTCGCTGGAACCTTTATCGGCGCCGATGCTTTCGCCGTCAGACTCGATCCTACAGGCTCTACCTTGGAGCACCGGTTGATTTTTGGTGGTGAAGAGGACGATCAGGCGGTGGGCGTCGCACTGGATGCGACGAACACGCCTTACGTAGTCGGTATTACAGAGTCACCTGACTTTCCCGTTTCGAATGCATTCCAGCCAACGCATGGGGGGTCTCAGGACGGATTTGTCGGTAAGCTAAATGCTACCGGTACGGGCTTCGTGTACTCCACCTTCCTGGGCGGGAAGGGAGTTGATCAAGTGCGCGATGTCGCCGTTCGCCAGGGTAGTCCGTATGTTGTAGGAATCACGGGCTCGACTGACTTTCCGCTTGTCGCTCCCCTGAAATCAACTTTGGAACAATTCGACAACGATGCCTTCGTAACAAAATTCAACTCAGCGGGATCCGCGCTGGAATTCTCCACGCTCGTCGGCGGCCAGTTTGGTTTCGATCAGGCTTTCGCTGTCGCGCTGGGTGCAGACGGTGCTGTTTATGTAACTGGCGCAACCAGCTCAGAGGACTTCCCAGTGCTGCATGCTACGCAAACCTCCTTAGCCGGACCGGGTTTGGCGAACGACGCATTCGTGACCAAGCTGAGTCCGTTTGGCACATCTTTGATTTACTCGACTTACCTTGGAGGAAGCAGCGCGGACCAAGGCAATGGCATTGCCGTCGATCCCAGTGGCAACCCTTATGTGATAGGAACCACGACATCTTTTGACTTTCCCACTGTGAATCCGTTGAAGCCTTTTCTAAATGGAACGGATGCCTTTACCACCAAACTTAATGCGAATGGTGATCTGGCTATTACTAAAACCGAGCTGCGTGACCCGGTGATGGTCGGTAATAGTCTTGTTTACCAACTAACCGTCCGTAACCTCGGAGTCGACCCAATAACGAACATTGTCCTGACGGATACATTGCCTGCGAATGTGAACCTTGTCTCAGTATCGGCGAGCCAGGGTAGTTGTTCAGGGACCAGTACCGTGACGTGCAACCTGGGAGATCTTGTTCAAAACAAGATCGCAGTTGTAGCCATTTTTGTGACGCCTCTGTCAGTAGGATCCATTTCCAATACTGCTACGGTCACCAGCGGCACGGCGGATTCCAATCCCACAAACAACTCGGTCACGGAAACGACCAGCGTGTCAGCCCTGCCTTCAATCGCCGGACGAGTCACAAGCCCTTATGGCGCGGCGGCAATAGGACAGGCGTATGTGAATATGAATTTGACCGGCTCGCAAACAGCCAGCATTGGCACTCAGACTGACGGTACATATCAGTTTCCTAATCTTATGCTGGGTGGGACCTACACGGTCACGCCATCGCGTGTTGGTTTCGTTTTTCATCCGGAGAACAGATCATTTACCAACCTTACCGCCGACGCGACCGCAGATTTCGAAGCCGTCGCTTGTAACTTCCAGCTAACCTCGACAACCCAGACTTTTCTAGCCGCCGGCGGCAATGGTTCAGTGACGCTCTCGGCTCCTGACTCACTCTGTCCCTGGACAGCGGTTAGCGACGTGCCCTGGATTACGCTCACCTCTAGTGGCTCAGGCGTCGGCTCAGGCTCTGTCACTTTCTCGGTGGCACCCACGGTTAATTTTCGAACTGGGACAATCCAAATCGCTGACAAGGTCTTCAAAATCACCCAGGGAGCTCCTTTGGCACTCGCCTTCACAGCGTCTCAATATGCTGTGAGTGAGGGTGGCGCAAGAGTTCTGATTGGTGTGGTGCGCCCAGTAAACAGTGCTGCTGCAGCGACTGTGGACTACGCAACGAGCGATACAGCAGGTCTGACCAACTGTAGTGTCGTAAACGGGGTTGCGTCGGCGCGTTGCGACTACGCAACTGCGGTAGGAAGGCTGACCTTCGCCGCTGGTGAGACATCGAAAACCATCTCGATTCCAATCGTTGATGATGCGTACGCGGAAGGTAATGAAAGTTTCACTATTACGCTTAGCAATGCGATAGGCAGTTCTCTTGGCACTCCTGCGACGGCCACCGTTACGGTCAACGATAACGAAACAGTTAATGGTCCCAACCCGATCGATCAGACACCCTTCTTCGTGCGGCAACAGTATGTCGACTTCCTCGGACGGGAACCTGATCCCGGTGGTGGTACTGCCTGGGAAGCCGTAATCAACACCTGTCCAGCAGGCGATACCACTTGCGATCGGATTCACGTCTCGTCAGCCTTCTTCCGCTCGGCGGAGTTCCAGGGACGTGGTTATTTCATCTACCGTTTCTATCCGGTTGCGTTTGGACGCAAGCCTGACTTTGTTGAATTTATTCCGGATCTGGCGAAGGTGAGTGGCTTCCTCAGCGATGCCGAATTGGAAGCTGCCAAGGTGGCGTTCATCACTGAGTTTATGAGCCGGCCGGCATTCGTGACGAAATACAACGGACTGAATGATACGCAGTACGTGGACACTCTGCTGGCGACGGCCCAGGTTAGTTCTCCACATCGCGACTTCTGGATCGCAGCGCTCGGGAACGGCACACGGACACGAGCGACGGTGTTGCGCGATATTTCGGAGAGTCCGGAGGTTTACAACAAGTACTACAACCAGGCATTCGTGGTGATGCAGTACTTCGGCTACCTCCGCCGTGATCCGGATGCGCTTTATGTGAACTGGATCAACGTGCTGGATACGACGGGCGACTTCCGTGGCATGGTGAACGGCTTTATGAACTCACTCGAGTATCGCTTCCGCTTCGGGCCGTGAAACGATCAGAGTTTGTTATTACTGCAACCGGGGAGCGCTGAGTCTCACTACGGGAGGCAGAAATTTTCTTCCAGTAGCGCGTCACTTTTCACTTTAGGAAATATCTTCACCAGGGGTTCAGCATTGAGGATCTACAATCTAGCATCAGCCTTAATAATCTGCGCAATCCTAACTGTTTCGAGTCAGGCGCAGTATTTCACGCTGCCAGGATCATTTAGCTACGCCTTAAATTCCACCAGGCAGGTTATGGATGTCAGCCCGGACGGAAAAATTGGCATTGCTCTGCGCAGTGATCCCAGCTCTCCGAATACGGCCTTCCTGACAACGTTTGACCCGATTTCGGGAGCGCAGATGGACAGCGAGAGCTTTGGCTTTGGACCTCTTGGAGTGCAGTTAGCGCAGGTGGGTAACAGCCTGCGAGCTGTCGCATTAACAAGCCAGGGCGGACCCCGCGCCATCTATCTCTTCGATGTCAGTGCTTCGGGCCAGTTAACTCAGATCACCTCGAAACAACTGACCACTTCTATCAACGATGGGGGGTCCAACATTGTGCTCAGCGGCGCCTCGCAGACAGGGTTCACTATCGTCTATCCAGCCGCGGGAAACGGAGCAGAGTTGATTACCTTTAGTCTCGTCGATGGGGCGGTTCTGAACCGGCTTCCGATACCCGGCATCTCCGACACTCTGGCCATGAGTGAGCGGCCCAATAGTCGCCTCTTGGCATTTCGTACGGGGGACAACCTTCAAATCGTTAATGCGACCAACCCCGCGCTTCCGGTTAGTTCAGGGACGATACCTTTGCCTCGCAATACTGAGTTCAGCGCGTTTTTGGTTGACGGGATTGTCTTCAGCGCGGATGCGCGTTACGTGTTTGTCGGAAATCATTTCTATGATTTTGCTGCTATTGACCTGACGACAATGCAAGTCGTAGACACCATTGGTGGCAATTATCGTTTTGGGCGGATTCGAATTTATGAGGACGGGCAGCGGAGACTGCTCGCAATTCAGAGCTCAACCGCGGGGTTTGGCGGAGTTCCGGCGATTCTCCTCGTCGACGCGACTGATCCGGCCAACCTCGTAATCATAAATCAACATAACTTTACGAGTCCCGATTCATTTTCCTACAAGAGCGATTTCGCTTTTACTGGTAACGGTTCAAGATTGGTTGTGGCGATTAAACAGAACTTGATCGCATTTGACTTACCAAACTTCACTCGAGCGTGGGAACGACCGATTGCTGTGTCGGTGCTCCAGGAACAGCAGCTGCTTGTCTATGGTCAACCTGAAGAAGTGTTGGGTGCCTGGGAAGCTGTTGGCGGACTGGGGTTCATTAGTATGTTCGGCGCGTTTCCCGCGTTCCCGCCAACCATTTCTGTCAGCGATGCCATAGTAACGGAGGGCGACGGCGGCCCAACTGCAGCGAGTTTCTCGATCACTTTATCTGCGGCGAGTGCGCACCGGCTGACTCTTAGCTATTTCACCGCTGATGGCAACGCGGTACAGGGGAGTGATTATGTCTTCGCCTTTACTACCGTCACCTTCGAGCCGGGCGAAACAAGTAAGCTCATAAAAGTGTCGATCGTTGGCGATAGCTTGGACGAGTTTGATGAAGCTTTTTCGTTGAACCTCTTGAACCAAAACCTGGGGATTATTGTGGATGGTCAAGGGGTCTGCACCATCGCAGACGACGATCCGCCTCCGGCAATTTCAATCAACAATGTCAGCGTTAATGAGGGAAATTCGGGGACGCGAAACGCGATATTTACTGTCGGCCTATCCGCCCCGAGCGGCAAGCCCATCACGGTGACCTATGCCACGGAAGACGGATCTGCAACTGGCGGAACTGATTATACAGCCAAGTCAGGAACGCTGATGTTTCCTGAAGGCAGCACGTCGTTGTCAGTAAGTGTGATCGTGAATGGTGACTCTGTGGGGGAGGCCGACGAGACATTCTTTGTGAGACTGACCAATCCCTTAAATGCCACGCTTGGTGATGACGAGGGCGTAGGAACAATCGTTAACGACGAGAGCTCGGTGCAATTTTCCTCATTGAACACGGCAGTAGGGGAAAACGCTGGTGCGGCAATGATAGTTGTGACCCTCACAGGCACGTCGAATTTTGAGATCACGGTCAACTACGCAACGAGTGATACGGCAGGCCTGACCAACTGTAGTGTGATTAATGGAGTTGCCTCATCGCGTTGCGACTATGCAACGTCGGTGGGCACAGTTCGCTTCGCCGCCGGTGAAACGGTAAAGACAATTTCGATTCCCATCGTTAACGATGGTTATGCGGAAGGTAATGAGAATTTCACCATCAGTTTGACCAATTCGAGCGGTGCGATCGTGGGAGCAGGTGCGACGGCCACCGTTACGATCAACGATAACGAAACAGTTAATGGTCCCAACCCGATCGATCAGACACCCTTCTTCGTGCGGCAACAGTATGTCGACTTCCTCGGACGGGAACCTGATCCCGGTGGTGGTGCTGCCTGGGAAGCCGTAATCAACACCTGTCCGGCAGGCGATACCACTTGCGATCGGATTCACGTCTCGTCAGCCTTCTTCCGCTCGGCGGAGTTCCAGGGACGTGGTTATTTCATCTACCGTTTCTATCCGGTTGCGTTTGGACGCAAGCCTGACTTTGTCGAATTTATTCCGGATCTGGCGAAGGTGAGTGGCTTCCTCAGCGATGCCGAATTGGAAGCTGCCAAGGTGGCGTTCATCACTGAGTTTCTGAGCCGGCCGGCATTCGTGACGAAATACAACGGACTGAATGATACGCAGTACGTAGACACTCTGCTGGCGACGGCCCAGGTTAGTTCTCCACATCGCGACTTCTGGATCGCAGCGCTCGGGAACGGCACACGGACACGAGCGACGGTGTTGCGGGATATTTCGGAGAGTCCGGAGGTTTACAACAAGTACTACAACCAGGCATTTGTTGTGATGCAGTACTTCGGTTACCTGCGGCGTGATCCGGATGCGCTTTATCTGAACTGGATCAACGTGCTGGATACGACGGGCGACTTCCGTGGCATGGTGAACGGCTTTATGAACTCACTCGAGTATCGCTTCCGGTTCGGACCGTAAAAGGCAGAAGGCAACAGGCGGAAGACAGGAGGCAGCGGGGAGTTCCCGCGTTGACAGGGCGCTCGCCTCATCCTAACCTGACGCCCTAGCGAGCTGGGGAACGTATGATGAGGCGCCTACCGAGTGAAGCTTTCACTCCTACTCCAAGAGACTAAATTGCCGGAATCCGAAGATAAGCAGCCGCAGGCCGGGAATAACAAGATACGCATCCTGCTCGTTGAAGATGACAAGGCTTTGCGGCGTTATCTCGAAGTCACGCTTAGTCGCGCCGGGTATGAAGTCCTGTCGGCCGGTGATGGTCTCGAAGCGATGAAGACAGCTTTGTCCACGCCAGTCGATCTAGTAATTACAGACGCGATGATGCCGAACTTGAGCGGGCATGAACTCTGCCGGTTCCTGCGCAACAGCCCACAGCTGTCTCATATTCCGATTGTGCTGTTGAGTGGGATGGAGAGAAAAGATGCTGATTCTGAGGCCGGGCTGGCGGATGCATTTCTGGCTAAGCCCGTCGCGGCGGAGAAATTGACGGAGTGTGTTGCTGGGCTAATAAGAAAGTCTTAAGACCCAGGTCTCAAATCTAGTTCTAGGTCTCAAGTCTCAGGTCTCAGGTTCATGCCATTAGCTGAGATTTGGATCCTGAGTCTTGGGACTTTCGTCTTCAAACTTGAGACTTAAGACTGAGGACTGAGACTTGACCCTTGAGACTTGAAACCTGAGACGTTTACGCCGTCGTTGAGCTTGTGCTTTCCAGCAATCTGTCGATTGGCGTGTACTGAAGTCCCTGAGCCGTTGCTACTGCCTCATACGTGCAATGGCCTGCGTAAGTATTTACCCCTTCCTTCAGTCCCGGATCGCTCGTAATCGCATCCAGAAATCCCCGGTTCGCCAGCTTCAACGCGTAAGGCAAAGTGGCGTTTGTTAAGGCAAATGTGGAAGTGCGCGGCACGGCGCCCGGCATATTTGCCACGCAGTAATGCAGCACGCCCTCAACGTAATAAGTCGGATCAGAGTGGGTTGTGGGATGCGTCGTCTCGATGCAACCACCCTGGTCGACAGCAACATCAACGATCACAGCGCCATTCGGTACATCCTTAAGCATGTTGCGGGTGACCAAACGCGGCGCCGCGGCTCCTGGCACCAACACTGCACCCACAATCAGATCAGCCGTGGAGATTGCGTCGTGGATCATGTAAGCGCTGGAAGCGAGCGTCGAAATCTTTGAAAGGAAAATGTCGTCGAGCTCGCGCAGGCGATCGAGATTGTTGTCAATGATCGTCACGTGCGCACCCATACCAACAGCAATCTTGGCGGCATTGGTGCCGACTACGCCGCCGCCGATGATTACAACTCGGGCTGCCGGAACCCCCGGTACGCCGCCCAGCAGGATGCCGCGACCGCCGCTCATTTTTTCGAGATAATGAGCGCCCACTTGAATTGCCATGCGTCCTGCAACTTCCGACATCGGAGTCAGCAGCGGCAAAGTACCGCGGCGATCAGTAATCGTTTCGTAGGCTACGCCTGTTACTTTTCTTTCGAGCAGTTCGGCAGTGAGCTTGGTGTCGGGCGCCAGGTGGAGATAGGTAAATAGCAGTTGGCCCTCGCGCATGCGCTTGTATTCCGGCTCGATTGGCTCTTTGACCTTGACGATCATTTCAGACTGCGCCCAGACATCATCGGCGGAAGCAATAATCTGCGCCCCGGCTTTTTGATAAAGCGCATCATCGAAGCCCGAGCCTTCACCGGCGGACTGTTCCACAATCACACTGTGGGCGGCATCGGTTAGGGCGCGCACGCCGGCTGGAGTTAAGCCGACGCGGTATTCGTTGTCTTTGATCTCTTTAGGCAAGCCTATAATCATTCTTCGTCCTCCAAGAGGCGTAGAACTTCGGCAGTTCTTTCTAATTTGTATTTTGAACTTAGAACTTTGTACTTGGTTCTGAAGATAAGTTGACCTGAAAAGTACGAAGCTTTAACGCAACTTCGAATTGAACGAAGACCAGTAGTTAACAAAGTTCAAAGTACAAAGTACAAAGTTCTAGAGGTTTACCTCATCAATTTGTGCGCGCTGCAGCTTTCCGCTGTAGTCCACATAAATTGACTTCCATTCCGAGAAAATATCCAGCACCTGAGTGCCCGCTTCGCGATGCCCATTCCCCGTGGCTTTGGTGCCGCCAAACGGCAGGTGCACTTCAGCGCCGATCGTCGAAGCGTTCACGTAAAAGATGCCGGTATACATCTCGTTCATGGCGTGGAAGGCGCGGTTGACGTCGCGCGTGTAGATCGCTGCCGAGAGCCCGTAACGAACGCCGTTGGCAATCTCCACCGCTTCTGCTAGCGAGTTGGTGGGAATCACGGAAGTAACCGGACCAAAAATCTCTTCCTGAGCGATGCGCATATCCGGAGTGACATCAGTAAACACAGTCGGCTCGATAAAATATCCCTGCGCGTAATCGCCGCGCGTCAGGCGTTTG
This sequence comes from Pyrinomonadaceae bacterium, assembly GCA_963826235.1. Taxonomy (GTDB): domain Bacteria; phylum Acidobacteriota; class Blastocatellia; order Pyrinomonadales; family Pyrinomonadaceae; genus PSRF01. The sequence goes on along the minus strand of CAWGWE010000003.1, from coordinate 683,671 downwards.
CCGCCGCACGCGAGCGTGGCGCCATCTTCATTCTGACCAATGTCGATATATCCCATGATCTTTTCGACAGCGTCATTGTTGATGACCGGACCCATGTCCGTTTTAGGGTTCGCGCCATTCCCGACGCGCAATGCTTTCGCTCGTTCAACCAATTGCTGCGAGAACTTCTTGTAAACCTTTTTATGAACCACTACGCGCGAGGCCGCGGTGCAACGTTGACCTGAAGTTCCGAAAGCTCCCCAGACTGCGCCTTCGACTGCCAGATCAATGTCGGCATCATCCATCACCATGATGACGTTCTTGCCGCCCATTTCGAGAGAACAGATCGCGTTGCGTTCGGCGCAAGCCGAAGCTACAAGGCGTCCCGTCGCGGTGGAGCCGGTAAAAGAAATCAGACGCAACAACGGATGGTTAGTCATCGCAGCGCCAGGATCGCCATAGCCAGTCACCAGATTAACGACGCCCGGTGGTATTCCAGCTTCCTCACATGCTTTGATGAGATTGTAAGTTGAAAATGGAGTGTCTTCCGCGGGCTTGATGACGACGGTGTTACCGCAGACAAGGGCAGGAATGAGTTTCCATGACGGAATCGCCATCGGAAAATTCCAGGGCGTAATCAACCCGCAAAGTCCTACCGGCTGACGCACACACATCGCAAACTTGTCAGGCATCTCGGCCGGAGTCGTGAAGCCATGAAGCCGACGGCCCTCGCCGGCCGTGTAGTAGGTGCAATCAATTGCCTCCTGCACATCGCCGCCGGTTTCTTTCAAAACCTTGCCCATCTCCCGCGTCATGTCCGCGGCGTAGGCATCCTTGTTGCGAATCAGAATCTCGCCGAGCCGAAAAAGTATTTCAGCCCTCCGGGGCGCAGGCGTGTGACGCCAACGATCGTACGCTTCGCGCGCTGCGTTGACCGCATCGTTTACGTCGTCACTTGTGGAGCGGGGAAAGCGGCCGATTACATCGCGCGTGTCTGCCGGATTGAGGTTCTCAAAAACCTCACCGGATCTGCTGGGAACCCATTTGCCGCCGATGTAGTTCCCGTATGTTTTTGAGGAAGTGCGCGGCGTGTTGCCGTTGCCTTTGCGCGATGATTTGGCGAGTGCTTTCTTTGCTTGAGCCATAAAAAGTTTCGAGTTTCGAGTTCAAGGTTCCGAGATTAAAGTTTCGGGTCCCGAGTTAAGAAAACTCGAAACCCGAAACCCGAAACTCGAAACTTTATCTATTGGTAAGTGAACTGTACGATGCGTTGCACTATCCGGTCGCCGTCTCTTTGATAGCGTGAAACGTTAAGCACGATCGGATCGCCGGGCTTCAAGGTGGCTAACACGCGCTGGAAGTCGGCAAGTGTAGTGACGGGCACGCGATTGATGCGCGTGATGACATCGCCTTCGCCAAGCGCCGGCACGCCACCCGCCAGCCTTACGTCCGCAGCGAGGCCGTTGGGATCCACTTCTTTAACGTAAAGTCCGCGCACGCCCGTGAGATGTTTTTCCGCAATCAACTGCTGCGTGATCTCCTGAAGCGTAATTCCGAGATGCGGCAGCGTTCCTTTAGCATTCGGATCTTTTGGCGTAGCTGAATCGGCGGCCTTCGCAGCTTGGAGGCCCGGTCTCTCGCCCAACACTACACTCGCTGTTCGCTTCTCGAGCTTACCGTCCACATCACGGAGGTACCCGAGCGCCGCAGCCTGGCCAACAGGACTGCTGGCGACTTTTTGGATCAAATCCTGGGCGCTGAGGACTGGTTGACCATTAAACTCGACGATGATGTCGTTGGATTGAATTCCGGCCTTAGCTGCCGGTGTTAATTGGCCGTCCCTCGTTTGCTGCACATCCATCACGATTGCGCCGCGCGTTTCATTCAGGCCGTAAACTTTGGCGAATTCGTCTTTGACGGAGTCGAGCGTGATGCCGAGATAGCCGCGCTTTACTTTGCCTTGCGAGACAATCTGCTGGTAGACAAAGTTTGCTTCACTTGCTGGGAGTGCGAATCCGATACCGTTGTAGTCGCCGGTCGAAGTCGCGATTTGAGAATTGATACCGATTACTTCGCCACGCATGTTCACGAGCGGGCCGCCGCTGTTACCGCGATTGATAGCCGCATCGGTTTGTAGAAAACGCTGGAAGCTTGTGAAGTAAGGCGTCTCGCGTTCTTTCTTGGAAATAATTCCGGCCGTCACCGTCTGGTCCAAACCGAACGGGGAGCCAATCGCCAGCACCCAATCGCCTACCTGCGCGGCGTTGGAATCGCCCAACGTCACGGTTGGTAAGGCTTGGGCAGTATCTATCTTGATAACGGCGACGTCGGTCTCTTCGTCGATGCCGATCACACGGCCACGATATTTTTCTCCCGACTGTAACCCTACTGTGATTCTGGTGGCGCCTTCGACGACGTGTTCGTTCGTCAAAATGTAACCTTTGGAATCCACAATGAAGCCGCTGCCGACTCCTCGCTGCGGGCGACGATTCTGGCGACGAAACATATCGAGGAGCGGATTCGTCGTTTCCGGCTCTTCCTTATCGCCTTCATCCTTTTCTGTAACCTCGGGCGCCGCGGTAAGAGTTTCGATATTCACCACCGCCGGTTCTACGCGCCGCGCAATCTCGGCGAACGAAGCCGACAGTGCCTCTGGAGCGCGCGCAATCTGAACCTGGTTCTGCGCAACTGTGGTGCGGCCGGAAAGCATTGCGCCAATGCCGATGCCGGCAACGAGGCACGCCACCGCAAGCGCGGCGATCCAAACGCGTAGTTTGCGAAGAATAGCGAGGTCTTGAACTGTGTTTTGATCTTTCGGAAGCTCGAACATACAACCGTACCGCCTTTTGGGAAAACCGAAGTCGCTCGCTTCCGACCGCTGCTGCCAAAATTAGGCGACGCGGTCGGGAGCGCAGATTAGGGAATCAGAGTATAGCTAAAGGCTAGGCTGGCCGCAAAAGATGCGCGTCGGGCCAAATTCGGCTGGATCTCCGAACTCATTTTCCATTCTCCATTTTCATTTGCCATCGCGACACAAACGCCCTGTAAATTTGGGAAATCCTAGAAGTTTCAGGAAAATGAAAAATGGAAAATGAGAAATCGAAAATGTTTAAGGCCTTAAGAACACCTTAAGAACGCCCTTCTTCCCCGCTCGTTCCATCGCGAAGACGCCACGATTCAACGGATGCTCTTCGCTGATTAAACTGTCCACATCGATTGCTCCGCTCCGCAGCAAGGCCAGAGCCGGTGGAAACCGGCCGCAACGGGAACCCACCACGCTAATCTCATCAACCACCAGTCGCGCGGCATTGATTTCGGTCGTTCCTTCAAAAGTGGACTTGAGCACCAACACGCCCCGAGAGCGCAATAGATCAAGCGCAACACTGAACGCTGACGCCGAACCTGACGCCTCTACAACCACATCAAACTCGTTCTTTCGTTTGGCCGCTTGCCTGACTGTCGCCGTTTCGATTCCTCTGCGCTCCGCGATGCGAAGCTTCTCCGCATGCTTACCAATCAACAACACCTCAGCGCCCGACAACGCGACCGCTTGCGCGCAGAGCAGCCCTAGTTTGCCGTCGCCGATTACCGCAACTTTCTTCTCACGAGTAACAGAAGCGCGTTCCATGATGCCGCATGCCGCCGCCAAAGGTTCGGCGAAGACAGCATGTTCGTCTGCAATGTTATCGTCGATCGGAAGAAGGTTGGTGACCGGAAGTTTTAGGAATTCAGCGTGTGCTCCGTCGCGCCCGACGATGCCGAGGACAGTTCGCCTGGGGCAATGGCGCGGATCGCCGGCACGACAAAGTTCACAATCTCCACAACCCGCGTTAATTTCTCCCACGACGCGCTGGCCCACCAGCCTGTTTTCCGGAGCGGCTTCGACGATGCCAACAAACTCATGTCCGATGGTTCCTTTGAATCCAGCGTAACCGCGAGCGATCTCCAGGTCCGTGTTGCAAATTCCCGACAGCACCACGCGTACGAGAGCTTCGTCACCTCGTTCCGGCAGGTCAATATCTTTGACAGCGAGGCCGCGTTTGTCGACTCTTAACGCTAACATTAAACGGATCTTTACTTCGGAAGGTTAGGTTTTTTGAACTTAGTACTTTGTGCTTATTCTTTGAAATACAGTCGAAATGTCTAAAAACAAAAGAACTAAGTACAAAGTTCAAAGCTCAATTCTTAAAAACTCTTCGTCCTGCCGTAAGCGTTTTGCGAGGTCAACTCAATTACTTGTTTAGAACCGGAGACATTGATCGGAAGGCGCCATTCAAGATCCTCTTCACCTGAAAGTACTGCGTGAACCCACCACGCACCCGGACTAATGACTACGTTCGTTTGCCCCTGGCGATCGAGACGCGCGGTGACTGGCGTTCGCCCTTTCATGCGCTCGCTCAGAAAATCATCGAAGCGCTTTCCGGCGCGGCGTTCCGTGAAGTACTCGTGACGGACTGCGACGATGTCCACGGGATAGATTTCGACCGGGATATCCAGCATCGCCCCACCCATGTCCGGCGATTGCCGCAAGACAAGTTGCAGCGTTGTCTGGGTCGTGTTTTCCGGAAGACTCGGGCGGGGCTCGGGCGGCAACTGTTTGTAAATTAGCCAGCCGGCGCCGAGCAGCGTGCCAACGAGCGCTACTCTTAGCGCGACTGTGATAACTCGATAAAAGACGTTTGGCGTTTCCATTTGCGAATACAGCGCTGCTGTTGCCCTTCTAAGATTGTCGCAGGCCCCGGACCAGCAGGACTAAAGAATCAATCTCGGCTTCACTAAACTTTTTGGCGAACGCGGGCATCTTCCCTCTGCCATTCGCGATTGAATTATAGATCCGTTCGTCAGACACCGCTTCCTGCCAGCCGGGTTCAGTCAGGTTTCGCGCCTTATTGAATTTCGCTTTGAAAGTCTTCGACCGCCCGTCCTTACCGTGACATGAGGCGCAATGTTTGGCGTAGAGCGCGGTGGCTGTACGCTGACTTTCCAACGTTCCGGGATCCGCGCGAGGGAGCGCGACACTGGTCGGCAGCACGAAACCTGAAATAATCATTAACGCGCTAATAGCGATCATAGACTTGATTCCCACTGATGAATTCCTCATTTAATAGAATTCGGGATTCGGAACAGCGATGGGAGACGATTGGGCACATTCTAACTTGTCGTCTGAGAGGTGTCACCTACACGGATTGCCAATTGCCGATTGCCAATTGCCGATTGCCGATTGCCGATTAGTTGAAGTCAGGACCAGGCGGTAGTCGGTGGGCCGTCAGATCGCCACTCGAACCCATGGTTGAAACGTTTATGAATGCGAAGTAAGCTCTGAGTCCGACTGCAGCTCGCCCGATTACAGCTGGAAAGATGAGAAGGAATCAGTTGAGCGAATTTTTGCTGGACAAGTTTCGCGATGAGTGTGGTGTCTTTGGCATCTACGGCCATTCCGATGCCGCCCGGTTAACTTACCTCGGTCTGTACGCGCTGCAACATCGCGGACAGGAATCCTGCGGCATCGTCGCGTCAGACGGCTCAGAGTTGCGCCTGGAACGCGCCATGGGTCACGTCGCGGAAAAGTTTGATCAATCTCGTCTTGATCGCTTACCTGGACCAAACGCGATCGGACACGTGCGTTATTCCACCGCGGGCGAAGTTTCGATTCGTGAAGCTCAACCCTTTCTTGTCACGTGCCAGCACGGACAGATAGCTGTCTGTCACAACGGCAACCTGCCCTTCGCGCGCGAAGAGCGCCGCAAGCTTGAAAAAGAAGGTGCAATTTTTTCCGCTACATCTGACACGGAAGTGATTCTGCATGGTGTCGCGCGGTCGCGCACTGCAGGCGTACGCGAAGCCATTCCGGAAGTCTTGCGCGATACTGAGGGCGCCTTTTCGATGCTGTTCCTCACACCGCGCGAGTTGATCGCCATTCGCGACGCGCGTGGATTTCGCCCTCTCGCTCTTGGCCGGCTGGGTGATGCGTGGGTTATCGCCTCGGAAACCTGTGCCTTTGATCTGATCGATGCGCAATACGTTCGCGACGTTGAGCCGGGCGAAATGATCGTGATTGATGAAGACGGTTTACGCTCTTCGCATCCGCTCAAGCCGCAACAACATTCGATGTGTCTCTTTGAGCACGTTTATTTCGCCCGGCCCGACTCACTGATTTACGGCAAGTCAGTGAACGATTCTCGCCATCGCATGGGTCAGCGCCTGGCCATTGAGCAACCCGCGGACGCTGACATCGTGGTGCCCGTGCCTGATTCGGGCACTGTCGCCGCCATCGGGTATTCCGCGCAGAGTGAAATCAGTTTTCGCTTTGGTCTAGTGCGCAACCACTACGTGGGACGGACCTTCATTGAACCGAGGCAGTCAATTCGTTCCTTCGGAGTTCGCATCAAACTGAATCCGGTGCGCGAACTGATTCAGGGGAAGCGCGTTGTGCTAATTGACGATTCAATTGTGCGTGGCACAACTTCGAAAAAGATTGTGAGAATGGTTCGCGAAGCCGGCGCAAAAGAAATTCATCTGCGGATCAGCTGTCCGCCGACGATAAGTCCCTGCTATTACGGCATCGATACGCCCAACAAAGCTGACTTGATCGCGGCGCAAAAGTCGGTCTCGGAAATTTGTGACTTCATTGAAGCTGACTCGCTTGGATACCTTTCGCTCGAAGGAATGATCGAGGCAACCGAAATCAGCGCCAACTCGGCGTGTGTCGCCTGCTGGAACGAAAACTATCCGACGCGAATCACCGCAAACGCCGAAACGATGTGGGAACGTGAACACGAAGCGGCGATCACGGAAAACTGACCAACTCAGAACGAAGGCGAAACTTAGTGGGCCGGAAGACCAAAGGATGTGGCTGCGCCGCCGCCGTGCTGGTGGTGCTCCTCGGCGCGGCTGGTTATGCAGGCTGGCGTTACGTGCTTCCCTGGTGGAAGACAAAGCCACCTCCGGCGTCAGGCGGCGAGCTTCAGGTCCACGTGCTTGACGTGGGCCCGATAAATGGAGATTCGATCCTCATTATTTCTCCTACCGGCACGACGGTGTTGGTGGACGCTGGTGATACGGGCAAAGGAAAAGTCGTCCTCGAAGCCTTGCAGCGTTACAAGGTGCAGCAGATCGATTACTTCATCGCCACGCATCCGCACCCGGATCACATCGGCGGCGCTGACGAAGTGATGAAAGGCACCAAAGTTCTTAATGTGATCGATAACGGCTTAGAGCCGACTCTGCCCGCGAGTTTAACGTCGCAGGCGAAACCTACTCCTGCTCCGTCAGCGAAACAACAACAAGGCAAGAAAAAAATAGACAAACGGCCGGCGAGCGTGAAGTTCTTTGATGAATATAAAGAGGCTGTATCGCAGAGTGGCGCGCGATATGAGAAAGCCGAAGTAGGCAAAACCCTTGATTTGGGTGGGGGAGCGCGCTTAACCATGCTCGCCCCTACCATGCCGCTGTTTACGAAAGAGCAGATGAAAGGCGGCGGTAACGAACCGAATGCAAATTCGATCGTTGCACGGCTTGATTACGGAAGTTTTTCCTTTGTACTGCCCGGTGACGCTGAAGAACAAACAGAGCATCGGCTGTTGACGAAGGATCTGAACTTACGCGCGGACATTTTAAAAGTCGCTCATCATGGTTCGAAATACGCTTCGGCCGCCGACTACCTGGAAAGAGTAAAACCGAAGATTGCAATCATCTCCTGCGGCGAATGGAATCGTTATGGCCATCCGGCGCAGGCGGTTTTGGATCGCTTCAAGGCCGCTGATATAAAAGTCTATCGGACAGACTTGCAAGGTGAGATAACAATTACCACCAGAGGCCGTGAGAACGACTTCGCTGTCAAGACTGCGAAGGAAGCGAAGACCGATTTATGGATCGGGCGCGTGGCACAGAAGGACGATTCCTCGCGCGCCGGTTTTCTTGCTTATGGAGACTTTGGTCCGCCACCGAAGGTGAAAGGCTCCGGGCGCTAGGCGATTGAGTCATTGAATCATCGGGTCATTGAGTCATTGCGTTATTGCAATGCTGAATGATCAAATCTTCAATGACCAAGTGATTCAATGATTCAATGATTCAATGACCGAATGACTCAATGACTCAATGACCCGATGACTCAATCTATTACTTATTCCGATTCCGGTGTCGATATCGACGCCGCCAACCGCGCTACTGCGAAAATAAAAGATCTCGCACGCCGGACTTTTAACGAACGCACTCTTTCTGAAATAGGCAGCTTCGGCGGAATGTTTGACGGCGCCTTTCCGCAACTCAAACAGCCGGTGCTGGTGGCTTCCGCTGACGGTGTCGGCACTAAACTCAAGATCGCATTTCTCACGGGAGTGCATGACACAATTGGCCGCGATCTTGTCAATCATTGCGTAAACGACATCCTGGTCCAGGGTGCGCGACCGCTCTTCTTCCTTGATTACATCGCCACAGGAAAACTCTCTCCTGACGTCGTCGCCGGTATCGTTGCCGGTATCACGGAAGGATGTAGCGAAAATGGTTGCGTACTTTTAGGTGGTGAGACGGCCGAGATGCCCGGCTTCTACGCCGACGGCGAATATGATGTAGCCGGCTTTATTGTGGGAATCGTTGATCGTGAAAAGGTGATTGATGGCAAAACGATTGAAGCAGGAGATGCGTTGTTGGCACTGCCTTCAGTCGGCTTGCACACGAACGGTTACTCACTCGCTCGGAAACTCTTTCTTGAGGTCGCCGGTTTCACGGTAAACACAAAACTCGAAAGTGTCGGCATGACTGTAGGCGAGGTCTTACTGCAACCACATCTTACTTACCTGGGTGCACTTGACTGCTTACTCGATTCAGGCTCAATCAAGGGCTTGGCCCACATCACAGGGGGAGGGCTTACAGAAAATATTCCTCGCATCCTGCCGCCAAACACTGCAGTAGAAATCAAACACGGTAGTTGGCCGGTGCTTCCTGTCTTTACAATGATGCAGCAGATCGGAAACGTGCCCGAGCCTGAGATGTTAAGAACCTTTAACATGGGGGTGGGAATGGTTATAATCTGCGCCCGTCAGAATGCTGAATCCATTCAGTCTCACTTCAAGGCTCGCGGAGAGCCGTGTTTTTCAATTGGCAGAGTTATACCTGGTGAACAGCAAGTAGAGTTTGTGTAAGAAGTTGACAAGCTGATTTTCCCGGGTCTTGTTTCGATCGAAATCAACCGTTCGAACCTCGCGTGACCCGCCTTTTCACAACCCTCGCAGCCTTCTCAAATGTGGAATCCTCGTGGCAGATCCATCGGACAACCGATCGCAACTGCCACGTGTTGCTTGCGTCCTGGTTCGCCGGTTGATCGGTTCTAAATGGATCTGCTGGACACTGCTTGGCAGAAAGGTTTATCTCAGACCCACTGTCTCGGTTCGGAGCCCAGCCCCAACCAATCCTGAACGGTGCTTGTAACTCTTCAAAGCTAACTTGAACGATTTTGATTTTGCCGACGGCGTAAGAAAAAACCTCAAAAGGAGTCTCTCATGACAAACACTCCCCGCACGCACCTTGATCCTGTCTCATGGCTCTTCGGTCGCGACCTCATGGCAAGCCTCAAGGGCACCATTCTCTACTCGGTCTACGGCGCGAAAATCGATGCGCGGGCCTGGATGCATGCGACGGAGTGTGTGATCGAAGATGACGGGAAGGGCGAATTCTGGTTCGACTACATCTCCGACACGGGCGACAGCACGCGCGCCACCTACAGCATTGCCTATCTGGCGATGAGCAATCTGTACATCAGGCAGTTATTCCAGGACCGGCCTTCCAATGTTGAAGACACCGAAGTCACGCTCGAACACAAGGCAAACAAACTCGAGCAGACTGTTTTACCCAGAGGGCAGTTCCTTTTCGTCGGTGGCGACACGACTTATCACATGTCCGATTACCCGAGCCTGTCGAACCGTTTTCAGAATCCGTTCAAATGGGCATTCGAAGATCTAAAAAGGGATCTGGCAGGGAACTTTGACGAACGCCGTCGCTTGCTTTTCGGTATACCCGGGAACCACGACTACTACGACTTGCTCGACGGTTTCCAGCGGCAGTTTCGCGAACCCGTGCGTGATGATCGGAAGACCTACATGGCCGACGATCCGACTTCGCCACAACTCCAGCTCCTCGGTTTCGAGCGCCGGCAAGATGCGAGCTACGTAGCGCTGCGGCTGCCTTTCAATTGGCGGCTTTGGGGACTCGACACAGACGTCGGGAAGATTGACGAGCGGCAGCAGGAATTCTTTAAGAGCTTGCTCAACCCAGGTGAGACGGCCGACCGTCTCATCGTCGCGACCTCCGCACCTACTACAGTCTTTGGTCAGTACGCCAGGAAAGACGATGAGAAAGCCAGCAGAGCTTTCTTTGCCCTGGACCTGCCACGCGAGTTTTTGCCTGCAGGCGATCCGCGGCTTGAGCCGGAAGAGTTGCGACTTCGCCCGGATCAGTGTCGCCTGGATATAGCAGGCGATGTACATCACTACGCGCGTTACTGGGGTAATAACGTGCAGCGAGGAGACCCACAAGATCCAACGCCGCGCCAGGGCCGTTCAAAGAAGAGTCCTGAGACCAGAGACAACTACACCTCCGTGGTATCTGGTTTGGGCGGGGCCTTTCATCATCCTTTGATGACCTACCGGAACGAAGTTCGCGAACAGGTGTTGTACCCGCCGGAAAAGCAATCGCGGCGTGCAGTGGCAGACAAGGTTTTTAATCCCTGGACCATCAAAACTGGTGGGTGGGTTTGGGCATTAGGGCTCATCATGGCGTTTGTTATCTATTTCTCAGCCACTCACGTGCACAGCAGCCGGCAAGCCGTCAATAATTCTTTGCCACTAAATTATCTCGGCGTTGGAGAGCGGGTACCGTTCACTCCCACTATACCCTCAGACGTCCGCAATCAGCCTGGGAGCGAAGTATCGAAATCAACCTACGCCTGGGGGCCAAACGCTAAAGAGAAGGAGGTACCCTATCGCTGGAGCATGGGACTGCTGATCCTTTCGCTGCCGCTGGTAATTTTCGCGGTTTGGATGATGGAACAGCAGTACAAAAAGTTTGTCGATCTTGAGGAAAGATTGGCTGAACGGCTCAATAAACTTAAGAAGGAGAATCCGAGCGAGTTTTACGGAAAGGGCTCTAACGAGGAAGGATCCACCGAGGGCGACGAAGAGCTCGGTGACGTGTTGCTTCACGGTAAAGCTCACGGGCAGCCGACTGCAAAAGAGAATATATGCCTGGAGGTTTTGGCCGAGAACACGGCACTTGTTTCCGTCACTAAAAGTTGGCTTTATGTACTCGCGACAGCTTCTTTAGCGGTGGCCCTCCTCGGACTGATCTTGATGGTTCCTTATCGAAACAACAACACACCGTTTGGCAACAGTCTGATGGTTTTGCTGACGGTCATCTGGGCTGTTTGCGCTGTAATCCTGAGTCTGCGCTATAGCGACTGGCTCCAGGTGCAAACCGCAAGACGCACGGTAGCGGAAAGTGAATGGTGGGTGACGGGCGCCCTGAACATTCTCGCGGTGCTGAGCGTAGCGGTTGGCCTCTGGACCTTCGGCAAGAACAACCTGCCCGCCTTCCTGCTATCCGACATCATCTTTGTAATCACAATCATCGCGGCGGTTGCACTCCTGATATTTGTCATCCCACTCTTCCTCGGTGCCAGTTACAACACGACCCGGGAAAAATTTCGGCTTGTCGTTTTTGGGGTTTGGCATGCTGTCCTGCAGATATTTGTCGCGTTTTTTATGGTCCGCAAAGGTACGTGGCTGACGCTGTTTTTGGCTGTCATAGTGATGGTCGCCTTCATATTTCTGGGCAGACACTTGATGCGGAAGTTCAGCGATGGTGGGCCGCTGGTTGTTGCCTGGGTGGTCTACGGTGTGATCATGTTGTTTCTCCCCTGGCTGGTCTTTAATTTCTTGACTAACAGATTTGCCAAGACAGTTCCGTTTCTATCTGTCGACCAGTCCTCAGATTTCTATCGCATCGCTTTCTGGCCAACGCCACCCGGGGCAGATTGGCTCAGGTCCTTTCAAGCGTATGAATGGTGGGCACCTTACAACGCGCTGGTTGCTAATGAACCCGTTAGCGGTTGGTGGGGAATCATGCCGGCAGCACTAGCCGGGCTGGTCGGGGCGGCGATGTGTTGCGTTTGGTTCGGATGGTATTTGGGCGTTTCTTCGCTCTACAACTCACACTACAACGAGGCCGGCGGCGCTGCGCGAATCGAGAGGTTTAAGCAGTTCGTCCGTATTAGACTCACGCCTGATACGCTTACTGGCTATGTTATCGCCGTAGACTCTCCTAAAGAGGACGGGAGGCAGTTAGCACCCAAACTCATTGACGTGTTTCACATCAAAGCTACCTAGCGATTTCAAGTTGGTGATGAGGACAGCTTTGCAAAAAGAGTTAATTCGGATAACGAACTCGACGCTTTTCTGGAGCAACCGTATACTGCCAACTTCATTCGATTGGCATTTCGAACCCCAGCAGGATAAGCGTTGACCAGTCTGAAAAAGATCTATCGGCTCGGAATTCTTATTTCGGGACGCGGCTCAAACATGGTGGCGCTAACTGATGCTGTCCGCGAGGGACGCGTGCCCGGAGCTGAAATAGCTTTGGTGATCAGCGATCAAGCGAATGCGGCAGGGCTGGCGAGAGCGAAAGAACGCAGTGTTGAGACGCTGATAATCGAGCGGCGGGGCCGGAGTCGTGAAGAGCACGATCGCGAAATTGCGAAAGCGATAGGCGAGCACCAGATCGATATTATCTGTCTCGCCGGATACATGCGCTTGCTCTCGCCCGAGTTCATCGCCGCGTTCCGCAATCGCATTCTGAATATCCATCCCAGTTTGCTGCCCGATTTCCCGGGGCTTCATCCGCACAAACAAGCGCTCGACGCCGGCGTCGCGTCGAGCGGTTGTACGGTTCACTATGTTGATGAGACGCTTGATGGTGGGCCAATTATCGCGCAACGAAAAGTGCCGGTAGTTCCGGGGGATACTGAGGAATCTTTAGCAGCGCGAATTCTCGAGCACGAGCACGAGCTTTACGCGGAAGCAGTGCGGTTGGTGATTGAATCAATAGATCGAATCATTGAATCATTGAATCATTGAATCATTGAATGATTGGGAGTGATTTCAATGACCCGATGATTCAATGACCCGATGATTCAATGGCTCAATGACTCAATGACCCGAACCCGATGATGTTCACGGCTTCGGGTTCGGCTTAGGCTTCGGTTCCGGCTTCACCTTTACTTCAGTATCTACGTTCACATTCACGTCCACGTCCACGTCTACATCGAGATCCTTCGCTTTCATTTTAGTCCGTTTACCCATCTTCAGGTCTCGGAGATCCAAAGCCCAGCGCGCCTGTTTGCGCACATGTGCGTCCGGGTCATTCAAAGCGTTGCGGAGAGGTTCAACTGCGCGCGTGTCGCCTTTCAGTCCCAGTGCCCAAGCCGCCTGGGAACGCACCTCGGCGTGCGGGTCTCTTAGTGCCAGGATCAGTGCTGCCACCGCGTTTGAGTTTCCTTTAAGACCGAGTGCCCACGCCGCTTGCGATCGGACCTCTTCGTGACTTGCCGTCAACGCAATTGTCAAAGGTTCGACTGCACGATCGTCACCCTTTAGCCCCAGAGCCCAGGCGGCTTGTGATTGCACCTCTTCATTTTGATCCCGCAATGCAAGTATCAAAGGCTCAACTGATCGCTCGTCCCCTTTCAAACCCAACGCCCAGGCCGCTTGGGAACGCACACGCGCGTCCGCGTCTTTCAGAGCGAGACTCAGCGGTTCCACAGCGCGTTGGTCGCCGACCAATCCCAGCGACCAGGAAGCCTTTTCGCGCACTCGCGCCTCGGGATCTCGAGTCGCCGAAATCAATGGTTCAATCCCGCGGTCGTCATGAATTAGTCCCAAAGCAAAGGCAGCGTTTGCCCGGGCTTGCCAGGCGCTACTGCGCAACGCGGCGATGAGCGGCTCAACGGCTTCACGGCCGATTTGGGATAAAGCAACCGCCGCTATCTCGCCTGGCGTTGTCTTGTCCATTCCCCGGCCGCGCCAATTTCCTTTTTCCTCGCAGACCGGCTGCTCGACAGGTGTGTCGTCGCTAAGCAACTGGATCAGGGCCGGAATGGCGGCTACCGCGCGCGCCTTACCTAGCCTGCAAGCCGCGTCAGTCCGTTCCCTCGCATTTGCTGAAGCAAGTTTTTGGATGTTTGCTTTAGTGTCGGACGAGATTTCGTTTGCGCTCTGTTGCTGGACGAAGCTATTTGTGTCAAGGGCTTCGACCCCGTAAAAAGTACAACCCACTACACAAAAGATGGTCGCGGTTGCAAATGACAGTATTCTCATGGTGGTTCCTCGATGTCGGTAGTTCTAAGTGAAAGACGCGCAGAGATGCTCTGTTAGGCAAACACCGCCGTTTAGAGTTTTGTGTGAAGAAATTTGCGCTTTTTGGAGTGCGCCCGGCAGAGCGAAGCGGCGACGGCGCTTTGGATAATAAGTCACAGTGAGATCCAAAGCGGTGTCGCGCTGCGCTTGCCACCGCGCTCCAAAGCCATTCACGATTCTCGATTCACGATTCACGATTTACGATTCACGATTTACGCTTTACGATGACGACAATGACAATCGATGAACAACTTGAATTCCTGCGCCAGGGCACGGTGGAAATCATTCGTGAGAATGAGTTGCGCGCCAAGCTCGAGCAGGCTGCCGCAACCGGAAAACCCCTGCGCGTAAAACTCGGAGTCGATCCAACTGCGCCAGACATCCATCTCGGTCACACGGTAGTGATTCGCAAACTACGTGCTTTCCAAAAGCTGGGCCATACAGTCATCTTTCTGATAGGCGACTTCACCGGACTGATCGGCGATCCGTCAGGCAATTCCGCTACGCGACCGCAACTAACGCGCGACGAGATTAATGCTAACGCGGAAACTTATAAGACACAGATCTTCAAGCTGCTCGATCCCGAGAAGACAGAAATGCGCTTCAACTCGGAGTGGATGGACAAGCTCGGCTCCGATGGCTTCATTAGACTGGCCGCGCACGTCACAGTCAAACAGATTCTGGAGCGCGACGACTTTAGCAAGCGCCTCAACGAAGAGAAACCAATTGCGCTTCACGAGCTGCTTTATCCCTTGACCCAAGCCTACGACTCGGTAGCTCTGCATGCAGATGTTGAACTTGGTGGCAGCGATCAAAAGTTCAATCTATTGATGGGCCGGAATCTGCAGCGAGAGTACGGTCAGGATGCGCAAGTGTGCATGATCATGCCTCTCCTCGAAGGAACAGATGGCGTACAAAAGATGTCGAAGAGCCTGGGGAATTACATCGGCATCAATGAACCACCGGCGGAGATCTTCGGAAAAGTAATGTCGATCTCCGATGACTTGATGTGGCGTTACTACGAACTGCTGACGGATCTTCCGTTGGCCGAAATCAATAGGCTGCGCGACGTTGCCAGCGCGGGGCAGTCGAACCCGCGGGATCTTAAAGCCGAGTTGGCAAAGCGAATTATTGCTGACTTTCATTCCCTTGACGCCGCTAATGCGGCAGAAGAGGATTTCGTTCGCAAATTTCGCAAAAAGGAAACACCGGACGACGTCGAGGAGCAAAGAGTGCCTGCCGGCCCGTGGGACTTGGTGCAGTTACTAGTTACTGTGGGACTGGCAAGTTCCAAAGCAGAGGCACGACGTCTAATTCAGCAGGGCGGAGTTTACGTGGACGGAGAACGCAGTGAGATAGTCAACTCGATTACAATTTGGAAACCTGGTATGTCATCTTCGGCAGTAGTTTGGAATAACGGCGAATCAGCATTACTCAAGGTGGGAAAGCGAAGGTTTGTTCGCGTGAGCTTCGTTTAGGAGGTCGAACCGCAAGACCTCTCTCCGAACAGCCAAGTCAACGGTAAAATCTCATCTCAGTCTCACCGTTGGGCCCGATCGGGAAAAGGTCGAGGCTTAAACACTTTTTGCAGCATAGAGGTGACCTTGATGTCTGACGAAAACGTAGCTCTCATCCAGCGTTGGTTTGAGGAGGTCTGGAACAAAGGCCGCGAGGAAGCGATCGAAGAAATGTTTGCGGCGGACGGGATCGCGCACGGGCTTGCTGACGATGCGGGAAACCCTCTGCGTGGCCCGCAAGACTACAAGCCTTTCTTTAGAAAGTTTCGCACTGCCTTTCCGGACATTGAAGTCGTAGTTGAAGATACAGTCGCCGAAGGCGACAAGGTGGCGGCTCGTTGCTTAGTGCGCGGTAAGCATCAGGCAGACAGTTTGGGTTTCGCGGCGACCGGGCAAGCCACTGAATTTACCGGCATTACGATCGTCCGGATTGAGAAAGGCAAGATTGTTGAAGCGTGGAACAACTTCGATTTTATGACGATGTATAAGCAACTCGGCGCACTTTAGAAATGTCCACGGCAGTCGCTACAGAAGACGTCCTGATTATTGAAACGCCCGAGCGCGTGCCGCTTCATTTTGCGCTCGCGTCCATCGGCAATCGTTTCCTCGCGTGTGCGATTGATCACACCATTCAAGCCGTAACGATTGCCATCATGATCATTGCCTTCATGACCGTGGCGAACTACTCCAGTCTTGGCGAAAGGCTGAACGCTGCCCCGAAATGGGTGTATGCAATCTTGATCGTGATTCTGTTTCTGATCGTGTCAGGCTATTTTGCTTTCTTCGAATGGATTTGGAGCGGTCAGACACCGGGCAAACGCTGGTTGAAGCTGCGCGTTATTCGTGAAGACGGGCGACCAGTAACATTTTGGGAAGCCACAGTAAGAAACCTGCTGCGAGTTGTCGACATCCAGCCGGGAACCTTTTATTCAATTGGGCTCATCTCGGTCTTCGTCAGCAACCTTGATCAAAGAGTGGGTGACATGATTGCAGGTACAGTTGTAGTGCGCGAACGGGAAGCTGAAGCACCGGCCTTTGATCAGGTGTTCGCGGCCCCGATAAGTGATCCCGCTTTGCGCCGGGCGTTTCCCCCAGTCGACTTTACGGGCAACGTTAATAACTTTACCGAAGCCCAGATCGAAGTAGTGGAAACCTTTCTGCGGCGGCGTTGGGAACTGGGCGAAGCGGCGCGACAGTGGATGGCCTGGCGCGTTACGATTCCCTTGTTATATCAAATGCGACCCGGATACGAATTGTCGACGTTCACCTATGAAGGCTTTTTAGAAGAACTGCTGCATCGTTACCGCGCCGTACACCGCTTCAAGGAATGAGAACTTGGCATGGTGGGAAAACAAAAGAGCGTGGGAGATATTCCTCTCACGCTCTTTCCCGTTGCCGACATGAAACTAGATTATTTCCATTCGATTGGAAACAGGGTACCTGCCTTCTCCGGTGTCATTTTCACTCCGGCGATTTCCAGGGCACGAGCGAGCAAGGGATCGCGCTTAGCTGCCAGATCTTCCGAGGTTGGTAGTAGGAGTTCATCTGGCATAACGCCGATGTGCTCAAGGCTTTTTCCGTCTGTCATGATGACGTCTGCGTCTGTGATGCTAGCTCCGTAAAACACAACGCCAAACGCACCTATTTCATGGATGTGTCGTTTGGATCGCATTACAGAGCCAGCGGACCTATCTCCGAGCACAAGTCCACGATTCTCAATCTGAATCGTTCGAGCGAACAATTCGGAGGCCGATGCCGAATCGCTGTCTATCAATACGATAACTTTGCCTTGATACGGTGTTCCTCCCAATTTGTTCGAGTACAGTGCTTTTACTTCTGAGCGACGTTTAATATCTCCCACCTTAATTTTGCGGTCGAAAAAGTGGCCCAGTAATTGGACCAGTGTAAGTTCGTAGCCGCCACCGTTTCCTCGCAAATCAAGGATCAAGGTTTTATATGAATCGATGCCACCAACCTTCCCGTCGACTTCGGGCTCAGCTAAATCAAACGAGCCCATCTTCCAAACGGCGACCTCGCCTTCTTTGTAGAAACGGTGCTGTTTCGGTCCCGTCTTATGGACCAAGTTGTCATCAAGGATATTGCCTTCCCTTACTTTGGCAGGGACATCTAGTTCTCTTGGTTCTCCCCCAGGGCTCTGCACGACGATGTGTAGGCCTCGCCTCGGGCTCAGCGCGTGAAAGTAGTACATCATTTTCCAAAGGTCTTTTCGCACGGGTTTGAAGTTTTCCACTGAGATCACCAGATCGCCCGGTTTCAAACCGACCTTTTCAGCATCGCTCTTGGGCCTTACACCAACGACATAGCACTTATCGCCAATCATCTGCATTTCCCATCCGTAATCCACAATGCCCGGGCGTGAAGGAGGTAGAAAAAATGTGTGAGAATCATTCAAATCGAGCAAAGTCTGAGCAGCAATACCAAGCGCCTGTCCCAGTGAAGTAGCTTGTTTTAGTTTTTCGCGCGCGGTCGCAAAACGTGCGTCCAGATCGAGGCCGTGGTAGTTCGGGTCATAATAATGAGTTTTTAAGTCGTCTTTGAGACGTTGCAGCATCTGGTCAACACGTTCACGCTCGATGCGATCGAGCTGCGCGTTGGCTGTTTGCGGCATGAGCACAACGAAGGCGAGCGCCACTGTCATAACTACAGCGCGAAAGCAGAGCGGGGGATTTTTCTGAGCTATCATTGTGGGGACTCCTTTGGAAACTTCGGACTGGTATGGTTCCGTCGGCTTGTGCGGCCGTTGAGAGATGCAAATTTTCGCATGGAATGCTCGCGCACCGCAACGGTTATTTGGTTGATCATTCCAAACTTCAATCACCTGGTTTGACCCTTTACGGTTCATTTGCTAGCGTCAGGAGTTCACAAATTTACGAATGGAGCAGGCAATCTCGACTATGGCTAAGGAAGTTTTTATCCTCGGTGGCAAACGAACGCCAATGGGTCAGTACGTTGGCGCCTTGAAGGACATTTCGGCAATTGATTTGGGAGCCGTGGCAGCGCGCGGAGCACTTGAGGCAACGGGCGTGAGTCCTGAAGAAATCGATCACACTGTCATTGGTAACGCCCTGCAAACCTCTGGCGATGCGATCTACGGAGCGCGCCACGTAGCTTTAAAAGCGGGTGTGCCGTTTGATCGACCAGCCTTAACTGTTAACCGGCTCTGCGGAAGCGGAATTCAATCGATAGTATCCGGCGCCCACATGATTCAACTCGGTGAAGCTAACATCGCACTCGTCGGCGGGATCGAGTCGATGTCTCAAGCTCCGCATGTACTCAGAGGCGCGCGTTCAGGATTTGCCCTGGGCGAAGGAAAGCTTGAGGACAGCTTGATGGTGGCTTTGCTCGACACCTATTGCAACACACCGATGGCCGGCACAGCAGAGAACCTCGCCCGCAAATTTCAAATCTCTCGTGAAGAACAAGACGCTTATGCGTATCGCTCGCAACAGGAAGCGAAGCGCGCGCGAGAGGCTTGTTACTTTTCCGAAGAGATCGTGCCCGTGGAAGTTAAGTCACGCAAGAGCAGTTTCATGTTTGAACAGGATGATCACCTGCGGCCAGAAACCACGCTCGAGGGGTTAGCTAAACTGCGTCCTGCATTTGCCAGGGATGGTTTCGTTACTGCCGGAAATGCGTCAGGGATTGTTGACGGTGCCGCCGCCCTCGTGATTGCTGGGGAAGAATACGTCAAAAACAAGGGCGTGAGTCCCCTGGGGCGAATTGTCAGCTGGGCCTACGCAGGAGTAGAGCCGGAAATAATGGGTATCGGGCCTGTGCCCGCGACGCGTAAGGCTTTGGAGAAAGCAGGACTAAAGCTTTCCGACATGGATCTGATCGAAGTCAATGAAGCATTCGCCGCGCAATATCTGGCTGTGGAAAAAGAGCTTGGTCTCGATCGTTCCAGGACGAACGTGAACGGCGGAGCGATTGCGCTCGGTCACCCACTTGGCGCCACGGGAACACGGCTCGTTCTCACTGCGCTGCTTGAATTGCGCCGCCGTAAAGCTCGCTATGCTTTAACCACAGCGTGCATCGGTGGAGGTCAGGGGATTGCGATGATTGTCGAGCGTGTTTAATGAAAGTAGCTGGTGAAATTTGCTACTAAGACGAGCAGATGATTTCCTGAATTTCCAATAAAATCCAAATTCCTGACGAATCATTGCATAGCTTAAATTGTCTGATTCTATACAACGCGCGAAAAGGCTAGCCTTATCCGAGTCTCATTCTGATCGCGCTTACTCGGCACAAGTCTTGCGAAAGATGGTGCATGTTGAAGTTTGCCAGATCGTTTCCGGACTCAAAACGCGCAATTAATTAAGCTAGATTTCACTGCAATATGCTTGCGCCAACCCTGCTACACATGGTAGAAGACCGAAACCTACAGATTGGTTCTAGTCGTCCTAATCTTCTTGACTTGCTTAGTTCCGTCGCAATTGAATCCAAAGGTCACGTCCGCGCCCTCTGCGGTCTTCACGCAGAGGCTACCTCAACTGTCACTAATTGCTTAAGGAGTTCCCGTATATGTCGAAAATTCTGAAGCTCGCTTTCGTGTTTACTTTTGTCATCGCTATGAGCGGCATTGCGATGGCACAGTCCACGACCACCGGTGCAATCGGTGGCTCCGTAACCAATCCGAACAATGAGGTGGTGGCTGGCGCGGCCGTGACCGCTCGCAACTCTGAAACGAACAAAGAGGACACGGCTACAAGCGACGATCAAGGCCGCTTCCGCATCGTTAACTTGCAACCCGGAACCTACACAGTCACGGTCAATGCGACCGGTTTCGGCTTGTTCACCCAGGATAACCTCGTAGTTGAGGTGGGACGCGTCACAGAGGTGAACGCGGGCGTCGCGATCGGTCCCGTTTCCGGAACTGTCGAAGTTACTTCGGAAGCTCCGGTCATCAACACCTCACAACAAGACTTCTCGACCAACATCAACCAGACTTCCATCAATGAGCTGCCAATCAACGGCCGCCGCTGGTCCAACTTCGCGTTGTTGACCCCGGGTGCGGTTCCGGATGGCGCCTTTGGTTTGATCAGTTTCCGTGGTGTTTCCGGCTTGCTCAACAACAACACGGTAGACGGTGGTGATAACAACCAGGCGTTCTTTTCGGAAGAGCGTGGGCGTACTCGTATTCCCTACGTGATCAGTCAAGCTTCCATTCGCGAGTTTCAGGTGAACACCTCAAACTATTCCGCTGAATATGGACGTGCGGCGGGTGGCGTAGTGAACGCCGTGACCAAGAGCGGTACCAACGAGTTTCACGGTTCGGCTTTCTTCTATGATCGCGATAACAAGTGGGGCGCGCGCAACGCTTTCAGTTTCCAAACTATTGCTACGCCGACTGGTAATCAGGTTGTTGGGCTTAAGCCGAAAGATCGGCGCCTGCAATACGGCGGCGCAATCGGTGGTCCCATCGTCAAAGACAAGCTCTTTTTCTTTTTCAGTTTTGATCAGCAGAAACAGGACTTTCCAGCAGTTGCTGCTCCCAGCAGTCTGACGTTCTTCTCCCTGACATCAGCGCAACAGGCGACGCTCACCTCTCGCGGGGTGACAAACGCTCAGCGCGACGCCGCGTTCGCTTTCCTGCGTGGGTTGACAGGCGAAGTTCCTCGTCGCCGCGACCAGACCATTTATCTTCCTAAGATCGACTGGCAAATCAACGGCAACAATACTTTTACCGCGACTTACAATCGCCTGCGCGCCGAGTCACCAGCTGGTATCCAATCTCAGGCTGTCGTCACGCGCGGTATCGCCAGTTTCGGTGACGACTTCGTTAACGTTGATTCCCTTAACCTGCGTTTGTCGTCCACCATTTCCCCTGTGATGCTCAACGAAGCACGGTTTCAGTGGGGCCGCGATAACGAATTTCAGTTAAGCCAACCGCCAGGTCCAGGCGAGCCAACCACTGGTTTGAATGGTCGTCCGCCCTCAGTAGCAATTGGTGGCGGTGGTTTGACCTTTGGTAAACCGAACTTTCTCGAGCGGCGCTCTTATCCCGATGAAAAGCGCTGGCAGTTTGCCGATACTGTCACCTATTCAGCTGGCAATCACACGCTCAAGTTTGGTGGCGACGTAAACCGCGTTAATGACCTGCTTGATAACCTGTTCCAGGAAGGTGGCGCTTACAGCTACAGCAACGTCGTCGACTTCATCAGCGACTTTGCGAATCCTGCAGGAAGACGCTATAGCAGCTACGGTCAGGGTTTTGGTCCCAGCGCATTCCGCTTTACCACCACTGACTACAACTTCTTTATCCAAGACGATATTCGCGTTAGCCCGAAGCTGACAGTTAACGTGGGCCTGCGCTATGAGTACGAACAAATGCCGGAACCGCAGATTCCGAATCCGCTGGAACCGCGAACAGCTGAGTTTCCGTCGGACAAGAACAACTTCGGTCCACGCTTTGGTTTTGCTTACGACATCAAAGGTGACGGCAAGACTTCGGTACGCGGTGGTTACGGAATCTACTACGGCCGAATCATCAACTCGACTATTTCCAACGCCATCACCAACACTGGTTCGCCGAATGGTCAGTTGCAGTTTAGCTTTACGCCAACCACTGCCGGCGCGCCCCTCTATCCCAATACCATTACAACGCCACCAACTACGACCACACGTCCTGACATAGTGTTCTTTAGCCCGTCCATGGCCAATCCGATGATTCACCAGGCGGATGTAGTCCTGGAGCGCGAAATCGCGAAGAACACTGTGGCGTCAGTTTCGTTCCTGGTTAGCATCGGTCGTAGACTGCCCACTTTCGTCGATCTCAATTTGGATGCGCCGACTCAAAATACGCGGTACCGAGTGGTGGGTGGTGAACTCGATGGTCAGTTTTTCAGCTTCCCGCGCTTCACGGTCCGTCCGAATACGAGTTTCCAACGCATGACCGAGATCCGCAGCACTATCAAGTCGGAATACGAAGCGTTGGTTCTGCAACTAAATCGCCGGCTTAGCAAAGGACTTCAGTTCCAGGTCAACTACACCAGAGCGAGAGCGACCGACACGGGTCAAGGTTCACAAACCTTTACTTCGCCCAACGTCCCGCTGAATCCGTTTGACTACAGCCTCGAAGGCGGTCCGGCAGATTTCGACCTCAAGAACCGCTTTGTGGCGAGCGTGGTCTGGAATCCTGACTTCTTCTCAGCAGACAACAAAGTTGGTAGCGCCATCTTTAACGGCTTTACCATCGCTCCTATCGTTCAGATTTCCTCGGGTCGGCCTAACTCCGCCGGTGTCAGCGGTAATGCTCCGGCTTGCACCAACGCAGCGGTGTGCGGTGGCACGGCCTTGAGCCCGACGGTACCCGGTGGCACGGGCATCTTCGGTGCGGGTGGCTCAAATCGCTTCCCAATTTTTGGACGGAATTCATTCCGCTTCCCGAAGACTTTCAACGTTGACCTGCGCGTCTCGCGCCGCTTCCGCATCACGGAAACGATGAATTTCGAAGTCCTGGGTGAGGCATTCAACCTCTTCAACAGAGTGAACGTCACGAACCGTGGCACCACCTTGTACACGATTTCAACCGCGACAGCCGCTAACGCGCCTGGTGTTCCGTTAGGGACTCCGGTTCTGATAGTGGACCCGCTATTCACAGTGCCGAACGAGGCGGGTAACACGGTATTCCGCGAGCGCCAGATTCAATTTGCGGCGCGGTTTAACTTCTAAACTCAGTCATCCTGGGTTCTAAGACAAACTGATAGGGCGGACTCGTAAAGTCCGCCCTATTCTTTTGTTTCGCTCGGCGTAAAGCGGAGTAAATTACCGCTCTGGAAAGGGATCCACGCCCCAAGCCTTCGTCTAAGTCCTTCCCAATAAGGTATCGGCTTTGCCGCCGCCCTTTAGAGTTAGCGGAGGGCGAAGCCCAAAGTGGGCATAGTCCCAGACGAAGCAAGCGCTTTCAGGCGCGGCAAAGCCACGCCCCACATCCGGCGGCAAATCCGGACCGCTGTGCTCTGGATTCCTGACGCTATGCCACCCCGCAATAACACACACCAGACAAGCTCGCAAATTTTATACTGGCAAGCCTTTGCCGGGATTTGCTAGGATGTAACTGCCTGCCAGGCTGTCCCTCCACGCCAGCCCCATCAACTAGCCCAAGAGTCCTTAACTCAATGACAGACGAAAAGAGCAACACAACTTATCTAGACGATTCTGCCTCCGGTGCGACTATGCCTGCCGATCCGTTGCTGAGTTTCTGCAACGCTCTGCCGGATCCGATCTATGCGTTCGATAGTCGAGGCATCCTGACGACAGCCAACAACAGCGGCGCGCTGCTGCAAGGCCGTTCAGCGACATGGCTCAAGGGCCGGCGTTGCTGTGAGATGTTCTGGCGTGTTGATGGTGCGGAAAACTGCATCGTGGATCGTGCCCTTGCCACCGGCCAGAAAGTTGAAGTTGAGCTGCTCGCCGGTGATGAAGCAAAACCAACCCTGGTTACTGTGCAACCGGAACCCGGCGATGGCAGCGAGCCTCGCAACGCCGTTGTAATTGCCAGGGATATTTCAGAACTGCGCAGCGCTGAAGCTGAGGCGCTGGCGCAACGATCATTCATTGCGAGCATTGCCGATCGCAGTCCCGAGGAAATCTACGCCCTCGATAATAACGGACGAATCACCTGGATGAACGAGCGCAGCGGGGACGGAACTTCTTTCATGCTGTCAGGTCGTTATTTGATCGAGTTTGTTGCCGAAGATTCCCGTGAGCTCGCAAATAGTAAACTGCAAAGCGCTCTCGTCGGCGAAAACTCTGAGTTTGAATTACGTGCGATGCGACCAGATGGCACGCTTCGTGACGTTGAAGCGCACACCTCACCTTTGTGGAAAGACAATGAGGTTAAAGGCATCCTGGTGTTCCTTCGCGATGTAACCGATCGCCGTCGTCATCAGGAACTGCAGGCACAATCGGACAAACTACGAGCAGTCGGCGAACTGGCTGCTGGTGTCGCGCACAACTTAAATAACTCGCTCACGGTGATTCAGGGACGGGCGCAGCTCTTGATGATGCGGACCAGTGACGAAGCAGTGGCCAAGAGTCTCAAGATCATTACCAGCGCCGTCGAAGAAGGCGCACAAACCCTGCGTCGCATTCTTGAGTTTGCCCGACGTGATTCAGCAAAAGAGTTCACGCCCGTCGACATCACTGACTTGTTAACTTCAAGCGTGGAAATCGCACGCCCGAAGTGGCAAAGCAAATCTGCAAAAGCGACCATCGAAGTTAAGGCCGAGTGCAATGGGCCAGTCTATGTGATGGGTGAATTAGCCGAGCTCCGTGAGGTGGTGCTCAATCTAATCTTCAATGCTGTAGACGCGATGCCTGGCGGTGGCGTAATCGAAATTGGCACACGCGCCGAGATCGACAGCGGCTGCTTCTGGGTTGCCGACAACGGATGTGGCATGCCGCCCGAGACCGCTGCCCGAATCTTTGAACCGTTCTTTACGACCAAGGGCAAGAGTGGAACTGGCCTGGGCCTTTCGGCTTCGCACGGCATCATCACACGCCACAATGGCGAGATCCTGGTTGTCAGCGAACAGGGTGAAGGAACGCGCTTCGAAGTGCGACTTCCGTTGTGCGAAAAGAGCGAAAGATTTGTAAAAAATTCTCCGCCAGTTTTCGACGAGATTCACGACACCAGTGAGAATCTAATCTCAATCAAGTGAGCCGCGCCCTAACTAACCGTTCCAAGTTAGACCACTCCTCTAGTCTCCGAAACGTACAGTCAGAATGCTTCCGTAATCTCTCAGGCGCGTTTCCTGAGCTAAATCCTTCTTAAAGCTGCACGAAAAAGGATTGAGAACGAAGGCATGGCCGTTGCTCTATTCAAGGCAACGGAGGCCGCCCGGTCATCGCAGCGGCTCTGATTCTTGTAGCGGAGGTTCAACTATGGGTTTACCAAACAGAGACGAGCTCGAAGGAAAGTTTGATCAGGCCAAAGGTTCCGTCAAAGAAGGAGTCGGCAAGGCCATAAATGATCGCGACCTCGAAGCGGAAGGTGATGCCGATCGGGCGAGCGGCAATATTCAGGAAGGGTTTGGCACCGCCAAACGGAAAGTTGGAGAAACAGTGGAAGACATCGGCGACGCAATCAAGAGATAGTTTTTCACCTCAACATGAAAAAGGGCCTGTAGCGAATTCGCCACAGGCCCTTGCCATTTCTACTTGAAATGAATTTACTCGGCCCGCACATGCAGACCACCAACGTCCTCGAGTAAGTGCTCCAGGTTTTCGATCTCATCCTCGCTCCTGGCTTCCACGCCGAGCAGAATCCCGCCTTCACGTAGACCAGTCTCATAAACCTTTGCGCGATACTCCGGAATTCCGGCGCCCACTAGGGCGCCGATCACGCCGCCGGTAACTGCGCCCGCACCAGCGCCCGCGAGTGCCGCGGCAATCGGACCGGCGATGACCAGATTTATACCGGGGAGAATAATCGTGCTGCCAACAGCTGCGATTGCGGCCAACACCGCGCCTACTGCCGTTCCCAGCGCTCCACCAATGCCCGCACCGTCAGCCGCGTGCGACTTCGCCTGCAATGCAAACTCCTTGGTCCGTGTAGCGTCAGACATCAAGACGCTTATGTCATCGCGGGTATAGCCTCGTTTCAGGATAGCGTCGACGGCTGACTCGGCAGCAACGCGATTCTTAAAAAGTCCCGTAACTAATGCTGGTTTTGCCATAGAAATGTCCTCCTAAAAGAATAGAAATTTGCTCAGCTGCGCTTGTACCTAGCGTTACGTTCGCAACAGCTGTGCCCTGAGCGCGTTAGGCTCATCTGTACTCAATGTGTCAATTCCGGTGGCAGAGCGGCGTCGGTAAGCAAACACGGTCATCAGGAAATGTTTGGCTTCAATACGGGCCAAATAGCTGCCCACAGCACAAGGTTGTAATGTGGAATCGTCTCGGCATACTCTGCGGTCGCAATTTCCTTTCGGTTAAACGCAGCTCTTGAAAATTCTACAGATCAGTTCAGCTCAGGCGTTTGGTGGGGGTGAACGTCACCTGGCAGATCTCACCAATTCACTCGCCGGTCGCGGTCATGAAGTTCACGCAGTGGTGCGTCCCAATTCGCCCCTCCCAGGAGAACTGAAGCTCCCTGGTGAAAATATAAAGACCTTGTCTTTACGCAACGCCCTCGACGCGCGTAGCGCGAGCGCACTCGCCAAACTGGTCGCAGTTCGAAAGATTGAGATTGTTCATGCACACATGGCGCGCGACTATCCGCTCGCAGCGTATGCGGTGAGGAGAAATCCAGGTACACGCTTGATTGTGACGCGTCACGTCTTGTTTCCCTTGAACCGGCTGCACAAGGTGACGCTCGCTCATGTTTCGCGATTGATCGCAGTCTCACACGCAGTCGCTCGCGAGCTTCAGGCGCAAGCGCTCATCGCTCCCGAAAAGATCACGGTGATTCAGAACGGGGTTGACTTGAAAAAGATTGCGAATGCGCGCAGTCGTTTCGATCGTACGGAGTTTTGTCGCCGCTGGGATCTGCCTGTTGAGAGCTCACTCATTGGCAGCATCGGCACTTTTACAGTTCTAAAAGGTCATGAAGACTTCCTGCAGGCTGCCGCAGAGTTACGCGACTCATTGACGTCAGTTTTCTTCATAGTCTCCGGAACCGAAAGCGCGACAACAAAACAATATCGCCAGCGACTCGAGCGTTTGATTCAGCAACTCGGGCTCACAGATCACGTCCGCCTTCTTGGCAGAATGGACGATGTCAGTGAGCTGTATTGCGCGTTGGAAGTGTTCGTTTCAGCTTCGCACAGTGAGTCGTTTGGACTCGCTATCGTCGAAGCGATGGCGGCAGGGGCGGCGGTTGTTGCGACGGACACAGAAGGAGCAAAGGAAATACTTAGCGACGGCGCAACCGGGATCCTTGTCCCAATTGGAGGGATTGGTCATATCTCGCGAACAATAAGTGAACTTTTGGCGCACCCGGAAAAGAGGAAAGAGCTCAGCGCCAACGCCAGGGCTGACGTCGAACAGCGATTTAGTCTTGAGAGGATGGTGGCAGAGACTGAAAAAATCTACGCTGAGGTCTTAGCTTTCAAAGAGCGCAGGCAGGCCCCCTTCCCAACCTGAGTCTTCCTGCTTCAGGAACCAGCTCGATAGTTTCCCGCCCAACCTTGCTTAAAGCTGATCAATCTTCGCTGCAAGAATGAAATCGCTTTCCGTGAGCCCGTCAATCTTGTGCGTCCAAATTGTGATTTCGACACGACCCCAACCGAAACTTATATCGGGATGATGACCTTGCTCTTCCGCCAGCGCACCAACGCGATTAACTAACGCAAGCGCTTCTTTAAAGTCGTCCAGCTTGAACACTTTACTCAAATGATGCTCACTCACGACTGACCAGGCGTTAAGCTGGCCCAGCAGCCTCGTAATCTCCTCACCTTTCAATGGCGGAACACCGCCGCGGCAAGGAACGCAAGCACGACTAGCTAACTCGCTCATACAGTTTCTCCGGTAGAAGCTTTCTTCAGGATTGCAATTTGTCCCGCGTGGTAGAGGTCATGTTGCACAGCACCGTGAAGGGTTGCATACACGGTCTTCATGCCTTCCAGGATTGGCTGGTCGAGGCGCGACTCATCCACTGAGGCAATCGCCTCACTAAACTTTTGATGGTTTTCTCGCAAGGCGGCCAGCGTATTCTGCCATGCCTCATCGGTGGTTTCACCAACCGGCGGCCAATCTTCTTCATCCGGCAGTTCCGCGCGATCACCGCTGAGGCGGCGCCGGCAAGCCTCTTCCCAGGCCTTAATGTGTAGCACGAGTTCCCAAATGCTATGAGCACCAACAATTGGCTTTCCTGCCGCCTGACTGGCTGTTACGTTCTCGAGAATCTCTAAAACGCCCGGACCATGCCATGCTCCCCCGGCGAATGCCCGTTCCAATTGTTCGCGTATTCTTTCAGTCTCTTTCATTCAGGTCCACCTTTCATCTCGTCCAGTTCGGTTTTCAAAGCTTCGCGTTGGGTGTATAGCTGGGCAAGGGACGACGGCAATGCGACATTCTCAGCCTGGTCCGGTTCAAAGCCTCGCTCTCGCATCTGGCGCACAAAGAGCTCCTCAACACTTCGAAGCTTCTCTTCGAGGGCATGGCGCCGATCAGTCGTGTCTGTCATTAGCGATATCTTACCCTTTCATCCATCATGCCTCACACTTCAACCCGGCTTCGGGTCGTGGCTTGCTAAGATCGCGCCTGACCAGATAGTCTTGTTTCAAAGCCTTAGCAATCAAAGTCAAAAAGTAGTCGGGCCAGCACACGGTCTTGAAACCGCAGTTTTGTGCAGCCTGCTTAGACCCCAGGAGGAACTCGGTGGCGGTCATTCATCCTTTCACTGCTCTCCGTCCACCCCCGGAAAAGGCCAGGCAAGTCTCCAGCGTTCCGTACGACGTGGTGAACAGCGAAGAAGCGGCGGCCCTGGCAGCTGGCAATCCCTTGAGCTTTCTCCACGTGTCGCGGCCTGAGATCGATTTGCCTGAAGGCACCGATCTTTATAGCGAAGCCGTTTACCGCAAAGCACTCGAAAATTTTCAACAGCTGATTGCGGATTGTCCGCTGCAGACTGAGGAAGTTCCCAGCTTGTATCTCTACCGGCTAATTATGGGCGAACACGAACAGGTAGGGCTGGTCGCCTGTTGCGCGGTCGATGAATACGACCAGGATTTGATTCGCAAACATGAACGCACGCGCCGCGATAAGGAGGATGATCGGACGCGTCACATGATGGTGTTGCAGGCGCAGACCGGACCCGTCTTTCTCACGTACCGCGCGCGGCCGGACATCGACAATATAACGCTCGAGACGACGATGACGAAGCCGCGCTATGACTTCACCGCGGATGATGGAATTAAGCATACTATCTGGCACGTGCCGGACGCCGTTCGCTTTGTCCAGGCGTTTCGCGAAGTTCCTTACCTATACATTGCCGACGGTCATCATCGTGCTGCGAGCGCCAGCCGGGCACGCGCAGAACTCCGAGACCAGAGTTTTGGACATACCGGTGACGAGGAATACAACTTCTTTCTCACAGTTATCTTTCCCGATGATCAATTGCAGATTCTTCCTTACAATCGCGTGGTGAAGGATCTCAATGGTCTAAGTACGGATTCGTTTCTGACGGAATTAAGAAAGGTCTTCAGCGTAGTCGAGAACGGCAATCCATCGCCCGCTCAACCTCAAACCTGGAGCATGTATCTCGACGGTCGTTGGTACGAGCTGAGGCTCGGCAGAGAAACCCCGCCACCAGAAGGTCTCGTGAAATCACTTGATGTGTCCGTCCTACAAGATCGACTTTTGGATCCAATCCTGGGAATAAAAGATGTTCGTACCGATAAGCGCATCGATTTTGTTGGCGGCCTGCGGGGGACTGAGGAACTCGAACGTTTGGTGAATGATGGGAAAGCGGCAGTAGCCTTTTCGTTGCATGCGACGACTGTTGACGACCTGCTGCGAGTTTCCGACGCAGGTGAGATCATGCCGCCAAAATCGACCTGGTTCGAGCCGAAGCTGCGAGATGGATTGTTGATACACAAAATTTAATTGCCGATTGGCGATTGCCAATTGCCAATTGGGTCTTTTGGCCTTCGAGGTTTTTGTCTTTAAATTACTGAGAAACACGTCGGGAGGCCAAAAGGGCAATAACTAAAGACCAACGACCAAAGGTCAAAGGTCAAAGGCCAAAGATCAAAACCCTAAGACTTAACACCCAATACCAATTCGCAATCGGCAATCGGAATTTAATCATGTTAGTACTGATAGCTGACAAATTTGAACAATCGGGACGCGACGGGTTGCAGGCCCTGGGATGCGAGGTCGTCTATGAACCGGACTTGAAGGACGACGGGCTAGTCACTGCGATTGCCGGCACGCGTCCTGATGTGCTGGTTGTGCGCTCAACTAAAGTTACTGAACCCATGCTCGATGCCGGTTCCATTAAGTTGGTAGTGCGCGCGGGTGCGGGATACAACACCATTGATGTAGGAGCAGCTTCGAAGCGAGGTATCTACGTTTCGAATTGTCCCGGAAAGAATTCGATTGCCGTGGCGGAATTGGCTTTTGCGCTGATTCTCGGGCTTGATCGGCGCATTGCTGACAATGTCATTAGTTTGCGCCGCGGCGAATGGAACAAGAAGGAATTTTCGAAAGCGCGCGGATTATTTGGTCGCACCCTTGGTTTGATTGGAGTCGGCAAGATTGGACAGGAGATGATTCCGCGCGCTAATGCTTTTGGTATGCCGCTGATTGCCTGGAGTCGCAGCCTGACGCCCGAACGCGCCGAAGAGCTTGGCGTCGGTTTCAGGGCAACGCCGCATGAAGTTGCCGCCGAAGCGGACATTGTTAGTGTGCATCTGGCCCTGAAGCCTCAAACGAAGGGAATGATTGGCGCGGAGTTTTTTGCTGCTATGAAACCGGGCGCATACTTTATCAACACCGCGCGCGGCGATGTTGTAGATCAAGCGGCCCTAATTGAGGTGATGAAGACTCGTGGTATTAGAGCTGGTCTGGATGTGTTTGCCGCCGAACCAACTTCGGCGACCGGCGAGTTCAGCGACCCGATTCGAGATGAGTCAAATCTGTATGGAACGCATCATGTTGGAGCTTCGACCGATCAAGCGCAGGAAGCCATCGCCGCAGAGACGGTGCGCATAATTCGCGAGTTTAAAGAGACGGGAAAGGTGCCGAATGTTGTGAACCTGGCTTTGCAAACTCCGGCGACGCATCGATTGGTAGTGCGTCACCAGGATCGGCCGGGCGTTCTGGCAAGCGTGCTGGATGCAATCAAGGCGGAACAAATTAACGTGCAGGAGATGGAAAACATTGTGTTCGAAGGCGCTGAGGCTGCGGTGGCGCGCATCAATCTTGATAGAGCGCCTGACCAGCAGACGCTGGAGCGCTTACGCGCTGACAATGCGAACATTATTGAGTTGAATGTGCTGCAATTGGGAGCCTCTTAATAGCAGATCTCAAATCTGAAATTTGAAACTGACATCTGAGACTCAATCTGAAATTTGAAACTGCAATCTAAGACTCAAATCTGAACTTTGAAACTGTATCTGAGAACTTTAAATCTGAAATGAATACAACCCTGATCACGGGAGCATCGAGCGGAATCGGCGAAGCCTTTGCGCGCCGGTTGGCTGCGCTCGGGCGCAACGTGCTACTCGTGGCGCGCTCAGAAGACAAGTTGGTCACTCTTTGCAACGAGCTTGGACGAAATCACCCGGTTCGCGCGCAATACGTTGTACTCGATCTTTCTCAACCAGATTCCCCAACGCGGCTTTTTGCGAAGGCCGAGAAGCGCGGCCTCGAAATCGACATGCTCGTAAACAACGCGGGATTTGGTTCGATGGGCGACTTTGAAAAGCTTGATCTGGCACGCGAGCTGAACATGATTGACCTGAACGTTAAATCCCTGGTCGAGTTGACCTATCGATTTCTGGCGCCAATGCGCGCGCGCAAACGTGGAACGATCATCAATGTCGCTTCCACTGCCGGATTTCAACCGGTGCCTTTCATGGCCACGTACGCCGCTACCAAGGCTTTTGTACTTTCTTTTTCCGAGGCGGTTGCTGAAGAAAATCGGCCGTACGGGATCGAAGTGCTGGCTTTATGTCCCGGTGTAACTGATACCAATTTTTTCGAAGCCGCGCGCGGACACAAACCGCCCGCACGAGCCGCCCAAACTGCGGATGAAGTCGTGGACACCGCTTTGAAAGCACTGGGACGTGGCAAAGGTCATATCGTTTCAGGGCTTAGTAACTTCGTGATGGTTGAAGCGCAACGACTCGTCCCGCGCTCTGCGGTCGTACGAGTTGCAGGCAAGATGATGCGAAAGAGTTTTGGAGACAGTGAAAAATGAGACCAGCAAGAAACATCGGCGGAGAAAAATTAATGACGGAGCGAATCTTCAACTTTAGTGCCGGACCGGCAGTGCTGCCTTTGCCCGTTTTGGAAGAAGCGCAGCGCGAGATGCTAAGCCTGCCGGGCGTCGGAATGTCCGTGATGGAAATCAGTCACCGCTCGAAGACGTTCGACGAAATCTTCTCGAGAGCTGAATCAGGCCTGCGCGAATTGATGGGTATTCCGGAAAATTATCACGTGCTCTTCTTGCAGGGCGGAGCGAGTTTGCAGTTCTCAATGATACCGATGAACTTTCTGCCTGCCGCGGGCAGCGCTGATTACATCATCACCGGCAGCTGGGGTAAGAAGGCGCTCAAAGAAGCGAAGCGCTCGGGCGCAACGAGGGTGGCGGCAACAACCGCTGATGGCGGCTTCACACGTGTGCCCGCTCATGACGAATTGAATCTCGATCCGCATGCTGCCTATCTTCACCTGACGACTAACGAAACGATTGAAGGCGTGGAATGGAAGCAGGAACCAAATGTCGGTGAGGTGCCGCTTATCGCCGACGCCTCATCCGACATTCTTTCTCATGCAATTCCGGTGGAAAGGTACGGACTGATTTATGCAGGTGCGCAGAAAAACATCGGGCCAAGCGGCGTAACGCTCGTGATCGTGCGAGATAATTTGTTGGCGCGCATTCCCGACGGCTTGCACACGATGCTCGACTACCGCACTCACGTCGAAAACAAGTCTCTCTATAACACGCCCAACACCTGGGGCATTTATATCATCAGCCTCGTCTGCAAATGGATTAGGGACAAAGGCGGTCTCGCGGAAATGCAACGAGAGAACGAAGAGAAAGCCCAACTGATTTACGACGCGATTGATAGCACCGAGTTTTACCGAGGTCACGCCGATAACGATTCGCGGTCAATCATGAACGTCACTTTCCGTTTGCCGACTGAAGAGCTGGAGAAGAAGTTCTGCGCAGAATCGACCGCCCAGGGCCTGGATGGATTGAAGGGTCACCGTTCGGTAGGTGGGATTCGCGCTTCCATCTACAACGCTTTTCCTAAAGAAGGGGTGACCGCCCTGGTTTCGTTCATGAAAGAATTTGAGCGGACCAACGGCTAGAAATTACGATCTGCGTGCCGTCTGCGTGGAAGTCGGCGAAGCCGACGACTGGTAATTGCCCAGCACTTGAGTGCTGTGACGAGCGATTCAAAGGCATAAAGTCTGTAAAACGGACTGCTGTTAACGGAACTTTCAGTCATCCCGCTTTGCGGACTCAAATTCCAACCCCATGTGTATCCCAGCGCTGCACCCTGGTCTCCTTGTGCGAGACCTTCCCTGTCAGCAGTATTCCCTATGCACGAACCGCCCGTTGACTCCCTAACTCGCACACTTATTGTGGACCGCGAAAACGAAGGGGTTCGTCTGGACGCCTTCCTTGCTTCTCAAATCGAGGGTTGGAGTAGGGCGCGCCTGCAACACCTCATCGCAGACGAAGAAGTCCTGGTCAACGGAAAGCCTGTCAAATCGTCCTATAAGCTGAACGCAAACGACGAGATTGAAGTTGAGCTGGTCGCGTCACTAACGACATCGTTTGCTCCGGAAAACATTCCCCTCAACATCGTCTTTGAAGACGATGCGCTGATTGTCGTAAACAAACCCGCGGGTCTGGTAGTGCATCCGGCCGCGGGAATTCAGACTGGCACTCTCGCGAACGCACTTGCTTATCATTTCGAAAAGCTCTCGAGGAAGGCAGGGGCGACTCGTCCCGGCGTCGTGCACCGGCTCGATAAAGACACCTCGGGTTTGTTGGCAGTGGCAAAGACTGAAATAGCCCACGAGCATTTAGCCGATCAATTTCGCGAGCGAAAGGTTTTCAAGTCTTATCTTGCGCTCGTACATGGGGTCTTGGAGCGCGAGACGGGCCGTATCGAAGAACCATTGGCGCGTGACCCGCGCAATCGGACGCGGATGGCGATTGTTCGCGGCGGCAGAGGCGCCCTATCGCTCTACAAGGTGCGGCGCCGCTTCGATCGCTTCACATTGCTTGATGTCGAAATCAAGACTGGCAGGACGCATCAAATCCGCGTGCATCTCGCGTCTCTAAAACATCCGGTAGTTGGTGACGAGGTCTATGGCGGCGGCCGCGACAAGACGGTTCGCGATCCCAGGGTGAGAGTTGAAATTCGTAAGTTAGCGCGACACTTTTTACACGCAGCGGAGTTAGGACTTCGTCATCCTATCTCAGGCGAGCAGCTTCGCTTCCAGGCCCCACTGCCGGCCGAGTTGCAACATCTGCTGGATCTGTTGGAGAGTTAGATGTGCGAGGTTGCAGGCCGAGACAATAAATGCATTAGCCCCTGAAGCGGGCGGACAGAACTCAGTCTTGTCGTTCTGCCGCCTGCATCTCATCCCCTTCGCTAGTTGGCAAGCGTTTCCGCAAAACCTGGCTACGGCATCGGCTCGAAGCGCTTTACTAATTCCTGAAAACGCTTGTCTGATCGGAGATTGTCAAAAATCGGGTCCACCCGAATCAGCACCAGCCCTGGATGCCGGCTCTCAAACGCTTTGTTCAAATACTCGATCGCGCGGTCTTTATTACCAAGACCGGTGTAGACAATCGCAAAATAAAGTCCTGACACATAACGGCGTTGAGAAAGGGCACGCAAGCGATTCAAGATCGCCTCAGCATCGGCCCGTCGCCCTGCTAACCCATAAGCGTATCCCAGCGAAGCAGCAATCTCCGGATCATTTTCCACTGCGCCTTCTTTGAGTGGTCCGGTTCCCGGCGAATAGAGCGAGTTACGTAGTTCGCTGATGGCCTGATCGTGCATGCCTTTTTTAGCATAAGCGAGTCCGAGGTAGTGGTGCGCGACCCAAAAGGTGGGATCGATCTCGAGCGTCTTCTGATACTGAACTATCGCGTCGTCGTATCGATGTTCGAAATATGAATAGAGGCCGGCGTTTGAACTGATGATTGGCGAGAGCGGGTCAAGCTGTTGTGCTTGTTCGATCTCTTTTTTGGCAAGATCGAATTTTCCCATCTGCACCAGATAAGAGGCGTACCATTGGTGCGCGGTCGGATATTTTGGATTGAGTTCCAGGCCTCGCCTCAGATCTGCCTCCGCACCCAACCAATCCCAGTCGTAGGCGAGTTTGATAAAGCCACGCGAGGTATAGCCTTCGGCAAGTGTGGGATCGATGTCGACGGCTTTTTGCGCTGCGGCTTTTGCATGGGGCATCTCGGTGATCGGGGCGACGACGCCGATGTCGCACAGCAAAGCGTAGGAGTCAGCGAGACCCGAATAAGCGAGCGCGTAGTTTGGATCCTTTTGTTCGGCCGCTTGAAAGTATTTGATGCCGTTGCGCAGACCGGCCTCGCCACGCTTGTTCCAGAAATACCGACCTTTCAAATAAAGTTCATACGCTTCTGCGTCAGTAGTGAAACGCTTCGCCAGGTTTTGTTCATCTGCCCCAGTGAGCCGCAGCTCGAGCTTAGACGAAATTGTGCGCGAGATTTCATCTTGCACTAAGAGAATGTCGGAAAGGCTCTTGTTGTATTCAGCGCCCCAGAGCTGTGAGCCGTCGGCGACATCGATCAGCTCAGTCTTGATAATCAGTCGGTCGTTAAGCTTGACGAGTCGGCCCATCAACACCGCACCGACCTTCAGGTTTCTTCCTACTTCCTGCGGATCCGGATTCTTCCCTTTGAATCTGAAGACCGCGTTTCGCGACATGACCTTGAGGCCGGGAAGACGTGAGAGGCTGTTGATGATGCTTTCGGTGATTCCATCCGAAAGGTACTCCGCGTTAGGATCGCCGCTATCGTTCGCAAAGGGAAGGATCGCTACTGAGGTGATCTTCGGCCGTGAATATTTGAAGTACGCAAACCCTGCAACGACGGCAATGATCACAGCGAGCGAGATCAACAGCGCAGTTTTGTGTGCCTGAACGAATCCTCTGTGGAATTTGGCGTCAACTGTCTTGGTGAGAATCCTGGTTGTATCTGCCGAAGTAACACGGTCGCCTGTCGCCCGTCCTGCAGAAGTCCTCAATAAATCCTCATGCATCTCCGTTCGCTCTTTTAAATCGGTGAGCTCGGCACGCAATTGCTCTAGATCCAGCTTCAGATCAGTGATGGTTTGGTAACGCTTCGTCCGATCTTTCGCGAGTGCTTTCGCTACGATTCGATCCAGTTGCCGTGGAACCTGTCCCGTTTGTGATAACGGCTTGGGTTCTTGATCGATGATGGAGACTCTGATGTGACTATCAGTCGGACCAGTAAATGGAGCACGGCCAGCGACCATTTCATAAAGCACCACACCGAGACTAAAAATGTCGCTGCGCACGTCAATCGCACTGCCCTGCGCCTGTTCCGGCGACATGTAGCCAGTGGTGCCGAGAATGGTGCCGGGGTTGGTATTAGTCATCGTCACCGCTTCGGGATCGGAGAATCGTGAATCGTGCTCGGTAAGTTTTGCTAAGCCAAAGTCCAACACCTTGACGAACCGATCGCGCACAAACCGATCGTGACGCAACATAATGTTTTCCGGCTTGATGTCGCGGTGCACGACTCCCGCTGCGTGTGCTGCTTCCAACGCCATTGCTACTTGAATTGCGATCCCTAACGCCTCGTCGATTTTGATCGACTGGCGCCAGAGGCACTGTCGGAGAGTTTCGCCGTCGATAAATTCGGTCGCGATGTAGTGCGTTTGTTCGGTCTGGCCAATTTCGAAAATCGTAAGAATATTAGGATGGTTAAGAGCGAGGATTGCACGAGCCTCGTCCTTAAAACGCCGCACGCGACCTTCTTCACTTGTCAGGTTTGGCGGCAGCACTTTGAGAGCAATTTTGCGGTTGTGCTGTTTGGTGTCCTCCGCCAGAAACACTTCGCCCATGCCACCCTTGCCTAAGCGTTTGATAATCCGATAGTGGGCTACAAACTCTGGGGACGCGAAGTTGTCTGCTTTTGGCGGAGGGTTGAGATCAGACATGAAGCATGTGTCCCAGTGATAACGATGCGGAGGTCGTCCGGAACGCGCGCATTGTATCACCGCGTCACCTTGCAAACTACAAACTGCCTGGTTAACAACACGAACGAAAGTCGAGCAGGCTTGGTTAGTTGCGCCCGATATGTTTTTATAATTGGGATTCTTTGACGCCGCTACGGGCGAAACCTTCCGGGGGCAACGAGATGCTGTTGCCGCGGCATCGAATCGGCGGTTTTTATCAGCTAATCTTAAGCAATTAGACAATCAACTGGCCTTTAAATCATGACCCTTTTCGCGACCCGCTTTGTTTATCGACTTGCGCTCTTGCTGTGTTGCTTTGCGGCCACTGCCGGCATTACCTTCGCTCAACGACCAACGCCGACACCGACTCCGCCAATTACAGGCGACGATCAAACCATTACAACTTTTATTCGGCGTGTACGTTTGCCTATCACCGTCGTCGACAAGAAAGGGCAGTTCGTTCCCGGATTAACACAGAACGACTTTCTTGTTTTCGAAGATAAGCTGCCGCAGCAGATTGAAACCTTCTCCGACGATCTGGGCGAGAGCCTTCCACTCTATGTAGCGGTGTTGATGGATACGTCACCTTCAACCGCCGGCAAACTAAAATTTGAACAAGAGTCGGCGATGAATTTCATTCAGACTGTAGTTCGGCCGCGCCGAGATCGCGTGCTCTTTGCCACGTTTGATCATCAGATCGAATTGAAGCAGGACTTCACCGATAAATTGGATCTTTTAGACCGGGCAGTTTTCGGGGTCAAGAAACTCGGAACCCAGACAGCCTTGTACGACGCCATCTGGCAATTCTGCGACGAGAAGTTACGTTCAGTTTCCGGCCGGCGTGTTCTGGTTGTCATCACCGACGGCGAAGATACTTACAGTCGCGCGGATTTGAGCGACGCCATCGATATCGCCCAGCGGACCGAAACTACAATTTACGTGATTTCGACAAAGGCTGGTTTGTCTGGAACCGTTCCGGGGGTGCGGCTCGGTGAAGTGAAGGATAAAGCTGACAATATTCTCGTCAGACTCGCAGAAGAGACCGGCGGCGTAGCATTCTTCACCGGAGACATGCTTTCGCTCGAGCGCTCGTTTATGAAGATCAACAAAGAATTGCGCGCGCAATACCTGGTTACATATAAGCCCGGAAATGATCGCTACGATGGCAGCTTCCGGCGCATCGAAGTTAAACTAGCCAAAGGGCAGGGTGGGTTGAAAGTGCGAACGAAGCAGGGTTATAAGGCGATTGCAGATGCCGTAAGACCCTAAAGGTGTGGCAGTGAATTCAAGAATTAGAAACTATTTCCTCCTCTTCGGCTTAATTGCTCTGCTGTTTCTCGGCAGCTCAGTCTCGGCGCACCTGCAGGAAGCATCGCAGGATAAGAGCCGTCCGCGTCGCACAAACGAAGGCGCTCCAACTCCGACGCCGACTCCTGTTCCGCGTGAGCCTGTTCCGCAGGATTCGGATGATGTTGTCCGGGTGGATACAAGTCTTACAAATATCTTTTTCACAGCGGCCGATAAGCACAAACGTTTTGTCGGTCACTTGAAACAAGAAGACATTCGCATTCTTGAAGACGGAAAGCCGCAGGAGATTTTCACCTTTCAACAGAACATCGACTTGCCGCTTTCGACCGCAATTTTGATCGACACGAGTCGGTCTGAAGAACGCACACTTCCCGATGAAAAAGCAGCAGCGCGCGCATTCTTAGAGGCGGTAATGCGGCCGGGAAAAGATGAAGCTTCGATCGTTTCCTTCACTGGAGAGGTGACACTGGAGCAGGGATTCACCGGCAATCTCGATCGACTGAGGCGAGCCATCGACCGCGTCGAGTTTGTTCCACCTTCCGGTTACATCGGCGGTGGCGTGGTCGTCGGAGGAACGCCACCTATCTCTGGTCAGAACCAGGTATTGGCTGGGTCTACTGCGATTTGGGATGCCGTTTGGGCCACCTCTAATGAGCTGCTCTCGGACGCAGCTGAGGAGACTCGTCGCGCTATCATTCTGCTGACGGACGGTGAAGATACGATTAGCCAGGTGAAGATGCACGAAGCGATCGAACGTGCGCAGAAAGCCGATGCGCTGATCTACACCATCGGCATCGGCGACAGCTACAACTTCGGCGTGAACGAAGGTGCCTTGCGAAAGATATCGGAACAGACGGGCGGCCGAGCTTACTTTCCACACAGCGAGCGCGAGTTGCGCGAGGCTTTTGCCCAGATTCAACGAGACCTGCGCGAGCAGTATTTGATCGCCTATTCGCCCTCAAATAAGGCCCACGACGGAACTTATCGCCGCATCCAGATAGAGTTGGTCAATCCGGAGCTTCGTAAGCAAAACCTCAAGCTAACTTATCGCTCGGGTTACTTTGCAAAAGGCGGAGCATCGACTACGCCTGCCAAAAAGTGAGAAAAGAGCCTTTTTTGGGCATTTTTCGCACTATTCTCCCCCGAAATCCTGCCTATAAAGTGATGACAAGTCTCTGCCAACACTGTTATACTGACGCCGCAGCAGTGGTTTAGCTGCGATACCTTCACCACCAAGCGGGTAATCTCACAAGCGAATTCGCACAAAGAAGCAGTCAATCTGCCTTTCCGCCGCCCTCCCCTGTTCCCTTGCGCTCGGAATTATGACGAAGACTTCCTTGAAGCCCCGGCGCGTCTTAATCGCCGACGACGATGAAAAAATTCTGTCTCTTCTTGTCGAGTTGCTCGAACAAGAGGGGTACGAAGTTCTGTCCGCGTCCGACGGTGGCACCGCCCTTGAGTTGGCGCTCTCCAGCGATGTGGACGTAGTCGTCAGCGACGTGGTGATGCCCGTCCTCGATGGAATCGAGCTGTGCCGGCGTTTGAAGCGCCACGTCGACACCGCAAGAGTGCCAGTGCTGCTTATGAGCGGCCTGCGTCCCTCGTCAGAAGATGGACTTGAAGGTTTAACCGCGGGAGCGGACGACTACCTTGATGTCCCGTTTCGCAATGAAGCATTTCTCGTCAAAGTTGCCCGGCTCGCGGAACGGCATCAGATCGAAAAGCATTACCGCGAAATAGTAGAGCAAGCCGCCGATATCATTTACACGCGCACCATCGAGGGTTACATCACCAGCATCAACGCTGCCGGCTGCGATTTCTTTGGACGCACTGCCGCCGAACTTGTCGGCGTTCATCTCAGCGAGCTAATCGGAGCGGAAGCCGGCCTGCACGATACCGAAGAGACCCGCAATCATCCCAGCGATAAACCGGTCCGTTCGCTTCATTGGCTTAAAAACGTTCAAGGTCAACTTCGTTATCTCGAGGGCATGATCACCGTCGAAGCAAACAATCGGGGTGAGCCAACTGCCGTTCGCGGTGTCGTGCGAGACCTGACGGAGCAGAAATTAGCAGCCGAAGCGTTGCGAGAGAGTGAAGAACGGTACCGTCAATTAGTCGAGTGTTCACCTGATGCCATTGTGGTTACCGGTGAGGGGAAATTTGTTTATGTTAACTCCGCAGCCGAAGCGCTCTATTGCGCGACCAGCGATCAACTGATCGGCAAATCAATTCTCGAAGTAGTCCATCCTGACTATCGTGATTCGGTTAAGCAGAGAGTTCAAAAGATCCAGGATGAGGGACGGGCCAGTGAGCTGATGGTCCAGAAGCACATCCGCCTTGACGGAGAAATTATCGACGTCGAAGTGACAGGCATGCCCCTCACGCTACAGGGCAAACCTGCGGTGCAGGCTGTGATTCGCAACGTAACCGATCGAACACGGGCACGAGAAGCTCTTAAAGAAACAGAAACCCGCTTACAAACCGTTGTCGGCTCAGCATCGCTCGTGTTATTCGCCGTCGACACTGACGGCATCTTCACGCTCTCTGAAGGAGAAGGTTTGAAAGCCCTCGGCCTCAAGGCCGGTGAATCGGTGGGTCAATCAGTCTTCGAAATGTATCGTGATGTGCCGGAGATCATAGCGAACATTCGACGCGCCATGTCGGGCGAAGCGTTTTCCGAAGCGGTGGAGGTTGGTGAGCTTACCTTCAATACGCGTTACTCGCCTCAGTATGACCACCAGGGCCAGGTCATTGGTGTTATCGGCGTTGCCACCGATATTACTGAGACGCGAAAGTCGGAAAAAGCTTCTCGAGAGAATGAAGAGCGTTACCGCGAGCTCGTTGAAAACGCTAACGACATCATCTACACGCACGACCTCGCAGGTAACTTCACTTCGTTAAATCGTAGCGGCGAGCGAATTGTCGGCTACACCTGGGAAGAAGCCGCAAAGATGAACATTGGGGATGTGATCGCGCCGGAATACATCGGCTTGGCGCGGCAGATGATTGCCCAGAAAGCTAATAGCAAGGCGCCCACTGTTTACGAAATTGAGTTGGTGGCTAAAGACGGCCGCCGCATTCGTATCGAGGTTAGCAGTCGCATCATTTATGAAAACGGGAAACCGGTTGGCGTTCAGGGAGTCGCGCGCGACTTAACGGAGCACCAACGATCTCAGGCGGCCTTGCGCGAGAGCCAAACGTTCTTCCACAGTTTCATGGACAACAGCCCGAGCATTGCTTTCATGAAGGACGAGGAAGGACGGTACGTCTACGTTAACAAGCCTTTCGAGGAATTGTTTGGGCAAAAACTTGAGTTTCTTCGCGGCAAAACCAGCTTTGATTGGCTGCCTGCTGTCACCGCGCAGCATACTCACGACCACGATTTGTCGGTCCTTACCAGTGGCGAGCCGCAGGAGATTCTGGAAACCGTCCCGACTCAGGACGGCAGGCCGCATCACTGGTTAGTGGTGAAATTTCCGATGACCGACGCCTCCGGCAAAAAGTTCGTAGCCGGAGTAGGCGTTGACATAACCGAGCGCAGGCAGGCTGAGAAGGCACTTG
This sequence comes from Pyrinomonadaceae bacterium, assembly GCA_963826235.1. Classification (GTDB taxonomy): domain Bacteria; phylum Acidobacteriota; class Blastocatellia; order Pyrinomonadales; family Pyrinomonadaceae; genus PSRF01. The sequence continues at coordinate 641,005 of CAWGWE010000003.1, read as the reverse complement.
CCAAACAAGCCGAGCGTGAAGCAATCACCCACGGTATTTCACAAGCCGTGCGGCGCACGCTGGAAACATCTGAAATTTTCGAATCGGCTGTGCGCGAGTTAGGTTCTTATCTCGCGGTCGATCGCTGCTCCCTTTTCATGAAAGACGAGAAGGCGCGGCACCTGCGGAATGTTGCCGAATATCATGCTGCCGGAGTGAAGCCGGCCGCCTCTGACTTTGCTCTCGGGGACTTAACCAGTCTCGCAGAAGCACTGGGTGAAAAAGGTGTCCTTGTTTTCAACGATGCTGCCAACGACGAACGGATAAAGACGCTTTACGAAAAGATCCTGAAAGACGCCGACGTGCAGTCGATCATGTACGTGGCAATCCGAGTGGGAGATGAAGTTCCGGCAGCTTTTGCGCTTTCCACTACCCGGGAACAGCGCCATTGGAGCGATTCCGACGTTGCGCTGGCCAAGGCCGTTGCCGATCAAACAGGTATAGCTATTCGTCAAGCGCAGCTTTATCAAAAGGCCGAGGCTACCTCAACACGCGAATCTTTGGTTAACCGGGTCTCAACGGCGCTTCGGGCCTCACTAAGTCTTCCGGAAGTCTTGCACACTGCTACTCGGGAACTGGGCCAGGCCTTATCTGCTTCCCGGGTCTACCTGCACCTTTACCATCCAGAGAACCCGGTCTCAGCTGTTGAGCACGAGTTTGTAGCCTCAGGATGCGATAGCCTCGGCTCGTTGGAAATAAGTTTTGAAGATCCGCTCGGTCGGTTCCTGCTCGAGTCTGAGAAGCCGATCATGATCGCGAATGCACTAACTTACGAAGAAGGAGAGCCCGAATTTGCGGCCAGCATTCGCGCTGAAGCGACCCGCCTTAACGTGCGATCGCTGATCAATTTCCCGGTCATCGTCAAAGGACTATTCCGCGGTGTCCTGTGCATTCATCAAACTGATCGGACTCGTTATTGGAGTGATGATGAAGCCGCTCTGGTCGAAGCCGTGGCGGAGCGCCTCGCAATCGGCATTGCCCAGTCTGAGCTCTTCGAGATGGTGGCTCGCGGCAAGCAGGAATGGGAAACAACCTTTGATGCGATGTCTGACGGCATCTTTATTTTTGATCGTGACGGACGATTGAAGAGAGTCAATCGTGCCGGGGCAACGATGGAAAATACGCATCCGCGGCTGCTGCTTGGCCGCAAATGCTGCGACATTCTGCGCAGCCGTGCCGAAGACGAGGGTTGCGTGGTCGAGAAAGCGATTGAGCGGCAGCAGAGTGCCACAATTGAAATCACTCCTATCGGACTTAATCGTCCGTTGCTCGTTTCCGTCGAACCGGTTCCAGACAAGCACGACAAAACAATTGGTGTAGTCTGCACCGCCCGCGATCTTTCTGAGTTGCGTAAAGTCCAGGCCGTCGCGCGCGAACATCAATCACTGTTGACCAATATTCTTCAAAGTGCTCGCGAGTCGATCTATGCAGTCGATACTAACGGATGCTTCAAGTGGTGTAATACAGCCACGCAGACGGGGTTAGGCTACAGCCGTGACGAATTCATCGGGCGGCCCTTGCTCGATCTGGTTCATGAGAGCGATCGGGAGATGGTTTCTGAAAGGCTGGCGACCGCCCTGGGCGGAGCCGCCCAGACTTATGAAATGCGTTTCTTTTCGCCAGACGGGCAGCTGCGTTATGCCCGCGTCGACAATTCCCCACTCGTAGTCGACGGACAGGTTACGGGTGTGCTCGGCATCGCGCGCGACATTACCGAACAGAAAGAAGAGCGAGAACGTGCGGCACGAGCGGACAAACTACGCGCGCTGGGGCAGCTCGCTTCGGGTGTGGCTCACGATTTCAATAATTCACTCGCAGCAATTCTCGGCAGAGCGCAGCTACTGCGCCGCCAGTTGAAAGACGAGGCGCTGGTTCGCAATTTGGACATAATTCAAACCGCAGCAGAGGACGCGGCCGCCACCGTGCGCCGTATTCAAACCTTTGCTCGTAAAGCGCCGGCGAAGGAGTTTGAGGTTCTTGATGTTGGCAGTCTGCTAAACGACGCCGTCGAAATCACTCGCACGCGTTGGCAAAACGAAGCTCGCCTGCGTGGTCTGGAATACGAAGTCACTCTTAATGCCAAACCCGGCCAGAATACCTACGGCAGTGCTTCCGAGTTGCGTGAAGTTTTTGTAAACCTGATCGTGAATGCGGTCGACGCAATGCCAGAGGGCGGCAAGCTCGATGTCAGCTCAGAACGTCAAAATGGCCACTTGCATTTGAAGTTCGCCGATTCCGGAACAGGAATGCCGGACGATGTGAAGCAGAAAATATTTGAGCCGTTCTTTTCAACTAAAGGAGCGCATGGGACGGGCCTTGGCCTCTCGGTCAGCTACAGCATTATCGAACGGCACGAGGGCGCAATCAGTGTCGTCTCCGAGCCGGGGCGCGGCACTGTCTTCACAATCAATCTACTCGCCTACGATTCTGAGTGCGTGGAAGAAAACGAAACGAGTCTATTGCCCGCACAAAATGCGATCTCAATCCTTGTCGTGGATGACGAAGAGTTTGTGAGGGAAACACTCGCGGACATGTTGGAGGCGATGGGTCACACGGTCTTGATTGCTGAGAGCGGACAGCAGGCTATTCAGAGACTTAGCGAAGGCGATTTTGATCTCGTCTTCACCGATTTGGCTATGCCCGAAATGGACGGCTGGGAAACGGCGCGTGAGATTCGTAAGCGCTGGCCACAAATGAATATTGTTTTGGTTACCGGTTACGGGCCCGGCACGACGCCGCCGGCGGGCGAGGCTCAGCTTGTGAACGCGATCATCGGCAAGCCATTTGATTTTGTTCAGGTGAGTAACACTATCGCCCAAGTTTGTGGCGAACGCCCAGCGCTCGAGCACGTGAATGTCTAGCCTCAGCTAGTTGTAGTTCATAATGCCCGCGCTGGCAGTGAAACCGACTCCGAAACCTACTACCATCGCTGGTCCGCGCCACTCATTCTTCTCAGCAAGCATAAAGCCGGTCGAAGCGCTCGAGAGGTTGCCATATCTCTTGAGCACTTCGTATGAGCCGTGGACTTTTTCCGAGTCGGTATCGAGATCCAGCTGTGAGCAAACGCCGTCAAGAATCTTCTTGCTGCCGGTGTGAATCAGGCAATTGTCTACCTGTTCCAAATCCGAAACGGGACAATCCGGATGTTCCAGCACATTCTTGACCGTGGTGACGGCGTAGTGGGCGCCGCGCGCGGGAACGCTGGGCCGCATGAAATATTGCGGGCGGCCCTTGAGATGAGGATGTGAACTGTTGCTTGTCATGGTGAGAAGATTCATGTCATCAGCTTCCTCGTTCGTTAAATGCGAGATGGGACCAAACTCGGGCTTGCCTTCTTCCTTACCAACTAACAAGGCCACTGCCCCATCGCCAAAGAGCATAGACTGAATGACAAAGGTCGTATCCAACCTCTGTTGTTCGAATTGTTCGTCATCTATCCTGTTGTCCTTTCTGAGTCGTAGGAGTTCGCGAAAGCCTCGGTATTCATCGCGGAGGAGGGGCGCGACATAGGGAGTATGAGCTTCAGCCATCAGAACCATGGCCATCTGACCGGGGTTGGCGGCCAGATACCATTGGGCAACTTCTATCGATTTCAACAGAACCGAACAGCCTTGGGCTTGCATGCTAACGGTTCTGAGTGAGCGGGACAGAAGACCGTGAGTTCGCCCCATAACTTCGGAAGCGAGACACGGCAACATCTGGTCCGGTGTGTTAGTGGCCGCGATCAGCAAACCAATTTTGGAAGGGTCACCTTGCCATTGCTCAATGCAACGCTTGGTGGCGGCGACGCCTAACTGGGTGGTGGAGCTGGTCGGTCTGGCCGGTTTGCCTGTTAAAAACTCGCCGTAATTTTCCAAGGTGGAGTAGCGCTGGTTGACGCCTAGGCTATTAATGGAATTGATCAACTCGGGAGAAACCTTATGCATCAGGGCCGAGACGAGGTCGGTTGTTTGAAGGCAATGCTGGGGTGTGGCGGTCGCTGCTGATAGTAAGTTGATCATTGGTTTCTCCCTGGGGGATTGAGATTCCTTACCGCTGCGTTCGTTGTATTTCTATTACAATGCCCGTGCCACAACTGCAACATTCCTCGTAGCAGCCCTAAGATACTTATTTCGGAAGAACTTACAATGAAAGAGCCTTTGCATAGTGAAAGTGCGTCCTGGATACCAGCTATCCAGAATTGGGGCGTGAAGGGGAGAACTGCGGGATTTGTTAGTGATTCAAGGCCGTCGAGGTTGATTATGAGGTATACAGCTGTGTAGCAGGTAATCGCTATTTCGCTATTTCGGCTTTGCACAAAAACCCCTCATCCGAGCCGACAATTTGTGCAGACCGCTTAGACCCGCCCTCCCCGTTAAGCACTTTTTGTGCAGATTCCGAAGGCAGCTTTGCGCAAAAACGCTCTCTGCTAGGTCTGTCACCCGCCTATAATCAACGCCAGTGTCACCGACTTGGATTCTCGATCAACTCATCAAGGAGTGGTCTGTGATAAAGCAGGCTCCCATCTCCTTGATCCTCGCGTGGGCTTTGGGATGCGTCCTGCTCTATTTCTTCTTCAAATGGAAGTACCGCGAGAGGATTGCAGCCAAGAACGAGTTGCTGGCGAACAAGGACGACCTCATATCCTATTACCGCGAAAAACTAGGACTGTCATCCGATACTACGACGGCGCGGGAACTAGTGAACCGTCCACAAGCAGAAGCCGAAATAGCAGCGATAAAAGACGGAATCGCTTCTATTCAAGCTGGACTAAACACGTCAACCAAGGATGGCTTGACCTTTGAGTCGGACCCATACATGTTGAGAAGTCAGGTAAGAATTGACAGGTTTGACGACAACGACGACGCTGTTGATGATCCACTTACCAGAACCTATTGCCTTAACGTCGATCTCAGAATCCGCTTCAAGAACACTAGTGTTCATCCTATCGGTGTAGAAGCACTCGATTTTTCGATTGTGGCCACTTCTGGAGCAGAGCGACCGTTAACAAATTTGGTACAGCCGCTGACAATTCAACACCCTAACTCTTCAGAGAAAAGCGCGTTTGAGAGCTTACGAGTGGAAGGTTCAGACACAACCGTGTATTACGCGTTCGTTTGTTTGCTCGGTCTGCCCACGGACTGCGCTTTGTTGCTGGACAAATACTCTTTCTTGAGAATTACGATGAAAGCTACTAGACAGCAGCCAAATTTCCACGACTATCAAGTTCCATGGAAGCGTGCGTTCGAGCAATATGTTCCGATTGCCCTTCGCCCAGAGGGTAGGGAGGGATGTTGAGCCAGTCAACCGAGGGACTTTGGCTCGCGTCAGACTTTCTGGGTAAACGGCGATTGGTGCTATAGACTGCGGTCGTTTGTTCCCTCTTATGTATGTCTGAAACATCTGACAAGCAGAATCAAGGTTTAGCCAAAGAAGTCATCCAGTCCCTATCGAAGGAGATAGAAGCCAACACCAATAATATGATGGTGTTTAGAGTGAGGATCGGCTTCGGGCTGTTGGTGGGACCGTTCTTACTGCTGGGTTCCTTTGTTGTGGCCGCGAGAGGTCAGCGTATCTCGTTTGAGCTGGATAAATGGGCAATCGCCGCTATATTCATGAACGGCTTTTGTTTCATAGTACTGGCCTACATTTGCGCGAGAATCGAAGAGCAGGTTTGGGAGCAATGTCGGAAGTGGAGAAATTTGATCGCCCTCCTATTTAATGATTCATCAGCACAAATTCCAGAGACGCAGCGGAAATCGCGGAATATGTTTTTGCGGGCCTACCTCACTGGATATTCTCTGTTATTCGTTTCAGTGGTTTGCACGATTATTATTATGACGAAGGTTCGTGTAACCGCGCCTTAGTAAAGCCCTACTTGTGCTTGCTTGGGGCGCGACGGCGGATCGGAGTTCGTTGTGGGAGCAAGTCCTTATGTCTTGTTTCGAGAATGTAGCAAAGTCCCTGATAGCTCAGGCTCAACAATGGTGCTGCGCGAGTGACTGAACCGTCAGTCTGAACCAGTGCTCGCTTGATTAGAGTCCCTTCATACTTCAGGACTTGTTTCTGTAAGTCGCCGGGCTTCGTCAATAAAATTTCAGTTGCTTCGTCTGGCTTCACTTCCTCGCGCACGTTGGCTATGACCTTCCCAGCGGCATCGCCCAGCCGTAGCGTTACTTCCTGACTCTGAGACGTTGAAAGCCATTCCCGCGTTGTTGGAATGCTGCTCGTAAGGTCCTCCGATGACAGAGTATCTATTTCCTCAATCATCGTGAGCGCCGCGAGTCCGGCTATGTTGAGCGCATTCACACGGAGGGCGATTTGGATTGCTTGTTGAAACTGAGCGCGTTCTGTCCGCTTGAATCGCGCTAGGGCTATTCCCTGCGTAATTAAAGCCTCAGCCATCATGCAGTAGTGCCCCGCGTTTTCTAACGCGGAAACGGCTCGACTAGCGATGGCCTCAGCCTCTTTTAGTTTGCCTTGTCCGACCAATACTCGCGCCCGCGATTCATCGTACTGGGCGACCCGCGCCTTATCTCTGAGACTAACTGCGAGGCGTCTGGATACTTGTTGGCTTCTTTGAACCTAGACAACTTGAATAGGAGTAATCCGACATTGTTTTTAACATCGGCGCGGAACACAGTGTTTCGAGCCATTTTGAAATAATGATCGGCTTGTTCGTACTCACTGACAGCCCGCCGCAGATAGTCCTGTCTGTTCTCTGACGTAGCAAGACTCCAAAAGATGATCGCTCGTTCGCTATGGTAGCTGCCTACCGTTGTTGGATTGCTGAGCTTCTGAAAGAGGGAGTTGTTGTCGTTTAGGATTCTTAATTCTTCATCATATCGGGCGGCTGAGCATTCAACTGTTGTCAGCTTTAGAAGTGCTCTCGCCCTGGTATTGCCTTCACAAACGAAACGGACGCCCGCGATTGCCGTTTGATGAAATGATTTTTGCCGCTACGTTCAAAGTTTATTCTCGAATGTCGCAACGTCGCTTTATGAGCGACTTGCGCGATGCTCACGCGAAAGGCTACATCTCAAAGGTTCCCCACTTCGCATTTCAAATTACCTTGAGAGCGAAGCGTTAACGCCCTACCTGGAAATGCTTATTGAGGAAAGCGCCTTGCCTCTAACCGCGATTGAATCTGATTTCGCGGTTGATTCATCGGGCTTTTCAACTTGCCGTTTCGTTCAGTGGGTACAGGCGAAATACACAAACCCAAACCTTATGGTTAAGCGCGCGAATGGATCAAAGGTTTCACCCTATGTGCGGCGTCCGAACGAACGTAGTAACGGCAGTCAAAATCACAGACCGCTACTCAGGAGATAGTCCGCAATTCAAAGGGCTAGTTGACGCGACTGCGAAGAATTTTGTTATGCAGGAAGTCTCCGCCGATAAAGCTTACTTATCCGTTGATAACTTGCAGACGGTTATTGACCACGCGGCGATGCCCTACATCCCGTTCAAGTCGAACAGCGATCCAGCGCGACGTAGCACTAACCCCCTTTGGCGTCGGATGTACCACTACTTCGCTTTTAATCAAAAGTGGTTCATGCAGCAATACCACCAACGCTCAAATGTCGAATCAACATTCAGCATGATCAAAGCGAAGTTTGGCGATAGCCTGAGAAGCAAATCGGCGCAAATCAACGAAGCTCTCTGTAAGGTTCTTTGTCATAACCTGTGCTGCTTGATCCAGTCCATGTTTGAACTGAACATCAAGCCTGAATTTTGGGCAGAGAAAACGCTTTAGTAAGAGAGGCGCACAAGCGAAATTTGAGCGCGGGGCGTTGCCGGGATGGACGGTAACGCCCTCTCTTTCGCGATGAAACCGGTCTTGATTCCTATTTCGGAAATCCGCCCTACGCGTTTGACTAAGAAAGAAATTAGGCAAATAATCCTTGACACATAGCCGGAAGTGACATACAAGGCAGAGCGTTCTAACGGCTCAGGTGACTTGGGTTGGACCCCCAATCATTGCTTCGACCGATGAAGCTATGCTAGTTTTGAGGCCAGTTTTACGCCGATCAACGGCGTTACTTCCTGCCTCAACGCGGGGTTCGGCCCGGAGGACTTTTCCCGGTTTCCCCTCGCTCTCTCTAACCAAGTCTCCCGACTCCCCGACTGTGGTTTTGCCAGTCTACGGAACTTGGCAAACATTCGTTCTATGATCAGCGTTAACCGTAAAGACCGTAACAAAAACGAGGACCGCGGTGTCTAATACAGTGACGGGGTACGGTGACGGGAGGCATAGCCTATGAAATCCTCAAGAGCCCTCATGCCAACTATGGAAGATACAGCTAACGCTACCACTTATGAGCGATCCAAGCCAGAGGGGCAGCCTGGGGCGTCGCGCAACGGTGACCAGACCTCAGCAGAGTCGAAGGACAACAGTCACGTGAGCGGTACTACACTTATGCTGGCAACTGCTGGAAGTGCCACTGGCGGGGCGTTTCTGGGCGGGACGCTTACGGGTAATCCCATCGGTGTTATCGGCGGCGCTGCTGTCGGTATTCTCCTTGGCGTCTTGTTGAAGCGATCCACAACGCCGTAATTAGCTATAAGACCCAACTTTAAGGATAGCCCTCAAGTCTCCTATGGAGATTGCCCCTATCAATGTGCTGGCCTTTACGACCGGGGCGGTGTGCTTTCTCATCGTGTTGGTTTCAAGGCTAATAACGAAGCGAGCACACCTAGATACCAACGTCTACTGGGCGGCCATGAGCGCCCTCAGCGGTTGGGGTGTTGTTAAGGCAGCATATCCGTTTTATAGGGTTTGGCGCTATCACACCCTCACCGGAATTGAAGATCTTCCTCTCTACATCATGGTCGGCGGGGTGGTGGGTTTTGGTGCAGGGATGTACGGACTCTACCACGCATTGAAGAGCTAAAAGTCGTCTCATCCTTTTGTCGTCGAAGAATGCTGCTCCGTTCCGGTTTGGATTGGGGGCAGCTTTCCTCTCTGCACAAAAGCTCATTCTGAGAATTAGACTCTTACAAAACCGAACCCCGAAACACCCGCTTTTGTGCAAAGCCCGCTATTTCGCTATTTCGCTATTTCGCTATTTCGGTTCGCTAATTCGCGATTTCGGCTCTGCCCCAAAAGTCCTGAGCTAGCATTGGTTCGGCTTAGGCGGCGAATGTGGGTCGCATCTTCTCCGCGCCCGCCAATGGTTCCAAATCCGGGGCCACGCCCACGTTCGGTATCTCCGTTTTAGGCTCTACCGAATCTTCCAGCGCCCTACCCCAGCCTCACCAATACTCCCGAAGTAGAGAAAGCCATCATGCTCTACAGCATTGGCGATTTGCGCATAGCAATCCGCTGAACCGTCTTGTAGGTTCTCGACTACGCGCCCATTTGTGTCCAGGCCGAGGACGAATGAAAAGCGCTTGGGTGCTGGCCTAAGAAATGGCGGCAAGCGCCAAACAGCCTTTCTCAGGAATGGATGCGGAAGCAGTTTGTCGAGCGTGGCATCGCGGGGAGTCACGAGTGCGAGCCAGAACTTGTCTTTGCCGTTTGAGGAGATGCCATCGGGAAATCCGGGGAGGTTATCGATAAAGATTTCCGATTTGCCAGCGTTCGGACCATTCAACCAGATGCGATGGATTCGGTACTTTCCAGTTTCATTAATTAGGACAAATGACTGGTCTGGACTTAAGGCGACACCATTCGCAAAACTGAGCCCTCCAAGAATGAGTCGAGTTGTTTTACTCGAAGGTTCGTAGGCGAGTAAGCGCCCCGTTGATTGGTGCTCCAAGATATCTGCCTTGTAATTCGTCAGAGGAAAGCGGCTGGATGCATCCGTGAAGTAGATCGTGCCGTTCGCGCTAATATCGAGATCGTTCGTAATAACAAAAGCAATCCCGTCCGCGGCTGTAGTCAAGACAGAAATGACTCCGCCAGGATCGACTGACAGCACTCCTTTGACAGCGTCGGCAACAATGAGATTGCCCTCCTGATCGAACTTCAAGCCAAGCGGTCGTCCTTTTGTGTCAGCAAACAGCTCCGGCCGCGTGCCGTCTTTTTGCAAACGCATGATGCGGCCGTCGTCGAGACCGGCATAGATACGCTGCTCAGAGTCTATCGCCACGTCTTCAGGGGCAAAACCATGACCCAGGGAAAGCCTTTCCGTACCGGCCAGGCGATTGTTTTGTTGATACGTGCCAGTGAGCGGCGGCGCTGCTGGAGGTGTCCAGGATGCGGGCTCTATAGGCACGGGCCAGAAAGAGAGATAAGCGAGGATAAGGACGATCAATACAACGCCCAGCAGTAGTAACCGTTTGATTACAGACATGCGTGCTTGGTGTTCAGCCTCAGAAATTGCGAGGCTTGAATGTGGTTAGCGTTCGCCGCGTTCGCCTTCTACCTGGCTTTCCAGGGCCACGGTGAGCTGCCGAATCCCAGGCTGGTCAAAGGGCTCGATTAGACGCAGCGCCTCATCGAGAACCCGACGCTGATGTTCGGGCCAGTTTGGCGCTCCTGCCACGCTACCTAACTCGCCCGCGTAACAGGCAGCGCGTGGCGGTCGCACTATTTCTACGACATCTTGAGCGACTGCGAGTGTCATGGTCGGCAAGCCACTCAGCTCTAATGCGCGCGCAACCAGCGATACTGACTGGTGACACAAGCGTGAAGCTGGAATTAACAACGCTGCCTGCACCTCATAGCGTCGCACGCGTTCTTGAAGCCGGGGCAACATTTCATCCACCACGTTGGCGGCATTGGGAATGAACCCAGAAAAACTCCAGAAGACAGGATTTAGTTGACCGATGATCCGGTTTGCTGCGAATTCGCCTAGCCGCTGGAGTGGGAGTTGAGTGTTCAAATCGGCTCGCACCGCAGCGGGATCGTATCCGCGCGCGGCGAACTTTAGATCGGCAGGCCCAACTTCAATGGGTATCTCGCGAAAACTTGCATCACCAGCGACAGCACTAACATCGAAAGGTTGAGTTCCATCGAGGTAAGCTCCCGCTGAAGAAATCAAAGCGAGGTTGAGCATCGGCAAGGCTCGCCGCGCTGGCGTGAATGGAGCTCGCTTATTAACGACGAACGGGTACGATTCTCCTACGTCACCATTGGTTTGAGCGGCGCCGTGTTCTTTATGCCAATCAGCGTAACGCTGCCGCCATTCTTCTATTTGCTCAATAATTTCCACGGCGTACCTTTCCCGCTAAAGTAAACAGAAACCCTACGTTATATCGCGCCGCGCGCGCAGCGCGATCATCACAAGTCCCAGGAGGGCCGCAATCATAGCAACACTAAGGGCCTTCACGGAATAAGCGTGAAGCTGGTCGAATGAGACCCGGCGCGGATCTGTGACCGTTAGCTGGTCTATAGGGCCTTGAAGCGCGAGTCGCAGAGCGCGAAGTTTTGGGGCAATGATCCAGTTGCCAACGGCTGTTGCGAGACTCAGTACGGAGACACTGATCATCTCGATCAGGAAAGACGTCAATGCCACTTTGCGAAATTTTACGAACGCGGTGACTAACAGGGCGACGCCTATGACGAAGCCACTCACATTGATGGCGGCGAGATTCCGGTTAACTATTGCGCCGGCAATCTCCGCAGCGTGGAGGCTTTGGTAGCTGCGCAGCACGGCGAAGGCGCTGGGCGCAACAATCGCGCTGAAATAGACTGCGGCGCCCAGCCACATTCCCAGCAAGATCAAGCGCACATAGTTGATGGATTTGATGGGGTTCATTATAACGACTTCAATCGTAGGGCATGATCTCGGGAATAAGTTTGATCTTTGGCGGCGTTATCTGGGGTTGAACTAGATCGCGGGGGTCGGCAGCATCTCGCAACCATGCGAGCGCGCTTTCGAGCTGAGCCTGGTAGTCAACCAGATCAAGCGACATGAAAGCGTTAACCCCAAGACGCGCAAACTTCTCCCCCGCCATTTGGTGCATCCGGCGCGCAGCGCCTGGGCGTCCGATCTCCAGATGATGAAAGGCGACGGCGGACTGAATCATCGCCTGCAGAAACAGTTTCTCCTGAGGGCCCACTTCTCCCATCCACCGTTCCTCCCAGGCATCGTGGGCCGCGTGAAACTCTCCGGCGTTGTATAGGTCAATCCCGGCAATGTATTCAACCGGGTACGCAGCGATGTGCGCATCCGTGTAGGAGGGATGGTTGTTCGAATTGTCAGAAGTGATTGATGACATCATACGACGTTAACGTGCGAATACTGGACGACATTAAGTTCAACCGTTTGCTTGCAAGCGCGCCGCAATCACTTTTGCCGCGGTGGCGCCATCGCCTGCGGCGCCGCTGATAGTTGGTGCCAGGGGATTTGAAACATCACCGATTGCGAACACATTCGTAACGCTGGTTTCCTGTTGACTGTTAACCACGATGTAACCACCGTCGTCCATCTCTATATGCCCGCTGAAGAAATCCGAGTTTGGGGTGACTCCGATCCGAATTAAGACGCCCCGGACCGCCATTTGAAAAGGCTTGAGCGCTTGTTTACGCTGAATCTCAACTGCTTCAACCTCAGAACTTCCAAGAATGCGCGTCGCGATCGCTTCATTGAAGACGGTGACGCAGTGATTGCTTGCCAGTTGTTCGGTGAACTCGCGTCGCGCTCGTAACTTCCTGCTTCGATTCACAACGGTCACGGTCGCGCAGCCTTCGGCCAACAAAAGCGCGTTTTCGATTGCAGCATCGCCACCGCCAATGATGCAGACATCCTTGCCTGCGTAAAGAGCCTTGTCGCGCGCCCCCGATTCGATGATGCCTCTTCCTGCAAACTCAGTCTCGCCAGGGATCCCGAGTTGTCTCCGCCTCACTCCGGTCGCGATAATGATGGTGATTGCAGGAAGGTCTTCACCGCTCTTCAACGCAACTCGTTTTGCGATCAGGTCGACCTTCGCGATCTCAACATTTGTCCAGAGGTCAAAACCAGCTTCCGTTGTCCCCGCAGCGAAGCTTTCAAGGAACGCTTTACCATCTTTCGCATTTAAGCCCGGGTAATTCTCGATTGCTCCGTAGATGGAATGAAGCTGTCCGCCGATCTCTGGCTGCTGTTCGATAACTAAAGCGTCAAGTCCCAACTGGTCGCACCAGAAAGCGGCGGCCAGGCCGGCGGGTCCGGCGCCGATAATCAAGACGTCATGCATGGGCTTGGTTCGGGCGGTTGGGTTTGAAGGGGCAAGACTATTTCACACCAGCGCTTCTGCTTAAATGTTCGGACCGAACGATTGCGGCAACTTCATCCGGTCGCAACCCTGACGCAGCAAGCGCATTCGTCCCGTCGAGAAATTTGATAGCCGAGGTCATCTCACTCCCGTCCAGCTGCCATCTTCCCTTGCCGTTACTTTCGCTTTGATTTAGGCGAGCGAGTAGCGGCGTCAGGTCGCGGCGCTCAATCTTCGGACGCACCACCGTTTCGGCCCAGGAGTAATAGGGATAATCGAAACGGTAACTCCAGCCGGATTCATATGGCGTCGCGATTAGGAACAACTCGCCATGCGCGTATTGCGAAATCGCGATCACCGGCAGTCCGTGTCTCCCGGGGTCGAAACCAGATGGTCCAAAGATGTCGGGTGAGATGGTGACCAGAGTGGTATTTACTTCGGAAAGCTCTTCGGCTACGGAAGCGCCTTTCTCAAAACTTTCAATCGCAGTAGCTACTTGTTCCCAACCCTCCCGCCACAAATGTTCATAGGCATCGATGTTTGTTATTAGTTTCTCAACTTCCGGCAGAACCAGGTCGTATGCTTTAGCATCGTCGACCGCTGCACCGCCATTGAGAAACTGTGCCAGCGGAGAGCCTTCCTGCGATTCGTTTCCCGCCTGATCCGAGCCTTGAATTGCGATGCTGACGCGCACACCGGCCTCACTTGTCATTTCGGAAAAGTCACCTGCTTCCGCAGTGGAAATCAAAGTGTCTTTAAACGACAAAGCCCGGTTGCCGTTCAGAACTGTCCACACTGAAAGCACTCCATCAGCATCAAAGTGATTGTTGGTGACTAACTCGATACCGCGTGTGAATTGTGATTGTTGAGGAGATGCAACGAGATTGAGCGCGATCTGAGTGGAAGTGTCTGCCTTGAGTTCGACAGGCGTTTCATTTCCTTCCCAATGCGAAAAATGAACGCTGTTCGGAACCGTGCCATCTACTGACAGTTTAGGAACGTTATCAAGGCCGGAGTGGTAATACTCGAATCGCATTGCTGAATCCTCGAGAGGGTCGGTGCCGATTGTCAGTTGCCGATTGCCAATTATTCTACAGAAGGTGAGTCATCACAAATCTTCAATTGGAATTTGGCAATAGGCAATGGCACGGCAACTTGTCGCTCGTCTGTCTCAGTGGTTAAGATGCTGAATCAAAACTTAGTTTACTGGAGAAAATTATGAATGGGACGCCTATGCCGCAGATTACTGCTACTGAACTGAAACAGCGGCTGGATAATGGAGAAGATTTACAAATCATTGACGTGCGCGAAGCGCATGAGCTCGACATCGCGAAGATGCCCGGCACAATTCACATTCCTTTGGGACAGGTCATCAACCGCATGTCGGAAATCGATCCGAATCGGGAAACGGTCGTGCATTGCAAGATGGGTGGCCGTAGTGCGAAAGCAATCGCGGTGCTAAAACAAGCCGGCTTCTCCGGCAACTTAATAAATCTCAGCGGCGGAATTACGGCTTGGTCAAACGAGGTCGATCCCAGCGTCCCGAAATATTGACTTGTCCGGCGGCTATTTGCTGATGCCCTCGAGTTTGATGAACTGGCTCAGCTTAGTGATGACCATTCCCTCGGTTACTTCCGAACGACAGGAGAGGATAGGTTTGTCATTCGCGGCGGTTTGTCCGATGTCGTGGCACCAGATCTGACAGTTCGTACATTCGCCGTTCCAACAGAAGTCTCCGTAAGAAATCGAATTGAGAGAAAGGTACTGAAAGCACCGCAATAAGCGGTTTTTCTCGGGAACCTGGACTTGCTTGCCGAGGATCTCGATCGTAATTAATTTCTCGTAGGGGTCGAGCAAGTCGCTGGCATCGTGAATAGGTGGGATTTGGTCGAGAGTTTGCTCGTTCATGACGCGGGCGAGAGTATAGCCCTTCCGGGTGCAGAATAATACCCGAACTTTCCCGCCCCGCTTCTCATCTTCACGGATAGATTGCTAAACTAGCAACGTTACGGAGGTGAGCAATTTGGCGTTAGTTATTTATACCAAGCCAGGCTGTCCTTACTGTCAGCAGGCTCGTGATCATTACAACTCTAAGGGTATTCCGTTTATAGACTACGACGCTCAAAACGATCGAAAGCGACGCGCTGAGATGTTCTCTTACTCCGCCGGTGACCCTACCGTTCCCTGCATTGTCGAAGATGGCAAGTACGTCGGATCGGGCTGGGGCGACCCGCCGCGCGGTTGAACCGTTCACGATTAACCGGCCGTGCGCTGGTTTCACCACAGACAGCGAAATGATGCAAATTCTAGAGTGAAGTTAGTACTGCCACGCGGGAGCAGTAGTTCTTCGATTGCATCACTACAAAATATTCAGCTACGAGGTGCGAAAGAGCGTACCAAAATGAGAACCCGCAGGTCACTATTCCCCAATGACTGCAAACCCCAGTTTCTTATTAAAGAAGGATCGCCATGAAAAAAATTGTGTTGCCCCTGCTGATAATCGTCAGCGTAATTTTGACAACTTACTTTGCGGCAATGGCTCAAGGAGACGGAAATGGGCCCGCCGCTCCTAAACCACCAATGGCAGAAAGAAAACCAAAAACAACGGAAATCCACGGCTACAAGCTGGTTGACGACTTTTTCTGGCTGCGCGAAAAGGCGAATCCAGCAGTGAAGGCTTATCTGGAGGCTGAGAATGCTTACACCGAAGCGGCCATGAAACACACCGCTGCTTTGCAAGAAAAGCTTTATCAGGAAATGGTTGGTCACATTAAAGAGACCGACGAAAATGTGCCCTATCGCCAGGGCGACTACTTTTATTATTCGCGCACAGTGAAAGGAATGCAGTATCCGATTTACGCCCGCAAGAAGGGCAGCACGGAAGCAAAGGAAGAGATAACGCTGGACCTGAACGAGATGGCCAAGGGTTTGAAGTACCTCGGACTCGGCGCCTATGCGGTCAGTGACGACGGAAACTATCTGGCGTACTCAACCGACACCACGGGCTACCGTCAGTACAAACTCCAAGTCAAAGATCTGCGCACCGGTCAATTGCTGCCTGACTCTGTTGAAAGAGTTGGCTCGGTGATGTGGGCTACGGACAACAAAACCATCTTCTATTCGACTGAAGATGCCGTCACAAAACGCAGCGACAAGTTCTTCCGTCACGTGCTGGGAACGGACAAGCACGATCTCGTATTCGAAGATAAGAATAAGTTGTTCGATGTTTACGGCGGTCGTACGCGCGACAAGAAGATGATTCTGATCGCCGCCGGCAGTAAGACGTCAACGGAATATCTTTACATCCCCACCGACAGCCCCACTGATGCGCCGAAAGTAATTTTGCCGCGCGAAGCTGACCACGAGTATTCAGTGGATCACCGCGACGGTCTTTTCTATATACGCACCAACCAGGGTGCGAAAAATTTCCGACTGGTGACTGCGCCTGTCGCAAATCCGGGCAAAGTAAATTGGAAAGAGATCATAGAGCACCGGCCCGCGGTGAAAATCGATGACGTCGATCTCTTCGCGAATCACCTCGTCGTTGCCGAACTCGAAGGTGGCTTGCAACACATTCGCATAACCAACTTAAAGACGAACAAATCGCATCGTCTTACCTTCCCAGAGCCTGTCTACACCGCATTCGTTAGCACGAATCGCGAGTACAACACGCCGGTGCTGCGTTTCGGTTACCAGTCGCTCGTCACGCCCAGTTCCATTTTCGACTACGACATGGAAAAACAGACGCGAGTGCTCTTGAAACAAACTGAGGTGCCGGGAGGTTTTGACCGGAACAACTATCAATCGGAACGGATTTTCGCGACTGCGTCCGATGGCACAAAAATTCCGATGTCCGTCGTTTACCGGAAAGGCACAAAGCTGGACGGCAAGGCGCCGCTCCTGCTTTATGGCTACGGTTCCTACGGTGCTTCGATGACTCCCAACTTCTCGTCCAATCGCTTAAGTCTGCTGGATCGAGGCGTGATTTACGTGATTACGCACATTCGCGGTGGGGGTGAGATGGGCGAGGAATGGCGCGAGGCCGGCAGGATGATGAAGAAGCTGAATACCTTCACAGACTTCATCGCTTCCGCCGAACACCTCGTGAAAAACAAGTATACGTCTAGCGATCGCCTGGTGATTCAAGGTGGTAGCGCAGGTGGACTGTTGATGGGCGCAGTTACAAACATGCGTCCAGATTTGTTCAAGGCCGTCGTTTCCCAGGTACCGTTTGTTGATGTGCTGAATACCATGCTTGATGCATCATTGCCGCTCACGACCAGCGAGTACATCGAATGGGGCAACCCGAACGAGAAAGCCGCTTACGATTACATGGCCAAGTATTCGCCGTACGACAACCTTAAGAAGGGGAGCTACCCGGCGACGCTCGTCAAGGTTTCCCTAAACGACAGCCAGGTGCCGTATTGGGAAGGCGCGAAGCTCGTGGCAAAGATGCGAGCGCTGAAGACGGATGACAATCCGCTGCTTCTGAAGACCAATATGGGCGCCGGTCATGGTGGTTCTTCGGGCCGTTACGACTACCTCCGTGAAGTAGCGTTTGATTACGCCTTCATGCTTTGGCAAATGGGCCTCGCGGAATAACAAAGGCGGAAGGCAGAGGGCGGTTTCCAATCGAAGCCGCCCTTTTTATGTCTGCAGGTTAATTCGCAGGTGAGGAAGGGTGCCTGCCCCCGCCCAAGACTACTTTGCGTTCCTTCGACAACAAATAGTGCTCCCTCTTAGAAGGAGCGGGGGGCAGGCCCCCTTCCTTACTGTAACTTATTTACGAGGGCCTTGTTCTTCAGTGATTGTTTAGCTAATCATTCATTAATATTATCCAACCCATTAAATCGCCAGCCGAGTTTGGTGAGTACAAAAGAATAAATCACGACTTCGTCCCCGGCGGCGTTCTTACAACCAACGCTAAATTCCTTGGGGCGGGCGGGATCAGTTTGCGGTTGGGCAGAGGCGAAACAAACGGCAGCATCGCCCTCATGATGGAAAACGTCGCGGTAACGCCTCATGAGTTGCGTCTTGTTTCGCACGGTTCCCATACCGTAAGGCATTGAGATGGGAAACTGCGAGAGGTTAGCAACCAACATCTTGTCCTTTTTGATCACGGCCGTGCGGAATCTTTCCCAAAACGCGTCACGCGACTCAGCCGCTTGAAAGTGCCCCAAGCTGCTGACACAACCTAACAGCAGCACGGCCAAGCAAACGATTATCTTTTTCATTCTCAGCTCTCCAATCCTCTTGTAAGCGAAAAGCTCATTGGAACTTATTGCTGCGCCACCTTTTCCAAACCAGGGGGCGGGGATTGCCGCCCCTACTCCAACGCCCGTGCGGCAGCTGCAATAGCACTTAGCATCTCATCTAATCTTTGCCGATCCAGCAGCCGCCCGTTTACGACTACGGCGCTGATTTTCTGCGTATTCCGAATGTCGCGCAGGGGATTGGCGTCGAGCAGGACAAGATCAGCAAGTTTGCCTTTCTCTATTCTTCCCAAATCGTGGCCGCGTTGAAAAAAGCGCGCGGGATTTGAGGTAGCACTTTGCAGCGCTTGCCGCGGCGTAAGCCCTGCGGCGACAAGCAGTGCGAGCTCGTCGTGCAAACTAAAACCGGGAGCGCAGAAAGGACTGATCTCATCAGTGCCGGCAAGAATCCCCACGCCGTTATGCTGCAAAAGCCCCACGAGCGCTTTCTCTTTCTCAACGAGCGCTCGCCGATTCGCCCACTCCGACCTGGGCGTCTTAACCGAGTCGGCCGCCATGCGCACCCAGCGCCGCGCCCATGAAGGTTTAACGTATTTCAGCCGCACATCATCAGCAAGCTTTGCGTCGTCAAGAGTGGCGTAGCTTTGACGCATGATCAACGTAGGACACAGCCAGGTGTGATTTCGTTTCAAAATCGCGGCTAAGCTGACTGCCTTCCTCTCATCAGCTTTGGCTTCGTCGAGTCCGGTGAAATGCTCAATGCTCTTTTGTCCCAGCGTCGAAACCTCCGCAGCGGTCAGCACCGCCGGTACATGACCCGCGACAGAAAGCTTCAACTTGCGGGCTTCGCCAAGCACCGCTTGATAAGCATCACGAGAAAGGGCGTCATGAACTTTTACAAAGTCGGCACCAGCGAGTTTTGCCTGTAGTACGGCTTCACTCGCTGCGCTCGCTGAAATCAGACTCTGACCAATAGTCGGACTTGCGATCATCATTCGCGGTCCATCCAGTTTTCCTGTTCGAATCTCTTTGCGCCATTCATGATGAGCTGGATCACCGTCCATGATCCTGACACCCGTAACTCCGTTCGCCAGGAAAAGCGACAGATGTCCCTGCCTGTCAAAGTCGTCGGTTCCTAGATGTGCGTGCATGTCCCACAAGCCCGGAATCAAAAACTTTCCTCGCGCATCAACGATCCTGGCGCCTTTCGGGATCTTGATGCTTCCGGTTCTTCCTAAGCCCACGATGCGGTCATCACGAATGACAACAGTCATGTCGGTCTGCAAAGCAGCGCCGGTCGGATTGATGATGTTTACCCCCGTAAACACCAGATTGCGGTCTGCCGTTGCTTGCCGTTGAGGTGCAGCCAGAGACAATCCGCAAGTGAGGAAGATTAAAAGACACGCGAGGGCTTGTTTCATGAAGTTCTCAGTCAGGTTGCGGTACATCTACGGTTGGGATTAAATAGGTCCTTCGCAAAAAGGCAATGGTAGGAACAACTCTAGGGAATTACAAGATTCTCGAAAAGCTCGGCGCGGGCGGTCAGGGAACGGTCTATAAAGCGATCGACTCGAAATTAGGCCGCCCGGTAGTTATCAAGGTCTTGCCGGAAGAGCTGACGGCAAAAGAAGCGAACCTCAAACGTTTCGAGCGCGAAGCGCGGTTGGCCTCATCTCTCGATCATCCAAACATCTGCACCATCTTTGACCTTAACGTAATCAACGGGATCCATTTTATTGCGATGCAGTACATCGAAGGCCGCAATGTGCGACAGCTCGTGAATGGCCGGCCGCTCGGTCTCGCCAGCGCGCTTTCGATTGCTATTCAAGTGACGGATGCGCTCGCCGCCGCCCACGCCCAGGGAATTATTCATCGCGATATCAAGGCGGGAAACGTCATGGTCACCAGCAAAGGCCAGGCGAAGGTGCTTGATTTTGGTCTAGCGAAACTGCTCGATGAAGATGCAGCGCGAACTTCCGGCATTCATCACACGGAGCTTACCGAAGTGGGCGTGCCGTACGGAACGGCAACTTACGCGGCGCCGGAGCAGGCCCGTGGGGATCGAGTTGATTCACGCGCAGATATTTTTTCCGCGGGCGTGTTGCTTTACGAAATGCTTACCGGCAGTTGGCCGTTCAAGGGGAAGACGGCCATCGACGTGCGTCACGCAGTTTTACATGAAGAGCCGGAGCCCCTGGCTACTGCACGTCCCGATGCTGTCCCGGCGCGGCTACAACAGATTCTTGATCGGGCGATGAAAAAGAATCCGCGCGAACGTTATCAGAAAATTGCCGATCTGCGAGACGACCTGCGGGCCCTGACGCGCGATCTAGCAAACGCTTCGGGTGAGTCATTGCATGAAAGTACGGTGCCGGTGGCGCCGCGTCACCTCTCATCTCCCAGTCCTGTAGCACGAGCCTTCCGCTGGTTAAAAAATGTCACAGGGGCGGAATCTGGTAATCCCTCAATGTCAGGGGCAGGAATGCAGTCGGCAGAAGCTCATTCGACACCGCAAACCAGCATCGGCGACAAAGAACGCAAGAGCGTTGCAATTCTTCCTTTCAAGAATCTCAGTAACGATCCCGAAACCGCTTTTTACGAATTCTCCCTTGCAGATGCTGTGATCACGGAACTGGCTCGCGTGCGTTCCCTAATCGTGCGGCCCTCTTCCGCGATAGTGAAGTATCAGGGCAAGCTTTTGGATCCATGCGAAGCCGGCCGCGAAATGAGTGTCGACTCAATTCTGACTGCGAGCTTTTTGCGCGCCGGCGATCGGCTTCGCGTTACGGCCCAACTACTTGACGTACGCAGCGAAGAGATTCTCTGGAGCGAGAGCATTGATGCCGACGCCAGCGACATCATCGCCGTGCAAGACACGATGGTGCAGCGAATCGTCGAGGGATTGCGTTTGGAGTTGAGTTCGGACGAAAAAGTTGAATTAGCAAAAGGATCCACGTCCGACTCGGCTGCTTCGGAAGAATACCTGCGGGGACGTAACTGCCTGGCCCAGTTTATATATCACACCGTCTCCCGGGCACACGTCGATCAGGCAATAGTACATTTTCAAAGCGCGATCAAACTCGATCCGAACTTTGCACTTGCTTACTCAGCAATGGGAAGTTGTTACGTCAATCGCGTACTCAAGGGTATTGGCGACGTCGGTGATCACGAGAAAGCTGCGGCTGCTTTTACTGAAGCACTGCAGCTTGATCCGAAATTGCTTGAAGCGCGGATGCACATGGTGCTGATTTATTTGCATCGTGGTGAAAAGCCGAGGGCGCGCGAAGAGATCAAACGCTTGCGCGATGAGTATCCCAACGATGTGGGCGTGCATTTCGTACGCGGGATTCTCGCGCGGCTTGATGGCGAGTATGAACGCGCCCTGCGAAGTTTTGATCGGATGGTGCGACTAGATCCCGCCGAACTAGTGGTAGCCAGCTACAATCGCGCGCGCATTCACATGTACCGGCAGGAGTATGAAGAGGCCCTCGCCGAGCTCGATAAAGGCGCCGAGCTGGAGCCGGATCATCCGCTGATTCGCGCGTTTCGCGCGAGGGTACTGTACTATCGTGGTGAAGTTGACTCAGCCGAGCGGATTCTGCAGCAGGTTTTGCTGCAACATCCGATTGATGGCATCCGGCCAATTTTGGCGATTTGTCTCAGCGCCCAAGGCAAACACACGGAAGCAAACGAACAATTGACGAAGAAAGTCAGACAAGTTGCCGCTGCCGACCACGATATTTCCAACTGGCTTGCCGCGGCTTACCTGCTGCAGGGGAAACAGGTTGAAGCGCTTAATTGGTTGGAGACTGCAATTCGTCTGGGAAACGAAAATGTCGAGTGGTTTGAATCCGATCCGAACTGGGCGGACCTGCGGGACGATCCGCGTTTTCTTAAATTGATGGACGGCATCAAGCAGGGAAGGCAGGAGCGCCTCACGACAACATGAAAACTTTTGTGATTGGCGACATCCATGGGCGTTGTGCGCAACTAGAGACCTTGCTCGAGATGCTGCCGCGCGACGAAGCTGCCGATACGGTAGTGTTTCTCGGCGACCTGATCGACCGTGGACCTAACGCACCGGGTTGCGTCGATCACGTGATGAAGATGTCGCAAGCCAACCCTGAACGCGTGCTCTGTCTCCGAGGCAATCATGAGCAGATGTTGCTGGACTTCATTGAAGGCAAGACCAATCTGTGGATCACCCCTGTAACGGGCGGCGAGCGCACCTTTGAACAGTACGTCGGTGAATCACTAAAAATCAGAGACGAACGGGATTTGGAAGACGCTCGCCGCTTGATCGAAGAAAAGGTTCCTGACGCTCATCTCGATTTCTTTCGTGAGCGGCCGTACTACCATGAGGACGAGTTCGCGATTTATGTACACGCGGGGTTGGATCATGGCAAGCATCCGAGCGAGAGCTCACCGCAATTGCTGATTTGGTCGCGCGACATGGACTTTTATAAAAACTATCGCGGCAAGCCCTGTGTCTTCGGACACACGCCTACACCCTTCCTGCCTTTGCGCGGCCGAGTGGGGCGTCACGGTATCTACATCTTCCACAGCGCGATTGGCATCGACACGGGTTATAACCATCAGTCGCCGCTTAGTTGTCTTTCCCTTCCTGACTTCACGCTTTACCAGTCGTTCGCCGATGGGCACGAGGAAACCCACCAGATCACTTCCTTCATTCCCGAGACATTGAAAGAGATGCGGAAGAAGGCGGGGATTGGGCGGTAATACAAAGAAATTTTCCGTTTTTCGTTTGAGCAGAGCGTGCGAAGCACGCGTCGAGACCTACGCCCTACGCTTTAGGCTCGAGGCGTGCTTCGCTCACTATGAATATTAAATGGAAACTCAGAAATGAAAATGACAATTGGAAAATGTCTTTGATGAGGGCCGTTGATTTTCCTAAACGACTACTCTGGAAGTGCAAACGCCCGCACAGGAAAGGTGCCGAAGGCTTTCACCTTTACCGGGACGGCGAAGAAACGGAAGTTCGACGCGGGAAGCGTGTCAAGGTGGCAAAGGTGTTCGACGATCGGAATCTCAGCGGCAAGCAGCAGCGAATGAGCGGGACGCCTTCCGGTGCTGGTGTCGTCGACATTGAAAGAATCAATACCCACGAGGGCTGGTTGCGCTCTCACGAGAAACTCGGCTGTCTCGGCGGTAAGAAACGGATGAGTGCCATCGGAATACTTATCAGTGCGCCAATAATGATCCCATCCGGTGTGAAATAACACAGCCTTGTCTTTAAGATGGAAGCCAGCCAGTCCGGACGGGGAAATTCCGCGCTGACTTGGATCAGTTCCTGCCGTCGGTGAATGCACAACGAAGCCTTCAAGATTGGCGATCGAGTCTAGTTCCAGCTGCGAAAGATCTTTGCCTTCTGGATACCGATGAAAAGGGCTGTCGAGGTAGGTACCGGTGTTGGCCACCATCTCGATGCGGCCAATATGGAACTGAGTACCTTCTTCATAAATCGATTTCGAAGCCTCGCGACTGAGGTGGTCGGAAATGATCGGCCCCGGCAGACCTTTGTAAGTAATCATGCCGTGTTCGACGGTGTGACTGAGATCGATTAGCATTGGTTTAGAAAAAAGCGAGCTTAGTACTTTGAACTTTGTTTTTTGTAATAGGCTGCGTTACCTGAGACTGTCGATGGATAAGGCAAGGTCAGAAGCGAACAAAGTACAAAGCTCCAAGTTCCAAGCGCAATTGCTCGAAGAGCAAATTTCTAAAACTTTCTTTCGAGAATAAAATTCGCAATTGCACGCAGTTGCCCCGTGTCGCGGTTTAGTTCTCCGAGCGCGGCGAGGGCTTCCTGGTGCACACGGCGCGCCCGTTCGCGAGTAGCCTCGATGCCATAAATGCCGGGGAAAGTAGCCTTCCTGGAGCGGGCGTCCTTGCCAGGTGTCTTACCAAGAGTCTCAGCAGTTGCAGTTACATCAAGCAGATCGTCTGTAATCTGGAACAGCAAGCCCAGCTGCTCGGCGTAACGTGTAATCAGATTCAACTCCACCTCGTCAGCATTCGCGATAAGCGCACCGCAGCGCGCCGCGGCGCTAATCAATGCTCCGGTTTTTAAGCTGTGACTCTGCTCCATCTCTATTCCAGTAACTTCCCGCGACTCAGCCTCCAGGTCCAGGGCTTGCCCGGCCACCATTCCGTGCGGCGTGCCGGCAGCGCGACCAAGCTCACTAATCAACTTCAGGCGCTGCGGAGGATCCAGGGCTTCGTCCTCGGCGATCGTTTGGAAGGCAAGACTCTGTAACGCATCCCCAGCGAGAATCGCAGTCGCTTCTCCAAAGCGCACGTGACACGTAGGGCGGCCACGACGTAAGTCGTCATTATCCATCGAAGGCAGATCGTCATGGATGAGGGAATAGGTATGAATCATTTCCAGCGCGCAAGCGGTTGCCAATAATTCTGTACAAGCGGCGCCGAGAGTTTCGCCCGCAGCCAACAGCAACAGCGGTCGAAAGCGTTTCCCGCCAGCAAACACGCTCCAGCGAATCGCGCTGTGGACGGCAACTGGTTCGTGAGTCTCTGCCGGAAGCAGTTGTTCGAGCTTCGCGTCGATGAGTGCGCGACCGCGGCTGAAGAAATCAGCGAGTGGAGCCAGCTCGGCATCATCCTTGAGAGAAAGCGAGGTCATCCTCTTTGTTCCCCGCCGTCAGGAAGACCCTTTGCAGCCTGCTCTGCGGTAAATTCGCTGACCGTAGGCCGGCCCTGGTTGTCGCGCAACAGGATTTCAATGCGGCGCTCAGCCTGACCTAGTCGTTCCTGACATTCGCGCGAGAGCCTGATACCTTGCTCGAAGAGTTCAAGACTTTTTTCGAGCGGCAAATCGCCTTCCTCAAGCTGGCGGACAATGTGCTCGAGCGCCTCAAGCGATGATTCGAAGCTCCTGGTTTTTGTTTCGTTATTCGTCATGGGTTTGGATGTCTTCCACTCGCGCGGTTAAGCGTCCTTTTGCCAAACGGACGCTTACCTGATCGCCTGGCGATACTGAATTCGCATCGCGCAACAACCGCCCGTCGGCGTCTTCGGCAATTGCGTAGCCGCGTTGCAGCACCGCGAGCGGCGAGAGCGCATCGAGCGAAGCCGCTACGAGCCCCAGGCGCGCGCGGGCCGTTTCCAGCCGAGAAAGAAATGCTGCATTACAATCCGATTGGGCCGCGTTGAAGCGCATTCTGGCCTGTCCTAAACGGGCCTGCAACCGCTCCGGAGATAACTGAAAAGCAATCCGCTCAGAACGCCCCTGGGTCTCGCGCAGGGCACGGGTCATCAACAAGTGCAATCGGTGAGTGGCCGCGCCGCTTTCCCGGTGCGCCGCCCGCAATCGTCCACGTACTTCGTCAAAGGCCTGCGACAGCGCCTGTTGCTGTACGCGATTACGTGCCGAACTAATGCGGAAGCGCATCAGCCGCGAAAGATTCCTACCCAGCTCCGCAAGCGTTCCGCAGATCTCATCTTCCTTCGCCGCGACAAGTTCGGCGGCGGCCGAGGGAGTAGGTGCCCGCAAGTCAGCTGTAAAATCCGCAATCGTAAAGTCTGTTTCATGACCAACCGCAGAAATCACAGGAATCGCCGAGGCGCGAATCGCGCGCGCCACTTCTTCTTCGTTGAAGGCCCAGAGGTCTTCGGTTGAGCCGCCACCGCGGCCCACAATCAACACGTCAACCAGGTCGCCCGATTTACCGAGCCGCACGGCTGCAGCGTGGTAGTCGTTTATCAAGCGAATTGCGCGGGCAATATCACGGCTGGCACCCTCGCCTTGCACGCGCGCCGGCGAGAAGAGCACATGCACCGTGCGCGTGCGGCGTGAGATCACATTAAGAATGTCGCGAATCGCGGCTCCCGTCGGCGACGTCACGATGCCGACACGACGGGGAAAGACTGGCAGTGGCCGTTTCAGCTCGCGCGCAAACAATCCTTCCGCTTGCAGCCGGTCGCGCAATTGTTCGAAAGCAATTCGTAAAGCGCCCTCGCCTACGGGGTCGAGTGCTTCCACTACCAGCTCATACTCACCACGTGGTTCGTAAACGCTCAAACGTCCGCGAGCGCGCACGTACAAACCGTCAGTGGGACGAAAACGAATGCGAGTGTTAGTCGAGCGAAAGCACTTTGCACGGAGTTGCGCGCTTTCATCTTTGAGAGTGAAGTACCAATGACCGGACGAGTGGGCCTTAAAGTTAGAGATTTCCCCTTCGACCCAGACGGATGAGAAACGCGACTCCAGTGATTTCCGCACCGCACCGGTCAGCTCGGAAACAGTTTGCGGACGGCGTTCAGTCTCATCAAAAAGGGCGGAAAAGAGCGGTTGGCTCATAGGAATGAAAAGAATGCAGGATGGGACATGAAAAGTAAAACCGCGCGGGATTGACCGCTGATGACTTCGTGTTCAAATTTTTCAGTAAGGATTCAGTTAAGCGCCAAGCCGTCAGGAAACGCCAAGGTCGCGAAGTGTTTGAGATTCTGGTGCGCGGCACGTCTCTGACTTTGCCGCGCACTCACATTAAGGATTCGAAACATTCACGACTGGACTGAGCCTCACCGAGGCGCCTTCCCGATTTGCCCGGACACGAACTCGCCGGTTGCCTGATGGAGTCGAGTTTGAAGCGTAAGTGATCGTATAAGCGGTGCGCAGTTGCAGCACCACATCGTCATACGCGCGTTGCAAATCTTCGATGCGTCGCATCGGGTAATAGACGCCGCCCGAGACTGCCGCGAGTTTGCGGCCTTCCTCTTCGGCCCGCGTGGTCAACGTAAGATATCGAGTTCGTAAAGGATCGCGGGTAGTTTCTGAGTTCGGCACACTCGATTCCGGAATCAAGCCGGACGGCACGTACAGCGGGTAAACGAGCGCCCCGGATTCGCTGAAGGCTTCGAGTAAAGCCGGAAACGGCACAAACGATTTGTTATCGTCGCCATCTGACAACACAACGATCGCGGTGCGTTCACCGTGCAACTTTTTCAACGGCTCCGACAGCACATAAGCGAGAGCATCATAGAGCGCGGTGGCACCCCCCGCGTCAATCTCATCAAGTTTCTTCGATAACAAGCGTCGGTTGGTGGTGAAGTCAGAAATAACTTGAATGTCGTCGCGGAAACTGATGATCGAAATTCGATCTTGCGGGCTGGCGGTGTTGAGGAAGTCGCGCGCAGCTTTGCGGATGAAATCGATCCGCTCTTCGACACTTCCGGAAACGTCCAATAGCAGCACTAGATTGAAGGGCTCATTGGCCGGCGTAACACTTTTAACCTGCCGTTCGATCCCATTCTCTTGGACCGAAAAGTCGTCTTCCTTCATACCGCCGACGGCTCGGCCATAGCGATCGGTGACGCTGGCATTTACCCGCATCAATTGCGGGGCAACCACTGAGACAACTGGACCGGGGGCAGGACGGCGCACCAGGGTTGGCTCTTTTTCGATTGGTGGCAGAGTCTTCGCATAATCACCAAACAGCTTCGGAGAGACTTTGCGGATAGCGTCAACAAGTTCGCGATCGCCGCTCCGCACGATTGCTCGCGACGCTTCCGTCAAGGGCCGTTCGCGCAAGTCGCTGGGCACCATGCTCGGATCAACATTCAGGAGGACGACTCCACGTTGCGTCAAAAAATCAAGACGCACACGTTCTTCTTTTTTCGGTTTCTTCTCGCCGAGCTTTCCGGAAATTGAAAAGACGCCACCGCGCTTTTCCTTGATCTCCGGAAGTTCGACGTCACTGAGGTAACGCGGTTTACTCGCTTGCCACAGGAATTTAAATTGCAAGGCTTCGAGCGGAACATCGGCGTGGATGGTGCCGGTGTCCGTTTGCACTTCAGCCGACTCCAGATTGCCAACCACATCGATCGCGCCGCCGTCGCTATCGATTTTTACTTTCGAGCGCACCGGGATACGTGCAACTAGATCAATCCGATCTTTCTCGGAACGATCCCGCACAGTGATCTCGATCGAAGCGCCGTTGGCTTCGATTTGCAGATCCGATGGATCAACGGCCGCGCCACGGGAGGAGGCTTCGATGGTTACTTTCTTCAGTTGTTCATCACTGGCGATGACACTGGCTCGTCCATTGCGATTTATGATCGAGAGCGACACTTTTTCCGGCGTGTCGAGTTCGCGCTGATAGCTTTGAGCGTTAACTGAAGAAACCGTAGCGAACAGAAAAATGAGTATGGGGAACCAAAAGGCCAGGAGCTTTCGCGGAAAGACAAAAATCATGCGCTGATCTTGCCGAGCAAAGCGATTGTGGTCAAGCAGGGAGGGAATTTCCAATTACCAATAGCCGATTGGGCGATTGGAGATTAGCTGGTCTCCGCGCAAAAAGATGGTTGATGATGCGGGCTTGCTGATGGGATAAATCGGGCTTTGCGCGAGACGAAGTCTTTGACTTTTGGTGCGCGGCAAGTCGCTGACTGCATCGGGATAAGGTCTTTGACCCTATGGTGCGCGGCAAGTCTCCGACTTGCCGAACTCGCGCAAAATTTTAACAAGGGTCTTTGACCCCACTATGGAAGCAGGTCGAAGACCTCCCTAATCCGATAGACAGGGACGCGGCAAGTCAAAGACTTGCCGCGCGCGCGCCTGGAAGCGCGCACGTACAGAGAGGTGAAATTCCTCTCCAGGCATACGCTCTCCGGCCTGTAACCAACTGCAACTGCGACGCAGCGATGCGTGGTGGAGAGCCGCAGGAGGTGAACGACCAGTCCGTAGGATAACAAACTCGATTCGGCCGGGCGCAGCTGACGAGCCTGCGTGCGAAAGGCGAAGTCCAGAACCCAGCGGAACAGGGAAGCCCGTAGCGCTAAGGGGTAGCGTGATAAAGCGACGACGGGAATGCGTCAGGTGTTTGGAGACGGAATGGTCAGGAAGGACGTGCACGTTAACCAGGGAGACCTGCGTTGGAGACAAGACGGTGTTCATACTCAGCAGAGCCGAAGAGCCGGCGGCGCAGGAGTCAGAGCGCCCATAGTAGCGATGAAGCTCCGTAATGGGAGTGGAGCGAAGGGAGCGCAGGAAGGTGGATACGTAAAGACCAGACCGATGGAAGCAAGACCGACGCCAGTGCCGGAAGCTAAACAAGTCGGAGAGGTGCAAGCCCGATGGGCCTGGACCGAACCAGCGGTGTGGACGGAACGGATGTTGACCGCCCTCGAAGTGGGGGTGAAAGGGGGCATCTGGTTCAGTCTGATAGACAAAGTCTACAAGCCGCGGAACCTGAGAGCGGCCTTCGCGAAAGTGAAAGCCAACCAGGGAGCCGCGGGAGTGGACCACCAGACGATAGAGATGTTCGAGGCTGACTTGGAGACGAACCTGAGTAAGGTGTCGCAACAACTGGCAGACGGCAGTTATCGTCCGCAAGCGGTGCGGCGCAAATGGATCGCCAAGCCGGGTAGCAAAGAGAAGCGCCCGCTGGGGATTCCGACGGTGCGTGACCGAGTAGTACAGACGGCGCTGCGTAACGTACTGGGACCGATTTTCGAGCGAGACTTCGCTGAACACAGCTACGGGTTTCGTCCGAGACGGGGCTGCAAAGACGCGCTGCGTCGAGTGGACCACCTGCTCAAAGCAGGATACACCTGGGTAGTCGATGCTGACCTGCAAAGCTACTTCGACACCATCCCGCAGGAGAAGCTGCTGGAGCAAGTGGCGAAGAAAGTGGCGGACAGCCGGGTGCTGGAACTGGTAGAGGCGATGTTGCAACAAGGAGTGATGGAAGGACTGGCTCACTGGACACCGGTGGCGGGGACGCCGCAGGGTGCGGTGATAAGTCCGCTGCTGTCGAACATCTATCTTGACCCGCTGGACCACGAAGTGGCCAGGCAGTGGGTACGAGATGGTGCGCTATGCAGATGACTTCGTCATTCTTTGTCGCAGCGAAACCCAAGCCAGAGCAGCGCTCGCAAAAGTGCAAGAGTGGACCGATGTAGCCGGTCTGCGATTGCATCCGGAGAAGACCTGCATCGTGGACGCCACGCAACGAGGTGGCTTCGACTTTCTGGGCTATCACTTTGAACGTGGCTACCGCTGGCCGCGACGCAAAGAGTGTGGCCAAACTGAAAGTGACGATTCGGGACAAAACGCGACGTACTCATGGAAGCAGCTTGAGAATAATCATTAAGATGGTGAACCAGACGCTGACGGGCTGGTTCGGTTACTTCAAGCACAGTCATAAGACCGCATTTCCGCCGGTGGATAAATGGATACGAATGCGCTTGCGCACCATCCTGCGTCACCGGCTGAAGCGCAAAGGCCGTGCTCGCGGAACCGACAATGTTCGTTGGCCCAATGCGTTCTTTGCTGCGCAAGGACTGTTTTCTTTGTCTGCCGCCCAGGCGCAGCGTGGTCAATCCTCTCGGAGGTGAACCACCAACTGGAGAGCCGGATGCGGGAGAACCGCCTGTCCGGTTCGGAGGGAGGGGGAACAACCGTTCTCCCTACCCCTATACCGGTGGTCAGAGACCTTATCCGATACGGTCTGACACTAGCCGCGCACCGGTGGTCAGAGACCTTATCCGATACGGTCTGACACTAGCCGCGCACCAAAAGTCAGACTTGATAATGCCCTTCCGAGAGAGCCTTGATGCGACAGTGGGGCGAGACGTCCGCGGTCCGTTTATGCGGGCCAACACTCACGATCCGGTCTAAACGGGCCACCCGAGTTTCTGCCTCTCCGGGCAATCAGTTATCATAGCCGTCCCTCGGTCCAACAAATTCAGCAACCTCTGCAGGAGCAGTTGAGCGGCAGGGCAAGGAGACCACTTGGCGCAAACAGAACCGGCCCAGGCAAGCGGACAGAAGCTCCTAATCCATAACCTTGTCAGATTTGATCCTTCTGCAGGTTTTGCAGAAGACGTGCGCGGTGGCCTTTCTTCCTCGCCAAAACGTCTCTTGCCGAAATACTTCTACGACGAACTTGGCTCACAACTATTCGACGCCATCTGCCTACTCCCTGAGTACTACCTGACGCGCGCCGAAAACGAAATCATCGAGCGCTACGCCGACGAGATAGTGGATTCAGTCTCCGGCGAGAAGACATTGCTCGAGATGGGTAGTGGCAGCGCTTCCAAGACTCGCTTGCTCATTGAAGCACTACTAAAAAAACAATCGAGTTTGGTGTTCATGCCGGTGGATATTTCCGCCTCAGCTTTGGAAAGCAGTTCGCGAATTCTGTTGCAATCCTTTCCGCGACTAAAAATCGAAGCTTACGCAGCCGAGTATTTTGACGCGCTCGCAGTGCTCAGCGAACGTAAGCCGCGTGGTCGTACTCTCGCACTCTTCCTCGGTTCCAATATCAGTAACTTTGGCAGAGACGAAGCGCCGAAGTTTTTGCTTGCCCTCAGGCGAGTGCTGAAAACCGGTGATGCATTGTTGTTAGGCGCGGATCTAAAAAAAGATCGGAGCGTGCTTGAACCAGCTTACGACGATGCGTTGGGGTTAACTGCCGCTTTCAATCTCAACCTCTTGGCGCGCGTAAATCGCGAGCTTGGAGGCAACTTCAACTTGCGGGCTTTCGAACATCGCGCCTTTTACAACGAAGAGATAGGCCGCGTTGAGATTTACATCGAGAGCATACCGCCGCAGACCGTTACCATCGAGGGGCTCGATTTGGAAGTACACTTCGAGGCCGGCGAGCGTATTCATACGGAAAACTCCTACAAATACGACCTACCTGGAATTGCGCAATTGGCTGCCGAAACCGGATACACGTGCTCTCGCACCTGGCTCGATTCGCAGCAGCGCTTTAGCAGCAATCTCCTGCTAGCCAGCGACTGAATGGTCCCTCTGATGAGCGAAGCCAACAACACTGCGCTCGTTGAGTTTCGCAATGTTAGTTATGCAGTTCCCGCCCTTCCCGCGCCGATTCTTTCCGATCTGGACCTTAAAGTTCATCGCGGCGAGACACTTGTGCTGTTGGGAGAGTCTGGTTGCGGCAAGACCACGACGCTCAAGTTAATTAATCGACTTTATCTTCCCACCAGCGGCGAGGTTTTGGTGGAGGGCAAGCCGACGACGGAGTGGGATCCGATTCGGTTGCGCCGCCGCACCGGATACGTCATCCAGGACGCCGGCCTGTTTCCGCATTTCACAGTTGAACGCAATGTAGCGCTCGTCCCCGCCCTTGAGAATTGGGAAACATCGCGGACTAAGGATCGCGTGCGCGAGCTACTGTCCCTCGTCGGGCTTGACCCAGAAAAATATGCCGAGCGTTATCCGCGAGAATTGTCCGGTGGTCAACGTCAGCGCGTTGGTGTGGCCCGGGCTCTCGCAGCCGAGCCGCCCCTACTCCTGCTAGATGAGCCCTTCGGCGCGCTTGATCCGTTGACCCGGGCCAGCCTGCAACGACAGTTTGTTGATCTCACTCGCCGTCTCAATAAAACAGCGATCTTCGTCACCCATGATCTTCGTGAAGCCCTGAGGCTTGGTTCGCGCATCGGCCTGATGCACTCCGGGCGATTGCTATTGCTGGAAACGCCGGACAACTTTCTCAATTCCGAAGAAGAACACGCGCGCGCCTATCTGGAAACGCTAAAGCTGCAGGTCGATGCCGAGCCGGATGGAGGAAGCGCATGAACTTTTGGCAATTCCTCCAACAAAACTGGAATGAGTTGCTAACACTCGTCGGTCAGCACCTCACGCTGGTTTTGATCTCAACACTGATCGCTGTGGTGATCGGGATTCCTACCGGAATCCTTTTGACCAGAAAAAAAGCTCTACGTAATCCAGTTTTGGGGATTGCCAATGTTATGCAAACGATTCCCAGCCTCGCGCTCTTCGGATTTCTGATTCCTCTGCCTTTCCTCGGAGGCATCGGCGCGCGCACGGCGATCGTGGCCCTGGTTGTCTATGCCTTGCTGCCGATCATTCGTAACACGGTCACCGGGATTCTCGGCGTTGATCGGAACGTGCGTGAAGCGGCAGTAGCGATGGGTATGACGGACACGCAGATCTTGCAGCAAGTGGAAATACCACTGGCAATGAGCGTGATTCTTACCGGGGTGAGAGTTGCGATGGTTATCTCCGTGGGAGTGACAACGATCGCCGCCGCGGTCGGCGCTGGTGGATTGGGTGTCTACATTTTCCGCGGGCTGCGACAGTACGACAACAATCTTTTGCTTGCGGGCGCGTTGCCGGCGGCGTTAATGGCGCTCGCCGCCGACTTTTTCCTTGGTCTGCTCGAGAAACGTTTTTCCGTAGAAGGAAAGGTAAAGAAGCATCGAAGTCTTGGCTTCACGCTGGGGATGGTTGCAGTCGTTGTGTTTGCTTTGCTGGCGAGCCTGGGGATTTGGAGCGCATTGCGCGGGCGAGCTACAGGGGAAAGCGGATCGCGAGTCATAGTCGGCTCGAAGGATTTCACTGAATCGATTCTGCTGGCAGAGATTGTGGCGCAATCATTGGAAGCTCGCGGCGTTACAGTCGAGCGGCAGTATGAGCTCGGTGGTAACCTGCCACACGACGCGCTCGTCGCTGGAAGAATCGATTTGTACCCGGAATACACAGGCACTGCTTACACGGCGATCCTGCGCCACCCGCCGATAACGGATCCGCGCGCAGTCTATGACCAGGTGAAGCGTGAATACGCTGAGCGATTTAATGCTGAGGTGAGTCCGCCAATCGGGTTTGAAAACACTTTTGCGATTCTAGTCAGAGGTGCGGACGCCAGACGTCTAAACATAAAAACCATTTCTGACGCAGTGCCGCACGCCTCTAAATGGCGCGCAGGTTTTGGTCAGGACTTTATGACGCGGGCCGATGGCTATCCCGGGTTTTCCCAGGCTTATGGTCTAAAGTTCGCGGACCAACCGCGCGAGATGGATCTGTCGCTGACCTATATTGCTCTCGCGTCAAACAAAGTGGACCTGATCGCTGGTAATTCCACAGAAGGCCGGATCGCGGCTCTTGATTTTGTCCAGCTCGCAGATGACCGTCGTTACTTTCCACCTTACGAAGCGGTGTATATCTTGCGCAAAGACACTTTGAATCGCGTGCCGCAGCTCGGTGAAGCCCTGTCGCAGTTGGCAAACTCGATTTCAACAGAAGAGATGCGACGTCTTAACTATGAAGTCGATGCCAATAAGCGCCCGCCGGTTGAAGTTGTGCGCGAATGGCTGAAGCCGAAGCTTGGCAACTGAAGCTGAAAGGAAGAGCTATGAAGAAACTACTTCTCGCAGTTCTCATGTGTTCTGCATTTGTGGCTAACACCAATGCTCAAAATAAAACTTCCCCGGTGACACTTCTTAAGGCGGGCCGGCTGATAGATGTGCGGGCTGGGCGCGTACTACAGAATCAGGGGATTTTGATTGACGGCGATCGGATCAAGGCGGTCGGACCTTTAGCTGAAGTTGAACGAAGCGCTCCAGGCGGGGTGCGAGTGATCGACTTGTCGCGCGCGACAGTGTTACCGGGCCTCGCAGATTGTCACACTCATATTTTGTTGCAGGGCGACATCACTACCGCCGACTACGACGAGCAACTATTGAAGGAGTCGATCCCTTACCGAACCATCCGGGCCACGGTTGCCGCGCGCATCGCGCTGCTCAATGGATTCACGGTAATGCGCGACCTGGAAACAGAGGGCGCGATGTACGCCGACGTAGATGTGAAGCAGGCAATTAATCGCGGCGTTGTGCCCGGTCCCCGAATGTTTGTCGCGACGAGGGCGGTCTCGGCCACGGGGATGTATCCGCTGCAGGGCTATTCGTGGGAACTGCGAATGCCGGAAGGCGTGCAAATTGTCGATGGGCCGGACAACATTCGGCGCGCGGTTCGCGAACAGGTTAAGTTTGGCGCTGATTGGATCAAGTTCTATGCAGACCGCCGCTACTTCGTGAAAGATGGCGCGCTTCATTCCTGGGTGAACTTCACCGAAGGGGAAATGAAAGCCCTGGTAGATGAATCGCATCGGCTCGGTCGCAGAGTGGCAGCACACGCGATGGGCTGGGAAGGCATCGATGCCTCACTTCGCGCCGGTGTCGACTCCATCGAGCATGGCTACGGCCTCGATGCAGGTTTAATGGATCGCATGGTGAAGCAGGGAGTTTATTGGTGCCCGACGATCTATGTCGGTGTATATGTTGCGGAGGGCCGCGCGGCAGCGGGCGCACCAATCTGGCTGACAATGCGCGATATGGAAGCGAAAGCTTTTCCTATTGCTGTTCGCAAAGGTGTGAGGATCGCCTATGGAACTGATGCTGGTGGTTATGCGTGGACGGAAAACCAGGCCAAAGAACTGACTTACATGGTGCGTTATGGAATGACACCGATGCAGGCGATCCAGTCGGCCACGACCGTTGCGGCGGATCTCCTGCAGCGCGCAAATGACTTTGGCGCGATCGAAACAGGGAAGTACGCAGACATCATTGCCGTAAGCGGAGATCCACTGACGACGATCAGCGAATTAGAACGAGTAAAGTTTGTGATGAAAGGCGGCGAAGTCTATCGCAATGAGATAAAGTGATTGCCGATTGCCGATTGCCAATTAATCATTGCTCATGATGAGTGTTTCTAAAGATTACTATTTTGCGTAAGACTTTCAATCGGCAATCGGCGATCGGCAAGCGCCATTCTCCTGGAGGGCTTTATGACTATTTTTGATCTAATTGTTCTGTTACTCGTTGCCGGAGTTTGCGGCGCTCTGGGCCAGGCGATCACCGGCTTCTCGCGTGGCGGTTGTTTGGTTTCCATTGCTTTGGGTTTTGTGGGAGCCGTGCTGGGAGTTTGGATCGCGCGCAGGCTTGGCTTACCGGAACTATTCAATCTTCAGATTGGAACGACAACCTTTCCCATAGTTTGGTCAATTATCGGCTCTGCCCTGTTCGTCGCGGTGATCGCTTTACTGACACGACGAGGCGCTTGAAGCGTCGAACAGTTGCACACCCTGCCACGCCAGTTGCCAGGTCTGTTCCTGCTGTGTTCCCAACTCACAAAAAAGCCCAGGGTGTGGTTGAGGCCTCACCCTGGGTTGCTGCATCAGCAAGTCGAAGAAACAAGCAGCTACTGCGACTCTCCGCCGCCGCCGCCCGTTGGTGGATCGCTCTCCGCTGCTCCTTCGGTTTCACCTCCGCCGCCACCCGTTGGTGGATCGCTTGGAGGTGCTTCACCGCCTTCTTCTTCGCCTGGCGGAACTCCTGGTTCGGTTGACTCGCCGCCACCCCCGCCGGTTGGCGGATCGCTAGCTGTAGCTTCGTTGATTAGGTTGGGATCTTTTTCCATTGGGGTTCTCCTTGATCGGTTGTGGGAGTAATTGAACCCGGCTGGTGAAGGACTGGATAGTGATTCTTAACCGGGTCGCGTGCGATAAAACCCAATATCTTTCCGTGCTGGATAGCTGTCGGCAAACTCGTTTGCTTCGCTAAGCAGTTTGGCAAAAACTTTCTCTGCCTGGGTCGCTTTGTTCTGAGCATCAGCGGTGTTTCCCAGCTGCTCCTGCGCGCGAGCTGTGACGATGAGGGCGAGCCAATGCGATTCCTTGTTTCCGCCGCGGGCTGCCATTTCTTCTGCTTCGTTCGCTAACTGTAGTGCCCTTTCAAGGTTTTTGCTTTCAAGCGCGGCGCGGGCCCCCGTCACCAGGGTGCGCGTGAGTAGGCCATAGTCACCTGCCTGGCGGGCCATCTCCAGGCTTTTTTCGCACTCGGACATTCCTTCCCGGGCGCTGCCTGCAGAGGCTTTAGCCAGTCCTAAGGTATTCCTGGCGCCAATTTCGACCTGCGCGTATTTATTGCCCGCAAGGCTGAGAGCTTTCATTGCTCTACTGCGTGCCTCGCCAAACTCCCTTTTGCTCAGCGCGATCTGGGCGAAGCTCAGCTCTATTTCTGCCAGCAGTTGCTTGTAATCACTGCCTGGTTGACTGGCGATCTTCGAGGCTTCGTTTAAGGACGCCTCGGCCTCTGCGTAGCGGCCGAGATTCCATAGCATGTTTCCGCGATTGTGCAGGTTATAAGCCAGATACTGCGGGTTATCCAACGACTTGTTGATCTCATAACTATCGGAATATTTGCGGAGCGCCTCGGCATATTGCTCGAGTTCAGCAAAGACAGAACCGATCTCACCGAACGCAAAGGCAATTCGCGACTGGTCGCCACCTTGTTTCGCACGCTCGAGCGTTTCGGCGAAAGTCGTTAGCGCAGCGTTGTAGTCACCTTTCTGGCGCTGCGCCCGTCCGATGTAGTTTAGACTGATCAGAACCTGACGCGGATAATTTCCCTGATGGAAGAAACTCAATGCTTCCTGATTGAGAGCCATTCCCTCATCAGTTCGCAATCGATGAATATAGATGCCCCCCAAATTCATTTTGCCGATAGCTTCGCGCCGTCGTCCACCCTGAGCGCGCGAAAGTTCGATTGCTTCCTTAAAATATTTTTCAGCTTGCGGATAATCACCTCTGCCGGAGAAGGAAAGTCCCAGCTCTATGAGCCCTCCGGCTGTCAAATTCTCGAGATGTCTTTGGCCCGCAAATTCGACCGCCTGCATGGCATAGTCCTGCGCCTCTTTCGTCCTACCTTCGGTGAATGCCAGGTGCGCCAATTCGATCAGACAAAGCACTTGTTGCGCCTCATTGCCGTTTGCCTTTGCGCTCTCTAATCCTTTTTGAAACTGCTCTTTTGCCTCCTCAATCTTGCTCACACCGCGGAAGAGTATTCCGCGCAGACGCTGGACTTCCGCTACGCCCTCCGTGTTATCGAGCGCCTTGAAGAGTGCTTCCGCCTTATCAAAGGCTGCAGAAGCACTCGCGATATCCTGGTTGCGGCTATAAATGTCGCCGGCCCGCAGGTAAGCAGTGGCATACTGCACGTTAATCGTTGTCGCTTTTAGGTAATTATCGAGAGCCTTCGTGATGTCGTCGGTCTTTTCGTGAGCGCGACCGAGATCAACGAACGCATGCGCATCTGCGGGAGTGAGCCGGGCAATCTCATCAAAGGCTTTGACAGCGTCAGA
This sequence comes from Pyrinomonadaceae bacterium, assembly GCA_963826235.1. Classification (GTDB taxonomy): domain Bacteria; phylum Acidobacteriota; class Blastocatellia; order Pyrinomonadales; family Pyrinomonadaceae; genus PSRF01. Next base: position 602,689 of record CAWGWE010000003.1, on the reverse strand, counting down.
AAAATCCCGCGTCACTGTGTTGTTGATTCCTGTGAGGTAGAGTTCGTCCAGACGAGGCAACCGCGAGCGATCGGGCACGAGAGAACTCACCCGCAACAACTCGTCCTTTGCTTTATCGGTGTAATCAAGTTCTGTGTAGGCCTCGGCCAACCGCGCGTGAGCCAAAGCAAAACCCGAGTCAATCGCAACGGCTTGTTCCAACGCTTTGCTTGCCTGAAGAAACGCGCCGTTGCGCAAGGCATCAACTCCTCTGTTGTACAAGCTGAGCGCCTCTGCAATTGGTTGATAGGGTGCCGGCTTCCAGTAGCGCGTCGCCGCCCAGACGCTGAACGCAACTATCAAGGCGCCGATAAGAAAAGCGCCCAGCGATAATCGCGGGCGCCGTAAAGTCTGATTCAGTGTTGTTAATGCACTGGCACGCGCCACGTTCGCCGGAGCCCGCGGAGTGTAGTTGCCATCCTTCGGAAGAATAGCGCTGACTGCTTTCAACTCCGCAATCAGTTCCGCAGCAGATTGATGACGCAAGTCAGGATTTTTTTGAAGCGCTTTCATCGTAACGCGATCGAGCGCGACCGGGATTTGCGGGTTGGTTTCCGAGGGCGGCGGTGGCGTCACATGAATCACCTGGGCGCCGATCTCAATCACGCTCGTCCCGGAAAATGCTGACTTGCCGGTGATGCATTCGTAGAGCAGAGCGCCGAGCGCGAACAGATCACTGCGACCGTCCACCGCTTTTCCCGTTGCTTGTTCTGGCGAAAGATAAAGTGGCGTTCCGACGATCACGTCGCTTTCCGTATAGGCAAAGCGGGTTTTTGGATCGGTATGACCGCTGTCGATTTCCTCAAGATGTTTTACGAGACCAAAGTCAAGAACCTTTACCTGGCCACGTTCGTTGATGACCACATTTGCCGGCTTCACGTCGCGATGAATAATTCCTGCTTGATGCGCTTCCCCAAGCGCTTCGGCGATGGCGGAAACGACTTCAACCGAGCGCGCGAGGGAAAGGCTTTCGTCCTCAAGCAGATCGCTTAGCGTGCGGCCCTTAACCAACTCCATCACGATGTACGGCTGGCCGTCTGCGGTTTCGCCGTAATCATAAACGGCGGCGATGTTGGGATGACTCAATGCCGAAACCGCCCTGGCTTCGCGCAGAAAGCGCGCGCGGTAGTGTGGGTCGAGTGAAGAGAGAAACTTAATGGCAACGCGCCGTCCGAGATGAGTATCTTCGGCCTGATAAACGGTCCCCATTCCGCCCTCACCGAGCAGTTCAATAATCCGGTAATGGGAGATCGTTTGACCGATCACGTGATTTCCTTCAAAACGCGAGTGGAGAAGAAGTTCTAACAGAGAGGATGTCGGGCCTAGAACTGACTTGGAAAACCTCGATCCAATGGCGGCATTCTGCTCTAAAGCCGTAGGGATTACAAGAAGAACTTATGGCGGGAACTGGCCATTAATCAAGCGTCGCAGCGCGCACCTGTTGCTCCTGTTTCGCGCGAAACTGCTTCAGCTGTTGACGCAGTTCGGGACGTTGATTCGCCAGGATCGCGATGGCAAGCAGCGCCGCATTAATCGCACCAGCTTTTCCGATAGCGAGTGTGCCGACCGGAATTCCCGCCGGCATTTGTACGGTGGAGAGTAGCGAGTCCATCCCGTTAAGAGCATCGCTTTTCATCGGCACGCCGAGCACGGGCAAAGTGGTGTGAGCAGCGAGCACGCCGGCGAGATGTGCAGCGCCGCCAGCGGCAGCAATGATAATTTCAACGCCACGCGACTCGGCATTGGAAGCAAAGTCAGCAGCGAGGTGTGGTGTGCGATGCGCCGACATCACTTTGCATTCGTGAGGCACGCCAAAATCTGTAAGCGTCTGATCGGCATGCCGCATCGTCTCCCAATCCGATTTGCTACCCATGATTACCGCAACGAGGGAGGAGGCGGAGAGAGGGGGACGTGGGGACGCGGGGATGGGGCGACGCGGGGTCGCGGGGATGGGGGGACGCGGGGACGCCGGTTCCTTGGTTCTGCCTTTTGTTCTAGTGGCCATATAGATTCTCCTATTCACCGCATCTCGCTTTATTATCGTCACCGCGTCACCGCGTCACCCTGTCCCCGCGTCCCACCCCGCCTAAGCTCCCTGATCCAGCGAGAAGCCGCGTTCGCCATCGAAGTTGTAAAGGTTTTCCGTCTTGATGAAATCGAAACCGGCGCTCGCGACGCGTTTGAGCAACGCTACGATCTGATCATGAGAGACTGAACCGCCGTCCTTTCCGGATAAGAAGCGGCAGCGCCAATGATCCGAGCAGAACGTTTCCGCATGTCCGCCGGGCCAGACTTTCACACCTCGATTGCTCATCATTTCGAGCTTGAGGCTGTCGTCACCAAGCTTGTTTAATGACTCGCCCAGGTCGTTTGCCGATCCCTTAGTCCAATCAAGAAATACGTCTACCCCGACAAGCTCCTTCTTCTGCACCGCCGGCGCCACCGTGCTCTTAACCTCCGCAGCGCCTTCTGACGCAGCTTGATACCTGGCCGGTTTCAACGTTTGCGGCAGTTGTCCTACGCGCGCGACTACGGCTGCGGCAAATTCTTTGGTGCCAACCTTCTCCCGACTAACGCCCTCTTTGAAGACATCGTAAGTGTGAATGCCGTCTTCGAGTGTGCGTAGCCAGGCGTTGTGCACGCGCTCGGCAACATCCGTTTGTCCGATGTGGACCAGCATCATCACGGCACCCAGTAGTAACCCTGAAGGGTTCGCCAGATTTTGCCCGGCGCGACGCGGCGCCGAGCCGTGAATCGCTTCAAACATCGACACGTGTTGGCCGATATTCGCCGAACCCGCGAGACCAACTGAGCCCGCAATCTGCGCCGCCACGTCAGACAGCACATCGCCGTAGAGATTCGGCATCACTAAAACATCAAACGCTTCCGGCGTGTCAGCGAGTTTCGCAGCACCGATGTCGACGATCCAGTGTTCGTTTTCGATGTCGGGATACTGCGCGGCAATCTCGTCGAATACTTTGTGGAAAAGACCGTCGGTCAGCTTCATGATGTTGTCTTTCGTGAAACAGGTCACCTTCTTCCGATTGTTGCGGCGTGCGTATTCGAAAGCGTAACGAACAATCTTCTCAGAGCCAGGCCGGGAAATGAGTTTCAAACACTGCATCACCTGCGCTGTCTGCCGATGTTCTATACCGGCGTACAGATCCTCTTCATTCTCACGAACAATCACGACATCCATCTTCGGATGTTTTGTTTTCACGAACGGATGGTAAGACACACACGGGCGCACGTTGGCGTAGAGGCCAAGGGTTTTGCGGACCGTTACGTTGAGACTTTTGAAACCGCCGCCCTGAGGCGTGGTGATTGGTGCCTTTAAGAAAACCTTGGTACGACGCAAAGAGTCCCACGAGCTCGGCTCGATTCCGGAAGAGTTTCCGGCGAGATAAACCTTCTCACCAATGTCGATCGTCTCGATATCAAGCGCCGCTCCCGCGCCTTTGAGAATTTCGAGTGTGGCGGCCATGATCTCAGGCCCAATGCCATCGCCGTTAGCAACGGTAATAGGAACAGTTTTAGTTACCGGAGTAAAAACAGTTTTAGACATAGTTGAAGCGGACACCTTTGCGCGTTATTAGAGTTGAGAAGGGAATATATGCTAAGACCATTGAGCGAGGCAACGTGCGCTTCCTAATTACAATTTCGCATAAACAGTTCAGATGAAACTCTCGCTCATAGTTCTCTTTTTCATCCTGGTAACGACGAGTGCTGGGCCCTGCCTGGGGCAAGGTCGTGCGCAGCGCGGGCCGGTCATCGTTGCGATCACCCAAACGGAGAAAGAGGAATGGCAGCGAATCAATCAGCGTTTCCAAAAGCATTGGCCACGTATGAGCGGGTGGACTTGGACGCTCGTCCACAGCTACGCCTCGAAAACAGAATTGGACGGTGCGCTTCGATTATTTGAAGAAATCGCAATCGCTATCTCGAATAAAGATCCTGCAACGGTAAGAAAATTTAACGATTCAAAAGGATACAAAGAAAGACTCGTCAGGCTAATGAATTCAACAGATCAGACCGTGAGTGGTTTCGCGGCGAGTTTGCTTGCCGTTATTGGAGACATGAATTACGCGCCGCAGATTGCCGCTCTATTAGATCAAAATACTTCAGTAGCAGGTCGAGAGATCACTGTGCGAGGGCAGGCAGCGGAGGCGCTCGGTTTATTAAATGCGAAACAATATGCGCCACGAATCGCCTTACTATTACGAAGTAAGGAATTCTATGACCGTACCGGGGCTGCTTTTGCACTGGGTCATTTGAAAGCCACCGAATATGCCAATGAGGTGGCGCACCTGCTCCTGGACGAAACCAGTTTTTCTTCGGTAGACGGTTCTCCGATCTACTCGCTTTTTGAAATGGGGGTAGCAGCGAACTACAAGAAGGAGTTCGCGCAAGTCCTGGGCAATGATTTGTTTGATGATAAAGCTGTAATTGCCGCGTATGCACTTGCTCGTCTGCAAGCCACAGAGTATTCGAAAGATGTCGCCAGGTTCCTTAAAGGTGGTATCAGAAAAGGTGAGGCGGCAAAGGTTTTGGCACTTCTGGGCGCAAAAGAATATATTCCTCAGATTGCCTTGTTGCTTGATGACGAGGATTCCTTCAATCGAGAAGACGGAGCCATAGCCCTGGGAATTCTAGGCGCAAGAGACCATATACCGGCCATTACGAAGCTGCTGAACCATAAGGAAATTTGGGTACAGCTAAGTGCTGCATTTGCGCTCGTTCTCTTAGAGGCAAATGAGCACGCGAAAAGTGCGCTGCGGGTTATCGCACAACAGAAAAGTGGAGCCTACCTCAGCAGTGAGGACTTTATTCCCCTCGTCGAAGAACAAGCTGCCGATCTGGAACAGAGACTCAGAGTTCTGCTTAAGAAAATGAAGGCAAGCCAGCCGGCCACAGCGAGGTCACCGTCGCGCCGCCGGCGTTAGCTTCATCGTGAGCCGTTCTGTTCCGCGCATCACTTCAACTTCGTACTCTTGACCCGCCTTCATTTCGCCAAGCACGTACGTATAGTCATAAACGTTGCGCACGTCACGACCCGCAAGTTTGACGATCCGATCGCCCGCCTTCAAACCGGCTTTGGCCGCCGGAGAATCTTCGCGTACACCATCCAGCAGCAGGCCGTCTCCACTATCTGAGTAGTTCGGAATCGTACCTAGAGAGATGCGGAATCCACTCGAGCGTCCTGTTGCTGCAGTTTTCGCGAGGGTGTAAGTCGGGCGCTTATCACCCGCATCGATATCCTGGACAATCTTGGCGACAAGGCCGAGGATTCGTGATTCGTCATCGTAGTTAATCTTCTCAGCAGTGTCCGATGGTTTGTGATAGTCCGCATGAGTGCCGGTCCAGAAGAAAAGCACGGGGATCTGTTTGGCGTAGAAAGAAGAATGATCGCTGGGGCCATAACCATCGGCGTTAAGCGTAAGAATAAACTGCTTTGCTGGATCGTTATGGACGATTGGTTGGCCGTTTGCCGCAACCACGATTGGCATGCCGCCAGCGACTTGCGAGCCAGCCGGCGTACTGCCCTGCGTCGCAGTAACTGTCATGGCTTGCAACTTATTCGCATTTTCAACGAGTGCAGCCCACTCGGTAGCGGTTCCGATGCCGCCCACGGTGAGCGACTTGTTCTTCATCCGGCCGATCATATCCATATTGAGCATCGCAATAGTGTCGGTGAGCGGTACGGGCGGATGGTTTACGTAATAGTTTGAACCGAGCAATCCTTCTTCTTCGCCACTGAAAGTTGCAAACACGATCGAGCGGCGAGGTCGTGGGTTCTGCGTTGAGAAAAGGCGCGCCAGTTCGAGTACACCGGCCACACCCGAAGCGTTATCGTCAGCCCCGTGATGAATCTCGCCTTCTTTGGGAGCGAGACTGCCGGCACCGCCATGACCGAGGTGATCGTAGTGAGCACCAATCACGATCGTCTCGTTCTTCAACACCGGATCAGCACCCTCGAGGATTCCGATTACATTTGCAGCGGGCGCCTCGCGCCGTACAAGATCTGTCGTGAGTGAAATCTCAATACTCTCAAGAGGAAACTTCTGCGGTTCCGCATCGGCGGCCGCAGACTTTGTTCTCAAGCGTTGTTCAATTTCGGCCAGGAGCGAACTGTTTTTGGCGAGCAGGCGTTCAGCAGACTGGCGCGACAGGGCAACGACGGGAAGGCCAGCGTCACCCCCGCTATTGTCATAGCGCAACCGCGAGAGCCGATCGTCTTTGAAGTTGCTTTCGTTCGCTATCACCACCAACGCTTTGGCCCCGGCGTTGCGAGCGGCAATGGCTTTCCAGCGAACATTGTCATAGCGAGCAAATTGGCCGTGCGGGTTATCGCCGTCGGGCGTGCCCGCAAACGCAATCGCAATGCGCCCAGCTGCATTCGCGCCTGCGTAGTCGTCACGTTTTAATTCAGAGACTGTTAGGCCATATCCGACAAAGACCGCGTTGGCCTTTTCGATGCTGGCATTCGTCGAGATGCCGAGAGGCGTCCAGTCTTCGCCCACACGCAGATTGTTTCCGCCGTCAGAAAACTGAAGCTTATTGGTTTTGCCTAAATCAATCCCCGCGACATAAGGGAAAGCCTGAAGGAAACCGGACTTGCCTGCGCCGGGTTTGAGCTTAAGACGTCCAAACTCTTTAGCTATGTATTCAGCAGCTGCGTTCGCGCCCTGCGTCCCTGTGCGCCGCCCTTCAAGTTTGTCGGAGGCAAGATAGGTGACATCTGCTCGTATCCGCTCGACGCTGGAAGCGAGTCTGGGTTGCTGCGCAAAACATGCTGCGGATAGTGCAACTACAACGACAAGGGAGAGCGACGTTCGAATCGATAATGTCCTATTCATAATTCTCACCACTGAATTCAGTTTGAGTTTCGAGTTTCGAGTTCCGAGTTCGGATACCGGGTACGGAGTGACGGCTTTCAGGCGTCACCTGACACCTGTTCCTGACACCTTACACCCTGACACCCGACATCCGTTACCCGACACCTGTTACTCGAAACTTGAAGCGTTTTAGTCAACCCAGTCGGCAATAAACACATTAGTTTCGCCGCGGTTTTTGGCGTTCCGGTTCGAGGCGAAAACAAGCTTCCTGCCATCGGGTGAAAACATGGGGAACCCATCAAAAGTATCGTTGTCGGTAATGCGTTCAAGGCCGGAGCCATCGACATTGATCGCGTAGATATCGAAGTTGCGGCCTTTCGGATCGTCCATGTTGGAAGCAAAAATGATGCGCTTACCATCGGGGAAAAAGTAGGGCGCGAAGTTAGCTTTGCCGTTTCGCGTAATCTGCCGCTTATTTGAGCCATCCGCATTCATTACCCAAAGTTCGAGTGTTGTGGGACGAATCAGGTTTGCCTTTAGCAGTTTCAAATAATCGGCTTTGTCCTTTTCGTTTTGTGGGTGGTAAGCCCGATAGACGATCTGCCGGCCGTCACTAGAATAGAAGGGCCCGCCATCGTAGCCAATCTCATTAGTCAAGCGGCGCACATTCCGGCCGTTGGCGTCCATGGAATAAATATCCAGATCGCCATCGCGCGTTGAAGTAAAAACGATTTTCTTGCCGGAGGCTGAGATGGTGGCCTCGGCGTCGTAGCCCGGGGCTTGTGTCAGTTGTTTTATCTCTGAGCCATTCGGCCGCGCAGTAAAAATATCGTAGCTCGGATAGATGGCCCACACATAACCTTGCGAAAAGTCGGGACGCGGCGGGCAGTCTTTGCTGCCGAGATGGGTTGACGAGTAAAGAATGCGTCCCATGTTTGGGAAGAAATATGAACAAGTTGTGCGGCCCGTTCCAGTCGAGACCATCTTAACGTTCGAGCCATCAACGTTCATCGTGTAGATCTGATCGCAACCGCGATCGTCGCGCGTAGACTGGAATATAAGACGGCGACCATCAGCGGAGAAATAGGCTTCGGCGTTCTCGCCACCGAAGGTCAGTTGGGTGATGTTACTCAAGTGCTTTTCCGCCGGCGCTGCGACCGCATCCGAAGTCTCGATAGGTTTGGTATAAGCGGAGGCCAAAGCGAAACCAAGGATTGTTACGGCGCAGCCCGCCAGTAGAGTTAATGGTTTAGTTCTTTTCATAATTGCAGAGCGTTGGATTTATGACCTTAGGGTTAGTGGAATTAGGCACGAGCCGTAGTCGGACTCGCAATCCGATCACCTTTTGTTACGTCAGCATATCTGCGCCGGCGAATCACAAACGCGATCAGCGCGCTCACCGCCACGATCAGACTAATCATTTGCGAGGTGGAGAGACCAGTCAGGGTGGTTAGGCCTAACAAATCGCCGCGCGGATCGTCGCGTACAAATTCGACCGCAAAGCGGACGACGGAATAAAGCAATGCGTAAGTAAGAATGACTTGGCCGCTAAAGCGTTTCCGCTTATGAAGCCACAACAAGAAGAAAAACACGATCAGCATCGAAAACGATTCGTAGAGCTGCACCGGATGTAGATGCACGTCGATGGGTACGCCGGTAATCCGATGTCCAAGCTCGGAAAACTGCACGCCCCACGGCAGGGTCGTCGGTTTGCCCCAACAACAGCCAGCCGCAAAGCAACCCTGGCGTCCGAAAAAATTTCCTAGAGCAATGCCGGGGGCGCAAGCGTCGGCGGTTTTCCACCAGGGCAGCTTGTATCGCTTCATCAAGAAGTAGCCGGCGACTACAGCTCCAATCAGCCCTCCATAAAAAACGCCGCCCGAGCGCAGGAAGTCGAGCGATAGAAGTTGCAAGGGGTTTGCACGGTATTCCGGCTCGACAAAAAACATCAAAATCTTGGAGCCGATCAGGCCTGCCAGCAGCATCCACAAGCTGAGATCGTAGATGCGTTCACGCGGCAACCCATCGCGCGCACCAAGTCGGACCGTGATCATGATGGCGCCAAGAAACGCGAGCGCCAGAAACACGCCGTAGGTGTTGATAGGAAAATTAAAAATGCGAAAAAGTTCTGGATACATCTTTATGATTGGCAATTGCCGATTGCCGATTTAGTCAGTGGTCAGTGGTCAGTAGTCAGTAGTCAGTAGTCAGTGGTCAGTGGTCAGTGGTCAGTGGTCAGTGGTCAGTGGTCAGTGGTCAGTGGTCAGTGGTCAGTGGTCAGTTCCGTGTGTGATTCGCTTTTAGAAATGTCAACCCGCAAAATTACAAATGAACATAAGACCGACAACTGACAACCGACTACTGACAACCGACCACTGCCTACTCACTGCTGACTCCTGACTCCTGACTTCTGACTCCTGTCTTCTTCCTGCTATCAACCACTAAATCGTAGGCAAGCAGTAGGGCTCCCAAGCAAATACTGGCATCGGCAACGTTAAATACTGGCCAATGATAACTTCCGGCATGGGCGGAGATGAAATCAATCACATACCCAAAGCGGATGCGGTCGGTAAGATTCCCGGTGATGCCGGCCAACAGCAAGGCGCAGGCTCCCAGGTGTCGATCGTCATTCCGCGAAGTTCGTAGGAAGTAAAAAAGCACAGCCACCGCGGCCGTCACTGCCAGTATGACGAAAAACCAACGGCCGAATGCGCCACCGTCCTGCAACTGACCAAAAGCGATGCCGGAATTTTCGGTGTAAACGAGATCCAGAAATCCCTTGATTAAAGGGATATCGTTACCACTACGCAGCCACTTCACCGCCCAGGCTTTACTAACCTGGTCGACCATGTAGATCCCGAAGGCAGCAAGCAGATAGCCTGCGCGCCAGCCGGCACGAGCGGGAGTATCTGTTAGTCGAGCTTCACTCATTGTTGGATAAGCATTTCGCCCGCCACACTCCTCAGCGCGCAAGCTTTACTACGTAATTGAGGTTCACTAATCCTTTTATCGCTCATTGCGCGCGAGACGCCCGCCAGCCTTACCCCTAAATCTCTTCGAGAGCAGTCACGCAACGTTCACAAACTGTTGGATACTTCGCCGACTCGCCAACGCGCGTCGAATAGTTCCAGCAGCGCTCGCACTTCTCCCCTTCGGCAGCAAGAATCTTGATCGCTACCTCATTCGCACCGGTTTCTGCGCGCAGGACATCGACTTGGGAAACGATAAATAAGTAACGCAGCTCGTCACGATATTGTTCGAGTAGATCGTAAGTGGCGCCTGCAGCAGAGATCTCAACGCGCGCCTCAAGAGAGCTTCCAATCTGTTTTGCGGTGCGCGCCTCTTCCAAAGCGCGCAAGACATCTTCGCGTACTTCAAACATTCGTTCCCAATTCGTAAAGCGTTCGTAATCTGCTTCCTCGCGGGCTTCGGGGAAAGTCGCAAGATGGACCGACACCTGACGGGCTTCCGCGCCCGCTGGCAGGTTTTCCCAGATCTCATCGGCCGTGAAAGCCAGGATTGGGCCCAGCAGTCTCGCGAGCGAGTCCGCAATGCGGTAGAGCGCCGTTTGCGCTGAGCGTCGTGCGTGACTGCGCGGTGCAAATGTATAGAGTCGATCCTTGATGATGTCGAAGTAACGCGCCGAGAGAGTCACCGTACAAAAATTGTAAAGCGCGTGATAGACCGCATGAAATTCGTAATCGTCATATGCCTGCCGCGCTTTCCGCGTCACGACATCAAGTTCGGCCAGGGCCCAGCGATCGATTTCGAGCATATCTGCTTCAGCGACTGCGTCGTGCTGGGGATCGAAACCGTGCAAGTTGCCAAGCGCAAAACGAGCAGTGTTGCGTAGCTTGCGATAGCCGTCGGTGACCCGCTGCAGGATTTCATCCGAGCAGCGCATGTCGTCAAAGTAGTTTGAAGAGGCGCACCAAAGCCGGAGAATTTCGGCGCCCGACTCTTTGATAACTTCGTCAGGCGGCACTGCATTGCCGGCAGATTTATGCATCGCCTTGCCTTGCGCATCAACGGTCCAACCATGTGTCAGGACTGTCCTATACGGCGCTCGATTGTGAACAGCGAGTCCGACCATTAAAGACGAATTGAACCAGCCGCGAAACTGGTCGCCGCCTTCGATGTAAACGTCAGCTGGCCAGCGCAGCTCTGGACGGTGCTCCAACACAGCAATCGAGGACGAGCCACTGTCAAACCAGACATCGAGAATGTCGGTCTCTTTGGTCCACTCCTGGCCGTCACATTTGCTGCATCGATAACCTTCGGGAAGCAACTCGGTCGCCGAGCGCGTGTACCAGGCATCCGCTGACTCTTTCTCAAACACATCGGCAACTCGATTGATGATCTGCGGATCCGCCACCGCTTCATTACACTTCGCACAATAGAAAACCGGAATGGAAACGCCCCAAACACGTTGCCGCGAGACGCACCAGTCGGGCCGGCCCTTGAACATGTTGCGCATGCGATCGACACCCCAGCCTGGCAGCCACTGCACTCGTTCAATCTCCGAGATAGCAGCGGCGCGCAAGGAGTTAGCGCCGGAAACGCTCCCGTCGGAAAAGTTATCGGTAAAATTGCTACGGTCACGGCCATCTTCGTCGCGCTCGACTACCGGACCCCCCGCGCGATCCATGGAAATGAACCATTGCGGCGTGGCGCGAAAGATGACCGGATTCTTGCAGCGCCAGCAGTGCGGATAACGGTGTTCGTAAGTTTCGGTGAAGAGCAGGACGCCGCGTTGGCGCATGAACTCAACAATCTTAGAGTTGGCGTCAAACACACCTTGACCGGCGAAGTGTTCTACTTCGGGAGTGAAATGCCCGGCGTTATCGACGGGACAGTAAATCTCCAGCCCGTAACGCTTGCCGATCACAAAGTCGTCGTGCCCATGGCCGGGCGCTGTGTGAACGCACCCCGTCCCTGACTTTCCGGTTTTCTTAGAATCGCGTGCCTCACGAACATCAAGTTCGACTTCCGCATCGGCTTCGCCGCCGAGCGTTACGTGTTCGCCCACCATCAGCAAGGACGGCCGATCGAGCCACGCGTGCCCACACTCGAGACGATCAAGCCTGGATCCGGGGAAACGAGCCAGCACCTGCAGCGAATCCGCAGAGGTGGCCAGTCCACATTTTTCTGCAACCGACCCCAGCAACTCACTGGCAACGATAAAAACCTCATCACCGTGTGCAAACGCCGCATATTCAAAATCAGGATGGACCGCGATTCCCAGGTTGGCCGGCAAGGTCCAGGGCGTTGTCGTCCAGATCAAAACGAAAACCTTACGACCGGCGAGTGCCGGATCAATCAAAGCCGGATCGCTACGCAAAGGAAATTTCACATACACCGAAGGACTGGTGTGCTGGTGGTATTCAACCTCAGCCTCGGCAAGTGCGGTTTGATCGTGAATGCACCAGTAGACCGGCCGCGCGCCTTTGTAGACGTAACCACGTTCGACAAAGCGCCCGAATAAGCGCGCCGTTTCGGCCTCGTAATGATTCGACATGGTTAGGTAGGGATTGCCCCACTCGCCAAAGATGCCGAGGCGCTGAAAGTCGCGCGTCTGTCGTTTCAATGCTTCCGATGCATGCTCGCGGCACGCGCGCCGAATTGCGACCGGCGGCATGTTGGCTTTCTTCGCACCGAGCTTGCGATCGACGTAGAGTTCGATTGGCAGGCCATGGCAATCGTAACCGGGAACGTAGGGCGCATCGAAGCCCATCATCGTGCGCGATTTGACGATGAAATCTTTCAGAATTTTGTTCAGGGCAGTGCCCAGATGAATGTCAGCATTGGCGTAAGGCGGGCCGTCATGCAGGATAAACTTCTCGGCGCAGGCGCGATCCTGACGAATCAAGTCATACAGTTTTAGTTCCGACCATTTCTTCAAACGCGCCGGTTCGTTCTGCGCCAGGTTTGCCTTCTGAGCGAAGCCGGTTTTCGGAAGATTGACTGTCTTTTTTAGGTCAAGGGTATCTGTGGACATAAGCTTTCAGGGCGTCAGAATTATTAATACTAACAGTAGAAGTGTACGCGCCAAAACCACGAGCAAATAAAAACCCGAACCAGCTCCCGGAGGACGCGATGGTTCGGGTTCGAGTGAACGATGGGAGCCAGATTCAGCCGATGAACATCTCATCCTCTCCGTAGATTTGATTTATGGGCTTCGGCGCGGGAGCCACAAGAACTTCGATGCCGCGGCGAAAGCCCGCCATAATCGCGGCCAGCTCGCGCGCCGGCTCAATGACTTTCGACTGAATGAAATCCGTAGTCGTGGTCACTTGCCGGTGGGTGCGGTCGATAGTGTTGCTGACGAGTTCAACTTTGTCGCGGGCCTCGCGCGCGCCGTGGCTAACAACGTGTTTCAATTCGCCAACTTCGTCTTTCAAGAGTGCCAGCGATTCGGAAAAATGCATCGAGGCAGTAGAAAGATGATTTGAGACAGCAGTGATTTGCTCAGCAATGTGTTTGCCCTGGATCGCGATCTGTTTGCCCTGTTCACTGACGACCGTAACCTTCTCGATCAGCGGCTCGAGCTTTTCTTCCAGGCGATTGACCGATTTCACCGCACGGTTAACAAACACGGCGATCGAAACCATCGCGATTGCCATGATGATAAACGACAGCGCAATGACGACCATCACCCAGAACATCGGGTCGTTAGTGTTGAATTGAAGCGCGAAGGGCATGGGATTAGATTGCCGATTCAGATTGCCAATTGCCGTTTGATTTCCGAGTGATTCCTGACTGTTCCAATTGGCCATCGCCAATCGGCCATCTTCAATCTCGTCAGTTGGTTTTCTCGTCGTATTTCGGCGCAGCTTCGATGCGACCTGACATTTCGGTCTTCCGCTTTTCTTCCTGATAGGCCTTCTTCCCGGCGTCGATCGCCGCAGCCACGGTTCCTGTCTGCCGCGCTGCAGTCTCACGTGCAGTGCGCGCGAGATCAGAAGCAGTGTCACGCGCGGTGCGGGCCACATCGCCCACACGCTCAGAAGCAGTTGAATAAAGCTCAGACGCGCGTTCCCGGCCTGTCTCGTAGTATTCGCCGGCCCGTTCGCCCAGTTGCTGGGCAGCTTCGCGGGAACGGTCAATTCCTTTCCGAGTGGCATCGGCAATGTCTTCGCGCAGTTCCTGGCCCGATTTAGGGGCGAACAGCAGGGCAATTACGGCCCCGATACCGCCACCAATTAGCAGATAAGTCAGACGAGTGGAGACGCTGTCACCTCGATCCCGCCGATAGTCGTCGCTTCCCATAGGGAATTACCTCCAGAATTGCAGCCCCGGGGTCTGCACAGGTTAATCAAATTGTTTGTGAAGTTTCCAGCTCGGAATATAGCACTCGCAAGACTCCGGTCTCAAGTCTCAACTCTAATAGTCCCAAGTCTCAGGTCTCAAGTCTCAGATCTCAGGTCTCAAGTCCCAAGTCCCAAGTCTCAAGTCTCAAGTCTCAAGTGACTGAGCATTATTCAGTTTGATCCCAAGATACTGAGACCTGAGACTTGAGACCTGAGACCTGACTTAATCCGGCTTCCCGTTGTTGTACTGCTCCAATTTTCGGTAGAGGGTCTTGCGGCCGATGCCAAGCGCGCGGGCGGCGTGAGATTTGTCGCCGTTAGTATAGTCGAGCGTAGCTTCGATTGCCTGGCGTTCAATTTCTTCCATCGATGAAGGAACCGTCACTGCAAACGTCGTCGTGCGGCCCTCGCTTGCGGCGCTGGCGCGTTCTACCTTGATGCGATCACGTTCTTCCAACACCGTCCGTTTTATTGCTTCCGGCAAATCCTCAAGCTCAATCTGCCGCCCCGAAGCGATAATCACGGCACGCTCAATCGAGTTTTCCAGTTCGCGCACATTGCCTGGCCAGTGATAAGTCATCAGCGCCTGCAAGGCGTCTTTGGAGATACCTGAAATAAAACGCCCGGTCTTTTGTTTGTAGTGTTCGAGAAAATGAATTACGAGCGGATGAATGTCTTCCGGACGCTCGCGCAAGGGTGGCAGCACTATCGGAAACACCGAGAGCCGGTAAAAAAGATCGCGACGGAACGTTCCCTGTTCTGTGGCACGTTCCAGATCCACATTTGACGCAGCAATCACTCGCACATCTGTCTTTAGCACCTCGCTGCCGCCTACTCGCGTGAACTCTCCATCCTGTAACACTCGCAGCAGGCGAACCTGCGCTGACAAACTCATCTCGCCGACCTCGTCCAGGAACAACGTGCCGCCATTCGCTTCTTCAAATCTTCCGCGGCGCCGCGTGCGCGCGTCGGTAAACGCACCTTTCTCGTGTCCAAACAACTCCGATTCGAGCAGCGTTTCGGGAATCGCGCCGCAATTAAGTTTCACGTAAGGATGGTTTTCGCGCCCGGAGTTGTAATGAATCAGATTCGCCAAAAGCTCCTTGCCTGTCCCTGACTCGCCATGGATCAAAACTGTAGTCTGGGTGTTAGCAACACTCAGCGCTAATTCCATCGCATGTCGAATCGCCGCGGTCTGTCCGATGATGCGACCCTCGCCGTATCGCTCATGGAGGGCACTGCGCAGGTGCATAACTTCCGCGGAGAGTTGATCGCGTTCCAGCGCCGTCCCAATTTGATCCGCAATTCCTTCGACGAGAGCGACTTCATGATCGTCAAATCCTTCACGAGCCTCACTCCAGACCAGTCCTAGCAAACCAAACGTATGACCGGCAACACGCACGGGGGCCACAAGCGCAGCCCGGCCGCCGAGGGTTGCGTTGAAAATAAGGCGGAAGGGGAACGGCAAATCTTTGTCGAGCAACCGCAAAGTTTTCCCTTCAGCTAGCACCGCCATGGCCGCCGGAAATTCGGTGACGTCCAAAGATTGTTCGTGCGAAGCGATCAAGCCCTGCACCGTGTCGGTGGTGGCATGAGGCGCGGCCTTAAAAGCAGCAAGGCTAATGCGGCCGCCTTTTCGATCGAGAACACCCAGTGCCGAATAGTCGGCGCCAACAAGCGAGATCGCGCGTTCCAGCACTAACGAGGAGACGTCGCGAAAATCCGAACGCGCATTAAGAGCATTAGCAATTTCGAGCAAGGCGCGCTTCGTTTCCCCCTCGCGCTCTTTGTCGGTGAAGAGCCGCGTGTACTGATAACCGACCGCGATCTGGCTGGCGATTGATTCCAGGAAGGAAACCTCATCATCAAGCCAGGCACGGGTCGAGCGTGTCGTATGCATTCCGACGAGGCCGAGCAGATCGCCTCCCAGGACTACCGGGACCACGAGCAACGACCGCGTACGCAGGCTCGCTGCCAGAAAGCGAACTTTCTGATCGAGACCAGGCGCAGAGGTGTCGTCGAGTCGTATTGGTTTAGTTAGGTCGACATGCTCGGAAAGCTTGTTGAGTTCGAGGGGAATCGCGATTCCAAGACTGGATGGCACGTCATCAGAAGCGCGCCACTCGTGACTAATCTTCAACTCACTTGCTGACGTTAGTTGGATCACATCACAGCGATCCACATTCATCATGCGTCCTAATTCAGAAACTATGACGTTGAGAAAACGATCCAGGTTGATGGTGGTAGGAAAGGCCAGCGCCAGTCGCGTGACAATCGATTCACGCGCTTCGTGCATTTTTATCTTGCGTTCAAGCGAAAGGGATTGTGCGGTATCAGACATCATTAGAGCAGCCAGAAACGGTTGTGTATCACTACAGAAAAACGTCAACACTCCGTCAATGCGTCGATCATAGCGATCTGGGGTTGAAATGCAAAGCAAGCGATCCGATTGCGGATTGGCGAATGCCGACTGCCGATTGGCCCGTAGCAGTAAGAGGAAATTGACAATTGGCGATTGGCAATCGTCAATCGGCAATCGGATCTGGCTCACGTTGCAAAGGCTCGAAAACGATCACATAATCAGCAAGCTCCCAACCGGGTTTCGTGAGTTAAGAACGATGCCAATTTATGAATATGAGTGTCGCAAGTGTGGCGCACTCACCGAGGTCTTCCAGAAGATGGACGCGAAGCCGCCCGCAAAATGCGGCAAGTGTGGCGGCCGTTTGGAGCGACAAATCTCCGCCCCCGCGATTCAATTCAAAGGGTCGGGCTGGTACGTCACGGACTATGCCAACAACGGCAAGCGGGCGGCCGAGAAAGCCGACTCCGATGCTGCCAAGGCCGATAAGAAGACCGACAAGAAAAAAGAAAGCTCCCCGGCTACGAAAACTTCCGACAAAGCTTCAACGACAAAGTCTCCCGGTAAAGATTGAAGCCTCACGAAACAGGCGTGAACAAATGTCACAGTTACTCGGTGACGGACCCGCAAACAGACTGAAAACAGCTCGCCACGGTTTCCGCATACCATTTTATTTGGTTGCGACCTTACTGTTGCTTCTGGGTTTGTTCAGTCTGATTTTGGGGCAAGCGGGACGGCGGCAACACCAGACTACGGGCGGCATACTGCTCGGAATCACTGCAAAACGTGCGGACAATTCCAGCACGAACATCACAAGCAAAAACATTTCTGTCTACGATAACGGTGTGGAACAGACCATCCGAAACTTTACTCCCGATCCCTCGCCCGCCCGGATTGTGTTGCTGGTGGACAATTCAGTGACGTTGCGAGCGGATGTAGAAAAACTTGAACAAGCTGCGCGCGAGTTTGCCTACGAAATTTTCGAAGGCGATCAGCTTTTGATCGTAGGCTTTGACGAAGAGGCGGAGATAGTCGCTGACTGGACCGACGACGCTAAGTCAATCGAAGCGTCACTTAAGGGTTTTCGCAAGAAGGGCCAACCACATCTTTTCGACGCGTTGACTGCCGTGGTTGATCAGGCGTTGCGCGGGTTGGGGGGACAGAAGCGCGTCATAGTCATCATCGGCGATGGCCTGGATCGTGGCAGCAAAACTACTTTCGATAAGATAGTTGCGGACCTGCAAGCCAACGACATCACGGTCTATATGATCCAGATTCCGGATCGTACGCGTGGCGCCATCCGGCGCGATGTGCCCAAGCCCAGACAGGTGGTGGATAAGTTGGTGGAAGCGACTGGCGGTTTGGTATTTCCGATCGAGGAAACGACTGAAGCTGCGAAAACGATTTGTGATGAGCTGCGCAAGAACCGCTTCGTCCTGTCGTACATTCCGTCCAGCGCTCCTTTTGGTGAAGCGCGCCGGTTACTTGTTGCCGGCGACGAAGGGCTGATCGTCAGATCAAAGTCGATGCAGCAGCCTAACTAAAGACGATCTTTTTACCTGGTTCTTGTACTTTGTTGTAGTCACCATCTTGAAACCTTTGACAAACGAGCCTGTGGGAAAACAGATCAAAGTACAAAGCACAAAGTACAAAGTTCAAAAAAGCGCTCGCCAAGCCAGGAATGTTCATTTTCTACTGCGTCTTGAGTAAATCGCAAACAACACGCCAATAATTAAAAGCACCAGCGTTTCCATGAAAATAAAGAAGCGCGGAACAAAGGTGCCGTCTTCATCGAACGAATCCTGATAAGCCACCAGGGTTCCCAGAGTCAGCCCCGCCACCAGCCAGATTAGTTGACGCTTCGTATCCCACATAATGAACTTCGCCGTGCTTGCTTACGTAATCAAATCGGTAGGTAACACTGATGTATTGTCCTAAGTGTAGTCAACAACAAGTATCAGAGGATCTGCGTTATTGCTCGCGTTGCGGGTTTCCTCTCACGGGCGTCGCGTTGGTGCTGAATAATGATGGGCTGATACCACAATTAGCGGCGCAAAATATTCCCCGACGCCGCGGAAACATGATCAAGGAAGGCTTAATCCTCACGTTAGCTTCATGGCTGGTGGCGCTGCTCTGTACTGTGGCGTGGGACTGGGGGGTCCGTTCGAATCAGTAGCGAAGGTTGCTTCGCTAATCTTCTTTGTTGTGGGACTAATCGGCTTGATCAGGTTCCTTTATGCTTTCATCTTTGTTCAGGAGAGGGCTGCTACCGTCGAGCCCGCCTTTCCCGTCACCGGGCGGCGTACCACATTGCCTCCGGCTCAAGACTCGCCTTTATCAGATTATCCGTTGCGGAAAAATACCCGCGAAATGATTCCTCGCGGCAGCGTCACCGAAAACACCACACGGTTGCTGGATGAAGAATGACTTCGGTTCTGGGTCCGCGGCAAGTCTCTGTACATTGTACGGAAGTCTAATGACCCTTGTGCGCGGTAAGTCTCTGAGATTGTACCGAAGGTCTTTGACCCCTGTGCGCGGCAAGTCTCTGAAGATTGTACTGAAGGTCTTTGACCCCTGTGCGCGGCAAGTCTCTGAAGGTTGTAATGAAGGTCTTTGACCTCCGGTGCCGCGGCAAGTCTCTGAAGATGGTACTGAAGGTCTTTGACCTCCGGTGCGCGGCAAGTCTCTGAAGATGGTACTGAAGGTCTTTGACCTCCGGTGCGCGGCAAGTCTCTGAAGATGGTACTGAAGGTCTTTGACCTCCGGTGCGCGGCAAGTCTCTGACTTGCCGTTGGGGCCGGAAGAATTGAATTGGGGGTCTATGACCACCATAGACAGGTCGGAGACCTGTTACTGAACAAAGGTAGCAATAACGGCAATCAAAGACTTGCCGCGCACCAAGGGTCAAAGATCTTCAGTTCCCCAAGATGCCTGACAGCCAATGCATGATGTTCAAGGCGAGCTGCCGGTTATCGCTGCCAGGAACGTTCATGCCCATTGGCCGGCTCTCTGCTCCCGCCAGCTGCGCCGAAAGCATCGCCGCTTCCCCCATCACTACCACGCGACCTTTGCCAAACTTCAGAGCAATGCCCTGGGCGCGACCGGCTGCGGAAACGTCGGTGGTTGCATTCCGATTCGCCTTATCTCGCGCCGTATCAGCAAGCGTCATGAAAGCGAAACTGTCTTTTGGTCCCTTCAACGATTGACCGGTGAAAGTGAAGACGCGTTTAACCGACTCGCCTTCGTTTCGACCGCGCGTGATCGGATGGTCGAGTAGGAGCTTGTTCTCCCGCGAAAAGAGCAATGAGGAAGGACCGTCCTTCACAAAACTATTTGCGGCATCGAGCGTATAGCCCTTGCTCATCTCAATCTGAAAACGCTTGCCTAAGTTTTCCGCGGCGCCGCCAAAAGGTGCATGGTCGGCGATTAACAAGAGCGCCCCTCCGGCTTTCACCCAATCGCGCACGGCGTCACATTCTTCTTCAGTGAAAGCTGACTTTTCCGCGCCGTCGTCATCCATTTCTTCGGCCCCGAGGGCGTTGGCGATGATAAGAATTTTGAAAGTGTCCAGACCTGCTTTGGTGAATGGTTTACGGTTGCGGACAACGTGGTAACCGTCGTTTGTGATTAAGTCAGCAAACGGTTTATAGCGCCCGGTTGTCGTGTGGAAATTGTTATGGGCTTCGTCGAAAAGCACACGCGGAAAGTTTTTGGAAAAGGCGGGCTTCTCGACGACGGTATTGAACTCGGGATCGGGACGCTGTTGAGCAGTCGCAAACGGAGCTGAAAGTAATAAGTTGATGCCGATAACAAGCAGAATGCGTGAAAACGTTTTCATTCAAGTCCTTTCAAATACGAGCGCGCAGTTTTTCCAATCGTTCAGCTGCGAGGGCGAGTGTCTCGTCCTTTTTGCAATAACAAAATCTCACCTGCTGCCCGCCCAGCTGCGGCAGGCTGTAGAAGCTTGAGCCCGGGACGCAGGCGACACCAACTTCGCGAATCAGATGTCGCGTAAACTCGACATCATCGGCAAACCCGAAAGCAGAAATGTCGGTCATGATGTAATACGCGCCATCCGGTCGAAAGGTCTTGAACCCAGCTTCTTCCAACACCGGCAACAGCAAATCGCGACGCGCCCGATACTCGGCTTGCAGGTGATCATAGTAAGCGGGCGGTAGGGCCAACGCATATGCTCCGGCTGCTTGCAACGGTGCGGCGGCGCCGACAGTTAAGAAGTCGTGCACCTTGCGGATGCCGCTCGTGATCTCCGGCGGAGCGATGCAGTAACCGACGCGCCAGCCAGTCACTGAATAAGTCTTGGACATGGAGTTCACGATCACAGTGCGATCACGCATGCCGTCGAGCTGCGCCATCGAAATGTGTTGAATCTCAGCGTCCTCGCGCGGGTAGATAATGTGTTCGTAGATTTCATCCGTAAAGCAGAGCGCATCAAACTCCTGACAGAGACTCGCGATAAACTCCATTTCTGAACGCGTGAAGACTTTTCCGGTCGGATTGTTTGGATTGCAGATAATGATTGCTTTGGTTTTGGAGTTAAAAGCTGCGCGCAATTCGTCTGGATCGAAAGTCCAGTCTGGCGCGCGCAAAGGCACGTAGCGCGGGCGCGCATCGGAAAGGATCGCATCGGGCGCATAATTCTCGTAAAACGGTTCAAAGATCACGACCTCATCGCCGGGATCTACGGTCGCCATCATTGCCGCTATCATTCCTTCGGTTGAACCACAGGTTACCGTTAACTCCGTTTCCGGATTTACGTCCAGGCCCAGATACCATTTTGTTTTTGCCGCGATTGCCTCGCGAAAATCGCGCGCGCCCCAGGTGATAGCGTATTGATTGATGTCGTCGGCAATGGCCTGCATCGCGACCTGCTTAATGTCAGAGGGCGCAGCGAAGTCGGGAAAGCCCTGCGATAGGTTGACGGCGCCATGCTTCAAAGCTTCGCGCGTCATCTCGCGAATCACTGATTCGGTAAAGAGGCTGGCTTTGTGTGAAACGTGCCGGTGCTGGGAGGCTGGGGCGGGATTGGTCATAAGTTAAGTGTTGGGTGTCAGATCAGGTGTCGGGTGTAGGGTTCGGGCTTTGCCCTCCGGTGCGCTGTAAGTCTCTGACTTACCGTAAAGTTGCTTTAATTTTAATAAGCGAGGGCTTAGCCCTCGCTTCGATCATAAAAGAAAACACTGCCGCTAAGTCAAAGACTTACCGCGCACCGGAGGGCAAAGCCCGAAACCTGCATGTGCCACCGGCACCTGTTAGCCGAAGCCCAGCGCCCTTCAATCCGATTCCCGTCACCCGATACCCGACACCTATCTACGGAATGATTTCCTGACCCGCGGCGTCTCGGCGCAGTTGTTCAATTATCGAACGCAGCGCCGGAGCGAGGCTGCCATTAGGAGCTAACGCGAGATACTTTTCATAGGACGCTAAAGCTTCCTTGTACTTCTGCTGTTTCTCGTACGCGGCTCCCAACAGCTGGTAAATTACCGGCTCCGAATCGGAGAGTTGCGCAATCGCCTTTTGATATTCAGCAATCGCCTCATCAAGCTGACCGTTTTCTTCGTAAAGACGAGCGAGGCCCACATGCGCTTCCGGCTGCTCACCTTTGCTTTCGCGGATCGCGCGCCGAAATGAAGCGATCGCTTTGTCGTCAAAAGCACCTTCACGATGAATGCGACCCTCAACCGCTGACGCCTCTGGGTAAACCGGACGACCTCGTCGCGCAGCTTCAATTTCCGCGAGTGCATCCTGATACTCGTTCAACTCCAGGAGCACACGGGCCAGTCCCAGATGAGCGGCCGGATATGCAGGGCGCAGCTTTAAAGCTTCACGATAGATCTCCGCGACTTGCCGTTGGGCTTCTTCAGTCCTTGCTTGCTCACGAGCCGTTTCCGCGCGTTGAAAAGCAAGTTCAGCCGGATCGGTTGAGCGCACCAGCTTAACTAAAGCAGTGCGTTTGCCAGGGAGCAGAGGGACAGTGACTTCTTTAAAGCCGTTCGCCCTCACGCGCAACGTATGCCGGCCAGGAGTGACTTTGGCGATCGCGAGTTTCCCGGAAGCGTCGGTTGTGCCACGTCTGATTTCATCAATCCAGACAATCGCTTTCGGCTCGCTGGTGATTGTTAATGCTGGGCCGGAGGTTGAGGGGAGCGGAGCTCGTTGTGCAGAGGTGTTTGTGCTTGAAACTAGACTTAACACTGCCGTTAGAGTAATGAGGCAAGCAGAAAAGAGCGGCGAAAACCCCCGCGATTGCCGATTGCCGGTTGTCGATTGCCGATTTTCCATCGGAAATTACCAATCTCGGAAAGCCCTTTGCATAAAGGAAACTTTCCGATTTCACCAAATGTGATTTCGAACATGCCAATCGGCAATCATCAATCGCCAATTGGCAATTGCTTCTATTCTTCTTCTTCTTCGCCTATCACTCGGCGCTTGCGAATCGTGGAATCGCCTGAGGGCGCACCACTCGGCTGCGCCGTGACTGCCCTGGTTCCCACTTGAGATCGAAAATTTCCATTGATGTCGTAAAGCCGTTCATACTGGAGACGATTACGCACCACGCCTTGAACGTAACCACGCGTCTCTTTGAAGGGAACGGCTTCGGCCCACTCATCCATTTCCAGCGGTAGCGACGCGCGCCAGTTCACCGCGCGTCCGGGGCCGGCGTTGTAAGCCGCCGCGACATATTCGATTTTTCCAAACTTGTCGATCTGATCTCGCAAGTAAGCCGTGCCCAATTGAATATTAAGCCTCGGTTCAAAAAGAGACTCGGCCGTGATGCTGCGACTGACGCCATACTTTCTCGCCGTCAAGGTCGCTGTCGGCACTAACACTTGCATCAACCCATACGCGCGCGCCGGCGACTTCGCACGCGGATCAAACACTGTCTCCTGGCGAATCAAACCAGCGACTTGATAGGGATCCAAATTACGCCCGCGCGATTCCTGCACAATGATGTCCCAATAGGCGAGCGGATAAAACACATCCCATTCGGCCCTCGTCATCTCTTCCGGCTTCATCTGCGAATAATCAGGGAAGCTCTTCTTGAGCGTGTTTAGCGCGCGAACGTTGTCTTCCCGGTGACGATAGATTTGGGCTATGGCGAGGTTGACCTTCGGACTATTTGGTGCGGCTTCAGCGGCCTGTGCCAATTCCTCAAGAGCCCATTCATCGAGCCCAACATTATTCAACTGTTCTGCCTTTACGATTCTTGCATCTTCCGCGGCTCCGGCAGTTTCCTCGGCGACTGATACCGTTTGCAGGTTGGCAATTGCGCGTCCTACCACCGAATCTGCAGCAAAAGTTTGTGCTGCCGCGCTTCCTTTCATGGCACTCAACCGCTGCTGCGCGAGGTAGCCATACCAATTTGCGTCGTAACGGCCGAGCACTGCCTGATAAAGGGCGCGAGCCTCAGCAAGTTTACCGGCGCGTTCCGAATCACGTGCGGCCCAGTAGCCGGCCCGACCGCGATTGTCGTTGTTCTTGTCAACGTAATAAGCGAGATGTTCGGTCAGCAGTTTTGCTGACTCAGAAAAATTCCGGGCTTCGTGGGCCTCCCAGGCAAGATCAAATTGAGCTTGCACCACTTCGATCGAACCGGGCGCAGCGTTAACGGCCGCGCGCCTGAAGAAAGCTGCATCGGCGTCGTTCTTAGCGTCTTGAGCGATTTGTGCGGCGCTTACGAGCGCGCGTGGGTGAAAACTGCTGTTGGGGAAGGCACGACGCAACTCTTCTACAGTGGCCCGTACTTGTTCCCACTGGCGGGTGCGCGCGTAGACTTGAGTCAGATAAAAAAGAGCTTCGGCTCGTGACTCGCCCGCGGAGGTAGGGATGTTACTGAGGAGCGCCGCTGCTTCGGTGCGCCGGGCGCTCGCTGCGGCAACTCCGCGACGCAACTGGTTCCCTGTATTTGCCAAACCGGGAAACTTTGAGAGCGCCTCAGTGTAAGCCTGGTAAGCGTCGTTATAACGTTTGGCGTCAAATAACTTCTCAGCTCGGGCAGTAGCCTCAGCTTCATTGAGCGGCGCAAGCGTCGACGAGAGCTGTGGAATCGTTGTCTCGGCTGAAGCGCTTTCAGACGACGCCGGGGCGAAGAAATAGATCCGCCGGTAAGCCGCTAATGCACGCGCGTTGTCCCCACTTTGTGCGGAGGCTTTGGCTGAAAGCAAGAGTGCCGCGGCATCGTCTTTCTTGATGAGGTCTTTCAGAAATGTTGGAACCGCACTACCTTGACCTGACTTTAGAAGAATCTCGGCTACACGCAGCGTCGCTTCACGAAGACGAATTGAATTGGGATGGGTTCGAATCAGTTGTTCATAAACTGTGCGCGCCAGGGCGGTCTGCCCAACTTGCTCCAGAGCGTTACCACGCATAAAAAGAGCGTGATCCCCGAGCGCGGTGTAGTCCTCAATGACATTCGTATCAAGGAGTGTCGCGGCGCCGGCGTAATCGTTTGCTTTCACTTTGATCCGCGCGCGCACAAGACGGGCCAATCCGGCAGCCTTCGTGCGAGGAAACTCCGCCTCCATGCGCGCCACAACTTCATCCGCAGGCAACTGATCCCGCCGCGTTTGTGAACGTAGATTCTCAATGGCCTTGAGTTCTGCGGGAGTGTTTTGCTGAGTGAAACAACTAGCCGTAAGGAAGGCCGGGACAGTAGCTCCCAACACGACGGCTACACCCAGCACAATGAGAATGAATCGCTGCTTGCCAGGTAAACCAGTCATTTTTTCCCCCAGGAAAGTCAGGTCGAGAAACCTCTGAAGTTTAAAAAAGAAGAGTCCCAAGTCTCAAGGCCTTTGCAAAGACTCTGGTCTTGAGACTTGAGACTTAAAACCTGAGACGGGTTTTACGCGGAAACAGTTGCTCCCGGGTAGGCGTTCCCGAGTTTCCCTGCGTCACCTTCCGCGAGCGTGTTCACGAGCTCGTGATGGAAGTAGTCATAGCTTTGAGCCACTTCCGGCTTCACGCGTTTGTCATACATGTCGCGCGAGCGATCGATGTATTCGCGCAGACGGTCGTAAAGATCACTTTGCGCCCGGCCTTCCTGAACCTTCTGTTCGTTATAGAGTTTAATTTCGGAGACAAGTAGCCGCGCAAAACGCCGGGCGTCTACATGCAGTCGCCGTTCTTCCTCGCCGGATACGGCAACGGGAAGATCAACGTCGCTGCCATAACGCCGCCGGGCTGTGCTTGGGCTTGCCGAGGCATCCGTCGTCTCCATTGACGGCGCCGTATGTGTTTCGATTCTTTGCGGAACGCGTTCGACTTCGGCCGGCATGATGTCAGTAGAGACTTCGGCCGGTGCCGGCTCGTCCATAATCTCTGCAGATACTTCCTCAGTCGCAGCTTCCGCAACTGGTGTCTCCGCTGCAACAGCTGGTTCGGGCGCCGCATACTCGTGCTCCGGCGCCCCGTACTCGCGCTCGGGCGCATAACTGCTGACTGGAGGTTGCGGAGTCGCTTCGTAATGTTCAGGTTGCGATACCGGTGCTTTGGCAGGAGCTTGTGCAGCTAACAGGTCGACAGACATTCCTGACATCTGCACGAGAGTTTCCAAAGCTTCGAGGTTGATCGCTTCAGAATCAAGCGAGCCTGAATCCGCGTAGAGCACTGCTACTGCGCGCTTGCGGACATTTAGCGGAATGGCGACAACTCGCTGTGGCGCCTCTTGCCCCAGGCGGTTGAGAAGGACGTGATTCTCGGCATGACTGTGAGCACCGCCGCTCCAGGTTGTACGCGACTTAGATACATCAGAAAGCAGATTGTCGCCGGAGAGCGGAATCGAAATCTGTTGCACTGCGTTGTCACCCACGCTGCCTTCAAAGCCGCGCGCTCGCCAACCAATTGCGTTATCGCCTTTGATGGCGAAGAAAGCGACCCGCGGCGCAAAAGAAGCGGCTCGGTTTACAAGCGTCTTCAGGATTTCACCCTGCGAACCCTGTTCGCCCATTTCCGTCACCGCCGCCTTAACGATCGCCATGTCGCTCGAGGCCTTGGCGCGCGCCGATTCTGAGGCAGCCAGATCGATTCCCTCATCGTGAGCAGCTCTTAAATGTTCCATAATGGAAGCCGCTACGGAACCATCAAGTTGCACTTCGCTCTGGCGATCGAGAAGTTGACTAAGAGCTTCATTGAGCCGGCTTTGCAGCTCGGCAATCTCCTGCTTAACTCCGCCCAGGCGCCCTTCAATATAGCTCTCTATCTCATGTCGCAGGCTTTCTTCCAGTTTTCCACTGACCACAGTTGTTTCCTCCATTGCTCGGGTCGCAGGAATGACCCAGGTTCCTAGGCGGGGTATTGATATGGGTCAAAACGCTTTCCAGACAGGCCTTGCAGGACCGCACGGGCCTCGAACCGATTATGGACGCGCAAGATTCAGCGGTCAATAGTCTTAATTTCGCAGGTGAACGCGGGCGTTTTAGGGCAGGTTTTCTTCAGACGGGCGCCTGAATGGAGGATTGGCACGTCGACCCCGGATTGACAGCCGCGTAAGCGGCGGCTTATAAAAGTTTCGATTTCGACATGGCGCACGCACCGCGTCCCCAATGGCAACTACAATTCTCATCGCCGACGATTACGAAGACAATCTCGAACTCCTGCGTTTGATGCTGGAAGCCGGATCCTATCGAGTGCGCGAAGCGCGTGACGGCCGCCAGTGTGTGAACATGGCGCTCGCAGAGCCACCCGATCTGATCATGATCGATCTATCGATGCCGCACCTGGACGGTTGGGGGGTCTTTCAAGAACTGCAGGATGACAAACGCACGGCGGAGATACCCTGTGTCGCAGTGACTGCCTATGGCGACACAGACCGAGAACGTGCACTTCGAACAGGTTTTGACGGCTATATTGCCAAACCTTTTCGCAGCGCCGAGTTGTTAGAAGTAGTCTCAAGCCTCATCGGTTCCCCCGAAACGAAAAGCACGTCTCCCAGTTTGGAACCCGCTGACTTACCCGCAATCTAACGCAGACTGTCAGCTTGCGTAAGTTTTTTAGAGAAATTCCGACCGAGTCATTAATACGCAAACTGACAGGTTGCGTTACTGCCTTCACTCTTTATGTGAAATCACCACTTGCTGGATCGAAGGCGGAAGCGGATAAAACTCGCTCTTGCCAAAGCCGGCAGCCGTCATCATCTTCTCGAGTTCAGAAAAAGTGTAGGCGTCGCCCGATGGCGTACTGCCCAGCATCATCACGGCAAACGACGCAGACTCCGGAGGAGAAATGCGATCCTCGTTCGGAACGAATTCAAGCGTCACCGCGCGCCCGCCGGACTTGAGGGCCGCATGAACCTTTCGCAAAAGCGTTTCGCAAGTTGGCGGATCAAAATGATGTAGAAAATTCGTCAACAGCACGATGTCGTAGCCTTCACCAAAAGTCACATCAAACGCGCTGCCGGGGAGGGTGCTGTAACGATCGGCGACGCCGGCCTGGGCCGCATTTTCCTTGGCAACCTCCAGCACATTCGCCCAATCGAGAGCAACCACTTCGACGTTGGGATTGTTCCGGGCAAACGCAATTCCAAAAAGGCCGTGCCCGGCCGCAATGTCCAGTATCTTCAATTTCTGTTTAGCTTCGGGATCGGCGAGTCGAGCCATCAACTCCGCCGGCAACGCCATTAACGGCCCCATCGCGTGAGCGAAATCGACCCAGATCGGATTATCCGGTGCAATTGTGCCTTCGTCCGAGACCGCCACACCTCCCTTACGCACCGCGGCCGTGAAATCCTTGTAACCATCGGTCAGCATCGGCGAGAGCATGAATCTCGTCGCCCCGCCCATGTAGGCCGGCGACTTCTTATCGAGAAATATCGCGGAGTCGGGGGTCAAGGAATAGCTTTCTTCGGTCTTCGTAAGAAAACCCATGATGGTGAGAAAGTCGCTAAGGATGCGAATGCCACGTTCGGCCGCGCCACATCGTTGTGCGATCTCCGCGGCCGTCTTTTTGCCTTCGCCGATAGCGGTGAATACCTCCAATTCAATGGCCGCCTTCAAGGCTTCTGTGCGCTGGTATGCGTTAATAGTTTGAAACAGCAGGGCTGGATTTGGTTGTTGCATTTGTGGACTCGACATTGGATCTCCCGGAAAGTTTTAGTAGCGAATTAAAGGTGCGTTTGGTTTACAGCGCAGCGCGCGGTTGCGCGAGCTGGGGCCATAGGTAATGGCGGTGACCATTCCGTCCTGAACCTGATACTCCAAACCACGAATTCGATCGTGATAATAGGTAGCACCGGAGTCTCCGGTGTACCACTTGTATTTTTCGATGTTGCGGATTTGCAAGCGCTTGAGCGGAATCTCTTTATGCAAGTGAATGCTGATATTCACAACTGTATCACGCGGCACGCGCCAGTTTCCCCAATCAGACGGCAGGCCTGTTTCACATGGCTCGCGCGCATACATGATGTGCACCCGACCTTCGCGCAGATCATAAAGATCAATTGAGCCGTCGCCACCGAAGATCGGTTTGCCCAACAACTTTCTCACTTGCGCGCGCGTTGTGTGAAGCGGAACAATTCCGCGCCACGGCTTTGCCGAGATCACATCAGCAAATGCTAGTAGCAGACTGCATAACAGAAAGAAGCGAGCTTTATTTTTAACGCCAGTCATCAATCACAAATGCACCGGGACGACTATAACCGGATTCATTTGGGCGATGCATCGTGACGCCCTGAATCTCCGTCTTGAATCCTCGAGCCAACATCATTTGATAGGCTTCGATCCGCGCCGTATTTACTCCTGCCGTTAATTTTACCAGCCCGCGGCGGGCGGCGAGGGTTTCACACGCGTCGAGTAGTTGCGAAAAATTTTCAGCGCCATTTGCATCACTCGCGACGGCGCCAAACTTGATATGACAATTCTCCGGACCGGCCTCGGAACCGGCGCCGCAATGACAAACGGCGACTCCGGCAAGCTCGGCGTCGCGCCAAAGCAATACAGTATCGCCAATGTTCTGATCGTAGACCCCTGAAAGCTCACTTGCGACGCTCATTCCCGGATAGATTCCGTCGGTCAACTCATTACAAGCCTTGAGTGCTTCCTCTCGTTCCTCTGACGACAACTGCGAGAACATCGTTGCCGGCGTTTGTTTTTCCTGCTGCACCGGAATCGACATGATCGCGGTGAGGAACCGAGGCCAGAAGCCGAAGCGTTGATACAGCCCAACGTGTTTTTGACTCTGCGGGAAAGTGAACAAACCGGAATGAGTGTTTTCCCAGCGAGTGAAGCAGTCAACGATGGGTTCCATCAACCGCTTCCCAATTCCCTGATCCCAAAACGAGGGATGAATCGTGAGTGGGCCAAAGAAACCTACGCTGCCGCGGTTGGTTGCGAAGTTAGTACCGACAAGTTGACCTTCAATTTTTGCAGCGAAGAAAGCTGTAGCGTCGGTTTTCCAGCGGGTGTTGATGTAGTCAGCGCCGGCGGAAAACTGCAAAGGATCCGGGAGGCCAATGAAAGTTCCGAACGCGAGCCGGAACACGTGATCAGCGGCAGCCAGATCCTCCTCACGAAGATTTTCGATCACGATGTTGCTAGTTGGTGCTTCTTTGGATGACATATTAGTTAGGTGCCGGGTGCCGGGGTACCGGGCTTTGCCCTCTGGTGCGCGGTAAGTCTCTGACTTACCCGCGAAGTAGCTTTCATTTTAAATAAGCGGGGGCTAAGCCCTCGCCTGGGTTATATTAAAGTAAAGTAATTACTACCGGTAAGTCAGAGACTACCGCGCACCAGAGGGCGAGCCCAAGACTCGGAACTCAAAACTCGAAACTTTCTTAAGCCGGCATGCCCTTCCGGGCGATCGTCTCCATGACGTTACAGAAGCGATCAAGCTCACCGAGCGTGGTGTAAACGTTTGGCGTAATGCGGATGCCCTGAAACTCATCGTGGATAATCGGCGTCGTAAAGATTCGATGCTGCGCGAAAAGATAAGTACCAATCGCGGTGGGATTGATACCTTCAATCTCCACGTTAGCAATTGCACACGACTGCGCCGGATCAAACGAGGTGTTGAAGCGCACCTTCGGCACGTCCTTGAGCCGGTTCATCCAGTAACGCGAAAGGTATCGTAAGCGAGCTTCCTTGCGTTTGCCGCCGATGCCATTATGAAACAGCATCGCTTCGCCAATAGCCAAACGCGGCGCAGCGGAATGCGTGCCGATCTCCTCAAACTTACGAATGTCTGAAACGTTTTTCTCTTCCGCTGCCATCAACGGCCACAGCTTCGCGATCTTATCGCGCTTCACATACAGCAGTCCCGTGCCTTTCGGCGCATAAAGCCATTTGTGCAGGCTCGTCCCAAAGTAATCACAGCCCAGGTCCTTCTGCGTGAAATTGAATTGCCCAAACGAATGAGCGCCGTCGACAATCGTCTCAATCCCCTTGGCGCGTGCCATTTCGCAGACAGCTTTAACGGGTGTGATCTGTCCCGTGATATTCACCTGGTGAGAGATCAGAATCAGCCGCGTGCGGGTGGTGATTCCTTGTTCGAAGGCCCTGGCGATCTCGTTCAGGTTTTTTGGAGGAATAGGAATCTTGATCAACTTCAGAATCAGGCCTTCGCGCTTTTCGCGTTGCCGCAGGGTGGTGAGCATGCGCGGATAGTCCTGGGTCGTCGTCAGGATTTCGTCACCTGATTTCAAATCCATTCCCAGCAAAAGAATTTCCAACGACTCGGAGGCATTTCTCGTGATGGCTATCTCTTCGCGGTCGCAGTCAAAAATTTCAGCAAGTCCGGTGCGGATCGTCTCCGATTGCGGCTCGAGAATTTGCCACATGGTGTAGGCCGTCGCGTCTTCCTGTTGCCAGGTATAACGGACGAGAGCTTCGGTAACGATGCGCGGGCTCGGCGAGACACCACCATTGTTGAGGTTCACAATCCCGCGAGTGACTGTGAAAGCGTTCTGGATTATTGACCAGTAGTCTTCATCCATCGCTGCTTGTTGCGGCGTGAGGTGAGCGATGGCATTGCCCGCCGCGTACACCTCTTTAACGAGCGAACCGACAAGTGGCGACGACAAAGCGGCGAGCCCGAGACCTTTTCCGGCCAGAGAAAGGAACTCGCGACGGGAATTGCCCGAAATGGAAGACGACGAGGAATCAATCATGGAATTCTCCGGTGTAAATGACGCCGAGCTTTCATTCTTACCGGGCTTCAGCCCGGTGACTTAGGTCGATCAAAACAGAAACCGTTTAAACGGTTTCCTTCATAAATATCAGCAGGGCACCGGGCTGAAGCCCGGTGTGAATGAGACAGTGCGCTCTCGCTCAGGTTCGAACAGGTCATAGAATAAGATCGGATAAGTAGCTGCTGTAAACACCTATTTATATACATCGATGCGGCCTTATGGTATTCACTCTTGAAATGGTACGTGCTTCGCGACCCGCTAATAACTCGCACTCGAAATTCGATTTTGAAAATCAACTGCCTCTCAAGCCGCCACTAAAATGGGCCGGGGGTAAACGTTGGCTTGTACCCTTCATTAGCGCGTATTGGGAAAAGCATAATTCCCGCAGGCTGGTAGAGCCCTTTTGTGGCGGGCTTTCGGTCGCTCTCAATCTTCAACCCGAGAAAGCTCTGCTGAACGACGTCAACCCTCACCTGATAAATTTCTATGAGCAGGTAAAACGAGGACTGCGGTTAACAATTGAAGCAAAGTACGACACCACGATCTATTACCGTCATCGCGAACGCTTCAATGATCTAATCAAAAACAATGGCGTCGACGCTGAAACGGCGCAGTTGTTTTACTACCTGAATCGCACCTGCTTCAACGGTCTTTGTCGTTTTAACCAAAGTGGGGAATTTAATGTCCCCTTCGGCTCTTATTCAGCCAACTTAAAATACACCGAAGACTTTACCGCGTATCAAACCCTATTTCGCAAATGGACATTCAGTAACAATGACTTCGAGAAGTTGCGACTGCGGCCCGATGATTTCGTCTATGCCGATCCGCCTTACGATGTTGAGTTCACCACCTATAGCCAGGGAGGGTTTTCGTGGAACGATCAAGAACGAGTCGCTCGCTGGTTATCGCAACATCCCGGTCCGGTAATTCTCTCAAATCAAAAAACTGAGATGATTGTCGAGCTTTATCGCGATTTTGGTTACCAATTGAAGTTTCGCAAAGCTCCTCGAAGAATCAGTTGCACCGGCGATCGCACGCAAGCAATGGAAGTATTGGCCCT
Source organism: Pyrinomonadaceae bacterium (assembly GCA_963826235.1). GTDB lineage: Bacteria > Acidobacteriota > Blastocatellia > Pyrinomonadales > Pyrinomonadaceae > PSRF01. The sequence goes on along the minus strand of CAWGWE010000003.1, from coordinate 569,946 downwards.
CAGAAACCTGAAATAAGTCTTGGGTGTCGGGTAATCGGGTGCCGGGTTTCGGGCTTTGCCCTCCGGTGCGCGGTAAGCCTCTGACCTACCGGCATTGATTATCTTTATGATCCAGGCGAGGGCTCAGCCCTCGCCTATTAAACTGAAAGCGACTTCATGGTAAGTCGAAGACTTGCCGCGCACCGGAGGGCAAAGCCCGAGCCCTGACACCCAGCACCCGTCACCTGTTACCCGAGACCTGAAACCTGAGACTTGAGACTAGACTTGAGCTCATGTATCAAACAAACTAAAAACGACCTCGCCATTTATCACTGTCATGACGCAGCGCGCTTTTAAGATCTCCGGCTCTGGAATCTTCATGATGTCGGCAGAAAAGATCGTCAGGTCTGCGAGTTTTCCTACCTCAATTGATCCGCGCAGCTTATCTTCAAAGGCCGCATACGCCGGCCAGATCGTAAACATCTTCAAGGCCTGCTCGCGTGTGACTGCTTCTTCCGGGTGCCAGCCAGCGCCACTGAAGCCCTTCTGATCCTTACGGGCTACGGCAGCATAGAATTCAATCAAAGGCTCACCCCGTTCCACCGGCGCATCGGAACCGCCGGGAATTATCGCTCCTGATTTAATCAGACTCTGCCACGCGTAAGCTCCAGCGAGCCGGGGAATCCCCAGACGGCTCGGCGCGAAATGCAGATCGCCGATCGCATGCGACGGCTGCATCGAGGCAATCACACCCAGTTTGGCGAAGCGCGGTATGTCCGCTGGGTTCACGATCTGTGAATGCTCGATCCGCCAACGCGGGTCAGTGACTTTGCGTTGCGCTGCCGGCACCGCTTTGAAAGCCTTTTCGTACTCGTCAAGGGTGAAGCGATTTGCGTAGTCACCAATCGCATGCGTTTCAACCTGCACACCAACCTTCAAAGCCTGCGTTAACATCGCCGCAAATTCTTCCTGCTTCACAGTCAGAAAGCCCTTCGTGTCCGGCTTGTCGGCGTAAGGTGCAAGCAGAGCGGCTCCGCGCGAGCCGAGTGCGCCATCAGAAACAGCTTTGATTGTCCGCAAAGAGAAGCGGTGATTGTAGGCGCCAATAATTGGGCCTTCCGAGAGCAACCGCGCCGATGATTCCGAAGGACCGTGAATCGCTTTGTAGATACGCAGCTTGATCTTTCCTTCGGAATACAACTTCCTAATGAGCTCAACTTCCGGATAACCGCCACCGGCGTCCTGCACCTGCGTCCAACCAAGACCGATGTTGCGATTGACGCCCAAAATGATGGCGCGCTCGGCATCGGCCGCTGTAGTGTCCGGGATGTGACGGCGCACTAAACCCTGAGCAGCATCAAGCAGCATTCCGTTCGGTTCGCCATTCGCATCTTTTGAGATTTCACCACCGAAAGGATTTGGTGTGTTCTTATCGATGCCAGCGATTTTCAACGCTGCGCTATTTACCACCGCACCATGGCCGTCGGCGCGACCGAGGATCACGGGATTGTTCGGCGCCACACTGTCGAGATCAGCGCGCGTGGGAAACACAGACGGTTGCCAGAAGGTTTCGATCCAACCGCGGCCAGTGACCCACTCGCCGGGTTTAGCTTGCTCGACTCGAGCTTTCACCTTCCCGAGAAAATCCTGAAGGCTGGTTGTGCCTTCTAGATTTAGGTTCATCTCGCGAAAACCAACACCTGCCAGGTGTTGATGAGAGTCGGTAAAGCCGGGGAGAAGTGCCCGGCCCTGGAGATCGATCACCCGCGTATTCTTGGCGATGAAACGGCGCGCGCCCGCGTTGTCGCCAACATAGATTATGCGATCACCACCGGTGACTACGGCTTCCGCGTTCGGTTGCCTGTCGTTGGCGGTGTAGACAGCGCCGTTGATAAACACAAGCTCGGCGATCGGCTGCAACTTTTTGCTGTTAGGTCGTTGCGGCGAGATCCAGGTGCTGCCGCTGAGTAACAGAGCACTCAACACGACTAGGAAAGTTTTCATGATTTGTCCCTTCGCGGACTCAGGAGTGCAGGTCGATATGGAGCGTGTTATATCATAGGCACTAAGATTTTCGATTGCCGAGGGGAAACGCGGGTAAGACAAACTTACCGCCAAGCCGCCAAGGCCCGCCAAGTTCGCAGAGAAAGGATTATTGAAATCAACATGCAAAGTAGGAAATAAATGAGTAAATTTCTTGGCGATCTTGGCGATCTTGGCGATCTTGGCGAATCTTGGCGACTTGGCGGTTACTGCAATTTAGAAATCTCTTCCATTGAAATTGCCGATTGCCAATTAGCCCGTAGCGAAAGAAGCCAATCGGAAATTCGCAATCGGCAATCGGTAATGTCACGGCCCACCCGCTACCGCGTGGAGGTACTGACTTCAGCTAATCGACAACCGGCAATCGGCAATCAGCAATCGAGGCCCCCTTCCTTACCTGCGATTTGGTTAAGCAATTTCACATCTAAGCCGAGACATTAAAATTATGAAAACAGAAACTCTAAATCTCTCTCCCGCACGCGGCGGCACGACCGCACACGTTGCTCGTCCTGACGAGGAAACCAGCAAGGCGATCATCTTGATTCATGAGTGGTGGGGCATTAATGATCACATTCGCGATCTCGCCAGTCGTCATGCCGCCGAAGGTTTTGTATGCGTGGCTCCTGATCTCTTTCGCGGAACCGTCGCGAAGAATAAAGAAGACGCGGCAGCCTTGATGCAGGGTTTGGAGATCGCGGATGGCATTGAAACGATCAGGGCGGCCCACGCGGAAACAAAAAGCAAATACAACCTTGAGCAACTGGGAATTACAGGCTACTGCATGGGCGGCACATTCGCTTTGCGAGCGGCTTGCGAGATTCCGGAATTCGCAGCGTCAGCTCCGTTTTATGGAGACATTCCCGAAGAAGGCGTGTTGCGAGAGCTGCGCGTGCCCACGCTTTTCATCGCTGGCAAACTCGATGCTTGGATTAATCCTGAGAAGGTAGGTGGCTTGGAAGCTGCTGCTCGTAAATTTGGTCTGCCGGTGGAAGTGGTTAGCTATGACGCTGATCACGCTTTCTTTAATGACACGCGTCCGGAAGTTTATGACGCCGCGGCGGCGCAGGATGCGTGGCGAAGAGTGTTAGCACACTTTAGAAAACATCTTGGGTGATCTGGTCTCGTTAGGATTACCGCCAAGTCGCCACGAAAACGCCAAGGTCGCCAGGGAATTAGGACGGTTACATCTGCTGTAGGGGGCACTCCGCGGCCGCCCCCCGGTGTTAAAAGAGGGGCGTCCACGGAGAACGCCCCTACTGATTTCTAGAAGCTTGGCGAACTTAGGCGTTTCTCCGCGACTTGGCGGTAAAAAAGACTAGGCGGTTGAATCGATTGTTTTCTCGGATAGGGCGGCTTGGGCTGCCGCGAGACGCGCCACCGGCAGGCGGAAAGGCGAACAACTTACGTAGTCAAGGTTGATCTCCTGGCAGAAGGCGATCGAGCTGGGATCGCCGCCGTGTTCGCCGCAGATGCCTATCTTCAAGCCTGGCTTCGCGGCGCGGCCGCGTTCTGAGCCAATTCTTACCAGTTGGCCCACGCCTTCCCGATCCAACATTTGAAACGGATCATCAGGCAGAATCCGGCGCTCGATGTAAGTCGGCAGGAAGCGGCCCGAATCGTCGCGACTGAGACCAAAAGTTGTTTGCGTCAAGTCGTTAGTGCCAAACGAGAAAAAGTCGGCATGCGCCGCAATGCTTTCCGCCATCAAAGCGGCGCGCGGCAACTCGATCATTGTGCCGACGTGATATTCCACCGTCATACCCTGCTCGCCCATCACTTGTTTAGCTACTTCATCAATCACCTCACGCTGTTGTCGCAATTCCTCACTGAGAGACACGAGTGGCACCATGATTTCCAGGGTTACCTTTTTCCTTTCACCCTGGACCTGGCAAGCAGCTTCAAAAATCGCGCGGCATTGCATGCGCGTGACTTCGGGAAACAACAAGCCGAGACGACAACCACGGAAACCAAGCATTGGATTCGATTCGCGAGTGCGAATTACCTGGCGCAGTAAGCGTCGCTTCTCGTCAATCTCATCAAGCAACTTGTCCATATCTGCCAGTGTGGTGGCCAGACGTACCGCCATCTTCAATTCGGCAAGTTCGCTGAGCAGATCGTCAACGCTGGGAAGAAACTCATGCAACGGCGGATCGAGTAGGCGAATCGTGACAGGCAGTCCGGCCATTTCACGAAAGATCCCGCAAAAGTCTCCGCGCTGGAGTGGCAGCAGTTTCTCCAGGGCTTTCTCTCGGGCGCCCGCGCCGTCCGACAAAATCATTTCGCGCATCGCTGCCAGCCGCTGATCGCCGAAGAACATATGCTCGGTGCGACAGAGCCCGATTCCTTCCGCGCCGAACTGGCGCGCCACTTTCGCATCGCGTGGCGTGTCAGCGTTTGCGCGAATCCGAAGTTTGCGAAACTTGTCGGCCCAGCTCATCAATTCGTGAAAGTCAGAGCGTAACGTGGGCTGCACGGTGGGAACTTGTCCCAGAAAAATCCTGCCGGTAGAACCATCAACAGTGATCCAGTCGCCCTTGGTCACGACCGTCCCATTGACGGTGAATTGCTGTTGCCCGTAGTCGATCTCCAATGCGTTGGCGCCGCTGACGCACGTTTTGCCCATACCCCGCGCCACAACCGCGGCGTGACTAGTCATGCCACCGCGCGCCGTCACGATCGCTTGGGCTGCAACCATTCCATGAAAGTCGTCCGGACTGGTTTCCTGGCGTACCAAGACGAGTTTGGCACCTTCACGCGCGAGTTCCTCCGCTTCGTCAGGACTGAAAACTACCTGACCCTGCGCGGCTCCGGGGCTTGCCGGCAAGCCGACTGCCAGCACGGGCGCATTGGTTTTCGGATCCACTGTCGGATGCAACAGTTGATCGATTTGTTCCGGTGAGACGCGCTGAATCGCCATGCCTCGATCAATTAATTTCTCCTGCGCCATATCCACCGCAATGCGGACTGCCGCCGCGCCGCTGCGCTTACCCGTACGAGTCTGCAGCATCCAAAGCTTGCCGCGTTCGATCGTGAACTCGACGTCCTGCATGTCGCGATAGTGTTTTTCCAACAGCTCGGCGATCGACGCGAACTGCGTGTAGACCTGCGGCAATTCTTTTTTCAATTCACTAATCGGGTGCGGCGTGCGAATGCCGGCGACAACGTCTTCGCCTTGTGCGTTCAATAAATATTCGCCGTAGAGTTGCTTTTCTCCCGTCGAGGGATTGCGCGTGAAAGCAACTCCAGTCCCGCTTTCCTCGCCCATGTTGCCAAACACCATAGCCTGTACGTTGACGGCAGTGCCGAGCGAATCAGGAATGCGATTGATCCGGCGATAGTCAACCGCGCGCCGGCCCATCCAGGAGTTGAAGACGGCGGCAATCGCAACTCGCAATTGCTCGTAGGGATCTTCGGGAATGGCGTGTTGCTCAGCAAGGATGATTTGTTTCTCGGCGGCAATGATGTCGCGTAAGTCGTCCGTCTTCAGATCAGTGTCTTTTCCGCCAGTGGTCTGCGCTTTGAAGCGATCCATGACGCGTTCAAATTTTTCGTGAGCAACGCCCATTACGATCTCACCGAAGAGCGAAGCAAAGCGGCGATAGGCATCGAGTGCAAAACGGAGATTTCCGGTTTGGGCGGCGAGACCTTGGACTGTGACCTCATTAAGACCGAGGTTCAGCACCGTATCCATCATGCCGGGCATAGAAAACGCCGCGCCGGAACGAACTGATACGAGCAGAGGATTATTGGGATCACCAAAACGTTTTCCCACCTTCTTTTCAATGGCGCGCAAGCCTTCCGTGACCTGGTCCCAGAGGCCTTCAGGAAAGAGTTTGCCGTTATCGAAAAAGGCGTTACAGGCTTCGGTGGTGACCACAAGGCCGGGCGGAACGGGCAGGCCCGCGCGCGTCATTTCGCAAAGGCCGGCGCCTTTGCCGCCGAGCAGGTTCTTATCGTCGCCGCTGCCTTCCTCGAAGAGATAGACCCACTTCTGGGCGGGCTGCTGATCGTCGGCGACTGCTGGAGTGTCTTCGTTTAGGGTGTTGGTCTCAGTCACGGGGCATTCACCTCGGCGGTCAGTTTATAACGATTTTGCAGAGGGCGGCGAGCAGTTGGCCGGGGGCGTTGGATCAATGGCGAGGAATTTGGCCGGACCTTGAGCGTGCGAAGCCCGCGTACAGCGTAGAGCCTAGGGCGTTAGTCCCGGGGAAAAGGATCCGAAGAATATCAGGAGCGTGCGAAGCACGGTCAGCTTAGAGCCCAGGGCGTAAGCCTGGGAATGGATGCCAAGAGAGTCATGAGCCCGCGAAGCGGGCGGCAGTCTAGGTTACTGTCGCCCGCTGCGCGGGCTCTGCTAATTATCGACTATCACACCCTGGCTTACGCCCTGGGCTCTACGCTTTGCGCGTGCTTCGCACGCTCGAACCACTCCCCACTGCCCACCGCCTACTGAATACCGGCTCCTTGACTCCTGACTACTGCCTACTCTTCCTTCGCTAACACTTCTTTAAAGAATTCGACTGCGCGCGGATCGCCGGATTCGCCAAGGGCCCTGATCGCTTGCTTGCGCACTTGTTGATTCGCATGCGTCTTCGCGATCTTGATCAAGAGCGGCACTGCCTCGTCCGCGCTGCGCTCGCTAATGGCCCGAACGGCTTGCATCTGTACTTCGGTATTGCCATCCGTGCTTTGCACCGTATCGCTCAGGAACTCGAGACTCCGTTTTCCGGCACGCTCGCCAAGTAGACGAATCGCGTGACGTCGTAATTCCACGTTCTCATCGTTGCGCGCCACCGCAAAAAGCTTGTCTTCAACTCGAGTGCTTTTGATCTCTGAAAGCGAATGCAGGACCGTGCGCCTTACTTCGGGAGTTCGCTCGGCGTCGTAAAGATTCAACAGGTCGCCGATTGCGGCTTCACCCCGCTCGGCAAGTACATGAATCGCACGCTTGCGTAGGTCCGGGTTGGGTTCCGACCGCGCCAGATCCAAGAGACGCGCCTGAGCTCCGGCACTTTTGGTTTCGGCGAGGGCATGAAGTACTGCCTTCTTCACGTCTGCGTCAGTCTCTCCGGCGTAAAGTTTGGATAGCTCTTCGACGATGTTCGCACGCTCAAATTCGCCGAGCTGTTGTACCGCCGTGCGACGCGCTTGTTTTTCCGGATCGCTTTTGGCGACTTTCATGAGAAAGGAGAAAGCGGCTTCCTGCTCCTGATTGTTACCGACAGCATGAATGATGGCGCGTCGTACCTCGACCTCTTTTACCGATTCGTAGAGGGTTTGCAGCGTGTTGAGCGCGCCGCGATCGCGGCTCTCGCCAATTGCATGCGCGGCTTGCCGCCGCAACTTAACGTCTTCTCCCGTATTGCGTACGAGGTCGGACAAAAATGCTTGCTCACCGCCTACCTGGCCCAACCAATAAACCGACGACGAACGAACGCGTTGGTTTTGCGAGGAGCCGATGAATGTTTTCAGCATCGACGCCACGCGCGGATCGTCGTGGAGCGAGATGCCCAGCACAGCGCGTTCGCTTAGCAAGCCCTGCGGCGCGGCGGCTGCAAGAGCGCGCAGGTAGTTCAAACTCTCTTCATTGTTTGCGCGACCAAGCCAGTAGACTGGATAACCGCTGTACTCTCGTTTTCGTTCAAGGTTGTAAACCTCCATGCGCGTAATCAGGTTGTTGCCTGGTTCACGCAAGAGAAACACTGCCAGGTTTCGGGTTTCGATTGTCATGCCGCCCGCGGTCGTGCCTACGAACACCGAAGTATCACCCACCGTATTCATCGATCCATGAAATTCGCGCACACCACCCGGATCAATCGCCACATTTGGACGCACATCGAATGAGTAAGCTGACCAATATGGACCCGACTTTGACCGCGCGCGTTGGCTTGCCGCTTCAAGTCGCGCGGCGAGATCGGCTCCTTCCACGGTCGTAAAACCCTGCACCGTCACGGCGACCGACTGGTCCCGCGTGGATTGCTCAGCCGTTTCCGGGACCGCGGCGTCAGCTACACTCAGCGGACCAGAGTTGCGAGCGCACGCAGTGGCGACAAATGCCAGGCACAAAATAAATGATGAGAGTTTTTGCATGATGATTCCTTTCAAAAATTTGGTCTCGGGTTCCAGGTCCAGGTTCCAGGTATCAGGTTCCAGCCCGAAACCCGGTGGCGTTATCCGACACACCCGATCCCCGTTACCCGTCCCCCGGCATCGGATACTCTTTCCTACTTCAGCAACTCTTCCAAAAACTTGAGAGCATCGGGATCTTTACTTTCGCCCAGCATGCGTACGGCAAGTTTGCGAAGTTCCACCGACGTCGAGTCACGAGCAATCGAGATCAATTTGCGGATGGCGCTCTTTTGCTTTGAATTGCCAAACGAGCGAATCAGCATGCTCTTCACCTGCATGTCCTGCTCGGAGTCATAAAGGCTGATCAGTTGATCGGTTGTCTTTTCGTCGTTGTTCTCTCCCAAACGCCGAATTGCATACATTCGCAAGTCCAACGTCTCGGCGGCGCGGGCGATCTCGAACAACTTCGCGCTCGCGCGGGGGTCGTTCATTTCGGCGTAAGCCCGGATTAAGCCCTGCTTGATCTGCTCGTTTGTTTCTGAGTTGTAAAGTTGCAGCAGTTCGTCATACGTGGAGTTCCCCCGATCTCGGATCCGGCGAATTGCCTCGATGCGTAGCTCGGGAGTTTCACCCCGCCGTGCGATATCGAATAGCTTGGCATGGGCCTTCTCGGAATCGTGTTCCGAAAGTGCGCGGAGCACCTGGCTGCGAATTTCCGGGGTCCGATCCGCGTCGAAGAGACGAATCAACTCGTCAACTGACGCGGCATCGTTTTGCTCACCAAGGTAACGTACGGCTACCTGTCGCAAAGCGAGGTCATCGCTGCTGCGGGCAATCTCGACGAGCTTCGCTTGCGCGCGGGCAGTGTGCATTTCCGCAATGGCTCGCAGAACTTGTAAACGAATCTCCTTCGTGCGATCTGCTTCATAAAGTTTTACGAGCTCATCGGCGATCGCATCGCCATTCTGTTCGCCCAAACGCCGGATCGCGGTCAGACGCAATTTGAGATCGCCTTGTTGCCGGGCCAGGTTCAACAAAATGGGCGTGGCGCGCGCGCCGCCATGTGAACCCAGCAATGAAACGGCAGCCGCTTTGATTCCCGGACAAGTTGCTTCCGAATTTGATTGCAGTACGTCGGTGACAAAACTGATCGCGCGATCTTCGTTTGCCTGGAACAGACTTTGGAGCGCGAGGATCTTGATTTCGCAGTTGTTGCGATCGAGCGCCTGCTGCACAGCCTCGCCCCTTCCCATCACCACCAGCATGGCTTCTGCTTCCCGCCGCCAGCTCGAGTTTGGAAAGCTCTTGATCAAGCGCAATAGGGGCGCCGCTGCTTCATCCTTTTTGCCTTGCTTGTGCAAGGCATAGGCGAACCAGTAGAGCGCCGCATCCACGTCGCGGTCCTTGGGATATTCGTTGATGAAGCCGTCAAACTTTTCCGCCGCCTGTTGCCATTTCTCGCCTTCGATCAGATCGCGTCCTTCACGAAAGGCCTTCATTGCCGCCGGATTGGTGCGCGGGGTTTGGACAAAGCGATTGAGCTTTTGCACGTCCTGATCGTGACCGAACGCCTGGCGTGTGCGCACGAGGCCGGCGATCGAAAGGGAAAGGATAATCAGGAGCGCCAGCCCGAGCGGTGAACGGCTCACGCTGCCCAGCTGTTTTAATAAACGAAGAATGACTGTCATGGTTTGTTCCTCAATCAATTAATACTCAGTGATGCAAATTCACCACACAGGAACAGAGAACACGAGAGCAGCGCAGGATCGAGCGGTGACAAGATTCGCTGGGCCATTTCCGTGTTCCCTGTGCCTCTATGGTGGAATTGCATGAACTATTCGTAGGCGCGAGCTACCGCAGCTGAATTTATTTGTAAGAGCGGAACCAGGGACTTGCGTTCCACCCGATCTTTAATTGCGACCACGTCTTCATTACGCGGTTTGTCGCTTAAATTCGCGATGTCGAGCAGGATTGGTTCCAAACTGCCGAGGAGAGCGGACACTTGTACGTCGCCCTTGGCGTCGGCTTCGCGGCGCACCAGCATGTTTTGGTAGAGCAGCTTTTGCGCGCGCTCTCGCTCGTAACGAATCTCGGGCCCCTTGCCATTGCCAGATCTCACATTCCGAAACGCACGCAGTAGTAATTCAGATTGCTCAAGGTGACGAGCGGTTACTAACTCAACTTCAGCACCATCTAAACTTTGATCATTGGTTGCAACATTGTCTTCGATAGCCGAGTAGTTCGGCGCTGTTTCGGGGCGACGGCGTGGCGCTCGCGGAATGTTGCGCACCGGGGGTTGCACGGGTTTTGGTTTGTCCACCTTGTCTGATGTAGCCGGCTGACCGCTCGCAGGTTTCTGAGCCTGCGGTTTGCGAGCCTCCGAAGTCTGATCTGGCTTGACTGCAGCGGTCGGTCTCGACGGAGAGCTCTGGGCCAGTTCTGCATTGGGACGCTTAAGCAGCAGCGCCACGATGCCAATCGTTACCGCGAGAACAACCAAAGCTGCGGCCGCGGCAAAACGTGGGCTGAAAGCGTCAGCAAAGCCGAATGCTGCAAGCCTTTCGCGCCAACCGCGCGAGACAGCCGGCGGGGCATATTTATCCCGCGGCGAAATGATCTTCGCCAGAGCTGCGTCAATTGCGGCAGCGTCGATAGTGCTGCGGTAACTGTTCAGTTGAGTACGCAAAAGCAGAAATGATTCGTGAGCCGAGCGACAGTCGGAACATTCCTGCACGTGTTGCTCAACGCTTGCGATCTCGAGCGGCGGTAATTCACCATCGATCAGAAGCGAAACTTTTTCTGTTTGATTGCACGTCATCGTTTTAGCTCGTTAGTGGCGACTGTTGCCCCGGCCCGCGACCGCCGGGTCCAATCTTCTCTTAGCGCTGTGCGCGCGCGAAAAATGTCGATCTTAACTTTGCTTTCGGAAATGTTCAGCACGGTTCCAATTTCGCGATAGCTCAACTGTTCCTGTTCTCGCAGCAGCAAAGCGACGCGTTGGTCTTCCGGCAAGCTCTGCCACATGTCCAGCACCAACTGTTGTCGCTCTTTCGCCTCATATTCTTCTTCCGGATTTCGCGACCGTGGACTCATAACTTCGACAACTCGATCAAAAAACCTGGTGTGGGTTTGACCCTTACGAAATTCATTAATGGCGAAGTTACGAGCAACGCGGTAAAGCCAAAAACGTGCTTCACCGGGTGGCATTGCGCCCCACGCTTTGCGGTGAAGCTGTAAAAAACTTTCCTGCGCCAGGTCCTGAGCGAGCGCTATACGACCGCCGAGCAGGCATTCAAGAAACCTGCAAAGGCTGGGATAGAAGTCCTGAAACAGCGTGGTGAACTCGTCTTCTTCACTCCCCATAGCGTGCGCTACACTAACTAAAACAGATGGGAGCGGCAAAAGTTACAGAGAAAGTTGGCAGGGGGCAGGAGTCAGAAGACAGGAGTCAGGAGGCGCTCAACGAGTCGGCGGAGCCGACGGCAGAGTTTAGCCCAGGCTGGAGCGAGCGTAGCGAGCGCAACCCGGGATCAGTGCAATACATAACAAAGCCCGCTTTAGCAGGCGCCACTTGAAGGTGATCTAAGACGAAACGGCTGGCGCAGGAGGGCAGGAGTCAGGAGTCAGAAGACAGGATACGCTTGTCTTGACCCGTGTCATCCGTGAATTTTGTGGCTGATTACCCTTCGCCTCATTGCGGGCGAGACGCCCGCGATCAGACTTGAGACTTGAGACCTGAGACCCCGGCTCCCGGGGCTTATTGTCCCACGGGCGGTTTCGCGCCGCGTGGCTTATTGAATTTAGAAGATGATTTCCAAGCCGGCATCTCCGCTGCATTAGCCACGCGGAGACCAATGATCATCCCCACCTGTGCGAGCGTCTGTGGCCCGGTCCAGTCCCAATCAGGTTTTACCGTATCGCTGGGCGAGTGGTAGTCAGTCTCCAGCCACTTGCGCGCTCGCGGAATCCAAACCGAAACGTCACCAGCAGGACCTCCCAGCAACATCAAGGCCGGCACACCTTTCTTTACAAATGCGTAATGATCGGAGCGCACGAAAGCATTCTCTTCGGGCATGGGATCGGGTGTCACAGTATTTCCCGTTGCAATTGTCACTTCTTCGAACACATCACCAAGATCAGAATGCTCAGCTCCAAACCCGACGATGCGCTTTACCGGCGCATACACTTCCGTTCCGATACCATCGAAGTTGATGTCTGCGGCAATCTTTTCGAGAGGCCAGGTTGGATTCTTCACCCAATACTCGGCGCCGAACAGTCCATACTCCTCACCGGTAACGGCGAGAAAGATTATTGACCGTCGCGGTCGGGACGCTGGTTTCGGATAAGCCCTGGTGAATGCTTCAGCGATGGCCGTAATCGTCGCGGTGCCCAGCGCGTTGTCGGCAGCGCCGGGAAAAATCTGACCGCCTTCGATTCCGTAAGCATCGTAGTGGGCTGAGTAAATAACGGCCTCCGCTTTAAGTACCGGATCGGAGCCTTCCATCACCGCGACTACATTGCTGCCGTTTGCTTCTTCCATCTTGATCCGTAAGGCGAGGTTCGCTTGCTTCTGCAAACTGCGCGAAACGTTGGCGCCGGTTTTCGCCTGTGTCAGAGTTTGCGCGTAAGTAGATTCGGAGCCAGCGAAAATCTTTTCCATCGCGGCATCGCTTGCGAGCAGCACTGGCGGTATCTTGAAAGGCGGCTCCGGTGTGGATGCGAGGCTGACGCGGCGTCGCGAAAGATAATTGGCAATCGTCGTAAACGGTTGCGCTGCTGAACCGGCGTTGCCCACGATCATTGCCGCCGCGCCGCGCCCAAAAATATTTAAGCCACGGGCCTGGGGGTTCGAAGCGCGACGCCAGGCACTCTGATCGACTCCGGTTGGCTGGCCGTTCAGCATAACGACGACCTTGCCTTTTAAATCGAGGCCTGCGAGATCGTCGCGCTTCAATTCTTCTGACACCACACCGTAGCCGACAAATACGAGGTCGCTGGTTGCATTAACTTCGCTCGCCGAGTAGGGCGGCAGCACCACGTAATCGCTGCCATGTTTTAAGGCAGCGTCGCCCACTGTTAGAGCAGTGTCTGCGAGAACTTCGGCAGACTTGAACTTTATCGTTTGCAGATAAGTGCCGTTTTCGCCAGCCGGCTTCAAACCCAAAGCTTTGAAGCGATCTACCAGATACTGCGCCGCACGGTCGCCGCCGGGCTGCGCGGTACCGCGGCCTTCAAATTCGGGAGAGCTAAGTTTAGTAGTGATTTCGCGAATCGTTTCGAGTTTGACGCGGGCCGAAGCTTTGCGCTCAGCCGCGGTCAGCGTTGGCGCTGCTTTGGCTTTAGCAGGTGCTGTGGCGGTTCCTTGCCATGCTGCGACTGACGAAACCAGAGCCGCGCAGAGCAGGGCCGCTACCAAGGCGCGAGACGATTGCAGTTTATTGTTGAGAGTTTGCATTAATAGATTCTCCTGCATTATCTGATGCTGGGTTAGCGTGCTTCGCACGCTGACCGGTTTGCCCAGCACGCCGATGTGCATTCCAGATCTGAATTTCAAAGTGAAAGCAGTGTACTACGCCACGAACGGAAGAATGTTTAAAAGCACTCCTTCCTGCGATTTCGCGGATCACTTTGAGAACTCGTTCCGTCTCGTCCAGATGTTATGATTCGCAAACCCAAACTCCTTGGAGGCCAGAACATGCCCTACACCCCGCACACAGAGCGTCACTTCACCGCCAGCGAAGTGGTTCGCGACGTAGTGATCGGAATGTCAGATGGACTAACCGTACCATTCGCACTTGCTGCCGGATTAACAGGAGCTGTCGCGTCCACGCACATTATCGTTACAGCGGGTCTCGCGGAGATTGCCGCCGGCGCGATTGCTATGGGACTCGGGGGCTACCTCGCAGCGAAGAGTGACGCCGAGCACTATGCCAAGGAGCGTGAGCGTGAGAAACGCGAAGTGGCGGAAATTCCCCACGAGGAGATGCGCGAAGTCGCGGAAGTTTTTCAATCTTACGGGCTAACGGAGAAGGAAACGTGGCCGATCGTTGAAGCCCTGCGCAAGCAGCCGAAACAGTGGGTCGATTTCATGATGCGTTTTGAGCTGGGGCTGGAAAAGCCTGAGCCCAAGCGCGCGTTGATCAGTGCGGTTACGATTGGCGGAGCTTACGCGTTGGGAGGATTCGTACCGCTATCGCCCTACATTTTCACAAACGACATCGCGAGGGCCTTACTTATTTCGGTTGCGGCGACGCTGCTTGCTTTATTAATTTTTGGATTTGTGAAGGGTCGGTTCACGGGAATGAAACCGGTCCGCAGCGCTTTGCAAACAGCTTTCATTGGTAGCGTGGCCGCTGGAGCTGCATTTCTGATCGCGAAGCTGGTTTCCGGTTCCGCTTGATCAGGCGAACTTAATTTAGAAAGGATCAGGGCGCGGGTCGACTCATCAACTTAACTTTCCGAGTGAGGCAGTCAGTGGTGCGCGGTAAGTCTTCGACTTACCGTCAGCACTGGAGGACAAAGCCCCAATGAGTGATACGCCTTAGAATTTTCCTGCCAGCATCAGAATACCGATCAAGATGAAAGCCGCGGCGGCAACGCGCTTTATCCACGTCAAAGGCAAAAAAGCTCCTAAGGCGCTGCCCACGATGACGCCAATGGCCGAAACTGCAGTGAGGGCAACCGCCGCTCCCAGAAAAACGCTCCAGGGCTGCTTCGATTGTGCCGCCATCGTCATGGCCGCGAGTTGTGTCTTGTCGCCGATCTCGGCGAGGAAGATAACGCCGAAAGTTGTCACGAGTACGCGCCAGTCCATAGGAATACTCCGTTGCTGGTTTGCCAATTGCCGATTGCCGATTTAAGAGATTGCCCTGGTTCGCGGTCCAGGGCTTAGTCCGAGGTCATGCTACATCATTTCGGAAGTACGAAATCGTCAATCGCTAATCGGCAATTGGCAATCGGCAATCGCCAATTTCCCACCTCCGTCTTACAATGAAGCTTTTAACGAGTTATTATTAGTATCTAAAGTCTTCGTCCGCGTTTACCAATAGTGACGCATTCGACCGCTGATTTCATAGGAACAGACAGATTCCGAATTCGTCGCCGCCTCGGTTCCGGCGGCATGGGTGTGGTCTATGAAGCCTATGATCGCCAAAGCGATAAAGTAGTAGCCCTTAAGGCGCTCACCCGCACCGAAGCCGCACACATCTCCCGCTTCAAGAATGAGTTTCGATCGCTTGCCGACGTCTCCCATCCCAATCTCGTCTCACTTTATGAATTCATGTCAGACGGACATTACTGGTTTTTCACGATGGAGTTGGTGCAAGGTGTCAACTTCCTCGAGTACGTCCGGCCTGGATACCGCGCGCGGCAAAGTCAGACGTCTCTTTCGGAGACAATGCAACGCACATCCGTGAATACCAAGATAGAGGATGGCGCCAACTACGAAGCCGAAACTCAGCAGTTCAATTCTGCGCCAGTGATCTCAGTAGAGCCGCAGACGCAGCAGCCGATTTCGATCAATACCAGACTCTCAAGGGCCAGGCTTGATCTCGATCGCCTAAACAATGCGCTAAGACAACTCGCCGAAGGTCTTCACGGCCTGCACGAAACCGGTAAGTTGCATCGCGACATCAAGCCGTCAAATGTTCTGGTGACCAAAGAAGGACGGGTTGTAATTCTCGATTTCGGCCTGGTGGCGGAAGTGGCGAGCATAGGACTGCATGAAAGTGTCAACCTGGCTGGTACGCCTGATTACATGTCGCCGGAGCAAGGTGCGCAGCTTCCGATTTCGCGCGCCAGCGATTGGTACAGCGTGGGCGTGATGCTCTATCAGGCACTCGTTGGCCGTTTGCCGTTTTCGGGAAAATTTTTTGAAGTGATGATGGACAAGCAAAACCTTGATCCACCAGCACCCAGCGAACTCGTGCCAAACCTGCCTGCAGAGCTCAATGAGTTATGTGTCCAACTCTTAAAGCGTACGCCGGAGCGACGGCCAAACGGTCGTGAGATTTTAAAGATTCTTGGCGAAGGCCGCACCGGACCTTTGCGTGCGCCTTTAATGGTTCCAAGAGAAGTTCCTTCGCGGAAAAGGCGCACCTTTGTCGGTCGCGATCAGCAGACCCGCGAGCTGATGAATGCTTTTCACGCGACACATCAGGGGCAGACAGTTAGTTGTTATGTCCATGGTGAATCGGGGGTTGGCAAGTCGGCTCTGGTCCGTAACTTCCTTGACGACTTGCGCGAACATGAAGCTGATACGGTAATTCTCGAAGGCCGTTGTTATGAGCGCGAGTCGGTTCCTTACAAAGCGCTCGATGGCGTGATCGATAGTCTTACCAAGTATCTGATGGCCTTGCCGGAAGCGAAGGCGGCGGCGCTCATGCCTCGAGACGTGCTCGCACTAGCGCGCCTGTTTCCCGTGATGCTGCAAGTGGATTCAGTATTCAATGCGCCACAACGCGAACAGGAGATTCCCGATCCTTTCACATTGCGACGACGTGCTTTTGCAGCTTTGCGCGAACTACTCGGGCGAATCTCAGATCGCCAGAGACTGGTGATCTACATAGATGACCTGCATTGGTCGGATGCGGACAGCACCACACTATTAGAAGAGTTGTTACGACCGCCCGATTCACCGCCGCTGCTGTTGCTCGCGAGTTTTCGTACTGAGGAGATTGAGTCAAAACCATTTCTCGAGGAGTTGCTGCAGTCTGCGGGCACCGAGACACGGCGTGAACTTCGAGTAACAACGCTGAGCGATGACGAGGCGCGCGATCTGGCGCAGAAGCTACTCAGTTCCGGAGCTGAGACTGTCGTCGCATCAATCGCGCGGGAAGCGCGAGGCAATCCATTTCTGCTGGAGCAGCTGGCACGTTATGCCGCAGCCAGTGAACGGTCAGCGACCAGCGGCATTAACTTGAGTGTGATGCTCGATGCGCGACTGGCGCAGCTCCCGAAAGGCACGCGACCGTTCGTTGACGCCCTGGCGGTAGCGGGCCGGCCGATTAATCCTGAGGTCGCTTTTCACGCCGCCGGACTCTCAGGCGATGAATTGCCCTTAGTCAGCACCCTTCGCGCCGCGCAGTTTCTTCGCAGCGGTGGTTCGGGACACACGGTTGAGCTTTATCACGACCGCATCCGCGAAACCCTTGCGGCCCAACTGGATCGCACCAGTGTGATGCAGATTCATCGCCGGCTGGCCCAGGCAATTGAAACGCGTGGGATTGATGATCCGGAATCGCTCTTTGAACACTACATGGGCGCCGGAGAGCGAATGCGAGCGGCGACACATGCGGCGGTTGCCGCCAGGAAGGCAGCGGTAGCACTCGCTTTTGATCGCGCAGCAGTTTTCTACCGGCGCGCACTCGAACTCGCGCCTGGGCGCGGCGCAGAGTTGATTGCCATGAAGCGCGGGCTTGCCGAAGCTCTCGTGAATGCAGGCCGACCGGCTGAAGCCGCGCAGGCCTACCTCGACCTGGCCCAGGAAACTTCGGCAGCACAAGCATTGGATTCCCGGCGCCGCGCTGCTGAGCAGTTGCTGATCGGTGGCCACATCAAAGAAGGACTGGAACTGGTGCGCTCTGTGCTGACAGCCGCAGGCTTTACTTTGCCCTCCGGACCCAAGCGCGCGTTGCTGTCGCTCTTGATCAAACGCACTCAGATCCGCATCCGAGGTTTTAATTTCACTGAACGCAAGGCGAGCGAAATTCCGGAAGCAGATCTTTTTCGTATCGATATTTGCTGGGCCGTGGCTGCGGGACTCGGAGCAGTTGACATGATTCGCAGTGCGGACTTTCAGTGCCGCCACTTGCTGCTGGCTCTGAATGCCGGAGAGCCTTTTCGCATCGCCCGCGGTCTTGCGATTGAAGCGGCGCAGGGCGCTTCACGAGGTGTCCCGGCCCAGGCGCGCGCGCTCAAGCTTGTGCAGCAAGCCGAATCCCTCGCTCAGAGGGTGGGACATCCTCACGCTGTGGGCCTCGTCACCTGGGCCCGTGGCATCACCGCCTACGTAAATGGACGCTGGAAAAATGCCGCCGAACTCCTCGAGCAGGCTGCCGAAATTTTGCGTGACCAGTGCACGGGTGTGACCTGGGAGTTGTCGATCACCCATCGATTCTTGTTTAGCGCCATGGTCTATCTCGGCGAGATAGGCGAAGTGTCGCTGCGCGTACCCTCACTGCTGGCGGCGGCGCTGGAACAGGGAAATGTTTTTGCCGCCACAGATCTGCGAACGCGTCTCAACCTGATCTGGCTTGCCGCCGACGATCCGGATCGCGCGCGCGCGGAAACGATTGAAGCTCTCAAAGCCTGGCCTCACGAAGGTTTCCACTTGCAACACTACAGCGCGATGTTGGCGCTCGCGCAGATAGAGCTGTACACCGGAGACACTGAAGTGGTGTGGAAACATCTTCAGGGCCAGTGGCAAGCGCTCGAGGATTCTTTGCTGCTGCGCATCCAGGTCTTAAGAATTGAAGCGATGCACTTGCAAGCGCGCGCCGCGTTAGCCACCTCAGAGGGCAAAGAGCGGACACGTCGCTTGAAGGTTGCCGAGAAAATGGCCAAACGCATCGCGCGCGAAAAGGCCGCGTGGGCCGCTCCCTTCGCAAGTCTGATACGCGCTGGTATTGCCAACCGCAATGGGGACAAGGAACTGGCCGGAAGGCTGCTGTCAGAGGCGGCGACGGCTTTTAAGCAGCAGGACATGGAACTCTATGCCGCGGCCAGCCGGCGTCGCCTGGGAGAGATGGTGGGCGGCGACTACGGTTACCAACTGCTGACCGAAACGAATGCCTGGATGGCTGGTCAGCGAATCAAGAATCCTGACGCGATGACTCGTATGTTGACGCCGGGCTTTTAGATATTCGAAACAATGGACACCCTGAAAACTCTCACTTACGACGTCACCGGGAGAATCGCGCGCATCACGCTAAACCGCCCAGAGCGTGGTAATGGGATCACCCTTGAAATGCCCGCCGAACTTGCTGCCTGTGTCGAGCGCGCAAATCTTGACCCGGCCGTGCACGTAATTGCGCTCGCCGGAAACGGCAAGGGTTTCTGCGGTGGTTATGATTTGGTGCTGACTGCGGAACAGAAACTAGGCGGCGAATTGATCAGTTGGCCCTCGGGCTCGCCCATGGATCCAAACGTCCAGCTCGAGAATCATGATCCCGATGAAGTGTGGGATCCGATGCTCGACTTCGCCATGATGAATCGCAATGTGCGCGGCTTTATGAGTTTGTTCTACAGCGACAAGCCTGTGATTTGTAAAGTTCACGGTTTCTGCGTTGCCGGTGGAACGGACATCGCGCTCTGTTCCGATCTGATCGTGATTGAAGACAAGGCTTCAATTGGTTACCCACCGGCGCGTGTCTGGGGAGTGCCCACCACAGCACAGTGGGCGTATCGCATCGGCATTGAACGAGCGAAGCGGTTGCTCTTTACGGGCGATTGTTTGTCAGGCACGCAAGCGGTGGAATGGGGACTCGCGACTGAAGCTGCGCCCGCAGACAAGCTCGACGCGCAGTTTGAAAGATTACTTGAACGCGTCGCCTTACTTCCTCTCAATCAATTGATCATGATGAAACTTCTGGTTAACCAGACGATGTTGGGCAACGGTCTCAACACTACGCAGTTGCTGGGCACTATTTTCGACGGTATTGCACGTCACACAAAAGAAGGATACGCATTTCAAAAGCGAGCAGGGGAGGTTGGTTTCAAGCAAGCAGTCGCGGAACGAGACGAACCGTTCAAGTGATTGCCAATTGCCGATTGTCCAGGCAACTTGAAGTGAGAGGTTCGCCACAATCAAGGAATTCGGTATAAGACAGTCAGAGCTTTCCAATCGGCAATCGGCAATCGGCAATCCTTATAAGGAGCCTTTAATGATATTCAGCAGTCCTCACCCCACTGTCGCGATTCCGGAAATCTCCCTGACGGATTTTGTTTTGCAGCGCGCGGCGGAATTTGGTGACAAGCCCGCGATTATCGAGGGCGAGACCGGCCGGACAATTACTTATGAGCAACTTACTCCTCTCGTTCGCCGCCTGGCAGCCGGCTTCGCTAACCTTGGCTTGCAAAAAGGTGATGTGCTGGCGATTTACAGCCCCAACTCGCCGGAATTCGCTCTCGCGTTTCACGCCGTCGTGTCGTTGGGAGGCGTGGTCACGATGGTGCCCCCGCTTTTTACCGACGAGGAGATCAAAACTCAACTGCGCGATTCCGCCGCTAAGTTTTTGATTACAATCCCACAGCTAATCGGCAAAGCCCGCGACGCTGCTGCAGCCGCGGGCATCGAAAAACTTATTGTGATTGGCGAAAGTAAAAGTGCTGGCGATGTCATTTCGTTCGCTTCTTTGTTAACTCACGATACCGAGCCTCCAGTTCGCACGATCAATCCTCACGAAGATCTCGCAGCGTTGCCTTACTCCAGTGGCACCACCGGTTTTCCCAAGGGTGTCATGCTGACCCACCGCAACCTTGTTTCGATGCTCTGTCAGATCGAAGGCAACGATGCCCTGGCAGAGGACGACGTAATGATTTGCCTCGTGCCGATGTATCACCTTTATGGCTTACACGTCGTGATAAACCAGGCACTTTCGCAGGGGGCTACCGTTGTGACGCAGGCTCGCTACGAGTTGAAGTCTTTTCTTGAAACGTTGCAGAAGTACGGGGTGACTATTGCTCCGCTCGTGCCGCCCCTCGTGTTGGCACTTTCTCGCGCGCCGGAAGTTAAAGACTACGACCTGTCAAAGTTAGGGTTGATTCATTGCGGCGCAGCTTCCCTCCCTCAGAGTGTGGCGGAAGATTGTATGAAACGACTTGGTTGCCGGATCAAATATGGATATGGATTGACTGAGGTTAGTCCGTTATCGCATGCAAGCGTTCCTTTGAAACGCGACACACCCGGATCGGTTGGCTACTGTCTGCCGAACACCGAATGCAAGATTGTCGATCCGGATACACACACAGAACTGCTTGCTAACGAAGCAGGCGAAATCTGGATTCGTGGGCCACAGGTGATGAGAGGTTATCTGGGTAATCCGCAGGCAACCGCGGAAATGATCGACGAGGACGGCTGGCTTCGCAGCGGCGATGTGGGTTATGCGGACGAGCAGGGCCAGCTCTTTGTAATCGATCGTTTAAAGGAACTAATCAAGTATAAAGGGCGGCAAGTTGCGCCTGCGGAACTTGAGGCGATCCTGCTTACGCATCCCGCAGTCGCCGACGCCGGGGTGATTCCCAGCCCTGACGAGGAAGCAGGTGAAGTGCCCAAAGCATTCGTGGTGCTCAAGAGTGCCGCCAGCGCTAAAGAAATCATGGAATTCGTCGCGCAACAGGTGGCGCCGCATAAGCGCATCAGGCTGATGGAGTTTGTTAAGGAGATCCCCAAGAGTCCGGCAGGAAAGATTCTGCGACGGCTGCTGGTCCAACGTGAACGGGCTCGCACCCAGCCCACTGCTTAATTCCAGTGTTTTTCAATCCACTCTATCGCAGGACCTAAATCGTAATCGTTTGCAGTTTGAATTAACTGAGGAACTGCCCTCCAGTCGTCAAGCTCCGTTTGCTGCACAAGCTTTGGATTGAGGCGTATGTAACGATCCCTCAGCATATGTTTGCTCATCGATGCGTCGGCTTCGACCACGCCGTCGAACAGAATGTTTAAAAGTGGAGTTTGAGGTTGCCGGAATGGATTGAGCATCCATTGAATGATGCCCCAGTTTGTCGTGTTAAGGCTGATAATCGTCGGCGTTAATCCCGTCCCTAGCGAGATGACGCGAAGGTCCTCAAGTGCCGGGCGCGGAGTTTTATGACCGAGGGCCATCGCGATTGCCACAGTGCTGGGATTATTCGCCACCATGCCGCCATCAATGTGTCCCTGGTGCGAGGGAAAGACTGTGGGCGCCGCAGCGCTACGCAATGCCACGTCGACAACCAACTCGTCGAGGTGATGCGAACCGGGAAAGTTATGAGCAAAGACCGGGCACCAATCCTGCCGCTTTTCATTGTCGAGCTTGAAAGTAGGAGCCACTAGATTGTGCTTCGTCAAATCGCCGAGACGAGGGTTGCCGGGGAAATGGGTTTCAAGCAGCGAACGAAAATTGGCATTGCTGAATTTCGGCCGAAACCAATTGAAGCGCGAAGGCGAAAATGCCAGCCGCAGGTTAGCTTCAGAATAAAAACTTACAAGAGTGTCAGCGCTAAAACCGGAAGCCAGAGTAAGGGCCACAACTGATCCAGTAGACGTGCCGGCAAAGAGATCAACTTGGTCCAGTAGGTTAGGGAATTTATCGCTGATGCGTTTAACGAGTGTGGCCATCAAGGCGCCTTTCACACCACCACCGTCAAACGTCATGATTCTATAAGGGGGCATTCAGAATCTCCCGGCGTAGGTTTCAAGCGCCTGCGACCGCAGTGCGCGGAGCATTAAGCAGCAATCCTGACTCGAGTAAATCTTTGTGTAGTGTGCCACCCTTGTCCGTAACCATGGTGGCTTTGAAGTAGCTTTCGTAGCGGGATTCCACGCGAAAAGCGGGCGTGTACATGTGATCCAGCGGTTCAGTGGTGCTGACGTAAGTGCGTGGCTTGGGACGGTGGCGAATCCAACCCAGGCCTGCCAATGAACCAGTCAGTGGTTGCGCGCAAACCATCAAGCCTGCTCCGAGCGCAAAAATCAGCTGCATCGTGTTGAGCTTCGATCGGTAGAGCCGGGCAAAGCCCGCAGCATGTTTGAGAGTGCGTCGTCGGTAACCCTTGAGCGACTGCACATCATCAACGAACTTAACGACCTCACTGATGGGATCCAAAGGCTTCTGCAGGATCGTCGTGCCATCCATGTCGCGCAGTTTGGTATCAGGAAGAATCGAACCCCGATTGAGACACTCAAAAAAGTATGGCGTGCCCAGAAGAGGAATCGAAAGTGTCACGAACGATGGCAGCGTAATTTCCGGTGTGCCGGTAATAAATCTTAATTCGCGGCGCAGATCAGAAACGCTGCGGGTGGTGACGTCAAGCATCAAGCCATAGGCGAAGACAATGCCAGCATTCAGCGATCTGCTGATCATCTCGACCTGGGGCGCAGCCGTGTTTTGCAGCTTATTAAAGTTGCGTAACCAATCGTTATCAAATGACTCGAGGCCACTGAACAAGAGCTCACAACCCGCGGCCTTAATACGAGTCAGATTCTGCTGCTTCAGGAAAAAGTCGTTGGTGACCAGCGCGCCCCAGTGCTGAAACTGACCCTGCCGCCGCATCTCGCTAATCAAGTCGAGGCGGGCGTGAAAATGATCGCGATCGCTCCCGTAAAAATTATTGTCGAGAAATAACATGCGATTGCGTTTTCCCGAAGCCAGGATTTGACGCCGGATGTATTCCAGGTCGTAAGTCTTATAACCATGTCCTTCGGCAGTTAGGGAACAGAAAGAGCAACGGAAATTACAATAACGTGTAGTCTCGACGTAACCGATCCGGCCTAACCAATAAGCCAGATCGTAGCGTGGCAACATTTCCTCTGCGACATAAGCGGCGCCAAAAGTTTCTTTGATGACATCGCAGAGCTCTTCAATATCGCCCATGCAGGAGTAATCAAAAAACTTGCGGGAAAGAATTGGCAACGAACGCACTGGAGGACCACCAGCGACAACTACCACCTTCGGATTTTTCGTGCGGGCGTAGGCCGTGAGGTGCAACATCCGATCGAAGCTGTTAGTCAGTCCGGTTAGGACAAGCATGTCGATCCCGGAAAGCAGCTTCTCATCTTCCAAAGGACCACTGGCGACTTCGGTGTAACAGCTGACGTCACATAGCTCTCGCGCAAAGGCTCCGGCCAGGTAGATTGGGCCAACCGCCTGAGGAATTTTCGAAGTGCGACGAATTGGTTGGCGCGAATCGTCGAAGTAACAATTGACGATTAGCACGCGCTTGCGCGGAAGGGTAACTTTTAGGCTTCTGTTGCCGGCTATTCTTTGCTGCATTAGCTATCTCCCAATAGCAACGACCTGTCTGCCAAAAATGCGTTCCTGCCCATAAATAAAGGTGTGGCTGGCTGCCTCGAAGGCAATCTGGCTGAGGCGAGTCGGTTGGAAATCAGCGAACAGCGAACGGGCGCTACTGTACTCTTTCGATCAGCGTTCCGCAATATTTTTCGGTCCGACTGCCGGAGCTGGCAGTATGACCGGGATGGTGACAGAAACCGCTTTATCTCAGGTTATTTAACAACTTCGTTTACTCCAGCGCCCGAGTATTCCGGTGCGGGCGTGAGCGCGGTGTGCCGGGTTCGGGCTTTGCCCTCCCGTGCGCGGTAAGTCTGACTTACCACGAAGTCACCCTTCATTTCATGGAGGGCTGAGCCCTCGCATGAATGATAAAAGTAATCGCTGTCGGTAAGTCAGAGACTTAGCGCACCGGAGGGCGAAGCCCGAAACGCAACTTCAGCGAGTGACTTCGTCCCTTACGGCTTCGGTCATAACCTTAAGAGAGTCTCGGGCAAAACGTTTTTGCAGAATGCGGGCGTAAGCGAAACCAACCTTGACGATGGCTTTATTGGGTCGCGAGAAAGCAAGAATGTCGTACCAGACGGAATCGTCGTCACGATGCCATTCAACCGTGAAACGCTCTTCACCACGCTCAACATGAGTCGTCAGGGTACCGTAAGCGAAACCAAATCTCTCGGTCGGCCCTTGTTCGTCGATCAGATAAACAACCCGAGAAACGTTGAACGACCAAAAACCACAATGGCGCGCAAGTACACCGACTGCGGCATTCACTTCAACGGGCGTGGCTGCGGGGCGCGCCTGAACCCAGCCAAGATCAAATTGTTTCCAACTGCGGATTGCTGAGACTGCTCGTTTGAAACAAAGCTCGCCAACTCCCAATTGCACGCGATTATGATCGACGATATAGCCTGGCGGCGGCGTGGTGCGAGTGGCGCCAATCTCCGGATAAGAAAACGGCAAGTCGCGGTGTGCGTCGATGAAATCTTGAACTTGTCTGGCAGAAGGTTTTGATAACAGGAACATCGGGTATCGGGTTTCGGGTGTCGGCGCCGGGTAGCCGGGGGTGTCGGGTTTCTGCCTTCGGGCTTTCCCTCCGGTGCGCGGTAAGTCTTTGACTACCGGGCGTTAATTACTCTTATGATCCAGGCGAGGGCTCAGCCCTCGCATAAAATGAAAACGACTTCACGGTAAGTCAGAGACTTAGCGCGCAGCGGAGGGCAAAGCCCACCGATGGTCGGGAGGCAGAGCACTCCGAACTTAACTCTGAAGATCTAAAACTCGAAACCCTGAACTCGAAACCCGGAACTATTGTTTCCGCCGCGCGCGTGGATGGTGTTTGTCGTAAGAGTTCCGCAAGTGTCTATCAGTGATGTGCGTGTAGATCTGCGTTGTCGAAATGTCGCTGTGACCCAACAACGCCTGCACCGAACGCGAGTCGGCGCCGTGCTGCAGTAGATGTGTGGCGAAACTATGGCGTAACGTATGCGGCGAGATATCCTTCACTCCTGCTTTGTTTGCGTAACGCTTGATCATAGACCAGGCAAATTGTCTTGTGATTGGCTTCCCGCGATTAAGGAACAAGTTAGGCGAAGTCGGCTTCCCATAACCGGCGCGAATCGCGCCGTATTGCCGCAGCCAATGAATCGCGCTCTTACCAATCGGCACGCGCCGCTCCTTGCTGCCTTTGCCGTGACAAACCACTAAACCCGATTGCACGTCAACATCTGCCTGCTTCAGCGAAATCAATTCCGAAACCCGCAACCCGGCGGCATACATCACTTCAATCAGAGCACGATCCCGCACGCCTTCCTCAGTCGCAATGTCAGGCGCGGCAAGTAACTGGTTTATCTCATCCTCCGTCAGAAACTGAGGAAGGTAAGCAAAGCGTTGTGGTGTGTCGAGGTCTTCTGTCGGAAGACGTTTAATGTGACCATCAAGCATCAGGAAGCGAAACAAGCCTCGCGCAGCGCTGACGGCGCGCGCAACGGAAGTGGGAGCTAATCCTGTACGCGAAAGACTGGCAATCCACTTTCGCAGATCAGCGCGAGTTAAGTCGGCGAGTGGTTTTCCGGCTTTGTCGGCCCACAATTGGAGCCGTGCCAGATCACGACCGTAACTTTCAAGTGTGTGACGCGCTAATCCCTTCTCGACCTGGATGTAAGTCAGAAACTCTTTGACGAAATCACGTTGGTTCGGCATTGGTAGAACATGAATTGAAGGCGCCGGGATTGTAAAGCAAATTTGATTATAGAGGTATTTAAAAGAAATGTTGTGAGTCGGACCGCCGTGAGGGTGCGAAGGATCAAGGAACGCCCGCGAGAGCGTGAAGTCATTCTCAGAAAGAGCGGGGGGCAGGCCGCCTTCCTTACTGCAATTAAACTTGAAACTGAACTTTATTCGTAGCGGAGACACTCGATGGGATCGAGTCGAGAGGCTTTTCGCGCCGGCCAGACACCAAAAATCAGACCTACACCTACAGACACAATCAGTCCGGACATCACCGCCCAGGTTGGAATTGAGGCCGGCAAACTGGGAATCAGCAACATAATCAGCTGGCTAATGCCAACAGCTAACACCACACCCAGAATGCCGCCGAGGAAAGTTAATGTCATCGCCTCGAAAAGAAACTGTCGCACAATATCTCTGCGACGAGCGCCGAGCGCCTTCCGCACCCCGATTTCTTTCGTGCGTTCCGTGACGCTGACAAGCATGATGTTCATTACACCTATGCCGCCCACGAGCAGGCCAAGACTTGAAATCGCAATCGCAATTAAGCCAACCATCGCTGTGATGCTATCGAACTGTTCAATAAACTTGTCCGCCGTCTTGATGTCAAAATTGTTCGGCGCTTCAAACTTTACGTTGCGGCGTCGCCGTAAGATCTCTTCCGCTTGGGTCAACGCCTCATTCACTTGTCCCGAGTGCGCGCGGATCACGAACAGCAGGTAGCCGCGCGCCGGGGCAACTTTCTGCGCCGTCCGGAGGGGAATGAACACAGCATTGTCTTCCTCGTTCTCGCCGAAGAACCCTGCCTTACGTTTTTCCAGGACACCGATAATTTCAAAGTTGTAACCGCCCATTCGCACTTGTGTGCCCGCAATCTGAGTCTGTTGTCCCGGGAAGAGCGCATCCGCTGCGTTGACCCCAATCACCATCACATTCGCTCGCTGTTGATCGTCCAGCTCGCTGATAAATCGTCCTTCTTTTAAGGTGATGTTCGAAAGGTCCGCGTAATTGGCGCTAACTCCCTGGGTATTGCCCCAACGGTAATTGTGCCCTTCGTAAGTTACGTTGTCGTCGAAAGGTCCGCCACTATAACCAACATTGGGGGCCACAACTGCTACGTCGTCCACGGCGCTGGCCTGTGCTTTGATTGTTTCAGCATCAGCCACCGTCAAGGGTTTGCGCGTGCGTTCTGAACGATCCTCACTGACGCGCGGACCGGTAGAAAGATGGAACGCATAGATGTTGTTCGTTCCATACTCTTCAATCATGGCGACAATGTTCTGTCTCAAACCCGTCAACAGCGAGGCGATTACAATAGCGGTCATCACACCAATGACAATTCCGAGCACGGTGAGAAAACTGCGAAACTTGTGGGAGCGCACGCTATCGAGCGCCATCACCAGCGTTTCGCGCAGCACACCTCTGGGAATTTTAAGTTTCATGACTCAGGTAGCGTGCGTCAGGGCCAAAATGGGATCCAGTCGCGCTGCTTTGAAGGCTGGATAAATGCCCGCCAGCATGCCAATGGCGGTGGAAACGATCAATGCCAACAGGATATAGCCAATCGTAATCGTCATTGTGATCGAGGCCAGCGTTGTAATCAGCTGCGTTACTCCCCAGGCAAGCAGCAGCCCGATAATGCCGCCCAGGGCACAAAGGATTGCCGACTCAATCAGAAACTGCATCAGGATTTGTTTGCGCGTGGCTCCTACCGCTTTGCGCAAACCGACTTCAAACGTTCGTTCCGTGACACTCACCAGCATGATGTTCATGACGACAATCCCGCCCACCACGAGTGTGATCAGGGTAATCGGTACTACCACTGCGGCGATGCTGCCAGTCATTTCATCGATCTGATTATTTAGGTCTTCAACATTCACTACGCCGAAGTCGTCTTCTTCATTTCCCTTCAACCGGTGTTTGTTTCGCAGCGCGATGCGCGCGTCTTCGATTGTCGCCTGGAAGGTTGCGCGATCTCGTCCCTTGCCGTGAATTTGCAAACCGTTTCGTCCGAAAATCTGTTGATGCGTCGTGACGGGAATGTAGACCTGGCGATCAAAGGAATCGCCAAAGAATGAACCGCGCTTTTCTTCTACTCCGACGACACGGAAGGGCAAACCGCGAATCTTCAATGTCTTGCCGACGGCACTCGTGTTCGCGAAGAACTTGTCTTTGATGTCGCCGCCCAAAACGCAAACAAGGGCTGAGCGTTCTACTTCGTCGCCGGAAATAAACCGGCCGTCTGCCATGGTCTTATCTTCGATATCGACCATGTTGGCGGTAACGCCGTTAATGCGCGCGCCAGGAAACTCGATGCCTTCCTGCTTCAGATCGACGCCGCTGTTGAGCTGAGCACCGACTTCCACACAGGAAAGACAATGATCGCGAACCCACTCGTAGTCCTCCCAATGAAGCATTTTGTTGCGACGGTTGACGCGTTCGTATTCATCGTCAGATAAGCGGCCATGAAAGGCCATGCGCGCAATCATGAAGTGATTGCTGCCGAGCACCTTCGACATCTTGTCGATGACATAAGTATTGAGGCCGCTAATCGAGGCTCCGACTACCACTACCGAGGCCACGCCGATGATGATTCCGATCAATGTGAGAAAAGCCCGCAATTTGTGGGCAAAAATTGATTGCAGGGCAATCTTCAGGGCGTCGGTGTAAAAGGAAAAGAAGGCTTTCATTATTGCTATTTGCGCGAACCCTCGGCGGTCACGTGGCTGTACGACAGATTGCTTAAGAAAGTTTGTCTCAGTTTCCGGTGCGTCTGCTGCTCAACGAATCGCCGTCACTCTGCATAAAAGCTAATGCGTATTCCTGGGACAATACCGAGGGAGACTTTTAGGGAGCCGGCTTCGCCCCGGATGTTCTGGCTACCTTTGTTAACGCTCGCGAAGCGAGGTTATTAACACTCAGGTGAGTTCGGCTGCCGGTTCTTTTGCGGGTTTAAGGGAAAATTTATCTGCCCAGCGGATTCGGCCGGTAACCTGCATGGCAACGAACAGCGAAACAATCGCCCCGCTGGTTACAGCCAGGCCGGTAAAGCCCTTGAGAAAGAAGGCATACGAAAAAGCGACGAGATAAACGAATTGTGCGAATGCTGCCTCGCGACCGGCGAAACTCATGCCCACCACGAGCCGCAGGTAGCTGACTACCAGAAAGATCGATACGGCTGAAGCAATCACAAAGCCGACATGGATTGAAACGTGATCGACAAGATACGCAAGGAGCAGATGGAAGGAGAAGAACGCGGCTGCGAGAAACAGATAGTTCATAGGATGAAGCTCGATGCCACGAATAGTTGTGATGATGAACATCAAGAAGAAGAAAAAGAACAAGGACACCGGCGCGAAGAAACTGATACGTCCGGCAAGTGGGCCCGGCTGAAGTTTCTCTGGCATTACCATAGCGATCTGGAATCCCGACAACAGATTCGTGTAAGTCCAGCTAAGCGACCACCCATTTTCAGTTTCGTGCTTCTCTGTCGGTGAAATCGTGTTGTCCGGGAAATCCACATCCTTGAAGTTCGTCTTCATGTTGAGAGTGAAGTCTCGGACTTGTGTGACGCTGGGCCCGCCAAAGCTGTAGCGCCACTCATCTAATCCCTGTGAGCGATACCCAACCGCGAGCTGTGCTGTTTTACCAGCGGCGATTTTCACCACGCCGACCGCCGCGTTGTCTTGATTCGTAATCGGAACTGGGGAACCATCGACGAGGAAAGTCAGGTTGTCATAGATCGCTTCAGTGGTGGGAAATTGCAAAGCAAAGACGACGGCTTCCTCTTTTTCGCTGATGTTGCGAAACGTGTATGCGCCTGAGAAATCGACTTTGTAGGTGCTGAACCAAAGCAGCCCTTTCTGCCGGTGTTCAAGATCAAGAGCAACATTAATTTTGCTGGCCTCCAGCGGGAGGTTAGTTGTGACGATGTCCGCTACGGTTTTGGTTACCTTCTTTCCGTTTTCAACAGTCTCTTCTGTTTTGGGTATTACATGTCGAAATAGAGCGGTTGGTGGTAATTGATTTTGCGAAGCACCCCAAGTGGAAATCACGTGGCTTTCAGCCATTCGGTCATGTGAATAGGTACGCGAGAAGATCGTCCCACCGAGGATCGCCCAGGCAATGGAAGCGCACACAAAGATGAAGCCAATAGCCAAGATTCGCTTAGTCATGTTTAAGTCCTTTCCAATTGTGTCCTTTCCCAACACCCTCGCCGACTCGAAGGCGATCGATGCTAGTCTTCACACTAAGAGGCCTTCCATTACAGTCATATGGCCGTCACTTGGAAATGTGGCCTGCCACACTCAGCGACACGGCTGGTGCGGTTGGGTAATCCAAGTCCTGGGTATCCACTGGAAATGATCCGCGGCCAAAAAAGACGTGACTGGCAAAAGATTTAAGGATGGGGAGCTTTAAGGCTGCACAACCCAGTTCAAGGGCCGGCTGATTTAGGTGTGCGACCAGGCGTCGCATCCAAATCCGCGAGGAGAAGCGAGCGCGAAAAAGTTTGCCCGAGTAGGCTTCCAGAGCCGCAGGATCGTCTGTCGCGAGATAGTTTCTTATTACCTGTGCAGCTAGCGTCGAGAGGCGCATGCAGGGATCGAGGCCTCCCGCGGTCAATGGTGATACCGCCCCCGCGGCATCGCCCACCAGCAGACCCTGTTTGCTTGCAATGCGCCGTAACACACCGCCTACGGGAATCCGTCCTCCACGCCGCTCCAACCACTTGTAAGAATCCAGGTCCAAAACATCACCGATGGATTTGCTGAAAAGTGCCAGAGCGCTCACCGGATCGAACATCGCCGGGTAGCCTCCAACTCCGACATGAACTTCCTCGCCGTCATCAGCGATCCAAGCGAGATAACCGGGCGCGAGTTTGCGATCGAGAAAACAATGAAGGCGCGGCTCACCCTTCGGCGTCACCGCTTTGTAAACATCTTCAACTCCCACAATCCATTCACGGTTTCGATCGAGGTTAAGGTCGCGACCGACGCGGGAATTTGCGCCGTCCGCGCCCACGAGGTAGCGAGCCTTGATCCAGCGGGAAGACTGATTTGTATCGAGGCGAATTACGAGTTGGTTCTTTAAGTTTGAAAGATCTGCATAACGAGTCGCCGGCATCCATTCGACTCCGTTTTCCAGGGATTGTTCCAGGAATCGCTGATACAGCAGGTCCATGCGGCCGACGCGGAACTCGTCTTTCGCACTCGAGAGTGTTAGTGAGCGTCGCGAGGGCGAGTAGAGCGTGACGTCCCGCACAGCTGGACCAAGACAGTCTTCCGGAATGGCAAAATCCTCGAGCGTGCGTCGCACGAAGATCCCCGTCGTATGAATCGAATGACTTAGATTCGCCTTGCGATCGGCCAGGAGAACTCTTAGACCGGAGCTGCTCAATAACCTGGCACACTGCAGTCCGGCCAGACCAGCGCCGACGATAACCACGTCAAATTGTTCCATTTGCTTTGTTCGTGTTCGCCGCTGGTTAGAGTTGGAACTTTGTTTTCCTATGGAGGGGGCTGTTCTCATGCCCGATCACGAAGTGTGTCAGCCATTCGCCTTCGCTGATCAGCAGATGTGGATTCTGATCATCAGGGGGAAGGTCGAAAACGACAGTCGTGGTATACGATTCGCCGGGACGCAACGGAGCATTTAGAGGGTTACCAGCACTCTTTAGACCCTCAAGGATGCCTTGCGCCGCAGGGGAGGGAAAGTATTTGCGGCCCTGGTCATCGACCAGGGTCACGACCCGGCTATTCGGATAAAGCAAACCATTACCTCTGTTGGGGCTGATAGTATTTTCATCAAAACGAGTTTTGATGGTCACACTGCGGAACATTCCGGTAGCGGTTGCTTGCATGGGCGGGATGCCCAAGGTTTTAGAATCGGTTACGGCGACGATCGAGTAGGCGAGATGGCAATCAATTTCGCAGAAGTGTTTTTCCTGACCGCGTGCGAGCGCCTGCTCAATGCTCTTAAAAGAAAAAATCAGCAACACACCGAGGTAAGTTGCGGCAATCATGGCAGCAGCGACCAGCACCAGCTTATTCGCGCGAAACTTTCGCTTTACGAGTGTAAAAACGAAAGCCAGGGCCAGCACCAGGAACAAAGATCCGGTGCCGAGCAGCGCCAGAGCTCCAAGCGGCGCAGCGAGATTGACGTTCGTGAACATAGTCTTTTCTTTGAAGTTGATGTCGCAGGCAAAGCCCTTTGCATCGCAAAGTACGCGAGCAAAAAAAATGCGGCCTCAGGTGTTCCGCATTTTCTGAATCAACGTCTCCATGTGGTTTAGATAGTTTTCTAACGCGCGCCGGCCGGCCGCAGTTAATTTGTACTCAGTCTTGGGAACCCTGCCGTCGAAAGACTTCGTGCAGCTTATATAACCGGCGTCCTCAAGCTTGCGGGCGTGCACACTCAAGTTTCCATCTGTCGATTCCACCAGGCTCTTAAGATCGCTGAAAGTCAACGACTCGTTTGCCGCCAGGGCACTGACGATGCCGAGTCGCATGCGTTCATGAATCAGTCGGTCGAGCGCTGGCGCGGCAGCGCTCGCACGAGCACTGCGTAGCTCGCGGGGAGCCGCTGCCTGCCGTCGTGTTGATGTTTTTAATGCTGACTTAGCCACCATACCTCCTTGCGATTATTACGCCGAAAATAATATGCAGGCCGCCGAAGCCCGCCGCCAAAAACCAATTCGCAAATGCGGGCGGCAGGAATAGTGCTAGCGCCCCCAGCGCCATGAAGCACATTCCCATGATTGGGACGATGGTTACCGAGAACATGCCGCCCGTGACCACACCCGTGCCATAAAGCAACAACCATACTCCTGGAATAGCATTAGTCAGTCCGGCGCGATAGAGAACTACCGTCAACAGGGCTCCAACTAAGAGCGGTGGTGAAAGACTAAAGGCGACTTTTCTCCCGGGACCGCTGAGCAAAGGCATTTGCGCTGTGCGAGCTTTGCGATCGATAGACCAACCCGCGATCAAGAGCGACACCAGGCCTTCGACGAGCCAAACTAAGAGCCATGCTTTGAAGGTGGGCTGTTGCGCGGCAAGCGGTGCCGCGATTAGCGCCGTGGCACCAATGGCCACCTGGCCCCAGCCCGAAATTCCAGTGAAAGCTCCAGCGCGTTCCATGGTCTCGCGAATAAATCGCAGGTTGTCCATGGCGCGCTCATGAAGCGCTACTGGCTGTTCGGAAAGTGGTGAAATTTGCGGAGTGGGTGCCATCGCGCAGCAGAATAGCCCCGCGGCGGCATTTTTGTCAAGTACTTTGTATTACAAAGCAACGCGATTACCTGAGGCGAAACGAGGACTGAATGAGTAAGGACAACTTCGGTGATGTGCCTCGTTTACTGGGTTATGTGCCTCGTTTACGCGCCAGCCCGAAGGGCCAATAGGCCAGCCGTTTTACGGCTGGTATGGATGGCCCAAGATTTGGTTTATAGGCCGTTTCACCGGCCTTTTGCGGATAAGGCCGCTGAAGCGGCCTCAAGCAAACCATCGCCGCAGTGAACCAGCCGTAAAACGCCTGGCCTATCAGCCCTTCGGGATGGCGCGTAAAACCCGCCCACGTACTGCGAATCCTCGCCCAACCCGATCGGCCTTGTCTAAACCATCTCTTAGACTATTGCTTCGGCTTTGGAAGCTGACGGCGTGAGGGCAAGCTTTACCAGGCTGGCCTGTTCCTGTTGATGGATGGCGTATGAGCCTGTCGCCGGACTCGCTGAGGGCGCTCGCCCGACATAGATCGCGCGCTCGCAACCTGGCAGCAAGTTCTCTAAGCGCGGCTCGACAAAAGTCCAGCCGCCCATGTTCTTCGGTTCTTCCTGCGCCCAGACAATTTGAGTTGCATTCGGATAAAGTGCCAGCGTTTCTTCGAGGGCCTTTAAGGGAAACGGATAAAACTGCTCCAATCTGATCAAGACGCAGGGCTGCATTTCTCCGAGCTTCTTTCGTGCCTCGATCAGATCGTAATAAAGCTTGCCGCTGCACAACACAATCCGTTTCACTCCGGCATTGTCTTGAACCTCCGGATCGCGAATCAGCGGCTGAAAACCTCCGCTCACCAGATCTTCAATTGTCGATGTCGCAGCGGGCAGACGCAGCAGACTCTTGGGTGTCATTACCACAAGCGGTCGTTCCATGCCAGGCCTGGTTTGACGTCGCAGCAGATGGAAGTACTGGGCCGGTGTGGTCGGATTGCAAACCTGAAGATTATTCTCCGCGCAAAGTTGCAGGTAGCGCTCGAGCCGCGCGCTGGAATGCTCAGGGCCCTGTCCTTCGTAACCATGCGGCAAAAGCATTGTCAGGCGCGAAGTCTGTTTCCATTTATCTTCGGAAGCGGCAATGTATTGATCGATGATCGTCTGCGCGCCATTTCCAAAGTCGCCGAATTGCGCTTCCCAAATTACGAGAGCATCAGCCGCAATCACGGAATAGCCGTACTCAAACCCAAGCACGCCTTCCTCTGAAAGGGAGCTATCAAAAACTTCAAACTGCGCTTCCGGATTGGCAGGGGATCGCAACTCAGAAAGGGGCGTCCATTGCCGGCCTGTTTGCGTGTCGTATAAAACTGCGTGGCGCTGGCTAAACGTGCCACGGCCGGAATCCTGTCCACTCAAACGCACGCGAGTGCCGTCAAGCACACTTGAGCCAAAGGCGACTGCTTCCGCGAAAGCCCAATCCATGGGCAAAGTTCCTTCACCCATCTTGGCGCGGCGCGCGAGTTGGCCGACCATCTTCGGATTGATATTGAAATCATGAGGAATGACGGCGATCTTCTGCGCCAGCTCTTTAATCGTTTCGGCTGCGATTCCAGTTTCGATAATTTCAGAACCATCGAGCTCAACCCGGGGCGTAGCTACGCGCGCAGGTTCCTTTTCGGCGACTGCCTGTTTTGCTCGACTGAGAGCGTCTTCGTAGCGTTGGATCCGCTCCTCAACCATTCCTTTAAGCTCGGCCTCGTCGATTACGCCTTCACTGATCAGCTTTTGCGAATAGATGGTGCGCACGCCGGGATGCGCTTTCACGCGCGCATACATTAAAGGCTGCGTGTAACTGGGCTCGTCGGTTTCGTTGTGACCAAGTTTGCGGAACCCAACAACGTCCAGTACTACGTCTTTGTTGAACTCCTGCCGATAGTCGAGCGCAATTTGCAGAGCACGATAAGCAGCTTCGGGATCGTCGCCATTGATATGAAAAATGGGCAACTGCGTCATGCGCGCCACATCAGTGGAATAAATTGTCGAACGTCCTGCTTCCGGCGAAGTCGTGAACCCAATTTGGTTGTTGATGATGATGTGAATCGTGCCGCCCGTGCGATAGCCCTTCAGATCGGCGAGATTCAATGTCTCCATCACAATGCCTTGCCCGGCGAAAGCCGCATCGCCATGCAACAGCACCGGCAAGGCGCGATCGATTACTTCTTCGCGCGACGCGCCCTGGGCGCGCATCGCATCCTGCTTGGCCCGCACCATGCCTTCGACAACCGGATCCACGGCTTCGAGGTGGCTCGGATTAGGAGAAAGCGTAAGCCGAACTTTTCGGCCACTAGCACTTTCGCGTTCTCCTACAGCTCCCTGGTGGTATTTCACATCGCCCTCATCGGCGGGGAAGGAAGGATGGGCTGACCCTTCAAACGAAGCAAAGATTCGCTCGCAGAAATGTCCAATCACATTCGCAAGCACATTCAAGCGGCCACGATGGGCCATGCCCAGAGTGATGTCTTCGACGCCACGCGCGGCGGCATCTTCAATCAGTTGATCGAGGAGGGGAATGATTGTTTCGCAGCCTTCAAGTGAGAACCGCTTCTGTCCCAAATATTTGGTGTGGAGGAACCGCTCAAACTGTTCCGCGGAAATTAGTTTCCATAAAAGCTGTTTCTTAACTTCGGCCGGGATCGGCTCCGGTTCTACAAACTGCCGGCGAATCTGTTCACGAATCCACACTTTCTGTTCTTTGCTTTGAATGTGCCGGTATTCGATTCCGACTTTGCCGCAGTAAGCGCGTTGCAGAATGGCGATGATCTCGCGGAGCGGTGCAGTCTCAGTTCCGGCGAGACCGCCGGTAATGAAATCTCGATCAAGATCCCAGATCGTAAGGCCGTAGGTCTCGATATCCAGCTCAGGGTGATAGAGCAAAGGCATCGCATGTAGCGGATCGATGTCGGCGATCAGGTGACCGCGCACCCGATAGGCGTTGATCAGGTCCATCACGCGCGCTTCTTTAATCGTCTGTTCGTGACTTCGATCAGCTGACAGAAAAAACGGATTGCGGTCGACGTTCCAGCGCAAGGGCGCGTAGGGGATTCCCAGGTTGGCAAAGATGTCGTCGTAGAACTTGTGTTTTCCCAGGATCAGCTCGTGGACGCGCGCGAGAAACGAACCAGATTCCGCGCCCTGAATGATCCGGTGATCGTAAGTGCTACTGATGGTGATGGCTTTGCTGATTCCCAACTGCGACAAGGCTTCCGCGTCCATCGCCTGGTATTCCGCTGGGTATTCAATGGCTCCGGTCGCGATGATCGCAGACTGACCAGCCATCAGCCGCGGCGTCGAGGCGACCGTCCCGATCGTCCCTGGATTAGTCAGTGAGATTGTCGTTCCCTGAAAATCCGCTATTTGCAGTTTTCCTTCGCGAGCACGTTTCACTACCTCGTCATAAGCTGTCAGAAACTCTGAGTACCGCAACTTGTTCGCGGCCTTGATATTCGGAACCAGGAGATTGCGCGTGCCGTCCTTCTTAGCGATGTCGATCGCAATTCCCAGATTCACATCTTCGCGAACTAAGCGCGTCGGGGCGCCGTCGACCACTGCGTAACCGTCGTTCATGCGTGGAAATTCATCGAGCGCTCGGAGCATGGCCCACGCAATCAAATGCGTGTAAGAAGTCTTCCCGCGATCATTCTCTTCCAGATATTTGTTGATGGTGCGCCGGTTTTCATCCAGCAGTTTCACTGGGATGCGGCGCTGGGACGTGGCAGTGGGGACAGAGATGCTGGCCTCCATATTTTCCACGATTTTGAGAGCAGCACCCCTAATGGGCTGGGACTCAATTCCAGTCTCGCTCGCAGGGCTTGCTGTCGGTTGCGGTTCGGGCTTCTTCGCGGGTGCCGGCTTCGCGGCGGCAGATGCTGGTGGCGCTGCCGGTTCCGTCGGCACGATAGCGGCAGTTGTCCGGCTGCCATTGTCGGAAGTATCCGTTCCGGCGGTTGGGTAGCCGTCACCAAGCAGTTCCGCAAAATACGCACGCCATGATTCGTCGACTAAATCCGGATTGCTGCGAAAGCGGCTTAAAAGGCCCTCAACATACGTTGCATTAGCGCCGAAGTTCTCTGCGATTATTTGCGACAAATCTGGTTTTTGCTGCTGACTCAAACCAACTACCTCACGCTTTGGAAGGATGTGCTGCTGATAAGAACATCGTTATAAAGATTTTGAATGTTGGCTTATAGACTACCACCTTCGGAAATCGTTTGCACTTGCAGGTCAGTAACCGTTCGCAGCACAAAGATCTCGAATTATGTTGGTGCCGGTGGTAGTCTTGCCGGCCACTCGTAACCCTGATTCAACAACTAAATCCGAGGCCAACTTAATGACGGAAGAGACGCCCGAGCCACGTACGCGAGTTAGAACCATCATCGTTTTCTCGTTGTTGTTCTCGGTCTTTGCAGCAGTGGTGTTGTTTGGTTACTGGACTACGTTTTCACGCCCCACAACGACGATCATCGTCGTTCGCCACGCGGAACAGATTAAAGATCCGTTGAACTCCAATCCGGATTTGACTCAACCAGGACAAGCGCGATCACAGGAACTTGCTCGCGTCCTGGCAAACTCAGGTATTAACGCAATCTTCGCTACCCAGGACAGACGCACACAGCAAACGGTGCAACCGCTTGCTAACGCACTAAACGTCCCGATTACTCAAGTTGACGCCAAAGATACTCAGGAGTTGATTAGACAAATTGATAAGCACCGCGGCGAGACGATTTTGGTTTCCGCCGACAGTAATACTATCCCCGGACTAATCGAGGCTTTGGGCAGCGGGCGAGTACCAGACACTGCTGATAACGAACACGACAATCTTTACGTGCTTTCAATCTACCGGTATGGAAAAGCAAAGGTGACACGGCTGAGGTACGGAGCGCGCGATGCTCGATAGATGATTGCCAATTGGATAAATATTTCAAGTTACGACAATTTGAAGGTTAGGAAGAGGGCCTGCCCCCGCACATGATCGTTGAGTACTAGATACAGTTGTACTCAAGACCTTGGTTGGCAACAAGCCCAATCGGCAATCAGCAATCGTCAATCGGCAATCCGTCCATGCCGGTGATATGTTAGGCCGGAAGGAACAAATGAGCCGGCTCTGCAGTACTCGAAACGATTAAACCTATGACTAAACACCAATACAGCAAGTCATTCTTCATTGTGTTCTGCGCGTTGCTAGCGCTTAGTGCGGGCAACTTACTTTCTGGAGCGTTTGCCGCAGGTCAAGCGGCCCAGCCAAAGACCGTCATTCTCGTACGACATGCTGAGAAGATGGTCGTACCTCCGGAAAACAAAGATCCAGATATAAGTCTACAAGGCGAAGCCCGCGGGAAGGAGATCGCGCGGATGTTTGGCAGTAGCGGTATTACAGCGATCTACGCAACGCAGTTCAAACGGACGCAGCAGACGGTCAAACCTTTGGCGGAGCGATTACGTGTGCCGGTAACTGTCGTGGAAGCAAAGAAAACTTCTGACCTCGTCGCTCAGATTCGCGCTCGCGCTGCCGGCGAGACGATTTTCATAGCCGGTCACAACAATACTGTTCCCGAAATTATCGCCGCGCTTGGCGGTCCCAGCTTTCCCATCATTCCTGAGACCGACTTCGACAATCTTTACATCCTCACGATTCAGGGAGACGGCGTTACCAAACTAGTACATCTGAAGTATGGCAGTTCGCTCCCCGTAAGCGGCCAAAGCATGACGAAACCTTAATCGTTGTGCTTCCTCCGTGCGCCTCGTCGGTTCAGTACGGGAGCGTTAGCGACCGCATTCAGGTTAAGAATCAAAGCTGGTAGCCGTTAATCATGCGTTGAGGTTTTATCTCAAATTCTGAGTGGTTGGTCAGGCGAATTGATTTTGTTCTAAGGGGTACGAAGCGAATGACGCGCGAATCGAAAAAGAACGGTCACGCTGAGCGCAACTCGAAAGCGGAAAAGTTAAACCGGCGAACATTCGTCAAGCTCGTTCCCGCCCTCAGTGTTGCTGCGGCAACAATGCCTAATATTGCTTCGAAGTCGCTTGCTCAAACTCCTACTCCTACTCCGACTCCGGTTCCGACGCCCTCACCTACACCAACTCCCGCACCTTTGCGTGTAACAAAAGACATGCTGCGTGGCGCCGAACAACTTTTTGGCCTTGAGGTTACTGATGTACACAAACAAATGGCCTTGCCAAACGTGAATACAAATCTGGAGCGGTACGAAACGCTGCGCCAGATTAAGGTTCCGCTCGATACCGAACCAGCAACTCTTTTTCACCCTGCTCTGCCTGGCAAGAAATTCAACATCACGCAACGCAAATTCAGTTTGAGCAAGCCGCAGACTCCGAGGTTCAGTTCGATTGAAGATCTGGCGTTCGCCACCTTGACGCAGCTTGCGGAATTGATTCGCACCAAAAAAGTTTCGCCTCTTGACCTAACCAAAATGTACCTGGCGCGGCTCAAACGCTTTGGTCCAAAACTAAACTGCGTGGTAACGCTCACAGAAGAGCTGGCGCTGCGGCAGGCCGAAGTGGCAGAGACTGAAATCAAACGCGGCAAATATCGCGGACCACTTCACGGCGTTCCCTGGGGTGCAAAGGACCTGTTTGCCACAAAAGGAATTCCGACAACGTGGGGCGCTGAGCCTTATCGCAACCAGGTGATCGACTACGACGCAACAGTTGTCGAACGCTTGCGCGGAGCCGGGGCGGTTCTAGTGGCCAAGCTTTCTATGGGCGCGCTGGCCCAAGGCGGCCGTTGGTTTGCCGGGATGACAAAAAATCCCTGGCAGGTCGATGAAGATCGAATCGGCTCGAGCGGATCATCCGCGGGCCCGGGCGCTGCCACTGCTGCAGGGCTCGTTGGTTTTTCAATTGGGACTGAAACGTTGGGTTCGATCATTTCGCCTTCTTCACGTAACGGTGTGGTCGGCCTGCGGCCAACTTACGGGCGCGTCAGCCGCTATGGCGCGATGGGTTTGAGTTGGACGATGGACAAGATCGGGCCGATGTGTCGGGGCGTTGAAGATTGCGCGGCGGCACTCAGGGCGATCTATGGTCCTGATGATCGCGACCTGACGGTTGGCGCTGTCCCTTTCAATTGGGAACCGTCCCGCCCGCTAAGCGAAATGAAAATCGGGTATTTGAAAACTGAGTTTGACCAGCAACAGGATCCGGAACGGAAAAAGATGTATGAAGACGCGCTCGCGGCATTGAGATCTGCAGGAGCTAATCTAAAGCCTCTTGAGCTGCCCAGGTTTTCAACCGCCGCGTTGCGCATCATCCTCGTCGCGGAAGCAGCTACAGCTTTCGACGACATCACGAGGAACGGCGACATCAACAAACTCTCCGGTCAGGAACCAAATGATTGGCCCAACACGTTTCGCAGTTCGCGATTCATTCCCGCAGTGGAATATATTCGCGCCCAGCGCGCTCGAACTTTATTGATGCGTGAGATGGATGCACTGATGACGCAGTGGGATGTGTTTGTCTCGCCTGCGCCCGGCAGCGCGAGTTTGCTGGTGACAAATTTGACGGGTCATCCGGCGGTTTGTGTACCGTGTGGATTTCTAAAAGGACTCCCCCAGTCGATCATGTTCACCGGACGATTGTACGAGGAGGGCGCACCGTTGCGCGTAGCCCTCGCTTATGAACGAGTCACAAACTGGCACACGATGCACCCGAAGTTGGACTGGGCCTGAGAATTATTTGTAGGGGCGGCCGGTGTTTCAAAAAGAACCGCCAAGGCGCAAAGAAACGCCAAGGCCGCCAAGGCGTTCAAGCTGCGGAGTTGAATCAATTCAAACTTGCAGTCAAAGGTTTCTTGGCGCTCTCGGCGTTTCTTTGCGCCCTGGCGGTTTCATTTCCGGTTACAAAAAAAATTAGCCGCAGATTCACGCGATACACTGATCAGAAGCGTATGTTGCATAATAACGTGTCAGGCGTTGTTATTGAGCGCTTGCCAGATAAGTGAATAGTCTGCCGCTTTTGGTGGCAAATGAGTCTTGCCCTTTTCCTCCTCTTGCTTGTGGGCGAGTGCTCCAACTACGGCTGAGTCTGATCAGATGGCAGAAACAGAACAGGCTTCCGACCTAGCACAAGTTGAGTTTACACACGACCCGCACCAAGACGTTCGTGTGCGGTCAGAGTCACGTGCGGCAAGGATCTGGCGATATGTAGATCTGGCCAAGCTTCGTCTCCCTGTTCAAGGATCGCGCTCTTTTCCTCGCGCGTGCCGATAGCTTTGACGACAAGTGGGAAGGCTCCTTCGGGGCCCTCGATGCAGCTGAGCGGCTGCAGGCCGGCCCAAGGAAATCGAAGATGCTCGATCACAGAACTTATCGCTACGAAGTGATCTCAACCCTCCTGCCGACGAACACGTTCATAAACTGCTGGCATATCAATGATGGCGAGTCGGATGCTATGTGGAACATCTATTCGAGCAGAGCCTACGGCGTTGCCATGCAGTCGACAATCGCGAGGCTGTCGAGCGCACTGCGGCTACCTAGACCCACGCAATCGAACCCCGATCTGCTGAAACCCGTCTTCATTGCTCCAGTGGAGTACGTCGACTACAGAAACCTAGCGACTCACTTCGACGACGAGAAACCGTTTCTCCACAAGCGAAAGAGCTTCGAGCACGAACGAGAGATTCGAATTATCACTCAAACGATCGTGCAAGGCGAAGGGCGAAATCTGCGTAACGTTATGCTGCCGGTCGAGTTGGACGAGCTCATTGAGCGGGTCTATGTGTCTCCTTATGCTCAGGGATGGTTCAAAGATGTCGTAGAGGCTGTTGTCCGCCGGTTCGATCTGGCAACCCCGATCGAACACTCGGATCTCCGTGCGGACCCGATTCGCTGATTCGGTTTACAAGGATGTTCCATTCCGTGAGTGCAACGAGTGAAGGTTGGCAATCAGCAACTGAATGTTTCAGTCCACCGCAATCATGGAACATCGGCGAAGCTTCTATTTGTAGAGGACGCCGCGTAACCAAATCGTTAAACGGAGCGGCGGGCGCGTGTTTCTTAAATTGATTGGTGCTGCGAAAATTGAAATGAAATCGGCCGCCAGGTTAACTGAGACGTAGAAACTGGAATACATGGGTTGGCAAGGTCTAAGCAGTATCGGTCCTAAGCAGTGCCGCTGCGGCCATTGTGGCTTCAATGTGGCTAACGACAAGGGTTATTTCGACCCTGACAGGCAACGGCGACTTTATATTTGCCCGAACTGCAATAACGCAACGTTCTTCGATGATACATTACGCCAGTATCCGAGCGTCGCGCCGGGCAACGACGTCGAACACTTGCCGCCCGAATTGGAACAGTTGTATCGGGAGGCGCGGAATTGTTGTTCCGTGGCAGCATTCACGGCGTCAGTTCTTGCAAGCCGCAAAATGCTTATGAACATTGCCGTCCAACAAGGCGCGCAACCAGGCTTGAAGTTCATCGAATATGTCGAATATCTTGCAGCAAACGGATTCATCCCGCCAAACGGGCGAGCTTGGGTTGACCACATACGAAAAAAAGGCAATGAAGCTACACATGAAATTGCGCTCATGGCTCAACCTGACGCAGAGGAACTCATTGGTTTCACAGAGATGCTCCTCAAATTCATATACGAGTTTCCAAGTCGCGTTCCTAGCCCCTAACAAATCGTTGGACGGAGCGGCAGCAGCTTGTTTCACAACTAGCTTGGTAAGCCAAGGGTGGTTGATTCGCGCCGCACGGTCAATTCTGACTTTAGACGCTCACTGTGTTATTCGTCGCTTTACTTATGAACGTACACAAGTTTAGCTCTTTAGTTGGATCAGACTTTGTTCCCTTTAGCTATTCAAATGACTGGGCCGTAGAAAAGACCAGCGGGGCAGATCGCCTGGTCATTGCTCCGTCCTCGGGCCATATAGATTTGATAATGAAGCTGGCCGGTGTTTTGCCAGAGCCATTCGGCATTCTCTATGTGTTACTGGTGTCGCGCAGTAATAACGACCTGGGCCGTTACCAATGTCCATCCCCGTGCACGCGAGTAGAGATGGAAGGGTTCCTCCGAGAGTTCAAAGAGTATTTCGAATCCGACGGTAGGCATCATATATGGGTAGCCTCGATTCCCGCATCAGCGACGTTGGTTTATGATCAGCACAATGTCATATACGCCTATGGTCCCCTGGTCCAGTTCAAGAGGATATTGCTTGCTGAAGGACTGAGAGAAAATCCGATCAGTTTTCCGGCCCCCCACGCTCACAACTACAATCAGCAGTTTGATGAGCAGGAGCAAAAAGTCCTGGACTATTACGATTGGCGGAAATCACCACTGATGCCGGACGACGAAGCGTGATATTTTGCGCGCACCTTACAAAGCTTTGCAGCTGACGGGCGCGATAGGATGCTTCCCAATTAGGTCTTCCCGCGCGGTTAATTGCCGATCGCGCCGCAGTTGAAGCGTAGCGTTCGGCTTTCCTTTCGCTGTTAAAGAGCATGAAAATATATGTTCCAAAATTCGTGTGGTGTTTAATTGAATATGAATAAATTTACGCCACTCACGTTTTGCTTTTTTTACTTGCTGGGCGCCGTTTCTGTCCAGGCACAGGAAACACGCGCCGGAAAACTTACGCTTGAGCCGCACGCCTTCAGAACCTTCGACGGAAAAGAAACTCCGGCGGAACTTGGTAAACTCTGGGTGCGCGAGAACCGCAACGGAAAATCAAGTCGCCTCATTCAACTAACATTTGTGCGTCTGAAAAGCACTGCAGCACAACCGGCCGCGCCGATTGTCTGGCTGGCTGGTGGTCCCGGAACTCCCGGCATTGTGATGGGACGCATACCGCCGTATTTCAATTTGTTCAACCGATTGCGCGAAGTCGGCGATGTTATCTTGCTG
This sequence comes from Pyrinomonadaceae bacterium, assembly GCA_963826235.1. Taxonomy (GTDB): domain Bacteria; phylum Acidobacteriota; class Blastocatellia; order Pyrinomonadales; family Pyrinomonadaceae; genus PSRF01. The sequence goes on along the minus strand of CAWGWE010000003.1, from coordinate 525,510 downwards.
GACCAACGTGGTTCGGGAATGTCCTCGCCGAATCTGACATGTCAGGCTACTGCCGCTCCGCTTGATGTTTTCGAGAACGCTGATAAATGGCTGCGAGCTTATATCGAAATGTCTCGCGTCTGTGCCGAGAGTTGGCGCAAACAAGGCGTTGACCTTGCCGCTTACACGACGAACGCCAACGCCGACGATGTGGATGAACTACGGCAGGCCCTGGGCGCAAAACAGATTAGCCTTATCGGGCATAGCTACGGCACTGTTTTGGCGCAGGATATGATTCGGCGGCACGGCGGCAATTTACAGCGCGTAGTTTTCGCAAGCAGCGATGGACCGGATACACTCCTCGCCTCACCGACGGCATGGGATTTATTGATTAACAAACTCTCGTATTTCGCGAGTGAAGATGCGACTGTCAGCAAAATTCTCCCGGACATGGAGACTCTCTACAAACGAGTATTGGATAAGTTGGAACGTAATCCGGTTAGCCTGACCGTCACCGATGAGCACACCAAAAAGCCGGTAAATATTCGCGTAGGCAAAATCGGCTTGCAGTGGTTCATGCGTCTTGCCGCCAACGACGCGAGAACTTACGCCGGTATTCCGGCGCTGCTTTACACGATAGAGCGAGGCGATTACTCCCTCTTGACGCGCCAAATCGAAGCGCTTTACAACGGATTTCAAGGGCGGTCGCCGATGGCGAATGCCATAAATTGTTCGGATGGCTGGTCGGCGGAACGGCTCGCTCGGGTTCGACGTGAAGCATCGAACTCGACATACAGTAATGTCAATTTGCAATGGACTCCCGAAGTCTGCGAGACGGTCGGAATTACAAATATCAATGTTAGATCCCAAACGCGAATTTTCAGTAAGCTTCCGGCACTTTTTGTGAGCGGCTCGCTTGACGCCAACACGCCGCCGTTTCAAGCCGAGGAAGTGCGTTGGGGTTTTCCGAACAGCGTGCATCTCGTTGTGGAAAACGGCGGACACGAAACGCTGCCTAGCTCGGAAGTGCAAACGGTCATCGTAAATTTTTTCAAAGGGCAGGATGTAAAAGGACGCACGGTTTCGCTCGAGCGTCCGCGTTTCCTCTCCGTTGAAGAAGCGAAGGCGCAGCCAGCGAGTCGTCGATAAAAAAATGTCCATAAGCAATCTGGTAAGCCCTCTCCGTGCATAGACGATCGCGCGCCGCAGCTGAAGACCAGCGTGGGATTGCTTAAGCGCTATGTGGGTTCGGAACCTTTAGTCATTCTGCACCTACAACAATTTAATCTTCACCCAAAGGAAAAACATGAATCGCAAATCTTCCCTTGTGTCTCTCGCTACCGTGTTTGCCCTTTGGCTGGGCATAATTCTTGGCTGCAGCGGCACTTCTCAAAATCGTCCAAGCGGCTCTGGCTCAACTTCCTCATCCTCTTCTACTAGCCCGAGGCCGTCCGCCTCGCCTATTCCTATCACGGCCCTAGCCTTGGCCTCGGCTTATGATGACAACGAAGTTGCTGCTGACCAGGAGTATGAGGGAAAGGAGCTTCTCGTGACCGGGAAGGTCGAGTCAATCGATACGGTCTTTGGTTCAACGTCAGTGACGCTCAAGGGAAAGGAAATGTCTATCGTCAGCGTTCAGTGCTTTGTTGATGATTCGCAGAAAGGGGCAGTGGCAAAGCTGAAGAAAGGTACGCTGGCTACTGTGCAAGGCACCTGCGATGGAAAGAGCCTGAACGTCGAGTTGAAGAATTGCGTCATCAAGTGAGGCGGCCGAAAAAGGGATCTTCTGATTGAATGATTCATCGAAAGCCGCAATCCAACAAATACATGCTGCTTCAACACACTTGGGTCACATACAAAGGCCGGCGTAAGGTTGCTTTCTTAAATATTGATGTAGGCCTGGTGCGACTATGAAGGCTGGGGTCTTATTTCTGCTGCTGCTGCTGCTGCCCGTCGGGCAACAGCAAGACAAGGGTCATACGTATTTGCCCTCTGGCAAGTTGGTGGACGTAGGCGGTTACCGACTGCATCTTAACTGCTCCGGCAAGGGCGGCCCGACAGTGGTGCTGATCGCGGGCGGCGGCGACTTCTCATTCGATTGGAGCTTAGCGCAGCCTCGCGTGTCACGCTTCACGCGAGTGTGTAGTTATGACCGCGCCGGGCTGGGGTGGAGCGACCCAGGTCCGACGCCTCGCACAATGAGGCAAGAAGCTTACGAACTTCACACGCTGTTGCAAGCCGCTCGGATTAAAGCGCCGTTCGTGCTGGTGGGACACTCCCTCGGCGGGCTGATCGCGCGAGTCTACGCCGCTGCGTACCCGGGCGAGGTCGCCGGCATGGTGCTGGTCGATCCGACGCACGAAGACACGACCCTGCTGTTTCAAGGAAGGCTCGTCCGCGTCCGAGAGGCGGCTAAGGGTTTGGCCATCCCATCCGTGCAGACGATGCGAAGTAGTCCGCCGAAGCCCCCTGCCGCTGCAGACCTCGAACAATTCGAGTTCAATCGGAAGATGTTCGGGGCGCCTAAAACCGAACCGCCCTTCGACAAGTTGCCGGCCCCAACTCAGGCGATTCGCCTCTGGTTCCGTTCCCAACCGCCGCGTGCCGCCAGAGGGCCGGATTTCTGGGCGGAAGAACTGCAAGAGATACACAAGGTGAGGGGTGAAACCGAGTATCAACTTGGCAGCAAACCTTTGGCCGTGCTCTTAGCCAAGCCCGACGCAGCGAACCCGCCGCCCGGTATTTCGTCCGACGAATGGAAGCAAGTCAGTCACGAGAAGAGGCAGCAGAAGATGGGGCTTACCAATCTCTCGCGTAACAGCAAGCTGGTTATTGCGGAGGGGAGCGGCCATCATATTCAACTCGATGAGCCGGAGGTAGTAACCGCCGCCATCCGCTCGGTAGTTGAAGCCGCGAGGCGCAGTACCAAACTTGTGCCCTAAAAGCGCGCCGCTGGCGCTGGGCGACCACCTGGAACTGAAGGCGCTCCAGGGTGTCTAACGTACCCCATGAATATCCGAATACGAACCACACTAGCGCTCTTAACCATCGTGGTTGCGTTGCCGCTAACAGTCGGCGCGACAGGACAAGAACCAGACATCCTCATTTATAAAGGCAAGCCTTATGATCTGTTTGCAAATCCACTGGAGTCTTTTTATAAGACCGAGAAAGACAGGCCACTTTTTCGCGTTCGACCGAACGTTATCTCAACAGGCAATTGGCGGGGTTACATTGCAACCTGGAAAATTGAGAATGGTTTCTTGTATCTAGTGAAGCTCGACGCCTGGATATGCCGAGATTGGAATAAAAGCACCTGCACAAAGGTCAATCTCAAACGTCTCTTCGGCAAAAGATATCGCAACGGTAGAATTCAAGCGAAATGGTTTTCTGGTGAGCTAAGAATGCCTGATGGGAAAATGCTCCAATACGTGCACATGGGATACGGCTCTGTTTACGAAAGGGAAATCACTCTGCAGGTAAAATCAGGAAAGATTGTGGCTGAGTCCACGATTGACAACACGCAAAGGGTGTTGCCCTCGGAGTTTGAACTCCAGCGTCAGGAACTCGAAAAAATGAAGCCCAACCCACCGCTCTAGTCGTTGAGTTGACTGACGCAGCCTTGCAGCTAAGGGCGCGGTAGCATGCTTATTAAAACTCCAGACTTCGCGAGTTGAAATATGATCGCGCGCCGCAGCCAAGCGATTGTTTATGCGTATCAGTCTGGCGTTCAAATTAAGAGAATGACACAACTCTCCCTTACGTGTTTGATGGTGCTGGTCAGTGCCGGTCCCGCGTTTGCGCATAGCGCTAATTCCGACCGCTGTGCGGTGGCGCTGGCCGACGTAAGGATTGGGAAGTCCACGTCCACGCAGCTTGGCACATTCACCACAGTCGTAGCGGAAGAGGAGCTGACCACGAGAGCGTTCCGGCTTCCGGGCACCAAGCTTTATGTTGTCGCTAGTGTCTTCTACACCGACGAATCTATGGTATCGGAGCGCGGGGCAGATTCCGTCTCGCTGGAGCTCCTGCTTTCAAAAGGGCCGAAGCGAGATGTGTTGCGTAGCTTGAGATGGGCTGAGGCTGAGATGCCGCTCCACGGTTTCTATGCGGGGCGCGTGAGTATGATCGTCAGGGTCAATGGGCGACCCATGATGGTGCTTATGGAATGCCGAAAGGATGCGCGACTTTGAGTGATTGCGGGTACGCATAACAAAGCTGTCCAGCTGACGGCGCGATAGCATGCCTCTCAACCAGAATTTTGTAGCGCGCTTGAATGGTGATCGCATACCGCAGCCGAAGTCCGGCTTTCGGCAGCCTTCGGCGATTCGCATGAAAATATTACTCACCATCGTTTTGTTTGTGCTGTGCGGAACTTCATCATTAGGCCAACAAGCTCTCGCTAACCAACCACCAAAAGTATTTGGGCCCGTTAAGTCGATTCGTTACGACTATCGGGGATACAATTTCAGTCGTGACAAAACGAGAATCGAGGAGCTTGTTTCAAATGGACGAACGGTAATTTGGTCGTTTACGGCGCAAGGCAGGCTTTTGACCTCAGAAGTTTTTGAAAGCGACGGTCGTCCCTCGGGAACAAAGTCCCTTTACAACTATGATCCCGCAGGTCGCCTCGCCTCGATCCTCAACTATCTCTTAGGGTCGCTCCGCTTCACGGAGACCTTTGCGTATCCCGAAACTCGCCGCGTGAAAATCACACGCATCTTCGAACCTAACCAAAACTCCGAGATCGAGATCGATGAATACGACCGAAACGGAAACGTTACGAAGGCGACTTTTCAGGATTCGGATGGTACGAAAACCGAGTTCTACGAATATGACGACAAGGGTAATCCGACGAAGTTCGAAATTTATGATGGCGCTGAGAAATTAATCTTCAAGGAAACGTACGAATACGAATTCGATTCCCGCGGCAACTGGATAACGGAGCGCAGCCGAAGCTGGGCCGCGGATCCGCATTTAGGCATCGCGCCAACAGCGACTATTAGACGGAAGATTGCTTATTATTAGCTACGGCTTCTAAAAAACTCGTTGGACCGGAGCGGCGGAGAGAGCAATGATGAATGATGAATGATGAATTCAGAAGATTCCGCGTTCATCGTTCCGTCTTCATCATTGCATTTCGCAGGCTGGACGACGCGAATAGCATGGTTCTCAAGTATCCTGTTTCCTGGGCGTAGACGCCGATCACGCGCCCGCGGCTGAAGGCCAGGGTTAGGCGCCAATACAGTACCGTTAAGATCGAGCGACTTTCACTCGCCAACTCACTGAATGAAAGGAAGAACATGGCACAAGTCAATCTGCAAGGTCGATGGATATATAAGACTCCGCCGTCAGTAGCGATTCTAAAGAAGTTCGAAATGAACGTCGTTATGACCGGGGCCAGTGAATTTAACATCAAGGCAGTTTCTGCTGAACTTCATCAAACCTGGCAAGCCGGTTATGGGGAAGTGTTTGAGTCGGGAAAACTTCACGCCACCTTCACCGGCCCGAAACCCGATGTTGAGGTGCAGGGATTTGTAACAACCGACGGGCGAACCATTACCTGGGAAGACGGGAGTCAATGGCACCGACGTTAGCGATCACTACGCCAGCGATAGCATTTTTCTCATAACCTTCCCATCAGCGTGAAGGCTCGCGCGCTGCAGCTGAGTCCAGCGTTCGGCGGCTTCATATCGTCAAACAGGTGCTTTGGAAATCTGCAATTGCCGGACTCCGATTGAAAGGTGCGGCGGGGGTTCGTTGCCCGGTCAACGCTGGCGTGAGCTGCGTTCTTTCCATTACTAAAGATTAAGCATGGGGCCACTATTTTCCTTGATATTTGGAGCTATCCTGGGATTTATCTTCCTGGCCGTATGCGGCGCGCTGTTCATTTATGGTCGGCGCACGGGTAATTGGCGCGCCTTGAAATTTGCAGGCGGCACCGGAGCGTTGATCGGTCTGTTAGTGGCTATTAGCCTGGGCTCACAGCTCGTCTTCTTCTTGCGGCTTACGAGAGATCAGCCTGAGGTCGCTTCGTTGACAGGAACATGGAAACAGAGCGAGTACACTTCCTATCCATCTCAGATTACGTTGCAGTCGGATGGGAGTTCTATTTCGAACAGTCCTTCTGAATCCCTTGGCGGACGTTGGGATCTAAGAAAGGACGGAGATTTCTGGAGTGTCACGCTGCGTTCGGAGAAGTTGATAAATCTCGGATTGGTGGGTCGCAATGCACCCTACCGCTTATATTCCTATGTTGGTGATCCAGACAGCGGCGAAATGGTTATCTACACAAAGAGCGATCGATAAGGGGCGGCAGCGACTGGGCGCGATCGCGCGCCGCAGTTAGGGCGAAGCATTAGATGAAACTGCGGTGTTGGAAAGGAGCTGGTGATGGCCTCGAAAATATTGATTAATCATGATGACAAAGTAGCTTCGAAACATCGATCATCAAAGCCAACTTTCCGCGAGACGCCTCCAATATCGCAACACATAGATCCCGCCAACGTAATCCAGCGGGCCAGCTTTGAACCCAAGTTGCCATTCGCGCATGATGTACTACAACTTCAACGCGCAATTGGAAATCAAGCGGTGCAGGGTCTGCTGGGGATTCCCACGCATTCTCCTGACTCAGGAGCGATACAGCCCAAACTAGCGATCAATGAGCCGGGAGACGAATATGAACAGGAGGCAGACCGCGTCTCCGATGAAGTGATGCAGCTGCGTAAGCCGCAGCTCCCGCACGACTGCGCTTGCGGCGGAGGCTGTCCGAAGTGTCAGAACGAGCATCTTGGACAGGAAGAAGAACGCTTGCAGACGAAGCGCGCCGGGTCAGGCGACGCTGGGCAGGAAGCGTTACCTTCCAATGTCCATGAAGTATTGCGCTCGCCCGGCCAGCCCCTCGACCCGGCGCCCCGAGCCTTTATGGAGTCGCGCTTTGGACACGATTTCAATCAAGTGCGCGTGCATTCGGATGCAACCGCGGCGGAGTCGGCTAGTGCAGTGAATGCATTAGCTTACACGGTGGGGCAGGATGTGGTATTTGCCGCTGGCCGGTACGCGCCCGGCACAACTGAAGGAGATCACCTGCTGGCTCACGAGCTGACACACGTCGTGCAGCAATCGGGTGGACGGGAAGTTCGGGGCGCCAATGGCCCACTATTCGTTTCCGAGAGCGGCGCCAGGATTCAGCGCGAAAAGGACCCCAAGCAGAAAGAATCCACCAAATTGAAACACATCAACGGCGCCGCAAAAGCACTGAGCAAGGGCGTAATGGTCTGGGCGATGTGGGTTGTGAAGAACAGCAATCAGGTGATCATGTCGATCTCCTTTACTCCGTTTCCGCCGTACCAGGGAAAGTCGATCTCATTCCTCCAGACCGTGAGGGGCCGGAGTGGGAATGCGGAAATCGATGTTCTGACCTACGGCAGGCATGGTAGCAAGACTGACGATACGGAGCCGTTCTATAACGCCACGTGGGACAACCAGAACAGGACCTGGGCGGCTGAGGGGGCGCCCGACAAGTTCAAGAATGAGCCAGGCAGTGCCTCGAGTCCCATCGCCTACCTATACGACGTTCCCATGGTCTATCCCGGTCAGACCAAGATGTTCGAGACCGCCGTCGTCGTACCGGAAACCACCGAGGTGTTAGCCTTCATCACATGGGGCGCCAAAGGTCATGACAAGGAGGCCGAGGCGATCCTCCCGCCCGCTTCGGAGCCAAGCGATGCGCCGTCTGTTGGGTTTCTGCTGGCATCCGATCGGTTCTACGAGCAAGCATCGACGGTCGGGCCGGACATGGATCGTCCTCAGCGCTACGACGCCATCCTCGATCGGTTTCCCCCTAATGACGCGACGTTGACAGCAGACCAGAAGAAGTCATTGGATCCGATTGCCGTGAAGGTGAAGCAACAGAACGACCCGAGCACCTACGTGTCGTTGGGCGGCTTCGCCGACGCCACGGAGAAGGATCCAAGCCGCATCTCAGAGGCGCGGGCGAAGGCAGTGGAGAGCTATCTCGTCGCCCAAGGCGTGCCGCAGGCCAGCATTGTGATGACGGGGTTCTTTGGTGCCGCGTGGGCGCGATTTCCTCCAAGCCCGACGGAGGATCGCAACCGGCGCGTGCAGGTCCGCGTCTACTCGGGTCCAACGAAGTGAGATGACCCTGTTCAACTTTGTTTCCGACCGGCGCCTCAGAGGGTTCTTGTAAAGTACTTGTCCCGCGTATGTCTGGCTTAATTGCCCTTCAGGATGCGCGTAAACGCGCCAGGTCCAGGGCCCATTTCTGGCGGAACTTATTAAAAGTTCTTTTTGTGCAGAGTCTCCTTCGACCTTAATGCTGATTGAGCGCAGAAGCTGAAAGCCTTTGACTGGCTTCGTGTGCTGAATGATCGGAATATGCGCAGCGTTGCCGACCGCCACGTTTATCGAAGGCTGATTAGCAATACCATTCAGCTAATTGAGTAGCCTTAGAACCCGCTGTGTTAGCTCATTTTCAATGCCTTATATTCGTAAAGCGCGACGAGAGGATTGCCACTCGATCAGCAGCGTGCACTCCGCTGCCGTTAGAGGGATACGCACAGCTCTCTATACGCCTGAAGAGTTACAGGCTTGGGCCGTCCCAAAGCAGCCCGAAAGCTACGAAGAGACAATTCGCAGTAAAGAATTCTTTGTCGCAGAAGACGAGGGTGGCGTCATTCTGGGATTCGGCGTACTCAACCAGGAGATTGCTGAAGTTGAGGCTGTCTACGTAGCTCCGGAAGCGGGACGGCGTGGCATTGGACTGGAGATCTTACGAAAGCTGGAAGAGCGAGCGAGCGCTCAAGGGTTAATGGAGCTGCGGCTGAACGCCTCCTTGAATGCGGTCCCGTTCTACGAGCACGCCGGCTATGTAGCTCAAGAACCATCGAAGTATCGATTGCAAACTGGGGTCGAGATAGCCTGCGTACCGATGATCAAGACGTTGACCGGGAAGGCGGACGCCGGCTAACAAGAACTTGAAAGAACGACGCGTTAGCGGCTTAGCGCAAGCGAACATAGTTTCCGTCGATGACATGTTTACTGTAACCACGTTTCCATGCCCGAATTGCCAGGAATTCATTAACATTGGAACGGATAAGTGTAGGCATTGCTTAGCTCCCATTGACCCGCAACTGGCCAATGCTTCCCTTCATTTGCAAGAAAGGGTTAACAGTGCATGCAACAGTGCTAGCCTTATTAGAAATATGGCTGGAGTAATGTGGGTTTTCTTCTTCATTGGCTTCATACCTTTTATCAAGCTGGCGGGATCAATCGGAATGCTGGTCTTGTTTATCCTGATACCGATCAGGCTTGTTCATTGGTGCATCAAGTATGGAGGTATTCAGAGTCAGGATCGTGATTACGCCCATGCCAGGGGTAATTGGTTCATGGCCCTGGCGCTTTGGGTGCTGATTATATTGGTCCATCTGGCGATGGAGATGCTTTTTGCGGGAGCGATTGCTCTTACTGAAGGTTAAATAAATGGCGCTGCATTAATGGCGCGAAAGGTTTAGGTAATTGTCTCTTCCCTGTTGAGCTGATCGAGCGCCGCTATTTGAGGCGCAGCGTTAGATACTTCATTTCCCACCATGAGATGAATAATCACATACACGCATTAGCTGAGAAGATTTGGCGTTATCACCAGATGAATCATCAGCTTCAGCAAGCTGACGCCATTCTCGTGCTCTGTAGTCACGATAAGAAGGTGGCCGAAACGTCAGCGCAGTTGTTCCTGGAGGGATGGGCGCCGCTGCTGATCTTCGCGGGTGGTCTGGGAGCGATCACGAGGGGCATGTGGAGCGAGCCCGAAGCCGATCAATTCGCGAGGATCGCCATCGAGAAGGGCGTGCCCAGTGCCAGGATACTTATCGAGAATCGGTCGACAAACACCGGCGAAAACATTTTGTTTACAAAGCAGCTATTGATGGAAAAGCAGATTGACCCTCAGAAGTTCATTCTGGTGCAGAAACCCTACATGGAACGCAGGAGCTTTGCGACCTTCAGGAAAGCGTGGCCCGAGAATGAGGTTCTTGTCACTTCACCTCGTGTCTCGTTCGACGAATACTTAGCCGGATACGCGAATGAATTGCTTTCTAAGGATGATGTAATCAACATTATGGTCGGCGATTTACAGCGGATCAAACTCTACGCGGAGAAAGGGTTTCAGATTCCCCAGGAAATACCTCACGATGTCTGGTCTGCGTTCGCAGAACTTGTCAAGGCTGGATACCATCAGCGCCTGGTTGATTAAGCCGGTGGCTGTTTCATACGTGAATTCTGGGCAGAGATAATGATTGAGTTATTGCCACCAGAAGGATGAGAAATGAATTCTCTTGGCGAGTTGTTGAAGACACATTGGTTGGGTCAAGGGATAAAATTGCGTTGTGGCGCAACCGAATCGGAAAATGCGGCTTATGAAGCTAAGTACGATGTGTGTTTGCCCGAGGATATGCGTGAGGTTTTTAGCGTAGTGAATGGCTTCGACAATCGAAAAGGGCAAGAGGTGGATAACGAGATGATTACTTTCTTCTCGTTGGAAGAAATCAAACCCTTGAATACTTCGGACTGGGGTATCGCTTCAGGCGCTGAATCGTATTTTGTGTTTGCAGATTGGAGTCTCGCTGCCCATGTCTATGCCGTTCGTTTGTCGAAGGACTGCGCTGCCTCCGGTCAGGTCGTTGTTGTTTACGATTCATTGGTGAGAGTAGCGGACTCATTCACTGAGTTGATGCGTGCATATCTCGAAGTTAACGAAATAGTCTTGTTTACCGAACCGCAGCGCTAACAAAGCCTCGTATTGATTCTGGTGGCATCTATGCGGTGGGTGGCTTTTGTTAAGCCTTGAAAGACGATGTGGCTGATCGACGCATTTTTTCAGCTCCCGTGGTTGGCCCTGGAGCTTTTCCTTTTCCGCGGCGCATCCTGCCCTGAGTGTGGCACACGGTTGAAGTGCGAGGTGAGAAGTGATGAGGGAAAGGTTCTATGTACCATGCTTGTCAGACGTCGTGGATCATAAGAGGAAACCGTTTGGAGCCTGCCGGATCGCGGGCGTCTCGCCCGCAATGAGCGCGAAGCGAAATATTTTTATGAGCGGCTGACGCGATTGCAGAGCGGTGTGCGCGAGTCCTGATCGCGGGCGCCGCAACAAGGCCGCGTTAGGTGATTACCTTGGTTCAACGACTCCGAATATGAAAATGATGCTGAACCTTCTCCTCGCGCTTGCGCTTAGTTCGTCTAACCTCTTTGCTGCGCAGCTAACTCAAGCTGGCTCGGTGAAATTGGATGAGAAAGATTTAGCCGATGTCTCTATCACTCTTGAACATTTAGGCTGCACCGGAGCGTGCCCAGCGTTCTCAGTCGAAATTCACGGCGATGGCACGGTTATCTACGACGGCCGAAATTATGTAAAAGTTAAAGGCAAACGCGAGCACAAAATACCTAAAGAGAAAGTGGCCGAGCTAGTGAGAGAGTTTTATAAGGCTAATTACTTCTCGTTGAAAGATGAGTATGGGGAATACTCTGGCCCTGGCCTGTCTATAGCTGTGAAGACACTTGGCGTGGCAACATCCATCTCGATCGGCGGTAAAAAGAAGAGTGTCTATGAGTGTTTTAGAGCTCCCCAAGCTTTGAAAGACCTTGAGATCAAAATATATAGAATCAGCGAAGTGCCTCAATATGTAAGCCGCAAGTAAGCCGCAACTAACAACGCGAATGCACCTGTGTCCGGGCGGATGCCATGTAATCGCAGCTTAAGAATAGAGCAGCAAAGTTATGTCCGATGCTGAAAATAATTCTACTCGAGGTCTGACGAGAAGATCTTTTCTGACCAATACGGCGGCAACATTAGTCGGGCTGACGCTCGGTGCGAAAGCCATCGGTCAGCAACATTCATCGAAAACTTACGGATTTATCAACGGAAACTGGTTTGACGGGCAGAACTTCAGGAACCAGCGGTTCTATTCACTCAAAGGAGTGTTGACTGCTAAAAAGCCCGACCGAGTTGATTCCGTCGTCGACCTGACCGACAAGTTTGTGATTCCGCCTTTTGGCGAGGCACACAATCATAATGTGGAAAACCGGGAGCGCATTGACGAACTCGCCCGCAAATATCTTCAGGACGGCATCTTCTACGTCAAGAATCCGAATAGTCTTCCCAATGCAAGAACGTCTTTGCTCGGGAAGATAAACATTCCCACAAGCATAGACGCGGTATTTGCCAATGGCGGATTGACCGCTTCGGGAGGACACCCGCTCGGAGTGGTGCGGCGCAACCTCGAGCGCGGAGCTAATCCTGATGAGTGGGCAGAAGGCGGCTTCTATTTCATCATTGATAACTTAACCGACCTTAACCGAAAGTGGGACAGAGTTTTATTAGGCAAACCCGATTTTATTAAAACCTACCTGCAGTATTCAGAAGAGTATGAAAAACGCAGAGAGGATAAGGCCTATTTTGATTGGAGGGGGCTTGACCCTGCCCTATTGCCGGAAATTGTCCGGAGGGCGCATCAGGCCAGCTTGCGCGTGTCTGCACATGTCGAGACGGCAACCGATTTTCATAATGCCTTAGTCGCCGGGGTTGATGAGATAAATCATATGCCCGGCTTCAGACCGGAGAAAGGCGACTGGACGAAGTTTGACTCTTCTCGTTTTAAGATCGCGCAACGGGATGCGCAGCTGGCGGCGCGAAATCGAGTAGTAGTTGTTACCACGTTGGTGACGGCTATAGACCACGCTTTACAGAAGAAGGAAGGCGAGCCTTTCAATGAGATGCGCGACTTACTTGTGCAAAATCTCCAGCTCTTGAAAACACACCGCGTTCAGATTGCGATTGGAAGCGATAGCTACCGGCAAACGTCTTTAGTTGAGGCGCTCAATCTCCAGAAGCTAGGGGCATTCGACAATCGCACGTTGCTGAAAATGTGGTGCGAGACAACGGCAAGAGCGATTTTTCCGAAACGCAAAATCGGTCTTTTAAGAAGTGGATTTGAAGCGAGTTTCCTGGTGTTAAATGATAATCCGCTGCAAGACTTCGCAAACGTCCAGACGATTGACAAACGATTTAAGCAAGGAAAGTTTCTGTCGCTCTAAGTGCATCGCGCAGCCGAACCGACAACGATGCGCCCGTGTCCACCTCGGACGGTGACTTTCAACTTCATTGCCCCTTTACGCACTAGTGGACCCGGTGTGCTGCCCCTACATAGCCTATGTCGATCGAACCGCTGGAATTGGTTTGGCCCTCCGCTCAGTATCTGTCCGGGTATATTCACGCGCTTGAGCAGGGCTGGTCACCTGATAACCTCAGGCCGCAGGCGGCAGTCGAGGAACTAACGCGCATTGCCAAAGATCCTATTCGCTTCCTTTCAGAACAGGTAGACCGAGAAGCCAAAGGACCGCCAGTGATTCTCCCAGACGGTTCCACGGTTCCTCGTCTACCCGGGTACTCGCTGTGGATGTGGGATGGGGAATTCTGCGGTGCAATTGGTTTTCGCTGGCAACCAGGTAGTACGGACTTACCTCCATACTGCCTCGGGCATATTGGATACTCAGTGGTCCCATGGAAGCGACAGCGAGGATACGCCACGCACGCGTTGCGTTTGTTGCTGCCGCATGCGAGAGCTGTAGGGCTGGCGTACGTTGAGTTGACTAGTGATGCGGACAACATTGCATCACAGCGCGTGATCGAGGCAAACGGAGGCGAGCTGATCGAGCGGTTCCACAAATCGGAGGACACTGGCGGTGGTGAGAGTCTGCGTTTCCGTATTCTTCTTGGAGCGCAGCGCTAGACCGCTTTCAGAAATGCGGGCTTTATGGAACGAGTGCTTGTGGCAGAAGCTTGTGGCATAGTCCTGACGGTTATTCTAACCGGTGTTGGTTTATCGCAGGACTCAAGGCCAGCCTTATGCGTGTTTGTCTGGCAGCCTGTTTGGGTTCAGCCGCTAGTTCATACTCCGGAGAATCCTATTCACGAGGGGAGTCCAATCGACTTGTTTGGTTTCGGCTTAGGCGTCTTGCTGGGTGTGCCGATTTACTCGCTAAACATAATGGTCTCCTAACAGCCCAGGCGCGTAGAAGGAATCAACGTCGTGAGTAGCAGGGAGACGCAAGATATTTATAACGCTACCGAACAAATCCTTTTGAAGGACGCTTGGTATGAACACTTAGTTCTTTGCGTCGCGTGGGGCACAGCCCCGAATTAATAGAGCGCTTGCGGGCCCGGCGCAGCCACGCCCCACATCCGGCGGCAAAGCCGAACCGATGCTAGTTCAGGACTCTTTGGGCGCGTTTGATCTCTTCACGTTAATCGACGGATGCATTCTGAATCTGCGAAAGCTTCAAGCGGATCGGAATCAGCAGGTCTCATTGAAAACTTACCAGCGCGATCCTTGCCCCTCCGCATAAATGAGATGAGATGGCACGCGCCACCCTGAAGGCCAGCGCTAACTCATGTACAGAATCCGATTTCGAGAGTTTGATTCAGCAATCGCCGGCTGTCGCTTTGGGTGAACTTAAATTACGCTTTTCCAGTCCATCCGCGAGGCATTCTTATGACGAACGTTCCAATGAGCGGCCAGAATCAAGTTCGCATCTTCTGTTCCTATTCACACGAAGATGAAAAACTCCGCAAGCAGTTGGAGACACACCTTGCTCCTATGCGACGTAGTGGACTTATTAAATCCTGGTCTGATAGGGAGATCGTAGCGGGTACGGCTTGGGAAGCCGAGATCAACAAGGAATTAGAAGCGGCTGACATAGTACTTATGCTTGCCAGCCCGGCATTTATTGCTTCGGAGTTCTGCTACGGTGTGGAGCTAAAACGTGCGCTGGAACGGTATAAGAATGGTGAGGCTTTCGTGATTCCGGTCGTTCTCCGTCCTTGTGTTTTGGATGGTACTCCGCTTGCCGGTCTCCAAGCTCTTCCGAAAGAGGCGAAACCGGTAACAAAATGGTCAAATCGTGACTCAGCATTCGTTGATGTTGTTGAGGGAATACAGAGAGCCGTAGACCATCTTGAGGAATTCCGAGCAAAGACAGCATCAGCGCGTACGACAGCGATGGCATCGACCCAAACATCGACACCACCGCCCACGCTCGTTGAAGGCGATGCGGATGTTCGAAGGGTCTTGATTAAGGTGTTCGGACAGGAGGACCGCTACGTCACCGCTCCCTGGATGCTCCGCGCTCTGGAACGGGCTAGGGCCGTAGCGCGGATTGAAAAACTCGACGGCAAAGGGCATGGAACTGGCGTCTTAGTCTCTTATGAGGACTTTCCTATCGGACCAGCCAACCAGCCGCTCCTGCTAACAGCAGATCACGTCGTCTCTCCCAACCAGAACGCCTTGTCGATTTTACCGGAAAACGCGGTGGCGTTTTTTGAACTTCTGGGAGTTCGTCGGCGTCTGGGGGAGGTTTTGTGGCGTTCTCCATATTTAGACCTCGATGCCACTCTTGTGACTCTAACCGAACCTGTTGACGCAACGGCCTGTCGAGTTGCGACGGACCAGTCTTTTGAACGTGGTAAAGATAGCAATATCTGCCTAATCGGGCATCCTTTAGGCGGTAAGTTGTCATTCTCACTGTGGAATAACTGGCTTTCAAGTAATGAGCGATTCCTGCACTACAGGGCTGCGGCAGAGCCTGGTTCTGGAGGAAGTCCGGTATTCGATGAAGATTGGAGGATGCTGGCTTTGCATCGTAGACGTAGTGTTGACATGGAGAGGATCGATGGAGGGGAAGGAACATATGCAGCTTGCGAAGGAGTGTCTCTACGGGCCATCAGACAAGCGGCTGGCGTGTGAGCCGGGGTCCATTTTGTTTCTTTCCTTCCGTTGCAGGCTCACAAGCGCTGGCAGCTGACACGAGCGTTGGGCTCTTCTCTTATGGAGAGGAGACAAGTTAGGATTCCAACTCTACCTCGCAGTTTTTTTCTTAGCCACAATCCTTTCGCTCCCAGAGCAGGAGATCCGCAATGTCTAATTCCTCAAACACTCCTCTGAAAATTGTCGAAAGGGCAGTGCACAACTATAAGAGCGCCACGGATACACCCGGGATCGCCGTGGCCGTCTATGACGAGGCCGCGTTCGGGAAGAGCGGCTTGATTCACTGCAAAGGTTTGGCCAACCTTCATCCAATCATCAAGGTAACTCCTGAAACCGTTTTTGTGCTCGGCTCACTTACCAAAGTATTCACCTCTACACTGCTCGGCATTGCCGTCGAAGGTGGAGGAGCCTCTCTAACCGACACCGTTCCGAATTATCTTGGCGTAAAAGGTTCCCCGACCCTGCAGACAGTCACCTTGCGACAACTCGCCACACACACTTCCGGGATGCCGGATTCTGCAGGAGGAAAGAATCCTGGTGATAATCTGTTCGGAGGCCAACCGGCTGATGAACAGCTCACAGACTACTGGGGGTCATTCAGCAGCACGAGTGACGGCAGATACTGGTGTTACTCCGACATAGCCTTTGTCACACTCGGTTTTGCCGTGACGTCGATGTATCCTGCCTTTGAGAGTGGAAACTACCCCGAGTGTTTGAAACAGCAAATTACCACCCCACTCGGTATGAACCACACGGCGCCCCAGGTTGAGTCCGACTGGCACTTCGCTAAGGGCTACGTCGGCACGGGCAACCAGCCCGCGCAACACATCGCTTCTGACCTGAAGTCCAACGCCGAGGACATGTTGGTCTTCATCAAAGCCAGTCTCGGGTTGATTGATTTATCAGATTATCCTCTCCTGGCTAAATCAATTGATCTAACTCACACGAAACAGGGCGCCTCAAGTTGGAAGCGTTGTCCCGGGCAGTCCGTCCCTGTCGAACTAAATTTCCAAATGGGTTTGGCGTGGCAGATTTCTAACGCAACGCCTACCGTTTATTCGAAAGATGGAGCGACTAGCGGATTTACCTGCTACATGGGATTCATCCCGCCGCAGTCGCCCAAGCCGGAACAGGGAATAGGCATAGTCGTGCTGACGAATAAGTCGCAAAATCCCAAGGGGCATAGCCCGACGGAGCTGGGACACAGCATCATGCAACAACTCTTAGACGTGCAGCGGGCTTAGTTCTACGCCGACAGCTGCAACAAACGTAACGCGGGCAATTGATATCTGGAGGCTCCAATGAAAATCGCTCTATTTCTGACCGGTGCGAGCTTGATTGTTTCCCTCCTGCCATCGACCGAGCCGGTACAAGCGCCATCTGCCGCCGAGCAGATAGCAACGATCGCCGCGAACTCCTCGTGCGCTCGAGTCGATTGGCGTGACCGAGGCCTCGCCCCCAAAGCCTTTATGCGCGGCATGGCGCTGGTTTTCGCCCGGGCGGTGTGCCAATCGGATCGCGCCGATGTGCGGATCGTCTCGTTGGCGCGCGCGGTCCCCGGCCCGGAAACCAATA
Source organism: Pyrinomonadaceae bacterium (assembly GCA_963826235.1). GTDB lineage: Bacteria > Acidobacteriota > Blastocatellia > Pyrinomonadales > Pyrinomonadaceae > PSRF01. The sequence goes on along the minus strand of CAWGWE010000003.1, from coordinate 508,123 downwards.
AAACCGATGCGCTGACCTGGTACGAAGCGCAATTCGCGGCACTCGGCATGTCGAATGCGACGGACGGCGTCGACACGCTTCGGCATGCCTACACGTTGTTGATTGGTTTGGGGATGCGTGAGTCTTCGGGAGAATTTTGTGTCGGCAGGGACCGCAGCGCGAATTTCACCAGCGCCGATTCGGCGGAGGCCGGTCTCTTCCAGACGTCCTTCGGCGCGCGCAACAGACATTCCACCATGTCCGCCCTTTATGAAAAATACAAAGCCGATCAAAGTCCCTGCCTGCTCGACATCTTCAAGCGTGGGGTCACCTGTCCTGCCCACGATGCGGAAAACTTTGGTGCGGGCGAAGGCAGGCGTTGGCAACAATTGACCAAGACCTGTCCCGCATTCGCTACCGAATACGCGGCCGTTCTCATGCGTGTGCACGGTGGCCGAAGGGGTGAATTCGGCCCTCTGAGAAACCGCGCGGCGGAGGTAAGACCGGTGTGCGACGCGATGTTGAAACAAGTTCAGGATCTGGTTCGCTCGCACCCGCAGCTTTGCTCAGCGCTCTAATTCGTCATTAGAGCGAACAACTCGAAACTCCGCGCGTGGACAAACTCTAACGTCAGGTTTGACAACGATCGATTAGTCAGCCAAAGAGAGGACTTGTGAAAAGTGACCCGTTCCCGCTGAAGAACTTTACCGACCCTGCGGTTAACCAGGCACACGTGGCTGCGACCGAAGCACTTAAGAATGCGACTGAGGAGCAATGGGCGCGCATCAAGTCTGATGCTGATACCCAGCGCGATGACGCCCTGGCCCGTGGTCCACTGCTGAATGCGGCGTGCACTTACCTGGCAATTGCGCAGGCAGGCCTGACTATTGGAGCGAACCCCGAGAAACTGTATCACTTCGCGGCGAACGCATTTCGAGACCTCGGGCTTCTTCAGCGAGCAGCAGAATGCTACTTCAATTCCGCCCTCGTCGGATATGTCACGTACGTACGAGATAAGAGAGGGGATTCATCCTTCGCCCGTCGCTCGGCGGGGCGAGCAAAGGCCATGTTCACTGAGCTGGGTGATGACGAGAACTCCGGCGACGCACACGTACTTCAACAACGAATTCGTTCCGCGGAGTTCCGTTACACCAGGAAGTATCACCTTGCTCTAAGTTTTTGGTTGTGGGATTGCGTGAGCAAGTTCGGAACCAGCCCCTCTCGCTGGCTCGGCTCGACAGTCGTCGCGATACTGTTGTTCGCGGTCCTTTACCCACTGCTCATCTCTGGCGGCCATTTTACGACCGAGACGGATGTCCAACGTGGTGGGTGGGCGTTAGTCACGTCCTCCATCGGCTTCTCACTGGGTAACCTCTTTCAATTCGGAACTCTTGGCACGCTTACGCCTGTGTCGGCAGTGGGTCAGTTAGTCGCCGTAGCGCATGGGGTCGTCGCGTTTGTGTTAGTCGGCACCGGTGCTACGTTTCTAACTCGCCGCTAGTGTTTCTCGTTATCGACTTCGGCGTAAGATGCCCTTGCTCCTCGCGGGAGTGTTCTGCCGTTTGTCTCTATAGGAAGGCATGAGAAAGCTTACACACATCACAAGTCTATGCTTTGTGCTGTTGCTCCTTAGTATTACCCCAGCACAAGAATCAGGAAATCCGTCTGTTAAGAAACCGGCTCTACGGCTGGAGTTACTAAAACGGGTCCAGCAGGATCAGTCGATCAGGAACGAACTGATCAGCAAAGGCGTCGAAAATCCCGATAAGGCCCTCCTCGCGCGCATGCAGGCTATTGATACTGCTAACACCAAGCGCGTGAGGGCCATCGTCCGCAAATACGGATGGCCAACTCCCGAACTCGTCGGGCGTGATGGAGTGGACGCGGCGTTTCTTATCGTGCAGCACGCCAAGCTCGACTTCCAGAAGGAAATATTGCCACTCGTAGAGAAGGCCTACAGAAACGGTGGGTTGCCGGGGCAAAGCTATGCGTTGTTGCTGGATCGGGTGCTCGTCGGTCAGGGCAAGCCACAGGTCTATGGGACGCAGGCGAAGCGCTTCGAGGAATGGAAGGGGCAAGAGGTTGCACTCGAACCAATTGAAGATGAGGAGAACGTTGATAAGCGTCGCGCGGAAGTCGGCCTGTTTCCGCTTGCCGAATACCGCGAGATGTTAAGGCGAATGTACTTTCCGCCTAAACCGTAGGGACCGCCGAAAGATAATCGATGGCGTCTATGAGTGAGAATGGTTCTAACTGAAGTTAATACATGTTATGCCACATGAAGTTTTCATTAGCTACTCACTAAAGGATAAGGAAAGCGCAAACAAAGTCTGTGATGTATTGGAAGGTAAAGGAATAAAGTGCTGGATTGCGCCGAGAGATGTAGCTCCAGGTGCAAAGTATGCACAAGCAATAATCAGTGCACTAGCCAGCAGCCAGTTAGTCGTTCTTGTCTTTTCATCCCACACCAATCAATCTGTGCACGTTGAATCAGAAATCGATTACGCCTATAACAAGCAGATACCAATCATCAGGTTGCGCCTTGAGGATGCTGCCCTATCCCAATCGCTTGAGTATTACCTGAGCAAGGCGCAATGGTTTGATGCTTTGACCCCGCCGCTCGAAAAGCATGTCACTGTTTTGTCAGAATCAGTGCGATCGATTTTACAGAAGGTCCCTGAGGCTGCGAGCACTTTAAGTACTTCAGCTGGTCACTTCGAAAATCCAGAGCAAGCTGATTCGACGATCCATGTTACTCCTAACAAGGCACTCAACTTCATCAGTCTACATAAAATACCGATCTTGCTTACATTTACTGTATTGATGGTAATGCTGGTAGTGCTCTTGGTTAAGCTAACACCAAAGCCGGCAGAAAATAACAACACCAGCCCGCCTGAAACGAATGCTCAGTCCGCTCCTGGTGTTGATACGACAGCCCCTAAAGGAAATTCAGAATCACAGTCGCGCGGAGGTAGTGCGAGTCCAATAGTTCCGCGTTCAAAATATGTTATTCCGGCCGAAAATCGTCAAATAAAGGAAATCATCATTCATGAAACAGTTACAAGCAATCTGGCCGAGGCTATTGAATCGATGAAGTCGGTGCAGAGTAAGTTTTCCTACCACTATCTGATAGACAAAAATGGCGCCAAAAGGATCCTAATCGAAGAACGTGCCGTCCCATGGCACACCCCAAATCATAATGATGAGTCAATTGCCATTGGTTTAGTGCATATGCCCAAGTCTCACATCAAACCTAATCTAAGAGACCTACCTGGAGAAGACAATTACCCCAAAGCTCAAATACAAGCTTTGCTCAGGCTGCTAGTGGAAATAAGTAATCGGTACGACATCGACCCAGCAAAAATATTGTCCTACCAGGAGGCGCGTGAGGATGCTAATTGGGAAATGGATATCACGCGGCGCATGAAGGAGATCCGTGAATTCGTCTTTAAAGAACGAAAGTAACCGGGTAAGTAAGGACTGCCCAGAATTCACCGCAGCCCACTCCTTACCGCGCAGCACGTGGGGCACAGCCCCGAATTAATAAAGCGCGTTCGGGCGCGGCACAGCCACGCCCCACATCCGCGGCAAAGCCGAAGCGGACGAGGTCAGGATTTGGGCAAAGTTGCGATCGCATGCATCTGAAGAAGTCTCTTCCTTCAAATTGAATACGGATCACTCATGGAGGACTTATGCGACGTGTTCGCTATTCTGTTGCGGTTAGTCTGGACGGTTACATCGCCGGTCCGAAGGGCGAGGCGGACTGGATCATCATGGATCCGGAGATCGATTTCCAGGCAATGTTCGAGCAGTTCGACACATTCCTCCTCGGACGTCGCACGTTCGAGGCGATGGGGTCCGGAAGTCAACGCGGGACGCGCGGCATCAAGACAGTTGTTTTTTCTCGAACGCTGCGGCAGCAGGACTACCCTGGCGTGACGATCGTCGCCGAGGGAGTGGAGGAAACGGTGGCTGCCCTGCGTGCCGAGTCAGGAAAGGACATCTGGTTGTTCGGTGGCGGTTCTCTCTTTCGCTCTCTCCTCGACGCCGGGCTGGTAGATACAGTGGAGGTGGCCATCATGCCAGTCCTTCTCGGCGGCGGGATTCCTCTGCTTGCGCCGCCGGCTGGGCAAAAGAAACTTCACCTAACCGGTCACAAAATGTACCCAACCGGGATCGTTTCATTGGAGTACACAGTCCAGTGAGGCAGGTGACCCGCGATGATTTCTCGCCTCGGCACATTCGAGTATGAAGCAGAGTTCACGAGGGAGAGTTTCCGTGACTCCGATCTCGAGCTATATGGCAATGACCTAAGAGGTGGGAACGCAGGTTGTCTTGTCGGTGCTAACCCGAAGATTAGATTTTGGCGGGATCGGGTTGTTCTTGTAGCTTCGGCAAAGGCTAACGCGACGGTAAGAAACGCCTCGTTTGCAATCGGAGACGCGGTCCCCCTCTCGGCTCGGCCAGGTGACCGACTCTATCTGATTCGAACTGGCTCGGGACAGATCGGATTATCTCTGCTGCGCGAGGAAAGACTGGTCTTAGCAATTGGAGCTGTTACAGCAGTACCACTGGGAAGGGATATCGTTACTCGCAAGCGTCCGAAAAACTCTTGGGACGAGTTCATTCGCGACACTTGGCTGGAGTTTCGCTTCGGGGAGGCACAGTTGATACTGCGCGAACGAGAAACGAGAGAAACAGCGGGTTATCATATTTACATCGAACATGGATGGGAGCCTGGAACTCCCGGAACTGACGAATGTGTTTCAATGAGTGTTATAGATAATCCATCCCTGACGATTGCAGCGATGCGGTCGGCGATATTAGTTGGCAATGCGGATCTAAAAATGACGGATTGGGACTGTGTTGAACGATTCACCGCATTATGAATTGGAGCGATTGGATGCAGATTCGTCCCGTTTGTGTTCAGATGAGGAAGCCTCGACGCGTCCCGCAAAAGCGCTGGCGGCGAACCGGGATCAGCGTGACTCTCATCGACAACTTCTACGGGCGAGCAGTTGTTGTCCATTGCAGTGATGCGTTAGGCGCAGAGGAGAGAACGGATGGGTAGATTTGTATTTCTAAACTACAGGAGAGACGATAGCGGTGCTGAAGTCATAGCTATCGGTAATGCATTGCGCCAGGAATTTGGTGAAGACTCTGTGTTCATGGATACTTCCACTCTTCCGGTCGGAGTGTTATGGCCTGAGGAAATTCAGGCCGCCCTCAAAGAATCAAGAGTCGTCCTTACTGTGATTGGACCGAATTGGCTGCGCGCGGGTAGCGACGAGTGGGGACAGCGGCGAATAGATCGAGACAATGACTGGGTGCGCCAGGAACTGGCTGTGGCGTTAAGTGAAAACAAGAGAGTAATACCGGTATTGGTCAATGGCGCCAGGATGCCGCCGGCGGATGTGCTCCCGGACACCGTAAAATCTTTAGTACAGAGACAGGGGATTGAGCTGCGTCGTGACTACTTCAATCATGATATTAAATTACTACTGGCGCAGCTCGGTGAAACAACAAACAAGCGAGGCGACTACAAGGCGAGTCTTGGTCCATACCCAGGCAACTCCCCAGAGGGGCCCGACCCACTCAGTGATGATAAGGTACAGAGAATTCTGGATAGCGAATTGCTTCATTGGAAGAAAGTGATATCTCCTTTGCCGGAAAATCCTACGAATGTTCGGGTTGAACTTTTTCGCGAGTTAAAGTTCAAAAGCTTCCAGGATGCAGTCGGGTTTATGACGCTCGTAGCTCCGGGCTGTGATATTGCGATGCATCACCCCAGGTGGGAGAATATCTGGAAGACCATCAGAGTGTATCTGAGCACCTGGGACATTGAGCACAGAATTTCGGATCGAGATATCCAACTAGCGAGATACTTTGATCGAGCTTACGCTGAATTTGCAGGTGCTGCGAAGCCTCGTAAATAGCGTGTCAAAATGCTTTGACGAAACTTCTATACGACTCTTCTTCTGCCCGAAACAGGGCTTGTAAAGTGACCCGTTCCCGCTGAAGAAATTCAGCGACCTCGCCGTCAACCAGGCACACCAAGCGGCTGTCGAGGCGATTGCGATTGCGACTGATGAGCAATTGGAGCGCTTAAAGTCTGATGCTGATGCTCAGCGCGATTAGTCGCTGCACTTTCCAAGCTTAAGTGTTTAGGAGACATGACATGGCAACCTTGAGACTCAGTACACTCGCGCTCATGTTGTCGATTATTCTCTGGGGTACGCTGCTCGGTGGTATCGCATACTCACACCTTGTCTATTTCCCTGTCTATCTTTCGGCTCTTCCTGACTCGGCAGTTATTGTCAATGGGCCTTATGGGCTGAACGAGGCAAGATTCTGGACGCTGATACATCCGCTGCTTATTCTTTCCCTCATCGCTACGATCGTGCTGAATTGGAATCAGAAAGCGCGCCGTAAGCTTATTGCGATCAGCATCGCTTTATATGTGCTGGCTATCTTGGCGACCGTTTTGTATTTCGTTCCTGAGTTAATAGCTTTTGCTAACAGTCCGAATCTATCGGCGACGCCTGCGGAATGGCTCGCAAGAGGGCGACGATGGCAGATATTAAGCTGGTTGCGTGGAGCCGTAATGTATATTGCCTGCGTACCGTTACTGTTAGCGCTGGCAATGCCTGTGGTTGATCGGATACCAGCTACGATGGCAACCGTCAGCTGACAATTCATTCAACCAGACCAGCAATAAGCATATTTCTCAAATTAAATTTCGCGGTTTCGTCCTCGTTAGTTGCTCGTCGCTATTAAGGCGAAATACTCTAAGATGAACCTCGGTGTTTACAAACAAGTCAGCAAAACCTGGCTCTTCATTCCGCCTTTAGCCTTTTTTCTCAAGGACATGGTTGCAACGATAGCAGTGTTATCCAGGGAGCCGGGGATAACAGCCAACGCAGCCTTCTACTACTCAATTGCACTGTTGCCTGGAACCTTGTTTAGTGGTGAAGCAGCGCCGCTGATCAACTTAATTGTAGGTGTACTTGTGGGCCTAGTACTCTATTTTGCTGTGTTGCCCCAGTCGATCTAAACAGAGTTTAAGTCTTTCTACCATGAATCACATTTTCGTAGCCCTGATTTTTTGCATCGCTTGCACCCAGTCTGCGGGGATAAAAAGAGAGTCCGAGCGTGAACAGGACGGGTTCGTTGGTCCTGTCAAGAAAGTGTTTGTCGAGTGGTCTTCCATCTCCGGACGGAATTACCCAGCCGGCACACGCTGTCGTTACAAAACAAATGTTTACGATCAGAGCGGCAGGTTGATGCGACAATCTGTTTATCCCGGTGACCGCGGTCGTGACGAGATAATCAATGACTACAGTTATGCTGCTGATGGAAGTCGGACGGAAACTTCTCAAACTATTCGAGCGAAGGATAGTCCCCCTCCTCCTCCCCCTATGGCCAAGCGCTCGACTTCCGACGACAAAGGTCCGACCAGGATGGTGTTTAAGTACGATCCATCCTTCGGAAAGATAATTGAAAGCAGATCAATCAGGCCCAGCGGTAAGGTCATATACATATTAAAGTACAGTCATGATGATAAAGGGCGGGTGATTGAAATGACCAGCTATGATGATGATGGCAAGGTTTCAAGCCGGCGGGTCTATGGCTACACAGGCGATGAGAAAGTTCCGTCCAGCTTTGCCTATTATGATGGCAAGGGCAATGTTCACGAGAGAACGATTTACAGCGATTACGAGTTCAATCCACAGGGTGATTGGGTCCGGCGTAAAGAAATCACGGAAGAAACATTTAACCGCAAGAGTGTTTCTTTGAAGCATCGAGCGATTGAGTATCATTCGAACGAGAAATAATTATTTCCAGCGCTGGTACAGGAAATTCGGTAATGAACAACTAAGCGAATGATAGCGGATAGAAACGACAACTCAATACCCGACAACAGAGATATGAATTCTACCGACGAAAAAATAATCGAACTGAGCAAAAAGAAAATTGCTCTGGCTATTCTTGGGACATGTGTCTTTGTGGCAATCGGAATCTGGATGCTCTCCCTTGAAGAGGCAAGCATCCGGTCCAGCAGCAGTTTTAGACTGTTCTTTAATAACCCAGTGTACGTTCAGGCGCTTGGACTCTTGTCGATCGTACTTTTTGGGCTTCTCGCATTGTTCTTTTTCAAAAAGCTATTCGACAAAAAGCCTGGTCTCATATTTTCAAGCTCAGGAATTGTTGATAACGCGAGTGCTGTAGCTGCAGGGTTTATTCCGTGGTCGGAGGTGATAGGTGCGCACATCTTCGAAGTGCCGCAACAGAAGATGCTGATCATCGAAGTCAGAGACCCTCAAAAATATATCGACCTTGGAAACGCAGTGAAGCGGAAGCTTAATCAAGCTAATTACAAAATGTGTGGCAGCCCGATCGCCATCTCCGCAAACGCGTTGAGGATAGAGTTTGCTGAGCTGCACTCTCTTTTTGATCATTACCAACAAAGATACGGGAATGCTTAACGAGATTGGGACGTACGGCGTCCTTCCGTGCGCGCCCCCGTAATCTCAAACGCGGGGCGGCCACAGAGTTCCGCCACAGAAATTAGGACACCACCGCACTCCGGGTGGTTCATCTGCACTTTGGAGTATTACAGAACTAAGTCGAAAGGATTAAGGTATGAGAAACCTCTGTCTGTTGTTCGTAGTCGTTTTAATGACGCTTACCTCGGCCCACGCCCAAACAACCGAACCTAATCCCGATGCCGCAGCCATACGCCAAACCGCTCTGGATTACATCGAGGGCTGGTATGAGGGAAACACAGAACGCATGGAACGCGCGCTTCATCCAGAATTGGCGAAAAGAATCGTGCGTACAAATCCGCAAAACAATCAAAGCAGGCTCGATCAGATGAGCGCGATGAGCCTTGTCATGGGAACGCGCAGAGGCGGCGGCAAAGACACACCGAAAGATCGGCAGCAGAAGGATGTGACGGTCCTCGATGTTTACCAAAACGCTGCAAGTGCAAAGATAGTCGCCTCGGACTGGATCGACTATTTGCACCTGGCGAAATTCAATGGGCGGTGGGTAATTGTCAACGTTTTGTGGGAACTAAAACCCAATACAAAATAGAGAGTCAGCGAACTCATTACTTTCGCGAACGATTCCGCGCTCTGATCGCAAACCGCGCGCGGTTCTTGACCAACCATCGGCGGATCATGGCCCTGACAATCGCGACAGCGCTGGTGTGGCTGGTTTTCGGGCTGTGGTTCAAGGTATTGGGAATGGTTCCGCGCCATAGGTTGATCGTGGCTGCCGCGATGGGAGAAGCTGCGGGGGGCCCGATCACCGTACTCATTGGCGCAGCAGAAACTGCTATGGCCTTTTGGATTCTTAGCGGGATCTATCCCCGCGCTTGCGCTGCCCTGCAGACGATTGCGATCGCTACCATGAACGCCATGGAACTGACCGTGGCTCGCGATCTCTTGCTTGCACCCATACTCATGGTCTGTGCCAACACTGTCTTTCTGATCGCAGTCTGGTATTGCGCGCTCAAAGCTCCTCCGCCAGAATCGATGACGTGATGCTTGCCGCTCTCCGCCGTCATCCGATTCCCATCCAGGCGTTCTTCCGCCACTCGCTGGTATTAACCTATGCATTCCCAGAAGAGATCCTGCAACCGCTTCTGTCCCCCGGTCTGACGCTGGACAGCTACGAAGGCAATTCATTTCTGGCCATCGCTTTGGTGCAAGTTGAGTCTCTACGGCCAGCCGGTTTCCCAGCTGCACTGGGCTGCAATTTCTTCTTGTCCGGCTACCGGATCTTCAGCTGCTACCGTCGCCCTGATGGCAAAATTTTACGCGGGCTGCGGATCCTGCGCAGCGATGCTGATAGCTCTCTCATGGTTTGGGGTGGCAACTTGCTTACGCACTACAGCTATTCCAAGTCCATTGTTCAGAGTCGACGTACACAGGAAACGCTTGAGATTCTCATCAGAACACCACGCACCGAAGCCGACCTATCAGTGCGTGCGTTCGTCGCGAGACCCGCTGCTGCACCGCCTCCCGGATCGCCGTTTCCGGATTTAAAGATCGCGCGCCACTACGCTGGGCCGCTGCCCTTCACCTTTGACTACGAACCGGAATCTCGACAGATGATCATCGTCGAAGGTATCCGGCAGAATTGGACGCCCAAGCCCGTGCGCGTCGAAGTCAATCGCTGCTCTTATCTGGAAAAGCCACCTTTTGCCTCCGTTCCCATTCGTTTAGCGAATGCTTTCTTTATCGAAGACATTCCCTATCGCTGGCAACGTGGGGTTGTTGCTCCTTTGCCAGACGAGAACGCGTGACTCCGTATTGGTGGCATGGTGTTGATGGATACCAATTGTGAAAGTAATTCAGTTGTCATACTAGTTTCTATTGCGGTTCGTACTCGGAAGAGTAAGAATTCGGCTCACAAACAACTCGCGAGGAGGTGATTGAAGATGGCTGTTAATTGGACAAGAGATGTTGACGCCGCTTTGGCCCAGGCGAAGGAGCAGAACAAACCGCTGCTCATTGACTTCAGCGCCGCTCCGGCCTGAGGCGGATGCGTTCGGCTGGAAGCCGAATCCTACGCAGATGCTGAAGTCTCGACCTTTATACACCAGAACTTCCTGCCTGTCGAAGCTCATATCAAAGAACACCCCGCTTACTTTCACCGGTTTGACGTGCTCTGGACACCCACTGCCTTGGTCATCGATTCGAAGGGGAAGGAAAGGTATCGCATCGAGGGATATCTTCCGAAGTCAGAGTTCCGCGCTCAATTAGAGCTGGGGTTAGCAAGAGTTTCTTTCATGACTAAGCAATGGGCAGAGGCAGAACGGAAGTTCGTCGAGGTGGCAGAGGGATACCCAGAGACAGCGGCTGCACCCGAGGCGGTGTATTGGAGAGGAGTCAGCCGCTACAAGGGAACGAACGATCACACGGCGCTCGGCGAAGTGGCAAAGGAGCTGAAGGCGAAGTATCCGGAAAGTTCCTGGACGCACAAATCATCGATCTGGTTAGAGTAGTTTGAGCGGATCGTGACAAGGGATTCTATCTAACAAGCGGAGCAACTAAGCGGCGCAACAGAAGCCTTTCGTGCTTAGAAGAAGTAAAGTCGGCTGCTTTGGTGCCCCGCCGATCGTTTTACAAATTCGCGCCACAATACTTGCAGCAGAGCGCGTCCGGGTCATGACCCTCAGCTCCGCATGAAGGGCACGACTGCCTGGTTATCCTTTGTTCACGCCCGGCGTGCGCGAGTTCAACCGAGACAATGCCAGTGGGAACAGCAATGATGCCGTAGCCAATCACCATTACGACAGACGCGAGAATCTGGCCGAAGGGCGTGCGCGGCGAGAGATCGCCGTAACCGACAGTCGTCAGCGTCACGATGGCCCAGTAGATACTGACGGGGATACTCGTGAAACCGTGTGCTTCGCCTTCGATAACGTACATTAGTGCGCCGATGATGACGACGAGCAAGAGTACGGCTGAGATAAAGACGCTAATCTTGCGACTGCTCGCGCGTAGAGCGCGACGCAACGTGTCGGCTTCCGCGACGTACTCTGAAAGTTTTAGCAGGCGAAAAACGCGGAGCAAACGCAGGATGCGAATTACCAGTAGGTACTGGCTGCCGGGCACGAAGATGCTGAGATAGGTGGGAATGATTGCGAGTAAGTCGACGACGCCGAAGAAACTTGTCGCATAGCGCAAGGGGCGGCGCACGCTTACCAACCGCAGCAAGTATTCAACAGTAAACAGGAGAGTGAACAGCCATTCGAGTACGTAAAGTAGATCTCCATATCGCACTCTAACGCTGCGAACGCTTTCCAGAATGACGGTTGCGACGCTGAGAAGAATTAGCCAGATAAGCGCGAGGTCGAACAGGCGACCAGCTCGCGTATCCGCCTCGAAAATAATTTCGTGCAGACGCTTACGCCGGCGGGTAGTAGGAGCTTCCGTAGCTGCGACTCTTTCGGACGCGTGCTGCTTCATCGCTCATTCATAACTTATCCGTCGCACTCGTGTCGAGTTAATCGGATTAACGTTAGGGACATGAATCTTTGATTTGGATTTTTGTGGTTGCGTAAAGAACCGCGAGGTAGCAACCGCGTCGTTCATTCAACATGGCCTGGCGTGTTTTTCTGTCTCGTTCATCCGGGACTACCAAATGTCGCCGCTCCGCGACTGGTTCAGACATCTTGTTGTTCGCATCGCTTCAGGGACCTGATGAGAAAAACATTTTCGCTTTTAATAATTATCGCATTGCCGGCTCTGCTTAGCGCTCAGGTTTATCAGCCGCTGATAAGTCGTCCTCTGGTGTTTCGTAACGTCACCGTGATTGATGTGCAAAGCGGTCAAGCGCACCGCGACATGACTGTCGTGATTGTTGGCAATCGTATTGCCGGGCTGGGCAAAAAAGTAAAAGTCCCGATGAACGCAGAAGTCGTTGAGGCCAGCGGACAGTTTATGATTCCCGGTCTCTGGGACATGCACGTCCATCTCTTTAACAACGCCTCGAGAGCCGGCACGAACAACAAAGATTCCTACTTCCCGCTGCTGATCGTCAACGGTGTCACTGGCGTGCGTGATATGTGGACCGATGCCGATGATCTAAAGCGCGCGCGCGTGGCAAACGGAAATGGAGACGGGCAAAACGCTCGCGCCGCGCATCGCCGTCGGGAGCGCTATTGTTGACGGTGTGCCCACGTTTCTGCCGAATATGTTGGGGGTCGCCACGCCGGACGAAGCCCGCCGCGCGGTGCGAACGATGAGGGATGCGGGCGCAGGTTTCATTAAAGTCTACTGGAATCTCTCGCCCGAAGCTTATTTAGCCATCGCGGACGAATCGAAGAAACTCGGCATTCCTTTTGCCGGTCACGTTCCCTTTTCAATGAGCGCCGCGCGGGTGTCGGATGCCGGGCAGAAAAGCATCGAACATCTAACGGGCCTCCTCGAGACCTGTTCGTCAAAGGAAGATGAACTACGAAGAGCCACAAATTTGCCGCCCCCCGCCCTCAACGACGAGTTGTGGCGAACACAGGACGAGCAAAAGTGCCGAGTGCTGTTTGCGCGGTTTGCCAAAAACAAGACGTGGCATGTTCCGACGGCTGTCCTGCATCGGATGCTCACATTTCGCGGCGAGGAAAGTTTCCGAAAAGATGAGCGACTCAAATATGTTCCGGTGGCTGAAGCACAAGCATGGCAAAAGCTTCCGAATGGACCGCAGCGCTTTGCGGTGGAAACTAGAAACAAAAGATTTGAAAAACTGTTTGAGACCATCCGCCTCATGCACAAAACGGGCGTTCCACTTCTTGCCGGGACGGACTTGGGCAATCCATTCATCTTCGCCGGTTTCAGCCTTCATGACGAACTGGAATTGTTTGTTAAAGCGGGCTTGACGCCCCTCGAAGCGTTGCGAACTGCAACCATTAATCCCGCCAGGTTTTTGGGGAAGGAAAAAGATTTGGGCACTGTTCAGCGTGGCAAGCTGGCTGACTTGGTGTTGCTCGACGCCAACCCACTCGAAAACATCCGCAACACACGTCGTATCAGCGGTGTCGTTGTTAACGGCAGACATTTGCCGCAAAAGAAACTGCAGAAGCTGCTTGCTGAAGTCGAGGCTGCGAATCAAGTGAAGCCACGCTGAGGGCGAGCAAATATCTCATCTCGTCCTTGCGTGATCTCGCACAAAAAGTAACCTTCCAAAAGTTCCGCGAAGATTGCCAAAGAACTTGGCGCGTTTACGCGCCATCCCGAAGGGCAAATAGGACAGCCGTTTTACGGCTGGTTCTACGACGGCGATAATTTGCTTCAGGCCGCTTCAGCGGCCTTATTCGAAGAAGGCCTTGAAAGGGCCTAAGGACCCAAACGTTGCGCCACTTAACCAGCCGTAAAACGGCTGGCCCAATCGCCCCTTCCGGCCTGCCTCGTAAACGAGGCACGTCATTGTCTACTTAAATATTACTCTCAACCGCACGCCTTCCTCCGCTTTCTAGTCATCAATTATCTGGACTAAAGTTCGCCCGCCCACCTTTCCCAATGAAATCGTTTTGCCAGAGAAATCATCAATAGATGAAGTGGCGATTACGGTATCGGTTGAACGAATAAAGAGGGAGGTACGCTACTTATACCTCACTGGGTGACCTCGGTTCGGCAATTGCGCGAAGAGCAGCCACCTGTGTCCTTGAGTGCAATAAAGGGACCGGTATTCCCACCTAACAACCATCCATCACGGAGGATTTGAGTCATGTCTAAAGTTGTCCGGGCTTTTTTTCTGTCATTGGCAGTCTGCTCTGTATCTCTGGTTAGCGCTCAAGTCAGCAACAATCAGACAAAACAGGATCATCATTCAGCGGCGGGTGAGGCCTTGCCGCTGCCCGCCGCCTCGCCCACCCCACACCTGATTTCACTTCGCAAACCGACCGGTATGATTCTGTCGACAGGAAATCTCTACTTCACGTCTCATGACGCAGCCGGGGCGACGGTGTGGAGGACATCGCAAACGTCAATCCCGGGTCAGGAAACGGTGCTTTTTTGGGAGGCCGGCGCGAAATTCGGGGACATCGTCTTCGCCCAGGTAGATGGCCGGTTCTTTGGATACTTCCTGGCAAGGAAAGATGGAGTTACCACAATTCGGCGCGTTTCCTTAACGGGGGGCCCAGCCACCGTAATGGCGACCATATCGAACAACATAGACATTGAGAACAGCCATCGCAACCTCCTCACAGACGGCGTGAACATCTACTGGCAGGACGACGTTGCCATCCGCAAAATCCCAATTGGAGGCGGCCCGATCACAGTGATTGACCCTTCCAATCCAAACACTCCTCTTGCCGGCCTCGCGTTCCAGAATGGAAACATCGTTTATGCGTCCGTGGCGGAGATCCGTTTCGTACCACCGAATGGCTCCAGCACCCCTCCGTCGTCGAGGATAATCGTCACTGCAGCGAGTCGGGTCGTCTCTCTCCACGCCGTGTCCAATGGAGTCTATTGGGGTGACAACAACGGCGCTGTGAAACGAAAGGTGGGCGCTGCTACGTCGACGCTTCAAGCTACCGGCGGCTTGGCCACCTCGATTTCGTCGAGCGGACCTTCAGCCGGCGGAACGGAGGCTTGGACTGAATGCAGCGGATCGCAATGTCGGCTGCACGTTAAATTCCTCTTCGTGAGATTTACGACGGCAGTTGCCGCCAACCCTATTGGAGTGACAGTAATGCCCGGAAGGAGAGTCTTTTGGGGCGATGCTGCCGGCATACATCGGAGGAGTTTCTAATCGAGAACCTCAAAACGCGCCGCCTCGCTACGGCTGCACGGTATTGACCTATAGATCAACCACGAGCGCGACAACTCTGAAGTAAGTTGTGGCAGCTTCGACGCATCCGTTACTTAACTGCAAACACCCATCAAAGGAAACAACATGGCACTGGGAGACGGCATCCGCCGCAACATCGCTTCAGTAGATCCAGCGGAGCGAGTATTGTTCAGGAACGCACTGGTTGAGCTCAACGATCGATTATTTCCGGGCAACAGAAGCGACCCCATTCCAGGTGGAGTAAGTTGGTGGTTCAAACAAGATGAAACCCACCAGGCGACCCACGTTCACCAGGGACCAGAATTTGTGCCCTGGCACAGGGAGATCGTCAACCGGTTGGAGGCTCTGCTGCGGGAGATCAATCCCAAACTATCCTTACACTACTGGGATTGGACGCAGGATCCGAGGGACATTCCCAACGCCAATTTAGGAGGGGGGACCACTGGACCCTTGAATCTGTTCACGTCGCAATTTATGGGATTTGGAGGAGCCAGTTCCGCTTCTATCGGGCAACCCTGGTTCGGCGCCGGCTATTACGTGCCGAGCGCAAATCCGCATCGAGACAGCTCAGGAAATCCCGCTGACCCACCCAACAACGTCGTTCGGCACGTCTCGGGTTCTCCAGCATCGGTGTCGGCCGACAATGATATTGTCAACGCCGCCACCTATTCCGAGATGCGAAGTAGGTTGGAGTTCGTTCACGGTCAAATGCATGGCTTCGTCAACATGGGGGGCCAGCACGTCTCCTTTCGCGATCCATTTGTTTTCCTGTTGCACTCGAACGTCGATCGCCTCTACGCCAAGTGGCAGACCCAGCCGGGACATCCGGAACGGTTAGACCCTGCCACGGTCTACGGTTCAGAATCAAACCTGGATGTTTTAGTGGGTGGGCACATTCACAATCTAACCCACAATGTCGAACCCTGGTCTGGCGGTTTATTTATCAGACCCTGGGCCTCACCGGAGAATCACGACGTTACGCACAATTACAAGCACCCGTTCATCGTCATTCCACCGCGCTACGATACCAATGGGACTCCACTACCCACCGTGCGTTTGAATGCTGCGCTCTATAGCGGAACGAAGTGCTACTTCTTTGCCGGCAACCAGTACATTCGTGTTACCAGGGGGGACACAGGTGCAGGAACAGTTGATGCCGGCTACCCGAAGAAAATCTCTCCTAATTGGGGTTGGGGAAATTTTGGAAAGAAGGGTATTGACGCTTCCTTAAATAGCGGACCGAAGTGTTACTTCTTTTCCGGTGACGAGTACATCCGCGTAACCCGGGACGACACTGGTCCAGGGACGGTTGATGCTGGCTACCCGAAGAAAATCTTTCCGAGTTGGGGGTGGGGAAATTTCGGAAAGAAGGGCATTGACGCTGCCTTGTACAGCGGAACGAAATGTTATTTCTTTGCTGGTGACCAGTACATTCGCGTTACCAGAGGGGACACTGGTCCAGGGACGGTTGATGTTAGCTACCCGAAGAAAATCTCCCCTAGTTGGGGCTGGGGAAATTTCGGAAAAAAGGGCATTGAGGCCGCCTTGTTTAGCGGTCCGAAGTGTTACTTCTTTTCGGGAAACCGATATATCCGTGTAACTCGAGGCGACGCTGGTCCAGGCACGGTTGATCCAGGTTACCCGAAGCGTATCTCTCTTAATTGGGAGTGGCCGGGTTCGTTCTTCGACCTATGGGTGATGATGTCGATATTTCTTCGTGATTGAGATCGCACTCGGTACATTACGGGAGCAGTGGCGACCAAATGAGATTGCCGATTGGCGATTGCCGATTGTCCTTAGCTGGGAGATCCAATTGAAAATCGGCAATTGGAAATTGGCAATGTCATCGGTCGCTACCGACACTAATAATAAAGTGCTTATCGGGATCAGGTAGTAATGGCAGCCCCTAATCCTTGGGACGAGACCAGTGGTGTTCGAGTCGGACGGCGCCAGTCGCTTTACCCTGATGAAATTCAACAAGCGCTTGCAGCGAGCGCTGGATCATTGTCTTGCATTAGTCGACAAACTCCTGGCGGGGATCGACATGACTGCCGCCATTGTCTCGATGCCGTCCCAGAGATTCTGTAAACGAAGGTTCTCGTTTTCGGCGTGTTGGTTGTTGTCATAGTTAGCTATGGGAACGGTCACAGTAACGGTGCGCAGATGGTCAGTAATAATCGAAAGCGGCAGACTGCCACCGGAAGTTGGCAGCTTGACGATTGGTTGCGCGGAAGTGGATTGAACTGCGCTAATCAAAGCCACAGAAATAGGAAGATCCATCCGGGTGCGCTCTGCGTTATAGCCGCCAGCTCGAACGATCACTTTGGCGAGTAGCGCGTGTTGTTTCCGGTCGGCATCTGTCGGGTCGCGATCGATGACATGGAAACCCTGCTTGCGTATATGCGCCTGAAGTAACTCAACCTGTTTGCGATAGTCGTTTCCTTTTACCAATCTCAGATCGAGTGCGGCAGTGGCCGTAGTGGGAATAACGTTGCGAGCAAGATCACCCACATCGCCGCTGCCGATGCCATTGATATTCAGCGAGGGTTGATTGATTAATTCGAGCAGACTCTTTCCCGCGCCTTCCGCGCGCGCGAATCCCAGTTGTGATTGCAGTTCCTTGTCATAGGCGGGAGCTTCTGCGATTGCGCGTAGCTCAGCCTCGCCCAGTGGTTCAACCCCGTCATACCATCCGGCAATCAGTACCCGTCCCGAATCGTCTTTCATCGAGGAAAGGAGGCGCGACAGAATCATTCCCGGATTTGGCGCCCAGTTTCCGTAGTGCCCGCTATGCAACGGCCGCCTTGCGCCATAGACGGTAACGTCAACGTTCTGGTCGCCGCGCACGCCAAAGACAACTTGCTTACGGCCCGACTGATGGACCGGGCCATCGCAGATGATCCAGGCGTCGGCTGCAAGCAGCTCCTTGTGGCGATCGATAATCTCGCCAAGGTGTGGAGAACCGGCTTCCTCCTCGCCGTCGAAAAAGAATTTTAGGTTCACTGATGGAGTAAAGCCGTCGGCTCGCAACGCATCAACAGCGGTTAGAAGCGCCAGCACGCCTGCTTTGTCGTCCGCTGCTGAGCGCGCATAGAGTCGCCATTCAGAATTGATCGGTTCGCCCGCTGCAGGCAGGGCCACAACTTTTCCACCCGATTCCAGGGCGGCAGATCGCCAGGTTGGTTGCCACGGCAGCGTCTCGGTCCATTGTTTGGGATCGGTTGGCTGACCGTCGTAGTGAGCATAAAAAATGAGTGAATGAGTTGCACCCGGTGCTTTCCATTCTCCGTACACGGCGGGAGGCGTTGACTTGGAGGCTGTTTCGAGCAGACGGGGATTGAGCCCGCGCCTTTGCATCATCTCGCTAATGAACTCGGCGTTGCGGCGGATGTTTGGCAAATCAGAAGCTACGTTGGGAATCTCAAGCAAGCGCGCGAACTCCGCGATGATTTGTCGTTCATGAGCACGGCGATACGCTTCGGTACGTGGTCCAACGCCAGATTGCGCACCGACTGAAAGAGTTAGCGCAAACGTAATCAAAACTGCAAAAAGTTGCTTCAAATCGGTTCTCCGAGGAACGGAATAAGTGAGCGCCGTACAAGTTACCACTCCTCCAGTGCTGTACCGAGAGGCGGCGAGATATCACGATATTGGACCAAGACGTCTTGCGGCGTGTGGCAAAGAGCCGCGAAGCGGCGGAAGATAATAGCCAGGGCAAGCGCGAAGCGGCCGCCCCCGGATCGGGTTAGATAAAACTTCAGGGGCGCAAGATCTAACATATGCCGCCGCTTCGCGGCTGGTTGACCCAACTGTGTTGAGGTAATGAATAACGGGGGATACCATATGTCGCCGCACGCAACTCGTTGACGGCAACAGATGTTGTCTATGAGAGTTGATTTCGTTCATTGATGGGCGCTGAGCACAGGAGTGCAATGATGAATGCGACATATAAGCACGGTGAAGGGCGACGTTCGGCGTTCATCACTCCTAATCAATCGGTGTCCGACGAAACACCGATGTTGGCGATACCAAAAGCTGGACATCGGAGTTGAACTCCATGAAACTCGATATCTATGTGAATTACCGCGGAACCTGCGAGCAGGCATTCCGCTTCTATGAGCATCACCTGGGCGGCAGGATCACGGGGCTGGTCCGGCACGGAGAACAACCGAATCCCGGCATCCCAGCCGATTGGAAGGAGAAGATCCTCCACGCCCGGATCGAGATCGGCAGGGCAGTAGTCATGGGCGCGGATATTCCAAATGCCGAACCCATGCGAAGCGCGTATCTTACGCTCACTCTAAATAACGAGGAGGAGGCGGAGGAGGTCTATGCTCTGCTGATCGAGGGCGGCGAGATCTTCATGAAGATGGAGAAGACACCGTTCGCCAATCGCTTTGCTATGCTGCGGGACAAGTTTGGGACGTCCTGGATGCTTCTCCATCAACCTGAAACCCCGGAACGTCCGTAGATAAATCTGCACAGCGTCTTGGGAGCTGACAAAACAACCAATCGGCAGAATTAAAAATACGAGAACACAATGAAAGCACTTTCTTCTAAAGCAAAAAATATCCCCAAAGTTAGTGACTCTTATATCCCCTTGCGCCTGGCGGGTCTGGCAGTCGCATTTTTCCTGGCATCGCCCGTTGTACGCGGCCAGCAAATTGTCTGGCCACAATTTCGGGGGCCTGACTCGAATCCCGTGGCAGCGAATGCGAAGTTGGCTGACCGCTGGTCGAAGACTGAAAACGTCGAGTGGTCGCGGGATATTCCTGGACGTGGATGGTCGTCGCCGATTGTTACCGGCGGCAAGGTGTATGTAACCACTGTAACGACGGAAGGCAAGTCGAAGCCGCCGCAGATCGGAACGGAGTACAGCAACGAGTACGTCGCTGAGCTAATGAAACAGGGGCTTTCGCAGAAGGAGATACTGGAGCGTGTGACCGCGCGGGACATCGAGCTCCCGAAAGAAGTACTGCTCCACTACCTGCTCTACTCCCTGGACCTGAAGAGCGGCAAGGTGGAATGGCAGAAGGAGTTTTACACGGGACAGCCTCCGGGCGGACGTCACCGCAAGAACAGCTTCGTCTCGGAGAGTCCTGTAACTGACGGGAAGTCTGTTTACGTGTATGTGGCGAACCTCGGCTTGTGGGCGTTTGACTTGAAAGGGAAGCAGCTGTGGTCGACGCCGCTTGAAGCAAATCCGATCTACCTCGACCTGGGCACCGGGAGTTCGCCGGCGCTCGCGGGAAACCTGCTGGTGATCGTTAACGACAACGAGAAGGACCAGTACATCGCCGCCTTCGACAAAAAGACAGGCAAGCAGGTCTGGCGCACGAATCGAGAGCTTGCCAAGGGGCAGCCGGCCCGAACAGGATGGGCTACTCCGTTCGTTTGGCGCCACGCGTTGCGCACAGAGATCGTGGCGGTGGGACCGGGAGAGGTCATAAGTTACGACTTGGCCGGGAAGGAACTGTGGCGCATGTCAGGAATGTCGGGAACGCCAGTGCCGACGCCCTTCGCTTACGACGGACTTCTGCACATTAACGGCGGGCGGGGACGGCCCTTGTTCGCGATTCGTCCCGGTGCTGCGGGAGATATCTCGCTCAAAAAAGATGAGCGCTCGAACGCGTACGTCGTTTGGTCGGCAGAGCGCAGCGGTACTTACTTGCCTTCCTCTCTGGCTTATCAAGGCGCCATATACACGCTCACTGATACGGGAATCTTAAGCCGCTTTGACGCTAAAACCGGCAAGCAGAGTTACAAGACGCGTATTGATCCCAGAGCAACGGCTTTCACGACGTCGCCCTGGGCCTACAACGGCAAGCTGTTCTGCTTGAGCGAGGAGGGCCAAACGTTCGTGATCTCAACCGGAGAAGAATTCAAGTTACTGCACGTGAATGAGCTGGACGATATGGCACAAGCAACACCGGCACTCGTGGGTGATCGCCTGTTGCTACGAACGGAGCACAAACTGTATTCGATTCGCCGGAAAGCATGAGTCTCCAGTTTAGGAAGGTCAGTTTGCCCCGCTCTTTTAGTGGCGATGAAGCATGAACTGCAAACATCCCGCCTCCGGCTTCAACCTTGCCGGCTCGAAGACATTGAACGCATCCATACACTCTGGACTGAAGCTCATGTTCGACGCTTTCTTTTCGATGAGCGCATCATACCTCCCGCTGAAGCGAGCTCTTTTGTTGAGGCAAGTCTGGCGAATTTTGAACAGTATGGTTATGGGTTATGGCTCATCTTTACGCGTGACGGTAATGAGTTCATCGGCTTCGCCGGTCTTTTGCGTGCAGAGGAAGGGGCGCCCAACTTAATCTATGGCATCCACCCTGATTTTGCAGGCACTGGTTATGCGACAGAAGCTGCCGGTAAGGTTTTAAGTTATGCCTTAGAGAGTCTTGAGCTTCCCAAAGTTAAGGCGGACGTAGATGAACCTAACGTTGAGTCCGTGCGCGTGCTAGAAAAGTTGAACATGAAGCGGGTGAATCGCGCAGTGGTGTCAGGTAGACCGCTTCTTTACTTCGAGCGATGTTGAGCACCCTTGCGCCATTGTTCATTGCTGCCAGCGCGGCGATCATCATGTTGCTTGGCCTGGTCCACCTACTCTACACCTTCTCTGGTCCCAAGCTGCTACCACGCGATCGCGAGCTAAGAGCGCGCATGGAGCAAGTGTCGCCTGTCATCACGCGCGAAACAACGATGTGGAAAGCCTGGATTGGCTTTAATGCCAGTCACAGTTATGGAGCCATCCTGTTCGGCGCCGTGTACGGCTACCTGTCCCTCGCGCACAGTGCTCTCTTGCTCCAGTCGGCGTTCCTGCTCTTGCTTGGGCTCTTGCTGCTTGGCGGGTATGTCTTCCTGGGGAAACGCTACTGGTTCAGCGTCCCGTTTCGCGGCATCCTTTTGGCAACCGGCCTATATGTCATCGCGCTGATCATCAACTGGGGCGGCTTTGCTTGAGAAACTATGGTTCTGCTTAAGACCATAATATTTACGTTCCTTGTGCCAGGCTCAGTTACGATTTTGGTTCCATACTGGTTGTTGTCTTCTCGTTCAGTCCCACCTTGGGAGCCTGGCCTCTTTCGCTATGTTGGAGTCTTGCCGATTGCGATAGGCGCGGCAGTTTATTGTTGGTGCGCTTGGGATTTTACATTTGCCGGTCGAGGAACTCCGGCTCCCATTGATCCGCCCAGGGAACTGGTGGTGAGGGGACTCTACCGCTACGTAAGAAATCCCATGTACGTCGGGATTCTATTAATCCTACTTGGTGAGGCGTTTCTCTTCGCCTCACAGAAATTGTTTGCATATGTAGCCGTCATGTTCATCGTCTATTTGCTCGTAGTAATCCTTTATGAAGAGCCGACTTTGAAGCATAAGTTTGGTGAATCATACCGTCGCTATTGCAGGAATGTTCCTCGCTGGATTCCCCGGGGAATAAAAAAATGAAGGACTTCTTCGTCCACCAATTGGCAATTGGCAATCGGCAATCGGCAATGTTAAGAGGTTCTCAAGGTAGCAAGTAGTCGCGGCAAATCAAGAACAAGCGCCACCGTACCATCCTGCAGCTCGGTAGCACCGGCAACGCCATACCAGCGGCCGGCATGGCGTCCGAGGTTGCGAACCAGCACTTCTTCACTTCCGCTGACGCTGTCAACAACCAGTCCGATTAGTTTTTTAGCATTGCGGGTTTCAAAAAGCTCTCCCGTCTCGCCGGCAATGTTTAGTGGCAGCTCGCAAGTAACGATACTCAATTTCTCATGCGTTCCGTCCAGTTCGTTGGACCCGAACACGTTTTGCAAACGAACGAGCGGCACCAGACCTGACGCGGTGCGCTGGGAGTCGCCCTGAATTTCGCTGGCGAGGACTTCTTCAGTATTAATCACATCTCCATTTGCCAGGCAATACGAATGCTCACCTGCTCTAACTATCGTTGATTCCAGGAGACTAAAAGTTACCGGCAAACGGATCTCGAAAAGGGCACTCTGTCCCGGTTCACTTGAAACTCTTACTTCGCCGCCCACCTGCTCCACCGTCGTTTCGACAATGTCGAGTCCCACACCCCGTCCGGAAATCTCGGATGCCTCAGGCAGAGTGGTGAAACCATGACGAAAGATCAGACGCACGCTTCGCGACAGATCGAGTTCGCTGGGACTATCAATAATTCCTAACCGGGACGCTGCCTGCGAGATTGCGGCAGTATCGATGCCTCGTCCGTCGTCAGCCACGCGCACCCGCGTCCGGCTGCCGCTGGAAACGGCTTCAATCAGCACTTTTCCCCGCGCCGGTTTTCCTGCTGCTGCACGCACTTCGGGAATTTCGATGCCATGGTCGACGGCATTTCGCACCAAGTGCACGAGCGGATCAGCAATCGCATCACAGAGGAGCTTATCGAGCCGGAGATCGGCGCCGATGATTTCAAAATCAATTTGCTTATCAACGGCCCGCGCCGCAGCCCTTCCGGCACGGGCCGCGCGCTGCAGAATCGGTCCGAGCGAAACCATCCGCAGTCTAATCATCTCGTTTTGCAGTCGCAGAAACGAACGCCGAATTTCCCTGGCCTGAGATTGAAATTGGGATTGCTCTTCCGAAGGTCTGCCCGGTCCATTGTCCAGGACGGCAGACGTGAGTCGTGACAGTTCGTTGGTTGCAGAGAGTAGTTGATCAAGATCATTCAGGTCCGTGCGAATGAAATTTGCCGCGAAGAGGGGCGTTGAGGTTGGCGCCGGCAGCGCGTTGGTTTGCTCTTGTGAGTCCGAAGTTGTCGCGGGTGCAAGCTGCGTAATCGAAACATTAGGAAACCTTTGCAAGTTGCTTCCCAAAGTCTGAACGCTTTCATCGCTCGCGATCAGAATACGAAAGCTGACCCGTTCGGCTTGTGCGGGATCGATGGCGGGAGAAGTTGAGATGACCTCCCCGACTTCAGCCAACTTTTCCTTCAAGCTGTAGAACTCTTCCTCGAAGCCCGCTATTTCGAAGCTCGTCGCTACGACGCACAAGGAATTGCCGGCGGCGTGCCGGCGACTAATGCGGCGCTTTTCTTCAGCGGTTAATGCCTGTGAGAGCTCGGGTGGAAGTTGGGAAAGAAGGGCTTCGAGACCTACTTCAGCGACAGGTTCGACTGCGTCAGCAGGCGTGAAAGACCTCAGGTTGGCAAATAGTTCACGGCGTGAGGGCTCGATTATTCCTGAAGCTGCCAGCGTCAAACTTTCGGAGAGCGCAAGCGTTGCGCTCTCGCAGGCATCGAGCGCTGCGTCCTCGAGCGCAACAGTTTCTGAGCGCATTGCGCTCAATAGGTGCTCGAACTCGTGAGCGATTTCCGCCAGGCCTGTGAAGCCGAATGATGCCGCCGAACCCTTGATGCGATGTACTTGCCGGAAGATATTTGCAATCAACTCGCGTTGTTGCGGCGGAGCTGGATGCTCGCGCAAGTCGTCGAGCGATACAAAGACCTGATCGATCAGGTCTTCGCTTTCCGAGAGGAATTGTTGTCGCGGTGGTTCCACGGCTAGATAGTAAATCGGAAATGATGAATGGAGAATGGAAAATCAGACGGCAGTAGCCAGGAGGCAGGAGGCAGCGGCAGGAGGCAGAATGCAGATGCAGAAGGGCTTTGCCCTCCGGTGCGCGGTAAGTCTCTGACTTACCGGCCGTGATTACTTTAATAATCACCAGCGAGGGCTCAGCCCTCGCCTATTAACCTCCTGCCTCACCGACCCGGCACCCGTTCCCGAAACTACGGCTTTTGCAGGAACACATCCCAGGCCCAGCGTCCTGCTTGCGCGCCGTTCACATCCATAACCTTCGCTCGATAGCGGAACCAGTTACCGTTGGCGTCTTTGCGCCGCGACTCCTTGTAACTGAGTTGGATCACAGCGACATCTGAGCCAGAAAAGCTGCGCAACTCATCAGCTTCGGAAAGACCATTGTGGTTGCGGTCCTGCCAGAGTCTTAGGTTGGGGAAAGCCGCATCTCTGCTGTCGATCTGCCCGTCAGCGTTGCCGCCGAACGCAGGACTGTCGAACATGGCAAGGGCGCGAAATCCGTTTTTAGACTCGCCCGAAGCGAGAGCGGGTTGGGCAGTGAAAGTACCATAGAGCTCTTTCCCGTTATCGATGATGCCGTTGCCATTGCGATCCAGGGTGAGCCACGCGTCATCGGAATTTACTGACGTCCAGGAGAGTCGTTCCGCGACTCCGGCTCCAGGTAGATCGAACATCACGCCGTTCACCGCATTGGTTAAGTTAAAACCATTGCCGGCGACGTCTATCACAACCGGGGAATAGCAAGCGCATTGCGACTCATACCATTCACCGCCGCCCTGGTAACACTGCAAACGTTGCCAATCGTCACAGCAGCTTGGGTTTGCGATGTTTTGAAGAGAGATCTTTATCAGAGGGCTGCGCCAGCGACGCATAACCTGCACAGCCTTCGGCACAACACCAGCCATACCCATCAGGCGTTGTGCCCGGCGGACAGTCGCCGTTCCAGCCTGCGGTGGTGCAGTTCTCAGCGACAGGTGTAGGAGTTGGTGTAGGTGTCGGCGTTGGCGTTGGTTTAGGGCAGGCTCCTGGCTGACCAGTGTCAGGAAATCGAAATGTTCTAATGAAGTAGACTTCACAGTAGTGTTCTTCGTACTGAGGGAAGTAGACGTTCATTTCCTTGACTCTGTGTACCCAATAACTGTAGTCATACGAGCTGCTAGATCCCGCTGGCTCCTTGTAAGGCTGTTCAAAAGCTGGCCAACATTGCAGAGCACCATAACATGTACCGCGACCATAAGTTTTACCCTCAATTTCTAATTGTCACCAGTACATTGTAGTCCACTGCGACTTGAAGAGATTGGGGCATCCGACGGTCTGCTCATTGTGCGCTGCTGATCGCTGCGGACAAACAGGTATCGCGGCATGGCCAATGCTGAAGTATGAGAGTGCGCAAACAGCGATTAATAGGATCTTGCTCATGGCTGTTTCTTAAGCGTGAGAAAAGTCGACTTACAAACTGGCTATTCTTTTCTCAATCCGTGCCTTTAGGTCCAGAAGCCTTTGTCTCTGCATGTGTGCTCCATTACGACGACGCCTCTCTCGGAGCCTCTTAACGTCATCAATGAGGTCATCTCTTGCAGCACGGGATTGGCTTGTTGAATGTCGTGGCGAAGTGTCTGATTCCAGCAGGAGGGACGAAAGCTGGGATTCTAACCTGTCCAGCACTTCTGGCGTGTACACGTCTGGCGATTCCAATGCAGCCTCGAACAAAGGAAGGGCCTGAGTAAGCTTTTTCTTTAGGGCCAGTCGCTGCTGTTTCAGCTCCGTCACGGCCATCGAGTCTCCCTCGATGGTTCCATCTGCAAACATTGCCGCGAGAATTGTTATATTAGAAAGAGAGTACTCTGCTGGAAGATCGAATTCGTGCGTGCCGCCAGGAGGTATCACCGCGTTGCCCGCAGAGAAATCGGTCGTTATCCGAGCGTGCCCTCGAACATCGACTTCATAACCGTTCAAGTCCTTGGTAGAAATATTCTTCACTCGGATAAGGATGCGGTTATCGTCCAACGGCTGAACAAAGACCACTTCGAGAGTCTTAGTTTTGTTGGCTACTTGGTCAGCTCTAGTTATGGATTGGAGCGTTGAAGGCCCAGCGCCTCTTATCAAAATCCCAAAACACAACGGAAAAAATGCCAACGCCAGGAAGAGTGATCTTCGAGATCGAGCTATTCTAAAAATTCTTTTCATACATCCTCCTAAACAGTTGGTGACGGAAGCCAAATAGTGAAAAGGCTGTTTGCTTTTGCACAGATTCAATTTTCGTCGGACCGTGCCATGGTTCACCAGCTTCCCCAGGTTTCGGTCACCTCCAATCTTCATTCCAGGTTGAGCCACCTTCGAACTCAACTTGAAAAACTTTCACCTGCACCACGAAGTCTCCCTCCAGCCTGCCATCACTGATCAAATACTTTACCGCCTGGGAAAACATGACCAGTGGGGATTCGAATCTACCGGTATCACCGGGCTTTAAGTAGGTTTCAAAGAGTCCGGTATATCCAGGAGGCGGTAATATCTTCGCGCGATCGGTTTTCGTAGTGACGAACCACTTCAGTTGCACTCCTAAGACGGTCTTCTCCGAATGGTTGTTTAAACTGACATCTGTAAGCTGGAGGTTTCGCAGCTCTTTATTTCCCATCAACGCTCCGGTGCCGATCACAACTACAGGGGAGTTTGACGAGTTGCGACTGAGATCCGGAATGATCGAGCCCGACCAACGCCCGAGAGGTCCATTCTCAGAAAAGGCAAGTCTCTCTGCCGGCGATTCTTTGTCAGCTACTACCTTGCCATTGATCCTCTTTTGCTCCTGACCTTGTGAGTGGGCTGTGCTTAAAACGGATATGCTTTTCCACAAGAAGACTGATGAATGAGGCACAAGATTATCAGCGCCAGTCTCTTGCAAGCCACAATACGCAAATTTTGTAGAGGATTCATGATGCTCTCCTTGTGAAGGACGATGGAGACGTAAGACCGATTGCTATGGCACCAGATGATGCAGACAGAGGGGCCTCAAGAGTTTAGTGAATGCTACTCCCGGACTCTTTGCTCGTCAATCCGAGTTTCTGGGCTAATAATCTCCTGTTCGCAGTGGATGAACTAGTTGGTTCTTGCGACTAAGGCCGTCGCAAATCCTTGCGAACGCCTTAAGAGAGGCAGATTAGAAGAGCGTGAATTGTGACGCTAAACGTCTGATTCTTCTTCGCTGGAATCTTCAGCTTCCAGATCTTCTGGTACTGGCGTGAGGTTCTCTTGGGGCTGTTGCTCATCGAGATCTCGCTTGATGGCGTCGAGGATGCCGTTGATGAACTGCGTGGCTTCGTAAGTGGAAAAGCGGCGGGCGATCTCGAGAGCTTCATTGATCGCTACGGTGCGCGGGGTTGGTTCGTAGAGAAATTCGTAAACAGCGAGCCGCATGATGTTGCGATCGACTACCGCCATGCGCGCGATGCGCCAGTGTTCGGCGCGCGAGCGAATGCGTTCGTCAAGCGCATCCAGGCGTGACAGGGTTCCGGCGGCCAGTCGCGTCGCAAAATCGCGGGCCGGATCTTCTAATTCTGCTTCGCCAAGTTCGGCCCAATAGGTCCGCACCACCTCCTCAGGAGATGTCTCGGCTACGTCAGCGGCAAAGAGCATTTGCAAGGCGCATTCACGCGCCTTACGTCGCGACCCCATAATTTCAAAGGGATGAGGGCGGAGGGATGAGGGATGAAAGTGGTGGCACCTTCATCGTTTCATCCTCATCCCTCATCCTTCACCCTTTCAAAAAGCTTCCTTGTAAAGATTTACCAACTCCACGGCCGTAGTGGCAGCCTCAAATCCTTTGTTGCCCAACTTCACCCCAGCGCGATCAATCGCCTGATCCACGTTGTCGGCGGTGACAATTCCAAACACCACCGGAACGCCTGTTTCTAAACCCGCTTGCCCAATACCGCGCGTCACTTCATTCGCGATGTACTCGAAATGCGGAGTTTGACCGCGAATAATAGTTCCGACACAGATAACGGCATCAAACTTTTCTGACTCTGCGGCTGTCAGGGCGACGAGCGGTATTTCGAAAGCGCCGGGAACTTTAAAGACTTCGATCGTCTCTACGTTGGCTCCTAACCGTTCAAGTGCATCGAGCGCCCCTTCAAGCAATCGAGAACTAATGAAATCGTTCCAACGGCTCGCCACAATGGCGAAGCGAAACCCTGCGGCGTTTAGTTGTCCTTCGTAAGTCTTTGGTTGCAAGTTGTTCCAGCGCACCGCGATTCAGAGTTCTGCAAAAGTCGATTTTCAGTATAGCTCAAGTCAGGTCTTAGGTCTCAGGTCCTAAGTCTCAAGTCTCAAGTCTCAGGTCTCAAGTCCCAAGTCTCAGGTCCCAAGTCCCAAGTCTCAGGTCTCAAGTTTCAGGTCTCAGGTCTTTGACCACTGGTGCGCGGCAAGTCTCTGACTTTCCGAAGCTGCAGCCAAAATTCAATGAGGGTTTTTGACCCACGATTGGACAGGTCGGAGACCTGAGTAACTCCAGAGAAATAGTGGCGGCAAGTCAGAGACTTGCCGCGTACCAGTGGTCAAAGACCTGAGACCTGAGACCTGAGAAACTTATTCGCCCTTAAACCTGGGCGCGCGTTTTTCCAAAAATGCTCGCGTACCTTCACGCTTGTCCGACGTTGCAAACAGTTCAGCGAAAAGTCGCGTCTCAACCTCCAGTCCTTGATCAAGTGGAAGTTCCAGGCCGACCCTGACTGACTCGAGACAAGCGCGAATTGCCAAAGGTGCGAGCCGCGCGATGTCTTGAGCCAGAGACTGCGCCTCCGCTAACAACTCCGCAGCGTCGACTACGCGATTAATGAGGCCCAGTCTTTCGGCATCAGCGGCGGACACTTCACGTCCGCTGAGCATGATTTCGAGCGCGCGTGACCTGCCAACTTCACGCGGTAGCCGTTGCGTGCCACCGTAGCCGGGCAGGATCCCCAATCTAGTTTCCGGCAAACTAAACCGCACGTTTGCAGTGCCCAGTCGAATATGACAGGCGAGCGCGAGTTCGCAACCGCCGCCCACAGCCAAACCGTTTAGCGCAGCAATCACCGGGACCGGACACTGCTCAATCAAGTCGCAGAGAGTTTGTCCGCGCTGCGAAACGTTCAACGCTTCAGCTTGATCGCCCTCGGCGAGCTCAGCGATGTCTGTGCCAACACAAAACGCCTTCTCACCCGTGCCAGTAAGAATCACCGCGCGTAAACTGGAATCTGAAGCAAAACTCCTAAACAGATCACTGAGCGATACGATCATCTCGCCGGTTAGCGAGTTCAGTTTCTCCGGACGATTGAGCCGCACAATGGCGACGCCGTCCTGTTGCTGATGATCAATGAAAGACATTCGAAACTTTTTACCGCCAAGTCGCCAAGACTCGCCAAGTTCGCCAAGAAAAATTGGCAGGTAAGATGCACGCTATACCGCCAAGGCGCCCAGTCGGTGTCGGGTTTCGGGTGTCGGCTGACAGGTGTCGGGGGTTGGGCAGATTCGCAGGTCAGGAAGAGGCCTGCCCCCGCTTTTTCACTTTCCCCAAAATCAGTCCGTGTTGCGGCTGAATAACAACCAGACTTAGGCGGTGGCAGCCCCCTTCCTTACCTGCGAATTTGCCCGCCACCATTACCCGGAACCCGGAACTCGAAACTCGAAACTCTTAGACCAGTTTCATTGGTACCGGATTCTTCGGATCGCTGTAGTCGTAAAAACCCCTGCCTGACTTGCGGCCGTAGAGTCCCGCCAGCACCATTCGTTTCAAGAGTGGTGGAGGTGCGAATCGCTTCTCGCGAAATTCATTAAACATGATCTCCGCGATGTAGTAAGTCGTATCCAGTCCTACAAAATCGCCAAGCGTGAATGGGCCCATCGGGTATCCCAGACCGAGTTTCATCGACGTATCGATATCCACAATCGATCCCACACCTTCTTCGAGCGCGCGTATCGAATCCAGCATATAAGGCACCAGCAAGCGGTTCACGATAAAGCCGGTAGTGTCGTTGGCGCGCACCGGAGTCTTGCCCAGTCGTTTGCCAAATTCGATCGCCTGTTCGTAGATCGCCTCATCAGTCAGGATAGTGCGCACTACCTCCACAAGCTTCATCAAAGGTACGGGATTAAAGAAGTGTAGACCGACAAAACGCCGCTGCCGCTCCGCGCTGGTCGCAGTCATCATTTCCGTGATCGAGATCGACGAAGTATTAGAAGCAAAAATTGTTTCCGGCTTACAAATCTGATCGAGTTGATTGTAGGTTGCTCGCTTCTCTTCGATGTTTTCGATAATCGCTTCGATGATGATGTCGCAGTCAGCGAGGTCATCGAATTTGGTGGTGCCACTTAAGCGACCGCGAATCTCCTGTTGCTGGTCCGCAGTGATCGTTCCTTTCTCAGCAAACTTCGCGAGCGACTTCTCGATACCAGTAAAGCCTTTTTGAATAAGTTCGTCGGATATTTCACGAACAACTGTCTGAAAACCGGCGCTAGCCGCCACCTGCGCGATGCCGGAACCCATCAAACCGCAGCCCAGCACGCCTACCTTCTGTATCTCCATGCCTCTCTTCTCCTCTAATCAAACATTCAAATTCGAACCTCAGATCTCTTATTGAGACTTTTGCGGGCACCACTTCAATCAAGCCACGGTATCTCTTAGCAGCAGACTTCAGCCATTCATTGTAGTCTTTGGTCCAGACACCAAATCTTTGGATCAGCCTGGCTTTTTGTTGCCTGGTGTCTTCAGCATTGTTTGCCGCATTTCCCGGCGCACTAACGGTTGCCGCTTCCAGCAGGAGATTTCTAATCGTTTCGCGGAGCTCATGTGCTTTCTGATCCAGATAAGGCGCGTTGTTTAGATTTTGTATCGCGCTTGCGCTTGGTTTTAAATCGTCCTCCTGGATCGCAGCATAGAACGCTTCCTGAGCTTCGTTCATCGCTTTCACATACGCGACAAAGTTGTCGGCCGTGGTGCTGATCTCGTTAGGAGCTTTCGCCAATGAAGCTGGCGGCGGATCATGAAAATGCCTGGCAACCTGCACGAAGCTGACTACGACTAACGCAAGCAATAAGGCGCGTAACACTTGCCAGACAATCGCCACGCCCGATCTTTCGCCGGGGCGCCGGTAGTCGACGACTAACCCCAATGCAGCACCCGCGGCCAGCCCGCCGAGATGAGCAGCATTGTCGATGAGGCCGCGTCCGATGTAGCCGATAAACAGATTGAGCACGATCATCGGTAGCAGACCGATCCCGAATGCTCGCTTAAAACCTTCCGGTAACTCGTGGCGAAACTTGATACCGAATACAAACAGCACGCCCACCAGTCCGAACAGTGCGCCTGAGGCCCCCACCGAAGGATCGTCATGAATCTTAAAGAGGAATCGTCCCAGGGCGCCAAACGGACGAGCGGGACTAACTGTGAGGTAACTGGCGACCATACTCACGATGCCGGTCAGTACCCACAAAACTATAAACTTCGAGCCCCCGTAGAGTTTCTCGACATACGGACCGATGATCCAAAGACCGTACATGTTAACCAGCAAGTGCAGCAGATTCACGTGTACGAAGATGGGTGCGACGAAGCGCCACCACTGACCGGCCTCCACCAGTGAATTTAGCTTGGCTCCATAAGCAACCAGAACTGGGCCGGTAAAAAAGCCGAGCACGCTGAAGCGCATCCCGCTGGACTGCCACATCAACATATAGACGAAGAGATTCGTCACCAGCAAAAGAATTGTGAACTTATAAGGGCGTTCCATGAGCGCGCGGGCAAACCTGAGGGTTTCCCGATCGGGCATCGCCTGAGAAGCGCGGGTAGCATTTTGAGTGGAAGTTGAGGCGCCACAAACGGCACAGGTACTCTCTCCGGCGCCCACGATAGCTCCACAGCTGCGACACATCGTGGGCCGTGGCGGCGTTGGGTTGAGTTGGCTGGCTGACAAGTTTCTAAGATAACAAGCGTGATGCTTCGATATCAAAGCATCACGCTGAATGAAAGCTCTTCTTAAACTAATGATTCGCTGCGACCAGATTCAACTTTACTCTATGAAGATGCGATCTGGTCGTGAATACCTTGTGCAAATAAACATGCGCGCGCTACAGAAACATCGAACACAGAGATTGAAGCAAGACTAACCTTCGGCTACTGAAAGTGATCGTGCTTAACCGCGTCCTGAGGATGCTGACTGAGTGCCCACTTCCTGAAGCAAGCTTACGAGATCGTCCGCGTGTTCCTCTTCCATAGCGAGTATCCCTTCCAGCATTCTGCGAGTG
Source organism: Pyrinomonadaceae bacterium (assembly GCA_963826235.1). Taxonomy (GTDB): domain Bacteria; phylum Acidobacteriota; class Blastocatellia; order Pyrinomonadales; family Pyrinomonadaceae; genus PSRF01. The sequence continues at coordinate 475,022 of CAWGWE010000003.1, read as the reverse complement.
GTAGTGTCGTCGTTGCCGACGTAATTGATCATCTCGCGATAGCTGTCGATGGCAATACGTTCCGCCACTAGATCTTCCTTGATCATGTCAACCAGACCCGGACTATCGTCGTATTCGGCATGACTTCGCGTCAGCAACCCTTCGGGATTGAAATTTGGCTCGCCACCGAGTTGCACGATCCGTTGGGCGATCAAGTCCCCGTGACCTTGCTCTTCATTTGCGTGCTGCAGAAATTCGGCAGCAACTCCTTCGGCATGAATTCCCGAAGCCGTAAAGTAATGCCGCCGGTAACGCAGTACGCAAACGATCTCGGTAGCAAGAGCCTCGTTCAGCAATTTGATGACGGTAGGTAAGTCCGCGTTATAACCAGGCGTGATTGCCCCTTTTTCGATGTGTTGGCGCGCGCGCTCGCGCAGAGTCTTAATATCAGTCAGAAATGGTTTGTCAGCCACGACTTTGCTCCTGCAGATCAGATTGGTAAGGGAGTTCGATATTACGCGTTGGCCGAGGCATGAGCAAGTGAGGGATGGAGAGATTTTAGCGTGCAAAGCACGCGTTCAGCATAAAGCCTGGGGCGTAAGGTAAGCCCCAGGTAGCTGTGATAAAAGTCTTAAAGAGCCCGCGAAGCGGGCGACACCCATTAACAAAACGCGTTGGTCGTAACCATTTCAGTTGGAGATGAGGATACTCTCGCCCACTTCGCGAGCTTGTTGGTGAGGTTGCTTTTCTACCTGGGGCCGACGCTCCAGGCTTTACGTTACGCCTGCTTCGCAGGCTAACTTACTCCCCGGTGACTTTGCCGGACACTTTTATCTCGGTTTGTGCGGCCGGATCATTGATCACGGTAATTGGTGCGCGCCAAACGAGGGTTTTGATCCGGCAGGTGCCCGTGTTGTCTTCGCGACAGTAAAAGAGTGTCAGTTGAATCCTTAAGCGTGATTCTCCCGGACCTGCTGCGGCGAATGGAATTCGTAGCGGAAGCTTAAGCTCCTTTGATGTCAGTTTAAGCTCACGGCTCTTGCCGGCCGAGCCGGTGTCCTTCGGTGTAAGCAGCGCCAGTTGCGAAAATCCTTCTTCAACAGAAAGACGATACCGTTGTGGCGCCATCGGATTCAGATGATAACCAGCAGGTAGGTCGACGTTGATGATCAATGTTCCATCGTTCTCCGCACGCACGCGCTGCGCAGGCGAGACAATCTCTTCCGCGTTTGGCCCAGTGTCGCTTTCGTTTGGAACGCTCGCTGTCACGGCCGGCGGCTGCAAATCCTTAAGGCGCAATGTTGCAGTTGTCTTCGTTCTAAAATCGACGACTCGGATCGCATGATTGTTCGTATCAGCAATGAAGAGCTTGTCGTTGGCGAAGCTCAAACCACCCGGCTCGTAAAACGACGCCTTGCTTCCGTCGGCCTGACCCGGACCGCCACCCCCAAATAGTGATTTCACTGTTCGCGTCTCCGGATCCAGTTGCTTGATCTTGTGGTTGTAGGTGTCCGCAATCAGCACTTTATCGCCCAGCGCTAACAATCCGAGCGGGTGTTGGAGTCGCACGTCGTTTCCCGTGGCGTCGACATCGCCAAAGTCAAACAGATCTCCGCCCACCAGGGTAGTTACCATTCCCGTTTCAAATTCGATTGCCCGCACAATGTTCGACTCGCTGTCGGCTACAAAGAGGCGCTTGCCATCGGTCGCCAAACCAGAAGGTTGCGCAAACCCGGCCTCTAATAACGGTCCGTCTCGACGAGCTTCCCGACCCGAACCGGCATACGTGGAGACTTCGTCTTTTTCGAGATCAAGCTTCCAAATCTGATGTGGGCCGGCCATTGCGATATAGAGCGTTCTTCCCACCAATTGCAGATCCCAGGGTGAGTTCAAGCCGACAGTGCGCGCTGGGCCCGTTTTGAAATACTCATTCGACTGCTTGCCAGTTCCGGCGATAGTTTTAACGGTTTGGGCCTTGAGATCGACTTTGCGTAGCAGGTGATTCTCGGTGTCGGCAACGTAGAGAGTGTCGCCATCGAGTGCGAGGCCTTGCGGTCGAAAGAAATTCGCCTTGTCGTAAGCGCCATCTGCGGCGCCGGGCGCGCCGCTGCCTATTGTCTCGAGAAATGTGCCGTCCAGGCGCGTAACAACAATCCGGTTATGGTTTGAATCGGCGATGAAGAGTCGATTACTTTGCGCGTCGGCGATTAATTTGCCAGGGAAGGCGAGCGGCAGATCACCGACCTTGGCTCGTTCCAGCGAGAGCTTCAAAGGGTCTTCGTTGAGCTCTCCACGTTGGCGAAAATCAGCGACAGTCTTCTCGATCGCCTGATCGATTACATCAAAGTTGCCTTCGCCGGAAACGGAGCCAATCACATAGCCTGCTGGATCAATCAGAATCTGGGTGGGCCAGGCGCGCACCCCATAGCTTTCCCAAACCTTAAACTCAGCATCGTTGTAAACAGGATGCTCGATCTCGTAGCGCAGGATGATGCGCCGAATGTTCTCAGTTTGTTTTTCGTTCTCAAACTTTGCCGAATGCACGCCGATAACGACGAGTTGGCGGGCGTACTTTTCTTCAAGCTTCTTTAGGTCGGGAATGATGTGGATGCAGTTAATGCAGCCGTAGGTCCAGAAGTCGAGTAGCACCACCTTACCCTTTAGCGCCGCGAGGGAAAGCGGCTTATCGGTATTGAGCCAGCCGCGCCCACCGCTAATTTCAGGAGCGCGCACTCGAACCTTTTCCTGTGCAGACATGACGAACTCCTTTCCCGCGCCTTGATTTGACGCGCCGATCGTTGGCAAGAAAAAAACCAGAAATCCAAGTAGAAGGCTGGGAAGCAAGTGAAAGCGTAAAGCCTGGCACGTAGGCCCCACGACCCTAAGGATAAAGCGATCGTTGAGCCCTTGGAACGGGCAAAAAGCTTCCATGGTATTTGAGTCTGCTGAGCTGAACATTCTCTGTCACTTACTTCACGGGCTCTTGGTTATTCTGTCTCCTTGTACTCTGGTACTTACGCCCAAGGCTTTACTCTCAACGCGTGCTCCGCACGCTGGTCTTGGCAATCGCTTATGCTAGTCATGTTCATGAGGCGTCTGTATTGAACGGTCACCACCGGCAAGTACTTGATCGACGCGGTCGATCGCGCGGCGCAAGTGCGGAATCGTAATCGAACCGCCAACCACCAGAGCCACATTAAACGCGTCTAAAAATTCCGCTCGGGTAATGCCGACGCCGGCGCACTGTTTGATGTGATAAGTAATGCAATCGTCACAGCGGAGTACCGTGGAAGCCACGAGGCCGAGCAACTCTTTGGTGCGTTTATCGAGCGCGCCATCTTCGTAAGCCTGCGTGTCGAGCGCGAAAAAGCGTTTGATGCCAAGATGATTGCTGCCAAGAAGTTTCTCGTTCATCGCTGCGCGATAACGATCGAATTCGTCCATGCTTTGCTCCTGCTGCCGGGATCTTTCTGATGCATTCTAGCGCAACAAGGCTGCGAAGCAGCTGCAAGCGCGGTGCGCGGCGAGTCTTTGACTTTCCGCCCAGCGAACTCTTTTTGATGTTGGGCTGTGACCCGAGGGTCGAAGACCCCAGCAAGCACTTGGCAAGTCAGAAACTTGCCGCGCACCAGAAGTCACCGACAAACTCCTGTTTCACGCAGTAACCGTTTAACGCGTCTTGGTTATATGATGGTCACCGCAAAAATAATGGATATCGCGACAGAAGGAACGTTTGCGGACTCAGCAGCTGACGAAAATAAGCCGTTACTGCAGATCTTCAGGCGAGGAAATATCCGGTTTGCACTGCTTACCGATGAGATTGCTGCCATCGCCGAGTGGCGGCAGCCCACTCCTTTGCCGCAGGCGACTCCCGCCGTGCTGGGCGTAGTCGCCGTTCAAGGACGAATGTTAACAGTGCTCGATCCGGCGATTCTTATGGAGGAGCCGCCCACCGGCAGCAGCACAACTAATTTCATCGTTGCATTGCGTGGCGACGAACAACTCGCCCTGCTCGTTGATGAGAAGGGTGAAACAGTGCCGGCCGAAGTGAACTTGCAAAGCGCCGCAACCAACGGGGCAATGCGAGGAGTTATCAAGCATCAGGAAAACGAGATCGGTGTGCTTGATAGGACAAAACTATTTGGGTTGGCGATTCGTGGGCGCGAGCGGCGGCAACGGCGTTTCTAAATTAGTAATGAACGAACAGGCATTTCAGATTCTCGAATTCGACAAGCTGCGTGAGCTGCTAAGGCGTGAAGCACAAACTCCGATGGGTCGCGAGCACCTGGCAGCGCTTGCCCCCATCGGCGATCTTGCTCAACTAAAGCTTGAACTTACGGCGGCGGCGGAATGTGCGCAGCTGAGAAAGCGCGGCGTGAAGTGGTCGTTCGCGGACCTGAACGATCCAGCGGAAGCACTGGCTCGTTTGCGCGTTGCAGGAACTGCACTCGATCCGATCACGATTCTCGATCTGAGTCGACTCTGCAGCCAGGCTCTGTCAGCTCGTGCTTCTATCATGGCCGAGCGCGATGAGTCACCGGTCTTATCTGAGATCGTTGCGAACCTGCCTCGCGAACTTAACAGCCTCGTTGCCCGAATCGCCAACAAAATTCTGCCGAGCGGCGAGCTCGATGACCGTGCCAGTCCGGAGCTGGCTCGCGTGCGCCACGAAATTGCGCGGCTGCGTTCGAGCATAACGCGTTCCCTCGAGAGCTTGATGCGCCGCTCCGAGGAAGCGGTTCAGGATGAGTTAGTCACGATTCGTAATGATCGTTTTGTTATCCCCATAAAAGCTGATCATCAGGGACGAATCAAAGGCGTAGCGCACGGTTATTCATCTTCCGGGGCGACGGCTTTTGTCGAACCTCTGGACACGATTGATGCGAACAACGAGTTGCAGAGTTTGCGCGAACTGGAAACGCAGGAGATCGCTCGCATCCTATTTGCGTTGACCGAAGAGTTACGTCAGGAGTTTCCGGCGATTCAGAGCGCAGCCGACGCTGTCGCGCAACTCGATGCCATCAATGCGAAAGCAGTGTTCCAGGAGAAATTCAACTGTGCGATCCCCGAGATTCTGGAAAACGGAGACACATTTGAATTTACCGACGCTCGGCATCCGCTGTTGGAAGAGAGTCTGCGAGCTGCCGGCGGCGATTGTAGTCCCAGTTTCGTTTGGCTTCGACGAGCACCACGATTCGATGGTGATCTCAGGGGCGAATGCTGGAGGCAAGACCGTTGTTCTTAAAACGGCCGGGCTGCTGTCGCTGATGGCGTTATCCGGGTTGCCGGTGCCGGCGAGCGGCGCCCGCTTGCCGTTATTTCGCTCAATTCTTGCTGACATTGGTGATCATCAGTCGCTCGCCGCGAATCTTTCGACCTTCACATCTCACGTCGCCAACATTTCCCGCATGATAGAAATCTGTAGCGCGCCAGCTCTCGTGCTGTTGGATGAAGTTGGTACCGGAACTGATCCGGAAGAAGGTTCAGCATTAGGAGTGGCCGTCGTCGATCACTTTCGCGAGAATTGCGGGGCGCATGTGATGGCAACGACTCACTACAGCGGCCTGAAGATGTACGCCGGCAATGAAAGCGGCGTGCTCAACGCAAGTGTTGAGTTTGATGAAAAGACATTGCAACCCACCTATCGGTTGCTCGTGGGTGTCGCGGGATCTTCTTCGGGGTTGGAGATCGCCCGGCGCTTCGGCATAAAGTCGGAGATCATCAATGCGGCTTCAGCGACTGTGAAGGAATCGACCCTCCAGGCGACCGAGTATCTACGGCGCATCAAGCTCGAATCGGAAGAAGCGCAGCAGCTCACGAAAGCCCTCGTAGAGGAACGTGCTGCAGTTGCAGAGAAGTTTGCGACGCTTGAACGCGAGGCGGAAAAACGCGAAAGCCAGCGGGCGCGTGAGTTTCAGCAAGGGCTTGATCGCACGGTTGCAGATTTTGAGAAACGTTCCCGGGAACTTGTAGCTTCGATTCAGGATCGTTCGGAAAGACTAAAGGTCGAGCGCGAGGCGCAGCGTCGCGTTTCCGAAATGAAACGGGAAGCGCAAAAGGCGGCTGGTTCCGGGCGCCCGCGCGACAGTATCTCCGTCGACGCGTCAAACCAATCACGCGGCGTGAGGATTATCCGAGACGGGAGCATCGTAACGGCCAATCAAGCCGCGGCAACTAAGGCGGCAACACAAGGCGATGATGAACAGTATGTCGCAGCTGCAGCTCGCGAGATTGTTGTGGGTGATAAGGTGAAGCTTCGCTCGTTCGGTTCAATTGGGATTGTAGACAGCATCAAGAATGGTGAGGCGGAATTGCGCGTCAAGTCTTTGCGGCTGCGCGAGAAGCTTGAAAATCTTGAACTAGTGGAAGCCGTTGCTTCTCCCAAAACAGGGGGACGGTTTTCGAAGTTGCGTGACACGCGTAGTCCGGAAATAAAACTTACCGCGCCCGAGACCACTGCTTCCGAGCTGAATGTTATCGGTAAGCGAGCGGATGAAGCGGTAGATGAGGTTGATAAATTTCTTGACGCTGCTTCCCTTGCCCGCACCAGTCAGCTAAGAATCGTTCACGGTCACGGCACGGGAGCGTTGCGCCGCGCCATTGGCGAACTATTAAAAGATCATCCACATGTCGCCCGATTTGCTCAGGCGCCTCAGGATCAAGGAGGCAGTGGGGCAACAGTTGTAGAGTTGAGGCAATAAGATTCCCACCCTACGGTTGATCGTTTAGAGAGTTCTAGCGTTTACTCACATCCGTTTCAAAATGCGTTTCCCGCAAACATTCATCGACGATCTCAAACGCCAGGCGGACATCGTGCGCGTGATCCAGGATTACGTGACCCTGAAGAAGAAGGGCGCGAACTGGATGGCCTGCTGTCCCTTTCACAAGGAAAAAACTCCTTCATTTTCTGTAAGCCCGGCTAAAGAGATTTTTTACTGCTTCGGCTGTCATAAGGGCGGTACGGTTTTCAACTTTGTCATGGAGATGGAGCGCGTTTCGTTTCCTGAAGCAATCAAGTTGGTCGCCGAAAAAACCGGTGTGCCATTGCCGAAGATGGAGATGGATAGTCGTTTCGAAGCACGCCGTTCGGAAATCGACGATGTCATCGAACTAAACAGATGGGCGCTCGAATGGTGGGAACAACAACTCGAACACGGCGGCCGCGACTCGCAAACAGCACGCGAGTACCTTTCGCAACGAGAAATTAGCGACGAAACCAGGAAAACGTTTCGCCTCGGTTTTGCTCCGGACAGTTGGGAAGCACTGTCTTCACACCTGCGCCAAAAAGGGGCAACTCAACTCCAAATTGATCGTAGTGGTTTAGTTGTCAAGAAAGACGAAGGCGGTTCGTACGATCGTTTCCGCGGGCGCTTGATGTTTCCGGTAATGGATATTCAGGGTAAGCCGATTGCGTTTGGCGGGCGCACCCTCAAGAATGAAGATGCGAAGTATATAAACTCCCCCGAGACAGCTGCATATATAAAAGGGCGCAACCTTTTCGGGCTAAACCTCACGCGCGACGAAATCCGCCGGCAAGGCTATGCAATTCTGGTGGAGGGCTTCCTGGACCTCATTGTGCCGTTCCAATCTGGAATTCGTAACGTTGTTGCCAGTTTGGGAACAGCGCTCACAACTGAGCAGGTGAAACTATTAAGCCGGTTTGCGCGTAAAGTGGTAGTCAATTATGATGGTGACCGGGCGGGTGTGCAGGCGGCGAAGAAAGCGATCGAAATCCTTCTAACAGAAGACCTTGAGGTTAAGGTTCTGGTGCTCCCGGACAACGCTGATCCGGACGAATTCATCAGAAAGTTTGGCGCAATCGAGTATCAGCAGCGGCGTGGCGAGGCACAACCCCACATACAATTCGTGATCGATCAAGCTGTACGGGATCGCAAACTCACCAATCCAGCCCATAAAGAGGCCGCGATTGAGGAGGTGCTCCCGTTTATTCGCGCTGTCCGCAGCCGGATTCAGAAGCGTGAGTACTTCGATATTGCGATGGATTCGTTGCGTGTCAGCGATCCGTCACTGCGGCGCGAGTTTTGGCAGACATTACGCGGCGGAGACAGTGCGAGAACCGTCGTAAAGCGCGGCGCCAGCGGTCATTCGGAAGCGACACCCGCAGAGCAGCGTTTGCTGGGCGTGCTCCTTGCCGATGAAAATTTGCGCCGGCAGGTCTTGCCGCTACTGCAAGTTGAAGACTACGAGGATTTGCCGACCGCATCGATATTCCGGGCGCTACGCGAACTCGAACAGGAACAGGGGGCGATAGACTTTGACAGTCTGAGCGCGAAAACAGAAGGAGACTCACTGGCGACAAGGCTTTTGCCGATGTTGCTGATAAGTGAATCCCTGCACGCCTCGAACGAGCACTATGCCGCTGAAGAGTGTGTTCAGACATTTCGCTTAATGAAGATCAATCATCGAATTGAGGAAATCATGGCGGAACGGGCGGCGGCAGAACGAGAGGAAAATAACGACAAGGTTAATTCATTAACATTGGAACAGGTTGAGCTTGCTCGTCGTCGGGCAGACCTAATGCCGAGACTGGAAGCAATGCAAACGAGTAACTGAAATTCTTGTATTTAAATCGCAATTTGGGACTCGCCCAGCGTTCTCTAAAACAAGAGGAACGTTGGCAGCATCTTTTTGAAACGTTGACCGTGCTAAGAGCGAGACCCTCGCAAACGTTTAATGGAGAGATAAGTTGGGTATTGAAGATAAAGATCGTGATGATGTGATGGACCGTCTACTGGAACTGGGTGGCGATAAAAAGTATCTGACGTTCGACGACCTCAATCGTGAGTTGCCGGACAATGTAGTGTCGCCAGACGACATTGAAGACGTCCTGCAAAAACTCGAAGGTTCAAACATACCGGTAGCCGATTCCGACGAACGACTACTCGAACAGGCGGCAGTCACCGTCCCCGATGACGATGACGAAGCAATCGATGAGGACGTCGAGCTGGATCTGTCGGCAGGCGCACTGGAAAAGACAAATGATCCGGTCCGCTTGTATCTGCGCGAAATGGGCGTGGTACCGCTGCTGACGCGTGAAGGCGAAGTAGCGATTGCCAAACGCATCGAGCGCGGTCAACTAAAGACACAAAAATCTATCGCCCGCTCACCGCTGGCAGTGAAGGAACTGCTGCGCATCGGCGAGCAGCTCGAAGCGGGTCAAGCAAATATTCGCGAGATTGTTTTGTTCTCCGAACAAGCAGAGCTCGCTGAAGATGCGGATAAGGCCGAGGAATATCGCAACTGGACGATTGAAGGTATTCAAAACATCCGCAGGCTGTATAAGAACGGACTGAAAGAATGGGAGAAGCTTCGCGCTGAACAGAAGGCGACGCGCGGCAAGAAGAGCAAAAAGCTGATGCGCTTGCGGCGCAAAGTCGCGCGCTTGCGTCTTGAGATCGCGCAGGAAATCGGCCGGCTCAACATGACTGAGCGTGCCCGCCAGCGCTTAATCAATGCGATTCGTGCCGTTCAAAAGGAAGTGCGGGAAGCAGATCGCGAGATCGCAGGCTTTACGGAAAAGCTCGGCAAGAAACGCATCAAGCCTGACGATCAGAAGGAATACAAACGACGAATTTCGGCTGCCAAGAAACGGCTCGTGCTGATCGAAGCCGAACACAGTGTCAGTCCGGTCGAGATAAAACGATCGCTGCAAGCGATCACTATTGGCGAACAGCAAACCGGCCAGGCCAAGCGAGAGCTGGTAGAAGCCAATCTTCGTCTCGTCGTTTCGATCGCCAAGAAATATACAAATCGTGGTCTGCAGTTTCTGGATTTGATTCAGGAAGGCAACATTGGTTTGATGAAAGCAGTAGACAAGTTCGAATGGCGACGCGGTTATAAGTTTTCGACTTATGCGACGTGGTGGATTAGGCAGGCAATCACTCGCGCAATTGCCGATCAGGCTCGGACAATCCGCATTCCCAGTCCACATGATCGAAACGATCAATAAGCTGATTCGCACCTCACGTGCTTTGGTCCAGGAACTCGGACGTGAGCCGACCAGCGAAGAGATTGCCAAGAAGATGGACATTCCGGTTTCCAAAGTGCGCAAGGTTCTGAAGATTGCGCAGGAGCCGATTTCGCTGGAAACACCAATTGGTGAGGAAGAAGACTCGCATCTCGGCGATTTCATCGAAGACAAGTCCATTCTCAACCCGGCGGACGCGGTCGTCGCTTCGAACCTTCGCGAAATCACTGACGAAGTGTTGGCGACGTTGACTCCTCGAGAAGAGAAAGTGATTAAGATGCGCTTTGGTCTCGGTACTACAGGGTCCGAGCATACGCTCGAAGAGGTAGGGCAGCATTTCGCGGTGACTCGAGAGCGCATCCGGCAAATTGAAGCCAAGGCCCTGCGCAAACTGCGTCATCCTTCTCGATCACGAAAACTAAAAGCGTTTCTCGATGGCGCGCAACGCTAATTGACGCAACATGGAATGTGAAAGGGCGCTGGATGACAGTCCGGCGCCCTTTTCTAATTTCTCGAACGACGGCACGTGTTTCTTCTCAAATCTTGTTGAATCAAAGGTTGGAACCGCAGCTCAACAGATCTGGCTTGCCTGAGCGCCGCAGGCGCGGGATAAGTAGCCCAGGGGCAAGGAAGCAGAGCTCCTGGTGCTGTCGCCAAATAAGGTTGAGCTCTGAAAGAGCGACACAGCATTCGACTGATCACCTGTTTGACAGTCAGCTGCACTTCCTATTTGGATTGCTCCCTGTTTCACTTGATAGTGAGAAACTCGGTGCTCTTGGCCGTGTGATCGAATTCGTACTGATAGGTGTAGCCGGGAAACTCAATCGGCTTGGTGTATTGCACTCGCACCTGAATCCTCTGGTCCTGAGGCGTAGCTGTGATTTCGGCATCGGCGGGAACGTCGTACTCAGGGGCACTCTTCTTAAGTTGATCATTTACCCAAGTCGCCGGATGATCCCTGCGTCGCGGCCACATCAACTTTGTGTTGCATTAGATCTTTCCAAACGTAAGCGTGATAGGCGACCGGCAGCAAAAGATACCCGACATACGCGCCCGAAATTACCAGCGCCATAAAAAGAATAAACTTTAGTCGAGCACTGCCGCGTTGGCCTGACTTTGAAATGCTCATCATAGCTACGTCCTCAAATGTTCCTTAGCAAGTGGACCTCAGGGCGCGACGGATCGCATCGCGAATCATACGTTGAGGAATTTCCTGGTCCGCGACAATACGTGGGCGGCCAATCTCTTCAAGTAATACCCATTGAACGTTTCCGCTGACGCTTTTCTTATCAGCTTGCGATCAGACGCAAAATTTCATTTGGATCGAGATCATCTGCCGGTGGCAACGGCCCACACAACTGAATGCCGTCGCACAATAATCTTAACTCCGAAGTCGCGAGCAAGCCCATACTTTTTGAAATCTCAGCCGCGACGTGCATTCCATGCCCCACTGCCTCGCCATGACGAAAGCGTTTATACTGTGTGGCAGCTTCAAGCGCATGACCAATCGTGTGTCCAAAGTTGAGCACACGTCGCGACTGCTTGTCGGTTCGCATCGCGTTTTCGCGTTCATCTCCGGCAACAATGCCGGCCTTAAACTCACAATGAGATTTGATCAAACCAGCTAATTGTGGCGAGGCCACATTCTCACTTTGAGATAGAAACATCACAGTCTGGTCAAAGAGTTTACGGCTGCTGATCGCTCCGTTCTTAACAGCTTCGCACCACCCGCCCACCAACTCCCGGCGTGGCAGCGTTTTGATCGTTTCGACATCAATAATCACGGCTTTTGGCTGGTAAAACGAGCCGATCGCATTTTTGGCGTGCGGCAAGTTGACTCCCGTTTTGCCGCCAATCGCGGAATCAATTTGAGCAGTTAATGTCGTTGGCACGTGAATCAACGGAATCCCACGGAGGTAAGTTGCGGCGGCGAAACCGGCTAGATCTCCCACCACTCCGCCCCCCAACGCGATCACTGAATCAGTGCGGTCCAGACCAGTATTGCTAAAGAACTGAAGCGCCTTTTCCGCAGTCCCCAGTGACTTGAATCTCTCGCCGTCCCCCATTAGCCACGAGGTGACTTGGAAGCCATTGGTCCTTAAGCTACGGATTAGTTTGACCCCGTAGAGATCAAAAACTCTGCGATTGGAAACAACGGCTGTGCGACGGGATTGAGGACCTAAGGCCTGGCGGGCAATACCTCCCGCCTCCGACAAAAGATCGCCACCAACGTGGATCTGATATTGAGTCTTCTCCCGAGCAAAGGTGACTTTTACCTTCAGGATTTTGGTGGGCACTAACGGACTCCGGTTTCGCTAATCGTGCGCTGGATTCGCTTCGGAAGCAGCGCGGCTGAGACCAAGAATACCGTGAAAAAGTCTGAAGGCTTACTAAAAAAGCGGATGGGCGCGACATACGTGGGAGTGCGTCGCGCCCATCCATTTTTGTGGTCACTGTCCTCACCCCAGCAACCACTTGAGACGGAGGATTCACCAACCGTCTCTCTTGCCCCACAATATACATCGCAACGCCTGTGCCGTGCAACAGACCGGAAAACTATTACGCGCGCGTCAGGCCTTTCCTTTGGGTTCTTTGATAAGCCTCGTTTTCTGAACGACAAAACGCAACTTCCAGAATTTGGAGAGTGAAAAAATTTCCGGGTATTGCATGTAGAAATTGCATCGGGAAGGCTTCGAAATTCAGCCGAGCTGCTCACGAATTACCGCTGCGAGGTCCCCCGCATAACGATCAATCTCACTCTGGTTTTCCCCCTCGATCATGACGCGGGCCAGTGGCTCAGTACCAGAGTAACGCAGCAGTAAGCGGCCCTTGTCGCCAAGCATTGTTTCGGTTTTAGTTGCCAAGTCCTTAATCGCCGGAACAGCTATGAATGGGCGCTTTTCGCGTACCTTCACGTTAACCAGAATCTGAGGAAAACGCTGAAAGCCTTCCGTCAACACATGTAGCGGTTTGTGCTCGTGAGTCATGGCCCGCAGCAAACAAAGCGTAGTTATCATGCCGTCGCCAGCCAAGCTGATGCTGGGAAAGATTATGTGGCCAGACTGTTCTCCTCCGAGACTCGCGCCCGTGCGAAGTAGCTCTTCGAGTACATATTTGTCGCCGACATCGGTGCGCACCAGTTTCAGATTGCGGGATCGTAAAGCAATTTCCAACCCGATGTTGCTCATTACCGTTGCCACGACCAGGTTTTGCTTGAGCTCACCGCGAGCGAGGAGATTGTTAGCCAGAACCCAAAGAGTCGCGTCGCCGTCGACAAACTCTCCCTGCGCATCGACAAAGAGTGCGCGGTCGGCATCACCATCAAAGGCAACGCCCAGCGTAGCTCCGCTTGCCGCCACTTTCTGCTGCAATTCCTCAATGTGCAGCGAGCCACAATTGAGATTTATGTTGCGGCCATCCGGTTGAGTGTTTATGGCAATCACGCGCGCACCGAGGTTCTCGAACAATGCCGGCGCCAGTTCAAATGCGGCGCCATTCGCAGCATCTACAACGATCACTTGATCTCGTAGCGACAAGCCGGCGCCGATTTCACTCTCGAGGAAAGTCAGATAGCGAGCACGCAACTCAGCGCTTTGGTCTGGGGTCGCGAAATCTCGTTGCCGTTGGAAACGCTCCGAGTCTTGGGCTGCAAAAATATCAGCTTCGATCAAACGCTCCGTTTCGTCGTCAAGTTTTCGCCCGGAAGGCGCGAAAATTTTGACACCGTTGTCCTGATAAGGATTATGCGAGGCACTAATAACGACACCGGCCTGTGCTCCGAGGCTGCGTGTAAGAAAGGCGACGCCCGGCGTAGTGATCACTCCTGCGGATTCACACCGCGCGCCCTTGCTCAGAGCGCCCGCCATCAATGCTTGTCCGAGCCATTCGCCTGATTCACGCGTATCGCGACCCACCACGATTAGCGGCGAGGCACCGAGGCGAACAGCAAGCGAGGCGCCAATAGTTTCCATGGTCGCTACGTCGAGCGGAAAGCGTCCCGCTTCACCGCGCACACCATCAGTGCCAAAGAGCCGTCGAGTCGTTGGAGTTGTCATTAGAAGTTCCGTCGCTGAGTGGAAGTCATTGAATCTGATGAGCGGACCGGACCGTGGCATTTCGCGCTCTTGCCGCAACAAACTGATCGTCAAAAGGAGAAGTTAAACTCAGCGGCGTCGCTGGACTTTTCTTTTCGCCAATTTCAATTGCCACATCCACTACGGGATTATCGACCTCGATTCTGGAGTCGGAAATGGCGATCGTTACGCCCAGCGCTGTGAAGTTGCCTTTCTTTCCTTCAATGGAAATTAGTTCGGTTGGCGCTTGCTGCAATTTCTCAATAAGACTTGCGGGGCCGCTCACACTGATTACACTCGGCTGCGCCGTGGTGCTGACGAGCTCAAAGCCCGCTGCCGGCTGTCCCCCGAGTTTAATCTCCACCGGGAGTTGCCGTTGCAGATTCGCCTCCAGGCGAATCGGAATTGTGGTTGGCCTGAAAGATTCGATCTTGACGCCATCCGGAAGATCCATATGAACGCTTTCATTATTGAGCCTGACAATACGGTCACCGGCCGGATGGTCGCTAATGTTCACCGTGGCGACGAGATCGGAAAGCCTCATGTTATTGAGCCGCTCGCGGCTGCCGGTTAATTCGACATCAATAGTTCGCGGAGGTTCGTTGCTGATCTCCAAATTGTTAGGTCTAACAAAATTCAGCTGAACGGCGACGCGGATTGTGCGTGGCTTGTTGAAGTCGGCGACAGCCATCCACAGAACAAAAGTAATTCCCAAGGCCAGCAGCTTAATGCCCCAGTCGTCGATGAATACTTTGCGCAACAGGCGCCCGAAAAAGGTCGGCGGCCTCTGTGGCGTTACTACGTCAATGTCCTCGATGTCCTGATAAGGCACGATAATCTAATTGCCGATTGCGAATTGCCGATGGCCGATTAAACACATTCGTTCAGTAACACCGACCCAGAGTCACAATCGCCAATCGGCAATCGGAAATCGGCAATCCGCTATACCGGTGCCACCTCTTCATCAGTCTCATTGTCCACCAGTTTAGGTGGCTCTTTTTCTTTGCTGCGCTTGGCTGGTGCCTCCAACGCCTGAAAGATGGCGGCCCGCAACTTTGTCGCATCCAATCCCCGCTTAATTTGTCCACCCTGAACAAACGAAATCAAGCCCGTCTCTTCCGAGACAACAACTGCCACAGCATCTGTATCTTCAGTGACACCAATTGCAGCGCGGTGTCGCGTTCCCAGGTCACGCGAGAGCCTGGGATTTAAAGTCAACGGCAGAAAGCACGAAGCTGCCGCAACTCGATGCCGGCGGACAACGACTGCACCGTCGTGCAAAGGGGATGCGGGATTGAAAATGCTGACCAGCAAATCGTAACTAAGTTCCGCGTCCAGTTTGACGCCGCCTTCAGTAACATTTTTTAGTCCGACATTCCGCTCGATCACCATTAAAGCTCCGGTCTTGGTAGAAGCCAGCGTAGTAGCGGCCAGCACAATCTCATCGTAGACCCCTTCGCCAAACTGTCCGGTCAAACGTCGCGTGAAAGGCATGCGAAAACTGTTGCCAAAGCTAATCAACGCCTGCCGAATTTCCGCCTGGAACAGCACGATGATGGCGACGCCGATGTAAATCAGTCCACCACGTAAGATGAATTCCAGGGTTGCGAGATTTTGGTGGGCAGCTAACCAGTAGAGGAGGGCAAAGGCCCCAATGCCGGCTGCCATTGGGGCAGCGCGAGTTCCCCGAACGAGCTTTAAAACTGCATACACAACCAAGAAGACCAGGACAATGTCCGCGAGATTGCGCGGCTCAGCTAGTCTTCTGAGGTACTCCGTGTATGGCAGGATTAGTAGCATCTCTTGTTCTTAAATTCCGGATTCGGGGTTTGCGATGCTGCAGGGACAATTTTATTTCACCGTTCCGTAAACCGAAATCCCTCTTGCTCAGGCCATGTGCGTTGGTACAACGTTCTGTTCCGTACTATCGCTGGCGCGCACCGTCTCCAGGAAAATCATTTCCACTTTCGGATCGGCGCGTTTAATCAAAGTTTCAATATCTTCATTGGTCTGAAGGACATCACTAAGTACCAAATCGTCGCGCAGGTTGACGTGGGCGTTAATCAAGATCTGTTTGGGTGCCAGGTGCATCGTTAAGAGCTCCACAACTTTGACCACGTTGGGATGACTTTCAATCGCTTCCTTCATCGCGATGCAGCTTTTCTTGTTCGCAGCTTCGCCCAACAACAAACCGCGCGACGATCGTGCCAATACAAAAGCGACGATGGCTAAAACCACTCCAATAGTAATTGACGCCAGACCATCCCAGTACGCGCCATCACCGGGACCGGTGTGATGATCCGTCAGGTAGATCCCGATGCCGGCGATCACTATTCCGAGCAATGCGGCCGAGTCTTCAAAAAGCACTGTCTTCGCCGTCGGATCTTTCGATTCGCGCAGATATTCGAAGAACGTTAAGCCTTCATGGTGCGCCTCTTTCACTTCCTGATAAATCGCCAGGCCAATTGAACCAGCTTCAAGAACGAAAGAGATTGCTAAGACCCAGTAGGCCCATTCAAGATTTTCGGGCGGGTGCGGATGTCGCAGCTTGGCGACTCCCTCGTAGATTGCATAAGTAGCACCGACGCCGAAAATAAAGATCGCTGCTATGAAAGACCAGAAGAACCGTTCTTTCCCATATCCGAACGGATGTTTCTCAGAAGCCGGCCGCTTATAAAACCGTAAACCCAGTAGCAAGAACACCTGGTTTGTGGTGTCCGCAAGCGAGTGCAGCGACTCCGCCATCATTCCGGACGAGCCGGTCATAACGGCCGCGATAAACTTGAGAACTGTGATCAGCCCGTTTGCAAAGAGCGCCCCGAGCACCGCCAGCATAGAGAGAACCCTCTGGAAAGAATTGTTGCTCCGTTTGGATTATCGCGAAAAACAAAGCATGAGGCAATGGCGAGGTTGTAGAAATACCGTTGCAGTTTCATCAACTAGCGAAGTTTAACCTTCAAGTGTATCGACCGTGGTCTGTTCGCCTAACCCAGTTATCGATAAGAGAATCGTTCTAGCAGTTCTGTTCGTCCTGGCTTGGTCACTTCGAATCGCGGGCCCGCGGCTTCAATCTGCCGTTTTGTAGAAACCCCACCAGTTCGCCCTTGTTGTTCACTACCGCAAGCGAGCCGATGCCGTTGCTCTTCATTAGTTGGCGCGCATGTTCAAGCGTGGCCGAAGGGTCGACGAAGAAGCGCGGGGCTATAGGCCGCATCACCTCACGGGCGCGCGTCAAGCGCCAGCGCTCGCGTGGCAACGCCTTTAAGTCTTCGAGCGCAAGGATTCCATGAAGTTGCTGTTTCAGAGCCACGGGAAAACTTGTCTGACGATGGAGCGGCAGGAAGTCGTCAATCAATTGCGTGATTGTTAACTCTGGTTCAATCGCAATCGGAGCTGACATTGCATCACCCACCGTTACGAGTCTTGTACCCTGGGCGCTCTTCACCACTTTCCAGGCCGTGTCTAACAGGAAGAGCCCAACAACGATCGACCAAACACCCATGAAGTAAGGCTGGGCGGGTCGCCAGTTCGGCGCAATCATGATGTAGACGCCAAACAGGATCACGGTCCCGGCTATTAGCACGCCACAGATGCCGGCCATTCGCGTTGCCTGCGAAATGTTGCCACTGTTACGCCAGAGGATCGCGCGCAACACCCGACCGCCATCAAGCGGATAACCCGGCAGAAGATTGAACACTGCGAGTAATAGATTGCCCCAGGCAATAAAGAAGAAAACTACGATGGTGGCATGGTACTCACCGAGTGCAGCAATCTTGCTCCCAGCAAAAGCGAGTATTGCAAACAGAAAACTAGCAGTCGGACCGGCAACAGCAATGCGAAATTCAGCGCGAGGGTTTTCCGGTTGACTCCGTAAGCGCGCTAGGCCGCCAAAAGGATGAAGCACGATTTCGTCGATTTCGATTCCTTCGAAACGCGCCATTAAAGCGTGTGACAGTTCGTGACCAAATACTGAAACAAAGAGGCCGGCAGTAGTAATTACTCCTAATACCCACGCCGTCACTGGGGCAAGCGGCGGCAATTGAAAACCTCCCATCTGAAGAATGTTGGTTTGCAGATTTCTGGCGATCAGCCAGGAACTCAAGACGACCACTGCAAACCACCGGTAATCAATGCGAACCGGAATGCCGTAGACCCGGGCTACCGTGATTTGCTTACTGAAGATTTCGTTGAATTTCATACTGCAGGTTAGATGAAAGCAGCTTGATGTGCGATCGCCGATAGCGATTGCCAATGGTTCCGTTGGCAAAAGAGCCGATCAAGAACAATTGGCTATCTTTGGCTTAATCAAAGCTTTCGAAAGCAACATCCTGCATATCGATCAGGGGATGCGCTTCAGTGCGCGCCACGCGCCGGAGCAACAACGGTTCGTCATACATTTGGGCGAGACCTCGCACAATTGCCAGACGCGGCTCGTCAGCAACCATCACCGTTAGGCCAATCTCCTTCTGCAGGTATTGCGCCAGGCCCGGCAACATGGCGCCGCCGCCAGTGAGGATTAAGCCGCGGTCGTAGATATCGCCGGCAACTTCAGCGGGTAACTCTGTAAGTGTCGAACGAACCTCTTCAGCAATGCGGCGAATTATAGGAAGCGTAACCGAATAGACTTCACCAACGGTGACATTGACTGCGCCGGGACTTCCGGTTTGCACATCTCGGCCGCGCACTTCCATCTTCTGACTCTGGTCTTTGGGTTCGAGCGCACTGCTCAGTTCCAATTTAATTCGTTCAGCTGTCGGTATTCCGATCGTCAAGCCACGATGACGGCGCAAGCGATCCATAATTGCAGCGTCAATATCCGAGCTGCCCACTCGCTCGGCACGAGCGGCAATGATGGTTCCATTAACGATCGTTGCCACATTAGTGGTGCCTGCACCCACGTCAACAACTGCCGAAGCATGCGGATCGTCAACCGCCACCCCGGCTCCAATCGCGGCCGCCAAACCTTCCTCCACCATGTAAACGCGCCCGATGTGCGCAGCCTCGGCGGCGCTAAGCAAAGCTCTTTGCTCAACCTGCGTCACGCCGGACAAAACGCTCATGATCGCGCGACGGCTGAAATGTGAGAACCCGCTGCGTGCTTCCTGCACAAAATGGTCAAGCATTGCTCGCGTGGTCTCAAAGTCAGCCACGACGCCATCAATTAGGGGCGCGATGACAGCGACATCGCGAGCTTCCCGACCCTGCATTTTTTGTGCTTCGAGGCCTACGGCCAGCACGTTGCCAGACATTTTGTCGACCGCAACAACCGACGGTTCATCGATCACTACGCCGCGGCCGCGGACCGCCACGATCGTGCTCGCCGATCCCATGTCGATCGCCATTGAATCAGACACAAGATCGCGCAGCGCGGTGAGACCCATGAACGAACTGGTCTTGCTCATAAACGACATAAAACTACAAACACAAATGGTGAAAGCAAACGGACTTCACTCTGTCCGGCCGCTATTCACCATTGAGTTCCAATCCTCCTTGCCGGTATTACCAAATCGTGTCTCGGGTGTCGGCTTGAGAAATGGGTAACAACCGTCACCGAACTCTCTGACCTTAGCGCCGGCACACCGATGGCCGGCACCCGGTATTCATAACGCTCCGCTCGAGCGTTGCCAGTCAACGTCAAACAAGACCACTGGTTGCTCGCGGTTCTTCACGGTGATCGGGTCACGCTTCGTGAGCTTGTAACGGTTACCCGCAGCTTTTGCGGTGGCCTCGCTAATCAGAATCTCACCGCCGCGGGCATTCGATTCGAGCCGCGACGCAGTGTTAACAGCGTCGCCGATTGCAGTGTATTCCGAGCGCCGTTCAGAACCAATATATCCGACAGTTACTTCACCTGTGTGTAAGCCAATGCCTACGCCGATTTCCACGAGCCCTTCATCGCGCAGCTCCTGGTTGATTCCAATGACGCGACGCTGCATTGCAACAGCTGCGTTTAAGGCATTTGAGGCATCTTCCGGAGTCGTCGTCGGTGCCCCAAAGAGAGCCATTAGGCCGTCGCCGAGATACTTATCCAACGTGCCGCCATGCGCGAAGATAATGTCGGTCATGGCAGAGAAGTAGCGATTGAGCAAACCTACAATTTTTTCGGGAGGCGCATGCTCTGAGATGCGAGTGAACCCGCGAATGTCGGCAAACAACACCGTGATGGTCTGATTCACACCGCCTAGTTTGAACGATTCCGGATTGTCGAGCATCTGTTTGACGACATACTCCGGTAGAAAGCGACTGTAGTTAGCGCGCGCCACTTCTTCGCGCGCGAGCCGCTCGTGCGCACGAGCATTTTCGACCGCGATCGCCGTCTGCGCCGCGACGGCACTAATCAATTCCAGATCGTCAGGTTTGAAAGCGGCAAAGGGATCGAGTCGATCTGCATAGAGCGCACCGTGTACGCGCGACTCCGCTACGAGCGGCGCGCAGATCGTTGAACGTACGCCCTGTGAGACGATTGAATCGACTCCAGCAAACTCGGCATCCGACGCCGCGTCCTGCGACAGCAAAGCGACGCGATCGCGCATTACTTTCCTGGTAATGGTTCGGCCAATGCTCAGTTTCCGAGCATGGTCATCAAGTCGTTCATCGCGCGCGCGCATGGCGATGGGATTAAGGCGCACATCCTCTAAGTCGCCAGTACTATTGTTTTCCGCGAGTAGCGCTACCACGCGATCTGCTGGAGTCGCTCGGAAAATCACGTCAGTTGCTTTAGCAAATATCTTTTCGAGGTTGAATTCGGAACCCAGCGTTTTGCTCATCTCGTAAAGCGCGCTCAGGATGTTCGCCTTGCGTTGCAGCGTGTCGAGCATCTTGTCCCGCACGGGAGCTGCTGATATCGCAGTCGGTTTATCCGTCATCATGCTGGTCATCACGTCGTTGGCGGAGATCAGCAGTTGAGTGTGTCCGAGCGGCTTATCGTCGTAGCGGACTTCGCTGGTGCGTTCTTCGACCGTCTGTTCAAACCGAAGCGTACTGGCGCCGATCGTGATGCGATCGCCATTCTTTAGATCCCATTCCGGTTGAGGCTCACCATTGATAAAGACCTTGTTAGCACTACGACGTAATTGGCCATTGATCACAGCGCCATCAACGATTGTGAATCGACCATCTTCCGATTTTATGTGTGCGTGGTAACGCGAAGCGCGGGGGTCGTCAATTACGACTGCGTTGTCAGGGGCACGCCCAATGTTGCACACGCCTTGTGCAGGAAAGTTATACTGCCACTGGCGGCCGCTGGCATCAGTGATCTTCAGAAGAGCCATGGTAAAGACGTTTCCGAATTCGGGCGCTAGACTGGGACAGTCCCAAGAGTGCTTACCGAAGTTGTTTGTGAGGATTCAATTCTACAAGCAACTCAATGGCGATCCTAGCAGCGGAGAGAGATGCTGACAACATATTCATAATTCTCGTTCCAGGCTGCAGCTTTTCACGTAATAACTTCAATGAGCACGCCGGCAACTTCAAATTCACTGGTTCAGGATCTGCTAATCGCACCTCAGGTTCAGGCCGCATTCCGGCTTTTTAAATCGGAAGCCGAGAAGATTACAGACGAGCAAATCGAGATCTGCGCCATTGCCGCGCCTCCCTTTGGCGAGCAGCCTCGTGCGGAATATCTTCGGCGAAAACTCAGCGAGTGTGGTTTGACTCACACGGAGATTGACGAAGCAGGAAACTGCCTGGGGCTGTACGAGGGCCGCCAATCAGCTTCTGTGCTTGTTGTCAGTGCGCATCTCGATACGGTGTTTCCTGCAGCCACCGATTTGACGTTGCGCCGCAAGGGCAATCGCTTACTCGCGCCCGGAATTTCAGACGACGGTTGCGGATTGACCGCACTGCTGGCTCTCGCGCGCGCCCTGACTGCTAACAGAATTCAGGTAGAGACTTCAATCTTATTCGTCGGCTCCGTTGGCGAAGAAGGCGAAGGTAATCTCCGCGGTGTGCGGCATCTTTTCAACGCCGGAAAATGGGCGGGGCGAATCGCCGCTTTTGTCAGTCTCGATGGTGCCGGTCTTGAACAAATCACTAATGGAGCGCTCGGTTCGCGGCGTTATCGCGTGCAATTGTGCGGGCCGGGAGGCCATTCCTGGGGCGACTTTGGAGTAGCTAATCCGGTTCACGGGTTAGGTCGCGCCATCTCCAGCCTTGCCTCCTACCCTGCGCCCTTGGATCCTCGCACCAGTTTCAACGTAGGACGCGTCTCAGGTGGTTCCAGTATCAATGCGATTCCGGGAGAAGCGTCGATGGAAGTTGACCTGCGCTCGATTAGCGAGGACGAGCTGGTAAGACTGGACGCCTTCTTTCGCCGCATGGTTCGCGAAGCTGTGGAGCAGGAGAACGCGTCCAGGCGAAAAGACACGGCGCCACTCGAACTGAGCCTCAGACTGATTGGCGAGCGACCCAGCGGGGAGACGCCGGCGAATTCCAATATCGTATTGCTGGCCCAGGAGGCGACTCGCGCTCTGGGAGGTAAGCCGGTGCTGGAGCGCGCTTCAACTGATTCAAATGTTCCGATTGCAATGGGTATTCCAGCAATCACACTCGGCGCCGGCGGAACCTCGGGTAACCCGCATACGATCGACGAGTGGTACGACCCACGCGATCGTCACCTGGGCTTAAAGCGAGCGTTGCTGGTAATGCTGGGGCTGGCTAAACTCTTGAACTGATATTTAATTCTGGGAATTCTAGTTGATCGGAATCGTCACGGTTGCCGATCCGGCTTTTCCTGGTGGGAAACGTTTCTGGCGCGCAATGCGCAACGCGGAAGCGTCACCACCGGAAGCCTGGACCACGCGTCCAGATTCATCATAGGTAACTGTCACAGAAACTCTCTTCGGTCCGGAAGTATTCGATGCCGGAGAAGTTGCGTTGTTCAAGGCCGCTTTCTCCTCACGGGCTTTGGCGCGATCTCTTTCTCGCTGTCTCCTAACCGCCAATGCCGCGGCGTCTTCAGTTGCAGAACTTGCCGCAGGTGACTCCGTCGGCACAGCCTCCGGCGAAGCGCTAACGTCGGGCTGCGGTGCGGGAGCGACTACGGGAGGAGCTTCAGCCACAACAGCAGCGGCTTTGCTGCGAGTGTACCAACCGGCGGGAACGCCGATGGCAGCGACGCTTCCAAGTACCGCTACGGCGACTGCTCCTGCAAATAACGGCTTGCGCTTCGGAGAGTCGGTGTTCATGAAAGAGAGAAATCCCGGAACATGAGAGTGATGGGTCTGATCATTCTCCGGGGTTTTGTTGACGGGTTTAGCATCTTCGGCGTCAGGAGCGTAACCCTCGGGAAATGCTTCTGCCGGCGCGATTCCTTCGTCCAGCCGGCGCAATCCTTCCAACACTACCTGTGTCCAGGGCTGGTTGATCGTGCGCTCGGAAGCTTCCGCAGAACCGCTGAATTCGAATTTCGCATTCGCGAGGGTGAGTGCGTAATAGACGGCATCGATTCCGCGCAGCACACCAATCTGCGCATGGATCACCGAACCCGCCTGTAAATAAAAATAACCCGACCCTTGAGGGTAGAGAACTCTAAGGCGGCCCGATTTGCGTTGATTACAAAAGAACTCGATGAGTTCGGAAAGAGAAAGGTCGCTGAGGTGTCCCGTCAATGCCATGAGAATAGCTCCTACTATCGGGAAGAGAGATTTGTTGGAGGGGGAAAAAGCGGCGGCGCCCGGAATTAACCAGGCGTCGCAACTCGAGTTACTGGGAGAGGGAGAACTTGTAACTGATCGTGCCGAACACTTTCACGGGCTGGCCGGAAAGTTTGGTGGGAGAAAAACGAGCACGCAACGCTGCTTGAATTGCCGCTTCGCGTAGAGTCGACGGGCCATTCGCAGCGTTAGCGGAAATTACTTTTCCATTTTCATCGATTACAACTTCCACTGTCACAACGCCCGAAGTGCGCATGCGCTTCGCCGTTTCCGGATACATCGGAGGCGGCAAGTAGGTAGCGGATCCATTCAACACGCCACCGGAGACTGGTCTCAAAATCGGCTTCGGCGCTGAACTCGGCGCCTCACTCGGCGCTTCAATCGGCGGAGGTTCCTCACTCAGAACAACCTTCGGAGAGCTTGTTGACGATCCCATGTTTTTAACTTCGACTGGATTACCGGCGCTGAGCCGGTCACCATTGATCGAAGCCGCGGGAACCGATTGCGCAGCTTTGTTAACCGCAGGTTGTTTGTTTGTGGCTGTCTCCACCGGCGGTTGTGCCTTTGGCTCCGCAGTTGTCTTGACCGTGTTGTTGGTTATCGGGGTTCCGGAGGCGGGCACCGGGTTCGGTTGCGCTGCAGCGGTTGTTGACGGAGCGGTTGCCATCTTCACCATGTTCTCATCGAGGTAGTACATGATTGAGCGATAGGTGATTTCTGTTGGTTCAAAACTCATCCGGCCTGAGTCAACAACAGCAACGGAGGTAATCATTTTGTTCCAGTTCCCGGCAAAGTCGAATTCGTATTTATAGGTCTCCTTGCTCATTAAGGAGCCATCGTCGTTCAGCAAGATCATCTCGCTGATGTTGCCCTTGTCGTCGTACTTGTAAGTCTCTTTCCCGGTGAGTGTCGCACCCGCTACCGGAAAGTACTGGTTCTCAACCTTGTTGCCTCTCAAGTCGTAAGCAACCAGCTCGAGCAAGGAGCGCTTACCTTCGACGATGCGTCCTTCAGCAGCCATCAACTTAACAACTTCAGTGCGCACCCGGCGCACCGGCCCGACCAGCCCATCCTTAACACGGTCGCTCTCCACCGGAGCACTGACAGAACGCGGCTGGAGGGTATTAACCTTCGCGCTAAGACTTGATTGAGCCATGCTGCTGCCACCGGCTAGAAAAGCGACGGCAACTAGAAAAGGCGCGCTGATGCGTGTGAACATAATTAACTCCTGATCGCTGAGGTGTCGGACAAGTTTGATTGAATTTACGTGAGGCAGGGGTTTTGACTGCTGGAACCGAGGGCCGCTCTACAATGCGGCAGGCCAATAATAGCTAGTTGAACAGTGTTTGTCTAGGAAAAACGATGGCGACTTGAGGGAATTAAGGGGCTTTTCCCGGGGTTCTGGCGGGGTAGGAGGCCAGCGCCGCTACAATTTGGTCGATTAGCCAGCCGCTGCTGGGCCTTCCGGTCTCGTCGTTGCAAATGATTGAGAAAGCAAAGAGTTCGCCTTCCGAAGTCGTCACGTAGCCTGACAGAGCCGCGTCATAAGTTATATAGCCAGTCTTGGCGGCGACCCGATCTGGATAGTCCTTGAGCCGGTAACCCAGAGTTCCGTCGCGACCGGAAAGGGCAAGAGATTCCCGAAAGATCTGATTGTTTTGACTTCGCTGCATGGCCGCCAGCATGTGGACAAAGGTTCGTGGCGTAACCAGGTTTAGACGGGAAAGGCCCGAGCCATCGTGAAGCGCCACACCTTGCGTCGGTACCTGTGATCGATTCAACCAGAGCCTGACAATGGCTAAACCAATTTCATCGTCGCCTGGTTCGCGGCTAGCTGGCCCAGGAGTGGGTAATAACGCCGCCCGCTCGCGACCCAAAGTTCGCAGTATTAGCTCGGCGTAAAGATTAATGCTTTCCTTGTTCGTGGCCTTGATGATCTCGCGGAGCGGCTTACTCAAAACATATGCGAGCTCAGACGCATGCTGTGGTTCGAATCGCTTTGCAACCGGTTCGTTTGCATCTCGAGTCAGTGCTTGTCCGTCTACGGAGATCCCACGTGCTTTTAACGAATCGAGAAACATTTTAGCCGCCCATAATGCTGGCTTGTGAACTGAGAGCCTGGCGCCAAAACCTTTGCTGCCCGGAGGGAAGGTGCCCCAAACGCGCACTAAGTTGTCGGAGAGTCCCCTCTGTATGCCCAGCGTCATTCTTTCATTAGCAGCACCCATCACCATTTTGTTTTCTACTGTCACATAGCCAGTCGGATCACCGACGCGTATGACCGGAGATGTCTCTCGGCTTTCAGGCGGAAGTACATTGACGGAGGTTTCATTGTGATTGATCGATAGCGCGCTGGCTTCGGCTCCGTAATACCACTGAACATCATTCCACTGCCAACCATCGCCGAGCGGATTGCCGCGGAAGTAGCTCTCGTCACCAATCACATTGCCGCGGATGTGTCGCACGCCGCGGTTGTAGAGATCCGAGGCGAGTTGATCGAGCGAGTTGCGGTTTTCTTCATTAGGGCGGGCGACAGCCTTGAGATCCGGCGCACCACGTCCATAGAGCACGAGGTCTCCGTTTACCGTTCCAGCAGCGTCGGGAGACGTTGTCGCATAGACAGAGGTACGCCAGCGATAGTCTGCACCGAGGAATTCGAGGGCAACGGCGGTGGGGAAGAGTTTCATGTTGGACGCGGGCGTAAGCAGCTTATCGGCATTTCGTTCGTAGACGACACGATTGTCTTTGAGGGAAACAACACTCACACCCCATCGCGCCGCGGCGAGTTGACCGTCATCTATCAAATGATCGATCTCGCGAGCGAGATCAGGATCCGCAGCGTTCGAGTGAACAGCAGCCGAAGCTCCCCCGGCCTGAGGTTCCGAAACTTGTTCTGTATGAGCAGGCGGCGTCTCGGCGGTAGGCGCCCTGCAGCCACTAAACAGAAGAATGGTTAGTAGGAAGAGATAATGAAATTTACAACCCGGTGAGCTGGTGCGACTGAGCATTGCCTGGATTTATCTGGCGAAGATATTTGACATGCGATTGCCAACCAGTAACTCGCGCGCGACGGCGTAGACCTCATCAGTAGTGATGTCGTGAATCCGCTCTCCATACATCACTCGATGATGACTCTCGATCGGCACGAAACTGTTGGGAGTTGGGCGGTCGAGGAGGGCGACAACGGAAGTTCCGACGGCAACCGCGATGTGCATTGGGCCAGTGTCGTTGGAAACAAAAACGGAAAGGCGAGCAAGGGCGGCGGCAAGCTCTGGAATCGTTAGATTGTCCAGAATCAACGTGCGAGGCGGAAACATTGTGCGGATTTCGCTAACCAGCGTTTGCTCTTCAGGTCCCGCAAACACCAATACCCTGACGTCGTCATTGCGCATTAAGTAATCAGCCAGATCAGCAAACTTTGCTAAGGGCCAGCGGCGTCCCGGATGACCGGCTCCCGGAAATAATCCCACTAAGGGGGCTCCCGTCGCTACTTTTGCTTTG
Organism: Pyrinomonadaceae bacterium; assembly: GCA_963826235.1. Lineage (GTDB taxonomy): Bacteria > Acidobacteriota > Blastocatellia > Pyrinomonadales > Pyrinomonadaceae > PSRF01. The sequence goes on along the minus strand of CAWGWE010000003.1, from coordinate 447,828 downwards.
CCAAGAATTCGATCGACCACCAGATCATCACCTTTTCTGGTTTTGAGCTGCGGCACGCGGTTGGCACTCTTGACGCCCAACGGAATCAGGACGTCCAGGTATCGATCAATCAAATGTCGGTCGGAACTCTCCGCTTCGGCGGGCGGGCGGGGATGAAAGTTCGCCAGGTATTCAAGAGAGCGCCCGTGGCGGCGTGAGTAGAGCCTTTTAGGAGCCCCGGAAAGAAACCCCAGGAGATTTGTTTCTGAAAGACTGTGCAGATCGATCACAAAATCGAATCTGCGACGGCGCACATCCTTTACTAACTCGATCACCCGAAACAACGACAAAGCCTTAAATCCGTCACGCAAAGCGACGCGATCGACGACGATCGTGTCGTCCCCATAACCCGAGAGGTTGATCACTTCGGCGCCCGGCTTGCCTACTGCAATTGTGATGTGTGCTCGTGGGAAGCGCTCGCGAATCGAGCGCAAGGCGGGCAAGCTGAGTACGACATCGCCCAGCTGGCCAAAGTCGATCACCAGAATCTTTTTTGGCTCAAAACTCACTACCGTAAACTCACTTACTGCAACTCATTGTAGTCTTACGACTCTCGCAAATCGCGCCCGGTCATGTCTTCTGGTGATTCCATTCCCAGCAGGCCGAGAATTGTGGGCGCTACATCTTCGAGCGCACCGCCGCTGCGCAGCTTCATTCCACGCGCCGCATCGTCGATCAAATGAAACGGAACCGGGTTCGAGGTATGCGCGGTGTGTGGTTGACCGGTTTCCAGGTTGATCATCTGCTCCGCATTCCCATGGTCGGCTGTGATCATCGTGATACCGCCGGCTTGGCGAATCGCTTTTGTGATCCAACCCAAACAGGTATCCACGTGCTGACACGCTTCAATTGTTTTGTGCAGCTTGCCCGTGTGGCCGACCATGTCGGGGTTGGCAAAGTTTACGATAAAGATATTCGTTTCATTTGCCTCAATCGCGGTCAATAACTGCTTGGTGACTTTAAACGCAGACATCTCAGGCTGCAGATCATAAGTTGCAATCCTGGGCGAAGGTACCAGGAGTCTACGTTCGCAGGGGTATTCCTTCTCGACACCACCATTGAAGAAATAAGTTACGTGCGCATATTTTTCTGTCTCGGCGAGTCGAAAATTATTAACCGTCTTTCCCGCCCACACTTCTGCCAGCACGTTGTGGTGATCGTGCGGTGCGAAAGCGATCGGCAGTCCAAATGTCCGGTCGTACAGAGTGAAACACACGAAATTAATTTTGGGACGATGAGTGACAGGAAACTCTTCAAAACCTGGAATCGCGAGCGCACGAGTTAACTGGCGCGCGCGATCGGGACGAAAGTTGAAGAAGATAACCGAGTCTCCGTCCCGGATGGTGGCTATTGGTTCACCTGCGGACGTTACGATCACGATTGGTTCTATGAATTCATCATTGATCCCTTTTTCGTATGAATCTTTAATGGCGGCAATGGGCGAAACGCTCCGCCGGCCAGCTGCGTTTACTAATAAATCATAAGCGCGTTGGGTTCTTTCCCAACGCTTGTCACGATCCATCGCGTAATAGCGGCCGACCACTGAGGCGATTCTTCCACATCCAACTGCGTCGATCTGCTTCTGCACTGCTTCAATATATTTAACGGCCGATTGGGGCGGTGTATCACGACCATCAAGAAAGCAGTGTATGAAAACCTGATTGAGTCCCTGGAGCTGTGCCATTCGGAGCAGCGCATACAGATGCGGCAGCGAGGAATGAACTTGTCCGTCAGAAACCAATCCCATCAAATGAAGCGTCCGCGCGCTTAGTTTCGCATCGTCTATTGCTGAGAGCAGCACCGGGTTTTTAAAAAACTCACCAGTAGAGATCTCATAGTCCACTCGCGATACATCCATACGAATCACGCGGCCTGCGCCAATGTTCAGATGACCAACTTCAGAATTGCCCATGATCCCGGGCGGCAAGCCCACGCGCGTGCCTGAGGCCTCTAGCAATGTGTGCGGGTAGTTGTTTAGCAGTTCGTCGTAATAGGGCGTGTTTGCGAGGGCAATGGCGTTTCCTTCGGTTACCGGTGAATAACCCCAGCCGTCGATGATAATCAGCGCCAGCGGTCCGCTTTGTCCGTGTGCAATTGTCATCTGAATCAAATGGCAGGGAAGAATCTTATTGAGAAGTCTTCTGCCAGTAGTCTGGGCTTTCGCGCATATTCGGATCCGGGCGCTCCATCCAACGTTCAGGTCGCATCAACTCATTGAAACCAAAAGCTCGATACAGTTCATGCGCGTCTTTGGTAGCAAGCGCCCAACGGCGAAAGCCTTGCAATTGCTGGTGCGCCAGAATTACTTCAATCAACCACTTCCCTAAACCCTGCCCGCGATATTCCTCGAGCACAAACACATCGGCGAGCCAGGCGAAAGTCGCGTAGTCCGTAACGACACGTGCAAAACCGATCTGTTGAGGACCACGATAGAGGCCAAAGCTGAGTGAATGCTCAATCCCGCGGTTGACAACTTCCAAACTGCGACCCTGCGCCCAATAGGATTCACGCGATAGAAAGTCGTGAATCATCTTCCGATCAAGACGTTGCCGGTCGGTACTGATCTCAAACTCGCCCTTCTGCCATGACTCGCGCACTGTAGTCATCGCTTAGCGTTAGCCGCCCGCGTCTTTCTCGCGCGATTTTCCGAACTCCGGGAGAGCTGATGAAAAGCCGAGCGTCCCGGATAGCGAGCCGCCGATCTTAAGTCGGCTTCTATGCGCAGGAGTTGATTGTATTTTGCGATTCGATCGGTTCGGGAAAGTGATCCGGTCTTAATCTGGCCCGCGTTGGTCGCAACTGCCAGATCGGCGATGAAGGGATCCTCGGTTTCGCCCGAGCGGTGGGAGATCACTGCGGTACGTCCGTGAGTCTTAGCCAGCTCGATGCAATCGAGTGTTTCGCTGAGGGTGCCGATTTGATTGACCTTGATCAGAATTGAGTTAGCAACGCCGAGGTCAATTCCTTTGCGCAGGAATTCGGTGTTAGTAACAAACAGATCGTCGCCGACCAGCTGCACGCTCTGTCCAATCTCATCAGTAAGTGTCTTCCACCCGTTCCAATCATTTTCCGCCATGCCGTCTTCGATTGAAACTATCGGATATTGAGTAGTCCAACTCTTCCAATACTCCACCATCTCATCACTTGTTAACTTTCGTTTGTCGCTTTTCTTAAAGACATAAGACTTGCCATCGTAAAACTCACTGGCTGCAGGATCGAGGGCCAGCAGGCAATCCGTGCCGGCCTGGTAACCAGCTTGAGGAATCGACTCGAGAATTGTCTCAATAGCTTCTTCGTTCGAACGCAGGTTAGGAGCAAACCCCCCTTCATCACCGACGCTGGTCGCATAACCTTTCTTTTTCAAAACTGATTTTAGCGCGTGAAAGATCTCCGCACCCATTCGCAAGGCTTCGGAAAAAGTTGCGGCGCCGACCGGCACAACCATGAATTCCTGGAAATCGACATTATTGTCAGCGTGCGCGCCTCCGTTGATGATATTCATCATGGGCACTGGAAGTGTGCGCCCGTTTGGTCCGCCCAAATATTTGTAAAGCGGAACTTCTAAATACTCGGCAGCGGCGCGCGCGGTCGCCAAAGAAACTGCGAGCAGGGCATTCGCCCCCAACTTTGATTTCGTTTTCGTGCCATCAAGTGCCAGCAACGCCGCGTCAACTTCGGCCTGGTCAAGCGCATCAAGTCCTGCAAGCTCCGGAGCGATCACGTCGTTAACGTTGCGCACCGCTTTCAAAACGCCCTTTCCCAGGTAGCGTTTCTTATCGCCATCGCGCAGCTCAACAGCTTCGTGCTCGCCGGTCGAAGCGCCGGATGGGACTGCCGCTCTTCCGACTTCTCCGCCTACCAAAGTGACTTCCGCTTCCACGGTCGGGTTACCACGCGAATCGAGAATTTCTCGCGCTTGGACCAGGTCAATCCAGCTCATCTTTTAGTTAGCTCCAGGAAAATGATGACAACGCGTTTTTCGTGACAACTTTATCACGTTGCCCTGCGAATCGAATGAGGGGGTTTGTATACGGAACGCCACTGCGGGTGTTCATTAAGATCACATTCTTTATACGGCGTGCCCTGGGTCAGCAAATAATCAAACCGCCTCTCCCAACAAATTCGGGGCGCCCGTCTATGGACGCCCCTACCTAATGAACGGGACAGCGAAGAATAATTACCATTTACCCAGCCGCGCGCGCACCGAAAGTTGGTTCGCTTTCCGCTACGGCGGTTTCCGGCGTCAGTGTTAACTTTACGCGCGCAACCCGGCGGCGTTCGACGCGTTCAATTTTGAAAATAAGGCCGTTGTGTCGCACAACCTCGCCGGGCTTCAGCACGTGGCCCGCGGCAGTCATAAGAAAGCCACCAATGGTCGTGTAGCTTTCTGATTCCGGAACCGAGAGCTTGAGCCGGCGATTCAAATCGCGAACGGCGAGTCCACCCTCGAGCTGATACTCGGAATCATTGAGTTGGGTAATCTGCTCGTTAACTTCTTCATCGTGTTCGTCAGAAATCTCACCGACGATCTCCTCAAGTAGATCCTCGAGGGTAATGATTCCTTCCAGGCCGCCGTGTTCATCAACAACGAAGCCAAAGTGAGACTTGCCCTTCTGCATTTGCCGCAACACGTCTTCGAGGCGAGCGGTGTCGACCACGTAGAGCGGGGGCTGAATCACATCCTGCAACTTGAAATTCTCCGGTTGTAGCAGGTAAGGCATGATGTCCTTGCTGTGGACAAAACCGATCACGTCGTCGATCGATTCTCGATAAACCGGCAGTCGCGAAAAGCGATGTTGCTCAAAGGAATCCGCGATCTCTTCTAACTTGCACTCGCTTGAAAGCGCGGCAATCTGAGTGCGCGGGACCATGGCTTCGCGTACAAGCGTGTCAGAAAATTCAAACACGCGATGGATTAAGCGTCGCTCTTCGGCGCGCAGGTGACCGCTTTGCCGCGAAACATCAATCAACTGTCGTAACTCAGCTTCGGTATAAATCGAGCCGTGTTCCATCGATGCTTTTAAACCAAAGAGTCGTACGGTGTGCGCACTTGCCCAATCAAGGGCGCGAATGGGCCATTGGAAGATGCGATAGAACCACATCATCGGCCACGATGTGGCGAGGGCTACTCGTTCCGCCCGTTCCAAACCCAACAGTTTCGGTGCTTGTTCGCCGAGGACGATGTGTAGGGCAGTAATGATTGCAAAGGCGACAAAAAATGAGATGCCGTGTCGCCATGTTTCTGACAAGCCGGACAAGGGTGCTTCCAACATGCGTGCGACCACGGGCTCGCCGACCCAGCCAAGGCCCAGCGAAGCTAGCGTGATTCCCAATTGTGAAGCGGAAAGATACGCGTTCAGATTGTCGAGCAGGCCCAACAGGCGCTTAGCTGAACTCTTGCCGGCGGCGGCCAGGGTCTCAATACGCGAGCGACGCACGCCCACAAGCGCAAATTCAGCGGCAACAAAGAAGCCATTGACCGCGACCAGAAGCAGCACCACGCCCAGCTTCAGAGCGATCATCAACACTCCGATAGAAGCGCCTGCCTCACCATCGGCGAGTATTAAGTTGTAGAGATAACTTGGCGGTTCCGACATTCTTTAAATTGGGGGTGGGGTTTAATGAACCTGCATGGGAACGGGCCCGGATTATAACATGTACGGACTGCACGACCGACCTGTGAGCAAGGGAAACCCAGCGAAGCCCCCAGAAAGAGTAGACTTGGCGTACGGTTAAGGTGCGGTGGGGCAGGCCTCAATCGTGACAATTTCCTCGCTAGAAGGTTCGGAAGGTGTTAAGGGTAAGACCCGACCTAAGGTTGTAGCCCAACTTCCTCTCTACCAACCCAAGGAGGGTGTTATGACGCCTCTAAAGATATCCTCGCCTGATCAATTTCGCTGGCTACTAGTTTTTGCAACCTTATTAGTAATGGCATGTCTATTTCCTCGCTTCATCGAGGTTGGATTCACCAACAGCCAATCACAAGACACCTCGACGCCGACGCAGCAGAAGAAACTCTTCATGGAGGTTCCGTCTAAGCTGCCGCTGAAAGTTAGTGTTAGAAATTTGAACAATAAAAAATGGGCTAACGACTTAGAGATTGAAGTTGTAAATAGGTCGGACAAACCAATTTACTATTTGAGCTTCATGGTGGTTCTTCCAGGAGTTAAAGGAGAACTTGGAATCGATGTTGGGTTTTGGCTTAAGTATGGAAGAGGAGAGCTAAACGACTTTGCTACACCGCTGGAGAAGGATGATGTTCCGATTCAACCAGGTGAGAAATACATCCTTAAAATTCCGGCGAGCAGCGCCAAGGGCTGGGAATATCTGAGAGACAAAGCAGGCAAGGGCGAGCCAGGAAAGGTTCAGCTTCTATTTCAATCGCTGAATTTTGGAGATGGAACAGGCTTCGCTGGTAGCGATGCCAAGAACATGAACATTCACAGGAAAATAAATAGCAACAAAGACTGTGATCCGCCGCCTAACCGATCTCCAGAATCGTCTACACTGTTAGCAAACTTCTTCTTACCGGCAAGCTTTGGGCCGGTAAATTTTTTAGAACGGCAACCTTTTGTCGCTCCATCGGTCACTTCTGATTATTAGCCGACCTCTGTGGCTGTGCTGCAGGTTGTAATTATGTAAAGCCGAGTTTCTATACATGTGGCAGAACGTGTGATGAGAATTACAATAAACCCTCACAAACATCCGTAGGCTGCACTGATCCGGCTGGTGCGTGCTGGATCATTTCCACAAATCGACGAAAAGGATAGCGTCTTCTACAGTCTCCAGCTTTGGCAAGACCGTAATCACAACGGGTTTTCCGAAGCAGAGGAATTGCAACGCTTGTCGGCCTCAGCCATTCGCGTCATTGAACTCAAGTACAGGGAGTCCCGACGCAAAGATGCGAACGGCAACTGGTTCTGCTATCGAGCCAAAGTAGCCGACGCAAGCGGAGCACAGGCAGGCCGCTGGGCCTGGGATGTATTTTTACAAAAGCCGGATTGAGAAGAAGCTTAACTAGTGACCGGCGGTGGCGCCGGCGGCCTGGGCCCGCGCGGGATGTCGATCATGCTTGCTGCAGGCACGCGCGAGCGCTTGTTCGACTCGCGGTTCGATATTGCATTCGGGCTGGCGACAAACAGCAGCCAACTCTGAAATTACGAGGTAGTGAGAACGTTCGAGCATACGTTGTTCGCGGAATGAGAGAGGCTTGATCTGGCTCAAGTACGTCAGATGCTTAAGGACACCGGCGACTTCAAAGATATCGCCCGTCCGCATCTTGTCAGAGAATTCCTTGAAGCGATCCTTCCAATCATTCGCCGGTGCAGTGAAGTCGTCCGCGAGCGCTTTGAATAGCAACTCGCATTCACCTGACGTGATGGGAGCACGCAGGCCGACCTCAGTGGCGTTGGAAACCGGAACGAGCACGAGGGAATTATTAGCAGCGAGGCGTAAGGTATAGAAAGGAAGCGCGGTTGCACCGATTTGCTTCTTTTCTATTTGCTCGATTGTTCCGATTCCGTGGTTAGGGTAAACGACTTTCTGGCCGATTTTGAAGCCCACCGAAGCACCTCCATCGATTTGAAAATCAGACAGCGCCGCACGCGCGGGTCTGGGGGAACCCTCTGAACGACGCGAGTTGGCGTCGGGCTCCTAAGTTGGTAAGTGAACGAAGTCTAGCAAGGCGTCTCGTGAAGCGTCAAGGTGTATGCCTCAGCGGTTAACACGAGAAAAATACTGAACAACAAAGAACGATCATTTACGGTCAAAGAACCGTTTGCGAGGTGGTTAAGTTTGCGAAACGAGCTCGCGGATATCTTCCTCCGCCAAAATACAGGACGCCTGTTTGGCGTGTTCATAAATGCGATTGACGCGTTCGTCGTTGGGCTCAATGCCACGTTTTTCCAGCCAATAGATCACATTTGATTTCCCGCTCATGGGCCCGATCTCAATAACCTGTTCCAAACCAAATTGGCCGGCGGGAACCCCTGAGTAAACGAGATCGGCTAGCTGCCGATCGCCTTTTTTGTAACTCTTGATCACTGCCGCGGCATGCACGCCCGTGCCGGTGCGGAAAGCATCACGACCGAAAACCGGATAGTTGTGGGGAATTGACCAATCGCAGGCAGACGACGCCACAGCGCAGTACTCGCCCAGGCGGGACAGGTCGTTATCAATCCACCCCATCAGTTTCAAGTTCACCAGCAATTGATCCATAGGTGTGTTTCCCACGCGCTCGCCCATTCCCAGCGCCGAACCGTGAACCTGATCGGCGCCACCTTCGATTGCCGCAATCGAATTGATCACACCGAGTCCGCGATCCTGGTGACCGTGCCAGTCAAGCCGAACTCCGCCACCTTGCTCCTCAATGATGCCTTTCACAAAGCTGACTACAGCGCGGGCGCCATCCGGCGTCGAGTGGCCCACCGTATCGCAGACGCAGACAGCCTTCGCGCCGCAGCGAATGGCCGTCGTATAAAGCGCGCGCAGCGTTTCAGGCTCGGCTCGGGTAGTGTCTTCGGTCACGTACATGACGGGAACGCCTTCGCCCACCGCGAAAGTTACGGCGTCTTCTGTCAACGCGAGAAGCTTGTCGAGTGTCCAATCCTCGGCGAAGAAACGAACTGAGGAAGAGCCGATGAATGTGCAGGCTTCGATGGGAATTCCGACACGCTGCGAAATCTCAACTACAGGAATGATATCGCTGCGATGAGTACGTGCGGCGCAGTTTGGTCGAATCTTTAACTTCTGCTCGGCAATCTCCCGCGCCAAGCGTTCCACACCAGCTGCGTGTGTGCCACCGGCACCCGGCAAACCGATATCCGCCGTGTCGATGTCTAAAGCATTCATCAGATGGAGCAACTCGATTTTCTTTTCGACGGTGGGTTCGCGCACTGAGGGCGACTGCAACCCGTCGCGCAGCGTCTCGTCATCGAATCCGATGTGACGTTGCGGCGCGTGTAAGGTTGGCGCGATGTTATTCCAATCGTAAACCAGCTCGTCGATAGTCAAATCTTAGAACCTCCGGGCAATAACTCGGCGGGGTGTGTTTGATTAGGTTCGATTACAACAACGGCACCAATGAATGTCAACTTCAAAACCGAGACCTTGTCATGTAAAACTTTAAACGAAGCTCGACAAGAGAGTTCATAGTTAGTCCGCGTAGCGGACGTGTGAATTTAGCCCAGCACTTTAGTGCTGGGTCAATGTCCAATTGCAGCACAAGCCCGTGAACAGGCGACAGAAGATGACGGACCGTTCTTCTACAAAACGGTCATTGTCCCAGCACTAAAGTGCTGGCCTAAATTCAGTCGTCCGCTACGCGGAGTCAAACCTATTCAAAGACCAAAGACCAAAGTTCAATACCTAGTTTTGACGTGCTGCATCTGTCTGTTATAGCCTCAGACTCGTTTCCAAGTTGCTTTCTGTGGGCAATCAACTCTTGAATCGGTCGCCATCTATTCCATCCCTGCCACAAATCAAAACCATCGCAGTAGGGTCGGACAGAGCTGCTAAAGTGATGGCCGTTCGCGCGACCATTGAACGTATCGCGCAACTTGATCGCTCGTGGAAAGAAATAAATGTGGTAGCGCGGGCGGTTGAAACCAACATTCCGGCGATGCCTTTAACCGACTGGCAGTTGATGCAAGGCGCTCGCGAAAGAGCTCTTGCCGTTCGCGATCTCCTGCGCAACCGGCGCCTGGAAGCTGAGATTTACGTGGGCCTTGAAGGCGGCTTTCATTCAATTTCGATCGAAGGCGAGTGGCATACATTTCTCCGCGGCTGGGCTTACGCCACTGACGGCGTCACCGGATGCTTTGGTTCGTCACCTTCGATTACCGTACCTGATGCACTCGTTAAAAGAGTAGTCGAAGGCCGCACCGAGCTGGGCCTTGTGATTGACGAAGTCTCCGGCAAGCGCGACGTGCGCAGCCGCGAAGGAGCGTGGGGCGTGCTCTCTCGAGATCTCGTAACGCGGTCCATGAGTTTTGAATTAGCTCTGATTGCGGCCTTCGCTCCTTTCTATAATCCTGCAATGTATACTGAATGAATCAAGCAGCTGAGTTGATACAAATGGATCAGGAACCCCTACCGCATCTGCGCACCATGCCCGGCTGGGTTGAAGTGATTGCCGGTTCAATGTTCTCCGGAAAGTCAGAAGAGCTAATCAGGCGTTTGCGCCGCGCGAAAATTGCCAGGCAAAAGGTGCAAGTCTTCAAGCCCGATGTCGATTCGCGCTACTCGAACGATCACATCGTTTCTCATTCTGAGATGCGCCACGAATCCGCAAACATTCGCGACGCCGGCGAGCTCCTGTCGCGAATTGATCCGGACACTGAAGTTGTTGGCATCGATGAAGGCCAGTTTTTCGATAATGGTCTTGTGGATGTCGTTAACGAATTAGCCAAGCGCGGTGTGCGTGTGATAGTTGCCGGACTCGATCAGGACTACACCGGCAAACCCTGGGAACCAATGCCGCAACTCCTCGCGATCGCTGAATACATCACCAAGACTCACGCCATCTGCATGAAGTGCGGCCAGCCGGCAAACTACTCACAGCGCACGTTCGAATCAGAAGAACGAGTCGCCGTTGGCGCCGTGGGAATGTACGAGGCCCGTTGCCGCAGGTGCTTCGTGCCTCACGCCGATGCACCGACGTCACATGAAGGCTAGGCTCCGGATGCCAGCGTCGGCTCCTGTGGTTCTACTGGGCGGTGCACGCTGGAGAAGGCTTGCTCAAGGTGAGTTCTGGAGAGGACTCTGTGTAGGACCCGCAGCTGGATCATTCTTACGCACTCGAAAATGGTAATCGTCAACAGTCTCGGCAGTGCCTGATCCTATTAGTCCGAAAAGGCCCACAGTGTAATCGTCTGGCGATAAGACCTTCATGGGAACAGAAACAATTATGTCCGAAGTTGTTCGTTGCGATTTGAGTCCACTTCGACTGAATACCACCTTGTTCCTATTTAGACCCTTAATTGCGACTTTGTAACTCTTGTAATCGTTCCGTTGTAGAACTAAGTGGAGTTGGGCGGTAGTGGCGTCGGTGCGCGCGATTAACTCAGGGCGGGTGACTTCGCCGCGTATAGATCCTGGATTTAATATCAGCGCGAGTGTGCTGGAACCAATTCGAGGTGTTCCGACTTTTTTTGGCTCGTCCGGCTTGTCAATCGGTGTTGGGTCGACAGGTCGGGCATCCTTATCTTGTTGGAGGTTGGCATTTGCCTGCTCAGTTCGGGTTTGCTGCTCCAGAACGCGCTTAGCAAACTCGGCCTTCTGTTGCTCTAAAGCTGCACGTTCGGATGCCAGGCGCTGAGATTCATTTCGAACGCGCAAGCCGAAAACCAAGAGGAGACCTGCAACAAGAATGACGCTTGCGGCCACAGTTCGCCAAACTGGCTGCTGGGGGAATATATTTCTCCACCATCCGGAGTTTGGCTTTGGCCCAATAATCGATGAGGGCACAGGAGCAATCGAGTTTCCGGCGGCTGGCGAAAATGTGGCATCAACCTTTTCTTTTAAGGCGCTAGCGAAATGGACACGCTCCGCGATTCGAGGCGAGGTCAGGAGCTTTGCCCTAAATTGTTGCCGCTCCTCGGCAGAGAGCTCATTCTTGATGAAAGCGTCGATAAGTTCTTCTTCGGCAAGTTCCAGGGCTTCGAACTGAGAATCGCCGGTAAGAAACGCCTCTTCAATGCGATGATTCTCTTCTTCCGAGGCGCCGCCCAAAAGGTATCGTCTCTCGACCGTTGATTTGGTTCCAGTATCCGACAAATCGTCCCCCCAATTAGAGTGAGCTTACTCCAGTTTGATTTCGTCTCATGCCGCCTGAGCCAGGCAATCCTTAACACACTTTTCGAGAGAAATACGTACGCGGTGAGCCCGAATCCTCAAGGCATTCAACGGGATACCTAAGATCTCAGCCAGTTGCTTTCGATGATCAATTTTGGCCCGCTTCTCGTCCTGGTAGTAGTTCAGGATCAAGCTCCGGCTTTCCACTGGCAGTCGATTCAGGCACCGATCCAGGCAACGATGTCGGGCCTCCTTTTGCTCGTCCTCAAAAGGCAATTCGGCTGCTATTTCTGGAATTTCCTCCAAGGCGACTGGAATACGATCACGTCTTCGCCACTCCAGGAAAACCAAACGCGCGACCGTCGAGACATAAGCAGGGAGATTTAAGATTGTCTCTCCTTCGTCTATTTTTCGGGCCACGCGTTTGATCGCTTCTTCAGCAAGAACCTCAGGCGAAGTACACGAATTCCATTCGAAAAATCGCTCCAGCTTCAACTGCATCTGCACATATTGTTCGGCAGCTTCTGAGCGGTTGGACGAAAAGTTCTCAAGCAGTTTGTCAAACGCTTCGGCGGTTAATTCCCACTTGGTGCGATCGACAGGTTGTATCGGGTGGGCAGACTCGTCGTCAAGATCCCCCGCATTGGGTGGTACGACTGACACGCGGTTATCCCCTTTTGGTGTGAGTTGGGTAACCCTGGGACGGCGTCAGTATAGCTCAAGTGAAGTGCAAAGACGGCTCAGTTCCAATCACCCTGGAGGAAAAATCCGGACCAGTAATAAGGCGACTGCCAGCGCTTCACCTTAGATAATTTGAGTTGCGCCTCGCGCAGGGCCGCCGCCGGTTTGAGTTTATTAACGAACATCTGCTTGTAGAACTCAGCCATCAAAGCGGCAGTGGCTGCGTCGTCAACCTTCCATAAGCTGGCCACTACACTTTTTGCGCCCGCATACATGAAACCGCGGGTCAAAGCGATGAGACCTTCGCCTTTAATCTGTTTGCCAACTCCGGTCTGGCAGGCACTCAGCACCACTAGCTCCGCCGGCAGGTTAAGGTTGTAAATTTCATGGAGGCGAAGATACCCATCCCGAGGCTGTCCTTTTTCATCAACCATCGATAGTGCGATACCTGACAATTCAGGATGTTCGAGATCCAGGATTCCATGGGTAGCAAAGTGGATGACGCGATACTTCGAAAGTATCGGACTGGTTGCCGTCTCCCGGCTCGCTTTGAAATGCAAAGCACTGAAAGATTGGCGTGACGAAGCGGCCTGTAAGATTGCCGTGGCTTCCGCAAGGGAGTGATTAAGTCGGGGCAGGGGTTGAGTCGGATCCAGACCTACATCTCGCAAGGCGCTGGTGAGAGAGTTATCTTTCGTTGAGTCTTCTTGCTTTGGTGGACTTAGGGCGTTCGCTTTCGGAGGACCTTTAGTGTCCGGCTTGATCTTGGCCGCATCCTTCCGTTGTTGGCTGCTATTGCTTTGCGCCTTCGCAACACGTCCGTCTTGATTGTCGAATACCGGATCTGCAATCACAGCAATGGGGTAAGGAGCGCGTTTCCGGGTTGCGAGCTCGCGACGATGGAGTGCGAGCACTGATGCTGAGGGCAGGTAAACAACCTCGTGCTCCGAGATGAGAGGTCTTGGCGCACCGGGAATAGCGCTAGCTGACTTCGCAATTGTAGTTTGGGTAGCACGGTTCGAATCTCTTGAAAGCAAATTACGGCTACTGGTGGCGTTGGAGGGAATCCTGGAAAGGGTGGGAATAGGTAACGAACCAAAAGGAATCGTTTGCAAAGCACCATCGGCGACGATGACGAGACGCTTATTACCCAATAGCGAAGCCACTGGCTCAATTATCATCTTGCTCAGCGCTGCAGACGCTTCGAGATAATCTTTATCAGCTTTGTCGACACGCGTGCCCTTTTCCGGTCCGCTCTCATCCTTCAGTTCACGATTCCGCGACGTAAGCGCTTCAGTAACCCGTCGCGCGACCGCTTCAATCTGATCACGCGACGCTAACTCAAATCCGTGGATTGAATCGGGCGAAACCACCCAGGCGTAACTGCGCTTCTCTCCGAGGGCGTATTCCAGTAAGAGACTGTTGACGTCGAGTTGCTGCTGAATTTCAGGTGTTGTCAGGAGCCTCGGCTGGGTTAACTCGGAATATTTTGGATTGCTCGCTCGAATCCTGCCGCTTACCTCGCTTTGTTGTCTAATTAGTTCGGCAATTTCTTTTGAGATTGCCTCGGCTTCGCTTTTGATGTGCCGGCTTTTCAATAAGTTCGTCTGAGCCTCAAGTTTAGCCCGGAGACGTCGCTCTATTTCGCCTTCAGTCCGAACTAGTTCGGTGTTGACGGTTTCAGTGAGATCAGCACGAACCTCCGATAGGGTGTCAATCAAGCTGCGAGCTCGAGATTTCTCACTGGCTGCAAGGGCCGCGGCAATATGTTGCGTGGACTGATTTGGCCTCGAGGAGATCATGTTGAGATCGACAATCAATCCATAATAATTCTCGTGACGGGCGAAATAGGATGTGCGCAATTGATGACTCGAAATACTGGTGCGGAGGGACTCGAATATTCGGATAGCTTCCTCGCTGTGGCGAAGCGCTTCGCTGGGGTTGTTATTGTCCCGCTCGAGCAGCGCCATACTGTTAAGTGTTGCAGCCTCTCCCCGTTGATCCTTAACAGCTCTCCACAGAGATAAGGACGTTTGGTATTCGGCTGAAGCGGAGGCAGAGTCTTGTGCGAGGGCGTAGGCCTCGCCTCGCTTCAGACGAGTGAGCGCTTGTCCACGCCTATCCTCGATCTGCATTTGAATTTCAAGCGCCTCTGAGTAGGCCTTCAACGCTCCCTCAATATTGCCTTGCCGGCTCCAGGCGTCTCCCAGTCCGGTGAGGACGTAAGCGAGTTTGGGTTTGTTCGGTTTTGCCAGCTTAGCCTCTTGGAACAGTGCGATCGCATCACTCGGGCGTCCCGTAGCGAGGTGAATCTGGCCTATCTGAAATAGTACGCTCGCCCTGAGGTCCGGGTCTGGGGTCTTCTGCGAGTTGAGTAACGTATTCGATTCACCCAAGTACTGTCTTGCCGTCTCAAAGTCGCCAAGAGACGAATAGAACTCGCCCCGATTATTCAATATTGCTGCTCGCAGCGCAGGGCTCGTGTCGGGAACCTTTAGCGCGTCGTCGTAGTATTGCGCGGCCTCGTCCCACTTGCCCACTTTCGCGCTAACCAGTGCCATACTGTTAAGCGCATTGCCTAAGCGATCCGGGCTGTCTAACTGCTTTGCCTGAGCCAACTGCCGCCAGCTTTCAAGTGCTTGACTATGATATTCAAGGGCTTTCTGAGGATCGCCGAGCCTGTCGTAAATGATTCCTAACGTATTCCTAAGATTATTTACTCCCGACTGAAAGTTTTCCGCTTCGCGAAGGGGTAATGCTCGTTGAGCGCAATCTAATGCTTTCCGCAATTCACCCATCTGACCGTACGCGGCCGCAAGATTGTTAAGAGAGCTTGCTTGGCCTCGACGATCTGCGTGCGCCTCAAAACTTTTCAAGGACTCATTCAATTTCGAGATTGCGGTTTCGTTCTTGCCTTGGATCCTGGCATTCAATCCCAGGTCATTTAGAGCTGCCGCTCTTATTCTCCAATCGTCCGGATCGAGTGACATCCCCAGGATCTGTGTATAGCTCTTGTCCGAATCGATGAGATTTCTCGTCAAGTAGTATGTCTGACCCAGCGCATAGTGAGTCAGTGCTTCCCAGTGAGTGTGGCGGACCGACTGCCAGTATGGTAACGCCTTCTTGTAGGCCTCAATGGCATTTTGGTAGGCGCGGGCCTCACTTTCCTGAAGTCCTTTTGCAAACCATCGCTCGGCTTCAACCAGACGAACATCCTCCGGATTTGAAGCTCTCAACTCCTCAACTTTCACTTCGAACGATCCTGGAACGGCCCAGGCTTCAATTGAACGAACTTCTAACTTGTAATCGCCCGACAGAGCAGCGATTTCAGAAACATGAATGGGCCCAGTTCCGCCACTAGGATTGTTGGTCGAGACTAGTTGTTTTCCCGTGGGATCGAAGAGTGTGACCTGTAGAATGATGCGAATAGGGCGGACAACCAGATGGATAAATTGACCAAACGCGCCGGCGAATTGAAACAACTGCCGTTCGCCGCCTTTTATCTGGCGTGTTGTGGGTTGGCCGACGCTTAGAGTTGTTACTTCGTCAAAAGAAGAAACGTGGTAACGATGCGCCTGCGTGGTAGCGCCTTGCTGACCATGCGTGTGAATTGTTAATAGCGGGCTGGTGAGGACAACCACGAAGGCACACGCTGACCATCTGACTGCGCGAAAATACGCGACACTGGGCCAGCGTGAACCGTCAAGGAAATGCATATTGGCGTATTAGCGCGTCCGTATAGACGATGATCACTTTAGGGTTGGGTACCAACCCAAACACCATCGTTTTGGCCAGCCACGGCCGGTCTTTTTGCATCTCCGGGGAACTCTGCTGATCCTATGAATCCCTTGCGCTGAAGTGCTGGCAGGGCAGCGGCTGCCGCCACTCTAAGTGTTCCCCTAGTGCCCTCGATTTCCTCTAATTCTATTGTTCTCTCGTCGATTGCATTGCACTTCAGCTCGTTACCTTTGTGTTTGCCGCTAACGAAGGTGTTGGGGGGCGTGATGTGCAGTTCTAGGTCTCCATCAACGATGGTGCCATTGGCTCTAATTACACGAGTTGTCCAGTTTCCGTGAAGCACATGATCAGGCATGATTTCTCCTCCTAAACAAATGAGTTTAATGCTAAAACTTTCGGACCTCTTTGGCAGAGTGTGTCGCAGAATTGACTCTGTCGATTTCACTAGTAATTTTGCTGCTGAACCAGTCACAAACATGGGACTGGTGTATTACCTAAACTCACGCTCCTCCGATAGTTCGATCAGCAGTGCATCGAACATGGTCGCGAATCCACTCAGATTGACTTTGAACGTTCCTGCATCTCGTACCATGACAACGGCATTTCGTCTTAGAAAAGTATCGATCCCGCCTCCGGTTCAATAAAAGCAAGTTCTCCGGGCTTCAAATTTTGTTGCAGCGCAGTTGCAAACTGTCCTAATCGATAAGCAAGGTATGAAAGTGCCGTGGCTGGCGAGCTGCAAACATCAATGTCGAGTCGAATGCGCTTTTCGACCACCTTGTTAAGGAGAACTTGAATTGTGAGTGTTCCGTCGGAACGTTCAGCAAAGTTGGGCTGATGCATGATCTGCCAATTGAGAATGGCGCTGCCTGTGAGCGCATTCCTTATCGCACCTGGCGCTACAGATTCTAATGCAACCACCGTCAGCCAATTCGAAGGACCGTATGAGGAGATCCGAGCTTGTAACTTTTCACTTAAGTGACTTGGGGGAGCCGTCGACATAGTTCGAAGCGGCCTCCGTTTTCCTGTTTGTGGTTGAGGTTGAACCACGGCTTTGAACTGTGGCGCCACCAAACAGGACGCATAATTTCCGTTACGGGATGTGCCACCAAACGGCAAATTACGAGCTAACATCGGTTTCTGTGGCGGCTTGGTTGGTTGGGTGTCAGAGTCAATTTCGAGGCACGCGTCGAATAGACCATCGTTCACTGAACGATGGTCTTTCCAAGCGACTTCATGAAATCCAAAGTTTGTTTCCCGCCAGCAGGTCCGGCCGAAGAGTCGGATCGGGTTTGTGTGAAACACATCATATTTCGGACTGGCGTCCATAGTTGATTGCCACAATTTGGAACCCAGTGCGTTAGAAAAAGTAGACACCGCAGAAGCGCAATCCGAACAGTTTAACCGGCTGCCCTTGCCTATACCGTCTTTCATCAAAGTCAAGAATCCAGTGCCGTCAAAGTAGTCCTCATCCGAATAGAAAGCAGAAGGGTCATACGAGATGAAGAACACTTTTTCAAGCTCGCGAATCGAATAAGTTACGGCGGCTGCTGCATCATCCACGCACTGCTTTCGCCGAGCCCAATGACAAGCATAATCAAGCACGTCGGTCCACGGCAGTTGGGTGTTCTCGGATTCGTATGGTTTTTGCTCCCAGGGGCAGTGCGGTAAATTCAACACAGTATAAGTTTGATGAGTCGTCTCTTGGATGTCATGCCAGGAATCCTTTTCGTCTCGCCGATACTGCCACTGCCAATGAATGATATGAACACCAACACCCGCTTCCGAAATCTTCGAATCCTGGAGCTTCAATATTTCGCCATCCCCTGAGAATGTTATTGCTTGAGGGCTGACCCATCCGAGCACATCATTGCGACGGGGCCGAGGAGGAAGCACAGTTGATCCGACCGTTTCGTGGGACTTGTCCTCGAGGACGTATTCGGTTTTGGCAAGATTTACTGCCTGAATCTCGATGCCTTTTACCCTCGGATCATCGCGTGTCAACGTGACCTTGATGGTGGGACAGTTGCCGTTCAACTCATCCCGTGCATAAGCTGCCGGCGAATCCTCAGGTTTAACACTCACTTCACGTCGCCATTCAGGTACGTGGACAACTTCAGTTTCATTTCTCCGAATATTAAAAGCGTCTGCGTTGGCCGACGTCGAATCATGATTAAATTGGATTGATTCAAGGAATACCTGCATCGGGCCACGCTCTAATCAACTGAAAATTTTGTGGAAGAAATCTCGGAAGAATCCGGAATGCCGCCGGTGAGCTTCGTTGGCGCTGCATCTATATTCGCAACCCACCTAATTAGTCAAGGTAGTTTCGGGAAGAACCAACTCTTCGCCAACAGACTTCGACCCGTAACAAATCCTCGACCCTCGCCTTCCTGACTCTTTGTCTGGAATTACTATCCGAGTATTAGTGTCGATAACGAGCAAAGTATTTCATCCGCGGGTGAAGTAGGAGGCTAGTCGGCGGTTGTCGCATCGGTTGAAATGTTTTCCCTCTTAAGATCACGAAGGATGCAACGAGGATCAGCACTCAATCGTTAAACGAATCACATGAGATTTCAACATTCCATTACTCCCAGCCCCGATATCTCATAAGGAGCGTCACAATGAATTCTCTGCGACTCATCTCTCGTAGCCTCTCCCGACTCTTGTCTCTCGCTTTATTAGTTAGCGGTCTCGCACTTCCGAGCCAAGCGCAGCGCCGGGCCATTGTCGTTAGCGCTGAACAGCCGAATGTCTGGACCCTTGAGCAGGCCCACTACCTATTGGCGCAAATGCATCGCCGTAATTTGGACTTAAAGGCTACCGGCGTTGGTGAACTCGACCCAAATGAAATCAATGGTCTTAATTTCGACGTCCTCAAAAGTTTGCTGGATGTTGGTATCGCCTACGACGATGCAGCCCGATTCAATAATTCTCTACTAAAAACCAGGAAAGGCTTTGACGCTGATCGCGCCATCAAACTTCAAAACCGTCGCGACCAGCTAGCTGATGAATCGCTGGCCCTGAATCGTGAAATCGCCAAACTTGGGCGCGAGCAAGCGCTTGCCGACACCAAAGAGGAGAAAGACAGGCTGGGTGCGCAAATAACAGAACTAAAAGAAGTCAGGGAAGGTATCGATAATGAAGTTACGCGGTTGGACGCCGATATTAAAGCCGCCGGTGGACCTTCAGGCGAAGTTCAAGGCACCGAGCCACCAGCGCCTGCCGACCCTTCGAAGTTACCAGCCAGTGTTTTCGACAGTGCATTTAAAGATGTGACTAAGAAGCTTATCGACCGCTTCAATGAGGCTCCCAAACTCAACGCAACGCTGCGCTTAGACAACTTCCTGCAAATGCAATACGAGATCATCGCCAAGCAACTAACGTTGTTGCGTGACGAAGTCGGTCCCGGCGAACGAGTCATCTTCATGGAGATGCCGCAAACTGTTAACGCATCCTATGACAAAGCTGATAAGAAATGGGCCCAGTCATGGTGGAAGGTTGCCGGGTACACGAAGCTAAACGCACCGGTTGGGAATACCAGAGAAGACTCAATCAAGCGTCTGCAAAGTGAGCGGTCGCAAGCGACGACTGATGAGGATTCATCAAATGAAAGAAAAACCTCCCGCACGACGAAAACCCGTGCAACTGAAAAACCGCTGCTAACGATGCGTGACGTTATCAAACACGCCATTCTAGCGTATGGAACTGACGGCTCAAACGGCAACTCCGATAGAGTTAGTTTTGTTTCTCTGGCTTCTTCAGCTGGCAATATTAACCTACAAGATCGGTCAGTTAGGACAGTCGAATTGATCCCTCGTCAGAGCTCCCTGAATGTGAACGACATCAAACTGCGGGCACGATCTGGTGCTCTTACAGTGGTTGCAAGAACGCTTTTTGGGATAGGAGCAAGACTAAATTATCAGCGTCAACGTGAAACATTCTCGCAGTTCGTTCAACAGGAACTGTACTCGTCATCCTTTGGTAAAGGTTCTACCGAATTTGGTTGGATCTTCACACCCATGCCCGGCACGGATCGCGTCATGTCCGGCACTCGCACGACCTACGCTGTGATGATTGTGCCAGTCGAGGCCGAGGCGCTCATAGTTCAATCAACAGGATGTTACTTTCCGAGAGCTGATTACCAGCCGATCAATTTTCAGAACACCAGTGAGGATCGTTGGACCAGTTCGGAAAGCCGCAGGTGCAGCGAACAAAAAGCGTTCGTCGTGCCGATTCCTGGTGGTGGCGACGATGAGAATGACGATTTTTGGGTAGATGGCCTTGAGTATGTGCCCGCGGACAAGACTGATCGCGTAGTGCTTTCAATCTATGGCCGGAATTTCCCGGCACAAATCGGAATGATGGTCGATGGCATTCCCTTAACCCAGTCAATTGGAGTGGCCCAGCCGCTAATTCGTGATGACAGCGCTGCCTTTCGAGAGGCAAACGCCGAATTGAAAGAGTCTAGAGTTCTTGGCCGGATTGAGAGGATCGATGCTAAACAGATCGTGGCCGTGTTCGATCGCCCAAACGGGCGAGAGGGAACACAACCGGTCATAACCCTTACAGCCCCCGGCAAGGCAAAAATCCTGAACGTGCTCAGACTCTATATTAATGGGAGTGAAACGACGTTAAAAGATAGCGAGCTGATGTTCGGGAAGAAGGCCGCCGAAAAGGACAAGTTTAGGATCGACAAAGTGGAGGTCTTTAGAAGTGCCTCATATGGTTTTCTTCGAGCTGTTATTCGCGGTGAGGGATTTGAGAAATCTTCTGGAACTCCTGCGATTACCAGCCTCATCGTAAACGGGAGGAGCGAGAATAATTTTACGATTGACTCGCCCACTCACATGAGCGCGGAGTTTCGACTGCCGTCAGACGACACGGTGCGTTTCACGATCGTGTCTCGCCAGGCAGACCCGACAAAAACGCGGACAGCGATTTCTGATCCCGTTCCTAATCCGGCACGACTTCAAATCACTAGCACCAGCATTGTTAGCTACCAAGCCGCGACCGACGACGAGCCGGCTACCCTTGTCGTTAAGATCGAGGGTTCTGGCTTCACGGATGGATTGAGGTCGTCTCTCGGCGAATTGGCCGTGAAGTCAGCGACTGAAGCAATCTTGAAGATCACGAACCCCCAGGCGGCGGCCGTAGTCATACTCACCGACCGCGAAACCGGGCAGCAGGTTAAGACTATCGTTACGCGTACAACTATGCCGAAGTGATCTTATGGTAAGGCAAAGCCTGCGCCGATTCTCCAATGCAGCGATTGAAGCAGCTTTCTACAGTTGTTCAAGGTACCTGCAAGGCATCTCGTCAACTTTTTAATTAATGTTTGAGATCACAACTGGCTTTTGAACATAGTCTTTCTCTGAAGGAGCCCGAACATGCGTAAGTCAAACTTGTGGATTGTATTGATTCTGCTCTTGGTTGGGGTCACTCCTGTGATGTCCCAAGAACCAACTCTGGTAATCAGTGAGGCTGATAAGAAACCAGTTATCACCGCAGACCTCAGCACTAATCTCACAACTTTCTCGAAGACGATCACCGTAACCCTTACGGGTGTCGCAGGCGAAGAGGCAAAACCGCTCGCCTTTACGAAGTCTGACCTTAAGGAGGTTGGTGGGACGACTGTCATCGATCGCAACAGAGTTGCGATCTCTGCCGCGAGTCTCCAGAAGGACAAGCCGCAGGATGTAACGATAACGGTTACTAACATCACGCGGCCGGCTACCTACACGGGAGATATCACATTATGGGTGGATCCAAACAAGGCGGCCGCGCAGCTTGTTAACCTCACCGTGATAATGATTCCGAAGATTGACGTCAAGGTGCCGGCACCTGCGAATGTACAACTTGTTCGCTGCAGTCCCTTCCCATGTTCATTCACCAACTGGCTACCAGACCGATTACTTGGCCGACACCGCAAATTTACTCTCGATAATGAAAGTCCAATTGATCTGCCCATTACGCTTAACAATCTTTTGCTGCGCGGCGATAAATCGGGCTATCTAATCACCGAACAAGACGTCACTATTGCCATTCCGAATCAAAGTCTGGGCGCGCGTAAATCGACTGCCATCGAGCTCACTCTTCCTGATACCGACAAATTACAGCCGGATCACTATGTAGGTACCCTTCGTTTCGGTTTGAAGGGCTACGATACCCAACCAACGGTCAACTACACGCTCGACGTCCGAGACGGTCCCTGGTGGGCGCTCGGCGTCCTGGTGCTGGGAGTGGTAGTTGGACGGCTTGTCAAAAGCATGAATTCGCCCGAAGCGACCACTCAACTCAAATTGATTAGACGGCTTTACCGGCTGCATACCAAGGCGTCTGCCCTGAAGAACGCGACCGATCGCGCTAACATTCTTGCTGAACTCGAGGCAATTAAAGAGCGCATCAACCTTGCGGAGGAGGCTGAGACTGTCCTTACCGCTGAGATGGACAGAATCGCGACGCGCGTTGATCTGCTGAGCAAGTTGGAACATCTGCAAACGAGAATAGCGTTGGTCCAAGATCCGACGCTCAAGCAAGAGTTGGAAGTGAAGTGTATGAGCGCCATTCAGGCGTTGAGAGCGGGCAACATCGAAGAATGCTTGACGTTGATTAAGGCGATCGCGTTGCAACTTGAGACCCAACCCACTCCCGAAGGTACGACCGGTGACAGCTTCGCCGGGTTGTTGGAGTTCGTCAGAGAACTCGACGAGGAAGGGACTACTGCCCTTGCGGCCAGCAGGGAGGCCACAGTTGCATCTCCCGGTTTCTTCGCTCGGGCCCTCGCCTGGTTGTCCGGAGCGAACGTCATGAATGCAGAGGTTCGTTACTGGCTGGTGAGACCTTTGCTCTTTCTTCTTCTGCTTTTTCTTCTTGTGATGGTTGGTCTCAAGGCGTTGTATCTTGATGCCGGTTCAAGCTTTGGCTCAGAGGGACTCTACGATTACCTGGGCCTGTTCATGTGGGGAATAAGTGCTGAGGTAACTCAGAATGCTCTTCAGAATCTCCGTCTTCCAGGCGCACCAAGATAGATGCAGTCAAAGCCGTGCCAGCCTACTAACTAGTTTCCCGTAGATAAGGACTGCAGTTTAGGGAATGGGATCTACAGATCTATCCGCATTCCGATCCGTAATCCCGAAGCTGATTCCCTGCGGCGCTGGTTCGTAATTCCTGGAACCTGATTGGTCCGGACGTTTTGATCCCCTTACTAGCACGGCCCTCGCAACCGAAGATCGCGACACGCTCTTTCGGCCTCACCCGCCTTCTCCTTGAACTGCAAAGTTCAAGGGCCGCACGTTTGATCCAAAAATCCTAACAGCGGCGGCACTAAAGGAGGTGCGGACGCTGGATCAGCGATGAGCGGGTCCGACTTTACTTCAGCAGATGCGCTGCGGTCCGGCCGTAAGGTTGGCGGGGCCGATTTCCAACATGGTGTAGTTCAGTCCAATCCCCTGCGTTGACAACTTTTGTGGTTGCGACTAATCTTCGCGAGTCCTCCGTTCGATTAGTTTATACGCGGCTCGACTGGAGAATCCACCAACCTGGGTAGCCGAATGAGTCAAATAAAGAGGGCTCATTCCGTCTCTGCAGAAGACTGATTCCGTCGTCTCTGCAGAAGATTCCATTTGCGTCGTCTCTGCAGAAGACGGTCGGCTGTGTGGACGCGCCCAAGAGATTCCCCACCGCGCGAGCCGAAGCGCGCACCAAGAATCCGCTGAATGTCATTTCTGCCGGCCCTGGCCGTTAGTACGAACGCGCTCACCGGATTGGGCACTTAACAATCTGTGTGACTAACTGCGACCTAATTAACCCTGACATTTAAGCTCTCCCCAAAATGAAAAAAGACTGGGTAGTGACGCCACAAGCTTTCGATAGCCTGCTAGGTTGGTTGGACAAAGACCGCGAACAGGCCGGGGAGAAGTACGAAAAGATTCGTTTGCGTTTGATTAAGATTTTCACTTGCCGCGGCTGTGCAGAGGCCGATGACTTGGCAGACGAGACGATCAATAGAGTGACTGCCAAAGTAAGCGAACTGGTCAGTAGATATACCGGCGATCCGGCGCTCTATTTTTACGGCGTCGCGCAGAAGGTTCACCTCGAACACGTCCGTAACAAACCCGTTATGCAGGAACTAAAACAACCAAACCAAACACGTGATCCGAGAGATATCGAAGCGATAGATGAATTAGAACAGGAATACGCGTGCCTTGAACGCTGTATGCGGGAGTTACCGAGCAAAAACCGCCTTTTGGTGCTTGAGTATTATCAGGAGGAAAAAGGCGCCAAGATTGATCATCGGAAACGACTGGCGAAAGAGTTGGGAATCGCGCTTAACGCCTTGAGAATACGGGCACATAGGTTACGGCATCGGCTGCAAAAATGTGTGGAAACATGTCTCGAGGAGGCCCCGGCAAACTGAAACGCTTTTGCCAACTAAGACATACCAAATGGAAGGTCTGATCCAGACCAGCAGGCAATTCTTGTAACCAGAAGGCAATCTTTGTAATGACGTTTGATCAATCACGACACTTGGTGCGTCGATATTTGCTTGGCGACATCGCAGGCAGCGACCTGGAAAAGTTTGAAGAAACATTCATGACTGGCGACACCTCACTAACTGAAATCGAAGCCGCGGAAGATGAGCTTCTGGATGAATACCTCGCAGGCCGGCTAAATGAGAGCGAGCGCGCTCACTTTGAGCAACATTTCCTCAGCACACCGGAACGCCAGCAAAAGCTGCGATTTGCGAAAGTGTTTCGCCGGTACGTCGCTTCCAATCAACCCGCTGTTGTTGCCGACGCACACATTCCGCCGAGTCTGTTCAATCCGCAACACTGGTCGGCTCGAATTGCCATCGTGGTGATATTTTCAGTGATGGCTGGTGTCTGGTTTTATCTTCGCTCACGAAACGAGACCCCGAACTATGCAATCGTTACTCTTTCACTCAACCCAAGCACCCGGGCGGCAGGCGCGCACGACACGACTGTAACCCTTCCCGATTCGGTCGACTCACTGCGAGCCGTTTTGTTATTACCGCAGGATGCGAGAGGCACGAACTATCGGGTGGAAGTAGAAAACGACACCGGTGAAGCGATTCCCAGTCGGATAGTTGAGCAAAAACCAGACTCGTTAATGATTGAACTTCAGGGCTCGCAACTGCAACGCCGGCAATACGTCGTCAAACTATTTAAGGTGAGTGATCAGCCTGCGGAACAGCGAGTTCCCGGAAACTATTTCTTCTCGGTGAAGTAACGCTTCCTCACATACCAGCCTGCAGTTACCAGCAAGATCAGCAAAAGCATCCCGTAGATGATCCCCCGCCAGTAGTTTGATTGTGGCGATGGCGGTTTAATGACCTGACGGTATTCTCCCTGCAACGTAAACGCGGCCCAGTAGTAGGGGGCACTCCAGCCAGGTCGCTGCCTGATATTGTTCTGCGCTTCGCGAAGCGCCGCGGCCGGAGTCATTCCTTTTTGTAAAAGGTTCGCGTAAAACTGTTTCATAAGTTCTGCCGTCGATTCGTCGTCCACCTTCCACAAACTAGCCACGACGCTGGAAGCACCCGCATACATAAATCCGCGCGTTAGACCAAGAAGGCCTTCGCCGCGTACGTCTTTGCCCAGTCCTGTTTGACAGGCGCTCAACACGACTAGATCAACCGGCGCTCTCAGTTGATAGATGTCTTCCAGACTAACGAAACCGTTTAAGTCTTTCCCATCACGATCGACGGTGGAGAGAACCAAACCCGATCTCTCAGGATGCTGGGGATCAAGAAAGCCGTGGGTTGCAAAATGCAGAATCGCGTAAGGCGTTAGGTCAGTGGTAAGCAGCTTTTCACGCGTCGCCGCAAAATCAGTTGCCATTAAAGAGTCGCCACCACCCGTGGCTTCGCGTAAGTTAGCGAGCTCGCGTTTGGCGTAAAAGAGTCGATTAACCACCGAAGGATCGAAGCGTTCGCCGTTGAGCTCAAAGTCGCGCATCGCACTCTGCGAGGAGTTCTTTGTAGGCGCTTGCGTGGCTGAAGCGTTTCCTGTTTCTGCTGCTTTGCTCTGGGCGTAGTTTGAAACGAAGACGGGATCACCGAAGGCTGCCAGAGTTTTGCTGGCCTGGCGGTATGTTGCTTCCTGTCGCAGCTCGCCCAGAATGGTTGCGGAGGGCGCGGTGACGACTTCAAAGTTGGCAACCAGGGGAAGATTGGTGCCTGGGTCAAGTAACACTTGAAACGGAACGTAGTTAAGTACGCCATCGGCGATGACGATGATTCTTTGCTTCTTCAATTCTGGCGCGACGCTGGCTAAGAGTAGTCGACTCAATTCGCCGGTTGAGACTGCGGGGTCCTGCTCACCACTCGATGCAACAGGAGTAATTAAATGGCGTCGCACGTTCTTTACGGCCGCCACGATTTGCTCGCGCGCTGGGAGTTCATAGCTCGAAAAGCTGTTGCGACTGACTGCCCACACAAAACTCTTGTGGGTGCCAAGGCTATACTCCAGCAGCAACGTCTGATCGTCTGCGATTACTTTTTCTTGAATGTCTTTCAGACTCCAGCCCGTCGGCCGCGTAGCAAGATCGTAAGCGGGAAACTGCTGGTGAATTTGAGCGCGCACTTGTTCGTATTCTTCACCAAGCTGCACCAGTTGCTGTTCCAATCCCTGAAGTTCTTCCTGCTTGTGAGCACGGCCAAGCAGCGACACTTTATAGTTTTCCTTAACGCGCAACTTTTGCCGCAACGACTTCTCTTGCTGGGCCAATTGCGGATCAACGCCGGGCGCAAGGTTTGTTTGTGTGTCGCGCAACAAGTCGGCTAGAGAACGACCGCGTGCTGATTCGCTCATCTCGAAAGCGTGGACATCATGTTGTTTCGTCGGGTTCTCGGAATGCTTGCGCATCAGACAATCGATGTACGCTTCATAGCGGTCGTAAATCTTCGCTGAGAAGGCCACTGTTAAATCGCTGCTGGACGAAACGCGCCGCATTTCTTCGGTGAGGGCGATTGACTGTTGCAAATATGCAGCTGCTTTATCGAGATTGTTTTCTTCTAATTCCAGGCTTCCCATCGCATAAAGAGTTGCTGACTCATTAACTCGATCAGCCAGATGGCGAAAAGTTTCCAGCGCGGTTTGATACTCGTCCCTGGCCTTTTGAAGACTGCCTTGCTCCTGGTACACGCGACCCATAAAAGCGCGAATGCGCGCTGCCTCCCTGCTGTTTTTGGCTTTCGCGTAACCATCCAAGGCGAATTGGAAATGGCGGAGCGCGCCCGCGTGGTCGTTCAGAGAGTGGTAAGTTCGACCAAGGAAATCGTCACAAAAGGCGGCGAGGGTTACGTACCGGCGGGATTGGGCCTCCGTCCGCGCGGTTTGCAAGCTATCAATCGCTCTTTCGTACTGTCCGGAAAAATAATGTGCTCTTCCGATAGACCATTGAAGCGTCGACATTGCCTCCTGATTTTGGGTGATGCGGAAGTACTCCAGCGACTCTTGATACTTGAGAAGCGCAACCTCTGGCATTCCACTTTCAAGAAAACTGTCACCGAAGCCGATCGTGATTTGACCCATCAAGTAAGGCTCAGCATTTTTATCGATCATCGAATCCGCCTGGGTGAAATAGTCGAACGATCGACGCCAGGCAGCTTTCCGGTATTCGATGTACCCAAAGTAAGTAAGAACCTCGGCTTGCCGGACCACATCATTTAGCTCCCGGAAGATGCTGAGCGCAGCTTCCAGGCTCCGGGCGCTTTCCTCCAGGTTGTGTTGCGCCATCTGGAACTCCCCAATGGCCACCTGTGCATCGGCCGTTCCTCGCTGGCGATCGATCGAATTCCAGAGTTTCAGTGATTCCTGTGCGGTGTTGAGGGCGAGAGCGTGATCTCGAAGATTCTGACAGTAGCTGAGGATTCGCAGGGCCTCCGCCTCACCGGCGACGTAGTTGTTCTGTTTGCTGAAGGTGAGGGCCTGGTTGGCAGACGGTTCACCAAGCTCGCATTTATCGACGCCATAGGTGGATGCGAGTCCATTCAGGCTATCGATTTGAGTTTTGATGTCCGGTTGCTGCTCGAGCAGCTTGAGAGCTTCCTGAAAGGTTGCGAGCGCATCCTGGGCGCGATGCATCCGTATTTGAAAGCGACCCACACGGTTTAACGCGCGGGCCGCTTCTGTCGCTTGTCCTGACTTGCGGAGTTCATGCACCCGGCTGCGGAGATTTTGGACGGCGTGCTGACGTCCATCAACGCTGGTGATGCGGTAATCCTCTTCTATGATTTGCGCATCTGCCGCATCTTGCGTTTGTGGCAAGACAGCCAGCGCAAGCCAACACACCATTGCGAGGGCAGAAAAGTGTCCGACCATAATTTACGAGCTTTCCGCGTATTGAGGACCCTCTACGGCTTGGTTCTGCTTCGAACCCTTATTCGATTCGGCGGCAGCACGTGTGTTTGCAAAATTTTTCGGACGAGAGGTGATCAATTGACGTTCAGGCGAATCAAAATTTTTGATAATGGTATGTCCGTAAAGACCTCCCATGTCGCCGCCAACCTTCGATAAATCACCGCCAACCTTCGACAGATCACCTCCCACTTTCGACAGGTCACCTCCTACTTTCGATAGATCGCCGCCTCCGCTGCTCGAGAGGTCACCTCCAACCTTCGAGAGGTCCCCACCCACTTTCGACAGGTCCCCTCCCACCTTTGACAGATCGCCTCCGACCTTGCCTGACGAAAGGTCGCCACCGACCTTCGACAGATCGCCACCGACCTTGGATAAATCTCCCAAGACTTTTAACAGATCACCTTCAACCTTCGACAAATCGCCTCCGACCTTTTCCGACAGCTCGGCGCCTGCGTTATTAGCCAGGTCGCCGCCGACCTTCGACAGATCACCCCCGACTTTGGACAGGTCACCCCCGACCTTGGAAAGATTACCTCCAACCTTTAATAGGTCTTTACTCACCTTATTCAACGGTTGGCCCTCTCCCTTCGCCCTCATTTTGGGTTGGATTATCTCAGATGGATAGTCCCCGACTTTGACCGGCTTTGGACCCAGTGACAACAGTCTCTCATCGGAAAGCGTTCTCAGTAGACTGTTTTCGGAACGCCATTGGATTAAGTTCATAACTTCTGCTGAACTGTCGATTGGTTCCCTGGTCGAATTTGGGTTTCGTCTCCGTCGTGTAACCCGGAAATATTCCTGTAAGAAGATCCACCACGACTTGGAACCATGCTCTCGTGTGATTTTATAGCTCCGATAGTTTTCGATGACCCTGCTCTCCGGACTCTTCCAGGGAAAATATATCGAGATCCCATGGGAAAACTGATATGCCGGGCCGTAAAAATCTGAATGCACAACGAGCCCGCCGGATCCGTTGCTTGATCCCTGGCGCTGTCTTTCAAACTTGGACTGTTGGTCCGTAGTTTTTGTTGGCATCTCACCATTAAGCGCCTTGGTCACGCGTTCGCAAGCTTTCCTCATCTCATCCTGAATTCCAGACTGTTCCTTGCACCTCGCCGACAGACAGGAACAAAAGTCAAAGAGGTCCGTGTAGTTTTCTCCAAAATAGCTTTGCGACTCCAGGTGTGCCAAGCGAATAAGATCGGTTGCGGCCGAGTCGTTGAGGGCTTCCTGTAAAACTACTGATAAGTTCTCCATCGGCTCTCTGAGTTTATCAACGCTGGCAGTATCGAGACGGCAAAGGCTGAGATCCGCCGATAAGCCTGCGTGCCAGAAGTCTTCACTATTGTAAAAGCTCAACTCCTGCAGCCCGTGCAAAATCCTCTCCTCCGGTTTGAATTGATCCGGGATGTCTTTTTTGGCGGGCTCCTTGGAATCATCAATAGCGACGAAGATCTTTTTTAGAAGTTGCCGATAGGGCCAGCTACCGGGAAAAGCTGCGCCCTGTGTTCCCAACATATAACGGGCGGAACCAGCGAGTTCGTAGGCCAACTCGGCCGAGCTCATGGAGCAGCTGTGAAAACCGACGAGATGAAATTCGTCACCGGCGGCTCGGACTTTGTCGGCGAATGTTCTAAGAATCCATCCCAAGTCCGTAAGGGTAATTGCCGAATTGTCGTCCGGATCGGGCAAGAAAGCGTCGTTGCCGACGATTACCCCGTGCCCCATTAGAAACACTATGTAGTTTCTTGCGGGGTAATACGCTCTCGCGTATTCGAGGAAATAGCGAAGGGTAATTGGAGCAGGGATTTGTGGAAGACCGGGAAACTGGCAATCCTCGGCTATACCACGCACGAAGGGATCTCTTCCGTCACCGATGATTGTTTTCCTTT
Organism: Pyrinomonadaceae bacterium; assembly: GCA_963826235.1. GTDB lineage: Bacteria > Acidobacteriota > Blastocatellia > Pyrinomonadales > Pyrinomonadaceae > PSRF01. Next base: position 417,299 of record CAWGWE010000003.1, on the reverse strand, counting down.
TACCCGGTTTCGCGGGGTAATCTTTCTTTGCCTGAGCATTGACATCGAAAATACGAGCCTGTCTGCCGTTGCAATTGGGATCGAAGTAGACAAGGACATTCGTGTCCTGCTCAAACCCGGCGTCGGTTATTGCTTTGAGTTGGGGAATCATGCTTGGCGATATCAGGCCTTCTCCCGCCATATAGAAAAGCACGTTCCAATCACTTTTCGGCTTTGGCTCTACAGGTTTCGCCGTTTGCTTTGAGTCCAAGGAAGCTTTTCCATTCGAATGCGCTTCCAAGGGTGCTTGGTGGCCGTAATCCGATTCATTCGGGGCATTTGTGGACATGAGATTTTCTCCTGGGCGATGTCAGCAAAGGCGAGGAATCAGCAACGCAATGCGAGTGCGATCCCTTTGATCCAATCGCGGACAAAAATAGAAGGTTTAGAAGATCTTGGTGAAGACTCCAGACTGTCTCTTCGAGTTGCACTTCGGTATGTTCCAGGCAGCGAGAGGCTATTCCGAACCCCGCAATTGTGTCAAATGACAATTTCCGATTTCCCCAAAGCAACAGCACCGGCTCTTCCATATGTAATGATAGGAATTATCGATCTATTTCCTTATCAATCAGTTGAGCCGGTTCCGGGGCTCATTTTGAGCAGCGTCGGAAATCCGAAACCGCTGATTTTGGGGTTCAGGCCTTCTCGATCTCTCGATCGGGAAGTCCGAGTGCTGTCCCTGAAACTATTGGTATTCAGCGGTTTCGCATTCAAATGTGGTCAGTTTTGGGGTGTCGAACTTTGATTGCGTAGAGATCTTTCCAGGCAGGCAGGCGCCCGCCGAACCAGACCACTCCGCCTCATGCTAATTGCTTATCATCATTAGCCAATATGAATTGATCCTTTATGGGACCTCCTCCTCATCCATTTATCCGTTAGGGCAACCGCTCACGTCGGATCCTTCGTCTTAGCACGCAAGAAGTCTCCTCATTCTCGTTCTACCAACCAGTTAGGCTTTATTGCCGCGGGTCTCCCCGGTTCAAGGATGTTCTCCTCAATCGCAAGGGCCAGAAAGGGCCAAGCACAAGGGGCCTGGCGGTCTCCCCAAACGAAAGTTTTTCAACCGCAGTAATTGGACTGCGAGTTCTCAATTGAGCGCACCTTTCTGCTCGGCAATCGCACCTCGATTGCAGCCGCACATGGCGCGTTCCTTGGTAGGAGTGTGTTTGAAGTGTCGACCAGCGATGCAAAAGAAGTCTTAGAGCTATCAGCTTTAATCGACCCGAATCAGCCCACGGTTTCCACCGCCAGTCGTGGCGGTAGCGATGTGAACCCGAATTCGAGGAACGGGAAGAACACGCAAGTTGCTTCCCGCAGCACCGTCTCGAATCGCAATCGTTATCTATCGCGCACCGCGAAACGCGCGCGCAGACGATTGCGATTGGCGCGAAAGATCCTGCACACAACAATTCCGGAGAGCCGTTCCAAGCTGCTTTATTAAACGAGCCCTCAACGGCTCAAGGAGACAAGAGAATGAAGAATCAGGGATTTGTCTTAACACTCGCAATTCTAATATCGATCTTCGCGGGAGTGGCGATCAGCACCGCACAACAAAAGTCACGAACGAGGGAAAAGCCACTAAAGGTTTCTGCCGGTGAGTATCAGCTCTCCGGTCCATACACCCACAAAAATCTCTCAATCTTTCTCGTCCACGGTAAGAACACATTTGAGGGAAAGACGTTCATCACCTTGCAGGAAGCCATGGTGCAAAAGAAGGTGGTGGTCTACGAAACAAAGAGCGTCAATGAGCTCGCCATCGAAAACGTTTCCAATGACGATATCTATGTTCAGGCGGGCGACATCGTGAAAGGTGGGCAACAGGACCGCATGATTGGTGTCGACCTAATCGTACCGCGGCGATCGGGGAAAATGCCCATCTCGGCATTTTGTGTGGAGCACGGACGCTGGAGTAGTCGCGGCAATGAACGCAGCACAGTCTTCAGCAGCTCGTCCGACGTTGTGTCTACCAAACAAATCAAGCTCGCCGCGAAGCGAACTAATTCTCAGGGCGGTGTTTGGGAGAACGTCCGCATCGCTCAGGATAAACTGAGCGAGAATGTCGGTGCCCGAGTTAACTCTGCAGTTTCTGAATCGAGTCTGCAGTTGGCAGTGGAACATCAAAAAGTTCGGGAGACAGCCGAGAGCTACACGAAGGCGTTGGAAAGTATTGTCAACAACAGGAGTGACGTGATCGGGTATGTCTTCGCGATCAACGGCAAGGTGAACAGTGCGGACGTGTACGGCTCGAGCGTGCTGTTCAAAAAGTTATGGCCCAAACTTTTGAAGGCCAACGCAATTGAGGCAATTGCTGAGTTGCAGAAGACTGATTTCCAGCCGGCTACTGCGGATCACGTCAAAACTTTTCTCAGCGAAAGCGAGAAAACCAAGGCGAGTGAGAAGGACGTCAGCCCGCGGGTTGGTTTAGTGACTGGAGAAGATGCAGAGCAGATTTTCTTTGAGACTCGCGACCGCGCCCAGAAGGACGTGTGGATCCACCGGAATTACATCAAAAAAAATTAGGAGCGACGGGAGGCCACGGGGACGCGGAGACACGGGGACGGGAGACACGGGGACGAGGAGACACGGAGACGGGGAGACACGGGGAGGGGGAGACACGGGGACGGGGAGACACGGGGACGGGGAGACACGGGGACGCGGGGACGCGGAGACACGGAGAATGGGAGACACGGGGAGGGGGAGACACGGGGACGCGGGGACGCGGAGACTCGGGGGACCCATCAGCATCGCTCCATCTACGGTAGCGTCAAATATTTTGTGTAAACGATCGGGTTTTGTTTTTGGTTGGCTGCTTTTAGTTTTGATCCGTAGCAGCAGGGGCTGTGGGAACGGTGGGAAAACGCAGTTTGTTTTTCCACGGTTTCCATAGCCCGGGTTTTTGCGTTGCTCTTCATTGTCTTAGTCAACGGGTAGCCGGTTTTCGTAAATGATGGCAAAGCGATTGAGTGCTGCCTTCCAGCCGAAGATCGGCATGGTCCACTTTTTCGCGATATTTCGCAGCGCCAGGTACAGCAGTTTGAAGACCGCCTCGTCGTGGGGGAATGAGCCGCGCGCTTTAGTCACTTTGCGCAGTGACATGTTCAGCGACTCGATGGCGTTGGTCGTATAGATCACCTTCCGAATCTCCGGCGGATGCGCGAAGAACGGGATAACTCGAGCCCAATTGCTGCGCCAGGACTTGGCAATGGTCGGAAACTTCGCATCCCACTTCAGGCTAAACTCTTCCAATCGTTGTGCAGCTTCCGCTTCGGTGGCCGAGCTGTAAATGGTCTTCAAATCGGCAGCCACTTGCTTGCGCTCTTTCCACCCTACGTAGTTCAGCGAGTGCCGCACCAGATGCACGATGCATAACTGCACTTCCGTTTGCGGAAAGACCGACTCAATCGCTTCGGGAAAGCCTTTCAGCCCATCAACACAGGCGATGAAGATGTCTTTCACGCCTCGGTTCTTCAGTTCCGTCACCACCTGCAGCCAGAACTTGGCGCCTTCGGTTTGCGCGATCCACAATCCCAGCACTTCCTTCAGCCCGCTCACGCTGATGCCAATGGCCAGGTAAATTGCTTTGTTCCGGACGTGACCGTTATCTCGCACTTTGAACTGGATAGCGTCCAAATAGACGATGGGATAGACCGCGTCGAGCTGCCGGTTTTGCCAGGCCTTAACCTCCTCAATCACCGCATCCGTCACATTCGAGATCAAGGCCGGTGAGACTTCCACGTGGTAAATCTCTTCCAGATGCTGCTGGATCTCCCGCGTTGATAACCCGCGCGCGTACAGCGAGATGATGTTGGCGTCGAAACCAGTGAAGTGCGTCTGGTGTTTCTCGATGATCTGCGGTTCGAAGGTTCCGTTCCGATCACGGGGAATCTCTAGCGGTAACCGGCCAAAACTTCCTTTCATCGTTTTGGCTGAGCTGCCATTGCGCGAGTTGCCGCTGTGCTTGCCGGCCGGGTCGTGCTTCTCGTAACCCACATGCTCGGTCAACTCAGCGGCCATCGCTCGTTCCAGCAATTGTTTCGTCAGTTGCTTCAGCAGACCGTTATCGCCGATCAAGTCTTCAGGGTTCTTGTAGTCCTTCAGCAGGTTGTCAATGAGTTCTTGGTCGATTGTTTTGTCTTGGGTCATCTTACCTCCGCCAAACTAACTCATTTGGCTCGCGATGACCATTTACACAAAACTATTTACACCCTCCCATCTACTAATCTCGCCATCTCCGATCCTCCCATCTCCGCGTCTCCCCATCTCCGCGTCTCCCCATCTCCGCGTCTCCGCGTCTCCCCATCTCCGCGTCTCCCTATCTCCGCGTCTCCGCGTCTCCCCATCTCCGCGTCTCCGCGTCTCCCCATCTCGCGTCTCCCCATCCTTCTTAATGAGTGATCTTTGTCGAATAAAGGATGCCGTACATCGCATCCTGATGGCGCGGAAAGTCTTTGCCTTCAGAGGCGAGCATCAGGTTTACCATCTGCACCTGGCCCGCGTATTTGCGAAAAGCAAGCCACTGCAAACGCCGGATGCCGTCCGGCTTCTCGGGATTTGATTCGCGAAACTGGAACCCTTTCAAGCCATCAATCTGGACCCACTTCAACTCATCTACTTCACCATTCTTGACGCGAGTCTTCGCGCCGTCGTAAAACGCCTGGATGCTGCTGTCCGTATCGAAGTTTTCGTCCATCGGCGAAATGGTAACGATCAGATTCGCACTTGAACCAGGCGCACTCCAAACGAGATTCTTCGTCTCGTTGGTTGTTTCTTTCCACTTTGGCGGCAGTGTCCAGGACATTCCTTGTTTGTCCCAGCTAACCGTTTGGCCACCTGCAAGCGCAGCAATCTGATCCGCTGTGGGCACCGGTGTATCGACGCCGGCGCCACCAGTCGCGGCCGGACTAGATTTGCCGCCCGAAGAACCTACCCCTTTGAGTTTGTCAGTTAAGTTGCAGAGCGATAAGGCGAGTCCCAAAACAAGCAGCAGTGGAATAGGTTTCATCGTTATCTCGTGTAGTTTGATTTTAGAAAGCCAAGCGCTTCTACCGAAAACGCCAAGGCAAGTCAATCTTTCAGACAGCAGACGGCAGGAGCAGGAGGCAGGAGCTGGAGAGAGATGTTAGTGCCCGTACGTTTAGCGGTAGTCCTTAATTTGCGCTTGTTGACGCATGACTTACGAACCACTAAGTATCACGAGCAAACACGAACAAATAATTTCTCCTGCGGTCTGCCACCTGCTCGTGCCGTCTGTTCCTGTGGTATGCTACGGCTTCCCCTGCAGCCCCTCTTAAAATCAAAGGGCGTGAAAGCGCCAGTCTTCCCGGAGATGTCTATGAAAAGTCTCGTAAAACCTTATGCAATTGTCTGTCTCGTAGGTCTGTTTGCGGTGACCGTTTTATTCGCTGCCTGTCAGCCGGCGGCGAATTCGAACGTGAATATGAACGCATCGTCGAATGCTAACCTGACGCCGGTAAACGCGAACGCGAATGTCTCAGTGAACCCATCGGTGATCGCTGCGCGCGAACCGGACGCTTATCGCGCCACGCTCGTGTTATCAGCCGAAACTGAAGGTGGTGAAAAAACGATTGGCATCCCGCAATTGTCAGCCGAAGTTGCACGCAGCGGCGCCGACCGTCGCGTCTCTTTCAAGTTGCCGGATAACTCGGAGCTGATTTATCTCGAGAAGGGTGGCCTGCACATAGCAATTGCCCCAAGTCGCAAGCAGTATGCAGAGCTAACTCCGGAAGCGACGGGAGTACAACTGCAGAAACTGATGACTCCGGGACAATTGGTCGCGCGTTTAGAAAAACTTCAGGGCGTAGAAGCAATCGGCGAGGAAGCAGTAAATGGCCGGCCGGCGCTTAAGTATCGCTACAAACATCAGGCAAATACCAACACGCAAGCTGGTGCCGTCAGTACCGAAGCATTTGTTTTCGTCGATAAAGAAACAGGCCTGCCGTTGCGTTCGGAGCTGTACACCGAAGCGAGTGGCAATGTTCAAGGTGTGAGGGGCGCCAAGGTTGTCGCCGAGATGCGCGACATTTCCATGATTGTCGATCCAGCGTTATTTGAAGTGCCTTTAGATTACAAGAAAGTTCCGCCCGAGCAGGTAAGACAGCAGATTGATGCGCTGACAAATGCTGCGGCTTCATTAGTAAAGGCATTGATCAGCAACATGGGCGTGACCAGCAGTCCGGCTAGTTCGCCAACGCCAACGCCAACGGCTACGCCAACACCGCGATAAGAAGAGGAAACTGATGAAGTATCTAACCGTCCTGCTCATCGGCCTGGTATTGGGAGCCTTACTCGCTGTTTTTCTGCTTGGAATTCCGCGCGCTAAATCAAGACCGGGCGTTGCGGTAACGGCTCCCGATCCCGCTGGCGACCCCGCTGGTACAGTTGTCGTCAGTCTCAACAGTGGGTTTGTCGATGGACTGCTGGGTACGATCTTCAAAGATCTCGGTGCGCCCAGCTTTCATTTGGCCCGCAACGAGGCGGAATCGGGCTCAGTGATTATGAGCGAAGCGGCGCTGCAGCAGGGGTGCACAAACACGATCACGCTGGCGCCGGCGGGAAGCAACGTGAAGACCGAAGTCCGATTCACCAACGGAAAGGTGCAGGCGCCCCTCGCGTTCAGTGGCAGTTACAATCTGTTGGGCAACTGCATGCAGTTCAAAGGTTGGGCACAAACAAGTGTTGGACTGCGCTTTGATCAAGCGAGTCAGACAGTCTATGGGCAGGTCGAGGTTGAGGGCGTTAGTCTCGAGGGAGTGAATCCAATCGCGAACAACTTCGTCACTGTTTTTGTTCGCAACGCGATCGATCAAAGAGTGAATCCGCTGGAATTGATTCGAGGGCAGCAGCTGCAACTGATGATTCCGGTGAAAGCCAGCAATGGTGCCGTGCAAGCACATGTGAAAGACGTGCGCGCCGAGATGCTTGATGGCACATTAAAAATGCACATCTCTTACGAATTCACCGGAGCGAAAGGCAACCAACCCCAAAGTTGAAAAAGTCCAAATTCCAAGGCCCAAAGTCTCATGTCCGGCCGCCAAATCTGAGTATAGAGAATGTGAACCTTAGTAGGCGGACATTGGACGTTGGACCCTGGACTTTGGACTGCTGATCGTTAAGGAAATCGTACCTTCGCCACTTCGTCTTCGGGTGTGTCGTGCTGCGGTTTAACTCCGACGCCGTGCTCGAACGACAACGAGCCGCCCAGCCAGCCTGAGATCGCAATCAAAATTACACCCAACAACGAAAGCAGAAACGGAATCTTCAACCCGTAGTCGACCCAGTTAGCGCCTCCTGATTTCATCCGCAGGTAAAGGCTCGCCGCAAAAATCAACAACGCGATGATGTTTAAGCGCGCGTGCCAATTTGCGATTCGCTTGGTTGCGGGATGCTTGATCGAAAGCCAATCAATAATCCCAGGTACTGCGGCCGCCAGCGCGCCGATGCATCCCCCGCCAGCAAAAATTTTGAGATCAGTGGCAGCGTGGCTGCGCGTGAAATAAAATCCGAGATCGCTGACAAACGATGTCGTCCAGAGCGCGAGCGGAAAAGGAATGATCATCGGATGGACCGGATGACCAGCGATGCTGGCTTTACTTGCCATGGCAATCCTCCTGTGAAGGGGCACCTCGTTCAGGTCGGAAGCTGTGGCCGAACCAGGTGTCGGGATTTGGAGCTTAAATTGACGGTTAACGAACCTGTTGGATGGACAGAGCTTAAGCGAGTCGTAAGACTAAGTCCAACGTCCAAAGTCCAACGTCCAAAGTCCGCGACTTCATCTTGAATGACTTTTACCCAACGCCATATCGGTCAAGATTGGATAGCGGACTTTGGACGTTGGACTTAAGTGCCACTTTCGGCGAGCGCCCGTTGCCGCGCGAAGTGATCAGTGATCTCCTGGGCCGTCTTCAATCCAACAAAAGGAGAAAGCTCCGACACGCTTGCCTGTGAAACTCGCTGAATTGATCCAAAGTGTCTTAAGAGACGCGTCTTGCGCTTAGCCCCTACTCCCGGAATCGCTGTTAACTCCGAGGTGAAGTCGCGCAGCTCGCGCCGCTTGCGATGGTAAGTGACGGCATAACGATGAGTCTCATCGCGAATCATTTGCAGCAGACGCAGGATCAGCGAATGTGAGTCGAGATAAACCGGCTCATCCTCTCGTCCTTTGACCAGCAGGTGTGAAACTTCGTTGTGACGGAACGGCGGCTTGACGATGCCTACCAGGGCGACCGCTTCCAGATCGAGTTCGCGCATCGCATCGGCAGCGGCGTTCAACTGGCCCTTACCACCGTCAATCATGATCAAGTCCGGCAAGGGCTTTCCTTCATCAAGCACGCGGCGATAACGACGAAACACTGCTTCGCGCATCGAGGCGACATCGTTAGAACCTTCCACGCTTCGAATCCGAAACTTCCGATACTCCGAGCGATTCATCTTTCCATTTTCGCAAACCACCATCCCGGCCACGTTCTCTGCTCCCTGAATGTTGGAAACGTCAAACGACTCGATACGCGCCGGGAACCGCGGCAGCTCGAGAGTCTCCTGCAGTTCCTCGAGCACCAGTTTCATATCGGGCCGCAAGACGCGAAAGCGTTGTTCGAAAGCGAGCTTGGCGTTCTTTTCACCCAAGTCGATCATGTCGCGCTTTTCACCACGCTGCGAATAACGGATCCTGACTCGGCGACCCTTGCGATCGCTCAAAGCACTTTCAAGCAACTCACGATCTTCAAAATCGACTGGGACATAAATCTCGCGCGGCACATAATTGCTGGAGTAATACTGCGCCAGGACGTCGCTCAGGAATGATGCGGGATTGAAGTCGTCGTCGATGTCTTCCCAGAAAAATTCACGCCGGCCCACAATATTGCCTTCGCGCATCGTGAAGAGTTGCAGGGCGAGCTGCCGGCCCTTCGCGATAGTAAGCGAAACTATCAACATCGCGCTCAGACGTAGTCGCCATCTTTTGTTGTTCGGAGAGTCGTACGACTGTCTTGCGCAAATCACGATACTTCGCCGCCATCTCATAACGCAGCTCGGAAGAGGCTTCCGCCATCCGATCGGCAAGCATGTCTGCGAGTTCCTTGTTTCTGCCTTCAAGCAGAAGACGCACATCTTTGACCGCTTCCTGATATTCGGCTGGCGTGCAGAGTCCTTTGACGCACGGACCCAGGCAACGTTTGATGTGATATTCGAGACAGGGTCGCGGCGCCTTGCCGTCGATTTCGATGTCGCAGGTTCTTAATTGAAACGTTCGATTGATGACGTCGATCGTACGGCGCGCCAGGCTCGCCGGCAGAAAGGGACCGAAGTAGAGTGCACCGTCGTTCTGAATCCTTCTGGTGATGACAACTTTCGGAAATGGTTCGTTGATAGTCAGCTTAAGATGCGGGTACGACTTGTCGTCTTTAAGATTGACGTTATAACGCGGCTTATGTTTCTTGGTGAGGGTCGCCTCCAGAATTAGAGCTTCGACTTCGCTATCAGTGACAATGAACTCCACGTCCACGATCTGCCTGACGAGCGCGTCGGTTTTGCGATCAAAAGGGCGAGCCTCCTGAAAGTAAGTGCGCACGCGGCTACGAAGGTTCTTCGCCTTACCGATATAGATAATCCGGCCGGTGCCATCTTTGTAGAGATAGACCCCGGCTGAACGCGGAATGTTTTTGAGCTTCTCTTCTAAAGGCACTATGTAAATATTCTAGCCGACAATAGTAGAAACACTTAGAGGGTAGACCGGGAGACAGTAGATACCAGCGCTGTGGCAGATCAAGATCCGCAAGGATCAGACCAAAGTTCAAAGTTCCAGGTTCAAAGTTCCAAGTCCAAAGTATTTCGATGCACTTCCCATTCAAATTACCCTCGGCCAAAGAGTTCGATGCCGTTGGCTTTGGCTTGAACGCAGTCGATCATCTGGTTGTGGTGCCCGCCTTTCCTGAGTTTGATACCAAGATTCGGCTGGTCGAACACCGGCGCTCCGCAGGCGGTCAAACGGCCACGGCCATGGTCGCATTGCAACGGCTCGGTCTGAAGACGGCCTACGCCGGCAGGTTTGGTTCGGATGATGAAGGTGAATTCGGATTGGCTTCAGTTCGTGACGAGGGCGTCAACGTTGAGTTTGTAGAGATGGTCCCGGGGGCTCGTAATCAGATCGCATTCATTCTTATTGATCAGCGCAATGGCGAACGTACGATCGTCTGGGATCGCGATGAACGACTCGCTTATCAACCTAATGAGGCACCCGTGGCTCTGGCTTCGCGCGGACGCGTACTTCACATCGACGCTCACGATCCGCTTGCCTGTATTCCCATAGCAAACGCTGCCCATGAAGCTAACGCAATTGTCTCGGCGGACATCGACAACGCTTACGATGGTTTGTTGGAGCTGCTGCCTTTGATAGATGTGCTGATCACTTCCAGGGAATTGCCGCATCGTCTCACGGGCATTGCTGACGAGCGGGCTTCGCTTGTTGAGATGAAGGCCCGCTACGGATGCGCCCTCGTCGGAATGACGATGGGCAAACGCGGCGCAGTGATTTATTGCGAGGGCAATTTTCTGGAAGCACCTGCGTATGAAGTGCCAGGCGGCTGTCGCGACACGACTGGCGCAGGCGATGCCTTCCACGGGGGCTTCCTTTACGGATTGTTGCGAGGCGAAGAAATTGAAGCATCGATAAAGCTCGCGAATGCCACGGCAGCACTGAAGTGTAGGGAACTGGGTGCAAGAACGTCATTGCCAAACCCCACTGAATTGGATCAGTTCTTGTCAGTAGTCAGTAGTCAGTAGTCAGTAGTCAGTAGTCAGTGGTCAGTCGTCAGTTGTCAGTGGTCAGTGGTCAGTCGTCAGTTGTAAGTGGTAGCGGGATGAAGCGACAACGGTCAACTGACGAGCGACAACCGACAACTGACAACCGACAACTGACAACCGACAACTGACAACTGACAACTGACAACTGACCACTGACTACTGACCACGACTAAGCCGTAATTTGTAGCAACTGCTCGTTGTCGCGCAGGCTATCGAACCCAGTTTACTAAGATTTTCTCACTAAAGTTGAGGCACGCGGATTGTAAAGATGAATCTCCGAAGGATGAATCGCCACCTCGCGAGGCGACATCAAAGACGAAAAAGGTCACTCTATTCGAGTGACCTTTTGTCTTATCCCGTACGTGGGTTGTGGAAGCTGGTGGTTCTCGCTGAATCCTTGGCTTTTGCACACCGAACACAAATAAAAAAGCAGCCTTACGACGGCCCTATTAACAATAAATGGTGCACCCGGCATGATTCGAACATGCGACCCCCTGATTCGTAGTCAGGTACTCTATCCAGCTGAGCTACGGGTGCGAGGATTTGAATATAGGTAGCGAACTTTGAGGTGTCAAGCGGAGCCTTTTGGCAGTTCCGAGTTTCGGGTTTCGAGTTCCGAGATGTCTTTCGGAGACGACTGGTGAAGCCGAAACTCGAATCAGACCCTGGCCTAAACTCTGATCCCGAAACCCGAAACTCGAAACGCGAAACCCGTAACCGCGCTTCGCGCGGTTAGCGCGCAAAGTATCCCGGACGTGTGCGGGCGATCAGTTCCGGGTACGCAACCTCAACCTTGATCTCGTGCCATTTGCCATCACGTGGACGGTCGCCAGGAGCTTGATATGCCACCGTGTAAAGCGTCCGGAGATTTGCTGCTACCTCGACATACAACCGCGCCATCTGATCGAGCCGATTAATCTCGGTAAGACGTCCGCCGGTGCGATTGGCAATACTCTCCAGCCGGGTGCGCGCCGCCGCATAGATTCCGGTGATGTCGGGGCCGGGAATCGGCAAACGCTTCGGATCCCCTGAGGGCAACGCTAAGGGAAAGATTGTGACACCCTGCCGATCAGCCAGGTTCAGAACCGCGGCTAAAGGTGCGCTCGCATGGGGTCTGATTGCACTCAGCGCTTCTTCGTCCGTCTGCGCTTTCGAAACTGCGACTCGATCGATATTGCGCATGTGTGTGTCGAGCCCATCGGTTAACACAACGATCGCCTTACGTCGTTTCTCCTCTCGCTGTAACTCCTTCAAGGCATACGTTAGCGCTTCGTACAGATGCGTTTCACCAGCGCCCTCCGCAATCTTGATGGCGTAGGCCGTATCTTTTCGGCTGGCATCAAAATTTGAAAGTCGTTTGACCTTCGCATTGAACTGCACGACAGCCACGCGATCTTCAGGAGCAAGAGCATCGAGGAATCGCGTCGTAGCCAGTTTCAACTGCTCGCGAAAACTGAGGGTCGAGCCCGACATGTCAAGCAACAGCACGACGCTGAAGGGGGCGTTGGTTGGCTCGAACTGAAAGATAGTTTGTTTCACTCCGTCTTCGTAGATCGCAAAATCGTTACGCGAGAGAGAAGTGACGGCGCGGCCGCGACTGTCAACAACGCCCACATTGAGTTGCACCAGAGACGTATCTGTGCGAACGACATCGTCAGGTTCCTGCTGCGCTAACGAAGCGTTGAACCTGCCGCAAACGAGAGCAAGACATAAAACGAGCAAGAGGCGGCGAACGGGGTTTTGATAAAGAATAACTTTGGTCATTTAAACAATTGATTTGTAAGTTCCAGCGGGGAAGTATGCATCTCCAGATAAAGTCTGTCCAAACCCGCGCTTTCCTGCAGATCTGGGCTGCAACTTCGGACGCCCAAAAGCGGCCTTCCGTTGCTTCACGCCCTACCGAGACTGGGAATATAATGCCGGCACGTTATCGAACTCAACCTCACTGACATTTCGGAGTCCTCACCAATGTATCGACCAAATTTCTGTTCTGACTGCGGCACGAAAATCGTGCGATTGCACTGGCATCCCTGGACAAGCCGCAGGTTTTGCGACGTGTGCGCGCGCCGGTTGCGAAAGGAACGACTACAGCTTCCTTTGATGAGTGCGGTCCTGCTCTTCAGCATGGGATTTGTAACTGGACGTGCGCTGCGGCCAAAGCCACCGCCGCTCGTTATTCAGCGCAGCGCAAACTCACCTCTGGCGCAGACTGAAGGCTCCAGCGCACACGGACGATCCGAAGTAAATCCGCCGGCGCCGTTAACGGTAGAAGCAGTTTACATTTGCGGAGCACGAACTAAAAAGGGCACACCTTGTTCACGCCGAGTGCAGCAGCCGGAACGTTGCTGGCAACACAAAGGCGCAAAAGCAATGCTGCCGGAAGAGAGGTTGATTGTTAAGTGATTTCCAAAGTCCTACGTCCAACGTCCAAGGTCCAAGGTCCAACGTCTGTGCGGCAAAACTGACTTTGGACATTGGACGTTGGACCTTGGACAAGGATTACCGGATCGTTTTAATCGGTCCAGACGGTTTGGGCGGTAACGTAACCGGCGCTTTTATTCGCGCCATTACTTCCGCGATTCCGCGCTCGAGCTGCGGATCTTTGCCTTCCAGAACTGACTTGGGATCGTTATCAACTTCGATATCCGGATCGACGCCGTAGCCCTCGATGATGAACTCGCCTTTAGTGTTGGCGAGTCCTGACTCAGGGACCGAAATCCCGCCACCATCGATTAGCGGACCACGACCACTGATGCCGACTACGCCACCCCATGATCGTTTCCCGATCAGAGGTCCAAGTCCGGATTCCTTAAACATCGCCGGAAAGATGTCACCATCGGACGCCGAGTTTCCATCAAGCAGGGCGACCATCGGTCCGATAAAAACTCCGTCCGGGTAAGTATTGCCTTCGTCCGAGGTGCGCGAATAATTAATGCCCAACAGCCGGCGTCGCAAACGCTCGATTAGCATGCGCGACACATTGCCGCCGCCGTTGGCCCGCACGTCGACAACCAAACCTTCTTTGCGAATTTGCGGGTAGTACCACTTGATGAATTCGCGAATGCCGGCTGCTCCCATATCCGGAATGTGAATATAACCAACGCGCCCGTTGGTAGCTTCCGACACACGCCGCCGGTTGTTTTCAATCCAATCGAGATAGATCAGATTGCTCTCGTCTGTGATCGGGCGGTAAGAGACTGTCCGGGCCCCTGCCATCGTCGGACGACTGTTAAGTGTCAGCTGTACCGGATTGTCGGCTTTGTTGCGAAAGTGACGGTACGGATCGTCAGATCCTTTAAGCTCCATACCGTCAATTGCCAACACGTAGTCGCCCACATTCGCGTTCACGCCGATCTCGCGCAAGGGAGAGCGATAAATGTCTTCCTCATTTTCGCCTGCGAATATCTTCGCGATACGGTAGCGATCGGCTTGCTTGTCGAGCTCGAAGCGGGCTCCGGGTAGGCCAGAACGAGGCCGCGGTGGAATTTGAAAGTCTCCGCCCTCGATGTACGCGTGCTGGACCGTCAACTCGGAAATCATCTCGCTGATGACGTAGTTCAGGTCTGAACGATGAGCTACGTATTGCAGCAACGGCTTATATTGTTCGCGCAACGCGGCCCAGTCGTAGCCGTGCATGTTGGTTACGTAGAACCAATCGCGATAGCGGCGCCACACCTCATTGAAGATTTGATTCCATTCTTCCGCGGGCACGCGGTCGACCATCAAACCTGCAGTTGAGATTGTTTTTCTAGTTTTGTCGCCCTGGGGAGTGGCGTCGTAAACGTTGTAAGCCGGTCCCTGCGCGACGAGGGCTTTGGAACCGTCATCGGAAAGTGAGTATCCGCGGACATCCTCGGCGAGTGTCGTTTCTTTACGGTCTTTCAGTGAATAGATCTTCAAGACGGCCGGACGATCTCCCGAGCGTCCGTAATAGAAAGCGGGACCAATTCCGTAAAGGATGTGGCCGGCCTTCGCCGAAAGACCACCGTAGTTCTCCGCGCCCACAGGCACGCGCGCCACACGCCCCTGTATGTCATCGAAGTCGATAACCATCGTTGCCGGTGGCTTGGCCTCGGCTTTCGCATCGGGAGTAGCAGCCGGAGCGGCAGGTTTTTCCGCCTCGGTGGCCGGCTCCTTATTTAACTCTCGATTGATATCTTTCGCGGGCTCTTTCGGTTCAATGCCGGGCGGAGTGCCTTTCGGCTTTGGCGACTCTTCTGGTTTTGCGACCGTCACTTCATCGCTCTCGGGCGGGAAGGGATGCTTTACGTCTTTACGCAAAGCGAGCGTGTAGATGTAAGCGTCGCGGTTTGTCGCATAGTTAAATTCGATTTGCGAAATCTGCGGCGCGAATTCGCGGTCACTGAGGAAGTAGAGGTAGTTGCCCTGCGGATCCCAGGCGGGACCGTACGCGTTGAACATGTCGTCAGTGACGCGTGTCACTTTGTTGTTAGCGCCATTCCAAATGTAAACAGATGAAAATCCATTTCCGGAAACGGCCATGCTGAAAGCGAGATAGTTACCGCGTGGGGACCAGATGTAGTCGCGAATCTGTCCGCGTGGCGAATCGGCGATCTCAACCATCTTGCGATCGGCGAGCGTGACGACATGAACCTTGCCGTCTTTGTCGCCAAAAGCGATTCGCTTGCCATCCGCCGACCACTCGGGCTGATAACGCATGGCTTTGCCGCCGCGTGTAATTTGCTCCGCCGGTTTCAGCCCGTCCTGCGCGATTAGGTACAATTCTTCTTCACCGCTCATATCTGAGATGAAAGCGATCTGGGAGCCGTCGGGCGACCAGCTCGGCCATTTGTCATGAGCGCCGGAAGAGTGTGTGAGATTGCGAGTTGGGCCCTTTTCAATCGGGGCGCTGAAAATGTCGCCGCGCGCTGAGAAAACGGCACGCTCACCTTTGGGACTTAGACCGACCGATTCAATCTGGCCAGTTGCGGGAACACGACTGGGTCGCCGCGCCAATCCATCATCGGGAACGGTTATGGAAATTCCGGAGCTGCGACGACTCTTGGTATCGAGAACCTGCAACTCACCGTTGATTTCGTAAATGATCCGATCTTGATTATCGGCGCTGGGCCAACGCACGTCCCAAACTTTGTTGTTAGTGATCTGCGTCGTCTTGGCGGTTGGCACGTCGTACGCATAAAGATTGAAGTGGCCATCGCGATCCGAATTGAAGTAGATCGTGTTGCCCATCCAAATCGGATCGCGTGTCGCGCGGGGCCCTTCGGTGATGCGTTTCGTGGCGTAGGTTTTTAGATCGAAGATATAAAGACTGTTTGCCTGGCCGCCGCCGTAACGTTTCTCCGGGCGGAAGTCGCGCGACTGTGGCGAATAAACCATTTGCGTGGAATCGGGAGAATAATCGCCCGAACCGGCCTGGGGCATGGGTAAAGCAACAGTCGGCCCGCCATCCACGGAAACTGAATAGAGACGCGCAATCGGCAACGACCACGAATCCTGTTGCGACTTAAAGATGATGCGCTTTCCATCCCCGACCAACCATAAACCTGATTGTCCCAACCCCAGCGTGGCGTCAAAGGTCCGCGCGCCGGATAGAAAGTAAGTTGCCGCGGTACACCGCCACCGGACGGCATCACGTACACCTGTTCGTCGCCATCGTATTGTCCCGTGAATGCGATCCATTTACCGTCGGGAGAAAATTTGGCGAACACTTCCATGCCGGGATGCGCCGTCAAGCGAATTGCCGAGCCACCAGTCGCCGGCGCGGTCCAAATATCACCGGCATAGGTGAAAGCAACGCGGTCACTGTGCAGATCGGGAAAGCGCAGCAATTTGCTTTGCGCAAATGCGGTCGTTGAGGCCGACATTAGAAGTGCCGTCAGCATAAATGTGACTGCGTGAAGGGTCAGGCGTAAATTTCTCTTGAGCAATGGAAAGCCTCCTTGGAAAGTCTTGAGATTGCGGGGACTTCTATTCTTACGATCTTTGAAAGCATCATTCAGATCTGTGTGCCGGCTGTTTAATGGCACGCGACGACCGTCAATAAAGAGATGACGGATGTGGGTTCTTGTCTCCAGCAAATCACCGTCGGTCACGACCAGGTTTGCGCTCTTGCCAACCTCAATCGAACCGAGCCGGTCGGCAACATTAAGAATTTGTGCGGGATAAAGTGTGACCGACTTCAATGCCTCAGCACGCGATAACCCAAAAGCCGCAGCCATTCCCGCGTAATAAGGAAGATTGCGAACATTTGCACCGCTGTCGCCACTGGAAATACAAAACGTAACGCCTGCCTCGCGAAGTTTGGCGGCGCTTTCGTAAAGTGAGTCGTAAAAATCGTCCTCACGTATTGGCAAATCAAGAATCCCGGTCAGAATCACGGGAACGTTTTTCTCTTTCAACAAACTGGCGACCTTCAGGGCTTCCTCCCCGCCGAGAATGATCGGTTTCAGTTTCATCTCTTCGGCAAACTTGATCGCGCCGCGAATCTCGCTCTCGCGCGTGGCGCGGAAAATCACCGGTCGCTCGCCGCGAACATATGGCACGAGCGCCTCCAGAATCAGATTTTGTTCCGCACGCGGCAGCTTCGCATCTTTAGCATAGGCATCCATAGCGCGACCGTAGGCTTCCGCATCGCGCAACATCTTGCGAATCTGTTCCAGTTGTCGATTGGCCGTAGCGAGGGCTTCGGTAAGGTTGACTGGTTGCGGCGTAAAGAAGCCTCCGCCCCCGCCCGTCGTGCGCGGATAATTAATTACGAGTGTCGCATTGGGGACCACTGCCATTTCGAGCGGAGTGGTTCCCACCAGATTGATAAGCGCACCTTGTCCGGAAATTAAACCGCCGGTGGGAAGCGATAGAGTGCTGGTGACGCCATCGACTCGGGTAACGGCAATGTGCGCACTATGCGGATTGATGGCAACGATCGCTTTTGCGTGCGGATTGAGATCGCCGACCTCACCTGTATCGACAGTGCCGAAGGCTCCTTGTCCAACTTCAACGAGGCCCATCGAAGTGCCGGCATCGATCATTCCAGGATAGATTGAAAAACCACTGGCGTCGATGGTCTGCGGCGTTGGCAGGAACTCCCACATTACTTCCCACAGCAGCGATTTTTCCTTCGCGAATTACCACCGTGCCGTTTTCAATCTCGGCACCGGAAACGGTTACGATGCGCGCGTTGCGAATCACGAAAGTGCCGCGCGGAGGCATGACTCCCGATTGAGAGGTGGGATTGCCAGGCTGCTGCGCGAAACTTGTTGAACCGGCAAGCAGAAGCAACGTGATCACTAAATATGTTTTCATAATACTCATTACTGGTCGTTGTTAGTTAATGCTCAGTCGAAAAATAGGTGCTCAGTCCGGAAAGGTGGCTTGCCACCGCTTAAGGCTGAATAGCACCCAACCAGCGGGGGTTAACCATCCTCTGACTGAGCATTCTCCGCGTCTCCCCATCTCCGCTTCTCGAGTAGTCATGGCTGCTCCCCTCCTTCCCACATATCATCATCCGCATTTGTTGGCCGGCGGCGACGCGGCGCTTGTGGAGATGCGCCTCCGGCCGGTGGGCGATTAGGATCGGCAGCTTCCAACTGAGCTCGCTCTTTGAGCAACTCGGGGCGTTTAGCGAGGTCCTGTTGACGGTCGAAAAAGATTTCGCCGTCAACGAAAGTGGTCTCCACTCGCGCATAGACGCTAAGCGGATGATCATTCCAGATCGCCAGATCAGCATCTTTACCAACTTCCAATGACCCCACGCGCTGTTGAATGCCCAACTGAACGGCGGGATTCCAGGTGACAAGTTTGAGAGCCTCTTCCTCAGTCAGGTCACCGTAACGCATCGCTTTGGCTGCTTCGATATTCAAGCGGCGAGCGCGTTCATCAGAATCCGAATTCATGGAAACGACTACCCCAGCGCGTGTCATGATCGCGGCGTTATAGGGAATCGCATCGTAAGCCTCGATCTTGTAGGCCCAATTGTCGGCGAAGATCGAAGCGCCGGCGCCGTGTTGCGCAATCTCTCGCGCCACTTTGTAGCCTTCAAGTGTGTGCTGAAAAGTTTTGATCTTGAAGCCAAAATCGTCAGCAACATTGATCAGCATCAAAATCTCATCAGCGCGATAACAGTGGGCATGAACGTAACGCTTTCCTTCCAGCACTTCCACTAATGGTTCCAGTTGCAGGTCCCGTCGCGGCGCGACTAGATTCTTCTCGCGGGAACTGGCGGCGCGATATTCGTCCCAGGATTTCTTGTAGTCGCGCGCGCGCGTGAAGGCCTCGCGAATCGTTTCCTCAACACCCATGCGCGTCATCGGATAACGGCGAGTTTGACCAGGTTGCGGTTGCGAGTTTGAGCGCTTGGGATTCTCACCCAGCGCGAATTTGATTCCGGGCATCGCTCCCGGAAAAATCATTTCCGCAGCAGGACGCCCATATTTAATCTTCACAACCGTATTCAAGCCGCCAATTGCATTCGCGGAACCATGCAACAAATTAAGACTCGTGACCCCACCCGCGAGGGCGCGATAGAGATCGACATCGTGGGGATTGAGAACGTCACTAGTACGTGCCATCGAAGTGACGGACAGCGTTCCTTCGTTGATAGTGTCAAGCATCGAGTGGGAGTGACAGTCCACAATACCGGGCAACACAAACTTCCCAGTCGCGTCGATCACCTTTGCATTGGCAGCGGCTCGAACATTTTTACCGAGGGCGACAATCTTTCCATTACGAATCAAAACATCGGCATTCGTGAGCGTTCCGCGGGTCACGGTGAGCACGGTTGCGTTGCGAATCAGCGTTTCAGTTGCCGCGCCGCGACTCTGCGCCAGGGATTGCGGCAGGACAAGGCTGCCGATCAGCGCGCAGAATAGGACCTGGATTGTTAGTCTTCTCATCATCATCTCTCTTCTTATCAAGACTGAACGGTTGGCTTAAGATTTTTGCCGGGTTCCGGTAAAGCGAGCAAAACCAATTTCTGACCTGACTGTGCCGCGAATCTCTTCGCCACTAACGCTACCCTCAACAGTCATCTCCACAACGCGCCCTTCGACCCGAGCGCGCGCTATGAAACGAAAACCTTCGTCATCAAGTGACCCACTCTCGAGTTTCGTGACCCCGAACGGACTTTGCAGCACTCCACTTAATCCACCCGGCTGCTGCTCAAGTTTTAGAGTTCCCGGATAAGTTTTCAGACCGACGAGCAAGTTGAGCAGCCATGTTCCTGACGGATCCGCGCTTATAGTTTTGCTGCTTGCGAGCTCCGTTCCTGGCTGGGCGCGACTGCCGCTGAATGTCCCCGGCGCGCGACCCACGAAGGTGACGCTGCCCTGCATCTCGTTGCCGGTGATCTTTCCCGTAAAAGTTGCTTCCGTCGTCTGGCTTTCCAGTGTTACCGGAACAGTGAACCTGAAATCACCACCAGGACCGAGAGAGGCATTAGAGATCTCCCCAGTGCCGAGCGCCCCTTGGATCGAACCGCGCAGCCGATCACCTTCCTGTTGCAGTACCAGAGTCATATTTATGTCGGTTGAACCCGTATTCACAGTCACTGTCCAACTGCCAGTCGCCGTCGTTGTTGTTCCGGCCTCAGGGCCGGTAGTCGTCGGCGGTTTCAGGTCCACCGGACGGCCATCAATGAAGACGTGGGCAAACGTTGGATTGCGCGTGAAGAGCTCACCGCGTGTGACCGTCAGGTTCGCGATTTTCCCAGCCTCAATTGACCCCATCCGATCGTTAACGCCGAGGATCTCTGCGGCTGACAGCGTGAGCGCACGCAATGCATCTTCACGTGAAAGACCGTTTTCAATGGCGCGGGCGATGTTTGGATAGAAGTCGGTAGTAGTTGTCATCGCCCCGGACTGAAAAGCAAACTTCACGCGCGCTGAAGCCAATCGGCCGGCTGTTTTCTGCGCTTCGACGCGTTCGCGCAAGACTCTGAGCGGCTCCGGATCAGCTTCCGGCATTGCTGCGGTTGTGCGGCGTGGAAAATTAAGCGAAAGCAGCACGGGCACGTTTCGTTCACGCAGCCGGCCGGCAACTTTACCGGCCTCGAGGCCGCCCGCGATGATTGCTTTCAATTTAAATTCTTCGGCGAGATCAAGAGCGCGGCTAATTTCTCTTTCATTGTCCGCGTACATGATCACCGGCAACGATCCGTCGAGCACGGGCAGCAGCGCCGCCAACGCCCGATCCTGATCGGGTCGCTTCATACCACGCGGCGATCGCGCGTAAGCCTGCTGTGCCTCGCGATAGCGCCCAGCGTCGAGCATCATTTGGCGCAGCACCGCAAAGACACCCATCAGTGAGTTGGGGTAGACGCCGCTACGCAACGGAGTGAACCCGACGTGCAGGGCCACGGGCGAACGCACGATCATCTCCTGAGTGGTTGCACCAGATAGATTGATCAAAGCTGACTGGCCCATCCAGATACCCTGTCGTGGCGCTGACAACGCAGTAGTGATTCCCATCTGCCGCGCAGCTTCGATCTGCTCTCCGCCCGGCTTAATGAAATCCTCAGCGAGCACTTCCGGTTGTAAACCGGCTGGTTGTGAAGAGTTCAATGCCGTCAGCATGGCCGCCTGGGGGCGCTGTCCTCCGAAACCCGTGCCGCCCGGCGAGGCAGCCGGTGAAGGTGACGGCTGTGGCATGCCCAACGAGGTGTTGGAATCGAAGAGACCGGGATAGACAGTCAATCCATTCCCATCAATGATGCGCGCGTCGGCAGGGACGGAAACGTTTGCGCCCACCGAAGCGATTAACCCGTCACGAATCACGACCGTGCCACGTTCAATTGCCGGTCCGGAAACGGGAACGATGCGCGCGTTGGTAATAGCGTAGGTATCGATTGCGCTGCGTTGCGCATGAGAGAAACGAGTAGGTAGTGCTCCCAGCGACACTAAAGCGATCATCGCCAGGGCAATCCGCGACTTTAGTCTTGGCATAGACGAACGGGTCCGCATGCAATGGTTTGGGGTTCGTGCGCCGGCTTGGGGAGACCAGAGCAAACACATTCTCGGGAACGAAGTGGCGAAAGCTTAGCTTAGGCTGTAAAGCAGGGCAAGGGAAACGATTGCCAAGTGGCATTTGCCGATTGCCGATTGCGAGTCGTCAACTGCCGATCAGTTATCACTCAAGTCTCGGGCCCCGCTAAAGTTAGTATCTCGCCATGTCGAGAAAGGCGAATTCGCGTTCACCCAAGTCGCCACTTATGTAGAGGGCATCGCCAATTTAAAAGCCACTCGCTATCCCGACGTTCCGGGATACTGACTCCCTGGAGCCCGTGACATGGGTGATGACGAATCGGCAATTGGCAATCAGCACTCGGCAATCGAGATCAATTGGCAATTGGCAATGGTCTGGCTGGCACCGACTTTCTCGTTCCATCTGCTAAACTCGATCCGCATCCATCTCAGTCTTACGGAGTTGCTTTGGCAAAAGAGCTTTGGTTAGGCCCGCTGCTGGGCAGGAATCGCGCGCGCTTGATTCAACGCTGCGCCGATCTTGTTGCAGATCAAAAATCCGATCGCTTTCTCTACCTCGCCGCCTCGCATCCACTCCTCGAATTAGTGACCCAGGGAATCCTCGACGGCGTTAAAAACCGCGGTCTTTGGAATGAACTTCCTGTTTATCTTTTCCGCGGGTTCGTCCGGCGAATTTTGAGCAGTGCCCGAGACGATCGCGGGCAAACTCTGCCGCCTCGCCTGCCAATCGATCAGGACGAGCTGCCTCTGAAACGCAGCCTTATTTCCCAAATCCTGGTACGCCTCACCACAAACGGACAGCTTAAAGCCATCGGTCCCCTCGCGCGTCGCGAAGGCTGCGTCAACACTATCACTACGTTGATCGGCGAAATCGAACGCGCCGGTAAGACGCCACAGGCTGTCAATGAGATCATCGCTGCGCGCCTCGCTGACATCGCGCCCACCGGTGATGTTGCCGAAGGCCTCGCAAGGCAAATTGATTTTGATCAAGAAGTCGCATTGATCTATGCGACCTACTCTGACTTACTTCGCGAGTTCAAACTGACTGAGGCAGATGCGGATCAACTACGTGCGCTCGCAGTGCTCAACGGCGAACTCGATGGGCAATCTGTCAATCTCCCTTGGCTGCAGAATATCGAATTACTCGTCCTCGATGGCTTCTTCGACTTCACGCCAATCCAGGGTGAGATACTGCGGCAACTAATTCCTCGAGTGCCCGACGTTGTCGTGAACCTCAACCACGACCAACGTAACCCGGATATCTTTCTTCCCTTTCAAGACACCATCGATCACCTGACAAGTATCGAGCCGTTTGAGCGCAAATTCAGCAACGCGGAAGCCTCGGCGCAAGGCGCACTCGCGAATTTGCGGGAAACGCTCTTCAATCCGCAGCTCGAAACGAAAATTACAGAACCCGTCGAGGCCGGCACTGCTACTGAGGTGCGCTATCTCGAATGTGGCGATCGAGATACAGAAATTCGCGCCATTGCTAAAGAGATTAAGCAACTGGTGTTGCGCGAAGGGTTCTCGCTGTCCGACATCGCTCTGGTCGTGCGGCAGCGCGCCGCGTACTCCGAAACGATTGCGCGCGTGCTGCGCGAAGAGTCCTTAAGTTGCAATCTTGAAACGCGCGTTGAAGTCAACGACATCCCCGCGCTGCGTGCGGCATTAAAACTCTTCGCAGTCCTGGAGAGTCTGGATCCTAACGAGCCGGTTAATCCGCGCGTGTCTGAGCTGGCCGACCTGATCAAGTCGGAATATTTCAAGCTGGGAAGCGAAGAAATTGAGAAACTAACGCAACGGTTCGAAGCCGAGGGCATGTACTTGTTACCGGGTCTCGCCGAAACGAAAGGAGATCTTCGCGAGAAGTTGCGCACGCGCCATCGCATCGGCACCTGGGATGCGGATGCGCTCGAGAATACTTTTGCCTTTGTCGGCAGCGAGCTGCGCTTAAGTGAGTGGTCAAGGCGGGCCCAACAATTAATTAACAAATTGCCCGGCGCCGCAGCCACTCGCGAACTGCTCAATATTGAAACCACCGAACAGGCGCGCGATCCCGACGAGGCCGATCAAGTTGAGAATGCCGAAACTGCGAAGTTAGAAGAAAAGAACGTTGAGAAAAAGCGTCGCCCCTCGCGTGATGTTCATCCGGCGGCAATCTTCTGGGCGCTCCTGATTATTGAGCAGTTTGCCAATCACATCCGCGTAGTTCCCCTGGCCGGCAATCCGGTCGATTTACGCCGCGAACTGGTTCGGCTCTTCGACAAACTGTCTTTCGCTGAACAGATTGCCCGGCCCGTAAAAGGTGATATTGCGGACAACGAGCTGCCGCAGGCCATGCTCAACTTTCAATAGCCTGGAAGCTCTGCGCCGTGCGTTCGTAGCCGCAATCAAAGCAATTGAAATCGTGTGGACTTCAAGCGGGCCCTCGGTGGAAACGAGGCTCACAACTTTCATCGAGGAGGTTCGCCGCTGCCTTGGCTCGCAATCGCAACTGGCGCGCGCGGCGAATGCGCGCGGTTTGCGCGTCCTGGAAGCTACCGACGTCCGCGGTCTCCGCTTTCGAGCAGTTTTCATCGCTGGTTTGATCGAAGGCGGTTTTCCGTTGCGCGCCTCGCGCGATTGGATTTATCCGCATGAAGAGCGCGAACGATTGAAACAATACGGTTTGACTCTTGAAGACATTTCGCCCGCGACGTTGTTGAAAGAGGAGCACTATTTTTATCAAGCCGTCTGTCGCGCGACGGAGAAGCTTTATCTAACGAGGCCCCTCGTTCTGCAAGACGACGCTGAGACGGTCGCGTCTTACTACATCGATGAACTGCGGCGAGCAGTGGCCCCGCTCAGAATCGAGAGCGAAACAATTCGCCGCGACTACGATGGCAAGCGCATGTCTCAGATCTCACGCAACAGTGAGCTCAGCACCGCCCTCGTGCGACAACAGGAACGACAACTGCGCAAAGTCGATCTGGAATTCTTGTTGCCGCAGCCACGCATTCAAAAGTTTCTCACCCTCGCCCGCAATGATGGTTTCGTCAGCGATGGCGCTTTGCGGCGCATCGAGATCGAACGAGAACGCGCCGGGTCGGCCTTTGGACCTTACGATGGCAACATCACCGATCCCCACCTCGTTGCACTCTTGAATCAGAGATTTGGGCAGGACTTTGTTCACAGTGCCAGTGGTTTGAGTGTCTATGGAAACTGCGCCTACAGGTTTTTCGGTCAGCGGGTTCTAAGACTTGAACCGCGCGGCGAGGCGGCTCTCGATCTCCAGGCAATCGATGCCGGCAAACTGCTGCACGATATTCTGCGGCGTTTCTTCGAAACGCATCGGCGGCAACCGCTCGAGCAGTTCGATCGCGCAGTGCTGCAAAAAGAATTGCGAGAACTGGCAGATAAGGTCTTTAAGGAACATGAAGACGTGGTGCCGGCGCTCAACAAACAAATCTGGAAGATCGACCAGGAGATCCGAAAAATTCTCTTGGATCAGGTGCTGCTGTATGAGCTTGAGATGCAGAGCAAAGCCTCAGGTCATGCGGTCCTGCCTGCTTACTTTGAAGTAGCGTTTGGCTTGCAGTCGGGTGGAGCTAAAGATCCAGATTCCAAAACTGAACCACTTGAGCTGACGCGTTCGACTTTCGTGGGCCAGGAGACGATTAAAGTAAGCGGGCAAATCGATCGCGTAGATATCAGTGCCGACGAAACGCTGATTGCCTACGACTACAAGCTTTCTACGGGTTCGACGATGATCGATATGGAAGCGGGTCGCAGTCTTCAGTTGCCGATTTACATCGAAGCTCTGGAAAAGTTGATCTTTCCGCATCAGGCGGTTGCGGGCGGCGGGTATTACGTTATTCGTGGCGGAACGGAACGGCGCAACAAGGGCTTGCACCGCAAGACTTTCATCGAACACTCGGGACTTCATCCCAGCGTAAAATCTTTGATAAGTGAAGAGGAGTGGCAGCGAATCCGTGCGGTGACCCTCGCGAAGATTTGGGATTTCGTCGACGACATTCGTGCCGGAGATTTTCGCGTCGATCCGTCGCAAAGGCTCAAGACCTGTCGCTTTTGTGACTTCGCAGCCGTTTGCCGTTACGACACCTATCGGATCGAAAGAAAGAAAAGACAGGAGTCAGGAGTCAGGAGTCAGGCGTGAGTAGTCAGTAGCGGCTTGCCGCCTTCCGGGCGGTAAGGCTTGCCTTACCGTAGCGAGCATTTTTGCAAGGAGGCTGCGCCTCCAATTGAGGCACAGCCTGACACTCAAAAAGCTGAAAGCCGGTAAAGAAACACCTTCGACTAATAGCGACGAGAAATTGATCGCATGAATTTGTCGACGCAACATAAACGACAACTCGAACCAGAGCAGGCTGCTGCCGCTTACACAGTCGACCGGCACGTCTCGGTAACGGCCGGCCCGGGCTCCGGCAAGACTACCGTGCTCGTCGAGCGTTACCTGCACATTCTCCTTAAGGAAAAACTTTCCATCGATCAAATAGTCGCGATCACTTTCACTAATCGCGCCGCCAACGAAATGCGCGAGCGGCTTCGCGAGCAGCTCGATCAACTCTTACATACGGCAGCTGGCGACACGCGCCAGCAGTTGCTCAGCTACAAACGAACGCTAGATGGCGCCGTGATCACGACGATTCATGGTTTCTGCTCGCGCCTTTTGCGCGAGTTTCCCGTTGAGGCTCGTGTCGATCCGCAGTTTCTGCTGCTCGACGAACACCGGACCGCGATGCTACTCGAAGCAGTTGTCGAAGAAGTGCTGAACGAGTTCATCAGTTCGGGCCACGTCAAAATCTCACGTTTGACCCTGGGTGTGGGTCGCGGCCGCCTGGCCGCTGCAATCGCGCAGATCTATCGCGATGTTCGCGGACAAGGACTGGCGCTTAACGACCTCGCAGTGAAGACCGGTGCTACTCATGTCAGCGAGGAGGATCACACAAAGGCGCTTGTCGAATTGTCCGAGGCGATGAAGCGGTTCTCCGCTATTCGCCCAACAACTGCCGTGCAGATGGAAAATCAAAGTAAGGCGATCAAGGCGTGGTCTGGGCTGGAGCAGTTGCTGCAAAAATCTCCGACGCCAGAAACTCTGGCTGACTATTGCCGCGCTGTCGCCGACTTTCGCAAGCTGCGACCAAAAGCGCAGGGCGCCTTTGCAGAGGGTGTGAAAGCCCTCGATGAATTGATCTGGGAAAAAGAATTGGCCGGCCGCGTTCCGCAACTTTGTCTTGATCGGTTCGCGCAGGACTATGCTTTGGAGCTGATCCACCTGCTAATTCGCGTCGATGAGCGACTGGAGGAAGAAAAACATAAACTGTCGGCACTCGACTTTGCGGATCTGGAGTTGAAAGCGCTTGCGCTGCTGGAGCGGCCAGAAGTGATTACGCGCGCCGCTGAGCGCTACAAGTTTTTTCTGGTTGATGAATTTCAGGATACGAACAGTTTGCAGCGACGATTGCTCGAGAAGCTCGCGCTGCAGACTAGCAGGCGCGAGCGGGCCAACCTTTTCATTGTCGGCGACCGCAAACAATCGATCTATGGATTTCGCGGGGCGGATGTCGATGTCTTTCGCGAAATGACTGAGAAGCTAATCAAAGCTGGTGGCGTATCCCAGCCGCTTTTACTCAACTTTCGCAGCCAACCACCCTTAGTCAATTTCTTTAATTATCTGTTCGCCCGCTTGTTCGAGCCGCGCGAAGCAGTCAGCGCTAAGGAACGCGAAGAACTTGGCTATGTCGCTCACGAACCAAGCGTGCCCAAACGCGAACTTAGCATTAACGGTCCGCTGGTCGAACTACTCGTTTCCACTGAAACAGCGGTTGACGCAGACGCGGATAATGATCCGCGCGCTGAACTCAGTTCGCGTGAAATTGATGCCGAACAGCTGGCGCAAAGGATTCGCGGGCTGGTGACTCAAGGAGCGAAATACCGCGATATCGCCCTGTTATTTCGCGCGCTCACGAATGTGCAAACTTATGAATCGGTCTTTCGCCGCGCCAACATTCCTTACCAAACTGTGCTCGGACGCGGCTTCTATGCGCGCGAAGAAATTACTGATCTGGTTCAGTTGCTGCGCTTCCTCGACAACAAGACGGATGAGCTGGCATTGGCAGCAGTGCTTCGCTCCCCGCTCGTTGGGATTTCGGACAACGCGCTCCTGGCTCTGCGTTGCGCGCCGTGGCTTAAAGATGCCGAAGCCGGGGATCCGCTCTATCACTTCACAAACACGCGGCGCCTTTTTACGGCGTTACAACGCCATCGCGAGATCGCTTACATCGACGAAGCCGAACATGAGCTGCTAGAGCGCGCTTCCGATTTTATCAGCGAGCTGGTGCAACGGCGTCACACTTACGCTCTCGAAGATCTTTTGCGCTACGCGGTCGAGCGCTCGGAATACCAGACGGTAATTGCCGCTAACTTCGATGGCGCGCAGCGTCTGGCAAACGTGGAACGCCTTTACACGCTCGCGGCGCGTTTCGAGCAGTCAGGCAATTACTTGATTCGCGATTTTGTTCGTTACGTTGAAGACTTCGAGGCGATCGGCAGTCGCGAAAGTGAGGGACAGATTGACGAAGCGGCCAACGCGGTGCGACTGATGACGATCCATCAGGCCAAGGGACTCGAGTTTCCAATCGTCATCATTCCCGAACTGCAACGTTACTCGCGCGTGCCGGATAATTGGTTCCTGCTTGATCGCCATCGCGGCCTAACTGTGAAAGTGCCTGACGGGCGCAGCAACCTGGTGGCGGGTTTCAGTTTTACTACCTTCGAACAGCGCAACTCCTGGCGCGAAGAATTTGAGAGTATGCGGTTGCTTTACGTCGCCGCCACTCGCGCTAAAGACCGTTTAATTTTTTCCGGGACCACCAAAGACCTCGACAGCCTTAACGCTAAACCAGAAACGTGGTTGCGGTGGATCTGGCAGTCGCTTGACCTGGGCTTAAGATCGCAAAGTGGAGTTGTAACGTTAGCTGAGGGCGTCGAGTTGATTCTATCGCTCAATCCCGTAACGGGCGCCGAGTCGCCCGCCGAGGAAGTAGGCGCAGGTGAGCCACCCATCCCCGAGTCAGTTGGGTCGTTGGCTGAAGCGTTTCCCTTAATGCATCCGATTGCGTCCGAGGACAGCGATGCGCTGCAACGGCTCAGCGTGACGCAGCTGATCAATTATCAGCGTTGTCCGCGTCAATACTATTTCGATCGGGTTCTGCGGGTTCCGTCTGTCGATGAACTCGCCGTTTGGAACAACGCCGAAGCGCCTGAGCCGCCCGCGAATCTGAACGCCACTTTAAAAGGGGCAGTGATTCACCGGTTTTGCGAAACCTTTTCACCAGGGGATGTTGCAGAGGAAAGACTAAAGCAAAGTTTTGCAGACGTAATTCGGGCGCGGCAGGCGCAACTAGCTGATCGGCTCGAAGACATAAATGAAGCGGAGGCGCTTAAGGAGTTATGGCCGCTCGCGCAGAATTATCTTTCAAGCGCGGTCTTCTTGCGGGCTGAAGCAACCCGAAAAATAAGTGGTGCGAAAGCCGTTCAGCCGCCTGCAGCGGCGGCTGGTTTATGGAGCGAACTGAGTTTTCGTCTGCGGCGGCCCTGGGGAATGCTTACAGGGACGATTGATAAGTTGTTGATTTCTCCGGCAGCCCACCGTGAGGGTTTTGAGATCGAGATTATCGATTTCAAGACGAACCGAATGACTCCACCGCCGGCCTTGAAGAATGACGCTTCAATTAACCAGGTCGTTGAGGCGCCGCCAGCGTTAACCACTGCCACCGTTAAAACGAAACGAAGTCGAGCGCAATCAAAAGTTGCTGCTAATCAATTTGCTTTTGAGTTCTCTGAAGCAAAGCCCCGTGAGCCTGTTCCCGTTGACTCCGAAGCAGGGGCTTCAATAGCTGCGCAAGTCCGCCTCGCGGCCTCCGACTATCAACTACAAATGCAGGCTTACGCGCTCGCGGTTTATGAGCTAATGCCGGAATTAATTCAGAATGGCTGCCACATCCGAGCGACACTTCATTTTCTTCATCCGAATGTTGAATGGACTCTTTCGCCGGAAATGCTGACTCCGGAAGTGTGCGCGGCGGCGCTTGACGAGGCCATGCGGGAGATCAGCAACTCCTGCGGTGCGGAAGATTTTCCCGTGCGCCCGGCGCGACATTGCGGCATGTGCAGTTTTCTGCGCATCTGTTATGCCGGCCGCCAAACAATGCCACACCGGATCTCGCGAACCCCAGCACTTGGCGTTGCAGCATCACAATAAGCTAATCATCGAGGTCAGGGGATTACAGGAATTGAGCCTGCGAAGCAGGCGACCGTGCGTTTCGCACGCTGATATTCTATCGAGGCTGTTACGCCCCAGGCTTACGCTAACATTCTGACGCTCGCCACTTCTCAATCACCACTTAATGCTGCCTTCCTTGGTGGTGTCGATTTGCGGGAGGGCTTCGCTTTCATTGAAGAGGTAACCCTTGATGTTGTCGAACAGAAAGTTTTGGGCGTCAGGGTTCGTCAAATCCAGCCCGTAATGATTAATAATCTGCGTCTGCTTTTGTAGCCAACCGCTCCAGCAAGGCTGGCAGATTTCGTTTGCGAGCCGCTGCCCTAGTTCGTTCGGAAACGGCGCGAATCCCAGCGCCGGCCGCTTCTCGCCACAGTGTTTGCACTTAATTGTTTCAGCCATAGTAAGTCTCAGGACTTCAAGTCTCAGGTCTCAAGTCTCAGGTCTCAAGTTGAGCTAGCGAACTTGAGTCTTGAGACCTGAGTCTTTGAGACTTTATTCTTGCGCCGCGTGAATTGCTCCGAGTACCTCATCGTCCTTCGGGCGAAACAATCCGAGCGGCTGCACCTTGCGATGTCGAATGATCCCATTCGCATCGATTACAAAAACCGAACGCGCCACCTTGCCGGGAATTAGCGAACGCGCTCCATATAAATTAGCCACGCTTTGATCCGCGTCTGACAACAAACGCAAAGGCAACTCATGGTTACTGGCGAACTTTTGATGGGAATCAACTGAGTCGGCTGAGATGCCGACAACCTCAGCACCCGTCGCTTGATAATCTGCCCAGCGGTCGCGCACAGAGCACATCTGCCGCGTGCAGATCGGCGTTTCATCGCCCGGGTAGAAGAGCAGCACCACAACCTTGCCGCGCTGTTGCGAGAGCGTCCATGCTTTCCCTGCGCCATCCGGTAGCGTGAAGTCAGGAGCTTCAGTTCCCAATGATGCGTGATCTGATTGACTCATTTGTTGTTTGATTGATTTCTAGGATACATGCTCACGATGGCTTTGCAAGTACGCGGCTCTGCCAGAGTAGTTCCTAATTTCAAAAACAGATGTAGGGCGTCCCTTCCTGGCGCCCCTAATCCATGCGGGGCGGCCACGGAGTGCCGCCCTCACAGAATTTAGGAGATACCCACTCCCCCGGCGAAACTTGATTTAACGGCAGGACATTTTGTTATAGCGCGGGCTTAGCCCCTGTTGAAAACAGCGGCATCAGAGGCTCTACGCTAAACTCCTGCTTCCCAGGCTCAATTTCTCTCGTCCGTTGCAGAGGCGGTAAGAACTTCTAACCATCATTTTTGCCGGCGGCGGTGAGGCTGAAGAGGGGTGGGGCGTCTTCGAGCAACTCCTCGGGCTCGGGTTCAGCAATCGCTTCAGGGAAGAGTCCACCCTCGTCCAAACTCAATGCGCTTGCCAGCTTGTCGATAGGCTGCGGGGTTTCGATCTCCTCACCCGTGATCGCGCCACGCTCTTTAAACTTGCGCGCAGTCACCAACACGCGCGCTTCGAGGGAGCGAACACCTCTGTTGTATGAGTCGAGCGCGCGGTCCAGTCCGCGGCCAATGTCTTCATAATGATTGGTGAACGTGCGCAAGCGGTCGTAAAGCGCTTTACCAAGCTTACTAACTTCTTGAGCATTCGTTGCCATTTGTTCCTGGCGCCACCCGAAGGAAACGGCTTTGAGCAGCGCAATCAAGGTCGTGGGCGTGGCGATAATCACGCCCTGGCCCACGCCATCTTCGATTAACTTAGGATCCATCTCCAGGGCGGCGCTGTAAAACGTTTCGCCCGGCAGAAAGAGAAGCACGAATTCGGGAGCGGGTTGAACCGCCTCCCAGTAAGACTTTTTACTCAACGAGCCGATGTGGGTGCGAACCAGGCGTGCATGATCCTTAAGTTTCGTTGCGCGGATCACGTCGTCTTTGGTGGCGATCGATTCGTAAAAAGCATCAAAAGGTACTTTTGCGTCGATCACGATGGTACGATTACCGGGTAGCCGGACGATGACATCGGGCCGCAGGCGACCATCGGCTGTGACAACCGTTTCCTGTTCGATGAAGTCACAATACTGCAGCATTCCGGCAAGCTCGACGACACGTCGCAATTGAATCTCGCCCCAGCGCCCGCGGATGTGTGGCGTGCGCAAAGCATTTACCAGGTTCCCGGTCTCTGCCTGCAGTTGCAACTGTGACGTGGCCAGGGCTTTCACCTGTTCGCGCAACTCCGAATAAGCGCCGGCGCGTGTCTTTTCCAGTTCACCAATTTTGGAGTCAACTTTATCAAGGGAATCTTTAAGTGGCTTGACGAGTTGGTCGATTGCCTTCTGGCGCGACTCCAGATCAACCTTTGCCGTCGACTGAAACCTTTCCAACGTTGAGCGCGCCAGATCAAGGAACGACTCGTTATTGTCCTTCAAAGCATCGCGCGAGAGTGCTTTAAATCTCTCTGCAAGCTCGTCGGCGGCTTTTTTGAAAGAGTCAGTTCGTTCCTGCGCAGCCCGACGCTCGCCTTCGAGAGCGGTCTTGAGTTGCACGGTTTCGTCGCGTGCGCGTTTGTTTTCGCTCAGTTCGCAACTCAAAGCCGTCTGCAAGCGCTGCACCTCCGCCTCTTTACCTTCGAGACGCTCTTTTAAGGTGGCGAGATTCGCGGCATTGGCGGCACTAGCTTTCGTTCTTAAGAAAAACCATCCGGCAATCGCGCCCAAGGCCACGCCGAGAACGAAAACTATCAGCGATAAAGTCTGTCCATCCATTGGCTTGTTTTTGACTCCCGGCGGAGTGTATCAAAAGCCGTTGCAAACACGAAACGTTGGCCCGTTAACGGGCCGAGGCCCGTTAACGTTTCGAGTTTCGAGTTCCGAGTTCCGAGTTCCGAGTTTGAAGTTTCAAGTCCCGGGTTTCGAGTTTCGGGCTCTGGACGATCTTCTTCAACTAGAAACTCGAAACTCGAAACTCCAAACTTCACTATCTTCCAAAGCACGCCACCATGCGCTCATAAACTTTGCGTGTGACGCGGACGTCGTTCAGATTGTATTCGCGTATCTCGAACAATTTGTCTGCGGCATACATCTCGAAAACCTTGCTGCCCTCAGCTTCAGCTGTCTTACTGGACTCGATACCCAAAGCCCAGGCGATGTCATCCAGACTGACAAAGCGCTTCGATCCCAACCACCAGTGATGCATCGTGTCGTAAACACCGCGCACATGAAATTCGGATAGATCGATGAAGGGTCGCACCGAAATCTCATTCACTAGACAGCGTTGGAAGATGTACGGTAAATCGAAACCAAGGATGTTGTGGCCAACGATCTCGTCAGTATCAGGATCGTAATCCTTTAGCAGGTTGAGAAAGCCAGTCAAAGCGCGCCTTTCGTGCTCTTCATTGCCTGCCTCGTCGATGCCAAACACATGCTCAATCTGATCCTGGGCCATGCCCTCTAACTGGATTCCGGGAATTGGCCCAACATGCACTGCGATCGAGAGAATTCTTCCTGACGTCGCATTCAGCGAGCCAAGTTGGTAACAACGTTCTTCCTCCGCGGCGATGTCGGCGAGATAGCGGTGTTGTTGTTCCCAACGCATGTTGCCGAGACGCATTAGTCGTTCGAGCTGGGGCCCGACGCGTTCACGAAAGTCGGGCAGCGCGAGGGTCTCAATGTCCATTGTGTAAGCGAGAGGTAAAACCGGTTCCGCGTTTTGATGTTCGCGATACTGCGCGACGGTGATGGGACGATATTCCGCCACGACAAACTGGGGCCGGTCCTGGAAACTCTCAAGTTTGCCTGTGATTCCCCAGAGGCCCGGAGTGATAGCGTTGCAGACATCAAGCACTTCCGACCAAATCCGTAGCGACAGCGTGCCGGTTGCATTTCGCGCCATGACATCGCAGAAGCGTTTGCCTTGTTGCGTACGACGCTCACGAACCGAGGTGACGACAACCATCAGCCAGGCGTCTTCGCCATTTTGCAGCTCGGGAATCGGAACATTGCCTTTCATAAATAAGACAACCTTTGATCTTGGGTCTTTGAACTTTGAAACTTGAGAGGCATAGTGAAACTTAACTACTCGAACAAAGTACTAAGAACAAATTACCAAGCTCGTTTTATTATTTGCGAACTCCGCGATTCCTGGTGTCTTGGCGGTTTCAGTCAATGACAATGGGAAATGGCAAATGATAAATGGAAAGTTTCTAACTCTTTTCTGAATTCTTACTAGCTACTCGCCGAACTTCCGAGCTCATCCTGCCGGTGAGCATCAGCCAAATCATTTTGTAGTCGCCCATAAACGACCAGACTGGGTGTTGAAAGGTAGCTGGCCGGTTCTTTTCAAGGAAGAAGTGGCCCACCCAGGCGGCTCCGTAACCCGGAATCAGACCCAGAAAGAATAACCACCAACGCCCGGAAGCAATGAAGTAGACGACACAGGCGATGCCTATCCCCGTGCCAAGCAAGTGAAGCAGACGCGTTGCCGGCCTGCTGTGCTCGTTGACATAGTGAGGCCAGAAGTCGGCGAAGGAATGGAATGATTCAGATCTCAACTTAAATCTCAAATCTCAGATCTCGAATCTCAAGTCTCAGTACTCAAATCTCAAGTTTCAAATCTCAAATCTCAGAGTCTCAGAGTCTCAGAGTGTCCGCACCATCAAACAAAACCCAAACTAAACAGTTACATTTACGTTTCCGAAAACAACCGAGCGTAATCGTCACGATGGGCCGGCTCAATCTGCACAAGCTGCATATTCTCTTCAACGTGCTTGAGGCTGCTCATGCCGATCAGCGCAGTGGTGATGCCCGGCGTGGAGCGCACGAATTGGATCGCGGTTAAGGCATCGGTAGCCAGAGACCCCAATGGTTCGCGAACTGATTCCGGAAGACCATGAGCAACACGGCCCTGCAGGATGGAGGCACTCGAAACAACGGTCACGCCCAGCGCTGCTGCCGCGGCCAACAAGGTGACGGGTTGTGAGTTGTTAAGATTCTGATTGAGCAACGTCAGCGCTTCCGGCATCGCTAGATTGAAAGGGAGTTGAATAAAGCGAAAACCATGATCCGCGCCGCCCACCTCCTCAGCAAGTTTTACCATCTTCGCCAAGGAATGACTTCCTGCAGATTCCGTTTGGCGAAATCCATTCCAGGTGGCCACGCCATACATTCTGATCCTGCCCGCCTTGATATTGCTCTCCAGCATTGCAAATGCTTTTCTGAGGCGCTCATAAAACTCGTCTTCAGAAACGGCGCCCAATTGCGACTCCGGATTGTGAATGTAGTAGACGTCTATACATTCAAGTCCTAAATTTTTTAGCGATTGATCGAGTTGGTTTTGGAGATACGCCGGTGTCATGCAGTGGCTGCCGCCAACAATGTCGCCAAAGCCGGCGATGCCGGGCGCAACAAAGGTCTCCTCAACATAAGCGCGCACATCGCCGGGCGCCTCGCCGTCGAACGGCAGGTAACCGCCTTTGGTGCAGATGACCAGTTCTTCGCGAGCAAAACCGTGCCGCTCAATTAATTGCTGCAGAGCTTTTCCGATCGAACGTTCGCTACGTTGAAAGCGATAGTTCGCCGCGGTATCGATTACGTTTGCGCCGAGCTGCACCGAGCGGATGACGGCGGCTTCATACTTTTCATCGGTGAGAGTGTCCGGATTACCCAGGTAGGTACCGATGCCAATCGACGACAGATAAAGGTCTTGTTCTAACCGAAAATGGTTTTCCGCCGCATTCTTTTGAAAACGCTGGCGGTAACGATCGGTGCCCTCGAGCGTTGCGCAAGTTGATGATCCTGGTTCCATGGTTGAGTGCGCAGTTTAACAAGACCGAATCGGATCCACTAATTCCGAGATCATAAGCGAGTCTGCCGTGGGCCTTAGACTCCCGATTGCAGATGGGCCTCCTGAGTGTGTTCACTCAAGGCGCGGGCCTGAGTCTTTGACTGAGCTGGTGCGCGGCAAGTCTCTGACTTGCCGATAGGCCATTCCATTTGATGTGAGGTCTTCGACCTCTAATTGGTTGAAGACCCGCAATTGAGTTGCGTCAGGACGGCAAGTCTCTGACTTGCCGCGCACCAGCTAGTCAGAGACTCGCTAATATCCCAATCGGCCATCGGCAATCGCCATTTCGTTGGGCTGACCACAGCGGCGCAAACGCTGTATAGTCTGGGGCCTCAGATGAGTCAGACTAGAAATACTAAAAATACTGCAGCGCCGAGGTCTTCGGCTCTCGATCTTTCTGAAGCCGATCTCATCCAGCTTTCTGCTGAGATCAATCAGCTGGTGCTCGATTATTTCAGCGGCGTCCGGGACCGGCCGCTTTTCCCAAAAACCTCAGCGGGTGACACGCTCGCAAAAGTTGGAGCGGATCTTTCCGTCACTGGCGAGCCGCTCGAGAAGTTGCTCGATGATTGTCGTTCGATTCTGGATGGCAGCCGGCACAACGGTCATCCGCGGTTTTTTGGTTACATCGCGTCGCCGTCCACTGCTATCGGCGCTTACGGAGATCTGATCGCATCCGCACTAAATTCAAATGTGACGTCGTGGCGCTCGGGCCCGGCAGCTACAGAAATTGAAAGAACCGTTGTGCGCTGGCTCGGGTCGCTAATCGGCTATAGCGAAAACGCACACGGCTTGTTAACGAGTGGCGGATCACTGGCGAACACTACTGCGTTACTTATTGCGCAACGAAACAAAGCAAGCCGCGACCTCGCCGCTAAAGGCCTTTGGCACCAAGGTACGCCTATGACGATCTATGCTTCCGAGCAGGTGCATATGTCGATTCCAAAAGCTGCGGACATACTAGGCTTTGGCCGCGAGCAAGTTCGTACCGTAGCCTGTGATGAGAAACTCCGCCTCGATGTGCGCTCGCTGCGTGAACGTCTGGAACAAGATCGCCGGAATGGCTTCCAACCATTTTGTGTGGTGGCGAGCGCTGGCACAGTTAACTGCGGCGCAGTTGATCCGTTAGCAGACATTGCTGAAATTGCTCGCGAGTTTGACATCTGGTTTCATGTCGACGGCGCTTACGGTGCGCCGGGCACTCTGGACGCGCGCAAGCGTCATCTTTTTACCGGAATCGAACGCGCTGATTCAGTTTCACTTGATCCGCACAAATGGCTTTACGTTCCTCTCGACGCTGGCTGTCTCTTGTTTCGCGATGCAGCCGCGGCGCGCCTGGCGTTTACGGCGGGCGATGCCGACTACATCAAGGTGCTGGAAGAGAATCCGGACGAGTCGTTCGCGTTCTGGGATTATGGGATGGAGTTGTCGCGGCGTTTTCGTGCGCTGAAAATCTGGCTGACATTGCGCTACTACGGCGTCAAGCGGCTGGCGGCTGCGATAAGCGATGACAATTCGCTGGCGTTATATCTAGCAGAACGCATCGAACAGTCGGAAGATTTTGAGTTGCTCGCTCCGGTCGAGCTGAGTATCTGTTGTTTTCGTTATGTGCCAATTCGACTGCGAGCGAAGCTGGCCGAAGCTGGGGCGGAAGCACAAGCGCAAGTGGAAAACGAGTTGGACGCTTTGAATCAGCGGATGATGCTGACGGTGCAACGCGGCGGCGAAGCCTATGTTTCGAACGCGACAATCCACGGTAAGTTCGCCTTGCGCGCCTGCATCACAAATTTTCGCACCGCGCGGGCTGATATCGACAAGACCTTAGAGATTATTCGAAAAGCGGGAGATTAACCGCCAAGGCGCCGTGAGGCAGAGACGCCAAGGAAAAAGGGCGTTAAAAAGCATTAAGATTTTGGTCTTACGGAAAGGGTTCGTTCTTGGCAGCTAATACTTTCTTTGTGTCTTGGCGTCTCGGCGTCCTGGCGCGATAAACGTTCAAAAGTTGATGCGGAACAGGGAGCCGATGGCGCAGACAACACAATACTGCGAACACGAGTTGCAGGTCGCCGTGCGACTCGCCCGCGACGCCGGAGCTTCAATCCTCGATTTTTATCGAAAACCCCTCGAAGTTGAGCAGAAGGAAAATTTCAATGATAGTGAACCGGTAACGGAAGCCGATCGCGTTGCCAATGATCTGATAGTTAGTTCGTTGCAACAGGAGTTTCCCGACGACGGTATCCTTGCAGAGGAATCGATTGATACGTCGCGCCGGCTGAACAGATCGCGCGTCTGGATGATTGATCCACTCGATGGCACCACCGGCTTTATCGATGGCAACGGCGACTTCGCGGTTCAGATTGGTTTAGCGAAAAATGGCGAACCAGTACTCGGGGTTGTCTACCAACCGCTAAGCGGCGTGTTATACCGTGCAGTTCGTGGCCAGGGTTGTTGGATTGAGCGGCCGAATTTTATGCCTGAACGGGCAACGGTTTCCCGGCAGAATGAGTTGCACCGGATGCGCTTGGCGGCGAGCCGTTCGCATCGAAGTCCACGCATGGATCGAGTCGTGAAGGCTTTCGCGGTTAAAGAGGAGGTCCGGCGCGGCTCAGTGGGAATAAAAGTCGGACTGATTTGCGAACAACAGTGCGACCTCTACGTCCATCTCTCACCGCGCACCAAGCAGTGGGATACCTGCGCTCCCGAAATTATTCTGCACGAGTCGGGAGGCCGCATCACTGATTTGTTTGGTCAACCATTGCGCTATAACGTGGCGGAAGTGCAGAACCGCAATGGACTGGTTGCCAGCAACGGAGTCGTGCATGAAAAGATTGTCCGATCGTTGGCGCCGCTTCTGGATGAGTTCGGAAGAGTGGCGGTCTGAAAGATTGGCGATTGCCGATTGCTGATTTGTCAGTAGTCAGTAGTCAGTAGTCCGTTGTCAGTTGAACCTGCCTCTGAGTAACTGGGAACTGACAACTGACAACTGACAACTGACCACTGACCACTGACTACTAACAACTGACCACTGACTACTGACAACTGACCACTGACCACTGAACCACTGAACCACTGACGAACAACTGACTACTGACAAATCCGCTGGAGCTCCCTACTTGCACCCTCGGCCAAAAATTTTTCTCACCTTCCTGGCTCTATTCCTGTTGCCACTTATTCTAGTTTCCAGTTTCGGTTACTGGGCTGCGCGACGATTGGAGAAGCGAAGGTTTGATGAAGATGCCGCTATCGGTCAGTTTAGCCAAAGGGTGACTGCGCTACTTGACCAGCAGCAGAATGAGTTGATTCGGGTCGCGCGCTCGCCGGCTCTAATCGAATTCATTGAGGCGCGCGCGCAACCTAACAATTCAAATATTGGCGCCTTGCAGTCGAACCTGCACAGCACGCTTGCTTCGCTTCTGAATGCCCAGAGCCATTCTGTCGCTATCGCCGGCTATGATCAGGAGAAACGCAAAATATTCTTTGCTGAGCGCCGTTTCGCTGAATTGATAATTCGAGAAAAGGATTTTCTCCCCGGTCAATTGCAACCGGATGAACGGATCTGGACGGCTGCCGGCCCATTCCGCTCCCCCGTAGTTCGCAATCCACTGCGAGCAACCTTGCAGTTAAGCGCTTCGGTAATGGCAGCGGGAGGACCGATCGGAGCTGTAGTTAGTGAAGTTGAGCTTGATTCACTTTTACGCGAAGCGGCAGGGTCTGATTGGAGTGGCACTTCTCGTGAAATAGTCGTTTCAGACGAGAGCGAAAGGATTCTTTATTACTCCAATCCGGCAATGTTGCGCCAACAGGTGAAGACTTTCAGCGGCATGGGGCGTTTGGCTGGTCCAACAGAAATATCCGACCTCAACATTTTTGTGCACACACTCGATCGGTCTCCGGCCAGTCTTTCAGCCAAACAGGTGGGAATCGGCGCGCTGCTTCTTTCTCTTGTACTTGCGACCGTAGCCGCTTTGCTACTGGCCCGCTTTTGGGAAAAGCGTACCAGGGGAATGGAGCGTGTCACTGAGGGGGTTGCGGCAATCGCGCGTGGTGATCTTAATCACCGCATCGAGGCGCTCTCGAGCGATGCCATCCGTCCCATCTCTGACAATCTTAATTTGATGACGGCACAATTGCGGGAACAGATCGCCCGTGAAACAGAAGCTCGGCAGTTCCAATCGTTCGTCAGACTGTCTGCCATGCTGACTCACGATCTGAAGAATGCGATCGAGGCGCTGTCCCTGATTGTCAGCAATATGGAACGCCACTTCGACAATGAAGCCTTTCGCGGAGATGCGATGAAGTCGCTGAACCTCGCCACGCAAAACCTACGCTCACTCGTGACCCGGTTGACGAATCCAGTTACCACCTTAAGCGGTGAATACAAACGCCCACAGCCTGCCGACCTTGTTCCTTTATTGAGGCGCGTTATTAAGCTCACGGCCGAACCAGCACTGGGCTTAGGGCAAATCGAAACGAAATTACCAAATTCGCTGCTGGCCCTGGTTGATGCGGAGCGCATTGAGAAAGTGATCGAGAACCTGATTCTAAATGCTGTTGAGGCCATGACGGGATCCACGGGAAAACTTTCGGTTGCCGCCGGTAGTGGGGGCGATGGGAAAGTCTTTTTCAGTGTCAGCGATACAGGCGCCGGCATGTCTGCAGCTTTCATTGAGCGCCAACTCTTTCGTCCTTTCGCCACCACGAAAAGGAGAGGCGTTGGTCTCGGCCTCTACACTTGCCGCGAGGTTGTGCGCGCGAATGGCGGCACGATTGAAGTGGAATCGCGGGAGGGTGCTGGCACAACCTTTCGCGTGGTGTTACCATCGGCCGCCATCGAGAAAATCTAACGGTCGCAGGTTCGCTTACCGTTCACTCGCTACAATCCAAAGTTTTATTCAGTCAGGCGAGACCTTGGCTCGGATTCCTGATGCCCGGATCACAGTCAAATTTGAAGGGAACAGTGCTGCTGGTTGACGACGACGAGTCAGTCCGCCGGGGTCTGTACTGGGCCTTAAACTCCGACTATCGAGTCATCGAAGCCGGCTCGCGTAACGAAGCGGTCGAGCTGTTGCAAAACGAGAAGGTGGACGTGGTCATCAGCGATCTGCATCTGCCGCCGCATCTTGATGACATCTCAGAAGGACTGACTGTGGTGCAAGCAGCGCGCAACATGCGGCCGGCAGTTCAGGCTGTCGTGATTACCGGGAGTAACTCAAAGCGAGCGGCGCTCGAAGCAGTTAAACATGGCGCCTATGGATTTTTTGAAAAGCCACTCGACGCTGACGAGGTCTTGCATATCGTGAATCAAGCGGCACGAATGCGACGGCTCGAAATTGAAAATGTCAGGTTGCGTGAAGAGGTGTTGGGCTCACGCGGATTCAGTCATCTGATTGGTGGCAGCCAATCTCTTGAACGGATCGTCAAGCACGCGCGCACGGTGGCAGCGACAAGTGCCACCGTCCTGATCATCGGCGAAAACGGAACAGGAAAGGAACTTCTGGCGCGCGCCATTCATGAAGAGAGTCCGCGCGCCACGGGTCCTTTTGTCGGAGTCAGTTGTGCGGCTTTACCCGAAACGCTGATTGAATCGGAATTGTTTGGACACGAAAAAGGATCGTTCACAACTGCGACGCAAACGCGCAAAGGTCGGTTCGAACTCGCAGACGGCGGCACATTGTTTCTGGATGAAATAGCGGATCTGACGCCGACGGTGCAGGTAAAGCTATTGCGTGTTTTGCAGGAGCGATCCTTTGAACGTGTGGGTGGCACGAAGACATTGCACGTTGATATCAGACTAGTGGCTGCGAGCAATTGTGATCTGGAGCAGGAAGTAGCAGACGGCAGATTTCGTCGCGACTTATTTTATCGTTTGAATGTGGTGCCCCTGGTCTTGCCGGCATTGCGGGAGCGTAAAGACGATATTCCGGTGCTGGCGATTCATTTTGCGGAAAAAGCGGCGGAAAAATATTTGCGACCCGCGCCGGTACTTGATCCA
This sequence comes from Pyrinomonadaceae bacterium, assembly GCA_963826235.1. Classification (GTDB taxonomy): domain Bacteria; phylum Acidobacteriota; class Blastocatellia; order Pyrinomonadales; family Pyrinomonadaceae; genus PSRF01. Next base: position 375,380 of record CAWGWE010000003.1, on the reverse strand, counting down.
TTGCTGCTGGAAGCGCTGCAGGAATATGACTGGCCAGGCAATGTGCGGGAACTGGAAAACGTAATGGAGCGTCTGGTAGTCCTGACTAATGGACCCACGATTGATTTGGAATTCCTGCCCGAGAAAATGCTGAGAGTCTTGCCCGGGACCAACCTTGCCGATGAAGCGACGTTGGAAGGAGGCGTGGCCGCACTCAAAAGGCGCATGATCTTAAAAGCGTTAGAGACGTCCGGCGGAAATAAAGTGGCGGCGGCAAAACTGCTCGGCATCAGTCGCTCGTACCTGCACCGCTTGATCAGTGAATTTGATTTGTAAGGTTAGCTCGGTACAGTTAGGGGGAGGGTAGCGACCGCTGCCGATTGTCGATTGGTTACCGGTCTCTTACCGTACCTACACGTGCTAATGTGTTTTCCCAGCAGTTGACACCAATCCAAAGAGGAAAAGATGAACAGAAATCAAAAGATCGCTCTGGGATGTGGAGGCGCCGGTTGCCTCGGCTTGATCGTGTTGGCGGTCATCGGTGTTCTTGGTTACTGGACCTATACGAAAAACTCATCGTTGTTTGCTAACCAGAATGTGAATAGCAATTTCAACTTCAATACAAATCTGAACAGTAACGACAACAGCAGCGCTAACAGCAACTCAGCAGCTGACGACGGCGACGACACGTCGTCTTCAATGTCGGAAGACGACAAGCACAAACTCTTTCAAGCGGCAGGCGCTACCGGAGATTCACAGTTGATGCTGAAAGTGATGAAAAAGATCGGGTTCCCGTCAGGCACTGGCAAGGGATATGAGAAGTTTTCCCAGGAGCATTTCGCCTGGGCGCTGAAGAACCTGGAATTCATCCAGTCCGTGAACACGCCCGAGAAGGGGCGGGCCTACGTCGAAGCACATATTGACGACTAGTCCAACACTTTTTTAGTTGCAGGCTTCGGGCGCGTGCGGTTTCGCGCCCGTTTTGTTACAACTGAAAGACGTATTTAATGCGAACTTAGAGCTTTGTGCTTTGAACTTAGTACTTAGTGCTTTGAACTTAGTCCTTTTTCGCAGTGTTGTTTGGAGAGTTTGCCGGCGAACAAAGTTCGAAGCACTAAGTTCAAAGTACTGATGAAAATGAACGTCGAACAGATTCGAAATTTTTCCATCATCGCGCACATCGATCATGGCAAGTCTACCCTCGCGGATCGGCTGCTGGAGTTGACGGGCGCCGTAACCGGGCGCGATATGTCTGAACAAGTGCTCGACAACATGGATCTCGAAAGAGAGCGCGGCATTACGATTAAATCGCACGCCGTGCGGCTTGATTACAAGGCGGAAGACGGCAAGGCTTATGTTCTAAATCTCATCGACACGCCGGGCCACGTCGATTTCTCTTATGAAGTTTCGCGCTCGCTTTCAGCTTGCGAAGGCGCATTGCTGATCGTGGATGCTTCACAGGGAGTTGAAGCGCAGACTCTCGCTAACACCTACCTCGCCATTGAAAACAATCTGGAGCTCATCCCCGTGATTAATAAAATCGATTTACCGGGGGCCGAACCAGATCGTGCAATCGAACAAATCGAACACCTGATCGGCCTCGAGACTCACAATGCAGTTTTCACCAGTGCTAAGACCGGCGCAGGTGTACATGAAGTGCTGGAAGCCATCGTGCGCGACGTGCCTTACCCGAAAGGCGATCCTGAAGCTCCGCTCAAAGCGCTGATCTTCGACTCGTGGTACGACTCGTATCGCGGCGTGATTGTTTTGTTTCGGGTGATCGACGGCACGATTCGACCGGGAATGAAGATCCGCTTCTTCAATACCGGCCGCGATTACCAGGTGGAGACGTTGGGAGTAAACCGTCCGCGTCCGACGCCAATCGACTCACTTGGGGTGGGCGAAGTCGGATTCCTGACGGCGTCGATTAAAGAAGTAGCTGACGTGCAAATCGGCGACACCATTACTGAAAGCGCCCGTCCCACCTCAGAACCATTTCCGGGATTTGAAGAGATCAAGCCCATGGTCTTTGCGGGTCTCTATCCGGTCGACACGAATCAGTACGAAGAGTTGCGCGATGCTCTCGACAAGCTGCGGTTGAATGATGCGTCGTTCTTTTATGAACCGGAATCATCGGCAGCCTTGGGCTTTGGATTTCGTTGTGGATTTCTTGGCTTGCTCCACATGGAAGTGGTGCAGGAACGCTTAGAGCGCGAATTCAATCTCGATCTTATTACGACTGCGCCAGGCGTTCGCTACGTGGTGCACACAACTGACGGCAAAGTCCTCGAGATTGATTCGCCCGCCAAGATGCCGGATCCGGGTCGTATTGTGAAAATTGAAGAGCCAATCATTCGCGCGACGATTCTTACGTCTGATGAATATCTCGGCGGCATTCTGCCGTTGTTGGAAGAAAAGCGGGGCGTGCAAAAGGGTTTTGAGTACATTGCGGCGAACCGTGTGATGTTGACCTATGAATTGCCGTTGAACGAAATTGTTTTGGACTTTTACGATCGCTTGAAATCAGTTTCGCGCGGCTACGCTTCGCTTGACTACAATCTTGCCGGTTACTGGGAAAGCGATCTGGTGAAGCTCGATATTCTGGTGGCCGATGAGCCGGTTGATGCCCTCTCGCTCGTGCTTCATCGCAGCACCTCGCAATCGAAAGGCCGGGCACTCGCCGAAAAAATGAAGCAGCTGATTCCGCGGCAAATGTTTGAAGTTCCGATCCAAGCGGCGATCGGAAACAAAGTAATTGCGCGGGAAACGGTAAAGGCGATGGGTAAAAACGTGATTGCGAAGTGTTACGGCGGCGACATAACGCGTAAGCGCAAACTGCTGGAGAAGCAGAAAGAAGGCAAGAAGCGGATGAAAAAAGTCGGGCGCGTCGAGATTCCTCAGGAAGCATTTCTTGCAGTCTTAAAAGTGAACGAGTAATCCGAAGTTCGCCAGTCGCGTCTGCGGGCGCGCTCAATTCCTGCCGTCCATCATTTCATGTCTGCGAACCTCAAAGCTTCAGATGTTGTGGCAGGCAGTATCTCTGCAGCGAGTCCTGAGTCCGCCCTCCTGCTTACCTGTGCGCGTGCTTCACTGGATGAGGTCCAGAAAAAACGAATTCAGGATCTCGTCTCTGGATCGCTCGACTGGAATCTGGTGTTGCAGCTGGCTGATCGACATGGCTTGTTGCCGCTGTTGCATTCGCATTTAAACGTCGTCTGTCCTGACGCCGTTCCCGATCAGCAGCGCCAACTCTTGCGAATCGCTTTTCAACGCGTTTCCGCGTTGAACATTCTTCTCATTCACGAATTGCACAAACTGCTCGCGTTGTTTGCGGACAATGCGGTGCAGGCAGTGCCTTATAAAGGGCCGGCGCTCGCATTGCAGTTATACGAAAACGTCGCACTGCGTCAGTTCAGCGATCTCGATATTCTTGTGCATCCGCGCGACGTGCTGCGAGCCCGCGACTTACTTTTGGGGGAAGGCTATGCGCAATTGCCACCGCTGACTGACGGTCAGCAGGCGGTGCTGTTGCGTACTCAATGCAACCTGCCTTTTACGCGTGACCGCAACCGCATGATTGTCGAGCTCCATTGGACTGTAAGCGCACCCGCCTTTGCACGTCCATTTGAGACTGATGATTTTTGGTCGCGATTACTGGATGCGAAGCTTGAAGATGTAGCTATCAAAGTTCCCGCCAGCGAAGATCTGCTTTTAGCGTTGTGCATTCATGGGTCGAAACATCTTTGGGAGCGGCTTGCATGGGTTTGCGACATTGCCGGTCTGATCGCAACGCAGCCGGACCTGCACTGGCAGGAACTAATAAGTCGTGGGCGGTCCACGGGCAGCGAGCGCATGCTTTTTCTGGGTTTGCGCTTAGCCGCAGACTTGCTTGAAGTGTCCCTCCCGAAAGACGTAGAGGCTGCAGTGAGTGCCGACGCCTCAGTCGCGGCTCTGGCTCAGGATGTTGTTCGCGATTTATTCACTCCGGCGCCAACGCGAACCGGCGTGTCAGGCTATTTCAGGTTTCAGATGCGGGCGCGCCGCCGGCTCCGGGATAAGTTGAACTACCTAAGGTTCACCTGTACGCCAAATGAGGAGGACCTTGTGCGGCTGAAATTACCCCCAGCGCTGACCTTTATCTATTACCTCGTGCGTCCTGTCCGATTAGTAGTAACTGGCGGACCCAGTCATTTCCATTAGTGCGACACTTTTTTAGAAGTCGTTGCTGAGCGGGAGACAAATGTGTTACTGTCCCGGCCATACGGAAATTCCTTCACGTCAATACTAACGTGCGACGGGAATCTTCCAGAGTGCCCGGCCGCCGTTATCGGCGGTTTCATGTCTCCGGAGAGGGCCAAGATTTCGACGCAAGTGACAGTCTTTTTAAGCCCCAACATACTAGAGCTGACCAGTGGCTAGGCTGAGGGTCTGCTGAAAGATAATTCAGGCTTCATTTTTCGAGAGGTAGTTAGAATGCCGCAGCTGTTTTCCAGGCGCTTGTTAGGACTAATCTTATTACTGATCTTGCCAGCGGCGGTGCTGGCGCAAAGCCGCACTAAAACAACGCCGCCCGCCACTCCCAGCACAGAGACCAAGCCTGCTGCTCAAAATCAGAAAGCGAAGGCGCCAGCTAAAGGTGAGAAACAGGCATCTGCTTCAGCTCAAACAAAATCGAAAGAGGCCAAGGGGAAATTTACTTTGAAGATCGCCAGCGGACCGGTGCGCGCTGTGGACTTAAGAGCAAATGACGCATCGGTCGCGGAGATTGCTGCCAAGCTCAGCAAGGAGTTTGACATTCCGGTGCTCTTGAGTCCGGTGATGCAGAAAGCTCGCGTCTCGATCGAATTCGAAGGCATGCCTCTGGAGGGCGCCGTGCGGATGATTGCGCCACAGCCTTTCGCCGATTACGAAATCAGCGGAGATGGCAGCGCGATGGCAAGGATGGTTGCTCTTTATCTTTATGCCGTTAATGAGCCACCGCCTTCAGAGTCGGCTGTAGTGCGCGGAGATTCCGAAGCCATCCTCATTTCTGGAAACACCGATGAAGAAGGAACTGAGACAGCTACCAAGGATGAGCAAGAAGCTTCATTAAGCGTCAAAATCGAGCGCAACCAGTTCACGGTCCGTGCGCGGAAACAGCCATTGACGGCTGTACTTTACGAGATTGCGAGCAAGGTTGACATTCCTTTCGAGATGAAATATGACTCTTCGGAAGTTGTTAATGTTGACTTGAATAACGTCACCATGGAACAAGTGGTGAGGACGCTTTCGCCTAACATTCGTTTGTATCAGCGTACCGACCTGCAAACGTACGAAACCAAACCATTACGTTTGGTACTAGCGCATCCAACCAGTCAGACAATCAAGCTGTGAGGAGACCGAACCTTGAATAGGCCAAACAGTAATGTTTTGAGCGGGGAGGTCACTGAAAAAAACGAACTGACGCGACCTAATGCGAAGATAGCTTTTGAACCGACTGTCTCAACCCCTGAAGATGTGCTCGAGGCGACGACCATCTTTCAGGTTCCTACTTTCGACGCCACCACTGTCTAGCGTACTCGTTTGCGTGTGTGTCTGCTTATTTGCCGGCACTTGCCAGAAAACTTCTGACTTGTGCCGGCAGCGAAGCTAAGTCGCTACAAATGATTCAGGGAGGCTGCAGCTTTGATTAAACCAACAACTGTTCCCGGCGGTGATCAGCTCAACGAACAAGACCGACCAGCTGAAGCTGCCATCGAACCAACTAGCAAGAAGCCGTTTGTTGAGCCGACCGTCTCGGTACCTGCCGATGTTCTGGAAGCAACCACATTCTTCCAGGCGCCGACCATCGAAAGTGCCACCACCTAACAATTGCACGTTCCTCAAACTTGGTCCGTGCCCGGCGAAGTGCTCGAATCGGAGTTTCAAGCCAACACCACTTCTGGCCTGATCAGTCACTACAATATTGCCGACCGCCTGCTGCGCCTCCACAGCTTCGGTGATTGGGAAGCGCAGTGGGTCGCCGGTTTCCTGAAAGGGTTTCACCTGGTTCACACGGTCGCTCCCGTCGATCAGCCCTCAATTACGTTAACAGTAAGACGCGCGCCGCTCCCGATCATCCCTTCTGGAATGCAATCATTCGCTATCAATCGCGGCGATTGCTATACGGATGGCAGCCAGTATTTTTTGGCTGTCGATGAATCGTTAATTCACATCTCGGCTCCCGAGGATCGATTAGTTGAAGTTTGGTTTGGGCTAAGCGATCACGCGCGCCACCCGGTCGCGTTAGTCAACGCGTTTTCTTATGGATTCCAAGCCGCATTGCGTCGCGCCGGAGTTTTCGATGTGCATGCGGCAGGTGCTGTGGAGCCGATTTCGCGAGCAGGCGCTCTTTTTATTGGCACTTCAGGAAGCGGCAAGACAACGTTGACCTTGCGTCTCACCGAGGCGGCCTGGCTCTACTTGTCGGATGACATGGTGGTGTTGCGTGAAACACCCACAGCGCTCGAGGTGGAAGGGTTACGGCGCTTGTTTGCCGTAGCTGACACTTCGGTAGTTGGTAGCAATAGCACGAGGTTAAGCGCTGCTCTTGGTCCTCCAGTGGCATCGGATCCCTCAAAGCGTCGCCTGGAACCGGAAACTGTTTTTCCTGAGAGTCGGGCAGCAAGCTGCCAGCCGCGCGTTCTCTTTTTTCCTCGAGTAGTGTCGTCGGATGAGACGCAGATCAACAAGATCGGAGCGCGCGCCGCGATGGAGCAACTCCTGCGACACTGTCCCTGGGCCACTTACGACAGGTATACGGCGCCGAGTTACCTGCGAATGTTGGCGCGGCTGGCAAATCAATGTCGAGCTTATGAACTGGCGGCCGGTCGGGACCTGTTGCTTCAGCCTGAGCGAGCAGCTGACTTGCTCGCGCCCTACATGACGGAGTAAAAAGGTTTCGTGACCGTGATTACCGAAGTACCTCAGCGCCGCGATCCAGTTCGCTTAACTGTCGAGCTGACAAATATCTGCAATCTTCATTGCAGCTATTGCATGCGCGATGAGGACGCTCTCTATCACACCCAGGCCAACTACTTTCCCGCCGAGTTGCTCAGCCGAATCGTGCGCGAGGCACGCGACGCTTACCAGATCGACTATGTAACCTTCACGGGCGGCGAAGTTACGCTCCATCCTCGTTTCAATGACATGATTGCAGCCGTCGCCAGCGAAGGCATGCAATGCAGCTTTGTCACAAATGGTTGGCACTTCGATCGAGTTTACCCGGCGATCATGGCCAACAAACAGGCAGTTCGGCTCGTAGCTTTCAGTGTTGACGGAGCCACGCGCGAATCGCATGACCGCTGGCGCGGCGACGGATCATTCGATCGCGTGATCAGCGCGGTCACTCGCTGTCACGTGCAAAACATTCCCTTTGTGTTCAAAGTCGGCATCCGGCGCGATACGATGACTGAGCTGGAACCGATTGCTTTGCTGGCCGCGCGTCTCGGCGCTGCCGCCCTTCATTTTTCGCACCTATTACCCACGTCGGCGGAAGCTGAGCAGGAGTCTGCCCTGACGCTCGACGAACAGCGCTTCGCGGAACAGGAAGTAATGGCACTCGCAAAGATTTTAAAGATGCCGGTCGGCATCGCAGCGGGTTACTACGACATTCATTCAGATATTCCGTGTTCGCCACTAAAAACTACTAGTTGCAATGTCGATTGGCGTGGTCGTTTGACACTTTGCTGCAACCTCGCAGGTTATCGAAACGCCGCTAGCGAGCCTGATGTGTTGGCGGATCTGAATCGCGAAAGTTTTGCGGATGGCTATGCACGGTTAAAAGTGCTGGCGCAGCAACAAGTCGAACGTCGGCGGCAAGCATTGGCTGAAATCGCAGCACGCGGTGAGACACCTGATCTTTATACGGGATCACCGTGCCTTTTCTGTCTGCAAAGTTTTGGGAAGATTCCCTGGCGCACTGGGCAAGCCAACACTCAGGCAGGTAACGGACGGTCGCTGCCGGTAATTGTAGCGCTCGCCACTACCAGCGATTGAATCAAATCAAAAGAGAAAAACTATTGAGCGCCTCCGCCACCCCACATCCACATAGCCACGTTGTCTACACCGAGTTCGACGGTCGTGAAGCAGTGCTCGTCGATCTGAACACCAAGCGTTACTACACGCTGAACGAGACAGCTATGCTTGTGTGGCGCGGTCTGGAGAGTGGTCAAACTAAGGAGGAGATTGCCAACAAGATTTGCGAGCACTACGACGTAAGTGCGGAACATGCGACTGCTTCGATCGAGCGGCTCGTAGCTTCGCTGAGCGCGCATCGCCTCTTAACTTAGTTCGAGTTCCGCCTTCCGAGTTTCGAGTTTGGCCGCGTTTCGGCAATCAGGGGTTGGGTTTCGGGAGCGGGTGCCGGGTTTCGGTATTCGCCCCGGGTGCTTGGTAAGTCTCTGATTTACCGCGAAGTCTTTTTCGTGTTAATAGGCGAGGGCTGAGCCCTCGCCTGGAATATTAAAGAAGCATTGCCGGTAAGTCAGAGACTCACCGCGCACCGGAGGGCAAAGCCCGAAACCCTACCGCCTGATTTCCCGAAAACCCGAAACTTCGAAACTCGAAACTACTTCATCCGGGTTCGATAAATCACGTAATCTCCAATTCGTTCTCCGGCATCTCGCTCATACCACCGATCAAAGTTTGCTAATGACGGTCCACCCATCGCGGGCGTCACTAGATAACCAACTGTTGGCGCCGCCGCCTTCGTCGCGTCGAACGCAGTAATGTATTCAGCGTAGAGTTCGGTTTCGTGTCGCACATCTTCACTCGTAATGGCTCGCGCATAAGGCACCTGATTCATACGCTCCCAACCAAAAAGGGGGAGCTGCAAGAAACTAAATGTGTCGGCGAGCGCTGCAAATTCCTGTTCAGCAACTCCGGAATAATAGAGTTGCTGGTAGAGTCGTTCGCGATTCTCCAGAGCTGATGCACCCGAGAAAACGAATAGATGTGCCGACCAAAGGATTGGCTGAGGGGCTGTGTTCGGCAACGAGTTGGCTAACTGAAGGTCGGTGCAGAACACGACCTCCGGCTGCGAATTGGTTTCTGCTGTGCCCGCAACTGCCAATTCGCGCAAACGTCGCGCTACACGTTGTCCGTCCTCCCGCGAGTTGCTGTAGTTACGAAGTCTAGCGCTTCGGACGGTGCTTTCAACGATTGCCCAACCAAAAACTGTCAGGACAATAAGAAAGAGTATTCTGTTGCGGACGCTCGTCGCTGGCAGTCGCTTTTGCTTGCCACGACAAATAATCACGCTCGCCAGAAAGGCAGCCATCAGGCTCACATAGTTTGAGCTGTAACGGCCGTAATGCACTGGTTGTAGCAGCAGGCCGGTAACAAGTTGTTGATTGAAACAAACTGCCGGGAGCAGCCCGAGTGACGCAGTGAACAGAAACGCTGGGTCGCGCCATTGCAGCCGATGCGTCCGGACGGCAATAACCATTGCCAGCAAAACCAGCAAACCAATTACAACCGAGAAACTAATTACAGGAACCCGCGTATGGGCCAGTAGCTGCGCCGCATCGACAGTGGGCGCGCGGCGGCTGAGTAAAACGCTATACGGCACCAAGGCTATTGCGGCTAAGACAGTGGGGATCGCAAAAACCAGGAGGGCGTCACGGTCCTTTAAACGGTTTGCGCACATCCAAAGTACTGCAATAACCAAGAGCCAGGCGATCGCCGCAGTCCAGAGAAAAAAGTAAGAAAAGATCAGAATGGTTAGGAGGATGCCTGCAAGCGCTGCATTCCGGACGCGAGTTGTCTTCCTTTCTTCTCCCAGCGCCTGCCAAAGAAGCCCCATGAAGCTGAAGAACAAAGGGAAAACGAGGGCCGGCACATAGCGCCGAAGAAATGGTGATAGCTCACCTGTCCATCGCAACGAAATAATGCGCCAGGCGGCGTGAGGTTCCGCTACCACGCCGCCAAGACATAACACAATGACAGCCCCAGCCGCGCCCAGACGACTATCTTTTGTGATCAAAACCAGTAACCAAAAGAGAGCGAGGGTTGAGGCAAAGGCAGCAAGGGCACGGACAAGAATGAAAGTTGTGTTGGTCGACAGGCCCAAAGCGCGCGCGGGCAGCGCTAAAGCATAAGCAGCTACGAATTGAATTGAATGTAGGGATTCAGGAAGCTCCTGCTCGGCGTTATCGGTTCGACCCGTATAGGGATCGTTACGACGCGGTCGTCCATCGATTAGCGCATTAAGATACGAAGCGTAGGCGACCTCGTCAAAATCAAACGAGACGAACGTGCCCTGCCAGTCGCCCGAACGCACAGCCCAAAGATGAAACTGCGGCAGCAAAGCGAGGACAGTCACCGCCAGGGCGGCAATGAATCCGAAACGCCATTGAATCGGCAGGCGCGGCGCGAGAGCTCCACTCATGTTCCGTCACGCGGGGTTAAGCGATAAAGCACTTGCCTTCCAATTCGCTCACCGTTATCACGAGCATACCAACGATCCAGGTTACTCAAATCGACAACATAATCTTCATCGACCAGAAGATACGAAAGAGTTGGTCGCGTCGCTCGTGTTGCGTCGAAGCTCGCAACGAAGGCGCCATAATTCTTCGCCTCAATGGCGATTTCTTCATCGCTGATCGGTTTGTAGTTAGCTGCTAATTTCGCATTTGCTCGATCCCAACCAAACACCGCGTATTCCATAAAGTCGGTCGTCTTGTAGTATTGAGTGAAGTCTTCCGCACTTACTCCTGAGTAATAGAGAAACTGAAACAATCGTTCCTTGTTTTCTGAAAGGGAAACGCCGGAGAAAACAAACATGTGTGGCGCCCAAAGTAAGGCTTGCGGTGCGGTGGTTGGAATGTTATCGCCGCGGGCGACAATGTTTGCAAAGACAATCTCTCGCGGATCCCTTTGATTGTTCAATGGTAGTTTAACCAACTCTCGTAAACGCAGACTGGCAGCGTGAGCCTCATCGCGCCGGAAATTGACCTGGGCAAACCTGCGCGTAGCGATCCATGTCTCTCCCATGCCCCACCCATAGCCAAACAAACCAATGGCAAGCAGCACGGGTGCGCTGGAGAGTCTATGCTTCTCTTTTCCGCGTCGCAGCAGGAGGATCATCAGCGCCATCGCGATCAGCGTGGTATAAGGCGCGATGAACTGCTCGTAATGCATTGGCTGTAGCGAAAGCCCGGTGATGATCTGTTGGTTGTACAGCACGAACGGCAGTAACGCGAAAGCCAATATAAATAAAACTCGCGGATCATGGCCTGAGATTCGGCGGCGAAAAACCGCAAAAATTAAACCGAGAACAAGGATCAGTGCAATCGCTTCGGTCACCCGCCAGGGATCGGGCGCATGCGTGCGAACTAACGCCTGCGCTGCATCCATCGTAGGCGCGCGTCGCGAAAGAAGAATTGCATACGGTGCTGATGCGGCAAGAAAAATAGCGGTCAGTAACGCGACACGTCGCAGACCATTAGGCCAATCATCAGGTCGCGCGATGAACCAGAGAAAACCTACCAAGACAATCCACGCGAGCGCGGCGGTCCAAAGATAGAAATAGCTATAGACGCAGAATGTGAAGCTTGCGACCGCTCCGATTAGGTAAGCCAAACGCCACTTACGCGAAGGATGCATTAGAACTTGCCAAACTAACGAGAAGAAAAGCAGGAAACACGGGAACGCAACAGCCGGACTATAACGACGCAGGAAAGGCAAATACACAAGAGTCGCTCGGTGACCGAAAAGTGGCCGCACCACGCCGTTTCCGCAGGCGAGTAAAGCCAGACAGAGTACAAAAGGCACGAGCGCAGCTGCGGCGCGGTCTTCATTGGTAAGCAGCGCCAGCAACCAAAACAGAGCGAGCGCCGTTGTGAAGGCCACTAGCGGCGTAATGAGAATGAAAGCCGTCGCAGTTGAAAGCCCGAGCGCGCGAGCCGGGAGTGCTACCAGATATGCAGGAACGAACTGAATAGAAAAAAGCGATTCGGGCAAAGGCGATTCCGGAGTGTCATCTCTTCCCGAATAAGGATCGTTCCTCCTTGGTCGCCCGTCGATCAACGCATTGACGTAGGCGGCATATGCGGATTCATCTGTATAAAAAAATGCCTGGCTGCCGTTCCATTGGGATCCTCGCTCCCACCACAAGTGTAGTTGCGGGAACAGCGATAACAGCATCATCGCGAATGCCGCAATCAGGCCCCAACGCCAACGTATCGTTTTGTTCATCGGCACGCGAGGGCGAGTATAAGTTGCTAAAGGAGAGGGGAAAAGGGGAACAGGGGAAGAGGAACGTCAAGGAAGACATTCTCCATTTGTCATTGAAGACAAGAAACCGCCAAGACGCCAGGGACGCCAAGGGAATAGCATAGAAAGATCTGCAAACGAGTCCGCGTTCTCGAACTGAAGTTCTCTCATTGATTTTCGTGGCGACCTCTGCGTCCCTTGGCGGCTTGGCGGTTTCTTTTTCCCAATGGCAAATGAAAATGGAAAATGGCAAATGGAAAATGGCTTCCTTCACTAGTTCCCCTTCCCCTGTTCCCCCCGTCCCCCGTTCGCCCGTTCGGTCTCCTCGTTGACAACTTGTTTCACCCCAGTTAAAGATGCGCCGCGTGTTTGACTCTTCTCCCGATTTACTCAAGACACACGAGGCCGAGGCTTCGTCCGGTGTTCACCCCGCCCGGAGATTTAATTCAACAAGTTGCGAACGGCTCTTTTGGTTAACGGCCCTGCTGCTAGGTTTCCTTCAGGCGTGGGCCCGCCGTCACGTAAGCGCCGATGGTCTCGCTTACATGGGACCCGACGGCATTTCCTATCTCGACATCGGCAACGCTTATATGCGCGGCGACTGGCACGTTGCCGTGAACGCCATGTGGAGCCCTCTCTATTCCTGGCTGGCTGGCTTCTGGCTACATCTGTTCAAGCCCTCGCCATTCTGGGAATTCACCGTCGTACGCCTTTTAAACTTCCTGATCTACATCGCAGCGTTGGTGAGCTTCGCCTACTTTCTGCGTGCGCTAGAACAGGACCGGGAACTGCGACGCAGCGAGGCATCAATACCCGAGTGGAGCTGGTTGGTTTTTGGTTACACCAGTTTCATTTGGACGTCGCTGTTTATGAATCGTGTCTGGCGTACCAGCCCGGATCTACTTCTTACTGCCCTGATCTTCCTGACGTGCGGAATTATCCTGCGAATTAAAACAGCGCCCTCGCGCCGCGACTTGTTCGTAGCATTGGGAGTTGTGTTGGGAATTAGTTATCTAACGAAGACGATAATGTTCCCGCTGAGTTTGGTTTTTGTAGTCATCGTTTACTTGCTGGCGCGACGAACAATCGGATTGAAGCCTGCCCTCCTGCACACAGCGATCACGCTTGTAATTTTTTTGACGTTGGCAGCTCCCTTTGTCATCGCGATATCCCGCGCGAAGCATCGATTCACAATTGGCGATAGCGCGCGCCTGAACTACGCCTGGTACGTTACCGGGACCAGGCGGTTTACTCATTGGCAAGGTAATCCAGCGGACAGCGGCACGCCTTTGCATACGACTCGGAAAATTTTCGACGAGCCGGCCGTCTACGAATTTAGCGGAGCAATCGGCATCAGTTATCCCCCCTGGTACGACCCCTCTTACTGGTACGAGGGCGTCACCCCGCACTTCAATTTGCGCCAACAATTAGCTGCTATCGGGCGCAACCTTACAGGGCTTTACGGGTTTTTACTTTATCGTTTCTTTATCGTCGCACTGGTTTTCGCGCTATTTGTCTTGCTTTACCAGAGCGGCCCGCGACAGCTCGTATTTCGAAATCTGCTTGCCTATTGGTTTCTGTTTGTTCCGTCGCTCATCGCTGTGGCGCTTTATCTCGCGATTAATATTGAGCCGCGTTACATCGCGCCGTTTGTGGCGGTGATTGGTTTGAGTTGTCTGGCAGGAGTTCAGCTCGCAAACATGCCTGAAACACGCCGGCTGGCATCGGGGGTGAGCCTGGGATTGCTACTCTGTTTTGTCCTCTCAATCCTTCCGCATAGCGCACGCTTAGCGTATTCCGCGTTGCGCGACTTCTCATCCGGACATTCAGAGCTTCGTGATGTTCAGTGGCAAGTCGCTCGCGAATTACAGCAGCGCGGCGTGCAGCAAAACGATCGTGTCGCGTCCGTTGGCAACACAATGTTTGCAGCCTGGCCCAGGCTTGCCAGGGTGCGCGTGGTAGCGGAGATACCGGCTGCACCAGGAGGCGAAGCGGAAAAATTTTGGGCGGTTGATGCGCTTACGCGGGCAAAGGCGCTGGCTGCGATCGCTGGTACCGGCGCCCGAGTTGTTGTTGCTGAAGCGGCGCCGAGCTGGGCCATGCAAGAAGGATGGCAACGACTGGGTGATACTAGCTATCTGATTTATGTACTGCGGTAGTCCATTGTGACCTTTGAACCGTGCCAGCTTGGACTATTTGCACTTGAACAGCCTTGCCTCGGCTCCACGAGTCAGCGTAAACGTTTCTGCCTCACTGAAATCCTCGGTTAACGAAAAAATCAATGTCATTCGCGAACCTTGAACTTCGCCTTTGAAATAAACCCGCTGTCCCTGCTCGGAATCTTCCATTCGTACCGGGCCCTTTTCACGTACGAAAGTCCCGGTTGTAGTGAAACGCCCGTTCTGCACAGTTAACGGTCCGGTCATTCGGCCGTGCGCACAGTCGAACTCAAACTCAGCTCCGCTCCCCGAAACCTCCAGGCGTACATGTTGACCGCCCCACTTACCCTCGGGAACGCGGCGATCTTTCTGTGCAGCTTCGGTATTAACTTTTTCGCTCATTTTTTCCTTTCCACATGATTTTGCTGGTAAGGCAATCATGGACATAAGCAGAATAGCTAGAAGTGCTGGGCCACGAATCATGATGTTGCTCTCCTCGTTCGTTGGCTTTATTCAAGCCGTCCGGTTTGCCCGATAAACTGCTTCGGCACCTCTGCCTCGTCTTACGACATCGAGGCGAGATCAGCTTCAAAAGGCTCTTCGGAGGGGAAAGAGTAAGTGACTTTGTAGTTGGGAGCTGTGGTTTCAAGAATCGGAGAGCCATTCGATTCAAGCCAGGCGTGACCATCTACTTCACCCTCCGCACCGCGCCTGACGCCGAAGACGATGCGCGAATTGATCCCGCTCAGCGTCAGATAGCGATGCAGCACGGCAGCTCGCTTCCAACAACTGGGCTTAAACACAAACATATCAGTTCGCAAAAGCAGGTCCATCGCCCGCGCCAGCCGGTTCATTATCTCTTCCGCAACCTCTGCAGAATCCGCAGGAGCACTCCTTGGTTTAGCAGCGACCACTTGCAGCGCCTGCGGCAGTGGACGAAGCTTCACGAGTAGTGAAAGCAGCGAAACCCACAACGCCATCCTGAAGATTAGGAACGACTCGCCGGGTTTAAGAATGATTTTGCGGAAACTTCGCAATAGCAGGTGAAGCAGTCGCATCGCTTTCAGGTTTTAAATCAGAAAACTCAGTGATATCCGACAGGATTCTATCTGATGCGGTCGGCGAGTGCGACAAGTTGCGAAAGCGGTGAGCACAGGGCGGCACTCCCTGGCCGCTCCCTGTTCGAATAAGGGCGTCCACGAAGGGACGCTCGTGCATTTGTGTTAGGCTACTTTCAATTATCTACTTACACGATGACTAAAACCAACGCCGATCAGACCAAGCCGAGAGCACCACGAAAGCAAGTCACAATATTTTGTGACGGGTCGAGTCTCGGCAATGGCAAAGTTGCGACCAGAGCCGCGGCCGTGGCCCTCCTGGGCTATCAGGGAATTTGGCGTTCAGTTGGTTGCTATCTCGGACAGGCTACCAATCAGCAAGCCGAGATTGCTGCCGCTGCTGTTGGTCTCGAAGCCTTGCGTGAACCATGTAAGGTCCGGTTGTTTACTGATTCGCGCTATGTCGTCGAGACAATGAACGGCCGGTTTCGTCGCAAAACAAATCATGAGTGGTGGGCGCGTCTCGACAAAGCTTCAGAGCGTCATGAGATCTCCTGGGAATGGACTGCCGGCCATTCCGGACATGTAATTCAAGAGGCGGTCGATCGCGCAGCCCGTCGCCTGGCGGCCCTGGGGCGGGTGGAACCAGAGGTGTTGCGCGACGCTGAAGAAAGAGTCGGCACACTTGATCCATATCTTGAAAACTAAGCCTTGAGTTTAGGAGGCTTTCCTGGGAACAATTTTTTCCCGCCTGTTGACTGCAGCAGTCGCTCCCTAATGGAGCTGGACCCCTCGACCTCACGTTCGCGCTATTCCTCCCTAACGACACTGCGACGGCCTTAACCTTTGCATTGTTTAAGTCCTCTATTGTTCCGTCTTTCTAGCCCTATTCGCTTTCCCGCTCCTTCATCTTTATAATCCTGAGCTCCAGAGACATTAACTCCCCGAAAGTTGTAGCTCTACTCACTTTGCTGTTACAGCGGACAAGATTGCCTTTTATTGGAGATATTCCCAGCCGATCATCTCGCTGGCGCGCAAGGCGGCCAGCTCTATCCACGACGCTCTTACTTCTGATCTGCTTCGCATCGGCTGCAATCGTTAGCGCTCAGGGGCCGGAGATTCGTGCCTGGCAGTGGCAAAACCCTCTGCCACAAGGAAACTCAATCAACAATGTGAAGTTCGCTTTAGACAAGAAGAACGGCTGGGCTGTGGGTGGAGACGGTGCCATTTTGCGCTCGCGTAATGGTGGCTTCACCTGGGAAGAGCAGATCTCGCCCACCAACACCACCTTGTATGGACTGTATGTTAGAGACAAAGCGAAGCTGATCGCGGCGGGCGCAGGTGGTACTGTCCTAACTACTACAAACGGCGGTGGTAAATGGATACGCCGCGCCACCGGAACGCGCGATCATCTTTTTTGTGTCACCTTCGCACCCGGGTCATCGCAACTAGGTTGGGCCGTCGGATCCTTCGGAGCTATCGTTCATACCAAAGATGGCGGGATCAGTTGGCAGCTACAAAAGTCGCAGACAACAGTGCACCTCTTTTCAGTCGCCTTTGCCGATGAGCTATCCGGGGTTGCTGTCGGAGCGCGAGGCACACTGCTAGTGACCACCAACGGCGGCATTGATTGGAAACCGAAAACCGGCATCAGCAGCAAAGCTTTAACCGGGGTCACTTTTAGTTCGCCTTTGCGTGCGGTAGTGGTTGGCCACGCGGGAACTATCCTTGAAACTCGCGACGCCGGGTTTACCTGGCAAACGGCGAACAGCCTCACGACAACAGATCTGCTTTCGGTCTATTTCAAAGACGACAAGGTGGGCTGGGCTACCGGCGACGATGGCCTCGTGCTAACGACGGCGGACGGCGGATCGATTTGGTTGCCGGTTAGTGTGCGCACCAGTCCCAGACTTTCATCAGTCCACTTTGCCGATGAGTTGCTTGGTTGGGCCGCAGGTGCTGATGGCTTGATCCTGCGCACGGACGATGGTGGTCTTTCGTGGCGTCGTCTCACCGAAGGCGGCCGCGACGATCTCTCTCAGATCTTTTTTCTCAGCGACACTCGCGGTTGGGCTGTCGGCGCCCGCGGAAAGATCCTCTTCACAAGTTCGGCCGGTCGCAGCTGGACAGTGCGCCCTTCGGGCACCACGGTGCGGTTGAATGCCGTGGATTTCGTCAACGAGAAGTTAGGTTGGGCGGTGGGCGATAGAGGAACAATCCTGCGTTCGGTTAATGGCGGAGTTACCTGGGCGCAGGTTCGATTAGAGGCCAACGAGGATCTGCTGGCAGTTGACTTTATTTCGCCCACTCAAGGTTGGGCAGTCGGAGCGCGCGGTCTCATCCTCGAATCGAGCGACGGCGGTCAAACCTGGCACTTTCAACGGGCGGAAACTTTCGCCTGGCTCGAAGATGTGCGCTTCATCGATTCAAAACACGGCGTAGCGGTTGGTTCAAATGGCACTATCCTGCGGACTGAGGATGGAGGCACAACCTGGAAACGTGTTGATCGAAATTTGAAAGAGTGGCTTTACGCCGTGACCTTTGCCGATCCGCAACGCGGGTATGCGGTCGGTGCCCAGGGTTTGATTCTCCGCACCGACGATGGTGGTCTCACTTGGAGAGATTTGGAAAGTGGGATCACGACGAATTTGTTTTCTGTGGCAGCGAGTACGCGTGATGAAGTTATGGTGGCCGGCGAGCAGGGAAGAATTGTCGAAAGCAAAGATGGCGGCGAGACCTGGCTCACGCAGCCGACGATTACCAGCACGACCTTGTTCTCAATCGCGAATCGGGGAGGCTCAAATGTTTGGGTTGCAGGTCGTGGTGGCGCCATCCTCAGGCGCACTGATGATGTAGAAACAGTTCGTTTACCCAAACCGGGTCTGCCTCCTCTGCTGCGCCGCAGTGCACCCAAGCTTCAGTCGCAAAATTCAGAGACACCTCTTGTTGTCGACGACGGAGACATTCCGCGGGCCGTTCCCACGATCAAAAAGCCGGCGAGGCCGTAGAACGCAGGAGGCAGGAAGCAGAACGCAGGAAGCAGAACGCAGGAGGCAGGAAGCAGAAGGCGTGGGCAGTAGTTAGGTTCAAAGTTCGAATTTAAAAGTCAAAGTTCAAAGCTCAAAGCTCAAAGTTCAAAGTTCCAAGTTCAAAGTTCCAGATGACAACTTTGGTTGAGAACGTAAATCCGCTGCGTAGTGGGACGCGTCTCGAGCGAACGTCCGAGCCTTGCGTTGTCGTAATCTTCGGCGCCACTGGAGATCTCACACGGCGCAAACTGCTACCGGCGCTTTATCGCCTGGCCCGGCAGCGGCTTTTACCGGCGGAGTTCGCCGTATTGGGAACGGCGCGCCCGCCCATGGACGACGAAGAGTTTCGCCTCAAGATGCGCGAAGCTCTCAACGAGTTTTCTGAAGAAGAGATCGACGAAGCCGCTTGGAATAGTTTCGCCAACGGGCTTTTTTATCTGCCGGGTGAGTTTGACAACGAGCAACTTTACCCGAAAATCAAAGCAAAACTTCTGGAAATCAACTCCACTCGCAACACACAAAACAATCACCTTTTCTACCTGGCAACAGCGCCAGACTTCTTTGGAGTTGTTGCTCGCCATCTTGGTAACGCCGGCCTGGCGCGTCCGGGGGATCAAAGTTGGACGCGCATCATCGTGGAAAAACCATTCGGGCACGACCTGGAGAGCGCGAAGTCGCTGAATGTGGAACTCGCAGCCGTCTTTAACGAAAATCAAATCTTCCGCATCGATCATTATCTCGGTAAAGAAACCGTGCAGAACCTTTTGGTCTTTCGTTTTGCCAACAGCATCTTTGAGCCGCTCTGGAATCATAACTACATCGACCACGTGCAGATCACGAATGCGGAGGCAATCGGCGTCGAGGGTCGCGGAGGTTACTATGAAAAAGCAGGCGCCATCCGCGACATGATCCAGAACCACGTATTTCAGATCGTCGCCTTGATCGCGATGGAGCCACCTACGTCGCTGGAACCTAATAGTGTGCGCGACGAAAAGATCCGCGCGATGCGCAGCGTGCGTGCGATCCCCACAGATCGTATCGATGAGTTCGCTGTCCGAGGGCAATACGGGCCGGGCACGGTGCTGGGCGATACCGTTCCCGGTTATCGCGAAGAGCCGGGCGTTGATCAGCAATCTTCTACTGAAACTTTCGCCGCCATCAAACTTCAGTTTGCTAATTGGCGCTGGGCGGATGTGCCTTTTTATTTGCGTTCGGGAAAGCGAATGCCGAAGCGCCTGACGGAAATCGCAATTCAGTTCAAAGCAGTGCCGCACCAGCTTTTCACGGAATCCGATACGCCATTGCAGCCGAACACGCTCGTGATTCGCATTCAACCAAACGAGGGAATTACGCTTCGCTTTGGAGCGAAGTTGCCGGGGCAGGCGCTGCGCATTCGTTGGGTCAACATGGACTTTCGTTATGGCGCCTCGTTTGGCGTGAAAGCCCCCGAGGCCTACGAGCGGCTGTTGCTCGATTGCATGTTGGGCGATTCCACGCTCTACGCGCGGCGCGATATGGTTGAGCGCGGTTGGGAGCTCGTGTCGCCAATTCTTGATGCGTGGCAACAGCCCGCGTCAGACTTTCCTAACTACGCCGCGGGGTCGTGGGGACCACGCAGCTCGTTTGCGTTGATCGAGCGAGATAACAAAAGCTGGCGGAAGCTGTAGTGAACGGTGACCGTCCAAGGCTTCGATGAGTCAATGACTCAACCCAAGATGTCGACACTACTTAAACAAATTCAAGTTGAAAAGACTCTCGATATTGAAAAAGTTGAGCGTGCCCTGGCGGAACTGTGGCTGGAAACGGCCGGCGGAGAAGAAGTGGGACCTGACGATGCGGTCCTGCGCGCCCGCGCGGCCAACCTTATGGTTGTGATTACCAGCGATGGGGCGCTTGCGGAAACTCAAGAGACAATTCGCAAACTCGCCGCAATTCATCCTTGCCGCGCTGTCATGATGCTGGCCGATCGCCCGGGGTCAGATTCTGATATCGAGATGTTTGTTTCCGCCTCGTGTCAGACCGAAACTCGTGCCACCAAGGCCGAGCTCAGCTGCGAGGAAATCACCTTAGTGGCTCACGGCCAGTTCACGTCCGAGCTGCCCAGTGCGGGGATTCCGTTGCTGGTACCTGATCTGCCCGTCTTTCTCTGGTGGCAGGATCTGCAGCGACCCGACGAGGATATTTTTCTGCCGCTTAGTTATGCCGCAGACCGGCTCGTAATAGATTCAGTTGATCTGGCGGCGATGAATCTACATCTGGATATTGTTGAGCAACTCTTTTCCCGGCAGGGCGTGGAAGCGATTGCGGTGAGCGACATCAACTGGGCGCGTCTAACTTCGTGGAGGGCGTTGCTCGCTAATTTCTATGACGTCCATGAATATCGTGCCGCGCTTGCCGAACTGGAACGAGTCAAAATCGAATATGGCGCGCCTGAGGGAAATACCAATGGGATCGCCACTCAAGCGTTGCTGATAGCCGGTTGGCTGGCGAGCCGGTTGGATTGGCGCATTGAGGGGCAAACGACTGAAGGCGATCAGACCTTGTTCACCGCACGCAAAGCCGACGGCAGTGCGGTTAGTCTTGAACTCAAACGCGTGGAGCGACCGGCCATGAGGCCGGGTCGCCTTGCGAGAGTCGAACTACAATCGACTCAAAGTGAAGCTTCGTTTGTGGTGCAACGGGCGGAAAACGGTCTTCATCTGGAGACGCACGCAATGATTGAAGGTCGTCCCTGCCCTGGTCGCACTCTTCCAGTGCGAAACAGAAGTACGGCTCAATTGTTAGCGCGTGAAATGGAGATTCTCGCGAAGGATACGACTTACGAGGCGGCGGTCAGAGTAGCGGGAAGTTTAGGAAAGTAGGTTACGGAGCAAAAAGTTCGTCGCGCTTCGCTTCTCATTAAGGGTCGAGACGCCCACTATCAATGATAAAGACGTCTCGACCCTTCAAAGGCGTTAGGCGCGAACAGGATGATCCTTCGCGTATGAGTAAGCGGTATACGCAGAGATGATGTGACAGATCCAGCCGAGCGTGCCACCAGATCCTATCCAAAACCCCGGCGTGATGATTAGCCAGAGAATGCCGGCCAGTATTCGCCCGTTATAAAGTTGCCCTACGCCGGGAATGATGAAGCTGAGAAGTCCTGCAGTAAATGGGTCGCGCATAAGAAGTAATCCCTCCGAGCGACCTATACGACCCTGATCAGAAATTAGTTCGGTGGAAAGTGCTGGAGGTTGTCCGGCTGGCATTTCACCGTCAAGACGGCAGACGCAAAAAAATTTCGTCATATCGAGTAGCACGTTTTGAGGTTTTATTTTGTAATTTGTTCGAAGTGTACCCGCTCAATTTGCCTGTTAGAACGTCCTTTGCGTCCTGGCGCCTTAGCTCCTTGGCGTGAAACTCCGGATCTTCGGACGGTTGGTTTTGAGGTGGCAGGCCCCTTCAGGTGTATGGTCAGCTATGAGACTTGTCTACGCGGCGCACGTCAACGAGCTCGCCGCGAAATGTGCGCAGCATCTGCTGCACAACGGGATGCTTCTCGGCGTCCTCGCGCAGGCGATTCTGTTCCAGCCGCTCCTCATCTTCCCGCGAGAGGGGCGCAGCGTCGACCGCGGCCGCCTGATCCTTGATCATGATCCGCACGCCCAATTCCTTGCCGCTAATCTCCTGACAAATCTCCCGCAGCACTTTGACGTTGTCGCTCTTCGCGAGTAAGTCGCGGAGGTGGCGCGCTTCGGGGGCAAACTCAACATAGAGCTCGCCATTCGCGATGGCCGCAGAGCGGGCACCTTCGAGCGCGGTCACAAGAAACATTTTCCTACGAGATTCCAACGCCGACTTAATGCGTTCGATTTCAGAATCACCAGCAACAAAACTGGTTGCAGGACTAACGGGCAGATCCACGGTGGGACCAAGCGGCGCCTCGAGTAGAGCCGTAAGCGTTGATTCAATTGGCCGCGCGGCAGTGGCGGGAGAAGCACCGACCGATGCACTCATCGCTTTCGAACTGCTTTTCGCTGATGATGAAGCTCCCCCAGCCGGAGTTGGGGCGGCTCCGCCAGTGGGTGGTCCCGGCTTCGCGGGAGCCAGGGCTTTTCCGGTTCGCAGAGATTCTTCGAGCGCCGTGAGACGTTCAAGAAGTTGAGTGAGTGGCTCGAGCCGGCGCATCTCCATCAGCTTCACCAATCCGACTTCGAGTTGATAACGAGGTTGAGCGGCAGTGCTAAGTTTAGTTTCCGTTTCTGCCAGCGAATGAAAGAAACGCACCAGATCAGATTCCGAAAAGAGATCAGCTTGCCTTCGCAACTCCTCGCGATCACATACGGCTGACTCCAGCAACTCTTCGCTTCCCGAAACCTTGGTAACCAGCAGGTCGCGGAAGTGCGCAAGCAAGTCGCGTGAGAAGTTACGCAGGTCGTGGCCGCGCATTACTACCTCTTCCACTACGGCAAGCGCTTCCGCCGGTTGATTTGCGGCAATGCCATTCATCACGCGGATCAAAATATCGGCTCCGGCTACGCCCAGTGCCTGCTCGACGTCCTCCTTCTTGATCTGGTTCCCGGCGAAACTAATCACCTGGTCAAAGGCCGACTGTGCGTCGCGCATCGAGCCTTCGCCGGCGCGCGCTATTTCGCGCAAAGCATCTTCGGGAATGGAAATCTGCTCTGCTTCGGCAATTAGCCTGAGCCGCTCGAGAATCTTTGCGGTGGCAATCGTGCGAAACTCAAATTGTTGACTTCGGGAAAGGATCGTTTCGGGAACTTTGTGCCTTTCCGTCGTCGCCATGATGAAAACAACGCGCGGCGGCGGCTCTTCAACGGTCTTAAGCAGCGCGTTGAACGCCGGCATCGAAAGCATGTGCACTTCGTCGATCACGAAAATCTTGAAACGATCTCGCGCAGGCGCAAAGCCGATGGTTTCGATGATCGAATCCCTGACATTTCCGACGCCGGTATTTGAAGCCGCATCGATCTCCTGGACATCAATGGAGCGGCTTTCGGAAATTTCCCGGCAGGATGGGCAAGCAGTCGGATCGTCAGTGCGACAAGGAGTCGCAGTCGGAGTTTTTGACTTATGGCAGTTTAAAGCCTTGGCAAAAAGTCTTGCGGTAGTAGTCTTGCCAACCCCGCGGGCGCCGGAGAAGACGTAAGCGTGGTGCAGCCGATCGTGTTCGATCGCATTTTGCAACGTGCGCGTGATTGGTTCCTGGCCGGTGACCTCCGCAAAGCTCTGCGGTCGCCATTTACGTGCGATTACCTGGTAGGTCATAAGGGACGAGGGTGGAGGGATGAGGGATGAAGAACGAGGCTGAAACGCTAAAGTCAGAGAACTGACAGCGATTCATCCCTCATCCTTCATCCATCATCCCTTCCAAATTGGCCAGACTCCGGACTTACCCGCAACACACGTTGCCGTTGCTACCGTTGCTCCGTTCCCGGCCTGGCGGGGTTCACAAGGCGAGCGTTGTGCGGAGCCCGAAGTCTGATAAAGAAAGATCGTTTAACGATTGCTAATTGTCGATTGCCGATTGCCGATTGTCAATTCCCTCAAGTTCTTGAAGCACATACCATTAATGCAAACCGATAAGAAAGCGTAGACGCCCGTCTCTTTAGGTTCTACGTGCTTTGCACAGATCTTGTTCGCCAATACTCAAATCGGCAATCGGCAATTGCCAATTGGCAATCAGATATGTGTTTTGCGATGTGCCAGGAGTCGCAGCAGACCGTTGATCGCCAGGTGCAATAAAATATAAACGATGATCGCGATCACCATCGGGAGCAGCAGAGTATGTCCTTCAGGTGTTCTTGGGCTAGAGACAATTCCTCGAAAGGGCTCGTAAAATGGATTCGTGACTGTCACGATGAATTGCACGAATCCGGCTGAACTACGTGCGGCCAGCAGCGCTAAAAGAAAACGCAACCCTAGCAAGGCATAGAGCACGAAGAATAAGTAGTCGACTATTTGCGAGACACGAGCCAGTCCGCGCGAGCGTTCGACCTCGTGCTCCGTTTCGACAACTTCATCAACGGCTTTAGCGCGGAAGTCTCCGGCGATCTCGTCCATTCTTCGCGCCTCAGGCGCCGCCGCACCTTGACTGGCTCGATCTGCTATTTCAGCGTTGACCTCGCCTTCAACCTGGGCTTTGACGCTTTCGTGCTGTACGGAACGTCGCGCTTCTTCAGCTGCAAGTTTGTTGTCGTCCATCGTGTTATCTTGCCGATTGCCGAATGTAAATTGCCGGTTAGTCCTTATTGTCGAATTGGCAAATCGACGAATGCAATGTGCCAATGATGTATGGCGGAGAGGGTGGGATTCGAACCCACGGAACGGTTTCCCGTTCACAGCATTTCCAGTGCTGCCAATTCAACCACTCTTGCACCTCTCCAGGAATTGCCGATTGCCAATTGGCGATTGCCGAATGGCTAGTTCCGAGTGGCAGTGTTCCTCAACTAACTGACATCAGTTTCAACGCTGAATGGAATTTTTCCAATTATCAATCCGCAATCGCCAATCGGCAATCGGCAATTGTCTGGCGGAGAGGGTGGGATTTGAACCCACGGAGGCCGTTAAGCCTCTCCGGTTTTCGAGACCGGTGCACTAAGCCACTATGCGACCTCTCCAAAAGCAGGACGAAGGATGAAGGAGGAGGGATGAATAAGAAGCCCAAATCAAAATTCAATTCACCTGTAGGCGCGGCCAAACTCGACTCGAGTTAGACGCGGCCGCTGTGCTTCGTTTCATCCCTCATCCCTCAAACCTCATCCCTTAGTACCTCGCCGGCTGCGGAAAAAGGCCTGCATTAATTCGCGGCACTCTTCCTCAAGCACGCCGGTAGTCAATTCCATTCGGTGATTAAGAAACTCCGAATCGCAAATGCGAAATCGCGATTCGACGGCTCCCGCACGTTCGTCTCGTGCTCCGTAAACCAGCCTGCGTACCCGCGCTTGAATCAACGCACCCGCGCACATCGCGCAGGGTTCAATCGTGGAATAAACAACTGCATCTGTGAGCCGGTAATTGCCGATCGCCTTCGCCGCTGCTCGCAAAGCAACAATTTCGGCGTGCGCGGTTGGATCACCATCGGTGCGCGTTCTGTTTCCTGAAACCGCCAGCAATTTGTTCTCGCTGACGACGCAGGCGCCCACTGGAATCTCGCCTAGCGCTTCACCCTCGTGCGCCGCAGCGATCGCTCGCGCCATCCACTGCTCATCCAAATCCATTTTCGTAGCAGCAGTCAACAATCAAAAATATTTAGTCAAACAACGAAAAATCCAACTATAGGTGTCAGCGTCGAACACTGTCAAGCAGCCCAAAATTCAGGTACTGCTCGGTTAGAAATGTTGCTGAGCGATAAAAATTTGGGAGGCGAAATGAAGGATGCGAACGCTCACGGCGTTGACACTTTAGAAGGTGCGGATATATGGTTTCGGAGCCTTGCCCATCCCCTACAAGCGAGACTCGAAATGATAAGACAACACTACCTCACCCGCATAAACGACATGATTCTCGAAGAAGAAAATTGGCCGTTTAGAGATACCGATTTCTCAGTGGTGTTCAAAAACGAGCAAACAGATCAGGTTCTTGAAATAACGTATCGCTATGAACCGAAGTACGCATTCACCGCACGAATGCCTTTGGTAGATGAGGTAGTCACGGAACCTGTGTACGCCGCCATTACGGCAAGTCCGGGGAAGATATTTGATAAGGAGGCCACCGCATCCGTTAACGCCGTCGCTCTAGAGGACCATATAAGGGCGTGGCTTCAGCGACTAGATGATGAGCTTTCAAGTATTCCAGTTCAACGTCAGCTAGAGGAACAACAACAAGAGATAGACAAGCTATGTGAGCAGCTCGGTAACATTCCAAAAGATTACTTCTCTCGACAAGAGGCCGAGTACTTGAAAGGCCGACTAGATGATCTAGAAGCAAGGCTGACAGAAAACTTACGGGCCGCGACCGAAGACCAGACAGAACTACAAACCAAGATCGATGAAATTTCAAATGACATGTCCGCACTAAAAGACAATATAGATGTCCTGAATAAACGCGGATGGGCCAAGGCCCTTGTCACTCGGACCTTTGAATGGGCGAAAGACCCGGTTAATCGCAAACTGCTAAAATCAGGGAGCGACGTCGCGAAGGACCTTTTACTAGAAGCAGGAAAGCACCTTCCCGATAATTAAGTGCTTAGCAACTCTCTCAGTGTCCAAACGTGTCCGGTGATTCCTGATTCCATTGCGGGTGTACAACGGATCGAAGAATGAATCCGGCAGAAATTATAGAACGCAAAATACAATGCCATCATTGCGTGATGGTTGCTCCACTTCTTACTGAAAGCATTGGTTAGACGGGTCAGTCTGCGTACAGAAGTACGGATGCTGAGGTTTCCGCGTTCAACAATGGACGTGCATATTCTTCTAGGGTCAGGGCTACCGATAAAGGTTTTCGTTTCTGTGCTCACCACCTCAGGTGGCGAATATTTCTGCTCACCCTCACGATCATTCTTGCCATAAACTTTGATGAGTTGCGCGAAGTCAACGCGAGTCCCGAGTGAGTAGGATACCGCGTGACGATAAGGTAAGAAGCCGTCGGTGGTTAATTGGAAATGCCCACTTGTCGCATAGTGCAACTTCTCGGTGAAGGCTTCCGTGCTGGGAACGTCGCGATCACCTAGATGCCATGCAAGCACTAGCTTTGTATTGCGCTCCATTGCAACGAACGTGTAAGCATCGCCAACACCTTCACGAGTTATTGCCTTGTGAAGCCGCGTGATTTTTTTCATTCCCACGAATCCCCACAGCTCGTCAGCTTCGACATCTTTAACCGGGACAGCTTTGATGCGCTCCGTCAATAACTTCTCGCAACGAGCACAGCCAACACGAGCAATTCAAGAATCGTTTCCTGATGCATTCCGGTGATGCGCTGAATAGAACGAATCGACATACCTTCAAGCATGAGCTTTAAGCATGTCTCAGCTTTATCTAACGAGATGCGCATTTTGCCTAGCGGCCCTTGCGGCTTCTCGTGCTCTTCTGAAAACGTGCGCTTACAGGTATTGCAGCGGTAACGCTGGATTCGTTGCGGGCCGAACTTACCAAACTTTTTACATTTTAGATTGCAGTTACAACAAGTCATTTGAGCCTTGCCTTTGGTGTGCGATTGGCTCAAAATCAAGTTGCTTGGACTCTGACGTGAGCAATCGCGTTAGTTTTCAAAAGGGCCTTAGTGGTTAGCGCCGCTAGGGCCTTTGCTTTCAATGGAAGAATTATACGTGAGCGGTCACGTATAAGTCAAGCTGAGATGCTTGTTTTTTCCTGACCGCTCACGTATAGTTTAGTCATGCCTAAATCCAAACCACGGGCTAAGAATCCAGCCGCTGTTGCGTTAGGGCGAAAAGGCGGCTTAAAGGGCGGCCCGGCCCGTGCCGCCAATATGACCGAAGAGGAACGTAGCGAAAGCGCTCGAAACGCAGTGCTGGCAAGGTGGGCTAAATACCGAAAAAATACCCAGAAAAAGCCGCCTTTAAAGCCTCAGACGGCATAGGTCAGGCAACGAATTTTGCCTTTGATGCACCTATGTCAGTGACACGGTTTTCTCTTGACTCTATAGATAGTGTCAAGTAGTCTGTGTCCAGTCGAGAGGGCAACATGCGCAAGTCCGCGAGAGGTAATACTCTCCTCGGCTACTTTCACTAGCCTCCCCTCATGTACATTTTATATCTGGACGAGTCAGGTACTCATAATGATGCCCGCAGCTTTGTGCTAGCGGGCATCGCTGTTTTTGAGCGTGAGATTCATTGGTTTGCTCAAGATGTTGACGCGCTTCAAAACAGATACTTCCCTGACATCCGCGACCCTGTAGAGTTTCACGCCTCAAAGCTACGAGCACCTGAAGCAACCGTGACCGAGCCTTTCAATCGTTTGACTTCACAGATGCGGCGGC
Source organism: Pyrinomonadaceae bacterium (assembly GCA_963826235.1). Classification (GTDB taxonomy): domain Bacteria; phylum Acidobacteriota; class Blastocatellia; order Pyrinomonadales; family Pyrinomonadaceae; genus PSRF01. The sequence continues at coordinate 346,979 of CAWGWE010000003.1, read as the reverse complement.
AATTGGCAACCGACATGTACGGGATCGTACGAGAGCGCAGAGGCGTGCTCTTCGGCGCTGTAATTGAAAAGGAATGGTGTCAAGGTGAACCCTACGAACTCGCCTTTGAGGATTTAACCAGCAGGTTTGATCACTTTTTGAGACGCTATAATTGGAGAATCTCCAACACCGGAGGCACGGCAGGGCGAGCCGGCGAAGAGCAAAGAGGGTTGATTGCAGTAGCCGAATCAGCGTACAGAGAAAACCTAGAAGTTTTAGGCGAGCGTTTCAGGGGCGGTAGCACGCGATGGGGAAACCTTCACGCTATAGCGGACGTACCTTTTTTCCTTCCCGCTAAAAATACCCGGCTCCTGCAAATCGCGGACTTTTGCTCAAACGCAATCTACGGCAGATACAATCACGGTATAACCAGAGACTTTGACCTAATAGCCCAAAAGTTTGACCGTGACGAGAACGGGCGTGTACACGGACTGTCTCACCGATGCGCCGATCCGGAGTGCCAATGCCTTGCTTGCCTTACTAAGCAGCTTACTGCTACTCCCCGACCTTAAACCTAACCTCACCATTAGCGCCGCACAATCACCCCGCTACCGCCTTTTGTACCAGCAACACGGCAAACAGAGCACTACCAAAATTCAAGAAATTCATCGCTTGAAGCCGCTTGTAACAAGCCAACTTAACTACAATCGAATCTTACGCGCGTGCTATTATCAACAAGCGGAGTGATGTCCTAAGCACCCCTACCCGAACCAGATCGTCCTTCGATGACCACTGAAGCAAATCAGAGAGGAAGCGGCCCGTTAGCTACAGATCGGGTTCCAAGTCGTATGCGCAACGCGCCCCCGGCCTCAGAATCGCCCGGAGTTGATAAGAGTTTGCTGACTCCCGCCGTACAGATGCGACGCATGTCAGCCGGTGAATTCAACACCGCGATGATTCATTTTTATCGCGGCGAAGTTCAGCGATCAAACACCTGGCGCAATCGACTCGATACGACAACAAACTGGGCCGTGCTCACGGCCGGTGCGACCTTGTCATTTGTCTTCAGCTCTCCCAGCAATGCTCATTTTGTCATTCCCATTAACTCAATCCTGGTCGCGATCTTCTTGTTGATGGAAGCCCGTCGTTATCGTTACTACGAAATTTGGTCGAGTCGTGTGCGCGTGCTGGAGACGGGATATTTTGCACAACTGTTGGCTCCTGAAAATGCGTTGCGAGATGAAGCATGGGCGCAGCACCTCGCATCGGATTTGATAACGCCACACTTTACGATTAGTGAATGGGAAGCAGTCGGCAGAAGACTGCGGCGAAATTATCTTTGGATCTTTGCGTTGCTGGCGTTGAGCTGGAACTTGAAGGTTTATCTTCATCCGTTGCCGGCGCGCGACTTCCATGCTTTTCTGGACCGTGCTGATGTGGGAATCGTTCCTGGCTGGATCGTGTTTGTGGTAGGTGTAATTTTCAACGCCGGCATTGCGATCTTTGCCATTGGTACAGTGCGCTTACGCGAAGCCACCGGCGAAGTCCTGCCGCAGCATGAGTTTTCGTTGCGCCCGCTGCGGACAATGAAGAAGTGGACCAGAGTGGCGACCGGCACGGGCCGGACAACTATGCGCGCGCGTCGCGCACGACAACGGGTTCGCAGTGGCACCTTGACGGGCGAGTTCAAGAAGATCGATATCTCCGAGACTCCGGATCGCGAGTCGCGAACCATGGACCGGAACGATGCGCCTGAGCGAGAAGTGCCCGCAGAGTCTTTAACTAGAGGCTAGTCAGTTCCAAAATTGCCGAGTTGGCTGACTTACAGGTAATTGCTTCCTTCATTCGTCCTTGGGAAGCTTACTTGCAAGTGAGTACTGGGGCATGCTTCGCGCAATCTTATGTTCGAGTTAAGCGGGCAGAGACTTTCCCTTCAACAAATTGTCGAGGTCGCTGAAGGTCGAGAGCAGGTAACACTCTCGTCTGCAGCCCGGGCGCGCTGCGACGCCTCCCGAGCGGTGGTGGAAAAGATTGTCGCTGAAGGCCGCACGGTTTATGGCGTTAACACCGGCTTCGGTCGCCTCTCGGATGTGAGCATCAAACCGGACCAACTGCGCGAGTTGCAATTGAATCTCGTGCGCAGTCACGCATGCGGGCTTGGCTCCCCTCTTTCGCAATCAGAAGCACGTGCGATGTTGTTGCTGCGCGCGAACGTACTCGCGTGCGGTTACAGTGGCGGTCGCGCGCTTTTGATCGATGCGCTGCTGGCGATGCTCGAACGCCGCGTAACGCCCGTAATCCCGGAGAAAGGATCGGTGGGAGCAAGCGGCGACCTAGCTCCCCTCGCACATCTTGCACTTGTGGTAATTGGCGAGGGCGAAGCTTTCTACAACGGCTCACGAATGACCGGCGCGGAAGCTTTGCGCGCGGCTGAACTCATTCCGGTAAAACTGGAAGTGAAGGAAGGTCTGGCGCTGCTCAATGGCACCCAGGCAATGGCAGCAGTAGGCGGACTTGCTTTAAGGCGGGCCGTACGTGTGGCATTGACTGCAGACATAGCGGGCGCGATGAGTTTGGAAGCTTTGCGCGGCACGCCGGTCGCTTTCGATGAACGCATCCAGCAGGCTCGCCCCCATTCCGGTCAAATCGCCGTCGCGGAAAACTTGCGCGAATTAATGCGCGACAGCGAAATCCGCACTTCACATCTCGAGAATGATCCGCGCGTACAAGACGCTTACAGTTTGCGCTGCATGCCGCAGGTGCATGGAGCAGTTCGGGATGCGTTAAGTCACGTCCGCCAGATTGTTGAGATTGAAACGGGAAGCGCTACGGACAATCCACTCGTGTTTGCAGATACCGGCGAAGTCTTGTCGGGAGGAAATTTTCACGGTGCGCCATTGGCTATGGCGTTTGATTACGCAGCCATAGCGCTCACTGACCTGATGAGTATCACCGAACGACGCATCGATCGGTTGGTTAATCCTGACCTGAACGAAGACTTACCGCCATTTTTGACGACTACAGCGGGCACCTCGTCTGGATTCATGATGCTGCAAGTTTCCGCTGCGGCGCTTTTGGCCGAATCAAGAGTGCTGGCGCATCCGGCGAGCGTAGACAACGTTCCCACCGATGGCGGCAAAGAAGATCATGTTTCAATGGGGATGACGGCAGCTACAAAACTGCGATCGCTTGTGGAAAACGCCGAATTGATCTGCGCCATCGAGTTGATCACAGCAGCCGAGGGTTTGGAGTATCGAGCGCCGCTTAAAGCCGGCCGCGGTGTGCACCGAGCGTATGAGATTGTTCGCAAGCATGTACCGCGGTTGGAGAAGGACCGCTCGATGGCTAATGATATTCAAGCGATCGCTGGCGCAATTCGCACCGGCGAGTTTGATGCAATACGGTAACGTCACACTTTGAGAGGAGCTTTAAATGACAGACACGTTTGATGAACGACGGCGCGGGTTGGAGGAAGAATACTTTCATAAGAAGAACCAGGAAGCGCTGGAAAAGATGCGCGCGAAGATTGCAATCGCCGAGCAAGCCAAGGCAGCCGGCACGTCCTCAATGAATTGTCCCAGATGCGACGGCAGGCTTAAAGACGAACAACTTCGAAGGCGTTGACATCGACACCTGTGAAAAATGTGGCGGCGTCTGGCTCGACTCGGGCGAACTGGAACAACTCACTAAACGCGAGTCAGGATGGTTCTCGCGACTGCTGCAGCGTGGCTAAGTCTGCTAACCATGTCAGCAAAAGTTGTTAGAGCGCCCACCGGCGCCGAGTTAAGCTGTAAGGGCTGGCATCAGGAAGCTGCGTTGCGCTGCCTGATGAACAACCTCGACCCTGATGTAGCCGAGCGACCAGAGGATCTAATTGTTTATGGCGGAGCCGGGAAAGCGGCACGCAACTGGGAAGCCTTTGCAGCAATCGTTCGCGAACTGCGAGAACTTGAAAACGACGAAACCTTGCTGGTGCAATCAGGCAAGCCGGTGGCGGTGTTTCGAACGCACGAGTACGCGCCTCGAGTCTTAATTGCGAATTCGAATCTGGTGGGCGCCTGGGCAAACTGGGACCACTTCAACGAGCTCGAGCGTAAGGGTCTGATGATGTACGGTCAGATGACGGCCGGTAGTTGGATTTACATCGGCACGCAGGGCATCGTTCAAGGCACTTTTGAAACTTTCGCGTCGATGGCCGACCGTCACTTTGGTGGTGACTTAAGCGGAAAACTGATCGTGTCGGGCGGCATGGGGGGCATGGGTGGAGCGCAGCCGCTGGCTGCAACGCTTAATGGAGCCACGTTTCTCGGCATCGATATTGATCCGTCGCGAATCGAGCGCCGCGTCCGAAACGGTTACTGTGACCGACTGGCGTTGAGCCTGGATGAAGCGCTTGAGATCTGTGAAGACGCGCGCGCACAACGTCGCGGTATTTCTGTTGGTCTGGTGGCCAATTGCGCCGAAGTGCTCCCCGAGATTGTCCGGCGTGGTCTCAAGGTTGACGCGATCACCGATCAGACAAGCGCTCACGATCCCTTGAATGGTTACGTTCCGGCGGGCCTTACCCTCGATGCTGCTGCGGAGCTACGCCGAATCGATCCCAGTAGTTACATAAACCGCTCCACTCACTCGATGGCGGTGCACGTACAGGCCATGCTGGATTTAAAACGCGCTGGGGCGGTGGCCTTTGATTATGGCAACAACATTCGCAAGCAGGCCTTTGACGCTGGTTGTAGCGATGCGTTTGAAATACCCGGCTTTGTGCCCGAATACATTCGCCCTCTTTTTTGTGAGGGCAAGGGACCGTTTCGCTGGGTTGCCCTCTCAGGAAACGAGAACGACATTCGTAAGACCGACGATTTGGCATTGGAGCTGTTCCCTGAAGATAAAACTCTGAATCGCTGGTTACGACTCGCACGCGATCGAGTTCAGTTTCAGGGGTTGCCGGCGCGTATCTGTTGGTTGGGCTATGGCGAGCGCGCTGAAATGGGCGACGCGATTAATGAAATGGTGCGGCGGGGCGATCTCGAGGCGCCCGTTGCTATCGGACGGGATCATCTCGATACCGGCTCGGTAGCGTCGCCTTATCGCGAGACCGAAGCCATGAAAGACGGCACAGATGCGGTGGCCGACTGGCCGATACTGAACGCCTTGCTAAACACGGCCAGTGGCGCGAGTTGGGTTTCGTTTCATCACGGCGGCGGAGTTGGCATCGGCTATTCGTTACATGCCGGACAAGTCTCAGTGGCTGACGGGTCGGATGAAGCAGCGAAGAGATTGAATCGTGTGTTAACAAATGATCCGGGGATCGGGGTGGCGCGCCACGTTGATGCAGGTTATGAAGTCGCTGCCACCACCGCACGGGAAAAGGGAATCAATATTCCTATGCTCTTACCGGAGACCTAAACGTGGAGACGACACTCCTGAGAAAGTTTCGCTTTGCTTTACTGCTCCTTGTGCTGACGCCGCTTTCGGCTTATGCGCAGCGCGATCCTCCGGTCGAGAGGATCAGACTCGAGAGTAAACTGCTGGGTAAAGCGATCGATTACAGCATTCTCTATCCGGTCAATTACCGCCGGGCCGGGAATGAAGAGAAAAAATTCCCGGTTGTGTATCTGCTTCATGGCCTGACCGGACACGACACGAACTGGATCGAGCGCACTGGAATCGCACTTTACGCGACGCACCACGATCTATTTTTGGTGATGGTCGAAGGCGAAAACGGTTGGTATACCGACAGTGCAACAGTCCCCACTGACAAGTTCGAATCTTATATTCTTCAAGAATTGATGCCCGATGTTGAGAAACGTTTTCGCGTCAGTACCGAGCGTGGCGGGCGAGCCATCGCCGGGTTGTCGATGGGTGGCTACGGCTCACTGAAATTTGCTTTCAAGTTTCCAAACCATTTTGCTTTGGCTGCGTCGATGAGTGGGGCCCTGGGTGCGGCGACATGGACCGACAGTGAACTCAAAAACCTTGAGTTCATTCGACAATCTTTGCTCAAGACATTTGGTCCCACGGGATCAACTACACGCGCTTTAAATGATCTACTCAAGCTTACTCGGGAAGTTTCGGCTGATGGCATCAAGTCACTTCCTCTGATCTACCTGGATTGTGGCACTGAGGACATTCTCTTTCCCGGTAATCGCAGCTACGCAGACCTGCTGCTGGAACGAAAGATCCCTCACGAATTTCGCCAACTCCCGGGGAACCACAGTTGGCAGTATTGGGACCGGCAGCTCCAGGCAATTCTGGGAATAGCCTCGAGAAATCTTACGCCGCCGAAATAACACCATCCGGAGACCTCTTGCTCAACTTCGCAATCAATGTCGCTCGCGACGCAGGAGGTATTCTTGTTGATAAGCTGGGGCGAGCGCTCCAGGTTTCTAACAAGGGCACGATCGACCTCGTCACCGAAGCAGATCTTGCTTCTGAGAAGTTGATCATCGAACGCATCCGTTCTCACTATCCGCGCCACGCCATTCTCGCTGAGGAGTCGGGCGCTTCCGACAATTCGGGAACCTCATCCGCCGAATGGAAATGGATTATCGATCCTCTCGACGGTACGACTAACTATGCGCACGGCTATCCCTGCTTTTGCGTTTCTATTGGAGTGGAACGAGCCGGTAAGTTGGAATTGGGAGTTGTTTACGACCCGATTGCGTAACGAAATGTTTGCTGCCGAACGAGGGCAAGGAGCGACTCTAAACGAACGACCGATGCGAGTTTCAACAGTTGCAGAGTTGAGTGGCGCGATGCTTTGCACCGGCTTTCCGTATGACGTTCGCGAACGGCCCGACTTTGCTCGCGATTTTTCCAATTTCACAATGCAATCGCAAGCAGTGCGCCGCGATGGCTCGGCAGCTTTAGACCTGGCCTACGTTGCCTGTGGACGTTTCGATGGGTTTTGGGAGGACGGTTTGAATCCCTGGGATATTGCGGCCGGAGTGCTATTAATTGAAGAAGCCGGGGGCAGCGTCACGGACTTCCTGGGAGCGCCGCTCGACATCTACTCACCCCGCGTGCTCGCCAGCAACGGTCTCGTGCATCACTCTATGATGCAAGTAATTCGGCGATAAGCGGCTACAGGGCTGACTTGATTATGTCGGCGAGCCTGTCACTTTCGCGGCGGGCGCATTCGCGGGTCTCTTCACCTACACCTTGCGTGACGTGATGCAATGGATGGTAAATAACTTCGATCTTTCCGGTGCGCGGTACCAGCTGTCCCGCAGGCCAAACACGATTTGCTCCGCGGATAGTCACCGGCAGAATCGGAACCCCCGCTTCCAATGCGAGGCGGACTGCCCCACCTTTGAATCGCACCATCGAGCCGTTTGGTAAACCGCGGCCGCCTTCAGGAAAGATCACCAGCGCACCAGCCTCGCGCAGCCATTGAATTGAACGTCGAATCGCGGCGGGGTCGCTTCCTTGCACTTGCAAGGGCCAGGCTCCCATTAGTTTCATCAGCTTCCCGGCCACGGGCCATTCGAGTGCTTCGCTCCAGGCGAGAAAGCGCAAGGGCCGATGGATGGGAATCGAGATCAGGAATGGATCGAGATACGACTGATGATTGGCGGCGATTAACAATCCCCCCTCGGCAGGAATGTTTTCCAGACCTCTAAGCTTCAGATTCCAAAACCCGCGACCCATCCAGCCGAAGACAGGACGAATTAAGTCAATCGTACTCTGAGGTAGGACGGGGGAATCTAACTTCGATGGCCGGGCAGTTGTTTGGCTCGCTCTCACGTCAGTTTCAATTCTCAGAATTACTTGAGTTTAGTGGCTGGTTTGATAGGCGTGAAATTCGTCCCACCAATCAGGAATATCCCTTTGCGTTAGGCTATCGTCATTCCAACGTTTGCAATGTTCGCATTCGAATCCGAGATAGTTCGCAGCCTCTTCCTTAGTTAGACCAATCCCTACTCGATTATCACAGTCGGCGAATGAGCAACGACGATCAATTTCAACCAGCAGGACTTCGCGCGGAATGATGATGGGTTTTGCAGTCGGCATCGGATTTTTAGAGGGGCCATTCGCGATCGATAAACTCGACATGGATACGTTGCACTCCGTCTGCGCCGATACTTTGGCCGCGCACTGCGCCGTAAACAGTCAGCTGAAACTGCTTACTGGAAAGACGAATGAAGCGACCCACAGCGAGTGTTAGACTAGTAAAAACCGTGGCGCCTTGACGGCTAATATTTTCGGTAACGGTGTCTTCTGTCAAATCAACTTCACCCTTTTCGTCCAGTGTCTCGAGCAGCATGTCCACCGCGATGTTGTGTCGCGTGAAAGCGCGCTTGTCAGAACCTGAGATCGGACCGACGATCGTGTCCGGATCTTCGGTCAGACTACGCATCTCAGTAACAGAAGAAGCAATCTCATAACGCTTTGTCGGATCGTTTTCGTAACTTTTCGGCGCCCGCTTACCGACAAAGGCAACGCCAATTTCAAAGGCGCTCGCCTTTCCACTCTGGGCCGGCAGTGATCTCATATAACGAACCAACGCCCACACGCGATATTGATCTTCAACGTGGTCGAATACGCGGAGCTGGCGCGGCATTGGGATTGTCATGTGCACCAGGCGGCCTTTTTCAATCGGCCGCTTCAAAGTAAATCCGGCTCCAAACGGGGTCACATTTACCAGCCGCGTGATCTCGACCCACTCGAAATCCGGGGTCTCGCGACACTGCACGCGCACCGGCAGCTTTAGCTCAAGTCGTTCGCGGATCCGCTTCCAGGGTCGGTCTTTCTGCATCTCAGATTTCGCATTTCCCAGCGCCGGCGGCGGCGCTGAAACCTGACTTCCTCGATTTAGAAAAAGTATTCAATTTAAGTCGGCTATCCAGCCTAGAAGCTGTTGATTTTATTAGCCTTTATCTCGAATTTCGTGTTTGCAAAAACCTAAGCCGAAAGGCTACAATACCTTGTCATTTAAGTCCATGCACTACCTGTCTTGCGAGCAGCAAAACACCCTTGAATCCGGTAACGAAATGAGCTGAGGGAAAGGCTTCATTTTTAGGGAGTCCCGAGTGGCGCTTTGTCTGGAGGCAGGTTCGATTACTCAGAGAATCTTATCGAAACTTTAGACCGGCGGATTGTACTGGAAAGGTTATTGAGATGGAAACTAGTGAACGCAATCATATTGATATCGAAGACGAGATGCGGCGTTCGTATCTCGACTATGCGATGTCGGTCATCATCGGCCGCGCGCTTCCGGATGTGCGCGACGGATTAAAGCCAGTTCATCGTCGCGTGCTTTGGGCGATGCACGAGCTGGGCAACACCTACAACAAGGCTTACAAGAAAAGCGCGCGTGTCGTTGGCGATGTGATTGGTAAGTACCATCCACATGGCGACACTGCCGTTTACGACACGATCGTCCGAATGGCGCAGGATTTCTCTATGCGCTATCCGTTGATTGACGGACAGGGAAACTTTGGATCAGTTGATGGAGATGCGGCCGCCGCCATGCGCTACACGGAAGTGCGCATGTCCAAAATTACCGGCGAGATTTTATCGGATATTGAGAAAGAGACGGTTGATTTTCAGCCTAACTACGACGAATCGCTGAGCGAGCCTAAGGTTGTTCCCGCCCGCATTCCCAACCTTTTGATCAATGGTTCTGACGGAATTGCGGTCGGTATGGCCACGAAGATTCCGCCGCACAATCTGACAGAGATTGTTGAAGCCACCATTGCTCTGCTTGCCGATCCCGAGATAACGATTAATGCGCTCACCAAGATCGTCAGCGGTCCTGACTTTCCCACGGGCGGTTTCATCTACGGGCGGGAAGAAATCAGGAAATCGTATACGGAAGGTCGCGGGATTCTTCAATTGCGTGCCCGCGCCGGCATCGATCGAATCGGCCGTGGCGCGCAGGAGCGCGACGCCGTAGTCATCACCGAGATCCCCTTCCAGGTAAACAAAGCTCGCCTCATCGAGCGCATTGCTGAGCTCAGCAATGAAAAGAAACTGGAAGGAGTCTCGGACCTGCGCGATGAGTCTGATCGCACCGGGATGCGCATCGTCGTTGAACTAAAGCGCGATGCCGTGCCGCAAGTGGTCCTGAATAAGCTCTACAAGCTCACGCCGATGCAAACCTCATTCGGCGTAATCAATCTGGCAATTGTTAACGGTCAGCCGCGCGTGCTGAACCTGAAACAAATGCTGGAGTGCTTTATCGAGTTTCGGCGCGAAGTCGTGCGGCGGCGGACTGAGTACGAGTTGAAGAAGGCTCGAGCACGCGCTCACATTCTCGAAGGGCTCACCAAAGCAATCGATGCGCTGGATTTCATTGTCACGTTGATTCGCAACTCTCGCTCAGTTGACGAAGCGCGCCTATGGCTAATGGGACAGATGGCCACGATGGCTGAGGTAAAGGTTTGGAAGGGCGCCCCGACTGACGTAGCGCTGAAAACTTATCTCGGCAAGCTGCAGAAGACGATGGAGCGCTTAGGTTTCTCCGAAATCCAGGCGCAGGCAATCCTTGACCTGCAGCTGCGCCGTTTGTCTGCCCTCGAGCGGCAGAAAATCACTGACGAGTATGAAGCGATAATCAAACACATCGCCGAACTGGAAAACATCCTTTCCAATGAAGCGGCTTTGCGCCGCGTAATTAAATCCGAACTGGAAGAGGTGAAAAAGGAGTTTGGTGACGCTCGACGCACGGAAATTGTCGATGAGGGTGCCGAGTTTTCCATTGAAGACCTGATTGCCGATGAGGATGTCGCGATCACTGTGACCAACAGTGGTTACATTAAGCGCACGCCGATCACGACTTATCAAAGGCAAGGACGCGGCGGCAAAGGGCGTTTCGGCGCGGCTGCGAAGAATGAAGACTTTGTCGAACATCTGTTCATTGCCTCAACCCATGCTTACCTCATGATCTTCACTGACGATGGCATGGTCTATAAGATCAAGGTGCATGAAGTTCCTGATGCTGCTGCTTCAGCGCGCGGAAAAGCAATCGTCAACCTGATCAGCATCCCGTCTGATCGCAAGCTGGCCGGCGTGGTTCCGGTGCGAGACTTTTCCGCGGGTCGTCACGTGCTGATGGTGACGCGCAAAGGCGTAATCAAGAAAACTTCGCTCGATAACTTTCAGAACATTCGCACCAACGGCATCATCGCCATCAATGTGGACGATGGCGACGAACTGCTCGACGTGGTTCTGACTGACGGTACCAAGCGCATCTTCATCGCTACGCATAATGGCTTGGCGATTCGTTTTGACGAGAAAAACGTCCGGCCGATGGGACGTGCCACCAGAGGAGTGACGGGGCATCAGTTTGCGACCTGACGATTTTGTGGTTTCCGTTTGTCCCGGTTTCGGCCGACGACACGGAGAGGATGTTGTCAGTTTCCGAGCAGGGTTACGGGAAGCAGACACCGATCACGACTTACCGGTTGCAGTCGCGCGGCGGCAAAGGCGTCATTAACATGAAGACGACTGAGAAAACCGGGAAAGTTGTAGCGGTGTTTCCGGTTGAGGAAGACTCGGAGATCATGATCATCACACAGCAGGCGAAGCTGATACGCATTGAGGCCAACCATATCCGCAAGACTGGTCGTAGCGCTCAGGGAGTTCGTTTGATCAAGACTGACGTTGGCGACAAGGTCACGAGCGCTTCACTTGTTGAGGCTGCAGCAGAAGAGGTGACAGACGAAACGCCAGCGAGCTAAGACATTGCCGATTGCCAATTGCCAATGCCGAATTGCCGACGCTCCAACAATTTCATTTGCCGATTTCCGATTAAATCCCTTGACGCTGCCCAATCGCCAATCGCCAATCGCCAATTGTCACGGGGTTTCTTCAAAAATCTGTTTGCCGCCCTCGCCCTCGACCCAAACTTCGCCGTCGGCAAACACTTCTTTTTTCCAAATCGGCACTGTTCGCTTCAACTCCCGAATCGCCCACTCGCAAGCTTCGAACGCTGCACGGCGGTGGGGCGCTCCCACAGAAATCACCACACTGGTGTCGCCAATTTCAAGTTTGCCCGTGCGGTGAACAATTCCAATGTACGCAATCTGAAATTTCTCGTGGGCCTCACGCCCGAGTCTGCGCAACTCGCTGAGCGCCATTGGCGCATAAGCTTCATAAACCAGGTGTTGAGTTTGGCGTCCCTTCGTCCACTCACGAGCGTAGCCGTCAAGCGTTACGGTCGCGCCACATTGCGGGAGCACGACGCGACGAGCCACCTCGCCCACACTGATTGGCTCAGTGGTTAGTTCAAAGAAGTCAAAGCTTTCGGGCGTTGCAGCGTTGATCGAACGCGCTTCACCGGAGCCGCCGCTCACCGGCGGAAAGACTGCCAGCTCGTCTCCGGCCCGCACTTCTCGATCCGCCGTGGCGTATTCTTCGTTGATTGCGAAAAGCAGCGAACGCCCGAAGCGGCGCAACGCTGGAAAGGATGCAACAACTTGTTCGAAAGCACTGGCGGCATTCGCGGGCGGGTGCAGTGAGATAGTCAGCCTCGGCTTGGCCGGCCGCGTCGCGAGCCGCGCCAAAGAACAGAACTTTTACATTTATTGGTTGGGAAGGCGCGCCGGACATGTTCACTCGATTTCGATTCTCCTGCCACTGTGTCCGTTACCTTTAGCGATCTCGTGAACGCGAGCCCGTTCTTCGTAGCCGGTCACAGCCCGCGCCAGCATGTCGCGCAATCGTCGCAAGCGTTCCGAAGTTAAACGCAGCTCTAGCAGCTCCTGCTTCACATCTGTATCTACCTCCATCGCCGCCGCCACGAGAAATGAAAGCCGCTGCGGATCGGTGTCCGAAATGTCCGGCAAATTAGCGCGTTCGTCGTTGATCAAGCGCACCGCGCGGGCGATTCGCGTAAAGATCTGCGCAACCTCGCGAGAGCTCTCAACGAGTAACGACCCGTCTTCATCATCGTCTTCAAAGAAGCTAACGCGAGCGACGAGGTAGGGATCGCCGCGATCAACATAATCTTCCGCGCGGTATCTGACGAGTCCAACGGTGAGGATATTCGAACGCCCGTCAGGCATGGTTTGCGTTTCACTGATTTCGGCGGCGCAACCAATGTGACCCGGCGGCGGCCGTTCCAAGGTCGACGAGCCAGGATCGAAATAGGAGAGTCCAAAGAGGCTGTTGTTCTTGCGGACATCAGTCAACATCTGCCGGTAGCGCGGTTCAAAGATATGAAGCGGTAAGGGGACGCCCGGAAATAACACGATGGGCAAGGGAAAAAGCGGCAATTCTCGAACTTGCTTTACTCGATCCAGTTCTTCGCTCATGGGAAAACACCGGCTGGGTGTCGGCAACCTCGTCAGCTCAAATAAATTTGCGTTCGCGGTGTCCAGGATTATCGCAGACGAAGGAAGAGAAGTCAGTAGCAGAGTGTGAAGGAGCCGGATTCGATCGTATCGAGCGAACGTAAAGGCGCAAGACGTCGCATTAAGTCGAGCAAGTGTTGCGTGTCGAAGGGCTTGTCGACTAGTTCATCAACGCCGAGGCTAAGGTATTTCTGCCTCGTCCCCGGAAAAATCTCCGCAGTCATCCCCAGTATCCGGGTCCTGGGAAAATGGTCTTTTATATACAGGAGGATTCTGACACCGGTATCGTCTGAGTCAGACGACGAGAGAGTGTTTAGATCCAGGATCGCTACCGCCGGTTCATAAGCCGCCGCCCGCCTTACGGCCGTCGGTAGATCATTCGCAGTGACGACGTCGTAATTTTCGCACAGCGTCCAGAACAGTTGCCGGGTAATTGCCTGGTCTTTGTCGTAAATTAGAACTCGAGGTTTCAAAGCGAGGCCTCCCAGAAGGATCCATCGCAATGATTGTTCCGCATGATTGTTTGAGGACCGAGATTTTCGCGAGACGAAGAGGATACTCGGAAAAGAAGAAGTGCAGGGAACCTTTCCTGTCAGCTTTCGGATACCAATCAGGAGAAAGTTGTCTGCAACTGTGGTAATTATCCCTTTGACGCAAGGCTGATTATTTGGTAAGGGTGCTGGACATGGTTAGTTATCACCGTTCTGGCAGTCCGGATCGTCATCAAACTGGCGCACTTCTTTCTTTAGTTCTTGGGATAGTTCTTCCCCAAAAACATAGTCAAGTGCTTCGTCAGTGGTCATGTCTATTGGCTGCTTTTCCGGTTCTTTCTCTTGCTTCTTTTTGTTAGTCATAAAGGCTTCACCCGATGAATAGAAATCTAAACCTAGACAGCATTACCGAGGTCAAGATTCAGCAAGATGGTAATGCCGCGCAACTCACTTTCAAGGGCAAAACTGGCAACGCTTACAAGATAACGCTTGATATACGCCAAGTTGTCGCACTTGAGCAGAAGCTAATGCAGTTAATGGTCGCCTCCAGTGTCAACCGTTCCGCTCATTCCGACATGCCTAAGCAGTTCGACGATCTCCATGACGTTATTTTGGTCGATAGTTTCGATCTAACCTTACCGCGCGACGGCTCGCTGAGCCTGTCAATTCGTGGACGCGATCAGCGGTTTGTTCAAGTGTCATTCCACGACCAACACGCAAAGGCGCTAATTGCCGCGATGACGGAACTTCAACGAAAGGGCATTCAGATACCATAACGCGCCATCTATCGCCGTTCGAGGGAAACACAAAACAAATAGGAGTTTCCAATGCCACGCTCAGTTAATTACAACTCCGCTTATAACCTTGTAGACCTATTCGAGAAGTTTGGCGACGAAGACCGTTGCCGTTTGTATCTCGAAAAGCTGCGCTGGCCGTGTGGCGTCACATGTGTTAGATGCGCCTCGCTCAAAATCTCGCGGATTAAGAAACGCCATCAATACCATTGCGACACTTGCAACCATATCTTCTCTGTCAAGGCTGGCACCATATTCCATGACTCTCACTTGTCACTTGTTAAGTGGTTTATGGCCATCTTCATTATCTCAGAAGCCAAGAAGGGCGTCTCGGCCTTGCAACTCAAGCGCACGCTGCGAGTGACCTACAAAACAGCTTGGTACATGTGCCACAGAGTCCGCGAGGCCGTTAAAGACGTTGACCATTGCGAATTGCTTTCCGGCATCGTTGAATGCGACGAAACCTATATTGGGGGCAAAGCTAAGTTTATGCACTTGGCTGTAAAGCGTCGCAAAGGAATCGAGGGAAAAGGTGGTCCGCGAACCGCTGGAAAAACGATGGTCATGGGCGCAATTCAGCGCCAAGGAGACGTTCGCCTTAAGGTAGGAAACAAGCCGACTAAAGAAGAATTGCAAGCGTTTATTCGCGCCAAGATTGCTGATGAATGCACGGCGATTATGACTGATGAGAACCACAGCTATAAGGGAGTGGCAGACTACAACACGCGCCACGAGACCGTTGACCACTTCAAGAAAGAATGGGTGCGCGGAGATGTTCATACAAACACATTGGAAAACGTCTGGAGCCTGTTCAAGCGTTCAATCATTGGTTCTTACCATCAACTCTCAGTCAAGCATATGGATCGCTATTTAGATGAGTTTGAATTCAGGTTCAACAATCGCGGCAACCCTTATCTGTTCCGAGACACGTTGCTGAATCTGTTGACCACTTCAAACATTGAGTACAAGCAACTCATTGGCAAGAAGGAGAAGGCCATTGCCAGCCAAACTCTTTAGCGAGGTGTTGAGCGGTTTCCTCGCCAACCAATTCAACGAAGGATAAATACATGGAATGCCCTGCTGAGATGGCAATTAGTTTCTTGCGTAAGTGGTATGACGAAAACACCGTATTAGTGGTTACCCTATCAACACCTCGGTCGCACCTATCAATGGGCGGCTCTGTGACAGACTTCAACGAGGAAGGCGTAGAAACTCCGCGATAGCCGTGAAGGCTCCCTCTGGAGAAATTACGGCCGCACCCGGCACGCTTACTGTTGGCTTTAAGGACGCATCCTTTGAATATTCCGAGCCTCGTGAGTCGGGAGATAAGAAGTTTGAGGACATGTTTGTTTGTCTCCTTCAGGTCAAAGCTCCCAGTTCCGCTGAGCTTCCTGACTTTATTCTCACTCTAACGGAGATGCGCGAGCCGCCCGACAAGATTCAGCCCATTGGATACTAGCTTCCATTAAACTAGCCGTGCCTAAACACTCTTCCGCGGTTGCGCCAAGGTGGAACAGCAGAAACCTCGTGCGTAATTTCAAAAATATCTGTTGCTAGCAAAGTTATTTGTCTGACCCTCTCCTCTACGTCAATCTCAGCTACAGGAATACCTGTTATCCTAAATCTCAGCCACCTCTCAGGCTCCATATGGCCCCTTGAATAACCGTTAGGCAACGGATTCTTGGCCACTTCAAAGCGGTCAATAAAATACTCAGCGATAGGCAAGTCAAAACTATTCACTTCGCTATAGGCAATATCTGTCATAGAGACTTCTGAACCCTCATACACCCTACTCTCGGTCTCCACTCGAAGCCGAAACTCATGTATAGCTGTTTCAGTTTGGCGAACATTTCCTAAGCTAACCTGGATTGATATTTCCATCTCGCCTCCGTCGATCCATGATGCCCCTAATGGCATCTCAGGACTGTCGAAGTAAACTTGATGGATTCTTCCCTCTAATTTTGGCTCAGTGCGTTCAATTTGTAGTTCCGTTTCGGCTTCCTCTAAGCCAAGCAACAAAACGTCCGTGTCGGCTGCGCGAGCGCTGTCTAAAGTATGGGACGTTCGTAACCCGTGATAGACAACATAGGCGGTAAGGACAAAAAAAGTGGGGCCTAGATTTACGGCTACGCTGCTCCACGTTTGATCGGTCTGTATTAACCCTGCCTTGAACTGTATGGCCAGAACTCCAACGACAGCCAATAAAGCGATCAAGGTATCCCTGAAGTTGTCCTTAATGTTTTCAAAAAACTGCCTAAGCCACCTTGCGGCATAGCGCCGGAAGGTTCTGGGCTGCGCGGCCATAAGCGCCACCTGATCTCTGCTAACCTTTGCGAGAAACTTAGGAGTCGGACGTGAGAGAGGATCGGCCATGCGCCGATTCTAGGGCAAAAGCCCCGTTGCTTGAAAGGGATAATTACCGCAACTGTACACGCGAAGCATTGCCGATTGGCGATTTACGCATTGCCGATTGCCAATTGGCAATTGCCGATTAGCCGGCATCAGAGCCAATCGACAATGGGAAGCCGCCAATCGACACTTTGCCAGCATCGAACCTAGGGGCAGCTGTCGAAAACTGTACTCTCTCTCCGCTCCGGGACAATCGGCAATCGCCAATGTTTAGGGTTTTTCGGGCGGAAAGTCGCTTTCGTCTATCTCGTCGATTACTTTCAGTTCGGCGCCAAACTTCTGATACCCGCGAAAGCGAATTTCATTACGGCTCTGGAGCGGCTGACCCCTGTTCATTGTTGTCAGCAGTATTTCCGAGCGCACGGGGAGGACAAATTTGCCTTCGCCAATGGTCACCCAATCGTAATCGATCAAGCTGCTGGCTGCGGTTATCGGAAAGTCAGAAGGAATCTCGGTAGCGATCTGTTCAAAACGAAGTACCCGATTGGTCTCCCGATCAATCCACATGCGTCCGCGCGAGCCGACATCGGCTATCCGAGTGCGATCCGCGGTCAGGGTCAGCTTCGAATTGAGTCGCTTAACTTCATATTCAAAGACAATGGTGCGGCGCTCGCGGAGAAGATCGGTGTCGACGGCCTTGAAAGTTGTTTGTGAGTTTGGCTTAAAGAGGTCGGCCAACGCAGAGATATACTCGACACCGCTTGAACTAGCACCGCCCACATACTTGCTGTAGTCCTTACTCTCTTGCACTTCCGGCCCCAGGGGCATCCCGTTAACTGAAAGGATCTTGTATTCCTCGCCGACGTTGGCGCGGTAACTGACGGCGATGGCAAGGTTGTCCTGCGGTAACCAGTTGTTGGTCTTGCCGTATGCGATTGTGCGCCGGATCAATTGCTTCACGATGAAGTCTGGCATCGCCTCAGCGGCGGCGAGGGTTGCGACCCGGGCCCGTTCCAGAAGTTGGTTTGCTTCTAAGGCCGGCGGCAGTGCCGAGGCTTCCGGATTTAAGCGGCGCCTGTCAGCCTCTTCAAGCGTGCGGCGCAGCACCGGGTCGTTGCCGCTTTTAGTTGCGACTAAGGATCTCAATCCGGATGTTAAAGGAAAGTCGATGCCGCGAGTACGAATCTCTTCAACGATCGCATCACGCCTTTCGGGATGCCGCGGTAGTTCGTAGAGCCGGCTAACAACCTCTTTGCTGGTGAGTGGTTTAAGCGGAGACTGGGCGAAACTACTAAGAAGCATTGCTGCATTAACCACTGCGAGCAACCCCAGTCGAATAGAAACATACTTCATGATTTTAATGCGGCAGACTGCGAATCAGCTTTTGGTTTATCGTAGGGCACCGCTCTTCGGCTTTAATAGGTGCAGAAAGATTATAGACGTTTAGCCGGCAATGATTGCCAACCCTGACGCTCTCATCTCCGGCCATATGAACAGGTTTCGATGAAATCGGGCGGGAATAGTTGTCTGTAGCCTAAAACTGGGCATTGCTACAACACTCGGCAATTGCCTGGGTGAGAATAGTGACGCAACCTTCCAGTTCAGAAATCGGAACAAACTCTCCAGTGCGATGAGCCACTCGAATGTTTCCCGGCCCAAAAACGAGAGCCTCATCACCCAGTTCCATCATCTGTGCTGCCTCCGTTCCGAATGCTACCGTTCCCGCTTTTTTGCCGGAGAGCCGCTCCATCATTTTCACGAATTGCGATTCAGCATTGTTCTCAAATCCGGAATCGGTGCGAGAAGCATTGATCACACAACTGAAGCTGGAATCGAGTTTCGTTTCTTCCGCTACCGCCGCGTCAAGCAATTCAAGCAATCGTTCAGCTCTTTGTCCTGGAATCGGTCTCCATTCAATCGTTAGACGGCATTCACCTGGAATTACATTCTTGGCACTGCCACCACGCACGAGTCCGACATTGAGAGTTGTGAACGGAGGATCGAAGTCAGGATGCTGTTCGTGTTCCAGTTCCGCAGCGAGCTTTTCAATTCGCGTAATCAAATGCGCAGCGCGAAAAATCGCCGACGAACCCAACGCCGGATATGCGCTATGGCCTTCACGTCCGTGCACAACTATTTCCGCCAGACAATATCCCTTGCCGGCACGGATTGGCTGCAGCGAGGTTGGTTCTCCAACAATGCTGAAGCGAGCTTCAAGCGGTCTGGCAGCCGCGAGTCGCTTCGCTCCGAGCAAGCCAACTTCCTCGTCCCCTGTAAAGACGAGGGCGAGCGGTCGTTTTAACGTTCGCAGATCTATGGAGGCAACAGCGCTGAGCGCGGCGGCAATAAAACCTTTTGTGTCGCAAGCGCCACGAGCGAAGAGCTTGCCATCATCCTCGATAAGCTTTTTAGCTTCTGCCCAGGCAGGATCATACGGAACTGTATCCATGTGACCGACGAGCGCCAACTCGACTTTCGGTTTAGTCGAGAAATCGGCGCCCGCCAACGCAATCAAGTTAAACTTCTCGAGATTATTGTCATCGTGGTAAGGGAAACGTTTCACCACGAGTCCCAAGTCTTCGCAGCAGCCGGCCAGATAGTCAGCAATCTCAGCATTTGATCGAGCCGAGACCGAATCAATCGCTACCAACTCCGAAAGTGTTTGAACAGTTGTCATGAGAAGCGCGAGCGAGGTCTAACTCCAAAGCCTTTGTTGCAGTGCTGTGAACCTATTGGTGATCTCTTCCTGAGCGAAGTGCCTACCGGCTTCGACGATTTGTTTCCCACCCACGACCACATCTTTCACAGCTGATCTGTTGAGCGAAAAGACAATTGTTGCCAGCAGAGCATCGGGAGTTGCGCCGGCGATTGAGGGATCTCCAAGATCGACGGTGAAAAAATCCGCCTCGCTCCCGGCTTCTAAAGGTTGACTAGCCATACCAAGGCTGCGCGCTCCGTTGATAGTTGCACACTCAAACAGCCGCGCTGCAAGGGCCGATTGATCTTCATCGGCCGGCTCTGAGAGGACTGCACGTTCCATTTTTTGCAGGCGCAAGTGATATTCGAGCTCGCGCGCGTCCTCCAGCAAATCTATCTGCGTCTGGCTGTCTGTTCCCAACGACACGTTTACGTTCTCTGCAAGCAGCAGGTCCATTGGCACTACGCCATCTCCCAGGTTTCGCTCAGTCGTCGGACAGGCACAAACCATAGCTTGCGCGGAGGCAAGCATTCGCGCCGCCTTCGCCGTGATATGGATAACGTGAACGCCAGTGAAGCCGTCGCTCAGCAAGCCTTCGCTTTCCAGCAAGGCCACAGGGGAACGCCCATGCTCTGCGATACACGCAGAAACTTCAGCGGGTTGTTCGGCAACATGCATATGAACCGGAAGGCTCGCTTGCTTCCCATATTCGACGATCGTCTTGAGGTAATCTAACGGCACGGCCCTGACACTGTGAGGCGCCACGCCAACCCATGCTTCACCAGAAGTGCTTGCCAGATCCCTACGCAGCTTCTCGAGGTTTGTCAGATAGAGTCCCGGCGTCGATTCAATGAAGCGAGCTTGCCGCGGATTTAGGGCGACCCGGTGACCAGCGCGCGCATAAGCGACGCGTAACAAAGCGATGCGCAAACCGACGTCTTTTGCTGCACGAACCACTTGTTTCGCGAGCAGGTTTGGATCGTCATAGGCAGAACCATCCGCCTGGTTGTGCAGGTAATGAAACTCGCCGACAGTGGTGATGCCGCTGAGCGCCATTTCCATAAACGCCATCCGCGAAGCATCGTACAGATCTTCGGGTGTCAACCTTTCGGCAGCGCTGTACATCATTTCGCGCCAGGTCCAGAAGCTATCAGTTGAGTTACTGGTGCGGTGTTCGGTACGTCCGCGAATCACTCGCTGGAAGGCATGAGAGTGAGCATTAACTAGGCCGGGCAGCAGCGCGCGATTATTAAGTCGCACTACCTCTTCGTCCTGGTTCGTTGGGGCAAGACGTGCGACGCGTCCCTTGGCATCGGCGGTGACGGCTAAATTGTTTTTGAATTCTTTACCTGTATAGACCAGGTCAGGCAGCCAGGCGTGTGGCGGATGATTCATTAAAGAGGAAGAATTTGAATGGTGCCGGAGGTCGGACACTCGTGGCTAAAGTGTAAACTGAACTAGCGACGTAAGTTGTTAGTCTATCACGGTCACCGGCATC
The DNA here is from genome assembly GCA_963826235.1 of Pyrinomonadaceae bacterium. Classification (GTDB taxonomy): domain Bacteria; phylum Acidobacteriota; class Blastocatellia; order Pyrinomonadales; family Pyrinomonadaceae; genus PSRF01. Next base: position 325,872 of record CAWGWE010000003.1, on the reverse strand, counting down.
GAGGCAGCCGAGCGGATAATGAGGATAACGAGGATGAAGGGGATGATCGGGGACTCCGTTCGGACTCGAAAGAGAGATGTCTGCATTATCTACTTAACTAAGGTTGCTCTGACGAGTGTGGTGAGTACTCTTTGAACAAGTTGGTCAATTGTGACAGGAGATATCTTTTCTCTCTCCCTTATTATGATATCAATTCCATCGGTCGTGGTGACGCTGAAGTCTGCAAGAAACCCGCTGGCCGGAATGTATTTTTGGTGTTGAACGGAACCCATCTGTCCGGTGAATTCAATAACGTGATCCTTCGCATTTCTGCGCACGAAATACCTCAAGTTGTCAAAAACCAATAGAAAGTGGTCGCCTGTAATTAGGTTTCCCTCGTAACGAAGCTCAATCCGTCTGTTGGCACCAAACATCTTGAAATTGAATGTCGGCACCGCCGACTTCAGTTCTTTCTCAAGGTCGTCAAATATTTCAGCAATCGCTTGGCGAAGAACGCTTTTATCGCGTTGTTCTAATGCCTTCTTCTGCTCTTTTTGGCCTCGTTCAGACGCCACTTCTTCCTTGAACGCATCCATCCAATCGTCAGACATTTTTCCTGCCTTCCCCCGAAATCTCATTGCATCCGGCTTAAAGCGATTCGCTCGTTTGCTCCAAAAAGTCAGCGATACCAGTTGGGCTTACGATCGCGATCGAACGAATGTGTTCAGCGACCATGTGTTCTTCGATCTTTTCTTGTTTTTCGACAGTTCTCTGTATGTGTTTTAGTCCAGGGGACACGTTGTATTGATACCAGAGCCACGGAACGTTTTCAAAACTTCCTTCGAGAGTCACCTTGCCAGTTGACAGATCAGATGTGGAGAGGTCCGCGTTCGAAACCCACAGGTTTGCCGTAGTAAAAACAACAGGAACAATTCTGACGATTGCATCTTGACCCGATAGCTCTATTAACTGAGGGTTTGCCGCTAGCATTTCAATGTAGCCGTTGACCCCACGAAGTACCTGGGTGGCGGCATCCTCTATTTGACTCCGCGTGTTCTGTTTGACTGGCTCAGCATCGCCTTTGCTTTTAGCCTTAATGGCCAAGCCGATATGACACGCCTGTGGAGCCGTACTCTCGGCTTTTGCAAAAACTCTGAGTTCGCCAGTGGTTGAACGAATCGCCGATTCGAGAATCAGAAGAGGCGTTTTCCCGTGGTTTCGATGAATGTACGGTGCGCGGATAAAACACCAATTGGAAAGGGCCGGGTTGGCTCGCTTACATTCGCATATCATGTCGGCTCGCCAGAAAGAGTACGGCTGACGAAAAAGCACAAAATCGATTTTCGTTCCAACGCCACGTACTTCTACCGGAAACTCCGAGACTCGGAAGCTCCATTTCGACTTTGTGGCACGAGCTAGGTCCTGGGCTGATTTAAGCACGCTGAATTGAAATCCATAGCCGTGCAGGTTCAGTTCGTTTTGAAACGAGTTGCGAATATCGTCTGTTTGAGGGTTAGTCATCGGACGCCGGGCCACGGAAACGAGGATTTATTTGGCGTCATTCTACCACCCTTGTTGATGGTTTCCGACGAACGGAGCGAAGCGAGTGAGTGTAGTGAGCGCCAACGCAACGCGAAAAGGCATTCAAAACTCCGGCGCGAGCGTGACCCTGCCTTCCCCACAGTCGTCAAGGCAAGCCAAAAGCGCGTAAGATAATTTGCATGTTCGATCCGTTCAAAAAGAAGCCCGGCGAGAATATTGCTCTTAGCGATCTGCAAGTCTTGTTGACTCGGCACGTCGCAGAGGGCTTATTTGTTGAATACAAGCGGACATTTCCAGCAGATAACATCAAAGTTGCGAGAAGCATTGCTTCCTTCGCAAATAGCTATGGCGGCTGGTATATGGTTGGTATCGAATCAAAACCCCCTGAAAATATTCCGCAGTCTCTTTGTGGAATTGATTTGACGCAGCACCCCGATCCGGGCGCGAAGGTACGGGATATCGCAAAGTCACACATTGATCCCTTTCCTTCGTTTCTTTCACAGTTGATAACTTTAGCGCCGGATCGATCTGTTCTGGTTGTTCAGATTCCCAGCAATCAAGATAAGCCTTTCGTCACAAGTGATGGCAGAATTTATCGCCGTAATGCTGATTCCTCAGATCCCGTTTTCGAGAAAGATCGCTACACAATTGATCGTCTCTATTCAGACGGTCGGCGTTTCCGAAAACGATTCTTGGCGTTACGCAAAGAGCCTTCAGAGTCTGTAACTGCCGATCAACCCAATCTGAGCGTAGTAATTGCACCGTACCCAGGCACAATTCAGCGATCGGAATCGCATTTTGTAGTCGATAACATTGCGGAGCTTCTGGAAAGAACAAAACAGCTTTTTAGAATACCGTTCTATGAAAGCTCATTTGATGGAAATCTGCCGTTGAACACTGGGTATGCCGGAGGTGAATCGCTCGTTTTCCGTCAGGCTTCGCCGCAAGCCGGTTACCGTGGGGCATCGATAAGAATGGATCTCACAACTGGCGAAGCGAAAATTGAGATACCGCTGTGTTTTTATTCGAGCTCAGATATCGACGCCTTCGAGAATGAGGAAGTCCGAAAGCTTATTGAGAACCTTGGGTCGCCTTTGTATTTTTTAGACCTTGGCATGGCAGTAATAATGCTTGCGGGTTTGGTTAGCTTCTATTTTTACTGGCTCGACGAACAACCTCTGATCTCAGAATTTAGGTGGGCGGCTACGTTGAATAACATGAAAGATGTGTTGCCTGTGTTTGATGACGTCGAGTGGTCGCGCCACGTTGAACGTCTAGGTCTTCCTGTCCTACATCAAAAACGAGTTCTCATTCCTAATAGTGGTTGGTATATCTGGCACGTAGAAGATGAGAGCATGCCCCTATGGCAAATCATTGCTTTGTTCACCTCGTTTGCCGTAGGAATTCCCGAAAACATCTTTGATGGCGCCTTAAGCTCATCGATGAAGCGCGTTATTTCCCTAGACGGGTCCATTAGCAGTAGCTGGACGAAGGGTTCTCATACGGATTGGTTTTCAAAACGACAAGGGCCAGGAAGTTATTGAGTGAATCTCCAATCTTCCATAGTAGTCAACTCGCCTTAGTCCACGCCAACTATCTCTTCGAAGCAAGTGCTCAGCAGTTAATTGAGGCGCGCGGAACGCCAAAGCTACGTCGGTGGATTGTTTTCTAGCCACTTGTTGGTTCCGCCGATAGCCTGTGTGTACCAGTGCTGGTCTCTACGTACGGACGTAAGCCACAGGCGATCGTCGCTGTCCACGAATTTCTTAAAGTGCTCTACGATCTGCTCGGCCGTTTCATTCGAATTGACGAGCCAAAACGAATATTGAGTTCTAAAAGCGCTGCGGCGCTTAAGTTCATCCCATAGCGGTCTATAGTCAAACGCACCTTTGGACTCGTTCACTAAGTCGTACGCAAGTAGGTAGATCATGATTTCCTCCTATCAAATACAGCTTGAATAGGGAATACCCATGGGTTGAGCGGTCAGAGATGACCGAGATTCTATTGGTCCGTCGGATTTCAAGTTTGTTTCCGGCAAGACATCGTTCGTTGTTGTGGTGGACGTTAGCTACGTTGGTTTGGAGGAATACCATCAGGGCACAAGCGACCTATATCTCTTAACATGACGGTTAATAAAGGAATCGCCAGCTGACCTCTCTCAATTCGTTAGTTAATCATTCTACCACCCTTGTTGATGGTTCCCGACGAACGGAGCGAGGCGAGTGAGTGTAGTGAGCGCCAACACCGCGAGAGCGGTTGTCAACTCCTTACAATCGCAAGTCAACGCTTTCGATTTCCACTTCATTTCAGAGTGAATCGATCCACGTTCCTAAGTTACGGAATACTCGATGAGAGAAGGAAGAAGAGCGCGGATAGGTCTTCTGCAGTTTCCAAACTGCGTTTCGGTAGTAACCGCTCATCCTTCAGTCCAGAGTGGGTGCGTCGACGTCCGGAATTGCCGTCATGTGAGAATAGTCAGGCGGATCCGGGTTCGCCATCATCAGTTAGGTTATTTGTAAACTCCGATTGAGCCTTATAAAACAGTCTCCATGCCGGACAAGCCTCAGGGCGAAGCATTAACCAACGGCAAAACGGCTCTAACTCGAATGTTGGCAGTTGGCCGAATTGCACTTTATCAGGGCATTTGCAACGCCTCTTAAACCAAAGCCATTTGGAGCTTTGAACTGTTCCAACTGCTCGAGCAAGTTCTACCGCAACCATGTTCTTGAAGCTTGGCACGCGTGTTTTTTCCAATGCCAGGATTCTCCGCGAGGACCGCTAACACTACTTCCGCCATAGTATGGTTTTCGAACTTTGGTAATGAATGATGTGATAGCGTCTGATGCCATTGCGCTCGGAAGGGATCAACTCTCGGTACGGTACGCATTTTTCCGTAGAAAGCGAACAATGCTTGCATGAACTCTAGGCGGAGCAGCGGCGGTAGCCCGAGAATAAATGCATTGGGAAGTGAAGCTAAAGCCTGAAGCCGTCTTGTTTTCTCGTCCAGGCCGCCAAAGTTTACCGTTTCAATAATGTTCGAAAATGAATAAACCAATCGCGCATCTCGCTCGCTTAAGAGGTCAGCGAGTTCTTCAACTGACACTGGTGCACTCTCAGCAAGTAAACTAATCAAGTCACGAGAATCTAGATACACAACATTACGAGTTACGATCTTTGCCACGTGATAACGAAGCCGCTTTTCGAAGGGGGTTGAGGAGTTATGGTGCCGGAGGTCGGACTCGAACCGACATGAGTTTGACCTCGCCAGATTTTGAGTCTGGTGCGTATACCAATTTCGCCACTCCGGCTTTGCGCAAGAGATAATACGGTCTCTTCCAGCGCCGCGCAACTGGGCGGTCAAATCTCCCGTTCGACGCGTAGCATCGGCGTGAATTTAGCCCGGCCTTTCAAGGCCGGGGAAGGAAACAGGGATTTTTTCTCGTCGCGTAGCGACGCATGAAATCGGGTTTTGACTCAATCGTCGCTAGGCGACGAGAACGCCTAACGACGGGAATCCCGGCGTTGAAACGCCGGGCTAAGCTCATAATGACGCTACGCGTCGGACAATATTTCGCTGGCACGGCTGTGGTTTGACAGATGACCGCTTCTTAAGGACTAAGCCTGACCGAATGCTGAACACACAGACCTTTGCTGGACAGACACGCCGTGCAGCAATAGAATGAGTGCGCCCCCCTTTAAAAACTCTCCCGTGAGAAAAGCTAACTTGAAAAAGGAAGAACTATGAGGAAACAACTACTTGCCATTCTGGTAGTGACGGTTTTGCTTGCGCTGATGGCGGTTCCCGTTTCGGCTCAGAGATGTGGCCGTTTCCGGCACCGGCATAGCAACGTCACCCATACGCACTACGGTTGTATCGGCGACGCTCACAAACACGGGAGGAGCTTCTGGCAAAAGCATCGTGACAAGCTAACGACAGCGGGCGGTGTAGGCGCCGGCGCCCTGATCGGCGGGATTGCCGGGGGCAAAAAGGGCGCTTTGATCGGAGCTGCTGTCGGTGGTGGCGGCGCAGCCGTTTACACCTACGGAATCCGCAAACGTCGCCGTTCAGCCAGGTACTAACAGCAGCCGGGCGTCAAAACACTAAAGAAATAGCCCTTCCCGTGAATCGCGGGAGGGGCGTTTCTGCGTTTAAATACCAGATTTTTTGCATTAAAGGCCCGCCACCAGCCGTTATTTGGCCCAACCGGGCAGGTTTGCGTAAAAACTTGTTGGCACATGCTGCCGAACACTGTAGAATCCGAAAACCTGCCGCAAAATGCAGGTGGAATACCCCGCGAGAGACCGCCCCTGCGACCCCGAAAAACCTCGATCATAGCGACTCGATGAAGTCATCCGGCTGGTCGCCGTAAAATTCTGAATCTGCGAATTCCAGGAGCCACATTGATGTCAGGTGACCCTAAAGCACGGATTCTCATCGTCGATGACGAACCGGACATAACTGAGATTCTCTCCGACTTGCTCGGCGACCGTCACGAATGTACGACCGCCAACTCGGCCGAGATTGCGCTCGAGCTGCTCGCCGCGAATGAGTTCCACCTCGTTATCAGCGACATCACCATGCCGGGAATGAGTGGCCTGGAAATGTTGCCCCGCGCGAAGAGCATCTCGCCGAATACGGTCGTAGTGATGATCAGCGGCATGCAAACGGTGGAAAGCGCCATCGGCGCGTTGCGCCTCGGAGGATTCGATTACTTAATGAAGCCCTTCGACTTGCGGCAAGTAGAAGCGGTGGTCAAGCGCGCCCTCGAGCATCATGAACTCATTGTTGCCAAGCAGCGTTACGAGAATCACCTTGAAGAGCTGGTAGAACAACGTACGGCTGAGCTCGATCGAGCGTTGAATTCCCTTGAAGATGCTTATCGTTCAACCTTGAAAGCGCTGACCGCAGCGCTGGAAACCAGGGACTCAGAGACGCACGGGCATTCGGAACGTGTTGTTACTTACAGCCTGCGTCTGGGCCGCGAATACGGACTTACTGCTGAGCAGATGAAAGCGCTGGAGTTTGGTTCACTTCTGCATGACATTGGAAAGATCGGAGTGCCTGACTTAATCCTGCGCAAACCGGCAAAACTGACCGATGAGGAATGGGTGCTGATGCGTGAACACCCGCTGCACGGGCAACAGATTCTGCGCGGCATCGAATTTTTGGAAGGACCGGCGCGAGTTGTGGCCCAGCATCATGAGAAGTGGGATGGTTCGGGCTATCCCTTGGCACTACAAGGAGAAGACATCGACTTGTGCGCGCGCATCTTTTCCGTAGCCGATGCCTTCGATGCCATTACCAGTGATCGTGTCTATCGTCGCGGCAAGTCGTACCAGGAAGCGGCCGATGAGTTAGATGAGTGGGCCGGTCGTCAATTTGATCCGAAAGTGGTAGAGGCCTTTCATCGCGTGCCGCAACAGGACTGGGATGAACTACACCAGCAATCACTGATGCCAAAACCGGAAGATCATGATGTCCGTCGCATGGTGGCGTCGTTCGAATCCCAGCTAGAGCTATTGGCGACGCCGTAATCTCGACTTATTCGTCGCGAGCGGTCGGGACCACGTAACCGCGCCTCGATCTTAAAGTCAGTCCCTGTTTGCGCGGGGCTACTTCCAAACGGCGATACTCACCTGGTTTTGAATTAGCCAAAGGTCGTTTGGGGCGGTAGGTGATCACATATTCAGAACCAATTTCGGATGCAGCTTCCCGAGCCTGGGACAGCATCTGTTCACTGTTCAGCGGCAGAAAAATTCGCCCACCCATCTCATCGGCCACAGAAGTCAGCACTTGCTGGCTTTTTTTGATCTCAGCTTCATAAGCTTTGCGCTGTCGCTTCATCGCCGGATCGAAACGAACGCTGATTCCAAAGGACGGACTCCGCGTTGTGCCGGGTGGCAGCGTGGGGTCGGTTGCCGTGATCGGATCCTTTGCAGTGGCAACTTGTCCGGATGACACGCCCGGAGTTCTACCTTCCCTTCTCTGCCGCACGAATTCTGTATAGCTGATGATGTGAACTGTAGCGCGCGCGGCGGCAAGTTTTTTCAGCGCTTCAGCGCGGCTGGTTTTCGTCCCGGCGGTATCCACTCCATCAGTAATCACGACGAGGTGGCGGCTGCCCTCGGGACGATCTTTCATCAAAGCTGCAGCAGCAACCAATGCGTCGGAGAAACGCGCGCGCTTGCCGGATGATAATTTCGTTTTCAGTACTTTCAGCAAAGCCTCCCTGTCGGTTGTCCACGGCTGCAGCAACTCAACGGTATTGTTGAACTGCATAACGGCGAGCGCCGTAGTTTCAGGCACGCTGCGCATGATCTGAATCGCAACTTCGCGTGTGAGCGATGTTAGCTTTGAAGATCCACCGAGTCCGCTTAGCTCACCGCCGGTGTCAAGCAACAACAAGACATTGGCAGGAATATGACGCACACTCCGCACCTGCTGGGCTACACCATCCTCGAGCACAAGCACGTCATCAGCCTCGAGCGTAGGATCGTAATGACCAAACTGATCGAGCGCCATGACAGGCAAACGCACTTCTTCTGTGAATACTCGAACCGGGTCTTGTTCTTCATTAGGAGGAGTCGGGGTCGGCTCGGGCCGGCGTCCCGCTTGCGCCGCAGCAGAGGCAAAGGTCGCGGCAAGCAATAAGAGCAGGAACAAGTATCTTGGAGTTGGCAAAATATTCGACCTATGCAATTGAATCTAATCGCGCTCTTGGATGCCTGGAGGGGCTGCTATGCGTTGCCTCATCACGATTGAGATGACTTGCGAGCCTGGGCCTGAACTGCAGTAATAGCGACGGCATCCACAATGTCTTCGGCTTTGCAGCCCCTTGAAAGGTCGTTGGCCGGCTTGTCGAGTCCCTGGAGGATCGGACCGATAGCGGTCGCGCCGGCGAGTCGTTCGGTTAGTTTGTAGGCGATGTTTCCTGATTGCAGGTCGGGAAAGATCAGGACGTTTGCCCGGCCGGCTACGGCCGAACCTGGCGACTTCGAATCAGATACAGCCGGGACCAGCGCGGCATCGGCTTGCAATTCGCCATCGATAATCAATTCCGGCGCGCGGGCTTTGGCGGTGCGCGTTGCTTCCACGACTTTATCCACCAGGCGATGCTTAGCGCTTCCCTTGGTGGAAAAAGAAAGCATACCGACTCGAGGTGTTGTGCCGAGCAAGGCACGGCACGAATGGGCCGAAGCGAGTGCAATTTCCGCAAGCTCTGCAGCAGAGGGCTCAATCACCACACCGCAGTCTGCATAGATCATGGCGCCGTCGTGTCCAAACCTGCTTTCGGACAGCGACATCAGAAAGAAACTGGAAACGAGTTTGAATCCTGATCGAACGCCGATGCAAAGCAGGGCAGCGCGTACTGTATGTGACGTTGTATTCGTGGCCCCGGCAACTGAACCGTCAGCCGCACCAAGACGGACCATTAAATTTCCGTAGTAAAGCGGATCTCCCATCATCGTACGCGCTTCATCAGCCATCAGGCCTTTGGCGCGACGCAGCTCGTGAAAGGTGGTAGCCATCTTCTCGAAATCAGAAGCCCGCTTGTGATCAATCACTGCTATGTCACCAAGGTCAGCACGTTCACGCTGTGCGGTCTCACGAATAACCGCTTCGTCGCCCAACAAGGTGATGCGGGCAATGTTTTGGCGCGCGCACATCGCAGCGGCTACGACAGTCCGCGGGTCGTTGCCTTCAGGCAAAACAATGTGTTGCGGATTGCCGGCAGCACGCTGCCGCAGTGTCTCGAGTATGTTCATAGGTTGGGTGGTCCTGATAGCCGGCAGCGAGTCTAACCAACTCGCATGGAGAGGACAAGTGTTTGAGTCAGCCGCCAGTCGTGTTAACTTTAGCCATCAAATCCATAAAGATTTAGTTTATTAAACTGCTCCGGAGAAGACATGGCAGCTCTAAAGGCGCGAGCCCGACTCAAAAATTTGTTGATGTTCATTCCTAACATGGTTCTGCTCTGCGGGCGGCTCTTGACTGATGCGCGGGTGCCAAAACCCGAAAAGGCGTTAGTCGCTGGAGCAATCCTGTACGCCATCGTTCCCCTGGATTTAATTCCCGATGTGATTCCGTTTGTCGGACAGATCGACGACGCGTATTTGATTGCTATTACGCTGTTGCGACTGATCGATCGCACGGATCCCAAAGTTGTTCGAGAACATTGGAACGGCGGTGGTGATATTGTGGAGTTGGTCGAAATGCTGGCCACGATGACAGCGAAGTTTTTGCCGGCACGGATCCGCCGCGTCTTAACTTCGAGGGTCGAAGTCGCGCCGGGGTCAAAAGGTAAGGGGTTGCCAATTCCGGCCTTAGTGGTCAAACCCGAAAGAGTCTCCACCGCGAAATCAGGCTGAGCCAAGCCCGCGCGTCTGCAGTTGATTCAGAAGTTTTTCGTGAATTCCACCAAACCCCCCGTTAGACATAACTGCCACCACATCACCGTGTCGTAACTGTGGAAGCAAATGCGCCACGATCTCGTCGGCGCCCGGCAAAGCGAGCGCCGGCTTGTTGGCCCGGGAAATGTCCTGGATCAACTCTTCAGTATTCAGCATCCGGCCCTTTTCCGTCACCTTTTGACTATCAAACACGCTGGCGATGACGACATAGTCCGCAGCCGTGAACGCTTGGGCATATTCGTCTTGAAATACTGCGAGACGCGACGACCACGAACGCGGCTCAAAAACAGCAACCAGTCTGCGCTGCTGATACTTCTGACGCAATGCGTTTAAGGTTTCACGCACTGCGGTGGGATGATGAGCGAAGTCGTCGATCACCGTGACGCCGGCAGCTTGACCGCGGACTTCCGCGCGCCGTCTCACATTCTTGAAACTTGCGAGCGCTGCGGCAATCGCTTCTCGATCCATTTCCCACGCGTCAGCGGCGATGATTACAGCCAAACAGTTGAGGAGGTTGAAGTCGCCGATTAGCGGCGTCTTGAACCGCCCCCACTCCTGGCCTTCGCGAACAACCGTGAAGCTGGACAGTTCACCTGAATAGTCAGCCGCAGTTACTTGCCATTTCGCATCGGAACTTGTGCCAAACGTTTCCAGTTGCGTGAAGAGTTTCGCTCCGAAAGATGCCACGACGTCCCGGACGTTGCTGCTATCCCAGCCCACAATCAAGCGGCCGTTTGCCGGTACTAGATTCATGAAACGACGGAAGGCGAGCTTCACCGCGGCCAGATCGGAGTAGATGTCGGCGTGATCGAATTCGATGTTGTTGACGATCGCCAGCTCTGGCAGGTAATGCATGAACTTCGGCCCTTTGTCGAAATAGGCCGTGTCGTATTCATCGCCTTCGATTACAAAATGCTTGCTATCGGTCACGCGAAAACTGACGCCAAAATTTTGCGCGATGCCACCAATTAGGAAATGTGGGATCTAGTCCGCCTTGATCCAGCACCCACGCAGCAATGCCGGTGGTTGTCGTCTTGCCGTGCGTGCCGGCGACAACGAGAGATCGCCGCCCGCGAATGAATTCGTCCTTCACCACCTCTGCTTGCGAGCGATAGAGCAATTTCCGTTTTAGTGTTTCTTCAACTTCGGGATTGCCGCGCGGGATTGCATTGCCGACGACGACGCAGTCTGGCTGAGGCTCAAAATGATTTGCGTTGTAGCCCTGTTTCACTTCAATGCCGAGCGAGGCAAGCATTGTGGACATCGGCGGATAGACGTTCTCATCCGAGCCCGTTACCAGAAAACCGCGGGCCTGAAGCATTCCGGCGAGGGAAGCCATGGCAGTTCCGCAGATTCCGATCAAGTGGTAATGCATCGTTCAGTATTGAAGGATTTGTAGGAGCGGCACTCGTGGCGGCCCCCGGTTTTGAAATGAGGCGCCCACGAAGGGTCGCCGTTAAAGCCAGGCGCGAGCCCCGCGTTCTCTGAACAAGGGCTCCCCGGTTTCTGAAAATGGGGCGCCCACGGAGGGACGCCCCTACAGTTTTCACTCGAATTACGCCCTTGGCGCTACTGCCGTAAGACGAGATGATTTTCTAAAACGAGAGCGTCAAAGCTCGCACTCTGAAAAGTTTTGATAGCGTCCTGGGGACGACAAACGATCGGCTCCTGAATATTGAACGAGGTATTGAGAACCATGGGACAGCCCGTCAGTTTTTCAAACTCAGTTATCATTGACCAGTAACGGGGATTCGTCTTGCGGCTAACGGTTTGCGGTCGTGCCGTGCCATCGACGTGGACCACGGCAGGAAACCGTTCCCGCTGTTCGGGAGTTACATGCAGGACCGTGATCATGAATGGGTCGTGATGCGGGTGCCCGAACATTTCCGCACTGACCTCCTCTTTCATCGACGGCGCGAGCGGGCGAAACCACTCGCGCAGTTTCACTTTCTTGTTTAGCAGCTCGCGCATGTCGCCGCGGCGTGGATCCGCGATGAAGCTGCGGTTGCCAAGCGCGCGCGGCCCAAACTCCATCCGGCCTTGAAACCAGCCGATGATTGCGCCATCAGCCATCATTTGCGCCACGCGAGGCAGCATCTGCTCGTCCGGCAAGGTTTCAAATTTCAACCCGGCTTCAACGAGCGCCGCCCTGCATTCTTCTGAAGTGAAACCCGGCCCGTAGTAGGCGTGTTCCATTTTAAACTTCCGTGGTTGTTGCAGCCGTTGATGATGAATAAGCAAGGCAGCCCCGAGCGAGCAGCCAGCATCGCCCGCGGCGGGCTGCACAAAATAATTCTTGAACGATGACTCGGTCATGATGCGGCCGTTCATCACTGAGTTGAAGGCGACGCCGCCGGCCATACAGAGATTTTCTTCACCAGTGCGCTCATGCAAGCCTTGCAGCAGGTGCAGGGCCGTATCTTCCAATACTTTTTGAGCACTGGCCGCAATGTTCCAATGACGCTGAGTCAATTCCTCGTCAGGCCGGCGCGGCGGCCCCAGCTCCCTGCTGATCTCTTTACCGAATTGGTAATGCTTCGCCAGATGATGATCGAGCACGCGGATATTGAGATGAAAGTCATTATTCCCGTTAAAGGTAAGCACCTTTTTTGCCAGGAAGTCGTAGTATTCCGGTTTGCCGTAAGCAGCAAGACCCATCACTTTCCATTCATCTCCTCCGAACATGTCGAAGCCGATAAAGTTGGTTACGGCTGAATAGAACTGCCCTAACGAGTGAGGCAGCTTAATTCGTTTCAGGACTTTGATGTTGCGATCATGCCCTTGCGAAAAAAGGGTCGTCGTGTCTTCCCCAGTACCGTCCCAGGTCATGATCGCTGCGCGGTCGAATCCTGAGACAAAGAACGCGCTGGCGGCATGGCACTGGTGATGTTCGAGAAAGTGGAAACGAAAGTTGCTCGGGCCAAAGTGTTTGCGAATCAATTGCGGGTGGCGAAACATACCCAGATAGCTCTCACTCACCTGGGCCACGCCGCGATCGACGCGTGCCTTGAACATATCGCGCGAAATCACTGCCGTCTTCAGCGCCTGCATTGCTTTGTGTCGCAAGACCCAGGGTTTCCAATACAGGCCGATATGAGCGACGTCAGCTACCTTGATGCCCGCTTCTTCAAGACAATACTGCATCGCGTTGTAAGGGAAGCCGCTGTGATGTTTGCGACGCGAGAAGCGCTCTTCCTCCGCAGCCGCAACAATTTCACCGTCGTGAATCAAAGTGGCCGCCGAGTCACCGAGCGTAGTTAAACCAAGGATATACATTAAGCACTCTCTCCCTGCATCACCTGGGCATTCGGCGATTGCGAAGCGACGCGAGAAGACTGTTGCTGACCAGCTTGCGACATTGTTTCCGCGCCGTCTCTTCCACAAACACCGAAGCCTCTCCGGCCGTCGTTGCAGGGCCAAACTTCTCCAAAACCTTCGGACTTATACCAACCGAGGACCTCATCATACGAGTGATAATACGCGTAGGGTGCGCCAAAGATGTCCATTAGCGCCAGGGCGGATTCGCGCCGGTTCATCTTTGAATAGTCGCGAATGCCGAGCGCATTAACGGTTTTGCAGAAGCCGATAAACGGCAACGCCATCAAATCCGCGATGCGCGCAAAACTTGCCGGCGAAATCTTAGTCGAAAACGCGCGAAGCGAATTCACGACTGGAGTAACTATCTTTTCGTACTTGTATAACCAGACGTAGAAGGTACCGCCCGGCCGCAACAGGGGACGCAAAGCGCGAAACGTAGTAAGGGTATCGGGCGTGTGATGCAACACCCCTGCGGAATGAATGATGTCCAGAATGTGAGGCGCAAGCGGTGGGTGCTGCAAGTCGCCCTGCACAAAATGGACCCGTTCGGGATGGGCACCGGCGTGTAGCTGCCGGTAGGCATATCCCTTTTCCAGTCCCGAACTAAGATCGACAGCTATTACCTCCAGACCAAGCGTGGTGTAGGCGACTGACTGGCTGCCATTGCCACAGCCGGCATCCAGCATCAGTTTCCCGCGCAGTTCGTCTTTGCTGATCCGAAGTGGATCAAGAAAAAACCATTGCACTCGATCCTTTAATTCCATCCCCCAGGTTTTGCCGCCGAGTTCATGGTGATCCCATTCATGGCTGAAGTTTTCTCTCGTTGCCTGATGATAGCTGACGGCTTTTTGCGATTTCAGATTCGCGAGCAACGGTTCAAGCGAGGCTGGGAGTGGTTGGGGAACGAGAGGCTGAATCGCGGGCCAATGTTCCTGAATCGCATCGGGGAGCATGCGCGGGACGCCGCGCACGATAGGAAACCAATGGTCGCCGGAACACTGTAAGAGTCCCGTTATGATCTCGCCGCCCCGCCCTTCGCTTTGGGTTTTCAAAGCAATGCAAGTCAGTTCAGCCCGGCATGACGGACAGCGCAAAAACTCGAGCAATCGTAAATACATCGTTTCCGTGGTGATGAGGTTTCGAAGTTAACGCACGAGCTCCCGCGATTCCAATTCCACGGTCGCCTGCGCGACACGATCGGTGGCGGTTTGTTCTCGCACCCAACCGAGCAACTCGGGAATCCCATCCTCCAAAGTCATCTTCGGCTCGTAGCCGAGATACTTGCGCGCGCGCGAGATGTCGGCGAAACAATGGCGGATGTCTCCTTCGCGATACTTGCCGACTACTTCCGGCTGCAAATCCTTGCTGAGACCTTCGGTCAGCAAACGAGCGACTTCGCGCACTGAAGTGGGACGTCCAGTGCCGACGTTCAGCGATTGATAGTCAGCGCTGTCCTTTTCCAGCGCCAGCAGGTTCGCCTGCACGATATCGCTGACGTGAATGAAATCCCGTGTCTGTTCGCCGTCTTCGAAGATCATCGGCGCCTGGTCTTGCAACAGTCGCGAAGAAAAAATCGCGCAGATGCCAGTATACGGATTTGAAAGCGCCTGACGCGTGCCGTAAACGTTGAAGTAGCGAAGCGCCACTGTGGGAATTCCGTAGGCGCGCCCCACAACTAAGCAATACTGTTCCTGATTCTGCTTGCTGATGGCATAAACCGAAGTGGGAAAGAGTGGCTTGTCTTCATTGGTGGGAAGCGGCCTCAACTCTGATCCACACTTGGAACATGTGAACTCCCATTGCCGCTCAAGCAACTGTGAAGCGCTACGCAGTTGAGGGTGCTTAATCCCGCAGGTTGGGCAGACATAGGTTCCCTCGCCGTAAATCGACATCGATGAAGCCACAATCAACTTGCGAATCTGTTTGCGTCGTTCGCTAAGAGCTTCCAATAGTACGGCAGTGCCTAAATCGTTGGCGCGAACGTACTTCTGGATCTCGTACATCGATTGACCGACGCCGACTTCCGCAGCCTCATGATAAACAGCCTCGACGCCGTCCAAAGCATGAGCCATCGCTTCACCGTCACAAACATCGCCACGAATAAATTCAGCTTTGGGATTGAGGTGCTGTGGCTCCTCCGCTTCATGGACTTGAGAGACAAGCGCATCGAGCACGCGGACTCGGTGCCCGCGTTCAATTAAAGCGTCGACCAGGTGGGAACCGATAAAGCCGGCGCCTCCGGTTACCAAAATGTTCATATACCCTGGACGTCCTTTCTACTAAAACCCTTTTCTTTTGACTTGAATCCTGTTTTTTCGCGCGCGCCTGATTCGGCGACGACTGAGCGGAGGATCTCATAGACGCGCGGCGCCTGGACGGCCGCGGAATATTTCGTTTCAACCGTTGCGCGACCGGCAGCTCCGAGCCGCTGTCGCAAAGCCTTATCGTGTAGAAGCTGCGTCAGCTTCTCCACCCACTCATCTTCCGTCGCGGCCAGAAATCCATTAACACCATCCTCAATGATTTCCGAATTCACGCCTACTGGTGAGCAGCCTGTGGGAATTCCGAGCGCCATGTATTGGAGAGCCTTTAAGCCACACTTGCCACGGCTCCACGACTCATCCGGCAAAGGCATAATGCCGATGTCTATCTGCCGGAGATCTGAGACCTCAGTCGCTGATCGCCAAGGCAAAGCCTCTACATCGACTCCGTCAATCTTGTAGACAGGTGTTCCGATCACAACGAGCCGAAACGTTTCCTTCCGTGCCAAACGTTTGAGTGCGCCGGCGAGTGAATCGAGATGCTGCACAGTGCTGAAGCTACCGCTCCAACCGATCACGGGCACCTGGTTGTCTTTTTTACGCGGAAGCATTTCATACTTCTCAGTGTCGATCGTCGTGGGAACGATCGAAACGTTCGGGTTAACCTGGCGCGCGTATTCGGCGAGATAGGGATTACCGGCAATGACATGAGTAGCGAGCCGGCAAATCGTTTTTGTCTTCGCTGGAAATTTTAAATAGCTCAAATAACCGTTCGAGGGACTGACGTAAGCTACAAACACGGCATCGTCAAAATCGAAAATCGTTGGTACTCCGGAACGGTGAACCAGTCGCTCGAAGATTGGCGGTCCCAACAGGGCAGCTTCGCGAAACACATATACCGCGTCATAAGCGCGCAAATTACGGACAACCCCGGCCCGGCGCCCGAACGCCTTCATAATTAGACGCACTTTCTTTCCTACATTGCCGGCCTTATGAAGTGTCGCGCTCAGCTCAGGATCTTCGAATGCAGCATATGTAATTTCCACGCCGAGTCGTCGCAGGTAGGGCTCCCATTGTTCCAGACGAAAACGCTGTCCAGGCGAGGTGTCGTAAACGCTAGGGACAATTGCAAGCAGCCGCATGTTCAAATTTGAATTAGTCTCAGACTATTTGAGGGGTTTCACTTGAATCGGCAGTATAACAGCAGGTCGCGCGACGTGCCTAACAGGGTAAAAAGACGAACGCTCGCGATTTGAGGGGTCTGAAAGAATCATGGGATTAAGGTCACCCTGTTAGCCCTTTACACCTTGACGATAAAGGGTGCCGGAACTGCTTTGAGAATTCTTAATTTTCGGCGCATTGCCCCGGTTACCAATGCCGCTTTCTGTTCCCCGGTCGCGTCGCCTCCGACGACCAGGAAAGCTCTTCCGTTCGCGTTTCTTATCGCATGTTTTTCAAGTTCATTAAATTGGTCGTGAGAGATAATGACCCACTGTTTTTGACACACTTCGGGCAGCCACACCTGATCATCTGCTTCATGCTCAAAGTGTCTGCGGTGAAGTTCGACACTTGCACCCATGGCCGTTAGCGCAGTGTAAAGCGTATTACTTTCGATGCGCGATCTAAAAAGAAGGTGTAGAGATTAAGCGATTCTAAGCTCGTATCGGATCGCGTCGTCGATTTCTTCTTCTTTGCGGTCATAGTCGGCAGCGATTTGAGGAATCGAGTCACCGGCTTTGAACCGCTCAGCAACAACTCTGGTCGGAAGACCTGTACCGGCTATGACAGGCTTTCCAAAGGAAACATAGGGATTGATTACCACATTTCTCGGCTGGTCGGTGCCTGTTAGACGAATGAAGGGGTATAGCTTCGCCGCGCGACCGGAAGGATCATGTTCAACTCGCGTGAGGTAGGCTTCCAAGATCTGTCGCATTGCCAGCTGCCCGCCTTGCCCGACGTTAATCAATTCGCCGTATTCCTCCACAAATAAATCAACGCCATTAGTTTGAAATTCGTGCTCGGCTAGCGGGTGAGGCGAGTGAAACCGCAACCGCAGACGGTCGATAGCTGTACGAATCTTGTATAAGTCAATAAGGTGTTTTCTCCGAAGGCTACTAAGAACAAACGCCTCGACAAGATTGGCGTAAGACAAAAGCGGCACCTTGGGATCAGGCAGTGAAAACACAGGCTCGAAAAACTTCTTGCCACCTTTAACGGAATAGTTCGTGCCCTTCACCCAAGCCCTTAGGGTTGTCGCAGCAATGCTTAGGTAGGACGCCGCATCGCTAAACCGATAGGCCGGAATCTCGCGAGGGTCGCGCCCTCCGTATATGTCGATCTTTGGCTGGGTTGATGTCAGACATCCGCCCTCTGCTTGGTGCTTTATTCCGTAGGACTGTGGTCAGCGTTGGAGGCTAATCGTTCTAAACCAAGATAAGCGACACCGGTCATTGCGGCAGTTAGCACGAACGTTCAAGCATTCGGTCCATCTAACGGACGACGGGCCTTCACCGCAACACAATTATGTGACTTGGTATCAGCGTAGGGCAAGCTACTTGGCAGTTCTGGGTAAGAAATCCGAATAGACATTTACTTCTTCTAGTCTCATAGCGGATGTTGAGTGGACAGCGTGCATCGCTTCGACCGAGGCGTAGTTTTCACTTCCGTCTGGCCCAGCAGGTGATGCCGTCCCCCATTCCCAGCAATCCTCCCAGCGATTGGATCGCCGTCATTCCCATCCGTTCGATCTTCTGCCCCACCGTCGTCCCGGGGGGGAGATCATTACGCCACTTCGGAACCTGCAGTTTGTAAATTTCAAACCCGGCCTTCGCCAGTGCCCGGCGCAGACTCGCAGGAGAAAAGCCGACCACGTGAAACGGAGGAAATGTTGGGCTGAGATTAATGGCCCAGTCGCGACCGCGGGCGCGCATGTAAAGATTGCCGATCTGCATCGACAGCGAGGCTTCGTTAGGGACGTCAATAAAAAGTAGACCGCCGGGACGTACTGCGTCCTTGATCCTCAGCAGAGTCTCCATCGGGTCGTAAAGGTGCTCAAGGATCGCCGCTAACATCACTACGTCATAAATTTCATCGAGAGACTTGCAGGTTTCGATGGGACTGCGCTCGATATCTACTCCATGTGACGTCGCGACGCGGATGAAGTCGTCCGTCATCTCAACGCCCCGCGCATACCATCCTCGGTTCGCCGCACCTCGCAGTAGTTCACCCCGCCCACAACCCAGCTCCAGCATCCGGCCAGGTCCGCCTAGGACGCTTTCGGCAAAGGCGGCCAGACTCTCGCCATGACGAATCTTCTCTTGTTCGTCATGAAGTTGAAAATACTCTTCCGCAGAACCCTTGTCATAAGGATTCGTCTGCGGAACGAGAGTCGGATGACTGTAGATCAGCGCGCACTCGTTACATCTCACGATATTTGTCTCTACGCCCCGCGCTTCATGATGAGCGCGACCGCCGCGAGCGCCAAGGTTTTTGGCGTTACGAGATCCACAGATCGGACACGAACGATCCTCGGAAGACCATTCAGTGCCATCAGCTGATCTCAACAAACCGTTTTCTTTCATCCCTATGATTGTTCGGTAAGCCGCCGGTAAACGTCAACATAGGAACGGCCACCCACCGTGATCAAATCGAAGTGCTGACGAGCAACTTTTTGCGCCCGCTCCTGGATGTTCGGTTCTCGCGCAAGAGCCAGCGCCTTCACGGCCGCCTCCTCCAAAGCATTATCGTCAAAGGTCCGTAACACCACGCCCACCCCTTCTCGTTCGACCAACTCGTCCATATCGCCAATCCCGGAATTACAGATTACCGGTAGTCCTGCCGCCAGATACTCGGGGATTTTGGTCGGCGACGCAGCGATTTGCGCGAAGGTGGATTTGCGAAACGAAACCCCGAGCCGTGCCGCGCTCAGATGCAATGGCACCTCCTCGGGCGGAACCGCAAGAATCTCGAAATCCTGATCAGCGAGTCCGGCGCGGCGCAGAGCATTTGCGCCGTGCTCCGGAGGCGAAACGGAAAGGATTCGCAGAAACACATCAGGCTGTAACGACTTTATTGCCTTAAAGAAGCGTCCCATTTCTTCGACCAGGTAGAGACCGATTAGCGAGCCGGCATAGACGACTTCAAAGCGAGCTGAATTCTTCGGCGCAGTTTGCGTCTCGGTAAAACGTTGGAAGTCGACGCAGCAGGGAATCACTTGAATCTGCTCACGTTTAAGCCGCTGTGAAATTAGCCACGCGCGCATGCGCTCTGTCAGCACGACAATTTGATCTGCCCGCTGAATGCCGGCACGCTCCAGTCGTTTGACCAGGCGAAACGGTAACGAGTGCTCCTTCCAGATTCCGGAATCGAGATACTCTTCAGCCATCAATCCTCTAATATCAAAAATTAGTTTGAAGGGACGGATGCGGAGGGCAAGTAGGGCCATCGCCATCGGGACATGGGCGCGCGCGTGCAGCACAGTGATGCCTTCCCGGCGCGCGAGGTTCAGCGCGAAACGCGCACCCGCAAAAATGTCATAAAGCGTTGCCGGCAACGAGGGACTCTTATGATAGGGAAGATAGAACCAATTGATGCCTTCCCCTGCGAGTTGGGTCTGTTGGGCTTTCAGTTGCTCTGCGTTCCATTGCTGCGAGAGTTCTGGTTCGAAAGTCAGCAGGTGAACAACGATGCCAGAATGCGAAAGCTGCCGCAGGTAAGGTAGGACCTGCGTCTGGACTAAGGGCTGGCGAATTCCAAAGTAGCAAATATAAAGAGTGCGTAGAGGCATGGAGACAAGTACGATTGCCAATTGCCGATTGCCGATTGCCGGACGATCGCCGCTTACAATTGTCAATTTAAGCTGAAAGCTAATTGGAAATCGGCAATATCTAGGGCGATTTCAACTTCAACACGGCCCGCCGGACTACGCGCCAAAATGTCGGATTCACTAGTTGGGGTGGATCCCAACTCACTGACTTCCGAAGGTAGTGACGCGATACATGGAATAGTCCACTTCCATTTGCCAAAATCGCCAGATACAAGTACGAGTTGGAGCGAATCCTGTTTAGATAGGGCCTGTAAACTTCCGCGAGGTGAGCATCTTTCGCGATTTTGTCGGACACATATTCCAATCCGATCCGCAACGTCTCGATATTCTGGTTGTTAACGCTGCGTCCACTATGATGCAAGACCCCGTTGTTTATCTTATCGATGCGTCCCACCTTGTGATCCGCAAGTACACGCAACCAAAAGTCCCAATCCTCTGAGCCCGACAACGGAAGAAATGTATCGAACTTGTACTGCTTATAAATGTCGCGGTGCATAAAGTCGCCCACGCAAGCCATGAAGTTTCCCATCGCGATAGCTTTAATTTGATTCTTTAATGGCGCGAGCGGAAACTGGCGCAGCACTTTTCGATCGGAATCAACAAATTCATACAGATTATGGAAACACTTGATCTCGGGATTCGCTCGCGCGAACGCAGCAGCATCGGCGAGGTTCGAGGGATACATAAAATCGTCAGAATCGAGTAACGTCGCGAAATCGCCAACCGCTGCCTCCAGCCCGACATTTCGCGAGTGGGCCCGTTCGCTGTTGCGTTCATTCTTGATGTAACGAACCTTACCGCTCTGCACGTATGGTGCGATTACTTCATCGGTATTGTCGGTAGAACAGTCGTCCACCACGACCACTTCATAGTGTGGATAAGTCTGCGTCAACACACTTTCAAGAGTGGCTTTAATCAGCGCACCGCGGTTGTAGGTCGGAATTACGACGGAAAAGGTTGGGTATTCGCTCATCTCAAAAGCATTTAAAAGGACGTCGGTCGCGGTAGTCAGCTAGTCTGGCCAACGTAAAAGTAGCGATTGCCCCAGCGTGGTCGAATCGCTGAGACTGCCTGAGAGAAGCGACGCAGCCCGTATAAACCCAAGGCTCTTGGCCTAACGAGATCTGCTGATGAAAGCCGCGAAGGCGCCGGCCAGGACACTTCAGTAACCGAGAATTCCCTGGGCCTGAGATCGAAACGGCGAAAGCATTCCTCTTGCCCTTGCCTGGTTGCCAGCATCACGTGATAAGGCGCCATATGAATAGGCGCCGAGCGAAACGAACGCGACAAACGAATGCCGAGTGTAAACACATTCACGTTGCCTTCGAGCGGCCCCTGCGCAATCAGCAACCCACCGGGCTTGATCAACTTTAAGATAGCCGGCATTTGCTCGTTGATCTTCGTCATGTGTTCAATCACATCGCCGAGGTGAAGCACGTCAGCAATCGGTTCAGAGGCAAGCGCTTCGACGCTAGTCATTACCCTCGCGCCCAGCCGTTGCTCCAGCGGCCTCGCGACTTCCGGATCAAACTCGACACCAACTGCATTCCAGCCGAGATCCGCAGCCGCTTTGAGCAGTCCGCCCTGACCACAGCCGTAATCGACAAACGTTCCCTGACCTAACCGCGACAGCTGCTGCAGAACTCTTTGCGGTTCCTTCGGATCGTCGACCATAGGATCGGGTGCAAAGCTCATCGCATAACTTTGACCATACATTTCGCTAAGCGTTTGATCATCAGGCATCGGGTCGCAAAAGAGCGACTTGCAATTCAGACACTCGACATAGGGGAACTCCTTGCCGTGATAGAGCGCAGTTCCCAACCAGGAACCCCTCGATCGATCGCTGTTACACAACGGACAAGCCATATTCTCAACGCTCGTTCCAGCTCCGCTCAACAGAGCCGCTGTAGTAACTGATGCCGCTCGATCTGGAACGGCTTCAAAGCAAAAAGATCCTCCTGCTTGTGGTGTAGCTCGCTAACCGCAACCAGTTCCAAACGATCACCGGTGTAACGATAGAAATCAAAACCATACTGCTGCAGAAGCGTCTTAATGAGTGTGGAAGAGGATCCGAACCGTGCTGTCAAAACCTCATCAGTCTCAAACATGATAATTGGAGCTTCTTTTGACGACAGCAGGCGTTCGGCTCCGCGAAAGACCAACAGCTCTGCACCCTCGACATCAACCTTCATCAAATCCACGCGGGGAATTGATTGCGCTGCGCAATAATCGTCAACTGTCGTCATTTCGATTTCGATGGTGCGATCTGCCTTTCCGCTCTTCGTGAGTGAGCCGATGCCGCTGTTTTCATCACTCGCCGCATAAAAAACCGTGTGACCGCTTTTGTCGGCGAGTGCACGTCTCTGACAGATCACGTTAGCAAAACCATTCAACGCCAAATTTCTTGTGAGTCGTTCGAAATTCTCAGGTACCGGCTCGAAAGCGTGAACAGTTCCAGCTGGGCCCACGCGCACGGCCGCACCTAGAGCCCAGAGACCAGTATTGGCTCCAACATCGATTAGCGTGTCGCCCGGTCGGATCAATGAACGTGATAATTGCAGCGGCAAGTCTCTTTGCGCGTCTGCGAAGAACGAAAGCACCATCCAATCATCCAGCTCTCCCGGAATCAGCACGCCCGGTTCTATCTCGATTAAGAAATCGCGTCTCTGTAATCGCGGTCCGAAAAGCCACAGCAACAGGCCCTTGCCACGTTTGAAAGGCCAACGTTGCAAACAAGTTCTGATGAAACGAATATCTTTGGGTTCACGAAGGGTTGAAGCATCCCCTACTGAAAAGGACGCGCTTGCTTCTTCGCTCTGATTAAGACTTGAAAACCCGTCGCTCATTTGTTTCTGAAATTCCAACTCCTCAAACTTTCCCACAGGATCCCGTCTAAGATTGTGCGGCCACTGTTTTGTAGCACTCTGTATAGGCGCGGGCCACCCGACCTGAATCCATGTAAGCGAGAATGTGTTCGCGACCACGTCTGGCGCGCTCTCGAGCATCGTCGAGATGATCGATAACCTGTTCCAAAGCGGCGCGAAAGGCTTCAGAGTCCGCGGGCGGAACAATCTTTCCATATTTACCATCGTCGAGACTGTCTCTTACTCCGCTGATATCTGTCGCGATGATCGGGCGGGCCAACATCAACGATTCAATGACTGCGGACGACAACGCATCTTCACACGACGGGTGAACAATGATGTCGGCAGCTGCCATGATCGCCAGGGCATCGTCCCGCCAACCCAGAAAATGCACGTGGTCCCGGAGTTCTAAACGCCGCGCCAATTTTTCTAAATGGTCCTGGTATTCGCCCGCTCCAACCAGATAAAGCTGGGCCTTCAAACCCTCACGAATGAGGGGAGCGAGGGCCTCAAAAAGATAAACGTGACCTTTGCGTTCATATAAGCGCGACGTGCAAACGAGCGCCAGCCCGTCAGCCATTCCCAGTTCGGTTGTTACGCGCGCCACGGCTTCCGCTGTAATCGCGTCGAATCGTTCAGAAGTTTGTCCGTAAGGAATCAGGGAGACTTTCGCCGGGGGAACCCCTTCTTTGTTAACCAAAATGTCGCGGACCATGCGTGAGGGGGCGATGATGTGATCCGCGCGTTTATTGATGTATCGCTCGAGCGAAAGGTAAAACCTCTGCTTAGTCTTATTTCTAAGCTGATACACGGCATCCGAATGATGCCGCGTGACAATCACTTTCCGGCCCAGCCGTTTGGCTGTGAGCAACCCTACCAACGTCGGTTCGAACAGATGCGTATGAACGATATCGATCTTATGCTCGCGGATGATCCTGGACAGTGCGCGCATCGCCCGCAGGTAGCTGGAGCGACTCTGGATGTTCAGGGCGGAGGCGTTGGCGCCACGGCGGCGAAGCTCGGCGACGAAGGGACCGCCCGAACTAAAAGTAACGAAGAAGTACTCAACGTCTTCTTTAGCGGTGTCGTCCAGAAGATTATTAAGAAAGTAGTTTGCGGCCTCGACATCGATTACGTGTAACACGCGCAGCGCTCGCGAGAGGCCCTTCCCAGGTCTCGATTGAGATTGAGACTTCGCCTCCTCTCGTCCGACAGTGGCAGCAATCGAATGACTCGTCATTTTCCCGGCCCCATTTGAATTAAGCTTCACTTCGCATTCCGCCTCGAGACGGCAGTATGTTTGTGAGCATCCTGACCCCAGTGCTGACTGACTTGCGAAACATCAAGGCCAACAGCGCGCTGAGCAATAACGTGACGCCTAAGGCTCTAAAGCTCACCGCATAAACAGAAGCGCATAGCGCCCCTGCAACTGGAGGCAACACAGCCAGCAGTGTCCAACTTCGCCCTGGCAGCAGTTGCAAATGCACGAGGACGATGACGACGACAAGGTGAAGAGCAAACGCAATAGTCGTGGCCCAGGCGCAACCCACCAACCCAAAACGAGGGATTAGCAAAAAATTCAGTAACACATTAACCATTGCGGACGAAAAAGCAGCCAGCATCGCGATATACGTTACTGATTTTGAGTGGGAATATGGCGCATAACCCATGAGCAGAGGTCCGGCCAAGGCAGCTGCCGCCATCAACGGCCACAAGAGTTTCCCCATTTCGCGAAACTGCTCACCAAAGATTTGCGGAAAGATGTAAGTTCCAACGGCTGCAATGCAGCTGCACGCAATTCCCCACAGGAGGGTCAGCAAGGGAAGACCATTGAGCATAAAGCGGCGCGCGCGTTCGTCTGTGCCATCGATTTGCAAGGTGATAAAGAGCGGGATCAAAATTGTTCCGAGCAGCAGCGGAAGTTGCAGGCTGGTGCCGGAAATAAGGTAAACGACAGCGTAAACGCCTAAATGAGCTCCCGAGAGGTAGTGGGTGATGAAAAAGGCATCGAGGTAATTGGTGGACATGTAGCCGAGCAGAGATGCCGGGAGTATGGGCAGGGAAAACTTCAACATTCGTCGCAATAGATCGCGATCAAGCCCCGAGACGGGAAAGATCAACCTACGCAGCGCCCAAAAGCCGGCAATGCTGGCTCCCAGAGGAGCTAAAATATATGCTAGCGCGATCGTGAGAAACGACGCTCTGTCGCTAATCGCACAGGCGAGAATAATCAGAAAAACGATAACTCGCTCGACCGTAAGTAAACTTCCCTGCAATCGCATCAGCTTAGCGCCCTGCAACCCCTGCTGGACGTGAGTCCAAAGAGCGTTGGTCAAAAAATGCGCGAGGACAAAGAAGTAAGTTTCCGGCGAGAGTTTCAGCAGCGAGGAAAGGACGGGCAGCCAGAATGGAGACGTCACGAGTACCAGGAGAGTGTTCGGCAAAAAAAACCAGAAGCGAGTCCAGAAGGGCCGCGCGATGTTGCCGGTTTCAACAAACTCCTCGACCGCATAACGCGCTAAAGATGCTGACGTCCAATTAACCGCAAGCTGGCCGATGGCCTGAGACGCTGCGATGATCGCCACGACTCCACCGTACCCGGTTGAACCAAGAAGTCTTGTGGCCAACCACACCGCAGCAAAAGATAGTGAGGCGCTGGCAATCTGCGCCGCGACCAGGCTGACATAATTCTTAGGACCATGCCGAAGGTCCCAGTCTGCGGATCTCCTTTCGACATGATTGGCTTCCGAGAGCTTTCTTGATGCGCCCGCTTCAATCGGATCGCTGTTCAGATTTGTCTCTGAGACGCCTGTCTTCAAAGTTATTTAAGCCTCCAGCGCTAAGGTTCCGCTAAACTCCCGGGTTGCCCGTGTTTAGATTGAGTCTACGCCGCTCTTACTGCGCGACTGAAAACAGATAGTTGAGAGCTTTTTCATTGCCCTCGATTCTCGCGCACGCGGTCGGACCTTCCGGCAGGAGGTGGAAAAAGCGATAGCCAAGCGGCCGCAACACGCTCTCCAACTTTTCCTGGTTTCCAGCGTCGGGCCAAACTTCGCAAATGATCGACGGCTTGTCACGCGCTAGCA
This sequence comes from Pyrinomonadaceae bacterium, assembly GCA_963826235.1. Taxonomy (GTDB): domain Bacteria; phylum Acidobacteriota; class Blastocatellia; order Pyrinomonadales; family Pyrinomonadaceae; genus PSRF01. The sequence continues at coordinate 299,585 of CAWGWE010000003.1, read as the reverse complement.
GATTGCGCGCGCCCGCGAGTACCTCGTCTTCGGTGCGCTCCGTGTCTAACTTGATCAAATCCACCTGGTCGATGCCTTGCTCGGCGACAAACTGATCCAAACTCACAACTGACACCGGAACGTGCCTGATGGAGTCAGGCGGAAACGTCGCCAGTAACATGTCACTGCGCAAGGACGAGGAAATCGGCTGCTCCTGATCGGGAAAGTAAAACTCCTGAGTACCGTTAGTCGCACCCACCGCCGCCCCGAAACATCGGACGTTCGCGAGTTTGTTCAATTTCACGTTGCGCTCCAGCGAAGCAAACACGCGCGGCATTGGTTCGAATGCAAAAACTCTGGCATGTGGATTCGCCAGGGCGGCGAGCAAGCTGTAGAAACCTGCATGCGCGCCAACATCCAGTACGGTGGTGGCTGTTTCAGCCAAACCGTAAAACAAACCTGTCATTTCTGGTTCATAACCTTGCCAGCCGCGCCAAAACAGTTGAGTGGGAATCCACTCCTCGCTGCTCGCTTCAATTTTCAAAAGACGGCCGTTGGGTAACCTGACTTCCGTCAGACCGGTTCGCGGCAAGTGCTTGATCAGAAACTCGGGTTGGCGACCCGTCACCGCAAACAGAGCGCGCAACGTAGTAGTCGCTAAATCATTCAGCGGCCGCGATGCGCGAATTATTTTGATCCTCGACTTAATTCCCAATCCTGTTTCCGTTAACGCCCATTCGTGCGCGGTCCCTGCGGCGCAAGTTCGCGATAAAGTTGTTCCCAGGCATGCAAGCCTGTACTGCTGTCGAAGTTCTCTACTGCTTTGATTCGCGCATGCACCCCTAAGCGTTTACGTAGTTCCGGATCGCGATACACCATGCGCATCGCCGCAGCCAGCTCGTCCACCGAACCCGGGGCGACGACAATTCCAGTCTCATCGTCAGCGAAGAGTTCCAGAACGGGTTCGATACTTGTGACGATGCACGGCAGACTCTTAAGCATCGCTTCGATGGGGGCAAGTGGCAGACCTTCGAATAAAGAAGGGAAAACAAAAACGTCCGACATCTCGAGACAGGCTCCCACGTCCGTTCGTTGACCCAAAAACTTCACACGTTCCGCCAAACCTAATTCGTTAGCGAGCGCCTGCAAGGGCCCGATTTGCGATCCTCCACCTACGAAAACGAGATAAGCGTTAGGCAGCTCGCCAGCGACTTTTTGAAAAGAGCGCAGCAGTACCGGTTGGCCTTTCTGCGGTTCCAGCCGGCCCACGTTTACAAACACAAAACCGTCAGCGGGAATTTTCTGGGCCTCTCTAACTGCGGCAGCTTGCCCCGGTTCACATATCAGGGTTGCCTGATCGATAGAGTTGTAAATTACACGCACGTCATCGTCGGGGACTTGCAAATTACGGATGGCGGAATGTCGGACGGTTTGCGAGCAGGCCACAAAGACAGGACGCGCATGACGAGCTGTTAACTTATCGATTTGCTGAAGCGCCGCCACCTTGCGAGGCGGCCAATGGGCGGCGCGAATTGTCTCGGGATCGTAGTTTGTCAGGTGCAGCGTGTTGATTATGGGAATACGTGGGCCAATCAGCATACTGAGGCGAGCGCCAATATCGCCTTCAAAGAGCCAGGTCTGCACCAAGTCGGGGCGTCGCGACTTGAGCAAGGGCATCAGCTTAGAAGGAGCAAACAGCCAGGGCCACTTGCGCGGCAGGTTCAAACAGATGACTTCATGTCCGGCGGCCTCTAACTCACCGACAAAATCGCCTGGCGGTCGCAGATAACAGACGGTGTGGCGAACAACGTTCGGATCCGTATTACATACCAGATTCACGAGCTGGCGTTCGGCGCCGCCGCGGCACAGCGTCGTAATTATGTGCAAAACGTGGATCGTCATAGGGGGCGTTTGGCGATCTGAGCGGACACCTCCGTGACCGGTTTCTCAGCGAACAAGTAATGACGAAGCTCATCGCGGTAAAGCGCGCGCACAAGACTATTCTCAGCTCGCGGTTGGCGGCGTAGGGATAGCCAGGCATGCCGAATTAAGGAAAGGCCGTAACCAGTCGAGAGATTTGCGATTGCGAGACGCCGAGTGAGATGAAGTCGCTGCAGCTGGAAGAAACCTTTGTACTCTCTTTCGCGCTTTTCCAAGTCTGTCCAACGGTTGGCGCTACTTTTTCCGACATGATGAGTCACCTTCGCTTCGGGCTCAAACAACATCAACCAGCCGCCGCGCACCATGCGCAGCGCCCATTCACTGTCCTCACCATACATATGAAAGCGCTCATCAAAACCGCCTACGTCATCAATCATTCTTCTCCTGACCATGAGTGCGGCGCCGCTTAACATTTGAACGCTGCGACGGTGCGAGTGGTCCCAATGAAAACCGAGCAACAGGTTGGCGCGCAACTGCTTGGGTAAGAGTTTGTGCAGGCGCAATGCTGTAACAATCATTTCAAACGGCGTCAGCGGATTGCGCCAGACGCTCGGTTGCAGAGATCCGTCGGTGTTAATTAGTCGGGGACCGACGGCGCCAATCTTCTCGTCCTCGCGAATCGTCGCTATCAGCTTGTCAATCGCCCCCTGATGCACTTCAGCGTCGCTGTTTAGCAAAAACAAGAGTGGAGTATCGCTGGCGGCAAAGGCCTGATTATTAGCGCGCCCGAACCCGGCGTTTTCACTGTTAGCGATGAGACGCACTTCCTTGTGAGACTGAAGCAGCTCACGGCTGCCATCCGTTGAAGCATTGTCGACAGCAATCACTTCATAGGGCACCGCCGGGGGAAACTTTGCAACACTTTCGAGACAGCGTTGCAGGAAATCTCCACCGTTCCAGTTCACAATAACTATGCTCAAGTCGGGTGTCATCGGCTAATTAGAAATTTCAGCTCTTGGTGAAGTGTTCCGGAAGACATTAGAACAGAGCCCGCAAACAAACAACCGAGACTACGATTGCCGATTGCCGATTGTCGATTGCCGTTAGTCTCGCAACAGGCGCAAATGGTAGGCGGTTACGTCCTCACTAAAGGGAACATTGATGGCGTAGTTGATAGCGTCTTCCACCGAGGTGAACGGCCCGACGCGGGTCGAAATTGCCGGCCATTCGAGACTCAAAAGCTTTTTGGCTCGCGTTCTCAAAGATAACGAACTGCGCAGTTCACGCAGTCGATGTTTGACTGTGAGCGAATAACCATGAGACTTCAAGAGGGCTTTCATTTCCTTTCTGAGCTGGGCGTTGTGATTAGAGGCAGCTTCGCTGGCATTGCGCGCGAAGTATTCATCGCGAGCTACTTCGGGAAACTTCTCACTCTTTGTTTCTGCTTTTACGAGGCAGTATTCATGTAAAACATAGTTCGCTGGAGTTTCAAACGCGGGTTCGGGAGTGGCAAAACTGCGCCGTTCGCCGCCAAGCTTTATTTGCGCATCAAAATCCTGAGTTGCCGGAGTCGACATTCCCACCGCCGATACCCCGTTGCTGCGCGGAATCGCGTAGCTAACATAAGCAGCGGCGTCGTAATAAAGAATCGCATCAACCACTTCCAGACAGCGAAAGCAAAAATTGTAATCTGGCGAGATGGAAGCGAAGACACTGCCAAATTTGCTGCCGATGGCTTCCAACACTTTTCGCGGTGCGCAGTTGTTCATCATGCGCGGCAAACAATTCGGAATCAGCGAACGTGATGAAAGATAAAGCAGTCGTTCAGACGTGACTGGAATTACCTGGCCCGTGTGTGTTCGTTCCTCAACCAGGATTGGATTCAAATGATCGAAAATAGTTACCCAGTCGTAGCTCACAACTTTGTCAGGATGCTGGCGAGCCAGTTCTATTACTCGGCCGACCTCGTTCGGTTTGAACATTGATCTATCAGTCAGATAGATAAAGTGAGTGACATCGGAAAGTTTCAATGCCTGTTGCATCGCCCATTGCCAATGTTCGGTCATGGCGAATGGCTGTGGCGGTCTCAAATACGAGACGCGAGGATCCGCCAGTTGCTGGCAAAAGTCTGCCAGCGTCTTAATGTCTGCTTCGTTGGTTGAGTTGTCGGAAATAAGCAGCCGTAAATCTTCACCTTGATAGTCGAGAACTGAGCGGGCTGCGTTGATTGCCAGGTCCGCTCGATTCCGCGTTGGGATGATTACAGCAGTCTTGGTGTAAGAACTATTCATGAAAATCTGAGTGGTGAGTTGGGAGAAATTCTATTCTGGCAAAACGACTTCCTTAAAAACCTGTAGCAGGTCTGCGCCAAACTTTTCGCGGGTAAAATTCGCCGTTGCCCACACCTGGCCACGGCGTCCCATCTCTTTTCGCAAACTTGGGTCATGGTAGAGTATTTCAATCTTTCGCGCCAAATCTTCCGCATCGCCCATCGCAAAAGTGAATCCGTTTACTCCGTCCGAGATCAGTTCTGCAGTGCCGGCGGTGTCCGCGCCCACAACTGGCTTGCCTGCTTTCATTGCTTCAATCGTAACCCGCCCGAAGGCTTCGCTGCGCGAACAAACCAACGCGACTGCGGCCGTTTGCAAATAACTCTGGGGATCCGGAACATCGCCGCCGAAGTCGATGTGTTCTGTTACGTCCAGGTCCTGCGCGAGTCGGCGCAGCTCTTGTCCGTACGCCATCACGTCAGGGCCAAGAAACGTTAGGTGAAGTTTCAATCCTTTCTTTCGCAGAATTGCCAGAGCGTTGATGGCATCTTTCTGTCGTTTGCCGGGAGCCAGTCGACCAACTTTGATCAGCTTCAATGTTTCGCTGTCTTCTAAGGGGTCAGTGGCTTGAGGTTGCGGGGCTACTTCCACGGACTGGTAAACGACGCGTAACTTGTTCTCGGGAATGTAGGCTCTTAAGCTGTTTGCCACAGCGTGCGAGTTAGCGATCACGCGAGCGGAAAGTTGATTCATCAGGGAGAAGCTTCGAGGCGCTCCTAGATCGAAATGAAAGTCGTGGTCTTCACGGCCAAACTCATGAACAAACCAAATGTGTGGAATTTCCGCCCGCCGAGCTGCGAACGCCCCGACTGGAATTGTTAGCGTGTTGGTAACGACAAGATCAAACTTGGTTTCTCGGAGCAAGCGATTGAATTTGGAAGCAGCAAAGTGATTCTGCAGGCGGCGACGCATGCGGTAATAGAATTTGCGCCAATGACCAGAGCCGACCCACCAGGTGTGCGGGATCACATGAACGGGTACGTTCAGCGCTCGTAGTTTTTCGCTGAGTTTACCTTCCGCGGGAACGACTGTTTCAACGGTCACGCCCTGCTCAATTAATCCCGCGACTGCTTCCCACATGCTGCGCTCAGCGCCGAAGAATGCACTGCTATGCGAGATGAAGAGGATTTTCACAGTGATGGCAGATCTGGAATCTGAGACCTGAAATCTGAGATCTTATTTCACGCGCTTGATAAAACCGTTCGGCCAGTAAGTCACCCACTTAGAGATCGTTCCCTCGTTGAAACGGAATTTAGGTTCCTCAATGATGAAGTTGGGATTGGCGGAGACAAACTCACGCGCCGCTTGTTGCGGATTGTTCCAGGCCCAGTCCGTCTGGGTGCGCGGAGCGCCCACCAGATCCTGCATGATTCCATCCATCGCAACGATATATGATCCGACGTTTACCAGCCCCGCGTAAGCATCAAGCTCCGCCGCAACATGCTCCTTCGTATGACAGGAATCGAGAAACACGATCACTGTCTGATCGGGAGCAACATTCGCTCTTACTGCTGCCACTGTTTCGTGATCGATCGAGCTGCCTTCGATCAGAGTTATGAAAGATGCAAGCGGATGAGCCTCGATCGCCTGACGGTTCTGTGGTCGAATTTCGATATCGACCCCGACGACCCGCCCTTTTCCCATCGCCTGACACAAGCTTGCATAGAAAACTAGTGAACCTCCGTGGGCCACGCCAGTCTCAATAATCACGTCCGGCTGCACGGAAAAAATCACTTCCTGCAAACGCAACAAGTCTTCGGGCAACTGAATAATAGGACGACCAAGCCAGGTAAAACTGTAGACGTGCTTATTGTCCCAGCCCGAGCGCAACCAAAGCTGACTTAAAATCTGAAACGCCTCCGGAGAGCCGATATCGTGCTCGCTGACGTTGTCGCCTGTTGCGACGATTAGTTTGTCGCCATCAATCGTGATCATTAGTTGAGTTGTCCGCTTCTCTTCGCAATCCAGGTTGCTCAGGGAAGTTTCGTCCACGCGTTGGAAATTGCGGGCCAGCGTCTCATCAGTTCTTTAGCAGCAAATAGTCTCCCAGCAGCAGCGCATCAATCCCAGTGCCCAGGAAACAGCGAATTGCATCTTCCGGTGTCTCAACAATAGGTTCGCGAGCCACGTTGAATGAAGTGTTTAGTATTACAGGCACGCCGGTTCGTTCGTAAAACTTCTTAATAATCTCGTAGAAGTGTGGATTGAATTCTTTCGTAACAGTTTGCAGCCGACCGGTGCCGTCCGCGTGTGTCACAGCTGGAATCACTTCGCGTTTCTCTTTGCGCACGGTAGGGACCAGCAACATATAAGGACTCGGGCGATCGATATCGAAATAATCACTGGTGAACTCTTCGAGGATGGCGGGCGCAAACGGTCGGAACGCCTCCCTGTGTTTGACCTGGCTGTTAAGGATGTCCTTGTTCTCAGCTCGCCGCGGACTCATAAGAATACTGCGATTGCCGAGCGCTCGCGGTCCCATCTCAGAGCGACCGTACCAGCAACCGACAATCTTGTTCTCCGCCAGGAGATCTACGGCGCGATCCAGTGCCGCCTCGGTGACAACTGAAAATCCTTCAAAAGCCTGGAAGTCGTAGGGAGTTCCGCGATATGCCTCGATCGCATTCCAGATTCTGTCATTCGAGTAATCAGGGCCGAGGTACGGCGAAATTGTTTCGTAAGTTCTTTTCTGTTTTAGTATCTGGTGATAGCCGTACAAGGCGGCGCCGAGTGGGATGCCCGTGTCTGACGCGGCCGGGTTAATGAAGATGTCTTTGAACAAACCCGACTGCAGAATTTTATAGTTCGCGACTGAATTCAAGGCCACTCCACCTGAGATACATAGATGCGGCGAACCTGTCTTCTCGGCAGCGTGAGCCGCCAGGTGCAACAGCGCGTCCTCACATTCCTGCTGCACCTCAAATGCTGCGCGGGCTTTATCGTCAAAGCTAAATATCGGCTCGTGAGTCATGCCCATCTCGTAACTGTCTTCAACGCATGCCGCACTAAAATCCGTCACCACCCCCTCGTAGGCGTGGGGGAATTTGAATACCTGTTTCGGGATCGCTTCACCATAAGGCGCAAGGCCCATCGTCTTGCCTTCTTGTAACAAACCAAACCCGATTGCCTGGGTGACGGCGGCATAGAGTAGGCCGATGCCGATCTTGTTCGTCGATTCCAAAAGCTTAATTCCTTCTTGCGAGGCGACGAATAGGCTCTGCGTCTCCTTTTCAGAACCGCGACCGTCGACGATCAAAACCGCGGACGAGTCAAAAGGCGACGAATAGAAAACCGCGGAAGCATGGGCCAGATGATGATTGATGACGTGAATCTTTTGCGGATCAATTTCGTTTAGAAAAGTGTTCGCTTCGGGCGGTCGCCGGTAGAAATCATTACGCCAATCGCGGCTAATGATGTAATCGAGCACTATCAGGTCAATGTCGGCAAACGACTCGACCTCGAGCTGTTGCATGCAGGCCCTGGTGGCAAGCAAAGGAAACTTGCGCGAGTCTTTTTCCCGATTGCAACGCTCTTCAGAGATCGTGGCGAAACGCACCGCGCCATGGTCCGCTCTAATCATGGCGGCGCCAGAGTTGTGCCAGGGATCTCGATGCAAACCCAGTACAATCATTCAGCTTTACCGGAAGTCATATTTATTCACCAGTCATTTAATCGCTTTCCGCTGGGCTGCAATCAAGTTACTCAAATCGTCACTCAAGAGACGCGGTTTAAAGTCAAACTCCGAACGAATTCGCTCGATATTTATTAGTGGAAAAGCGAAGCTACGCACGTCAGGCGCGAACTCAATCGTGCAGCCCGTTTCGTCACGCAAGGCGGCCGCGAGCTCGGCATTTGTCACGTTTTTACCAGATGCCAAATTGTACAGACGCTCTTTGCCAGCAGTAGCGATCGCGATCAATAAGTCAACAACATCGTCGATGCTGACGTAATCTTTCGCTGAGTCCGGCGCGCTGTGGAATGTCACCTTCCCGCTGGTAAGAGCGTCTCTAATAATCGTTGACAGAAAATTATCCGAATCAAAATCGCTGCCATAAACATTTGAAGGTCTGACAACTCGCGTGTGCTTGTCGCAATTGAGCGTCAAAGATTCGCCCATCAACTTTGAAATGTTGTAAAGGTCGTCTGCCTCGGCTGGGTTAACGCTGAGCAAGTTAGTTTCAATTGCCGTGGTCGATTGGTTTGCATAAACGCGCGCGGACGAAAGATAGGTGAGCGAGTCGAATTCGTGATCCTGAAGTACCTCACGTAGCGTGCAAACGTGAGCATCGACAGTCTCAAAAGGTTTTGATCGGAAATCGGCCGTCAGCCCGATGCAGTAAAGGACGTCGCCTAGATTGCGGCGCGGCAGCGGGTCCTCGCGCTTGACTGCGAGGTGCTCGATATTGCGCACGCTAAGCGCGGCTGCCAAATGCGAACCGACAAAACCGGAAGCTCCCAGGATAGTAATCAAACTCATGCTAAGTTCGAGGTCGCAGACGGCTAGCCTTCAAAGTCAGGATATTCCCGATCTCTTGCAATGATGACGCGTTCGGCCTCAGGCCAGGAGATTCCAAACGCCGGATCGTCCCAGCGAACTCCGCGCGAACTATCTGGATGATAAGTAGACGACATTTGATAAGTCACTTCTGTGCCATCCACGAGGGTTTGGAAGCCGTGCGCGAAATCGAGCGGCACATAAAGCATGAGCCGGTTGTCAGCACTTAGCTCTACCGCTTCCCACTGTTTGAAAGTGGGCGAGTCAGGACGGAGATCGATGATCACATCGTGGATTGCTCCGGTGGTGCAGCGAACAAGTTTAACCTGCCCATAAGGCCGGGCCTGATAATGCATCCCGCGCAAGGTACCCAGTTTGTGACTGTATGAAATGTTTGATTCGACAAAGCGAGATACGAGGCCGCGCGTAGCAAAATCCTGTTCCGACCAATTCATCGCGAAAAAACCACGAACGTCGTCGATTCGTTCCGGCTCGATTACAAATGCACCACGAAGTCTTGATTCTGTAAAGATCATTAGAGTGTCTGTTTTAGTGTGACTCCGCAACGAGCGCTTCGTCTGGCTCAACGATTCGAAGCTGCGGAATTGGAATGATAAAGCGCCCGCCACGTCTGCGATATTCAGCCTGTTGGGCAAGGATCTCGTCGGCGAGGTTCCAGCTCAATAAAAGAACATAGTCCGGCATTTCTTTTAGCAGATGTTCGGGTGGATGGATGGGAAGATGACTGCCTGGGGTAAACCTGCCTTGCTTCACGGGGCTGCGATCGACAACGAAATCCAGCAACTCCCTGCCAATACCGAAGTAGTTTAAAAGCGTGCTTCCTTTCGCCGACGCGCCGTACACAGCAATGCTTTGCCCCTGCGCCTTCTTCTCACGCAATACAGTATCCAGTTCGACCCGCAGCCGTTCAACGTCATGGCCCAAAGTGGTGTAGGTAGAAGCTTCCATCACGCCCCAGTGTCTTTCGCTTGCAAGAAAATCGTCGACTGTCGTATTGCTCGTACTGGCACCTTTAGCAACAGACAGATGGAGCGTTCCTCCGTGGATTGGCAACCTTTTAACTTCGGCGATTTGCAGCCCATGCCGGCGGAACAGATGATCGAGAGACGTCAGCGAGAAGTAGCAGAGATGCTCATGATAAATCGTGTCAAATTCGAGGCGGTCGATCATGTCGCAAACGTAAGGCACTTCGATAATCGCAACGCCGTCGGGTTTTAGTAAAAATTCAAGACCGCGCACAAATCCATTCAAATCCGCGACGTGAGCCAGGACGTTGTGCGCATGAATCACATCCGGCTGCTGCCCTTGTGCTTTAAGTTGTTCGGCGAGTTCAGCCCCAAAGAAAGCAACGGTCGTTTGAATCCCGCGTTCTTCCGCCACGCGCGCGATGTTGGCTGCCGGCTCGATTCCCAACACGGGGACGCCCGCTTGTTGGTAGAACTGCAGCAGGTAGCCATCGTTGCTCGCTATTTCGATGACTAAGCTTCGCTCATCGAGTTTGCGTGTGCGCACGATGTCCCCTGCGAGATCTTCCGCGTGACGCAACATCGTATCTGAGAACGATGAAAGATAAACGTACTCCGAGAAAAGCTGTTCTGGTGGGACTGTCTCAGTTATCTGAACGAGAGCGCAAGCAGGGCAAAAAACGAGGTTGAGTGGATAACGGTTTTCAGGTTGCTCGAGGTCGCTAAGGCTGAGGAGTCCGTTTGCCAGCGGAGTTGTTCCGAGATCGAGGATAGGAATTAAGGTGCCCGCATTGCAGGAGCGGCACACGGAAGCTGTTTGCATACTCATGCAGCAACACTAAAGAAGGCTTTGTACCAATCTATCGTACGGCGCAAACCTTCATCGAGCGAGAAGAGGGGCTTCCACTGGAGAACTTCGCGAGCGCGGCTGGCATTGAGATGCTGACTGCGAATTTCGTTCGTCACCTCATTGCGAATCTCAGGTTTGAGATCGGAGTGCATCAGACGCAACAAACGATCAACCACCTCTAAAACTGTAACTTGGGATTCGTTGGAAAAGTTGAAAGCCTGCCCGGCCAGTTCGGGTTTCTGGGCGAGGGCTTCGGCTAAAACCATATTCGCTGCCGCCCCGTCCTCAGCGTAAAAGTAGTCGCGCACGTATTGACCATCCGAACGGATCACCGGTGGTTCTCCTCTTAACACCGATCTAATAGTCCCCGGAACAATGCGATTCCAATTCAGGTCACCACCTCCGTAAAAATTTCCGCAACGCGTGACAGCAACCGGTAAACGATAGGTCGCCGCATAAGACTGGGCAATTAGATCCGCGCAGGATTTGCTGACGTCGTAGGGATGTCGCCCTTGTAAAGGCGATGCCTCGCTGTAAGGCAGCTCTTCATGCTCTCCGTAAGCTTTGTCAGACGAAGCAACAACTATTTGCTTTACAGCCGGAGAGCGACGGCAGGCTTCAAGCAAGGACCACGTGCCGGCGATGTTGGTTTCGAACGTCGAGATAGGATTGCGATTGGCGATGCTGACAATCGTCTGGGCGGCGAGGTGCAAGACAGTGTCGATCTCATATTCACCAAGCGTTCGCTCGAGCAAAGACTGATCGCGCACGTCGCCACGAACAACTTTCACGTGATCAAGCAGGCCATCGCGTACTAACTCACTCTGCGGCACCCAATCGCGTACCAAACAAACGACATCGGCGCCGCGTTCAATAAGGCTGCGTACGAGCCAACCCCCGACGAGGCCGGTCGCGCCGGTAACAAACGTTGGTCGATCTCTCCAAAAGTCCTTACTGGGAGTCATCCGTCTTAGTCCCAAACTTTCCAGGGAGCTTGATTTCCCTGCCAAAGATTTTCTAACAGCCGTTTATCTCGCAGGGTGTCCATGCACTGCCAAAAACCTTCGTGACGGTAAGCGGCCAGTTCCCGATCGGTTGCGAGTCGTTCAAGCGCATCAACTTCCAGACTACTGTCGTCGCCGTCAAGATACTTAAAAATTCCCGGCTCGCAGACGAGGAATCCGCCATTGATCCAACCTTCGCCAACCTGTGGCTTCTCAGTGAATTCCGCCACCATGTCTCCATCAAAAATTAATCCACCAAAGCGAGCAGGCGGACGTACGGCAGTGACCGTAGCAAGATGTCCATGCGACCGGTGAAACTTCAGCAGATCATCGAAATCGATATTACAGACGCCGTCGCCATAAGTGAGCATGAAGGTTCCATCGCGGAGCGGTTCTTCCAGCCGTTTCAGACGTCCCCCCGTATTCGTATGCAACCCGGTATCGGCCAGATGAACGACCCAGTCCTCCGACTCACCTTGTTTGTCGACGTGTCCGCTTTTGAAATCGATGCTCATGCTGCCATCGAGGAGCGGGTAGTCCATGAAGAACCGCTTGATTACCTCGCCCCGGTATCCGAGGGCAATGAAAAACTCTTTCAATCCAAAGTGCGCATAGGATTTCATGATGTGCCAGAGAATCGGCCGACCACCAACTTCAATCATTGGCTTCGGTTTGATTTCTGTTTCTTCAGACAGACGCGTCCCCAGTCCGCCTGCCAGAATCACAATCTTCATCGCACTCCTTGCTAACCTTCGTACTGTCGCAAGACTTACCTCGTCACAACTTATTTAGTCCGGATTGATTCAACCCTGCGTTGGTCTCTTAGAAAGGCCGTGATTGTAGCATCTCCGTCTGACGAGAGTGATGTCCAAAAAAAATCCCCGCTCGCCTCAGCGAAGAAGCGTGCGGGGAAGAAAGGACTGGTCTTGGGGTGGGGTTAGTGGATCGTTACAAGTCCACCGCCCGGCGCTCCTGGGGTGGTGTTGCCGGCGTTTACGTTCTGGCCGTCGGTTTGAATTGCTGCCGTTGTTCCGCCAAAACCAGTTGTGTTGTTCAGCAGCAGGTTACTGAGTGCCCTCACCGTAGATCCCGCTGCTGCGTTTACCGCCGTGCCGTTGTTTGAAAGCACGGAATCGCGGACGTTGAGTTGGGCACCGCTCGCACTTGTAACCACACCGTTCGTCGAGTTGTTGGCAATCCGCGAATCGGCAATTGTGACAAAACCATTAAGTGCCGCATCAACGCCGGTAGTGTGGCCTTCAATGTTGACGTTCCTGAGGTTGGCTACGGCGAAGCCGCTTGTAGTCGTCACTCTTACCCCAGTCACGTTCTTGTGAATCACGGTGTCGCTGATGAAAAGGTTACAACTGGCCGTTGCAGAGATGCGGACCCCGATACCGGTGGTCGTTCCATTTCCGGTGTTTCCATCAATCACCGAATCTTCGATCCAGACATTATTTGCCGCGAGAATGCTCACGCCATTAGTTCCAGTCGAGACTCCGTTGATATCGAGGGCTCGCAAGCGCACGGCCTTTCGCACATCCAGGGCGTCAGTGATATTGACGATCACACCAGTCGTTGCTGCGTTGAGGATCGATCCATAGCCGGCGCCGTGCGTGCCGTTGATGTAGATCGACTTAGTGATGTTTACAGTTCCGTACCCACCGGGGTCGAGCACACTAATCTCCCCGTCTTTTGCGGTAACGCTATGAGCTCTCGAAAACGTTTTGCAAGGAGCGGTGCGGCTGCATGGACTGATATCATCGCCAACGCCGGAAACCCAGGTTCTGGTCGCCTGGGCTTGGGCAGCTGACGTGAGGGCCAATACGAAAGTAACTAACAAAAACGCTTTGATTGTTGGGTAAAACTTAGTCATCTTATTTCTCCTTAAGTAGACGAATGGTTGGGTCCTAAGTATGTAGTCCTGAACTTGCGGGAAAGTCCGGGAAGATTTTGCGAGCTGGGTTCAGAACCGACGTGGCTCAGGCGAAGGAAGACATCCCTTCAAAGCCTCGAAGGGTCCTTACTTACAGTCGTTGCAGGTCGGGGTTGCGAGGTGCCGGGTTTTCTACGCCAATCGCAAGGCAATGTCAATGCCTGTATGAGGCAGTTTTTGGGAGTGGACCGCATTAACGGTCAACTCGGTAAGGTACTCCCGCTCCCGTACCGTACCGAGTGGTCCACGCCTTGATTTCAAATCGCTAGCATCCAAACTGCATCACTACCTCAATGCACAACGGCTTGCTCAATCATCTGTCACCAGGGGAATCCAAAAAATCCCCGCACGCCTCAGCAATGAAGCGTGCGGGGAAGAAAAGGCTGGTCCAAAGAAACAGGTTAGTGAATCGTTACAAGTCCACCACCCGGCGCTCCTGGGGTGGTGTTGCCGGCGTTCACGTTCTGGCCGTCGGTTTGAATTGCGGCCGTAGTGCCCCCAAAACCAGTTGTGTTGTTCAGCAGCAGGTTACTGAGTGCCCTCACCGTAGATCCCGCTGCTGCGTTTACCGCCGTGCCGTTGTTTGAAAGCACAGAGTCGCGGACGTTAAGTTGCGCACCGCTCGCACTCGTCACCACACCGTTCGTCGAATTGTTGGCAATTCGCGAATCGGCAATTGTGACAAAACCATTGGTAAAGGCGTCAACCCCGGTGGTGTGGCCTTCGATGTTGACGTTCCTGAGGTTGGCTACGGCGAAGCCGCTTGTAGTCGTCACTCTTACCCCAGTTACGTTCTTGTGAATCACGGTATCGCTGATGAAGAGGTTGCAACTGGCCGTTGCAGAGATGCGGACCCCGATACCGGTGGTTGTGCCGTTGCCGGTGTTTCCATCAATCACCGAATCTTCGATCCAGACATTATTTGCCGCGAGAATGCTCACACCATTAGTTCCAGTCGAGACTCCGTTGATATCGAGAGCGCGCAAGCGCACAGCCTTGCGCACATCCGCCGCGTCGGTGATGTTGACGATCACACCAGTGGTTATTGCGTTGATGATCGAGCCATAGCCGGCGCCGTGTGTGCCGTTGATGTAGAGCGACTTGACGATGTTTATTGTGCCGTAGCCGCCGGGATCAAGCACGCTTATCTCACCGTCTTTTGCTGTCTTGGACTGCGCGCCCGAGAAAGTTTTACAGGGAGCCGTGCGGCTGCACGGGTTTAAATCGTCGCCAACGCCGGACACCCAGGTTCTACTTGCCTGGGCTTGGGACGCTGACGTGAGGACCAACACGAAAGTAACTGCCAACAACGCTTTGATTGTAGGGTAAAGCTTAATCATCTTATTTCTCCTTAAGGAAACAAACGGTTGGGTTTTCAGCCGGAACCTGGATAAGCCCTGGCTGATTTGAGGCTGAGTTCAGTTCCTACGGGGCTCTGGCGAAGGAAGACATTCCTTCAAAGCCTCGAAGGGCCTTAACTAACAGTCTTTGCATTGTCGGGGGGTTGCGAGGTGTCGGTGTCGGGTTTTCTACGCCAATCGCGAGGCAATGTCAATGGACAATGCCTCGTCCGAATGAGCAGTAGCGGATCGGGGAACAAAAAAACCCCGCACACTTCAGCTGAAGAAGTATGCGGGGCAAAGAATCTGAGGACGTGGAGAGTTAATGAATGGTTACAAGTCCACCGCCCGGCGCTCCTGGAGTAGTGTTGCCGGCGTTCCGGTTCTGGCCATCAGTTTGAATAGCGGCAGTCGTACCCCCAAAGCCAATCGTATTGTTTAGCAATAGATTGCTTAGCGCTCTCATCGACGAGCCTGCAGCCGCGTTTACCGCCGTACCGTTGTTTGAAAGCACGGAATCGCGGATGTTGAGTTGGGCGCCACTCGCACTCGTCATCACCCCGTTCGTCGAGTTATTTGCAATCCGAGAATCCGCGACCGTGACAAATCCGTTGGTTGAAGCTTCAACACCCGTGGTGTGACCTTCGATATTCACGTTGCGGAGATTTGCTACGGCAAAGCCGCTTGTCGTCGTCACTCTTACCCCAGTCACGTTCTTGTGAATCACGGTGTCGCTAACGAAAACATTGCAACTGCCACCGGCGGCTACCCGGACCCCGATGCCGGTAGTACTTCCGTTGCCGGCATTTCCATCAATTACCGAATCTTCAATCCAAACATTATTTGCCGCGAGAATGTTGACGCCATTGGTTCCCTGTGAGGCTCCATTGATGTCGAGCGCACGTAGCCGCACCGCCTTCCTGATGTCAGCCGCGTCTGTGATGTTGACGATGACACCCGTAGTTAAAAGGTTAAGAATTGAGCCGTAGCCCTGGCCATGAGTGCCATTGATATAGATCGATTTAGTGATATTGATCGTGCCGAATCCACCAGGGTCGAGCACGCTAATCTCACCGTCTTTTGCGGTCTTGGAAATCGCGCCGGCAAAAGTTTTACATGGGGCAGTTCGGCTGCAGGGATTCACGTCATCGCCTACACCGGAAACCCAGGTGCGCGTTGCCTGAGCGTGAGCCAACGAAGTCAGGCCCAATACGAAGGAAACTACCAACAACGCTTTGATTGTAGGGTACAACTTAGTCATCTTCGTTCTCCTTAAGTTAAAAGGTTAGTTGGGTTTCAAGTGGGTGTGTTGCATTGTCGGGTCGCGAGGTGTCGGGTTTCTACGCCAATCTCGTAGCAATGTCAATAATTGGTTTGCTGCAGAAGCGCTAACAGCTTGCCGAATTTTAAGAGTGCGTTGCGGAACAAAAAAAATCCCCGCACGCTTCAGCCAGGAAGCGTGCGAGGAAAAGTCAGCACTATCAACCCTTGATGGTGGGCAAAAACTTGAACATGTGAAGTCTCCTTTTATATTTCTCGAAATTTTGGGGCGCTTATTAAAACACCACCGGGATCCCGGTGGTGAATGAAACTCCCCTTAGGTTGGTTGAGATTGGGTGAGTAAACAAAGCGAGCTAGAGGCGCTTCATCAACCCACCCAAAGAAGTTGACGGACCGCGCTGATAAGTTAGCGCGGTCCGTATTGGTGGTTGGGGTTATTTGAACTTGAAGTACGCAGTATGGACAGTGCCGTCGTTTAGCGTCATCACAAGTTGACGACAGGTTCCCACCCACGAACTTTCAGTCTTCCAAACGTAGGTGTATTGGTCAGTGCTGTAGCTAAGACTGCTGCCACCGGCGTTTAGCGTTTCCGTCACATCTACGCCCGGATCGCTGGTGCTGCAGTTGAGGGAAGAAGAATAAGGATTTCCGGCTGCGAAAATATTCAGCCCCTTATCTCCACTCAAACTGAACTTCACCGGTACAGCTTTACCGGCATTAACAGAGTTCAGGGTTGGAACGTTAGCGACTGGCGAGAAGAAGCCAGTGAAATTGTAGAGCACCGTAACGGTGAAACTACAATTGCTGCTATTACCCGCCGCGTCGGTAGCCGTTGCATTGACTGTTGTGGTGCCAACAGGGAATACCGACCCGGAAGCCGGTGAGCTGTTGACTGTCGCCGTCGAGCAGCTTTCGGTCGCTGTGGGCGCCGCGTAGTTCACTGCCACAGAAGTAGCGTTGCTATTCGCAGGCAGATAAACCACCACATTTGCCGGACAACTAATGACCGGTGCTGTCGTGTCCACAACATTGACCGTGCGCGTTACTGCCCCTGCGGGGTTACCGGAGTCGTCAGTAGCGTTGTAGGTCAGGGTGTAAGTCCCGACCACATTTACATTCACAGTTCCTGAAACATTCACCGGTACATTCGTATCGCAGGCGTCGGAAGCACTGGCACCTGGATCAGTGAACGAGGTGTGACATTCGACCGTCATCGTGCTGGCACCGTTTAAGGCGATTACCGGCGCAGTCGTGTCGTTAACTGTAAACGTGGTTGTTGTAGTCGCTGTGTTTCCGGCACCGTTGTTATTACTGGAGCCGTCATTTGCGGTAAGGGTGATTGTGTGCGGGCCCAGTCCAACGATAGTTCCGGGAGCCGGGCTTTGCGTTACTGTAATTGGCTCGCGCTCCTGGCAACTCTCACTGGTATCCGAGCTTGAGCAGGCACAGTTGTCGGCGACAGTGGCAGTCCCGGTGAAGTCGGGTATCGCTGCCAAGCAACTCGCATCGGCAGAGGCTGTTTGAGGAGGCGCACTGATGGTCGGAGCCACGACATCGTTGACAATTATCGTCTGAGAGCACGATGCGTTACCGGTTTCATTGTCCTCCGTCGCAGGCAGACTGCTGTGCGCTGTGGCCGTCCAGGTAACCGTTGTTACTCCGGCTGGGAACGGTAGATCCTGTGATTTACGTACACAGTTCTGACCGTTGACGTCACAGTCGTACATAGGCTTGCCATCGCTACGAGTAACGCTGACGGTTACATTGGTACCCGTGGTAGATGGGTTCCCAAGGCTAACCAAACTTTCGCAATTATTATTGGCAGTTACTTCCACCGCAGCCGGACAACTGATCGTGGGTGGATCCACACCTGTGTCTGTAACTGTGATCGTGAAGCTGCAGCTGCCGCCGCCTGTTGCGGAGCCAACGCTAACTGTGGTTGTTCCAACTGGGAAGAATGAGCCTGATGAAGGGGTCGCCGTCACTGCGCCACAGTCACCATCGGACTCTGCAGCGGCAAAGGTCACGTGAGCGCCACGAATTCCGCCCTCGGTGACATTAGCGTTGGCGTTAATGTTTTGTGGACAAACAAGAGTGCAAGCAGTAGGTGCTCCGGTAACAGTGATTGTTACTTCGCCGGAAGTCGAATCGTTCGGCGATTCGGGATCTGCTGTAGTGCTGGCAACGCTGGCAGAGAATGAACTAACAGTCTCTGAAGCCACGTTATCTACGTTATAGGTTGCTGTGAAGCTTGAGGAAGCGTCTTTCGGAAGGCTCGCAATTGTGCATACTGAGCCAGTGCAAGAGAAACCAGCTCCCCCAGCGTTCTCAACCAATGAAACCAAAGTCATGTTGGTGGGCGTTGAGTCGGTCAGCGTCACGCTAGTAGCCGCATTAGGGCCAACGTTAGCTACATGGAGAGAGAAGGTGACGTTTGTTCCTTCACTCACTCGGCCGTCGCCGTTAGTCGCGAACTTAAACACAGAAAGGTCCGCAGCGGCCTCCGCTGGATTGCTAACTGTAATGACTGCAAAGGCGCGCGCAACAGCGTCGTCGATGCCAGCGGCGGTAATTTTCCAGGTGCCGCGGTTGTTGGCGGTGAAAACGCCGATTGGCGATGTGTTTGCCGCGGGCAAGACAAATGTGTCGTCCTGAGTGGTTGTCAGGATGGGTGAGTTCTGTACCAGGAAATTACTAGCATTGCTCCAGTAGAAGGCTTGAATTGAAGAGCCGGGAGCACCAGTAACTCTCGCGCAGACGGTTTCGCCTAAAATGAAGTCTGTCTTTGGCGTCGAACAATCTGCGGCGAAGGTTTCCATTGTCTCGGGAGCTGGCGCCTGGGGTGTTAAAGGCGCCACGGGTTGCCCCGTGAGCGGAAAGAGTCTGTTCAGGGCAACAGGAGTCGACCCTTTGCTCGCCGCTCTCGCAATCACCGACTTGCGTTGCTCTCCTTTTGCTGCTCCGGTAGCTGGCTTCGTTACGAAGGGCGATTTCAGCTTGGAGGTAGCGGAGGAAGTGGAAATAAACAACGCAGGAAGAATTACGAAAACTGTAAGCAGGCCGACTAATACAGAGTAACGTGCGCTTCGTGGACGCCGTGTTGAGGAACCTGGTCCCTTAACAGTCGGCGCCGGAAGGCCAGGCCTAAAAAAACTTAAATGCTTCATGGTGTCTGATCCTTTCAGCCTGCTTTTGCCGGGCTGTGGTAACGAGAACCTTTTGCCGTCGCGCACCAAAACTGGGCGCCGATAGCCACTCGATCTGCTCTGCGCAACACCGCTCTCCGGTGTCATACCGATCCGCCACGCGCAGACGGATCGGTGACATTAGTTGGCAAGCAACGATTACTTGGGAAGAATGACGGGAAGGGCAGTACCGTCATTACCGTTACCAAGGAATCTGTTGTTGCCACCGGAGCGCAGGGTCGGTGAGCCCGAGGTTGCGACACCAGTCGTGTTGTTCTCAACTAATGAACCCGTGAGGTTCAAGGTTGTACTGACGCTAATGGCCGTCGGGTTGTTATTGAGGATACAGTTCTCGATATTGCCGGAGGAGTTTGTGCCACCAATCGAGACCCCGGTGGTGCCACTCTGAGCAATCACTGAGTTTCGAACCGTCACGAAGGCGTTATTCCCAACAATTAATCCAGTGGGCAGTGCCTCCAGGGAAACGCCATCCATAGTCGAGATTGCAAATCCCGACGTGGTAGAGATGTTGATGCCGGCTGCAGCGCAGTTGAAGATTGTAGTATTGCGAACAAATAGGTTTCCGGTAGCCCCTAACGCCGCGATGATGCCATTGCCATTTCCGGCGCCGGCGCCATTAAAGCCGTAAATTGCACAGTTTTCGACGTGAAGTTCCTTGGCACCGAGGTACCTGATGCCATTTAGACCAGTTCCTGCACCGTTGATCGTGATATTTCGCAGGTATACGACTCCGGTCGCAACCGGGGCATTCACGATGACACCAGTTACGCCGGCGGAGAGAATTCCGGCGAGCGTTCCATCGCCATTAATAGTAATCGACTTGGTAATGTTGATAGTTCCAAATCCGCCTGGATCAAGGACGCTGATCTCACCTGTTGTCGCAGTCTTTGAGATGGCACCCGCAAACGTTTTGCAAGGGGCAGTCCGGCTACAGGGATTGGCGTCGTCCCCGACACCGGAAACCCAGGTGCGGGTTGCTTGGGCATTTGCCAACGAGCTTACTCCCAAAGTCAGGACGATAAGCGCCAAAGCGTTTACTACAAAACGTGCCTTGCTCATAATGAATCTCCTTTAAGGGTAGAGGGTCAATCTATAGAACGGCTATAGAACTGGGCTGGGAAAAGCGTGGGCCAAAATTGCCACAAGCGGATTCGTCGCCAGATGGTTTAATGAAAGGGTCGGTACCTCTCGTTTTTGAGGGGAAGACTTCTACTACAAGAATTCTTGCAAGTCAATAACTTTTAAGTGACTAAAACGTGACACGGAAGAAACTTTTGAGAGTCTGGTTTTCATGCAATGTTACTTGCAATGAAAGAGTCAGTTGAAGCATTTCAGAATGGATTTTGCATAAACGTTTAGGAAACTACCGATTTCACTGTTAGGGTCGAGCGTCCAATGAAGAATTTTTTCATCACCGGCGGCGCCGGATTTATTGGGTCGGCTTTCGTTCGGCACGTTCTTGAGCTGCAACCAACCTGTAACATTACTAATTTCGATGCTCTAACTTATGCAGGGAATTTAGACAATTTAAAAGGACTCGATCAAAGGCATCGCTTTGTTCGCGGTGACATTGCTGATCGCGAGAGCGTGCTTGCCGCCCTCGTTGAAGGAACCGATGCAATCATAAATTTTGCGGCTGAGTCTCATGTCGATCGCAGCATCCTTTCCGCTGACGATTTTCTGCGCACAAACGTTCTTGGGACGCAGGTGTTGTTAGACGTGGCTCGGGAAAAGGGTGTAAAGCGCTTTTTGCAAGTCTCAACCGATGAAGTGATGGGAAGTTTGCCTGAAGACGAGCACGCTTATTTCACTGAAACCTCGCCCCACGCGCCGAATAATCCTTACGCTGCCTCCAAAGCCGCGGCCGAGCACCTGGTCAAAGCGGCGCAACATACTTTTGGACTAACAACGATTATTACGCGCTGTGGGAACAACTACGGCCCCAGACAGTTCCCGGAGAAGTTGATACCACTCGCGCTGTCGAACGCGATGCGCGACGAAACCATCCCTGTCTATGGCGACGGCCAGAATGTGCGCGACTGGATTTTCGTCGAGGACCACTGTCGGGCCATTTTGCTGGCACTGGAAAAAGGAAAGTCCGGCGCGGTTTACAATATCGGCGCACGCAACGAGCGACGTAATCTCGACGTTGTTGAGTCGCTTCTCACTAAGCTGGACAAACCAAGTTCGCTGATCCGTTTTGTGACTGACCGGCCCGGCCACGATCGACGTTATGCAATTGATCCTTCCCTGGCAGAATCCGAATTAGGCTGGCGGCCGCTGGAGACATGGGAAAGTGGTCTGCGAAAGACCATAGACTGGTACCTCGCCAACTCCGAATGGATTGAACGAGCCCGTAGTGGCGCCTATCGCGACTTCTACAAGCAGCATTACGGAACGGAGGTTGGCGCTTGAGAGTTTTGATCGCGGGCGCGCAGGGACTGGTAGGCAATGCTCTCGTGCAGCATTGTAAACTTATTGGTGATGAAGTGCTGTCCCACTCGCGGCAGACGCTGGACATCGTCGATGACGAACTAGTGACGAAGACGATAACTGAAGCGCAACCTGACATTGTGATCAACTGCGCGGCCTGGACTGATGTTGATGGTTGCGAATCGGATGCTGAACGAGCATTTCAGGTAAACGCTTTCGGACCGGAAAATCTGGCGCGCGCTTGCCAAAAGATTGATGCCACTTTCGTGACTATTTCGACTGACTACGTATTCGACGGAAAAAAGGAAGGTTTTTATACGCAGCGTGATGAGCCGAATCCACTTAGCGTCTATGGAGTATCCAAACTTGAAGGCGAACATCGGGCACGGGGCGCAAACCCGCAGACAATCGTAGCCCGAACCGGTTTTGTCTTCGGCGATGGCGGTCGAAATTTCCTGAGTACAGTTTTGGCGCGAGCGCGACAAGGCGAAGTCTTACAAGCAATTTCTGACGCACGGGGCACTCCGACATTTGCCGCCGATCTCGCGGCCCGGCTACGCGAACTGGCGTAGTCGTAGAGATGCTGAACTTTTTCATATCGTGAATTCTGGAACCGGCGCCAGCTACGAAGACTTTGTGAGACTCGCTCTGGAAATCGCAGGTCTGGAGCAGACTGAGGTTAAGCCTGTCACGGTACAATCTCTGAAACGACCTGCTCCGCGCCCGGCGAATTCCTGTCTTCGCTGTTTGGCATCCGAATCTTTGGGTCTGAAGCCGATGCCAAACTGGAAAGACGCCTTGAGAAGGTTTGTGGCCCAGGAAAGTAAGGCCTCCTCTTCAGCCGGCAGCGTCGTTACAGCCCGTCCTTCAACGGGTTGAGGGCCTCGAAGCTTGCCAGACGGCGGCTGTCTGCTATTATTCAATGTCATTCGAACCGCTTTGAATTGAGGATTTAACTTATGGTTTCGCAAGATAATCGGCTGATTCCGGTAAGCCCCCTGGACCGCGGTCTCGATCGACCGCTGTCCGATCTAACCCAAACAAAGGGGTATGGTCCGGCGGCGACCGAGCCCACCACGATTCGCGACTATCTCTTCGTCATCTTAAAGCGAAAGTGGCTCATCCTCAGCCTCGTATTAGTAGTCACATCTTTAGTAACGATTCAAATGTTTCGCCAGCCTTCGATCTATGAAGGGGAAACGACAATCAAGATCGAGCCGAAGCCGCGAAATGTTCTGCAAACCAAGGAAATCGTAATCAACGCGCAAAGCGATCCTAATTTTTGGGGAACTCAACTGAAGCTTCTCGAAAATCCGGCACTCGCGCGCCAGGTTGTTTTGACTCTTGATCTGCAAAACAACCCCGCCTTTTTTGGCGGCCAGTCTCAAGGCGGAATATTTTCTTCACTGCGGAAAATTTTTTCAGGACAAAGAACCGCCCAGGCGTCGCGCGAATCGACCGGGCTAACGATGGTGGGCGAGGATGAGGCTGCGAATGAATCGCTGACGCCCGAGAAACTGGCCGCAACTGGAACCTTACGAAGATGCGATTCTCGCTAACGAAACCATTGAGCCGATCCTCGGCACCAACCTTGTCAAGATAAAATTCTCGCATTCGGATCCTGAGCTGGCGCAAAAGGTAGCCAACACGCTGGCCGAAGTTTTCGTCAATAACAATTTGGCGCGAGCTACCGCAGGTTCCACTAAGGCCGAAGACATTTTGGCGCGCGAAATTGCCAACCTGCAGAGCAAGATCAAACGCGATCAGGAAGCGCAGTTCAACTATGCCAAGAACAAGAACCTGCCGCTGACCACTGACCCGAAAACAAATCTCGAAGTTACCCGGCTGGCAACGTTAAGCAGTCAGTTGCTCGATGCGGAAAACGAAACGAAGGAATTCAAGGCGAAGTATGAAGCCGCCCGCAGCCAGCCGGATTCATTTTCCATTCCTGATGTGCAGGCGTCCAAGCGCATCGACATGTTGCGAGAGAGAATCTCGATGCTGATTGAGAAGCGCGACGCCCTGCTGGTTATTTACACGCCTGAATGGCCGGAGGTAAGAAAACTCGAAGCGCAAATCAAGCCGATTGAAGACGAACTAGCGAAGGCCCCGACTGAGATCGTCAATTCGATGAAGCGACGATACGAAGCCGCCGCCTCCAAAGAGCAGAGTTTGCGACGCGCTTACGATCAACAAAAAGGTAAGACCACCCAACAAACGCGCGACCAAATCGACTTGCTCGCGATCACGCAGGACCTTGAAACCAACAAGCAATATCTGAACACGTTGTTGCAACGGCAACGCGAGATAAGCGTTGGCCAGGGCGTGCAGCAAAACGACGTTACCATTTCAACCCCGAGCCGTTTGCCGAAGACGCCGATTGGGCCACCGCGATTGCGCAATATCATCATCGCGTTTCTGCTGGCGCTGGCGGCCGGCATTGGTTTGGCATTCCTGCTCGATTTCCTCGACGACACTGTGAAGTCGATTGAAGACGTTGACCGCTATCTGCATATCCCGGCTCTGGCCTTGATTCCGGCAAGCAAAGAGCGACCGTGCTCGTCTGATTGGAATTCCGGGCCCGCCATCAACGGGTCCGTCCGAAACGACGGCGCTCGCAATGATCGACGATGCGCGATCACCGATCGCGGAATCGTACCGGCACTTGCGCACGTCTCTGTTGCTCTCGTCGGCGGGGCAACCACCGAAGACGATCCTGGTTACTTCCAGCCAACCTTCGGAAGGCAAAACAACTACGGCAATCAATACCGCCTTCATGCTGGCGCAAACCGGCGCCGAAGTTTTGATTGTCGATTGCGATCTGCGCCGGCCGCGATTGCATGCGCACTTTGACGTGCCGAATACGCGGGGCTTAACCAACTGGTTGTCAGGCGATACCGACATCGAGGGATTGCTGCAAAGCTACGATAAGCAACCCAACTTGAAACTTCTGACTTCAGGTCCGGTGCCTCCGAATCCTGCGGAGTTACTTGGCTCAGACGAGATGCGCAAACTTCTCGGGACTTTGGGAGAACGCTTTGCACACATCATCATCGACTCGCCACCGGTAATCTCGTTCACTGACGCCTCGATTCTTTCAACGATGGCGGACGGTGTCGTGTTGGTCGTTCATGGCGGCAAGAGTTCGCGCGCCGTTGTTCGTCGCGCCAAACAGCAGTTGCTTGATGTCGGCGCCCACTTGTTCGGCGTAGTTCTGAATAATGTGAAGTTGGAAACCCAGGACTACTACTACTCCGGATACTATTCGAGCTACTACAGCGATGCGGACGCCGGATGCTGGCGCTGACGGGGACGCCGGCAAACAGCTCCCACGCGTTAATTTGTAGACGTGATGCCGGCTGATCATTCTGGAGCGCGCTGCCAAAAACCCGGGGCGCGCTCCACGCCATTTCTTTCCACTCAATTCACGAAACAGATGAAAGTTCCGCTTCTCGATCTGCAAGAGTCAGTATCAGGGACTGCGGGAAGAGCTACTCGCTGCCGTCACCCGCGTGATGGACTCGCAGCGCTTTGTGCTGGGCGACGAAGGACGCGCGCTTGAAGCGGAAATTGCCGAATACAGCCGGACAAAGTTTGCAATCGGTTGCGCGTCAGGATCCGATGCTCTGCTGCTGGCATTGATGGCGCTCGATGTAAAAGCCGGCGATGAAGTGATCACCACTCCTTTTAGTTTCTTTGCGACTGGCAGCGCCATCACTCGTCTCGGCGCGCGGCCGGTCTTCGTGGATATTGATCCACTAACCTACAACATCGATCCGGACGCTGTGGCCCATGCGATCACCTCGCGCACGAAAGCGATCATGCCGGTGCACTTGTACGGTCAATGCGCTGACATGGATGCGCTACTTGAGATTGCTGAGCGTCGCGGGATCCCGATTGTTGAAGATGCTGCCCAGGCCATTGGAGCTGAAGACGCGGGCCGCCGCGCCGGATCGCTCGGACTGATTGGTTGTTTTAGTTTTTATCCCACCAAAAACCTGGGAGGAGCTGGGGATGGCGGTATCATGACCACAGACGATTCTGGCTTAGCCGCGCGCTTGAGAACTCTGCGAGTGCACGGTGGCGCACTGAATATCGTCATTCTGAGGTGGGAATTAATAGCCGTCTCGATGAGTTGCAAGCAGCGGTGCTGCGGGTGAAGCTGAAGCATCTGGATCGTTGGTCGAATCAAAGACGGCAAAACGCTCAACGCTACGACGAATTGTTGACTAAGGGACAACTGGAGTTTGATCTAATTACTCCTTATGTTCGCGAGGAAGCGCGGCATATTTTTCATCAATACGTGGTGCGGGTGCCTGAACATCGTGACGATCTCGTAAAGCATTTAGCTGAGAATGGCGTTGGCACTGGTATCTACTATCCGATACCTTTACACCTTCAGGAGTGCTTCGCTTTTCTCGGTTACAAGGAAGGCGATTGTCCGGAAGCCGAACGCGCCGCTCGTGAGACACTGGCGCTGCCAATTTACCCCGAGTTGACGGAAGCGCAACAGCAGTACGTTGTTGAATCTCTTGTAAGTTTTCGCCCTTCGTGAAGGGCCGGATTCCTTCGCCTGCCTCGACAAGAATGATCGTCCGGCGTAGGCTGATGCACGAACCACACGCAGGCACGCGAGTGCCGGGACTTATCTCTCTATGAATGCTGTTCTAGCCGTATTTGGTTTACTAATCGTTGCCTTCATTGTGTTCGCGGTCCCCACGATCGTGGCGCCCCATTCAGCATGACTACGGGATGACTTTCACCGCCTTTGATAGTGCGAAGGCTGTATTGCTGTGCGGTGTGCTGGCGAGCTTTGCCGGGTGGGTTTTTTATCGACAGCGCGACAATGGTCTGTTTCTGCTGCAGATATTTGTAGGCGCGCTTTTGATCAGAGTGCTGCTGGGAACAATCATTTTCATGTTCAACGGCCGCGAGTTCTTCGGCGGCGACGCAATTCACTACGACTATTTCGGGTTCGCGCAGCTCGGAGCGTGGCAGGGCGATCGTTATTTCAATGCGCTGATGGGCATCTACATCAGCGGTGGACTTGCCGGTGCCTGGGGCATGGTTTACATGGTAGCGGCGATCTACGGCTTGCTCGGAAGAAATGTGCTGGCTGTGCAAATGGTCGTAGCGGTAATGGGCGCCGCGACCGCGCCAGTCATTTATCTCTGTCGCTTCACATGTCTTTCAAAACGCCAGAGTCGCGCGCCTCTCCGCGTTCGCCGTAGCTTTTTATCCGTCCCTCGTGCTTTGGTCTTCTCAGGGATTGAAAGACGGGCCAATCGTCTTCTTCCTGGCGGTCGTCGATCCTGGCTACGCTGAAGCTCGGTGAAAAATTCAGCGTTAAATACATCACGATTCTGATCCTTGCCCTCTTCGCAGTGCTCACCTTCCGATTCTATGTCTTCTATATGATCCTGGCTGCCGTGGCCGGCGCATTCTTAATTGGCATGCAAAAGCTGACCGCGACAAACTTCGCGCGCCAGTTAGCGGTTATCATTGTGATAGGCTTAGCGCTTACCTATCTGGGAGTTACTCGCTATGCGAATGTCCATCTTAGTTACTATACGAGGCTTGAAAGAGTGCAAATGTCGCGGCTGGATGCTGCGTCCAATGCCCAGTCGGGTTATGGTCAGAGATGCAGATGTTTCCACTGGGGAAGGCGCTATTAAGACGATACCGCTGGGCTTAGTTTACTTATTGTTCGCGCCATTTCCCTGGCAACTGACTTCGCTAAGGCAAAGCATCACTTTGCCGGAAATGTTGATCTGGTGGGCTTCGTTTCCCTTGCTGATTCTCGGGCTGTGGTTCTCGCTAAAGTATCGCTTGCGACAAATCTCTCCCGTTCTGATTTTCACGGTGATGCTGACGCTCGCTTATTCCATCTTCCAGGGTAATGTCGGCAACGCATACCGCCAGCGGTCACAACTGCTGGTTTTCTATTTCATCTTTGTCGCTGTGGGCTACGTGTTGTTGTTGGAGAAGCGTGAGGAACGCAAGCGCCGCGATCTCGCGGAGCCGGAACGTTTGCCCGCCAGGATTGCCGCTTCCGAGGTTTCTCGTCGTTAAGTGTTTCTGGGCCCAGCCGGGTTTTTCCTGGCGACTGCCACTATACTTGATAGCTAATGAACGGTGTTCTAACTCTGCATCTGCTTGATTGTTTGCGCGGTTATCGTCCTCGCCGTGCCAGGGTTTGTCGTCGCCCTGGGGCGCTGAACTCGGCATTGGCGAGTGTGTTCGATACTGGCCGAGCTGTCCTGTTGTGTGCCGCGATGGCAGCAATCGCCGGCTTGATCATCTCGCGACAAGCCGAAGGCAGTGAGTTTCTGGTGCGATTATTTGTCTCCGGCCTGCTGGTCAGGATGCTTCTGGGAACGGCGATCTTCGTTTTTCGAGGCCAGGATTTTTTTGGTGGTGATGCTTTCACCTACGACTTTCTAGGGCTTGCGCAAACCCATTCGTGGGCGGGTGATCGATATTACTGGGGAGTTGTGCATGCACACATCGGCCACAGCGGCGGCACTGGTTGGGGCATGATTTATCTGGTCGCCGCCATTTACAGCATCGTCGGAAGAAATCTCCTGGCCGTTCAATTTGTAAATGCAGTTGTTGGTGCGGCGACGGCGCCAATTATTTACCTGTGCGCCATGGAGGTTTTTAATAACGTCCGCGTGGCGCGCATTTCCGCTTTGGCAGTCGCTTTCTTTCCCTCGCTGGTGCTGTGGTCGTCGCAGGGTCTTAAAGATGGACCGATTGTCTTCTTTTTGGCTTTGTCAATTATGGCCACGCTGAAATTGAGTCGGAAGTTTGACGTCAAGTACATGGCCGTTCTGATCATCTCATTGTTTGCCGTACTCAGTTTGCGCTTCTATGTCTTTTACATGCTCGCCGTGGCGGTGGCAGGAACATTTGTAATTGGTACCGGCAAGTTAACCGGGGTGAACTTCATCCGCCAGTTTGCGGTTATCGTGATCATGGGTTTGGCACTAACCTATGTGGGGATCACTCGTTACACCAGACAGCTCGAGCACTATACAAACCTCGAACGAATTCAACGCAGCCGGCAGGATTCCGCGACCCGCGGTCAGTCTGGCTTCGCCACGCAAAGTGACGTCTCAACTACAGATGGAGCATTGTCAACTATCCCCATCGGATTACTCTATTTGCTCTTTGCTCCTTTTCCCTGGCAAGTCACATCTCTGCGACAAAGCATCACTCTCCCGGAGATGTTCATCTGGTGGGCGTCGTTTCCGTTGTTGATTCTGGGGGTGTGGTTTTCAATCAAGTACCGGTTACGGCAGATTTCACCGATCCTGATTTTCACCGTGATGCTATCGCTGGCTTACTCAATTTTTCAGGGCAACGTCGGCAACGCCTACCGGCAGCGCTCACAAATGCTTGTCTTCTACTTTATCTTTGTAGCGGTCGGCTATGTGTTGTTGGCAGAAAAACGTGAGGAGCGTAAGCGACGCGAACTTGAAGAAAGCGATCCTCTTCCTGCCCGGATCGCCACTTCACCCTGGACCCGCCGCTAAGCGCGCCCCCAAGAGACGGACAAGTTAAGTTAAGAAATACATGTGTGGAATTGTAGGAATAGTTAACGGCGATAGTAAGCGCGTCGATGAGGCTTTGCTGGGGCGCATGTGTAATGCCATCCGGCATCGCGGTCCTGATGACGACGGCTTCTACATTAACGGCGCCGTTGGTTTGGGAATGCGACGCCTGTCGATCATCGACCTGGCCTCTGGTCAGCAACCGATTCACAACCAGGATCGCAACGCCTGGATAGTTTTCAACGGCGAGATCTACAACTACCTCGAACTGCGAGCGAAGCTGGAAAAACTCGGGCACACCTTCTACACCAACAGCGACACGGAAGCCATTGTTCATGCCTACGACCAATACGGCTCGGAGTGTCCAAAACATCTGCGCGGCATGTTTGCATTCGCCATTTGGGACGAGAAAACTGAAGAGCTTTTTTTGGCCCGCGACCGGGTCGGCAAGAAGCCGCTCTTGTATGCGCAGCTGAATGGCGGTCTCGTGTTTGGATCCGAGTTCAGCGCTCTGTTGCTTCATCCGGACATTAGCCGTGAAGTCGATAGTGAAGCGCTGCATCATTATCTCTCGTTCATGTGCGTGCCGGCGCCGCTCACGGCTTATCGGGCTATCAGGAAGTTGGAGCCGGGGCATTCGCTCCGCTGGCGCAAAGGCGAAATAAAACTGGAGCGGTACTGGCAGCCTGATTTTTCGCACAAGCTCGACATCGGTGAAGAAGAGGCGGGCGAACGGGCTCTGGAAATTTTGCGCGACGCTGTCCGCGTGCGTTTGATGTCGGAAGTTCCTCTCGGCGCGTTCCTATCCGGCGGCATTGATTCCAGCGCCGTGGTCGCGTTGATGAGCGAGGCCTCGAGCGAACCCGTGAAGACATTTTCGATCGGGTTTGAAGAGCAGGATTTCAGTGAGCTTCATCATGCCCGCCGCATCGCCGAACACGTAGGCGCCGATCATCATGAGTTCATTGTGAGGCCGGATGCGATGGAGGTTCTCCCGCTCTTGGTCGAACATTACGGCGAACCTTACGCCGACTCTTCGGCGATTCCGACTTATTACGTCGCTCGCGAAACGCGCAGGCACGTGACAGTCGCGCTTAACGGCGATGGTGGAGACGAAGCGTTTGCTGGTTACGAACGTTACGCGGCAATGCAATTAGCTGAGAGATATCACCGCCTCCCAGCGTCGTTGCGCAAACTGGCAATTCAACCGGCAATTGGTCTGCTGCCCTCGTCGGAAACCAGCCGTAGCCGAATTCGCGATGCGAAACGTTTTATCCAGGCAGCATCGTTGCCGAAGCGCGAACGCTATTTGCGCTGGGTGAGCGTATTCGACGCGGCCGCCAAGCAGGAGCTCTATTCGGCTGACTTTCAACTGCAAACTGCAAATGTGCATCCCTCGGAGATTCTCAATGCCTGGTTTGCGCACGCAAACGGATCCGGGATCGTCGATGCGGCGTTGCTGACGGACATCATGACGTATCTGCCCAACGACCTGTTGGTTAAGGTAGACATCGCTTCGATGGCTGTTTCCCTCGAAGCTCGTTCGCCTTTCCTGGATCATCATGTGATTGAATTCGCCGCGAGTCTGCCGGAGAAATTTAAGCTGCGCGGCCTGACGACGAAGTACTTGCTGAAACGAGTACTGAAAAAACTTTTGCCGGCAGAAAATCTCGAACGCCGGAAGATGGGCTTTGGTGTGCCGATTGGCCATTGGTTCCGGGGGCAGATGCAGTCGTTCTTACGCGAGACTTTGTTGTCACAGAAGGCACTGGAACGGGGTCTCTTCAAGCCGGAATCTGTAAAGCGAATGATCCAGTTACATACCAGCGCCGAACGCGACTATGCGCACCAGCTTTGGACACTGCTGATGTTGGAATTATGGTTTGTTCGTTTTATTGACTGATATCGGAAATGAATTGCCTCTCGTAGTTTTGATTTTGACGGGCTTAGAACTTTGAACTTTGAACCTGGTTCTTCTAGCCGAGCTCGAAAGTGATTTGAAAAATCAGTTCAACAAACGCGGACCACACAAAGTTCAAAGTTCAAAGCTCAAAGCCGAAATCTATGCAGAAACCGAATACGGGAAAAATCAAGTGAAAGGCATTGTCTTAGCAGGGGGGTTGGGAATGCGATTGCGGCCGCTCACTGCGGTCACGAACAAGCATTTACTGCCGGTCTACGATCAGCCGATGGTCTACTACCCGATTCAGACCCTCGTGAATGCGGGCATCACAGACATCATGATCGTTACTGGAGGAAATTCCGCCGGTGATTTCCTAAAGCTCCTGGGAAACGGTAAAGCGTTTGGTCTGAAACATCTCAACTACACTTATCAGGAGGGCGAAGGCGGGATTGCCGAAGCGCTTGGCCTTGTCGAACACTTCGCTGCTGGTGAGTCGGTTTGTGTTGTGCTGGGCGACAACATCATCGAAAACAATATCGCGGCCGCGGTGAGCGCCTATCGCCAACAGGATAAGGGGCGCAAAAATTCTTCTGAAGCGAGTTCCAGATCCGCAGCGTTTCGGAGTGCCTGAGTTAGACGGAGAAAGGGTTTTACGAATTGAGGAGAAGCCGGAGCTTCCCAAGTCGGAATATGCGGTGATCGGGATCTACATGTACGACGCTTCGGTTTACGACATCATTCGCACCTTAAAACCATCTCGTCGAGGCGAGCTGGAGATTACTGACGTCAACAATGCATATATTGCGCGCGGCGAGATGACCTGGGAGGAATTGGAAGGTTGGTGGACTGACGCCGGCACCTTCGACAGTCTGCGGCGCGCTTCAAATCTTGTGGCAGAAACCGGAGCCAACAAGTCTGAAATTGGCGATTGCCGATTAGAATCATTGGCAATTGCCAATAGCCAATTGCCGATTGCCGAATAAGGGACGTCGCCTTGGTCTTCGGTCTTTGTTTTTGGCTTAGGAAGAGTTTCTCTTAGAGTTGATTAGTCAACACTGATGACACGCACAAAGATCAAAGATCAAAGCCCCAAGATCACTCTGAATCGGCAATCGCCATGAAGATCGTTCGCGTTATCGCTCGGCTTAATGTAGGCGGACCCGCCAAACATGTCGCCTGGCTGACCGCTGGTTTGCAGGATCGCGAATGGGAATCGTTGTTAGTGGCCGGCTCGGTTCCGCCCAACGAAGAAGACATGAGTTATTTTGCGGCGACTCTCGGTGTGCGTCCGCTTTTGTTGAAGGAGATGAGTCGCGAGATCTCCTTAAAAGACGCCTTGACGATTTGGAAACTCTATCGTCTATTCAAACGAGAGCAGCCGGATGTGGTGCACACGCACACAGCAAAGGCTGGTACCGTCGGCAGGATTGCGGGTCTACTCTATCGCTGGCTCACGCCGGCAACACTGATCGGTCGCCCGCGAAGTTGCCATTTCGTGCACACGTACCATGGCCACATCTTTCACGGCTACTATGGACAATTGAAGACGCAGGTATTTCTGTTGATTGAAAAATTGCTGGCGCGGCTAGTCACCAGCCGCATCATTGTTGTTAGCGAACAACAACGAAAAGAAATTCACGAGATATTTGGCGTGGGCCGCGCTGAGCAGTTTCGGGTGATTCCCCTGGGTCTCGATCTCAGCAGCTTTGCGGAACCAGAGAAGCGCAGGCAGGCCTTTCGCGATGAACTGTGCATAAGCGACTCGGCAGTCCTTATAGGTATCGTTGGCCGGCTTACTGAGATCAAAAATCACGAATTGTTTTTGCAAGCAGTATCAAAGTTCAAAGCAGCGCACAGAAACGAAGGCACGCTGGTTAAGTTTGTCGTGATCGGCGACGGCAATCTGCGCTCTGCTTTGGAAAAAACCACTGCGAGTCTGGCCCTTAACGATGATGTTATCTTTGCCGGCAGTCGCCGGGATCCTGAAAATTTCTACTCCGGACTCGACGGAGTCGCTTTAACTTCAAAAAATGAAGGCACGCCATTAACGCTGATCGAAGCGATGGCTAATGGTCTTCCGGTGATTTCAACCGCGGTCGGGGGCGTCGTAGATTTGTTAGGCGAACCTCATCGTGATGCCGGGCAGATAAATCAATATCAGGTTTGTAGCCGAGGCATCAGTGTTCGCCCGCATGATGCTGAAGCTTTCGCCGCCGGACTCGAACGGCTAGTTACCGATCCGAATCTCAGAAAAGAGTTAGGTGCACGCGGTCGGGAGTTTGTCGTCAGAAATTATTCGCGGGAGCGTTTGCTTGACGACATTCGCGCGCTTTATCGCGGGTTGCGACATACCGTTCAACTTTCTCAGAATGCCGGAGCGACAGAAGCGGGGATCGAATCGCGGGTCGGCTGACTTTTCAATCTCAACAGGTTAAGGAGAGCACATTGCGAGTATTGATTACGGGAGGAGCTGGGTTCATCGGCTCACATTTGGCAGATGCCTATCTTAAAAAAGGTGACGAAGTCTACGTCATCGACGACTTATCCACTGGAACGTTTGAGAATATCCATCACCTCAAAAGCAATCAGAAATTTCACTACACGATTGATAGCGTTCATAACCATCCGGTCACAGCAGAGTTGATTGACCAGGTAGATGTTGTGTTTCACCTCGCGGCGGCGGTGGGCGTGAAACTTATCGTTGAAAGTCCGGTGCGGACAATTGAAACGAATGTACGCGGCACTGAAGTAGTTCTCAACATCGCCAATAAGAAGAAGAAGAAGGTACTCGTCGCATCGACTTCGGAAGTTTATGGACTCAGCACCGATGTTCCGTTTCGTGAAGACGGTAATCTGGTGATGGGAGCGACGACCAAAGGGCGTTGGAGCTATGCCTGCTCCAAAGCAATTGACGAGTTTCTAGCGCTTGCTTATTGGCGTGAACGAAAGCTCCCGACAATCGTCGTGCGGCTTTTCAATACCGTGGGACCTCGCCAGACAGGACAATACGGCATGGTGATCCCGACCTTTGTGAAGCAAGCGCTTGCGGGTCGACCGATCACGGTCTATGGGGATGGTCTGCAGCGGCGCTGTTTTGGTTATGTGGGTGATGTAGTAGAGGCGCTAATAAAATTGATGGATCAACCAACGGCGGTCGGGCAGGTCTTCAATATCGGGTCCAATGAAGAGATTTCGATTCTAGATCTCGCCAAGCGCGTAAAAGAGCTAACCAAGTCAGATTCGGAGATCGCGTTTATTCCTTATGATGAAGCCTACGAAGAGGGTTTCGAAGATATGCCGCGCCGCATTCCTGATATCACCAAGATTAAAGAGCTGGTGGGATTTGCGCCAACAATGCCTCTCAATGGAATTTTGCAGAGCGTAATTGATCATCAGAGCGGGCGTCCCTCAGCAGCAGTAGCGCCGTGAGTTCAGAAGCGCGGTGCCCTCAATTTCATTGAGAGCTGCACTGCTTAGGGGATCTACAAGGAGCGATAGCGAACGCGTTCTTTGCTTACACAGCTTCAGCGGTGCTGATTGCGTTAGTGACCTGTTCACTTGCATTGCTCCTCGCTGATCGTCTAGCTTCTCATCGCCCCCAATTCAAATTACAATTCGACCGCCCAGTCTCACAGAAAAATGCCCTTTAGCCCTCTCAATCTGCTGTCAGTCGCTGTAGCCTTCGGGCTGGCGCTGGGGCTGACACCTCTTGTTCGCGCTTTCGCTCGACGGATCGGCCTGGTGGCTAACCCGAAGAGTGATCGCTGGCACAAGAAGCCGACAGCGATGTTGGGCGGCGTCGCCATCTGGCTCTCAGTTGTAATCACCTATCTCCTGTATTTTCGTCCAGACAAGCTTTTTGGTTTTGACAGCAGTAATCCGAGCGTCTCGTACAGCTGGGTCATTATCAGTGCCAGCGCTTTCCTCTTCTTTGTTGGTCTGGTCGACGATCTGATTCATACAAAGCCTTATCAGAAGTTGATCGGGCAGATCATGGGCTCCGCGTTTGTGATCTACTACGGATTGACCTTGCCCTGGACTGGCTCGCATTCACTTAACGTCGTGATCACAATTTTCTGGTTGATCGGAATCACGAACGCTGTGAACCTCCTGGATAACATGGACGGGTTGGCAGCGGGCATCGCTGTGATCGGCTCAGCATTTCTAACACTAAATTTCATCGCCACGGGTCAATTAACAGAAGCGCTGATGATGATGACTTTCGCCGGCGCCCTGCTCGGATTTCTGGTTTACAACTCTAATCCGGCGTCGATCTTCATGGGCGACTGTGGTTCGCTCTTCATTGGATTCTTTCTGGCGAGCTCGGCCCTGGTTAATGTTGCCGGCGGCCGTTCTCGCAGCTTGCTGCCCGTGTTGGCGGTGCCCATTCTCGTTCTCTTTATCCCCATCTTCGATACCACGTTCGTAACGATTCTGCGGAAACTTTCCGGTCGCGCGGCTTCTCAAGGCGGACGCGATCACACGTCGCATCGGCTGGTTGCACTTGGCATGTCAGAACAACATGCCGTTTGGATGCTCTACGGATTCGCTGCCCTTTCGGGGATCCTCGCGCTACTGGTGCAGCGAATGAAACTCGATGTCAGTCTGGCTGCAATCGCTGGCTTTACGATTCTGCTGACGTTATTAGGTGTCTATCTTGCGGGCGTCAAAGTGTATGACCAGAACGAAGAAGCGCAGGCGTTGAAAGACAACTCGCTTTACACGTTTCTGGTTGACGTTTCTTACAAGCGAAGAATTTTTGAAGTGTTACTGGACGTGGTGCTGATCGTGCTTGCCTACTGGAGCGCTTACGCGATCAAGTTTGGCGCCTTCTCGGGCAGCCAGGCGTGGAATTTGTTTTTGCGCACGGTACCGGTGCTGGTTTTCGTCAAAATGGCGGCCTTCCTGGCGATCGGTGTGTACCGGGGTTTGTGGCGCTACACGAGCCTCGACGATCTCATCGTTTTCGTAAAGGCAGTGGTACTCAGTTCAGTGATCAGCGTTCTGGTTTTGCTGTTTGCCTTCCGCTTTGAAGGGTTCTCTCGAGCCGTATTTGTTCTTGATGCCATTCTCATGCTGCTGTTTTTGGCAGGCAGCCGCATGGCCTTCAGGCTTTTTCGGCAATTACTTCCGAATTCCAAAGTTGGCGAGGGCCGCCGCGTCTTTATCTACGGCGCCGGTGACGGTGGCGAGTTGCTTTTACGGGAACTCCAGAACAATCGTGAATTGCACTACATCCCGGTCGGATTTTTGGATGACGATCCGGCGAAGAAGGGCAAACTGATCCATGGCTTAAAAGTGTTTGCGGGTAATGGTGATCTGACGCAGGTTTGCAAACAGATGGGAGCCGACGAACTGATAATCTCCAGCTCAAAAGTTTCGGAAGAGCGGGTACAGGATATTGCGCGCACTTGCAATCAGGAACAGATTGAAGTGAAGCGCATGAAGATCATTATCGAGGACATTGTAAAGATTTAGTCGTCAAATGGCCGAGCTCATTCAGATAGACACGACCAGAACTGCCTCGCGAGTGGGAATGCTTCTGGCACTGTTTTTGGCAATCGCCTGCTCATGGTTTGTCATACGCGCTTATATAGGCAGCACCATGGCCGAATACCTGAGCAGCGAAGAAGCCGGCTTGACGATGCCGCGACGCGCTGTTGCGTTGGCACCGCGCGATCCGCATACGCACTGGCGGCTCGGCGCGATCATGGAACGTAGACTTCCCGCTGATCAGTTGCCGCAGGCGCTCGCCGAATATGAGAAAGCGGCTAGTCTCTCGCCTAACGACTATCGCTTTTGGATGGATTTCGGAACCGCCCTGGAACAGGTCGGTGACGTCGAGCGTGCTGAAAAAGCTTTGCGACGCTCTGTTGAACTTGCCCCGTCGTATGCTTATCCCCGTTGGTACCTGGGAAACCTTTTATTAAGACGCGAACGCTATCCTGAAGCTTTCGCCGAGTTGCGTCGCGCGAGTGAAGCTGACGCGACATTTCAACCGCAGCTGTTCAATGCCGCGTGGTCGATTTATAGCGACGACATTCAAGCTCTTACCGTCGCTGTCGGCTCGACGGCGCCCGCCCGGGCCGGCTTTGCGCAATATCTGATTGGCTTTCAAAGGTTCGATGACGGCATTCGACTCTGGAAGAGTCTGAATGAGAATGAGCGCCGCGCGAATCGCGAGGCAGGTGAGGCAATCGTTAGGAGTCTGGTCGCTTCGCAGCGATTTCACCAGGCGGCTGACGTTTCCAACGATCTCGCTCCGGCCGCGGTTCACAGTGAGGAGGGCAAATTTGTTGACGGCAGCTTCGAATCGGGTCTGGGCTATCACGAAGGATCATTCTTTGGTTGGAAAGTAACGTCTACGCCCCAGGCTCAGATTGGAATTGATCCCGCACAGGGATACCAGAGCGGCCGCAGCTTGCGCCTCCTGTTTCAGGTGCGTAACCGGCTCGATGCAGTGGATGTCTCACATCTGATTCCGATCACGCCTGACACCGAATACGAACTCGAGTACGCCGTCAAAACTCAGAAGCTGGAGAGCGCTGACCTGCTGTCAGTCGCGATCTTTGACGAAGTTGAAGGAAAGCTG
The DNA here is from genome assembly GCA_963826235.1 of Pyrinomonadaceae bacterium. GTDB lineage: Bacteria > Acidobacteriota > Blastocatellia > Pyrinomonadales > Pyrinomonadaceae > PSRF01. The sequence continues at coordinate 261,813 of CAWGWE010000003.1, read as the reverse complement.
CTGGCTAAATCCGAAGAAACTCCGGGCGGCAGCAACGATTGGAAAGTAATAAAGCTTGGCTTTAAAACCGGACCCAAAACTCAGGCGATCCGGATGCGTCTACAGCGAAACGCATGTGCGCCGGAAGGTAGTTGCCCAATCTACGGAACTGTCTGGTATGACAACTTCAATCTCCAACGTCGCGGTTAGCGCGGCCGCGGAAGCAACAGGCGAAACTACTGGCGCGCCGGCGGAAGCAACGACGATTCAGCGGGTGCGCCACACACTCGTCAGTCGGTTCACCTTTCTCGGTCTTTGTGTGGCGATTGTGCTCACCGCTCTCGCCTTCGGCACAAATCACAATTGGGCCCTCGCGATTTTTAATCTCGGCGCACTCGCCATCGTCTTCCTTTGGCTCCTGGACGGTTTGAAACTGGGCGTGCTTCGGCTCAGCCGTAATCCCCTGCAACTCCCGCTCTTGGGAATGTTGTTGCTGGGCCTGATTCAATTGTTACCGCTACGTAGCGCAGAAGCCGTTGATCTACTTTCCATTCCCGCCGTTAAGTCGCTGTCGCTCGATCCTTATGCAACAACTCTGATCCTGTTTGATGTAGCAACCCTCTTCGTCTATTTCGCCGCCACTCTGGTTTTCACCGACACGCCGCACCGGCTCCGGATACTGGTGCGTACGATCACTATCTTTGGTTTCATGCTGGCGATCTTCGGACTTACGCAATCCTTCACCACAAGCAAAGTGTTCTGGGTACGCGAGCTGACGCAAAGCACTGCCTTCGGCCCGTTCATCAACCGCCATCACTTTGCGGGTTACATGGAACTGACGATGGCCTTGCCGCTGGGAATGTTGTTCGCGGGATCGCTGGAGAAAGACAAGCGCTTTGCGTATATCTTTGCGGCTGTGCTAATGGGAGTGGCGTTGTTAATGACTAACTCGCGTGGCGGCGTGATTAGTCTTGTTGCCGAGATTTTGTTTCTGTTGGTGCTGTCAGGCTTTCGCAGACGAAAGACGCGTGAAGTTCAGGAGAAGTCGCAACGGATCAAACGAGCAGCTCTGCGGGCGGCATTCGCTTTAAGTTTGATTGTTGCCCTTTTTGCCGGCGTGGTTTTGTTGGGAGGCGAGTCAGCATTGAGCCGCTTTGCCGGCACAGTGAACTCGGAAGATCCTACCACCGGCCGCGCACATTTTTGGAATGTTACGCTCGACATCATCAAAGCCCACCCGATCGTCGGCACAGGTTTGGGTGCTTTCCCTACGGTGTACACGCGTTACGATTCGCGGAATGGTTCGTTTCGCCTGGAGCAGGTGCACAACGATTATCTTCAGGTTATGTCGGATGGCGGAATAATCGGCGCCGTGCTGGGTCTGTTTTTCGTCGTGATGCTGTTTCGCTACGGCTTTGCGCGGCGCGAATCGTCTGATGATTATCGCAGTGGCGTGGCGCTGGGTGCGCTTGCCGGCTGCTTTGCGGTATTAGTGCATAGTTTTTTTGACTTTACTTTGCATACCACGGCAAACGCTTTGCTGTTTCTGGTAATGGCGGCCCTCGCTACTATGAACGGACGCGTGGAACAACCGTCCAAACGCAGACGACGCCGGCGCCGCCGCATGGAAGACTCCGGGCCTATAATGATTGAACCGCGGTAATTAGGAAGGGTAGGCGGCTGGAGCAGAAGGCCGCGGCAGGAGTCAGGTTAGATTCAACGTTAAGTTGAAGTTCGAAGCTCAGTTCAAAGTTCAAAGTTCAAGTTCGAAAGAACAACGCACAAAGCTTCGGCGCAGGCAGTGAGTTCGGATCAAAAATTTCAGATATTTCAGATTGCAAAGACCAAAAACGCAAAACCCAAAACCAATATCTGATGGTCGCTTCCGCTAAAACCAAAGAGAAAGAACTTGCTGTCGCGGAGACTTCGTCGGTTCCAGCACTCTGCCTGACGGCGACGCTGCGCCATGGCAAGGCTGATGCGCTCAATCACAAGGTTGGCGGCGAATGGGTTAATACGAGCGCGACAACTTTTGCTGAGCGGGTGCGCAATGTGGCCCTGGGCCTGGCCGCTCGCGGAATCAGGCGCGGCGATCGAGTAGCATTGTTGTCGGAAAATCGTCCCGAATGGTCGATTGTTGACCTGGCGATTCTTAGTCTCGGAGCCATCAACGTTCCGATCTACACGACCCAGGCAGTTGATCAGGTTCGTTACATTCTTACCGATTCCGGGGCGCGCGTTCTCTTCATCTCCAACCGTCGTCTCTATAAGCACGCGCAGAAGGCTCTGGACCGGCTCGGATTTCTCGAGAAGCTCATCTTCTTCGACGATGAGGGCACCGAAAACATCGAGCACGCAATGTCGCTAAGCTCTCTTGAGGAAGCGGGAAGCGCAACAGCATCGTGAAAAGCCGGCAGCGTTTTCTGATTTTCTGAGCGCCGTGCAGCCGCAGGATCTCGCCACCATCATCTACACCTCGGGCACCACCGGCGAGCCTAAAGGCGTGATGCTCACGCACAACAACTTCATTTCTAACGTCCTTTCAATCACGGGCGCGCTTCCCATTAGCCCGAGCGACACAGCGCTTTCGGTCTTGCCCCTTTCCCATATTTTCGAACGCACCGGTTTCTACATCTTCTGTTACTCCGGAGTATCGGTTTACTACGCTGCGTCGTTTGACCAAGTGGGAGAGAATCTGAAAGAAGTGCGTCCGACGGTAATGACCGCCGTGCCGCGTCTCTTCGAAAAGGTTTATCACCGCATTGTGAAGAAGGGGATGGCTGAGAAGGGTTGGAAGCGCAAGGTGTTTATGCGCGCGCTCGCTGTGGGCCAACGTTATGCGGAATTAAAAGACAAGCGCCAACGTGTGCCGGCCGGTTTAGCTTTGCGGCAAAAGATCGCCAGCCGCCTCGTCTTCTCCAAATGGCGTGCAGGGTGTCGGCGGCAAGCTCAGATTTTTTGTCTCAGGTGGGGCGCCGCTCTCCCCAGCGCTTTCTTACTCATTTCTCGCTGCCGGAATCCCTGTGTTGCAGGGTTATGGCGCAACCGAAACTTGCATCGTTTCCGCCAATCGGCCGGAAGACAATCATGTAGGTTCGGTTGGCTTGCCGTTTCCCGGCATCGAGGTGGAGATTGCGGCTGACGGGGAGATTTTATTGCGCGGACCAAACGTGATGCAGGGTTACTACGGTCAGCCTGAGGCCACGGCGGCTGTGCTTCAGGACGGTTGGTTCTATACAGGGGACGTTGGCCATCTCGATGACGCCGGCCGGCTTTACATCACTGATCGCAAGAAAGATCTTTTTAAATTGTCGAACGGAAAGTATGTGGCCCCGCAACTAATCGAGAGTTTCCTGAAGCAGAGTGAGTTTGTCAGCCAGGTTGTCGTTGTGGGTACGGGCCGCAAACAACCTGCGGCTCTGATCGTTCCCGAGTGGGAAGCAGTGAAACAGGCACTCACAGAAGCGGATATAGAGTTTCCTAACGACCGGCGCGAACTCAGTCAATTTCCACCAGCGATCAAGATTGTGCAGCGTGATGCTGCTGCGTTGACCGCTGAACTTGCTGATTACGAACGTGTTCGTCGCGTCGCCTTGTTGCCGGATGAATTTAGCATCGACAACGGCGAATTAACTCCGACCCTTAAAGTAAAGCGTCGCGTGATTGATGAGAAATTTGGCGAGCTGATTGAAGAGCTGTACTCCTAAGTTGGGTTTGCGGGCGTTTTATGATTGCCACCCAAATGAATCAATGACCCAATGACCCGATGACCCGGTGGCTCAATCACCTAATCTGAGGCCAACTTCGCTATAACCGCCTTAACCCGCGCTTCGATCTCATCGCGCACCACGCGAAACGCGTCAGTGTCCATGTGCTTTGAATCTGGAATCTCCCAGTCTTCACGCCATTTGGCTCGGATAAAGGGGCACTCGTCACCGCAACCCATCGTTGCTACATAGTCGTACTCAATGTCAGGAATATCCAAGAGAGACTTAGACGTGTGCGTGCTCAGATCGTAGCCAAGCTCAACCATCGACTTCACGGCTCTCGGATTAATGGTTCCCGATGGTCGCGAACCCGCACTGGAGGCTTCAACTATCTCGTCGCCGTGAATTCGCGCGAATGCTTCTGCCATCTGGCTGCGGTTGGAATTTTCCACACAGACGAAAAGGACTCGGTTTTTTCTTCTCGCACTCATAACCTGTTTTTCTTCTTAACAAGCGTTTTCCTGTGCGGCGCAACGACAGCCTGCCGGTTGCACCAAGCGGCAGAGCGGGACTGAAAGGGCCGCTCCGATGAAAGGGGCAGTTAGATAAATCCAAAGGCTTTGCAGATCATTAGCAGGAAGCGCGGGGCCCAGCGATCTGGCTGGATTCATAGAGGCGCCGGAAATCGGGCCGCCAAGTAAAGCAGCTGCCGCAACCACTGCACCGATTGCGACTGCGGCGGTGATTCCGCGTTCTTTCGCCCGCGTTGACCCTCCCAGGATCACAAACATCAGTACCGTTGTTAAGAATAGTTCGACAGTGAAGACAATTGGAGTTGCTGACTTTGGATACGTACCACCCAGAGTCTGATGAGTTGGAAATAAAAATCTCAAGCACAGGCTGGCGGCAATAGCTCCGGCGATCTGACTTGCGATATAAAGCGGAAGCTGACGCGCTGAAAACCGACGGGCGATTACAAACCCGAGACTTACGGCGGGATTGAAGTGAGCTCCCGAAATATCTCCAAAAGCGCAAATCATCGTAAACACAATCAACCCAAAGACGAGCGACACACCCGGATGCGTCAATGCGCCTCCGGTCAAGTCATTCATAATGATAGAGCCGGTACCGACAAAGACCAGGGCAAAGGTCCCAAGAAATTCTGCCGTAAGTCGCTTTATCATCGCCATCCGGGATTATAGGGCAAATCACGCGCGCTGTTTCCGTAATCAATATTTAAAGTTCTAGTAACGATGTGTTAGCACGGGTGGCTTAGCATACTGCCAGATACTTACAACAGTCGTTCAATGCTAAGCGATGCAGTTTGTTAGTTATCTGCAGGGCAGGCTCGGGGAGAAAGCGTGGTAGGAAATCAGGGGGAAGAACGACGGTTGTGGTATTCCCGCCAACAAAACCAAAACAGATTCGGCTCCTAAGTTACCCGAATCTGTTGCGGTCCCCGTAGTACTTGAATCCCCGCGGCCGCCGACCCGCCGGGTTTTCAATTGACGATGCTGATTGCTGATTCTCGTCTTCGGGTTTGTGACCTCCGGTGCGCGGCAAGTCTCTGACTTGCCGACACTGACTTCCATAACAAACGGAGGTCTTTGACCTCAGTTATGGGTCAAGGACGCCAGAGTAAGAGGCATACCTTGTCGGCAAGTCAGAGACTTGCCGCGCACTGCAGGTCACAGACCCTTGCTAAGAGAACAAATCCACGACTGCGGAAAAAACCTGATCCGAGTGATAAACTTGCGACGATACGAGAATGAAAACTCTACTTCTAATGCGCCATGCGAAAGCGGCGCCGAGCACTGCCGGTGTCGCTGATTTTGATCGTCCCTTGCTGGAAGAAGGCAGGGCAGCGGCCGCGCTTGTCGGTTCATTTCTTAAGCGTGAGAAGTTCACAGTCAACGTCGCCCTAAGTTCACCAGCGGTCCGGGCTCGCGAGACGATTGAGTCGGTTTTGCAAGCCGCGGCACTGTCTCTAGAGGTTCGTACCGACGAGCGACTTTATGAGGGAGGCGCGCTGCTTCTGCTCGAGGTGCTCGCTAGAGTTGAGGACGATCTAAGAACGGTTCTTCTTCTGGGGCATAATCCTGTGCTGGAAGAAGTCGTGCAGCAGCTGACTGGAGAAAGTGTCCATCTCTCTGCGGGCGCTCTTACTCATATCGAACTGGATGCTGTGAAGTGGAGTGAGATTCATGCCGCGAAGCACAAGCTTTGCAGAGTAGTGCGGCCGCAGGAACTGGGGTGAATTGCCGATTGCCAAGTGCCGATTGTGGATTAGTTCAAGTTAGTCCCCAAGTCAATTGGCAATCGCCAATAGGCAATCGCCAATCCTCCTAGCGTTCACTCACAAACTCACCAGCGAACGTACGCGGCTGCGCCAGCAGCTTCTCACTTAAAATTCGATAGAAGCACTGCAAACATTCAGCGCTTGAATCTTCATGCTTGTCGGTCCGAATCTTCTTTCCACACCAGATACATACAACCTTAAACTCATGCTCTTTTACTGGTTTCTTCTTCATTACTTCTAAACCTCCAATGTTTGGCGGGCCTAAGATAACGCCCATCAGTTACGGTCTGGTGGCGGGAAAGTTAAATCGTAGTTAAGAATTTTCCACACCCCCGGCCATAATGGGTTAGATGTCATTCAGATGGTATTTAGATAAATTATTTTCCTAACTTATCAGTTAACACTTTGGTAACATCCGACCATTGCGCCACCCCCTAATGGCGCCGAGAAAGCCTGAACCGACGTTTCCACATATCGCCGGTCTAACTATTCGAGGAAGCTAATGCTTTCTAAACCTCGAGGGACAAACCTTTCTCTAAATTACGCCCGCGCAGGCGGACTCCTGGTAATACTCTGTGTCTGTTCGACCGTTCTCTCCTTAGAGTTATCAGGCAGCAAACGAATTGCAGGCGCGGTAATGTGCCGTACCGAACTTGATCGCAATCGTCGTGAACAGCTCGCGGCGAAGCTGCAAAAGATAAGCGGCTGGCCCGATTTGAATTTTGACAGCGCGGGCATACTCCGCCAGGGTCCGAGGGATTTCGTTGGTGGCTCAAAGAGCGCGCGTGAGTTGCTGACGAAAGTGATGTTAGGAACGAATGCTGTCGTGCTCGAGGATGTAAGTCGCAGCTCCGATGTAGTCTTCATGCGTGTAGTCCCCGGTCAATGGAAGACTATGAACGGTCCTCCGGCCTTTGTGGTGCAAATTGATTTTGCTGACTTTGATTGTGTAATTGGGGATCAGCTGGCCCGGAACGCGTTTGATGCAGGTTGGGCGCTGTTGCACGAGCTCGACCACATCGCAAACAGCTCACAAGATGCGAATGCGTTCGGTGAAATGGGCGACTGCGAGAATCGCATCAATCAGATGCGCGTTGAATGCAATCTTCCGCAACGAATCGACTACTTCTATACATTCTCACCGCTCACCCGAACTAACACCAACGCTACAAAACTTGTGCGACTGGCGTTTGAGCAGTCGTGGCCGTCTTCCAAAAAGAAGCGACGCCTTTGGATTGTCTGGGACGGCCAGCTGGTTGGTGGGTTGAATCCGCAAAAAGAATTGGCAGAACTGCGTTAGCGCCGCGCAAACTTCCTTAGGTAGATGATCCGAAAGCTTTGGTTAACGGCTGAGGGTCGGCGTGTTTAGCGGCGGTCTTTTCAGGTGCTTTTTCCGAAAGGCCTTCAAGAGTGGAATGTATTTCAAACAACATTTCTTTCAGGTCATTCAGTTCGCCTGGCGTCCTCTTTCTCGAAGTCAATAAAGCGGTTGCGATCTCGCTGCTAAGCTCATGAGAAATGGCCATAGGTTTATACCGAAACTGCGTTGATACAGAACTCGAAGAGCGTTTTTAGAAGGAGACGCCATCCTACTCTTTGACTGTTACACTGATGTTAATTCGATGTTAATAAAACAACTCTCCTGATAACGAGCAAAAGGTTTTCACTACCCGAGTCGCTTCCACTCGTGGTCCTAATCTGTTGGCCCACGACTGTGCTAACGCGCTTCTTAACCGACCCTGGCTCAGGACCTTCTGGGCAAACAATCCTTCCGCTCGCATTAACAAACATTTAAGCCGCAATTCACAGCGGCTTAACCTCTCGCGCATACAGTCCCTCTTCGATACGAAGATGAACGTCATTCCTCTTGGTGGCAGCCAGGCGAGCTATTCCCGTAAATCTTAGTTAGACAAGTCAGGAGAACCTTCATGCACAATCACCGCCCCCTTAGTGGGATTGGGACCCTTACAATTTCCTTTCTGGTTGCAATGCTGTTGTTGCTGATCCCTGCATCTATCATGGCTCAAGCAGGAGCAACTGGTTCCTTGAACGGAACTGTTCAGGATCCAAATGGCGCGCACCTGCCCGGCGTGAGCGTAACGGTTAGTAATCTTAATACCGGCGCAGTTCGCACCGTCATGACGGATAGCGAAGGGCGTTGGAACATTCCGGGACTTGCCGTTGGCACTTATCAGTTGGTTTATGAGGTCGCTGGTTTCAAGAAACTGGTGCGCGAAGCCGTTGCTGTGGAAGCTTCGGTGCCGCGCACGGTCGAAGACAAGCTCGAATTAGGTGATGTCGGTGCTGTGGTTAACATCACGGAAGGATTTTCACTTGTCACGCCGGAGACGTCGGCAACTTTTCGCCAGCTCTCGTCCGAAGATTTGGTCGCAGTGCCAACCTCAACTCGCAGCTTCACCCAACTGCTCTCGACCGAAGCGGGCGTGAACACGGATCTTTCGCCGGTATTAACTAACGGCAACGGTAACCAGTCGCCTTCAGTAAACGGAACTCGTACGACAAGCACCAGTCTCTTCTTCAACGGTATCGATGCGACCAACATCACCACGAATGAAGGTTCGCTGAATGACAACATCGCGCCGGCGCCCGAGACCCTGCAGGAAGTCAAACTCCAGACCAGCCTCTACGACGCTTCGACAGGCCGTTCCGGGGGCGGAAACTTTCAACTGGTCACGAAACAGGGCGGGAACTCTTTCAATGGAACTGCTTACTATTATTTGCAGAATGAGAAATTCAATGCCAACGACTTTTTCTTTAATAAGGAAGGGATCGATCGCCCCAAGGCTCGCCGCAACGAAGCTGGGTTGACTCTCAGTGGGCCAGTTGTAAAAGACCGTGTGTTCTTGTTCGGTAGTTATCAATACACAACCGCAATCACGGGCTTCGTTCCTACCGCGCGCAGCATGACAGTCTTGCCGCGCGCGCTCGGAAGAATCACAGGGGCGCGCACGGCCCAGGCGCTCGCCGACGCTTTCAACGCAGACAACGGCTGCACCCCCAACGTTAACTGCCTTACTGTTGCTGATATCTCGCCCACTGCTTTGCGATTATTCAACTTAATAAATCCTGTGACAGGAGACTTCGTGATTCCGTCACCGCGTCCCAATGCTCGACTGATAGGAATCGATCGCGCGGGCGCGCGCCCTTTTCAGTTTGGCTTTGCCCCGGGCGTTGTCAGCAGGACGCTTCGAGAAAACAATCCCTTAGTTCAACAGCTCAACGTGCAGCCTTCGGAATTTAAGCAGCATCAACTCAGCGCGAGACTCGATGCACGCCTCACAAAGCAGAATAATGTTACCGGGACGTTCTTCCTCGCCAATTTTCCGGCGCTGGATTCATTTCCTGACCCTTCAAGTCTGGCGTCACCGTTTACGTTACGCCGCGCCGATAAAAACAGGACGTTGGCAATTTCCGATCAGCATATCTTCAGTCCCACTCTGATTAATGAAGCGCGCTTTGGGTTTTTCTCTTTGAACAATACGCGCAGCCTTGATGAACCATTTCTCACGGATGAGTTCAGCAGTGCCGCGCTCGGCATCGCGAACCCGGCCTTACTGTTCGATGACAGTCCCGGCACGCGGCGGCTCGGTCACTTCATTGGCCGTCCCGGCACCAACATGTCGCAGTTCTCATTTGGTGGTCCTAACGACTCGTTCAATCGGCGCCAGCAAAAGACGATCAGCTTCACTGATAACGTTACCTGGATCCGCGATAGTCACACACTGCGCTTCGGCGGCGACTTCAAGCGGCATCAGTACGATTCCAACTTGCCGGAAGAACAAGCCACTGAATTTGAGAAATTCGATAGCTTTACACAACTGTTGACAGGCAATGCTACCGAAGCGGATACGCAATTCGGCGTAACGGACAAGTCGTTCAGGTTTCAGGATTACAGCGGTTACATAACTGACGATTGGAAGGTGTCGCGCAAGCTCACACTCAATCTGGGCGTACGTTATGAATTGTTCATGTGGCCGACAGAGAAAAATGGGCGCATCGGCAATTTCAATTTTTCAGACTTTGAGACGTGCTTTACGCAAACAGGTGGAACGCTGGGTCGGTGTGACAATCCTTCGTCCGGGTTTCTGGTCCCGGGGAATGTCGTCGCAACCGGACTTGGCAACGTGGATGCGGCCATCCAGGCAACCACCAGAGCCGGCAACAACCACACGCTAAATGGCCAGGACACCAACAATTTCGCGCCCAGAATCGGTTTTGCCTTTTCGCCGCTTGAGTCGAATCGCCTCGTCGTGCGGGGAGGTTTCGGATATTTCTATGATCGACCTTCGGCGTCGTTCATCAACACGGTCTTTAGTAACTATCCGTTCCTGCGAGAAATAGAGATCACCGTACCCTCCGGTAATGTTCCCTATGACAATGCTTTCGCGGCTCAGCCGACGGCGTTGCCTCTCAGCAGCTGGTTGCCCTTCCGTGTCACTCGTTCATCTGGAGCCGGTGGTACTTATGTGATTCGCGACAACACAGGCGTTGACCGCGACCCGCGCGGAAATACTACTTCGCCGCCAGGAAACATCGCGGAAACGTTTGAGTTCCGAGCTGTTGATCGCAATTTGAAAACTCCCTACGTGCAGCAGTGGAATCTTGGTTTCCAGTATGAGCTCACTACAAACCTGCTTTTTGAAGCGCGTTACGTCGGCACTCGCGGCAACAACTTGCTGCAGGCTGTCGCTTTCAATCAGGGATATGACCTGAACGATCCTGGCACGCCGGATCATATCTACGAACGCTTCAATCAGGCGTACGTCGCTGCCGGATCTCCGAACGGTCCGCTTAATGCGGGGACAACAGCGCGCGACCGCGGCCTGGGCCGGGCGTTTGGCTTCGCGAATCCTTATCGGATTGGAGGTTCGGCAAGTTGCGCCGGCGGCGTGCTGGGAATCCCAACCGGAACTCCAGTTGATCTAAACCTCGCCAATCCGTTGACCTGTTCGGGAAGCACGCCAGGCGGCGGTCAGGTGATCAACTTCGAAGCTCGAGTTCCGATTCTTGGTTTCAATGTACCCGAAGCCCTGGTGCTGCGTTCGGACGGGAGATCCAACTATCACGGCGCGCAATTCAGCATTACTCAGCGACTTTCACGAGGTTTGCATTTCAACGCCGCGTACACGTGGTCGAAGTCGATGGACACCAGCTCAACGGATCCGGGAAGTACGGCTGGTTCCGGAAAACCTGACGTCCCAAACACAGGCTTCGTCGTCCAGGGTGATTTGCGAAACCTCAACGCCAATCGCGCGCTTTCAGACTTTGATCGCACGCATCGTTTCAGCCTCAACTTCGTTTATGACATTCCCAAATTTGGCGATAGCAAGTTGTTGAGTGGCTGGCAGCTTTCGGGATTTTTCCAGGCACAGAGTGGCACGCCGTACAGCATCTTTTCACCTGAGCCGGAGATTCAGACTGCGGTGCAATACGCTGAACTCGTGCGGGGCTCCGGCGGTCTATATCGCCTTGGCTTTGGCCGGCCCGGTCTGTGTGGAACACTCGACGAGCTACGTCAGCAAGGAAGCGACATCACCGAGAGTGCCTTCAATCGTTCAGCACTCTGTTCGGCGTTTGGCCAAAACGGAAGCCTCGGCCGCAATGTGCTGCGTGGGCCAATGCAGTCACGATTTGATCTGGGAATTCTGAAGAAAACCAACTTGAGTGAAAGCGTCACACTCGAATTGGGCGCCGATGTCTTCAATGTTTTCAATCGAGTTAACTTTGCGAATCCGGATTTCGAACTTGGCAGTCCAGACTTTGGGCGCATCACTAATACTGTTGGTGGTCCGCGAGTGATGCAACTTAAAGCCAAGTTGAAGTTCTAAAGGTATCGGACTCCGATCTCGCTGAGGTAAGCATGGCGCTAACTGAAATGTCGCTACGCGACAGCCAACAGAGTAAGCGTGCGGAAGATGTGTACGACGATGGCTATCTCCGCGTGGAGCACAACGCGTATTACGTGGCCTGCGGTGGTACGCCGATCAAGCTGCCGCGCACGGAGTTTCTGATCTTCTCAAGATTAGTACGGTCGCCGGAGAGGATCGTCACCGCGGGCGAGCTTTGGGAATACGCCTGGGGCAACGAGAAGCCTTTGAATGCGGAAAGTCTGCACGTCTACATCTATCGCCTCCGCAACAAGCTCGCGCCCTTCAACCTGACCATCGACACCATGGTAAACGTCGGTTATCGGCTCGTTCTTCCCGCCAAAGGCGGCTAGTCATTTGAAAGACCAGCAGGATTGTTTACCCAGAGTTCAGATGAAGTTCAGATAGATGTAACACCCCGCACCTAAGCTTTCGCCGGCCACCCAAACATTCAGGAGAAATAATTTTATGTTGAATGCTTCGAAGACTCCCCGACTCGTCGCCTGGATCATAATTGGCTGCCTCTCGGTGATGGGCTTTGCCTGCGGTCCCAACCGTGGGCCAAATGCCTCCAGTGAAACAGCTATCATCAAAATTGACGGTTCGAGCACGGTCTTCCCCGTGACCGAAGCAGTTGCCGAAGAGTTCCAAAAGGAGAAAAGGGGCACCGTAAATGTGACCGTGGGGATTTCCGGAACTGGTGGTGGCTTCAAGAAATTTGTTCGCGGCGAGATTGATGTGTCCGACGCGTCTCGGCCGATTCTGACCGAAGAGATGGCCCAGGCGAGGGCTAATGGTATTGAATTCCTTGAGCTGCCAGTTGCATTCGATGCGCTAACGGTAGTTGTAAATCCGCAGAACAACTGGGTGGACTCAATCACAGTCGCCGAACTGAAGAAGATCTGGGAACCGGAGGCGCAAGGGAAGATTACTCATTGGAACCAGGTGCGTCCTGAGTGGCCCAACGAAAAAATTGCGCTGTTCGGCGCCGGCGCTGACTCGGGAACATTCGATTACTTCACAGAGGCAATTGTCGGTAAAGCAAAGGCGAGCCGCGGCGACTACACTGCCAGTGAGGACGACAATGTCCTTGTTCAAGGCATTGAAGGAAACAAGTACGCGCTTGGCTATATCCCTTACGCTTACTTCGCTCCGCACAGCAGTAAAATGAAGGCCCTCGGGATCGACTGGGACAAGAACAAAACCAAAGGTCCGGTTATGCCCAGTCCGGAAAACGTTCTTGCCGGAACGTACAATCCTCTCTCACGACCGCTTTTTATTTATGTCAGCCGCAAGTCGCTGGATAAACCTGCCGTGAAGGAGTTCGTCGAGTTTTACCTAAAGAATGTGGGCACCCTGGCGAAGGAGGTTAAGTACATGCCTCTTCCCGACACGGCCTATCAAATGGCTGTGGAACGCGTACGCGTCATGCAGACAGGAACTGGGTTTGGCGGAGTTCCCGAAGTAGGTCTGCCCGTAGAAGAGATTTTGAAGCGTCCACCAAAGGCGTAGGTTAGGGAGAGCGGTAGTCGTTGAAGGCTCAGTCAGCCTGCGACACCCGCGAGGCGACTAACCGTCATGAACGAGATACCTGCCCTGCAACATCCTGTCGCAGCCGCGGCTGATCAGGCGTCGGGACCGTCGCCGCCGACCACCGCTTCGGCGGCGAGACGTTTATCTCGTGTAAAAGAAAAAGTAATTGAGTCGCTACTCTTCGTAGCGGCTTTATCGTCAGTAGCAATAACGCTGGGCATTGTCGGGACCCTCATTTATGAGTCGTCGTTTTTTTTCGCCCATGTTTCGCTCCGAGAGTTTTTAACTGCTCCATTATGGACACCGCTCTTTTCCGACCCTCGTTTTGGAATTCTTCCACTCGTAATGGGCACACTCGTTACGACTGCAGTCGCTCTAACGGTTGCCCTCCCGGTCGGAACAATTGTGGCGATTTATTTAAGCGAGTTTGCGCCGGTCACGGTGCGCGAAGTTATTAAGCCTGCGCTCGAATTATTAAGCGCCGTCCCGACAGTTGTTTACGGCTACTTTGCTTTACAGTTCATGTCGCCGTTACTGCAAAAGTTCATTCCGGGTCTACCCACATTCAACATGCTTAGCGCGGGCGTAGTGATGGGAATAATGATTATTCCCTACGTTAGTTCGCTGAGCGAGGATGCGATGCGCGCTGTTCCGATGTCGCTTCGTGAAGGAGCGTACGCGTTGGGTGCAAACCGGATCATTACCGCGTTGAAAGTCGTGTATCCATCAGCATTATCGGGGATTGTCGCGTCTTACATTCTGGCAATCTCGCGCGCCATTGGCGAGACAATGATCGTGGCAATCGCCGCCGGAATGCAGCCCAATCTAACAGCTGATCCGCGCGAGCCGGCGGCGACGATTACCGCCTTCATTGTCCAGGTTAGTCTTGGAGACTTGCCGCACGGCAGCATCGGTTATCAGTCGATTTTTGCGGCAGGAATCACGCTTTTTATCATGACGCTAGTTTTTAATATCCTGGGCTATTGGCTGCGGAAGCGCTTCCGAGAGGTGTATTGAGTGAGCGACTTTAAGCGAATCATTGCTAAAAGAAAGCGACAAGACCTGATCTTCAACGTCATAGGAATACTGTGCACGCTGATAGGTATTTTGACGCTCGGCGCCCTTCTCGTAGATCTGCTGCTGGATGGCTTGCCGCGTTTGAGCCTGGGGTTTTTAACTCACTTCCCATCACGCTTCGCCGAGCAGGCCGGCATTCTCTCTTCATGGGTGGGCACATTGCTCATCATGATCGTGACAGCATTTACTGCCGTGCCGCTTGGTGTGGCCGCGGGGGTTTATCTCGAAGAATATGCGCGCAAGAATTGGGTCACCAACCTGATTGAGATCAATATCGCAAACCTTGCTGGCGTACCCTCGATAATTTACGGACTAATGGCGCTCGGTCTGCTGGTTTATCAGTTTCGTTTGGGCCAGAGCGTTCTCACCGGCGGGTTAACTCTCGCCTTTCTGATTTTGCCGATTGTTATCGTAGCCACGCGCGAAGCACTGCGCACCATTCCCCAGGGAATACGAGAGGCCGCATATGCCCTCGGGTCGACCAAGTGGCAGGTTGTTCGTCATCACTTGCTACCCTATTCAGTGGGCGGAACGATGACAGGCATTATCATCGCGTTGTCGCGGGCCATCGGCGAGACAGCTCCGTTGATTACTATCGGAGCCCTGACTTTCATCGCCTTTCTGCCGCCACCCCCGCTCAGGTCTCAGCCGCCTTTTGTATCCTTCGATTGGTTATGGTCGCCATTCTCGGTTCTGCCTATTCAAATGTTCAACTGGGTATCACGGCCCGACCAGAATTTCGTGTTTAATGCGGCCGGCGCGGGGTTAGTCTTAATCGTTGTAACGTTGTCTCTCAATGCCGTAGCAATCGTGATCCGATATCGCGTACGCAAGCGGATCAAATGGTAAGTGCCCGCAATGAGTGTGAGTCTCGAATTAAGTGTCGGTGCAGTTTCGCAAAAGATTATGACAAGTGATTTCAGCCCGCTGCAGGTGAGCCCAGAGGTTCGCGCCTCAAATAACAGAACAACCGGGCAGGCGGTACAGGTCAAGGCTGAAGTTTCGGGGTTGAACTTTTTCTATGGAAAATTGCAGGCACTGAAGAATGTCAACATGGTTTTTGGGGCGAATCAGGTTACCGCCATCATCGGTCCTTCCGGTTGCGGAAAATCGACTCTCTTGAGGTGCTTCAATCGAATTCACGACCTTTATCCCGACACGCGTTACGAGGGAAGGATCATTCTGAGCCCGAGCGGTACGAATGTGATTGGTCCCGAAACAGATCCGTTGGAAATGCGGCTGCGTGTCAGCATGGTTTTTCAAAAACCTAATGCGTTTCCCAAGTCAATTTTCGAGAACGCAGCCTTTGGATTGCGACTGAGAGGGGTAAGTGGTAAGGAACTCGAAGAACAAGTCGAGCAGTCTCTGCGAGCAGCTGCGTTGTGGGAAGAAGTCAAAGATCGTCTGCGCCAGTCGGCGTACACCTTGTCTGGCGGTCAACAACAGCGTCTCTGTATCGCCAGAGCGTTAGCGACTGATCCCGAAATGCTTCTTTTTGACGAACCGACTTCAGCGCTTGATCCCATTGCCACCGGTAAAATCGAAGACCTGATTTTTGAATTGAAGAAGAATGTGACTGTGGTAATCGTTACTCACAACATGCAGCAAGCAGCTCGCGTTTCCGATGTGACAGCCTTCATGTATTTGGGAGAACTCGTTGAAGCTTCTCCGACTAAGGATGTCTTTGAGAATCCGGCTAATAAGTTGACTGAGGAATACATTACGGGTCACTTCGGGTAGTGAGAGTTTAATGGTAACTGACGTTTCAAATCTTCGATCTGCTAAGCCGACGGTCGGGCATACCAGGAGCATCAGTGCGCCAACCACGCCAAGCAAAATTAGCGTGCAACATCTTAACTTCTACTACGGCCGGGCGCAGGCGCTCTTTGATATATCGCTGGAGATTCCTGAACGGATTGTGACAGCCTTCATTGGACCTTCCGGTTGTGGCAAATCAACGTTCATACGAACTCTTAATCGCATGAACGATGTGATTCCAGGAACACGTGTGGAAGGCGGAGTATTGATAGACGAGCAAAACATCTACGCTCCCGGAACTGACGTTGTCGAGTTGCGGCGAAAAGCGGGAATGGTGTTTCAGAAGTCGAATCCTTTTCCTAAGTCAATTTTCGACAATGTCGCCTACGGATTAAGAATCAATCGAATGACTTCTACTAGAAGCGAGCTTGAGGACAGTGTTGAGCAAGCGCTGATAGATGCCGCTTTGTGGGACGAGGTTAAGGACCGTTTGAAGCAATCAGCACTTGGTTTGTCAGGTGGCCAACAGCAGCGGCTTTGTATTGCGCGGGCGCTGGCCATCAGACCCGAGATAGTATTGATGGACGAGCCCGCCTCGGCTCTCGATCCGATGGCAACCGCCAAAATCGAAGAATTGATCGTAGAGTTGAAGAAGCAGTACACGATCGTGATCGTTACTCACAACATGCAGCAAGCGGCGCGAGTTTCAGACACGACGGCTTTCTTCCTTCTTGGTAAGCTGATTGAAGTAAATCCGACGGGAAAAATCTTTACCAATCCGAAGGAGAAACTGACGGAGGATTACATCACCGGAAGGTTTGGCTAAAAAGATTGCCGATTGGCCAATTGGCGATTGCCGGTTGGCGTTATTCCGAACTTCTTCCGTGTTGGATCTGCGCCAGTTTACAACTGATAAAACAGCCCGAGGCTAATCGGCAATCGGCAATCGAAAATTTTTATATGGAGTACCACAGACATCTTGACGACGAACTGAACGAACTTCGCGACCGCGTCTTATTGCTGGGCGGAGAGGTCGAGGCTGCCTTGCAAAAAGCCATGGCGGCTCTTCTGGAGCGGGATAGCGATTTGGCTCGCGAGGTGCTGAATCATGATGACGCGATCGATCGCATCGAAGTGGAAATAGATCGGCAATGCATCGACATTATCGCGTTGCGGCAGCCAGCCGCGCGTGATCTGCGTTTCGTGATCTCGGTCGCCAAAATGGCGCCCGTCCTGGAACGCGTTGCCGATCACGCGTGCAATATCGCCCGCGCCGCTATCGATCTAAACAACGAGCCTGAGCTGAAACAAACAGCGGAACTGCGCGCGATGTCGGACGAGGCGTTTTCCATGCTGCGCGCGGCGCTCGATGCGTTTACGTCTAACAATGCTAAGGCTGCTCGCGAGATTATCAAGCGCGATACCGAGATCAACGAACTCTACAATCAAATCTTCCATGGCTTGATTGAAAAGATGGTTTCCGAACCGGAAACAGCGACCCGCAATGCGCGGCTTATCTTTATCGCAAAACACCTCGAACGCATTGGCGACTACGTCACTGATATTTGCGAGCTAACCGTGTACATGGCCGAGGCGGCATTCATCAAACACAGCAATTAACTTCATGGCGCGACCTATTCTGATAATCGAAGACGATCCGGACATCTCCGAGAGTCTGAAATACAACCTCGAGCGAGAAGGTCTCAACACAATTGTGGCCGCGACCGGAGAGCAGGGACTCAGTGAAGCTCTGAACGAGCGCAATCCGCCGATGCTGATCATGCTTGACCTGATGTTGCCGGGTATGAGTGGGACTGAGCTCTGCCGCCGTTTTCGCCGCGAGCCATTAACGCGCCGCACACCGATTATTATTCTGACGGCGAAGGGTTCGGAATCGGATCGAGTCACCGGCCTGGATCTGGGCGCCGACGACTACATTACAAAACCGTTTTCGGTTCGAGAGCTGTTAGCCCGTGTGCGAGCAGTGCTGCGCCGCCTTGATGAAACTACTTCGCAAAACTATGAAGACGATCAACTTACGATCGAC
Source organism: Pyrinomonadaceae bacterium (assembly GCA_963826235.1). GTDB lineage: Bacteria > Acidobacteriota > Blastocatellia > Pyrinomonadales > Pyrinomonadaceae > PSRF01. Next base: position 243,525 of record CAWGWE010000003.1, on the reverse strand, counting down.
TTCGCCGATATCCGCACTGTCTGCAATGGCCGCAAGATCAAGTTGACGAATAAAGAATTTAGCTTGTTGTCCGTCCTGGCGAAGAGCGCGGACCGCGTGGTGACGAGGCAGCAGCTACTGGATAGTGTCTGGGGCTATAGTTATTATGGCGACGCTCGCACTTTAGATGTGCACATCAGACGTTTGCGCCAGAAGCTGGAAGAATGTGGCGATTGCATCGAGACGGTAGTTGGAGTGGGCTATCGCTTCACGGGCTGCGCCGGTAAGACGTAGAGCAATGAGTGTTTAAGGTTCGTAAGGTGACCAGACGTTTGACTCTCTTGTTTGCCATTGTCTGTTTCCTCGCGGCGTTTATCCTGCTCTTCCTTACATTCCGTGCCAGCGCGGTTACCCTGGCTGTACTAAGCTTACTGGCCGGTTTCCTATCCGGCTATCTGGTCTCCCGCAAGTCCCTCAAGCAAGGCGGCGATACATCCGAAACTGAGAACCGGACTTCCGAGGATGCAACGCCGGAAATCTTTGCGCTTGGCAAACTATTCGAGGCCACGCTGGGTGGGATGCGCGAAGGACTGCTGGTTGTCGATAGTGATCTCCGTGTAGTCGCTTCAAACCCAGCAGCGTACCGCCTTTTCAACCTGGCTTCCGGCAAGCTTGATTCGCGGCGGCTGACGGAGTTGACTCGCAACCCGGCGATTTACAGTGCCTTTCTTGAAGCACTGCAAGGCAACGAACGCTCCGGAGTAAAAGTCGAAACTCACGATCCTGGACGCCGCGTTTTTGATCTTAGAGTTGTGCCGCTAGGCGTAGCTGGTAGGAAAAATTCAGCCGGGGCGATCGGTGTGTTTTTTGACATCACGCAACTGGAAAAGCTGGAACGCGTGCGCCAGGAGTTCCTTTCCAATGTGTCACATGAACTGCGCACGCCGTTGACCGCGATCCTCGCATTTGTAGAGACGCTTGAAGCTGGGGCTTTTGATGATCCGGAAAATAGCCAGCGCTTTCTGGCTATAATTCGCAAGAACGCTGCGCGAATGCAGAACCTGATCGATGACATTCTGGAGTTGAGCGCGATCGAGAGCGGGAAAACGGGAGTGCAGTCGCGAACGGTCGAGCTCTTCCCCCTGGCGAATGACGTGATTACATCTCTTGCCGCGCAAGCGAAGTCACGGCAGATTGCCGTTCGCAATGAGGTCAGCCCCGGCAGCCACAGTCTTTGCTGATCCACGGCGGCTGGAACAGATGCTGACGAACCTGGTGGAGAATGCGATTAAGTTTAATCGTGAGGGTGGCGAGGTTGTGATCGAATGTGAAAACGGAATCCGCAATCGCATTCGCGTGCGAGACACTGGCGAGGGAATTCCTGCTCAGCATCTCGATCGACTTTTCGAGCGGTTCTATCGAGTTGATCGAGCACGATCTCGAGAGCTCGGTGGTACTGGATTGGGTCTAGCGATAGTCAAACATTTGGCGCTGGCGCATGGCGGTGAGGTTCGCGTCCGATCCGAGTTGGGCCAGGGAAGTGTTTTTGAAATCGACCTGCCGTCACAGCCGGCGCGAGACACGATTGAGACTAGTTCACGACCTGGTTAACTAGCCTTCGGCCACGAGGCCATACTTCAGAGATTCTTTCTCTGACTTGCGACGTTCGCGAGCATTCTTTCCCAGCAGGGATTCGGCGAGGATTCTTAGATTGATAGGAATGTCGGGGGCTTTGCACTCACCTTTAACGGGTGGTCGGTAGTGAGCCAGCAGAGGCACCTCGGCGTTGCAGAAATCACAGCTAGCCAGGTGGTGTCCGATCAAGTTCATGATCTCGGGTGAAAGGGTTTTCATACGGAACGACAGTAGAATATTTGACGAAGGACAACTTGGAGCCTTAATGAACGAAGTTGCGCTAGAGACTCTCATTTGAACTCCCAGGTGTCACGCCGACACCCAGGCTCCCTTTAACGGCGATTTTTCCTAATAAATAACTCCGCCGAGGCATCCTGGAGGAAAGGCCAAAGGGGGCGTTTTGGCCGTCAAAACTGCTTCACGCTCGGTTATCAACCTTTGAATAGGACTTAATGCCCCCCGAATTCCAGACTTTTTTGACCCCTTTTGGAAGCTTTTCTCTATTGTTTTCAGCAATTTTGCGCGAGTGTAAAAACTTGTTGCCCGGCAGTTGGATTCTTGCTACTATGGCACCCGCTTAAGGCAAAGAGCGCCTGCTCTTTGACCCCCTTGCCAGGAAGAAACTCCCTTCGTCTTCGGCTCAAATTTGAGCGAACTCTCAAATTGTTGAATAAAAGACTAGCTCATTCCCCATCGAACGAGCGCACTGGCGGTTCCATAGGCACGCTCAATCAATAGAAACATTGTCCCTGGTCCTCCAAAAAACCCGGTTCCAGCAAATTCAACCCCTCGGATACGAACCAAAACTAGCTCAGAATCTAATCCCGCTGGCCAGCCCCACCCACCGCCTTAAAAGCCTATTCAAAACCCGCGTCAACGGACAATCCTGTGAAATCCACAACTCCCGAAATTGAAAAAGAGACCGAGATCGGCGTAACCGAGCAAACACGACCTCGTACGCGCCGGCCTAATGAACGCCAGACGAAGAGTGGCAAGTGGGTTGAGAGTCTGCGCTCGTCAGATGTCGGCCGCCTTTGGACGGAACTCCACCGCATTGTTTCTCATCATCCCCTGGTGCGAGCATCGCGTAGCGCCGGACTGCTAATTGAAGAAGGCGCCTCCACTGCTTACACCGATTTGACTCAAGAGTTGTTCGTACAACTGCTCAGCAAGAATCGCTTCGAGCACTACCTTGAGTCGGAGATGACCGACTACGAGATCGAATGCGAGATTAGTCAGATTGAGCTGACGAACTTATTGACGGCTGAGTTGAGAAAGCGTCACCCGGAAAGTTATCGCCTGGCGCGTCGCATTTCCACGCTGATCCAGTCCAGTTCTAACTTTCGTCGCTTTGACTCCAGCGGAATCGATGATGAGCCGCATCGGCGCCTCGCCGATCGCGTGTACGGCTTGAGCGAGTGGCCGGATGGAAAGCGGCGTCGCGATTCTCACGAGCTCGAACAGCGGGCGCACATGGTTTCAGTTCGCGCGCGCGATACGCGCATGGTTGGTTGCACTGGCGACTCCCAGGTAGTAATCAGTAATCCGGATCTGGAAGATTTGATCGTCTCCGTGCTGGATGCGATCGATTCACCAGCCGATGTGCGCACATTACGCAGCCTGGTCATGTCGCGCCTCCCGGTAATGGATATCTACCTCGTTCCACTCGATAGCGACGATAGCGAGAACGAAAATCATTTTGAGCCAGTCGACAAGCGTGAGAATCCAGAACAGGGCCTGTTGCGCCGTGAGTCGGAAAACGAAGCGGCTGGGTTTGTTGATCAGTTTCTTAAGAGCCTGCACGAGACTGTGCGCGGGAAGATCAAGCAGTACAACCGGATTCTCGGAGTCTTGTGGCATTGCTACTTGAGCCCGGAGCATTCGACGCAGTTGGAAGTTGCGGCCGTGTTAGGGGTTTCTGATTCTCTCGTGTCAGACTATCGGCGACGCATCGAGCAGGAGCTGCGAGAACTCTCGTTTTCAGAGGTTGAAGAAGCGAGACGATTTGAAGGAGCTTTGCGGGAACGCGTACGCGAACTGGTTCATGCCGCCGAAGAGGAAGCGGTGAACGCTTAGTCATAAGCGTTGCGGCTCGCTGGTTTGTCGGCTCCAACAGCTGCACTGAAATAGTCTCTTCTGAGGCTGCTATGCTCGAGGGCACGGCAGCTTCTTTCGCTTTTCGATTATGCAACTTAGGATTGTCGAAGCTTCTGCGAACAAAGTTTAGGTGGTTCAGGCGCGTAAATTATCCGCAGTACTAAATATGGCGAAGAATTCTGAACTCTCTGATTACGAGCCCCTGGTCCGCGCCAAGCGATCGAGCTCGATGAAAGCCGACGCCCCGGCCGAAGAGTGGATACGTCCAAGCCAAAAATCGCCACAATTTGGTGCGGACTCGGCAGCAGATGAGCTGGGACTTGCTGACCGTTCCCTTTCGCATGACGAGCTGGAACCGGTCCCGAATGAAGAGCCGAAACACCAGTTGCGGCCAAAGAAGGTAGTCTTGCGGCGGGGCCACGGCCTCACTTATGCATTTCTATTTCTGTTTACGGTGGTCCTGTTTTTTCGACCCTATGAACTTTTTCCAGCGCTGTCGTCGCTTACATCCATTGCCCTGTTACTTGGGATCATCACGCTTACAATCTTTGTACTATCCCAGTTGGCGCTTGAAGGAACGCTCACGATGCGTTCACGCGAGGTCAATCTGGTCCTCGCGCTAACTGCATTAGGGTTACTTTCAATACCGCTCGCCCTTAACCCTCCCGAAGCATGGTTCACCTTTAATGACGTATTCTTCAAAGCCGTTCTCATCTTTATCGTTATCGTTAATGTGGTACGAACAGAGCGAAACCTTAACGGCCTGTTCTTTCTGACATTGGCGGTCTCTGCGTTTCTTAGCTTGGCTGCTATTAACGATTACCGTACAGGTAACCTTGCTATTCAAGGAATCCGGATCCAAGGTGTGATCGGTGGCATGTTCGGCAATCCAAACGATATGGCACTCCACCTCGTGACCATGTTTCCTCTGGCCATCGCCCTATTACTAAGTACGCGGAGAGTGTTCCTAAAGGTGTTGTTGGGGGTCTGTGCCCTGTTGTTTATGGGTGCGGTTGTTGCCACTTTTTCCCGCGGTGGTTTCCTGGGTTTGGTTGGCGCGGGCTTGGTCTTAACCTGGAAGCTTGGGAGGCGTAGACGGTTTGTTTCAATTACTTTAGCCGCTGTCGTGACCATAGCGCTTTTCGGTCTCGCGCCCGGTGGTTATGGTAGCCGCGTCCTCTCCATTTTTGGATTGGCGCCTGACTCAGTCGGCTCCGCGTCGACGCGAAAGGTCCTTCTGACTCACTCACTCTATACCTCACTGAGAAAGCCCTTTGGTATCGGGATGGGCAACTACCACATAATTGCGCTGCACGAAGGTGTCAGTCACAACGCGTATACACAAGTGGGGGCGGAGATGGGGTTCGCTGCTTTGCTGGTCTATGTCGCGTTCATGGTCGTGCCGATGAGACGACTGCGGCAAATCGAGCGGGAAACACAAGATGCGAATCAATTGAAGCGCTTTTATTTTCTAGCTATCGGGTTACAGGCCGGACTGGTCGGATACATGATCAGTAGCTTCTTCGCGTCAGTTGCATACCAATGGTATGTTTACTATTTAGTGGCTTACGCCGTTTGCCTCCGGCGTTTGTATGAAGCCGAGACAGGAAAGGTCCTTGTTCTCGAATCGCAAAAACATAAAAAGACCAGCCGGCCCGCGTTGCAGCCCCTTGAACATGGTTAGAGCTGAAGGATTGACTACATGACATTCGGAGTAGAAATTGTATTCTGGTTGAGTGCGGGCGCGCTCTTCTATACTTACGTAGGATATCCGCTCCTGCTTGCCCTCCTGAGTCGAATCCGTCCACGCATAGTGCGGCGGGCCAACATCACCCCGACCGTGACAGTAGTCATCACTGCTTACAATGAAGAGCAAGACCTTGCCGCGAAGTTAGAAAATACTCTTGCTCTAGATTATCCACCGGGGCTTTTGGAGATCATTGTTGCTTCAGATTGCTCCAGCGACCGCACCGATGCAATTGCCCGAGAATTCGCCGAACGGAATGTACGTCTCCATCGACAACCGGAGAGGTTAGGAAAAACCGCGGCCCAGAATGCCGCCGTTGAGCTAGCGCGGGGAGAGATCATTCTCTTTTCTGACGCGACCACCCACTACAGAAGAGACGTACTACGCGTGCTCGTGCCAAACTTTGCGGACAACACGGTGGGGTGTGCAACAGGCCGAGTCATTTATACGGATTCCTCCAAATCCAGTATTGGCCAGGGGACTCGGTCCTACTGGGATTACGAGTTTTTGTTGAAGAAACATGAGAGTAACGTCTGCTCTCTCATAGGTGTCTGCGGCTGCCTCTACGCGGTGCGACGCTCGGCTTACGTGCCGCTTTACCATGAAGCATGCAGCGACTTCATCATCGCCACAAAGATGGTCGCACAAGGGTTGAGGGCTATTTACGAACCGGACGCGATTTGCACGGAGGAGACGAACCGTCAGGCGGACAAAGAACTAAAGACGCGAGTGAGAATTATCACGCAAACTTTTTCTGATCTCTGGCGCAATCGAGCAATGATGAACCCGGCAACAAGCGGTTTCTACGCGGTCGAGTTGCTTTCCCACAAGGTGATGCGCTATCTCGTGGTTTTGTTTCTTATGGTAATTTTTGCAGCGTCGTTGGTGCTCGCAACGCAATCACTCTTTTACTCAGTTGCGCTTGCGGGTCAAGTCTTATTTTATGGCGCAGCTATTCTGGCATGGATACTCGAGCGTATAGGGTGGCATAGTCGCCTCTTGGCCATACCTCAGTATTTTGTTCTCACTAACCTCGCCTCACTCATCGCTTTCTTCAAGTTCCTTCGTGGCGAGCGATATGTGCGTTGGGAGCCTATTCGGACGAGCGCGGGACAGGAAGCTCAATAGTATGAAAGAAACACAGGACAAAAGTTCAGGATCTATGAAAAACGCCATGTCGATTGACTTGGAGGACTGGTTCTGTGTCCACAACCTGAGCCACGTAATTAAGCGTGAGGACTGGGACAAGTGCGAGCTGAGAGTTTATGAAAGCACAAAGCGAGTGCTTAACCTGTTCGACACTCATCAGACCAAGGCAACGTTCTTTGTGCTCGGTTGGATCGCAGAGCGCGTTCCGGAATTGATTCGGGAGATTGAAGCAAAGGGCCACGAGATTGCCGTGCACGGCTACAATCACCTGCTGCTCACAGAAATCACACCCGCAGAGTTTGACGAAGACCTAGCCAGGGCCCTGGAAGTAATTAGAGCGTGCGGTGTTAAAACATCACTTCTTGGCTTTCGCGCGCCGTCCTTTACGGTTGTTAACAAGACCAGCGAATGGGCGCTGGCAACGCTTGAGAAATACAATTTTAAATATGACTCGTCAGTCTTCCCCATCGGGTTTCACCCTGATTATGGTGTAGCCGACGCTCCCTTAGCTCCATACATGATCACAGATCAGCTTCACGAATTTCCGATGAGCTGTTTGGAAGTTTACGGAAAGAGATTGCCCTTCAGCGGCGGGGGATATTTCCGTTTATTCCCTTACGCCTACACTAAACTCTGTATGCGAAAGTGCAATGCTCTGGGGCGCCCGGCAGTTTTCTACCTTCACCCGTGGGAGCTGGATCCTGGTCAACCAAAGATTCAACTACCGCGCTCAAAAGCAATTCGGCACTATCGCAATTTGGATCAGACCGAAAAGAGACTGGATACACTTCTTGGCGATTTTCAATTTACAACGATCAGAGAGGTACTGGGATTATGAAAAATGAGATCGAAGTGCAGCGCAACTTCTGGAACAGTGAAGCTGACGCTTTCGAGCGAATCTACTCGCATGAGAAATCAAAGCTCTCAACTGCTCTCGACCAGATCTTCCGCAAAGATATGTATGAGCGATTCGTTTTTACGATTCGAAATTGCGAGCCGATCACGGGAAGGACCTTTTTAGATGTGGGCTGTGGAAACGGCCTTTACAGTGTTGAGCTTGCAAAAAAGGGGGCAAGCCGGGTTCTTGGCATAGACATCTCGCCGGTGATGATCGGTCGTTGTCAGCAGTCGGCGAAGAAGGAAGGTCTGGAAGATCGTTTAACTTTTGTTCAAACGGATCTACTGGAATACAAACCGGAATTAGATTTTGACGTGAGCTATGGCATCGGCCTTTTCGACTACATTAGCGATCCGCTACCGGTATTGAGGAAGATGCGAGAGGTATCGAAAGACAAAGTCATCATGGCTTTCCCGCGACTCTGGACGTGGCGCGCGCCGGTAAGGAAAGTAAGATTAACGATGAAGGGTTGCCCGGTCTTTTTCTATTCGAAAGGCAAGATTAATCAACTAATGAAAGATGCCGGGTTCGCAAAGTGGGAAGTTAGTCGTGTAGGCAAACTTCACTGCGTCGTGGCATACGTCGGTGAGACCACCAGGAAGTCCTAGATTTCAGTAGTGAATTTAAGCGGGCTCAGGCCGTGTCCATCCCACTTCTTAGAGAAGCGGTCACGGCTTTCTGTCTCAATTCGCGCCATGGCATTCGGCAGAATCTATTCGCGTAAAAGCAGGAGCAGGTGAATTCACTCAGCCGATCGCTGCCAGAATCTTACGCGCGGTATCGAGATCGTTGGCGAAGAAGAACATGCTGATTGTTACGTAGATGAAAGTGATAGCAATCGTGATGGCCGCCACCACTCTGCTTTCGTTGTAGGCCTTGAAACGTTTCTGGCCGAGCCTCTTCTTCAGCCAGATCGTGTAATAGTGGTTGCCGGCAACGGCGAGTGCATGCATTCCGCCGAAGATTTGATAGTGCCACCCGAGCCCGTGCCAGGCGCCGATCAGAAGAAACACCGTCACAATAGAGGCTGCAATAGCGTGGTTTGCGTTACGCATACCGAACCGTTTGGTGAGGTACTTCGAGAGACGCCAGAAGACCATGTCTCGCATATACGTAGATAGCGTGATGTGCCAGCGGTTCCAATAATCCTTAACGCTGCTGGCGGCGAGAGGAAACTGGAAGTTCTCTTTGACGTGAATCCCGAGCAGGCCAGCTGTACCAATCGCCATATCGCAGAAGCCGGAAAAATTGCAGTAGAGGTACAGATAATAAGAGACCCCCGCCACTCCCAAATCAAAAAGCCCATGGGGGTGACCGTCAAGGATTAATCCGGAGTAAGAGAGCTGGTTAAAAATGTTGGCCAGGAATTGAAACTTAGTCGCGCCGATGATGATCCGCAACAGCGAGAGCCCAAGGGGCGTCACTGCCCGGTCGAATTGGTTCATCGAGCGGTGGTGAGTGCTGTACTGATTGATTGGTCCGACGACCAGCGTGGGCACAAAAAAGGCGAAGCCGATATATTCCCAAAAGCTGGGGCGCGGCACAATCTTGCTCTTAACCTCCAGCGCCAGATGGCTCAGACGGAAGGCCATAAAAGAGATGCCGATGAAAAACACTGCGACGGGCCGATCCGGATAGGCATGTAAAATTCTCCAGATTGGGTCCCAGATAAAAGGCATATATCTGATCACTATTAGAGGCAAGATAGGAGACAAGAGCGCGACCCATGACAGCCAGTTACCTCGTTTAGCGAACAAACGCATTGCCACATACAGACACGACACCAGGATGATGTAGGCGGCGAAAAACACGATCGCCCTTCCCCGACCAGCACTCCAATCAAAAAGCACTCCCACGCCAACCAAATTGGTCAGCGCGAAGAGAGAAGTTTTCCAGGTGTAGTTCTTGAGGGCCAGTGACGCGCGGGCGGCTAGCAGATAGACGAGGAACTTCAGCAGGAAGATGGCCGTGCTCGCTAGCAATCAAAAACCTCTGTAAACGAGCCCGGTTGCTAAGGACTCAGCGGGAATTAGAAGAAAAAGCAGTGTGGCGAACAGACATAAAATACAGATCGCCGCGAGCACAGTCTTATCGAGTGCGTTGTGTCCCATAGAGCTCCAAGATGGCTGGCGTTATTGTACGGGTGAATAGTTCACTGCCATTGAGGTTAAGGTGTTCGTCGTAAAACAATTGATCGATCTCTGCGTCATTCATGCCGGCAAACAGAGTGGCGGGTGGCACTCCGACGATTGGAATGTCCTTACCCAGAGCGTCCGGCCAGAACATGCGTTCTGTTACAACACCGCTGTATCTTTCCTGGGAAGTCGGCACATGTAGGATTACGATCGGTACCTGGTGTTTAGACAAGAGTTCAAGAGTCGCCACTAGCAAGTGCGTCTGATACTGACTCAAGGGCTGGTTCGTAAACTGAAAATGCTCACGTGTCTCTGATGAATAGATCAGGGCCCGAGCAGGCAAAGAGGGAGCTTGGCGCACCCTCCTCACGAACGGCGCGCCCTGGAAGCCCCTTTGTTCTCGAAGAGCTCCCAGGTTCACTTGCAGGTCCGAAGCTAGCGTGCGATTAGGTCGAAGAGCGCTGAGCACATGTCGCGGAGCTCCCAGCACTTGTTCGCCATAGACAGCGAGTTGAACTCTTAAGGGCAAGCCGCGCAGAACGGAGTTATGGTCGCCGTGAAGCCACCAGCGAAACGCTTGATGATGTGGCCCCTCTTCCGTTTGGTAAGGCAACGGCATTGTCAGGACCAGCATTTTGACCTTCCGGTGAGCCAGCAGATCGGACACAACCATGTAGGTGAGATCTTCCCCTCGCCAGTTGCTGGCAAGCGTCACAACTTTAGCCTCTTGTCCTAACCTTCTGCTTAACTCTCTTTGCACGTAGGGAGTATCGATGCCTGCCCAGATTAATGAACTGCCAACGAAGACGATGTCCAATTCAGATCGTTCGGAAAAGATCTGCTGCTGTAAGTAGGTAAACGAACCGTGCTCGGTTGGCACTCCCGAGTAGACATTGGACTTTGAAACCAAACGGGAGCGGCCCACCACAATCGGCAGGACGAGTAATATTATTAATAGCAATAGAAAGCAGACAGCCTGCCAACGCGTGGCGAACGGCGGATCCATTGTTTCCTTAGGCGGCATCGTTAATTCGAAAGTCTAATCTCCAGCTGCCAGCTCGGAAGAGCATCGAGCAGGAATGTTGCCCCACCTCTAAACAAGAGGCTTCGTCATGTGCAAATACTCCAGCGTTCGTCCAGTTACTGAATCAACTACTCGCTGCTTTTGCAGTTCAACGAAATCATGTTTCCGGTAGAAATTAGTTGCGTGCTCGTCCCGGGCATTTACTTCCAGCGTCAAACGTTGGCATTCATGCGCGCGTCCCGTTTGCTCAAAGTGATTCATTAGAAAACTCCCAATGCCGTGACCTCGCTGGGTTGCCGTGATCGCAATGCGGCTGAGATAAAAGTCCTCGGCGTGTGGCTTCAGCAAGGTTTGCGACGCCAGCTGAAGGCGTTGTTGAAGCCCGGGATAGCGTTCAATTATTCCGGCTCGTCGCAACTCCAACGCGCCTCTCAATCGAATGCTGGTGAGTTGCTTGCCGGTCAGGCAGGCAATCATACCTAGAGGCGATATTTCGTCCATTAGTATGTGCCCGAAAGGGGGGGAATATTCGCAAGCACCTGAAAGGAACAGCAGGTGTCGTATCTCGTCGGCTTGGGCCTTGTCATCAAAGACAAAAGAGTTATAGGGCTCCGAGGCCGCATACTCTAACGCTAAATAATCTGGGACGTAAGGCTCGATATCAGTAGTTAGGCGTCTGCTCATGTCGGCCTCTATCTGTCCTTATGTACCGAGAGAGTTCAAACGTTCCGACAGCGCGTTTCGATCTACTTTACCGTTGGCGTTCAAAGGCATCTGCGCGATCCGAAAGACTGCGCGTGGAGCCATATAGTCTGGAAGAACTTCACGCGCGCTGGTTTTAAGTTGATCCGGATCCAGGTCATCGCCAGTGACGAAGGCGGCAATTCCCTGCGCCATTCCATCGGCAACTGGCCAGGCGCAGGCGATGGCTTCAACAACGCCCGGCATTCGCCGCAGGACGGCTTCAATTTCACCTAACTCAACTCTATGTCCAAGTACCTTCACCTGATGATCGGCGCGTCCGACATAGGCGTAGTCACCGTTTGGGAGCCGCAGCACCCGATCACCAGTTGCGTAAAATCGCAACGTCTTAGAGGCGGCAGCACTCGCGACTGGCAGCTCGAGGAATCGTTCCGCTGTTTTGTCGGGATCACGCCAGTAGCCGGGTACGGTTTGTGGGCCGCACACGTAAAGTTCCCCCGGCTCATTGTCCGCCACGGGTTGCAGCTCCTCATTCAAAACCAAAGCGCCCAACCCGGGATAAGGCTGCCCGATCGGCACGATGTCATTCATACACTCGTCCGCAGAACGTTCTGGATTCCAACGATAAAGGAAACAGGCGATGGTAAGCTCCGTTGGTCCATACAGATTCTCGACGGTGGAATGCGGCGCGGCTGCTTGCCACGCCTCAGCGGCAGTCTTCGTCAGAGGTTCCCCGCAAAACAGACTCCATCGAAGCGTCGGCAGCGAATCGGGCTTCAGAAGGTTTTTCTTGAGCATCAGCATCGGAATTGAAGGAACCGAGAACCAGATGGTGACTCCGTGCTTCCGGAGCCAACGACCCGGTGCCAGCAGTTCAATAGGTTGCATTGCACAGACACAGGCGCCGCGTTCCCAGGCAACAAATAAGTCAAAAACAGACAAGTCGAAAGTCTGATCGAAAGTTTGTGAGAAACGATCCGCGGATGTAATCCCGTAACGCTCAGCCATGAAGTCAATGAAGAAGAGGACGTTGGCATGCGTCACTGGTACTCCCTTAGGCTGTCCTGTGCTGCCCGAAGTAAACAGCAAGTAAGCTACTTCGCTTTCCAGCACGGGCGGTAGGACACCCAACGGAGGAACATTTGATAGGTGGGTTTGGTCCAGGACGTTCCCAGGCGAACCGGGAAGCGCTTGTTCTACCGTACCGAGATCTCCGATGTCTCCATTAGGAAGCAGGATAAGAGCGTTTGTGTTGACGGTAGATAATACTTCGCCAAGCAGTGCGGTGTAGCGTTTCTCGACGATGATGGCATCCAGATCTGCCAATCGGACCATCTCGCTCGTTCGCCCGGCCGGGAAGGTTGGATTCAAAGGGACGAAAGCTGCACCACTGTAGAGAGCTGCCAACACGCCTGCGTAGGACACTTCGCTGCGATATGCGAGAATTCCGACCCTGCGCGCCGGTCTACCCAATGAACCCAGGATGGTGCCCGCCCACGTGCGCGCGGTCTGATCGAGTTCTTTGTAAGTGATGCTTCTTTCGCCGAGGATGAGCGCCGGGGCGTCAGGATAGCTGGCAGCACTACGCAGAAAACCTGATCGCAATGAACGTCCGTCTGTTTTGTGGAACGAAAAGGCGGGAGGATTCATGACAGCGCGCCAAGTGTGGTTTTTTACTGCCCAGCAAACTCAAGGATGGCGCGAACGCTTGTTAACTCAACCATCAAATCGCCGTCGATTTCCTTGCCGACCTTTTCTTCGAGAGCCAGCATCAGATTCACATGATTCAAAGAATCCCATTCAGCCACAGATTGGTAGGCCAGCTCCGGCACCACCTGTTCTCGGTCAATACCTAACACGTCAGCGATGATTTGTTGAACTTCGGGCACGTTCACCTCTCGAATAATGGAATCAGACTTCGGCAATTCCCTCACAACTTAGCCTTGCGTGTGCAAGCATTACACAAGAAATATTAAAAAGCTCATTGCCTACCAAAATTCATTTTGCCGAAGGCGGCTTATTTGACACAAACACACTCCTAAACGCGAGGAACAAACTGTCCATTGAACTTTTACTTTCTCTGGGCGCCCAGCAGAATTTGATGCCCTTGAGCCTTATTAGAGCCTGATAATCGTAACGTTCGTCAAGGTAGATATGGCAGCTTGACCTGTCAATTGCCTGGTTAATGAGAGCGCGTTGTGGGAAAACACAAGTTTCAATAAGATCCTACCTTTGTAACGGCTGTGGCCACTTTGAGAATGAAGGGGCAGTGGCGGCAGCGAATCCTATGTACAATGGACTTAGTTCCTCCACCACTCAGCCGGCCTGCTGAGCTACAATCACTTGGGAACTGACAATCTTGGAAAACACGATCTATTAGTAAATCTGCTGTGAGTTTAGAGGGAAGCAATACCGAGTTGAGCACCGATCAAACCAGCTCTGCGGCGGCGGTCTCGGGTTACGGGGAGCTGTCCGGGCGAGGCAGCGCGCCCGTGCTGGGGCGGTTTTTGTTGCGTGCCACGCAGAAACTGCGCAACTCCCACAGCCTCGACCTATTCAATCAGCTCCGGCCGGCGGCCTTTGCTAAACCGGAGGATCTAAAAGCCCTGCAGTGGCAACGGCTGTCAGCTCTGCTGGCGCATGCCGAAACTCGCGTTCCCTATTATCGGGAGATGTTTTCGTCGCTTGGGATTCACAGCTCTGATATCAGGAATTTGGAAGACCTCGCGGCGCTGCCCGTTTTGACGAAAGATATTGTGCGAGAGCGTCAACGTGACCTGCTTGTTGAAAACGTGCCGTTGCAAACCCTCTCGCAACATCACAGCGGTGGGTCAACAGGCATCCCGCTCACTTTTTATCGCGAGCAGGCTTATATGGACGCGTCTGAGGCCGGCACGTTTCGCAACTGGGCGCAGTCGGGTTGGCAGCCTGGTGAGATGGTCGCGTTTTTTTGGGGTGGCAACGAGAGACTTTATCGCATGCCGCGCTGGGAATTCAGACTCCGGCAAGAGTTGCGCCGGGTCTATCAGTTCGATCCGTTTCATTCCGGCGCATCCGAGATGGCGGAGTGGTTGAAGGTGTGGCCGTCTCTGGGGGCCACGATTGCTCACGGCTATGCCTCGACGATTGCCCGTTTTGCTGATTACATCGAGACGACTAATCAAAGTGTTAGCCCGCTGCGTGGAGTCTTTACCACCGCCGAGAAACTTTATCCGCAACAGCGCGAAGTCATTTCGCGCGTTTTCAGATGCCGTGTCTATGATTGTTATGGCAGCAGCGAAATTCAGAATATCGCTGCCGAATGTTCAAAAGGTCGCATGCACGTAAACGCCGACTTCGTTGTCCTCGAACAGGAACGCTCGACCGCAGGCTCATCTGCTTCGACGCCTTTTCTTGTGACTTCACTTTGGAACTATGCAATGCCCTTTATTCGTTACCGTAATGAGGACTGCGGCATTCTCCTCGGCGATGCCTGTGATTGCGGCAATAACTTTCCCTTGATGGAGCTCAATATTGCCCGGGTCAGTGATAACTTTGTGATGCCCGATGGTCGCGTCGTTCACGGCGAGTTCTTTACGCACTTGATGTATGGAAGCGAGGGAATCCTCAATTTCCAATTTCACCAGACCGCACCTGATAACATTACGCTTTGGATCGTCCCCGATAATGGAAACAATCAGAAGCGCGACTCGGTCACCCGTGCGGCCGTGGAACAGATAAAGAATTTGACGACGAGGCCTATAACCGTGGAAGTTCGTGAGATTGACAACATTCCTCTTTCCGCGGCCGGCAAACATCGCTTTACGCGATCTGACGTCAGCGAGAAGTCGATCTCGGGAGATCAATAGAACCAATGTGCGGAATTTGCGGCAGCTATAGTGCCACCGGAGTCAGGCCTGATGACGAGCGACTCGTGCGCAGCATGATGGAGTTGCTCGAACATCGCGGGCCCGATGGCGAAGGTCTGTGGACCAGTGAGAGCGGCGCTGTGCTTGGTCATCGTCGGCTTGCGATCATCGATCTGCTGGGCGGACATCAACCTCAGTTCAATGAGACTCGCGACATCGCCGTGATCGTGAATGGCGAGATCTACAACTATCGCGAACTGCGCCGTGAGTTGACTTCGTTGGGCCATGTATTTCGTACGGTCAGCGACACCGAAATATTGGTTCATGGTTACGAGCAATGGGGTGATGATTTTGTCACCCGTCTCCGCGGGATGTTTGCGTTTGCGCTCTGGGATGAGCCCCGTCGCCGAATGATCCTGGGCCGCGATCGATTTGGTGTTAAGCCGCTCTATTACGTCGAACCCGAGGAAGGCCGTCTTTTCTTTGCTTCCGAAATTAAAGCGCTCTTTGTTGACTCAGGAATTAAGCGAGAGCTGAACGAGGATCGGCTCGCCGAATATTTCATGTTTCGTAGCGTCGCGGGAGAAGAAACTCTCTTCGCAGGCGTACGCGAAATTGCTCCGGCCTCTTTATTGATCCTGGAAGGTCGCCGCCGTCGCGCAGTCCGATATTGGACGCCGGAAGTTGAAACGGCGCCAACCCGACCCTTGAATGATTTGATTGACGAGGGACGCGCGCTCTTGCGTGACGGGATCAATGCCCGACTCGTCAGCGACGTCGCTCTGGGAACGATTACGAGTGGCGGCTTAGACTCAAGCCTGGTGAGCGCTGTCGCGGCTGAGATAACGAACGATCCTATCGATACTTTCTGCGTTGGTTTTAGTGACCCAGCTTATGATGAACGCCCGTTTGCCCGCCTTGTCTCGGGTCGCATTAAGTCGCGCCACCACGAAATTGTAGTTTCGCCGGAAGACATCGATCGCGAGCTGGACCGGTTGACCTGGGCGCACGACGAACCACTAACGCACCCTAATTCTGTGCCCATGCATCTCATTTTCCGGGACGCTAAGGAACGAGCAGCTGTAACCGTCCTTTTGTCAGGAGAGGGTGCCGATGAAGTTTTTGGTGGTTACGCTTGGTACCGAGTCGCGCAGCAGCGAGATGCGTTGAAGCGTCGCGTGCCTGGGATTTCGCAATTTGCGCAGGTTGCCCCGGGCATCTCGAAACTTGCGACCTTGAAAAAGGTTTTAAGTGATGACTATCTCGCCTCGGCAAATGCGTTCTCGCCTCAAGCTGTGATTAACGAGTTGCTTTCCACTGCCGGGAACGTCATGTCATCGCGCAAACGCTTTTGGCCCTCGCATCGGTCGGGCGCTGATGGCCTGTTCATCTACGATCAGCAAACGTACCTTTCGCCGCTGTTACAGCGTCAGGATCGTATGAGCATGGCCGCCGGGCTGGAAGCGCGCGAACCCTTTCTTGATCACAAACTCGTCGAGTGGGCTAACTCCCTAAGTGCTGAAGCGAAGTTGGCGGGCGGCGCCAGGAAGGCTTTATTGAAGTCGATAGCAACACGCTGGTTGCCAAACGAGATCGTCTACCGGAAAAAAGTCGGGTTCGAAATGCCGTTGGGTGAGTGGTTAAAACCGGGCGGCCCGCTCTCACACCGAGTTGAGGCATTGCGGGATACTGGCTCGCTGACCGCCCAAGTTACCAATCGGAACGTGGTAGCCCGCCTCATCGACGAACACAGAACAGGAAGAGCAAATCACGGGGATGTATTGTGGACTCTGTTGGCGCTAGACGCATGGGCAGCGGCGTTCCTTGGCCCCCAGGTTCACAGCGAGAGATTGCCCGGCGCTGCGACCGGTAAGGAGCTCGAGTTGGTTGGAGGAGTTCGCTAATGTGCGGCATAGCCGGATTTGTAGATCAGCAAAAGCGGTTACCTCCCGATGAGGCGGCCACTATCCTTGATCGTATGTGTCGCGTGATCACGCATCGCGGCCCGGACGATCAAGGCACTATGCTGACTGGCGATGGGGTGGGACTGGGAATGCGCCGCCTTTCCATCATCGATCTTTCCGGGGGACATCAACCGATTTGCAATGAAGACGGCAGCGTCAGCATCGTGTTCAACGGAGAAATTTATAACTACCGGGAACTGCAACCTGAACTTGAAGCGCGCGGACACAAATTCCGCACTCATTCCGACACCGAAGCCATAGTTCACGCCTACGAAGAATATGGTGCCGATTGCGTCTCGCGGTTGCGCGGGATGTTTGCGTTCGCGATTTGGGACGCGCGGAAAGGCTCACTCTTCATCGCACGAGATCGCGTCGGGAAAAAACCGCTCTACTACACCCTCATCAATGAAGATACCCTCGTCTTCGGCTCCGAATTAAAGTCCCTACTTGAGCACCCGCTGGTGGCGCGTGACATCGACCCATTAGCGATCGACGAGTATCTGACATCCGGATACATACCGGATCCGCACTGCATCCTGCGTGGTGTGAAAAAGCTTCCTCCCGGACATCATTTAACTTTCACGAATCAGCGGCTCTCGATTGCCAGTTACTGGGATTTCACTTACGAAGACATTGAAGATGCAAAAGCTCGCCGCGCCGAGGATTATTTGGAAGAACTGCGGGCGCTGCTGGCCGAGTCAGTTCGCCTCCGCCTGGTCTCGGATGTCCCGCTTGGCGCGTTTCTCTCTGGAGGCGTCGATTCCAGCACTGTCGTGGGACTTATGTCACGCGAGATGTCGCAGCCTGTAAAGACGTTTTCGATCGGCTTTAATGAAGACACTTATAGTGAACTCAAATACGCGAGGATTGCTGCCAAACATTTTGAGACTGAGCATCATGAGTTTGTCGTAACACCTGACCTTTGCGAAATTGTCGACGAGCTAGCCTGGTATCTTGATGAACCGTTTGCTGATTCCTCCGCAATTCCCACTTACATGGTGTCGAAAATGGCGCGGCAATACGTCAAGGTTGTGCTTTCGGGCGATGGTGGCGATGAGTTGTTTGCCGGGTACACCCGCTATGTGATCGATCACAAGCGTGGCGGTTTCGGGCGACTGCCGCGTTTACTGCGTCGCGGTTTAATGGCGCCGTTGAGCCGGCGCTTGCCTCATGGCGCGCGCGGGCGAAATTTTCTTTACAACGTCTCGCTGGATCCTCTCGACCGATACCTGGACAGTACTTCGATTTTTACCAGTCTAAACAAACCCGCCCTCTACACGGCTGAGTTTCGCAAACAGTTGAACGGGCAGAACGGTTCGAGTCAGTTTGCATCCGGCCGCTTGCTCGCAAAAAACGTTCGCAGCGGCGAAGGGCTTGATGCCTTGCTGTACATCGACAGCAAGACGTACCTGCCCGGCGATATCCTCACCAAAGTTGACCGGATGAGTATGGCGGTCTCACTTGAAGCGCGGGTCCCATTGCTGGATCACAAATTGATTGAATTTGTGACTTCAATTCCGGCTCATCTGAAATTGAAAGACGGGGAAACCAAACACATTTTCAAGCAGGCGGTACGGCGACTCGTTCCGCCGCAGATTCTGGATCGGCCGAAGCAGGGTTTTGGAGTGCCGGTTCAGGAGTGGATCAATGTGCAACTGCGCGATCGTATTCGGGAAACATTGACGGACCAACGTACGCGCGAGCGTGGTTACGTTGACCCGCGCTACGTCCAGGTGCTGCTGGACGAACACGAGCGCGAACGTCGCGATCACTCGGCGCAGTTGTGGACGCTGTTTATGTTGGAACTCTGGCACCGGGCGATTTATGACGACGGTGCCAGAAGTTCCCTGCGAATTGATCACCAGCCCGAGATGGCAACTTCAATTCCGGAGTTGAATAAATAGATGGTGGCAGACAGTCAAACTATGAGCACGCATGCGAGCGAGGTGGCCAAGGGTGAGCGATTTACCTTCGGCGAGAATTGGACTCGGTTTCTGTCGCTGCTCGACGAGAACCGCATCCTCGAAGCCGAGAATTCTCTCAAAGAGAAACTTGAAGTCAGCTCTCTTGCCAATAAAACTTTTCTTGATATTGGATCGGGAAGTGGCTTGTTTAGTTTGGCCGCGCGCCGGCTGGGAGCGCGCGTGCATTCTTTCGATTTCGATCCCAAGTCGGTCGCCTGTGCAGTTGAGCTGCGCCGGCGCTATTTTCCGGGCGATGCCAATTGGACGATCGAAGAAGGCTCGGCTCTCGATGCTGACTACCTGCGCTCTTTAGGAAATTTTGACGTGGTCTACTCCTGGGGAGTGCTACATCATACGGGTGAGATGTGGAAGGGGCTGGCCAATGCCGCTTTGCCGGTAGCGGCGGGCGGCAAGCTGTTTGTGGCAATTTATAACGATACCGGCACGCAGAGTGACCGCTGGTTGTGGATTAAGCGCACCTATAATCGTTTACCAAATATTCTCAAGTCGCCTTTCGCGCTTGTTGCCATGGCGCCCGATGAAGGAAAAGCGATGTTAAGATCTTTTGCGAAGCTGAGCCCAGCCACATATTTCCGCTCCTGGACGCGCTACGACAAGAACAACCGCGGCATGAGCCGTTGGCATGACATAATCGACTGGGTGGGCGGCTATCCCTACGAGGTGGCTACACCGGAGGAGATTTTTGACTTCTATCGCAAACAGGGCTTCACGCTCACAAAGCTCAAATGCGGCAGGGTCGGGTTGGGATGCAACGAGTTTGTGTTTCGCAAAGATAGGTAGCATTTAGTTATGGACAGATTTACCGAAAGATTAATGGGACTGATGCCGGCACCCGAGCCGTCACCTGACGATTTAAGTCTGAACGAAATTTTTCGCCATGACGCATATCTTAAAGCTGATCCACAACGTCAGGCAGAAATTAGGCGCGCTTCTAGTCAGCACCGTTACAACGAAGAAGAAATCAAGCCCTTCTGGCAAACCTACTTCTCAAATTACAAGTCACCTCTTAACCAAAACGGACGAGTCCAGAATGATTTCGTATGGCACCTCAAAGGTAAAGAGGTTCTGGATTTTGGGTGTTTTACTGGTGGACGCGGAGTGCACTGGGCGAAGAAGTATGGAGTCGCAAAACTCTATGGCTCGGATATCAATGCTGTTTACATGCAAGCGGCCAGTGAGTTCGCCACCGCGAATCAGGTGGAAAACGACTACCGGATCCTAAATTCTGATGGAACGCTACCCTTTCCCGACGAATGCGTGGACACAGTTGTCACCTTTGATGTGCTCGAACATGTTGATGACGTGGCTCGCTCAATGAAAGAGATGCTTAGAGTATTAAAGCCGGGGGGCTTCATTTTCGCAGTATTTCCCCAGTTTCATCAGCCCTTTGAATCTCACTTGGGGTTTGTAACGTATACACCAGCACTGCAATGGATTGTTCCTGCTCCAGTATTATCGCGAACTTTCTTTTCTGTTTTGGAAAAACGACAAGACTCCGAATGGTATAAGCCGGGGCCGCCGGCAAAGTGGGAAAAACTCCCTTGTCTTAATGGCACGACCAAGAGGGAGTTTATGAAATTGCTGGCGACGCTTCCGGTGGAGATCGTGGCTGTGAATCGCGATCCGATTCTTTCTCACGGAGTCAGCCATCCTACGCTTAGGAAGTTCGTCATTAAGCCGATGCTGCGTGCAGCTTTGGCTCTGCGCGTTGCTGACGAACTACTGCTGGATCGTGTCGCTGTGGTTTTAAGGAAAGTCACCTAGTTCCGGCAAGATTGTGAGTAAAGGATCCGGAAGGGAAAAGAGTTTTTGAAACCGAACGTCTTGGAACTAATGCCGAGCTTTCACCAAGGCGGCTCGGAAAGACAGTGCGTGCAGTTAGCGCGACAGTTGCATACAAGCGGCCGGTGTCAGGTGCACCTGGCCGTCTTGGATGGTGACGGCACGTTGCGCGACGAAGCCGAGCAAATTGGGCTTCCGGATATTCCTTCTTTTCCGCTAACTGGCTTTACTGATCGAAATGCTGCCATCCAATTGCGACGCTTCGTTCGCTTCCTGAAGGCTCAGGCCATCGATATAGTCCACACTCACGATTTTTATACAAATATCTTTGGAATGGCTGGAGCGAACCTTGCTGGAGTAACTGGTCGCGTAGCCTCGCGCCGGGAATCGTCGGTCCGAAAATGGAATCAACGATTCGTGGAGCGAATAGCTTACAGGGGATCCCACGTCGTAGTTGCCAATTGCGAAGCAGTTCGGCAACAGCTGATTGCGGAAGGAGTGAACGGGGCGAAAGTAATTACGATATATAACGGCTTAGATATGGGGCGGGTAACACTTCCGGCCATGTTTAACCGTGAGGATGCTAAAGCTGCGCTGAATCTTCCGCGTAACGAAAGCTCTCCTGTTGTTTCGATTGTGGCAAACCTTCGGATAGATTTAAAAGACCATCCCACTTTCATCCGCGCGGCGAGCCGTGTTATCAGGGCCATACCTAACACCCGATTTATTCTGGCCGGCGAAGGTGAGTTGAGCGGTCCACTCCGAAAGCTGGCGACTGAACTAGGTTTAGGCGAGTCTGCTGTTTTCATCGGACGTTGTGAACGGGTCCCGGAGTTGCTGGCTATTAGTGACGTCTGCGTACTTAGTTCCAAAGCTGAAGGCTTTTCAAACTCCATTCTTGAATACATGGCCGCCGCGCGGCCGGTGGTTGCTACAGACGTGGGTGGGGCCCGCGAAGCTGTTGTCGAAGGTGAAACCGGATTCCTGGTGCGCTCCGGAGACGACGAAGCTTTGGCCGATCGGATCATCACATTGCTGCGCGACCCGGCGCGGGCACGCACGATGGGCGAGCTTGGCAGAAGTGTGGTTGAGGAGAAGTTTTCCAGTGCGGCGCAACTAAAGAGAACCCAACAGCTTTACGATCGCTTGTTAACCGGGTCGCAGGCGCAGCAGCGCGTGAGCGAGGATCTGAGCCGTGAACGGATTTAATCGGTTTCACTAAAAGGCTGAATGGATAATAGAACGAACGACAAATCGGAGTCAGTTGGCGCACGTCCAGAAGCTGAGCGTCTACGCGTGTTGATGGTCGCGCCATCACTCGACATGCTTGGTGGACAGTCGCGGCAATGTGCGCGCCTGCGCGGCAACCTCGAAGCCGAGCCTTCATTGAAAGTTGGTTTTCAAGCGGTAAATCCGCGCCTCCCTGGTCCCCTGAGGCACTTGCAGTCAATCAAGTATCTAAGAACGGTGTCGACGACGGCTTTGTACTGGGCCCAGTTACTAATACGCGCCGCTCAGTACGACATCCTGCATATCTTTTCGGCGTCCTATTACTCCTACATGTTGTCGGCCATGCCGGCGATTCTCGTCGGCAAGCTCTACGGGAAGAAAGTGATCCTGAATTACCGCAGTGGCGAAGCGGAAGATCATTTGCAGAATTGGCGAACGGCACTGCCCACGATACGGTTGGCTGACGTTGTCGTTGTTCCCTCCGGCTATCTCGTCGATGTTTTCGCTCGCTTTGGTGTCAAAGCGCGAGCCATTTCCAATATTGTCGAGCTCGATCGCTTTAACTTTCGCGAGCGGCAACCGCTCCGTCCGGTTTTCTTGACTAGTCGATTGTTGGAACCGCTTTACAACGTCGGTTGCGTGTTGCGCGCTTTTGCGTTGATTCAAAAACGAGTACCTGAGGCGAAACTCACAGTGGCAGCTGACGGTTGGATGCGAGATGAGCTCCAACAACTAGCGCGCGATCTGGGTTTGCGAAACGCCGAGTTTATTGGCGGCGTGCCCTTCGAAGACATGCCCGAGATGTATAACAGCGCGGACATTTATTTGACGGCGACTGATCTGGACAACATGCCCAGTTCGATTGTGGAGTGTTTGGCTGCCGGGCTTCCAGTCGTGACTACTGATGCCGGGGGCATTCCGTACATCGTCACACACGAAGAGACCTGTTTGATGATCGGGCGAAACGATCATGAAGCGATGGCCGCCGCTGCCTTAAGGCTTTTGGAAGATCCGGAGTTTGCAGCTCGCATTGCTCGTCACGCGCGTGAGCATTGCCGCCGCTTTAGCTGGCCGGTGGTGCAACAAGAATGGTTAAAGCTATACCACGAGGTGGTGGGCGGTAACCCGGCACGCGATCCACGTTATTCGGGAAGCGACATTCTGCAAACGGAATAAACGAGCTGAAAAGGATGCTCAAGCTTAAAAAACTCAAGCGCCGGAGTGTTACAGAGTTGCGCGTGCGCGCCGAGCAAAAACTTGCCGCCTGGCAGGATCGTCGTGGTTGGTCGGAACGGGTCCAGCTGCCCGACGACGTCTCGTTTATTAAGCTGTTGGGCAAGACACAACTGTCGTCTGCTGAAGAATCACCTGCTCAATTTCGCGAGCGGAAGGCTCCGTTATTCTTTCCTGGTTTCGGCGATCCAGTGAGCACAGTTAATGAACTTAGAAAACGCTGGCCGGAAAATCTGGAGCACTTAACCAACGAAGCACGACGGATCGAGGCCGGCAGTTTGGATTTGCTTGGCTTTCATGGTCTCACGTTTGGAACACCGCCAGACTGGCACCTGGAACCCCGATCAGGAAAGCGCTCGCCGCTGGTGCATTGGAGCTTGCTTAAAGAATTGGAGGCGGACGAATCAGGCGACAAGAAAATAATATGGGAACTCAATCGTCATCAGTATTTCATAACCCTGGGCCGCGCTTACTGGGTGTCAGGGGATGAGCGCTATGCGCGTCTGTTTGTAGACCATGTTTCTTCATGGATGGACAAAAATCCGCCCGGTTTGGGTCTCAATTGGCTAAGTTCGCTGGAAGTTTCTTTCCGCGCAATCTCCTGGCTGTGGGCATTGCACTTCTTCAGGCAGTCGCCAAACCTTACCTCTGCGGTATTTCTGAGATTGCTGAAATACCTTTTCGCTCACGGGCGCCACATTGAAACTTATCTTTCGACCTACTCCAGTCCGAATACTCATCTGACGGGCGAAGCACTTGGTCTGTTCTACTTGGGTTCACTGCTGCCAGAGTTTTCTGAGGCGAATCGCTGGCAAATAAGGGGTGAAAAGATTCTGCTAGCGGAACTCGAACGGCACGTTAAGCCGGATGGCGTCTATTTTGAACAGTCTAGTTACTACCATCGATACACTGTCGATTTCTACACCCACTTCTACATACTGGCGCGTCAACAAGGTAAGGTTTTCGCCGACGTATCACATAAGCTGCAACTGCTCCTCGATCACATGATGTACATCACCCGGCCGGACGGAACTACACCCATCTTCGGCGACGATGACGGGGGCAAGCTCTTGAAGTTTGAGGAGCGCGAGCCAACAGATTTTCGCGCGGTGCTTTCAACGGGAGCCGCGCTGTTCGGCCGAGCCGATTACAAGTTTGTGGCAGGAGGTCCGGCCGAGGAAACGCTTTGGCTTTTGGGTGTGGATGGCATGGCCGCCTTTGATCGACTCGAATCCGAGAAACCTGAAAAAACTTCAGTAGCGTTTTCTGAAGGCGGGTATTACGTGATGCGCGATGGCTGGACAAGAGATTCCAATTATCTGCTCTTCGATTGTGGGCCGCACGGCACTATGAACTGCGGCCATGCTCACGCTGATGCTTTGTCATTCCAACTTGCAGCTAATGGCCAAACGATGCTGATCGACCCGGGACTTTTACTTATACCGGATCGCAGGAGTTACGCGATTTGTTCCGCAGCTCGGCCGCGCATAACACCTTAACTATTGACGGCGAGTCGTCGTCGGTTCCAGGCGGTGCGTTTTCCTGGAAGTCGATCGCGAATGCTGAATGCCGCGACTGGATTAGTTGCGCGCGCTTCGACTTTGTGCAGGGGAGCCACGATGGCTACTCTCGTTTGCCGCAACCCGCCGCACACGCGCGCAGCATTCTTTTTTTGAAGGACGACTATTGGGTGATTCGCGACAATGTTAAGTCAGAAGGCGCTCATCAGGCTGATCTCTGGTTCCATTTCGAAACGGGAGGGACCCCATTGATTCAAGCTGTCCCAGATCACGCTGTAATGGTGACTGAAGGCGGCGACAGCAGTGGGCTCGATATCGCGGTAATTGGCGAAAATGCTCGCTGGCGCAGGGAAGAGGGTTGGGTTTCGCCCTGTTATGGGAGGAAGGAGAGCAGCCGGGTCTATGTTTCGTCGGCGACCATAAACTCTGACGGAGAAATAGTGACCTTCCTTTTTCCGCGTAATGTATCCTCAGGTGTTGAAACTCGTGTGCGCGAAATTGAAGCGATCGGTGGAAAGGCGTTTGAAGTTACCCACGAATTTGGCACAGACATTTTGATGCTTCGCGACGCCACGGCAGAACGCATTGAGACGGAGCGTTTGGGAGCAGATTTCGAGTGGGCCTGGGCGCGCTTTGGCAACACACATCAGGCCACTCCTGTTGAGCTGGTGCTTATTGGCGGCCGCACGCTGGAACTTGAGGGACGCGAGATTTTGAAGTCGACGAAGCGGATTAGGTTCCTCGTCACAAGCCAAATCGGGGAGCAGTTAGCGGTGGAAACGGAGGCAGGGACTTTGGATCCCAGCCTGCCAATTAATGACCTTGAATCTTTGTTTGCAAGGTTGATGCGCCAATCTCCGATTTGAGATCTCAGATTTGAGATCTCAGATTTGAAATTTGAGATTTAAAACACATGTGCGGTATTAACGGAATAGCGCTATCAAATCATTCCGATCGGCGACTGACTCCCGATCTGATCATTGGCATGCGCGACTGCATAACGCACCGCGGCCCTGATGATAGCGGCATCTTCATAGATGGAAATATCGGTCTCGGTCACCGGCGTTTGAGTATCGTAGATGTCGCTTCCGGTCATCAGCCGATGACTAACGAAGACGGCACCTTGCACATCGTCTACAACGGCGAAATCTACAATCATGCCGACTTTCGCGAAGGACTCGAGGCGAAGGGTCACGTCTACAACACTCACTGCGACACTGAGACGATCCTACATTTATACGAGGAAGCAGGCTTGGGTTGTGTAGACAGCCTGCGTGGCATGTTCGCCTTTGCTATTTGGGATCAAAAAAAACAAGAGCTGTTCATTGCGCGTGATCGATTGGGAGTGAAACCGCTCTATTACGTCCATTCGCCAGATGGTTCACTTTATTTTGCTTCAGAAATAAAGTCGCTGCTCGCGGCTCGGGCCGTACGGCCTGAACTGAACTACAGCGCGCTGCCGGACTACCTTGCGAACCACGCTACCTCTGGAGAAGAAACCTTATTCCTTGGTGTGAAGCGCTTGCTCCCGGGCCATACGCTCACCTGGCGCGACGGCCGGATTCAAATTCAAAAGTATTGGGATCTCAAGTTCGCTGAAGCGGAGCACGAACAGCGCAAAGACGAAGATTACGTCTCCGAGTGGTTGGAATTGTTCCGGACATCAGTGCGCCTGCGCTTGATGGCTGACGTGCCCCTCGGCATGTTTCTCTCGGGTGGGATCGACTCTTCAGCAATTGCCGCGATGATGAGCGGGATGGTCGATGAGCCCATTAAGACTTTTTCCGTCGCCTTTGAGGATCGCGAAGCTAATGAGCTGGAATACGCGCGTTTGATAGCGCGGCAGTTTAAGACCGATCATCATGAAGTCGTCGTTAGTCCGGAAGACTTCTTTGCGGCTTTGCCAAAGTTGGTTTGGCATGAAGACGAACCAATTGCCCACCCGGCTTCGGTGCCGCTTTACTTCGTTTCAAAGCTCGCAGCAAAGCATGTGAAGGTGGTTCTGACTGGAGAAGGCGCCGATGAGATGCTCGCCGGTTACTATCGGTATCGGAAGACGATTTATAACCTCACAATCGGCAAGCAGTATCATCGTTTCACGAATGAAGGGTTGAGAAAGACGATCAGCCGGGCAATCGGACGTTTTCCGGCTACTTCCCTGGTCAGGCGAAAACTGTCGCGTACTTTCCTGTCGCTGCCGCCCACGCTCGAGGGTCTCTATTTCGACAACTTTGGTGTATTTCGCCTGGGCATGCAGCAAGACTTGCTCACCGCCGTAACCAAGGGCCGCACAGGCACGCTCGATCCTTATGCTGGAGTCAGGGCCCTGGTTGCAGGCTGCGATGCAGAGACTCTCTTGAATCAGTTGCTTTACGCTGACACTAAGACCTATCTGCAAGAGCTGTTGATGAAGCAGGATCAGATGAGCATGGCTGCTTCGATTGAGAGTCGGGTTCCGTTTCTGGATCACAAGCTTGTGGAATTGACGGCGAGATTGCCGGAGCGAATGAAGCTGCGTGGCATGACTACTAAATATATTCTGCGTGAGAGTATGAAAGGCATCCTGCCGGACCAGATTCTGACTCGCAGTAAGATGGGCTTTCCTGTTCCGCTCGGGAACTGGTTCCGGGGACCTTTCAGTTCAGTCGTGAATGAATACGTTCTTGGCGACAGGGCCGTGGCGCGCGGTATTTTTGAGAAGAGTTTCGTTAAGCGGCTTGTCGCTGAACATCAGGCCGGAGTAAACCACGCCGAAAGGTTGTGGATGTTAATCAATTTTGAGATTTGGCAACGGCAGTTCCTAGATGGCGAAACGATCACGTTCGAACAGTTCGATGTCCCCGAGACAGTTGCAGTCTAAACCGAGTCCCAAAGCTGAAGACTCCCCATGCAGATAACGATCTCAGAACCTGAGGCAATCACGAACGCGCCGGCGACCTTGCTTCGCGGTCGCGATATTCTTTGCTTCAGTCACGATTGGAGTGGCGATCCATTATCGAAGACCCACCTGATGCGCATTCTGGCGCGCGACAATCGCGTGCTGTGGGTGAACTCGATTGGCTATCGCGCACCTAAGGCTTCCAAAGCCGATGTAACTCGCGCTTTCAATAAATTAAAAGCGGCGACTGATTCGCTTCGTGAACCCGAGCCGAACATCTTCGTTTTGAATCCATTGGCGATTCCGGTTTACGGCCGACCTCGCATTCGAGATTTCAACCGCCGGCTGCTTCGCTTTCAGGTGAAACGGGCCATGCGCAAGCTGGGGTTCCAGCGACCAATCAATTTCGTTTTCAACCCTGCGGCTGCGGTGATTGCGGGCGCACTCGGCGAAGAACAGCTCATCTATTACTGTGTCGATGAATACACGGCCTTCTCGGGAGTGTCATCGTCAGCTATTGGAGAACTTGAAGAACAGTTGTTGCGCGAGGCTGATCTGGTGATCGTCTCCGCTGACACGCTTTACCAGTCAAAGAGTAAAATAAATCCGGAGGCCGTGATTATCAGGCATGGCGTCGACTTCGATCATTTTCGCAAGGCGCTGGAACCGGAAACGGTCGTACCAGAGGAAATCGCGAACCTGCCACGTCCTATAATCGGGTTCTTCGGCCTAATTGCCGATTGGGTAGATCTGGACTTGATGGCGCACGTTGCGAGGCAGTTTCCCAACGGTTCACTGGTCTTGCTGGGGAAGGCAACAACCGATACTGCGGTGCTCGAACAACTACCCAACGTTCATCTGCTGGGACGCAAAACCTACGAATCGTTGCCCGCATACTGCAAGGGTTTCGATGTCGCGTTGATGCCGTTTCGCATTAATGAACTGACTCTGAACGCGAATCCTCTTAAAGTTCGGGAGTATTTGGCCGCCGGTCTGCCGGTTGTCTCGACGGCGATTCCCGAAGTCGAAGTGCTCGGACTTTGTCGTATTGGCCGTGACCCGGAATCGTTCGTGAACGAGATCAAAGAAGCATTGCGTAACCCGGGCCCAGACATCACGCGAAGCGAAGCCATCAGGCATGAAAGTTGGGACGCCCGCGTCGATGAAATTCGCATGCATCTAGCCGCATTGGAGAGTTAGTTTTATGTGCTTCAAAATCAAAGAGAGTAATACAGCAAACCGAATATGAAACAAGTCCTGCGCAAGGGTCTTAAACATATCGTGGTCGATGAAGTGCCGGATCCCGTGAGTATCGCTCACCATGTTCTGGTGAAGCCGTTTTATTCACTGATCAGCAGCGGCACGGAAACCGCGGATATTCACCAGGATGCTTTGGTGAAAGAAGTTGCCGAGAATCCTTCCCATCTACGCAAGGTGTGGGAAGTGATGAAGCAACAAGGACCAATCCGCACCTTGACTGAAGTCAGGGCCAAATTCAGCGAATATGCAGCATTGGGTTATTCGGGTGCTGGAGTTGTCGTCGACAAACACCCAACCGTCAAGAACGTCGAGATTGGCGACCGAGTAGCTTATGGTGGTGAAGGTACGGGCCACGCAGAAACTGTTCTTGCCGGCAGCAATTTGGTGGTGAACGTTCCCGACGAAGTTCCGTTCGAACATGCGTGCTTTACCACCCTGGGCAGCATAGCGATGAATTCTGTGCGCATTGCGCAGATTGGAATTGGCGACGTTGTTGCGGTAATCGGTCTGGGGTTAGTAGGACAGTTGGTGTCTCAACTCGTGCGCGTTCAGGGCGGAGTGGTTATCGCTATCGACATGAAACAGGATCGGGTGAACCTGGCGAAAGACCTTGGTGCTGATTTTGGATTGCTGGGCGGTGCAGCAGTTCCTGAGGAAGTTAAAGCACTGACAAATGGTCGCGGCGTGGACTGCGTAATCGTTTGTGCTGCAGCAAAAACGGCGGCGCCCGTGCAGCAAGCGATCAAGATTGCTCGTGACCGCGGGCGCATTGTAATTGTGGGCGCGATGCCCCTGGATCTGCCGCGTGACGAGATGTATATCAAAGAACTCCAGGTCTTTATGTCGCGCGCCTACGGTCCGGGCAGCTACGACCCTGCGTATGAAAAGCAGGGAGTCGATTATCCCTTCGGTTATGTGCGCTGGACTGAAAACAGAAACATGGCCGAGTTCCTGCGGCTTATCGCGCGCGGCCAGATCAAGTTGGAGTCTTTGATCACGCATCGGTTCGGCTTAGAAGAAGCTCCCCAGGCGTATCAGACGATCATGGATCCGGCAGGAACGAGCCTCGCAGTTCTGTTGCGATATCCAGTGAGCTTAGAGCTTGAGTCACCCGCTCCTTTTATTCCACAACGCCGCCTGGAGATCTCGCAACCGCGTCAGCCGGACAAAGAGCTACGACTTGCATTGATTGGCGCCGGTAATCTCGCTCGTTGGGAGCACTTGCCAAACCTGAAAAAGATCCCCGGAGTCAGTTTGCGCGCAGTGCAGTCAGCAAGCGGCGCACGGGGCAAAACTTATGCTGAGCGTTTTGGCGCTGTCTATTCGTGTTCCGACTACGAAGAGATCCTGAGTGATCCGGAGATTGACATTGTTCTAATCGCAACACGCCACCAGTACCATTTCGAGCAGGCTCTGGCCGCGATAAACGCCGGCAAGCATGTCTTTCTGGAAAAGCCGATGGCTCTTACCGATGACGAGTGTCGCCGGCTATTTCAGGCTGTCGATGAGCAGGGAGTGCAATTGACGGTCGGATTCAATCGTAGGTTCGCTCCTTTCTATTTGCAATTGAAAGACGTGATTGCGCGTCGTTCTGGTGCGGCCGTCGTCAATTGCCGGATGAACTCTCCCGGCCTAACCGGAACCTTCTGGGCTGCAGACCCAACTTATGGCGGCGCCATAGTTGGAGAAGGTTGCCACTTCGTTGACCTGATGTACTGGCTGCTTGAATCGGAACCGGTCAGCGTTTCAGCATATAGTTTGCCCACCGGCAAGCAGGATCCAATAGGCGAGAACAACCTGGTCGCCAGTTTTCGTTTCGCTGACGGCTCGATCGGTAACCTGACCTATTGCACCGTTGGCAGCAAGACTTCCGGAGGAGAACACGTGGAAGTCTTTGCTCAAGGTGTCGCTGCTATAACTGAGGACTTCAAATCTTTGACGGTGAGCGATTCCAGCCGTAAAACCAAATCCAGTCGTTGGGCAGAGAAAGGGTATGCATCGCAGATGAATGCGTTCATCGAAGGAGTGCGCCTCGGCCGCCAGCCAGAAGTCACAGTCCGCGATGGCGCCCGAGCAACAATTGCCTGCCTGCGCATGCTTGAGTCAGCACGAACGCAGCTGCCTTGTACCATCGATCTCGACGCAACACTCGTGTCGGCGGAAGGCGCACTGCAGGAACTCGTCTAGCTACGATGAAGCGTGCTCCTCATGCTGTGGCAGCTGCAGGCCGCTCCCGGCCCTTGCGGTTAATCCGAATCGTCATTGTCTTCCTCATCTTGTGGTCACTGATTGCATGGGCCGCCGCCCGGTGGCTGGTCGTGCGATCGGAACTCCCGCGCGCAGATGCAATGGTTATATTGAGCGGTTCCGCACTCTATGCCGAACGCGCCCAATGGGCAGCTCACCTCTATCACGAAGGGCGAGCGCCGCGAGTAATCTTGACCCATGATGACCAGCTGGGTGGTTGGGGAGCCGCCGAAGAGAAAAATCTGTTTACCTATGAGCGTTCGTTGAAAGAATTGGGACGCGCTGGCTTGCCCAGGGAAAAGGTCGAAGTTCTCATGCAGCCTGTTTCGAGCACTTATGAAGAAGCCACGTTGCTGCGCAAATATGCAGCGACTCATGGGTTGCGCTCGATCCTGTTTGTTACCTCGCCCCATCATTCTCGCCGCGCTTTATGGATATTGCGCCGAGTGTTTCAGGGTACTGGCATCGAAATCGGGCTGAGCCCGGCTACTGGACCGCATTCTCCTTCAGCCGCCACCTGGTGGCTGCTGCCGCGCGGCTGGAGGATTGTAGCTGCCGAATACATCAAGCTCGCCTACTATCGGGTCAAATACTAATGACTCCCCCGCAACCGAATGACTGACGAGAGATCTAGGCCACAAGATTCACCGCCGCTCAAGACGAGCGAGCAACCGACCATTGTCAGCGTCATTATTCCCGCCTACAACGCGGCCGACTTTATAAATGCGGCCCTTGATTCGATTTTCTCGCAGACCTTCAATGACTACGAAGTGATCGTTATCAACGATGGTTCGCCAGATACAACGGAACTCGAACAAGCGCTCGCTCCCTACCTGGCTCGAATCATTTATCTCAAACAGGAAAACCGTGGTGCAGCAGCTGCTCGCAATGCCGGCTTGCGCATCGCAAGGGGACGCTTAGTCGCATTCTTGGATGCCGACGACTTCTGGCTTCCCTCGTATCTCGCAAGTCAAATAACCTTTCTCGACACTTCTAATGTTGATCTTGTGTACGCCGATGCCGAGCTTATCGGCGACTCTGAGGCCGCCGGCCACAGCTACATGGACACGGCTCCTTCATCTGGTGAAGTTAATGCCGAGAGTTTGCTCGCGCTTCGCTGTAACGTCATCACTTCAGGAGTGGTTGCGCGCCGAAAACCAATCATTGAGGTTGGTATGTTCGACGAAAGTATCAGACGCGGCCATGATTTCGACTTGTGGTTGCGACTGGCTAAGAGCGGCGCGAGGATAAACTATCAAAAGGACGTTTTGTTGAAGCATCGCATCCTTGAAAGCAGCTTGTCAGGTGATGCTGCCAGCCAGTCGCAGCGCGCCTTCCAAGTGCTCGACACGATCCGTCAACGCGGACAACTCAGCACCCGGGAAGAAGCGACGCTCAAGAAAACTCTGCAAAGAATTAAAGCCGAAATTGAACTCGAGCGCGGTAAAAAGTTTCTGCGAGAACGGAATTTCGATGAGGCCGCGGCAGCCTTTCGGAGGGCAAATCGCTTCTACGGAAGTTGGAAATTGCGCGTTGCCTTGCTGGCCCTGCGTTTCGCTCCAAACATGTTGTGGCGTCTGTATGGCCGTTAGAGCAGTCTACGGCGTTTGGTCGCGTCGGCCTGAACTACTTCCAACAGCCCCTCTGGGCGGAAGTAGAGACCAAATTAGCCCAAAATTGAATTAAGTTCATGGAATGAGGCCGGTTTTGCGGCTATACTACAGTGTCGCCGCTGGCGAGGTCAGGAGAACAATGAAAAGCAACCAAGCCATTCGAGCGGCTGCAAAGTCACTATCCCGCATCTTAGTCAGAGCCAAGCCCGTCTTTTTGGTTTTGGCTTTCGTTCTATTTTTCCCTGCAGCAGCCCGTGCCGATAGCATTATTCTCACGACAGGCTCAGTGGCTATTCAGGTTCCGCCGGGGCTGACCTCAATCTCTGTCAGTAATGAGGGTACCTTTTCCCTTAGCTACTTTAATTCGGAATATTTTGGACCGCTGGTAACTTCTTTCAACTTCCAGAGCATCACTCAGGGATTCGGATCAATTACCTTCCAAGGCCAAACCACCCAGTTTTTCACCGGATCGCTTAGCTTTACTGATTCATTATTGACCGGCCAGGTCACCGCTTTCCAAACTCTGGAAGATGCTTTCAACAACGATGCGTTGTTTACGGTGACTTTCGACGGCGCAGGGGTTTTGGTGAGTAGTTCGACGAGCCGCACTTTTACAGTGGCTACTCCTGAACCCACGACATTGTTGCTGCTGGGTTCCGGCCTCATTGCTGTTGGCGCCCGTGCTCGTAGCAAGCGAAGAGGGCCGCCAAGTAGTTGATTTTGTCATTTTCACGGGTAAAGGTATGATTTCACGTGACACTTCTAGCCGACCCACTAATTGGGCGTCCTAAAACCTCCGCTTTTGCGTCCTTAGAGCCAAAGAAAGTCTGGCCCGTATCCCTGATGTAACATAATGTGCAGTTCGCTAGTCTCTACCAGCGCGTCAACCTGCGCCTCGAGACGCTGAAACAGCTTGATAACAGTTTTCGCTACTTGGAACCGATCACATTGATTCAGCAGTCTACAGCCGTACAAGATGAAATCTCCACGGTTGGTTTTACCGAGCCGTTAGTAAGGATACGTCCCGCGGCTTCCTGGGTACCTCTTAATTTCAACCAACTTTGGGCGTACCGTGAGTTGCTTTATTTTTTGATGTGGCGCGATGTCAAAGTGCGCTACAAGCAAACAGTTCTGGGGGCAGCTTGGGCGATTATCCAACCATTGTTCACGATGCTGATCTTTACGCTCTTCTTCGGCAAGCTGGCTGGAGTACCGTCGGACAATGTTCCCTATCCCGTCTTCGTCTACGCCGGCTTGTTGATCTGGACCTTTTTCTCGAATGCCTTAACGAATAGTGGAAATAGTCTGGTTGGAAACCAGAATCTGCTGACCAAGGTCTATTTCCCTCGCATCATTATTCCCGGCGCGACCGTTGGAGCCGGACTAGTTGATCTAGCAATCAGCTTTCTAGTTTTGATAGGGCTAATGATCTACTACGACGTGGGGGTGACTTGGGGGATTTTACTGGTACCGGTAATTCTTATTTTCACCACGCTCCTGGCGTTGGGAGTGGGAATGTGGACCTCGGCCCTTAATGTGAAATACCGGGATATTCGTTTCGCACTGCCGTTCGCGATTCAATTGTGGATGTTTCTTTCCCCAATCATATATCCATCGACGTTCGTGCCGGCGAAATGGCGCTGGTTACTGACGCTCAATCCGCTGACCGGACTAATCGATGGGTTCCGCGCTGCACTGTTTGCGCAGCGGATCAACTGGTTCACGCTGGCAATCTCGATTGCCCTAACCTTAACAATCCTTGTCTATGCCGCTTACGTTTTTAGGCGCATGGAGAGAAGCTTCGCCGACATCGTATGACGCCAATCATCCAGGTCAGAAATCTCAGCAAGCAGTACCGCCTGGGTGCTCGGCAGGCCGCCTATGGAACCCTGCGCGAATCATTAGTTCAGGCGGTGCGCGCGCCGCTGCAGCGTTTTCGCAAGGGCCGCCCCCAGCCGGAGATTCTCTGGGCCCTTAAAAATGTTTCGTTCGAGGTACAGCCCGGCGAGGTGGTTGGCATCATCGGGCGTAATGGGGCGGGAAAGTCAACGCTGCTTAAGATACTTTCGCAGATTACTGATCCTTCGGGTGGTGAGATCGATTTGTACGGTCGCGTTGCGAGTTTGCTGGAGGTGGGCACCGGCTTTCATCCGGAATTGACCGGCCGCGAAAATATTTATCTTAACGGAGCGCTTCTTGGTATGAGACGGGCAGAGATAGCGCGGAAGTTCGATGAGATAGTAGCGTTTTCCGAAGTCGAACAGTTTCTGGACACACCGGTCAAACGATATTCCTCCGGCATGTACGTACGCCTGGCTTTCGCGGTGGCTGCGCACCTGGAGCCGGAAATTTTGGTGGTGGACGAAGTGCTTGCGGTAGGTGATGCTGAGTTCCAAAAGAAATGCCTGGGTAAGATGAGTGATGTAGCGAGGCACGGTCGAACCGTGCTGTTTGTTAGCCACAACATGCCAGCCGTGAAGTCGCTCTGCCAGCGCGCTATCCTTCTCAACTCTGGACAGGTCTCTGTTCAGGGTGATGTGGACTCAGTGGTGAACAATTATCTAACCGCAGACAGTGACCAAATGGCGCGCACCGGAATAATTCCAGACGATGCCAAGCGTCTCTATGGAACGGACGAAGCAAAGCTGCGCTCGGTCCGTCTAACAGACATTGCCGGCAAAGATGTTTCGCAGCTTTACCTGGGCCAACCGTGCCGCGTGCAGATGACTTTTGAGGTCTTCAAGGAAATTCCTGACGGTGTCGTCGAGGTCAGTATCATCGCGATGGACGGAACACAAGTAACGCAATCCAGCAGCATCGATGGCGGAAATCCAGCAGTCCACCTCCCGTTAGGCAAGCACATCATAAATTTAGAGTTAGATGCCACGCTTCTGCCGCGGCAGTATTCGCTTCTTGTGGCGCTGCACCACTCAAGCGGACTCACCGTGGAATGGATTGAGCGGGCGTTGGATTTCACGGTGCAGCGAGTTGCAGAAAGCGGATTGGATAGTTATCGCTGGCCGTCGGTTCGCGGTTACATCCGTCCGCCCGGTCGTTGGGTGATGCCGGCAAAAGAGGGATTACCTGAGGCGCAGACGCATTTGGGCGAAACACAAGACTTGGTCTTTGGAGGTCGTAAGTAGTGCTTACCGATAATAGTGTCCTTGGCGTTACGGAGGCCGGCACCGCTCCGACAGGAACTGCCGAACAGTCAAACTTAGAAAAACCAAATGTTGCGGTGATTGGCTGCGGATACTGGGGCAAAAACCTGGTGCGAAACTTTTCCCAGCTAGGGGCACTGCGAATCATCTGTGACAGTGATTCCAATTCCTTGCAGCGTCAGGGAGCGCTATACCCCAACGTTAAACTTATGGCCAGCTTCGCTGACGTGCTTGCTGACCCTGCAATACGCGCCGTTGTGTTGGCGACTCCTGCGGCAAGGCACTATGAGCAGGTCAAGCAAGCGCTCAACGCCGGTAAGCACGTGTTCGTGGAGAAGCCTCTAGCGTTGCATCATAGCGAAGGGGCTGAATTGGTTAGACTTGCTGCGGCGCGAAAAGCCATTTTGATGGTTGGCCACATCCTTGAATATCACCCCGCCGTTGCACTGCTCAAACAGATCATCCAGCGCGGCGAACTTGGGGATGTTCTTTACCTGTATTCGAACCGGCTTAATTTAGGCAAGGTGCGTCAGGAAGAAAACATCCTCTGGAGCTTTGCACCCCATGACATCTCTGTAATTTGTAGTCTGTTAGGAGCCGAACCGATCGAAGTGAGCGCATCGGGCGGTAGTTATCTTCAGACTGGAATCGCTGACGTAACGATTACCAACCTGACCTTTGCTGCGGGTGTGCGAGCGCATATTTTCGTAAGTTGGCTGCATCCGTATAAAGAACAAAAGCTGGTCGTTGTCGGCGATCGCAAAATGGCCGTGTTTGATGACACAGCACGCGAAGGCAAACTGAAGATTTATGACAAGGGCATTGAATGGCGTTCCGGACAGCCAGTTCCGCGTCAGACGTCCGAGACAACACTTTTCTTCGAGGAGTTGGAGCCGCTACGCCTGGAATGCGAACATTTTCTAACTTGCATTCAGGAACGGCAGCAACCCTTAACCGGGGGCGAAAGCGCGCTCACAGTGTTGAAAGTTTTGGAGGGTTGCCAGATTTCCCTGGAGCGTGGCGGTAGCTCAGTGCGCCTGGATGAACTCCCCAACGGAGTCGAAAAATGAGCGACTATTTTGTGCATGAATCCAGTTATGTAGACGAAGGTGCGGAAATAGGTTCCGGAACGAAGATTTGGCATTTCTGTCACATCATGCCTCGTACAAAGATTGGCGAGCAGTGCAACATCGGTCAAAACGTCCTTGTATCTTCGCAAGTGATCCTGGGGCGCAATGTGAAGATTCAGAATAACGTTTCGCTTTACACGGGTGTCGTAGTTGAGGACGACGTCTTTCTCGGGCCATCAATGGTTTTTACCAACGTGATGAACCCGCGCAGTCATGTCAACAGGAAAGATGAATACCAAACGACTCTGGTAAAACGAGGAGCTTCAATCGGCGCCAATGCTACCATTGTGTGTGGCTCCACCATTGGTCGGTATTCATTTGTAGGAGCCGGCTCGGTTGTTACGCGTGACGTGCCTGATTACGCGCTGGTTCACGGTAACCCTGCTCGCGTGCGTGGTTGGATGTGCCAGTGCGGCATCAAACTAAAGTTTTCGACGGTGGGAGACGAGGAGCGTTCGAAGTGCGAGAGTTGCGGCAGTAGCTACTTAAAAAACGGAGATCTTGTTTCTGCCGCGGATAGCAAGTAATAAGACACGCAATAAATTTTACGCAAAGGTAGGCTAAGTATGACTCAACAAGTTATGGAACCTCCGATTCCTTTGATGGATATGGTGGCTCAGTATCGCACCATTCAAAAGGAGATCGATGAGGCGATTCGGCAGGTACTTGAGGCCGGACAATTTATCCTCGGACCAAATGTGGCAGCTCTGGAGAAAGAGGTACCCGCTTACCTTGGCGTGAAGCGAGGAGTAGGGGTGGCTTCAGGAACCGATGCTTTGGTGCTCGCCTTGCGCGCCCTGGAAATCGGTCCGGGCGACGAGGTGATTGTTCCTTCCTACACGTTTTTTGCAACCGCAGGCGCCGTCCTTTTAGTGGGCGCTAAGCCTATTTGTATTGATGTCGACCCGCAAACTTACACACTTAATGTGGAGCAAATTAGTTCGCACATTACAGAAAGAACCAAAGCGATTATCCCGGTCCACCTGTATGGTCATCCCGCCGACATGGACGGCGTGATGACCGTAGCTGCTGCTCATGGTCTGAAAGTCATCGAAGACAACGCACAGGCTATCGGCGCGGAGTATAAGGGCCGTAAGACCGGCAGCATCGGTGACATAGCCTGCCTGAGTTTCTTTCCCAGCAAAAACCTTGGTGGTTACGGCGACGGGGGCATGGTGGTAACAAACGATGACGGTGTGGCCGACCAAATTCGCATGTTGCGGACACACGGATGGCGGAAGAAATATTTTCCTGAGATGCTCGGCTACAATAGTCGGCTTGACGAATTGCAGGCTGCCATCCTACGTGTAAAACTCCGCCACCTTGACGAATGGACTGAGCGCCGCAGATATCTAGCGGAAAAATACAACGAGCAATTTAGGGGTAGTGCTATCGGCACACCTTTCGTGTCAAAAGAAGTGGCGCACGCGTACCACCTCTACATAATCGAGGTAGAAAACCGGCAGAGCGTTCAGGAACAGCTCAAAGAAGAGGGAATTCCCACAGCGATCTACTATCCCCAACCGCTGCATCTGTCTCAACCGCTTGCTGGGTACGGTTTTAAGAGCTCTGACTTTCCAGTTTCCGAGCGCGCCAGCGAGCGAACCCTGTCGATCCCCTTCTATCCGGAGATGACTGAGGAGCAGCTAACGACGGTTGCAGATAAAGTTTTGAAGATCGCCGAGGGAAGGTAAGCCATCTCTGCAAAGAGTTGCCGCCAGCCTTACACGGCTAGCCTTACAGAACATAGTTGTAAAACAAGATTCCTGGATACGCTGGTGAAAATAATATGATCGAGGGAAAGCAAGTCTTTATCACGGGGGGCGCGGGCTTCATTGGGTCGACGCTGGCGGGGCGCCTTGTAGAACGTAACCGTATTGTTATTTACGACAACCTGGCTCGCAATTCTCTCAAAGACAAAGCGATCAAGGACCACGCAAACCTGGAACTGGTTGAGGGTGATATTCTAGACGCCGCGCGCCTTAGCCAGGCGATGCAAGGCGCAGACATCGTTGTGCATTGCGCGGCAATCGCCGGCATCGACACGGTAATTAAGAGCCCCGTGACGACCATGCGCGTGAATATGGTCGGCTCAGCAAACGTATTGGAAGCAGCTGCGCAGCTAAAACGAGTCGAACGGGTGGTTTGCTTTTCGACAAGTGAGGTCTTCGGTCAGCAGGCTTTCCGTTCAAGTGAAACGGATAGCACCGTGATGGGGAATGTCGGTGAAGCTCGCTGGACTTATGCAGTTAGCAAACTCGCTGAGGAACATCTGGCTATCGCCTATCATCAGGAGAAGTGGCTTCCAACCACAGTTGTGCGTCCGTTTAATGTCTATGGACCAGGACAGGTTGGCGAAGGGGCGTTGCGCAACTTCATTGAGCGAGCCATTAAGAATGAACCCATTCAAATTCATGGCGACGGCACACAGATTCGCGCTT
This sequence comes from Pyrinomonadaceae bacterium, assembly GCA_963826235.1. Classification (GTDB taxonomy): domain Bacteria; phylum Acidobacteriota; class Blastocatellia; order Pyrinomonadales; family Pyrinomonadaceae; genus PSRF01. The sequence continues at coordinate 203,867 of CAWGWE010000003.1, read as the reverse complement.
GGTGTTATGTAGATGACATGGTTGATGGTGTGCTGCTGGCGATGTCTCACCCGAAAGCTGTCGGGGAGTCTTTCAACATTGGTAACCAAAGGGCCGTAACCACGATCTATGGCCTGGCAAGCGCAGTCGTGCGCGTGCTCGGATCAAGTTCGCCAATTACTTTTGCACGCAAAGACTATGTGGATGTCGAACTCCGCGTGCCATCGGTTCTTAAGGCGCGCGAATTTTTGGGCTTTGAAGCCAAGGTCGATCTTGACGAAGGCATTCGGCGCACGGCTGATTTTTATCGGGAGCAAGGCGTTTGATACGACTCACTGTACCTAGTATTGAAGAGGACGACCTGGAGGCCGTACGCGAAGCCCTCGCTTCCGGTTACCTTGTTCAGGGGCCGCGCGTGGCCGACTTCGAGCAAGCTATTGCTGACTATGTTGGAACCAAACATGCCGTGGCGGTTAGTAACTGCACAGCGGCTTTGCTCCTGGCGCTGATGGCTCTCGAGATCGGCCCGGAAGATCGCGTAGCCGTTACGACTTACTCATGGCCCGCCACAGCCAACGTCATTGCCTTGTGTGGCGCCGAACCACTGTTCGTCGAAGTCGAAGCCGGCACATTCAATATGGACCCAGAGGCTCTGGCTGAGGTGCTGACCCGCACGAAGGTAAAAGCTGTCCTGCCGGTGCACACATTTGGGGGCATGGCCGATATGTCACGCATCCTCAGTGTGGCGGCGAAATATGATGTGCCGGTTATCGAAGATGCGGCCTGCGCTCTCGGTGCTAAGCTTAACGGACGGCCAGCCGGAACATGGGGCGTGATGGGCTGTTTCAGCTTCCACCCGCGCAAGGCGATCACTACAGGTGAAGGTGGTGTGATCACCATAGACGATGCGTCACTTGCCCGTAAGCTACGCATCTTGCGTAATCATGGGCAGGATCCTGATGCTCCGAAACCGGACTTCGTTATGCCCGGCCACAACATGCGCCTGACAGAATTCCAGGCAGCTTTGGGTGTCACGCAAATGCGTAAAGTGGAGAGAATAATTGATAGCCGATGCGCTCAAGCCGCCCGTTACGACGAATTACTCAAAGGCAGTGGATTGGTGGCGCCGGGGAAATTAGCTGACTCGCGACACGTCTACCAATCGTACGTAGTTTTGCTTCCACGCGAGGCTGCGGCCGCACGAGCTGACATCATCAGTAGCTTGAAATCCGAAGGCATCGAAACCACAATCGGCACGTACCATCTGCCCTTAACAACCTATTTTCGAAATCGCAGCGGCTTCAAGGTTGGTGACTTCCCCGTCACGGATGAGATAAGCACACGGGCCCTCAGCCTGCCGTTATTTGAGGCCCTGACTTCGGATCAGCAACACCACGTTACCGCCTCGCTGCTGATGGCAGTGAATCAGCCGGCGACGGCCAGCCATGGCTAGAAGAAGTTTTCTTGACGTTTCGATTCATTTCGTCTGAGAAGGTCGGTTACCAGGTTTGTTTTGTTAGATCTTCAGGCGTCCAACAGGGTGAAATTACAAGCTATCGCGACCGGTGAATGGGCATGAAGGAAACCGATCCATTACTCGATTCACTCCTCGCCGTTTACGAGAAGTTACGCACAAGAACGAAACAACAGTGGCAACGAGATTTGCCTTTTAGCGAGTTGCTATTCGATCGTTGGGAGCGGGCCAAGAACCTGCAATTTGGTGAAGGGACCAGTATCTATCACAATAGTTATATCTACGGTAATGTGGAGATCGGTCATCACACGTGGGTTGGCCCATATACGCTTCTCGATGGATCTGGAGGGTTGGTAATCGGAGATTACTGCAGCATTAGCGCGGGCGTGCAGATTTACACTCACGACACTGTCAAGTGGACTTTATCAGGCGGCAAAGCGGAATATGAACGCGCCTCTGTCAGCATTGGTAACTGTTCCTATATTGGAAGTCAGACAGTGATAGCCAAGGGGGTAGCGATTGGAGAGCACTGCGTCATCGGTGCCTGTGCGTTTGTGAATCGCTCTATTCCCCCGTATTCAGTCGCTGTGGGTACTCCCTGCCGTGTCGTTGGGCGCGTCGAGATAAATGATGACGAAGTGCGATTGATCTACAATCCGTAACCTAATTATTAACGAGGGATCTGATCAATGCGGTCGAACTTTCTTGAAGCGGGCACTGTGCTGGCCGTCTAGTACTACCTCTACCTTTACGGGAACCTTGTAGTTTTGTAAGCGCAGTCGGCAGAAATTTTTAAGTCGCTTAATAAATGACTTGTGCTCCTCCTCCCGAGTTAAGGTTACCTTCGCACAAACGATACTCCCCACAATAGGGTTTCTCTCGCCAAAGACCGTTACTTCGGCGATGTTATCCATTTCCTGGATAACGCTCTCAACTTCCGCAGGGTAGACCTTCTCTCCGCCGACATTGATGATCTCTGATTGCCGGCCCAGGAAGCGCATATATTCTCCCTCGACCACAACTTGATCGCCCGTAATCATCCAGCCGTCTTGTGTAAACGGACTTGGGGAATTGAGATAACCCAGCATGGCGGATTTCGCTTTGATGTGCAGAATTCCGTCAACCACACGAGTCTCGAAGCCTTCGCCACCAACCTTAACCCAGAGCGAATCCGAACTCTTTGACTTTGAACGGAGAATGCCAACCTCCGATAAGCCATAGGTTTGTACGAGGCGAATATGGGGAAACAGCCGATGGAAGCGTTGCAATGTGCTCTCTGGCATAGGTTCGGTGCCGTACGTCAGAGTTTCCAGAGAGCTGAGATCGTAAAGCTTGTAGGCTTCACTTAGTAGAATTAGGTTAACGAAGGTCGGAGACGTCGGTAGTAATTGAACCCGGTGGGATTGCACGGCTCGCAAGACCGCGTCCGGTGAGCGGTCAGACACGGTTACGAGACAGCCCCCGTTAGAGAGCGTGTAAAGCATCGTATTGATGCCACCGATGTGGTCATAGAGCAGGAAGGAAATGGTTCGTAACTGCTGGCGCGGCACCTTGAATTTTTCCATCAAGGGTACTAGGTCGTGCAGGGCGGCTTTGCTTTTTCCCGTCGAACCCGAGGAAAAGAGAACGAGCCCAGGATGCCCCAGGCCCCGCAGATGTGCATAGAGTTCGTGTGAGGCTCTGTTACCAAGTTGTTTGACGGAAACATTGTCCTGCTCATTGAGAGTAAAACACACTTCACCTTCAGCAATCTCAATGAACTCTTCCCTCTTGCTCCCAACAGCGAAGGTCAAAGGGACCAGAATGCAGGCTGATTCGGTCAGCGCTAAGAACAATGCCACTGCATTCGGAGAGAAATCAGCTTCCAGGATTACAATCTTACCCGCAGTGAGTTCATTTTCCCTGAGAACGGCACGCCAATGGCCTATCCGGTCGAGAAGCCATTGATAGCTATAAGCCCTTTCCTGCCAGACGATGGCAGCTTCATCGGCGTTCGAGCGAAATGAAGAGAGTAGAAAGTCGATAGTCACAAGATTTCCCAAAAAACCAACAGGAATGGTAATGCCGGCGCCTTTTGATTAAAAAGCCGAATGCATGTCAAATCTCACCGAATTCGCACTAACGATGCGTATTGCCACGCCTCAACCTTGAACGCCATTAGGCTGTTCCGAGCGGCCATCAGCAGCGCTTAGCTTTTTCCATCTCTCGAGAAGTTCATCGGGTACTTCAGCCTTGGCCAGGAAACGCAAGGGATTTCCCAGACAGAACACTCCTGGTGGAATATCCTTCAATACAAGGCTGCCCATACCAACTTGTGCGCCGGGGCCGATCCTTACCGCCTCTGCCACGGAGCTTCCTGTGCCAACGTGCGAATAACTTCCGATAATGACGTTTGATGTTGTGGTTACCATTGAAGTAATTAGCGCTCCCTCACAGATGAGATTCCTGGCACCAATTACGGTATTGGGATAAACCACTACGAAATCTTCCAGAACGGAGTTGTTGAAAATTAAAGCGCCCGAATGAATGATGCAGCCCAGGCCCACTGTCGCGGAAGAATAAATCTTAGCAGCTGGATGTACGAGGGTTGCAAACCTTTCCCTGGAGAGATTCAGCCTTTGAAGGACTTGATAACGGATCAGTCGTGTTCGGTATGCGCCAATGCCCAAAATAAATGATGCGTCCTGATAGCTATGAACTTGTTCCAAAGGCCCCAGCACCGGGCATCCTTCAACTGAGGTCCCATGTAGGCTCGAGTTGTCATCAAGGATCGCGGCAATTTCAAAGGTCGGTTCTAGATGATTTATATCCCTAACGATTTCCGCTATTTCCGGAAACGCTGAAGCCCCAAGGAAGATTAGCTGCTGTAGTCTTTTAGTCATCTGAGCGTAACCAATCGAATCTAACGCTGTTTGTCATTTAGAACCATCTCCAAACCTTCAAGAATCTGACCTATCGGCCACTGATAGCGGTAGTCACTTTCAGGCACACACACCCCATCCGATCCATGTTTTTCGCTGGCAAGTATCAGCTGAAATATTGACTCATATACCTCCCAAAAAAATAACTTGGGCGGTAATAAAGTTGCTTTCAGGCTGGATGAAGAAGTCAATTACATTTTGGACGTCGGCGAATTCACCGTATCGAGGAATAGCTTGGCGAGCGATTAGTGCGTCGAGCTTTGTTTGAGGAACGGAGCGAGTCAGGTCAGTTTTCACGGGAGTTGGCCCGACCGCGTTTACAGTGATATTGAATGGGGCAAGTTCGCGAGCGAGGGTGCGCGTTAAGCTTTCTACGGCCGACTTTGTCGCCGCATAGAGCGCTTCGCCCTCGAGGTTCAGCGCGGATGCCACGGTGGTGAAATTGATGATTCGCCCTGACCGCCTGCGCTGCATGAGCTTTCCAGCTTCACGACAGAATAAAAAGGTTCCCAGGAAGTTGGTATTAACTAATTTTTGTGCCGTTGATAGTGGGGTCAGCAGTGAGTGGTTCATGGACGCGATGCCGGCATTATTGATTAGAACATCAACACGGCCGAATTTCTGCGAAACGTCATGAAACATCTGCTTTACTGCCAACTCGTCCGCCACGTCGAGACAATAGTGTTCGTATCCAGGTAACTGCAGGTCTGAGGGTTTCCTACTACAACCGACGACAGCGAAGCCTTGTTGTAAGTAATGCTCAGCGAGGAAGCGCCCGATCCCCTTGCGAGCGCCGGTAATGATCATGACCTGCCGATCAGTCATTGCCTGTACTCTTGAGGCGCTGCATCACATAGTTCGCGAGACTATCGACCGTGAGAAACGGGCTCGTGTTCTGCGAGAACGCCTTTTCATCAGCAAGCGTAACGGCCAATCCAAATTCGTCCGCGATGCCTTGCTCCAACGAAACGATTAAGTTTACTAAGCCGATAGAGTCGAGCTTACCCCCCTTGCCAAACAGATGTGTTTCAACGGATTTCTCAAGTTGCTGATCAGGCGGCAATGTTTCATTGATTTCATCAATTACTGCGAACATGATCTTCAAAACTCCGTCTCTGTTAACCGTTGTCGATTCAGGCATGATGTAGTTTTTCCCTGAGGAGTTGTCGAGTGTCGATTTAGGGCGGATCGCGTGATGCTAAATGTTGGTTGAGACTAATGATGTGATGAATGAACGGTTTTCTCGTTCGGTGTGATCAAAGAATCGCCCCCTATGTAAACTTCCTTGCCATTGATCGCTATCGTCATGATGGGCCCGGCATAGGCATTACTAACGAGTTGGCCACCCAGATTAGACCAGCTCTGTCCGTCCCACTTAACGATTCCTTCCGTGGCCTTTCCACCTGGCAATGTGAACAGACCTCCAGCTACATAAATCTTGCCTTCGCTTACAGCTATGCTGCGAACTCCTTCCTGACTCGAAGTATCGACTGCTGACCATGAAGTGCCATTCCATTTTGCGATGTTACCGGCGCTGATTCCCCCGGCCGTGTTGAAGTTGCCGCCAGCGTAGAGTGTGCTACCGCTTACTCCTAACGCCAACACCTCCTCCATGTTGCCTCTTACGCCACCGCCTAAACTAAACCAACCATCGCCGTTCCACCTCGCGATGTTATATGTGGGCACCTTGCCCGCCGTGAGAAATTGGCCCCCCGCATATACATCTTTGCCGTTCACTGCCAGTGCTTTGACGATGCCGTCATAAATGCCGGTACGAACGCCCTCGCCTAAAGCCGACCAACTTTGTCCATCCCATTTAGCAATGCCACCTGTAGGAATTCCATCGGCAGTCGCGAAACGCCCCCCAGCATACACAACGCCTCTGTCCATCGCCAACGCAAAGACTGTCGGGGAGCAGAAGGCATCCTTGCAACCACTAACACCGTTACCTAATGCTGACCACTTGCTGCCATCCCATTTAGCAATCCGATTCGCGTTTACTCCACCGGCAGTCGTAAATTCGCCTCCTACGTAAACATTGTGACCGTCGACCGCAATCGCCCAAACACTGCCATTAACTCCGCTGCCTAGAGTTGTCCAGCTACGCCCATTCCATTTAGCGATCCGGTTTGCGCTGATGCCGTCGACCGTTGTGAAATCGCCTGCGACATAAAGATCTTTTCCACTTACGGCTAAAGCACGAACGGGGCCGTTTAAACTGTTCATTGGGTTCTTAACCAAAGTGGACCAGCTCGAGCCGTCCCATTTCGCGATTCGATTAAGTTGCAAAACGGAGATCGTAAAGGAAACTGTAATCACTTTGTTTTCACGTTGAAATTGCGACCAGATACGGTATTTACCTGGACGCGGGAAGAAAGTGTGAAACGAAATTCCTGGCCGACTTTGCAGCTTGCTACGATCAACACCCGTGGGAATCAATCTGGTTGGATGTGAGTGTAAGAACTCCGTGCCGTCTTCGCTGATCGTGGCGGTGTGTCCCCAAGCGCCAAGGTAAGGTTGAAGATTCTTAACAGGGAGGCCGGTTTTCTCATCAACTAAATAATATCTTAAGAGCGTCGGTTGACCCGAAATGGGTTCAGCCGGTTCTAGTTTCAAGTCAAAGCGAACCCCCTCGACCGACTTGCTGAGAGATTCATCGACTAACAGATTCGTCTCGATCGAATGATGTCCACCGCCGTGATAGTTCGCGGTGGTCAAAGCTTGCTGAATCACCTGTGGGGTTCCATCTGTCGGAGAAAACTCGCAAAAGAGTTTGTAATGTCCTGCTTTAGGGAGCGACGTTTTGATTGTGAAGCTGCCGTCTTTCTGTTGAGTTGGATGACTGTGGTCGTAATAATTGAGATCTTGACTCACAATGAACAGGTGAAAGGGCATATCGTAATTAATATTGAACCGCTTGATTTGCTCACCAGTCTTCGGGTGAAATATCGAAAACCGTAACTCTACCGGCTCGTTTGCTGTGATGTTGGTAGGAATCGTTTCGAGCTTCAGTTCGTACGCTGTTATTTCGGGCGGTGCATTGGTTGCCACTAGGGGTATTCCACACTTGAAGCAACCACCCGGCTGGTCTGATCTCACTTCCGGATGCATTGGACAGATGTAGACTACGGGTTGTTGATTTTTAGATAGAGCGGGGGGCCCCATTGCCTGGCCAGACGCCGATATTCCCGTGGCGCCGGCTAGTATAATGATTAAAAGCAAACCGACTAAGTGCATGGATGGCGGAGTAAGTTCATTCATAACGGCTCAGAACAGTAATAGAACATCGAACCCGGCATCCGATCCTCTCAAGCCTAGTTCAGATTACCCTACAGGCGCGTTTGGTATTTTCCATCAATACGCTGCGTGGAGAGATTTCACTGGTCCGGCAATGGCGGTTACCTTTCGTCACTCATTGAATGGGTGTCAGGAGAAAGGCACGGTACAGATGCTCTGAATCTTGATCATGATCGACGCCCGGGGTGTGGCTGCCTCCACCACTTATGGCTCCTATTAAGCCGGCATCGTTAATGCAATGCGCTTCTACGAGAACGGCATCGGGAATTAAGCCGGAAATTAAAGTATTGAGATCGGCTATTAGACTGGGGGTTCTCCAGATAACTGCTCGAGAACCAGCAGGACCCCCAGAAGTACCTACTATCTGGCCCAGATTGTTAATGCCGTAAGCTTTGCTCGAACTGGCACCCGGGATGGTGCCGAGACTTTGCATCCCACCCGCAGCCGTCCATAAAAAGGCGCGTGATCCATTTGGCCCACTCGAATAACCAACCACCTGGCCTGAGTTGTTTATGTCGAGCGCTTCGCTAATGCTGTCGCCTGGCAGGGTGCCGAGGTCTTGTATCGTAGCATTTGGCCGCCAAAGCACAGCGCGACTACCGGATGAGTTTAATGATGCGCCAACCACGTAACCCGAGTCATTGATGGCGAAAGCTTTACTCTGATCGCCCGGACGCAGTGAACCAAGGCTGCTAATCCGTCCACTGGGCGTCCAGAGAACCGCCTTCATGCCTTTGGGACCAGTCGAAGTTCCCACAACGCTACCGGAGGAGTTGATTCCGAAAGCTTCGCTTGCACTATCTTTGGGCAACGCTCCCAGATCCCGCATTCCACCTAAGGTTGTCCAAATGAAGGCGCGTGTCACAGTTCCTGTGTTTGATGTACCGGCAACTTGGCCCAGGTTGTTGACGCCAAAAGCTCCGCTGTAATCGCCGCCTGGCAGTGTGCCGAGATCGTTATTTATGCCAATGCCAATCGCCCAAAGAACTGCTCGAGTATTACTTCCCGTAGCGTGTCCTGCGCGTCCTACTGTTTGGCCCGCGATGTTAATGTCACGTACATAGGTAATACTTTCTCCAGCGCCCGTTGAAAGAGCAACCAGGTTATATAGAATACTAGTCTGGGAAGTAGCTGAGTGCGGCGCCAAGACGCTGAGCAGAACCAGCACGGCAAGCCCCCTGCTGACGATGCGAATTTGTAATGGTCTCATCTCGCCTATCGATTCCCTCCACCAAAGTTGTCTAAAGCCGTAATGGAATCGGCAGTTTCCACTCCAATGAAGCCCGCACTAAGGTAGTTGCTATCAGTGCGGGTTGCCAGATTGGTCCATGGCCCAGCACCTACCTTGTAATAGATTGTCATTGTCGAGCCAATCATAGTCACGCCGAAACTATCCCCATTCGACACAGCCTGAGGAATATCGGCGCCTAATTGCACGTATGAGCCATCAGAATTTCTCCGGAAGACCCGGATAACTTCCAGGCTGTTATAAGCGAAGATCAGATACCCCGTAAGATTGGATTGGCCTGGAGCGGACACGCGGAACCAGAGTCCACCTCCATAGGTCGCACCCAGTGAACTTAGTGTGATGTAGGATTCCGTGTCGGGGCCAAATGCAGTGTTCCAATACGAAGTATTGGTGTTGTCAACTGCTCCACTCAGCTGATTACCGCTAACACGAAGTCCACCACCACCAGAAACAATTATTCCACCCCAGCTACTTGAAGGCGGTGGACCCTGATTAGCCCTATCAAAGTTATCGAGGACGGCGTTGCACGGGAAGTTACAACCCGCCGATGCGTTGGCTGTGTTTGAGTAACCGGAATTTCCAGCAGTGTTGTACGCGCGCACTCGATAGTAATAAGTCGTCGCAACCACCAACCCGCTGTCTGAATACGTGCTTTGGTTAGCGGCGGCGGTAGCAATCTGGGTGAAAACGAGGTTGTCTAATGAACGCTCGATATGGAAGCCACTTTCATTGCTCGCGTTATCCGTCCAGGAGAGATTGATTTGACTGCTGGATGCCGGAACGGCCGACAAGCCCGAGGGTGCGGAAGGCGGCGTTAGCACGAGTACTAATAGAGTTGCACTTGCAGTGTTGGAGTAGCCCGAGTTACCGCCAGCGTTAACGGCGCGCACGCGATAGTAATATGTTGTTGGGACTACGAGACCAGTGTTTGCGTAGGTTGTGACGTTGGCGCCAACGTCGGCGATCTTCGTAAAGACGAGGTTGTCGGTCGAACGCTCAATCTCGAAACCCCCCTCGTTGGTTGCATTATCAGTCCAGGCTAAATTGATTCGAGAACTCGAAGCTGCCGTGGCTCTAAGTCCGGATGGGGACGCCGGGGCCGGAGCCTGCTGCACCGCTGTAGTGGCACTAGCCGTGTTCGAGTAGGCAGAGTTGCCGCCAATGTTATAAGCGCGCACTCGGTAATAGTAAGTAGCTGGGACCGGAAGTAGGGTGTCAGAGTAGGTTGTCGTATTTGCACCCACCGTGGCGATTTCTAAGAAAATTAGGTTGTCGATCGACCGCTCAATGCGGAACCCATCTTCATTATTCGAGTTGTCAGTCCAGGCCAGATTGATCTGCGTGCTGGAAACCGCTATCGCTGTCAGACCCGAAGGCGCTGCTGGTGCTATGACCGTGACAGTTGTCGTCGCACTGGCAGTGTTCGAGTATCCGGAGTTGCCGGCAGTGTTGTAAGCACGCACGCGATACTGGTAGGTGGTGCCTGCCGTGAGCCCGGTGTTCTGGTACGTGGTGGCGTTCGCTGCGACCGTGGCAATCTCGGTAAAGGTGCTGCAGCCGGCATTCTGGCAACGCTCAATGCGGAACCCGTCTTCATTGTTCGAGTTGTCAGTCCAGGCCAGATTGATCTGCGTGCTGGAAGCTGCTGTCGCTGACAGAGCTGTAGGCGCTGCCGGCAAGGTGACAGTCGTCGTCGCACTGGCAGTGTTCGAGTATCCGGAGTTGCCGGCAGTATTGTAAGCACGCACGCGATACTGGTAGGTGGTGCCTGCCGTGAGCCCGGTGTTCTGGTAACTGACAACGTTCGCTGCGACCGTGGCAATCTCGGTAAAGGTGCTGCAGCCGGCATTCTGGCAACGCTCAATGCGGAACCCATCTTCATTGTTCGAGTTGTCAGTCCAGGCCAGATTGATCTGCGTGCTGGAAGCTGCTGTCGCTGACAGAGCTGTAGGCGCTGCCGGCAAGGTGACAGTCGTCGTCGCACTGGCAGTGTTCGAGTATCCGGAGTTGCCGGCAGTGTTGTAAGCACGCACGCGATACTGGTAGGTGGTGCCTGCCGTGAGCCCGGTGTTCTGGTAACTGACAACGTTCGCTGCGACCGTGGCAATCTCGGTAAAGGTGCTGCAGCCGGCATTCTGGCAACGCTCAATGCGGAACCCATCTTCATTGTTCGAGTTGTCAGTCCAGGCCAGATTGATCTGCGTGCTGGAAGCTGCTGTCGCTGACAGAGCTGTAGGCGCTGCCGGCAAGGTGACAGTCGTCGTAGCACTGGCAGTGTTCGAGTATCCGGAGTTGCCGGCAGTGTTGTAAGCACGCACTCGATACTGGTAGGTAGTGCCAGCCGTGAGCCCGGTGTTCTGGTACGTGGTGGCGTTCGTTGCGACCGTGGCAATCTCGGTGAAGGTGCTGCAGCCGGCATTCTGGCAGCGCTCAATGCGGAAGCCGTCTTCATTATTCGAGTTGTCTGTCCAGGCCAGATTGATCTGTGTGCTGGAAGCTGCTGTTGCTGACAGAGCTGTAGGCGCTGCCGGCAAGGTGACAGTCGTCGTCGCACTGGCAGTGTTCGAGTATCCGGAGTTGCCGGCAGTGTTGTAAGCACGCACGCGATACTGGTAGGTGGTGCCAGCCGTGAGCCCGGTGTTCTGGTAACTGACGACGTTCGCTGCGACCGTGGCAATCTCGGTAAAGGTGCTGCAGCCGGCATTCTGGCAACGCTCAATGCGGAACCCATCTTCATTGTTCGAGTTGTCAGTCCACGCCAGATTGATCTGTGTGCTGGAGGCTGCCGTCGCTGACAGAGCTGAAGGCGCTGCGGGTAACGTACCTCCAGTACCCGCTGTGCCTCCTCCAAAATCGTCAACAGAACCGGAACCAATTTCTAATCCAATACGGCCGGATGTTGAATAGGTGTTGTCTGTGCGAGTACCACGGTTAGTCCACGCTCCTGCTCCTACTTTGTAATAAACGGTAATCGTACTGCCGACGATGCTGGCACCGATGGAATCGCCATCCGTGATAGTTTGGGCAATATCAGCGCCTAGCTGTGAAGCGCTACCGGCGCTATCAAATCGAAAAATCCTAATGGTATTAGTTCCATAGCCAGCTTTGTAAAAGGCGACAAGATAGCCATTCAAATTACTGGCGTTTGGATTCGACACACGTAGCCACAGCCCAACATAGGCATTATTGAAAGCCGGAACACTTGCATAGACTTCCTGGCCAGGCCCAAAGGATGCTGCTGACCAATAGCCTTGTCCTTCAGCTCCAACCGGAACTCCAACATTTGTGTCCACCCGAAGTTGAGCATGGCCAGGCTGTATTGGTCCCGCCCAACTAGATGAAGGCGGCGGTCCAGTGTTCGCGCGGTTAAAGCTGTCTAAGACAGATGTGGTGGGAAAACTTCCAGCCTGTGGAGTAGTAGCATTGGCTTCGTTTGAATAGGAGGAATCGCCGTTAGCATTTGTGGCCCGTACTCGATAGTAGTACGTAGTATTCGCAGTAAGACTAGTGTTGTCATAAGAGACTACATTTGCACCGACGGTGGCGATTTCAGCATACGTTCCGCCGATACCTGTCTTTCTTTCAATCTTAAATCCGCTCTCATTTGTAGAGTTATCAGTCCATGACAAATTGATCTGGCTACTTGACGCTGCTGTGGCTGCCAGACCTGAAGGAGCGCAGACGGTGGAGAAGGTGCACTCGTTGTCGCATCTGCGGTGTTGGAATATCCTGAGTTTCCACCGCCGTTATAGGCGCGCGCACGGTAGCGGTACGTAGTTGATGCCGCAAGGCCAGTATTTGAGTAGCTGACTGCGTTCGGACCTACGGTGCCAATCTCGGCAAAATTGCTGCAGCCCGCACCCTGGCAACGTTCAATCCGGAACCCATCTTCATTACTCGAGTTGTCCGTCCATGAAAGATTAATCTGAGCGCTGGAAGCGGCCGTTCCTACCAAGCTACTTGGGGCGCTGGGGGCGGTGACCGGAGCCGTGTCCACGCGGATAATCTTAGCTACGGAAGGCACGCCGTTTCCGTTCAAAACAAACAGCATGTAGTACCCTGGCGGGCACAGGTTGCCGCTCGCAGGCGCTGTGATGTTCAGCCCACCTGGCGTCGATTGAGAAGCTTAAACGGTTGATACGCTGGCCCATGTTGTTCGTATGCGTGACCGATGCAAGCCGTATCAAAGTTGCCTTAGTTATACTCCGCCCCATCGGGAGTTCCCACAAAAAAGGTCTGACCATAATTGACAGTCGTTGGAGCGGACGTAATCGTCGGTCGCGCCCCCTTGAACAGGTATGGCGGTGAGTAGATTTCCGCAGTAGGACCACCGTGATCTCCGCCGGCGGACAGCACGCGTCCGTCGGGAAGTAGAAGTGCAGTTGAATGGTAGCCGCGGTAAACAGTATTACTGGCGAGAGTAGTCCAGGTTTCCGTGGCTGGATCCCACATCTCAGCGGCATAGAGCTGGATTCGTGGAGTTAGTAGCCGTGTCCTCCGCTCCACTGCTGCCCCCGGTTACCAGGACTTTTCCATCTGGCAGAAGAGTAGCGTTGTGATGTTTACGAGCGTAAGTCATTGATGCAACATATCGCCAGGCCGGAGTCGGGGCATTCAAGTCAATGACCTCAGCTGTAGCCGTAGGAGCTGTGGCGGACGTCGGATCGTAAAAATCTCCCGTTATCCCACCGATAAGAAGTACTTTGCCGTCGTCGTACAAAGCGGCCGAGCCCCAGTTCCGTGTACCGTATCTGTTATTGCCTACCACGGTCCAGGCTACCGCTGCCTGAGGTGTCGATATAGCGGGTAGTCCGACTTGGACCGGCGTTAAAGACCCGCCCATTTGGCGCTAGGAACATGTAAGGGTAGTAGGGCTGTTGTAGTTGAGCGTTGTTAAGGTTTCGCCAAGTTCCGCTTGCAGTCTGCCAGACTTGGGGCACGAGATTCGCGCCCGAACTTGTATCTGCCATGCCGGAAACGACCAGCATGTCTCCATTCCCTAATGTGGTAGAAGTCGGATACCACCGCCCGCTGTTCATGTCAGGCAGAGGGGTCCACGAATTCGTGAAGGGGTTATAGGTGTAAGTGTAAGAAAGGCCCCAATTATCCTCGTAATGCCCTCCTACGAGAAACAGCCGGCCGTCGGGGAGGAACGAGAATCCCGTACAAAATATGTTATAGCCAGCTTGGGCCGCTGGAGTTACGGTACCTGTATTGGGATCCCAAAGTTGAGGATGGTCGGCAACAGCGTAAGAATCCCAGAACATTACCTTGCCGGTAGGTAGCATCTGTGAGTGAATAGCACGATATGGCCAAGTCTGTACCGTCGACCATTGACCCACGGTGGAAGGCCCACCTTGCGCATTCACTTTGGGACAAAGCCCAAGCGCGCTGACAAGAAGACAAGAGATAGTAAAACGAAGCTCCGCCTTGCCCACAAGTGGCCGGGTGACTTGCGCGTAGAGGAGATGAGACATGGCACCCTCAATTACAAGAGTGCAACCGTCGATAATCCGATCTGACTGTATTTGCTGAATCTCCCGAGGGCGCAGAAATCGCTGGGTTGGAAGGAAAACTTAGAGCTGCGCCTATTGGAGTCGGCGAGTCCAATTGAAGTTAATAGGCGTCGGGCCGATCCAATCAAGAAGAGAGCAGTAGGGTCAGATCCGTCACTGGGCTGCATAACAGGATCCGGTAGTATGTCGGTTTGAAGGCTCAACCAACCGTTGGTTGTTGAACGTCTCCCAAATGCCGCACTCGTGAAAAAAGTTCACGCACTTTGTAAGAGACGTTAGTTTTGCGGCAACTTTTGGGCCCCAGTTATGTGTTCCATTGCGAGGTAAAAAACGTCCCTGTTTATGATCATCTAAACTTTAGCGACCACATTCATGTACCATAGAAGTATGAAATTAAGACCCAGCCGTATGAAATTTAGACGGTGTTACGGTCTCGCACTTCCCAACTGACGTCTTACACTTGCTAACACAATCCCCTTGTACTAATGACGCCATCGGATCGTAAACGGAGGCGCCGAGTCGCCGCACTTGCGAACGCAGTTTGTTGACATATGTGTCGTCTTGAGGAATCAGTTGTTGTTACAATGGAAAGCCAAGGCGGTACTGCCTTGTTGGATGTTCGCACAAACCTATAATGGATCGGCTAGCAACAATGACTAACCTCCACAAATGTTTGAATCCCTTATGTTAACCCACCTGAGAACTCAGTTCGTCGCCGGCCAAGGTCGACAAGTTTTTTGAGAGAACCTGAAATCAAGTCTAATTTCGAAGTATTGAAAGGGAGCAAGCATGAGTGTGCCTAACGCAGGTGATCAACGGAATCTGACACCGCTTCGGGTACTGGTGGGAACGGTAGAGATCGCTGGCATGTTATCTGATTTTGCCGACGGCTTTCGTCAGCTCGGACACCACGTAACCAGCGCAATAGCCACAAAACACCCGTTCTACCCACACCTTAAATATGATGTTGATTTGGAAGCCGACGTTTTTTCGGGGAGTGGTCTTAAGTGGCTTAATCGCACTGCGCGCGCCACGCGAATCCTAAAATTGATCCTCACACATGATTTGTTTGTTTTTATCTGGGCAGGTAGCAGCCTCAGATGGGGCACGGATTTACCGTTACTTCAAGCTTTGGGAAAAAGAATTGTCTGGATTCCTTGCGGTGACGACGTGCGCCACTCATTAGCCCACCGACAGGAGTTTTCTTCCATCGCGCTCTCAGCCGATCACGAAGAACGCCTGGAGAACGATCCGCTCACAAGGCCGTTGAAACAACTTCGCCTGATCGAAATGTACAGCGACCAAATTTTCTCGGTACCTAATCAGTCGAGCCTGGCTCTGCGCCCTTATCATCACGTGTTCGTCCCGGTGAACCTCGCTAAGTACAACGGACACGTTCCGGGAAGAGATGTTCCGACCATTGTGCACGCCCCGTCCGTTAAGAGTGTTAAAGGGACGGAACTGATTCTTCCGGTCCTGGAACGTCTGAAATCAGAAGGCGTATCGTTTGAGTTGCGCCTGCTGCATGGGATGTCTAATCTGGATGTGCTTACCGCCTTGGCAGATGCCGACGTGGTGATCGATCAACTCCACACTCCGTTACACGGGAAGTTAGGGGTCGAAGCAATGGCATCCGCATGTGCGTTGGCTTGCGGCAATGATGAAGACTACGAGCCGTTTCCCCGCGGCCGGCCAATTTGGAATATCGATTCGGTGAATCTCTACGAGCAGTTAAGAAGGCTATTGACCGATCGTGAAATGCGCGTTCGCCTTGCGCATGAAGGACGCGCCTACGTTGAGCGTTATCACGATCATGGAAAAGTAGCGCAGCGAATCATAGAAAGATTGAAGGACGATCGAACCCAGGAATATGAGCACTACCCGAAATTTTTCGCAGAACGTTTTGAGTTGCCGGAAGGGATTACATTGCCCAAGGATCTACAGCGGATGACCGCGAAGATCGTACAGCGTTGGGGGTTGCCCGAGGGTGTGGATCCGCAAGATATGATCCGACGGGGCTTGATGTCCGAGGACGGCTTGGAGCGATCAAAGTCCATTCCCCGTTGGAAATCGTCCCTCGGCTCTGCAAGGTCGGCCACAGTTTAAGGACGGTTTCCTGTTGAGTATATGCAAAAGCTATTCGAACCATGTGCGGCATAGTAGGAATTTTTAATCTCGACGGCACGCCGATTGAGATTCCGTCGTTATCGCAGGCGGCGCGCATACTTAGACATCGCGGGCCTGACGACGAGGGCTATCTGCTGGTGAACACGGCTTCTGGCCGAACCGTGTCCTGCGGTGGGCCCGATACCGATCCAAGGCTTTCCCTTCCCACCATCGACGAATTTCGAGATCAAAACTTTGATTTGGCTTTGTGCTTTCGTCGGCTCTCCATCCTCGATTTATCCCCAACCGGTCACCAGCCAATGCGAAGTCCGGATGGCAAGGCTTGGATCGTCTTCAACGGTGAAATTTATAATTATCTTGAGCTGCGCTCGCAGTTGATCAGCCTCGGCCATCAGTTTCAGACCGGCACGGACACCGAAGTAATCCTTGCCTCCTACCGGGAATGGGGAAATGAATGCCTGCAACATTTCAACGGAATGTTTGCCTTTGTAATCTGGGATGCCGGCGCGAAAGCCCTCTTTGCAGCCCGTGACCGGTTCGGCGAAAAGCCTTTTCACTACGTATTCGAGCCGGGCAAAGTGTTCGCATTTGCCTCAGAAATGAAGGGGCTTTGGGCAACAGGGGTGGTCGAACGAAAACTGCACGCGGGAACGCTAGCGCTTTATGAGTCTTACAATCAGGTAGACAGCGGTGAGCAGACCTTTTTCGAGGGTATACAACGCTTGCCGCAGGCCCATTCTTTAGCCTTAAGCTCGGATTCCCGGCTTCGCATCCAGCGTTATTGGGACTTGAACCTTGAAATTCGCGACGAAGGCAAAACAGATGTTTGGTATGCCGACCGGTTCCGCGAGCTTTTAACTGAGTCCATCAGGATGAGGTTGCGCGCTGATGTTCCCGTTGGATCCAGCCTTTCCGGCGGACTTGATTCAACCGCAGTAGTGTCAGTCATCAATCGCTTGTTACCGACGACCGCTGTGCAGAAAACATTTTCCGCGCGCTTCGACGATCCGGCGCGTGATGAGGGAAAGTGGATGGCGCTGGTGACAAAAGCCAACCGCGTCGAGCCCCACGACGTGTGGCCTACGGCGGAAGGCTTCTGGAGCGAATTGCAAAGGCTCTTCTGGCATCAGGAGGAACCCTTTACCTCGACCAGCGTCTACGCGCAATGGAACGTTATGCGTCTGGCTCGAGAGCACGACGTGACGGTTCTGCTGGATGGCCAGGGAGCGGACGAGACACTGGGCGGTTATCATGCTTATTTCGATGTGATAGCCGATGATTTAATTAAGAGTCTGAAGCTGCCACAGTATTTTAGTTGGCGAAAGCAGTGTCAGGACCTTCATGGTGTTTCACCTGGTTCGTTCAAACGAATACTGATTCAGAGTTTGCCGAGTGGAACTAAAAACACCGTCAAGAGCTTCAGGCAAATGACCGGAAGCTTACCCAGCCTTAAACCTCTGACGCCGACATACCCCACGGAATTCAAAAAGGCGTCGGGCTTGCGAAAATTGCTTTGGTGGAACACGACACGGCAGGGATTAGTGGAGTTGCTTCGCTACGCCGATCGCAACAGCATGGCGCACAGTCGTGAGGTGCGGCTGCCGTTCCTGGATCACAAACTAGTTGAATTCGTTTTTAGCTTGCCGGAAAGCCAGCTTCATCGGAATGGTTGGACTAAATGGATTCTGCGTGAGTCCGTCAGAGACATTATTCCGGCAGAAATTGCTGACCGGGTCGACAAGCTGGGTTACATGCCTCCACAACAACGTTGGATCGGGAAGCGCAATTGGAGCGAGATAATGCTTGACCAGCTCAAGCAGGGATATGAGCCAGCGACAATCACTCCGACAAGTAATGAGGAGCGCGTAACGCAATCCGCTTAGAGATACTTAAAAGGATCTAAAATAAGCTTTATGACTGCAGGCATCGGAAACATGACGAAACGCGGACGAGGAATCGCGGGCGGGATTCTTCGCCGAATTAAACGCACACAGAAGAAACTCGTCAGGTTGAATCAGGAAAAAGTTCTCATCACTCTGCGAAGTTTCACACTCGAACAAGATCGACCTTTGCTTGTGCACAGCTCGCTCTCTGCGTGTGGTTACATGCAGCAAGGATCGGCAACGGTTATTGAAGCCCTGCATGAGTGGATGGACGACACTCTTCTGGCACTGCCAACACACACCTGGAGCTACCCGGACGCTTCCGGAGTTGCACCCATCTACGATTACCAAACCACACCCAGCGTAGTCGGCACGATAACCAACTACTATCGAGAGCAATCTGCTGTCGTCCGCAGCCTCCATCCCAGTCATTCGATCGCTTGCGGCGGATCTGGCGCTCAGCAATTTATTGAAGGCCACGAAAGCTGCGAAACCCCATGCGGTCAGGGTACGCCCTACGAACGCTTGATTGAGCAGGATGGTAGCGTGCTGATGTTCGGCGCCACTCTGGACTCTTATACCCTTTTCCACACGGCGGAGGACGCGGCCAACGTGCCCTATCTTTATCTGCCGAAGCAGTTAGTGCTTCGCAGTAAAGATCGAAAAGGTGAAGTAAAAGAAATTCCCACCTGGCGACAGGACATGGGGGTGACGCGCCGTTTCGGTGAAATGGATGTTTGGCTCGAGGAGCAAAAGCTTTTAGTGCGGCGCAAACTAGGAATGGGCGAGCTGTTGTATGTCCCGCATGCGGCCGCATTGCATGAGCGGATAGTTAAAGAGCTGAAAAGTGATCCATTATTGCTGGTGGCCGAAGGTGCCCGCGCGGCTGCCGCGTCTCGAGCTTAAAGTGTCGAGTTGTTTATTGGGCTTCGTGAAGAGTTGTGAGTGCGCAAATCAGGGAGTAATGAATGCCAAAACTTAAAAAAATTGTAACTAAATCCGCTCGTATCGCCGCCAAGGGTGCGATCAAGGTCTTGCCGAGCCTTCCGCCGAAACCCGGAAGGTTGACAGGCAAATTAGCGAAGGATGGCGGCACCCCGGTACGTGACGCCCGATTTCGTCCCTGGCCGGTTTATCCCACTACAGGAGTAGCAGAATGGACCCTGCAACTGGGTCCCAAGATGATGAAAGTCTTCTTGAGCGGTATTGAAGGGCTGCCGCAACCGTTAGCGAACAAATTCGCGAAGCAGTGGGCTGACTTCTGCGGCGCCAAGTACGCACTGCTGTTACCACATGGCACAGACGCGTTACGCGTGGCCGTGGCAGCAGCTTTGAATCATGATGGCATCGGTTACGGCGGCGAAGTGATTGTACCTAACCTGTCATTCATTGCTAGTGCGAGTACGGTAGTCGATCGCGGTTTCGGTGTGGCCCTGGTGGACGTTGATCCCGATACTTACACTCTCGATCCTCGAAGAGTTGAAGAGGCAATTATCCCGGGCAAGACACGCGCTATCATGGCAGTGCATCTCTTCGGCCAGCCTGCCGACATGACAGCTTTACGTGATATCGCGCAACGCCATTCGCTGGTACTACTGGAAGACGCCGCGCAGGCCCACGGTGCGATTCATGAACTGGGTCGCGCCGGCGCAATCGGAGATGCGGCGGGCTTTAGTTTCCAGGGGCAGAAGAATCTCAGTTCAGGCGAGGGTGGCGCGTTTACCACTAACGATCTAGAGATCTTTGAACGCGCTTACTCCTTCCACAATGTTGGACGTGCCCGAGTCGGAGGGCAGCGCTGGGGTCACGAATCACTTGGTTTCAACATCCGTCCCACCGAATATGTTGCGGCGGTGCTCTTGCACCGATTGCAAAAACTGGAAGCGCAACAACAGAGGAGATGGGAAAACGCCGAGACATTACGCAAGCAACTGGACTCCGACATCTCCTGCGTTGATCCTCTTAAGATCGGACCCGGTGTTTTGCGTCATGGTGTTCACATGTTCGTCGTTCGTTATCGGCCAGAACATTGCGGTGGCTTAAAGATCGAGGACTTTGTCAAAGCAATGCAAGCCGAAGGCATTCCGCTAAGTCGTGGCTACGCGGCAACGATGTCGCAGCAATCAGCTTTACAGACTCTTGGCGAGAAACATCCTGAATACTTGCGAGTCTTGCCCACTCCTGTATCGGATCAAGCTGTTAAAGACATGATCTTCCTGCCGCATCATCTTTTCCTCGGCAGTGAGGCGGATATGAAGGAGATTGCCGCGGCCTTTGCCAAGGTCCAAAGGAATTACGCGCCGGAGTCCGTCGCTAGGATTAGTCCTGCGAAGGAACCGGTAGCGGCTCCAGTTCAAGCAACAGTTGCGCTACCGATTGCGAGTCCAACTCCGTTGAAGCCTATACGCCTCGGCGTTATCGGTGTGGGGGCGATGGGACGGGAGCATGCTTCGGTAATTGCCGCCAATCCGGCGTTCAAGCTCGCCGGCGTAACCGATGTGCAAGCGAAAGCTGGGCGCGAAGTCGCCTCTGAGTATGGCTGTCAATGGTTCGACTCCGCCTCCGCCATGATTAACAGTGGCGCGGTGGACGGCATTGTCATAGTGACGCCGCATTGGCAACACGGTGACTTGGCGATCGCCGGCTTGCGCGCCGGCCTACATGTGCTGTGCGAGAAACCTTTGACTGTAACCGTTGCTCAGTCTGATGAGGTGCTGGAAGTCGCCGCAGAAAGCCCAGGCATCTTTGCAGTAGTCCATCAAAAACGGTTCGAACCCGCGTACTTATACGCCAAGCGTTTGCTCGATAGCGGAGAACTTGGACAGATTTATCGTTGTTCGATGATTGAATCTGCATGGCGCTCAGAGGCCTACTATCAGAGCAGTCCCTGGCGTGGTACCTGGAGAGGAGAGGGTGGCGGGGTTCTCTTGAATCAAGCCCCGCACATCCTGGATCGTTACGCCTGGTTATGCGGTATGCCCGAGACTTTAACTGCCCGGTGCGATACAAGTCTGCACAAGATCGAGGTTGAAGACACCGCCAGTGCCATTCTCCGACATCCTAATGGCGCTCACGGTTACATTCATATCAGCACTGTGGAAGCCCCGGCAATTTCGCGAACGGTGATCTCCTGCGATCGCGGTCGCATCACAATTGAGAACGGCAAGGTCTCCATCTCGCGGCTTCGCGATTCGATCAGTGAACGCACTGTCAACGACACGCGGTTGATGGGCAACCTGGAAAGCGATACGCGCGACATAAACTTGCCGCCCGACGGCAACATGCTCGCGGTGTTTTATGAAGATTTTGCGGCCGCCGCGCAGGGAAATGCCCTTCTGACATGCCCGGGCGCTGAAGGACGCAATGCCGTTGAGTTGGCTAATGCAATGATCTTGAGTTCTGCCCGTGGTGAAGCCGTTACTCTTCCCTTAAACCGCGACGACTACTCACAGCTGGTAGAGAAGATGATGGGTCGGGAGTTGCAAACCGTCTAATTGCGGCTCCCCATCGTAGGTTTAAGAGGTATGAGCCGAAATTTGATCTGCCAGCTTAAATTGAACGCTTTTTTTCGTTTAGGCGTCGGTATGTTGCTCGTATGTTCCCTCACGGTTTGCCGAGCGCAACCACAGCGGGCTCGAGTTGCACTCCCTGCCATTGATTCCGCAGAGTTAGTTTCTTTCCCCAGCCGCCAAGTCGAGTTCATTATCGGCCCTCAACTACGAATCGGAAGTAAACTAAACCCCTCTCCCTGGTTTAATTCTACCCAAATTACGAGAGGCATGTTTCATGGGCGAGCTTTTCCCGCCGTGCCGCCGCACGTCTTGAGTGGGACTCTATCAGTAACGTCAGGATCCACTATCGTGCGTGGGGTGGGGACGAGATTTTTGATGGAAGTGGATCCGTCAGGCCCGGCTCCTTACTACAATGGATGGCTGAGGGTGCGTGAGTCGAACTTAAGCACCTACCGGCAGGTGCAGGTGCAATCAGTGCAAAGCAACACCGAGTTGACGCTGACGGCTCCGTATGCGTATGCCTCGCAAGCGGGTGTGCAGGGTGACACGATATACCAACATCCGTCAGGCCAATGGAATTATGATCAGTATGCCTTAGATAATTATTATGACCTGGGCTTATGCCTCTATGCTTTGTATTACCGGACAGGTGACTCGAACCATTTGCAGCAGGCGCGCAAGATAGCGGATTCCTGGTGGCTTGCAGGAGGCATAAAGGGCGGCACTGTACGGAACTTTGAGAATACTCAGGCGCCGCGCAACGTTTCTCTGGGTGGCTTGATCCTGCGGGCTTTGGATGGCAGACCTGAGATGTGGGACTGGCTGCAAGACTATACGCGCAACATGTTCGATATATGGATCAAGCAGCGCATCAATTATCCGAAGCTTCATTACGGTGTTCGGGATGGCAGCTATATGCTGTTGTACGCAACCTGGCTTGCAAAAGTATTACCTGACTCATTCCCGTTGCAAAATGGTGGAACTGCGACCAACGGAGCGGCCTTGCGCGCAGGGTTTCTAGCCGATGCTGAGCAGGCGGCGGTGCAATATTATGGGAGGTTACAATACCCGGACGGCTCCTGGCGCTGGGACGCGCAGGAGTTCACTGATGCCGATGGTGGATACCTGGTTGGGATAATGCAGCCATTTATGGTGGGGCTGTTGCTGCAGGCGTTGATTGATGTTCATCGAGCAAGCACACGAGCGGATGTGAAGGACAGTATCAAGAAGCAGTTAATGAAGGCTTGTCGCCATTTATATCAGGACGGTCCCTATCGGCAGAAAGACGTGGCGTTGCCGGGAATCCGGTGGCGCACATTCCACTACTTTTATCACGGCGGTACAACTGTCAATCCTAATAAATATTCGCGTGGTGAGGGCGCAACTGCTACTGCGCAATGGGAAGTTGCGAGCGGAAGGCAGTTGTTAGCGACGAGTATTCCTGCGTATGGATACGTATATCAAATCACCGGAGATGAATCGTTCAAAACCATGGGTGACGATTTATTTGAATCTTCTTTTGGCGACGTGACGGATGGTATTCATAATGAGGCAGCGGGTTCGGCAAGAAACTACAATCAGAACTATCGGATGGGTGGGAGATATCTCGCATGGCGAGTTGGAGCTCAACAGTCTGTAATCAGTAACACGCCCTTACCGCCTACCGAGACCCCTTCCTCCGCGAATGGTGCATCTGCTATTGCCGTTGTCTCTGCAGCACAGCTCGTGGCGGCCGTATTCTCAACCGCTAACAACTTAGCTTCGGCAACAAGTCTGGATGTGGAGCAGGTCAAGGAATTGGTGGCGCAAATAGAAAAGGCACGTGAGGCATTTTCTCAGGAGCGCACCGGGAATCTTAGCGCCGACAAGGTGCTGGATGAGTTGCAAGCAGCACTGAAGCACTCACAAAATGCGGTGAGCATGCTGCAAAGTGGCGGCTACCAGGATGATGCGAAAACTCGTGTGGAATGGGCCACCGCGAGACTTAAACGAGCTACCGAATACTTGCGGCAAAAGTGAGTGGGGCAAACCCGTTGTTCGCAGTTTTTGTCAGAGCAAATTCCATTATTTGACACCAACGGTTGCGGCCTACATGAATTAAGAAAGGTCTAAACCTAGATCAGCCGTAACGACTCCAGCTGTTGACCCACTACTGCCAAAAAATGTTAGCCAAAGATTATTCTTGACAAACAGTGTAGGCGGCGGCTAAATAGTCAAGTCTGCTCTCAGGGTGATCTGACAGCAGTGCTCTTTCGAAAAGACGATTGCACACGATAAAGGCAAACCTGTTGTGAGGCAGGGACGCAAAGCCAAGAGCCTTGAGAGCTGATTCCGGTTTTCAAGTAAGTCTGGCTGCCGAAGGCGATCGAAGAACAGCCACAGTTTTTGGATTCAGCGACTTCCGTTGAGGCGGCAGTTATTGCATTCCCAAAACCGGCTGGGACCTTTGGCACTGTGTGATACGTTACGCCAAGTCTCCTTTCTTCTTTCCTCCTTCCACCAAATCGTTTTCGCGATTGATTCCTTCGGAATCAGTAAGCGCACCCGTCTGGGCGCATACCTACGCCCCGGCGCCTCCGTACGTGAAGTTATCCTGTCAAATTTCCGATCGTCTTGCCGAGTCGACAGTTCCTTAGACTCGGCAATCACCGATAACGGCACCCCCGCAGTGATGTGGGTTCGCAAAACCAGGAGTCTCAGCAATCTGAGATCGTCCGGCTACCGAAGTGAGGTCAATAAATGTTCGTTAGTTTCAGGCAGGCATCCATACGCCGCCAAACTCTCCCATCGCTTTTAATTGCTTTTCTGATCCTTCCTTCTCTCCTGGTCCTGATTGGTGGTAATAAGTCCGCCTCAGCTCAGACTAGCGACTCCGTCGTTTTCCCCAGCGCCGAGGTTGAACTCATCGTCGGCCCTCAGTTAAGACTCGGAGCGGCCGCGAACCCGTTTTATCATTTCGACGCCACACAACTTAACGGCGTTCAGCACGGCACAAACTTTCCTGCCATTCCTCCGACTAGCGGCTCTGACTCATATATAAACGCTCAGTATTACGATCTGGGTCTGTGCCTGTATGCTCTCTACTACCGATCTGGAGATCCGTCGCACCTGGCACTCGCTCGTAAAGTCACAGACTCATGGTGGAAGTTCTCATCTTTCAACTCCGGCCAGCAGCCGGTTGATAATTCCTTTGCTCCCCGCAATGTGTCGTTGGGCGGTCTGATGCTCAGAGCCCTGGACGGTCGTCCTGAGATGTGGGACTGGATGCAACGATACACACGCTACCAATTCGACATATGGCTCAAAATGCGAGTCAGCAACTCGCAGCTTTACTACGGCGTTCGTGATGGTGCCTACGCGCTGCAATACGCGGCGTGGATGGCTAAGGCCTTACCTGATTCTTATCCCCTGCAAAATGGAGGCACGGCAACAAACGGCGCAGCGCTGCGTGCCGGGTTTTTGGCTGACGTGGAAAACGTAGCGATTAACTATTACGTGCGGCTTCAGTACCCGGACGGCAGTTGGCGTTGGAGTGATTTTGACAACTACCCACAAGCAGATGGCGGGTATCTTCGTGGCATCATGCAGCCATTTATGGTTGGACTCCTGTTGCACTCCCTGATAGATGTCTACCGCCTGACGCCGGACGCAACCAAAAAGGCCACCCTCAAGACTTCAATTCTTAAATGCCTGGATCATTTGTACGACGGCGGGCCGTACATGAAGCGCCTTGCGAACTTGCCGGGTTTTCCAACCCTGCGCTGGCGGGCGTTTCAATACTTCTATCATGGCGGAACGACGGTCAATCCAACCAAATACGCGAACGGCAACTGGTACGGATTAAACGCATCAATTTTAGATAGCGTGGAGGGGGAGAGACAGCTTAATTCAACGCTCATTCATGCCTACGGCTGGGCCTACAGCATCACGGGCGACTCAAAATATGCGGCAATGGGAGACGACATTGTCGATTCGATCTTCGGCTTCACTGAGGACCACGCCAGCAATTACGTGGCAGGCAGCGACCCGAAAGGGTACAACCAACACTATCGGGCGGCTGGAAGATATTTAGCGTGGCGCTACGGTACGACCCCGCCGCCGCCGCCCCCAACGCCAACACCAACTCCGACCCCAACGCCAACACCAACGCCGACGCCGACACCGACACCAACACCAACACCAACACCAACACCAACGCCGACGCCGACGCCGACGCCGACGCCAACTCCAACTCCAACGCCGACGCCAACGCCGACGCCAACGCCAACTCCAACTCCAACGCCGACGCCAACGCCGACGCCAACGCCGATACCTGCTGCGTTATCCAGTGCATTGTTCGTACAATTGGATACGACTACAAAAGGTAATTGGAAAAATATCTATGGCACCCAGGGGTACAACACTGTAAACGACGCGCTCAACTACCCGAGCTACGCTCAGGTGAGTGTTACTGGTTACACCTCGCCGACATGGGCGGAATCAACCACTGACGTTCGTGCGCTGCAAAAAGCCACCAGTACGGACCGCCTTGCGGCTAGATGGAGTGCGAACTCATCCTTCACCATTGATCTAAACATAACTGATGGTCAGTATCATCGCGTTGCCCTCTACAGTTTGGATTGGGATGGAAACAATCGATCGCAGCGGATTGATGTTTTCGACTGGGCGACGAATAGGTTACTCGATAGCAAGGCAATTTCTGCTTTCAATGGTGGGCAATATCTTGTTTGGGACATTCGCGGACGCGTCAAAATATCCGTTACTCGAACGGGCGCCAAGACGGCAGTCCTCAGTGGCTTGTATTTTAGTGGCGGCACTCCGATACCGACGCCGACGCCCACACCGACGCCAAGTCCATCTCCCACACCTACTCCCAGTCCGGGCTCAAATATTCCCCCGGCGGTGAGGGTGACCTCCCCAGCGACCAATTCGGTTTTTGGGACCGGCTCTAACGTCACGATTCAATCACTGGCTACTGATATCGATGGTTCGATCGCCAAGGTTGACTTCTACAGAAATGGCATCCTCCTTGGCTCGACGACCGCCAGTCCTTACAGTTACGTTTGGAGCAACCTCCCTAACGGCAACTATTCGTTGACAGCAGTTGCCACCGATAACCGAGGAGCCACGACGACTTCAAGCCCAGTGGCAATCTCTGTTAAGAACTCACCGGCAAGCGTCGAGAAGGCCCGCGGCCGAGGTAACAATCTGATCGTCGACCTGGCCACCAGCCCAACATATGGTGGCGGAGAAGCTACATATTCCGCCGCTACTCTTTCGTCAGAGCTACAGCTGCTGACGAACGACGTGCAGTCGGCATACTCTGACTTTGTGGCTGAGCAAGGGACATTTGCCGCGGCAAGCTCGATTGATAAACACCTGCAAGCCGCGCTTTGCCTTTCTAAAGCCGATGCCGCCCTGGCCGCTAAAGTCGGACCCTCAAACTCGGTCCGAACAAATCTACTGCGCTTGGTGGCTCACTTGGCAGTGTCTGAAGACCTATTGCTGTACGGCTTCGTTTCCGCTTCAACTCAGGCTCAGGCAGCCGCTGCTTACGCGCGACTTGATATCACCATTAGTCCCTTGAGTGCAGCCT
This sequence comes from Pyrinomonadaceae bacterium, assembly GCA_963826235.1. Classification (GTDB taxonomy): domain Bacteria; phylum Acidobacteriota; class Blastocatellia; order Pyrinomonadales; family Pyrinomonadaceae; genus PSRF01. The sequence continues at coordinate 176,313 of CAWGWE010000003.1, read as the reverse complement.
ATACGTTGGGCAGCACTGCGCAACTCGCGCCCTTAAGTCTTGGCTCTGTCTTTGGCGACTCCGCAACCTCGCCATTGAGTACTCAAACTCTCTTCTCTTCAATCGGTCCAGGTGGAACGCTGCCCTATGAACTTGGGGGAGTCACTGTAGTTATGGGTGGCAAAGCAGTCCCAGTGTATTTCGCCGGACCAGGCCGAGTTTCGTTTTATGTGTCGCCGGAAGTTCCTACCGGGAATGTTGAAGTGATAGTTATTTCTCCCAACGGGTTTATTTCGCGCGGGCAAACCACCGTGACGACGAACGCTACCTGGTTATTCACTACTAACGAAAATGACGGTGGCAGTGCCGTTGCACTGAATGCTGCTCACCAGACACCTACCAACTTCGACACAATCACTCAGGAAAGTTTTGGTTCCGACAAGCGTACGCGAGTCACTCTCTTCGTGACCGGTGTTAGCGGCAGTGCAGTAAATTCAAACCCTGGCAACGACATTTACATCGACGGTCAGGTGCGGGAGAACTTTGCTGAGTCTGTAATCGTGCAGGCACTAGTGAGCACCGGAGCAAGGGTCAATTTGCCAGTCGAGTTTGCTGGAAAGCAGGGCGTCTTGCCGGGACTTGATCAATTGAGTTTCATGATCCCCTCACAACTCGCCGGCGCCGGTATAGTGCAGTTAACTTTCCTCGTGGGCGGCCAAAGAAGTAACGGCGGTACTATCTTCGTACGCTAAGCGAAAAGGGGAAGAGGGGAAAAGGGGAAACAAAAACCGCAAGGTGGAATAGGGGAATCGGGGCAGGGAGCCCCCTTTCCCCTATTCGCTATTTTCCACGCTCACATTTTCGTTGCCCCCCTTTTCCGCTTTTCACTCTCTTTACCTAAGCCCGCTCAATCATTCACAATTTTGCATCGCTACAGTTCGCAAAGATACGGTTAAGGGTTGAGGAAAACTTGAGATTCCTCAGGGAAGAATTCTCAAGTCTGGTTCAGCCACGAAATCGGGGCTTTATTGGTGGGAATGAGGCCATGGGGTAACGAAGTGCAGTATCTGGATTCGGGTGACGGCGGGGGCAGGTCCTTCCTGACCTGCGAATTTGCCCGGCACTTGGCAACCGAAACCCGATCCCGGCATCAGAAATTTCTGGAAAGTTGCTGACATTGGTTCTTTAGACCAAATGCGGGCGTTTTCCAGCTTTCGGGGCCCGCCCATCGCCGAGGGTAGTTGCCTTTATCCTGGCATCTCAAGTTGAACCTGGACGCCAGTTAAGCTAAGCTCGGCTTGCTCTTCCGGGTTAACCTTTGGATTTTGGTAGACCCAAGGTTTTCTTAAGGGAACTTGCCCTTCTCTTACGAGAACAGATCAAGGTACTTCATAAATGAGTGTCACTGCCTCCACAAGTTTGTGGCGACCTCTCGCCATCTCTGCCGCTTTAGTTTTTGTTTATGGAGTTGTGCTCGCGAAGTTGGGGCACGATTGGTGGACTGACGAAAACTACTCTCACGGCCTCTTAATCCCTTTCATCATCGGTTATATCGTCTGGATCCAGCGTGAGCACTTCACGCGCGCTACAGCTCGCCCCGGGACAATTCTCGGCGGGGCCATGGTCCTGTTGGCTTTGCTGATGTTATTTGCCGGCACAGCAGGCGCTGAGCTCTTCATGCAGCGGATCTCTCTTGTCGTGATGCTGGCGGGTCTCGTGATCTTTTTCTGGGGTCACAGGCTATTGAGTCTGTTGTGGGTTCCCCTCGGTTTGTTAGTGCTCGCGATTCCCATCCCTGCAATCATTTTTAACAAGGTGGCATTTCCGCTGCAGCTGTTCGCCTCACGCTGTGCAGTTTGGTCGATGAGCATGTGGGACATACCGGTGCTGCGACAGGGAAACGTAATTGAGCTTTTGCCACGAGGGGCACGCGAGACGAGAAAGCTCGAAGTGGTGGAAGCGTGCAGCGGCATTCGTTCGCTAATGACTCTGCTGACGTTGGCGGTCGTGTTTGCTTATTTCACTTATCCCACACCGACTGATGGTGACGACAACCACAAGGGTAGTTTTTCGTGGCTGAAGAGCTACGCCTTTTGGCGTTCGGCGATCATTGTAATTTCCGCAGTGCCGATCGCAATCCTGACGAATGCATTGCGTGTCAGCGGCACCGGTGTGTTGTCTCATTACTATGGAACCGAAGTGGCGGATGGCTTCTTCCACTCGTTCTCGGGATGGGTAATCTATATTGTCGCTTTCCTGATGCTCTTTGCTGTTGCTTGGGTTACAGATCGCTTTCGTCCGGCTCGCTACAAAGCTTCGCGAAATGCAGCATCAGATATTGATGGTGCTGCGCGGCGCCAGGTGGCGGCATCGCCGGTGATTCAGCCGGAGGGAATGGAATAACTGATGAAGAATTCGCTGCGTTTCGGTTTGCTACTTCTGGTGCTGCTGATTGGCGGTGTAGTCGTCAACGCCTGGCAATACCTCGGCGAGGTTCCCGTCCAGCGCAAGGAATTGAAAGATTTTCCGCGAGAAATGGGGGTTTGGCGCCAGAGCGGTGGAGACCAAAAGTTTGATGAACAAACGTTGAGTATCCTCGGCGCTAGCGACTATCTGATGCGCGATTATCGCGGAATTGGGAATGTTAACGCGAACTTTTACGTTGGCTACTACGCCTCTCAACGCACGGGTGTCACCTATCACAGTCCCCTGAACTGTCTACCCGGGTCCGGTTGGGTGATGTCGAGTCCGGCACGAGTCACAATTTCGCCTCAAGGTCAGCCTTCTTTTGAAGCGAACAGGTACATGATCCAAAACGGCAGTAGCAAGCAGTTGCTTGTTTATTGGTATCAGGGAAGGGGTCGCAGCGTCGCCAGCGAGTACTGGGGCAAAATCTATACTGTCGTCGATAGTGTCCGATTGCGTCGTTCAGACGGAGCGATGGTGCGCGTGATGGTCCCGGTGGGCGCTTCAGAGACCACTGCTCTGGAAGCCGCAAAGAGCCTTTCAGAAACCGCGGCGCAGGCGCTTCCGGAATTCATTCCCAACTAAGGGATAGGCAGCATTATTCGAGGAATGCAGACCGAGAGCTTGAGAAAAACTGGTACGCACTTGTGGAGCGTGAGAGGTTTCCGTTAACAGGAAACCGAAACTAATTAGCTATTTTCTACATTTGTCTCACTTAGGTGATCCGACTTAAAGCGTTGCCCGCGAGAGTTGGTTAACACTTGTGAGAAATAAGACGCGAGCGGTTAAACCGGCTCGCCATGGAGTCAAAACAGAATGAAAACGGAGTGCTTGAAATACTTGAAATGCGCAGCCCTGCTGTCTCTACTCTTAACCGGCATTTTGGCCCTCTCCGGTTGCTCTAATCCCGAAAAAGCTAAAGCGGAACACATTAGTAAAGGCGAAGCTTACCTCAAGGAATCGAGGTTCCAGGAAGCTTCGATCGAATTTCGTAACGCTGTCCAAATTGACGAAAACTCCGCTGCTGCTCACTGGGGTCTCGCGCGCGCCTACGAAGGTTTGCAGCGCGGTCAGGAAGCTTTCGACGAGCTGCGCAAAACGGTCCAGCTTGATGCCAACAATCTTGAAGCCCGCGTCAAACTGGGAACCCTTTACGTAGTAGCAAGTAGAGGGAAGCCGGAAATCTTGGCTGAAGCGGAAAAGCTGGCGAACGAAATTCTCCAGAAAGATCCCAATCACATCGAAGGTCACATTCTGATGGGCACGATCCACTTCGCGCGTAACGACCGCGAAAAGGGTCTGGCCGAGCTTAATCGCGCCTTGGAAATCAATCCGAATCGCGTTGAGTCGCATCTCAGCCTGGCGCGGTTTTATATGGTGACCAATGAGCCAGCGAAAGCAGAGGAAGTTTTTAGGCGAGCAATTTCCCTTAACAACAATTCAGGTTTAGCCCACACGGAGTATGGAAAGTTTTTGCTTCAGGCCAACCGGCAGGCGGAAGCTGAAGCAGAGTTGCAAAAGGCTGTGGAGGTAGAGCCTGGGAATCGTAATTCGCGATTGATCTTAGCGAGCTACTATCTGGTTAATAAACAGCTCGATAAAGCGGAGGCGGCTTACAAACAACTCGCCGATCTGGACCAGAGTCGTCCGGAAGGACAAGCCGTACTTGCTGACTTCTACTCTTCGATTAATCGTCTCGATGACGCGGCGCGAATCTATCAGGACATTTTGACCAAAGCGCCAGACTATACGCAGGGTCGTTACCGGTTAGGTGAGATTTTATTGCGGAAGGGCGATAGAGATGGAGCAGCCGCTCAGATCGCCGAAGTTTTAAAGAAGGACGCAAGCGATCGTCAAGCCCTTCAGCTGCGCGCCCAAATGCGAATACAGCAGGGCAAGGCTGACGATGTAAAAGCTGCTGTCGAAGACTTGAAGGAGGTTTTAAGACAAGAGCCAAATTCCAAGCTCGGTCTTTACTTCATGTCCCAGGCCCATTTCGCCCTCGGTATGATCGATCAGGCCCGGGCATTCGCAGCAGATCTGGAGCGAAACTATCCCGATTATCTTCCCGCGAAACTATTGCAGTCGCAGCTGACGCTTGCCGCGGCGGAACCCAAAAAATCACTTACCCAATCAACTGACTTGTTGACTCGGCTCGCGAAAACGGCGCCGGACTCTGAGAATTCGCCGCAGATGCTGGCCGACCTGACTTTAAGGGCCTTAATCATTCATGGCGCGTCTCAAGCTCAATTAGGCAACCTCGAGGGCGCGCGTCAGGATTTCATGACAGCCAAGGACGCCAATCCGAACAATCCCGATGTCTACATCAACCTCGCTGGGATCGCGATAGCCCAAAAGAAACCAGATGATGCCATCGGCTTTTTTGAAAACGCGCTGCAGATTTCTCCCACAGATTTCAGCGCCCTGGATGGCTTAATAAAGGTTTATGCGAGCCGCAACGAGTTAGCTAAGGCCCATGCCAGACTTGATCAGGTATTGAGTTCCTTTCCCAATGACGCTTCATTGCATTATCTCAAGGCCCAGATCTACGCGAATGAGCGTAATGCCCAGGGCACTGAAGCCGAACTGCGTAAGGCATTAGAGCTGGATCCGAATTACATCACCGCCTACTCGTCCCTCGGTGCGTTATTCATCAATACCAAGCAAGAAGATCGAGCAATCACTGAGCTGAAAAAGGTCGTAGCGCTTAGGCCCGAGAATCCCAGCGCCTATGTCCTAATCGGTATTCTGTACGATTCCAAGAAAGATTATCCGAACGCCATGGATCACTATCGCCAGGCGCTCGAAAGGGATCCGAACGCTGTGATTGCGGCAAACAATCTTGCTTGGCTATATGCCACCCGTCCTGAACTAAACGGAAACCTTGATGAAGCTGTTCGCCTGGCCCAAGGTGTGATTCAAAAAAATCCTAATGTGGCTGGCTTCAGCGATACCCTCGGTTGGGTCTATTACAAGAAAGCGCTTTACAGCGTAGCGGTCGAACATCTGCGAAAAGCCGTCGCGATGGACGAAGCGGCGGCTAAGAAGTCCCAAGTGTCACCGAGCGCGCTTTATCGCTATCACCTTGGGATGGCCTTAAAGGGCAAGGGCGACAATGAAGCTGCAAAACGTGAATTGGCGCTGGCCGTAAGATTAGCGGATAAAGCCCCGTTCGCTGATATCGACGAAGCCAGGAAGGCTTTGTCGACGCTGTAAGGCGAGGCTGAATCGTCTCGGCAGTTGCCGAACCACATGCGAAGCCATCAATGGTTTTGAAAAGAGGAGTGCTGTATGAGTGTTGAATTTCGCCAAAGAAAGCCCAGTGAGTATCTACGCATTATCTGGCAGCGTAAGTGGCTGATTATTCTGCCCGCGATTGCCATTGCTACCGCGGTCGCCTGGGTCGTATACCGGCTACCCGACGTCTACGAGTCGTCAACGCTCATTGTAGTCACGCCTTCCACCCTGCCTACTTCGGTGGTGCCCACTGTCACTGAAGACACGATCACGCGACAGCTAAGTGGAATCACTCAGGTGGTGACGAGCCGCAGTTCGCTTGAACCGCTGGTGGCCAAATACGACCTTTACCAAGCCGAGAGATTACGCGGCGAGCCGATGGAAAACATCATCGACAAAATGCGTAAAGACATTAACGTCGAGATAAACACCCGCAACGAAATCACCAACGGTTTCAATATTTCTTACCGGGGAAGGGATCCGCGAACTACTCAAGGGGTAACTGCGGCGCTTGCCGGTAAGTACATCGACGAGCAAGCAAAGTCCAGCATCAATTCCACGACCTCGGCAAAACAGTTCATCGATAACCAGGCGCTGCAGGCGAAAACGGAGTTGGACGCCGCTGATCAAAGGCGGCTTGAATTCATGCAAAAGAACGTCGGTAATCTCCCTTCAGAGGCTACGGCTCTGGTTGGGCAGCTCACCGGTTTGCGTGAACAACAGAAAGCCTACATCACCGAAGTCGGACGTCTGCAGGACCGCCGTTCAGCTCTTTCTGGTCAGCTGGGACTAATTAAGAAAACGGTCGACCAGGTGAAGGAAGAGGTTATTGAAAACACCACCGATCCCAAGACCACTCCGGCGTGGGGGCAGCTCGCATCTCGCAAGGCCGACATCGAATCGCAGTTGCAGAGGATGCTAACCGAGCTACGACCAAAGCATCCGGATGTCCTGGCCAAGCAGGCTGAGCTCGACTCAGTCAAGCGTTCGATGGATGACATGGTGGACGACTGGAAAAATAAAATTAAGGAGCGGCAGGAAAAACTAAAGGACCGCCCTGACCTACAAGTAGCTAATTTGGAAGCCGAGCTCCGCCTGATCGACAGTGAGATCAAACGGCAACAAAAGACGCTAACTGATCTCGATGCGGCGATAGGTGTGGTAATGCAGCGCATCAACAACGTACCTGGAGCCGAAGTGGCTCTGGGCGCACTCGATCGTGAGTATCAAACGAAGAAAGCGGCTTACGACTCGCTGCTGGCACAACAACAAAGAATTTCACTAGGCGCCGACGCTGCTTCGCAACAACAGGGCGAAGGAATTCAGGTGGTCGACGCGGCGTACTTGCCTTCTCAGCCCGTTGCTCCAAAGCGTTTGGTCCTGTTTGCTATGGGACTGGGATTGGGGCTCGGCTTCGGCCTGCTTTTGGCGGTCGCTTTTGAGGTTCCCAAGCTGCGCACGATTCAAAGTCGTGAAGACGCGGCCCACTACACCGGGTTACCTGTATTGGCTGCGGTCCCCGAACTATTAACGGCACAAGAAGCGCGGGCCATTCCACGACGCCGAAGGCTGCTGCTGGCAGCGGCAGTTGCTGTAACCATAGTGAGTATTCCCGTGTTGGCTTTCGCCCTCAGAGCTACGCATATCTTCGAGATGTTCTCGTCAGGTAGCGCCTAATTAAGTTGCGCGCTCATCAGGCCAAGCCCTGAGAGCTGGTTATGGAGGATTAAAAGTGTACGCAGAATTCTACGGACTGAAAGAGCTGCCATTCGCGCTGACGCCGGACCCCCGTTTTATCTACTTCACCCCTTCGCACACCGAAGTGATGGCTAACCTTCACTATGGAATCGAAAGCGGTAAGGGGCTGGTCGTAGTCACCGGCGAAGTTGGAACTGGAAAGACCACGATTCTGCGCTGGATGATGCAGCGCCTCGATCGCACCGTGCTTGTTGCTTACATCTTCAATCCGCGCCTTTCAGTGCCGGAGTTTTATCAGCACGTGGCCACGCTGCTCGGTGTGCAAAATTGGGAAACCAAATCAGACTTGCTGTTGGGCTTAGGTCGCGCTCTTGAAGCGCGTCACTCCCGCGGATTGCGCACTGTTCTGATCGTAGACGAAGCTCAGGGACTTTCACCTCACGTGCTCGAGGAGATCCGTCTGCTCTCAAACTTTGAATCGGATACCGCCAAGCAACTGCAAATTGTTTTGACTGGCCAGCCGGAACTGCGAGAGGTGCTCAACAATCCTGATTTGCGGCAACTTAAACAGCGCATCGCGTTGCGTTGCGTAATTAAGCCATTGCCCACCATTGAAGAGACCGAGCGTTACATCACTTCAAGGCTGCTGGTGGCCGGCGCCGAACGGACCCACATTTTTTCTTCCGCGGCTATTGAGTTTATTTATCGCTGTTCCGACGGCATTCCTCGCAACGTAAACAATCTGTGTGATAACGCTTTACTGGCCGGCTTTGCGGCAGGAGAGACAACGATCAGCCGAGAACTGGTCGAAGAAGTGGCTGAAACTTTTGACATGCTGCCCTCGCCCGATCGTGGCATGCAACCTGGGGAACAAACCGAAGCACCGGCCCCGATTTTTTCGTCAGCAAGTCGCGCTGAATTATGGTCCGCCGGCACCACTGCCACTGAAAGCGAGCCGGAAATGGATTTACCCATGCCCGTCGAACATTGAGTTTGACGGAGTAATAAACAGGCAACACTGCCCGGCGACCGGTACTGCGGTCGTACAAGTAAGAAGGAGAGCTGATGGGAAGAGTTTTCGATGCAATCAGGCGTTCGAGCACCTCGCAAAACGGTGACGCTCCGAAGCCGCGACCATCACAGAGTACACAAAATTCTGAGCACCGCAGCGGCGGGGAGAATCAAATCCCCAACGCGCGTCAGGTTGAAGAGCAGTTATTTAGCGGCTCTTCAATAATGGCGCAAAACAATGGGGTGCACAGTTCAGCGTCCACTGCGCACACTGCGGATGCACCCGGCGGGTCGGCACTCCCCGGCGGAATGACTTCGCGTGCTGTTGGGGCAACTTTGGGCGCTGCCGAGGCGACGCGTGCCGCGGGATTCGTTTCTTATGACGTTTCCGCGGCGCGCGTTGAGCCTCACCTGGTTGCGGTGAGTCAACCTCGTTCGGGTTACTGCGAGCAGTTTCGCTCGCTTCGCACCAGACTCTTGCAAGCCGGTGAACGCCAGCAAATGCGCACTTTCGTAGTTACCAGTGCCGGCGTCGGTGAAGGAAAAACTCTCACGGCGCTGAACCTTTCATGGTTACTGGCCCAGACTGATGGAGTGCGAGCGTTGGTGATTGACGCCGACCTGCGCCAACCCTGCGCTACCGATTATCTCGGCATTGATGCCTCTATCGGACTCTCCGAGGTACTCGGCGGTCAAATCGGATTAGAGGAAGCTATCGTGCGGCTTGATCCCGCCGGACTCTATCTCTTGCCGGGAGGGCGCGCGCGCGACGACGTCGCAGAATTGCTTTCCGGACCAACGTTCGCTCGCTTAATCGCAGATTGCCGGCGGATGTTTGACTACATCATCATCGACGCCCCGCCGATGGGAATCTTTACTGACGCCAATGTGCTGATTAGCCGCGCCGATGCTGCCTTGTTGGTGGTGCGCGCCGGCAAAACACGCTACGCCCTGGTAGACAAACTGTTGGAACAGTTGCCTAAGGATAGACTGCTCGGCGTTGTCCTGAACCGTGCCGACGAAAAGGTTGATTCAACCGCATATTACTACCAGCAACGCTATAACCGCCGCGATCGCTCGATAACGGTGCCAGAGCCACTAACCGTCCCTAACGAACCAGCTGAGGAGGTATCAATCATCAATTGAGATCATCGCGCCTCAATGCTCGCACCGTACTCTTGTTACTCGCCGAAGCGACTGTGATCTTCGGCGCGCTGGTGGGTGCTGTCGATTTGAGGTTCGGACTGGATGGTGCTCATTACGAACTAGTTGAGCGTCATGGTTTTCTAAAAGCCGGGTTCGCTACAGGTTTCTGCCTCGCGGCTTTTTACCTCTTCGATCTTTACGACTTCGTTGTCATGCACGACCGCCGCGAGTTGGTGCTGCGGTTAGTTCAGGCTTTAGGGCTGGCGTGGATCGCACTGGCCCTGATGTTCTACGTCTTCCCGTACCTGATGATTGGTCGTGGCGTGGCTCTCATAGCATTACCATTAGCGTTGTTGCTGATGGTGGGCTGGCGTTTGAGCATTCACTGGTTCCTGGGACATCCGGATTTCGGCGAACGAATTCTGATTGTTGGCTCCGGAAACCTGGCAGTTGAACTAGCGCGGGAGGTTCTCAACCGGCCCGATGCGGGTTATCGCATCATCGGTTTCGTAGGCTCTGACTCGGAGTTGTTGGGTAAGAGCCTGATCAACCCCCGTGTGATCGGAGTAACGTCGGAACTGGCTGAGGTCGTCAAACGTGAAAACATCGATCGCATCGTGGTGGCAATGGGCGAGCGGCGCGGATTGTTACCTACGGAAAAACTTCTGCAGCTAAGCCTGGCGGGCACCGTTTCGATCGAAGAGGGGGCCAGTTTTTATGAACGTATTACGAGTCGCGTCTCCCTGAACATGATGCGTCCATCATGGCTGATCTTTTCCGGCCGGGGTCGCCAGGCGCGTTCGGCTGGCATTGCGCGTAGTTTCGTGCACCGCTTAGTGGCTTTGCTGGGTGTAATTCTTTCGTTGCCGATCGCGTTGCTGACAGCGATTCTGATCAAGCTTGAATCGCGGGGCCCGGTTTTTTATCGCCAGGAACGAGTAGGCAACAACGGCAAGCCGTTTGTGCTTCTTAAGTTCCGCTCGATGCGAGTTGATGCGGAGCAGGACGGGCCCGTCTGGGCCAGCAAGAACGACGACCGCACGACACGCGTGGGCCGCATTATTCGCAAGATTCGCGTTGATGAGATTCCCCAGTTTTGGAACATCCTGCGCGGCGAGATGAGCTTTGTGGGACCGCGTCCCGAACGCCCCCACTTCGTGGCCCAGCTTGCCCAGGAGATTCCTTATTACGAGCAACGGCATCTAATCCCCCCGGGCCTAACGGGATGGGCCCAAATCAAGTATCCCTATGGCGCATCGATCGAAGACGCGCGGCAGAAGCTGCAATACGATCTTTTCTACGTAAAGAATCAAAGTTTGATTCTTGATGCCATCGTCTTGTTTGAGACAGTTAAGATCATTCTTTTCGGACGCGGCGGACAATAAAGCCTGCGCCCTTTTGGAGGTTGTGATGAAAGCAGTAAACAGGATTTCAGGTTTCGTCCTTGCGACGGGACTCTTACTCTCCCTAAGCGTTGCGGTTTCAGCTCAGCAGCCGGAGCCCTCAGATAACAAGACGCGTCCCCGCGTGGCGAGTACGGCGAGTCCTACTCCGCCTGCGACTCAGGAAAAGTCGAAGGAGAGCAAGCCGGCATCACTTCCTACGGGAGAGCGTTTGGAACCAGATGAAGCGAAGCCAGCGCCTCATGATGTCCCTGCAGAAATGCAGGCGAACCGTCAGGAACAGATGTCCGAGGAAAACGCTGTCGTCCCCTATTACAACAATTTCTTTAACACCTATCGGCTGGGACCAGAAGACGTAATCTCCGTAGTTGTCTTTGGTCAGGATCGCTATTCGCGCAGCGGCATTATTATCCCGCCTAGCGGGCGCGTTTCCCTGGCACTAATTCCCGGCGGCATCTTCGTCAACGGTAAGACGGTCGACGAGGTGGCAGAACTGATCAAGAAACAGTATGACGAATACATCATCGATCCGCAGGTAACAGTTTCGCTTGATAAGGGTTTCTCGTATCGCTATGCAGTGATCGGCGACGTGGCGCAACCTGGGATTCGCGTAATGAATCGTCGTTTGACCGTTACCGAAGCAATCACGGAAGCGGGCGGCGTGTTGCCGACAGGCAATCGCAGCAAGGTCGTAGTTTTGCGCCGGCAACCGACCGGGATGCTATCGCCGATCGCCGTAAATGTGTCGGCGATCTACAAAGGCAAGGCTCCGGACAATACCTATCTGGTTCCGGGTGATCAGATTATTGTTCCCGGCAACAAGTTGAAGACGCTGCAAAAGATTATGAGTCTCAGTCCGATACTTAGTTTCGCCAGAATCTTTACGGGTGGCGGACTGCCGTTCTAGACATTGCCAATTGCCAAGTGCCAATTGCCGATTGTGTTTCGGTTTGTTGGACCTCTTAATTGTCGTTAGTGATATGACTAACTTCGCCAGAATCCGATCGGCAGTTGGCAGAATCGGCAATCGGCAATCGACCATCAGCAATTTGCGCGGCTTTGCCGCGATCCTCCTGCTCCTCGTTCTCTCAACCTCCGCTCTGGCGCAACGCGGCGCCTGGGCACGACAAACCTCGGGCTCTTTTTCCTGGTTGCACGGAGTTTTCTTTCTCGATCAAAGTCGCGGTTGGGCGGTGGGCAGCAAAGGCGCTTTCCTCGCAACCGAGGATGGCGGCAAAACCTGGAAGGCACGCGCTAAACCAAACGACGACGTCCTGCGCGACATTTATTTTTCCGACTCGCGCAATGGCTGGATCGTTTGCGAGCGCAATGTCTACCAGCTGAAGTCTAACCACGATCCGCGCACATACCTGATGAGCACTACAGACGGCGGCGAGCATTGGGAACGCGTGGTGATTCCCGACGCCGACGTCAATGCCCGGCTGGTACGCGCGGTTTTCAGCCCCAGCGGCAGCGGCTGGGCCTTTGGGGAGTTCGGCGCGGTTTACAAGTCGTCACCAGGTGACCCGAAATGGGTACGTCTCAATGCTCCGACGCGCCACCTTCTGCTCGGAGGCACGTTCATCGACGACAACCGCGGCTGGTTAGTTGGCGCGGGCGGCACGATTCTCCAAACTTTCGATGGCGGTGAAACCTGGCACGTCGCGAAACTCGTGGACGCACCCGGTATTCGCTTCAACGCAACTTCATTTGTTGGCAATCGTGTTGGTTGGGCCGTTGGCAGCGGTGGCAGTATCTATCGCACTGTTAACGGTGGCAGAACCTGGCAAGCGCAGAGCTCAGGTGTCACTGCGGATCTGTATGACGTTAAATTTCTGGACGCGGTTGAAGGTTGGGCCGTTGGCGCGGAGGGAACAACAATCCACACAGCTGACGGTGGGCTAAATTGGGTCGTCGAGCAAAGCAACACGACTCATCCACTCGAGCGAGTATTTTTCGCGGACCGTACGCACGGTTGGGCGGTGGGCTTTGGCGGCACTATTTTGACTTACGTTCGCGCCGAAGCGCCGCGTCTGCACAGGTAATCACTCTCATGAAAGTCCTTACAAATCAGCCAGGCAAAATCTTCCCGGCCTTTGCTTTAATTTCGCTTTTGACAGTTGCTGCTGTCATGGCGCAGAGCCAGACCAGGCAAGCTTCGTCCGACCAGGATCCGGCTGCGGCGTCAAAGCCCGCGCCAAAACCGAAAACGCGAATTAGGCGCGCGGCGGCCGGTTCTAAGCCAAAGGCCAAGCCTAGTCCACAACCTGCTGCGCAACCCTCGCCCGCTTATGAAGCGGTTCCGATCGCAAGCCCGTCGCCTGCGCCCGCGGAGGAAGAAGCTAAACCGTCTCCAGCTACTGAAGAAGTAACTGAAGCTGGCGAAGCAGAGACAGCGAAGCCAACTACGGTGGATGCCGACGCGACGCCGGAAGCAAGATTGCGCGAGCAGTTGACGGTTGTGGACCAGATGGTGGCCCAGGGCCTGAAGCAAGAAGCGCTCGCTGAGCTGCAATCGCTCGCTGCCGCAAATCGTTTTGACCCGCAGGGTTTTTACAACATCGGGAATGCATTTGCTCGGCTCGATGCCACTGACGCTGCGATCAGTGCCTATCGAAAAGCAATAGAACAGCGCAAGGGTAATTACTCGCGAGCGTCGAATAATCTCGGTGTGATTCTGCTGCGGCAGGGATTTTGGGACCAGGCCTACGAAGCTTTTCTAGGAGCGTTGCGCACGGAAAATTTCAACTACGCTGAGGCGAGTTACAACCTCGGCCGCCTCTATGCCGCTCGCGGCGAAATGGATCGTGCTGTTCGCGAATGGAATCGGGCGATCGCTGTGGATCCGAAACACAGTGCGGCAGCACAGGCCTTGAGAAGTTCAGGCAGTGGTAGCCGTTCGGCTTCAAGGTCTTCTGCGGCACCGGGTGCGACTGACGCTAATCGAGTGGCCGGGCGAAACGGTAACGCCCTCTCCAGCGCGAATTCTCCAGAGCCGGCTTTCACGCTCGATCCAGAAACTCATGACTTACTGCAACGCGCTCGCAACGCGCATGAGAACCGTCGCTTCGAGGAAGCGGTCGACAATTTTCGTCGGGTCATTGCGCGCAAAGGTGGCTATTTTTCTCCGGCCAATCTTGAACTGAGTTTCTCGCTGATGGAACTACGCCGCAACGATGAGGCGATTGCCGCTCTCTTGCTTGTCGCCGAGAAGGACGCGGCCCGGTTCCCCATCACGTATTACCATCTCGGCCGGCTCTACGAACTACGTGGCGACCTGCAGCTCGCGGAAGAGAACTACCTGCGCGCAACCCAGGCTTATCAGGATGAGAATGCGCAATTCCTGCTGAACTTGAGCGGCGTGCGTGAAAAACGGGGAGACTTCGCTGGGGCTCTCGTAGCGATGGAAAATTACATTAGGCGCAAAGAACAGCTGGGTCAAAAACCAGACTGGTCCGATTCGCGGCTTGCTAGCCTGCGTGAGAAAGCTGCAGCCCAAACTCCTAAGCAGTAATCACCTCAACAATAATAGAAATCGCCAAGGCGCCAAGACCCGCCAAGTACGCCAAGAATTAAACAAAAAGCACAAACCCAAGAATCCCGAAACGCAGTTGGGATCTATGTTGTCCTTCGCTTTTGCTCCTTGGCGAACTTGGCGTTTCTTGGCGGCTTGGCGGTTTCGTTTTGCTTATTCGCTCTCGGATTCGTCAGCTGCTTCCGCTTTCCGTTCCGGCCTCATGGGCGGAAAAAGAATCACATCGCGAATCGATTGACGGTTAGTGAGCAACGTGACCATCGGTCTATGCCTGAGGCCGATACCGCGCGGCCAGGGAGAGAAATCGTCGCCTCACAACGTTGACAGAATTTCCCCCACTTCTTGCCAGCCACGACTTGCTTCTGCGCTTTCTGCAATGAGTCGCAACACTTGTGCTCTGGTTCTTGAGCCCGTGTTGAGGCTGGAGATCAAAATTTCCTCCTCCTTCAGAGTGATGCGAAACCTTCTCGCCAACTCCTTCACGTACTCATCCGAGGTTAAGTTGTCGTAAGTTTTCGCAAACGAGAGTCGCGCCATAACGCTGTTATAGAACCCAGCCCTTGCCCTTTCGTCAGGCCGCATGTGAGGAAATAAGATCACGTCACGAATCGACTGTCGGTCGGTTAACAACATAACGAACCGATCGACTCCTATCCCAATACCAGCTGCCGGGGGCATGCCATACGAAAGCGCGCGGATATAGTCTTCATCCATAATCATCGCTTCTTGATCACCGCTCTCACGCTGCTGCATTTGATCGTTAAAGCGGTCGTACTGCTCTCGCGGGTCATTTAATTCTGAGAAGCCGTTAGCGCATTCCATGTTGGCGATGAAGAGTTCAAATCGTTCAGCGATTGACGGATCTTCCGGCGAAGCCTTTGAAAGTGGTGAAATCGACTTTGGAAAATCTGTGATGAAGGTTGGCTGCATTAGATGAGGCTCCGCAATTGTTTCAAATATCTTCGCCAAGGCCAGACCCTCGGGTAAATGAGGCCCAGGATCCACTGAAGTGCCGCCCTCAGTAGCCCATTTCCACGTGCCTTCAATCATCTCGTCAAAACCCGATTCGTGAGGAAGGATGTCATAATCAGGTACCAACTCGGAGTCATGATATCGGAGAAACACTTCAAGCTCTTTAACGCGCTTCGGGTTATCTAACCAGGTTTCGGAGAATTCTTCACTTCCTAGATTTGATAGGGCTTTTGGCCAGTAGTTTGCGATCGCTTCCTTCATTGTCAGCCGCAGAAACGGTTGCGCGAAGTCGATGGCATGAACACCGTAGTGCGCTTTCGTGTGTCCCAGCGCTTTCAAAACCGTCGTGCGTATCATTTCCTCGCAAAAATCCATCATCTGGTTCACGTCAGCGTAGGCCCAGTAAAACTCCAGCATCGTGAACTCCGGATTGTGCGTCCGATCGATGCCTTCGTTACGGAAATTGCGATTGAGTTCGTAGACCTTTTCAAAGCCTCCAACCAGCAGCCGCTTCAGATACAACTCTGGCGCGATGCGCGCGTAGAGCGGAATGCTGAGCGCATTGTGATAGGTTTCGAAAGGCTTAGCTGCGGCTCCCGTGGCTTTGGAAGTCAGCATCGGTGTTTCGACTTCCACGTAACCATGGTCGTCCAGGAAGCGGCGCATTTCCCGAATTACCGCTGAGCGCCTTTCGAATACTTCACGCGGACTAAGCTCGTGTTCCACGTGCTCGAGTTTGAGACTGCCGGCAATCAAATCGGCGTAGCGTTGTCGTTGGCGGATCTCCGGATCATGAATGCCGTGCATCTTGTCAGGCATCGGCAACAACGCCTTCGCCAAAAACTGCAAACTCGTTACGTGGACTGACAACTCACCAGTTTTAGTGATGAAGAGATAGCCTTCAGCGCCGATGAAATCGCCATGGTCCAACAGCTCGAACAATTCCCAGCCTTTGCCTTCCTCCTCAATCAAGTCTCGCGTCGCGTTATTGACGGCCTTCGCATCAGCCTTGCGAATATAAATTTGTAAACGGGAAACGCCGTCGGACAGATGAACGAATGCGGCTTTGCCCATCACGCGTGGCGGTGAAGCAATCCTTCCCGCGAGGCGGACTGTGATGGCGTTCAGTTGTTGATTGGCAAGCTCGATCTCTTCGGGCGCGGGTCGCTGACCTTCAGGGTTTTTCGGTTCAAAGTCATGAAATTTTGCGACAACTGCAGCAATAGTATCTTCGCGGCCCGGTTCCACAACCTCGCTACGCACAAACCGGTTCGGGTAAACGTTGCCGACGAGTCGTCGCAGGGCCTCAAGATGTTCGAGCCGGGCCTGCGTTTGATCGTTCTCGCCTGTGATTTCATTGAAGGGTGTCGACAAATTTTATGCTCCCAAACGAAAGCGCTGATTATACAGATTGCCGATTGGCGATTGCCAATCATGTCATTGCCGATTGCCGATTGCCGATTGGCATGGATCCGAAAAGACCCCATTAACAATCGGCAGTTGGCAATTGCCAATGTCATCAGTCGCTACCGCCCCGTACTGTACCGAGTGTGCATCAGCTTGAATGCGGTCGCTACCGCCCCGTACTGTACCGGGTGACCAATCGGCAATCGGCAATTGGCAATTGGCAATATCTCTAGTCGCCAATCGGCAATAACGCTGTTAGTCTTTTAATTGAATGAGCGGAAAGTTAATGAGCCACGAAGATTTGCTTCGGGAGCGCCAACGTCTGCGCGCGGCCGGCCAGGTTGTCGTGTTTACCAACGGTGTTTTCGATTTATTACACGTCGGACACGTGCGCTACCTGGCACAAGCACGTGCCCTCGGCGATGCTCTTATCGTGGCAATTAACAGCGACAGCGCCGTCCGAAAATTGAAGGGCAACGATCGGCCCATTATTGATCAGGATGAACGGGCCGAGGTGCTCGCTGCGCTTCGAGATGTGACTTATGTCACGATTTTTGATGCAGTTTCGCCGCGAGGGTTGATCAAGGAAGTCCTGCCTGACGTGCTGGTAAAAGGCGGCGACTACGGACTTGATGAAATTCACGGCCGTGAGCAAGTGGAGGCGGCCGGGGGACGCGTCATTTCTCTGCCGTTCGTTGAAGGAGAATCTACAAGTACGCTGATTCAGCGACTGAGGAGATGAGTTAGCGAACCGATAACAGGTGTTCACATGAGTAGTACGCTGCAATCATCATCGGCTTTGCACGGCGCACTGCAACGCGTCCGCGAGACTGCCGAATTCGAAAGGCTGGTCAACGAAATATCTCGTGGCGCGCGTGTGATTTCCATCAGCGGTCTT
This sequence comes from Pyrinomonadaceae bacterium, assembly GCA_963826235.1. Classification (GTDB taxonomy): domain Bacteria; phylum Acidobacteriota; class Blastocatellia; order Pyrinomonadales; family Pyrinomonadaceae; genus PSRF01. Next base: position 158,561 of record CAWGWE010000003.1, on the reverse strand, counting down.
GTGACCGGATCAGCACGAGCCCTCGCTCTCGCCAGTCTCCAACAAGCAACCGGCAAGTTGTTCGCGATCGTGGCGCAGGCGAATCATGATCTTGAACCCCTCGAAAGCGATCTCCGCTTCTGGTACTGCGCACTGCATGGAAAAATAGACTGTGAAAACGAGGTCTTGCTGTTGCCGGCTTCGGAAAGCGATCCCTATGCGGGTTCCTCTCCGCATGCTGAAACGCTTGAGAAGCGCGCGCTGACGCTCTGGAGGCTGACGCAGCACTCGCAGGATTTTGTACTCCTCACCGCCCGGGCCCTCGCGCGCAAGACCGTTAGACCCGAAGAGTTGGCCGGGCTCGGCACGCGCCTCAAACGCGACCAGGATCAGGCCCCGGAATTATTAGTTGAAAAGTTAGTCGCCTCTGGTTACGTCAGGGAAGATCCGGTAAGCGGTGTAGGGGAGTTTTCGTTGCGAGGCGGAATTCTCGATGTCTGGTCTCCGGGCGCGGCCGCGCCGGTGCGTCTCGAGTTTTTTGGCGACACAGTTGAGTCGATTCGCGAATTCGATCCTGAGACTCAGCTTTCCACCACGCAGCTGAAAGAAGTCGGAATCGCACCGATGCGAGAGCTGGCCGTAACGGCCAACGATTTTAGTGCCTGGGCCGATGCCGCCCGCGAGCGTTGGGCCGATTCACGCTTCGGGCGCTCCCTGCGTGATCGCACGTCTTTTGCTGACGAAGGGGAAGCGTTTACTGGCTGGGAATGGCTGATGCCCCTCGTGCGTGAACGCAACTCAAGCGTCTTCGAGTATTTGAAAGATGCTGTACTGGTAATCGATGATCCAACCGGCATCGACTCGTTCCTCGGCGAGGTTTATCAATCGCTCGCAGATCGATTCCACGAAACAGATGCCGCCGATGATCTGGCCCTGAGCCCTGAAGAGCTCTACCTGACAGCTGATGAGCTCCGCACGAAGCTCGAACAGCGCCCCAGGCTTGAGCTGCGCACCCTCGGCCGTGCTGCTGCGAGTGTCGATCAGGAATTGTTGCTTGACTCGGAAGCGCCCGAGGTACAACTCGGTCGCAGACGGGCGCGCCGTCGCCCACTTTTTCTGTTTCCGACTGTGGGAGCCGTCCCGGAAATTGAATGGAAGTCGCAATCGGTGATGCGTTATCACGGAAGGCTTGCCGATCTCGCTAACGACCTAAGTCGTAGCAGTGCTGAAGGAGCAAACACGCTTTTGGTGATGCCCAGTTTGGGTGTGGCCGAACGAGTGCGCGAGATTCTCCTCGAATACGATCTCGATGCGCAATTGCTCGGGCAGTCGGGGAATCTGACAGGTGAAGCTGTCGCCGGCGCGACAGTAGTAACCATTGGTCGTCTCAGCGGTGGTTTTGCCTTACCTGGGGCGCGCCTGGTGGTTCACGTCGAAAGCGATCTTTTTGACGAGGCGGGGGACACTCAGCTTGAACGCCGTGCCGTCACGGCTGACGGCAGAGCGCAAAAGCCGGGCACGAAAAAGAAAAAGCTGAAAACCGCCGCTTTCCTTTCCGACTTTCGCGATTTGAAAGTCGGAGATTTTGTCGTCCACATCGATCATGGCATCGCGCGCTTTGGTGGTCTGCAAACTCTGGATCTTGGTCCGCGCAGCGGCGAGTTCATGCTGCTCTTTTATGCGGACGAAGCAAAGCTTTACGTCCCCGTCGAGCGGATGGACCTGGTGCAACGATATTCGAGTGCGGAGGGCCACCAACCAACGTTGGATCGACTGGGCGGACTCGGGTGGCAGAAAACTAAAGCCAAAGCGAAGCGCGCCATGCGCGACATGGCAGATGAGCTGCTGCGTCTTTATGCGGAAAGGAAGCTCGTTGGTGGTTATGCGTTCGCGGCTGACACTCCCTGGCAGCGCGAGTTTGAAGACGGCTTTGAATATGTGCTGACGCCTGATCAGGAAACTGCCATCGAAGATGTGAAACGCGATATGGAAGAACCCACTCCGATGGATCGGCTGCTCTGTGGCGACGTCGGTTACGGCAAAACCGAAGTCGCGATGCGTGCGGCCTTCAAAGCCGTGATGGAAGGTAAACAGACTAGCATCCTGACACCGACAACCGTGCTCGCCTATCAGCACTACGACACGTTGCGCTCGCGCTTTGCACCGTTTCCGGTAAAGGTGGAGTTGCTTTCACGCTTCCGCTCCGCAAAGGAGCAAAAAGAAATCGTCAAACGTGTGGAGTCAGGTGAAATAGACGTGGTGATTGGCACCCACCGGATCCTCTCGAAAGATGTGAGGTTCAAAGATCTAGGTCTCGTAGTCGTCGATGAAGAGCAAAGGTTTGGCGTCGCTCATAAAGAGAAGTTGAAGCAACTGAAGAAGCGAGTGGACGTGCTGACGCTTTCGGCAACGCCCATCCCACGCACCCTTAACATGTCATTGACAGGTCTGCGCGACATGTCTTTGATCGAGACTCCGCCGCGAGACCGTCTCGCAATTCAGACTCAGGTAGTGCAGTTTTCTGAAAACGTCATCAAGTCGGCAATTGAGCTGGAGCTGGCGCGAGGCGGGCAGGTTTTTCTGATTCATAACCGGGTCGAAACCATCGAAACGATTGCCGCCCTCGTGCAGCGGATCGTGCCCCAGGCGCGCCTGGTGGTGGGTCACGGGAAGATGAATGAGAAGGAAATGGAGCGGGTTATGCTCGATTTTATTGACCATAAATATGATGTTCTCGTTGCAACAACCATCATCGAAAATGGGATAGACATCCCCCGTGCCAACACGATCATCATAAACCGCGCCGATACTTACGGTCTTTCTCAGCTTTACCAGCTCCGCGGACGAGTGGGTCGTTCCAGTCGCCGCGCTTATGCGTATCTGCTGATTCCGAGCGAGCAGGAGCTCACGCCGATAGCCCGGAGACGGCTTGCGGCTATCCGAGAGTTCTCAGATTTGGGAGCCGGGTTTCGGATTGCGGCCCTTGATCTCGAATTGCGCGGCGCCGGCAATTTTCTTGGTGGCCAGCAATCAGGCCACATGGACGCCCTCGGCTTCGATCTTTACACACAGATGTTAGAGCGCACGGTGGCTGAGCTGCGCGGCGAACAGGTTGAAGATGAGACCAGCGTTTCCATTAACCTGGGTGTCAACGTAGCCATTCCTGAGGACTACATCCAGGACATGGGCCAGCGCTTACGGACTTATAAGCGAGTCTCCTCAGCCCGGGACGAAGAGACGCTTGCCAACATTCGTCGTGAAACTGAGGATCGCTACGGGCGCTTGCCGCATTCGGTGGAAGATCTTTTTGCTTATGCGCGGTTGCGACGCCTGGCAGAGGAGCTTGGCGTCCTTTCGATAGACAAAACTGCGGAAGGAATCGCAATCAAGTTTAGTGAAAATGCTCGTATTTCGCCGGAAAAGCTCACGGAATTTGTGAGCCGCGAAGGGCAGACGACTTTTACGCCAGCCGGCGTTCTGCGCCTCAATTTGGAAGACTCGCAGGCCGAGAGTGAATTGCAGGCGGCGCGTGAGGCATTGCTCGAACTTTGCCAGGACGTTTAGAATCGGGGCCTTGAAGCTGGAAGGCAGACGGCAGTAGCCGGATGGCAGGATCAGAAGTCAGTTCTTACTGACGAGTGACTATTGCTTTTACTAATTCACACATTCATTTAGGAGTAGTTTTGTGAAATCCAATAAATTTTTATGGTCGGTGTTTCTCGTGCTGATCATGTTTACTATCGCAGCCCCTTCAACTCTGGCGCAGGAAGCTGAAGTAACGGTCGTCGATGAAGTGATTGCCCAGGTGAACGAAGACGTCATCACGCTTTCGATGCTCAAGCGCGAATCCCGCGAACGGATTGAGTCGTTGAAACAGAATGGGATGAGTGCACAACAGGCGACCGACGAAGTTACCAAACATAAGGCTGAACTCATAGCCACACTTATTAACGAACGGCTGTTGCTGCAAAAAGGCAAAGAGCTGGAATTAACCGCGGATGTTGAAGCTGAAGTGAACCGCCGTATGTTGGAGGTCGCTAAGGAACAGGGCATTACGACTATTGAGAAGCTGGACCAGGCAATGAAGGACAGCGGAATCGACCCGGTAGCAACGCGCCAGGACCTGCGCCAGGAACTTATGAAGCAGGCCGTGATGCAGCAGGAAGTCGATCGTAAAATCTATTTCAGCCTCACCATGGATGAGCTGAAAAAATACTTCGAAGCTAATCGCGAGAAATTCCTAAAACCTGAGAATGTGGTGATTTCGGAAATCTATCTCACCTTCGCTGGTAAGAACGAAGCTGACGTGAAAGCCAAGGCGTTGGAATTGGTGGCTCAGCTTCGAGCCGGCGCGGATTTCGGCGCGGTGGCCGCGACTAATTCCGAACGCGAAATCAATGGCGTGCGCGTCGCGCCGCAGAACAAGGGAAGAGTAGGCAGATTTGAAACGCCGCAGTTGCGCGAAGACATTGCAGTTGCAATTAAGAACATCAAAGTGGGTGGCATCAGCGAGCCGCTGAGAGGCACCGACGGTTTTCAAATCTTCCGCGTTGACGAACGCAATCCCGCTACGACTACGGCGACATTCAATGAAGATTCGGTGCGGCAGGTGATGACTGTCGAGCGTGCTCCCAAAGAACGCGATGTGTATCTGCAAGCGTTGCGCAACGACTCTTACGTCAACGTAGCCAAAGACTATCAGGAGTCTGTTTTACCGCTACTAAAGATCTCTTCGGAAGCTGCTGCGACTGATAGCGCCAAACCGGCGGCCAAGAAGAAGAGCTAACTTTCTGAGATTCTTTTCCTGACATTCATCCTGAACCCGGGCCGCGGCCATTGCGCCGCCCCGGGTTTTTAGTTGCCATGAGGTTGGACCTGTTTCTAAAGAGTAGCCGCCTTTGCCTGCGCCGGACCCTCGCACAAAAAATGTGTGAAGCGGGTCTGGTGCTGGTGAATGGAAAAATCGCAAAACCTGCTGCTACCGTTAAAGCGGGCGACGAATTATCCTTGCGCCGTGGTGAGCGAATTACGAAGGTACGAGTGTTGGCATTGCCTTCTGCTCGGCAAACTTCCCGCAGCGACGCAACTTCGCTGTATGAGATGATTGATGAGCGGGTTGGGGAAGCGGAGGGTATTGACACCTGATCGATAGCGCTTGATTGGTTCAAGTCCAGGCTTTGCAACCGCCCCAGTTGAAACATGCAAGTTCTCAGGACAGTGCTTATCCTTGTGTTACTAGCATGCAATATTGCCTGTCAGCAAAAGACTACGGCTGGCAATTCAGGGACGGCGCCAGCTGCAGCGGTCGGACAACAGGTGCAGGAGACACGCGATCCTTTGAAACTGCCGTTACTCGACCCAGAGATAGTCGTCTTAAAAGGCCAACGCAAGCTGGAGTTGTACACAACGGGGAAATTAGTCAGGACTTACAAAATCGGACTCGGCTTGAATCCGGTGCCGGACAAAGAGCGTGAAGGCGACCGCGCGACGCCCGAAGGCGAGTTTTACATCTTTACCAAAAACCCCCGCAGCGCCTTTCATCTCTCCCTTGGAGTTAGTTATCCCAACATTGAAGACGCTGAGCGCGGCTTGAAGACTGGCCTGATCACGCGCGCGCAACGAGACACGATTGTGAGAGCAATCAAGAGGAAGCAGGGACCGCCGCAATACACAGCCCTGGGCGGGTTAATTTACATTCACGGCAATGGCGCGAGCAGCGATTGGACATGGGGCTGTGTCGCATTGGAGAATGAAGACATTGAGGAGTTGTACCAGGCAATCCCGGTGGGAACGCCTGTGACGATTAAGCCGTGACGCCGATCAAACCATTCAAGATTCGAGATGTGGAGATTAGTCCACCGCTAATCCTCTCGCCGATGGCGGGCGTGACTGACGTATCGTTCCGACGGCTGTTGAAACGCTGTGGGGGTGTGGGACTAACAGTTTCCGAATTCATCTCTGTTGAAGGTTTGACTCGCAACAACCCCAAGTCGAAACGGCAGATGCGTTTTTATGAAGATGAGCGACCATTTGCCGCGCAGATCTTTGGCGGGCAGCCGGGGCGGATGGTGATGGCGGCGCAGATGGCGGAGGAAGTGGGCGCAGACATTCTGGATATCAACTGTGGATGCCCGGCTCCAAAGGTGGTGAAGCACGGCGGCGGTTCCGGGCTATTGAAGGATCACTCGCGTCTGGAAACGATTCTTAAAGAGATAAAAAAAGCGATCAAGATTCCGCTGACGATCAAGATTCGCGCCGGCTTTTACGATCACACTATCAACGCCGTAGACACAGCGAAACTTGCCGAAGCTTGCGGCGTTGAGCACATCGCGCTGCATGGCCGCACCAAAGAGCAGGGTTACCGCGGTTTAGCAAATTGGGACCTTGTGAAACAGATCAAAGAAACTGTGAAGGTCCCGGTTTCCGGAAGTGGCGACGTGACGACGGTTGAAGGAGCGTTTGCTCGCTTTCGCGAGACGGGATGCGATGGTGTCTTGATTGGACGCGGCGCTATGGCGAATCCCTGGATCTTCCGGCAGATCGAAGATGCAATGCACGGCCGCGAAATGTTTCAACCAACCCTCGCTGACAAACGCGCGGTGCTACTTGATTACTTCGACATGTTGCGCGAGGACATGCCGGAGACGCCGGCCATCAATCGCATGAAACAACTGGCGGGACAGTTCACGCGGGGGCTTGCAGGGCGGCGCGCTTTTTCGCACGTCGCTCTATCACTCGCATTCGGTCGAGGAAATCCTGGACCGCATTGCGGAATACTTTGAAGCGATTGAGGCAGGTAAGCCTTACTTCGGCGAAGCGGGCGCTCCCGTTGAAGAAGCGCCCGAGTTAGATTCCTGCGAAGCCGCGAGTGCGGCTTGAACGAATACCTAACCGCAGAGTCGCCCAGACGCCGTCAGTCAAGGCTGGCTCACTGGTAAGACCAAGACATTTTCGATTTATCATTTTGATATCCTGGATCAGGCGGGCGAGATCTTCCGGGTCGCGACCACCGGTGCGCGGCAATTCTCTGACTTGCCGTCAAGGCATGTATCTTAGCTGGGGTCTTTGACCCATCACTGAGGTCAGAGACCTCCGTTTATGATGTAAGCGAGTGTCGGCAAGTCAGAGACTTGCCGCGCACCGGAGGTCAAAGACCCTGCTAAGATCTCCTTAGATTTCCACTAATATCTCAAAGACCGGGCGCGGCCGGAAGGAATGTTTAGTTGAGAGTTCCGTTGGGTTGCTGAACAATACGCACCGAAGCCAGTGTTCGCAGCAACGGTTGGTCCTTAAACTGAAAAATAAGAAATGGAAAATGTCATTGGTCTGCCTAGCATCCGTACCGCTTTGCCTACGCGTCTTGGTGACCCTGCGACTTGGCGTTAGCCACCCGGCTAATCGGTTTTAGCGGTGAGTTTCTTTGCCGGCTTGCCACTGCCGGTATCAAGCTCCACCGGTGCGGGATAACCCTTACCACCCAGCGCTGCGATTTCCAGAACAACTTGCTTTTGTTTTCTGCTTATTGGCTTACGCGGCGTTTTCGGCCTCTTTACGTTGGCATTCGCGTTTGCTGTATTCTCATTAGCATTGCTGTTAGAGGCAGCCGAACTAGGACTGGGACTCGCATTAGCGTTCGCTTCTTTGGGGACTTGCTTCTGCGGACGCGACGACATTGCGTTCAAAGCCTCCCGCACTTGATCACGCTCTTCCGGACTAAAGTCTTCAAACCTAACATTGCTCTTCGCGAGCGTCAGTTGCAGATTCTCTTCGGTATTTGTGTTTTGATCGTAGACGTCCTTGTAGATGTATAGCTTGCCATCTTCCACGACAATCGTTTCATAACGGAGTTCGACTGGCACCGGCGCATCAAGTTTCACCGAGCGCGTTTTCGTGGAATCCTTGAGATAGCCGGCGATGGTTTGATCGGAAACTTCCTTTCCCACCGCAGCCGTCAAGGTCCTCGCAAAGTCTTTAATCTGCGCATTCGTCAATCCAACACAACCGTGCGAAGCGAAGGTGCCGATTTTCGCGAGGGGCTTGCCGCCGTGAATTAATGAAGGCATGCCGATGGGAATTTTGATCGGACCGAGCGGGTTTAGTGGACTGCCCGCAGCCACCTTCTCGCCGACCGCAATGTCTTTCATCTTCGCTACCCAGGGTTCATCAGGCGGAGTCCAGGTCGGATTAAAAATAATCGTCTGGGCTTTTCGTAATCCTGTCGGCAGCGGGAATTGGGGATAACCAATGCCGATCTTGTACGACTTGACCAGTTTGCCTTCCTGAAATAAGTCCATGCGATAAGCCGGGATATTGACGACCACGCGTGTGTCTGCAGGAACGGCGTTGGGACCAGGCAACATTGTTTCTTCAGGGGGCTTGCCTGATTCATCAGTCGCACTTCCTTTCAGCCAACGTTCGCGCGCGAGGCTGAGAAGTGCATCGGTCTGTTGCGCACCGACTACGCTCTGAATTGCTTCAGTAGCGCGATCGCGCGCTTCAGCGGCGTCGCCTTCCTGTGGTTCGGAAGCCGTCGTCTGTTGCAGTCTGCCGATTTCGTCGGCCGAGGCTTTGCGCAGAGCCGCAATCTGTTCATCAGTTAATTTGAGTTTAGATTTGAGTTCGCCTTTGAAGCTTTCGTCAGCCAGTAAGGCATCAAGGACAGGCAAAGTAACTGGAACCGCCACGGCTTCAGTTACAGTGCCCGCAGCCGGAGTCGCAAGAGGCGTGGGGGATGGACTACTGACAACCACCGAGTTGGTATTGGTTGGAGTTTCGGTGACACAGGAAATTGCGACGAGGGATAGGCCCAGCGCCAGGATCAGCAAAGAAAGTCTTTTATTCATAGTTTTGTAAGTCAGTTGTCAGTTGTCAGTTGTCAGTTGTCAGTTGTCAGTTGTCAGTTGTCAGTTGTCAGTTGTCAGTTGAGTCTTAAGGTTCTTCGTCACGACTTCATCACTAACACATAACAAATGGCATCTGTTTTTACTGCGAACTGCCAAATTGTTTACTGCCTACTGACCACTGACAACTGACAACTGACAACTAACTAGCGCCTACGCAACAAGGGATACGGATTGATATTCGTTCCTTCCCAGTAACGCTTCGGGTCATTTACTACCATGATCGAAAAATGGAGATGGTAGTTTCCGGCCCCCGCGTTTCCGGTGTCCCCAACGTAGGCAATGGTCTCGCCCTGCCACACGGTTTTCCCAACAACCAATCCCTCCGCGTAACCCTGCAGGTGCGCGTAATAAAACATCAATTTCCCGTCTTTGCTTGCTTGATAGATGGTTATGCCGCCCCGCTCGCTTTGAAATAGTTTGATGATCTCGCCCTCCGCAACTGCTATTACAGGCGTGCCGGCTGGAGCGGGAATGTCGATGGCATCGTGAACTCGACCTTCAGAGCGGGCGTCCTTGAATGTGTCGAGAAGTTGTTCGCGTTTCACGCCTTTCACGGGCACGGCTAAATTCAACCGGGCTACGTAGCTGGGCTCCAAAGTCAGAACGGGAAGAGGAGCGGTGGGAGTGGGTGAAGGTTGATTTTCGGAAAGCTCGTCAGGTGTTGCCACTGCCGATAGTGAAGGGGAATTTTCAGGCTGCGAGGGAGTCGGTGCCAGCGCGACAACTGGACTTTGGGCCGGTTCGACGCTTAGCGCTGGCAAAGTTCCTCGGTCTCCGCCGTGGCCCAAGCGCTTCTGCAGAACCCAAACGACAGTTACCGTCGCCGCAAACCCGAGGAGAATTAGCAGCAAAACTCGGATGCGAGCCGACTTAATCATTGGTGAAACATCAGACAAGGCTTTAATCGTTCCTCTGAATTCCCAGGGGCAAAAGCGGTCTTGGATCAGTCCCGCCAAAAAACCAACTTGCTCCGACGCGCAGCCGGTGATGCCAGGTGGGCAAACGTGACGTGTACATCGCGAACCTTGCCTGACGCGCTATTGGTCCGCCGAAAGCTTTGCCGCCTGCCAGAACGGCGGCGCGTTCCGTGCCGAGGCTCATCGCTTCGCCCAGTTCTTCGAAGTGCTTGGTTTGAAGTTTATCGCCTTTCATAAGTGCGGAGATGTTTCGTGCGGCAAGTGATGCTTGCTGAAACGCCAGTTGCGCCGTGCCTGCTAGAGTTGGAGTGGCGTCTTCGTAATACGCAATGTCGCCGAGGGCCACTACATTTTCATGACCCTGAATCTGTAGCGTCGGATCTACCAGGATCAAGCCCCGTTTGGTTTTGGGAATCTCCAGTTGTTGAACCAGGGGATTTACTTGAACGCCGCCAGCCCAAACCACGGCAGCGGTTTCAATCTCGGTCTCAGCACCGCCATGCGAGAAAGTCAAACTCTTTTCTTTCAATCGCACTACTCGGGTCATCGTATGTACTTCAACTCGAGATTCTGACAACGCTTCGGTTACAAATTCGCGAATCTGATCGCCCATGCCTGGGACAACCCTGTCGCCCATCTCGATCACGAGGACGCGCGGCTCGCCGGTAAGAGCGCGACGCTCAAAGGCATCACGGAGCAAATCAGCCATCTTCGTCGAAAGCTCAACGCCGCTGGCGCCAGCACCTACTACGGCGAACGTCAGGGCCCGTCGCGTATCTTGAGGTGGGAGGCTAGGTGGAACATGATCGAGTGCATCCACCATGCGCTGGCGCAGCAAGTCGGCGTGCGCAATCTTTCGGAACGGAATCGCGAACTGCTCTGCTCCTTCAACACCGGCGTAGTTTGTAACGCCGCCGACTGCAAGCACGAGAATGTCGTACGTCAAAGTCTGGTCACGCGCAGCGACGCTGACGTGGCGCTGCTCCAGATCCACGCTGGTGACGACGCCCTGAATCAACTCAATCCGTTCATCGAGCAACTCTTTGTATTTGGGGGCAATGTGCCAGGCCTCAACCTCCCCGCTGAGGTACTCGTAGAGCATTGGCGTAAAAAGGAAGTGGTCTTCATCGCTGACCAGGGTGATGTGCGCTTGTCCGGCAAGTTCGAGAGCAGTAAAAAGCCCTCCAATACCGCCGCCGATAATCACAACTCGTGTTTGAGGCGTCGCCATGTTTTCCTCAGATTGTCAGTTTAGGAGTCAGATGGTAGCAAATGGAGGAGTTCCTAGCGATCCGGTTACGGCCGACTCGAGCGAGGGCAGTTCTTCCTAATTTGAAAACAGGTGTAGCAGCGTCCCTCCCTAGCCGCTTGATCTCGAACGCGGGGGCGCCCCTACAGAATTCAGGACAATTCCTCAAAACACATTGAGGGTATTGTTTTCTGTTGGGCCAGGCATTGTAGAAGACCCTCAGTGGCGATCTTCATTCGGGAACTAGCAGACAGAATGACGTTGATCTGCTATTTACTCGGCGCAATGGTGCCTACGTTGCTTTGGTTATCGGCGTTAGTTATTCGCACTTGGGTATAACTAAAAATGACCAACTACCCTCAAAAGACCTCGGCTGGACAGTTTTAGAACGCGCGTGCTAAATTGAACCGCTTTTTAAGTTTAGCGGTTGCCGTCTTTAGGCGGAGTTACTGCTGCCGAGGAGGATCATTTTACGCAGTGTCGTTAGCAAAAGAGACGAAAGCACAGATTTTGACAGACTTCCGGACCCACGAGGCCGATACCGGCTCACCCCAGGTTCAAGTAGCTTTGCTGAGCAAGCGAATCAACGAACTCACAGAGCATTTCAAAACACACAAGAAGGACAATCATTCGCGGCGCGGACTGCTTAAGATGGTCTCACAGCGCCGCAGCATGCTGGACTATTTGAAACGCACAGATATTGAACGTTACCACGAGGTAGTGAGTCGTCTGGGCCTGCGTCGTTAAGACAAGTTTAGTTTTTTAGAACGAGAGAGCTTCGAATCTCGGGTTTTAGACTCCACGTCAATCGAAGAACTTGTGAGGGTGCCGAACGTGACGGCGAGACTCCCCAGCAGGTAGACGTGGTTAGCCTACGAGTTTTCCATCAAAGGCGGCATGAGCTCACGGTTAGGCTCGTGCCGCCTTTTTTGTTATTCAGCTTGAGTTGCCGGGTTCACGTTAACTGGAAACCAGGCGAAGTTTCACCTTACAACGCGAGGCGGATGAGACGCCCGCGAGCCTGACATTCAGGCACTTATCGTCCCGAAGGAGACAAAGACATGCCAGTAAAGAAGTACCTCAAAGAATCGATCAAACTTGGTGATAAGGAGTTGACGGTCGAGACCGGCCGCGTCGCTAAACAGGCTGATGGGTCGGTCATAATCCGTTACGGCGATACGATGTTGTTAGTCGCTGCTGTCAGTGCACCCATACCGAGGGAAGGTGTCGATTTCTTCCCACTCACGGTTGAGTACCGTGAATCGCAGTTTGCCGCCGGGCGGATTCCCGGTAACTACTTCCGCCGTGAAGGTCGTCCCAACGAGAAGGAAGTACTCACCTGCCGTTTAATCGATCGCCCCTGCCGCCCCTTGTTCGCCGAAGGTTATCGTAATGAAACCCAGGTAATAGCCACTGTCATTTCCGCCGACACGGAAAACAATCCCGACGTCATTGCCATCACCGGAGCGTCGTGCGCGTTGTTCCTCTCGGACATTCCGTTTATGAATCCGATTGCCGGCGTTCGCGTTGGTTTGATCGAAGGCCGTTACATTATTAATCCCACCTACGATGAAGTGCGCGAATCGCGCCTTAATCTAATAGTTGCCGGCACCGAAGAAGCGATCGTCATGGTTGAAGCAGGTGCCTCAGAAGTTTCCGAAGAAATTATGGTCGAAGCGTTGATGCTGGCGCACAAAGAGATCAATCGCCTTTGTCGCTGGCAGAATGAGCTCTATAAAGCACTCTCGATTCAGAAGCGTGAAGTTACGCCGCCGGTTCTTAACGAAGAGATGCTGGAAGAAATCAAGCGCAATTACAGCGAGCGCTTGCGTGAAGCTCTCGATACTACCAACAAGGAAAAGCGCGCCAGCTATGGAGCGGTTGACGAATTAAAGAAAGAAGTGGTGGACGCGTATCCGGCGGATTTGGTTGAGCAACGGCAGATGGCGAAGTCGATCTTCGATCATTTAAAGGAGACTATTTTCCGCGAAGACATTCTCGACAAGCGCCGGCGTCCGGATGGCCGGCGGTTCTCAGAAATTCGTCCCATCACATGCGAAGTCGGTTGGTTACCGCGCGTGCACGGTTCGGCACTCTTTACTCGTGGTGAGACTCAGGCAATGGTCACCGCTACGCTCGGCACAAAAGAAGACGAGCAGTACATGGACGATCTCGAGAAGGGGGAACTCAAACGTCGCTTCCTGCTGCACTACAACTTCCCCCATTACTCTGTTGGCGAGGTTGGTCGCTTCGGCGGTTCCAGCCGTCGTGAAATCGGGCATGGTGCTCTAGCGCGCCGAGCGATCGAAGCAGTGCTTCCGGACGACGCAGATTTCCCTTACACCATTCGCATCGTTTCCGATATCACTGAGTCAAATGGTTCCTCTTCAATGGCGAGTGTGTGCGGTGGAGTGCTGTCGTTGATGGATGCAGGCGTGCCATTAAAAGCCCCGGTGGCCGGTGTAGCCATGGGCCTGGTCATGGAGGGAAACAAATACGCGATTCTCTCGGACATCGCTGGCGCTGAGGACCACTACGGTGACATGGACTTCAAAGTCACGGGTACGCGCGACGGCATCACCGCGTTGCAGATGGACATCAAGATCGGCGGCATCAATGCGCAGATCATGGCTGAGGCTTTGGAGCAGGCAAAGAAGGGTCGCTTGCACATTCTCAGTGTGATGGAACAGGCGATCGCCGCGCCGCGCCCTGACATCTCGAGTTACGCGCCGCGAATCATCCAGATCAAAATTAATCCTGACAAGATTCGCGACGTGATTGGACCAGGCGGCAAAATTATTCGCTCGCTGGTTGAAGAGACCGGAGCAAAAATTGACGTCTCGGATGATGGGACCATCTCAATTGCAACCGCCAGCGGCGCGGCAGCCGAGGCCGCTGTGGCCCGGATTCGTGGCCTGACGGCTGAGGCCGAAATTGGCCAGAGCTATTTGGGTACTGTCTCCAGAATTGTCGATTTCGGAGCTTTTGTTGAGATTTTCCCCGGAACTGATGGGCTTTTGCACATTTCAGAAATTGCGGACCGTCGCGTCAAAGACGTGCGCGATGAGCTAAAGGAAGGTCAGCAGATCCTGGTGAAGTGCATTGGAAAAGAGGGAAACAAGATTAAGCTCTCTCGCAAAGCGGTTCTGCGTGACGAAGAACGCAAGGCTGAAGCGGCTAGTGCCGGCGACTCAGACTAGGGCCAACAACGTTTTACAACCGAGGGAGGTTTGCCGATCGGCTGACCTCCCTTTCTTGTTGTTTACGCTTGTCTCACTTGGTCCTATAATGGAATCACCATCTCATTGAGCATCTCCTCTTAATACCGGACGAAGCGTCTGAGTTTACAACCCACAAGTTTCAGTCCGGCGAATAAGAAAGAAAACCTTTTCCTAAACACCAAGGGGGAAAGACCCAAAGGATTCTCTAATGAGGAGTCGAGCGTTTCGCCCCATAGCCGTCCTACTCGGCATACTGCTTTTGACAAACACTCCTGCACACGCTGGTCCTGTGACCATTGGCGACGTGCTGCAGATCATCGGCAGCTATCAAAATCCACCGTCACTTCGTCTAGTTGGTGTCTCGCAGACTTCAAGCACGCATGTCGCGTCGGGTTCCACAGCATCAACCTCTGGTGTTGATATAGTTGACAGCTCCGTCACTTCCCGTTCGTTGCTCACGGGAATCGCTTCTACTCAAGATCCTCAGAAAAGCGTAAACATAGTTGCACCGGGTGATGTCGAAATCACGGTTTGCGATTGCGGCGTGGTCACAACAGGTGCAGGTCTTCCCAAGTGGCCGCTGCTCTTCCTGGCGGCAATACCGTTGTTCTTTTTTGATAAGGATAAAGACGGCGAGCTAGTCCCGAATCCAACTCCAACGCCAAATCCAAATCCCACGCCCACACCACAGACACCTATACCGGAGCCAGCCTCGCTTCTGCTGTTCGGATCAGGGTTAGCCGCTGTTGCAGCAAGCCTGCGCCGTCGACGGATGAAAGCGAAGCTGATGCTGGAAAGTGAAACGACGGAGGAGGGCTAAGCACTATGAAATTCTTATTGGCCCCAACCAAATACCCGACGCCCGCTAAGCTCGCCTTTGTTGCTTTTCTCGCTCTTGGATTCTGCTTCGCCTGTCCCGGTTCCGCTTATGCGAAGCGAAAGCCCGCGAAGCACGGCATTATCAAGATTCAAACCTCGCCAGCCGGCTTGCCCATCGAGATCGACGGCAAACCAGAAGGAACAACTGCGATTGACTGGCGCTCGTGGGATCGCAACCCAGGAGTGCACACCGTTGTCATTCTGCTTCCAGACGGCCAACGTTGGACGCGCGAGATCACTCTCGATGCGGGACGCATAAAATGTCTAGCTCTTAATTATCGACCGGGTGTACCCCCAACCGTGTCTCCTTGCCCTTACCCGGTTAACCTCTCTGCTCCGCTTACCGTCAACGAAGGTGAAGTGATCACTTATACGGCTGATGTTACTTACAGTGGAACCTCGCCGTTGAACTATACGTGGACGGTTAATCCCGCTGGGGCAAAAATTCTCAGCGGCGCCGGCACCCCGACAATTTCCGTCGACTCAACTGGATTGGGGAGCCAATCAGTTTCGGCAACATTGGTCGTCAATGATGGATCCGGCGAAGCTGCTTGCCGGCAAGTTTCGCATGGCGTGACCAACGTGGTGCGCACTCCGCTTCGGCATGCCGAAGCTCGTGAATATGACGTGTGTTGCAATTGTGCATTCGACGACCAAAAGGCGCGTTTAGACAATCTGGCAATCGAGATGCAGAACGATCCCTCAGCGACCGCATACATCGTCGGTTATGGTGGACGAACGAGTCGCGCGGGAGAAGCCGATCGTCTGAACACGCGTGCCCGAGATTATCTGGTCAACCGGCGCGGAATTGATGCGGCTAGGGTCGTCGTAGTGAATGGCGGTTACCGCGAAGAAAATTGCGTGGAGATGTGGATCGTACCGAGGGGTGCCGCAGTCCCAGAAGCTCGACCCACTGTGCAACCGAGCGACGTTCGACCTGCACCGGAAACACCGGGGCGGGCACGGCGACGCGGATAGAGGTTTTTAAGTCTCAACTCTCAAGTGCAAGTCGCAAGTCCCAGGTGAGACCTGAGTCCTGAGTCCTGGGATGAGACCTGAGTCCTGAGACCTGAGACCTCAGCAGCCCTTGAGACTTCTTCATCCTTGTGGTAACTACAAGGCCACAGTTCCCCCGTAATTTCACGCCCCCTATCTTAAGACTCATTTAACAGGAGGATGCCTTCATGGCTGAAGAAGGTGGAGGTGGCGGCAGTACCGGAGTCGTGGCGATTCTCGCGATCTTCGTGATCATAATTCTGGTGGCGCTGTTCATGTTTCGCGGACGATTGTTCGGCGGCGGCACACAGAAGATTGACGTTAACGTGCAAACGCCAAGCAGGTAGTTAACAAAGAGCTTTTCGATAACCTAGCGGACCGGATAAAAACGGTTCGAAGTTTCGTCGTAAATTCGGGAGCGCAGCGGCGCTCCCTTTTCTGTCAGCCGCCTACGCTTCCGCTGCTATTCGAGCCGTGCGCCGCGATGTGACCGCGCTTCAAAAGGACTGGCTGCCCGTCGCTTTGTTGTCGGGACTGGCACTTATTCGCGCGTTTACTATTTTCAGTCGACCCTTTACGATTATCCGCCTATGTCAGCACCCAATATTGAAACCATTGTTTCTCTCGCCAAGCGGCGTGGTTTTGTTTATCCCTCGTCGGAAATTTACGGCGGACTCGGCAGCGCCTGGGACTATGGCCCCCTGGGGGTGGAACTGTGTAATAACGTGAAACAGGCCTGGTGGCGCTGGATGGTCTACGAGCGTGACGATATGGAGGGCCTCGATTCGTCGATCATCCTGAATCGCCTTGCCTGGAAATACTCGGGACACGAGGACACGTTTAGCGATCCGCTGATTGACTGCCGCAAATGCAATTCGCGCTATCGCGCCGATAAACTGATTGAGGAGTCTGGAAAGACCGGTGATGATGCCGGCAGCGTCGCGGGCGTAAAATGCCCGAGCTGTGGCGCTATCGATTGGACCGAGCCCCGCCCGTTCAATCTCATGTTCCGTAGTCACGTGGGCGCAACTTCGGAAGAAGACGACTCTTCACTGGTATACCTGCGACCGGAAACGGCCCAGGGAATTTTTATTAACTTCGCCAACATTCTGACGACCAGCCGGCGAAAACTTCCCTTTGGCGTGGCCCAAATTGGCAAGTCGTTTCGAAATGAAGTCACGCCAGGAAATTTTATTTTCCGTACGCGCGAGTTTGAGCAGATGGAAATGGAGTACTTTGTGCGTCCCGGCGAAGACGAGCAAGTGCATCAGGAATGGATCGACAACTGCCAACAGTGGTTCTTAAGTCTGGGAATCTCTCCGGAGAACTTACGGTTGTATGAGCAGCCGCCGGAGGAACTGGCACACTACGCGAAACGAACGGTAGATATCCATTATCGTTTCTTTCCCGAACGCGAAGATGCCGAGCGCCAATGGGATGAACTGATGGGCATTGCCAATCGCACCGATTTTGACCTTCGCACCCATTCTAAGAAACCCGAAAACGCGGAAGGGAAGCGTCTTAATCCTGATTCGACCGAAGACCTTTCTTATTTCGATGAAGCCACGAAGGAGCGCTTCTATCCTTATGTAATTGAACCAGCGGCGGGCGTGAATCGCACGGTGCTGGCGCTGCTGATGGATGCTTATTCTGAACGGACGAATGATAAAGGCGAAACCAGGGTGATTCTCAAACTGCACCCTGACCTGGCGCCAATTAAAGCTGCGATACTGCCGCTAGCGAAAAACAAGCCGGAGATCGTGGGCATGGCGAAAGCGATCAAACGGTCCCTGCAGCCAACCTTGCGCGCGGTTTATGACGATACTGGTGGGATCGGAAAACTGTACGCGCGGCAGGATGAGGTTGGCACGCCGTTTTGCGTGACTGTGGATCATCAATCCTTAGAAGATGAGTCGGTTACCGTACGTGATCGTGATACATGGGAACAGGACCGGGTGAGGGTATCGGAGTTGAGCGAACATCTTCAAAGAAGACTCAATCCAGTCCAAACTCCAACGCCCCATGTCCAAAGCCTCGTTCCGTGAAGTTGGAGCGTCAAAACCAGGACAAAGTAAACCCGCATCAGCGAACATTGGACATTGGGCTTGGGCTTTGGACTAAAATTTTATGCCTGTAGTCAAAAAGCGAAACATGCAAACCGAAACGCGTTTGCTGTTGGAAGGCGTTGAGCCGGTCGAGTTGCCGCCGGCGGAAATCGAAGACCGCAACGTCCTTGTCCAGTTTGATAAGTTCAAGCCGTTCATCGGGGAGTTACTGGCGGAATTGCGCGCCGGGACGGTTGCCGAGCCTGTTCCTGTCATGAACGATGGCTCGACGTTCGCAATTCATGGCCAGACTCGTACTTTCTGGGTCAAGCTTTGGCATGCAGCAGGAACCGAGATGACTATCATTGATCGGGCCCAGATTATTAGTTGCATCCCTTCCACACGCGGAATTCAAGTCCTGGTAGAACCGCAAGAAGACTAACCTCGCGTCCAAAGTTCAACGTCCAAAGTCCAAAGTCTTCTTATCGAAACTTCGTCACATTATCGAACGCCCGCCTCGATGGAATTTGACTTTGGGACATTGGACATTAGACATTGGACTTCAATGGCTTCGCCTCCCGAAAAAGTAATCAATCTAGCCCAAGCAATTCAGGCTGCGGGTGGGCGTGCCTTGCTGGTGGGCGGATGCGTGCGCGATTTGTTAATGGGGTTCACGCCCAAGGATTGGGATCTTGAAGTCTACGGTGTGCAACCGGCCAGACTACGCGAAGTACTCGATGACGCTGGAGCTGTGAACGTCGTTGGCGAAGCCTTCAGTGTTTATAAGCTCGATCGCGATATCGATGTTTCCATCCCGCGGCGCGACCGTAAGTCGGGAAAAGGCCACCGCGGTTTTGTAATTGAAGGCGATCCTGAAATGGAACCAGCCGAAGCGGCCAGACGCCGTGATTTCACTGTCAACGCGATCATGCAGGACCCGTTAAGCGGAGAGATTATCGATCCCCACGATGGCCAGGCAGATCTTAGTAACAAAATCCTACGTGCGGTTTCAGCCGACACGTTTGCGGAAGACAGTTTGCGAGTTCTGCGCGCCGCCCAGTTCGCGGCACGTTTCGAGTTTGTGGTTGACGCTACCACCGAAAGCCTTTGCCGCAATACTGACTTAAGCGATCTGCCGTCCGAAAGAATCTGGGGCGAAATTGAAAAACTGTTGCTGCGTGCCCGGCATCCCTCGATTGGTTTCAAATATCTGCGTAAGTTTGGGGCTCTGGAGAAACTCTTTCCAGAGATAGCCGCACTCGTTGACGTGCCTCAGGATCCTGAATGGCATCCGGAAGGCGAAGTCTTTACGCACACAATGTTGGTGCTTGATCGCGCGCGCGAGTTGATTGATGACTTGCCATATGCCAAACAGGTGACCGTGATGCTTGCAGCGCTTGCTCATGATTTTGGTAAACCAGAGACTACTGAGTTCATCGAAGGGCGCTGGCGGTCGCGCGGACACGAGGAAGCGGGGGTGGCGCCAACAGAGAACTTTCTAGACCGTTTGAACGTGCATTCACTCGCCGGCTATGACGTTCGGTCTCAAGTGATCGCGATCGTGCGCGACCATTTGAAGCCAGGAGAGTTTTATAAGAAGCGCGCCGAAGTTGGTGACGGCGCATTCCGCCGTTTGGCGCGCAAGTGTGAGCCGGATTTACTCTATCGCGTCGCGCGCGCGGACTCACTGGGACGCAATAGCGAAGCTGTGCCACGCGAGAAATGGTACGGCGCAGAGGCTCAGGAATGGTTTATTGAGCGTGTGCGAGAGTTGAACATCGAAGAGGGACCACCACCGCCATTGTTGATGGGGAGGCATCTACTGGAACTGGGATTGGAGCCAGGTCCCAAGATTGGCGAAATCACGCAGACTGTTTACGAGATGCAACTGAACAATTCTGTCCGCAACCTTGAGGAGGCTAAGGCGGCGGCACAGAAACTTATTGACAGCCCGAGCCGGTAGCTGAGAAAGAACCTCAGCCTTAGGTTGGCTTTGCACAAGAGAAGTAGACCAACATCAAGACCCGATGACTTACCTCGTTTACGAGGCAGGCCCGCAGGGCGGTTAGGCCAGCCGTTTTACGGCTGGTTAGGTGGCGCACGATTGAAACCTTAAACCGTTTCAACCGTCTTCTCCGAACAAGGCCGCTGAAACGGCCTGAAGCAAAGTATTGCCGGCGGTAAACCAGCCGCAAAACGATGGCCTATTTGCCCTTCGGGATGGCGCGTAAACGCGCCAAATCCATTGGCCAATCCTCGCGGAACTTATCGACGGTCATTTTTGCAAAGCCCTTCAGGTCAGAAAATGATCACCGACGCTTAATTCAGAATACCAGGCGCCCAGAGCGTCGGGATCGCCGTGAGTTCTCAGGCTGTTTACATTGGACTCATCAATTCTAATGATTCAATCCTTGCGACCTTGCGGGCTTGGCGGCCTGGGGCGAATTGTTAATTTGCGCGCGGGCACGCTCCTTTTCCCAACCGTCAAGGTCTGAACGTTGCTATTGACTTCGTTTGATGAAGCTACTATTTAAACAAGTACGCACAAATTCCTCGCGCAAGTTTTCAAAGTCCTTAAGATTATCGTGCCGCAGATCACCGCGCGGAACTGAAGGAGAGTTATGACCACAAAATCGTCAAAGAAACCAGCGAAGAAGGGTTCGAACTACACTAAGTCTGCAGCAAAAAAACGGACCACGAAGAGTGGCAGCAAGAGAAGCCAGCCTGCGGCCAGCGCGGCGCCTGAGTCTTTTCGCAAAACCGATGTAAGTAGAAACGGCCTGCGCTCTTTTGCCTTTCACCGCCAGGACAAAGGTGCGGCCAAGGTGCTTGGCGATATTCGTCCCAAGGCGCGACGGGCGCGACCGGGCGCGCGGCCCGGTGCCGCAGCTCCCCTTGCCTCGGTTACGGGGATGGATGCTGAGTCAGCAGCGCGTCAATATTTAACCAACGCACTCGCCAGCGAGTCTCTGCCAACCTTCACCGCCGGAGATCCAAGCGCCGAGAAAAGTGAGTTCAAATTGATCACGGTGGAAGCGGTGCCGCTGACCGGGACTCAGATGGTGAAGTTCTGCCAGTACTACCGTCGCATTCCGGTGTACGGTTCCCTCGTGGCGGTGGAACTGGATAAGAAGAACGAATTGATTTCAATTAACTCCACGCTCACCGAACCAACAAATGTTGACCCGGTGGCAAGCGTGGCTCCTGCTGACGTGTTGCAGACGGTGGTGCGGGCCTCAGGTGCGGATCCAAAAACCATGGAAGCTACACCGAACGTGTATTACTACTTCGATCGAGAAGCTCAACGGTGGCGACTGGTTTACATCATGCGCGATGTTCCCAATACGAAAGGGTCGCAGGATGTAGAAGCCGACACCGCGGGTGTCTATAACAGGCGCGTACAATCGCCGAGCATGACGAAGGCATTCGACTATGTTGTCGACGCTCATTCGGGTGATCTGGTAGCGGAGCTGCCGCGTTCTCACAACGTAGGTGTCAAAGCACTGGATGGCCTTAAGAAAATGCGTACCATTCGCTTTTCAAAAAATAGCGATGGGT
The DNA here is from genome assembly GCA_963826235.1 of Pyrinomonadaceae bacterium. GTDB lineage: Bacteria > Acidobacteriota > Blastocatellia > Pyrinomonadales > Pyrinomonadaceae > PSRF01. The sequence continues at coordinate 136,814 of CAWGWE010000003.1, read as the reverse complement.
CGTTTCTTCTCGATCCCGAACTTAATTTGCATACCTTCGACTTCGGCTTTGGGAACGTTGATGTTCTCGTTAGCAAACTTCCGGGAGCTTATGTAGCGAACCCTCCCAGTCCCTGGGATGGGGCGGCCGTTAGCGCTCATGCAAACGCCGCCGATGTCCTGCAATTCCTTAGCACTGTGTTGCGCCGCAATGGCGTCGATAACATGGGTGGTCCCGTTCGTTCGAGTATTAATTGCGTCGAAGAGGACGACACGCAGGAGTGGGACAACGCGACTTGGTATCGAAAGCAAATGATGTATGGCCAGAGCATGGTGGACGGCGAGCTGCGTTCCTGGGCCTTGGCGAAGGACATTGTGGCCCACGAGCTGACACACGGCATCACAGACTATACCGCTCGCATTGAGTACCTCGGCGAGTCGGGCGCGCTGAACGAGTCTTACTCCGACATCTTAGGAGTTATCGTGGCGAACATCGGCAAGTCGGATGTGAAGAAATGGAACTGGCTCATCGGTGAAGGGCTGTTTGGTCCGGGTACCGCTTTGCGCGATATGAAAAAGCCGGAGGACTTTGATCAGCCTTCGCACATGGATGATTATCAACAGCTTCCCAAAACAGAAAGGGGAGACTGGGGCGGCGTGCATACGAACAGCGGCATCCACAACAAGGCTGCTTATAATATGCTTACGGCAAAGGATGCCAAGGGAAACTACGTGTTGAAGCCCCGCGAGGTGGCTGCCTTATTCTATTTAGCGCTAACGCAAAACCTCTCGCGGACATCGCGTTTTAGCGATAGCCGGCGTGGCATGGAGCTCGCCGCTCGGAGTCTCTTTGCGAACAAAACTAACAAGCAGGCCCGCTTCCAAGCCGTCGCCAAGGCGTTTGATAAAGTCGGGATTGTTTAAAGAAAAGTTCAACTTCCAAAGTCCAATGTCCAATGTCCAAAGTCAACGCGATTGCCGATTGCAAATTGCCGAATGCCGATTGTGCTTTCAGCTTTGGCTAAATTGTTTCAATTGAAGCTGGATTACGTAGGACGTTGGCCAGATACGTAGAACAATTGGCAATCGGCAATTGGCAATCGCCAATCCGCTGACTTTGGACTAATCAGTGGCTGGCTGTTGCTGAGTGACGCAGTGAATCGTGCCCATGCCCCAGACGAGCGGCTCACAATTGATTCCTACAATGCGCCGAGTGGGAAATAACTTCTCCAGAGTATCCAACGCGCGCTTGTCGTTCCTGTGACCAAAGATCGGGGCCAGCACAACGTTGTTCGCGATATAGAAGTTTGCATAGCTCGCCGGCAGACGATCCAAGGCACGTGGGCTGTTGTCGTTTGCAGCAGCAACAACTCCCGGCATTGGGAGCGTAACGATTTCAAAATTACGACCTTTAACGTCCGTCGCCTGCCGTAACCGCCGCAGATTGTCCTGTAGCAATTCGTAGTTTGGGTCCTGGGGATCATCTTCCAAAGCGCAAACGATTGTGTTAGGCGCGACAAATCGCGCTATGTCGTCGATGTGACCGTCAGTATCGTCCCCGACAATTCCTTCTCCCAGCCACACCACCTGCCGAACTCCTAAATAACTCTTCAGATAGTTCTCAATCGTTGCTCGATCGAAGTCGGGATTGCGGTTCGGATTGAGAAGACATTGTTCGGTAGTCATCACAATTCCCTCGCCATTCACCTCGATTGAACCCCCCTCCATCACGATGCGGGGTTCAAAGCGTGCCACGCCAAGCGTAGTTTCAAGTTGCGCTGGGATAGTGTCGTCGCGCTTAAGCTCTTCGTACTTGTTCCCCCACGCGTTGAAGATCCAATCGTTATAAGCGAGGGCTTGCGAGTTTTTATTGAGCAAAAAGTTTGGACCATAATCGCGAATCCAGGAGTCGACAGTTTGCAGTCGATGGAAACGAATGTTATGCGCGCCCGGGAAGACGCAGCGTTGCCGTACGAGGGCTTCAGTCTCCGCGTTGTCCACCAACAGGTTTACTGCCTCGTGAGGCGTAAGAGCTGTGATCATTTGCAGGAAGATCGCTTCAACCTGAGGAACGCGATCCGGCCAGGTGAGCGGATCCTTGGGCCAGCTCAACCAGGTTGCTTCGTGGCGGTGCCACTCGGCAGGCATGAAATAACCGAGTGCGGCGGGCGTCGGTTGGTTCATCGCTTGGTGCTGACGGGCTCGAGGAAACGAGTAGAGATCGGTGTGTAGGAATCAATACGGCGGTCGCGCAGAAAGGGCCAGTTCTGCCGCGTCTCTTCAATTTTATCCAGATCGCAGTCTACGACGAGAACTTCTTCCTGGTCGGCTGAAGCTTTAGCGATGATGCGGCCGAAGGGATCGGCAACAAATGATTGGCCCCAAAATGTCAGTTTGCCTTCACGCCCGACGCGATTCACAGCAATGACATAGAGTCCGTTGGCGATCGCGTGGGCGCGCTGGATCGTTTCCCAGGCCGAATGTTGCGCGAGATTCATTTCTTTGTCTTCGTCAGGTAACCAGCCAATCGCGGTCGGATAAAAAAGAAGCTGGGCTCCACTTAAAGCCGTCAAACGCGCGGCTTCAGGAAACCACTGGTCCCAACAAACCAGGGTCCCGATCTTACCGGCCGCGGTCTCGTGAGTTTGAAAACCAAGGTCCCCGGGCGTGAAATAAAACTTCTCGTAGTAAAGCGGATCGTCGGGAATGTGCATCTTGCGATACTTGCCGGCGATCTGGCCGTTGGCGTCGATGATTACCGCTGTGTTGTGGTAGATGCCGGCGGTACGCTTCTCAAATAGCGAAGCCACAATCACTACTTTGTGTTGTTTTGCGACTTTCGCGAGCGCGTCAGTCGAAGGACCGGGAATTGTTTCAGCGAGTTTGAAAAGCGCGATATCTTCCGTTTGGCAGAAGTACTGGAAACGGAAAAGCTCCTGCAAACAGATTACCTGCGCACCCTTTTTTGCGGCCTCTGCAATACGAGCAACCGCTTTTTTGAAGTTTGCTTCCGGCCGTTCATCGCAGCTCATCTGGATCAGTCCTACCCGGACTGTGTTTGAATTCCTTTTCTTCGGCATGGGCGAAAGTATAGGAAGTCCAATCTCCAATGTCCAAAGCCCTTCGATTGCCGAATGGTGATTGACGATTGCCAATTGAATCGGGGGCTGAAATTGGTCTTGGTCTTTTGCCCTTTGATTTCTAGTCGAGTCTTTTGAGGAAGCAGTATTAAGCACGTTAAGGAGTGAACATCAAAGGCCCAAGACCAAAGACCGAAAAACGGCAATCGGCAATCGGCAATTGGCAATTGGCAATGTTAAGATGGCGCTTCTTTAAAAACCCCAACACAAAAAGCGAGATTCAAGATGATCGATTTTGAACTAACCGAAGACCATAAAGCGCTGGTGCAAACCGTGAAGGAGTTTGGCCAAAAAGAAGTCGCGCCGTTCATTAAAGAGTGGGACGAAAAACAACAATATCAGCCCGGGATCCTCAAGAAGATGGGCGATCTCAACCTGCTCGGCGTCTGCATTCCGGAACAATATGGGGGCGCCGGCTTTGATTACATTTCGCTCGGCCTGGTCTGCGAAGAATTAGAAGCAGTCGATACGTTTCTGCGCGTCGTGATGTCAGTTCACACCGGGCTCAATTCATTAACGCTTTACTCCTGGGGCACCGAAGCACAGAAGCAAAAATATCTCGTGCCGCAAGCGAAAGGCGAAAAGTTAGCAACCTATGGTTTGACAGAACCAGGGGCTGGCTCTGATGTGGTGGGCTCCCGCTCAACAGCGCGGCGTGAAGGCGATGAGTATGTGCTCAACGGCGAAAAGATGTGGATCAGTTTGGCAGACATGGCAGACAACTTTCTTTTCTTCTGCTGGACGGATGAAGAGAAGCGTCGCAAACGCGATCACAGTGGGATGTCCTGCTTTATTGTCGAACGAACGATGAAAGGATTCTCATCCGGCACGATCCACGGCAAGCTTGGCATTCGCGCCGGCAACACTGGCTATTTCTCTTTACAGGATGTCCGCGTGCCGAAGGAGAATCTGGTGGGTGAGGAAGGCGAGGGTTTCAAGATCGCGATGTTCGCGCTCGAGCAAGGACGTTACACCGTCGCTGCCGGCGCCACCGGAGTCATTCGCGCTTCCCGCGATGCCTCAATCGACTATGCCAACACGCGCGAGACGTTTGGTACCAAGATTGGAAATCATCAACTGGTGAAACAGAAAATTGCGGAGATGGAAGCCGACTATCAAATGTCGCATCTACTGTGGTTGCGTGCCGGTTATCTGAAGAACGAAGGCAAACCGAATGGGAAGGCGACGAGCCTGGCTAAGTGGCAAGCCACAGTGCGCAGCGAGAAAGCCGCATCAATGGCCATTGAAGTTCACGGCGCGAATGGCTACTCAAACGATTACCCGGTTGAACGTTATTTCCGAAACTGCAAAGCCGCGATCATCTACGAGGGCACCCGCGACATTCATACGCTGATGCAAGCTGATTGGGCTTTGGGGTTGAAGAGTGAGAAAGCGGCCCGCGTCACGTTGCCAGCGTGGAAGCCCGCTCCCTCTCACGTTGCCGCCGGAGATTGATTGGCCGATTTCCTAGTCGCTGATGATAATGCTCAGTAAGTAAAGGGCCTGCCCGGTTCATAATGCTCAGTAAGGAAGGGGGCCTGCCGGTTCATAATGCTCAGTAAGGAAGGGGGCCTGCCCCCGCTTTCTTAGCACTCTCTCGCAGAAAGTGGCAAGTTAGGCGGGGGCAGGCCCCCTTCCTTACTGAGCATCATTAACCGGGGAAGACCTCCGACAAAAGACCCTTATCGAACACCAGAAGTCGGAGACTTACTACTTATCTTCAGTTCCGACCGCTTTCAACTCCTGGTTGCGAGCGATAGCGCGCACCACGGCCGATTCCACGTCTTCAAGCTTAAAAGGTTTTGAGATGTAGGCGAATGCTCCCAGGTTAAGCAAGTTCCTCGCGGCATCCTCATCAGAATTTCCCGAAATCACAATCACGGGCGTGTGTGGGTGTTGGATCTGAACGCGTTTCAAGAGCTCGTCACCCGTGAGGCCAGGCATGGCGATGTCGGTGAGCACGACGTCGTAGCTTTCAAACTCAAGATAAGCAAGCGCCTGCTCCGCCCGATCCGCAGTGTGACACTCGTGCGCGTCACAGAGAAGATCGTGAAGAGTTTCGCGGATGTTGTTATCGTCGTCGACGATTAACAGCGTGGCCATTGAGTTTCTCCTGCGCGCTCAAAGCAAATGAGGATTGAGATACTTCAGGAGTTATGTTGCCCTGAAAAACCACGCGGCGCAACATACAAAGTCCAATGTCCAACTTCCAATGCTCAAAGTCCGTGCCAACACATTGCGGTAGAGGATCGGGCGTCTCGCCGGCGATCCATCGCAACTCCACTTTAGACTTTGAACATTGGACGTTGGACTTTGGACCTTTTATGCACCCGGCTCATTCATAAGCAGAAGCTTTGCTGCGGTCTCATCCAAAGCCCTTGGTTCCGTGAGAACTAATATTGGTCGGTCGGCGAGCGTGGCCGGCTGCGGCTGAGCTTCGTTTTCCGCTTCAAGAATCACGTGCGTAGTTTGCAGCACCGTGTCGGGATTGAGCGAAATCGAAGTAATGCCTTTCTCGACGAGGAAACGAGCGAACTCGGGATAGTCAGACGGCGCCTGGCCGCAGATGCCAATCTTCTTTCCGGCCCGGTGAGCAGCGTCTATCGCAATCGTTACCATCTTCTCGACTGCGCCATCCCGTTCGTCAAACAAGTGCGCCACCATTTCCGAATCGCGGTCCAGGCCGAGCGTCAATTGCGTCAGATCGTTAGAGCCAATCGAGTAGCCGTCAAACACTCGCAGGAACTCATCGGCATAAATCACGTTCGCCGGCAGCTCGCACATCGCATAGATCTCGAGTTCGTGCTCGCCCTGCTTCAAACCAAACTCAGCCATCAGGGCTACTACGCGTTCGGCTTCGGCGACCGTGCGGCAGAAGGGGATCATCGTCTTCACGTTAACGAGGCCCATGTCATCCCGAACTCGCTGCAACGCCAAACACTCAAGCTCGAAGCCCTCGCGATAACGCTCGTCGTAGTAGCGTGAGGCGCCGCGGAACCCGAGCATGGGGTTTTCTTCGGTGGGTTCAAACTCCTCGCCGCCGATCAGCATGGCATATTCATTTGATTTGAAATCCGACATCCTCACAATCACCGGCTTTGGGTAAAATGCGGCGGCAATCCGGGCAATGCCCTCCGACAAACGGCGAATGAAAAACTCGCGAGGGTCTTCCTCGCCCACCCGCCGCGCAATCTCTTTCACGACTTCAGGATTTTGGAGAGCGGGATAACGGACGAGGGCCATCGGGTGAATGCCAATGTGGTTGTTAATAATGAACTCAAGACGCGCAAGGCCAACTCCGTCGTTTGGCAAGGACGCCACGGCGAACGCGTGATCGGGATCGCCAACATTCATCATTACCTGGGTCCGCGGTCTTTCCTCCTCTGTAACAGCCCGCCGATCGACATCAAACTCAATCAGACCTTCATAAATGTTCCCGTGGGCCCCCTCTGAGCAGGAAACGGTAACATCGGTTCCACTCTGCAAGACTTGGGTAGCGTTGCCGGTGCCCACGATGCAGGGGAGTCCGAGTTCACGGCTGATGATCGCGCTGTGACATGTACGGCCACCGCGGTCGGTCACGATTGCCGCAGCCTTTTTCATGATCGGTTCCCAGGCGGGATCAGTCATAGAGGTAACGAGCACGTCTCCGGCTTTGAATTCAGTCAAATGGTCGGGATCCTTCAGGACTTGCACGCGGCCGTGACTGATCTTTTCTCCTACGGCGATACCGGAAACGAGTGGATCGCCATGCTCTCCCGTGAGCCGGTAAGTTTCGATGTAGTTTTCGCGGTTGCTGGCGTGAACAGTCTCAGGTCGTGCCTGCAGGATGAAGAGTTCGCCTGTGTAACCATCTTTCGCCCATTCGATATCCATTGGCGTGTGCTTACCGGCGAGCTCCGAATAATGCTCTTCAATGATGCAGGCCCAGCGCGCTAGCTCCAACACTTCATAGTCGCCCAACACGAATCGATTCCGCTGTGCTTCGACTACTTCCCGAGTCCGCGTGCCACGTCCGTCCAGACCGTAAACCATCTTCACTTCCTTGCCACCCAATCGCCGGCTAACGATTGGACGAGCGCCGGTCTTTAAAGTCGGCTTGAAGACCACCCACTCATCGGGAGTCGCCATTCCTTGAACAATCGCTTCACCCAACCCCCAGGCGCCGTTAATCACCACGACGTCACGAAACCCTGATTCCGTGTCCAGACTAAACATCACGCCGGAACAGGCCTGATCGGAGCGCACCATCGGTTGCACACCGATTGAAAGCGCCACCTCGAAGTGATCGAAGCCACGCGCCGCTCGATACGAGATTGCACGGTCGGTCCAGAGAGACGCGAAGCAACGATGACAGGCTTCGATGAGTTGTGCCTCACCACGTACATTCAGAATCGTGTCCTGTTGTCCGGCGAAAGAAGCGTCAGGAAGATCTTCGGCGGTGGCCGAGGAGCGCACGGCAACTTCGGGAGTTCGTCCCAGGCGTTCGCAGAGTTCGCGATAGGCATTGAGGATCGCATCGTTAACTTCCGGCGGGAGGTGCGTGTCGAGCATCAAAGCGCGAGCTTCCTTGCCCGCTGCGTTCAAAGCCTTGATGTCGTTGTGATCGAGATCTGCCATTAACTCGCGTAGGCGTTTACCCAAACCATTCGTGTTTACGAGCAGCCGGTACGACTCACTGGTGGTGGCAAAGCCGTCAACGGCCCGGACGCCGCGGGGCACGAGCGCACGAAACAGCTCGCCCAGGCTGGCGCATTTGCCGCCCACGAGTTCAACGTCACCAGCACCAACTTCACTCAGTTTGAGGACGAGCGGTTTGGAAGTTTTAGCCATCAACTTGTCTCCATTGCAACCAAAAGGTCGTTTGCAGGTTAGCAAGCGAGTGCTTGCCAATAGTTAACGGATTCTAGCTGACGAGCCAGAACCAGTCGATTTTAATGAGATTTGTGCGGCGATGTTATGGAGGACTTTTTATTGGAAGAAGACAGCTAATAGGAAAGGATTTTCAGGTTTTGTGCGGCTCCGCGAACGCCGGCTGTTCGCCACTTACATTAGAGTTTTTGGCGGGATTGGTTGACGCAGCTTTTTACGGGGAGCTGAGGAGATATACATCCCAGGCCCAGCGGCCGAGATGCGAATTTTGAGCACCGTCGATCTTCGCCCGGAAACGAAACCTATTGCCGTGCTGGTCAACGCGATTCGATTCTCTGTAATCCAGCGAAATTGAGGTCACGTCAAGAGACGACAGCGAGCGCAGTTCCGTAGGTTCAGAGACACCGTTGTGATTGAAGTCCTGCCACAGCCGAAGGCTGGAAAAGACCGAATCTCTGGCGTCAATAATGCCGTCATCGTTGCCTCCGTTAGTCGCTTTATCAAATTCAGCCAAGGCAATGAATCCATTAGGCTCATCAGACGCAGGCTGCGGCGTGAAGTTTCCAAACAATTCGCTGCCATTATCGATGCGGCCGTTGCCGTTGCGATCCAAACTAAGCCAGGCGTCATCCGACGCAGTGCTGGTCCAGCTTACTTGTTCGGGCGAGTCATCGGTATCCAGATCGAAATTCACGCCCGCGGTGTAATTCGTAAGGTTGAAACCATTGCCTGAGACATCGACAACGATTGGCGTCGGCGTCTGACAGCAACAACAGCGGGATTTGCTAGAGTAGCCAAGTGGACACGTCCCGTTTACATTTTTGGGTATGCAACCATCTGAACAGGTTACTCCGTAACAAGGATTGAAGGGCGTTGTTGCTGGTGTTGGGGTCGGCGTCGGAGTGGGCGTTGGTGTCGGTGTCGGCCTGGCTTGCTGAACACACTGGCCGGCTTTGGTAGCATCACCTGCTTGAACCGTGTTGGTCGGCATCGTAGCGTTTTGACAGGTAGTGGTAGGCCCGATTACGGGATTATTCATTATGGTCGCCTGCGGTGGGTTGGTGCCCGCATCGTCCAGGCCTAAGAAATGTCCTATCTCATGGGCCATCACCGACGCGCCGTCACTGGAGCTCGCCTGCGCTCTTTGCTGCCACTCAGGACTGTAATAAACCCGCACCGTGGTCTCGTCATAACCGGCACACCCGCCCGTCAGAGTTTGGTTAGTACTGGATTGGAATTCTAAATCGGGGAAAGCGCCAGACGCGGCGGGTTCAAATACTACCCTTGTTGAACTGGAAAGGTGATTCCACTGAGTCAACGCGTTCTCTATGGCCGCCTTCTCCTGCGTGGTGATGTTCGAATCGGCAAAACCGTAGGTGATATGAATGACGCCGCATCAGGAGCTCTATTTCTTAACGCTGGACTCAGAACCGCAGTGGGGTCGCATTGCTGAGCTTGCCCATAAAAGAGTCCGAGCGATAGTCCACACAGAATCGCAAGCAACGCCGCCGATAACTTACGCCACCTCTTAATAACCGCATTTTTCATTGGCCCGATCCAATTTAAAGAGATGTTTGGTACCGAAACTTGCCGGGATCACATTCAGATCGGAGGAACTGGTCTTTCAGTTACAGCAGTGCGAGGGCTCGGGATACTTCCTTGCGGCAGCTTTGACCTCTTCCAGAAAGCCGGCTGCATCTCGACCTTTATATTTTTGCAACACGTCACTACTGTGTCCGTGTGGTTTGACGCCGTGGCGCCCGCTTGAAAGCTCAAAAAGTCCTTGCCCTCCGCCGGTCAAAATAAAACGCCCTGAATCTTTATCGCGAGAGAGGAATAGCAAGTAAACCTTACCGCTTTCCATTTGCTTCAAATGCGGTGTGAGGATTTCGGCTGAGCTGCCATCTTCAAACAGAACTTTTCCGCCCGGGAGACTAACGTTTATCGTGTCTCTGAAGACTGAATCGGCTTTAATAACTTCATCGAGTTTGACTTCGTAGTCGGTGAATATCTGCCTACCATCGGATGTTAGCCGGCTAACTCCGTTCCCAGGTGTTGCGGTAACGACAGCTTCGCTATTCTTTACCAGAGATTCGAGATCGAACTTGAGCCAACTGCTTGTTCTGATCGAAGCGACATAATGCCTTTTGATCCTGGCCCCCTCTCTAAGGCCGCCGCGTCTAACTGCCTCTACGAGGTCCGGACTGTCCTGAACGCCGGTGGTTTCTTGCGAATCAATGCGACGGCCAGCTTGAACAAGCGAAAAAGCAATTAATGCCAAGCTGAGGAGGACCATTAGAGTTAAAAAGTTCTTAAGTGCCAAGTTTTCATTATGGTGTCACCTCCCGACAAACTGTGTCAGGCTACTGTGAGCGAGGCGAATGAGTGAAGCGTAGGACGTACCTGTTTAAGAGTCAACGACTCCAGCCACTCACAGCGAAACAGAAGCAGGAAAAATTCTCGAAAGTCGAACCGAATAACAGTTTCGAACACGTTCGCTGAACGCTAGCCAGCTACAAATTCAAGCACCGCTCTGTTAGTATGAACCCGCACTTCTTACTTCTGCGAGCAGCGCTCCTATTAACTGTTTCGCGGTCAATCTTCCGAATCAGGAGAGCTACGTTATGGGTCACGAAATAAGGACAGATCGCGAACTGTCTCTGGATTTCCTGCGCGTTTGTGAAGCGGCGGCAATTGCCTCCGCACGCACGATGGGCCAGGGAGATCGCAAGTATTCCGATCATGTTGCAGTCGAGGCCATGCGCGAAACGATGGATACCGTGCCGATGCGCGGCCGCATCGTCATTGGCGAAGGCGAGCGTGACGAGGCGCCGATGCTTTATATCGGTGAGGAGGTCGGCGGCGGCTTCGGCGTTGGTGAAGAGTTGGCGGACTCGTGCCCGGAGGTTGATATCGCAGTTGATCCACTTGAAGGCACGAATCTGTGCGCCCTCGGAGCAAACAACGCGATCGCCGTGCTCGCGGCGGCTGAACGTGGTGGTTTGCTGAACGCTCCCGACATTTACATGGACAAAATTGTTGTCGGGCCGTCGTCGCGGGGTGTAGTCGATCTTGATGCTCCTGTAAAAGACAATCTTAAGAACATAGCGCGGCGCTTGGGCCGCGATGTCGAGGACTTGACAGTGATTGTGCTCGATCGTTCGCGACATAAAAAGTTGATTACCGACGTGCGCGAAGCCGGTGCTCGCATTCGTTTGATTGGTGATGGTGATTTGTCCGCGGGAATTTCCGCGGCGGTGGCGGGCACGAACATTCATGCCCTGCTGGGAATTGGTGGCGCGCCGGAAGGAGTGATCACGGCGGCAGCGATGAAGTGTCTCAACGGCGAGATCCAGGCGCGTCTAGTATTTGATGCGGAACGTCTAGGTGTGGACAAAGATAAGGTACCGGCCAAAGAAGAGGTGCTCGAGCGTTTGCAGTCGATGGGCATCAACGATCACAATAAGATTTACGATACGAATGATCTTGCTCCCGGGAAGAAAATCATCTTTGCAGCCACAGGCGTAACTGACGGTGCTCTACTTAAGGGCGTAAGGTTCTTTGGCTCGGGCAAACGCACGCATTCAGTAGTAATGACTACCGAGTCGCGCCACATTCGCTTTGTAGATACGCTGCATATCGAAGGCGGGCCGGACACCGTGATTAGATTTTAATCATTGCCGATTGGCATTCGGAAATCGGCAATGTCGTTATCAGTAATCGGCCCTCGGCAATGAGTTATCATCCGCAATGCGTCCCTGATCGTCGTCCGCTGCTCATGTGGACCATTCTATTGACGGGCTCGCTACTCCTGCTCGCCTTAATCGTCGGTGCGCCTTTAGCGCGCGCAGATCAACACGGCATCCTCAGCGGAACTCTTTACCAAGCCTTTAGCTACGTTTGTCACCAACAGCCGGAGCGTTCGTTTTTCTTTGCGGGCCAGGCACTTGCAGTTTGCTCGCGTTGCACCGGTGTTTACGCTGGCTTTGCCTTAACGACGCTGCTCTATCCCCTGATTACCTCGTTGCGTCGGGCCGACCCTCCCGAACGCAAATGGCTGTTTATTGTTGCCGCGCCTTTGGCCATCGATTTTAGTCTGGGATTTCTTGGCATCTGGGAAAACACGCGCTGGTCACGATTCATTACGGGAGCGCTGTTTGGATCCGTGGTCGTCTTTTACGTGATGCCTGCTTTTGCTAGAGCTCAGTCATCGCTTTGGCGCGAGGGCGGTTTCAGAGACTAAGACGCCTCAGCCTGATGCCAACCTGGATCGATCGGCGTCAGCTCCCAGCGATTACAGCGCCCCTCTCCGTCGCATATAGTTCGCATCCATTTCGGCTAAAGCAGCATCAAAACGCGCGATCCAGAGACGCACGTTTCTGTTCATGAGCGCCATGAGTTAGAATCCGTTGCCCAGATTTTTACCAGAGCCGGAAGCCCCAGAATTCTGATGATGATTTTTCAAGACGGCCCAGTTGCCACACCCGACCAGCTCTTTGAGCAATATTTCAGCGAGTCGGTTTATAAGACCTGGGGAAATATCAGCCCTCTCTATCGTCTTGATGCGTTCGATTGGACCATTCTGATCCTCTATTTCACGATCCTGACAGTACTGGCTATCTACGGTGGTTATCGCGTCAAACAGGTGATCGACTTTTGGCGCTATCGCAAATTTATCCCGCAACCAAAAGCCAGATTCGCTGAAGCAGATCTGCCATTCATTACTGTTCAACTGCCGCTCTTCAACGAGATGTACGTGGTTGAGCGGCTGGTGAAATCGGTTGCGGAGATTGACTACCCGCGAGAAAAGTTCCAGATCCAGGTGCTCGATGATTCGACGGATGAAACAGTGCGGTTGGCAGAAGCGACGGTTAAGAAGTACGCCGAGCTGGGATTCGACATTAGTTACATTCACCGCACCGATCGCACAGGCTTTAAAGCAGGAGCGCTCGAGGCTGGGTTGAAAGTGGCAAAGGGCGAGCTGCTCGCCATCTTCGACGCCGACTTTGTTCCGAAGCCGGATTGCTTACGGAAGCTGGTCGACTACTTCACTGATCCGATGGTCGGTTGCGCGCAGATGCGCTGGTCTCACATCAACGGCACCTACAACCTGCTGACGCGGCTGCAAACAATTATGCTCGATGGCCACTTCGTGGTTGAGCAGACGACGCGAAATCGCACAGGCGGCTTCTTCAACTTCAACGGTACTGCGGGAATTTGGCGACGCCGCGCCATTGCTATGAGCGGCGGCTGGCAACACGACACGCTAACCGAAGATACGGATCTAAGTTTTCGCGCGCAGCTGATGGGCTGGAAGTTTGTTTACCTGCTTGACGAAGATGCGCCCGCCGAGATTCCTGTTGAGATTAACGCTTTCAAGGCGCAACAGCGGCGTTGGGCCAAGGGCGTGATGCAGGTGGGAATTAAACTGTATCCGCGTATCTGGCGCGCGCGCTTGCCCCTCCGCGTGAAGTTGGAGATGTTCTTCCGCCTGACGGGAAATATCAGTTATCCGCTGATGATCGTGGCGAGCTTCCTGCAGTTTCCTTTGCTGCTCGTTCGTTACAACCAGCCGTTTTATCACCTGATGATTCTTGACCTGCCGCTGTTGTTTTTTTCATCAATCTCAGTTTTCATGTTTTACGGAACAGCGGTCTGGTATCTCGATGAGAAACGCACGCCGCGACTAGTCCACCTGCCGCTCGTGATGGCCCTCGGGATTGGCTTGGCTTTCTCTAATGCCAAGGCTGTGCTTGAAGCCCTGCTTGGCGTGAAGTCGGAATTTGTGCGCACGCCTAAATACAGCGTCGAAAAGACGACTGATGAGACCTGGAAAGCGAAGAAATACAAACGCAAGCGGGGTTTTCTTCCGATCCTGGAGCTGGGCTTTGCCCTTTATTTCGCCCTTGCCATTCTCTACGCCGCCCGCCTGCACATGTGGGGCACGATTCCGTTTCTTTCGTTATTTTTCCTGGGTTTTGGCTACATGGGCATCATGAGCATTCTGCAAACGACGAGCGGCAAGCGATTACTCTCTCTCTGGCGTCCCCTGGCTGAAGGGCGTCGCGGGTGAGCCGCTTTAACCTCCCACGAGTCGGCATGTTTGTCCGTGGTTTTCTTGCGTTGATTCGTTCCGTAAAATAGTATCCGCACGTTCCAGATGTACATTGCAACTAAGTCTCTCACCTGAAAAGCCAAGTGTTTTTTGGGTGCTTTCATCATCATCAGATTCCTATCACTTGTTGAGTAGAACATCATGACCTCGACCTTAGTAAGAGCCTGCCTGCTTCTCATTTGTCTTATAGTTCTCGTGTCCGGTACCTTGGCTCAATCGCAAGCCACCACTGGAAATATCGAGGGCCGCGTGACTGATCCCGGTGGCGCCGTGCTTACGGGAGTTACAATCACGGCTCGAAATTCAAATACTGGTTTCGTTAAAAGTTCCACCACCGACGATGAAGGGAACTACCGCATTATTGTTTTACCGCCAGGCAGGTACAACGTCACAGCGAGTGGCGCGCAAGGCTTCGCTGAAGCTGCATTCGAGAACGTAGACGTCACAGTCGGCGGCCAGACCCCGCTTAACATTCAGTTGAGCGTTGCCGGTATAACAACCCGGTCGATGTGGAGGCTGAAGGTCAGATCGTGGAAACAACGCGCAGTTCAATTGCTACGACCGTGAATGAGCGCGCGATTGAAAACCTTCCAGTTAACGGCCGCAATTTTTTGGATTTTGCCACTTTGACTCCCAGTGTTGTGCGCGACCCAACTCGCGCCGGAGATCTGGCAGTCGGCGGTCAAAAGGGAACGCTCAACAGCCTGCAAGTTGACGGAGCCGATAACAATAATACTTTCTTCGGCCAATCGTTTGGCCGCACTGGCACGCGCCCGCCCTACCAATTCTCAGAAGAGTCAGTGCAAGAGTTCCAAGTGAATCAGAATGGCTTTTCGGCGGAGTTTGGAAGGGCAGGGGGCGCAGTTATTAACGTTGTCACGAAGTCAGGTACGAACAGCTGGCATGGGAGCGCGTTCGAGTATTTTCGTGACGAGTCCTTGAACTCCAACACTCCCATCTTGACCGCGCGCGGAGCAAAACGGCCTAAGTCGCAGATCAACCAATTCGGGGGCACCCTTGGCGGTCCTATCAAGAGGGATCGGGCTTTCTTTTTCTTTGCGTATGACGGACAGCGGTCCAACATTCCGAATGTTGTGGACCCGCCGAACTTCTTCGCCCAGCCTGCTAACATTCGCGCGCTGTTGGGTCCGACGATCACTACGTACCAGATCGGACGCAACCAGGACGTGTACATGCTAAAAACGGACATCGGACTAAATGACCGCAACCATCTGACCGTTCGTTTCAATCAGCAAAATTTCACGGGCAATAACAATGAAAATGGTGGACCGCTTAGCGCTGAAGAACACTCTGGCAACAGTGTCGCGCGCACAACTACGCTCTCCGGTGCGCTTACTTCTACACTCAGCAATACTGTTATCAACGAATTTCGTTTGCAATACGGTCGCGATCGGGAACCAGGTGAGGCGAACAGCGATGTAACGGAGGCCCGCATTCAAACCGGCGGTGGGTTTTTTCAATTGGGTCGCAACAACTTCAGCCCGCGCGAAACGACTATCAAACGTTTCCAACTCATTGACAGCATCAGCGTCACCCGCGGCGCGCACAGTCTGAAGTTTGGAGTTGATCTGAACTTTGATCGTATCTTCAACTTCTTTCCCGGCTTGTTCTCAGGGCAGTACACCTTTAATTCCTACGCAGCGTTCGCTGCCAACACACCATCAGGGTTTACGCAAAACTTTGCGGGACCAGGTACCTCCGGCGCCGTAACAAATCCTGACATGAACGAATACGGATTTTTTGTACAGGATGATTGGCGGGTCAGTCCAAGACTAACTATGAACCTTGGTCTGCGTTATGACTTGCAGGATCTTGCTGAGCCCAATCTGAGTAATTCCAGTGCAGCTTTGGCGGCCGTGGGGCTAGACACGACAACGCCCATTCGTGACGCTAACAACTTCGCTCCGCGCGTCGGTTTTAGTTTTGCCTTTGACGAGAAGACGGTTCTGCGCGGCGGGTACGGCATCTTCTATGGACGCACCCCGGCTATCATGGTCGGCACCTCCCATTCACAAAATGGAATTCAGGTAACCGGCGTGACGCTGACCTGCACGACACTTCCTACGAATCCCTGTCCCACATATCCGAACATTTTCACCGCACCGCCTGGAGTAGGAACACAAACCCCAAGCCTCTATCTATTTGCCAGGGACTATGCGCAGCCATACGTGCAACAGGGGCGTCTGGGAATTGAACGGGAATTGTGGTCGAACACGAGCCTGGCAGTTACTTACCTTTATTTCCGCGGCGTACATCTCTCGAGGACAAGAGACATAAACCTGGGCGTGCCTGTTACAACCACCCTGACAGATCCAAGTGGCCAGGCCTTCACCGTCTTGCGTCACCCCTCCGCGCGACCGATTCCCGGCTTCACGCGGATTAATTTGTTTGAGAGCACTGCAAGCTCGCGTTACAACGGACTCGCAGTCGAACTCAAGAGACGATTTGCGCGTGGCTTCCAGTTTATTGCTGCCTATACTTTTTCGAGCGCTAAAGACGACCGTCCGGATCAGACAATGGTGGTGGTTGGTACTGACGACTTCAAGGGGCTGCAGAACAATTTAGACATCGCTTCAGACTGGGGACGTAGCGATCTCGATATCAGGCATCGTTTTGTTTTTAGTCCGGTTTACGAGATCGGTCGTATCAATAACGACAATGCGTTTGCACGAGGCCTGTTAAGCAATTGGACGTTCTCCGGCATCATTACCTTGCAGAGTGGATTTGCTTATTCCGCTCTCATCTCCGGTGATGCTAATCGCGATGGCAATGCAAGTACCGATCGCGTACCGGGCACCGCTCGTAACGAATTCACGACGCCGAGTATCTATATTTTTGATACTCGCGTTACAAAATCCTTCAGGTTTGGTGAGAGGTACAAACTTAGCCTCGTCGCTGAGGCATTCAACCTCTTCAATCGTTCCAATCTTGCGACAGTCAACACCGGACGTTATGGCATCGCAAGTTCGTCTGCCGTTGTGCTGACTAACCCGGCTCCGTCCACACCTTTCGGCGGCCCACGGACTTTCCTGGGCGAGCGACAGATTCAACTGGCGGCAAAGTTCATATTCTGAGCAGAGCAATTAATCGATGAGTCAACAACCCCGAGAGCACTTTTAGAATCCGCATCGCCTAAGACGAAGACAGCTGTCGCGGTAAACCTGGCTGAATGGCGAAGGCCTTAGTTTTTAATTACTTAGCTCACAATCATGGACCTAGGGAAGCGGTCGCTAAGCTCTTATGTCTGCTTTCGTACCAAGATCGTGTTATAGTCCCCCGCTGAATCGTTTTCTGTGACATCTGGACCGAGTTCTTTCGCTCCTCCTTCTGTTGCTTGTAACTAATCCCTAAGACTATCCATCGGGCACCCCCGAAGTCCGTGGAGGAAGCGAACATGAAAATCCTTCTTTATAATCCTGATAATGGGGTGACGCGTAACTTCATGCCTCACCTGTGGATGTTTCTCTTGCAGGCCCTCACGCCTCCCGAACATGAGGTTCTCTTAATTGACGGCAATGCGAAGCCGATGACTGAAGCAGAATTGGTTCAGTTTATCCGCGAAGAGCAAATCGGACTGGTGGGGATTGGCGCCATGACGCGAATGGTGGCCCGGGCTTATCGCATGGCTGATGCGATCCGCGCGATCGGCGTTCCGGTCGTGATGGGTGGCCCACATGTGACCGAGGCCGCCGACGAAGCATTGGGAAAAGACGGCGGGAAGCAGCATGCAGATGCAGTTGCTTTGGGTGAGGCTGATGAGACCTGGCCGCAAATCGTTAACGACGCTGCCGCGGGTACACTCAAAGAAATTTACGCACCCGTCGATGAAACGGGAAAAGAGCGCAAGCCGAGCCTCAGTCCTTATCCGACAATCCCCTGGGACAAACTCGATCTCGATCAATTCAATCTGGTTCCCCGTGTAGTGCGTTCTCTGCTCGAGCGACATGGAACGGGCTGGGGCACATTTCACATGGTGCCAATCGAATCGGGCCGCGGCTGTCCTTACGGCTGCGAGTTTTGCACAGTGACAGGATTCTTTGGCGACTCCATCCGCTTCCGCACAAATGAGAGCGTAGTTGAAGAAATGCTGCGCTTGAAGGAACGCGCCCGCAGTCATCGTGGCCAGATTGGTGTTTTCTTTATCGACGATAACTTCGCCATTAATTGCAAGCGCACCAAGTCTCTATTGCGCGACATCATTGCCGCCGGTGCTCAGTTGCCCTGGACAGCTCAGATCAGTGCAAACCTCTTGCGCGACGAAGAGCTCGTAGACTTGATAGCTGAATCAGGTGGTCGTTGGATCTTTATCGGAATGGAATCG
Source organism: Pyrinomonadaceae bacterium (assembly GCA_963826235.1). GTDB lineage: Bacteria > Acidobacteriota > Blastocatellia > Pyrinomonadales > Pyrinomonadaceae > PSRF01. The sequence goes on along the minus strand of CAWGWE010000003.1, from coordinate 118,367 downwards.
ATTGATCCCGCAAATCTCGCGGACGTTAATAAAAACTTCAATAAGCCAGGCGAGTATGCGGCCGTGCTCAGCCGTCTCGCTAAACGCGACATTTACGCCATTACCTCTTTTATCTTCGGCATGGACAACGATACCCCCGGCGTTGCTGACCGTACGCTCGAGGCGATTGCCAGCTGGCCGCCGGTGCTGCCAGTCTTCGGCCAACTCACAGCTTTCCCGGGAACGCCTTTGTATGCTCGGCTCGGGGCAGCCGGTCGGATGACCCGCCCGAAACATTGGATGGATTTTGCGCCATTCAAAATGGCGCACACGCCTTTAAAGATGACGATTGAGCAAGCTCAGGATGAAGTGGACAAAGCGTGGCGGACATCTTACAGCGCGGAAGCTAACCAGCATGCGATCGAGTCGATCGCTGACAGGCGCATTGACTATCGCTTGATGCATTTGATTGCGCGACTCTTCTTCCGCGGCATCTACTTCCCGCAGCTCACCAAACGTGATTGGACAATGTTGGTTGCTCGAAATCGCCAGCCAGTTTTTAAGCTTGCCAAAGAGGCCGTTACTCTCTATCGCGCCGCACGCAAGAACAAAGTAGGGGCTCAGACGATCACTCCGCCCCTGGAGTCCTAGTGAAGGCTTAAGCTCCGGATCACGTTGGGCTTTACCGGCACTTATTAGAATCGATGAAGCTTTGCGTGGCTTAATCCGGAGCGGGATCACCACTCACAGCTTTTTGATGTAATAGTGTTTTGAGAGACAGACTGTAATTTTGTCTTTGCTTATTACCTTTCCGTAAACTTCGATCCTGTCTCCTGCTTTAAGGCTGGCGCCCACCTCGTTGTGGCAAAGGCGAAACGCTGAATACACTACATTGACCGTGCCGTAATCAGCAGTTGAAACCTTCAACGCGAATTCCCCATCCGTTACACCTTCGGAGCGTTCCACCCGGCCTGTTACTTTTCCCTCGATAGTAACTTCGCAACCCTCAGTTAGACCACTACGCTCCTGGCCGCGCGTCCAGGCCGCGCTGAGCGGCTCAGTGTGATAAACGAAAGACACAAAAGCGACGGCCAACAGCGCCGTGCCGATTAGTGCGGTCATATTCTTAACTCCTGTTGAGTCTGTGCCTTACGGTGCATTTCTCGTGCTTCTGGTTTCAGACCCAGCAAATTGAAGAAACGGATTTGGTAAGTCGCTCATTCAATAGTAAGGATTCTTTCACGCTCGTAACTGCAGGAGTACCCCCATGAAAACCAACCCATCCGACTTTGACTGCCGCCAGAAACGCCCCAGCAAGATTAGCTCAATACTCTGGCGCGCGATCGTCGCCTCAGTCTGTCTAGCGATTCTTGTCACAGCAGTTCAAGTAATTGTTCAGGATTCCTCGCCGACAGTTGCAGCGGCGTCGTCGCAAAAACATACCACCTCACCCGACGGGATCTGGCAGGCCGCGGACGAGAGTTCATTTTCCCGCAAGACAGCGCGCGCGACCGTACCTCGCGCCTATAAGACTCTACGGCTAAATAAGTCATCGTTGTCGAGCCTTCTCGCGCAAGCTCCCCTGGAGGTCAGCAGCGCAGCGAAACAGACGGGAATCGTTATGACCATGCCAATGCCGGATGGCTCTTTCGCACGGTTTAGCATTGAAGAGTCGCCCATCATGGAGCCGGCATTAGCAGCCCAATTCCCGGAAATTAAGACCTATCAGGGGCAGGGGATCGACGATCCAACTGCCACAACTCGTTTCGATCTGACGCCAAAAGGGTTTCATGCGATCGTGCTCTCGGCCTCAGGCACGGTCTATGTGGATCCCTATTCCAAATCCGACGGTGAATACATAAGTTACTACAAACGTGATTACCATAGAGTCGATGAACCCTTCGAGTGTCTCTTCGAATCAAATGCAGAAACTGAATCCCAATCTGACTCACAGGCCGAAGGTGTCACTCCAAAGCTGGTTACCAATGCCGGCACGCTCCGCACCTATCGGCTCGCCCTGGCAGCCACGGCAGAATACACAGCTTTCCAAGGGGGAACCGTCGCACTCGCACTCGCCGCCATCAACACGACCATGAATCGAGTTAACGCTATCTACCAACGTGAACTTTCGGTGCGCATGGTGCTGATCGCCAATGAAGCCAACATCATCTTCACTGATCCAATGACCGACGGTTACACGAACGGAAGCGCTCCTACCATGACCGGTGAGAATCAAACGAGACTCGACGCGATTATTACCAACGCCAATTACGACATCGGCCACGTTTTTGGAGTTGGCAGCGGCGGCCAGGCTAGCGTTGGCGTGGTTTGTGCTACCGGGAGCAAAGCGCGAGGCGCGACAGGCAGGCCGACCCCGGTGGGAGACGCATTTGACGTTGATTTTGTCGCACACGAAATGGGCCATCAGTTTGGCGGCAGACATACGTTCAATGGCACCACCGGGTCCTGCGGGAATCTCAATGAACGAAACGCAGCCAATGCCTATGAACCCGGAAGCGGCTCAACGATCATGGCCTACGCCGGTATCTGTGGAGCTGAAGATTTACAGGCAAACAGTGACGACTATTTTCACGTTAGGAGTCTCGAGCAGATTGTAGCTTTCATCAACGGCAACACCTGCGACGTTGAAACATCGGACGGTAATAACGCCCCTTCGGTTAATGCAGGCGCCAACTTTACGATTCCCATAAGTACCCCCTTTATTTTGACCGCAACGGGCAGTGATCCAAACGGTGATGCGCTGACTTTCGCCTGGGAAGAGTACGATCTCGGCACCGCGTCTCCACCGAATACCGATGATGGAAGCCGGCCCATCTTTCGCTCCTTCGATCCCACAGTCAGTTCTGCCCGCACTTTTCCAAGGCTGTCAGACATTCTGAACAACACTTCAACCTTCGGTGAATCACTGCCAACCACCACCCGGACTATGAATTTTCAGGTGACAGCGCGCGATAACCGCGCTGTTAGCGGTGGTGTGAACTCTGCAACTATGCAGGTGAACGTAACGAACAGCAGCGGGCCGTTTATCGTAACCCAACCTAACTCCGCGGTGGTTTGGACAGTGGGTGAAACCCGCACAGTGACTTGGGCCGTCGCGAACACTACCGCGCCTCCGGTCAGTTGTGCCAACGTAAAGATCTCTCTTTCAACAAACGGTGGACTTACTTTTCCCACTGTGCTTTTGGCAAGCACACCGAATGATGGAACCCAGACTGTGACGGTTCCCAATCTGCCTTCTACTATCGCCAGAATAAAGGTGGAAGCTGTCGGCAACATCTTTTTCAACATTTCCAACCCCAATTTCATTATCAACGCCCCACCGGTGATTACCTGTCCCGCCAACATCGTGACGACAACTGATCCGGGTGCGTGTTCCGCCGTGAGGAACTTCGTCGCGAACGCCACCGACACGGATCCGGTAACGGTCAGTTGCACACCGCCTTCCGGCAGCGCCTTTCCCAAAGGCACGACGACGGTTCAATGCACCGCAACAGATTCGGTGGGCGCCACCGACACGTGTAGCTTCACAGTCACGGTTAACGATCTGGAAAATCCAGTTATCAGTTGTCCCGCTAATATCACGGTTGGTAACGATCCAGGCCTGTGTTCGGCGACTGTTGATCCAGGCACAGCAACCGCGACAGACAATTGTGCCGTTGCATCAATCGTAGGCACCCGCAGTGACGGACAGCCTCTGAATGCTCCCTACCCGGTAGGTACCACCACGATCAGCTGGAAGGCGACAGATACTTCAAACAACATGGCCAGTTGTACGCAGATGATTGTCGTCAACGATGTGGAAGCGCCCGTTATCACTGCATCTGTGACGAACAGTTGTCTCTGGTCACCAAATCATGACTTGAATAATGTTGGCTTCAGTCTTGCGGTTACCGACAACTGCACACCGGCGGCAGCGATCTTTGTTGACGTGAAGGTCACGAGTGATGAACGGCCTGAGATACAGACGCAGGGCGACGGAAACTTCTCACCGGATGCGGTTGTCACTGGTACGGGTGTCAATCGAGCTGTGCGACTTCGAGCGGAGCGTATGGGAGGTGGAGACGGACGTGTCTATCTGATCCACATCACCGCCACTGACCAATACAACAACACCTCGTTTAGGGTCTTGCGAGTGGGTGTTCCCAATAACCAAAACCCTGGCCCACCGGCTTGCGGATTGGATAGCCGTCCCGTTTCGGGAGGTAATGCGCCGGATGGAGGATTCTTCGCCGAGAGTCCACCGGCGCCCGTGATTGGGAAGAAGCAATAGAGGGGTGGTGGTAGGCTCGTACAGTACGGGGGCGGTAGGACCACACTAACTTGCGACGGCTATGTCACCCAGCCCGTCACACAGTCCGCCGCTCAGTAACAAACGAGTTCGCCCTGCAGCGGCCCTCACCCCTAAAAGGCGCAACAGCTCAAGTGACTGTTGCGCCTTTTCCGTCGCACACTATTGGCAACGTCTATTCCGTACGAGAAAGAGGCTTTGTAACTCACATCACAAGACCATGTTAGTCGGATCAATTGAGTAAGCCTCCACGATCCCTAACCGGCTTCAGAACTTCCGGATGAAATTATTGATACAGAAGCGTCAGCACGCGTTCGAAACGCGTATATATAAGGTACAGGGAACATTTGTGTGCGGTCAGACTTGTTAGCGCCTTCGCATCCAGCTACTGAACAGCGCCTCGATTCTTTTGAACCCTAAGTAATCATAAAACGTCCCAAATTTATGAGGTCCCAGGTCGCGACCGTCGACCCAGCATTTAATTGATTTCGAATCTCGACGTATAGAAAGTTTAGCTCCGGTACTCTGATTGCTGGTTGTTAGCGATTGCTACATCTCACTTCGGAGTTTTGAAGGATGACAAGGGGGAGAAAACACGATGGATGCGTTTGAGCTTCTTAAAGCCGACCATAGAAAGGTGGCGAAGCTTTTTGATCAATTGGAATCAGCGGAGGGAAACACAAAGTTAGACCTCTTCAGGCAGATCAAGAGTGAGCTTGACCTTCATGCGCATATCGAGGAAACGATCCTCTATCCGGCGTTGGAAAAGCCGGAAGAGACGCATGAGCTGACTCTCGAAGCGTATGAGGAGCATAAACTAGTCAAGACTCTTCTGGCCGAGCTTGCGGGCGCAACCGCTGCGACTGACGAGTGGCAAGCCAAAGCCAAGGTGTTACGAGAGAACGTTGAACATCACGTCGAAGAAGAAGAGGGGGAGTTATTCAAGAAAGCCGATGATGCATTGAGTGACGAACAGATTGAGGCGCTTGGCACACGACTGGAGGCAGAGAAAGCTGTGCAACAAGGTCGCCCTGCCCCTAAACGGGCCGTCGCAAAAAGAACCCAGACCGAAGCGCGTAAGCCAGAGGCTAAAGAGCCTGGCATTCTTTCTAAAATAGCTAACTTCGTTGGCATCGGCGGAGACGCGGGGGAGCGTCGACCCGCCAGGAAGAATGAGGCGAAGAAGAAAGTTGGAACTAAGAAGAGTTCCAAAAAAGCCGCTAAGAAATCCTCTTCTAAAAAAAGCGGGAAATCCTCAGGTGCGTCGGCGAGTAAGCGTTCGTCGTCCGCCCAGGGATTGAAGAGAGCGTCGCGGACGGGGGCTGCCACGAAGTCCAGGAACGCAAGCGCCGGCAGCTCAAAAAAGACCGCGAAAAAAGGCGCGAGCAAAAAGTAACGGAGAGTTTGAGTTCAGCCAATCCCAGCAGCGCGCGAACATTGGAACGGCCGACGCCTCGGTTTTTGCTTGTCTGTTAAGTAATCGTCGGAGGATCGCAAAGAACGACAGTTACTTGACCGGAACCATCGTGTTTATCGAGGAGATTCGGCTTGCCCGATCTGGCACTACGCAATGTTGAGGACGTTTAGGCGGTAGAATCCAGGCTCTCAATAAGAACGGGCAGCGTTTGCGCTGCCCGTAACTCTTTGATTTTATTTGGCTGGGAGGCAGGGATTCGAACCCCGATAGGCGGATTCAGAGTCCGCAGTCCTACCGTTAGACGACCTCCCAACAAGGAAATTCAATTTACGTGGAGCCCGCCGGGATTGTCAAACACGCCATAGGTTTTTGGTCTTTGGATTTTGAACTTTGTACTTGAACTTCGAACTTTGAACTTGGTGCTTCGAGCTTTGTTCTGGTTATGTCACTAGTCGCTTTAGGCGGACTTAACTATTCTCAAACGCGGACAAAGTACAAAAGTACACAGCACAAAGTTCAAAATACAAAGTTCAAAACCAAAAGCCCAACATTAATTAACTATTTACGATTTCGCCTTATCAAGGCACAATAGGACCAGCTTACCTCGCCTTTCCAGCGGCAACTCAACAACTACAACCTCCCACCTGATTGAAGACTCTGTGTGCTTGGGGGTTATTGATGACTGAACCAAAGAATGCGACGGCAGCGGGCTCTGAGGAACAGCTGCGCGCTCGCATCGTGCAATATGAGGCGCAGTTGGATCAGATCGCGGAAATGGTTGCGCGAGTACGTCACGAAATTAACAACCCGCTTACCGGAGTCTTAGGTCAGGCGCAACTATTATTACGTGAAGACTTGAGCGAGCGCGTGCGGAAGCGCGTCGAGACGATCGAAAGCATGGCAATCCGCTTACGAGATATCGCTGCAGAATTGCGCCAGGTACAAAAGCCCGCCGCCCACGCCGAAAAAGAATCAGTTTGAAACAGGTGAGACAGAAACTGGCGGGACTGCGAGTGGGGCGCGCTGCGGAGCTCGTAAGCGCTTGATCGATTCTTTGAGCATGAGGCGGCGATTGCTCAACGTCGCCATGTGAAAGGGCACTACGCAACCGCAGCGGTCGCAATCGGCGTTGTTGCCCATCATGCACTTGCCCTTGGGCTCGCCCGTAGGTCCGAAAGCAAACGCCTTCAAACGAAACTCACAATTGTCAGTTACGCGCTTGGAATTCGCTGAACGCATTAAGTTCAACGTCGAATCCATCATATTGATTACGCCTGGATACTTCTTCTTCAGCTCAAGGATCTGATCGATCAGCCGGTCGCGCGTGGGCCAATCGAGCCAGAGAGCTTCGTCAAGTCCGGTCACAGGCGTAAAAAAATCAAAGATGATGCCACCGCGCGCAAGCGGTCCCCACTCCTGCACCAGGTCTTCCACGCAATCTTTCGTAATGCTGGTTAACACGCAGGAGATCTGGATATTCAGTTCGGAGTGGTCGCGGACGTTTTGTTTGATCTTCTCGTAGATGCCTGGTGCCCGCATCTTCGCGAACGCTTCGGCCGTCCCGTCAATGGAGATCACCCAGGTGCAGTTGGGCCAGTTTGGCAACTCCATGGTCCCGTTAGTGACAATGGTGTTGTGTTGGAAGTAATTGCGGCCAACTTCGATCAATTGCTTGCGCACCATCGGCTCGCCGCCCACCCAGGTGCAGAGCAGCATCGGATGGCCCGACGCTTTCATCGCATCCAGCTTCTCCACCCAGCGTTCGATCGAAAGTTCTCTTTCGTTGTCGTGATCTTCGGCGAAGAAGTAGCAATGTTCGCAACGCAGGTTGCAGCGATTGGTGACGTCAATCGAGCCAATCGAGTGCTTAGGCAGGCCCGTGATGAAGAATCGCGTGGTCTTAGCCAGGTTACGAACTGTGCGCGCTAGATTCATGCGCAGCGATTATGCGCAAAAGACGCGAGATACTCAAATGGGCGTCAAAGATGCCCCCTACACCTTTTCGGAAATGTGGCCTTACGTCACCGCGGCTCTGCGGCTTTCCGTGGGTAAGGCCTGCCTTAACGTCCTACTGCTATCATTCCAGCGCGAGGCTCATCCTCGCACAATTAGAAGAGTAAGGACTTTCGGTCAGCCAAGGCTTACCGCACGGAAGGCGGCAAAGCCGAAGAGCGCGGACTTACGCCAACCAACAGGCGAAGACACCGATCAGTTACTACTCTTTGGTGGCAGTGGCCGTCACTGCCAGCTTCGGACTGCCTTCAACATAAACTGAATAGCGTTTACCCGCTGGAATGAAGGCATCTTTCCCGCGCTTGAAGCCATGAAGAAGCGCAACAGGCGCGATCAGGGGCAGGAGGGCTCCCGTAATGATCATTTGCGTGGCTACTTTCGCCGCCTTGCTGTCTCCCCGGACTCGCGTAGGTGCTACCCGCAACGGGATCTGAGTGCCATCAACTCCGGTCACGCTTTGCATCGTCCACACAAAGACTCCCGCCTTGCCAAAGTGGCCGCCTCGCTTGGCTTTGTCGATCCTACCGGTGGCAACAGCACCCTGCTCGATGACTGTGACACCATTGACCTTCACGGGATTGACGACACGAAAACTAATCTTGTCGTTGGGTTTGAAGTGCATGGAGTTCAGCGTGTAAGGAGCTTCGATATCGATCTGCGTGCCGTCAGGAATTTGAGTTTCGACAGGCTTCACGGCTTGAGTCGCCGGCGGTATTTCAGCCGCGACAACGCCGGCGGTACTGCCAGAGTTTTGCTGCTGCTGGAGTTCCTGTGCTGCAACCCTTTGCAGCGTCATCTGGAATCCTGCTGGGCACATCAATGAAAGAGCCAATATTGTTGAGAAAAAACGTCGCATTTCCAATAACACCTGCCTTTGAATTAAAAACTGCAACCTCACTTTGGCAACCTCAATGCCGCACAAACAAAAATGCGTGACAGCCGGGGCCGTCACGCATCTATTTGGCGGTATGAAAGAGAGACTAAGGCTTCGGTTTGCTGGCTGCGGTAGAAGTCTTCTCACTGCCGTCGTACAAAGTAACCAGCTCTCGATTTCTGACTTTGCTGGCGCTGAGGAGCTTGACCTTCTTGATTTCAAATCCGCCCTGCTCGGGTTGAATCAAAGTCAGGCGACCACGACCTTTCCAAAAGCCCATGTCGATACTGACTCTGCCGTAGTACAACTGACCTTCTTTTACGTCGATCTCAAACCCGGTCTGTTTATCGCCCATGCGGCACACATGTTTTCCCGGCGAGAGGGTGACGCCGAAGTAACGACCGTTATCCATCCGTGCCAACTCTTTTTCGTCACAATAAACTGACGGCTCGAGACCCGAACCTGCGAACTGCTTGATGCGATAGAAATAGATAGTTGGCTTGGCCTCTGTGGAAATGGGAGTCGCCTCAGCAGGCTTCGTTTCAGAAGCTTCAGCGGGCGGCGAAGCTGTTTCCGGCTGGGCTTCCTGAGGTTTCGTTTCTCGCGGCGGCTCCGGCGAAGGGGAGGGCGCGGGCTCCTGCGCTAAAACGAACGCTGTCGATAAGAGGAGGGAGATAATGATCAAACTAAAACGAAAGAGGTATCTCATGGGGGCAAACTCCTGAATTAAGTGAAGAAAACAAACCTCACCGTAAAGTAAACAGGTAGTCTTTCAAGATTGTTAGAGAGCGAGATTGAACCTACACCGATACGGTTTCTTCTTCTTCGACCAGGTAAGGCGTTACCACTGCGGGTTTCTCGTCTGCGTCCTCGGCGAGAACGGCTTGGATAATTGGCAAACTTAATGAATGCTTGCGGGAGATTCCGGGCACGTTGTGGCCGGCAGCGTACACGGCATGCCGCTCGTTCTCCTGGTACCACTCCGACAAGCTTGCCGTCTTGTGCATGTTCTCGATGATCTGTCTCCAACCGACACCGGTGTTGTACGCGCAGAAGGAAATCTCACCTTCCTGGGTGCCGTAGGGAATCACGCACATCTCCGTGCGCCGGAAATCGTAATTGAATAGATCCTGAAACCACATGCCTTCAACACAGAGCACACGCCAGTTGTCTTCAACGTCCGCATGCTCTACCTTCATGCGATCGTTGCGATCCGAGCTGGCATTCGTGGAGGAAGGTTTGAACAGATTCACAATCTGCGAGATGGGAAAACCTGCAGGCGCACGCTCAGCGTCGAAGTTGCGCAGAATCGCCATCCCCAACTGAGCGTACGAAAGCTTCCGTCCGCGCGCGGTGTCGGTGATCACGGCAACGTCCTTCATGAACTGCTCGTAGTCAAAAAACTCGAAGAGCGACTTAAACTTGCCCGTCTTTTTGTTAACCACCATCAACGTGAAAATGCCGCAATTCGGATGGCAATTACACGATGACCAGCCCCAGGGCGCATCGGCGCCTTGCAGCATGTCCATTACGCTGGTAAAGGCTGAATACGACGAGAGTGGGTACCAGTCGCGCAGCGGCTGCAACTGACCGGCCAGCTGGTCTTTCAAATCGTGAGTCATGCCCGCGAGCGTGTAACGCTGTTTTTGACGCACTTCATCAGACACATCTTCGTCACGGCCAGTGAATGAAACTGGTTGGAAGGCGATTGTCTGAACTTTATCGATGTTCTGCGCGGCGAATTCCACAATTTGCCCGATGCCATCGTTGTTGATGCTGTTGACGATGGTGGTCACGAGGGTGACTTTGATCCCCACACTCGCGAGATTCTCAATCGCTCGCAATTTGACATCGAAGAGATTGCCGACACCGCGATGCTTGTTCTTTTCTTCGCTAACACCGTCGAATTGCAGGTACACGCCGTGCTGGCCGGCGGCTTTGGCCGCTTTACAGAATTCGATGTCTTCTGCATAACGAATGCCATTGGTGGCCGCAAGAATTCTGTAGAAACCGATCTTGCGCGCGTAATCAACCGCTTCGAGGAAGTAAGGTGAGAGCGTCGGCTCGCCGCCGGAGAAAAGAATAATGACCTGGCGCTTTGGCTTGAAGGAGACGGCGCGATCAAGTATCGCTTTCGTATCTTCAAACGTCGGTTCATGAACATAGCCAACCTGATTCGCATCCATGAAGCAGGGATTGCACATCATGTTGCAGCGATTCGTCAGGTCGACAGTCAACACCGCGCCGCGTCCAAACTTAATGTTGGAAGTTCCGTGACGGTGGATTGCCGCATCTTCAGCTGCGCGAAAATCCCTTCCGAAGAAGAGTGATTCGATTCGCTCGAGGAAGGCGGGATCGGTTGCCATCACGTCGTCAAACTGCCCGTGCTTCGGACAAGTCTTCCGCATGATCACCTGACCGTTTTCTTCAAGTATTTGCGCTTTGATTTCGCCCGGATGCTGGTGCATCAAGGTTTCGAGAGGTGTCTCGCCGGAGATCACGGCGTTTCTCACTTCTTTCACGCAGGTTGGACAGAGACTGTCTGTTTCGCGCGGAAAGCCGAGTGGCGGCGCACTTCGTTCGTAGGATTTCAGAAGCGGACCGGGAGCCCAGGTGGGACGAATCGCTTCACCTTCGGGTAAGCGTCGATTGACGGTTTGAAAAGCCTTCCAAGCGATGCTCGAAATATTCGAAAGCAACTTGGAGCTTTTGGTACCGGTCAGTTTGCCCTTTTCGGACTCTCCCCTGCGAAACTGGTCACTGAACAAAGTTTAGCTCTCCTCATCGTCGCTCTTCCAAAAAGAGCGTCAACCCATAAAATCCTTGCTAAATACTTGAATTACAGCTGATTTGCAGCCGTGCCATGATAGTTTGCCCACCATTCAAAGGCAAGCGGAAAGACTTTGAGGGGAGTTTACCCGCTATGGTTGTAAGAATCTTGGATTGCGCCGACTTGCCGGGGCCATATGGTCGGTCGCTATCGCGCTCGTACGCAGGAAAAGCGGCAAAGATTGGCACGCTCCAAAATCTTAGTCGCCGCTCCTTCGGGCATTTACGACAATAGGTTTAGCGTCTACCATCTTGCGGTTTAACCTGAACTCAATAGTTCATCCGGCAATCAGACGATCAAATGAGCGATGAAAAACAGTTCACTGTTCGAGAGCTCGCGGAACACGTCAAAGGACGTGTGGCCGGCGACGAATCTCTAACGATTCTTCGTGTCGCGGACCTGCGCAGTGCAGCCTCGAGTGAGATTGCTTACGTTGAAGATGCAAAACATTTCGACGCTGCCGCGGAATCCCGGGCCTCCTGCCTACTTTTACCTGAGAGTCCTGCGCTGCCGCCCTTGGCTGAGAAGCCGGAACAAGCCATCATCTTCGTAGCCAGCCCCAAGTTAGCCTTCGCCCACATCGCGGCTTTACTTCATCCTCCGAAACGCCGAGAGCCGCTGGTGCATCCGACGGCCCAGGTTGCGACAACCGCCGACGTAGCGCTCACCGCTTATGTTGGGCCGAGGGCGGTAATCGGCGAGCGCTCGACTGTGGGAGCGGGTACCAGAATCGAATCGGGCGTGGTAATTGGTGACAATGTCACGATTGGCAGCGATTGTGTTTTGCATCCCAACGTCACTCTCTACGACGATGTGACGCTGGGCGACCAAGTTGTCTTACATGCAGGAGTTTGTATTGGCGCGGACGGCTTTGGTTATGTCCGCGACGACATGGGGTATCACAAGTTTCCGCAGATCGGCACCGTCGTAATCGAAGATGATGTAGAGTTGGGCGCGCACACCTGCGTTGATCGCGCAGCGCTCGGTCGCACACGGATTGGGCGCGGAACAAAGATCGACAACCTCGTGCAGGTTGGTCATAACGTTGATATCGGGGAACGAGTAGTGATTGCTTCGCAGACGGGAATCTCCGGCAGCGTCATCATCGAAGACGATTGCGTGATCGGTGGGCAGGTAGGTTTTGGCGATCACATACGCGTGCAAAGCGGCGCGGTGATTGGTTCCAAAGCGGGGATTTTGCCAGGGAAGATTGTGCGGCCGGGTGTTTGGTGGGGCGTCCCCATCATGCCGCTCGATGAATACAAGCGCCGCAATGCTCATCTCGGTCGTTTGCCTGAGATGCGTGATGAGATTAAGGACCTGCAGCGACGTTTGGAAGAGTTGGAAAGAAAGTGATAGTAAATTGTCTAGCAATTTTTTTTAGCGTGCGAAGCACGCGTGAGCGTGAAGCCTGGGGCGTGAGCCCCAGGTAGTCGTTTAAGACAAACGGTTGAGCCCGCAAAGCGGGCGGCAGATCGATGTTACCCTGTCCGGCTTTGCGGGCTTTCGCCTCTTTCATAACGTAACCCTGGGGCTTTACGCTTCCGCGTGCTTCGCACGCTCATCAAGGCCGAGTGCTTATTCAATAAACTGCAGGATTTTTTTAGCGGCGCGCTCTGAGGCGCCGCCTTCGCCAAGCTGTTCGGCCACTTCGCGCAATCTCTCTCTCGCAACTCGATTATTTTCAGGCTCCAGCAACGAGAGCAATTCATTAGATAAACTCTCTCCATTGAGATCGTCCTGCATCAACTCAGTCGCAATCTCTTCCCCCGCAATCAAGTTCACGAGACCAAAATGTTCGGTCGTGATCAAGCGGCCCAGTGTGTGCCAATTGATGGCTGACTCTTTGTAAACAATGACCAGTGGTGTGCCTAGCAGCGCTGCTTCGAGCGTGGCCGTCCCGCTAGCGACGGCCGCGACGTCAGAAGCCGCGAGGACGTCACGCGCTGATCCGGTGGTGATGTGCAGAACTGAAGGTAAGGGTAGCGGTGTCGCGCGCGTGGCCCGCACAATGTCGCGGACTTCATCTGAAGTTCGACTGGGCGCGACTACTACTACGAATTGAATTTCCGGGCGGCGCGCCGAAATCAGTGCTGCCGCTTCCAGCATGGGCGGCAATATGCGTTCAAGTTCCTTGCGGCGGCTTCCTGGAAGTAGCGAAATGATCGGCAGCTTAGGATCGAGTTTCGCCTGCCGGCAGAATTCGGCTCGGTCCACAGTGGCTCGCACTTCGCCGGCGAGCGGATGGCCGACAAACTCCACATGTTCAACGCCACGCGTTGCGTACCATTCTTCTTCAAATGGCAAAATCGCCAGCAATAAATCCACGTCGCGCTTGATCGTTCGAAGTCGATAGGAGCGCCAGGCCCAGAGCTGGGGACTGATGTAGTAGATGACTTTAAGCCCGCGGCGGTGGAGCGCACGGGCCAGACGAAAGTTAAATTCCGGCCAATCGACCAGGACCACCGCATCCGGCTTTCGTTCGAGAGCCGCGCGCTTCAGTGTCTGGTAAGCATTCCAGAACTTTGGCAGGACCTTGCCGACTTCGACAATACCCATGATTGAGAGATCGTCGGAGTGGATTACTGATGCAACACCCGCCGCGCGCAGCAAAGGCCCAGTCGCGCCGAAGATCTCGAGTGGCTCGCTCGCCGCAGCGCGCAGCGCTTGCACTAATGCTGCTCCATGCGCATCGCCGGAGGGTTCGCCGGTTACGATCATCAATTTTCGGAGGTCGCGGTGCACTCGTCGCAGTAGACAGTAGACCCGTGACAGAAGGCAAGAAGGTTGGGAGCAGGAGGCCGGGAAATAAAAATTCATTTTCCATTTCTCATTTGTTTTTTCCTTTGGCTTTCGACTAGCTCAACACCGCCCCATGCTCGACTGCCAAAAAAGGAACATTTGAGTCGAGCCTGACAAAACGAGGGGTTAAAAGTAGGAAATGGAAAATGACAAATGGAAAATGGATCTTTGTTTCCTGCTCCTCCTGCCTCCTGAATTCTGACTCCTGACTCCTGTCTTTTGTGTTAGCATCGCCTCGCTCTACATAAACAAGGCGCGCGCTTTTTTCGCGGGATTATTTGGCTAGTGCTCGCCCGTTGAATTCGGGAGGTCTCACACTCGTTTGCGCGCCGCGGCTCCCAGAAACATTTCTCTGTTCGTTCTAGTCGCACTCACCGGAATTCTCGTGAGTGCTGTTGCGCCCGCGTTTGCGCAACAAACCAACCCAGTCGATCGGAAAGTTACCAATCCGATGACTGACACTCCTAACGTCAATCCGCTCGTTCAGGATCAACCAGTGCGTCCGCGGTTGCCCGCGAGGACCGGCGCACAAGGCGAAACCACTGAGGACCTGAAGATCGACGCCGGCACACAAACTGTTTCCGGTCCGCCTAACGCTCAGGTGTTTGTGTATGAAGGTAACGTTGATGCGCGCATTGGTACCTATCGCTTGCAGGCCGATAAGGTCACGGTTTACGAAGCCACGAACAAAGTTATCGCCGAGGGCAATGTGGTTTTCGATCAAAGCGACCAGCAACGCATCACGGGTACGCGCGCTGAATGGAACTACCGCACCAAGACTGGCTTTTTCATCGACTCAACCGGCTTTACTAATCAAACAGAGGACGGCACGCGGATCTTCTTCACTGCCGATCGTGTCGAAAAAATCAGCCTCGATACGATTGTGGCAACTAACGCCCAGGTTACTGCTTGCGACGAAGATGTTCCGAAGTGGAGCTTCCATGCATCTCGCGTCAAGATAAAAACCGGCGACCGTGTGCGCGCTTATTCGCCGACGATGAGAATCAAGGGCATTCCCATGCTCTACCTGCCCTACACTTCAATCTCTATCAAACGCCGCGATCGCGCCTCCGGGTTTCTTACCCCAACATTCGGTGGTTCCGGTGCGAAGGGCGCAAGATTCTCGGGCGCTTATTACAAGACTCTGGGCCGCTCCGCCGACGCTACTTTTCGCACAGACATCTACACCTCACGCGGCATCGGCATTGGGGCTGACATGCGGACTCGCGCAAATTCACGTTCCTATTTAAATTTTGGTTTCTACTCGGTAAAGGATCGAATCCTTGGCGAGAAGGCTGATGCCACACATCCTGATCAGGGTGGTTCAAGCTTTTATGTCGACGGCGTCCACTATTTCCCCAACGGTTTCATTGCCGCCGCGGACGTGAACATAACTTCGAATCTCGCCTTCCGCCAGGTTTTCTCCGACAATATTCAACAGGCAATCTCGCCCGAAGAACGCTCGCAAGTTTTTGTTAACAAGAACCACAATTCTTACAGTTTCAACTTCATCGCTCGCACCCAAGTGACGTCTTTGCCCACCTCGCGAATTCGTATTCGCGAGCTACCGAGTATTTCGATTGAAAAGCGACCAGGCTTACTGAGTTTTTTGAAGCGACTTCCAGTCTATTTTTCCTTCGAAGGGACCGCTGGAGGCATGAGCCGCAAAGAGACCGTAGAGGACTTAACTGTTTTCAGGGCCGAAGTGGGCGGCGAGCCGATCATTTCACCATCTCTGGTACAGCGTTTGGACTTTCATCCGCGGGTCCAGGTACCGCTCACATTTGCCGGATTTAACATCACGGCGACAGCCAGCTCACGCGTGACCTTCTACTCAAACCATATCGATCCGGCAACCCGATCAGTTCTGAGCCAGAACCTGACGCGTGGTTACGGCGAGTTTGAATTCGATTTTCGCCCTCCCGCTTTCGCCCGAGACTTTCACCGCGGTGACGCTTTCTTCTTCCGTCATGTAATTGAACCTTACATTATCTACCGCCGCATCTATGGCGTTAACGAGTTCGATCGCTTGATCCGGTTCGACTACAACGATGCTATTGCCAACACGAATGAGATCGAGTTTGGCATTTCGAATCGTTTTTTCACCCGCCGTTCCACCGAGAATGTCAGTGGCATTGCCGGCATTGCTACTGCCAGAGAAGAGACTACGCCGCTCTCGAGCCAGCCTTATGAAGCACTGACAGTCACGATTCGCGGCAAATATTTTTTCGATCCGACTTTTGGCGGCGTGCTACGGCCCGGCGAACGAAACCAGTTCTATCCCATTAACACGCTTTCCGGCTTCAGCTACGGCGGTTTCCCACGGCGCTTTTCGCCGATCAATATCGAAGCGCGTTATCGCCCCAGCAACAATATTTTCGTCGACCTGCGAACCGATCTTGATACGCGCGACGGCGGCTTGCGCGCCATCTCTACCACTTTTGGAATTAACCGCCCCCTGGTCCAGGCCTTTCAAAGCTTCTACTACACGCGCGCTATTTCACTCGTAGGTGATCTAGCGAGATTCGGCGACGCCAATGGGAACGAACCAGGAACGCAACGAGGCTCGCAATGGGGCCCCTCAATCTTTCTTGGTAATCGCGAACAGGGGTTGTTTGGCGGTGCATCGTTCTTCTTCGATTTTCAAAAGCGACCTGGGCGCGGAACAGATTCACTGATCAGCTCAACCGTTACCCTCGGCTACACCTGGGATTGCTGCGCAGTCACGGCGCAGAACTACACCTTCGACGTCGGATTACGCAAAGAAAATCGCTTCGTATTCAGCTTCCGCCTCAACGGAATCGGTACTTTTGGCACCGAGCAAATCGGTCAAAACTTCCGCTAGCCTGAGACTCAATTAGGCAACGAAACCACCGTTTTATGCTACTAAAGTGGTTCGCCCGGGCATGCCATCCTTCCGTTGGCCTTAGCCAAAACCTAGAATTCTCAACACTGCTCTGATAGGCTGGGCTGCAGAGCCTGAAGCTTTAAACAGGAGTTCTGCTTGCCGAAAACCTCTCACCTCTCAGAGCGTGACTTACGTTCAAAACACACGAGCAGCGGTGTTAGGCCAAGTACTGTTCCGGGTCTACTTTTAGGCCTTGGGGTTTTGGTTGTATTTGTTGCCATCCTCGCAATAATTTTCACTCCGAACAGCAGCGCTCAAGGTAATTCCGGCAACGGCGAATCGGCGTTCGCAAAAAAGGCGGACAAGATGCTGCATCTTGTGCGCAAGGCCCACGCTCACGATCTCGCCCAACAAAGAGTCGGACAACCTGCGCGTGGCAAGTCACGCCTTGAAGCCTTATCCAAAACAGTTGGTGTTCATCCCAAGCTAGACGGAACAGCAACCGTTGATGTTGCAGTGAAACTGGCCGGTGAAAGCGCTGCGGAATTGCAGGGAGCGGGCTTTGGCGTTGGGGCACGCATAGGCGACATGCTCACGCTTCAGGTGGATTTGGCACGGCTGGACGAGCTTGCTTCGTTTTCCTCTGTCGAGAAGATTTCTGCGGCGGTTCGCCGCTATCCGGTAAACGACCGGGCCCGTGCGGCTATTCAAGTTGAGACTCTTCAAGGTGAGCGCTTTGTTTCGCAAACCGGCCAGGGTGTGGTTGTGGCGGTTATCGATACCGGCATCGATTTTCGTCATGCCGATTTCACAGTACCTGGTAGCGGTGGTCGCCAGACGCGCATCAAGGCCCTTCTGGACATGACCGTTTACGGAGCTCAGTCTCCCGATCCTGGTTGGAATTACATCCTCCCAGGGCAGTCTGCGCCGATTGGCCATCTTTATACAGAGAGTGACCTTAACGCGGCCTTGCAGGTTCCAAAACCGGATCAGAGCGCTGATTCGGTCAAGCAGCGGGACAAGAATGGACACGGAACGCACGTGGCCGGAACCGCTGCCGGTAATGGCTTGTCGTCGCCAACCGTGGGCACCTACAACGGCATGGCGCCGGAAGCTGACTTAATCGTCGTGAAGGCCAGCCGGCAGAACGATAATAATGCTAGTTTCCTCACGACCGATATAATCAACGCGCTTCAGTTTGTGCAGCAGAAGGCCGGAGAGCTAAACAAACCTTTCGTCATCAATCTCAGTCTTGGTGGTCAAACAGGCCCCCACGACGGTACGGCTCCGGACGAGCGCGCAATTGATAATCTGGTCGACTCCGGTCCTGGTCGAGCTGTTTGTGTGGCGGCAGGAAATGAGGGTCACTCAGGCATTCACGCTCGCGCAACGGTGCCGGCCGGCGGAGATCTCACGCTGGATTTGAACGTTAATGGTGCTGCAGAGATCGTTGATCTCTATCAAGCGCATGCCGATCGCTTTAGCGTAACTGTTACCAGCCCGAATGGCGTGACGCTTGGGCCCGTCGCTTACGATGCCAATGGGTTTTCTTTCCCTAACGGACAGGCATCAAATCAGTATCTCGATCTCTTCAACGCGAACGACAATAAGGGCGACAGCGATCCCAATAACGACCAGCCTGACATAGTTCTACTATTCAATCCTGGGGCGCCGACTGGAATATGGAAAATTAAGTTGCAGGATGCGGATACCAATGCAAACCAGGATTTTGACGCGTGGACCGAAGGCGATAACGTTCGTTTCAGCTCCCACGTGGACGATTTGTCTCACCTGATTGCCTCACCCGGTACGGCGCGTCGCGCGATTACGGTGGGTGCGTTCGTAACGAGGTCTGAGTCTTTCGGTTATGGTAACCCAGCTCCTTTTACCAGTCCTGGTCCTACTGCCGACGGCCGGCTAAAACCGGATATCAGCGCTCCGGGCCTCTACCTTTACTCAGCGCGATCCACCGACGTAGCGGATCCTAACTTTGGAATCATTGGCGGGTTTGGATACGCGCCTACTGATCCTGTCCACTACACGGGTCTCGCGGGCACGAGTATGTCTACACCGGTTACTGCCGGAAGCGTTGCTTTGTTTATGCAATCGGATTTGACGCTATCCAGTGATCAGATCAAATTGACAATCCAAAATACTGCCATTCCCGGCTACGCTCCGGGGTGGGGCCGCGAGTACGGCTTTGGTAAAGTCAACATTAGGGCTGCGATTGAACTTGGGGGAGGTCCAACTTATACAATCTCCGGACACATCGACGGCTTCGTAGTCGTGACTCTTGAAGTGAGCGGTTCACAAACCCAGGTCGCGGGTCTTGATGGTCAGAGGAACTATCAGTTCCGGAATTTGAGGGCGGGTGGAACTTACACTGTCACGCCTACCATCCAAAGCCCTTATCCATACAGCATAACTCCCGCCAGCTATACTTTCACTAACCTGAGTGAAAATAAAACCGCCGACTTTTCAATTGCTTCAATAACGCACACGGTTAGCGGTCGAATTACTGACGCCAACGGCAATGGTCTCGCCGGCATTCGGGTAGGAAGTTTTTTCAATCCCCCCGCCTTTACGGATGCAAACGGGTATTACCAAATGACTGGTTTGCCTCACGGATCGAGTCAGCGAATAAGACCCGAGAATCCAGATTACTCGTTTGACCCAGTTGAATCCTCTTTCTTCATCAATGAGGATCGGATCTGTAACTTTACTGCCCGGCAGCTCTTGAAGATTAACGGACGAGTGACCGACGAAAACGGCGTCGGACTACCCGATTCCTATGTCTACGTTTTTAGCGGCACTACGAGTGCCGGGAGTTACACAAACAGCAGCGGCGATTATCAGATCGATCGACTTCCGCCAGGTCTGGACTACAGTGTCGTAACGGAGGGGTTCAACAGAACCTTTACACCTGCGGGCGTAGTTCTGCCGAATCTGAGTGCCAATCAAACTGTGAATTTCACGCGTCTCCCTGGTTTAGGCATCTACACCATTGGAGGACGGATTTCCGATTCAGGTGGCGTCTCTCTGGTTGGCGTGAGAGTAAACCTATCAGGTGATGGAAGTGGGGCGACTCTCACAAATGCCAACGGTTTTTACCACTTCAACGTAGAGCCGGGCCGAAATTATACGGTTACGCCTACCAGCCTCACCATGACCTTTGCGCCACCTGCTGTGAGCTTTACAAATCTCGCCAACCATCAAATGGTTGATTTCGTTTCGCAGCCTGCCAACTCGCAGTCGCAGGTTAGATTCGCCTCAGAGGTGTTTTCCGCCACAGAGGGAAGTAACGCAAACGTTGTTACAGTAATCAGATTAGGATCGACTGACACTGTGGCTACTGTTAACTACGCTACGAGCGACAACGCCGGACTCAACAATTGCAATGTCGTAAATAGCATCGCATCTTCACGGTGCGATTATGCGACCTCCGTAGGAAAGCTAACTTTCGCTCCCGGCGAAGTTTCGAAAAATATCTCGATACCAATCGTACATGATTCATTTTCGGAGGGCTTTGAGAGTTTCAACGTTCATCTCAGTGGGGCAGTCGGAGCCATATTGAGCAATAACAACTCTGCTTTAGTTAGGATCACTGACACTTGGAGTTCGGGTCGCTTAAACCCAATCGGCGACGTCGCGTTCTTTGTGCGCCAGCACTACATTGATTTCCTCGGCCGCGACCCAGACCCTGCAGGTTTCACGGGATGGCAAAATGTAATTAATAACTGCGCGCCCGGAGATACCAATTGCGACCGCATTCATGTTTCAAGAAATTTCTACCAGTCACCAGAGTTCCAGCAGCGTGGGTACTTCGTCTATCGTTTCTATCCCGTGAGTTTCGGGCGCAAGCCAGACTACGCCGAGTTTGTTCCTGATTTGGCGCGAGTTAGTGGATTTCTTGATGACACGCAGTTAGAGGCTGCCAAAGCCGCGTTCGTTAACGACTTCATGGCGCGACCGATATTCGCAAGCACATATAACAGCTTGAACAACACTCAATATGTCGACACCTTGATATCGACCGCGGGAGTGACACTGACGAGCAGGCAAGCCCTAATCGAAGCGTTGTCGGCGGGAACAAAGACTCGGGCGCAGGTGTTGCGGGAAATAGTAGAGAGTAGCGAAGTCTCACAAAAGTACTTTAATCAAGCTTTCGTAGTGATGCAGTACTTTGGTTATTTGCGCCGTGATCCTGACGTCTTCTATTTGGACTGGATCCAGGTTCTGAATACAACTGGCGATTCGCGCGGGATGATCAATGGCTTCGTAAACTCGCTCGAGTATCGCTTCCGGTTCGGGCCCTGATTTTGGATTGCCAATTGGCGATTGCCGATTGCCGATTGGAGCAATTGGGGGTAAACGACCCTCCCGAAGCGAGTTCCTTTGGTGACCTGGCCAACGCTAGAAGTAAGTTTGGCTTCTTAATCTTCCCGACCCAAGCTTTGTCTGATACATTCACTATCGGTCGCCCCCACCTGCCAGTGCAGGGTTGAAGCCTCAGATAGCGAAAGACTCTCTCTAATATCGCTGACCGGCCGAGCCGCAGGTTCCTGCATCTCTCCGGGCAAAGAATGTCCTTAACAAATATTGGTTCGGAGAAAGCTGTGCCAAGAAATTCAAAACTCCTCGTCTTGCTGCTCGTCACCTTGTTCGTCGCCGCAAGCGCCTTCTCACTCGATTTAACTCGTTCTTCACATGCTGCTCAGAACGGAGCAGTTCTGGTTCCGAGCGCTAAAGCTTACTCGCAAGACGTCGATAAATTTCTGCGTCGCTACGACAAGCTCGAGCTCGATTCAGCGAAGGTCTCAACGCAGGTAAAGGAAACAGGGCGCATCTTTCTACCAACTTCCGCTGGCGGATTCGATCTCACTCTTTCACCACACGAGATGCGATCAGAACGCTACCGAGCTCAGGAGATCATGGATGGTGGCGTGATTCGCGAGCTCGAACGGGGACCTGTGCGCACTTACAAAGGTGCAATAGCTGGAATACCCAACGGTCAGGCCCGTATCAGCATCGATAGCGAAACCTTTGAAGGACTAATCATCACGCCGGCCCAGATTTATTACATCGAGCCGGCAAAGCGTTACTCAGCCACAGCCGGGCCGCGTGATTTCGTGGTCTATCAACAGTCCGATCTGATTCAAGAATCATTAGGTGAATGCGGAGTGACCACGCTCGCCGAGAAGGTATCAGGCGAAGCTCTTCGGGTTGAGAGTCAAGCTGCAAGCGCGTTGAGTGCCAATGGGACTATCGAAGAATTGTTTTCGCCCCCCAGGACTGTGGACCTGGCGACGGAAGCAGATTTTGAGTACTTCACAGTCTTCGGCAGTGCCACGGCTGCTAACAATGAAATCATCAGCATCATGAACCAGGTTGAGGGCATCTACGACTCCCATTTTGGTTTGCAGTTCACGATTGTTTTTCAGAACGTTTGGAGCACGTCGGGTGATCCTTATACGACGACTGTGCCAGAGACAGCATTAGAACAGTTTACAAATCACTGGAATGCTAATCATGGCTCGGTAACTCGCGATCTCGCTCACATGTGGACAGGCAAAGATTTTGATGGCAGCACGATTGGCATCGCCTGGCGACCGGGCCTTGATTGTCCCTTTGGACAACAGGGTTACGGAATGTCACAACGGCTTACCTCTGCGACGGGAAAGGTCATTGTCACTGCGCACGAAATTGGGCACAACTTCAATGCTCAGCACTCTGACGCCCAGGCAGGCTGCACCAACTCCATCATGAATGCCTCACTTGGCGGCAGTACGACTCAAACATTCTGTCCATTCTCAAAAAGCGAAATCGAAGCCCATGCCAACGCGGAGGTGGCTTGTCTGGCGCAGGCCCTGACTCCTGGTTGCACTTATACGCTTTCCCATTTCGGACAATCGGTGGGCGCTTCTGGAGGAACTGGCAGCGTCAACGTTAACACTGTCGGTACAAACTGCGCCTGGGCCGCCGACAGTGCCGTCAGCTGGATCATCGTTACTTCAGGCAACAATGGTCTGAATAGCGGTACGGTGACCTTTGCCGTGGGACCAAACAATAACGGTTTCGCGCGCTCGGGCTTGATTAGGATTGCTGAACAAAATTTTGTGGTGACCCAGGCCTCAGGCGCCGCCTGCACCATCCTACCCATTAATCTTGGCCAAACGCTCAATGGAGCTTTGAGTAACAGTGACTGTCGATCGTCCCAACGTGACAATACCTTCGCCGACCAATACTCCTTCTCGGGCTTTGCCGGAGAACAGGTGGCGATTGCTATGTCTAGCCCTACACTGGATACCTATCTTTATCTAATCGGCCCGAACGGAGTGGTGGTAACGGAGAATGACGACATTGTGGCGGGCACCGATAGGAACTCCCGCATTCCTTTGAGTGGCTTCTTCACACTGCCAGTAGCTGGAACCTATATCATCGAAGCGACTTCTTATGATCCGAATGTTACAGGTAATTATTCAATTACCTTCAACTCGGGATCGCCAAATTCAGTGCAATTCTCTCAGTCCACTATCCCTGTGCTCGAAGGCGACGGGCGTGTGAATATTTCACTGAGTCGCACGGGCGTTACAACGGGTCCAGCTTCCATCGGTTACGCTACCAGCGACACAGCGGGGCTGAACAATTGCAACGTCGTCAATGGAAGCGCGTCTTCGCGCTGCGACTATGCGGTCTCAGTAGGAACGATTAGCTTCGCGCCTGGTGAGACGTCGAAGACGTTTTCGATTCCTATCGTTGACGATTCCTATGCTGAAGGTCCGGAGAGTTTTACTCTCACCTTGATAAATCCGAGTAGTGCCGGTTTAGGTTCCCCAAGTACGGCGGTCATAGCCATCAGCGATAACGAGGCTGCCACCGGCCCAAATCCGATTGCGCAAACTGCTTTCTTTGTGCGCCAGCATTACATCGACTTCCTTGGTCGGGAGCCAGATCCCGCGGGCTTCGCCGCCTGGCAGAACACTATCAACAATTGTCCGCCGGGAGATACCAGCTGCGATCGCATTCACGTCTCGGGTAACTTCTTCCAGTCGGCGGAATTCCAGCAGCGCGGTTATTTTATCTACCGCTTCTATCCGGTGGCGTTTGCGCGCAAGCCTGACTATGCCGAGTTCATTCCTGATCTTGCGCGCGTCAGCGGCTTCCTCAGCGACGCGCAGTTGGAAGCAGCAAAGGTGGCGTTCATCAACGACTTCGTGAATCGACCAGCCTTTGCGGCGACGTTCAACGGACTAAGCAACACGCAATACGTTGATGCGCTGCTAACGAGGGCAGGTGTGACATCGCCTAACCGGGACTTCTGGATCGCCGCGTTGGGGAATGGAACCCGGACGCGAGCGACAGTGCTGCGCGATATTTCGGAGAGTCTTGAGGTTTACAATAAGTACTACAATCAGGCGTTTGTAGTGATGCAGTACTTTGGATATCTGCGTCGCGATCCGGATGCTTCTTACCTTAACTGGATCCAGGAACTGGACTCGACTGGCAACTCGCGAAACATGATCAATGGTTTCGTAAACTCGCTGGAGTATCGCTTCCGGTTCGGGCCCTGATGTAGAGTGCCGATTGGCGATTGCCAATTGCCGATTGCTGGGAACCTGCAGTCAGAAAAGCCGCATAGAGGCAGGTGACCGATGAAGATGAGTGGCATTCAATCAGCGGGGATAAACCACCCTTCCGGACAACGAGTTACCTGACTGCTAATTGATGACGCGAGTTACCTGGCTGCGAGTTTGTGACTTGGTGTTAGTCAAACAACAATCGGCAATCGCCAGTTAACAATTGGCAATGAGAATAGCCCTCGACGGCTTTCCGCTGTCTTCTCCCAAAACCGGCATCGGGCATTACACTCTGCAGCTGGCACGCGCGCTCGCTGAGATCTCGCCAGCAGATAACTTTGAACTTATCTCGCCGTTTCCTTTTTGCGATTCCGTTGTCCAGGAACTTCAGCAAGCTTCGATCGCAAACCTTAGCCTCAATCATCCGCAAGCAGCTTCCTTTCGCCGACGCTGGTGGGCGCTGGGCCTGCCGTTATTTCTCCGGCAAAACTCATTCGCTCTTTTTCATGGCACGAACTATGAGGTGCCGCTCTGGAATCGGCGGCGCAACGTGCTGACCATTCACGACCTTTCGCTCCTGCTCCATCCTGAATACCACGAACCCCGTCTGGTGCGGCGTTCGCGGCGTCGCTTGCCCTTGATGATTCGCTCAGCTGCAAAGATCATCGCCGTTTCAGAAAGCATGAAACGCGAGATGTGCGAGCACTTGAAGATCCAGCCGGAACGGATTGCCGTAACCCCGGAGGCGCCGCGCGAAAACTTCCGGCCATTGCCGTTATCAGAGACTATCGCGATCAAGGAACGCCTCGGGATTGAAGCGGATTTTATACTCGCAGTCGGCACCATCGAGCCGCGTAAGAACCTCTTAACACTCGTCCGCGCCTTTGAGCAGATTCTGCGAACTATATCAGTGCGACCGCAGTTAGTAATCGCCGGTGGAGAAGGCTGGCTGATGGACGAGCTGTATTCGTTCATTGCCCAGAGCGGGAGCGCGGAACGCGTGCGCTTCATTGGTTACACCACCGACGAGGAGTTACGTGCTCTGTATTCGTCATGCCGCATTTGTGTCTATCCGTCTTTGTATGAAGGATTTGGTTTACCGCCGCTCGAGGCGATGGCGTGTGGTGCGCCGGTGATCGCCAGTCGCATTCCCGCGATCGAGGAAACGGTTGGCAAAGCGGCTGTGCTAATCGATCCTACCAACGTTGAGGAACTGGCGAGCAGGATCATTCAGCTCTGGAACGATGGAGATGAGCGTGCGCAACTTTCCGAGGCCGGGTTGCGTCACGCCGCCGCCTTTACCTGGCAGCGCACCGCCAGGCTGACAATGGACGTTTATGGCGAAGTGCTTCGCAGCAAAAAGAAGCGGGGGCAGTAGGGGCGGCCCTCCGTGGCCGCCCCCTTCTTTGAAGGCCGCCCCTTGTGAAGAAGCTTCGACCTCGAAACCCCCATCATGATTTACAGGAGAACCTCGACTACATTGCTATGAATTCAGTGAGAGCTGGATACGTCACCACTGCTCAGTTTTATCCCTATACAGGGTTCTTCTTTTAAGGGCTCCTCGACAAGAGGGGGCCACAGAGAGCCGCCCTTACGCTAAAATTTTCGCTATCGCCTCCTCCTCGAGGCCGGCACTCACGCGGAACGTATGCCCGTCCGGATGCATGAGTTGGAATTCACGCACATTCCAGGGCTCGTCAGTAGGCTGCGTCAGCACCGTGAGACCTTGTTTAAGCGCAAGCTCGTAGGCGGCGTCCACTTCTCGAGGAGACGCGAGCCACCAGGTCATCCAGACGCCGCCAGTATCATCATCGCCTTCGACGTGTCGCGGTAGGGGACCGCCACGAGATCCCTGGCCGTTCTGGCAAAGAAAGATTTCGCTTTTCCCATTGCAAACGCCGCCGAAAGTAGGTGGATCACCCCAGTCCCAGCCTTTCAACCAGCCAAGCTTTTCGAACCAAGCAAAACTCGCCTGAATATCGGATACGTTTAAGATCGGAGTAAGACGTTCCACCCGCATATCCAATCTCCTCTCCAATTAAGTTAACTTAGGTGCCTGCTGTGTTGCGCAAGCGTCTCATGCGGACGAGAGTACGCACGAAGGCCCAACCGAATTTAAGTAATTTCGCGTGCGATTTGCCTGAGTTTCTGGCTTGGTAATGAAACGGCACTTCCTTGATTCTTCCGCCCAGCAAATGAACCTTTACCAGTATCTCTTCCAGGACATCGAAATCGCGCGCCTGTAGTTCAAGTTTTGCCAGGACGTCACGGTGATACATCCGATAGCCGCTCGAAAGATCCGCTAGTGGTAAATCGAGAACGCGCGCGTAAGTCTTGTTGAGGATGCCGCTCAACACGCGACGGGAACGCCCCATATCAGCCTTGCCCCCCGCCACGTAACGCGAGGCAATTAACATTTGTGCTGTAGCGCGCTGTTGCCAGAAGTCGCGCAGGAAGACTGGAGGATGCGATAAGTCCGCGTCCATCGTGACGACATAGGCCGCACGGGCGCGGACGAAACCGGCCAGCAGGGCGCCGCCATAGCCACGTTCTGATTGCAGTACTACCTGGGCACCTTGTTGCTCCGCGAATTCCGCCGTGCCGTCAGCGGAACCACCATCCGCAATGATTATTTCTGAATTCAGATTCAGAGTAGCGACTACGTCACTCAAAAGCGGCAGTAAGAGCTCAAGATTTTCGCGCTCATTAAGGGCGGGAATAATTATCGAGATGTCGGGAAGTTGTGTCTGCATTAAGTGAATTAAATCAGCCTGACAATCGCAACGCCTCAACTTTCAATGCTCGTGCGGATCGCCGTCTCGAAAACACCGAAGCTCTCGAAATGTCGTCGCTGGTGATTATCTACATGCAGACGCAAAAAAGGCCAACTGCGAGAGTCGGCCTTTTTATTCTTCAGTTGTTGATGGTGCTCTAGAACCGGTTGCGGTACTCCAACGAGTTCATGAAACCGTTGATCATGTGTCGCGGGTCGCCAGTTTGATCCAGCACCTGAATCCAATTCACATAAAGGGCATCAGGGTCGCGGCGCAGGTAGCCGAAATACTGCATCACCACGAAGGACTGGTTGTAGTACTTCGAGTAAACCTCGGCGCTTTCCAAAATCGTGCGAAACACTTGCGCCCGGGTCAGCGTGCCCGCATTTAACCCGTCGATTAACGCTTGCTTGTTCGGCAAGGTCACGCCTGCAGTGGAGACGAGCAAGTCGACGAATGGGCCATTAGCCAGTCCGTTGTAGGTGGAGACGAAAGCCGGCCGCGCCATGAAATCATTGATCAAGGCCACGCGCGCAGCCTCTAACTGCGCTGCATCCAGGAAGCCAGTCACTCGACGCAGGTCAGGAATGAACTCGTTGTAATCCGGCTTGCGACCGAAGGCGACAGAGTACTGACGGTAGGCAAAGTAACCACGCTCTTGAAACTCCGGCGACTGAAAAAAGGCGCCCGATACGTGGATGCGATCGCAGCTGGCAGTCACTGGCACACAACCATTGAGCACAGCTTGCCAGCCGGCGTAACCACCAGGCTCGGGCAGGCGATTCAGAAAGTCGACGTAATGCTGAAAGACAAAGAAGTCGGCGTCGTCAATCGTGATCTGCGTATTCGTGCCGGGTCGCAAGCGCAGCGGTTTTACTTTGGTGTTTCCGTAGTAAAGCTCGGCGGGAAGATTCGGATCCGGAGCGACGATGCGCAGCGTTGGGGCCTGGGCCCAAGCGCTAGAGGCGGCGAGGGTAATCAACAGAATAGTGACGGCTAATTTCATTTTGCTGCTCCTACCTAAGTTTCATTAGCGGAAAAGAGAGCCGGGTTGAGGTGTTCTCTTTTGGAGGTGCCACGCCACCCAGGAGGCACCTTGGAATATAGCTTGCCGCCGCAATTAGTGTCAATTGGATCATTTTTTAATGGCGATCGGAAACTGACAGTTTGCGGTATTTCTCCGTAGCTCAGCCGGCGTCAAACCGGGTTTCGTTCAGGTTGACCGGCGGTGCTGAGTCCAGTCGTACGCTAGAACCCACTTTTCAACTTGCCAGCCAGGATATATAGACGCGGTTCGGCCGTCGAAAGTTGGACTTTGATTCCTGTTTTTATCGGGATTTCACCAAGTTACTTGTTCGTTGTTCTCGATCTCAATTTAGCTGACCAGCTGCTAGAAATTTTGCAAGAAACAGAATCTCACAGTCAGGAGGCAGGCTTGCCCCCGCTCCGCAATTCAGATTTGTTTCCGCTTTCGTTTCGCCAGACTTACAAGTCCCAAACCGGTGAGACTTAATAAGCAGCCAAGGCTTACGGCGACGCCGAGGTAAAAGCGGCGCGGTTGGTAGGCAAACTTTACGAGATGGTTACCGGCGGGAACAGCCACGCCGCGGAAGGCATAATTAGCCCGGTAGAGTTCGACCGGCTGATCATCAATCGTGGCGCGCCAGCCGGGATAATAAACATCACTAGTAATTAAGAAGCCGGCGGTCGCAGAGTTGATGCGTACCTCCATGGTGTTATCCCCCAAGGTCGTTACCCGCGCGGTCGCGTTCGGATCCGCTTCTCCTGGCTCGATCGATAATGGTTTCTCAATCAAGCCCATGCGCTTGGGATCAAATCCGCGACCGTCAGGTAACCGGGAAGTCTGTCCGGCAGTGCGAATCTCCTCATCCCCAAGTACCAAGACCTCAGGAACTAGCCAGACGCGTGGCATCGCCCCAAGATTTTCAAACACCTGCGAACCGTCTCGCTCCTCTACAAACCGCCAGTGATGACCCATCGTCATCGGATCTACAGGACGAGAACTGTGATGCTCGTTATCGATCAGACTAATCTTATCCAGGATGATTGAGCCTGACGGGCCGGTCCAGCGAAGCTCGATGCTCTTGATGCTCTTGCGTCCGTCCAGTTTGAAGTTGGATCGGTAGTAATGCCCCTGGCAGGACTCTTCATAGACCTTGGCTGCGAAGTTTCCAAAAATTTGGGCGCGACTGTGCTTGAGACTATGTTTGACCGTTTCACAGTCGTAGCCCCAGTCGCTTACATCCCGACCAGCTAACAAACTATGCGTCTCAATGTTGTTGTCTGTGTCGATTACTTTTATCTCCACAACCTGGGCGCCGTCAGGAATGTTCACAGCACACGCTAGCCGAGCCACGATTGCGACAGCGGTAGTGGGCAGGCGGTCGGTGGGATTAAAAGTAACCGAGTCAGTCGAGGTGGTGTTACAACCAGCGCCGAGCCACAACTGCAGATCCTGCTTTTGCCACAACGTTCCCGATTGATCAGTGACAACGTCCATTCGCGGCAGCAAGAGATAACGTACTGCCGCGAGGTTTAAACTCTGATCGTTGGGATCCCACCAGAGCGGGCGAGTTACAGTTCCTACGTCCTGCATGCTTAGCAGCTTGCTAAAACGTGAAAGGATTAATGAGTTATATCCGCTGGCGTTGGGCACACCCCACAAGCGCGAAAGATTCGGAGGAAGCTCGCCCCTGGGCGCCATGGTCCCGCGCGTCGGAAGTATTCGCTGGTGTTCGCCTTGCAGCAGACTGCGGTAACGAGTCGCAATCTCCGGAGGCTGAAGCGCATCTTTGTCGATACCCGCATAGCGCCAATCATACGACCATCCAAAGCTCGCAAGATCGATCACCAGCACTACGAACAGTAAGCTGATTCTGCCGGAAGAGTGGGGCCGCCGCGACCAGTAGGTCAGCGCGAAAGCTGAGCAGATAAATAAAACAAGCGGAATTGCGACGGCCCATCTCGTCCAATGCCTGACTGATTCAGGAGACAAGTCTTTGTGCGCAGCCAACGCCTCAAGACCTGCCAGACTCGTAAATACAAGGACTGCTGCGACGATGAGCACCACCGCTCCCAATACGACGACTTTGAAGACAAGCATCGATGTTGCTTTTTGCCTGATAAGGATGGCCATTCCGAGACTGGCGAGCACACAAACGGCAAAGGTGAACTCCAACAAATGTCTCCCCGGTGCGCGAAACTGATTTACAACCGGAACGTGATAAATAAGGCGAGCGAGCGGTGTCGCGTCCCCCATTGCCAACACTACAGCGACAACTGCAACGGCGAGCCAGAAGATTGTAAGAGAGCGCTGCGGCCACTTGGCTAACCCAATCGCCGCGAGCAAAAGTGGCAGCAGGCCAATATATCCAGTCAGCTCCGTTAGGTTTTCGGCGCCGTAGTAGGGAAGCGCACCAGATTCTTTCAGACCTCCAAAGACTTTGGGAAAAACGAGCATCAGGACTTGATGCGGTGGCAGCGAGTGAGAAATGAAATCGGAAAACTTGTAGCCGGTGCGAATGCTCTCTCCAACAATCTCGGCAGTCGGGACGATCTGAATAGCAACAAGCCCGATTCCCAAAACTATCATTCCAGCGCAACTCAGGTAATAACGCCGGCGACCGATCGGCGCGGTCCAGCCAAGGGTAAGCGCATAGGCCGCGGTTAATCCGAACCCCAGGGTGAAGATTGGAGTGTGACCCCCCAGAAAGCTCAACGCGATTGCCGCGCTTCCGGCGACAAACCACGCGGTGCTCCACTTTCGTCGCAGGCTTTCGTAAGACCATAGCTGTAACGGGACCCACGCGACAGAGTGAATCACGACGGCATGGCCCAGGTGCGCCATCATGAAACCGCTCATGCCCAGGATTACGCCTCCGGTGAGCGCCGCCAATTTCGATTCAGTAATCGTGAGTACATAGCCGTACATGAACGAGGCTGTGAGCACATAAGCGAGCAGGATGAACGCATTCCATGATCCCGGAACCATGGAAAAGAGCAGCGCCGGGGGATACCAGGTCATTACCTGCGGGTCGGCCATCATGGGAAAGCCGGCGAAGATCATGTGGTCCCAAAAAACTTTGCGCCCCAGAAAATTCGGCAAGTAAAGATGCTGACCGTCAGCGCCGACTGCCAACGGCGCGCCGCGGAAGAGTGAGGGTGAGAAGAAAGCAACGAATAGAAAAGTGTAGAAAAGAACAACCAGTAGCGATTGGAGGAAAGGACGTTTCAGAAGCGCTTCGAGTCGGGAGCTGAAGTCTGAATTCGCCATCAAGAGATAGTTACTAGCTGGACCTTGCAAGAAGTCGACACGGGCGCAAAAGTTATGCGCCGCGAACGCGCTGGTGAAACGCCTTACCTTAAACCGGGCTTGTTTACACTTCAGAATGCATGCTGCGGTACAGCCATTCTGGTCGCACCGGCGGCCTTTGCTTCGCGTCGGTATTCAAAGTGCTGCGGCAAAAAATGTATTGACCTAATTCCGGGCGACGATTTCTCAGCGCCGCGATCTGATCAACTCGTTCAGAAGGATTAGTACGCTCAGTGACGTCGGCAGTGAACAGACTGTTTGGACGAAATCCGTTTACGGTCAGCAAACTGAAAAGGTCTTGCTGCGTGTATTCGCGGTTGTGCCGGCCGTACGGTCCGTAACCAGAATAAGGATCGTAAATATTCTCTCCCGCAATCATCTTGCGCACATTCTCAAGCCGCACCACATTCGGTGTTGTCACAATCAAGGTTCCTCCCGGCTTGAGTACTCTTTTAATTTCAGCAAGCGCATGAACAGGATCCTGGAGCAGGTGCTCAAGAATCTCACAGAAGAGAACTACGTCAAACATCTGGTCAGGGTAGGGAAACGCGTCCTCTTCGACGTTGAAATGCTTGTAGCTGAAATTAATAACCTCGCCTGTCTGGTGAATTGTGACTTTCTGATTGCCTTCGGATTCTTTACCCGCTGCAAAAAAATTTGCCAGATGGAGTTCCGACTGACGGAACTTTTGCAGCAAGGTCGTGGTGAAGTAAGGGTTTGCGCCTAGCTCAAGAATACGGAGACCGGATTCCTCGGGAACAAGACCTAACGTGTAGAGGAAACGTTTGAAGTCGGCGTTCGCGTAGTTCCGTAGTTCCTCTTGCGGGCCATCTTCAACCTGGATTGATGTGACGAATTCGCGCAAAGCAGCTTCAGTCCAACCGGCAGGCAGTGGTTGCGCGGCTGTGTAGGAAAGGTCAAGGGATTTGGGTTCAACGTAGAGGCGCGCTGGTGGCGGGCTGCTTTGGGGGGCGGCGTCCCAATTGATCTCCTCGGGTTTCGCACTGGCTTCAGCGTCGTGCGCCGGCATTTGGGATCTCAGATCGGAGATCTCGTCGCGTGGCGGCGTTTGAGATCTGAGATCTGAGATCTTGGATTTTGGATTGAAGCTCTCCACACACGCTTCCACCGCCGCAATCAAATCCCGTTTAATTATTTCCTCAGTGAAATGTGCCAGCACATACTTCCGCCCGCGCTCGCCCATCGTCTTTCGCATGTTTGGATCTCGCATCAGCTCCTCTAAAGCTGCAGCGAATCCCTGATACTCGTCATAAATCCTTCCAGCTTCGCTTCGGCGTATGTGATCGACGATAACCTCAGAGGCGCCGCTCGCAAGGACGGGCACCTTTTGCGCCATCGCTTCGAGGGTAACAATGCTAAGACTCTCTTTACCCGACGGCATCATGTAAACAGCCGCACCCGCCATCAAGGCAAACTTCTCTTCCTCCGAAACGAACCCGCGAAAATCCACGTCCGGATGATCGGGAATGGCTATGTCGTCCTTTCCCGTCAGCAGCAGTCGCAAGTTGGAAGGATGCTCTTGTTTAAATTGCAGGAAGTAATCAAAGAGCTCTGCGCAGCCTTTGTTGGGATCAATGCGACCGGAATACAAAAGATACGGAGCGGATTCTGGCTGAGGTGCGCGCGGCTTCGCATCGATCAGCATGCCGACAACCGATCCCTGAAGCTCGCCCCACAACCTGAAACCGAGTCGTTGTTCTCCATCACTTAACCAAATCAGCGAACCGGCTCGGTGTGCCGCGTGCTTATAAGCCGAGAGATAAGCCGGCTGTTCGTCGTGAAGCGTCGGTGCGAAGAGCGCAAAACCTGGCGGTACCTGGAGCAACCCGAAATAAGAAGTAGGATAAAGATAGGTTACAAAAATCAGCGTGGCATATCGCGAATGATTTTCTTTGATGAAATTCACAAGCGATTTTGAGAAAGGCCCGATATGACGAATGAGTTCTTCCTGAAGCGAAATGCTCCAGGGGAGGTAATGTGTGCCAGCTTCTGTTGTCGCTTTTCCGCCGCCATTACCGCGCGTAACGCCGAGCTGATACTTATTGAAATCTTGAAGCAGATAACCAAATAGGGTACTGCGGTAGGGCGTGTATCCAATGTCAACATGGAAACGCCGGATCGTTATCCCGTCGCGCACTTCCTGGCCTTCCGGCAAAGCGTTGGCCCAATAGGCCGCGTCAACTGCTGTAGTAGTGAGGACCTCGACTTCGTATTCGTCTTGCAGCAGGTTGGCGTACTGCCATGCAAGAGCTTCAGCTCCGCCCACGACGCTCTCATGACAGCGCTGCACTACTATGCCGAGTCTCTTCATAAAATACCGCTCATGGCATTGAGAAATGCTGTTTCGATCCGCTCGTTAGTAAAGTTTTCCGCGTAACGACGGCGGCCCTTTAAGCTGAGGTCAACACTTACCGAACTCTTAAGCATGCGGTCGAGTGTCTCCGCGAGCAGATACGGGTTCCGCTCCTCCCACACTATTCCCGCATTCGCGACTGTTTCCGGGATTGCGGTTGACGCATACGCAACGATCGGAATTCCCATCGCCATGGCTTCCACCAATGGCACACAGAAGCCTTCATGCTCGCTGGTAATCATAAAGGCATGAGCAGCTTGATAGTACGCCTTAAGTGCTTCGTCCGAGACCTCGCCGGTAAACACCACTGCGTCCCTAACCTTCAAACGCTTGGCTAGCTCGCGCAGGAAAGGTGAGTAATTCTTCAGGCGAGTTTCTTCCTTTCCGATAATAAGCAGACGGCTTTGGCGGTTGTAATCGTGATGGTAGGCGGCAAACGCCTCGATTAGTTCCGAATGTCCCTTATTCGGCGCTACACGCCCGACCATGCAGATATTTGTTTTCGAGTCTCCATACGCTTCAAAAACCTTTCGTTCGGGAGGAAGCGAAAGTAAGCGATCGATATGGTGGAACGGCGGCACGACAAAGCTGCCCGTTTGAGGGGCGCCTTCGCCAATCAATTCCCGCATGTTGTAAGCCGATGCCGAGAGATAGCGATCGCAATTCGAGTTTGCGATGGGATTCAATTGCAGCCGTCCCATCTGGCACATCTCAGCCAGATCCGCATTGTAGCCATCGAAAAACTCGGGAGGCGTGACGTTATGATAGCGGATGACAGTGTGCGTCTTGCGATTGCTCAAGAGTTCCAGACCCAAATCCCAGCCTCTGGAATAGTGATAAATCAGAACGTCATCGCTCTTTTTCAGAAAGCCTGCAATAGGCCCAGGCGACGAGATTTTGGGGAACTTTAACGTCCAGCTTTCTGCAAAGACTCTTGCGTCAAAACCGTGCCGTTGCAAGACACGATACATGCCCACCACATCGTTACTGACCGCATCGCTGCCAGTGATACTCGGTGTCAGAATCGCGACCCGCTTCATACTATTTCCTGCATCAGCTTAATTGACGTCTGTCTGGCCGGCCTCGCTCTAAGTCACTGGCCGCATAGCCGAACCTAACCCGCGCATCACCTAAGGAAAGTCCGTCCGGTCATCGTCAGGGACAATTCAAGGCTCGCAAAAACAGCGACTCAATTTTGTCGTTGGTGAAGTTTTGTTCATAGCGGCGCCAACCGCGAAGCCCGAGCGCGACATTTGTTGTCTCGTCGCTAACCACAACATCTACGGCCTGCGCCAGCTTTTCGGGATTCAATTCGTCGAGGACTATCCCAGCCTCGCTAACAGTCTCAGGAACTGCGGCTGCGCCGTAGCAAACGATGGGAACCTTCATCGCCATCGCCTCGACCAGCGGCACCGAAAATCCTTCATGCTTGCTCGCAAAGAGAAAGACGTTGCTGAGAAGGTAATAAGCCTTGAGCGCAGCATCTGAAACTTCGCCGGCAAAAACTACTTTGTCTTCGAGGATGAGAAAGTTGATCAAGTCGCGGAGTCGCGCGGAATAAGTCGCAAATGCCTGCTCCTCACGGCCGATTAACAGAAGCCGGCTATTGGTATTGGCGTAGTGATGGTAGTGCGCGAACGCTTCAATCAGCGTCTCCTGATTTTTATGAGGAGCGACACGGCTGACACTTAATATATTTGTTTTCCCGTCTCGATAAGTCTCAAGTATTTCCTCATCGCCATACATGGCGTCCAGTCGGTCGATCTGATGAAACGGTGGAACGACAAAATTGCGTGCCGGATCAGCGCCCAGATCTAACAACTGGCGCATGTTGTAGGCCGAGTCGGAGAAGTAGGCTTCGTAGCCGGCCGTCGCGATGAACTCCAACTGACGCAAACCCTCAACACACTTCTCTTCATGCCACTCGCTAACCCCTGCAAAAAATTCGGGAGGCGTGACATTGTGATACTTGATGATTGTCTTGCACTTGATTTCCCGCAGCATCGACATCCCAATTTCCCAACCAAACGAATGGTGATAAATCAGAACATCATCGGCATCGTGAAGAAACTCTCCGATCTCTGCGAGCGGCCAGACTTTTGGTTCTTCAAAATCGGCGCTTCCCGCGTACAGTCGCGCGTCACATCCCTGGTTCTGCAGCACCCTTTGCATGAAAACGACGTCGTTGCTGACGGCATCACCGGAGGTCACATGAGAAGTTACGATTGCAAAGCGGGCCATTGATGGAGTAGTGAAGTGGGAAGGAGTTGGGAAGCTCAGGACTTCCAGCCTATAGCCGCGAAGTCGCGGGGCCCGAATAACCAGATATGGAGCTCGCGGGAGCCCGGCTCGGAATTGTTGAAGGGGCTGCCCTCGGCTGGGTGTAGATAGGTGATGCGAGTTTGGACAAATCCGACGGCATCCAAGAGAAATTGAAGCGTTTCCGGAAAGAGCGGCTGGCGATGAGTGGGATCAGCGTAAAAGTTGCAAGCGCCCACTACCAGGTTTTTGGGATTGGGGGTTTCAACAATCATCGTTCCTCCGGGCTTAAGAACTCTGTGAGTTTCTCCCAGCAGTTCGAGCAAGTCGTGAAACTCAAAATGTTCGAGCAGATGAAACCCAGTTACTGCCTGGAGACTGGATTCTGGTAGTCCTCTCAAGTATTCGATCACTTCGCCATGAGTAATCTCAAGTCCGCATTTTCGTCCCGCTTCAACTAGATAGCTGTTTGCTTCCACTCCTTTGGCCGGCAACCCTGATT
The DNA here is from genome assembly GCA_963826235.1 of Pyrinomonadaceae bacterium. Lineage (GTDB taxonomy): Bacteria > Acidobacteriota > Blastocatellia > Pyrinomonadales > Pyrinomonadaceae > PSRF01. Next base: position 81,476 of record CAWGWE010000003.1, on the reverse strand, counting down.
CCTTTAAATGTCGGAGCCAAACTCCGCGGCCGCAACCGAGGTCCAGGATCTCGCCCGTCACGTGCGATTCGTTCAGCAACGATAGATAAAAATCGAAATCCTCCTTCAGCGAGTCCGCAGTGCCGCGCAGGTGTTCACTTAGAGAAGCTTCGATCTCATCAGTAGCCCCAGAACGTTCGACTGGATCAGAGCCGGCGATTCCAGGGTGGGCCGGTTTGGTGTTACGCAAGTTTTGCTGCTCGCGAAAAAGAGCACTGACCTGCTGGTGTTGTACCACTGCTATCTGCTTCTGGTATTCAGCAAGCCTGGTCAGCGATTTCCCGAGCGCGAGCAACCCTTCCCGCATAGAATCCGCTTGCCGCCTCGCGTCGTTCTGGTGCTCTCTGATGTGGTTGTGGGTCTCTCTGATCTGCTCTAACAATTGATGATTTGTTTGCGCGATATGTGACGCCAATCTCTCTTGTTGGGCGACGAGATGGTTCTCGGTTTGTCTCTGAGTGCGAACTAAGAGCGGAAGCCGGGCCATGGAAACCAGCATCTCTGCGAGATAACCAATCACAGGGACCCGGTAGAACTTCCGGATCAGCGCCGGCGTGCTCAAACCCTCGACCGTGACTCCTGCGCGTTTACCTTCTGCCGAAGCGTGAAGACTGGATAGGATATCGATCTTGTTGCGACTCCCACTCCGCAGGACTGCCAAAAAATCTGCCAGACCGCGCTCATCCGGTTCGCGCTTTAAGATCGCTTTGTATGCGTTCCAAATGAAATCGCGGTCGTGATACTTCAAAAGGTCGTTAACGTGGTAATGGTTGTTGAAGGCGGGTTCAAACTTCGGCTGCAAGCGCAGCCGCGAGAAGTCCCCAGCCGTAGTCAAATGCCCAGGTTGAGAATCAGCTTCGTTAAAATCGAATGAGAAAAACCCATCGGCCGATAGCAACTTAAATAGTTCCGCAGAAGCATTGATGAAGGATGTATCTCCCTTAGCTTCCCGGACCCGCACTGCCTCGCGAACTTGTGAAATCAAATCTTCAAAGCTGGCTTCCTCTGTGCGCAGGGCCGATTGCAAGTTTTGTCTTGCATGAAAAAGACCAAGCTGGTCAGCTTTTGGTTCCAGCACGATCGACCATCCCTGGTCCTCGAAAAACTCCTTGAGCGCAAAACGATCGAAACGTTCAAACTTACCGGGAACCTTTGCGCGATCGGGAATTAGCTCCTGGGGTACCTCGTGATACTCGCCGCAAATCTCTTCCACGATTTGCAGCTGAGTGGAGGTGAAGAGAATCGGATATTCCGATCCCTCGCAATCAATCTTCAGGAGGCGGATCGGTTTCCTGAGACCTTCAGATACCTCTGAAAGAATTTGATCCAGACTGATCGTTTCGACCGCTTGTCCTTCGTTATTCCAAAGCAGGGAAATCCCTCCGGTATTGCTGTTACCTGCCAGGTCTGCGTTGTAGAGAAGTTGCGAAGGTTGGTCTGACCGCCAAACTGCCTGTTGCCGACAGCTCACACGCTCGCCGAAGCGCTCAACATTTTTAGAAGCTATTGCATGGTTTTCCGGGTGGGCTTCGAAGGCGTAAACCTTTCCTGCACCGCGCTGCAGAGACGCATACGAGAAGCCGCCGATGTGCGCCCCAATATCAATCACAATGTCATCGGGTTGAAATCTTGGCGGCAGGTTATATTCATTTTCGTCTACGACGAGTTTGAAAATCTCCGGGTCTGTTGTTCCAGTTCGCGCATGGAATTTATGGCCGGTAGCCGAAACGAATTCGCCCAGCACTGGAGCGACGCCGGGCGCAACGCCCAATTCATCGGCAACAGATTGAGCGCTACCCGTTACTTTTCTTGTTTCAGTACCGTTCATTGATTTTCAGCAGAGCGCGGGAACTCGATTCTAACCTTCTGAGCACAGTTTCCATAAGTGGTGCCTGCTTATGTACTGATGCAGTTTGGGAGTGGACCGCAGTAACGGTCAACTCGGTACGGTACGGGAGCCGCAGCGACCGCATTTAGACGAGTGAACATTCAAGGTGGGAACCCAAAGTTCCTCAATATCTCTAACCACACCGTGGTACTACTTGAATGCGGTCGCTACCGCTCCGTACTGTACCGAGTGGTTCCACCGCTTGATTTCGATCGCTAGCATCCAAAGTGCATCACTACCCTGCTTAAGTGGCGTCCTCTCGGTGGCGCCCCCGATCGTGGGTCGCGTCAGTGGGTCGGCAAAAGCAGACGCGGGAGCGATAGCGACTGGGTAACACTACTGTAAGCGTCAGTCCTGCAAAGTTGAGAATCCTGGAATTCAATTTACCATTTCACCCGGTCGCTATTTAGCCGCCCATTAAGACGACATTTCAATAGGGATCTCATCTCAAGAACGACAACTCACATTGACTAGCAATCGCCAATCGGAAATCGACAATCGGCAATGCCACTAACCCACCGCAACAGCCGTTTCGTCAGGTTGATAATTAAACCGCCGAATGGTCGCGATGGCGTTAAGGTTTGCAACTCCATCCATCGGGATTTGGCTAACCACCTGAAAGAGCAGGACACCATCGAGCCAGTCGTAACTCACTCCTTCGCGACTATGCACAGCAACGGTGACGCTGTAAGAGTCCGAAGCGAGCCAGCAATCAAAAGGAAAGGAGATCTCGACAATCTCACCGCGTCGAGCTCTACCAATTCTGAGCTGCTGCAAATCTGTGTTGGTCCCATAAAGGTGAATGCCATGTCGATTGCGCAGCAGGAAGCCAAAGATCGGTTCAGTTACGTCTGCGTGGAAACGCACCAGAACCCGAATCGTGACCGATTCTCCTGATTCCACAAGCAGAATGGAACGATCGGCGTTGTCGAGTAGCTCGACCCGAACAACTTCCGCGCTTCCGTCACCATGCCGGTACGAGCATTCGATCTTCGGCAGGTCTCTTAGCGCCAGGTCGATGTCCTGCTCTGAATTTAAAGTGTCAGTAAGCTCATGACGATCATATGCATCCTCGCGAGCCATGATGATCTTTTGATAGTGGTTGAGAACGGTAGTCGGTTTTCCGTCGGCAACCGCGTGACCGGCGTGCATTAGAATTGCGCGAGAACAGAGCGCTCGCACCGAAGCCAAATCATGCGAAACAAAAAATATCGTTACCCCGCTCTCCTGCATCTCTTTCAGCCGGCGCATGCATCGGTGCTGAAAAACAGCGTCGCCAACTGCGAGTGCTTCATCGATGATCAAAATCTGCGGCGCCGCACTAATAGCCACGGAAAAAGCCAGGCGGACATACATTCCGCTTGAATATGTCTTGACTGGCTGGGAGATGAACGGTCCGATTTCCGCAAAGCGTTCGATCTCCGGCAGTAAGGCCTCAGTTTCGCTTCGCGAGAAGCCCATTAACGAAGCATTCATGAAGACGTTTTCCAGGCCGGTGAACTCGCTATTGAATCCCGTACCCAGCTCCAGTAACGCAGCGATGCGGCCTTCGTGCCAAACACTTCCGTGCGTCGGCTCGAGGGTGCCGGTGATGATTTGCAAAAGAGTTGATTTGCCGCTGCCGTTCGGTCCGATGATGCCGGTTGTGGTTCCCGCTTCAATTTCAAAACTTATGTCCTTGAGCGCCCAGAACTCCTGATGGCGTTTCCAGCGACCGCGCGTGAGCATTTCTCTGAGGCGATCATTCGGGCGCTCGTAGATTCGATAGCGTTTGGAAACGCCTTCGACGCGCAGTGCAGTGGTCATGCAGGAACGATAACTGTTCTCGACTATGTCGTAAAGTCAGCCGATTTAGACGGAGTCGGAGTCGCGCCTGAGGGTCACTTACTCATCTGACCGCAGCCTCTAAGTCTAACTAAGGGTGCGCTTGCGGATATGCGCAGGTTCTGCGTAGAATAGCGCTTCTTTTAGCGGCCGGCGTTTAAGGGAAATATATTTCACTAATTTACCTGACGCTGGACTGCTGCTCAGGCTCCCATGGGCATCTAATCCGCTCCTATTCGCGTCTTTATTCCGGAGGATTTCGTGAAGCTAGTTCCCAGAATGTTCTGCGCTCTGATTGTGCTCACGCTCGCTTCAGGCGCATTTTTTTCTGCGTTTGCGCAGACACCGAGCGCCACTCCTGAGCCCTTTCTTTCGCAGATCACATCCAGTACCGCGGGTTTCAACTCTTTCGCTAAGGACGTTACTGCGAATGGACGTTTTGTAGTAGTCGAGTCGAACGGCGACATTTCTACCGAGAAGATACCGACGCGGGACGCTGCGGGAAATTTAAATCCGAATGCCCGCAACAACGACGACGGTAATCGCGAGATCTTTTTGATCGATTACGCGCAGCGTCGCATCTTCCAGATCACAAATACCAGGAACGTTCCGAAAGCAACTCCGACGCCAACGCCAACACCCACGCCTAGTCCGACTCCGACACCAACCCCAACACCAGCGCCCACTCCCCCGGATCCGGCAAACATTCAAATTGAGATCAGTAACAATCGCCCAATGATCACTTTGGTGCCGGGCATCAATGGTCATTACCGCATCGTCTTCAGCTCCAATGCACCCAATCCCGCGCTTTTCAACGGCGTCGATACAGGTGGCGTGTTAGCTGCGGATGGAAATCAGGAAATTTGGATTTACGAGTTACCGATTGTTTCCGATGTTAATTTGACTACAGGGGCTGATCTGCCATTGCAGGACTTAACGCTGGGAACGTTCACAAAGATAACCGACACACCGGCCAGTCGCGTGCCGTCTCCGGGAGCAACCGGAATCTTTCCCTTTGTTGCGGATGACAATCGCGACGCGACGATCTCCGAAACGGGAGAGATCATCGCTTTTATTTCAACTCGGAATCTTGCGTCCAACAATGCTGACGGTAATCCCGAACTGTTTTTACACACGGTCTCTACTCCGGGAGTTTTTGTACAGGGAACTGCGACGGCAGATAGTTTAGTGGGGCCGGTGCCTTTCTCAGTGTTTCAGAATTCGCCGTCGTTATCCGCAGACGGGAGTGTTGTCGCCTTCATTTCTAATGGGAACCTGCGCGACAACAACAACAATGACGACGGGAACGGACATGGTAACGCCGAGGTCTACATCGGCGGTTTCAATGGCGGGACATTCACGGTAACTAAACAGGCGACGCGAACAAAAGCGGACGCCAGTGGTTCGAATTTCGGTGCGACCGTAAATGTCTTGAGCCCAGGCCGGCGCTTGAGTCGTGACGGAAGTCTCGTAGCTTTTGAATCTCTTGCCGATGATCCCAAAGCGAATGCTGTGACTAATCAAACTTTCCTCGCGGTTTTTGTCTATACGATTGCCCAGGACAGGTTTGATCTGGTGGGAAGAAGGGCGACGGGATTCCCTGGCGATGTGATCCACTTTCCAACCTTCACCGATTACAACGGATCGCTGGTCCCTGGAACTCTGATCTACGCCTCGGCACTCAATTTCAAAGCTGATGGCACGTTTCCACCGGCGGCAGAAGACAGCACTGGCTTAAATCCCAGTCGTGCGGTCCAAGTTTTTTCCACTTCCCTTCCCATTACCGCTACAAATACCTTTAGACGGATAACAAAGAATACGGTTTTCGTTGCGTTCAGCCCGCTCTCGACTGCGACCCTCGAACGCACTGTGTTCAGTGCCGGTGGCGGAGAACTCGGAGGCGGTAATTCTGACGGTTCGACGGAAGTCTTTTATCTGTTAAGTCCTCCAGTGACGACGGAATCGGCAGCCGTGCTGTCATTCTTCACTGGCGCCAGTAACATTCCATTGCCCGAAGCCAGTCCCAGCCCATCACCAACGCCGACACCGACTCCTAGCCCTGGCACAGCTACCGGTTTAGCTGCAGGCGAGCTAGGTATCATCCGCACGACTGTTGAGTTTGTCGCCTCAGACGCGACGGCGACTGGGGGCTCGGAAACGAGACGAAGTCCGGCACTGCCGGTGGAACTCAACGGGGTTTCTGTTTCAGTAAATGGAGCAGCCGCAGGTTTGTATTTTGTCGGCCAAGCCTCCAAACAAATTAATTTTGTCGTCCCAATCGGAATGACGACCGGGGTTAAAACAGTAGTTGTCAATAGCAGAATGGGCGGCGGTATTCAGTTCAAGGGTTCGCTGCTGATCGTTGCCGCACAACCGGATATTTTCACGACGACGAACGACGCAGGTGGTCGCGCTGCGGTCGTCAATGTAACTAATCCGATGGCGCGTACGCCTGAACCATTTAGCGTGACGTCCACAGACGCTAGCGGCAACACTGTCCCCACCGTGCTGGAGATGAATCTCACCGGCATTAGAACTGTGGTTGCCGCTGAAGTGAAAATCTCAATCGTGACGGCGACAGGGACTACGGATATTTCTGGTGACTCAATCGTACTCGTCAGCCCGAATCGAGAGATGCCTGGATTTGATTTGATTCAGTTCCGGCTGCCGGCTTCCCTGGCAGGCGCTGGCGACGTCCCGATAATTGTGACAGTCACGAAGGGTGGCGCCACTTTCGCAAGTAGGCCTGCGGCCACGGCACCGCATATAACGATCAACTGAAGCAATTTCTCTGCTGCATTCATTAAGGGCTCGCCCGATTCGTCGTGCGAGCCCTTTCTCCTGACTAAGACATTCGTTTTGATTTGAAGCTTTTGTAAAAGTAATTCAGGATTTACTATCCCAGCACATGATCTCCGCGCAAACAGCACGAAGGGCCGTCTGGCGTCCGCTTTGGGAGTTGCCGAATCGTCTTGAGCTGATTCTTTCTCTCACGCGCCGCGAGTTGCTGGCGCGATACAAGGGTTCAGCGCTGGGAGTAATTTGGGCGCTGCTGACTCCCATAGTAACAATCGCAATTTTCACATTCATCTTCGCCGGAATTTTTGGGGCGCGCTTCGGCGTGAGTTCTTCGCCTTGGGATTACGCTGTACATCTCTTCTGTGGCTTATTGCCATGGACGATGTTTCAGGAATCTGTGCTCCAATCGTCGACGACGATCGTTTCCCATGCAAATCTCGTCAAGCGCGTCGTCTTTCCTCTTGAGACTCTGCCCATCGCGCAGACTCTGTCCTCACTGGGGAATCAGCTCTTCGGCACTGTCGCCTTGTTAATTGCGATTCTCTTAATTCGTCAGCAGTTTCCCATTTCGATATTTTGGTTGCCCGTGCTTTTGATTCCACAGCTGCTCTTCACGCTGGGTGTCGCATGGCTGATTGCCTCGCTCGGGGTTTTTCTGCGCGACATCGCTCAAGGAATCAACCTCGTCATGATGGCGTGGATGTTTTTGACGCCGATCATCTATCCCGAGTCAATCATCCCCGAGCGCTACCGTCTCTTCGTAAATCTCAATCCCTTCACTCCGCTGATCCGGAGCTACCGCCGCGTTTTAATTGAAGGCACTGCGCCCGATTGGTCCGGGCTCGCCTACTTCACTGCCTTCGCGCTCGTAAGCTTCTTCTTTGGCTACTGGTGGTTCGCGCGTACGCGCAAGAATTTTGCCGACGTCATCTGACGTTCGATTCTTTACGCCGGAACCTCAAAAATAGGTGCTAACGCTTCGCACCCATAGAGGGTTGGGCTCATATCAAAGAACCTGCGTTACGCAGGATTTCTTGACTTGCCTGCGCAGAAGTCAATATAAGCTCGGCAGCCTGAGGCTTCCTCCGCCAGACATCGCACGATGCCATTGAATTAGCCTCCGGCCTTCAGAGTTCCGTCACTCACAGGAGTCCTCCAACATCCATAACCGAACAAAGTTTGTCCTTACCGTTTCGTCACTTCTAACAGTCCTAATCCTTGGCGTTTACAAAACAACAGCTCAGCGTGCGGTTTTGGCTCTAGTTCGAATCACAACGGGATCTCCGAGCCAACCGAGTTACGCACCCTACCGGGACTTGATTTAAAGTCTCTGGAGTTGAGCTAAGAGGTCGAAACAAGTCGATCAATTCGGCAATGAGTTTCGCTTCCGCGCGAAAGTCAGATACATGCACGATGCTCAATTTGGACGTTGGGCTTGGGATGTGTTTTTGAGGAGCGGGGCGTAGCTCGCGCTCCGGCGCTAATGGCACTGTCATTGAGGTGGTGAATTAGCCGCCTCCTAATTGCGGTTCCTGTCTCGCGCCTGAACTGTCCAAAAATAGACCGTGCGATAGAGTTTTCCCCATGGCACGCGGACCGTCTGTTCCGGCTTCCAATCGCCCATGCGGAAGTCGTGAGAAATGATCCGTGTGCCGGGCCGTAGCTCGCGCAACAGCTTGGGGCGCAACAGGACGTTCAACTTTTCTGATAGGTATAGCGTGACGATGTTGGCTTCGCTGATATTCACGCGAAACATGTCTTCATTGCGAAAGCGCACCAGGTCAGCAACTCCCGCATCACGCGCAGTCGACTCAGCTTCCGAGATCAACTTCGGATCGATCTCGATACCCACAGCGCGAATCCCAAACTGTTTAGCGGCCGCGATCGGAATGCGGCCATCTCCACTGCCGAGATCGTAGAGCACATCACCTTTCTTGATGTTTGCCAGCCGCAACATCTCTGCGACAGTTTCAGGAGGCGTTGGGTAATAAATGACATCGGGTTTGCGATTACGACGCCTCTTGCGCTTTTGTATTTGAGCACTGGGCGAAAGAGATTCATTCGCGAAGGAACTTGCTAACCGATGGTCAGTATGGACGCAGACGGATGCAAGACTCGAGTCAGAAGCGTACAGCAGCACGAGTAAACAAAGTAGCAGGCAATGTCTCATCGAAGTTTTATATATTAAACATTGGTCTCACGACACTCTTCACCGAACAAGACCGACGCGCGACCTAACCGACCTTAGCTTTAACTCTGTCTGGCGTCGCAAGCACAATTACTGTTCCCATTAGCCACCAGAAAACGAGCGCAACCTCACCGTCTCCAAAATTATAGTTAACCATTGAACTGGCAAAGAAGCCGGCAATCGCGCCAGCCGCTCCAAGCAATAGTCCATAACTATTCGTATCCCCAGTGTCGCGTGCTTGTAGTTCCGCGCGAATAGTCGTCAACCAGAACGCCAGCATCAGCCAAAGCCAACAAAGCAAAGCCGGCAGACCGCGGTCGAAGGCTAACTGGAGTGGCGTGGAATGCAACCCCAACATTTGGTCACCGGGAAAGCCCCACTCGTTCCAATGCTTGTGCACCGCATCCATGCCGTGACCAAAAACTGGATGGAGAAGGATGCGCGCCGCTCCGACACGAGCGACGGCCATGCGTAAAGACGAGCTTGAGTCTCGGAAAGAGAGAGCGTTTTCTGCGCGGGTTTGCCAAACAAAGAAAGCTCCGAACGCGAGAACGAGACCAAGCGCTGCCGTCGCGAACAGTCTCGTTTTTCCCCTCGCGGCGCGCAAAAGGATTGCGGTCGCACCGATCGCAAAGGCCGTTAGTACGGTTCGCATCGCAGTTAGCGCAATTCCCAGCGCCAGGATCGCGCTCGCAGCCATGGCCAATTTAAAGCGTAAATTTGCGCCGTGGTTGCGCAAATTGGCGAGAGCAAGACCCAGTGCCAGCTGTGCCAGGATTTGAAGAATCTCAGAAAAAGTTTCGTAGTGACGAGTCCAACCTGAAGCACGAAATCGATGTGTTCTTTCAGTTCCAGTAATGCCGGCAGGCGCCTCCTGCTGTTTCAATTTTTCTGCGAGTACTACACCAGGTCGCTCTACGTGTTCACCACGTGAGATAACACTGACACTTAGCGTCTTGTCGGAGGGCGCTGCCCTCAGTGCGGCATCAATATCAGCCGTGGAATACACGCGCTTGCCATTCACTCTCCAAATTGCATCGCCGGCTTCGACGTGTGCTTGTCGTAAAGGACTGTCGTGCTTGATCGTTTCAACGATCACTCCACGGCCCCGCGCGAGGTCAAATACACTGTACAAAGTGCCCGCAAGACCTGAGACAATCATGATGCACACGAGGAGGACGGCGGTGCGCCGGGTCACGATTGCCTGTGTGATGTAGAACAGGAAAAGAACGCAGACCGACTGCAGCTTCGCAATACTGATCCCTGGCTCTTCGGACAAAAGTGAAGAAGCAATAGTGAAAGCCGCAAAAGCCCAAATCGGCAAATCCAATTTGGTGCGGCGCAGACCAAGTGAACCTGTGGCGAGTGTTCGAAGCAGCCAGCCCAGACCTGTAATGCCTAGCGCTATCTCGGCTCCGGCGATGGAATGGGGAGCGAAGACGGCATACAGAACGAGGCCCAGGACAGCCATACCCTGGCCCAGAGAAGCCCCGCGTGAGTCGGGTGCGGCCAGGCGCTCGGGAGCCGAAGAATGAGTGGAGGCAATCAAGTTGACGATAGCGTTCCCGAAAGGCGCTGCGAAATCAGCAAATGTGCCGCAAACCGTTGAAAATCAATGTCGTTGACACGTCTTAAGGCGTCTGTTAGTTTATTCGTGACCGTTCTCTCCCGGGAATGGTTTCCAGAAAACGATTACGCGGTCCGGCCCGACCCTCCACACTCCGCCGCTGGATTGACGCCACTACCCTAATTAGGTGAGACATAATACTCCCGATGGCTTTCGAAAAAGCGAAGGTTTTAAAAGCCGCTGAGAAATTCCTTTCACAAGGAAAGATCAACGCCGCAATCAAAGAGTATCGTCAGATCATCGAGAATGATAATGACGATCTGACCACGCTTAACATGCTGGGAGACCTGTGTGTGCGTGCGAGTTTGAACGATGAAGCCATCTCTTGTTTTTCCCGAATCGCCGAACACTACCGCGAAAAGGAATTCAATCTCAAAGCGATTGCCATGTACAAGAAGATCGAGCGGCTTACGCCACGCGATCCGGCCATCGCTTTCAAGCTAGGCTCACTGTACGCGCTCCAGGGACTAAATGCCGACGCCAAAGCGCAGTTTCTGATCGTCGCCGATGCCTACAGCCATGCCGGGAAAGCCAAGCAATCCCTGGAAGTGCTTCACAAGGTCGCTGATCTCGATCCTCACAACACGGAGATCCGCCTCAAACTGGCAAACGGGTATCTCAAGGAAGGATTGAACGAAGAAGCCGCCAGCGCTTTCTCTGAAGCAGGCGCACGACTTTTCCAGATCGGCGAGTTTGAAAAATCACTGAGCTCTTACCAGAAAACTCTCGAGCTCTTTCCCAACAACGAAAAGGCACTCAAAGGTGTGGTCTCGGCTCATGTAGCGTTAGGTGCAGCCGATGAAGCGGCGGAACTTTTAGAACGTCTCGTTGCCGACCGCCCCGGCGATCCTGAATTAGTGTTGATGCTGGCACGCGCCCATCTGGATGCTGATAACCCTCAAGGTGCGGAGCGCGCGACACTAATTCTTTTTAAACAGGATCCCTCCAACTACACGCGCTTGCTTGAAGTCGCGAAACTTTATTTGAAGCATGGTGAAGTAGACGACGCGACGCGAGTCCTCGCGGGAATTGTGGAGCAATTATTGGCAGGCCGTGAAGAGAATGATCTCCTCGCGCTGCTTAATGAGGGTCTGGCTCGCAATCCCGAACACGTCGAAGCACTGAGACTTTTGATCCGCGTCTATTGGTGGCAGCGAGATATGGACAACCTGCGCCTGGCTTTAGAACGCCTGGCGGAGGCAGCGGAAGCTGCCGGTTTGGTTGAAGACGAACGTTATGCCTTGACGCAACTAATCAGGCTCACACCCGATGACCGCTACTCCGAACGCTTGATTGCTTTAGGTGGTTCGCCTGAGGACGCGGGAGTTGTGGACAGTTTGGTAAGCGAAACCGAGGTCGACGAAACCCCGACCTTCGATAATTTTGCAATCACGAACGAGGAACCAGATCTCGCGGAAGAACAAGTTACCGCCGTTGAGTTTGAGTGGAACTCAGTGGCGGAACCAGCGCCGGTCGATCCCAGCTCGTCGTTTGCGGATCTTAATGAGGACCACGAGGTCACTGAGGTCTTTGCGAGTTCCGCGAGTGAAGCGCCGGCGCCTGCAACTGCTGTCGACGAAACCGCAAGACGCGAAGCATTACTACGCCAGGAATTAGAGAGCGTCGATTTCTACCTCACGCAAGGCTACGACGACATTGCGAACGACACCCTCGAGTTGATGGAACGCCAGTTCGGAACGCATCCGGATATTTTGGCGCGCCGGCAAAGACAAAAATTGAAGCAGGCAAGTGGGACACAACCCGCGGCGAATCCTTTTGAGTTTGGTGGCGCCGACCAGTTAGTAGCTACCGAGTCGATGACGCCCGAGATGGACTTTGCGTTTGCCGGCAGTTCGGATAACGGCGCAGGCAATCACGGATATGCAGCAGCTGTCCCGGAGACGAAAGGCATCGATGCTGGACTGGCTGAAGTCTTTGAAGAGTTTCGCCTGGCGGCCGAGGACGAGCCTGAAGCGAGAGAAGATTTTGAAACCCATTACAACATGGGAACGGCTTACAAAGAGATGGACTTGCTGGATGAAGCGATCATGGAGTTTCAAACAGCAGCCGGTCTTACAGTGTCCAGCGACGGCACCTCGCGTTACCTGCAGTGCTGTAACATGCTGGGTCATTGCTTCATGCAAAAGGATCTGCCGCGCGCGGCTGTGCTCTGGTTCAAGAAAGGACTGGATGCACCCGGGCATGGCGAAGAAGAATACAAAGCATTACGTTACGAGTTAGGTTCAGCTTACGAGCAGATGGGCGATCTGAGTCGCGCCCGCGACCTCTTTACGGAAGTTTACGGGATGGACGTTGCGTATCGAGGCGTCGGAGAAAAGCTTCAGGAATTAGAGCAGAAACGGGCATCTAAGAAGCGGAAGAAGTAGGGCGCGGACTAGAGGACAGTAGGCAGTGGGCAGAAGGCAGTAGGCAGGTTGGCAGAAGGCAGTTTCCCCGTGGTAAGTTATTGTGGACAACCGATAACTGACAACTGACGACTGACTACTGACTACTGACCACTGACCATTTCCCATGTCTGCCAAACTAAGCGTCATTTTTTACATCATTCTTTGCCTTGAAATTGGCATTGTGCTTACTTTGCTGCCCTGGATTCCGCAAAACTTTCTCGGGTTGAGCGATTGGGGCAACAACTATTTTCTCCTCTACGCCGCGCGCAAGACCGGATTCTACAGTTTACAAACCGTCGTCGCGTCTGGCTGGGTGCGTGGCGCCGTCACCGGCCTTGGACTATTGAATCTCGGCATGGCGTTTTGGGAGATTTTCAATTTCAAACACACGCTCCACGCTTTGCAGGAGAATGCGGGCGGAGTGCAGCGCAAGCGAGATGTCGCGACACGTGCAGCCAGTCATCTACCTGATCACGAGCGGAGCAACGAACGTTCAAACGACACCGTCGAGTAAAGAATTTGCAGACGTTTTAGAAGTTGTTACCGCCGCCGTTGCCGCCAGAGTTTCCCTCATTCAACTTCGCGAAAAACTTCTGAGCGCCCGAGTTCTTTTTGAACTTACGTCTCAGGCTGCTGAGATTTCTCGCAACAGCGAGACTCGTTTAGTCGTTAACGACCGCGCCGATATCGCTCGCGCTGCTGGCGCCGCGGGTGTGCATCTCAGCACGCGGTCGTTAGGTGCGGACGTCATTCGTCGTGCTTTTGGACAAGACTTCTTAATAGCTGTTTCGACTCACACGATCGCAGAGGCGCGTGCCGCGCGCGAGTATGCTGACTTTGCAGTGTTTGGCCCGGTATTCAGAACGAAGTCAAAAAAGAATTACGGCCCGCCTCAGGGTCTGGCAAAACTCGCTGAAGTCGCCCGCGATGTTGCGCCGTTTCCTATCGTCGCCCTCGGGGGTGTTGGTTTGGATCAGGTGGAAGAGTGTTTTGAGGCCGGTGCCGCCGGAATCGCGGGTATCGGTATCTACAATCCTCGGGAAGCTCTGCCGCACACTGTGGATATGATTCGTGATGCCTTTGAGGAAAATGCGAAATTACGAGACTGCTGAGTCACCGCCAATCGCTTTGTCGATCGCCGGTCTGGATCCTTCTGGCGGCGCAGGTGTTTTAGCGGACGTCAGAACGTTTGCTGCGTTTTCCTGCTTCCCGACTGCCGCAATCACCTCCCTGACTTTCCAGAACACAACCGGTGTTAGCGGCGCAGTGCACCAATCAGCGGAAACCGTGCGCGCTCAAGTACTGCCAATCGTTGCAGACTTCTTGGTGGCTGGTGCCAAGACTGGGATGTTGCCAACGCGTGAAGTGATCGGTGAAGTGGCACGCCTTTTCAAAGAGACGAATTTGCCGGCCCCGGTTGTCGATCCAGTAATGCGCGCCACGTCAGGCGACGACCTCATCGATGACGATGCTGTTGAGTGCCTGATTTCGGACCTATTTCCGCTCGCGGTGTTAGTCACGCCCAACATTCCCGAAGCGGAGCGGTTAACCGGGCTAACTATCGCGGATGAACACAGTATGCGCGAGGCTGCGGAACGGATTCGCAAGTCAGGGGCGCGCGCGGTGTTGGTTAAAGGCGGTCATTTGTTGACTCAGCGTCAGGCTGGGAAGCGTCGCGTGCGGGATGAGCGCCTGGAAGCAATTGATGTTTTGAATGAGGAAGGTAAATTAACCGTCCTTCGCGCCGACCTGGTGAGCGGCGGCGAAGTTCATGGTTCGGGCTGCACTTTGTCAGCGGCGATTGCCGCCTGCCTGGCGCGAGGAATGAGTCTAGGGGAAGCAGTAGAAAGGGCGAAGCAATACATCACTGCTGCAATCAAGAATGCACCCGGCATTGGCCATGGTTCACGACCGTTATTTTTATAGGGCAAGCCTTTTCGAGTTTGGTGGCAAGCCAAGCGCGACACCGCTTTGGTTTGAACTTGAGTTTATTACAAGATCCAAAGCGCCGTCGTTGCTAATTAAAATTCGCAGTTTGAGTGGTAGCGCGCAGTATTTTCAGTTCCCGAGTTAGATGGTGTCGATACGTGCTGTGGAATAGCACCATTCAGGTGGAATTTTATCCTTGTACTTCGAGCGCGGATAGAAGGTCGGCGAATCTTCTTCCAGGGAACAGTGACCTCTCCCCAAGCATCGAAGCTTTAACTGCGCGGCGATCTCAGGAGGTCGAGCAATATACACTCGTGGAGCCTGACCCAGCTCTACATTAAGAAACCCGACGAAGGTGTACACAATGTCATTTCGTTGGATCGACAACCATTTATCGATAGCCGTGTGATAGTTCACGCCGGGATTTTTGTAATTCGTGCCTAACATCCAACCACCATCTTGGCTGCCTTTGACGGAGATCGGGATTTTGCGCTCACCTTTTACGGCCATTAGATCAAAGTGCGGCTGATTCGCGCCGTACTGGACGAGAACATCATAACCTGATTGTGCCAACAAGCAGGCGGTGTACGATTCGGCGGCTATCTCGCACTGGCGCGGGCTCATTGTACGCAGTCGTTTTGGCATTACTACAAGATCCAAAGCGCCGTCGTCGCTTCGCTTTGCCGGCGCACTCCAAAATCAGGCCTCAATAGTGACCTTTTCCATCTTTATGTCGGAGGTGGGCCGATCATTTCGATCGGTAGCCGAGGTTGCGATCGCATTTACTACATCCTGGCCCTCAGTCACGCGTCCAAAAATCGTGTAGTTCGGTGGCAGCGGATAGTCGGCGTGCATGATAAAGAATTGCGAACCGTTGGTATTAGGTCCCGCGTTAGCCATCGCCACTGTTCCGGTTTTGTAACCACGTTTATAAACCGCCGATGAACTATCAATCTCGTCCTTAAACTTACCACCCGCCGCCGATTCTCCGCCCCGACCTGTTCCCGTGGGATCGCCGCCCTGAATCATGAACCCTTTGATGACGCGGTGAAAGATTACTCCATCGTAATAGCCGCGCTCGGCGAGCTGAGCAAAGTTGTCAGTTGTCCTCGGAGCATCGTCTTCGAGGAGCTCGAAACGAATGGTGCCCTTGTTTGTTTGAATTACTGCGGTACGATTTCCCATCTTTCTAATGTCTCCTTCAAATGTGCGCCCTTGCGCCTGCAGTTGTCATTAAGATTGAATCATGGCTTCTATCATTACGCTTTCGCTAAGAATAAACCTTTCAATCGCGTTAGCCACGCCGTCAGAGTCGTTTGTCTCAGTAGCATGAAGCCCAGTGAGCTCGTGTAAAGCCGATTCAGCGTTTCCCATCACCACGCCAGTGCCGGCAAACTCCAACATCTCCAGATCGTTTAAGTTATCGCCCATCGCCATCACTTCGGCACTTGTGAGTTCGAGCTCTGCGGCCACCGCAGCAACCCCTACGCCCTTCGAGACCTCTGGATGAACTATATCGAGGAGGGCAAAATCTTTGCTTGCGTAAGACGTACAAAAGATCTTAACCGTGTCTTTGAGTTCAGTGCGCAATTCGGCTTCGAGTTGCTTCATGCTCTGGTAAGCGCCAGAAAACGCGAGATGCACAGGCTCATGATCTAAATACGCTTCGACAGACTCAACCTTGCGAACCGACGCTCCGGACGTCTCTCCGTGGATGCGCTGTGCCCAGGCGACGTATTTCTGTAGGGGCAAATTGTCGCCGCTCAGGTGATCGTAAATCATTACACCTAGCCCAACGTGGTCGTCGCTAACAAGCGGATCGGCGCCTGCAGCTCGTCCAACTTTGATCGCCTTGTGAGCGGCGGCCAGCGGCAAAGGAAGTACGGCGACGGTTTCCAGGGTCTCAGCATGTTTCGTCAACGCACCATTGTGAGCTATTACGGGCACGTCAAGTCCGAGTTCGAGGGCGATTGGACGAGCATCGCGAAAGCGCCGGCCAGTAACGATGGCAACTCGGACTCCACGCTCACGCGCTGCTGCCAGCGCGTTTCGATTCCGTTCTGACACCCGCCCTCGAGAATTGAGCAAGGTGCCGTCAAGATCCAGTGCGAGTAAGCGAATGGACATAATGAGTGAACGTTTAACGGAGATTGCGAAAGGGACAAGATAGAGTGTTGTTAATCCAAAGTCCAAAGTCCAAAGTCCAAAGTCCAATGTCCGCCATTAAGAGGGCCTTCAATCTCCAATGGAATGCTGTCTAACTCTAGAATCGATTGCAGACGTTGAACTTTGGACGTTGGACGTTGGACTTCAGATGAGCTGCCGTATCCATCCGACGCCTGACGCCGTAAAATTCATTCTGCGTTCGCTTTATAATCACTTTCATCCGGAGTTGCCGTTAAAACTATGAACATTACTCATCTTGAATGCGCTGCCTGCGGTCTGCGCCACGAGGCACAACGGTTGCTCAACCTTTGTAGCGAGTGCAGTAAGCCACTGCTCGTTCGCTACGATTTGGAACAAGCGGGACGCTCATTGAAAAAGGAATCGCTTAGCGGGCGCCGGCCAGATCTCTGGCGTTACCGGGAGGTCTTGCCTGTCGAAAACGACGCAAACCTCGTCTCGCTCGGCGAAGGTTGGACTCCCTTGCTGAAGACTGAACGACTCGGTGAAAAGTTGGGTCTGCGAAACTCTGTTCATCAAGGATGAGTCCCAAAATCCGACGCAGAGTTTTAAGGCGCGTGGCATGACTGCGGCGGTCTCGATGGCAAAGGAACTCGGCGCCAAAAAACTTGCCGTCCCCTCGGCAGGTAATGCGGCGGGAGCGCTCGCCGCTTATGCGGCCCGCGCAGGGCTGGAATGTTTCATCTTCATGCCCCGCGACACGCCGCGCGCAAATGTAGTCGAGTGTGAGCAGACCGGCGCGCACGTGACGTTGCTCGATGGCTTAATAACTGATTGCGGCGCGGAAGTAGCCCGTCGTAAAGATTCCGAAGGCTGGTTCGATGTTTCGACGCTAAAGGAACCGTATCGCGTCGAAGGAAAGAA
The DNA here is from genome assembly GCA_963826235.1 of Pyrinomonadaceae bacterium. GTDB lineage: Bacteria > Acidobacteriota > Blastocatellia > Pyrinomonadales > Pyrinomonadaceae > PSRF01. The sequence continues at coordinate 63,726 of CAWGWE010000003.1, read as the reverse complement.
AACGCTCGGCTACGAACTGGCAGAGCAGAGCAACTGGAGTCTTCCCGATGTCATCATTTATCCGACGGGTGGAGGAACTGGGCTGATCGGCATGTGGAAGGCTTTTGATGAAATGGAGCAACTAGGCTGGCTCGGTAAGCAGCGACCGCGGATGGTTTCGGTTCAAGCCGCAGGATGTGCTCCCATCGTCAAAGCGCTTGCGGAGGGAAAGCGTTTTGCGGATGAGTTTCCCGACGCGTCCACAGTTGCTTCAGGGTTGCGAGTGCCGCGTGCCATTGGCGACTTCCTGATTCTCGATGCGATTCGCAGCTCCGGCGGTACGGCGCTCGCTGTAACTGATGAAGAGCTGCTCGCTGCCGTTGCTGAAATTGGAGCCCTTGAGGGCGTGTTCTGTGCTCCTGAAGGCGCGGCGTGTTTGCCGGCGTTAAGAAGGTTGATGGCTGATGACGCGGTTAAGCCGGATGAGCGTGTTGTGCTCTTCAATACCGGCGCGGGTGTGAAGTACCTGGAGAGTTTTTCTTAAACGTGTTTTGAGAGAAATCAGGTGCTTCTACCCGGCTTGAAATGTACGAACTCAGTTTTTGAAAGAAGGAAAGAAGCGATGAAGTATTTGTTCTTATTTGTCCTCGCGGCGATTTTGCTCAACTCAGTCCTGGTACTGGGGCAGGAAAAGGATAAGCGGGTCGAGCCAACCAAGATCGAGCAGCTGCGTGCCAGCGGGCTGGAGGCACTTTATAACCTCGACTACGCGAAGGCGCAGAGCGACTTTAACGAAATAGTTAAACTTGATCCGACCAATCCGACCGGGCCGCAATTGCTGGCCGCGCGCCTTTGGATCAAAACACTCTACGAATCGCGGCGGCTGCAGTCTTCGCTCTACAAGTCGGAATCCTTCTACACCAAGGGCGATGATAAAGTTGATCCAAAGATCGTTTCCGAATTTCGCTCACTGACTCGGGAAGCTAAACGTTTGGCGGACGCACGAGTAAAGGCCAATCCCCGCGACATCGAAGCTATTGATGCATTGGCTGCAGTGGCTGGTTTGAAGGCTACGTTTCAAGAAGCAGTTGAACGGCGTCACTTCGCCGCATTGCGAGACGGCTCGGAAGCGGTAGATCGTCACCGTGACGTGCTCCGCCTTGATCCGAACTACATTGATGCGCAACTGACGATTGGGCTCTACGAGTATGTGCTGGGTTCGTTACCGTTGCCGGCGAAGCTGCTGGCTGGGTTGACAGGCGCGCGTGGTTCAAAGAAGCGTGGCCTGGCTGCACTCGAGAAAGTAGCGCGCGAAGGTCGCTGGTCGCGCGACGATGCTAAGTCGGTTTTGATTTTGCTCTACACGCGAGAGAAGCGTTTTCCTGAAGTGTTAGCTTTAGCTCGCGAGCTTAGTGCGAAGTATCCGCGGAACTATTTGTTCCGGCTGGAAGCTGCTGACGCTCTTGTGGCGCAAGCCGCTCTGGAGCGACGCAACAAAAATTTCGCCGCTGCCGAGAAGGCTGAACAGGAAGCCTTCGCAAGTTTTGATGATCTGCTTCGCGATCGCACGGTGCGAGAGACTGTTTCGCGCGCGCTCGACCTGGTGCACTTCAAATATGGGGAAGTGTTGCTGACTGCGGGTCAGAACGAACGAGCGGCCCGTGAATTTTTGGCGGCCACGAGGGTTGAACGTGCCGAGCCGGCACTAGTAACGATGGCACACCTGCACGCGGCGCGCGCTTTCGATCTGATTGGCAAACGCGATGATGCGCTAGCACATTATCGTCAGGTCCTGGCACGGCCCGACATCTTCGATTCTCACGACGGAGCAAAGAAGGGTCTCAAGCAAGCGTTCAAGAATGAGAGTGAATGAAAGCTTAAGTCCAAAGTCGCCAGAAACGGTCCGATGTCCAATGTCCAAAATCCAAGGTCCGCTAAAGGCGGGCCAAAGTCCAATGTCCAAAATCCAAGGTCCGCCACTGAAGCGGACCTTTTCATCTCGCAATTGACATTGTTGAGTCGTCAGCTTCTGGTTTCGATAGCGGACTTTGGGCTTTGGACTTTGGACATTGGACATTACCAAAAGTTCCAGTTACAAAGTTACCCATGTCCGAACCCGTCGTAACCGCCCTCGCCGTTGAGACGTTCAATCTCGTGCGCCAGTTTGGCGACTTCACCGCGGTAGATCACATCAATCTCACATGTCCGTCGCGGTAGTTTTTTTGGTTTCCTTGGGCCGAACGGCGCCGGCAAATCCACTACCATCAAAATGCTAACCGGCTTATTGGCGCCGACCAGCGGCAAGATGCTCGTACTCGGTCGCGATCTGGAAGTTGAACCGCTCGAGGTGAAGCGCCGCATCGGGGTCGTCCCAGAAGATCTTAATCTATTTGAACGCCTCACTGGCGCCGAGATGCTCGCCTTCACCGGTCGCATGTATGGTTTGCAACGTGCGCAGATCGCTGAACGGGCGCCCGAGTTGCTCGAACTGATGGAACTGACTGACGAACCCAGGAAGCTGATTGTCGAATACTCGCACGGGATGAAAAAGAAACTCTCGCTCGCATGTGCCTTGATTCATCGGCCGGAGATTTTGTTTCTCGATGAGCCATTCGAGGGTGTTGATGCCATCGCCTCGCGCACGCTGAAGGACTTGCTCTCTCGCCTTACCGAGCGCGGTCTCACGGTCTTTCTCACTTCTCACGTGCTTGAGATTGTCGAACGTCTTTGTAGTGACATAGCGATCATTTCCGCGGGCAAATTACTCGCGTCAGGTTCGCTTGCAGAATTGAAGCGCGGGATCGAAGTAGCAGGAGACGGCCGCAAGGGACCTGTATCACTGGAGGAATATTTCATTCACATCGTTGGCGGCACGCGTGTTTCCGGCGAAGAAGAAGTCTTGCAGTGGCTGGGTTAATCAGCGTGGGGTTTATAGTCGCACGATATTCGACTGTCAGTCTTATTCCCCCCTGGGCTTTAGACAGGTAGAGTTTGGTCGACGATTTCACGGAAACCGGTTAAACGGTTCCATACTTTCGGCTCCCATTCAGCGCCTGAGTAAAGTCAGGCGTGAATGAGATGAGCTCAGCGACTTTTGTGCGGAGCCATCACCGAAGAATCTGCTAAACCGCCATTCTTCTGGAACTCGGAGCCGTGGTTTCCCGTTTCAACTGACAATACCCCTCGACCGTGAAAGGAAAACAATGAAACGAATAATCGTTCTGACGCTATTAATTTTTGTCTGCTGCACCATTAGTTCGTTCGCGCAGGTTACGGCGATCAAGGCGGGGAAACTCGTCATCCCAGAGACAGGCACGACGCTAAACAATCAAGTCATTCTCGTTGAGGGCAGCCGAATTAAGGCGGTTGGCGGCGATGTGCAGATCCCGGCTGGTGCGAAGGTTATCGATTTGTCGAAGTCCACAGTGTTGCCTGGACTCTTTGCCTGCCACGAGCACATGGCATTTCTGATTCATCGTCAAGGGCGCGAACGGGGTTCGCTCTTCTTTTATGACATCACGCACACCAATGCCGAGCGAGCGATTCACGGAGTCGTTAATTCGCGCGACATGCTGGCGTCCGGCTTCACGACCATTCGCGATATTGGTAACGACGCGAACTACGTCGCCACAGATTTACGTCGCGCCATTGATCAGGGATTGATACCCGGACCGACAATCATCAACTCCGGTCGCATCATCGCACCTTACGGTGGGCAATATTTTCTAAATCCCGAACGTCGTGACCTCGGCGCTCCGGAATACTTTTTTGCAGACACTCGCGACGAAATGCGCAAGGCGATTCGCGAGAACATTCACTACGGTGCTCGCGTCATCAAGATCGTAGTCGACGACCAGCGCTACATTTATTCCGCGGACGACATCCGCTTCATGATTGCCGAAGCTGCTGGCGCGGGCGTCAAGCTTGCCGCACACTGCGTTACGGAGCAGGGCGCACGCAATGCGGCCGAGGCTGGTGTTGCTTCGATCGAGCATGGCTTCGAGATGTCGGATGAAGTTTTGGCGATAGCGAAGAAAAATAATGTCGTGCTGGTAGGCACGGACTTTACTGAGAAGGCCTGGTTGGCCTACGAGATGCCGGCGGAACTAGCAAAACGTTTCCACGACCGTAGCGTTGATCGGCTAAAACGTGCGTACAAGATTGGCGTCACCCTCGCCTTCGGCAGTGACTTGATTTTCTTTGCCGAGGATGAGACGCGCGGTACCTGGACGATTTCGCAGATTGATTCGTTTGTGGAAGCGGGAATACCGCCGCGCGCAATCCTGCTCGCACTAACGACAAATGCAGCACAGTTATTAGGCGTCGAGAAGGCGCGGGGTGCAATCAAACCAGGCCTCTTTGCGGACATCATCGCGACCCCTGAGAATCCACTCGACAATATCAATACACTGAAGCAAGTAAACTTTGTCATGAAGAATGGGAAGGTCTTCAAACCCTAGAGTCATTCTTCGAAACTGAACCTTAAGCGCCAGCCGCTAAGCCACGAAGACGCGGAGAAAAGGTCAACAGGTTTCGCTCTGCGTAGTGCTCTCTGTGACTCTGATTTGTGTCTGCGTAATTTGAGGCCTTAGCAAGGCGAGATCGACTGTGCCTGCCCGGCCAAACCGGCGCGATACCATATGTTTGTACTCGAAACAGAGCGTCTGACGTTGCGAGAGATAACAACTAACGACGCCCAGTTTCTCCTGGGCCTTTTGAATGAGCCTTCGTTTATACAAAACATCGGCGACAAGAAAGTTCGCACCATTGACGACGCCCGTCTCTATGCATTGAATGGACCGATTGCGAGCTATAAGCAGCACGGCTTCGGCTTGTATCTGGTTGAGTTAAAGGGAACAGCTGAGCCAATCGGTATTTGCGGTCTGGTGAAGAGAGATTCGTTACCGGATGCGGATATTGGTTACGCGTTCTTGCCAGCGTATTGGCGCAAGGGATATGCGTTGGAGGCGACAACAGCTATTAAGCGTCATGCGCTTGCAGTATTGGGTCACCAGCAATTGCTCGCAATCGTGAATCCTGAAAACGCGAGCTCGATTAGAGTGCTGGAAAAGATCGGCTTAAAATTCAAACACATGGTTCGCATGGCAGATGATGCTCCCGAGATCTGTTTGTATAGTTCTGAATAAGTTGCTGGGGCTAATAACCTGCGAAGCAGGTGTCGAGCGTATAGCCTCGGGCGTGAGCCCCAGATCACTGCAGCAACATGAATGAGTCCGCGAAGCGGACGGCGGAATAGCAACGGCTGCCGCCCGCATCGCGGGTTAACAATCTTTTCGCGGGCGCGCTGTCCTGGGGCTTACGGCCCAGGCTCTATGATCTCGTCCGCTTCCGCGGAGTGAGAGCCTACCCAGAAGGAATCGCTATGGCTGAACTCAAAACTAAGAAAACTAAAGCGAGCGTTACCACTTTTCTCAATAAGATTACTGACGAACAACGTCGTAAAGACTGCGAGACCGTTTTGAAGCTTATGAAGCAGGCGACTGGCGAAGAGCCGAAGATGTGGGGTAGCAGTATCGTCGGCTTCGGAACCTACCATTATCGCTATGCTACTGGACGCGAAGGGGACTGGCCGATCATCGGGTTCTCTCCGCGCAAAACGGATTTAACGCTTTACATCATGCCGGGGTTCGAAGACGAGCCATTGATGGCCAAGCTCGGTAAGTATAAAACCGGAAAGTCGTGCCTCTACATCAAGAAGCTTGACGACGTTGAAGTCCCGGTGCTCAAGAAATTAATAGCCGCGTCGGTTGAGAAGATGTCTCCTCATCGCGTGGATTAACGGCTCGCCGAATTTGTTGGACTTTGCCCTTTCATGCGTCAGCGTTGGTAATGGCTTGGCCGCCGAAGTTGGCTTCGCGGCGGCGGCTTTGCCCCGCCGCAGCGGCTCGATGATTTCGCTGGGCTACGCCCTTCAATGCGTTAATCTAAAGAACGACTCTTGTGGGCATAGCCGCAACATACAAAGCGATCTTACGGCGAGGCAAAGCGACCGCCGCGAAGAAAACTCCGGCGGCAAAGTTTAATTGATGATGGCTTCTAATTTAGCGACCCTCTGGAGGTTGTAACAGTGCATCAACCAAATTGGTTCATCGTATTGAGTCTGACAGTAGTTATTTCGCTGGGCTCCGCTGGTGTGCCACACGCGAGCGGCCAAACGCCAAAACGTTTCGCGACAGATAAGTTGCCAGAGCCGCTTTTCGCCGATCCCGAGCGCGCGCGAAAACTTGCCGCCGCCTTTACCGAAATAGAGAAAATGTTTCTTGAGCGCGTCGAGCGGCAACACATGCCGGGCGCAGTACTGGGAATTATCATCGACGGTCAACTCGTTTGGGTGAAGAGTGCGGGTGTATCCGACTTAAAGAGTCGCACGACCGTTAATGCGGACACGGTTTTCCGCATCGCCTCGATGACCAAGAGTTTCACCGCGATGGCCATTCTAAAGCTCCGCGACCAGGGCAAGCTTTCCCTCGATGATCCGGTTTTTAAATATGTTCCGACTCTGACTGATCTCCCGTACCCTACGAAAGACTCGCCGGCGATCACTATTCGTCATCTGCTCACTCACTCAGAAGGCTTTCCGGAGGACAACCCCTGGGGCGATCGGCAACTAGCACAGAGCGACGAGGCCATGAGGAATTTGATGCGCAGCGGCATTCCCTTTTCCAATGCGCCAGGTGTTGCATTTGAATATTCAAATTACGGCTTTGCAATCCTTGGTCAAATCGTGCAAGCCGTCGCGCGCAAGCCTTATGCTGACTACCTGCGCGAGGAAATCCTCTTGCCGCTGGGAATGCGCGATTCAACTCTGGAAGCGGCGGACGTGCCAAGCGCACGAATGGCGCTCGGCTATCGCTGGGAAGACAATGTTTGGAAGGATGAGCCGATACTCGCGCACGGCTCATTCGGAGCGATGGGTGGTCTTTGGACGACCGCAAACGATCTGGCGCGTTATGTCGCTTTTCTCATGGCGGCTTATCCACCCCGGGATGAACCCGAGCGAGGTCCAATCAGCCGTAGCAGCGCGCGCGAGATGCAACAGATGGCGCGTTGGCAGCCAGCATCCGCGTTACGCGCCACTGTTGACGCGCCGATCCAGCTCGGCGTTTCAGCTTATGCGTATGGTCTGGGCGTGGCCCAGGACTGCCGCTTCACTCACGTAGTGGCACACGGCGGAGGGTTGCCCGGTTACGGATCCTTGATGCGTTGGTATCCCGAATATGGCGTTGGGATCATTGGCATGGGCAACCTTACATACGCCGGATTCGGCGGCCTCTTTGGTGATGCCGCAACCGCACTCTATCGCACTGGGGCGATGCAACCGCGTGTTCCGCAACCGTCGCGTGCCCTCCTGGCTGCGCAGAAGGATGTAACTCAGCTCGTGATTAAGTGGGATGATGCGCTCGCAACTCGCATCGCGGCGGACAATTTGTTTTTGGATGAGACATTGGCTCGTCGCGCAGCCCGGATTCGCGAGCTGCAGGCCAAACACGGAACTTGTGCGCCCGCTTCTACAATCGACGCCGAGAATGCTCTGCGGGGCCGCTGGCGCATGAAGTGCGAACGTGGTTGGCTGGATTTAGGTATCACGTTGGCGCCGACAACACCGCCCCTCGTGCAGTTCATGGGCGTGCAGTCGACTTTGCCGCCGGATGAGAATATGACCAGAACATTTGACGCATTGATGAGACAGCTGCAGTCGTGGGACGCAAAGGCTGTTGAAGCCCTGGTCGCGCCTGGTTTTGACATGGAGCGAATGCGCCGGCAGTTCGCGGCGGCGAGTTCCTGGGGCGCTTGCAAGTTAGGAGAGGCCGTGAGCGGCGACGGAAAGGTAGACAGCTCAATGAAACTGGTGTGCGAACGTGGCAACCTGTTTGCGCGCTTATCGCTGGATCCGGAAACGAAACGTTTGAAGAGTCTGGATTTGGTGCCGACACGCGATCAGCGCTGCGCCCCGTGATGCGATTGCCGATGGGCGATTGGCGATTGCGATTGCCGATTGCGATTGGCGGTTGCCGATTGGCGATTAAGAGCGACTCTTCCAAAATACGGCGATGCATCTACAACGATGGACGCTCGACCGTTAGTGTAGAAGGACTTCTTCGGCTATTGGGACTTTGAAATTGGCAATCGGCAATTGGCAATGTTTATATCGCTTCAACCACCAGTTCGCGTCCAAAGGTGAAGTTTGGACGTTTCCGGCCCTTCATATACTTCGCGGCAGTTTGTGAGAGTGCGGTGATCAAGATCGGCAGCGCAATCGTCGCATCGCAATTCACATAAGAGGTGTGCGCGCCGCGTGCCAGCTTTCCGTAAATCAACCCCTCATCAAATGAGACTGCATTTGAGCGGCCCCCCGGATGCGGCGTGTCAGTGGTGATCTGGATTGCGTATTTGTGACCGTGATGATGGTCCTTCGAAATAAATGTAGATACTTCGGTTTGCTGAATGAAACTCTTCGGAGTGCCGCCGCCGATATTGATCACGCCGGTGACGCGCGCGCGCCCGGTAATGTTCATCATGTCGAGCACATCCTGAACAATGTCGAACATGAAGTTGTTCTTCTTCTCAAAACGTGAAGCGGCGATGCCAACCGCGATGCCGCTGTCCGCGATAGCCGGACAAAAGATCGGCACCCGCGCTTTATATGCAGAGGTGAGCAAACCGTCCTCCGAAGCAATCTCCGCCAACTCTCGTCCGATCAAATGTAAGAATTCGCGTGTCGAATAGGGTCGCGATTGATCGAGCTGATTGGTAAAACCTCCGACCCATTCATTAGCTTCCCGGTATTCCTCATCGCTTGCGAGTAAATCCCACATGCGGCTGATCTGCGAGGCATCAAGCTCAGCATCCGTCATTGTCGGATGTGCCTGAAAATGATAGCGACCGAGAGTCTCATGCAGATCGTGAAACAGCATCGAGCCCGACAGCACCAGGACATCGACGAAACGATTCTTGATCACATAGGCGAGCAGGCGGCGCATGCCTGCCGGAATCAGCGCCCCGGAAGCGGCGACCATAATCGTGGTGTTGTCGCCCAGCATATCGAGCCAGATGCGATGGGCCTCCGCGAGCTGACGACCACCGAAACCGGTGCCTTCCATCTTTTCCAGAAGACCGGCGACTGAGCGATCCCGATCTACCTGGACCGGACGTGTCGGCGTGATGAGATACTTCGATGCTTTCGGTTTGCGTTGCGTAACCATAAGGTTGTTAACCTCTCAGTGTGAACGTTCGAGGAATAATTGCTGACCTGAATATTAAGAAGAAACTATGTTCAAACGGTTGCTATTAAAAGTCGGTTTTGCGCCGTGAGCGGGCCGAAACGCCATTTGCTGACAAATATGTGTAGGCGTCGTAACGGGATTCATAGAACTGGGCCAATTCTGCTCCGTCGGCTTCGCTTAATTCACCATCCTTGACCCGGCGATTGATCAGACGGCGAAACCCGTCGTGGAGCAGGCTGCGCTCGTAACGTGCGCCTTCAGCCGCTTCGCCCACCGTGCGCCCGCGAATCACTTTCTTGATCAAATAGCCTTCGTCGTCGATGTGGATGTGGGCCTCGTGAGGCGCGCCGAAGAGATTGTGATTATTGCCCATTACTTCCTGGTACGCTCCGACCAGCATGAATGCGAGGTAATAAGTTTGTCCCGGGATGAGTGGATGCAGTTCCAGCACCTGCTTCACATCGTGGAGATCGACAAACTTGTCAATGATGCCATCAGAGTCGCAGGTGATGTCGCAGAGGGTCGCGTATTCGGTCGGGGCGCGGTTCAACCAATGAATGGGAACAATGGGAAAAAGCTGGTCAAGCGCCCAGTGATCCGGAACAGATCGAAATACCGAGAAATTCGTCAGATACTTCGCGCAGAGCAAGCGGCGCAAATCGTCAAACTCTTCCGACACATACTTGGCTTGCTGTGCATACTTATCCGCGCGTTCACAAACATCCCAGAACAGCACTTCGCCCTTGGCCCGATCTTCGAGTGACACAAGTCCCAGATTGAAAAGCGTGAACAGCTCTTCGCGATGTTCGAGCGCGTCGTGGTAGTACTCGCGATAGTTCTTTACCGTGATCGAGGCGCGCAAGTCGCCGAGTTCGGTAACCACCTGGGGATCATCGTCGTCGATCTCAATTGGCGTGATGTCTTCAACGACGGTTTCGATTTCGTCCTGAACGTTGGTTACGAGCATCGCGTGATAGGCAGCCAGGAAACGGCCCGACTCCTGAATGATCGTCGGATGAGGCACGTTCTCGTCATCGCAAACCTGCTTGATTGTATAGATGACGTCGTTCGCAAATTCCTGCGCGCTGTAATTTGCCGATGAGTCAAAAGCCGTTTTAGATCCGTCGTAGTCGACTGCCATGCCGCCGCCGACGTCCAGCAGATCGACCGGCACTTTCATCTGGTAAACCTTCGCATAAACGCGCGCGGCTTCTTTCATCGCGTTCTTGATGCGCTTGATATCAGTGAGTTGAGAGCCGATGTGAAAGTGCAGTAAGCGCAGCATGTCGATCCGGCCGGCTTGTTCCAGTCGCCGGATCACTTCCAGCATTTCAGTGGTGGTTAAGCCAAACTTAGCTGCTTCGCCTCCGGATTTTTCCCAGCGGCCAGAGCCTTTTGAATAAAGCTTGACGCGCATGCCGATGATTGGGAGATCGGTTTCCTGACTCTCGGCGATGCTCAGCACGTGATCCAGTTCGCTGAGTTTTTCGATCACGATCACGACGCGCTTTCCGCACCGTGCTCCGGCAAAAGCGAGCTCGATAAACTCCTGATCCTTGAAGCCATTCAAAACTAAAAGACTGTCCGCTGTTTGCTCCAACGCCAGCGCTGCATACAGCTCGGCTTTGGAGCCGGCTTCGAGTCCGAAGTCGTAACGCGAACCTTCACGCAGATACTCCTCGACGACTGAACGCTGCTGGTTCACCTTCATCGGATAAACACACAGATGCGCACCTTGATATTCAAATTCACGGATAGACCTGCTGAACGCGCGTTGAAGTTTCCTGACTTGAGCGGCCACTAACTGCGGAAATCTAAGGAGCACGGGTGCGCCGATGCCCCGGTTGGCGAGGTCGTCGATAATCTCTTTTAGGTCGGCGGAGCGAGGATCCCCTTCGGCGGGTCGGACGATCAGATTCCCCTTGCGATTTACGTCAAAGTAACCAGCGCCCCAATTCTCGATGCCATAAGTTTCTAACGTCTGCTCGATTGCCGTCGTCAATTCGCGGTCTCCTGACTAAACTGCAAAACTCCTTCCATGCCAATAATTGCTGATAAAAATACGCAGGTGTATTTCATCCGAATCGAGGGCGGAAGTTTTTCTATGGGATGGAACGCTTAGTCGTCGCAATGTAACAGAAATCAAGGGGTCGGTCTATAACTATTTTGGAGCCGTGCGGCGCCCAAAAGTAGTTAAAACCTTACTGTTAAGCCGATTAATTACGGTTTGTGACTAGACCTTCTCGCCAGTTGCGGCAAACATCTTGACATAGTAGTCTGGCTCACTATAATGCAAACTTTTTTACGCGCCGTCGCTCCATGACGTTCGCCTTTTTCTACGGATCACTTCCGCTTTTCAGTTACTTCGCACCATCTACCACGCCGGGGCGAAGAGCACCCCTAACACTCCCTTTAACAATCAGGAGAACTCATGAACCCAAAGTCTGTCTTGAAGTACGCCTCTGATGAAGGCGCCAAATTCGTGTCCGTGCGATTCACGGATCTGCCAGGTTCCTGGCAGCATTTAACCTTCCCGATTGGCGAGTTAGACGAAGATAAGTTCGAAGAAGGCTTCGGTTTTGACGCTTCCTCGATTCGCGGCTGGGCGGCCATTCACGAGTCGGACATGCTTTTGGTCCCTGACCCCGTGCGTGCCTGGATGGATCCTTTTGCGGAGTATCCCACTCTATGCCTGATCGGCAATGCTATAGATCCCATTACTAAAGAAGGGTACGCCTTCGACCCACGCTCAGTGGCCGTCAGAGCGGAAAGTTATCTGAAGTTTACCGGTTTAGCTGATACTGCGTTTTTCGGTCCCGAAGCAGAGTTTTTTGTTTTTGACTCCGTTAAGTTTCATAACGAACCTCACTCGGCGGGTTACATGGTTGACTCGGACGAGGCCCATTGGAATAGCGGCCGCGATGCCAACGAATTTTCGGGTTCGAATCTTGGTTTCCGCATCCGCCCCAAGGAAGGCTACGTGCCGGTACCGCCGCTCGACTCGCTAAGTGACCTGCGTTCGGAAATCTCTCTGACACTTTTGAAGTGTGGAATCAATGTCGAATGCCATCATCATGAAGTTGCCACTGCCGGTCAGTGCGAGATCGATTTCCGATTCTCAACGATGTTGGGAACAGCCGATAATTTGCAAATCTTCAAATACGTAGTTCGCAATACGGCGTTCCAACTGGGCAAAGCCGCGACCTTCATGCCAAAACCGCTTTACGGCGATAATGGATCGGGCATGCATTGCCACCAATCGCTTTGGAAGAGCGATAAGCCTCTTTTTTCGGGTGATGGCTATGCCGGCCTTTCTGAGATGGCGCGCCATTACATCGGCGGATTGCTGAAACACGCAGCCGCGGTCGTAGCGTTTGCCGCGCCGACAACAAACAGCTACAAGCGGCTTGTTCCTGGATTCGAGGCCCCTGTTAACCTCGCGTACTCGGCGCGGAATCGCTCGGCGGCTATTCGCATTCCGATGTTTTCCACTAATCCCAAACTTAAACGACTCGAGTTTCGTCCACCTGATCCGTCTTGTAACCCTTATCTCGCATTTTCCGCGATGTTGTTAGCGGGGCTCGATGGTGTGCAGAATCGTATTGATCCGGGTGAGCCACTTGAGAAGGACATTTACGATTTGTCGCCGGAAGAGCTGAAAGACGTGCCGACCCTCCCGGGATCATTAGATGATTCACTCAAGGCGCTTGAGGCGGACCACGACTTCCTGCTGAAGGGGGATGTGTTTAGCCCGCAGTTGATCGAACGCTGGATTAGTTACAAGCGCGAGAAAGAGATTCAGCCGTTACGCATGCGGCCGCATCCGTTGGAGTTTGGTATGTATTTCGACATCTAACGGATCAGCTGTCAGATGTCAGATGTCAGATCTCAGATCTCAAATGTCAGATCTCAGATGTCAGATCTCAGATCTCAGATGTCGGGTGTTTGAGGTCTATGCCTCGAGTTAAGGGTTTGGCGAATGGATGATGAAACGAGCGTGCGCAGCACGCGGCGAGCGTAAAGCCTGGCGCGTAAGCCCCAGGGCTTTATTCGTAATGATAGCAAGCCCGCGAAGCGGGCGGCAGTTTGAACGACTGTCGCCCGCTTTGCCGGTTTATGGTTATTCACTTTCCCTCCCTGGTTTATGCCTGGGGGGCTTTATGCGGCGGCAAAGCCGCGTTACCCCTTACTTCTTCGCCTAACTGTAAGTTACGCCAGGATGGAACCTCTCGATAAAAAAGTCGAAGCTTTAGTTCGCGGCTTGCCCGACGAGCAGGGCGCGCGACTCTTTCTCGAGCGGTTCGCAAATGAACATCCGCGCGTTTACCGCAGCCTCATCAAAGAAGCGGGCCTGCTTTCCGACGTGCTCACACTCTCCGCCTGGAGCCCTTTGCTCGCGACCACTCTTGAACAGAATCCCGATTATGTTTCCTGGTTGACGCGCGAACGTCTGAACCCGCGTGTCAGAAGCCGCGACGAATTAAAGGAGGCGCTCGCGCGTTTTGCCCTGACCAACTCCACGCTTGATCATCAGGTTCTGCTGGCACGTTTTCGGCGCCGCGAGTTGCTGCGCATTTATTTGCACGACATTCGCCGCACGCACGCGATCGTGGAGACTACCGAGGAGCTGTCGAACCTTGCCGATGCGATTCTGGAGTACGCGCTGAACCTTTCACGGCAAGATCTGGATAACCGCTATGGCCCACCGCAGTTGGCTGATGACCGTGGCCGCAGCGCCACCGCTGAGTTTTGTGTTGTTGCACTCGGCAAACTAGGTTCGTTTGAGCTCAATTACGCTTCGGATATCGACCTCGTCTTCATTTATTCCGACGATGGCCTTACCTCCGGCGCCGGTGAACGTGGCGAAGTGAGCAACCGGGAATACTTCATCAAGCTTGCGGAAACGATCACGAAACTTGTGGGCCAGCCTGCGGGAGAGGGAGCAGCCTACCGCGTTGATTTGCGGTTGCGCCCCCATGGCCGAGACGGCGCGCTAGCCTCTTCCCTAAATGAAACGGTTAGTTATTACCGTCAAACCGCGCAACCCTGGGAGCTGCAAACCCTGATTCGCTCGCGCCCGGCGGCAGGATCGGCAGCCCTCTTCACGCGCTTTGCCGCAGCCGTGCGCGCCAATGTTTTTCGTCCTGGCGTTTCAGTTAAAGAAGCTTTGGCTAGTGTGCGGTTGGCAAAACTGAAGATAGACAAACATATCGAGCGCAAAGCCAACGGCTTTAACGTCAAACTAAATCGCGGCGGGATTCGCGAGATTGAATTTATCGCCCAGGCGCTGCAACTTGCGCATGGCGGCGACGACGATTGGCTGCGCGTCGCTCACACACTCATTAGTCTCGGCCGCCTCGCGGACCGTGGTTTGATCACCGAGCAGGAGCGCCCCGAACTCTCCGACGCCTACACCTTTTTACGGACTCTCGAACACCGTTTGCAGATGGAGCATGGTCTACAAACTCACACCGTGCCTCTCGGGCTTGAGCAACGCGCTTTGGTGGCGCGGCGAATGAATTTCAGTGGGCACGATGTGACGGCGCAGTTGGATAAAGCGCTCGAGCAGCACACCACGAACGTACGGCGCGCCTACGATCGCGTGTTTCAGACCACAGACGATGACGAAGACTTGCAATCCGCGGTAACAAGGTTCGCTCGTGAAGAACTGCTAACCGCTGACGAAACGGCTTGCCGCGCCGCCGCTAAACTATTTGCGGCCCGGCTCGAGCCAGTTGATGACGGCGAGACGTTAGCAGACGACTTGCAGGGAATGGCGCTCACAACCATCAATCCGCACCGGGCGCTAATAGGGATTACGCGAGTCGCTTCCTCGCTTGAAAAGTCAGACAGCACGATCAGGATCTCCCGTGAAAACCTGGCGGCTTTGCTTCGGCTTTGTGGGTCGTCTGAATTTTTTAGCGAAATGGTCGCCAGCAATCCATCACTAATCACAAGACTCGGTGACAAGAGCGCCGCGCCGCGCCGGGATTATCGCTCCATTTTGCGCTCCAGCATCAATGCTGAAAAAGACTTTTCCGCGGAACTGTCTGCGCTCCGTCGCTCGTGGGCAAAACTGCTGGTAGAGATTGGTGAAGCTGATGCAGCAGGAAACATTTCGGTTTCAGAATCTAATCGCTTACAGACGGAACTGGGCGTGGCGAGTATCAATGTCGCGTATCTAGTCGCGCGGCGCGAGCTCGTGCGCCGTTATGGAAAGCTGACCAGTGAGCCGCGAATCGCGGTCCTGGGACTGGGACGTTTAGCCAGTGGCGGCGTTGATTACGGATCTGATCTGGACGTCGTACTCGTTTACGATTCACTCGTGCAATCACCGATCACCTCTTTGTCTCGGGACGAAGTCTATGCGCGTTTGGGTGAACTAATGATTGCCGCGCTTTCCAGTATTACGCGCGAGGGCTACCTCTATCGCGTGGATTTACGTTTGCGGCCCGACGGCCAGAACGGCCCGCTTGTGCTTAGTTCTGAAGGATTCCTGGATTACCTGAAGCAACGCACTGCAGTTTGGGAGTATTTGGCCTATGTGAAGTTGCGCGCTGTCGCCGGCGATCTCGAGCTGGGTAAGATGGTCGAAACACACGCACGGCATGCTATTCATGAATCCGCTGCCCGTCTCGACCCCGATGAGTTGTCTCGTGAAACACGCTACGTTCGCGATCGGCTTGAGAAAGAGAAGACTACACGCGGGCGGCGCTCTGGTGTCGACGTCAAGTTTGCCGCCGGAGGAATGCTCGATGTCTATTTCGCCACACGTTTTCTACAGTTGCGTCACGACGTGCCTGACGAAGGCGAAGATCGCTCGACTACGACAACGCTCGAACGGTTGCATGCAACAGGAGCATTGAGTACTCCCGATTTTGAGGCACTGCACAACGGTTACGTGTTGTTGCGATCCATCGACCACTATCTTCGCTTGATTCTTGGACGCCAGGCTCGTTTGCCTTCTATCGATCATCCCGCCCTGCACGACATCGCGAAGCTGCTCGGATTCGAATCGGCGGTTGTGTTGCACGCGACTCTGTTGGAAAAGATGAAAGGAATTCGCGAGGCTTACGACAGTGTTACGGGCGACGCGGCTTCAGGCCCGTGAGCTGGGCTTGGCGCATTCGTACCAACAACGGGTGCACCAGACGTGGCTTCCTTCTCGCTCGGTTGCTGAATATTCCCGTGCGCCTGGCAGCCGACTCACCACCTCGCGCTCGTCTTCATCAAGTTCTGTCCACGGTTTCAGCACTCCATGGCAAGCGGGGCATTGCGACTCATTGTTCATTTTGTCCTGCAAACTGTCAGTTTGCGTCTCCTAATTCCGAACCTGAAGCAAACTAACAGTTTTTGTTACAAAGGTCAGCTAAACAAAGGAGTTTACCTGCGCCTCATCCTCGTGTAATTTAGATTTTGGTGCTGCGCGGGATGCAACAGAGCGGCTGAGCGAGGCATCAAGATAGTGGGACGCGAAATGGAGAACGAATGTTTAGGATAAAAGCCTCGTATACAGAACAACTGGAATTAAAAACAACGATTGAGCGAGCGCGGGAGTTTTTCAGCGAGTTTCGCAACTTCGTCGATCTAATGCCGGGAATCGAGGGTATTCGTAAAGAAGCCGGCGGCATCATGCGTTGGATGGTACGCGCTGATGTGCCCGTTATCGGACCGGTAGTTGCGAGTTTCGCGGTTGAGAAAACCGAGGACGAACCTGATCGGTTGGAATGGTCACCTGCGCGCAGCGAAGTAAAGAATTATCTGCGTTATGCCGCAGCGTTTGAAGAGCGCGGTCAAAAGGTCTTGATTCGCATTGCGCAACACGTCGAATTGCGCCGGCCACATGCGCGTGATTTACACAGGTTGGCAAGTCTGGTGGGCGAAGGACCGATCAGCGCCGAGATGCAGAAGCGCGTGCGCGAAATGATCAAGACTTTCCTGGCACGGGCGCAAGAAAAGTTGGAGAGTGAACCTGAGTTTGAAGAACAGCCCGTGCCCGTCCCGTAGAGTGGTTGTCTTTAATTGGCTGACTTAGGTTTTTCCCAGTGTTTTGTTTGCGGCGTTCCGGTCTTTAGCCTCTCAATAAACTCCTTTTCAAATTCCCTTAACAAGCGCTCCTGATCGCCGCTACTCTCCGGGCAACTGTGTTCCAACTGTTTCAGCGACACAATCGTCTGTCCGGTTTCGTCGGTTACTTCGACAACTGCCGTAATGGAATCGAAGCAAATTGACGAAGGAATCTCCAGCCTCAATTGTCCGGAAGCTTTCTCTTCGCTGCGGAGCGGGTGATCGAAATAAGTTAAATGTAATTCATCAATCCTATTGAATAAGTCTGTCTTAGAACCCTGAAAGTAGTATTTGTTCTGGTAATCAAACCTGGTGCGGTACGAAGTAGCGGTGAACGCAAACACTGCAACCACCGCCATAAAGGCTGCCGTCCATCTTGGAACCTGGCGCCGTTGCTTTTCTCTGCCGCCATATATGTATGCCAGGGAAATTATCGGCAACACAATCAGGTCGGTAAGATCAACGGTACGTGAAATACGCCCCATCTGAAGCCCGTTCAATGCATCAATTATGGGCTGGGAATAACTGCTCTTCCACAGGATGAAAGCTAACGCGATCACGACACATACTGTGCCCCTAAACTTCGGAAACATTGCGATCCAGAACAGGGCGAAGGCGAAGAGGCCGGCAACATCTGATAATTTGCCGCTGATCAGACCAGGGAAGTGAGGCTTGATATAAAAGTCGTTGAGCAGCAAGAGAGAAAGACTTAACAGAAAAGCTCGCGAAGTTAGGATTTGACTGCTCTTGCTCCACATATCATTTGCCTGGATTTCGTGATCGATCGTCTGATCCGTAGCTGATCATGTTCGCCAGCATGCGATAGGCGCCGGGCACGCCAGCCGCGAGCTGCCGGTACCAAACCATACTCGTGTAGATGTAATACCCACGCCCGTAACGTGCTACCAGTAGCCCGCCGCGCAGAGGCTTCTCACCCGTATCGTTGCTCGCAAACAACTCGGTGTATTGTTCGTCCCACTCCTTCGGATAGTAGAGTCCACGTTCCTGAATCCAATTCATAAAGTCAGAACTGCGAATCTTGTTCGGCTGATTTAAGAGCCGATGCCGTGGCTGCAGGAAGCGTATTGGCGCAACCTCTTCGGTGACGCGTTCGTCACCAAGAGTAATGGGATAAGGAGCGAGCTGTGGTCGACCGCGACCAGGATTCGGATTCCATTCGCTGTCTTTGTGGTAGAACACGATTAGCGTTCCACCATCCTCAACATATTTCATTAATTTCGAATTCGCCGCGATCAGCTCCTGATGGGCGTAGTAAGCACGGTTGTCGAGGATTATGGTATCGAATCCGCTGAGTGAACCTTCCTTAATCTCTGCCATCTTCAGCTCATGGGCTGAAACTCCGAGGGCCTCGAATGATTGTTTGAGCGTTTGATCAAAACTCGGTATATAGGCAACTCGACGACCCTTTGTCACGCGTGCGTCGGCATAGGTGACGGTTACAGCACGCTGAGAGATCGAGCGCGTCCGGTCGAAGGCTTGCCCTCCCTGATCAGCAGGATTGACTGAGACGATTATTGATTCAGGCATTCGAAAATAGGGCAGGATTTCCCGAGGCGGACGTGCATCACTGTTGGAAAAGTCGTTAGTGCGAGTTTCGAGTGGACCCAATTGGATCCGATATATAGCTTCACGTCCATGTTGAGCAAACCTTGTTGTGAAAACTAGAAAGCCGGCGAACGGCTTCGCTATGTGATTGGTAACTGTTACCCGAAAGTTGGTGCATCGTCCCAGGGTTTCCTCGGTCCTTATACACGGATTAGGCGAGACGTCCGTAATCTCAACCGCCGGCACAACGTCCAAACTCTTTTCTGCTTTCACAGAGAACTTCGCACCATCGATTTCCAACTGCGCGTCGGCAACAAAGCGATGGCCGAGGAGCCGGCCATCATAAAGGTGTTCTGCGGGAGGAAGCGTGATGGTTGCGGTCGGCGGAGTAACCAGATCAACCGGCGTGATCGTCTCAGAGTCAGCGCTCAACAGCTCTGCCGGCTCAAGGGGCACGACCTTGTCCCAGCCCTCAAATGAAAGCTCCTTGATTTGAACTGTTCGATTCCCAGCGTTGGAGATGTTAATGGAAAAACGCGCAGGGGTTTCGCGTATTAATGTCTCGCCTGGCGAACTCACTTTGACAGTGATGCCGGCCGCAAGAGCAAGCGCGTGATCAACTCGCTCTGCCATCAAGCGAGCTCGGTGCGGATCGTCGCCGCCAATCAATCCGGGGCCAGTGCGTCGGCGCCAGTCAATAAGCGCATTAAGCACGCGATCAGGTTGATCGATGATCTCTGATAAGTTGCGTCCGTCGATCGTTGGAGCACGAACAGCAACCTCCAATCCGTCGAGAATCGCTTTAGCCTCTGCAGGAAGTGCAGGAGCACCTGCTGCTTCGCGCGCTAATCGATAGCGAATCAACGGTAACTTGCCAGTGGGATTGCCACGCAATCTTTCCGCGATAGATGCGGGCCAGGGCCCCTGCGAAGCGTGCTTTTGTAACGCAGCCAGTGCTTGCTCCGCGTACAAAGTTCCGCGAATTGGATCCTTCTCATTGGGATCTGTCGTGACAAGTTTTTCAGCCGTGTCGGTTGCCGGAGGCACTGTCGTGCTACCAGTTCCTGGAGGCCTCGTGCGCACAAACAGACGCTGCGGTTGCCAGATGCTGACTTTCGCAAGTTGTTCGGGGAAGCGTTTCAGATCCGCTGCGGCATCAAAAGCCTCAAGCACGAGCCGACCAGTAGCCTGGTGATGTCCGTGTCCGGTTGTCGTGTCGTGATTTGTAATGATTACATCCGGACGCAGCTCCCGGATCTTGAAAACCATGCGTCGCAGCGCTTCATCGTGTCCCCAAATCTGGAAAGTCTCTGCGGCGGTTTTCGAAAAGCCAAAGTCTTTGAGACCAAGAAAGTGTGGTTCTGAACCTTGAATACGCGCTGCTTCCATCGTTTCGCGAGCACGGATTACACCCAGTTCTTCGTAGAGCTCGGGACCGACAGCATTCTGTCCACCTTCACCGTAAGTCGAAAAGAGAGTAACCGTGTGCACGCCGTACTTTCGTCGCAGGACAGTTAGAGTCGTTCCATCCTCATCGTCAGGATGAGCGGCCACACACATGACCGTCGCGGCGTTTGTGAGATCGAGGAGCGCTTGATGGAGCTGAGCTTTATCGA
Organism: Pyrinomonadaceae bacterium; assembly: GCA_963826235.1. Classification (GTDB taxonomy): domain Bacteria; phylum Acidobacteriota; class Blastocatellia; order Pyrinomonadales; family Pyrinomonadaceae; genus PSRF01. The sequence goes on along the minus strand of CAWGWE010000003.1, from coordinate 43,253 downwards.
CGGCGCTCGTGACGGAAATGGGGACCTTGGAGTGGGAAAGCGGCCCAATCGGACCCCACAGGAGGAGCGCAATAACGAAGAAGACTGTAGAGAATCGAATTCGAGTAACCCGGGTGAGTCTCGATAACTGTAAATTCATTATTAGTTTCCAGTAGCTGCCCCTTGTTCAGAACTTGCAGTCGGGCAGGGCGGTTTACCCCCGCCTAACTTAGATGCCTTCCTTCCTGGTTGCACTTGATGCTTCGGCAATGAAATCTCTTCACTGGATTTTTACCTATGCTAATTCAAACTCGAGATCGTTCCAGCTTGGCAGCGATGAACATGCTAACGGCGATGATCACGATCAGAACCATTCCATAAGCCGCGGCCGAGCCCAGGTTGAAATCGCGCAACTCAGAAGCGATGGCAATTGAGATTGGCCGGTTATTGGGAACGAACACCAGCACCGACGCGACATACTCGCCCAAAGCAATGACAAATGCCAACAGCGTGCCGGCCACAGCTCCGGGCCAAACGAGGGGCAGGGTGATGCGCAAAAATCTCTGCCACCACCTCGCGCCCAAACCTCCCGCCGCCTCGTTTAGCGCCGGATCAAGTTGTTCCATACTGGCCTGCACCGCACGCACTACGAGCGGCATGAACCGAAGAAAGTAGACTACGGGCAGAATCCAAAACGTGCCGACCAGGATATAAGAACCAAGCAGTGGGCCGGGTTGGCCGTAAGCTTCAGCGATTGAAATAGCGACGACGGTTCCCGGCAAGGCCCAGGGCACGAGTACCAGCAATGAAAGCAAACGTCGCCCGGCACCGCGAGTCCTCGCCGTCACAAGCGTGGCCACAACAAAACTCCAGAGCAACGCCACAACCGAAGCGATGCCGGCCATTGCCATGCTGTTGAGGAATACTTCGCTCGAGTTTCGCTCGGTCAGGATGCGGGCGTAATTGTCGAAAGTGTATGCGGGCGGAAAAGTCTGCGTCGTCCAGATTCCCTCGCGCGCGAAACTAACAAGCGCGAGTGTCGCCACGGGCAAAATCAAAACCATCGAAAAAAGAATTCCACAGAGCATTGCCGCAAGTCGTGCTTTGCCACTAGTAATTGGTTGCAGCCGGCGCCCGCTCCCCTTAAGCGCAGCAGCCGCAAATTTCCTTGTCCCCTCGTAACGCTGGAACAGAAGCAAGGTCGCCAGCGAAATCACGGCTAGGATCACGGTCTCTGTTAAGGCTACGCGCGCATCTCCGCGTTGCCGCGCGGTGAAAATTTCGAGCGTCAGCACGCGCACATTACCGCCAAACAGGAGCGGCGCGCTGAACGATGCCATGGAAACCATGAAGGTCAACAAGCCGGCGGCAAGTAACGAGGGCGTCAATTGCGGGAGCGTAACTCTCAAAAGCACAGACATCTGCTTCGCTCCTAAACTGCGGGCCGCCTCAGCCAGGCCTGCATCGATGCGACGCAAGCCCGCTCCGGTGAGCACATAGAAAAACGGATACATGGTGTAAGTGTGAAACAACAGCAGGGCCGTCCAGCCTCGTAAGCTCCAGGGCGGAGCGTCCAGGTGAAATACTTTTTGAAGCAAGCGAGCAAGAATTCCTGATTCACCGCAAAGCAAAATGAACGCAACAGTACCGACGAGCGGCGGTAATACGAGAGGCAATGCAGCCAGCGCTGCAAACAGTCGTCGCAAGGGAAAGGTGTAGCGCTCGAACAGGAATGCGAGAGGCACGCCCACTAACGCGCAGCAAATCACTGTTAACAGCGAAATTCCCAGGCTGGTCAGCACTGCTTCGATCACGATGCCTTGAGTAAGGACTTCGCGATAGGTTGCGAGCGACCACTGCCCGTCGACCAGCAGGGAACTCAACAGAGTCTGCGCGTTAGGATAGATAACACCGTAGAACAGCACGACAGCGGTAATGAAGATGAGAATTAGACGGCCCGGCGAGGGAATACGGAAGCGATATGAGGTTATCGCCGGGTTACCAAGTGATGGATGCTTAGTGCTCATTTAAGAAATCATGCCCAGTCCGGAAGGTGGATCTACCCCCACTGGTTGAGTTCACTCAACATAGCGGGGCCAAGCCTACCTTCCCGACTGAGCATTGCTTTGGACTGAGCCTTTTTCCTTCTGACTGAGCACGACTTCCTGACGAACACTACTCATCATTCAGTTAGAAGTGAAATTCGATCCGAAGGTAATTCAACAAAACACTGGTCTCCTGAGGCAAATCCGTCCGGCTGTAGCACGAGCGCCTCGAGTTGTAATCCATTCGCATCAAGTTTGACGCTGGAGGTGGCACCGGCAAAGTTGATCTCGCTCACTTGCACGGGCAGAACATTCGGGCGTCCGGGGTTTGTCTTGCTCAGTTTCAAATGTTCGGGACGGATAGCGAGCGAGCAGGGCTTGTTCAGCGGCGCTAATTCGTCATGAGAGGCAGGGAGTTGCAGGGTATGGCCTCCTGCGAGCGTTTTGAATTCCGCGACTGTCGCTTTGCTCGAGCTTAGTCGCATCACACTGATCAAATTGTTGCGTCCCAGAAATCGCGCCACAGGAATTTGTGCCGGATGTTCGTACAGCTCGCGCGGTTCCCCCGTTTGCAAAATGCGCCCGCCCATCATGACGCTGATGCGGTCGCAGAGCGCAAAGGCTTCTTCCTGATCGTGTGTCACATAAACCGCTGTCAATCCCAGGCGCTTGACGAGCTCGCGCAACTCACTGCGTGTCTCCTCACGCAAGGCGACATCGAGGTTAGAAAGCGGCTCATCAAACAACAGCAGGGCCGGCTCGATAGCAATCGCGCGAGCAATTGCGACGCGTTGCTGTTGGCCTCCCGAAAGTTCATCAACTCTGCGCTTCTCGTAACCGGGAAGCTGAACGAGTTCCAGGGCGCCGCTGACTGCATTCACCATTTCGGCTTTTGGTTTATGGCGTGCACGCAGACCGAAAGCAACGTTTTCGAAAACATTCAGGTGAGGGAAGAGCGCGTAGTTTTGAAATACCATGCCAAAGCCGCGTTTCTCCGGTGAGAGAAGCGTTATATCTCGCTCCCCGAACTGAATTGTTCCGGAGTCGGGTGTTTCCAATCCCGCAATCATCCTCAGCGTTGTTGTCTTGCCGCATCCCGACGGACCGAGCAGACCAAAGAACTCGCCGCGTTCGACGTTGAGAGAGACATCGGCAACCGCTCTTACAGATCCGAAGTGTTTGGAAATCTGATTTAAAGTAAGAAGCGACATCTCTGATTATCTTGAGAGTGTGGTTTGTGAGCCGAACTTCCTTTCAAACACATTCCACTCCAACAGTGCAAAAACCAATGCCACCAAACTGAACACCACTATCAGGAAAATCCACCAAATAAATCCGACGGCTTCCGGCGCAACGATCGTGAACACAATCGCCGTTATCACGACTGCAGAGCTTACGGGTAGCGTAGTCAACAAAACAAACTTACTCTTTGATATTTTTCGTTCGTTCCATTCCCTGGCCGTCATGGGCGGGGAAGAAAGAGCGGTTCTGAAAGTTCGTTGCAAGACAACTTCCATCCCTAGTGTCACAGCACTGAGACCCACCAACAGAAACGTCAGCGAAAAATCGCCCAGGGAAACATCTCGCAAAAAGTAGAGCGCCACTGAGGAGACAACGATCTGGAAAATACCTCTCAACAGTGATTGAACTCCTCTCGTTCGGCTCCTGGGGCGAAAAAGGAAGAATATTGCCCACAGCAACTGAATAAAGCCAAAGACGATTCCCGTAACTAAAAGTCCGTTAGCGAAACCTGACATGGCAGTTAATCATTGGTCAATTGGCGCCCGCGAATGTTTGTGTCCCAGTAACGCAGCCACTCGCCGCCTTCCTTACGAAGCAGCTCCCAGTCGAGCGGCATTCGTGTAAACGGTTCATTCATCCACGGCGGCAAAGCATTTCGATCTATGTCGGTGCGCACCGGAATGCGGTAGTAAGTCTGAGCCGCAAGCATCAAGTTTTCTGGCGTCGTGACGAATTCATAAAACCGACGTGCGTCCTCCTCGTTGGGCGCGCCGCGCACAACAGCGATGCCGTCCGAAATAACAGGAGTACCACTCGCTGGAATTATGTAAGCTAACGGCAATCCCCGTTGTTTGTAGAGCCAAACATCGGGAAGGTTCCAGAGACTGATCAGGCCTTCGCGGCGTGCGAGCTTCTGAACCAGCAGAGTGCCGTCGGCGGTGTATTCGTGAACGTTTAGATCGAGGCGGCGCAGCCAATCATAACCTTTCTCAGGCGATCCCGTTTCGCGATAGAAGCGCCAGATCATGGCGCCGAATATTGCGCGCATCGAGTCGGACGGGTTGGGATTGCGAATCAGAATCTTGTCGCGCCAACGCGGATCTAACACATCATCCCAATCCCGCGGCGCTTCCTCCGCAGTAATGGCATCGCTGTTGTAGACGATCACTTGTGGGGTTTCGTAAATTCCGTACCAGCGATCCTCGGCATCGTGACTGCCTGCCGTAACCTTGTCGGCCCAGGTGGGACGATAAGTTGCGAGCAGGTTCTCCTCAGCTGCTGTTTGAAAAGTGGTATGCGCCGCGCCCCACCAGAGATCGGCTTGCGGCCGGTTGCGCTCGGCGCGAATGCGCTCGAGGATTTCCCGGGATCCCATGTCGAGAAATTGGACATCGACATCGGAATGCAACTGCTTGTAGCGCGCGATAAAGTCTTTGAGCTGAGCTTGACCGTGTGGCGTATAGATCAATAGCTTGCGGGCACTGGTCTGATTGCTGGAGCGACTACAGGAGAAGAGGAGAGCGAGACAAGCGACAAAGAAGAACGTAGCAACAGGTTTCGAGCGCATCAGAGCTTCGAAAAAATTGGCCGCTAGACTAAGTTAGAGAGCGGGTCAATGCTAGCACACAATCGGATCACGGCCTCTTGCCGGCAACAATGGGTGAGCCGCCGATTTTCGCGGATGACACCGATCAATAAAGATTATTTGTGTGCGGGCAAAATTGGCGCACTTACGATTCGGGTGTTTGAACATGACGTAATACAATTCCTTGTCAGTTATTTGGCCGGGTCGAGATCGGCACTTGTCACGTAACATAGGTACCTCGGGAGCTGAACATGGCTGAGTCGCACAAGAAACGGATTGCCAGGAAGGGTAGCTTTGAAGTCGTCAAGAAACTCTTGAAGATGATTCCAATCGTTGGCCCGGTGTTTTCCGTAGGTTTCGCCGGGCACGACATTAAAAAGAAGGGCCTAATTCCCGGCGCTGTGCACGTAGCGCTCGATGTGACACCCGTAGTGGGAACAGCGAAAAATGTGGTGGAAATCTTTACCGGTGATTGGATTCCCGATAAGGCCCCGCCCGCAACGATATCGGAAAGACCAGCAAACCAAGCTCTCAAACAGAACCCCGAACCCCCTGCCAAGGCTAGCGAATCTTAAGTGTCGCGGGGCGTCTCGCCGGGATTCTGTTATTTAGTCGGCATTAATTGGCGGCCGCGCTGTGAATGGCTGGGCCTGCTCATAAGCATGTCCCAGTTGAAAGAGATTACCTTCCGACCAGTATGGACCAAGCAGTTGGAATCCGATCGGCAGCTTGTCAGCTGATAATCCGCACGGCACATTCATTCCCGGCACTCCTGCAAGATTTGCAGTAACGGTGTACACATCGTTCAGGTACATTGCGAGTGGGTCGTCAACTTTTTCGCCAAGCCGAAATGCAGGGGTGGGCGAGGTGGGCGTGATAATCGCGTCGCAAAACCGAAACGCTCGCGCGAAGTCTTCCTTCAAGAGTGACCGCACCTGTTGGGCCTTACGATAGTAGGCATCATAATAGCCCGCCGAAAGTACGTAAGTGCCGAGCATGATCCGTCGCTTAACTTCGGCGCCAAATCCCTCATCACGAGTCTTGCGATACATCTGCCGCAATTCAGCAGTGTCCTCGGCTCGAAATCCGTAGCGCGCGCCGTCAAAGCGGGCAAGATTAGAAGAAGCTTCGGCCGTCGCAATGATGTAGTAGACCGCAATGCAATACTTTGCGTGAGGCAGATCCACTTCAACAATTTCTACGCCCAACTCACGGTAAGTCTCAATGGCTTTTTCGACTGCGGCGCGTACTTCGCCGTCTAGTCCTTCACCAAACAGTGCGCGCGGAAAACCCAATCGCAGGTTTTTGCAGTCCTTTGCTAATCCGGAAACATAATCTGGAACCGGAACGTCTGCGGTGGTGGCATCGCGCAGATCGCGTCCAGCGATTACGCCAAGCACTGCAGCTACGTCGCGAGTACTGCGGCCGAAAACTCCCACTTGATCCAACGACGAAGCAAAAGCGACAAGGCCGTAACGCGAGTTGCGACCGTAAGTAGGTTTCATCCCGACAACGCCGCAGAGCGATGCCGGCTGCCGTACCGAACCTCCTGTGTCGGAACCCAAAGCCACCGGCACGATGCCGGCGGCGACTGCAGCAGCCGAACCTCCTGATGAACCACCCGGCACGCGCGTAACGTCCCAGGGATTCTTCACGGGACCGAACGCTGAGTTCTCATTTGAAGAACCCATAGCAAACTCATCGCAGTTCGTTTTTCCGACTATTACAGCGCCGGCTGCTTGCAGCCTTTCGATTACGGTGGCGTTGTAAGGCGGGTGATAGTCGCCGAGAATTTTTGAGCCGCAGGAGGTTTGCATGCCGCGCACACAGATGTTGTCTTTGATGGCGATAGGAACGCCGGCCAAACTCGAAAGGCTGTTGCCGTCCTTTTGCAGCGAATCGATCGACTGCGCACGTTCAAGCGCGCCTTGGTCATCGATTTGCAGGAACGCATTTAACTCGTGCTGCAGCGATCCCGCAGCCTTGAGCGACGACTTGACCGTTGCCTCCGCCGTCGTTTCGCCGCTGCGGAGGTCGCCTGTTATTTCTGAAAGGTTTTTCATTCTCCAAACCGAGACCGCGAATACCCGAGTCGATCCGGATAGCCAAACCGGAACTCAAAACTCGAAAATCGGAACCTGAATTAAAGTACTTTCGGAACTCGAAAGTGGCCTGCGGCTGCATCCGGGGCTTCCTCAAGGGCAAGCTTTTGGCCCAGTGAAGGCGTGACCTCGTCCGGGCGCGCCGAGTCGGTTGCCTGGCCTTCAGGAGTTAAACCGCCGAGAGATGGTTCGACGTTACTGGTATCGAGCACATTTAATTGCTCCACGTAGGTTACGATTTCCGTCATCTGCGGCGTGAACATAGCAACCTCGTCCGGTGTAATGTCCAGGTGCGCTAACTCAGCAATCTTTTCAATATCTGACTCTTTGATTTGCATAATTCATGAATCGCAAACTTAATGCTTGCGCAAACAAGGTCTCGGAAACTAACAGTCTGCGCTACGAGTTCTCAAGTCGACGGATGCAACTGCTTGCGGCGCCGAGAAAGGCCCGCCGCAGATCCTCGTCGTGAATTCCCGCGGCTGCTGACACTAACTCCGCCGGAACAGGAGCTGGCTCCCGCGAATCCCTGCGGTCCGTCAGCGTAAGGCGCGCCTGGGCTACAGTCTCGGGATCTTCACAAAACTCCAAATAGGTCACAACTGGTTGGCCCAACATTGAATTGAGACGAAATAAAAGTTGTCCACTCAGCGACTGCATCTGTTTTTGCCAGGTAGCGTCAGCGACAGCAATTACCAGGGTCCGATCATCGAGACGCAGCGGCACCGCGTTCCCGTGTAATGCTTCGCCGGCAATCTGTTTCCATGCCACAAAGCAAGCAGCTTGCGCAACTTCAGTCGAGTCGCCGGCAACTTTCATGATTGCCGGCAAAGTTTTAAGTAAGCTTTCCATGCTCAAAAACCGTGTAAATAGCGCAGCTTTACGCACTACTATGCGAATCGTTGTTTACTCATTAGAATCGCCAACCCATATTTTTGGAGCAGCGGGCAGTGTAACGGAGAGTGCTAAAAACCAACAAGCAAGGTATCTGAAGGTTGTGTCCGAGGTGGGCTGTGCTCTGGTAAAAGAGTACTTGCCCGAAATAGATTCGCGTTGAAAATCTCTCTCAGGTGAGGAAAGGGGCCTGCCCCCGCTCTTTTTGATTGCCATTCACACTAGATTTGTGTGACGTGCAGCTAGCGAAGCGTACAGCGAGGGTCAGGCCCCCTTCCTCACCTGAGAGATTGCCTAAGCTGAGTCGTCTGCGGGTTAATGAGGTCAACAACAGGTGTTGAAACAAAAAATTATCCTCGCTTCAAAGAGTCCGCGGCGCGCTGAACTTCTGCGGGCGGCCGGATGGTCCTTTGTAGCGGTCGCCGCCAACATCGACGAAACACGCCAGGCTGATGAAGATGCGATTTCGTATGTGCGACGAGTGGCCCAGTCTAAAGCCGAAAAAGTAGCGCCGGAGTTTCCTGACGATTTGGTGCTTGGCGCTGACACGACTGTGGTAATCGGCGATAAAATTCTGGGACAGCCGGGAGATGCGGCCACCGCGCAACGCATGTTGAAACTGTTGAGCGGCAAATGGCATCAGGTGCTAACGGGAGTCGCCCTGGTGCGGGCCGCCGATCTTTGCGTCCGCGTCGATCATCAAGTGACGAGCGTGCGGTTTGCTGAACTAACTCAAGAAGAGATCGATTGGTATGTAAACACAGGTGAGCCGCTGGACAAGGCCGGCGCTTACGGGATCCAGGATCTGGCAGCGCCATTTATCGAAGAGATTCAGGGCGACTATTTCAATATCGTGGGACTACCGATGCGGTTGGTTTATGAGTTAATTAAAAAGAATTTTGAATGAGGCCGACTCGACTTTCTCATATTTAGGAACGCCAGCTGTTGGGCTCGCGGGTGTCTCGGCCGCACGCCAACGCGAAGCGAACAGAATTTCGCCGCAGATTTTCGCGGATGACACTGAATCAAGTTAGGTTAAATGCAGTAAGGAAGGGGGCCTGGCCCGCTTTTTTTGGGATGGTGGGACGGGACGGTCCGCGATCCTACGTCGCCGAGTGGTCCTGTCAGTACAACACGCTGCCGCCGTCGATGTTAATCGCTTGACCGTTAATGGCGCCGCCCTCTTCAGAAGCCAGCAACAAGGCAAGGGCGGCAACTTCTTCCGCTGTCACTAAGCGATCTTGCGGGCTCATCTTTCTGATCGCCGCCAGGGCTTCTTCTGCTGATCGCCCCGTTTTCTTAGTAATGTTCTCAACTCCGCGTGTGGTCATTTCCGTATCCACATAACCCGGACAGATCGCATTCGCGGTTATTCCCTTAGTAGCGACCTCCAAAGCGGTCGAACGCGTCAACCCTATTAACCCATGCTTTGAAGCTGAATAAGCGGCAATGTAAGGAGCGCCGGTCTTTCCGGCAATTGAGGCTACGTTGATGATTCGTCCCCAACCGCGCTCAATCATGGCGGGCAGTGCCGCACGAGTGCAGTAGAAGCTGCCGCTCAGATTGATGGCGAGATGCCTATGCCAGAGTTCATCGTCCGTCTTGCTAATCGGAGCGCTCTCAGCAATGCCGGCGTTGTTGACTAGGATATCAGCCCCGCGTCCAAAGAACTCGGATACCAGCGCGAACGTTTGCTCCACACTACGGACATCGGAAACATCGCAAGTCGCCGGCAGAACCTTTACTGGACACTGGTCGGCAATTTCTTTAGCTACACTCTCAACCTGCGTGAGCGTGCGGGCAGCGACGGCGATGCCGGCACCTTCCTGCGCAAAGGCTATCGCGATGGCCCGACCGATGCCGCGACCACCACCGGTAATTAACGCAACTCTGTCTTTAAGCTTCATGGATCAGGATTGAGTCCAAAGTCCGAAGTCCAAAGTCCAAGGCCCGCTAATCAAACTGACTTTGGACTTTGGACCCTTGGACTTTGGACACTCTTATTGCGGACTGGCGGCGCGAGTGATGATGTTCAACTCTATCTCGACCATGTCGCTCAGAAAATTCGGATTATCGGGACGGCTAAAGCTAACCCCGTAATCCTTGCGATTGATCGCAGTTCGGGCAGTTGCGCCGAGGGTGGTTTTTCCCGACTTCTCGTCGCGAGTCACGCCGTTAATGGTGAAGGGCAGCGCGATCTCTTTAGACACTCCGCGCATCGTGAATGTGCCATGGGCGATGAAACCCTTACCCTTTTTCTCGATGCGACTACTTTTGAATGTGATCTCCGGATTTTTTTCGACATCGAAAAAATCTGCAGTGCGCAAGTGCGCATCACGGCGCTCGATGCCGGTATCAATGCTAGTCGCTTTGATCACGGCTTCTACGGAAGACTTGGAAACATCTTTGTCGTCGTAAACGATGACAACATTAAAGGCAGTAAACTTCCCCCGCACACTGGAAAGTCCGCCGGCGATTTGTATGGAAAAACCGATGTTGGAATGGGCGGCGTCTGTTTCATATTTGGTCGTGGCCGCAAAAAATGAAGTGCTTGTTACAAGCAACACCAACAGGGGAAGTATGAAGAACTTTTTGGTCATCAGGAAGCTCCTTGAACTATTCGTAAACGTTGGGTTCTTTGGCTTGAGTGTTTTGAACTTTGTACTTTTGAGCTTTGTGCCTTGTTTTAGTCACGGGCCTTGTTGCAAATAGCGACAATTTCCATTAGCGAACGAAGTTCAAAGCTCAAAGAACAAAGCTCGCAGTTCGATTTAATTCCCGGTAAAACGTGGCGGACGCTTCTCCAGAAACGCGTGGATTCCTTCGCTCCCGTCTTCGGATTCAAAACACCGCAACTGCGCTTCGGTCTCGTAGCGCAACATCTCTTCAAGCTCCGCTGACTGGCTAAGATAAACGGCCTGCTTCGCAGCAGCAATTGAAATGGGAGATGCGTCGCGCAAACGGTCCGCGAGTTCCTGCGTGGCTTCAGTCAAAGCCTCGGACGGCACCACACGATTCACAATCCCCAGACGGAGCGCTTCCGGCGCATCAATCGCCTCGCCGAGGAAGAACATTTCGCAAGCTTTATTAGGTGTTACGAGATGCGGCAGAAAGTAGGTGCCGCCCCAATCCGGATGCAAGCCGATCTTCACAAATGATTGACTGAAACTTGCTTCGGTCGAGGCGATGCGCAAATCGCAGGCGAGTGCCAGATTACAGCCCGCGCCTGATGCCAAACCATTAACCGCCGCAATCACCGGCTTAGTCATCTGACGAATCACCGTAACTACGCGTCGCGCTGAGCCAAGCAAACGCGAAAACTCTTCACTATCGCGTCTTTCAATCAGCTCTGCCATGTACGCGACATCGCCACCTGCGCAAAAGGCACGGCCGGCTCCCGTGATGATCACAACGCGCACCGTGCGATCGCTGCCAGCACTCTCCAAAGCTTCAGCCAGATCACGCCGCATGTGCCCGACGAGCGCGTTCAACTTGTCGGGACGATTAAGTGTAATCGTCACGATGCCGTCGGCTTCGGTGATGTCGATGAAGTCGTACAAAAGAGTTTCGAGTTGCGAGTTTCGAGTTTCGAGTTGGGCTTTCAAACTTCGAGTTTCGAGTTCGGGGGTTCTCTTAACTCGAAACTCGGAACTCGAAACTACTTCCCTTTGAAGGTTGGCTTGCGTTTGTTCACGTAAGCGTCGATCCCTTCTTTAGCGTCACTTGATTGGAAAAGTTGTTGTTGCAACTCACGCTCGAGCGCCAGTCCTGATTCGAGCGGAATTTCGGCCCCCGTCTGCACGCTGCGTTTGATCAGCCCCACGGCATGAGCCGCCCGACCCGGCGCCGTGAATTGCCGCGCGTAACTTAACACTTGCTCTCGAAAGCCATCGGCTGTTGGCGCTTCATAAATATTATTGACGATACCAAGCTCCAGACCGCGCTCAAATGCAAAGAGTTCAGCAGTCGCCATTAATTCGATTGCTTTGGATTTTCCTACTAATCGCACCAGGCGCTGCGTGCCCCCCGTACCGGGCAAGACACCGAGCGACACTTCCGGCAAACCCATTTTGCCGGCACCTCTCCTGGCGATGCGCAGGTCAGCAGCCAGCGCGACCTCCAATCCGCCGCCGACGCAATGACCGTTGATCGCGGCAATCACCAGCTTCGGTGTCTGTTCCAAACGCAACAAGGTTTCATTGGCGTGCAGGCAGAAATAATATTTGAACGTAGGTGTTACGTTCTGCAGCATTTGAATGTCGGCCCCCGCGCAGAAAAACTTTTCGCCTTCACCGGTAACGACGATAACCTGGACAGCTTCGTCCATGCGCGCTGCCAGGATCGCTCGATCAAGCGCTTGCATCATTTCATAGCTGTAGGTGTTTGCGGGTGGGTCGTTGAGGGTGAGCACGGCAACGCCCTCGCTAACGGCGTAGCCAACGAGATTGCGAGTCAGCGCTGTGATCTCGAGATGGTCGGCAGCTGTTCCCATTCTGTGTTTATGCTCCAATGCCTAAAATGAGTTGTTCGTGATAGCAAGAAATCCAAATTCAGGAGTCATATTCAAATACCGGGATGAACGAAGCGACTCCCGCAATGATCAGTTACGTCGCTCATTCAACCTGCGGTGTACAGTCGGTACCGTCACGCGGTAGCGTCGGGTCAACCAGACGATGCATCAACCATAAGAGATCTCACACTTAACTTGGCCTGGCCTATCGAGCGCGCCAAACGCTGACTGATTCGGTTTTCGTGTTAGCAGCAAAGTTTAATTCCGTCGCCGGCAAACCGGAAATGAACCCATGAAGGAATAAGCGGCTGACATTTTCGACCAGCTCTGAAACTTTTAGCTTGCCCTCTGGGTCATACCAATTGTATATCCAATTCATCATGCCGAAGAGCGCATAAGTCGCGGCGGTAACATCGATCCGCTGCGACGGTGGTTGTTGTTGCTGTAACTCCTCGAGTATCTCACGCGCGAGCTTTGTGTACTTTTGTTTTTTGCCAGAGACGTGCTGGTGCAGATCTCCCGCGAGTGAATCAGCTTCGTGCGAAAGGACCTTCATCTCCGCCATGTTCGCCGCAAAGAAGGCGAGGTGATTGTCGATGAAGATGCGTAGCTTTTGAGACGGATCAGTCTCTTCGGCGAGACGCTCTTCCAGGCGTTCCAGCACGCGACCGAAACAATTGTCCTGGATCAGAAAGAGTAACTCTTCCTTCGATTTGCAGTAATGGTAAAGGCCGGCGAGGCTGACTTCCGTCGCGCGCGAAATGTCGCGCATAGACGTTGAGTGGTAACTCTTTTCCGCGAAGATGCGTGCGGCCGTGCGCAGGATGAATTCTAGTTTTTGATCGTACCTGGTCACGTTTGGAAGCGCCGTTTTTGTGGCATGCCCTTTTTGGTCTTTGGACTTTGGTCTTTGTGCTTTGATTGGGTTACCCCAAGTTGAGTCTTCAAAACTAGCCGGTCAAGACTGGGCAGCGAATCAAAGACCAAAGATCGAAGATCAAAGACCAGTCTTTTTATAGTCGGACGTATTCAAACTCAAATGGTTTACCCTTTATTCCAGTTGCCGGCGGCGCGATCCAATTTGCGATCTTCCCGGGCTCTGTGACTGGCTTCATCAAGCTGCGCACGTATTCGCGATCTTCCATCGTCGGCAGCCAATCCGACTTGCGCTGATCGAATTCCTCCCGAGAAATCAGGTTGCCATTGATATCGAAGTAATGCCCCGCGTACTCACCCACGTGCCGGTGAAAGCGAACGTGCGGTAAAGAGAGTCGTTCGCTGATACCCTCATCAGCAAGAGACTTATTCCAGCGGGCCAAACCCTTTTCGCAGTCGCGAACATATTCTCCCCGCAATACTTCGTTAAGAGCATTGCGCAGCGGCACTTCACGCGCGTCGAGCTTCCCGCCCTCAACCACCGTCATCGTGAAAGTTTGATCGACGGCGGAGTGATCCTGGTATTGCTCCTGCTCCTTGTAGCGGCCCTTAAGGCCGGCAGCAAAGAAGTCTGCAGAGTTTGAGCTGATCTCGCCGCCAAAAAGATCGAGCGAGTAGCTAAACCAGAAATTGATGTGCTTCTGAATGATGTCGAGCGGAATTCCGCCCAGCTCTCGCACGTCACCCTGTTTCATTAGTTGCGCGGTGCGCTTGACGACGCGGTTGATGCCGGTATCACCCACGAACATGTGATGAGCTTCTTCGGTGAGCATGAACTGGCAGGTGCGCGCGAGCGGTTCAAATCCTGATTCTGCCAGCGCGGAAAGCTGATACTTGCCATCGCGATCGGTAAACATTGTGAAGCAGAAAAAATTCAGCCAGTCGTCGCACGGTTGATTAAAGGCTTCCAGAATTCGCGGCTTATCGGGATTGCCGCTACGTCTTTCCAGCAAAGCATCCGCTTCGTCACGACCGTCGCGTCCAAAATAGCGATGCAGCAAGTAGACCATCGCCCACAGGTGGCGACCTTCTTCTACGTTCACCTGAAAAAGATTGCGCAGGTCGTAAAGAGAGGGACAAGTCTTGCCGAGCTCGCGCTGTTGCTCAACGGATGCCGGTTCAGTGTCGCCCTGCGTAACGATGATGCGGCGCAGGGAATTGCGAAACTCTCCGGGCACCTCCTGATATGCGGGCTGCCCGTAGTTGTCGCCGAAGCCAATCGTTGCGCCTGGCTCCGCGGGTTTGAGAAAGATGCCCCAGCGATAGTCGGGCATCTTCACGAAATCAAAGTTGGCCCAGCCGTCAGGCTCGACACTGATTGCGGTCCGGAGATAGACATCCCTGGTTTGAAAGCCATCTGGTCCCATCTCGTGCCACCAGTCGAGATAGTTAGGCAGCCATTTCTCGAGCGCTCGCTGAAGTTTTTTGTCTTCAGAGAGGTTAACGTTGTTAGGAATGCGTTCGTTTAAATTCATCGTTGTTCACTACGACAGCTACTGGGTTTTTTGAGCTTAGAACTTTGTGCTTTGTACTTTGTTCGCTCTTTAATCTTGAGACGCTTCGAGTAAGGTGCCGTCAAGCAACAGCGCAAGCTCAAAGTTCCAAGTACACGGTTCAAAGTTCAAAGCTCAAAGTTCAAAGCTCACGTCCTCTTGAAATCAAATTGCGCCTGAGTAGCCTTGCCATAATTAGTTAACGCCCCCTTTTCACCTACAGCATTGGGGCGCTGGAAAATCCAGTTTTGCCAGGCGGTCAGGCGACCGTAAATTTTGGTATCCATTGATTCGGGTCCGGCAAACCGTAACGAAGCTTCCATTCCCGTCAACGCATCCGGAGAAAGCGAGGTCCTCTCTTCGATCGCTACCCGAATCTCATCTTCCCAATCAAGTTCGTCGGGCGCGAACGTAACCAAACCAGCCTCCTCGGCTGCGTCTGTGTCGAACCGTTCGTCGTGCGCAAGCACCTGCTCCACGCGTTCTGGTTCGGCTTGGAAGCGGGATTGCAAACGCGTCAGCCCATTGCTCATCAGCAATGCTCCCGCATTCAGTTCCGAGACAGCGAGTGCCGTCTCCCCCGCTTCCGGATCGTTCAGCATGTAGACGCGATCCGAAGCAAGGGCCAACTCCAACAAATTGCCTGCAAAACAACTGCCCGGTTCTACGAAAGTAAAGAAGCTCTTCGCTGTTAGGTCGAGCCGCCGCAGCACGCGCGCCATGTTGAGGGTGATTTCTCTAATCAACCAGTGGTCAGCGTGCTTCGTGAGCGTCTGATCTACGGCTAACACTCGATCGATGTCCCCTTCCGTGCGCAGGCAAACCAGACCAAGCTCAGGTTCATTGACGCGGATATGCAACAACAAATCATCCAGTTCACGATAAGCCTGGAGCGGCCAATACGAGTCGCCGAGCTTCTGAATTTCATCCGGCGAGGTGGGTAAGTCTCCCTCCGGACCGCGCAGCGTCAGATCGGCGTATCGTTGTTCGCGGTTCAGCTTTAGGGAAACATATTTATAGTCGCGGCCAGCGTCCGTCGTTGTGAATTGCACCGCACTCAATTTGATACCCGGGCCTGACTTCCATTTGTCGCCCTCGATCATCTCGTTGACTTTGCTGGCCACTGCTTCCTGGAACTTGCTGGTGGGAAAGTAATCGTCGATTAGGCCCCACTCTTTCGCTCGCTTGCCCTTCAGTCCTTCGGCCAAAGTCGAAAAGACATCGGCGCGATCGCGGCGGATCTTGCGCTTGTCCACAAGTCGCGTTAAGCCTCCGGTGCCGGGTAATACACCCAGGAGAGGCACTTCGGGTAGCGACACCGCTGAATTGCCATCGTCCACCAGGTAGATCTCGTCGCAGGCAATCGCCAATTCATAACCACCACCGGAAGCTGTGCCGTTCAGGGCGGCAACATAGCGACGGCCTGAGTGGCTTGAGTCGTCCTCGATTGCGCAACGCGTCTCGTTTGTGAACTTGCAGAAATTAACTTTGAAGGCGTGTGAGGATGTACCAAGCATGTAGATATTCGCCCCAGCGCAAAAGATGCGCGGCTTTAGACTCGTGATCACAACAACTCGCACCTCAGGGTGCTCAAATCTGATTCGCTGGACCGCGTCTGCCAATTCGATATCGACACCAAGGTCGTAAGAATTGAGTTTTAGTTTATAGCCTTCCACGAGGGTCGCATCTTCCTGAACGTCCATGGAAAGGTGAGCGATTGCTCCGTCGACTGATAATTTCCAGTGGCGGTACTGTTCAGGCGATGTTTGAAAGTTGATCATCCGTACCTCGAATGCGCGTGTTTGCTTGCCGGTGAATACCATCGGCCTCACTTCTACCTGGTTCGAACGTTCGTTCGGGAAAATCAGATAGTAGCCTTTTGCTTTGATTTTGGTCAAGCAAGGAAGGCTCCAACTTTCAGGGTTCCAGGGTTACGGCTGCAGTCTTTTCCGTTGAATTGCCTTTGCTGCTTGCCGGGGATCGCCACTTGAAAACAAGCATCCGGCTGCGACAAGGTGGTTCTTACGCTCGCTTGACAGTCTCGCATTTCGGCGCGTAGGGTTGTCAGCCTTTGGTGCCTGGCTCTGCGCGGCGCTCGCAGCTTTGTGCTGGAGGCGAATCTGTTCTGGTGAACGGCGCGGTCTTCAAAACCGTCAGTGAGACTGTGAGAGCAGGCTCAGGTAGGTTCGATTCCTACACGCCTCCGCCAGAAAGCATTAGGGCAGAAGCCAGTAGGCAGTAGTCAGTAGGCAGGTAGGTTGATTTGGTTCGTTTCTGACGTCCTCACCAAATCGCAAATCGGTATCGCGAATCAGAAATGATAAGGGACTGGGTAGCGCTCAACATGACCCCGGGCATAGGACCTCGCGCCGCAGCTAAGCTGCTGGAGCGATTTGGATCCGCCGAAGCCGTTTACAGTGCCACCAGAGCTGAGCTCGAGAAATTGCGACTGCTGCCGGAAGCGGTCGAAAGCATTATCGCTCGCGATTTATTCGCCCGGGCGGAAGCCGAAATAGAAACCGTTCGTCGCCTCGGCGCTGATCTTTTAATACTGGACGATGGAGTTTATCCCGCACTCCTGCGCGAGATTTACGATCCGCCGATTACGATTTATGTAAAAGGCGAATGGGAAGCCTGTCTCGATCAGCCTTGCGTTGCTGTGGTTGGCTCACGTCGGTGTTCGACGTATGGGCAAAACGCAGCGCTCATGTTGGCTCGCGATCTGGCGCAACGCGGCGTCACGGTGGTCTCGGGTTTTGCTCGCGGAATTGATGCGGCCGCACATCGGGGCGCGCTTGAAGGCGGGGGTCGCACCGTGGCCGTTCTAGGCACGGGAATGGGCGAGTATTACCCGCGAGATCACAAGAGACTCGCGGATGAGATCATCGATCGAGGCGGGGCCATAGTCACGCAGTTCCCGCTCGGCACGCCACCGGTCGCGGAAAACTTTCCTTATCGCAACCGCATCATTAGTGGCTTGAGCTTGGGTGTGGTAGTGGTGGAAGCAGCGGAGAATTCGGGCTCTTTAATAACTGCACGTCTGGCGATTGAGCAAAATCGCGAGGTATTTGCGGTGCCTGGCAACATAACTTCGCGGAATTCTTTTGGCACGAATTACCTAATTAAAGGAGCCGGAGCCAAGCTGGTCCAACAGTGGCAGGACATCGCTGCAGAGCTGCCGCCACAGATTGCGGCAAGATTGTTGCCCCCTCCTTTTGGGGACAAGAAAAAGGAAAAATCGCTGGCGGACCAATTGGCCCTTGTGCCGGGCGGCCTTTCAGGATCGGAAACATTGGTGTTAAAGCTATTGACGGCCGACACGCCGGCACACATTGATATGTTGGTTGAAGGAAGCAAGTTATCAATTTCAGATTTAACAGCAGCCCTGCTTTCGCTTGAGATGCGCGAGCTGATTCGGGCACTCCCGGGACGGTGTTTTGTAAGGAAAATGTAAGGCATTGCCGATTACGGAATTGCCGATTGCCAATCGCCAATAGGAATCAATCAGCAATCGCCAATCGGCAATAAGAATCAATCGGCAATCGGATCGGCAATCGAAAATGTAGAAATGGCAAAGAACCTGGTCATAGTTGAATCGCCCGCCAAGGCGAAGACGATTAATAAGTATCTCGGCAAGGACTATCTGGTTAAAGCCTCGATAGGCCACATCAAAGATCTGCCTTCTAAAGGACTCGGAGTCGACGTCGAGGACGACTTCAAACCTACTTACGAAGTAATTCCGGATTCCCGCAAGCGAAACAATAAGCGAATCGTTGCTGAACTAAAGAAAGCCGCGAAAGAAGCCGACGCCGTGTATCTCGCAGCTGACCCTGATCGAGAAGGCGAAGCGATTTGCCAGCATCTTGCCGAGGAGATTGTTCCTAAGCGACCCGCAAAACCGACCTTCCGCGTAATGTTCAACGAGATCACCAAACGCGCAGTGAATGAGGCGTTTGAGCACCCGAAACAGATCGACCAGAATCTCGTCGATTCTCAGCAAGCGCGTCGCGTTCTGGATCGTTTGGTGGGTTACAAGGTCTCACCGCTACTTTGTCGCACTGTTGGGGGAAAACTCAGTGCTGGCCGCGTACAGTCAGTTGCGCTGCGGATGGTGGTCGAGCGTGAACGTGAAATCGAAAATTTCATCAAGACTGAGTATTGGACGATCTTCGCTAATCTCGGCGCCAAACTGCCGCCCGCTTTTGATGCGCGGCTTTTCAAAGTCGGCGAGCAAACCGTAAAGACGAGCGGGTTCGATCAGGACATTAAAAAGAACGAAATCCTGATCAGTGACGGGGCCAGGGCAGCGGAAATTGTTGCCGAAGCTGAACAGCAGCCATTCGTCGTCAGTGAAGTTACGAAGAAGGAGCGCAAACGGAATCCGGTTCCACCTTTCATCACGTCTAAGTTGCAACAGGAGGCCGCGCGCAAACTTGGATTCGCTGTCAAGCGGACCATGATGATTGCGCAGAAGCTTTACGAAGGTATTGAAATTGGCGCGGAAGGTTCAGTCGGGTTGATCACGTACATGCGTACTGACTCAACTCGCATTTCTGATGCGGCGTTGGGCGAGTTAAGAGACTTCATTGGCAAACAGTATGGCGATGCCTACTTACCGGGAAAGCCGATTTATTATCGCTCGAAGAAGGACGCGCAAGACGCTCACGAGGCGATTCGTCCAACCGATGTCGCTCGTACTCCCGACTCACTCGCTAACTTCTTAAATAACGATGAGCTGCGGTTATATCGGCTGATCTGGCAACGCACGGTGGCCTCGCAGATGACGCCCGCCGTGTTTGATCAGACCACAATCGATATTGGTGCGGGACGTTTCTTGTTCCGCGCTACTGGCTCGGTGCAGAAGTTTGATGGCTTCCTGAAGATTTATCAGGAGGGCCGCGATGAAAAGACTGAAGAAGACGAAGAGGCGGAGCGCACCCTACCTCCTGTTGAGAAGGGTGAGAAGCTCGCGCTTCACAAGGTGACGCCGGAACAACACTTTACTGATCCTCCACCTCGCTTCACTGAAGCCACCTTAGTGAAGGCCCTGGAAGAAAAGGGAATCGGTCGACCATCAACTTACGCGGCAATCATGACGACAATTCTGGCGCGTGAGTACGTTGAGAAGCTGGAAGGACGTTTCCATCCCACAGATCTCGGGAAGACCGTGAACGACCTCCTGATCCAGGGCGGGTTCGCCGATCTTTTTAATGAGACTTACACCGCGCGGATGGAGGAAGAGCTGGACAGTGTTGAGGAAGGCAAACTCAAATGGACTGACGCGCTGCATGACTTCTACGGCAAGTTTTCCAGCGACCTGGTTAAGTTCACCAAATACACGAAAGACATAAAAGACGTTGAGACACCGACCGAGGAGGTTTGTCTTAAATGTGAAACCAAGGGAATGGTGCTGAAGTGGGGCCGTTTTGGTAAGTATCTCAAGTGCTTGAACTGTGGCGCTTCGCGGGACGCGGAGCCGAGTGAAGCTGCTGATGGAAACAAAGCTGCTGGACAGGTCGCTGGAAGCGACGGCGTCGAAGAGCCGGAGGCGTGCGACCTTTGCGGCAAGCCGATGCAACTCAAGCGCGGACGATTCGGACCCTTCCTCGGTTGCACCGGTTATCCCGAGTGCAAAAACATCAGAAAGATTTCCAAAGGCGGCGCTGTGTCGCCGGCGCCTGTGCCGCTCGATGAGAAGTGTCCCGTCGATGGTGCGCAACTAGTCAGGCGCTTCGGCCGTTTCGGCGAGTTTATCTCCTGCTCGAATTATCCCAAGTGCAAGTACATCAAGCAGGAGACGACCGGAGTCTCGTGTCCGCGTCCTGGCTGTACGGGCGAAATCGTCGTGAAGAAATCCAAGCGCGGCAAAGCCTTTTACGGCTGTTCGCAGTATCCCAACTGCGACGCCGTCTACTGGAACAAGCCGGTACTGGAGGCTTGTCCAAACTGTAATGCTCCATTTCTGCTCGAGAAGACCACGAAGAAGCAGGGCACTTTTCGTTACTGCGCCAATGAAGAGTGTGGCTACAGTTCCAACGACTCCGCAGCACCGGTTGCCCCGCCCGCTCCGACAAAATCGAAACGGCCTTCAGCACGCTGACATTTGGCGCTTGCTGCAGTTTCAGTTCATAATTGCCCGCACCGTCCCGTTGCTAATATCACCCAGCCAGGAGATTTGATTTATGTTAAGACGCTACGCAGCAGTGGCCCTGCTTTCGATCCTCGGGCTTTCGCCTAACGCCGTGCTCGCGCAACAAACTGCGCAAAGCGCTCCCGCAGTAACCATCATTCAGAGCGCCGATGCGATCGATCGCATCAAGGATGAAGGAATGAATCGCTCGCAAGTGATGAAGACCTTGAGTTATCTGACCGACGTCATCGGACCGCGTTTAACTGCTTCACCAAACATGAAACGCGCGAACGAATGGACTCGCGATGAAATGACGAAGTGGGGACTGCAAAACGCGCATCTCGAGCCCTGGGGACCTTTTGGCCGCGGTTGGTCGCTGAAAAGATTTTCAGCACAGGTGACGGAGCCGCAGAGTATTCCGTTAATTGCTTTTCCAAAAGCGTGGTCGCCGGGCACGAATGGAACAATCACTGGAGACGTTGTTTATCTCAACGCTAAAGATGAAGGCGAGTTAGAGCAGTTTAAAGGCAAATTAAGGGGCGCGATCGTCTTGACTTCCGGAATGCGTGAAGTAAAAGCGCGATTCGAACCGCTGAGCACGCGTCGCGATGAGAAGGATTTGTTAGGTCTCGCGGATGCTCCCGAGCCGCGTGGCGGGCTGAGAAGAATGTTTCAGATGTCGCCGGAGCAGCGAGCGGCAATGACGTTTGGCGCGAGGAAGTATCAGTTTCTGTTGGACGAAGGCGCAGCAGTTGCGATCGATCCCAGCCGCATTGGTGATGGTGGAACGATCTTCGTGCAGTCGGCAAGTGTGCCGCAGGCGATTCCCTCGGGGCCGATTGGTCCTAACACCCGAGGAATCTCTCCTTATGATAAAAGCGCGCCAAAAATGACTCCCCAACTCGTGATCGCGGTCGAACACTACAATCGTTTGGTGCGCATGATTGAGGCCGGAGAGAAAGTCAAGATGGCGGTCGATCTGGCCGTTGAGTTCCACGATACGGATTTGATGGGCTACAACACGATCGCCGAAATTCCCGGCACCGACTTGAAAGACGAGATCGTAATGCTCGGCGGTCACATGGATTCCTGGCATTCGGGCACCGGTGCAACTGATAACGGTGCAGGCGTTGCCGTCGGCATGGAAGCAATGCGCATTATTCAAGCGCTCGGCCTTAAACCGCGCCGCACGATACGCATCGCTCTCTGGAGCGGAGAAGAACAAGGACTGCTCGGTTCGCGCGCCTACGTCGCGGAACACTTTGGGAAAATGGAAGTGCCCACCTCACCCGCCAGCGCCGGCAACGGTAATGGCGCCGCGACGCCCGCAGCTCCAGTCCTTGTAACCAAGCCTGACTACGAAAAGCTAAGTGCTTACTTCAATCTCGACAACGGGACCGGAAAAATTCGCGGCGTTTATCTTCAGGGCAACGAAGGTGTACGTCCCCTATTTCGCCAGTGGCTAATGGCGTTTCGTGATCGGCCGGAAGATAAAACCAGCTGGGGCGCTTCTACGCTTTCCATAAGCAACACAGGCGGCACGGATCACCTGGCGTTTGATGCGATCGGCCTTCCCGGTTTTCAATTCATTCAAGACGAGATTGAATACGACACGCGGACGCACCATTCAAACCAGGATGTCTTCGATCGTATCCAGGGCGACGACATGAAGCAGGCAGCCACGATAATGGCGGCCTTCGTCTACAACACCGCCATGCTCGATCAGAAGCTGCCGCGCAAACCAATGCCAGGGAGGTAAGCTTGCAGGAGAGTCAAGAAAGATAAGGCGAGGGGCCCGGTTCCCCTCGCCTTATCTTTTTGGTGGCACGTATTTTCGTTTGGTCAGAAAAAGTTTCGTATCAGAGAATGATCAACAAGCTTAATTTACTTAACCACGCTTCGCCGGTGTTGTGAGGCGCGGCCTGCAGCGAGCTCAACTGCTCGTCCTTTTGCCTTGAAACTTTTGTAGGTGCTTATCAGTATTAGCCGATTCGAATTTTGCGAACGCTTCACCAGTCACCCTTTTCGTTCAAGGAGAAAATATGAGCTACCGACCTTCTACGGCAGTAATGCTGCTCGTGATCTTGCTGTTGGGACCAGCTGCAAGTTTTGCCCGGCAACCGATTCGAAACTCGGCAACTCGCGGGTCAACGACACCAGCTGTTAGCAAAACTGAACCAACGCCACAGCAACAGCCTTCGCCAACTCCCGATCCCAACGATCCAATCGAGAAGATCAAAGATGAGGGTATGAAGCGTTCGCAGGTGATGGCGACGCTTGGTTACCTGTCGGATGTAATTGGCCCGCGCTTGACGGGTTCGCCGAACATGAAACGCGCGAACGAATGGACGCGCGACCAGTTAACGAAGTGGGGCTTGAAAAATGCTCACCTCGAATCGTGGGGGCCTTTCGGCCGTAGTTGGGAGTTGAAGGAGTTTGCGGCTCAGGTAATCGCGCCACAGACAATTCCGTTGATCGCTTTCCCCAAGGCGTGGTCGCCGGGAGTAAACATCTCCAGTGGTGAGGTTGTCTACGTCGATGCGAAAAACGAGGCTGACTTGGACCGCTTCAAAGGAAACCTGCGAGGCAAGATTATCTTGACGACCTTGATGCGTGAGGTGCCCGCACGCTTTGAAGCGCCCGGCAAGCGCCTGACTGAGAAGCAGCTGTTAGCGCTTGCCGATGCGCCTACTCCCGGAGCGGATGGCGGCGATAATAGTTTTCTCAAGAGCCCGCAATTTGCTGCTTTTATGGAGAGTCAGATCTTCGCGACTAAGAAGCTAAAGTTTTTCACCGATGAAGGTGCAGCGCTGTTGATCGACTCTGGTTCCGGCGATGGCGGCACACTATTCGTTTCCGGCGCGAGCGTGCCGCAGGAATTGGATCGATCTTCACCGATGGCCACCTTGCGCAGCATCTTTATGGGTCCCGTCAATCCCTACGATCAGAAAGCGCCCAAAATTGTGCCGCAGATAGTTTTAGCAGTTGAGCATTACAATCGCGTTGCGCGCATGCTGCAGGCGGGCGAAAAGGTTCGGATGAAGATTAATTTTGCCGCGCAGTTCGACGACAAAGATCTGATGAGTTACAACACCATTGCCGAGATCCCCGGGACTGACAAGAGTGATGAAATAGTTATGCTGGGCGGACACATGGATTCCTGGCACGCGGGAACCGGGGCCACAGACAACGGAGCCGGTGTCGCCGTGGCCATGGAAGCGGTGCGCATTCTGCAGGCACTGGGCCTCAAACCGCGGCGCACGATTCGAATTGGACTATGGAGCGGAGAAGAGCAGGGACTGTTTGGTTCACAGGCTTACGTCGCACAACATTTCGGCAAGGCCGATGAATCTAAAGATGCCAGCTTCGCACGCATGGTCCAGGGCGGGGGCGCGGCCGCCAACATTACGCGCGGCGCCGAATACGACAAGCTCTCGGCCTATTTCAACCTCGATAACGGCACCGGAAAGATTCGTGGAGTCTATCTTCAAGGCAATGAGGCCGTGCGTCCGGTGTTCCGGCAATGGCTGGCGCCGTTTCGCGAAATGGGTGCGCAAACGCTTTCCATTTCAAACACTGGTGGTACGGACCATCTCGCTTTTGACGCTATCGGTTTGCCCGGTTTTCAGTTTATCCAGGATCAGATTGAATACGACAGCCGGACGCATCACTCGAATCAGGACGTATTTGATCGCATTCAAGCTGATGATATGAAACAAGCCGCGACGATCATGGCAGCATTTGTCTATAACACCGCGATGCGCGAGGAGAAACTGCCGCGGAAACCAAGCAAGTAAAACGCTTAGTAACCGTAAGGATCAATATCGACCGATAATTGGAGAAATTAGCCGCAGATTTTCGCGGATAACACAGATTAAGAAGAATCAATGGCAGGTGGGATTGAGCAAAGATATAAGGTTCGACAAGCCCGTCCAGCTGCTAATTAACTTTATTTTAATCTGTGTTATCAGCGAAAATCTGCGGCTAATTCTTAATAGTATCTGTATGCTACAGCTCTCGTGCTGTACTACTTCGCGTCCACGACAAACTTCAGCCAGTATTCCTTAAGCTTCGCGCGATTTGCTTTCCGGTAAGCGGCGTAGTCGCGGGCAATCCCTGCGTTGGCTCGGGCGAAAAAGATGTACGGCTCAAGCAAGCCGGCCTCATCGAGCTTCATCAGGTTTATTAGAGATGGTGAGAGCTTCAAATCGCCTTTGTCTTTTTTTTGCTCCCGCACAGATTGCAACGCCATACGCATGGCATCGACTTCCTCCGCGATGCTGTGCCGGTAAACAGTTTCGTTTGGGTATGCCTTTGCAAACTTCTCGCTCCGACCTCCGTCCTTCTTATCCCTCCAGTCGGCGCGAACCATGCCGTACATCATCCAGGCAACGGAACCGTCACTATCTTCTTTAAAAAGCGAGGGGTCGAGTGTGATGTTTACTTCACCGGGTTGGTTTGAAGTGACGCTGGCTGGAACCTCGATTTTTGGGTGTTTCAGCGAGACCTGGTGACGTTCTCCCCATTGCGTCAAACCAACGTAAGCTCTGTTTCCGCTGTAGGGCTCAGCCACTATTGCCTCGATGAATCGATCGCGCGCTTCTTCAGTTTTCCCCTCTTGATCCAGAGCGTCGCCCCAGTAACGATATGCTGTCTCGCGGTTCGGATCGATTTCGATGGCTTTTGCAAACCAGCTTCCTGCCTGTGCGAAGTGTTCTTTGCGAAAACCGCTATCGCGCGAAGCATGGGCCAGCCTGAATTCCATATCTCCGGCGTATAAGGCGGCCTCGTAGAGCTTCGGATCCAATTCAAGCGCACGCTTGTAGGCAACGAGTGCTTTTTCCAGGTTCCCGCGAACGAATGCTTCCTCACCTTTCCTAATTTCGGATTCTGCGGCCTTGGTGTCAGAGAAACGGGTGACGGCGGTTGCGTCATCTTTCGTCAGGGACTCAAGCGTGAGAATTGTCAAATTGCTGTTGTCTCCGTTGGCTTGCGACTGCAACAGGATCGTCCGAGCTCGTTCCCAATTTCGCTTGCGCAGTTCCTTGTCGTTGGAAGTGGACCCGATGGCATAAAGAGCAAAACCGAGCCGCGAGGCGATTGCCGGATCCTTAGGGTAGGCGAGCGCCGATTTTTCCAGGAGGGGTAACGCGTCGACCATGTTATTCGCGTCGAACAAAGCGATTGCCTTTTCGCGAGTCTCGGCGTCGCTTTGAGCGGATACGCTTGGGGGTACACAGAGGAACGTTAAGAGCAGACCAGCGGCGAGTAGTTTTATCGAGTGGTTTTTATTTCGCATAGTTTCAGTGGTGGGCGATTAATCTAGAGCGAGCAGGGCGAGGCAAGTCTAGGTTTGATGTGAGGCAGTGTCAACGAAATTCCCCCGGTTTTGAGACGCAAAAAAGGCGAGTCGGAAGACTCGCCTTTGGAGTGCGGCAATTGTTGCCGCTATCGAGTTACACGTTCTTACTTTGCGAAATCCAGAAAGCGCTGACCAGTCAGCGCACGCTAAAACTAACTTGGATTGCGTTCGAGCTCTGGCTCGTACGCATACCCAGCATCGCTTTCAGACCTCATACTTGCAGCCATTTCTTTCGGCTTGGCTTGCGTCAAGTCTGCGCCGATCCATTCCTTTACTTTTCGCAACAGCGCCGGCAGGACCACTTCTTGTGCGGTTGTGGAAAGCTCATCCACTAGCCGATCACCAAGCGTTCCTACTTCCTGCTGTAAGCGATCGAAAGCTCGAGTTTCCTTAATGCGACTCACGATTCCGGGTCCTTTATCGTGACCGTTTGCTTCCGTTTGCCGCGAGGCCATCGCTGCAGCTAAAGGTTCGCCGATCTGTTCTGACGCATAAGCTCGCGGCGCATAGGCGCTCGGTTCAGAGGCGTAAGGTCGGGCCGTCTCAAAATAGATTTCGTCCTCGCTCTTGCCCTTAATCGCCCCCGCGAGTCCGTAGCCGAGGCAGAATCCTACTCCCGCTGCGCCCAATGACCACGCCACAGGCCGTTGGCGAAAATGTTCGCGCCAATCAAGCGCATCTTTTACGCTTTCGTATTGCTGGGTCACGTTGTCTTTAATCTCAGTCACAGTTTGGGAAATCGAATCTCGTGCTTCTTCCATGCGCGCCTGGAGGGCTTCTTTCGAAAGCTCCTCATCGTCTTTGTCATAGGCGCGCGCTAGTCCTAAAGTTCGTTCTTCAGCCATTGCTTATCCTTTCTCAGTTCCTCCACCGTCCTGTTTGGTACGAGGCCTTGTTTCGCCAGTCGGCTCTTGGTGGCCAGTACCACAATCCCGCCAATCACCAGGTAGAAGAGGCCAGTGATCACGAAACCAAGAGCGTAGCGTGCTGGCTGACTTAAACTGGTTTGAGCAAAGAAGGTGGAGACGCCGAAAGCTACTGCTACGTTTAGAAGAGCAAAACCTACCGCTGCCACGATGCCGCCCATCGCCACCGTCACCGCGCCTTTTGCGTAGACATTCGCCTCTTCCTTCAGCTCCACCTTAAGCAAACTCAGCTTGGTGTCGAAGAGCTGCATGACGTCATCGCCCAACCGACCGACCAGAGACGGTAAAGACTCTGTCTCGGCCGGCGTTGACGACTCACGTGGAGCAATTGCAGTTTTTGAAGTAGCCATTGATTAGCCTCCTTCCGTTATTCATTCGAACTACGAGCGACGACCTCCGCGCAGGATCAAGCCGAGCAACATGCCGGCAGCAGCCGAGATTAAGATTGCCTGACCAGGGTTCTTACGCGCGTAGTCTTTTGCGTTCTCGGCCACTTCAGCGAGATCCGCATTCTGTAGTTCTTTGATCTTGTCGCCGACGACGGACACTTTGTCGGTCACATAATCTTTAGCTTGAGTAGCCGCTTCGGTAATCTTGTGGCCATAGTCCTGAGCGGTTTGCGAAAGAGCTGTAGCGGTCCCCGCACCTGAGCCAGTGCCCGTGCCGGTGCCGGTACCTGTTCCCGCCCCAGTTCTTGTTCCGGTGCCGGTATTCGACGTCCCTGTTCCGGGGTCATTAAGACCTTCTGACATTCTGTTGTCTGACATTTGTTTCTTTCTCCTTTTTCAAAAGCGTGGCGAACTCAAAATTGATAGACGTAGCCCGCACCCAGTTCGCAAAGTGTCGTTAATCATCGAGCAAGAGATGTGCCGACAGCGACAGTTTTCAAAAATCAGGAAATCTCACCGCCGGGCAGTCAGTGGGCTGCTGGGTTGTTGTGAAAAAGTACGAGCACTAGCGGCCGCAAGGTCGGGAACGATACAACCAAAATCTTGCTGCTGCTCTTGAGAGCCAAACCCTTTGGGCTGATCGGCACAAAAACCAAATCCCCAGTTGACAGGTCGTCCCTAGCGATGGTAAGTAAGTACTTACTTTGCGAGAGGCTCAATCGAAACTATCTCGGTGACCAAAGAAATCAGCACATTTAAAGACGCTTGCGCGGCATTCCCGGGGGCGCGAATGGCCGGCGACGAGCGACGTTCGCAGATCCTGCGCGTGGCGGTAGACCTTTTTTCCCACGAAGGTTTTCGCGGAACAACCACCAAAAAAATCGCGCAGGCTGCGGGCGTTTCGGAAGCGATGGTCTTCCGCCACTTCGCGACCAAGGAAGAGCTGTACGCCGCTATCCTCGATCACAAAGCTTGTTCAGGCGATGCGGTGGATTTGGAGTTAATGGTGGCCGACGCAGTCAAGCGTCGCGACGATCGGGCGGTCTTTGAAGGTCTGGCCTTCAATGCACTCGAACATCATGAACACGATCCCGCTTTTCAACGCCTGTTGCTGCATGCGGCCCTTGAGGGACACGAGCTGGCGCAAATGTTCTTTGAAAAGTTTGTGCGACGCGTTTACGAGTTTCTGGGCGCTTACATCCGCGAACGCCAACAAGAAGGGGCAATGATCGAAATGGATCCCGCGATTGTGGTGCGTTCATTTATCGGAATGATCATCCACCACTCGCTGAACAACAATCTCTGGGATCCCCAGCGGCGCTTGCTTAACCTCTCGAACCAGGCAGCCGCCCAAAACTTTACCGCAATCCTGCTGCAGGGAATTACAACTGAGCAGTCTCAAAAACGTGCGAAACGTAATGAACGAAAGAGTTGATTAGTTAGCACGAGGAATATACATGCTCGTTCCGAAAATATTTAGAGTCTTAGTTCTTATCGGCGTGATTGGCGCCGTCACTCTGTTCGCGATCTCCTGTGGCGGTTCGAAAGCCAATGTCACAACCGACGCCGCGACGCCAGCGGCGCCTCCGGCAGTTGAGGTAACAACCGCACCCGCGATTCTGCGCGAGCTGCCGCGTTTCTTCGAAGCCACCGGCAGCCTTGCCGGCGATCAGCAGACCGACGTCGCACCTTCAATTGCAGGGAAAGTGACTGCCATTGGCGTTGATTTGGGAAGCTATGTGAAGCGGGGCCAGATGATCGTTCGTCTCGATGACATCGATTCCAAATTGCGCGTGGAGCAAGCGCAGGCGCAGCTTGATCAGGCCAAGGCAGCCTTGCGACAGGCGGAAGAAAAGATCGGCTTGCGGCCGGGACAGAATTTTGACGTTAACCGCATTCCCGAAGTAGCTAACGCTCGAGTGGCTCTTGAGCTCGCTGAAAAGAATCTGCGTCGTGCCGAGAAGTTAATTGAATCAGGAGATGTTTCGCGATCCAATTACGACGAGCAAAAGGCGCGGCGGGACCAGCTCAAGGAAGTTTACGAAGCGGCCCTTTCGTTGGGGCGCCAGAACTTTGCCGCTGTCGCCACCGCCCGCGCGAATGTGGCGAATGCCCAAACTCAGTTAGGGCTTGCGCGTCGGAGTCTTTCCTACGCATTAGTTTTCTCGCCCATCGATGGCTATGTCGCCGAGCGCACTGCCGATCTCGGCGAATATGTCTCGCCCACCTCGAAAGTAGCGACCATCGTACGCATCAATCCCCTACGCATCCGCATAGACATTCCCGAGCAGGCGATTCCCGAAGTAAGAGTGGGGCAGTCAGTTTCAGTAACGACCAGCGCCTGGCCGGACAAAAATTTCAGCGGACGCATTGCGAGAATCTCGCCAAATGTTTCCCCCAGCTCGCGCACGCTGACTGTCGAAGCCGAGGTAGAAAACGGTGATGGCACTCTAAAGCCGGGGCAGTTTGCCTCAGTGCGCATCCTGCAACAGCGCGTAGAACCAGCGGTTTTAGTTCCAATGCGCGCAGTCCGGACCGAGTCGGGCGTCAGTCGAGTATTCGTAATTAAGGACGGTCACGCGCAGCAACGCCTGGTTCAATTGGGCCAGAGTGAAAGCGATCTAGTTGAAGTTAAGGGCGGAGTTGCGGCCGATGAGCAAGTCGCCACCAGTAACGTCGATCAGTTGAGTGATGGAGTGGCGGTTAAACAATAAGAAAGTTTCGAGTTTCGGGTTCCAGGTTTCGAGAGCGAACTTGAAACTCGGAACTCGGAACTCGGAACCGCGAAGCGTATGCAAAAGCTAGCTGAAATTTGTGTCAGACGGCCGGTGTTCGCCACCATGCTGATTCTGAGCCTGACCGTGGTCGGCTTGTTCTCTTATAAGTCGCTCGGCGTAGATCTGTTTCCGAAGATCGACTTGCCCACGATCACCGTCACGGTGATTAATCCTGGCGCCTCGCCGCAGGAAATCGAAACCGAGATTACTGACAAAGTTGAAGGCGCCGTCAACACTATCAGCGGCATCGACGAGCTCCGCTCTACTTCCGTGGAAGGTGTTTCCCAGGTCTTCATCACTTTTCTGCTCGAGAAGAATCCCGACATTGCTTCCCAGGAAGTCCGCAACAAGATCGAGCTGATTGCAAATGATCTTCCGGTCACTGCCGAACAGCCAATCGTGCAGAAGCTCGATACGGATGCAGCCCCGGTGGTGCGCATTGCAGTATCGGCGCCCCGGTCGTTGCGTGAAGTGACGGACGTCGCCGACAAAAAGATTAAGCAGCAGATTGAATCCATTAACGGTGTCGGTCAGGTGCAGATCATCGGTGGCCGTCAACGCGAGATCCAGGTTTGGGTCGATCCGGACAAACTGCGTGCTTACAACGTGACAGTTGCCGAGGTCGCCAACGCGGTGCGCGCGCAGAATATGGAAGTGCCGGGCGGTCGCGTCGACGAAGGCACGCGCGAGCTGACAGTGCGCACCATGGGCCGGATTGTTAATACAGCAGAGTTCAACGATCTGGTGGTGGCGAATCGCGGCACGTACTCCGTCAAACTTAGCGACATTGGGTACGCCGAAGATGGCGCCGAAGAAGCGCGCACCGAAGCGCGACTCAACGGACAGCCGGCTGTCACCCTGGTAGTCTCCAAGCAATCCGGACAAAACACCGTCGCCGTTGCCGACGCGGTGAAAGAGCGGTTGCAAGAGATTGCACCGACGCTGCCTGCAGGTTTTAAAACTCAGGTTGTAGGCGACCAGTCCATCTTCATTAAAGCGTCCATCGAATCCATTCAAACGCACTTGATTGAGGGCAGCATCCTGGCGGCCATCGTCGTTTTTATCTTTCTTTGGAGCTTCCGCTCGACTTTGATCGCAGCCCTGGCTATTCCCACGTCGCTGATTGCGACCTTTGGTCTGATGGCCGCGATGGGGTTCACTCTCAACCAGATCACGATGCTTGCCTTGACCCTGATGGTCGGCATTGTAATTGACGATGCCATCGTCGTCCTCGAAAACATTTTCCGCTTCATTGAAGAGAAGAACATGCCGCCGTTTCAGGCGGCCATAGAAGGCACAAAGGAAATCGGTCTGGCTGTGATGGCCACGACGTTGTCCCTGCTTGCCGTGTTTGTGCCAGTGGGATTCATGGGCGGCATCTCGGGCCGTTTCATGTCGTCGTTCGGCTTTACTTCGTCATTCGCGATCGCGGTCTCGCTTCTGGTTTCGTTTACGTTGACTCCGATGCTTTCAGCGCGGCTGATCAAACGCAGCAAGAATGCTGAACGTGCTTCCGATGAAAAGGCAGGCTCGCACGATTCCAAGCAGTCGCGCTTTTATCGCCCAATCGATCGCTTCTACACGCGAATGTTGCAATGGTCGATGGCGCATCGTTGGGTAATCGTCGTTGCTTGTTTGCTGGTAGTAGTCAGCATCGTGCCGCTTTTCATGTTTGTAGGAAAGAACTTTTTGCCGGTGGACGATCAGTCGCAATTTGAGATCAACGTGCGCGCGCCAGAAGGTTTTACCCTCGCAGCTACCTCCGCCCTGGCAGAAAGAGTCTCAGCTGATGTGCGGCAACTTCCCGGCGTTACAGATACGCTCACAACTATTGGCGGCGGCCAGCAAGAGCTGGTCAACGTTGCGACGATTTATGTGAAGTTGGAACCGATTGAGGAACGCGCGATTACGCAAAACGAGTTGATGCTGCGGGCGCGTTCAGAAATTCTCGGCAAGTATCTCCAGGAATTTCCCGGTCAGTTACGGACTAGCGTGCAACAAGTGGCAGCGATCTCGGGGGGCGGTTTTCGCAATGCCGACTTGCAGTACGTCATAGGCGGCCCGGATCTCGACAAGCTGACAAAATACTCGGACGAATTGCTCGCCCGCATGAAGACGATTCCCGACCTCGTCGACGTCGACTCAACTCTAATTACCGGCAAACCCGAGTTAAGAGTTGTTATTGATCGGCCGCGTGCGGCTGATCTTGGAGTGCGCGTTGGCGACATCGCGCAGGCGCTGAACACACTCGTCGCCGGCCAGAAAGTTTCCACTTTTAACGTTGGCACTGATCAGTACAACGTGCGCGTGCGGGCTATTGGCGAGTATCGCGCCAGCGTGGAAGGGTTGAAACGGATGATCGTTTCGTCATCGAAAATTGGCTGGGTAAGCCTCGACAATCTGGTGCGCGTCGAGGAAGGCACCGGTCCTTCCGCGATCGATCGTTTGAATCGTCAACGTCAGGTGATGATGCTCGGCAACGTTAAGCCGGGTGGTTCGCAGGCAGCAGTGATTCAAAAGATGGACGAGTTTGCCAAAGAAATAAAAATCGATGGCGCTTATAAGACGGGTTTGGCCGGGCGTTCAAAAGAGCTCGGTCGCACCGGTTATTACTTCATGCTCGCGTTCACACTTTCGTTTGTCTTCATGTACATGGTGCTGGCCGCGCAGTTCGAATCATTTATCCACCCGATTACGATTTTGTTGACTCTGCCACTCGCCATTCCTTTCGGCATCGTTTCACTCCTGGTTACGGGGCAGACGGTGAATATCTTTTCCGGACTAGGACTGTTGCTGCTCTTCGGTGTGGTTAAGAAGAACGCGATTCTGCAAATCGATCACACGAATCAACTGCGGGCGCAGGGCATGGAACGTTCGGAAGCGATCATAAAAGCTAATCGCGAGCGGTTACGTCCGATTTTGATGACCACGATTGCTCTGGTCGCAGGCATGCTGCCGCTGACAATTTCGAGTGGCCCGGGTTCCGGAACGAATCGCTCGATTGGCGTCCTCGTGGTAGGCGGTCAATCACTTTGCTTGTTGTTGACGCTGCTGGCAGTGCCCGTTTTTTACTCACTTTTTGACGATCTTGCTCGTCACCGGATTTGGTCGCGCATCGGCGATGGGACTACAGGAGCCTTCGCCTGGGTGCGGCGCAAAACCGCGAGCGCAACTGCGTCCTTGCTGGGGTCGCTAGGCTTAATAGGGAAGCAATAGGTCTAAAGGTAATGCAACGTATCTTCGCAATTTCGATCCTGATATTGGCAACACTCGTTGTGCATGCAAACGCGCAAGAGTCTGCTGTGCCGATCTCAACGCCGCAGGTTGAACGGAGCTTGACGGTTCCGCCCATCGCTCCTGACTTCCATCCGGAGCAGAAGCCTTTACCGGAACTTGGCCGCGTTGGTGTCGATCTGGATCGGCAACGACCAATCGCGCTACGCGAAGCATTGGCGCTCGCCCTCGAAAACAACAAAGACATCGAGCTCGCCCGTGACAACGTGAAAATTGCGGAGTTTGATCTGCTGGGATCGCGCGGAGCTTACGATCCCCGGTTCAGTTCCTCGTCATACTTTGAAAGAATCGAGAGTCCGATCTCTAGTTTCCTGAGCGGTGGTACCAATGGTTCTGTGGTGCAGAACGATTACACTGCGAACGCACGCTTCGAAGGACTGGCGCCGAAATTTGGTGGCAATTATCGTATTGAGTTTTCCTCTATCCGGCTTACCAGCAACAACCAATTTGCCGCGCTGAATCCGCAGTATCCGACGGCGTTGACCTTCACTTACGCGCAACCACTGTTGCGTGGTTTTAAGTTTGATAACAATCGCCGGCTGATTGAAATTGCCAAAAAGAATCTTTCGCTGTCCGACGCGCAGTTTCGCCAACGAGCGATCGAAACGATCACGGGGGTGCAGCGCGCGTACTGGGACCTGGTTTTCGGGCTGCGCAACTTACAGATTCAGCGCGACGCGGTGCGCGATGCACGGACTCAGCTGGAACACAATAAGCGTTTAGTCGTTGAAGGCGCGCTGGCCCCGATTGATGTGGTGGCGGCCGAAGCGCAGGTGGCAGGCTTTGAACAGACGTTGTTTAGTGCGCTCGAAGAAGTTTCACGCAGTGAAAACAATCTCAAGAATCTGATCGCTGTCGATCGGCAGTCGGAGATTTGGAGTGTTTCTCTAATTCCAACAGACGATGTCGAATTGCCACCGCCGCCAACCGTTTCGCTGGAGGAAGCATTACGCGCCGCGCTTGAAAATCGTCCGGAGCTGCAGCAATCAAATCTGGTCCGCGAAGTGAACGAGATTGATCAGAAATACTTCCGCGAACAGACCAAGCCCCAGGTCGATCTGGTTGGCAGCTACGGTATGGTGGGATTGGCAGGTTCCATCAGCGGCGGCGTAAATCCCTTTACCTCTTCTTCGCAAGAGCTTCGCGATCGCGTCAATTTACTTTCTCTTAACAGCGGGTTACCTCGTTTGACTGATCCTCCTGCCCAGTCCCTCGCCCCGGAACTTCTCGGTGGCTATGCTCAGTCGATCCAGAATCTGTTTGGAAATCGGTATCACAATTACCGGGTCGGCTTTCAAATCAATCTGCCGTTGCGCAATCGCACCGCCGAAGCTCAGCTAGGCCGTTCGTTGGTTGAGGGTCAGAAGATCGGTACCCAGCGCGAGCAACTCGAGCAATCGATTCAGGTGGATGTGCGCAATGCTTTGCAGGTGGTTCGCAGTGCCTCAGCACGGTTGCGAGCTGCGAGTGTCGCTCGCGAGGCTAGTGAAAAGCAGTATGCCAGTGAGCAAAGGAAATTGGATGCAGGGCAGTCGACAGTGTTTCTCGTACTCGACCGGCAAACTGCTTTAACCACCGCACGTGGTAACGAACTTCGTGCGCAAACCGACTTAAATAAGGCGTTCGCTGAACTGCAGCGAGCGACGGGGAATGCTCTGACAAGTAACAGTATCGTCGTGCGAGTGCGCTAATAGTCTTCCCATTTTGCAGCACCACACGCGAGAGGGCGGCGAGACCTTGGGGCGAGGCTCGCCGCCTTCAGTTTTTGTGAATTGACTTTTAGAGGCCGACGCCTCAGGCGCGTGTCATGAAATTCTCTAGCAGCATCAGGCTGCCGTAGCAGGCAAGAATAAGAAGCACTACGGCGATGATGTACCACTGGATGAGTTTAGTTTTGCAAGTGGGACACCTCGCCCTCATCCAGGACGTGCTCCGGCCGCAATGTCCACATTTCATCTAAAACTCTTCTCCGTATGTTCTGGGCGAGACCGCTGGGGAACCGTCGCTACTTTATCATAGGATGAACTCGAGTTTGCGCTGGTCCTTTGCTGCGGCGTTAATGTGGTCCAGAGTGCCCAATGATCGAAGATACAAATCTTTTCATCAATTTCTGCTCACAACTCGCCTAACCGATCCAATCAAGTTTTCAACCAAACGGGATGCCGAATCCCTGGCAGAAAATGTTTGCGGTTCGAAAAGGACGTTGCAAAGTTTCTTTCCATAAAAGAGATTAGTCGTCTGCTCAAGGATTTAGATTCCAGGTGCGAAGTACGTGCTCTCCCCCCCGCTGCGCGACAAGAAGCAACCAGCCGGCGCTCTGGCACGGGCTGCAGACGCAGGACCTGCACATCTTCGGCTCCGACCACTGCTCGTTCAACTACGCGAAGCAGAAGGAGCTGGGCGCGCGACGACTTCACGCTCATCCCCAACGGCGCCCCCGGCGTCGAGGAGCGCGCGGCGGTGCCGTGGACCCATGGCGGCGCGAGGGGCGCGTCTGCGAGACCTGATGGTGGCGGTGCTCTCGACCAACCAGGCCAAGGTGCACGGCATGCGCCGGGAAGAAGGGCGTGCTGGTGCCCGGCGCGGACGCCGACATCGTCGTGTGGGACCCCGATCTGACGATCACCGCGACGCAGTCCAACCGCCACGGCAACGTCGACTACACGCCGTACGAGGGCATGACCTTCACGGGGGCGCCGGCCTCGGTCTACGTGCGCGGGAGCCTCGCCTACCGCGACGGCGAGGTGATCGCCGAGGCCGGCCTCGGGCAGGTTCGTGCGCCCGCTCGTTCGCGCAGCCCGCTCCCGGCCCGGCGGTCCGCTGATGGGCGAGGTCGACGCGGCCCGCGCGGTCGCGGGGCTGCAGGAACTGCGCCGCCCGGACCGGCGACGACGACGGGGCGCAGCGCGTCGCGTGGACCGACACGTGGATCGCCGCGCGCGAAGTGGCTGCGCTCGGAGCTCGACGGCCATCGAGGGCGTGACCGTCGAGACCGACGAGGCGGGCAACACATGGGCCACGGCTGCCCGGGGAGTCCGAGGCGTTCGTGATCGTCGGCGGGCACCTGGACTCGGTGCCGAACGGCGGCTGGCTCGACGGCGCGCTCGGACGTCATGGCCGGCCTGGAGGTGCTGCGCGCGCTGCCCCCGAGGGCGCGCCGACGCACCGTGACGCTCGTGGACTGGGCCGACGAGGAGGGCGCGCGCTTCGGCCGCAGCCTGTTCGGCTCCAGCGCGGTGGCGGAACCCTCGACCCCGACGCCGTGCGCGGGCTCACGACCGGGACGGCACGCGCTGCCCGACGTGCTGGCGCGCCACGGCGTCGACCTCGACCGCGCGCACGAGGCGCGCGCGCGGCTCGACGGCGTGCCGCCTACCTCGAGCTGCACATCGAGCAGGGCCCGGTGCTCGAGAGCATGGACCTCCCGCTCGGCGTCGTGCTCGGCACGTTCGGCGTGGAGCGCCACCGCGTCCGTTCACGGGCGGCGCGCACGCGGGCACGACCCCGATGGACCTGCGCCGCGACGCGTTCCTCGCCGCCGCACGATCCGCGCTCGCCTTCCGCGAGGACGCCGCGGCGCGCGACGACGTCCGCGCGACGACCGGCATCGTGAAGGTCTCGCCGGGCATCGTGACGGCGTTCAACGGCACGTGCGAGCTGTCGCTCGACCAGCGCCGCGCTCGACGCCGGCGTCCTCGCCGACATGCTGCGCGGCGGCCAGGGCCGGCGCCGAGCGCATCGCCGCCGAGGAGGACTGCGACCGTCGAGTGGGAGCGCGTGTGGGAGATCGAGCCGATCCCGTTCGACGCGGGCCTGATCGACCTCGCCGACGAGGCCCCGTGAAGGGGATCGCCGGCGCCGCCACCGGCTGCCGAGCGGCCCGCTGCACGACGCGGCCGAGATGGCCCGCATTCTGCCGACCGTGATGCTGTTCGTCAAGAGTCTCGGCGGGGTCAGCCACACCAAGGCCGAGGACACGCCTATCCACGACCTGAGCTCTCCGTGCGGGCGCTGCACGAGCTGACGCAGCGAACGCTCGCCCGGGCGCGGTAGCCCGCCGCGTGCAGTCGAGGGTCAGGGTCGTCGGGCGGCGGGTGGTGGTCGTCGCCGTCGTCGTCCTGCAGCTCGGCTTCGTGGCGCGGGGCTACTGGTCCGACCACAAGGAGTTCGCGTTCCAGATGTTCCCGGAGTCGAGCACCTGGCGGGCCGACGTGGTGCGGGTCACCGCCGACGGCCGGCGCGTCCCGTCGAGCGAGCCGTGGTCGGGCTACCGCTGGGACGAGCTCGTGCCGAACCGCGGGCTCAGCTACCCCGCGGTCCGCCACCACGCCGACGCCGGGCTCGACAACCAGCTCGCGTTCCTCGACGCCGCGCTCGACTGGGTCGCCGGCAACACGCCGCGCGACCGCGAGACGCGCTACCTCGAGGCCACGGTCACGTCCTGGCACAACGCCGACCCGCCCCGGGTCGCGTCCTGCGAGCCGTGTCCGCGAGGCGCACGGTGACGCGCGGTCGACGCGGCTCGCGGCGCGGCCGCGGCGTTCGACGAGCTGCTCGGCCGGCCGGTGAGCATGCGGGCGCTGGCGCTGCTGCGGGTGCTGGCCGGCCCGGTCGTGCTGCTGCACCTGCGGCCGTTCCTCGCCGACGCGCTCGACGGCCGCATCTACCGCGACGCCTTCTACGAGCCCTACGCCGCCTGGTACCCGGAGCTGCCCGGGCCGTCTACGTCGGCCTGCTCTGGCTCGGCGGCGGTCGCCGCCGTGGCCATGTCGCTCGGGCTCGCTCACCCGGCTGGCGACGGCGACGACGTTCGCGATCGTCGCCTACAACCTGTTCCTGTCGACCACGCACTTCCACAACAACCGGGCCTACCTGGTGATCGTGCTCGGGCTGCTGGCGGTGGCGCCGTGCGGGCGCGAGCTGTCGCTCGACGCGTGGCTGCGCCGCCGCCGCGGGCGGCCGGCGCTCGACCGCGCGGCCCCGGCCTGGCCGCTGTGGCTGCTGCGGTTCGAGTGCGCCGTCGTCTACGGCGCCTCCGGCCTCAGCAAGCTGCTCGACCCCGACTGGTTCGGCGGCACGGTCACCTGGCAGCGCGTGTGCGAGCGCGCGGGACGAGCTCGAGGCGTGGCCGCTGCCGGACTGGGCGATCGTCGCTGCTGACCGACCGCGGCTTCCACACCGGCGCGGCCAAGGTGATCGTGCTCACCGAGCTGTTCATCGCGGTCGGGCTGTGGTGGCGCGCGCACCCGCTACGCCGCCGTGTGGGTCGCCGTCGTCTTCCACGTCGTCGATCGAGGTGCTCGGCGTCGGTGCAGGTCTTCTCGTACCTCGCGATCGCCGTGCTGGTGGTCTGGGCGGTGCCGTCGACCCGCGACCGCGTGCTCCGCCTCGACCCGCGGCCGGCGCAGCGGCGGCTGGCGCGGTCGTCCGCGCGCTCGACTGGCTCGCCCGCTTCCGCGTCGAGCCGGCGCCACCCGGCTCGCCGCTCGAGGTCGTCGACCGGGACGGCACCGCGTGCGGGCGCGCCGGCCGTGGCGTTCGCGCTGAGCCGCCTGCCGCTGACGGCCTGGTTCGCGCTGCCGGCGCTGCTCCTCCCCGCGCGTCCGCCGGGCGCCGGCGCCGATCGGCGATGACGCGGCCGACGCGCGCGTCTGGCGGGCGCGTGCCTGGCCCTGGCGCTGCTCCTCGTCGCTCGTCGTTCGGCGGTGGTGGCGCCGCCCGAGCGCTGCCCGTCGGTGACCGCCGGCGGAGCTGCCGGCGCTCGGCGCAGGCCGCCGTCGACTGGTTCGTCCGCAACCAGAACGCCGGACGGCACCTGGCTCTACCTCTACGACGCCGACGACGACTCGGCCACGCCCGAGTACAACGAGGTCCGCCACGCCGGCGTGACGATGGGCCTCTACCAGGCGGCCGCGGCCGGGCTGCCCGGGCGCGCTGCGCTCGGCCGACCGGGGCACCGAGTGGGCGCTCGACCGGCTCGTCGAGCGCGACGGCTGGGCCGCGCTCGCCGCGGAGGGCCGCATCACCACCGGCGCCACCGCGCTGCTGGTCGCCGGGCTCGCCGATCCGCCGCGAGGCCACCGGCGACGACGCGCTACGACGACGTGCTGCGCCGGCTCGGGCGCTTCCTGGTCGCGCAGACCGAGCCGTCGGGCGCGGTGCTCGCGTACTACGACCTCGACGCGCGGGGCGCCGGTGCCCGGCCAGTACTCGAAGTACTACACCGGCGAGGCCTACTGGGCGCTGGCCCGCCTCCACCGCGCCTTCCCCGACGAGGGCTGGGGCGAGGCCGCGGACCGCATCGGCGCCTACCTGGCGACGTCGCGCGACGACGTCGAGGACCACTGGCCGCCGATCCCCGACCACTGGGCCGCCTACGGCGCTGGCCGAGACCGTGGAGTTCCCCGACGCGGCCGACCCGCCGCTCACCGAC
The DNA here is from genome assembly GCA_963826235.1 of Pyrinomonadaceae bacterium. Lineage (GTDB taxonomy): Bacteria > Acidobacteriota > Blastocatellia > Pyrinomonadales > Pyrinomonadaceae > PSRF01. Next base: position 3,156 of record CAWGWE010000003.1, on the reverse strand, counting down.
GACGAGCTCGACTACGCGCGCCGGCAGGCCGGGCTGTTCGGCGTCCAGGCGCGCTGGGTCAGCCAGCGCTTCGGCCCCGTGGGGCGCGGCGGTGCGCGGCACCTACGTGCCCCGCGGCGGCGGCTACGGCGTGGTCGGCGAGGCGCTCACCGGCCTGTGGCTGACCGCCGCAGGCCGAGCCGCGGCTCGCCGACCTGCGAGGCGCCGATCGCCGAGCGGGCCACCTGCATCGCCGGGCTCGCCATCGACGCGCAGTCCGACGCCGCCGACGCCGCGGACGCCGCCGGCCCGGAGCGGGTGGAGGGCGCCTGGTTCCTCGACGGCGAGACCCGCATGGACGACCAGCAGCACGCGCTCGCCGCGCTGCTGCGCACGATCCCGATCGTCGAGGCGCGCGACGGCCTCGGCGACCCCGGCGACGACGCGCCGTCGGGCTGGCTGTGGGCCGCCGTGCTGGTGCTGGCGCTCAACCCGGCCCGGGCCGCGTTCGGCGTGCCGCGCGCAGGGCGGTCGCCGCGCGAGCGCGGTCGGCGTGGCCGCCGCCGGCGGCGCGATCGGCGGGCTCGCCGTGTGCGCGGCCGCGGCCGCTGGGCGGCCCGCTGCTCGACGCGCTCGACGTGAGCGAGCCGTCGTTCCGCATCGCCGCCGGGATCGTGGCCGGCGCTCGCCGGCGCGGTCGACCTCTTCCGGCGCCCGCCGCGCCCGAGCCCGCGCTCGCCGGCCGGCGCGCCGCGCTCGTCCCGGTTGCGGTCCCGCTGGTCGCCCGCCCTGCGCTGCTCGTGCTGGCGCTGGGCGCGGGCGCCGACAGCGGCGTCCTCGTGGCGCTGGCGCGATGGCGCTGGGCGTCGGGCTGCTGACGGGCCGGTCGCCGCCTGGCCGGACCCGGGGCCGCGGCGGCCGTCCCGCTGGGCGTGCCGGCTGCTCGCCCCCGGGCTCGTCGCGCGCGGCGTCCTGCTCGCGCTCGACGGGATCCTGGCCGTCTAGGCCGGCAGACATGAGCCCTTGACATCCGCGTCCTGGTTTGGTCAAATGACTTTAGTCGCTTGACTAACCGCAGAGGAGATCGGCGATGAACGCAGCACGGCCCGTCTCCCCTCTACGCTTCGCCCGCCGAGGCGCTGCGCGCCCCGGCGGAGGAGTTCCTCTACCTCGCCTGCCTGCACGAGGGCACCGGCGTCGACAAGCCCGACTTCCTCGCCGTCGTCGACGCCGAGGACGGCCGGATCGTGCACGAGACTGCCGATGCCCAACGTCGGCGACGAGCTGCACCACTTCGGCTGGAACCGCTGCAGCTCCGCCTGCCACGGGCCGGACCGCTCGCACCTGATCGTGCCCGGCTTCCGCTCCTCGCGCATCCACGTCGTCAACGTCGCCGACGACCCGCGCCGGCCGCGGATCGAGAAGGTGATCGAGCGCGACGAGATCGTGCGCGCGACCGGGCTGACGCGCCCGCACACCGTCCACTGCATGCCCGGCGACAACATCGTCATCAGCATGCTCGGCGACGCCGACGGCAACGGCGCCTGCGGCTTCGCCGTGCTCGACGCGCGCACGTTCGAGGTCAAGGGCCGCTGGGAGAACGGCGGCGCCGCGCCCGCCGCTCAACTACGACTTCTGGTACCAGCCGCGCCAGAACGTGCTCGCCTCGTCGGAGTTCGGCGAGCCCAAGGCGTACGAGCCCGGCTTCGACCTCGACGACGTCGCCGCCGGGCGCTACGGCAGCCGGCTGCACTTCTGGAACCTGGCCGAGCGCCGCGTCGAGCAGACGCTCGAGCTCGGCGAGACGGGGCTGGTCCCGCTCGAGGTGCGCTGGCTGCACGACCCCGACGCCGACGAGGGCTTCGTCGGCGCCGCGCTGTCGAGCACGATGTGGCACTTCCACCGCGACGAACGGCTCGTACGCGGCCGAGCAGGTGATCGCCGTCGAGGGCGTCGAGCAGGAGGGCTGGCCGTTCCCGGTCCCCGGGCTGATCACCGACCTCGTCGTCTCGATGGACGACCGCTTCCTGTACTTCTCGAACTGGCTGCACGGCGACCTGCGCCAGTACGACATCTCCGACCCGGCCAACCCGCGGCTGACCGGCCAGCTCTAGCTCGGCGGCGTGCTCGGCCGGCCGTCGCGACGCCGGCCGCGAGCTGACGGCGGCCCGCAGATGCTCCAGCTCTCGCTCGACGGCCGCCGGCTCTACGTCACCAACTCGCTGTACTCGACCTGGGACAACCAGTTCTATCCCGGCCTGCGCTCGTGGCTGCTGCGCGTCGACTGCGCGCCCGGACGGCGGGATGGAGCTCGACCGCGGACTTCTTCGTCGACTTCCACGACCGCCCGGACGGGCCGGCGCGCGCCCACGAGGTCCGCCTCCAGGGCGGCGACTGCACGACCGAGATCTTCCAATGACTCTTCGCCCACGTCGCGGGCATCCCGCTCGAGGAGGGCCCGCTCGCGCTCGCGCCCGCCGCGGGCGTCGTCGTCGTGGCCGCGCTCGTGGCGCGGGTCAGGCTGGCGGCGATCGTCGCGCTGGCTCCGGCGTCGGTAGCCCGCCGAGCAGACCGAGGAGGCGTTCCTGGACGCCTCGGAGCGCCTCCTCGTCGAGGTCGGCTATGCCGGGATCACGACCCGGCGGCTCGCCCTGGAAGCGGGCGCGAACCATGGCCTGGTCCACTACTACTTCGGCTCGATGGAGAACCTGCTGGTGCGCGTGCTCCAGCGGTTCTCCGACCGCCTGATCGCGCGCCAGCGCGAGATGTACACGGCTCCCGACGTCCCGTTCGTCGAGAAGTGGCGTGCCAGGCGATGGGCTACCTCGACGCCGACCGCGACTACCAGAAGGTCTGGTGGGAGCTGCAGGCGCTCGCCTGGAACCGCCCCGAGCTGCGCGAGCGGGTCGCCCACGTGGACGCCGAATGGCGCGCCGTGCTCACCGAGGCCTTCGCCGGCTGGCGCGAGCGCTACGGGATCGACATGCCGCTCGACGCCCTCGTCTCGTTCGTGATCACCTTCAACGAGGGCATCATCCTCGAGCGGCTCTCGGGCATCGAGACGGGCCAGGCCGAGCTGCTCGAGTGGATCGACGGGCTGGCTTCAGCGCAAGGAGAGAGCGATGACGACGACCGAAGCGCCCGCCGCAGCCGCGCGAGCAGACCCGCGCGCGCTAC
>CAWGWE010000002.1:2500-787119 GCA_963826235.1 Pyrinomonadaceae bacterium | reverse complement strand
CAACTGCCACCCATGACGCGCAACGCAGCTGCGTGTTCCTTGCTGTGTGGTGTCGCCTTGCTAATCGTTGTTCTCAGGGGCCCACGCTGGTTGACAGTCGTCTGCGGGGGAATAGTCAGCACCGTATGTATCCTCACCATCGTCGAATTTGTCTTCGGAGTGAACGTGGGGATTGACGATCTCCTGGGGCCATCCTATATCCCGATCCGATTGTCGAGCCCGGGCCGCATGGCTCCAGTGGCTGCGATCTGTTTCGGCGCGGGTTCGATGGGCCTGATGTTGGTGCCCGGGATGCTCTCGAAGCGGCACGAGCTGTTATTGGCGATAAACGGTTCGATCATCGCGGCGGCCGGGATGGCAACAATCATGGCCTTTGCACTCGGGTCGAGCGATACTTTCGGCTTGGGCCACGATACACGTGTGTCGCTCCCTGCAGCAGTCGCCCTCTGGATATTTGGGTTGGGCATGCTGGGGCTGGCCTGGCGCGTTGAAATGGATCGAATCGGCACTCCACCCTGGTTGCCGATCAGTGTAGCGATCGGAGTCGCAACTAGCGCCGTAGGCGTATGGCAAGCGCTAATCGCGGATGGATACTCACCGTTCGCTCTCGTACCTGCAGTTGTGCTCGGCGGCGGGTGCCTGATGGCGCCAATCTTTGGATTGACGATTTACCAGGCACAACGCGCTCACTCACAGGCTGCGGCGCTCAGACGAAGTGAAGCGCGCAAGGCAGCGATACTTGATTCGGCACTCGACTGCATTCTGACTATCGATCACGAAGGTTGTATCACTGAGTTCAATCGGGCCGCGGAGCGCACCTTTGGCTACCGTCGGGACGAGGTAATCGGCAAAGAGTTGGCCGACGTCATCATTCCGCCGTCACTAGGAGACCAGCACAGGCGGGGTCTTGCCCGCTACCTCGCCACGGGCGAGGCGCGAGTGCTCGGGAGGCGCGTTGAGATGTCGGCGGTACGTGCCGACGGAAGCGAATTCTCGGTGGAGCTCGCAATCACACGCATCCCGACTGACGGCCCGCCATCCTTCACCGGCTACCTGCGCGACATCACGGAACGCAACCGTGCTATCGAGAAATTGCAAGCGAACCAGGAACTTCTTGACTTGGCCCAAAGGTCTGCGGGCGCCATGGCGTTCGATTGGTATGTTCAGAAGGAGATCAACTACTGGTCGCCTGAACAGGAAGCTTTATTCGGACTGGCCCCGGGCAGTTTTGACGGTACGTTCAAAAGTTGGAAGAAGATGATGTATGCGCCCGATTGGCCGCTCGTCGTCGATGCGATCCAGCATGCTCATCAGACAGGAGAAGTGACGGCCGAGTATCGAGTGGTGCATCCTGACGGAAGCCTCCACTGGCTTTCGACAAAAGGTCGAATGTTCTTCGATAGCGAAGGCAAGCCGGTGCGCATGGTCGGATTTACGTCCGATGTCACGCCACGCAAATTGGTTGAAGAAGAATTACGACGGAGTGCGGCATTTCTCGCCGAAGCCCAACGACTTACCTCTATCGGCAGTTTCTCCTGGCTCGTCGCGGCGGATGAACTCGAATGGTCAGAAGAGCTCTACCGCATTTTTGAGTTTGACCGAGATAAGCCGGTAACGCTCAATCTGGTCGCCACTCGAGTCCATCCAGAAGACATTCAGCTCTTCCAGGAGCACGTCGTGCGCTCGCGCGCGGACGGCAACGATGTGGATTTCGATTTCCGGTTGCAAATGCCGGACGCTTCGCTCAAGTACATGCACCTCGTCGCTCATAGCGGCCGAAACGAGAACGGTCAAATGGAGTACATCGCGGCAGTTCAGGACGTGACGGAACGTCGACTCTCGGAAGAGGCTCTCGGCAAGCTGCAGTCGGAACTTGCGCATATGGCCAGAGTTACGAGCCTTGGAACTTTGACGGCGTCGATCGCGCACGAAGTTAACCAGCCGCTGTCGGGCATCATCACCAACGCGAGCACCTGTGTGCGGATGTTGGACGCCGATCCTCCAAATATTGACGGCGCGCGCGAAACCGCGCGGCGCACGATTCGCGATGGCCACCGTGCGGCTGATGTAATCACACAATTGCGTGCCCTTTTTAGCAAGAAAGACGTTTCGATCGAATCGGTTGATCTAAACGAAGCGACCCAGGAGGTGATTGCGCTTTCGCTGAGTGAGCTTCAGAGGAACCGGGTGATTCTGCGTCCTGAACTGGCGGATGACCTTCCCCTCGCTGCCGGTGATCGGGTGCAGCTTCAGCAGGTCATTTTGAACCTTGTTCGCAACGCATCAGACGCAATGGGTACCGTTAATGATCGTCCGAGGCAGTTACTGATCAAAACCGAAACGGACAAGGACGATCAAGTACTACTATCGGTGCAAGACGTGGGAATTGGTTTTGATCCGGAAGTTATGAACAAACTCTTCGACGCTTTCTTCACAACCAAAACTGATGGTATGGGAATCGGGCTTTCAGTCTGTCGCTCGATTATTGCCAGCCATCATGGGCGCCTATGGGCGACGCTGAACGAGGGTCCAGGAGCAACGTTTTCATTCTCTATTCCTCGCGCCGCCGCGGTTTGATTCGAGCCACTATTCCCGAGGTTCGGCGACCGCGACACAACAAACCAATACCTAAGTACTATAGACACCATTCAATAGACGGCGCACGCTGATCAAGGAAGTCCCTCAAAGCGATTCCTCAGATCAAGAGAGTTGCAAATTCCAGGGGGGTTGCCGATGCGCGCAGGGGCCTCAGGCACAAACATCTATGACAACAACACCTTCACTTGTCTCAGTGGTTGACGACGACGAGTCCGTCCGTGAGTCACTACCGGACCTGTTGCGACAGTTCGGCTTTTCAGTCCGAGCATTCTCCTCCGCAACAGACTTCCTCGCGTCCGATTGCGTCGACCAAACAAAGTGCCTGATCCTCGACATCGCCATGCCAGGAATGACCGGACCAGAGCTTCAGCAGGAACTAAAGAATCGAGGCCAGGCGATACCGATCATCTTCATCACGGCTCAAAGAGATGAGACTATTCGCTCCCTTGTGCTTGGACAGGGCGCTACGGAGTGCCTGTATAAACCATTCAGCGATGCGGCGCTGAATGACGCGCTTAATGCCGCAATTGAATGAGAAAGTGATCGGTTAACTTTCGTGTCGTTTGGTCTTCGTTCGTGATTTTTGTGGATCATCGTGGTTTGAGCTAGAGATTTAGTCCACTAAATTACGCGAAATGAAGCCACGAAAAAGCCACGAAAAAGACTATATGAGTTCAGCGAAAGCACAACCGACGACCACACCAATCGTCTTTGTTGTTGACGATGACATCTCAGTCAGGGAATCACTGGAAACGCTCATCCGTTTTGTTGGGTGGCAAGTAGAGTCGTTCATATCCGCTGAAGACTTTCTCGCTCGCCCACGTTCGCTTGTTCCGAGTTGCCTAGTGCTTGACATTTCTCTGCCCGATCTCAACGGTCTCGAACTGCAGAAGCTAATAGCACCTGATCGCATAGACATGCCAATCATCTTCATCACCGGCCACGGTGACATCCCAATGACGGTCCAGGCGATGAAAGCAGGAGCTGTCGAGTTTCTCACCAAGCCAATCGATGACGATGCATTATTGAGCGCCATTCGCCACGCCATCGAGCGCAGTTCAGCCGCGCTCGGCGACGAAGGTGAAATGAAAGCGCTCCGAGACCGTTACACATCGCTCACTCCTCGCGAATGTGAGGTCATGAAGTTAATTGTCACCGGTATGTTGAATAAACAGGTGGGACTAAAACTGGATATAAGCGAGATAACAGTGAAAGCTCACCGGGGTAAGGTGATGCAAAAAATGAAAGCTGACTCGCTCGCCGACTTGGTCAAAATGGCGGTGAGGCTCAGGCTCACACCAGCGAAGAATCCATGGCACGTTGCACGAGAGTCATGATTGATCATTAAAGGAGAAATTCTATGCCTACTATCACTACCAAAGACGGGACGGAGATCTATTATAAGGACTGGGGCGAAGGCCCATCGCTGTTCTTTCATCATGGCTGGCCGCTATCAGCCGATGACTGGGACGCTCAGATGATGTTCTTTCTCGATCGAGGATATCGCGTAATCGCGCATGACCGACGAGGTCATGGCCGCTCGACACAAACGGTCACCGGAAACGAGATGGACACCTATGCAGCCGACGTTAACGAGTTGGTTGAAAAGCTCGACCTGCGCGACGCAGTTCACATCGGCCATTCGACGGGCGGCGGTGAAGTCGCGCGCTATGTTTCTCGATACGGCAAAGGGCGAGTCGCGAAAGCAGTACTGATCAGCGCCGTCCCACCGATCATGGTGAAGTCTGATAAGAATCCGGGCGGACTACCGATCGAAGTCTTCGACGAGATTCGCAAGAGCACTGCTGAGAACCGACCACAGTATTACCAGGACTTTACTCTGCCCTTTTACGGTTACAACCGGCCGGGCGCAGAAATCAAACAAGGTGTGCGCGACAATTGGTGGCGGCAAGGAATGATGGGCGGTATCAAAGCCCAGTACGACTGTATCAAGGCATTCTCTGAAACCGACTTCACCGAAGATCTCAAGCAGATTGAAGTACCAACGCTCGTGATGCATGGAGAGGATGATCAGATCGTACCGTTCGCAAATGCTGGTCCGTTGTCAGCCCATTTGCTCAAGAGTGCAACGACTAAGTTCTATCCCGGGTTTCCACATGGGATGCCGACCACGAACGCAGATCAAATCAACACTGACCTGCTTGCCTTCATCAAAGGCGAGATGGCGGCTTCGGCCTGAATAGCGGTTCAAAACCACGCCTTTAGTTTGAGACATCAGGCTTTGCCCGACGTGTCTCTTTACCAGCGACTCGGATGATTGGGCCAAGATGCCGAACGATCAGGAAATAGCGGGCGCAACTGAATTCAAGGGTAAGCGAATTCTGGTTACAGGTGGAACGCGAGGTATTGGCGAAGCCATCGTTAAGCGTTTGAGTTGCGGCGGAGGAAACGTAATTGCAACAGCGCGATCTGTTCCATCAGACGCCGCTGCTGATAGTTTTGTGCCAGCAGATGTCAGTAATCCAGACGGAGTACATCACGTTATTAAGACCGTTACAGATCGCTTCAAGGGTCTTGATATCTTGATCCATAACGTGGGCGGTTCCGCAGCTCCCGGCGGCGGCGCCATGGCTTTGTCCGATGACGATTGGCAGCGCGCGTTTGATACGAATCTGTTCGCCGCGGTTCGTCTCGATCGTGCTTTTTTGCCTTCGATGTTGGAGCAGGCTTCGGGTGTGATCATCCATATTTCATCGATCCAACGAATGCTCCCGCTTTATGAAGCTACGCTGGCATATGCTGCTGCCAAGGCGGCATTGACCAACTACAGCAAAGGACTCTCGAAAGAAGTCAGCCCGCAAGGGATTCGCGTGAACTCGGTTGCCCCTGGTTACACCGAAACAGATGCTGCCGCCGGAATGGTCAACGAAATCGCCATCCGAACAGGTGTCACTCAGGACGAAGCGAGGCAACGCATTATGGATTCATTGGGTGGTATTCCACTTGGTAGACCAAATCGGCCGGACGAGGTTGCCGAACTAGTTGCGTTTTTAGCATCGGATCGGGCTTCGTCGATCACCGGAAGTGAGTTTGTGATCGATGGCGGAACAGTTCCGACCGTGTGACGCCCCAGAGTAAGCAAATCATTTCGCTCGAAAGGGTTTGAATGCCAGAATCAAAGTCTTCGAGCATTCTCATCACCGGAGCAAAGGGCAACATCGGACGTGAGCTCACCAGAGAATTGTCTGCTCAAAACCGCCACCTCCGGGCCATGGTTCGATCGAACAAAGGCGCAGACGCCATCGCCGAAAGGGAAGGGGCCGAGGTTGTTGCGGGAGACTTTAATGAACCGAAGTCAATCGCGGACGCGCTAAAAGGGATGGACCGAGCCTTTCTGTTAACCAGTTCTTCTGAACAGGCGCAGGCTCAACAATCTGCGTTTGTAGATAGCGCTAAAAGTGCCGGGGGTGAAACACATAGTCAAGTTATCGTAATGGGTAGCTGACCTGGAATCGCCGGTTCGCTTCCTCAGATACCATGCGGCCGTCGAGCGAGACTCGGGAATCGGATACGCATTCCTGCGTCCCAATCTGTTCCTGCAGGGTCAAGGCGATACGTCAGCAGTTTTTTCCCAATTGAAAACAACGAACTAAGGACTGCTTCATGAGAACATTTATACGCATTGTCGCTGGCGGCGCGATTTTCATCGTCGCCCTGACAGCATCGGTCTCCGCTCAGTCACAAAACCGGGTCGACAATCGTTTCGTAAACGTCAATGGAGTCAGGTTGCACTACCTGGCTGCCGGAAAAGGCGATGCGGTACTACTCCTGCACGGCTATGCCCAGAACGGTCACATGTGGCGGCCACTAATGGTTGAGCTGTCGAAGAGTCATATGGTGATCGCACCTGATCTGCGTGGCTTTGGCCGCTCGTCAAAGCCCGACGGCGGCTACGACAAGAAGACCATGGCTCAGGACATTCATGCTCTCGCCGCTTCACTCGGAGTCAAGAGTGCAACTGTTGTGGGTCACGACATTGGATTGATGGTGGCTTACGCCTACGCGGCGCAGTATCCGAGCGAGGTAAATCGAATCGTGCTGATGGACGCTTTTCTGCCAGGCGTTGGTGATTGGCAGACGGTATGGCTCTTGAGAGACCTTTGGCATTTTCATTTTTACGGCGTCACACCACTCAAATTAGTCACGGGCAGGGAAAGAATCTATTTCGAGCATTTCTGGAATGACTTTGCGGCTGACCCAAAACGCTCAATCCCTGAGGTCGATCGTAGGTTCTATGCCGCTGCGTATGCACAACCCGGCGCAATGCGAGCGGGCTTCGAGGTATTTCGTAATTTTGAACAGGACGCGAAAGACTTTGCCGAATTCGCAAAGACAAAACTCACGATGCCAATGCTTGTGCTGGCAGGAGAGAAAGCCTCGGGAAATTTCCTGATTGATCAGGGCCGGCTAGTCAATTCGAATGTGGAGGGAGTAATTGTTAAAGGCTCTGGTCATTGGTTGATGGAGGAAGCTCCCGATCAGGTTATTCCCCGGCTCGTTGCGTTTATCAATAAGACGACATAGATCTCGTGAATGCAATCACTCTACGCTCCCCTGATTATGTAATTTAAGTTAACCTCGCTGGGATACAAGCCAGGACGAAGTAGGCGAGCATGCCGGCCTGCTAGAAGTGCGCGCGCGCCGATGCGAAATCTGAGAAGCTCGTTGAGGCCACGCCATCGGTCAGTGCAACGAACGCGCGTCGTCCGCGCATTTCCGGTTGCGGTGGGTCGCTGAAGATGTCTTACGACGCGTTCGAGCGCGTCATAGTAGGGAGTACCGTTGCTCGCGCCGATGTTCTGAACGGCTCGCACAACGCCTCGCGATCGTCCGTTAGGTAACTTTGCACTCCGACGGTTGCGAGTTTCGCCCGGCCCTCTTCGCTTGTATTAAATGAGAGGACAGCGACGCGGTCGCCGGGCCGCAAAGATTCGATGAAGGCGTAGGCGGCGCTTCGAATGAGCGCGATTCCCTCCCGGGTTGAGCCGGAGGTGTCTAACAGAAGAGCGACTTCGAAGGGGGGATCCGACGTGGCGGAGGTTGCGACGCGCTGCGGGAGGTCGTCTTCGTAGAGCTTAAAGGCGGAGGCGGTCAGTCCCGTCACGGGTCGGCCCCTCCTGGTCGCGCACAACGACAGGCACAGGGATGAGTTGCGTGTCCACGCGCCTCGAGGGAAAGCGGGTCGGACCGTGGGTTAAAGAATTGGAAGGGACGTTTGGGTGGCGAGGATGGAGCAGCCACGCGCGTGGGTCTCAGCCGGTGGCGGCACGGATCTGGCCACTTGAGAAAATCAGGTTTGTCGAACTTGGCGCTGTAATCTATTGGGAGGCGGGAGGTTAATGGTGGAGCAGAGGGGAATCGAACCCCTGACCTCCGCATAGCGAATCGGACTCTCGGCAAAAACGTAAGTAATTGCCTTTTCTAAAGTTGCAGCCACCAAGAGATTTTAAGGGTTTTCCTGTTCTTTCCCATTCCTTCCCATCGCGTACCCGTGGCGTGCAGTTATTTTTGTCCACGTATTGGCCACTTGGAAGTACTCGACCTTCGTATGATTCGGTGGGCAATTTCTTTCGACTACTTCACTACTGAAGCGTCTGCCTTAGCAGTGGAGTTTCTCGGGCTGCCAATACCCTCCTTCACTTGGCGATGTCCCAATATCGCTGCCTACTTGTATACCGACCAGCCTTTACTTCAGGGCTATGAATGTCCTTGAACGCGAGACTCATATCACTAGTTGTGAGCAAAAAAAAAGAGAGCCGAGCCGGCGTAGCAGTTTTGCGGTCAGGGGTGTTAAATGAACGTAGCGACAACGAAAATAACTCACTTAGCAACACACCTTGCTATTGACAGCATATTATTCTCCAGTTAAAGTCCGCCGCGTAGTCCAAAGTCCATCGTTCTCTTGAAACCCTTCCCGACATAATGGTTCCAAGTTAGCGACTTCTTGAAACCACTTCCAACAATCTGTAGTGCTCCACTATATAGATTTGCCGGCGACACGTTCATTTCTCAGTAGAAGACTTCATTGATGGGGTAAATGCCCCCGTGAATTGATCTTTTAGAACGAAAGCACCGTTGGCGCATCGCCGTCAAAAAGGGAATTGTAAGTTGGAACTATCCAAGACCGAGGCTTGGGTAGAGATTTTCTGTCCTTTTTAACTTAACGCACACCACAACAGAGACTCACTCAGAGGGAGGCTTTTGCCATGGCCTGCAAGTATCCGTCCGCCTTAATCCCATCCTACGGACCAGACTTCCTGCTTGCCGGCGTCTTTTTGCTCCTTCTGATGTGTTCTCCGTCTGTACAGGCGCAGACCTCTACGTACTATCTACACAAAGAAAGTTCTTCCACCAATGGGCAACTTCAATTAAAGACGGCATTGCCCGACGCCGCAGCTTACACGGTTCAATCCGCTGAGCTGAGGAACCAGCCGAACGGCGACTATTTGATTAAAGCATTTGATACGCAGGCGAACATTCCCAACTCGCAGGGAGTAATTCCCACAGGATCAGCGATCAAGTTCAAGCTTTGGATGCGAAAGACGGACAACTTTGGCACGATGTACGCACGTGTCAAACTTGCTCTCAACAATACCTCTGGGTCGACGATCGTACATTGCACCGAGCCGTTCGGGACGCAGGGAGGCCCAAACACATACCTGACTACCTCCTTCGCGGCCCGGTCTTTTACCTGTTACACAGCAACCGAAGTAACGATGACGGCTACAGACCGATTCTACCTATGGGTCGGCGTACAAGTCTCAGCAGTAGGGAATAACAGAGTAAAAGCCGAACTCAGAATGGAGCAGGGCTCCGACTCCAATGTCGTTATACCAATCCCGGCCCCACGCCCAACTATCAGTAGTCTCTCACCAGATTCGGGTCCCGTTGACACTCCGGTAGTCGTCACCGGCTCCAATTTTGGAGCTACGCAGGGGGCGAGTACGGTCACATTCAATGGCCTTATGGCCTCGCCCAGCAGTTGGAGTGATAGCAGAATTGATGCTCGTGTGCCTGTCGGTACCACCACAGGTCCGGTAGTGGTGACGCTCAAAATTGCCGCGGGCTACTATGTGAAAAGCATCGTTGGAAACTCGGTTAACTATTCGGTTTCCTCGGGTACCCTTGCCGGAACCATTACAGCAACGAGCACTGGCGCTGGGATCCCCGGAGCATTTGTCGAAGCCCTGGAATCAGGTTTGTTTGTGGCGGGCGCCAGGACAAATACCAGCGGAGCCTACTCATTCGGGGGCCTCAGATCCGGAAGTTACGATATTCGTGTTTCCGCCGACGGCTACAAAACCGATACTAGCCCAGCCATCGTAGTCTCAGTTGGCACAAATACGACGTTCAATGTGTCACTGTACAAACCTGGGGCAATTACTGGCAGGGTCACAAAGTCCGACGGGGTGACTCCGCTTGGCGGAGCGACTGTCAAAGTCTATCAAGGCGCTCCGTTAGTTGGCAGAACCCTCACTAACAGCGCCGGTGATTACACACTTGACGAACTTAGGCCGGGGACCTCAAAAGTTCAGGCATCCGCACCCGGTTATCAGCCTCAAGTGCAATCAGGGATCACAGTGAGCGAACAAGCAACCAGCACCAGCAACTTCAGTTTGAATTCATCGAGCCACACTGATTCGATCAAACACAATTACGACGAGCTTGGCAGGCTGGTAACTGTTGAAGACAAGACTGGCCAGGCGGCCAAATACTCCTACGACGCGACCGGCAATCTCCTGGCCATCTCGCGTCACCTCCCGACGCAAGTCTCTATTCTTGACTTCACGCCAAGCAAGGGCGTCGAGGGCACGGTAGTCACGATCTCCGGCACGAGCTTTAGCGCCACGACAACCGAAAACACAGTCAGCTTCAACGGCGCGGTGGGAACAGTTATTTCCGCCAACCCCTCACAAATCGTGGTAGCAGCACCACCTGGTGTGACCACGGGCCCACTTTCGGTAACTAGTCCGGCTGGTTCAGCTGCCAGCGCCACGCAATTCACATTAGACACGCTGGCTCCTTTGATTACCGGATTCAGTCCGACAATTGCTGATCCTGCAGCGAGCGTAACGATCAATGGTACTAATTTCGAAGCTTTGCTTTCCAACAATGGAACAGCCATTGGCATTTCCCGCGCTCCGTTAACCTCGGGAACCACCACAGAACTCATAGTTACCGTCCCTATCCGAGGCGGATCGGGCAAAGTTACAGTCAACACGCCGTTTGGAAAAGCCCTAAGCGCTGACGACTTTTTTTACCCGCCGAGAACTTCTTACTCCGGGTGCTGCACGACCGCTCAAGTGGTCTACACGGGAAGGATGGCGATAGGCGAAACAAAAGCAGTCCCTATCAATACTCCGAACAAGATTGGCTTGGTCATCTTCGATGCGGTTGCCGGGCAGCGAATTGGATATACCATCAACAATACGGTAACGCCCGCAACAACCCTGCGGTATTCGATCTTCAACCCTGATGGATCGATCCTCAGAGATTCCACAAGCGTCAATCCAAACAGCACTTCATTCGTTGATAACAATCGACAGGCTAGCTTATTCGGTCATTACACAGTTGGTGTTCCAGTCACCGGAACTTACACGATCATGATTGAATTGACGGGCAGTTCCACCGCGCAGCCCAATGTCACTCTGAGTGAGATACCGCCTGACACCCTCGCTACGATTTCACCCGGAGGGCCGACGAAGACCGTTTCAATAGCGGCTGCAGGACAAAACGGCCAACTCACATTCTTCGGCATCGCGGGTCAGCGTATAAGCCTGAAGATTGCTAATTCGACATTCCCTGGCGCGCTGAAGATTTACGATCCTAATGGCATCACGTTTCGTGACCATTCAATCAGCACTGACAACAACAACGCTAATACCAGATTCATAGACACCTTAACGTTGCCGGCGTCCGGAAAATACACGATTCTCGTTGATCCCTCGACGTCGTGGACAGGCAGCGTTGAACTCACCCTCTACGAAGTTCCTCCGGATGTCCTCGCAACGATCGTCCCTGGTGGGCCTCCAGTAAACGTCATAACCACAGTGCCCGGCCAGGATGCCCGGCTGACATTTAGCGGAACCGTCGGACAGCGAGTTAGCCTCCATGTGCTGAATACCTCGGTTCGTAGTTGCACGGTAATTATTTACAACCCGGACGGGACTGTCCTGACTCAATCAACAGGGCCCACTATAAACAATGGCGGTAGCGGATTTCTTGACACCAAAACTCTGCCTGCAACCGGCACGTATTCGATCCTTCTTAACGCAAACACCACTGCCGGCAGCATGACGGCGACACTCTACAACGTCCCTGAGGATATTACAGGCAACATAACAATTAACGGCCCTGCCTTAGGTGTACCCATCACGGTGCCCGGTCAAAATGGCAACGTGTACTTCAACGGCACTGCAGGGCAACTGGTAACTGTAAGAATGACGGGCAACACTCTGCACCCAGTCTTGATTACATTGATTAAACCTGACGGCACAACCTTGACCTCTGCCAGCTCCAGCAGTAGCAGCTTTAACCTTGCGCAAAAGTCACTGCCCACCGGAGGCACATACAGAATCAGCGTCAACCCGATCGACATAGACTGGACCAGTGGAGCTTGGTCGCCTAATACGGGCACAGTGAACGTCACTGTTACGAGCCCGTGAAGCGGGTAAAACTTCGGCCGATACATCTCTTTTGGGAATCGGAGAATGATCATGAAAAGTCATTTCAGCCTCAGCCTTAGCCTTAGTCTCGGCATGTGCTTATCGCTGGTGGTGGGTCCGGTTCTCGGTTGGGCCTCGGCAAAGAAGGATCCCTCGCCTGTTCTTAGGACCACAAAAGCACCACCGGTATCTAGTGCGGAGAGAAATAAACCTGGGCGTCCGCCTCGCCTTCAGTCCCCAACGTTATCGGAGGGACAAACCAGCACGATCCTCCCGAACGGATCGTTGCTATTGATTGGAGGTCGCGCAGGGAATGGCTCCAGGGATGTTGTTCTTATTCAAGATCCGTATACGGGCCGCACGAACGAGTTACCGGCAAGGTTGCATTTTTCACGCGCCTGGCATTCGGCGACGATGCTCCCCGACGGTGGAATTCTTATCCTGGGTGGCGTAGGCCGTAACGGCCAAATAGTTAATCGCGCCGAAATCTTCAATTTCCAAACGCAAACATTTGCCTTACTTCCTCAATCCGGCCTGCCTGCCGCGCGCGCTTATCATACGGCGACACTACTTATCGACGGCAGTGTGTTGATCGTTGGAGGCGTGTTCGGAAGTAGGCGCGCGCCAGCAGGGGCTGAATTGTGGAACTCTACGACCGGAGTCATTACTGCTCTGCAAAGTGTACCTAACGTCCAGCGTCAAAAACACCGAGCGACGATACTCTCCGAGGGGACCGTCCTAGTGGAGGGGGGCACTGATGTTCTCGGCAATGCGCAGACCTCGTCTGAAATATTCAATCCGGAGACACGAAGTTTCAGTTGGACTGGCAACGCAACAGAACCCACCGATAGTAGACCACCGTTCCTCACTAAGTCGTTGCCGGCTGATGGCGAGACCGATGTGCGAGTAGATAGCCGGATTGGGTTACTTTTTTCGAAGCGACTCCGCGCAGACACTATCAACGCCGAAACGATCAGACTGAATGGCCCGCATGGCGTTGTGACGTCGAATGTGGTTCCGGCTGAAGGTGGCAGATTGGCCTTTATTACGCCCATTGAACCCTTGCAGAAGGGCGTTAACTACACCGTACTAATCGCCGGCCCGTTAGACATTGCGAACCTGTTATTCGCTGCAACAGCATTTACATTCACCACGACAATTGATTCTGAGGAAGATGAACGAAGCAATCGGGGACAGAACTCAAACAATGGTTTACCGGACAACGACGACTGGACTCCGAGCGCAAAAAACCAGAATGGAAACTGGCGGACCGATTATCCGGAGACGCACTGGCAAAAGCTTCCTCCGTTGCAAGCACCTCCGGGAGTAACTGCAGTCGCCGGTCAAGTCCTGACTCTCGCGGGTAAACCTCTCGCAGATGTCACTCTACAAATGAATGGCGCTTTCACTCACAGCGATCAAACTGGCAGATTCCTGCTTCAGTCGATATCGGCGGGGCATCAGGTGTTAAAGATTGATGGACGGAGTGCCGGCACTCCGGCAAAAACCTACGGACTTTTCCGCGTCGGCGTAGACATCACGGGTGGCAAAACAGATGTCCTGGGTTACACGATCTGGATGCCCAAGCTGGATACCGATAACGCCGTCACGATTGCGTCGCCCACGGCCAACGACTTTACGGCCACGACGCCTTATATCCCTGGCCTTGAATTGCAATTGCCGTCGGGTACGCTCATTCGAGGACTTGATGGTGAAACGGTAACTCAAATCAGCATCACGCCGATCCCTGTAGATCGGCCGCCGTTCCCACTTCCACCCGGTATCAATGTCCCAGTCTTCTTCACGATTCAACCTGGCGGCGCTCAAATTATCCCGCCACGAGCAAGGGTCATTTATCCCAATTACACCAACGAGCGTCCAGGCTCGCGCATCGATTTCTGGAATTACGATCCGGCCGACAAGGGTTGGTATGTCTACGGAAAAGGAACCGTGACATCAGATGGACGTCAGGTCGTGCCCGATCCAGGCGTAGTTATCTATGAGTTTTCAGGCGTCATGATTAATAGCGGGGAAAGTCCTCCTGCCGAAGGTCCTCTCCCGTGCGATCCATGCAAGGATGGTGACCCGGTGAATCTGGGCACGGGACTATTCGTTCACAAAAAGATAGATCTCTCGATTGCTGACATCCTTCCTCTGACCCTTACACGAACTTACCGTCCACGGGATACGGCCTCAAGACCGTTTGGAATCGGCGCCACCCATTCCTATCACATGTTTCTCTGGTCGGCGGAACAGTATAAGGAGGTTGACCTGATTCTTCCCGACGGCGGACGTGTTCATTTCGACAGGGTGTCCGAGGGCAGCAGCTACGTGGATGCAGTGTTTTGGTGCCTGGCGCCAGGTCCGTTTTACAAGGCTGAAATTCGATGGAATAGCTTTCCTGATCCGGAACATATTGAAGTCTGGCGCATGACTCTTCAGGACGGCACTGTGTATGTGTTCGGGGAGAACGCGCCTTTGCAACGGATCAGAGATAGTTATGGGAACACAATTAACATCTCTCGCTCGGGTGTTAATTCGTTCGGCTCCCCAATCGGCAACGTTACCAAGGTTAGTTCTCCCAGCGGCAAGTACATCGACTTTACCTACGATACGAGCAACCGCATCATCAAGGCCACTGATAATATCGGGCGGGAAGTCAATTACACCTACGATGCCAGTGGCCGATTGTGGAAAGTTACTGACGCCAAAAACGGAGTAACCGAGTATACATATGACACTTCACATCGCATGCTCACGATTAAGGATCCGCGGAACATTCTATATCTCAGCAACGAATACGACGCCAACGGGCGGGTCCGCAAACAGACGATGGCTGATGACACGCCAGCTAATCCGGCTGACAATCCTACGTATCAGTTTGTTTATACACTCAACAGTGGAGGCAAGGTTACCCAAACAGATGTAACCGATCAGCGAGGCAACGTCAGAAGAGTAGCTTTTAATGGCACGGGATACTGGCTAACTGATACCCATGCTGTTGGAAAACCGGAACAGCAAATTTTTTCGATCGAGCGGCAGTTCAACACTAACTTGATTCTCAACGCCACCGACCCGTTGGGAAGGAAGACCGCATACACTTACGATTCACAAGGAAGAGTCACCAGCGTTACCGCCCTTGCGTTAACCCCTGAAGCGGTGACAACTCGTTACAGCTACGACGTGGATTACAGTCTTGATCGCCCCACTACTATCAGTGACCCTCTCGGTCGCGTGACTTCGTTTGCGTACCATGAGAAGGGGGGTGTTCTCAGCAAAACCGATTCGCTCGGACGCCGATCTACTTTTGAACGCAACGAAAATGGACTACCGATTTCCATTACTGATCCACTAGGAAGATCAACAAGATTTCAGTATCAATCTAGAGTCTTACTTTCCACAACCGATTCCTCAGGTCGCAGTCTGAGACGGCACGTCGACGCGGCAGGACGAACGCTGAGCGTGACAAATCCGTCGGGCCAAAGTGTGAGATATGACTACGATCCCTATAACCAACTTACCAAGATCACAAACCCTTTGGAGGGCGTAACTGAATTCGCGTACGACCCGAATGGGAACCTTCTTTCCGTCACGGACCCTCGCCAGAAAGTCACCAGTTATAGTTATGACAGCATGGACCGGCTCCAGACGCGAACCGATCAGTTACAAGGGGCCTCGAGTCTAGAAAGCTATGTGTATGACCTGAAGGGCAACTTGGTAAAATTCACAGACCGCAGAGGAATAGTCAGGGCCTATGGTTACGACGACTTAAACCGATTGAATTTCGTCGGATTCGGCGAAACCGGTATAGGCATTTATGAGAGCACCATTAATTACACCTACGACGCCGGAAACCGCCTCAGGACCGCCGTTGATTCTTTGTCAGGCACTATGACGCTGGACTATGACAGCTTCGACCGTTTGCTATCAGTGGCAACTCCGCAAGGTACAGTCAGTTATACATACGACAAGGTAGGTCGCCGCAAGACCATGACCGTGCCAGGTCAAGCCGTCGTGAACTACACCTATGACAATGCGGATCGGTTGACTGAGATCACTCAAGGAACAGCCACCGTTAGTTTTGATTATGATGATGGCGACCGCCTGACAACCAAGACGCTGCCCAATGGAGTGCGGGCTGAATATGATTATGACGCGGCATCACAACTTAGGAATGTGACCTACAAGTTGGGCGAAGCAGTCCTGGGTGATCTCACCTATGAATATGACCCGGCCGGGCGGCGCTCAAAAGTTGCCGGCAACTATGCGCGCATCGGCTTGCCGCAGGAGCTGTCCTCCGCGACGTACAATGACGGCAACCAACTTACTGAACGTGAAGCCGCCACCTTGACCTACGACGCCAACGGCAATCTTACCGGCGATGGCGCAAATAATTACACGTGGGATGCCCGGAACCAGCTCACATCAATCACCGGCAGTGTGACGGCCAGCTTCCAGTACGACGCGTTCGGCAGAAGACTGCAGAAAACTGTGAACGGCGAGTCGCGAGGTTTTCTTTACGACGGCCACGATGTTGTGCAGGAGCAGGTAAGCGGGGCGCCTTCAGCGAATTTGCTTCTTGGCGGTGTCGATACGGTCTTCACTCGCGCGGATGCGGGTGGAACGCGTACGCTCATCACAGACCCCTTGGGTTCAACGCTGGGGCTGACTGATGAGTCCGGGGCAATTCAGACCGAGTACACGTATGAACCGTTTGGCAAATCCACCACGAGCGGGGCAGCGAGCAGCAATACTTCACAGTACACCGGCCGTGAGAATGACCGGACGGGCCTGTACTATTACCGCGCTCGGTACTACAGCCCATTATTGCAGCGCTTCATCAGTGAAGACCCCATCGGTCTCGCCGGTGGAATCAACCTGTATGCCTATGTAGATAACAACCCAATTAGTTTCAGTGATCCGCTTGGTTTAGATAAGAAAGAAACAGTTAAGGTTTGTTTCAGAAACGCCCAAATTCCAGGCGGAGCAGCTGGTGCCTTCTTTATCAATACGTACCACAGTTGGATAAAAGCATCGGACTTTGAAACTGGATTGGGACCGGCGGGCGGCGGCGTCCCGGGTTCACCGGGTACTTTGGCGGAGGCATATCCGGAAACTACGATGAATGATCATACGGGACAGGCTGCCGCTGCTGACTCGATATGCATCGATGTAGAGGTTAATAAAGCCTGTATTACAGCGAAGTTCAGGCAGGGAACGCCGTATGGTCCATGGCAACCTCTGAAGAACGACTGCAACACAGTAACAAGAGATGCAATTAATGAGTGTGGTGGCTCGTGGAGTGACATTCAAAGGCAGGTTAATGAAAGAGCACCGATGAATTATCCTAATCTTATGGATAAAGCTGCCAGGGGCGGATACCCAATATTTGGGCCCTAACGATTGACCATGACATTTTGGGGCAAGTTTGCAAATGTGATCGGGTTTCTGTTTAGCGTGATTGTGGGCATTGCCGGGTTGTACGCATACAGTCTAGCTTGGTTCTATTCTTTTAATTTCAGTACACACCAAATCTCACTCAAGTGGTGGAAGATCAGCTTAGCCTTAGTGGTCGTGTCTCTTGTTGGCTCTGTTTTCTTTTTGTGGCGATTGTTCTTTCGCAAGCTGCGAAGGCGAAGTTGACCCGCTGTAATGCGCGCAGCAATCTTCAGATAGCGATGGCCCCTGAATATGCCATCTCGCAGGCACAACCTGCCGGCCAAGTCGCCAACGCTTATACCCGCATGGTGCCAGCGCCTATATCAGTAGACGAGTGATCAGTCTATGTTCCTTTTGGCTTTGTTAATAATATTCCTTCAGATCCCGGCGCCGCGCGCGCAGGAGATTATTGTCAATGCTTCGCGTGCTGAGAATGCGTCCCGACTTGCTCACCGGCCAGAGTACGCTGAGTTGGGCCGTTTCCTGGTTACAAGGAGGTTAAGAGACATTGGGGCTTTCCGGAGTCCCACTCTGAGGGACATCGAACTGACCTGGCCCTACATGCACAACGGTTCTATCAGGACGTTGCTTGACGTAGTGAAATTCTACAACCAAGGCGGTGGTAATAACCCTAATCTGGACATGAAGCTAAGTCCTCTTAAACTGACTGAAGAGGAGATGAGCGATATTGTTGAGTTTATGCGAACGCTCACTAGCGACGATGTGCTCCGGCAAGCCCAGACTTCAAAGCCCCAATCACGGGTTTCAATGTCGATAGCGCATTAGATCAGTCTCGAAGTAGGTCGGATCCAGACCTTCTAGACGAGAGGCGATCGTTTGCACGGCACATGTGCCAATTGACAACTGTCTCACCTGAGGGGTTCACGATGGAAAGATCTCAGGGCTACGTTTGGTACCCGCCTGGCCGAGATAGGATAGCGACGCCTTCACAATCGCCCAACTTTTAGGGCACTCAGACGTTCGTCTGACCATGCGTTACGTGAGGACAGAGCAAATCAAACGCACGGCTGTTGATGCTGTGCAATTGAATTCCAGAAAAAATGTCCACGTATTGGCCACTTGGCCAAAACAGCCGCCAGTGCCGGCGGCTGTAAATGGTTGAAAATAATGGTGGAGCAGAGGGGGATCGAACAACTGACCCTCCGCATTGCAAATTTGACTTCCGGCAATAACGTAAGTAATTGCCTTTTCGAAAGTCGCAGCCACCGAGAGATCAAGGGTTTGCCGGTTCTTTAACAGTCCTTACCATCGCGTACCGGTAGCGTGCAGTTATTTTTGTCCACGTATTGGCCACTTGGAAATGGGGTGATGTTTTTTGTGAAACCCGATCAGATGGTGAGATTGCGAAGACCTCAGGCGGCAAAAGCTTGTCTCTGTGGAGTCATCCAGTCACCTTCGCAGATAAAGCTTCCCCAGTAGAACGGATGAGGGTCCAATTCTATAATCGCAAGTTTGGCCTCACGCAAGGCGGCAGATTTCGTCAAACCTCCTTGCATCGCTCGATAGAAGCAGACCATCAATTCTTTGGTCTCGCTATCCGGCACTTTCCATAGGGTCATAACTATAGTTCGAACTCCCGCCGCAAAAAGGCCCGACGCAAGCCGAAGACTCCTTCGCCGACAACAATATCACCTGCACCAGATCGACAAGCGGTGTCTCCTTTGTTAGGGCGAGTATCGATGTGCCAGCCACGTCGGAGGGCCTCGTAACAGAGTGCTAATTTTCGTCGACCGAAACTGTCCGCGGCACAAGAGATATTCAACAACGGATAGCTATCTGATCTGGTCCAGGCCTCCGCATTACAGACGAAAAACTTGAATGACCGCAATACAATGAGTTGCAACGCGGCGTCGACCTTCCGATTACCATTCATTACCTTTCTTTCCCGTTTTCTACCATAGAGTACTGTTTTTTCTGGCCACGTATTGGCCACTTGGGAAAATCAGGTCGGATGACTTTGTAATCGTAAGTTATTGAGACGTGAGAAGTTTTTGGTGGAGCAGAGGGGGATCGAACCCCTGACCTCCGCATTGCGAACGCGGCGCTCTGCCAAACTGAGCTACTGCCCCACTACCGATGCATCTTAGGAATCCCGACCGGGAAGTGTCAAATCGTTAAACTAAAGAACTCGAGACCGCTTTTCAAAATTTTCCATATATCTTAACCACTTTGCTTGAGAGCTCTCAAAACCTGCGCCAGAGCTTCCTCTAGTTTCGCGACCTTCTTTCCACCACCTTGCGCCAGATCCGGTTTGCCGCCGCCGCGTCCTTCCAGAATTGCACAAGCCTCGCGCATCAACGCGTTCATGTCTCCCGGTGCATCCAGAGAGCGGGCAAACACCAGCCGTGCGGCTTCTTTGTCGCGCGAGCCAAGTAAGGCGATGACGTTGGGATGAATTATTAACGCCAGGGCGAGGTGTTTTAGAGATTCAGCATCACGCTGGTCAAAGATTTTTGTGATGACACGAGGGGTGATTTTAGGGCCGGATGGTTTCACTGCTTCAAGGGCAGGAAAATCCGTGCTGACGGATCCAACAGTTTCACTCTGCTCGCTCGTTCCCTGGTTACTCTCGAACCCAGCACGTTTGGAGGCGCTGTCGCGTTGGGCGCTCAGCCACCGGGTATTGCCTGCGACGGCCGCGCGCGTCGAATCGCGCCCGCGTTGAGCGCGCAACTCGCTGGTATTGTCTTTGTCAGGATTTCGTTCAGAAGCTTCGCCTTCTCGTAACAGCTCTTCAGCCTCAACTTTTGCCGCAACCTCTTCCAGCACCCGCACCCGCCGGTGCAGGTCTTTGTTTTCTTCAACCATTCGTTGTGCCAGCGCGGGGGCATCATCACGCGCTGCGCTAAAGAGTGCGGCGGTTTCGCGCGCGGACGAATTTGCTCGGCGGTAATCTGCAAACGCGCGATTGCCCGCAAGAAACTCAATGCGCGTGAGCCCCTTTGCGCGTTCCCACGACCGCACCACGATGATGCCCACTTCTCCTGTGCGGTACGCATGCGTGCCTCCGCAGGGAGTCAGATCAAAGCCTTCAATCTCGATCAAACGCAGATCGCCGGCTCGTGCGGGTTCCTTTCGTAAAGGAAGGGCAGCAGCTTCGTTGGAACTAACTTCCTTGATCGTAATTGCGCGATCTTCCCAGATGACGTTGTTAGCCAGGCCCACAGCGCGTTCGATGATCTCAGTCGTCGGGTTAGTCAGCTCGAGATCAATTTCGCAAGATTGCTCAAGCACACGAAAGCCGCGCGTCGGTGCGTTGAAGAGCGAGATAAATGCCTGCGAAAGAATGTGCTGTCCGGTATGTTGCTGCATATGATCAAGACGGCGGGGCCAATCCACGCGGCCCTGAACGGTGGATCCCACAGCCGGAGCTCTTCCTTGAATCACATGAAGGATGCCGTTTTCTTCGTCGTCAATACATTCGACAACGCGTACGCCGCCGATTGTGCCCGTGTCGCTGGGCTGGCCGCCGCCGGTGGGGTAGAACGCCGTGCGATCGAGTGTTATGGCAGTCCAGCCACTGACGCGCTCAGTTTGATCGATTACTCGAGCTTCGAATTCGATCAGGTGAGAGTCGCTGTAATAGAGACGTTCGGTTAAGGGCATTGGCGGAACTTGCTCTAAGGTCTTGGTTTTGGTCTCTGAAGTTAGTCGAAGGTTGAAACACATGCAAGGAGGGCAGTGCTCGTGGTCTCAGGCGGAACAGTTTCGAGGAGCTCATGTGTTTTTGACAGACCCTCCGCAGGTGTCATAATCCGCTGCCGACTCCCTACAATTCCATCAGACCATCGTCAGAATCATTTATGAAAAACAACTACTTTAAGCTTGGCTTTCGTCTGTTGCTGGCATTGCAGCTACTTTCGATGTTCGGTATAGCTGCTGCGCAGCAGACTCCGCTGCGCTCGATCCACTATCGCCTTTCAATGTCGCGCCCGGTTTCGCATCTCTTCGAAGTGACGATGGAGGTTGAATTACCCGAGCAGGGAACTCCACCCTCACTCAACTTCCAGATGCCACGTTGGTCGCCCGGTCGTTATGCAGTATTCGACTTCGCGAAGAACGTGCAGGAAGTTTACGCCGCATCCGGAATCTGTCCGCCGCAGCAAGAGCAGCGGAGCCAAACTGCTTGCCGCCCGGTTTCGCTGCCTCTGAGCCGCATCGACAATCAAACCTGGCGTGTGGAGACGAAAGGGAACGCCGCACTCACATTCAGCTACAAAGTGTTCGGCAACGATCTCTCGGGAACTTTTTCGCAACTTGATACGCGTCACGCCAACTATAACGGCCATTCGATTTTCATGTACATCGCTGATCACAAAGCGGATCCGGTAAAGCTAAGCATTACGCCTCCGAACGGCTGGCGAATAATAAATGGACGAATGGATCGTGCCGGACAGCGCGAATGGCAATTTCCCAACTGGGACATCATGACGGATACGCCAACTGAGATTTCGCCGGACTGGACGGAAGATGTCTTTCAAGTGAACGGCAAGAAGTATCACGTGATGGTGCATTCCTTTGGTGACGAAGGTGGCAAGCGCAACGCCCTGGTGCGCGACATTGAAAAGATCGTTCGCGCGCAAATCGCGATGTGGGGTGAGCCGGATTTTGATGCCTACACTTTCTTAATTCACTTTGCGGCCGATGATCGCTCGGGTGATGGAATGGAGCACCTGACTTCGACTCAAATCATCTTACCGGGCGCTTTAACTGATCCAGAGATATACGAAAGCACGCTCGGTACGGTGGCCCACGAGTTCTTTCATGTTTGGAATGTGAAGCGTTTACGTCCGGCAGAATTTGGTCCCTGGGATTTCACTCGGCCGGCAAACACGCGCGGTTTGTGGATCGCAGAGGGCCTGACCAATTACTACGGACACCTCATGATGCACCGTGCGGGCCTTTGGAATGAAACACAATTCCTGCGACGTCAATCCGAGACGGTGACAGGAATTGAAACCGCTCCCGGCAGTCGCTTGATGAGCGCAGAAGAGTCGTCGCAGTCGGCGCCGTTCATTGATGACGCGCCCCATGCGCAACGTACCAACCTCACCAATACGGCAATTAGTTATTATCCGAAAGGCGAATTGCTTGGCTTCGTTTTGGATTTGATCATTCGCGGGAAGACGAATGGCAAGGGATCGCTCGACGAAGTGATGCGACGGATGTATGACGAATTTTATTTGAAGAGTCCGAATGCGACTTATTACCTGCGCGGCCGTGGTTACCAGCCGGAGGACTTGTTGAGAGTTGCGAGCGAAGTTGCCGGCTTTGATTTCAGCGACTTCTTTGCGCGCTATGTGCGACGGACTGAGGCACTTCCGTACGACGAAGCGTTTGGCTATATGGGTCTAAGACTGGTGAAAGAAGTGAAGCCGCAGCCATTCAACGCAGGCCTCTCGATTAATGACAGCTCAGGTCGGCCGGTGATTGCCGGTGTTCGCAATGGCTCACCAGCAGAGGACGCGGGTTTGCAACGTGATGACGAGTTGGTTTCTCTCGGCGGCAACAAAGTGACAGGAGACAATTGGCTGCGAGTGCTGGCGCGCTACAAGCAGGGAAGTCGGGTTCCGGTTGTTGTTACGCGCGATCGAAAAACCATTTCGGCTACCATCATTCTGGGCGAGCCAGATCGTTTTGACTATCGCATTGAAGAGCGCAAAGACGCGACGCGGGAGCAGAAGGCGTTGCGGGCTGCATGGCTGAAGGGCTAGGTATTCCCAATCGTGGTCGTTCTCAATTCGGGTGGCGGCTTTGCCGCCTCCAGTGCGGTAAGGCTTGCCTTACCGTCGCTTGCGCCTTAATTACTGCGCGAGGCTGAGCCTCGCGCTGAGCAGATAACAAGAACGTTGCCGGTAAGGCCAGCCTTACCGCACGGGAAGCGGCAAAGCCGCATCGGCGCTTTGAGGGATGCCCCTACTTACTTACTTACTTACTCCACCCGGTAATTCGGTGCTTCTTTGGTGATGATTACGTCGTGAACGTGCGACTCGCGCAGACCGGCAGACGTGATCCGGATGAATTGGCACTTCTCCTGAAACTCCTTAATCGTGCGACATCCCGTGTAGCCCATCCCTGAGCGCAGACCACCCACTAACTGCGTCGTCATCTCGGCGATTGTGCCTTTATAAGCAACGCGGCCTTCGATTCCTTCCGGCACGAGTTTCGATTCACTTTCCGCCATTTCTTGCGCGTACCTGTCACGCGAGCCTTCGCGCATCGCGCCGATCGAACCCATCCCGCGATACGTCTTAAACGAACGTCCTTGAAAAAGAATTACTTCACCTGGCGCTTCTTCAGTTCCGGCAAAGAGCGAACCAATCATGACCGTGTCGGCTCCGGTTGCGATTGCTTTTGCCACATCACCGGAGAACTTCACGCCACCGTCAGAAATTACCGGAACGCCACTGCCGCGCGCCGCCTTAACGCACGATTGAATCGCAGTTATCTGTGGAACGCCGGCGCCGGTGACAACTCGGGTAGTGCAAATTGATCCCGGTCCAATGCCAACTTTGATCGCGTCGACCCCCGCCTCGATTAATTCTTTCGCTCCTTCGCCAGTTCCTACGTTTCCGGCAATCACATCCGTGTCAGGATGCCGTCGCTTTATCTCACCGACCGCTTCGATGACGCGCGTAGAGTGGCCGTGCGCGGTATCGAT
Organism: Pyrinomonadaceae bacterium; assembly: GCA_963826235.1. Classification (GTDB taxonomy): domain Bacteria; phylum Acidobacteriota; class Blastocatellia; order Pyrinomonadales; family Pyrinomonadaceae; genus PSRF01. The sequence goes on along the minus strand of CAWGWE010000002.1, from coordinate 762,714 downwards.
TACCAGACAATCAACCCGCGCTTTCACTAACTCATCAGCACGCTCACGATAATCGCCAGTCGCGCCGATTGCAGCTGCAACGCGCAGCCGACCCAGATTGTCTTTGGCCGCAGTGGGATATTTGATCGCTTTCTGAATATCTTTGACGGTGATCAAGCCTTTAATTCGTTTGTCGTCATCCACCACGAGCAGCTTCTCAATGCGATGTTTTTGCAGGACCGCCTTGGCTTGTTCCAGGGTCGTCCCCACCGGAACAGTTACCAGGGGCTGTTTTGTCATCACCTCGGAGACCGGAATCTCGAATCGGGTTTCAAAACGAAGATCGCGATTAGTAATGATACCTACCAAATGCCCGTCTTCGTCGACAACGGGAACACCGCTGATGTGATAGTTCTCCATGACCATCAACGCTTCGCGAACCGGCCGATCCGGACGGATCGTTACTGGATCGACGATCATTCCCGATTCGGACCGTTTCACCTTATCCACTTCTTCGGCCTGGCGCGTAACGCTGAGATTCTTATGAATCACTCCAATGCCGCCCTGTTGGGCGAGGGCAATGGCGAGCGCGGCTTCGGTTACGGTATCCATCGCCGCCGAGCAAAGTGGAATTTGCAAACGGATACTGCGAGTGAATTGAGTGGACGTATCGGTTTCTGACGGAAGCACGTCGGAGCGCGCCGGAACTAAAAGCACATCGTCGAATGTAAGTCCTTCAGGAACAGTAGACGGAATCATGATATTGAAAATTACTCCTGTCGCTGGAAATGATTTGAGATTGAGACATCCCGAAAACAGTTCTGCCCGCTTTCAGGAGCGGGCAGATACTTCCAAAACAAATTGCGCGCAGCATCTCGGGCTGCGCCGTCAGGCGCAAGCCAGCGGTCAACACCCAAACTATTGCTGAACTGCTTCGTTGCCAGTTTTCCTTGGCCCAAGATCCGCACCAACATTTACGAAGTCGTTGGCCGCCCGCTGCTGATAAAAGACCAGCTCCGAATTCGGACGCTGGTCGAGCTGAGCTGAGCGACGTTGGAACCAGTGTAACGCGGCGAGCGCACCAAGGGTTAATAGAGCGAGAATAATAATTGCCAGCACCACCGTTAAAACCGGAGAACGTGTGGCCGGAACATCCGTGTAAACCTTCGACTGGTAGGGCGTGGTGATAACTTCGTCTCCGCCATCGCCCGAATCCTGCATCGATCGAGAATAAGCCTCAACGGCCTTCTTTTCATCATAGCCAATGCAGCGGGCATAGGCTCTAACGAAACTCCGGTTGAAAATCCCACCGGGAAGTCGTTTGAAATCGCCTGCTTCGATTGCTTCGAGGTAACGGATTGAGATGCGTGTTTCGTCGGAAATTTCTCGGAGAGGAATGCCCCGCTCCTCGCGTGCGAGTCGCAACTGTTCGCCGATAGTAGCCGCCATTACCGATCCGCGTCAGTCCCTGCGACAGTTTGTATGGTCTGCAAACCTGGCAGAGCCCGTGGAAATTAGACTGCAACTAATTCCTGCGAGTGCAGGCGTCAATTAGACCTCGTTTTGGAACCCTATCTCTAAGAGTCACTTACTCTTGGCGGCAATACTAGCTTGCGATGCTAAACGGTGTCAAACTTTTGTCGTGACTTGTAAAGCGGGAAGTGGCAATCGTTAATCGGGAATCGGGAATCGCAAACCGTGAAACGCTAAATCGTTATTGCCAAATAGTTACGATTTACGAATCCCAATTTCCGTTTCACGATTGACGGTTCACGATTCACGATTGACGCTCAAAATTCCCGATTCTTGATTTACGGTAGCCGATCTTGATTCTTCCTGTCTGCGGTGTTACGTTGGCGCCAGCTACCCGAACAATCGGCTTTAATTTCTACAACTGAAAAAGTGAGGAGATAAGAGATGCCCTTAGAAGCACTCGGAATGGTCGAAACCAAAGGTTTCGTCGGAGCCGTTGAGGCTGCGGATGCAATGGTCAAGGCTGCAAATGTACAGCTCCTTGGCAAGGAATATATCGGCGCCGGCTACGTGACCATTTTCGTGCGTGGAGATGTGGGCGCCGTGAAGGCTGCTACTGATGCCGGCGCAGCCGCAGCACGTCGAGTAGGAGAATTGATCAGTGTTCACGTGATTCCCCGACCACATGCAGAAGTCGAACGAGTTCTCCCCGTTGACGGTTCAACAGGTCTCAGTCCCGATGAACGCTCCTTGCAAGGCGGATCGCGTGGCCAGCTGGGGCAGGGCGACCGATCGCTCCCGGCGGGCGCGCGGGAAGCGAATAAGGAAAGAGCCCGATGATTTTTGATTGCCAATTGCCGATTGCCGATTAGCAATAATCTGAAGGAAGTGATTTCGCATTTGGAATCAAGAATCGTAATACTCCAATCGGCAATCGGAAATCGCCAATCGGCAATCTAGGAGGGGGCGATGTCGGTAGACAAAGATCTCGTATCAGTGCAACAAGCGCGCGATCTTATAGAAGCCGCTCATAAGGCGCAGGCTGAAGTTGCTCGCTTTGACCAGGCCAAGATCGATCGCATCTGCGAGGCGATGGCAAAAGTCGCGATGCGCGAAGCAGCGCGTCTGGGTGCTATGGCGGTTGAAGAAACCGGTTATGGTGTCCCCGCGGACAAGCAGGAAAAGAATCGCTTTGCGGCTGAAGACGTTTGGAACTACTTTCGCGGACTGCGTACGGTCGGTGTCGTCTCAGAATCGAAAGACGTTGTTGAGATCGCCAGCCCACGTGGCGTCGTAGCCGGTATCATTCCTTCAACTAATCCTACCTCGACAGCAATTTTCAAAATCCTAATCGCTATTAAGTCACGAAACGCAATCGTACTTTCGCCACATCCCTCAGCCGCTCGCTGCATCAATGAAACGGTTCGAGTGATGCGCGAAGTTGGTATTAAAGAAGGACTGCCGGCCGATGCCATTGGTTGCATGACGACCGCGACGATTGAGGGTACAGAGACTCTCATGAAGCACAAGCAGACGGCTGTGATTCTGGCGACCGGAGGCATTGGCCTGGTGCGTGCTGCTTATTCGTCAGGAAAACCGGCGTTTGGTGTGGGCCCTGGTAACGTGCCGTCTTTTATTGAGAGAAGCGCGGATGTGCCTAAAGCAGTCCAGGATATTTTGACGGGAAAGTGTTTCGACAACGGAACGATATGCGCATCGGAGCAAGCCGTGATCTGCGACGCACCGATTGAGAAAGCGGTTCGTGAACAGTTCAAGGCTCAAGGCGGCCATTTTCTTTCGGCTGCAGAAGCGGATCAATTAGGAAAAATCGTCGCGACACCGCAACGTTCTCTTAACCCTGCGATCGTCGGCCGCTCGGTTGAGGTGATTGCCAAGATGGCGGGACTTAGCGTGCCCCCTGGCACTCGCTGTTTGCTCGCCGATGTGGGCGGAGTCGGGCGCGAGTTTCCTTTATCGATGGAGAAGCTTTCGCCGATTCTCGCGTTCTATGTGGTCGATGGCGTGGAACAAGGAGCGGCGCGCAGTCGCGAAGTTCTCGGCTACGGTGGCATGGGCCATACCGCCGGAATGCATACGCGGTCGCGAGAGGCGGCTGTGCGAGTAGGGGCAGAATTGCCGGCGTCACGAATCACAATCAATACGCCGACAACTCATGGTGCGATTGGCTTCTCTACGGCTTTGCCGCCCTCGATGACGTTGGGTTGCGGCTCGTGGGGCGGAAACGTGACATCGGATAATGTCTCACCGCTGCACTTGATGGACATCAAACGCATTGCCTTTGAAACAAGGCCGGTCAAGAGTGCGCGCCCTGCGGCTTCCCGAGCTGCGTCCGCCAGCCCTATGCCCGTGGCCGCCGCGCAGCAGCCGAAACAGCCGGCTGTCGCCGTTGCTGGGGGGAAGATAAACCGGGAAGAAATAGCAGCGATTGTTGACAAGTTTCTAGCAGGCAGGACGCCGGCTCCGGCCGCTACGCCCCCTCCCCAGGCAGCATCTAAACCTGTCGAAGTCGAAGCAGGAAGTATGTATTCCGGACCATCGCGGAGTGAAAGTGCAAGTGCGCCACCGCCGCCTTCGGCACCGGCAGCTTCTGCTGCTCCGAGTTCCAGCAATGGGCGTCAGGTAGTTGATTTTGTCAGCGAAGACGATGTGAAGCGCGCCTTGCAGAAGGGCGAAAAGATCTATATCAACGCCAAAACAATCATTACTCCCGCGGCTCGCGATATCGGCGAGCCCAAGGAAGTGTTCGCGAAAGGGTAAGCTTTCGCGGTTTCGAGTTTCAGGTTTCGAATTTTCGAGTTCGCAGTTTCAGTTCAAGGTACAAGTTTCGAGACTTCTAATGCTTATCCCTCGACTCAACCTTCGAACTCGAAACTCGACCCGGAACTCGAAACCCGAAACTCGAAACTCGAAACCTGAAACTCGAAACTCGAAACTCGAGACTCCGAACGCGAAACTCGAAGCTGCGCAGCTATGTTTCTAGCTAAAGTTGTAGGCACAGTGTGGTCAACCAAGAAAACGCCGGACCTTGAGGGTGTTCGGTTTCTGGTTGTGCATCCCTACGACCTGGAGAAAGAACCAACCCGAAATATTGTGGTAGTCGCTGATCGATTGGGAGCTGGCGCGGGTGAGATGGTGATGTGTGCATTTGGTAAGGCCGCGCGCACCGCGATCGGCAACCAGGACATGTCGATCGAAGCCGCGGTCGTAGGAATTGTCGACCGCGTGGATTTGCAGGAATCCTTTTCTGAAGAAATGCGCGAGGCCGCTCGGGAATTGAGTCGCGACAATGGTAGACCCTGAAAGAATTGCCGATTGCCGATTGCCGACTAAAAAAAAACAAAAAAGCGCGCTCGTGAGACCTCGCGAAATCAACAGCGGGAATGAAAACCGGGAAATCAAGTAGTCGAAATCGGGCAATTCGAAATTGCAATTCGAAATTGGCAATGTAACTAATCGGCAATCGGCAATGTGAATGATGGCGAATGAGGATTTGATTTATCGCATCACCCGCACGGTGTACGACCGGTTGGGAGCGGACGCGGATGAACAAGCGGTTGAGCAACTCGTCACCGAAATCTACCGCCAGGTCGAGCCTTTTCTCACCACCAACGGAACCTCATATTCAAGCAGACAAAATGTGCCGGCCTCTGCCAGCGTGACATCGCCATCGCAGGAGGGTTCGCCTGATCGCCTAATCATCTCAGTGTTTGGCGTCGATCATCCTGGAATTGTTGCCGGAGTGGCACAGATCCTCGCCGAGGCTGATTGCAGTATCGTCGACATCAACCAGACGGTGGTACAGGGAAAATTTGCAATGGTGATTGTCGGCGACGCCACTCGCGCTCGTCAGAGCACGAACGAGTTGAAAGATCGGCTGCGCCATGAGGGTGAGAAGCTTGGCGTGCGCATCTATGCGCAACGCGAAGACCTCTTCAATGCGATGCATCGCGTCTGAACATTGCCAATTTCCGATTGCCAAATGCCGATTAAAGTAGTCTTCTTTGGGGCCCGAATACCTTTCCCGGCACACGCGCTGTTCCGGTGGATTCGAGTAGTCGAAATTCGCCAATCGGCAATTGGCAATCGGCAATGACCAATCAGTTTATGGCCGATCCTGAAATTGCTCGTCGTTGTCGTTCGTGTGGGGCATCGATCCGTGTCCGGGGTTTGTTTTGCCCTCAATGCGGTAAGCCGACTTCCGCTCGGGCGGCCGACTCCTCGAGCCACGAGCATTCCGCAGATACTGAAGAAGTTTTTTTCGCGCCTGAGACTGTTTCCGTCGATTTGCCGAATCTGCCGACGTCTGATATCGCCAGCGACTACCCCGCTAGAGGTGCAGAGACCGTTCCATTAGAGACCGTTCCATTGCAGCCTTTCACACATGAGGTTGAGACCTCAGCAGCGTGGGAACGGGAGCAAGCACCAACCGAGGCGCTCCCACCCGCCGTGACGCATTATCCAGCGCCGGCATCGCCGGAAGACGGCGTTCGCCCTCGCGCCGCGCGTGGTGCGCTGGGTGAAGATGTGAAAAAGGGTTTTGGTAAAGTGCGGGAAATTTCTACGGTGGTGATTGATGAAGCTACGTATGATCCGAGTGCGCGCTTTGTCCTCGTTGCTGCAGTCTTGTTCGTTTTATTTCTGGTGATTCTGATCCTAAGCGAGATGATGCGCTAACGAGTTTCGAGTTCAGAGTTTCGAGTTCAGAGTTTCGAGTTCCGAGTTTCGCGTTCCGCGAGCAGGATCTCCTGAAGCATGCATCAGGAGCCTAATAAGAGCCTTCGAATCAAACTCGAAACCCGCAACCCGCAACTCGAAACTCGAAACCTTTTTATGGAATATTCACAAGCTGAAATTCTTCAGACTGTAGCGATGACCGAGATGGAACATCTCGACGTGCGCACAGTTACGCTGAGTCTTAGCTTGAGGGACTGCGCGAGCGAGACTATAGCGCGCACTGCGGAACGGGCGTACGAGAAGATTATGAGAGTCGGCGAGCGCCTGGTTCCCACGGTGGATCAGATTGGAGAGGAATTCGGGATCCGCGTGGCCAATAAACGAATTGCGCTGACGCCAATTTCCATGATCACCGAAGGGGCCTCAGGTGATCCGGTTGATTTAGCGCGCACGATTGATGCGGCCGCGAAATCAGTAGGCGTGGATTTCATTGGCGGCTACTCGGCATTAGTGCACAAAGGCGCCACCAACTCCGAAAATCAGTTTCTCAACTCCATTCCCGAAGCGCTCGCCACGACGGAACGACTCTGTTCCTCAGTGAATGTTGCAACCACGCGCGCGGGAATTAACATGAACGCGGTGCGACAGGTCGGGGAATTGATCAAAGATGCGGCCGACCGCACTCGTGATTCAGGCGGTCTCGCCTGTGCCAAGTTTGTTTGCTTTGCCAATGCTGTTGAAGACAATCCGTTCATGGCGGGCGCTTTTCATGGTGTGGGCGAGCCGGAAGCCGTCATCAACGTCGGTGTCTCAGGCCCGGGCGTAGTTAATTATGCCTTGCGCAGCGCTGCTGCTGATTTGCCGCTGGAGCAGCTCGCGGAGATTATCAAGAAACTCTCTTTCAAACTTTCGCGCGCCGGTGAATTGATCGGACGCGAGGCTGCGCGCCGTCTGGACTTACCCTTCGGCATCATCGATCTTTCCCTTGCGCCCACACCGGTGCCGGGAGATTCGGTCGCAAATATTATCGAGGCGATGGGTTTTGAACGCGCCGGCACGCATGGCACGACTGCAGCCCTGGCTCTGCTGACGGATGCCGTTAAGAAAGGCGGGGCGATGGCGAGCGGAGCAGTGGGCGGCATGAGCGGCGCTTTCATCCCGGTGTCGGAAGATGCGGGAATGATTGAGGCGGCCCAGGTGGGCGCGCTCACCCTTGATAAGCTCGAAGCCTGGACGAGTGTCTGCTCGGTGGGAATTGATATGGTGGCGGTGCCTGGCTCGACTTCGGCAGAAACGATTGCGGCGATCATTGCTGATGAGATGGCTATCGGCGTAATGAACAATAAGACCACGGCGGTGCGGATCATTCCGGTTCCGGGCAAAGAGGTCGGCGATATGGTCGAGTTTGGCGGCTTGCTAGGCAGCGCCCCGATCATGGCAGTAAATGCGTTCTCTTCGGCAGGTTTTATCAGGCGCGGCGGCAGGATTCCCGCCCCGATTCATTCGCTGCGAAACTGACCAGGCGATGGGTTGAATGATACTTTCAAACTGACGTATTGGCGACTTTCGGTTTTCACGGAAACTTAAATCAGCTTGACATCAAAATAGATCGGAATAGAATTCCACCCTCGACACAATCCCCCAGTTTCTTCCTCGCATCAGTCATCCCGACCACGCTTCTCAAAATGTATTAGCTGCAGACCGTCTCTTGCGAAGTATCGGTTCTGCCCGGCGTGGTCGGAAGTGGATGAACTTCCGCGCTGCTCGCAAGCCGGCGCTGGAATTCCCGGCAATGCCTCGCCCCGCACTTCTGTATAGAGAGACCTTCCCGGCGCGACTCCGCGCAGACGTGCGATGGCTTCACCTCAGAAAGGAGTCATCATGAAAAGAATTAGTTTCTTTCTTCTCGCTTTCAGTCTTCTCACTTCTTTAACTGTTTCTCACTCCGACATCAAGTCAAACGATCGGCGAACAAGAGTTCTCCCCTCTTACGACTTCCAAACCGCTTCCGCCGCAGGACTCGCTCGTTCCGCAAAGCAAGTTCGTTAAGGCGAAAAACCCGATCAAGAACAGATACATCGTGATGCTGAACGACGATGTGGTTATGAAGAAAGCTTCAGGAAAGTGCGACAATCTCAAGTGGGTGCAATTGCTGAAACGAAAGCGCGAAGGCACGGTGGCAAAGTCACTCAAATTTGGGAAAATGGGCCTCACGGCTTTTCGATTGAACTGCCCAGCGAGAAAGCAGCCATCGAGTTAAGTGAAAGTCCCGACGTCAAATGGGTTGAGGAGGTGTTCTCTCTATATCCTTCGGGGACACAACCAACCCCCCGTGGGGAATAGATCGGGTTGATCAGACCGGACCGGTGGGAACGGTAAATGCGGGCGGCTTTACCGCCGGGACTTACAACTACGTCAACACCGGCTCGTTCGTTAATGTTTATGTCTTAGACATGGGCATTCGCTCGACTCATCAAGAGTTTGGTGGACGAGCGGCGATTGCCGCCGACTTCATTAACGGCAGTCAGTACCTCGACTCCTGCATTTTTCCCAAACCGACGGCCACTGATAACGATTGTGGCGGACACGGCACTCACGTCGCTGGCACCGTCGGCGGCGCCACCTTTGGAATAGCAAAGAACGTCAGCATCAAGTCCGTAAAAGTTTGCACTGCTAACTTTCATGGTTGTCCGACGGAGATTATTAACTCCGGCCTCAACTACGTGATTGGCCAACACCAAAACAATCCCTTCACTCCGGCTGTTGTGAACATGAGCATCAGCGGGGGAGCCAGCCCCAGCCTCAATGGGTGGGTGCAGGCCACAATAAACTCCGGTGTCTCGGTTGTGGTTGCCGCCGGCAACTTTAATGATGACGCGAGATTCTACAGTCCGGCCCAGGTTCCCGATGCATTGACGGTGGCATCAATTGACGCCGCTGACGTTCGGGTGTCGAACTGCCAGCCGGGACCTGGATCAAATTTCGGGAGCATTGATCTTTTCGCTCCGGGGTACTTTATCGTCTCCGCGGCGAGCAATGCTGACAACACCTCATACATTACGTGCGGGACGTCGATGGCTTCTCCTCATGTAGCTGGAACCTTAGCTTTGTATTTGCAGGGTCGATCCAGCATGAGCAACTGCGGTGCATACCCGATTCAGGGAGGTTCGGCGGGATTGTCGGGAGGTGCAGTATCAACCTGTCCTGATCGGGTTGCGCGCTTCATCAAAAGCAATTCGAATCTGGACAAGGTCTTTAACTCCGGCGGCGTCGATCACAATGGCGTGACCGTAACCTCTCCTAACCGACTGATTTGGAGTGCCTGGGTGTCGGTTAATCAAAATCCGATCGACAACCAAAGGTTCTTCATCTGGACGCATTACGCCGACTTTCTTACCAATCAACCCGAACCTGATAACGGCGGTCTGAACTTTTGGACAGGAACTATCACAGGGGCGTGTGGGACCGGTTTCAACGACAACAACGGTTGCACTCACGTCAAACGCATCGATGCGTCACGTGCCTTTTGGGTCGCCGCCTTTCCGTCGCTTTTCACGAATAATGGTTCGCAGCTGACTAACAACTCACAGTTTGTACACAAACTGTACGAGGTCTACTTGCGGCGCTCGGTTCTTGATAGCGATGGCGGCTTCCAATTCTGGTTGAACGACCTGAACAACAACTATGGCAATCCCGCTGGTCAGGCAGGGATTAACCATCACATCGATGCCTTCATGAGTTCGGCTGAGTACCGGCAAAGATTTGGTCAGCCGTAAACCAAGTTAATCTCTTACCCACCTGAATCGCAGCAACGATCGTTGGGCCCCGACACTGCTCGACGATCGTTGCTTTCGCTGCCGCCGCGATAATTCTTTCAGAAGCCGAGGGATCGGCTAAAAGGGAGGACAAATTTCGCCTTGTCTTGGTAGACTATCTCGGCTCAACAACATGAGTTGGAGATAAACAATATGGCGGAAGCACTCGGCATGGTGGAATGCATGGGACTGGTCGCGATGATTGAGGCGGCCGATGCGATGGTGAAGTCGGCGAATGTGAAACTTGTCGGCTGGGAAAAGATTGACGCCGGGTTAGTCACCGCGATTGTTCGCGGAGACGTTGCCGCCGTACGCAGTGCCGTGGACGCGGGCGCCGCTGCCGCCAACAAAGTCGGAAAGGTGGTAGCGACTCACGTGATCCCGCAGCCTCATGAGGATGTAGACCTGGGATTACCAGTTTTGAAAACCGGCAAAACTACCAGGAAGAAAATCAGCGGATCTGTTCGCCGGAAAATGTGACTGAGACCCCTTCCTAACCTGCGAATCTATCCAATCGTTGATCAACCTGACTGATTTAGTCGCCTAATTGGAACAGAAGGCGTAAACTCTCTGCCAATTCCCCCGGGCCAGCTAAGTTCCCCCAAGTTGCGAGCGCACTCATTCACTTCTCGTTCGCGAAGGTGCCTGCCTGCGCTCAGTTTACCGTTGTGAATTCATCCTGAACCGGAGGTGAGACAATGCAAGTTAAGGACGTAATGACACCCGATCCAGCGTGTTGTACCGCGGATACTGGTCTGCAAGAAGTAGCCAGATTGATGGTCGATAATGATTGTGGAGAGATCCCTGTCGTTGACAGCCAGGAAACAAAACAACCTATCGGGGTGATCACCGATCGCGATATCGTGGTTCGCAGCGTCGCGAATGGTACTAATCCGCTCGACCTTACCGCCGCTGATTGCATGACTAAACCGTGCGTGTCAGTAACACCGAACATGTCGATTGAAGAGTGCGGAAACATTCTGGAAGCGAACAAGATTCGCCGCGTTCCGGTTGTTGATGAATCAGGTTCCTGCTGTGGAATCGTCGCCGTCGCAGACATTGCCTTGCGAGCGGGCGAGAGAGTGACCAGAGAAGTAGTCAAGGAAGTATCGGAGCCTGGCGCATCCGCTTCAGCCGCCGGCAGATGAACCTCCGCAATCATGTGGAATCAGCTTGAGACGCTCTGGAGCTTAATTGCTCCAGAGCAGATTCCGCTATGGCTCAAGATTGGATACACGGCGTTCGTGTGCCTGTTAATTCCGATTTACTGGAAACACTACGGACCAGGCAATTTTCTTTGGTTTTCTGATATCTCATTGCTGATAGCCCTGCCGGCGATCTGGCTGGAGAGCCCGCTCCTGACCAGCATCGTTGCCTTAGCGATCTTGTTGCTCGATCTCGCCTGGAATCTCGATTTTTTTTCCACGCTGATCACGAACAACTCGATCACCGGGCTAAGCGCCTACATGTTTCGGCGCGAAACCAGCCTGTTAATTCGCGCCCTCTCGATCTTTCATGTCTTCTTTCCCTTACTAATCATCTGGATGCTTTACCGGTTGGGCTACGACAGTCGTGCCTTCGTAATTCAGACTTTGCTTGCGTGGATCCTGTTACCGCTGTCGTATTTTTTTACGCGCAGATCAGAAAACGTGAATTGGGTCCATGGCTTCGGAAATAAACCACATCGCTGGCTGGCCCCCACACCGCACGTCCTGCTCTTGATGATCCTGTTTCCTATCATCATCTATCTGCCAACACATTTTTTCTTACAAGAAATCTTTTCAATCTTTTAAGTCGTTACAAAAAATTTTGTTGTTCAAAAAAAACTCGCGGTGTATATTGCGAACTCCCGACTTCTCGCGCGGCTACTACCAGGTATTTCCCCCCACTTACCTTCTGGTCGCTGCATGTCGCTCGTCCATTCCGTCTCAGGAGACTCAAGATGGCTACCAAGAAGTCTGCAAAGAAAGGTGCTGCAAAACAATCAGCAAGTGGTTCAATCCTCTTATACAAACCGCGTTGGATCTTCGATCCGGGTCCGGAGTTTTATAGTCGGGCCGTCCTTGAAAGACTGAATCGTCTCCGCGACGAATTCGTAAAGAAAGCAAACGAAGCAATCAAGCGAGGCTAGCCGCTCGGCCACGCCTAACTCTTAACAACCCGGCCCCTTAGTCACCGAGTCCAGTGTGTTCCGGATATCGGTGCTAAGGCGGTTCGGCCTGGAGGTGCCATGCGCCAACCAATCCCGTTGCGTGTTCTTACAGGTGAGAGCCCAGCTGACCGCCGCCGCGATACCTCGCGACCGATCCTGTTGATCGGCTTCCAGCACCAGGGCAATTTAGGCCTGGGATACCTTACCTCCGTGCTGCGCCAGCACGGCTATTCCGTTCAGATTGTGGATATTGAACAAGATCCCGAAGAGATTTTGAAAACGGCACTTACCATTAATCCTTTGCTGATCGGATTCTCACTAATCTTTCAGTTTTATATTAATCACTATGGAGCGCTCATTCAGGCGATGCGCGCGCTGGGAATCGATTGCCACTTAACAATGGGCGGTCACTTTCCGAGCCTAAATTATCGACAGACTCTGGAAATGGTTCCGGAACTTGATAGCGTCGTTAGATTCGAAGGCGAGTTTACTTTGCTCGAACTCGCCGATGCACTTAGCACCGGGCAAGATTGGCATGGCATTTCAGGCATTGCTTTCCGTCATGATGATGCGATAAGCGCCAACCCCGCGCGCCTGCTGCTTGAGGACCTGGATCAACTCCCGTATCCCGAACGAAATTATCAGCCCGAGACGGTGCTTGGCCGCAGCATCATGCCGCTGATCGCCAGTCGCGGTTGCGCGCGTACCTGTTCTTTTTGTTCCATTCACACTTTCTATCGCGCGGCGCCGGGAAGGATCGTCCGTACTCGTAAGCCCTCGGAAGTGGTTCGCGAAATGCGCATGTTGCACGAAGAGCGAGGCATTACCATCTTTCTCTTTCAAGATGATGACTTTCCTCTTTTTGGCAATGTCTGGCGGCGCTGGGCCAACGAGTTTGTCGACGAGTTAAATCGCAGCGGTCTGCCCGAACGCGTAATCTGGAAGATGAACTGCCGCGCGGATGCCGTTGACCGCGATCTCTTCATCAGGATGCGCGATGCCGGTCTGTATCTCGTCTACATGGGTCTGGAATCCGGCAGTGAACAGGGACTCGAAACACTTCACAAGCAGATCACAGTCGAGCAAAATCTGCGTGCAGTAGATGTCTTGAAGAGTATCGGCCTGATGTGGGAGTACGGGTTCATGCTGCTCGATCCGTCGAGCACATTTGAGTCAGTACGTGAAAACTTAAACTTTTTGCGAACTATTCTCGACGATGGCTGTTTGCCCGTCACGTTCTGTCGCATGCTTCCTTATGACGGCACACCGATCAAGGACGAACTGGTTCGCACGGGCAGATTACGTGGTGATATTTGCAATCCGGATTACGATTTTCTCGATCCGCGACTAGCTGATTTCTATGAAGGACTGACGAGTGTAGTAAACGTTCGCGGTTGGATTCATGGTCTCGAAGCCGTCACTCTGCAACTCGCAACCGCCTGGCACGAGGTAGCAGTGATGGAGCGCCTGTTTCCCGTGCTGCCGGGAATGCCGGCGTATCAGACGTCGTTGCGTCGCATCACCAAAAAGAGTAATGACCTGCTCCTGAGCATTGTTGAAGATCTGTCCTATGTGTTTTCTGACGCTCGCGAAAATCCCTGGAATCCAAAAGAAGTAGAGAAGCAGAGGAAGCGCATCCTCGTAGAGTTCCGCAAGAAGCGAGACGCGTTTGTTTTCCGCCACGAGTCAATTTTGCTGGACGCTCTCGAATTGAGCGGCTCACCCGCACCGCTGCCGCAAGCGGAAAGCATCGCCCTCAGTGCCTAACGGACTTTCAAGTTTGGGTTGAAAGGCACGCTCCGGCGTGCTTTTCTTATGTCTCGAATCGTCGAAAAGGTTTGCATGAAGGGTTTGTCACTTTAGGAAGAAGGCCCACCCACTTCTACAATGGCTTCGATGACTTTAACTATTCACCTACTGCGTCATGGCCAGACAGCGCTCAGTCGCGAGGATGTTTTCTGTGGCTCGGGCTTGGATCCAGAGCTTACCGCCGAGGGATTGCAGATGGCCCACGCCTTTGCCGCCGCGTCACAGGCAATCTCATGGGCGGCAATCTACTCAAGCAGTTTGCGCCGAGGAATTACGACAGCCCAACCTCTCTGCAACCAACTGGGTTTGGAAATGCAAGTTCGCCAAGAATTGAACGAGATCGCTTATGGAAAATGGGAAGGGTTGAAGAAGGAACAAGTGGAGCGTGATTTTCACGATGATTACATCAGCTGGCTGGCGGATCCAGCCTGGCACCCTCCTACCCAAGGCGAAGCCGCCGTGGTGATCGCGCGGCGGGGTTTGCGCGTAATCGAAGAGATAAAGAGCCGCTGTTCCGAAGGAAACGTTTTGATTGTTTCTCACAAAGCCACCATCAGGATCCTTCTTTGCAGCTTGTTGGGAATCGACGTGGGCCGCTTTCGCTACCGGCTCGTCTGTCCGGTAGGTTCGGTAAGCGTTGTTGAGTTTACTGTGCACGGACCGTTACTCAGGGCGCTCGCCGATCGTTCGCATCTTAGTGAGGAGCTGAAATCATTGCCGGGCACCTAGCACCGGCAGGTTATACTTACGGCGAGCGTGATTTCACCAAACGTCATGGCAGCCTCCCCTTGAGCTACGCGCCTGAATTAACAGAAGTCTTCCAACAATCTGTGAGAGTCTTGTGGCTACTGGCTCTCTTGTTCTTTCTATCTGTTTCCGCCGCTTCGCAGCAGCCCTTTGTGACTGACGACACTGATGTGACGCCGAAGGGCCGGTTTCATTTGGAATTCAGTAACGAATTCGACTGGCTATCGCGCGAGTCGCTTCCCGCCCTGAAACAGAATACTGCCGACATTGAGCTGGGTTACGGCTTGTTTGAGAGATTGGAGATTGGCATAGCCGCGCCATTTCTCACCATCATCAATGAGGCTGGAACGAATCCGCGCAGGGTTACAGGACTCGGTGACCTCAACATCTCCCTGAAATACAACTTTCTCCGCGAGCGCGAGAATTCGCACCTGCCGGCCCTTGCGATCGCCTTCAATTTAGAACTACCAACTGGAGATAAGGAGCGCCAGTTGGGATCGGGCCTCGCAGATTTCTACGTCAACGGTATTTTACAAAAGTCATTAACCTCGAGAACGAGGTTGCGATTTAACGGCGGAGTGCTGTTTTCGGGGAACGAGACCACTGGCGCCTTAGGCATCAAGAGTCGAGGGACCGTGCTAACTGGAGGTGGCTCCCTCGTAAGGCAGTTCAGTCCGAAGCTTCAGCTGGGTGTTGAGTTAACGGGAGCAATGTCAAAAGACCTCGTCTTGGGTAAGCGTCAATTACAAACTCTGATTGGTGGAAATTACCAGGTAAGGCAAAACTTCTCTTTTGATTTTGCAGTTCTCGGCGGCAAGTACGCTGCGAGTCCGCGCGTCGGTGTGCAGCTCGGTTTCTCAGTCGATTTTTAGCAGGCAAGCCTCGATGCGGCTTGCGGGAGGCAACTATGGCCAAAAAGAAACGAAATAAAATCAGCAGGGCCCTCGAATTATTCTCCTTGAAAGCTACCAAAGCGACTGGCACCTCAACGGCTTTCATTCTCGCCTTGTCCGTCCTTCTGGTCTGGGCAGTTACGGGACCCTTCTTTAACTTTTCTGATACGTGGCAGTTAGTGATTAATACCGGAACGACAATCGTTACGTTCCTAATGGTTTTTCTGATTCAGAGGACACAGAACAAAGATGCGCTAGCCATTCACATGAAGCTCAACGAGATCGTCGCGGCCCTTGAGGGCGCCAGCAACCGGCTCATCGACGTTGAAGATTTGACCGAGGACGAGATCGAAACGTTACACAAACACTACCGGCGGCTGGTGGCCATGGCTAAGAAGGACTTGATGCTGACGCAAAGCCACTCAATCGAGGAAGCCGAAGCCCGCCATAACATTAAACACGGCACTCATCGACACCGCGCTTAGGTTATGTAACGGCTCGTTTCCCGCGGCGTTGTTTTTCCAGCTTCTGCAACTGCGAGCACTGCTCGTTAACGCGATCGCTTCCGGGAATTACTGACCCAAAGCTTGACGCTATTGCATCAATCCAGCTTTCAGTCGTTTGCCCAAGACTCTTACGGCCGTTATCCTTGAAACTACCGCGCCCCCACAGCACTGAAAGATCTACATTCGTCATCGCACCTTTTCATTTATGTCTCCTCGCAAATCCGCAAGAACCAAAGAGCGCACAATCACTGAATCGCTGCAGGAATACGGACGCGGCGTGGCCGGAGGGTTAATGTTCAGCCTCCCGCTCTTATACACGAGGGAAGTCTGGTGGGCTGGATTTATTGCCCATCCCTACCGGCTGCTCGGCTATGTAATGGCAACCTTCATTTTGCTGCTTGGTTACAACCGCTATGCCGGTTTGCGGCGCGATTCGACCACGATTGAGGTCGCCATCGACTCAATCGAAGAGATGGGACTCGGGATTATTCTCGGTGGTCTGGTTCTCTTTCTTCTGGGTCGCGTTACGTTTGACATGGCTCTCCTTGAAATTATTGGAATCGTAGTCGTAGGCGCTATGACTGTGGCGATCGGCGTTTCAATCGGCACGGCGCAGCTTGGAGCAAGCGGCAAGGAAGATGAGGGCTTGGGACGAACCTCGGCCAGGAATGAAATTAATTTCGGTGGTCAGCTGGTTTTCGCCTTGTGCGGTGCCTTTCTCTTTGCGGCAAATATTGCACCGACTGAGGAGGTTGTCGTCATAGCAATTGCACTGTCGGGGGCAAAGTTAATGGGATTAGCAATATTCTCGCTCTTAATTGCATTCCTGATCCTGCATTACAGCGACTTCAAAGGTGCGGCTGATTTTGTTCGCGCGGATCATCCCGTCATTATCCTGTTGGGAACGATTGTTACTTACGCTGTGGCGCTATGCTCTTCGGCGCTCGTTCTTTGGTTCTTCGGCAGCTTTGAGGGCTTCGCCCTTTACACTGCTTTGGCTCAGACTGTCGTGCTCGGAGTGCCCGCGACACTTGGAGCCTCAGCAGGAAGACTATTACTACAATGAAAAAGACTAAGAAGAATTGGTTGGAATGGGTCGTGTTTGCGCTGGGGCTGATCCTCGTTTCTGTGACGCTTGGTTATCTCATATACGCCGGCGCCACTATGGGCCACGAAGCCCCCAACATTGAGGTCCGGCTGGGCACGCCTGAAAGACGGCAATTCAATTTTCTGGTGCCCGTCGCGGTGATCAATCACGGCGATGAAACGGCCGAAGGAGTGCGCATCGAAGTGGTGATTGAGAACGGCGGTGAGTTAAAAGAGCGCGCTGAACTAGATGTGGCTTTTCTGCCGCGGCATGCGACTCGCGAAGGGTGGGTTACGTTTGCGCAGGACCCTGGCGCGGCTCAACTTAAAGCGCGGGTTCTCGGCTATCAAAGGCCCTAAGCCACTCAAGGATTCCTGGTATGAGTGTACTGATGCAGTTTGCGAGTGGACCGCATTAACGGTCAACTGGGTACGGTACGTGAGCGGTAGCGACCGATGACATTGCCAATTTCCAATTGCCGATTTTTGATTGTTCGTTTAGCTAAAGGCCAATTGGCAATTGCCAATCCGCAATCAGCAATCGGCATCATTAACGCTCGCTACCGCGCCCGTACTGTACCGAGTGGTCCGCCCCTTGATTTCAATCGCCAGCATCCAAACTGCATTACTACCTAGAATGAGTATGGTTCGGATGACCCTGATCTCGATGTCCTGAAGAGCAGAGAGCTCAGAGCAGTCCTGTCACGGTTGTTACTTCACGTTCTGGTCCTCACTCTTAGCCTCAGCCATAGCCTCCGGCTCTAACTCCTCGGCACTCTTGTTTAATTTGATGAATACGCCCCAGGCAGCCAGCAACACCCCTGCAGCGATTCCAATAGACGCGGCTTGCGGCAGTCGAGAGGGATCTTCGTGAGCGAGTTCAAAGACAGTCACCAAACATTCAATTGAGAGAGCTACCACGACTACAACCACGAAGCGAGACAAAAATCGCCGGACGCGCGTGGGTGCGCTCACTTGCACTTTCCGCAGCACTTCCTCTTCCAAGATCGTCTGCCCCAGTTCGAAAGCGACCACCGCAATGGTCAATAAGCCAATTGCTTCGAGAATAAAATTAAAACGATCTCTCGGCGTCAAGACCTGGCTGGGGTTCAGTCCATGCCAAAGCTCGAGGGCGGCAAAGAAGATTAAGGCGAGGCCGCAAAAAGTGAAGAGAACGATAATACCCGAATAACTAACAGTGAATACTTTCCGAATAATTTCCAAAGCGAACCTCTCTTTTTACCAGGCAGCAGGCCTTCTAGTTTAAAGCCAGGCTACAAGAAGATGCCAATTCGATGCCAGCTATGTCACCTAGGATACTACGTGCCGCCCAGATGTGGATTGCCCATTGTGTATATGGAGGGTATGCTTTTTCAGCTCTAAACGTTTTTACTGCCAGAACCCGGGGGACACAGTATCGCCGTGCCCTTATTGGTAACCACTGCGGCGCCTTCTATGGATGCTGCTCTGCGTCGTCGCATTAAGGGGTTTGCAAGTACATGGTGATGCTTTCGCAACTGTTGCGCTTCCGAATTGTTGACGAGCATGGCGCCCAAGCGAAACTGAGTGACTTGAGTGTCGCACTGCTTGACGCTGATCATCCGCCTGTCACCTGCCTTTACTTCGTCAACGCACAGCGACAGAAATGTTCCATACGTTGGGATAAAGTACGCGCCGTCGACGGGCGCGAGCGCGTGATCAAGGTCGACGATCTTGGCGCCGCTGATGTGGAATCGACCGAGTCGATGGCTAAGGCAGTTCTGCTGGCGGCGGGAATCCTGGATGCCATGGTTTTGGATCTGCAAAACCGGCGCACCACGCGTGCGAACGATCTGCTGCTCGAAGAACATGAAGGAAAACTATTGCTGCGGGCTGCCGATACCGGTCTCGGTGCGATTGCACGCCGCCTTACGCGAGGGCGTTTTGGTCCGGTACTGGAAAGTGCTTTGTATGATTGGACGTATGTGGAGTTTCTGCGTGGCGATCCGCGTGCGGTCAGGAGTGAAGAGGGCGAGCATCTGCGAATTAGTCGCTTGCCGCCCGGTGAAATCGCGCGGCTCACCGATGGCTTGCCTTACTTACACGCCGCCGAGCTAATTACTCTCCTGCCCGATCCGAAAGCTGCGGACACTTTGGAAACAATGGGTCCGGAGCGTCAGCTGCAAGTGTTTGAGGAACTGGAAGAGGTCCAGGCGCTTCGTCTCCTTGAGCTGATGGCGCCGGACATCGCCGCGGATCTTCTCGGTCGTTTGCACCCACTCACAATGCGCCGCTACGTCGAGCACTTATCACGGAAACAAGCCGAGCGAATTCTCGAACTCCTGCGCTATCCGGAGCACACTGCCGGGGGCATCATGACCAACGACGTGGTTTACGTTTGCGGCGATCTGACGATTGCCGCAGCTCGTGACAAGTTGCGCGTTCCCTTGAAAAACCCTGATTTCGTTTATTTCGTTTACGTCGTGGACAGTGACGAAACGCATACTCTGCGCGGCTCGATCTCGATTCGGGATTTGCTCACGGCGCCCGATGAAAAGAAGTTGGAAGAGATCATGGATCCATACCTGATTACGCTACACCCACTCGAAGCTGCGGATCAGAGCGCCCATCGCGTTCTGGATAGTCACCTCGCCGCGCTTCCGGTCGTGGACGACGACAAGCAGTTGCTTGGTATCGTCACCGTTGATGCCGCGGTGGCCCAGGTGGCTCCCCGCAGTTGGACTGCTCAGGCTCCCAGGATTTTTTCATGAAGAATTCCGTGCAGCCGCAAGGGCTTGAGGCACTCGATGCAGTTGATGTTGCGGCTTTGCCTGAGGCACTGCGCCCCATCAAACCTGGATTGCGAATCAATGTACGCGGTCGCAGCGTTAATCTGCGCGGCATGCGGCGGAGTCCCAAGGGATTGTTGCGCTGGCTGGCGATCCTTGGTCCCGGATTGATCGCTACTTCCGCCGGTAACGATGCGGGCGGCATTGCCACTTACAGTCAGGCAGGGGCGAAGTTTGGCTATCAACTGATCTGGGTGATGGTGATCCTGACTGTTTCGTTTGGCGTTGTGCAGGAAATGTGCGCGCGACTCGGCGCGGCGACGGGCAGGGGTTTGCTTGACCTGATTCGGGAAAGATTTGGGATCAGCTGGGCATTGTTCGCAGTCGTGGTCATCTTGATCGCGAATGGTGGCGTGACGGTAAGCGAATTTGTTGGCATTGGCGCCGCGATGGAACTGCTGGGTGTAAGCAGGTATGTGGCAGTCCCGCTGGGAGCCGTTTTCATCTGGTATCTCGTAATTTTCGGTTCCTACGCGAAGGTGGAAAAAATCCTGCTGCTGATGACGCTCGTTTTCTTTGCCTATCCCATCGCAGCGATTATGGCGAAACCAGATTGGGGTGATGTGGCGCGCGGAACTTTTATTCCTACTTTCAATTCGGATCCAGCTTACTTGTTTCTGGTGGTAGGTTTGCTCGGCACCACGATCACTCCCTACATCCAAATCTTTCAACAGAGCTCGCTGGTGGAAAAAGGGGTGGCGCGCCGTCATTACGGACCGGAACGAATCGATGCGTACTTTGGCGCTGTGTTTTCCAACTTGATGTCGATATCAATGATCATTGCGACTGCAGCCACCCTCTATGTTGTAGGTCAGCGCGAAATTGGTTCCGCGGCTGACGCGGCGCGCGCCCTCGAGCCGGTGGTGGGAAGTGCCGCACGCGTGCTTTTCGGGATTGGGTTACTGGGCGCAACGCTGCTGGCCGGAGCCGTGTTACCACTCGCGACTGCGTATGCAGTCAGCGAAGCCTTTGGCATGCCCAAGGGCGTCAACCTTGATTTTCGTCGGGGCCGGGTATTCTTCAGTCTCTTCACCGCTTTGATTGTGGTAGGTGTGGTTCTAGCGCTAATCCCAAACATTCCTGTGATGAAGTTGCTGGTAGGCGTTCAAGTCTTGAACGGTCTGCTGCTACCAATCATTCTCGTTTTCATTCTCTTACTCATTAACGACAAGAGTCTGACGAAAGAACTAAAGAATACGCGGCTGAACAACGCGATGGGAATCGGCACGTTGCTCCTGATTACTAGTGCAGTCGTGGTAATGATTGGCGGGCAGCTAATCGAGTGGCTAAAGAGCTAAAGACTGACCGAAAACCGCAAAGTCATTACAGAACCGCGAGCGATAGCGAGCGGATGCCAGAACTCCAGCATTCCCCTTATGGCAGTAGCCCAATTATGACTCTCTGAAGTAAGCGCGCTTTCGTGTAACAGTAGTCGTCATGGTCTCTTCCGTAGAGTTCTGCAACGTCAGATGAGGGAAACGCGTTGTTGGAACAGCGATCGAAGCCCGTGGTCTCGCCGCGGAAGTAAAAGACGTTTGTGGACAGAAGAGGATCTAAGTGCAGCAATTGGTTATGTTCTTTACGATCAGGGGCAGCCACTTCCAGAATGAGTCAGGTCTTTTTCCTAACACTCCTTGTCCTTGAGTTTCGCATCCGCCCGCTAATCGCTCCCTGTAAAGGCGTCGAGTGTGGCATCCGCTCGCTATCGCTCGCGGTTCTGTAATGGCACCCATCGCTATAAAGCCTCAGTGCCTTGGCGGTTAATTGTTGAGGCTAGCTTCCGCCGATGAAGGGCCGGGCTTGAACGATGTACAGTTGCCCGCGCAGGTAGAGCCACTCAATGTCCTGATCTTTACCGCCAAACAAGCGCTTGATCCGCTGGGCAGCACTGGCCAGACGCCGCGCCATGGCATCAGTTAGCACCGCGCGTTCGCCGGTGATCGGAACTTCTTTTACGCCGCCATTCTCGTCAAATGTCAGCAGGCTATCCTCGGCCGACCGCGTTAATACGCGAATCGCGTTCGATTGCGGTCGAAATAAAATCTGTTCGGCGATGCGCTTGCCGTCTACTACTTTGATCCCCAAGCCGCGCTTCGCGCTAATGTAGATCGCGCCCTTGCTTTCCGGATTGTAAGGATCGGCGGTAATCATCACGCCAGCGCTGTCGGCATTGATGCCTTCCTGAATCAAAACCGCCATGTAGACTTTCGCATGATCGATGCCGGCACGTTCGCGTGCTTCGTATGCTTCAAAGTTCCAGAGCGACGCCCAGACCGTCTTCATCGCTTCAAGCAATTGGTCGTCGCCCTTTACGTTTGGGACACTCGAATGCAAACCGGCGCCGCTAAAGTTTGGCAGGTCTTCCGCGTTAGACGAGCTGCGGGCAAACAAGCCCTTGCCGGAATATTGCGTGTGAGCTAGCTGCAACACTCGGGTTCGCAGGGCCTGGTTGATCTTCCCTTTTTGGATGCGATCACGTAATTCGGTAAGACGTCCGCGCCGGTAAGCTGGATCGTGAACAAACTTCTGATCATTCATCATCTCAAAGATGAAATCGTCCAGCTCGTTTTCATTGATGAACTGATCGTAATAGAAAAACGGGATAGTAAAACCGTCGGGAATGATCACGCCCGGAAGTCGCGCATTCATCAGCTCGCCAAGATTGGCCGACTTACCGCCATATGCCACAACATCGCCCTTTCGTTGCTGACTTAAGGTTTTAATGTTGCTTGCGGTCAAATCCGAGCGCGGTTTCATTACATCAAGCCGCTGCGACATGCGCCTCTGGTACTCGCGCAATTGATCCATGTCGGCGGGCTTGATCGTGTAGGCGTCGCGCTTGGTCTCAAACGAAACCCAGCGACCGTCATACTGTTTCAGTAGTTCGTGGGCGTTCTTGATGTAGGCGTTGGGCACGCCCCAACCTTTTACAAGCAGGTTAATGTGCGAGAGCGGAGTGGAAGGCTTGCTGACGATCACACCGGCGACGGGTGGAAGTTGAATCGGCACTTCGTTCAGCACCAGAATTTCGTTGAAACCTATCTCCACATGTTCATCGAGATTTTCAATGATGTGAATGCGGCCCAGGCCTTTTGCGAGATTTAGTGGTTCGTATTCCTGGCCTTGCGAAATATCGCTTTGCAGAACGCGCTCAAGACCGCTTAATGACGCCGATGCTTCTTCCTGTCGTGAAGAGTTGGGCTTATAAGCCACGGCGCTGAAGAAGGTCTTATTAATAACTTCGCCTGCCGTTTTGATCAGCTCGCTGCTGATCTGATCGCCTTCCCAAAACTCAAACGTCCAACGCTGTACCGGAGTTTGATAAGCGAGCGTGCCCAGCATAAAGCGGCGGTTGGCTTTTAGATAATTGTTCTCAAAGAACTCCTGCCCGCGTTCGAGCGACAGGTATGTTCCATTTACAAAATCTTTATGAAAGGCATACCGCCGAGAATTCACGTAGTAGATCTTGTTCCGGTCGCGGCGATCAATAACGAAGAGAACGTGGGAGAGCGGATAAGAACTATCGGAATAGATGCGAGCGAGAGAATCAAACTCGGCACGCGAGGCAATCGCGGGCAGAGAACGAACGTTGGTGTCCGGTTGCTGGCCGGCCACACTAATGCTGCAAAGCAGAAGTGCAAGAGCGAAGGTTATTCTGGGTTGAGACATCTCAGGCAGGGAAAGTGGGGGAGCAGGCGAAAAGAGTAATGGAGAAAACGGATTGGCTCCCCTGTTCCCCTTTGCTCTCAAGGCTTCACGGGAGGGAGCCGAGTCCGCGGCGGAGTCGGAGTTGTCCGGGTTGTGGGCGCCGGTCCGCGCGGGGCGTTACGGCCACTGCGCGTCAGCGCGATGCGTTTGTCGCGTCCCGCTGCGTCGGCGACAGCAACCTTGATCGTTCGAAACGAGCCGTCGCGCGCTTTGTTCGTTGGGTTATAAGCGAGAATGTATTGCGTTCGCAAATCCCGCACGATCTCGTTAGCGATCTGTGGCAGTTCCGAAAGCGATTGCGGAAAGAAGGCCCGGCCGCCCGTTTCCGAGGCCATTTTATTTATTAGATTTACCGATTTTTCGCGCGAGCTCTTGCGAATAAAGCCGCCTTCCTTGTCCAGCTCGTTTACAAATCCGATCACATAAATCTGTACGTCCTGCTCGCGCAGACGCGCGAACAGTTGCTCCTGTTTATAGAAGCTGACGCGATCCTCGCCGTCAGTTACGACGATCAAAGCGCGGCGACGCCGATCGTTGTCGTCACCTTTCTTGTATTCGGCAAGGCGCTCTGCAGCAAGATAGACGGCGTCGATTACCGCAGTTTGTCCGCCTTCGGTATACAAACTGTCCAGGGCATCGATCAGCAACTCCTGATTTGAAGTGAAGTCCTGCTCGGTGATGATCTTGTCGCTGCTGATAAAACGAACAAGAAATGTTTCGTCTCCCGGCTTGTTAGTGTTGACGATGCTCTTGCCCGCATCGATCACGCTTTGCAATTGAGTTCGGAGTGATCCCGAGGTATCGACCGCCAGCCCATAACTTATCGGCACTTCTTCGCGGCTGAAAAATACCACCGGCTGCTCGACGCCGTCTTCGTAGACGTGAACGTCATTTTCGCGGACGTTATCAATGGGACGATTGTTGCGATCGATAACGCGCACGTTTAGCGTCACCAACTCCGTATCAATCGTAACAACTTCGCCTTCGCCAAATTCATCGGGAGGAGTTGGAGTCGGCTTTGGTTTTAATTTGGGAATCGGTGGAGGTTCGCCAAGTTCTGGGGCGACCTTATCAACTCCGCGTCCGCCCTGAATAACTTGCGCTGGTGTCGGCGTCGCGGTTGGTTGACTAATTGGCGTTTGGGGAACCGGAGTTGGCGTGGCGACAGGTACCTGACTGGGCAGAGTCCGGGTCGGGCGAGTGGGTGTGCTTACAGTCGCGGGCCGCGCGGGAGTTGCAGTAGGCCGCGGAGTTGGAGTCTGTCCGCTGCGTCGCAAACGCGTTTCCTGTGCCTGGCCGGCCGGCACATGAGTCGATCCCGCGAGTCCAACGACGAGAACGGCAAGAAAGCCGAGAAATACAAAGGCCCTCAAGATGCGTCCGTCGGAATCAATGATGCGCTGCTTTTTCACCGAGCTCGTAACCTTCTCTCCGGTAAAGATTGTAACGCATTTTGGAGTGCGCTGACTTGGCAGCGCTTTTAAAGCGGCAACAAGTTGCCTCGCTCCAAACCACAGTTTTGCGTTACCGCGAAACCCCCTACTCGTGCAAAGCGCCCCGCGAGCCCTACGGGCCGGAGCGCAAATTCAATCCGCTAAAGCCGCCGGGCTAGGGCAAGTAGATCGCCCGGCGTCCACTGCGCACACGGTAGAGAGATGTTTAGGAGAGTGTGTTAGTTGCCGGAACCTAAATTGCGGAGGTCGACTGGAAAGCTAACCGCCACGCCGCGAACAAAGCCAAGACAGTGGGGGTACAGCCAAGGACTGCCAGGTTTCAACTGAAAAATCCTGGCAGACGTCGCAGTCATGGAATTAGCTTTTTTGCAATTGCCAGTGAAATCGCGTCAGCGCGATCCGGCAATCGCGAAGTAGCCTTCCTTGGAGCGTACGAACAATTTAGGGAGACCGCGCGGAGGAGTTACTTTAACTTTGATCTTGTGCCATTTGCCGTCGTTCACGAAGTTGTTGGGCTTGTATCCGATTGAGTACTGATGGCGTAGCTCGAGAGCGATTTGTTCGAAGATATCATCCATCTCTACAGCTGAGCGCGGGAAGAAGGCCTTGCCTCCGGAGACATTCGACAACTCATCAAGGATGCTCTGTCCTGCCATACCGAGCGAGTTGCCCGCATCAGCCGCGCTCAATATACCGATGCCGTACAAGACAACATCGGATTCCTTTAAGAGACGCCTCAATTCGTTATAGGTATAGCGCGAGTTGTTATCCTGACCGTCACTTATCAACAACAACGCCCGTTTCGGATGAGCCCCTCGTTGTACTTTCTCGACACCAAGATAACAAGCGTCATACAGCGCGGTATTGTTCTTCGTCTCCACGAACATTAGTTTGTCGAGCACTGCGTTGCCGTCGCGGGTCTTGTCCAGCAGCAGTTGAGCGCGAGAGTTGAAGCCGATCAGAAAATACTCGTCGGAGTTGTGACTGGTTTGAATGAACTTCGAAAGCGCTTCGCGAGCTTTCTTTACCTTATCGCCGCTCATTGAACCCGACACATCAAAAATCACCCCTACGGAAACCGGCGAATCATCGTCGCTGAAGAACGTAATTTCCTGCGGAGTTTTTTGGTCGAGAAGAGTGAAAGCGTTTTTGGTCAAGCCGGAAACATAGCGTCCGTAGGTGTCGGTAACGGTTACAGTCAGCGTAATTAGATCCGTGTTCACGATCACGGGGCCATCGAGGTCAACTCCCGGTTTACGTTGCGGATCCTGTTTGGCTTCGGCAGCTGATGGCTCGACCGTTGGCTTCGGTTGGGCGGTTTCCTGGGCGTGGATAATAGCGCTGGTGGCGCAAGCCAGAGCGCAGCATGACAGGAAAGTTATCCTGACAGCGAATTTAGCCGCTAAGTGCATTTGACCCCCGCGTGCATGCTTCAGAGTCTTGAACGTCGAACGGTTGAAAGGGCTGCTAACACAGATGCTTTCGGGAGAACCGGTGATGCCCAAAGAGCTCTTTTTTCTTTTTGTAAGGGACCGACAGAGACGACTTGCGTGGGAGACCGACCGCGCGATTCCAATTTCAATTTGGGACGACCGCATTGTAGGACAGTGAATGGAGCCCGCGCAAGAAGCAACTAGTAGTGGTGATTCCTATTTCCGTAGGGCGGTACTCTTTGGCCCCGTGTTTGGCCATCAACGGCGCCCCAGGGGAGCCTCTACATTTGTCCTTTTAAGGATCGCGCCGACTTGACGGCTGCAGCAAGGCGGTCGGCGATCAGTTGAATCCTTTAGTTACTGCAACAGCCTTGCAACTTCCTGGCACGGCGGGCGTGCAAGGCAAGGTGGTTTGGAGTACTCCCGAGGCCCGCGTTAGCGCGTGCTATACTTTCGCTTCATTTCAGGGGCATTGCCTCAATCAGCGCTGTTTCCTTTAAATTATGGCTGAGTTCATTGTTCGTTTAGGAACGCCTGCGGGCGAGGTTGTCACGCGCACAGTCGACGCGCCGGGCATACATGAAGCCCGCGCCCGGCTTGAGCGCGAAGGCTTCCGTGTCTTCAATGTGACCCCGCCACGCACAACCGGAGTCACGACCCTAACGCGGCTGGGAGGTCGGGGAGCCCACGCTCGCGTTAAGCCGAACGACTTCCTGCTTTTCAATCAACAACTCGCAGCTCTCTTTCGCGCAGGCATTCCAATTCTGCAGGCCATCACAATGCTGCGTAAGCGCGCGGCTTCAGCGCGTCTTCGCGCAGTGCTCGGCGATGTTGAAGAACAAATTCGCGGCGGCGCGGCGTTGTCGCAGGCGTTCGCCTCGCAGGGCAGTCTCTTTCCGCGCATTTACACAGCATCGATCTTGGCGGGTGAACGCTCAGGTGCTCTCGATGAAGTGTTAGGTCGATATGTGACTTACATGCGACGCAACGTCGCGCTGCGACGCAAGATTCGCGGCGCGCTTGCTTATCCAATGTTCCTGCTGCTCGCTTCGCTCTGCATGGTCACATTTCTGACTGTCTATGTTGTGCCGCGCATGTCGGAATTATTTGCCAATTTCGGAAGCGAGCTACCCACGGTGACACAGCTCGTTATCGGACTATCCCACTGGCTTTCCGGCAACGTTATCTGGTTTGGACCCCTCATAGTCGTCGGCTCGATCGGTCTCTTCCTTTGGTCGCGCACGCCCCAGGGTCGACTGACAATTGATGGTTTGATTCTTAAGATCCCACTCGCCGGCAGCCTCGCGGTTCAATTGTCAGTGGCCCAAGCGACTCGTTCACTCGCGACGCTGCTAGCGGGCGGCATCACGCTTGTTGAGTCGTGGGAAATAGCAGCGGAGTCAATTACTAATCGCGAATTGCGACGACGCAGCGCTGCGATTCTTCCGATGATTAGAGAAGGACGCTCGTTTACGGAGAGTCTCGAGGCGGCCGGCTGGATGCCGTTGCTGGCTATCGACATGATCGGAATTGGTGAACGTTCAGGCAGTTTGCGGGAGATGCTGGACGAGGTGGCAGTGTTCTACGACGCTGAATCTGAGGTTCGGCTCGAGCAGTTGACGACCACCCTTGAGCCTGCGATTCTGGTCGTCATGGGAGGCGTTGTGGTCACGATTCTGTTGGCTATCTACTTGCCAATTATTCAATCGATCTCCAGCGGCGCCGGAGTAACCAGCGGCCGATAAGGGCAGGGGCACCCGGCACCCGAAACCGAGACCCGGGACTCGACACCCGAAATTTGAAATTTGAAATTTGAGATTTGAGACTCGAGACTAAGACTTGAGACTTATTTAGATGAAACAGATTTCCGAAGACGAAGTGACAAAGACCTCCGCACCCGTGATCGGAGCGGGCGCACTCGTGACTGAGAGCGATCATCAGCCGCCCGAAGTGCGCGCCGCAAAAGAACTAGCCCGTCGTTATCGACTCCCATTTGTCGAATTGCTACCCACCGAAGGCGAATCTCCCGTCGATTACACCTTATTTAATGAGATTCCCGTTGACCTCATGGTCCGCCATCAATTTCTGCCTTTGAAGAAGGATGCGCGCGGTCTGCACCTCGCGATGGCCGACCCGACCGATCTCGAGCGCTTGGATGAACTTTCCGGGGCCTTGCATACCCGCGTCGTTCCCCACGTAGCAACAGCCGGGGCCATCGAAGTGATCCTGCGGCGGGGCGACGCCACCCAACGTGTCTTGCAGGAAGCGGCTTCCGGATTCCGCATCTCGCTCGTACGAGAAACAGAGACAGGCGAGGAGGTGCTGGATCTCGATCGGTTGGCAACCGACTCCGAGATGTCGCCGATTATTAAACTCGTCGACACGATCATTTACAACGCAATGGAATCGCGCGCCTCTGACATCCATATCGAGACTCGCGACACTGAAGTTCAAGTGAAGTACCGAATCGACGGAGCGCTATACGCTAAAGTCGACCCCATCGATCTGGCTTATCATCAGACACTAATTTCCCGTATCAAAGTAATGTCTGAGTTGGATATTGCCGAACGGCGCGTCCCTCAGGATGGCCGCTTCCGCGTGCGCTACAAGGGGCGCAACGTCGACTTTCGCGTTTCGATCATGCCGACGATACACGGGGAAGATGCCGTGATCCGTATCCTCGATAAGGAACAGATCAACGAAGAGTTCAAGAATCTAAATCTCGATGTGGTGGGTTTTGCCGAAGACGATTTGCGCAAGTTTCGGCACTATATCGCTGAGCCTTACGGCATGGTCCTCGTGACGGGTCCGACCGGCTCAGGTAAAACGACAACGCTCTACGCGGCGCTCAACGAAATCCGTAACGAAGAAGATAAGATCGTCACCATTGAAGATCCGGTTGAGTATCAGTTGCATGGGATTACGCAAATTCCGGTAAACGAAAAGAAGGGGCTCACATTTGACCGCGGTCTGCGATCCATTCTGCGGCACGATCCCGACAAGATCATGGTCGGGGAGATTCGCGACACCGAGACCGCTCAGATCGCTATTCAGTCGGCGCTGACCGGCCACCTGGTATTTACAACGGTTCACGCGAATAACGTGATCGATGTGATTGGCCGCTTTCTCAACATGGGCGTTGAGCCTTACAACTTTGTCTCGTCTTTGAACTGCGTTCTGGCTCAGCGACTGATTCGCATGCTCTGTCCTTATTGTAAGCGTCCTTTTCAGGCTTCGGATCTGGAGCTCGAAGAGTCGGGTCTTAGGATTGAAGAGCACCGAAAAACAACCTTCTATGCAAATGTCGGCTGTGATGCTTGCAACCACACCGGCTATCGGGGCCGCACGGCTATTCACGAGCTGCTGGATCTTTCCGACAATATTCGCGAAATGATTGTTGAGCGACGTCCGGGGTCGGAAGTGCGCCGCGCCGCCGTGGCCGAGGGCCTGACAAGTTTGCGAGAATCGGCCTTAAGGAAGGTATTTGCTGGAGTTTCGACGCTTCATGAGATTAACAGGGTGACATTTGTTGAGGAAGTAGGCTCAAAATAGGTTTCGGGGTGCCGGGTAGGGGATCCAAAGATTTCCATACCTGTTTTGCCAATTCTCATTTATCATCTGGAAGGCGGAATCCCTTTCCGACGGGTCGTTTCTAAAAGAACAAAAGCAGGAAGTGGTAAGACGGACAGTGCTAAGGAAATGTATAATGTCCCGCGACTGCACCTGACGCCCGGAACCAGACAACTTATATCCTGACGAGAGTCCCTGGAACGAAAAATCCGCTACCGCGTGTAAACAATCGGCGGTACGGTTGCATCTTAGGTTCCCTGACGGCATTATTACCCTGGAATTGAGTCCCGACGGCTCCTTCACCTTCAGCCAAGAGAGAATTTCAATGAGAATTAAAACAAAAACTCAGCTATGCGTTTCGCTGCTGCTTACCTTTTCTTTGTTGATGCCAATCACCGCCCTGGCAAAGAAGGGTGACAAGAATTTCAAACGCGGGATGCAATATGAGAATTCTCAGCAGTGGGAGAAAGCTGCTCAGGAATTTACTCTCGCTGTCGCTGCCGACCCTTCCAATATGGAGTATCAGCTTCATTTCCGCCGCGCTGCCTTTAATGCTTCGCAGTCGTTTATGCAGCAGGGACGCGCGCTCGCGGAGCAGCGCGATTTTGTCGGCGCATATAACGCCTTCCGGCAGGCTTATGGTTATGACCCCGTGAACGAACTCGCCGTATCTGAAATGGATCGGATGCTGCGGCTGCAAAGTATTAAGGACGGCACCAGTCGGCCGAGCAGCGCTGCGAGCCCCAACGGTGAAAATGGCGAAGGTATCGCCGTACCGGCGAGTGGACAGGTGCAGGACGCGACAAGTTCGCTACCAACCCGTACCGAACAACTTCGCGTGATTACTTACAACGGCGATCTTAAGGCCTTTGTCCGCAGTCTGGCGGAGCAACTGCAACTCAATGTAGTTTTTGATCGGCAGTCGTTTGCCCAGTCGCGAACCATCGACATCAACTTGCGCGACGTTACGACGGCGCAGGCTCTCGACTATATCTTTCTTCAGGAAGGTTTGTTTTTTCAGAAGCTAAGCCGCCGCACGATCCTTGTCGCAGATCAAACCCGCCGGCCGCAGTATCAGCAACTCGTACTGCGAACGTTCTTCCTCTCAAACATGAAGCCGACCGACGCGCGCCAGCTTATCCAGCAGGCGATTCCCCCGTCCGTAGGACGACCGCAAACGATCGTGGTGCCAGACGACGCGACCAACAGTCTTACAGTGCGCGACACGGCTGAGAATGTCCGATTGATCGGCGACCTGCTGGCGAGCATCGATAAAGACCGCGCCGAAGTCGTCATGGACGTCAATATTTATGAAGTGACCAAAACTGACTTGCTTCAATTCGGTAATCAATTGGGCGACTCGACCACTTTGACAAGTCTGGGCGGTGTTCGCTCATCGGCCGCAACCTTTAATGGCCTAACGCAGGTGTTGACCGGTACCGGGGCGGCTGCCGCAGCATTGCCGGTATCTTTTGGCGCGGCCCTAATTCTTCCAGCTTCGCAGCTTCAGGCGCTGCAGAGCAAAAATCGAACAAAGCTAATCGCTTCGACTCAAGTACACGCTTTCAACGGTGAGGAATCAACCGCTCGTATCGGTCAGCGCGTTCCGGTGCAGACCGCGCAAACTTATCCGTTTGGCATTCAGACTGGACAACAAGTGGACAAGGGGACGAGTTTTCCCACCGGCGGTTTCCCAGTCATCAACTATGAGCCGACGGGATTGACTTTGAAGTTTACGCCGCAGGTGTTCCCGAATCTCGACGTGCAAGTGAAGATGTCGATTGAGTCGAAAGACGTACTCGGCGCCAGTACTTTGACGCCAACCTTCACGGAACGCACCATTACCGGTACAGCCCGCGTTCAGAACAATCGCACGATGATGCTGGCGAGTGTGGCGCAGACAATTCAGTCGGCTGGCCGGAAAGGTTTGCCTCTGCTTGGATTGATTCCTGTCCTCGGGCGTTTGTTTACCGCGCCAACCCGCGATGATCGCCAGGTCGACATCGTGATCGCAGTTACGCCGCGCGTCTTGCGCGCGCCGACCGTGACGCCTCGAGACGAAGAGATGCGGCCGAGCGGTACGTTACAGTCTCCAACAACGGGTTCGCTCGAAGCGATGATCATTGAGTCAGATCGTGAAGATCAACTCGCTGCCGCGCGCCGGTTGCCACGGAATGCCGTCGTCAATCTTCCGGATGTCGAACCAGCACCGTTCAGCCCGCCAGCGGGCGGACTTTCGAGGTCCCAGCAGGCGCTGGTTACCAGCACCGGCAATATAACGACAGCCAATCAGAGTATTGTCGCAACGAATACTCAAGCTGCAGCGGTTTCTCCCAGCGAAGTTAAGCCTACAACCGAGGAGGTTCCGGCTTTTGTACCAGCTCCGAAGTCCCTTGTGAGCGGACGCTCGGCTGAACAACTCGCGCTCGTCAATACCGGCATTGGTGGCGCCAGGAACGCGTCGTTAACGAGCACGCCGAAACCGATCGAGACGTCGACAATTCTTCCTCTCAATAACGCGCCCAAAGCTCAAATGAATTTGAGGGGTGGAATCACGCCGCTGAAAGTTGGCGAGAAACGCCAGATGGCAATCGAATTGGCGACAGACACGCCTGTAGGCCTCGCGGTCTTGATGCTGCGGTTTGATCCCAGGGTGGTAAAAGTGACCGCGATTAATCCCGGCACACTGCTGCCACCGGGACATACCGCAAGCCTGACGCAGTCCGTCGATCCCAAGGGCGTTTATATGTTTTCGCTCTCAACTTTTAATGGCGCCACTCCGCTGCGCGGGGCCGGCTCATTAGTTTTGATCCAGATTGAGGCAATTGCCGATGGTGATCCGGCTTTCAGTTTTGATTCACGAAGTTTGCGGTTGATCACTCCAGACGCGCGCGACGTAGCAGTTGAATTGCTGCCGGTGCGCGGCGCAGTAAAGTAGTAGATGGTGCACGACGGTAGACAGCGAAACGCGGAATCGCAAGGACGCGGCGACTTGGTGACTGGAGTTAAGGTTCCCGGTCGCCGCGTTCCTTTTTCCTCTGCCCGCGGATTCACCCTGATTGAGCTGGTCATGACGATAACCGTCATGACAATCCTCACGTTGGGCGTGATTCCGCTGATGAAGATTTCAGTCAGGCGTCAAAAGGAGCAGCAGCTTCGCGACTCGCTGCGACAAATGCGTATCGCCATCGATGAATTTCGCCGCGATACCGTAGGGATGCCGGTCGTAGGTTTAGAAGGAGGTCGGCCGCCGCAACAACAGCCGCAAGCGGCCATTGATCCGCGGAGTCGCGTTGTTATCAGCGATGCGACGATCTTCGGTGTCGATAATCCCGATCGCTATCCGCCGGATCTTGAAACGCTGGTAAATGGCGTGAACGTTATTCCGCGAGGAGGCAGCCTCGGCGGTCGCGGCGTTCAGGGAGTGAATGCCACCGAAGTGGGGAGCTCAGAGCTCGCAACCAAGAAGAAAGTTTATCTGCGAGCGATTCCCATTGACCCTATGACGGGCAAAGCCGACTGGTGTGTGCGGTCTAGTTACGATCCACCTGACGCGAGTTGTTCGGGAGGTGGTGAAAACGTTTTCGATGTCCGCTCGAGTTCTAAGGGAACGGCACTTAATGGCGAGAAGTACAGTGACTGGTAGCCGTGATGGAGACAAGGGGAGATATGGGAACGCGGCGTCCCGGCGTCTTCCTATTTCCGCGTCTCGCCGTCTCCATGTTCCCGCATCCCTTGGGTTCACTCTGCTCGAGCTGATGATCGTGATCACAATCGTGATCATTCTCGCGGCCATCGCCTTGCCGCAGTACCAACGCACAATCCTCCACGCCCGCGAGGCTGTATTGCGCGACGACCTTTATAAAATGCGCACCCTGCTCGATCAATACGCCGCGGATAAGGGAAAGCTCCCAGCCTCGCTTGACGATTTGATTACCGAACGCTACATGCGCGAGTTGCCGGTTGATCCGATTACCGGAGAAAAGGATTGGGTGGTTGAGACAGGTGAGGATCCAACTTCCACTTCCGGTGAATCAGGAGTTGTTAACGTAAGGAGCGCCTCGCCCGATACGTCGTCTGAAGGGACGCCGTATTCTGAATGGTAATCTGATTGCCAATTGCCGATTGCCGATTGAAAGAACGAATAGCCCCGAGTTACAGGTAACAGGTTAATCGGCAATCGCCAATGGACGATTGTCAATTAGCGAGCGGCAATAACTGATGCCCAATCCACTTTCCAAACTCCTCCATCCCTGGTATCCAGCGACCGCCCTGGGACTCGAAAAGGGTCTGGCTTCAGTAGTGGAGCTGGAGCGGCGCGGCAATACCGGCAACCTGCGTCGCGCAGCCACGGTGAAGCTACCTGACTCGCTGATCTCACCAGGCTTTGAAGAGTCGAATATCGAAGATCACACGGAGTTGGCAGCAGCTCTACGAGAACTTACCGCGAGTGCTGGATTGCTTAAGCAGAAGCGCTGGTCCGTTAGTCTGCCGGAAGCGACCGCTCGCACGCTGATTGTGACGCTCGAGGTCAACACTACCGGTAGCGAACTCGAAGAAGTGTTGAAGTGGAAAATGGATCGTGGCTTTGGCGTCCCCTTGGATGAGTTGTCCATCTCACGTGAGCGTTTAATTAGAGACCCGCAGGGGCGAGATCGTTATTTGGTAATAGCCACGCGTCTAGCGGTACTCGCTGAGTACGAACATCTGTTTCGCATGCTGGGCTGGCGCGCTGGTCTGCTGTTGCCGCGCCACATTGGCGAATCGCAATGGCTGACACGAAATGGATTTCAGGGCGACTCCTTTTTGCTCAGTTCAAACAATGAAGGTTTTACTGCGGTCGTCTTTCGCGATAAGCAGCCGCTCATCTTCCGCAGCATTGAATGTGACCCTGACGAGCGTGAAGATGAACTTTATCGGCTCTTGCTTTTCTATCGGGACCGGCGCGCTGCGGAAGCGGAATTTGAACAGCCCCTGTCCAGATTTATGATAACCGGTGACGGGTTCGATAAAGCCCGCGCCAGCGAGATCGTAAACGAGACGACAGGTGGCAACTTGCGTCCGCTGGATGCCGCGGATGTTGGTTTGAGCCTGCCAGCAAGCGACCTCAATTTTGATATGATCGCCGCTCCTGCAGGCCTGGCAACGCTTTCCTGGCGGTAGAGCCAGTTTCAAGTTTCAAGTACTAAGTTTCAGATCTCGAATATTGGTCGCAGCTCAGGTCCCAAGTCTCAGTTCCCGAGTCTCTGTTCCCAAGTCCTCAGGTTCCCAAGTCTCAGGTTCCCGAGTCTCAGGCGAGTTGAGATTAGAAAGCTCAGGCTTAAGACGGAAAACCTTGAGTTTTGCGATCTGGGGCCCGAACTTGCTTGAGACTTTTGATCTGGGATTGAGACTTGAGACTTGAGATCTGAGATCTGAAATCTGAGATCTGAGACTTGAGACCCGGAAAGGCTGAAAGCGCCGTGAAACATTTCTGTTTTCCCCCTCGTAAAAACTGAGCATCATGAGCATGACTGCAGCCCCAGCACTTTGGAAGGAATCTGGCGCGGCCACCGACCGCGAGCTTGTGGCCACGGCTGCCACAGGCGCCGAAGGAAGTTTTGAGGAATTGGTGCGACGTTATCAACGCCCAATTTCCTCATATGTCTATCGCATGGTCGGCGACTACGAGGCGGCCCTCGATTTGACCCAGGAGATTTTCATTAAGGTTTACGGGTCACTTTCTCGCTACCGTGCCGAATTCAAGTTCTCGACCTGGATTTATAAGATTGCACACAACTGCGCCGTCGATCATCTGCGCCGGAACTCCGGCCGCGAGCGTTCACTGCTCGCTGGTTTGGAAGGCGATCATTACGAGTTGCCAATCGAGAGCGGTAACCTGAGTCCCGAGCAGGAAAGTGAACGACGCGAACGCAGGTTGGAAATCGAGTTTGTCGTTCGCTCCTTGCCCGCAGCTTATCGTGAGTTGATTGCTTTACGTCATTCGCAGGATTTGACTTACGAAGAGATCGTGGAAGTGACTGGCTTGCCCCTGGGAACCGTGAAGAACCGGCTGTTTCGTGCACGCGAGATGATGCGGCAGCAGTTCGTCCAACGTGGCATCACCGGAATGTAAAAACGCGATAACCAGCACATGGAAATCAGCAAATACACTTGTGAGCGTGAGCACCTTCCGGCCAGTGTTGCCGCCTATCTCGACGGCCAACTCGACAGTGCGGCGATTGATCAGTTCGAAGCACATGTTGAAGGTTGCCCTCCCTGCCGCGCTGAATTAAACGCGCAGCGTCAATTCCTGTGCGAGCTTGATTCGGTTCTTTCCACTCCAAAAGAACTTTCCATTCCCAAAGATTTTGCTCGCATTGTCTCGGCGCGCGCGGAGAGTGACATGCGCGGCGTGCGTAGCGGTGGAGAACAACGTCGTGCGCTTTTGGTTTGCCTGGCTCTGGGTGTCGCGGCTTTTGTCCTACTCGGCGCCACGGCCGGGACTTCGCTTCTGGCAAGCGCAGCTTTGCTGACAAACAAGGTGCTGGGCGTATTGAGTTTGCTTTGGACAACTCTCCACGACGCCGCTGTTGGCATGACGATCGTTTCGCGCGTGATCGTCAGGATGTTTCTCCCTGAGTCCCCGCTAACGAGTTTCGCAGCGCTGCTTGTGCTGGTGCTCGCGGTTGTATCTCTCTCTCACCTAATCATTAGTTATCATCGCCGCGGCCAGATGCGCCTTTCCGAATAAAGGCGCATTTATTGGTATGACGATCACCGCCACAACAGAACTATTTTCGGCTCAGGCAAGGCCCGATCAGGCTCTTCTGCGATTAGTCGTGCGCACCAGCCTGCTCTTCGCCTGGCTCTTAGTTGCAGTGATGGCGATTTATGCGCAAGCTCCGGCGAGCGGTGGCCCAGTAGCAGAAACTTACGTTGTTGAGGGCGTCAGCGACACGATGGCCTACGGTCTGGGACGTTCGGTTAAAGTTAACGGCACAGTTAAGGATGGCGCGATCTCTTTGGGTGGCGACGTGATTGTCGCGGGTAGAGTCGACGGTGACGTCGCGGCAATCGGTGGCTCAGTAATCCAACTTAAGGGAGCGAGCATTGGCGGTGATGTGATCGTGGTCGGTGGCACTTATCGCCACGACGACGGCGTTCCGAATCGCGACCCTGGCAAGAGCACCATTCTTTATGCCGGTTATGAGCAGGAGTTGCGCAACCTGATTCGCAATCCAACCGGCATGGTTAGTCCGCGCTGGTCTACCACCTATGTCGGATTACGAATTGTCGCCGTGCTTTTCTGGTTTGTTGTGTCCCTTTTGGTAACGGCCGTTATGCCTGGAACCATCAGCCGCGGGATCGCGCGCTTGCAGTTAACGATGGGCCGTGTCGCAATTATCGGCGTCATCGGCGCCGCGATTATCGGCGCGGGCATTCCTTTCAGTCTTCATTACCTACCAACCCCTCTCAGCGTCCTCGTTGGACTATTAGCTTTTACCCTCATAGTCGTGGCCGCACTATTTGGCAGAGTTGTTGTTTATGCTGCGACCGGACGCTGGCTGCAACGGAAGCTCTTTCCCCGCGGAGCGAATTCAGAAACAGGAGCACTGTTGCTGGGAACAGCCTTTTGGATCACGCTGGCTTCACTGCCGTACATTTGGCCCCTGGTTTTTTCCGTACTGCTCGTTACCAGCCTGGGCCTTGCCCTCACCGCTCGCTATGGCATTAGCTGGAAGCAAGCAAAAGCCAGCTGACGATTAGTGCTTTCACCTGTTGCTCCCTGAATTTAGACCAACTCTTCGACGCTGTCGCCGCCTTCTGATCTCGAGATGGAGCCAACCCACGACCCGAGTAATGAAAGCAGCGACGCTGATCTGGTGGCTGAAGTTGTAAAGGGGGACGCGGCATCCTTCGAACAACTCTTCGAACGCCACCGTCAAAGGGTGGCCTTGATCGCTGGCCGATTTTTTCAACACTCACCGCAAATTGAAGAGGTCGTGCAAGAGACATTCATTAAGGCATACTTCGGACTCGCCAATTTTTCTCATTATAAAGACGACTCCTTCGCTCACTGGCTCGCGCGAATCGCGTTCAACAGCTGCTACGACGAAATGCGACGACAAAGCCGCAGCCCGGAGCGGATGCTGACTGACTTCGACGAAGCCGAGCGTCAGCACCTCCGCACTTTAACCGCCGTCGGGACGACGCCACTCGAGTCGACTGCGATCAATCGAGACCTCGCGCACAAGTTGTTGCGCCTGCTTAGTGCTGAAGACCGGCTAGTGCTGGTGTTGCTCGACGTGGAGGGGCTGTCGGTCGCTGAGATTGCGCAGTTGATGGGTTGGTCTTCGGCAAAGGTCAAGATCCGGGCTTTTCGTGCGCGGACCGATCTGCGGCGTGTGCTCAAAAAATTCCTCTAAATCTGGAAAATACCTGTAACCGTTAGCCGCTGGCCACCGTTTTTAGAGTGGAGCCGCAAGTTTTTGCCAGCCGCTCCACCATCCAATAATCAATATGACCCAGGAAAAAGATTCAATTTCGCGCGAGCGCCTCGATCACGCCGGCCGCATCATTACGAAGGCGGCGGTCCTTTCTGAGCAGGAAGCTAGCGAAATCGCCGCGTCGCCTTTCTTGTTTGCCCGCATTCAAGCGCGCATTGCGGGCGAAGGACAGACCTCAGACGCTGGTATTTGGACGGCTTTCTGGTCGATTTCCAAGCGAGCAATTCCCGCGATGATCATCGTGGCTGCCCTTAGTTTTGGCCTGTCGGTGTACTTCACGGGGAACAAAAGCCAGCCCACAGCGTTTAGCGTAGACGCCTACCTCGGAACTAACGAATCAGGCGTCGAGAATCTGGTCTTTGCAGAAAGGCGGCCACTTACCCGGGACGAAATATTGGCTACCATCATTAGCAGCGACAGGGAGCTCGGCAGATGAACGAAAACTTGAATAGCCGCTTGAAAACCTGGCTGGTGCTGGTGGCAGTTTTTCTCCTCGGTGCTGTCACGGGAGTAGGTCTTAGCGGTGTTTACCGATCAAAGGCCGACGCTCCTTTTCGGGAAGGTCGCGGTCGCAATCACCAGGCAATGTTTGAAAGAATTCGGAACGATCTCGGCCTCAATGCGGAACAGTCTAAGGAGATGCAGAAAGTGCTGGATGAAACTGCCGGCGAATTTCGCACTCTACGCAGCGAATTACGGCCACGTTACGAAGAATTGCGTCTAAAAGCACGCGGCCGCATGCGCGCTCTCCTGACAGCAGATCAGCAACAGAAGTTCGATTCGTTAATGGTAGAGATCGACGCGAGCCGGGGAAAAGTCTGACGTGTTAACCCGTGATGGCTCTTATCTAATTCGCACACCACGCTCTCGCTGGTTCATGTAGAGAAATAGGGAAATTAAACAATGAGAAAGAACTGCACACTACTGATTATGATTTTGCTTAGCACGATGACTGTCGCCTGGGGTCAGGCTGCAGCCACAGGCCCGGCGGCCCCGCAAGGTGGTGATGCCGGTATTACACCGAACCACGTGATTGGCGAAGTGAAAGCGATTGATGCGACTTCCAAACAGCTGATTGTCAAAACCGACGCGGGCTCCCTTGTGACAGCCACGCTCAGCGACGCTACGAAATTCATGCGCGTGGCGCCGGGCGAGACGAACCTGACAAAGGCCGCGAATATCACCTTTGCGGATTTGGCCGAGGGCGATCGCGTGATGGCGATGGGCAAGGTTTCGGATGACAAAAAGACAGTTCCCACTCGAGCTGTCATCGTCATGACAAAAGCCGACATCGCGAAGAAACACGACGCGGAAAGAGCTGAATGGCGTCGCCGCGGAATCCTGGGTGTTATTTCTGCACTCAATCCAGCTACGAAAGAGATCACCATTTCCAGTCGTTCGGCGGCAGGCCTACAGTCAGTGATTATTCCGGTGAGCGACAAAGTTGAGATGCGTCGTTACGCTCCTGACTCGATCAAGTTTGGCGACGCGAAGATGAGTACTTTTGCAGAACTGCAAGTGGGTGATCAGCTACGCGCGTTAGGAGAGCGCGCTCCAGATGGCACTCGATTTACGCCGGACAAAATTGTGAGCGGCGCGTTCAGAACGGTTGCGGGAACTGTGACTGCGGTCGACCCGGCTACTGGCGAAATAAAAATTACTGAAAGTGAAAAGAAGCAGTCAATGACGATCGTCGTCAAACAGGATGCAGTCTTGCGACGTTTCCCCAGTGAGATGAACGGCGGAATGATGATGATGAGCCGTCCCGCCGGGGCGAATACCGCTGGTGCACAAGCAGCGGCAGGCGCAACACAAGGTGGCCCTCCCGCAGGTGGAGGCGCGGCGGGGAGCGGTCCGGGTCGCAGCGGCAGCTTCAATATCCAGGAGATGCTCGAGCGGTTACCCACCGTTGCGCTTGCGGACGTGAAGGTGGGAGAAATGATTCTTGTCTCAAGCACGAAGGGTGCTGACCCGACGCGTTTGACCGCGATCAGTTTACTTTCGGGAGCGGAACCTTTCCTCACCATGATTGCTTCACGTCAACCACAAACAACTGGCGGAGCAACGCCGAATCCGGCCGCGGGTTTGGGAAACAGCGGGATTCAGTTTGGCATCGGTTTGCCATAAGAGACTGCGGTAGTTTGCAGTCTCATCCGTTTCTGGCGAGTGCGACGGTTAAGAAAGAATAGGAAAACTAAACTTGGTTATGAATAAACTAAATCAACTTTTGCGACAGAGTGTGGGCATCGGAATGATCGTTGTCCTGGCCGCGGCTTTCGTTTTAGCTCAACAGGCTCGAGGCAGCCTGCGGGGCACGATCAAGGACGAGTTGGGTGCAGCAATTGTGGGCGCTACAGTCACGATCATCGATCCCACCGGCACTACCAAGACAACTGAAACTAACGGTGAAGGTGTCTACACTGTGTCAGGGCTCGCCCCGGGAAAATACATCGTTATCGTATCTGCCCAGGGTTTCGCTCCGTCTGATGAAGCCGAGGTCGATCTGGCGAGTGGCCAGCGACAAACGTTCGACGTGACGTTAAAGGTGACGATCGAAGAGCAAAACGTAACCGTCGCTGCGGAAACTCCGCTTAGCACTGAGTCGACCAATAACGCCAATCAGACGCTGATAACCGGCAAAGACCTTGACGCCCTTCCGGACGATCCAGATGAACTGGCGGCGGCGCTCCAGGCCCTGGCGGGACCATCTGTCGGCCCCAATGGTGGGCAGATCTTCATCGACGGCTTTTCTGGAGGGCGCCTGCCTCCCAAAGATTCGATTCGTGAGATTCGAATCAACCAGAATCCCTTCGCTGCTGAAAACGATCAGCCTTCAGGCCGAATCGACATCCTGACGCGCCCGGGCACGGACAAAATGCGCGGCAGTATGTTCTTCAACTTCGAAGATGAAAGCTTGAATTCACGCAATCCGTTTGCCTCGAGCCGCACCGCGTATCAGGTGCGTCAATATGGGGGAAATCTCGGCGGCCCAATTGTCGCTAAGAAAGCCTCTTTCTTTGTAGATTTCCAGCGGCGCGAAACTGACGATAACGAGCTCGTTAAAGGCACGATGCTCGACGAGAACTTGAACCCACTTGGCTTTGGTTTCGGTGTGGTGACGCCTCGGCGCAATCTGACGTTCAGTCCGCGACTGGATTACCAGCTCAACAGTAACAATACGTTAGTGGCGCGCTACAGCTTTAGCCGTAACCGTAACCTGAACAGCGGTGTGTCGGGTTTTTCGCTTCCCGAACGTGCTTATGACACCGCTTCAACGCAACACAACTTTCAAATTACTGAAACCGCCGTATTGAATGCTTCGATGATCAACGAGACCCGGTTTCAGGTCACTCGCAATCGTAATGAGAACTTCGGCAACAACACCATTCCGACGTTGAACGTGAGCGGGGCTTTCATTAGTGGCGGCTCTCAAGTCGGCGAAGTGTTGATAGCCAATACGACTTGGGAATTGCACAACTTCCTGGCCTGGCAAAGGGGAAATCACGCGCTCAAATTTGGCGGCCGCTTGCGTGGTGTTAGCATTAGCGACAGCAACCCGAACAACTTTGGCGGCACTTATACCTTCACCGGTGGTTTCGTTCCCACTCTCGACGCGAACAACCAACCGATCTTCAGCGATCCGATCTTTGTCGACAGTCTCGAACGTTATCGCCGCTCACTCTTATTCAGTGGCCCGGGCTTTAACCTGACGCCTGAAGAAATTCGCGCACGAGGCGGCGGCGCTTCGCAGTTCAGCATTGCCGCCGGCGAACCGCTCGCGACTGTGAAACAGATCGACGCCGGGCTGTACGCCCAGGACGATTGGCGCGTGCGTCCGAATCTAACCTTCAGCTTTGGCTTGCGCTACGAAAACCAAAGCAATATCAGCAGCCTGCTCAATTTTGCTCCGCGCGTTGCCGTTGCCTGGTCGCCAGGTGCGGCGAACGCGACGCGTCCACCGAATATGGTGATCCGCGCTGGAGGCGGCGTGTTCTACAACCGCTTCAGCGAAAACAACACGTTGCAGGCGAATCGCTTTAATGGACTTAATCAGCAGCAGTATTCCATCAGCGAACGACCGATTTATGAGAACGTCAACGGTCAGCTGACATTTGTAGGCGCCTTACCGAGTGTC
The DNA here is from genome assembly GCA_963826235.1 of Pyrinomonadaceae bacterium. GTDB lineage: Bacteria > Acidobacteriota > Blastocatellia > Pyrinomonadales > Pyrinomonadaceae > PSRF01. The sequence goes on along the minus strand of CAWGWE010000002.1, from coordinate 719,942 downwards.
CTCGACGCGTTTTACAATGACCCGCCTCACAATATTCCGCCGGTTGTGAGCCTGACACCTGGCCGACAGATCACCTGGCGCGTCGCCGACGATCTGCAAACTCCGACTGTTTATCTCGGTGGTGTGCAGGTCGAGCGACAACTACCATATCGCTTCACGGCGACCGTCGGTTTTTACTCTATTCACATTCGCCACGTGATCCGCGCGCGCGACATCAATGCGCCGTTGCCGGGATCAATTACTGCGTTGAATCCTCTCGGCACGCGTCCCTTAGGAAATGTCGGCGACATTTATCAGTATGAGTCGAGTGGCAGATTCGACCAGAACCAGTTTTTCATCGCGTTCAATAATCGCTTCAGCCGAACAATCTCGTTCTTCTCCAGCTATTCTTTAAGCAAGACACAGAACGATACCGATGGTCAGGGCGGTGGTTTGTTCCCGGCAAATTCTTATGACCTCAGCGACGAGTATGGCCGCGCGGCTTTCGATGTGCGACACCGGTTCACGTTTGCGGGCACTATCACGTTGCCGTGGCAGATTTCGTTGAACCCATTCATCATGGTGACGTCAGGACGACCCTTCAACATCACGACGGGCCAGGACACGAATCTCGATCGTCTCTTCACTGAGCGGCCGTCGTTCGCATCTGCGGATGCTGATTGCAGCGATCCGAACATCGCTTGCACGGCATTTGGCAATTTCAATCGCAATCCGGCGCCTGGTGAGAAATTGATTCCGCGCAACTACGGTCAGAGCCCCGGGTTCTTCTCCGTCAACATGCGCATCAGTAAGACCTGGAGTTTTGGCAGCACCGCAGCGAGCGCCGCCAACAATCAGCAACCGCAAGGTCAGCCTGCGGGCGGGGAACGCGGCGGTCGTGGTGGTCGAGGCGCGGCTGGCGGCGCGAATCAAGTTCGCGTCCCCAGCGGTGGCGGCGGACCCTCGATGGGAATAGGCGGCCAACGCGGTCCGGGCGGACCGGGTGGCGGCATTCCAGGCCTCGGCGGCGGCGCGGCGGAAGGCAAGCGCTACAGCATGCAGCTGTCTTTGAACTTCTCGAACCTATTCAACCACGTCAATCTCGGCACCCCAGTGGGAAGTTTGTCTTCGCCTTCGTTTGGGCAAAGCCTGGGATTAGGCGGTGGTTTTGGGGGCTTTGGTGGTCCTGGAGGCGGTTTCGGCGGCGGTGGTGGTGCAGGGAATCGGCGCGTCACAGCACAGCTCCGGTTCAACTTCTAGTGCAACCGGTGGACGGCAACTGGAGCTCGGAACTTCAGTTGCCGTTCTCGCGTTAGGCCTTCTGTAATTTCCAACCTTTGAAAGGAATAATCGCAATGAAATTTAAGCTCTCTTTGCTGGTGGCGCTTTTTTTGTGCGGGGTCAATGCATTTGCGCAGGTTGAAAATGGCGCGGCGGCAGCGACCGCCTCAACGCCAGCGAACACCAAGCCGGCAGCGACTGCAATTACAGCGACGACTGCTCCCATCGATCTGGCGCGGGCGGCGCTTGCGGCGCATGGCGGCGACAAGTTCAAAACGGTAAAGAGCATAATCCTGCGCGGCTCAGTTGATTTGTATGCGCCAAACTCTACGCAGCCCCGTCCCGGTAACTTCATCATCGTCACTGCGGGTGACAAAGCGCGTGTCGAAGTTGATGCGAGCCCAATCATCGCGTTCAAGCAAATCGATGATGGCGAGCGATCCTATAGCTCACTTCCCAATGTGCAGCTGCCGCCGCTCGGCAGATTCGGCATGAACGTGCTCGGAAAAATTGACCAATCCGGGTTTACGGTGACGGCGATTCCCGACAAGAAGAAACAGCGCGGCTTCCGCATCACCGATGCTGACGGCTACGCGACAGACTTCTACATCGATCCCACTAATGGTCGCGTGATGAGTTTTCTGATCAACTATAACGGCTATGTGTTTGGCACGGAGCACAAGAAGTTCAAGGACGTGGAGGGAGTTTTGATTCCTTCAAACTTCTCGCAACGGCTGGAGATGACCCAGGGCGCTTTCTTCGCTGATTACAACGTCAAGGACATCAAGCTCAACAATCCGCTCAGCGATGATGTTTTCGCGATGCCTAACTAAGAACCTTCGAGCGCTAGACTTCCACTATTCCTGCGGCGCTTCGGGGAGGCGGTGGCCCTTAGTTTCCAAGCATCCCTGCCTGTTCGGATTTCTCCGCGATAAGAAAACATTTATTGCCGCGTTGCTTATCGCCTTTTTGCTCACGTACTGTCCCTGCCGTAACGTGTAACCGGCTTGCGAGAAACTCCTTATGGTTCAGTCAGCACGGCGTTTCAGAACGAATCTTACCTAGCGCTTTAATTCTGAGACTTTGCTGTGGAATACTCATTTGCTTTTACATTTCGTTCTTCAAGCTCTGCTGAATAGGCGGGAGTGGCGACTTATTCGATTCTCAATCTCGTAGCTGATCAAAACATAGGCCGCGAGCGAGGGAGAAGAAGGACCGTTCCGAGCCAAGGTAACTACCGGCTGGAATCTCAGACTGTATTTGGTGTGGTTGGTTCACAGCCTTTGATGAGTTCTACTTCAGTCAGTTTCAGAACATCCTGAAGGTGCTCTCTCATTGCCATCAGAACAAACGCTCCTTCCGCAGTTATGAAGATTCCCAAATAGAAAATCATCAGACGCGTTGACTCGGGAGTTTTACTTTCAAAACTCCGCTCCAGAATGACTTCGTCTGACACTTCCGAAGCAGGCAATCCGACAGAAGTCCGTTTATCGCTTACGGAGTTCCTCAAGGCCTCATGGTACGCAAATGCGAACATCAGGCTGCCGACTATTAACAGCATAGGTAACAATCGAACCGCCTTCTGCCAAAATCGCTGGCGGGGCGAATTCAGCTTCCGAAACATTGCGCGTCCGAGTTGATGCCGGCTGAAGAAAACAAAGGCTAAGACCAGGAAACAGTAAAGAGACGTATAAGTTGCAAGGATCTTTGTTTGAAACTTATAGGTTTCTATCACTCCGAACGCAGTTATCGGTATAGGTAATAGCGCTGTAATCAGGGATGAAACACTCATGTAGGCCTTAAAAAAGCCGACAAAATGCCGAATTCGCGCGATGCCGTCGGAAGCAAGCTCCTTTATTGGGTCTGCCATGATAGAGCCCACCAGCACTATTTATTTGGGTATTCCTTCAAAGTAATCTTGTCGTTTTCTGATATAATTGAGAACTTTGCGTTGATATCAGAAGTCGGTTTATCGTGGCGTTCGGTCCACACGTAATAAAGTTCGGGGCTCAGTTGCTCCAGACATCTGGTAGAGCACTTGGCTGGCTTGGGTCTTGCGCCAAAGAGCCGTTGGTCGGACGTCTGATATTTGATGGAAGCGCCCGTTGTTTCTCCAGAGTCGTTCTCAGAAATGATAACGACATTGCATATTAGGGCTGCGGCCTCGGCAGTTTTTTTCAGTAGGTTCTTGAAGGCTGAAAACTGCTCCGGAGAATAACTGGCTTCCCAATCAATTCTCTTGTAGGTGATCTTCAACCATTCGTCGTTTATACGGTCGCGTTCTTTTTTGAGTCTTCCTTTTGACGCGAAGATCCATCCCTTTCGAAAATCCAAGGTCTCCTTGATTGCTCTCTCATCAGATGTGAGCTTTGCGATGAGGGCGTCGGCCTCAGTTCGTTCCTTCGAGACAGCAGCCAAGCGCTCATTGATTTGCGCTTTTTCTGCATCACTGCTCACTTTGAAAAGTTTGTTGCTCAGCTCCTTCTCTTCACCCTTTTTCAAGTATAACTTCTGTTCTGTTCGTTTTTTCTGTTCTTGTGTCTCGGCAAGTTTTTGTTTGAGCTCTTCTTCTCTTGCGTAAATTGCAGCCAGTTGATCGTCATATTGTTTCCTTTCGTCAATCAATGCTCGTTCAACACGGCGGTGGAGAGCATTGACGAACCGGCGTTTAAACATCTCAACTTCAAAATCCGATTCATCCTGATTTGTTTCACCCGAACCTCGATTGACTTGGTTAGTTTCCACGTAGGGAACACACAAGGCGGCAAAGAAAAGTAACGTGGGCAAAAATTTTGGGAATTGCATGGAAGAATTCTCCGAGAAGATTGATTTCCAATAGTCTCAGGCTGGAGCGGAGAAGGATGCGGCGGTCAGATTGGCGGTCGCAGGCTCTGAGGACCAGCCTTTAAAAGGTTTCGAGTTTTGAGTTCCGGGTTCCGGGTTTCGAGGTTAGAGGGAACTCAATATCAATCGTCGTTTGCGAAGCGGGCGAATCATATTCAAGCTAATAGTTGGCGTCAAGAGCTTGGCGATCTCTTTCAAGGCCAAGCGAGAATGGCAGGTTTCAACAGACGCTCCCCTACATTTCGGCCGCTATGGGCTGGGGACTGTTCGCCCGATTCTTACGCGCACCGGCCAACAATGGTTTTAGTTGCGGAAAGCTCAACCTTTCGCCGCGCCAGGCGTATTCGCGTAGCCCATCTATCGCAGTCCAGGTGGGATGATAACGTTGGTATATGTCATCCGCAGCCACATCCCCCCAACTTCCATCAGGATTCTGCTGCTCAAGAAGATAAGTCGTGCCTTTGACGATTAGCTGATGATCTTCCGGTAGCCCGAACGACCTCAAGGTATCCAAAAATTCGCCCATCGTTTCTGGATCCTCCATAACAATCGCTTGTTTCAGATTTTTCTTTAAGAAGGCGTACTCGTGCGGGAACCAACTGGGAGCAAGATTGTAAAAGCTGTAATCGTTGAGCGTATATACGACGTGCGTAACTGCGTAGACTGCAGAGTAAAAGTCTGGATTATCTCCATCTTCATATTTGGGGTAGGGCCGCATCGTGGGCAGCCACTTGATGACATCCGCGAAACAAGCCCCCAGTGTCACGCCATAACGTTCACCCATGTAGCTCCTGATTAGTGCATCAAGCCAGACGCCGTAGGAACTCATCATAGTTAATCGTCTCTTGCACTCGCGACACGTCTTACGCCCGCGTGGATTGTAATCACCGCACGCGCATACCTCCGGTACGTCTTTAGGGGGCGGCTCGGTGGCAGCGTCAAATCCCAGGTAGTCTTTCGCCTCAAAGCGATTTGCAATGCTGCGAATTTGTTTCTTGAGACGGCTGTCGCGCACTCCGAGTCTATCGGCGGCATCACTCCCTAAAACAAGGTAGGCAATATCATCGGCATCAGAGTCTGCTGGTACGTTGGGATGCTCTCGCCGCCACTGATTAGCACGCTCTTGTCCCATCCTACGAGCCATTCGGCGCAGCCCCACATCCTTCGATGTGGAAGCGATGCAATAGAAGCAACAAAGGTAGTCGTAACCATATGCCAGGAAGTTCTCTGCGTCGCAAGCTGATCGATAAACAAATTCTAATCCGAGTTCAATCGCCTTTTTTCGCTTTGCCTCAACTGCCTGGCTCAGACCTTTAGGCTTATTCATTTGAGACTAGTGAAGAGAATCAATAGCTAATTAGTACATGGCTGTTTGTGAAGGACCGACCCTGGGAGACGCTATGATCAGCTCTACGCGCTGGCTACTGGCCACTTCGAGATAAGCCGTTGAATCACGCGTCATGAACCATCTCAACAGCCCGAACACGGCGCAGGCTCTGAGGACCAGCCCTTATGGAAGTTTCCAGTTTTGAGTTCCGGGTTTCGAGGTTAGATGGAACTCATCACGTCTAAGTAGTGCGAGGTGGGCGCATGGTATGAGACTCGGCGAATGCGAGTCAATAGGGTGGACTAGGCGGCCCGGTGCTTCTTGAACGCTGCTTTTTTAAACGCTCGTGATTTCGTGTTCTTTTGATTTGCTGAACTCGTCGATCTTGGCGATGTAGCTGTTGGTAAGTTTCTGAACCTCATCGAGCCCGTCGCGCTCCGCATCCTCAGAAATCGCTTTTTCCTTCAGCATTTTCTTCAATCGTTCATTGGCGTCGCGGCGGATATTGCGAACCGCCGTGCGGTGATCTTCGGCGATTTCATGGACCTGCTTTGCGAGCTGTTTGCGCCGTTCTTCAGTGAGGGCAGGAATGGGAATGCGTACCAGCTTTCCGTCATTTGAAGGATTTAAGCCGAGGTCGGAGGCGCGAATGGCTTTCTCGACGGAGCCGAGTTGCGTTTGATCCCAAGGCTGCACAGTGAGCATCTGTGGCTCGGGCGAGTGCACGGATGCCATCTGATTAAGCGGGGTCATCGTGCCGTAGTAATCGACCATAATATTGTCGAGCAGACTCACGGCAGCGCGTCCGGTGCGCACCGTTGCGAGCTTGCGCCGAAAGTCGTCGATCACCGTGTCCATGCGCGGTTTGGTTTCTTTAATTACATCCTTCTCGCTCATCGGCTCACTCCGTTCAAGTTTCGAGTTTAGAGGTCAGAGTTTCGCGTTCCGGCTCCGCAGTTTCGCGTTTCGAGTTCAGAGTTTCGCGTTCGCTTGGCCATCTGGTCGCCAGGTCTAACAAACACCTTGAATTCAGGATCGCGACTCCGAGCGCAAGTCCTCGAGATTCCAAACCCGAAACCCGAAACTCGAAACCTATTTCGCCAGGCAAACCTTTGTGCCAACCGGTTCGCCCGCCACCACACGGCTAATGTTTCCTGCCTGACGCATATTGAAGACAATAATCGGCAAATTGTTGTCCATGCACAGAGAAATTGCCGATGCGTCCATCACCTTTAGCTGCCGTTCCAAAACTTCCTGATAGGTAATGCAATCATACCGCGTAGCATTCTTGTCGATCATGGGGTCGGCGGAATAGACACCCTCAACTTTGGTGGCTTTAAGAATGATGTCAGCTTTGATTTCGAGAGCGCGCAGCGCTGCTGCGGAGTCAGTTGTGAAGTAGGGATTGCCGGTGCCGGCGGCAAAGATTACAACACGACTCTTTTCGAGATGCCGTACCGCTCGCCGCCTGATGAAGGGCTCTGCCAGCTGCGGAATATCGATGGCCGACATCACTCGCGTATTGACGCCAACCTTCTCGAGCGCGTCCTGCAATACCACGGCATTCATCACCGTGGCGAGCATGCCGATGTAATCGGCTGCCGAACGATCCATCTTGCCGGCGCTCTTGGAAACGCCACGGAAGATGTTGCCGCCACCGACAACCACTGCCACCTGAACTCCGCGCTCGTGTACGGCTTTCAATTCTTCCGCTACCGCGTGCGCCACTTCGACGTCGATCCCGTAGTTCTGCTCCCCCATCAGAGCTTCGCCAGAAATCTTCAACAGGACGCGCCGGTAAGCTAACCCTACCGCGTCTGATTTTTGCTGCGCCACCATCAAGTTCTCCTGAAGAAGACGTGTCTAACGTATACGAATCAAAGAAGACACCCACTATCCAATTAGGGAAGCGACCTCGCCGCCGAAGTCTTCTTCCTTACGCTCGAGGCCTTCACCCATCTTGTAGCGCGTGAAGCGGCGAATAGTAATCTTCTCGCCAGTCTTGGCAACTTTCTCAGTGACCAATTCGCCGACCGTCTTGGCGGGATCCTTAACGAAAGGTTGATCCAGCAGCACATTTTCTTCATAGAATTTGTGCAAACGTCCTTCGACGATCTTATCGAGTACCTGTTCCGGTTTATTAGCGTTTTTGGGATCGTTTTGCGCTACTGCTCGCGCGATTTCCCGTTCCTTGTTAAGTTCCTCTGCCGGTACATCCTGCTGCGAAACATACTTCGGTTCCGCTGCTGCCACATGCATCGCCACATCTTTCACGAGTTGCTGAAATTCATCACCGCGCGCGACGAAATCGGTCTCACAATTGACCTCGACGAGCACGCCGACCTTGCCGCCCATATGAATGTACTGGCCCACAATGCCTTCGGCGGCGATGCGACCTTCGCGTTTTTTGGCGGAGGCGAGACCGCGCTTGCGGAGAATGTCGACAGCAACTTCGTCATTGCCATCTGCTTCGACGAGCGCGTTCTTGCACTCCATCATTCCCGCTCCGGTTTTGTCGCGAAGCTGTTTTACTGCTGCTGCTGTTACTTCTGCCATGATTACAAATCTCTCCCGATTTAATGTTCCACTTTGGTCCTTACAAGACTTAATTTTTGTTGAACCGTTAACGAAAAGCGCAGCCCGGCGGAACTCCGCTAAAGGCTGCGCTCGCCGATGGCTAAAAATCAAAAACTATTGTTCAGCTTGCTGCCACGACTGACTCAGCGCTTTCATCATTGACTGCGTCCGCTTCGTTGGTCGCTTCGGGAGCAGGCATTACCGGATTATTGATTGCGCCGTTGTTGGCTTCCGTAACCGGCTGATCAGCCAACTCGCTAGCTGCCGGGGAAGCCGATTCCGCAGCTTCAGGCGCTGCTTCCGTTGCTTCGGTCTCGCCCCCCGCCGCCGCTTCACCTTCATCCTCCGGGCTGATAGCGACTGCACCCTCGGTAGCGATTTGCTGACCATCAAGAATCGAATCCGCAATGCGCGAAGCGAATAATCGCACCGCTCGCAGCGCGTCGTCGTTTCCGGGAATGACGTAATCGATTCCCTCCGGCGAGCAATTCGTATCGACCACGGCAACAATCGGAATGCCTAAGCGATTAGCTTCAGCCACTGCAATTTCTTCCTTGCGCACGTCGATAATAAAAACGACGTCCGGAAGGCGGCCCATCGCTTTGATTCCCGAAAGGTTCTTGTTCAGACCTTCGCGTTCACGATCCAGTTTAATGCGTTCCTTCTTAGTCAGTTTCTCGTAGCGGCCGTCAGTCTGCATGGCCTCGAGATCGCGAAGGCGCTTGATCGACTTTTGCACCGTCTGGAAATTTGTCAGCAGACCGCCCAGCCAGCGTTGATTGACGTAGTACTGCCCACAGCGTTCAGCTTCTTCGCGGATTGCGTCCTGCGCCTGTCGTTTGGTGCCGACGAAGAGGACAGTTTTGCCGCGATCTTCAGCAATCGCGTTGGTGACGAAGGTGATCGCCTCCCGAAACATGCGTTGAGTTTTCTGGAGGTCGATAATGTAAATGCCATTGCGCTCGCCGAAGATGTATTCCTTCATCTTCGGATTCCAGCGCCTTACCTGGTGGCCGAAATGCACGCCAGCCTCCAGTAGTTCTTTCATCGTAACCGAAACCAAGCTAAGTCTCCTTTGTGTGAACTGGTTTAAGGTAGTCGCCGCGGCTCATGCACTCGTTGAGAGCAACCAATCCGAGCCCCGACAATGGATTTAACGATATTGCCGATTTCCGATCTTCGATTGCCGATTGAGAACGGTAACACAACTTACCATCTCGGCAATTGGCAATTGGCAATCGGAAATATCTTATCGTTTCGAGAATTGGAAACGTTTGCGCGCACCCTTCTGACCGTATTTCTTGCGTTCCTTAATGCGCGGATCGCGAGTGATCAGGCCTGCCTGCTTCAGTGCCGGCCGCAGGTCCGCATTGAATTCCAGTAATGCGCGCGTAATGCCGTGCCGGATTGCTCCCGCCTGCCCGGTAGGTCCACCACCAGCGACGTTAATCAAAACGTCAAACTTCGCGGTTGTCTCTGTTAATTGCAGCGGCTGACGAATGATCATGCGCAGCGTCTCGTTGGGAAAGTACCGATCGAAAGGCTTCCGGTTTACGATTACGTCGCCAGCGCCAGGTCGCAGATAGACTCGCGCAGTTGAAGTCTTCCGTCGTCCAGTTCCGTAGTATTGAATATCAGCCACAGCTATATTTTCCTTTGAATTCTTATCCGGCTTTTTATTGTTGATTTGAACGGGATTTGATCTGGCGGGGCTGCGGGCGCTGTGCCGAGTGTGGGTGCTCGGCATCGGGATAGACTTTAAGTTTCTTTCCCATCGCCTTGCCCAGCTTTGTCTTGGGCAGCATTCCTCTAATTGCCAGTTCGATTACACGCTCGGGATTCTTTGCCAACATCTCTTTCGCGGACACCTCGCGCAGCCCGCCAGGATATAGCGTGTGATGGCGGTAGACCTTTTGATCGACCTTCGAACCCTTCAGAACAGCCTTGCGAGCGTTGATCACAATCACGTGATCGCCCATGTCCATAAACGGAGTCCATTGAGGATTGCGTTTGCCGGTCAGGATTGATGCCACTTCCGATGCCAGATGACCAACCGTTTGCCCGGCTGCATCTACGACGTGCCATTTTCGTTTGGCGGCAAGATCCTTACCGCTGGGAAAGTATGTTGACATAGTTAACTATCTCTGTTTTCAGCGAATAAAACGCGAACGGCTAGAATACAAACGGCTCCAAAAGTTGTCAAGTTGAGCAGTTTCAAGCTGCCCCTTTTGCGTAGTCGTGTGGCAGCTTCAGACGATTTCACCGCCAAGCCGCCGAGGAACCCCAGGGACACCAAGATCAATAGACCTCGGAATAATCTAGAACCAGCTTTTCCGCTTAAGGCTCTTGGAGCACTTGGCGTTGCCTCGGCGTCTTCGCGGTGAAACGTTTGAAGCAGTGGCTCGTCGCCCTCAACGACTTCGACAAATCAAAAGGCTCTTCGACAATTTGCCGAAGAGCCTTTTGCCTTTACTACTTAAGTGACTACTTACGGTTGCGGCGGCTTAGACCCATCATTTCGTTTCAGCTTCGGAGCTTCTTTCGTTTCGACGGGTTTCTGTTCAGTATCCGGAGTCGTTGCTGGCTCATCCGGTGTCGGCTGACGCCGTTTCAATGTCGGACGATCGGGTGCGCCTTCTTCAGCTCCCGGTAGAGCTCCGGCTGTAGTTGCACGCGCATTTGAAAGGCGCAGCAGACGCGACTTAACTCTCTGAAACTCTGACGAGCTAATCACATATTCCTCGCGTTCGGGGAAGCGAGCAGCAAGAGCGAGGGAAGCAGCGCGCCGCTCAGGAGGCGCGGGATGAGTCGCGAAAAGCTTCGAGATGAAACCTGGTTTCTTCTTGTTCTTGGATTCGAGCTTCTCAAACATCGTGGCCATGGCAGTGGGATCGTAGCCAGCCGCGTACATGTATTGCACGCCAAGCTTGTCCGCTTCCTCTTCCGCTCCGCGCGTGAACTTCATGAATCCGAGCAAGCTGGCAAAGCCGCCGCCCTGATAGATCAACTGTCCAATGCCGCCGCCCAGGATTATCGAAGGAATCAAAACCGCATACTGCGCCAGTTCGGCTTTTTTGCTGTTTTCGACTGCGTGGCGTGCCGCCACGTGCGCAATCTCGTGAGCCATCACCCCAGCAAGTTCAGCTTCATTGTCGGCCGCCAGCATCAGGCCCTTGTTGACATAGAAGAAACCACCCGGCAGCGCGAAGGCGTTAACTTCGTCTGAATCGATCACCTTGATTGTAAAAGGAACCTTGGCGTCGGAATGAAGCACAATGTTTTGACCGACGCGGTTGATGTACTCAGTAACCACGGGGTCGTCGATAAACTTCGCTTCACGGTCGACTTGTGCCGCAAGCTCACGCCCGAGGCGGACTTCCTTCTCGGTCGATCCGCTCATGCCGGCAATGATGCCCTTATTAATGTTGCGTTTCCCGATCATGTTCGGGTCTTCGCTGGCTGAAAGCGGCTTCGTGGTGGATTTAGCGGTTTTCGGCTGTTCCTTCTTGGAATCCTTGGAATCCTGAGACTCCGATTTCGCTTCAGTCTTTGCCTTTGCGGGTGCTTCAGTGCTCTGTGTCGACTGAGCGAGCACGCCAAACGAACCCGAGAAAAGCGAAGTTACCAACGCTAGTGCCGTGGCGATGCGGGAGAAACGGTTCATTTCGAAACCTCCAGATATTTCGGAACCGGCCGAAGTAATGTAGCCCCGTTTGGACTGTCGTTCAGAAGGGCCGCTGAATTCTATTTAGCAACGCGAATTGTTCAAACAGGGGGACCAAAATCGAGGTTGTTGAAGCTGTTTTCGCAATTTGCTGACGCGCAGTCTATGATGCACCCGTTTACCAACAAGGTTGCGCGGTTCTCTTTCTAACTTCGTCGGACCGGCAGCCCTTTCAAATGTTTCTGACTGACGAATGAGAGACTGCCGGCATTATAGTCCAGTGCCCGTAAAAAGCCCCACGAAATTCGCGGTTTTGCCGGCCTGCCGCTGAAATGTCCATCGCCAGCCCAAGGAAAGGTAAAAAGCCGACCGTCTCAATTGTCGGCTCAGGTCGTCTGGGAACCGCCCTGGCCAGGGCGCTCGCCGCCTCGAACTACGAAATCGAAGCCCTCGTGTCGCGGAAAATCGCGCGCGCCCGGCGAGCCGCAGCAATGGTGGGGTCCGCCACGATTGCTCTGTCGGAAAAACAGTTGTCAGCTTTGCCAGCCAGCAAAATTATCTTAGTAACCACTCCTGATGGGGAAATCCTCAAAACCGCGGAAAGAATTGCTTCACTCGAAGCATCACCGCGCGGCCGAACTGTGTTGCACACCAGCGGCGCGCTGTCAGCTTCGGAGGTACTTGCTCCGCTTGCAGCCGTAGGCTTTGCGACCGGTTCGCTCCATCCGCTCGTTTCCATCAGCGAGCCGCGAACTGGAGCCGAGAAACTGCGGGAAGCCTTCTATTGTGTGGAAGGTGATGCCGCTGCGAAACGCGTCGCCCGCTCGATAGTAAAAGATCTAGAGGGACACAGTTTTCACATCGCTTCAAACTCAAAACCGCTTTACCACGCTGCCGCGGTAATGGCGTCGGGGCATGTAACGGCCCTGGTCGCCCTCGCGTCCGAAATGCTGGTTAATTGCGGCCTTGATAAGAAAACGGCGCGTCGAGTTCTCTTGCCGTTGCTCGAAAGCACGGTGGCAAACCTTTCAGTGTCCGAACCGGCTACAGCTTTAACGGGAACTTTCGCGCGCGGCGATCTCATAACAGTGAGACGACATTTGCAGGCACTCGCAAACGCGCGCCTCAGCGAAGCACTCGCTGCTTATAAACTCCTCGGCCGGCGTTCATTGGATCTTGTAGAGAAAAAGATCGATGCAGAAACTCGCAAACAAATCTTGCGCGAGTTGAAGTAACGATTCGTCGAAGCTTGGGGCCAATTTGAGGGAATGACTTCGTTATCGCCCCAGTTCCGATTTTGCTGACGCTAGGCGGACACCTGTAAAAATGTCCGATAATGATCCCACGGAGAGACGCTCACCACGGTCTACTCCTGCTGTCTGTCGGTCATGTCTTGCGCAGTCAACTTGCGAGCGCTAGAGTCTCAGGAACACAAGCAAGAAAATAATAGCGAACGAAGGAAGAATCTCTCCCAGGTATGCAGAGCACTCCCAGCGCCAGTTACAGTCTGACTTTACGCGTAAAGTTGTCGAGCCGGGCGGGAACGTTGGGCGAAGTAGCCAGCGCTATTGGACGCGCGGGCGGCGACATCGGGGCTATCGACATCGTTAGCGTCGCTAACGACTTCATCACGCGCGACATCACCGTCAGCGCTATTTCCAGCGAACACGGACAGAAGATTGTTGGGGCCGTAAAAGACATCGACGGCGTTGAGGTCATTAATGTTTCTGACCGCACTTTCCTCATGCATCTCGGTGGCAAGATTGAAGTCGTATCCAAGATGCCGCTCAAGAATCGCGCGGACCTCTCAATGGCTTACACACCGGGGGTAGCTCGCGTCTGCGAAGCGATCAGCCAGGATCCGGAAAAGGTGTTCACGCTCACAATCAAAAAGAACACGGTCGCGATTGTTACTGATGGGACCGCCGTGCTTGGCCTGGGTGACATCGGGCCTGCTGCCGCGATGCCAGTGATGGAAGGCAAAGCGATGCTGTTCAAAGAATTTGCCGGGGTGGATGGCTTTCCTATTTGTCTGAACACGAAAGACCCTGACGAGATTGTGCGAACCGTGAAAGCAATTGCGACGGTGTTTGGCGGTATTAACCTGGAAGACATCTCCGCGCCGCGCTGTTTCCAGATTGAAGATCGACTAAAAGAGGAACTTGATATTCCGGTCTTCCACGATGACCAGCACGGTACCGCAGTGGTGGTTCTGGCCGCCCTACTCAACGCTTTGAAAATCGTAAACAAGAAGATGAGCGACATTAAGGTCATCGTTAATGGTGTCGGCGCTGCAGGTGTAGCTTGCACGAAGATCATAATGGCTGCCGGAGTAAAAAACGTCATCGGCTGTGATCAGGCGGGAGCTCTCTATCCGGGACGGGTCGAAAATATGAATTGGGTCAAAGATTGGTACGCGCGAAATACCAATCCCAATCAGGAGCAGGGAAGTGTTAAGGAAGTGATCAAAGGCGCGGATGTCTTCATGGGACTCTCGGTGCCGGGCGTGATTGACGCTGATGATGTGAAACAGATGGCCGCCAAACCAATAGTCTTTGCGATGGCGAACCCAACGCCGGAAATCATGCCGGAAGAAGCCGCGCCCTACGTTGCGGTCATGGCTACCGGACGCTCGGATTATCCGAATCAAATCAACAACGTGCTCTGCTTTCCGGGAATCTTTCGCGGCGCCCTCGCCTGCCGCGCTTCAACCATCAACGAAGAAATGAAACTGGCTGCGGCGAATGCTATCGCTGGAATTATTACTGAAAGTGAACTGCATCCGGAGTACATCGTTCCCTCGGTCTTCGACAAACGTGTCGCCGAAGCAGTGGCGCGCGAGGTTGAAGAAGCTGCGTATCAGACAGGCGTAGCACGTCGGGAGCGACTGGCCCAGGAAGGCGAATAAGACGATTGCAGGACCCATTAATCGCCGTAAGTGACCTTGACTTGTGCATTCAGTTCAAGCGCGCTGCTGGCGATAAGGATTGCTAGAAGGAGCGGGAAGATCATTCGGCGAAATTTAAGCTGCGGTTGCGCGCAAGCTTTCCGCGATTAAGGGCACAATTCTTCGCGGCACCGCGATCGCTTCCTTGATGTGCCGGGCGTGAGTAAAGTGTCCCGCCACGTAGATACCCGCAACGTTGGTTTCAAATGTCTCTGGATCGTAGACAGGAATCTCAGTTAGCTTCCCTGGCTCAGTCTTCACACCGAGCTTTTTCAATAAAGTCAGATCCGCATCACTTCCGATCAGCACAAACACCACATCGTTCGGAAGTGTGATCGTGTCGCCTTCATCACTTGTCAATCGCACTTCACTTTCAGTGATCTCATTGATCTCTTTGTAAAGAATTACGCGCAACCGGCCAGCGGCAATTTCTTGCTCCAGTGGTTTGCGCACCCAGTGTTTCATCGCGCCAGCCTTGGGATCGCGGTTTTCCCAATCCTCGCGCCAAATTGCCATCGTGGTACGGGCACCTTCCTCGGACAAAAAGAGCGCGGCTTCGGCGGCGCTGTTGCCGCCGCCCACCACCAGCGCGTCGCGACGCACGTAACGATAGGGTTCGACAAAGAGATGATGGACTTTGGGAAGGTCTTCACCCGGAATCTTCAGATACCGAGGGCGGGCCATCGCCCCAATCGCAAACAACACGTTGCGCGCGCGATAGCTTGAGGTTGTCTGGTGAACGACTTCCTCACCACTTTTCGTTGTGACCAGGAAACCATCACCCTCGTTGTCAATATTCGTCACCAGCTCATTAGTATTTATGTTTAGATCGTGGTCCAGAACGAAGTGGATGTAATGAGAGAGTAGCTCTTCGCGAGTAGGTTTCTCGCGCACGGGGACGAGGGTGCCTTCGCGCATTTCCAACTCATTCACTGTTGAGAAGAGCGTTCGGCCCACAGGGTATTGGCGGATGGTATCCGCAATCGTTCCTTTTTCGACGACCAGATAATTCAGGCCCTCTCGCGCTGCCGTATCGGCAGCAGAGAGTCCGGCCGGGCCGGCGCCGATGATTAACAGGTCGTATGTTTCGTTCATCCTGGAATGTGCTTCAAGCTAGATGTCCCGGGAACTCTTGTATCTCACAGCAGCATTTCGCCCGTTGCCACAACCACAGATTGCCCGCCGACTCGTACTTCTTCAATCGCGCCACGCTTGCCCTTCACCTCAATATGCAGACGGCTCGGTCGATTAATGAAGTCGCCTTGCTCGATAACAAATTTCGCAGTGCCGTTCACTGCTTCATCCGGGAGCGCATCATGATGGACAAGGTAAGCGCCTAACGCGCCCGCCGCGCTGCCCGTCGCGGGATCTTCGGGAATGTTGTCGTCGGGAGCGAACATCCGCGCATTCGCACGCGACGCACCAACCTCGATCGTTTCTTGCGAGAACGCATAGCAACCCATTGCACCCACGCCTCGGTAAACTTCCACCAGGAGGGCCGCGTTCACGCGACAACTGCGGAGGTCAGCGAGCGAGCGAATCGGCACAACAAGAAATGGCAAACCCGTAGCAGCGATTTGAATAGGCAAGGTCTCGTCAAGGTGTTCAGGAGCGAGGCCCAGGGCTCGCGTCAGATCCGCGCGCTCGTGCGCATCTTCGAGAATATCGCCGATCTCGGGTTTGGCCTGCGTCATAACGACCTGAATTGGCTCGCCATCCTTGAATTCAATATCGACGGGCAACGTGCCAATACCGATTTGCTGATGAACGCGAGTCCAGCCGCTTGCTGATTCCGGTTTCGGTACCACGCCTTCGCGCGCCAACAAGTTCCAGGTGCCAACGACGGGATGTCCTGCAAAGGGAAGTTCCTGAGTTGGAGTGAAAATCCTCAGACGACGGAGTGCCTCCGGTTCTTTTTCTTTAGCTGTCTCAGCGGCGAGCACAAAAACAGTTTCGGAAAGGTTCATCTCCCGCGCAATTTTCTGCATTTGGTCTGCGGGGATCCCGGCGCCATCCAAAAAGACTGCCAGAGGATTTCCGGCGAAAGGGCGATCGGTAAAAACGTCCAATTGGACAAATCGATGAGATGTCATAAGACGGCCATGATCAAGCCGAACTTCTGATTGGTCAAGACAGCAATGCCTTGCGAAAAGATGGAGGGACGTTACTCCGGTGAGGTCACTATCACCGACATTCTTTCCAGATCGGCTTAATCGTGGGTCAAACAAAACCGGAACCGGGAGCAATAGCGACCGGGTCAGACCCTCAGATGGGTTTTACTTTCTTATTTCAGGCTTGAAGGTCCGTCTAGCCCGCGACCCTGTCGCTATCGCTCCCGGTTATGATTTTGTTTGACCTGTTAGCTGCCGGCCTGTCGACGTTTGTGCAGCGCCGATCCGAGGTAACGAGGTGTAAAGCATTTCATGAACATCAACACGTCAGTGGGCGACCCTGATTGCCAAAGTAGGGTAACCAAACAGAGCCCGCTTACACGATTGCGGTGTCGAAACTCGGTGAAATGTTTTTTTATCAAGTTTCATATGTAAGTGGTTAGTCAGTGAAATAGCAGCGTCAGAACGATCGGCAAAGCTCAATTGTTAGTTTCACCGGAAATTGTCACTGCTAAGAAGACCGCTGGAATTTTCAATTGAAAGAGGTTTTTCACAGGAGTATAAGGCGCGTGCCCTCGCAAAGACCCAAAGCAAAAACGCGAACTTGATTTCGATCTTCCGTTTGAAGCCTCTCATTTCGTCATCGTCTGCAATTAACACTTCGGCGCTTGAAGGATTTCCTAAGTAGGTTCCAAAAATTCTGAACGTATGCCCAACGTATTTCCGCTTATGAGTCTGCACGGACATCTTCAATCGCTGATTCAATAGGAGCCGCCCCGACATGTTTAACTCAACCATTCTCGATGTAGCGATCGGAATGATCTTCATCTATCTCCTGCTCAGCCTGATGTGCTCGGCAGCCAACGAGATCATTGAGTTGATGCTCAAGAAGCGTGCAGTCGACCTTGAGCGTGGTATTCGCGAACTCTTAGCGCCAGGTAGCAAGTCAGGCACTGATGATGTGGTGCAAAAGCTTTACAACCATCCCCTGGTAAACAGCTTGTTCGGCGGCAAGTATGAGGAATCAAGAATTGAGAATGTCGTTAAGCGGAAGTTTATGAGGACCGGATTGCCCTCCTATATCCCGGCGCGCACCTTTGCTCTGGCAATGATGGATCTCGTCTTGCCGGGATCAGCCGCTGCTCCGGGTGCGGCTATGGCTCCGGGCGCAGCGCCACCTGCAGGAACCGCCTCAGGCGCGGCCGGTGCTACGCCCTCGTCAAGCGATTTTGAGGTCAAACTTGATGTACCTCCTCCTCCGCCGCTCCCGGCTACTGATCCAAATAGTCCTTTGAACAAATTACGGAGAGCCGTCGGTGAAAGTCCTCTGCTTACTGAGCACGCGAAAAATGCTTTGATACCTTTGATCGATGCCGCAGGAAGTGATGTGGCGAAGGCCCGCGAGAATATTGAGGGTTGGTTCAACAGCTCGATGGACCGGGTTTCAAGCTGGTACAAGCGACGCACCCAGGTAATTATTTTGATCCTGGGAGCTTTCGTAGCGATTGCGGTCAATGCGGACTCCATAGCCATTGTAAAGAAACTATCGACCGATAAAGCTTTGCGAGAAACCGTCGTCGCGGCCGCGATAGATGAGGCGAAGGCGCGCAATACAAACAACAATGGCAACGCCAACAATAGCAATGCCAACAACAACAGCGAGACGAGCGCCGACAGCAACAGCAATCAGAGCGGAAGCGGCACCGAAACAGGATCCAATACCAATAGCAACTCTGGCGCAACCACCAATAGCGAAGCCAATACAAATCGTAGCAACACTAATCGCAACGCCAACTCCAACAACAATTCAAACACCAATTCCAATACCGGCGCCAATACCAATAGCAATTCAGTACCCGTGCGGCCGCCCCCAGAGTGTGCTGATAACAGCGATTCCAACGAATGCAAATTGGAAAAGAAGCTGCAAACAATCTGCAAAGACATCGGAAGAGACTCCCCGCGGTGCCGGTATATAGCCGACCAGGAACGTCTCAAGCAGCTTGGCCTGCCAATCGGGTGGGAATCACAGGGTGAGAAATTTCCGGGATTGAGTCTCAGCCTGTGGGGAAAGCCACTTCAGGACCATGGGCTCGGCTGGTTGCTGACGGCTTTTGCAATCTCGCTCGGCGCGCCATTTTGGTTCGACCTGCTCAACAAGTTCATCGTGATTCGCTCGGCAGTCAAACCCCATGAGAAGAGTCCGGAAGAGGAGTCAAAGGATTAACAAACGGGCACGGCAGGAATTCCTTTTTCGGCCGCACCCCTACTTAAATTGAGAGGAGAAAGACAATGGCTAAAGGTACAGTAGTAATTGATCCCGGGCATGGTGGCTCGCTCGAGACGGGTGGATCATCAGCCAACAACGCAAAAACTCCGAGTGGGATCCTGGAAAAGAACATGACCTTGAAGTTCGGCTTATTGGCTCGCGATGCCATAAAAGCGGCAGCGACGGCTGGGGGTCACAACATCAAGGTAGTCATGACTCGAGACACGGACAAAAATCTCGGCCTTACAGCTCGAGCCAACGTGGCCAAGGCGAACGATGCGGATCTGTTCCTGAGTATTCACCATAATGCTTCCATCGCGCACAATGCGCGTGGCCTGGAGACTCTGGTGCGACCGAAGAGCGCGGGCAACACAAACCATGCCGACGACACCTCTTTCGCCAAGAAGATCCAAACGCGCGTACTCGCTGCGCTCAGGGCTCACGAGCCGACCACTAAGGATAGAGGAGTTAAGGATCAAGTCCTGGGTGTGTTAAAGGACAGCGCCCTGGGAAACGGCGTGCGTGCCTGTCTGGTGGAACTTGAGTTCATTGACACCAAAGCCGTCGATGAATTGCTCAACTTGAATACTAATGCGGGCCAGGTGCGTGAAGACATCGCGACAGCGATTGCGAAGGCATGTGTGGATGAACTGAAGATCATTCATCCGTGACTGCTCCTGACTAGCATTTCATCGTAAGCTTCACTCAGCTTCACGAGAATAGTCCGGGAGCCGCAGGATAAAGAGAAAGTTTCTTTCAGCTTAGAGCGAACCAGACCTTGTCAAACAGGAGAAATAAAATGGCCGGGACATCATTTTCAGTAGATCTGCTGGTTGTGACACCAGACCAGTTACGCAAGATAACTTTTAAGCTTTCCAAAGCCTTTAAGAGCGACGGCTCGGTTGATTGGACGCTCGAGTTTGGCCTGCAGGAGAGAGCGAAGACTACTGAGTCGTTTCAGGACCTGGTTAAACTAACAGTTAAGATTAATCCAGCTCTCCATCAGAAAGCCGAAGCTACTGCTAAGAAAGGGCTCGACGAGGCACAAACGAGTGCAGCGTTCGCAGCTGCTGACTCTGCAAAGCTGTTGAGCGAAGGCGAAATCTCAAAGGCTACCGCAAATGCAGATGCCAGAAGAGTAATAGCCGTACGCGGAACATCAACCTAGAAGTCAGAAACAATAAATCATGCTTCAAAGCGGAAAGTTATTTCGTGTCTGCTTCAGCACCGGGTGTGTCTGCTTGCTGCTCATCTGCACCGCGCGGCTTGCGGCTGGGCGGCAATGCACTCACCTCGACACGCCGGCATTTTATTCTCAGGGCGATTTCCGCGTGCGGGACGTGCGCCTTGAGAGTCCGATTGATTTTCTGCGAGCAATAGCCAGTAAGCTCAAAAGCATAAAATCTCAGCTGCCCTTGCAACCGGGAAGCGTCTTCAAGCTTGAGGACATGAACACCGGACGGGAAATGATCGAGGCCTCTTTCAGTGAAGACGAGAAGAGCGAGGATCCACGGTCCGGGATACGGGTAATTCTCGCAAAGATCACCAACTGTCAAGAGAACAACGCGCCACGTGAATTGGACGTCGTCTATCGCATCTTCACCTCGCATTACAATTCTTATCTCAGCCACACCTGGGAACTAAAAGCTGACGAAATCAAAAAACCGGCGACTACCGCAGCTACCGCTCAGGCGAAGGGCTTCCTCACACTCAAGCCGTTTATTGATTACAACCGCACGCGCAAGCTTCATGGAGGTGTGGTCCTCGATCTGAAGTTACCGGGTGACCTGTTTCATACAATGGAATTTGGAGGATCAGGTTCAACGACCGGAAATTTGGAAGAGTTTGAGATTGCCGGTTCAAGGTCTCCGGAGAAGACCGCCCTGAACCGTCTTGAGTACCGGCTTGCTTACAAACATTCAGACCTTCCCGCTGGCGACAATCAACTGCGCGTGGGCTTGTTGTCGGCGCAGCTGTTTGGAGCGACGAAGCCGCTTGGATCAAGAGGTCTCATAATTCGCTTCGGGACATCTTTCGAGGGCGGTAATCAACAAACGGACCTGACAGCCGCTGCGGCTGCTGCGGAAAGTTTAGCCAGTTCCGGTTATGGCGGACTAAAGTCTTACCTTGGCGCCACACTGAGATCAAAGAACTACTCCTTCGCCGGATCTTATGCTTTACAGGTGGGAACTCGCGGGGCAACAACAAATGTCGACTTCCTCAAACACATTGGTGATTTAGCATTCACAGGACGCTGGTTGCCGAGGAATCAAAACCCGGCTGACGTTCACAAAGCGCTAACGCTTGAAGCCCACTTGTCAGGCGGAGCGATTCAGACGCGGGGTAACATTCCGGTGACTCAACGATTCTTTGGCGGAAATGTCGAGCGGAACTTTATAGAGGGCGACTCCTGGCGGATTCGCAATGGGCCCTTTATCCGCAGCATCCCGGAGAATCGCCTAAACGGCAGCTCGGCAATCCAGGCAATAGGTGGCACCAGTTTCTACGCAATCAATCTTACCGTTGCCAGACCCGTATGGGGCCGTCCCATTCTTCCCAAAGAACTGGCTACTGATCCGGAATTTTTCCCGGCGTTGGAAGCGTCCAAGGTCAGCGCGCGAAACATTCTATTGGGTGCCTATCTAAGCAAGATAAACGTTTTCTCCGGGATTCTCGCAAAGATACCAGCTATGGAGGCCAACATAGCTTCACTAACGACATTGCTGGGAACACTGCCGGAGGAGTTTCCAGAGGAACTGGATGACAGTCTAGGCGAAGCTCTTGAAGAGTCGAGAGGTCTCGTAAGTGACGACAGCAAAATAATCGGTCGCATCTTAACGGACAAGAAAACGCTTCCCAGTAAATTACGCACGCTGCTAAAAGAGGAAAACAGTACCACCTGTATCGATGACGAAAGCTGCTCTCAGTTAACTAAACTCCGTTTTCATTTGGCCGATTTGGAAAAGTCTTTGCAGCAGGCCGGATTCACAGAGGCCAGCACTTCAGCTCGAACGATTCGAGAATTGTTGGCAGTACAACAAGCCGATCTGATTCAGCAATTCGACTCGATAGACATTGGTGAGGCTGAGAGACTTGCTGATGCCGACATGAAGTTGGTTGAAGCTACTCTGGATGCGTTTATTAATGAACTTAATTGGTTGGCCGTTAGCCCGGTGGCGATTTTCGATGCAGCGCGACTGTTCCCAGATAAGGCGGGAATGCGTTATGGCATGGGCGGCGGGGTTCGGCTTTCCGTGGTTAATTTCAATGTGACGGTTGGTTACGCGTTCAATCCCTCCCGTCAGCCGGGGGAAGGGCGCGGCGCGCTCTTCTTTACGATGGACGTTACCGACGTTTTTAGGCGATGACCAGCGAAACAAAAATCAACAGCCTCACACTCTAACCTTGGAGTAAAAAATCATGAACGTAAACACACTTCTACCAGCTAGCGGCGTCGGGTTTGTGACCAACAACCGTGGGCCGAGCGGCAAATTTCAATTTGGTCAGAAGTCGACAATCGATGCGGCGGTCGCTGTTGGCCTTGCCTGGGAAGCGCTAAACGCTGACAGTCCCTTTTCAATCGGGCAGATTTCTCTGAAAGGTGGCGGCGTAATGCCCCCTCATCATTCACATCGGGTAGGTCTGGATGTTGACGTCAGACCGATGCGCGCTGATGGCGCGAACCAGCCTGTGAACATTACAGACTCTGCATATGATCGGGCGGCAACCACGGCTCTGATCAGCTTGTGGTGGAAAAAGGCTCCCGTGCAAAGTCTCTTCTTTAATGATCAGACGGTAATTGCTGCGGGACTCAGCCAGTTTGTTAACGGCCACCATCACCATTTCCACGTACGGCTGAGAGCCAGAGGGGCAACGATTAGAATTGGCGATCGAGGTTCGGACGTCGGTGAGGTTCAAGCGAAGCTCGGCCTTGAACCTGACGGCCGCTTCGGCCCCGTGACACAAGACGCCGTGGAACAATTTCAATCCGACCATGATTTGCATCCGGATGGAGTTGTCGGTCCTAAAACCTGGGCGGCACTGGGAATCCTTTAGCAGGTCTTTCCAATTGGTCAGGGCGAGGAAGCTAATCGTTAATCGCCAATCTTACTGGTTACCCTTCTCGTAATCGGTTTAATGAATTATTCTTTCGGTTGCCCTGAACCTTTGCCGAATTAAACTCAAACTCGGTGTTTTGGAATCCCCAGACCGGTTGGATGATCACGTGTGACGCAGGAAACAATCTGAACAAAAAGAGCTGAACTCGAGAGGAGAGGTCGCATGCCAGTTCTCAAACAGGGCTCTACTGGCCCTGAGGTAACAGCACTTCAAATCCAACTAAAAACGCTTGGTTTTGATCCGAAAGGTACCGATGGAAAATTTGGGCCGGGAACGAAGGCAGCGCTGATTGCTTTTCAAAAAAGTAAAGGCTTGCAGCCAGACGGCGCCGCTGGTCCGCTCACAATGGTAGCTTTGGGACTCAGTGTTGTTGGGACAAAGACTGATGAGCCTGGTTCCGCTCCTACAACTGCTGCTACTTCTAGCGTCACCCTGAATGCGCCTGGGTTGAACTTGTTTGGACTTACAGGACATCTGCCGGCTGCAGTTATTGCGCAGATTCCCGAAACCGCCTCTACATTTGGGATTACAACCAATCTTAGACTGGCCCACTTTCTGGCCCAGTGCGCCCTGGAGTCCAATAGATTTAAAGCCACTGTAGAAAACCTGAACTACAGCGCTCAGCGGCTCCTGAAAGTTTTCCCAAAATATTTTAAGGGAGTCGATCCCGCGCCTTACGCTAACAACCCCACCAAGATAGGGAACCGGGTGTATGCCAACCGAATGGGAAATGGCAACGAAGCCTCGGGTGATGGATACAGATTCCGCGGACGCGGCTACATTCAATTGACAGGTAGAAATAACTACACAAGCTTTAGTAAATTCATCGGCGAAGATTGTGTAGCTAATCCTGACTTACTAGCGACCACTTACCCTCTTGCGTCAGCTGGTTTCTTTTTCAACTCCAATAAAATTTGGTCCACCTGCGACCAGGGAGCGAATGACGCAACCGTGAGGGCCGTGTCGACCAAAGTGAATGGCCAAAACCCGCACGCTGTGCCAGACAGAATCGCATTCTTTAAGGAATTCTTCGGTGCCTTGACGTAGCCTTATGAGGATCTCGAAGCGCCAGAAAGACGTGGAATAAGGCTAACAAAGAACTAGCTAATGTCTCTGACGCGTTGAGAGAGGTATCGGTTTGTGAGTACCGCCGTTATAATCCCTTCGCTTGAATGACCCTTCAGACAATCTAAGATCAGCCACTTCCGAAGCCGGACGCTTGCCGGAAAGCCTGCGAGGCATTCTCTTACCCATCACAACTCCCTTCACATCCGATGAAGAGATCGACAGCCGGGGACTGCAAGCTAACCTTCGCTTCTGGAATGCGTCGGGCATTGTTGGTTACGTCGTGCTCGGATCAACTGGCGAACGAGTAAATCTGGATGAGCGGGAATGTCAGGAAATAATCGGAACCGCACGCGCGGAAGTGCCGCGAGAATTGAGTTTCATCGTCGGCGCGGGTCAGGAAAGTAGACGAGGCACCATCAATGAAATCAAGCGTGCTGCCGCCGCCGGCGCGAACGCGGTCCTCGTAATCACGCCCCATTTTTATCGCGCGGCAATTACGCAAACAGCGTTGGTGGATCATTATCTCGCGGTCGCGGATTCCTCTCCAGTACCAGTTCTGCTCTACAGCATGCCCGACCTCACGGGCGTTCGCATCGAACCGGAAACTGCCGCTCGACTTAGTGAGCATCCCAACATCATCGGAATCAAGGACAGCTCGGCAGAAGTTGAGAAACTGCGTGGGACGATTCGGCTCACGCCCTCAGACTTTGCTGTGCTTACGGGGAACGGCACCGTTTTGTCTGAAGCACTAGACGCGGGCGCTCGCGGTGGAATCCTAGCCGTGGCTTGCGTGGCAACTGCAGTGTGCGTCGCGATCTATCGCACCGTTACATCGGGAGATATTGAGCGGGCCGCAATGTTGCAAGAAAGACTGACGCCACTTGCCAAGGCAGTGACCACTCGATTTGGCATCGGGGGATTGAAAGCTGCTCTCGACATGAAAGGGTTAGCCGGTGGGGCGGTACGCGCGCCATTAATGGGACGCACGGATCTCGAGCGGCAGGAGATTCGTCGCTGTTTGCTAGACGCTGAGCAGGCATTGGAAGAAATTGAGACGGCCGCGACGCGCAAATAGGCGTGTGATTCTTAGGAGACAACTCGCTTGCTGGCACGAGACGAATATCCTGCGTAGAATGCGGTTTGCAATGTTTCTTGGGGAGTGACCAGAACTTGAGCGCCACCGAAACCGCCTGTTACAGCACGCCGGAGGAATCCGGTCTTCGTGTAGAGACTCTTCCCTTCGAAAAGATTCCACAGCAGTCTCGGCTTTTCCTCGATTACCTTCGCGATCCGGTGGCCCTGCGCCAGTTTTATCCTTCAGCAGTCCGTTTTCATCACGAGCTTTCAGCACGCGCACCCGAAGTATTGGCCGCGCACACCACCGACCGGAAGCCGTTGTGCGATGCCCTTGCTGAAATGAATGCTTCCTGGGGCGCCGGCGCCGAGACGATGACAAACATCGAGTCGTTGCGCGACGCGGATTGTGTTGCTGTTGTTTCGGGACAGCAAGCGGGGCTGTTTACCGGCCCGCTTTATACGATTTATAAAGCGCTTTCAGCAGTGAAACTTGCCGGCTGTTTAAGTCAACGAAACACGAAGGCGGTTCCGGTTTTCTGGATAGCGACTGAAGATCACGACTTTCGCGAAGTAGCTAAGGCGCAATTTATTGCTCGCGATTGCCGGCTCGCCTTCGTTGAAGTTTCAGAAGAACAACACGAGGAAAATCGTCCGGTTGGCGACGTGGTACTCGACGAGTCAATCGAATCGACTGTCAATAAGTTGCTTGAGCTGTTACCGCTTTCTGAGTTCACACCGGATCTGGAATCCTTGCTGCGCGACACATGGAAACCCGGGCGGAAGTACGGGGAAGCGTTTGCGCGGATGATGACTGCACTGACCGGCAAATACGGCTTGATATTTCTTGATCCCCAAAACAGCCGTCTGAAAGCGTTAGCGGCGCCGCTCTATGCGAAGGCGGCCTTGCGTGCTCAGGAAATTGCCCAAGCGATTGTGGTACGCAGTCGTGAATTGGAAGCCGCGGGTTACCATGCCCAGGTAACACCTTCCGAAAATTCTTTTCCACTTTTCCTACACGATGAGACGGGCGCTCGCCATGCCGTCACTCGTAACAGCAAAGGTGAATACACGGCAAAAAATTCGGATCAGGGGTACAGCGTCGACGAACTTGCCGAACTGGCTTTGCAACATCCCGGAAGGTTCAGTCCAAATGTAACGCTGCGTGCTGTGGTTCAGGATTTTCTGCTGCCGACGATTGCTTATTACGGCGGCGCGGCGGAGATTGCTTACTTTGCACAAACAGCAGAAGTCTATCGTGTGCTGGAAAGACCCGCGACGCCGATTCTCCCGCGCTCAAGTTTGACGATGATTGAGCGCCATACGGGCCGCGTCCTGGAGCGTTATGGTCTTGGTCTCGAATGTCTCTTTGTGGGTCAGGAGAGTCTGCTGGCCCGGGTGGTCGAAGAACATCTGGGAACTGAAACGGCGAAAAAGTTCGGAGAGACTGAGACTTCCATTAATAGTGAACTGGACCAGCTGCGCGAGCAGCTACGTGGAGTTGATCCAACGCTCGCAGATGCGCTTGAGACCGGACGCCGGAAAATCAATCACCAGTTGGAAGGTCTGCGTTCGCGATTTCATCGTGCCCAGATGCAACGAGATGAAGCTGCCCAGCGGCAGCTTCAGCGTGCTTTCGAACAGCTCCACCCGGAAAAGGCTTTGCAGGAGCGGCACATCAACGCCACCTCACTCCTCGCCCGGCATGGTCGTTACGTCATGGACTGGATCTACAACGCGATCAATATCGGATCCACGGAACATCAAATAGTTTATCTGTAAAGAATCGTTTTCAGGGTTGGTGTCGGTTTTGAACTTAGAACTTAGTACTTTGAACTTCGTTCCGTCGCTTCCGTAGGATGGAGACAGTGAAAAAGGCTCGTAACGGTCGCAAGAGATCAAAGTACAAAGTTCCAAGTTCAAAGCTCAAAAACCACGAACCAAGCCTCAGCGATAACCTGTCATTATGTCCAAGATCCGATTACTTCCAGACCACGTCGCCAATCAGATTGCAGCCGGTGAGGTTGTGGAGCGTCCGGCCTCAGTTGCTAAGGAACTGGTAGAGAACGCAATCGATGCCGGGGCCACGTTTATCACGATTGATGTGGAAGCCGGTGGCCGCCGCCTCTTGAAAGTTTCTGACGATGGCGAAGGCATGGTGCGCGACGACGCCTTGCTGGCTTTTGAAAGACATGCCACTTCGAAGATCGCCAGGTCGGAAGATTTGGATTCGATTAGCACGCTCGGCTTTCGCGGTGAAGCCTTGGCTTCGATTGCTTCAGTAGCCCGAGTTGAACTCACCACCAGAACAGAAGATGCTACAGCCGCAACGCGGGTGCTGATCGAAGGCGGCCGGATGCGCGATGTTAAAGATGCCGCACATCCGCGCGGCACGACGATCATTGTGCGCGACCTCTTCTTTAATGTCCCAGCGCGGCGCAAATTTCTGCGCTCCGAAGCAACCGAGAGTTTTCACTTAACCAACCTGGTAACCCATTACGCTCTTGCCCATCCCGAAATCGCCTTCACCTTAATCAATAACGGCCGGGAAGTGTTGCGTGCGGCTGCGGCGTTCGATCTGCGCGAACGCGCCTATCAAATCTTTGGCGCTGAGTTTCTCGACAATCTGCTGGAAGTGGCTGGCGGCCATCCACATGTTGCAAAGATCACCGGTTACGTCTCGGCGCCGCGCGATCGCCGCACTTCGCGCGATGCGCAATACCTGTTCGTGAATGGACGCTTCGTGCGCGATCGTCTGATTGGTCGGGCCCTCTCGGAAGGTTATCGAGCGATTCTGCCGCATGGCGTCTATCCGGCTGCTCTGCTGTTCATCGAAACGCCTTTAGAAGAAGTCGATGTGAATGTGCATCCGGCGAAGATAGAAGTTCGCTTTCGGCGTTCTGCGGCTGTCGCTGATGCGGTGCGCGATGCGGTACGAGGCGCTCTGGCCAGTGCCGGTTACGCTCGGGCTGACGGGAGGGAAATGTCAGTAGCTGCCGGGCAAGGATTTGAGCAGCGGAGTGTGGTGAGTGGAGCGACAGCGGACCCAGTTCTTTCCACTAATGTTCAAACTGAAACTGCGGCAGATCGTTCGCAACAACCCGATCCCTGGTTTCGCGAGATTCCCGCGCAACAACCTATGATTGAATTCGCTTCGTTGAGGATTCAGGACCAGGCAATGGTCACTGAAGAGTTTGAAGAACCGGTGAAGAAGGGCAACACCGGCCGTGACCTGGATGCGATTCTCAGAAGAGAAATAGCGGCACGTCGGTCATCTGCCAACGAAGAAATCATAAGCAGTGTCACGCCCCCTGAAGAGATCGCTGGCGAAGGGATCGGGGGCGTCTCGCCCGCAACGGATATTCGGCTCCCCCCACTCAATTCAGCAGAAAAATACGCACGTCCTATTGCAGCCGAATCGCTCTCACCAAACATTCGCCCCATCGGTCAGCTCGATGAAAGTTTCATCATCGCCACAGACGACGAAGGTCTGTTGCTAATCGATCAGCACGTCGCTCACGAACGAATCCTCTTCGATAAATATCGCGCTCTCGAATCCCAGCGCACCGTGGAGTCGCAGCAGTTACTGCTTCCAGAGACTTTTGACCTGACCCCCGCTCAGGTAGCGGCGTTCGATCTTGTGGCCGAAGAGCTGGAGAACTATGGCTTTGATCTAATGCGACTTTCGGGAAGGACGGTGGCGATCAAGGCGACGCCAGCCGATCTACCTGCCAATGAGGCGCGCAACATGCTGGCGGAAATTCTGGATACCGTGGACGCCGAGAAGCAGGGAACTGCGCGCGAGACTCTACGCGACGAGATTGCCGCCTCGCTTGCCTGTCATGCGGCAATCAAAGTAAACATGCCGCTTGCGCCCGAGAAAATGCGCTGGCTAATCGATCGACTTTTACTAACTTCTTCACCAACCACCTGCCCTCACGGCCGCCCGGTGATCCTGCGCCTCGCCACTAAAGACATTCTCAAAGGTTTCCACCGGATTTAACGATTGCGAGACTGAAACTGCGTCCTTCAGGACGCTAGCCCGCAAGGGCCAATAAGCCAGCCGTTCTTAAGGCGGTTTGACGTCATATTTATTAATTTGAGGATGCTTCAACTGCCTTTTAGTTATCAATTACAAAACGCAAATTCCTTGGCGATTGGACCAACTGTTATGGCTGGCCGCTTCGTTGTGGGGGTCTGGTTGAAGCTCAACTGCATGTGATAGACCCAAGTTGAAGTCTCGCCATTGACGGCCTCCGCCGCCTGTATTATCGTGCGCCCACCTGTTACCAATAATAGGTCCCGACACGCCTCGCGATTCATTTTTGCTAACCTCGCGTTCTCGTTTCCGGCACTAGTCCTGACCAGGTCAGAAAGGAAAACTCAATGCCAAATCCAAATGCCATTGTTGGCCTGATTTCCCGCATCGATCCACCAGTTGAAAAGTCTGGGGCTGAGATGTTTCGCGTTTCACCGGATGGCTTTTCGAT
This sequence comes from Pyrinomonadaceae bacterium, assembly GCA_963826235.1. Classification (GTDB taxonomy): domain Bacteria; phylum Acidobacteriota; class Blastocatellia; order Pyrinomonadales; family Pyrinomonadaceae; genus PSRF01. Next base: position 690,195 of record CAWGWE010000002.1, on the reverse strand, counting down.
CCAGATCACCGGCGAGCGTGGTGATGAGCAATCGGTTCGCTTATACCCAAGCGAACGCGCACCAGGACTGCTCGAGATCCTTGAGAAGTTGCGCCAGATGCGCTCACCTGTATACCTGGAAATCGACCCCGCCAACCGGGGAATCGTCCTGCTCCTCATTCCGCTAGTGAGTCAGATACTGGATATGAGGGAAAGTTCGAGCGGCGATGTGGAAGTGTCGCTGAGCATGTCTCACGCTCGCCTGGTTCTGAGACGTGACAGCCCGGATTTCAATCAATTGCAGGAAACTTTGAAGGCCGCCATTGGTGAGAAGAGTTGGCAGATTGTTACGGAAACAGACTCACACGAAATCATCGATGTGCGTCGCTACACAGGTGAGCTGCCACGCGGGACTGGCGGCGAGCCCGGTCCCCCTACTCAACTCAGGAGGCGGGGATTTTGGCACTGGTTCTACTGTCTGTTTCGGTGTGTTTCAGTGAAACGGGCCAAACGAATGTTTGACATGTGCGCGGCCACAACGTGTCACCCAATTGCTATTCCGCCGCCGTGCATTCCCTTCCTCTATCCCGATGACGGCTGCTGGGCCCGGGCCCATGAGATGTGCCGATTGATGATTGCCGAGGGAGTGCACTGCGAAAAAGTTTGGATCGATGGCTGGCTCCACACGCTTACCAGGAACAATCCAAATTGTTTTGTAGATTGGGGATGGCACGTGGCGCCGACGATTTGCGTTAGAAAGTGGTTCTTTTGTCACAGTGAGCAAGTAATCGATCCGTCGCTCTTTACAGGACCAGTCTCCAAGGCAACCTGGAAAGGCGTGCAAGGGGATCCCGCCGCGACTCTTACAGACTCACCGGCGTCTCTGTACATGCGGCCGGCTCAAACGGACGTAACCTACGCGCTAACAAATGACCGGCTAAATTTTTATCGACTGCGACTACTGAATCGTTCGCTGCTTCCTGGAGGACCACCGCCTTACGCCCACTGTCCGTGAACGCGCTGAAACAATGCAGGCACATGAGGCGGGAGCAAGCCCCCTCCCAAACCGCAAACTCAATAGAGTTGAATACAAGGGCAAAGCCCAGCACCGAACACAGCATTGGACATTCGGACATTGGACATTGGAAGTTAAGGTGTACTTGGATTCGCAGCAAGTTCCTCAGTTAGCTTCTTCACGATCTCTTTTGCTGCCGCCGCATTGCCGAACTCAGGGTTAGTCGCGAGCGCCTTTTGATAAGAAGCGAGCGCCTTCGCCTTATCACCCTTCTTCAGTTGAAACTCGCCCAGACTGTCGTAGAGATTTGCTTCCTGCGGATACATCTCGATCGCGGTCTGCAGAATTGCCATCGCCTCGTCTACCATTCCCACTCCGGCGAGCTGATAGGCGATGTTGTTCAAACCGCCAGCGCTTGCTGGTCCGCCCGGCGTTGGGTTGAGCGTCGCCGCCTTCTTGAGTGCAGCAGCTCCGCGGGCTGAGTCCTTGTTCACTAACCAGGAAATGCCTTCGATGAAATTCGCTCCAGACGATTCAGGATATAGCTCAACTGCCAGTTGACTTGTCTTCAGGGCCCGGGCGCTATCTTTACTCAACACAGCCTGCCGCGTCACATTAAAAAAATCATCAACCAGGTTGGGGTAAACAGAGGCCCCAGCGAAACTCTGCCGCAAAGTTTTAGCGACCGCTTCGATGTCAGCGTCAGGCGTCAGCCAAAACTGCCTCACATAATCCGTGTTTGACTTGTTCCAGTCGCGGGCCATTTCCGTGACAAGCGCCGCAAACGGCTCATTAAACTGGAGCTCTTTCGGTATCGCAGAGCCAGACTTGGAAAGCGTGATGTAGTCCTGGAAAAATGCGAGGCCACCCTGTGCGGCGTACTGTTCGAGACCGGATGCGCCTTTCTTATCCCACAGCTGCTGGGCCATGAAGGCGCCGATTTTTGTGAAAGCCTGTTTCGCAGCTGGATGTGCACCCTGACGTATCTTCGTTAAGGTATCAGGCGCTTTGAGCGTTTCAGGATTGACCAAACTGTTGAAAGCGGCAAACGCCTCGACCAGTTCTTTATCACCCGCAGGCAATGATTTTTGCGTACGCTCAAAATCAGACAGGCCGAAATCAAAAGTTGCTTTGATCGCCTCCGCAGCGGCAGCTTTCGCTTTGTCAGGGGAGTAAACGTTTAATACAAGCGGCGCGCCGCTCACGAGTTGAAAGAGTCGATCAAGGTAAACACCGGGATTTGAACCTTCAAAATTGACACCAACTGCGAGGGCCATTTTCCGGGCCGGAAGGATATAGAGCAACGTGCGCGTCTCTTGTTGCCCGCCGGAGTGCACCAGCATGTAGCGTCCGTTGTAGGGCGTCGTCTCCCATCCCAAACCATAGTTCGTCAGACGACCAGCGCGCGTGCTCATGGAGGTCGCCATTACGTTCATCATGTCAGGCTTTAGTAATTTCCCTTCCATGACTCCCTTCGCAAACTTAAGCAGATCAGGAATGGTGGAACGCGTGCCGCCTGCGGCGAAGCGACTACTGATATCGATGAACTCCGAATTCTTCACTTGCCCGTTTAGAAGTTGATACCCGCGCACGCGATTCGGAATTACGTCGAGAGGATCATCCATGCGCGTGTTCATCATGCCGAGTGGCTGCCAAATGTTTTGGCGCATGTATTCGCCATACGACATGCCGCTCGCGGCTTCGATGATCGCGCCCAGCAGGTTGTAGCCGTAGCTCGAATAGCTGTAGCGCGTGCCCGGTTCCGCTACGAGATCAAAATTTTCAAAGATCGCAATCGATTCACGCGTCGAGCGCCGCTCTTTGATGTGCAACTCGTTGGTAGGATTTTTGTAGTGGCTGATGCCTCCGAGATGTCCCAGCACCTGACGGACGGTGACGGGCCACTGCTTCTTCGGAAAGTAAGGCACGTAGGTTTGAACTTCGGCATCGAGATCGATCTTTCCTTTTTCGACTAGCTGCAGGACAGCAAATGCAGTCATAGGCTTTGTCACTGAAGCGAGGCGGTAAGCCGATTCAGGCTTGGCCGGCGACTTATTCTCGAGGTCGGCGTAGCCATAACCTTTCACCCACACAAAGTCATCCTTCATGAACCCAATGGTCAGCCCGACCGTTTTGTCGAGACTCATTTGTTTCCGGGCAAACTCTTCGAAGAGCCGAATCTGTTTCTCGTACTTTCCCCCTCCCTGATAACTTCCGTTAGTGGGATTGGCGACTTGCGCCAAAACGGCGGGCTGGGCACAAAAGGTAATGCTCAACAATAGTGCGAGCGTGATCGCGAGCGAAAATCTTTTCATCGAAACCTCCAAACAATTTCTGAGAGCAACTTAGGATTGGACAACCGTCGCGCGGCTTGGCCGCATGCCGTGCGGTAAGCCGCTTACTACCCCACCTGAATGTTGGAGAGGCGCTCCAAAAAATCCAAAGCGGTGTCGCGCTGCGCTTGCCACCGCACTCAACGCATCTGAAAAATCAGAACTATTCAACGAATAAACACAGCTGTCTTCAAATTTATGACAGGAAATTATAGTTGCGCCGGGAGTGGCAAGGGGAGTTGGCGGGATTGTACAAGCGCACTGCGATAATCAGCAACAACGCGGCAGGAAGCAAGGATCAGAGAGGTGATTCAGATCGATTCTTTGAACGTTTCGAGGTTCTCCTGAATTGTCAGTAGCAAGCGCGATTTTAGTGTGCGGTGCTTTAACTGCTCCGGCGCTACCGGCTGCCAACTGCCCGGAACCAACACCTGGGAATCGATGAAGGCGTCGAGCGCCTCCTGCAGACCGTTAACCTTAATCCTGCCTTTGATAGCAATCACTTCCTCGATGATGAAAATGAGCGCGTCCCCCGTTAGGCGATGTCGATGGTTGATGACGGCTGAACGATCCTGAAGTGTTCTTAAGATTTCCTCGAATGGCTGGCCCAGGGAGCCAATCAACCGCAAGTAGCATTGCTGAAAATTCCTAACGTGGGCCCGACGAGATGGGGTTAACTTCAAGTCTCTTTGTCCGACATAAGAACCAGCCATGACACGCAGGAAGATATCGTCCGGCATGTAAGCGGTCTCATCATCTTCACGGTTCAGACTCTGTGCCAGGTAGTATGCGGGCATTTGTCTTAATAGGTTGCGAATGAGAAACACTGGCTTGTGGGTAAAACCGTCAGGCAGCTTTTCGATGCCGCGCGCGACCTTAAGATCCTCAAAATAAGTCAGGGATTTGTGAAACTGTTTGACTTCTTCGCGTGCGCTTTTTAGCAGCTCATTAATTTGCTGAGGACTGCACCCGATCCGCCACAGGATGCGGTAGTCACTCTCATCTGCGAAAGCAGAATCGAACGCCAGCAGAGCTTCCGCAGTTTTGAACTCACGCAGATTGCGTTTCTTACCAGAACAAATGAAATCCATCGCCTGCGCAAACGTCTGAACGATCAGACGGGCCCAGTAGCGTTGCTCCGCAAGCGAAGCCGAATAGCGATCCACATCCTTGAAGCGATACTTATCGTGCTTGGCGGCAAATTGCCTGATTGATCCGTAATCGAGGATCGCACCGCTTGCCAGCATGTTGTCTCCGTCCCACGCCAACCAGTTAAAGATGTATTCTTCTTCAAGCAAAGCTGCCATCTTCCCATATGAGCGTGCCAGGTAATTCAGAGCTCGCTGATACTTTGCCGCGCCCGCGAGCGGCACCTTCCAAAAATGGTTCTCAACTTCTCGCTTAATGAAGTAATCGACCGACGCCTTGAGTTCTGCATGACGGCCCTGTTTGAGGTATCGAAAGATGTGCGCTGGCCGGATGAGATTCGGCGCGCTTCTGACTCCGATTGCGCTGCCATCGGTAAAGCCAATCACGGCCAGACAACGCTCGGTGGGAATCCCTTGCCGGTAAAAAATTTCTGACATGACCGCGCTGCCCACCATTTCATCAAGCTCCGCAAGGCCTGAAGAATAGCCATAGCTTTCGTCGCCAGTCTTAACAGCGCCATCAGATTGCTGGGCGCCCGGACTAAGCATCGTCGCGCCCGTTCCGCGACTCGAGATATCGAAAATCAGGTTAGAGGTCTGCAAGCAGCCATTCCAAATGCTCCTGCCGTCTCCGGAAGTCTTACCTTGTTTATTGCGATGCTGGGTTTGCAGATAACGGGTCGCCATGTAAGGGCGCGCTTTCACCGTTTTCGCAGGATACTTCTTGCCCAGCTTTAGATCGTATTCGTTGATTATTTGCAGCGAGAAAGTTTCGAGGATGGCTTGCTCGAGGTCTTTCGTGATGAGGCGAGGATGATCGAGCGGGATCAGTTCCAGTTCCCTGGCGAGCGGGAAGTTGAAGTAAAGAACACGGCCCTTCGGCCGGTAGCGAGCACGATAGTCGATAAAACCATCAGGGCTTACTTCCCGCCAGGGATGTGTGCCGTCTAATTCTTTGAACTTCTCATACATACAGCAGCGGTGATGAGAAGGCCCAACCTCGGGAGGAGTGTGAAACTTAACGATTAAAGAGTCAATAAAATTTTCCATCTATCATTTTCCATTTTCATTTTTCATTGGGAATAAAACGAGCTTTGAACTTTGTACTTCGAACTCTGTCAGCTGGTGAGACTTGAGCGGCAGATGTTCCGCTAGCCTCTGAAGCAAAGAACTAAAAACAAAGAACTAAGAACAAAGAACAAAGAACAAAGTACTAAGCTGGTTTTGATGTCTTGGCGTTCTCTGCGGTCCTTGGCGCCTTGGCGGTTTCTGAGAAAAATGAAAAATGGAAAATGACAAATGGAAAATGTTCTCAATCACATCTTTAGGGTATCCTTCCACCATGAAAACCCTCGGTCTCATAGGCGGCATCGGTCCAGAGTCGACGATTGAATATTATCGACTAATAATTTCGTCCTATCGGGAGCAGAATCCCAAACGCGCCTATCCAGCATTCATCGTCAACAGCATCAACCTGCAGCAGTATCTCGAATGGATTAATGCTAATAACCTGGAACAATTTGCGGACGGATTAATTAAAGAGATCGAGGTTCTGGTGCAAGCAGGGGCCGACTTTGGTGCGCTCGCTTCTAATACCCCTCACATTGTTTTCGACGAGTTGCAGCGGCGCTCAAGCTTGCCGCTAATCAGTATCGTGGAAGCAACGTGCGCGCGCGTGCAACAGTTTGGTTTCAAGAAGATCGGACTCTTCGGAACTCGCTTCACGATGCAGGGCCGGTTCTACCCCGACGTATTTTCGCGCGCCGGAATTCAATTAATTACGCCTAATGATGAGGAACAGAAATTTATTCATGAGAAATACATGGGTGAACTACTGAATGACATCTTTCTGCCTGAGACCAGAGATCGGATTCTCAGCATTGCCGACGAGCTGAAGCAGCGAGAGGACATTGACGGCATAATCCTCGGCGGGACAGAGTTGCCTCTGCTACTTAGTCCGCAGACATTCACGGACGGCCAGCACAATGGAATCCGGTTTTTTGATACGACGCGGATACACGTCGATCGGCTGGTGCAGGAGATGTTGAGCTGACGCCATGAACCTAAGATAGCGGGTGGAATGGGATCGTGGCGGACCGGATCGTGGCGGACCGGATCGAGCGACCGCTCCCGTACTGTACCGAGTTGACGATCGACGACTGCACGAAATTGCACGAAGCGTTTCATGTGGTTTCGTGGAGCGCTTTTTCCTTTCTCGACAAGTTATAACGCGACAGTTACCATTTTCGTCAGCGACCCAATCTATAATTTGACCTGAAGATAAGGAACTAATCTTATGCATGCCCTAATTCTCTTAGGCTCTCTACTGATTCTTGTCGGTTTTACTTTCGCTTGCAGTACTGCGGACGCGTCGTCTACGCCGCTTCCGGATCCGGAAGTTGATGCTCCGTTGGCAAAGTCGAAGGGTGAACAAAAAGCGGTACTTGCGGGCGGATGTTTTTGGGGAATCGAAGCTGTCTTCCAACATGTGAAGGGCGTTAGCGACGCGAGATCTGGATATGCGGGCGGCGATGCGGCCTCGGCCGATTACCGTAAGGTTAGTTCAGGAACGACAGGGCACGCGGAGTCAGTGCAGGTTACGTACGATCCGTCTCAAGTAACTTACGGACAACTGCTCAAAGTTTTCTTTTCCGTAGCTCATAATCCGACTGAGCTAAATCGCCAGGGACCGGACCGCGGCACCCAGTATCGTTCGGCAATCTTTTATGCGAATGAAGAACAGAAGGTAATTGCCGAGTCCTATATCAAGCAACTTGATCGGGTGAAGGTTTTCAGCCAGCCCATCGTCACCCAGGTGGCACCGCTTGAGACGTTCTATGATGCGGAGGATTATCATCAGGATTATCTGGCCCAGCACCCCAACGAGCCCTACATAGTCATCCACGACATGCCGAAGGTAGAAAATCTGCGGAAGCAGCTGCCGGAGCTTTACAAGCAGAAATGATCTTCGAACTTAGTACTCTGTTCTTCGTTCCCCTAACAAACCCAAAGCTCAAAGTACAGAGCTCAAAGTTCAGCCTTTTTTCATGGGCAGATATGTGAACGTAAAGCCCTTGCTGCCGGGGCCGCCGTCGACGCTGGCGACGAGTGAGCCTGCCGCAGTCTTATGGTAAGTGATGCGCTTGGGAAAATCATGGGCCGGGTTTTCGAAAACCGCCTCGGTGGTCGTCACGCTCGTCAGTTTAAAATCAGTTCCCGGGCAGCGAGCCTTGGGATGAGCGACGTAGTAGATCCCGTCCTGTCTTTGTTCAATTCTTAAGTATTCAAACTCGTAGGTGCGTCCCCCTGCGACCGTGCGACTCAAGCCGAGCATTGAAGCGCCCGATGGGTGAGTCCAATGTTCATCAGTTTGTGATCGTCCACCTGCCGCGGTCTGCCAATCGCCGGCTAACCAACTCAAATCAGAGATTGTCGGTGCCGGCGTGGCCGTCGGGGTTTGGGCTTCGGCGCTCGTAGTTGGAATCGATAACAGCCCGGCCACGAAGATAACGATAAGGACATGACGCCCAACAATTGTTTTCATGATGCTTACCTCAAGATTCTTATTTTGCTGCATGGTCTCTAGTCTACCTATACCGCCAGTTCGCGACTGATTAATACCTTCGGAACGAGTGATGATCTTCTTTATGAAACAGCTGACAGGCACGCGATAGGCCGGTCGCTAAAATCCGATCGAGGAGTTCACAAATCGTTGCAACGGCACTCGGTACGGCACGGCATCGGTAGCGACCGCTAACATTGCCAATTTCCAATTGCCGATTTCCGATTGGAACCTGGCTAGAGACTAATTGGCAATCCTCAATCGGCAAGCGGCAGCGGTCGCTAACGCCCCTGTACTGTAATGGCGAATGTGCTCGCGCATCGAAGTTGGTTTCTTAACGAAAGATAACCGAGGAACGGAAGCCGTCCAAAGTTCAATGTCCAACGTCAAAAAAGCGCAGTTTGTTCGCGCTGAAGCCAGGGGCTTTGACCATTGGACATCATTCAGCCCCACAAGTCCCAATCGGCAATCGGCAATTGGCTATCGACAATTCCGATGATGTTACAATCCGGCCCCGATGGACTGGCAAACCTTTCCGACAATTACGACGACGAGGCTCACACTGCGGCGGATTTCATTAGATGATGTTGACGCGATGTTTGAAGTCTTTTCGAATGTTGAGGTGATGCGTTACTGGAGTACGCCGCCACTAACGGATCGCGCAGGGGCTCTGGAACTGGTCAATGAAATCCATGACAGCTTTGCGCAACAAGTCATGCTGAAGTGGGGCGTGGCGCGACGCGCAGACAACCACCTGATCGGGACCACCACTTTATACAACCTCGATTTCACTAATCGCCGGGCCGAGGTTGGTTACGCGCTCGGGCGCCGGCATTGGGGCCAGGGCTACATGCACGAAGCGCTTCAGGCATTGCTTGCCTATGCATTTGAAACGCTCGACTTGCGACGCCTCGAAGCCGACGTTGATCCGCGAAACGAGGCGTCGATCCAGACGCTGGAGCGGCTTGGTTTTCAGCGAGAGGGATTCTTGCGAGAGCGTTGGGAAGTTGGCGGAGAAATTCAGGACGCCTTGTTTTATGGCTTGCTTCGTCCCGAGTGGAAACGAAACGGCAGGTGACACAGTCAGGGTTGAGTCATTGCTTCTATTCAAAATCAGCCACTCACCCAATTCCCCAATCACCAATGATTCGATGACCATGCCTGCCAAACCCCCAGCCGAACTGATCAAGTTTCTCAAGCCCTACGAACGTGGGATTCAAAAGCTCGCTTTGAACCTGCGCGAGATTGTGATCGACGAACTTGCTCCTTGTCATGAAAATATCTACGACGCTTACAGCGCAGTCGCGATTGGTTACGGCTCGAGCGAGCGGTTTAGCGACGGCATTTGTCATATAGCTGTTTACACACGTAGCGTGAATCTCGGCTTTAACGAAGGCGCTTCATTGGACGACCCGGAAAACGCTCTACTAGGAAGCGGAAAACGGATTCGGCACCTGTCGCTTAAGGATCAAGACGACCTGTCGCGACCCGAGATTCGTTTGTTTCTGAGGCGGGCGCTCGCTCTCGCGCGCGCTGATGCTCGAAAGCTGGGCGAGACAATTTCGATGGGTGGAAAATCGCGGAGCGTTGTTTCGACGGTGAAAGCGATTTACAAGAAGAAGCGCCGACCGGTTTGAAACGCTGGGATTGTAGGAAGCCTCGAATCCTTAACTCATATCTGCTAGATTCATTTCAGAATGAAACGGCATCTGTTATTAGGTCTGGTTTCGATCCCATTTCTCCTCAGCCTTGGTTTAGCTCAGCAAAAGACGAGGGTGTTCGACAGCTTCGGCCCTATCAATGCGGAGGACGCGTCGGCTCGTCTAGACAACTTTGCCATTGCTTTGATGAATGAGCCGTATCACCTGGCTTATATCGTCGCCTATGGGCCGGAGGGTGAAGGGGGCGGAACGGGCCAGTTTCTTATCAAAGTTGCGAAAGACTACCTGGTCAATTCACGCGGGATTGAGCCTGCTCGCGTTCAAACCATCTATGCGGGACGTTATAAAAACCCTTTCGATGTATACGTCCAGCTTTGGATTCTGCCCTCAGGTGTTGCTCTGCCTACACCCAGGCGGTACAACAGCACGCTTAAACCCTTTTCAGGAAAAATGTTTGAGTCCAGCATTGGTGATTCCTTTGGCAGCTACGACGAATGCTGTGATCCGGGCTTTGGTGATTACGAACTAGCAGCGTTTGCTGATGTCCTCCTTAATCAGCAACGGAGCGTGGGCTATCTGGTTGCCTTTAATCTCGAAACAGCGACCCCGGGAAGTTGGCGCCGAGGTGCGAACCTACAAGCGGAGACACTGAAAGCAAGAGGTATTGACGCAGGGCGTATAAAGATCATCTTCGGCGGTGCGGCAAAACGAAGGAAGGATGAATATGGGCAGGTCAAGCTACAACACTGGATCTTGCCCGCCGATGCACCACCACCAGTTAAGGAGGCGAAGCCGGAGCGAACACCAAAGGAAGCAGTGCAATTGGCATTGATTGACACTTTCTTTCTGGCCGATGTGAAAAATGCGGGTCGCGTTTTACAAGACATCGTTGATACATTGCATGCGGATAGCCAACTAAGAATCTGTTTTATCATTCGCTCGGAGCTTCCTACAGGTGAAGCCTACGATCCAGTACCTACGAAGGTTGACGAGGTGAAGCTGGTGGAGAAATGGAAGGCTGAACTGATCGAGAAGAACGGAATCAAGGAGCACCGCATTTTTGTGATCAACCCGGGACCTGCCGAAGTCGGGGTGAGCGGTGTCGAGGTTTGGTTTGTCCCGATTGGCGCCGCATTTCCCGACCCTCACGCCGCAGAAAGCGAAGAACCCGAACCTCTCGATTAAGACTCACAATTCATGCAAGACCTTTAATACCTGAATTGAATCAGAAAGATTCGGAATGAACGCATCGGGATCGCAGGCCAGCAGATCTTTAGTGCTGTAGAGTCGGCCGGTGCCCACAGCAAGCGAGCGGGCGCCGAAGTGTTTGGCGCAGGCGATGTCGTTGGGCGTATCACCGATGACAATAAACTGATGCGGTTCGAAGTCCACTGCGAGATGTTCCCTGATTCGTGCGGCGGCAAGTTCCGGTAGATCGTTTCGATTGTGCGACTCGTCGCCAAAGGCGCCAGGCAGGTCGAAGAATTCACTCAGACCCATCAACTCCATTTTCAGATAGGCTGCGGGCTCGATGTTGCCGGTAAGCAAGGCGGAACGGTAGCGAGGTTCCGCCGCGATCGCTTCAAGTGTTTCCCGGACGCCGGGTAAGAGCTCAAAAAACTCTTCGCCGTTTCCGGTGGCGCGCTTCATCTCCTCCATGTAACGCTCGCGCACAAGATCGATGCGCTGGTGGACGTCTTCGTGAGTGAAACCCTCATCGCGCAGAGCCTCGGCGACGATTTGCAGATCTGTCATTCCTGAGACTTGCATCTCGCCAAGTCTTCCCGCGGTTCCAAAGACTTTTTCCAGCATGGGAATGGTGTAGTCCTTGAATGCGCCGGTACGCGCCGAGCGGATCAAGGTGCCGTCAATGTCCCAGAGCAGGATTCGAGAGGGGGAGAGCCTTTGAAGGGAGGAGGGCTGAGGGATGAGGGATGAGCGGACAAAATCGGCTTTCCCGGAGCGAAGAGTCGAATCACTATTCAGTGAAAAAGAAAGATTCGACGTTGTATCTGTACTTTCATCCTTCATCCCTCTCTCCTCATACCTTATTCAATCTCCGCCAAAACATCTCCCGCATTAACAGTCGCGCCGGCGGTAGCACTCAGGGAAGTGACAACACCAGCCTTCGGTGACTTCATTTCATTTTGCATCTTCATTGCTTCAACGACGACGATCCCAGCACCGGCTTCTACCTGCGAGCCTACCTCCACCAACAGGCGCACAACCTTGCCGGGCATCGAGGCGACAATTTGCACTGCCCCGTGATCGTGTGCGCCAGAACTTTGCGAACCGCGTAGCCGCTTCGGATCAATAAGTTGAATCGCGTAGTCTCTGCCACGCAAACTCACGTTGAGAACTTCCAGTTTCCCTCCAGCCTCAACGCGGCAATGGAAAACATTGGTGCCGCTGCGCAGTAGAAACACTCCAGACGCGGGATTGTGAACCTCGAGAGAGTAGGAGCGCCCATCAACTTCGGCGGAAACCAGCTCGACTTCGCGCCGCAGCCGCAAATCGTGTCGCTCGGCGTTGATCTCACCTTGAAGTTTGATCATTTCGCCGCATCTCCACGAACTGCCCCGCGCTCGATTGTTCGGCGCGCGTTAAGCCCAATTTCGCGTCCCATCATCTTCCAACGATTCTGAACAACTTCATCGTTGTGGTTCTGCCCAGCACGTTTCTGCGACTGCAGGTAGTGGAGAGCTCCGGCAATCAAAGCCATGTCGACCAGCTCTGTTTGCGGTTTAGATTTAAGTTCGTTCCGCTGCCGCTCCTGAAATCTTCCAATAAAACCAGTATCGAGTTTGCCGGCAACGAATTCTTCGTCGCGCACGATCTGGCGAAAGAATGGCAGCGTCGTCTTAATACCGCCAACATGATATTCATCAAGCGCTCGGCGCAGGCGATCGATCGCTTCGTCGCGGTCGCGTCCCCAGGCTGCAAGTTTCGAGATCATCGGGTCGTAGTGAATCGAAACTTCCGAATCAGCATCGACGCCGCTGTCATCACGGACGCCGGGACCCGACGGAGTTTGCAAAGTTGTGATCCGGCCCGGCGAGGGAAAGAAATTGTTCTCGGGATCTTCAGCGTAGACGCGACATTCAATGGCGTGGCCGCGCCAAAAGATATCCTCCTGGTTGAATGAAAGAGTTGCGCCGGCTGCTACTTTGATTTGTTCCCGCACCAGATCAATCCCGGTCACTAATTCGGTAACTGGATGTTCGACCTGCAAACGCGTATTCATCTCCAGAAAATAAAATTCTCGCGTTGCATCGGCTACCAGAAATTCCACCGTGCCAGCGCCGGTGTAATTAACTGCCCGAGCAATCTTCACGGCGGCGGAGCCCATGCGCTCACGCAGACCGGAATCGTTAATCGGCGAAGGACATTCCTCAATGACTTTTTGATGGCGACGCTGGATTGAACATTCGCGCTCGCCGAGGTGAACAACGTTGCCCTGAGTGTCTGCAAAGACCTGGATCTCGATATGACGCGGCCGCTGGATCGCCTTTTCCAAATAGAGTGCTGAGTCTCCGAAAGCCCCGGCTGCCTCTGATTGCGCAGTATCGAAAGCCGATTGCAATTCCGCTGCAGTCGTCACGAGACGCATGCCCTTGCCGCCACCGCCTGCTGAGGCTTTCAACATCACTGGATAGCCAAACTTTTCCGCCGTAACGCTTGCGTCGGCAAAAGAAGTTAACGCTTCAACAGTACCCGGCACGATGGCGACTCCCGCGGAAACAGCGGCTTTGCGCGCCGAAGTCTTCGAACCCATCACCTCCATCGCTTCGGCGTGCGGGCCAATGAAAACTAAACCGGCGGTGCTGACAACACGCGCGAATTCAGGATTCTCAGCCAGAAAGCCGTAGCCGGGATGGATCGCTTCAGCTTTCGTCTCTGCCGCTGCTGCGATGATTGCTTCTATATTCAAATAACTTTGATTTGAGGGTGGAGGACCAATGCAGGCGGCCTCGTCGGCGAACTTGACGTGGAGCGCGCCCGCGTCAGCTTCGGAATAAACCGCGACTGTTGCGATTTGCAGATCACGACAAGCGCGAATGATGCGAATCGCGATTTCCCCTCGATTGGCGATTAGGATCTTTTTGAACAAGGGTCGAAGCGGCGTAGTCAGTCGTCAGTGGTCAGTGGAACCTGGGTAGTTAACACCAGGTTTGTGACTGCTGACAACCGAGTGACTGGCTGCCGACTGAAAAAGAAATGAAAGATTAGAAATGAGAAATGGAAAATAAGTATTGCGCTAGGGGCGTGCGGTTTTTGCACCACCAGTGCGACGGACAACCTCCGAAGCTTTCGTGATCACTCCATCGCGAACGATGAAGTCGTCTTCGGTGCCGAATAACTTGTCCTGGCCCGCGAGCGGCAATTCGTAATTGGTGAAGGAGACACCTTCGGAAGGCAGATCGTCAGTTGCGGAATTGATTGAAGCATTCATGATCACGGCGCCGCGCAAAGCTGGACGTTTCTTTGCCGGCAACGCCGCCAGGTCAGCAGTGGCCTTGTAGCCAGTGACGTCGACTCCCGCCAAAGCAGCAGCGATCGAACCATCTTTATCTGGCAGGCGGGTAAGATCTTTCAAGTCGGTTGGCAACGTTCCAAACTGAATGCGGTACTCAAGCAGCGCGCGGTCAATAGTGTAGCCTTGCGCGTGAACACCGGCGTCAATGGCTCGTTGCCGGTTGCGCAAACGTTCGGGTACTGTCACTCCAATCAGCAGCAAGACAAGCGCGGGAACCAGAATCGAGGTTAACAAGCCGGCGCGGGCATATCGCAGACCGCAAAAACGTGACGGCTCGTCGAATATCGAGCGGTAAAGTTTTCGCCCGGCCCAGAGAACCAAAATCGTTACCGGAATCGCAATCCACTTCAAACGCCAGGCTGCAGTTTCTGCTGCGGCCACGACACTCCAAAAGGTGATCGAAGATGAAGCCTTCTGCACCAGGGCGATGATTGTCTGAGTCAAGAAAGCAATCAGCATCAACGAGCCGGCCACGGTGAGCAACAAAGAGCGCCCAAAAGCGGGGAGTTCTTTTTCGGGGCGGGGAAGTGCTTCGCCCACGGATTGCGCGCCGCAGCTTTCACAACCGACTGCCAGCGATCCCGCGAACTTATAACCACAGCACGGGCAAATCGTCATCAACTTTTTGCTTAAACTCGGAGTAATGTGTCTAAGTTCTTGCGTCACCATAATCGGGTCTCGGTTCAACCTGCTTTATGTGTTAGCGGCTGCTCAGCTCGTCGATCCGAGCCGGTGTTAGATGCAGAAAGCGAGGCTGTGGCGCTCTTTTTCTCAGCTTCAGCTGCGACTTTGTTAAGTTCCCGCCACGTGTGGTACATGCGGTGCGCGAACGTCCAATATGAACCCACGGCCAAAACCCAAAGGACCGCCGGCATCCGATTAGCAAAAAAATTGTTTGAACCTGGATGAGTGCTTAAAGCGCCAATAATAAAGAGAACCACTCGCTCCGGGCGCCTGAGAAAGCCAACATCACATTTGGGAATTAAACTTTCCGCCCGGGCGCTGGCGTAGCTTACCATAACTGAGCCCATTAGTCCGGCGCCGGCGAGAAAAACGTTTAAGGTCGAATGAAACGGCGTATCCCGCGCATAAAAGACCATTAGACCAACAAAAACCACCATGTCAGAGAGGCGGTCCAGCGACGAATCCAGGAACCCGCCAAACCTGGTGACGCGGCCCGACAAGCGGGCCACCTGGCCGTCCAGCATGTCAAAAAGATTGGCGATTATCAGTACGATACCGGCCCAGAAGAATTCGCCAAAGCCAAACAGCAGGCCGCAACCCACATTCAGGGAAACGCCGATCAAGGTCAGTATGTTCGGATTGATATGCCCGACAGCCAGCCAGCGGACCATCGCATCGATGATTCGTTGGGCGCCGCGACCGATACCGTCCACAAACATTAGATTGCTAACTCTCCTTTGGTGTTCCCTTATTTCCGGGCCAGCAAAAGCCTGCCGATAAGCGGCGAATTGTAGGTAGGGCGATCAGCACTGTCAAGGTTTGTTAGGGGAACCTGCGCCCTTCCGATCTACCAGTTCCGCAGCGGTAGCCTGAGCCCGCTCAGCCTGCTTATCGTATTCAGCTTTCAGCCGGCGGTTATTGTCCATGTCAGCAAGTTTGGATAATTCAATCAAAAGTTGCGCTTTATAAGGCCATGCCATTTCACTTTCAGGGTCCAACATGACCGCCATGTCGATCATCTCGAGGCCATTCGCGGCACAACGGTTGGCCTTTTCAAACTGAGCCAGATCTTTTGGTTTCACGTAGCGAATTTTTGGCGAACCCCTTTTCGAGGCTATCGCCGTTTTAGTGACTGGTGACTCAGTTATTTTGAACGAGCAATCCCAAGCTCTGCTGGCCAGCACCACAAACGCCTCGGCGCGTTTCTCTGAAGAGCTGCCTGGGTCGTAAGCGCGGCGCAATATCCATTCTCGCTGAAGTTGTTCCTCCTTTAGCTCTCCAAGCAGAAACGCAACTGCTTGATAGGATTCTTCATGCTGAGGATCCGTATCCAGAATCCGTTTATAGGCCTCGATTGCCTCTCGCGCTCGAGCGAGATTTTCTTCACTTCCGTCACCAGGTCTGTATTGAGCGTGGATGCAACGAGCAATGAACTGAGGAGCAACCCGGCTCGAGGGATCTAGAGCTAACGCTTTTTCAGAGTGCTGTTGGGCCTCGGCGAGGTTTCCTTCGCGGTAAGCTCGCGCGGCCTGATTCAACTCCTTTATTGCTTCCTGTTGCGCGGGTGATTTATGAACCGCTTGCGGTGTTGTCAGAAGTAGGGGTACGGCGGGAATTTGCCGAGTGGAAACGAGCAAGAGTCCCAGAATTAACGGGACGAGCAAAGCCATCACCAGTTCCTTTGCTATTCAGGCTGCGAGTCGTGAATCGTTGTGAGTCTACGAATTTCAAAGTTACGAGCACCCGCTGGTGTCCGCACCACAACTTCATCGCCCGCCTGTTTGCCCATCAAACTGCGACCCACAGGCGAAGTGGTCGAAATAAAACCTTGCTGGGGATCACTCTCTTCCGGAGTAACAAGTCGATAAGTGACTTCCTCGTCGCGCTCGCCGTCATAAAGAATTAAAGTCGAGCCGTATGATGCTTTATCGCGAGGAACCTTGCTGACGTCAATTGAAGAGATCTCGCTGATGCGTTGGCGCAGCTCCATGATGCGCGCTTTAACCATGTTCTGCCGATCGAGCGCAGCGTGATACTCCGAGTTCTCGCGCAAGTCGCCAAACTCGAGCGCGCGCTTGATTTCTTTCGGCAGGTGAATCCGCAACTCGGCTTCAAGGCCGTCAAGTTCGGTCTGAAGTTTTTGCTTTATGTCAGTGGCCAACGAACATCTCCCCAATTAACTGTAGGCCGTATTCTAGACCAAACGGTGATACTTGGCCTCATCCGGAGCGCCAAATGAGATTCCCGTATCGCGGGCCGTAGTCACCATTTGGCCATTCGGGGGGACTGTTTTCACATTTGCCACCGCTTCCGAGATAGGCACCGTCACCACGTCGCCAGCCTGCAACGCCACCATCACCCCATGTTTTCCCTCAGCAAAAGCTCGTACGGCGCAGGCTCCATAGGTGGTTGCCAGCATGCGATCGAAAGCATTGGGCCGCCCCCCGCGCTGCAAATGACCCAGGACCACGCAACGGGTCTCCTTTCCGGTGAGCTCCTCAAGTTGGCTTCGGCAGTACTGACCGATGCCGCCGAGTCGAGGTGCATGCTGCAAATCTCCGCTGTCCTGAAAAATTTGTTGATGGCCAGTCTCGATCGCTCCTTCAGCTGCAACAATGATGCTGAAATTTGAGCCACCTTCTTCTCGCGCGCGAACCTTCCTGGCCACCGACTCCATAGAGAAAGGAATCTCAGGAATCAGAATGACGTCAGCGCCTCCTGCGATCCCGGAGTGCAGTGCTATCCATCCGGCGTTCCGGCCCATAACTTCTAAAATCATGACGCGGTCGTGTGACTCTGCTGTCGTGTGCAACCGGTCAAGGGCCTCTGTGGCGATATCCAGGGCCGTGACGAAGCCGAATGTCAGTTCCGTGCAAGCGAGATCGTTGTCGATTGTTTTCGGCACGCCGACAACCGGAACTCCACGCCGATCGAATTCAGCGCCGATGGTTAAGGTGCCTTCGCCGCCAAGAACCAGCAGAGCACTGATGCCGAGCTTTTCGATATTCGCAACGGCTTCCTTGTAGACTGTTTCGGAAGTGGACGAGACGCCGGGCGCGGAGTGTTCTACAAACTTTCCCCGGTTACGCGTGCCTAAGATAGTGCCACCGCGCGGCAAGAGACCGCGCACTTCACCGTGCGAAAGCGTGCGAGTCATCGTCTCGCCGAGCAGTCCTTCAAACCCGTCTTCGATTCCCACCACGCGCATGCCAAATTCCCCAGTCGCAGTTTTCACGACAGCACGAATTACGGCATTCAAACCTGGCGCGTCTCCGCCACCTGTCAGAATTCCGATTGTTTTCTGCATCACTGGTTCAGTAGTTACTTTCTGACGTGCGGTGGTTCGTGATATTCGCCGTAATCGGGAAAGTCGTGGGTGACGATTGACCCGGGTCGCGTATCAACCGTTAGCAGTGTTAAGGCGTCTCGCAGAACGGCCTTCTGTAGTTCGCGCATTCCTGGTTTTCCGAGACTGTTACCAATTTTGAAGCCTTTTGGATACAACGCTCGCGGCGGCCGCATTTGGGCTGAAACTTCGGGACTTACTGTAATCAAAACCGTGGGAATCCCTTTCATCTCAATCTCTCGTTGAACCGCGACGACCGTGCGGTGACAAACGCTCGGTCAACCGCCAGTTAGAATCACAGCGTCGGCGCGGGAGCCTTTATCGATTTCATTCGCAATCTCGCGCGCCGTCCCTTCGTACATTGCTTTGAGCTGCATCGTGTAGCCCATGTAGCCAATGTGCTTTTTAGCAACGTCGCGAATGAAGCCTTCGGTTTCTAAGTCTCTTAAAACGTCAATGGGAAAGACTACGTTGATGTCCTGATCAGCGTCGGAATGGTCGTAGTGATGATGGGTAACTTTCAGGTCGCTCGAATCGACGTCTTCCGCAAAGACTCGAAAGGTTAGATCGCCGAGCTCGTCTGAGATATTGAAAGGCTCCTGATCTTTTCTATGGACGCCTCCCGCGCTGACGATTGCGATAGTGCTTTTCGCTAACTCGCCGTCGAATGGTGTGAATGGAACGCACTTTCGAGCAATGGTCATGACCTTAGTCTCAAGTCCCAAGTCTCAGGTTCCAAGTTCCCAGTTAATCACGATGCAAACTTGAGACTTGAGATTCTGGGACTTGAGGCTTCGGTTCACAATTTTCGCAGGACTTCAAAGAGTTCTTCGTTGTCTGGTTGATCGGAAATGTCATGGATATCCTTGAAGGCGAGTTTGCCTTCCTTATCCACGATGAATATTGCTCGCTCGCTAATTCCATCCTTTTGCCTGTAAGCGCCAAAGAGCCGGGCCACTTCACCTTTCGGTTCGAAGTCGCTTAACAGATCGTATGAAAGTCCTCCGAGACTCTTGGCCCATGCTGCATTACACGGGACGCTATCAACCGAGATGCCCAGGACCTGGGCATTGTAGCCTTCAAAGCGTTCGAGGTCGGCCTCGTACGCCGGCATTTGTGCGGTTCACACGGGTGTCCAGGCAAGCGGATAGAAAGCCATCACCACATTTTTCTTTCCCCGAAAATCTGAGAGCCTTACTTTCTTACCTTTTTCAAGATTACTTGGCAGCTCGAAATCAGGGGCCAAATCTCCAACTTCAGGCATTAGAGAATTCCTCCTTCGTTTCGCTGATCAAAATGGGGGTGTCCCCAAGATAGTTGACGCTAGATGCTAATTCAAGCTTAGCGGTAACGAAAGTATCCAGATTGACCATGTTTTACCGGGTGGCGTAGCATGCCATTGATGGGGCGGCGGGACAAAATCTTTTAAGGGGAAGGTCAACGAACTTTGGAAATTGACGATCAAGCTAAAGAGATTGTGCGAGACATTGGAACGGCTATCAACGAGTCCGTCGAAAACTCCACTAAGGTTGCGGAAGCAATCGAGCGCTTGCGCGATGCCGGCTACGAAATGGAATTAACGCTGCGTCTCGAAATTGGCCTTCGTCCTCACACGGATGAGACTGACGAAAGCGATGCGGGGTTGAATCTGACTGAAGAAGATGTCCAGATCCTGCAGCGGATGAAAATTAGGATTGACTCGGAAGAAAACGACAAGTCGTAGGATCAAGTTTCGAGTCTCAGGTCTCAGGTCTCAGGTCTCACGTCTTCAATAAGAACATTTTCCATTTGTCATTTGAAGGCAGGAGGAAACCGCCAAGCCGCCAAGAAGCGCCAGGGAAGCCAAGGGAAGAAGCATTACAAAGATCTGCAAACGAGTGTGCGGTCTCACTTCGACCGTTCGCCGTTAATCCAACTTTGATTCCCATTGACCACCGACTACTGACCACTGACTACTGACTAATTGCGATATTTGCCGCATCTTCGTTGCTCATGTTATCTTGACTGGCTTTTATCCAACCCAATTTTTGCCCTGCTCGGGGCTCGTAAGAGGAGTTCAAAGACAGTATGGCTACGCCCAGTGAGAATGTTACGAACGGCCAGGTCGCAGGCCGCGTTGTCCAGATCATCGGACCCGTTGTCGATGTGGAATTTGAAGAGAAGCACCTGCCGCCAATCTATCAAGCACTGCGAATTGTTTCCGAAGGTTTTGATGTGCCGACGCCCATAGATGTGATTGCCGAAGTGCAACAGCATCTCGGCGAAGGACGCGTGCGCACAGTTTCCATGGTGGCCACCGACGGCATGGTGCGTGGGATGAAGGCGATTGATACGGGCGGACCGATTACGATGCCGGTTGGAGAGGGAACGCTGGGCCGCGTACTGAACGTGATTGGTCAACCGGTAGACACTCTCGGTGACGTTGTTCATACGGAACGCTATCCGATCCATCGACACGCACCCAGTTTCGAAGAGCAATCGACCGAGCTGCAAATGTTTGAAACCGGCATCAAGGTCATCGACTTGATTCAGCCGTTTGTACGCGGCGGCAAGATCGGTTTGTTCGGCGGCGCCGGTGTAGGCAAAACGGTGATCGTGATGGAGTTGATCAATAACATCGCGAAGGCGCGCTCCGGTTATTCGGTGTTCGCCGGAGTCGGCGAACGCACGCGCGAAGGAAACGATCTGCTGCGCGAGATGGTTGAGTCGCAGGTGATCCAGTTTGGCGAAACCTTTAATAAGCACATGCACGACACCGGCGAATTCGATCTGACTAAAGTCGACATGAAGACTTTGGCGCAGTCGAAGGTGGCGCTGATCTACGGACAGATGACCGAGCCGCCAGGGGCGCGTCTGCGCGTGGCGCTGTCGGGCTTAACGGTGGCTGAGTATTTCCGCGATCAGGGCCTGGACGTGCTGCTCTTCATCGACAACATCTTCCGCTTTACTCAAGCTGGTTCAGAAGTGTCCGCGCTTTTGGGCCGCATGCCTTCCGCCGTCGGTTATCAGCCTAACCTGGCTACTGAAATGGGTGAGATGCAGGAGCGAATTACGTCGACAAAGACGGGGTCGATCACATCGATCCAGGCGGTTTATGTTCCCGCAGACGACTACACGGATCCGGCGCCGGCAACGACCTTTGCGCACCTTGATGCGGTCACGGCGCTATCGCGACAAATCGTCGAACTGGGAATTTATCCCGCCGTCGATCCGTTAACTTCATCGTCGCGCATTTTGGATCCGCGCATCATCGGCGACGACCATTACAATACCGCGCAGGATGTGAAACGAATCCTGCAGCGCTACAAGGATCTGCAAGACATCATTGCTATTCTTGGTCTTGACGAACTTTCCGATGAAGACAAGTTGATTGTGGCGCGCGCGCGCAAGATTCAGCGCTTCTTCTCGCAGCCGTTCTTCGTTGCGGCCCAGTTTACCGGTCTGGAAGGGAAGTACGTGAAATTGGAAGACACCATCAGAGGTTTCCGCGAGATTGTTGATGGCAAGCATGATGATCTTCCGGAGCAGGCGTTCTACATGGTCGGCACCATCGAGGAAGCAATCGAGAAGGCGACCACGGTGGCAGCGGGATGACGAAGGGATGAGGGATGAGGGGATGAGGGATGGTTAGGAGGAACTTCGCGTTCATCCTTCATCCCTCCGCCCACATCCCTTAGTTCATTATGGCGCAACAGTTACAACTCGATGTCGTGACACCCGAACGGCGGGTGCTTTCCGAAGCAGTGGACACAACCACTATTCCCGGCTTGAATGGTGAGTTAGGCATTCTGCCCGGACACACGCCCCTCATCTCGCAACTGAAGACAGGCGTCCTTTCCTATACCAAAGACGGCAGAACATCGCAGCTGCATGTTTCGGGTGGTTTTGTTGAAGTGAGAGACGATCACGTCTCGGTGCTGGCAGAAATCGCGGAACGTCCTGAAGAGATTGACGCTACCCAGGCGCGTTCTACTCGAGAGCGAGTGGAGAAACAATTAAACGCCTGGACTGGCACCGAAGAGGAACTTGAACAAGCGCGAGTTGATTTGGAGCGCGCGCAAGTTCGGGTGCAACTGGCTTCGGGTAAGAGCTAGTTTGTCCTGTTACGAAATCGTAAGGGCGCCCCTTCGCAGGCGCCCTTTATTTTTTAGGAAAATCAAAAAGCCGGGTGAGAGCTGCCCTGCTTTAAAATGACTTCGGCCGCGCCCCGTTTCGTTGGCCTCCTTTGGCGATTACCTCTTTCATTTCGCGTACGGCACGCTCCAGTCCCACAAAAATCGATCGCGCAATGATGTTATGACCGATGTTGAATTCGGTTATCTCCGTAATGGTTGCGACCGCGCCCACGTTTCGATAGGTGAGTCCATGTCCGGCTGCCACGAGCAAACCATACTGCGCGGCCAAGCCCGCGCCGTCGCGCAATCTTCTTAACTCTTTAGCCGCAGCGCTGGCGCCTTCCCCGTGAATGCCGCGTGCGCCCAACGTTGCCTCAGCGTAAGCGGCGGTACATAACTCCACTTGTTGCGCTCCAATATCATGCGCGGCTTCGATCTGCCGCGGATCCGGATCGATAAAGAGACTGGTAAGAATGTTCGCTTGTCGTAGCTTACTGACAGCAGCGCGTACGATGGCAATGTTTTCTACGACGTTAAGACCACCTTCGGTTGTAATCTCGTTTGGATTTTCCGCGACAAGTGAGACAGCATCGGGCCGCGCATCGAGAGCGATCTTTAGCATCTCTTCAGTCGCGGCCATCTCCAGGTTGAGATAAGTAGAAATTGAGCGACGCAGGATCGGCAGATCCTGATCCTGAATATGACGCCGATCACCGCGCAGGTGGACGGTAATGCCGTCAGCTCCTGCTTGTTCACAGATCATTGCCGCCGCCACGGTGCTTGGTTCAGGAGCACGCCGCGCCTGGCGCACTGTGGCTACGTGATCGATGTTTACGTTTAGGCGGGCAGTCATTCTTAGCCTTTTCCATTTATTTATCTTTAATAGTCAGTGGTCAGTGGTTAGTGTCAATAGTCAGTGGTCAGTCGTCAGTCGTCAGTCGAAGGATTCGGTTCTTTGTGTGTTCCGGCTCTTTTGTACGCCATGCGGACGACCACCGCCACTAACACTACTGACAACTAAGCAACTGACTGCTGACGCCTGTTTCCTGACTACTGACTACGCCTACTGGTTCAGTCCGCGCAGCGCGGATCGCCTGATCATAAACTCCGCGGCGCGCCTGCTGTCGAATCAATCCAACTTCGCTCAACATCTTAAAGCTGTCGCTGAACACATTCACCTTGCTACCTTCGTAATGGTCCCAACGCACCGGCACTTCGCGTAGTCGCAGCCCAGCGCGGTACGCCAGGTAAATGAGCTCGACATCAAATCCAAAGCGATCGATGGTTGCGCCTTCAATCAGGGGCCGGCAAACCTGCATGCGAAACGCTTTGAAGCCGCACTGAGTGTCCCAGAAAGGCAGTCGCGTCGCCAGCCGGACGGCGAGATTGAATACTCTTCCTCCCTGCTCGCGGCGCCAGGGTTGATGGACGCCAATCAGTCCGCGATCGAGGGCGCGCGAACCAAATGTCAGATCGCACTCGCCGTTGACGATAGGTGTTATCAGTTTCGGCGTCTCGGTGATTGGCGTCGAAAGATCGGCGTCGGTAAACAGCGCCACGTCACCGCGTGAGGCGAGCAAGCCCAGCCGCACTGCCCGGCCTTTGCCCAGATTCTGTTTGTAACTGAGGACTCCGGTGTCGCACGTCGCCGGAATTTGCCAAAGACTCGCGGGCAACTTCCGCTGTGTTATCTGTCGATCCGTCATCAACTACGATTAATTCGGAACTGGCGAACTCCTGGTTCAGATAAGCGAGAATCCTGGGGAGCGACTCTCGCAGCCGGGTGCCTTCGTTGTAGGCCGGAACGACGATGGAAACAAGAGCCTGCATTCGTTATCAGAATAAATAGTCTAAATGGCAATATATCATAGCGAGAGAGCCCGGACTGTCAGGGAAGATCGGCTGACACTGTGCTAATATTTCTACGGTCGCGACTATCGAAATTGCGATTGCGGCATCTAATCCGACTGAAATCGAAATGGCAAAGAAATTCATCATCATTGCGGGTGCGCTGATTCTTGTGACCGCAGTTCTGGGCGGGACGCTAGGTACTTCCAAGCGCCTGCGCCGCACCGTGGCAATCGGCGGACCCGTGAGTGATCGTCCCGCAGAAGAGATTGAAAAAGATTACAACGAGGCCGTAAGTACTGTTTCTTCCAATTACGTTGGCGAAATTGATTACGAGAAGGCGACTCAAGCCGCGGTGCAGGGGATGCTCACTACTCTCGATCCCCACTCAACTTACTTTCCCTACAACGAATTCAAGAAGCTGAAAGAGGATCAAGATTCACGCTTCTACGGCATTGGTGTGACGATCGTGCAGCACCGCGACGGTGTTTATATTCAGTCCGCGGTGGAGAACACTCCGGCAGCTCGCCTGGGACTGCGATATGGCGATCGGATCTTGGAAGTCGACGGCAAGGACGCGCGCGACTGGTCGAGCGAACAAGTCTCTAAGAACGTGCGCGGGGCTTTAGGCAAGCCAGTAACAATCAAAGTTGATCGCGCCGGTTCGGAGGCGCCACTTGATTTCACCCTTGTCCGCGATGCGGTGCCACTCCCTTCGATTCGAAATGCGTACATGGTGCGACCGGGGACCGGCTACATCGGTTTGACCGGCGGATTCCAACACACAACCGGCGAAGAGTTGCGCGAAGCGATCACGAAACTAAAAACGCAGGGCATGCGCCAATTGATTCTGGATCTGCGCGGGAACCCAGGCGGCTTGCTTGAACAGGCGATCGACGTGTCCAGCGAGTTCCTGCCGCGCGGTCAGGTAGTTGTTTCGGTGAAAGGCCGAGGCGATTACAACGAACCCATTGTTTACAAATCAAGTGGCTCCGAACCGGAAGATGTACCTCTCGTTGTGCTGATCAATCGCGGCACGGCGTCAGCTTCAGAGATCGTTGCGGGCGCGATTCAGGATCATGACCGCGGTCTAGTGGTCGGCGAAACAAGTTTCGGGAAGGGCCTGGTACAACGTGTCTATCAACTGCCCTTCAATACTGGACTAACCTTAACAACCGCACGCTACTACACGCCTTTCGGTCGCTCGCTGCAACGCGAATATGCGAGTGGTTCGTTTTACGACTACTTCGTCAAGCACAACGAAGAAGAAAATAAACCGATCGCTCCGCCCGCTGGTGCAAACGGCGCCGTTCCCCGCCGGCGCAGTTAGCCCAGTGGCTATGTCGCATACCGGGCCAGCAGTGAAGACAATGGCGGGACGGGTCTTCTATGGTGGTGGCGGTATCAGTCCTGATATTGAGCAGAAGCCTTTGACCTTCACGCCGCAGCGCGCGAGAGTCGCGGAATCCGCCTTCCAATTCACGCGCCTCCTGGCAGCCGGTCTGATTCCCGGATTGGAGACGTTCAAAGTAGATAAGGTGCAGTACGGACGAAATCCAAAAGCTTCGGACTTCGCCATCAGCGATCGTGTCCTGGAAGCGTTTCGCAGCTGGGTCCGACTCGATGCGGAATCCCAGTTGACGCCCGCGCAGATTGACGAAGAACTGGATTTTGTGAAGCTGCGACTTCGCGAAGAGATTGTCACCGCGGCCTTTTCCAACGATGCCGGAGCCCGCGTGTTATTGGATAGTGATCCGCAGGTCCTGCGTGCGCTCGAAGCCCTGCCCGATGCCAAGCGCCTCGCCGAGAGCGTGCGCGGCGGCAGCACCCGCAGTTAATCCACCGTTAAAAGACGAAGAGCCGCCCCTATGAAAACCTTTCCCGCACTGTGCCTGATGTTGTTTGTCCTCAGTATTGCTTCAGGATTTCAGACTGGGGATTGGGTGAAGTTCAATTCGACGGCAGGAAATTTCTCGGTATCGCTTCCGAAACAACCCACTGAAGAGAAAAAGTCTACCGCGACTCCTTATCCCTCCTACACCTCGACTATGTATACGGCTAACGTCGCCGGCCAGCTGTACCTCATCGGCTGGGTAGATTACGAACCAAGCTTCGTTTTCAACACGAACAAGGAGCTGGAAGCGAACCGGGACAACTTTGTGAAGGCTGTGAAGGGCAAACTTCTCACTTCTAACAAAATTATTTTGGGGACTTATCAGGGATTGGACTACACGGGTGAGTTCCTGGCTGGGGATAGGCAGTTCATTTTCAAGGCCAGGGTCTTCATCGTAGGCAAACGGCCCTACATACTCACCTACGTTTACCCACAGGGACAAGAAAGCATTCCGAACGGCAACCGGTTTTTCTCATCCTTTCGCATCGCGCCCAAAGTCAGTTAGCGAGCTGGATCAGCACTCGACCAGGCGCACGATCACACACTTCAAATAGTAAGTCTCCGGCATTCCGAGCAGGATTGGATGGTCGCTGGCCTGCGTGCGCTTCTCGATAATCTGCACCCGGCGGTGAGCATCATTGGCCGCTGCAGCCAGCAACTCCAAAAACATTCCTTCTGACATGTGGTAGGAACAGGTGCAGGTGACGAGCACGCCGCCCGGGTTCAGTAGTTTCAAAGCCCGCAGGTTGATTTCCTTATAGCCACGCGCGGCGGCCTTCACACTCGCGCGATTCTTGGCGAAGGCGGGCGGATCCAGGACGATCGTGTCGAAATGTTCGCCGGCTTGTTCCAACTCTCTTAACGCGTCGAAGACATTCGCTTCGTGAAACTCAACGTTAGTGATGCCGTTGAGTTCTGCGTTGCGGCGCGCGATCGCAAGCGCGTCTGCCGAGATATCGACGCCGGTAACGGTTTCGCATTTGGCGGCGAGGTGCAATGCGAACGCACCGTTGAAGGTGAAACAGTCCAGGCCACGCCCGCGCGCGAGGTCGCGTGCAGCCAAACGATTCTCTCGCTGATCAAGAAATGACCCGGTTTTCTGTCCCGAGAGCGGCGCTACGAGGAACCGCAATCCGTGCTGCAGGATTTGCAGCTCTTCCGGGGCAGTACCGAATAGTGTTCCGGTAACCGATTGAAGCCCTTCAAACGAGCGCACCTTGACGTCGTTTCTTTCAATCACCGCACGTGGTGCGAATTCCTCGACCAGCAATTCAACGAGAGTTTCTTTTATTGCTTCCGTGCCTTGCGCGAGATTCTGCATCACAAAGACATCGTCGTAGCGGTCGATGATTAACGAAGGCAGAAGGTCCCCTTCGGAGTAAACGAGGCGGTAGGCATTGGTGTCCTCGCCAATTTTCGAACGCCGGGCCGCAGCGGTTTGGAGGCGACGTCGCCACCATTCTCGATCAATGCGCTCGTGAGTCTGGGTAAGGAGACGCAAAGTGATTTCTGAAGAATTGCTGAAGAGAGCCTGACCGACAAAGTTTCCTTTTTGATCTTTGATTTCAACCACGCTACCCCCGGATGCATCAGCCGCGTCAAACACATCGCTCCGATAGATCCACAGATGTCCCTGGCGCAGGCGATCCGCGCCGCGTTTTTTGACGGTGACGGTTTGCATAAGTAGCCCAATGTCCGTTGTCCAAAGTCCAATGTCAATTGGGATAACGGACGTTGAACTCAGGACTTAGGACATCGGACTTTCCACCCAGCACCTATTTTCCTGATAAACTAGCGACAAATGGCAGCGAAGACAGACAGCGAACGTCGCGAACGCTTTGAAACCTCATCAGGAATCGAGCTGCCGGCCGACTTCAACCCTGAGAACACAACGCCACTCGACTATGATCGGGATCTCGGCGCGCCTGGTGAGTTTCCCTACACCCGCGGCATCTATCCCAACATGTATCGCCGCCGCTTCTGGACCATGCGGCAATATGCGGGTTACGCCTCCGCTGAAGAATCAAACGCCCGTTACAAATTTTTGCTGGCGCAGGGAACAACCGGACTCTCGGTAGCTTTCGATCTGCCTACCCAGATCGGTTTGGATTCAGACGATCCACTCGCGACCGGCGAGGTGGGAAAAGTTGGTGTGGCGATCGATTCCCTCGACGACATGGCGCGCCTCTTTGACGAAATTCCCCTCGATACAGTCTCGACTTCGATGACTATCAACGCGACTGCCTCGACATTGCTTTGTCTCTATCTGGCAGTAGCCCGGCAACAGAAAGTTAGTTTCGACAAACTCAAAGGGACGCTCCAGAACGACATTCTCAAGGAATACATTGCACGCGGCACTTACATCTATCCTCCGGCCCCTTCGCTGCGGCTGGTGACTGACACTTTTGCTTTCTGCGCGCGCGAGGTCCCGAATTGGAACACGATCTCGATTAGCGGCTATCACATTCGAGAGGCCGGCTCGACCGCTGTTCAGGAAGTCGCTTTCACTCTTGCTGACGGCATCACTTACGTTGACGCGGCTTTACAAGCTGGCCTCGCAGTGGACGACTTTGCGCCGCGCATCTCATTCTTTTTCAACTCACACAACAACCTGTTGGAAGAGATTGCCAAGTTTCGCGCCGCGCGGCGACTCTGGGCCCGCACCATGCGCGAGCGATTCAAGGCGAGCGACCCCAGGTCTCTAATGCTGCGGTTTCACACCCAGACTGCGGGTTCGACCCTGACGGCGCAGCAACCCGAAGTAAACATTGTCCGCACTACCATTCAGGCACTCGCAGCTGTTCTTGGCGGCACGCAGTCGCTGCATACGAATGCGATGGATGAAGCGTTGGCGTTGCCTACAGAGCAGGCCGCGCAGATTGCCCTGCGCACGCAGCAGGTAATTGCGAACGAATCCGGCGTGGCTGATACCGCGGATCCCTTTGCTGGTTCCTACGCTATCGAACAGCTGACTACTGAAATCGAAACTAAGGCAAACGAGTATCTCGATAAGATTGATGCGCTTGGTGGCATGCTGCGCGCGATCGAGTCAGGTTACGTGCAACGCGAAATACAGGAGTCGGCCTATCGGTATCAGCGGGCGATTGAAAGCGGCGACGCAATCGTCGTTGGCGTCAACAAGTATCAAGTGGGCGAAGAACCGGCCGTACCAATCTTGAGAGTGAATGCGGATGTTGAGCGCGCGCAGATAGAGCGAGTTCGTGCAGTGCGTGCGCGGCGCGATGCTGCTGCCGCTGATCACGCCCTCGCAAAATTGGAAGAAGCAGCTCGGGGAACAGAAAACTTGTTACCACGCATTCTGAACTGCGTTGCGGCGTATGTAACTGTCGGCGAGATTGGTAATCGCTTGCGAACGGTTTGGGGTGAGTATCGCGAATCGGCCACCGTTTAATGAGGTGAGGATGAACAGAAGAGAATTTACTTGCGCACTCGGGTTCAGTGCACTGGGAATCGGCTTAGCCCAGTCGCTGACCACATCAGCAAAAGTTCGTCCAGAGATCGCCATCACGATTGACGACTTTAACTGGAACAAATCCGTCAAGCTGGATCCAGATCAGCGGAACGGGGCCTTGCTGGCCGCGTTGCGCACACACGGCAATCTCAAGGCAGCGCTTTTTGTAACATGCAGATTCGCTGACAATGACAAGGGAAAAGAGCTATTAAAAGAATGGGATCGCGCCGGCCATTTGATTGGGAACCACTCTTACTCGCACAAGGATTTAAATAGTAGCAAGGTGACACCGGAGGAATTTTCTGCGGACATCGAGAAGTGTGACGAGCTACTCAAATCTTTTTCCCGCAGTTTCAAAAGAGTTTCCGCTTTCCGTTCTTGAAGGAAGGTGAGTCTGCCGTCGAGCGCGACGCGGTGCGAAACATCTCAAAGAGAAAGGCTACCGAATCGGTCACGTCACGATCGATGCTTCAGATTGGGCAGTCGAAGGTCGTCTGAGCGCGCGCCTCGCGAAAGATCCAGCCGCTGATGTCGGGCCTTATCGCGATTTCTATCTCAGCCACATGTGGGAGCGTTCGCTTTATTACGACGATCTCGCTCGCAAAGTCTTAGGACGCCCGGTCAAGCACACGATTCTGATGCACTACAATCTACTTAACGCGTTGTTCCTCGGCGATCTGCTCGACATGTTCCAGGAGAAAGGCTGGAAACTGATCGACGCCGCTGATGCTTTCAAGGACCCGGTGTTTTCTGCAACGCCTAACATCGTGCCTGCTGGTGAAAGCATTATCTGGGCGCTCGCGAAAGAGACCGGCAAGTTCGACAAACTGCTGCGCTATCCCGGCGAAGATAGCGAATACGAGAATGCGAAGATGGACAAGCTGGGACTGTAAGAATTGGAGGTTGGGATGAAAGATTTTGCGAGACGCACAGCATGGCGAACGCTATTCATACTGCTATCGCTAGCATTTCTCTTGGTAAGCATTGTAGGTGTTTCCCGAGGGCAAACAACGGATGCTGCCGCTGCTCGCCCTACGGGCGAATGGAACCGTTTCAGACTTAAAGATGGGGAATTCTCTGTCCTGCTACCGGCAGCGCCAGCCTTAAGTAGTTACAAGCGTGAGTATAAATTGAGACCATCAGGTAGTCACTTGCATCACATTATCGGTGCGTATTACGGCGGCGTCGCGTACTTAATCCGAGTTTTTGAGACCAAACAATCACTTGACCAATTCATCGAATCGCTCGGCGTGCCTTCAAACAGCCAATTTAAAAGAAGCCTCAAAACGCCTGCCGTCGAGGGGAAAGAATATGCTTTTGAAGACGCGACGCTTAGAGGCGTAACCCAATTCCTTGCCTCAAAGAATCGGACTTATGTTTTCTCCGCGTATAGTTCGACGCTCGTTGACCCGGAGACCAATTTGCCGAAGTTTTTTGAATCGATCAGTTTCGAGCGTTCAACTGAAGGTAATGTCATTTCAGAGGGTCCGGGCGAAGCGCAATCAATAGCTTCAACCGGGATTAGCACCGAAGCTGCATCCCAGCCTTTTACAGGACGCGACGTAACACAAAAAACGCGGGTTCTTTCGAAGCCCGAACCCTCCTATACAGAGGCCGCGCGTGCGAGTCAGACAATGGGAACGGTAGTGCTGCGCGCAATTTTTTCAGCGTCCGGGGAAGTTACCAATATAAGACTTCTCAGTGGTTTGCCAGATGGTCTGAACGAACGAGCGATTGGCGCTGCGCGACAAATCAAATTCATTCCGGCGATCAGGGATGGCCGTTTTGTTTCGATGTGGATACAACTGGAATACAACTTCAATCTTTACTGAGAATTACAGCGCCTAAAGTGCATCACTTACTCGAAGTCAAAAACCTGCGCACGCACTTCCAAACACGTGCTGGACTTGTGCGCGCGGTTGACGGAGTCAGTTTCCATCTCGATGGCGGTGAGCTATTGGGATTGGTAGGCGAATCAGGTTGTGGCAAGTCGATCACAGCGCTTTCAGTGATGCGACTCGTAGCGCCGCCGGGGAAGATTGTCGCCGGCGAGATTACTTTCGACAGTAAGAACCTGCTAAGCCTTTCTGACTCAGAAATGAGGCAGATCCGTGGTGACGACATTGCGATGATCTTTCAGGATCCGATGACGTCGCTGAACCCGGTCTTTACTGTCGGTGAACAGATTGCCGAAGCCCTGCGCTTACACCGCAAGCTCGAACGCAGAGCAGCGCGCGCCGCGGCAATTGATGCGATGGCGGAAGTAGCGATTCCCGATCCGGCGCGTCGTGCCGATGATTATCCCCATCAATTGTCCGGCGGCATGCGCCAGCGCGTGATGATCGCCATGGCACTCGCTTGCGATCCAAAACTCTTAATTGCCGATGAGCCGACCACGGCGCTTGACGTCACTATCCAGGCGCAAATTCTGGAACTGCTCAACGAATTACGGAAGACCCGCGAACTAGCGGTGTTGTTAATAACTCACGACCTGGGCGTGGTCGCTGAAGTTGCCGATCGAGTTGCGGTGATGTACACGGGGAAGATTGTTGAAGAGGCGCCGGTCAATGAATTGTTTGCGCGGCCGCGACATCCTTATACCGAAGGCCTGTTGCGTTCAGTTCCCAAGCTAACCATGGAGCACGTCGCAAAGAAGGAACGCCTGGAAACGATTGAAGGAGTTGTTCCAAATCCTACTGACCTGCCCCCCGGTTGTCATTTCGCACCGCGCTGCCAATATCGCATGCCGCGTTGCGAGGAAGGTGAGATTCCGCTTTACGAACTGGAAGGTGACGTGAAGGTACGCTGCGTCTTGTTTGACTTGGCGGCGGCGATCACGGCCGATCATCACTCCGCAGAAGATCGGACTCCTACGGCAGGGAACTGATCATTTGTCATTCGCAGACAACTTGGAAGTGCAACACCCAGGCCCGAAGGGCCGATAGTTAATAGCCACGCCCGTGAGGGCATGGAGATCGGTGGCAATAAAACAAAAGCGCGCCGAAGGTGCGACAGTTATCAGCCCTCAATCGTCTGCCGGTCCTTCGGACCTGGAAATCAATTTAGTCGCTTGTTCCACGCCCTCACGGGCGTGGCTATTAGCTAACGGCCCTTCGGGCCTGCGTTGCGCTTCCAAGTTGAATCTGCGAATGAAAAATGGAAAATGACAAATGGAAAATGGTTCTTCAGCGGCCATTCAAACACCACAGACTCAACTCGTAAACGTCAAGGGACTGGTAAAGCACTTTCCCGTTGAAGGTAGTGACGATGTTGTGCGTGCAGTTGATGGCGTTTCCTTCGCAATCATGCGAGGCGAAACCCTTGGCCTCGTTGGTGAGTCAGGCTGCGGGAAGTCTACTGTTGGCCGGTGTCTCTTGCGCTTGATCGAGCCAACAGCCGGACAAATTGAGTTTGCCGGACGCGACGTCCTGGCCTTAGGCAAAAACGAAATGCGGCAGCTGCGCCGCGAAATGCAGATCGTTTTTCAGGATCCTTACGCCTCATTAAATCCGCGCATGAAGGTGGGGGATATCATCGGTGAGCCCCTCGTAATTCATAAGATCGGAACCAAGACTGAAAGACGCGACCGTGTGCGAACCCTCCTGCAGCGCGTAGGTCTTAATCCTGATTACAGTAAGCGTTACCCGCATGAATTTTCCGGGGGACAGCGGCAGCGCATTGGCGTAGCTCGCACGCTCGCTTTAAATCCACAGTTAATCGTCGCTGATGAGCCTGTATCGGCTCTCGATGTGTCAGTGCAGGCCCAGGTGGTGAACCTGCTTCAGGAACTGCAGGCTGAGTTTGGTCTTACATATCTTTTCATCTCGCATGGTCTCGCCGTGGTTGAGCACATTTCGACTCGTGTCGCCGTGATGTATCTGGGCCGGATCGTGGAGATCGCGAGCGCCAAGGATCTCTACCTGCAGCCCCTCCATCCTTATACGCAGGCTTTGCTTTCGGCGATACCCATTCCCGACCCAACTCGCTCCCGAGAACGCATTGTGCTGCAGGGCGACGTGCCGACACCCATCAATCCGCCGTCAGGTTGCCGCTTCCGCACGCGTTGTCCGATTGCGATCGACGAGTGCGCGCGCATCGATCCCGATCTGCGTGAAGTAGCTTTGGGCCATGAAGTGGCCTGCATTCGTGTGCCCGGTTGGGAGCGTGCCGCCCCTAGATCCGAAACCACACCGTTCGCAAGATCTGAAACTTAGACTTTATTAACGACGTATCAAGCAACGACCGTGAGGCTAACCAGCCGAATACACTATCGCGGACGGAAGCGAATCTCCCCGTCCTCTCACTCCAGGAGGAAATGCTAATGAGCGATATGAACCCCCAGTCGAATGCCGCGTTGCCAGGTGAACCTTTTTCACCGCCACCGCCGCCAACGCCGCCACCTCTAACTGAAGAACCTGCGCCGCGGCCGCTCTACTTGCGCAAGCCCGCGATTATTTTGTTTGCGCTTGGGCTCTTAATTGTTATTGGCGGGATCGCCGGATTTATTGCCGGTGGTCTACAGACCGGCGGCGCGGTTTGTTTCTGGGGTGTACTCCTGTTTGCGTTTAGCTTTATTCGCTTGCCAAAAACTGGCCCAGACGCTCCGCCTCCGATGTCTGCGTTCGAAAGAATTGCCGGCGTCTTTTACGAACCAATTCGCGTTTTCAATAATTTGCGATCGCATCCCAGATGGCTCGCCGGGTTGCTCGTAATTTGCAGTTTAAACATTATCTATGCGGTGGCGTTTCAGCAGCGGCTCACCCCAGAGCGTATTGTTAACTTCACTGCCGAAAAAATGGCCCAAACTCCGATGATTCCCGCCGATGCCGTTGAGCGCACGCGTGAACAAGGTTTGGAACAGGCGAAGAATCCGGTGCAGCGAGTCGGAACCGCCATAAAGAGCGTCGTTGGCACCTTCGTGTTCTTGAGCGTTCTTGGAGCCCTTTTCATGCTCGGCGTTTTGGTGTTTGGCGGGCGCATCAATTTCTGGCAATCGTTCTGCGTAATAGTTTACGCGTATATTCCGATCGTCGTAATTCAGAAACTCATCAGTTTGCCGCTGCTGTACATCAAAGATATTGACGACATCCATCCCATCATGGGCCAGGAGACGTTGGTCCAGGACAACCTGGGAATATTGTTTACACCCGCTGAGCATCCGGTGCTGTTCGTACTTGCGAGTGCGTTCGGACTTCTTTCGTTTTATGGGTTGTGGTTAAAGGCGACTGGGCTGAAGCACGGCGGTCAGAAAGTAAGCAAGGGCGCGGCCTGGGGCACAGCCATCCTTTTCTGGGTGATTGGCCTGCTTTTCGTGATGACCATGGCAGCGCTCTTCCCCAGCTTCATTAGCTAAGGAAAGGGACCACTAAGAGACCGCCAAGCCGCTCAAGAGCGCAGAGAACGCAAGGTTCATAATTGTCCCCTCCGGGGACCGACAGATGGCGGTTGTTGTAGACAGTCCTGGCGTCTTTGGCGCTTATTGGCGGCTTGGCGGTTGTTTTGGGTATAGCCGATCACTCGTACCTAAGCGATTCGATGGGATCGAGCCGGGCCGCTTTCCACGCGGGCCAGAGTCCAAAGATCAAACCAATCCCCACACTCGCCACCAGTCCACCAATGGGCGCCCAGAGCGGCACATATGAAGGAAGTAACAGGCTCAATAACAAAGTCAGCAGCCAGCCAATTGAGAGACCTACGATGCCGCCAATGCCTGTCAGTGTCGCTGCCTCGATCAGGAACTGCCACATGATGTCGCTTCGTTTGGCGCCAATTGCTTTGCGCACACCAATCTCGCGCGTGCGTTCGGTCACCGACACCAGCATGATGTTCATCACGCCGATGCCACCCACCATCAGGCCCACCGATGAAATCACAACCATGGCTATCGCCAGGCCGGCCGTGATTGAGCGGAAGTTGTCGAGAATGCTTTCCGCCGTCTCCATTCCAAAATTATCGGGCGCCGCGAATTGAACCTGTCGCCTCACGCGCAACATGTCGCGCACCTGATCCTTCGCTTCATCCATCATTCCCGGTCTGGCTACGGCCAGGATGTAAACATCGTCGGCGTTCGGCTTCAACTTTCTGGCGATCTCGTAAGGCAAATAGATAACGTTGTTCTGATCGTCACTGCCGCCGCTGATCAAAAACTGTTCCCGCTTCTGCAATACGCCCACGACGCGAAAGTCGTCAGCACCAATCTTGATAGTTTGTTCAATTGGCGATCCAAAAGGAAAGAAATCGTCCGCCACTTTCGATCCGATGACGCAGACTTCTTGCTTAGTGTCATTTTCCGATTGAGTAAAGAAACGTCCTTCGGAAATCACTTGTGTTCCCGCTCGCTCGAATTCAGGAAGCGTTCCCTGTAAGGCCACACCCGCCGTAGTTTTGCCGCCGCCTGAAACCAGCAGTTTCTGTCCGAAGAAGTTGTTCGTAATGTCGAGGAAGGGAACTGAGATCTCGACGGCCGGCAGACTTTGCAGGGCAACGGCGTCGTCGTACGTAAGTTCCTTACGCATCCTCTCTTCGCGTGACATGCGTCCTACGTGGATGCCGGGATTGTATTTGCTGATGAAGATGGAGCGCGTGCCAAACGACTCGACTTCCTTTTTCACCGACACGTCGATGCCGCTGATAATCGAGGCAATCAACATGACGGTGATAACTCCGATCACGACGCCGAACACGGTGAGAAACGAACGAAGCTTGTTCGCCAGGAGGGTCGAAAGCGCCATCCGCAGGTTTTCGTAGATATCGCTTCGTAAGATCGTCATTGTTTTTTAGCGTACTCGGTTTTGAACTTAGAACTTTCTATTTACAACTTTGTCCTCAGAACTTGGTAATTTGAACTTTGTACTTAGAGCTTGACCTTTGTACTTAGAACATTGAACTTGGAACTTTGTTCGCCGTGGCATCTCGAAATGGTGAAAGCCTTAAGCTCGAGCTTCTAAGTTCCAAGTTCCAAGTTCAAAATTCGCTTCTATTCCGCCCGTAACGCTTCTATCGGATCGAGCCGCGCAGCTTTCCATGCCGGGAAGACGCCAGCAGCAACGCCGACCGCCATGGATACGCCAACTGCAATCGCTATTGCTCCGAGGGAAAGCGACGTTGGGAAGAAAACTGCGGTCAGCACTCGTCCAATAATCCAGGCGATAGAAACTCCCACCAGACCACCGATTGCCGAGAGTGTGACAGCTTCAACCAAAAATTGCTTGAGGATATCCATCTGGCGAGCTCCGAGCGATTTACGGACGCCAATCTCCTTGGTGCGCTCCGTGACCGACACCAGCATGATGTTCATGATAACGATGGCGCCAACGAGCAGAGCGATACTGGGAACCGCGATAGCGACAATGAAGATTGTGCCAAAGAGACGGTCGCGAAGTCCGGTGATGGCATCGGGTGTAACGATGCCAAAGTTGTCTTTCTCATTAGCTCCAAGTTTACGGCGCACTCGCATCAGGAAACGCGCCTCATCAACTGCGTCGTTAAACGTGTCGTCAGTTTTAGAAGTGGCTACAAAGTAGAGCGAGCGCTGCCGAATCAGACCACCAAAATTGTTGGCATAGGTCTTCAAAGGAATTAGCACGAAGTTGTCCTGTGGAATTCCGAAGACAGTGCCGCGGGCGACCTCGACTCCGATCACGCGATAGGGAATGCCCCTGATCGAGATTTCCTGATTCAAAGGATTCCCTGCCGGAAAAAGTTTCGTGGCAACGTCGGCGCCAAGATAGGCGACGCGCTGAGCGGCATCGTCTTCGGCTTGGACAAGAAATCTGCCGTCGGCGATGTCGCGATTTTCGATGTCGGCAATGGCAGCCGTGGCGCCGGACACAAAGACGTCCTCAAGCGTTTGATCCCCGCGCTTAATCTCGGATGGTGTGCCACGCGCGCGCGCGCCGAGTTTTCCAATCAAGGTCGCGCGCTCCTGCAAATACTCGAAATCCTCCATCGTCAGATCTTTGTTGCGACGCTGAGCGGCCGCGATCGTATCTGTATCTTTAAAGTCTTCGAGAGGATTGAAGCGCTGCACGTTGAACGACTTGGCCCCAATGCCGGCAATCTTTTCATCAACATAGGTATTGAAGCCCTGGATGAGGGAATAGACGACCACGACGGCCATAACTCCAATAATCATGCCGAGCAATGTCAATACTGAGCGCAGCTTATGTGCCCAAATTGCCGCGACAGCCAGCTTCAATGTCTCGATAAATTTCAAGGTTTAGTTAATACGGGTCAGAAACGTTAAGGGTTTCTCTATAGGGGCCCTGGTTTTTGAACTTAGAACTTTGTACTTCGAGCTTTGTATTTTGAGCTGGGAGGTGAAGCGCGTCGACCCTCCGAGTGCCGGTAGCGAACAAAGTACAAAGCACCAAGTTCAAAGTGCAGATCAGTTGAGACCTGAGACTTGAGACCTGAAACTTGAGACCGATCTATTCCCACCGCAACGCCTCAATCGGATCCAGGCGTGCTGCTTTCCATGCGGGCCAGAGCCCAAACACAATCCCCACCGCAGCTGAAATTCCGATTCCCATGGCGATGGCCCAGAGCGGAACATAAGCAGGGAGCGGCGAATACCGGTTCATCAGCAGGCTGGCAATCTCCCCAACGATCAAACCTGCAAGTCCGCCAATCGCCGTCAACACGACCGCTTCAATCAGAAACTGCGAAAGGATGTTGAATTTTGTAGCACCCACAGCTTTGCGAATGCCAATTTCTTTAGTGCGCTCGGTAACAGAGACCAGCATGATGTTCATGACGCCGATACCTCCAATCATCAACGCCACAAAGGAGATTGCAGTCAGAACCAGTGCAGTCGCGCCGGTCAGTTGATTGTAAATGTCCAACAAGGAATCCTGTGATGAGACACCAAAATTGTTCGGCGCGTTTTGCGGAACGCGGCGGCGGCGGCGCAGGATGTCGCTTATCTCATCCATCGCTGACTTCACGTGGGCGCGCGAGTGCGGGCGAACGATAATAAAAAACACCACCTGAGGGAATGGTTGATCGGGATAGTATTTATCGAACGTGGAAATTGGCATGAAGATGGTATTGTCGCGCGACTGGCCAAAGAAATTGCCGAGCGGTTCCATCACACCGATCACTCGATAAGGATTGCCGTTAATTCTAATCTCCTTGTCGACCGCATTCTCGTAAGGGAAAAGCGCGCGCATCACATCGACGCCGAGGACGCAGACGTTGGCGCGGTCCTGCATCTCGATGTCTCCGATGAATCGTCCGCTCGCGACGTACTGGCTGTGCACAAACTCGTAATAGGGCGTCACTCCTAAAAGAATCGGCGTATCGGTCTGTCTGTCCTGATAACGAGCCGTTGCTGCAATCATCCGATGGATCGGCGAGACCCCAGCGATGGAGGGGGCCTCGCGACGCAAAGCTTCCGCATCATCCATGGTCAGGTCTTTGCGATGAACTTCTTCGGGATTGGGTGGTCGTCCGAAACTGGGTTCAAACTTAGAAACAAAAATTGTGTTCGAGCCGAGCGATTCAATCTGATCGGCAAAAGCGCGATTCAGCCCCTGTATGATCGAAACCATGAAGATGATGGTGACGACGCCGACACTGACACCGAGGATCGTCAGCGACGAGCGCAGCTTATTCGCTCGCAGCGTGTCGAGCGCCATCAGTGAAGATTCTTTTACGTCGTCTAAACGCATTAGATTAATTGCCAATTGCCAATTGCCAATTGGCGCACCTTTGAAGCTGACTAGTATCTATTGCACTTAAAAATTGGCAATCGGCAATTGGCAATCGCCAATGATGTTACTCCGCTCGCAGAGCTTCAATCGGATCGAGTTTCGCTGCGCGCCAGGCGGGCCACAACCCGCTGATAATTCCCACCACCGATGAAACACCAACCCCTAAAACTGCTGAGGCCACACTCACCAACAGGGGAAAACCAATCAGTGAAGCGATGATGTAAGCCAAACCAAAACCAGTTATCACACCGAGCGCGCCTCCAATTGCCGTTACCGTTACAGCCTCAATTAGAAACTGCGCGAGAATATCTTTTCGTCGTGCCCCAATAGCTTTGCGAATCCCGATTTCCTTGGTGCGTTCGGTGACGGAGACGAGCATGATATTCATTACCACGATGCCTCCCACCACAAGTGAAATGGCCGCAACCCCAATCGTTACGATGTAGATGTTGGAAGTTGCTTGCCCATAAAGATCGAGAAACACATCCTGGGTCTCTAATGAAAATCCCTCATCACCGTCGTCGCCGAACATTTTGCCGCGCCGGTTCAGCATAATAGTGCGCACCTGATCTTCGGCGGCTTCCAATTGTTCGGCGCTGGGCACTTGTATGAACGCAACAATCGAGCTACGCGCGCCAAACGATTGTTGATAAGCCGAGTAAGGGATGTAGACAACGTTGTCGCGCGAGAAACCAAAAATGGAGCCGAGCGGCTCCAGCACGCCAATCACTGTGTATGGCCGCCCGGCAATCCGAATCTCCTGGCCCACCGCGCGATCCGCAGGCGCATCGCCAAACAGGTTCTTCAGCAGGTCCGGGCCCGCTACTGCAACAGCACGTCCGGATTGACCTTCGCCGTCAGTCCAGATGCGGCCGGCATCAATCGAGACACCGTCGATCTCAAACATCGTGAGCGGAGTTACGCCACGGATGCGCACGTTTTCGGCTTTTTGATCGGCACGCTTGACCGTTTCCACAGCATTGGCCGCGATGCCGACACGCCAACAGACCGAGCAAAGCCGCGCGATTGCCTCGGCGTCTTCGTCGGTAACGTCCTTGCGTTTATTGAAGGTGACAAACTCTTCCCGCGATTTAATAATCGCCGGCTTTTTCGAAATCGTGAAAACCGTCGAACCCTGCGACGAGAAAGTTTGCGCGACGGTCTTGTCGAGACCTTTGATGATCGTGACGACGGCAATCACTGCTGTAACGCCGACCACTATGCCCATCAGTGTTAGTGCCGTGCGGAGTTTGTTGGTGCGGAGACTGGACGTGGCTACGAGGAAAGCTTCCCAGAGAGCGGTGATACGGAAGAGGCCGAGCAGACTGGATTTGCGCGGAGCTGCGAAACGCCTGGCTGAACCGAACGAACGACGTGAGCTATCAGGCACCTCGTTTGCAGTGATCTCATCGGGCTGATCGCGTTTCATCAGAGCCACCACGCCCCAATCATCGCCTGGATCCCTATCTGATCTTTTCGTCTTTTTCGATCAGTCCGTCGCGAATTGAGAGGATGCGATGAGCGCGGGCAGCAATGTCGTGCTCGTGTGTAACCAGAATAATCGTGTTGCCTTCGGAGTGGAGGCGTTCGAAAAGATCCATTATCTCCATGCTGGTGTGAGTATCGAGCGCGCCCGTAGGTTCGTCAGCGAGCAGGATCGATGGATGGTTCACAAGTGCGCGCGCAATCGCAACGCGTTGTCTTTGTCCGCCCGACAGTTCGTTGGGGCGGTGCATCATCCGGTCTGTGAGATCGACTGAGCCAAGCGCCTTCTTTGCCATCTCGTGCCGCTGTGACGACGAGATGCCACCGTAGATTAGTGGCAGCTCGACATTATGAAGCGCGGTAGCGCGCGCCAACAGGTTAAAGGTCTGAAACACGAACCCGACTTCCTGGTTGCGAATGCGGGCGAGTTCGTCGTCGTCCATTTCCGAGACGTTCTTATTGTTCAACCAGTACTCGCCCTTGGACGGGGTGTCGAGGCAGCCAATCAAATTCATCAACGTCGATTTGCCGGAACCAGAAGGTCCGATGATGGCGATGTATTCACCTTTGTGAACGTCAAACGACACCCCGTGCAAGGCGTGCACTGCTTCGGTTCCCATCTGATAGGTCTTCCAAATGTCGCGCATCGAGATGAGCGCATTCGGAGTGTGTTGCGCGCTCGTGACACTCGGCTGCACGACCGGATCCATCACTGGGGTAGTAAGTGTGGCGTCGCTCATTAGCTGGCCTCGTTGGCGTTGCCGCCGGGCTTTCTTTCCTGACGTTTTACAGACATTCCGTCTTTCAGAGTCTTGAGAACGCGGCTAGGTCCGCGAACAATTTCCATACCCGCTTGCACCCCGCTGGTAACCTCGATGTCGGCTTCACCAGTGATTCCGGTTGTTACTTCGATGAATCGTACTTTAGATCCCTCGATGACGTAGACGCCTTTGAGGTTCTTTGGTTTCTCTGTGGAGGGCGGATTAGGGACGGTGCCGGCAATTGTTGCAGCGGGAGAGGGCGAGGCAGTGGGCGCCTTCTCGACAATCGATTCGAGCGGAACAGCAACGACGTTGTTCTTAACTTCGGTTGTAATTGTAGCCGTCGCGCTCATTCCCGGCCGCAGACTGTTGCGAACTTCGTCCGGTAAGTCTTTAAGCTCGACGGTAACTTTGAACTCTTTTGCTTCCTGAACATTTACGCGCGCGGAGAGTCCACCCTGCGTATCAGACTTGGAGACAGCGAGGGGATTCTTTTGCGTCACTACGGCAGCGATCTCCTTCTCACCAAGAGCGTCCACTTTAACTTTCACCGGCTGCCCTACCTCAACATTGGAGATTTCAGTTTCGTCGACATTGACTTCAACGTTGATCGTTGACATGTCGGCAATCGTCATCAGCGAAGTGGTTGAGAGCCCGGCCACGGCAAACTCACCGACGCGCGCCGGGATGTCGGCAATGACGCCGTTCAGAGGTGAAAGCTGGGTTGCTTTCGAACGCTGGCTTGATTGGCCACGCAACAAGGCTTGTTGCTGGCTGGCACGCATTTCGGAAGTCTTGATTCCGGTGCGCGCATCGCCGACGGCGATCCGTTGCTGGTTAGCGCGCTCCATAGCTTCCTTTACGGCGATCCTCTGCGACTCCAGATTTGCTTTGGCTGTGTCGAGCGCAATCTTGGCCTGGTCAAAACGATCGCGCGCGGTGTCATACTCTAAGCGAGAAGCCACGCCGGCTTCGATCAAGTCAGCGTTGCGTTTCAATTCGCGTTGCGCCGTATTCAAATCTACCTGGGCCCGCTCAACAGAATTTTGTACCGCCACCAATTGCTGGCGCGCCTGGGCAACAGCGGCTTCAGCGACGACCAGGCCCTGTTGGGCAGAAGAGACAGCATTGCGTGCCGATTGCACGTCACTAATTGAAGCCTGCGCTGCGGCCCACTGCGCTTCCTGGTTCGATTGTAGCTGCGTGGGATCGATGCTGCACGAGAGGCTTGCCTCGCGTGACGATGTCGCCAGCATTGACGTAGATCTCTTCGATTCGTCCTTGAACTTCGCTGGTCAGCTTGATGTACCGAATGGGCCGCACTTCGCCTGAGGCTGTCACGGTTTGGCGAAGCTCGGGTCTGACATCGATCTTAACCGTAGTTACCTCTGACTCTTCTTTGCGGCTCGCAAAAACGCTAACGATGATGATGATGCCCAGGACCGCCACGGCGGACACCGCGATAATGATTTTCTTCTTACGACTTAAAGCCATGATTTAATCCTTCTACAGATTGTTTTCGCTGGAATACCGTCAAATTCAATAATTCTGCACGGATAGGTATTAATTACAAACCCGGGTTCGACAAGCATTTACGTCAAAAAACACGAAACGGTTTCAAATATGAGCATATAAGCCTGATTGGCCAAAGGAAGCTCTGCAGGCGGTGCCGATATTTTGGCGGCTGTTGCTGCAAGGCTCGGCGCTGGTTTGCGGATGAAGCTACCACGGCCTTACACAACGGGGCACTCAGCTGCGTGAGAGACTCTGCCTCCAGCGGTGAGGAATCGCCAAATGGTAATTAGACTTCGGCAATCCATCCTCAGACTTACCCAACCCAACGGGGCCGGATCGAAGTAGCGTTGGCGAGTCCGCCACTTTGCGTTAGAATAATTACCGCTTAACTAGTCCGGTTGGCTTCAATTATTGAAATCCACCTTCTTTCCGCAGTTCAGGATCGCCGAAAAGATGATTAGTTGTGAAAGGTGCAAAGCTGAAAACGCTGACAGCTCGCAGTATTGCGACGAGTGCGGCGCTCCGCTCAGGCCAAACTTTCGGGCCGCCAAACCCGGCGGCAACGGCGTGGCAGACAGCGAAGGAAATAATGGCGCCAGCGCGGCTAGCAAACAACCCGAGTTTGCTGCCAATTCCAGTGCGGGACTTAACTTGTCCCATTCCCTAAACTCGTCGAACAAACCCCACGCCTGGTTGGAACTGGAACGGGGACGTTCCGTAGGAAAGAAGTTTACGCTTACCGACGGTGAATCCCAGATCGGCCGTTGGGACGCTGACGGCGGAATTTTCCCGGACGTCGATCTTGATGCTGACGATCCCGAGGCCAAAGTTTCGCGGCGGCACGCGCGCATCGTCCTCCAGGACGGACTGTATTTTCTCGAAGATCAAGGTTCGACGAATGGAACCTTTGTGAATCGCGGCAGGCGATTAGAACCCGGCCAGCGACATC
This sequence comes from Pyrinomonadaceae bacterium, assembly GCA_963826235.1. Lineage (GTDB taxonomy): Bacteria > Acidobacteriota > Blastocatellia > Pyrinomonadales > Pyrinomonadaceae > PSRF01. Next base: position 646,178 of record CAWGWE010000002.1, on the reverse strand, counting down.
CCCTTAAAGACGGAGATGAGATAATCGTAGGGAAGACCTTCCTACGATTCCACGTCGCCAAATAGTTTTGTTGGAACCCCCTCGAAAATGGCTAAGTGTGTTGAGTGTGGAGTTGCGGTTGGTGCGGGCGAACACTTTTGTGGAGCCTGCGGCACGCAACAGCCGGTAGCGGCACAACCTTCAGCGAAAGCTGCCAATCTTGAAATGGGCGAAGAGCAGGAACAAGAAACGCTGGAAAATGTCGAGGCGCCAGTGCCTGACAAACAGACAGGCGAACTGAGCAAGGCTGCGGCGAGTGCGCCTGCGGTTAGTGAACCTGCGGCTAATCGTCTCCGGCTAGTGTAGTTGTGCCTAATGCACCTGCTCCTAGTGCTCCGGCCTACGACGAACAACCGACTACACTTGAGGACGCTCCGATCTCCTCGGAGTCGCTCGGCGGTTCTAGAACGGGCGACTTTCCTCCAGCCAGCTCCACCAGGACACATCACAAAGGCACTACAGGGGGACATCAACCGACAATCAAGCAACTGGAACCCGGCACCGTCTTGACCGGGCGCTATGAGATCACGCGGCGTATCGGTGGCGGGGGCATGGGCGCGGTCTATCTCGCTAAGGATCGGAATCTTGGCGATGCCTCACGCGCTGTCAAAGAAATGGTCGAGGCTCATCTCGATCCATTGCAGCATGAAAAAGCTATCGGCGACTTCAAACGCGAGTCGCTGCTGCTGACCGCACTTGAGCATCCTTCGATTCCCACGATCTACGACTATTTCTACGACGAAGGGCTAAGCCGTTTCTATCTGGTGATGAAGTACATCTCGGGAGGCGACCTGGCATCGCGCCTGCGTAACGCGCCCGGCGGCCGCATCGACGAGAAAACCGTGACGGATTGGGGCATGCAGGCGGCGGACGTGCTGCAATATCTGCACACTCGTCCCAAGCAGATCATCTATCGTGATCTGAAGCCGGCGAACCTAATGATCGACGGCAATACGGGAAGAGTGATGCTGATCGACTTTGGCATCGCGCGTTGGGTTAAGCAGGAAGAGAAAGGGGTCACCGCAGTAGGCACGATGGGTTATGCGCCGCCGGAGCTGTTTGCCGGACGCGTTGAGCCCCGCTCGGATGTCTATAGCCTGGGCGCGACTCTCTTTCATCTGTTAACCGGTGCTGATCCTCAGGACAACCCACTGCTAATTTTTGACTTTAACAAGAACCCGCGGCCGCGCCAGATCGTTCCTTCAATCTCGAGTGAGTTTGAACAGATACTGATGCGCGCCGTCGAATACAAACCCGAGGATCGCTTTGCCACGGCAGGTGAATTGCGCGACGCGCTCGCAACTCATCTTGAGAACTTGATGGCGGGCCGCGTCAGTTATGGGATGCCTGCCAACGCAACTCGGCAGCGAGACCGTGCAAGTGCAAACGGTCTACTGTGGCTTTTGCGGCGGCAGGATCGCAGCCGACGACGTATTTTGCGCCCATTGTGGCGCGCGGCAACCCCTGGCTGGCGTGGGATCCAGTTCGACCCTGCGAGTGCCACGGCCCACGGCGAAACTCGTGGTCGCCGGCACTACGGAGCTTGATGCTTCCTTCATTTTGAAGAAGGACAACAATCTCGTCGGGCGCGCTGATCCGCACTCGAACATTTTTCCGGAAATCGATCTTTCTCGTTTTGATGTCGAGACCAAAGTCTCGCGGCGCCATGCGCGGATCTGGTTGGAGGGCGAAACCTTCCTGGTCGAAGATCTGGGCTCAGTGAATGGAACTGTAATCAATGATTCGGTGAGGCTGGCGCCTCGCCAGCCCCGGGTTTTGGACAGCGGAGATAAACTTCGCCTTGGCGAAACGACGCTTCATTTTCTTTTGGGATGACCGCCGTTGCCAACCGCCAATAAAGACCACTGAACCATTTTAATGACTGCGCGAGTTGAAGGAGCCGCGATCAAGCGGGCTGAGGTGATAAAACGTCCTCGTAGGGGACTGGTGGAGCGTCAACCCGCACCCTTTTCTCTGCGCTGTGGCGCGGCTTTGATCGACTATATTCTGCTTGTCGGAATCGTGGCCTTCAGCACAATCGTTGCTCGCTGGTTTGGCGGTGGCGCTCGTACGGCGGGAAATTCTGCTGAAACTGTTGGGGTCTTGATTTCGTTCGCAGTAGCCTTGATCAATTATGTAGTGCTCGCCGGCTTAACCGGACGAACTATAGGTAAGTGGGCGACGGGGCTGCGGATCGAACAGCACGACGGCGACGTTCCCGGAATTGGAGTCGCTCATTTTCCGGCACTTCGTCGGTTATCCGCTGTCTATTCTGACCCTGGGCGTAGGATTTCTGATCGCAATCTTTAGTTCCCGAGGTCGCGCGCTGCATGATTTGATTGCCGGCACTGTGGTAGTACGTGACGGTGCCTAGCAGATTGCCGATTTCCAATTGGCAATTGCCAATCGGCATCGGCAATTCGAATAATTAACGCTCTTGTCCCAATTAAATCCAGAGTGAATCGTTTCAAATAATGGCTGAATTGATCGTTAGATTTCCCGACCGGCCTCCCGACCATTTTCCGCTCGGACGCTTGCGCATCACCCTCGGTCGCTCCGCACGCAATGACCTGTGCGTTCCCGATCCTTTTGCGTCAAGAGTGCACGCGGAAGTGCGCCGGGAAGGCGATGAATATTTCCTGCAAGATCTGGGCTCGGCTAACGGCACCTTATATAACGGCCTTACCGTGCAGGGCTCCGTGGCGCTGACAGCAGGCGGGCGCATCCAGATCGGAGAGACGGAAATCGTCTTCGATGATGGCACCTACAATTCAAGCATGGGTGCCACCATGATTACCGATAACACCAGCTCGATTCCTGAGGCGACCATCGCCCTCGCTTCCGGTGACCGCACCACTTCCGGACTACTCGAAGCTATCGAAGGAGCGCGCACAAAGCCTGAAGAGATCGTCGCTTCGCGCGCCAATAAGCAGGGCGACTTACTGGCGCTGATCAGCAAGGTAGGCATCACGCTCCTGGCCTCGGCTTCGCTTAATGAAACTTTGGATCAAATCGTCTCGCTCGTCTTTGAGGCTGTGCCCGCCGATCGTTGCCTGCTGATGATGCGCGAAGATAGTGGCCAGGAATTACGAGTAGCTGTGGCTCGGTTGCGCGATCGAGTTGGCGAAGTTGGCGAAATCCGTGTCAGCCGAAATGTGCTTGATGAGGTAGTAATACGCGGCAAGTCCGTGCTCACTTCCGACGCGCAACACGATCCACGCTTCGCCAGCGGCACCGTGGTACTGCAGGGAATCCGTTCGGTGTTGGCGGTGCCATTGGGTGTGGCTGATAAAGTCTTCGGCATCATCTATGCCGATTCGCCGATCGCCGAGGGACGCTTTACTGAAGATCACTTGAAGTTGTTGACGACGCTGGCATCGGTTGCCGCGATTCGCGTGGAAAACGCGCGCTTGCTGGAAGCGCAGCTGCAACAAGAGCGCCTCGAGCGCGAGCTGCAGCTGGCGATGGAAATTCAGCAGCGTTTTCAACCAACGGCTCCTCCCATAGTTCCAGGTTACGAGCTACAGGGAATTAGTTTTCCCTGCTACGAGATCGGCGGCGACTACTACGATTTTATCAAGCGCGACGATGGACGTTTGGTGATTGCTCTTGGCGATGTGTCGGGTAAGGGAACTGCCGCAGCGCTTCTAATGTCATCGCTTCATGCCGCCGTCCATGCGCAGGCGGGTTCGCACGATACCCTCGTGGAAACTATCTCGGCGGTGAATCGCTATTTGGCGGACAATATTCCTCCGAATCGATTCGTCACCCTCTTCTACGCCGAGCTCGATCCTGCTTCGGGTTCTCTTTCGTTTTTGAATGCAGGCCATAATCCGCCGCTTATCGTTCATTCTGCGGGAACTGTCGAACAGCTTGCCTCCGGGGGATTGCCATTGGGAATTAAGCGCGATGCCGAATATCGAGAGGGCCGCACGCAATTGCAATTAGGAGACGTGTTGGTGATCTACTCCGACGGCGTGACGGAGGCTGCGAGTCCCTCAGGCGAAGAGTTTGGGCCTACGCGTCTATACGAAGTCGTTTCTCGAAACATCGATGCTTCGGCGGCGGGTGTGCGCGACCGAATCGAATCGGCCCTCACAAAATTCTCGCAGGGTACTCAAGCCGCGGATGACATCACCCTTGTGATCGTCAAACGTCAGTCGGAGACCAGACAGTTCCCCGCGGTGCGTTAGCATTTTTTTAGTAGCTGGGCGAACTATTAGTTTCGCTGCTGCTTTCCTAGACCACTGAAAAAGTGAAGTAGGGTGCCGTACGCTAGGAGGTAGATTCCCTGACCAGACCACGGCGTTTCCAGGTCCGCTAGTTTTGCTTCCCAGAAAAATCCAGCAATAAACAAGGCGGTCGCTGCCACAATCAACGCGGAACCAAGGAGCTGCAACACGCGACGCCAGCGAGACCAGCCATGCCTGAAATAAGTTCCGATCCCGAGATTGAGTAAGCCGGAGAGCAGAATGTAGATGTGACGCGTGCGATAAAGCATGCGTGGTCCGTCGGGCATGCCGGCGAGATGCTGTAAAAACTTGTCCATGTACTGGCCCGTGAGAATAAAGATGAAGATCACCACGCCGCCAAAGATAAGGTGAAATCGTTTCATCGCTTGGGCGAGGGACTATAACACCGAATGCTGATTGCCGATTGGTGATAGCCGATTCACGATAGCCGATTGGCGATTGGCAATTGGCCCGTAGCAAAAGCCAGATCGAAAATCGGCAATCGCCAATCGGCAATCCAACTCTCCTTGACCAAATACCCTGGTTCAGCTAAACCTCAAGCACGATGAGCGATTCACAAGTTCAGCTCGACGCGATTGCGATCTTCTCACATCCGGACGATGCGGAACTGTCTGTCGCTGGTACCCTCCTCAAACTTAAACATTTCGGATACCGCACCGCAGTTGTCGACATGACACGCGGCGAAATGGGAACGCGAGGTACGCAGGAAATTCGCGCGGCGGAGGCAGAGGCCGCCGCTGCAGCGATGAAGTTAGACTTACGTTTAAATTTGGAGCAGCCGGATGGTCATGTTTGGCTAAATGAAGCGTCGCGCACCGCAGTGGTGCGCATTATCCGGCAGTACCAGCCGAAGATCTTACTAACCACGCACTGGGACGATCCGCATCCCGACCACGCTAACACTGCTCGGATCGTACGAGACGCGGCCCGCCTCGCAACGATGTTGCGATACGACAGCGAAGGCGGCTATCCGGCAGTGAAGATGCCCGCAATCATGCACTCGCTCTATTCGAGACTGGTGGTGCCATCGTTTATTGTCGATGTTTCTGACTTTGTCGAAGCCAAGATGCAGGCGATCAAGACCCATGCCTCGCAGTTCTATGACGCAGAGTCCCAGGAGCCGGAGACGCGGATTAGTGAGGCAGGCTTTCTGGACGAAATCGAGTTTCGCATGCGCTACTTTGGATCGTTAATTGGAGTGGCTGCGGGCGAGGCGTTTTACGTGCGTGAGGCGCTAAATGTGAGCGATCCGATCGAACTGCTGACGCAACCGATGAATATATATTCTTGAAACTAATAGATCTTTGTGCTTTGTACTTTGAGTTCCTTGGGAGCCTGGAGTGTTTTACTGACCGAAGGCATTCCATGCACGGTCAGCATCAAAGTACAACGTACAAAGTTCTAAGTTCGACGATCTAGTTCTTAGTTTCCAGCACCGCCTTCGCCACAGCCAGCGAAGCCGACGCTCTCGGAGCGTCAGCAGAGAAGCTGCGCGCGGTTTCAATCGCGCGATAGAGATCTTCTTTTGCCAGCGACCCAAAGACCTTATTCAAGTTAAAACTCTCAACGGTGAAGTTGCTGGTTGAAGCACCACGGCCTATCGCGAGGCGCGCAACGATTTGCGCGTCCTCTCCTTTAAAGTCTGAAACCGCATTTGCTGCTTTCACTGCCTCCAGGACAGCCTCCCAAACTCGCCCGCGATCAACTTCGAACATTAGCGTCGCCACTCCCGTCATTGCCTGGGGCCGAGCGACCTCGCTGCCGCCGATTCTCCGGGCTACGACTGTAGCCTCATTAAGAACCTCAACTGCCCGAGTCGCATCGGTCTTTTTCAGCAGACCAGCGACTTCTAACAAAGCCCAGGCACGGTGGATATTGCTTAGTTCGGCCGCGCCCAATAAGCGCAGCGCCTCCTGCGGATCTTTCCGATCAATTGCCCGGCTGACGAGGGTAAAGTCAACATGTGCCCGGACACGCTTGCGGAGATCAGATTCGGCAATCTTCTCAACCAGGTCGCGCGCCGTCGCATCTCCTTTCCGTGCCGCTATCAACGCAGCGCGAGCGTAGAGGTTGTCGCGCTCAGCACCGGCCGCTGCGCGATCGGCGCGTTCCAAAGTTTCACTACCCTCATCGCGCGTCTGATCTTCAGCCACTAATCCGCGTGTTAAGAGCCGGTTATTGCCGCTGCGCAGGTCCTCAGGAATGTCTGCAGCGAGTGATGAAAGCTGTACGCGCAGTTCCGGCGCCGCCTCGGGTTCGTATTGTTCGTACAGTGGCAGCAACCTGGCAATCGTGAAATACAAACCTCTGCGTCCGGCGACAGTGCGGTCCTGATCAACTGGTTGCGGCGGTCGTAAGAGGATTTGCGCCGCGCCTACCAGAAAACTGCGGCGCAGCTCTGGTGGAAAGTCTTCCGGTGGAACAATCCGATCGCGCGATTGACTTGTGTGGTTCTGCCCGTTGCCTCTAACGATGACGTAAAGGAACGGAGTAAATACATATGACGAGAGCACGGAGACGCCTACCGCATCCGACGTCGGATCGGCAACTGTCTTCGCCAGCATTAGGGCAAATCGCTGATCCGCAGCAGCCATGTCTTTCTCTCGCAGAGAGGAGAGGAACAAGATGCCGCGGGTTGTGACCCGATCCAGTACCGGATCGGCAAACTGAATGGCCCGCGCCACGTCGCCATCATTTAGTAGCTGGTTGGCGAGTTGCAGACGTTGCACGACTGCGAGAGGCGGATACTCCGGATCTGCCGTAACCGGACTAGCGTTATTAACTGCCGGATTGGCGGTATCGCGCGCAGTGTCGTCGGTAAGTTGCCCCAGAAATTCTTCGGCCAGTGCCCGGTCTCGTTTTGCGATCAGCCGCATCACTTCATTGCGAAGCTCCGGCGGCGATTGCAAATGACGATTCGGTTCGGACGAGCTGGAAATGCGTTGCCGCTCTTCCGCATAACGGCGAAAGGCTTCCTTGTCGGCTGTGTCCGCTGCTTCCCAGGCGCGACGAAATAGCGCGCGGCCTTTTTCAGGATCAGATTCCCAGAGAGCATCTGCGGCGCGCATCTGCACGCGCGCGCGCAACGACTGGTCCTGGAAACTGCGAGCCTCTTCAGCGAGCGAGGTGAGCAGCGAAATAGCGACGGTGCGACGTTGCAGCGCGAGGGGATTGGCTTCCTCGCCCTTAGCAGCCGGTTTAGCGGGTTTCCTTGCCGGCTTTGTCGCGGGCGGATTTACCTGCGCGGTTACGACTGAAGGGAGCGCATACACGAGTACCGCCAAAGTTACCAAGGCCACTCGAAAGCGAAAACTGTGAGCGGATTCGACCATTACAGATTCTCCTGATCACCGAGGAAGGAAAGGCACACAAGCTCACTGGAGATACGCCGTGGCCGAAAATTTGGTTCGCTTAATCCTGTCCGGGCGAACCAGAATCTCGTGAGCAGGACGATGGCCAGCGAACCAACGCCAATCAGATTCATCTGAGTGATGATTTCTGAAATGTAACAGGGACGTTTGAAGAGGCCGCCTGCGGCGCAAGCCGCCAGCAACGTCGTCTCCTGCAATTCAAGCAGAGCACGTGTGGCGAAATTCAGTCGATGCTGCTAATCGAGTCGAGCTCAAGAGGTTTGGAGTCCAATGAAAAATTGAAAATGATAAATGGAAAATGGGTTTGGTAAAGCCAGCCCCCGAAGTTGTTTTCTCCTCTATACAGCCACCACTTCCAACTCCGGATCCACTTCCTGTTTGAGCATGCCCTCAATCGCCATCAACGTTCCGGTCAACGAGCTGGGACAACTACCGCAGGCGCCCTGGTAACGAATGCTCAAGGTATGTTCTTTGAGTCCAAGTATTTCCAGATAACCACCATCCCCCATCAATGCGGGACGTACTTTCTCATCCAGAATCTCGTTAATCTTCATGAGTCGGGGATCATCACTTGTTATCGCTCCGAGGGAGCCTCCCATAGCCGCTGCCGCTGCTGCTCCCGCCGCTGCACCGACTGACTCGGCGGCGCGGATCGGGACCGCGAGTACCGGAAGCAAGTCGTCCCAATCGCCGGCTTCGTCCTTTTCGACGGTAATCATCTTATCCATGTAAAAAACCGACACGACATTGCCCACGTCAAATAGGGCCTTGGCCAGGGGATCGTTAGCTGCCTGGCTGGCCGAACTAAAAGACTTGGCCGTGCCGTTGCTGACCGCTTCGCGGAGGATAAACTTTACAGCGTTGGGATTTGGGGTCTCTTCAATATCGCTAATCTTAGGCATTTCTGATCTCCATTTGTTCGCTTAAGCCTGCCAATCAGGCGAAAATTCTTACGATTCTTAATTTCGAAGCCATTATATGCGAGTTGTCGCACTATGCGCAGGAGGCACGGGAATCGCCTTGTTAACTGCGCCTTTTTTCCGGTGAATCGCGCCATTAAAAAATATCTCAAAACGATGCAAGATTTCTTGCAAAAAAATTAGTGACGGGCATATACTCCGTCCCTCACTTGCCCCTACCCTTACCAGGTGAGACAAGTTGAGATAGAGGCAGGCGATTGCGAGGGTCGCCTGCCTTTCCTTTTGGACAATGATCTTTGTCCTTGGTAACTTGAAGTCGAATTAGTCTCCGAATCTTCCGGCTTGGCAACGGTTCAAAAGTCTGGGTTATTTAGCAAGAGCGGATAGCCACAGAACCTGTGCGAGAGGTCGTGAAGAACTAAGACTTCATGAACATTGGGATCACAGTCTATCCGACTTATGGCGGCAGCGGGATCGTTGGCTCTGAGCTGGGTAAGGAACTCGCACAGCGCGGTCACACAGTCCACTTCATTTCGTCGGCCCTCCCCACACGCTTAACTGAACTGAGTGAACGGGTCCACTTCCACGAAGTGGAAATGATGTCGTATCCGCTCTTTGAACATCAGCCGTACACGCTTGCGCTGGCGACGAAAATGTCGACCGTCGCGGAAACAGAGAATCTCGATCTGTTGCACGTGCACTATGCGATTCCACACTCCATCAGCGCGATTCTGGCCCGCGAGTCTCTGAAAGCAAAGCGACGTCTACCTGTAATCACCACGCTGCATGGTACAGATATAACTTTAGTGGGCGCCGACCGTTCATATCTCCCCATCACTCGTTATGGAATTGTGCAGTCGGATGGCGTTACTGCTATTTCGCAGTACCTAAAAGAAGCTACGAGAGAGATTTTTCAGTTTGATGACATCAAGGTTATTCCGAACTTTGTCTGTCAGCACGATTATCAAAGACATCAGGTCGATACTTTGCGCCGCGAGTTGGCGCCCGCCGGTGAAACTCTTCTGGCGCACGTTTCAAACTTCCGTCCGGTAAAGCGTCCGGTAGATTGCGTGGAAATTTTTGCCAGAGTCTTTAAGAATCACAATCATACACGGCTGATAATGGTGGGCGACGGTAGTGAGCGGACGAATGCTGAACACCGTGCGCGTTGTCTCGGCGTTGCCGAAAAGTGTTCCTTCGTGGGAAAGCAACCTAAGATTGTGGACTATCTCTCGGCGGCGGATTTGTTGCTTTTGCCTTCCGAGCAGGAATCATTTGGTTTGGCGGCTTTGGAGGCGATGGCTTGTGAAGTGCCGGTGATTGCCTCGCGTGTGGGAGGTATTCCCGAGGTGGTTACTGATGGCGAAACTGGTTTTCTTAGCGAGGTTGGCGACATCACCAAAATGGCTGCGGATGCCACACGGTTGGTCGGAAATGCGAAGCTGAGAAAAGAAATGGGAGCGAAAGCACGCGAGTCAGCGATCACACGCTACCGTACTGACATCATCATTCCGCAATACATCGACTACTATGAAGAGATTCTCAGTCGTCCGTGAAGACTAACAATAAAATTCTAACTCAAGGGGTGTTGTCGTGACTTACCATCGCTTTCTCGCTGCGATACTGACCTCTCAACTTTCTTTCGGTGCTTTCGCGCAACAACAACCTGCACCAACTGCATCACCTTCACAATCTGTTCCAGCGCCGGCGCAGCAGCCTCCTAAAACGGCTGACGACGATGACGTGGTTCGCATCACCACAAATCTGGTTCAGCTCGATGCCGTCGTCACCGACAGCAAAGGTCGAGTGGTCACCGATCTTCGTCCCGAAGAATTCGACATTTTGGAGAACGGCAAATCGCAAAAGATCACAAACCTTTCCTATATTTCACTGGAATCAAACGAGGTTACGCGATCACAACCGGCAACGTCGGGCGACAAAACCGCACCGCCTCTGCCTCCTGTGCGGTTACGACCAGAACAAGTAAGGCGCACAATGGCGCTCGTTGTCGACGACCTCGGCTTGTCGTTTGAAAGCACTTACTTCGTGCGCGAGACCCTGAAAAAGTTCATCGATCAGCAAATGCAGCCCGATGATTTAGTAGCGATTATTCGCACCAGCGGTGGCATCGGGGCGCTGCAGCAGTTCACTTCGGATAAGCGACAGCTTTACGCAGCAGTAGAGAAAGTTAAATGGACGCCTCACGGGCGCGGCGGAATCTCTGCGTTTGCGCCAATAGCGGCTGACCCGTTCGCAGACCGCAGAACGGATGATCTGACGGTTGAGCGAACCCGCGGTGAAGACGCTGATCAATTTCGCGAAGACTTATTCGCGGTGGGAACCCTGGGCGCGCTTAACTACGTCGTTCGTGGACTGCGAGAATTGCCGGGGCGCAAGGCAGTCTTATTAATCTCGGACGGGCTCATGATCTTTAACTCGTCGAATCCCTCGCGCAGCAGTCGCATTCTAAGCAGGCTGCGAAGTTTGACCGATCTGGCTAACCGCGCCTCCGTAGTCATTTATACGATGGATGCTCGGGGCTTGCCGGTTTTCGGACTAACTGCGTCCGACAACACATTCGGGATGGATGCCGATCAGGTGGAACAGAGCTTACGCGATCGCAGTAGTTCGTTTTTCGACTCTCAGCAAGGACTAGTCTACCTAGCGCAACAGACGGGAGGCATTGCGATTCGCAATAGCAACGATTTGAATAAAGGCATTAAGCGGGTGATAGAGGATCAGAAGGGTTATTACCTGATTGGCTACCGGCCGGACGATTCGACTTTCGATTTGGTTTCAGGTCGCCGGAGATTCCACAAACTGAAACTCAAAGTTAAACGCGAAGGCAAATTCAATGTGCGAATGCGAAGCGGCTTTTACGGGATTACTGATGAGGAGCGTATTCCGCCCAGCCTTACGCCCGTGCAACGGATGGTTGGCGCTCTTGTTTCGCCCTTTGGAGCTGCCGGTGTTCGCTTGCGGTTGACGTCCCTTTTCGCAAACGATCCGAAGTTCGGATCGGTCATGCGCTCGTTCCTTCACATTGACGGTCGCGACCTGACTTTCACTAAGGCGGAGGACGATTGGGAAAAGGTTGTCGTCGATATTATGGCAATCACATTTGGCGACAATGGTGTGGTCGTTGATGAACTAAGCCGCACTCAGACAATCAGACTAAGGGGCAAGGTACTAGAGGTCGTAAAGAAGCACGGGTTTACCTACAACTTGATGGTTCCCATCAAGAAGGCCGGAGCCTATCAATTGCGTACGGCACTGCGCGACAACGGTTCAGATCGCGTGGGAGCGGCGACTCAATTTATTGAAGTACCTGACATCAAAAAAAATCGGCTGCTGGTTTCAGGAATCCTGCTGAAAGGCACTACACGGGAAAGTTTCGACAAGAAAATGTCGAACGCCTCTCCGGAAGGCGCGTCGGAAGACTCGGCTGAATCTATTCCCCCCGGCGCGGGGGTAGGGGTCCGGCGTTTTGAACGCAGTCAGATCATGGAATACGGATTCGTAATCTACAACGCGCAACTGGCTGCCAACGGAAAACCGAACGTGCAAACGCAGGTACGCTTGTTTCGCAACGGTCAAGAGATTTTCAGCGGAGAAGTGAAACCGTTGGACGTGACAAATCAAGCGGACCTGAAGCGACTGGCTGTTGCCGGTGCGATGCAGCTGGGAACGGAGATGAAGCCGGGAGAGTATGTCTTTCAAGTGATCGCCACTGATCCGCTGGCAAAAGAAAAATACCGCACTGCCACGCAATGGATCGATTTTGAAATGGTTAAATAAGAGCGGTGACGGGTGACGGGTGCCAGGTCACCGGGTGACGGGTCACGGGTCCCATGGACTGGCATCGGGATTTCCACTAACCTTCATTGGAATTGCGTGGCAAACCCGCAAACCTCACCACCAGGGAGATCCTCATGAAAAGCTTTCGCGAATTAAGAGTCTGGCAACAAGCAATGGAGTTGGTAGAGATGATCTATCGGCTCACGCAGAAATTTCCAAAACATGAAACCTACGGATTGATGAGCCAACTACAAAGGGCGATTGTTTCGGTTCCGTCTAATGTTGCGGAGGGGCATACCAGAGATCATCTGCGAGAATATCTGCACCATATCTCGATCGCTCAGGCATCCCCTGCCCGGATCGAAACGCAAGTGGAATTCGCAAGGCCGACTTGAGTATGTTCAACCTTCAGAGCTGAAAGAACTGCTAGGTGAGATTAACTCTTTGGGAAGGCAACTTTACTCTCTCAGAAACCCATTACGAACACGTTTTGAATTGAGCGGCCTATGACATCGCCTGCTGACGGTGTAAAAGATCCAGAATCCGAGCACGGTTCATCGGTTACCCGACACCTGTCCCCTGAAACCCGACACCGGACGCCCGTCACCCGACACCCGTCACCCGACACCTTCGCTTCCGTCATCATCGGAACCGCCGGCCACATCGATCATGGAAAGAGTGCTCTGGTGCGCGCGCTGACAGGCCGCGACCCGGACCGTCTACCCGAAGAAAAGCGGCGCGGAATTACGATTGACCTGGGCTTTGCTGATCTGGATCTGGACGGAGTGCGAATTGGGTTCGTCGATGTACCGGGCCACGAACGCTTCGTCAAAAACATGCTCGCGGGAGCTCACGGAATTGATGTCGTTGCCCTTGTGATTGCTGCCGACGAAGGCGTGATGCCGCAAACCCGCGAACATTTCGACATTTGCCGTCTGCTCGGCGTCAAGCGGGGACTGATCGTAATTACTAAGACCGATCTAGTCGAAGAGGAACTTCTCGAGTTGGTAGAGTCTGAGATCGCTGAACTTGTAACCGGCTCATTTCTCGAGTCAGCACCGATTATTCCTGTGAGCGCCAAAACGGGTTCCGGCCTCGACCAATTAAAGCAAGCGCTAAAAGAGGTGAGTCTTCAAGTGCCGGCGCGCGCCGAAGGTCTCCTGCCGCGGCTGCCAGTTGATCGCGTCTTCGCGATGAAAGGATTTGGGGCGGTCGTCACCGGGACGCTCGTCTCCGGTACGATCAGGGAAGGGGAGGAACTTGAACTGCTGCCTGGTCACAGTCGTGTGCGAGCGCGAGGAGTTCAAGTCCATGGAAACGCCGTGGCCCAGGCGAGGGCGGGACAGCGCACAGCCGTGAACCTCGGAGGCATCGACACAAATGCGATCGAGCGCGGGATGCTGTTGGCTCCGGTCTCGAGTCTGCGCAGTACACAGATACTTGATGTGAAAGTTTCGGTGCTTCCTGGGGCGCCGCGCGCCTTGCGATCGCGAGCACGAGTCCGATTTCATATCCATGCCGCGGAGGTTTTGGCGCGGATTCAAGTGCTGGAATCCAGCGGTCAAATTGCGCCGGGAGCCACGGGTCTAGTGCAACTACGTTTGGAGAAACCGATCGCTGCAGTCACGGGTGAACACTTCATCCTGCGGTCTTACTCTCCTTCAATCACGATTGCCGGGGGCGAGATTCTCGATCCACTTGCCGGCAAACATCGGGGGCGCGACCTGGAAGAGGTCCGCCACGGTTTGGCAATCCTCGCCGGGGACGATCCCGCTGCTCAGTTGTCCGTCCTGATTGCAATCTCGGGTGACCTGGGACAACGGAAGGAAGATTTAAAGGCACGCACGGGTTGGGAAGACGGACGTTTGATTCCGTCGCTGAATGAAGCGATCCACCGAGGAATGATTGTCGATTGTAGCGGCCTGCTGCTGGATCAAAACAGGTATGCGAGTCTCAAAGCGGCTGCGCTGAGTGAAGTAGAAGAACATCACAAGCGAGAGCCGCTGTCACGAGGTTTGGCGCGCGAGACACTTCGCGAGCGTCACTTTGCCCATATCTCGGCCGAAGTCTTCCGCACAGTCTTGTCCGATCTGGAAAACGCGGGGTCAGTAGTGTCGGAAAAGGACCTGGTTCGGACGAGTGCTCATGTGCTTGAACTTTCCGGTCCCGACGCCGCCCTGCGCGATCGCATGAATTCACTCTACGAGCTTGCGGGCCTGGAGCCGCCAACTCTGGACGAAGCGCTGCAAACGGCGGGCGTGTCCCCAGCGCAAAAAACGCATGCACGTAAACTGTTGCAACTGCTGCTGGATCAGGGCACTTTAGTACGCGTCCAGGGAGATTTGTACTTTCATAGCCGTCCCCTTGCTGAATTAACCATGACGTTGCAGCAGTTTGCCCTCAAACACCCGTCCGACCCCTCGCTCGACGTGGCCACTTTCAAAGAGCTGGCGGGAGTCTCGCGAAAGTATGCGATTCCCCTCCTGGAGTTTCTGGATCGTGAACGAATTACCAGAAGGGTGGGAGATCGGCGCCAGATCCTAAAGTAGTGGGCTTGCTTTAATTTGAGGGCAGGCGTTAACATGCAGCCCATTAATAGGACATTGGCTTTTTCCGAAACCTTCATAACAACTCATTGGCCGGAGGTTCAAAATGAAAAGCATCAAAGACATATTGGCCGTGATCGTTGGTTTGGCGGCTTTGGCAGGCTCGATCTTTTACTTCTATAAATTCGTAACGTTTGTGGAAGCAGAGGGCGGACACAGCCACCTCTGGTGGGCCCTGGGCCTTGCCGTAATCGCTTTCGTTTGCGGGCTGATATATTTTCTGGGACACGTCAACAAGGAAGAGGAAATTCACATTACTCAGTAATGGCACTCGGGGTATGTCTTTTTGAGGCTGCCGGTGCCGGACCCTTCTGCATGAGTGTGTGAGTGACTTCTGTTAAAGTCGAATTGCAAACGCCGTTTGCGCACTGGTCGTGTTAGCGAGTGCGCAAACGGCGCTTGGTATGTTATCGAATCAAAATCCAGACGGAGATGATCCTTAGATGATCGCAACGATAGTACTGCTCGCACAAACAGAGACAGTTTTTCGCGAACCGACGTACTTTGTCCCGGTCACGATGGGCATGCTGGTCCTGGGCGCAGTTGCGTGGTTGATTGCGGCGGTGCTGGGCTTCGCGCGCGCGAAGGCTTTCGGTTCGTCCGCCCGCTGGTTTTCGTTTGGTGCGGTCAGCCTGATCTTGTACCACCTGCAATTCCTCGCCCTGGGTTATAGCTTGTTGACGAAGGACAACAACCTGGTATTTAACCTGCTCACCTTCTTCAATATCTTTGTAATTATCGCAGCGCTCTGCGCCATCATGGGTTTTATTCGGCTGACGAATCCGCGTTAAAGATCCCCACAACTTCGCCTTGATGACAAAGAGACTTTTGCTAATCGCCGCGCTCGCGGTACTTGTGAGCGCGGCCTTCTTCTTTTTGCGCTGGCGGTCGCCCAAAGCTTCACCGGCTGTTGCGAAAGGCTTTGTCACTACAGAACGCAGTCGTTTCTTGATCGACGGCGAACCATTTCGTTTTGTAGGCGCGAATGTAGCCGTGATGTACCGTGATGAAGATCGAGCTGCCATGCCCGAGACTTTAAGACAAGCCGCGCAGGCAGGAATGGGCGTGGTTCGCGTTTGGGCATTTGGCGAGGGTGGGCCGGACGATATTGGACCACTTGCTGACTTTGCAGACTGGCCGCGAACGCATCCGTTTCGTTGGGCGCCCGGTCAATGGAACGAAGAGTCGTTTGTCCATCTCGATCGTGTGCTGGCTGAGGCGCAGCGGAACAATCTACGGGTGCAGCTTTGTCTGACGAACTGGTGGCGCGATACCGGCGGCGTAACTCAATATTTGCGCTGGGCCGGAATCAATGACGCTGCCGATACCAGCTATCCTTTTGGCATCAATCCTCATCGCGCGATGCTTTTCTACACAAACGAAACCACGCGGAGGTTATACCGCGAGCATCTAGAAAAGGTTGTGACCCGGCGCAACACGGTCACCGGTGTTCTCTATCGCGACGATCCCACGATTCTGGGCTGGGAATTAATGAATGAAGCACAGGCAACAACGGGCAGGTGGCACGAGCGGCGGGCGTGGATTGCCGAGATGAGCAGCTACTTGAAGTCTCTCGATGCCAATCATTTGATCACACCGGGCGCATGGGGTTACCGCACTGCAGTAGAGCGGCGCGAGTGGCTCGCGGATCACCGGCTGAAGACAATCGACTACTGCGATGTTCACAACTACCCGCGCGAAGATGCAAACAGCTTCGTTGAGAGTCCGCAGGCTCTGCGCGAGTTCATCGATAACCGGGCCGCCGCCGCTCTGTCGCTGGCAAAGCCGCTGGTGCTCGGCGAATTCGGCATCGGACCGAATGGATACAACGGCTTCAGCCAAAGAGATTGGTTTAGGGAATTCTTTGACGCGAATCTTCGCGCCGGAGCCGCCGGCGCGATGTTCTGGATATTGACGCCAGATACGCAAAGAGGTTTCGGCATTACTTATACAACTGCGCGCGACCAGGCTTTGTTTTCTGAAATCCAAAATGCAGCCAGGAATTTTGCGGCCTTGCGTGCAGCTGAACCTTCTGCGCGACTGAGCGAAGCTGGCCGCCATTTGATTCCACGACAGTTTACCTGGTCCCGAGAAACTGCTGACGCTCCCCGGATGTTTGTGCGCGAGGACCGATCGATTCTTTATTCATTTAAACCGGAGCAGGCGAGTGACATTCGCTTTGAGAAGATCGGCAGCGGTCCCGGTTACATCTGGGGCTTTGGCATGGGAGCGGTTGATTATGTGATTCCGGAACGCGCGGAACGCCGCCGCGTCAGCCAGATCATTGTGCGGGCGCGAATTCAGCCAGTGCCACCAGAGGATGTACGGCCAGAAGACATTCAAACCCGCGTCACTTTGTTTGTGAACGGCGTTGACTGTGGTTCCCGACTCATTTCGCTTGAGCCGAAGGGGCAGCCCGTGATTCAGGAATGGCGTGTCGAGGGTTTCTTCGTGAGACTGAGGGCGATGCGTGGCCTGCCGCTTACAATTCGTTTGGCAGTCACTCCTGAAGCCGACTGGGCCTATGGGATTAACATCTCCAACTGGCCTGAGGGTTACGACAACAAGACTGATGCAAGACCCGTGGAGGTGGAACTCAGAAGGTAGGAAGTGCTTTTTAACTCTTCAACCGCCAAGGCGCGCCAGGGATCGCAAACGGTACGGTACGGAGCGGTAGCGACCGCATTCAAGAGATATCACAATCGGGATTGAGACCTGGATTTAGAGTGCTTACTCGACCAGCTCCGGAACTTGATTTTTGGTAGTCAGAATTCGGTTAGCTACCGCCCCCGTACTGTACCGATCGCGGCTCTAACGAAGTTGTCTTGGCGTACTCTGCGTTTCTTGGCGCCTTGGCGGTGAAACGTCGCGAGGTCACGCCTCCCCAGCATTACCTAGCCGTTGCATCATTCAGAACTTTCAACACCTTATCTTCTACCTGGTAAACATTCGCTGAGCGAACGCCACCGAGCGAAACCGTGATTGCCGGGACGACTGCCTGGCGCAACTGCGAAAGCAACGCATCGTTACTGAAATAACGCCGTCCTCGGGCATCAATGATGAAGTCGCTCCTCTGCAATTGCCGTAGTGCTTCCGGATCGGAAAGTGAGACGCAATTCAGATCTTGGCGATTAATCCGCTCCGCGTAATAAGCGGCAAGAATGGGACTCTCACTCGCGACGCGCGCGCCCGGCGCGGCGCGCTGGGCTACTTCAGAAATCGCGTCGCGCATGCTGGCGTCATAAAACTCATCATGAGGAAAGTAATATCCGGCCCGATCCATTCCGCCACCAAGCACGTTCGTATACAAACGAAAATGCGGCGAGGCATTGATTGAAGCTACGACCGACAGCACCACGACAACCGCTACCAAAGCGACTCGCGCGTATGCTGCTATGCCCTCCGCAGCAAAAAGGCTTTTCAAATTCGCACCGAGCCAGCGTCCGGCGAAATTAATCCCAATTGCAGAGGTGATTAATACTGCCGGCAAGACAACGGTGAAATAGCGCGTAAACTTTCCGCCCGCCCACATAAAGCTCATAACCCAGACAAATAACCAAAACAGAAGAAAGTAGCGGCCGTCGCCGATCTTTCGTCGGAAGAGCAACGGCAGTCCGACGATGAAACCAGCGATGGTTAATAAGGGCAGTTTCACCGCTATGAAGACAAGGTAGAAGTACCAGGGAATTCCATTCAGCCAGTCAGTCATGCGGTGGCTGTAAAGCGACCCCATAAATTCATAGCCGTCGTGTCCTATCCGCTTCTGCCCGGCGAAGATTCCCATTTCCCGCCAAGTTGCCGGCAGCAGAATCGTAGGGTTGAGCAACAGAAAAACGCTGGTCATAATTAGCAGAAAAAGCAGCATACGTTTCTTGCCCAGGCGCCAGCGAGTTTCAGGTATCGCCTGGAAGATCCAGTAATAGGAAAGACCAACCACGAGCAGAGAAGGCAAATACTTCGACGCGAGCATTGCGCCGCAGGAAGCCGCCGCGGCCCAGTAGTAAGGTTGCGGACGCTTGTTTGTGTTGCCTTCTGCCACCCGTTGTCCCCGTAGCCAAAAGATATTTGCCAGCAGAAAGAAGAAGAGCAGGAACGTGTCTTCCTTAGCGACGCGACTGAAAGCAATCGCCTGAGGATCAAAAGCCCAAAGCGTAGCAGCTATCAACGCTATTTCAGCTCCAAACAGCTCCGCCGCGACAAGATAAATAAGAATTACAGTTAGCGCCCCAAAGATCGCGCCGGGCAGTCTCAAGGCGGTTTCCGGTGAAACCTGGAGGTGGCCCCGCGCCGCCACAGAAGAAGTGCTGTTCCATTTTTCAGCCAGGAAGAGACTTCCCGTTTGTAGGGCTTTCATCAGAAACGGGTGCTCACCGTTGGCCGCGGTCAGCCCGTTCTGGCGATAGTCTGAGACGGCATTAAGTTTATTGAGCTCGTCTTCGCTCAAACCTTCAGTACTGAGACCGATCGCACGCAAACTGAATCCAGCGAACACCAGCAAAAGCAGTGTTGCTATTACGAGTGTGCGACTGGCCAGGATGGCCCCACGTTGCGGGAACAGCTCCGGCCTCAATCCCGCTGTCACAATTGCTTCTGCTTTTGCAGCCAATCCAAACTCCTCTTCGACCAGTTCGACTCGTAGCTTGCTGCACGGGCCCGCATTCAGACAACAACAAAAGGCCAGAGGTTATCCTTATTCACCAAGGCTCGCAACCGGCGTTCGGAGGGTGGTGCCCGGTTATGTTGGGGCGGTACCTCCGTTGACGCCCTTCTTGGCAACTTCATTGTGCCCCGAGTGTGATTCCCCGGGGTCGCCGCGACGAGAACACGGCTGAGAAAAGGGGCAAAAGCATCGAGCCACTTGCAATTAGCTAAAACATCAGCCAAAATCCGCACGTTTTGGAATCTTAAACCTTCCGCCCGAAACTTTATCTCAGAGGGGGAGAAATGGCAGAAATTCAGGAGAATCTTTCCGCGGGAACCTCGGCACAACCCTATCGCATCGATCAAAAGCTACACCAGATTCTTTATAAGCCCGAAAGCAGACCGGCTTTGACTCCCATGCCCGAAGAGGTTTTACCGGAACCCGTCTATCCGCAACACCCGGATCCCGTGCCGATGACGCGCCGTGAGTATCAAAAGCTGAACGCGAAGCGCACCTGGAAAACCTGGGGTGCTCCGTACTTCCGTTCACGTTGGCATTCAAAAGAATTGCGGCCGATCATTCCCTATCTCTTCACTGAATGGAAATGCAACCTCGATTGTCATTACTGCTGGTCCTATAACAATGCCGTCAAGGGCATGACCGAAGATGTGGCGAAGCGGTCGATCGACTGGCTGCATTCAATCGGCTCGCGCGTCCTGGCCTTGATGGGTGGCGAACCATTGTTGCGCCCGAAGTTCATTCACAAGATTGTCGACTACAGCGCCAAGCGCGACATTTTCGTCTACTTGCCAACTAACGGCCGCTTGATGAAACCGGATGTGATAGATCGACTCGGCGACGCCGGGATCGCAACCTTCAATCTAGCGGTAGACTCTGTTGCGGAAAAGAAGTCGTTGCCAAAGGCCCTGAATCCGATTCGACCTTACTTCGACTACCTGGTGAAGCGGCAGCATCATTACGGTTATTCAGTGATGTTCAATATCAACATCTGCCATAACAACATGGACGATGTTAAGGAGTTGACTCAGATTGCTCACGACAACGGCATCGCTACGGACTATCACGTTAACGAAACGCCGATGTTGGAGCAGACCCACTTCAAACACCTCGACGAGAACCAAACTTACCTGACACCGGATGATTGGCCGAAAGTTGATGCCTTGCTCGACTACCTTCAAGACTTGCGTATGAACCATGGATACAAAATGGCCAACCCGATCCAGCACATGGAAGACATGAAGCTCTTGATGCGTGGCGAGGTGCCGCCGTGGCAGTGTCGTGCCGGTCAAAACTCTCTCATCATTCGCACCGATGGCTCGCTTGCGCCCTGCTTCCCAATGTATTCAGCGACTCACGATTGGGGCACGGTGGGAAACCATAAGTTTGATGTGAAGCAACTCGATCAAATGAAACAGGAGTGCACTAAGCACTGCCTCTCGACCTGTAACTACATCCTGGGTTATTGCTACGACAACATGCGCGTAATTACCTGGGGTCTGAAGCAGGCCATGCATGGATTTAAGGGCGCCAGCAATGGGTTCTAGTTGCGAGGTGTCGTGAAAAGCAAAAAGCCGGAGTCAAAACATGGCTCCGGCTTTTTAGTTGCTAATCTTCATTCCGAGCACCGCCAAGCCGCCAAGGATGGCTAAGTCCGCCAGGGAGCAAAAGGTAGTCAGAGGGGAGTCGCTGGGCCTACAGGTTTTGACTGGTTATCCTCCGCGTACTCTGCGTTTTTTGGCTGCTTGGCGGTATACGGCAATCGAATTGGCGAGGTGTAACTGATAAAGAACATGCCCGAAAAAACTGCTTCCTCAGTGTCGCTGTGGTCCTGGCTATTCCCCCTCACTTACTTAATCCACATTGCCGAAGAGTTCTACGGAGGCGAGGGCTATCCGGCTTATATCAAGAAGCTTCGCGGCGTTGAAATGTCGTCGACAAAGTTCCTCGTGGGACAAGCAATTGGGCTCGCCTTAATTATCTTGGGAATTCTGATCGCGCGTCGTTTAGGTTTTCCGCGCCAGTTATTGATAATTCTTGGCACCGTGGTCCTCTTTAATGGCTTAAGTCACCTCGGGACCAGCCTCTATTATCGCGAATATGGTCCAGGCCTGCTTTCCGGCGTCCTGATCTGGATTCCTTTTGGCATTGCCACACTAATCCGATTCAAAAGCAGTATGCGCGCGGTCCGTTACTGGCTTTATATCGCAATTGGCATTGGTATTAATGTGGTTATCGCATTAATAACGTTGAAGGGCTGAAAGCGATGTGAGATGCGGACGCAGGGCGGGCCGACCGCGATTCAGCGTGATTTAGCGTGTATCAGAAGCCGCGCCTTCGGCGCGAGTTACCTAACTATGCTTGTGATAAGGTTGCGCCCACAACACACGTCTTAGTCACCAACCTTCGTTATGAGCTCACCCAACAGCCGATCATCTCCCCCTCAATTAGCACGACGTATGGGTTTGTTCGACGCGACAATGCTGGTGATGGGAGGCATTATCGGGTCAGGGATCTTTATGAATCCCTCGGTGGTGGCCCGGCAGGTTTCGACCCCGCTTCTGATCCTCGGCGTGTGGGCCTTTGGTGGATTG
Source organism: Pyrinomonadaceae bacterium (assembly GCA_963826235.1). Classification (GTDB taxonomy): domain Bacteria; phylum Acidobacteriota; class Blastocatellia; order Pyrinomonadales; family Pyrinomonadaceae; genus PSRF01. Next base: position 623,937 of record CAWGWE010000002.1, on the reverse strand, counting down.
ATTGCCCTCGTCGCCGCGTTTATCTGGGCGGAGCTTGCCTCACTCCGCCCTGAAGTAGGCGGCCAGTACGCGTACTTACGCGAAGCCTTCCATCCGTCAGTGGCCTTTCTTTACGGTTGGGCCTTGCTGCTGGTAATTCAAAGCGGAGGAATGGCCGCAGTCGCAGTTACCTTTGCTCGCTACTTCTTAGAGCTGAGTCAGATACCTTTTAGCGGAAGCGCAATTGCTGCTTTAGTCCTGGCCGGACTAACGATAATTAACTGTATCGGCGTGCGCGCTGGTGGCACAGTTCAGAGCTTTTTGATGGTGCTAAAAATTGTCGCCATCCTCGCCCTTATTGTCTGCGGATTATTGCTGGCAGCTCCGCAATCTCCAGAGGCAGTAAAGACTACGCCGCCAATCTCACTAAGTTTCCTGACTGTGATCGGCGCCGCAATGGTGCCTGTACTGTTTTCTTATGGCGGTTGGCAGACATCAACATTCGTCGCCGGGGAGATTCGCGAGCCGCGCCGGAACCTTCCGCGAGCGCTCTTGATCGGCGTCATCGGTGTGGTGTCTCTTTACCTCCTGGTAAACGTCGCCTGTCTCTACGTGCTAAATCCCGGAGGCCTGGCAAACACGACGACGCCGGCTTCCGACGTTATGAAGGCGGCGCTGGGATCGACAGGCGCAAAGCTAATTGCCGCGGGAATCGCGATTTCAACCTTGGGATTTTTAAGCCAGGGTATGCTCACCGCGCCGCGCGTTTATTTTGCGATGGCTGAAGACGGCTTGTTCTTCAAGAGTGTCGCCCGAGTGCATCCACGGACACGCGTTCCAATGGTGGCAATTGCGCTGCAGGGCTTACTCGCCATCCTGATTGCACTGTGGGGGAAGTACGACGAAATTCTGAACTACGTCGTTTCGGTAGACTTCATCTTCTTTGGTCTGACAGCACTTTGTATCTTTCGCTTGCGCGGCGAAAAGGAAACCTCCGGCATCCGAGTTCCCGGTCATCCAATTACGACCGGTCTATTCGTGGCTGTTTGTTGGATCGTTGTGGCGAACACGGTCTACCGTTATCCGGAAAACACTTTGATTGGCTTAGTGATTTTGCTTGCAGGAATACCTGCTTACCTGTTTTGGAAATGGAGAGATAGATGATCACGGTTGCGCGCGAGCACGCTGGTTCGGAGTATATGGCCTGGGCTAAAAACAGCTCTCAGGCTCGCTTTAACCTGGCCACGAGTGGCCTCGCAAATGTGCGTCTCGAGGAATTGAACGTTCAATTGCAGGATCTGGAACTGACGCGAGATGGTGGCTATGGTTACGAACCGTTACAGACCGGCCTCGCAGCTCGTCTCGGCGTCGATAGCGAATCGATCGTCACTGCGATCGGTACCTCCCTCGCTAATCATCTGGCGATGGCGGCTGTGGTAAACCCCGGCGATGAAGTCTTAATTGAGCAGCCAACGTACGAGCCGCTTTTGGCTTTAGCTCGTTATCTCGGCGCCGACGTCAAGCGCTTTACTCGACGCTTCGAGAGCGAATTCCGCGTCTTGCCAGAGGAAGTTGAGCGGAACTTGACCTCACGTACGAGGCTGATCGTCCTCACCAACATGCACAATCCGACCGGCGTTCTCAGCACACAAGAGACATTGCGCGAGGTCGGTGAGCTGGCAAAGCGAAAAGGGGCGAGAGTCCTCGTTGACGAGGTCTACCTGGAGGCACTTTTCGCTGAGCGGCCGGCGACTGCCTTCACGCTCGGTCCCGAGTTCGTAACCACTAGCAGTTTAACGAAGGCCTTTGGCTTGAGTGGCATTCGTTGCGGCTGGATCGTTGCAGAGCCCGAATTGGCACAAACGATTTGGCGGCTGAACGATCTCTTTGGCGTGATGCCGGCCCATCCGGCTGAGAGGTTGAGTGTAATCGCCTTGAAACAGCTCGACGAGATTGGGGAGCGGGCCGAAGCGCGCCTGAAAAAGAACCGGACGCTGGTTTACGAATTTCTTAATAGCCGAAATGATCTCGAAGCTGTCAAACCTGAGTTTGGCACGATTGTCTTTCCGCGTTTAAAGCAGGGAAGCGCCGAAAGGTTTTGCCAGCTGCTGCGAGAAAAGTATGAGACGTCAGTTGTGCCGGGAAGCTTCTTCGAGCTGCCCAACCATTTCCGCGTTGGCTTCGGTAACGATTCGGAAATGTTAAAAGAGGGACTCGTTCGCCTTGGAGCGGCGCTCGATGAGCTGTAAACCAGCTGATTCCAAGTCAAATCAATCGGCAATCGCCAATTGGCATTGACTCTCACAGGGCTCTCACTTTATTTCTGGTTTCGTTCCTACCAATTCTGCTAACCAAAAGTACAATCGTTCGGCGGCTTCGTGTCCAGCGGCTTCCATTGTGATCCTGATCGGTGGATCACCTGGCGAGTTTGATTTTCGTCCCTGCGGTCCACCCAGCGACTGGTAGTAAATCTTGCCTCGCAACTGCGGCTTCATTGTCCTCGGCGGGAAGACAAGGTATTTGACTTCAAGATCGGGGGAATTAATAACAACCTTTCCACCCTGAAAGTTGTCGATCTCAAATTGCAGCAACACTACGTACGCATCAGTCTCAGCGAGGGCACGTTTCGCAGCCGCATCCCGCTTAAGATTGCCAATCAAGGTGCCCTCGATGTTCGGAAGCTGGTTCAGCCTGTGAACGAAGCTGTTGAAGATCACGTCTTCGGTGGCAAGATGTTTGGAGGTGTTCTGTTTAGCGATGAGCAGGTGAACTGGATAGTTGAGCTCGGCGAGCTTCTTATGGCTGGGAACAACAGTTTCCGGAGTCGGAAGGGGAATTGGCGTAGGAACGGGCGCGACGGCGCTTCGATTTGCTCGCCGGCCCGACTGGCCGACCGCGTCTTCGACAAATGACAGCGACAAAAGCAGGGCCACTCCGCTGGTCGCCCTGAGAAAGCGTCGCTTGTCGCTGGTAGTGCTCATGCTGGGTGTTCACTAGCTAAACAGGTGTTTCCTTAGAAGCCGGTCACGGTACCCAAGGTTGCGCGGGTATTTTGGGTAGGAAACGCTTGGCGATCACCGGGAACGTTGCCAAATTCCAATTGCCGATCTTCGATTGATTCCTTCGGCGAAGGGGCGCATTGGCAATTGGCAATCGGCAATCGCCAATTGGCAATCGGAAGCGGTCATGTCGTTCCCGTATTGTACTGCCAGAAAAGATCTTACTGTTTCGACTTAATTAGCCGTTTTTCAATTGAAGTCAAACCGCGCAGCACGACCAGAGCCAACAATGTAACGCCCGCGGCCAGGACAAACTGACGCAAAGCGACACTGATTCCGATTGCCGCGCACAACAATATCGACGCAGCCGTCGTCAGGCCTTCGACTTGTTCGGTGCGATCACGGCGGAAGATGGTTCCCGCTCCCAGGAAGCTGATGCCGGTCACGATGGCTTCTACGATGCGGATCGGATCTGAGCTGGCATTAATACTGCTGTCCATGGTGAATCTCCGCAGCATCGCATCTCCCAAGCCAACCAGCAGGGCCGCCGCTCCGGCTACCAGCATATGTGTGCGAAAGCCCGCAGGTTTATCAGCCACTTCGCGCTCGAAACCAATCACCCCACCAAGCAACATCGCGAGCGCAACTTCGCCAATGATTTCGAGCTGCATTAATGAATTAGCCCAGTTCATAGATCTTCCCTTTGGTTGCCTAGCGCTTGTCTCGATTTGCCTTCGGAGCAGGGCCCTTGTCGTTTAGTACGGAAGCGAAAATGTTTGTCAGGTCCTGTTCAGACGCCAGCCCGAAAACTTTCTTCCAGAGTCCCGTCGCTTCGTTGCCCATAACAAGGATGTTCGTATGATCCGCCTTGTTCGGCACGTACTGCCCGATCTTATACAGCGCCCAATCGACGTTTTCCTTCTTCCCGGTAAGGAAATGCCAGCCGTCTTTCGCATGATAGGTTTTGGCATACTCCTTTAATCGTTCTGGGGTATCGGTAACTGGATCGACGGAGATCGACAGAATCAAAACGTCCTTGCCCAATCGATCTCCGGCGGCGTCCTGAAGCTTTTCGAGGTTACGATTCTTGGCTGGACAAGCAGAAGTACACGTTGCCATGAAAGAACTGATCACCACGACTTTTCCCTGCAACAGGTCGCTGTAAAAACGCAATTGCTCGCCATTCTGATTTACGAGGATGACATCAGAAAAATACTTTTGAGCTTTGGAGGAGTTCTCAGCCTCCTTCAAAGGTGGTGAGACAGGCGCCTGGGGACGTTGTGCAACAGGCGTCTTCGGACGTTGGCCGTAGAGACTCAATGACGTTAAGGTGCAGATGATGAAGGCGAACAAGAGTTTCATAGCTCAACCTCGGGGTGTTTGTGTTCCAAGATTTTATCGGTCGGTGTCACCAGCGATTATAAGCCGGGTGTCCAGGTTTCACTGCGACAAAAGTGCCGCGACATGTGGCGGTCACCTTGTCATGAGCAATCAATTCTCCTTCCACTACCGCACGATCTGGATATGACTCGACAACGCGAGCTACGAGTTTTACAGGCAAGTCAGTTGGCGTCGGACGCTTTAGCTTGATCGTGTATTCCGCCGTTACGGCACACGGCGGATGACTCAGTCCCGCCTTCCGCATCAGATGCCAGGCGGCTGTCCAGTTGCAGTGACAATCGAGCAGGGTGCCCACGATGCCGCCACTTAGCATCCCGGTAAATGATTCGTGATGCGGCTCGGGCTGCCATTCAGCCACAACTTCGTCACCATCGTTCGCGGGAAAGCTGCGAATGTGTAAACCCTTTTCATTCTTGGGTCCACAACCAAAGCAAGTGAGATTGGGTGCGTAAGTTTCCTGAATGCTTTTGCCGGTCATAGATGGTAGTCGAATGTTGACGGACTCAACCCAAGGCAGTTTCACTACGGTACAAAGCGGAAGCGATCTCTTTTAGCGTCGTGGGCACTCGGGTACAGTACGGGGCGGTAGCGACCGCATTCAACAGATATCACACTTGCGATTAAGACCTAAGAGTCTGTAATGATTATCGCTCGGGTCTACAACTTGATCGATTGGTTTTTTAAATGCGGTCGCTACTCGCGTAGTGTACCTGAGTATCCAATACTCACCTTCCGGGCAGCATTGCCGCTAGCATCTCAAAAGAGTCGTGTACCGCGCTGTAAGAAATCTTTAATTGGGAATTTGAACCGCGGCGTGCGTGACTGCGAAATTTGTTAAGCGCGCTATTGAACTTTGCCAGCTCTTTCTTGAACTCAGCCTGCTTCTCGGCGGCAGTACCCTCCGGCACACCTAGCTTGACTATCTCGCGCCCGTGCTTGATTAGCGTAGCGGAATGCTTCCGAATGCGTGCGAAGTCGTTATTAGGAAGAGCCTCATGCTCTAGAGGGTGCAGCACCTCATGAAACTCTTCATACTGTTTCACGGTGAAACCGTGCTGGGCTACGACTGCCGCGGGCACGGCCAAAAGTAAAATTCCGAAAATGATCCACAGAGAAAATTTATTCACTCGCTCCTCCACATTTTTGCTTGATCAGGAAAGTCGCACACAATAATCGAAGAAGATGCGATTAATGTCCAATCCACATTGCGAGCCGGAGACACCTGGCAAGGAAGTCGGATGGAGTGCGGAGGATGTAGTTTAACCCGCTCGTCGAATTAGCCTTAACCAAAGCGGGCCAAACCACTCTCAAAACCCTGAGGGGCTCTAATGCCCTTTCTGTTTCTCAATGGCTCGCTGTTGCTATATTACCTTCCTCCTGAAGCCGCTTTGGTTCCTTTCGCCTCAGAATCGCCGCTGAAATCAGGGTCATCGGCACTCCGACGGGCAATGGCTCGAGGAGAGTGAAGGCGACATTGATGAAAGGATTGGCGTACCACTCCTTGAAGCTCTTGATTTGCTCTCGCTGTGCTGCGAGCTCTTCGGGACTTGCCCCGGCAGCCCGAGCCTTCTCAATCATGTAAGTCCCATATTTCTCAAGGAAGTCCGGCGTAAAATTGAAGTAGACAATTTGCCAGGCAATCACGTAACAAACGCAGGAAATCAGCGTGATCAAAAGGCCGACTTGCACCGCCTTGCCGAAACTGATCGTTCCGCCCCCGACATTCTCGCGGTAAGAACGAATTCCAAAGAACACCATCAAGAACGAGGCTACCATTGTCGAGTAGCCAAGGATCTCGAGTTTGTCGAACGAGCCGCTTTTCATCAGGGGAATAGCGGCAAACATCATCAGCACCAGGATAGCGCCCGAAATTAGCCCGAAGGTCAGAACAATCTTTTTCATGTGCTTAAGCTCCTTTGTGGTTTGCAAAATCGGGCGTGAAACTAGCTCTCGGCCTAATGTTTGTCGTCATACTTTTGAGTGATTGTGAGGGGTGGAAGGCGAAAATCATACTTTAGTTTCTTAAAAAAGACGGTCTTGGGACTTTGATCTTTGGTCTTTGATTAACCTAAGACCTGAGACCGAGAGCTGAAACCTGAACCTGAAACCTGAAACCTGTTTAGGGTATCAAGCCAAACTCTTTCCCGATCTGCACAGCTTGCGTCCGTCGCTTAGCGTTCATCTTGTCGAAAAGCCGGCTGGAATGAGTCTTCACCGTGTTCTCACTCACGAAGAGTTTTTCTGCGATTTCTCGATTACTTAGCCCGCCTGCGATCAGGCTCAGGATTTCCAGCTCGCGCTTAGTGATACCCAACTCCAGCTGCTTCCGCTCATTGAAGACAAATGTTTCCGGCGCCGGTACCTGAACCTCGCGCACGACAACTACCTCTTCTTTCCGCGTTAACTTGAGGCCCAGCCAAATGCCTACGGCCGCAAACACGACAGCAATAAGCCCGCCATAGATCTCCAGGGAGTGACCAACGATCAGGAAGCGATATTCAATCAGGCGCAGGCCTACGATCAGCAGGCCACCGCAGAGTCCATAGATAAGAATGTTACGTTTCAAGTGAGTTATGGTAAAAGCACTGCTGAAATGACAAGACCATTCATCGTAACTTTGGCTGCTATGGCGCTTACTGCGTAGATCATGTTCGCTACGAATACTGCCCCACTGCAACAGCCAAAGACAAACTTCTATCAAGACGTTGCCTGGTCTCACGATGGATCCCGGCTTAGCTTTTCTCTTAGACGAGAAGCACAACCGGAGATCCATGTCATACGGGCAGACGGTTCGGATCTCAAAAACATCACCAACAATCCGGCGACAGACATGTGGGCGTCATGGTCCCACGATGGACGCATTGCTTTCATGTCCGACCGCGACGGCAACAACGACATCTACGTCATGAATGCCGACGGCTCCGCGGTGCAACGGCTGACCAAGGGGCCGGGCAAGAATTCCTATCCTTCGTGGTCGCCTGACGGAAAGCGCATTGCTTTCAGCTCCAATCCCGATGGCAAGTGGCAAATTTATGTAATGAATGCTGACGGTTCAAACCAAACCCGGCTCACAAAAAATGAAGGTAACGATTTGAACCCGCATTTTTCACCGGATAACAAACGCATCCTGTTTTATAGCGATCGGCATGGAGCCGGAAAAGATCAGCTGTATATCATCAATGCCGGTGGTTCTCACGAAGTCCGCATCACCAATGATAGCTTCAACAACATCTTTCCGGCCTGGCTTCCAGATGGGCAACGGATCGGGTTCGCTTCGAACCGCGATGGCACACCCGGTAAGCTCTACGTGATGAATGTGGACGGGTCAAATGCGACGCCGTTGAACAACGTCGCCGGATTCTTCGCGCGCTGGTCGACTCGCGATAAAGTCGCTTTCATCAAAGGCCGCTGGCCGGCATCGGAGATCTATCTGATGAATGCCGATGGCTCAAATCAAACTCAACTGACGAAGTAAGGAACGTGGGGGTCTAAAAGTGCAGGCGGGACCGACCGCGATCCCAATAAAATGGCGACCTCGCGGTGAGGAGGGCGTGTCACCGCTCCTTTTTAAGATCGCTCTGCTTGTTCTTAACTTGAGATTGGTGTAGGTGAACGGAGGCAGGCCCCTCCCTATCCTGTGATGTTACCCAGCTAGAATGTTGCACTTCTCCAGGTGTGATCAACCTAAGTTGAACTGGTGATCCCGCGTCTTACTTCTCCTCGAGTTTCCGGCCTGCGTTCAAGTTATCAAAATTCAAAATCGCGTTGAGCACGAAGGAGTAGCTTCCTTTAGTCTGACCGCGCCACATCGGATTATTCGAGAACAGCACCACGTGGCCCTTACCTGAAGGCACGTCGACAATCATCGGACGTTGTGCGATCTCGTCGCCCCCATCGAGTAGACCCGATACCAGCAGATCTTTGTTGTCGGCATAGCGGAAGATCACGCGCGGCCGAAATTCAACGGGAATGATGTTGATGCCATTACGCCGCTGTTCGGGCAGGACCGGATACGCCTCCCAAACTTCAGCCGTCGGCAATTCCGGAGCTTCTACCGGCACTCGCCCCTGCACTGTGTCCGGATCGTCAGTTGTGCCGCGTCCTGTGGCTCTTTGCTCTCGGCGTGGACGACCGCCGCGACCGGAAGCAAAATTACTCACTCCGAAAATCGGACCGTTGAAACAATAGATCGAAACTGTTTCGGGATAGCCGTAAGCAATTGGGCTCTTGTCGTCCACTACTTTTGAACGCAACACGGCTCCGATCGCCTTCAAACGAGTCGAGCGAGTTATCGAAAGTCCTGGAGTGAAACCAGTGTTGACGGCTAACTCGGCGGTGTCCATTGTGCCGATTAAGAGCCCGCCTTCCCTCGTAAACTTTTGCAGGTTCATCAGGCCTGAATATCCCAGCCCCGGGCGCATGTCGTCAGTCGAATCAATCTTTCCCAGATTTGGAGTCAACGTCGTCGTTTTCCAGGGCAAGGGATTGCCCCACATAGGCATTCCGTTAATGATCGCCTCCATGCCCCGGCCCACCGGTGCAAAGATGATCACGTCAAACTTGCTTCGCAGATCTGAATCCCTGGCAACATCCTGCGTGCTGATGTAGCTAAAAGGAATCTTCATCTGATCAAGTGCCACGCGCCACCAACCTTCATCCTGGGTGTCCATCCAGGTATGCATCAACGCCACACGTGGTGCGCCAATCGCATGCGTTTTGACAGTCGGCGCTGCTTCGACTGCATAAATCTGCACGCCTAACTCGGTCGCAGCTCGTTGTAGGTCATTCGCCGCTGCTTTGCGGATGATCAAAGAACCGCGATTGAACTTACGACCTGCTGCTTCGAAAGGCTCCTCGGCAGCTTCCATAGCCACATCTTTCAAACGGTAACGAAGTGTTGCGAGTGTGTTGTCCGCCGTGTGGTTAATCAGATAGACAGAGCCGTTGCCATTGATAGCGCCGGGCGCTCGCACATCCGAAGTGATTCGTTCCATCGGCACCGTTAACGTTTTCACGTCGGTGACGCGGACGACCTGAACATTGCCGAGCTCGCCCAGCGTCCAACCCGTGTCGTCGTAAACATCCTGCTGCGGATCATTTGGGGCCCAGTACTGATGATCCAAAAGCGCATCGGCGATACGGCTGTACGGTTGATCCATGCGCACGAGGTAGCTGCCCGCTGGGAATTGCCGCTGCTCAGTCTTCGGCGTGGGGGTGGGACTGGCTGCCGGAGAAGGTGAACTCATCGGAGTCGGCGACGCAGACGGCGAAGGAGATGGCGCTTCTTTCTTCGCACCATTTTTCTTTGCCTTAACCATCACGGTGAACGGCGCAGTTGCTCGATGAATTTCGCACCCTTGAGCCTGGAGTAGTCTTAGCAAATCCGCCTGCCCACCGGGACGAGGATCGTCCGCCGGAAACACGTATGCCGCAGGACCCTCATTCTTCGGCTTATCGATCGAACGCTTACTCTTGAGATAGAAATTCTTCAAAAACAGCTTAGTGTTATTGCTGAAGTAGTGAAGTGAAGTTAACAGCCCCGTCTGCTGATAGTTGTTGTTGTTTCTTTGCGACCATTTCGCACGTGGCAGGGGTGGGTTCTGCCGGAACCAGGTGCGCGAATAATCGTCTGCGGAAAGCGTGCGCTCAACCGTATCGGCGCCCGCGTTGCCAAAGGTTTCGTAAAGGCGGCTGATGCCGTTGTGAGTCGCGGCGATAAACATCAGATAGCCGGGAGACCAGGTGTCGAAGTTTCCATGAGCGAAAACTCCGGGCATCCCAAACTTCGTCATTTCCGAAACGTTGTTCCAGCCAACCATCTGCCACTCATCAGTGAGAATTGGATCGACCCAGGCGTTGTAAGGTCCATCGCCGATCGTATTGTCGTAAAGATAAGGAACTGACTCGTGTAGGTCATGAAGCACCTGAGCTTTCCAACCAGTGAAGGTGTTTAGCACGTTGCGGGTGAGTTTGAGCGAAAGGCCGATGGCGTCGCGGTTGTTGTCGTGTGCGACATAGTGGCCCCAGTAGACGAGCGGAGGCCAATTCGAATTCGGATTCGCGAGGTGCCAATTGTAGACATCAACCATGCGGTCGCGGCCGTCAACTTCTACTACCGGCGTGATCAATGTGACCACGTTCTCGCGAATTTGTTTGACGTATGCGCTTTCATCGACTGCGAGACGATAAGCAAGTTCCATCAGCGCGGTTGGCGAACCTGTTTCCGGCGAGTGAATCGCGCCGGTAATGTAGTAAACGGGAAATGACGCAGCCACGAGACGGTCCGCCTCGGCTTCATCCATTCTGATAGTGCGGGGATCGCCGAGCTTTGCCAGCCGTGCGCGATTTTCATCGAGTTTCGCAAGCAGAGTTTCGGATGCGACGGCCACGGCAATCATCTCGCGTCCTTCTTCCGTAGTGCCGATTGAAAAGACTTTGACGCGGGGACTCGCGCGCTCGAGCATGCGCATGTAGCGATAGACTTCAGCCGAGTAAGGCAATTTACCGGGCGCGCCGGCGACATCGCCAAGCACTGATTTAGGCGTCGGCACGTTTGGCGATGCGGGCAGGTAATCGGTAAGCGGAGAGTTGAAAAACGTTTCAGTCGTATACTCACGAATCTTGCGGGTGTATTGCTCGTCGATTGGCTGCTTCGGATCGCGACCAGGCTTGATTTGACCAAAGGCGGTGGCCGCGGTGGCAACGAGCAATAGTACTGACGTTACGCCCAGGCGCAGAAGGAACGGTTGAGTCATCGTGTCTCCCCAGCTCTCGAAATGTTTAGGTCTAACTGCCCGACGGAACAAGGATAGGAAAAGAGTTTGTAGCCAAAGCCACGCGGCAAGTCAAATCGTTATGAAACCAACGGCGCCCCTTCTTCGCAAAACAAAAGTTTCTGGCTTAGTATGCAATCAAATTGAACGCGGAGGCCCCCCTATGCCAGGACGCATCTTCCAACTCAATACTTCCCCCGGTGGCGTTCCCAAGCTCGCGATACGCGAAGCCGAAGTTACCGAATTAGGAATAACAGGTGACGATCACCAATTCCCGGACATTCATGGCGGGCCTGAACGCGCCGTTTGTCTCTTCTCACTCGAACGAATTTTGGAGTTGCAGAGTGAGGGTCATCCGATCTTTCCGGGAGCGGTTGGCGAGAACATCACCGTCTCCGGAATAGATTGGAACGACGTCACGCCCGGTCAAAAATTGTCGCTGGGTGAAGAGGTGCTTATCGAAATCACTAGTTACACGACGCCGTGCAATTCAATTCCCGAGTCGTTTGTCGGTGGCGCGTATCAACGCATATCCCAAAGACTTCATCCTGGTTACTCGCGGGTTTACGCGCGCGTGTTGCGACCTGGACGCATCAGGATCGGCCAGCTAGTTCGCCTTAATGGACAAACTGAGTAGCTACGAACATTCAGATGGCAGAACCGCAAGACCAAAGCACGCCCCGCGCTCAACCCCCTGAAGAGTTTGCTCCGGTTCAAATCAAACCGTTAAGCAAATCGGCTGGCGGCATCCCGGCAATAATATCGGCTGCGAAGAGTGCCTTAAGGGAGATGGGTCCAGGCCGGAGTGTGCGAACGCTTTTGAAAATTAATCAGGCAGGTGGGTTTGATTGTCCGGGTTGTGCCTGGCCGGAGCCTGACGCTGAGCGATCTCATGCAGAGTTTTGCGAGAACGGCGCCAAGCATGTTGCTGATGAAGCAACAACAAAACGCATCACGCCGGAGTTTTTTTCCAAATGGAGCGTGGCCGATCTCTCAAACCAGTCGGATTACTGGTTGGGCCAACAGGGGCGCATCACTCACCCGCACGTGTTGCGTCGGGGAGCTACTCACTATGAAGCGATCAGTTGGAATGAGGCGTTTGCTTTGCTCGCTAATGAGCTGAATTCACTTGTTACGCCAGACGAAGCGATTTTCTATACCTCGGGTCGCGCTAGTAACGAAGCCGCCTTTCTTTATCAACTGTTCGTCAGGCAGTTTGGGACCAACAACCTGCCAGACTGTTCCAACATGTGTCACGAGTCGAGCGGCTGGGCCCTGTTGGAAACCATTGGCGCGGGCAAGGGAACTGTGACGCTGGAGGACTTCAATCTGGCGCAAGCCATCTTTGTGATCGGACAAAATCCTGGAACAAATCATCCGCGTATGTTGACTGCGCTTGAGCGCGCGAAACGAAACGGTTGCAAGCTCGTGCACATTAATCCGTTACCCGAAGCGGGGATGACCAATTTCAAACATCCTCAAGAGGTTCTCCGTTGGTTGGGTGGTGGGACTGATCTTGCCGATCTGTTCTTGCAGGTCCGCATCAATGGTGATGTCGCGTTGCTTAAAGGAATTATAAAGGCAGTGCTTGACGCCGAAGCGCGCCAGCCGGGAACCGTGCTGGATCTCGAGTTTATTCGGAACTACAGTGCCGGTTATGAGGAGTTTGCCCGTGCGGTCGCTGGAGTTGAGTGGTCAGCGATCGTCGAACAAAGTGGAATTACGCGTGAACAAATTAAAGCTGCAAGTGAGATCTTCATCCAGTCGGAACGGACGATCTTCTGCTGGGCCATGGGATTGACTCAGCATAAGAACGCGGTCGCCAATATTCAAGAGATCGTAAACCTAATGTTGCTGCGCGGCCAGGTTGGTAAACCCGGCGCCGGCCTGTGTCCGGTGCGTGGTCATAGCAACGTGCAGGGCGACAGAACAATGGGAATCTCAGAGCGACCTTTCGCTAGCTTTCTCGATCGACTCGGCGGTGTTTTCGGTTTCGAGCCGCCACGTAAACATGGCTTCGACACTGTAGGTTCAATTCAGGCGATGCACGCAGGAAAGGCAAAAGTGTTTTTTGCTCTTGGCGGAAATTTTCTCTCAGCGACACCTGATACCGAATATACGGCGGCGGCGTTGCAGCGTTGCCGTCTTACCGCGCATGTTTCAACGAAGCTGAATCGCGCGCATCTGATTACTGGAGAACAAGCAATGATTCTCCCATGCCTCGGTCGAACCGAAACAGACATCCAGGCGAGCGGTCCTCAGTTTGTCACGACAGAGAATTCGATGGCCGTGGTGCAGGCTTCGCGTGGGTTCTTGGAACCCGCATCGCCGCATTTATTGAGCGAGCCGGCGATTGTCGTTCGGTTAGCGCAGGCCACGCTGGGAAAGCGTTCGACTGTTGATTGGGAAGGAATGCTTGCTGACTATGATCGAACCCGCGCCCAGATCGAACGAGTAATTCCGGATTTCGAGAATTATAACGAACGAGTGCGGCAGCCCGGGGGATTCTATCTTCCGAGTGCGCCGCGTGAACGTGTTTTCCGCACGAAGAGCGGGAAGGCAGAGTTTACGGTGCATCCTTTGCCACAACACGATCTCGCGCCGGGACAGTTTCTGATGATGACGATCCGGAGTCATGATCAATTTAATACTTCAGTGTACGGGCTCGACGATCGCTATCGCGGTATCTATAACGGACGGCGGGTGGTGTTCCTGAATCCTGAGGACATTCTTGAAGCGCAGTTGAAGGCCGGCGAGGTTGTAGATCTGACAAGTCACTTCGAAGACGAAAAACGAGTAGCGCGACGCTTTACGGTAGTGCCTTACAGCATTCCGCGACGTTGCGCGGCTACATACTTTCCGGAGGCAAATGTCCTTGTGCCGGTGCGGAGCGTCGCAGAGAAAAGCAACACTCCGGTTTCTAAGTCCGTTGTTATCAGTTTGCGCCGTTCTTCGGAAAATGACTGAAAGAGTTAGTAGTCCCTAGTCAGTAGTTAGTCGTGGTAAGGGGCTAACCATCCTGCGGCCTCCCCTGACTCCTGCCTGCTGACACCTGCTCCTAGAGTCCGATGATCTTCTTGTCCAGCAGCGTCTTCATCATCCGCAAACTGTCCGCTTCGCGGAAAGGACAGATCGAGAGAATCGACTGCACATCCCAAACTCCATTGATGCGCGAGAGCACAAAGCCTTCCTGGGGACTGATCTGTTCACGGGTCAGGCTGTCTGGCTGCACCAGAACGTTCGGTATCGACTGAGGTGACAGGTCAGATTCGTAAACTTTTTTGATGAAGAGTTCCTCGGTCTGAGCTAAAAGCGCCTGAGCATCTTCATTTTTGGGTTCCCGCTGCAAAGCTTGCTGAACCACCGAAAGTGCCATTTCGGCATTGTCTTCCTTCAATTCCCGCCGCGCGATCCATAGCAGTTCGGCCGTCGCTTCCGGCAGGTCGCCGGTGTTTGCGGAGACTTCCTGAGGCGCAACTGCTTCGCCCACAACGCGAGCAATGCCTTTATTGACCAGCTCGTAGAGCTGCGCATAAATGTGGAAAGACGAGGCGTGCATGTTGTAGCAAATTTCCGCCACGGACATGCGCTTCTCGAGAAAGTAAAGGATCTGCCGAATCTCTTTTCCCAGACTAAGAGTCGACGTCCAACCGGCAACCAACTCCAGCACTGCGCGGTCAGAAGGAATTAAAGTGCGAAAGCGCGCCAGCTCATCGATGCGATAAATGCCCTCCATGATCACATTCGTGGGCACCACTTCAATTCGAATGACATCGTCCGGTAAAGGCTCGTTATCGAAAAACTCGAAGTGAGCTTCCTCCCAAAGAAATAAGTCGTAAATGAGGTCGAGGGTCCTGATTCGCAGGATTTCGAGCACCTCGCCTTCAGTAAGGAAGCCTTTGGTCGAGAGAATCTCGCCTAACTTGCCTCCGGATTTGCGCTGTAACTCCATCGCTGCCTGGAGTTGGGCTTCATCCAGCTTGCCGTAATGAATCAGCACCTGACCGAAATACTCTTTTGGATCATTGGTGTTGGCGCCAACAATGAGGCCGTTGTGGAAATAGATTTCCTTAATCACCTTGCCGCGTCCAAATTTGAGCGTACCGGTCTTGCGGCCTGCTGCCAGAAACTGGAGCAGATCGGGAACGCTCATCGTGGTCAGGGTGCCATTTATTCCCATTTAATCGTTGAATTCTGGCGCGGTAGCCGCTGATCCATTGCCTAAAAGGAGGGATCGTGCCGGGTTGTAAGGGAAAAATTGAAGGTAACTATGGAATGACTGCGCACAACTTAGATTACATGCGTTGCAACGCTTGGTTCAAGCATTAGTTTTTGCAGGGGCGCGGTGGCAACTTTGACCAATGGCCCACTAAGAGGGCGCGAAGGCGTGCGAACCAGCCGCTCTCGGGTCCAGGAATTCAAGGACCGGCATATGTGAGGGATGCCGGTCCTCGTGACGCCGGAAGCCGGCGTGGCGTCGTCGCAGCTCGCATTCAATCCCAACCAAATGAATGGGCTGCGCCCGGTGATGCACCTATCTGCAGTGCGCATCGCCGACCCGTAAGAAGCTGTGGAGGTTTTAGCTGCACGTTAGTTTGCAGTTCGTTTAGTCTTTGCGGGAACGTCTCCGGATGGGCGAGCGTTCCTTCAGTAAGTCCTTATGTCGCGTGCCGATAATGTACGCGAGACCTTGATAACTGAGATTCAACAGTTCGGCTGCGCGAGTTACGCTACCGTTGACCTTCGATAATGCCTGTTTGATTAGGCTGCCTTCATACTTCAAAACTTCGCGCTGCAGGTCGCATGGTTTGTTTAGCAACACCTGGGTCGCCTTGTCTGCTTTCACTTCACCGCCAACGCTCATTAATACCTTGCGCGCGACCGCGTTTAGGCGTTGCGAAATATCCTGACTCTGAGATTTCGCGAGCCACTCGCTGGCGCGGTCGTAGGCAGAACGCAGAATTTCGGGCGAGAGGTCGGGCAGCTCTTCGATCATGGTGAGCGCCGCGAGGCCGGCTTTATTCAAAGCGCCAACGTGATGCGCAACCTCAATCGCCCTTTGAAAAGTAAACTGCGCCCGCTCCCACTTCTTGAGGCGAGCGAGCGCGATTCCATGAGTGATCAGAACCTCGGAGAGAACGCACTGTTGACCGCTGCGCTCCAGAACCGCTACAGCTCCGCCGGCCACAGACTCCGCTTCCTTTAGTTTGTTCTCGACAAGGAGTACTTGGGCTCGGCTTTCATCAATTTGTGCAGTTAAGACTCTGTCACGGACAAGAGCGCTTAACCTTCTGGCTTCTGTAAGAAATTTGTGCGCTTCTTTGAAACGTTTCAAATCCAGCAGAATGAGACCGACGTTATTTTTAAGGTGAGCTCGGAATCCGTTGTTTCTAACAAGTTTAAGATGCTGATCCGCCTGCTCAAATTCCTCGATCGCATCCTGTAAACGCTGAACCGTGTTGCCCGTTTTAGCTATGTGACGTAGGGCGATCCCAATTTGATTATGGTAAGCACCTTTTGTGGCCTGATTAGTAATTTTGGCAAACAAGGTTGAATTTTCTTTGAGAATATCAAGAGACGCGCTGGACTCCCCCGCTGACCATTCGACTACTGCTAAGCCCAGGATTGCCCGAGCCCGGGTATTGCCTTCCACGGTGAGCTTTTGGAGGGACTCACGAAACACAACGCGCGCTTCATCCAAGGCTCCTTCGCACCAATAACAATAGGCAAGCTCTACACGTGCGGCCGCTACCTTAAGGACATCGCTTTCAGATTCATAGAAAGTGATGCTTTCGGTGATCAAATCTCTCGCGTGTTCTTGAGCCTCTCTGATTTGCCCCTTATTTCCAATCCAGCAGGTGAGAATCCCGGTGCACAGAAGAAATTCGGCCGCAACGGACGGGTACAAACCACTTGTATCGGGTCGTTCCCCCAACCGCTTCCACCGAGGGCGCATCATGTCTTTCGCACCCTCATAATCACCTTTGTCCTTTAGTTCGAGGGCGGTGCGACATTTGACCTGAACTTCTTCGTTTGGGGTGAGGTGCGACGCCCTAGTCTTGGGGGAGGTTATCTTCATGCAAAATGAGCCTCTTCGCTGTGAGTGTAAGAGAACTTGCAGTAACGGCCCGCGATATTAATCACGAACCTACCTGCTTGCAAGGACACTGTGGATGATGTTCTATACAATTTGATGTAAGAGCCCTTGCATCCCCAAACAATAAGGAGAAAATAATGAAACGCTTTGCAATGTCAATTGCGCTTACGTGTGCTTTGGCCGCGGTTACCTTCGCCGGTGACATCCCGATGGTTCCCGCTCCACCCCCGCCCGCAGCAGCACCTGCTGAAACTGAAGGCGACATGGGCGCTGGTGGCTTTGCGGAAGAGATCACCGACGAGATCGTTCTGGCGATTTTCGGAATCTTCGCAGGGTAGTCTCGCAAGTTAATTCCTATCGCAACCTCGCTGCGTCATCTGCCAGTCGCTTCACGGTAAGGGCGGCTCGTTAGTTTTCTGCCTTACGAACGCTTACCTGAACCGAGGCGGCATAGTACCCGTGTGTTCGTCCACTCCCTGAATCTCTCTAGACTGCGACAAGAGGCCGCGTACATCAGCCCTGCGAACTTACCTAGCTATTTGAGATCGGTCGCCGCAATAAATATCCTAACTAACTCGTTCAGCCCTTGCGCGTCTTCCTCATCAAACCTCGACACCGAGGGACTATCCAGGTCAAGCACACCGACCAATCCTTCATCAGCTACGATCGGCACCACTATCTCTGAGTTAGAAGCGCTATCGCATGCGATATGCCCGGGGAACTCGTGAACGTTTTGAACCAGAATTGTTTCGCGACGATCCGCCGCCGTGCCGCAAACGCCTTCGCCCACCGGAATGCGAATGCAGGCCGGCTTTCCCTGAAATGGGCCAAGCACAAGTTGCTTCCCTTTCAGTAAATAGAAACCGCTCCAATTGAGATCAGGCAACGAATAAAACAGCAACGACGCGAAATTAGCCATGTTGGCTATAGCGTCGCGTTCGCCTTCAAGCAAGCTTCGCAGTTGCTTTGCCAGGCTGGAATAGAGCTCGGCCTTTGTTACGCCTTCTTGGGTAGCTAATTCAAAAGTCATTACAAAATCTATCGCCTGCTAACAAACTGACTACTAACCATTGTCTCAAGCCTCCAGCCTCCTTTCAGTTATTTCCCGCCTGCTTTTGTAGTTCCGCTTCGCTCTCACTTTTTGCTGGTATCTCGCCCAGCACCACACGAACTGAATGCGTTAAGCCGTCATCGCTCAAAGCAATCTCATTACCTTCAAGTTTTTTACCGTCTAATTCGAGGCTGGCGACGCCACGATGCAACGCCAGCGGGTTACTCACCTTGATTCGGTAAATCGTTTTAACGCGTCGATAGGTAATCTCAAATTCGCGCCAGCCTTGCGGGATACACGGGTCGATCCGTAGATGTTCCCCGCGTAACTTGAAGCCCAAAATAGATTCAAGGCCAGCGCGATACATCCAACTGGCAGAACCCGTATACCAGGTCCAGCCGCCTCGTCCCGTATGCGGTGGCACAGCGTAAACGTCACCCACCGCCACGTAAGGTTCCACTTTATATTTGTGCAGGCCCGCCCGAGTAGACGCGTGATTAATTGGATTCAGCAGTGAAAACAATTCGCCGGCTCGTTCACCGTCGCCAAGCATGGCGTAGGCAATGAGCGTCCAGATCGCAGCATGTGTGTATTGACCGCCGTTTTCACGGACGCCAGGAACATAGCCTTTGATGTATCCAGGATCCAACGCACTTCGATCGAAGGGCGGCGTGAAGAGAATCACTAGACCATCGCCGCGACGAATCAAGTATTCCTCCACCGCCGCCATTGCGCGCACTGCTCGATGATTTTCCGCCGCGCCGGAAATGACCCCCCAAGATTGGACGATGGAGTCGATGCGGCACTCCTCATTCTGCACTGAACCGAGTGGTGTGCCGTCGTCGAAGTAAGCTCGACGATACCAGTCACCGTCCCAACCATGTTCTTCGAGGGCCTGTTTAAGGCTCTCCAGATGTTTGAGATAGAGCTCAGCGCGGTGGGACTCTTGGCGTTGTTCGCATAAGGGCGCGAAGCTAGCGAGCGTTGTATGAAGGAACCAGCCGACCCAGACACTTTCGCCTTTACCAAGAGGACCGACGCGATTCATCCCATCGTTCCAATCTCCCCCACCCATCAAGGGCAATCCGTGGGGACCGACGGCGAGACTCCGATCAAGCGCACGAGCACAATGTTCAAAGACAGTGGCGGTTTCTTCCGAGACCGTTGGCTGCATGTAGTTCTCATGATCGTCCGGCCCAAGAAGCGGCATTTCCAGAAACGGAGTTACTTCATCCAGCACGCTGGCATCGGAGGTAACAGCGATATAAAACGAGGTCACGAACGGCAGCCAGAGCAGATCGTCAGAAAAGCGTGTGCGTACGCCACGTCCGGTTGGGGGATGCCACCAATGTTGCACGTCACCCTCTTTGAATTGCCGACCTGACGCGCGAATAATTTGTTCGCGGGCAATTGCCGGGCGGCTGTAGACCAGCGCCATAACATCCTGCAACTGATCGCGAAAACCAAAAGCGCCGCCGGACTGATAAAAAGCGGAGCGCGCCCAAACGCGACATGACAATGTCTGATAAAGCAGCCAGCGATTCAGCATCGTGTTCAATGCCGCATCGGGAGTTTGCACCTCTACCGTCCCCAATAGCTCGTCCCAGTAGGAGAGCACTTCTTCAAACGATTCATTTACGACCGTGGGCTGATTGAATTTCGCAATCAACGCCTCCGCCGCTTCTTTTGAGTCGGCTTCACCCAACAGGAAGATAACCTCGCGTGCTTCGCGCGGAGCGAGCTCGATGGGAATTTGTAGGGCAGCACAGGAATCGAGGCCGGCGCCGTCCCGCCCAGCCAGATGGGTGCGACGTAAGGCTGCGGGGCGCGCCGGAGAACCGTTGCGACCAAGAAACTCTTTCCGATCACAGGTGGCGCTCGTGACTTTTTCATTGGTCGCGACAAAAGCGACTCGACCTGCAAACTCGTTATTAAAAGGATTCCGGGCAAAAATTCGCCCGGTCTCTGGATCGATTTCTGTGATTATGTACGGTGCCGAATTGCTGCGTCCAAAACCCAGCACCAGTTCGTTGTATTGTGTGATAGTTAGACGACGATTGCGGTCGGTGCGATTACGCAACCTTAGCAAGGAGATCTTTACGGAACCTTTAAGTGGCGCAAAGACCAATAACTCCTGCGAGATTCCGTGGCTGGTATGCTCGAACACGGTATAACCCTGACCGTGACGAACGGTGTAGGGCTCAGGCTCGCGAATCGGAGCTGGAGTTGTTGACCAAATTGAGCCCGAGTCTTCATCGCGTAAGTAAATGATCTCGCCGGGAGGATCGCTGACGGCATCGTTTGACCAGGGCGTGAGCCGGTTCTCACGGCTGTTGACCGACCACGTATAACCGGAGCCTGTTTCGCTCACCTGAAAACCGAACTCACTCTCATTGGCGATGATGTTGGACCAGGGAGCCGGCGTCCACTGATCGGCCCCGAGCACGATTACATATTCACGCCCGCCCTGATGGAATCCACCGAGGCCGTTAAAAAAAGTAAGGTCTGGTAAAGCAACCGTTGGTTCGGGATAACTTTGTGACGGCAAGCGCGGCACGAACGCCGGCGGCAAAACCTCTTCGACCGCTGAACGTTCGAGTTGGTCTTCGAGCGAGCCTCGCTCAGTAACAATCACAACGCGCGCCACCGCATGCAGCAGAATGCGATCCGCTTCAGGCATGATGTCGGCGCGTCTGAGAAAGATGCCGCCGGGTTTGTCCTGAAGTGCTTGCAGGCCGGTGGTACGTAGTAATAATTCCAACTCCTTGTGCAGAATCTGCATGTAGTTGGGTGGATGATCGTTGAGGATCACAAGGTCGATTTTCAGACCCTTGTAATGGAGGTACTCGTGACCGCGGAGGATCTTTCGCACCATCTGTAGGTCTTCCAGCCGGTTCACGCGCACCAAAAGGATCGGTAAGTCGCCGCTGATTGCGTAGGCCCACAGGCTTGACTGAGCTTTGGTGTTTAACGCCAGGACGTGCGGCCGCGGACGCAATGTCGGATCCGAATAAAGCACGCGCGCAGCAAGACGTTGGAATAGATGCGCGTCTTCCGCATCCAGGCTCAAGTGACTCATCTCCACTTGGGCTTTAGTCCACGACAATCTTGACTCGCGCTCGAAAATATTTGGGTCGTGATACTTATCGGCCAGCATCATTGCTTGTTCGCGGCTACTGGCGATCGCAGTACTAAAGGAAACGCGCGCGGTTTGATTGGGTTTAATGCGCACGCGACGGCGCAAACTAAAAACCGGATCGAGAACTGCACCTACTGTATTTGAGAGTGGCCGCTCCTCCATTACCGCAACCGGATCGGCAGTTGTATGACCGCGGCCCAGAAAACGTCCACGATCTGTTTCGTATTGAACTGCCCCAAGCGTATCGCCTTCCGCGACTACAGCATGAACCGCCCAAACTTTCTCGTCTTCACGAGCACGCTGCCGCCGACGTGCCAGCAAAGCGTTCTCAGCCGCAAAAAATTCGGTCTCGATGAAAAGATTACTGAAGGCTGGATGGGCCGCATCTGCCTGTTGCGGCGCCAAAACAATTTCCGCATAGCTCGTTAGCTCGATCTCGCGGGTGCGTAGCGAGTTGTTTGTTAACGAGATACGTCGCACTTCTGCGTTATCTTCCGCGGAAACTACGACTTCCATGTGGGTAACGATCCCGGCGTCGGTGCGCCAGAAGTCCGCTTTGTCTTCAGAAAAAGAAACCTCGTACGATTGCGCACGGCGTTGGACCGGTTGGTGACCCGCCGACCAAACAGTGCCGCTGCGCACATCGCGCAGGTAAACAAACGCGCCCCAGTTGTCGCGCGTCACGTCTTCGCGCCAGCGCGTTACTGCGTTGCGACCACAGGCGGAGTAACCAGAGCCCGCTGTCGTGATCATTAGGTGATAGGTTCCGTTGGAGAGGAGTTGCGTGCGCGGTGTTTCCAGGTTTGCAGAGTTGTAGACCCGCGTAACCATGCCGGGCAGGGACCGAATCACGCGTCCTGATAGAACCTCTTCCGCGCGCGGATGTGCGGCAACTACCCCGACGGGAATCCGCTCCTGAAGCAGCAGCTCAGTTGCCTGAACGAGGGGATCGCTATGGAAGCGTCTCTCCATGCACCCATTTAGAAGTGCGTTGTCCAGCGCCACTAGACTCATTCCCTGATGGTGAGTCATCCAGGCGCGAATCATCACGTGCTTTTGGTTTTGTGGCAGTCGCTCACGGGTGTAGTCGATCGCTTCATAAAAACCATACGAACTGAGGGCGCCTTCCTTTGCCAGCACGCGCAAGTTCTCCATTGCTGCGCGGGGATGAATCATTGCCGCGAGCACACTGGCATAAGGGGCCGTCACCAGGTCCTCAATTAATCCGCGTTTTAATCCGAGACCCGGGACGCCGAACGGACCATATTGATAGTTAAGTTGAAGATCGCGAGCATTGTATGCCGACTCCGAAATGCCCCACGGCACTCCGCGCTCCCTGCCATACTCAATCTGCCGCGCTACGACGGCGCGATACGTCTGGTCTAAAAGCGTGCCTTCGTACGTTCGCATTACCAGCAACGGCATCAAGTATTCGAACATCGTGCCGGTCCAGGAAATGAGTGCCTGGCCGCCGTTGACCGAAGTTAACTGTCGGCCCATGCGAAACCAATGTTCCTGAGAAACGTCGCCCTTGGCGATTGCTACAAAGCTCGCCAGCCGTGCTTCCGAAGCGAGTAGATCGTAGAAGGAGTTGTCAACTCTTAAGTCTGAAGCGTTGTAGCCAATGGCGAATAGCTTGCGCTCTTTGTCGAAGAGAAAGCTGAAGTCCATCTCTTCAAAGATCTGTTCGCACTCGTGGGCCAGAGATGCCAGGCGGAAAAGCAGATCGCGAGCAGCGGCAGCAGCGCTCTCGAGCGCGCTGGTTAAGCCGGCGCCCGGATCTTCCGGGGTCGCGCCGTTTAAGTTTCGGGCTACTCTGCGCGGCGAGTTGCACCAGAGCCTGTATCAATAAGGTCTGGAAGATCGGCGAGTGTGGGAACGGCATTTAAGGATTCAATAACTGCCTGCCAGTCTTCGCTTAGCTCGGACGGCATGTCCGTCAGCAACGGCGTCATGCTTTTGCCAAAAGAGCTGACGGCCCAGGGCGTCAATTCCTTAAGGTCGTTCTCAAAAGAGCTGACCTGATGCGAGAACCTTCCTGCCCACCATCTCAACTCTTCATAAGTCTCGGCGCCATGTTCCTGAGCGAGTGCTTCAACAATGTCTTCAATGATTGAGCCATGAAGCGCTAGTGAAGCGAAGAGGGAGGCCCAGAACGTCAACGATTGCGATGCTGTTGTGTCAAGCAGTTGTTGGCTTGCGGCAATCTCCTCGCGCAGTTGGCGCGCAGTCACGATTTCAGTTCGCTGACGACTTGCGACGATTCGTTCAGCTTCGAAACTAATGGCGGCGAGGCTGTCGCTTAGTCCTCCCAGAATTCTTGCGTCGAAAAGTTTCAGATCCGGAAGCTCGATACACATCTGCTTCAGAGCGATCAGACTGCCGGCCAGATTTCCGCTATCGACCGTAGAAATGTATTGCGGCATCAGTGGTTGAAGCGTTTTTGTGTCGTACCAATTGAAGAAGTGGCCGTGCAACTTGGCCAGCCTGCGCAGGGTGGCAAACAAGACGCTTGCCGTTGCGCAAATTCCTCTAATGCCGAGATACCCGAAATCATGTGCCGATGCGGTGGAAAGCAAGAGCATCCCGATGTTCGTAGGTGATGTCCGATGCGCGACAAACGGTTTGGGATCTTCCTGAAAATTGTCGGGTGGCAACCAGTTGTCTTCCGGGCCGACAAAACTCTCGAAGAAGCGCCAGGTGCGCCGTGCCACAATTCGCGCGAAACGCAAATCCTCACCGGTCATAACTCGCAGTGACCGGGTTGTGGGACGGCTTACGAGGTAAGCCACTAACGGCGAGACTGCCCAAATGGCCAGGAAAGGAGCCATCACGCCAAGCGCAGCCGGGCGGAAAAGGATTACAGCTACGGCTGTCAGGGCGACGAGAACTTCGGCCGGCAACATGAACCAAAGAAACTCGAAAAAATCGTGACGGGCCGTGCGCTCGACTTGGGCCGCCGTAACCCACTGCAACAATTTGCGGCGCGAGATCAACTTGCGATACAAGGTCCGCACAATCGCATCCACCATCACGTAAGCCTGGTGAGGCAGCAGTGTCAGCGATAACCCGATTTGGGCGGTGTTGGTGCGAATATCTCCCCAGACGGACCAGAAATGACTTGTCCAGGGAATGCCCCGTGGATGAATCAAGAGACTGGTTGTGACGTGCAGGTAAACGGGGAAAGCAATTACAACGACTGCGAATAAGGACCAGATCAAAGTCCGAGCCTGGAAAGAAGAGCCACGTGGCAATCAGCCACAAGAATAGCGAGGGAGCAACCATGCTGCGGCGCAAATTGTCCAAAATCTTCCAGCGCGAAATCAGCGGTAGACTGTTCGGAACTTTTTTGCCGCCGGCAACCGGCACGCGCGGAAACAACCAGCCTGCAATCTGCCAATCGCCGCGTGTCCAGCGATGCTGGCGTTTGGCATAAGTGTCGTAGTGCGCGGGATAATCATCAAGCAGTTCGATGTCCGTGATTAACGCAGCGCGGGTAAACAATGATTCAAAAAGATCATGACTTAGTAAAGAATTTTCGGGGACGCGATCCTTAAGCGCCGTCTCAAAAGCGTCAACTTCGTAGAGACCTTTGCCGGTGTAGTTTCCTTCCGCAAACAAATCCTGATAGACATCAGAAACCGCGGTGGTGTAGGGATCGATTCCCGTGTTCCCAGAGAAAATGCGTGCGAAGCGCGAACGCGACGCGCTCTGAAGCCCAATGCTGACCCGCGGCTGCAAAATGCCGTAACCCCGCACCACACGATTTTCTGCAGCGTTAAACTGCGGCCGATTGAGCGGATGAAGCGCAGTGCCCACCAGCTTCCGCGCGACATCACGCGGTAACTGCGTGTCCGAATCGAGTGTGATAACGAACCGAACTGTCGAATAAAGCGCGGGCTCAGTTGTTTGCAGGATAAAGCTGGTATCGCGCGCTCCGCGCAGCAACTGATTAAACTCATGCAGCTTTCCTCGTTTGCGTTCCCAACCCATCCAGGAGTTTTCACTGGGATTCCATAGCCGGCGGCGATGAAACAAGTGAAACGTTGGCAGCGTGTCTTTGCTGTAACGTTTGTTTAGTTCTGCAATGCCATCGATGGCAACGTCGAGGAGCAGCAAATCGTCAGGCATCTGTTCCGCAGGAGCATCGGCAAAGTCACCAAGCAATGCGAAGTGCAAATGCTCATCCTGATTCGCCAGAAAGTGCACTTCCAATCTCTCGAGGAGTTCTTGAACGCCTGCTTCGCTGGAAAAAATCGTGGGGATGACAACCATCGTGCGGGCCGCGGCCCCAACACCTTTTGCAGTGTTCATTCGCGGCAGCAATCTTGGCCTGAAGAGGTTAGTTACATCCCAGTTAAGGATGCTGAGAGCAATGTCGCTGGCAGGAATCAGAGCCAGAAGAACGGTCGCAATTATAATTGCCGTACTTCCACCGTGGCGATACATGCGGAGGGAGAGGGCAGCGACGATCAGTGCGGTGAGGAGAGAAAGCGTGCCCAGGTAGGCCAAAGTTGGATGTCGAAAACACCAGCGCGTGAGTCTCTCTCCAAAGCGCGGACGATAGCCAAACATTTCTTCCAATTCTTGTAGGCCATCATCAATAAAGTAATAACCAACGTGAGCCGAGCGTGCTTCATTGCCTAGCTTTGCGGCGGCTTCGTCAGCCAGGTTGACGGCCGCTTGGGCAACTTTTAACTCCGAAACCTTTACCCGCTTGCTGATTCTTTCCACGACGTGCCGGTATCGGTCGCGTGAAGCGAACTCCATATCTGCGTAAGCGTCCGCCGGATCCTTGGCGAGCAACGGATCAACCAAACTTACGCTTTCAAAAAACTCCTGCCAGTCGAGGGTCGACAGCAAGCGCATGCTGGTAATGATGTTTCCAATCGTTACCTGGGTGGCAGCCTGCCGCTGATGTTCACCGTGAATTACTCGCTCGACGTTTTCGCCCTGACGCGTTAAGCGTTCCTCTAGCCATTCCATCACCGGCATTACGGCCGGATCCTGTTCTCGCAGTCTTTGAATCAGCTGCACGACAAAAGCGTGAGGAATGACCTCACGCTTCTCAAACCGATCCGAGACTAATGATAGCAGAGGCGCAGATTGCCGGGCGGCAGTTTCCAGAAGTTTGTCTGCAAGCTTGTCAGCCCCTTCGCGCTCTTCGCGAGCCTGCAGAATCAGAACCGCAAGCCGCCTCAGATTTTCAACCAACGCGAGGCGTAGGGTAATCGCCACTGCCCAGAGTTCGCCGATCGATAACGGCGCAACTTTCTGATAAGCGGCAATGAAGCGTCGTAACGTATTTGTATCGAGGCGACTGTCGGTGTGCGCAATGAGCGCTAGGGCGACCGCATAAATGCGCGGAAAATCTTTCAGATCGCCGTCGGCGAGCTTGGGAAGCTCATGATAGTAACTTTTAGGCAGGTCTTCCCGAATCTCGCGCAACTGTTCTTCGATGATGTGGAAGTTGTCGACTAACCATTCGGCGGCGGGAGAGATTGTTTGGCCGCTCCGCAGCGAGTCAACCAGCGTGCGATACGCAAAGACAAGTTTGCGACCGTTGTCCTCTACTCGGGGCAACAAGCGGGCCCGCCCTTTTCTGTGGACGGTGCGATGTTTCGCCGCCAAAGTCTGAGCGTAGTGCTCCAATCGCTCGACACTGAACAGCTCTTCGCGGATCGGTTGATCGCTCGCCAAATTTGAAGAGCTCCCAGTTAGTGATGCCAAGACCTCGGCCACGGGCATAGCAATTCAACCCCTATCTTCGGGAAAAGAAGTGTACGGCGCGACTGAATAATTGGGGGGCCTCAGAATATCACGAATCAAAGTCGCAGCTATTTATCCCAGAACAGGTCAGAACGCGTAGCGCGGGCCTTCGTCAGGACGACCCTGAAATACAATTTCGCAGTTCAAGTGTTTTGCGCATCGCCGCGACCCGCTTCGTTTTTTCTCTTCTGTCAGATTGAATAATCTCGCTCTTCAGAATGACTGCTCGCTGACCGAACCACAGAATCCGCTAACAAAAAGGACCACTTTTGTAGCCTAATTTGGACAACCAGGTGCGGAATGGCCGTTGCACTTAGGGCCAGCGATGCGGTGCGTGGTCCCGCACAGCGCTGGTAGGAGCGATTGGCTTTTACAGACACCCGACAATGACGCGAGCAGGGAACAGCGAGTCTTTAAGAAGTGCTTACATGTGGTCGGTCTCGGCTCTCGGAGCGGCCACAGCAGCTTTCTGTGTTTACACGCTACCGGTTGCACAAATCGATCGGCGCTTCATTATCCTCGGACTCGCGATGCTGATCGGCTCCCGAGTGACGATTGAAATTCCTCGAGCGAAGGGTCACATCTCTGTTTCTGATACTTTCGTCTTCCTGTCGATGCTACTTTTCGGTGGCCAGGCAGCGGTCCTGCTTGCGGCCATAGGAGCTTTCACCTCTTCGCGCCGTTTTAGTAGAAAGCCGATCGTTGCTTTCTTCAATGCCGGCGTGATGGCGTTTTCCACGGGAGCGACCGCCGTGGTCGTTCATTTCGGATTTGGTCCTCTGACTCAATTGTGGAACAGCTATTCTCCAAACTTGATAGTTGCACTGTGTGCGATGGCGTTGGTGCAGTACGTGCTCAACTCGGGACTGGTTGCTATTAGCGCAGCGTTGAGGCTTGACCAGCCCGTCTGGTTCACCTGGCGTACAAATTTCCTCTGGACATCTATTACTTACTTTGCCGGCGCTTCAGCCGCGGCAATTGTTGCGCAACTCATCAGTCAGATCGGGTTCTATGCCTTCCTCGCGCTTGTTCCGATCATCACCATCATTTATCTCACCTACCGCACTTACTTGAGAAACGTAGAGACCTCGGCCACTCAGGCGGAGCAAGCGAGACTTCACGTCGAGGAGTTGAACCGCTTTATCGCGGAACAGGAACGCATCAGCAAGGCCCTTCAGGAGAGCGAAGAGCATTTCCGCACCGCTTTTGACTATGCGGCGATTGGGATGGCGCTGGTGTCGCCGGCCGGCAATTGGCTGCGCGTCAATCGTTCGTTGTGCGACATTGTGGGCTACAGCGAAAGTGAACTATTGAGCTCCGACTTCCAGGCAATCACGCACGAGGACGACCTCGGCAACGATCTCGCCCAGATCTATCGCATGTTGTCAGGCGAGCTTCACACCTGTCAGGTAGAGAAGCGTTACCTGCACAAGGACGGTCAGGAAGTTTGGGCGTTGACCAGTATCTCGCTCGTTCGTGACGCGCAAGGTGCGCCATTGCATTTTATTTTTCAAATTGAAGACGTTACTGAGCGCAAACGCGCCGAAGGGGCAATCAAAACTCTTTCACTCGTCGATGAATTAACCGGTCTCTATAACCGCCGCGGTTTTCTCGCATTTTCCGAGCAGCACCTGATCTCAGTGCAACGTGCCAACAAGAGTTTGATGGTGGTCTATGCTGATCTGGACGGTCTGAAACAGATCAACGATTCGTTTGGTCATAAGGAAGGTGATCGTGCGCTGATGAAGACGGCCGAGATCCTGCGCGAAACATTTCGCTCGTCGGATGTTCTGGGCCGTCTCGGCGGCGATGAGTTCACTGTATTCGCGGCAGTTGAGCCGGAAGGTGGCGTGGAAACGGTCCTGGCTCGCTTGAACGATAAATTTCAAAAGTACAATTCGCAGAACCCGTCTCCCTATCGACTTTCTGTCAGCGTGGGCCTGGCATTCATGCATCCCGATGAATGTCACACCGTGGAGGAGTTAATGGCCCAGGCCGACCAATCGATGTATCAGAACAAGCGTACTAAAAAGGCGAGCGTGGCTTGGCGGGAGTTGGATGTGCAAAGCTTCTCTGAAGCGGTTGCCTAGTGAGGCTTCAACGAGTTTGGTGAGTGGCAGGTTCTCGGCGCCTGCCACTTTTGTTTTGTAGTATCCTCGCGGCGCAAATGCTCACCGCGGACACAATCGGTCCTCTGGACGACTTGGCACTGCCGCAACGTTGGCGAGCGCTCACGATGTTGGCCGCCGCACAACTGCTTTCCATGTCGCTCTGGTTCAGCGGTGCGGCGGTCCTGCCCGCTCTTAATTCCGAATGGGCGCTGAGCGAATCGACTGCCGCCTGGTTAACCATTGCCGTCCAACTCGGTTTCGTTGCGGGCACGCTCCTCAGTGCTTTTCTCAATCTTCCCGACGTTCTTAGCCCCAGACATTTAGTTGCAAGTTGCGCGGTGTTGGGCGCGGGCGCTAACGCTGCTTTTGGCTACTTTGCAGAAGGGCCGCGGCTGGGGATCACGCTGCGGTTTCTTACCGGAATGTTTTTAGCAGGCGTCTATCCTCCGGGAATGAAAATTCTTGCTACCTGGTTTCGCCGCTCGCGCGGTCTGGCGCTTGGGGTTCTTGTTGGAGCGCTCACTCTCGGCAAAGCGTCTTCTTATCTGATCAATGGTATTGGCAGCGCAAACTGGCGCACCAACATGCTTTTCATCTCCCTCCTGGCGGTGATTGGCGGGCTGATTATGTTGTGGTTTGTCGAGAACGGACCTTTCGCCCTGGCAATCGCGCCGTTTGATTGGCGCCAGGTAATCGAAGTATTCAAGAACCGAGGCGTGCGACTGGCCAGCTTCGGATACTTCGGGCACATGTGGGAGCTGTACGCGATGTGGATTTGGGCGCCAGTGATGATCCGCGCCAGCTTGGGGCAGGGAAACAATCCTGCTCTTGCCGAGGTCGCATCGTTTCTGGTGATTGGTTGCGGGGCCATCGGCTGCGTTGTGGCCGGTTTGGTCGCGGATCGCGTGGGCCGCACGATCGTCACGTCGGTGGCGATGGCTATCAGTGGCAGCTTGCTGTTTATTGATCGGCTTCTTATTTGGAGGTAGTCCCGTCTGGATCCTGATGGTCGCGGCGATCTGGGGTGCGACTGTAGTTGCCGACTCCGCTCAGTTCTCCACGTGTGTTACTGAGCTTGGGAACCAGCAATACCTGGGTACTGCTTTAACTATTCAAACCTCAATCGGTTTTCTACTGACAACAATTTCGATCGAGCTGGTGCCCTTGTTCTTCAAGCTCGCGGGCTGGCGATACGCGTTTGTAATTCTCGCCCCTGGACCGTTATTGGGAGTTTTAGCGATGTTGCGACTGCGTTCGTTACCGGAAGCTGTGAAGATTGCGCACGGACGAAGATAACCTGCTTGGCATATTAAGCCGTTAACGCGCCAAAAACCGCTAAGTTACGCAGAGGATTCATAAACGAGTGGAGCTTAGCCTGGTCTTACGGAGCTGGACTGAAATTATTTACCTTCACATTGTTAATTCTTGGCGCTCTTGGCGTATCTTGGCGGCTTGGGGGTAATTGGGTTCAGCATTATGGCGGCGAATCCTGAACTGAAACAAAAAACGCGCAAGATCATTACGGCATTGAAGCGCGCCTACCCGGACGCGAAGTGTGCGCTCAATCACTCAAACGCGTTTGAGTTGCTGATTGCCACCATCCTCTCTGCTCAATGCACTGACGCGCGAGTGAATATCGTAACGGCCAATCTCTTTCGTAAGTATCGAAAGCCTGAGGACTACCTGAAAGTCTCACCCCTCACTCTGCAAAAAGAGATTCGCACGACTGGGTTCTTCCGAAACAAAGCGAAGTCGATTCAAGGCACGGCGAAAATGTTGTCCGAGAAATATGCTGGTCAGGTGCCGCGCACGATGGAGGAGATGCTTGAGCTGCCGGGTGTGGCGCGCAAAACCGCCAATGTGGTCTTGGGAAATGCGTTTGGGGTTTTGTCAGGAGTTGTTGTCGACACGCATGTGACTCGCCTATCGAGGCGGCTTGGGTTAACCACGCAAAAGCAGGCAGAAAAAATTGAGGATGATCTAGTTGAGCTTGTGCCAAAGAAGGATTGGGTGATCTTCTCCCACCTGCTGATTTTTCACGGACGCAACATTTGCAAAGCGCGCAATCCGCTCTGCGCCGACTGTGTCATTGAAAAGTTTTGCCCATCATCATTTCTGAAGACCGGCGTGCATCCACCGAGCTAGCGACAGTGCCAATTGCCAATTGCCGATTGCCAATTAGCAATCGGCGATGGTTGGTAGCGCATCTCGCCGAAGGCCGTTACAATGACGCGTTCCTAAAATCCTGAATGCAAAATCGTTGGCTAACTCCTGCCACGCTACGCCTCGAATGCTGGTTTTTCTGGGTAATTTCCCACACTTACGCCTCTATCGGACTGAAATAGCAGCCGTTGCTCACGCGCCTCTAATGGAGAATTCGAGAGGGGGCAGAGCGTGAGTTACCGGTTCCCCTGGCATACCCTCACGGACGAGCATTTGCTGGATACGCGCATCAGCGATCTGCAAGTGAAGATCAAGGGCTCCTTCCTTGAACCGCATATCAAGCGGCTCTATAGCGAACTTAATGAGCGCGGCATCCGCTTTAAGCCGCACGTCTGGCTGTCAGAAGAGTGGTTTTCCCCCGATGGCGTGCCTGGTATTGCGATTCCGTTTTACCTCGCGCATCCGCGTCTCGTGAAACTTGAACGCAAGCAAATGCTGGAAGTTGAAGGCGGAACGGATCCGGAGTGCATGCGGATTCTCCGTCACGAGGCGGGGCATGCACTCGACACTGCGTTCCGGTTGCACTTCAAGCGGCAATGGCGCGAGCTCTTTGGTTCCTTCGCTCGACCGTATCCGGATTTTTATAAACCCAAGCCCAAGAGCCGCAACTATGTGCTCCATCTTCCAGCCTGGTACGCGCAGGCACACCCTGCCGAGGACTTCGCTGAAACGTTTGCCGTTTGGCTTACGCCCCGCTCGCGTTGGCGACGGCGCTACAAAGGTTGGCCGGCATTGCGGAAACTTGAATACATCGACGAGATGATGCAGGAGCTTGCCGGCACTAAGCCACGCAATCGTTTGCGCACGAAAGTCGAGCCCTTGTCAGCTCTGAAGATCACTTTGCGTGAGCACTACCGCCGCAAACGTGAGAAGTATGACTTCGATTGGCCGGCAGTCTACGATCGTGATCTGAAGCGAATCTTTTCTGACGATCCTCGGCACAAGGGCAAACTAAGCGCCGCAACTTTCCTGCGGAGCGTGCGACGCGAGGTACGGCAAATCGTCGCTGAAGGAACCGGAGTCCATCAGTACACAATCGATCATGTGCTCGCCAACATGATCGATCGCTGCAAAGACTTGAAGTTGCGGGTTGATAGTCCACCGCGCGAAACACGGCGTCGCGTCATGATTGTTTTGACAGTTCAGGTAATGAACGTGCTTCATTCAGGTTATCATCGCATTGCCTTATGACGTTTGAACCCAAAAAGAAGCTGCGCATCATCGTGTTGGTCCACGAGGATTTGGTGCCGCCTGATTCATTAGATGGACTAAGCGACAAAGACAAGATCGAGATCAAGACTGAGTTCGACGTTATTTCAACCCTGAAGAAGATGGGCCATGAAGTTTATCCCGTCGGTTTGTATAACCAGTTGAACCTGATTGGAAATGCTTTGATGGAACACAAGCCGCACGTAGCATTCAATCTCCTTGAGGAGTTCCACGGTTATCCGCTGTACGATCAGCATGTCGTCAGTTACCTGGAGTTAATGAAGCAGGCTTACACCGGATGCAATCCTCGAGGTTTGACGATGGCCCACGATAAAGCGCTAACCAAAATCATCCTTGCTTACCATCGGATTCAGGTTCCTGGCTTTGCAGTGTTTCCTCTGAATCGCAAAGTCCGGCGGCCGAAGCGGCTGAAGTTTCCCTTGCTGGTTAAATCAATCAGCGAAGAAGGCTCGGTCGGTATCGCGCAGGCGTCAATCGTGCACGACGATGACAAGCTGGCGCAGCGAGTTGACTTCATTCATCGCCAAAACAAAACGGCGGCCATTGCGGAGCAGTACATCAAGGGGCGCGAAATCTACGTGGGCTTGATTGGGAATCAAAACATTCAAACTTACTCCCCCTGGGAATTGGTAATGGAGAAGTTGCCGGAAGGGGCGGAAAACATTGCCACTTTGAAGGTGAAATGGGATCCGACGTACCAGGAACGAGTTGGAGTGGCCACCCGCGCAGCTGACCTCACTCCAGAACAACATAAAACCCTTGAACGCCTTTCCAAACGCATTTATCGATACCTTTTCCTGAGTGGTTATGCGCGCCTGGATTACCGGATGACGGAGGAGGGCCAGTTTTACCTACTCGAAGCGAATCCCAATCCGCAAATCGCTGAAGGTGAGGATTTCGCCGACTCAGCGGCGCATTCAGGGCTGCCTTACGATCAACTGCTGCAAAAAATCATCACTGTCGGCTTGAACTATCACGCGGGCCAGTCGTCTTAAACTCACCTCCCGTCTGGGAATCCGTGGCAATTCCGCTTTTCTCTTCTCTGTAAACACAATTCACGCTGGACTATTTCTCTATGACACTGGGACTCACCCTCCTTTTTGCCCTGACTCTGTATCGGCAGGTATCCCGCAGCCGAACTTAGCGATTCTTGTCATCACATTGACCGTTGTGTCTTGTGGTGAAACATCACTCCGCGATTTCCTGGGCGTGCTTCCAATTCCATACTGAAGACCTGAACCCTTTCGGTGCGCAAGCGACGAAGGAGTTGTGATTCGTCACGAAACAGTCACATTGGTTCTTGTCCTACCTATCTCAGGCGGCTACACTCGCTTAGCTTTCATGTAGTGGCCCCCTCACTCAGTAAAGAAAAAAGCAGTAAAGAAAAGAAGAATCTAGGAGAGGAAAGTTCCCCTTTCTATGACCCTACGAAACTGGTTCCCCTACGCCATAGCCGCGTGTTTGACCCTCAGCATGCTGTCAGTCGCGGTTGTTGCCCAAACCGGCGAGACACGCGAACGCCAAATTACTTCAACTGACCAAGCTCTCAACCGCGTTACCCTCAGCGACGATCCAGTCGTGCTTTCGGTAGCATCGCCTGCGGATCTAAAGTCTGCATCCCTGGTGCCGCCCACCCTGGCTTCGGCGAAATTTCAACAACTGATGTTGGCTGCGATTGATCAGCGACTGGGTGCTCGTTATTCGTGGGGAGCGACCGGACCCTCGGCCTTCGATTGCTCGGGATTCGTCTGGAGTACCTTCCAGTCAATCGGAATCAACTTTGAACGCAGTAGCGCTCGTACGCTTTGGTCACGCTTTAGCCCCGCAACTCCCGAAGAAGAAGTGAAGTTTGGGACCTTAGTTTTCTTCAGCAACCTGCGCCATATCGGCATCGTTGCTGATGCGAACGGGTTCTATCATGCTTCGCGCCATCACGGCGTAGTTTATTCCCCGTTCAATGATTACTGGCTGTCGCGCATTGATGGTTTCCGTCGTGTGCCACTGCCGCCGGTGACAACGGCTGAATAACAGCCACAAAAATTCTGGCTTACAAATCAAAATGCCGGCGCTGCAGTCAGCCCCGGCGTTTTTGTCTGAGTGTTGACTTAGCGGATCAGCGATTCGAAACGAACCCCGCCTGATGGTCGTCATCAGTCACTTCCCAAACCGCCACAATCTTCTCAATCGCGACAAAGCAGATCTTCTCATCTTTGTCCTTGAGATGAAGCACTTGACCCTCTACTCGGATCACTTCGCCACGCAGGCTCGACGCACTACCGCAATAAAGATCAACTTTCTTGCCGATCAGTCGTGACAATACGTCTTGCATTGCTTGTTCCTGCTAGTTGGAGTTTTCGCGAAATGTAATTTTAACAAGCGGCACTACGTCCGGGTCGTCCTGCTGCGTACGTTCGAATTCGATTAGATCGTAATACGCGCACCGCCTTGTTGTCGGGAATTCATGGCAAACCGCGGGACGCGCGTGATAGATCGTGCACTTCCGCGTCTCGGGGTTCAGAAATCGGCACGCCTGACCAAAGATTGGATCAGCCTTGCGGCGCAACACCCGTTCGTCGTTGTAGAGCCGGGTAAACCGTTGCTGGGCTATTTCAAAAGTGACGCCGAAATGTCTTGCCAGGCGGTTAATATCGCGTTTAGTGACCTGCACGCGGTCGTAGATCGAACAACAATAGGCGGGACACTTGTCGCAGTCGTAGGTTTTCGGAAGAGGTATAATGGAATTACTCATGTTTCCGTTCGTCGCCTTTTCTCGTCAGTCTTGTTGGCCTCAACGTCGTTTGGATTTCTTGTACTCGGAAACCAGCAACTTCATAAACTCATCTAGTCTGTCATAAAGACGTTTAGGTTTACGCGGCTGATGCGTGGCTAAAGCATAAGCCGTAATGATCGGAAGCGCCACTGTTGAATCAACGTAGCAAACTACAGCGTCCGGCAGGCGATCAGGATCGACCTTGCCCCAGGAGACGGCTTCGCCGGGAGTGGCGCCGGAAAGCCCACCAGTGTCAGGACGCGCGTCAGTGATCTGCAGGAAATAATCGTGGCCACGTTCATCGATTCCGAGCACCTCCTGGATCTGGGGTTCGGTTTGCAGCAGAAAGTTTTTCGGCGAACCACCGCCGAGAATGAAAACTGCTGATAGTCCCTTACGCTTCTTCTGTCCCTTACCCTTTGCAACAGCATTGCGTTTGGCAGCGAGGACAATCGCTGCGGTTTCATTAACGTCGAGCGAGGGATCGAATGCGAGTTTGAATCCCTGGAGCGCTTTGGCGGCGACATTCATTCCGATTGACGAGTCGCCGGGAGAAGACGTGTAGATCGGCACCGCATATTCATACGCCACTCCTAACAGCGACTTATCTTTTAGACCCAGCGCGCGTTCGCGTTCATGTACGTAGCGCCCGCAGAGGTAATGAAACTCCGCAGTGGACATGGGCCGCTGAAACTCTTCGGCCTCGATGATCTTGCGGAAAAAAGCATCGGTGTCTAGAAGCACCGAGTAGTCAAAAAAGATATCGTAGATGCGCACCACTTCTTCTTCACGCAAAACAATATCGGACGTTTGCGCATTGCCCTGGTGCATGGAAAGACCGATCCCAAAGTGAGTGTCGTGATAAAGATTAGCGCCTGTGGAGATGATCCAATCGATGAAACCCGCCTTGATTAGTGGAATCAACGACGAAATACCCAGGCCTGCAGGCGTTAGGGCGCCGGTCAGCGAAACTCCAACTGTCACCTCGGGCTCCAGCATTTTTTGCGTAAAGAGCCGGCACGCTTCACGTAATCGCGCGCCGTTGTAAGCGAGAAATGCTTCGTCGACGAGTTCGGCTACAGTGGTTTTTGAGTGAATCGGGGCGGGGTCAATTTTCTTACCGCTCAGGAATTTGCTTCGTTTATGTTGCCATAGAAAACTAGTACGCAAGTGTCCTTTCTAAGTCATCTATCAAATCGTTTAACCACCGGTTGAAGTCAACTTCATCAGAGGCCTCGCGCCGTAAATTGAACTTCTCAATTTCACGAAGCACATGGTTCTTAAGATGCCGCATACCGTGTCCAACTTCCTCTTTGATTCTACGGTTTCTCATATCTTCAGATGCAGTTGCAAAACGCTCGATGAGTTCGTTGGTAACAAGAGAATCAACTACTTCTGGAAGAGCGGCGATATCCTTTTGCAACCCCTTCAGCTGGTCCTCGTCAGCGTTTGGCCTTGCACTCAGTTTTCGCAAAATAGGAATTATCCGAGTGAGTTGGATTCGGCTACCCAAAATGTCGGCAGCCATTTCGGCCGCGACATCAGGGTCGCCTTCAAAAGACCTGTCGTCAAAGACTACCGCCGCGATTACGATTTCTCTTTTGGTCGCTGGCGCCTTCGCTTTTAAGCGCTCTTCAGGCAAGTCAAAACGCTGCTGGATTGTAAAGACCCTTCCTGCTGGAATTAGCGACTTTGCGCTGGAACCTGACCCGCCTTGTTTGCGGTCGTTTTCAATGCCGTAGTAATGAATGGCGTTGATCGCCTTATGTGACACATTACGGACCTTCACAGTGTAAGCCGGCCTAGCTTCACTAACACTTTCTACACTAAGCGCTTGAGTCTTGTTCGTGATCAGTGGTGGCCCGACGCTCCACGGCTGTGCGCGAAACGCCCTAACCTGAAATGGCTGGATGCCGAACCTTTGTGTTTCGTTGATTGTGACAGTTGCATCTTGAGCTAGAGCAAGCGACACAAGTTTTACCGGCGCCATTTTCTCCCATTCTGGGTTGGCACGCGTGCTGATTTTGTCCAGGTAAGCCGTAACTTCTACATGTGGAGTATTACCCTCCAACCAAAACTGAAGCCGGAGAGCTGAAGCCTCAGCAGGGACTTCCGCAGAGGGTTTCCAGTCACTGATTCGTTTCAAGTTGACGTGGGCTATGTAACCACTGCGCGCCGGTGCTTCGTATATGGCAAAGACATGAGGATGATCATCAAGGTGGAGTATTTCAACATTGAAGTCACTAGCCTTACGCGGCGGTTTTTGAGTCGCAGCAATAGCGAAAGCAGAGAACCCGAGAATGATAACGGCGAAATATTTCAGTAGGGGCATTTCAGTAAACATAAGTTCATAATCCACCAGGCGCGTCACGCTCGCTATCCACATTCAACTTGATCAAACAATTCCGGCAAAGGCAGCCTTGATAACGTGCCTGTATTTCTGCCAACGCCTCTTCACTGATCTCGATTGCTGAGCACCAACAATTTAGGGTGGCGTCTTCAAGGGTGGCATTTGCGCCGCAGCCAAACTCTTCGCCGCAGGCGACGCACCTCAATTGTTCGAATCCCGGAGTTGGAACAGGCGTGGACACTAGCTTGTGGTTGATTCAGTTCCGTTGCCTTCGGCTGTTCGTCTTAAGCGCAACCGGCCAATGCGTCTCTCATCGGCCTCGAGTACTTCTACTTCCAAACCGCGAAACGCTAGTTGTTCGCCGGAGCGCGGGACTTTTCCCGATTCATTTATTACCAAGCCCGCGATGGTTGTGAAATCGTCGGCTTCGATTTCCATGTCGAATAATCTTTCAATCTTGCCGATTTCAGTTGAGCCGAGCACTTCGTAAACGCCACCGCTGCCCGCGACGATCTCAGCTTCTTCGCCGCCAATATCCTCGTCTTCAATCTCGCCCACTATCTCTTCCAGAATATCTTCCACTGTTACGAGGCCCGCAACCCCACCGTATTCATCAATGACCATCGAAAGCTGCACGTGGGCCTTCTGCATTTCTTCCAGCAAATCGGCAACAGCTTTCGTCTCCGGGACAAAATACACCGGACGCACGAGCGAGGCGATCGACTCAGGTTCCTGTCCTTCCGCCCAACATTGCAACAGGTCACGCACGTAAATAAATCCCTCGACGTTGTCGATCTGATCGCGATAGACGGGCAAGCGGGAATACTTCGAATCGATGATGACATCACGAGCTTCGCGGACGCTGGCAGTGGTGGGGAGGGCCACAATGTCGGGTCGTGGCGTCATCACCTCACCGACACTCGTGTCGCCAAACTCGAGGATCGAATGAATCAGTTCACCTTCCTCTTCTTCGAGGATGCCTTCGGCGGCGCCTACGTCGATCAACGCCTGAATATCGTCAGCGGTGTCTTCGTCATCCTCTTCGTCACCAACTTCCTGCAACTGTTCCTTGCGACGCGAGCGATCAAACCAGCTATGAAAAGGATCGGCGGCGAATGCCATCACTCGGAAAAACGGCCGGATCAGCGGGAGCAGAAATAAAAAAGTCGCTTCGGGATCACGATGCGACAACAGGAGCGGAATCAGTTGACGGAAAACACCGGCTAGTACCAAGCCGGTTGCCAGCCCGCCCAGCACGTAGCGAGTGTTGGAGAAAAGGCTTAGTGAGATCGAAGTGATGAGAACAGCAACTGCTACAAGAAAGATCTGAATAGCTGCGGAGAGTGTGAAGCTGAAACGCTGCCGATTCTCCAGCACCTGCCGGAGAAAGGAAGAACGTGTGCTGGGATTCTCTTCGGCTTCGCTGATGAGGCGTCTCAGTCCGACATCGGTGA
This sequence comes from Pyrinomonadaceae bacterium, assembly GCA_963826235.1. Taxonomy (GTDB): domain Bacteria; phylum Acidobacteriota; class Blastocatellia; order Pyrinomonadales; family Pyrinomonadaceae; genus PSRF01. The sequence goes on along the minus strand of CAWGWE010000002.1, from coordinate 584,591 downwards.
GCTGGCTGAACGCCATGTCGACCGTGGCAAGCAAAGACAGGACAAAAAGCAGCAGAATCGTAAGCAATATTTCAATTTGCATGTGCTGCTAGATATTAAGTCCTAAACGTTCGTTTGTCAGCAGTCCGAGGGTGTTAAAGCCAGTGAGAGTTGGATGGCACGCCTCTCATTAAATCTTGAGCTTTTTTCGTAGTCTAAGTTCCAAGCGGTTCATCTCGCCTTTGTCTGTCTCGTGATCATAGCCGCAGAGGTGTAAAAGGCCGTGCAGGATCAGCTGTGCGATCTCCTCGTCAAGCGTCAGCTGGTTTTCCTCAGCTTGAATCCCCGCACGCTCGAGCGAAATCGCAATGTCTCCGAGATTGGTCGTTTCACCGCTGGCTTCATCACCCGCTGGAAACGATAGGACATCCGTTACTTTGTCGATCCTTCGAAACCGGCGATTCAATTCTCTAATTTGCCGATCCGAAACAAAAGCGATCGTGGCGGCGGCCGACTTATCGCGAATCGCTGCCAGCGCTTTCTCACTGAAAGCCTGCCATCGTTCAGAATCGATGCGAACTTTACGTTGCCGATTAACTACTTCGATCATTAATGGGAAACCGCGAGGACAACTAGATGTTGCTCTTCTTGGTGTGATCTTCGTAAGCGCGGATGATCATTTGCACGAGTTTATGGCGCACCACATCCTTCTCGGTAAAGTAGACAAACTCGATCCCTTCAAGGTTGGAGAGCACTCGCTCAGCTTCAATCAAACCACTGCGCTTCCCGGCGGGTAAGTCGACCTGGGTGACGTCGCCCGTGATCACGGCTTTCGATCCAAAGCCGATGCGCGTCAGAAACATCTTCATCTGTTCGCTGGTTGTATTTTGCGCTTCATCGAGAATGATGAACGCATCAGAGAGCGTGCGGCCGCGCATGAAAGCAAGCGGCGCCACTTCAATCACTCGCTTTTCTAAAAGTCTGGTCACGCGTTCGTAGTCAATCAGATCAAACAATGCGTCGTAGAGCGGCCGCAGATAAGGATCCACCTTGTCCTGTAAGTCACCGGGCAGAAAACCAAGCTTTTCTCCGGCTTCAACCGCGGGGCGCGCCAGCACAATTCGATTGACCTGTTTCTGCATCAGGGCCTGGACGGCCATTGCTACGGCGAGATAAGTTTTGCCCGTTCCGGCGACGCCAATTCCAAACACAACATCGCGATCCTGGATTGTCTGAATGTATTTGCGTTGGGTGGCTGATTTCGGCGCAACCTGTTTTTTGCCCGCAGGATTGAACCGCGACTTTGTGTAGTAGTCACGCAAACTAAAAGCGCGGTCTTCAGCAATCTGCGCGAAGGCCTCGCGCAGCTCGCGATCGGTGAACTGACGTCCTTCCTGAAAGAGTGCAGAAAAGTCGTCGAGGATACCTTCGGCGGTTTCGACATCGCGCGGGTCGCCATCGATGGAAACATCTTGTCCGCGCGCATCGATGCGCACGTCGAGCAGGGATTCCAGATACTTTATGTTCTGGTCATGAACACCGAACAGAGTTTCCAGTCCCCGGGGCGGAAGTTCAATCTTCTTCAAGAACTCTCTCTTTCCAATTGAGGTGGATAATTCGGACGTGATGCTGCGAGAGCATGGGGTAGGATCAGCGACATAAGCTTCGTCGGGGACGCTACTATAGCGTTCGCGGGCCTGTCAAATGACCACAATCATGTTATCAAACTGTTGCAGGCCTTCAATTGCCGATTGGCGATTGGCGATTGCCGATTAGTCTGTAACACCTGGGGATCATTCAAGCTTCTTGGGACTTGAGACTTGCGGTAGTGATGCAGTTGGACAATCCACGAACGAACGGACCATGAGGTCAATACCACCAAGCGGTACCCGGTGGGCCGAGTGATTGCCAATTTGCGATTGCCGATTGCCAATTAGCCTCTAGCGAAAAAAGCCAATCGGCAATCGGCAATCGGCAATCGGCAATGTGCTGGCTACTGCCTGGTGGTACTGATTGGGCCGAATCAGACCTTATCCAATGCTCGACAGCCAATAAGTCCAAACTGCATCAATACCAGACTTGCCGGTAGTGCTGTAATTCTGTGTTGGTGAATTTGCACTAGGTTCTCGTTAGGTTTCTGGGTAGCAGGGATTGTGTGGCGCTGGGTTTGGTGAGAGATCTTTGAATTCCGATGCTGAGCCACCGTTGACAGCGCATCCTATGATCTCGATACTGACGCACAGTTCTAGTAAGTCCTTTAAACCTCAAGGGAGCGTTAGCTCAATGAAAAACAGCTTTGAATCCCAAAAACTCGTTGACGAGAGAATTCTCGACGAGAACGAAAAGGTGATCGGAGTTATCAGGATCAAGCCTTCTGGCGTTTCATGGAAACCGAAAGGACTCGGCAAGTTCTATACGGTGAGTCTCGCCACTTTCACTGACTGGATAACGAAGGAAGAAACAAAGGCCGCTCGCACGAAGATGTAAGACCGCGCCGGAGATCACAGAAGGCCGGTCTGTGCAAAGCCGATTATCATCGCAAGCTCAGGCATTTTGTTTAAGTTACTCTCCTGTCTAATGCTACACTATCGCACGATGTGAGGGAGGATACGAGAGTGAGTGTTGCTTGGATTGCTGAAACAAGGCAGCGGCAGGTCTTGGCTGCGACAAAGAGCGAACGGTTGAATAGCCTTCTCTCGAACTTGGCAGCCGTTTGGTTTGAGGAGTTTGTTTCCGAGACAAAGGAAGACGGAGTAGCCGAAATGAATCGGCTTTATCCAGAGAAGTTCAGCAAATCGTTACGCTGGGTTCCAAGCGTTGGCCTTAAGTTATGTTGTGGTCCGAACGTTGTAGTTGAAGTATCCCTGATCAGCGGCCCGCTTCTGAAAATAACGAGATATTATTTGACGGGAAAGTTTGCGGAGTTTAGGGCTGCACCGGATCATTATGTAGCCAAGCTCGATGGTATGGAAAACTTGTATTTCGAAGTGAAAGACGGGCGATCAGTCTCTTGCTCAAATATGAGTCACGAGTTATTAGGGTTTCTTTTGGAATAGTGACGCTCGTTAGTTGTTAATCGACGAAAAGAAAGGTGAGGTCGTTGAACCTCACCTTTTCCATTAAGCCAACTGTGACGTTCCTTATCGCTCTGGACAATCATATCGCACAGAGCCTTCATCTTCCTCGTCCTTATTCAGATAGCGTTCGCGTTCATGGTACGGCTCGGCGCATTCTTCGCATAGCTGCATCCAAACGCCTTCAATCTGAAGCGAGTCAAGACCGCTGTCTTCGTCCTTCTCATAAACAATTCTCTTGAAACATCCTTCGCAAGTCTCTGATACTGCGTTTCTAATTTTGACTGCCATTTTATATGTCCTTCCTGCTAAGTTGTTAGTAAATCATTAAGCGACCAAACATGATTGGTTATACCCGCTTCCATAGCGGGAGTACACCGGATTGTAGAATGAATTCGACAAAAGTTGTAATAAGCGAAGTACAGGCTCAGCATTGCGTGCAAGTTTTCCCACTTCTTGCTGAAGGCGTTAGTTAGGCGCGTCAGTCTGCGGATACTTGTACGCATTGAGAGGTTGCTGCGCTCCACAATGGAAGTACAGACTCGTCGAGGATCAGGACTGCCAATTACATCCTTCCTTATAGTCTCCACAACTTCGGGCGGTGAATACTTCTGCTCACCTTCTCGGTCAGTGTTTCCGTAGACTTTGATTAGCTGGGCGTAGTCAACGCGGGTGCCGAGCGAATAGCGGATCGCATCGGGATAGCTTGCTAGACCGTCTGTAGTCAGTTGGAAGTGGCCGCTGGTAGCGCGGTGTAGCTTCTCGGTGAAAGCCTCTGTGTTGGCCGCATCACGTTCGCCAAGGTGCCATGCCAGAATCAGCTTAGTGTTGCGTTCGATTCCCACAAAAGTGTAAGCATCACCCACGGTCGGATCGGTGATTTCCTTGTAAAGACGTGTGCGCTTTTTCATTTTGACAAAGCCCCAGATTTCGTCGGCTTCCACGTCCTTAACGGCGATGCCCTTGATCCGGTCGCGCATTAGCTTCCGGCAACGATCACCCGCTAGTGTCAATAGATCAAGAAGCGTGTGCATTTCAACCCCGGTAATTCTTTCGATTGAGCGAAGACTGTTACCCTCTAGCAACAGCGTGAGGCAGAGCAGAGCCTTATCCTCATTCAGATACATTCTGCCCAGCATCTTCTCTCTCAGTTTTTGAAACGTCTTGCGGCAGGAGTTGCAGCGGTAGCGTTGGTTTCCGTAGCGGTCTTTTCCGGCTTTCTGAGCTTCAAGCTTGCAGTTGTGACATGTCATCGTGAACCTTGCCTTTGTTAGGCGATTGGCTCACAATGCCGTTGCTGAGACTTGATGCGAGCAATCGCGTTAGGTTTTCAAAAAAGGCCTTAGCGGTTACAGCCGTTAGGGCCTTTGTTACAGTGCGGCTATATTACTCGCAGTAATATGTTCTCGTCAAGCTAAAACTATTACTTGCGGTAATATATTTTCTGCGTTAAGATGCGCCGCATGGGAAAGGTAAAAAAGGTCGTCTGGTATTGGAAGTGCGAACGCTGCGAGCACGAGTGGCCGCCCAAAGGTGAGAGCGAGCCGACGTGGTGCCCTAAGTGCAAGTCTCCATACTGGAACAAACCCAGACAAAACAAGATAGCCAAAAAGGGTAAGTAGCGGTTAGACTACTTCCCGTTAGCAGCTTGCCACGGCCCACGCTTGATTCCGGTTAAAGTTTCCGAGCGTGGGCCTTCCCATGTTTAAGCCCCTCATGTCGGCAAGCCAACGGACGCAAAGAGCTACTGACCCTCCTCATCGTAGTTCCCTCCAGACAGCGAAAAAGCGGCGGAAGTTGATTCCTGCCGCTCGCCATTCTTCCGCTTGGGTTGTGATTCAGCCAATGTCACTGCCAAGAAATCTTTGACGTATGACATCTCGTCAAACTTCTTGACCTATGACAACTCTTTGCACTTTTGACCTATGACAGATTCGGAAACAAGCTGACCCATGACAAACGGGGAAGGAATTTGTCATAGGTCAGTTTGTTCGCTTCTTTGTCATACCTTTCCGAGTCGTAATCTTTTTCTTCCGGTCTTTCCACCCTTCTGAATATAGACACCAGAACATCGAGCCTCCGCTCAGGGAGTATCCGGCGCAAAGACCGCGAGTTAAAAGCTCGTCTTCGGTTGCTGATTCCTCCCAATCGCGTACCGCTTGAAGATCACGCTTTAAGGTTCGCTCGCTTATCGTTGCTTGGTCATCGGTTATGCCCTCACGGTGCAGATAATCCAGGTACATTCGGATAGCCAAACTTTGTAGAGTCGAGTTTCGTTTCCAGTAGCTCCGCGTAATTTTGACGATTTCTTTGATTATTTCTTCAGAACCCTCAAGAGTTGATTTTGCCCTGATCACCACTGGATCACTTGGTGAAGATCGGTCTTTGTCTCTGGGCTCTACCACGTGTGATAAGTGAGACATGAGGGCCGTTACTTCCCACCCACGGGCAAGTTGCGGATTCGTTTCATACCTAGTAGCTATTTCGTCAATTTTGGTTCGTGGTAGCTCGAATTTCTGAGGGTGAAGAATTTTTTCAATTGCTTTCAGCCAGAGGGTCGCTTGTTCGTTCCCGGTGGAAGCAGCCGCCATAATCGCGAATAACCGCTCAGTGAGATTGTCAGCCAACTTCCAGTATTTATTGGCGTCTTGAACGTTGTTATCAACTAGTTGGGCGAGAAGGGCGAGACTAAAATCAAGTGCCCGCTCCTCTTTTGTCTTCGAGGGAGCCGGAGCAACGCTCTTAGGCTTTTTGGTGGGCAAGGTCGCGGCTCTCCTGTCAGCCGTGAATCCTGAAATGAGTAATCGGCTCGCCTGAAGCGTTCAGGAAGTGCGCGTCTTGTCCTCTAGGTCTGTCTGGCCGGACTAACTAAGAGTGAAGGCGAGCCGAAAGTTGTTGGCGCATTATAAGACAAAGGGGCGTCCCCGGCCCACTCCGAGAACGCCCTGCCCCCCGGCATGATAAAATATGATTTAGGTATCCTTGCGTGAGCGCCGGCGAATCGGGGACCGTTCCTTGAGCAAGTCCTTGTGTCTTGTTCCGATGATGTAAGTGAGCCCTTGATAACTCATATTCAATAATCGAGCGGCGTGTGTGACGCTGCCGTTAGCTTTCACTAGTGCTTGTCTGATCATCTCTCGCTCTGTTTCCAGTATCCCTTTTTGAAAGTCACAACCTTTGGTCAATAGAATTTCAGTCGCATCTTCTGTGCTCAACCCTACACTTGAAACAAACTTCCCGGCTGCTTGATTCAATCTCGATAAAACTTCTTTGCTTTGAGAGTCTGCCAGCCATTCCCGGGCTCGTTCATATGCGGCTTGAATCATTGCCGGGGACAGATCGGCGACTTCTTCAATTAGTGTCAAAGCCGCCAGCCCCGCTTTACTCGGAGCGTCAACCCCTAGCGCAACCTCCATTGCCCGTTGAAAGATAACCTGTGCGCGTTCCGATTTACCTCCACGGGCTAAAGCAATTCCCTGCGTTATCAACGCATCGGCGACGAGACATTGATTACCACTCCTAGCCAAAGCCGCTGCCGCTTTACCTGCTATCGCTTCGGCCTCTTTGAATTTCCCTTGAGCGATCAAGAGTTGCGCCCGCGTTTCGTCTACCTGAGCTGTTCGAGACTTATCCCTGAAACTCACGGTTAAGCGGCGGGCCTCGTCAAGATATTTGTGGGCTTCTTTGTACCGGGACAACTTGTAGAGCAAGAATCCGACATTGTTTTTAACATCTGCTCTATAGACAGGATTTCGGGCTAGCTTGAAATGTTCGTCAGCCTGTTTGTATTCATCTACAGCCCGCCGAAAGTACTCACTTCGATTGGCCGGGGTAGCAAGGTTGCGAAGCACAATAGCGATCTGACTGTGGTACGCGCCCTTAGTCGTATGGCTAGGTGTTTTCTCGAATAGAGCGGCGTTGTTGTTGAGGATGGTTAATGCCTCAAAGTAGTGGCCGCTTGTCCATTCGACAGTTGTGAGTTTCAGAATTGCCTTGGCCCTGGTATCCCCCTGTGTTGTGAGTTTCCGTAAAGCTTCTTGAAGCATAATTCGCGCTTCGTTAAATTCACCGTTGCGCCAATAGCAATAGGCAAGTTCCACGCGGGACGCGGCAGCCTTCGTAAGATCGCCTATGCCCTCAAAATAGTTGATCGCTTCACCGATCAGATTCTTGGCTATCTCCTGCGCGTCTTTCCTCTGAATCTTGTTACCGATCCAGCCCGTCAAGATGCCCGCGCATAACAAGACTTCGGCGGCAACTGACTCATGTAAGCCGGTCGTAGTTGGCCGATCTCCAACGCCCTTCCATAAGGGCCGCATAGTCGTTTGAGCGCCTACGTGGTCTTCGCGGTCGTATTGCTCTAAGGCGGTTTGACACCTGAGCAAAGCTTCGTCATTCGCTGTTAGGTTGGCCGTGTGGAGTTTTGGTGAGGCTATCTTCAAGCGAGATAAACCTTCTTGCCGTGAGTGTAAGAACTCTTGCTTGCGGGGCGGATATTAGTCCGACACGCCGCGCCCTGCAAGACGTTTGGCATCTGCTCTAATCTCTGTTATTGCAAGCTGGCTTGCATCCTCAAATTCAAGGAGAAAATCAGATGAAACGATTTGCGCTTGGAGTAGCCTTGATGTGTGCGCTTTCGGCAACAGCAGTGGCCGGGGAGATACCTTCTACTGGCATCACCGGGCCGCCACCGCCACCACCCGGTGAAACGCACACTCCCCCCAGTGTTACGGCACCAGGCGACATGCCGACTTGTGGCGTGACAGTCCTGCTGACGATCCTAGACTTCGCGTTCTAGTTTCACCGGGCGGGTTTAGTGGTTGGTTTGAGTTGCTGCCTTCCGGCAGCGGAGGGGTAGTGTGTCTATAACTAGAGATCAGTGATATAAGACGGTCCCCGTTCCGCTGCTGCGTTAACTCAAGCTTTGGGCAGCTTCCAATTCATCTGCAATAGCTCTTAGCTTGGCTGGCAGGTCCGCCAGACCACCAGGAAGGGGCTTTGTCAGAGAGTAGGCTTCCGAGGGCGAACTTCTATTCAGCAAGGAGAGAAACATGGATTCGCATGATGAGAACCATCCAACACTAGTGCGACTTCGGGAGTGGGAATCCGCCCGCACTCCGCTGGAATTACACTTCTCCGGGCCGGGGCTGAATATCACGCTTCCCATAGGAATCGCTGGGGTGACTACATCCGAAGTGCGCTTTGATTGGTCGCTCGTTTCTCCTCCAACTACCTCGCCGCTTGTCTCTTCGGAGGGGACGTTTTTGCTCGTCCTTGTTGGCGCTACTTTGCTGCCTAATGAGTCGTCTTCCGGCACGGCCTTATCTCCTACTGCGCCTGTCTACATTTGGCGCGATGCTCATATGTGTGTAATCAGACCAATTTAATCTTTCCCACCAACACAGATTTACAGCACTACCGACTTGCCCATCGCCTTGACACAGTAAAGGGCCATCCCTATACTCCGTCACTTGCGCTGGCGGTCAGTCTGCGCACAATAGCCATCAAAGAGTCCGGAATCAGGATAAACGGACAAGCGATATCGGGAGATTTCGATGCCAAATCATAAGTCAGCCGAAAAACGGATGCGCCAGAACGAAAAGCGCAAGCAGATTAATCGCAGCAATCGCACACGCGTCCGCTCGTCAATCAAGAAATTGCGCGGCGCGCTTGCGGGTGACGGTGGTGACGTAGCCACCATGTTGCCGCAAACCGTTTCAACAATTGATAAAGCAGTGCAGAAGGGTGTGTTGCACAAGAACACTGCGGCCCGTTACAAATCAAGACTGACGACCAACGCAAGCCAGACAGCAAGCAAGTAGTACAAGTTACAAACGGAATTACGCGAGGCGGACCACTAGTTGGTTCGCCTCGCTTTTTGTTTGGGTAATGACGCCAACGTTGCGCACCAACTAAAATGAGGAGCACGAAGATGACCTATACCTACAAAAGTGAGGCGGAGATTGTGCAAGTGGTGCAGGGATTTGAATCCTGCGTTACCGGCAAAGATAGTTTCAGTCATCCTGATCATCTGGCCGTCGCGGTTTGGTATCTACGGCAGGATGAAAAGCAGGCATTGAACCTGATGAGGACGAGTCTGCATCGGTTTTTGGATCACCACGATTGCCGCCCCAATTATCACGAGACACTGACACGCTTTTGGATTCTTCTGGTGCGCACAACGCTGGAAGGCTTGGCGCCGGATTCTAGTCTTCTCGACGCCACAAACGCGGTAGTGAGCAGGCTCAATAATTCGCGAATTGCTTTCGAGTTTTACAGTAAGGAAATTTTGGACTCGGCCGCCGCGAAGGAAGTCTGGGTGGAACCGGATCTAAAGACATTGGAAATGATTGCCGATTGACGATTGCCGATTTGACGAGTGGCGATCGTGATTAGAGCCTGTGCGTGAGAATGAATAAGTCAGACGCTCCATTCACAATCGGCAATTGGCAATTGGAAATTGGCAATTGGAACTTGGCAATTCAGCTCGCGAGTTCGCAAACCAGCATTTCGATCTGCAGACGAGGCGTTGCCTGGGAAGTCTTGATGGCCAGGTCAGCAGCCGCAATCAATTTCAATCCGTTAGCAATCTTTTCGGCATCGCTGCGGCGGAGCGTATTGATAAATGCATCGCGCTTAAAGAAGGGCATTGGCACCGTCTTGAATACATCCGCCGTTGAACCATGCTTTAGAGCTTCTTTCGCTAAAGCAAGCCGGTGGAAGTTGCTGGCTAACACGCCAATCAACATCAGCGGTTCCGCGCCACCTTCCAGCAAACGATGCAGAGTTTCAATTGCAGCCTTGCGGTTGCGGCTCATCAGATGATCGCCTAGTTCGAAGTTGGAAAGCTCGCGAGACCGACCGATCAAGTCTTCGACCATCGCGAGTGTGATTCGCTTCGACTCCCCAGCGGCAGATGCCAGTTTGTCCAGCTCGGACCGCAGAGTCTGCACATCAGTACCAACAAGCATAATGAGGTCCGAAAGGGCTTCATTTTCGGCAGTGATCTTCAATGACTTCAGTCGATCCCTCACCCATTTCATCGCCTCGCCATCTTTCAATGCCGGACACTCAACTACCAGGCAATTGTCGAGCAGGGCTTTGGTAAGAAGCCTTCGCTTATCGATTTCCTCCGCATTAAATATCACCACGCTCGAAGGCGCGGGATTTTTCAGATAACGAATCAATACCGCCTCGTCGGCTTCTCGAACTTTGGCAAAGTCCTTAATTTGCACCACCCGGCGCGTAGACATCATCGGTAACTGCTCAGCGGCGGCGATTGCGTTTTGCGCGCCGCCGCTCTGCAGACTAAATGTCGTTTCGTTGAACTCGCGGATGAGGGTCTCGCGCAGAGCGGCGTCGCAGATCTCGCGGACCGACTCGTCGCGCAGATAACCTTCGCAACCAACGAGCAGGTAGAGAGGTTCAAGTTGCTCTTGTTTGAGGGCGCGCTGGAGCTCGGCGCGGGTGGAAGTCTTCATTTCTTAGGTCTGGTCTCGACAGCGTTGATTAGAGTCGAAACGATACTTTCCGCAAAACTGCGTGCCATGCGCAGCACAGCCGGATCTTCTTCACTGAAAAAATTGCGCGGATCGTTGGCAAATTCATACTCGCCGCGAAAGACGAAGTTCTGATTGTCGTAGAGAACGCGATTTTGAGTTTGATCGCGTACGGTAACGGCGGCAACGATCGTCACTTCAAAAATTCTGGCGCGGCCCTTGTCGTCGAGCAGGACGCCGGAGAAACTGAAACTCTTCATTACTCCTTCGATGACTGCGTCCGCGCCTTCCCGCTCGCCTTGTACTTTCAGGCCCCGGCCGCGGTGAATCAGTTCATCCATCACCGCCCCCGTGAAGCGAGACTCAACTTTGTAGCGGAGCGCATCGTTCTGAAACGCCGGCACCGCAACTGTGCGGATGTGAGTTGGTAGTTGATTTTTGGTAACAGGCTTATAGCACTCGGAAAAGCCCGAGACGAACAGCAGCAGCACCAGAAACCCAGAGAGACGCAGAAGAGTTTTCATCAGAAGGTTTTTCTTCGACAGAAATTTGATAAGTGTCCCGGCGATTCTCTCGCAGGAAAGCGCAGCAGGCAAGCAGCAAGAACAGTTTATCCTATCAACTCGAGGGCTCGTTGCATACCTTGCGTAACGAATTCTCGCGATAACGTTTTTCGTGGTGTATATTCATGCTCATGGCCCGTAAGGCTTCATCCAAAACAAAAAAGGGAGCCATTCTCACAAATCTCATTAGTCAGAGTCCTGCCGGCTTTTTAAGTTACGTACGTGCCGACGACCAGCATGAGCGAGGTCGCTTAACGGAATTCGCGGAGCGCCTGAGCGGGGAGGTGCGTATGCAGTCGGGAGATACGTTCCAGATCTTTCAAGACCGCAATGACATCGCTTGGGGTCAGCAATGGAAATCACGAGTCGACGAATCTGTTGATGGCGCCACCTTTCTGATTACCATTATCACACCTACCTTCTTCAAGAGTCCGCAATGCCGCGATGAGCTGCAAAGGTTTCTCGATCGCGAAAAACAGCTGAAGCGGGCAGACCTAATTTTGCCCGTGTATTACGTGAACTGTCCGATCCTTAACGACGAACGAAAGCGAGTGTCCGACCCGTTAGCGAAGATACTGTCAGATCGTCAATACGCCGACTGGCGCGAACTACGTTTTGAACCCTTCACATCCCCTCAGATCGGTAAAACGCTTGCGAAAATGGCAACCCAGATCGTCGAAGCTCTGGAGAGAGGTCAGGGTGAGCGAACACAAAGAGAATCTCCCAAAGCCATCGCAAATAAGAAGCGTGATAGGAAGCTCAAAAACAATACAAAGCGAAAGGTTATCTCCTCAACAGCTTCTGATGAGGTCCAGAGTGGATCTGCCGGCACTCGTTCTGAAGCGGGAGAACTCGCTGAACTCGCTGAATCAGAGCGCGGGCCTGCACAAAAGACGGAGGCGCCTACCCTGGTTGTTGATGCTCTACATCGCGGCGATCATTCGACTTTAACCGATGCTCTCGCAGCTGCTAAGCCCGGCCATCGCATCCTAGTCAGACCAGGGCTATATCGAGAAGGCGTGGTGATCGACAAACCAGTCGAGGTCATCGGTGATGGCGAACTTGGCGATGTAGTTATCGAAGCAACGGGAGCAAACGTGATTCTCTTCAAAGCAAATATGGGCCGTGTTGCGAACCTAACACTGCGCCAGGCGGGTGGGGAGGCTTTCTATGGTGTTGATATTACTCAAGGTCGTCTTGACCTGGAGGGGTGCGACATAACCAGTCAAGGTTTGACATGTGTGGCCATCCACGGTGGGGCGGATCCTCGTTTGCGACGCAACGTGATTCATAACGGCGAGCAAGCGGGTGTAGCCGTGTTCGGAAACGCACAGGGGACGCTGGAAGACAACGACATTTTCGGGAACACGCTGTCAGGTGTATATATCAAAGATGGAGGCAACCCAACTTTGCGCCGCAACCGCATTCACGACGGGATGGGTTCTGGTGTTTTTGTTCATGACAAGGGGCAGGGAACAATAGAAGATAACGACATCTTCGGAAACGCTCTGTCAGGCGTCGAAATCAAAGAAGAGGGAAACCCAACGTTGCGCCGCAACCGAATTCATGATGGCAAGCAAGTAGGAGTCTATGTGAACAAAAAGGGCCGTGGAACGTTGGAGGATAATGACATCTTCGAAAACAGAACGTCAGGTCTTTTCGTCAAAGGAGGAGGCAACCCGACTTTGCGCCACAACCGCATTTCAAAGAACGGCGGCCATGCTATTACTATTGTCGAAGGCGGCGGTGGTGTCTTTGAGGAAAATGATTTACGCGACAACGCTAAGGGCGCATGGCTTATTTCAGCCGAATCCAAAGACCGGGTGAAACGAAAAGCGAATCGGGATAAAGATTTATCCGAGTAAAGTCCTCAAACTTAACCGTCGCCTCGATCTCAAATTCATTGAGTCGTGATAATAGAATCGGCAACTCGAACGGAATCGAAACTCGGCTTTACATCGTGAGTCCGAACGACGCGTGCCCCTTTCAAGACAGCCGCGGTGATGGTTGCGAGGGTGCCGTACAACCGCTGGTCAAGGGGGGCGGGTTCGCCCTTTTGATCGGCGAGCAGGCGGCCGATGAACGACTTTCTCGACGTGCCAATCAACAAGGGCAAGTCCGGAAAGGCTGCGGCGAGCTGATCCAGCTTTGCGATTAATTCGAGGTTTTGTTCCTGACTCTTACCAAAGCCGATGCCGGGATCGATCACGATTGATTCTCGTCTCACGCCTCGCCGTTCGGCCATTGTAATGCTGCTGCCAAGACTGCTGATTACTTCTTTAATGATGTCAGCCACGGGCGGCAGCTTATGCATCGTCACGGGCGTTCCGCGTGAATGCATCAGCACCAAACCTGCGCCTGACTTAACAACCTCATCTGCAATGTGAAAATCAAAACGAAGCGCAGAGATGTCGTTAACAATCGCGGCGCCGGCGTCTAAGGCTGCGCGCGCAACTGAAGCTTTGGTTGTATCGATAGAGATCGGAGTGTCGGTGCGGGTAGCCAGGGCCGCGATTACTGGCACGGCACGCGCAATCTCTTCCTCCGCAGTTACCGGTACGGCGCCGGGACGTGTCGACTCACCACCAACATCGATGATGTCCGCGCCTTCAGCGATCATCTGCTCGGCGTGTGCAATGGCTTGGTCAAGGGAAGAGAATTGCGAGCCGTCGCTGAAACTGTCGGGTGTGACGTTGAGGATTCCCATCACAAGGGTTCGTTTGCCGATGGGAAGAGTTTTTCCTTTGCCGATGTGCCAATCGCGATCCATGGAGGGATGATAGGGGAACGGGGAAGAGGGTAAAAGGGGAACAGGGAAAGAAGAACCATTTTCCATTACTCATTTTTCATTTAGGGCATCCCGGAGCACGCGAGCGAGAGCTTTGGGTCTTTGACCTCCGATGCGCGGCAAGTCTCTGACTTGCCGTCAAGGCAGGCATCTTACTCTAGGGTCTTGACCCATAACTGAGGTCAGAGACCCCACGTTATGATGGCAGCGAGTGTGTCGGCAAGTCAGAGACTTGCCGCGCACCGAAGGTCATAGACCCGGCAACGGTTGGTCCTTAAAATGAAAAATGGAAAATGACAAATGGAATATGCTTTTGTATTGCTGCTCGAGATCAACACGTCGAAAATAAAAAAGGGAACAGGTTATCCCCATTCCCCTTTTCCCCTAACCTATTGCCCTGCTTTACGCCGGCGCCGGATTGCCTCCGGTAATTGGCGGCAGGATTGGCTTCAATGGTTTGGCCGCCGGCTCCTTCAGCTGGGGCCGATCCTCGTCATTTCCACCGGGATCGGGCACTGGCTGCTGCTCATCCAACGGTAAGCCCGCCACGATGCGACGAATCTCAACTGCGTCGAGGGTCTCACGCTCTAGCAGGCATTCCGACAACTTCACCATCACATCGCGATTCTCTTCGATGATGTTTCGCGCGCGCTGGTATTGCGCCGTGACAATCTTCTTGACCTGTTCGTCAATCTTGATCGCCGTCTCTTCAGAAAAATCGCGGTGCTGCGCGATCTCGCGGCCGAGGAAGATTTGCTCCTCTTTCTTACCGAACGTAAGTGGGCCCATTTCCGACATGCCGTATTCACAAACCATCGCGCGTGCGAGTTCAGTTGCGCGTTCGATATCGTTGGAAGCGCCAGTCGTAATGCTGCCGAGGAAAGACTCTTCGGCAATGCGGCCGCCCATCAGAATTGCAATTTGGCCCAGCAGATATTCTTCGCTGTAGTTATGCCGATCGCCTTCCGGCAGCTGCTGCGTCAGGCCGAGGGCCATGCCGCGTGGAATGATCGTTACCTTGTGCACCGGATCGGCGTTTGGCACTTTCAAACCAACGAGCGTGTGTCCTGCTTCGTGATAAGCCGTGACACGTTTCTCTTCGTTGGAGATGACCATGCTCTTACGCTCAGCGCCCATCAAAACCTTGTCTTTGGCTAATTCGAAATCCGCCATCGCCACAAGCTTCTTGTTATAACGAGCAGCATTAAGCGCGGCTTCGTTTACAAGGTTAGCAAGGTCGGCTCCGGTGAATCCTGGAGTGCCTCGAGCGATTACGCTGATGTCCACATCTTCACCGAGCGGAATCTTGCGTGTGTGAACTTTTAGAATGCCCTCGCGGCCACGCACATCGGGCCGGGATACAACGACGCGGCGATCAAACCTGCCGGGACGGAGTAAGGCTGGATCGAGTACGTCGGGACGGTTGGTCGAAGCGATCAAAATGACGCCATCGTTCGACTCGAAGCCATCCATCTCAACCAGCAACTGGTTCAGAGTCTGTTCGCGTTCGTCGTGACCACCGCCAAGACCAGCGCCACGATGTCGGCCCACGGCATCAATTTCATCGATGAAGACAATGCACGGCGCGTTCTTTTTGCCTTGCTCAAACAAGTCGCGCACGCGCGAAGCACCAACACCAACGAACATCTCGACGAAATCAGAACCTGAGATCGAGAAGAAAGGCACGTTGGCTTCACCGGCGATGGCTCGCGCCAACAACGTCTTTCCTGTGCCTGGCGGGCCCATCATCAGCACTCCTTTAGGAATGCGGCCGCCGAGTTTTTGAAACTTCTGCGGTTCCTTGAGGAACTCAATGATCTCCTGCAGCTCTTCTTTGGCTTCTTCAACTCCGGCGACGTCCTTAAAGGTCACCCGCTTCTGCTGGTTATTGAGAAGTTTTGCCCGGGATTTGCCAAAGCTTAGGGCTTTATTTCCGCCGGACTGCATCTGTCGCAGCATGAAAATCCAGATGCCGATGATGAAAAGCAGCGGTGCCCAGGTGATTAGCATCGGCCAGATATAACTGGCAGATCCCGAATCGTCTTCAAATTTTTCAACTAAACGATTGCCGTCAACAACTTCATTCGCCTTCTTAAATAGCTCGTTTTTAATCTGCTCGTTAGTAAGCTGCACGCGAAATTCCTGATTGCGCGTGTCGATTGCAGTTGTCTCGTTTTGTCTGACAGTTAGTTGCTTAATTTCGCGCTGATCGATTTTCTTATAGAGCGAGGTTAAGTCGATTGCGGTGCTGTTACGCCCGGTGGGATTAACCACCAGTTTATAGAGCAGTAAGGCGCCCGCGACAATCAGCAACCAAAAGATTATTTGTCTAGCAGTGGAACTCAATGTCATTAAAGCCTCCGACGCTGATCATAACCTAGAACGCGTCCTTTGTCTTTCTCACACCCGCCGCCGGGAATTGCAACGCCGCTGAAATAAGGCGACTCGTTTGGATGCCGCGCGCCCAAGGGCGGTTGTGCTAACCGTCGACCCTCGCATAGCTAACTCTGATCCGATACTTCCTTTGGAGATAGCCGAAAAAGCGAAAACCGCCGGCTGTTGCCGCGGCGGTGTTAGCGACATCGATTCTAGAGAGTGAGACGGTGTTTTTCAACTCTTTTTCCTTGAAGGCACGCCGTTTAGCACAAGCCACCCTCGTTTTTGTGTCACTTCACCGCCATCCGGCAGTTGCGCGACGCGGCCGCCCTTATCTCCCATCAAAAGGCGCTCAATCGCAACCAGGTGCACCATCTCAAGGCGGCGCAGGTGACCCCGTTCCCGCTCAAGCCACAGCCGGATAGCTCGGCGTCGCACCGCCGCAGGGGCTGAGGCCACGACCTTTACGTTTAAAGATGAGTTTGAGTTCAGGTTGGGTTCGGAACTGGCCGTGGCGGCGGTCAACAGCTTTTCCGCCTCGAGTGCAAGAACGTCAGCATCCTCGCGCAGGAGTGTGGCTGTACGAGAAAGAGCTTCTACGATTTTGTTATTGAATGACTGCATTAATGGCAGCAGTTGTTTTCGAATCCTGACCCGGGAAAACTCTTCGTTTTCGTTCATCTCGTCCCGGCGAAATGCGACTCCCTGAGCGTGACAATAATCTTCTACTTCTGTGCGACGCGCCCAGGAGACGAGGGGTCTGCCGAGCTGAAGCTCAGAGCCTGGTTCCAAGGTCCGAATTGCCTCAATGCCGCCCAGCCCTTCGGCGGCGCTGCCTCGCAAAAGGCGGAGCAGAACAGTCTCTGCCTGATCGTCGAGCGTATGTGCAGTCAGAATTAACTGAGCGTGGGCTTTTTGAGCTACTGTTTTGAGGAAATCATAACGAGCTCGGCGCGCAGACTGTTCGAGATTGTCTCCCGTTTTCGAGGCTAGATTCCGGACATCTACTCGTCCTACAACAACCGGATAACCCAGCTGCTTCGCCAGGCGCCTTACCCAGGCGGAGTCTTCCTTGCTTTGCTCTCGTAAACTATGGTCAAGGTGCGCCACTGTCAGTTTCAGCGAGAGCCTGCCTTGTTCGAGCAATTCATTGAGCCCGAGCAGCAAGGCGGTGGAGTCGGCACCGCCGGACACCGCGACGACAACCGTTGCGTCTCTCGTGGGAAAGCCTGCCTGTTTCCATTCAGAAATCAGCCGTCTCGCAAAACCGCTGAGTTTTGGAAGCTGGAAGGGTTTTTGAATTTTGCGCGTTTTTGTTTTCAAGCTTCGATTGTCAAACGTACCTGACCGATCGTCAACCGTTTCGACGCGAACTCAAAATGGGGTGCCGCTCTTCCCGTGCGAAGCCGGATGAATTACTCGAAAACGATGCTCTCGGATGGCAATCGTGAATTTCAAAAAATCGCACTCCGATGATTTAACGACCCAATGACCCAATGATTCAACCACCAATCGTTAACTTAGTGCCACAAAGTCCGCGTGGGTGGTGTTATCGTTTCAGAACCAGAATTGTGTCTAGCCAGTAAACTGCCCGGTTGAACCACGCTTTGCCGTTAAAAACTCAGGAGGCTGTCATGGAATATTCCTTACTTCAAAGAATGAAAACCCGAATCGGACCGGTTCTCCGCGATCGACGAGTTAACCTTTTGGGAATCCTCGGCATTTTGACTCTGCTGCTGGCCTGCTATCCGGCCACTGAAGTGAGCTATTCAAATCCTCAGGAGCTTGGCGCCGCGCAGTGGCTTATTGAATACAGAACTGGCGAGGACAAGGTTCACATGGAATTGCGCCACCGGCGCCATAGCGGAAAAGGGTCTGGCTATAGCAGCAACGGTTTCATGATCGCACCGGAGAAGTTAACCGGATTAACGCGCGAGCAGGCAATGTCGTCCGGCACAAACGTGAAGTTCCAACTTCAGCGCGACGCCGGAACGTTTTACTTTGAAGGCTGGTTCAAAGAAGGGAATGGCTCAGGCCACTTCACTTTCAGTCCCAACACATCCTTCGGCGCCGAACTTAATCGCCTGGGGATTGGCACGCCCAGCGCTGAACAGCAGCTTTCAATGGCGTTGCATGACGTGGGCTTCACCTTGATTAACGAGCTCAAGTCTCAAGGCTATGAACAGCCCACGCTCCAGCAATTGGTGAAGCTGGGTGAACATGGGGTGCATCTTGAGTACGTACAGGGACTGAAATCGTTGGGGTACAGCGTCAAGTACATCGACTTTCTGATCAAGATGAGAGACCACGGCGTCACGGTCAACTTCATTCGCGAGCTGGCGAATTTAAACTACACCGGACTCACGGCAGAGGAGTTGATTCGCACTCGCGATCATGGTGTGACTGGAAAATACATTAGTGAGTTTCGCGCGGTGGGATACAACCAGCAGACGCTGGAAGACTGGATCAAACTACGCGACCATGGCGTGACCATGGATTATGTGCGGGAGCTGGATGCGCTCGGTTATTCACGAATACCGGTTGATGAGTTACGGCGGATGCGAGATCACGGAGTCAACCCGTCTTTCATTCGAGAACTAAAGGATGCGGGCTACGACAAAATTCCGGTCGAGCAACTGATTCGCCTGAGAGACCACGGCGTGA
Source organism: Pyrinomonadaceae bacterium (assembly GCA_963826235.1). Classification (GTDB taxonomy): domain Bacteria; phylum Acidobacteriota; class Blastocatellia; order Pyrinomonadales; family Pyrinomonadaceae; genus PSRF01. The sequence continues at coordinate 565,648 of CAWGWE010000002.1, read as the reverse complement.
ACGCCAAATTCATTCAAAAGATGAAGGAACGCGGTCACAAGGATCTGACCCTCGATGAATATGTGCGGCTGCGGGATAAAGGCGAGGGGAATGAATAGAGCCAAACTAGTCTCAAGTCTCAAAACCCAAGTCTCAAGTCTCAAGACTCAAGACTCACTCAAGTTACCGGCTCATCTTAGACACGAGTCGTCAGCTTGAGACTAGACGCGCTGAAACCTGGAACTTGAGACCTGAAACCTGAAACTTGAAACCTGAGACCTGAGACTTGAGATCTGAGACCTGAGCCTGAGACCCAAGAATATGAAGTCACTCCTTAAACCGCAGGGGCGCGCGTCCGCGCTCCTGTTTGTTATGGCGCTGATGATCTTTGGCACTTGCCGGCAAGCTGGCGCCCAGGATCTTAATAGTCAAGCCTTCGTCGAGACCTTGCAGGTAGCCATGGCAAAGTCCGAGGCGCAGGACTGGAAAGAAGCGGCCGTCGCCTGGCAACGCGTGGTCGAGGCAAATCCCGTTAACGCCAGATTCTGGAATTTATTTGGCGACGCTGCATATGGAAATAAAGACTATCGCCGGGCGATTCAGGCTTACGAAAAGGCGCTGGAGCTAGGCGCCGGTTTTCCTTCGAATGCTGCGTACAACGTCGCCTGTTGTTATGCCCTGCTCGGCGAAAAAGAACAGGCTCTTAAGTGGCTGCAAAAAGCCTTCGACATGGGCTTTCGCAATCTGGCCCATTCACAGACTGACTCCGACCTGCAATCACTGCATGATGATCCTCGTTTTAAAAAGATTGTAGGGGTTGCCGACGTGAGCAAGATGACGCGTGATGAAGGCTGGAGGTTCGACCTCGCCCTGCTCGCGCGTGAAGTGAAACGCAAAGGATACGCGCCCGGAGTCGCACGCCAATTCTCAAAGGAAGAATTCGATGCCGCTGTCGGCAAACTGAACAATGACATTCCAAAACTGGGCGATGGACAGATTCTGATTGAGCTAATGAAGCTGATGAGAAAGCTTGGTGATGGTCACACCGGGATTCTTGGCAGACTTGATAATGCGGAGGCGGCCCTTGCCGTCCCGTTACAGTTCTACCTTTTCAAGGAAGGACTCTTTGTGATTGCTGCAGACCCGCAGCACAAAGATTTGTTGGGCGCACAGGTTTTACGCTTTGGCGACAGCACGGTCGTGCAGGTGATGCAGGCGCTCGATCCCCTGATGTCCCGGGATAACGATTTCTGGCCCAATCAGGTCGGACCTTACCGCATGCGCAGCCTGCCGCTGTTGCACGGCCTCGGTCTGATTCCGGATGCGGCAAAAGTGAATCTCGCTATTAAAGATGCGCAAGGGAAAGAACGAGTAGTAACCATAGCGGCCAACGGAAGTTTTCCCAACATCTGGAACGACTTTCCCAAATCCTGGCTAACTTACGCCGGCACGCCCGGCAGACCTCTTCCGCTCTACCTGAGGAACATGGCCACGGCTTATTGGTTTGAGTATTTGCCCGAAAGCAAGGTGCTCTACTTTCAATACAATCGCGTCCGGAACGACGGCGAAGAATCTCTCGCCAAGTTTACCGAGCGGCTATTCAAGTTTGTGGCTGAGAATGAAGTCGACAAACTCGTCATCGACATGCGCTGGAATAATGGCGGCAACACATTTCTCAGCCAGCCTTTGCTCTACGGGTTGATTCGGAACGACAAGATTAATAAGCGTGGCAAGTTGTTCGTGATCATCGGACGTCGCACTTTCTCAGCGGCACAAAACACGACGACCTTTTTTGAGCGACACACCAACGCTACTTTTGTAGGCGAGCCGACAGGTTCAAGTCCCAACTTCATTGGCGAAGAAACTATTTTCACGCTCCCTTACAGCAAGGTGCTGGCGAACGTTTCCGACCTTTACTGGCAGAGCGCCTGGCCGATGGATTACCGCACGTGGATCGCGCCGCACATCTATGCTCCTCCCACGTTCGCTGCGTTCAGTGCGGGGCGTGATCCTGCTTTGGAAGCAATTATAGGTTTGAAACAGTGAGGGCAGGAGGCGCCGGCGGTAGCGACCGAGAGCGATTGCCGATTTCCAACCAATTCGATCCTTGTTAAAAGGCAACTGAAAATCGCCAATCGGCATTACTTTCGGCGGTTTGCAGATCACCGCCTTCCGGTTTACAGTTTCGCCTGTCGCCCAGCGGGGCATCCAAATGACAAGTGAAACACTCTAAAAAGTTCTCCCTAAAAATTGTTTTGAGGAACTCTATGAAACTTAGAAAATCTTTGTGTGTGCTGATCCTGGTCGCGTTCGCGGCACAGGCTGTACCTGTTTTTGCGGACGAAGGCATGTGGCCGTTCAATAACGTGCCGCGCGCCGAAATCCAGAGGAAATATAAGTTCAAAATTACTGACGATTGGCTGCGTAAAGTTCAACTCGCATCCGTTCGCTTCAATAATGGTGGCTCAGGCTCGTTTGTCTCACCCAACGGCTTGGTGCTGACGAATTATCATATCGTCGAAGACATCGTCGGTGAATTGAGCACCGCGCAAAAAGACTACGCAAAGGAAGGATTTGTGGCCCACAGCCACTCAGATGAGCTGAAAGCGGCAGGTCTTGAGCTCAATGTACTGGAAAGTATTGAAGACGTAACCGAACGCGTTCAGGGTTCTGTTAACGCAAACATGTCGGCTGCGGATGCCAATGCAGCGCGCCGTGCCGCCATCAGCGCAATCGAGAGTGAATCCAATAAAGCAACCGGGCTGCGCAGCGATGTAGTTACGTTGTATCAGGGCGGACAATACAACTTGTATCGTTATAAGAAATACACTGATGTGCGGCTTGTATTCGTGCCCGAGTTCCAAGCGGCATTCTTTGGTGGCGACCCCGATAACTTCAATTTTCCGCGGTTTAATATCGACATGGCCCTGGTGCGCGTTTACGAAAACGGCCAGCCCGTCAACGTCGAAAACTATTTCAAGTGGTCTCAGGCTGGAGCCAAAGCAGGCGAGCTTGTTTTCGTCACCGGCCATCCGGGTTCGACATCGCGCCTGAATACGGTCGCGCACCTCGAGTCTTTGCGCGATGTCAGTATTCCGCTTTTGCTGCGGATGCTGGAAACACGCCGCGACATGCTCAAGCAATACATGGCCCAGGGTGAGGAACAGACTCGCCGCGCGCAAAACGAACTCAATAGCATTGAGAACTCCATCAAAGTCTACAAGGGCCAGATGGGCGGCTTGCGCGACGCGCGGCTGATGGCTCGCAAGCAAAAAGCGGAAGATGCTTTGCGAGCGTCCATCGCTGCCGATGCAGCCAGACAATCAAAATACGGCGACGCCTGGGACGCCATCGCCAAGGCCCATAAAGGACTAACCGCTTATGCGAAGGATCGCCGTTTCATCGATCTGGGCGCCGGCTTTAACACCTCGCTTTTCGGTCATGCCCGTACCCTCGTGCGGCTCGCTGAAGAGAATGAGAAACCTAATGCCGAGCGCTTGCCTGAGTTTGGCGACGCCCGGCGAGCTTCACTGGAGTCTGCACTGTTTACCCAATCACCGTTTTACGAGGACTTCGAAAAGCTGAAATTGGCTAACTCGCTAACGTTCATGCGCGACACCTATGGCGCGAATCATTCGTTAGTGCAAAAGGTACTGAAGGGAAAAACGCCCGAAGCACGTGCTGCCGAACTGATCGACGGAAGCAAATTGAAGGATGCTGAGTTTCGCCGGCAACTGGCGAAGGGAGGCAAGGCGGCAATTGAAGCGTCTGACGATCCGATGATTCAACTGGCACGCAGCATCGATAAAGAGTCGCGCGTCGCACGCAAGCGCTACGAAGATGAGGTGCTCGGAGTTGAGCGTTCGAGTTATGCAAAAATCGCTCAGGCGCTTTTTGAAACTGAAGGAACAAAACTCTATCCGGATGCCACGTTCACTCTTCGTCTCTCTTACGGCGCCGTCAAGGGTTACAACGAAAACGGCAAGTTTGTGTCGCCGTTTACGACGCTTGGTGGGCTCTACGCGCGAGCGGCGAAGTTGAAGAAGTTTCCCTGGATGTTGCCGCCACGCTGGGTGGAGCAGAAGTCGAAAGTCAATCTAACGACACCGTTCAATTTCGTTTCCACAAACGACATCATTGGTGGCAACAGTGGTTCTCCAACTATTAACAAGAACCGCGAGCTGGTTGGTTTGATCTTCGACGGCAACATTCAATCGCTCGTCGGTAACTTTGATTACGACGAGTCGGTGAACCGATCTATTTCAGTCGATTCGCGCGGGATGTTGGAGGTGCTGCGGAATGTTTTCGGCGCCGAGGAGATAGTTAACGAGCTGACTCAATAATTGGTACGAGTCCAAGGTCTAAGGTCCAAGGTCTAAGGTCCAACGTCCGATTCCGGGCGTTGGACTTTTCGCGGTGTCAAACTCTGGCAAGAGGCATCCGTTTCGGATCTCCGGTGCGCGGTAAGACTATGACTTACCGACCGCTTTACCCAGTTTTGATCGCGGGGTTGAGCCCCGCGACTCAATAAAAAGGGTGCTTTCGGTAAGTCAGAGACTTACCGCCCACCGGAATGGCCGAGCCGATCAGTGGTTTATTTGCGCTGTTCCAGTCTTCCTGTGCTAAGCTGGCTCCATCGCACCGCCCCAAATCACCTCATTGAGATAATTCAGAAACCGGAATTTTTCTTGTCCGCATTTGCTCCTTCGAGGTGAACTATGTCAGCTGCTTCCGCACAAGCTCTCTCCGTACCCACTATTCTCGTGATCGAATACTACGCTGATACGCGCGAGCTGCTCTCTTCAATGTTGCGCAGGGCCGGTTACCACGTAATCGAAGCCGAGGACGGCGTTGAAGGTTTGTTGAAGGCCAGCTCGAGCTATCCTGATCTGGTGATCGTGGATTTGGCATTGCCGGAAATGGATGGGGTGGAGACTTCGCGACGCATCCACCAGATGCCGAAGCTTTCCCGGACCCCGATCTTTGTCGTAAGCGCCCTGCTCACCAAAGAAGTCGAAGCAGATGCACGCGCGGCATGCTGTAGTGAGGTGTTCTCCAAACCGTTTGAAGTCGCCGCGCTGATCGACCGCGTGCGTGCCAACGTCGGTCGCGCGTAAACGGCACGAGCAGAAAACATTTTCCATGGAAAATGTTTTGCTCCTGCTCCTGCGCTCCTGCTCATGGCCTGCTGCTCCTAACAAAAGAAGGGCGCCTAAGGTACAGGCGCCCTTTTTTTTGAAGGTCCTCGAGTTTTTACTTGGAGATGATAATGCTGCCGCCATCACCGATCGGTGTTGACGGGTCAGCAGCGTCACTTGCTCCAAACTGTGTATCGAACACGACCGCGCCGGTGACTTTGCTCCAGATCTTGATCCGGAAACGATCAACTCCGCCGCCGTTTGTTGCCTGCCCGTCAATCACGGTCAGGATAAAGTTATAACCGGACTCGCCATTGATCTTTCCAAATCCCTTGAACTGCGCCCTGGCACCTGAAAGCGACAGGTACTCATAGTTCAGAGCGTTGAATTCAAGGTTACCGTTGCTAAAGTTGATCTGCGTTTCGCCTTTCGGATTCGCAGCTTTGCCGTATTTGGAATTGAATCCAAAAGCTGAGTTTCCCAACAAGGCTGGGATCGGTCCGGTAAGATCCCGCGGGTGTATTTAACCAACCGCCGCCGATCGTGTAACCGCCGCTGGGATCGTAGATCACAATCAGTGCCTCGAGATCTCCGATCGTCCCAACAGAGTTAGTGATTCCCATGTTATCAGTGAGGTTCATGCTCACCTTGTAAACACCCGGAGTTGTAAAGGTATAGGTGCCTCGAGCGGTACCCAGTCTGGAGCCTAAAGGCTCGACAACAGTGCCCGTGGCTGACAGCGAACCATCAAAGAGCCAGCGAGCCGTGTGTGTCCTGCCGAGCACGTCCCAGAATGTTCCCGCCAGATTCACCGGTGTATTGATCTTAAAAGCAGATCCGCTGGGTGGTCCGGTGATGTTATGAGCGACATGAACTTCTACGGTTTCGGTGTCCGTGTTGATGCCGTTCGCGCAGGTGATAGTTATGGTGTAAACCCTGCCATCACCAGTTGCTGCTCGTTCAGCTCGCAGACGGACATGATGACCATCGACTACTTCCCAATCGGGTTCGGTATCGCCGTCACCGGTACCATTGATCGGTTCGTCACTCTCGACGCTTAGTGTGCAGACTCCGCACCCTACCACGTCATAGTTAACTGACACGTCTCGCATCTTATGGTTTGGTGGTGATAGCGAGGGCTTATCAACGGAAACATTGGCGATGCTCACTGCTGCGAAAGTCTCGCAAACCGGATCCGCTGTGGTGATACTGAGGCTCCAACCGCCGCTGATGCTGCCGGTATCTATGCCGGCATCGTCAACGACGTACAAGCTCCACGTGCCATTGGGATTCAGGCCGTTAAAGACAGAAGCGAACGTTGCAGCTCCTCCCGTTGCCGGCGATTGATAAGGCGCAGGCGGCGCCGGAGCAGGGAAGAGGTCCCCAGTTCCGATGTTAGTCGGTCTAAAGGTGCCGCTAACAAGAGTCGCCGGTAACAAAGTCGCCGCTGTGTCGTCAAACGTCATGTTCAGGTTAACGACGTCTGTTCCAGCACCCGCATCCGACATGACTATGAATTTCTGACCTCCCGGGCCGACCAGCAACATATCCGCGTCGCTCGGGAAGGTGTGGCTAAACCCAGTTACCGAGACAGTCACCTTGGTGACCGTACCGAGAACACCGGCAATGTTGATGTTAGACGGGTAGGGATTCGCGGGCGATCCCGTTGATGCCCCCGTGCCTGTTCCGGGGATAGTTATGGCTGACGCGTTTGCACCGTTGGTCACGGTGGTAACGGTCGCACCGACTCGGATCGTGAAGCTGACGGTTCCCAGGGAGACGCCGTCATCCTCGAGAGCGAACGTAGCGGTTATGTCACTACCGCATGCGGCCGTCCCGCTGACTGCGAAAGTGAACTCTCGCGAAACAGCCGGACCCACCGGGCTCAGCACACCATAACTCTGTGGTCCGCTGTGCGGGGTGACGCCGCTGGAAGCCTGCAAGGTCGCTACCAGATCAGTAGTCAAACCTGTGCCGTTATTTCGTAACGGGAAACTCATCGTCACGACCTCACCCGGATCTGGAGCGCCGTTGCTGCCACACTCAGCGACGAGCGTCGCAGGTGGAGCGGCTTCTATTATGGGATCTCCATCCACGCCACAGCAGAAGTAGAGTTGCTCACTTATTTCAAGTTGAACGCAGCCTAGCGTACCTACATCAAGTGCGCCGGTGTCGGCCACTCGAAGCTTCCAGGTGCCGTTCATCTGCTTGCCATTGAATGCGGCCAGCGGAGTTTCTGGTCTAAACGTCGCCGCAAACGGAGCGACGCCCGCGCTGATAGCCGTGCCGGCAGAATCATCAAATCTTGTGGGAGTGCCGGCGCAGTCGTTGGTGCCGCTTCCAAAGTTATCTCCGGAGCCGCCACGATTTGTAGCAAGTGGTACGGATGTACCGTCAGGTGAAATTAGGCTAATAGCTAAGTCACCATCAAAGGTATGGTTCAGCCTAAACGAAACGTTAACATCGGCAATTCCGCCAGTGTCGGACACGACAATCGGAATCTCTGTCACGGCGACATCAGGCAGCGGAATGGATATATTGCCGGTGCTGTAATTGACGGCCGGCAGAGTGCCGGTCGGCTGGCCGATTTGCAGGTTAAAGATCCTGACAATCGGGCCCAAGCTGCTATTGATGGTCAGTTCTATCGGTAACTGACTTCCGCAGGCAGCTTCCTCAGGAACGGTGAAACTGACAGTCCGGATCACGGTGGCTCCTGCAGCGATATCGCCATAATTCGCCGACCCACCACCGGTCGCATCGAGGGTGACGCCGTTTGCAGGGTTAAGACAATACGGGTTGCTAAGAGGAATATTTAACGTAACCGTTTCGCCAGGATCGGCAACGCCACCGTTGTCACAAGAATCTGCCGTTACAGTTATAGCGCCAAGATTCAGATTTGGGATGTCGAAAGCTTCGACTACCGAGCTGGAACTTGACGAAACCGCTGAAGCACTGGCTCCCAGACCGCGTGTGGCGAAGCCCTGCCAGATGTCGAGTTCGTCAGCGGCTGTACCGGTAGCGCAGTTGGCCGCCAGGATCGAATTCCTCCCTTCAATCAGCGTGGGGCTGGCGGGGTCTAGCTTCATGCCATCAGTAACCAATTGCAGTGCCTTCTGGTTTCCGACAGCATGCCCCAGGCGAGTGATCAGGCGTGCTCGCATTTCAAGAAGCGTCATGCACCAGACTTCACCAATATTGTGTACCTGAAAAGCAGTTGCCGAGCCGATCGGCCCACGCGGAAAAGCGCCGTCCGTTAAGTCGATTTGTGTGGGATCGATATCGGCGAAGGTTAGCGGGTTGTGTGGCTTCCCGTTCGCGCCTACGTTTGTTTTCACAGCGTAAGGAAAGCGGCGGATGCCGTAATAGTAGTTGTCGGTAAAGCCAGCGACAATCTGCAGCGTCGCGTAACCACCCGCTGCGTACACGCCGTTCACGTCCTCGTCGGCGGTTGAGAGCAAGGCGCGCGCGTAAAAATCCGACCAGCCTTCACCCATGCCTCCGCTCATTGTGGTTGCCAGTCCCGAGGCGTTGGCGTGCAGTCGGTTTGATGTGCCGTGGGTCAATTCATGGATAAGAATGTCGTGATCCAAGCCGGATGTGCGATCAGGAGTTGGCCCCAGGAAAACATACATCTGCATTCGTGGAAGAATGCCATCGGCAAACGTGGCGAAGTTGGCGTTGCTTGTGCCGGAGAAGTCCTGAGCCTCGGCGGGAACAAAGTCATTGCCAAGCCCACCGCGTCCGAAGTTGTTCAATTGAAAATTGCGAGCCGGCTCGGTGAATCCCAGTTCGTATAGTCGATCGTGGTAGCGATTCGACCAGACGAACATGTTGACCACTTCGCCGTTTCGGTAGTTAAGGAGCGTTGGGGATTCTCCCGGCGGCGGGATGCCCGGCGCTGGATTGTAGGGAAAGTCGAACACCCGAAAGGGCACGCCGATTGGCCTGGATCCAGGATCGATGCCGTTGGGCGCGACCAGGTCGAGACCCGCGTCAACGTTATTGCCGGTAGTTGTGTTTCCACCGTCGGTGATCCATCCGTTGTTGTTTGATACGTGCTCACTGATGAGCGTGAGCAGCGTACGCCCGATGGCGGCGCCCTGAACGGAAGCGCCAGGAATTGAGTTCGAGGGTGAGAGCGGCGCTGGGCTGTCGTCGTTGTAGAACGAGTAAGTGGCCGGCTGCGTCTGTTCCTCTGTCACGTTCTTGCGCCACAGTACTTCCTCCGATCCCTGGGCGTCGACGATGGTGTAATAAGCGGGGACGTCCTGCCAAAGCGCTAAAGACCAGGCCAGCGTGACGTCACCGGGCCCGAGTGGAAAATAAATCAACTGCGCTTTAGTAGGCTGCGCGAAGGGTCCGGCTTCAAACACAACTGAGGTTCCGTCGCCGGACTCTTCGCTTACCACCAGCGATTCCGGATCAACCGTGACACCAATCGACCTACCGCCAATCGCAATAGCTTGAGCCGCACTCGTGGTTAGTTCCTTACCGGTCGAAGCGTGGGCCGCCAATCGGTCGCGATTTCTACCCAGCGACTTTTGCAGGTTTATTTCCGCCGAAATCTTCGCGTATTCGAGTTCCGGAACCAGTCGTCCGACCGTTCGGAAAAGTTCGCCCTTGGAATTAAGAGCCGCGAGCAATTCCCCCTGAAAGACAGGCAGGCCTCGGATCTCTTGCCGGAGTAGCACCCAGGAAATATTCCCAGCGGGGTTTGTGTAGTCGGCAGTTTTCCTCAGCTCTCCTATTTGCGCGATAGAAAGGCCATAAAGGTCGCGATTACGACTCAGAAAACCACGGACTACTGCTTCCCTGGACTGACCGGATTTTCCCGTCAGCATTTTTTGACCAGCGCGTATGCTGACAATTTCCGGCGCGCCAATCTCTTCGTTGAATGCGACCTCGAGACCGGGAATTTCGCGCTCAAGTCTTTCCTTCGCCTTCACCATAGACTCGGGAACGCCACCTCGACGTCTGCTGTCTTTCTTCGCGCCTTTCTGGATCTCAATTGCTTGGGCCGCTGGGGAAGCTTTTGAGAAACGGCTTCTAACGTCAATGTTCTCAGCGGCAGCTGGCCCGCCTTTCCAGAAACGGCCGTCTCGTCTATCGATCGCGGCTCTACTTCCCAGATCTACTGGGATCAGGCCCAACACGATTACGGCAATAATCACTATCCCTGCTAGCAATGCCAGTGTTCCCAAATTTCTCGGTTTCATACTGAATCTCCTGGGGTCAAGGTTCAATCTACAGTTTGACGGCAACCTCGACGCTAAAGCGCGAAGGCCGGAAAACATAATCTGACTTGATGTTGCCTACGTCAGTCGGGATTTGTAGTGAGCTGAAAAGCCGCCCTATGCTCGTTGGGAAAGGCCGCTCTTGTCAGGTCTAGTCGAGGATGGAGAGAATACTGGACCTTCAAAGATTCGGTTGGGAACCTACGAGAAACTTCTGAGTTGGTTAGAACTCAGCGTTGATCTGGAGAGTGGTCTAAATCGCCGCTCAAAATTTGGGCACCTTGCTTCTCGTTGCATGGAGCTCAAAAAGCCAAACAGTTAATTTACTGCAGTGACTCAAAGTGCGGTCGGGAATGCGGCGCACAATATAACGGGTCGGCAGATGTGTCAATCAAGAATTTATTGTGTGTCTAACAACAAGAACTTATGAATTAAGAAATGGAGTAGGGTTACTCCTTTGAGTAGTCCGAAGCACTAGTGCTAGCCTTTTTCCAGGTTCGCATATTTCTGCACCAGCTTCTTTTGCCCATATCCGGGAAACGTCACAGTCAACTTCAAGCCGTCACCTACGCCTTCGCGCCGCAATACGAGGCCACGTCCGTATTTGGCGTGACGCACATAAGAGCCGGGAAGCGAATTCCGAACCAAGCGGTAGTTTCGGGTTTTGAGTTTCGAGTTTCGAGTTGTGGACCCGAGGGTCTCTTGCCGAAGCCCGCCTCTTTGCGAGCATACCCGCTGCTTGGTTTTGCGCCACCGCTTGCCTGGCCAAACTGTTGCCCGCGTTGCTTAAAAAACTCGGCAATAGATTCGGCGCTGTCGTAAGTCTTACCTTCGTATTTTTTGCGTTCCTTTCGGGGCTCGCTGGAGGGATAGTCGATGGCGGCGGAACCACGCGCAAAAGAAAGCCATGAATTGCCCCGGGTCAGGTCTTCCATCAAATCAAGCGGCATTTCATTGAGAAACTGAGAAGGCTCAGAAGGCAGCTCTTCGCCATACACACGACGCTTCATTGCATGCGTCACATATAAAAATCTTTCGGCACGCGTCATGGCGACGTAGCAAAGACGCCGCTCCTCTTCCATCTCAGCCGGATCAGTGGCTGAGCGAGAATGCGGGAAGAGTCCATCCTCAAGACCCACAATAAAGACTAAGGGAAACTCCAGACCCTTGGCCGAGTGCGCCGTCATGAGCGTTACCGGGGCGTCGCCTTTGTACTGATCGGTGTCTGACACCAGCGCTGAATGATCGATGAAGTCCCGCAAGCCGGCGATTCCCTGATCATCGTAGTCAACCGCGGCATTAACGAGCTCTTGCAAGTTTTCCAGGCGGGCTTCTGCTTCATCGGTGCCTTCGGACTTCAAGGCATTCTCGTAGCCGCTGTTCAGGATTGCTGCCTTGACGATGTCGGAAACAGACTCGGCGATGGGGGGACGCGGGGACGCTGGGACGCGGTGACGCGGTGACGCGGGGATGGGGAGAAACGACGAAGTAGAGATGTTTCCGACAGCCGGCGTCTCCGCGTCTCCGCTTCCCGAGTCTCCGCGTCTCCGCGTCTTCCCGTCCCCCTGTCTCCCGATGCCCGCGTCTCTTCGTCGCCGCGTCGCACCACCTCCGCGTCACCGCGTCCGCCCATTTGCCCATCTCCTCGACCAGACATGACTGGCCCAAATCGCGGACGAGTTTTCGAAAACTCTTCAGAGCGGAGATCGCACGTGACCCGAGGTTCTCGGGGTTCTCGATAATCAATGAGATGGCTTCCCAGGCAGTGACCGATGACTCTCGGGCCCGGCGCTCAATTTCCTCAATGGTTTGCTTGCCGATACCTCGCGGCGGGCTGTTGATAACCCGGGCTAGCGCGATCGAATCGTTCGGATTCAAAGCCAGCTTGAGATACGCGACTATGTCACGCACTTCCATCCGTTCGTAAAACGAAAAGCCTCCGACGATGTTGTACTGCAATCCGGCGCGGCGCATCGCTTCCTCGAAGACACGCGATTGCGAATTCGTGCGATAGAGGACGGCGCTGCGCAGGTCGTATTGTTCCTGTCGATGCTCAAGTATTTTTGACGAAACGAAGCGTGCCTCCGATTCAGCATCAAACGCCTGGTAGTAACGAACGCGATCGCCGGCAGGATTCGAGGTCCACAGCTTTTTGCCTTTGCGTTCCGTATTGTTTTTGACGACCGCCCCCGCGACATCAAGAATCGTTTGGGTTGATCGATAGTTTTGTTCCAAACGAATTATCTTGGTATCAGGAAAGTGCTGCTCAAAATTCAGGATGTTCGTGATGTCGGCGCCACGCCACTTGTAAATCGATTGATCCTCGTCGCCCACCACACAAATGTTTTGTTGCTTCTCCGTGAGAAAGCGAATCAAAGCAAATTGAAGTGAGTTTGTGTCCTGGTACTCGTCAACAAGTATGTAGCGGAACTTATTGTTGTACTTCTCCCTGACTTCGCCGACCTTTCGCAGCAAACGGACCGTCTTGATCAGCAGGTCGTCGAAATCGAGCGCGTTGTTCGCGCGTAATCGTTCTTCGTAGAGTTTATAAACGCGCGCTATCGAAGCGCGCCGCTCGTCCACGATATTCGGCGCGGGCCGTGTAAGCCTCGACATCTTCGCCGCGGTTTTTGGCGCCGCTGATTGCGCTCTGGACCGAACGTGGGCCGAGCTTTTTATCGTCGTAACCCAGATCCCGAATGCAGTTTTTGGTGAGGCGCAGCGAGTCGTCCTGGTCGTAGATCGTAAAAGCCCGGGTATAGTTTTCGTTAAGCTTTTCAATGTCCTGGCGCAGGATGCGCACGCAGAGACTATGAAAAGTCGAAACCAAGGGTGTTCCTTCAATATATTCCCCGTGCAAGAGCCTTTGCACGCGAGATCGCATTTCCTGTGCAGCCTTGTTGGTGAAAGTGACCGCGAGAATGTTCCAGGTAGGAACCTTCTTATCAGCGATCAAATAAGCGATGCGATGCGCGATGACGCGGGTTTTGCCGGATCCAGCGCCGGCGAGGATCAGTAAGGGGCCTTCGGTAGCTAGGACAGCTTGTCGTTGTTCTTCGTTGAGCGAAGCGAGAAAATCAGTCATTAGAATTCGTGCGCCATTTAAGCACACGAAATGATCGACGCAAAACTGGTCTAACGTTCTGCGGATTGCAAGCTCTTGCTAGAAGTTAAGTCCAGGGTCCAACGTCCAGGGTCCAATTGGATTATCGCGGCGGCAGTCTAAGCGAGAGAGGTCTCGGAGCGCCGGTGGGCGGCATGTCTCTGACTTGCCGCGTGCGTCGCTAAATTTCAAGAGGTCTTTGACCCTGGTTTGGGAGGTCGAAGACCTGGCCATCTGGGTAGAAATCCGACAGCAAGTCAGATGCCGCGCACCGGCGGTCCGAGACCTCAACACCAATCGTTCAGGGACGTGGCGCGCATTCGTTCACTCCAGACGTTGGACGTTGGACTAGTCTTGGCGGTGGATTTTTTCTGATTTCAACAGCTGTTGCTTGCGCTCCAGGCCCCAACGATAACCACCAGGGCTTTTGTCTTCTCTAATCACGCGGTGACAGGGAATCACCAAAGCCACGGGATTAGTAGCGCAAGCCCGGGCGACGGCGCGGACTGCGCTGGGCCGAGCGATTGAAGCGGCAACTTCGCCATAAGAAGCAGTTGAGCCGTATGGAATCTGCTGTAGTGCTTGCCAGACCTGTCTCTGAAAGGCGGTGGCGCGAATATCAAGCGGTAAGGACAGGTGTGGCTGTTTGCCCTCGAGGTGTTCCACAAGTTGCTTCACGATTTTCGTAAGCGCCCGATCGTCCTTATGAAGTTCAGCGGCCGCATACTCTTTCTTCAAGTTAGCTTCCAGGTCGCGAATTGTGTCACCCAAGGTCACAGAACAAAGACCTTTGCTCGTTGCTGCGACCAGTAAATAACCGAGCGGTGATTCGGCTATCGCGTACTCGATTCGCGCTGCTGCCCCGCCGCGACTATAAGTTGCCGGTGTCATTCCCAATTCCGCATCGGCGCGTTCGTAGAGCCGGCTGCTCGACCCGTAACCCGCATCGTACATCGCGGTCGTCACGGATTTCCCGGCGCGCACGCCGGTCTTGAACCGGTTCGTACGGCAAGCCTCTGAAAATTCACGAGGCGTCACGCCCATAATGTTTTTGAACGTGCGCTGAAGGTGAAATGAGCTTAGACCGAGACGGTTTCCCAGAGTTTCGAGATCCATCGTTTCCTCGAGGCTGTCTTCGATCAGCCGGCATGCGCGCCGCACCAATTCAACTTGGGGGTCGCCAGCAAGTTGTTTCTGCGGCTGACAACGTTTGCAGGGTCGGAAACCGGATTGTTGAGCGGCTTCGGGCAGAGAAAAGAAAGACACTCGATCGCGGAGCGGACGGCGCGCGGGACACGAGGGCCGGCAATAGATGCCGGTGGAAGAGACGGCGAAAACGAATTGTCCGTCGAATTGCGAGTCGCGCGTCACGACTGCATTCCAAAATAGATCTTGTTGGTCGTTCGCGCTCGTCATTTTTTGATCCAGCAATGCACTCATATTAGCACCTCCAAAAACTCCAGGAACCTGGGGACGCGGCGATACTAATAGGTTGGAGAAACTGAATCTATCCGCTTCTTGCGGTCAAACTAAAGGTCAGTGGGCAGAAGGCCTAAGTCCAACGTCCAACGTTCAAAGTCCAGAGTCGAATTGGGTTATCGAGGCGGCCAGTCTCTAAGCGAGAGAGGTCTCGGACCGCCGGTGCGCGGCAAGTCTCTGACTTGCCGCAGGTGTCGCTAAATTTCAATAGAGTCTTTGACCCTGGTTTGGGAGGTCGAAGACCTGGGCATCTGGGTAGAAATCCGACGTCAAGTCAGAGACTTGCCGCGCACAGTCGGTCCGAGACCTCAACCCCAGTCGTTCAGGGACTTGCCGCTCATTCGTTCACTACAGACTTTGGACCTTTGACTTGCGACTTTGGACTTTGAACTCAGGCCTACTGTCCTCTTATTCCACCGTCACGGACTTTGCCAGATTGCGCGGCTGGTCAACGTCACAGCCACGGCGTACGGCGATGTGGTAAGCAAGCAGTTGCAAAGGAATGATTGAGAGCAAGGGCGAGAGAAGATCGCTTGAGGAGGGAATTTCGATCACGTAATCAGATACTTCGGAAGACATCGTATCGCCCTCAGTTAAGACTGAAATCACGATACCCTCACGGGCTTTAACTTCCACGATGTTCGAGTGTGTTTTCTCATAACGCAGCTCTGAAGCACGGTTGCCTTCCTCACGCGTGTTGATGAAAAGCACCGGCAAGCGCTCATCAATCAGCGCATTCGGTCCGTGTTTCATTTCACCGGCCGGATAGCCTTCCGCGTGAATGTAAGAAATCTCTTTTAGCTTCAGCGCGCCTTCGAGAGCTACAGGAAAATTAATCCCGCGTCCCAGATAAAGGAAGTCAGTGGCTCGAAAGAATTCCTTCGACAATTCCTCCATCTGATCCGACTCGTTCAGCAGGTGTTCAAGCTTTACCGGCAACTCCGCCAGTTGCTGCGCGTGACGCTGCGCTTGTTCTGCCGACAAGGTCCCGCGAATTTCTCCGAGATAAAGCCCCAGCAAATACAACGCAATCATCTGAGACGTGAACGCTTTCGTTGAAGCTACACCTATTTCCGGACCCGCGTGGGTAAGGATCGTGCCGTCAGCTTCGCGCATGATCATCGAACCCTGCACGTTACAAATGGCGAGAACTTTGGCATTACGTTCTTTAGCTTCGCGAAGCGCGGCGATGGTGTCGGCGGTTTCTCCTGATTGCGAGATAACCAGGAGCAGTGAGTCTTCATCGATCACCGGATCGCGATAACGAAATTCGGAAGCGTAATCGATATCAACTGGAATTCGCGCCAGTTGTTCGATCATGTACTTCCCGGCAAGACCCGCATGCCAGGAGGTGCCACACGCGGCGATCGTGATTGAGGAGAAACGCTTGAAGTCGCTCTCCGTGATGTTTTTCATCTCATCGAGAAAGACGCGTCCGGAATCAAGCGAGATCCGGCCTTGCACCGTATCGCGAACGGCGCGAGGCTGCTCGTAGATCTCCTTCAACATGAAGTGCTTGAAGCCGCCCTTCTCGGCCATGATCGGATCCCAGGTAATTCGCTGGATGGCCGGCTGCACCGCGGCACCGTGAAAATCGGTAACTTGCACGGCATCTTTCGTCAGAATGGCAATCTCGCCATCACCAAGGAAAAACACGTCGCGCGTGTGCTGGAGAATTGGTGGAATGTCTGAAGCGACGAAGTACTCACGATCACCAAGACCAATAACTACCGGCGGACCCTGGCGGACCGCAATGATGGTGTCAGGCTCGTCTGAGTTAATAATCGAGAGCGCGAAAATGCCACGTAGTTCAAGCGCCGTGTGATGCACTGCCTTCTCAAAACTCTCGCCTTCCTTTAGATACTCTTCGATGAGGTGCGCGATGATCTCGGTATCAGTTTCGGTAACAAATTGATGATCGAGTCGACTGAGCCGCTCTTTCAGGTGGATATAGTTTTCTATGATTCCATTGTGCACGACCACTACGCGACCGGTGCAATCGCGATGAGGATGTGCGTTCTCTTCAGTGGGGCGACCGTGGGTGGCCCAGCGAGTGTGACCGATTCCATAGGTGCCATCGAGCGGCGTCAGGCGAATCGCCTCTTCGAGATTCCGCAGCTTCCCTTTAGCGCGACGAATCTCCAGCTCGTGTTCTTCGTTGACGACAGCAATTCCCGCTGAGTCGTAACCGCGATACTCGAGCTTACGCAGCCCGTCGATGATCAACGGTACTACCTGTTTGTTGCCTACATAACCCACAATTCCGCACATAAAGTTTTTACCTTAACCGGCTTCTTTCTTAAGTTTTTTCTTCACGACCGCGGGGACACCGGCGACAAGCGAGTTTTCCGGAACATCTTCGGTTACCACAGAACCGGCTGCGGTGATGGCACCGTCGCCCACCGAAACAGGCGCGACGAGCATTGTATCAGAGCCGATTTTCACATTGTTCCCGATGCGGGTTTGGTGTTTGTTCTGACCATCGTAATTACAGGTTATCGTCCCAGCGCCGATGTTTGTTCCCGTTCCGATGGTGGCGTCGCCCAGGTAGGTGAGATGCATTGACTTCGACTTCCGACCGAGTCGCGATTTCTTCACTTCGACAAAATTGCCGATCGCTGAAGCTTCTTCCAAATGCGCGCCCATGCGCAGGTGTGCAAACGGCCCGACAGAACAATTCGATTCCACTGTTGAATCCACGATCACGCAGTGGTCTTTAATCGTCACATTGTCGCCGATCCGGGAGTTCGAAAGTCTGCTTCCGGATCGCACGACGCAGTTTTCACCAATTACAGTCGGGCCTTCGATGTAAACATCGGGATGAATCACGCAGTCGCGGCCGATTTGCGCTGTGGCACTGATGTATGCGTGCGCTGGATCAATGAAGGTGACGCCCGCGAGCATCAAGCTACGAATGGTGCTGCGACGCATCAGGTTCTCGAATTCGGCGAGCTCCGCGCGTGAATTGATACCTGAAACTTCACGGGGGTCATTGATGAGAACGAGCTCGATCTTCTCGCCGCTGGCTAAGAGGATCGCCGGTGCGTCTGTTAAGTAATATTCCTGTTGCTGGTTGTTGGGCTTGACCTGCTCGAGAGCTGTGAAGAGTTTAGTTGTGTCGAAGCAGTAGATTCCCGAGTTGATCTCGCGAATCAGCTTTTCCTCCTCGTTAGCGTCTTTCTGTTCAACGATGCGCGAAAAACGGTTTTCGTCGTCGCGCACAACTCGGCCATAGCCCGAAGGATTTTCCAGTTTGACGGTGAGGATGGAGCACGCAGCTCCCGTCGCGATGTGATGCTCATATAATTTACGCAGTGTTTCTTCGCGAACGAGAGGAACATCACCTGACAAGATTAGAAGCGTAGAATCGGCGCCTTGCAAAACCTCACGCGCAGACAAAACCGCGTCGCCCGTGCCGCGCTGTTCACGCTGCAATGGAAAGGCGACCATTTCCTCGTTGCCAACTTCTGAACGGACAGCCGCTTCGACTTTTTCTGCCTGATGTCCAACTATTACAAAGATTTTTCTTGGCTGGAGCGCGAGAGCCTTTTGCACGACGTGAGCGATGATGGGACGACCGCCGAGCTCGTGCAACACTTTCGCCTTCTGGGACTTCATTCGAGTTCCCAATCCAGCGGCCATGATTAGCACATCAAGGGGGCGTTGTTGTTGGAGGGTCAATCGTGGATCTCTTTCGGTCACTTAGGCTGAAACCGCGGGACGTGACGCGGCCTGTTGCCAGCAGGCAAACACTACAGCGGCAAGGCGGTCGGAATTGTGGCGGGCTTTCTCACCTTCATCAAGCAGCGCTGCGCGAACGACTTCGGCTTCTCCGTCCAAGGATGCCGCGAGGTCCTCACCTTCGATTCCGATCTGGTGTGCGCCTTCGATTGCGTAACGGGCCTGCTGCTCTTTACTGGCAGGCTGATCGTTTACGACTACGAAGTCAAAATGAATTTCCGGGGCGTAGGCTTTCACTGTATCCAGGTGTTGCCGGGCTGTGTACCCGTCGGTCTCACCCGGTTGAGTCATCAGGTTACAAATGAAAATCTTGGTTGCGTGGGAATCACCAATTGCTCGTGCCATGCGCGCCACCAGCAGATTAGGCAGGATACTGGTGTAGAGCGAACCCGGACCCACGGTGATGACATCGGCATTTCTAATTGCGACGAGGGCGTCGGGAAGCGGTAAACATTGTTCCGGCTCCAGACGCAGTGAACGGATTTTTGAAAGCGACGCCGTAATCTGGGTTTCACCCTGAGCGATTGAGCCGTCTTCCAGTTCTGCTACGAGACGGACATCGTTAATCGTCGCCGGATAAATGTGTCCTTTACTCGCCAATACCTCGGACGATAGACGAACAGCTTCCACAAAATCGCCAGTTACTTCAGTCAGTGCGGCGAGGAAGAGATTTCCGAAGCTGTGACCGCCGAGGGCGCCTTCGCCTCGGAACCGATGCTTGAAAAGTCTGGACAGCAGGTTCGAATCCTCTGAAAGCGCAATCATGCAGTTGCGAATGTCACCCGGAGGTAGCATCTGCAACTCTTCGCGCAGCCGGCCGGAGCTGCCACCGTCGTCCGAGACCGTAACGATCGCTGCGAGATTCTTTATCCACGCGTTATCTGTCTCTCGCCGCCCGACCTTGCGTTTCAAGCCGGCAAGCAGCGTAGAAAGACCAGTGCCGCCCCCGATTGCCACGAGGTTCAAGCCACGATCTTTTGGGGAGCTAAAGCGCAATTCTTGAATCTCCACGCCACACAGGACGACAGTGAATGATACCTAAAACGAAAAAGCTTTCAACTCGTCTTTTCGCGGGCGATTGTCTGGTGAAGGAGAAGCCAGACGTCAGGCACGAGGTTGGAAGATTAACTTATCGAAGTCCGGGTCATTACGCAGAGAGGTCAGATCATGATCGTGCTGCGCGCGAACTCGGAGGCTGGGTTGCAGATCTAAGGCTCGTTGGAGAGACTGGAGAGCCAAATCAAGTGAGCCCAGGCGAGCGCGAGTTGCTGCCAGGCCGTAATGGATGTGTGCCGCTTCGGGTTCCCGCTTGAGGGCACGCTCAAACATTTCCTGCGCCGCGACATACTCGCCACGGTTCAGTTCAATCACGCCGCGATCATACAACGAGTCGGCATCGCGCGGGAGCATATTTTCGGTGCGTAAGCGCGCTTCAGCCACTGCAAGGTACGTGCGTGCGCGAGCGGCGACCTCTGAAACCTGCGAATACTTTTCCAGAAGTCCGCGGAATTGGTTGCGAGCTTCTCCGAAGTGACCGTTCGTAAATTCTTTGTGAGCATGTTCGAACGCGACCAACGCTGCCGATTCATCCACTGTCGGCGGACGCCGGGGAGGCGCTGGCACAACACTGGGACGTTGTGCGCGGACAGCTGCAAGCTTCTGAGTCTTTTTGACTCTTGGGACTAAGCCTTTCTTTGGAGTTGCAACGGCGGCTTTTCTCGCGGGAGCTTGCCGGGTTACAGCTTTCTTCACCGGCTTCAGTGCTTTAGCTACTTTCTTTTTCGCAGGTGCTGAAGGTTTCCTGGTTGAAAGTTTTTTTGCTGCGGCTCGCGTAGAGGTCTTCTGCGCTTTGCGAACTGGCGGCTTTGCTGCTGCTTTTGCTTTCGATCCTGCGGGTTTCGCTTTTAATGTACGCCCTTTGACAGACGATTTGGTCGCAGGTCGTCGCGCCGGTGTGCGCGATGTCGAACGCCTTAGTCCTTTTGTCATGGGGCTGCTCATATGTGGGGAAGCTTTCAATTTGAAGGACGCTAATCCGTCCTCCAGACACCCTTGAGAACGGGGCGGAGTTTAACACAGCCTCCCCTGTAAATCAACGCGGAAAAGGGAGTTGCGGCGTTATTCGGCCGCGTCGCAACTACAAATGATGTCCCGTGGCCAACCAAGAAAAACACTTGTAGGTCATTGTTGGCTATGTTAGAGTGCCCAAGGCTCAGCAAAGCCGAGCCGCTCCGCTAAGTTCGCATCGCAAGTCCTGCTGGAAAATTCCTAGGCAGTCAACATCTTGCCTCAATAAGCGGCCCTGAATTCCAGCCGATAACCTCCCGATAGTCTTGCCCACCTTAAGTCGAAGAAAGCTGTATTGATGCCAGACACTCCGATCCTGCTGCGGGAGCAGCAGTACCACCAAATCAAGGCTGTCCTGGCGCGGCTCCGAATGGACGCGGCAGCCAAAGTGATTTTCCTGGTCGATAAGGATGGTCAGGAAATCGCCGTTCAGGGGGAAGTGGGGAATCTTGACACAACCAGTCTTGCCTCGCTGGCTGCGGGTAATGTCGCCGCAACCGGAGGCATGGCGCAGTTGATTGGCGAGAAAGAGTTCCCCACGCTCTCGCATGAGGGACAACGGGAGAGCATTCACATCTCCGTCATTGGCCGACTTCTCCTCGTCGTCGTCTTTGATGATCGCTCCAGTCTCGGTTTGGTAAAGCTGCGGAGCAAGCAAGTTTCACAGCAACTCTCGTCGATGATTGAAGAGATCGAGAGCGCTGACAATCACGATCTCGAATCACCCTTTGCAGGAATCACCGACGCAGATATCGATAGCCTTTTCAATTAAGAAGCGCCATGACTTTCATCAACTACGCATCGCGGGAAATCAATTGCAAGATTGTCTACTACGGACCTGGTCTCTGTGGTAAGACGACGAACTTGCAGTACATCTTTGATTCAACGGCGCCGCAGGCCCGAGGCAAACTGATCAGCCTGGCCACAGAAACGGATCGCACGCTGTTCTTTGATTTTATGCCGTTGGAGTTGGGAACTGTCCGCGGTTTCAAAACACGTTTTCACCTTTACACTGTGCCGGGACAGGTTTTCTACGATGCCTCCCGAAAGCTAATCCTGAAGGGAGTAGACGGAGTTGTTTTCGTTGCTGACTCTCAGGAAGAGCGAATGGACGCTAATATTGAGTCGCTTTACAACCTCGACGAGAATCTCCGGGCGCAGGGTTATGATCCTGAGAAAATTCCTTACGTGCTCCAGCTTAACAAGCGAGATTTGCCGAACGTGCTCCCGCTTGAAGAATTAACGGCGGAGTTGCGCCGCAATGGCGAGCCAGTGATCGAAGCAGTCGCTTCTTCAGGTCCTGGAGTGTTCGATACGTTGAAAGCAGTGGCGAAGCAGGTATTGACTGAATTACGGAAGGGCTAGATAGGAAGGCTGTTACTTTAATCGAGCGATTTGAGCATTAACAGCCCATCGCCGCCGTTTGAATAGTATTTGGGCAGTCGCTGCGTGACCGTATAACCTAAGGTTTCATAGACTCTTTGAGCCGCCGTATTGAGTGACCTCACCTCAAGGCGCACCAACCTCACGTTCCGCCGCTTAAATCCCTCTTCAACTTGCAGCATTAACCGCTTCGCTAGATGCCGGCGACGGTGTTCCGGCGCTACGCCCACAGTTGTGACGTGACCGGTATGATCCGGCTCTACAAGCCCGATCACGAAACCCACCATCACTCCGCCAGGAGTTACTGCGCGGAAGGAAACTGATTCCGCCGCAGTCAGCAGATACTCGAAAGTTTCCCGGCTATAAGCTTCGCCGTCGACGAAGCAGCGCTGATCCAGCCGCCAGCATTCATCCAATTGCGAAATTGTGAGTGGACGTACGTCGTATCGGAAACCCGATGCCGGAACGATAGTGCGCTCCGGTGGCGCGGGATAGGGCTCCGGAGGAACTGCTGGTGACCACCAGCGCGTGCGAATTTTTTTCAGAACAGCCATGTTTGTTTAACGACGATTCGTCGTTGCTAGTTTAGCATCATACTTTTCTGGATCACTAGATCACGAGCATGCAGTCGCCATAGCTATAAAATCGATAACGAGAAGCCACAGCATGACGATAAGCCTCGAGTATTAATTCATGGCCGGCAAAGGCGCTAACGAGCATGAGCAACGACGATCGGGGCAAATGAAAATTAGTTAAGAGAGCATCGACGACGCGAAACTTGTAGCCGGGAACGATCGTCAGCGTAGCGCTACCTTGAATAGGATCTAGTCTGCGTTCGTTCACTGCTGACTCGAGGGCACGAGTGGTTGTAGTTCCCACTGCGATCACGCGTCCCCCATGCGCTTTGGTTTCATTGATTGCCTGCGCGGCAACTTTATCAATCTCGTATCGCTCGGCGGAAACTTGATGCTGTGCGGAATCATCGACACGCACTGGCTCGAAGGTTCCATAGCCAACGTGAAGTGTTATCTCGGCGAGCGTGGCGCCACGGGCCGCGATTTGATCCATCACCTGTGGCGTAAAGTGTAATCCGGCCGTCGGCGCCGCAATGGCTCCTCGCGCTTTCGCAAATAGCGTTTGATAACGTTCCCGATCCGTCATCGAGCTACCGGCAGGCCTGCTGATGTAAGGCGGCAGAGGCATCTCACCAAACTCATCCAGGACCGAATGCAAAGATTTCGGCGAGTGCAGTCGAAGCTGACGCAGTTCTTTCCCCCGTTCGTCGATGATCTCAGCCGTTAATTGCGCCCCGTCAAAAGTCACCTTGTCGCCTTTTTTGAGCCGGCGACCGGGTTTGATTAGAGCCTCCCAAACGTCGGAATCTAATTCACGCACGAGCAGAACTTCCACGCGGCCGCCCGAAGGCTCACGTCGCCCCATCAGGCGTGCCGGAAAAACGCGCGTGTTGTTGAGGACGAGCAAATCGCTGGACTCCAATTGCTGTGGTAATTCGCGAAAGTGGGAATCGGTCCAGGTCTGCTTCTCTCGATCGACTATCAACATGCGCGACGCGTCGCGTTGCGGAAGAGGCTCCTGAGCGATCAACTCAGGCGGAAGGTCATAGTCAAAATCGGAAACGTGCATTGCAGTGCGCTTGAAGACAAAGAGTTGATCAAACGGCAGGTTTGGGATCGGGGTAATGCGGGTGTTCGCGATGAAATACAGCGGTTAGTTGCGCGCCGAATAAAAGAATCAGGCTGGAGACATAACTCCAGGAAAGCACGGCGACGACTGCGCCAACGGAACCGTAGATTTGATCGTAATGAAAGTAATTCAAGCTCCAGGCAAAAACATACTTAGCAATTTCCCATAACAAACCGCCGAGCACTGCACCCGGCAAAGTGTCGCGCAGGCTAACCTCCGCCTTTGGCATAAAACGATAAATGACGACGAACAGCAGAACAGTTACGAGAAAGCTGATCGTCGCGTAGATGCCTTGCCAAAAAACACTGCCTGCTGATAACAGTATCGGATAGCGCACCATTTGCCGTGGTGAGAGATTGACCGCCATTTGGCGCAGCGCTACAACGACTGAAGTAATTCCTACCGAGAGCGCGAGCAATAAACCGATGATTCCGATCATTCCGATCGTGAGGGCACGACCGTGCCAAAACGCACGTGACGTTGCCCCCCAGATCCGATTCAAAGCGCGCTCGATTACGGCGAAGACCCAGGATCCTGCCCACAGCACCACGATGAAACAGCTGATGAGCACGCCCGTGCTCACTGAGGAGAATGAACGCAGCGTCTCGCGCAAAAATACTCGCGAACCAGGGTAAACATCGATGGCACGATTGATCAGCTCATTAGCAGCCGTGATTTTGTTGCTGAGTGCCAGCATCAACAAAAGCGCCGGAAACAGCGTCATGAGCCCGAAATAGCTCATGGCCGCGGCCGAAGTGAACAGGTCGTTTTCGTGAAACTGGTGGAGCGAGTGGCTGAAAATTGACCGCCAGGGACCGCGATTGCGCACGCCGAACGAATGACGAGTAAACGAGGACAGACTTCTCATAAAATCCCAAAACTATTGGTGAGCGCCGAAACAACCCTACCAAAATCTTCACTGGGAATCGAACAGGCTGGGTCTAGAGGGATGGGCGGGGCTGATGCCGAAGTGTTCGTAGGCGCGCCTG
Organism: Pyrinomonadaceae bacterium; assembly: GCA_963826235.1. Classification (GTDB taxonomy): domain Bacteria; phylum Acidobacteriota; class Blastocatellia; order Pyrinomonadales; family Pyrinomonadaceae; genus PSRF01. The sequence continues at coordinate 540,831 of CAWGWE010000002.1, read as the reverse complement.
GTTGCCATGCGACCACGTGGGGTGCGATCAAGAAATCCAATCTGGATCAAGTAGGGTTCAATAATTTCTTCGATCGAATCTTTCTCTTCGTGAATCGAGGCGGAGAGGGTTCCCAAACCAACCGGACCGCCTTCAAACTTTTCAATGATGGTCAGTAACAGTTTGCGATCCATTTCATCCAGGCCATAGGTGTCGACTTCCATTCGATTGAGGGCATCGTGCGCGACGTCTTTAGTGATTTTGCCCTCGTAATCAACTTCCGCGTAATCGCGGACTCGACGCAACAGGCGATTCACGATTCGCGGGGTGCCACGCGAGCGTCGCGCGATTTCGCGAGCGCCTTCTTCGTCAATCTCCACGCCGAGTATCTCAGCCGAGCGTTTGCAAATCACTTCCAAGTCATCGTGAGGGTAAAAATCGAGATGAAAGACGATGCCGAAGCGGCCGCGCAATGGCGCTGTAATTAAACCAGCGCGCGTGGTGGCGCCTACGAGTGTGAACTTCGGCAAATCGAGCTTGATGGAACGCGCGCCTGCGCCCTGGCCGATCAGCAAATCGAGATTGTAGTCCTCCATCGCCGGATAGAGTTTCTCTTCGAGGGCCGGCATAAGCCGATGAATTTCATCGATGAAGAGCACGTCACCTTCCTGGAGGTTTGTCAGGAGGGCGGCAATGTCGCCAGCCTTTTCGATTGCCGGCCCGGCGGTTGACCGTAACTCGGCTCCCATCTCGTTAGCGATAATATTCGCCAGGGTCGTCTTGCCCAGTCCCGGCGGGCCGGTTAAGAGAACGTGGTCAAGCGCTTCGCGCCGGCCCAGGGCCGCCTTCATGTAAACGCGTAAATTCTCTTTAACTTGTTTCTGGCCGATATAGTCGGCGAGTCGCGTCGGGCGCACCGTCAATTCGAATTGACGATCGGCATCGCTGGGAACCTCGTCCCGAACTCTTACCGGTTGTTCTTTGGCCATTGTTTCACCACTTCCGCAGCGACGAATTAACCCTTGGCAAGTTTACGCAAACTCGATCTTAGAATTGATTCCACGGAAACTTCACCATCTTCACTCAGAGATGCGGTGACTGCCTTCTCTGCCGCGTTTCTCTGGTAACCCAGATTGAGCAGAGCTGATAGTGCGTCGGCGCGCATGGAATCCTCTGTCGGTACAGCGGCGGCGTCTGACCTGGCTCCTAACTCCTCATCCACTCCGGCCGAAAGCGAGGCCACCTTGTCTCGCAATTCCATCACGAGACGTTCTGCCGTTTTGCGGCCCACACCGGGAATCAAGGTCAACTTCGCCAGGTTGTTGTTACGGATCGACGTAATCATTTCATCGGCACTCATGCCCGAGAGCAGGGTGATGCCGAGTTTGGGCCCGATACCGCTTACCGAAATCAGCCGCAAAAAAAGTTCGCGTTCACGCGCGGTTTTGAAACCGTAGAGCTGCAGCGCGTCTTCGCGCACGTGCGTGTAGATTCGCAGTTGAACATTCGAGCCTGGATCTTCAAGTTCATAAAACGTCGAAAGCGGAATGGACACCTCGTAACCGACTCCGGCAACATCGAGAATTACGGAAGTGGCCTGCTTCGAAAGCAGTGTACCTGAAAGGTGAGCAATCATTGTGTCGGCTTAAACGGTCGCGATTGTAAGTTAGGATACAGCGTTCGGCAACGATAGCAGGTTTCGAGTTTCGAGTTTCGGGTTTCGAGTTCCGAGTTTCGAGTTTCGAGGTTCGGGTTTGGAGTTCGGTTTAGGTTGGATATCCGGATGAAAGCCTGTTCGCCGTCCTTTTGCGAGGGAGCCTCCACGAAACTTGAAACTCGAAACTCCAGACTGGAACCCGAAACTCGGAACCCGAAACTGGAAACTGTTTAGGCGTTACGCTGAATCCTTCATTGGCGCTATACTTGGCGCGGCCTTCAATCAGAAACAAGATGAAATCCGAAAAGATCTCTGAGCTGACGACGAACCGGCTGAGCGTTTACCTGCGATGTTTGAACACACTCGCGGGGGCCGGCATCAAAACAATTTCGTCGCAGGCCCTCGCGGAACAGTTCAATCTCAATTCAGCGCAAATTCGTAAAGACCTCGGCTATTTTGGTGAGTTTGGCGTGCGTGGTGTCGGGTATTACGTAGCAGATTTGCGGGCGCATCTCATTAAAATTCTTGGCTTGGACACTGCTCATCGGGTTGGAATCATCGGCGCTGGTCGCCTGGGCACGGCCCTCGCCAATTATCAAGGCATCGAAAAATCAAACTTCACTGTCGTTGCCTTGTTCGACAACGATGCGGCGAAGATTGGGATGCACATCGGTCCTGGAAAAGTCCTTGTCCACGACGTGAAGCGCATCGCTCGAGTGGTCAAGGAAGAAGGCGTTGACGTCGCGGTGATAGCGGTTCCCGCACGCGCGGCGCAACGAGTCTTGAATCAAGTGACCGCCGCGGGCGTGAGAGCAGTATTAAATTTCGCTCCCGCAGTGCTAAGTGCGCGTCTCGGAGTAAAAGTTAAGACCGTTGACTTAACAACTTCGCTGGAATCATTATCGTATTTCCTTTCGCGACCGCAGGCGAGCGTGACAACCAAAGCCCGTAGAAGCGCCGAACCTGAGGAACTGCCCGCGCAGAGCGAACGCGGGCTCTAAGGACGTTACCCGTTATCAATGGATGAGCAAACTGCCCGGCGCGAAATAGTTCGCATCGGCCAACTCATGTACGAACGCAGTTACGTCGTCTCGTCAGACGGCAACCTGAGCCTGCGTCTCGACGACGGCCGCATCGTTGCCACGCCCACGATGACGTGTAAAGGTCGGATGACGGAAGACTCGTTGGCGGTGACGGATGCAACCGGAAAAGCGCTCAGTAATCGCAAAGCATCGAGCGAGCTGGCGATGCACATCCTGATTTATAACGAGCGACCGGACATCAAGGCTGTATGTCACGCTCATCCACCGCACGGGACTGCGTTTGCTGTCGCCGGCCTTGCGATCGATCAACCGATACTTTCGGAAGTGATTCTCACCCTCGGGTGCGTGCCGCTTGCTGCGTACGGAACGCCGTCAACTGAGGAGTTGACCGAAGCGATGCGTCCGCTTGTGAAGCACCACAACGCGCTCTTAATGGCGAACCATGGAGCCGTAGCTTACGGATCGGATCTCTGGCAGGCGTTCGATCGGTTAGAAACCCTCGAACATACGGCACGAATCGCGATCCTTTCGCGCATTTTGGGCGGGTCGAAGAACTTGCCCGTCGATGCCATTGAAAAGCTAATTAATGTTAGAGAAGCGGCAGGATATCTCGGCGAGAGTGCTCGCTGTCAGGCGTGTGGATACCTTCACGAAACCCAGCTGACGTGTCCTACGGGCGACCGGCCAGCAGTTTCGAGTTATCATGAGCCGGCGACAAACGGCAGTGGCAAGATAGCATTAACGAGAGAAGAGTTGGTTGAGCTTCTGGCTCAGGCGGTGAACACACGTCAGTGATGAGCTAGAAACATTCACCGCCAAGCCGCCAAGCTCGCAGAGAGCGCCAAGAATCTGTCGGCTAAAATGACGGATCAATACCAAATCAAGATAGAACTTGAACAATCAGATGGTGCTAATGTCGTTGACTTGGCGTCCTTGGCGCGTCTTGGCGGTTAATAAGCTTCGACAACTATTTGCGGCTTGAAGACTATTCACGATTTACGATTTCCCGATTCACGAGAAGAGGAGCATAAGAGATGCCACAAGAAGCACTCGGCATGGTGGAAACTAAAGGACTGGTGGCAATGATTGAAGCCGCCGATGCGATGGTGAAAGCTGCCAACGTAACACTGATTGGCTACGAAAAGATTGGCGCCGGTTTTGTTACCGCCATCGTTCGCGGAGACGTTGCCGCAGTAAAAGCCGCTACCGATGCCGGCGCTGCTGCCGCCCGACGCGTGGGCGAACTGGTGAGCGTCCATGTGATTCCACGTCCGCATGGCAGCGTTGACGATGCACTTCCGATTGGGAATCGCGGCTAGGCATGATTATCGCCCGCATCCTCGGAACCGTTGTTGCCACGCAAAAAGATGAGCGCCTGCTTGGTAAGAAGCTCCTGATAGTTCGTCCCGTCAACGTCGATGGAACCGACACCACCGGTTATGTAGTGGCGGTTGATACGGTGGGCGCAGGGTTCCACGAAAAGGTTTTGGTAGTCGCAGGTTCCAGTGCGCGCCTGGCGCAGGGTATGAAAGACGCTCCCGTCGATGCCGCGGTCGTGGGCGTGATCGATGAGGTGGACATAACGGCAGACTAAAGTTTCGAGTTTAGAGTTCCGCGTTTCGTGTTCGGTTGGCGATATTTGAGTCGCAACCCGTCACGCTTGCAGTTCGACCACTCGAACTCGAATCGCGAACCGAACTCGAAACTCGAAACTTGAAACTCGAAACATGCAACTCGCTCGTGTCATCGGAACTGTCGTCGCTACGGTCAAGAACGAAGCTCTTGACGGTCGTAAGTTGCTTGTCGTGCAAACCCTGAACAAGGATCTCCAGCCCACAGGCAAGCCGCTGGTTGCGGTGGATTCAGTTGGAGCGGGCATCGGCGAGCTGGTTTTCTGGTGCCGCGGCAAGGAGGCGAGCTTTCCGTTCAAGCGCGAAGACACGCCGACAGATTGCACCATAATCGGCATCGTTGATTCCGATTTCCATGTAACGCAGAGCGCCACTTACCGGAAAAAGGTTTTGTAGTCTAATGATTCTCGCGCGAGTGCTAGGAAACATCGTTGCTACACAAAAGAATCTGCGCTACGAAAACGCGAGTGTCATGCTTTGCCAGCAGATCACTCCCGAAGGCGACGAAACCGCGTACACCGTGATTGCTTTAAATTCCGTGGATGCGGGCGTGGGCGATACCGTACTGATTGTTCAGGAGGGTTGGAGCGCTTCGACCGCGGCGACAGGCAAACCGGGAGCGGCGATCGATTCGGCGATCGTTGGCGTCGTCGATCGAATTGATTTGTTATAGAAACTGATGAGCACGGACCAGGATCAAGCTCGAGAGATGGCAGAACGAATCGCGCGGCGCGTCTCGGGCAGTGCTTTGAGTTCAAGCTCGACAGCGCGGCCCCAGGGTTCTGAAGTCAGTTCACAGTTAGCAGCCGTCCGCGCCGGCATCAATGATTTGCAACGGAAGTTGGCTCAACTGGAAGCCGCCGTTTCTAGTCCTTCCGCCCTGACCACTCATCAATCACCTCCATCACCTGCAGCTCCGCGTGCCGGCCTGGTAACCCATTCGCCCTGGCTTGCCGGCATCAACAGTTCCTATTCCCATCCTAGTGAGGAAAAGTTTGGAGTGGAGGAAGCAACCGTCTCGGCGCTTGTGGATTTTTTTGAGAAGGAGAAACTCTGCAGCATCGAGCCGGGAGGAAAGCCCTGCGATCACTGTTCCATGTGCAGCTCGCGAGGATTCTGACGACTTTTGGGTGCGCCGGCAGAGCGAAGCGGCGACGGCGCTTTGGTTCAAAAACCAGAACAAGCCCTAAAACCTCATCCTAGTCCTTCTAAACCAAAGCGCCGTCGCCGCTTCGCATTGCCGGGCACTCCAGACAGCATTACGGGGCCGGGGTGCTTTGCCGCAACGAGTTGGCGTTGATTGTGGGAGGCTGACTCGCACCTTCCTCGGCCTTAAAGTAAGGCTCTTCCTTAAAACCAAACAACTTCGCAGAAATGACAGTGGGGAAGCGCGCTCGCGTGGTGTTGTAATCCTGGACGCCGTTGTTGTAGTCCAGGCGCGACGTCGCTATCCGGTTTTCCGTACCGGCAACCTCATCCTGTAACTTCAAAAAGTTCTGATTCGATTGCAACTGCGGATAAGCCTCCTGCAATACCAAGAGCCGTCCAATCGTGCCTCCAAAACTGTTGGCCGCATCAATTACAGCCTGCTTCTGTTCCGGACTCTTGTCGCCCGCCTCACCTTGCGGCGCCTGCTGCGTAGCATTCAACAACCTCGATCGAGCTTCGGCGATCTTGCCAAACACTTCCTGTTCTTGAACGCCCGCCAGCTTCGCCGACTCCACGAGGTTGTTGATTAGATCGGCACGACGCTGCAGCTGCGTTTCCACGTTCGCCCACTTGGCTTTCACGTTTTGTTGTTTGGTGGTCAGGGTGTTGTAGCCGCAACCGCTGGCTGAAAGCGATACGAATACGACTAGTGTTATCAGCAGAACTTTTTTGTAAGTCATAGTGATTCTCCGCGTAGTTATGGTTGACTCAGTGCAGGGGCGGCTCTTCAATCTTAGTTTCATCAACGGCTTCCACAACGCGCTCCAGTTGCAACATATAAGCAGCGAAGATGTCGTTTGCTTCCTGCTCAGTTGCCGGCAGTTCGCCGTTAGCGCGCATCGCAAAGATTCTTTCAAAGGGCTGGGCATCAAGCTCGAGCAGGCGAACTGTGGCCCGCACACAATCGGGCTTCGCAACTGGCGCTTTCACGCCGTGCAACAGCAAAACCGCACGAAACAAAGCAGCGAAACTGGCCAGACTGTCGCTCATTAAATCGCACAGTTTGGTAAGTGAAATTGAAGCCGGAATGTAGAGCCGGCGCAGCTGGATCAGTTTGCTACGGAGCTCGTACTCGGCCTGGTGCCGCAGGTGAATGTCTGAAAGTTTGGCGAATTCAAAAGGGTCTTGGCCGTAGAGCAGGATGCGAGCTTGCGACATCTGGTGGAATTCAATAGGGAAGACATCCGCGGCGTCCGACAATTCTTCAACTGTGAAGTAAACGGGCAAGGGATGGCCCAGACGCTGCCATTCCCGCATGGGCGCCTGCGCCTGGCGTAGATCCGCAGGGGTAATACGATGCAAGGAGATCAGCAGGTTGTAATCGGAGCGTAACTCGATTTGATCCCCCGCGGCTGCCGATCCATACAGCACCACCGACGCCAGATTGTCGCCGTGCGTAGTACGCAGGTCTTCAATCAAACCGTGAAGCGCTTCCTGAACGATCTTTTTCGACATTTCTTATTTTGGTGCTCCGAATACTAGCAGAGTTACTTAACGACAATAAGCATTCATCCGCCAACTCGCTAGTTGCCGAACACGCAAACTATGGGTTTCCGTTACCAGCTGCCTCCCGCTCCACCACCGCCCGCGCTCCCCCCGCCAAACCCGCCACCAAAACCACCACCACCGCCACCGAATCCGCCACCGCCAAAGCCGCCTCCACCCCAACCGCTACTTGATCCGCCCCAGCCGCGACTGCCACTGTTCAGTAACGCATTCCAGAGCAGCAGATTCAAACAACCGCCACCACCGCCGCGTCCCCCCCGCTTCATCGAAGAAAGGATGAAGATTACGACCACGAGAATTATCAGGAGCATACAAAAGCCTCGGGAAAGGCCACCCGATCTGCTGCCAATGCCAGGTTGTGTGCGCGGTTCGCGATAGGCGTAGCGTTGATCAATTCCTTCGATTGTGAAGCCGCGCTTTTCCGCTAACGTGGCAACGTATGCCTGCACGGTGTCGTAAACAGCCTGGCTGTAGTTTCCTTTCTTTAACTGCGGTACCAGTCGCTCACGCTGAATTTGTCCGACCAGGCCATCGTTAAGATCACCTTCAAGGTGATAGCCAACCTGCGTGTAGTACTTGCGGTCTTTTACTGCGAGCAATAGTAAGAAGCCGTCATTTGTTTTCGTTCCGATTCCCCAGCCGCGGTAGACAGCCAACGAGTAATCGAAGATGTCCCGATCGCCTGTGGTGTCCACAGTCACCACTGCAAATTCAATTTGTGCGCGTTCTTTGACGTTCAGGTAAATGGCTTCAAGCTTTTTGCGGGTCTCTGCATCGATTACGTTGGCGTTATCGACAATTGGATTGAAGGGAACGGGAAGCGGGACAGGCGACTCCGGGGTAGCTTGCCCAAATGCCTGGCCGAACGGTGCGGCACTGCTGCCGGCGAGTAAGAGGATGATCGCGAGCACGACCATCAGCGGAGCAACGCGGAAAGTCAAAGGCAACCCTGGTATGGAAAACTTTTTCAACTGAATTCGCTACTACCTTAACCCTCGATCACTTTATGTAACAAATAGAACAGGGCCACTCCTACAAAAACGACAAGTGAGACGGTTGGGTTCCGATGCTCATTATGATTTACCTCGGGAATTAGATCGCTCGCCGCCACGTAGAGCGTCACACCCGCGGAAAAGGGAAGTGCGTAGGCTATCGCGGAGTGAACCTTGGCTTGCAGGAGGGCGACACCAATTACCCCTGCGAGTGTTGCAGCTCCAATCGCAGCCGTAGCGAGCAGGGCCTTTCTGGGAGAACGGCCCGACGCCAGCATGATCGAAGCAACAGTAAATCCTTCGGGCATTTTGTGAAGCAAGATTGCGACGAATACGAGCAGTCCCACACGAAAGCTCACCAGGAAGGCGGCAGCAATGGACACTCCATCAAAGAAAGTGTGGATAAATAGACCGCCTACGGCTGTGTATGCCGCTGCCGGCTTCATGAAAGATTCGGGATGGGTTTCGGCGCCGAAGTGAAAGTGCGGCGCAATTGTGTGTTCGAAGAGTTGGATTATCAGATAGCCAGCCAATAAAAGCGTCATGGCTCCCAGCACAGCCTCGGCCGCAGGCGCGCCGGAACGATTTTCGGTCCAAATGCTGATGGTTTCCGGGAGAATTTCGATAAAGATTGCCGCCAGCATGAAGCCGGCGCCGAGGGCGACAAGGTACTTGAGGAAACGCTCTCCCAGCCGGTGAACGCCCGCCTTTATTAAGACGAGTCCGCCAATTAGGTTTGCTCCACCAGCGAGCAGGCCGAACAGGAGGAGTTCCGGCAGGCGTCCGAAAGTTTGCTCCATCCTGTGCTACTCAACGAGAAAATCAAGGGAATTGAACACGGCGCGTCAATATACATCATGGTCCGAGCCTTGGCTAAGTCTCAAGTCCCAAGCCTCAGGTCTCGGGTCTCAGGTCTCAAGTCTCAGGCCTCAGGTTTCAGGTTTCAGGCTCAGGTTTCAGATTTCAGGCTCAGGTTTCAGATTTCAGGCTCAGGTTTTCAAGTTTCAGGTTTCGAGTTGGGTCTTTGACCTTTAGGTGCGCGGCAAGTCTCTGACTCGCCGTTGCGATCACTATTTCGTGAAGCAGGTCTTCGACGTGGCTAATGTAGGTCAAAGACCTTTAATTAAGCTAACGCCATAATCAGCAAGTCCGAGACTTGCCGCGCACCAGTGGTCAAAGACCCAACTCGAAGCTGAAACTTAAAAATCTGAGATCTGGGATCTGAGGCTCCTGAGACCTGAGACTGAAGACTTGAGACCTGAGACCTGAGACTTGGAACCTGAGACTTTGAGACTGGGGCGGTGGCAAACAACAGGCGAACAGTTATCCTCGGGGCTCATCAAAACCCGCCTAAAAAACCTGTATTACCCGGATTTGGGTATTGACAGTGAAAATGCCCAAGCGTAGTATCCGCTGCGGGTGGTCGAAAGTGGTCGGAAGTGGGTCCAACCTCGTTAGCACCTGACCATTTAGCTACTTTTCCTTAGAAGGCCACCCACCAAACCTATCGATGATTGGGCGAACGATATGCTGCGGGGGAACTACACGGCCCGAATAGACGTGAAGGGTCGGCTGAAAGTGCCGACGCCTTTTCGCCGCCTAATCGAAGAAAAACACGGCACCGAGTTTTACATCACAAGCTTAGCGGGTGACAACGTTCGCATCTACCCGCTGCCGGAATGGGAATCGATCGAACAGCGGCTTTCGCTACTGCCCACGATGGATCCCGCGCGGCGCAAGTTCCTTGACAGAACCAATTACTACGGCCAACAAGCAACGATCGACGGTCAGGGCCGGCTGTTAATTCATCCGCTGCTGCGGAAGAGCGCGGAAGTAATCGGCGACGTGGCGGTGATGGGTTATCTGACTTACCTGGAGGTTTGGGAGCTCGACAAGTTTAAGGCACGCATGCTTGCGGACCCTTATACGGAAGAGGACGAGGCAGCGATCGCCCGACTAGGTATATAGCCGTGAACCATTTTGAATTGCCGATTGCCGATTGCCGATTGCCGATTGTCGGAATCGAAGCAACCGATTCACGATTCACGATTCACGCTTCATGTTTCACGATTCCTGATTCACGAGTTACCTGTTCTTTGAATGAGATCACGGGGCGGTGGTGATGGCTGCGCCTTTGGGGGGCAAAGGCGCGCCCCATCGCCCCGTGCTGCTTGGGGAAACGATTGAATTCCTCGCCCCGCAGCGTGGAGGCCTCTTCGTCGATTGCACGTTGGGCCTCGGTGGGCACAGCGAAGCCATCCTTGAATCCTCTGAAGCCACTCGCGTCATCGGTTTCGATCTAGATCCCGAAGCACTTCAATACGCGAGCGAGCGTCTCGCTAAATTCGGTGACCGATTTCGCGCAGTCGCGGCGAACTTCAAAGAAATTCAGACAGTGCTCGCGGGGCTGGGTGAACCCGGAGTGCAAGGCGTTTTGGCAGACCTGGGCGTTTCTTCATTGCAGTTCGACGCACCGGAACGAGGTTTCAGTTTCCGCTGGGATGCGCCCCTAGACATGCGCATGAATCCGGCAAGTGGAGAGGAAACAGCAGCCGAGTTACTGGAGCGGTTACCGGAAGCAGAAATTGCCCAGGTACTTTTTGAATATGGCGAAGAGCGGCGTTCACGTCGCATCGCCAAGTGGATCGTTGAAAAGCGTGAACAAGGGACACCGATAGCCACAACAAAGGCTTTGGCCGATTTGGTACAACGGGCGACTGGCCAGAGCAAAGGAAAAGGAATCCATCCAGCGACGCGTACTTTTCAGGCCTTGCGCATCGCCGTCAATCGCGAACTTGAAGGGCTGGATCAATACGTCGGCACCGCAATAGATCTTTTACAACCGGACGGCAGATTCGTCGCAATAAGTTTCCATTCGCTTGAGGATCGGATCATCAAGCAGGAATTCAGGCGGCTCTCAGGCTATTGCCAATGCCCGCCGCGGGTTCCCGTTTGCTCCTGCGGGGCGCGCAAGGTGGTGGAGATCTTGACGAAACGTCCGGTAGTTCCTGACAACAAAGAAGTGGAAGAGAATCCGCGAGCGCGAAGTGCGAAGCTGAGAGCTTGCCGGAAACTCAGTCTCCCGCATTCCTGAGTCTTGATTTTAATTCGACACTGGAGACAGCAGCCCCATGAACCGACACCCGCTTCAACATCAGAATTCAAATGTTAAGCGCGAGCGTGATCTACCAGCGCTCTCGCGTCTAGCCCTGCAGCTCGGTTGCGCTCTGGCGCTTTGCGGCGGTTTTGTCTTTGCCGCCGGACAACATTTCGCCGCGGTTCACTACGGTTACGAAAGTGAGGCGCTGCGAGTTGAGCGGCAAAAGTTGCTCGAGGAACAGGAGCGTCTGATTCTCGAAAAGGAGCGCGCCTCGTCACCTGCGCGCCTGGAATCGGCTGCCCGTCAACTGGGGTTGAAACCATTGCAACCCGGTCAAGTCGGCACACGAAAGCCCGGAACACAATTGCCAGTTGCTGCGGCGCTCATTAATCCGTCCGCTTCTTTCAATCGTTAGTTAATACGTCGCTATTTTCGGCGCTGTAGCTCAAGGTTTGGTGCTGTTTCCCTCGCGGTACCGTTTAAGGGGATCATGTCCGCAATGCTGGCACGCCTTTCCGCTGAATCTAGAATTCGACCTGATGCCTCGATTCGCCGCGCGCTCTTCGTCGCGGCGTTTATCGTCTTTTGGGTGTTAGCGATCAGCGTTCGCCTAGTCTATCTACAAGTCTCACAACACGTAGCTCTCGGCGAACGAGCGCGCTCGCAACAGCAACAGGCAATTGAAACCACTCCGCAACGCGGCACCTTGCTTGACCGTCAGGGACGAGAGCTGGCGCGCAGCATTCAAACCGAATCAATTTTCATCGACACGGCGAATTTGGAAAACGCCGGCGACATCACTTGCACTGCTGCAGGGTTAGCTTCAGTTCTCAAACTCAAGAAAGAAGACTTGCAACAGAAATTAGAAGAGGCGAAGACAAAGAACAGCAGATTTATCTGGATCGCCCGCCGGCTATCAGCGGAACAAGCGACCGCAATTCGCAGTCGGGGCCTGCCGGGAGTGAATTTCCGTTCCGAGCCAAAGCGTTTCTATCCCAATGGCTCGATCGGCGCTCACGTGCTCGGCTTCGTTGGCATTGATGGCGCGGGCTTGGGAGGCGTGGAGCAGTTCTATAACGAAAAGATAACCGGAGAGCCGGGGAAGCTCTTTCTCGAGAAAGACTCTGAAGGCAATGCTTACGAAAGTTTTGAACAGCCAGGCACGCCGGGGCACACGATTGTCCTGACTCTTGACCATTCAATTCAGTACCGCGCCGAACAGGCTCTGCTGTCGGCGATCGCTAAATCCAGAGCAAAGTCCGGAACTGCAATCGTGCTCGATCCCCGCAACGGTGAGATTCTTGCTCTCGCCAACGCCCCGACATTCGATCCAAACAAGCCAGGCGAGTCGAAACCGGAGGCACGCGCTAATTGGGCACTGCAGAACATCTATGAACCCGGTTCGACTTTCAAGATTGTTTCCTTTTCGGCCGCGATTGAAAAAGGATTAGTAAAACCTGACGACCGCATCGACTGCCAAATGGGAGCGATCAAAGTCGCCGGTCGCGTGGTTCACGATCATCACTCATTTGGCAGCCTGACCATTACCGAAGCGTTAGCGAAGTCGAGCAACGTGGCCGCGATCAAGCTGGGAATAAGAGTTGGCGATCCGACGATGTACGACTACATCAAACGTTTTGGTTTTGGCTCGCGCACAGGAATCGAGTTGCCGGGTGAGACGGCGGGGCTTTTGCGGCCTGTGAGTCGCTGGCAGCCCTCCTCAATTGGATCCATAGCTATTGGTCAGGAAATCGGAGTCACACCGTTACAGATGGCCGCGGCTTTTGGTGCTCTCGCGAACGACGGCGTCCGCGTAGCGCCGCATCTCGTGCGGGAAGTTCGCACCGCAACAGGCGCGACTGTCTATCGCGCAGAACCGGAACAGCGGCGCGTTGTCAACGCCGAGACAGCGCGCGCTCTGCGTCAAATGCTCGAGAGTGTGACCCTGAACGGCACTGCAAAGCTCGCGCAACTGAATGGCTACACGGCGGCGGGAAAAACCGGCACCGCGCAAAAAATTGATCCCAAAACGAAGACATATTCAAGCACCAAGCACGTGGCATCGTTTGTGGGTTTTGCCCCCGTTAACAATCCCTCGGTTGTAATCATCGTAGTGATTGACGAGCCTGGCGGCGCTTATCACGGTGGCGATGTGGCTGCCCCTATCTTCCGGGAGATAGCCGAACAAATATTGCCTGATCTCGGAGTGGTCCCGGATACGTACTTTAAATTAGGGGACGGCCAGATTGCGCAGGCGGCAGTTCCCGAGATTAGTCCGCAAAGGCGCGAAGAAGAAATGCAGACTGAGCTCGCCCGGCAAGCGACTTTGCCCAGCGTGGCAGGAAGCGATGGGCACGGCGGCGAGATCGTTTATGCGGCCGCGAACAAGAGTTCGATCCTGATGCCCGATTTGAGTGGTCGCAGTGTTCGAGACGTGGCGCGCACTTGCGCCCAGCTGGGTTTGAAGCTGGAGGCCAAAGGCGAGGGCCGAGCGACTTCACAGCACCCGGCGCCCGGAGCTGAATTGAACGCGGGACAAGTGGTTTACATCGATTTCGCGCGAGCTAAGTGAACAGACATGCCGTTTGGCAACTGGTTTTTTGACATTTCAACTCTGACACGAACGGAGTCGACAGATGATCCCCCAACGAAGGCTGACACGTACCGGTTTTAGTAATGGAGTAAGCTGTCGCATTGAAGCTTGTAGGCGACGACTGCGAGAAGTTCGAGCAAACGAAGCACCGGCCCGCTTGGAAGAACGCACGATGCCGCGTTTCGCATCCGCCGGATTAAACGTTGCCGCAAACAGCGAAGACGTGAGCACACAGGGACAGGACGAGGCTGAAATAACGTGAATGTCAGGGAAGCGTCGATATTGATGGGCGCTGATGCAAATTTTGTCAGCGCCGAGTTGTTTGACAAACAAATTACGGACTTTTCGATTGACTCGCGCTCGGTGAAAACGGGCGAGCTGTTCTTTGCTCTGTCTCAGGACGATTATGCGCGCGCCGGCTTCAATGGGATTTTTGCGGACGCTCATGAATTCATTGCGGACGCACTTGCTCGGGGAGCGATCGCCGCAGTCGCCCGTACCGAGCGCGTTAATACTGACGAGAAGTTGCTTCAACACAAGGATCGTTTGCTGCTCGTAGACGACGCGATAGCGGCCCTGCAAACGCTGGCGCGACGAGTCTACGAGGCATGGGGGCGGCCGGTCGTCGGAATCACAGGAAGCGCGGGCAAGACAACTGCCAAGGAGCTTACCGCGCAAGTGCTTTCCGGCGCCGGCCGGCGGGTGTTGAAGAGCGAGCGGAACTACAACAACGGACTGGGCCTGCCTTTGTCGGTTTTGAAGTTGGTAAGCGCGGGTCAGTCGCCGGACCAGTTCGATATAGCTGTTTTGGAAATGGGAATGTCTTCGCCCACCCATGAGATTCGCCGCCTGGTGGAAATTACTCCGCCCGACATTGGCGTGGAGCTGATGGTGGCGCCTGTTCATCTTGAATACCTCGGTTCGATCGAAAACATCGCGGAGGCAAAAGCAGAGCTCATTGAAGGTTTGAAACCGGAAGGCGTCGCAGTTCTTAATGCCGATGATGATTTGGTAATCAAGATGCGCGGCCGGCACCCGGGACGTACACTCACTTTTGGTATTGAGCGGCAGGCCGATGTGACGGCTACCGATATCGATACCACTCACCTTGGTTTGATCAGTTTCCAGTTGCAAACACCGCTCGGGAAAGCGCCGGCGGTTCTGCATATGAGCGGCCGGCACAACCTGATGAACGCGCTTGCTGCCGCTGCTGTGGCAACGTGTCTGGAAATCAGACCTCAGCAGATTGCCGCCGCACTGGAAGACGCCCGGCCGCCGGCGATGCGCGGCACCACGCTCGAATTTGCGACCGGCTTTAGGGTTGTAGATGATTCCTACAACTCGAATCCGCGTTCATTGCTTAGCATGGTGCGGACGATTGTGGAGGGCAGTGGCGAAAGCAAGCGACGGATCTTGATCGCCGGAGAGATGTTAGAGCTGGGACCGAATGCGGCGGAACTTCATCGCGAAGCTGGTCGCGAAATAGCCCACATGGGAGTTGATGTGGTTTGGGGTGTGCGGGGTTTGGCGGAGCAGTTGGTCGCCGGCGCAAAAGAGGTGGGCGTACCTGAAGCTCGGTTTTTTAAAAGCGCCGAGGACGCGGCCGCAGCAATCATCGGCGAACTAAGAGCGGGCGACTTGGTGTTAATAAAAGGTTCGCGAGGTGTCGCAACCGATAAGGTCGTCAGTGCCATTACAAATTCGTTTTCTTCATAACGTGAATGCAAAGTGGGGGAAACTACTGACTACTTACCACTGACCACTGACTACTGCTTAAATGATCTACTACTTTCTATACGAGCTGCTTTACGGTCACTTCAAAGAGAAGGACTGGTTTCTGATCAAGGGGCTCAACGTCTTTCAGTACGTCACCTTTCGCACCGCCTACGCCTCAATTACCGCCTTGTTGCTTTCGCTCCTGTTTGGCGGCGCGTTGATTCGGGCGCTCAAGGGTTGGAACATCGGCCAGCAAATTCGCGAAGAAGGTCCCCAGGGACACATGGCAAAAAGAGGCACGCCAACCATGGGCGGTGTGCTCATAGTAGGCTCGGTCTTGATTTCGACTTTGCTGTGGGCGCGACTGTCGAATCTCTACATCTGGACCGTAATCGTCGCGACGGTGCTCTTCGCCGCCATCGGATTCATGGACGACTACGCAAAGATGGCGAAGCAGCGAAGCTTGGGATTAACCGGCCGGCAGAAGTTGATCTTTCAATTCCTGATCGCATTGGGTGTTTGGACGGTACTTTTCATTTCGACGAAGTGGCTTGCCAGCGACTACTCCTGGAATGTCAGCATCCCGTTTTTGAAAGCAACCTCAGAGCCCTACGGCATCAGTTACATTGGCCCGTATCTCTATCTCGTTCTGATCATCATCGTCTTGATGGGCTGGTCTAACGCGGTAAACCTGACGGACGGACTCGATGGTCTCGCGATCAGCGTGACATTTATCGCGATGACGGCGTTGACTGGTTTTACTTATCTGAGCAGCGATGCGCGTTGGGCACGTTATCTGGAATTGACGCATCGCCCGGAAGCTGCCGAGCTAACCGTTTTCTGCGGCGCGATGGCCGGAGCCAGTCTGGGCTTTCTTTGGTATAACGCGCCGCCCGCGGAAGTTTTCATGGGTGATGTCGGCAGTTTGGCGATCGGCGGAGCGATTGGGACAGTCAGCATTTTGACGAAACAGGAGTTTATGTTGGTGATGGTGGGCGGAGTCTTTGTGATGGAAGCCATGTCGGTAATGTTGCAAGTGGGCGTCTTTAAGATGACGAAACGAACGACGGGAACCGGCAGGCGACTCTTCAAGATGACCCCGTTGCATCATCACTTTGAAATGCAGGATTGGAAAGAGCCGAAGATCGTATTTCGCTTTTTGATCCTGGCAATACTCTTTGCGTTGTTAAGTCTCTCGACTTTGAAACTACGGTGAGGCGGTTTCGAGTTCAGAGTTTCGAGTTTCGAGATGTTTTTCAAGGCTTCTTACGAAATCGAAACTCGGAACTCAAAACTCGAAACTCGAAACTGTTTACTGGCAAGAAAGTTTTGATAATTGGAGCAGCGCGCAGCGGGATTGCCTGCGCGAAGTTTCTCGCCGCTCGCGGCGCAATCGTGGCGCTGAACGATCAGAAGCCGTTTGAAAAATGGAGCGCCGAAGCGCGCGCTCTCAAAGACGAAGGCATCGGCTGCATCTCGGGCGACTTGCCAGGTTGGTTGCTCGACAATATTGAACTTGTAGTTGTGAGTCCGGGAGTGCCGACAAAAAGCATTCCCATCAGATACGCCGAGCGGGCCGGTGCAGAGGTAATTGGCGAAGTCGAATTGGCTTCGCGCTATTTGAAGGGCCGCATCGTCGGCATCACCGGATCAAACGGGAAGACAACTACTACCGCCTTAATCGGGCAGCTCCTGAAAGATGCGGGATTAACTGTGCAAGTGGGCGGCAATATCGGGACGGCGCTGATTTCACTGGTGGAGAGTTCTTTGGAGGAAGGTTGGACGGTGGTCGAGCTCTCCAGTTTTCAACTGGAGACAATCAAGGAGTTTCATCCGACGGTAGCAGTGGTTTTGAATGTTACGCCGAATCACATGGATCGTTACGAATCTTTAACTGACTACGCGGCAGCTAAGCACCGCATCTTCATGAATCAAACATCGTCTGATGTCGCGGTCTTGAATGCAGACGACGAGATAGTCTCATCGTGGGCGCAGGGATTGCGCGCCCATGTTGTTGAATTCAGCGTCAAACGTGAACTTGAGGAAGGGCTTTTTTTGCGCGGCGAAGAGTTGATTTCCCGTACGCGGACTGGAGAGAAGGTGCTTCTGCGGCGTGACGAGATGAAGTTGCGTGGACAGCACAATGTTGAGAATGCGCTGGCTGCACTCGCAGCGGGACTCGCGTGTGGCGCGGCTCCTGATTCAATGCGGGAAACGATCAGCCGTTTTGAACCGGTCGAACATCGGCTCGAGTTTGTTCGCGAAATCAATGACGTGAATTTCTACAACGACTCCAAAGCCACCAGTGTTGATGCCACTGTAAAAGCCCTGGAGGCTTTCGCAACTGAGAACGGAAAAGTCGTTTTGATTCTTGGCGGCAAGGGTAAGCAAGCGCCATATGCGCCGTTGGCATCGCTCGTGAAGGCGCAAGCGCGGGCGCTGATTCTAATCGGGCAGGACGCGGAGACGATCGCGCGTGAGCTGGGCGAGTATGCGCCGCACCAGCGCGCGAGCGACATGCAGGATGCTGTTAATCGCGCTTTCGCAGCCGCGCAACCTGGCGACGTTGTCTTGCTGGCGCCAGCATGTGCCAGCTTTGACATGTTTGAGAGTTTCGAGCACCGGGGAAAGGTCTTTAAAGAACATGTTTCGAGTCTCGAGTTTCGAGTTCCGAGTTCTCGTGCTGGTAACGCTGACTTAAATGATTGAGGTGGGACGATTGGCGATCTTCTGATCGAGCAGGTTGCATTCAAACTCAATCTCAAGAGTAGAAACTCGAAACTCTAAACTCGGAATTCGAACTCGAAACGGCGATAGCATGGCCAGAAAAGCTACACCAGATAAGTGGTTGTTCGCGGCGACGGTGGGATTGGCACTGTTCGGCGTGGTGATGGTGTACAGCGCCTCGGCAGTGCTGGCGCAGAACGAAGGTCACAATCAGTTTTTTTACGTCATCAAGCAGGGCATCTTTACGTTGATCGGATTCGGTGTGATGTTTGCCGCAATGCAGTTTGACTACAAGCGACTAAAAGACCGGCGCATAGTTTATGGTCTGCTGATCGTCACGACGTTGATGTTGCTCGCGGTGTTCGCTTTCCCCAAGGTGAATGGTGCTCATCGCTGGATCAAGCTCAGCAGGTTTTCGATTCAGCCGTCGGAATTATCAAAACTAACTCTTGCTGTGTTTCTCGCTTATTTTCTCGAGCGACGCGCGGGTGAAGAAAATCGGTTTTGGCAAACGTTTGTTCCGTGCGGACTGGTTACTGCGGTCTTCGCTTTCCTGATTGTCCTGGAACCTGATCTCGGGACAGCGATGATGCTGGCAGTGTTGTTTGTTGTAATCACCTTTACCGCTGGAGCTCGCTTACTACATTTGGGGATTGCGGCTGCGCCCGCGTTGATTGGCTTGACTGGATTGCTGCTGCTGGTGCCCTGGCGACTCAAGCGCATGATCACGTTTCTTGATCCCTGGGCCGATCCGCAAAACACTGGATTCCAGGTAGTGCAATCGTTAATCGCTATTGGTTCGGGCGGACTTCATGGACTCGGCTTCGCGCAGGGTAGACAGAAGATGTTGTTTCTGCCTTTTGCGCAATCGGACTTCATCTTCGCGGTGATTGCCGAGGAGTTAGGACTTGTGGGGGCTCTCGCGGTGATTGCGGTGTTTTGTTTGATCCTCTGGCGCGGCTTGCGGGCAGCTTTGTTAGCGCCGGATCGATTTGGCATGTTGCTTTCGCTCGGACTCGTCACCGTGATCGTAACGCAAGCGCTTTTCAACATTAGCGTCGTCTTGTCCCTCCTGCCGACAAAAGGAATTCCTCTGCCGTTTGTTTCCTACGGCGGTTCATCGCTTGTGCCCACACTCGCGGCAATGGGGATCCTTTTAAATGTCTCGCAGCAGGCAGTCGGAACAGTAGATTTTGGCTCGTTGAGATCGGCGACTGCGAAAAATGAAACCGCGCCGGCGCGGGTGCGGATGGCGACGGCGAGGCGTCTGGCGTCGTCGCGGTTTGGATAAACATGCGCGCATTGATTGCCGCTGCCGGGACCGGCGGCCACATTTACCCTGGCATCGCGGTGGCGAAAGAAATCCTGCGCCGCGATGAGAAGTCGCAGGTTAGGTTCGTGGGCACGGCGCGCGGTCTCGAAAACAGGTTGGTGCCGCAAGCGGGTTTTGAACTTTCGATCATTGACAGTGCCGGACTAAAGGGAGTCGGAGCAGCGGCGCGATTGCGCGGCATGGCGAAACTTCCGCGCAGTTTTTCGGGCGCGCGCCGAATTATTCGAGAGTTTCAACCGGATGTGGTGATCGGTGCAGGTGGTTACGTTTCGGGACCAGTGTTGTTGACAGCGGCGTTGATGAAATTACCGACGCTGGTTTTAGAGTCGAATGCATTGCCGGGTTGGACGAACCGGAAGTTAGCTCGCTTTGTTGACAAAGCCGGCGTCACCTTTGAAGCGTCGCTTCCTTTTTTTCGCGGCAAAGGAGTAGTGACCGGAAACCCTGTGCGGCGCGAGTTCTTTGAAATACCAGTGCGGCCACGTGATGCGAGTCATTTTTCGATCTTAGTGTTTGGCGGTTCGCAAGGAGCGCATGCGATCAACGAAGCAATGGTTGCTGCCTTGCAGGAACTGGAAGCGCGAAGGAGGTTACTGCGAATCACTCATCAAACGGGCGAAGCTGATTTTGAACGAGTGCGCAGTGCTTATCTCGACGCCGGTTGGGGCGAACAAGCTGAGGTGCGTCGTTATATCGATGACATGGTCAAGTCGTTCGCGGCGGCCGATCTGGTGATTTGTCGCGCTGGAGCTACGACGACGGCCGAGCTGATCGCGGCGGGCAAAGCGGCAATCATGATTCCGTTTCCGTTGGCCGCAGACGACCACCAGCGCAAAAACGCTGAAGCACTCGAAGCGCAAGGCGCGGCAAGAATGATTCTGCAGAAGGATCTAAGTGGCAGCAGGCTGGCGAAGGAAATTGAACGACTCGTTCAGTTGCCCGACGAGTTGGTTCAGATGGAGAGAGCGAGTCGCAAACTGGCACGAGGTGATGCGGCGGCTGCGGCCGTTGATTTGATTGAGGAGTTGTTAGAGAGCCGGAGACGGTAGCAGGGAGCAGGAGCAAACGGCAGAAGGCAGACGGCAGTTGCGGCTCTGCCGCCTTCCGTGCGGTAAGCCTCGGGCTCACCGAAAACATTCTAGTTTAATTGCGCGAGCTGAGCCTCGCGCCGAAATGAAAAGTGAGCTGAGACGGTGAGGCAAGCCTTACCGCACGGAAAGCGGCAAAGCCGCAACTGACCACTGACCACTGACCACTGACTACTGACGAATCCATGTTTCGAAGAATTCAACACGTTCATTTTGTTGGCATCGGCGGTATCGGTATGTCCGGAATCGCCGAAGTGCTTATCAATTTGGGCTTCCGCGTTTCCGGCTCAGATCAAAAGAAGTCTCCAGCCACGGATCGCCTGGAACGGTTAGGTGTTGAAGTTACTGAAGGTCACGCTGGTGAAAATGTCGGTGACGCCCAGGTTGTGGTCCGCTCAACTGCAGTACGCGAAGACAATCCCGAGATCGTTGAAGCTCACAAGCGCTCGATTCCCGTGATTCCGCGCGCGGAAATGCTGGCAGAGCTGATGCGGCTTAAACCGCATACGGTCGCTGTCGCTGGTTCGCACGGGAAGACGACGACTACATCGATGGTGGCGACAGTTCTTGGTCATGCTGGACTCGATCCGACGATTGTAGTCGGAGGCGTGGTTGGCGCATTTGGATCGAACGCGCACCTGGGAAAAAGCGATCTGATGGTGGTGGAAGCGGACGAGAGCGACCGTTCATTCCTGATGTTGACTCCGACGATTGCCGTTGTAACTAACATCGATCGCGAACACATGGACTACTACCACGATATGGAAGACGTGCGCACCTGCTTCACAAATTTTGTTAACAAGGTTCCGTTCTACGGCGCTTCAGTCCTGTGTCTCGACGATCCTAACGTGCAGGCAATCATTCCTCATATTGAGAGACGGCGCATGACTTATGGCTTGAGCGCCCAAGCCGACATCTCGGCTCATAACATTCGTTTCAACGAAACTTTCGGATCGAATTATACGGTGTGGCGTGGCTCAGAACCGGTTGGCGAGATCAACCTCACCGTACCCGGCTTACATAATGTGTACAACTCCCTGGCTGCCATCGCTGTTGGGCTCGAGCTCGACGTTCCTTTTGCACAGATTGCCTCCGCCTTGGGGAATTTTGGCGGGGCCGGTCGGCGTTTCCAAAGCAAAGGAGAAGTTGGCGGCGTGCTTGTCATCGACGATTACGGGCATCATCCGACTGAAATAAAAGCGACGTTGGCTGCGGCGAAAATTGGTTCGGGAGGCAGGCGCATCGTCGTGCTCTTTCAACCTCATCGTTACAGTCGCACACACGATCTGATGGAGGAGTTCGCGCGCTCCTTTAATAACGCCGACTCTTTGTTCATCACAGACATTTATCCAGCGAGCGAAGAACCAATCAAAGGCGTAACAGCTGAAGCATTAACGGAAGCGATCAAGCGATTCGGTCACAAGGACGCGCGCCACATTGGAGCGCTCGAAGGCTCCGCATCTATTTTGAGATCACACGTGCAACCGGGAGATTTAGTGTTGACGTTAGGAGCCGGCACTGTCAGTCGAGTTAGCGATCAGTTGTTGGCGTTGCTGAAAGAAAAAGCTGCAAGCAGCGAAGGTTAGAGATACTTGAACGAAGCGCAACTACAAAAACGGGACGAGGCAATAGCTGAGATCAGCGCGCGTCTTGGTGTGCGCGCTGAACGGGGGCGACGCTTTGCCGAATTAACAAGTCTGCGTGTGGGCGGTTCGATTGATTGGGTGATTTCGCCGCAAACAGAAGCGCAGGCAGCGGCGGTCGTTCATGAGTTAGAGAATGCCGGCATCGGTTGGCGCGCGCTCGGTTCCGGAAGCAATGTGCTCGCCGATGACGGAGAACACCATTACGTGGTGCTGGCGTTGAAAGATTTGAAAGGCGAGGTTCGCTTTGAGGGTGATCTCGTCCACGTTAGTGCTGGTTATTCGTTACCGCGTTTGTGTATTGATGTTGCCCGGCAAGGTCTCTCCGGAATTGAAGGTCTGGGCGGCATTCCGGGGACTGTCGGCGGCGCTTTATGGATGAATGCCGGAGCTTACGGCCACGAGATTGGAACAGTCACAGAAACTGTTCGCGTCGCACGCCAGGGGAACGTCGTCGAAATCCCGGGCGACACGGTGCAATGGAATTATCGCCACACTTCTTTCAAAGACGGCGAGCTTCTGTTGGGAGCAACGTTGCGACTAACTCCTGATGATGCTGAAGCAATCATGTTGCGGATGGAAGATGCGAAGAGCCGCCGGCTCGCGACTCAACCTCACGGCGGTCGCTCTGCGGGTTGTTTTTTCAAGAATCCACCGGCGGGCTCTGTGGGCACCGGCAAGATGATCGACGAGATGGGTATGAAAGGAGTGCGACGTGGATCCGCGCTCGTGTCTCCCGTTCACGCGAATTTCATTGTGACGGAAGGTGAGAACGCCCGGGCTGAAGACGCTCTCGCACTTGCGGAGGAGATCCGCGAGCGCGTGAAACGCGAACAGGGAATTGAACTCGAGTACGAAGTGGAACTCTGGCGTGCGAACGAACCGCGGAAAGATGCGACAAGCGGCCACGCGCCGGACGCTTCCCCCGATGACGTTGAGAAGGAGTCGACGTGAGAGAACAAGTTATCCCTCAGAAGGTTGGAAATCGTAGCGGTCTCAACGCTAAGCGGCGCAACAGTCCGGGCGGCGCAGTGGGCCAACGACCGTCACGTCGCAACGCAGAGGGCCGGTCATTAGCCGTGCGGTTACGCGCGCTGGTCGGCTACGTCCCCGTTTTGTTAAAGGTGATCATCGCGATTGCGTTGGGAGTCGGAGTTTTTGCCGCGTATCAAGCAGCGTCGGCCGCAAGTTTCTTTAAGTTAAGCACCGTAGAGGTGCAGGGCGAGTCGCGCGCGTCGCTGCACGATGTGCAGGCCTTAGTCAGACGAGAGGTTACGAAGTCAGGAGTTTGGCAGGCTGACCTGACTGAGCTCAGCGGCAAACTTGAACGACTGCCGTGGGTCAGACGTGCCGTGGTTTCAAGAGTGTTGCCGGATGGGATCCGAGTCCGGATCGTGGAACGAGAGCCGCGCGCGGTGGTGCGCACTGCAGCCGGCCGCTTCATCTGGGTTGATGACGACGCCGTGATGCTTGGCGAAATGTTGCCGGCCGATGAACTTCCACCCTTCTTTCTGCGCGGCTGGAATGAAGATGAAGGCGAAACGGCGCGGAGAGAAAACAGCGAACGAGTAAAGAAGTTCATGGAGCTGCGGCGAGATTGGTCGGCCCTGGGTTTGTCTGAACGCGTTAGCGAAGTAAATCTAATCGATCTCCGCGACGTGCGAGCGCAATTGGCCGATGACGACTCGCAAATTGAAGTGCGATTGGGTTCTCAGGATCTAGGCAAGCGTTTGCGGCAGGCTCTCGAAGTCCTGGATGGTCAACGAAACACGCCACGTGGTTCAGCGATCAGTTACATCGATCTCAACCAGGGCAAAGGCGCGATCGTCGGTTTTGTTTCGGGAGCTCACGCGAGCACGAATGTCGACCGAAACGCGGCCGCTAATTTGGAGAGGCGCAGGGCAGAGTCAAATCGGGAACAGAGTTCGGCTAACAAGCCGGCAGCCAGGGAAAGAAAGAAAGAGACCGAGTCGAAAGCAAAGAAGAAAGAAACTGATGCCGACACGAGACCACGACGAGTTCGTGCTACCTAACTCGAACCGGAGAACCCGAATGGTTTTGTTGTTAAGGAGCAAAAGTTGATGGGCAAGCGCACCCCACACACGATCGGTCTGGATATCGGAACCAGCAGGGTGACGTGTATCGCTTGCGAGCCGGGGGATGGCGGTCTTCTAAACATCGTCGGTATTGGTGAAGCAGAGGCGCGCGGACTCCGCAAGGGTGTGATTGTGAATCCGGACGCTGCTGTCGATGCCATCAAGAAAGCTGTGGAAGAAGTGGAGCGCATGAGCGACGTGCAGGCTGAGGAGGTCACGATCAATCTCGCCGGTTCGCACATCTTAGGCCTTAACGGCCAGGCAATCGTCGCTGTTTCTGGACGTGATCGAGAAATCACACCCGAAGACGTGCGCCGCGCGATCGATTCCGCTTGCGCGATCCAGTTGCCGGCAGGGCGCGAGATTGTCGATCGACTGCCTCAGGAATTTATCGTCGACGATCAGGATGGAATCAATGATCCGGTGGGAATGATCGGGGCGCGTCTCGCCGTCAAAGTGCACATCGTTACCAGTCCGGTTACGGCCCGGCAGAACGCTATTAATGCAGTTAACCGTGCCGGATTGATCGTGGCTGATATGGTGCTGGAGCAGCTTGCCGCCGCGGAAGCGTCTCTATCTGAAGACGATAAAGAGTTTGGAGCCGCCCTCGTCGATGTCGGCGCAGAGACAACCGGTCTGGTGATCTTTCAAAGAGGCGCGGTGCAGCACACGGCGGTTTTTCCCTTAGGCGGATCGCATTTCACTAACGACATCGCGTTCGGGTTGCGGACGCCGATCCCGGAAGCGGAAAAGATTAAGCGAACGGTGGGGAGTGCTTGCAGTACCTCGTTAAGCGAGATGGAGCGCAGCGAATTGGTTGAAGTCCCTTCGGTAGGTGGCCGCGCGCCCCGGCAACTCTCGCGGCAAATCCTTTGCGACATTCTGCAGCCTCGTGCGGAAGAAGTTCTGATGCACGTCGCTGATGAGATTAAAGACTCTGGTTGGGAGCGACAGCTTTCAAGCGGCGTGGTGCTTACTGGAGGAGGAGCGCTCCTCAGTGGCATGACGGAGATCGCGGAGCAGGTGTTTGATGCGCCAGTGCGCATTGGCTTTCCTGAGCGTGATCGGTTTGGTGGTTTGGTTGAAGACATTCAAAGTCCGGCATGGGCCGCGGCTGCTGGATTGTCATTGCTCGCATCGCGTGCGCAAGCGAGTGAAATGCGCGCCGGCATGAGCCGGCGTGGTTCTACCGGAAAGTTGACGCACTTCGTGTCAAAGTTTCGAAATCGTTTTGGTAGTATTTTTTGACAACTTGTTGTATGCTCTCGCCCCGGTTGCACAAGATATTGTCCGCAATATATGGACGCCGATGGCACGAGCTACCCAATATAGAAGAAAAGGGCCTTGGAAGCCTTCCCGCTTTGGGAGAGAGGAAATGACTATGGCACCGGACGCTCGTAAACCCGGAACTGGTATTAATATTTTCATAGATGATGATCCGCCCATCACCGGGGCGCGCATAAAAGTGATCGGAATTGGTGGCGGCGGCGGTAATGCGGTCAATCGCATGATCGAAGCCGGCATTGAAGGAATAGAGTTTCTCGTCGCCAATACTGATCTGCAGGCGCTTAAACGTTCGCACGCGCCAATCAAGATTCAGCTCGGCAGCCGCTTAACCAAAGGTCTCGGCGCCGGTGCTGATCCGGGTGTAGGACGAGAAGCGGCACTAGAAGATACCGACAAGATCATTGAAGTGCTGGAAGGCGCGGACATGGTCTTTGTCACTACCGGCCTGGGCGGCGGTACGGGAACAGGGGCAGCACCGATAATTGCCTCGCTGGCCACGGAGTTGAACTGTCTTACAGTCGCCGTAGTCACGAAGCCGTTTCAGTTTGAAGGTCGCCGACGCATGCAGCAGGCAGATCACGGTCTGCGCGAGCTGCGCGAATGCGTTGACACGGTGATCACGATTCCGAATGAGCGGCTACTACATACTGTCGAAAAGGGTGCTTCGTTGTCCGATTCGTTTCGCATTGCCGACGATGTTCTGCGGCAAGCGGTGCAGGGCATTAGCGACCTCATTACCGTTCCCGGTCTAATCAATCTCGATTTCGCCGACGTGAAAGCGATCATGTCCGGAATGGGAATGGCCCTTATGGGCGCCGGCCATGCGTTTGGCGAAAATCGCGCAATAGAGGCGACGCAACAGGCGATTTCATCACCACTGTTAGAGGAGGCGTCGATTCAGGGGGCCAAGGGCGTGCTGATCAATATTACTGGCGGCTCCGACTTGACGCTTTATGAGGTCAATGCCGCGGCGACGATCATTCGCGAAGCTGCCGATGAAGACGCCAACATCATCTTTGGTGCCGTGATTGATGATGCAATGCGCGATCAGATGCGGATCACGGTCATCGCGACAGGCTTCGATCGAGAGTCGGTGGCCGTCGCGGCGGCCGGTTCGACATCGGCGCTGCCTGCAAACGCGCCACGAACCATGCCGCGGCCTTTAGACGACCTGCCGCGACCGATGATGAGTGCTCGTGCAGACGACCTCGACGTTCCTACTTTCATTAGAAAAAAAGCAGACTAAGAACCCGTAGCGCTGTTTTAGGTTGAAGCAGGGGAGGCTGAAAAGCCTTCCCTTCTTTTTCATGACGGCATTGCCCGGCAGTTTTGTTTTCACTTTGCTTTTTTTTTTCGGGTTGTGTAGCATGTGCCCATTCCCTGGCAGGTTTTTCCATTACGAGCAAAATTTCCAGTCTCCTCGAGTGGCCGCAGCCTGCGAGAGTTTTGTTTATCGATCTCCGTCAGCTCTTCCCTTCACACGTTGTGCTTGGCACGATCGATCTAAACCCGTCCTATTTTTCGGAGGTAATGATCCAGTGAATCGTAAACTTATAAGAACTACGCTTGCAGAGGTTAAAGGTAAGGCGCGCGAGACTCCCCCGCCTCGAGAAAGATCCAACGGTGGTTTCCAGCGCAACTCAGGCGGCGAGGGTGGAAGGGAACCTCAGCAACGTCCGGCGCAGCCATCATCCGTGGCTGTTCGCAAACGTGTTCCACCGCCGATGGAAACCAATGCAGAGATCTTTTATTACAAGAAACAGATCGATGCTCACACGCCAATGGTGATTGTGCTCACTGACGGTGAAGAGATTGAAGGAACCATGGAGTGGTACGATCGCGGTGCGATCAAGGTCAATCGCCAGGCAGCGCCCAACCTTCTGGTACTCAAAAGAAACATCAAGTACATGTACAAGGCCGATGAACGCGTAGAGCAAGCCGCCGAATAGTTGCGGCCTCGTTTGTAGATGGACCTCCCCCACCTTCGTCAGACGCGACAGGCGCGTCGTCTCTACTAATGAGACAGTTCGCTAATAGCTCAAACGCCTCTGGTAATCGCCGGCGATCGCTACCGAGGGTCGCCATTACCATGGGCGATCCCGCCGGTATCGGTCCTGAAGTTGTGCTTAAGGCCGTCGCCGAAGATGAGATCAAAGCTGTATGTGTCCCTTTGATCATCGGCGATGCGCAATTGTTGGCCCACACGGCCCGCACCCTCGACCTGCAATGCGGCTACGACATCATCCGGCAAGGTGAGGCGATCCCTGACGATCTCTCCGGAACGGCAATCTACCATCTGAACAACATCGGTGGTCACATCGAACCCGGCATTGAATCAGGCGCCGCTGGCAAAGCGGCAGGGGGATATATCGAGGCAGCGGTTGAGCTTTGCGCGGCGGGCAGTGTGGACGCCATTGCTACAGCGCCTATTAACAAACGGTCCTTGTTTCTTGGCGGGTACAGTTTTCCTGGTCATACAGAATTTCTGGCACACCTAACGAAATCTGAAGAGTTTGCCATGGCGTTCGTAGCAGCAAACCTTCGCATCGTTTTGCTTTCCACGCATGTTCCCTTAGCCGAGGCTATTCGGATGGTGACGCGCGACCGAATTATCCGCACAATTCACCTTGCTGATCGGGAAATGAAGCGCTGGGGTATCGAGAGACCGCGAATTGCCGTCGCGGCCCTCAATCCGCATGGTGCGGAAGGTGGACTGTTTGGAATTGAAGAGGCGGTGGAGATTGCTCCTGCAATTGAAGCGTGTCATGGAGCCGACGAGATAAACGTTCAGGGCCCCTTTTCGGCAGATACGGTTTTCCTGCGGGCCTCGCGCGGTGAATTCGATGCGGTAATTGCTTGTTATCACGATCAGGCGATGATTCCCGTTAAATGCCTCTCGTTTGGCGAGGCGGTTAATGTTACGCTGGGGTTGCCGTTCATTCGCACCTCGGTCGACCACGGGACGGCATTTGATATCGCCGGCAAAGGCCTCGCAGAACATTCGAGCATGCTGGCCGCCATCAAACTTGCAGCAGACCTCTCAAATCGGGCTGGCGAGAGTAGCCGGGCCGTGGAAGTGTAACGAAACAGATGGCAGACAACACCTCAAACCTAGAAAATAAGCACAGCCGGCGCGTCCTCGTAGCCGACGATGATCCGGCGATCCTCCGTTTGGTAAAGACGATCCTCGAAAAAGAAAATTACGACGTAGTCACAGCTCGCGACGGACGTGAGGCTTACAAAATCCTGCAAACGGATCATAACTTCACCGCCGGGATTTTCGATGTGGTGATGCCTCACATCTCAGGACCAGAGTTGGTGCGCTTCATGAAAACCGAAAAGCGCTTGATGCGCATCCCGGTCATGATGATGACGGCGGAACAGGATCCTAAACTTTCTTCCGATAGCTTTGCGGCGGGAGCAGTCGTGTTTTTGCCAAAGCCATTTACCACGGCGCAACTCCACATCATGCTGCAAATGCTAATCGGTAAGGCCAGCGCCAAGTAGCTCACCGGACATGCACGCCCGCACAAAACGATCCGCTTGTGTCTTCAGCTTAATAGTCGTTTGCCTGCTCACGCTTTCTGTTCCTGGTGTTCGTGCCGATCTGAACGCGAAACAGGCGCGTAAGGCGATCACGCGGATGGCAGGTTTTGAACTGACAAATGGAGCGGTAAAGGTAAAAGCTGCATTGCCTACTGGACCAACAACCGCCGAAGCGACTGCATTAGTCAGAAGTGTTTTCCGCTTTGAAAAGAATGCCCAGGGCCTTTGGCGCGTCGCTGAAGTCAGAACTGCTCCAGACAAGTGGGAAGCTGTCGATTTGCTTGCGAGAGTTTTGAATGCCTCCATACCGAGCGACCAATGCACGGCTCTCGATCCGCCAATCCGTGGAGCTGTAGTTGAACCAAGTGTGAAACGCGCGCGATGTCTGTTGGGCAGCCTTCTGGGAATTCAAATGCCTTCCGATGCAGTGCGCATTCAGGAAGTGGCGCCCTTTGCAATCCCCCTTGCTTCGCAACCCTCGACCACGATCATCGCCTGGATTCAGATTGATGTCCGGCTTGTAAATGTGGGTAAGAGCGGATGGCAGGTGTCAGAGTTGCGCACCGGAAACCGTGGCTGGGTCAGTCTGGAACCTGTGTTGGCGAGCTTAAATGAGGCGAAGCGCGAAACCGCGCGCGCGGAACTGGCGACTATCGCCCAGGCTCTGGAAAAGTTTCGCACTGAGCGTGGCTCCTACCTGGTTGCCGACAAACATTCTGTGGCGATTGACCACCTCAGCCCCCGCTACCTGCCCCGGGTGATCCGGGTGGATCCCTGGAATCAGCCGTATAGTTATCACGGTCAACGGGATCGGTTCACCCTGAGTTCCAACGGCCCCGACCGAAAAGATGCGACGGCGGACGATATTGTCGTCAGCGGCCCCGGCCGTTAGCTTCGACTGGGGGGCAAAAGCCAAAAGTCTTGACTGCGTCTTGCTGCGGGTGTTAGGTTGCCAATGGCAACTGCTTTCCAGTCTGCCAGCTACGCGAGCCCGCCTCGTAATCGGTACTACTCCTGACGCCGCCACTGGCGCTCAATTTAGCTAAGGAAATTTAGCTTTGTTAGCTGGGCGCAAACTCCTACTCGCTGACGATTCCCCCACGATTCAGAAAGTTGTCGAACTTACCTTTGCCGATGAGGGCGTGGAAGTTATCAGCTTCGGCAGCGGTGCTGAGGCGCTGGAAAAGCTCGGGGAAATTAAGCCCGATGTAGTCCTCGCCGATGCATACATGCCACTGCCGAGTGGCTATGAAATCTGCGAGTACATCAAACAAAGTGCTGAGTTAAAACACATTCCTGTTATGCTTCTGGTCGGCTCATTTGAGCCGTTTGACGAAGCGGAGGCGCGCAGAGTTGGCGCGGACGATATCTTGACTAAGCCATTTCAATCGATTCGACGCTTGATAGACCGCGTGGGAGGACTTGTATCAGGTAAGCAAGATACGGAACAGGTGCCAACCGCCGAGCTGCCACACGTTGCGGAAACGCCCGAGCCGCCCCAGATGAGCATGGACGAACTTGAGGTTACAACCGCCAACACCAGGCCACTTCCCGAGGGCGTCGCCCCGGAAATGATGAGCAGCACCCTTCCCGACCGCAGCGCCCCCGAAACAGCAGTCAGTGATTCGCAATCGAAATCTGCGACCGAACTACCTACCCCCGACAAACAAATGGAAACGAATAATCTGCAAACTGAAAGCGCGCTTGAAGGCAGCGATGTGCTTTTGGATCTTGGCGATCTGCCCGCGGTGCATTCCGATAGCGCTGAAGACTTTGTTTTGGACATCGAGTTGAATGATACGGCTCCAGTGGCCGCTGTTGGCAGTGGTCTAAGTTCGACCGCTCCAGCCTTTGTTGAGCCTCAGCTTTCTGCTCCGGCTTCAGTTGACTGGCAAATTGAAACTGAACCCAGTGATTTAATGTTGAGTCGCAGCACGGGAGAGCTAAACACGCAGCCGGCTGCAGCGCCGCAACTTCCGGCCACAACGCCGCAATTGGATGACACGCTCGAGTGGATGCGACATCCGCCAGTAGCTTCGGAAGCACGAAACGAAACAGCTTTAGTTCCAGACACGCCGCGAAGACTTGAAAGAGTTTTCGACGATCCCGTGGCCGCTGACTCAACAGTGGCACCTGCTGCAGCGAGTAACTTAACTCCCGAACAGATCGACGCGATCGCGCGCCGAGCGGTGGAAATGCTTTCGGAGAAGGCGGTACAGCAAATTGCCTGGGAAGTCGTGCCGCAGCTCGCGGAGCTCATGATTAAACGAAAACTCGAAGAGAAAGAGATCCAACCGAAGTAAGCTTTCCCCGATTGCTTGTGAGGATTGCGAAGCAGCATGCGTCAAGGCATGCTGCTTTTTTGTTGGTGGTCAGTGGTCAGTGGATGCTGATATCAGAATGTGAGCTGCACACTTCAGGTGATAGCGCTAGTCGCTCCCGTACTGTGCCGGCTCTTTGGTCTTGGGGTGAAAAGACTTAGCTATTCCCTTACAATGGTTCTGAGTCAGTGGTCAGTAGTCAGTGGTCAGTAGTCATTGGTCAGTAGTCAGTGGTCAGTAGTCATTGGTCAGTGGTCATTGGTCAGTGGTCAGTAGTAATTGGTCAGTAGGCATGACAGTAGGCACTACACAGTTAGTAAGACTTTCACTGACCACTGACCACTGACCACGAACAACTGACCACGAACAACTGACCACTGACAACTGACCACGAACAACTGACCACTGACAACTGACAACTGACCACGAACAACTGACCACTAACCAATTCCAACTCCTGACTTCTTATTTAATGGACATTCCCAAACAGTACGATCCCAAACAAGCCGAAGAACATCATTACGCTCGCTGGGAAGAGCGCGGCTATTTTGCTCCCGAGATCAATCAAGACCCCGCGGCGCCCGTGTTTTCCATCGCCATTCCGCCGCCTAACGTTACCGGCTCACTTCACATGGGCCATGCTCTGCAGCACACCATGATGGATGTCCTCACCAGGTACAAACGCATGTGCGGCTATCGCACCCTCTGGCTTCCGGGAACGGATCACGCCGGAATTTCCACGCAATTGATGGTTTCGCGGGAGCTCAAGAAAGAAGGACTGACCCGCCACGACCTGGGACGTGAAAAATTTGTAGAGCGCGTCTGGAAGTGGAAGCATGAATCAGGCGGTCAGATCACAAAACAGATGCGACGCGAAGGTGCTTCCGTCGATTGGTCGCGTGAGAAGTTCACGATGGCTGACGACTTGTCTCGGGCTGTGCGGCACGTGTTCGTCAAACTGTATGAAGAGGGATTGATCTATCGCGGCAACCGGATTGTGAATTGGTGTCCTAACGATCAAACGGTGCTCTCGGATCTGGAAGTGATCAAAGATCCGCAACCAGGCAAACTTTATTACCTGCGATACCCTGCCAAAAACGGTAACGGCAGCGTCACGGTCGCTACCACTCGGCCGGAAACGATGCTTGGTGATACGGCAGTCGCGGTAAATCCTAACGATGATCGTTATCGCGATCTCGTCGGGACTACGCTCTTGCTGCCGTTAACCGATCGGCAGATCAGAGTTGTCGCTGATGAGTTCGTCGATCCTGAGTTCGGCACGGGCGCCGTAAAGATCACTCCTGCGCACGATCCTAACGACTACGAGTTAGGCTTGCGACACAATCTCGATCAGGTAATAGTGATAGACCCTCACGCAAAGATGACGTCGGCCGCCGGCGCCAATTTCGCTGGTTTGGATCGTTACAAAGCGCGCGAAAAGGTAGTTGAAGAATTCGAAGCCTTGGGCTTGCTGGAAAAAGTTGTCGACTACGAGTTCTCAATTTCGAAGTGCGAGCGCTGCAAGACGGTCCTCGAGCCGCTCATCTCCCTGCAATGGTTTCTTCGAATGGAGAACCTGCGCGACCTGGCGCTCGAATTATTGGCTCGCGACAAGAAGCCGCAGTTTGTTCCCGAAGTTCCTTACGAAAAGGTTTACTCGAACTGGCTCGAGAACCTTCGCGACTGGACGATTTCCCGGCAACTTTGGTGGGGCCACCAGATTCCTGCCTGGTACACGAAAGACGGTGATGTGATCGTTGCGCATTCCCTGGCGGAGGCGCAGGCGAAAGCCGGAACCGACGACCTGACGCAGGACGGGGACGTGCTCGACACCTGGTTTTCATCGGCGCTCTGGCCTTTTTCGACCCTCGGCTGGCCCGAAGAGACGAATGATCTGCAGACCTTCTATCCCACGTCGGTGCTGATAACCGCCCGCGACATCATCTTTCTTTGGGTTTCGCGGATGGTGATGATGGGAATGAAGTTTGTCGGCGAGCGACCATTCGATGATGTGTTTATCACGGGAACAATTCTTGATAAGCACGGGCAGAGAATGTCGAAGACTAAACAGAACGGCATCGATCCGCTAGAAGTCTTCGACAAGTTTGGGGTCGACGCCACGCGCCTGACACTTGCTCAGGTAGGGACTACCGACACCCGTTGGAATGAGAAACAGGTTGAGTCGTATCGCAACTTCGCCAACAAGATCTGGAACGCCGCGCGCTTCTGTCTGATGAATTCTGAAGGCGCGGCGATCAATGCCACGCTTTTGGAAGTTGAACCCAACCTGTCTCTGCACGACCGCTGGATCTTGTCTCGCCTAAACCGAACTGCTGGAACAGTAAGGGAAGCCCTCGGCGGTTATCAGTTTCATGAAGCAGTTCAGGCTCTTTACCATTTTTTCTGGGACGACTTCTGCGATTGGTACATTGAACTTACCAAAGCGGACGTGACAGCCGAGGAAGACACTTCCGCGCGCGCGGAAGCCCGCAGTCGTTTGCTCACTGTCCTGGAGCAAGCCTTGCGCCTGCTGCATCCGTTCATGCCCTACATCACTGAAGAGCTCTGGCTGCAACTTCCGGGAGTTGATCAGCAGGCATTGCACCCGGCTTATCGCGAAGCTGAACCTACGATCATGTTGACGGCTTACCCGGAGGCCCGTAACGAATTGATCGATGATCGTGCTGAAAGTGAAATGCAGGCGGTGATTGATCTGATTTCGCGCGTGCGCAATATTCGTTCGGAGATGAACATCAAGCCGGGCGAACGTGTTGAGCTCATTATCGGCGCGCCTGCAGAAACTCTACGTGCGGTCTTCGAAAACAACCGCAATCAGATTAGCCGTTTAGCGCGGGCTTCTAACGTTGCCATTAGCGAACAACTCAAGGCGCCGCGAGCCTCTGCTCGAGCCGTGCTGGTTGGCGGAGCCGAGTTGGCGATTCCGCTCGAAGGTTTGATCGACTTTGCACAGGAGCGGCAACGGCTGGCAAAGGAAAAAGAAAAACTCACCAACGAAGCAACAAAACTCGAAGCGCAGTTAGCGAATCCGCAATTTGCCGAACGTGCGCCCGCTGAGAAGGTCGATGAAGCACGCGCCCGGATTGCCGATATTGCCCAGCGGACCACCCAACTCCAGCAGACTATTGCCAACCTGGAGTAAGGTAATGACGGGCCCCTGGCAAGTCTCTGACTTCCGGTGCGCGGCAAGTCTCGGATGTCAGAGACTCTCAATTTCAGCTCGTTCAATAACTCCATGAACTGGATGGACGAAGGCGCGCTCTACTCGCAAATCGCGGAGATGTTACGCGAGGACCTGGGTCGCGGCGATATCACGAGTCAGGCGATAATCGAACGTAACACGCGCGCACGCGGCCGCTTCGTTGCTAATGAGAAAATGGTCGTCGCTGGTTTAGAGGCCGCAGAAGAAGTTTTCCTCACGCTCGACACACAACAACAGCTTGAAGCGTTCGTTTCCGACGGTGAAGAAATTGAAGCGGGAAAAGTAATCGCGCGCACCTCAGGATTTGCGGATATCCTGCTGGCAGGTGAACGTGTGGCGCTGACCCTAATGCAACGTCTTTCCGCGGTAGCTACTACGACGAGTCAGTTTGTGCGGGCAGTGGCCGGGACGGGAGCTCAGATCGTAGCCACGCGTGAGACCACACCGGGAATGCGCATGCTGGAGCGCTATGCGGTACTTCTTGGCGGAGGACGGAATAATCGTTTCGGACTCGATGATGGTGTCTTGATCACTGCGAATCATCTTGCTGTATGCCGGCGGCCTGGCGACGGCGTTGCGAAACGCCAAAGGAAAACTGGGTCATGCCCAAAAGCTTGCGGTTCAGGTTTCCAATGAGAAGGATTTGCGGACGGCCATAGAGCACGGCGCGGACATACTGCTTTTTGAAAGTCTATCACCGGAGGAAGTCGATAAATTGATCGAGGTTGGCCGCTCGCTTTCGCCGTCGCTGGCCTTTGAATGTTCGGGAAGAATCACGATTGCGAATGCTCGAGCTTATGCCGAGGCTGGGGCGAATGTAATTAGTATCAATCTGCTGCAAAGTACGCCCGCGGCGATGGATATTAGTTTCGTAGTCCAGCCTTTTTAAGAATCGCGGGGTTCCCCCCGCAATGGACGCGAAGGGCGAAATTAAATGGCACTGTGCAACCCAGGGGGCGTTACTAAATTGCGGGTAAGACGCCCGCGCTCGGCACTCGAGCAGCGCTGCGGGCGCTTGAACCCATCTCCTCACCGGGCGTATCTTGAAGATTAGGTTTTTGGAAGGAAAGGGAGTTTGTATGCAGCGATTGATTCGATCGGTAGCCGCTTTGGTGATTTTAGTTGTTGTCTTAGGTCTGGGTTTCATCGACGCCGATGCGCAGACGCGTCGTAAACGTCGCACTCGACGGGTTAATCGCCCGGTAATTACCAATCCACCGATTACTTCGACCGATGAAACTGCTACTGGCGAACCCAGAGTGCTTAGCACTGCGGACGAGACGACTGAGCCGGGTGAAACTACGAAATCAAGGAAAAGAAAGCGGCAACAACGGAAGAAGACATGCAGCAGACGATCAATGCGCTTTCCAACCAGGTCAACCGGCTGACTGACAAGCTGACGCAGATGCAGGGGAACGACCGTTCGCTTCTGGACATGGAGCGTCTGACGCGGGCTGAACAGCGTTCGGAATCTCTGCGATCCCAGCAACTGCGAGGCCGAGTCAAAGTTGGCTGACCTGCAATCGCAGATGGATCAGATTGAATATGCCTTGAAGCCGGAGAATATTGAGCGCGTAACTTCTGGCTATGGCACCACACGTCCCGAGGACGCGCGGGACACGCGGCGGCGGCAATTGGAGAGTGAGAAGGCCCGATTGCAAGTGCAGATCAGACTTCTGGAAACGAGCAGGACTCGTCTTGAGACTGCGGTGACCAATTCCGACGCTGAGGTCGACATGTTACGAAGGCGCTTGCAGCAACAGGATGCGCCTCCTACTGTTGTTGATTCACAACCAGCGCCCGCTGAAAAGCCGGAATAGTCAGTAGTCAGTGGTCAGTTGTCAGTAGTCAGTTGTAAGTAGTCATTAGCTAGTCGCACTAACAACAAAAGCGAGCCACTGACAACGAACAAGATAACTGACAACGAACAAGATAACTGACAACGAACCACTGACAACTGACAAAGACCACTGACTACCGTGAATGAGTACCATTCGTCAATCTGATCTTTACCGAATGATTGAAACCGCCAATGAGCGTGGCGAGTGCGTCGTAGTAGCGACGGTGGCCCACACGCGTGGTTCAACTCCGCAACGGCGCGGAGCTAAAATGCTTTTTTTCGAAGACGGCCAGGCAGTTGGAACAGTCGGAGGCGGCTGCATTGAAGCAGAAGTTTGGGCGGAAGCGCGGGAGGCGTTGCGTTCAAAGAAATCTGCGCTGCACCACTTTTCATTAACAGCCGAGGAGGCGAGCGAAGAGGGAATGGTCTGCGGGGGGACAATGGAGATATTTATAGATTGCCAACTGCCAATTTCCGATTGAAGATTGGCTGGTAACGGTTGAAGAATTTCACCCTTCGACTGGACTAGTTGAGGCTGACTGCCGGGAAACAATTGGCAATTCCAATCGGCAATCGGCAATTACCGGAGCTCTCATGCCAGATTCGCTAATTCAAAATTACAAAGCGAAACATCAGCACCCGCTGAATAAGTTGACGCACAGCATCGGTATTCCGCTGATTGTGATTTCGCTTCCGCTGTTTTTTTTCAGCTGGCGTTGGGCGCTCGCGCTCTTCATCGTGGGTTGGATACTGCAGTTCGTCGGGCATGCCATCGAAGGTAATCAACCCGCGTTTTTCAAAAACCCGATGTATCTGCTGGTCGGACCGCTTTGGTTGGCCAAGCGCGCCTTCTCGCCGCTCGGCCTGCAAAAACCGTCATCCTCCAAATAGTCCTCACACATTAGTCTCTTCCGCATGGCAGACTCCGCGAACAGGCCTGCACCCGCGCGTGTGAACACCGCTATCCGGCAATTGTTGGAGCGAGGCGGCATCGCAGCGCTTGCCACCATTGTTGCCGGATCCTCGCGGGTAGGCGCCAAATTATTAGTTGAAAACACTGGAGAAACTTGTGGCGATCTGGGCGACGCCGCACTTAATTCAGCCGTCGTCTGGATTCGCTCAACGATTCCTAGCCACTCGCGATGAAGCACACACGTTTAGCGTGGGCGAGCTTGTGCCGGAGTTAACTTCGCTGGCGCAGACGCGAATTCTGTTTGAACGTATTCAATCCGAGCCACGCATTGTCATTTTCGGCGCCGGCCATGTTGGCGCCGCACTCACTTCGCTGGCAAGTTCTGTCGGTTATCGGGTAACCCTCATTGACGATCGCGCAGAGTTTGTTACGCGTGAGCGCTTTCCAAATGAGCTGGTTGAATTATTGGCAGCGGAGAGTTGGACGAAGGCGGCAAGCAAAGCAATCGGGACGGGAAGCGGTATTTCCGTGGCCATAGTCACACGCGGCCATGCGGAAGACGAGGAGTGTCTGGGCGCTGTTATCAACTCCACGCCGGATTACATCGGCTTGATTGGCAGTAAGCGTCGCACAAACATTGTCCTGGATCGTTTGCGCGCGACCGGCACGTCGGCAGAACAACTCGCAAAAGTGCGCGCGCCAATCGGACTAGACATTGGCGCTGTTACACCGGAGGAAGTTGCCTTAGCAATACTTGCGGAGATAGTGGCCGAACGACGGGGCGGTACCGGAAAATCTTTATCGGGGTGGCGGAGGACGGGGGAACAAAGGAAAGGAAGAACAGGGGAGTAGATAGGGACTATGTGAATAGGAGAACAGGGGAATAGGGGAACAGGGGGAACAGGGGAATAGGGGACCGGGAAAGCGGCCACGGAGAAGCTTCTTTTCGCCTTTTCCCCGTTCCCCTTTTCCCCCTTTCCCTACTTGAGGTATTTCTCCGGCAGCGGATTCTTCTCATCCTCGCCCTGCCAAAAAATCGTCACAATCCACCAGCGCTTTCCATCGTTCATCAACTGGATGCTGTTGATGCCGCGTTGAAACGGTTTCGCATCTTCCGGAGCGTGACGTGATTCGTAGGTGCTGAAGACATGAGCAATTTGTCCGAAGGTCTCTGTGCGCCGCGCGCTTTCGGTTTCAAAGAAGCCTTCCTTCTCAAACAGGGGAGCACTACGCGTGGCATATTCGTCGACTGTTACTGCTCGCGAACCATAACCACCACCAGGGCGGGGTCCCGTGGGAATCAGGCGCGCCCCCGGCATGAAAAGTGAACGCATGCGATCCCAATCACGCTTTTTACCAGCAGGACCGGAAATCACCTCATACACAGCGGCTATGATCGAGTCGATTGAGTTCACATCGGCGGGGTTCGCCGCAGGCGTTGCCATTTCAGTGCTTTGAGCTTTCATCGGCGTAGGAGTGGGAGCTGGTGTTGCTTTCTCAGTTTGCGCCAGCGCTGTCGCACCGCTCAAGATGGTGAGCGAACTGATAAGTAAGAATCTAATCATAAGATTTCCCCCTCTTGGAATTGAAGATGCCTAAATGTTACACAAACTTCTGCGTATTCCCAGCATGGCGCTTGTCGCGTTAACTTTAATTTGAATTAAATGTTAGCGCGGCGGCAAAGAGACATAGACTGGCGCGTCCGCACCTAAACACATGGTTCTGGAAGTACAAGAGGTTCCCCCGCTCGAACGGCCGATGAAGCGCCGCACCGCAATGTTTCGTGCGCTTTCGCATGCCAACTACCGGCGCTTCTGGATGGGTGCCTTTCTTTCAAATGTCGGCACCTGGATGCAGGTGGTGGCTCAAGGCTGGCTGGTGCTGCAGCTCACTGATTCTGCTTTTTGGCTCGGCTTTGACGGCTTCATGGCCACCGTGCCGGGATTCTTTCTAACGCTGGCGGGAGGCGTTTTCGCTGATCTGGTTGACCGCCGGCGCTTGCTGCGCTACACGCAGGTCGTTGCCGGCCTGGCAGCTTTTGCGCTTGCGATCCTG
The DNA here is from genome assembly GCA_963826235.1 of Pyrinomonadaceae bacterium. GTDB lineage: Bacteria > Acidobacteriota > Blastocatellia > Pyrinomonadales > Pyrinomonadaceae > PSRF01. Next base: position 501,336 of record CAWGWE010000002.1, on the reverse strand, counting down.
GTCAGCACTCATTACGTGAATCTCTACATGGTGCTGGCCTTTTCATTTGTGACTGGCTGCTGTATGGCGATCGCGGGTCCGTCGTACCAGGCGATGACCTACGACCTCGTGGGGCGGGAAGACCTCGCCAACGCTGTCGCGCTCAACTCAACCCAATTTCAACTGTCGCGCGTGGTTGGTCCAGTAGCTGCGGCGCTAGGGTTTAAGTTCTTTGGGCTCGCAGGCTGCTTTTATGCCAACGGAATTTCTTTCATCGCGGTAGTGATTGCTCTCAGTCTGGTTCGAATCGAAGAACACAAACCAGTTGCTCATTCTGTGAAGGACCGTCGCGCGCTCTGGCAGGATCTGATTGATGGCTTCCGCTACGTCCGAAAACGACCGCGTGTTTCGTCATTGCTTTCGATCTCAGCGGCGACCAGTCTTTTCGGCGCACCGTATCTGACATTGATTCCAGTTTTTGCCCGTGACATTTTTCATCTGGGTGCAAGCGGGCTGGCGTGGATGATGGGAACTGCGGGCGCCGGTGCGTTCTTAGGAGCGCTCGTGCTGGCCTACCTGGGCGACTTCAAGAAAAAAGGTTGGTCCGTTCTCGGTGGGGCTTTCTTCTTTGGAATCTGCCTAATCGTGTTTGCCCAGTCAACCTGGTTGCCCTTATCACTCATCTTTCTGTTTGGTCTCGGCTTCGCGATTGTCACTTCGGTAGCCGTGACTAATACGTTGTTGCAGAAACTGGTGACTGACAGGATGCGTGGCCGCGTTATGAGCATGTTCATCCTGTCGTTTGTTGGCGCGATGCCCATCGGAAATCTCCTCGCCGGCGTCGGTTCCCATCGGTTCGGAGCCCCGGCTGCGATAACTGCGGGCGGCGTGGCTATCGTCGTTTTCATCGTAGTCATGACCCTGGTTAACAAACGCCTACGTGATCTGCACTGATTTGAGACATGAAAATTTACGTATCTCTGATTGTGACCGTTTTCCTCATGGTTACCGGCGCCAGAGCTGCTCTCGCTCAAGCTTCTGATACCAGAAGATTATTGACGGCTTTGAGCAATGTCAGGACGGATAGCGATAAGCTTTCGGCTTTATTCAAATCTGGAGATGAGAATTCTGCGGAGCTAATAAAACTGCTGGATGATCCCGATCCCGAGGTCAGTCTTGGGGCACAAATCGTAATTCGCTATTTAGGAAATGAAACCGGAATGAAGGCGTTGCGTGAATGGTTCACGCTTCAACAAAGAGAGTACCGAGTTGCTGGGCCGATCCCCTTACCATTAGCAGAATGGGATTATATTCTTATCGAAACCAATCTGATGAAAAATCCTTCACCGAGTTGGAGCAACCAAGGGTTCAAATACATCTATGCACTCGCTCTCGATGGCTCTGAAAGAGCCGAGAAAGTGCTTACAGATCTAAGCCAGAAAGCAGCAGATCTTAATGAACTCACTTTTGTCCGCCAGGCGATCAAACGACTGGGATCAAAAGAATTCAGCAGTCAGCTCAGAGGGAATGGAGATCTGGACAAGCTTGTTCTCAATAACGCTTTCTTTGTATCAGCGAGCGACAGAAAATATATGTCAGGGCGCCTACTCGCCCTCAATGGTGCGAAGAATAAGGCGCTTGTAGAGGTTTACATCAATCGGGGCCCGCTTGCCGAAGAGTGGTATCACGTTGTCGTAAGAAAATCAGACCAAGGCTGGAAGTTTCTTTCCATAACCCAAGTTGCAGTTTCTTGACGCTCCAGGACGAGAGAGGCAACCAACCTTCACGCCTCGCAAGAAAGTCTCAGATAGACCGTTCTATACTCGAGATGTGGCGTCCGAAATTCTCAGTTGAGGTCAGTATGCGTAACAAAACACTTTTGTTTCTGGGGTTTCTGTTCCTCCTCGTTTTCTTTTCAAACTACTCACCTGTCAGCGCCCAGGGCGTGATCGTCCCAGGCCCATGCCAAAGATGCCCCGGTTTGCCGCGTCCCGTGCCGCCGGTAACCATGCCCCGCACTCTTCCAATCAAGTCGATAAAACTTGATGTAAAAATCGTTTCCCAAGTCGCAACGACTCACTTGGAACAGGTGTTCAGAAACGATACTGACGCGACTCTCGAAGGCACCTACCTGTTTCCGATTCCTGAAGCAGCGTCGATCGTAGAGTTCGCAATCTGGGACGGTGACCGCCGCTTAGTTGGGGAAGTACGCTCGCGCGAGGAAGCAAGACGCATTTATGACGAAATTGTTCGCCGCCAGCGTGATCCGGGGTTGCTTGAATACGCCGGTAAAGATCTCTTTCAAGCCAGTATCTTTCCAATCGCACCGCACTCAGACAAAAAGCTTGAACTCACTTACTCACAAGTGTTGCGGGCCGACTCCGGAACTGTTTCTTATCGCTATCCGCTGGGCGTCGGTCGACAGGCCACCGCGATTGGCTCAGTTGCTGGCCGGGTAGTTTTGGAAAATAGGGAACCCATCCGCAATATCTATTCACCCTCACATGAGATTTCGATTAAGCGCGCGGGCGAACGCAGTTCAGCAATTTCGTTCGAATCTGTTAGTGGACAAGAGCCCGAGGATTTTCGACTCTTCTATACGTTGTCAAATCAGGATTTTGGCGTCTCGCTTCTAACCCATCGGGAAGCAGGCAAAGACGGTTATTTTCTGCTGATGATTTCTCCCAAGGATGAATTCCGAGAACAGGAGTTCGCCGCGAAAGACATCGTGTTCGTGCTGGATACATCTGGGTCGATGGCCGAAACAGGTAAAATGGAAAAGGCGCGCGCGGCATTGCTTTACGGAATCAGAATTCTGCGCCCCAAAGACCGCTTCAATGTGATCTCATTCGCCGGCGAGGAGCGTTTGTTTGAGACCGGGTTGATCGCAGCCGACGACGATGGCCGCAAACGAGGGGAGGCATTTGTTCAGGGGCTGCGGCCGGTTGGCGGAACGAATATCAATGAGGCAGTGCTCGCCTCCATGCGTCAATTCCGCGTAGACGACCGTCCCAAGATGATTGTCTTCATGACGGACGGTTTACCCACGGCAGGTGAAACAAACCCGACGCGTATTCTCGAGAACGCTCGCCAGGCACGCCTTCCCGGATTGCGCCTCTTTAGTTTCGGCGTCGGCTATAACGTAAACACCGCGCTGTTGGACAAGCTCGCCGCCGATAATGGGGGCGTAGCTGACTACATTGAACCGACCGAGGATCTTGAGGCCAAAGTCTCGAGTTTCTTTGCGCGAGTAAACTCTCCAGTGTTAACTGACCTGCGTTTGGGGATGGCAGGAGTTGAAACTGATTTGGTCTATCCGCGAGCTTTGCCGGATATTTTCAGAGGTTCGCAGGTGATGCTCATCGGCCGCTACCGTAATGAAGCCGATATGAACTACGTGCGCTTGCAGTTGAGTGGAAAGGCGGGCAGCAGCTCCAGGGAATTTGTTTACGATAATCAGCGCTTTCCCTTGCGCGAGGCGGCAAACGATTTCTTGCCGCGGCTCTGGGCCACGAGACGGGTTGGTTGGTTGATGGAACAGATCCGCAGTAACGGCGAAGCGGCTGAGCTTCGCGACGAGGTCGTTGATTTGGGAACGAGATACGGAATCGTTACGCCCTACACTTCTTATCTGGCGCTGGAACCAGGCGCGGGGCCGCAGACCGTTACTCGCATTTCCGGAGCTGGTCGCGGCGGCGTCACCTTTGGAAATGCTGCGCCCAAACCCGCGAGGACTGCTGACGCTCGGGTAATGACTGGGACGGTGGGCGTGCAGGAAAGTAAACGGGCGCGTTCGCAGCAGGATGCCGAGCGCTTCTTGAAGGATGGGCTGTCGGCAGCAGTTCGAACTGTCGGTGGCAAGACGTTCTACCTCCGTGATGGAGTATGGACAGACGCGGAGTTCAAGAATGATGCGAAGCTTCCAGAAACTGCGATCAAGTTTGGCAGCGACGAGTACTTTGCATTGCTCTCCAAGAAACCACGTTTAGGTGAGTTCTTCGCTCTGGGCGAGAAGGTAATCGTGGTTTATGAGGGCCGAATTTATCGTGTGACCGCGCCCTGAGTCATTGAATCATCGGGTCAGTGAATCATCGGGTCATTGAATCATTGAGTCATTGAGTGATTGGTGATTGGGTGATTGGGTGATTGGGCGATTGGGTGATTGGGCGACTCCCAAATAAAAGCAATGATTCAATGACCCGATGATTCAATGATTCAATCACTCAATGACTCAATCACCCAATCACCCAATGACTCAATGACTCAATGACTCAATTCAATTCTCCTCGGGCCACGCTTCAACTGAATGCGTGGCCCATCTGCATTTAGTCGGGAATCTTGTCTTGTGAACCCGAACTAAGGTACAAAGAAGACCCCCAGGAACAACTAACTAAAGTGAAGGTTGCTGACAGAGTTTTATCTTTCAGTGTCTTTAAGTTTCCACATGTGATCTGCAATCAGGGAGCAAAATGAAGTTCGGAGATAAGCAAAACGCCAGTCGCTATCTGGCTACAGCAATTGTTTTGGCAGCAAGTGCCGCAGTAGGGTTCGCGCAACAAGGCTGGGTGGCAACTCGGATTGCTCCGCCAAAGCAGGAGTTGAACACAATTTTCTTTCTCGACGGCAAGCGCGGATGGGCAGGGGGTGACGCTGGATTTCTAGTTCGCACAGAGGACGCAGGCGTTACGTGGACATCTCAGCGGGTCGAAACTACCGATGCGATCAACGATATTTATTTTCGCGATAAAGAGCGGGGATATCTAATTGCTGGCAATGCCATCTTTAAGACGGATGATAACGGAGCCCGTTGGTCTGAAGCGCGCCGCTTCGCCCCCGCCGAATTTGAAGGCGCTACAGTGGAACTCTATTGCATCCGTTTCTCCTCTAAGAAGAAAGGTTGGGTAGTGGGTTCAATCAGCAAAAGAGACCGCGTAATCGATAGCATTTTGATCTACACGGACAACGCCGGAGAGACCTGGCAGCGTAGACGCACACCCAGTAACTCCGAACTAATCCACGTTGACTTCGATAACGATAAGCGCGGTTGGATTGTAGGGGACGGCGGCACCATTTTATTCACCAGCGATGGGGGCGACACATGGTCACGCCAGAACTCGGGAACTACTGTCACCCTGTATCACGTGGACTTTCGCGACGAGAAAAAAGGACTTGCAGTAGGTGCGAAGGGAACGCTTTTGCGAACATTTGATGGCGGCTCTAACTGGATGACCGTGAGAACTTCGGTTCCGTCAACACTGTTAAGCGTCGAGTTTGTTACTGAGGAGGAGGCATGGGCGGTGGGGCGCGGCGGAACGATATTGCGTAGTGGCGACGGTGGTATGAGTTGGCTGAGGCAGGATTCTTCGCTCACGCACAATTTGTATGCGCTTCAGTTTCAGAAAAAGATTGGTTGGGCAGTTGGCAGCGACGGAATGATGCTGCGCTACGAGCGATAAGTTTAAAACATAAAAAAACCGCCCGGCACGTAGGCCGTGCCGGGCGAAATCAGGAGGAACCGAGAATTACGGTCGTCGCTATGAATCTGCGACGATCCATTAACCTCGGACGCTGGGATGAAATTTCAGCGGTAGGCGTTGCACTAGCTTTACTCACTTATTCGTCGTTCGCTCTCCCGCCGTATTGTAAGTCTCAATTCTATCCGTAAATGGTGTTACTTGCCGGCTAATGTCCGCGCCGTCCCCCACAATGATGATGGCAGCTTCGTCTGGTCGAATATATTCATTGGCAACGCGCTGTACTTCATCAAGGCGCACTTCCTGGATTTGCTGCCGGTAGGTCTGCAAATAATCGTCCGGAAGTCCGAGCATTTTGATCTGCACAATTTGCTCAATCAGTCCTTCCTGCGTTTCCAAGCGAATCGGGAACACTCCCGTCAGATACGATTTCGCGTCGTCGAGTTCTTTTTCAGATACAGCTTCGTCGCGAATGCGATCTAGTTCAAAGAAAAATTCTTTCAGCGATTCTTCCGTCACCGCAGTACGAACTTCCGCGCTGACGCGAAATGAACCGGCGCTGCGGCGTGCGTCAAGGCTCGAGTATGCACCATAGGTGTAGCCCTTCTCTTCGCGCAGATTCATGAACAACCGCGAAGAGGCGTTTGCTCCCAGCACTGTATGCATCAATAGCATTGGAAAATAGTCCGGACTTGTTCGCGTAATGCCGCCGCCATTGGCAATCACGATATTCGATTGCGCCGAACCCGGGCGGTCGACGAGGTATGCGGATCGCGATGACCGTTGCGGCGGCGCGGGAAACTTGTCCGTCAAAACGTCACCAGTTTTCCAATCGCCAAACAAACGCTCAGCAGTTTTGATTAGAGCATCCGGATTAACATCCCCAGCGACTACCAGCACTCCATTGTTGGGTACAAATTGGGAACGGTGAAACGCTACAATTCTTTCGCGCGTGGTTGCATCAAGAGAATCCAAAGTCGGCGCAATTTTCGAATAAGGATGCTCACCAAAAATAATGCGCGAAACCATCTCGGTTGCCAGGAAGGATGGTTGCGCGCGCTGTTGCCGGAGGCTTTCTTTGGTGTTTTCCTTAATTAGTTTTACTTCGTTCTCCGGAAACGAAGGATTCAACGCCACATCAACAAGCAGATCGAGAATGCGGTCGTGAAACATCGTCAGCGACGAAGCCGCGACAGTTGTGTAGTCGGAGTTTGAACCCGCGCTCAGCGTGGCACCCATCTTTGCTACCAGATCAGCTATTTCGCGACTGCTGTGCGCTGCTGTGCCTTCACTTAAAAGTCCAGTAAGCAGATCTGTTAGCCCGGGCAAGCCCTCGGGATCGTGGGCATCACCAGTGCGCAAAGCGAGACGATAACTTACCAGCGGCAAGCGGACGTCCGGGACAACAACTACTTCGAGTCCGTTTTTTAGTGTGGCTTCTACCGCGGTTGGTAGTTGAAGCGGACGCGGTGCTAAAGGTGTAGGCGCCTGTTGGCGAAATTGTTCCTGAAGGGTCATAGCTACGGATGCAGGGGCCCGGAGACGCGTTTGGCCGGCTTCGGCGAATCTGTTGGTTGCTCTAATTCACCCGTAACCGTATCAGGCTCGCCCAGCACGGCAGCCGGTGCAGTTCCGACTGAAGGCTTCACGGGAGGACGCGACGGAACCTGAGGTGCTGGAGCAGTCGGTTGCATTGGTTCGCCGGGGGGCAGGGGAGAGGCGGCGGGTTCCATTTCTTCAGGCTCTTCTTCCATCGGGGCTGGGATGATGTCCAGTACGACGCGGTTATCTACGTCAAGAAACTCGCTGACCGCGTCCCTGATTTCCGCCGCTGTGACGGCAAGGTAAATACCCAACTCCGAATCAAACAGCTGCGGGTCGTTATCATAAAGCGCATATTCCGAAATTCGTTGAGCGCGATACATACTCGACTGTCTTCCGCGAACGGCGTCGTTGGACAGCGAGTTATGCAGTTTCTCCATCTCCTCCTCACTTGGTCCGGCAGTGGCAAGATCCTTTATCTCAGCAAAAATCTGATCGCGGATTGTTGCAACCTCTTCGCCGGGTTTGGGCAATGCAAATATGTACCAGGCTGAGGGTCCCCGGCGTTCATCGACTCCGCCCTGGATCGAAACGACCGACTCGTCTCCCTTCACCAGTTTTTGATAGAGCCGCGAGCTGTCGCCCTCGAACAAGAGATCGCCGGCCAATGCCAGCGCGTAATACTTCGGCGTCCGCCGCGGGGGGATCTTCCAACCCAAAACGAACGCTGCCGATGGTGCCAGCTTGTCATGAAAAACCTCGTTCTGCTGCGACACCTCGGCGGGCTCGCTTACATCAACTTCCTGAGGTTTTGGCTGACTGGGAATGCTGCCGAAATAACGGTCCACGAGGGTGCGAGCTTCCTGCTCGTCAAAGTCGCCGGCGATGGTAAGAACTGCGTTGTTGGGCGCGTAGAAGATGCGGAAGAATTCCTGCACGTCCTCGATTGTTGCCGCATCAAGGTCCTCCATCGAACCAATAGTCGAGTGAGCGTTAGCGGGGTTGGAAAAGATCAGTTCATTAATCCTCAAAAAAGCGTTGACGTAGGGCTGGTTGTCATAACGCAGCCGCTTTTCTTCCTGCACTGCCTGCCGTTGGTTGTCGAGGTTCTCCTGCGTCACCTTGAGCGAGCGCATGCGATCGCTCTCAAGCCAGAGCGCCAGCGGCAAATGGTTCGCCGGCAGAGTTTCGTAGTAATTGGTGCGCTCCGTCGAGGTAGTTCCATTCATTGTTCCCCCAGCGTTAAAAATATGCTGGAAGTGAGCGGCCTTCGGAACATTCTCAGAACCCTGAAACATCATGTGCTCAAAAAGATGAGCAAATCCCGTGCGCCCCTCTTTCTCGTTACGAGAGCCAACATCGTAATAGACAGCAACTGACACAACGGGGACTGCGTTATCCGGTGAGAGGATCACGCGGAGGCCGTTCGGAAGTGTAAATTGTTCGATTGGTGTCTGCGGGAGTTGAAAAGTTTCTGCCACGTTTGTCTCGATTCGCCTAACTCTCTTTTGGTGTGCTCGTCTCCCTGATGGGAGAGTTCACTTCGGTTGGGGGACCGAGGAAACTGCGGTGCGCGCCGGATTCTAAATTGGCTTTTCTGTAATCATGCCGCGCAACTCCGCGCGCAGCCGTTCGATTTCGGCCAACTTTTGCTCAACGCGTCCGAAGAGCGCGGCCTGTGTCTTGATACCTTCATCAATCAGGAAACCCGCGGCTTCTGCGCGATTGCGAAAAACCCCTGCCTGGACCAGTTGCTCGAGTTTGTCCTGAGCTTCCGGCGAAATCTTAACTGCAACCACGTAATCGTCTTTTGCTGACATTGCACGTTCAATCGTGCGGCTGATGTCGCGTCCAATTGCACTTAACGATTCGGGAATGCGAGAGGCTATGTCTCGCACCGACGAAGCGGTGCGCGCATCATCGGAATTTGGGTCCTGTTCATCCCGGACCATCAGATCGTCAACGGTTTCCGTAACCCGCGGTTCTTCCCTTTGGTATGGACTACTCATGATTTAAAGGCTCCTTAGATATTCAAGAGAGTTAGACTGTCTATGATACCTACGTGTTTAGCCGCGCTTAGGTTCATTCTACGGACGCCTTCAAAGGCCCGTCAAGCTGGGGTACTACGTTGCGCAATCGTAGCTGCTCATCTCAATCTTCGGATTTGCGTGATGTCGCTTCTTGGAAACGGTGGATGCGCGCACGTAGCTTCAGAGCCGCCCGGGCAGCGCGAAACGCAACCTTGCTCGCGTCCAAGGCATCCGTTAGTATGAATCTGGCATGCTTTGTTAGAGCCGCATGTCGTGTCAGCAAATAACGTGGTTCATGGTGAAATAGTAGTGAAAAAGTTTTCTTTAAATGCTGCCATCCTGCTCCTCAGCTTAATTCTTGCAACCCCTGGTTTTGTATTAGCTCAGCAAAAACCGCAACCTCAGTCTCCGCCAGGCAGTAGTTCAGCCGCGCGACCCTCAACGAACGTTCCCGCATCGGGCCGGCGCAGCACGCGCGGGACTTCCAGCAATGTAATTCCGTTGATTGAACGCGACTTTGGTGAGGCGCTGGAGTTGATTAAAGAAAATTACGTTGAAGGGAAGAAACTCGATTACAACGCGGCGTTTAAGTCGTCGATCATCGGCATGCTGCGCTCGCTCGATCCGCATTCCAATTATTTTGACCGCGAAGAGTTTGAGGAGCTGAAGACTGACCAGCGCTCCGAGTATTTTGGGATTGGCGCTTCGATCTATAACTACACCGTTGGCAAGGATGCCGACACATTTATCATCGCCACCTTTGCCGACGCCCCTGCCAACCGTGCTGGTTTGCGTTTTGGCGATCGCATTCTTGCAGTCGATGGCGTGAAGATGACAGGTAAGCCTTCAGCAGAAGTAAGAGACAAGATTCGTGGCCCGCGGGGCTCAGTTGTGAAGATAACGATTGAGCGCGCTCTCGATAAACGCGTTAGCACGCTTGAGATTACGCGCGATGCGGTTCCGCAGCCGTCGATACCCGATAGTTATATATTGAAGCCGGGCGTGGGTTATGTAGATATGAGCCGCGGCTTTAATTACGACACTACAGAAAAACTCCAGGATGCGATCGAGGACCTGCGCGCTAAGGGGATGACCACCCTCGTGCTAGACCTCCGAAACAACCCCGGCGGATTTTTGGATCAATCAATCAACGTGGCCGAGCTCTTTCTTCCGGCGCGTCAGTTAATTCTGACGCAAAAGGGCAGAAATGGCTTGCGCGATAACACGTATATTTCTCGCAACACGACGCCGGATCTGATTCCCCTGGTAATTCTGATCAACGAAAGCACCGCCTCCGCTTCCGAGATCGTTGCCGGAGCTATGCAGGATCATGACCGCGCGTTGATTGTAGGCAAAACGAGCTTTGGAAAAGGGCTCGTGCAAAGCATCATTCCGCTTGAGTTTGGGGCCGGCCTGACTCTAACTTCCGCTAAGTACTTCACTCCTTCAGGACGCTTGATTCAGCGCGACTATTCCAATGGCGGCTTTTACGATTACTACACCCACGGCGGTTCAAATCGACTCGACAAGAAACCTGAAGTGAACAAACCGTCGGGACCTGAGAAGAAGACCGACACCGGCCGTGCAGTTTATGGCGGTGGAGGTATTGCTCCCGATGAAGAGGTGAACGCGAAAGTAATTACCCCGGGACAGAGAAGACTGTTGAGTCCCATCTTCAGTTTCTCGCGCGAGTTGGTTAACGGACGCGTCAAAGGATTCGACAGCTATCGCGTGCAACAAGCGATCGATTTTGATCATGATCTGCAGGCGACAGATTTTCCAATCACCGATCCGCTCTTCCAATCGTTCAAAGATTTCATCGCGTCTGATCCTGGTCTGAAGACGCTCTCGCCACTTGTGCAAGCCAACCGCTCATTCGTCGAACTACAGCTGCGTTTCAATTTGGTAACGGCAGCTTACGGCAGAGTGATGGCCGACCGTGTCTTTGTGACTGGGGAAGACCCGCAGGTAACCCGCGCTTTAGAAGTGGTGCCACGCGCACGCGATCTTGCAATGTCGGCCCGACAACGAACCCAACCGTAATCTTCCTAAACAAACAGCGAGGCCCAGGAGACCGCGTCGCTGTTCTCGCCGTGTTGCAGCAGTAAAACAAAGTCTTGCGTCTAAAACCCCAGACATGATAGAGTTTCCGGCCATAGGTGTAACTATGAAGCAAAACTCTAAGACCCTCGTTAACACAGAAGAGCTAGGGCGAGCGATTCGCCGGAAGCGAGAAGCGCTGGGCTTGAGTCTGCGCGACGTTGCCGACGAAACGACCGTCTCAGCGTCAACTTTGTCTCGCATCGAAAACGGCACGGGAAAGCCTGACGCCGATAACATTGCGCGGCTGACGAAGTGGTTGGACGTTCCGATGGAGCGTATTCTGGGCGGACAGGCCGACAACGATAGCGCCAAACCTGTCGTCTATTTTGCCCGTGAGTCCACTCCGGAAATTGTCGAGGCTCATCTGCGCGCCGATCGAAACCTCACGCCGGAAACCGCAAACGCCTTGTCAGAACTCTTCCGCGTTGCTTATACCCAATTCAGCAGGAACGAGCCGGAAAAGACCGCGCGAAAACGGCGCTAGTCCCTCCGCCATGACACTGCCTTCCTAAAGCGCTAAATTAGCTACGTGGCTCCGCTCGAGTTACCACCCGGCGAAAAATGGCGCCAGTTTGAGTTGCAGGCTTTGGGGCTTCGCGACTTTGCGCGAGTTCCTACCGACGCAGCGCTCAATCCTTTCGCGCTGGCACGCTTTGCAAATCTCCTTGTAGTAGATTTCGAGAAGCTGCGGGATCTTAGTCAACATACGCGAGATCATCTGCTGGGTGCCGCCGCTGAGGAGTGGTCTGGCGGCGCGACTTCCCGGGCTCTTCCCGAGGGCCGCAAAATTGTCATTCTTAATCCTACGCACGGGCGCGCTCGCACCAACGCCACTTTGATGGAAGAGATTTGTCATGTCTTCCTTGGTCACCAGGCAAATCGCTTGGCAATCATCGCCAATGATGAGCGTGGCAAGACCCTCGCCCGCGACTACCGCAAGGCAGATGAAGAGGAAGCCTACGCTACCGGCGCGGCCGCGCTCGTGCCCTACGGAGCTCTCCGCCGGTTGGTTTTAAACGGGCGGGAAGCGACGGAAATCGCCAGACACTTTCGAGTTAGCAAAGATTTGATTGAATACCGTTTGAAAGTTACGAGGCTTTGGAGGACGTACAAGGCGTCGCGCGCCAACCTCGCGGCGGCTAAAGAGTTTCAGGCTTGAAGCAGTAAACGCTTATAATCCTTAGTTGACCAATGAGGTTGTTATTAAGACCTCCACAACCACCAACTCGATGCCAGAACAACTGATACAGCCCCGCAAGCCAGGTCTTACCACGACCGATAAGTTGCGGATGCTGCTGGACATTACCAAGAAGATCAGTCGCTCGCTCGACCTTCAGGAAATCCTCAATCTGGTAATGGACACCCTTGATTCTCTGATCCCTTACGACGCGGCCGGCATTTTCGTCCTCAGCGGCGCCAGTCAGGCGCCGGTAGAGCCCGGCGATCAGGCGCGCGTGTTTCACACCGAAGCCGTGCGCGGTTACGACATTGACGAGCTTTCGGACCTCCACCTGAAACTCGGCGAGGGCATCGTCGGCAATGTTGCCCTGACCGGCCAGTCCCGAATTTCTCCCGACGTGCGGCAAGATCCCCTTTACATCAACGCTCGCGAAAAGACGCGCTCTGAAATGGTGGCGCCAATCATTTCAAACGACGAAGTGATCGGCGTGTTTGATCTGGAGAGTGATGAACTCGACGCTTACGCCAACGATGATTTGGAAGTGCTGAAGCTGCTGGCTTCGCAAGTCGCGATCATTATTGAAAAGGTGATGCTGCATGAGCAGTTGATTGAAAAAAAGCGGTTGCAGGGTCAATTGGAAGTGGCGCGTCAGGTTCAATTGGAGTTGTTGCCTCCCAGCGATCCTAAACTCGAAGGTTTTGATATCAGCGCCTACAACTTTCCCACGGAAGAAGTATCGGGAGACTATTACGATTGGGTGCGGATTTATGATGACCAGATCGGATTGGTTATCGCTGACGTGTCAGGTAAAGGAGTGCCCGCGGCACTGCTAATGGCTTTTCTTCGTGCGAGTCTTAGAGCCGCAACACACGTTGGCTACTCGCCGCACATTTCGATGGCCAAGGTTAATTACCTGCTTTGGGAATCGATTGAGAGAAACCAGTATGTAACAGCCTTCTACGGTATTTTCGACGCTTCGAGCAAGACGCTTTCTTATACAAATGCCGGACACAATCCACCGTTCTTGCTTCACGCCTCCGGCAACAGCGAGTTTTTGGATCGCGGCAATATTCCGCTGGGTATCTTTCCCAGCACCCGTTACCATGAATATTATTTGACGCTGAAGCCGGATGATTTATTCGTGCTGTACACTGACGGCGTGACTGAAGCGACAAATCTTGAGGGCGAGGAATTTGGACGCACGAGGCTAGCTGAATCGGTCACAGCGGCCAGACATTTGAGCGCGAAGCAATTGATTGCCGCGGTTCAACGCGACGTATTGGCCTGGACTCAAGGACAAGGCGCAACGGACGACATCACGTTCTTTGTCATCAAGGCGCTGAGGGATGAATTGCATCATTGACTCATTGAATCATCGCATCATTGTAGAATCATTCAATGGCTCAATGATTCAATGACCCGATGTTTCAATGACTCAATCTCTAATGGGTGGTTATCGAGTTATGAGCGTGATCACCGCCGGGGGCCAGCGGAGCTCGATAATCTCCAAAATGAAATTCTGATTCGGCCTCAGATAAAGCGTAGACATCGAAGCCAAAAGCGTCGAGATACGCTGCCAAATCATCGGGTGAAAGGAGATAAATGGCGGGGGCATAACCCGCTTCAGCACGAATTTCCAGCAGGCGCTCGACGACTTCAAGTGGTGCAAAACACCTAACGGGATCCCTGTAAGTCGCCATGTTTGCGCGCCTCCCTTTGTAATCTGGACCGAGTGCTACAAAGCGTCGGTCCCTGCGAACAACTTTAGATGGCGCAAAGCACATCCAGGTTTGTTCTTGCCAATCGTTTCTTTTTGGTCACGAACATTCCACTTCATTTGACGTTCGAGAAGCGCGAAAAGTTCCCAATAGAAAATGAGCACACCAGCAAATACCTCAACTCCTCAAGAAGGCGGTCCACCACCACCCAACTTCATTGCCGTGCTACGCCAAATGTTGGGTGCGTCGGAAAAGGTAAGTGATCTGATCTTTTCTCCAGGTCGTGCGCCGCAGATCGAGCTGGCCGGAAAACTCCAACCGGTAAACATTCCGGGGCTCGAAAAGCTTACCCCGGCTCACACCGGCGGAATTGCCAAGGTCATCATCGGCAATCATCAGAACGCGATCGAGAGTTTGGAGAAGACTGGCTCCGCCGACCTCTCATTCAGCGTTCCGGGCGATGCGCGGTTTCGCGTGAACATCTTCAAGCAGCGAGGGACGCACGCGATTGTGATGCGTGTAATTCCCATGCATCCACCTAAGTTTAGCGACTTCAATCTTCCCGAACAGCTGAAAGAGATCGTTGAAATCAAGAACGGGATTGTCCTTGTAACGGGACCAACCGGCAGTGGGAAGAGCTCAACGCTTGCCGCCATCATCGATCTGATTAATGAAACTAAGTTTTATCACATCGTGACAATTGAAGACCCGATCGAGTTTCTGCACCCGCATAAAAATTCAACTGTGCATCAAAGGGAGCTCCACTCGGACACCCCAAACTTTGCCGTAGCACTTCGCGCCGCCCTGAGGCAGGCTCCGAAAGTAATCCTCGTTGGTGAGATGCGTGACCGAGAAACTATTGAAGTGGCGCTGGAAGCGGCCGAGACAGGTCACCTGGTCTTATCGACCTTGCACACCATCGATGCTGCAAAAACGGTCGATCGCATCATCGGCGTCTTTCCTAAAAATGAAGAGAAGGTGATCCGCACAAGGGTGGCTCAGTCGTTTCGATTCATCGTTTCGCAGCGCCTGCTGCCCAAACCAGACGGAAAGGGACGAGTAGCGGCAGTGGAGATTCTTAAATCGACGATGCGAACTCGCGAATACATTGAAAAGGGCGAATCGGAAGGCAAGTCTTTAATTGACGCGATGGAACAGGGAGATCAAGAGGGCATGCAAACGTTTGATGGCGTGTTGGAGAAGATGATTAGGGAAGGCGCAGTTAGCAAAGAAGCGGCAATG
Source organism: Pyrinomonadaceae bacterium (assembly GCA_963826235.1). Lineage (GTDB taxonomy): Bacteria > Acidobacteriota > Blastocatellia > Pyrinomonadales > Pyrinomonadaceae > PSRF01. The sequence goes on along the minus strand of CAWGWE010000002.1, from coordinate 486,068 downwards.
CCCTACGCCACGAATGCCAACAACTTGCTGCTGCGACTTAATGACATGGGCGGTAGCGTGACTGCGCCCGTAAAAGAAGCAACGCCCGAAGCCGATTCCATGTTGGACTTAATCGAGCGCTGACATCGATCGGCAGCGAATCGTCATATTTCGTTCCCCAGCGTTGTGAGCGGCATCGGCTCACGGTATTATTTCAACACTCCTCGGTTGTCCCGGCGCAATGAAGTTTTAGGGCATGTCTTTTACGTTCCGCGCATTTTCTCTCCCATTAATTGTCGCCCTCGTCACATCTTTTTTGTCGGGCGTTTCCTTTTCGCGAGTTGGGTCGAATCAGGATATCCGTATCGACGTGCCCACCGCTGCTCGAGTTCGGATCGATAACCCTTTTGGATCGATTACCTCCTCAGTTTGGAAAGAGAAATATGTTTCGGTTGCGGCAAATATCGAAGGGGGCGCTGGAGCGTTTAGGCGCTCACCGATCGTTATCGACAATCGCAACCAGATGCTTTTGATCTCGGTGGTGCGAACGCCACTCGATCCGCAGGTCGGTATCTCTTTGCTAGTGAAGCTTCCCGAGGGTGTGCATGCCGAGATTACGACTGGGGCGGGCGCGATCGTGATTCAGGGTCTGCCCGCGTCCGTTTCGTTGAAATCTGTTGCCGGCGACATTCGCGCCGATCTGCCCAATCCACTCGACGCTGACATAAGTGCTCGCACGGTTTTCGGCACAATCCGGTCGGAGTTAGCTGCTCCATTAGGCGCTGAGGGACGTCTGCTGCAAACACGTGAGGGCAGCGGCGCGCATGTCCTGCGGATTAGCACTGATCGCGGCACAATCTTCCTGGCGCAGTCCCAAACTGCCGCCGAACAAACAGGCGCGCGCCGCGATCCACCGCGCTTATCCGGACCGGAACCAGGCAAAGGCGCGGGGACGCCAGCTGAAAGTGCCGAGAGTGAAGAAATCAGTGAAGGCGATATCATTCGTGTGGATTCACAACTGACAACTCTTAATGTCAGTGTCGTTGATCGGAACACGAGCCGCGGCGTAACCGGCCTGACGCAAAGAGACTTCGATCTTCTCGAAGATGGCGCGCGGCAGGAGATCGTCCAGTTTGAATCATCTGAAGCACCTTTTGATTTGGTGCTCTTGATTGATGTGTCTGGCTCGACGCGCGACAAAGTTAAGTTGATCCGTGCCGCCGCGCTACGTTTTGTCTCGGCCGCCCGTCCCTCCGATCGCATCGCCATAATTTCATTCGCGGGTCAGCCGGTACTCGTATCTCCATTTACATTAAATCGCGAACTACTGAGGCAAAGAGTTGAAGCGATAGACACCGCCGCGGGCGACACAAAGGTCTACGACGCCATCGAGTTTGCTCTGCGACAGGTACCGCAAGGAACCACCGGTTCCCGACGCACCGCTCTGGTACTGATGAGTGATGGACTCGATGGTTCGATTGAAGGAGTTCAGGGTGAAGGGTCGCAGGTTTCTTACAACGAGGTACTTGGGCACGTGCGTGAATTTGATGGCGTGCTTTATTCACTTTGGCTTAATACGGAATATGAAGCATTGAGTCCGCTCGACACGCAACCGGAAGCTTTCGATCAAAGTCATCAGCGCATGAAGGGGATGGCGGATGCGGGTGGTGGTGCGTTTTATGAAGTCGACCGTCTCGAAGATCTCGCCGGCTCTTATGAGCGTGTCGTTGCTGATCTCGGCACGGTTTATAGTCTGGCATACCGACCGTCAAATAAAGCTCGTGATGGCAAGTGGCGCACGATCCGCGTCAACGTGGCACGACCCTCGGCAGTTGCGCGAGGCAAACATGGTTACTTCGCGAACTAAATATCGTTACCTGGAACAACTGGCAGGGTGGCGCTTCGCTTTGGTCTGCCTGCTGCTCATGCCGGCGCTTGGTCTTGGGCAAACGCCTGAGCCGGGCGAAGTGATTCGCGTCGATTCTGATCTGGTTGATCTGAAAGTGAGTGTCCTGCGGCTGAACACCCTTAGCCCGGTCGCGGAATTACAGCAGTCTGATTTTCTGGTTCTTGAAGACGGCAAGCCGCAAGAGATCTCCTTTTTCGCGGGCGAGAGTGCTCCTTTCGATCTCGTACTCTTGTTGGACCTTTCCGGGTCAACAGCGAAGAAGCTGAAACTAGTGCGAAACTCGGCGCGGCGTTTTGTTGAAGCGGCGCGCCCAATTGATCGCATTGCCATCGTGACGTTTACTGATGCGCCACATGTGATTTCACCTTTAACGCTCGATCGTGATGCGCTTAAGAAAGCGATCAAGAAAATTGAAGATCCCGGGGGCGGCACAAACTTTTGGGATTCGCTTCGTTTTGTGCTCGATCATGTTTTGCCTGCGCAAAATGCGACGCGTCGAAGTTCCGTAGTAGTGATGACGGATGGTGTTGACAACGCGCTGCCCGGCATTTTTGGCGAAGGATCGAAAACGACTTTTGCAGATTTACTCGAACGAGTGCGGGCTTCCGACGTGGTGCTGTTTCCGGTCTATCTGGATACGGAGAAGGAAGAGGTGAAGCGCCAGCGAAGTACCGCCGCGGCTTATACCATGGCGCGCGAACATCTGGCGCAGCTTGCGGATACGGGCGGCACGAGAGTCTATCCGGCACAGGATTTTGAGGACCTGGATGCGGTTTATGACCAGATCATTAAGGACTTAGGCACCGTTTACAGTCTGGGCTACACATCAAACAATACTCTGCGTGACGGAAAATGGCGTGCTGTCGCGGTGCAGGTGGTCAGTCGGACGGGCGTAATTGCCCGCACCAAGCGCGGTTATTACAGCCGCGCTGCAAACTGAAGTTTCGGAGTTCCGGTCGGGATATTAGTTGAAAATTGTACCAATGGGACTATAATGCGGCTGCGGTCAACTCCCCAGAATTCAGCCTCCGGTCGTTAATTAAGGAGATCCTTCCATGAGAAAAACCTCCACCTCTATCTATTGCCTGTTTTGCGCCATCATACTTTTAGTGTCAGGAGTGGCGACCGCTTTAGCCCAGAAAGAAGCTTCAAGAAATCAGTCTCGCGATCGCTTCGTAATTTCGGCGCGCGCCGGCGGCGTCAATGCGGTTACCGGGAAGACCGGAGTGCACTCGCGAGGAAGTGCGATCTGGGAAGAGCTCACCATCAAAGATAATCTCGAGGGCGGCGATGTAGTCAAAACGGGGCTGGATGGCCGCGTCGAAATATTGCTGAACCCGGGATCGTACATGCGGGTCGGCGAGAACTCAGAATTCGAACTGACTAGTAACTCCCTGGACAATCTTGAAGTTCGCTTGATCAAGGGAACTGCAATTGTAGAAGCAACAGGTGCGGAAGACACTGAACTCCTTATCAATATCACGACCCCTCACGCGAAAATGGCGATCGTACGGCGCGGTCTTTACCGCGTGAATGTGGTTCCTGGCGATTTGACTGAGGTCATCGTCAGGAAGGGACGTCTGCAATTGTCCGATCCGGACGCGAAGATCAAAGCCGGCAAAAAACTCATTTTCAGCGGGAATTCCTACTCGGTGGCTGCGCTTACAGACGCTGAAAAGAAAGAAGTGGATAGTCTGGAACTCTGGAGCAAGGGAAGAGCGGAGGTCGTGGCAAAAGCCAACCAACAATTGACCTCACATGATCGGCGAATCTTGCGTTCGGGTTTTTCTGACGACTGGGCGTTCCGCTTTTCACCGCGAATCGGTGGAATTTGGTTCTTCGACTCATTTTCAGGTTGTTATTCCTTTATGCCGTTTTATGCAGGCTGGGGTTCTCCATATAGTGGAGCACGCTACCGTTCGATCTACAGTGCATACTGGTGGCAAATCCGTAATTCCTACTACCCGACACAGCGGGGTTACTACCCAGACTTCGGATCACCTGGATCGATTGGGGTCCGCGGGAAGAGTATTCCAGTAACGTCGGGCGCCGGCTCAACGGGCCGCGGCTCTTTGCCGAAGGGTAGTGGAGGCGCCAAGGTCCTTCCTTAAACCCGTCAACGGCTTTTCTCAGTCACCAGGCTGTTCAAAACATTATTAACGATTATGAGGACCTCTGCGCGGCTTAGGCCGGCCAGCAGCAGGTCCGTCAGTGCCGCCCGAACCTTTGCGTGCTGCCGCTCCTCCACCGTCTGTCCGGTCACGTGCGACACCACCACGGCGCCCGAACCATGCCTAATATTGATCAAACCTTCCTTCTGCAGTTGACGGTAAGCAAAAGCTATCGTGTTGAGGTTCACGCCTAAATCGGCAGCGACCTGACGCACTGGGGGTAAATTGGAGCCGGCGCCCAGCTCTCCCCGGGCAATCAGCTCCTTGATCCCGTCCACAACCTGGCGATACATCGGTCGCCCATCTCGCTCGTCAATCGTGATGTACATAGAACCTCCAATAATGTCTAGTGGTTCTATACACCATACAATCTGGGTACGTCTAGCGAATTCTTCAGTGTTTCGTCAGCTTATTGGCTAAGGCGAGCGCCGATCGGGTGACACTGGCTAGACCCGGGCAGGAACCGGCGGTGTCGCCAACGATAAAAAGATTATCAAGAAAGGTAGCGCCGGGCGTGAGGACTGCATCTTGAGGCCCGGGCCAGGAAATCATGCCCAGCTTGCGACGGGTCAGCTCGTAGCAATCTAAAGGAGTCGAGGTTTCGATAACCTCAATCCCGTCTCCAAGCTCTGGCATCGCAGTATGGATACGCTGCCACACAACCTCCAGCTTGCTCTGGTCCTGCTGCTCAAGCTCCTCTGCGCTCTCGTGAAAAGTGAACCATTCCTCGACGTCGGTAAAAGTCAGGACTGTGGCGGCGCGTTTTCCCGAAGGGGCCCTGGGGTTCCAAGAGGGGGCGGTGGAGAGCATGAATTGGGATTCAGGATCGAAATCAGATTCGGGTGCGGAGCGTGCGAGGATCCGATTCGAGGTGAGGTTAGCTGCTGTTGATTCTTCGATCCCCAGATAAATCAGATACGCGCCCCATCCCTTGCTCGCTCCCAGCACTCTTCGGATTTCAAGAGGACTGCGATTCAGCCCCACCAGTTTTCCAAAGGTATCCCAAACAGTCAGGTTGCTAATGATGGCGCGCGACGCCTGCACCGTTTCCCCCGTCAGTAAGTCAACACCCCTGGCTCGACCCGCTGAGTCGAAGGCAAGCCGGAGCACTGGAGTATCTAGTCGAATGCGACCGCCACTTTGTTTGATCGCATCAGCGAGGCGGTTGGCGAGCGCGGCAGCGCCTCCTTCAATGGAGAACGTGCCGCGTCGCGGAATGTTTAGGGCGACGGCGCCGCGCTCGAAGTCGCACGTCGCGCTAGAGGACTGAGTGAGCAACTGTAACTGCGCGTCAATGAACTGGCGGAATGATGCGGAAGTATTGTCCAGGTATTGAGAAACTTTTTGAGTCGCGGCCGGATGTGATCCCGATCGCAAGCCTTCGGTCACAGCCGCACATTGCTGGTAAAACTTAATGGCTTGATCAGCGTATTCCGGAAACGCTTTTACCAATGTCGCGAAAAACTGATCATCTTCTTTAACGACAGGCACGTCCCCTCGATCCGGCAAGCGGACTATATACGCCGCCTCATCCGGCCGAACTTGCGGCGGAGCAACTGGGAGCTCAGCAAACACCTGTTGGTGAATCTCACCTGGCTCCCAGCAAGGATAAATCCCAACACCCGGATCAAAGTTATAGCCAAAAGCTTCAACCGTAGCGATAACTCCGCCTACTTGAGATCTACGCTCCAAGAGACAGACACCCACCCCGCGTGCCGCCAGCACGGCGGCGACAGTTAGACCACCGATGCCGCCACCCACGACTACGACTTCGTGAACCATTGATTAGAAGAGGCCCAGGAACAAGGCCCAGAGAAGTGAAGGCGCGGGTTCAGGTACCGGAACAGGGCGGCTCAGGTGAGGTTCAATGACCAGGTAGGCTGATTGAATACCGTTAAAAACGAAATGAATGACGATACAGGGCAGCAGCCGTCCCGTCTTGGCTCGAATTACCGTGAGCGCGACACTGAGGAACCCGACCGCCGCGAGGACGCCGAAATTCGGCCAGTACTGCGGCACGTGTATCAGCGTAAACAATCCTAAAGTTGTGACGCCAGCGACGATTCCGCCGGCGAGTTTGTGAACAGCGCCAAAGAGCACACCGCGATAGATAAACTCTTCGATGAACGGCGCAGTGAATACCGCGAGGAAGGCAATCGTATAACGAGCAGCGAATGAGCTGTTAATTATTTGCTCGAGCGTGGTCGTCTTCTCAGCGCCAATCAGCGTTGCCACTCCCATTCCCGCGCCAAACAAAACCACACCTAAAACCAAACTAAGCCAGGGCCAAAATCGGCCCGGCCATTCCCAGCCAATGGTTCGAAAAAAAGGATACTTTCCCGCCTGCGTGACGATCACCCAGACAACTGCGAAGGTCAATAAGTGCGCAGGGAGAAGCGAAAGAATCTGCAGGAAGATGCTGGTCTTATTCGTCGCCAGCGTTGAAAGAGTGGCGGCGGCGTCCGGGCTCATGGGACTCCAACCGGAATAGAGCAGATAGCCGGCGAATGTCACAATCTGCATTGCGAACTGCACGACCAGGCTGAACACCCAGACGAGAAACGCTGAGCCGAAGCCCCAGGGCGGGTTGTTCGGATCAACTGGCGGACGAATCACTGAAGTGAAGTCTTCCGTCGGCAGCGGTTGATCGCTGCTGACCGCTGGATATCCTGCGAGCTCATTGTCGAATGGCACGGAATCGAGTGTAGGTGAGTTTCTCGGAAGTGGTCAAACAGAGCGTATCCCGGGTCCTCTCACAACTACACCGCTGGGTATTCCATTTCCAGCATAGAAGGGCCCAGGCGCGGCGCCGCCAACATCAAACCGATGATTGTCTTTGCATCTTCGATCTCGCCATCAGTAATCATTTCTAAAGCCTGTCGCAGTGGCAATCGCACCACCTCAAGCAGTTCGTCGTCTTCTAATCTTTGTGCGGTGGGCGTCATCTCAGTTGCCAGGTAAAGCCACATCTTCTCTTCGCAGAATCCCGGCGAAACAAAAAACTCGGACAACTTCTCCAACTTACCCGGAACAAAGCCAAGCTCTTCCTCCAGCTCTCGGGCAGCGCCTTCTTCCGGTCGCTCCCCTCGATTCAAAGTTCCGGCCGGTGCTTCCAGAAGATAACGAACGGCAGGATGGCGATACTGACGCACGAAGGCGACCGTGCCATCGGTAAAGGCCGGGATGATTACAGCGCTCCCAGGATGATGTACCACCTCTCGTTTGTATGTGGTTTGACCTTCGCGAATCGTATCGACTGTAACATCAAAAACGCGGCCACGAAAGATCTCTTCGCTTGCGACAATTTGTGGTTGCTGCTCTGGTTTCATTGCAATGTCAGTGGTCAGTTTGTACTCGTTAGTTGTCAGTTATCAGTAGGAGCGTAATTAGTTTGCTTAAGCGTTGCCTGCGCATCACCGACTAGATAGAGCGATCCAGTGATGCAAATGAGATCGCTATCAGGAGTAATCTCCCTGGCGATGGCAATCGCCTCTTCAGTCGATCTGGCGGCGTGAATTTCGACGGTTGTGCCCACCCTCACCAAATTTTGTAGAGTCTCGACGGTCGCCGCACGGGGATTTTCCAACTGCGTCAGTATTAGGCGCCTGGCTACAGGGAAGAGAAGCGCTGCGATCTCGATTAGATTTTTATCAGCCATCGCGCCAAAAACCATAGTGATTGGCTTTGTCACAAAGGAGTCCAGATACTGCCGCAAAGCAAGTGCCCCTGCGACATTGTGGGCGCCGTCGAACAACAAAGACGGAGGCCCGGGCCAAAACTCCAGTCGACCCGGGTGTGCCGCGTTTTCGATTCCGGAGCTGATCGCTTTTGGCGAGATTGCAAAGCCCCGCTCACGCAAAGATTCCGCAAGACGGAGCGCAACGGCAATATTTTCGAGCTGATGCAGTCCGCGCAGTCCTACTCGTAATCCAGGATACCGGTTTTGTTTTGATTCGAAGCTTACAAACATTTGCCCATCGTTAGTTACCTTCTCAACTTCAAAACGACAATCGTTTAGGCTGGGAACCACATTGCTTATTGCACACTGTCGCAGAATAACTGCAAGGGCTTCCGGCTGCTGATGTCCGATAACTGCGGTCACCCCTGGTCGTATGATCGCTGCCTTCTCCGCCGCAATCTCAGCCAAAGACTCGCCCAGGTACTGCTGGTGATCGAACGCGATGCTGGTGAGTCCGACGACGTCGGCGCGCGCTGCCGTGGTTGCGTCAAGCCGCCCACCCAATCCAGTTTCGAGAATCGCGAGTTCCACTCTCTTATTTTTGAATTCGGTTAGCGCTATGGCAGTTACCTGTTCGAAAAACGTTGGCAGCGCCTCAAACTTATTCGTCGCCACGAGACGTTCTGCCGTATGCCGCACGATACCAGCACTACGCGCAAAGTCTTCCTCAGATATCTCAACGCCGCCGACACCAATGCGTTCGGTGATCGAAACCAGATGCGGAGAAGTATAGAGACCGGTCCGGATACCCGCCGCGCGACAAATTGAATCAAGCACAACGGCCGTTGAGCCTTTTCCATTCGTGCCGGCTATCTGTACGGCAGGATAGGATTTTTGCGGATGATCGAGGACCGCCAGCAACAGTTCGATGTTCCGCAAGCCCAGCTTAATGGCCAGGGTTTCATGACCGAGGTCGAGAAGGTAGCGAAGTGCCTCACCAAACTGCATTGATATACCAACAACGGATCGAATGAACGTGCGGGGATTAAAAGAATTTATTTTTGAGAGGCGCTGCCAACCAGCGTGCTTGATGTCCCAACTTCGCCGGTGATTTCCGGATTCATCATGAAGTTGAGCAGTTGGATTATGTAGTCGCGTACTTCACGTCGATCGACTATGGCGTCCAGCATTCCATGCTCGAGCAGAAACTCGGACTTCTGAAAGTCTTTCGGCAGTTTCTGCCGAATGGTTTGTTCAATTACGCGCGGTCCGGCAAATCCAATCAGGGCTTTGGGTTCGGCAATGATGAAGTCGCCGAGCATTGCAAAGCTTGCCGTGACGCCGCCTGTCGTCGGATCAGTGAGGACGGAAATAAAGGGAAGCCGGGCATCGTCCAACACAGCGAGCGCTGAAGAAATCTTCGCCATTTGCATCAGCGAAAGCGTGCCTTCCTGCATGCGTGCACCACCCGAAGCCGAAAAGATGACAACAGCGCCATGTTCCTGAACCGCACGCTCAATCAACCGCGTCACCTTTTCGCCCACCGCCGAACCCATCGATCCGCCAATGAACGACATGTCCATGGCGCCCGCAAAGACCAGATGGTTTCCCACCTTGCCGCGCGCATTGATGATCGCCTCAGACATCCCGGAACTTTCGCGCGCTTGTTTCAACCGATCCACGTAGGGTTTGGTGTCCACGAACTGCAAAGGGTCGATCGAAGTTACCTCGGCGTCCAGCTCTTCAAATTTCCCGTCGTCAAAAAGCATAGCCAGCCGTTCGCGAGCGCCCAGACGAAAGTGATAGCCGCAATGCTTACAAACCTGGAGCGACTCTTCCAGATCGCGTTTGTAGAGATGCGCTTCGCAACCGTCGCACTTGACGAAGACATTTTCAGTCTTCACCACGCGCTCTTCCGGCGGAACATTCTCGATTCGCTTACTCTTTTTGCTAAACCAGGGCATCTGAGTACGGTACTAACGTTCTGACCGGTTTAAATTCGGCGTTGTTTGGGTGTGAAACGAGCTGAGGTTAGCACAAGATTCCGGCGGGGCTGAAGGGAAGGATCGTATCCAGACTCTATCAAGACGCGACCAGGAACGAAAAAAACGAGCTTGCAGGTCTCGGTCACTAGAGGGTATTCGTCCTGCAAACGCCTCAGAATGCCTCAGGAAACGAAAGTTTGATTCTTTCAATTGGGATGGACTGTGTCTCCGTCCTACTTCCTCCTAAAACCATCGCGACTATTCTGCCCTTCGAATCAATCACAGGTGCGCCGGCGTCACCGGCAAATGAAAGTTTGGTTGTCAGCAAAACAGTAAGGCCAAATATGCCATTTGCATCCACCTCTAAAACTGTTCCCGGCGTTCTATCCTGCGGTCCTATGAATCGCTCGACGGCTTCGCCCTTTTGCAGACTGTGGGTAAGCCGAATCGGTGCATGGTGTGGCACCAGACCTTTATTCTTCAACTTCAACAGAGCTGTCATATTGTCAACTCGAACGACCTCCGCCGTTTCTTTAACTTCGCTCCAGGTAACGGTCACTTCGTCTGAAACCTTGATACCCTCCCCGACAAACGCAACGATGTATCCTTTAGCCGTGAAGAAACCCTGAGCCCGGCCCCTTCCTGGAAGCCCTACACCCACAACCTCAATTCCCTGTCTTTCGGGATCGGTTGTAGCGCTCCCGTCGCTCGCTCCTTGATCAATTGAGGGAGTTGGATTCGCATTTGTAGAGTTATTGGTGTTGCTGTTTGGTTGGATATTTCCGGTTTCTGAACTGTTGAGATTTGATCCTGAATGATTAGAGTTCACTTCGTTGAAACCATTTCGTATTAACGGCAAGAGCAGCCACAGACCAATACTCAATACAAGGATGCCAATCGGAACGAGGATTCGCCATGACCACAACCGCGACTTCCCGACTCCGCCCGCGAGACGCTGAGCGTAATTCTCAGCACCGGGAGATTCCAGACTTGATACCTCTTCGATTGTCTTTATCAGTCGGTCCGCATCGTATTTCCATCGGGCGTCGCTAACTTCAATAGCATTCCGTCTGGTTAAATTCGCCAGCGGTTCCGGTAATTGGTCTCGCCGAGGCATCCGGGCCCCCTGTACCAGTACGGGGATAACTCTTACATTTCGTTTTAGAGCTGTTGCAATCTCAACACGAACGAAATCTTCGGGATTATCCAGGCGTCTCTTCCCTGTCTCATCAGTTATGGTCAACCAATCGTTTCCTATGACCGCAACTAAGATTTCACATGCTCCCACAGCATTTTCAATAACCTGAATGAAATCTTCCCCGGGAGCAATTGAATCAACATCCATGAAAATCTCTATCCGCTCGCCAAAGTAGCTGGTAATCCGATCAAGTAACCGGCCAGCATGACCTGCGCTGTCTTCACGACGATAGCTTATGAACACTTTTGCGGTCTGCGGCGGACCAGGTGAAGTATGAGTGGACATCTTTCTTACCTCGGTAGTTTTTCAAAGGCTTGTTTGTACCTTCACAGAGGTTGTCTGCCGGCAAGTGAAGCTTACCGCCTATTTTACTCGCTAGTAAGCACTAAATAGTATCCGCAAGGAGCAATTAGGCGTCGTCCTACTGATAGTCTCACGAGGATCGCGTTTGTCTGGCAACGTCGTTTCCTCCTTTCGAAAGACGAACGACTCAACGAATGTTGGGGCAGGCGAGGTCTTACTAGAACTCGACGCCCTGCTGGGCGCGGATTCCGACATTGAATGGGTGTTTGATTTCGCGCATCTCGGTGACGAGATCAGCTGCCTCGATTAACTCAGGTGGGGCGTCACGGCCAGTGACGACGATGTGTAATGCGGGCTGGGCGGCGCGAATCGCGCGAAACTCTTCCAGTACTTCTGCGAGCGGCAGCATCTGATAACTCAACACATAAACCAGCTCATCAAATACCAGCAAGTCATACTCGCCACTGCGCATCTTCTCCACACATAAGTTCCAGGTCTCGCGTGAGGTTTGACGATCCTGTTCGGGATTTTTTGTGTCCCAGGTGAAGCCGTCGCCCATCGTGTGTACTTCAATCCCGAGCTTCTCTGCTGAATCATGCTCGCCATAACGATCATTACGGGACTTCATAAACTGAATCATGCAGCAGTTTAAGCCGCGGCCGGCGGCGCGCATCAATAACCCCAGCGCACAGGTGGTTTTGCCTTTTCCGTTGCCGGTGTGCACCATTAAAAGCCCACGCGTTTGTTCCTGGTAATCAGCGCGGCGCCACTTGTACTTTTTTTCAGGATTAGACACGGGGAATTGAAGTCCAAGGTCCAAAGTCAAAAGTCCTGCTTTCGATAAATTGCCAGGGAAGGCATTTTGCAGGATGCTGAGTAAAGGTTGATCAAGATTAAGCGCGGACTTTGGACTTTGGACCTTGGACTAGGTTTCTTCCGGCTCCTGACTTCTGACTCCTGTCTCTTTGCCGCCGTTCGCCCGCTGCACCGCATCCTGTAACAACCCGATGATCTCGCGCTCTACTTCATCCCAGTCGCCCTTCAGGGTGCAGCCGGCCGCGTTGCGATGACCGCCGCCACCAAACTTCTCGGCAACTCGAGCTACGTTCACGTCACCTTTAGAGCGCAAACTGGTCCGGTAGATTCCCGGTTCGCCTTCCTTCAAGAGGGCCGTCGCTTCGACTTCGCCCACCGTCAACGGGTAGTTAACAAAACCGTCCGTAACTTCTTCCGGAGCGGCTGTTCGCTGCTGCATCTCACGCGTCAGTCTCATGCAAGCCACGCGGCCGGTAATATCCCGGCGCGCAGTCGTCAGGACTTCGCCCAGCAATTGGATCCGGCTCCAGGGATAACTGGCAAACACGGCCTCAGCGGTTTTTGCCGGCCTCACCCCTGTACGCACGAGTTCCGAGGCCACCTTGAAAGTGCGTTCGGTAGTGTTCGAGTAGTGAAAAGATCCGGTGTCGGTAATCAGCGCCGTATAGACGCACTCGGCAATCTCTTTAGTGACACGCACTCCCGTCGCTTTGCAAAGGTTGTAGATCATTTCCCCCACCGCTGACGCGGTTGAGTCGATCCAGTTGATCTTGCCAAACAGTGCGGTCGTGGAATGGTGGTCGATATTGACGACTAACTGTTGCTCCAAATCGAGCAGACCAGGTCGCGTGATGTCCGAGCATTCAATTACAAATACTGCATGGTAGGGACGATCGACTGCTGGGGTGACGCGGACCGTTTCAGCTCCGGGAAGTTGCCGGTAGGCTGGCGGCACCGGGTCGCGCATGATGACTTCAACGTCCTTGTCGAGCGCGCGCAACAACCAGTAAAGACCGAGGGATGATCCGAGGCTGTCACCGTCGGGGCGAATGTGCGAGGTGATGGCGAAACGACGTTTCGATTCGATCACTTCAACTACTTGGCTAAGCATCTTGTAAGGGATGAAGGATGAGGGATGAGGGCTGAAAGCCGCGATGAAAATCAGCCCTCAAAGCTGGTTCATCGCAGTTTTCATACTCATCATTCATCATTCATCATTCATCCTTTCTTCACGGGCCCAATCTCTTTCAATTTTGTCTAGCAGTTTGTCCACGCGTTCGCCTTGCTCTTCGACGCGATCGCGCACGAAATGAATTTCCGGAGTGCGCGGAAGGTTAAGTGAGAGGCCAAGCTGTTTGCGGACGTAAGGCGCGGCGTGATTCAGAGCGCTAAGAGCCAGGCGGTGTTCCTCTTCAGTTCCGGCCACGGTGAAATACACGCGCGCCGCTTTGAGGTTTTCTGAAAGACGTACGTCGGTCACGGTAACCATTGTGAGCCGCGGGTCCTCCAGTTCAAATCCTACAATCTGGGAAATCTCCTCGCGGAGAATGTCTGCAACTCTTTCCGGGCGACGCATTGTTACAACAGTTTCGAGTTTCGAGTTTCAGGTTTCGAGTTCACCAACTCGGAACTCGAAACACCGAACTCGAAACGGTTTAGAGTTCCGTGGCGGCGACCTTCTCGACAATGTAGGCTTCAATCTGATCGCCGACCTTGATGTCGTTGAAGTTTTCCAGGCCGATCCCGCACTCGAAACCTTCGCGCACTTCCGAAACATCGTCCTTGAAGCGTCTTAGAGAAATGATGTTGCCTTCCCAATTGACTACGCTGTCACGAATTAAGCGTGCGCGCGCATTGCGGCGAATGTTGCCGTCGATCACCATCGATCCGGCCACCGCGCCGACACGCGGCACCTTAAAGACTTCGCGCACGTCTGCTTTGCCGATGATTTTCTCGCGCTCGATGGCTTCAAGCATGCCGATCATTGCTGCGCGAATCTCTTCTTCGACTTTGTAAATGATCGAGTGGAGACGGATATCGACCGCTTCCTGCTTTGCCAGATCCGCGGCGCGGGATTCGGGTCTTACATTGAACCCAATAATCACAACTGCCGAAGAGGAGGAGCCTGCCTGAGTCGCCGAGGCCAGCAGCACATCCGACTCGGTGATGGCGCCCACTCCCGAACGAATCACTTTTACTTTCACGCGCTCGGTTGAAAGCTTTTGCAGAGTCGACTTCAAAACCTCCACCGAACCCTGTACGTCAGCCTTGATAACAACCAGCAGTTCCTTAACTTCACTTTCGCCAAGGGCCTCGATACCGCGCTTGGTTGTTTGCAGCAACGCTGCCTGACGACTGAGCATCTGCCGGTGCTGCGAAATTTGCTGCGCTTTACCAATATCCGCCACCACCTGGAAGCTCTCTCCGGCCTGCGGCACACCTTGCAATCCGAGCACCTCAACGGGAGTTGCGGGAATCGCTTCGGTAATCGCTTCGCCGCGATCATTGAACATCGCGCGCACTTTGCCGGAAATCTGGCCCACGATGAATGGGTCGTGCGTACGCAGTGTGCCCTGTTGCACGAGGACAGTCGCCACCGGACCACGACCGCGATCGAGTTTTGCTTCCAGGACTACGCCAGAAGCCAAACGAGTTGGGCTTGCTCGCAAATTCAAAATGTCCGAACTGAGAAGAATCGTTTCGAGGAGCGTGTCGATGTTCTGGCGCTTCTTCGCGGAAACGGGAACCATTTCGGTTTCCCCACCCCACTCAACTGGCGACAATCCTTGCGTCGCTAGCTCCTGTTTCACGCGGTCAGGATTAGCGTCTGGTTTGTCGATCTTGTTGATAGCGACAATGATTGGCACCTTCGCCGCGCGTGAATGTTCAATCGCTTCGATTGTCTGGGGCATGACGCCGTCGTCGGCCGCAACGACAAGCACGACGATATCGGTAGCCTTAGCTCCGCGGGCGCGCATCATGGTGAAGGCTTCGTGACCGGGGGTGTCGAGGAAAACGACGCGGCGCGTTTCCGACTTGTTCTCCGGGTTCGGCACCTGGACGCTATAGGCGCCGATGTGTTGCGTGATTCCGCCGGCTTCGCCGCCGGCGACATCCGTCGCGCGAATTCCATCAAGCAACGAAGTCTTGCCGTGATCTACGTGGCCCATGACGGTTACCACCGGAGCTCGCGGAAGCTCAACGTCGTCCGCATCGGTGGCAATCAGTTCTTCAAACTCCTCTTCAGCAACCATTTCTTCGAAGGGCACAAAAGCCACGTCGTAACCGAAGCGTTTGCCGAGATCGACGGCGACGTCATCGTTTAGTGGTTGGTTGATGGTGGCAAAAACTCCGCGTTGCAGCAGGAGCGCCACGACATCTTTGGGTTTGATTCCCAGCTTCTCGGCAAATTCTTTTACAGTCGAACCCTCGACGAGCCGAGCTGGTTTTAGCTCGCCGGGAATCGAAGCATCCATCCTTCCGGCGATTCGGTCTTCGAGGGAAAGCGTTCGGGGCGGCGGAATGAAATCGCCCTTATCGAAACGTCCACCTTTGCCTTCTGCTTTCCGGCCTCCGCGCACAGGCGCGCGTCGCGAACGACGCCGGCCAGCGTCCGGTGGTGGAATGTAAGTAGTCTGTGGGGTGCTGGTTTCGCCGGGCGTGCCCTGACGTTCGGTTCGAGTAAGCGAGTTGCGCTCCCTGACACGAGTGCTTCGTTCAGCGCGTTCCTTCGGCGTAACTGGCTGTGGGATCGGAGTGGGCGCGCGTTCGCCGGGACGAATGCCGGCATTCAATGCCGCTGCGGTCGGACGCATCACTCTAATCTGATGCGACGTGCCTGGAACCTTGGCTGGTTCCGCCGATGACAGCGAAGGAGCGCTTGACGCAGCGACTGCAGGTGCTTCCTCTTCGTCAGCAATCTCTGGTAATGGCGGTTCGAAATCTGCTTCAGCCGGCTCTGGAGCTTCCGCTCGCGTTGCCGGTGGTAGTTTCTTGAGTAGCTTTGTCGCGACGACAGGCCGAGCTGCTTTTGCCGGAGCTGGTTCAACCTCAGCTTCCGCGGCAGCGGGTTCCGGGATTGGTTCCGGTTCGGGCGCAACTGGAGCCTCAGGTTCAACAGCCGGTGCCTCTTCAACCGGGCGTGCAGCTTTCTTGACGACCTTGATAGCCCGCTTTACTGCAGTTTCCTTTTTCGGGAAATACTTGTTGCGGATCTTTTCAGCCAACTCCTTGGACACGGAGTTGGAAGGCACGCTAACGTCGACTCCCTCGCGGCGGACCTCTTCGATCAACCGCTTGGTGTCGAGCTTCAGCTCCTTTGCCAGGTCATAAATGCGGATTTTGGAGGTGGTCATGCACTCCTTCTCGGACGCTCAGGGCCATGCGTCCCCGACTCTTCGTAATGTGATTAAGAAACTCTCGCTCTTAACCACCTCGAAGCGTGCGTCAGAAGTGCAACGCGGGGTGGTGGAGCGAGCAGCGCCACACGCTGGATGAACCAGCGTGCGCGCCCGCTTTACTGTGCTGCGTCTGGCGAAGCATCTTGCTTCTCGTCGTCTTTGCTCCCGGCCGCTGCAGCATCTTCGCTTTCGGGAGCTGTTGCGTTATCAAGTTCAGAAGTCTCAAGCGCGGCCACTTCTTCAAGTGTCAAACCGTCCTCGGCAACTTCTTCGGCATATTCCATCGAAGCCGCGCCTGTGGAAGTGATGTCCGGCGCCGGCGTAATCGTATCTGGGCGCAAATCGCGGCCCGGTTCCTGCAAAATCAATTCTTCAAGAGAAACCGGTTCTGCTTCAGTTACCGCTACCGGATCGGCCGAGTATTGAGCCAAAATTTCCGCCTCGGCTGAGAAGGGAGTTCCGTTTGCTACGGCCTCGTCATACCCAGCCGTAGTTTCATCAGCCTCCTGCACCTCCGCACCGGATTCGGCGGATTCATTGTCGCTGGAGGAAACCTCTAGTTCTTCCGCCGCTTCCACTTCGCCTGTTTCATCTGTTTCGGCAGTTTCATCTGTTTCGGCAGTCGCGCCCTGAATGCTCGTATCGCGAATGGCGATCACGGCCTTGGCCGCACTCAAAATCGTCTCGGCCTCATCCAAACTTACGTCAAGGAACTCGACCAGGTCGTCGACAGTAGTACGCGCGAGAGCATCAATGTCATTAATGCCATGTTCCGCGAGAGTGTCCGTTTGCTGGGCGGTAACGCCTTCAATCGCCGACAGCGGCACGGAAGCACCGGAAGCAATCAAGGCACCCATCTGTTCCGTGACTTCGCGTTTGATTTCTTCTTCGCTGCGAATGTCGATGTTCCAACCGACGAGCTTCGTGGCGAGGCGAACGTTCTGTCCCCGTTTGCCGATGGCCAGCGAGAGCTGATCTTCGTTCACAATCACTTCCATCTGGCGATTCTCGATGTCAGTAATACGCACCTGGTTAACTTTAGCCGGTGACAAAGCATTAGCAGCAAACACTGACGGCTCGTCAGACCACTCGATAATGTCGATCTTTTCGCCACGCAGCTCGCGAATGATGGCCTGGACGCGTGAACCTTTCATGCCTACGCAAGCTCCGACTGGATCTACGTCGCGCTCGTTTGAAGTAACGGCAATCTTCGCGCGTTCACCCGGTTCACGCACGGCCGACTTGATCACAACAGTGCCGTCGTAAATTTCGGGAACCTCCATCTCGAACAAGCGGAGCAACAACTCCGGCGACGTGCGCGAGACTTCAACCTGGGGGCCCTTGGATTCTTTGGAGACGTTGTTAATTACGACGCGAATTCTTTCGCCCTGATTCCACTGTTCGCCGCGCGACTGTTGCGAACGAGGCAGAATCGCCTCAAGGTTTCCTAAGTCGACGATAATGTTGCCGCGCTCGAAACGCTTGACGTAGCCGTTAACGAGATCGCCAGTCTTATCGATGTACTGCTCGTAGACATTGTTTCGGACTGCGTCCCTGACTTTCTGAAATAGAATCTGTTTCGCTGTTTGCGCGGCAATCCGGCCCAATTCTTCCATAGGCAGGGGCAGCAAAAGAGCATCGCCCACTTCAACCTCATCACCACCAAGTTCGCGAGCTTCATCGATAGATAGTTCAGTGGCCGCGTCAATCACTTCTTCAACGACAACTTTGGAAGCTGACAGCTCGATGCCCGTTTCCGGATTCCAGTCGACCTGGATGTCCTCGCCAGAGCGGAACTGTTTCTTGGCAGCTGCGCGCACGGCCTCTTTCATGGCTTCGATGACGAGGTCGCGTTCGATCCCCTGCTCCTGGCATAGGGCTTCGATGTTTTGTGCTATGGATGAACTCACTTAAGTCTCCCGGGTGGCTCGACGCCCGAATCGCTTCCGCGTCGCTGAGCCTATTCAATTGTTGTTACTGACGCGTTATCGATGTCTCAATTCCGCGTCGAAATCTACTTCCAGGTTCGCTTTCACAATCGAGTCGAGCGCGATTCTGACGCGACCATTAGTGTTATCGTCAAAGAGGACGTCTTCGCCTTCGATTCCCAGCAAACGCCCGCGAAAGTTACGTTGATTGCCAACTGGGCGCTTAGTCTTAACCTTTGCCAAACTGCCGGCAAAACGCTCGTAGTCAGCCCGTTTATAAAGGCCGCGATCTAAACCGGGCGACGAAACTTCCAGCGTATAGGAAGCGTGAATGAAGTCTTCCACATCGAGAATCGTGCCCAGATGCAGACTCACTTCGGAGCAATCCTGATGGGTAACTCCGGCCGGTTTATCGATGAAAACGCGAACAATAGGCTTGTTCTCGGGGCCGGCAACTTCAGCGTGGACTAACTCCAGACCCTGATCGATGGCCACCTTTTCCGCAATCGCTTTTACGCGTTCTTCGATCGAACTGGGGCCCACCCCTTACCTCCAAAAACCTTGCCCCAAAAGAAAAAGTGGGCGCGAACCCACAGGACAGAACCGACGGCTTCGAGCAAGCGGAGGATTATACGGAAAGGGTACAGGGGAAGCAAGCGAGGCGTCCGATCGACAGAGTCTTAATTCTGTGTTGTTATGAAACCCAGATTACGATCCGATCTTTGAGAGTGAATTGAAGGCATGAAAAATTGATAACCAAGCAGCGCGATGATGCGCGACTCGGAGATCAGAAAGTTGCGCGCCTGACCTCCTTTGACTCTGAGGGCCGGGACAGGATTTTGACCGTCTGGGGCAAAATATTTTACACGCATGTATGGACGTTGTACTGACAACGTCTAGACGGTCATATAAGGTTATATAAGGTCTTTTAAACCTATAGGTTACGTGGTAACCCGTGTTACCAAGCGGTATTAAATAGTTGCGAGAGCTAGCCAACTCTAGAGATTTCTAGCGTATCCTAGAAGTTGACTTTGTCAAAAGACGTGGTACAAAGCCTAGTGTATACAGGTAGCAGCGTATACATTTGATAGCGTTGCAAACAAAAGGGTTGGGCCAGTTAGCTACCTAGTAACTACAACTGCAAAGGTTTTTGAAAACGAGAAAGGGCGAAACCTAAGCTCCGCCCTTCCCGATTGGTGGCCATCTCAATCCCTGTGTTCGAGCACAGGGTGCAAGAACCCGAGTCAACTGTCCACGCACGTTGAAGGACGTATATGACTCGTACGGGTTCGAGCCCGCTGGGTTGCTGCTTCGACAGCCAGCAAAAGTCTACTGCGGGTATTTGTTAAGCGCAAACTTTAAATACTCAAGCAGTAGTTTCCTTTGAAAAAGTGAGGCTGGAGCTGATAACCCCAGCCTCAAGTCCCGATTTTAAGGGCATCGCGCCCCTAAGTCGGCAGGATGATGATCGTGATGGAGCCATCGGAATTGACTATCACGACCAACACGCAACGATAAGCTACGTAATACACGCTTATCACCCCCTTTCAGAAGCCCGTTGGTGTTAGAGCACCCTCGGGCTTTTCTTCTGCCTAAATGATCTAGGCAGAGGCTTAGGGCGGGAGGTTTTTCCCTTCGCCGACCATTAGAACACGGCTTTAACTGAAAACGCAGTCTCTCGCTGTTTTTAGTTTTTCCACATTATCCCTTCCGGGCTGCCTTCTTTGCCGCTTTAACCTTCGCCCAACGCACCCTAACGGCGTTCCGGGCGCTCTCGCTACGTTCCTCTGCGGTCATGCTAGCGGCCCTTGCAGGCCCGCCCTTTAGACCGCCTCTACGTCCTAAAGCTACGGCGTACGGGTTTTTCTTGAGTGGTTTCGGCATGGCTAGAATATACCTGACCGCTTACGAATAAACAAGCATTATTCTGTTGACATTACGTGAGCGCTCACGTATACTCCAGAGCATTGAAACGGGCTTTACCAGCGCCAACTGATAAAGCCCAAGTTGAAAACCAAACGCGATTGCTCACGTAGGCTCCCAAGCAAGGCCATTTTGAGCAATTGCCCACTGAAAGGCAAGGCTCAAATGGTTTGTCATAACTGCAAAATCGAAGCAAACAAGTTCGGGAAAGACCGCTACGGCAATCAGCGCTTTCGCTGCAATCAATGTCGCAAGACGTTTCAGGAACTGAAAGACAAGATGCTGGGCAATATGTACCTGCCTGAAGCGAAAGCGCTCATGGTTCTGCAACTGTTGGTTGAGGGTAATTCGATCCGTTCAATCGAGCGCATCACGGGAGTTAATCGCAACACCGTTATGAGTCTGCTAGTTGTCGCTGGCGAGAAATGCGAAGCCATGATGAGTACCTATCTTCGCAAAGTGAAAGTGACGGACGTACAGGCAGACGAAATCTGGAATTTTGTTGCGATGAAGGAAAAAACCAAAGTCCGCAAGAATAAGGTTAGCGACTTCATCGGTGACGCCTACACTTACATCGCGTTCGAGCGAAATACAAAACTTATCATTGCGTACCATCTGGGCCGACGCACAGCGGCGCATACGTTGGCATTCACGGAGAAGCTATTCAAAGCAGTAGACGGAACAACGAATTGTTTCCAGATGACTACGGATGGTCTAGCTAGCTATCCCGATGCGATCAACTACTCACTCGGAACGCGAACGGATTACGCGACGTTGGTTAAGGTTTACGGCGCACCCGAAGATGACGATCACAAATACTCACCCAGCAAGATTAAGGAGGCGATACCGACCCCCGTGTGGGGCAATCCTAATCCTGAGCGAATCTGTACTTCGCATGTTGAAAGACAAAACTTAAATATCAGAATGGCCATGCGTAGATTTACGCGGCTGACAAATGGCTTTTCTAAGAAGTGGGAGAACCTGAAAGCGGCGCTTGCGTTGTATTTTGCCTACTACAATTTCTGCCGAATTCATTCCAGCATCCGGTGTACTCCCGCAATGGAATCAGGGTTGACGGGACACGTCTGGACATTGAGTGAGCTGCTTACGGCTTAAGCTGTTTGTGAGTTCGCTTCGCGCTATCGAGTTTTCGGAATTCCTTTTGGGTTGCCTTTAAATCCTTTCTAACATCCCGAATATCTTCTTTGACGGGCAGCGCTTCTGGCGGTGTGCCGCTGAGTTGAATCATGGTTTTACGGACTTTCCGTCCTACATGCAATGCCGCATTCTCTAAATTGGCCTGACCTCTTATGCCTTCATTCTTGATGCGTTCCTCGGTTTGAGTTATGCGAAATAAGTTGCCCGCTAACTCTGTGCGGCCCATGTAATCCAGTGGGGTTTGGTTTGGCGTGAGGTTCCTACGGGCTCGTAGTTGAGCCAACGTCATGTTGTACATGCCACGATAGCCAGCACTCTGAAAATAGGCATAAGTTACAACGCCCGCCATCTTTGCAACGCCTGACAGAGTTTTTTCCCGTTCTGTTATCTCGTCCCTAATGAGGACGCGTTCCACGCCCTCCGCTTCTTGAAACGTCTTACCGAAAGCCTCTGCTAAAGTAGCAAAGTACGCCTGCGCCGCTGCCACTTGATGCTTGCTAGTTGAAGCATTCATCGTGGCTAAATAGCAGGCGAAACGAGTCAGCTTGTAGTCATCAAATGTCTGTCCCGCTACCGTCCGTCGGACTTGTTGGAAGTTTTCAACGACGGGGATGTTGAGAGTAGTGCAGGCGGAAATAGCACGGTTGATAGCCTTGCCAAACGACGCTAACGATTGATAACCCAGCATCTCGGCGAGGTCGGAGGCGTACCAGGTGACTGTGCCGTTATCAATAGCGTGGTTCTCGAAATTATCCTGACCTTCATCAAAATGAAAGACGTGCTGTACGGATTGATTCTCAGGCATGCCGACTCCCAATAAAAAGCTATTGACCAGCACGCATTCTACCCTGCTGATTCAGAGACTCAAAGCACAAAACAACCGACACTTGTACAATTTCAAAGCCCGACCCCTGACACCCGATGCGCAACCGGATGCCAGAAGGCGAGCATGGCCGACCTGTCACGCTACCAGCAACACAGAAGCAAGACACTCTCGGCTCACGGCCTGTCACTTAGTTAGTTTGGAGTGGAATTAAGACACTGTCTGAACGTGGGATTCAGCAACACAGATTTAAGACAGCATCGTCCGATCGGTGTCAACGCGTGGCTTGTGGAGGATAAGGCTGACCTGCTCCAAATCATTTTCCATTTGTCATTTCTCAGCACTACTGTCCCAACGTTAGTTGAACAGGATCAATTGTTTGCAAGGAGTGGTTAACTCATTTTCGCAATTCGATAGTGAAAGAGCTTCTAAAATGGGGGTTTTCTCGAAGAGCGAGACGCTCAGGATTTGTAGAATTCTGTAGAGACTGCCTTCGAGCTGCAACTGCTTTTTGACAATGGCAACGAGCACGTAAATCGAGATGGCGATCCAGATTTGAGTCTTCAAAGCATTGGCTGACGTGCCGTAGAACTTCTTGATGCGTAGGTGCTGTTTGATCCACTTGAAGAAGAGTTCTACCTGCCAGCGACTGCGATAGAGCTGGGCCACGGTTAGCGGCGGCAAGGTGAAGTTGTTGGTCAGAAAGATCAACCGTCTTTCCTGCTGGGGATCGAAATAGCGAATGCGACGTAGTTTGTCCGGATAGCCAGCGCGTGGGACTGGATTGCTCAAGGTGATGATTTGATCGCACATGATGCCTGAGCTTCGGTCGACCGGCGCTGAGTAAAGACGCTGACAGTCGAATCGTTTGCGCGCGCGGGTGACAAAGAAGGCCGAAGATAAATGCAGCCGGTGTAAGCGGGGAAAGTCGAGATACCCTCGGTCCATTAGATAGAAAGCGCCGGCTTCGAAAGTTAGCTGGTCGAGGATATTGACCTCGTGAATGAGGCCATGAGTAATAATGATTACGGTAGGAATATTGCCACGCAGGTCGAGCAGAGTGTGCAGTTTCACGGCCCCCTTTCGTTTGCGAAAAGGAGCCCAGGGAAACAGTGACAGGCATAGATCGATAGTGGTGACGTCGAGTGCATAAATAGTTTGCTGCAAGGCCAGGCTGAATTCGTCGTGGCGGTAAAGCTCTCTGGCTTGCTTGATGAGGAGCTGAGCAAAGTCCGCATAGATGCGCCAATCCCGAACCGAGTTGGCGTTGGCCAAAGTGTTGCGCGAGACGCGACCGCGGATGCCCATGTGATAGAGCTTGGTTTGGTTGGCGCGTAGACAAGCTTCGATATCGCGCAAGCTTTCGCGGTAGGTTAGCTGGGCAAAAGCCATGCAGAGAAACTGGTCCCAGCAGGAGAAGCTCTTGAGTTTGTAGTCGCCCTGGTAGCGGGCGACGCATTCCTGAAACTCGGTCCAAGGTAGAAAGTCCGTCAGTTGTGAAAAGATCGATTTGCCACTGTTCATCAGCTATCTCCTTCCGCATTAGCTGCGGAAGCATCGATTTTGCTGACTTTGATTTCAAATCGTTTTCTCGCTTCATCGGACTTAACTTTAGAAATTTCAATAACCTACACCCAACGAACTAACAAACGTTGGGACAGTAGTGATTTCTCAGTTCTCATTTTTCATTGGAAACACAACGCGCGAATTTGCCTAGTAGATCCCTGGTGGCTTGGCAATTGAATTTCAATGAGAAATGAGAGCTGAGAAATCTGTGGGGCTAATTTGAAATTACGAAGGGCGTCCCCGGCACTCACTCCGAAGACGCCCTTTTTGGTTGGGATTGAAAACCGAAGGCCCGGGCTTTGGAACCGGCCTTTGTCGGTGCCGGGGCCACTCAGACCTCAAGATTCACTGTCCGCACCCCTGAAAATCAACGCCGAGCAGCACATTCCAACGAGCGGTCTGAGCAAATCGTCAACGTAACAAAACTCTCATTGGAGAATTAGCCATGCTCGTAGCGTTTCACTCATCGCCGACGATACCAGTAGCCTCCGCCGCCGAAGAGTAGGATTAGCACGATGATCAGAATTATTAGTGTGGTGTTACTCATAGTCGCTGAGGGTATCACCGTTTCTATCCGGCGTCGATGCGGACAGCCGGAATTTTGGGCGTCTCCGGCACTGAACCCGGAACTCAGAGCTCGGAACTCTGAACTCGGAACTCGGAACTTGGCTATCCTCCCATCTGCCACGCCTTCAGCGATTCGATTGGATAAATTAACATCAGGATCTCCAGCAACAGGCTGTCTCTGATCCAGAGAATAAGTACCAACTCAGTAGCGATGAAAACGATGACGCTGCGTTTGAAGCCCAGCCGCTGCGCGATCATGAATCCGGCAATGCAAGTGAGAATGTCGCCAAACGAATTGAAGACCGAGTCGCCGTTGTAACCGAGTGCGGCAGTCTCTTCGCGATATCGCTGGATAACGAATTCCGTGTTTTCAAATACTTCCCACGCTGCTTCCAGCAGGGTTGCCACCGCAAGTCGCCAGGTTGTTGATATTCGCGGGACGGCCAGGGTCAGCAACCAACAGAAGGCGAAGCCGTGGAGCACATGCGTGAATGCATAAGGATCGAAGAGATGTTGCGAGTTGTGAGAGCTCCAGATGTCGCCGGCCCAGGGGAAGAATTGATGACATGAACACCACCAGGTGCGCCCCTGGTTGCGCAGTTGAATAAGAGCGAGCGCAAGAACGGCGAGGACGAGAACTGCTGGCAAGAAGTGGCGGAGTCTAGCTTCTGAAGCTTTTCCTTCGGGCATTAGCAGTTGACTGGCCACAGTTTGCTGCGGTTAGGATCTGGATTAAGTCTCCGACTTGTTGGTGCGCGGCAAAGTCTTTGACTTGCCGAATGCCGGATTTGATTTGAAGAGGGTCTTCGAACCCAAAAATTGGTCAAAGAAGGTTTACGCTGTACGGCAAGTCTCAGACTTACGGCGCACCCTCAACCTTCAAGCAAGCTACAAGGCCCCGAGTTTCGCTTTTACTGTTTCGCTGACGGTGCGCCCATCAGCATTCTTGCCTGCGAGGACTGCCTGCACGGCTTTCATTACCTTTCCCATGTCTTTCATCGACGCTGCGCCGGTTTCGGCAATGGCCGAGGCAACTGCTTGTTCGATTTCATCCTGGGAAGCGGCTTGAGGCAGGTAAGCTTCAATCACCTCGATTTCTGCCTGTTCTTTTGCGGCCAACGCCGGACGCGCCCCTTTCTCGAACTGTTCGACAGAATCCTTTCGTTGTTTCACCATCGAGCGCAACAGCTTGGCCATTTCATCGTCATCAAGCTCGCCGCCTTTTTCAATCTCACGGTTCATAATGCCTGCCTTAACCATCCGCAGTGTGGACGTGCGGGCAGTGTCCTGCGCTTTCATCGAGGACGTAAGGTCCGAGATGATCTGCTGCTTGAGACTCATGAAGATCGTCCTCCAGGGGTGATTGAATCATCGAATCATCGGGTCATTGAACCATTGAGTCATTGGGTGATTGGGTGATTGGGTGATTGAATCATCGGGTCATCGGGTCATTGAATCTTAGCGCACTGGTAATTAATCACTCCTCTGCAACAGCATAATCACACAATGACTCAATGACTCAATGACCCGATGACTCAATGACTCAATATTCTGATTCAATCACCCTTTGTTTCCGTTGCGTTGCGGCTTAGCGGGCCGCCCATTTTGTAATGCCAGATATCGCCGCAAGAATTTTCCCGTATACGAACGCGTCACTTTCATAATCTGTTCAGGCGTTCCGCTACCCACAACATATCCTCCGGCGTCGCCACCTTCAGGACCAAGGTCGATAACATAGTCAGCCGTTTTGATCACGTCGAGATTGTGTTCGATTACCAGCAGGGAACCGCCCGCATCGATCAAGGCGCGAAAAGCGGCCAGCAGTTTGTTGATGTCATCGAAATGAAGACCGGTCGTGGGCTCATCAAAAATGTAAAGCGTCTTGGCCCCGGTGCGCTTCGAAAGATGTGCCGCCAGTTTGATGCGCTGGGCTTCACCACCAGAGAGGGTCGTTGCTGACTGGCCGAGTCGCAGGTAACCCAAACCAACTTCGTCCAACACTCGCAAGCGATTCGTTACTCGCGGAACGTCGCGAAAGAAATTGATCGCCTCGCGCACTGTCAGACTCAATACTTCATGAATGTTCTTGCCGCGATAGCGCACGTCGAGGACCTGCTGTTTGAATCTTGTTCCTTTACACTCTTCGCAAACCAACTCTACGTCTGCAAGGAACTGCATCTCGACGGTGACTGTGCCGTCGCCCTGACAAACCTCGCAACGGCCTCCCGGAAGATTAAA
This sequence comes from Pyrinomonadaceae bacterium, assembly GCA_963826235.1. GTDB lineage: Bacteria > Acidobacteriota > Blastocatellia > Pyrinomonadales > Pyrinomonadaceae > PSRF01. The sequence goes on along the minus strand of CAWGWE010000002.1, from coordinate 459,425 downwards.
GGAGAAGTGAGAGGGATCGAGTCCGCGTGCCTGGGCCTCACGAGTCGTCGCAAAAACTTCCCTGATGGCATCGTAGATCTTGATATAGGTTACCGGATTGGATCGTGGCGTGCGACCGATGGGCGATTGATCGACAAGAATTACGTCGTCAATCAGTTTCCCTCCTTCCAACTTGTGAAACGCGCCGACATGTCCCTGCCAGTCTCCCTTCTGCTTTTTCAGACCGGCATAGATGCAGTCGTGAATCAAGGTCGACTTGCCGGAGCCACTGACTCCGGTTACGCAAACCATCATGTCGAGCGGCAGCTCAACATCAATCGCTTTTAAGTTGTGCTCGGAAGCCCCCGTAAGTACCAGCTTACGATCGCGAAATAGCCGTCGTTGTTTCGGCCCTTTGATCTCGGTCTCGCCGCGCAGGTAACGCGCCGTCAAGGAACCCTCGTTTGTGAGGAGCTCATTGAAGCCACCCTCAAAAATTATGCGTCCCCCTAGTTCGCCGGCTGCAGGGCCGATGTCGAGAATATGATCCGCGGCGCGCATCATCTCAGCATCATGCTCGACGACGAGGACGGTGTTCCCGATGTCGCGCAGATTGCGCAGCAGCTTGATTAGGCGCTCATTGTCGCGAGGATGAAGACCGATAGAGGGCTCGTCCAAAACATAGAGCGCGCCGACAAGGGAAGAGCCTAGATTAGTCGCTAACTGAATCCTTTGGGCCTCACCTCCTGAAAGAGTTGACGCCAAACGATCCAGAGTCAGGTAATCCAAACCTACATCAACCAGAAAGTGAACGCGGCGGCGAATCTCAAAAAGAATCCTTTCCGCAATCGCGGTCTGCTCAGTCGACAACTCGAGCGAATCAAAAAACACGGCAGCGTCCTTGATGGAGAGGGCACAAGCTTCCGGCAAGGAACTGCCACCGACTTTTACGTCACGTGCCTCGCGCCGCAACCGCTCGCCGCCACAATCAGGGCAAATTGTGTAGCCGCGATATTTCGAAAGGAAAACTCGAACGTGCAATTTATATTTCTTCGTTTCAAGCCATTCGAAGAAGCCGCGTACGCCACTCCATTCTTTCTTCCCTTCAACGATCGAACGCTGCTCCTGGCGTGATAACTGATTAAAAGGGACATTCAGCGGAATTTTTTCCGACTTGCAAAACTGCTTCAGTTCGTCCTGGGCCCATTCGTGCTGCGGTTTGGTCCAGGGCTCAATCGCACCTTCACCGAGCGTCAGGCCAGGGTTGGGAATAACGAGCTCGAGATCGAGGCCGATGGTATTGCCAAAACCCTGACAAGTGGGACAGGCGCCAAAGGGATTGTTGAAACTAAAAAGACGAGGTTCCGGTTGCGCATAAAGCGTCCCGTCGTTTTTACACTCGAAACGATCTGAGAACCTTAGTCGCAGCGGTTCTGCATCGGGGCCAGCCACCGTTTCAATAACTGCCGAACCATGCCCTTCCTGAAAACAGATCTCCAAAGAGTCGACCAGACGTTGACGCGTTTCCGGTCCGGCGATTAGCCGATCAACCATCACGAAGACTTCAGCGAAACCATCGCGGGTATAGTCGTCAGGAGACCTCAAATCGATCGTTTCACCCCCGGCAAAGAGACGAGTGAACCCGCGTTGCATCAAACTCATTACGTGGGCCGTCGTAGTGTGACGCGAAGGCGATGAAGCGCTTGATTTAGACTTGCCGCGCTTTTTCGCTGTCTGGCTGCGGCGCTCCTTCCCGGCAACACTGATGACCCCATTGTCACCGTTGCTGCTCGTCTCAGCGACACCGGCAGCTGCGGGAAACAGCACGTAGAAGCGCGATCCAGGAGCTAATCTTCGCAGCACTTCGTCAGCAACAGATTCCGGTGAGTCGCGCATCACGGGATTTCCACAAACGCGGCAATACGTAATTCCGACGCGGGCATACAGCAGTCGCAAGTAGTCGTAAATTTCAGTTTGAGTGCCGACGGTCGAGCGAGGATTCCTGGTTGAGTTTTTCTGGCGGATCGCGATTGCCGGAGCAATGCCACGCACTTCGTCCACGTCCGGCTTATCCATGCGCTCGAGGAACTGGCGCGCATATGCCGAGAGTGATTCGACATAACGCCGCTGACCTTCTGCATATATGGTGTCAAAAGCCAGCGAAGATTTGCCGGATCCGCTGACTCCGGTAACCACCGTCATCTGATTGATAGGGATCGAGAAAGATATGTTCTTGAGGTTATTAACGCGCGCCCCACGGACTTCGATGGCTTGTTCAGGCATGGTGTTGAAACTTCGTGCAGCCCTACAGACGGGATTCCGCAGGCCATTGCAAACTTCGAATAATAACGCGAAAGTCTTTAAATGACGAAGCCGGGTTCCTTTTTCAATTATCTAGCTCTTGAACTTTGTACTTTGTACTTTGTACTTTGTTTGGTTTACCAAACTTGAGAGGCCTGCAGAGTAAGTACAAATTGACGTCTACAAGGTTGGTGTTACTAACAAACATCCAAGTACAAAGCACCAAGTACAAAGTTCAAAAACCAAGTTTCATTGACAGCAGGGACGACGCCGACCGACAATTCCACCCTCATGAAGAGTCCAAGATTTCTCTTACGTGGATTTCGCCGACCTAGTGAACTTGCTTCGCTCGCTCTTGGTCGGCTTGAACGTCAGGTTTTGGAAGAGACCTGGCGTCGTGGCGAAACCAGCGTGCGCGACATCGTCACCTCCTTTAATGAGCAAGTGGCTTACACGACGGTGATGACTACACTGGACCGGCTTTATAAGAAGAAGCTCCTGAAACGTCGCAAAGACGGAAGGGCTTTTATCTACTCGCCGCTCGTCACACGCGCCGAGTTTGAGCAGGGAATCGCCGAAGACGTTATCGATGGCTTACTTGGCAGCGGGGCCGCCGGTGTCGAACCGGTGTTAGCTTGTATTGTTGACGCGGTTAGCGAACACGACCGCGAATTGCTCGACGAACTCGATCGCCTCATCAAGGAAAAGCGAGCTGAACTGAGGGAGAACTAAGCGGTGTTCTTTGTTCTCGGACTCTCGATTGTGCTGGCGGCGTTGCTGCTCTGCAATAGCTGCACCTCATTGATCTCCTCGTTGACGTGGAGACTCATAGGTCCGGGCGCAGAGAAGCGACTTTCAGCAGCGAGTTGTGCCAGCATAATTTTCGTGTTACGCACATTTCCTATTGTGCTGGGAATTGTTTGCGTATCTCTCCTACTAATTCCCGCTTACCTCGAACATGAACCGCGTCACGGGCATGAACCAGTAAGTCTCAAGCTCGCGATCATTGCTTCAGTTTCCGCTATCGGTCTTGCACTAGCGCTATTTCGGGGACTTGCGGCGTGGCGCGCTACCTCGCGGTTGAACTCAGATTGGTTGCGCCATGCAGAGCTGATCAGCCTGCCTCAAGTCAAAATCCCCTCGTACCGTATCCAGCATCAGTTTCCTGTGATCGCAATTGTTGGAGTGCTGCGGCCGCGCCTCTTTATTGCCGATCAGGTTCTCAAGTCGCTGGGCCAGGAAGAACTGATTGCCGCCATTGAGCACGAAGCTGGTCACGTGGTGGCAAACGACAACTTGAGACGCGGTCTGATGCGAGCTTGCCGCGACGTTCTCGTAATGATTCCCAGCGGCCGGCTGTTGGATCGCGCCTGGCTTGAAGCCTCCGAAGCTGCAGCTGATGAATATGCTGCGGGGCGCGGACGCCGCGTGGCATTGGATCTGGCGTCGGCTTTGGTGAAGATTGCGCGATTGATTCCAGCCGGCATGAAACCGGCGATGCCTGCGGGAGCATTTATCATTGGCCCCCAGGAAGAAGTGAGCGGGGTTAAAGCTCGCGTGCGACGCTTAATGCGGCTTGCAGATCAGCAAAGAACTGGCCAGGGCTGCGCGCTAATTTCGCGGATGCCTTTATGGATCCCTGTCGTCCTCACGATTTTGGCGGCCGCAGTCGCCGCTAATGAACCTCATATTTTAGCTTCCGTTCATCTGCTCATCGAAGAGTCCGTACACTTGCTCAGTTAGTCAGCCAAAACTTCGGAATTGATTGAGTCTGCGAACTACGAAGCCTAGTAGTAGTTTTGGGCTACGTGTAGGCTTCGGCACGATTTGCCTCCTATTTACAAAGGCCTCAAGCAGATCAACGTGAACAACATGAATCAGAGCCATCTGATTGACGGGAAAATCCTGCGCGTCGCAGTAGTTGCATGCCTATGCCTGGTTTCGTTGCCGACGAGCGCGAGATTTGTCGCGGCACAGGAGGGAACCACCGGCAAAATTACGGGCACGGTCAAAGATCAGGGTGGTGCTAACGTTAACGGCGCCGAAGTTTCTCTGCTTCATCAACAGCGCGCGGTCGTTGCCACGACGACTTCTGATGCCAACGGAAACTTTACCCTCGATAATATTTTGCCGGGTTACTACGAAGTGAAAGTAACCAGTTCCGGCTTTTCCGAATTTCGTAAGGCGGTTGTGGTAACCGCCAACACCGGGGTGGAACTCCCCGTCTCACTGCTCGTCAATCAAGTTAGCGAAGAAGTTACCGTCTCCGCCGAAGCCGGCCAGGTGGTTGATGCGAGAAGCATCGATTCGCGAGTCAACGTTATTCCAGAGCGCCAGATTCTCGAACGCGCAACCGAGGTGGTGGCCCAGGTTGTCGATGAAGAACCAGGTGTCAACTTGCAGCGAACGAGTCCATCGCTTAGCGCAGTTTTTGTGCGAGGGCTCACCGGGCGGAACGTTGCTGTCTATGTTGACGGCGTACGCTACACCACCAGCGCTCAACGTGGCGGTGTCGGCACATTCTTCAGTTTGATTGAGCCATCATCGCTAGAGACTGTTGAAGTTCTTCGCGGTCCCGCTAGCTCGCAGTATGGTTCAGACGTTCTCGGTGGAGTCGTCAACTTTATTTCCCATTCACCGGTCTATGGGGGTGTAGAGCCCCAGTTCCACGGCACGACGAATCTCTTCTATGCCTCTCCTACGAATGGTTTTGGCGGGAGCGCTCGGTTCACGTACGGGACACGGAATTATGGCCTGCTGTTGAACCTGAACGGGCGGCGCATCAATCGGTTGCGTCCTGGCAATGGTGTTGATTCACACAGCGGCGCCCTACGTTTCCTCGGCGTGCCCTCAGGTTTCTTTGGCGAGCGCTTGCCTGACACGGCGTTCACGCAATATGGGGGCTTGCTGCGCGCACATCTTACGCTCAATGAAACCTCACAACTGATTTTTAGCTACGCGCGCAATCAACAGGACGGCGGCCGGCGTTACGATCAATTGCTGGGGGGCGATGGAAACTTAATTGCCGACCTGCGAAACTTGATGACTGACGTGTTCTACGTGAGGTTGTTCAAGCAGCATCTCGGTCCATTCGATAACGCGTCGTTCACTTTTTCTTTCAATGGCCAGCGTGAAGAGCGAGTCAACCAGGGGGGGCAGGGTAATCCAATAGGAGTAATTACAAGCCAGCGAGAGCGCACAAATGTCCTGGGATTCAATTTCTTTGTCGATCGGCGACTGGGCGAACGTAACACGATGTTGTTCGGCGCAGATGTTTACGAGGATCATATTAGCGCGCCTGCTTACACAATTGATCCGGTAACGCGCATCACTACGCCTTCAAGACCTCGCATTCCTAACGGCGCCAGATATCTTTCGTATGGCTTCTTTGCACAGAATGTTTTCACCGCGATTCAAGATCGCTTGCGAATCAGCGGGGCCTTGCGGTACAGCTCCGCTTCCTATGACTCGCGTGCGGCGAACGCTCCGCTTGGTTCCAATGGTCGTCCACTTTTTCCTGATGATAGCGCTCACTTCGCAGCCCTCTCCGGAAGAATTGGAGCACTCGTGCATCTGGGCCGCGGTTTCGACATCGCCGGTAAATACACGCGTGGTTTTCGCGCGCCGAATACAACTGACCTCGGGATACTGGGATTAGTCGGGACCGGGTTTGAAATAGATTCCCTGACGGCGGCAAGTCGAGGTGGTTTGATTGGTACCACTTCCGGAGGTGATGCCACTTCGACCGGAATTCCGGTAGGTTCGCTGCGCCCGGAAATCAGCGACAGCTTTGATCTGACGTTCCGTTATAAGAGCTCACGCTTTTCGGCTGAACTCACCGGCTTCACCAACAAGTTGAGTGATGTCTACTTTGATCAGGCGCTGATTCTGCCCCAGGGCGCGGTCGGCACATTTCTTGGTACCGAACCGATAACCTTCCAGCACCCGACTCGCGGCTGGGTCTCTGTCGGCATTGCACCAACGACGCCGGTATTGGTGCGCGTCAATTTTGACGATGCTCGCTTCAATGGTGTTGAAGCCAACGCCGAAGCAAATTTCAGCAAACAATTAACGGCAAACGCCAACTTTACTTACATTCGTGCACACAGTCTGCTGACTGGATTACCGCCCAATGTCGAGGGCGGAGTACCGCCTGCCACAGCGTTTCTCAGCTTGCGTTTTCAACCGCGCTCGCGGTTTTACGTCGAGGGATATTCCACGATCGCAGCACGGCAAGACCGGCTTTCGTCGCTAGATCTGCTTGACAGGCGAACAGGAGCAGCGCGATCGCGTACTAACATCCAGAACTTCTTCAGACGCGGAGCCTGCGTGCGCGGACTGACCACCCCGGGCGGCGGTGGTTGTGGTACTCCCGGCGGCATCCTCATACCAACTGGCGAGACGCAAGCACAGGTGCAAAACCGCTTGCTACCACTTGGCGCGACGATCAATGGCGTGTTAGTCGCTGACGACAATTCCCTTGTTCCGCTCTACACATCTTTGGCCGGCTATGGATTGATAGGAATTCGTGGTGCTTATCAGATCGATGATCATTCTGAAGTGTTCGTCGATTTCGAAAATATTGCTGACCGATCCTACCGGGGCATCAGTTGGGGTGTAGACGGTGCCGGTCGGGGAATTACGGTGCGTTATCGCTACAAATTCTAAATGCGTCTGCTCTCAACGGTACGGTACGGGAGGGGTGCCATTGCCAATTTTCAATTGCCGATTGTCGATTGTTCCTTAAGCTAACGGCGAATTGGCAATCGCCAATCAGCAATCGGCAATACCCTCGCTAACACTCCCGTACTGTACCGAGTCGCGGTTGCCGAACCTTAAACACTTTCCTATAGCCGCTAAATTTCAGTTATCCACGTTGCGAACGACATTTCGGTTGCATCCTCAAAGCTCCACAGGAGCGGAGGCGCTTGGCTGATCGGTAACTTGGCAATCAAAACTGTAGAGAATGATTTTGTTGACAAGTTAACTACCCGCGTTTAAATTCCCTCATATAACTCTGGAACGCTTCCGGATCCAACCAGCGTCGGAAATTCCTGAGGATCATTTAAACCAAGCAACGAGACTCTCCTGAGTTGTTAATTCCTAAATTGAACAAGCCCTTTTTCCAGTTGGAGAAAGTGTACTGGCGTACCCGGTTCAAGGTTAGGATGAGTTACCTTCCGAAGTCTTTGCTTCATTACCTTTCGCTTCTAACCAACTGCTCGCGCTGACGCCTTGATAAGCGTAGCGCCGAAGCTCGTGCGGCCATAATTGTTACTACGCCCTCGTCGAGAGGGCCTTTCAAGGAGAAAAAGATGAAGGGTTATACCAGGCTCTTGCTCTTGGCGGGATGCATTACTGTTCTCGCATTAGTAGTCATTAACTTTCCGACGCACGTCTCAGGCAAGGGTGGGCAGCAGAAGGCGCAGAAGGCGGAGAAAACGCAGACGGATCGCGGTGGAGAAGAGAACCAGATCAAGACACTGAAACCAAAAACTAAACCGACGCCGGACATCCAGGCCGAACCTGATGAAGCTAACGAAAATGATCCTGATCGTCCAAATTTTGCGAAGGGCCTGGTAAACCACGCGGAATATCTGCGGCGGCGCCAGGAATGGGTTAACTACAAACTCGGTATGGACCCCGGCAAGCCTTATGACCCAATGATCCGGCAGGAAAGTTTGAAGCAAATGAAGCTTCAGGAGTCGAAACTGAAGGCTGAGGTTGCGGCCGGGCGCGTCTCGCCGCGCGTGCTTAGTAGTTCGTGGACAAACATCGGACCGTTTCCGTTGCCGAATGGACAGACTAACTCAGTTGAGACTCCCGTCAGCGGTCGCACGATTTCGATTGCCGTGCATCCGACCGACGCCGACATCGTCTATGTAGGAACTGCGCAGGGCGGCCTTTATCGCTCGACGAATGGCGGACAAAGCTGGACACAATTGTTCGACGCGGCTGATTCTCAAGTAATAGGCGCTATTGCAATCGCACCTTCGGATCCCGAAATCGTTTATGTGGGTACAGGCGAAAACGGTCAATGCGGCAGCGGTTGCTATGCGGGCGTTGGCGTATATCGCATCGATAACGCTTCGACTACTGCCACCCTCACCGGCCCCATCAATCCGCAAATCACGACGGGCGTCACTACGACGGTTACCTACAACGCGTTTACTGGTCGGTCAATCAGCGAAATCCTGGTTGCGCCAAATAATCCCTCAATAATCTTCGTCGCCACTGCGTCGGCGATTATTGGTAATCCGAATCAGGCGCCGCAAGGTGGCACCGTTCCACCTTTGGGACTTCGAGGGGTTTTTCGGATCAATAATGCCAACGGCCCCATAGCGGGAATGACAATTACAAAACTAATCGTGACCGCTCAGCCGGGAGGATTCGACGTACCTTCGACCGGCAACCGTAGCATCATGGATCTAGCGCTGGATCCGGCTGATCCGACTGGCAATACTTTTGTCGCTTTTGTAAATGGTACGAATGCCGCGAACGATGGGGGTGTGTTTAGAACTACCAACGCGTTGACGACAGGAACGTTTACGCAAACTCATTCCCCAATCACCAGTAACATTCGTGGCGAGTTCGCTGTAACTCGCGCAGGCGGTGTCACCACAATGTATCTGGCTGCCGGGGAAACAGGAATACCTCCTTGTAACGCATCAGGGCAAGGTTCGGTGCGTAAATCAATCGATGGCGGCGTGACGTGGAGCGCGCGTCTGGCAAGTGGCAGTGGCTTCTGCGGCGGCCAGTGTTTTTACGACATCGCAGTGGCTTCAGATCCAACCGATGCGAACAAGGTGCTGCTTGGCGGCAACGTCCCCGGCACGTGCACGCGCAACAACGCCCGTTCGACGGACGGAGGCGCGACCTTCCCTGAAAGAAGCACCGGACTCCACGCTGATAGTCACGCTGTAGCCTTTGCGCCGTCTAATCCGAATGTGGTTTACCAGGGTAACGATGGGGGCATTTACAGATCAGACGACAACGGTCAAACCTGGACAAGTTTGAACAACCGTTCTTTCGTCGCCACTCAATTTCAATCAATCGCTTCTCACCCCACCGAGCGTTACTTCTTACTCGGCGGTACTCAAGATAACGGCACGGAACTGCTGCAGCCGACTCCGTTTTCGCAACTACCCTACGACGGCTGGAAGAACGCAGACTTCGGCGATGGTGGCTATGCCCGCATCGACCAAACTGCTACCGATACCGAAAACGTCGTCATGTATCACACCTATTTCAATCAGACGAACGCCCAGGCGATCGCTCGAGTGACCCAACGCGCGGACGCGCGCAAAGGAAATTGGCCATTTTTTGGCTGCGGCTTCGGCGGCGTCATCCCCAACGGGTTCAACTGCACAACGACCACCGCTTGCTTGTTCTATGCTCCATTTGAACTTGGCCCAGCTGGAGTTGTGGGCGCAACGGGGCAGACCGTCTACTGGGGCTCCGACGCGCTCTATCGTTCAATAAATCAGGCTGCGACGTTTGTACCAGCCAGTCAGCAGCCAATCGTTTCCGGTCAAGCAGTAGCTTCGCTGGCGATCGCTCCCTCAGACGACACTTACCGGGTCGTGGGATTAACTAATGGGACAGTCTGGGGCACCGCTACTGCGGCCGCAGTGTTGGTCAACATCACGCCCATTGGCATGAGCGGAACGCGAACCGTTGGTAAATTAGTTTTCGATCCTAACGACAAGAACACCGCGTTCGTTGGTTATGGCGGACAGTTTGGCCTCTCCGGAATTCCAGTCATTAATCACATCTGGAAGACGACGAATTTCAACGCCGCCACGCCCACGTGGACGGCGGTTGGTAATGGTCTGCCCGATACTGCTGTGAATACGCTTGCCGTCGATCCAGAGAACTCTTCAGTTGTATTTGCCGGCACGGACGTCGGTGTCTACCGCTCCTTCGACGGTGGCATCAACTGGCTCCCGTATAACTCGGGGATGCCGAAGATTGCCGTATTCGACATGGCAATTCAAAACGCCAATCGACTGCTGCGCATCGCTACCCATGGTCGCGGCATTTGGGAAATCGGGCTCGACCCGTTGGTCACCATTAGTGGTCAAATCACGGGCGCTAACAGCACTGGGGTAACAATGCAGTTGACTGGCTCGGCTCCAGCACCGCTGACAACGGTGACTGACGGTAGCGGCAATTACTCATTTAGTGGCTTGAGTGTTGGTGGGAACTACACTGTGCGCCCGGTCGCGACCGCTACTGTGGCCTTCACGCCAACCAACCGAACCTATCCTGACATCCCGTCAAGCAGAACGGGTCAAGACTACGTTACGACGGCACCGCCGCCCCCGGTACCAGGTCTTCCCCTGGCCCTGGCTTCTCCCGGTGAAGTGATCATTACAGAACTTCGCTTGCGCGGGGGAATAGGTGGTAATGACGAATATGTTGAGTTGTACAACAACACCGACTCCAACATTACAGTTTCCACTTCAGATGGGTCTGACGGCTGGGCGCTTGATGGTCCAGTCGCGGGAACTCGCGTCAACATTGCCGTGGTTCCGGTCGGAACAGTAATACCGGCACGCGGACACTATTTACTCGCCGCATCGAGCTTTAGTCTTAACTCGCGTGCGACAGGCGATTTCTTCTACTCGACTGGTGCCGCCAACGGAGTTGACGACAACACCGGTGTTGCTCTTTATTCGACCTCGAATCGGGCGAACTTCGCAGCCGGCAACAGGCTTGACGTAGCAGGTTTCGCAGGAGCACCGGTTCAGGATCGGGAAGGCACAGGCTTCCCAAACATCGCCACCAGTGACGGTGACTACGCATTAGTGCGCAAGATAGATGGCTTCGCCTCGTATGTTGACACGACTGATAATGCGAACGATTTTGTCCTCGTTTCTCCAACCGGAGCGGTGGGCGCAACGCTTGCGACGCTCGGCGCTCCATCTCCGGAAAACGTTGCCAGTCCGATTCAACGCAATGCCCAGATTCGGGCATCGTTCGTAGATCCCACGGTCTCGGCAAGCTTGCCGCCCAATCGCGTTCGCGATGCAACGGAGACAGGCGTGAACAAGGATTTCGGCACGCTCGTCATCCGTCGCCGCTTTACCAACAACACGGGCCAGACGCTTACGCGGCTACGATTCCGCATCATGGATATCACGACGTTGAACAGTGCCGGAGCTGGTCCGGGACAGGCTGATATTCGCGCGCTGAATTCCGGCGACGTGATTGTTATGGCGTTGACGATCAAAGGCACAACGGTTGAACTTCCGCCTGATCAACTGCTTGGTGGCGGCTTAAACTCCGCACTCAACGTCACCTTACCGGATGTGGGGTTGGCGCCACTCGTGGCCGGTGTCTGCGTGACCGGACAATGCTCCATTAATGTCCAGTTCAAGCTGGGCGTGGTGCAGGGTGGCGCCTATCGCTTCTTCGTAAATGTGGAGGCGTTGCCGTAACTGTTAACACAATCGCCGTTGAAGTCGAGACTCGATCGAGAGCCTGGTTTGGACCTATTGGTTGGGGCGTCTTCTGATGAAGGCGCCCTCACGTTCGATCACGGCATTCGTAATTTTTTGGCACTGGAGTTTTGAATGCGTCCTCGCCAACTTATCATCTTATTTAGTGGTTTGTTGCTTTTGCCCTTAGCGGCCGCGACAGCGCGGGCCGATACCACCATCACGCTAAGTGCTGTCGATTCGGGTTGGTACAAACCCGACGGCAGCCATAATGCCGATAACGACAACTACATCGCGGGCAAAGTCGGCGTGGCAGGCGAGCTCCGCAATTTCTTCGTCTTCGATCTGTCGACGATTCGTGGCCCGATCAGGAATGCGACGCTAAGAGTTATCAATCCCGGCGCTGGATACAACAGCGTAGATTCTCAAGAGGCGTACTCAACCTTCGATGTCTCTACCGCAATTGGCGAGCTCATGGCAACAAACGATACACGTACCGACATTCATGCGGATTTAGGGAGCGGCGCTAGTTATGGTTCTGTCCAGGTGCTCGACCCTTCCAACAATGTCGTGGTTGAAGTGAGTCTTAATGGCAGTGGATTGACTGCACTTAACGGTGCGCAAGGACTCGTTGCCATCGGGGGCGCCTTGACCTCCTTACGCGGCCAGGATGATGAGTACATCTTCGGCGGCTCAGACGGTGCTAGTTTGCGACAACTGGTTTTGACGGTGGGATCGCCTCTGATGATCAGCGAGTTTCGATTTGGCGGACCGCAAGGCGTGAGCGACGAATTTATTGAGCTCTATAACAACGACTTCGCTCCGATAACAGTAAGCACGAGCGATGGCTCATCCGGTTGGGCAGTCGTCTCCGCGGACGGTGTGACTCGGTTTACTGTCCCCAATGGGACCACGATTCCGCAGCGCGGACATTATCTAATCAGCAACAACTCAATCCCCGGTTACAGTCTTAGCGACTATGGAGGCAGTCTCGCTGCGGCCCCCAATGGAACATACACCGGTGATATTCCAGCCGGCTCAGGCCTCGCCGTGTTTGAGAGCGCCAATCCTGCAAATTTCACTGTTGCCAAGCGACTGGATGCCGTGGGCTTCAGCAGTGTCGCTGATGCGCTCTATCGTGAAGGTGCTGGTTTGAATCCCGCTCCAGGTATCACTGAGTTTTTGCAGCACAGTTTCGCACGGCTGTTAACGATGGGCACGCCGCAGGACACGAACGACAATGCCAACGATTTCGTGAGTGTTGCGACAGATCAAAGCCAGGGCGCAAAACTCGGCGCGCCGGGACCTGAGAATCTCTCGAGTCCGGTGCAGCGTAATGCCACGGTGAAGGCTTCTCTTATTGATCACAACTGTGCCGGCAGCGGCGCCGCAACATCCGCCTGCGCGCGCGTGCGCGAGCTCACACCCGTAACCAACGGGACGAACGGAACACTCGCTATTCGCCGCCGGTTTCGCAATGGCACCGGAGAGCCACTGACCCGGCTGCGCTTTCGGGTCGTGGATATAACGGCGGGGGCAGCGCCTCCCGGAACAGCGGACCTCCGCTTACTCACCTCGATCGACACGCCAGCGGCGACCCTCGTCGGCGGAGGCACTGTTTTAATTAACGGATTAACTCTGGAGGAACCGCCGGGCCAATCCTTTGGCGGAGGTCTGAACGCAACTGTCTCAGCCGGAACGATAAATTTGGGCACGCCCCTCGCAGCGGGCGCTTCAATCAACGTGCAGTTTTTGCTGGGAGTAGAGCAGGGCGGAACATTCCGGTTCTTTGTTAATATCGAAGCTTTACCAGGTGGCCCAGCCGCGCCAGAGGAAGCAAAACTGCCGGCAAAGAAGGCTAAGAAGTAGGAAGTATTCAGGCAAGGATACCTATTAAGTCAGGAAGGTGGCCTGCCCCCGCTTCCTGCTGATGGACAAACCATTTTGATGTTTTCGGGGTATTGAGAAAGTAACTTGGGCGGGGGCAGGCCCCCTTCCTGACCTGCAAATTCTAACTTTGTCGAATTCAGGTTGTCCGCTTTCAAATCCTCAAGCGGAAGTCGGCATCGGCAATTGGCAATCGCCAATGTTTCAGACCTTCATTCTTTCATTGAAAGTATTCGCTGTGTCCTGCGGCAGCAGACTGATTGGAATATCAGGAATCGGAAACTCTGAGCGCAATGCCGAGTCGCGCGTAACCACATAAATTCTCATCGCCAGCGCCAGTATTACCAGGGAAATTACAATCCAGATTGTGGCCCAGAACAAAGCCGGGATTCCTGTGGCATTGGCCATGTTGACCGCATCAGTTGGCGCTCCTGGTGCAAAAGGGGAAGAGAGGAAGAAGACTGTTTTCAAATCAAGTAAAGCATTCAGCACACACTGAACCGCCAGAAAGCTCACAAAAAAGGTTGCCAAGCGTGGTTTGGCAAACTTTGCCACCGCAATCAACCCAATCGACAACAACGTTCCCGCGAGCAATGTGAATGGAATCCCTGAGAGCGCGCCCCAGGTAAAGATCGGAGCAAGCAGTCCGTAGATAATCGTCAGCGTAAGCACGATTACTGCCGATGCAATTAGTACTGCGCGAGCGGCAACCGCCTTGCGAATCAGAACCAGCAAGACTGCGCCAAAGACCATCGATCCCAAATAGCCAGAGCTTGCTACTAACGTTTGCGATATCAATCCACCCTTCGTGGTGTAGGTTTCACCACTCGCATTAAGCGCAACACTCAAGCTGCCAACAGAATTTCCTGTAAGCAACGCTGCGATGGCATGTCCACCCTCATGAATGAATGTGACGAAGAGGCGAAACGGGTAAGTTAGAATTTCCGCAAATGGGATAAACCAGAGAATGATGGACAGGGCCGCTGCCACCAAAAGGGTCATGGCCTGGGGTCTCGCATCACTAGAGAGTCTTACTTTCATTTTCTATTCTCCGAATACGACCCGCCTAAAGATTCAGCTGCCAACCGCCGGTCGTTCGCCTTCGTAAACGCTAAAGAGTGCACCGAGGTTCCACTCGGCTACGTTACCTGACCGCCAGTTAGGTCGATCTTTCGTAATCTCCAGATTTACCGCCTTGTTTTCGCTCGAGCCTAATGTCGGTAATCGTCATGCCTTTTTCCATCGCCTTGCACATATCGTAAATCGTCAAAGCCGCAACTGAGACAGCCGCGAGTGCTTCCATCTCGACACCCGTTTGTGCATTTGTCGCTGCTTCGGCCTCAAGATAAACGCCGTCGTTGGTCAACTCCGCTCGCACTTCAATGTGTGTTAACGGCAACGGATGGCAAAGTGGAATCAGGTCCGCCGTTTTCTTCGCGGCCATGATGCCGGCGAATCGCGCCGCTTCAAGCGGATCGCCTTTGGGCGAGCGATTTTCGCGCAAAGCGGCTAGAGTTTCCGAAGCCATTAGAACGCGGGCTGAGGCGACGGCGCGCCGCGCGCTGTTCGGCTTGGCACTCGTATCCACCATTTTCATTCGGCCCTGCGAGTCGATGTGAGAAAGCTTTTTCATCCAGGATCGCGGGTGATTCGCCCGCTTTAAGCATGCACCATGAAATCATCGTCTGATGAAACCAGGCGTTGCGTGCGCGACGCGCAAACGGGTTGCGCTTGCCTTTTCTGCAGCATATCAGAATAATCTGGGTCGGAAAATCCAGTCACCCGGTAGTCCTCGTAAAATCACTTAACAAGGAATTGGGGAATCGAGACTCGTGTCGACTCTCATGAGAAATACAGGTTCGCTGGCACTAGACCAGGAACAACAGCCATCAATTCCTGGAAAGCCGAGCGGTGCCGCGGCGCCCACTGCTGTCGATCCTGCAGCGCGCCGGGCAGCTTTGCTGGCAGCCGGTTATAGCGGCGTTGAAGAGCATTCCACTCCGTTTCATGCTTTCCTGGAGCATTCGACCACATTAATTTTTCCGGTGATGTTGGTTGCCAGTCTGTATTTTTCGTTGAGCCAGCTCCACGAATTGGAGTTGTTGTGGCTAGCGCTTTTAGCAATCCCCCTTAGCCTGGTTCTGGGAGATTTGGTTTCGGGTCTGGTGCATTGGACCGCCGACACTTATTTTTCTGAAGGGACTCCGATCATTGGGCCGAGCCTGGTAAAGCCATTTCGACTTCATCATCTTTACCCGCGGGACATCTGCACTCACGACCTGGTAACGACAGTCGGCAATGTCTGCATCATTGCAGTGCCGGTGTTGGCGGTTTGTATTTCGTTACTTTGGTTCTATGAGAATTCGAGTTGGCTGGCCTTTATCATCCTCTGCATCGCCTTGATGAGCCTGGCAACCGTGCTGACTAATCAGTTTCACAAGTGGGCACATCAGGAAGCGCCCTCGCGTTTTGTGAGGCTGCTACAACGCACTCGGCTCGTGCTCGGTCCAGCGCACCATCAAGTTCATCACACCAAGCCATTCAACATGCACTACTGCATCACGAACGGTTGGCTCAATCCGCTTTTGAACAAGATTCAGTTTTTCCGAGGTCTCGAAGCGACGCTACGCTTTCTGGGAATCGAAGTGGCCACGGCGAACGAACGAGAAGAAAACTAGGGCGATTGCCGATTGCCGATTTACCGAGTGATAACTTCAGTCGAAGCCGCTGAGATCGGACTTCACCCTCAGTGCCAATTTATTCGCGAAGCTAATTGGCAATTGGCAATCGACAATTGGCAACCCGCAACTGGCAATTAGCAATTGGCAACACCTTAGCTGGGCAAGTTGACTACCCTTACCACACTTCCTGCCTCTAGTTTCTGAACACCAGCAGCAACAATCAGCAGCGCAGACGCTCGTGTGAACGCCACGAAGTCTGACGAACCGCCCCATTTCAACGCTTCGACGATTAGACGGCCTTCTGTATCTGTGCGGAAACTCGCAGGTAAATAGCTTTCGCGTCCCTCTGCACCTTTCACATCCTGCGCCAGGATTGCGCGCCGTTCACTGAGCCGCGACTCATTCGCTCCCTGCATCAGCAGAATTGCCGTACGGGCGAAAAGATTAAAAGTTACAGAGACTGAAACAGGATTGCCTGGCAGTCCAAAAACTAAAGTACCGTTGGGAAGTCGAGCAAATACAGTGGGCTTTCCCGGCCGCAACGCCACGCGATCAAAGAAGATTTCACAGTCGAGCTCTTTTAAGGCGGCTTTCGTGAAATCATAGACACCCATCGACACGCCGCCCGAGGTAACTACCAACTCGGATCGTTCGGCAGCCTCGCTGATCTGGCGCTTGAGAAGTGCAACATCGTCTCCGGCGAGTGGCAGGCGCTCCACGTGCGCTCCGGCAAGTTCAGCATAGCCACCGAGGGAGTAGTTATTTGAATCGCGAATCTGATCGGGACCCGGCTGCTCATTCACAGCGACGAGTTCACTTCCCGTTGCCAATACCGCCACGCGCGGGCGCCGTCCAACTTTCACCTTCGCATAACCAAAGGAAGCGAGCGTCGCCAACACTGCCGGGTTAATTTGTTCTCCCGCTGTCAGCACAATCGCTCCACGCTGAACCTCGCTTCCGCGCGTCACGATGGAGCGTCCCACCACCACTGGCTTTTGAATCTCGACGGTTTCGAAACTGAGATCTCGTGTGAACTCAACCTGCTGCACGCTATCGGCCCCGGCGGGAAGGGGAGCGCCGGTCATGATTCGTACCGCCTCCCCGACTTTCATTTCTTCGTGCCAGCCATTCCCTGCGGCCGATTCACCGACGATGCGTAAACGCACGGGGGCGTTCTCCGTCTCAGCTGCGCGCACTGCATAACCATCCATTTGCGAGCGATCAAAAGGCGGGAGATCGGAATCGGCTATTACGTCCTCGGCTAGGAAGCGGCGGCACGCCTCCTCGATGGCCACAGTCTCCCAAGGAAGCTTTTTGGTTTGCGCTTCAACTGTTTCAATGGCTGCAGCAACTGAAATCATGATGGATGCCGGATTCAATGACGACGGGATTTTTTCTCTGAAGCGAAACCACAATCGGCGGGTCAGCGGATTTAGTTAATCTCTATGTCAAGGTTCTACTAAACCTGTTTCCAGCAGCACACTTAAGGAAGGCTTAAATGGTAATTGATAATCCATCAGGTTCTGGCACGGCTTAAATTCAATTTCAGTCTTTGACGCTTCGGCCTCGCGTCGCAACTTTGCGCGCGTTTCTTTTTCGTCTGGCAGACGCAGTTTGGTCAAGGGTGATGAAGCGATATCGGTTGCGGGTTGAGCCACTACCAAATAACGACCGGGCGCAAGATTATTCAACAGGATCTTTCCGTCGGAGAGTACTGGAGCTGCGTAGTATCGCAAAACATCGTCGATCTTTTCTCGTTCAGCCGGTAGAAAATAGACATATAACCTGGCAGGAAATGTTTCACCTTCGCGAAGGGAGATCTTTCCCTGCAAAGATGCTGCGCCTTCAGCGAGCTTGATAACCAGGCCCGAAAGTCGCTCACCTGGTTTCACTGTAGTCCAATTCCGAGCTGCGTCGACTTCTCGAGTGGCGGGGGTTGATTTTGGCCCTGCCGCTACCGGCGATTGCAAAGAGATAGAGTCTAAGTACCAGTACTTCGCCGAAAACCGGGGAATGAAATGATATTGACCTGGCGCCAAATTACGCAGCAAAACATTACCCTCCTTATCAGCCGTTGCTGGACCGCCCAATGACCAAACGAATTGCGGCTGGTCCTTAGCTTTGGTCTTTTCATTGTGCCAGGCAGAAATAAGGGTCTCTGTAAACAGCGGGCGCCGCTTGCCTTTGCATTCGGCTGCTTTCGAGCTTTCCAGCACCACGCGGCCCGATACGGCGCCAAGCGGTTTTGTAATGACTTCGATGCCGGTAATGTCCGCCGCTCTAACCTTTATTCGCTGCGGCTCCGACATCGCCATTTCTCCTCCTGGAAAAAACGACCGAGCCGTAACATCGTAGTCTCCGTCGGCAATGCCGGAAAAGACAAAACCTCGACTACCGGGAGGCTGAAAAGATGAAATGTTTAATTGAGAACCTCCCTCCAGGTTCGAACTAAGCATCAGGTTGAATCCTGAGGGCTCGGGATGTTGTGGCCCACTGGCGATGCCGCTAACCAGATAGCCTGGCTCTCCCCGGTAGCGAATATCCACACTCGCAGTCTCTTCACCGGCACGTACATTAATTTCAGCAGCGGTGTCGCGAGTTGAGGAAGGCGCGTAGGTTGGCGCATCAGTATCATATGCGTTTACCACACCAAAAAAACCACCACCGGCCATCACGAGATAAGTTCCTGTCGGCAGCCCATAGATTCTGTAGATTCCTCGATCGTCAGTAACCCGGTCTCTGACTATTGATCCATAGCGCGGGGGTAGACCGTTGCCATCGCGAATCATTTGCGCGCGTACCCGCACCCCGATGACAGGCTCTGACCCAGAAGCGGTTACGCTGCCGGTGATGACGCCGCCTTTGAACAAAACCAGTGTCACCGAATCGCCTACGCGATACGAAGTGGCTTCAGTACTATCCGGGTCGCGCGGCTGTGGTGTGTAGGCAGGAGCTGAGGCTGAGATTAGATAAACCAGGCGGTCCAAACCATTCGCCTCAAAAGTTCCGTCGCGTTTTGTATTGATGATCTGGCCTGGGCCCGATGAGCCGTAAGCGCGGATAGAGACCGCCGCATCGGGCAGAGCTTGACCGTTCTCGTTGATAACTTTACCCCTGATCGCGCCGGTCGTGGGTACCTCGGCGGCTTCATCCACCGCAGACGATTGTTGGTTTTGCCCCAGCGTGGAAAGCGAAGTCAAAAGCAAAAGCACGACAATGCCCATGAGGCGAATGATCTCAACAGATCTCATCGTTCGGATCAGCATCGCGATACAAGGCTTAAGGATTACCAGGGCCAGGAGTTGGCTCTAGCTTTAGGGTGAGCGTTAGTTCAGTCACCGTACCGTCGGCAACATTCACCTGCTGCGTTACTGACGGCGGCCGGATCTGCGACCCGGGCATAAACATGGTGGCGTGCACTTGATAAGTTCCCGCCGCCAGTCCCTCGATAAAAAAGTGGCCGCGCGAGTCTACTTCTGGAGACGGCAATGTGGAGAATCTTGTGGGCTCGGCGCCTGGGATCGTAAAGCGAACGAAGAAGCGAGCGTTTGCGGGTAATTCGACATTTTCGATCTTTACGAGGCCGCGAATCTTTCCAGTGCCATAGTTGACCACGAGTCGAACGCCGGTAACCCGCTCACCATCCTTGATCTCAACGCCTGCAGGTTGGGCCATTCCGTCCCGTTCAATCCGCACGATCGCTAATCCAGTAATCGGGCGCGCGTCTGCGGCGGTTAACGTAAAATGCGCAACCCCACTCTGTAGGCCACGAATTTGAAAGCTGCCGTCGGGACTAATGGTCACTGGTCGTATCCAACTGGTTGCGCGGTCGTTTGCTGCGGAACTTACGTAGGTGTGAAGCCACATCTGACCGAGCCTGCCAAGAACAGCGCGATCGTTCCTGCCTTCCATGACTACGTGACCTGACACAACGGCTCCCTCTGCAGTCTTCACCTGCAAACCGGAGACATCCGCATCTATAACCTCAAACTGCACGGTGTCCGCGCGCATCCCGTTCGTCTGTGGAGGGAGGACGAGCTCATATTTTCCCGGGGTAACATTTTCGAGTTTGAACTCCCCCTTAATATTGGAAGTCGAGCCCCAGTTCATGAACTCAGTGCCGTGCGCGACAATCCTTTGTAGACCCAGTGTTATGTTCGGCAGCGGTTGCAGGGTTTCGCCATTAAAAATTCGGCCACTGACAGCAAACGTCCCGAGTGAACGGCCGGCCGTGATATCGACGTTTGTTGCCTCGCTTCCCTCCGTCACTTCTATTACTGAGGCCTTGGACGAGTCTGTCACGCCGGGAGCAAATGTCTGTTTGTGACGGGATCTTCGCGGTCCTCTAGCGAGCGAGCCATCTTCACTTTGCCCCACAGCGACTTTGTACCTTCCGGGCGGAATCCCAAAGATTCTATAGATGCCCCGGTCATCAGTTCGAATCATGCCGGGCCAGTTCATGTACTGTCGGATTTGAGTATTCGCTTCCGCCGGTAAAAGGTTTACTTGTTCCTCAATCAGCGGCAGGTCTTCGGAGTCGACGACCTTTCCGGTAATCACACCCCCCAACGTCAGAGTGAAGTCAATGTCCTCAACAGTTTCGCCCGCAGTGATTATTAGTGTCTTGCCTTCAAGATCCCCTGAGTTCACAAACGCCGGAGCCGCGGGCTCGATCCGATAAGAACCCGGGGCCACATTGGTGATTTTATAGTTGCCATCCTGATCCGTGGTGGCTTTATTAGGAGCGGTCCACTGCGAAGCGTAACTACCGAAGTCCGCGGCGCGCATACCCACAACTATTCCCGGGGCGCCTTTCCCCTTGATTGTGACCTTGCCACTGATACTGCAGGGAGCTTCTTTCTTCGGGGGGGCTGTTTGGGATTGCGTCTGGACAGTGCTACAGAAGATAAGAAGAACCCAAAAGATTGACTGGAGGGAGGATTTCATAAGAGTTCGTCTCAGCTCGAGGATTGCCAATCATAGCCAAATTAGCGTGGTTTGTCTTTCCCAATGACTCCGATTGGCTCGTTCTATTTTGAAAGTGTAGAGGCGTCCCTCTTGAGGCAAAAAATTAGCGCCATCGAAGTGGCGCTAACTTTTCGAACTGGCGGAGCCGACGGGACTCGAACCCGCGACCTCCGACGTGACAGGCCGGCGTTCTAACCAACTGAACTACGACTCCGCGATAAAACAGATGCTAGATGCTGGATGTTAGATGCTGGAAGTGGATGCTGTCACTGCCTGGCTGCCAGCATCTAGAATCTAGCATCTTCGTCCTGGTGGGCGCGGAGGGACTCGAACCCCCAACCTCTTCCTTGTAAGGGAAGCCGTCTACCATTGACATACGTGCCCGATTTTCAATAACCAATTCGTTTACGCCTGTGCGCATCGGAGTTTCATCCTAAGTAATGCGCCGGAACGTGTCAAGAAGGGGCAGTAGCGCACTCGCTTTGGAGTGCACTGACTTGTCAGCGCTTTAGAAAGCGGCAACAGGTTGCCGCACTAAAAAAGGGCGCGCAGACTGACAGCTTGGTTACCTGCCGTTTCCTATTTTGCAGCTTCAATGTTTCCAGTTATAGTTTCACCAACAATCCACGTCTCCCAGTAACCCACGAAAGAAGCGATGAGGTCCTTTATTAAACCAGCCTCCTTAGTCCTAACTGTTGCTGGCGTGCTGTGTCTGGCGATTCCGATATTGCCAGTTCAGAGCCAGGAACAGCAGAAACAACGGCCGCGCCGGGTAAACGGCACTCGAGAGCAAGCTCGCCCCACGCCAAATGCAACGCCCCCTTTAGAGCGAGCGAACGACGCTGAGGAGATCGACGAAGGCGACGTCGTTCGCGTCGACACCAAGCTTGTTTCAGTGCCCGCCGTAATCACGAACAGCGCGGGACGGCCGCTCGTCGGCCTGCGCCGTGAAAATTTTGTGGTCTTTGAGGACGGTCAACCGCAATCAATCGCCAACTTCGGAACTACCGAAGCGCCTTTCGAGATCGCGTTGTTGTTGGATACTTCCGGATCGACACGCGATGACGTGGCCCTGATTCGGCAGGCGGCAAACTCTTTCATCAACGCTCTCCGTCCCAGCGACCGGGTTGCGATTACCGCCTTCAATTCGGAGCGGAGTGGTAACGACATCGTCGCAACCGTAGAAGTGCTTTCGCCTTTGACGGGGGATCGTAGTTCGCTACAAAGAGCTATCAACAATCTCGGTGCGGCAAACGGAACGCCGTTTTATGACGCACTCGACCGCGTGGTGCGGGACGTATTTCATGAGTCGCCGAGCGAAGAAGTGCGGGGGCGCCGCGCAGTGGTCGCATTGACCGATGGCGTCGACTCCGCAAGTGAAATCGATTTTGCCGCGGCGCGAGGGAAACTCCTCATCGCTGGAATTGCCTGCTACTTCATTCAGGTCAACACAGAAGACTTTGTTGAAGATCGGCTTTTGAAAGACTGTGCTGACGATGGCCGCTTGAGTCTCTCGGCGAAACAACTCCAACGCTACCGCCGTATTTTCGTGCCGCGCGCGAAGTCAGAAGACTTTGAACATTTTTGCCAGATGGGGCCGTTTCAACGGATGCATATCAGCCGTCAACTTTATAATCTGGCGCGCCGGGAGATGAACGATCTTTCGCAAGCGAGTGGCGGAAGAAATTTTGTGGCAGCGACCTTGCAGGATGCGCGGGCTGCCTTTGCCCAGGTCGCCAACGAGATCGGGACGCAGTACAGCCTTGGTTACTATCCGACAAACAAAACTCGCGATGGAAAGTATCGCGCCATTCGCGTTGAGCTGCGAGGAATCAAAGAGAAGACGCAGGTCCGCGCGCGGGAAGGATACATTGCACCGAAAGGGGAGTGACCGCGAGTTGATTAAGAACAAAAACAATCTTCCATTTTCCATTTGTCAGTCGCGAATTCAGGTTGGAAGGCAACGCAGGCCCGAAGGGCCTAAAGTTAATAGCCACGCCCGTAAGGGCGTGGATACGGTTCCCAAATAAAAATAAGAGCGCCGAAGGTGCGAAGTGATGGGTCACCGTCCCTGCAATGCCGGTCCTTCGGACCTAGGACCGAATTCCTCGAGTGTTCCACGCCCTCCCGGGCCTGCGTTGCACTTCCAACCTGAATTCGCGAATGACAAATGACAAATTATAAATTTTTGAATTCTCTATCATGACACCTAATCCGCCTTTTCATCGCATTCTTCTAATCGTCTTGGACGGGGCCGGCATAGGCGAGATGCCGGACGCGCCCGCGTGGGGCGATGCCGGCTCCGACACCTTCGGGCATGTACTCGGCTCGCGTGAAGTTCACCTGCCCAACCTGCAACGTTACGGTTTGGGAAATATTCGCCCGTTGAAAAGCGTGCCTCCGCTCGCGCAGCCTGAAGGATCTTATGGTCGCTGCGCGTTGCGTTCGAATGGCAAGGATACAACTACAGGCCACTGGGAAATGGCTGGCATCATTCTAGACCAGGCCTTTCCCACTTATCCTGACGGATTTCCCGCGAGCGTAATCGATCACTTCATCCGCGAAACTGGCGTGCCTGGGATTCTTGGGAACTTACCGGCGTCGGGAACCGAGATCATCAAAGACCTGGGTGCGGAACACGTAAAAACCGGCAAGCCGATCGTCTACACGTCCGCCGATTCAGTCTTTCAGATCGCGGCGCACGAGGAGGTGATTCCGCTACCAAAGCTTTACGGAATCTGCGAGACAGCGCGCCGGTTGCTTTCCGGGGAACACGAAGTAGGTCGCGTCATTGCTCGACCATTTCTCGGCGAAACCGGGGCTTTTTATCGCACGGAGAATCGGCACGATTACGCAGTGCCACCACCGCGCGGAAATTTATTAGTGACGTTAGCTGACGAAGACTTGGATGTGGTCTGCATCGGCAAGATTGCTTCGATCTACGATTCCAATGGTGTAACTCAGGATCTGACAGCTAAGAACAACGAACAGTCGATCAATCAAACTATCCAGGCGCTGCAACAGGATTCGCGTGGTTTGATTTTTTCCAATCTCGTCGACTTTGACATGCTCTACGGGCACCGCCGAGACACAGAGGGTTTTGCGAAAGCTCTCGAACACTTTGATGCGCGCCTGCCCGAGATTGAAGCGGCAATGCGCCCCGACGACTTGATCATGATCACCGCCGATCATGGAAACGATCCAACGTTTCCCGGTAGCGATCACACGCGTGAGTACGCGCCTCTATTGGTTTATGGAAAGTCCGCTCGACGAGGAGTTGATCTTGGCAGTCGCGCTTCCCTGGCAGATATCGGCCAAACAGTTGCGAACAATTTTGGTTTGCGGTTGACTGCCGGCGAAAGTTTTTTGAAGCAATTACTGTAAGGGCTGTGGCCCGCTCGGGCCACCCCTGTTCCTAAGAGTTTCGCGAGTGTAAAAGGAGCGGCCACGGAGTGCCGCCCTTGCGTTATCTCTCCGCCGTATAACCCATCGCTTTGGTCTTGACCCTTCGGTGCCCGGCAAGTCTTTGACTTGCCGCAAGCTTGGAAAACTAGAGGTATAAGACTTCAATTCAAAGTAGTACGTTCTTGTCGGCAAGTCAGAGACTTGTCGCGCACGGAAGGTCAGAGACAGTTCGGACTCGGCCGCTGGATTTAAACGGCATTCAACGTGCGGGGGTAAACCACTCTTCCTGACCTTAGAGGTACGCTGCTATTTCTTCGATAGGCTTCGGTAAATAATCTCGAGCCAAACGTCGGTTTTGATAAAGCCGGTGCCCCAGCTCGTCCACTCCGCCGGTAAACCTTCCGCCTTGATCTGCTCCATTGTTTTTCCCGCCTTCATCTTGCCCTGCACAATCGCGGTCGTTTCCTTCAGCATGTTGTGATACTGCTTCAAATCATCGACAGTCGAAAGCGGGCCATGCCCGGGAATAATTTTTACGTCGGCGGCCAGCTTGGGAATGATCTCTCCAATATTCTTCGTCAGGCCCTGCACACTACCGCCACTATCTAAATCGACGAAGGGAAACTTCCCCACAAAGAAGTCGTCACCCATGTGCACGACGTTTGAAGTCGTAAAGAAGATCACACTGTCGCCATCAGTATGTCCCTGAGGAAAGTGAATCACTTTGATCTCTTCACCGTTGAAATGGACGGAGAGAGACTTATCAAAAGTGATAACAGGAAGCGCCTCCTTCGGAGAAGCCGGCACTGTGCTTTTGAAGATTTCTATCCTCTGCTCAGTTGCTAGCCGCCGGCGCACATTATCGTGGGCGATGATCGGCGCCTCAGGCCCGAATTTAGCATTGCCGCCCGTATGATCGCCGTGCCAGTGAGTATTCAGCACAAACTTGAGTTTGCCTTCACCCAGAGTCTTCAACGCCGCTCTAATCTTGTCGGCGAGTGGCGCGAACTGATCATCCACAATCAGGATTCCATCAGCGCCAACTGAGACGCCGATGTTCCCGCCTGCTCCTTGCAGCATATAGATGTTGCCGGCGACCTTCGATGTGGTGATTTCGACTTTAGAAAGATCCTGCTGGCCATAGATCGGAGGCGTTGCGGCCGTGATTAGAAGGCTAACGAAGAGAAGCAAAAGGTTTCGCATAAGAGAGTCCTCAGTTGTGATGTTGCAAAGCAAGCGCACTTCCTGTCCGCGTTGCGGACTGATTTGAATAGCTTGTTTGCAGGAAATGATCGCAATGGCGTCTTCAGGGTCCGACCTCAGTCCTATCACTTTCATGCGTCCGGATTTTTCAAGACAGCGATAAATGGCAGGTTGCGATAACGCTCGGCATAGTCCAGTCCGTAACCGACGACAAAATGATCGGGAATCTGAAAACCCAGATAGTCGATCTCCACCTCACGCTCGCGTCGCTCAAACTTGTCGAGCAGCGCCACCAGTTTTACGCTTGCAGCGCCACGGGATTTTAAATTTGCGAGTAGGTAGGAAAGCGTCAATCCCGTGTCGACAATATCTTCAACCACGATCAAATCTCGTCCTTCGACTGGGACGTCGAGATCCTTAAGAATGCGCACCTCCCCCGACGTTCGCGTGG
The DNA here is from genome assembly GCA_963826235.1 of Pyrinomonadaceae bacterium. Classification (GTDB taxonomy): domain Bacteria; phylum Acidobacteriota; class Blastocatellia; order Pyrinomonadales; family Pyrinomonadaceae; genus PSRF01. Next base: position 433,107 of record CAWGWE010000002.1, on the reverse strand, counting down.
AGGCTCCATAACTCGAGATAGCCATGAACTCTATTCCCACCCGCGTGTCGATCGCGCGCAAAAGATCTGTCAGGAAGAAACAGGCACCCTTGAGCACGCCGATTAAAAGTGGATTGCGGCCGGCGTAATCGCGTGTGATCTGGGCGCCTAACTCTTTCACACGCTCCTGAATCCGTTGCTCGGAAAGCAGTATTTCCAGATTCGGATTGGTGAATTCCGACTGAATTTGTGCAGATGAAGTGGCCAAGATGCTCTCCTCTATTACTTCAATTGAAGGGGTTTTTGCGCGCGAACTAACTGTTTGCCATGAAGCTTGTGGTGCGACATACTATGCAAGCTATTCCCTTAACGTCAACATTCAAGGCAAATAAAACAGGAAGACTATGACTACTTGTTTGCGTAACTCGTGGCGATTCCTTTTGCTGCTGTGCCTTATCACCGTATTAACAGCAGCGCCGGCTCTCTCGCAGCAGAAGACAAGTTCGCAGACCCGGCCCTGTCGGCAGCCGCCCTGCGCCACGCGCACCGGCCAAACGATAGTTGATGCGAAGCTTCCCGATGATGCGGTAGTGGAACGAATGCTCAAGCCATACAGCGGAAAGGTGCGAGCCCTCAACGTCGTAATTGGAAAGCTTGACGGAGAGTTGCGCAAAAGCGGAGTAGGCGCCGGATCGTTGGGCAACTTCGTTACGGATGGAATTCGCAATCAAGCGAGTGCGAAACTTGGCAAGCCGGTGTTGCTCGCTGTCACAAATAGCGGCGGGCTGCGCAAGAACACGATCGCTGCCGGTGAGTTACGCGCTGTGGACATATTTGAGCTGATGCCCTTTGAAAACGCGCTCGTGCAAGTGGAGCTCAAAGGCGACGATTTATTAAAACTCCTTGGTGTAATTCTTGACTCGCGAGACGCGCAATCTGGCGCGAAGGTTCAATACCGCATGAACGGTGAGAAAGCCGAGTTGGTGAGCGCAAAGTTCATCGATAGCCAGGGGCAGGAAACTGAAATCGATGCTAACGCTACTTACTCGCTTATCACGATCGACTATCTCGTGAATCTTGCCAGTGGCCGATATTCGATCCTCCAGCGCGGCAAGAACCTGACGCCATTGGGACTCACGTTGCGCGACGCGCTGATGAATTATGTGAAGGCTGAGACTGCTGCGGGGCGGCCGATTCGCGTGACGCTTGATACGCGTTTTGTAAATGTTAACGCGGAGGGTCAGACCAAATGATTAACCGCCGCAAGTTTCTAGGCTCAAGTGCTGTCTTTGGCGCCGCATTCTTAGTTCGCCCTACTGAACTGTTCACAAACGCGGCGAGCTTACCGTTAGCTGAACCGCTTTTGAGCACGCGCCCTGGGGAAACTCTCATCACATTTCTGCATACCAATGACACTCATTCTCAGATCGATCCGCTGCCGCCGAATGATCGTCTCTATGCGGGAAAGGGCGGGGTCGCGCGTCGCGCAACGCTCGTCAAACGGATCCGGCGGCAGAACCCAAACACCCTTCTGATCGATGCAGGTGATGTTTTTCAAGGAACGCCTTACTTCAATTTCTATCGTGGCGAAGTCGAGTACAAAGCGATGTCAGCGATCGGTTACGACGCCGGGACATTAGGTAATCATGAGTTCGACAACGGCGTCGACGCGCTCGCGGCCGCCCTTAAGTTCGCCAACTTCGATGTGCTTTCCGCAAACTACGACGTACGCGGCACGGTCCTGGAGAGTAAAGTAAAGCGTTATGTGGTGCGAACTGTTGGCGGTGTGCGCGTGGGACTCTTCGGTTTGGGTATCGCCCCCGTAGGCTTGATTACGCCGGCGAATTTCAAGGGCGTAACTTATCAGGACCCAGTTGCCGCGGCGCGAGATGTAGTAGCGACGCTGCGAGAAAAAGAGCGCTGCGCCTTGGTTGCCGGGATGTCGCACCTCGGCTATTACCCGCAACCGAAACAAGGCGAGGTCGGCGATTCACAGGTTGCCGAACAGGTGGATGGCATTGACTTTATCGCGAGTGGACACAATCACAGTTTCATGGAGAGGCCGGTGAGCGTGAAGCAACGATCGGGAAAAGAAACCTTGATTTTCCAGGTCGGCAAGAGTGGCATCTTCGTTGGGCGCGTCGATTTTAGAGTAAGGCGAGGGCGAGTGGTGGCGAGCGCCGGACGTTTGTTGGATCTTAGGGAAGTTTAGAGTTTCGAGTCCCGAGTTTAGAGTTTCGAGTTTCGGATTTCGATGCTTAGAGCTCGAGTTAAGTGCAAACCAAGGCCAAAGGCCAAAGACCAAGACCAAAGACCAAAGATCAAGAACTGAGACCTGAGACTTGAGACCTTGAGACTTGAGACCTGAGGCTTGGCCAAGAAAACACCAAGATCGCAGACCAATCCAGATGAGTGATCATTCCGATCGAGATCGTATCCGCTCATTGGTGCGCAATGTCTTAGCGCAGGCGTTGCCTGATGCCGAGCAAGGGCCGGCCGGCGCGAGCACGGAAACGCCGAGTCGTTTTATCGATACGCTTCCAAGCGCTCCCGCAAACAGCAGTGTGACGCGTGACGAGTCGGCGAAGCTCGTGATCACTGAAGACGATGTGCGCGGTCTAGAAAAAGGCGCGGTTTTGCGCATTGGTGAACTTTCTCGTATGACTCCGCTCGCTAATGACGTGATTCGGGAGAAGGGAATTGAGATTGTGCGTCGCGTTTCGCGCCGCGGTTCGAAGACGGCAAAGATGATTGCGGTGGGCGCGGATCACGGCGGATTCAAAATGAAAGAAGAGTTAAAGAGCTTTCTAGTTGAATCGGGACACCGAGTCCACGACTTCGGTACCAATTCCGGAGACGCTGTTGATTATCCAGACTTTGCACATGCGGTCGCGCGCGCTGTCGCTGACGGAACGGCCGAGGTTGGAATCATGATCGACGGGGCGGGAGTCGGCAGCGCCATGACCGCGAATAAGGTTCCGGGCGTAAGAGCGGCGGCGTGTTATTCAGTCGCAGTGGCGCGGAACTCACGTGAACACAACGACGCAAATGTCTTAACGCTCGGCAGTGGCACAATCTCGAGTGCCCAGATGCGCGAAATCGTTACTGCCTGGTTAGGAACAGAGATAACTGAAGACCGCCACCGCAAGCGCGTGTTCAAGATTGAAGCCATCGACCGCCAATATCACCGATAGTCATTGCCGATTCTCAATTGCCAGTTGCCACTTGGATCGAGACGCCGGTCTCAGCCTCGTTAACAACTCACGCGTGCTAGAATAGATTCGCGCAACCGCCAGGTTGTTGGCCTCGGAGCAGTAAATGCCCTATTCACCCAACGGCGATATCGAATTACTAATCGAGCAGATCACGGACGCGATCGTTGCGCGCCTCAATGGCGACGGCACTGATCAGGCGGGCATGTGCGGCTGCACTTCGGAGTGTTTCAATCGTTGCCCTGAGCGAATGCATCGCGTAGTAGATGCCGGCGCCGCGCGCATCGGTTTGGTCCTTGGCGAAACCGCTTCCGCAAAAGATTGGGCCGGCCTGATCGATCACACGCTCCTCAAGCCCGAGGCGACAGACGAAGACATCAAGCGTTTATGCGAAGAAGCTGCTCGCTATCGTTTCGCTTCAGTCTGTGTGAACCCGACCTGGGTGCGTGTGGCTGCTTGCAGTCTAAGAGGCAGCGGCATTCCGGTCTGCACTGTGATTGGTTTCCCACTCGGAGCTACCCTGGCAGACGTCAAAGCTTATGAAGCGCGGCGCGCAATCTTCGATGGTGCGAAAGAAGTCGACATGGTCATCAACGTCGGCGCCCTGAAGAGTGGAGACGATTGTTTGGTTGAACACGACATCCGCTCAGTAGTCGACGTCGCTCACGAATACGAAGCTACGTGCAAGGTGATCATCGAGACGGCTTTATTAAATGACGACGAAAAAGTGCGCGCTTGTCTTGCAGCGAAAAAAGCGGGCGCAGACTTCGTAAAGACCTCCACGGGTTTTTCCAAGAGCGGCGCGACGGTGGCTGACATTGCTTTGATGAGGCGCACTGTGGGCGCCGACTTAGGGGTGAAAGCATCGGGCGGCGTAAAAGGCCTTGAGGATGCGCGCAAGTTAGTTGAAGCGGGAGCGACGCGAATCGGCGCCAGTGTGGGCGTTAAAATCGCGCAGGAGGCCGCTGGCCAGAAACTGTCGGGAACAGGTGCAGCTGCTTATTAGAAACGCATTTCCATTCTCCATTTCTCATTTTTCATTGAAAAAGAAACCGCCAAGACGCCAACGGAAAAAGCGAGCTTTGATCTTGTGCTTAGAACTTTGAATGAGACTCAGAGTTAAGGCTTACCTTCTGGATAAACGCTAAAAACAAAGTGCTCAGAACCAACTACAGAACTAACCACGGACCCAACCACTAAGAACTTAGAACTAAGAACCAAGAACATAGTTCAAAGAACAAAGTACCAAGTTCTTCCTGTCCCCTTGGCGGTTCGCTTTTGAATGGGTTAGCCTGCCCTCTGCTATCCAACTCCAAAAAGTCGGTGAACGAGAATGCCAGCCAGCCGCAAACTGCTAGCAGTAATCCTCGGCGGTGGCGCCGGAACGCGCCTTTTTCCGCTTACGCAACAGCGATCTAAGCCTGCTGTACCACTCGGCGGAAACTATCGCCTGGTCGATGTCGCGATTTCCAATTGCATCAACTCCGATGTGCTGCGAATGTTTGTGTTGACGCAGTACAACTCCGCTTCACTCAATCGTCACATCGCACAGACGTATCGCTTTTCCCATTTTTCAAATGGTTTTGTCGAGATCCTGGCCGCGGAGCAAACACCCGAAAGTCCGCAATGGTTTCAGGGAACGGCTGACGCGGTGCGCCAGGTACTGCCGCACATCCGCGATTGGGGCATCGACACGCTCTTGATACTTTCAGGTGACCATCTTTATCGCATGGACTACCGGCAGTTTCTCGCGCGCCACTATGAAAGCGAGGCGGATGTGACTGTCTCGGTTATTCCTTCAGATCCCATCGATGCTACCGAGTTTGGTTTACTGAAAACTGATGCGACGGGCCGCATCATCGAGTTCAAGGAAAAGCCGAAAGGTGCGGAGCTGGAAACGATGCGCGTCGACACAACGACTCTCGGACTAAGCGTCGAGGAAGCGCGCGCCCGTCCCTTTCTCGCGTCGATGGGTATTTATGTTTTCAAGTACGACGTGCTGGAGCAACTGTTAGCGGAAGATACCAGGTTGGGTTGATTTTGGTAAGCATGTTATCCCGGGTGCGATTCAAAGGGGCAAAGTGCAGGCGTTTGTCTTCGATGGTTATTGGGGCGACATCGGAACCATCAGCGCTTTCTACAAAGCAAACCTCGATCTGACGTCAAAGATTCCGAAGTTCAATTTGTTTGATTCGGAAGCCCCGGTTTACACGCGGGCGCGCTTTTTGCCGCCTTCAAAAATTGAGGAATCAGATATTCGCGACTCAATTCTCAGTGAGGGCTGCATCATCGGGGGCGCGCGCATTACAAACTCAGTGATTGGCCTGCGCAGTCGCATTTCCAAGGGTGTGCAGATGGACGTCTCGTTCATGATGGGCGCAGACTATTATCAAACACTTGAGGAGATGCATCACGACCTCGCGAGCGGGGCACCACGCGTAGGCATTGGCGAGAACACAATTATAAAGCGCGCGATCATCGACAAGAACGCGCGCATTGGCAGCAACGTGCGACTTGTCAATGAAGCCGGCGTTGCAAACCATGATGGTGATGGCGGCGCTTTCTTTATTCGTGATGGAATTATCATCGTGCCCAAGAATGCTGTGGTGAAGGACGGCACCATCGTTTGAGTTTTCAAGATTCAGATTCGTGCTGAGATCTAACCTCAGTGAGGAAGGGAAGAAGTGGCTATAGGCTGGGGCAAGTCGTATGAAGAGCAGATGGAGGAATGGAGCCAGCGCCTCGCGAAGGATGAGCGTGGGCCGAGGCTGACGGCCGAGCAACGTGCGCGAATGGAACGTCTGGAGTCCTTGAAGCTTTCGCGTTCGCGCGTTCTGGAGCAATTAGATCGTTCGCGTCATGCGGCTCATCGGGAAAGCTTGCTTAAAGGCTTGCAGGTTATTGAAGAAGAGATTGAGCAACTTATCGAGGCCAATGAGTAGCGTTCGAATCACCGAGGTTAGGAAGGGAGCCTGCCCCGCCTAAGAATCCAGAAGTCAGAAGTCAGGTCAGCTTGGGAAAACTTGCAGGTTAGGAAGGGGGCCTGCCCCCGCTTGCAATGGCTCCATTCAACCAACAAGACAAATCGCAGTGCTGTTCCTAGCGTACATGCAGGGGCAGGCCCCTTCCTACCTGAGAGATAACGAACAAGGGTTTAGTTAAGGAATCACTTTAAGAATGGCCAAGGCCAAGATCCCTACCCGCGACTTTCATCCAGCTAAAGTGCAACGAGCGAAGTCGGCCCCGGCTTCAGGCAAGGTCGCGATCCAATCGATAAAGATCCCCAAAAATGAAATTGGCCTGGAGCTGAACGTTGGTGGTCGAACCGTCAAGCTTACGAATCTGCGGAAGCCATTCTGGCCGGAGCTGGGAATCACTAAACGTGACTTAATCCAGTATTACGCGGACGTTGCTCCGGTGCTCCTTCCTCATTTGAAGGACCGGGCGATGGTAATGAAACGCTATCCCAATGGCGCCGCCGGTGAGTTTTTCTTCATGAAACGCGCCCCCACTCCGCGTCCTGAATGGATAGAGCTTTGCAGCATTGAACATTCATCGGGAAACATCATCGATTTTCCAATGATTCAGGATTTGGCTTCATTGCTTTGGGTAATAAATCTGGGCTGCATCGACCTCAACCAATGGTACGCATGCTGTGACGACGTTGACCGGCCCGACTATGTGCACTTTGATCTGGATCCAGTGCCGGGCGCGACCTTTGAGAAAGTCGTTGAGGCCGCGCTGTTAATTCGCACCGCACTCGAGTCGCTGAAGATTCCTTGTTATGCGAAGACGACTGGCTCAAAAGGAATTCATGTCTACGTCCCTATCGTGCGCGGACCGACGCAGAAGCAGGTTTGGACTTTTGCGAAAGAGTTCGCTAACGCCGTGGCAGCGCAAGCGCCGAAGCTGTTGACGACGATCTATGTGGTAGCAAATAGACCGCGGGGAAGGGTGCTGGTTGACTACAACCAGAACGCGTGGGGTAGGACCCTGGCGTCGATCTATTCGGTGCGGCCGCGACCGCAGGCTTCAGTCTCCACGCCCGTGAAGTGGAGCGAGCTTGAGCGCGGCGTGAAGATTGAAGACTTTCGCATAGACAATGTGCCCGCTCGCGTGAAGCGTCTCGGAGATCTTTGGAAGCCCCTATTGGAAAAGCGCGGCCGCTTCAAACTTGAAGCATATCTTTAACAATCGGCCTTGGGTCCTTGATCTTAGGTCTTTGATTTTTTGACGTAGTACTCAGAGGTCGGCAACCAGACAGTTGATGTTTTCAGTTAGCTTCGCCGGTTTCATTTGGAAGATTCAGTCGCCTGGATTTTCGTAGCGATGAACGCAGTCCAAAGCTACTGATGATTGCAGTCCGAAACTAGCGATGATTGCAGTCCGGAAGGGCGGTTTACCCCCGCCTCATCTGAAATGACATTCGAGCTATGGTCTCGAGCCACTAACAGATGCCCAAGAATTCACCGCTAGGGTCAACTGAGTCGCCTGTAGGAACCATTTGGACGGTCGGTCACTCAACTCGTTCCGCTGAAGAGTTCAACCATATTCTTAGCGTGCATGAGATGGCAGTGTTGGTTGACGTGCGCAGCTTTCCCGGGTCAAGACGCTATCCACATTTCAACAAGGAGCAGTTGAGGCAGTCGCTCGCGGTTGCAGGCATTCGATATCAACATTCACCTGCCTTGGGCGGACGCCGCCGACCAGTCGCCAATTCTAAAAATCTCGCCTGGAAGAACGCTTCCTTCCGCGCCTACGCCGACCACCTGGATAGTGATGAGTTCCAGCAGGGAATTAAGGAACTTCTTGAGCTGGCTTTGAAGGAACGCACTGCGGTGATGTGTGCGGAAGCATTATGGTGGCGCTGTCATCGCAGCCTGATTGCCGACTACCTAAAGTCGCGGGGTTGGGAGGTGCTGCATATCCAGAGTGAGAAACAGGCTGAACTTCATCCGTATACGAGTGCCGCGAGGATTGTGGAGGGAAGGTTGTCCTACGAAGGATTGTTTTAGTTTCTCTCGATCATGATGGCCGATTGCTGTGCCAAACTTTCTTCTTGCCTCCCTTGCTACGACGCTTCACTCCTGTGCGTGGTGGAATCTTCTTCGGATCTCCGGTAGCGGCCTTCTTCACGTTGCCACCTTCGTCCTCGGCGATTTCAGCAAGACTTCGTCTCGTAAGAATTGAAACCGGCGCCAGCTCCGTTACTTCCTCTTCCGTCGTGTAGTAGTCGCGATGCTTCAACAAGAGCCACTGCCGCTCCCTCGTTCTCACTAGCACCCATGACCCTTTCAACTTCTTACCGTTAAGGGAAAACTTTAACTCGCCTTTGCGGAGTGCTTCTGAAACATTCGTCGTCTCCTCTGGTTTGTATGTGCCGTAATCCCAAACCATCACGGTTCCCCCGCCGTACTCACCTTCCGGAATCACACCTTCAAACTTGGCGTAATCAACCGGATGATCTTCAACCTGCATGGCAAGTCGCTTCACTTTCGGATCCAGGGAAGGTCCTTTCGGAACCGCCCAGGACTTGAGAACGCCGTCAGCTTCAAGCCGGAAGTCATAGTGCAGAGCAGTTGCCCGGTGCTTTTGAATCACAAACATTCTGCCAGACTTGGTACGCTTGGTTTCGGGACCAGGCTCGGGTGTCTTATCGAACTTGCGTTTCTTTTTATATTCGGTGAGTGCCATCTGGCTTCACAAGTTAATAACCAGGCTTAAAGTGATTCTTTAGCTTTAGTGAGCGGTCAGGTTTAAGTGGCAACAGCCGCGAACGTTTCGACGCTTGCTGAAGCTGGTTCGCTCGGACTCAGCAAAAAGTTCGTTCTGAATCGGATCGAGCCCCAGCACTTCCCGCACGCGGGCGAAGCTGCGCCGGTGAATCGGTAACGCACCCAACTCTTTAAGAGCGCGACAGTGTTCGGGCGTGGGATAGCCTTTGTGCGAAGCGAAGCCATATCCCGCATACATGCTGTCCATTTCCATCATGTGGGCGTCGCGCGTGGTCTTGGCGATGATTGAAGCCGCGGCAATGCTTGCAGACAAAGCATCGCCGCGAATGATTCCGCGCTGCGGTGCGGGACAGTTCGGGATGCGGCGCGCGTCAACTAAAACAAAATCGGGTACGCAAGTCAGTCCCTGAAACGCCCGCTGCATTGCCAGCAGCCCCGCGTGATAGATATTGATTCGATCAATCTCTTCGACTTCTGCAAAACCAAACGACCAGCAGAGCGCGTCGCGCTTGATGATTTGCGCAAGCTCAGTGCGCATCTCGGGATCCAGAATCTTTTTTGAATCATTCAGGCCGCGCAGCTTGTAGTGCTGGGGCAAAATCACCGCACCGGCGACAACCGGCCCTGCAAGTGGCGCCATTCCGGCCTCGTCAACCCCGCTACCAGGGAATAGCCATCGTTCCAAAGCTCAATCTCAAAACGCAGCAAGTGAGTGCAGCCTTTGGCCTTCTGAACGATTACTACGGCGCCGTTCCCGAATTCTTTTCGCGAGTTGGTGCGCTCCGTGGCGTGAATCAGCCTCCAGAGCTTCAACTAATCCCTGAGGTACGCGGCGTCCGCGATCGATGAAGATATTTCTTAACTCAGGAATGGATTTATTCAGGAGATCGGCAAGAGAGGGCATGATTGAATCGTAATTCTTTGTTTGATAATGTTCAGAATATGCGCTCGGGCGAATGCTATTCTAAATTGAAAAAAGAAATTGCGCGAGAGTCGTTTTTCATAAAGTGTTTTCGTATCTTCCGCCAGAGAGACTGATGAATTCATCTCCCGCTGAACCGAGCAAAGCGATTACCGCTTCCGGCTTCTCGGCTTTCTGCCGCTGATTTTCTTCTTTGCTCAGGCTTTCCATTACTGGCGCATCAACGAGCTCGGCCACATGCTCTGGATGTGCAACATCGGCAATCTGTTGTTGGCGCTCGGACTTTTCCTGCAGCGGCCGCTACTTATTCGCGTCGCAGTGATTTGGATGGTGCCGGGCTTGATAGTGTGGTTTATTTATGTTGTGCTGGCCTGGGGCATCTTTCTTTCATCGACGCTCGCGCATGTGGGCGGATTTGCAGTGGGCATGTTTGCGCTGCGGCGTGTGCGAATGGATCGAGTGTCGTGGCTCTATGCGCTCGGGTGGTACTTCATCGTGCAATTGATCTCACGCCTGTTTACGGCGGCGGCCTTAAATGTAAATGTCGCGCACGCTGTCGATCCGGCATGGCAACAGACCTTCAACTCTTACTGGAAGTTTTGGCTCGCGCTGCTGCTGATCGCGATTGCGCTACTGGGCGGGCTGAATTTGTTCTTCTACAAACTCTGGCCTGAGAGAGAAGCTCAAGTGATGAGTTAGGTCCGGTACCAGCATAAGACGGTGGGTTGCGCTGCGTGCTATTCGGAAGGTTCTTTAACTGTCGGCGTCGCGACAACTAATGTTTTGCGAGAAGCTGAAAGAGTCTGGCGCACAAATCAGGAGAGTCGGTGGGTTTGATAAGGTAATCCTGACCGCCGCTGTCGAACGCGGCTTCTTTATCACCTTCATAGGCGGCGGCGGAATAAAAGACGACCGGAGTCTTCAGATCAAACTCACGGATCTTCTTGCAGAGATCCAAACCGGAGCCGTCTGGTAGCCACAGATCGAGCAGATAAAGGTCGAACTCTTGATCGGAAGCCGCCTTAAATCCGTCCTGGAAGTTGGAGCACGCGAGCACCTCAAAGACCTCCGGCTTCAAGCATTAGAGTGACCATCTCCACGGTGTCTGCGTGGTCGTCGACGTACAGCACACGATGGCTTCGAATGGGAGTTCACCATTATTCTAACCACGACAAGTCCGGTAGAAGCTCGAATACTTAAAGAATTACTTAGGATAGTGAGTTGGCGTCAGAAAGCCGCTTCATGCGACGAGATCTTGAGCGCCGCACGCCCCTGCAGCGTGGTCGATCAAAACAGTAACTGCGCGCAGCAGGTCCGAATAGGGGCACGGCTTTGCAAGATAGCCCTGTGCGCCCGCCTGAATGGCTGCCAACTTATCAGAGTCGAATACGGCGCCGGAATAAAATAAGACGGGCGTGGTTCCATCAAATTCTCGAACTCGCTGGCAGAGTTCAAACCCGGTACCATCTGGAAGCCAATTGTCGAGAAGGTAGAGATCAAACTTCTGGGTTTTGGCTAGTTGCAAAGCGCTGGCAACCGTAGTGTCGGAGGTCACACTGTAACCCGCTCGCCTCGAGAACAAAGCTAACAAGCTCACGCGTGTCTTCGTGGTCTTCGATAAAGAGAATGCGGCGCTCCAATCTATTGCTCCCCGCAGGTTGGCATTCGTTGGATTATCCAGAATTGTCTATGCGGAAACGATTAGGACACCCTGCCAGGAAGCCCTAATAAGTTAAGTTAAGCCGGGACCGTTAAAATGTTCTGTCGAAGGAAGGTTTTAACGGCCCCGGCCCTTACGTACAGCGCCACAGTAAAATCCAAACCGTATAGCCGTCAGTACGTTAGCGTACTAACTCAGAAGTAAAATATAAGTCTATTTTCGTTGTCTGCCTGATGTCTCTCCTCGAGACGCCTTAGGAAGCCTTAGCAGATAGACTCTTTTTCAACACCGATACGAGATCGATCACCTTCCCAGAATCAGGCGCTTCACTTTCTACCTCGACCTCAACGATGTTCTTACGATTCGATTTTTTCTTCTTAACCAGTTTCAGGAGTTTCTCACCCTGTTCGTCTGCGAGTTTTGAAGTCGCAAACTGCTTTTTAGTCCGCGCACTAATCAACTTCTCAAACTTGCGCACACTTGCCGCGGGAACTTTTTGTTTCTTAGGGAGCTCAACATCGCCTGGTGTGCGCAATTCGTCAGCAAACCTCATTAGCTCCGCGCGCAGGATTCCATTGTCGGAAAAGATTGCTACTAAGTATTCTTTGCCGCGCATGACAAAAGTAGCAACGCCGGCCTGTCCAGTGCGCTTCATGGTTTCGGCTAACAGCTTGTACGCCTTTTGCGAGTTAGCCCCAGGTGTGAGGAAGTAGCCACGCTCGAAATAGATGGGAGGAATGGAATCCTCCGGAACAAACAACTTGAGATCGATGTCTCGGGTTTTCTCTGGGCGCTAATCGTTCGAGTTCTTCATCAGTGACTATTACGTACTTATCTTTTTTGATTTCATAACCGCGAAGCAGCTCGTCCGCAGCCAGATCCTTTTCCGTTTTCTGTGAGTAATACTTGCGCGCCAGGGGCTGGCCATCGGGTCCGAGCATGCGCAAAGCCGGTGCGCGTCGTTCGTGTCGCGGGAAACAGATCGACAGGAACGCTAACCAGGCCGAACGTCAACGTGCCAGACCAGAAGGGACGTCCTACTGACTGCTCCTCATTGAGCGCTTCATCACTTCCAGATTTCTTAGGCAGCGCGCTTCTCCTTCTTCAAAACTTCAAGACTCTTCTTGAGTACACTGTCGAGAGATCCTGCTTTGCGTTTTGTTTTCACAGCTTGCAGGCGCGGAGCATGACCCTTGGCTTTCTTCTCAATGAATTCCATGACCCGCTCCCGATACTCGTCCTTAAACTCTGCCGGATTAAACTCGCCTTCCATCAACGCCACCAGATGCCTTGCCATGCTCAATTCTTTTGCGGTTGGCGCAGGCCCCGACGGTTTGGTGAGCTCACGTGCCGAAATCACCTCTGCGGCGTTACGCAGAGTTACGAGCATTAGGTAATCGCCTTCGGCTCGCAACGCACCGACGTAAGCCTTATTACGCATCACCCAATGAGCCACTCCTTCGAGCTCTCGCTTTTGTAGTGCCTCGGCCAGTGCGAAGTAAGCTTTTTGATCGCCGTCAGGACCAAGATAGTAAGGTCGCTGATACCACTGCTGGCTGATTTGCGAAGGCGGGACAAATTCTCCAACCTCAATTTCGCGTGAAGGCTTCAGGCTCGATACTTTTGAGATCTTCCTCCGTGAGTATTACAAACCTGCCCGGCTCAAGCTCGTAACCTTTCTGAATTTCTTCGGTCGCAATTTCATCGCCCGACTCAGGATCAACCATGTGCTGCTTAATCCTCATCTTGCTGCTATCGTCCAGGACATGAAAGCGGACGGTGCGATCAGTAACGGCGGAATACAATTTCACCGGAACCTTCGCCGAGCCGATTTTCAGGATTCCTTTCCAAATCGCGCGGGCGGCCATCACAACACCTCTTCCCGGGTCCGAGCCTCGGCACAGCCCGGACAAACGAATTCAAATGTCGTCGTTCGTTCGATGCAAATAGGACAAATTGCCGAGTCGCAATCGAAGCAGAAGACTTCGGTACGATGCGCGTACGGGTGGCTGCAGCTGCTACAGCTTTCACTGTCTTCAGCGAGCCACCATGGCTGTACGCGACTTTGACTGGCTTTCGCTCCTCTCATGAACGGGCGGCTTTCGATTTCTCTCTACTAGAGCCGCGGTCGATTAGTTTTGAAAAGCGACTCTCCTTACCATCCTTGGTTTCGTCCTGGTAAAGAAACGCCAAATTGTTTTCCTCGAACGCCTCAAAGAATTCCGCCCAGGTGATTTCTTCCAGTGAATCTTCACCACTGAACCCAGGATAATCGATGCGCAGTAGACCTCCGCCATCGCCTTTATCGGTGTTCTTCACGCGCGCCGGTTTACCGCCACGCTCTTCTACCCAGTTGCGAATTTCGTCATGATCAGTTGTTTGTTTTGCCTCTGCAGCCATAAGAAACCTCCTTAGCTTTTCGCATTCTTCCTTCGTCATTCGTTAGTGCCGTCGGGTTTCTCAGCTTGCCGTCGTTTCTCGTCCATTGAGAGGGCAAGGTCCTGATCGGTTTGGATCGGTGGTTGTTGTTTCCCGAACGCGCCGGCTACAGGGTTGGCCGGCGGTATAGGCTCATAGTCGGTCCGCGCCGTTGCGGTTTTTTGGGCATCGGAACGTACGCCCCGTTTCTGCGATTGCTGTTCACTCATAGAAATCCTCCCCGTGTATTTCTCCGGTACGGTTCCCGCTAAATCGACTCGGTTTTAAAACACTTCCGAGATGGATAACTGCTTTCTAATGAATTTCGCAATACCAATGCCACCAGCGCCAATCTTGATTCGTTGATGCGGATCTCTTTACGTACTGTTGCCGTTGAATGGAGCCTAACAACTTGCAACGTGAACCAAATCCGATTGCAATGCAATGTTGTGGATTTTGGCCCACTCTTTGCGAAAGCGGAGTCAAAAGAATTGAGAAAGGAGGATTGTGATTTGGCATGTATGCAGCTACGTCAAATAGCAGGATTTATCATTTGGCGGAAAAGGCCGGTGAGCGCACGCTGTGTGGCGTTAGATTTATGCCCGTCGTGATGGAACAGCCACGTGCTGCCGGCTTAAGCTTGATGCAAACGAAGCCTGACGGCTACTCGCTCTGTCGCCACTGCCATCGTATGCAGGGACCTGCGTCATATCAGAGCGAAGATATCTCCGTTCGCTAACGTACTGAGCCCTAAATCTAAGGTTGTTAAAGTCTCGCGACTTGCTGCACAACTCAGCAAAATGTGGGGGCCGATTGAATGGCAGCTGCCGCTTTCGCTGTTAATCGTCGCCCCCACGACCATTCCTCCAATTCCTTTTCCCCCTCAACCAAGGCACCTATTCGCGGTCGGCGCACCGCTCACCAAGGAGGTAATCATGGAAAGGGACCAGTTAACAGAGCTGTTGTATCAGGCATATGAAACCGAAATAGGTGGGGTACAGGTTTACACGACAGCGCTGACGTGTGCGATCAATGAAGATCTAAAAGAAGAGTGGGAAAAGTACCTCGAGCAAACACAGAATCACGTTGAGATCATGGAAGAGGTGCTTGCGAACCTGGGACTCGATCCCGGTGCAGAAAGTCCTGGAAGGCAAGTGGTTCGGTACATCGGGGAATCACTCGTGAAAGCGATGGAAATGGCGCGACAAGCAGGAAATCCGGCAGCGGCTCAACTGGTAGCCGCTGAATGCGTGGTACACGCGGAAACAAAGGATCACATGAATTGGGAGTTAATGGGCGTGGCCGCTAAAAAGTTGACTGGCGATGAGGCCGACGCAATCTCCGAAGCAGTACAGGAAGTTGAAGAAGAAGAGGACGAACATCTGTACCACTCGTCCGGATGGGCGCGCGAACTTTGGATTGAGTCGTTAGGGATGCCTGCAGTGTTACCTCCTCCCGAGGAAGAAAAGGATGTGAAGACGGCAATCGGAGCTGCGCGCGCGAAACATGCTCGCGCAGACATGCTTTGAATATCACCACCGGTAGACAAACAAAGCTAGGGGTCCTTGCCCTCGCTTTTTAGTTTTCTGTTTCATTGTATGTGGAACCCTAACTAAATTGTGTTGAAGTATCAACGAGTACGAAATCGTACCAACCAAGCCCCGATCACCAATTATGGTTAACGCTTACTTCTCCCCAAGTGAAACAGGTAACCGCTTTATCAATCAAGGAGGGTATTGACGTGGCTGACAAAGATAAAGATCGTGGTGGACAGCAGGGTGGCGGCCGCTCAGGTCAAGGTGGCCAAGGTGGTAAAGATGCTGGCGGACGCGGCGGTGAAGGTGGCAACCGTGGCGGTGGCAGTGGCGGTCAACAAGGTGGAGGAAAATCCGGCGGTGGTGGTGGAAATCGCTAGTTGACCCGGGGAAACATGGTTGGCGAGATCTTACGATTTCGCCAACCTATTTGCTTGAAGCTCTCGATGAATTGCGACTGGTATTGTTCTTGCCAGCAATCTGAAACGACGACGAATTTGCAGTTTGAACGGCTTATTATGAAACGCAATTAAAGTTAGGTGAATTAGATTAGAGCATTAGTTCAACCTCACTCGTCCGCAGTAAAAATACGTTCGGTCAAAAGTTCATTAGGTTGAGTAAGCTCAACGAGTACGCACCTGTGTGCGCGTTTTTGAAAAGATTCTTGAAGATAGGAAATCTCTCCCATGAAAGAACTTAGTAAACATTCGGGACTCCCGATCTCAAAAATCGCCAACAACGGTAAGAATCAACCTGATCTGGTTTGTTTTTCCCATCTACGCTGGGATTTTGTCTATCAGCGTCCGCAACATTTGCTCAGCCGAGCCGCGCTCGATCGTCGAGTGTACTTCATTGAAGAGCCTATCTTTATAAACGGTTCTGTGAGACACGAAATCCAGGAACGCGATAACGGCGTTAAAGTTGTCGTCCCTTTCTTACCTGAGGGTTTGCGCAGTGATGTTGCGATCGCGGCAATGATGAAGGATATGACCCTGCGACTATTTGAGCAGGAAGCAATTGCGGACTATGTCTTCTGGTATTACACGCCGATGGCGTTGATGTTTACGGAACACCTTAAACCACGCGCTTCAGTTTACGACTGCATGGACGAGCTTAGCGCTTTTAAAGGAGCTCCGACGCAGCTACAGGATTACGAAAAGCAACTTTTCGACAGCGTTGACCTGGTATTCACCGGTGGCCAGAGCCTTTATGAAGCAAAGCGGCAACAGCACCCTGCGGTGCATGCTTTTCCCAGTAGCATCGATGTGAATCACTTTCGACAAGGGCGGAGTGCACAGGCAGATCCCCCGGATCAAAAAGATATTCCATTTCCGCGCTTGGGATTTTTTGGTGTGATTGACGAGCGTTTCGATATTGCGTTGCTGGATGAGGCTTCGTCCCTGCGACCGGATTGGCACTTCGTAATGATCGGACCGGTAGTAAAAGTGGATCCCGCGACGTTGCCGCAACGTTCCAATATTCACTACCTCGGCTCTAAAAAATACGACGAGCTGCCGCGTTATCTAGCCGGCTGGGACGTCGCTCTATTGTTGTTCGCGCGAAATGAGGCCACACGCTTTATCAGTCCGACAAAAACTCCCGAATATCTCGCTGCGGGTAAGCCGGTGATCTCCACCTCGATTCGCGATGTTGTTCGACCATACGGCGACATGGGATTGGTGCGGATTGCAGATACACCGGCTGAATCTAGTTGCAGCTGCTGAGGACTTGATGTCCGGCGCCTCAGTCGACCAGGCTTGGCTGCAGCAAGTCGATAATTTTCTTGCCGGCATGTCATGGGATCGCACTTGGTCGGAAATGTCGCGTTTGCTGGCTTACGCCGTGCAAACGAACCAGAACCGGCAATGGCGAGGAAAGACGGGCGGTTAACTCAAGAGGGATCGCGCAAGTCGCGACAGCAAATTAAGTTCAAGGGGTTAACAAGGAGGGTGAGATGTTCGATTACTTGATTGTAGGGGCTGGGTTCGCCGGCAGTGTGATCGCGGAGCGTTTGGCCACCGGGTCAAACAAGAAGGTTTTGCTTTGCGATAAGCGTTCTCACATTGGAGGCAATGCCTACGATCATTACGACGATGCCGGCATACTCGTGCATCGCTATGGACCTCACATCTTCCATACTAACTCGCGCGAGGTCTTCGAGTATCTCTCGAGGTTCACTGAATGGCGACCTTACCAGCACAGGGTTCAGGGCGGCAGTAGACGGCCAGATCCTGCCCATCCCAATCAATCTGGACACCATCAATGCGCTCTACGGTTTGAAGCCTGACGTCGTTTCGAGCTTGAGAGTTTCTTTCAAAAAGTGGCCGAACCATGTGAACACATTCGCACTTCGGAAGACGTGGTGGTTAGCAAAGTCGGCCGCGAGTTGTATGAAAAGTTCTTCCGCAATTACACGCGCAAGCAGTGGGGCCTGGATCCCTCCGAGCTTGACGCGAGCGTTACCTCACGTGTGCCGACGCGCACCAATCGTGACGATCGGTATTTCACAGATACATACCAGGCGATGCCGCTCCATGGCTACACCCGCATGTTTGAAAACATGCTCGACCATCCCAACATCAAGATCATGCTGAATTGCGATTATCGGGATATCGAAAATGAGATCTCGTTTCGGGAAATGATTTACACGGGCCCGGTCGATGCGTTCTTCGACTACCGCTATGGGAAGCTACCTTACCGGTCGTTGAAATTTAAGCATGAGACTCATGACCAGCCGGTCTACCAGCCGGCTCCGGTCGTGAATTATCCGAACGATCAACTCTACACGCGCGTGACCGAGTTCAAGTATCTAACCGGTCAGGAACATGCAAAGACGAGCATCGTGTATGAATTTCCGCAAGATGAGGGTGATGCATATTACCCGGTGCCGCGGAAAGCTAATGCTGATATTTATGCGAAGTATAAAGCGCTAGCGGATCAAACTCCGGAAGTGCATTTTCTGGGACGGCTTGCGACTTACAAGTACTACAACATGGATCAAATAGTTGGGCAGGCCCTGACTTCATATGCCAAAATTGCCGGAACAAAGCGACTGGTTGCGATGGCTCAAAGCGCGGGTGCGGTTGCCGCAAGCTCGGGTAATGGAAAGCTGCATAACGTTCCCATTGTCGTACCTCAGGTGGTTGCGGGACTTAAATTAAGAGATTAAATGATGACTGCAACAGGGCCAGGCGTTCGGCCTCTGGAGATGTGGGCTGGAGTCGAATGTACTGTCAATCGTGTTGGGGACAGTTACTTCGATCAATTAGAGCTTAGCGGGCACTCAGTTCGCATTGGCGATGTGACGCGCCTTGCCGAGCTAGGCGTGCGCACCGTTCGCTATCCAGTGCTCTGGGAGCGGGTGGTAGACGAAGAAAATCATTACGACTGGTCGTGGAGTGATCAACGTCTTTCGAGACTGCGAGAGCTCGGCATCACTCCGATTATCGGGTTGCTGCATCATGGTAGCGGGCCACGTCATACCAACCTTCTGGATCCGCAGTTTCCCGAGAAGTTTAAAGAGTTCGCGGTCGCCGTCGCGCGCCGCTATCCCTGGGTCGAACACTACACGCCGATCAACGAGCCTTTGACCACAGCTCGATTCAGCTGCCTTTACGGGCATTGGTATCCGCATGAACGTGATCCTCAAAAATTCGCCACGGCGTTGCTCAACCAATGTCGAGCGATAGTGATCGCAATGAAGGCGATTCGCGAGGTGAATTCGCGCGCTCAGCTAATACAAACTGAAGACCTGGGTAAAGTCTTTAGCACGCAAACTCTCGCTTATCAGGCCGACTTTGAAAATGAGCGGCGCTGGCTAACTTTTGATCTGCTTTGCGGACGGGTGAACCCAAAGACGCCCATGTGGAAGTATTTTATTTGGCTCGGCATTGAAAAAAAGCAGTTACGATACTTCCTCGATAACCCGCTGCCCCCTGATGTCCTGGGGATAAATTACTACATAACGAGCGAGCGATTTCTTGACGAACGTCTAACCAGATATCCCGTTGAGACCCATGGCGGAAATGATCGCCACTACTACGCTGATGTAGAGGCCGTCAGAGTTTGTTCGCAGGGAATGAGCGGACCAAAATCGATCCTCAAAGAAACGTGGGACCGTTACCGATTACCAATAGCAGTTACCGAAGCGCATCTCGGTTGTAGCCGCGAAGAGCAGTTACGCTGGATGGACGAGGTGTGGGGCAGCGCAGCTCAAGCGTTGGAAGCAGGCGTCGATGTGCGGGCTGTTACAGCCTGGTCGGCCTTTGGATCCTTCAACTGGAACAACCTGCTCACTAGTGATCAGGGCTGCTACGAGCCGGGTTTATTTGACTTGCGGGCTCCTGCGCCGCGCTCTACTGCGCTTTCGCAGATGGTGCGCGCATTGGCTACAGAATCAGACTTCAATCATCCAGCCCTGGATTCCGTTGGCTGGTGGCACCGACTTGATCGTTTCACTTATCCACCGGTGACGCCGCGTGCAGCGTCAGTAGCAACAAGCTTGCGACACCTGACCGTGCGCAGCTCCGAGAATCGATCTTTGTTGATTACCGGGCGAGCAGGGACGCTGGGGCGGGCCTTTGCGATTATTTGTGAGAAGCGCGGAATAGACTATAACTTGCTTTCGCGGGCCGATTTGGATATTTCCGATGCGGCGGCGGTAGCGAATGCGATCGATTTTTACAAACCGTGGGGTATTGTTAACGCAGCCGGATACGTGCGAGTCGATGATGCCGAAGGCGAGATCGATAAATGTAGACGCGACAATGTCGATGGACCTTTCAATCTCGCTTTCGAATGTGCAAGGCGTAGTCTTCCTCTTGTGACATTCTCTTCGGATCTGGTTTTCGATGGGCTTAAGCGCGCGGCTTATGTCGAGAGTGACCTGACGGCGCCACTCAATGTGTATGGGCAGACCAAGGCTGAAGCTGAAACCCTGGTGCTCCAGGCGCATCCCGATGCGCTCGTAATCAGAACGAGTTGCTTTTTTGGTCCGTGGGATGAGTTCTGTTTTCCTTATGCTGTGCTTAAGACGCTCGCTGCCGGGCGTGCGTTCCGGGCGGCAACCGATCAATTTATTTCGCCAACCTACGTTCCCGATCTTGTTAACGCCACGCTCGACCTACTAATGGACGGCGAAACGGGAATGTGGCATCTCGCCAATGCCGGGTCACTGACTTGGGAAGACTTCGCTTTGGAAATAGCTCGACGCGCAGGCTCTGCAGATCATCTCGTGCACGGTGTTCCTTCAAGCGCTCTTGGATTGCCGGCAGCTCGTCCGGCGTATAGCTCGTTAGGAAGTGAGCGTGCCCAGATAATGCCTACTCTTGAACATGCACTCGATCACTACTTCCATGACACCAGACGAGAATACGCGACGAGGAATCTGATTTCGAGTAAGCGCTGAGGAAATCTGATGAACGTTCTTGTAACAGGTGGCGCAGGATATATCGGGAGTGTGGTGGTTGAGGAACTATTGCGCGACCAGCACGAAGTCACTGTCTACGACAATCTTTCAAAAGGACATCGGTCAGCGGTCGCGCCTGGAGCTGAATTCATTCAGGCGGATTTACAAGATCGCGAGCGTCTGAAGACCGCTTTCCGGCAACGGAATGTTGAGGCGGTAATCCATATGGCGGCGGCATCACTTGTCGGCGAATCGGTAGAACATCCGGCTAGTTATTACGAGAATAACGTTTTAGCCGGGCTGTCGTTGCTCGATGCGATGCGCGAAGAAAAAGTAGCAAGGCTGGTTTTTTCTTCTACGGCTGCTGTCTATGGTGAGCCTGAAAAACAGCCGATCGAGGAAACCGATCCCACTGCACCGACCAATCCCTATGGCGAAACCAAACTCGCGTTTGAACAAGCGCTGGGTTGGTATAGCGACGCATACGATCTTTGGTATACCTCGCTGCGCTATTTCAACGCGGCAGGAGCCACATCGCGCTGCGGCGAATGGCACTCACCTGAATCTCATCTGATACCGATTGTGCTGCAGGCAGCCGCAGGCACGCGACCGAGCGTGGAACTTTATGGTGACGATTATCCCACCCCTGATGGGACTTGTGTGCGGGATTACATTCACGTTGTAGATCTGGCGCGTGCTCATATTCTCGCGCTCGAGAGTCCGCGGAATGCCATCTACAATCTTGGGTGCGGGACGGGGTATTCCGTCAAAGAGGTGATCGATTGCGCGGAAAAAATCACTGGCCGCTCGATCCCGGTTAAGGTCACAAAACGGCGGGCTGGCGATCCGCCAACTCTGATTGCGAGTTCGGAGGCGATCAAACGCGACCTTGGCTGGTCGCCAAAATTTCAGGAGTTAGAACTAATTATTGATTCGGCGTGGGCATGGCTTGAGGCTCATCCTTATGGCTATAGCCTGCCGGCTGCTTCGTCTGCGGTTTTGGATTCATGAATCAAGGGGGAGGCGAGGAAGATGAGTCTGAGAGAGCAAGGCATTTACTGTTTGCCGAATGGACGAGAGCTCGTAGTACGGGGAAAGACTGGTGGTGGTAATGAGTTTCGATTAAGTGGCTGGGGTCACTTTGAGGCGAGCGAATATGTCGTGAATGACGCCGGGCGTATTCTGGCCCAGGGAAAGCTGACGGCTTGGGATATTAAAGACTTAACGGACACGGGAAGAACCGCGCGGGACTTTGGAACTTAAAACTCCAACAGAACAAGCGATCAGGTCAGATACACGAGGAAGAAATGCGTGTGCGGCGAACTACGCTTGCTGATGGGCGTTATTTTATCTTCTACGAATTTCTGCGAAGCGAGCAGCTCGACAACCGGTCTGAACGTGACAACAGCGAACCGACTCGTTCGCTAACAGAGACAAGGAGGCCGGTGTCTGAACTGCGTTGGAATCCATTATTGGGTGAATGGGTGGCGACTGCCACGCAGAGGCAGGAACGAACCTTTCTGCCACCGAAAGATTATTGCCCTTTATGTCCGACGCGGCCGGGAGGCTTTCCCACTGAAGTTCCCGAGCCAGACTACGACATAGCTGTTTTTGAGAACCGCTTTCCAAGTTTGCGGAAGGATCCGGAGAATCCAACAGTTCAATCCTCTGATTTGTATCCGGTCAGGCCCTCACAAGGAATCTGTGAAGTTGTTCTTTACAGTCCTAATCACAATTCGTCGCTGGCTGCAGGAACCCGTAGAGCAGATTTATAAGCTTGTAAGAGTTTGGACGGACAGGTTTCGTGCGCTAAGCCAGCTCGACTTCGTTAAGTACGTCTTCATTTTTGAGAACAAGGGCGAGGCAATCGGGGTCACGTTGCATCACCCGCATGGCCAGATTTACGCTTACCCTTTCATCCCACCGCGCATCGCAACTGAGCTGGCGCAATCGGCGTTGCATCACAAGCAGACTGGCCGTTGTTTGATTTGTGATATTCAAAGCGAAGAGCGGAGTGATGGGCGTCGGATCGTTGCCGAGAACGATTCCTTCATCGCCCTGCTACCCTTCTTTGCTCGTTGGCCTTACGAAATACACATCCATTCGCGGCGGCATTTCCAGGCTTTGACGGACATGTCAGTCGCTGAACAACGCGATCTGGCGGCGCTGCTTAAAATGATCCTGGTCGCTTACGACAAGCTTTTTGCGATCTCCTTTCCCTATATGATGGTCCTGCATCAGCGCCCGACTGACGATGGGATCTACGATGCCTACCATTTTCACATTGAGTTCTATCCGCCACTTCGCGCAGCAAATCGTTTGAAATACCTTGCAGGTAGCGAGACCGGGGCCGGTATGTTCATAAACGACACGCTACCCGAAGAGAAAGCGCGCGAGCTGCGACAGTTTATCGAACCAGTGGTGTGGGCCGACGGAGTTCGGAATGGTTGAGTGGGAAAGCTTGCGACGAACCTTTAGGGATCTTTACGGAAGTGAGCCGCGACTGTTTTCGGCTCCCGGCCGCGTTAATCTGATAGGGGAACATACTGATTACAACGAAGGTTTTGTTTTGCCGATAGCGCGCCAACTTGCGAACGTATGTAGCAGCCGCACCGCGGCCTGACGATACCATCAGAGTTTACTCTTGTGATCTTCAAGACCACGCAGAATTTAGTTTGTGTGCCTCCGAGCCACCTGCAAAAGGCTGGCGAAGCTATGTCTACGGAGTCGCGCAGGTAGCTAAAGAGCAATGGGCATGGTCTCGTTGGAGCAAATGTAGCGATTGCTTCAGACGTACCGCGCGGCGCCGGGCTATCATCTTCCGCAGCGCTCGAAATTTCCTTTGGATTCGCGTTATTACGATTGAGCACGCGAGATTTCGACCCTCTCGAACTCGCACTGGCAGCGCAACGCGCTGAACATCATTTTGTGGGAACGCAGGTCAGGCTTGATGGATCAGTTAACCTCAGTTTTCGCCGAAGCTGATCAGGCACTTTTGATTGATTGCCGTTCGCTTGAGATCACCGTCGATTCCGATGGTGCTTGATGACGTGGCAGTGATCATTTGTGACAGCAAGGTCAAACATGAATTGGCCACCTCCGCTTATAACCAACGACGCGCGGAATGTGAGCAAGCTGTCGAGCTTGCTGAAAGAAAAAAGGCCCGGCATGAAGGCGTTAAGAGATTTAAGCATCGACGACCTGCATTTGATCGAGGGTCTTCCCGAGCCTTTGCAGCGACGTTCTCGTCATGTGATCACGGAAAATGACCGAACCGTGCGCGGAGCAAAGGCGCTCGCCTCGGGAGACTTCGCGGCGTTGGGTGAACTGATGCGGAGATCCCACCAGTCGCTGCGCGACGAATACGAGGTAAGCTGTCGCGAACTGGATTTGCTTGTTGAGCTAGCTGGCGCGGAGGATGCGGCGTTAGGTGGACGGATGATGGGTGGAGGGTTTGGCGGATGTACCGTTAACCTCGTGCGGCGCAAGGGAATCGACAACTTTCGTAATGATGTAGTCAGCAACTATCACGAGGTTACTGGTTTGAAAGCCGAAGTCTATGTGATTGAGGCCGACCGAGGAGTTCAAGAACACGAGGCTGCAGCTTAATCGTTAATATGTGATCCGAAAGAAAATCTATCCCGCGTCCCGAATATCCGCGTCCGCAGTTCGCGCGCAGCATCTGGATCAATCTTAATGGCGAGTGGGAATTTGCCTTTGATGATGCCGAAGAAGGTGTGAGCGCAGGCTGGTTTGATGGACGCGAATTGCCTTTGCGCATCGTAGTTCCTTTTGCCTATCAAACTGAACTTTCCGGTATCAACGATAAGAGTATTCATGAACAAGTTTGGTATGCGCGTACGATTGAATTGCCGGAGGAATTCTGCAGTCGCGATCTCTTGCTGAATTTTGGCGCAGTCGATTACGCGTGCACAGTTTGGGTCAACGGACATGAGGTGGGCCATAACCGGGGCGGCCATGTGCCCTTTCAATTCGATATTGCACCCTATGTACAACCCGGGCCCAATCGCTTAACAGTTCATGTCGTGGATCGGCAGGATCCCCAGCAACCACGGGGCAAACAGTCACACACCGGTCTGCCGGGTGAGATCGACTACTACTGCACCACTGGGATTTGGCAAACCGTTTGGCTTGAACCGGTGCCTACGATTCGCATTGAAGAAGTGCGAATGGTAACTCACGCCAAGCGCAACCTGATCGAGATGATGGTCTTTCTTCATGCGCCATCCTCAGCCTGGCGAATTCAAGTTGAGGTATTTGAGGAGGGGCAAAGCGTAGCGTTGGCGGAAGACAAAACCGCAGTTGCCACGGGACGGCTGGCAATCACGATACCGTACGCTAAGCTTTGGTCTCCGGAATCTCCACATCTTTACGACTTGCAGATTCGTCTCTATGACGGAGATAACCTGCTGGATGAAGTTGGATCCTATGTTGGCTTGCGCGGCATCGAATTGCGCGCCGGAAGACTGCTACTCAACGGGAACTCCGACTTATCTGAAGATGATTCTTGATCAGGGTTATTGGCCGGATGGATATCTGACGGCACCTTCTGATGAAGCATTTCAGACAGATATTGGCTGGACAAAGCTGCTTGGTTTCAACGGGGCACGCAAGCATCAAAAGATTGAAGATCCGCGTTGGCTTTACTGGTGCGACCGCCTCGGTTTGCTCGTTTGGGAAGAAATGCCAAACGCTCGCGACTGGTCACCGGGATCTGAAGAAGCCTTATCGGCGGAATGGCAGGTTGCGGTATTGCGAGACTACAACCATCCCTGCATCGTCGCCTGGGTGCCGGTGAACGAGAGCATGGGATTTCCCGGCCTCGGTCAGGAACATCCGGGACAGTATGCTTTCATCGAACGGATGGTGAGAGTTACTCGGCGATTGGATTCCACGCGACCGGTGATTGATAACGACGGTTGGGAGCACACAGATATTACGGACATCTGCGCGATCCACGATTACACTCCAGACGCGTCGCGCCTTCAGGAGCGTTATCGAGAGACTCTGCAGAGTGGCAAACTTCCTGGCACCGTCTGGATTGCTGATAAGCCTCTTTTTGCGCGAGGCTCACGTTATCGCGGCCAGCCCGTCGTACTTTCCGAAGTCGGTGGGTTTCTAGCCCCTGCTACCGTTCCCGGAGAACAGCGGGACATTCTTTATCAGTTTTATGGTTCCTTCGAGACTACTGAAGAGCTGCTGCAAAAATACAGCGACTTGATGCGGGGAATTGCTTCGTTAAAGTTTTTGGCGGGCTTTTGCTACACGCAGCTGACCGACATCGAACAGGAAACCAACGGCCTGCTCACATATGATCGCCAGCCGAAGATTTCAGTGGAGGCCGTGGCCGAGCTCCATCGCGAACTGTTCGACGACAACGGCACGCGGCGAGAAGTCTA
Source organism: Pyrinomonadaceae bacterium (assembly GCA_963826235.1). Classification (GTDB taxonomy): domain Bacteria; phylum Acidobacteriota; class Blastocatellia; order Pyrinomonadales; family Pyrinomonadaceae; genus PSRF01. The sequence goes on along the minus strand of CAWGWE010000002.1, from coordinate 406,819 downwards.
CGAACTGAATCCTGTTACTCGCGGTTAAGTTTGTAGCCATTCCCGCCAAAAATCGTGTGATTCATGACATATAATCCGCACATTAACTAACTAAATTGCTGCATCGAGCAAGGGTGGTAAAAACAGTGTGGCGGGCCGTTTAGCTGACGGCTCGCCTTACTTCTTCGGCGTTTCAATTAGGTTTCTTGTTAGCTCTCCAATCTGACGTCGGTTCAGACGCTGCCTTCCCTGGTTTCTCGAGATGAAATTCGGTTCCTGGCGCTACTTAGGTTTAGCCGGCATCGTTACGGCCGCTTACTTTTTAGCTGCTGAGCTCGGACTCTCACTAGCTTCCGTTCATACGAACGTGTCGCCGGTTTGGCCGCCGACTGGCATCGCTATTGCCGTGCTGTTGATCTTCGGCCGCAGGCTTTGGCCGGCGATTCTGATTGGGGCCTTCCTCGCGAATCTTTGGACAAACGTTTCGGTTCCAGTGGCCCTGGGAATCGCGGGCGGTAACACGCTCGAAGCAGTCGCTGCTTCCTACCTGCTTACCTATCGATCGCACTTTGATTCCTTCAGCTCCATTCGCAATGTGTTCAAGTTTATTCTGTTTGCCGTTGTTCTCAGTCCCATGATCAGCGCCACTGTTGGCAGCGTTAGTTTGTGCCTCGGTGCTGAAGCGCAATGGGCAGACTTTGGCAGACTTTGGCTCACCTGGTGGTTGGGCGACGGCTTTGGCGCTTTGATCGTGGCCCCGTTCCTGCTCGCCTGGGATGTGAATTGGAAGCGGCAACCAACTTCGACGGCTGTCCTCGAAGCCGCGGTTTTGATAACCGCTCTGTTCGTTGTCTCCATGGTTGCCTTTGCTGGTTGGATCCCCGGCGCGGACAAGCGTTACCCGATTGCGCATCTAACTTTGCCTTTTCTTGTTTGGGCGGCGCTACGACTTGACCAGCGCATTGTCACGGCGGCTACGTTGCTTTTGTCGGCGGTGGCTGTTTGGGGCACTGCCCAGGGGTATGGTTCATTCGTGCGCGGTGGTCCCAATGAATCACTGTTGTTGCTGCAACTGTTTATCGGTTCGTCGGCACTCCTGACCTTCGTTCTTTACGCCGCAATGCGTGAACGAACGACTGCACAAAAGGAAAAGCTGGATCTTGCCGCAGCCGTTGCTGTCGAGCGCAAGCGTGTGGAAGACATCGTGGCGCATGTTCCCGGCGTGGTATGGGAGGCCTGGGGCGAACCTGAGGCAGCCACGCAGCGAATTGATTTCGTCAGCAACTATGTCGAGAAGATGCTGGGCTACAGCGTGGAGGAGTGGCTCTCAACTCCAAATTTTTGGCGCACAATAGTCCATGAAGAGGATCGGGAGGCTGCGGGACGAGAAGCTGCGCGCACTTTCGCCTCTGGCAAGGGCGGCGTAAACCGGTTTCGTTGGGTAACTAAAGACGGTCGAGACATTTGGGTTGAATCAAAGTCAGTTGTTGTTTCCGATGAAAAGGGACAACCGGTGGCGATGCGCGGTGTCACGATGGACATCACCGAAACCATCAAAGCTCAGGAGGAGCGGACGAAGTTGTTGGAGTTGGAGCGCGAGGCGCGGGCACAATCTGAGCAGGCAAACCGATTGAAAGACGAATTTCTTGCGACTATTTCACACGAGCTGCGGACGCCGCTTAATGCCATTGTTGGTTGGGCCAGACTGCTGCGGTCCGGACAACTTGATTCCGGCAACCTGGCGCATGCTTATGAAGTGATCGAACGGAACGCCTGGTCACAAAAGCAAATCATCGAAGACATGCTCGACGTTTCCCGCATCATTACCGGCAAGCTACGAATCGGACTGGTGCCGCTCGAGCTGGTTTCAGTTGTTCGGGCAGCAATGGACGTTGTACGGCCAGCGGCGGAGGCAAAGGAGATTGTGTTCAAGAGTCGGTTCGACGCGCCCGAGCTGTTAGTCAGCGGCGATGCGGAACGCTTGCAGCAAGTGATCTGGAATCTCCTTTCTAACGCCGTCAAATTTACTCCGAATGGTGGAGTCGTAGAGATCGTTGTCAGACGAAAGAACGGTTTAGCGGAGATTCAGGTGCGGGATGACGGTCCCGGGATACCTGCCGATTTTCTGCCGCATGTTTTCGAAAGGTTTAGCCAGGCTGACAGCTCGAGCACGCGTCGTCATGGTGGTCTGGGATTAGGTTTGGCAATCACGAGGCACCTGGTAGAGCTGCATGGTGGAGTAGTGAAAGCAGAAAACAAAGAGGACGGCAACGGAGCCGTCCTCACTGTTACCCTTCCGGCTTATTAAAAGCCTTCAATCGTTGGTCAGCTTTCTTCGCAACACCGGCGTTTGCGCCGTGTTGACAGTGCCGTTCTGCTCAAACACATAGCTGTCGCGCGAGCGCACCGCCAGGTTGGGTTTGTTAACACGCACGCGCACTTGCCGGCGCTCACCATTTTGAGGTGGGCGAATCGGATAGTAGCCAAGACTGTATTGACGCCGCAGTTCTTCAGCGATGTTTCGGAAAGCGTAGGAAAGGTTACTGGTGTTATCAGCCTGATACTGCCGTGCTCCAGTTTTCTCTGCCAGCTCACGCAGGTATCGGTTCGCGCGCTCGTAGTCGCCGCGGTTTGAACCAATACCGCCGCCGCCACCACCCGAACCGCCGGTGCGCCCCCCGAAAATGTCAATTATTAAATCGATTGGCGAGCGCGGTTTGCCGGGCCAACCCCCGCCCCCGCCACCACCACCAACATCACGAAAAGTGTCGTACTGCACCGGATAAATCAGGGCATCGAGTTCTTCTGCATCTCGAACGTTGCTGGCGTAGGATGAATGGCGACTGGCAGTGTCTACGCCATCAGTGAAGAGCACCACCGCCTTCCGTCCATCCACCTGATTGAGTCGCTGATTAATAACGAGATCCACGGCGTCGTAAAGGCGCGTGCCATTTCCCGTACGCGTGCGCCGGATGGCATCACGCATTCGGTAACGGTCGTTAGTGAACTCGGTGAACACGCGAATGTCGTCATCGAAAGAGATGATCATGACGCGATCATCCGCGCGCAACTGGTTAACAAAAGCAATTGCGGCGTCTTGAATTTCTTCGATCTTGAATCGAGTGGAGCCACTCGTGTCCAGCACCAGGACCACGGAAAACGGTTTATCAACTGAAGTGAAGAAGGCGACCTGCTGTTCGACGCCGTCTTCCCAGAGACGAAAGTCCGACTTTGTTAAGTTAGGAATGTAGCGACCATCGCGATCGGTGACGCTGACTGGCAGAGTTACAAGGGTGGTATCGACCTTGATCACGTCACCGGCGTCCACTTCTTCCGGGCCGCTTTCTTGAGTTGCTTGAGTAGTACGCGTTTGATTCCCAGCGCTGTTTACCCCGCCGAGGACGGGCGGGCGGTTCGTGGGGGAACTACTGGGCGCTGAGGCCGGCGCATTCTGTCCTACTCGTCGCGGGCGTGATTGCGCGTTCGCAACAAAAGCAGACAGCGAAAATAGGGAGAGGAGCACCAAGATCGCAAAACTCTTTTTCATTGGTCGAAGCTCCTTCTTGCCGCAATAACAGGCGGCGGCAACAACGTTGGATGCCTGCTTACAGAAATAGATGCTTAGTCGATTACCTGAATGGGAAGGGAGAGGCAGGCCGACGGGAGAAAGATAACGCCGCGCGGTCAGCATGGCAAGTAATGCACGTCACGTATTGGAGGAAATGATGCTCAACGCGGGACTGGAGGCGAGGTTAACGCGTTCCAAATGAAGGGAAATGTGCCCCAGGTTTGGCCGCGATGCTGAGGGCGGAAGCCGAAAAGAATTACCTGTCCCTTCCCGACTTGCACCTGCGCCAGCGCGATCTTGCCTTTAAGTCTGCTCTCTCCCAAGAGCCACCCGGAACGCAGGACATTCTCTTTCGCATAACGTGCGACGACGCGAACACCAGCTGCAGTTTGGCCGTCAACCAACTCGAAGGCTGAGCTGTTGATGAAGTAGGCGTCCGTATTGGATTCTAAGCCTCGTGCCAGAGGTTGAGACGTATCGACGTCCAAAGCCACTATCGAACCCGGACAATAGAACTCCGCTGTCTTCACCCCTTCGAGCGCGTTACGCAACGGCAAATTGAACTGCTTGACCGCGAGTTCGCATGAAGCATCAAAACAAACAAGCGTGCCGCCGTCTGCTACATAAGCTTTAAGTTTGGCGATGCCAGCCTCGCCGATCCCGCCGGCGAATTCCGGAGGACGGGGATTTGTAAGATCGCCTTCAACGATCTCGCGAGCATGCTGGGAAGGCAACACGATCACGTCGTACTTCGCCGGCAGATCTTGCTGTTGCACGTCGCTGTTGGTTACAGAAGTGAATCGCACGTTGTAGGTATCAAACACAAAGCGAGTCCAGCCTTCGTCCATGTTCGCAGTCCAGGGCTTGTAGAGCGCAATGCGAATAGGATTCTTCAGAGGATTTGCAATCGGTGAGGCTTCGCCAGTCTTCAGCGGCAGCGCTAGATCCTTGCGGACCTCATTAGGATCGCGCATCAATGTTAGGCGCCGTTCACTTTGAGGTTCTCGAATTGCCATTACCCCTTCAGCCTCAACACCCATTTGCATCGGCAGCGTCCATCCCGCCACGTCGTAAGGCGGTTCGACAACGCCCGAACCATCGATACGGTTCGGATAGATCTGGGGCTCGAACAGAGCCAACACATTTTGTCGCTGCGGTTGATTGAGAAAGATGATGTAACTACCAAGCGGCACCTCGTGCATGCCTGTCGTGTGATTCATGATGGTGCGATAAGTCCCAACCTTCTCGGCACTGGAGTTTGTCCGCTGCAAAACCTGTGGACCAAACGACGCGTGCAACTCGCGATCGAGCCGGTAAACTTCCAAGCCCTGGCTGATTAAGGCATCCAGCAGTTTCGCAACTGCTTCATCGCGGCCCTGACCCGCCTGCACAAGATAGGCAATCGGATCGTTCGGGGTTCCCGCCATCGTCGCCGCCCGTCCCAGATCGAAAAAATTTCTGAGATAATCGGCACGAAATTTTGCTGCGAGAGAAAGAACTGCCCGCGAGGAAATCATTTCGATATTCATGATGTCGCGGGGGCGCCATTGGCCACCGGGCCACGGATCGGGAAAATTTGTGCTCGCCTCCAACGCATTGCGCAATCCGCGCCGGCTGGATCTTCTCAATTGATCTGCCGTCACAGTGGTTGGAGTCATTAACTTCGCGCTGGCGGCTTCAGAAAGGATTCCGATTGAGTTGTGATAGTAAGGAGCCGTGCGAAAGCCACCATGCCACCAGGTGTCGTAGGTCGAATTAGTCACTACGCCCTTGATCCCGGCGGCCTGCAGGTCAGCAGCAATCTTATGCCCGATTAATCCGACTTGCCGGAGCAGCAAAGGCGGAATGTTTGGATTGGCGGGATCATAAAACGGTGGAATAAAGAACCTCGAACCGTTGGGTCCCTGTTGGTGAATATCATAGACGATCTGCGGAAACCACTCTTGCCAGAACAAACGTGAGATCGCTCGAGTCTCCTGCAAATCCAACATGAACCAATCGCGATTGTCGTCATGACCGGCATAGTGATGATAGAGCTCAGGCGGTTCCTGTCCCTCGTATTTCGTGCCCAGCGTCTTTCGGTACCAGTTAGCGACTATGTCGATGCCGTCCGGATTAGCCGAAGGAATCAAGATCACGATGGTGTTCTGGAGGATCTCTCGAGTTGCTTGATCCCCAGCTGAAGCCAACTCGTAAGCGAGTTGCATCGACATCTGCGAGGCAACGATCTCAGTTGAATGAATTGAGCAGGAGATCGCGACTACTACCTTTCCGCTATTGATCAACGCATCGCGTACCGGTGTGGTTGGAACTGTCCTCGGATCGGCGAGCCTGCGCTGAATCTCCTGGTATTTATTAAGCGCCAGAATATTTTCGCGGGCGCTGATGAAGGCGGCAATCAAAGGGCGGCCTAAGGTTGTTGGGCCGATGTTCTTGACTAACACCCGATCAGAAGCCTTGTCCAATCGCGCAAAATAGTCTGTAATCTGTCGCCAATCAGCGATGGTCCGATCATCTCCCGGTGTAAATCCCAGTAGCGAATGTGGCGTGGGTAATCCAACTCTGGAAAGACTGCGCGAGGTCTTTTGCGCAAACGTGGACGCCGAGCTGGACAGAAGCAAAGCAGTAAGACAGACGACCACCAAGAGATGCTTAAGCAGGCCGCGTCTAGTTGGTCTAATTTGCCGCAGTGAGTTGTGACTCCGGAGCTTAATTTTGAGCGAGTCTAACACAGTTCAGAATTTCCATTCCGGCAGTCGCCTGCTCTATTGGTGGTCGCTATTTGTGGCAGGCGCGCTCCTTGTAATCTTAGGAATTCCGATTCTCCTGGTCGCCTGGCTTGCCGCCAAACCATATCTTGTTTACCCGTGGGCAGTCTTTGGCGGACGTAATTGGCTACGCCTAAGCGGCATGCAGGTATCCGTCAAAGGCAGTGAACATCTTGATCCGAAACAAACTTATGTTTTCATTTCCAACCACCGGTCGTACCTCGACACAGCTACTCTCTTTGTTTCCACCGGAAGGCGAATGGGATTGCTAGCGAAGAAAGAATTATTGAAGGTGCCGATTCTTGGCGTTGGGATGGGCTTCGTTAATGTAATGGCCATCGACCGCTCGAACAGTGAACGCGCGCGCGAAACTGTCGCCAGTGCTACTGACAGAATTCGCTCGGGCATTTCCTTTGGAGTTTTTGCTGAAGGAACGAGGGCCAAACCGGGGGAATTTCTGCCTTTTAAGAAAGGCGCTTTTTACATGGCCGTGGCCGCGGGGGTTCCCATCGTGCCGGTAGCCATCAAAAACACCGACGTGCTCATGGGAAAGGGAACTGGCCGGGCCCGGCCCGGCATAATTGAAATGGTGATGCTGCCGCCGGTTTCGACGGCCGGACTTTCGTCGGATGAAGATGTGCAACTGCTCGTAAAGAAAGTCCACTCAATGGTCGGACGTGAACTAGGCGCGCTGCAGGCGTAACTCAACCGCTATGGCTTCGGTGTTGGAGTCGGAGTCGCAGTCGGCGGCTTCGTGCTCTCGTTCTTCAGTTCGCTGCCACTCTCAACATCAACCACCTTCACATCGGCTCGTGCCGGAGCAAAGTCGCTATACCTCACTTGCATGCGGATATGTAGCGTCTCGCCATTGTCGAAAACGAGTTCCTCGTCAGCGTAGGAGTAAGTAGGAAACCAGAACTTGCCATCAAACTGTTCGCGATAAGTTTCGACGTTGGGAAACTTGTTAATCTTGGTTTCCGGGACACCCTTGCCCCTTGTCTTCACAATTTGGAGTTCCTGATCGTCGACCCAGATGCGGCCACTAAACAAGCGCTCCTTGGTTTTCTTGGGATCGGGCATGACCTTCGGACTGACGTCGAAGACGTACAAATTCAATTCGTCAATTTTTTCTTTTCCGGAATACCTAATGTTGTATCGGTCGATCTTCGAGGGCTCGAGAGCGAAAGGATTTATTCCCCCCAGATCGTCAAGGTCCTCAGTGGTCACGCCGCCAAACGAAGGCATGGGAAAGAAACTGATCTTTTCGAACCGATTACCTTGATCGTCAAAAGTGAAAGAAGAAACGCGGTGATACTCACCGATCACCTGGCCACCCATGCCGAGGCTCTGAATAACGGCGTCGCGTTTGAAGGAATACTAGGGTTAGCGCCTGGCGAAACTGTGCTTCCTTCGCGGTGAACGCGGCAACAATCCGATTAATCTCTGCCTGACTTAACTCGCTGCCGGCCGTCTGTGCCAATGCAAAAGGGGCGGCCAAAAGTGAGATAAACAGGGCGATTAGCAGAACGTTAACCCTTCGAAAATTCGTCTTTCGCATTTTCTAATTCCCAGAATCTAAGAGAGTGGCCAGAAGGCTGTTAGGAGCTGATAAACACCAACCTCAGATGCCCCCACCGCGGTGGCTGTTGCCAGCAATCCGGGTGAGCCCAATCGCTAATGTTTCGCCTGCTAGCGTTTTTATTTGCAAAGACCCTTGCAGCTAGTGTAAAGTGCCAGCCAGTGAATAGGTTATCTGCAGCCGTGTCCAGTGGGCGTCAATAATGATTGACGGACATCCTCAGCGAACGGGATAGCCTTGAGGATAAAGACGAAATCTTAAGTCCTCACGTCGGTAAACGGCTACGTCACTGATTCCGGTGAACCGATACGGCGCGCAAGCGTAGTGGCAAACCGGCACCCGGGTTTCCATTCGGGAGGGGCGTAAGTTCAAGTTTCGGGAGGAGCTTGATTCGCCAGACCGACGATGTGCGTGGCGACTTTCCCGCTCCTTCTGGGCGGAGCGGGGGGAAAGGTCGTCACGCACACCCCAGCTTCAACACTTCTGCGTTACTAATCAACAAATTCAACTGCAACTCGATTGGGAATGATGCCGCGCTCAAAACCCTCGTCCAGCAAGCGCTGAACGGCGGTGCGGCCGCGCTCGGTGTAGTCGAGTGTTAGATCGTTAACCCACATCGCCACGAACCGATCCGCGAGCTCAATATCCATGTCTCGAGCGAATTGCATTGCGTATTGCAAGGCATCATCGCGATTGTCGAGTGAGTACTGAATGCTTTCGCGGAGGAGGCGAGACACTTCTTTCATCGTGGCGTTCCCAAATCGCGGCGAATCACGTTGCCGCCCATGGGCAAAGGCAAACCAGTCTTCTCGTGCCACCACTCACCTAAGTCGAGCACCTTGTGCAGTCCGATTGATTCGTAGAAAAGTTGGCCTTCGTGAATCAACAAGCCGGCATCGCAACGCTTGCTTTGAACCGTCTCGATGATCTTATCGAACGGCACTACTTCATATTTGAAATCCGGATTGTAGATTTTGAGCGCCAGGAATGCGCTGGTAAGAGTGCCCGGAATCGCGATTTTTAGATTGGACAGTTCCTCAGCTTTGACGGGCTCATGTGAGACAACGATGGGACCGTACTTGTCTCCAATTGAGGCGCCATGCGGTAACAAGGCGTATTTGTCGGCATATATAAGCGTAAACGTGGAAACTTACCGCAGTTACATCGTAGGTTCCGCGCATTGCTTCTTCGTTCAAGGTTTGAATGTCTTTAAGGACGTGAGTGAAATTGATGGAGCCTGTTGCGAGCTTGTTTGTAGCCAGCCCATAAAACATGAAGGCATCGTCGGAGTCGGGAGAATGGGCCACAGTAATTTTTCGAACTGCTTTTTTCGGTTGCATGAATCTGTATTAAGTCCTTGGTAATTAGGATGAGATGAATTAGACCAGACTGACGTTACTTGGCGCGACCCGGTTGTAAACCGTATCACGCTCAACAGCGGTAAACCCCGCGTCTTCAATTAGTGCGACCAGGTCTGCTTTCGACATTTTCACTTCGTTGTTGGTTTCCACTGAGTAGCTTTCCGAAAGCTCGCCTCCTTTAGTGATAGTTCCATCGATATCGTTCGCTCCGTAATGTAAGGCGACCTGGGCAAGACGCCGGCCGAGCATCACCCAGTAAGCTTTGATGTGATCGAAGTTGTCGAGCATAAGACGCGCGACGGCCATGGTCTTGAGCGAGTCGACCCCGGAAGGACCGGGCAAATGAGCCAGTTGCGTTCCCGGCGGATAGAAAGCGAGCGGGATAAAGCATTGAAAACCTTGTGATTTGTCCTGCTGGTCGCGGAGACGCAGCAGATGGTCGACGCGATCTTCAATCGATTCAATGTGCCCGTAGAGCATCGTGGCGTTTGTTTTCAGACCAGCCGCGTGTACTTTCCCGGAGAGGTCGAGCCAGCGATCGGCATCGCACTTGTGTGCGCAGATCATGGAACGAGTCGGTTCGCGAAAAATCTCCGCGCCACCGCCTGGGCACGAATCCATTCCCGCCTCAACCAGTTTTTGAATTACTTCTTCGTCGCTCATTTTGTAGAAGTGAGCAAAATGATCGAGTTCCACCATCGTAAATGCCTTCAAATGCAGTTGCGGATACTGGCGTTTCAGGGACATTAACAAATCCGTGTAGTAACTAAATGGAAGTTTTGTGTTCAAGCCACCGACGATGTGCAGCTCCGTAGCTCCTTCCGCGACTGCTTCACCGGCGATCCGCAGCGACTCGTCGATGTTGTGCGTATAAGCGTCGGGCTGCCGCGGGGTGCGGTAAAAGCCGCAAAACTTACAGTCCGCATAGCAAACGTTTGTATGATTGAAATGACGGTTGACGTTGAAATAAGTAGTCAATCCGTGTTTCTGGCGCCGTACTTTGTCGGCCAGTTTTCCCAGGGCCAGGAGGTCATTGGTCGCATAAAGATCCAATCCATCAGCAAGTGACAGTCGTTCTCCAGCTTCAACCTTGCCGGCTATTTCAACTAATTTGGAATCGTCTGAAAAGTTCATGAACCCATCCTAATGATGACTGCGGCGCCAAAAGTGAGGCAAAGAATGACGCTTACAAAGGCGTTTGTCGTAAAGAATGCCGCGTTGAGCCGGCTGAGATCGTCTGCTTTAACTAAACGATGCTGGTAGATCAAGAGTATTCCTGTCGCGATTACGCCCACGAGCGCTAACCCGCCTAATCTCGTGGTCAAGTATAACGCAATCAACGCGGCGAACGCTGCTGCGTGCAATCCGCGCGAGATCCATAACGAACCTGCGATTCCAAACGTTCGCGGAATCGAATGCAGACCTGCGACAACGTCGAACTCGTAATCCTGACAGGCGTAGAGCACATCAAATCCCGCCGTCCAAAGCAGCACAACGAGGGAGAGCAAGAGTGGAATCGGACTATCGATTGACCCGCGCACAGCGATCCATGCACCGGTCGGAGCGATCGCCAGACACCAGCCCAGCACAAAATGCGAGAACAAGCGTCCAGCGCTTAGTGAACGAATAAAGCAGCACACTGGCGAGAGCGACAGGTGCCAGAATCAACGTCAACCGATTGAGCATTGCGGCCGCCAGCAGAAAGAGTCCCGCTGAGGCAATCGTAAACATCCAGACAAACCCAACCGGAAGCAGCCCTGCCGGGATTGCGCGCGAACTAGTGCGCGGGTTGCTGGCGTCGTACTCGCGATCGACGATCCGGTTAAACGCCATGGCCGTCGAGCGAGCGCCAACCATGGCGACAGCGATCCAAAGCAGCTGTCTTAAGGTCGGTAATCCGTTAGCCGCCAGCACTGCGCCCAACAGCGCAAACGGTAGCGCGAAACAGAGTGTGCTCGATCTTGATCATTTCGAGCGTGGTGCGAACGTTGTGTAAAAGTGGCGGCACTGAATAAGTCTTAGGTGGGCTCATTTACAATCGCGAGGTCGCTCGCGTTTTCCGTCTTACCGAGCCACCGGGTTGTTTGCGAATGAGGAACGCCGAGGTGGTCGAGAATGCGAAATACAAGATGATCAACCAAAGCTTCAATGGTTGCGGGTCGATGATAAAAGCCGGGGCTCGCCGGGATGATATGCGCCCCGGCACGCGCGAGTCGCAGCATGTTTTCCAGGTGAATTGCGTTGTAGGGAGTCTCGCGCGGAACGAGGATCAGTTTCCGGCTTTCTTTAAGCGTGACGTCAGCGGCTCGATGAATGAGATTAGTGCCGGCGCCCGAAGCGATTGCTCCGAGAGTGCCCATCGAGCAGGGAACGATAACCATCCCTTCCTGCGGATGGGAACCGGAAGAGGGCCGCGCCGCCATGTTGTCCAACCTTTGCAGTCGGATTAGCTTCGACTCCGCGGGCAGTCCCAACCCATGTATTAATCCTCTCGCGACTGGCTCCCCGCAAATCGATGCCAAGCTCGACCTGGGCAACCGTTTCCGCCGCAGTAGACATGATCAGGTTGATTCGTTCAACGAGTCCGCTCGCGGCAAGATGAACGAGTGTTCTTTGCGCGTAAATCGAACCTGAGGCGCCGGTAATAGCAACTGTGAATTCCATGTGCGGTGAAAGAAGTGTAGCGCGGGAGATGGCGAAGTGCCAATTGCCAATGCCGACTGCCAATTGCCAATTGCTAGTTTCCGAAACTTGTACTTGGCGGGATGAAGTTGTCGCTGGAATGCTGACTAATCGCAATCGTCAATCGCCAATTGGCAATCGTTAATTGGCAATTAAATCGCCAATCCATTTGCGGTTTATCAAGCTGGCAACAAAGCCGGCTCCGAATCCATTATCAATATTGACGACCGTCACATTGGAAGCGCAAGAGTTGAGCATCCCCAGCAGGGCCGCAACGCCGCCGAACGACGCGCCGTAACCGATGCTGGTGGGAATTGCGACTACCGGAACGCTGACGAGTCCACCCACAACCGAAGGCAAAGCTCCTTCCATTCCGGCCGCAACAACTATCACGCGCGCCCTCTGCAACAGCTCGCGTTCAGCCAGCACGCGATGAATTCCAGCCACGCCCACATCCCAAACGCGCTCCACTCGATTCCCCATCGCTTCCGCAGTCAACGCAGCTTCCTCAGCTACCGGAATATCGCTGGTACCCGCGGTAACCACCGCAATTGTGCCGACACCTAATTCGGTCGACTCCCTTTGAATACGAATCATGCCGCGCCGCTTCATGCCATTCCGCCGACGTGATCACATTCCGAACCTCACCGAAAGTTTCCGCGTCGGTATGAGTGACGAGGACATTGGGAGAGCGCGCAGCCAGTTTTTCGACAATGCCGACGACTTGCGCTTTTGTTTTTCCCGACTCCGAAAACAACTTCAGGAAATCCCTGCCGCGTGGAGCGCGCGTGATCGACGCGCGCGAAACCAATGTCTTCGTAGTGAAGATTCTTGATTTGCTGCGCCGCGTCTTCCGCGGACAGCTCATCATTCTTGAAGCTGCGCAGCAGCCGTTCTAATTCGCGTGGGTCCATTTAAGTTGAGTCGAGTTGTCGAGTTAGGTCAGTGGTTCAGGTGTTTAGATTTTTACGTAGGCAGCAAGGCCCCAAGCTGTCAACGCACTGGCCACTATCAACCCACCGTTGACCATTCAACGAACTTGGCAACTTGACTACTGACCCCTAACAACTGACAATCAAGGATTAATCAGATTTCCCAGCTTCTCTGCCCAATCCTGGTCGAGGTTTTGCAGGATGTTGTACTGCTCCAAAGCGGCGTCGCGATTTCCCATCGCCAAAAAACATTTTCCCAGGTTGAAATAAGCGCGACCGTAATCCGGCTTCAAACGAATCGCCTGGCGAAAATTTTCGAGCGCTTCGTTGAACTTGCTCATCTCCAGATAAGTCTCGCCCAGACTGTTAGTTCGCAGTTGCGTCTCCTGGTTTCAATGACGCCAGCTGCTTATAAATCTCCGCAGCTTCGGCGTATTTCTTGGAGCGAAAGTAGCGGCTGCCAAGCCGCTCATAAGCACTTATGTAATCAGGCTTCAGTTTGATTGCTTGTTTGTAAGCTTGAATCTCCTCGTCAGCCTTGCCCCAATCGCGATAGACGAGGCCGAGAGCGTAGTAAGCGTCAGCAGAATTGTAAGGATCCAGGCGAATTGCTGCGCGATAAGCTTCTGCTGACTCGCGATATTGTTTTAGATAATAACTTGCCAGTCCGATATTGAAATACGACTCGGCTGCCGGACGCAGGCTGACCGCTTTTTTCGAAGCCTCAATCGCCTCGGCATGCCGGCCCAACTTCTCCTTGCAAAATCCGGTCTGGGCCCAGGCCTCAGCGTAGTTGCTGTCGGAATCAACTGCCTTCTCAAAATATTGAAGAGCCCGTTCGCAATCATCACGGGAAAGAAAACTTAAACCGTCGCGAAAAAACTGCACGGCTTTGGCGCGCTTGTTACGACCCGACGAAGCTGCGAGCTCCGGCAAGGACATCAACGAAGCGATTTGTAGTTGCGAAATGCGCTCTGAGGGAATTGCAAAGTTGACGCTTTGTCCTCCAGTTATTTGCAAAGTCGCCACGCCAATAACTTGTCCCTGCATATTCACGACTGGGCTGCCGCTGGAGCCGGGCGAGATGGGCGCAGTGATTTGAATGATCCTGCCGAAAGTAGGAATGTCGCGGACGGCGGAAACAATGCCATTCGTGACGCTGCCTTCCAGTCCAAAAGGGTTCCCGATTACTACGACGCTTTCACCTTCCTGTGGAGAAGTTCGATCGAGGAGCAGGGGCCGCACTTGATTCGGGGGCGCTTCTACTTTCAAGAGAGCCAAATCGCCTTCAGCATCGATTGCCAGGACACCCTTTACGGCCATCACTGTGCCCGTGTAGGAGTGGACCTCGGCGCGATGGGCCGCCTCGATCACGTGGCGGTTAGTTACCACTCGATCAGAATCGATGAAGAAGCCGCTGCCGCGAGCGAGTTTCTCGCCGCGCGCGTCGAAAGTTTCAATGGCGACTGCCGAGGGTTTAATGCGGCGCACCAACTCCGGCAAGAGCTCCTGAGCAGTGCAGGGAACGGCGCTGGTGATTAGAAGAATGAACGAGAGGCAGAGAAATTTCATTGCTAAGTCTTGCAAACTCACAGACCGGCGAGCGCCAGTTTCTGAAGCCGTCCCACGATGTCGGCCAGTTTCACTTCCTCGGTGGTCTTCGCTTTCCGGTCAAACAACTCAACCAATCCATCCGAGATCTTTTTGCCCACAGTGACGCGATAGGGAATGCCAATCAAGTCGGCATCTTTGAATTTGACTCCTGCGCGCTCGTCACGATCATCAAGCAACACGTCAAGGCCGCCCCGATGAAGTTCCTTGTAAAGATTTTCGCCGGCATTGCGCACTTCGTCCTGTTTCATGTTGGTAATAGTGACGATTACATCAAATGGCGCAATCGACTTTGGCCAGATGATCCCGTCATTGTCATGATGCAGCTCGATCGCGGAGGCCATGATTCGTTCTACGCCTATTCCGTAACTTCCCATCACAATTGGCACTTGCTTACCTTCCTGAGTCAGGACGTTGGCGCCCATCGACTCGGAATACTTGGTTCCCAGCTTAAAGATGTGTCCGATCTCCAACGCTTTTGATACTTCTAGTGTGCCGTTGTCACACTGCGGACACTTCTCTCCGGAATTAACCGTGCGCAAGTCAGCCCACTGATCGACTTTGATGTCGCGGCCCACATCAATACCGCGCAGGTGATAGTCATCAATATTAGCGCCCGTGGTCATGTTGCGCCGGCTGCGCAAAGCGAGATCAGCAACGATGCGGATAGAGGCGCTCGGTTGTAACTCAGCCGCTTTCTTTTTGGCGCCCACTGCTCCCAGGCTGCCGGGATTGGCGCCTAACAATGACTGAATTTCTTCGGCATTGGCGGCTCGAACATTGGTAGCGCCGAGCGTGTCAGCCAGTTTTGTTTCGTGAAGCTGATGATCTCCGCGCAGTAACGCCAGATAGTAAGTAACGGATTCACCTTTTATCACGTCGACAAAGTCGCGCTCAGAACGATAGACGAGAGTCTTGATTTGCGACTCGGCGGCCGCGCCTCCCGCGAATTTTGCGAGCTCCTCTATTGTTCGCACCCCGGGAGTGGGAAACTCCGAAGGAAAATCGAGGCCGGGACCGTCGCGTACCTCATCGAGACGCGAAGTCGCCTTCTCAAGATTGGCCGCGTAGCCGCAACTGGCACAAGTGGCAATCATGTCTTCGCCCGCGTCCGTCTTAACCATGAACTCATTTGACGCCGACCCGCCCATTGCTCCCGACGAGGCTTCGACAATCACGTATTCCAAACCGCAGCGATCGAAGATCCGCTGGTAGGCGCCGCGTTGATCGTTGAAGGACTTGTCGAGACCGCTCTTGTCCAGGTCAAAGGAGTAAGCATCTTTCATGATGAACTGGCGCACGCGCAGCACACCCGATTTAGGTCGCGCTTCATCGCGAAACTTAACCTGTATTTGATACCAAACCTGCGGCAGTTGCTTGTAGGAATTCAGATCGTTGCGCGCAATCGAAGTAAAAACTTCCTCATGCGTCATTCCCAGACAAAGGTCCGCGCCCTTGCGATCTTTAAGGCGAAACATATTGTCGCCCATCACGTCCCAGCGGCCTGACTCATCCCAAATCTCACGCGGGTTTAGCGCTGGCAAGTAGAATTCCTGAGCGCCGATTCCATTCATCTCCTCGCGCAGAACGGCGATAATCTTCAGTGTCACGCGTTGTCCCAGAGGCAGGAGAGAATAGAGGCCAGCCGCGAGCTGACGCACCAGACCGGCCCGTAGCAGCAGCTTGTGGGAGACTACCTCGGCATCGGTGGGGTCTTCGCGAAGTGTCGGAATAAAACATTGTGACCAGCGCATATGGGAAACGAATCCTAACTACATTCCGAGCTGATTGAACGTGAAGCCATTCTCGCTTAGCGAATTAGTTAACGCAACTGGGGATAATTGTGGCTCATAACATTGCCGATTGCCGATTCCGATTGCCAATTTGCGATTGCTGATTTGCGATTAGCGATTTGCCAATTGACTATCCCCACGGATCTAATCGGCAATCGGCAATTGGAAATTGGCAGTCGTTAGTTGAGTCATTCCTCTGTATCAGGCCATGTAATCCTCGGGCTCAGCGAACATTTCTTCAAGACGGTTAAAGAAGCGCCCCACATGCAAACCATCCATCATCGCGTGATGCACTTCGACAGACGTAGGCAGGAACGTACGCTCGTTTTGTCTTATGAACTTTCCAAAAGCGATTTTGGGAACTGAGACCGCCCGCGTCTTGTTACGGGCGTGGGCAAAGCTCGTAAACGCGACCCAGGGAAGCACGGTAAAGTGAATCCGATCGTCGCCGTCCAAAGGCTTAAGAGCTTTTTCTTCAGTGCGTACGGCCTTCACTGACGCCTGGGCATCACGCATAAACTTGCCGAATTCCTGCTGGTAGTCGAAATAAGCGAAGGTGAAACTCTCGTTGGGAAGCAAGACCGTGGTTCCGCCGTGAATAACGTCGTGAACCAACACCCGATCGTCACGGAGGCGATACTTGAACGGCTCAATTTCGTTGGCCACGCGAAGCGCGAAGTAATGATAGGTCAATGAAGCGCTAACTTCAGGACGTGTTTTCAGCAACTCAAGCACCTTTGTGACTTCAACTTGGGTGCAGATGTTGAAGTATGGATTCTCGTACGTACGAAAGAACTCGAACAGATCGTGACGCGGCCACTTGGAGACATCGAGATAGGTTGGCATGCCGGGATTGTAGCTTAGACCGCCAGTCGCGGGGGAACGGCCCGATCGTGTCCAAAGCCCAATGTCCCAGGTCCAAGGTCTTTGTTGCAAAGTAGACTTTGGACTTGGGACATTGGACTTTGGACATGATCGAACTCGAAACTTGTCTCGACGTGTTGTAACATCGACGCCTCTTCGGACAATTTCTTTTGCAAAGGATGAACACGTGAAGATTGCGCTGGCTAGTGACCACGCTGGTTTTTCCGAAAAAGAAAAACTTAAAGCGTTGCTCAATGAATTAGGGCTTGACGTCGCAGACTTGGGAACGGTTTCGGAAGCCTCGGTCGATTACCCGGATTACGCTCGTAAGGTTGCCGAGGAAGTTGCCCACGGTCGCGTAGATCAGGGTCTCCTGGTCTGCGGTTCGGGAACCGGAATGGCGATTACTGCCAACAAAGTTCCGGGCGTGCGCGCCGCGGTGGCCTGGTCAGAAGAAACGGCGCGGCTCGCCCGCCAGCACAATGATGCAAATGTGCTGGCAATCGGCGCGCGCACCACTCCGCCGGAAGAGATTCCGAAAATTGTGCGAGCGTGGTTTAGTACCAACTTCGAAGGCGGCCGACACGCGGAACGAGTGAAGAAGATAGAGAATCGTTAGTTCCGAGTTCCGAGTTCCGAGTTTCGAGTTCCGAGTTCCGAGTTCCGAGTTTCGAGTTCCGAGTTCCGAGTTCCGAGTTCCGAGTTTCGCGTTTGCTATGGTTGAAGTCAACGCTTAATGTCCGAAGGCAACGAAAGCACAGATCGATTGACCAAGACCAAAGTCCGAAAACCAAAAAATCATTCACCGCGGAAAGGCGGGCAAAGCACAAAGCACTAACTACAAAGTTCAGAGAAACTCAACGTTCCAAGACGAAATCAAGCTTAGTCACCAGAGGAAAGTAATGGCCGACCTTAAAAATTCTCCCCTCGCAGAAGTGGACCCTTTAATCGCCGATGCGATTGATAACGAAGTCGGGCGCCAGGCTCACGGACTGGAGCTGATTGCTTCAGAAAACTTTGTCAGCGAAGCCGTACTCGAAGCAATGGGCTCGGTTTTCACTAATAAGTACGCCGAGGGTTATCCGAGAAAGCGTTACTACGGCGGTTGCGAGTGGAGCGATGTTGTTGAGCAGGCCGCAATCGATCGGGCGAAGGAATTGTTCGGCGCCGATCATGCGAACGTGCAACCGCACAGCGGCGCCCAGGCAAACATGGCCGTTTACCTGGCAGCAATCCAGTACGGCGATCAGATTTTGGGAATGAATTTGTCGCATGGCGGCCATCTCACTCATGGGCACCCGATGAACTTTTCCGGAATCAGTTACAAAGTGGCGGACTATGGAGTCTCTCGTGATACCGAGCAGATCGATTACGACGAGCTGCAGCGAATTGCTGAAGCACACAAACCAAAGTTGATCGTCTGCGGCGCCTCGGCCTATCCACGCATCATCGACTTTCGACGCATCGGCGAGATCAGCAAAGGTATCGGAGCTCGTATGTTCGCCGACATTGCTCACATCGCAGGGCCCGTTGCGGCGGATCTACATCCGTCGCCGGTTCCTCACGCAGATTACGTGACTACGACTACGCATAAGACCTTGCGTGGACCACGTGGAGGTTTAATTCTCTGTAAAGAAGAACACGCCAAAGAAATCGATCGAAAATTATTTCCCGGTGTTCAGGGCGGACCGCTTGTGCACATCATCGCTGCGAAAGCTGTGGCCTTCGGTGAAGCGTTGCGGGACGAATTCAGAGAATATCAGCGGCAAGTTCTGGCCAATGCGAAAGCCCTGGCTACTGAATTACAGGAACAGGGTCTGCGGCTGGTGTCCGGTGGCACTGACAACCACCTGATGCTTGTCGACGTCTGGATGGATGGAAACGGAATCACCGGCAAGGACGCGGAAAAGGCACTCGAAGCGGCGCATATCACCGTCAACAAAAACACTATTCCTTTTGATCAAAACAAGCCTTTTGTTGCGTCGGGACTGCGAATTGGTACTCCGGCGGTAACCACACGCGGCATGAAGGAACCGGAGATGCAGGAGATTGGCCGGCTGATCGCCGCGATCATTCAAGAACCCGAATCGGCCGCGGTGCAGACGAAGGTTAAGCAGGGCGTCGCGGACTTGACTGCGCGCTTTCCGCTTTATCCAAAACGGCTAAAACAAAAACAGAGTCTCGACGCGATGAGCGCGGATTAAGACACTGGAAGCCACTCATGATTCGCTTCAAATTTAAATTGGGTGGGTTGTGGGTGTGTTGGGTTCTGATCGGCCTGGTTTTCAACGTTCACGGTCAAACAGCCATCAAGAACCACTGGAAACGGCACGAACTAGGCAACGGCAATTTAAGTGTGCTCTTACCCACTGAGCCCAGTAGGAAATCGGTTCCAGCCATTCCCGAGGCCGTAATTAAAGTCAGTTGTGAAATTTTTACGGTCGAGTGGGCGGATGGTTCGTTTGTCGTTAGCTACTGCACTATCGATGAATCTTCAGTGGCATGGACTGAAGCAAACAAAGACAGATTTTATGACGGCATTTGGACAGGTTTATCCGAGACTTACGAAAAGTTTATTTCCGAGAATAAGCTATCTTACGCACTAACCGTATCATCGAAACGCGACATGAGGTTTGGGGGTCATCAAGGTCACGAAGTCGCGTTTGCTGCCGGTCCCTGGCACGGACGAATCCGGATGACTGCTACTGGTCGTCATGCGTTTATCGCATCCGATTTTGGAACAGATAAGCTGTCTACAGCAGACCGACAAAAGTTTTTCGATTCAATCATCCTTAAGCCCAAATCAATCACGGTAGACGCCAAGAAGAATTGACGAAGAGAAGCGGCTTTCCCGTTTAGTTATGCAATCAGTCTTTGGCCCTGAAGGCCTCATCGCTCAGGCGCATCCCGAATACGAGTATCGTCCCGGCCAGATTCAAATGGCGAACGCCGTGATGCGCGCGTTTGAAGAGCGGCAGCATCTGATTGTCGAAGCGGGGACCGGTACTGGAAAAACACTCGCCTACTTAGTTCCGGCTGTTGCCGCTGCCCTCGGCGGCCGGGGACGCGTAATTATTTCGACTGGAACCAAAAACCTTCAAGAGCAGCTGATGGAGAAGGACATTCCTTTTCTCCAAAGTATATTGCCGAAGAAGTTCACCGCCGCTTGTATGAAAGGACGTAACAACTACGTCTGTTTGCAGCGGCTGAAGCGCGCGGAAGCTTCACCGGTACTCGAGGGCTTGGACGAAGTGGATCACTTCGAAGAGGTTTGTCACTGGTCTACTAATTCGACAACAGGTGATCGGGCGGAGTTGTTGAACCTGCCTGAGTCGCTTTCCTTCTGGCGTCATATCGATGCGCGCTCAGAAACCTGTTTGGGACAGAAATGTACCGACTACGACGCCTGCTTCATTACCCGGATGCGTGATCGCGCGCAACAAGCAGACATCGTCGTCGTAAATCATCATTTGTTCTTTGCGGATCTGGCCCTTAGAAACAGCATGTACGGTAGTGTGCTACCTGAATATTCGGCCGTCATCCTGGACGAAGCGCATCTGCTTGAAGACGTCGCTTCCGAATACTTCGGCGCGCAGGTATCCAGTTACCAGCTGGAAGATCTGGTGCGCGATGTAGGATCGGTTTCTATCGAAAACGCCGAAGTGGATCGTGAAGTGACGAAGACTTCATCGCGCTTGCTGCACTTCGCCGATAACTTCTGGATGGGCTTTCGCGAGGGACGGGGAACAGAAGGCCGCTATCCGATCAATCCGCACATGTTCGCCGTCAAGAAGTCGAACGGCGAGGTGACGTCAACGCCCCTGGGGGATTTGTACCTGGCGCTTGATGGCGCGCTAGCACGTCTGGAAACCACGCTGGACGCGATTAAGGACAAGCCCCCGGAAATTGAAAATCTTGTAAGGCGGCTTAGGCAAAGTCGGCTTGATCTTCAGTTCATCATTACCGGAAGCGACAAGAAATTTGTTTACTGGACCGAGCGCCGCGGGCGCGGGATGTTCCTGCGCGCTTCGCCAATCGATGTTTCGGGTTTGCTGGAAGACAAGCTCTTCAGCGAAGTGGATACGGTTGTGCTGACCTCGGCCACGCTTTCGAGTGCCGGGAATTTTGCATTCATTCGCGAGCGGTTGGGACTCGATAAAGCAAAAGATCTAATTGCCGAATCGACCTTCGACTATGAGAGCCAGGCCATCCTGTACCTGCCTCCGAAGATGCCTGATCCGCGTTCTCCGGATTGGGCCGCTGCTGCTGCCGACGAAGTAATCAAGATAGTCAACGCTACCGACGGTCGCGCGTTTGTGCTTTCAACAAGCCTGGCGGGTATGCAATCGCTTTATGAACGGGCCATGCCCGAGCTCGACTTTCCCTGTTTTATTCAGGGCAGTGCCGCTAAAGGACGACTGCTGGAGAAGTTTCGCGAGACACCAAACGCTGTGCTCTTTGCTACCTCGAGTTTTTGGCAGGGCGTGGATGTACGTGGTGAGCAATTGTCTTGCGTGATCATCGACAAGCTACCGTTTGCAGTTCCTACAGATCCGATTGTAGCGGCGCGGCAACGTTACATTGAAGACGAAGGTGGCTCGAGCTTTTTCGAATACAGCGTGCCGCAGGCGATTATCAGTTTGAAGCAGGGGCTGGGGCGTCTGATTCGCAGCACAACCGATCGTGGCGTGCTCGCTGTGCTTGATCCGCGCCTGCGCACCAAGGCTTATGGACAAACGTTCTTACGAAGCTTGCCGCAGTGCCGCGTTACTTCCGACGTCGAACAGCTAGCAAGGATTTTCTTAACTGAGTCCAATGTCCAAAGTCCAACGTCCAAAGTCCACATTTCAGACTCGCCAATCAAATCGCCTGTCGAACTAACTTAACAAGTTTCCTTAGCTACGGTCACGGTTAATAAGCGGACCTTGGTTGGACTTTGGACCTCGTGCGTGTCAAACTTTTTTCCATGCCAGGACAGTTTGAAGTGATGATTGAGCGCAACTTTTCCAGCGCGCACCAGCTGCGTGGCTATAAGGGAAAGTGTGAGAATCTGCACGGCCACAACTACAAGATTGAGATCTACGCGCGGGGCCGAGAGCTGGATAACATCGGATTGCTGGTTGATTTTGTGGAGCTGAAAACCGCGGCTGATGAAGTGGTGCAGTACCTCGATCACCGCAACATCAACGAGCTCGAGCCATTTATTGAATTGCAACCTTCGGCAGAAAATCTGGCGAAGTATGTGTTAGAGCGAGTGGCTGCGAAGGTCGGCGACGAGCGCGTGCAGATCTATAAGGTGCGGTGCTTCGAAACGCCGACGAGTGTAGCGACGTACCAGACGGACTAGGGCAGGAGGCAGGGGCAGACGGCAGGAGCAGGAGAAGGGCAGGATTCAGAACGGAAGTCAGACAACCTCACATTTCTAAAGGAGCCTATCCGATGTCAACCTCACACGGATTCCGAGATCTTAGGGTTTATCAACTCGCATTTTCGTTAGCAACCGAGATTTTCAATGATTCGAAGCTGTTTCCTCACGAGGAACGATATTCGCTCACCGATCAAGTTCGTCGCGCTTCGCGAAGCGTCGCGGCAAACATTGGGGAAGGTTACCGCAAGAAGCGATATCCTAAAATGTTCGTTAGCAAGATGGCAGATGCTGAGGGAGAAGCCACCGAAACTCAGGTGTGGTTAGATTTTGCTGAGTGCTGTGGGTACATATCGTCCGAACGTCGCTTAGAACTCCGGAGGGGTTATGAAGAAATTGGCCGAATGTTGGGCGGTATGATCGCCCATCCTGAACGTTTCTCACCGTAGTCTCGTTTGCATCGGAAAAAGGTTCGTAGTGCTGAATCGCAGTCAGATCTCAGATTTCACGGATTCGAGTGCGAGTCTTGTTCGCGCGTCCGCTGTAACGTCGTCTAGTGGGCTCCTGCCTTCTGCCACTCGTATCTCCCCCTGCCGTCTGCTCCTGCCGTCTGCCGTCTGGAGTTTGCGCATGTAGGGCTTTTCGCAGAAGAGGTAATACAACCAGGCAAATATGATTGTTGCCGGTGTTACCACCAGAAAGGTGTTCACCATTGCTGGAAGACCCTGAAACGCGAACCACCAGGCTTGCATGATCACCAGCTCGTGAGTGAGATAGAGCGAATAAGAAAAGACTCCGATGGCTGCGAAGCCGGCAACTAACCGCGGCCGACTAATCTCACCCCAGGATTGCTCCGCGTGTACGAACCGGTTAACGATCACAAAAAATCCAAAGCCCCACAGTGGATGCATCAGTAACCACCCAAGCGTGTGCATTGGAGTGTCTTTTTGCATGTTCGGAAGCGCCGTTGAGATCATCGAAGCGACAATCACGGCGATCGCGCCCAGAAAAATGTTACG
This sequence comes from Pyrinomonadaceae bacterium, assembly GCA_963826235.1. Taxonomy (GTDB): domain Bacteria; phylum Acidobacteriota; class Blastocatellia; order Pyrinomonadales; family Pyrinomonadaceae; genus PSRF01. The sequence goes on along the minus strand of CAWGWE010000002.1, from coordinate 383,298 downwards.
ACACCACTTGGGGATCTTTACCAAACCAAAGGCTGCCTCAACGGCAATTGCGCCCAGCGCCCAGGTGAACCAATGTGAAGCAGCTGCTTCGGGAACGGGAACCCCAATTCCGGACTTCAACCAGACAAGGTGACTGAAGCCGAACCAGCCCAGACGCGCAAGGGCACATACGATTAGCGTCAATCCCCAGCCCCAGCGCATCCGCAAGAACAGCAAAAGAAAATAAGCCAGGTAAAGTTGTTCTTCGATTGCGAGCGTCCAGAACACTCCGTTGATGCTGTAACAAGTTTGCGGATCCAGATTGTGCAGCATCAGCACGTGCATGACGACGTCGTAAACAAAAAAGTGAGTAACGTCGATCCCGACTGTGACCGCGGTTAGCCCGAGGAAGATAGCGAGGGCAATGAGATAAGGTGGATACAGTCGCCGCAGGCGTCGTTTCCAAAATGCGCCAAACTTAATCTGGTGGTTTTGACCCGCAGCTTGGGCTTTCGCCCACTGCAGGTGAATACAAAAACCGGAAATGACGAAAAACAGAAAGACGCCGATATAACCAAAAGAGGCGAGAAACTGAATCAGCTGGACTGGATAGCGAAAGAGATTATCAGGGACCGAGCCACCGGTTTGGTGGACCGCGTGATAAAGAACGACGCCAAGTGCGGCAATGCCGCGCAAGGCGTCAATGCTTGAGAGACGACTCGCCGGTGAAACGAAATCAGTCCCAGTGGTGACCGAGGGGAATTGGTTCGAGTTCAAGCTTGAAAATATCGACCGCCGTTTGAACCGCTGTTGTGTCCAACCTTACGCCGTCGCCAGCGAATTCACATCAATATTATATTTTCTGATCTTGCTGTAAAGCCGCGGACGATAAATACCGAGGAGATTTGCGGCCGCCTGCTTGTTGCCGCCAGTACGTTGTAAGGTCCGCTCGATGACGAGACGTTCGATGTCTTCGAGCGTCATGTTTGGTGGAACATCCCATTCGGCTCCTGCGGCAGTGCCTTCCGGAAGCGAACCATTGTCGAACGGAAGGTCGACTGGCTCAATCCTGCTGGCCTTGGCCAGCAGTACCGCGCGCTCGATCACGTTTTGCAATTCACGCACGTTGCCCGGCCAGGTGTGACCGAACAAACGTTGATACGCGGCCTGCGAGACCCCACTAATCGGTCGTTCATATTTCTGAGCGTAGATGTGCAGGAAGTGCTCGGTTAGCAATTGAATATCTTCGTTGCGCTCGCGTAAAGGTGGCACATGGATGGTGATGGTGGAGATGCGATAGAAAAGGTCATCTCGCAAAACGCCGTCGCGAATGGCGTCGGCCGGAGGTCTGTTGGTGGACGAGATCAGGCGGAAATCCACCGCAAAAGTCTTTTCAGACCCGATTTTGCGGTAGCTGCGTTCCTGCAGTACGCGCAAGAGCTTCGGCTGCAATTCAATCGGCATCTCGGCAATTTCGTCGAGCATGAGCGAACCGCCGGCGGCATGCTGCACCAAACCCTCTTTATCGGCATGTGCGCCTGTGAACGCACCTTTCGTGTGACCAAAAAGTTCGGACTCGATTAACTCCTTCGGCAGGGCGGCGCAATTCACTTTTATGAATGGCTTCTTAGAACGCAGGGAATTGTAATGAATGGCGTTGGCAATCAATTCTTTGCCGGTGCCGGATTCCCCGACGATCAAAACGTTGGCGTCCGATTTGGCGACTGATTCGATCGTTTCGTAAATCGTTTGCATCGCCTTTGACGCGCCGATGATATTGAAATATTCCGAACGAGTTGAAAGTTGCCGCCGCATGTTTGCAGCTTCCGCAACGAGCTCGCGACGCTCGAGCGCCTTATCGACCAGTGGCTGAATTTCTTCAAAGTCGAACGGCTTCTCGACGAAGTAGAAGGCACCCGCTTTTGTCGCTTCAACGGCGCGAGCGACCGACCCATATCCGGTAACGACGATCACTTCAGTTGTCGGGCGCGCATCTTTCATGTGCCGCATTACTTCGAGTCCGTCCATGTCAGGGAGTTGTAGATCGCAAATCGCCAGGTGATGACCACCTTGATCGAATAGCTCGATCGCTTCCGCGCCAGTCGCTGCCGTATCAACGGAGTAACCTTCATCAATTAGATTTGTCCGCAAAGAATCAGCCATGACAGGCTCGTCATCGATTACGAGAATCCGCAGATCTTTGTGCTCCACCTTTTTCTCCTCCCTTGAACTGGCTGTACCGGTCGTCTTCATGACGCACTTCCTTTTACAGGCAGCCTGGACCAATGTGTTATGTCGTTAACGGTAGACTTACCCGCAGAGTTGTATCCTGTTGTGTTGCCGCGCCGCCATGCGCCTCGATAATTTTTGCAGCCAGAGACATTCTGATTTCGACACTTCCTGCAAACGATTGAAATGGATCGTGATCAACTCCGTTCACATCATGCCATTCGATTAAGACGGACTGTTGAGCCTCGTCCTTCAAACTTACCCGCAGAACGCCACTCTCTTCTGCTCGCTTTGAAAGTTTCAAAGCGCCAATCGAAATCGACTTGAACGCTTCCGTCAAAGCCGCGGGATCAAACTCTCCAATTAGTGGCGACTGGTCTCCTTCGATTACCAACGCGCCAGTTAATGCTCCGGTTGCACGGGTCGGTTCAGTGAAAGTTGCGGCCACGCCACGCATGATCTTTTGCAGGTCAATCTGCGATTGCTTTCGCAGTTCAACAGGCCGTCCATAGTCCATCAAAGTAGAAAGGTCCGCGGCCGCTCTATCCAGACCTGCAATCAGTTTGTTAACGGTCTCGACCTCGTCGGGCGGTGGCGTGCCTTTCTCCATGCGCTTGCGCAGGAACGTGGCATACAGTTTGAGACCATTTAGCTGGTTCTTCAGATCGTGAACGATTTGAAGAGATGCTCGACCAAGGGTTTGAAGAGAGTTGCTATCGTGTAACGCTGACAATAAGGGCTTCATCAATGAGTAAACGTGCAGCCGCGCTCACAAGTCGAGCACCTAATTCAAAATTTGCGGGGGAAATCGGTGTATGAATTGAACCCGGGAAGCCGGATTCGATCTGTCGCATTTCGATGCGACATCTTAGCAAAAAGCCTCTGCGTATACTAGTGATACAGTGAACTCAACAACTTACAGCGAACGGACGCCCGTGACCACAAAATCCCAGCACTATGACGGTGCAGATCCCTTCTCCAGCACTTCAGCTCAAACACGAGTTCTGCTGGTTGAAGATACCGAAGACAATCGTGTCATGATGCGGCGGCTGCTGGAGATGAGCGGGTATTGGGTAACTGAAGCGGTGAATGGGATGGAAGCGGTCAGCCAGGCCGAACGGGAAACTCCGCAAATCATCCTCATGGATCTGAGTCTTCCGTTAGTCGACGGATTAGCTGCGACCCGCCGGATTCGACAGTTGCCCCGTGTAAAGGGTGTGCCGATTATCGCTGTCTCAGCCCACGACACTAGGGATTTTCATGCCGAAGCGCTCGCCGCCGGGTGTGATGCCTACATTACAAAGCCCATCGACTACGGCGAGCTTGAGGGACTGATCGAGAGTTTGTTGGACCAGCACGCGTAGACACCAGTCCGCCACCGCTTCTCTACGGGCGCCAATCTCAGGGAACAAAGCCCATCGCTTTGGGTCTAACGTTTACGATTCGTAGTAACGAGCCGAAGCACGCGGCGATTGCAAAACTGTTTTCTCGGTCCTACAATTGCGCCATTCACATATGAGTAGTTCAGATAGAGACTTGGAAGGCTCCGACGACTCGCGGCGGAAAATTATTATTGGCGCGGCAGTAGTGGCCGCGCTTTTCTTTGCAATCATTTTTTATTTCCTGATGCGCGCCAGTAGCGGCGGCAATCTGGAACCAGTTCTTGAAGGCGCTCTCCGTCCCGGCTCGCCGGAATTTGATCAGAACATCGCCAAGCTATATCTCGATCCGCCGGAAGCGGACGAAGCGAAACGCGCGCTCGGTGATATTGTGATGAACCTGCAGACGACTGTGCGCAACTTCACCGGACGCACGATCAATGGCTTGGAAGTGAAGGCCGCAGTAGTTGATGGTGAGGGTAAACCTGTTAAGCAACGAACCGTCGTTGTGATTCCCACTAAGCAGGCCGAGCTATTACCGAACGGTACGATGCTGGTTGTAGTTCGGCTCGACGGAATGAAAGATACAGATCACCGCGCCAATATTAAAATGGAAGTTACCGGCCTGAAGTTTAAGTGAGCAGATTTTAGTTGGCGGCTGGTTCTGCAGGAGACTCAACAAACAGATCTTCCAACGACTGTCTAACCGGCTGGACTGAAACCAGCTTTCCTCCCACACGTCTCAGGGCAGCAATTGCTTCATCAACGTGCCGCTCATCCGCCAATTCAATTCGTACGCCGCTTGCCGTCGCACTTACCTGAAACTTCTCGCTTTCGGTCAGCAGTAACAAAAGAGACTGATTGTCAGTTCCCGTCGCGATTACCTCGACCCGATCCGTTTCGCCCACGCCGCGCCGCAATTCATCCAGATGTCCGACGTGTGCAAGTTTTCCGCGCTTAAGTATTGCAACGCGATCGCATAACACTTCGATGTCGGACAAGATATGCGAGTTCATGAAAACCGTCTTACCCTCTTGACGCAAACCGGCAATCAAGTCGCGCACTTCTCTCCGGCCCACCGGATCGAGGCCGCTCATCGGTTCATCGAGGAATACGATCTTCGGGATCGTTAACGAGCGCTTGCGCTAAGCCGACGCGCTGCAGCATGCCTTTGGAAAACTTCCGCAGTTGAACATCCCACGACTTCGAATCGAGATGTACTCGCGCCAGTAGTTCCGCAGTGCGCTGTTTGCGAGCTGGTTTCGCGCTGCCAAAGAGTTGACCGCAATAGTCGAGAAACTCGCGCGCCGTCAGGTAATCATAGAAGTAAGGATTCTCCGGCAGGTATCCAATTTGGCAGTGCATCGCGAGGTCAGAGATGTCATGGCCGAGGATGCGCGCTTTACCACTAGTGGGAAACATCAATCGCATTAAGAGTTTTAGCGTGGTGGTTTTGCCGGCTCCGTTCGCTCCAAGAAAGCCAAATATCTCGCCTTCATTGACGTGCAGCGAGAGACCGTCCAGCGCACGAACCTTCCGCTTGCGCCAGAATCCAACTTCGTAGTCTTTTGTCAGTTGTTCTATTTCAACAATGGGCGGCATAGGATTCGTCAGTTATTCGGTACTTCCGATCGGGGATCGGTTTCCACATCACATTTATTCGCAAGCATCACATAAGCGACTCCGGAAGGATCAAACGGAGCTCCGGCCGGATCAAGTGGCACTTTCAAAGCGCGGAGTGTCGGAGCCAGCTCTGTCCAGGAACTCGGACACTGTCCTGTTTGATTCTTGTAAGCATTCATTAAGCGGCGCAAGCCATCTCGCTCATCAAACGACTTGAGCTGCAGTAACCGGCGCCGGGCCATCTCCTTAACTTGTTCATCCTCAGACTGCTCGTACATGTGTTGATAGATCTCGCGCGCCGTATCGCGGCTGCCTCCTTCTGCGGCCATGCGCGCCTGCATCGCCTGCATCCACGCAGGAGCGCCCGGAATTTTGGCCCCTTCGCGGTAAGTAGTTGCGGGCCGCTTCGTAATCCTGTTGTTGCCAGTGGATGTAACCCAGATGTTGATAAAGACGCCATGACGAGGGATTCGCAGCGATGCCCTTTTGCGTAATCCGAATCGCTTCCTTAACGTCAATTCCCGGCAAAACTATGGCGGCATATTCGTAAGGTTCCAGAAACTGCGGATCCAGGGTTGTTGCGGTATCGAGTAGCGGGGGCAGCAATTTAAGATTAAGCCCTCCCAGATTATCAAGCTGGAATCCCTGACCGCTGGTCAGCACCTTCCTGCCGACGTACTGCAGCGATCGCATCCAATACCAGTCAGCCGCCAAGTCCATTGAACCCCAAACTCACGCGTTTGACCGTAGCTCCATTCAGATAGAGCTGCTCTTCGCTCGTCGCCGCGATTGCCACCGAGCGCTGCGATTCAATCAAGCGCGAAACTCCAATCACGCCTGCCAGTCCAACCAGAACTGTTAGAAGCAAGAGCGCATCGCTTTTCGTCAAACTTCGCTTCATTTGAAATTACGCCGGCTGAAGATCAACGTCGCTGCCGCCAACACTACTGTCACATAGAGGAGTGAATAGAGAATCGCACTGATGATGTAAGCGCCCCCTGGCATTTCGCCATGAGCCGCAGGCGTGATGAAACTGAGATTTGCCAGATTGGGCAGCAGGTAATACAACGCGCTGAAAAACCAACGGGCGGAAACGCTTCCCATTGAAGTGGCCAGACTCTTAAGGTCAGCGCTGAAGTGGCCGATGATGAAGACGAAGAAAGTGAGTAGCGCCGAGAGCGCAGGGGAAGAGAAGGAAGAAAAGAGCAGCGCAACTCCAGTGAGGATCATCAGTTCGACGTAGAGTAAGAGAATTGCCGGCCAGATACTGAGGAGGAGCGGGTCGAAACCGCCGCTCACATAGACTAAGGCAAGGGAAACGCCCCCACCCATCACCAGCACATTTACCAGCAGAGTCAGGCACAATCCCAAATACTTGCCTAGCAAAAACTCTCCACGGCCCACAGGCTTGGCAAAGATCGTGTAGACGGTGCGCCGTTCAATTTCTTTGTAGACCAGTCCCACGCCGACGAAGATAGCGATGAAGACCCCAAACAACAGCATCGCGCTGAGTCCGAGGTCTACGATGATTTTTCTTTCCTGTCCCCCGGAGAGTTCGCCGATGAAGACTGCCGCACCGGTGAGGAGTAAGACGAAGAGTACGAGATTGTAAAGCACGCGATCTCGCACTGCCTCGCGAAAAGCATTGCCGGCGATAGCTGCTATGCGGCCCAGCATGTTCTGCAGAATATACACGCGTGAAGTTGGCGTGTCAGTAGCAATGTTTGAGAGGAAAAGTTCTTAGCCGATGGTTTAATTAGCGAGTGTCGGTGCGCCTCGCACAGCAGCATGACTCGCGTAGGGAGTGAGTGCCGCGGAATCGCCATGCAAGGTGCCGTCTTCAGTCATGCCAAAACGCCGGGTGCCTGTTTGCGCAAGGCCACTGGTCGTGGCCGGCACAGCGGTCGAATAAAATAGTGCAGGCCGTACGCCACTGCCAGTAGAATTGACGACGTAGCTGTAACCACTCTTGGTTCCCGTTCCTAAGATGTTATCAGTGAGTGTGTGCACGGCGAGTGTTGGCAGGTCGGTATAGTCTCCGTTCCCTACCGTTGAGAAATAGGTAACTTCGCAGCTGTGAATAGTACGCAAAGCAGATAAAGCTGACGCTTCATTTGCGGCGCGTCGCGAGGCAAGCAGATTGGGAATTGCTATCGCCGCCAATATTCCAACGATCACCACTACGATCAGCAACTCGATTAGTGAAAATCCTTGTTGATTTGCGAGTTTCATGTTGTTTGTCGGGTTTAATGGATTAGTTAGCAGCAGCGCCAACGCGACCTCGCCAACCGCTCGTTGCCGGAATGTTCAGACGTCTCTCATTCTCTTTCAGCACCACATAAATCGCAGTTTGCGGCTTGAGTTCGCCCGGCTTGGCGAGACTCGAGTCTTTCTGCGCGGCACTGAGAGCAGCATCGATGTCGAAATTGATCAATTGATACCAGCCACGCGCCGCCCGAGCATCCACGGCCAGTGCTTCGGAAAATTGCTTCTCCGATTCAGCGCTTTTACCCAATCGGCTGAGAGCGGCGGCATGACGTACAAGGATAAAAACAGAACGGGGGTAGACTTTCGCGGCTTCCGCTAGAGTTCGCTCTGAAGCCACGGGGTCGCCTGCTGCTTCTTCAGCAGCTGCCAACATCGCATAGCTCGTTGAAGTGTTGAAGCCGTGGACCACCGCGTATCGCAGATGTCCTACGGCTTCATCGTAGCGACGCTGCTGATAGAGCAGCGAGCCATAATCGAAGTGTGAGGCTGCGTCGAATGGATTAAAGCGGAGCGAGTGACGATAAAAGCCTTCGGCTTGTGAGGGAGTGGCACTCCTCTGGGCCCAGGCATGGGTGACGCCATTCAGGGCTTGCATGCCGGCTCCAATGAACATCACGAGAGCGAAACTAAAAGCGCATGCTGGAACAGCTCGCTGAAACAGCGCAGGACGTAATCCAACCGCGCTGGACGCTTGCGGCTTTGCTGACCTCATGGCTTCAAGTCGAGAAACAAGTGCTGCCGCAAAAAAGCACATCAAGCCGCTTCCGAACCAGCGAAATGAAAAGGCACTAGCCGCTGAACTGATGGCAAAGGCCAGCAAGCCGCCACCGGCGCCCAAAGCTAGCAATGGATTTTGTGAGTGTCGGATTGCGCGCCAAGACTGTTCGGGCAAGCAAAAGACAGACGGCCCCGAAGATCAGAATCCCAACGATCCCGAGTTCGGCAAGAATCTGAACATACTCATTGTGAGCGTATTGAGTAAGCAACTGCTCATTCATTCCTACGAGCGGACTGTCCGGATGAGTTGCCGCAAACTTCTGCCGTGCTTCAGAGAACGCCACTTCGTAGTTGTTCGCGCCCACGCCCACCAACGGATGCGAGCGAAACATCTCGAGTCCAGCGCCCCAGTAAAGTAGTCGAACTTTCGTGTTGTCTTCTGCTGTTGAAACCGCCGCCAATCGCTGCAGGGCGGTGAAGTCTTCTCCAGGAGTCTGCTGCGAACACGACCAGTTGTAAGACCGCGACGATGATCAACCCTGCGAGCAGGAGCGCAACGCGTTGCAGGCTGTGGGCGCGGCAGCGTTTGAAAACCAAGACTCCGGCTCCGAGTGCAATGAACGCGGCGGTGGCGCCCAAAATTGGCGCGCGCTGGAAAGCCTGGAGAATTACAAGCCAGGCGACCAACGAAGTCGCACCGCAAAATACTGCTGTTCGCCGCTTTCTAACGCTGAGCGAGAGTGCGGCAAAGATCGGCGCCGCAACTGCCATCGTTTCACCGAAGCCACTGAAACCTCTGAAGAGTGGCTTAAGATTCGCGCGGTAAGCGTGGTCATTGAGGAAGTCGCCAAACAACCACTCGACTATGCAGGAGAGACTAAGAAGCCAGATGATGACAGCCAGCGCGTAGAACGAGGCCCTCAGCGCGCGTGGACGCGCAGCCACAAAATGCATCAGGCAAAAGAAAAGTAGAAAGGCGCCCCAGGTGAAGGCGTAGTGGACAGCCGAATAGGGGTTTGCCGCCCACAATGCCGAGGCGGCACACCAGGCGGCGAATAGAACCGCGCTAATCAGTAATGAAGAAGACGGAAAGTTAAGTTGAAAACTCGTTGTCTTCGATTTACTAAGCCACGAGAGGAGATGTGCAAACGTGCCTACAAGTATTGCCGCGAACGCTAATTCCTGCCGCCATGCCAAACCACCCACAGATGGCTTCGGAATGCCAGGAAGATAAGGAACGGCCAGAACTATCGGCCATAACACGGCTACGAACCACCGTGGATCCCTCATCGCTTTCACGACTTTTTCCATAGGATTCTCAAGCTCTAAAAAAAGACCCGGGGGCGGGAGCTATTGCTCCGCGCCCCCGGGGGAGCCAAGGTGAGGACCAAGGAGAGGAGTGTTATTAGTTACCGATGGCGGTGCCGGTAGCGGCTGCCATTGGAGTGGTGCTGCCGGCGGCTGAGTAAATAACGCCAGTCGGATCAGACGCGAAGTTGCGGGTACCGGTGGCGGTCACGCCACCAACTGCCTGCGGTGAAGCGGTTGAGAGATAGAGCCAGGGGCTGGCAGCGGTGCCCGCGCCCGAGGGAGTGGAGACGAAACTGTAACCACTCTTGACGCCGGCGGCACCGCCCAGAACGCCGTCAACCAAGCCCTGACCGGCGAGGTTCGGAAGAGTGCCATACTGCCCGACACCAGTCGTGGCAGCGTAGGTCGCTTCGGCACTGGTGATGGTGCGCATGGACGCGACGGCCGAACCTTCGTTGGCAGCGCGCTTGGAAGCGAGCAGGTTAGGAATAGCGATAGCGGCGATGATGCCGATGATCGCGACGACGATGAGAAGTTCGATCAGTGAGAAGCCGGCTTGGCCTTTGTTGGTTTTCATTTTCTTAGTCATGCTCCTTAAGAGAAATTGTTGCTTTGTTTGTCGCGCCAACGGCTTCTTTCTCTAAAGGCCGCGCGGTGCGCGAAGTTGTCGGGTGGTCTAACTACAAGGTTCGTGCCAGAGACTTCGCAACACCTCCTGCAGGGAAACTTGCGGTTTTTACTAGCCAAATCGTGGGCCAAAGCTAGGCCATGGGCCTTGACTGACAAATAACGTCCTCAATCTCTGACGAATAACGTCAAGCTGAAAAAAGCCCGGGGCACGAGCTCAATTGCTCAGTGCCCCGGGGAGAAAGGTGAGGAGAGGAGTGTTTATTAGTTACCGATGGCGGTGCCCGTAGCGGCTGCCATTGGAGTGGTGCTGCCGGCGGCTGGAGTAAATAACGCCAGTCGGGTCAGACGCGAAGTTGCGGGTGCCGGTTGCGGTCACGCCACCAACTGCCTGCGGTGAAGCGGTTGAGAGATAGAGGTAAGGATCAGCAGCCGTACCCGCACCCGAGGGAGTGGAGACGAAACTGTAACCACTCTTGACGCCGGCGGCACCGCCCAAAACGCCGTCAACCAATCCCTGGCCAGCGAGGGCGGCGAGGTTGCCATACTGTCCGCCACCAGTCGTGGCAGCGTAGGTCGCTTCGGCACTGGTGATGGTGCGCATGGACGCGACGGCCGAACCTTCGTTGGCAGCGCGCTTGGAAGCGAGCAGGTTAGGAATAGCGATGGCGGCGATGATGCCGATGATCGCGACGACGATGAGAAGTTCGATCAGTGAGAAGCCGGCTTGGCCTTTGTTGGTTTTCATTTTCTTAGTCATGCTCCTTAAGAGAAATTGTTGCTTTGTTTGTCGCGCCAACGGCTTCTTTCTCTAAAGGCCGCGCGGTGCGCGAAGTTGTCGGGTGGTCTAACTACAAGGTTCGTGCCAAGGGCCGAAAGCGGCGCAAACACTGCAAAATCGCAGAGTTTTAGCGGAGCGAAAGAAAACTGGAAATGGGTGGTTTGAGTTCCTGACAATTTACGTCAGCAGGCTCTGACGAATTGTGGGAGGGTGGCGTCGTTCTTATTTTTCGCCCGCGCCAGCGGCAAACTCGGCCTGATCGTCTTCACGCCGGCGCTCACCGGTATCGGTGGAACGGCGCCGCGGTGTTGAATCCGGACTGCGTCGTTCGTCACGCATTTGGGCTGTGAGGGCGCGAATACCATGCTTATCGAGTAGGTGCCGCAGTGAGCGTACGGAGAGGTGCAGGAGCGTGGCAGCGTTCGTCTGGTTGCCTCCAGATCTCTGAAGAGCCTCGAGCAAATACGTCTTCTCTAACTGATCCAGATAGGCTGTAAGGTTCAAGCCCTCGTCAGGAAAATCAAAGGCTGCGGCGACTCGATGCGGATTGTAGCTGGTGATCTTTTCAGGCAGACGCTCAGGTTGAATCGCGTCGCTGGTCTCGAGCGCTACAGCGCGTTCGATTGTATGTTCGAGCTCCCGAACATTGCCGGGCCACGAATAGTTTTCCAGCAACCGCATCGCCGCGTCGCTAATTCCTAAGCTGCGCCCCGCCTTGAGCGCAGAACTTGGCAACGAAGTGGTTTGCCAGGTCGGAAACGTCTTCGAGTCGCTGTCGCAACGCGGGAAGTTCGATGGGAATAACCGAGATGCGATAAAAGAGATCCTCGCGGAATGTTCCATCCTTGACCATGCTAGCGAGGTCGCGATTAGTAGCGGCAATCACGCGCGTATCAACTGTGGTCTCTTCCGTGGCGCCCACCGGTCGTAGTTTCCGTTCCTGCAGCACGCGCAAAAGCTTAACCTGCATGGCGGGCGACATCTCGCCGATCTCGTCGAGAAAAATTGTGCCGCTGTTGGCTGCTTCAAAAAGACCTTTGCGATTAGCGTTGGCCCCCGTGAACGAGCCCTTCACGTACCCAAACAGTTCGGACTCAAGCAGTGTCTCCGTGAAGGCGCCGCAGTTGATCGAAACGAAAGGCTTTTCGGCGCGCGGGCCGAGGTCGTGAATCGCGCGCGCTACGAGTTCTTTTCCAGTTCCTGATTCTCCTGTAACGAGTACGGTCGCCTGGACCTGGGCCACGGTTTCAATCATCTGGAAGAGCGACTGCATGCTCGCCGAGCGTCCGATGATATTTCCGAGTTGCGCCTGGGTTCGCTGTCCCTGGGCCAGGACTTTTAGGATTGCGTCCTTTTCTTTGACTAGCGAGATCTTTTCCAGAGCACGAGCGACAACTTCTTTCAACAGATCATTGTCGAAAGGCTTTTGGACAAAGTCGTAAGCGCCGAGCAGGAAAGCCTCACGTGCTGTCTCAACATTGGCGAAAGCAGTCATGAGGACCACTTCCACCTGGGGCAAAAGCTCACGCGCGGCGCGCAACAACTCGATGCCGCCCATGTCCGGCATCTTTACGTCGGAGATGATTAAGTCGGCAGGCTCTTCGCGCAGCATCGTCATTGCCTTGCGACCACTTTCCGCGACCCGGACGTCGTGACCATCACGCTGGAAGAGATGCGTCAAAAACTGACGCATGCCTAATTCGTCGTCGACTATTAGCAAACTTGACATAGATCCTGGTGCGGAAGTCAGAAGTCAGAAGTCAGGAGTCAGAAATACTACCAGACCGGCACTCAGGGGTTGTTCGCGCTGATTGCCCGACTATAACCAGTCAATAGTTTACTGACTTCTTCGAGCCGCGTCATTAAGGTGCAGCATCACCGTAATCGAGGTCGTTCGCCAAAATGAAGTAGTACCGGCACTCCTCGACGGAACCCTGGGAAATGTTCATAAACCTGACTTTGTCACTTGGCCCTTTCTTCTTGAATCCCTCCGAGACATTAGCCGGAATCGATATTGCAGCTCTCCTATAATTGTGAAGTCAATCCAAACCGTTCGTCTTTTGGAAAATTTCTCGTAAAGCCATAAACGGAGAGGACGAATTCATGAGCCTTGCGCCAAACTATTAGATCCCGGAATGTACGAGCTCGACCTGTTTTTCTTTCGAAACTTTCTTCCTGGGTGAGGTGGTTCATGGTGAGGTTCTCCTTCGTCCTTATGTAGTTATATCGTTGTCACGTCGTCTTCTTTATCAGATTTTCACGTACCTTTGATCTCCTGACTTCTGACTTCTGACTCCTGACTTCTGACTTCTGACTTCTGCTTCTGACTCGGCAGTTCCAACGTAATCGTGGTTCCATGGCCTTCGCGGCTGCTCACATTAATTGTACCACCATGCTCACGAATGATTTGATAAACAATAGAGAGGCCTAAGCCCGTTCCCCCTGTAGTTGAAGAGAAGGGTTCAAACAAGCGTTCGACCTGAGCCGGTGTCATTCCCCTTCCCGTATCCGCAAAAGTTATTCGCAGCCGGTCGTTCGCCTTGCGCCCCAGCCCCGCAGTCAACGTTCCACCGTCGGGCATTGCCTGCAAAGCATTGCGCGCGAGGTTCCAGAACACCTGTTGCAGCTGTTCGGCGTCAGCGTCAACAAAAAAGCTATCCTCGGGAAAATTCTCTTTAATCGATTGGTTCTCGTTAATTTCCGGACTAAAACGCAAAAGCGTAAAAGTGCGCCGCAACAGCTCGCCTACTTCAACTTGTGCATGACTGGCTGATCGCGGACGCGCGTAGTTCAGGAAGTCTGTAATGATGCGATTGAGGCGATCAGACTCGCGCAGAATAATCTCCATCAGCTCTGCCTGCGAAGAGTCGCCTTTCATCTCGTGACGCAACATCTGGATTGAACCCCGCATCGCTGCGAGGGGATTTCTAATCTCGTGGGCAATGGACGCGGCCATCCGTCCGATTGCGGCCAGTTGATCCTGCCGTCGCGAAGTCTCTTCAAGTGCACGGATGTGTGTCAGATCCTGAAAAGCGATCACGGTTCCGGTAGTTTCCCCGGTTTCCGAAAAGAGCGGCGAGATACTAAACCCCAGGCGCAGTCGCATCCCTTCGGCGGTCAGACAGTCGGCTTCAAAACGCGGCCTGGTGATGGTACCCAACTCAGAAGCGTTTAGCGAAGCTCGCGTCTGTTCCTTCAAGTCTCCGAAGAAGATCGATACATCCTGGCCTCGCACGTCCAGCTCGTTGTAACCGGTAATCTCCTCTGCAGCAGCGTTAAGCGTATAAATTCGTCCCTGGAGATCGGTGGTCACTACTCCCGAGCGAATCGAAGCCACAATTCTTTCATGCAAGGCGCGCAGATTCGCGAGCGATTGGGTCGCAGCTTTCAGTCGCACATCGGATCCCGATTGATGTTCAGCGAGTCTCGCCGAGAGCAGGCCTACCACGAAGAAGGCCACGTCAAACAAGCCCACGGATTGAATCGCGCGCGAGAGCGATGCTGCATCCAATGTCACACCAGCCGGATGGTTCACCGAAACCGCTGAGAGCCGCGAGGGCGGCAGCAGTAAAGACCACAGCGCAACCAACCGAGCTAATCACCACCTCTCGCGGCGCCAGAAAAAGGCTGGCTATCGCGATGATCACGATGTAGAGCGCGGTGTAAGGCGAATTGATGACGTACGAATTCCAAACCAGCCAGGTAACCAAAAAGATATCGACAGCCATTTGGAGTCGTACTTGGAATACACGCGTCCGGGTAAAGCGGTGTGCAAGTGCATAGGCAGCTGTGAGGGTGGCGACGAAGAAGAGGAAGGGTACGGTCTTCGGCCACAAAACTTCCCGGCTGGGAGTGCCGGTCCAAAAGGAAATGGCCAACAGCAGTAATGAAACTGCCAGCCGGCCAAGAATCAGCCACCAGAGCCTGCGGCCCAGGTTTGGGGTTTGTTCTGCTATCGCCTCGGAGGCCATCCCTCGCAAGCGTACCACATGCGTGAGGTTGTGTTATGCGTTACGGTCCGAATCATTTTCCATTTCTCATTTGTCATTTTCCGTTTCTCATGGGAAATCAAACCGCCAAGTCGCCAAGGACCGCAGAGATCGCCAAGAAAAATAGAACGAGCTTTGAACTTGGTGCTTCGAACTTTGTTTCGCTGACGAAAACTTGATTCTGTCGACCTCACTGACCTGCTGAACCAGCCGCAGCAAAGTACTAAGCACAAAGCACTAAGATCGTTTTATTTTTTCTTGGCGTGCTCTGTGGCTCTTGGCGACTTGGCGGTTTCAGTTGTCTAACAATGGCAAATGGAAAATGATAAATCGGATTTTCACAATTTAGACCCGTCCATCCCTTTTGAGTAGCCATACGGGCAATGACGGCAGCCTCGCTCACAACAGTAGCCTCGCTTTAGCAAAAACGCTGTCGTGAAGACCATGAGCCCATTCTCGAGGTAATAGTCCACCCCTACTTCGAGTACCGGCGGAGAAGCTTGGTCCGACTCAGAGTCATCTTGCGCAAAGTCTTGAGTTTCGGTGTCCGCTCAATTATCTTCTTCCGCTAATCTCGAGAGTGCCGTTCCCGCCAATCGATAAACCGCCCACTCATCCATCGGCACTGCACCGAGCCTTTCGTAAAAACCGATTGCTGATTTGTTCCAGTGCAGAACCGCCCACTCAATTCTGAAACAGTCTTCCTGCAGAGCTAGTTTCGCAAGATGCCGCAGCAACTCTCGGCCGACTCCCTGGCCGCGAACGTCGGGCTCAACAAACAGATCCTCGAGGTAGAGTCCCGGCAACCCCGCGAAGGTTGAATAAGTGAAATAGTAGAGAGCAAAGGCCACCGGGCGTGTGTCGTGATATGCCAGCACACAAGAAGCCCTGGGCGATGCTCCAAAGAGATTCTCTCGCACTCGTTCTTCCGTAGCTTCCACTTGATCCGCAAGCTTCTCGTATTCCGCGAGCTCGCGAATGAATTGAAGAATCAGCGGAACGTCCGGTTCGCTGGCCTGCACGATTCGTAATGGTTGAGATAGGACCAAGATTTACTCCGTCAGCAAACTGGTCTGAGCATAACGACTGAGAGTCTCAGCGAGCAACAAAAAAGGGAGGCTATTGACCTCCCTCTCGCAACCGGCGCCCGAGGCCAGGATTCAAATCACGGGTGCTTGTTCCAGCCCGCGATTGACTCGAGCGGCAAGATGATTCCCGTGAGGTGCAAGATGGGCACTGTCGGCGGCACTGACTGTCGTGATCCCGCGCCATATACTTTCACACCGAAGTCGAAAACTCCTTTTGGGGGTGAAGCGCTCTGATACCAATTGTTAAGTGTGGGCAGCAAAGCCGAGAAGGATTCGCTTGCGCTCTCTAAGCTCAGCGTTTGCCGAATCAGCACAGGCAGTAATGCGTGGGGACCGCCGTCCACCATCTGATAGCGATAACTACATTCGAAATCAAAGATCCGCTCGGGAGCCTTCTCCAGCAGAATGCGAAAGAAGGCCAGCAAATGATCCTCGATCTTGCGCGCGGCGCCTTGCGAACTATCCAACCTATCAATCCTGATGTCTTCTGTGCGTTTAATTAAAGCTGTCAGTTGTCCCGGCAAGTAATTCCTGCCATTGGCCCGGAGCGATGGCATTGAGGTTTTCGACTTCGAAAACATTTACTGCAGAGACTCTTAATTTCAGGGATTCGACCGGAGGATCTTTCAGGTAGCGAATGGTTCGTTGACTTTCACTAACTGTGGGCTGGCTGAACTCGAGGGGGTTCTCTCTCCAATCCAGAGGAATAATTTCTACCGATTCCAGATTGATAGCGTCACTTGTTCTTCGAATCGTCAGTATCCGTTCGATCTCCGTAATGTCTTCCGCAATTTCAAATTGCTTCGGCTGCTCATCATTTTGTGGATCGAAATTCCCCGCGTTAAAAAGGAGCGCGCCGTCGAGCTCGTACTGCGGCTGCTGCCGAAAGCACCACTCGTAGACCCCGACAGGCACCGCGCGCACCCGCGCTGCTTCGCTGACACTGTCTCCGCCTTCAGGCAGAGCGGCTCCGCCGAAGTTTTGGTTGTAGAAAATTATTGTTCCGGAATCTGAGGTCATTTGTTTTCCCTAGCTTCAGCAAGTGACACCGCGTTCGCATCGATTAAAAAAGGGAGGCTGTTTAGCCTCCCTTTATAATTAACTACGAGGACAGTTGAAGTTTTCGCTTAGTGGGCTGCTGATAGCTTTCCGATCAAGCTGAACAGCGGCAGGTACATCGCGATCACGATCGAACCGATGGTGATGCCAAGAAAACCGATCAGCAAGGGTTCCATTAATGTCAGCAGGTTCGCAATTGCAGCGTCGACTTCTTGTTCGTAAAAGTCGGCGATCTTTCCGAGCATTGCATCCAGGGCGCCAGTTTGTTCGCCGATGCCCACCATCTGCGCCACCATGTGCGGGAACACTTCGGTAGCCTTCAAGGGATCAACGAAGCTTTCGCCGCGCTCGACGCCGGCACGAACCTTCAGGATCGCTTCTTCAATAATTACGTTGCCGGCCGTGCGCGCTGTAATTTCCAGGGACTGGAGAATCGGCACACCGGAAGACAGCAATGTTGAAAGTGTTCGCGAGAATCTTGCGACGGCTACTTTCCGCAGGATGTCGCCCAGGATGGGAACCTTGAGTAGCACCCGATCGATGTTTCGTCTGCCGTTAGGTGTCTTGTAGTAGAACCTCACGGAAAGCACAATCGCGATAAGCACAATCAAAATGCACAGACCGCCCCAACCGGCCAGGAAGTCACTGATGCCCACAACAATTCGCGTCGGCAGCGGCAACTGTTCTCCGGGTCCCAATAAACCCAGGAAGATATTCTGAAACTGCGGAATGACAACGATCATGATCACTGCCACGGCGCCAACCGCCATCAACACAACCGCCGCCGGATAGATCATCGCCGAGATCACGTCGCGTTTTAGTTTTACGATCTTTTCAATGAACGAAGAGAGGCGTTGCAGGATCAGGTCGAGGATACCGCCTGTCTCACCGGCTTCAACCATGTTCGTGTAAAGCTGATCGAACACTTTCGGATGGCGCGCCATCGCGGCAGAAAGAGTTGAGCCTTCTTCGACGTCCTGCCGGACTTGCAGAAGGGTAGCCTGAAAGTATTTGTTCTCCTGTTGCTGAGCGAGGATCTCGAGACACTGGACTAAGGGCAAGCCGGCATCAATCATCACTGAGAACTGACGCGTGAAGATGGAGAGGACCTTCGCTTTGACTTTCTTGCGGCCACCAAGTTTAGGAATGCCTACTTCACGGCCCTTCTCCTTCACGGAGGTGAGGGTGACCTGCTCGCGGCGCAGAATCTGGCGCAGCGCGTCACGATTGTCCGCAACGCGTTCGCCAACGACGGTCTCGTTTAGCTTGTTGCGGCCTTTGAAAACATAGGTAGGCATAGTCTAGAGCTCCATTGTCGAGGTTATTTGGTGATGGTAGGGCGCGCGCCTACGGGGCGTGCCTGAGCGTAGGGGCTGGGATGGTTGCCGGGGGCTGGTGCTTGATTACTGCCGTTTCCAGTGTTAACGCCTGAACCGCGATCCATCAGCTCCTTCAATTCATCGACGTTCGACGAACGCTGCATCGCGATATCAGCAGTGATCTGGCGCTTGTGATAAAGCGTCGCGAGGGCCTGATTGAAAGTCTGCATTCCGTACTTATCCTGACCGGTCTGCATCATGGAATAGATCTGGTGCACCTTGTCTTCGCGAATCAGATTGCGAATGGCGCCGTTGGGCACCAGTATTTCCAGCGCCATCACACGGCCGCCGCCATGAGCGCGCGGCAGCAGTGCCTGGCAAAGAATGCCTTCCAGCACGAGAGAAAGCTGAGCTCGAATTTGAGCCTGCTGATCGGCAGGGAAGACATCGATAATGCGGTTGATTGTCGAGGCCGCAGAATTTGTGTGGAGCGTCGCGAACGTAAGATGGCCCGTTTCAGCGATGCGCAAAGCCGACTCGATCGTCTCGAGGTCGCGCATTTCACCGACCAGTACCACGTCCGGATCCTGACGCAGTGCCGTGCGCAGTGCTTCGGCAAAGCCGTGCGTGTCGGCGTTGACTTCACGCTGATTGACTACGCAGTTCTTATGGTTGTGAAGAAACTCGATGGGATCTTCAATTGTCAAAATGTGTTCGTGACGATCGCGATTGATCTTGTCGACCATCGAAGCGAGCGTCGTTGATTTACCTGATCCGGTGGGTCCCGTGACGAGAATCAAGCCGCGGGGCTTGTCGCACATCTGCTTCACAACCGGCGGCAACCCCAACTCTTCGAAGGCTTTGATCTCGTAGGGAATGGCACGAAAGACGGCGCCGACCGCACCACGTTGATTGAAGAGGTTCGCGCGAAAGCGCGAAAGACCCTTAACTCCGAATGAGAAATCGAGTTCCAGGTTCTCTTCGAAGCGATGCTTCTGGGCGTCAGTCAAAACTGAATAGGCCAACTGTTTGGTATCGGCGGAAGTGAGGACGCGATAGCCATCGAGGGGGCTGAGATGACCATCGACGCGAACCTGAGGCTGAGAGCCGGTCGTGATATGGAGGTCCGAGCCGCGCAGCTCAGAAAGTTTCTTGAGCAGGTCAGACAGGGAGATTTGCGGGGCGCTCTCGTTTATTCGCATCGAGCTGTATTCCTCCGAGGATAAGGAACTGAGAGTTGGAGTCTGGCCTCCCAGTTATTTGCTGGCAGGTTTGGAAACTGCATGGAAAGAAGCGATGAAGCTTTCCGCTTCTGCGGCCATGCGACCGGAAAACTCTTGCGGCGTGTTCGTTGTGAGCCGGTAGATGCGTCCGTTAACTTCGGTGAAATAGAAGTTCCAGGACTTATCTGGTGAGCGGCCGTCGCCCGGAGTTTGCGCGGTCACGATGAACACACGCTGCCCGGCGACATCACGGAAGTAGTCGTTGGTTACCCAACCACCGTCTGAAATCATCTTGTCGATCACGAGGCGCCGCAAGTCTGCGATTGCAACTCCTGCGAGCAGGCGTCGCTCTTCGCGCGCGGGCATATAGATCGGATTGGGACGGCTCATTGCGACCACACCAAGTGACGCCTGCCCGTTTAGCATGCCGGCAGAGGTTTCAGTGCGGAATTTGACCTCACCGTTTTTGCTTGTTCCCTGGGCGTTCCAGCCTGAGGGCAATTGCGGTCCACTAGCAGGAGTGGCAATGGAAGACTTTACTGCAGTGGCAACTGGTTTTGCTGCTGTAGCTAAAGTTGCTGGTGCAGCTGTCACGGGAACCGTAGTCGAAGCTACGGGCGCTTCTGTTTTCACGACTGGCGCGGGAACAGCTACCGCTGAAGCGAACTTAACCGTATTCAAAGGCCGAGCCGTTATTGTCTGCGAACTTGGAGCGGTGATTCTTTTCGAAGGTGGCGCAGGAATGGTTACTGCGACCGGAGCCGAAACTGTAGCCTTAACAAAACGCGGAGCAGGTGCTGTCGCCGGGGTAGGAAGTTTTCGCGAAGCTGGCGGAATAGTCGCTGCCGGAATCGAAGTCGACGCCGGAACTGGTGGCGCGGTTACTACCACTGGCGCTGGAACCGTTCCCGGTATAGATGCCATTACAAGCTCTGGAGCCGGGATTGAAGCTGAGGCTGTCGGGGCCTTTGTTAACGCCAATGGCATGACCGGCCGCAGCACAGATCTGCGATGTGCCATGATGGCCGCTTCCTGTCGTCTCTTCATCCGAAGACGAGCCATGCGCGCGCGATAACGACGCCACCAGGCGCGCGAATGCCGGCGATGGTGAAAACTGCGCTTCGAAATGAAATTCTGGCGTAGTCCATGCGCCGATGATCCGGCGAAAGGCAGGAGCACTCCAGTCGAAAGCAGCAAAACCATTACTAATGCAACTATACGCAACATCGTTTTATCCTCTGGTTAGGCCACGGTCTCGCGAACCACTTCTTCGAGCGTGGTGAGTCCATTGCGAATCTTGTGAAGTCCGGACTCGCGCAAAGTGATCATGCCGTCATCGATGGCTTTCTTGCGGAGTTCCAAAGCAGAAGCGCCGATCAGAATCAATTCGCGAATCTCGTCGCTAACTTCCATGACTTCATATAGGCCGATGCGTCCCTTGTAACCGGTGTTGTTGCAGGTCGAACAACCTTTACCTTTGTACGTTTTCAGCTTGCTCGCCTCGTCGGTGGAGAAACCAACTTCGATGAGGGCTTCAGGGGGCATAGACTCTTCGCGCTTGCAGTCTTTACATATGCGCCGGATGAGGCGTTGCGCCTGTATCAAGTTAACGCTGGTGGCAACGAGAAAAGGCTCAATACCCATGTTCATCAGTCGCGAGATTGTTGATGGGGCATCGTTCGTGTGTAGAGTGGAAAGTACGAGGTGGCCCGTTAACGCGGCCTTGATGGCAATCTCGGCTGTTTCAAAGTCGCGGATTTCACCGACGAGAACAATATTGGGATCCTGACGAAGGAAGGCGCGTAAGGCAGCGGCGAAGTTCAAGCCAATCTGCTCTTTCATTTGCACCTGGTTGATGCCCATCAGATTGAACTCAACCGGATCTTCCGCGGTCATGATGTTCGTCTGAATCGTATTCAACGATTGCAGCGCTGAATAGAGCGTGTTTGTTTTACCGCTGCCTGTCGGACCGGTAACCAGCACCATGCCGTAGGGCTTCGAAATATTGCGGCGGAACTTGGTAAGCGACTCCGGTTCGAAACCAAGCTTGTGCATGTCAAGCATGAGGTTTTCTTTGTCCAGCAGTCGGAGGACGACCTTCTCGCCAAAGAGGGTAGGAAGCGTCGAAACACGAAAATCGAGTTCGCGTGAACGCGCATCGACTTTCACTTTGATCTTGATGCGCCCGTCCTGCGGCAGTCTCTTTTCCGAAATGTCGAGCTTCGACATGATTTTCACGCGTGAGATCAGCGCGTCGCGCAGCTTTAGGGGCGGATGCATCACGTCGTAAAGCACACCGTCGATGCGGAAGCGGATGCGCAGTTCTTTCTCGTAAGGTTCAACGTGGATGTCTGAAGCGCCACGTCGCAGTGCATCAACCAGCAGAACGTTTACAAGCCGGACTACCGGAGCGTCTTCGCTTAATCGTGAGAGCGTCGAGAGATCGATCTCTTCGTTGTCTTCGACAACTTCTACGTCTTCAGTACGGCCTACCTCGAAGTCAATGCTGTCGAGCGACACGAGGTCGGCGTGAGTGATGCCACCATTGCCGGTCTTCATGTCGACCGGTTCAAACACCGCATCGTCCACGGTGACCGCCGCCAACTCAATCTCACGTGAGGTACCGTAGTATTTGGCGATTGCCTGTTGAATGCTGACTTCCGCGACAACCACTGGTTCGACATTCAAGCCCGTCATGAACTTGATGTCGTCCATGGCGAAAACATTAGTCGGATCTACCATGGCGAGCGTCAGAGTGGCCCCAACGCGCGAGAGCGGAATCACAGAGTATTTCTGGGCCACTTCCTGGGGAATAAGGCGCAGGACCGGTTCATCTATCTTGAAGAGGTCGAGATTGACGGAGGGAATGCCGTATTGGCGCGAGAGCACCGCCGTAATCATGTCGTCGGTGACCAGTCCCAGCTTGACCAAATTGTAGCCAAGCCGCCCACCATGCTCGCGCTGGTAGTCGAGAGCTTCACGCAGATGCTGAGCACTGATGAGGTTCTCGCGGACGAGAATTTCGCCTAATTTTGCAGACATTTCGTTCGGGGTTCGGACTTTTGAGAGACGATTTACCGGGTGGGGCTAGCGCTGGAAGAGAAGCTTTTGCGTGCGCTGGGACTGCACAAGCGGTGTGATTAACACCGTTGCCCAAGCATAGTACAGGTTGTTACTTTGACCTGTCAAGAAGTCATTTTGTGCGAAATTCAAAGGAAATTGGGCTGAGTAACGTCCAGTTGGAAAGGAAAAAGCCGCGCGAAAATGACATCCGCGCGGCCTCGTTTTAAGCTGGTGAAAGTGGTCTACGGGCGGCGCCTGCGGGCTGGAGTCGCCGTCTTTTCAGCCTTCACGTTCTGCTGGTTCTTAAGCTCTTCGAGAATCGCCTTGGCATCTGCTTTGAACTTGTCGGTGTCAGGAGCCTTGTCGACAAACTGCTGCAGGTAATTAGCGGCTTCCTGATACTTAGCCTTGTCATTATTCATAGCTCCGATATTGAAAAGGAGCATGCCGGACTTGACGAGCGCATCGGTATCGTCAGGCGTTACATCCAGAATCTTTTTGTATTCCGCAAGCGCCTGATCAAAAGAATTGGCGTCGAATAGCATTTGCGCCAGGTCGTGCTGAGCTTTCGATTTCTTGGCCGGATCGGTTTCGATGGCCATGTATTCTTCATAAGCGGCCTTGCCCGCTTCCGCCTGGGATTGGTCCACCTTCGTGACAAACAACCTCATTGCGTCGGCCCGGTTCGCATAGGCGAACAACTTGTTGACGTTGTACTGAGTCGCATCCGCTGGAACCGGTTGGGCTTTGATCATCTCGACCGACTTAGTCATCGCGTCAGCGGCGGCTCGGAAGTCGCTCTTGGCTGCGTCAAGGGAGGTCTTCTTTTCGGCGTCGTCTTTGGCGGCGATGCCGGCGTTATACCGTTGAACCCCGCGTGCTTTTAGGGCAACTGATTTGTTTGCGAGGATCATTGGCTGTTCAGGGTCTGCTGCCAGGCCGGCGTCATACTGAGTGATCGCCTCGTCGTAGTTCTTAAGACCTAAAGCAGCGTTACCAGCATTGAACGTGCGCTCGATGACGGTATTCGTCTCTTCGATCTTCTTATTTTTAGCCTCAATTTCCGCATTCTTGCGCATCGCCTCTTCGCGCTTCGCTCGATCAGCTGCAGATTCTGATCCCGAAACGGGTGTGCCGCTAGCCGCGCCCAGATTCTTAATATCGTCGAGTGTGAGCCGTTTGCCATCGCCCGGGCTGACGGTGAGGACGACATCAAGATCGCGGCCCGCCTTTACACCAGGTTGCCAGGTCGGCTGAGCAGTCGGATGACTAACAGCGACGGTGTAAGTGCCGACATAGGGAATGCCGGCAAAAATCCATTCCCCTTTCTTATTTGTCTTGGTGTTGTACTTTGACGAGATGTCGGTGCGGTAGACGTCAATGACTGCGTCAGCGAGAGGAACTTTCGTCCCATCCGCCTGTTGCATAAAGACGTGACCGTGCAACTCTCCGACTTGAGCAGAAGCCGCTACGGGAGCTGAAAACAACAAGGTAATAGCCGCCACTATTGTGAAAAGTGATTTACGAAACATCCAAATATTCCTCCAAGACACGGTCTACCAAGGATTGAATTCCAGGAGAGACCGATAAGATGAGTCTGAACTTCGATCAGTTGTAAATAATGAGCGAGATGCGCCCTAAACTTAATAAGCTCAGGCGACTGTGTCAAGCAGATAGGGTATCGGATCGGCGATTCCAGCCTCGCGAAATGCGCGAAGTCGGAGGGCGCAGGAATCGCAGGTTCCACAGGCACGCTCAGATTCTTCATAACACGACCATGTCAATTCCAAAGGCGCGCCCAGTTCGGCGCCCTTTGAGATAATTGCGGCCTTTCTCAGATGAATCACCGGCGTCCTAATCTCTATATGAGTTTCAGGTTTCGTCCCAGTCTCAATGACTTTTTGAAAGGATTCGTAAAACTCCGGGCGGCAATCCGGATAACCGGATGAGTCTTCCGCGACGGCACCGATGTAAATTCGCGAGGCGCTAATTACTTCTGCCCAGCTCGTCGCGATCGAAAGCAGGTGCGCGTTGCGAAACGGCACATAACTGGTTGGTATGCCTGGAGAGTTCAAACCCCGAGAAACCGGGATAGCCAGATCCGTCAGCGACGAGCCGCCGATGTGTGTTAGATATTCGATCGAAACCGCCAATCGGAACGGGACCGCGAAGTGATCGGCGAGTTGCTCAAAAGCACGCAGCTCGCGATGTTCAGTGCGTTGCCCATATGAGACATGCAGAAATGCCAACTCATCGTTTTCTGTTTGCGCTATCGCCGCGGTGACACACGAATCCATGCCACCCGACACCAGGCAAATCGCCAGCCTCGATTGCGCAGCATCTTCGGGCGTGGCAATTTCGTAAGCGTTGTCTTCAGACCCTCCCACTAGACTCCGTGAACCTCCGGTCCCCAGATGTACTTGTGCAGTTGCAATTGCATGCGGACGTCCATGCCACTGGCGACAATCGAATTCGCGAGCTGTTGCAAATCAACCGCATCCCACGCGGGGGAAATTAAGATCGCTTTCGCACGCTGTTCTAGATTGAGTCGCTGGATCAATTCGCGCGCGTACTCCCAGTCGCCTTCGTCGGCAATTACAAATTTCACTTCATCTCGGTCGCGACGCAACCGCTCAAGATTCGGCCAGTGGTTCCGCGGCTCCTCACCAGACGCTGGACACTTAACATCCAGGATCACTTTGGCTCGCGGATCGACATCAGCTGTTGAAACAAATCCTCCAGTTTCGACTAGTACTTCGTAACCTTCATCGCAAAGTCTCTCGATCAACTTAAAACCTTCTTTTTGGGCGAGTGGTTCTCCGCCCGTGACTTCGACGAGCTTGCCTCCAAATAACTTCACCTGTTCGAGGACCGCATCGATTGAGATATGATCGCCGCCGGTGAACGTGTACTCGCTATCGCACCAAACGCAACGCATCGGACACCCGGTCAGCCGCACGAAGATACAAGGCCTGCCGGCGTGAGTTGATTCGCCCTGAATTGACTTGAATATTTCGGTAACTCTCAGCATTAGATCATTGAGTCATTGAGTGATTGAGTCATTGGGCGATTGCGTCAATGAGACATTGGGTTATTAGATTTGGGGCACTGAATCATCGAATATTGCATCATATTGTAGCTTCGCTACAATCGAATGACCCAATGACCCAATGACTCAATGTTTCAAAGCCCCAATGAATCAATGACCCAAGTGACCCTGGATGTTCCCCGTGAGCGAGACGAGCCAACAAATTGAAGCCTTAGTAGCGGCTGGCGCCGGGCGTTTGCTTGCTCGTGCTGGAGAGACTCACACGCTTGGCGTGGCAGAGTTGGCGCCGCGCATCCGCTCAGCGGTCACAAAGTACGTTCTGAAGGACCAGCCCGAGGCGTCTGCGGCCTCGATTGCAGAATTTATCGACCAGTTACAAGCAGACGATCTCTGTTTGATCGTCGCTTGCGAGCAGGGTGATGAAACCGCCTGGAGTGATCTAGTGGCGCGCTTTACAGCTACGGTGCGTTCTGCCGCGCGCTCGGCAAGTTCCAACGAGGATGCCGCCGAAGATCTGGCTCAATCAATCTGGGCAGAGCTCTACGGTTTGCGCGTGCGCGAGGACGGGAAGCCAACCAGCAAATTGGCTTACTACTCGGGACGTGGTTCTCTGGCAGGATGGTTACGAGCTGTGGTTGGGCAACTAGCCGTTGATCAGCACCGCAAACAATCCAGACTTGTGCAAACTGACGAAGATGCCGACCTCGATCGTTTGGCGCAGAACCGTGACGACAGCAACGAACAACTGCTCTCAGCCAGCGCAGTTAATCCTGAACAATCGCTTGCGGATAAGTTTGCGGGAGCCGAGATGCAAAGGGCGCTCGCGCGTTCGGTGAAGGAACTCTCAGACGAAGATCGTTTGCTGGTAAAACTCTACTATTTTGATGGCCTTCGCTTGCGCGAAGCAGGCGCGGTATTGGGCGTGCACGAAGCCACGGCGAGCCGCCGGCTGACTCGAATTCATGGCGACTTGCGCCGCTTCGTTGAACGGATTTTGATTGGAGAGAAAGGCTGGAATAAAGGTGAGACCGATCGTGCGTTTGCCGAGCTGGCGATCCATCTCGACGGGGATTTAGAAGGATTAATAACTATCGACGAAAGCGCGACCCGGCAGCACTCGGTCAGTTAGCTTTATGTGTATACCTTGCAAGTGTTCAAGTTTTCAGCGTTCTTAAGGTGGTCAGTTAAGATTTGCAATGAAACCAACTAAAAATAGCGAGATGGATCTTTTGTTACGCGGCCTGGCAAAACGGGCCTCGTCTGTCTCGAATACCGGCGACCGGGCGCAACATGACGACGCGCATCTTGACGCCGATGAGTTGAATGCATTTGCGGAGCGGTCGGTGCCGCCGGCGGCCCGCGCGCGTTACACAGCTCACATCGCTGACTGCTCACGTTGTCGCAAACTAGTGGCGTCGTTAACGGCAGCCGCAGGTTTGCCGACTGAAGACCGCGCGCAAACAAGTTTCTGGCAACGATTGCCGGCGTTTCTTTCCCCAGGAGTTTTACGTTTTGCTGTGCCCGCGCTTGCGCTGCTTGCTGTGGTGACAGTGGGAATCATTACTCTCCGGCAGCAGCCCTCAGCAGACCACGTCGCGCAGAATCGCGAACCTACGACATTGCAGTCAGAGTTAGAGTCATCAGCGAAGACGACAAGCCCGGGAACTGACGGCTTTATCTTAACGCCTTCTTCTCCAGCACCGGCGCAAAATCCGACAGCCCCTTTGGATAAACCGACACCCCCTTTGGATAAACAGGCCAAGGCAGGTGAAGAATCTAAGGCTGTCGACGAGATAAGCACGGTTGCTGCTCCTTCTGAATACCTCGCAAAAGACGCACCCAAAGTGGACGCGCAGAAGTCAGGAGAATCACAGCCGACTTTTGCTCCCGAGCCCGCAACGGCCCCTGCCTCGCGGCCGCAGCCGACTCCAAGTCGCGAAGCTGACAAAAACGATGTCGTTGCAAAACCGAAAGAAGAAGCGGCAGCAGACACGGCTAACCGAGAAGCCAGAGACGAACGACAAAGCGTTGAAGAGCGGGAAAATCTTTCACGCAGTCGCAGGGCAGCGACGGCTGGAAGAGGTGGCGCCCTTAGCTCGGTCGAGTCGCGTCGCAGCGAAGCAAAACAAAAACGCGCAGATCAGGATGCGGAAATTCGTGAAATCGCGGGCCGCCGCTTTCAAAGACAAGGAAACACCTGGATCGATGTTGATTATGAGGCTGGTCGTGCTGCAATGACTGTGGTCAGAGGCTCTGAGCAGTATCGCGTTCTCGTAGCTGATGAGCCTGGCATTCGTACAATTGCGGAAAGGCTCGCCGGCGAAGTTATCGTAGTCTGGAAAGGCCGCGCTTACCGCATTCGCTAACCTTATTGGCGATTGCCGATTGCAATTGCCGATTGCTAATTGCCCCCGCCATTCCCGCGCAATGTTCCTTGGCCCGTTCCACTACTTTCAATCGGCAATCGCCAATCGGCAATCTCTCCTTGAGAGTGGTACATTAGCCACCTGACAAACCATTGGTGCGGAGGTGCTACATGTTCTGTCCCTCTTGTGGCAACGAAATCACCGTCGAGCTGAAGTACTGCAATCGGTGCGGGGCGAATTTGACTTTAAACTACGACAATTTTCCGACCACCGTTGCCGCACCTGTTAAATTATTGGCGCCAACGCTCGTACTTGGTCTGACCGTCCTTATCGGCTTGGGAATTATTATCGGCGGTGCGTCATCGCTGGCTGAGAAGAACGTTCATCCTGCGTTCATCACCTGGATGGTGCTTTTCAGCATGCTGACCCTGTTCGGATGCACTGCCATGCTGTTGCGCTTCTGGTCAAAAATTCTGAATCTGCAAAGACAAGTTCCCGCGCCGCCACAGCAGAATCGAAAATCGACACCTGCGACGTTCGTTCCGCAACAGTTGCCGCCACGCTACGATCCCGCATCGAGCGTAACCGAACACACGACTCGTACGTTCAGGCCGATTTATCGCGGGCCTTCTGAACCAGGCTAAAGCCCTCAAACAATGACCCATCAGACTTGCGAGGTTGCGATGAGATCAACGCCCAAGCAGATGATCGTTTTGCTGTCAGCATTGTTCTTGATCATGTTGCCTAGCTTTTCATCAGCTAGTAGTCAGGAAACTAAGCGTCCCAGGACTGGCCGAACATCTGCTACTTATCCTGCGAGTCGTAATCGGGAGATTCCCAGGTTCGTTAGCGAGATCAACGCGCGAAACATTGAACGCACGATTCGCAAGCTCGTCTCGTTTGGCACACGCAACACGCTCTCAGCTCAAGACGATCCCAATCGCGGCATTGGCGCCGCGCGTGACTTTCTTTACCAGGAGTTTCTCAAGGTGGCAGAAAGGTCCGGCGGGCGTATGACTGTTGAAAAGCAGAGTTTTCTTCAAGAGAAAGCCGCGCGCATCCCTACGCCCACAACCATTACCAACGTGGTGGCGACTCTGAAAGGAACACAACCGCAAGCTGAGAACCGCGTCTACGTGGTTAGCGGTCATTACGATTCGATGTGCTCAAGTCCCACCGATGAGAAGTGCGACGCACCCGGCGCCAATGACGACGCTTCCGGAACAGCTGCGGTCTTGGAGACGGCGCGTGTGATGGCTGCCTACAAGTTCGAGGCGACGATAATCTTTATGGCAGTTGCCGGTGAAGAGCAGGGTCTGCTGGGGGCTGCGCATTTTGCCGAACAGGCGAAGCAAAAGGGCACTGACATTGAAGCGATGTTCACCAATGACATTGTCGGCAACACACTCGGCGGTAACGGCCTCCGCGACCGGCGCAGCCTACGGGTGTTTTCTGAAGGTGTGCCTTCGAGTGAAAAGCCTGAAGAAGCGACTGTGCGTCGTGGTGTCGGCGGTGAGAACGATTCCCAGTCACGCCAGCTGGCGCGCTTCATCAAGCAGGTTGCGGAGAGTTATGTACCTCATATGAAAGTGATGATGGTGTATCGCCGCGACCGCTATCTGCGCGGCGGTGATCACATTCCGTTTCTGGAGCGTGGCTTTGCTGCTGTGCGTTTCACGGAACCTAACGAAGACTACACACATCAACATCAAACACTTCGCACTGAGAACGGGATCAAGTATGGCGACTTGCCTGAACACGTAGACTTCGCTTATGTGGCGGATGTTGCTCGCATCAATGCTGCGAGTCTTGGGGTTTTGGCACTGGCTCCGGCAAAACCGAAAGGCGTTAGCGTTTTAACTGCGCGGCTAACTAATGATACTGATCTCAAATGGGAAGCCAACACGGAACCTGATCTTGCAGGCTACGAAATTGTCTGGCGCGATACCACTTCACCGGTCTGGACCGACTCGCGTTGGATTGGAAACGAAACGGCTTACACGATGACTGGAATGTCCAAAGACAATTATTTCTTTGGCGTGCGCGCGGTTGATCGGGAAGGGAACCGCAGTCCCGTAAGTTTTCCCAGACCGTTAGGCCGAACCGGCCCGGCCACGTCACCAACGCCGTCAAGGCCAACACCCAGCCCCTAAACGGTTAAAGTAAATTGCCCGTAAACGTTTGATGACGGCTTTGCCGCCGGATCTGAGGCGCGGCTTGTTGTTATCAGTCCTTCTTGTAAACGGCGAATTGATTCTCTAAAGCAAGAAGGGCCGAGCCCGAACGATGGGCGCAGCCCGGTGAAGAAAGTAGCGCTAAGGCGCGGTAAGCCGCGCCTCACATCCGGCGGCAAAGGCGTCACCACCGCACACCCACCGCGTAACCAGGATTCGCGCCTTACACTCGGGTGGCAAAGCCGTCACGACCGCACACGGAACCGCATAACAAGGGTTCCTGCCTTACACTCCGGCGGCAAAGCCGTCACGACCGCACACGCTTCTGACTTCTGACTCCTGCCTTAATTTCCCTTCCATACTTTCTCAACCGCCAAAGCACTTTCAGCGTCTAAGCTGATGGGACATCGCGCTTTGTATCCAAAAAAACCAAAGGAAATGATGAGAATGCAAGTATCGCTTTACAATCTCCGCTCCGCCGCCGCCCTTTTATCAATTGTGGCATTAATGGCAGCCGGCTTCCCGAGTATCAGTCGTTCGAGTTTTGCGCAGAAAGGGAAGCCCGCTGCGCAAGGCGATCGCCTCACCGAAGAGCAGCGCATCACTCACGTGCTAACCCGGCTCGCCTTTGGCGTGCGTCCCGGAGATGTTGAGCGCGTAAAAGCAATCGGAATTGAAAAGTATATTGAGCAGCAACTCCATCCGTCCCAGATCGCCGATGAAGTTGCCGAAGCCAAGGTCAAGAACCTTTCTACTCTCACGATGACAACAGCGCAGCTTTACGAGAAGTATCCGCAGCCGGGCCAGATCCTGCGGCAACTGCAACGTCGCGGGGAAATGCCAAAGGAACCCGCAAACACTCGCGACAATCAGATGCGTCAACCTCCTCCCGAAACCTTGAACGCACCGGCGGCGATGGCGAAGCCGGAACAGCCGAACAGCAATCCCAACGCTCCCGGCCGCAACGCGGAAAATCGCCGTGCAATTCGTGAGTACTATGCTGAGAACGGTCTCTTGCCGCCGCAGCGCATCCTCGTGGAATTGCAAGCCTCACGAATTCTGCGAGCAACGTACAGCGAGCGACAACTGCAAGAGGTGCTCGTGGATTTTTGGACTAACCACTTCAATGTGTTTTCCGGTAAAGGCGCAGATCGATGGCTGTTAGTCTCGTATGATCGCGACACTATTCGACCAAACACTCTCGGAAAGTTTCATGATCTACTTGTAGCTACGGCGCAGAGTCCAGCGATGCTTTTCTATCTGGACAATTTTCAAAGCGTCAGTCCAAACATGCAAACAGCTCGGCGGACGGGTGAGGGCAGCGGACGAGCGGGTTTGTTCGGTTTAGAACGCGGCAAGCGCCGCAGACTCGGGCGCGACCAGCGCCCGTCAGATGGCAATCCCGGTGCGCCTGAGCGAAGCGAGTTACCCCAACCAGCTCCAAATGCGCAAAGACAACGTCGCGGCATCAATGAAAACTACGCGCGGGAGTTGATGGAATTACACACGCTGGGTGTTGACGGAGGCTACACGCAGAAAGATGTGCAGGAAGTGGCGCGCTGCTTCACTGGTTGGACCATCCTGGCACCGCGTGGTGGCGGCGCTGCCGGCGCCATGCTGAACGAGCGCCGGGCCGAGATGTTGCGCCAGAATGCGGGCCGTTTCTTCTTCAATCAGCGCGCGCATGACGATGGCGAGAAGATCGTCCTGGGCCATAAGATTCCCGCCGGCGGCGGTATGAACGATGGCTTGCGCGTCCTCGAAATTCTCGCGCGCCATCCAGCCACGGCGAAGTTCATCGCAACCAAACTGACTCGTTACTTCGTGAGTGACACGCCGCCTGCGGCACTTGTCGATCGAGTCGCGGCTGCGTTTAGGAAGAGCGACGGCGACATTCGCGAGACTTTGCGTGCGATCTTCTTATCGCCTGAGTTCAATTCCGCGGTGGCTTATCGCGCCAAAGTAAAACGACCATTCGAACTGGCAATCAGTTCGCTGCGCACGCTCGGTGCGGAAACGACCGGCGGTCCGCAACTGCATCAATGGATTGCGCGCATGGGCGAACCACTTTACGGATTTCAAACGCCAAACGGATATTCAGACAGCGCGGAGAGTTGGGTTAACACTGGCGGGTTGCTCGAACGGTTAAACTTTGGTTTGGCCCTCGCAAGCAACCGCATCCCGGGAACGCGAGTAGATCTCAAACGCTTTGCCGGAAACACAACCGGCGATTCCAGCCCCGACAAAGTTAAGGTAATGGACCGTTTTCTGGAGATCATTGTTGGTGGCAATGTTTCGCCCAAGACGCGGGAGTTGCTGATAGCCCAACTCGATCAGGAAATTGTGATAACTCCAGCGCCAGCTCGACCGGAAATGAGCCAGGCACCTGGATTGGATGACGTCGATGAGTCAGCCCCAGCAATGCCTGGTGAGATGGAGCGAGAGCGTTCCGAGCCGCTCGCCGGCCGCGGCCGCGGACGGCAACTGGCGCGCCTGGAAGCCAGCATCACCGATCCGGTTACGAAGATCGTGGGCTTGATTTTAGGCTCGCCGGAGTTTCAGCGGCAATGAACCAGTTTCGAGTTTCGCGTTTCGGGTTTCGAGTTCACAAACCAACTCGGAACTCGACCTCGGAACTCGGAACGTGAGGAACGAGCATGAAAAGACGATTCTTTATTAAATCCGGAAGCATCGCTTTGGCGAGCGTTGGTGTTTCACTCTCCGCACCTTCGTTTCTGGAGCGTGCCTTACTTGCACAAACGCGCGAGCGTCTGACAGGTGGCCGCCGCAAAACCCTGATCGCGATCTTTCAGCGCGGTGCCGTCGATGGGCTGAACATGATAGTTCCTTACGGCGAACGCAACTACTACGACCTGCGACCTTCGATAGCGATTCCGAAGCCACAACCGGGAAACGCTGAGACTGTGCTCGACCTTGACGGCTTCTTTGGTTTACACCCGGTGATGGCTTCCCTGAAACCGTTCTGGGATCGAAAGCAGCTCGCGATCGTGCACGCCTCTGGCTCGCCCGACAATACTCGTTCGCACTTCGATGCCCAGGATTATATGGAGTCAGCAACGCCTGGTCGCAAAGGAACTCCAGACGGTTGGCTCAATCGCTACCTGCAAAGCAAGACCGACTCAGAGCGTTCGTTATTTCGCTCCGTCTCAATGACGCAGACAATGCCGCGCATTCTTCAGGGAAGCGCGCCCACCTTGGCGATTTCAAATCTCAAGGACTTTACGATTCGTGCCGGACGATCTTCAGCGAACGTGCAAGGCGGGTTTGAAGCTATCTACGATGAGACTGTGAACGACGTGCTGGGCGGCACAGGAAAAGAAACGTTTGAGGCAGTTAACTATCTGAAGCGTGTTAATCCCGGCCAGTATCAACCGGAGAATGACGCCGTTTATCCGCGCACCGCCTTTGGTAACTCGCTCTTGCAAATCGGGCAGCTCGTGAAAGCTCAGGTCGGTTTGGAAGTCGCTTTCACGGATATTGGAGGCTGGGACACGCACGTGAATCAGGGCAATGCGCGCGGGCAGCTGGCCCTGCGTCTGCAGGACTTCAGCAATGGCATCGCTGCCCTCGCTACTGATCTGGGCAAGCGTATGGACGAGGTAGTGATTCTGACGATGTCAGAGTTTGGACGCACGGTGCGCGAAAATGGTAATCGCGGAACGGACCACGGTCATGCGAATGCGATATTAATGATCGGTAACGGCGTGCGCGGCGGGAATGTTCACGGCAAGTGGCCCGGACTGAAGAGCGAACAATTGTATGAAGGTCGCGACCTCGCTTTGACAACAGATTTTCGCGACGTGTTTGCGGAAGTAGCGCAGAAGCATCTCGGCACAGCGAATGTCCAAGCAGTGTTTCCTGGCTACCACACGAACAAGGTGGGGCTGCTGTAAAAGTGATCTTTGATCTTTGGACCTTAACTTCGGCTGCTGGAGCTGTAGTCGGCTTGCGCCTGCTCCTTCAATAAAAATTAACCGCAGATTCTCGCGGATAACACGGATTAAAACAAAAAAAACCGAAGTTCTGCCCGCCCATAGTCAACGGGGGAGAAGCGGAGACGTCGAGAGCTGATTCGGCAAGCGCGACGTTCGTCCTTACTGCAATTGTTTTTGTGTAATCTGTGTTATCCGCGAAAATCTGCGGCTAATTTCTTATTGAAGATTAAAGTTCCAAGTCCTAAGCTCGGGTCTTCTGTCCAAAATGGTTGATGAAATACAGCAACACCATGGCGATCAGTGAAACGATCACCGCAAGCGTGAAAGCCTCATTATCCCTGCCAGCCTGGGCCGCATCATAAATCGCTACCGAAGCCGTTTGCGTCTTACCCGGAATATTTCCGGCGATCATGATCGTCACGCCAAAGTCGCCGAGAGCTCGCGCGAAAGCCAAGGCCGTTGCCGCGAGCACGCCGCGAGATGCGAGCGGTAAAGTTACGCGAAAGAAAATCAGGCGATTGCTGAGGCCGAGCGTGCGCGCTGCCGACTCCAGCTCAATATTCACTCCTTCAAAAGCAGCGCGCAGACTCTTCGTTACGAGCGGCAGGGCGTGAATCGTCGCGGCGATTATCGCGGCAGTGACGGTAAAGGTAAGTCTGATGCCAAAGTTCTTGTAGAGAAACCCACCCAGAGGCGAGCGAGTTCCCAGCAACACGAGCAGGTAATAACCCAGGACAGTCGGCGGTAAGACGAGAGGGAGCGTGATCAAAGCATCCAGCAGATCACGTCCCGGAAAGCGTTTGCGCGCCAGCACCCACGCGATTGCAGAACCGGCAATCAGGGCAATCAGTGTTGCCGCGCTTGCCACTGCAAAAGAAAGCCGGATTGGAAACCAGTCAATCATTCAAGGGGACTAAGAATTTAGCAGTGCAATGATGCGCAACGGGCCGCCGCTGCCGCCTTTGATCTTCATCGGCAAGGCGATTACCGAAAAACCGCGCGCTGGGAGTTTTTCGAGATTGGCAACGTTCTCAAAAGCTGGAATGTTCTTTTCGAAAAGAATCTGATGGCTTTCAAATTTTGTTGATTGTCCAAAATCGATGCTAGCGGTGTCGAGTCCAATTGCTTTGATCGAACGATTGCGTACGAGCCAGTGCGCGGCATCCGGATGCAGTCCCGGAAAATGTAATTGAGCTACGGCGGTAGGTCCCCGTTCAGCAGTGCCAAGATATTTCTTGCGGTCGGGATAGTGTTTACCAAATCCAGTACGCAGCAGGACAATCGTTCCAGTGGCAATCTTACCGTTCGCCTTTTCCCAGTTTAGGAAGTCGTCGGTGGTGACGCGGTAATCCGGATTGCTCGCGCATTGTTTCGTGACGTCGATCACAATAGCGGCGCCTAGCAATTGTTCGAGCGGAATCTCATCTGCACTGTGCCGGCCCTTTGCGAAATGGATGGGAGCGTCGAGATGCGTGCCACCATGTTCGGCAGCACTGTAACGGTAAGCCGAATAATAGAAGCCCTGCTCGGTGACCCCTTCAAAGTCTTTCTCCAGGCGGAAGGGTTCTGCGGTGGGCCAATAGACTGTCTCCGAGTCAAACGTGTAAGAAAGGTCGACGATTGCTCCGCCAGGAAAACCGCGCGATCGATTCTGGTTGAATCCAATCGCAGCGAGTAAAGCCAGGGAAAGCAGGATGCTCAACCACTTCATCGGTATATCCTCCTCTTGGGTGATCGCAAATGTTTCGGCCTACGGCGGTGCATGTTAGCGCAGGGAGGAAGAGGAAGGAAAAATCATTTTCCATTTTTAATTCTCATTCGATAAACGTCACCGCCAAGGCGCCCAGGAAAATGAAAACGAACTTAGTATTTGTTCTTAGAATCTTGTTCCTGGTTACTTTGTTTCAAGAAGCTTAGGCTTAACCGGCCTCTCAAGTTCATAGTTCGAAAAATCAAGTTCACCTGGCGTTTCAGTTTCTTCCGTTGGCAAATGAAAAATGGAAAATGGTTTTTTAACTTGTCAGCTCCTGCTTCTACATCTTGTCTCCTGTTACAATCACCTCCTTTCAATCTATCCCTACTAAGGACCAATCATGATTGATTTCAGCATCCCTCCGGAATTGGAATCACACCGCGAGAGCGTCGCCGCTTTCATGAAGCAGTATGTTTATCCGAACGAAAGCGCGTTCGTGGAAGAGGAGGGCCTACCCGCCGAACTTGAACAGGAGCTGCAACGCAAAGTGAAAGCGCAGGGCTTGTGGGGACCAAACCTCCCCCGCGAATGGGGAGGCATGGGCATCGGCTTCATTGGTCAGGCTTTGCTCAATGAGATTATCGGCAGGTCGGTGTTTGCACCCCGACTGTTTGGTTCAGCCGCGCCTGATGCGGGCAACGCCGAGTTGCTGATAATTTCTGCATCAGCTGAACAGAAAGAGAAATATTTGCGGCCGCTCGCTGCGGGCGAAGTTCGTTCCTGCTTTGCCATGACTGAGCCGGAAGTAGCTGGATCGGATCCGACCGGCCTGCGCACCACGGCGGTTCACGAAGGTGACGAGTGGGTCATCAATGGACACAAGTGGTTTATTAGCGGCGCGATTGGTGCAGCGTTCGCGATTGTAATGGCCGTTACTGATCCGACCGCTGAGCCGCACGCTCGCGCCAGCATGATTCTGGTGCCGAGCGACACGCCGGGGTTCAATATCGTTAGAGCCGTTCCGGTGATGGGTTCGGGAGGCGTCGGCGGGCATTGCGAGATTCGTTTTGACGACTGTCGCGTGCCGCTCGGCAATTTGCTCGGCGAACGTGGCAAAGGTTTCAAGCTCGCGCAGGCACGCCTTGGTCCCGGAAGAATCCAACATTGCATGCGCTGGATCGGAGCCGCACAGCGCAGTTTTGAAATGATGTGCAGCTATGCGCTGGAGCGAAAGTCTTTTGGCGAACCGCTCGCCAACAAACAGACAGTGCAAAACTGGATTGCCGACTCGACTGCCGAGATTGAAGCCGCGCGCCTCCTGACATTGAAGACCGCCTGGAAGATGGATCGAGAAGAAGATGCGCGGACCGAGATTTCAGTGATTAAGTTTTTTGCAGCTCGGGTCCTGCACGATGTGATCGACCGGGCAATTCAGGTGCACGGCGCGCTCGGCTATTCCAAAGATACTCCGCTGGAAATGTTCTACCGTGACGCCCGCGCTGCCAGAATTTACGACGGGCCGGACGAGGTCCATCGTCAGGCTGTCGCCCAACGCGTACTCAAAGCAGTAGTCAATAGGCTGTAGGCAGTAGGTTCTCAGTGAATCAGTTGTCGGTAGTCAGTAGCCAGTTGTCAATGCATCGGTGTCTGCCACTGACAACCAACCCGACACTGACAACGGTCTGCTGACCACTGACCAGGGAACAAGCGATGTCGTTGATAAAGGACAGTATCGCCTTACGTGCCGGCGAAGAGCTGAGTCTGTCGGCATTGGACGATTATCTGCGGCAGCATTTGGCAGCGTCCGATTTTGATCCCACAGCCGCACTCGAACTGGAGCAATTTTCCGGTGGGCACTCGAACCTGACTTACCTGATACGCTATGGCAAGAATGAGTTTGTGTTGCGGCGGCCTCCAATTGGCCCAGTGGCGCCAACTGCGCACAACATGCCGCGCGAGTATCACCTGCTCTCCGTGATCCATCCTCATTTTCCCCTTGCGCCAAAGCCGCTTCTGCTCTGCCAGGATTTAGAAGTGATTGGTGCGCCGTTCTATTTGATGGAACGCAGGCAAGGCCTCATCGTGCGCCAAGCCCTGCCAGCACCACTCGATGAGGATCTCGACGCTCGCAGGTGGCTGAGCGAAACAGTCGTGGATACCCTGGCGGCGCTTCATGCGGTCGACATCCATGCGACGAACATTGTGAGCATCGGCAAACCTGAAGGTCTGGTGCGTCGCCAGGTGCAAGGTTGGTCCGAGCGTTGGCAACGCTCGAAGACGGGTGCGTTAGAGGAAATGGAAAGAGTAATCGGCTGGCTTGAGAAGCACTTCCCTCCGGAATCCGGCAGCGATGGAGCTACGATTGTTCACAACGACTTCAAACTCGACAACCTGATGCTCGCTCTCGACGATCCCGCACATGTGATTGCCGTGCTTGATTGGGAGATGACAACAGTAGGCGATCCACTTATCGACCTCGGCCTCGTGCTTACTTATTGGACGATGCGCGGCCCGCAAGAGGGTGAACAGAATCGTTCCTTGACGGCGGTCACAAATGGACCGGGCTGGTTTACACGCGACGAAATCATTGCACGTTATCAAACAAAAACCGGACGCGACGTTTCGCACATACTCTTCTACGAAGTCTTTGCGCGTTTCAAGGTTGCCGTAGTCGTTCAACAGATCTACTTTCGTTTTGTGAAAGGACAGACGCAGGATGAGCGATTTCGCAATCTCGATGCTCTCGTCAATGCACTTGCCTGCGAGGCGTTGACGCTCGCCGAAGACGGCATGGATTAAGCCAACCGGTTTTGGCGCGTTGCAAGCGGGCAAGCCAACAGCCGGGGGCGAGCGTTTCGCGACGCGCCCGGAATCGATCTTTCAGGGTCAGAAAAATATACCGCGGCGGCGCCGTGGGCGTTGCCCACGGCTATCAACTTTCACGCTTTCAGCGTGAAAACAGCAGTTGTCAATATTGTCCCATGCCCGATCTTAAGTTTGACACCCTGCGCTTTGATTCATTGCCTTCGACGAATCTCGAAGCTGCAAAACGCGCGCGGGAAGGCGCTGCGGAGGGTCTTTGCATCGTCGCGAGTGAACAAACGGCTGGCCGGGGTCGCCTGGGACGCCAATGGCTTTCGCCCCGCGACGCGGGACTCTATTGCAGCACTATATTGCGTCCTCAGTTTGATCAGAATCAGTGGCCCGTGATCACCTTGATGTCTGCTGTCGTCGTTCATGAAGCATTGTTAGCGGCCTGTGCTTTACAAACCGACATCAAGTGGCCAAACGACATTCTTCATGACGAAAAGAAACTTTGCGGCATCCTGGCTGAGATCATCGAAACACCTACGGGGCGGGCGGTAATTGTAGGCATTGGCATTAACCTGACAAACAACCCGTTTCCTCCAGAGTTGGTGGCAACAGCGACATCGGTGTCGTCAGCTACCGGCCGTCCAGTAAATTTTGAGCAGGTGCTCGCTGGATTGCAGGAATGTTTTGTTGATTGGTATGAACGGCTAAATCGACCGCAGGGCGCAGGCGACATCGTTGCTGCCTGGTCGCAACGTTCCTCCTACGCAGAAGGAAAAGAAATTGTGATCAAGGATGCTGACACTGAGCTTCGAGGAACAACGCAGGGCCTAACAAGAGAAGGTGCTTTGAGAGTAGAAACAGAAGCTGGTGAGGTTAGGATAGTTCGAGCCGGAGATGTGAGCCTGCGATCGCTATAGAACAGATGGCTTCATTCTCACCGCGCTTTAGCGCGGTGAGCTTTAGGCCACAGATCGGAAACCGTTGGAATGATTTTCAACAGGATCGCCGGGCCGTATGCACCGGGTTGAAGCCGGTGAGAAAGAGAACAGGCTGCATTAAGTCTATCGAACATATTCAAACTTTAAGATCGATCCGATGACCTTAGCCAAACGCATAATACTTAACGCCTTCGGCTCCTTCGGCGATGTCCATCCGTACATGGCAATTGCTTTCGAGCTGCGCCAGCGTGGTCATCATCCTGTGATTGCCACCAGCGAACTCTATCGCGAGAAAATGTTGGCCTCGAGTTTCGAGTTCGTTCCGGTGAGCCCGCATATCCCGCCGCCCCAGGAGCAGGATGCAGAGATGATGGAAAAGGTCATGCATCCCAAATCCGGCAGCAAATTTTTACTCCACGAAATGCTTTTTCCTTATCTTCGCGAAGGTTATGCAGATCTCTTGCAGGCGGTTGAGGGAGCCGACCTGCTGGTGACACATCCGATTAGTTTTGCCGGACCCCTCGTTGCACAGAAGACAGGCATTCCCTGGGTTTCCACCGTCCTGGCCCCGGCTTCACTCTTTTCCGCTTACGATCCGCCGAGGCCACCCTTCTGGCCGTGGATGCGACATCTGAACATTCTCGGACCGCGCTTCATGTCTTGGTTCCTCAACCAGGCAAAAAGAATTTATCGGAATGAAACCTACGAACAGTTTCGTCAGGAGCTCGGTTTACCCGATCGCGGCAACCCACTATTTGAAGGAGCAAATTCACCCGACCTCGTGCTCGCGCTCTTTTCAGAATTATTTGCGCAACCGCAACCGGATTGGCCGCCGAATGCCCGAGCTACAGGATTTGCCTTCTATGACGGCCGTAATGAATTGGCGATGCCGAGCGAACTCAGCGACTTCCTCGACAACGGCCCGCCGCCCATCATTTTCACCCTCGGAACATCGGCGGTTTGGGTCGCCCGAGATTTTTATCGCGAGAGCATTGCTGCCGCGCAACTCTTAAACCGGCGCGCCGTGCTCTTGATAGGTGATGAACGCAACAAAATTTCAGAACCGTTACCACCTGAGATGATCGCTGTTGACTA
Source organism: Pyrinomonadaceae bacterium (assembly GCA_963826235.1). GTDB lineage: Bacteria > Acidobacteriota > Blastocatellia > Pyrinomonadales > Pyrinomonadaceae > PSRF01. The sequence continues at coordinate 342,558 of CAWGWE010000002.1, read as the reverse complement.
TGCCCCGTTCGAGACGTTGCTTGAGCGAGGCTGCGCTATGATTCATCATGGTGGCGTTGGCACTACGTCGCAGGGACTGCGTGCCGGAATTCCGACGCTGATCGTTCCTTTTGCTTTCGATCAACCGGACAATGCAGCGCACGCTGAACGACTCGGCACTAGTCGGACGCTGCCTCGCAATAAATACAAACGTGCTAACGTGGCAAAAGAACTCGACAAGCTTTTGCACGATCCGCAATATGCCTTAAGAGCCAAAATGGTTGGTGAGCAATTGCGTAACGAGCATGGTGCGGCGCGAGCTTGCGACGCGATTGAGGAGTATCTTGCGCACTTCCCACCGCCCGAATCGAAGGATCGAGAGCTAAGCTATGCTGCTGGTAATTGATGTTGGCAACACCAACACCTCATTAGGTGTCTACCGCGAGTCGGAGCTGGTGGCGCATTGGCGCTTGACTACAAACCGCGCGCGGACGGTAGACGAGTATGGCGTTCATGCGCGCAACCTTTTTGAGCTTGCCGGTCTTGACTTTAAAGCCATCAACGCGATTGCGATCGCCTCAGTGGTGCCGCCGCTGAACTACACCTTGAAGACAATGGCGGAAACTTACTTCAATTTGTCCCCCCTTTTTGTCGACAGCACCACGAATACCGGACTTAAAATTCTTTATGAGCCTGCGACTGATGTAGGCGCTGACCGTATTGTTGATGCGGTGGCGGCAATTGAAAAATATGGAGCGCCTTGTATCATCGTCGACTTCGGCACGGCGACAACGTTCGATGTGATTAACAGTAACGGAGAGTATCTCGGTGGGGTGATCACGCCAGGAATCATGATTTCTTCTGACGCGTTATTTGAGCGAGCGGCGAAACTACCTCGTGTTGACATAAAACGTCCCCAACGAGTAATTGGATCGTCAACTACCACAGCAATGCAGTCAGGTCTTTATTACGGCTACACGGCACTTGTTGATGGCGTCTTGAAAAAAATAGTCGAAGAGCTGGGCGAGAGCGGAAAGTTACCGCATGTCATAGCCACCGGCGGACTGGCTCCGTTGATTGCCACCGGATCCGAATTCATTAAAGTGGTTGACGACACACTAACGCTCGATGGCTTGCGTTTGATTTATGAACGGACGCGAAGTGAGTTTAAAAAATGAGTAACTCGTCGAACCGTCGTCTACTACCGCTACCATGTCTTGCTCATATTAATCTCCAGGAAAGGACTCGAGGGCGAGGTGTCTATGACATCGGGTGCACGCCAAGTCTTTGACTTGCCGATGGCCGTTTGAATCTAAATCTGGGGTCTTTGAACCGGGATTGGTTCATCGGGCCGTTTGAACGGTAAGTCAGAGACTTACAGCGCACCAAAGCAGCCAAGCCTGAAACCTCGACCGAAGATGCGCGTACGATCATCTTGTTGCCAGAATTCATCCGAACTTTACCAAAGGAGTTGCTAATGCCTTTTCCAAAAGGCCGCCTATTCCTGGTTCTATTGTCCTGCTCTCTGCTCGCCTTATTTGGCGCCGCTTTTCAACTGGACAAGCCAGTAGGGGCCCAGTCACCCGGTCGCGGCATCGATCCCGCAAACATGTGCAGCACCTGTAACGCCTGTGAAGATTTTTATCTCTACGCGAATGGTGGCTGGTTAGCGAAGAATGAAATCCCCGCAGCGTTCTCGACCTGGGGTACCACCAGCAACTTGCGCGAAAAGAATGTCGGCGTGTTGCGGCAAATTCTTGAAGAAGCTGCCAAGAATACGGCAGCCCCGAAGGACAGCCTCGAACAGAAGACCGGTGATTTCTTTGCCAGCTGTATGGACGAGCCGCGCATCGAGGCCGCCGGCGCTAAGCCCCTCGCCGCGGAGATGGCGGCGATCGACAAGATGAAGAGCGTTAAAGATCTGCCCGCGGCGGTGGGTCGCCTGCACGCGCTTAGTGTGAGTTCGCTTTTTACTTTTGGCGCGGTGCAGGACTTCAAGAATAGTTCCGTAGTTAACGCGATTGCGCGACAGGGTGGGCTCGGACTTCCGGATCGCGACTTCTATTTCAAAGACGACGAGAAGTCGAAGAGCATTCGCGACGCCTACGTCAAACACGTAGCGAACATGCTCAAGCTGCTCGGCGACGATGCTGCCAAAGCCGATGCCCAGGCGCAGGTTGTGCTGAAGATTGAAACCGAGCTGGCGAGTAACTCACTCGACCGCGTCGCCCGGCGCGATCTCAGCAAGCAATACAACAAAATGACCGTGACCGAACTCGCTGCGGTTACGCCGGACTTCGATTGGAACACCTACCTGAAGGCGCTTAACGCACCCAAATTTACTGACATCAACATGTCGCATCCGGCGTTCTTTAAGGGCCTGAACGCCATGCTTAGCCGGGTGTCGCTGGACGACTGGAAGACTTATTTGCGCTGGCATCTAGTGCACGACGCCGCCGAGGCTTTGTCTTCTAATTTCGTGAATGAGCACTTCAGTTTCTACGGCACTACTCTGAACGGCACCAAAGAATTGCTGCCGCGCTGGCGCCGTTGCGTAATGGCCACCGATGGAACGCTCGGCGAGCTGCTCGGTCAGGTTTATGTAAAGAAGGCTTTTCCACCCGAAGCCAAAGCGCGCATGAAGGAGTTAGTTAATAACCTGGTTGCCGCTTTGCGAGACAACATCAATACCCTCGACTGGATGAGCGAGCCGACGCGGAAGCAGGCGGTTGCCAAGCTGGAATCGTTTGCCGTGAAGATTGGTTACCCGGATAAGTGGCGCGACTATTCCGCGCTGAAAATCGATCGGAACTCTTACGCAGACAATCTGATTCGCGCCGGGCGTTTTGATGTTCACCGCAATCTGTCAAAGATGGGACGACCGGTAGACCGCTCCGAGTGGGGCATGACGCCGCCAACTGTTAACGCCTACTACAACGCGTTGATGTCGGAGATCGTTTTCCCTGCCGGCATTCTGCAACCGCCATATTTCGATCTCAAGGCGGACGATGCGGTTAACTATGGGGCAATCGGCGGTGTTATCGGTCACGAGTTGTCACATGGCTTCGACGATCAGGGACGCAAGTTTGATATGAAGGGAAACATGGCTGACTGGTGGACCGCGGAAGACGCGAAGAATTATTTGCAACGCGCTACGTGCGTTGAAGAGCAGTTCTCTGCCTTCCGTGCTGAAGAAGTCGGCTTGAACCAGAATGGCAAACTCGTCTTAGGTGAATCGATTGGCGACCTCGGTGGTTTAAAGATTGCCTGGCTAGCGTTTCAAAAATCACTCGAAGGGAAACCGCGTCCGGCGAACATCGACGGCTTCACTCCGGAACAACGTTTCTTTCTCGGTTGGGCACAGGTTTGGGGCAGGAACCAACGCCCCGAAGCGATTCGCCAACAGATCCTAACGGACCCGCACCCTCTTGGTCGATTCCGTGTTAATGGTCCGCTCTCCAACATGCCGCAATTTGCTGAAGCCTTTAATTGCAAACTCGGCGACAAGATGGTGCGACCCGCAGAAAAACGGTGCCAGGTTTGGTGATTGACATTGCCGATTTCCAATTGCCGATTGCCAATTTTAAGGATGATGAATTCGGTTCGTTGCCAGGTTTCGATGAGAGGTTCGACGGTTAACAGTTGCAGTCAAGGGTGGTTTACCCCGGAGTCTTGTTAATCGTTCATCGTTCTGAGAATTGGCAAGCGGCAATCGCCAATCGCAAATGCCCCAGAACTACTTCAACTACTTCACAGAAATCGAAGATGCGTTCGTGCGGCGACGAGGTAAGCATTTGTTGCTGAGCCCGATGGACTGGGCTTTGATTGAGCGCTGGAAAGATCTGAACGTACCTTTACACATTGTCCTGCGTGGAATCGAGCAATCGTTTGATTCCTGGGAATCAAAGCCTCGAAAGCGAAGTGTCAAATCCTTGCTCTATTGCCAGGAAGAGATCGAGGCGCAGTACGCCGAATGGCTCGAGTCGCGTGTGGGTGCAAGTTCAGAAGCGATTGCGGCGGAAACAGCAAGCGCGGACGAAGCGTTACCCTTTGCGCGACAGGCAATCCTCGATCATCTAAGGCGAGGAGAAGAAACACTTCAACGTGCGCGCCAACAACGAAGGATTGAGGACGAGCTGACGGAAGCGATCGGGCGCGCGATCGATTTGCTGGGCGAGGTGCAAAACGATTTCGCTGGAGCCACTCGGCCAGATGCAAGACAACTTGAGGTCTCGCTGACAGGTCTGGAGCGAATGTTGAGCGATGCCCTGCTACGCGTTGCTTCGCCTGAGGAGCTGGCCGCTGCGCAGAAGGAAATTAAGGAGCAGTTACGACCGTATCGCAGTCACATGGAGAAGCCGGCTTATGACCAGACTTTCAATAACCTTTTGTTGAAGCGGCTGCGGGAAGAGAATGGACTGCCGCGACTCAGTCTGTTCTATATCTAGAGAATGGAGCAACGGAAATGAGAAACGCACCCACTTCGCTTGTACTGGTGCTGGCTCTTGCACTTTTGTTTTCGACTATGCAAACGGTTATGGCTTCCGAGCGAACATCTCCGCAGCGGCAGACCGTTCCGAGCACAGTGGCCTTTTGTGATTTGGTTAGCAATCCTGCGAAGTACAATGGGAAAGAAATTACCACTCGTGCGTCATTCCGTTATGGTTTTGAGTGGCAAGAAATCTTCTGCCTTGCATGCGAAGGGGAAGCAAAAGTGTGGCTCGAGTTCAGCGAGGATCTTAATGAAAAATCCAAAGCCGCCCTTAAAAAGACTCCAAAAGATCACGGGATAATCAACGCAGTATTTACCGGCACCTTTAGGACTTCCGGGCCATATGGCGACGGCGGGTATAGATTCGAGCTCGAAGTTAAGGAGGCAAGGAATGTTGAAGTAGTATTCAAAGGCTTAGAGCATCAAAACGTGCTTCCCTCAAAAGTTCGTAAAAGGATGTGCGTTTCTGTTACGCGTTCCCCGTCATCTCTTACTACTTCTAAACATCTTGCAGTCAATCGATCCAAAACGTCAGACGCTTGAAGTCGAAATCGAACGCATCCTCCCGGGAGGCGTGGGCCTGGCGCATGTAGAAGGGATGACGATTTTTGTATATCTTGCTGCGCCTGGCGATCTCGTTCGAGTCGAGGTTGAGCGCATGCGCGGCAAAGTTGCCTTCGCTTCCATCAAAGAGATCATCAAACCATCGCCGCTTCGGGTTGAGCCGCCCTGTCCTTACTTCGGAAGATGCGGCGGTTGCGACTTTCAGCAACTGGGCTACGAAACCCAGCTAAAAACCAAAGTAGAGATCATTCGCGACTGTCTACACCGGCTCGGAGGTTTTGATCCGGTCCCGGATTTCGAGATTCAGCCTTCGCCAAACGAATGGCACTATCGCGCGCGCGCGAATTGGCAGGTCGATCGAGCCACGAATGAGCTCGGCTATTTCGAGCGGGGTTCTAATCGAGTCTGTGACGTAGAGTTTTGCGCCGTGCTTGTGCCGGAACTGCAAGCGGTACTCGAAAGAGTGCGCCGCGAGCTTGCTGAAATTAACCCAGGCAAGAACATTGAAGTGGTTGCGGGAGACGATGGGGTGTCGATTGCTTCAGATGCCGGCAAACTGGAAGCGCAAGTCGTCAGCCGCACGCTCGCCGGGGAGACCTATCACTTCAGCGCCGCGGGCTTCTTCCAGATCAATCACGATCTGCTCGAACCGATTATCAAAGAGGCAATTGGTAATGCTGCAGGCGAGCTCGCTGTGGATCTTTACTGCGGCGTGGGTTTATTCACGCTACCCCTGGCGCGGCGTTTCAAGAGAGTTGTAGGAATTGAATCGAACCCGACCGCGACGGCGTTTGCACGCCAGAATCTCAAGTTTGCGGAGTTAACCAACGCCGGCGTAGAGACAGCGCGCGTGGGTGATTGGTTGCAACACCACTCCGACCAAATTCGTCCGGTAGATTTTCTGCTCCTCGATCCGCCGCGCACGGGGGCGGAGAATAAAGACATTCACGGAATCCTTGCACTTCGTCCTAGCCAGATCTCTTACGTATCCTGTGATCCGGCGACACTCGCGCGCGACTTGAAAAAACTGGTTGCCGCAGGATACAAGGTGCACTCAATCAAGGCGTTCGATATGTTTCCGCAAACTCATCATGTTGAGACAGTGGTGCGGCTGAAAGCAGTTGAGGGCGTCTGAAGAGCGTCTTTGAGGCAGTGATCAAAGAGAGCTTCATCGGGAACACCTAGGGCGTTGGGTTACGTGGCTGTGCCAGACGGGTGCGCGGTAAGTCTTTGACTTACCGCCGGATCGAAGCATGACTCGACGCGAGGCTTAGCCCCGCGAAAAAAACAGGAGAACTATGGGCGCGGTAAGTCGGAGACTAACCGCGCACCAAAGGGCAGAGCCCCGAAGAAATTCAAACCGGTGATGGTGCAAAAGACGCCATCTCCAAGCGCAAGCATATTTCGCTCGCCTCACGAGCCGCCAATGGCAACATCCTCGCAAGACTCACAATCGCATCCCTTAATCATCCTCGCAGCCGCATTCGCGATCGGAATCGTCGCCGTGGAGATTACTCAAGTTACACCGCGGGTCCTTTTATGGATCACCGTGCCATTGTCGCTCTGTTCTCTTGCGGGTTCAGTCCTTTTGCGATCGCTTAATGCGACCATCCTGCTGTGCCTCGCCTTCGTGTGTGCTGGATTGACGCTTGCTGCTTTTGAAAAACAGAGCCGCAGTCCTGACAGCCTCAGCCTTCTTCTGGACAAGGGCATCGTAGGGGCCGGCGAACCGGTCGAGCTCACTGGAGTGTTATCGAGGCAGCCCGAAGCCGCGCCCGACGGTTTCTATCTAACGTTGCGTGTCGAAAAGTTAAGTCGAAAGTCGCAGGAGGAGAACACTGCCGGAACCGTTTCGCTGTTCTTGCAGATTTCCGGGGGCGCGGCAAGGACTGATTACGAGAAACTTCATTTACGCTACGGCGCGCGCATTCGCGCCCTCACCAACTTAAAACGCGGCGAAAGTTTTCGTAATCCTGGTTCTACTTCTTTCACGGAGTATTTGGATCGCAAGGGCTTCGCGGCGTCAGCTTTTGTGAAGAGCCCGCGGTTAATTGAACGGCTTGATGACGAGCGTGTGCTGCTGCCCCTGGCGTGGCTTTACGATTGGCGCCAGCAACTGCAGGAAGCTTTCAGCACTCACTTCGCTCCAGAGACGGCGGGTGTTCTCAATGCCGCTGTCCTCGGCAACCATCACTTTCTCTCAAAGCCGGCTTCAGAAAGATTTCGAGAAGGCGGAACGTTTCATGTCCTGGTCATCAGCGGCCTGCACATCAGCTTCATCGGCGGGGTGTTTCTGCACATCGCTCGTAAAGTTTCACAGCGAAGACTGCCGCAATTTGTGATGTCTACGGTGGTGCTCTGGAGTTATGCCATCGCCGTCGGCGCCGAAGCCTCGGTAGTGCGCGCGGCGTTGATGTTTAGCCTTGTAGCCTTTGCTCCGGTCGTGGCTCGGCGCGCGGCTTCATTAAACGCGCTCGGAGCGGCAGCACTCGTATTGTTGACCTGCCGTCCGCGCGATCTCTTTGATCCATCCTTTCAACTCACATTCCTCTCGGTTGCGGCGATTGTGATTTTTGCCTGGCCCGTGCTGCAGCGAATGTCAGAAATTGGTGCCTGGCATCCCACTCGTGCGAGTCCTTATCCACCGCATTGCGCTCGCTGGTTACGGATTTTCTGCGAGGCACTTTTTTGGTCGGAGACGAAATGGCGTCGCGAGTTGTCGCGGCTTAACTATCGCTACAAACTTTTTAAGACACCGATTGCTGCGCGATTCGAGCGTTTTCATTTCCAGGCGTTTCTTCGCTACGCGTTCGCGGCGCTGCTGGTTTCCTGCTGCGTTCAGATCACCATGCTGCCATTGCTGGTCGTGTACTTCCACCGCTTTTCCCTCTCCGGTCTGCTTTTGAATATTGGAGTAAGCGCGATCATGGCGGTACTTATCTTCACCGGATTGGCAGGGCTACTCACGGCGCTGCTCAGCATGACTGCAGCCACGCCGCTTTTTGAACTTGCGAATTTCTTACAGTGGTTGATGGTGCACGGCGTCGATCCCTTTGCGCACTTAGGTATTGCGTCTCTGCGCCTCGCGGAGTACTCGGGTGATGCGGCAATCGTCTATGGAATCTTCTTTCTCCCGCTGATTCTCCTGGCGATCCTTTTGCCACGATGGAATCCGTTGGCACGTCCGAATCACACTGCGAGATTTCGCTCGCGATTTCTGGTAACAATTACTGCGATCGTCCAGGCGCTGCTAGTCGGCATCGTTTTGTTTCATCCGTTTAGTGACGTCAGTTCTCAGGGAAAGCTGCGTGTCGACTTTCTCGATGTGGGTCAGGGAGACGCGGCCTTGGTGACGATGCCGGATGGGACAACTCTGCTCGTGGACGGAGGTGGGCGACCGAAGTTTTTGAAGAAACACGCCGAGGGCGAGTCTAAAGAGCCTTTCGAACGTGATGCTCGTTCAATTGGCGAAGCCGTCGTGTCGGAATATCTCTGGTGGCGTGGTCTGGATCACGTCGACTATGTATTGGCCACACACGCGGACGCAGATCACATCGATGGGCTGAACGACGTCATGCGGAACTTCAAAGTTCGGGCAGCGCTTGCGGCCAGAAGACCTGCGGGCGATCGCGAGTTCATTGAGTTTGCCGCTGCAGCTGACAGTAAAGGAATTCCGCTGGTGTTAATCGGGGCCGGCGACTCGTTAGCCTTCGGTGCAGTCCGCGTTTCGGTGCTTTGGCCAAGTCCTTCGAACAACCTGCAGGCACGATCTTCTAACGATGATTCTCTCGTGCTGCAAATTCACTATGGCGACCGAAGGATTTTGTTGCTGGCGGACATCGAACGCAAAGCGGAGGGGTCGCTGTTGTATGAAGCTCGCGAGGCGCTGGCAGCGGACGTTGTGAAAGTCGCACATCACGGCAGCCGGACATCTTCGACTGCCGGGTTAGTAGCTGCCGTTCGGGCGAAGGTAGCCGTCATTTCTGTAGGGCAACAGTCGATGTTTGGTCATCCTCATCGGGAAGTGGTCGAACGCTGGCGCGCGGCCGGCGCAGAGATTCTAACTACCGGCCAGAGCGGCACAATCACCATGACAACGGATGGAATCGGGCTGGAAGTTACAACCTTCGTAAAGAAGTGAAGGGATTGCCGATTGCCAATTTCCGATTGGCTTCTTTCTTTACGGGCCAATTGGCAATCGCCAATCGGCAATTGGCAATGGGCCTCTCAGGTTGGGAAGTCGTTAGGTGTGTAGAGATCGATCTCGAGGCTGCCGACCTTGTAAGTCTTGAGCACGCCCAGCGGCGGCGAGTAAATGTGAATCGTGATCAAATCCTGACCACTGACGTCGGGATTTCCCAGTTGATGAATATCGGGCACGGCGGCGTCAGTCACTTCGCCGGGGCCATATTCGCGGCCTGATTTATACGAGAGTCCGGGACCTGGATCGAAATTGAAGGTTGTTTCCCACATCAGACCTTCGTAAACCATCACCGCGCCCTGCGAGCCGTTGTGATCGTGTATCGGTGTGCGTTGGCCGGGACGCCAGCACAAGACGAGCATCTCCACGAAATCATTGCGAAAGACGCGATGCCGCCAGTAGTTGCCTTCCTTGAAACCAAGATAGGGCAACAGATCCTCGCGCTTGATCGCCGAGTTTGCCAGCCACGAGTCTAACTGTTCGAGTGTGGGCAGACTTTGCTGAGCTGCGAGCGCCGCGACTAAACCTGCGAGCGAGGTCGGATCGTTTTTCGGTTCCGCTTCTGCTGCGCTGTTAGTCAGTGGTTCGACGTGTGTTGACAAGCTCGCGGCCCTCCTGCTTGAAGTGGTTAGTGATTGATGCGAAGGCAAAAACCAGAGGCAACAACCCTTATATGATCCTGCGGGAGTTGAGTCAAGACGATCCCCGCCAACAGTTCAGTCACAGATAAACACGGACGGCCACAGATTTAAGCCCCGAATTCCGTGTGATCAAAGTAATCTGTGGCTAATTTTTCGGCTCATTGCGGGCGAGAACTAGTCGTAGGTCGCGCACGTTAGTGCCGGTCGGGCCGGTCACAATCAAATCTCCCAGTGGCTCGAAGAAATGAAGAGCATCACTCCGCTCGAGAAACTCTGATGGATCGAGACCGCTACGCTCCCCTCGAGCGATGGTAGTTTCATCGGCAATTGCTCCCGCAGCTTTACTGTTGCCATCCACGCCATCTGTTCCCGCGCTTAACACTGTCCAATGGTGAACACCTGGCATCTCGTTCAGTTTCATGGCACAGCGTAAGACGGTTTCCAGGTTTCGCCCGCCGACGCCGGTACCGCGCACCGGACAGGAAAATTCACCACCCGCAATCAAACAGATCGGCTTTCCCTCATTTTGATTCCAAAGAGCTAGTGCCCGAGAAATTAATAAATTACAGCCGACGCCAATCTCCTGTTCATTGATATCTAAGGCCAGCTCGACTATGAATCCGCGTGACCTTGCGCCTGCGGCTGCGGATTCGAGCGCGCTGCGATTGTCCAGCAAGACGTAGTGCGCCCTCTGTCCTTTTACCGGTACGCTTTCTTCAACCTGAGAGCGGGCGATTCCTTTCAAGATTGAGGAGGGCAGCGAGTCTGCTAAGCCGTAACGTTGCACCACTTCACGCGCGTCGCCACCGGTGGCATTGGGCTCAATGGTAGGACCGGAGGCGACGCTAGTAACATCGCCGGGATTGGTGTCGGAGACGATCAGCGTGATCTGATCCGTGTATGGCGCGCGTGCTGCGAGCTTGCCGCCCTTCACAGCAGAAAATGCCCGGCGCACGGTATTGATCTCCGCGATTGACGCCCCACATGAGACGAGCTGGCGATTTGCCTCGCGCAGGTCGGTAAGGGTGATTGATTCGGCAACCGGCAGTTCGAACATTGCCGAACCCCCGCCGGAAATAAGAAAGACGATGAGAGCATTTCTTTCAGTATTCCCCAGAAGAAGCACAGCTGCACGCGCGGCCGCGATGCTGTCGGCTGTGGGAAAGGGATGTCCACCTTCAAAGATCGCCCAGCTAGGATTAAGTCCTGCAGAAGCCGCGCCGCAGACGATGCCTTCTGCGATTCTGTCGCCCAACGCGTCTACGAATCCGGCCGTCATTGGGCCTGCGGCTTTGCCGATTGCAACGAGATAGACTGGCCGCTCGGCAATATCGATTGTGGTATCGCCAAGACACAGCAGAGAATTGTTTAGACTTACGGCGCGCCGGGTCGCCGCGCGAGCGTCGACGGCTTGCAGCGCGCTTAAAAATATTTCCCGGGCGTGAGTATCAAGATTCGTCATTGCTCTCTTATGGAGAAGTAGCAGTAACTACGACGGACTAACAGCAAGGAATCTACTTTGTAGACAAACAATACTTTGTGAAGACTTTACGAGCACGCCGCTGCCGTGTGCAATTTGCTACAAGTGCTCGGATAACTAAAGGATTATTTGAAGGTGTGAAGGTTGTCCACAGACTTTTCCACAGTGAGAGGTGGAAATTTTACAAAACCATGGCGACGGATGACGCGGGACTAACCAAGAAACCGCCAAGACGCGGAGACGCGGAGGCAATGAAATCCTTTGTAGGAGTGCTTCGTTTATTTGATTTGTATTTGCTCAGCGTCTCCCCGTCTCCGCATCTCCGCGTCCCCGTTTAGTCTTCAACTCCAGCCTCGTCCCACTGCGCGATCATTTCGTAAGCGCGTCCTAAGACGGGTCGGGGCCGCGAACCATCTGCCTGCCCGATTAGACCTTCGCGTTCCATGATGTCGAGAATTGCCGCGGCGCGGCCGTACCCGATGCGCAGGCGCCGTTGCAGGACTGACGTGGATGCACGCTTCATCTCGACGCAGATACGGAGCGCTTCTTCGAAAAGCTCGTCGTGTTCGCCATTACTATCCTCCAGGCCGAGCGCTTCCTCTTCCGATTGCGTAATCGTCTCGTCGTATGAAGGTGGACCCTGCGTCTTGATGTGATTCACTATCCGGCCGATCTCGGTTTCGTCGATGTAGGCGCCGTGGACGCGAATCAGGCGCGAAGTCCCGGGCGGCAGGAACAACATGTCGCCGCGACCGAGCAGATGCTCCGCGCCGTTGGTATCAATGATGGTGCGCGAATCCACTTTGGACGACACGCGAAACGAAATACGCGAAGGAAAGTTTGCCTTAATCAATCCTGTGATGACATCCACTGACGGTCTTTGAGTCGCCAGCACCAGGTGAATGCCGACGGCACGCGCCATCTGCGCGAGTCGCGTAATCGATTCCTCAACCTCTCGGCCCGAAGTCATCATGAGATCCGCGAGCTCATCAATGATGATGACGATGAAAGGCAGCGGTTTATAAGGTTCACCAGTCTCGTCGTATTCCTTAACGAGATTGCGACGCATAATCTCGGTGTTGTAGCCGTCGATGTTGCGCACGCCCCAGCCGGCCAGGTCTCGATAGCGACGCTCCATCTCGCCCACGGCCCACTTCAATGAACGCGCGGCCAGCTTCGGATCGGTGATGATCGGAGTGGCGAGATGCGGAATGTCTTCGTAGAGACCGAGCTCCAGCCGTTTCGGATCAATCAGGATGAACTTAACTTCGTCCGGACGGGCGCGATAAAGAATCGAGACGATCAGTGCATTAACACCAACCGATTTGCCGGCGCCGGTGGTCCCCGCTATCAACAAGTGCGGCATCTTGGCGAGGTCGGCAACGTAATTGAGACCGTCAATAGTCTTGCCGAGCGCGATTGTTAGTTTCGAGCCTGACTCGCGGAAGGCACGCGACTCAATCACTTCTCGCAGAAAAATCGTTTCCCGTCGCGGGTTCGGGACCTCGATGCCCACGTGTGGCTTTCCGGGCATGCGATCGATGCGAATCGATTCCGCCTTCAACGCCAGGCAAAGATCATCAACGAGGGAGACGACTCGCGAGTACTTGACCCCAGGATCGGGCTTGAACTCGTAAGTAGTGACAACCGGACCGGGGCAGATGTGTTTGATCTGTCCGGTCACATTGAACTCTTTACATTTCTCGGCAAGATTAGTGGCGAGCCGGAGCAGCTCTGCATCCGCTTGTTCGCTCGGTGGCGGCGCCTCATTAAGAAATTCAAGTGGGGGCAAACTGTAGTCGCTGTAGTTAACCTTCTTGCGATCCGCGTCAAAGGGCAGCTTACCGGTGGCGGGCGCTTCCACTTTGGTGCGAAGCACTGAAGCGCCTTTCACCATTTCTTCCGCATCCGGATCTTCGACGCCGACAGCGCTGTTTCCTGAGGGAAAGATCGAACGCCGGCCGGATCTACTCTCGACTATCGTTGCCCCAGCGGCAGCGGCAGCTACCCGTGCAGGTTCAGCGATGCCGGCAATTGAAGCTTGCGCCGATGACACGGTTTCAGCACGGAGCACCGAGGTTGGCGGCACAATCTCCGGCTCCTTCATGAACTCCGCAACTCGCTCCGCGGGTGTCAGCTCACGAACATCGCGCAAAGCCGCACGCGCCGCTTCCTCCTCAGCCTTGAGCGCAGCCTGCTTCTCTTTACGTAAACGAACTTGTTCTCGCCGCGCCGCGCGCCAGGTTGAAAATCGCGCTGGCAATGAGTGAACAACTTCAAAGCGATTACCCACCAGTTGCACAATCTTTTCGTAGAGTCCTACGAAAGAAAAATTCGTAGCCAATAACAACCCCGTGCAGGCGATGGCGAGTAAGAGCACGGTGGCGCCGACAGTGTTCAAGCCACTGGCGAGCGCGCGGGCGATCAAGGTGCCAATTAAACCTCCCGGTTGCACGCTCCCGTCAAACAAAGGACGCATTTGCGAGATGGAGAGGAGCGCTGCCGCGGCGAGTACAAGCGTCACGAGACCTAGTAAGCGATTCAACGGTGCGTGAATGCTGCGGGTGCGAAACCGGCGCCAGGCCGCCGCCAGGAAGAGTACCGGCAGCAGATAGGCGGCCAGGCCGATGAATTGAAACAAGGTTGCCGCTACCGAAGCACCGATTGCGCCAGCCCAGTTATTTGTTTCGGATTGCCCGGCGGAATTCCAGGAGGGATCGTTGGGGTTAAAAGCTGCTGAGATTAGACAAAGCGAAAGCAACAACCCAAGGGCGAGAAACAGAATGGCGATGATTTCATTTCGCCGGCTATTGCGCGGCGTGATGATCCGGGCTTTTTCCTCAAGCTGACTAGTGGCCATCAACACTCCAACGAAACTGACTTCAAGTCCGCACGCAGTTTACGCTGCTTTCTTTGCCAAGAGGTAGGCTTTTATAAAGTCGTCCAGGTCGCCTCCCAGCACGGCTTCGACGTTTCCGCGTTCCAGTTTGGTTCTGGTGTCCTTCACCAGCTGATAAGGAGCGAGTACGTAGCTTCTAATTTGCGAGCCAAAGGAAATGTCCGCCTTGTTGGCCTCAAGCTCGGCAGTGTCCGCCCGGCGCTTCTCAATCTCCAGCTCATACAGCCGGGCACGCAAGACCTGCATCGCCACGGCCCGGTTCTGGTGCTGTGACCGTTGGTTCTGACATTGCACCACGATGCCTGTGGGAATGTGCGTGATGCGAATTGCCGAGTCAGTTGTGTTGATGTGCTGGCCGCCGGCTCCGGTGGCGCGGTAGGTATCAACCCGCAAATCCTTGTCGTTGATCTCGACTTCGATGTTCTCGTCAATTTCGGGATAGACGAAAAGGGAAGCGAACGAGGTATGACGACGCGCTGCCTGATCGAAAGGAGAAATCCTCACAAGGCGATGCACGCCTGCCTCGGCGGATAGCAGCCCATAGGCATACTCGCCTTCAACGCGGAATGTAACACTCTTCAAACCTGCTTCTTCACCTGGCTGGTAGTCAATGACTTCACTTTTGAAGCCGCGCTGTTCTGCCCATTTCAAGTACATGCGCAACAGCATCTCGGCCCAGTCCTGAGATTCAGTTCCGCCGGCGCCTGGATGAATGGTGCAAATGGCGTTTAGCTGATCGTTATCGCCGGCGAGCAGCATTTCAGTTTCGGCCTGATCTAAGTCATGTTCCAAATGCTCGATCAGTAAGCGCAATTCGTTCAATGAGTCCGGATCCTCTTCAGCAAATTCAAAGAGAACACTCGCGTCGGCGATCTTCGAGTCAAACTGTTCCTGCCGCTGAATTTTCTTTTCCAGACTGCTTCGCTTCTGTAATAACTTTTGCGCGGCTTCCTGATCATTCCAGAAGTCAGGCGCAGAAGCTTGAGTCTCAATAACGTTTAATTGCTCGCGTGCTGTCGGAACATCAAAGAAACCTCCCGAGCTGTTCGACTCGCTTCAGAAGGTCTTCATAAGTTGTGCGCAGATCCTGTATTGATAACGTCTCGATCATTCGGGTCCTCTAACTATGTTTGGTTCGAAGGCTAAAAGTACTCACTAACAAAATCACGCTTAAGAGCGTGCAAGCGGTGACAAAAACGTCGCCGTAGCGCGAATAAAATGTCTGCGTGTTATTTGGGCCATGGATTCTCCAAATCCGCACCGCGGGGGAAAAACTCTTCGTTGCATCCCAAAATTCACCTTGCGAAGTGATGTGCGCAGAGATTCCGGAGTTCGTTACCCGTAAAACATTGCGACCATTTTCGACCGCGCGAAAGACCGAGTTAGCCAAGTGCTGTCGTCTTACCGCCGTTGGCCCCAGATAGCCATCGTTCGAAATATTGATCAGCACATCCGCGCCTTCTCTAGTCAGACCGCGCGGGATGAAAGGATAAGCCGACTCTACGCAAATGAAGACTCCAGCCCGTGCCTTGCCTACCGGCATCAGCGTGAAGCGAGTGCCCGGGGTGAAATCTCCGACGATTGCATTTATCAAATTTGATCCCGGCATCCAGCGCGGGAGCGGCACGTATTCGCCAAACGGCATCAAGCGAATCTTATCATACTGAGCGATCAGCCGACCTTGCTCATTTACGAAGAGTGCGGAGTTGTAGATGCCATCATTGGGCGCTTGCTCTTGCGAGTTAAAGAGAATTGAAGTGTTGTGCCTCGTTGCAAAGTTCAGCAACAATTCTCTTAACTGAGTGTCAGTGCCGTAGTCGAAGTTCATGGGCGACTCCGGCCAGATCACGAGACGAGTTTTCGACGACTGCGGTAAGGTGCTTAACGCTGCTTCAGTCATACTTACGTGCCGGTCCATGAGGGCCTGCATTTCGGCATTAGACTTCAGGAGATCCATCGGCACATTTGGTTGTAGAGCGACAACCATAGTGTCGTTCGGCGAAAGGAATGGGTCCGTCTGGCGCATTTCTTTCGACAGTATGATCCAGGCTAGGAGGCAGATGAGCAGCAGGCTCACCATCGCCGCTTTCAGCGTGCGCCGCAGGAGAACGAACGCGATAGCGGCGTTAATCGCAACCAAGACAAAACTAATCGCATAGACTCCGCCCCAACTTGCTCTTTGAATCAGCAACGGTTGATAAGCGAGGGAATACCCTAATGCATTCCAGAGCTGTCCCGTGACTCCCAGGCGCGCCCATTCAAGTGCCGGCCAGACAAACGCAGCAGTGAGTAGTGCCGCAGTGCCCCAGCGCCTGATCGAGCGCGCAAGCACGAGGGCGAAGATGCCTGGGAACAAACCCACCACGACCGGAACCGGAATCAAAAGTAAATAGGCAAGCCAGGTCGGAACCCCGCCGTAGTGAATCATCGAATATGTGAGCCAGTAGCAGGAGCCGTAAAAGAAAACAGTTCCCGTCAGCCAACCGAGGAAGAATGAGCGCCAAGGCTTGGGCCTTTGGGCCACGACGATTAATAAAGGGATTAATCCGACAGCGGCGAGTGGCCAAAGCTCGAAATCAGGAAAGGCGAGGATTAGTAAGACTGAGGAGCTAAGGGCGATGAGCCAGTCGCTAAGTGGTCGGCCCGCCGCGCGGACTCGAGACGTAAGACTCACCCTCCTGGCGTTCACTGCGAGCGGGGACGCTGCAACATGGGTCATGCTGCGCGCGAGTGTAGCAAAGGAACTTTAATTCAGGCCAAATTGCAGAGCGAAGAGGGGCCGGCATTTCCAGGTGAAGCGCCAATTTAAGTCCGGCGGAAAGCCGAAGCCAACAAGACAATTACTCTTAGGCCAAAATAAATTTTTCTGATCTTCGATTCGTCCCTCGACAACTGCTCAAAAGGTGCTCCGAACCGCCGGAATCGACAGAAAACGTCACCGTCAAAGTGACAAATTCCGTCGCAGACTGACTGAATGGTGCGTCAGCGAGACGAACTCCTGACCGAGTCTGATTTACATGAAAGAAACCAGCCAGGCGATAAAACTGTCAAGATATCGGTTTCTAAAAGCGGGAGAACCCAGTCATTTCTGACTGGGTTCGCTTTTCGATGGGATTAACTGAAGGGTTGCTCGGCGGGGGGCTGGCGCAGCGGCAGGCGGCGCTCAGAGGGGTGATGGCGGCGGGGGCACGTTTCAACTTTACTTTGGTCTCCCGTGCTTGCCGACTTTCTCTAGAGCACGTCTTGTGCCACGAAAAACTTTTTCTGGAATCGAATAACCATTGAGTGTGAGGCAGAGGTCGATTACCGTTTGACGAGTAGCAAGTGTCCCTGAACCTGAACAACCTCGACCTGCTCATGAGCAGCGATCAATGTGCCATCAAGAGACCGCGCTCTCCATAGTTCGCCAGCAATCAACACGGCGCCTTCGGGATCTAACTCCGTCTGCGCGTAAGCCCTGGCACCAAGCAACTGAACCCGGCCCATGCCGGATTTTTTGTGTTTCCAAAGTGAGATGCTGACAATTGCGAGGAATAGGACAGCTAAACCGAGGGCCAGGAGCAGGTAGGCAGAAGCTGACAAGACTTTGATGCTTCAGTTGTTTAGCGGCAAATGGGGTGTAATTGTGGAATGTTCTTTCCACGTTAGCCGGTTACCAGCTTTCGTATGGAGCGAATCAGTTTTTTCCCATTGTGACTTGGCGTTGCAACGCGATCGCCTCCTGATTATTAGGATCGATAGTCATCGCACTGGCCGCATATTTGGTCGCTTCGCCCCGATCGCCGCGATCAAGGAAAATTCTACCGAGTAAAATGTGCGCATCAATCAACTTAGGGTCCCAGAAGATTGCAGTTTTCAAGGCAGCGATTGCTGCTTCCTGATCCCCTCGGCGCAGGTTGATCCGGCCGCTCAAGAGGTAGGCCTCGGCGTTGGTCGGTTCGACCATTACCACTCGATGCAATTCAGGCAAAGCCTCATCGTCGCGTCCCGCGCGATAAAGGTCCTTTGCCTTCGCGAGTAGGTCCTCAGTCGGCGAGCGGTCGATGTTCGCCGCCGCGGCTTTTTTGCGCATCAGATCGGAAACGTCATCGCGATTGAGTACGTCGCGCATGCGGAGCGCGAGGTTGCTGGTAGTCTGTGATTTTTGCCACTCGGTCTGCCATTTCGCATAGTTCTGCAGATAGTGTCGCGCCTGGTCGTCAGCGGCAGTTGCTGCTTCCGTCTTCCCAATCTTCTCGAGCGCTTTTGCAAACAGGAAATAGGCCTGGCCGTCGCGGGGATCTGCAGTGATCACGGGCCGCAGTTGTTCGGCCACTTCAGCGTACTTACCCGCCAGAAACAGCGCCACTGCGTAGTTGAAATGCACCATTTGATCGTCAGGAGCAGATTCCGCCGCACGTGATAGAAATGAGGTACCTTGCTCCAGCAGTCGTGCCCGCTCGGTATCCTTCTTCTCTTCACGCGCCGCTTGCACGGCGACGGCGCCGGCATTGTTGTAGATTCCAATCAGCGGCATGTCAGCGGAGAGCGGTACGAGGGCAGCGAGAGCGTGACCATGGTCGCCAAGCTTCGCGTAACCGAGGCCGGCGTAAAACGCTGCTTCTGTGTAATGCGGATCCTTCTTTTGCAGTTTGGTGAAGTACTCAGTCGCGTCTTTCCACTTGCCTTCAATCATGTAAAAGCGGCCGAGCTCAAAAGCTGCCTGCGGATAGACCGCTCCACCGTTCGCATCGGCATAAAACTTCAAAGCATTCTTGAGATAGTTCGCGCGCTTGGGATCGCGTTCTCCCAACTGCGCGCCTTTAACATAAGACTCAAACGCCCGCTGCGGAATCTTCGTCGCTTCCTGCACTAATTGATTCTGCGAGAAGGGAAGTGCTTTGTCTCGCTGATAGAGAATCTGGTAAGCGAGTCGCCCCTGAATGCTTTGCAGCGTCGTAAGCAAACCGCCGAAATCGAACTGCCGCGTGGCCCAGTTGCCATCAAGGATCTCGCCGAGGTTTCGTCCCTCATTCACTTTGATCACGCGCGCCGTCACTTGTACGTAAGCCTCGGTCGCTGTCTTGTCTTTATCCTCAGCCGACGGATTTTCAGTTACGTTGTAGGTTCCGATCACGATCATCGTCGCTTTGGCTTCACGCGCGAGCTTGATTGCAGTGGCTCGTGACGGAATGACTGTTTGGGGAAGGCGTAAGCGCTGATAAGCGAGCTCGCGTTCGTCGTTGGAAACTACGAGCAGGCCGGGTTTGTTCAGCAACTCGGCGACGGAGTCCGCGAAGCTCTCTCCTACCCAGTTGTACTCAGGACGATTCGAAGTGTTCTCAAAGGAGAGCACCATGACAACGTCTGCATTAGGCGCACTCTGAGCAAGGCCGTTTATTGCTGCGGCACTTACGAGAGCGCAGAGAAAGAGGATAGACAAAAAGGAAGACCAAAATTTTCTAGTTACAATATTCAGCATGAATCCCAATATTCCTTAGAAATATCAACAAAACCAAACGTCCGGAATATGATGCCACAAGCATAATTCCGGTTGGCATCGTGAACGAATTGACCGTCAGACTGTAACAGAAAGGCAGGGAATTGCCGATTGCCGATTGCCAATTGCCGATTGGAAGATTCGCAGAGAGGAAGGGGAGCGGCCCCCGCTCATGAGAAATGATTTTGGGCCGCCTGGCACAAAGCTACCTTGTAATATTCTTTCGCTCTTTCAGCAAAATTCTTTTGGCAGCAGCGCTTCACCGCCTTTAATGGCGGCCCGATTTTCAAATTTACCGAAGCAATCTCTCTCGTTGGGAATTGCGAAACCCAGGAGGAGGTGGATGAATACTGGGAGAAGCTTTCTGAAGGTGGGCAGAAAGTTCAATGCGGCTGGCTTAAGGATAAATTCGGTTTGTCGTGGCAGATTGTGCCTACGATCCTGAAGCAATTGCTGAAAGACAAGGATGCTGAGAAGACGAACCGCGGGATGCAAGCACTTATGAAAATGACGAAGCTGGATATTGCTCAATTGAAAGCGGCATACGAAGGAAAAAAATGAGTAGTCCAAAGTCCAACGTCCAATGTCCCAAGTCCGCTCATCAAACGGACTTTGGACTTTGGACTTTGGACGTTGGGCTTTTAGACATCCATCAAGGCAACGCATCAAATCCAGTTAACGGGTGGCCATAGAATGCTGCTGTCTTCCAGGCGGTGCGGTCCCATACTCCATCCTGATCGCCGATTATTTGCACGGGAAAGATGATGCGATCGCTACCCAGCTTGTTGGCAGTTGCTATCCCATTGTCGAATTTTCCGTCCGGAGCTACGGTGAATTTAATCGATCGGGCAAGGCGATTGTTCCATAGGAGTTTGAACTCATACTCACCAGGATTCCCCGCCAGCAGATGCGGTGGTCCCCACAAACTGTATTCCTGTCCAGTATTGTCCCGGCCTTTCACGTTAGGAAAGCTGCATCTCACGCGTGCCCATTTAGCCTTTTGTGGTAACGCGTCTTCGACGTAATGCGTCGTATTATTCTCTACCTCTGCATCGCAGCCAGCCGTGCCTACTTCTTGACCTTCATAGAACTTCTTTCCCACTTCCTTTCCTTTGTAGAACAAATGCGGCTCGAATTTGACTGCTTCACCGCGAACCCAGAACGCAACATTGAAAGCGGGAAAGTCCCAGCCTTTCAAGTCATCTCGGGTAAGGAAGACATAACCGATTGGCAGGTTCCAATCGTGATCGACGAAATACACAAACTTGTTAACAGCTTTGGGCCCGTGCTCATTGGAACGCGCTTTCGCCACTTTCATCTTGCCGGTGAAGAGCGTGGTATCGGTACCGGCCAGTTCATTTCGCATCTTGATGACGAAGTTGACTGGGCCCGTGTAAGTACTGCTCTTGGCTTCAGGGATGTCGCGCCCGCCGCATTCGGTCTTCCACCAATAACCAGCCTGAATATTTCCCGTCTTACAATCAAACTTCACCCATGGACCTGTGCCCGGGAGTGTGTATTCCACGTAAAGCTGACTGCCGCTCTCGATCGGTCCGTTGACGCGAAACTCCATTTTCGGAACCCAGCTCCAGACATCATAGTTGCCTTTATAGACATTGAACGTGAAGGCAGTAACTTGCAGAGAGTCTTTAGCAAGAGTCGGCTGATCCTGGGCGGCAGCGGAGTTGTCTGTCGTCATTAGTAGAACAAGTAAAGCGGCAAAAAAGAAAGTGAAAGCGCGAACGGTCGACGGCGTTTGTTTCACGAGGCACCTCCGATCATTTCCTCTGGGATTTTTAGAG
This sequence comes from Pyrinomonadaceae bacterium, assembly GCA_963826235.1. Lineage (GTDB taxonomy): Bacteria > Acidobacteriota > Blastocatellia > Pyrinomonadales > Pyrinomonadaceae > PSRF01. The sequence continues at coordinate 321,021 of CAWGWE010000002.1, read as the reverse complement.
AGCAAGATTGGCGGGCAGTTTACAACAGGATTGCTGGTTAAGAAATTCGTTGTGCCGGGCACGAAACAGTTCGCCCGCGATTTGATCCTGATACGAAAAAGCCCCGAGCAATGGCCCGGGGCTTTTTAGGGGGATGGCAGCGCTACTTGCCACTGCCTACGATCTTTTAACGATTATTGTTCCTGCTCGTTCCTATTTCTAACACGAGCAATTCCGAGCTTGCGCTGCACCAGCTGCTCCACTTCCAGCGGCACGCCATCGGCTTTGGCTTTGCGAATAAACTCGCTGTCAATCTTGAAGATGCGCATCTTGACGAGATCTTCAATATGCAAATCAGTGAAACCCTCGTTGCGCATCTCGGTAATGAACTCAGGCGTGACTTTGAAAATCTGCATCTTCACCAGACTCTCAAACGGTTCTTTCTCAAAACCCAGCTGCGTAACTTTGCGAACGAAGTCGGCATCGATCTTGAAGATGCGAGCTTTGACGAGCTCTTCCATTCCCAGGTTAGGGAAACCGCTCGCTTTCATCTCGCGCATGAAAGTCGAATCGACTTTGAAGATTGCTGCCTTGAAAAGATCATCAACATCAAGTTTGAACCCAGCTGAAGCCAAATCATCAGCGAGGGCGGTCGTTACATTCAATGCTGCCGCAGTGAAAAGTCTCTCTTCAACATCGCGATCGTGTTTTGAAGAAGTGCTTTCGAAGTCAAAACCCCGGCCCCTCATCGCCGACAGAAAAGCCTGGCTTCCGGTGAACCGAAATGTTCCGGAGCCGCGGCCATTCTGAAAGGTGCCTTCGCATTCGATTGTGCCAGCCTCACGAACCAGACTGAACTTGACGGCGCCGCCGGCCAGTGCTTGCTCGCGACTCAGCCCCTGCAACTCCGAAAATTCGTACGTCTGACCCATGGAATGCTTGCCATCCTGGCCACTCCGCCGGTCAAAGTTGAGATGGATTTTTGAGTCGTTACTTTCAAGTTTTCCTTTCCATTCACCTGTCAATACACTCTGAGTAGTTGAATTGACGGTTTCTGAAATGGCAACAGGAGTATCAAGCAGTGTAGAACTGGCGGCAGCATTGGAGCTTACCGCCCAGGTTGCGAAAGCCAGCCCCCCGACTAAAGCCAGACCCGCGACGACACCCATACAAAAAACGAAACGCATTTGCTTAGACATTAACGACTCCCCAAAGCAGATTTTGTCACTCAATAGGAAAACACCGCAGATTGGCTTTTGTGGCACAAAAAAAAGGGATTGGGGTGCGGTGGCAAAGCCGAACCGCTGCTAGCCTCGGACTTTTGACAGTCGCCGTTTCGATCCCCTCCGCATTCCAAGTGTTCGCGCCGCACTAGTGCGGGCCAGATGCCGGCGATCCATACTCTGCCCGAGCACTCCACGACACAAAATCCCTATCACTGACAACTATCCGTGAAGTCTTCCTGAAATATTGAAACGATACGGGAGGGCATTTATGAAAAACCAGGAAGCCAATTTTCAGAAGGTACGAGAAATGATTAAAGACATGGACTTCTGCATGCTGACCACTGTCGATGAGAACAATGATCTGCATAGTCGACCGATGTCGCTCAACGGCGAAGTCGATTCGGACGGGAATCTATGGTTCTTTACCATGGACAATACGCACAAAGTATTTGAAGTTAAGCGCACGCCCAAGTGCAATGTTAGCTTTGCCGATCCCGACAATCACCGTTACGTCTCAATCACCGGCAGCGCGCAACTCGTCAAAGATAAGGCGAAGATTGAGGAACTCTGGAAGCCTCACTTGAAAGCGTGGTTTCCCAAGGGAACGGACGAACCAGACTTAGCCTTGCTGCGAGTGGGACTTGAAAAAGCGGAATACTGGGACAGCCCGGGAGGCACCGTAGCCCAGGTCATCAGTTTTGTTTCCGCGCTGGTTACGGGCAAAAGTGCAGACTGGGGCGCGAACGAGAAGGTCGAGATAAAGTGATGGATGATTGCCGATTGATCATTGCCCATTGCCGATTGGTGTGCCTGCGTTAAGCTCGAGCTTCGCCCTGGACGCCAATCGGCATTTGGCAATTGGCAATCGGCAATTCTTAGCTGATTCTTACTCGGCTAATAAGCCTTGTATCTACTATGCGACCGTTCGGGAGATAGCGGACAACATAGGTTTCGCGAAAGAGTCGTCTACCAATGCGCACAACCCGCGTTCGCGTCACCGTCCGGCGCCTGTTGTAGATCCTGCGACCGTAACGATCACGCTGCCATTGAGCGCTCGTCGCGGCCACTACGCTATTGGTCGAATCTTCAGCCTTTGCTTCGGATCCGAATCCGACCACTCCGATTGACGCGACAGCGAGTGCTAATCCAAGTAGTCTTTTCATATTTGCTCTCCCTTAAAAGTAATTTGGCCGGACATCCCACTTTCAGCGGGAGAGTCCGGCCTGGTACTTAAGACACTCGAGAGCCCCGGTTGGTTGCAATATTTTTCCGCACGCGCCATCACGGAAAAATTACTTTCTCACAAATCAATTCTGATTTCCGTGTGTCTGCGTTTTTCGGCACATGGCCGTGCATTCCTGTTGAGATTGGCGGCGTCAAATGCCGCCTATGAATCGGTATTGGGCCATCAGCATTCCAAACTGTGATCATTCCGCTCCACAATTCACCATCCAGGGAATCCCAAATTTATCGATGCACATGCCGAATCCCGAGCTCCAGAAGGTCGCCTGGAACGGCATATCTATTCGACCGCCTTCCGACAACGCGTTGAACATTGCTTCGCCCTCTTCCGCGTCCTTGAAGTTGAGTGTAATTTGAATACCCCTGGGCTGCTCATAGCGGTCCGACGGCGAATCCGCACACATCAGAATTAAGCCGTCAATATCCAGCGTCGAATGCAGGATGTGGCTGTGCGTCTCCTCAGGTACGTGCTTTTCCATTGGCGAGTCACCCCAGGTTTGTTTGAACGTGACCCTGCCGCCCAGCACTTGCTCATAAAACTTAAGCGCCGCCTCGCATTGCCCGTTGAAGTTTAGATAAGGATTTAATTGCATGATCTCCTCCAGATATTTCCAGGTTTTCTTGAACCCTCGTTTCAGGAATTGACGTAAATTTGGTTCAAACAATAAGTCGAACGAACGAAACCCCGATCGGCATCCAAGGCTTTTCCGCGAGAAATTACCCGCCCGACCTTTGGTTTGCGCTTTTTGTCTACTCTTCAAGCGATTATTATGCAACGCAGAAAAACCCTAAATTGATGTCCGATTGAAGGAGGAACGCGCCGTGAAAATGCAATATGCTTTGCTGCGAGCAGTGCCTCTCCAGCATCGCCTGAATTTGGCAATCCTGCCTCTCACTTTCATGCTGGCGGCAGCACAGTCGAGCGGCTTTCAAGCCTTTTCTGCTAACGCCGCAAACGCGACAGCTAAATCCTCGAACAGCCTTGACAAGGCTGCTGAAAGTTTATCTCAGGAGCAGAAGAAGTCTGCGGGCAAGTCGCGTTTTGCGAGATTCGATGGGTCGCGCGTTCATTATGTGGACTACGGGAAGGGAGATGAAGCTCTCGTCTTGATTCATGGTTGGACGATGAATGAGGATAACTGGCGCGACCAGATCCAGGACTTCGCAAAACGAAATCGGGTGATTGCTGTAGACCTTCCCGGACATGGCCAGAGTGACAAACCTCAGGTCAGTTACAGCATGGAGTACTTAGCGCGTGGGGTTGAGGCCGTGATGCGTCATGCGAAGGTCAAACGCGCCGTGCTCGTGGGTCACAGTATGGGGACGCCAGTGGCGCGACAGTTCTACCGCAAGTATCCGGAGAAGACGCTCGCGATCGTTGTTGCGGATGGCGCGCTCGGGCCATTTGCCGACAAGGCGACAATGGATCAAATGATCAGTGGTTTTCGTGGTCCCAACTATCGCCAAGCTATAAACCAAATGTTCGGGATGATGAAAGGAGGTCTTTCGAGTGGAGTTGTGGAGCAACTCCTGGCTACGTCTGGTAAGACCCCGCAGTATGTTTTGGTAAGCGCTATGGAAGGAATGGCTGACATGTCGATTTGGGGGACAGACAAGATCAATGTGCCGGTGCTCGCGATCATGGCGCGTAATCCGATGTTCCCACCGAACATGGAGGAGATCTACCGTGCGGTGGCGCCCACTCTCGATTTCAGAATGTGGGAAGGCGTCGGGCACTTCGTCATGATGGAGAAACCCAAAGAGTTCAATGAGGCAGTGTTGGGATTTTTGGACCAGCACAAGTTGCTGCAGAAATAGTGTGGGGTGTCGGTGTTGGGCCTCAGGTGGGTGCATCAGGTAGAAAGTGGACCCGGTCGCTACCGCTCCCGGTAGTGACTTCGCTCCTAACCTGGAATTTAAACTTTGGACATTGGACATTGGACATTGGACATTGGACTTTGGGCTAGTCGATTGGCAATCGGCAATCGGCAATTGGCAATGTCACCACGGAGGTTACCTCGATGATTTCTAGAAGCTTCAGGTTCTCGCTTGTCTTATTCATCTTGCTCGTTAGCCTTGTGACGACGACTGGGACTGCGATCAGCTCGGCGGAAAGCGATTCCACGCTTAGTTCCCCTGGAGCAATAGACCTTCAGGATGATCGTGCTGCGGATCGCGAAGCCATTCGCGCGCACATCGACAGTATCTTTCAGGCCTTTATTAAGAAAGACGCTGCCGCGCTCCGCGCCACTCACGCGGAAAATTGGCTCGGTTACCTGGAAGGTTCTCGCGAGATGATCAAAGGCGTTGCAGGTTATATGGACTGGAACCAGGTCGACCCCAAGAGTCCCTACGGTATGAAGAGCTACAAGATGCGCGAGTTTGACATGATCTTCAAAGGCGATTCGGCGTTTGTCTGCTTCATCTCTGACATCGAGTCGAACACACCGAACGGCCCTGCGCAGCGCGCGCTGCGGATTTGCGATTTTTATACGAAACAGAACGGCAACTGGATTCAGAGTGGTAGCGATACAGCACTGCATCAGGATTCGCTTGAGCAGCAGCTGGGGGTGCCGCGGCGTTTGTCGGATGAAATGAAGAAGCGTCTGCTCGACGCGCGTGAAGCGGTGTGGCGTGCTTTTTTCTCCGGCGATCGAGCCACGCTGGAGAAGCTAATTCCTGAAGAGACAATCGCGATCGAAGCTGGGGACAATAATTGGTCAAACCGGCAAACGATTCTGAGCGGTTCGGAACAGTTTGCGAAGAGTGGTGGCAAGCTCATCAAACTCGAGTTCCCCAAAACTGAAATTCAGGTCTACGGGCTTACCGCAGTGGTTTATTCGAACTATGTCTACGAACTGGAAGTCGGCGGTCAGCGAATGAACAAGGCAGGGAGAGTCACCGAGGTCTTCGTGTTAAGAAAAGGAGAATGGGTAAACCCGGGCTGGCATATGGACAGCGGGAAGTGATTGCCGATTGCCAATCGAACTAGCACAAAGTCCAATGTCCAGTATCCAATAGTTTAAACTCCAGGTTAAGAGCGAAAGTCAGTACCGGGAGCGGCAGCGACCGGGTTCCCGTATATTTCAGGAACGTGATGCGAAACCACAAGAACGAGTTAATATGACCCCGCGAACCGTTTCCCCGACAAGTCATTCCAGCCTAACCGAGAAAATACAATGAGACTATTCGTAGCTTTACTACTCGCGTCGTTTGTTGCTGCTTTAACTGTCAGCGGACCGTTAACCACAGCTGCACTTGTCACCGAAGATTGGACACAGTTTCGGGGACCCAATGGAAGTGGAGTCTCGACCACCATCGGCTTACCAACCGAGTTTGGAGCAGGGAAGAATGTGGTTTGGAAAACGGCTCTCCCGCCGGGACATTCGTCACCAGTGCTGACGAAGGATCGAATATTTGTCACCGGTTATTCGAAGGTTGAGACGCGTGCGAAGGAAAACGCTCACGTGAGTCCACAGGCGAGTCCCATCGAAAAAGAAAACTACAAACTTCTCGTCATCGCACTTGATCGGCAAAGTGGAAAAATACTCTGGCAACGAGAAGTGCCGCGGAAGATTACGGGGCGGTTGCAAAACGTCAACAATCCAGCCTCGCCTTCTCCCGTTACCGACGGCGCGAATGTTTATGCTTTCTTTCAGGAGTTTGGGCTGATTTCGTTTGACGCAAACGGCAAAGAGCGTTGGCGGCACCCGCTTGGACCGTTCAATATGTTCTACGGCTTTGGCGCCTCACCCATCCTTGTTGACGACAAAGTGATTCTGCCTGTCGATCAGGACTCTCCCACTTCGTATCTGATAGCACTGGATAAGAACAGCGGCCGAGTGCGCTGGAAGGTGGATCGGCCAGTTGTTATCTCCGGCTATTCAACTCCGATCGTTTATCAACCGAAACAGGGTCCGAAGCAAATTGTGGTTCCTGAGTCGTTTCAGCTCTCGGCTTACTCGGTGGCGGATGGCAAGCGAGTCTGGTGGGTGCGCGGCCTTGCGTGCGAAATGAAATCGATTGCCAGCCACGACACAGAATACCTGTACATCAATGGTTGGGGGTTTCCGCAGAATCAACCGGGACAGCAGGTAGCGACGATTTCCTGGGAAGAGGCCTTGCCGAAATACGATAAGGATGGCGATCGGCAAATTGCAAAGACAGAGATCTTGGGCGCGGAGAAGATGGACAAGATGCTAAGCGCCGCCTTTGAGGCGTTTGACATGGATCGCAATGAGAAGTTGAACCCGAAGGATTGGGAAGTGTTTCGCGCGATGATGGCGTCCGAGAATGGTTTGCTGGCGATCAAAATGGGCGGGATTGGAGATCAAACTGCGAATGCCATTCGCTGGCGCTATACCAAGCCTGTGCCCCAAGTCCCTTCGACGCTGTTGTATAAAGGAGTGCTTTATATGATTAACGACAGCGGCATTCTGCTCTCATTTGATCCAGCTACTGGCAACGTACTCAAGCAGGGAAGACTGCACGGCGCCATTGATAAATATTTTGCCTCGCCCGTCGCGGCGGATGACAAAGTTTTTTTAGTGGGCCAGGGAGGTCAGGTCTCGGTTTTGAAGGCTGCGGGCGAGTGGGAAGTACTCAAAGTGAATGAGTTGGATGACGAGGTGTTCGCAACGCCCGCGATCGCTGATGGCCGCATCTATATGCGAACCAGAAGTGCGATGTATGCGTTTGGAAGCTGATACGCTAGCTTGTTTTTGACTTCAATCGCTCTGTAAAAAAGGGTGGCGAAAGCCACCCCTTTTTTCAGAATCTCCAGACTAAAGTGGGCCGAAGCGTTGGAAATACTCCGCAGAGTTTACGAAACCATTGATCATGTTCCGCGAATTGCCTGTCGTGTTTAGCTCCTGAATCCAGTTGAGATAGGACCCATCCGGATCGCGCCGCAAATAACCAAAGTACTGCATAACCACGAAAGCCTGGTTGTAGTACTTGTTGTAAACCTCCGGACTCTCCGAAATATCTCGCAGCACCGTCGCTCGCGTCCTCGTGCCATTTCCTAAAGCCGCGATCCAGAAGTCGCGAAACTGGTGTGGTGCGACGCCGGCTGTGTTTAGCAGCGTGTCCACATACTGAGTATCGCTGAGCCCCCCGTAAGTGGCCACAAATGCCGGCCGGGTCATAAAGTCATTAATGAAAGCGACTTTTGCTGCCTCCAATTGCGCATCGCTAAGGAAACCGCTGACGCGCGCGAGATCAGGTATAAACTCGGCGTAATCAGGTTTGCGCCCAAACGCCACTGGGTAGAAACGATAGACGAAATACCCACGCGCCTGGAATTCGGGCGACTGGAAGAAGTTTCCGGACACGTGTACACGGTCGCAGGTCGTATTACCTTGCGGACAAGTGTTGATAGTGTTCTGCCAGGCTTGGAAGCCACCTGGATCTGGTTCGCGACCGAGGAAGTCGATGTAGTGCTGGCGCACAAAGAAAGCCGTAAAAACAATCGGGTTCTGGCCATTGGACGTTTCGTTGTCACTGATCATGACCGTCGCATTCGCCACGGTGAGAGTTCCGCCTACAGCATTGCTAAGGGCGATCGAAAAACTTTCGGTACCTTCGGCGTACGAATCATCAACAATCGGGATATTGATCGTTCTAAAGGCCTCTGTAGCAGCAAAGTTGATTGTGCCGACCGACACAGCGTAGTCACAACGAGACGAGGCCACGCCATTTACGACGTTGCAATTTGTTAAGCCCGCACTGTCACTGGTCGCATATCTCACACTTGCAGTGCCCGCGGTGCTGCCGCCGCGCACGATAGTGACAGCGACACTGCCACCGCCTTCTCCCACCGAATAATTGGTCGAATTGAATTGCAAGGTGGGCCCACCAGATGCCTCGCCGGTAAAGAAGAGAGTCCGGGAACCAGTGTTGGTGCCACCCTGAGTTCCAGGGTTGAAAATGTAGTTCGTCTTAGTGGGCGTTACGTCGTAACTGCCCGATATATTGGGGAAGACACAGGTGCCGTTGCTATCTGTTTGGCAGTTAAATTGGCTGGTGCCGTTCATGATTAACTGCACATTCACTCCGCTGATACCCGGGCCCTGGAGTGTTCCTTCGTTGATTTGCACAGTAATAGTAAAAGTGGCTTGTGCTTGCGCCACATGAGTGGGCGCCATGAGGGCAAATGCGGTTATTAAGATTGCCAGCGGCAATCGCAGCTTTCCAAACACGTCTTATAACTCCTTTGATCGACCTATTGGAGAGAGGTGAATAAAGGGGACAAGCGGGCGGACTTGAAACGTGAGGGAACGTATAAGTCGAGCCGTGAGCCTATCTTTAGCGGGGAAAGACTTCCGTACGCTTTGGTACAGGAAAGGATTGTCGGTTGCTGCCTTAAAATTGTCAATTGGCGCATCTTGTATTAACAGCAACCAGCCACTCAGACAAGGGTCCTTTGCCGCAACTTTCTGAGGCTTTGCACAAAAACTCGGTAAAGTAACGATCATTAACGGTCCCGCCAGGCCTAAATTACTTATAGAACCAAGCCCTTACAAATTCCAGCTTCGATAGATGCGGGATCTCAGCTATTGCTTCCCGAGTGGGATGCTTGGCTTGATCTGTCCGGCGGTCCCCAGCCTTAACTGTGGTTAACACGGTTCATGCCTGTGGCCGCAGACATTACCCCTAACTTTTGCCAGCCCTAGCATCAGCCCGTACGAATCGAGGGACCTTCCCTCTACAAAACTGGAGCTGATGACATGACCACGAACGTAAGCCAATTCAAGATGCGGAGCACGCGCGCGTTTAGTGCCCGCGGTTTTCAACTGATTCTGATTGCCATAGCAATTGTTTGCTTCGGCGGCGCGGCGCGGGCGCAAGAGGCAAACAGGGAGCAAGCACCGGAAGACAAAACCCTGGCGCCCTATTTTTTTGTGAAGGGTGATCCGAGCGTGGATAGTTTGCCGCTCAAAGACACGCGGGTTGACATAGCTGTTTCTGGAGTCATCGCCGATGTGACGGTCGTGCAGACCTATCGCAATGAGGGTTCGCGGCCAATCAATGCGTCTTACGTTTTTCCTGCTTCCACGCGCGCGGCCGTTTACGGCATGCGCATGCGGATCGGCGACGAAATAATCGTCGCGAAGATCAAAGAGCGGCAAGCGGCAAAACAAGAGTTTGATGAAGCAAAGGAGCAGGGCAAGAGCGCGTCGCTTCTGGAACAAGACCGCCCCAACGTTTTTTCGATGAGCCTTGCCAATATTATGCCTGGCGATCAGGTTGAAATTGAGCTTCGCTACACCGAGCTGCTGGTGCCTACCGACGGCATCTATGAAGTCGTTTTTCCGACCGTTGTCGGTCCGCGTTATTCTTCAGAAACCGAATCGGGTGCGCGAAAAGAGGATCGTTGGGTTAAGAGTCCTTATCTTCGGGAGGGTAAAAACCCAACCAGCACACTTCACATTTCCTCGAGAATCTCTGCAGGGGTTCCAATCCAGGACTTGATCTGTCCTTCGCATAAGATTGCTCCGCAATGGCTGAGCGCGAGTGTCGCGCAACTTTCGTTAGACGAGGCCAATGCATTTCAGGGGAATCGCGACTTCATCCTCCGCTATCGTCTCGCGGGCAACCAAATAACCTCCGGGCTTCTGCTTTTCCAGGGTGAAGGCGAAAACTTCTTTCTCTACATGGCACAACCGCCGCAAAGAGTGGAGCCGGATGACATTCCGGCGCGCGAGTACATATTCGTGGTCGACGTTTCCGGATCCATGGAAGGCTTTCCGCTCAACACTTCCAAGCAGCTCCTAAAGGATCTAATCGGGCAGCTCAAGCCAACAGATCTTTTCAATGTCGTGCTATTCGCGGGCGACTCGTCAATTCTTTCTGAAAAGTCGCTTGAGGCAAACCAGCAGAACATAGCGCTCGCAATTGGCTTGCTCGAGCAGCAGCGCGGCAGTGGCGGAACTGAGTTGCTCCCTGCGATCAAGCAAGCGATGAGTGTTCCGCGCGCAGCTAACATCTCGCGTAGCATCGTGCTGGTCACGGATGGGTTTATCTCCGGAGAGCAAGGAGTGTTCGATTACATCCGCGAGAATCTGAACGAAGGCAACGTCTTCTCTTTTGGCATCGGCTCGTCGGTGAACCGGTACCTGGTTGAAGGCGTGGCCCGCGCGGGCATGGGCGAACCCTTCATCGTTACACAGGAGTCGGAAGCTGCAGCGATAGCAGCTAAATTCCGCGAATACATTCAGTCGCCGCTCTTGACTGACATTGAAGTGCGGTCAAACGGATTTGATACCTACGACGTTTACCCGGGACGGCTTCCCGATCTGCTCGCGCAACGCCCGGTGATTCTGTTCGGCAAATGGCGTGGGCCGGTTGGCGGAACTTTCGAACTCCGCGGAAGAACGGGGCGCGGCGAGTACTTCACCAGCTTCGATGTTGCCAGCGCCCAACCAGATGAAGGCAATCGAGCGTTGCGATACTTGTGGGCGCGCTCGCGCATTTCCGAGTTGTCCGACTACGGCTCTGGAAGTGTCTCTGCCGAGCGCGTGAAGGAAATTGTTTCGCTCGGGATCAAGTACAACCTGTTGACGCAGTACACATCCTTCATCGCCGTTCGCGAACAGGTGGTAAATCCGAACGGGCAAGCAGAGGATGTGGATCAGGCACTTCCGCTGCCGATGGGAGTAAGCGACATGGCGGTGGGAAGTGAGCCAGAGCTTGTTTGGTTGGTGGTGGCATCACTGCTGCTGGCCCTGGTGATGCTGATGCGCTCGCGCTATAGGCGTCCCGTCAACAATCTGAGCTAAGCAGGAAGCGCCACACCGCGAGCGATCCGTTGAAGTTCGCTCGCGGGTCCTGGCTTGGAGGAAACGAATGTTTAGAGAACCGTTCGCTTTGGAAATAGGCGATGCCTCTAATGAGGGTGTGAGACTAGCCATGTTCCGTTCGTATGTTCGCAAAACCGTAGAGCAAGCCAGAGCGTCGGAGTACTCGTCTGCGAAGAAGGGATACAGAGTCGCCGCCCAAGTAGTTGTTGTATTGCTCTGCGCCGTTGCAATCAAGTGGTACTACGCGACAGCAAGCGTCAATCAGTTGCGCTGGATCCTCGCCCCGACCACGTGGTTAGTTGAGTTAATTACGGGGACGAATTTTGAATTTGAATCCTACACTGGCTATATGAGCAGTGATCGCAGGTTCGTAATTGCCTCTTCATGTGCCGGGGTTAACTTTCTGATTACCTCCTTCTTGATGCTCTCGCTGAGAAAGGTGTGGAAAGATCGCGCTACGAAAATCGCCTGGCGATTCTTTGCGGTGGTAGCCATTGCTGCTTACCTCGCGACAATCATTGCCAACACCGTGCGGATTTCCTCGGCGTTGCTGCTGCGGCGAATGCCAGTCGAGATTGGACTTAGTCCCAATCAGCTGCATCGCTTCGAAGGTATCTTCATTTACTTTGGATTCCTGCTGTTGCTGTTTCTGCTGAGTGAAAAGGCAAGTGAGCGTGGTAGTGGTGCTGCCTCCATGGATTCAGCCGCGGGTGGTTTGCGGCAAGCTTTCTTCCCACTTCTAATTTATTACGCCACTACACTAGCAATACCGCTGGCAAATGGCGCTTACCGGCAAGGCTTTGATTTTGTTGAGCACGCGGCCTTTGTGTTGGCGACTCCTTTGTTGTTGCTGCTGCCGGTGATCACATTTCAGTTGTATCAGCACAGCAAGCGTGCGGAGCACAGACAGTTAGCCACAGGTTCACACAGATAAAATGATCAGAACCCCAGGCTTTTAGGTTCTGATCTGCGTGTTCTGCGCAAATCTGTGGCTAATTTTTATAGGAAGCGGGGGCAGGCCCCCTTCCTTACTTGAAACTCCTAACGCTCTTTCACGGAAGTCTTATTCGATCTCTTCAAAGTAAACACCGTTCCGCCGCCTTCTCTCCTCGCCCAGGAGATCTCTGCATCAATCAACTTCGCGCGGGCTTGCATGTTCGCCAGCCCGCGGCCCTCAGCGTTCTGTACCGCCTTGGGATCAAACTCACGTCCGTCATCCTCGAGCCTTAAACTAAATGCACCCTGCTGCGGTGAAGATACTTGCATCTTCACATGCCGCGGAGCAGCGTGCCGGCAGAGATTGTTAACGGCCTCTTGTGTGATTCGGTAGATCTGCATCTGCACGTTCGCGGGAAGGTTCGCCTCTTCTTCGAGACCCTCTTCGCATTCAAACTCATAGGCAAACTTCCTTTCGAGTGGTGCGTGTTGCACAGCCTGCTCCATCGCGAACTCAAGCGCTGCTGAAAAGCCCACGTTCTGCAAAACTGACGGGCTTAGGTCTTCGCAAATCCGTCGCACTTCCTGCGAAATATCTTCTATCTCGCCGCGCAAGGCGCTGGCGTCGACAGGTTGATTGCTCACGTTACTTTTCAGTGGCAGTTGATCGGTTAACACTAGCAGGTGCCGCAAATCGGCAAGCGTTTGGTCGTGCAGATCCCGAGCAATGCGATGCCGCTCGCGCTCGGCCTCATTAGCCAGATTCAGACGCGCGTCTGCAAGCTCATGATTGGCCGTCACTAGGGCCGCACTCGTACGCGCAATTCGTCTTCGTTCGAGCAGAGCCCAAAACAGGGCGAGCAGCGTCAAAGCGAGCAGAATAGCGAGGGCGGTTGAAGTCCAGGGGAACGGAGCCTTCGCGACATTGAACTCGAAAGAGAGGGGCGCGGATTGGATCAGGTCTTTGGTAAATGCGCTGGCAGTGACGCGATACTTGCCGGGAGCTAATCCCTCCATCGAAAATTGCGACTCTCGCGAGAGGCGCTGCGTAATCCTTCTGCCCGCCGCGTTGGTGAGCACGAACGCATACTGAAACTGTTCCGGGAAGGTGCGACTGCTGATCGCTGCGACATCCAACAGCAAGCTATTCTGCGGATACTCAAGATTTAACCCGGCAGCTAGTTCAGCAGGTTGATGTACGCGTATGCCAATGATCCGGGTAGCGAAAAGGGTAGGAACTGTATTACCCGGTCTATATCTTACTATTCCGCGATTCGTGCCCATCAGGATCAAGTCGTCAGCTTGTGGGAGCACGGCAAAAGCATTCTGTGACGGTAGTCCTTGCTCAGAATCCAATTGTGAAACAACTGGCCCGACATCTTTGTCGAGTGCGATTCTGAGCACACCCGCCCCCGCCGTTGCACACCAGACTTCGATGCTTTTAGCATCGAGCCCTGCAGTAAGAGAACGCGCGTCAATGCCCCGGGCTGCTGACCAACATTGATTGTCGGCATCACATAAGTAGACGCCGCGACCTGTAGCCACCCAAAGTGTGCCGTCGCGGGTGCGGATTACCGCACGAACTGCAGTGCCTTTGAAGTGAGCGAGGGCCGGCTCAGCTACCGTTTGCTCTCCGTCGAAAAAGATCAGCCCATCTTTTGCGGTGCCGACCACCAATCTTGAATCTCCATCAGCGAAAAGACTCAAGATGTCAGTCGGCGCTTCGCGCTGCCAAACAGTCCTGACGCGGCCGCCCTGGTACTGCTCGACGCCGCGACCAAAACTTGCAATAAATGTTCGTCCCCGAAATTGGGCCACAGCGCGTACACCTCCAGGAGCATCGGCCCCTCCTGAGCCGGTTGTGACGCGAGTGAAGGTTAAAGACTCGGGAGTTCCGTCAGCGAGTCGACGCTGGCTGACATAGAACCCATTCGCTGAACCAACCAACAAATTTCCGGAGCTGTCTTCCGCAAGGGCGTAGATGATGTTGCGATCCTGGGCCGGGACGGGAGTCCAACTTCGCAATTCCTCGTCGTAGACAAAGAGACCGCGATTTGTGCCGGCGAAGAGGTGACCGTTCGACGATCGGAACATCGTACGGACGAAGTTACTGTCTGGAGCAGTGGCAACAGTTTCCACTCGCGGAGCGTTGGGATCATAGCGAGAAACGCCGCGATCGGTGCCGAACCAAATCACACCTTCACGATCCGCGAAGATTGCATAGATACGATCCGAACGTAGGCCACCGGCCGTCCCTTCAAAAGTGAAGCGCTCAAATTCATCGTTCTCAAAACGAAAGACACCGTTGCCATCGGTGCCGATAAACATCCCTTTGCCGATGGGCTGGATCGTTAGTACCGTGCCGGTTGATGCTTCATTCCGTTTCAAGCTGTCGTACGTGCCTGTAAAAAGTCCCGGCTCAGCTCTTCTGCTCCGCGTTCCCAACCAAACCTTGCCTCCGTCGTCGATTGCCAAGGCGCGTACAAAAAATCCGGTCGGTTTCGGTTGGATCTCGCGGACAGTGCCGTTTTCAATCACCAGCAAGCCGCGACTTAGCGAGCCCGCAGCAACGGCCCCTGGAAATGCGGCGAGACTAGTGAGCACCAATGGACCCGGGGTATCACGATCGGCGCTTTCCAGCGGAGCGGACAAGAGCGACTGAACCTGGATCGCACCATTGGGCGTTACTCGACATTCGAAGATTTTTCCTTGTTCAGTGGCCAGGAGAAGCCGACCAGGTTCGGGAATGAGAATCGCGCTAATCGCGTTTCCAAAAGTGTCTCCGATGCTTTCAACTCTGCTGCCGACAATTCGAGCTGCACCGGAATCCGTTCCCACCCAAAGAGCGCCAGTGTTATCCGTTTTAAGCGAAAGAATGCGAGTCCCCGGCAGCGCGGGATCTTTGATTACCTGCGTACGGCGTCCATCAAATTTTGCGAGACCACTTTCAGTGCCGAACCACATTGAGCCGTCGTTGCCCTGCGCGATCGCGCGCACTCGATCCGACGGCAACCCATGAAACAAGGTTACCGCGCCCCATTGGTGCAGACCGGTAACGGGTGTCGGCGATGGTGAAGGGGATGGCGAGGGAGAAGGGGAAGGTGATGCTACGGGTGAAGGAGATGGCGTGGGTGTTTCCGTTTGCGTTTGCGCTAATGAGAAGTCCGGCGGTAGAAGACTGAAACCAGCAAGCAGGAGGCACCAGATTGCTGACAGGATGAGAAACCGGAATGGGGAGACGGGGGGATTAGGTGACATCGTTGCTAATGCCTATCTACCGAGCCTCCATTACATTCTTTGTGTCCGGGTAGGTCTTTGACCCGTGCGCAGGAGTCTGTGACTTGCCGAAAGTTGTTGCGCATAGGTGCAGGTCTAGACCTGCCCAATCAGATAAAACTGCCAACGGCAAGTCTGAGACTTGCCGCGCACCGGGGGTCAAAGACCCCGCGTCACCGCGTCTCCGAGTCCCCGCGTCCCCGCGTCTCCCCTTCACTTTCTCCGCGTCTCCGCGTCCCCCCGTCTCCGTGTCTCCCCATCTCCATGTCTCGCCGTGCGCTCCTCCTCAACAAACCGGTGACGATCTCGTTCGATCCAGCCTTCGAGATCCACAGCGGCTTTTTCGAGTTCGTCGTTGTTCAATAGTCCGCGTCGCAACGCTTCGAAAAATGCACGCGTGCGGATGTTATAGGCGAGTTTGTCGTAGGCCTCATGCTCGGTGCCCTCAGCGGCGGACACGAATAGCTTTTCGTAAAGCGTGGCTAAACGGCTTTCAACGCCGCGCAAGCTTAAAGAACATTTGCGCGCGATGGCCCAATTAGATAGTCCGAGCGCGAGATAATAGAGCGCTTCGGCTTCGAACTCTGTAAGCAGCGGTCGCTTGAAGGAATCTTTGAAAGCCGGATCGATCATGTCGGCGCCGTCTTCAAGTACTGAAGCTACGAAGCGCAGAAAGCGCGACTCAGGATTGTTCTTGTGAATGAAGCCGTATGCGGGCGGCGGATCTACCGACTTAACGATCTTGCGAATTTCGTTGATGTAGATCTCGTGCGGGAATTGGGTCCAGAAGATGATGCGTGCCTTGGGGAACTCCTGCCAAATCGCGCGCGCTGCTTTTACTCCTGAGAGCTTGGGCATCTGAATATCGAGAATGCAGACTTCCGGCCTGTTCTCGAGCGCGAGCTTTACCGTCTCCTCGCCATCGGCGGCTTCAAGCAGCGGCGCATGCGAGGGAAACTCTTTCTCCAGAATTCCGCGCAGGTAGTGACGCTGGGCCACGTTGTCTTCAGCAATCAGGATAGACATATGTTGATTATCCGGTCGAAAGCTCAGTGCGTCTACTTGATACCGTTAAGAGGTGACGCAAGCGCTGCTTGCCGAGTTTTCTTCACCTTTAGCAAGGAACCGGCGCAGCCATTCTCGCTTACTCGCATCTTTCCCTGTAGCAATGCTCGAAAGTTCCTTAGCGTTGTATTCGCAGTGACCTTCTTCCGAAAGAGAATCGATATTGTAGACTTCTTCCAGCTCTCGCTCCGAGAGGGGCTCTACTGCCAGCGAGGCACTGTCAGAAGGTTACAAACTTTTCGATGGCTGAGTTTGGTTTCAGGACTGCTCTTAATTCCGCATAGGGGATCATCAATTCCAGTTGCCCAAATGAGTGCGACCCAATCTGGTAATCTTCAAAGGCGATTAATATTCCATCCGGAACGACGTTCCAGTTCGGAAAATTGCTTCGCTTCGCTTCAGTCCCTTCTTTTAACCACTCTTCAGTGGTGCCGGTCAGATCGTAGTTCTGCCGAACAAAAGTACGGCTGTACCTCGATAAGACCTTCAAATAACCCTTCTTAAAGATGTCACGTCTATTTAAGATCCGACCGCGTTGTAGATCGTAATTAATTGTCTCGTAGTAATTGATGGGGTGCATTTGTCCGAGCGCCATCACACTATGGGTAAGCCGCAAACTTATAAGGCGCTCGTCTGCGTAGTAGACATCAAACCAAATCTTGAGACCCTCTGTTATGCGCGCCGCATCGAGCTTCTTCTTACGATCACGAACTTCGGCCCGTGCTTCAAGCGCCTTAAACTCCTGGACGTAACCGAAAGTGTTTCGTCTGATCCAGCGATTGAACTTCAAGGCGCTTTGGGTTCGTTGCTTGATCTCTGGATACTCAGCGGCGATCTCATAGCTCCGAATGCCGGTGTGAGCACGGTTTATCGATTGAGTTATGACCTCAAACTTCGTTGCCCATCTTTTGTGAATTTGTTTCGGCCGCGGCGGCTTTTCAGGGATCGGGGACGGATCTGGAGAGGCCACCGGAGTTGGACTCTCAGCCCGAACGGGTGGCTCAGTACTGGGCGAACAACCGGAGCAACCGATAAGAAGCAGCGCCAGGAATGAAAGAAGCTTCATCACGCGCCGAGGTTAGCAGGCTATGAAGGCGAAACAATGTGGGCCGCCACAGTTATGCGCGAGGCTTCCGCCACAAAGCAGACGTGAGAGTCATCTTTTGGTAGGGTGCAGGAAATAGGAAGTCGGTTAGCGCTGGTAAATAAACTTGTAGACAGGTTGATCCCTCAAGATCGCTTTGACGCGTCGTTTCATCTCGGTCTTGTCGGCAAACTTGTAGTCCTTCTCAAAAGTCTCCCAACCCTGCATCTGTTCGCCCGCGTAGACATAGATCAGAAGGTTGGATAACACAACTGCGCAATGCTTAAAATTGAGGGAGTCCTTCTCCTCTAAATTGGGCACCTCGTCTAAACGTTTAAACACTCGATTCTTGAAGACAGCATTGGCAGGCAGGTATCGCTCTTTTGCCGGGTCATATTTGAAGATAATGTCCGGCAAGGGGATCGCCGAAATGGACAGCTTATCCTGCAACTGATAGAAGTCAGTGATTGGCTCGATTATTTCCGACACACCATCGTTATCGAGATCGATAGCGCTCAACTCAAATGCTTCTCGTCCAACATTAAGTGCTTGCCCATCGAAGATTACGCGAAAGCGTGGTGACAAACTGACTACCCACTGACACCCACCTCGCCGGACATCTGTTGAGATGTAGGCCTGCCGCGAGTCTCCGCCGAGGAAAGGATACAAACCGAAACTCGTCCAGTTGCCGAGAGGATGGCCGATGCCCGCATCGAATTTTGCTACCACCCGCTTCCCCTTTTTCACGATCACGTATTCGATGTCGACCAAATTGCGAGGATCGTTGTGTTGTTCGTAGAAGTGATCGTGTTCCTTGCGAATGCGCTTTTCGAATGTGAATCCGGCAACAGATAACTGATCTCCGTCAACGAAAAAGTTGGCCGGCCTTTTTTC
Organism: Pyrinomonadaceae bacterium; assembly: GCA_963826235.1. Classification (GTDB taxonomy): domain Bacteria; phylum Acidobacteriota; class Blastocatellia; order Pyrinomonadales; family Pyrinomonadaceae; genus PSRF01. The sequence goes on along the minus strand of CAWGWE010000002.1, from coordinate 302,518 downwards.
GAGATCAGTTTCCGTTGCTGCCGATTTCTCTGGACGGGGTGATGAAAGCTGGCTTGGAACCGCAGTGGGAGATGTATCCCTGAGCGTAACGCGAGGCCTCTGGTTTTGCGAACAACTCAAACAGAGACCACAGGCTAAGAAAGTAAGTAATGAAAGAGGCTTCGTCACACGTCAGGATGTTTCAGGGTCGTTGAAGCAACAATGTGGCCTCCCACCCTCGTGCGGGCGGCTGCGACGGATCGGAAGGACGACCCTCCGTGGCGGCACGGTCTTTTAGTTTTGGTGAAGTTTCCTGTTTACTTTGAAGGTGAACATTCTTGTAGAAGGAAGGAACTCCGCGACATCAATTCGGAAAATCTTAAGTCCAGCATCATGATGTAACGAGCATTGGCTTTAAGAGGGATAAATAATGGCTATTGATAATGAAACGCGAGCTACAGAGGCGCCAAGTGATGAAGAACCAACCAAAGCAGAGCTTCAGGCTCGGATGGAAAAGACGCGCGAGAATCTGGCCGAGAGCGTCGAGGAGCTGAAGGAGAGAGTTGAACGTCAGTACGATTCTGTTAAAGAGACTGTAACGGGAGTGCTCCAGTATCGTGAACAGTTCAAGGAGGAGCCGCTTGTCTGGAGCCTCGGCGCACTTTCTGCCGGCTTTGCGCTCGGCTATACACTCGGGTACGCGCACAAGAACATGAAACGTTCCGGGCGCAATCACTCACAAATCGCCGAGTTCGCCGATACTATGACCCGTCAACTTTCCACCGTCGGTGAACATCTGGTGATGCCTGCGCTCAATGTCCAAATCAAAGAGTTGTTCGGTTTCGACTTTTCCAAAGTGCTGGAAGAGATGAGCAGTACAAAACGTAGTGGCGCGAAGAAACGTGCCCGTAAAAAAGGAGGCACGAAAAAGCCCGCCAGGAAAATAGCCGGGAAATCTAGGAAATGACTGCGCAGTGACGATCCTGCAGCGGGGCCCGCTTAATTTAGTTTTTGTAAACGCACACTGTCCGTTTGCGCTTACTCGTATTGTTTTAGAGTGACTTTTCTTCAAGAAAAGATCACTAAAACTGGCGTTCATAAATAAGGAGATTAATGAAATGAACGAAGCATCCTCAACCGCCCCGGCGAAAGACGTTGCCGCGGAAACAACCACATACGCAGCCAAATCCTATGGTGCTCGAAGCGCAGATTCAGAGCTCGGACCTTTGTCCATTAAGCGCCGGGCCTCGCGGCCGCAGGATGTGCAGATCAAGATTCTGTATTGCGGAGTCTGTCACTCGGATCTTCATCAGGTGCGCGATGAATGGCATGAAGTAATGCCTACCGTTTACCCATGCGTGCCTGGTCATGAAATCGTTGGCCGCGTTACCGAGGTAGGGAATGAAGTCACGAAATTCAAAGAGGGGGATCTAGCGGCCGTCGGTTGTCTCGTAGGTTCATGCGGCGTTTGCGCCAGCTGTAAGGAGGGGTTGGAAAACTACTGCGAAAACGTTCCTATCTTCACGTACAACTCGGAAGACAAGATACTCGGCGGCGTCACATACGGCGGATACTCCGATAGCATTGTTGTCGATGAGGCTTTTGTCCTGAAGGTACCTGAGAAACTTGATCCTGCCGGCGTGGCGCCTCTGCTGTGCGCGGGGATCACGACATACTCGCCGCTCCGTCACTGGAAAGTAAGCGCGGGTCAAAAAGTTGGAGTGGTTGGTTTAGGTGGTCTGGGCCACATGGCAGTGAAGTTCGCAAATGCTCTTGGTGCGCATGTGGTCTTATTTACAACGTCACCCAACAAGACAGCTGACGCAGAGCGTCTCGGCGCGCATGAAGTGGTTCTCTCAAAGGACGCCGCGGAGATGGAGAAACATTTCCATAGCTTCAACTTCATTCTGGACACCGTTTCGGCCCAGCATGATCTTAATCCTTATATATCGCTGTTAAAGCGAGATGGAACGATGACACTTGTGGGAGCTCCTCCTGAGCCATCGCCGGTTTCATCGTTCGGACTGATCTTTGGACGCCATCAATTGGCGGGGTCTGGGATTGGCGGCATTCGTGAAACTCAAGAGATGCTGGATTTCTGCGCCGAGCATGGGATTACTGCCGACATTGAACTGATCCAGATGTCGCAGATCAATGAAGCCTACAAACGCCTGTTGAAAAGCGACGTGAAGTATCGCTTCGTGATCGATATGGCATCGCTGTAAGTGAGCCGTTCTGTTGATTGCGTTTACCTGACCTGAGCAAGCGCCTAAGAACGTCTTTACAGTTTGAGAAACCAAACGTTCGGTCCAAAGGAGTCAACGATCTGTTTGCGGAGCTTCGCAAGGTACTGAGCAGTAGTCTCATCATAGAACATTGCAAGAGTCCGTTTCGTCCTCTGATATTCTTCTGCTAGATCCCCAAAATACTCCAACTCAGCTTCCGAATACACCGCTACCTCCACTGAGTAGGTGTGTTCGTCAACATCGCGTCTCGTATCACGTTCCCAGCCGGTTGCCCACCCCTTCTCGGGAAGCACGGTCGAAAATCTTCTCTTTTGGTTCAGATTTTGAGTTGAGACCTTAACCGACTTCAGATAGACATCATCAGAGAATTCGAAATGATGTACTTCGTATACGACATTCACATAAACTTTGGCCTTGGCGTCCTTAATTAGTTGCTCGGCCGCAATATCGGGCTTCAGCTGTTTCACGCGGTCGTCGATCTGCTTGTCATATCGCGCGAGCTTTTCCGCGATTGCCTCGGCCCTGGCCTCCGCTTTTTCTTGCTTTCTCCTTTCGGGGTGCATGATCTCAGCAGCGACGGCTCCCAGACCAAAGCCGCCACCACGACCACCACGCACGCCCCCGCCACGTCCGCCGCTGCCACTACGTCCGACTCCTCCGCGCCCGGTGCCAGCGCTCCGTGCGCCGCCTCCTTTCCCTGCGCCAGTCGAAGGCTCTACCACCACTTCCCGAGCAGTCACAGGCTTAACCGGCTCGCTTGGTCCTGTTCCACTCACAGGGGGCGCTGGTGGCGTCATGGGAGTTGGCGGGCGTCGGAATATCGCTTTCACGCGCCAGCGTCTCACACCTTCCTCTACAAGGTGTTCTTGCGATTCGAGCACGTTCTCCACGTGCGTTACCTCGAAGCCGGATTTTGCGAGGACTTTGCCTGTGGGCGTACCCTGTGCCGCCTTCTCTCGGGTCATGCCCTTTGCTAACCCCTTTTTAAAAGCCTTCAAGTTATCGGAGATCTCGTCTTTGGACATGTAGCTCCAATCGCCCTCAAAAGAGGTTACGCGAACGCCATTTTCCTCAAAGTGCTCAAGGGCATTGCGAAATTCCTCGCCGAATCTCAGCGTCCCGCTTCTATAGCGGCGGTCCTCAGAGACGGTTCTGACGCTAGCTCTTAAAACCCCTCGGGCGTCGACCTCGAAGTCGACCCAGTAAACATCCGTGCGCGCCGTGCCGCCACTCGGCAAACTCTCCAAGAGAACTTCCGTTACCCGTACGTGTCGAGGTGCATCTTCCCTAACAATCTGCAGTTTCCTGGGATCCTTCTCTTGCGTCTCCCTTTGCAGTGCCACGGGGCTCGTAGCGGATTGCTGTTGCATGACATGTGTCAACTCATGGGCCAGCAGGCGTTGTCCAGCCGTAGAGTTTGGCGCATATTGTCCTTTCCCCAAAACAATATGTTTGCCCGCTGTGTAGGCTACCGCATTCAGTGACTGAGCCGACTCCTGCGCTTTCGCATCTGGATGGATACGCACATCGGAAAGGTCTTGCCCAAACCGCGGCTCAAAAAACGCGCGCGCCGATGCATCGAGTGGCTGGCCGGGTGAAGCTAATACTTCGTTAACAATCGGCGGAGCTGCGGTCTGTCCTGAGGCGCTGAAGCCGACGTGTTTGGTTTGCAAGTGCCCGTGCGATTCCTGTTCGTTACTTTGACACTTCGTACATCCGCCACCGCAGTCACAATCGCCCTTAAGCTTTGGCTCACGCATGCGCCTTACTTGTTCGGCGATGTGATCCGCTTCCTGTTCATAGATGTCGTCCGGAGCGTTAACCGCAAGCAGCGGCTGTATTGCAGCTCCAGTTTCAGATCGGATTTGCGAAGTCGGATCCGCTTCGGCACGCGGATCCACTTCAGGGCTAGCGGATCTATCCTTGAGCAGTTGCAGCACGCCTTGATTTCCAATTGTGCGTTGCAAGTGCAGTATAGGATGGTGATTTGTCGCAGACCGCAACGCATCAGCCCTTTTGAGGTTAGCTGATGATCTCCGCGGCTCTCGATCCTGTCTCAGCGTTCGTGTGCGCATATTCGTACTCCGTAAGCTGAAGCCTGGCCGCGGTATACGGCGGCGTAAGCTTAAGGTCCTTAACAGTCCAGCAAAGACGCCACCCGCGAAGTTTTTCGGTCGCCGCGATCGTGCCTCAAGCATGAGAAATTCGCAACGAAATGAGCTGCTATCTCTCTTAATTGGATTTTCCAATTGAGGACATGTTTGTTCTATCAAATTCTCACCTGGCTTTAACCGGGTGGAATCTCGGCGGTAATCCATGGGAAACCGTTTAAACGGCATTAATATACTTGACGAATCAAGATTAGTTTGGTAAGCTGTCCTCACTATGGCAAACGAAACAACCCCTAAGACACTCCAGCAAGCAGTTATTTACTTCTCCGACCCTAAGAACTGTACGAGTTACCTTGCTGCCCGTCGCTGGCCAACTGGCGTTATTTGCCCCACCTGTGGCCGTGACGACGTTTCTTTCCTTGAGAAGCAAAACAAGTGGCAATGTAAAAGCGCCCACAAGCAACGCCAGTTTAGCGCAAAAGTCGGAACCATTTTTGAAGATTCGCCGATTGGCCTCGACAAGTGGTTAGTAGCGGTCTGGATGATCGTCAATAACAAGAATGGCAAAAGCAATTACGAGATGGCGAGGGACTTGGGCGTTACGCAAAAGACTGCGTGGTTCATGGAGCATAGAATCCGCTTGGCAATGCAGACCGGATCGTTTCTAAAAAAGCTGACTGGCGAAGTCGAAGTTGATGAAACCTACATCGGCGGCAAGGCTCGGAACATGCACCGCTCAACTTTGGCCAAGCGCGTTGCCGAACATGCTACTCCGCTTACCGGACGCAACCAGAACATCGGCAAGGTTGCTGTCATGGGTCTATTAGAGCGACACGGCGAAGTCAGAGCAATGGTCGTCTCGGATACCAAACGCCAGTCGCTACACGGCCAAGTAAGTAAGCACGTAGAGTCCGGTTCCACGGTCTACAGTGACGCGCTACGCTCTTACAATCAGCTTGACGAAGAATATATCCATAAAGTGATTAATCACGCGGAGCGTTACGTTGACGGGAAAGTCCATAACAATGGAGTCGAAAACTTTTGGAGTTTGCTTAAGCGGACGCTGGGCGGGACTTACATCTCAGTTGAACCGTTCCACCTTTTCCGCTACTTAGATGAGCAGTCGTTTCGATTCAACGGACGCAAGGGAACCGATAGTGATCGCTTTCAAAGAGCAATGGAGCAAGTCGTAGGCAAGCGTCTTACCTACTCCGAAGTGACCGGAAAAGATCAAGACGCACGGAAAAAATCGTGCTGAACAACGAGCGCGGTATTATCGGAGAAAGCGCGGACGAAAGAAGCGGTCTAAGTAGGCCGCTTCTTTTTGTTTGACGACCCAGTTAAACAACCTTGTTTCGAGTACGAAACAGTGTCGCGTCGTCAGTGTTTTATGTTACGGCGCAAAAGCCGATCCCAAGGGCAACATCACATCTGTAAGACTTCAGGGGAACCAGACGTTCACGCCCTTAAAAACGGCGATCAGAATGGCGAAGCGGGGTCAGGTAGACGCTGTTGTTGTTAACCCTAAAGACGCCAAACGGCATTTACGCACCAGACCAGACGACAAAATTAAGAACAACCTCGACGATATGGCTGGCGACAAATAGCTGTCGCCATTCGTCAACGGTGATCTGTTTCAGCGTTTTGCCAGACCGAAAATCGGTCGGGTTTTTGTACAGCGTCAGATAGGCCTTGTTTGTCGCCTTTTCGTAGCATGTTACCCGGTAGATAAACATTCGCTTCCCTATGGCTATGTACTTCATGGCGGCGAGTAGAATAACAATCTCTCGCCGTTAATTTTCCGTGGACAACAAAGGGCCGACACCGAACAGCAAGGGGCTTCGAGGTCATGGAGGGTGAGTTTCGCGTTGCGACAGATGATGTTTGCCGCCTGTGCCTGCAAGAAAAACGTCTTACCCAGTAAGGCTTGACATATTGCTATTGAGACAGATATTGTCCGCCCGCTCCTTGCGCCCTTCGGAAAGTTCTCACAGTAGATGATAAGAACCACCAGTAAATTACTCACTCAAATTTTGTTAGTGATTGGTCCGATGCTTACGCTCCAATGGTCCCTCGTGGATTGGTTCGGCTTCACACAGCTGTCCTCAAATACAATTGAAGTAAGCGTCTTCGGGCTTCCTTTTACCGGAACGAAGTTAGACATCGAATTAAGGCTTCGCGTGATTGCCGCCTTTATCGCACTTGTGCCATACATTTTCTTTGAGATTAAGGATTCTATTCTTCCCCTAAAAGATTTAGCTGAATTTCGGACAGCGTACTTAGCCCAAGAGAAAAAGGTGTGGCGAAACATTGATCCGGAGTACAGAATTCCTGACGATGTACGAATCAACGTCATGCACGTGGGCCATCCGTGGTACACCTTTTTTATAGGGCGGTTTTATTGGACTTGGAATGATGGCTTTTTACCGGGCCAGAAAGATGCCAACATGCGGCTCTTTACGTTTCAAGGTATTGCGGGGAAGGCGTACCGAAAGGGCGAACCAAAAACCATTGACTTTAGAAAGTTGCGTCCTCGCGCTGTGTCATTTTCTGATTACCGCGAGCAGGTGATCGGCTCGGTCGTAATCCTATTTATCATAATTGCTGCAGGCTGGTTGTTCGTAATTCCTCCGTGGATCTACGTTTCCGTCGCCGTCATAACCGCGGCAGTGTACTTAGCAGTAAGGGTCCTATTGGTGGACCCTCATCACCTGTGGCCGTGGCAGATAAAAAATTCCGAACACCTTAAATATATCCTCTCAATCCCCATATTTAGGGCATCAAAAGGGAATAGCGTGGCTTTTAAGTGTGTAGGAGTAACAAATCTGGACACCACCACCGAAGTCGGGGCGGACTTTCTGGAAGTCTACGAGGAAGAGTTGATTGATCTATTTACCGAGCGTGGCAAGGTAATTGCTTGTTTGAGATAATAGAAACGGCCTTTGGGCCGGGAAAGGTTTGTGCTAGAGTGTCGGCCCATTAGTTGCCAGCTCTAACGTGAAATGATAAGCCATGACAAAAAAAGCCACAGCCAAAGCGGCGAGTGCCGGAGTCTCTGCGTCAGCAGAAGAGTATCGGGCAGCGGTAAGAACGGTCCCTATTAAGGATAGTGTTCGTAATCGGTCTTTAGCGGAAGTGCTCAGTGATCCGCTGCCGCCGCCTAAGTTCAATAAAGAAAAGTCGTTGGATCACGACAATCGGACGCAGGGCAAAGACGTATGCGGAAAAGGCTAGATTACCCACGTCTTACAGTTTTTGTTACAGCGGTCGGACCATAAAACGGTAATATCCGGACGGCTCAACCCAGAAGGGTTGGGCCTTTTTGCTTTTTTGGCTTGGCTCTAGCGGTCTTTGTGTTGGGTGCCCTTTTTCGCTTGGCTTTGTCTCGCTTTTCTTCTTCAAGTTTTTTCTGTAGTTCGGAGTAAGGAACCGCCAGCAAGCCACTCATCACATTGTCGAAGTTCGTAAATTCCTCACTTTGTTTTTTCATCGTTGTTATCTCCCCTGGTCAAGCTTTTACGCTAATGGCGCGCTTGAAAACTACTGGCATCGCTATTGGTGTGCCATCTGTTTCCTTGTAGGTAGTATTGCAGTACGGATGCGTCATCTGCGCGTTCCTGGCATCTCCTAGTCCGCCGTCTGCTCGCCGCTGTACGTGGTCGTAGGAAATCGACCGGGGAGAGATTCTGGCGTGACAAATCTTGCATCGAATAGCCGTTTCGATTGCCTCTCGAACATACGTCACCGTCTTGACCGCCGTTGAAATTTCCGCCCGCATGGTCATCTGCTCATCTCGCTCTTTCAGGTAGCGAAATTCATTTTGTTCCTGTAAATATTTGGCGATCTCTAAAGCTGATTTTCCCTCTCCGATCTTGGTTAAGACAACTTTGAAAAAACTCAGGAGCGCGTCATAGCTCTTAAGTCTGCCGCCAAACTGCGAAACGATTTGATTAGTAAAGTATCTGTATCGCAACAGAAACTCTTCAAATGCTGCGCGGTGTTGAGTGAACCAGTTGAACCCGTTCTTGGATTCCAAGTGTTGAATTAAGCCAATCGTCGCGAGAAACGCTGTGGGCTGGTAGCGGCCAGTTATACCGTAAAAGTAGACTGCGGGGTGTAGGCCCAAGGAGCTGGGATGTTTTCCTGAAAGGCGCTGAGCAATACGTTTGACGCTCTTGAGATAAGTTATTGTTTCTTGCCCGTCAACATCGACCGTTTCTTTTGGTTTAGTCGCGTCGCCTTTCCCCGTTTGTTTTGTGGTTACTAAATTATTCGCCAAGCTGACGAAATCAAAAATTAGCCCCAAGCTCTCTCCGCCTGAATAGCTCCGGCCCGCGATAGGGAGGTCTAGTGTGTTAAGCGGACTCTTGGGCATTGGCGGGATAAAGAGTATCTCGTGACTTAATTTCGCGAGTTCTTTAATCTCGGCACGGACATCCTCTGAAAACGCTGACCAATACTCATGGCCCACTCCGCCCTTAATGATTGCTCGCGCCACAATGGCACTAGGATTCTTCCGGGACTTAATGATTCGTAATTCCGTTGCGTCAATGGCTACGGCTTTTGAGTTAATACGATAGAACGATTCCTCTGCTTTCTTTGCGTCCCCAACAACCCAGAGTAATGGGATCTCAAACAAATCCGCGTTGCGAGCGCGGGTAACTATTGCTTGATCAGTATTCTCGGGATGCCTTGCCGCTGCTTGAAGTGACTCGTAAGAACCTACCAGCTTCTTGATTAAGTTACGCGTCTTGGTTCCAGCTTCGTCTTGTTCAGGAGGAATGATGTTTTCAAAGAACGCCCGCGATGCTGCTCTGTCTCCGTAATCATCTCCCGCCCACGCTATCAATGCGCTGAGTCGATGAGCGCCATCAATAACAAAAATGTTTCCAGTGGTAGGAGAACGCCATAAGATGATTGATGGTATTACGTCCCCGGCAACAAAACTTTGTACAAACTCCGCCGCCGTTCGCGGACTCCAATACGCTGTCTCTCGTTGGAAATCTGGCTTTCTTAGCGCGGTGGCGGTGATGCCGCTTACAATGTCAGGTAAGCGGAAATACTGCGGCAGTTTGGCCGGGGGCGGTTCGGGATTGTCTATCACTTCTTCAAAGTCTTCCCGGAGCAATAACGCATCCAGGTTGACCAAGTTCTTGGGCACGGGAAATCTCCTTAGCGTTGGGGACTTAGGAGTCATTGGCGACTCCCGCTAGAATCATCCCCCGAACCCGCTGATTCGTCAAGTATATTATTGCCGTTTAAACGGTTCCCGTAGCACAACTCCTAACGAGCACCTGACTGAAGTCAGGTGTGAATGATAGGACAAGAAACTCTTTGTGTAAGGCGTTCACGGCACTCGGCCTATTGATACTGATCAGAAGCGGACTTCACCCACCGCTGAGCTTCTCTGCAATGCCAATCAAAAGCTTCAAATTGATTAAATCTATCTCAAGCTGACCGACACGGCCGCTTCCTCTCACTCCCTCCCGACGAGCCCGAAACGACCTTAATTCCTCGAAAACTTAGCTTTTCCACAGCCTGAACAGACAGGGCACAGTGTTTGCCAAAACCGCGATGGGTCTGGTTAGGTTTATTGCAGGCACACTGCAAATGTTCGTGAAAGCCCACTGCAAACGAGGAAGCATGGCCTGGAAAAAACATCGTCCGATAGCCGCCCGCTGGACCGCGTTCGCGATTGTCTGTTCTCTTTTGGCTGGCAGCCTTTGCACCACCAGCACTCAGGCTCAGTCCTTACTCAATCTTAATTTAGGTCAGCCAACTCAAACTGTATCCCAGCTTGCAAAGGTTTCCACCGACTTGCTCAACCAAGTCCTGAGTGCAGCTTTGGGATCTCGCGTTAATGTCATCGTTCAAAGCAATGGGCCGTGGAGTCCTCTTCTGGACACAGTGATCGCGCTATTAGGTGGGCAAGTCACCTCCGGTTATAACAACCTTAACTTGAGGGCCGTCAATTTACCGGCGAGCAACGTATTAGTCCTCGCTCTCAATAATCAAATCGATTTCATATCGCCTGACCGTCCAGTGCGTTTACTGGGCCACCTCTCCACAACTGCCGGCGTAGAAGCTGCGGCGACCTCTACCAATTACCCGTCTCTCGATGGCAGCGGTGTCGGAATAGCTGTGATAGATTCCGGTCTCTACGCTTCGCATCAGTCCTTCGCCGGATCAAATTCGGCGATTCGCATCGTTGCGAACAAAGACTTCACAGGCGAAAGACGAACCGACGATCCCTACGGTCACGGGACCCACGTCGCCAGTATCGCGGCAGGAAACGGACGGATTTCGAATGCCGACTACCTGGGAATCGCGCCCAATGCCAACCTGATCAATCTGCGCGTACTTAACTCGCAAGGGACTGGTACCACATCTGGTCTCCTGGGCGCGCTTGATTGGGTGATGACCAATCGCAGCACTCACAACATTCGCGTCGTCAATATGAGTCTCGGCGCTGCGGCTGTGGACTCGTACAAGAAGGATCCGATTTGCAAGGCCGTACGTCATCTGGTTAACAAAGGAATCGTTGTTGTAGCCGCGGCCGGCAATAATGGAGTTGATGCTGCGGACCAAAAGATCTACGGACAAATACATTCTCCCGGCATCGAGCCTTCTGCAATTACCGTCGGTGCCGCCAATACTTTCGGCACAAACTCGCGCGCTGACGATGCGCTTACGACCTATAGCTCCCGCGGTCCCACCCGTAGTTACACGACCGATGGAAATGGAACCAGGCACTACGACAATTTGATCAAGCCCGACATTGTGGCTCCAGGCAACAAGATAATCGCCGCTGAGTCAGCGAACAATTTGCTCGTTAGTCAAAATCCAGATCTCGATGCCGACGTCAGCGAAGATGTGACGCGTAAGATGATGCGCCTGAGTGGTACCTCAATGGCTGCTCCAGTTGCCTCCGGCGCCGCTGCTTTGCTTTTACAGATAAATCCAAAACTCACGCCTAATCTGGTTAAAGCGATCATGATGTACACGGCCCAACCACTGGCCGGTTACAACATGCTCGAGCAAGGCGCCGGCCAACTCAATATCGAGGGTGCTGCTCGTCTGGCGAAAATGATCCGAATGGATCTCATAAACTCCACGCCCCTCGGTGCGCCACTGCTGAAGACTCCGGAAACGCCGCTGCCCGAAACTGAGATCGCCGACCATACGTTCGGCTGGTCTCAAGGCATCATCCTCAATTACACCTATATCACCGGTAGAGACCTGGCCCTCTACTATCAAAAAATTTACGGCACCGGCCTCCTCCTAAGCGAGGGTGTGATCGCCGGTGACGGCGTTATTGCCGGCGACACTACAAAGCTGACTGAGGGCATACAGATAGGTCAGAACATAATGATTAGTAACGGCGTGATTGCCGGTGACGGTCTGGTCTTCTGTGCCTACGGAATTCTACTCAGCGATACATTGCTACGGAATGGACAGTTCCTGGGCGATGGTGTGATCGCAGGCGATGCGGCCGGCGTTATAGCCGGCGACACCCTCATGAATGGAGACAACAGCGCCTGCATGCCAAGCACGCGTGATCCAGGTTTTTAACACTCACCTCTTTATCTTGCGCACGACCTCGCAGTCCGAAGTTGACTGTGCGACTTGAACACCTCTAACAAAATGCCAACAAAAGATCCCAGGAAACGCTTCCGGTGGCTGACCATCTCGCTCGGCGGCGTGGTGCTCATCTGGTCCCTTACGCATTTGCCGCTGGCAAGCGTAGACGTGCAGTTTCTGCTGTTGGCGATTATTACGCTTTTCGTTACGTCCCGGATCGCGGTTCAGATTCCCAGCATCAATGGAAGAATTACTGTCTCAGACACCATCATTTTCCTGGTGTTGCTCTTACACGGAGGTGAGCTGGCAATCTTGTTGGCCGCGATAGAAGGCGCTTCTGCCAGCCGGCGAATCAGTAAGAAGGTCACGACGATCCTTTTCAACGCGAGCGTGATGGCTATTTCGACGTTCGTGACTGCATTGACACTTCGCCTCTCCTTCGCTGATTTTCAAAATGAGCAACTCTCTTTCTCACCTTACTTCGTAGCGGGCGTGTGCTTGATGGGCCTGACCCAATACGCATTCAATTCGGGGTTGATAGCTATTGATCGAGCCCTCCAGACGCAAGAATCAATTCCGCACACCTGGAGAAAGCATTATTTGTGGACCTCGCTTACTTATTTTGCGGGGGCCTCGGCGGCAGGCGTTATTGCAAAGTTAATTATGGTACTGGGCCTTTTCCCGGTAATTCTCACTACCCCGATCGTTGCCATCGTCTATTTCACTTATCAAACTTACATGAAGAGTGTGGAAGCCTCGGCAGCTCAAGCCGATCAGGCAATTCGCAACGTCGAGGACCAGCAGCGTTATATCTCAGAACTCGAGCTCATCAGGAGAGAACTTCAGGAGAGTCGGGAACACTTTCGCAATGCCGCGCTTCACGATTCACTTACCGGGTTGCCTAACCGAACACTGTTGACCGACCGCCTGGAGATGGCGATCCAGCAGATCAAGCGTCATTCAGAATATCTCTTCGCTGTACTCTTTCTTGATCTCGATCGCTTCAAGGTAATCAATGACAGCATGGGCCACGTCGCGGGAGATCATTTACTAGTGGTTACAGCCCGCCGCTTGAAAGAGTGTGTAAGGCCCAGCGACACCGTTGCGCGCCTGGGCGGTGATGAGTTTGCCATTCTGCTCGACGGCCTTGAGAGCTTTAGTGATGCGCTGCGCGTAGCAGAGCGTTTGCAAAAACAACTAACGCAACCTGTCTATCTTGATCGCACCGAGGTATTCACGAGCGCAAGCATTGGTATCGCCCTTAGTGCCAGCGGCTACGATCATCCGGACGCGATTCTTCGGGACGCAGACACGGCCATGTACCGCGCCAAGGCGAACGGGAAAGCATGTCACCAGTTATTTGATCAGAACATGCACACTCAAGCAGTAGCGCAGCTGAAGCTTGAGAATGATTTGCGGCGCGCCATGGAACGCGAGGAATTCAGCCTCTACTACCAGCCGATCTTTTCTCTCGCGGATCAAAAGCTTTCCCGCTTCGAGGCGCTTGTTCGCTGGATGCATCCTGAGAGAGGTGTCGTGAGTCCTGGGGAATTCATCCCCGTTGCTGAAGAGACTGGGCTGATTTTGGATTTGGGCAATTGGGTATTGCGAGAGGCTTGCCGGCAGATGCGTGACTGGCAATTAAAGGGATTGGTCGATGATCAAGCGGCAGTCTGCGTTAATCTATCAGGCAAGCAATTTGCCCAACCAGGGCTCCTGGAACAAGTGAAAGAGACTCTCAACGAAACTGGCCTGAGGGGACCGTGCCTGGAATTGGAAATCACCGAAAGCGTCATCATGGAAAATGCCGACGCCGCGTGCGAAACATTGCGAGAGCTGCGCGCGCTTGGTGTCAACCTAAGCATCGATGATTTTGGCACGGGCTATTCTTCGTTGAGCTACTTGCATCGCTTTCCCATTAGCGCTTTGAAAATCGACCGCTCGTTCATTAGCAATGATGACAACCCGGGCATCGTCGGAACGATCATTACTTTGGCTGATAAACTTGGTATGGAAGTTATCGCTGAGGGAGTGGAAACCGCTGCACAAGTGGCTTACTTGAAAGACTTAGGTTGCGAGTTTGGCCAGGGCTACTGGCTGGCCCGGCCAGCGGACTCCGCCGCGATCGAGTTGTTACTGCAAAAGGACGTCTATCGAATGGACGGAGACGCGTCGTTGCCTATCGCAAGCTATGATTCGTATCGCTCTAACGCAGAAGCAAGTTCAAGTATGGAACTGGTCCCACTTGAAGTTGTCTGCTAGCCGCCCGCGCCAATCAGTCCTCGATTAAAAGTACCCTGCCCGATTAATTTCTTCCTCTTCAAGAAGCGCCCAAAAAGATTGTGAGGGACGAACCTTCAGTTTAGTTCGTAGGAACGTCCCACAATAATGCCGAGTTCCTTCGACTGCCGGTTGCCAGCGTGCGGCCATCCGGGCTGAATGCAAGGGGACTACTCGCTTGGTCCAACGTCGCCAGCAACTCACCGGTTTTCGCGTCCCACAACTTAGCCGAGTGGTCATTGTCAGCCGCAGTCGCCACGAGCGTGCTATTCGGGCTGAACTGGATTGACCAAACCGTGCCTCGATGTTGTAGCGTGGCCTTTAGTTTACTCGTCGCAACATCCCAAAGCCGTACCGTCTTGTCGTCACTGCCGGTGGCTAGTGTCCGTCCACTAGGGCTGAACGCCAGACGATGTATTCTACCTTTGTGTCCTTCGAGGGTCGCTAGCAACACTTTATTCGTGACGTTCCAGAGTTTTGCCGTCCCGTCGCGGCTCGCCGTTGCTAAGATCTGCCCGTCCGGACTAAATGAGATCTTATAGATTGAGCTTCCATGACTATATTCCCCGCTCAGATCGCCACTTTCATCAATTAACGTTGCTCTCAAAAGGTTGGTCGGTAGGTCCCACAAATAGGCTCTTCTAAATCCAGATGTTGCCAGCGTTTTCCCATCGGAACTGAAAGCAACATCGCCTACACCTTCTCCGCAATATCTACATTCCTGCTCGTGCGGAAAATCTGTTTTCAATTGTCCCGTGTCTACATTCCACAGCCTGACTTTGGATTCGTAAAAGCTTGATGTTGCTAATGTCCGGTTGTCCGGAGCAAAAGATAAGGAACCGATCATGGTTTTCCCGGTCGCTGTCATCTTCAGCTGTTTGGTTGCCATATCCCAGAGACGCACTTTGCTTACATCGAGTGTAGCCAGTGTTCGCCCGTCAAAACTGAAAACCAAATCGGCAACTGTTCGATGACCCGGTAAAACTGCCTGCAACTCCTCTGTCGAGACATCCCACAGCTGAACATTACCGCCCTCACTCCCCGTTGCCAATATGCGTCCATTTGGGCTGAAGGCGATTGCTCCAACTCGCTTTTTGTCCCCCGTGAGTACGCTTCGGGGATTGGAGATTAACCGTCCCGTTTGCTTTTCTTGATTTTGGCTGCGTAGCTCGTAGCTTGCCCACGGAGATGTAGGAGCCGCCGCGAAGAGGACGCATAACCAAATACTAACGGAGCGATGCATCGCTTTAGACTTCCAACGATCTAAGGTTCAGTCGAAGTGTTTTGCCTTGTAACCGGAACGAGTTCTATTTGTTGTTGATGACAAGAGCATTCTGCGCACTTCTGCAGCTTAACTCCTTGCTTCCTAGCGCAGATACTTGTTGAACCATTCGAGAGTTCGCGTCCATGCGAGTTTGGCGGAGGCTTCGTCATAACGTGGCGTCGTGTCGTTGTGGAAGCCGTGCTGTTTGCCTTCATACATGTGAGACGTGAACACCTTCTTGTTCGCCGTGAGCGCTGCTTCATAAGCCGCGATGCCCTCGTTGATCCGCTGGTCGTTGCCCGCGTAATTAAACAACAGCGGGGCAGAAATCTTGGGAACATCGTCAACGCCTGCCTGGCGGCCATAGAACGCAACTCCGGCATTTAGATCTGCTCCCAGTCGCACGGCCAATTGATTCACCATCCCGCCGCCGAAACAGAACCCAACCGCGCCCAGTTTGCCGTTGGAATCGGGACGCGCTTTCACCCACTTCGCCGCCGCGACAAAATCTTCGGTCATTTTCTTTCCGTCCACCTTGCGAAACGCGACAGCGCCTTCCTCATCATTCCCGGGATAGCCACCCACCGAAGTCAAACCATCGGGCGCAAAGGCAATGATATTGGCGACCGCGAGACGACGCGCTACATCCTCTATATAGGGATTGAGTCCGCGGTTTTCGTGAATGACGAGTACGACTGGTAGTTTTTTCCCTTTTTCAGGACGAGCCAGATAACCCTTGATCGATCCGTTTCCGGCCGGTGACTGAACGACCTCGTAGCCCACCTTTATGCGTTTATCATCCGGCTTCACCTGCTGCGCCCAGGCGTAGTTGGGCCTTAAGCTCTCGAAGATTGCCGCGACAGTCAGGCCACCAACCGCAAACTTGACGGCACGATCGAGGAAGGTGCGACGGTCGATGTCGCCGTGCTGGTATTCGTGAAACAGGTCCAACAATTCTTGCGGATAATCGGATGCTACTTTACGTTCCATTTCATTCTCCTTGTCTGAGGGTAAGCGCACGGGCGTTGACTCACCGGCCTCTCCGCTGATCCTATCGAAAATTCTTGACTCTCTAGTATAGCGGTTGAGCGAAGCCAAGCGAGAACTGCGGCGGACCGTTGTCAGACGGGTAATCCCTGGGCGCTATAAGACGAGATGAAATCGCACCGACCTAAATCGTTTTAAACCCTCCTTTTACCTCTCCGTTGATAGAAAACAACGCGCGCCTCAAGTGTTGCTTCCCCTATTTCTCAAGAATTCCTCAAGTCTGCCTGGCTAGACTCACATCAGGATCCCGACATGGTAATTGGCTTCGAATCAGGGAGGGGTTATGTCCCTACTGACAGGCGACGGGGGAACGGTGATGGTCGTTGATGACGCGGACGACATTCGCCAACTCATTTGTATGCAACTGCGATGGAGCGGCTACGAAGTAGTTGAGGCGACAAACGGTGAGCAGGCGGTGGAACTCGCAACCAGAAGTCATCCCGGCCTTATTCTGATGGACTTGAGCATGCCTATTATGGACGGCTACGAGGCGACGCGCCGAATTAAAGCTCTACCTGGATTAGGCGGAGTTCCAATAGTGGCGGTATCAGCATTCTGCGATTCTGGCAACAAGCACAAGGCGCTAGAGGCGGGCTGCGTCGAATGCGTGAGTAAGCCTATAGATTTCAGCGCGTTTGAGAGCATGGTGTCTAAGCATTTAAACTCCTAGTGACCTGAACATGGCCAGACGGGAGGAAACTCCCAACGGTCCGACGCTTGGGCAAAGGAGAGCAGCTTAGATGTGTGGCCGGATAACATTGCGCCGACCTGATAGGGTAAAGCTTGAAAGGTTGAACACACGTCCACTCTTCGAGACCGAGCCACGTTATAACATTGCACCCACCCAGAAACTCTGGACCATCACTGAGTCAAACGAGGAACGCTCACTACATCTGCTGCGATGGGGGTTGATTCCCTCGTGGAGTAAGAAGTCGACAGGGTTTATCAATGCTAGAGCCGAAACTCTTGAAGCTAAGCCGAGTTTCAAAGAAGCGTTTATCAGGCGTCGATGCCTTATCCCTGCAGATGGATTCTACGAATGGGAGAAGTTAGGGAAGGCAAAACAGCCGCATTACTTTCAGATGAAGGATGGTGCGCCTTTTTTCTTCGCAGGGATCTGGGACGAATGGCATATGGATGGCACCTCCATTAAGACGTGCGCGATTATCACGACGACTCCTAATAAACTATTAGCAACTATCCATGATCGAATGCCTGTGATCATTCCCAGCGAAGGTCTTGATTCCTGGTTGCGAGGGAATTCAAAGCTGCCGGAGCTGCGAGAGCTGCTACGTCAATTTCCAGAGTCTGAGATGGAGGGATTTCCTGTCAGCCCGGAGGTCAACGGTTCCGAAGCTGACCATGCCGGCTTGATCGAACGGTTGCCTGACAGCGAACTAGCAAGGAACGCCCTGCTGTTCTAAGGTTTTTATTTACTCGCAGGATACGTCTGCGAAGGACTCAACTTTGGCGTCCCAGGTGTTCCGAATCTGAACCAGATTATTTTTGGCGAAGGAGGATTGAACCCTCCGCATATTTGCCTAGTTTAGAGAAACGATCTAGTGAAGCCCTAGGTTGAAATGAAAAGAGAATTCTTAATTAAGATCAGTATTGTGATGTTCGGCGTGGTGCAGATGTTTTTCACGCCCTTATCTCAAGCACATGCGACTGCGCAACAAAGTTATTTCAGTCAGGATCCAAGCCAAGGCATCCAGCTGAGAGGAGTGGGGAAGGCACTTAGCAAGGAACGCTTGAAGTTAGTAGGGCGGAACTCCGGCTTAGGCTCGATATTGTTAAATCACCGGACGGAACTTTGACAGGCAACCTCGATAGTTTCGACCAAGGTGCGATGGACATACCGATTCATAGCATTGTCCTAAAAGACACGAGCCTACGAGTTGAGTTGAAATCAAATGAGGGCAGGATATGCAGATCAGCCAAAAATCCCGGATCAAATCAAGCCAGCGGATGCCTCACTTCAACTGGAAATGTGGGATGTCTTCAGAATGAGTATAGGTCCAGCGCACCACTAAGGCGGATTCGGTATCTTTCTAGAAGGACGACGTCGTTCGATTCCAACAATCGTTCAAGTTCAGGGGCGTAGTTGATCACGTTCAGCGCCTTAACTAACGGCGCGAACTCCTTCATCTCTTTCGCTCGCAGCCCATAACCTTCTAAGAACTCCTGCTTTTCATCCACGGACAAATCGTGTAACGCGAGGGAAAGTTCCCACGGCGTTATATTTGACACACAATGCTCCCAGTCCACGATTGCCGAAACCAACCCGTCCGCGTCGACAATTACATTCTTCAACCTTATGTCGCCATGATTTAGCACCGGCGGGAGGTTGAGGCCAGCCATTCGTTCAAGGATCAATTTGATTTTCTTGCTCTCTTCGACGGGAAGGAACGAATGCTTCTCCAAAACTTCGAGTCGGCCCTCAATGTTTAACTCCTTGTGCAAAAATTCCTCCCACGTGTGATTGCGTGACAACTGGTTATTAGACCAGTCGAACGTGGCGCCAAAGTCGTTAGTGGCAATTGAGTTTATAAGCGCAGCGTAACGGCCCATCTCGTGAAGTATTTGTATTCGACTGGGATGAAATGTCGCTTCCTGCCCGATAACCCTCCTCGAAATCATATAAGGCGCAGAAACTATCTCATTCCCGACTTCCAGGATTTCCGGCGTCGGTATACCAAACTCCCGCACCTTCGACATTGCCCATTGTTCTTTAATAAATGCGCTGATTTTTGCCGGGTCCGGCGAGATACGCACCACGAAATCACCCTCCGAGTGTTTGACGAGAAACACAAAGTTGCTCAACCCGCCGGGTTGATGGATGATCCGGTTGAGTTTTCCCCCAAAGTGATGAGCGACTATCTTACGCGCCATCCCCCGTGCCGCAGCTAACTCTAACGGCATTAATTCGCTATCTGTCGCCATCACACCTTCGCCCTCTGTAGATCCGCTAGCCGGAATAAAAGCTCGCCCAGCTCGAATGAACTTCTCAATTTGATCGTTTGATACAAACCCTGGAATTTGAGTTCGTTGTTACCAACAAGAATGGCCAAACCAACACCATTGAGAAATCTGTCCATCTCAGTATCACCCGCACCCATTGAATCCTCCAGCTCTATGTTGAGATGCGCCGCAATTTTTCGCGACCCGAACAGCTTGTCTACACCTTTGCTGGTAAAAAAGTTACTACGCTTGGTGTGTTGGTAAGCCATCAGCGTGTCCTCTGGAGCTTCTATAAGAAGGAAGATCATGCAAATTTCTTCGGCCATCATCTGCTCGCGCAGCTTTGCAAATTCAACAGCAGTTACTGCGGAAGCACTCGTGTATTTTTCTTTAACGTGGATTATTTTTTCCGGTAAGGGGGTCCAGATAACCTCGCCGATACGCCAGTCCCGTGGGTAGTAAAAAACAAGAATGTCCTTGACGTTACCATCGAGCAGCCCCTGCACTCCCCGCAAAACTTCGTCAATTTCCTTAACCGAAAGTGGAAACGCTTCGAGTTCATCAAACGCAAGTTCGTCCTGGTCCGTCTTGATGACGAAGCCGAGCAAACTGCCATTCAAGGTAACGCAAGGTATCGGCGCATTCGAAATGCTGTACCACTCTCTTCCAAAAGTGCGCATTACAGAAAGGGGAAAGCGCAGAGAGTTGAGAACAAAAGGTCGTCCCAGATCAGTAAGCTTTTTCAGTCCAAACTCCACAGACTCGGGAATGTAGATGCGGCCCTGCTCTTCGTGAACCGCCGTGCCATCCAAGTCGGTCAAGATACCTCCTCGCGTTGCGAAATTTGTTTGCTGCAAGAACTCGCTCAGCCGGTTATCGACACTCGCTTCAAGAACCATGGTTACCTCCGAAATGGGACAAACCGCTCGATTCAAATGCGAAGGTAGGTCCCCTTCCATCTTCCACATTTGTCTAGAAAGCTCCCTCGAATAGCACTCATTAACGCAAATCTGTTGATTAGAATTAGTACACCGAAGAGAGGCAGATCATCCCCAAGGCAAACAGACGGCCATCGATCAGTTCCCGGTCAGGTATAGGCAAGCCCGTCCCTGGAACTCATCATTGGCTTATGCGAACTGCGAGTTCTATTGAAGCAACGAAGGGCAATTGCTTGGCTGACACGCCGATCTGCGAAAGCAAGTAGCATATTTGCAATCAGACACTGTGTGACGTCCGATAACTCTCAACCCGGTTTCGTAAATGTCTCTACCTGCGTGCGTCTCGTATTTTTGAACAGATTCGAGACCAATCTGATCGCTTTACATTTCCATTTTTAGGACTTACCCTAAAAGTGTTCCCTTTCAAAAAAACCCCTTTGCGCTATTTCGCAACTAAAGCGGGATTGCACGACACAGTGCGCGCATACGTCGCACCAAACATCCCCTTAATTGGAAGCTTAAAGGGAGGTAGTAGATGAACCGTCTACTTCAAAATTTCTTTCCATTTAATCTTCTGATTTCTCTCAGCATTTCAGTTGTTCCCATTCCGATGTAGAACTTCGTCTGCAGCAGAAGGAGCTTCGACTACAGAAGAGGTTTAGCGACGCTCCAGCGCTGAATTCAAACAAGCCGTCGCTGGTCGAAGTAAGCGTGGATCCATTTGAGCCGCCAATGCCTCCGAAGGTCACCGTCAAGCAAACGCTACATTTCGCCGAGGCGCTGGTGAAGGGACAGCCTCCGGGGGGAAGGATTGCGTTGACGCTGTTCCGCGACAAATTGAACGAATTGTTATGAACACCTGAGCAGGAATGTTGGGCTCCACCCTCTAGATTCTTTACTGATGGGGAGTTCCGTCTCCGTCGCTATCGCTGAAAGGATTGTGCCGCAACCGGATCGTGGCGAGGGTGACAAGATTCCGATCGTTACCTGGATCGACGAAAAACTCCATGAAGACAAGCGCGATGGTTATCGTTACCAGGAAATGTCGCCGCAGCGAGACGCCTGGCGACTGGGTCTCAAAGGAGTTAACGAAACCGCTCAAGCCCTGTTTGAGGAAAAACAATTCATCGAAAAGACATCCTTGAAGCCGCCGGCGGTGAGGATATTTGGACGCGAGCATCTAATACGTAGTGAGGCGTCCTACAGGAGGGAACATTGAGTAAGTGGAAACACCTATTTGTTGATGGTGAATACGCCCGGCGAGAGAAAATTCTTTCCGGCCTGACGCTTGAGCAGGTGAAGCGCCCGCCTTCCGAGCAATCGCACTCCATCTACGAGGAGCTGTGGCACGCAGCTCGTTGGCAGACCATCATCGTCACGCGGGACGAAGTACTGCATCAGACTGGGCAGGGGGGCGAACTCTACCCTGCGCACCCTCCAGAGCAAGAGGAGGAATGGACCGCTCTGGTGACGGAGTTCCTCTCGGGGCTGGAGAAGGCTCTCGAATGGACCTCTTCACCTGAGAAGCTGGGCGTAGAGGTTGAAACAGGAGTGACGATGGGTGATGCCCTGCACTCACTAGCGGTACACAACGCCTACCACATGGGGAAGATAGTGGCGGTCAGGCAGCTGATCGGTGCATGGCCGCCAGCAGATGAGAAGTAAGGCGCAGCGTTATATCGCCTCTATGCTGAACCCGCCGCCGCAGCTGTAGGCCAGCGTGGATGCTCGCGTACTGTAACAATGAAAAGCAAAACGCATTTAGCCACTAGCCTGATACTTCTCCTCATCACCTGCTTTGGTGACAACCTTTCTGCACAAAATGGCGCGAAGCGCGATCTCACCCGCTATGATGATGGCGGCAATTTTGACTTCAATTGGAGTCTCAGCCCGCAAGCGCACGAGCGAATGAGACCAAAGCTCAGAGTCTTCGTGTGGGAGCATTGGCGTCAAAAACGTTTAGCTCGAGTTGTCGCTACTTTCTCTCAATCGAAGGCGATCCTACTACTCATCGTCTGTTCATAGAGCCAGATGCAAACGGTCGATGGCGAGTGTTGTCGGAATATGAACGTGAATGCTGAGCTCTTTATGCTTTGGCGAAGAAGAAAACAGCGCGTCAGCGTGAGACCGGGCTCTTTATCTACGATATTGTTGAACGCGTCGAAGAATTGAAAGCCGCCAAAGTAACCTGGAAGTTAATTCCCGATGAAGAAAGCCGTGAGTCCGCTAAGTATAGGCTTCGGTTAAGAAGGGGTGCTAATGAAAGCAATTCATCCGAGACATCTCTTATTCTAAAGTGAGCGTTAGTAACACCACCCGGCCATGTCTGGAGGAGAAGAAGCGATGGGGGCCAAATCCAAGACCAAGACTAAGGCCAAGACCATTGACAGTTATCTCGCCGCGTTGAGTAGCGAGAAGCGAGCCGCGCTTGAGAGGCTGCAAAAGACCATCCGTGCCGCAGTTCCAGGAGCGGAAGAGTGCATCAGCTATGGAATCCCCGCATTCCGTCTCGACAGGAAAACCTTTCATATGGTTTGGCGCAGCGGCGAATCACTGCGCCTTGTACGGGGTCGTTGGGCAAGATTTCGAGGACGAACTCGCTGATTACGATACTAGTGGCAGGGGCACCATTCGTTTTCAGCCAGATAAGCCCCTACCAGCTGCGCTTGTGCGGAAGCTGGTAAAGGCGCGCGTCGCAAGGAACGCGGCGCAACAGCGGCATGCACCAGACCGCGAATAGCGCAGCTTCGCAATACTAATTCTCATACACTCCGGCCTATGACTTGGCAAAAGAACATCATTACCGTGGCTGAGCAAATCCGCGAGTTACTCGCGGGCACGACAACCATCGCTGTGCTTGGGATCAAAATCGAAGCGCAAGCAAGCCAACCGGCCTTTTATGTTCCGAGTTATCTTAAGTCCGCCGGGTTCCAAATCATTCCAGTTCCGGTTTATTACCCGCAGGTGACCCATATCCTTGGGCAAAAGGTCTATCGCAAGCTAATTGAGATACCGGTCGAGGTCGATTTGGTGAATGTCTTTCGCCGTTCCAGGGATGTTTCCGCTCATCTAGACGACATACTCGCGAAAAAACCGAAAGCCGTGTGGTTGCAATCCGGTATACGGGACGATGCGGTTGCTGAAGCGCTCGCGAAAGCAGACATCAAGGTGGTGCAAGACCGGTGCCTCATGGTGGACCATCGTTACCTGGGAAGGTAAGCATAAGCGGCCGATTTGCAATTAGTTGGGTTGTTGAGTACCTACTGTCCAGAGGGATTCTAAAAGAGCATATGCTTCTTATCGGTCAGGAAAAAACCATGAGAACCATCACTAATGACTTCACATCGGCAGCAATGATCAGCTCGATCCTTATATTGCCCTTAGTGATCCTCGAATTTCTTAATCGCAGCGTCACTAAGGATAATGCATCCGACCTTGTCTTGTTGTTTGGCGTACTGTGGCTTTTACCAACTGTATTCATCATTGTCCTCAAACCGATATTGCGAACTGCGCGAACAGGCAAAAGCCTCATGGCAAAACCGGTCACTCTCTTGTTGAGGGTCGCATCTTTGGTGCTCATCGCAACACTGTGGGGGTGGGGTTTTATGGATCAACTTCCTTGTTTTCTCGGCACTCCGAACTGCGATTAAGGAAAAGGTTTGAGGTTCTATTGTTGACGACTGACGAGTTAATTCAACGATTCAGAGAGGCCGCCATTAAGAAGGAGGATGCAGTTGGTGGTGACGAGGATGCCGCTCTATCTAAAGATGTCGAGCGCCTTCCTCGGTCTAAGCGCGCAAGGTGACGCCGGCCGAGAAGCCTTTCGCGAGCTACTTCATGATGACTCACCTCATGTGCCAGGCGGAAGGGCCTTGAATTGCTGATCGACAAAAGCAGCGCGAGCTGTGAAGTGCGGTGTGACTGGAAGGTATTAACTGAGCGCCATGTGACAGACGAGTTCATTAAGGAATACAACCGTTTGAATCCGTGAGTCTCATAATTTGGTTGGGGAAAAGTTTTGGAGAAACTCACGTATCTCGGACTGCCGAACTGCTACAAACTCTCGAACGATGTCATCGAGCTAATCGTCACCACTGACATTGGTCCCCGCATCCTTCGCTATGGATTTTTGGGGGAAGAGAACATCCTGGGTGAAATCCCAAAAGCCGTAATTACGACAGAGCTTGGAGATTGGAAACCTTGGGGTGGCCATCGTCTTTGGCTGGCACCCGAAAACAATCCACGTAGTTACGCGCCAGACGACCTTCCCGTTAAGTTTGAGATTATCAATCAGAACAAGATCAGACTGGTACAACCCGCGGACGTTGCGACGGGCATCGAGAAGGAAATGACTGTCGCACTGAATGAGCGTGGCAGCGGCGTTACGATCAGCCACTACTTGCGCAATCGGAGTCGAGCGAGCATTGAAGTCTCCGCTTGGGCGATTACGATCATGAAGGGTGGTGGCGAGGCGATTCTTCCGCAGGAACCGTATCTTTCCTGGGACCAGTATTTGCTTCCGGCGCGTCCGCTGGTCCTTTGGCATTATACGGACTTAAGCGATCCGCGTTGGACGTTCAGCAATGAATTTATTCGCCTCAGAACTGACTCACGTATGGAAGCTCCGCAAAAAATGGGAATCGGAAACAAGCAGGGATGGGCTGCATATCATCGGGGGGCGACTTTGTTCGTCAAGAATTTCGATTATGAACAAGGTGCGTCTTATCCTGACTATGGTTGCAACACAGAAGTGTATACATCTGGCTCAGTTATAGAAGTGGAGTCTTTAAGCCCGCTGCGGAATATAGCTCCAGAAGGATTTGTAAAGCACCTGGAGCACTGGAATTTGTTCGGTGCAGTAGATCAAGCGGCTGAAACACTGCGGCTCCTGAAACAAGCTCCGCACGGGCTAACGAGATAGTGCTCAATGTTTGTTAGATTCGTTCCAGTAACTTCGCTAGCATTCGGTGGCTTCATGACACGCAGGTGGGAGTTATGCGTTGGCCATCTTCGCTTGCACGTCTCGCGGGGCCGGTTTACCGCGGCCATTTATCTTTATAAAAAAAGAAAGGCGTTACCGACCCAATTATGGTAATGCCTTTCGGTACTCAGCACGCGTGAAAGTGCCATCATTTACGCGTCATGAGTTTTCGTCGGGCCGCACCCGCAAATCCAACCAAACCGGTTCCTAACAACAACAGGCTCGTCGGTTCAGGAATAGGAGTACCGGGAATGCCTACATCGCTTCCCTGACCATTGGCTCCTACTCGCTGAAAGCGGACCAAGATAGCGTTACAGATCTGTGCTTCTGTAAAACCACTAAACGCCGCCCCAGTAACCGTGAAGGTTACACTCCCTCCTGGAGCTATACCGTCATTCGGATCTCCGCCGCTGAAGTTGCCGCTGTTGCCAGTGGTCCAGCCGAAATCAAGCACCGCGCTGTTGAACTGAGGAACGTTCCCGAGGTCCGCGTCACTAAAGGTGAAATTGCCAACATTGGCTCCCGAGAAGCCGTTGAGTCCGCTTGCGCTGGCATTACCGCCGGGCGGTAAATCGAATCCGATGCCGGTGATTCTGGCATCGAAGGGCGAAGTATTCGTAATCGTAAAAGTGAAGGTGTTCGTTTGCGAATTAAACGAACAATTGACTGTGGCTGTTGCCAGTGCTCCGGTCGCATTGCCGACGATTTGAATGGTGTCAGCTTTGGCTGTCGCGGCACTGAAGAGGATTAGAGCGCAGACGCTCAAGGCGAAGTTCCGAAAAGTTTTTGACTGCATTAGAAGGCTCCCTGCTGGATGTAGACTTCAAGTCGTCGCGATCAAGAATTATGATCGCGACCCGCACTGGACTGTCCACTATTGAAGACAAACATTTCTGTTCAAATCAAAGTGGAAAACCAAAGGGAGATCGCGAAACAGGTCGAAGTAGTGGTCGGGCTAGTCGCGCCTTTCAGCGATTGGTTGATTTGAGAATCCATCATATACCCGATGTCAAGCCCTAAAACCAGAGGTGAAATTGAATCTGATGTTTGCGACGAAAGCTGTATCGCCGGGGTCTGAGCTAATAGAGCAGCCCTATCTTTTGCCGTTCACTGGGACGCCCCTTGTCCCTTTGCAGCGAGTAATCTACGGGCTTCAGCGACTAGTTCGTCGGGATTGGCAGGTTTGACCAGATAGCCCTGAGCGCCGCAATCGATAGCGTTTTGCTTGTCGCGCTCAAAACCAGCGCCCGAAAAGAACAGGATTGGCGTTGCAGAATCGAATTTTCGAAGGCGTGTGCAGAGTTCTATGCCAGACATACCTTCCATCCAGTTATCGAGTATGTAGAGACTAAAGCGCTCGCTTTGTGCTAATTGAATGGCTTCTTCTGGGTTAGCTACTGTAACAACTTCAAAATCATTCTGGCGCAGAACCAAAGAGACTAAATCGCGGGTATCCGAGTTGTCCTCAACATAGAGGATTCGAGTAGGGGGTGGCATAGGGGGAACCTACCTTAAGGAAAAAGATGCCAGCATCCGTCCTTGTAGAACAATTTCAGGTGGTGGTCAATAGCGCGAAACAGGCCGCCGCTGGCGGTCGTGGGCTTAGCTTTTAGAAAGTTCTTGGAATTATTTGACGCTTTTGTTAGCCTACGTTCAAGGTCGCGGCCGGTGACCTTTCTCACAAGTTCTTAATCCCGGTCATTCTGTCCTTCTCAAACCCGCTTGCGAGCGCTCGCTCGTCTCTCTCCCGTATACCAAATGAAATCAGTCTCTCAAGAGTTGTCGTCCGCCTCTCAGCCACTAACTGAGTTTCTTCATGAAGTCACAGAGGAATTAGGCGGCAGACGCAAAGAAACCGAGGCCGATCAGCAGGCACGGGTTCGAGCTGTGGTCGATAACAATCTAACTGGAGTTTGTTTTAGTAACTTAGAAGGCACGATCTCAGAAGCGAACGAAGCGTTTCTGCGATCTGTTGGTTACGCGGCCGATGTGGTTGCCGCCGGTTCGCTAAATTGGCGCGAGATAACCGCCAAACCGTTTCGCCATCTTGACGATCAGGCGTTGGAGCAACTCGTCTTGTCGGCGACTTGTCAGCCTTATGAAAAGGAATACGTCGCCAGCGATGGACGGAACGTTCCCGTCTTGTGCAGTCTGGCGCTTACAAACTCCGATCAGGAAATCGTTTGTTTCAGTTTTGATCTGACTGAATACAAGAAGCAACTCAATCATCTCGCCTATCACGATGCGTTGACCACTCTGCCAAATCAAGCGCTACTAAAAGATCGTTTACAGCAGGCCATCGCGCTGGCACGGCGCAACGAACAAATGTTGGCCGTCGTGCTCGTCAATCTCGATCGTTTCAAAATCATTAACGACACCCTTGGCTATGTAACAGCGGACCAGCTGCTCCAAGAGGTTGCAACCAGGTTGAGTAGTTGCGTTCGAGACAGTGATACCGTCGCCAGGCTCGGCAGCGATGAGTTCGCGTTATTGCTAACTCACATCGGTCGCGCTGAGGACGCGGCTAAAGTTGCCCAGGGCATTAAGGATGTTTTGGAATCACCTTTTCATTTCGCGGGCCAGGAACTATTTGTACAGGCGAGTATCGGCATCAGCCTTCACCCCGACGATGGCAGTGACGCTATGGCACTATTGAAAACGGCGGGAACGGCTTTGAATCGTGCGAAGGAGCAGGGAGGCAACGATTATCAGTTTTATACCTCGGGCAGAACTACTAAAGCCTTGAGACAACTTGTACTCGAGAACAATCTGAGGCCGGGTCTCGAGCGTGAAGAGTTTCTGGTTTATTACCAGCCCCAGGTGAATATCGAATCGTGTCAAATCGTCGGTATCGAAGCGTTGGTACGTTGGCAGCATCCTGGGCTGGGGCTGCTTTATCCACAAGAATTTATTCGTATGGCCGAGGATAGCGGCCTAATCGTGTCTCTTGGCGAATGGATTTTACGCGCCGCCTGCGTCCAAAGTAAGGCGTGGCAGGACGCCGGTTTCGAGCCTCTCCGACTTGCGATAAACCTTTCGGCCAGGCAGTTTCAACAACCGCGCTTGATTCCAATAATCGAACAGATACTTACGGAAACAGGGCTTGACCCACGGTATCTGGAATTTGAGTTGACCGAAGGTTCGGTAATGAAGGATCCCGATGAGGCAATCAAGAAATTGAATGAACTCAAACAGATGGGAGTTACGATTTCGATCGACGATTTCGGCACCGGCTACTCCTCATTGAATTATCTCAAACGGTTTCCAATTGATACTTTGAAGATCGACCAATCGTTTGTCCGTGAGATTAGCACTGACCCCGAGGGCGCCGCGATCGTGACTGCAATCATCACGCTGGCACATGCACTCAAACTCAATGTGATCGCCGAAGGAGTAGAAACTGAGGAGCAGTTTAAGTTCCTGCGCTCATTAGGATGCGATGAAGTCCAGGGTTTTCTTTTTGGCAAACCAATTTCAGCCAACGAATTTACTGCTATGTTAATAGAGCGAAGTGCAATCAACTCCCGCCGCAATTACGATACAAATCCATTACCTTCATTGGAAAGTGTCGCTCAACCCAAGCGCTGATCTTAGATTCTTAATTCACGGCAAACCGCCAGCAGGGTCTTGGATCACTTGCCCTCGTTAGCCAAAAGGTCACCCACCCCTCGTGCGATAAGCGCGGTTGTCCCGCGGATCGGAGAAAGAGTCGAGAGCACCCTTTTATGTAAGGTTTCTTGGATTGACGAAGAACCTGAAAAGAATGTCGAGCTAACCGGCGTTGTTTGGTGGAGATGAGGACAACAAACTCCAAGTCTGGTTGTGCGCTTTTGGTTGCAGCGAAAAATTCCGTTGACACTGACATGATTTGTCAGTAACCTCGCCCCTCTCAAAAATCCCTAGTTTCGAGAGTTCCGAAGATTGCCTCGCTTGCCCAGCAGCATCTTCGGATTGTCCTCTTAATTGGCAGCCGGGTGCGGCTGTGTTGCCCAGCGCAGTGCCGTCAACATTTAGAACAAGGAGATCTCTATGGTTCTCAAGAAACTAATTTTTTGCTTATCAGTGGCCCTGCTGATCGGCCTAGCCTCAATTGGATCAGCCCGTGCAGACATCATTATCGTCACGGGTAACAACCCGCAGCCCGATGAGAACGTTTTGCTCAACACTGGAATTAGCGGCAATCCGATATTCGGCACAACTAACCAGACGGGCTTATCAGTCCGCTTTTCGTCCAGCGAAACTCTGATCGCGCCTGCCAACGGGCAGGCACGGATTGAGGCTGCTGATGGCACTTTGACAAACTTGACGATCGATATTCCCGGAGCGACTTTTGCTTCGTTAATCCTTAACATTGACGCCGCAACTGCCGGCTCAGTCAGTTTCGTCGTTACGGAGAATAACGGTCAGCAAACTGCCGGCACTTTTGCACTTGGGGCAAGCGGTGAGAACTTCTTCACCATCACCGCCATCAATGGCCAACGGATCAGCAGCGTTGCATTCACGACCACCGTTGCAATGGTAGTGACAAACGTCGATGACGTAGCCCAAATCCGCATCGGTGGCGCTCAACCAGTGCAACAGCCAATCCCGGAACCTACTACGATGCTGCTTCTGGGCACCGGCCTGTTCGGGGTGGCGGCTAAAGTGCGCAAACGTCAGAAGTCAAAAACTGACTAGTTACTGCATGGCCTCGACAACCTAGCAGAACCGATAACAAGGCCCGGCTCCCAAAGACCGGGCCTTCGGTTTTGTGCGCCCGGCAGGGCGCTCTTACTAGGGAGTGAAAGTCTCCTACGAGCCCGACAGGGGGAATCGTTAGCCGGACGGCAAGGGTGTCCATCGCGAGGTGGAATCTGAAGGAAGCCGCAGGCAAAGCGCTGGTCCGACGAACAGGAATCGCATGAGGCGTGCAAACTGGATGAGAAGGCAAATCCTTTCAAAGTCCAAAACCTGTCCGGAAAGTTTGTGCGTAAATGCGGCGGATATAAGCGTGAAGGTGAGAGCGCATTACCCGGGGAGATCTGCAACTTTGCCACGAGCTACCGGTGCTGAGAGGTGCTGGGATGAAGTTGCAGAAGTCAGCCGCGGGCATAGTAGGTCCATCGACCGGACCGAAGGCCCAAACATGAAGTAACGGAACGGAGACTTAAGTTTCGATGAGCAGCAGAGACGCGGACAGAAGAGCTGAGATGCTCGATTCCCACCCGGAAGGCAGCCAACGGAATTGGCGAGGAGAAGGCTTGGGTGCGTCAAGCGACACGGTAACGAGAGAACACTCTGACCCGGAAGCAGAGCAGTTGTTAGAAGCAGTGGTCGAACGAGAGAACATGTGGCGAGCGCTCAAGCAGGTCGAGCGAAACAGAGGCGCAGCGGGAGTCGATGAGATGACCGTTGAGCAGATGCGAGCTTACTTGCGCGAGCACTGGCTACGAATCAAGGAGGAACTGTTGAGCAGCGACTATCAACCGCAGCCGGTGCTGAAGGTGGAGATACCGAAGCCCGGTGGCAAAGGAATGAGGATGTTGGGCATTCCAACGGTGATAGACCGACTGATTCAGCAGGCGCTGCATCAAATAGTTAGCCCACTCTTTGAAGGGAGCTTTTCGGAATCGAGTTACGGCTTTCGGCCGCAACGAAGCGCGCAGCAGGCAGTGTTAAAGGCACGCCAGTATGTACGCGAAGGGCGGCGCTGGGTCGTGGACATCGACTTGGAGAAGTTCTTTGACCGAGTTAATCACGACGTCTTAATGTCGCGATTAGCACGGGGCATCAAAGACAAGCGAGTGCTGCGCTTGATCCGCAGATACCTGCAGGCCGGAATGATGTCGAATGGATTGACGAGTGCGCGGCGGGAAGGAACACCGCAGGGTGGACCACTTTCGCCACTGCTATCGAACATTCTGCTCGACGAGTTAGACAAGGAGCTGGAACGACGCGGTCACAAGTTCTGCCGCTACGCCGACGATTGCAACATCTATGTGCAGTCGCGAAGTGCTGGAGAGCGAGTGATGAAATCTGTCAGCAGCTTCCTCGAAAGACAATTACGGTTAAAAGTTAATGCGGAGAAAAGTGCAGTGGCTCGTCCGTGGGAGCGAAAGTTTCTAGGCTACTCGATGACGTGGCACCGTGAGGCGCGGCTAAAAGTAGCGCCGAGCTCAGTGCAACGGCTGAAGGATAAGCTACGGGAAATCTTTCGCCGTGGGAGCGGACGCAACCTGAGTAAGTTAATCGAAGGGGAACTGACACCATTGTTGCGCGGCTGGATGAACTACTTTCGGCTGGCACAGGTGAAAGGCATCTTCGAGGAACTAGACGGCTGGATACGGCGCAAACTGCGCGGTCTTATCTGGCGTCAATGGAAACGGACTGTTACCCGCGCTAAAGGAATGATGCAACGAGGTCTGAGGGAGTCTCAGGCTTGGGAATCAGCGACCAATCGGCGCGGCCCCTGGTGGAATGCCGGCGCTGCGCATATGAACGCTGCTTTCCCTAAGTCCTACTTTGATCGCTGTGGTCTTTTGTCACTGCTGGAACAACGCCGACGCCTCCAGTTTGCTTGATGAACCGCCGTATACGGAACCGTACGTACGGTGGTGTGGGAGGACGGCGGAGGTAACTCCGCCTCCTACCCGATTTATGTAACCCAGTAGAGAATCGATTCTCGTCACAAGTAGGTCACAGTGTATCAGCCGCCAAGTCGCGAATGTCTGCGACGCGTAATCCGTGTGATGTCGGTCGCGCTGCCGCTTTGAGAACTGGAAATTTCCGCCGCAATAACTCCAATCACAATTCGCTGATTAGCCCGCGCCCATCACTTTCAGCTTGGGTCGCGATGCTTTGAATCCGGCGCGTTTCACTGTTGTGATAGCTACGGGAATTAGCTCACGGGCACAGAAGGGCTAGATAATCGACCGACGATGTCTAAACAACACTGTGTGACTCAGCGGCCTTCCGTGTTCCAAGTCAACAGAGTGAGCACAATGTTTGATAAGTGATAGACGTCGCTGATCCGCTCATGGGCTTGCTGGAGTTGGAACGTCATACATGATATAAAAAGCCGCAACCTCCTAAGTATCTCCCCGGGTCGCGCGGTCGTGACCCACAAGGGTTCAAATCTCGAACAGTGATTCCTGTTCGGCTTACCGCCAACACAGGTATTTGAGGTCCGATGTTTAAGTCTTTTTTAATCGTCGTACTACTGCTCTCTGGTCTTCCTGCGGCCTTCGTACAGGGTCAAACTGAGCCGACCGTCAGACCCAGACGCACCCACGACTCTCCGGCAGAGGCCGAAGCAAATGATCGTCAGACAGTTTCTGCTGAAGCCCGGGCCGAAGCAAAGCGACTGTACAAAGCCGGAGTGAAATACGGCACTGCGGGGCTTTTCAAACAAGCGGCCCAAAGCTTTGAAATGGCTCTGAAATTGAACCCCGATTATGCAGATGCGTATTTCTCGTTAGGGCATGCTTACCACGACCTGGAGCAATGGGAACACGCAATTGATAGCCTGCTGCGCGGTCTGGCGCTGAAACCCAAAGATAAGGAGGGTCAAGCTCGTCTTGCTCACGCTAGAACAATGTTGGAGCGTGAGGGCGCCAGTCGAAACGACCAGTCGTCCGAGGGGAATCGTGACAACGGTCATGCAGAAGGTTCACTCGCATCGCTGCCGGCCGCTTCGCCATCGGCGGAAATGTCGAAGCCCGCGGAGAACGGGATTGCACTTACTAAAGTCTATCGCGTTGGACCGGGCGACGTACTCGATGTCCGATTGTCTGAGGGTACTTCGGCACAGTCGACTCTGTTTACGGTGACATCGGCGGGATTACTTGAGCATCCAGACCTGAGTGCGCCTTTGGCTAGCGTCGGGCTGACCGCTGAAGAAATCAGTGCCCGGATGGAAGACGATCTCAAACGACGCTCGTCGACAAAAAGTCCAAAGGTCTCGGTGGGGGTCCAAGAGTACGTTAGCCACACGATCCTGGTCAGCGGACTCGTCAAAGAACCCGGCACTAAAATTCTTAAGCGAGAAGCGATTCCGCTCTACGTGGTAGTCGCAGATGCTCAACCATTGCCTGAAGCCGGCCAGGTGAGTGTTCTGCGAAACGAATCCGACCAGAGTTACGTGGTCGATCTCGATCTCTTGACCCAGCCAGAAATGAACCTGCTGGTTCGCCCCGGCGATGTCATGACTCTGCAGCCGAGTCCGGCGCAGTTCGTTTACCTTAGCGGTGAGGTAAAGTCTCCCGGAGAGACAACTTTTCGGCGCGGTTTGACATTGACACAGGCAATCATCGCCGCAGGAGGATTATCCAAAAACGCAAAGGAAGCGCGGATAGCCCGCGATGACGGCAAGGGTTTTCTGGTCGTGAGTCGGTACAAACTGAAAGACATCGATTCCGGGAAGGTTCCTGATCCAGTCGTACAACCCGGTGACCGAATTACGATTGAATAGGATGCTAAAGAAATGTCAGCACCAACCAAAGCACAAACACCTGACGCCTCGACGCATGAGTTATGGCAAATCGTAGAAGCCGGCGACGTAGGAACTCGCCCCCAACAATTTATTCCAGACGCGACGTTTCACGACTTTAATGATTCCGATGTGGTGCCCAGGGGCGGCAATCAAGAGGTAAGAACCCTGCATGATCCTCCGGATATTTGGAACCTGGTTCCTGAAACGCGGGTAGAGTTCAATCCTCGATCGGCTTTTTTCGGACATATCCCTTCTCTGAAACACCTTGTGTTGTTCGTCATCATGCTCATTGTTGGAGGGGTTGCGGCGTTTGAGTTTATGAAGCTGTGGGATATGGCAGGGAATGATCATGCTGGATCGACTGCGACTGTTCCAGCGACGGTTTCTGTTGCATCGACCACCCCGCCGCGTTCAAGTCCGCCTGATGCGACTATTGCTTCTGCTGAAACTCCTTTGCGAACGGATGACGCTAACGCCACCATAGCCTCCAGTTCCCCAGTGACTGAGCCAAAGAC
This sequence comes from Pyrinomonadaceae bacterium, assembly GCA_963826235.1. Classification (GTDB taxonomy): domain Bacteria; phylum Acidobacteriota; class Blastocatellia; order Pyrinomonadales; family Pyrinomonadaceae; genus PSRF01. The sequence goes on along the minus strand of CAWGWE010000002.1, from coordinate 268,145 downwards.
AACTGCGTTATCGTCGGATGTACAGGCCACAAGTACATCTGAAATTGCTCATAGCACAGTTGATGCAAGGATAACTGTCGCAGCGCCGGCTCCTTCGGTGCCAGCCAGGAAAGTTGTGGATAAGCGTCGCCGCGAGAATCAGCTGAGTTCACCCGTGAGCGGCCATGCGGCCGTAACGCGCATAGACGACGAAGACAAGAATCTGACATCACCCACACCTGGTCCTAAATCCGACAACGAGAAGTCAGAGCGCCCGACAACAGCGCAAAAAGAAGAAAATAAAGCTCCGAATCCGCAGTTAATCACTCCGGCAAAGACCAGCGCCACACCAAAACCCAAGGTGATTCAATGGCCTTAGACATATCAGCGCAAAGGAATTGGTTATGGACCTACCAAGGTTTATCTATACGCGAGTCATTACTCTGACATTGTTCATCTTTGTAAGTTGGACAATCGCCGGCGCCTATACCATCGTGTTCTACGGCGGAAAGCGGGTTGAGATTCCCGATAATTTCATCGTCACTTCGGATGCCGTTATTTACGAGGTATCTCCAAACGTTAATGTTTCGTTTCGTCTTGAATCAATCGATGTTCCTGCGACCGAGCGAGCGAACAATGATGCTTTGGGAAGTCTGTTGGGCCGCATTGGTGCTGACCGAGTTCAGGCGCCTGCACCAATCACGGCGACCCAGAAAGCAACTCGGACGATAACCAACCGAGATCTGGATCCGTACGAACGGGCTCGCGTCAGAAGTGAGGCGAGTTGGGAAAAGCATCGAAAGGAACTGGGCCTACCTTCCCTTGAGGAAATGCGGCGCGAGGCGGCACAAAGGGAGGCGGCGCTGGATCAGTTTCTGGCCAGGAAAAGGCGCGAGGAAAACGAGAATTATTGGCGTGAACGCGAGGCCCAGCTTCGGGCGGAAATGGCTGTGCGAATGAACGCAATTGATTATCAGGCCGGGCAGAATTATTGGCCCACCGGGACCGTTGATAACGGGCTGTTTGGTTATTCCAGATTTGGCTTTCGCAGAGGCTTTACCTTAAGGCAAGGATCTCCCTGCGGCTTCGACGCCAGCCCTTCCTGCTTATTAACTCATCCATTTTCGGTATTCAATCAGGGTGCTTTCCCGGCTCGCCGAACGATCATAGTCGCGCCGAGAACAATTGTTAGAGGTGCTCGAGGTGGAGGAGTCTTTGTTAGCCCGGGAAGGCGTCATTGATAGCACAGAGAGACGGTAGTGATATAAACCTCGAATTCCTCGCCCCGTCTTCAACCCTCTACCCAGAGGGCTGCGGCCCGGATTTTTGCGACGGAACCAGGGTCATGGGGACGTCCTTTTCTATGTAAGTTTCCTTGGATTGACGAATCGAAAAATTTGATTAGAATGCGGCGCTAATCGGCGTCGATTTGCTGGGGTGAGGACAGTGAATCTTGAGGCCTGAATTGCCCCGCCACCGAACAACAGGTCCGGTTTCCTCGTAAACTGGGCCTTCGGTTTTTTATGTAACCTAGTAGAGAATCGTTCGCATCCTTCCCGATCAATGCCAGTCATGCGAAACACTGGACCTGTGGTGTTGCGAACTGATCGAAATATTTTGCTGGCGTGAGGTATTTGTTTTGAGCCGAAGAGCAGTACTCGTGGGGCTAATTTGCTTGTTGGCTTCCAGCGCCGCCGCAGGCCAAAAATCGCCAAAAAAGCCAACGCCCGAACTAATACTGCGCGACATCCGTGGGCGCACGATACGGCTTAGCGACTATCGAGGCAGAGTAGTCCTCATAAATTTCTGGGCAACCTGGTGCCCGCCGTGTGGAGCCGAAATTCCGCACCTCGTCCAACTCCAGCGAGAATATCGGCATCAAGGTTTGAGAGTTATTGGGATTACCCATCCACCGCAGAAACTTTCAGAAGTACGTGAGCTCACTCAGCGTTTGGGTGTGAACTATCCCGTTGCGCAGGGAACGAAAGAAATGAAGGCCCTGTTAACCTCAAGTGAGGCACTGCCGATAACAATTGTTGTTGGTAAGGATGGACGTGTTCGTGACATCATTGAAGGAATACTGCTGCCCGAAGAATTCGAGCAACTGATAAAGCCGCTTTTGACCAGCAAATCTGTCCCAAACAAAGAATGATGTAGATCAGGAGGAACTGAAATGAAGATAAAGTCGATTGTCTTGGTTTTTACATTGCTTTTTACAATTGGCGCCGGGACGGCAACAGCCGCGATTAAGAAATCAACAATTCGCGTTGATGGTATGCGCTGCAAAAACTGTTCGGGTTCTGTCGCGAAAGCGCTAAAAGCTACCGCAGGCGTAATAACCGTAGAGGTGAGTCACGAGCGAAAAGAGGCTGTCGTAGAATACGACGACGAGAAGGTCACGGAAGCAAAACTACGGGAAGTTATCAACGCAACCGGCTTCAAAGCTGTTGAATGAGAAAGTTTTGCCGCCGAAGCAAACAGGCCCGGTGCGTTTAGTTGATCGCTATGGATGAGTTGGAAGGTTCACCCGTAACTGTATCGTCGTTGAACGCATCGAGGGCAGCGGCTGCAGGCGTGCCGTTTCAGCGTTGGCGATCAAGTATAGGTATGTCGTTAGCGTGAGTGTGACCCGGAATTCTCAGATCTCTTGAATCCTGACTGCAACCGTAAATTATTACTGTACTTCATCACTAATCTCTTGTTGACTACTAAGACTTGCAATAACAGCAAGAAGTTCATCAGCTTCAACAGGCTTCGCCAGATGGGTTTGAAATCCGGCCAGTAATGCGCGCCGGCGATCTGCGGCAGCCGCGTAAGCTGTTAGCGCAACTGCAGGTACGAGGCCGCCTTTTTCTGGCTCGAGCGAACGAATCCTTTTGATTAGATCATAGCCACTCTCATCAGGCATTCCAATATCGCTAATCAATACATTTGGTCTCGCCTGTGCAAGTTCTGCTAGAGCCTCACCGCTTGAAGCAACCGCCCGAACCTTTGCGCCGCATCGCTCCAGAATAGTCTGAAGCAATTCTCGAGTGTCCGCATCATCTTCCACCACCAGGATCCGAAGGTCCTTCAATTTCTGCTCTGAGAACGATTTTGGGTTCTCCAACATCAGGCGCGCCTGATTAGAGAATAGGTCTACTCGTCCCAAATCGCTTGTCATCACTTCCGAGGACGTTAACGGAAACTCGACGATGAATGTGGATCCTTTTCCCAGACCTTCACTTTCCACGTAGACTGCGCCAGCTTGTTGCCGGACAAGGTAATCTACAATCGCTAGGCCCAGGCCGAGGCCTCCGTGCCTACGAACGTTTGAAGAGTCGGCCTGCCTGAACCTTTCAAAAATGTACGGCAGATCCGTTGCCGCAATTCCAACACCGGTGTCTCGCACCTCCAATCGGGCGGATGAATCGATCCGCTGGAGCCGAATGTCGATTCTTCCCTTCTTAGGCGTGAATTTGATCGCGTTTGAAAGCAGGTTGGTTATGATCTGTTGTAGACGCGCTGGATCGCCAAGTATGGGACCGGCAGCAGGATCGATCGCGGTTTCGAGATGTAAATTTTTGGCCTCGGCCTCCGGTCGCAACGAATTAACGACTGCGTCAACGATGGATGGGAACGTAACAGGTTGAAACTCAATCCTGAGTTTCCCTGTGATGATCCTGGAGACCTCAAGCAAGTCTTCGATCAACTTCGCCTGGGCTTCTGCGTTCCGTTGAATAATCTGAATCGCTCGTTGACGGTCCCCTTCTTTGAGCTGATCTGAATACAAAAGGCGAGACCAACCCAGGATGGAAGTGAGAGGTGTGCGCAACTCATGCGAAAGCGTAGCTAAAAATTCGTCTTTGACTCGATTGGATTCCTCCAGTTCTTCAGCTCGCTGGCGTAAGACTTCATGTATTTGCCGCAGTTCTGTCATATCGCGCCCGACGCCGAACGCGAGGTTGTCCTCAGGAACGGGAAAATAACTCCAAGAGAGCCATTTGTAATTACCGTCCTTACATCGTAGGCGGTTGTCCATCCGTGTTATTGGTTCCCCCAACGACAACTGTTCGTAGCCGGCTTTAGTGGCGGCAAGGTCTTCCGGATGAATGAGATCAAAAAGCGACATTGTTAACATTTCGTCTTCCGAGTAGCCCAATACTTTCTCGACCGCTGGGTTCACTCTTTGGAACCTTCCATCAAGGTGAACGATGCATAGCATGTCCATGGAGAGCGTAAAGAAACGATCACGCTCTTCGGTCAGCCGATTCCGTTCGGTCATGTCTCGCATGACCTTTGAGAATCCTATTAAGTTGCCCGCGTCATCGCGTATAGCTGTAACCACTCCGCTCGCCCAGAAGCGGGAGCCGTCGCGCCGTACATGCCAACGTTCGTCCTCGGCGCGGCCTTCCTTAGCAGCAGTTGACAATTCCTTTTGCGGTACATCTTTGGCCCGATCTTCTGCCGTAAAAAACCTGCTCGCGTTCTTTCCGACTATCTCCGACTCGGTGTAGCCAAGTATGGATTCAGCGCCGCGATTCCAGTTCGTTAGCCGCCCGTCTGGGTCGGTCATGAAAATGGCGTAGTCCCGGATGTCTTCTATGGATTTGCGATAAATGTCTTCCGTCCGACGATTAGTTTTGCGCCGGTCTTCAATTCGTGTAGTCATACAGACAGTCTCCAGTGTCGAAGGAAAAATCTTCTGTCAGAACAATGGGATTCCGCTTTAGGTTAAGCAACGGCTATGCCCGTCGGAGGATGCCCAAGTGCCTCGCATTTACCGGTTAGATGGTAGGAAATGCCGGCGGGGTCGCTGAGAAACAGCGGAGTTTGCGCGTCCAGTCTGCTGCTGATGTACGCCCGACTATTTGGCGCACTATTCTCCATCAGTGAGACAAGTATCGAAGAGGTACACGAAGTATCTGCCGTAATTTTCAAACCGCATACGAGCGAACGCCTCCTTGAAGAAAAACGACCAGACGCCTGCGTTGAGATACTTAACTTCGGTTAGGTGAACAAGGGGGAAGCTATAAGAGATAAGGTGGTCCTGTCTTGGAAGAGGATCGGTAGCGCCCTTTGCTGTAGCGGCTAGGTGTCATAGAATTCTCACGGTTTCACTCTCCTACCTATTACATCTGAAACCAGCATCCAGTTCAGTCTTTTGAGTTAGTGGGAACGGTAAAACTTGTGCGCTTTACTGGGAGGCAGTTCCCTAGATACAGGTTTGGGCTAGCGTCTCCACTAGGCGGCGACGAATTTAGGGAGAGATCGTTGCCGTCCAATTCCCAGCCAGGGGGGTTGGGGCGTTCCTCTGTGGGTCATAGGGACGTCTCTATGTAAATTGTCTTCATTTATTGGAAGGATTGAATCAGCACTTTGACTGCGAACCAGATTGATAGGGAACCAGATTGATAGGAAGGCAAGCAGCGAGGCAATGACGAGTCCCAGAGTCATCAAATAGGTTAGGACCAGCTGCTTTCTCCGTCTTAATTGCTTTTTTCCGGTGTAGTGCCTAAGAGTCATTCTCGAGTCTTCCCACCCGCTCTGTCCCGCGTGATATTTAGAGAACACAGGTTTCCGAATCCTTGAGATGTGATGGCGTTCTATGGAATCTCACCATAGGCCGCTCAGTTGTCACATTGAGTACAGTTGAACTGTTCTGAGACGAGTTCTGTTTAGCGAAATGATACGGGGCATTTGATGCGCTCGAGGTGATAACATATTCAACTCCGATAAAACCAATCAGCCTCGGAAGGATGAAACACCTCATGAAAATGAACCGCAATGCGTTGGTAGTACTCGTGCTCATCGCGTCTTTTCTTTCTGTCGCTTTGGCCATCCACAGGACCGTAAACGCCGCCCCGCCGAAGGGGGTCTTTTACAGGGTAGTACACAAGGCCCACATTCAAACCGCCTCCGCGGAGCTGTACATGAAGTCCCTCACTCCGCACGGCGGCGGCGGGTGGGAACTGATACTCATTGACGGCGACTACTACGTCTTCAAGCAAGTACAATGACTAAGTGAGAACGACCGGCTAGTCCTAATGCCATCGTGCCCACGCTAGCTCTCAGGGGCGAGTCGGGTGTTGTGTTGCCATCGGATGGGCCTGGGGCCTGTCGTCGCTTGTAATGGGCGGAAGGTGACCGGACCGCCGCATCTAAACAACTCAGTGTGTCATTGGGACGTTGTTTTCAGTTATGCCGGTCCTGGTTGTGCGATAACAGATTTCGCCTGAACGTCATGCTACTTATAAGCGGCATTACTCACAGTAAGCGTCAAGGTGTTCACCCCTGGCTTAACCACAACCTTGAGATTCCAAATCATCCCGCCTCCGCGAAAGGGCTTCTGCACTCGGTAGAATCTACCGTAGAGATAGTATGGGCCGGCGGGCACCCGTGGAAACGTCCCGCTCGCATTAGCGTCGGTGGTCATTTCGGCCACGCTGTGTGAACGAATCGCCTTCATAGCACAATCGAACTCGGCCTTGGCTTCCGCCATCTCAAGGTCCTCTTTCTTACCACCGAGCAATCCGGTAATCATCTCCATTCCCGGCACATTCTTTACTTCGCCGAACGCATCGTAAAAACTCACACTTTCTATGAGGGATAAACGAGCGGGGAAGACCACCGGCTGAATGCCAGCTTGCTGGAAAACGGTTTCGGCGTCCTGATCAAGTAAGTAGAGCGTGGTATTGGAAAAATTTCCTCGCTCAGTGGCTGAGTGCGTGACCTCGCCGGTGTGGCGGTTGGTTTCCGTGTAGGTGTAAACGTAACCCCCACCTCTCACTGCCAGAGTGCTGTTGGCAGTGGCACCTGAATTTGGCGGGCGGCGTATCTCGCGTACCTTGCAGGGTTGGGAGTTAGTGTCCGATTGACTAGGCCCGGAAGCCGTTCGGTCATCGCCAGCATCGAGGCGCGCCGAATTAACCTGGGTTAGGACAATCGAGTTTGGACCAGGCTTGAGATCAACTCTCAAATCCCAGACCAGAAACTGCTTGTTATGGACCGCGATGGTGTACAGATAGTAAGTTCCGGCAGGTACGTCTGGAAGCGTTGCTCTGGCGTTCTGATCCATTCTGGTTTCAGCAACGGAGTTTGGCCGCATCTCGTAAAGGGCTTGCTGACAAACCGGCGATCCCGTTTGACAAGCGTAAGCCCAAACAGCAAGCGGCGATTGCTTGATGTTTGATCCGGGCGGGCCTTGAAACATTCCCTTTCTTTTTAGGAATCCACCAAAGCTCTCCTTAAATAGCACGACGCCTTTCCCGGCGAGAGGATTAACTATGCCGGGTTGAGTGGGCAAGCCACTCGTTACAAACAACCTGGCGTTATCGGTTTGGCGTGAAGTGACGCTTGGGATAATCATCGCCGGACTTGTACCTGGTTTCCCAGGTTGGGCCGTTTGACCGACTGCTTGCAGAAATGCAAAGAGAGTTGCGGCAACGAGAAAAAAGTGTCGGGGTTTCATGTTGGTTAGCTCCCTTAAAAGTTAATTGCACGAATCGGATTGCGGTTACTGCGAGGTTAGCTGTTGTAATAATCAAACGTGAATTCGATCATCAGATAAGTTGCGTTTTCCCCATGTTCTTCAATGAGGAATGGTTGATCGCCTATCCAACGAGGCGTCCACGGTAGCAGTCAAATATCATAGGACAGGTAAATTTGCTTAGCCACGGAAACAGATTCGCGATGCATGCCGCTCAAGTAGTGTAATTTCTTAGCACGTGAATGCTGATCGCACGCCGCCGCTGAGGGCCGGCGTTAGATTGCTTCTTCTCGGTAAACATGGAAACGATCTCCATTCGCAGACGGAACTTCAAACCGATCCAAAGGCTACCGCAAGTAACCGTTTACCTTCAGCTTGAGTGCTGATCGCGCTGCCGCAGCTAAAGAGGAGCGTTAGGCGCCTCCCCAAATTACAAGTAATTCATGTTATTAGAGCGCATCAAACATATCTCAACCCTGCTATTTTTTCTTGTCTTCCTGGGCTTAAGTATAAAGTTCGTCAATGACGGCAACAGCAGATTAGGATGGGCTGGCGTTGCACTGTGGGGAGTGATGTCTGCGCTCATGGTGTACAGCTTAATTCATGACTGCTTTACGAATAAATCCAATGCCCGTTTCCGAGAACAAACTCAAACCGGAAGGGGTGAGGGCGCGAAGTCTAAGTTCGAACGCCTCAAACCTTATCTAATCAAAAGCTGGACTGTCTTTGCCGCCATATTAATTGGGACGGCGGCCAAACTAATGACAGAGAGGATTGAGGGCTGGGTGAAACCTTGGGTTGCGGTATGGCTATGCTCCTTCCTCTTTACACTTATATTTTACTCGTTTCAGAAGAGGCAAAAAGATGGCATCTCGGATTTTCCGGTGTGGGTTGTCTATAGCGCAGGAATGGGAGTCCTTAGCATAGTGTTCTTCTACCTGGAAGACTGGCTAAGATAGATGATACTTCGTTGCTCCTGTGCATAGTTCTCAAGTAGTTCCTTTCCTTTCAGCCTGAATGCTGAATGCTGATCGCCCGCCCGCTGAAGGCTAACGTTAAATTGCTGCCTCTGAGTCAAGCAGGTGGAAAATGATGAGAAGAGCATTGCTGATGTCACAACTCTTGTGCTGGCACCTCGGGTCTTGTAGCCGGGCCTTGGCCTATGACGTGGCTATGCATTGAATCTCGTATCAGGACCCCAGCGGCGAGCAGGAGCTTGCGTGAGATTTCCAGTTCAGTCAACTTTGGCGTCCCGTACGGGAGTCGAACCCGTGTCGCCGCCGTGAAAGAGAAGAGAACTGTGTTGTAATTCAAGGAAACTCTGCGGCATGGATAGAACTCTACCGCACTTAACGGACTCACGGGAACGTGTATTGAACGTTTAATTGACGTTTAATTGAACGTTTAATGGACGCGCGTTTTGCTAACTGGCACCCAACGAGCGCGCCGCCAACGATGGAATTGGCGCGCGGTTGAACGGGGGGCGATTGAACGGGGGAATTAGGCGGCCTCAACTGGCAAACCTTCTCCTTAAACAAGTGGGACGAAAGAGTCTTGGCAGCGCGACGAGTCTGACTCAGCGGCTTTTAACGCCTCCGCGAGTCGCTTGATACCTACTTCAATCTTTGCCACTGGGACGGATGTGAAGCACAACCGAAATTCGTGTCGACCTGCTCCACTATCGGTATAGAAAACTTCTCCGCTCGCCAAGGCTACGCCCTTCGAGAGTGATAGCCGGCAGAGTTGCGGGCTTGCCACACCGTTTTGTAATCGGCACCAAACATGAAGTCCGCCAAGAGGAAAACTGAAAGCCAGGGATCGAGCGGGCATGTGCAGTTCCAGAGCTCCCTTCATTGCGTTCCATCGCTTAATGTGTTCTTCTCTCAGCCTCATTAGATGGCTGTCGTACGTACCATTCTCTAATAACTCAGCCAGGGCTAGTTGCTCGACCCCTCCGTTGAAGAGTATTTGCCGTTCTTTAATTAAAGCGAGCTGATGGACCACATACTCGGACGCTAATAACCATCCCAGACGCAGCCCTGGAGCCAACGTCTTAGAAAATGTGCCCAGGTAGATGACAGTGTTCGACCTGTCCAATTGAAAAAGAGCTGGGGGTGGAGTAGCAGCAAGCGCGGTATCCCGGTAGGGGTCATCCTCAATTACTGGAACTCGGTAGCGAACAGCTAGAGCCAATAGCTCCTGTCTTTCTGCCAAAGGAAGCGTGCGACCGGTAGGATTTTGGAATGTCGGGTTAGTACAAATAAGCTTAGGGCGATAGCGCAGAATCAAGTCCTCAAGTTCTCCCAGATCGGAACGCATTACATCCCATCCGATTAGCTTCGCTCCAGCTGCACGAAAATTCTGAATCGCTCCTACATAACCTGGCCTGTCGATGATGACGGCATCACCGGGATCGAGCAGACATCGGGCCACGAGATCCAATCCCTGCTGCGCCCCGGAGACGATCAAGACCTGTTCCGGTTTTACGCGGAAACGACGAGCAAGCAGGCGTCTCAGCTTTGGTTGTCCCTCGGTTGGACCAATTCCGAATACCTCGGTCGCATGCGACTTGATTTCCTGGTCTACTGCTCGCCGGTATTCATTTGTGGGGAAGCATTCCAGGGCCGGCATTAGCGAAGCAAATGAGATCAGATCCGGGTTAGCCGAATGACGCAGCAGATCGTGGACTACGGAAGAATTGTTGAGGGCCGTTTCGGCCGAAACCTTGCCGCGCCAGGCAAAGGGAGCATTGGTCGCTTCCGAACTTGCACACACAAAGGTGCCTCTTCCCACGTGACTGCGAACCAATCCACGTGATTCCAACTCCCGGTAACTGCTGACGACAGTGGTGCGGCTTAACCCAAGTTGTGCGGCCAGTTGTCTCTCAGACGGCAAACGCTCTCCGTCTTTCAGTTCACCTGCCTCAATGGCGTGTTCTAGTCCATCGACCAACTGACTATAAAGGTTTAAGCCGCGGCCTCGTTTAAGAGTCAGGTTTGGAAGTGTCATCGGGCCCCTCCGTGGAAAGACCAATTGAGAATTGGATATTGAATATGCCTCGTCCATTGGCTTAGATTCGCGGAAAATGGTCGGCCTTAACATACCATTTCTCAGAAATGACAGGCCAATTCCGGGTGCGGTAGGTCGAGGTAATCCTGCCAGCAAAGTTCGTTTGATAAAGAAATTGATCGCTTTGATCGGTGAATACAATCCAACTTTTGAGCCGCATGTCGCGACTAATGCGGCTATTGAGCACTCGGCTATCGGGTTAGGTATTGATGTCGATTTCGATTGGGTATCCACGGAAGCGATCGACAGTTTCTTGTTTGAACGATACTCGGGCATCTGGGTAACTCCCGGCAGCCCGTACAAGAATCTCAACAAAACACTTTTGGCTATTCGGGAAGCGCGCGAAAACGGCATTCCGTGCCTGGGCACATGTGGTGGGTTCCAACATATCATTATCGAGTACGCTCGGAACGTTCTCGGTTTTAAAGATGCGCACCATGCCGAGTATGACCCTTATGCGTCCAGCCTTTTTATCTCCCAGCTCGCGTGTTCCTTGGCCGGCCGGAAGATGCAGTTAATCTTCTCGCCTGGTTCACAGGTGGCCGCGATTTACGAGGCGACGGTGACCACCGAAGAATACTACTGCGACTTCGGCGTCAACCCTGATCGCCTCTCTGATTTGAAGAGTGGCCCGCTGAGAATAAGTGGCTCGGACAGTGAGGGAGAGGTCCGCGTGGTTGAACTTCCAGGCCATCCCTTCTTTGTTGGGACACTGTTTGTGCCGCAGACACGTTCGACACCTAAGCAACCTCATCCCCTTGTCACCGCTTTTCTAAAAGCCGTCACTGGAAGATTGTCTTAACAAGCCCGAAATGAAATGTGGTCCATTTTCAACTGCTTACCCGGCGGCAAGACCCGAGGAACTTCGAAATGAAAAAACTCAAATACCATCTACTTGATGTCTTTACGGATCGCGCCTTTGGCGGAAATCAGCTCGCCGTCTTTACCGATGCTCGAGGGCTGTCTCCTGAAATCATGCAAGCGATTGCCAAAGAGTTTAACCTCTCAGAAACAACCTTTGTATTGCCCCCGGAAGATTCTCGCAACGATTATCGAGTACGTATTTTTACGCCCGCCGCTGAGTTGCCGATGGCGGGGCACCCGACAGTCGGCACGGCTTTCGTGCTGGCGAACGAGCATCTAATCGAGCCTTCTGGCGTCAAGACAGTAGTTAACTTTGAAGAAGGTGTCGGCACGATCTCAGTGACGATTGAATGGCAAGACGGCTCTCCTGCTCACGTTCGAATGAGCCAACCCTTGCCGATCTTTGGCTCACATTTCGCTCCTGCAGGAAAGATCGCGGAGATGTTATCGGTCGAAACGCGGGCCATACTTGAGACGACTCTGCCGCTGGAGGTTGTTTCCTGCGGCGTCCCGCTCCTCATTGTGCCGCTGAAGAATCTTCAGGATGTGCGTAGCATTCGGTTTCGGCACGATGTGTGGGAAAGAGTTCTTCGGGAGTGGGAGACACCGCACGTCTTTGTGTTTACGCAAGAGACAGAGACGGAAGACGCTACGGTACACTGCCGCATGTTCGCTCCGGCTTTAGGCATCAGCGAAGATCCGGCGACCGGAGGTGCAAGTGGTCCCTTGGGCTGCTATCTTTTGCGCCATAAACTGATTGCTCCTGATAGTAGCGGAAAGGTTGAATTTATCAGTGAGCAAGGAATGGAAATGGGGCGCCCTAGTTTTATCAAAATCAAGATCGAACAAAACGAAGAAGGGATCAGCGGGGTTGAGGTAGGGGGCCGGTGCTGCTTGATGGGTGAAGGTCACTTCTTCGCCGGTTAGAGCAAAGCTCGTGCAGTCGGTTTGCTTAGTTAATTTGCAGTAATCGTCCCCAAAAGGCTGCTCATACCCATATTCCGTTTGGGGGGGCGGATGGCATCAGCTAATGACAATGTGCTTCACCATCCGTCACGGTGCACCCATCAGATCGTAAAGCTGATGGGGTCCAATTGAAGGGTAGTGATGCAGTTTGGATGCTAGCGATTGAAAATCGAGGGTTGGACCACTCGGTACAGTACGAGAGCGGTTCTATGAAAGGGCTGTTCTATGAAAGGGCTGTCAAGAAAAAAACTTCTTCTAAGCCGCCGAAAGTTCTCGACAGCTAGCCACTCAACATACCCGAAGGTGCTCAATGCTCATTACGACGCCGTGGTGAGCGTTTCTTGCTGGCTTTAAGCCGGATTTGAATAGCCGTAGTGGTGGTCAGTTTTGCGGACTGCCAACCATGGTTCTATTTGTGACTCCAGCTCCCGCTGTCGCTGGGCCTATGACTATTTCTGGTTATGCGTGGGGGCATATAGTAGCGACTGGTCCTCAGCAATCTGCCGGAACATCCGCCCCCTTGATACTCACCCACGACCCTTGCATCTGGCACAAGCCTAAACGATTCAGCATACGGCGCCCTGAGACTTATCAAACTCAATTCGAGAGCTTTGTAGGTTCTGCTTAAGCCGCCTGCTGTTTCAGCCTTCGGGATTAAACGACTCGCCGCGTTTCCACAGTGCCAAAGTAGTGGCCGCCAACTGTCGCGCTACAGTCAGACGCGCCAGACTCGGGAGGAGGTGTACGTGTCTTCGTAAACTGAACGTAACTGCCTCACTGGGACGCGCCTTGTCCCCTTGAGGCGAGTAGTCTACGTGCTTCTGCGATTAGATCGTCGGGAGTTGCGTGTTTAACCAGATAGCCTTGAGCGCCGCACTCGAAAGCGTTTTGCTTATCCTGTTCATACCCGCACCCGAAAAGAACAGAATTGGCGTTGCAGCATCGAAGTCTCGAAGGCGCGAGCATAGCTCTATACCAGTCATACCTTCCACATCCAATTATCCAGTGTGAGGTGATACGTATTTCTCACTACAAGCTACAAAAGATGGACAGCAGGTAAATGTTGCTTCATGATTAGAGGGAAATAGTGGTTATTCACAGACTCTACGCTCGTGAGCGAGCCTGCTGCTTGTTCAGCCACCTAAGATCGACTATTTAACTTCACCGCAGGACGTATTACCCCTACGAAGTAGTACCTAGCCGTCGAACTGACCTTTTTCAAGGGGCCTCTCATCAAATGCTTAACAAAACTCTAAATAATCGCTTGTTCCTGTTGCTTGCCACGGTGTCTTTGGTCGGTTCTGTGGCGCTGATCGCCCCGACAATTCTGGCGCCGGTTTTAACTTCACCGCCAACTGGAGCGACCCCACCGACTGTGTTGGCTGCGAACGAGCCGAGTCTGGAAAGGCGTGGCACAGGTAGTCAGCCCTTCAGCCAAAACGAATCGTCCGCCGGAAGTTCTCGGTTGTCACAAGACGCGTTGGCAAAGAGCACGAGCGACTACGGCCGGCTGCCTTTGAGCTTTGAAGTTAACAACGGACAGAGCGACAGCAGAGTTAAGTTTCTCGCTCGCGGCCAGGGCTACGGATTATTTCTTACATCAACTGGAGTAGTGCTCTCGTTGAACAAGATCTCCACAGCCCGCAACGATCAGAACGCGGAAAGTGCTTCCAGCCAGAGTGCGGTCTTGTCGATGAGCCTGAAAGGTGCCCGCCCGGCGCAGCGAATAGCCGGAGTCGACGAGCTGCCCGGCAAGGTCAACTACTTTGTCGGCAACGATCCGCGCAAGTGGCGAACGGGAGTGCAAACTTATGCGAAGGTTCGATACGAGGGGGTCTATCCTGGAATTGATTTGGTCTACTACGGAAACCAACGACAGCTTGAATATGACTTTATAGTTTCGCCCCGCGCAAATCCGGACCGAATCAAACTGAGTTTCGCAGGCGCCTCCAGCGCGCGCGTTGACGAGCATGGTGATCTGTTGCTCACGACCTCAGGAGGTGAGGTGGTCCAGCGCAAGGCGATCGTCTATCAGGAGGTGGCTGGTGAACGGCGTGAAATCGCAGCCGCCTACCGAGTCGAAGAGAAGACAGTTAGTTTCGATTTAGGCTCGTACGATAAGAGCCTGCCGCTGATCATCGATCCGGTCTTGCTCTATTCAAGCTTTCTCGGCGCCGGCAACTTCGACTCAGGATTAGCCATTGCGGTGGATGCGCAAGGAAGTGCGTTTCTTACCGGCAATACATTTTCGATCGATTTCCCACTCGCGGATCCCTTCCAAGCGACCAATCAAGGGTTGTTTGAAGATGCTTTTGTTACCAAACTCAATCCCGCTGGAACAGCGCTCGTTTATTCTACTTATCTCGGCGGAACCGTCAGTGATTCTGGCAATAGCATTGCGATCGACCCGCAAGGTAACGCTTATGTTGTGGGCGTGACCAACTCCGATGACTTCCCGATCACCTCTGGATCCTATCAGGGTACGAAGGACGGAATTCTTGATGGGTTTGTAACCAAGCTCAACCCAGCTGGATCGGCCCTGGTTTATTCGACCTATCTCGGTGGCGATAATACCGATACTCCTTACGGCGTCGCAGTGAGCGCCGACGGTCGCGCCCACGTTGCGGGACGAACTGAATCAACTCACCTCGGCTTCACACCACTCCAGAGACATGGCCATCCAGTGTTTAAAAGCTTAAGTGGAGGGGCGAACTGGTCGGCTAGTGATACAGGGCTGACCGCCAGCAATGTGATCGCCTTCGCTCTCGATCCGTCAAACTCCAATGTTGTTTATGCAGCCACCACGAACGGTGTTTTCAAGAGCACCAACGCCGGAACAAGCTGGAGTCGTTCCGGGACAGACGACTTCGCTACAGCACCGGAAAACGCCACGTCCGTCGTCGTGGATCCCTCTAATCCAAACACTATCTATGTCGGAACATTAGACCGTGGTATTCACAAAAGCACCAACGGAGGGGCACTCTATGCTCTCAAGAATAATGGGCTGTTTATAGAATCAGTTAATGCCCTGGCTATCGATCCGCTCAACCCTGCAACCCTATACGCCGCGACAGTCTTCGGAATGTTCAAAACCACGAACGGCGGCGACACATGGGTTGGGATCAGTACTGGAATCGTCAATATAGCGATAAATGAACTGGCAATAGATCCAGTGAACACCGCCGTCGTTTACGCGGGCACGCAGCGCGGGATGTACAAGACAATCAACGGCGGCGGCGGATGGTTTCCTATTAATGAGGGTCCGATTAACGCAGGTACTCCTATCCTGGTACTGGCGATTGACCCGCTAAATCCCACGACTTTATACGCTGCGGCAAACTTTTCTGCGGGCACGGTTTTCAAGACAATTAACGGTGGCACTAATTGGACCTCGCTCACCAACGGATTGCCACCGAGTAATGTGACTGCAATTGCAGTTGACCCAGTTCTGTCTGCAACGCTGTATGCAGGGACTTCAATCCTTGGGGTCTATAAGAGCACGGATAGCGGCGCTAGTTGGACCGAGAGCAATTCGGGACTGACAAACGTCGCCATCAACGCCTTACTCGTAGATCGTAACAATCCGGCAACTGTCTACGCCGGGGCGGCGATTGGCGGCGACGCTTTCGCCGTCAGGTTCAATCAGACCGGGTCAACGGTGGAGCAGTTGATGTCTTTTGGCGGTGATGAAAACGACGAAGCTAGAGGCGTCGCACTCGATTCCACCGGGTTGCCCTACCTGATTGGTTCAACCAGCTCGACTAACTTTCCGCTAGCAAATGCCTTTCAATCGACAAAAGGAGCTTTTTCGGATGCTTTCGTGGCGAAGCTCAACGCCGCCGGTTCAGGTTTCATGTACTCCACCTATTTGGGTGGAAACGGTACTGACCAGGGCCGAGCGATTGCTGTTCGCGCAGAGTCTGCGTACATCGCTGGTATTACCAGCTCGAGTAATTTCCCAACCTCCAACGCTTACCAGCCAGCACTAAATCAAGTGGGTACCGACGCCTTTGTAACCAAATTCAATCCGGCGGGCTCGGCATTAGAATTCTCAACCTACTTTGGCGGCGGCAGCTCGGAACAGGGACTGGGCGTCGCAGTGGATATTGAGGGAAATACTTACCTTACGGGTTCAACCAGTTCGGAGGACTTACCTACCTTGGAAGCGCCGCAGTCCGTTAGAGGCGGCCAGACTGATGCATTCGTCACAAAGTTCAATGCGACGGGCGCGTCACTCGCGTATTCGACTTATCTGGGCGGGACGAGTGCTGACCAGGGAAACGGCATCGCGGTTGATCAAAACGGCAATGCTTACATTATTGGGAACACAGCTTCCGCAGGTTTTCCGACTGCGAACGCATTCCAGCCGACAAAAGGTTCCGGAACAGATGCCTTCGTTACCAAGATCGGAATCCAGGCTGACCTTTCGGTGCAGAAGAGAGACTCGCGCGATCCGGTGCTGGTTAATAGCCCCTTCACCTACACCCTGACTGTGAACAATAGCGGGCCCTCGTCGGCAACCGGTGTGACGGTCATGGACACGTTGCCTTCCAGTTTGACCTTGAACTCGGCGACACCGACCCAAGGCACCTGTTCGCTCAATAACTCAATCCTTACCTGTAACCTCGGCACGCTGGCTCCTGCTGCGGGCGCAGTCATCGCTGTCTCAGTGACGCCGACAGCGACCGGCACGATAACTAACACGGCTACGGTTACGGGTAATGAGCCCGATGTAAACAGCGCGAACAATACGGCCGCAGAGACGACCAAAATCTCAGCGTCGCCATCGATCAAAGGTCATGTGAAAGACACGAGCAACGTGGGCGTCAGCGGTGTGCTAATGACTTTGACCGGGACGGAAGCGCGAACTGTACAAACTGACAGCGCAGGCTTTTACCAGTTTGCTGAACTAACTGCCGGCGGTAATTACGTGATCACACCGACCAAAGCGAACCTTTCCATCGATCCCGAATCGGTGACTTTTAATGGCTTAAATGCTGATCAGACCGCTGACTTTGTCGCCTTAGTCTGTACCTACAGCATCACTCCGCTCACGAGCAGCTTTAGCGCGGCCGGCGGCACGGGGACGGTTAGCGTTACGTCACTTCGCGGGTGTCCGTGGACGGCCACGAGCAGTGATAGTTGGCTCAGCATCACTTCGGGCGCATCCGGTTTCGGAAGCGGCACCGTAAACTTCTCTGTTAGCCCGACGACCGTTCCAAGAGTGGCGCACCTGACGATTGCCGGGCTTAATTTCGCCGTCTATCAGGAATTCAGCTCGTGCGGCGCACCCGGCTTCAGTATCACCAATTACAGTTTCTCCGGTTCGCCGACAAAGGCTGAGTCCGCCGATCTGAATGGGGATGGAAGCCGGGACCTCGTCGTGTTATCTGGAATTGCTGGCGAAGGGATCGTGATGCTCAACAATGGCGCGGGCAGCTTTTCAACGAGCGGCTTCGGCATTGGATTCTTGCCCCAGGACTTTGTCATCCGAGACTTTAACGGCGATAACAAGCCGGATATGGCTTTCTCAAGCTACAACTTCTCCGCGGTTCGAATCCTTTTCAATAATGGCAGTGGCGGATTTGGCGGAACCACGGATGTGCCATTTACCTCTCAGGGACAGTCTCCCTTAACCCGCGGACTATTCAGCGCCGACTTAAACAATGACGGCAAAGCGGACTTGCTTGTCTGGACGCCGGGAGCAAGCGCAGTCCAGGTTCTCCTCGCATCTGGAGGGAGCGGCTTTTCACAAGTTGCGCCGGTCGTTGGTAACTCCTTTGATGTTCCGATCGGGATAGTTGACGTTAACGATGATGGCAAGCCGGACTTGATTTACGGCGGAGGCGGGGATAACTCCCGGCCGATTTCGGTAAGGGCTGGCAATGGAGCCGGGGGCTTTGGTAGTCAGATACTATCTTCGGGAATGAGCGTGACTGCCTACATGGGAACCGCTGACTTTAACGGTGACGCCAAGCTCGACCTTGTGGCGTCGGCAGTTGGCGGGTCTTCTAACACCGTTGCTGTGTTGACGGGTGATGGTACCGGCCTCTTCACCTTGAAGTCTTCATTCGTGGTTGGGCAGGGATCCATTCCTAACCCGACCGTGGCTGATTTCAATCGCGATGGAAAGCCGGACGTTGCGTTCGTTAACGGTGGAAGCAAAGTGACTGTCCTGTTCGGTGATGGACTCGGCGGCTTAGGAAATGCGATTCCGATTGATACCGGCGCGAGCGACGTCACTGGTGGCAATTTCGGAATTACGTCGGCTGACTTTAACGGTGATGGCAGACCCGACATGGGTGTGGCCGATTATTCACGTGGCGCATCGGTGTTGCTAAACAGCTGTCCGTCAGGTTCCACGAGCCTGTCCATTAACGACATCAATGTGATCGAGGGAAATACCGGGACGGTGAACGCTGTATTCAATGTCAATCTTTCGGCGCCAAGCGGCGGAACCGTTAGCGTTTCTTATAACACCGGGAACGGCACCGCCACGGCGGGCAGTGACTACGTCGCAAGCTCCGGCTTGGTAAGCTTCACACCAGGTGAGACGACAAAAACTCTAACAGTGCCGGTCCATGGAGATCCGTTGACTGAGCCGAATGAGACTTTTGTGGTTAATCTCTTTACTCCGCAAAATGCCACGATCAGCAAGGCCTTGGGGACGGGCACTATTCTCAACGACGATGCCACATTGCAAATGAGTTCTCAGTCTTACCTGATAAGCGAAGACCAGCTTCGAGTGGATATTACCGTCACCCGCACCGGCGACACTTCGGGCGCGGCCAGCGTGACGTTCACTACCAACGATGCGGCCGGCTTGCAGAACTGCAACGTCTTCAACGGCATCGCTTCGCCGCGCTGCGACTTCATCGTGCAGAATGGGACGGTCGCGTTCGCGGCCGGGGAAACTTCCAAAACCTTCTCGATCGCGATCATCAATGATTCGTACGCCGAAGGCACTGAGAACTTCACCATCACTCTCAGCAATGCGTCGGGCGCGTCTCTGGGCAGTCAATCGAACGCCACAGTGATGATCGTCGATAACGAAAGCGTGACAGGACCGAACCCGATCGACCAGACGCCGTTCTTTGTGCGGCAGCAGTATCTGGACTTTCTCGGGCGCGAACCCGACCCGCCCGGCGAAGCCGCTTGGATTGCCACCATCAACAACTGCCCGCAGGGTGACATTACCTGCGACCGGATTCACGTGTCGAGCATCTTCTTCCGCTCGGCCGAGTTTCAGGGACGCGGCTACTTCGTCTATCGATTTTATCCGGTGAGCTTTGGGCGCAAGCCTGACTACGACGAGTTCGTGCCCGACCTGGCGCAGGTGAGCGGCTTTCTTTCGGACGCGCAGTTGGAAGCGGCGAAGGTGGCTTTCATCGCGGAGTTCATGTCACGGCCGGCATTTGTTGGCACCTACAACGGGCTGAACAATACGCAGTACGTAGACACGCTGCTGAATACGGCGGGGGTGATGCTTTCGAGCCGGCAACAGATGATCGACGGTTTGAATGCGGGCACGCTGACGCGCGTGCAGGTGCTGCGGCAGATCGCGGAGAGCGGGGAGGTGGCCGCGAGATATTTCAATCAAGCGTATGCGGTGATGGAGTATTTCGGCTATTTGCGACGGCAGCCGGACGCATTTTATCTGGACTGGATTGCGGTCTTGGACGGCGGCGTCAGCCCTCGCACGATGGCCACCGGCTTCGTTAACTCCGCCGAATATCGCCAGCGTTTCGGCCCGTGATAAAGCCAGGTGGGCTCTGCCGCGTATGAAACATGATTTATAGCAGACGAGTTGCTGAGGTGTCTGCTTGAGGGAGAGAGTTATCGAACCGCTACAACCTGCTTAGCGTTCAGTTAGTTGCGTAATATTTCGGCGGGTCAATCCAGTTTGGCGTCCCGTACGGGAGTCGAACCCGTGTCGCCGCCGTGAAAGAGAAGAGAACTGTTGTAATTCAAGGAAACTCTGCGGCATGGATAGCACTTTACCGCACTTAACGGACTCACAGGAACGCTTATTGGACTCTTAGTGGACGCGCGGAAGTTGCTCGGTAGGTTGTGGCTGCCAATTCCTGGCACCCAGCGTTTTTCTAATTCATCTTTGCTTTCCGCCCCGGCCTCTCACTGCTAAAGGTACATACTTCTAAATCACAACCAAACTGATTCAGTCGCAAGTCTACGTATTCATCTTTTGTGCGTTGACGCACATACTGCTGCTTTTTTTGTGTCAGGCTCGCTTCGAAATCAACATTGGTTCTCACGTCCGGAGTTGGCTCAATTAGTCCTCGTTCAAGCGATCGCGCTTGTGCTTCTGCTCCAATTCATACAAAAACAACTCGGTTAACGGCTGAATCGGCAAGAGGAGGAGAGATAATGAAACGAAGCCTAGGGTCAAAAACGGTGCGGGTACTTGGTGATAGTCGCTCAGCGATTAGTTCGGAAGCACGTTGGTCTATAGCCGCGGCCGCAGGGCTTGGGGCGTTACTCCTAGTCGCGGCATTTCTCCTCACGGCTTCCGCAGGGGCGCAGGCACCCGTTGACGACGGTGATCCAAATGGCGGCTGTGTGGAAGAAGCGCTGGTGATAATAAAGGCATTGAAAACGACGGGTGCTTACCTGCCGGGCGCCACCATCGGAATTCAGGCCGAGCCACCCATCATTGGTATGCGCACACCTCTATCTACCAATCCGCGTTTTTGTAGAGTGTCTACGAAACCTGTTCCCACCGGCAATTGGCGTTGGGACATCATCGAGCGGCCGGCGCGCAGTACGTCACAGTTGGCCGGCAGGGATCGGCTAAGAGTGACCCTGCTGCTTGACCAGGTAGGCATCTACAGGATTAGATTCACTGCCTGCCCGTCCGGCTGCGAAATCAAATTGCCCAATCAAACGAGCTTCACCGTCGCTCCAAACAGCCGTGAAGTTGTGGTTCGCGTTTTGGCGATACTACCCCCGCAGCAATCGCCCGTCCTGCCGCGTTCTGCGGCGACGGCGACGAGCCCTACCTCTGTCCCCGATCATTGCGGTTTACTACCAGATTATCTAAGTGCCGCCTGGCGCACCGTCAGACCGTGGAGCGGGGCGGACGACTACAGACTTCTCGAAGGTGAAGTGGTCGAAAGCAAAGTCTCGTCAGTCGACAATGACTTGAACCACTACAGCCAGGACTGGAATATCTATGTACGCCCGGATCCTAAGTACAGGGAACTATTGAACCGGAAATCGGCAGGCCAAAACCAGGTCGAAGTCGAGTGGGAGCGCGACTATCTGCCTGAGACGTATCGCCCAACCGAGGGTGATCGAGTCTCAACGATCGGCTATTGGATATACGACTGCGGTCACGATTCCCGCAGCGAGATACACCCGCCCGTGCTGCTGGCGGCGCACAGGCCGCGCACCGTAGCGCTGCCGACATCGGCCGGGTTCGGCACAAACGCTTTCGTGCCGGGCATCGTTACGGACGTCTGGGTGAACCGAGAAGCAGGTGGCGGTACTGACGATTGCCCCGGCACCGGACTGCGCCAACAGACACACTCCTCGAAACCTGAGTTCGACGCGCAGGGCCGGCCTATAAGCAGATGCCTGCCGGATAGCGAAGGGTTTTCGAGTAACCCTATCAACCGCATCTTCGAGTTCAACATATATCTGCCCATGAGCCCGGAGGCAGTGATGGCGGCGGTCGGCAAGAAGGCGCCGCCGGTGCCGCTGTACAAGGCCGTCTCCAATCCCGACGGCTCCGGTGGGCCTGACCCTGTGGTCGAATTAATCACGAACGAGAACGTTCCATATCTTAAAGTCCGCATTGACCTGAGGACTTACACGCGGCAGACGTATTCCCGCCGAATCGTCGCGGCCTGGGCTCATGCCGCACCAGATAACTGGGGTGCGCGTCGCTGGAATGTTCGTGTCAACTCCATGAACATTACCGACGATACCGATCCGAACACCTTCTTCATAGCCGACAACGGCGACTGGCGCTTCTGGGTGAACACGAACAACGGGACGAGTGAATGGGCGAAGTTGTTCGATTGCGGCGGCTGCGCCCACGGCAATGAAACCTTCGGCGGCCGTCCGTGGATGACTAACTCGGGCTCTCCTGACCGCAGTCTTGGCGCCGACATCGTACTTTTTCCGAATCAGCACATCCTGCTCAATACGACGGGGTTCGACGAAGACTTCACGTATGAAGACAGAATCTCTCCCCTCTTCCTGACTTTGGCCCAGGCGCCAGTCCGAAATGGCAGCGCCACCGCAGACGCCAATAGTGGGAAGTACACGATGCGTTACCAGGTGTTGCCGGGCGAAGAGGTCGGGCGCGCGCAACTCACGCCGGCTACGCTAGCACGTTACGACGCGTATTCTCTCACCAATAACGATCTGCGTGGGCAGCGCGCAGATGTCTTAGCCCTGTTGAACGCGTCGTTCAGCGCCGGAATGGTCAAACCAGCCGGGCCAACAGTCCCGTCCGTTGCGAAACCGGAGCGCGAGCCTTTGTCCTCTGAGGCGAGGAGCGTCAAGTCGTTAAGTCAGATCATACAGCGTGCCCAGCGTGAGCGGCCCGCCGAACTGGACGCTTTCTTTCGAGATGTTGATCGTTTCATACAGAGGGGAAAGAACGCGCACCGCGAAGACAAAGTGCTTCAATTTCTCAAGGTATTGAAACCGTCTATACCGGCCACGTTGTGGCGCAGACATGGCCTTGAAGAGCAGATGCGTGCGCTTCAACCCTGAGTGGGCCGGGCGCAGGCTGCAACTACCCAAGGAACACGCTCCCCATCAATGAAGGATTACGGTCGGCACGATGCGATAGTCACATTGACCAAGTGCTGGGTCCCGTACGGGAGTTGAACCCGTGTCGCCGCCGTGAAAGGGAAGCGACCAATTGTAATTCAAGGAAACTCTGCGGCATGGATAGCACTCTACCGCACTTAACGGACTCACGGGAACGCTTATTGGACTCTTGATGGACTCGCGCGTTTTTCCTATCAGTAACACCCAGTTTCTATAAAACCCAACGCTGACACATAGTCCCCTCTTTTTTATGACCACTCCAGAGAGCTAAATATCAAAGCTAAGAGGCTGGCGGCATCACGCCGCCGATCTCTCTTGCTATGTTACTGAAGATTTTTGTCTGAGGCGCATCCCCCGCAGCATCGTGGCTGCAGCGATAAGGTTAACGCCTCAAACAATTTTTCATAAGCACCAAGAATTTACCGTGGTCTGGGTGAAAAAGTTCCAGGAATAACCAAAGTGCCTTGATGGCCGTCCAAGGCTCCGCCCACGAAGGTTCCGGTACCTCGCAGAGTGGCTTGTCCGGTAGCCGAGTTTTCCATATCAGCAACCCCTGCCGCGACCAACTCCAACTGCAGTGTGGAGTTGCCGAAGAATGGATTTGAGTTTTCAAGTTTCAGCGTAATCGGAATGGCTATGGCTCCGTTTGAAGAATCAAAGCGTCCAGAGCCGCCTCCGATCATGGTTACCGTTGACCTGTTGGGAGGGTTTTGAGAAGACCCTCGGATAGGCGGAAAATTGGTAATGTTTATCAGGGTGCGACAATCTGTAAACGTAACCGTCAGGTTTACGTCCGCCGGAAAAGGTCCGGGCGCATTGGGGTGAGTTGTCGTCAATTCTCCTCGCCCCGCAAAGGTCGACGTGAGCGGATCGGTGACAGCGCAAGCGCGTCTGATGGGAAGCGGAGTTAGTATCCATTGCTCATTAGTGGAGTTCGCCGCCCAGGGCCACTGTATCGCCTGCGCGCCGTTCTCGTTCGTGCCGCCACGGATGTTTAAGCTTAGTCCGCTGTGCTTTGCGATGATTTTGTAGAAGCCATCGCCGCGGTTAATGACGAGCCACCTCTGATTGGCGAGGCCGTTATAATCGCGTTGCTGGACGTCGACATTGGGGCCCAGCGAGAATATTCCTCCAAAAACGTCCATAGCCTTGCTGCTGTGCCTGGCGGTAATGCTGTACTCGTCGGTAGGGCCGAGAGGAGTGAATTTCCATTGCTGGTTTTCAGCGAGGTCACAGTTCCCCTGGACCACAGGCGCTCCGTTCCAGAGGGAGCCGGGCTCACCCGCGACCTCGAGACATTTGCTGCTGTGTTGGACTTTGATCTGGTAAAAAACATCAGGGTCAATTGCCTGGCCGAACGCACTACCTGCGGCGACGAAAAGCAGGGTCATGAATATCGGCGCGAACAGGCTGGTTCTCATTAATCTTGTTTTCATTACTTCATCTCCTTCTGGTTGTGAGGCGCACTGAGGCGCGGTTGAGGTTGAGCAAGCGACGGAAGCACTTGGCATCAGCACGCTCGCTGGGATCAGAACGGCGGCTTAAACAGCTAGTTGTCCTTGAACGCTTTAGGCTGCGCTTCTTGCCGGCAACCTGAATGGATTTTCTGATCTCCACTTATAGAAACGAGAACCGGTGGAGAAAACTGGCATGGCTGGGCGAGCTTCTCGTCTTAGCGGTTGAATTCGGTTAGAGAGTTTGTTGGGAGGTGTTATAGTTTCCGGCAACAAGCAGGATTCTCAACTGTCCCTCATTCTCTGAAGGTAGTACCTCCGATGTCGTCCTCTCATTCAGTCACTCACTTATTGGAACAGTGGAATAATGGTGACCGCGACGCGCTCGACAACTTAATGCCCCTCGTCTACGAGGAATTGCGAAAGATGGCCAGACGTTACATGGGCCAGCAAAATCCACGTCAGACTCTGCAGACCACTGCGCTCATTCATGAGGCGTATCTGCGGCTGGTCAAGCAGAAAGAAAAGCATTTTGAGAATCGCGCGCATTTCTTTGGCGTGGCCGCACAAGCAATGCGGCACATACTGGTTGATTACGCGCGCGCACGACATACGGCCAAACGCGGTGGCGGAGCCCGACCTATCCCTCTAGAGGAGACGGCGTTGGTGACACAAGAGCGGGCCGCTGAAGTGATTGCCCTGGATGATGCGTTGAACGAACTGGAAGAACTCTCAAAGCGACAGAGCCGGGTGGTCGAGTTGCGCTACTTCGGCGGGTTAAGTGTTGAAGAGACGGCTGCGGTTTTGGAAGTTTCGCCTGACACAGTGATGCGGGATTGGAACATGGCCAAGACCTGGTTGCATCGCGCCCTCAGACCGACAAGTGAAACATGACGCCCGAACAGTACGAACATTTGACGGACCTGTTTCATGCGGCGCTGCAGATCGCTCCCTACGAGCGTGAAGTTTTTCTGGAGCATATTGCTGAAAGCGACGCGGAGATGATGCGAGAGTTGGAATCGCTACTGGCTGCCCAGGGCGCGGCCCTCACGGCGAAACCGCCGGACGATATTGCAGCTGCATATCTGGCCCAGCAAGGTGGCAGTAACTTTGCCACTGTCGCTTCACTTACTCTCAATACTCGTCTCGACCATTATGAGATTCGCTCGCTGCTCGGCAAAGGTGGTATGGGCGAGGTTTATCTGGCGGAAGACGTACGACTGCATCGCAATGTCGCGCTCAAGATCCTGCCTGCTGAAGTTGCGTCTAGTCAGGAACGAATGCATCGCTTCGAACAAGAGGCGCAAGCCGCCGCGGCACTCAACCATCCCAACGTGGCGCACATTTATGAGATTGGTGAAAGCGAAAGCACACACTTCATCGCCATGGAGTACATCGACGGTGAGACCCTGCGCGATCAGATCAACGGCGACCAGGCTTCGCTACCAAAGCTCTTGAAATATCTCACTCAGGTGGCTGAGGGTCTGACCAAAGCTCATGCAGCCGGCATCGTCCATCGCGATTTAAAGCCCGACAACATCATGATTGCTCGGGATGATTACGCAAAGATTCTCGACTTTGGCTTAGCGAAACTAATCGAGCCGCCGATAGAATTGCGCTTAGGCAGCGATGTATCTCGTGAAGCCGGCCCTGCAATCACCACCGAGCACTCTTTGGCTGGAACGATGATGGGCACGGCGGGCTACATGTCGCCCGAACAGGCCCAAGGCAAAGTGAACGAGATTGATCATCGCTCAGACATCTTCTCATTCGGATGCATTTTGTTTGAGGCGGTGACCGGACATCGAGCCGTTCGAAGATGTATCGGTTATTAACTCGTTGCACAAAGTTGTCTACGAGGCGGCGCCCTCAATCAACGATTTCAATCCATCAGCTCCACATGACTTACAGCGGATTGTTGGACGTTGTCTGGCCAAGGATCGCGACGAGCGATATCAGACGGTCAAGGAAATTGCGCTTGACTTGAAGGCTGTGATGCGGGGAATGGCCGGAGCATCGAAGCTTGGCCACGTGTCACCCTCAGGCATAGCCGAGGTCTCGGGGCCAGTCATCGAACAATCCCAACCGTCATCAAGTGTCGAGTATATCGCGATTGAAATTAGACGCCACAAAAAGGGCGTCATCGTTATCTTCATCGTCATCCTCGCCGCGCTTGGTTACGGAATATATAGATTCGCAAATCAGAGGACGCCTGCTCCTTCTTCGCCGACCATCAATATGACCAGGCTCACTTCAACCAGCAAGGTCTTTGACGGAACGATTTCACCTGATGGTAAACACGTTGTTTATGGGATGGAGGATGCCGGAAAACAAAGCATCTGGATCAGACAAGTCGGTACCTCGAGTAATGTCCAGATCGTTCCTCCCGCAGAGGCAGGGTATGCGAACTTCAACTTCACACGCGACGGCAAATACCTCTATTTCAACAAGAAAGAGAAGAATGGTCCTGATTCGCTCTATGAAATGCCCGCATTCGGCGGTATGGCGCGGAAGATTATTGAGAACGTCTCGGCACGAGCGGCACTGTCTCCTGACGGGCGTCGCATCGCCTTTATTCGCGGCGGTCCTTGGGAGGAAGAAAACTCATTGATACTCGCAAACACCGAGGATCATGAAGAACGAGTGATCGCAACCCGCAAGGGGCCGGATAATTTCGCCGGTGCAATCACGTGGACACCCGACGGAAAATCGATCACCTGTGTTGCTGGCGAGCATGCGAAGAAGCTCATTGAAATATCACTCGATAGTGGTGCGGAAAAACCGGTTCACACTCCGAAGTGGTTTGCCATCGCGACTATTGAATGGCTGCGCGCTGGTAACGGTTTGATCGTTACAGCGAAGGAGCAGATGCGTTCGTCGCCATGGCAGATTTGGTATCTCTCCTATCCGAGCGGCCAGGCACGCAAGATAACTAACGATTTCAGCAACTATACCAATGTGAGCGTTACCGCGGACGCGAGTGCTCTCGTTGTGACTAAGCGTGAAACGACTTCACACATCTGGCTGGCGCCAAACGGCGATGCGAGCCGCGCCAAACAACTCACCACAGGAATGGGTCGGGAAGATGGATACCCGGCCGTTAATTGGACACCTGACGGCCGGATCATTTATGACTCGACGGCAAGCGGGGGTCGCCATATCTGGATTATGAACGCTGACGGCAGCGATCAAAGACAACTGACGGATGGCGCTTATGAGGATCAGGGAGTGCGCGTTTCCCGCGACGGTCGGTACATCGTTTTCACTTCTAATCGCACGGGCACTTATCACATTTATCGGATGGACATTGATGGTAATAACCTGAAACGACTGACTAATGGCCCTGGTGAAATCGGCCCGAGTTTTTCACCGGACGGAAAATGGGTGATCTGTAGTTCTCCGAACTATCGCTCATGGAAGGTGCCTGTCGATGGGGGCGAATTGGTGGAATTGACCAAAAACGGTTGGGTGTCGGGTATGTCCCCCGACGGCAAACTAGTCGCATATGTACGACCGAGCGGAGCAGGCGCGGTGTTCTGGAACATATCAATCATGCCGTTTGAAGGCGGGCCGTCGCTTAAGAGCTTTGATGTGACATCCGATTCGCGTCCTGTTGCGCGGTGGACGCCGGATGGACGTGCAATCATCTACAATCTCACACATGGCGGTCTCCTTTCCGGTGTGACGAACCTTTGGATACAGGCGTTTGACGGTGGTCCATCAAAGCAGTTGACCAACTTCACCGCAGCGACTTTCTTCTCGTTCACCTGGACACCCGACGGTAAGTGGCTCGCGTACGGGCGTACCACCACCAGCAGTGACCTCGTCCTGATAAATAATTTCCAATAAACCGGAACTTCCAATTCTGACCACCTCATTAACTATAAGGGCTTTGGGGATGGGGTGAACTTAAGCTGTTTTCAGTTCGCGTAACTGGCGTGTTCGTATCGAGGACTACTCGGAGCGTAGCTTGCGTTGCTGGCAATTACGACAGATGGCAATGTAACTATATTTGCAGTGGATCAAGTCGGACTTACCACGCCCCAAATCGCCCTGACAATCTGAATGGCTGGGAAACAATTTTCGCAGTTCCAACTAAGCGAAACGATGTATTACTTCAAGCAATTCATGATCGACGACAGCTGAGCGAAGGGCTTCCCATATAATCCAAATCAACATCAGACCAAGAGGAACCGCGACTGTGCGTCGGGCTATCGTGGAGCCAGCGGAGAAGCGGAAACCTGGGATAGGGCCTGTCCGGAAAATGCCTCAAAATAACATCAGGTTACCGCCGCAGGACTGCGATAACATTTGCAAGAACTCGCAGTAAGAGCAGCTATTTATCGGCATGAAAAGGAATTGTGCTTGAATCGAATTGGACGCGCGAGTCCATTAAAGGCGAGCTCACGATTGCAGAGCACTATTTAAGTCTTCAAATTGCTTAGCAAGTTTGGCGTCCCGTACGGGAGTCGAACCCGTGTCGCCGCCGTGAAAGGGCGGTGTCCTAGGCCACTAGACGAACGGGACGCATGTTGCAAGGCGATATTCCAGCGGTGAGCTAAGTTAACGTAGCAGTTCTTGAGTGTCAAACCTGAAAAAATTGGCGTTTGCCAATTGGCAATTGCCAATTTAATTCTAATTGTTGACTGTGGTTCTCAGGGAAACTTGCCAGTGCCATAACCTCACAAGTCAGGAAGGGGCCTGCCCCCGCTCGCTGATCCAGCAGCACTCGCTCCGCCTAGGACTTCATCTTTCTTTCAGCGCGCATCGCTTTGTCAGTCAGAGCGGGGGCAGGCCCCCTTCCTCACCTGCAAATAGTCCTAACTTGAAATACAGATCTTGCATATGACTCCCTTACAACCTACTGCTCAATTAGCAACTCCCTTACAAACTGCCTGTCTCAAGTAATAGCCGCCGACCCCCACTCGCCTAACTCACGGGCAGCTCCCAACAATTTCTTTTCCTCCTTACGTAACTTTTCCTGTCCTCGCGGTAATAGTAAGCAGGAAGACATCCGACGAGCTCCCCGAGCGATTCCAAATCGTTAAGACAACAGGCTCGCATACGAATGATTCTCTCAGCCTTCCGGAGAGATGTAGAGGGTGTGTCATGAAACTCAGTGTCGCAACGTCCGCCATACCCCATTCTCAGAAAGTAGACTTCAGTTATCAACCAACGATTCTAAGTAATGCCACACTGCTTAGACGGTTATCGATTGAAATTCCATTTCTCCTGACCACAGTGAAGAGTAGCTGGCCCGCATTCAAACAAGACCCGGTCGAATTTGCTAGACGAGTTGTGGCTGAACTGGTCCAAGCACGCAGAGCAGATCATCGAGCACCGGCGACGGCAGTCGCGGTGTTCGTCGTATCTGGCGCCATTCTGCTCGTTCTAATGATGAATGGAACTAATCGGCCAAGTCGTTTGGCTTTCAACAATGCTGATGAATTCAAATTGCAAATGCTTGAGCTCGCGCCCTCGGCCTCCGCGCCAGCAACTGCCAAGGGAGTCGGCACCGGTTCGTTGGGACGAGTTGGTTTTGCTGACGGCCGCGGCGAAGGATCGAACCCAGAACCGAAGCGTTCGCGTGGCGGTGGTTCAGGTGGCAACAAGCAAGAGTTAACTGTAAGCTTTGGATCAATTCCGCCTTCTTCAGAAGTACCCGCTCCAATTCCCGCGATTCCGCTCAAAAAGAATCCTGTACTCCCCGCTGCCGGAATTGATATCGACCCGGCGCTTTGGAGACAAATCACTGCGCCCGGGTATGGCGATCCAAGATCTTCCGCGACGACGCCTTCCAACGGATCAGGCGAAGGCGGCGGAATCGGAACAAACAGTGGACAAGGCATTGGCGAGGGAGATGGAGATGGGTTCGGCGTGGGATCAGACGGGAACATCGGAGGAGGTAAACGGGCGTTTGGTAGCGGAGATCGAGGTGGCAGACGCGGAAACGATCCCAACGGATCGGAACCTATCTACAGAACTTCGATGGTGGCCCAACGCGCTCGCGTGCTATCAAAACCAGAACCGCAGTACACCGAAGAAGCGAGGCGAAATCAGATCAGCGGCACCGTTGTGCTTCGCGCCGTATTTTCTAAGACTGGCGAGGTGATCAACATAAGGGCCGTAAGTCCACTTCCTTACGGCTTAACTGAAAGAGCAATCGCTGCAGCGCGACAGATTCGGTTTTTGCCGGCGACTAAAGATGATCACCCAGTTTCAGTGCATATGCAGCTTGAATACAATTTCAATCTCTACTAATGATCAGCTCTTCAGGATCTTCGGATCGATGTGAACGGATCTCGCACTGTGCGCAATCAATCGGGCGGGCAAATCGCGAATGATCGGCGTGCGCAACAGTAAGCGTGCCCACCAGGGAATTTGCAATGGCCGATCTGATCGAAGCGCCGCCCCTACGATCCGTTTTTGGCCCTGCGTTTGAATCCACTGAATCAATTTCGTCGGAAACTCACGCTGGCGTTGAACTTCACGCAAATGGTCGGTGGTCACACGTCCACGTTTCAGCGGCTCGCTCAACACATTAGCTGCTACTACCGCGTCCTGAATCGCATAATTGATCCCGACACCACCCACCGGCGACATGACGTGCGCCGCATCGCCAATCAAAAGTAGCCCCGACTTATACCAGCAAGGCACACGACTCGACTCAACTGAGAGTGCCGAGACTTGTTTCCAGTCCTGCAGGTGATCGATACGATCCGCGAACTCAGGTGCCATCGCAGCGATTGAACTGCGCAGCGCAGGGAGACCGGCGGCTCGGATCTCACCATAGCTGCCCTTTAGAATTATGAAACCCACCTGCCATTGAGTCAGGCGGTCAAGCATGACAAGACCGTGACCACGCCCAAATCGGCCGATTACACCTTCGGGATCCCTGGCGTCGCGCGGAACACGAAACCATAAAATGTCCATCGGCGCCGATGTTTTGACGGGCTCAATGTCGGCAAGTTTTCTGATACGCGATGATCTCCCGTCTGCTCCCACAGTCAGCAAGGCCCGCACCTCGTGCAGGTCTCGATTCGAGCGATAACGAACGCCGCGAACAACTCCCTGATCTTCAATTAGTTCCTGAGCGCTGGCGCCCAACAGCAGCCGAAAGTTTGGATACTTTTTGGCTTCGCCAGTGATGAACTCCAGAAAATTCGCCTGCGGAACCATCATGATGTAGGGAAATTTGTCTTCGACGCGACGCAGGTCGGCCGCGAGAAATGGCCCGTCAGACGTTTGGAAGCTCACTGTGTGAAGCTTGCTATGACGCAATTGCAAGAGTCGCTCGGCTAGACCGAGTTCGTCCATCAAATGAAGAACGTTGGGATGGATGGTGTCGCCGCGGAAATCGCGGTCGAAGTCTTCATGTGCTTCCAGGAGGGTGACTGAAATTCCCTGACGCGCCAGCAGGAGGGAGAGTATCGAGCCGCCGGGACCGGCGCCCACGACGCAGCACGCTGTTTCAAGCTTGTTCGCGGAACCGTTGTTCACCTTAGAGATGCACTCCTCAGCCCCGTCGTAATAACTTCAAACTCTCCTGTAGCATCAGCAGGACTTTGACTACGGCTTTGCCGCCTCACATCCGGCGGCGAAGCCGTAGCCCCGCAACTGAATCTACTTTTGAGGCAGGGCCGGCTTGAGCATTAGAGTCGTTTTCGTTGCCGCCGCGACAGCTGCCTCAGTAAAAGGAAACTCCCGCGGAGTCACCGCGCGCCAATCAGCGTGTTGATCGCTCCAATGCGGACTCGCCGGGTTGCCGGACTGACCCAACGCGATGCCAAGTTGCGTTCTATCCCAACTGCTGGGATCAGCAATCAACCTCATGGACACCGGAGCACCTACATTGACAGTAGCTCCCAGCAGAAAAGGCGTTCCGCCTTGCGGGAGCGGTTTGATCGTAAACTGCAAACCAATGAGGGGCGCGCTCGCGAGGGGATGAGTGAAACGTGCGGGCGACAGGGCGCCCCAGGTCCAGGCGGATTCATCGGCACCGAGCTTTTCTGTGAGAGCTTTTCGCGCATCAGTGTAACTCGCGCGCAGAAGCTCAGCATAACTACTGAACTCCCCAGGCAGCCACTCACGCGGCTGTTCCTGAATGACGCGGTCAACGAAAGTGTCTGAGTTGGGCCAGACGAAGTTCTTAAACAACTCTTCGCCAAGCGCGGCCTTGAACAGCCGTTGCCGAAACGCCATGCGCATTTGGGCAGCGAGCGGCGCGACTCGCGAGTCGACATCGAGCCTCCCATCCCAGGAGGCGAATGCGGCGAGGGACGCTGCCATTTTCTCGTCCATAGTCTGTCCCTTCATGGTCCTGATCGTTTCGCGGACAAAGATTTCTCCCGCTATGGAGTAGGTGTCTCCCAGAACCCTGCGGAAGTCGGCGGCGTTTAGTTTTGGTTTCTCCGAAAGCAAATTGAAGATGCGGCGCGCTCGATAAGGCGAGATCCATTCGTGGGTGAGGAAGTAGGGATAGTCGTCACCCACTACGCGTTGATTTGCGGTCACGATCATTCCAGAAGGCGGATCGAATTGGTGCGGTAGTTTTTCGAAAGGGATAAAACCGATCCATTCGCCATCGTCGGTTGAGCCATCGTAAGGCACACTGCCATCGCCGCTCTTGCGAATGGGAATGCGGCCTGCGCCGTAGTAGCCGATATGACCCTCGACATCAGCGTAAACAAAATTCTGTGTGGGTCCGCGGTACCGGCTCAACGCAGCTGTAAACTCTTTCCAGTTACGGGCGCGATTCACCCAGAAAAAACCTTCGAGCTCAACTGCACTGGCATCGAGTGCCGGCCATGAAAGTGCGTAACGTGCGCCGCCCTGGTCAAGGACGATTGGTCCATGACGCGTTATCGTCACATCAAGGGTCTCTGTCTCAGTCGACGCATCGGTGAATCCTTTACGAATCTTAATCTCCTCGCGGCGAATCTCAGCGTCTCGCCAACCCGAAGGAGTCAGATAACGCTTGGGGTTCTCTTTATCGAACTTTTCCAGGTAAAGATCCTGGACGTCGGGATTGAGATTTGTTGCACCCCACGCGATTTGGTCGTTATGGCCCAAGACGATTCCGGGAGCACCGGGAAAAGTAACGCCCGCTACATGCAGTCCTGGCGCAGTGAGTTCGGTCATGTACCAAATGCCGGGAGCAAACGGCGGCAGGTGTGGGTCGTTAGCGAGCAGTGGCTTGCCCGATGCGGTTCGTTTCCCTGATACGACCCAATTGTTGCTGGCTTCAGAAACGGCGTCGTAACTCGGCGAATCTTTTTGCGTGAGAGAAGCTCCTCCCGGGGTAAGCATTAGCCGAAATAAGTCTTGTTGATCTTCCATGTCGAGGCGAAGTCGCGCCAAGACTGCTGCGTTCGGAGGTGGCAGCCCCGGCAATTCCGCGCGTGCTGGCTTCGCTCGATCTCTGCCGACCACCAAAACATCAAACGACGATTTCACTGGCAGCAGCGCCTCGCGCTTTGCTTTTGGCAACTGAGCCAACGACGCCCGCAAGAGGTCGTATTGATATGTCGTCGACAAGACTTCGTAGATGAGCTTGCCAACCGCGAGCGAGTCAGCGGGAACCCAGGGTCGTGGTTTGTATTGGAGGATTAAAAACTCAGGAGGGAGATCGCGATCAGTTCGTGACGCGATGTAAGCGTTGACGCCGTTCGCATAAGCCTCCAGAGCCGTTCTAATCTCGGGCGACATCTTTGCCACGGTTGCGTCGATGATTCCCGCGTAGCCCAGAGTACGATGCCGTTGGTCCTGGCTAAGGGCTGATCGTCCCAATACCTCTGCGAGTTCGCCGCGAACTGTGCGACGCAGGAAGTCCATCTGAAAGAGTCGATCGCTCGCTGTGATGTAACCCTGCGCAAAATACAAGTCTGCTTCGTTGGTGGCACTAATGTAGGGAATGCTTCGTTCATCGCGCCGGATAGTGACGCGGTCGCGGAGCCCGGGGAGGTGAATACTCGCCGGAGTCGCTGCCGGTGTTTGCGCGCTCGCGTGAAGTGATGCGGAGGAAGTAAGGAAGAGTGCGAACAGAAGTATTGATAAGAGGCAGGCGGTGCGACGATTCATTTAATGACCTCGATGGATGAACGTAAGTCCGCGCATCTTAGCATGGGAAACCTACGGCTCTGCCGCCTCTCGTGCGGTAAAGTTTGCCTTACCGACCGAGCCTGACTTTTGCCATCGCGAGGGCTAAGGCTCGCGAAAAATTGATAAGGGGGCTTTCCGGTAAGGCAGGCCTTACCGCACGGGAGACGGCATAGCCGTTCAGCAAGATTAACTTGATTGACGCTTGCAACATCACGCAGTAGAATCCGCAAATGCTGCTTCGCAAACTTCTTTTGGTCACGTTCGCAATCGTGGCGCTGGCGACATTCACCAATGCACAACAGCGTCCGTTGCTAACTGAAGACGTTGACATCATTCCGCCTGGTACGATCCGGATTGAAGCTGGTATCGATTTTCTCCAAGGCGCGAAATATCCCGTCTCGGGTCTTAGCGGCGACCTCACTCGTGTCGGTGTGATCGGCGTTAACGTCGGGCTCTCTCCGAATGTTGAGTTTCAAATTGAAGGTGTCGCTCAGAACTTTCTCAGCATCAACTCACGTGGTGCTTCGGCGATACCGCTGACGCTTGCGCCCGGCGTCAATTCAGTAAACGATACCGGGGATTTCACTCTCGCAACTAAAATAAAGCTGCGTGCAGAATCACCGCATGGGCCGTCGTTAGGGTTTCGTTTTGGCGTGCAACTGCCCAACTCAAATCAATCACGCGGGATTGGCCTCAATCAGACGAACGCCTTCGGATCGATTCTCGTTGGTAAGAAGTTTGGTCACGAGGGACGTTTCAATACGTTCGGCAACCTCGGGATTGCGATTCTTACGGCGCCGACGACGCTGTTTACACAAAACGATGTGATCACCTATGGCTTGGCCGGGATTTTTCGCGTTAACAGGCAATTCAGCGTTGCTGGTGAAGTTAATGGCCGTGCCAACACGCGGCCCGGGGATGGACCGCTGGGAACGGAATCTCAAGCTGAAGCGCGCCTGGGCATGCAAATTCGCGCCTCCGGCTTGCGCTTCGATTTTGCCGGCATCAAGGGACTCACAAACTTCACTCACAACTCCGGTGTCACAATCGGAGTTACGTATGATACGCCGTCGGTATTTGCACCAGCGAAGTAGACCACCTTTCACCTCTTCACAAAAAATACATTTTCCATTTCTCTTTTTCCTTTTAAGGACCAACCGCTGCCGCAAAGACCGGCTCGGTGCGTGTTGTTCAGCAACCCAACGGAGGCACTCCCCCAACTGAACATTGCTCGCGGGCCGCGCCCGGTCGTTGAGATCTTCGGGGAATCCCTAATGAGCACTCAGCAGGGTCTGTGAGCTCCGGTGCGCGGCAAGTCTCTGACTTGCCGACGCTCGCTTGCGTCATAAGCGGAGGTCTCTGACCTCAGTTATGGGTCAAAGACCCTAGAGTAAGATGCATGCCTTGACTGCAAGTCAGAGACTCGCCGCGTACTGGAGGTCACAGCCCCGAAGCATCTCGCTCGTCTGATCCAGGATGTCCTAAATGAAAAATGCGAATGACAAATAGAAAATGTGTTTGGTATTTTGTGAGCAATGGTTGATTGGTTGACTACTATTGGGCGCTGGCTGGAGCAGTACGTGATCAGCGTCCCTCTTTACATCGCCGCGCCGGCGATGGTGCTGATTGGCGCGCTCGACTCGTCCTTATTATCCTTGCCCGAAATCAACGACTACCTGGTCGTCGGTCGTTGTATTAAGTATCCCAGCGCCGCTTTCTATTTTCCGCTCTTTGCTGCATTCGGATCCGTTCTGGGCTGCCTGCTGCTCTATTCCATCATGCGACGTGGTGGTCAGGCGCTGCTCCGCAAACGTTTCAAGCCGGAGAGCATCAAGCGCGTCGAACGCGCTTATGAGCGGTTCGGTCTGTTTGCGATTGCAATTCCTGCAATTCTGCCTCCGCCGTTGCCATTCAAGATCTTCGTGGCTACTGCGGGCACGCTTGAGTATCCGCGTTGGAAGTTTCTTCTGACGGTAATGATCGCGCGCTCAGTGCGCTACTACGTCGAAGGAGTGCTCGCGGTCTTTTATGGCCGCCGCGTGCTATTGTTCATGAAAGATAACGGGTTGGTGATTCTCAGTATTGTTGCCACCATCGCCGTACTTGCAGTTCTTGTTTATTACCTCAACAGTCGGAGAAAGATTAAGAAGTCAGGAGTCGGTAGTTAGTAGTCAGTAGTTAGTAGTCAGTGGTCAGTAGTCAGCGGTCAGTAGTCAGTCGTCTACGTTCCTGGCTGAAGCGCTAAATTCATCGGTCCTCCACGCGACCCTAACTACTGACCACTGACCACTGACCACTGACTACTGACCACTGACTACTGACTACTGACAACTAACTACTGACCACTGACTACTGACCACTGACCACTGACCACTGACTACCGACTCCTGACTCCTGACTCCTCTTCATGCTCCATCCGCTTTCAAAAACTCTCAACCGCGTATCTGAAGTTCTCATCACTTTTGGTCCCTTCGGATTGTTTGTAGTCGCTCTGCTCGACTCAAGCTTTGTGCCGTTGCCCAGCAGCGCCGATGCGCTGATGCTGTTGCTGACGACGGCACATCCCCGCTGGATGGTGCTCTACGCGGCCGTCGCCACCGCAGGTTCAGCAAGCGGCTGCTTGATTCTTTATTACGCCTCGCGTCGTGCCGGTAAACGAGCGCTCGCACGCTTCTCAGAAAAAAAGCAAAAAAAGGTTAAGGGATGGATCGATCGCTACGACGTAATTTCTGTTTTAGTGGCATCGCTGCTGCCGCCGCCGTTTCCGTTTAAACTTTTCGTCGTCTCTGCGGGCGTCTTTCATTTCCCCGTTACCAGATTCCTGATTGCCATCATTGTGGGACGAGGTTTTCGTTTTCTACTCGAGGGTTACTTCGCCATTCGCTATGGCGCCCAGGCCAAGGCAGTCCTCGCCCTGTATTATCCCTGGATCGGTCTTTGTCTGGCCGTGCTGATTGGGGCTGTGTTTTTAACGCGGGGGCTGCTGAAACGAAGATCCCGGACGGACGCAGAAGTGGAGGAGGGGTTAAAAACCGGGAACTAGCGGCAGCAATGGTGCTGCTGTTTCCGAGTCTCTTGATTTCGCTTCACGATCTGGCGGTTCGAAAAATTGAAACCTGCGTGCCGCCGCCAAATCCGTTACGCCGTGATCTTCGAAGCGCGAAAGCAAATGCAGGAAGACTTCAGCCGTCGCGAGGGCGTCACTACCGGCGCGATGGCGATGGGAAATTTGAATCGAGAAATGGTCCGCCACCGTATCGAGTCGATAGTTGTTTAGTCCGGGAAAGACCCGACGCGCCAGCCGCACTGTACATAGGTGCGAATTAACCATGCGATGACCGGGGTAGACGCGAGAGATTTCATGATTAAGGAAGCTGGTATCAAACAATGCATTATGTGCAATCAGCACGGCGTCGCTGACGAAATCGAGCCAGCGCGGTGCCACGTCGGCGAAGACCGGAGCGGCCTTAACCATCTCATTTGTGATCCCGGTTAAACTGATCACGAAACGCGGAATGGGAATCTCGGGATTAACAAGGGTGAGAAACTTGTCGACGATGCGGCCCTTGCAAATGCGGTAAGCGCCTAATTCAATAACGCGATTGGGAGGCATCTTGGCGCCAGTCGCTTCCAGATCGACAACGACAAAGTCGAGTTCTTTCAACAAGCGCGACTCAACATCGTCCTCCTGCAACTCGATCGTTTTGCTGTCAACTAATTTAAAACGGCGATCGCCCTTCACTAAATCGGCAACGAGCAGACCCGCCAATTCTTCGTCGATATGAGAAACTTTGAAAACAGCGTCGACAATTTCGGCAGCGTTGGCTCGACCGCCACAATCGCGGAGTAGTTCGATTGTTTCCTGGACCAAAGTAGAATCTGAAATCAGGTTAGTAAACGGCGGCATTGACTGGCGATTGTAACACGCCTTAGTCATCGAGGTGCGACTTGGACACAGCAGCGGTAATCGAACGATTCAAAGCAACGGGCGCCTTGCTCGAGGGGCACTTTGTGCTGACGAGCGGTTTGCACAGCCCAAACTATCTCCAATGTGCCTTGCTGCTTCAGTATCCCCGGGAGGCCGAAGCCTTTGCGCGCTCGCTCGCGGAACATTTTAAAGAAGACAACATTCAACTGGTTGCGGCGCCGGCGATCGGCGGAATCGTCATTGGTCATGAAGTTGCGCGTCAGCTTGGTGCGCGATTCATCTGGACTGAGCGAGTGGCCGGTGAAATGACGCTGCGGCGTGGATTTTCTGTACAGACTGGAGAGCGCACGCTTGTGGTTGAAGACGTGATTACTACAGGGGGATCAACGCTGGATACGGTGCAGACGCTAAAGGCCGCCGGCGCAAATGTAATTGGAGCAGCTTCGATCATCGATCGCTCATCCGGTCGCGCGGATGTCGGCGTGAGACGAGTGGCGTTGGCAACACTTGACGTGCCTGCGGTCGATCCAGCTTCCTGTGATCTTTGCCGGCAGGGGATTCCGGCAGTGAAGCCGGGAAGCAGAAAAAACGTGCCTTGAACTTGGAACTTTGAACTTTGTAACTCTGTTCTTTGTACTTTGTTGTTTGTACTTGGATCTGTGCTGTGCTTCAAAACTGAAAGAACTTCAAGGTTAAGCTCAAACTACAAACTGCAAGTTCCAAGTTCGTCATTAAGCCAGTGAACTTCAAACTCACCATTCAATACGACGGCACTGATTTCCATGGCTGGCAGATCCAGGAAGGACTGCGAACAGTCCAGGGCGAGTTGAGCGAAGCGTTGTCCCTGATTGAGAACCGAGAGATTGTGATTCATGGGTCGGGTCGCACCGATGCGGGAGTCCATGCCGAAGGTCAGGTTGCGAATGTGCAACTGCAGCGGCAGATCACGCCAGAAAAATTACGCTCGGCAATCAACGGAAATGTCGGTAAGGATGTTCGCGTAGTCGCGGCCGAGGTCGTCGCCGACGATTTTCACGCGCGCTATTCTGCTATTGAAAAGACCTATCTCTACCGCGTCGTGAATGGTGCCGTGCTATCGCCGTTCTGGCTGCGCTACGCCCATCAGGAAGCACGCCCTCTCAACATGGAGCTGATGCGTGATTGCGCCGAGGCATTTCTGGGTGAACATGATTGGACCGCGTTCTCTGCCGCGCAATCTGATGCCGAGAGTCGTGTGCGAACGATTGCTAGTCTAGGAGTTACCAGGCATTGGGAGCGATTAGCTGCGGCCGACATGATTGAAATTCGCGCGAGCGCCGATGGGTTTCTGCGATATATGGTCCGTTCGATCGTGGGAACTTTGCTCGCTGCCGGTCGAGGTGAAATGGACCGCAGCTCTGTTGAGCGCGCCATTGCCGGTGGAGATCGATCTCTCGCGGCTGCAACAGCGCCGGCCCGGGGCCTTACTCTATTGGAAGTTGTTTATTAGAAACGAACTGACCGAAAGAATCACCCGCACAGGTATATAGGAATCCTTATCGGATTGATGGCGCAAAAAAATAGGGGTAGGCCAACGGATCCCACCCCTTTTAAAGCTATGACGCACTCTGGCTAAGAAGCCACAATACGAATCGCACAACTCCGGCTAGGGAAACTTGTGAACGGGACGCTTGCTCGCCGGATACTTAGCATGTGCCCTTTGTTAACGCCGTAGAATTTTCTATGACGAAGGTATAAAGGTGAAGCAGATATCGCCACTTGCTACGTTGGAAGCGCAGCCATTTCTCGTTATCTGCACAGAGTAGGTGCCGGCTTTCGTCGGGAAGATATCGACGTCGTCTTCCTGACCGGCGGGTATTCCGCCACTCGGCCCACTCCACACAATTGTGTCGCCTGCTTGAGCGCCGCTGACGCTTAGCTTGGGTGCTCCGCAACTAGTCGTATCCGCTACGATGGAGATCGCCGGATTTGCGTTTACGGTAACTGTGATCCCGCACGACTCAGATTCAAAGCCAACTCCGTTAGTTGTTAGATTGAGAGTGTAAGAACCAGAGGCGCCAGCCAGGACCTTGACCTCACTAGTGGTTTGCGGAGAAGGAAGTGAGTTGCCGCCGGCGTCGACGAATTGACCGTTGCCCGAGATGGTCCAGGAATAGGTTGCACCGACAGCAGTGGCAGGCGATGAATAAGTAGTCGTCGTACCGCCACAAACAGCACTATTTGGAGTGATACCGCAGCCGGGGTCGGGCAGCACAGCACCGGGTTGAACGCTTCGATCCTGATTTGTCTTTCCCTGGTTATCTAACTTAATTCCACGCATGTGGAAGGGCGCGCCGCTAATGGACGAAGCACCATTCCCCACACCCCAGTCGCTCACCGTCCCGCGAGCGAGGTGGCCTCCCCAGTAGAAGCCGACACTGCCGGCATTCACTGAAGTGAAAGTCACCGTAAGATTGAGCTCAGGATCGGAGGTCGTGCCACTTGCAACGTAAATCGCTGAAAACGATATTGACCCGGGCACCACGTTGTAAGCTTTAATTTGTCGATCACCAATTGGAACATTCGGAGTGAAGGGCAAGTACGAAGGCGCCGGGAATGGTGTACTAACGGTGGGTGCGACGCAATCGACCGGTACGGCCGTGGCCACGGAACTACAGTGAAGACCAGCAGCAAAACTGCGATCAAAACTGGTTAGATAGTCGTACGCCGGATGTCCCCCTTTTTTGTATTCAAACTGAATAGTGAAAAAGTGTGTCGTGCCGGCAGGCACATCGGTGATGAAATAACGAAAGGGGATTGATTGCCCTTCGCGGTAAACGGAATTGGATCCGTTGATACTTCCGTTAGACCACGCGGCGCCGCTTGGAGGAGGGTTACCGTTTTGAAACTGGTCAAGGTTTACACCGATCTTGGCAAAGACAGAGGGCAACACTACTAAAGCAGCAAGCATTGAAAGGGACACCACGAAAGCGAAGAGAGAACCTCGCCAGGTTCTTAGTTTTGTCGGGTTCATATAATTCTCCATTGGTTGGGCCCTTGAAGGGCCATGCCACGAAGGTGTTCGAGGCATTGGTGAGATTCGCGAGGTTAGGCTAAATGCTTATCCGGGCGAATGGGAGACGCCTGGCGTCCAGAAATAACACTGTCTTGGGCAGACAGCGGGGGGCCTTGAAGCCAGACGCAAACTGAGTGCTTATTCAAAAACCTAGTGACACTGAAACCCTAAATGATCTTCGTGCTTTCTTTCTCAAATCAATTAGATAAATGCGCACTCGTTAATCGCGACGGCTAAACCCCAGCTCTCGTCAGCCTGTGGTTCGCTTCTCAAGGCGACCCCACGAATTGCGGCACCTGCGCCTGAGGATGGGACTGAGGAGAGTTTGACCATCATTGTTACCTCGCTACCTTGTTCCAGTTCCCGAGGGATTTTCAGGTAGAGACCAGTTGAGCTTAGATTTTCAAGCACGCAATTAAGTTCAAAAGGTTCTCCCCGGCGATCAACGCCGGAAACAGTTGTAGGAAAGGGCTCCGAGATTCGAATCTTTGCGCGTCGTTCCAACGACCACCGTTCCAAAGCCTTCTCAGGCGCTCAACTTTGGCGAAGGTACACCTGCAAAATTGCAACCGTGTGCGGATGTAACGCTCACCAGCCCAGGGAACCAGGGTCGATCGACCACAGTCTCCTTGAAGAATGTGCCGACCAACCTGATTCCCGGGCGTCGGGGAGAGGGCGGGAAGCTCAACCAAGCCAAACGCTCAATCGCTTGTGGCCAGGTAAATCCACTACCGCCCGGTTCGGAGCTAGAGGATTAAGATAGGTTTAATTCAGGAACTTTACATCGGAGAGGAATGCCAATCTCTATGGCAGTTAAATGCCATTCTCTCCGGTTGGACTGAAATGGAAGGGAGCTTGAAAGGTGAGAATAAGAGCAACTCCCAGAATTACAGCAGGAACCTGAAAGTTTTATGTCAGCTGGGCAGTTTGGCGAGGCCGTGGCGGAACGCGTAAATGATTAACTCAAGGCGATCTGAGACAGCGAGCTTGGAGAAAACTGAGCTCAGATGGTGCGTTACAGTGGTTTCGGAAATAAACAGTTTCGCGGCGATTTGCTTGTTCTTCAAACCTTCCCCAACCAGACCCACCACTTCCCGCTCCCGTTCAGTCAAAGTTGCAATCTTCTCCTTGTCGGGATCAGCCTGCTTCTCCTCCGTCATCTCCTGCAACACGCTGCCCATCATAAGACGATCAAGCCAGACCTCACCGTGATGCACCTTCTTAATAGCTTTAATCAATACTTCAACTGCGTGTTCCTTTAGTACGATACCCATCGCTCCCGCGCGCATGGCTTGACGTTGGCTCTCGGAACTTCGCAATCCGGTCAGCACCAGCACGCGCGAGTTAGGAGCGACCGCCCGCAACTCCGGAAGTAAGCTTAGGCCGTCCTCATCGCCGAGCACGATATCAAGGATGATGACGTTGGGTTGATCATTCTTTGCCGCGGCGAGTGCCTCGGAACGATTGCCGGCGACGCTAATTACCTTCATGTCGGGATCCTGATCTATTAACATTCGTAGCCCCGCCCGAACTACGGCATGATCGTCGACAATCAAAACACCAATCGGCGCTGAAATGGCTGCGCTCATAATCGTTACAAAGGAATCTGCACGCTCACCACCGTCTCATTCTTATCTGCAAAGACCACGGTCTTGCCGCCGAGCGCCGTCGCGCGATCGACAATCGATCGCGGAGTGAAAGAAGGCACTTCCAGTCCCTTGCGACTGTCGTTTCTCAACTGCAAAATCAGGTCGCCATTTTGACGCCTGATGCCTACCTTCGCATAACTGGAGCGACTATGGCGGCGAATATTGCTCAATCCTTCTTCAATCATTTGGAATAGCTCAGCAGCGAGCCGATCGTAAATGCGTAAATCTTCTGCCGAGTTAATCTCGACCCTGAGACCGGTTGCGTCGGAGAATTTCGCGGCAAAGTGTCGTACCGCTGGTAAGAATGCATTCTGAAAAGGCTCTCCTCGTCTGAGTCCACCTACGTAGTGACGCAATTCTTGAATCTCCCCCTCCGTTAGTTCGAGGAGATCTTTGATTTCAGTCATTACGTCGGTGTTGCCGCTAATTAGTTTCTGTTTCACTGCCGAAAGACCAAACTGAAGGCCGATGTAAGGCTGAATCACGCTGTCATGAATGTCCTGTCCAATTTTTCGGCGCTCCTGTTCTGCAGCTTCAGAAGCTAGTCGATCGACCAGTCTGATGTTCTCCAGAACCGGTATCATTTGTTTGATCACTTGTAAGACGAAGTCGATTTCTGCCTGATCGAAGGACCTCTTGGCATCCACTACGTAAAGCCGTCCCAGCATTTGGTTGCTATTGAAGACCGGTACGGTCAAACAGGATTTCCCTTCAAAGGCGTTGAAGAGAGTGGGACTTTCCAAAATTTCCTCTGTCCAGCGGGCGGTTTTCACGTCGTAAATTATCGTCTTGCCGCGTCCTCTCTTGCGATAAATAGCTGCCTGAGTAGGCGACGCAAGCAGAAGCATCCAAGCGGTCTCTTGCGTCATCTCGGTAGGCTTTTGGTGCTTTGTTTCAGCTCGATCGGCTCGATGCAAATAGTATGGGCCGGCGCCATTGCTGGTTTTGGAGAAGACCAGAAGACATGAATCGGCATTATAGAAGGTGCGCAGACTTTCGATAATCGATTGGATTGTTTGATCA
Organism: Pyrinomonadaceae bacterium; assembly: GCA_963826235.1. GTDB lineage: Bacteria > Acidobacteriota > Blastocatellia > Pyrinomonadales > Pyrinomonadaceae > PSRF01. Next base: position 223,786 of record CAWGWE010000002.1, on the reverse strand, counting down.
ATTCCAAATCGCGGATTAGATAAGAGCGAGACTTCCTTCAAAAGCCGCAAGCGGTTTCTCAATTTGATCTCAGTTCCACTCCAATAGGCAATCATGTAACCAATGACCAGGAGACTCACGTAACGCAACAAAAAGCGGTTTACTTCGAAGTTCCCTTGAGGCGGACGCATCAGGTAGGCGACGATGCTGAAGAGAAGGGCCGAGATTAAAGTCACTCTCAGGCCCCAGGAAAACCCCCTTCCAAATGATGCTGTTAAGATTGCGAAGAAGAAGAAGAAAAAGAATGGACTGTTCATCCCGCCGCTAAGAGATATCAACAATACATACCAGGCAAGATCAATCCAGTGAAGAAAGCGAATTGGCACCAGCCGCGTCCATCGTTCTGATGCCACATAGAGAACCATACTGTAAAGCGTGTACAAGATCAGGGTAGTAGAGATTGCGGGTAAGAAGGGCTCAGGTTTAGAGGGATCAAACCAAATGATCAGGAGCGCAGATCCGGCGAGGGTCAAACGCATTACCGACATCATGCGCACGTCATGGAGGCCGCGCGAAACCGAGCTTGATGATTCCAGATGTGCGGTAGATTCGAAATTCATTGTCTGGTCCTCGCAGACCCTGGCAAATTCTGCGAGCGGGCCGTCCTTACCGCGATGGCGAAGTTCGACGAACGACGCTCGAATTGAGTTCGAGCAGAGAGCACAGCGGTAGCGTTGTCGGGCGCCGAGTATGCGTATTAGCTACGTTAGCCCTCAGTTCTGTACGAAGGTTTAGCTGAGGGAAGTCTCCTAAAAAGGAGGACGGCCTGGGATCCGTGGGATACGTGGGTCGAAGTCTAAGCTTACCAGCGGTTATGGTCAACCGGAATGGTGGCATCAGGGCTTCAATCCACAAGTTTTTCAAGCATCGGTCTCCAGTTGACCCCCTTAGATCGCGTTCTCACCAGGAGCGTGAGAGTAGTAATAGACGACCAAAGCGCAGATGGATCCAATATTCCCGGGGAAGAAGTGTTGACAGCTTGCCCGCGTGTGAGAAGAATTAAGACCGTTTGAACGTAGTGTTCCCGGACCTTAATCAATTCAATGTTGAATGACTTCGCTGATGTAGTGAAACCGGGTACTCGCGACGAGGCGCTGCTCGCGAGGATCGCCTGGGATCGTTTGCCTCGGCATGTTGCAATCATTATGGACGGCAACGGCCGCTGGGCCGCTCAACGCGGACAACCGCGCATTGCCGGACATCGAGCAGGTGTCGAGGCTGTGCGCGCTTCTGTTGATACAGGTGCGCGGTTGGGCCTGGGCGCCCTAACGTTATATGCCTTCTCGACGGAGAACTGGAAACGACCGCGTTATGAAGTAGACGCTCTGATGCGGATGTTGCGTCGCTACCTGCGGCTCGAGTTAGATGAGATCGATAGACAGAAGATTCAGTTTCGCACGATTGGTCGTACAGGAGTGCTCGCCGATAACGTGCGGCGAGAGATCGCGAAAGCAACAGAGCGAACGGAAAAGAATCCAGGTATGGTTTTGACTGTGGCACTCAACTACGGAGGGCGCGCCGAAATCATGGATGCGTGCCGAGCTGCTGTGCGGCGGCTAGTGGCAGAGGGAAATCCTCCTGACGAAATTACGGAAGAGCGCATTGCCGATGAGCTCTACACGCGCAAGCTTCCGGATCTGGATCTGCTCGTGCGCACGAGTGGGGAACTGCGCATTTCAAATTTCCTTTTGTGGCAGGCGGCGTACAGCGAAATCTACGTTACGGAAACACTCTGGCCAGACTTTCGTCGGGTCCATTTGCTCGAAGCGATCGTTGACTACCAGCGCCGCGACCGAAGGTTTGGGGGATTGCAATTGGTTGCTAACGTGAAATAGCACCAAGACAACTTAAGAATGTCGTACTGATAGACGCCGGAGTTCACGAATAGGTATAATTCTTGCCATCCAATTATGAATGTTTATCTGAGCTATTCCCCGGAAGATAAGGCCCTAGCTGGAAAGATTGATCAAGCTCTGCGGCGGGCAGGCCTGACAACATGGAATCACGAAGAAGATATTATGCCTGGAGACAACTGGGCAAAGAAATAGGCAAGGCCTTAGAAGAGTCCCAAGCCATGGTTGTTCTGATAACGCCCAACTCGCTTCAGTCAAGCTGGGTTCATCGTGAAATCGAATATGCACTCAGTGAGAGGCATTTTAACAAAAGATTGATCCCCGTTCTCGTTGGATCCGAAGAAGACTTGCCTCTAGACAGGCTTCCCTGGATTCTGAGGCATCTCCAGGTGATCAAGGTGCCGAGTCACGGAACACAAGAACAAGCTATTGACAAGATTACTGAGGCTCTTCAAGCCGTAGCGTAACCTCCTGCCACGGAAAGATGATTGCACTCCCTCACGAGATCTTTCTGTCACACTCAACCTTGGATCGTGAGTTCGCCCGGGATATCGCGCAGCTTCTAATACGACATGGAATTCCACATTGGTACAGTGAGGTAAACATTGTCGGTGCTCAACAATGGCACGATGAGATTGGGGCCGCGCTTGGGCGATGTGATTGGTTTGTTGTCGTTCTTTCACCGCACTCTGTCGAATCAATTTGGGTCAAACGAGAGGTTCTCTTTGCGCTGAACAATCATCGCTACGCTGAAAGGATCGTCCCTGTTCTCTATCAACCATGCGATTACGATCAATTATCTTGGACTCTGTCGGCTTTGCAGTTTGTGGATTTTACCCAGGATTTGACAAGGCCTCACGGGATCTTCTAAGGGTGTGGGGGGTCGGGTACCGACCCTAACTTCAGCTTTTACCGTTTGGAATTTTACGTCACTAAATGTCGCGTCTCATCACTGCTCTCGTAGTCCTGCCAGTCCTAATCGCGTCAATTCTAATTTCCTTTCTGCAACCGCTTTTTGTCGCGCTCGCGGCAGCAGCGTTGGTGTTTGGACTGTTTGAGTTTTATGTCCTCGCCAAGAAACGTGATTTCAAACCTGACGCCGTCGCCGGATACCTGGGTGCAGCTGCGCTCTTCATCGTCTTTTACTTTAACCAACCAGGCGAACTTCCCGACGTACTTCTGCTGCAGCTAATCCTGATTGTGTTAACGGGTGGGACCATGATCGCCGCAACTTTGCGAGGCGCACCCTTCGATAAGATGTTAGCTTCCGCCGGCGCGACGATTCTGGGAGTGCTTTACGTAGTTTTCCTGGGCGGTCATCTAGTAGCAGTCAGGACCGGTTTCACACAAGAGGTGTCGGCCGATCTGCTTTCATTCTTCTTTCTTGTCCTGATGGGCGCCGACACGGCCGCCTACTATCTCGGCAAAACTTTCGGCAAACACAAAATGGCGCCCTCGATCAGTCCGGGTAAAAGCTGGGAAGGAGTGGTAGCGGGCGTTGTGGCGAGTTTGATCATGGCCGCCCTGGCTCATTACTGGTTCTTTAGGGAGTTACCACTGAAGATTGCATTGCCGCTCGCGGTAGTGATGACCGGCCTTGGAATTTTCGGCGATTTGACTGAGAGCGCGCTCAAACGCGGCGCCGGAATGAAAGACGCAGCGAAGATTCTCCCCGGTCATGGTGGCATACTCGACCGGCTCGATAGCTTGCTCTTCAATGCGCCGCTCATCTACTATTTTGGTCGGTTTTACTTTGGCTGAACAACGCCCCCCAAACGCCCAGCGCTCGGCTGATCAATGTCTACCAAACGTATAGTTGTTTTGGTCGGGGTTGCCGTCGTAGCAATCGGTCTAATAGTTGTACTCTTCGTCGGCGGTATTGTCGGTTTTGCGCTCTACACAGTGGCGCACAGCGACGCCGCCATCACAGCGAAAGATTTTCTGCGCAATAATCAACGGCTGAAAGATGACATCGGCGAGGTGCGGGACTTCGGCACGCTTGTTAGCGGCAGCGTGGACGTGCACAACAGCAACGGCGACGCAACGATTGGTCTAAAAGTAATCGGTGAACGGCGTACCGTGAACGCCACAGTGGGATTGGCTTATCGTGACGGAAGGCCCTGGCGCGTAGTGTCCGCCAGCTACATTAACGAAGATGGGCGCGTCATCGACCTAATAAGCGCCTACGAAGCAATACTACAAGTCCGACTCACGAAGACATGACGACAAAAGGGATCGCAATTCTGGGATCAACCGGCTCGATCGGTTGCAACACGCTGCGGGTGATCGAATCACTCGGCAGTGAAAGTTTTCGCGTCGTTGCTCTTGGCGCAGGAAATAATGTTGAGATTCTTGCCGATCAGGCTGCAAGACATCTGCCGGAGCTTGTTTCGGTTGCCACTGAGGCGGCTGCGCGCGATCTGCGCGCTCGTCTTTTTGAGCGAAACGTCGATCTGCCGCGGATTCTAGTCGGCGAACCGGGTTTGGTAGAGGTTGCTACGCACGCGGACGCAGATTGTGTAGTTTCCGCGACCGTCGGTGCGATTGGTTTTGTTCCCACGTTGCGTGCGCTGGAAGCCGGCAAGCGAGTCGCGCTGGCGAATAAAGAAACTCTGGTGATGGCCGGCGAGCTGATGACTCGCGCAGCTAAACAGTCGGGCGCGGAGTTGTTACCGGTAGACTCCGAGCACAACGCACTGCATCAGTGTTTGAAGGGAGAACATCATCACGAAGTCCGACGAATTGTCCTAACCGCTTCGGGCGGGCCCTTCCGCACAAAGAGCCTCAACGAGATGCAGTCTGCAACTGTGTCCGACGCTTTGCGGCATCCCACCTGGAACATGGGCGCAAAGATCACGATTGATTCGGCGACCTTGATGAACAAGGGGCTTGAGGTAATCGAAGCGCACTGGCTTTTTGGTTTCGATGCCGATCAGATTGGCATCCTCGTTCACCCGGAGTCTGTTGTGCATTCAATGATCGAATTGGTCGATGGGTCGGTAATTGCGCAACTGGGCGTGACCGATATGCGTCACGCGATTCAGTATGCGCTGACCTATCCCGAGCGACACGCATGTGAACTGCCTCCCCTCGATCTGACTGCGCTGGCGACACTGCACTTCGAAGAACCCGACCACGAAAAATTCCCTTGCATTGAACTCGCGTATCGTGCTTTGCGCGCGGGCGGTACCTTACCTACAGCATTAAACGCCGCAAATGAGGAGGCCGTGCGCGGCTTTATCGAAGAGCGCATTGTCTCACCGATATACCCCGAGTGATTGAACTGGTTATGGATCAACATGCCATTGAGCCCACGCTTGACCTGGAAACGGTGCTTGCTGCCGACAAGAGCGCGCGCCTGTTAGCGAATATTGAGATTGAAAGACTCGCCAAACGCTCAGCGGTCCTCGCCCGCAGTTGAGCGAAACCTGTTTTACGACGCTACGCTTTGCCGCAAACAGCAGTTGGTGAAGAAATGATTCCGGGAGAAACGAGATTTGTGGTAAAAAATCTTAGGCAAACAAGTTGTTTGCGCCACCAGAAAGCTCGGTTAAATATCAGTTTGCGCTCGCAAAAACTCACCAACCACCCGATTGACGCCCCATCCTTAGACACGTACACTCGCTGACGGCAACCCGATTGCCCGTTGAGTACTCTAAAAACCCGACGAAATTACCGGTTTATACCTGTTGGGAGTGAACAGCATCTGCAGAGTGAGAATTAAATAATGACAGTCATAGGTGTTTTAGCCTTTATATTCATTCTTGGTGCGGCCGTAGTCTTGCACGAATTCGGCCACTTTATCGTTGCCAAACTTTTCAAAATCCGCGTTGAGACATTCTCAGTGGGATTTGGTCCCCGTCTGTTTGGCAAGAAGTGGGGCAATACCGATTACCGCGTCTCTGCCATCCCGCTGGGGGTTACGTAAAACTCGGCGGCGATGAGTCAAACGCGCCAATTGAAGGTGCCGGTGCGCAGGACATTCCCGAACACGAACGATTTAATCTGCGACCACGTTGGCAGCGAATTCTGGTCGCGCTTGCCGGTCCGGTCATGAATGTTTTGACCGCGCTCGCCATTCCCCTCGCCGGAGCATTGATGTACGGGATTCCGGCAACTCCTGCTCCCGTTGTTGATGGGATGTCCCGAGGTGGTGCTGCCGAGATTGCGGGACTGAAAGTGGGCGATCGCATTGTTTCTTTCAACGGCAATGAGTATCCAAAGTGGGACACCATCCGCGGCGATGGCTTGCTCTCACCCGGCCAGGCGTTACCCCTCGTGGTTGAGCGCAATGGCCAGCGAGTCGCACTAACCATTACTCCGACTGCACATGTTGAAGATGGCGAGACAGCGGGCCTCCTTGATTTCGTTCCTGATTACGGCGACTTGCCCGTAGTAGTCAGGGAAGTTGAGCCCAGCACACCGGCAGCTGAGGCAGGATTGCAGGCTGGCGATCGAATCATGGCGATCGGTGGTCAACCAGTTGGCAGTGCGGAACAGGTAACACAGTTTATTCTCGATCACAAAGGCCAGCCGATTACACTCACGGTAAATCGCGGCGGGCAGCAGAAGGACATTACCGCTACGCCGCGCAAACTTTCCGATGGCCGTGAGCGTTTAGGTTTTCGTCCTGATGAAGAGATTCCGTTACAGCGGGTCGGCCCGATTGCTGGGCTCAGATACGCGGTTAACGCGAATCTGGAGATCCTGCGTTTGACGGGCAAGGCCTTGGGCCAGGTTTTCACCGGGCAAACGCTCTGCCCGAAATACACTTTCCGGACCGATTGGCATTTACAACGCTGCCGCTGCTTCCGTTGAACGTTTAGGATGGGCGGGTGTTTTTGGAATGCTGGGGTTCCTCAGTTTGAATCTTGGCATCTTTAACCTGTTGCCAATTCCCGTGCTGGACGGCGGCGCAATTTTCTTATTGCTAATCGAAGGGTTGTTGGCGACCGTTGGTCTAAGCATCTCAGTAACAGTGCGCGAGCGCATTCAGCAAGTGGGCTTCGTGATGGTGCTGTTGCTGATGGTCTTCGTGATTTCCAACGACGTTTTAAAACTATTTTCGCGCAGCACGGCAGAGAAACCCGCGGCTACAGCGCCAGCTAAATGATCTAAAGTTTTCGAGTTCCGAGTTCCGAGTTTCGCGTCGATGCTTCTCGAAACTCGAACTCGGAACCCGAAACTGAGTTTTTATGAGAATTTCGCGTCCGGTAAAAATCAAAGACATTCAAATAGGTGGCGGCGCCCCCGTGGTTGTGCAGTCGATGACAAAGACTGACACCGCCGACGTGGGAGCGACGGTCGCGCAGATCGAGGAGATGGTGCGGGCTGGCTGCGAAATCGTGCGGATCGCCGTTCCCGATAACGATGCAGCTTTTGCACTGAAAGAAATCCGTAAGCGTGTTCCTGATGTGCCGCTCGTCGCCGATATTCATTTCCATTACAAGCTTGCCCTCTTGGCTCTGGAAGCAGGGATCGACAAGCTGCGCCTCAATCCCGGCAATATCGGCAAGCACGAACGAATCGTGGAAGTGGTGCGCGCCGCGCAAGCTCAGAAGGTTCCGATTCGCATCGGCGTAAATGGCGGCTCCCTGGAAAAAGATCTGCTCGCGCGCTATGGAACGGCAACTCCTGAAGCGATGGTCGAGTCAGCGATGCGCCACATTCGCATCCTCGAAGACCTCGGTTTCACAGAAACGATTATTTCTCTAAAAGCTTCCGACGTGGAACGCACCGTTGCCGCCTATCGCTTGCTGGCGCAGAAAGTTGATTACCCTTTCCACCTGGGAGTGACGGAGGCGGGAACTGCTTTTACCGGGACGATAAAGTCGGCGATTGGTCTGGGAATACTTTTACACGAAGGAATCGGAGACACGATTCGCGTTTCGCTTGCCGCAGAACCGCAGGAAGAAGTTCGAGTCGCTTGGGAGATTCTTAAGTCGCTGGAGTTGCGCAAACGCGGTGTGACAGTGGTTGCTTGCCCTACTTGCGGCCGGCTCGACGTGGACAACTTTGTCGAGATCGTGACTGAGATCGAACGTCGCTTATCTCACATTCAGGAGCCGCTGCATCTGTCGATCATGGGATGCGCCGTCAATGGCCCAGGGGAAGCTCACGATTCACAGCTCGGGATCACTTTCGGCCGTGGTGTCGGTATGATTTTTAAGGATGGCATACCGATGCGCAAAGTGGCCGGCGAGAATATCGTTGAGGCTTTTGTAATGGAGACGGAGAAACTGTTGGCCGAAGTGAAGGAAGCTGAGCAAACAAAGGAGCGCGAGCTCGTGGCGGCCGAATAGTTAGAACGCTCGATTCGCGCTGATCCAGAGACCGCACTGGCGGTCTTTTCTATATATTAGGTTCACCTACCGAAGTCCTCGCTTAAGTTCCGCGAAGTGTCCGCTGGCGGACTAACAGTAAAAATTGCTATTTCCGGTTGAATTGCTTTGTTGAGTCGCCTTAGCGCGCCGCGTTATTTCCGGCCATCGTCAGGAATAGGGCGTCCGTAGCTGGTTTGCGATTGATGTTTACCTCGAGCTGTTCGCGCAGTTCCTCGATCTGAGCAATCCAGTTTGTCGCTCGCGTGGCATCCGTCCCGCGAGCAATTTCTTGCAATTGCGGCAGGATATCAAGGTTAACGATGTGTTCCTGATCCGCTTCTAACGCAACGAGCAAAGCATCTCGGATCAAGGTTTCCAGGAGCTCCAGGTCCGCTTCATAGTCGTCCTTATTTCTAACGTCGCTCAATCCTTCCGCCGCACGTAATAAACGGCTGCGATCTCCCGTTAAAGCGATGGCCTTCAAAACAGCCAGCATTGCTTCGCGGCGTTCTTTATAGCTTTCCAGATCATCAATAAGTGCCCGACCCAGACTGCCTGCAGCGCAGCGAGCGCGCAACCCGGCGGCAGCACCAGTCTCCAACTCTTCAGCGAGCAAATACTCTTCAATTTCGGAAGCAGTAAGCGGAGAAAATCTTACTTGCTGGCAACGCGAGCGAATCGTGGGTAGCAGCATTGCCGGGCGCGAAGTGATTAGGATCAGGTGCGACGTAGGAGAAGGTTCCTCCAAAGTCTTTAACAATGCGTTGGCTGATTGATCGTTGAGTTTGTCAGCATCGTCGATGACAAAGACGCGCGCTTTCCCTTCAAAAGGATGGGAGTTAACTTCGCGCTCAATCGCTCGCATCTGGATGACGTGAAACATGCGCGTCGGCGGCTGCACAAAACCAACATCCGGATGATCCGTCCAAAAGATTCTTCGCTTCTCTTCAGGATCATCGGAAGTGGCATAGTTGATGTTTGTGATTCGTTTGCAGTCCTTGCAAGTGCCACAAGCTTCATTGCCGACACGCGATCGGCAATTCAAGGCTCGGGCCAGCTCGAACGCAAAAAGTTTCTTGCCAATGCCTTCGGGGCCCGAAAAGAGCAGGGCGCCTGGCACGCGCTGCTCGTCCAGCATGCGACGCAGAAGATTCTTAACGCGTTCGTTTCCAGTGATTTGATCGAACATAGATGATTAGACCGGCGTCGGCCGGATTAGTTCCTGATCAGGGATGGCAATTAGGTGGCCGCGACTTTCCAGGAACGGAATCACGATCCGCCTAACCTGCAATTGAGTCTCTTCGACTGAGCCATAGCTCTGCACGATGCGGAAACGGTCGCGCTCGGCCGCAGCGAGATTAAGATAGGCTTCCCGCACGCGTGTGTGGAACTCAACATCTTCGGAGTCGAGTCGATCGCCCTTCTCATTTTTATGCTTGCCTTCGGAACGCCGTCGCGTGCGAGCACCCGACTCTTCGATTGCAAGATCGAACAGCAGTGTCAGATCCGGCTTTAAGCCTTCTGTTGCCAGCTCAATAATTTGAGAAATTAATTCAGGAGAGAAGCCGCGTCCCGCGCCCTGATAGGCGACTGTGGCATCGGCGTAACGATCGGAGATGACTATTTGCCCTGTCCGCGAGGGCATGGCCGCAACACTCGCCGGACATGCTGGGCGCGGTCGGCAGCGAACACGAGCAGCTCTGTGAGCGGGTCAACTTCCTCGTGCGCATCTAGCAATGCCGCACGCAACTTTAATCCAACAGGCGTGCCGCCCGGTTCGCGCGTGGTCAACACTTCACAGTTCTGCGCCCGGAGTGCCGCAGCAAGCAGCCGCATCTGCGTTGACTTGCCGCTGCCATCGACACCTTCGAAGCTGATAAAGGTTCCTGCCACACTAACCTCGAAAAATTGATTTGTATGAGCCGGTGAGAGTTTAGACGAATGTTACGACTGGCGCGAGCCGGAGCTTTCAGTGGCTCCCTCCTGCGTGTCTGCAGGACGGGGCAACTCTCCCGAGAAGCGTTTGGCAAGTGAGATGGTGGAGATCGCGTGTTTGAAGATCAACTGTTCCTGCGCGCCTGATTCGAGCAGCACTGAGAACTTATCGAAACTGCGGATCTTGCCGAGCAGTTTGGCGCCATTAACGAGATAGACAGTTACTGTCGCTTTATCTCGTCGAACTGTATTCAGAAAAGCATCCTGAATATTCTGCGGCGCTGGCTTTCCGTCGGACATTGCTCTGGCCTTTTTGAGTTGGTTGGGGTTGCGACTTCAGGTTACACCAGCGCTGATCATAGTGACAAGCAAAGGTCGAAAGAAAGGTTAGCTGGGCTGCGTAACGGCGCTGATGACTTCGTCGCGAATAGCTGCTTCGGTACCAAATCCTAAGAACCATTCAACACCAAGTTCGTGACGAAACCATGTCAATTGCCTCTTGGCATAGTGCCGAACATCCAACTTCGACTGCTCAATCGCGCTTGCCAAATCTCGTTGGCCCTCCAGGTATTCCACCACGCGACGATAAGCATGTGCACCCAGGGCGTTGGAATCACGGGGCACACCCTGAGCCAAAAGTGTCCGGACCTCCTCCACCAGGCCGGCAGCAAAGTGGCTTTCCGTTCGCGTATTTATGAGCTGGTACAGCCGGTCCCGCGGCGGATTCAGGGCCAGGAGACGTAGCCGGCGCGCACTTTCCGGGGGCTCAGGACGAGTTTCTTTCTGAGCCGACATCGGGCGTCCCGTCTGTAGGCGAACTTCGATGGCCCGGTGAACACGGGGCCAGTCCCTGGGAAAGAGTTCCAGCGCCGACGCGGGGTCCACTCGCTGCAAAACGCGATGCAAATACTCAGGTCCATGACGCTCGCGAATCTTGGTGAGACGACGTCGCAATTGTTCGTCGGTGGGCGGGCTTGCAAAAAACGGGCGGCGTAACGCGCGCAAGTAAAGTCCGGTACCTCCGGCAAGAATCGGCACACGACCACGCGCTTCGATTTCAATGATCTTTGCCGCCGCCTCACGGGCCCAGTCGCCAGCGGTGTAGTTAACTTCGGGTGGCACAAAATCGATGAGGTGATGTGGCACGCCCTGTCGTTCGGCAAGAGGAACTTTGGCAGTAGCGATTTGAATGCCCTGGTAAACCTGGACGGAATCGCAGTTGATAATCTCGCCGTTGAGTTCTAATGCCAGACTGATTGCGAGGGCGCTTTTTCCGGAAGCGGTCGGACCAACAACTGCGATGACGGGCTTTTGCGAACTCGCGAGACTCACGCGCGAGAGGATAGCATGCGAAAAACGATTACGAACCAGATGAGCGCTAGCACAATCAAACCGCCGACAATTTGTGCACGCGAAAAGCGCAACGTTGACCTCGAGGACTTATTCGTCAGAAGTCAAAGACTCGCCGCGTACCCGAGTCAAAGACGACTTAGAGCGTTACGGTAGAACAAACAAAGAACCCACATTGACGACAAAACCGGGAAGTGCGGACGAGGTCAAATCATCGGTCTCGTTGAGCGTGACAGTTTGTTCCAGCGACTTATCGCGCAAATGGAAGATCAGCACACACCGGTTTTCGCGATCGACAATCCAATACTCTTCAACGTCGAATCGCGCATACAGCCCGCGCTTGACCTCGAGATCACGCTTCCTGTTTTGGCTTCCAACTGACAACACTTCAATCACCAGATTCGGGCGCCGCGACAAACGTCTCGTTCGCCACAATCTTGTCCCATCTTTCGTTGCGGACGAACACAAGATCCGGGATTACCGAATCGTAATCGCTAAACACAGCGCCCGCGCCGGGGGCTACGATGCCGATTGGATTCACTTCCAAAAAGTTTACGAGGGCCACCTGCAATCTTTGCAATACCAGTTGGTGAGGTAAACCGGGAGCGCGAGACACGAACAGTTCTCCTGCGATCAATTCATAGCGATTGTTGTCGTCTGGAAGAGTTTCAAGATAAGCCACCGTGAGGAGCGGCTTTTTCGGCAAAACCCTGTCCGTCTGTTCAGTATTCATGAGGACCTGAATCTAACATGCCCTCAGGCAGTAATAAACAAACAGCAAGAGGGCGGAGCGAGAACGTCATAACAGCGCTTTTGCATCAGGCTGGGGGCGGGTGCGCTTGAGATAAGGTTTGCCGACTGGCGGCGATTACCAAATTGCGATGGCCGGTCGCCATTCACTCAACTCCGGGCCCGGTTGAGTTAGTACCACTACGCAGAGTATTCACCGCCAAGGGCCAAGAGCGCAAAGAACAGATAAGACAGGTTTGAGGCACTGATTTTGCAATTTGAAATGCGGCTTACTGCTGGCGCGCCTGGCGAATCTTGGCGTCTTGGCGGTGAATGCTCTGCGTGGTGTCACTCCAGCGAGTCGCACTTCTCTCAATACATCTTCGTGAGTTCAATACCCGTGTAGTAACTATTGAGGATTTGGGCGTAAGTGAGGCCTTGCTTTGCGAGTCCATATGCTCCGACTTGACAGAGTCCGACGCCATGGCCCCAGCCGCGCCCGGTGAAGATGAATCCAGTTACATTCCCTTCGGCATCAAGCTTCCGATCAATCACAAACAATTGTTCCCGCAAGCCGAGAACAGAGCGGATGCGACCACCGCGAACGTGACCAATGCCAGTAGTACCGATTAGCTCGAGGTCAATAGCGCGTCGCGAAGAGCCTCGCACCGCCACGCGCACGTCGGTAATTGCGCCAATGCCGCGAGCATAGCGTGCAACGCGAGCTCGAACTTGTCCTAGTGAGAGTTCTCTGGTCCAGTTTGTAAACGGTGACATTCTTTCCGCCGAAGCGCCGTTCGGTGCCGGTTGTACTTCGAGGAAGTCGAGTTCGCCAACGCTGTTCACATGAAAAGTGACCGCCTCGCCTCCTACCAATGCCACTGAACTAACTTGATAGACTTCGCTACCTAACTGTCGAAACAGATAAGCGTCGGCACGAACTTGGATTGGCAAGTCCTTGCCTTTATTTGAGCGCAGAATGAATGTGCCGTTGTTTGCCGCTTTGGCGACGCCTTTCTGCAACTGCAACAGTGAGCGTCCTTGCAGAAGTCGTGAGATCGTCCGGAGCACGTGGGCCCGCGACATCGGTTCCCGAGGTCGCAGTGTGGCGTCAGGTAAGACTGAAAGGTAACCATCGCGCACCAGCATTGCTACGTCCGCGCGATTGCTTTCAGGAATTTCCGCTGCGTCGCGCAGTGGCAGATAGTATTCGATGTCCAAATTATTAAGCAGCGTGTCAGCGCGGTTGGCTCCCAACACCGCGGCGCTGAGAGCGGTTGCAAACGGCCCGGGGCGATTCACATCTTCTCCAACGGCCGGAGAAGTCTGTCGCGCGAGTCGCGCACTCGACGCGATCCAATTTCTTACTTCGCTTAGCGTGGCAGATCCTGCCAGCCAGCTATCCGATAACTTCGACGGGAGAGCGCCAAAACTCTGCATCGCCAGTAAGGCATGATCGCGAGCTGAGCCAATATGTTCCTCGCGCAACTCTGCGGGGTCGCGCGACGACTTGATTGTGAAACTGCCGAACGGCGCGCGGCCTTCCACTCCGCATTCGCGCCCCCGCAGGTAAGGAGCGGCGTCGTTGAAAATGTTCTCCACGGCTTCAGTGCGGCCGCCACATGTTGATGTGTACAACGCGTTGATGGGCTCGCCGTTGTAAGTGGCAATTAGTCCGCGAGTTTCATCTACAGCTCGAGTCGAAAGCGGATGCTCAGAGGACAAGCCGCGGTAAACCTGGGATCGTGTAGTCGGTAGCAGATCGAAACCCTGGGCGCGGAATTGACCACGGTTACGGAGCGCATAGGTTCGTGCAGCTATTGCCTGGGCCTTTTGTGCTTCCAGGGCCGGATAACCACCAGGAGACAATTCATTGGCAACGACACCGCGCACATAGTCTTCGAGGCCCAGCACGTTAACGACGGTTAGAGCGCCGCGCGAATTCGCAAAGACTTCGATGCGACCTCGATAAGGCCGATCGTTGTAACGAACCGGAGTTTTAGTTTCATCTTCCGAAGCTAAAACCACCGGAGCGCTGGAACTGAAGCTTCGAACCGCACCCGAAGCGAAAGCGACTACTTCACGTGAAGGAGCACTCGTTCGGGCAGTCAGCCGAACGTCGGACGCGGATGTGCGTGCGGATGTGAGTTGCGAATTTGCCGGCGGGTTCGTGTTCGGTCCCGGCGGCGGTACTGATTGAAAGACATTCGCGTCGAAACCGGCATCGTTCAAACGTTCGCTCAGTTGCTCCGCTTCAACACGTGATCGGCGCGTGCCCACCAGTAATCCCCAAACTTTAGTTTCGGCGTCGAAGGTTATTTGTGATTCTTCACTGATAACTTCTTTAACCTCGCGCGCCTTTTGCTCCGCTTCCTCGCGGGTGGCGGCGCCTGCGACCTGCAGCCGAAACGAATTCTCACTTGTAATTGGCGGTAAAGGTGACAGGAGCCGCGGCTCAAGCCGAACACGGGCAACATCAAGTGCGATAAAAGTGGAACCGTCACCCGTTGCCTGGAGTAAGCGACCGTTCGTCGAAACGGTGGCCGCACGCACATCAATGCCGAGCGCGATTCGAATTTGCGGTTCGGGGCCAGGAGCTAGCACGGCGCTTTCAGTTACTGAAGCGGGTGACTCACTTGCCGGAGTGCGCCACTCTGAGTTCCCCTGCGGAGCTGATGTTTGGGTGCGACGCGGACGAGAGTCTTCGCGAACTCGTTCTTGCGAGAAAGCGACAGGCGAAAGTGACTGCGCCAGCAGAGCGATCAAAGTTAGAGCTTTACTGGCAAGGTGCCCTCGCATAGCCGCATGTTACTACAGGCTAAGACTTGGCACGCCAAGTTTGTGAGCCCAGAACCTCTAACGCGACGGTTAAAATCTAAGCTTATTGGCTTTGGCGAACCCCCGCGTGACTTGGCGTCTTGGCGGTAGAGGAATAGCGGGCGCTGCTCCGTTCCTACTACAATTTAGATGTAGTTTTTCAGTTCGAATCCCGGCAAGACCTCGAGCGGCGCTTGCCCCCGCCGAAAAATGCGCGCGCCTGAAGAGCCTTTAAGCACTGCAAGGCCGCGTTCCACTCGAATCATTGCTCCTTCGCGAAGCCCAATTACCGGCGTCTCATTCTCTTCAAGGTATTGCAACAGTCGTTCTTCGCGAGTCTCTCCCATGTGACGCGAGCTCGGATCGGGATCAAGATAGTGAGGATTGATTTGAAAGTTCACCAGACCGAGCGCGGCGAAAGAAGGTGGCTCGACAATCGGCATGTCGTTCGTTGTCCGGATTGTCGGCGCCGCAACGTTCGAACCGGCACTCGATCCAATGTAAGGCATACCACCAGCGACTCTTTCCTTTATTGATTGTAGTAAGTCGTAATCGTACAGGGCCTTCAGCAGACGAAACGTATTACCTCCACCAATGAATATCGCTTCGGCGGTGATTACCGCTTTTCTTTTGCTGGTAACTTCGTGTAACGAATCCAGGGAAAAGTTCATCGCCGCGAAGCGCGCTCGCGCCTGCGCTGCGTAGGCATCGCGGTTGGCAAGAGCAAACGGCACGAAGAGAATGCGTTTCATGGCTCCAAGAAAATCGATAATCTCAGCAGCGGCGTGGTCCAGGTAGCCGCTGCCATAGAGCGTTGAATTACTAATCAAGAGTAATCGCTTGGTTTGGTTTTCAGTTTCCATAAGTTGTAAGAGTGCTAGCGAGCGAAGCGCTCCTCGACAGTGAGTGCAAAGACTATCGTTGCGACAATTCCGATGGCAGTTGCGGTTACGAAGGGTACTTCAGGCGCCAGTTTCCAAAGTAGTCCGCCAATCGCCGCCGCCGGAGTAATCGAAAGACTACGCACCAGGTAATAGAGTCCCACGGTTCTGGCTCGCAGGTCCTGGTGCGCAAAATCCACAATCATGGCCTTCCTGGCCGGTTCGCCAATCTCCCGCAGTCCTCCAATAACAAATGCCAGTACCAGAAGCGTGAAATTCCACGCCAACACGATGGCGAGCGGGAACAGGGCAAAGCAAACGAAGGTAAGTATCACAAAAGGCTTGCGCCCGACGCGATCGGCGATCTTTCCGGCGGGAATGTAGACGATGATGGAAGTAATCATTTGGATCGCGATCAGCGTTCCGAATCTCCTCGCGCTGAAGCCTTGTATGTTTGTGACGTAGAGAATCGTCAGGACGCCAGTCATGCCCTCGCACATCCGCACGATAACATCGGAGATCAGCAGTCGCTTGAGCGCGCCATCAAAGCTGCGCCAAACGCCGCGAATCTTTATGGAGTCGGGCGGGCGAATCTCAATATTGATCTGGCTGAGTAAGAAGACAGTAATGATGGCGAGTGCAAGTGTAATTACGAGACCACTGCGAATTCCTTCCACCAGACCGAGTCTTGCAATCAACAGCCCACCGATTAGGGGCGCAAAGACGATGGGTACGCGCTTCAGTATCGACTGGACAGTAAAGCCCATTGCGCGGCGATCCGGAGGAAGGGAATCACCGATAATTGCAAAGATGGCCGGCGATGCCATGCTCTGCCATGCCATGGCAAAAGCAAGCCCCAGAAATACAAGCGGCCAACTATTGCTGGAGAGATAAATGAGATAACCGGTCGCAGCGAGTACGACGAAGCTGAGGAATGCGCGGCGCCGCCCGATGCGATCAGCAAGCCAGCCACCGGGATACTGGTAGATCGCATCGAAAAAGTTTTCGGCCGTGCCGAACAGGCCGATGATTGGGGCGGTGGCGCCGAGCGCTTCGAGATATTTTGGCAGAAACTTCTTCCACAGTTCTTCTCCCAGACCAAGCAGGAAAACGGCTGCTGAAGCCAGCGATACATTTCGTTCGAGGCTGAGATAGTTGGCAACCGCCGAACCCTTTCGCTTTACCTGATTGTCTGGTTGTGGGGATGACACCTTAGTCTTTGTCTGAAGTTGCGCGTCGATAACCATGCTTTCGCAGAATCTCCTGTCCGGCCTGGCTTAAGACAAACTCCATAAAGCGGCGCGCGTCATCCTGTCGTTTGGAGGCGTGCACTACTCCAATCGCTTGATCGATTGGTTGATGCAGTTTTTCATCGACTTCCAAATACGCTCCCTCACCATCATGCAACAGCGAGCGGGGCAGGAAGCCAACTTCGGCATTCCCTGATGAGACAAATTGCTTCACCTGAGAGACATTCATTCCATAAACCACTTTAGGCTCGAGCTTTTGCCAGAGGCTCAACGCCCGCAGCGCTTCGATCGCTGCCTGCCCATACGGTGCGATGTCAGGTTTAGCAATCGCTATCCTTTCGATCGTTGTCTGCTCCAAGTCTTCGACACGTTCTAATTTGATCTGGCCGCCGGGCGGCATCCAGATCACTAAACTACCGCGCGCATATGAGTTCACGGTTCCCGCTGTAATCATGCCTTTTTGGTCCAGAGCGGCGACATGCGCGACATCGGCAGCGGCGAAGACATCGAACGGCGCGCCATTCTCGATTTGTTTTGCGAGGTCTGCAGTCCCCCCAAAACTAAGCACTACCTTTATCCCGCTCTGTTCCCTGAATTCCTGGGCGAGCTCCGGGAAAGAGTTGGACAGGTTCGCTGCCGCAGCGACGATGATCTCGCGTTCGTTTGAAGATTGCTTCGACTGCCGACACGCTGGGGCACAAACGATAAGACCGACCGCCAGGTAGACAGCGAGCCGAATGCAGAAGGGTCCCCGGTAATTGAACATCACTGAGTGCGTCCACACCTGGTGAGATGAAAAAGAAGGAGAAGCTTACAAGGTGATGTTGGTTGAAAACAATCGGAAGCAAAGCGAGCTTTGAACTTGGAGCTTCGAACTTTGTTCGCGGATGAAACTTAAACGAAAGATTGGCACTCCTAAATTAGGATGAAGGCGACAACCTAACTAGCGAAGTTGTGGATTGCTCGAATCAGCCAGAACGAGAGCGCGGCGATGAGAGCCGCCGCTGGAATCGTGAGTATCCAGGCCCACAAGATTCGTCCTGCCACTCCCCATTTCACTGCCGACAAGCGTCGCGTCGCGCCGACGCCCACGATCGCACCCGTGATAGTGTGAGTTGTGGAAACCGGTGTGCCCGTCAGAGTTACATACGCAAGCGTGAGTGCGGCCCCGGTCTCGGCGCAAAAGCCGCCTACGGGTTTTAGCTTAGTGATCTTGGAACCCATCGTATGAACGATGCGCCAACCGCCGGAAAGAGTGCCGAGCGCGATTGCCGCATGCGCAGCGAGGACTACCCAAAGGGGAATCGGCGGCAAGGTGCCCCCCGGTCCGTAAGTTAGGCCCGCAACTCCTCCGGCCGTCAACACGGCGGTAATGATTCCCATCGTCTTTTGTGCATCGTTGCCGCCGTGACCGAGGGAAAACGCCGCGGCCGAGAACAGCTGGCCCTTGCGAAAAATGTTATCCACGCGTGTGGGTGTAGAGCTGCGAAAGATCCAGTGAACCATCACCATCAGCGAGAAGCCGAGAATCATTCCCACCAGTGGTGACAAGACGATGAACTGCAACGTGCGAAACCAAACCTCGGTGTTAAGCAGACCGCTGATGCCGCCGTAAGCAGCGATGCCGGCGCCGGCATAACCGCCGAGCAGGGCGTGCGAGCTCGACGTCGGCAAACCGAGATACCAGGTGATCAGGTTCCAGAGGATGGCGCCAAGAAGGGCGCAGAGCAGGACATAAAGGCGGACTTCAGGAGTAATCAAATCCATTCGGACGCCGTCGCCGATAGACTTGGCGACGCGAGTTCCGAAAACGGCAAAGGCAATGAAGTTGAAGAAGGCCGCCCAGATTACTGCCATGCCTGGCGATAACACGCGGGTGGACACGACGGTGGCGATAGAGTTCGCCGCATCATGAAAGCCGTTTATGTAGTCAAAGATGAGTGCGAAAGTAACGAGGAGTACGACGAAGGCGAAGGTAACGGACATGCGTCTGTGGTTACGATTCCTGAGTGTCGATCTTAGAGGGCTTCGTTATGATTGCCGATGCCGATTGCCGATGCCGATTGCCGATTGCCGATGCCGATTGCTGATTGCCGATTGCTGATTTTCTAAACTATGAATGCGACCAGGATATGAGCTGGGCGGACAAGGACAAATTGGCCATTGGCAATCGGCAATTGGCAACCCTTCTCACGTGTGCTTAATAATTACGCTTTCAATAATATTCGCGACGTTCTCACAACGGTCGATTGCCGCCTCCAGCTTTTCATACACCTCTTTCCACTTCAGCACCGTTAACGGATCTTTTTCCTCGTGGAAGAGTTCGGCGATCGCCGCATGAAACGTGTCGTCACCTTCATTTTCAAGTCGATGAATTTCCACGAGTCGTTGCGTGATGTTCTTTGGCTTTTGTAGCGTCGAGACAATCGCCTGGAGCTGGGCCGCCATACGTACAATCACGTCAGCGAGATCGTGCGCGTAGTCCTTAATCTCGCGGACATCGAAAATGATAATAGCTCTGGAAGCGTCGTCGATTAGGTCGACGATATCGTCGAGCGCGGTAGACATCATGTAGATGTCCTCGCGATCGAAAGGAGTAATAAAGGATTTGTTCAGGCGGGTTGAGACGCTGTGGGTCAACTCGTCACAGGCATGTTCCAGACCCTTGATTCGCTGAGCATATTCACCGAAGTCGCGATCCTTGTCTGCCAGCATCTCCTTCAATTCCCGCGCGGCGTCGGAAATGTAGACAGTCATCTGGATGAAGAGCGAAAAGTATTGCTCCTCCCGCGGCAACAGATTCAGCAGCCCCATTCGGTGTGCGCCCCTCGTTCAGTACAAATGCTTAGAAAGAATCGGCAATATAGACGAGCAGTCAGGGATTGTCCATCTGAACTTCATCTGAACAGGCGCTGAACGGGAAGGGTTGGGAGGCTAAACGAGCAGCAGGGTTCTTTGTTTAACTCTCTCTGATTAGCTGGGCATTTACTTCTTCCCACCGAGCGCGAGCCTGTGGTATAGACCAGCTAAGCCCCGCCTTTAATTGTTGTGATTAGCGCGGATTCGGAGGTTTTCGATCCACGTGAGAGAAAGTGCATTCAACTATAGAGACAGGATTCCTCGCGACGTGCCTCGCCTGCGTGCCCTCCGAGGATACAAGCTGGAATCACTAATACACCGAAGGTGAGTGGATATCTGGAGAATTCTATGCGAAGAGAATCAACCCGCCCGTTTATCCGGTGTAAAACGCTAGTCATAGTTACGGTCGTATTAGCAATTGTGATCTCGGCGCAAGCGTGCGGCGGAACGCGCTCGGACGGCCAGAAAGTAACCCTGATACTCGGAGCTTACACTACTCCGCGCGAAGCATACGGAAAGGCAATCATCCCCGCCTTTCAGAAATACTGGAAGGAAAAGACGGGTCAGGACGTGGAGTTCCAGGAGTCGTATCAGGCTAGCGGTGCGCAGTCGCGCGCCATTATCGGGGGCTTCGAGGCCGACATTGCGGCACTTTCACTTGAGGGAGACGTAGACAAAATAGCCGAGGCGGGTCTGATTACTCACGACTGGAAATCAGGGCCAAATCGTGGGATGGTCAGCACCTCCATCGCTGTCATTGCGGTCAGGCAGGGTAACCCAAAAGGCGTGCGTGATTGGGCTGACCTGACGCGCCCGGGGTTGAACGTACTTACCCCTGACCCGAAAACATCAGGCGGCGCTCAATGGAATATCAACGCGATTTATGGGGCAGCTCTGCGTGGGTACGCGGGCGTTCCGAAAGACGACCCGTCCGCAGCGAAGCAGTTCCTCAAGGATGTGTTTCGTAACGTCTCAATCCTCGACAAAGGTGCGCGCGAATCGATTACTAACTACGAGAAAGGCGTCGGAGATGTAGCAGTCACGTACGAGAATGAGGTGTTGGTCGGACGTCAAACCGGGCAGTCCTACGAGCATGTTATTCCTCGCTCAACGATTTTGATTGAAAACCCGATCGCGCTGATTGACAAGAACGTGGATAAACACGGCGTGCGGCAAGTGGCTGAAGCTTTTATCAATTTCCTACATGAAAAAGAGTCCCAACGCGCCTTTGCGAAATACGGCTTAAGGCCGGTCGATTCGGAGGTGGCAGGTGAAGTCAAAGCGCAGTACCCAGCCGTGGAAGATCTCTGGAAGATAGACTTTCTAGGCGGTTGGGCCAGAGTTTCGAGAGAGATGTACGGGCCCGATGGGATTTACACCAAGGTGTTTGAAGAGTTGCACGCGGGGAAATGAGTCTGCAAGCGACAAATATAAGAGCGACTAGATCAATTTCACTCCGCAGGCGTATCTCTTTGTCCGGGGGTCGGTGGGGTCTGCGCGCGGCGGCTATCGGATATTTAGGAATTATGATCATTTTGCCGCTCTCGGCGATCTTAACGAACGGGTTGTCGGGCGGAGCAGCGGCATTCTGGAGCGAGATCACAAATCCTATAGCTTTCGCGGCCCTTAAACTCACGCTCGTTACCGCCGTGATTACTACCGTGATTAATCTGGTGATGGGCACACTCACCGCCTACGTGTTGGTGCGTTACGAATTCCCCGGCCGTGACCTGCTAAACGCTGTCGTGGACCTGCCATTTGCGATCCCGACGCTGGTCACCGGAGTAATGCTCGTTCTGCTCTACGGCCCGCAACGCACGCTGGGCAGGTGGTTGGAGTCCAGGGGAATCCAGGTAATTTTCGACACGCCGGGCATCGTCCTGGCCTTACTCGTCGTCACCTACCCTTTCGTCATACGCACTGTGCAGCCGGTCCTCATGGAACTCGACCGCTCGCTGGAGGAGGCCGCTTACACGATTGGCGCGTCGAAATGGACAACATTTCGCACGATCATTCTGCCGACTATTTCACCCGCCATGATTACCGGCTTGCTCTTATGCTTTGCCCGTGCCCTCGGTGAGTTTGGCTCGATTGTGGTGGTGGCGGGAAACATTCCTGGTCGAACGCTGACCGCTCCTGTTTACGTTTACGGTCAATTGGAGTCGTACAACCAGCGTGGAGCGAGTTCTATGTCGGTTCTGCTGCTGGCGTTCTCCTTCTCGATAATGTTGCTGGTGGATTGGATGCAGCGACGCTGGGATATTGACTATGCCACCCCTTGAGCAGGATAGCCGGGTAGAAGTCGATGCCGGGACTTGGGAGCCGAGATCCAGGGCGGTGCGCCCGCGGCTGAGGGAGTGGATCCTGATTGGAATTGCGTTGTTGTATGCAGCGGTGCTTCTTGCAGCTCCGTTAATTACAATCGCGTGGGGCGCCCTGTCCGAAGGACTGACCGCCTTCCTTGATCAGATCACTACAGCTGACGCCGTTAGTGCACTCAAACTGACACTACTCCTCGGCGTCGGCGCGACCGTGATTAACGCAATCTTCGGAACCTGCATCGCCTGGGTTCTCGTACGCGACGACTTCTGGGGCAAACGGATTCTCAACGGGCTGGTTGATCTACCCTTCGCAGTATCGCCGGTGATCGCCGGGCTGATGATTATCCTCTTATTCGGCAGGGGCGGTTGGCTTAGTCCGCTCTCCGACGCGCTGGGCGTAAAGATCGTCTTCGCCTGGCCCGGGATGCTACTGGCGACGATTTTTATCTCGCTGCCGTTCGTCATTCGGGAAGTTGTTCCCGTGCTGGCCCAAATCGGAGTCCATCAGGAGCAGGCAGCCTATACGATCGGTGCCACCGGCTGGCAGGCATTCCGCCACATCACGCTACCTTCGATCAAGTGGGGGTTGCTCTATGGCGTGTCACTAACATTCGCTCGCACAATCGGCGAGATCGGCGCGGTACTCGTCGTGAGCGGCGGGGTAAGCGGCCTGACCGAGACTTCGACGCTGTACATTTTCCGCTCACTCGATGATCGCAATTACACGGCAGCCTATGCGACCGCTGCTGTGCTGGCTTGTATCAGCTTTATCATTCTGGTCGTGATGGAGTTTTTCAGAAAGCGGAGTCATGAAATATAGCGAAACCGGAGTGCGTTAGAACGCGCCCGCGACGCTTACCGCCCGGCCACATTAGGTGTCGAAGCAAAAGGTCGCCTATGTAGCGCGAAAGGGGAGGAGCGTGATGTCGACCACAAAGACCAGGCGATCGGCGAAAGGCAGGCCGGCGAAGGCCAAATCAGGCGGCAGTCAGTCCAAACCAAGTAAAGAGCGAAAAGGTAAGAAGGCCCCCGTCGTTTTACTTTCTGGCGGTAACCCGCAGATGACTAAGGCGGACGGCGACGCCCCAGTGCAGGCTTACATCGCCGCAATGCCGGGGTGGAAGCGTGAAGTTGGGAAGCGTCTCGACGCGCTTATCGTGCGTAAAGTGCCCAACGTTCGTAAGGCTGTGAAGTGGAACTCGCCGTTCTACGGCATCGAGAGCCACGGTTGGTTCCTGTCGTTCCACGTCTTCACCCACTACGTGAAGGTGACCTTCTTCGCAGGCGCGTCGCTGAAACCGGTCCCGCCGGGCGCTAGTAAGCACAGAGAGGTGCGCTACTTAGACATCCGCGAAGACGACGAAATCGACGAGAAGCAGATGGCGAGTTGGCTAAAGCAGGCTGCTGCAATGCCCGGCTGGAACGCATAGCCGCCGCCTTGAGGCGCCTCTCTCAGGGTGCTCGATTTTCCCGCCTGCTTATGCAATGGTGGCGGATGGGCAAAGGAGCCTTTTTTTGAAACCAAGAATGGCTACTGAAAGGTCCATAACTGAGCGGCCAAATGGTTCTGTGTCTTCTCAGGATCAACAACGGCAGGCGGCCGCCAGTGTGCACGGGGTCAGCAAGCGCTTTGGCAAAACAAGTGTGCTTGAAAACATTACTTTCGATGTTGCCGAGGGCGAAGCACTGGTGCTGCTTGGCGCGTCAGGAAGCGGGAAGACGACGATTCTGCGAATAATTGCTGGTCTAGAACAGCCTTACACCGGAAAAATCATGCTTCACGGCAAGGATGTTACGGAGCTTCCGGCCCGTGAGCGTGGAGTCGGAGTTATCTTTCAAGCGTATGCCCTTTTTCCCAAGATGACCGTGGAAAAAAATATTGGCTACGGCCTAAGGATCAGGAAACGCCGGCGCAAAGAGATCAGGGAAAAAGTCAATGAACTACTTTCCCTGGTTCAACTCGAGGAACATCGCAAGAAGTATCCCTCACAGCTCTCGGGTGGACAGCAACAACGTGTAGCGATTGCTCGCACGCTCGCTTACGACCCCGAAGTGCTGCTATTCGATGAACCTTTCGGTGCGCTTGATGCACAGACGCGCGGTCACTTGCGCCGCGAAATACGCGCCCTGCTGAAGAAGGTAAACGTTCCCGCGATTTTTATTACTCACGACCAGGAAGAAGCACTTGAACTGGGCGACCGCATCGCCGTGATCAACCTGGGACACATCGAACAGATAGGAACGCCTTTCGAGGTTTACACTAAACCCACCAATGAATATGTCGCGACATTCCTCGGCGCAGCCAACGTGCTGCCTGGCATAGTGAAGGGTGCAAACCTTGAAGTGGGCGCCGCGCTAATCCCATTTCGCGAGAGTCACGAATTTACGGACGGCCAGAAAGTTAAGCTGGTGTTTCGTCCGGAAGATGTTTCGTTGACGAAGACCTGCGATGCGACGCCGCATCCGTCCTGCATCGCGCGAGGAATTGTTGAGATTACAAATTTTGTTGGAGCTTACGAACGAGTGAGTGTGCGTATTGATCTTTCCGAGTCAGGCGGCGGGGATACTGACGAAACTCCTTTTTATCTCACGACGCAAACGCCGGAAAGCCAGACCTCCAAGCCAATCATTGCCACGCGTCCCAAACCTGAAGCGACGGCTGCAAAACTTCGACAAGGCGACCGCGTTGCCGTAAACCTGTCCTCATTCACTGTGCTGTCTGACCTTCCTCCGCGCGGTCACAAGGAAAGAACAAAGAAGCCCTAGCCAACTTCGGATCTAGCCGAGCGTCAATGCCGCAGTTGCCAAACTGTGAAATTCGCGCCGGACGCTGTTGATGTTGACGAATGGCAAGGACCGAGCATGAGTACGATTGGTCAGAAGAATAAACGCGCGTTGGTGACGAGGATCGATCCAGCAGCTTGTGCCAGTAAACCCAGAGTGACCGAAACTGTCCCCCGGTAAGGCCGAGCCTGCCGCCGATTCGGGCGATTCGGCCAGTTGCCAGGAAATCGATCGCGCTTCTTCCAATCCTGTTGTCATGTTGCGCGTGAAGAGTTCCGTGCAAGTGTCGGCGTTCAGCAGTTCACTCTGGTGGGCCAGAAACTGTGTCGCGAGTCGCAGCGTTTCGTTTGCGGTTGAAAAGAGACCGGCATGTCCCGCAACCCCGCCGAGAAAATAAGAATTGCCGTCGTGTACCTCGCCCCAGATCAGTTGTTCGCGCCAGGCGGAATAGCTTTCTACGCCCGATGCGGCTGCCGTCTCGCGCTCGTAGGCGTTGCCGGTTTCACAGGCGGCGATCCCCGTCTGCAAGGCCATCTCCGGATTGAAGAAAGTGTGCTGGAGTTTCAGCGGCTCAATAATTTCAGTCTGCGCCAGCTTGCCGAGTGCCATCCCCGTCAACCGCTCGAGTAGAAAACCCAACACGATGAAGCCGAGATCGCTGTAAACCACGCGCGTTCCCGGTTTGTATTCAAGCGCTTCGTTGGCGATCACGCCAAGCGCGCGTTCGCGTTTATTTTCGGCAAGGATGTATAGCGGACGCCAGGCAGGTAAACCTGAAGTGTGTGTTAAGAGTTCGCGCACAGTAATCATCTGCCGGTCAGTGCGCTCAAATTCTGGCAGGTAATGAGCTACCGCACTGTCGAGGGTTAGCTCGCCCTTTTCGGCAAGCTGAGCGCAGAGCATTCCTGTGACCAGAGGCTTGGTAAGCGAGGCGAGATCATAAATGGTATTGAGTGAAGCAGTAATGCGATACGGATCTATCACCGCATGACCGAGCGCATCAGCAAACACCGGTTTGCCTTTTTCAGAGATTAGGTAAACGGCGGATGGAAAGTCGCCAGCGGCAATTCGCTCGGCGAGCATGGCGGAAATCTGGGTTTCCCTGGTGGTGAAACTGGCCTGCATGCTTATGAGTCTAGCAAAAGCCAGTTGTTGTGGGGATTGCTTCGCAAGCGTGAACCGTGTTGTGCCGACAATGGAGGCAGTCTGATTAGTAATGCGGCGAGACGCGGGTCAAAGAAAAAAGGCGTCTCCAAAACCCTATGGAGACGCCGCCCAAAAAGTTTGGGACAAAAAAACCCCTAGCTCGAAGTTGGAAGGACGGCAACGCCTCTCTCCTTAGCGTCACCGCCCTGCCTAATTGGAAGAGACGGAGCACTACTCATCCTCAATGCTGTGCCTAGCTTCAAGGATTTCATTCCATCTCTCCTAGATCAGCAAAGACTTAATGCGAGAGGAATTCCAGGCAGGGAGTGGCGCTCATAACAGGAATGGATAACAGGTCGAGCGCTTTGAGTTCTGAGTAATAGCCCTTTAATTTCGAGCGCGAGTCGTCCAGAGTCTGGAATTCAGTCCGACTTTCAGACGTAATTTTTAACAACTGTCAAATAGTGCAGCAAATCGAAGGGTCAAGTTGATCGATACGGTGGGCATTGAACTTGCTGCGCGTTCACTGCCCAAGTCCCTTCAGTTTAAAGTGCCCTTAAAACGTTTACATCACATTCAGGAGTTTAACCATGCAGACCTCCCTTAAGAGACTCGCCTTCACGCTTGTCGGTTTAATTCTGTTGAGTGCGGCAACAGTCAAGGCTGACACCATCACGATTGCCGGTGTCGACAGCGGCCAGTTTTCGACAGCCACCGTCGTGTGTGAGTTCAACGCGCAGACAAATACATTTACTTTTACGATCACCAACACATCGCACATCACGCAGCCAGGCTCGACTTCCACGATTACAGGGATTGGCTTTGATCTGCCGCCCATTGGAAATGCCAGTGCTTCGGGCCTTAATGGTTTCACGGGGTCGCAGGCACCGAGCCTTTCGTCAAACTTCACCTTCTCGGATGCCGACCTTGGGAACGTACCGCATGGCTTCAACTCCGCGGTGCTGGACTTCGGGTTTATTACCGGTAATTCCGGCAACTTTAACTCCGGGTCCGTAAATGATGGCTTGCTACCGGGCGAGAGTGCCTCGTTTACAGTTACAGGTGCGGCTTTCGCCGGAATGACGGAAGAACAGATCTGTAATGCGATTTTTGTCAGGTTCCAGAATGTGCCTGCGGCTGGAGGTAGTGGAGGTAGCGACGTTGGTCGTCCAGGCAATCCCGTTCCCGAGCCCGCAAGCATGTTGTTGTTAGGAACCGGTCTAATTGGCGTCGCGGGTGCGGCCCGACGAAAACTCAAAGCGCGTAATTGAGTACTGCTCTGGCATAAGAATCAGAACGCGTGTTGAGTTAGAGGGCGTGACCTCCCTCCTGGGTCGGGAGGCCGCCCCCCTCGCTCGATCACGTATCGGTGTTTTAGCGTCACTTTATCCTTCCTCCACCTTTTCTATCTAGAAGGAGTGAGTGCCAATGGGTGGACCGATGGACTAATTCGAATAACGAGCCGCCCGGCCCAACGAAAACTCAGACGCGTGTAGTCACCAGCGTGTGAGTACAGAATCAGGCGTTACCGTACCGGGTCGGTAATGCTAAATATAAATGCGTTACCGTCGTGAGTCGGTAACGCATTTTTTTACGATACTCGGGCTTTTCAGCATTTATGTGAATTGTCGGACTAGCATAAATCAGCCTTCCCGACGAGGCTCTGATGCGACAAACAGTAAAGCCACTAAACGGACTTCAGGGCGGGGAACAAGTTACTAGGAAAGAAGGTTTCTACCACGCAGAACTTGACGTGGTGCGATTCTTCGCCTTCCTAGCAGTTTTCTTGCATCACGCTTTACCCCAAGGCACCGGCCTTTACGTGAGCGCCGGATTGTCAACTACGGTTGCCGGTTGGTTGTGGGCAATCAAAGAGGCAGGGGCATACGGGGTAGACTTATTCTTTACATTAAGCGCTTACCTTATTACGGAACTCCTCATCCGCGAACATCTTGCGAACGGCAAGCTTGACATACGCTCATTCTATATCCGCAGGGCTTTACGCATCTGGCCCCTTTATTTCGTCTTTTTGGGCGCTACTGTCTTTTTGATTCCTCTGATCCTTCCAGACGATAAGTTTAACGCCAGCTATGCTGTGTCATTCGCCTTATTCTCCGGCAATTGGGTTTGTGCAATCGAGGGTCTTCCCTTTTCCGTAGCCAGTCCGCTGTGGAGCATCTCGGTTGAAGAACAATTCTATCTTGCTTGGCCTCTACTGCTATTAGTGTTCGGTATAGGTCGGATCCGAAAACTCGCTTTTGTAATGCTTGGGATCGCATTAGTGGTTCGGACCCTCTTGGCGCTCTACGATATTGCGCACCCTGGTGTGTGGTGCAATACGTTGGCGCGGCTGGACCCCATAGCTTTAGGGGCCCTCCTCGCCGTCACCCTTCGAGGGCGCGCCCCTCGACTCACTGCCGTTCCTCGCATTGCCTTGGGTTTAATTGCAATAACGATGTTTGTGATCGTGGCGAAGTATTTGAAACAGGACGGGCTGCAGAGTTTGATTACCTATCCGCTTGCAGCTATAGCTAGTGTCAGCCTACTCATCGCTGCGCTTCAGACAAATGCGGCGATATTAAGTCGTAAGCCATTTTCATGGCTTGTCTACCTGGGTCGTATTTCATACGGCTTATATATTTTCCATTTGCTTAGTCTGACGTTGATGGCCCAGCAATCGTCGCTTCTTGGAATACCATTAAATTTCGAGCGACGCTTCGTTCTGTCGTTCGTTCTAACCGTCATACTGGCCGCCGCATCCTATCGTTGGTTGGAACGGCCATTCCTACGATTAAAAGAGCGCTTCGCCCGTGTACCTACTCATAACGCAGTCAACACCTCCCCAGCGCCTGTTGGCATGCCGACAGCCTCGGCGACTGCTCACCTATAGTTAGTGCCCAGAATGGAGCCGCAGTTTGGTGAAGTGTTTTGGCTTGAGGACTGCGCCGAACGCCATCAAGAAGATGTGCTACGCGTCTTATCTGAAGTATAGAATTTTGGAGGGTTTCAAAATTCTGGAGAGACGTGCAAACAAAAGCCGCAAGAACTACGATAACACCCAGCTTGTCTTGCGGCATTGAACTTGCAACTTTGCTCGCGCTAACTCTCCTGCAATTCTGAAACTACGAAGATCAAGGGGTAGGTATGAAAAATTTGATCGGCTTCAAGAAACTCGCCCTGGCCATTTGCGCGCTGATTCTCTTTAGCGCAGCTACAGCAAAGGCCGACACCATCAACATCGTTGGCAACGCGAACGGATCGTTAGCTACGGCCACCGTCACCTGTTCGTTTAATGCTCAAACCAACACTTTCACTTTCACCATCAACAATACTTCGCCCTTCAATGCCATAATTACAGGCATCGGGTTCGATTTGCCAGGAACCACGGCGAGTACTTTTTCCGGCAATGTAACTTTTCAGCCGGCGGGAGTGAGCTTTGCGTTCACCGACGTAAATCAAGATAACGTGCCGCAATTTAACGACGCGGTACTGGACTTCTCATTTCTCACTGGAGCGAACTTCGCCGGGGGAGACCCGCAGGACGGCTTACCTCCAGGAATTGATCCGGGTGACGAAGCAACGTTCGTTATCACCAGCGGTAATGGTGGATTCGCAGGATTGACCGAAGACGAAATCTGCAATGCGATCTTCGTGCGCTTTCAGCAAGTTGGGGCCAACGGTCAAGGTAGTGATGTAGGAACCCCCGGCACTCCCGGCAATCCCGTCCCTGAGCCGACAAGCATGTTGTTGTTAGGTACTGGGTTGTTCGGGGTGATGGGCGCTGTTAGACGTAAACTGAAAAACCGCTGATCTTCAGGACGTTTGAGTCTGCATTAAAGAATAGGCGTTACCGCTGTTGAGGCGGTAACGCCTTTTCGCGTCATCTGGCCCGGATCAGCTGACCGATTCGCGGCTTTGATTCGAAGCCGGTTGGGCAAAACGAGGCTTGAACTCAGACCCATTCTTGGCCCTCAACTCTTGCAAGTTGTTTTAGGACATTGCCGCGCTGCTGGGTTTGAGGGTTCCCAAGTTCGTGCGGCTACCGTGTTCGTGAATTCGTTCCAGCACTCGTAAGGCGAGCGAAAGTGCATTCCGACCTTCGAGGCCCGATACGGGAGACGGCAAGCCATCTTTAGCCGCCGCAAAGAACTCAGCAATCTCCGTCCGCAGCGGTTCCACATCAATCACATCAAGATTTCGCATATGAACTCCAGGCCACAAACCCTCGGCAGTGGGCGGCGCGAGACCGCTGATTGAAGCCCGCTTTGTTGTGTAGTCAACGGCTACATAATCGTGTGGTTGAAAGAAACGCATCTTACGGATCTTCTCGGTGCCGACGCGTGATGCCGTGATATTCGCCACCGCTCCCGACGAAAACTCGAGCCGAGCGTTAGCCGCGTCGACCTTATTTGTCAGAATTGGAATCCCAACCGCGTGGAGTTCTGTCACCTCAACTTCTTCACCAACAAGCCACTGCACGATATCCAGATCATGAATCATCAGGTCCAGGACTACGTCAATGTCCAACGAGCGCGCCGTGAATTCGCCGACGCGATGGATCTCGAAGTAGACCGGATTGCGAACATGAGGTCGTAATGCGATCAGCGCGGGATTGAAACGTTCGAGATGTCCCACTTGCAGCAGCGCATCGCCTTTTTCGGCCGCGGCAATCATTTGATCCGCCTCTGCGAGTGTGCGCGCAATCGGCTTCTCCACTAAGACGTGAACGCCATTTTCCAGCAAGCCGCACGCGATTTCACAATGCGACACAGTTGGCACAGCTAAACTGACTGCGTCTACCTTTCCGAGCAGCTCGCGCCAGTCAGTATTCCAGGCAACGCTGCGCTCTTCGGCAATCGTTTGTGCTGTTTCGGGATTTTGATCGCAGACAAAAGCAAACTCGGATAGACCCTCGGTTGCGAGAGTCGCGTGGAGGCGCGCATGTTGTCGACCTAAGTGGCCGACTCCGATGACAGCAGTTCGCAAGGTCACGATTTTACTGTTTTCTCTTTTTGCTCTAGGTTAGGTGCGGCGTGGACAGTAGCTCAACTAACGGTCTGATTTAACTGCTTTGCCGTCTGCCACTGCCTACTGATCCGCGGAGCGACTATACTTGCAACTTCCAACCCCTGCCAAGCGACTCTGGCTTTTACTTTTCTTCGCTGTCATCGCCTCCTACTGCTACGGACTTAATCACTTTCCTCTCGTTGGACCGGATGAACCGCGTTACGCACAGGTAGCGCGCGAGATGTATCAGCGAGGTGACTTCATCACACCCACACTCGGTGGTCACACCTGGTTTGAAAAACCCGCACTGCTCTATTGGATCATGATGGCGGCTTATGGTTTGTTCGGCAGCTCGGAAATAGCCGCGCGAATAGGACCTGCGCTTTTTGGCTTGCTGACAATCCTGGCAGTGTTTTGGGTAGGACGCTGCGTGGCCAGATCAAGTAATGAGGGCGAGTTGTGTGGAGCCGGTGTCTGGAGCGCTCTCGTCACTGCTTCGATGTTAGGCATTATAGTTTTTTCGCGCGCTGCCAGCTTCGACATCATCGTGACTATGACGATCACCTGGGCCTTGAGTTTTTTCTTTGTTCACGAGCTTGAAATCGAGGAAGGCCGGCGGCGCCGTCTGCTGGTAGGATTCTACATTTTCGTCGGCTTGTCTTTGCTGGCGAAGGGCCTGATCGGGATCGTGATCCCTTTTGGTGTAATAGTGATCTACCAGCTGATGCGCCGCGCCTATCTTTCGCGGTGGTTCATGCGCTCGCTGATCTGGGGAATACCCCTGGCGTGTGCCGTCGCGGCCATTTGGTATGGACCCGTAATCTTGCGCGACATGGCTGGCCATTTATTGACGAGTTCTTTCTGCAACACCACTTCGCGCGTTACTTCTCAAACAAATATCGCCATCCCGGGCCAGTCTATTTTTATCTTCTGTGCTTGATTCCCCTTACCTTGCCTTGGACGGTGTTGATTGCAGACGCGCTTTCCACAGTTCGATTTTGGAAGTGGCGTGGAACGAATCCCTTAGACAAGTTGAGAGTCTTCACAGCTGGCGTGGTTGCTGCTCCCGCTTGCCCTATTTTCCTTCTCGGGTTCCAAGCTTGCCGGTTACATCCTGCCGGTGCTTCCGGCTACGGGATTGTTGGCAGGCGTGCGGCTGGCGCGCTTTACCTCTCAGGGAACGGGGCGATGTTTGACAATGCGGGCGACGGGGGGACTGCTAATGCTAAGTGCGATTTTCGGTGCAGTTATCAGTTTTCGAGGAGGCTATCTTTCGGCAGGGGGCACTGCACTTGTTGTAGCTCCGATGATAATCGCCGGCTTAATCAATCTACTGCTGCCGGAAAAGAGAATGGTCGCCGCTTTGTCCGTAGTTTTTGCGGCGCTCCTGTTTCCGGTGGTAATTCTGAATAGCGGACCACTGAGACTTCCAGCTTCCGAATCTGTGCGAGATCTAATTGCCGCCGCGAATACTCGAGGCTACGCCGCCGCCCCTGTTTATGGTCTTGGCGAGATTGATCGGACAGCGGAGTTTTATGCCGCAGGACGCCTGGCGTATGGCGATGATGGCGAACCCGTGGTCTTTGAAAACGCCCCTCAGGTTATTGCTGAAGCAACACGTCGCGGACCGATTCTGGTTTTTGTTCCCAGGGAATACGATCAACTAATGCGATTGAAATTTTTGGGGGCCGAAGTGATCGGCGACAACGGAAAGTTTGTACTGATCGCAGTGGCGCCGTGATCGCTAACATAGCGAAATCTGTAGGGGGCCCCTCTGTGGGCGCCCCCTTTTTCTTAAAAAGGCGCGGCCACGGAGTGCCGCCCCTACACCAATTTAAGATTAGCGCAAATTGCGGTCTAAGAAATCGATCACCAGCCGGTCGTAACCTTCGCCCTGCTCTCCGGTTGCCGATGGAAGCTTAAAGCCAGTCAGCGGCAAATCAGTCTTTACTTCCAGGTTAGCTTTATTTGGGAAACAGCCGGCGACCGCGATCGTTGAATTTCGGAGGTGCCCAGCGTCGGGGCCCGACAACAACAGAACTTTTTGTTCTTTCAATGCCCCGGCGAGCTCGCACGTAGCAACATTCTTAAATCGACCCAGGAAGTAAGCCGTCGTCGCGGCGCGCGTGAGGAAACGCAATGGGCCATTATCTATTTCCAAGTCGTTGCGCACTGCAGCTTGCAACACTTCCTCCGGATCTCGCGGCAGCGAATCCAACACCAGAACGCGAATCCCTGCATCGCCAGCGGCAGGCTGAAGCGACGCGTAAGCGCCCATCTCAACTCCGTAGAGAGCCACCTTGTCGCCTACGAGTACTTGGCCGTCGGCACTTTTCAAAGTACGGAGGTAATCGAGCGCGGCTTGAATGTCTTCGCCTTCGACCGATCCAAACGAGGTCCACGAAACAGCGGGATTAAGACCATGACCGCGGAAATCGGGCCACAGAATTGTGGCGCCCGTAGCCTCATTGATCTTAATACCGAGGTTGAAGAACCATGAACGATCGACGCCGTAGCGATGCGAAAGTATTACTGCCGGTCCGCCGGCGCTACCCTTTAATAACCAACCTCGAGCTGTGGTGTTGTCGCGATTGCGCCACGTCTGATCGGAAACTTTAAGTGCCGGCCCGCTGAATTCCGCGAACGCTTCGGGAGTAACCAGATAGGCACGACGCGGCGGCCGTGTGACCCCGTAAACAATGAATGCGAGGACCACACCCAGCGCCACTACCAGCAGGAGCAAAATAGGTAGCAGCGACTTAAAGAACTTCTTACCTAACCGTCTTCGTCGGGCCATAGTCGCGAGTGGGAGGAACTGGAAACGTTGGAGGCAATAAGTTCACGCGTCAGTCAATCTGTGCCGCTTTCCTGGCTGATGCGAAGGTAATCCTGGGGCGTATTGATGTTATCAAAGAAATCCTCAGCGTCCGGCAAGTCTGCGATTTCCGCAAATTGCACCCAGCGCGTCGCAACGGATTGTAACAGAGCCACTGGTTTTCGTTCGCCACTTTCAATCAATGCTAATGACCGCGGCAGGCATGCAGCCACACGATACAAAGCGCAGAGAGGCTGCCGCCGACCATCGGGCTGCAGCGGCGCCACCGCGTCAAAATCCTGACGCAAACTCAGCAATCGATTAAAGAGCGAGGCCTTTACCAGCGGCAGATCACAAGCAACGATTAAGGCCCATTCGGAAGCACAAGCGGCGAGTGCGCCGTGGACGCCGCCTAATGCTCCCCATTGGGGATGGCGGTCGTGCACCATTGCCAGACCCGGATACTCTTGCCCGGCCCTTCCGACGACTGAGACTTGCTCGCTTACCCCCGCTAATTCTCGAGCGATCCGCTGAACAAAGGTCTCGTTCTCGATGAGCAGCTGCGACTTATCCCTACCCATCCGGCTAGCAGCGCCCCCGATCAGAATGAAACCGGCAACTGACTCCATGGTGCTGGCAGGTTAATCGACCTGCTCCTCAACGTAAACGGCAAGCTTGACCGGGTCCTGAGCGAAAGCTATATTTCGGAAGCGACCCAAAGCGCTTAACGCGCATCCAAGGAACCGTCAACCGCGACCCACTGGCACCGACCCTACTTACGAGGTTTGCTTTAAATGAAAAGAGTTATCCGAGCTTCTCACATTGCGATTTGTGTCGCAGTTTTCTGTGTTCTGGCTTCCGCCCAGAAATCATCGGTTCCCTCAGCCGCAAAGTCACAACCAGCCGTGACGCCGCGTGATGCCCGCCTTTTCCCGCTTGAAGAGCTGAGACCGGGAATGAAAGGCCTGGCTTATACCGTCTTCTCAGGAAAAGAACCTCAGGAGTTTGGAGTCGAAATTTTGGGAGTCTTGCCCGGATTTCCGGCGCCACGACAATCGGCAATCATCGGTAAGTTAACGGGAGCCAACGTCGAGAAGACCGCAGTCTTTGCCGGCATGTCTGGCTCACCAGTTTATATCGATGGCCGTCTCGTCGGCGCGATCGCTTTTAGTTTTCCTTTCGCCAAAGAACCGATTGCGGGGATCACTCCAATCAAGCAGATGATCGACATCTTTGAGAAGGGCTCGGTTAACGAGACGAAGGGAAGCAAGGAGCCGCGTGCGGTTTCATTCGCGCAGTTGGCAGCCACGGAGTGGAAGCCTACTTACCCGAAGCCTGCTGTCACGGGTGCTCCGTTGATGGCAACTGTGTCGGAAGGCTCGCCGCTGATGGCTTTGATGGGTCAGCAAATGGTTCCCATTGCAACGCCGATGGTTTTTGGTGGAATTAGTCAGGAAACGCTGGCGCTGTTTGCCCCGCAGTTGTTGGCGAATGGTTTACTTCCGGTCTCGGGAGTTGGCGGTTCGGCGGCGATTACAGAGCTTGGCGTAGCTACAGAAAAGACTCTTACGCCGGGAACCTCTCTCAGCGTGCAGCTGGTTCGTGGTGATTATTCGATCGCCGCCTCAGGCACTGTCACATTTCGCGATGGCGATCGAATTTACGCTTTTGGTCATCCCTTCCTGAGTCTTGGCGCCGCCGATATGCCTCTCACCGAAACGTCGGTGGTGACGGTGATTGCCAACGTTAACAACTCGTTTAAGCTTTCAGTGCCGGGTCAGATGATGGGAGCGATTTCTCAGGACCGCGCTTCAGGTGTGTTTGGTCAACTCGGGCGAGCACCGAAAATGATCCCGGTGAAGATCAATCTTCACACAAGTCGTGATCGCACCGAGACTTTCTCTTACGAGATCGCCAATGATTCTTTCCTGACTCCCATCCTGCTAAACATCACTGTCTTCAACACGATCACTTCGAGCGAACGTGTGCTCGGCGATTCGACGATTAGCATCAAGGGACAAATCAAGATTAACGGCCAGGAAGACGTCAGCGTTGACAGGCGCTTTTCAGCGAATAATTCTGCAATGATGGCCGCCGGTTCAGTAGCTGCGCCGATGGGCGCTCTCCTGAACAGCGGCTTCGACGACGTGCAAATCAATGGTGTCACGCTGGACATCTCTTCGACCGACGCGAAAAACGCCGGCACACTCGATCGCATTGCGCTCGATCGCACCGAGGTTCGCCGCGGAGAAAAGATTGAGATTCAGGCTTACGTCAGAACCGAAGCTGGGAAACAGTTTGTGCAAAGAATTCCCGTACAGATTCCTGAAGATGCCACGCCCGGCCAATTGTTAGTTTTTGTTGGTGATGGCAATGCCTTGCAGGAAGGTTCGGCAGCGAAGGCGTTTGTGCCCCAGGATCTGGGCCAGCTGGTGAGGGCGATGAATAAAGTAAAGAAGAGTGATCGACTTTACGTAAAACTATTTCGCATCACGCCTGGCGCGGTTATCGGCACCGATGAACTTCCTAATCTGCCTCCTTCGGTAGTAGCGACACTAAACAGTGATCGGACGTCGGGCGGCTACACGCCCACGGTTTTGTCTCCAGTTTATGAAATGGAATTGCCGCGAGCTGATTTTGTGATTTCCGGCCAGCAGTTGATAGGAATCGACGTGGTTCGCTAAAGCTTGCGAAAAAAAGGAGTTGGCAGGGGCAGCGCCAACTCCAATCAACCAGCGAAATTCCTCAAGAAAAACGGCTCGCTGAATCGCTCTGAAAGAGGGAAATAGCGAAAGCCTATCTGCTTCCATGAAGACTCCGCTTGGGCTTTTCGGGACTGGACGAAGCACACGAATGGCCAGCGTCGTCTTCCTGTTATTCATCCTGTTTTTGCTCTTCTATCCGTTCCAGACCACGATTGTTCCTGAGTGGAGTTTGAAAGTCGTCGATGAAGAGGGTGCAGTTGTTCGCGACATCAACGTAACGGAACATTGGCAGCACTTCCTTTTGGAAAGCTCATCCCATGAGGAAGCGCGCCGGGTTGGAGATAACGGTGCGGTAAGCTTTCCTGCACGGACAATCCGCGCGAGCTTAGTGAGGCGAGGCTTAGCCACAATCGGGCGAATCAAGCGTGACGGCTGGCGGGCAAGGCGTTCGCCGGCAGCGTCAGTCGTCGTTTGGGGCAACCCGGGTTATGCGACGACGGTGGAGGTATACGTTCCTTCCAAACTCCCGCAATCGCATGTGATGGTTCCAACAATAAGATAGAGCCTCTCATTCTCACCGGGCTTTAGTTTTCAGTCTGGAAACCGTCCCGCGTGGAAGTGGACGAGACTTTTATTGGCGGCAAGGCTCGGGACATGCATCGTGCAGTGTTAGGTAGGAGACTTCGATACAAAGGCCGCGATTGAGCTGGCGACACTCAACCTGGAAATCAAAAAAGAACTATCTAAGAACAAGGCGAAAAAAGAGGCGGCTGGAACGCCATCTAAATCAAAGGTTAATTTTGATAAGCAAATTGTTGCGATTGCTATTGCTAACGGAGCGGCAACGATTTACTCAGACGACGAAGGCGTTTAAACCTTTGCCACGCAAAAACTAATTACCATTGTAAAGTCATGGGACTTACGGCCTCCACTTGCAAAGCAGATGGAGCTTTTAGAGGGGAAAGCAAAGTGAAGAAAACAAAATCAAAACCGCAGTCCGAGGAATACTCACGCTTTGAGAAACTAGCAAAGCAAATACTCTCAGTACCTAAGAGTGAGATAGATAAACGAGAAGCACAGTACCAACGAAAGAAAGCCGCGAAGAAACGCAAGGCTGCTGGAATGCTGATCGCGCGCCGCGGCTGAAGGCAAGCGTTAGATGGCTTACTTATGGGGTATGCATGTTGAGATGAGAGAGGAAAGAATATGAACCGACGATTTGCCTTCGCGGCTATTTCTGCGATATTTGCCGTCTCAGTTGCCTATGCCAATTTGCAGCAGAAACAGAAATCTACGTCGAATGAGACAAAGGAGACGAGAATGTTTCAGGGGCTAAGAACAGTTATCTATCACGTTGACGATTTACAGAAGGCTAAAGAATGGTATTCCAATGTGCTGGGCTTCAAGCCTTATTTTGATGAGCCATTTTATGTTGGCTTCAACGTTGGCGGCTTCGAGCTAGGGCTTGATCCTGACATGAAAAGTATCTCGAAAGGCAACAATGTTGTTGCTTACTGGGGCGTGAAGGATGCTAAAGCTTCGTATCAAAGGATTCAGGAGCTAGGCGCAAAAAAACATTCAGACCCGCAGGAAGTTGGCGGAGGTATTATCGTGGCGACGGTAACAGACCCTTATGGGAATGTGTTTGGGATAATTGAAAATCCTCATTTCAAAGCTGTAGGTGGCGAGTAGCCCGCCATCTAACAAGCCATCTGAGGCTGACGAGTCAAGAGATTTTTGAGTCAGGCAGCATTTTTCGCGGCGTAAGACAGCAAGGGCGAACCCTTCTTGCGCAGGTTTTCCAGATACCTCACCTCGTTATAAGGCGTGCGGTTTTGCCAGCACTTCCAGATGATTCTGATCCACTTATAAGCTAGCGCTCTCACTGCAGCCTGGCGGTTTTTGCCTTTGGCTATTTGTTGTTCGTAGTAAGCCCTGGCCCAGAAGGAATGCTTGACTGACTCACCGGCGTATTCGTGAAAGCTCTGGCGCATGAACTTGGGGCAGAAGTAGCGCCAGCGGATCCAGGTTGATTGACCGCTGCGCTCCATCACCGGAGCGATGCCTGAGAAGCAAGCGAGCTCCTGCGCCGAGCCCCAGCGATCGCGTTGCGTGCCCATCACGGCGAGCAGTCGGGAAGCGTAGACTTCGCCGGAGCCCGGCAGGGACTGGAAGAGTGGGAAGTCGGGATGGGCGGCAGAGAGTTTCTCAATCTCCAGATCAAACTGGCGGATAGCTTCGATGGTGGTTTTCATCTGTGCCGCCAAGGCAGTGATCATCAGCAGGGAAGAGTTGATGATGGCGCGGTCGGTAGTGAGCGGCACACTCTCTTTGATAGCTGCGAGTCTTTTCTCGAGGGTGCAGGTGCGGACAGAGTGATGAGCGCGGAAGAAGTTCAGGAGGGTGGTGCGCTTAACGCCGCGCAGTCGTTCCAGCGCTGGCCAGCGCAAGAGAAAGTCGCAGACGAGCACCGTGCTGAGGTCCGGGAACCACGACAATACCTGAGGGAAGTAGCATTTCAGGAGTGAAGTCATACGGTTGCTGATGCGGGTGCGATCACCGATGAGCCGGCGGCGATGCTCGACCAGATAGCGCAGGGTGCGGGTCTGGTCATCATCGGGATGCCAGCACTTGAGCCGGTCGCTGTGCTTCATTAACAACTCGGCCGCGTACTCAGCATCAGTAGGATCGTCCTTGGCGCGCGAGGGCGAGAAGGCTTGGCGATACTTCGCCAGCGTGGTGGGGTTGATGGTGTAGATGACCAGGAAGTCAAACTGTAAAAGCGCAAACAACAAGGGACCACGCGACTGTTCCAGACCCACGGCAATCGGTTGTCCTGGATAACGAGCGCGGAGGCCGGTGAAGTATTCGTTGATGGCCTGGGACGTGTGCGGCAAGACCAGGCGAGTCTTCTTGCCGGTGGCGGTGTCGAGCAAACAAAGGTCGTGCTTCTTATCCGCCCAGTCGATCCCGAGGCAGGCTGGATATTGGTTCATGTGTCCTCCGCTGGGAGCTGTAGTTGCTAGAGCATTGCTGAACATCAAACATGCTTTTCTTCAGCCCGGCGAAAGATTTATAGTAGAGCCGCTCAGTGCGACATCATTTGAGGGTTCGTTATTGGGCTAAAGCGGAGAGCGGGGGTGCGAAAGACTTGTTATAAGCGTTCAGGCGCTTAACCTTGCAGATTCGTCACTCCCACTCCGCATGTTCCTTGCTACCGCTGCCACCTTAAAACCAAAAGCGAGTCGACAACAGAGGAAAAGGAACCGCGTTAACCTATAAAGCCTTGCAGCTGACGGCGCGATAGCATACTTCTCACTCGCGTTGGTTAGTCAAGTATGTTATTGCCGTTTAAACGGTTTCATTTCAAGGCCGAAGGAACACCGAACACCGCGCTCAAGCGCGGTGAGAATGGAATTTCGTTACGGCGAGTCCCGCGATTTCAATTCCACTTTAAAAAGATACCTTCTCTCTGAATTCGGGATAAGCATTTCCTCATATCTCAAACCTAAGTCTTCGACCGACCCCTTCAATTCTTTCCCTCCAAACAACAACAACGTGCTCGGACGCGGTGCCCAGGAGATCAAGCGCGGCAGCACCTCCGCAAAACGGTCAACAGCGCGTGCGGTGATGAATCTAGCTTCCGGTGGTTCGACGTCTTCAAATCGTTGAGCGATCACCGTTGCTGAGTCGCTTCGGCCAATAAGCGCTAAGGCTTCCCGCAAAAAAACCGCTTTCCGCTTAGCAGACTCAATCAGCACCGCGGAAAGATCTGCACGTGTAATCAAGCAGGGAATAGTCGGCAGACCAGCGCCCGAACCGATGTCCACGATTCTGGCGCCGTCCGGCACATGTCTTAACAACATCAGCGATTCCAGGATGTGACGTCGAGCAAACTCAGCGGCGGAGCTCGGCGCTACCAAATGTAAACGTGGATTCCAGGTGTTAATAATCTGGTAGTACGAAGTAAGTTGCTGCAGGTCTTCCTGAGAGAACTCGATGTCGTAATCGTGTGCGTGGGTTCGCAAAGCCGCCGTGAACTCCGCAGCCTGTTTCCTAAGCGAGCCAATTTGGGTCTGGTTGATTTCCATGGCAATGCCGTGAGATATGATAGCGCAACAAATTATGTGGGAAGATTTTGTCGCGCAACACGAACTACTGGGCCGCGCTGTCACCAGCATCATCGCTGACTTTGCTGCGAGTCTGGAGACCCGCCGCGTAGCATCCGAAGCTACGCCGGAGGATTTGCACAAGTTGTTTTCTGAGCCGCTTCCGGAAAAGGGCATTGGCCTTGACGAAATCCTCACGCGATTCAGAAAAGATATTGCGCCCCACGCCATGACCGTTCCCAGCCCACGCTACTTCGGACAGTTCAATCCCACGCCCTTACCAATCGGTGTTTGGGCGGACGCGCTGGCGGCGGCTTTAAACCAGAATGCCGGAGCCTGGCGGAATGGACCGACCTCCGCGATGATTGAAGCGCAGGTGATGCGTTGGCTGTGCGAACTGATCGGTTATGGGAATGAGAGTTTTGGCACTTTAGCAAGCGGGGGGTCTGAGGCGAACCTGATAGCCTTGAAGTGCGCGCGCGACGCGGTTTGTGCGGCGATAATTCATCGGGGCGTGCGTCAGGCGCCGGCAGACCTTGTGATCTATGCTTCTGAGCAATGTCATTATTCACTTGAGAAGAGTGCGGACATTCTGGGAATCGGCCGGGAGTTGTTGCGAAAGATTCCTACCGACGAACGTTTCCACATTCGCACAGATTTGCTGCGACTTGCGATCGACGCTGATCGAAGCGCGGGATTGACGCCGTGCTGCGTCGTCGGCGTTGCCGGCACAACCTCAACCGGCGTAATTGATCCTTTGCCGGAGTTAGCTGCAATCGCGCGTGAGCAGCAGTGCTGGTTTCATGTGGACGCGGCCTACGGTGGCGTACTCGCATTCTCCGAAAGACACCGGGCGAAACTTCGAGGAATTGAAGAGGCTGATTCCGTCACCTTTGATCCGCACAAGTGGATGTTTGTACCGTTCGCGTGCGGCGCCGTTCTGGTTCGCGCAGGCGGGCGTGTGCTGCGAGACGCTTTCGATATCAGTCCCGAATACCTCAGCGAGGATCGGGGAGGCACTGATGTTGAATACGATTTCTTTCGCTATGGACAGATGGGCACGCGGCGATTTAACTCGCTCAAGCTTTGGATGGCCTGGAAGTTTCTTGGAAGAAGTGGTTACGCGCAGTTGCTGGAGAAGCAGATTGCGTTAACTGAGCACTTAGCCAGCCAGCTAGACGCTTTGCCAGATTTCGAGCGGCTGGGAGAAGTTGAAACGGCAGTCTGTTGCTTCAAATTTCTGCCAGAGGGCGCAAGGAAGCAGGACGGAACCTATCAGGATCGATTGCAGCAGCAACTGCAACAGTTGATCGAAAAGAGTGGCGAAGCCTGGATCACCACGACCGTGTTACATGGCCGGCGCGCCTTGCGCGTGAACATTAACAGCTTTCTAACGGAGACGCATCACGTTGATGAACTCATCGCGTTATTAAAGCGAGAGAGTGCGATATTACTAAAGCAGAACCAATCAAACCGATGACTACAAAAATCTTTGCCGATAAAATACTGAGCGGGCGCGTGGCCCTGATCACCGGCGGCGGAACGGGAATCACCGGAGGTGTCGCACGGGCACTGGCAGAAGCAGGCACACGCGTCGCACTCGTCAGTCGCAAGTTAGAACACTTGCAGCCGGCTGCTGAGGCAATTAACGCTAATGGCGGGGAAGCTATTGCGGTGGCGGCTGATGTGCGCGACGCTGAGGCTGTTGCCGGGGCGATCGCGACGACGATTGATCGTTTTGGCAAGCTCGATATTGTGGTTAACGGTGCGGCGGGAAACTTCTTGTGTGCTGCGGAAGAGCTTTCGCCAAACGGCTTCGGCACCGTCGTCGATATTGACCTGAAGGGAACGTTCAACGTGTGCCGCGCGGCATTTGCGGAGCTGAAGAAGAATCGCGGCCAGATCCTGAATATCAGTGCCACGCTGCATTACCTGGGAACGCCGATGCAGCTGCACGTCTCGGCCGCGAAGGCCGGTGTCGACGCCCTCACAAGAAATCTTGCAGTTGAATGGGGACGTTATGGCATTCGGGTCAACGCGATCGCTCCGGGCCCCATTGGCGACACGGAAGGGATGAAGCGTCTTGTGCCCGAACCGGTCAAAGAGAAGCTGCGTCAGCGAATCCCCTTAGGTCGCTTCGGTGAAATTGCCGACATTGAGAGGGCTGCGGTTTTTCTTTGTTCTGAAGCCGCTAATTTTATCAACGGCACCGTGCTCGTCGTTGATGGCGGGCATTGGCTGGCGGCGAATAGGTTGATATGAAAGGGAAGTCAGTGGTCAGTTGTCAGTTGTCGGTTGTCAGTTGTCGGTTGTCAGTTGTCAGTGTCAATGATCAGGATTCAGCTTAGAGCCCTGCTACTATTCACGTGACCACTGACCACTGACCACTAACAACTGACCACTAACAACTGACCACTGACCACTGACAACCGACAACTTGACACTGTCGAAGACCATGCAATCTTTTCGATTAATAACAATCTGTTTCATTGCCGTTGTTTCAGTGAAAGCTCAAGATCCGGCGCCGGCAAGCACTCCACCTGTAAAGCCAACCGGCGCCGTCGAGGCTTTGAAAAAAGCGAACGCGCGACCGCCCGACGCCCCCACACTACTAGCTGATCCATTTGACGGCGCTTCAGTAGAGAAGATGCGTGATCAGTGCGTAACGTTAGAAACCGAGGTGGGTGCGATTGAGATTGAACTCACGCCTGAGGTGGCGCCGGAGAGCGTGCGCAATTTTCTCAATCTCGCGGCGACTGGCTCTCTCGATACAACGACATTCAGTCGCGTCGTCAAGGATTTCGTGATTCAGGGAGGCAATCTTACCACCAGTGAAAAGTGGGGCGTCGAGTTATCTAAGCGCGCTTCCAAAAAGTTACCTGACGAACCCAGCCTCGTGAAACATGTTCGCGGGATAGTGTCGATGGCGCGCGGCGAGGAACCAAATAGTGCCAGTACTCACTTCTTCATACTCGTCGGCGAAGGTCAGCACTTAAACGGAAAGTTTG
This sequence comes from Pyrinomonadaceae bacterium, assembly GCA_963826235.1. Lineage (GTDB taxonomy): Bacteria > Acidobacteriota > Blastocatellia > Pyrinomonadales > Pyrinomonadaceae > PSRF01. The sequence goes on along the minus strand of CAWGWE010000002.1, from coordinate 179,855 downwards.
CGGCATTTGGCAAAGTGCGGAAAGGAATGGAGGTGGCAGATGCCATTAACGCAGCGCCCAAAGATGGCGACAAGCCGGAAAAACCCGTCCGCATCAATCGCGCCGTGGTTTCACCCTGTCCCGCTTCAGCAGCACCATAGATCCCTAACCGATCAGCTCAGGATTTGGCGTGGTGTATTACTGATCATTGTACTGCTTTCTTTCAATGGCTGTGCCGAGACCACCAATACAGCCTCTCCGGAAGGCGCCAAACAGTTTCTTAAACTGCGCGGTTACCAATTTGACGAACAGTCCTTCCTTACTTCGGCTGTCAGGGGAGACGTGATCGCAGTAAACGCCTTTCTGGCAGCAGGAATGAATCCTAATGTTAAAGATGAGAGTCGCGGAGAGACGGCCTTGATTGCGGCGGCGACGCGGGGCGACATGCTGATTGCGAAGACGCTGATAGATGGTGGCGCGGACATTAATGCGAAAGCGACGAATGGGGCTAACGCCCTAATCCGCGCTCTTGAGCATAAGCACGAGGACATATCAGCACTACTACTCACGAAGCCAAATCTGGACCTCAACACGCAACGAGCGGACGGTACCACCGCCTTAATGATTTACGCCGCTCGGGAAAAAGAACCTCAAGTTGCGCAGCTACTCGAGCGGGGCGCGAACGTAAATTTGCAGGATGCGGAGGGCGACACGGCCCTTCACCGCGCTAGTCAAAGCGGTAGCCTCAAGATTACGCAAATGTTGCTTGATAAGTCAGCCAATCCAAATATTCAAAATAAGGCAGGAGGCACTGCTCTGATGTGGGCTGCCGCTTTTGGCCATCACGAAATCGCCGAGCTGCTATTGGCGCGCGAGGCCAATCCTCGTCTTAAAGACGAGGATGGTATGACTGCTTCTGCCTGGGCAACAAAAAACAATCAATCCGACCTGGCTAACGTCCTCCGTGAAGCAGAGAAAAAAAAGTAACTGCATTGTCAGTAGTCAGTGGTCAGTCGTCAGTAGTCGGTCGTCAGTTGTTAGTGGTCAGTTGTTGTTTAGAAAAGATGACGACAACTGAAAACTGTCGACCGACCGACGACTGACCACTGACCACTGACCACTGACAACTGACGACTGACCACTGACAACTAACAATGCTCCTCATAATCGATAACTACGATTCCTTCACCTATAACCTGGTTCAGTATTTCGAGGAGCTTGGTATAACTGTCGAGGTCTATCGCAACGACGAGCTGACCGTTGAAGAGATCGAGGCGAGAGAGCCCCAGCAAATTGTGATTTCGCCAGGTCCGGGCACACCAGACGATGCGGGTGTCTCGCTGCAAGCTATTGAGCACTTTGCGGGGAAGGTTCCTTTGCTCGGAGTTTGCCTCGGTCATCAAGCAATCGCCCAAGCCTTTGGCGGAGTCGTCGTGCGGGCGCCGCTGCTTATGCATGGCAAAGCTTCAGAAGTCATACATGACGGCAAGACTATTTTTCTCGGGCTGGAACAGCGGTTTTCCGCTGGCCGGTATCATTCACTGATTGTCGAAAAATCTTCCTTTCCCACATGCCTGGAAATCTCCGCCACCACCAACGACGATGTAATTATGGGTTTGCGTCATCGTGAGCTAAAGCTTGAAGGTGTTCAGTTCCACCCGGAATCAATTCTCACCGACTCCGGAAAAAGACTTCTGGCAAACTTTCTTCGTCTCTAATCTGTAAATTTCCGCCGCGAATTTCGTTTCTCCTTCTCTGTTGCTGTTAAACGTTGACTACTCATGATAGCCACGGGTTATCCTGTGGGCACCCCCAGCTTGAAAACAAGGAATGGTTCCTCACGCAATCCCAGGACTACTGAAATGAAACCTATTCCGCGGAAAGCCCAGACCGCCGGTGCCGGGTCGCGTGAGCGCGGCAGAATCCTAATTATTACCGATGAGCCTGAGTTGGCATGGAGAGCCGGCTTGGAATCGTCGGGTCATGAAATCGTTGACGTAGCCGCGGGGGCTGCGGCACTAGTGTCTTTGCGACGCTCCCGCCCGCACCTTGTGATCGCCAGCAATCACTCCCGTTCAATCTCAAACGTCGAACTTGTGCGCATGTTGAATCAAATCGATGAAGGCGTACCGCTTATTTTGTATGGCAGCGACGAGCTGACTGACGTTCGACGAAAGGCAACGCTCTCGGCCGGTGCGTTCGACTATTTTCAAATGCCCGGCGAGCTCGAGTCACTGACTCTGCGGGTAAATCAACTCGTAACGTTGCGACAAACGATGGAGCAGCTAAGGTCGGAAGCTGACCTCGACCATCTCACCGGACTTGCCAACCGGAGGCGTTTTCGCGTGGCATTAAATCGTGAGGTTGAAAGGTGGCGGCGTTACGGTGTACCGTGCGCACTACTTTTGCTCGATATCGATCACATGAAAGCGATCAACGATCGTTTTGGTCATCCAACCGGTGACTCTGTGATTCGGCAAATTGCCGGTGTGTTGTCAAAAGTCTTGCGCGACAACGACACGGCGGCGCGGCTCGGCGGTGAAGAGTTCGCGTTGTTGTTGGCAAGTATCGAGGGCGAAAAGGCAGCGGCCGCCGCCGAACGTCTCCGCGGAATTCTTGCTGAGCAAACTATTCCCGAAGTTGGAAATTTCACGGTTAGCATCGGCGTCGCGGCATGTCCGGCACATGCCACTACGGAGCGCGCTCTTTACGCAGCTAGCGACCAGGCTTTGTACATTGCCAAGAATGAGGGTCGCAATCGTGTTGCTGTAGCGCCTTTGCTCCAGGAAAATCTGTTTTAAGTGATTGGATCATCGGAACATCGGAACATCGGATCATTCCATTGATCCAATGATTCAATGATTCAATGACTCAAGATTCAATGATTCAATGATTCAATGATTCAATGATCCAATGATTCAATGATTCAATGATTCAATGATTCAATGATTCAATGATCCAATGACCCAATGATTCAATTCTTCACGAAGGAGTCTGAAATGAGGAGCCCCCGCTTGGCATGGTTATCAGTAACTCTGTTTTTGTTATCCGCACTCACGGCAACTGCTTTTAGTCAGGATAGCGGTTGGACGCCCGAGTTAGCGATGAAGGTTAAAAACATCGGCTCGGTTCGTGTCTCGCCCGATGGTCGAAGAGTTGTTTATACGATCAATAAGGCGATCATGAGCCCTGATAAGAGTGAGTTTCTTTCGCAGATTTGGTCGGCGAACACCGACGGCAGCGATCCTTTGCAATTAACATTTGCCGAGAAATCATCTGACAACCCGCAATGGTCTCCAGATGGGCGCCAGATCGCTTTTACTTCCAGCCGGAGTGGCAAGAGCAACATCTACGTGCTTCGTTTAGTAGGTGGCGAGGCCGAGCAGGTAACTGATGTTAAGTCTGGTGTAGGAAACTTCGCCTGGTCGCCTGATGGGCGGCAGATCGCGTTTTTGATGCGAGACGCCCAAACCGACGATGAAGAGAAAGGCGCGAAAGGAAAAGACGACTCGCGCTGGATCGATGAGAACGTAAAGATGAATCGGCTTTACGTAATGAATCTGGCGCCCGACGCAAACGGCAAACGCGAACCGCGCAAGTTAACGGGCGACTACAACGTCGATCCTGATTTTGATTGGGCGCCTGACGGTAAAACGATCGTCTTTAGTCGAACTAAGACTCCGAAAGTCGATTATTGGCCCACTGCGGATTTGATGTCGATAAGCGTTTCCGGCGGAGAGCCAAAACCTCTGGCAGCCACCTCTGCGGCCGAATCTAATGCCGTATTCTCACCTGATGGCAAATGGCTCGCGTTTTTGGTTTCAGACGATCCGCCTCGTTGGGCCGGCTATCGTCGCATCGCCTTGATCCCTGCCGGCGGCGGCGCGGTAAAACTTCTCGCGGAAACTCACGATGCGCAACCCAATGTCGTCGATTGGTCAGCGGACGGCAAGAATATCTACTTCAGCGAAACCCGCGGCACCGTGACGCGCCTTTATTCGATCGATGTCGGCTCGAATGCTATTGCCGAACTTAACAAGGGCGACGACGTGATTGGAGGCCTCACCATGAACGCTAATCGCACGATGTTTGGCTTCACGATGCAGAATTCAAGCACAGCCCCGGAAGCTTTTGTCAGTGCGGTCAAAAACTTCTCCCCAGCGCGCGTAAGCGCGGCTAACACCGATTTGCCTAAACTTCCATTTGGTAAGAGTGAGGTCTTAACCTGGAAAAGTTCTGATGGTTTGGCTGTAGAAGGGTTATTGACTTATCCGGTTGGTTACCAGAACGGCAAACGAGTCCCTTTGCTGCTGGTGATTCACGGAGGTCCTGCAGGCGTATTTACGCAATCCTTCCTCGCAGGCAGCCGGTCGGTCTATCCCCTGGCGGCGTTTTCTTCTCGTGGTTATGCCATTCTGCGCGTCAATCCGCGCGGGTCATCAGGCTACGGACAGAAGTTTCGTTACGGCAACCTTAAGGATTGGGGCGGCGGCGATTATCAGGATCTAATGACTGGGGTCGATCACGTCATCCAGATGGGAGTTGCTGATCCTGATCGCCTTGGAGTGATGGGTTGGAGTTACGGCGGATTCATGACCTCATGGATCGTAACCCAAACGAAGCGATTTAAAGCGGCATCCGTCGGCGCAGGCGTGACAAACTTGATGAGTTTCATAGGTACTGCAGATATCCCGAGTTTCATTCCCGACTATTTCGGCGGTCAGCCGTGGGAAAATCTTGAGGTGTATCGCGCGCATTCAGCGATGTTCAATATGAAGGGAGTGTCGACGCCGACCCTGGTACAACATGGTGAGGCGGATGAGCGTGTGCCTATTTCACAGGGTTATGAATTCTATAACGCGCTCAAAGTGCTAAATGTCCCGACCCGCATGATCGTCTTGCCGCGCATGCCGCACGGACCGAATGAACCAAAGATGGTGCTGAAGGCAAGTCAAACCAATCTTGAATGGTTTGATAAATATCTCGGCACGAAGTGAGTGACAAGCGAAGCAATGAAGAGCGGCATCCAGCGGGCTGATCCCATTGTCGTAGTCTTGCACACTCCCAAGGAAAAATACTGGGGAGTGCTCGACGAGATCAGTACCGCTGGGGTATTCTTGCGCGGCCTCGACTTGAATGCTTTTGACGACTGGCTCGCAGCAGTTTTGCACAAGGAACCTTTCATCGGCCTAACGGATTTGTTCTTCCCGATGTGGCGGATCGAACGAGTTTCTAAAGATGAAGCTGCGGGAGGTATCGCTTCGTTGTACGAACAGGTCGAGCGGCGTACTGGATTAACAGTAAGGGAACTATTACAGGCTCAGGAATAGGGAGTTGGTTCAGTTTTACAAGATTGCGCGCGCCTCACGACGGACAGGCGCAGAGAGGGCTGCCGGAGCGCGCAGTTGAATCTTTGATTCCTCACCCTCCAAAAAAAAAGCTGTTGCAACGATGAAACACTGTTCCATTCTCGCTTTGGGTGTGTTACGCTCTCCGGTCAGTCAGGCCGGGAAGTCGTCCACACGTGAGAAAAGGAGCGGAGAAAGAGAATGTATACCATGGAAGACCGTTTAAGTGACCGCGGCAAAGCAGTCGAGGCCGCGCTGGCAAACATTGAAAAGAAGTTTGGCAAAGGCTCGATCATGCGATTGGGCGAACGTGAGGTTTCCGACATTCCCGCAATTTCCACCACCTCATTGAGTCTGGATATTGCAGTCGGGATAGGAGGGGTTCCGCGCGGCCGGATCGTCGAGATTTATGGCCCGGAGAGTTCCGGTAAAACCACCCTCGCGCTGCACATCGTGGCCGAAGCCCAAAAAGCAGGTGGTGTGGCCGCTTACATCGACGCGGAACACGCGATGGATGCCGACTATGCCGGTAAATTGGGCGTGCAAATCGAACACCTCTTAATATCGCAACCGGATTCCGGAGAACAGGCACTGGAAATTGCCGAAGCTCTGGTTCGTTCAAATGGCGTTGATGTAATTGTGGTGGACTCCGTGGCTGCGCTCGTTCCCCGCGCGGAGCTTGATGGCGAGATGGGCGATTCGCTTCCCGGATTGCAGGCGCGTTTGATGTCCCAGGCTCTGCGAAAGCTCACAGCCATTGTGGCGCAATCAAACACCTGCTTCATTTTCATCAACCAGATTCGCGAGAAAATTGGTGTGATGTTTGGTAGTCCGGAAACAACGACCGGGGGCCGTGCCTTGAAGTTCTACTCCTCGCTGCGTCTTGATATCCGGCGCATTGGAGCGATTAAAGATGGCGATCGGGTCGTCGGTAATCGCACAAAGGTTAAGGTGGCAAAGAACAAAGTTGCCCCACCTTTCCGGGAATGTGAGTTCGACATCATGTACGGCGAAGGCATTTCGCGCGAAGGTGATGTGCTTGATTTGGGCGCCGCGCAGCGCGTGGTGGAAAAGAGTGGCGCCTGGTTTTCCTACAAAGGTGATCGCCTGGGGCAGGGAAGAGAGAACTCAAAGCAGGCATTGAGAGAAAATCCCGAGCTGCTGAAGCGGATCGAGAACGAAGTTAAAGCAAAGCTGGGACTGGCAGTACCGTTGGAAAAACCTGAGGCTGCTCCGAACGCGAAAGCTGCAGCTGCCGAGAGGAAATAACCTGTAAGTAGTTTGGGGTGAATAAGCGTTTAGCTGATGAGGCATGCAATCGCTTCATTTGCTGAACGCTTATTCTTTGCTCTAGTTTCAGTTGCAGTTTGGGAATGCACGGGCGGTACAGTCGGCTGTACCGCCTTTACACCCTCTCTTTCCTCAACGGATAATCCGCCGCGGCAGTTACGGTGCTTTGCGTCTTGGCGTCTCGGCGATTAGCAGTTCGATTCAGTTTGCGCTTGAGTTTTTATGAACGGCTCCATACTCATTAAGGGTGGCAGCATCGTCACGATGGATGAAGACAATTCCATCGTGCGCGGCGATCTATTGATCAGAAACGGTCGTATCGAGAGTATCGGTGCGGTCAACGATACTGACGCCACCATCATTGAGGCCCGCGGTTGCGCGGTACTGCCCGGATTTGTCCAAACCCATCTGCATCTTTGCCAGACTCTGTTTCGTGGCGCCGCTGATGATTTGTCACTCATAGATTGGCTGAAGAAGCGGGTCTGGCCGATGGAAGCTGCGCACACACCTGCTTCGATCTCAGCGTCCGCGAGATTGGGAATCGCAGAGTTGATCAAGGGTGGGACTACCTGCGCCCTGACAATGGAGACTGTCAGTCATACAGAAGAGGTCTTTAAAGTAGTTGAAGAAACCGGATTTCGGGCGACGGTTGGCAAATGCATGATGGACAAGGGCGCAGAAGTGCCGCCCCACTTGCAGGAAGATACCGAAGCCTCGATCACTGCCTCCCTTGCTTTGCTCGAAAAGTGGCACGGTCAAGCCGATGGCCGCATTCATTATTGCTTCGCGCCCCGCTTTGCCATCAGTTGCACTGCCACGCTGCTGTCTACCGTGGCGCAGTTAGCCCGGCAGCGCGGCGTCATGATTCACACACACGCTTCTGAAAACAAGACCGAATGCGAGATCGTCGAGCAGGAGACTGGCATGCGCAACATTGCCTATCTTGAGTCGGTTGGGATTTCAGGTAAGCACGTCGCCCTCGCTCATTGTGTACACGTCGACAGTCATGAGTTAGAGCTTCTGCGCAGCAGCGGTACAAACGTAGTTCACTGCCCATCTTCGAATTTGAAATTGGGGTCGGGAATTGCTCCGGTAAATGAAATGTTGCAAGCGGGGGTGTCTGTCTCGTTGGGCGCCGATGGCGCTGCATGTAACAACCGCTTAGATATGTTCACTGAGATGCGTACCGCCGCGCTCTTGCAAAAGGCCCAGCACGGTCCCGAAGTGCTTCCGGCGGTGCAGGCGCTGCGCTTGGCAACGATCGAGGGTGCGAAGGCGATGGGATTGGATAAAGAGATTGGCAGTATCGAATTAGGAAAACGCGCCGATATCGTCGTGCTAAACATCTCGGCTCTACACTCGACTCCGGCGCCCACGGATCTCGCCTCGGCAATCGTCTATTCAGGCCAGCCGGATGATGTTCAGACGGTGATCATAGACGGTAGGCTCGTGCTGCGGGACCGCGAGTTACTGACGCTGAATGAAGCCCAGGTCCGGTCTCAGGCAAACGAGCAAGCTGTAGAACTGTTTAAGCGGGCTGGTATAGCTTAGAGTGCAAAAAGGCGAGAAAAGTGCGGGCTAAAAATAGCTGTGCCAGCTCGAAGGTAGCGACTGCGGGGGGCGCGATCGGCGGCCGAGCTGGCACTGGCGGGCACTATCAACTTGAATCGGATGGCTTGTCTCGCGACTGGCTAACGTTTGGGCATCAGCCCCACCCTCAACGTCGAGGATTATACACCTCTCGCTAAATCCGTCAACGACTTTTGTAACTAATTCGACAAATAAAAAGGCCCTGTGATTCAAGGCCCCAAGTTGACAGTAGTTTTGCTAAGTCCCTATACTACGCGCTCTTTACCCACCCGATTGGCCAGGTAGCTCAGTTGGTAGAGCGCGGCCCTGAAAAGGCCGGCGTCGGCGGTTCGATCCCGTCCCTGGCCACCAAAAACCCTCGTAAATCGGAAATCGTTAGTCGAGGATCGTGAATCGTTTGCGTCGCGAGGGCCCGCAGTTTTTCCCTCTCAGCGGGCCAGGGTGTCTGGGGCGCGAGGACCGATTTTTTTTAAAGGGGGCACCAAGACCGATTTAGCGTTTCCAGTAGTGCTTGATGCGCTCGGCGAGGAGCGGGAAGGGAACATATTCCGCGCTCCTTCCGGCGCGTCTCATCTCTTCCACCATCCTCATGGCGCCGTCGGCGTTGCGGGTGTGCACCAGAATCGTTGAAGCTGGTTGGAGCTTTGGATTCTCAGCCAGCCATGCCGCAACAGCGTAACCGGTGCGCTCGTCATCGTGATCCAGGGAACTGTAGTGTTCCGGATGGAGATCGTGATCCAGGAAAATTGCGTCGTACGAGTTTTCACTTAACAGTTTCTGAGCTTGTTCCACATTCTTGGCCATGTGGATAAAGTCGCCTTTGAAGCGCACGGTAAACCATTTGTGCCGCCGGCTGTCATCGTCGAGAAGAAAAACCCTGATTGGATTACGCTTGATCGAATTGTTTCTTAGACCAAGTTTGCTGAGTAATGAATCTAACAGGCCCATGCTATTGCTAATAAATCCTCCACTGCGAACTACATGTATCAGGTTTTCGATGAGGGAATTTGATAATAACTATATACCAACCGGCAACGAGGCGCATCTTGATGATTTAACGCTTTTGCAGAATGACGCTCGTTGTCTTACCGCTTTGCGATGCTATACTTTCACCGCAAACCTAAAACAGAAATGTAATTCCTGAATGCCTGCCGATAGCTCCAGCAAACAAGCCAAGAATGTGATCGATGATAGCGCCGAAGTTTGTCCCGGATGTTTTGGAACCGGGGTGAAGATTATTGCCGGCAAAGGCGCGAAGATCTGTGATGAGTGTCAAAAGCGCACCGGCGTCACGCTACTTGAGGCGGCTAAGATTCCGGCCCGGTATGCAAACTGTTCGTTCAGCACCTTTCGCGATCCCAAGGGAACAGGCTCTATCTACTGGGCGCTGATGAAAGCGAAGATGCTGGTCAATGAATACCCTGCGGTGGAAAAAGGTCTGCTGTTAATGGGGCCGGTGGGGGTTGGCAAGACGCACCTTGCGGTGGCGATGCTTAAGGGACTCACTGAAAAGGGTGTTCCGGGTTTGTTTTGTGAGTCCGGTTCGCTGCTCAAGCAGATCCAGGATTCTTACAATCCCATTTCTCAAACCTCAGAGATGCGCGTCCTGGCTCCGGTTTATCAGGCCGAGGTGCTGGTGCTTGATGAATTAGGGGCAACGGTTCCTACGGATTGGGTGCGCGACACGATGTACCAGATCATTAACAAGCGCTACAACGATCGCAGACTTACCATCTTCACAACGAATTATTCGGATGAGGTGCGTGCGGAGCAAAACGAGCCGGATCCGGCACCCCGTTCCTTCAGTAGAAAAACGTCTTCCGAGCGCATAAAAGAAATGACGACGCTGGAAGATCGCATTGGAACTCGCCTCCGAAGCCGCCTTTACGAAATGTGCAACGTGGTGGAAATCGAAGGTGACGACTATCGAAAGTCCCACCTCTAGCCCCGTCAAGATCCGTGTCCGGCCGTGTGGACCGCAGGAACATTTTCCATTTTGGACATCCCGGATCATGCGAGCGAGATCTTCCGGTCTGTGACCTCCGGTGCGCGGCAAGTCTCTGACTTGCCGTCAAGGCACGCATCTGACTCTGGGGTCTTTTACCCATAACTGAGGTCGGAGACCTCCCCTTAGATGGAAGCGAGTGTCGGCAAGTCAGAGACTTGCCGCGCACCGGAGGTCAGAGACCCTGTCCTTAAATGAGAAATGGATCATGACAAAGAGAAAATGTTCTGGGGTCGAGTGCGGTTCCTAGTAGTGGTTATGTATAATGATGCGACATTATCAAGTTCAAAGGTTTGCATTCGCAGGCTCGAGCGTTTACGACTCGAGCGCGGCAGCGAGTGCCTCCGGTTCTGTAGTGCATGCCCAAACGCGCCGATATCCACAAAATCCTTATCATCGGATCAGGTCCCATAGTCATTGGCCAGGCTTGCGAGTTTGATTATTCAGGAACTCAAGCCTGCAAAGCCCTGCGTCAGGAGGGCTATCGAGTCGTGCTGGTTAACTCAAACCCAGCCACGATTATGACCGATCCTGATACTGCCGATGTTACCTACATCGAACCGCTCACACTCGCCGCCGTTACCGCGATAATTCGCCGCGAAAAACCTGATGCTTTGCTGCCGACGGTCGGCGGGCAAACCGCTTTGAATCTCGCTATGGCTCTCTCCGAGGCGGGGGTACTCGACGAATACAACGTCGAGATGATCGGAGCTAAACGGGAAGCTGTAAAAGTTGCTGAAGACAGACGTCTCTTCAAGCAGGCGATGGATGAAGTAGGTTTGCCGATGCCGCGTGGTGGCTTTGCGCGGTCCTGGGAAGATGCTCAGGAGATCGTAGCCAGCACAGAATATCCGGCGATCATCCGTCCCTCCTTCACACTCGGCGGCACCGGAGGCGGCACCGCTTACAATCCGGAAGAGTTTGAGGAGATTGTGCGCGCCGGCCTCGCGGCTTCACCAATTCACGAAGTCTTAATCGAGGAATCGATTCTGGGATGGAAAGAGTTTGAGCTGGAGGTGATGCGCGACCTCGCCGACAACGTGGTCGTAATTTGCTCAATCGAAAATTTTGATCCGATGGGAGTTCACACGGGCGACTCAATTACAGTAGCCCCGGCGCAAACTCTCACTGACGTCGAGTACCAGCGACTGCGCGACATGGCAATCACGATCATTCGCAAAGTCGGCGTCGAAACTGGCGGTTCGAACATTCAGTTCGCCGTAAATCCAGCAAATGGCGACGTGCGCATCATCGAGATGAACCCGCGCGTGTCGCGTTCCTCGGCGCTGGCATCCAAAGCAACCGGATTCCCCATTGCAAAAATTGCCGCCAAGCTCGCGGTTGGTTATACGCTTGACGAAATTCCCAACGACATCACGCAAAAGACTCCGGCTTCGTTTGAGCCAACGATTGATTACGTAGTCGCCAAGATTCCCAAGTGGGAGTTTGAAAAGTTTCGTGAAGCAGAGGACGTGCTCGGTACTCAAATGAAGTCGGTCGGCGAAGTGATGGCCATTGGCCGCACGTTTAAAGAAGCCTTGTTTAAGGGACTGCGCTCACTTGAAGCGGTGAAGCCTTTAAGGCTGGAGGATGTTTCCGCTGATGAATTGCAGCGCAAGCTGGCGCGCCCAAACTCACAGCGTTTCTCTTACATCACTTACGCCCTGCAACATGATTGGCCGGTGGCGGAAATTTATCGCCTCTCGCGCGTGGATCCCTGGTTTCTGGAACAGCTCCAGGAGGTGATGGAGATCCAGCGAGAAGTTGAGGGCAAAAAACTCGAGGACATTTCGCCTGAGCTGTTGCGCGTTTTTAAAGAAGCCGCGTTATCTGATCGGCGATTGGCCTATCTCACCGATACGACGGAAGACAAAGTGCGGAGCTACCGCAAACAACTCAACGTCACTCCGGTTTACAAGCGAGTCGATACCTGCGGGGCCGAGTTTGAATCCTTCACGCCTTATCTCTACTCGACTTACGAACAGGAAGATGAAGCTGCGCCCACAAACCGGCGGAAGATTATGATCCTCGGCTCAGGACCCAATCGCATCGGTCAGGGAATCGAGTTTGACTATTGTTGCTGTCACGCCTCGTTTGTTCTCCGGGACGAAGGCTTTGAAACAATCATGGTCAACTGCAACCCGGAAACCGTCTCGACCGATTACGACACTTCTGATCGACTCTATTTTGAACCGCTTACTTTCGAAGATGTGATGAACATCGTTGAGGTGGAAAAGCCGGAAGGAGTGATCGTTCAGTTTGGCGGGCAGACGCCGTTGAATCTCGCCATGCGTCTCCACAAGGCGGGCGTTCCTATTATTGGAACCACTGCTGAGTCGATCGACCTCGCTGAAGATCGCAAACGTTTCGGTTCTTTGTTAAGTGAGCTCGGCATTCCGCAACCTGAAAGCGGAATGGCGGCGACCGGTGCAGAAGCGAAAGAGATCGCTGCGAAAATCGGTTATCCCGTTCTCGTGCGACCCAGTTATGTGCTCGGTGGCCGCGCGATGGCTATCGTCTATGACGAAGAGAGCTTGGATGCGTATGTAAGAAATGCCGTCGGTTTCACACCTGATCGACCCGTGTTGATTGATAAGTTTCTCGAACGCGCTGCCGAGTTTGACGTTGACGCGCTGGCGGATGACAAGACTTGCGTGATCGCGGGAATTCAGGAACATATCGAAGAGGCGGGGATTCACTCGGGCGACTCCTCTTGTGTGCTGCCGCCGGTGCGGATCGATCCGGAGCACATTGAGACCATGCGTCACTACACCCGAACGCTCGCAACGGCGCTTGCCGTTCGCGGTTTAATGAACATTCAGTTTGCGATCAAAGATCATCGCGTCTACGTTATTGAAGTTAACCCTCGCGCTTCGCGCACTGTGCCCTTCGTTTCGAAAGCGACGGGAGTTCCCATCGCGCGGATCGCGGCGCAAGTAATGGCGGGAAAACCGCTCGCCGATTTCGGTTTGCCCGAAAACCTGACCGTCAATCGCTTCTTTATCAAATCACCAGTCTTTCCCTTTGCAAAATTTCCTGGTGTCGATCCGATCCTGGGACCGGAGATGCATTCAACGGGTGAAGTGATGGGTATCGGCGACACTTTCGGCGAAGCTTACGCGCGCGCGATGCAGGGGGCAGGGTTAAGCCTGCCGCAAAGTGGTACCGCGTTCATCAGCGTCAACGAAGCCGACAAGGGCCAGGCAGTAATTCTGGCGCGCAAGCTGACGCGGCTGGGTTTCGACATCATCGCTACTCTGGGGACGGCGGGGCGTCTGCGGGAAGTCGGCCTCAATGTGGAAAACGTATTCAAAGTTAACGAAGGTCGTCCCAATATCGTTGACCACATCAAGCGAGCGGAGATTGCTTTGATCATCAACACGCCTTTGGGTCGCGTGTCACACTTTGACGAGCAGGCAATTCGTCGAGCAGCGCTGCAATACAATGTGCCGTGTGTGACCACTATGACCGGCGCGCAGGCAATCGTCGAGGCAATTGCCGCGGAAGCAGCCAACGGCAAGATGAAAGTGCGTTCGTTACAGGAATTGCACGCGGTTAGTAGTCCCGCAGTCCGGTAGTGAAATTTTACTGAGTCTAAGCCCACGCATTACGAGGTGTGCTTTAGTCAAGGACTTATCGCGCACCGAATGGACAGAGGAGCGATAAGCAGCAGCGAGGAGCCCCAACTTGGAAATTAACCGTCCGGAAACTATTGAGGCGATTCTCAAGGAGTGTCGCACTATCGCTGTCATCGGATTGTCATCTTCTCCTGGCCGCGCGTCCCATGGTGTCGCGTCCTACATGAAACGAAATGGGTACAAAGTGATTGCTGTCAATCCGAATGAGACAGAAGTATTCGGTGAAAAAGCATATCCCTCGCTCGCGAGCGTGAACGAGAAAGTCGACCTCGTCGATATCTTCCGCCGTTCAAGCGAAGCTGGCGCGGCCGTTGACGATGCGATTGCTTCGGGGGCTAAAGCGGTTTGGCTGCAGGAGGGTGTGATCGATGAAGCTGCGGCGCAACGAGCGCTAGACGCCGGACTGCAGGTTGTTATGGATCGTTGTTGGTTAAAAGAGCACGCGCGCCGTCAACGTTAAGCCCACTCAACCAGCCGGCGAAGCAGGCGAAAGCGTAAAGCGCGGGGCGTAAGCCTCCAGGTGCTGATCGGTATGACCCGCTTAACGGGCGACAGAGCAGTGCGGCAATTCAAGGATTCACCAAAATGAAAAATATCTCACTCATCATTCTTGCTCTCATAATCTTTCTTTCGCCACTTCCGCTTCGCGCCGACGAAGGGATGTGGACTTTCGATAACCCGCCGCGCAAGCAATGGAAAGAGCTCTACAACTTCGAACCTTCTGACGCCTGGCTCGAGCAGATCAGATTATCGTCCGTGAAAATCGAAGGCTCGTCAGGTTCTTTCGTCTCACCCAATGGGTTGGTAATGACTAATCAACACGTTGCTAGTGGCCAGTTACAAAAACTCTCTACGCCAGAGCGGAATCTGCGCCGCGATGGTTTCCAGGCGAAAACAACGGCGGAAGAGCTGATGTGCCCTGATCTGGAAGTCTCCATGCTGACGTCGTATGAGAACGTCACTTCGCTCGTACAGGGTTCGGTTAAATCAGGAATGTCTGACAGCGCCGCCGGCGACGCTCGACGCGCCGAGATTGCTCGCATTGAAAAAGAGTCGACGGATAAGACAGGGTTGCGGAGTGAAGTTGTAAAGATTTACAACGGCGGTGAGTACTGGCTCTATCGTTTCAAGAAGTATACCGATGTGCGCCTGGTTTTTGCGCCCGAGGAACAGGCTGCCTTCTTCGGTGGCGACTACGATAACTTCACTTACCCGCGCTACTGCCTCGATGTCACCTTCTTCCGGGTCTATGAAAATGGCGCTCCTTTAAAAACCCAAAACTATTTCAAATGGTCCGCCGCCGGCCCTGCTGACGGCGAGTTTGTGTTGGCAATCGGCAGCCCGGGTTCGACGAATCGGCTGCTTACCGTCTCGCAGCTTAAGTATCAACGCGACGTCGGCAATCCGTTGCAGATGCAGGTTTGGAGTTCAAGGCGTGAAGCCCTCATGCGTTATAGCGCGACCGGGCCAGAAGCTACGCGCCGTGCCTTAGCAACCGTGCGTAGTCTCGCGAATTCGATGAAGCGACTCACCGGTCAGCAGGAGGGATTGAGCAACCCGCGCATGATGGCGAGGAAAGAAGACGAAGAGAAAGCCTTGCGGGCGGAGGTAGCGCGCCGCCCGGAGTTGCAGCAGTCGGTCGGTAGCGCGTGGGACGAGATTGCCACTGCGTATGGTGAGCTTCCGACGTATGCAAAGCGCACCGCCTTCTCAACCCTCAGCTGGTCGCGTTTGGGCCAGATCGCTTCGACACTCGTTCGCTATTCCGAGGAAATTGGGAAGCCAAACGACAAACGTTACGATGAGTTCCGCGACCCGAAACTTGAATCGCTGAAGTTTGGTCTCTTCTCGACCGCGCCGATTTATCCAGACATGGAAGAGGTGATCCTCGCGGCGTGGTTGGCAGAGGCTGAGAAGACTCTGGGCGCAAACGATCCTTTTGTTCGCGCCGCATTGAATGGTTCTACGCCCGCCGCAGTTGCCAAAGCAGTTGTCGCGGGAACGAAGCTGGGTGATGTTGCGGTTCGCAAGGCATTGTTCGAAGGCGGAGCCGCCGCAATTGCCAAGAGCGCTGATCCGTTGATTGCTTTAGCGCGTCGAGTTGAACCAGTGATTCGAGAGCTGCGCGCCTGGAACGAAGAAAAGATTGTAGATTTGGAAACAGTCGCGGGCCAGAAAATCGCAGCCGCCCGTTTTGCAGCCTACGGACGTAACGTTTATCCCGATGCCAACACTCAACTGCGGATTAGTTACGGACGCGTACTTGGATATGAGGAAGATACGACGCTTGTGCCGTACAAAACGACTTTTAGCGGATTGTACGATCGCGCCGCAAGCTTTGATGAGAAGGTGCCTTACGATCTGCCGCAGCGCTTTAAGGACGGACGATTGAAATTGGATTTAACAACGCCTATGAATTTTGCCTATACGGCGGACACCATTGGCGGCAACTCCGGCAGCCCGATCATAAACCGCAAAGCGGAAATCGTCGGGTTGAACTTTGATAGCAATATCCAGAAGCTGCCGAATCGCTATTGGTATGTTGATGAATCGGAAGGCGGCCGCGCCATTGCGATTCACAGCGCGGGGATCATTGAGGCCCTCAAGAAATTGTACGCGGCGGATGCATTGGTTCAAGAGCTAACGGGGAAGTAGTCAAGGTGAGAAATCTCAGAGTTAAGAATGAAGACGCTAGAGTCAAGATGGAAATCTCACAGTCAAGATGGAAATCTCACAGTCAAGATGGAAATCTCACAGTAAGGAAGGGGGCCTGCCCCCGCTCTTCTTCGCTGATTGAGACATCTGGCGCGGCGTGGGCAGGCCCGCTCCGGATCATGACACTGAACTCCGCGAAACTAGTACAAACCTTATGCCGATTCCCATTATAGCTGTCGCCATCACTGTCAGTGATCGCTGTGCGAGTGGCGAGCAGGAAGATCTTTCTGGCGCTGCCCTCGTCGAGCTGTTGCGCGAGGCGGGCGCCGAAGTCATCGCTCATGAAGTTCTGTCTGATGATTCGGATTCCCTAGCCGACTCCCTTCGCGAATATGCTGGACGCGATGATGTGAACCTCATCATCACGACAGGGGGTACGGGATTTGGTCCTCGTGATAACACTCCCGAAGTAACGCGGCAGGTAATTGAGCGTGAGGCGCCCGGCCTAGCTGAAGCAATGCGTGCTGCATCGCTCAAGCACACTCCCATGGCAATGATCTCGCGCGGTGTCTGCGGCATCTTCTCGGACTGTCTGATTGTAAATTTGCCCGGCTCGCCGAAGGCCGTCCGCGAAAGCTTCGCGGTGATCAAGCCAGTGCTAAATCACGCCGTAGCCCTGCTGGCTGCGGTCACCAGTCATGATGGTGACGAGTGAAGCGGGAGGGGCATCCTTCCGTAAGGCCCCATTTTCAAAACTTGGGGTGCGGGAAGGGAACAGGCGGCAGGGAGTGCCGCCCTACAACTCATACGGTACAATCTGACCATGAACAAGCGTGCTAAGAAACGACTGAAAGAAGCAATCGCAAAAGAGAAACAGGAACGCAAGGAATCGCTTCCCCAACAACGTCCCGGCGGCTCCAAAGACCCGGCGGTGCACAAGGGCTTTCTGCCAAAACCAGAGAAGAAACGCGGCTAAATGATGCCGGTTAATTCTCTCCACCAACTTCTCGTCTAAGCTTGTATAATCGCCTTCGTGCGAACAACTGGGAGCGGTTGTCAGCACATCGAATCATCAGCCCCGACGGAACACAATTGCGCTTCCAAAGGAGTCAACATGAAATTTGGAATGAAAGAGGTCTTGATAGCGGTTTCCCTCGGGCTGGTTTTGTCGCTGGGCGTGTTGCCGGTAACGGCTCAGGACAATCAGACTCAGGACAATCAGACCACGAGCACTGGCGAAATAAAGAAAAGCGGCAGTGAAACCAAACAGGCCGGCAAGAGTCTAGGCAAAAACATGAAGGAAGGCCGCGTGGTGCGTGGCAGCAAGTCGTTCGGGAAGCACATGGGACGCGCCGGCAAACACTTCGGTCGCAGTACCAAGAAAGTGTTTAAGAAGATAATCTCGTAGCGGAGTAGTCAGTGGTCAGTTGTCAGTAGTCAGTGGTCAGTTGTCAGTGGTCAGTTGTCAGTAGTCAGTGGTCAGTTGTCAGTGGTCAGTAGTCATTAGGAAGCCCCGGCAGGTTTTAATCTGACGGGGCTTAGTTTTTGTGCGCCCGGCAGGGCGCACTCACTAGGGAGTGAAAGTCTCCTACGAACCCGGCAGGGGGAATCGTTAGCCGGACGGCAAGGGTGTCCATTGCGAGGTGGAATCTGAAGGAAGCCGCAGGCAAAGCGCTGGCTCGACGAACAGAAATCGCATATGAGGCGTGCAAGCTGGATGAGAAGGCAAATCTCTTCAAAGTCCGATACCTGTACGGAAAGCTTGTACGTATATGCGGCGGGCATAAGCGTGAAGGTGAGTGCGCAATACTCGGGGAGATCTGCAACTTTGCGATGAGCTACCAGCGCTGAGAGGCGATGGGATGAAGTTGCAGAAGTCAGCCGAGGGCATAGTAGGTTCATTCGACCGAACTGAAGGCCCGAACATGAAGTAACGGAACGGAGACTCAAGTTTCGATGATTAGCAGAGATGCGGATAGTAGAGCTGAAACACTCGACTCCCACCCGGATGGTAGCCAACGGAATTGGCGAGAAGAAGGCTTGGGTGCAGCAAGCGGCACGGTAACAAGAGACAACTCTGGACCGGAAGCAGAGCAGTTGTTAGAGGCAGTGGTCGAACGAAAGAACATGGGGCTAGCGCTCAAACAGGTACAGCGAAACAAGGGCGCGGCGGGAGTCGATAAGATAACCGTCGAGCAACTGCGAGCCTACTTGAGGGAGCACTGGCTACGAATCAAAGGGGAACTGCTGGCAGGAAGCTATCAACCGCAGCCGGTGCTGAAGGTGGAAATACCGAAGCCTGGTGGTAAAGGGATGCGAATGTTAGGCATTCCGACGGTGGTAGATAGACTAATACAGCAGGCGTTACATCAGGTACTAAGCCCACTCTTTGAACCAAACTTTTCGGAGTCGAGCTACGGCTTCCGGCCGCACCGGAGTGCGCAGCAGGCGGCGCTAAAGGCCCGCGAGTATGTGCGTGAAGGGCGGCGCTGGGTTGTGGACCTCGATTTGGAGAAGTTCTTCGACCGAGTTAACCATGATGTGTTGATGTCGCGGTTGGCCCGGCGGATCAAAGATAAACGGGTACTGCGGCTAATCCGCCGCTACCTGCAAGCTGGCATGATGTCGAATGGTCTGACGACCGCCCGAAGAGAAGGAACGCCGCAAGGTGGGCCACTATCGCCGCTGCTGTCGAACATTCTACTCGACGAGTTGGACAAGGAACTGGAGCGACGCGGTCACAAGTTCTGCCGTTACGCCGATGACTGCAATATCTATGTGCGGTCCCGGAGCGCGGGAGAGCGAGTGATGAAATCGCTAGCCAACTTCCTTGAGCAACGACTGCGGCTGAAGGTGAATGCGGAGAAAAGTGCAGTGGCTCGCCCGTGGGAGCGAAAGTTCCTGGGTTACTCGCTGACGTGGCACCGCGAGTCGCGACTCAAAGTTGCGGCCAGCTCAGTGCAACGGCTGAAAGAGAAGTTACGGGAAATCTTTCGGCGCGGGAAAGGACGTAACCTGAACAAGTTAATCGAAGGGGAACTGACACCATTGCTGCGCGGCTGGATGAACTACTTTCGGCTGGCACAGGTGAAAGGCATCTTCGAAGAACTGGACGGCTGGATACGGCGCAAACTGCGCTGTTTGATCTGGCGTCAATGGAAACGGACTGTTACTCGTGCTAAAGGACTGAGGCAACGTGGTCTGAAAGAAACTCAGGCTTGGGAATCAGCGACTAATAGGCGCGGCCCATGGTGGAATGCCGGGGCCGCGCACATGAATGCTGCTTTTCCTAAATCCTACTTTGATCGGTGTGGTCTTTTGTCGCTGCTGGAACAACGCCGACGCTTCCAGCTTGCTTTATGAACCGCCGTATACGGAACCGTACGTACGGTGGTGTGGGAGGACGGCGGAGGTAACTCCGCCTCCTACCCGATGTGCGCCCGGCAGGGCGCACTCACTAGGGAGTGAAAGTCTCCTACGAACCCGGCAGGGGGAATCGTTAGCCGGACGGCAAGGGTGTCCATTGCGAGGTGGAATCTGAAGGAAGCCGCAGGCAAAGCGCTGGCTCGACGAACAGAAATCGCATATGAGGCGTGCAAGCTGGATGAGAAGGCAAATCTCTTCAAAGTCCGATACCTGTACGGAAAGCTTGTACGTATATGCGGCGGGCATAAGCGTGAAGGTGAGTGCGCAATACTCGGGGAGATCTGCAACTTTGCGATGAGCTACCAGCGCTGAGAGGCGATGGGATGAAGTTGCAGAAGTCAGCCGAGGGCATAGTAGGTTCATTCGACCGAACTGAAGGCCCGAACATGAAGTAACGGAACGGAGACTCAAGTTTCGATGATTAGCAGAGATGCGGATAGTAGAGCTGAAACACTCGACTCCCACCCGGATGGTAGCCAACGGAATTGGCGAGAAGAAGGCTTGGGTGCAGCAAGCGGCACGGTAACAAGAGACAACTCTGGACCGGAAGCAGAGCAGTTGTTAGAGGCAGTGGTCGAACGAAAGAACATGGGGCTAGCGCTCAAACAGGTACAGCGAAACAAGGGCGCGGCGGGAGTCGATAAGATAACCGTCGAGCAACTGCGAGCCTACTTGAGGGAGCACTGGCTACGAATCAAAGGGGAACTGCTGGCAGGAAGCTATCAACCGCAGCCGGTGCTGAAGGTGGAAATACCGAAGCCTGGTGGTAAAGGGATGCGAATGTTAGGCATTCCGACGGTGGTAGATAGACTAATACAGCAGGCGTTACATCAGGTACTAAGCCCACTCTTTGAACCAAACTTTTCGGAGTCGAGCTACGGCTTCCGGCCGCACCGGAGTGCGCAGCAGGCGGCGCTAAAGGCCCGCGAGTATGTGCGTGAAGGGCGGCGCTGGGTTGTGGACCTCGATTTGGAGAAGTTCTTCGACCGAGTTAACCATGATGTGTTGATGTCGCGGTTGGCCCGGCGGATCAAAGATAAACGGGTACTGCGGCTAATCCGCCGCTACCTGCAAGCTGGCATGATGTCGAATGGTCTGACGACCGCCCGAAGAGAAGGAACGCCGCAAGGTGGGCCACTATCGCCGCTGCTGTCGAACATTCTACTCGACGAGTTGGACAAGGAACTGGAGCGACGCGGTCACAAGTTCTGCCGTTACGCCGATGACTGCAATATCTATGTGCGGTCCCGGAGCGCGGGAGAGCGAGTGATGAAATCGCTAGCCAACTTCCTTGAGCAACGACTGCGGCTGAAGGTGAATGCGGAGAAAAGTGCAGTGGCTCGCCCGTGGGAGCGAAAGTTCCTGGGTTACTCGCTGACGTGGCACCGCGAGTCGCGACTCAAAGTTGCGGCCAGCTCAGTGCAACGGCTGAAAGAGAAGTTACGGGAAATCTTTCGGCGCGGGAAAGGACGTAACCTGAACAAGTTAATCGAAGGGGAACTGACACCATTGCTGCGCGGCTGGATGAACTACTTTCGGCTGGCACAGGTGAAAGGCATCTTCGAAGAACTGGACGGCTGGATACGGCGCAAACTGCGCTGTTTGATCTGGCGTCAATGGAAACGGACTGTTACTCGTGCTAAAGGACTGAGGCAACGTGGTCTGAAAGAAACTCAGGCTTGGGAATCAGCGACTAATAGGCGCGGCCCATGGTGGAATGCCGGGGCCGCGCACATGAATGCTGCTTTTCCTAAATCCTACTTTGATCGGTGTGGTCTTTTGTCGCTGCTGGAACAACGCCGACGCTTCCAGCTTGCTTTATGAACCGCCGTATACGGAACCGTACGTACGGTGGTGTGGGAGGACGGCGGAGGTAACTCCGCCTCCTACCCGATGTGCGCCCGGCAGGGCGCACTCACTAGGGAGTGAAAGTCTCCTACGAACCCGGCAGGGGGAATCGTTAGCCGGACGGCAAGGGTGTCCATTGCGAGGTGGAATCTGAAGGAAGCCGCAGGCAAAGCGCTGGCTCGACGAACAGAAATCGCATATGAGGCGTGCAAGCTGGATGAGAAGGCAAATCTCTTCAAAGTCCGATACCTGTACGGAAAGCTTGTACGTATATGCGGCGGGCATAAGCGTGAAGGTGAGTGCGCAATACTCGGGGAGATCTGCAACTTTGCGATGAGCTACCAGCGCTGAGAGGCGATGGGATGAAGTTGCAGAAGTCAGCCGAGGGCATAGTAGGTTCATTCGACCGAACTGAAGGCCCGAACATGAAGTAACGGAACGGAGACTCAAGTTTCGATGATTAGCAGAGATGCGGATAGTAGAGCTGAAACACTCGACTCCCACCCGGATGGTAGCCAACGGAATTGGCGAGAAGAAGGCTTGGGTGCAGCAAGCGGCACGGTAACAAGAGACAACTCTGGACCGGAAGCAGAGCAGTTGTTAGAGGCAGTGGTCGAACGAAAGAACATGGGGCTAGCGCTCAAACAGGTACAGCGAAACAAGGGCGCGGCGGGAGTCGATAAGATAACCGTCGAGCAACTGCGAGCCTACTTGAGGGAGCACTGGCTACGAATCAAAGGGGAACTGCTGGCAGGAAGCTATCAACCGCAGCCGGTGCTGAAGGTGGAAATACCGAAGCCTGGTGGTAAAGGGATGCGAATGTTAGGCATTCCGACGGTGGTAGATAGACTAATACAGCAGGCGTTACATCAGGTACTAAGCCCACTCTTTGAACCAAACTTTTCGGAGTCGAGCTACGGCTTCCGGCCGCACCGGAGTGCGCAGCAGGCGGCGCTAAAGGCCCGCGAGTATGTGCGTGAAGGGCGGCGCTGGGTTGTGGACCTCGATTTGGAGAAGTTCTTCGACCGAGTTAACCATGATGTGTTGATGTCGCGGTTGGCCCGGCGGATCAAAGATAAACGGGTACTGCGGCTAATCCGCCGCTACCTGCAAGCTGGCATGATGTCGAATGGTCTGACGACCGCCCGAAGAGAAGGAACGCCGCAAGGTGGGCCACTATCGCCGCTGCTGTCGAACATTCTACTCGACGAGTTGGACAAGGAACTGGAGCGACGCGGTCACAAGTTCTGCCGTTACGCCGATGACTGCAATATCTATGTGCGGTCCCGGAGCGCGGGAGAGCGAGTGATGAAATCGCTAGCCAACTTCCTTGAGCAACGACTGCGGCTGAAGGTGAATGCGGAGAAAAGTGCAGTGGCTCGCCCGTGGGAGCGAAAGTTCCTGGGTTACTCGCTGACGTGGCACCGCGAGTCGCGACTCAAAGTTGCGGCCAGCTCAGTGCAACGGCTGAAAGAGAAGTTACGGGAAATCTTTCGGCGCGGGAAAGGACGTAACCTGAACAAGTTAATCGAAGGGGAACTGACACCATTGCTGCGCGGCTGGATGAACTACTTTCGGCTGGCACAGGTGAAAGGCATCTTCGAAGAACTGGACGGCTGGATACGGCGCAAACTGCGCTGTTTGATCTGGCGTCAATGGAAACGGACTGTTACTCGTGCTAAAGGACTGAGGCAACGTGGTCTGAAAGAAACTCAGGCTTGGGAATCAGCGACTAATAGGCGCGGCCCATGGTGGAATGCCGGGGCCGCGCACATGAATGCTGCTTTTCCTAAATCCTACTTTGATCGGTGTGGTCTTTTGTCGCTGCTGGAACAACGCCGACGCTTCCAGCTTGCTTTATGAACCGCCGTATACGGAACCGTACGTACGGTGGTGTGGGAGGACGGCGGAGGTAACTCCGCCTCCTACCCGATGTAGTCTTCTTGAAGCGTGCTACTTACAACTGACAACTGACAACTGACTCCTGACTGCTGAGTTTAGTGCGCTCCCGCGGTGGCGCCCGTATCGATTAGCTGTTCGGGCCGAAACTTTAAGGGCTGCTTCAGGGCGACCAGATTCCCCGCCTTTGTAACCTCGTAATCGGGCGCGCCGTGGAAGGCCCACGCGTATCGTCCAAAGAGAAAGCAGGACAGACGATCTCCTAACCGCGACAGGATCCGCTTCCCGTCAGCCGTCGTCTTTCTCCTCCGGCTCGCAACGAAGCGTTCGCCGTTTGGCGCCAGGTAAATGCCTCTTTCTCTTAGCGGCTTCATGCCTTGTCCATTCGCATGCACCGTGCCAACCTGCAAAAACAACCACTTTGGGCGTGAAGCCGGCGGCATTAAACGAATCGGTTGATAGGCTGCGCGAAACCGTCAGTGGGTTTGCCGATTGGCGATTGCCGATTACCGTCCGATTGGCGATTGCCAATTGCCAATTGCCGTCACCTATCGCTTAAATCAAGCCAATTAGAGATCGGCAATTGGCAATCACCAATCGCCAATGTCAAAACACTTATCTTGTCGTAACTAACGACAACTTGTTATAGTGGCGGGCAAATGATGCTTCAGGAAGCGGTAGCGATCACTCAGCCGGCAACGCAAAACGTAGGTGCGCCAATCACGGCATACTGGCCGGTGATGATCTTTTTCCTGGTCGCGATAGTTTTTCCGGTGCTCCCGTTGATTCTCGGAAGGTTCCTACGCCCAATTAAATATGGCAAGCAGAAGATGCGGCCCTACGAGTGTGGCATCGATCCGACCACCGAAGCCCACGACCGCTTTACGGTGCGTTACTACATTGTGGCGATGTTGTTTCTGATCTTCGATGTCGAAACCATTTTCCTGCTGCCCTGGGCAATCATCTTCATGGGCGACGATTTTTCGTTTACCAAATTCGCCCTCGTTGAAATGTTCGTCTTCATCGGCATTTTGATAGTTGGTTATTACTACGCCTGGCGCAAAGGCGCCCTGGAGTGGGCGTAACTCGATTGCCGATTGGCGATTGCCGATTGCCGATTGGCGTCTAAAGGAAACTTGCAGCGCGCAATTGGTAAGGTCTTTCAAAAAATCAACCTCGGAAATCTAATCCAATCGGCAATCGCCAATCGGCAATCGGCAATCTTGGTATGGCTGAACACGAAGAAGGATTTGTTCTAACTACCGTCGATTCCATCATGAACTCGGTGCGGCGCACCGTGGGCGCGAAGGCGATGGACATGACTGCACCCGTCGTGAACTGGGCGCGCAAGTCCGCTCTTTGGCCGATGACCTTTGGCCTCGCCTGTTGTGCCATCGAAATGATTGCTACCGGCGCGGGCCGTTTCGACATCGATCGTTTTGGCGCCGGGGTGTTTCGACCAAGTCCACGCCAAAGCGACTTGATCATCATCGCCGGAACCGTAACGCTCAAGATGGGACCGGTGGTACGCCGCGTCTACGATCAAATGCCCGAACCAAAGTGGGCGATCGCAATGGGCGCCTGCGCCTCGACCGGCGGTCCCTTCGATTCCTACTCGACAATGCAAGGCGTCGATCGTTGTATCCCCGTCGACGTTTATATCCCCGGGTGCCCACCGCGTCCCGAAGCTTTGCTCTACGGCTTAATGCGCCTGCAAGACATCATCATGCGCGAAGCGCCCTCTGCTTACATCTTCGAATCCGATGGCTCGGTGCACCGCCGGCGTTCGCTTGAAGGCGACGAAGAAGCCGCTTAAACATCCTGCAGTTCCCATCACGTTTCCGCCGCTCACAACTAACCTGTGTTCTCTCATTCTCACCGTGCCTTAGCGCGGTGTTCGTGGCGTGCTTGAATTGGAAACCGTTTAAACGGTCTCCCTGTCGGATGCGTCTTGGCACCGGGCTGAAGCTCGGTGAGAATCAGACGGATAGTTCATTTTCCTGGAAGAGAACCACGCTCTGCTTCGTCTAATAGTTGGTCTGTTCAGACGGAGGAGCCAATGGAGCAGCGCGCTGTAATGGCCGAACCGGTAATTAACGATCGCGTAATCCAAGCCTGCCAGCAGGGCGATCGCGAGGCTTTTCGGCTGCTCTTTGAAGCTTACAAAGACAAAGTGTTTTCGATTGCGGTGTATTCATGCGGAGGCGACGAAACCAGCGCGGGCGACGTAACGCAACAGGTTTTTCTTAAGTTGATGACTAACATCAGTCAGTTTCGCGGCGAGTCGCAGTTCACTACCTGGCTTTATCGCATGGTCACCAACGCTTGCATTGACGAGCAACGAAAACGCAAACGCTTTCTTCCTTTCGCAGATTCGCCGCAGGGAGCGAAGATCGAATTCAAGCGGCCTCAGGAACAGCGGTACGCCAAACTCGAGCTGGCCGACTCAGTCCGGCACGCGATCGCGGAGTTAAAACCGAAATTTCGTTTAGCGATCTTGCTTAGGTACATCGAAGATCTTTCTTATGAGGAGATGGCAAGTATTTTGAATTGCTCGAAGGGTACAGTGGCGTCGCGGCTCAACCGCGGTCATAAGGAATTAGCGCGTCGCTTAGCGCATTTGCGCGACCAGGTTGTGTTGGGGGATTGAGATGTTTTCAAACCACGTGAGGGAACAACTGTCGGCCTATTGCCACGATGAGCTTGACGCTAAGGCAGCGCGGCGGGTCGCCGAGCATCTAATCGCCTGTCGTAGCTGTCGCGCGCAATTTGAAGAAATCAAAGCGGGCGTGAAGTTCGCAGAACAGCTGCCGCTAGTTAAAGCTCCCGATTCGCTTTGGAGTGAACTGGAGGGCCGCCTCGACCAGCGGGTTTCGAAACAAGACCGAGCGATCAACGTTCGCAGAAGTTTTCGTCACCGATTTTTCTATCCCATTCCGGCAGCAATCGCCGCTGCGTTAATTTTGACGTTAGGAGCCGCAGCTTTTTGGATCTATCGCCAGGAATCAAGGCCTTCGTGGGAAGTCGCGCGACTTATCGGCGCGCCGATGATCGGCAACTCGAGAATTGGAGACACGGGACAGCTTGGTGTGGGGCAGTGGCTCGAGACTGACGCAGCTTCGCGAGCTCGGATTAGCGTCGCCTCAATTGGTCAGGTGGAGATCGATCCGAATACTCGGGTCCGGTTGCTGGAAACGCGGCCCACGGAACATCGGCTCGAGCTCGCCCGCGGACGCATGAGCGCGCACATCTGGGCGCCGCCGCGTTTGTTCTTTGTTGACACGCCTTCGGCAGTCGCCGCTGACCTTGGATGTGCTTACACGCTCGAGGTTGATGATCAAGGAGCGAGTTTGCTGCGCGTGACATCCGGCTGGGTGGCGTTGCAGCTTCGCGATCGCGAATCAATTGTTCCGGCAGGTGCTGCTTGTGCGACGCGCACCGGGATTGGACCAGGCACGCCGTATTTTGAAGATGCTTCGCAAACCTTCCGGTCTGCGTTGACCAAACTGGATTTTGAGAGTGGAACGGCACAGACGAACGACAATTCTGTTCTAAAAGACTTGTTGGCCGAAGCGCGTGTGCGCGACACGCTCACGTTATGGCATCTCTTGTATCGGGTTGGTGAAAACGATCGCGGACTGGTTTACGACCGTCTCGCGGCTTTGACGCCGCCTCCAGCGGGCGTAACGCGTGAAGGCGTTTTGCAGCTTGAGGAAAAGATGTTGCGGCTTTGGAAAGGCCACCTGGATAACATTTGGACGGGCGCTTCGCCACTAAAGAAAGGCTGGATCGATACGTGGACGCGCACGCTGGGAAAGATCAAGGAAAAGGAAGTGAAGAAGTGAGCACGTGGTCAGTTGATAGTTGTCGGTAGTTAGTTGTCGGTAGTCAGTTGTCGGTAGTCAGTGGTCAGTGGTCAGTGGTCAGTGGTCAGTTGTCAGTTGTCATTACCTTTTCTAAGCATCCGACCACTTAACTGACCACTAACCACTAACCACTGACAACTGACAACTGACAACTGACCACTGACAACAAACAACTGACCACTAACCACTGACTACTGACAACAAACAACTGACCACTAACCACTGACTACTGATTGAGGAGTTCACCATGCGAAACCAGGATCAAATTCTTCCCCGTAGAAATTTTCTCAAACACGCGTCGGCTTTCGCACTCGCGTTGCCCCTCGTTGAGGTTAGCACCCTCAGTTTCTTCAGTTGTGGGCCGGCAAGCTCCGCGGAACAGAAAGCGGTGGCGCCACGCGACGAGAATCTGCCCGCGAAGATCGTTATTGTTTCAGACAAGGAGCCGGGAGAGCCGTTGATTGTGTCCGGAGTTGTTTTCGCACCTGATGGCCGCACGCCCCTGGAAGGAATCAAGCTTTACGTCTATCAAACGGACGCAACGGGTGTTTACTCAACTGCTGGTAATGGCGGCGACAACCGCAACACACGCATTCACGGCGTGATGCGCACAGGGGCGGATGGTCGTTACGAATTTCGCACAATCAAACCCGCGTCTTATCCCAACTCGCGCATCTCTTCGCATATCCACGCTTACGTTTCCGGAGCTGACTATCCTGAATACTGGATCGACGAATACAACTTTGCAGACGATCCATTTGTCGGGGAAGACGTGAAGCGAAGGGTTGCCAGCCTTGGCAAGTTCTCTCCGGTATTAACCCTGACACGCGGTAGTGACGGAATTTTGCGCGGCGTACGCGATATCAAAGTTGAACGCTGTACTAACAATTGTGTGAGGAACTGAAATTGGTCAGTTGTCAGGTGGTCAGTGGTCAGTTGTCAGTGGTCAGTTGTCAGTAGCCCGTGGCGCCAACGACTGCATCCAGCCGACTACTAACAACTAACGACTGACAACCGACTACCGACAACTGACTACTGAGAACTGACCACTGACAACTGACCACTGACCTCTGACCAAATCAATGATCAAGCACTTCTTAATGTTCATAGGAGCGGCGACGTTTTGTTTGTGTCTGGCGTCGAGCGCAACTGCACATCCGGCGACGGGTATCGTCGTTGATCGAGCCGGAAACGTTTACTTCAGTAATCTGGAAACGGTTTGGAAGATTAGCACTGACGGAAAGCTCACCGTCTTCCGCGCAGCCGAACGCGGCCGGCATGTGCATGAACTGGCAATCGATAGTGAGGACAACATCTACGGTGGTGACATCAGTTACAACCCGGCTTCTAAGGGCTGGCCCAGCGCCATTTGGAAAATGACGACAGATGGAAAAACCACTTACTTGTTGGACACCACGGAAACTCCGCCACGGGGCATGAGTGTTTGGCGTGACCGCGCCGGCAACAGCTACTGGGTTGATCAGAACAACCATACCAAGACACAAACGCTGCTGATTAAGCGCACCCCGGAGGGTCTGGTTACGACTCTCGCCGGCAGTGCTTATGGACACTCGGATGGCAAGGGCACGGCAGCGAAGCTCGGCAGTGTAGGAGGTATGGCGTTTGGGCCCGATGGCAGTCTTTATCTCTCCGATGGCCCTACAATTCGCAAGGTAACAATGGAAGGAACTGTCACTACGATTGGCAGTCGTTTGGACTTTCGCGATCGCAACGATCAGCCTCGCTTTCTTTCAGGCTTGTCAGGGAGTTTGACTGGTCTGGCTGTGGCGCCAGATGGAACTGTCTACGTTGCAGATTCCGGGAACCGACGTTTGCTCAAAGTTACTTCAGAAGGAAAGGTGGAAGCGATGCTGCGAACCGAGCCGCCCTTCTTTCCCAATGGCGTAGCCGTTGCCGGAAACAATCTCTATGTCCTCGAAGTGGGTTTCACCTTGCCCAACATTTCGAGCGGGCCTCGCGTGCGCAAGATTTCTGCCGACGGAAAACAGACAATACTCGCTACCGTTGGCGTTACTGATATTGAACCTCTTGCCGTAAGGGCTGGAGTAACTGCTGAGAACGCTCTCGTGCTTCTTTCCCGAGATGGCCGCTGGCGTTACGCGATCACGCTGCTTAGCCTCGGGATTTTGTCGGTAGTGATTTTGCTTTGGCGGACCAGACAGAGAGGCAAACGGAGGGCGCGCGCATGAGTCGAGTCCGAAAGGTGTTGAAGTGGTTGGCAGTCGCTATAGCAGTTGTATTTCTCGGCCTACAGTTTGTGCGGCCGGCGCGAACTAACCCTGCCGTGGATCAAACCCAGACCATCAATGCGCATCTTCAGATCACTCCGCAGGTGGGAGCAATTCTCGATCGCTCATGTCATGACTGCCATTCGAACACCACACGCTGGCCCTGGTACAGCAACGTCTCGCCGGCCTCATGGTATTTGGTCGATCACGTAGATGACGGGCGTTCACATTTGAATTTTTCCGAGTGGGGAAAGTTAGACAAGCGCCAGGCGGACGACAAGCTGGAGGAGATTTGCGAAGAGGTTACGGATAAGTTAATGCCGATTGATACCTACACCTGGATTCATCGCAGCGCCAAACTGTCAGACGCGGACATCAAGATTCTCTGTGACTGGACGGAAGCAGAACGGAAGCGACTTGCCGGAGAGTAAGAATTGTAGGAGCGGTCCTCCGTGGCCGCCCCGTGCTCGGAAAAAGGGGGCGCCCAGGGAGGGGCGCCCCTACACAAATAATCTAAAGCCCTGTCAGGTGGCGCGTGTCGTTGATGGCGGCAACGCGCACATAACCATCGTCGCGCAGATCGAAACGGCTGATGCCGCAGTTTGAGCTGTGAATCCAGACTGGCTTCAGCTCCGGTGCGTCGAGAGCTCCCATCAAGTGCAAAGCAAGAATGCAGATTGTCCCTGTGTGCGTGAATATCGCAATCCGTCCGCCACGGTTCGCTTCAATCGCTTCATCAAGTTTGCGAGCAGCGCGGTCGAGGGTCTGTCGGTAACTCTCGCCTCCGAGCAAAACGTGTTCGAAGTCCCGCTGCAAAAGCGCCGCGTATTGTTCCGGATGTTGTGCGGCGGCTTCCTCGAAAGTTAACCCTTCCATCACTCCGACACTGCGCTCGCGAAACTCAGCGGCCGCTTCAACCTGAAGGGTAGTTAACTTCGCGAGTGGCTGCGCCGTCTCGAGCGAGCGGGCGAGATCACTGGCATATATCGCTGTCAAGCTTTCTTTGGCTAAGGCTTCGGCCGCTGCTTTGGCTTGTTGGTGGCCACGAGGCGATAAGGGCGTGTCAGTGTGTCCGCCAAAGCGGCCTTCCGCATTGCCGCGCGACTGGCCATGGCGGACTAAAAAAACATGCGTTACCACCATTGCCGACTGGCGATTGCCAGTATCAAGTTTCGAGTTTCGAGTTTCGAGTTCCAAGTTTAGAGTTTCGCGTTTGAGATTAGTCGTCAAACTCGAAACTCTGAACTCGAAACTCGAAACTTCTAGGCGGCTACGGCTTCGGCTTTCAGCTTCTCCGCCTGGTAGTGATTAACGAGTGCCTGGATGAAGGGATCGAGGTTGCCGGCGATTACCAAATCCAACTGGTGAATTGTGAGACCGATACGGTGATCGGTGACGCGATTCTCTTTGAAGTTATATGTGCGAATCTTTTCCGAGCGATCGCCCGATCCCACCATTGATCGGCGCTCACTCGCTAACGCGTCGTGCTGCTTCTGTTCTTCCAGCTCCTGCAGTCGCGCGCGCAACACCCGCATCGCTTTTTCACGATTCTTAATTTGCGACTTCTCGTCCTGCATCGACACAACCACGTTCGTCGGTAGGTGAGTAATGCGCACGGCAGAGTAAGTAGTGTTGACGGATTGTCCACCTGGTCCTGAGGAACAGAAGGTGTCGATACGCAGATCCTTCGGATCGATCTTCACATCAACTTCTTCAGCTTCGGGAAGGACAGCGACAGTGATCGCGGAGGTGTGAATCCGGCCGCTTGCTTCAGTCTGGGGCACGCGCTGGACACGGTGCACGCCGGATTCGTGTTTTAGTTTTGAATAGACTTTGTCGCCTTCGATCAACGCCACCGCTTCCTTGACGCCCCCGATTCCTGATTCGGAGGCATCGAGAATCTCGAAACGCCAGCCTTGACGTTCCGAGTAGCGTTGATACATGCGCAAGACTTCTCCGGCGAAAAGCGACGCCTCGTCTCCGCCAGTGCCCGCCCTGATTTCGACGATCACGTTTTTCTCGTCATTAGGATCCGAGGGTACCAGCATCAATTTCAATTCATTCTCGGTCGCTTCCAACCTCGTTTGCAGGGAATCAACTTCGAGTCGAGCCATTTCGCGCATTTCGTCGTCGTCGGCGGTTTCGAGCATCTCGCGTGCTCCCGCCATCTCCGCCTGAAGGGCGATCCAGCTACGATATTTCGTCACGATGTCGCCCAGACTCCGGTGTTGCTTGGCAACTTTGCTGTAAGCCGTGTGATCACCAAGCAGCTCGGGCGAGAGCAGTTCTTGCGAAAGCTCTTCGTAACGCTCTTCAATCTGTTTCAGTCTGTCTAACATTTCTCTTTACCTCGAGCGTCCTCACGAAAGCGGCGCGAGTGCGCCCTCCCCAGCTTGCGGTTCAAGTTTGAGCGATTCTTTAAGAGCTTCGATAGCTACTTCCAGTTGCTGATCGTCAGGCTCCTGCGTTGTGATGTTCTGAAGCCAAACGCCCGGTAGCGTAATCGCCTTAAACACCCAACCGCTTTCCTTGCGCGCCGAGAGCCGAATGATTTCGTACGAGAGTCCGGCAACTATTGGCATCAGGGCAAGTCGGACTAGAAAATTGAAAAGCAAAGAATCAAACTTGATCACCGAAAAGAGAATTATCGAGACCAGCATCACCACCATCAGAAAACTGGTGCCGCAACGCGGATGCTGTCGCGGCTGCGGCCGGGCGTTCGCGACTGTCAAAGGTAAGCCGGCTTCCCAGGTGAACACAGTCTTGTGCTCGGCTCCGTGATACTGAAACACCCGTCTTATGTCCTTCAGCAAAGAAAAACTAAAGATCATGATCAGAAAAAACGTCATGCGGATCATGCCGTCGATTAAGTTGAAAGAGATCGAAGGCCGCACCGGATGCAAGTAAGTACGAACTGTGCGCCACGTCCGTGAATACCATGCCGGTTCGGCCGGCGCCGCTTGCGTCACAGTTTGTGTGCCCGCTACAGCAGGAGCGGCCGCGGTGGATGTCGCCACCACACCCGGCGCTGGCGCCCAACCCGCAGCGATGAAAAGTGCATTGGTCAACAACAACGGTAAGGCAACGAAAAGCACGATGTTGAAGATGATCGCGAATATGATCGAGCCGGCTGCGGCCGCAGTGCCGCCTTTCTTCATTTCGTCTTTCGAGCGCTTTTGCGTTGGTACAGGAAACAGCCCAGGCAAGGCACCGGTGATCCCAGCAAAATCGCCTTCACCTTCAATGACTGCCGGGGTGAGCGCAACTTTCACTTCTTTAGCCTCTGCTTCCTCCGCTTCCGTAAAGGCTTCGCTTGCCGAATAGTTCAGCGCTTTGATCCCCAACCCCATCGACTGAATCAGCACCGCGCCACCGCGCAGCACCGGCAGTTTTAGGATTGGATACTTATCGCTCCACTTGGGAAGGCGTGCCGATATGTTCGTGATTGTGCCATCGGCTTTGCGCACCGCCACGGCATAAGCGTTGGGTGTGCGCATCATTACGCCTTCGATTACAGCCTGGCCGCCAACGATTAAATCTCTCTCGTTTGTGCTCAAGTTTCAGACCTCGCTTGTTAACGGTGATGGCAGATGTCAGATGTCGGATTTCAGGTTCAGGTGACGAATGTCGGATACTTCCTCTCACTCGTTACCCGCACCCTCATTCACCCGACACTCGTACCACTAATACAATAACGCCGGCGTTTCTGACGTTGGTCGCTGGTTCCTGCACGGGTAGCGACCGACGTGACCACGCCGGCGTTGATTCTTAAAGTTAGCTAGTGACGGTTAATGCTCATGACGGGTTTACTGTGTGGCTGCCGTATTCTCAGCCGGTTTCTTACCATATCGCTTATTGAAGCGATCGACGCGTCCAGCGGTATCGATTAGCTTCTGTTTTCCGGTAAAGAATGGGTGGCAAGCCGAGCAAATTTCTACGTGCAAGTCGCCCTTCCTGGTCGAACGTGTCTTAAACGTCTCGCCGCACGCACAGGTAACGGTCATTTCTTCATATGCTGGGTGAATCTCTGGCTTCATTACTTTCCTCTTCCTAATCTTTGTCCTGTTCCCATTGTGAGCAATTGATGCTCTCTGCAAACAAGCCATGATAGTTGCCGCGCTTGGGGATCGTCAAGTTCAACGCGATTTTGCTGAGGAAGATCGTGCGTGCGCGCGAAAAACAAGTTGGTTGACAGTCGTTAAGCTGCATGTTTAAATCCAATTTCGCCGTCCTTCTGTCACTGCATTAATACTTTAGTCCAAACGCTTTGCGCGGTCGGAACAGTGCCGCAGCGCACGTCCGGTAAGGGTAAAAGCGCGAGCCGCGAGCCCTATGGAAGAAGAGAAAAGCGAAGTACGACCCGAGCCCGGTGATCAGCCTGAAGAACCGAAGCAGACTGATCAATCCGGCACGCCGCCTCCCTCCTCAATTCCTGACGCCGGTGAACTCGCAGGCGCCGACGCTGAAAAGGCGTCGATGGTCGAACAGGCAAAGTCTCGAGTTGCCGCAGTTAAAGACTCTCTGGCTGAGAAAGCCGCTCCTCCTGCGCCAGCCCCAGGCACCCCTAAAGCGCCGGTTAAGAAGAAGGACGAAGGTCCCAAACCGATCGACGCAGCAAACCATCCGCTCGTAGTAAAACTGAAAGAAACGTTTGGGCAGGCCGTGGTTGAGGCAGTGGAGTTTATCGGTCAGCTTTCGGTCCGCATCGACCGTACGCAGATTGTTCAAGTCTGCGACTTCCTGAAGCGACATCCGGAAACTCCATTCAACTATCTCTCCGATCTAACCTGCGTCCATTTGCCGGATCGCCACGAGGCTCCTTTTGAGATCGTCTACAACCTTTACTCGATTCCAGCGAACGAGCGCGTGCGTCTGAACGTGGCTGTGAACGGCGGCGGTGTAGAAAGTGTGACGGGAGTTTGGCCAGCGGCGAATTGGCTCGAGCGCGAAGTTTATGATCTGTTCGGCGTAATCTTTAACAACCATCCCGATCTGCGCCGGATCCTGTTGCCGCCTGACTGGGAAGGGCATCCGTTGCGGAAGGATGTATCGCTGGAGTTTGTCGAGAACAACTGGACGAAGCAACACTTACCGGAGATGACAGATGTCCAGCGCGAGCAGTTGGAACAACGGCGCGCTTATGGTCTGGAGATTCTTTCGGTGCCGCAAGAGCGGCAGATGCGCGAGATCTTTCAAGGTGGAAAGGAAGTTATGCCGAAGGATAAATGATTGCCAATTGGCGATTGCCAATTGCCGATTTGAATCATCGCGGTCCGAAATGCTTCCAATTGGCAATCTACAATTGGCAATCGGAAATACAGAATGACGCCAAAGGAAATAGCCGCCCATTATGATGCCAAGGTTTTTGAGTCGCCGGAAGCGGCCAAAGTGGCAGGCTTCATTCTTGGCGAGACAGCGGCGCCACGTAACGTCTGGAATAAAGCTAGCGCTGCTCAGGCAATCGTTTTGAAACTTGTCGCGGAGCGAGAAAAGGGCGACGCCGCGGAAATTGGCTTGATCATCGAACCCTGGAGCGTAACCGGCTGTTATCTTCCTGCCGGCTCAACTCCTGCTGCGGCTTAAGAAGAAAGAACAACATGCATCAGGTAGAGATCGCCACAACTCAGGAAACTCTGCTCGACAGCCCCGAGATGGTCCTGAACATGGGGCCGCAACATCCTTCAACTCACGGCGTGCTGCGTGTGATCCTGAAGCTGGATGGCGAAACTGTCATCGATCTCGATTGCGATATTGGTTACCTCCATCGTGGCATGGAGAAGATTGCCGAGAATCGGCAGTACACAATGATCGCTCCTTATTGGGATCGTCTCGATTACATCGCCGCAGTTTCCAATGGACTCGTTTGGGTCGAGACGGTCGAACAGATGATGGGGCTCGTAGTTCCGCCGCGCGCCCACTACCTGCGCACGATCCTAACCGAACTCAATCGCATCGCTTCGCACTTGCTCTGGCTGGCGACCCACGCTCTCGATATCGGCGCTGTCACTGTGTTGCTGTGGGCACTCCGCGAACGGGAAGAAATTCTAAAAATCTTCGAACGACAATTTGGCGCGCGGCTCACTTGTCATGCCTGGCGTATCGGCGGCATGCCGAACGACGCTTACGACGACTTTGCGAGTGACGTGCAGCGCTTCGTTAGCAATTTTCCGAAGCGGCTCGACGAATACGAAACCGTACTTTCTGAGAATCGCATCTGGTTGAGTCGCACCGTTGGCATCGGCGTGATCTCAGGAGAAGAAGCTGTTGCCATCGGGCTTTCGGGTCCCGCTTTGCGCGGCTCCGGAGTGGCGTGGGATGTACGAAAGGCGCGGCCTTATGCGGCTTATGCCGACATGGACTTCGATGTGCCGCTCGGCGAGAACGGCGACACTTACGATCGTTACCTCGTACGTCTGGAAGAAATGAGACAGTCGCGACGCATCGTGGATCAGGCGCTCGATAATTTGCCTGACGGTCCGGTGAACGCCAAAATTCCGAAGATCGTCAAGCCGCCTGCCGGGGATTATTATCATTCGATCGAAGGTCCAAAAGGTGAAATCGGTTGCTATCTGGTCGCGGATGGCTCAGCACAACCATGGCGCGTGCGCGTGCGCCCGCCATCGCTAATCAATCTGCAGGCGTTGAGACAGATGTGCGTTGGCCACCTGGTTGCTGACGTCGTAGCTATTATTGGAACGTTGGATATCGTACTAGGCGAAATCGATCGATAGGTCGCCCGTTTATTATGGAAGCACTCATCGCCCTGTTCGCACCAATAAACTTCATCGACGAAATTCTGCTGAAATTTTTCAGTCCGCAAACCGTCAATAATGTTGTCTGGCCCTTTATCCAGATCGGGGCGGTGGTGACGATTGTGGCAGGCTGGGTCGCTTACGCTACCTACCTGGAGCGAAAGATCTCGGCGTTCATGCAAGCCCGCCTTGGACCAATGCGTGTAGGTCCCTGGGGTTTGCTGCAACCGATCGCTGACGCAATCAAGCTTCTCACGAAGGAAGACTTCATTCCTGACAAAGCCGACCGCGGCATTTTCTTTATCGCCCCATACATTGCTGTCGCCTCTGCCTTCATCGTTATGGCGGTGATTCCGTTTGCGCCCGATTGGGGCGTGATTACCGACGTCAACATTGGTCTCCTATTTGTGCTGGCCGTTTCAAGCGTCGGCGTCCTGGCATTAATCCTTGCCGGATGGTCTTCGAACTCGAAGTATGCCCTGCTCGGTGGACTGCGTTCCAGCGCGCAGATGGTTTCATATGAGGTGGCGATGGGCTTGTCGCTCGTCGGCGCCTTGATGTTTGCGCGCACGCTGTCGCTTTCGGGAGTTGTAAACGCGCAGGCGATAGACTCTGTCTGGTTTCTCGTATATCAACCGGCAGGCTTTCTAATTTTTCTAGTGAGCGGGATCGCCGAAAACAATCGCGCGCCTTTTGATCTGCCGGAAGCGGAATCAGAGCTGGTCGCCGGATTTCATACCGAATATTCCGGCATGCGCTGGTCGCTCTTCTTCATGGCGGAATACGCGGCCATGGTCGTCGTCTCAGCCGTCGCCGTCACGGTGTATCTCGGAGGTTGGTATTTCCCATTCGTGTATCGCTTAACCGAAGCGAATGGTCACCATAACCTCTATGTTATAGTCAGCCTGCTCGTCTTTATCACGAAACTGCTGGCCGTGCTTTACCTCTATTTCTGGTTGCGTTGGACACTGCCGCGCTTTCGTTATGATCAGTTGATGGACATCGGCTGGAAGTGGTTGATTCCATCGGCGCTGATAAATATTGGGTTGTCGGCTTTTGCTGTTTTTCTGGTTCAGGCGCTTGATGGCTGGCGCGGTTTCAAAACGATAGATAGCATCAGCGCCGGTCTGAATCTTACCCCGGCCGGCAAAGGCATCATGATTGCGATGGGGCTGATCGGACTCGGAATAACCGGCTGGTTACTTTCGAAGATCAACTGGCGTTCGCGTGATTTCAATTTGAGGGTGCAACGGCGCAACATCAGGTTAGTCAATTTGCCGAAAGGGAAGCCGGCGGTTCCGCCCCCGG
Organism: Pyrinomonadaceae bacterium; assembly: GCA_963826235.1. Lineage (GTDB taxonomy): Bacteria > Acidobacteriota > Blastocatellia > Pyrinomonadales > Pyrinomonadaceae > PSRF01. Next base: position 142,002 of record CAWGWE010000002.1, on the reverse strand, counting down.
CTGCCGCCGAGAGCTAGAGCACGATGGTTGTTGAGCGAACTGAACTTTGGTCCTTGAGCTTTGTACCTTTGATCTTTCGTTGCTCGTCTTGTAGGGCAAATAAGACCGTCGAATTGCGAACAAAGTACTAATTCAAGAGGGTAAGAATTACTTATGCCGTTAGTTAAGATTCCCAAAATCAAATTCCTTGATAAGGTCAAACGCTTTTTCATGGCTGATCTCGTGAAGGGTTTGGGCCTGACAATGAAGTACAACATCGGCGCGCTCACCGATAAAGACTCCGTGGCGGGAAAGGGAATCTACACCGAGCAGTATCCGAAAGTCCGGCCAGACGTGGCCCCGCGTTTTCATGGCGCGCCCCGCCTCAACATGGATCCGGAAACACACGACACTCTCTGCATCGCTTGTAATCTCTGCGCCATCGCCTGTCCGGAAGATTGCATCGATGTGCTGGCGATGGATGTGGAAATCATGGTGGCCGGCAAGCCGCGCAAGAAGAAGGTGCTTGATGAGTTCATCTTTGACACATCGCGTTGCATGTTCTGCGCGTTGTGCCAGGAAGCCTGCCCGACATCATGTTTGGAATTGACTCAGGACTTTGAGCTGGCTACCTACTCGCGCGCCGGCTTTGTCTGGAACCGCGAGATGCTGGAACAGGGGCGCGAGACGGTGAAATATTTGAAATGATGAATTATGAATGATGAACGCGGAACGTCGGATGCCGGAACCAGCTCTGACCTGCGTCTGCGAACACGCGCCTTCGCTATAAGAATCGTACGGCTCTATACATCGCTACCGAAAGCCGCGGAAGCTCAAGTTTTAGGAAATCAATTACTACGAAGCGGAACCTCAGTTGGTGCTCAGTATCACGAAGCAACCAGGTCGAGATCGAACGCCGAGTTCATCAGCAAGATAGAGTCCGGATTGCAGGAGCTCGAGGAATCCATTTACTGGCTTAATCTGCTGATCGACTGCGGAATTGTGAAGAAGGAAAAGTTGTCGGCGTTGTGCCAGGAAGCTAACGAGTTGGCGGCAATTTTTGTAGCTTCAGTAAGAACAGTCAAGAAGCGGCGCTAGAATTCATCGTTCATCGCTCATCATTCATCATTATGGTTTTGTCTGGTTGGGAAGCAGTCTTCTTCTGGATATTCTCCATCGCCGCTATCTTCGCGGGGCTGTTGACCGTGATGGCGCGCAATGCTGTTCATAGCGCACTGTTTCTGATCTCGTCTCTGGTTTCAGTTGCCGCCTTGTTCGTGCTGGCGGGGGCGGAGTTTATTGCCGGCGTGCAGATCCTCGTTTATGTCGGCGGCGTGATGGTGTTGTTTCTGTTCGTAATCATGCTTGTCAACGTTGGCGCTGAGGAACGTGGCAATCAACCGATCATGAACAAGCCGCGCCAGGTAACTACCAGCATGGTCTTTTGTTTATTGTTGGTGCTGGGTCTGCTGTTCGCAGTTAACGTCGGCTACCGTGGCTTGCAAAAACGAAATCCCACGGCTGCAGTTCAAGGACAAGACCAAACTCTGGTGCCGGGAGCGACGGGAACTAGCAACATCACGGCTGACACAGAACGCGTTGGCAATAGTCTCTACCGGTATGCGGCTTTGCCTTTTGAAATAGCCAGCGTTCTTCTACTTGTCGCCATCATCGGCTCCGTAATGTTGGCGCGGACGCTGAAGCAGGAAGCTGCGGTCGACGATCTAGCGCCGGACGTACTCGCGACCGAAACCGAACGCGAACCGGAATTGGCCGAGGTAACTCCGGCGGCGGAAGAAATCGAATAGCGCACGACATTAACTATGCTCACTATCTTCGCACCAGCTCTAATTTTCTTGTTGCAGGAAGAAAGCCGTAGTGGCGTCATGTTGAACAGCATCAAGAACCCCGATCTGTCGAGGTTCCTGATGATTGGCGCGCTGCTTTTCGTTATCGGCGTGGGCGGGGTTCTGACTCGCCGCAACATCATCGTCATTTTCATGTCCATTGAATTGATTCTGAACGCCGCGAATCTCAACTTCATTGCGTTCTCGCGTTACCTGCAGGCCACTGGAAATATGAATGCCGTAGCCGGCCAGGTCTTTACAGTATTCGTGATAGTAGTTGCCGCCGCCGAAGCGGCAATCGGACTGGGAATTGTGATTGCGCTCTATCGCAATAAAGAAACGATCTGGATTGACGAGATTGACTTGCTGAAATGGTAGCCCAAAGTCCAATGTCCAACGTCCAAAGCCCAAAGTCAGTTGGCTAAAGCGGACATTGGACATTGGACATGAGACTTTGAACCTGCACTTAAATGCATAGGTACATCTGGCTCATTCCGCTCTTGCCACTCGCCGGCGCAGCTCTAAACGGGTTGCTCGGCCGCAAGCTTCGTTTTTCAGAGAAGCTGATCGGCGGTATCGCCGTCGGCTCGATTGCCCTCGCTTTCCTTCTTAGTCTCGCGGCCGTTTATTCATACGGATACAGCAACCACAGTATTTGGCCCAAGCCATACGTGACCAGCGAAGATGGGGCGTTCAGCTTCACCTGGATTCCTGGAGGCTCGGTTCGTTTGAGCGCAGGCGCTGCGGAGCGTGCCGCTGCAACTCATGAAGGCAATCAAACGCCGGAAGGGTCACCGCCACTCGCGACTACTGCTGACCAGGCCCCTCACTTCTCAGAATTGAATGTCGAGTGGAGTTATCAGCTCGATGCCTTGTCGTCAGTGTTCATGCTGATAGTGACGGGCGTCGGACTTTGCATCTTTGTGTTCGCGACCGGCTACATGCACGGCGATCCGGGCTTTTATCGCTTCTTCGCCTACATGGGTCTGTTTATGTTTTCGATGCTCGTCCTGGTGATGGGCTCAAACTTCCTGATGATGTTTGTGGGTTGGGAAGGCGTCGGACTCTGCTCCTACCTGCTTATCGGATATTACTTCAGTCGTAAGGAAGCAGGCGACGCTTCACGAAAGGCTTTTATTACAAACCGCATTGGCGACTTCGGTTTTGCCCTGGCAATTTTTGGAGTGATTGCGGTGTTTGGATCGACGCAATACACAGATGTATTTGCCCAGGCGAAAGGCTTTCCTCTCGAAGGGATTGGTCACTGGGGAATTTTGTCGTGGATTGCGCTTGGTCTTTTCATCGGCGCGTGCGGCAAATCCGCGCAACTGCCGTTACACGTCTGGCTGCCAGATGCCATGGCTGGACCAACCCCTGTCTCCGCCCTGATTCATGCCGCCACGATGGTCACCGCCGGACTTTATATGGTGACGCGCACAAACGTCATCTTTCAGCATTCGCAAACCATGATGCTGGTAGTCGCCTTAGTCGGAGCGGCGACGGCAATCTTTGCTGCCACGATCGCGATCACTCAAAACGACATTAAAAAGGTTCTGGCTTATTCAACTGTTTCGCAGCTTGGCTTCATGTTTATGGCGTGCGGTGTGGGCGCCTTCGTGATTGGAATCTTTCACGTGATGACGCACGCGTTTTTCAAAGCCCTGATGTTCCTCGGCGCTGGCAGCGTGATCCACGGGATGCATCACGAACAGGACATGCGCCGGATGGGCGGTTTGAAGAAGTACATGCCCTACACCTATCTAACCTTCCTCGCCGGCTGGTTAGCAATTTGCGGCATCATCCCCTTTAGCGGCTTTTGGTCGAAAGACGAGATCCTTTGGAATGCAGCCTCGACGTCCGTCATTCCTTATGGCTGGCTCGTTTGGATCGTCGGCACAATCGCAGCAACCTGCACGGCGTTTTACATGACGCGATTAGTGGCGATGACCTTCTGGGGTAAGTTCAGAGGGGCGGATTCAGAGCACGGTGACCACGCTCATGGCGTTGCGCACCAAGGTCATGCGGATGCGCACAAGGGCCATGCGGATGCGAGTCACGGTCATGGGGGCCACACACCTCACGAGTCGCCTCCCTCTATGTGGATACCGCTCGTTGCTTTGGCTGTGTTGGCAACTATCGGCGGGTTCGTAGGCGTTGGTCCCGCATTCAAATTTGTTAGCGGCAGTGATCATCCTGGCGGTCGTTTAAATATCGTTAACTATCTCGATCCTATCATTTGGAATTCTGCCACCGGAGAGTTTGGAAGAGAGCACGCGAGCGGCGCAGGAGAGCACGACGCAGCACCGATCGCTACAACACCCGCTGGTGAGACTGCGACCGCGGAACACACAGCAGGCGCAACCGAAAATCAGGCGGCGACCCATGCGGCGACCACTCACGAGGGCTTTAACCTGGCCCACGCCGCTGAGGGCGCACTTGGCAGTCATCTCGCTGCCGAGTGGCTCTTCATTGTCATCTCGCTCCTCGTCGCTGGTCTCGGGATCGCGCTCGGTTGGTTGTTCTATGTAAAGAGCCCGCTCCTGCCGGATCTCTGGGCGCGCCGGCTCAAACCGCTTTACGAAGCCAGCTACAACAAGTATTGGGTCGATGAATTTTATGGCTGGGCCGTGACGCGTCGCGTGATGGATGCGGCGCGCGCAGTCTTCGCCTTTGATGCAAATGTGATTGATGGCGCGGTGAATGGTAGCGCCTGGCTGACGAGGCTGACGAGCAGGATTACCGGCGCGGCCGATAAATACTTCGTTGATGGCATCGTCAACGGCGTCGCCGCATTCATCATCCGTTTGATGTCGCCGCTCTTCCGGGCCGCGCAAACTGGCTTAACGCAAAACTACGCCCTCGTAATGGTATTCGGATTGGTGGTTGCAGTAGCGCTTTTCTTTGCGGCGGACATAGTGAGCTTGGTTAAGAGCTTTGTGGCGGTGTCAGTAGTCAGTGGTCAGTGGTCTGTAGTTAGTGGTCTGTAGTCTGTATTGAAGGTTCCGTTACTAACAACTGACCACTAATAACTGACCACTGACCACTGACCACTGACCACTAACAACTGACCACTGACCACTGACCACTAACAACGACCACTGCCCACTGCCCTGACGCTTATTATGAAGACCTACATCCTTTCCATCGTCACCTGGCTACCCACGGTCGGCGCCATCATTATTCTTGCTCTCTTCAAGAAGAACCAGTCGGACCTCATCAAGAAGTTCGCCACCGCCTGGTTTGGACTCGCTTTCGTCGCGTCTTTATTGCTCATGGGTTATGACCGCGGAATCGGTGGCATGCAGTTCCTGGAAGACTACAAGTGGATCCCGGTGATCGGCGCGCGCTATCAGATGGGTGTAGACGGGGTGGCCGTGTTGCTCATCGTGCTGACAACGCTGCTGGGCGTTATCGCGTCGCTCTCATCGTGGAAATACATTGAGAAGCGCGAAAAGGAATACTACGTTCTGCTCTTGCTCCTGCAAACAGCCGTAGTCGGTGTCTTCGCTTCCATGGATCTTTTCCTCTTTTACTTGTTCTTTGAAGTCTCGCTCGTGCCCATGTATTTCCTGATCGGCATCTGGGGTGGCGAGAACCGACTCTATGCGGCGATCAAGTTCTTTCTCTACACACTCGTGGGTTCGGTAGTAATGTTGCTGGGCGTTTTGAAGATGTATTTCCTGACTCAGGACGCTGCCCTCACGTCGCAGATCACTCAGGCCACGATCGATCTGGTCGCCGGCAATCCACAAGCGAGCTCGCTGGTAAATGCCAGTTATCAGGCCGCAGTAGTTAACGGCACCGGCACGTTCAATATGCTCTACATGCAGGCGCTCGGCTCTGTAATGCCGATGGGAACGATGCAAGTCCTGCTGTTCTTCGCGTTTGCCCTTGGCTTTGCGATCAAGGTGCCGATGTTTCCGTTTCACACCTGGCTGCCAGATGCTCACGTCGAGGCGCCGACTGCCGGTTCCGTAATCCTTGCCGGTATTTTGCTGAAGCTGGGCACCTACGGTTTCTTTCGCTTCAACCTGCCAATGTTTCCGGCAGCCTCAGCAGACGAACGTTACTTCGGTTCCTTCGGTGTCAGGAGCGTGATGATCTTCCTGGCAATCGTGGGCATCATCTATGGCGCCCTCGCCGCGATGTACTTCGTCGTTAAGAAAGACGGCGACGTCAAGAAACTCGTCGCTTACTCGTCAGTGTCGTCAATGGGCATCGTGATGCTCGGCCTATTTGCGTTGAATCCCAATGGGGTCAACGGAGCGGTCCTGCACATGATCAATCACGGCATTTATTCGGCCGCACTCTTCCTGCTTGTAGGGATAATCTATGAACGACGGCACACGAGGATCGTTGCCGAGTTTGGCGGCCTTTCGCATGTGATGCCGGGCTACGCCGCGGTGTTCCTGTCGATGGTGATGACGGCGATTGGCTTGCCGTTGCTGTGTGTTTTTATTTCCGAATTCCTTTCGCTGCGAGGAGCGTTTGAAGCGAATCCGTGGTGGGCAGCGTGGGGCGCGCTGGGAATTATTTTGAATGCCGGTTACATGCTTTGGCTCTATCAGCGCATGTTCTTTGGCGCCATTGATAATCCCAAGAACGAAGCACTTTCAGACTTAAGCGGGCGCGAATGGCTCTACATGACGCCCCTTGTAATCATGTCGCTCTGGATTGGAGTCTATCCGCAGACCTTTATTAATTACATTCGCCAGCCGGTAAATGCAGTTGTGAAACACGTGCGCCCGGATTATCAAGTGCCTCCGATGCCTGGCGGCGTCCCGACTCAACAGCAGGCAGGGAAATGAATGATGAATGATGCGCTGAATAAAAACCATTGGGATTGTTGAGATCATGACCGACATATTAATGAGTACAATTGATCATTCATCATTCATCGTTCATCAATTCTTCCTCCTGCAAGCGAACACGAATGCGCTGTTGAATGTCCGCGACCTGCTACTAATCGCCCCGGAACTCATTCTCACAGTATGCGCCTGCGCGGCGCTGGTTCTGGAAGTCATTCTTCCTTATCGCAAGAGCAAACTGATCGCTTACTTTGCCTTAGTCAGCATTGGTCTTGCCGCAGCTTCATTAGTGGTGCAATGGTGGTTGATTCGCTCCAGCTTGCCGCTTACCGGCTTCTACGGGATGGTGCGCATCGACGGTTTTGCGCTTCTGTTTAAAGCCATCTTTTTGATCGCGGCGGCTTTGGCTGTAGCTATCTCGAGGCGCTATCTCGACATCGAGGGCGAACAGCACGGCGAGTATTACGCACTCGTCCTCTTTGCCACCGTCGGCATGTTGTTTCTGGCGTGCGGCTACGACCTCATCGCTCTGTACATCAGTCTGGAGCTGATGGCCCTGACATTTTACGTCCTCGTCGCCTTTACCAAACGGGAGAAGCGCTCGAATGAGGCCGCGATGAAGTACTTCCTCCTGGGCGCGTTTTCGTCAGGAGTTCTACTTTACGGCATGTCGTTGCTTTACGGGATTACGGGCTCGACGAACCTGGGTGAGATTGGCGCCGCGCTCGCTCAGATTGTTCCTTCAATGAGCGACACTGCGGATCCTGCCCAGAGTCTCTCCAGTCTTCGCCCGATGTTGTTACTGGCGATGATTGCGCTCGCAGCGGGCTTGTTCTTTAAGATTGCCGCCGTGCCATTTCACATGTGGGCTCCTGACGCTTATGAAGGTGCGCCCACTTCCGTTACGGCGTTTTTATCGACCGGGTCGAAAGCGGCGAGCTTTGCCCTTTACGCGCGTATCTTTCTCGAAGCATTGCCGGCGATGCGCGTCGATTGGGCCCCTTTGCTCGGACTGGTAGCGGCCATCACTATCATGGTGGGTAACTGGGCCGCAGTGACTCAAGAGAATTCTAAACGCCTGCTCGCATATTCCTCGATCTCCAACGCCGGCTACCTATTACTCGGACTGGTGGCGGGCAATTCTTACGGCTACACCGGACTACTGATCTATCTCCTCGTCTACACACTAATGAATATGGGCGCGTTCGGAATCATCATCAGTCTGCGGCGGCGGGGAATCATTGGCGACAACGTCGAGGATCTAACGGGTCTTGCGCTTAAGGCTCCCGGCATGGCAGCGATGATGGCAATCTTCATGCTCTCGCTGGGTGGACTGCCAATGACGGGTGGTTTTATCGGTAAGTATTTTCTTTTCGGCGGCCTGTTGCAGCGCGGTGATACTGAAGGAAAAAACTGGTACTACTGGCTGGCTATCTGGGCAATTATCAACACCGTCGTTTCCTTCTATTACTACATCCGCTTTATCAAAGTGATGTATCTAGGCGATAGCATCGCGGACGACAGACCGTTGGAGCTTTCGCCTGTGCTGCGGACAGCGCTCGTGGCCTCACTCGTGGGCATCATTTTCATCGGACTTTATCCGCAGCCTTTCATCAACATCGCCCAGCAACTCTTAACACCCTAAGCGCTGCAAGCTCAGTCCGGAGGGATGCTCAGTCAGGAAGGCGGGCTTGCGCCCGCTCTTGATCCCTGGCCATCAGCGAGAAACCCGCTGCAGAATTTCTCATTGCCTGAATGTTGAGCGAACAGCGGGCGCAAGCCCGCCTTCCTGACTGAGCATCCCTCCTGAGCATTACCATTGGCTTACCCTATGTGGGTCTTTTATTTCTTTGTCGCGATTGTCATCTGGTTAGGCATCCTCTCACTCCGCGGCGGGTTCCGCTTCGCCAGCTACGTCAAAGCCGAGCTCGCAAAGCCACTGACCAACTACACTCCCTTCGCGACCGTCATTGTTCCCTGCCGTGGCAATGAACCGGGACTTGACGCAAATCTCTCGTCACTTTTCGAACAGACCTATCCTGAATACGAGATTCTTTTCGTTACCGATAACGAAAACGATCCGGCCTTGGAAGTAATCGAGCAAGTCATCAGTAAACAAACTGACAGGGTTGCTCGCACTATTTTGATTGCTGGACCAGCGACTGACTGCGGACAAAAAGTTCACAACCTGCGCGCCGCAGTTGCACAAGTGGATCAGCGCAGCGAGATTTTGGTTTTTGTTGATTCGGACGCGCGTACGCGGAAGAGCTGGCTGGTATCGCTTGTCGCACCCCTGGCTGACCAAAGGCTCGGCGCTGCGAGTGGCTATCGTTGGTTCATTCCACTAAAGGGCGGTTTCGCCTCGCACTTGCGTTCAGTCTGGAACGCTTCCATTGCCTCCGCACTAGGAGCAAATCGGAAGAATAACTTTTGTTGGGGCGGTTCCACGGCGATTCGCCGCGAGACCTTTGCGCGGCTTAACATCAAAGATCGCTGGCGCGGAAGTGTGTCTGACGATTTCACCATGACTCGCGTCCTCGGCGAGGCGCACCTGCAGATTCATTTCGTGCCGGCGTGTCTAGTGGCCTCCGTTGGCGATTGCGACCTCGCAGAGTTGTTGGAATTCTCAAATCGACAGTTAAAGATCACCCGAGTCTATGCGGCGCATCTCTGGAAAACGGTGCTGCTGGGCAGCGCTCTCTTTTGTCTCGTCTTCTTTGGCGGCATCTTACTGGTGACGATGCGAGCGCTGCAGGGACTGTCTTTTGCGATTCCACTCGTTTTGCTGATAGTCATTTTTGTATTAGGCGCCGCCAAGGGATTTGTGCGTTATCGTGCAGTGGCACTGGTTTTTAACCCGGAAAGTCCGAACTTAAGTCGCGGCCTGGCGGCGCATCTGCTGCTTTGGCCTATAACGTCGTTACTTTATTTGTACAATGCAGTGAGGGCAGGATTTTTGCGACGCATTACCTGGCGAGGAATCACGTACGAATTGAAATCAACTTCTGAAGTAGGCATTATCAGGAAGTAGGAAGTTGTTAGTTGTCAGTTGTCAGTTGTCAGTGGTCAGTGGTTAGTTGTCAGTTGTCAGTGGTCAGTGGTCAGTGGTCAGTTGTCAGTGGTCAGTTGTCAGTACGAATACCAATTTGAAGGATAGCGCTCTTGTCGACCAGTGACAATTGACATTAACCACTGACAACTAACAACTGACAACTAACAACTGACCACTGACCACTGACCACTGACCACTGACCACTGACCACTGACCACTGACCACTGACCACTGACCACTGACCACTGACCACTGACCACTGACCACTGACCACTAACCACTGACCACTGACAACTGACCACTGACCACTGACCACTGACCACTGACCACGTAAATGAACAACGCGACCCAACTTGTTCAGTTGCTACGCTCGAGTAAGCGTGAGAAACGGCTCGGCACGGTCATTCTGTTTGTTACGTCTCGCTGTAACGCTTTCTGCAAAACCTGCTTCTACCACGCCGAACTGAATCATCCGGGCGATCTCACGTTCTCTCAGCTGGAAAAAGTTTCGCGGACGATGCCGGCGATCACTGACCTTTGGCTCTCAGGTGGTGAACCGACTCTCCGGCGCGATGTTTCAGAGATTATCGACACGTTTGTTGATACCAACGGTGTCCAGCGCGTGATCATACCTACGAATGCGCTGATTAAGTCGCGGGTTTACGAGATCGTCGATGGCGCGCTTGGGAATCATGCCAAACTTGATCTCTACCTCAACGTCGCGCTTGATGGTTTTGGCGAGACTCACGATCGCATCCGCGGCGTACCGGGGAACTGGGACAAAGCCCTCCAGTGCATCAAGTTTCTTTATCCGCTGAAAGAGAAGTACCAGGATCGGTTTCGTTTGAACGTCAACACCGTCGTCTGTGCCGAAAACTATACCGAGATCGAAAAACTTGCCGAATACATGTGGTCAAACTTTCGACTCGATGGACAATATTTCAACATTATTCGCGGAGAGACATTGGTCGGGGACGAGATCAAGCAGGTGCCACCCGATGTGTTGCCCGCGATGTATTCCTTTGTATCGAAACTGACAAAGCGTTACGGCGATCGGATGTTTGCCAATGACGAGGCCGCCAAGCGCTTCGTCAAGAACATCGCTTATGTGGGCGCCATTACGACACACTACCGCACGCAGCACGCCAACTTCGCAACGCCTACGCCCTGGCCGTTCCCCTGCACAGCGGGCGAAACCACGGCGGTAATTGATTACAATGGTGACGTACGCGCTTGCGAGCTACGCGCGAAATTCGCGACGCTCGCAGACTACGACTACAATTTTGGTGAGCTCTGGGAAGCTCACGAGCGGCAGTCGGAGTTGGGCGCGATTGATGGTGGGAAGGCATGTTGGTGTACGCACGTCTGTTTTATTCACGATTCCATGCGTCATTCGCGTAAAGGTTTGCTGTATGAGTTGCCCAAAAACTTTGCGACGCGCGGGAGTTGGTAGGGGTACTGATGGCGGGACGCGAAGATCAGGAAACAAACCGCAAGAGTGGCCTAGCCTACGCTGCAGCGATCAATTTGTTCGCATCCGTGATTTCGCTTACGGGCCTGGGATGGGCGCTTGATCGCTGGTTAGAGACTGCGCCGTGGTTACTCGTGGCCGGAATCGTATTAGGCGCGGTGGTCGGTTTCTATCAGTTCATCCGCATCACTTCAAAACTCAAGTGATTAATCGATTTACCGCCAAGTCGCCAAAGAGCACCAAGGACGCCAAAGTAAACAGGCAGCCCCGAAGCGCTTCTTTGTTTTTTGATTGCTTCTTGGCGTACTTGGCGGATCGTGGCGACTTGCCGTGAAGTTCTGTATCGAGAGTCATCGATCAGAGCCAGCACCTCGACAAGCTATTATTTCACCGTGTAAAATCTCCCACTTCGCGCATGGCCAAAACTTCTAACAAACAGGTTCGGACTAAGTCTGAGAGCACTATCGACGAGCGTGTGTTGCGTACTATGGCGATCGCTGTAGGCGTCGCGGTCGTCCTAAGTAGCGCTCTCGCACCCTGGCGCGTGACTACAGGATTATTGTTAGGAGGTCTACTGTCACTGCTTAGCCACCACTGGATGCGCACCTCGATCGCCGCCGCATTTTCTGGTGCCTTGGAAGTTGGCACAAAACCCCGGTTCACTTCAATCAAATACATCCTGCGATACTTTGTAATTGCCATCGTGGTGTTAGTCGCCTACCAGCTCAATTTAATTTCGTTGCCGGCGACAATCGCCGGCTTGTGTTCATTTGTAGTGGCTTTGTTTGTTGAGGCCCTGCGAGAGTTTTATTTCGTAATCATTCGGCGAGAGGAAACTAGTTAATGTTCTGGTTGGAAACTGCCAAAGCTGGCGAGCATGCGGAACAGGCTCACGAAACTGCTGCACACCACACGCCAATTATCGTGGAGTTGGTCAATCACTATTTTGGCCAGAATGCCCACGCCTTTCAGATGAAACACACCTACCCAAAATGGCAGTGGCTCTTAGCAAAATTTAATACGACTCCGGAAGCGGTATTTGGTCCCTACACCCCTGAGACCGCGATTCCCTGGTATACGATCATGTTCGTAATCGCCTGTATTCTCAGCGTCGTCATCATTTGGATTCTCAAGGGCCGGCTGTCAGCGGAGGAGCCGGGGCATGGCCAACAGACATTGGAGCTCGCGGTGCTCGCTGTCCGTTCGCAAATTGCCGACATCATCGGGCCGCACGGATTAAAGTACTTTCCGGTGGTGATGACATTTGCCGTCCTGATTCTGGTTTCCAACCTGATGGGATTATTCCCACTATTCATGTCGCCGACGGCGGCGGTCAGCGTCACTTTCGCGCTGGGCATCACTTCGTTTATTTACTACAACTACATCGGCATAAAAGAGAATGGGTTGCTTGGTCATCTGAAGCACTGGGCCGGACCGATCTGGTGGATTGCGCCCCTCATCTTTGTCATTGAAGGCATCAGCAACTTTATTCGCCCTTTCTCGCTCGGCATTCGTTTGTTTGGAAACATGTTTGCCGATGAGCAGGTTGCCGCCACAGTAGCGGGCCTCTATCCAGCAGTCACTCATTGGGTGCTGCCCGCCGTCCTGATGATACTTGGCGTTTTCGTCTCGTTTATTCAAACATTCGTTTTTATTCTGCTGTCTCAGCTTTACCTCAGCGAGGTCTCGCATGCTCCCCACGATGAGCATGACAAACATGACAGTGACGACGAGGAAGCTGCTGAGGAAGCCGGAGCTTTGGGATTGGCGGTAGTTCCCTATTGATTCGGAGTAATAGAAGCACGCTTCGAGCGAGGCCGGCAGGCGAGCCGGAACACGTTGAGGCGTAGAGATTCACCTTCGTATGCCGTTAACGAGAAGATAGAGTGGCCCGTGGATCATCGCTTCGTTTGGTGAAGTAATAGTGTCTGTTTCGCAGGAGCGCCGTTGTAAGAGGGGCGGTGGATACCGGTTGCAGGCGAAATCATACAACCTCGGTCACGGTCGTGCCGGCACACTTTTGATTCTGACTTAGTTTCAGAAGGAGACAAGAATGAGGAAACTTAACAAGCTTTTCTTTGTGATCGTTGCTGTCCTAATGGCTGCGATGCCTGTTCTGGCCCAAGGGCCAGCTGAAGCAGGGGCGGCTGGCGACGGCGGCGCCGGCTTGAAAGCCATCGCTGCCGGCATCGGTTTCGCGATTGCGGTGTTTGGCGGCGCTCTAGGTCAATCACGGATCGGCGCAGCCGCATGCGAAGGGGCCGCGCGCAATCCCGGAGCCTCGGCAAAGATCCAGACAATGATGATTCTCGGTCTAGCTCTGATCGAATCGCTGGTGCTCTTCGCGCTCGTGATTGTGTTCGTGAAGACCTAACAACGACTGCAACAATAGACAAAACGTGAGCGGAGCTTACGCTTCGCTCACGTTTTTGTTTTAATTGTTGATAGTTTTGGTAGTCTTGAAGCGGTGTGATAGGCTGACACCTCTCCCAAACAAGACAATTACGAGGCACGATCGCACGATGAAAAAATGTCCGAAGTGCGGAAATGAATATCCTGACACAACCACACTGTGTCCCGCCGACGGCGTTGCCCTGGAAAAGTCTGCCGATTCGTTGCTCGGAAAGATTCTCGCTGACAAATACCGGATCGATGAACGCTTAAACGAAGGTGGCATGGGAACTGTTTATCGCGGCACTCATGTGTTGATGGATAAGACGGTTGCCATTAAGGTTTTGCGTTCCTCGCTCGCGGCCGATGAAAAGATCGTCGCTCGTTTCTCGCGCGAAGCTCGAGCGGCATCGCGGATTTCCCATCCCCATGCTCTCAGCGTTACAGACTTTGGCGAAGCTGAAAACGGAGTCGTATTCCTGGTGATGGAGTTCTTGAACGGCCAGACCTTGAAGAACGTAATCCGTCAGGAAGGACCGATGCCGTTAGCGCGCGTCGTGGAAATCATCCGTCAGGTTGGGGCGGCGCTGGACGCCGCGCATGAACAGGGAGTTGTGCACCGCGATCTAAAAAGCGAGAACATTATGTTGCTTGCGGCCAACGGGCCGGACTATGCAAAGGTCCTTGATTTCGGCATCGCCAAGATTAAGGAACACGATGGTGACTACGATCCCGGACTCACCGCTCCAGACCTGGTTATCGGCACACCCCAATACATGTCGCCAGAGCAGTGCTCACAGGCCCCGGACATCGACTCGCGTTCCGACATCTACTCGCTCGGCGTGATCATTTACGAGATGCTGGTGGGACATGTCCCTTTTACCGGTCCCTCTCCCACGTCAATCATGATGAAGCATCTACAGGAGCCGGTCCCTTCGGTTCTGGTCGAGCGAAATGATTTGACGGCAGCGGTGGGCCGCGTGATTGCGCGAGCGATGGCCAAGAACCCGGATGATCGTTATCAAAACGTCTCGGAGCTCGTCGAGGATCTTACGATCGCGAGCGGCACCGAGGCTGGGGCGAACCCACCTGTTCCCATGTCCGCCGCGCCAAATCGCATCGTGGTTGCGACTCGCACACCTGCACTCCCTGAAAATGACGAAGGTGAAGATGAGGTCACAGTCGTCCGTCATCGTCTTGACACGACACCGGGTAAGGGCGCGCATGCGCTTCCGGCGCTGCCACCGACTTCTGGAGTTAATCCCTGGAAGATTTTGATTCCCTCGCTGGCGGGTTTGCTGGTTGTGTTTGCGGTTGTCTACGTGTTTACACGTGGCTCGCAACAGCCGGCGAATACGAATCAAACTGAGCCCACACTTGTCGCGGATCCAAACAGCCAGGCAGTTGATCCGTCACCGCCGCCCACCGGTTCTGCCGAGCAAGGCATACCAGCTGGCGGAGTAACCAACAGTCAGGTTGTCGATGCGAACGCAAACGTCAATGCGAATGAAAATGCGAATGTTGAGGCCTCGCCGACACCCGAAGAAAATGTGAATGCTGAGGTTAATACAAATACAGGGAACGAAAACGCGAACGCCAACGCCAATGCTAACAAGCCGGCTACCAATCCTCCGCTTCCCAGTCCTTCACGCCCAGCGAACGTCAATGAGAATCCGACCGTGCCACCGCCAAGTGAGAAAAAGTCACCGTCTCCAAATCCGACGCCGGTGATCAGCTCCGAAACACCACCGCTTCAAAGACGCTAACTCGAGCTGATTACAGTTCGAATCAACTCGACGAATTGGTCTTCTTCATCGATTACGATCTCGATCTCCAAGACATAACAAGGCAAGCCAAACTCAAGTTTGCCTAGTTTTACCGCGTCCTTTGCCGTGGTTATGAAACTCGCGGAGCCCGCGCGTTTGGCTTCTTCGGAAAGGCGATTGATGTCCGCCTGGTTGTACTGATGGTGATCCGGAAAGGCGTGAGTATGAGCAAGGGGTAGCCCATCTTTTAATACATGGTCAAAGAAAGAGGCGGGATTCCCGACGGCACAGAAAGCAGCGACAGGTTGAGCGATTCCGACTGCAGGTTCGAGTTGCGAGGCGCGCAACTCTCTAATGCCTGTGGTTCGCATGTGAGATGTGAAGATTGGCCGATTGCCCATTAATTGTCGAAGCGTAGTCTTGAGCTCTTGAATTTCAGAAGCCATTGCGGCGCGCGTAATGATGACGCAATCCGCGCGTGAAACACCTTGCGCCGCTTCGCGCAACCTTCCGGCAGGAAGCAGGCGCCCCCCGCCCCAGGGGTTGCGAGCGTCGATTGCCAGGATGTTGAGATCGCGTGCCAGTTGCAGATGCTGAAAGCCGTCATCCAAAACCATAACGTTGGAATCAAGATGCTCAACCGCCCATTGGCCCGCGGCGGCGCGATCTGGGTCACAAACTACGGCCGCCACCCCTTTCAATTCTTGGGCAAGCCAGAAGGGTTCATCGCCGGAGTGGTCGACATCCGCAATTACCTTCAATCCGTCAGATACAACAAGGCGTTTTGCCGCGTCTTTCCGTCCATAGCCGCGCGTGAGAATGCAGACCTTGCGCCCCTCGTTCGCGAGAATGCGACTGATGTGCGCAACCAAAGGTGTCTTGCCCGTTCCGCCGACAGTGATGTTGCCGATGCTGATAACCGGAACAGGCAGCTTAGTCGTTCTAAGAAGTCCTTTTTTGTACGCGACTGTTCGCAACCGCGTCACTGCGGCGTAGACCATTGCTAGCGGAGATAACACAAGATTTGAGCTCATGTCATGAACGCAGCGCGCTGGAGGTGAGTATCGGTTCGAGATAATGAAGTGTGCGTTCCGTCGCGCCCCGGTTCAGCTCCACCAACTGTTTCGCTTTGGCTTGCAGCTCGCTGCGCCGCGCATCATTGCTCAGCAGGTAGTTTATTGCTTCTGCTAACGCCCGTGCTGATTCCTGGTTGTTGCCTGACCTCAGTTGCACAATTGCCCCGGCCTGAATGAACGCTCGCGTGATAGCGGCGAAGTTGTCAGTGTGCGGTCCGGTAATGATTGCCGCGCCGACGGCTGCAGGTTCGAGAATATTGTGGCCGCCGGTTGTGGAAATACTACCTCCGACAAAAACGATGGTCGCCAAAGAATAAAGGGCGGAAAGCTCGCCAATCGTATCGAGCAGGATTGCGTCGCAGAGTCTGTCGCTACTTCGGGGTGGAGAGCTGCGCCGGCTCCAATGCAAGCCTGACTGATCTAGAAGGGAAGCGACATCATCAAAGCGCTCTGGATGACGTGGTGCGATCAGGAGGCGCAGGTTTGGCCGGTTCGCTTGCGCCAGCGCTTCGAGAAATACCTCTTCTTCTGGCGCGTGTGTGCTAGCCGCTATAACCATTTGCGTGGCTTCGGTGATGTTATAACGATCGCGAAATTCGGCGACGAGTGAACTCGTACCACTCAGGTCACCCGCATCGAATTTCATGTTTCCCGAAACAGCAACGCGCGATTGCTCCAATCCCAGCCCGATAATCCGGTCGGCATCTGTCTCGGTTTGCATCACCGCCCGAGTCAATGCCGGCAACACCTGTTTAAGAAAAAACCCGATCCAGTTGTAGCGGCGAAACGATTGCGACGAAAGCCGTCCGTTCACGATGGCGAGGGGTATTCCTTGCGTTTGGCACTCACGAAAAAAACGCGGCCAAATCTCGGTTTCCATAATTAGAACCGAACTCGGCCTGATTGCTCTTAAGGAACGGCGCACTGTCCAGCGCCAATCGAAAGGAAAGTAAAACACTCGCGCCGCATCACTCTTGAAGATCTCGCGAGCCAGTTTTTGTCCGGTGAGAGTAGTCGTTGAAACAACAATACGGTGATCGGGAAAGCGCTGGCGAATGCCAGCGACCAAAGGCCGCGCAGCCTGCGATTCTCCAACTGAGACACAGTGAAGCCACACCACGGGCCGACCATTTGGCGTCAGGGGTTCGACTTTCCCCATTCGTTCACCAAATCCGGCTACGTATTTGCCATGACGCAGAGCGTCGAGAAGAAAGCGGGGGAGTAGAACCAGAAAGCCGAGGGTAAGAAGCAGGCTGTAGACGAAGTACATAGGTGATGGGCGAGGGCTCAGGACGACCCCTCGGCAAGCTAAATCACCTGATAGTTATTTTGCGCGCTCAATGTAGCGTCCTTCGTTGGGATCCACGCGAATGCGATCGCCTTCATTCACAAACGGTGGCACAGTGATCGTGACGCCATTTTCAAGGGTGGCGGGTTTGTTTACATTCGAAACTGTCGCGCCCTTCATCGTCGGCTCGGTACGCGTAACAGTTAGTTCCATTGAAGGCGGAAGATCAATGGCGACTGGAGCGCCGTCGTAAAATTCGGTTTGCAGACGCAAGCCGGGGCTCAGCCACTGCGCAGCATCGCCCAATTCGTCTTCGCTCAACGCAATCTGCTCAAAGTTTTCCGTGTTCATGAAATGGTGATGGGACCCGTCCGAATAGAGATATTCCATCTCGTGCTGTTCGAGGGTGGCGCGCTCGACTGTGTCGGCCGAGCGAAAGCGATGCTCAAATGACGACCCGGTTTTGATATTTCGCAATTTGGTCTGCACCATCGCCCGCAGGTTACCCGGGGTGTGGTGTCTAAACTCTACAACTTTGCACGGTTGTCCTTCGAAAACGATGACCATACCGCGTCGGATTTGGGTTGCCGGAATCGCCATAAACTAATCTCAGTCTCCATCTACATTGGTTGAGCTTGCACAGTGACCGTTCAGGCTCTTGAACGAATCGCGTAGTCTAGCGAGAGCCCTGCAGTTTTGTCCAGCGACGGTTCATTGCTGGCCCAGGAGCTGTTTAAGTATAACGCTGAAAGCGTTTGCAATTTCAGCCCAGGGTTGCGCTCTGGCAACCCTGGGAAGATGAGCCCCATTTACAGAAGACGCAAACCCTGAAAGGGTTGCGTCGCGATAACTCGTCGCAACTCCTTCAGAGTTGCGACAAAATGAACACACATCTATCCCCAGGGTTTCAAAGCAAACCGTGGGCTGGAATTTGCTAACGCCTTTGGCGTTAAATTCACTGCACCAGTGTTCGCTCATTGCGAGCGGCCCGTCTGTGAGCGGTGTTCTCACCGATTTACGTTGCCAATGACGGCCGCCCAATAAGACAAAAAGGCGGACCAAGTGACTTGGAAGTCTGCTTGGTCCGCCCTTTTTTTGAGGAGCCCACCTACCTCAATTACCTAAACGTCGAAATTAATTTAACGTTCCAAAAGTTTTTAGGCGGCTCGGGCCCGCTGCCCACGCCGCTGCCGGGCGGTGCGCTCCAGCCATTTCTGGGCCTCATCGTAATGGGGAAAGCGGCGCTCATCGTTACGGAAAGCACTGGTATGGTAATAGCGCCGGCCATTAATGAGCCGTGCTGGGTGCTTCATATGAAGTAATTCGTGATAGAGGATGTATTCAACAAACCACTCGGGCACGTCGTGCGAATCAAGAGTTTTACTAATCGTGACTGTGTCGTAAACGCGATCGTGATGACCGAGGATATTCCGCGTGCGTCGCTGAGACCAGGTCAAGGCAGGCTTCTTCAGCTCGCCATCGAAGTGCCGGCGATTTAGTTTCGCAAACATCTTCTCGAGGTCGTACGCCTCACCCTGAGCCGAGGAAATGTATTTACGCCCTCGTCTGCGACGCGCCAGATCCGATGCTCGCATCACCTCTGGCGTTACCGAGTAATCCTGATAAACGCGATTGTGAACATCGGGGATCCGCTTACCCAGCAGTCTGGCCACGAGCACGAAAGCAAGAGCGCGCAGAACAGGCTGCGGACTGTCTTTACAAATATCGGAGAGCCTTACATAGACCCGGCCTGATCGTAATCTAATGGTGTGATGCAGACCGGCGTAAGGGTAGAACCGCACTTCAATCGTGGGCACGGGACGATTGCCGGCGAGATGACGAAAGGCATCGACGAAAAATTGATTTACTTCATTCATCGCCCTACTCCAGCAAACTTGAACGCCCGGTTTGATTGTTAGTGGTAGAGACCTCGACGCTTGATCTCTCTCGACCGGAGAGGCCTTGGGGTCGGGGGCTGGCTCCAGTTAGTGAAGCCATCTTAAATAGCCCGACTTGTCGCCGTCAAACGAATCCGGGAAACTTCAAAAAAGGCTAGAAAAACGCGAATTCACGTCCTGGGGTGAGGTTCAGTCCAATATTATCGCTTCGGATATGCCGGGCTAACTAATGCAAATTCAGTAATTTAACTTATCCGTTAAATGACTTGGCCGCGATTGTTCGTTTCAAAATCGACGGCCAGGAGCAGAGAGCTGACGAGACCCGGTGAGGCTCTGCAGGGATGTTTAAGCCCATATTTGCGGCCAAGTTAACGATTCCACTATACTGCGAACGGCGGCGTTTTGACCTTTGTGGCTTCGGTTTAGGAGGGTCGCCGGCGCCGTCAACGGCCAGGTTCGCAAGTTAGGGAATAGCTAATGCCCCGTCGTAGCACTGCACCTCCAACTCCCGAAAAATATGTTCCCGATGCCCGGGGCCAAGCTGTTTTGGCCGCTGTAATAAAGGAACATTTAGTAACCGGCGAAGCCGTAGGCTCGCTGGTCCTGGCGAACAAAATTTCATCCGGTCACGGTTGGAGCTCAGCCACTATTCGCAATGTCATGTCCGAACTCGAAGAGGCCGGACTTCTGGAGCAACCGCACACCTCGGCCGGCCGCATACCTACTGACAAGGGTTATCGTTACTACGTCGACAACATGCTGGCGGAAACTCGGCTTTCTCGGGCTGATTTACGCACCATCAATGCAGTTTTTGCTCCGGAAAACGCAGGTGGCGCGTCACCGGAACGATTAATGGAAAGAGCTTCTCATGCCCTTTCGGAACTTTCTGACAACGTCGGCATCGTGCTTTCGCCCTCTCTTGCTGAAAACCGTCTAAATCACATTGAATTTCTTAAACTATCAGATAATCGCGTTCTGGTAGTGCTGGTTACCAAGTCGAGCATCGTCCATAACAAGATCATCAGAATCCCCGATAATTTGACCCAGGATGAACTTGAAAAGACAGCGCGCTACCTGAATACCGAGTTCAGCGGGAAGAGCCTGCTGGAGATTCGAGCCGAGATTCTGGAGCTAATGAAAGAGGAGAAGGCTCTCTACGATCGGCTGCTGCGAAACGCCGTTTTGCTTTGCGATCAAAGCCTCGAGGGCGACGCTGGGGTTGGCGATGTCTATGTCGACGGTGCGTCCAACATGCTAACCAAACCGGATTTTGTCGACGTTGAAAGGATGCGAGACTTGTTCAGAACCTTTGAAGAGAAGTCGCGGCTGGTGAAGATCCTAAACGAGTGCGTATCACGCGAGCAGTCTTTTCATGGTGACATCAATGTTGTGATTGGTCGCGAACACCCGACCAGTTCGATGCAAAACTGCGCGCTGATCACGGCGCCGTATCACATCGGCGTCAACGAAAATGTGGGAACGCTAGGCGTCGTCGGCCCGATGAGAATTGAATATTCACGCATCATGGCTATGGTAAACTACATGGCGCGGCTTATTGAGCGCCGTTTAAGCGAAGAGAACTCACTTTATTGAGCTCGCTCAAGGCTCGTCTACTCATCGGTGTTCTTGATTAATGGCCGACAATAAAGGCAGCTCAAATCGCATTCCCATCAGATACCCGGATTCCGAAGAGGAGAGCGAAATTTCCCGTAGATCTAATCCCGACGACTTCGCCGGAGCGCAGGACGAACAGGATGAACCGCTAGACGAAGCGGGCTCTCCTCTGTCTGGCGCAGACGAGGATGCTGCTTATTCGCCGACTATCGAGGATGACGCGGGGTTGTTCCCTAATGTTCAGCGAGGCAGTGGTGAATTGGGCGGCCCCCTGGTTGCGGAACTGGTTGCTACGCGCGCTGAGCTGAAGCGAGTCGAGGGCGAAGTGGCCGACCTAAAAGATCGGCTGGCTCGCCGCCAGGCTGATTTTGAGAACTACCGCAAGCGGGTTGAACGCGAGCGCAGCGAGACTTACGAACGCGTTGTTGCCGAGATTGCCGCCAAGCTATTGCCGGTGCTCGACAATCTAAAGCGCGCGCTCGACACCGAAGCATCGATGGAAGCCGGCGAGTCGGATGAGTTTCGTCATTTCCTCAGCGGCGTTGATTTGATCTTCAAACAACTAAGCGGCGTAATTGAAGCGCTCGGAGTCAAACCAGTATTGTCGGTAGGCGAACGTTTTGATCCCCACATCCACGAAGCAGTTGTGTCAGAACCGAGTGACGAATACGAACCCGATACCGTAATTGAAGAGATCATCCGCGGTTACCGCATGGGCGACAAACTGATTCGACCCGCACTGGTAAAAGTAGCGACTAAGAAATAGCAACACATGGGAAAAGCTATCGGCATAGATTTGGGAACGACTAATTGCTGCGTCGCCGTGTTGGAAGGCGGCGCAGTTCAGATTGTGCCGAACAAAGAAGGTGGCCGGACCACGCCCAGCGTGGTCGGATTTACCGATAAGGGCGAACGCCTAGTTGGCCAGATTGCCAAACGTCAGGCGGTTACCAACGCAGCCAATACTGTCTATGCGGTAAAGCGTTTGATCGGAAGAAAGTTTAGTTCGGATGAGGTCAAGCGCATGCGCGAGACGTCGTCTTTTGAACTGGTTGATTCGCCCAACGGTGATGCGCGCGTAAGAGTTCAAGGTCGCAGCTATAGTCCGCCTGAGCTTTCCGGAATCGTGCTGCAACGGTTGAAAGCCGCTGCCGAGGATTTTCTGGGAGAAGCAGTTACCGATGCGATCATCACCGTTCCCGCATATTTTGATGACACACAACGGCAAGCAACCAAAGATGCAGGAAAGATTGCCGGGTTGAAGGTCGAAAGAATCATTAACGAGCCGACGGCTGCGGCTCTTGCTTACGGATTTGGAAAATCCGGAGTCGAACGGATTGCCGTTTACGATCTCGGCGGCGGCACTTTCGATATTTCGATTCTGGAAATGAATGAAGGCGCATTCGACGTGCTTTCAACGTCCGGTAATACCTTTCTCGGCGGCGAAGATCTCGACGAGCGCATCATGAACTGGATGGCGGATCAGTTCCTCGCTGACACCGGAATTGACCTGCGCAAGGATCGACTGGCGCTCCAGCGTCTTAAGGAAGTTGCGGAGCGCGCGAAGTGCGAACTTTCATCAGCGAGCGAAGCAAACATCAACCTGCCGTTTATTGCCGCGGACGCTTCTGGTCCGAAACATTTCAATAAGACCCTGACGCGCGATGAATTTGAAGGGCTGGTTGGCGAACTGATCGAAGCCACTGTCGAACCCTGCAACAGGGCCCTTGCCGACGCAAAACTCAAACCGGAAAACATCGACAAGGTGATTCTTGTAGGTGGTCAGACCCGTTCGCCGATCGTTGAGCGCACGGTTGAGAAAATCTTCGGCAAGAAACCATCGGCCGAGATCAATCCCGACGAAGTGGTCGCCATGGGCGCGGCCATCCAGGGTGGAGTTCTAACCGGCGATATCAAAGACATTGTATTGCTCGATGTACTTCCTTTGAGCCTGGGCCTGGAAACTCGTGGCGGACTCTTCACCAAGATCATTGAACGCAATTCGACTATTCCCCTGCGCAACAGCTTGACGTTTACAACCGTGATCGACAATCAGGCATCTGTTGAGATTCACGTTTTACAGGGTGAGCGCGAAATAGCGGCAGGCAATCGTTCCCTCGGAAAGTTTGAACTTGTGGGAATTCCCCCCAGCCCGCGCGGCGTGCCGCAGATTGAAGTTTCGTTCGAAGTTGATGCTAACGGAATCGTGTCGGTGTCGGCTCAGGACAAAGCCACGGGCCGCGAGCAACAGATGCGAATCACTCCTACCTCTGGTTTGGCGCCTGATGAGATTGAACGTCTGATTGGTGAAGCCGAAAGTTACGCCGAGAGTGATCGTCAAACCAAGGAACGTGCTGTGTTGCACAACAAGTTAGATTCACTCTTGCGCAACACGCAGAAGTCGTTTACCAAATTTGGCGGTTTGCTTTCAGAGAACGATCAGGATATTGCCGAACGTCTTTTTGGCGAAGCCGAAGAGGCTGTGAAGTCTGGTGATCCGGAAGATGTAAACAAGGCGCTCACCGGGTTAGAGAGGATTGCCGCTCAGCTCACTACAGCAATGATGAACCCCGTAACTGAACCTGTCACTGAGGACGCCGAATAGTTTTGCCGGCGAGTTCTTATTTAAGAAAAGACTTGAGGTAGATAATTAAACAGAATGGATAAGCGTGATTATTACGAAGTGTTGGAAGTCGCCCGAACGGCGACGGATCAGGAACTGAAAAGTGCCTATCGCAAGCTCGCGATGCGTTACCACCCAGACAAGAATCCGGGAGACGCGGCTGCTGAAGAAAAGTTTAAAGAGGCGGCTGAAGCTTACGCCGTCCTCTCCGATGGAGAGCAGCGTAGACGCTACGACAGATTTGGACACGCCGGAGTTTCGAGCACCGCAGGAGCAAGCTGGGGTGCCCCTGGATTCGGTGGGATTGAAGACATCCTCGGCGATCTATTTGGTTTCGGCGATGTCTTCGGAGCATCTCGTTCGGGTTCGCGTCGCTCAGCAGCGCAACGCGGCGCCGATTTGCGCTATGACCTCGAAATCACTTTGGAGGATGCCGCGAACGGGATGACCGCAAACCTGGGCATCCCGCGACTCGAAACTTGTGAAACCTGTAAAGGGTCCGGCGCGGCCGAAGGCACTCAGCCCGAAACTTGTACTACCTGCAATGGCAGCGGGCAAATGCGTTTTCAACAAGGGTTCTTTTCCGTGGCTCGTACCTGCCACACCTGTCGCGGCGTGGGCAAAGTGATTAAGTCGCCCTGCAAAGAATGTCGGGGCGCGGCGCGTGTCGAGCGCGAGAAGCAGATGGAAGTGAAAATTCCGGCGGGCGTTGAGACTGGATCGCGTCTGCGAGTACAGGGTGAAGGCGAGTCAGGGATGAGCGGCGGTCCTTCGGGTGATCTTTACGTGGTGATCCACGTTGCCGAGCACGAGCACTTCGAACGCCAGGGAAGTAATCTGTACGCCGCTGTGCCAATCACTTTTGCCCAGGCAGCCCTGGGCGCGGAGATCGCAGTTCGGACCCTGGATGCTGAAGATAAGGTGAAGATTCCCGTGGGTACGCAGACGGGCACCGTTTTCCGGTTGAAGGGTAAAGGCATGCCGATGCTCGGCGGGCGGGGACGAGGCGATCTTTTTGTCTCAGTTACAGTAGTGACGCCGACCTCGCTAACACGTGAGCAGAGAAAACTCTTGGAGCAGTTGGCAACAGTCGAGAATAAGGATTTGGAAGATAAAGGTTTGGTAGACAAAGTGCGCGATATTTTCGGTTAGGCCGCGGAGTTGATATGACGAAAATCCCCCCGTCTGTGCGACGCCTGGTGCACGTTGGCGCGCTCGTCATTTCCTGTAGCATTGCTGCACTAGCGCAGGATGTTTCTGAAGCAGTAAAACGCTGGGAGGAATTCGATTTTGCCAAAGACAAGATTGTCGCATCGCAAATCGCCAGGCTGCCCCTCGAAGATTTGCAGTTGTTGCGCGGTATCGTTTTTGGGAGACACGGTCGAATCTTCAAGGATCCAGCGATCAAGTCCTACCTGAAAGACCGTCCCTGGTATCAGCCTAATGCCGACTTCAAGAACACAATGCTCAACGCGACCGAGGTACGGAATCTCGATGTGATTCGCGATGCCGAAGCAGGGAAGCATGAGTTTCTGCAACCCGGCGATATGCGTTACTGGCGCTCGCGGGCCCTGCCACGTCGTAAGCTCGGGCAACACACTTCGGCCGAATGGTTGGTGCTGCGTTCAGAAGTAGAGGCAATACACGGCAAGCGTTTCGATGATCAGCCGTGGTTGCAGCAGTACTTCGATGAGCGGTACTGGTACAAGCCGAGTGATCGTTACGACTCGAAACAATTAACCGAATTGGAGCGCAAGAACCTGCAAATTATTGCCAACGGCGCAGTCGAAACAACGCCGGCTGGCAATTTCACCGGGCGACATGGAGCTTTTTGAGAACAAGCTCATTTCCGAAAGCATGCTCAAGGGGCTCAGTCTTCATGAGCTGCGTCTGCTTCGCAATGAAATTTATGCCCGTCACGGTCGTTCATTTCGCGCGGCCTGGTTGCAACAGTACTTCTGGAGCCAGCCGTGGTACGAGCAGAAAGAGGATTTTCAAGACGAACAAGTTTCGGGCAGCGACAAGGCTGAACGTGGAAACGATTGTGCGTTATGAAAATCGCATGCACGACGAGCTGGGCAAGAAACCCCTGACCCGTGCCATGCTGGCGGGATTATTTGTAGAAGACGTGGAAAAGATGCGGCACGAGATTTACGCGCGCCGGGGCAAGATCTTTAAAGAGCCCTGGCTGCAGACATACTTTGCGAGTTTCGATTGGTATAAACCCAACCCGGATTTCAATGACAGCATGCTGACCGCGGTGGAGCGGCAAAACCTGGCGAGCCTGGTGGCATATTCGAAAAAGGCGGAGAGCGTTCTCGACGCCGTCGAAGGTTGATAAGGCCGATATTGGTCTCGCGTGACGAGACGAAAAAGCAGGAGACAGGGGCAGGAGGCAGGAGGCCGGTAGACAGTAGACAGTAGTCGTAGCTCCGCTGCCATGCAATGAGTTTGCCTTAGGCACCTAATTAAAACAAAAATGCGCGAGGCTAAAGCCTCGCGCATTTTTGTTAATCGCGTTATCGGTAGGCAAGCCTTACCGCACGGAGGAAGGCTGAGCCGTTTGTTGCCTACTGCCTCCTGCCGTCTGCCGCCTGCTCCTTCCTTCTACGGTTTCCCTCTGCCCTTACCTTTGCCAGGATTGCCAGCAGGTTGCTGGGCTCCTTTGCCAGGATTGCCAGCGGGCTGCTGCGCTGCCGGTGCCTGGCGCTCGGGTTTTGACTGATGTTGGACTTGAGGCGCGGCCACTCGAGATTCGCGGCGTTCCACCTTCTGCTGTACCTGTGGCCTTTCCAGCTGGCGCACCGGTATTTGAGCCTGTCTCTGCCGCTGCGGCGGCGCCACCTGGATTTGGTTCTGACGCTGAATCTGGCGCTGCTCCTGGCGCTGTCTCATTTGCTGGCCGCGTTGCGCTGCTGCTCGCTCGTTCGCAACACGACGAGCTTCATTTTCGCGCCGTGCGTTTTCAACCTGCTGCCGGCGAACGGCGTCCTGCTGTGACTGCCATTGCTCTCTTACCTGCTTCTGCTGCGAGCGCCGCACCTCAAATTCCTGCTTGCGGCTCTGTTGCCCTTGCTCGCGTTCGATTCGCTTCAGTTCCTGTTGCGCGCCTTTTTCCATGCGCCGATCGGTTTCTGCGATGTGCACCTTGCGACCGATGCTCCGATAATTCTGGCGATCGTCTCTTACCTTGAAGTCCTGGTTCCTGGCCTTGTCAGAAACCGTTTGCGTTCGCAGAACCTTCGACAGGTCTTTATGCACCACTGGAGAGGCTGGTATGCCGCTCGTTATTACCTGCCGATCAACGAACCGCTTAGCTATCCCCGGCGGCAGATCGATCTTGCCTCGACCCCAGGCCGAATGGATGAAAGCATTGCGCAACGGTCCCACCGTTAGCGGGTCAAATATGGGACGAGTGCCCGCCAGCATCTGTTTGTCGAACTTCCGAACAGAGCGGTAGTCGATTACGTCGCCAAACTGGTTCACCGGCACATAAGTGACTGCGTTCGGCACATAGTAATTCACTATCTGCTGAGTAATGACCGGCGTGTCGTACAAGTAATGCGGCTGCCAATTCGTGTCGTAGTACCGCAACGCGTAAGGATCGCCGGGACCCAAAGGCACCCAGCCAATCATGTCAGACTGCGCCGGAACAAACGCGACTAGCGCCGGAGAATAAAGGGGATTCGTGTTAACGGCGTCTGGCACCCAGAACCACTGGCTGCCGACGTTTACCCAACGCCCATAGTGATAAGGAGCGTAGCCCCAGGGTTCGCTTGAAACCCAGGTGGGACCATACGGGTAATCATTCATCCAGTAACCCGATTGATAAGGAGCCCACGCGGTGTCAACTCGCGGTCGCCATGAGTAACCGTAGTCGTCGAGACTCACCCAGTCGCCGTAATAGTCGAGATCATACAAACCGGGTATCGAGTTTGACGCATACTGGTATGAAGAATACTGACGATAAGGATCGTAGTAATAGGGATCATCCAGGTAAGCATCGTAGCTGCTATACCTGCCGTCGTACTGATTGGGATAACGCTGACGGTAGTAATCGTCAACAAAATAACCAGCATCGTCAGGCTGCAAGCGCGAAAGAACAACTTCCGCGGCGGTCTGGCCCAGCAGGGTCAGGATCTCTCCCTTGCTTACGCGGCCACTACCGCCGAGTCCCACGACCTGAGCGAGTCCACTAAGCACTGAAATAACCGCGCCCCCATTGTCATCCAGGCCCACCTGGTAAAGCCCGGGCTGTTCAAAGTCTACTGCGCCATAAGGCGTCCCGACTTCGAAGACATCGCCTGGTTGTAGATAACCAAGATCAAAAATCGCGTTGCCATCGCGTAAAGCTAGTTGGGTGCGGTGGTCTTCAAGAGCGAGCACGTCAAGTGAGGTGTTGGGATCGAGACTGGCAAAGTTCCTGCCGGTAAAGGCGAGGGAAGTGCGCGCGCCATCGCGCGTGTAAACTCGATCTCCTACCGAGACTGGGGTATTTGGCACTGCCTGAACCCAATCAGTTTCTGAGGCTGACAAACTATTGTTTAGCGCAACTTGTCCTTCGACCCGTTCGATTCGGGCCGCGTTGGGAAGTGCTTCCGCTTGCACCCGTGTCTCGTGTTTCTTCCAGAGCACGACAGCCCCCGCACCGAGCACCGCGCAAATAATTGCAACAATCGTTAAGTGTGGCCAAACCTTTATCTCTTTCATAAGCGCTTCTCCTGCTTCTCGTTCGCCTTACAGTGGTTTTCACAGTGAAGTTGGCAATGGGTATGCCGGGCCGGAAGTGTTGCGTTATGGAAGCAGATCAGAAGAGAGGAGACACGATTGCGGGAAAACTCGACCCCATATGGAGACAATTGCAGAAATATTGCGAGGAGATGATCTAAGAATGATGCAGAAGCGATTTCGATCAATACGGTCGCTTAGAGGTACCGACAGTCATTCCGTGCGTATTGAAATTTTAAGCCCTGAAAAGTGGGGTCGAGGTACCAAGGGAGTAGTAGTGTCTGCAGTTCATTCGCACGGAAGGGAGGAGACTCAACGCTTTCGCTCCTTATGGTCCAAAAAATCAAAGGAAATCTCTTTGACTGCGTATCCAGTAAGCTCTAACCAATATCTGTACCGGTGAACCTTTTCTGTGAATTCGAAGGAAAGCGAGCCACCGTCGTACTCCAATCTTGTTTGTCGAACGAGTCCATATTTTTGCAGCTCATGAGTAAAGTTTTCACATAGGTTTAGCGTTCCATATTCCTGTGTATCATTTTTTTGCTTAACCCTGTCCAATGGGCAAAATGCTTTCGCGACCTTTCTCCGGAAAAGACCGAAGTCGAAACTGTCATAACCTTCATCCATGTAGGCTAAGATTAGCGCAAGAAAATTGGAGTTGAAAAAATCGGAGCCTGCAGGTTCTCGAAAGTGACCTGTCCGCTCAATGACATCAACCGACACTCGGACCTGTCGGTCCAGCTTTTTAGATAGATACTGGAACTCGCCGGTTTCTGCCTGGGAAAAGATCGATTCGAACGTTTGTCTGGCGGATGGGATTTCGACCGCCCGTTTTCCTGATTTGGATTCCTGTATTAGCGCGTCAATATGCCTCTGGTAAGAAGAGGGATCGTCGAGTTGACTATCAAGCTTTAAAGCGGTGTCCTTCAAGAGTTGATGGATTTGTGCGGGCTCGTCACAACTCAGGGCATTAAGACTTGATAGGGGTCCGCGCAGAATTGTTGTGGTGCTTCCGGCAGCCAGGACGGGAGCGAGATGCAAATTGGCGCCCCACCGCGCTCCTAGTTCGAACAAAACGTAAGTCGATTGAAGACTGATCGGTGTGATTAGTCCAAGAAAAACCTTTGCAGCATATATCTCCTTTCGCAACTGCTCATCAGTAGTCGCTCCCAAAGGAAGTCTGTAACCATCAACGCTTGTGCACCTAATCTTGCCTGCGGAAATATTTAGCGAACCCTTAAGCAAATTGACAAGAGCCTCAGCAATAGATTTGTCCTTGGCGCTATGGCTAATAAAAATGTCAATAGAGCTGTCTTTTATGTCTGGTTCTGCCGCTGAACTGGCGCTCGACCTGAGTCTTGAGGTGCTATCATCAAGGTGATATTGCTCAAATGCTCGCGCCGCCAGAGAAATATTTAAGCCTGAGGATGTTTTGACGATAGTTACGTACTGCTTTAATGCCAGCCCCACCAAATCTCCTTCAGTAAAACCGTCCAGCTCCTGCTTGTCGTTCTCTTCCTTTCCCTCCAGCTGAATAGACCAACCCCTACCAAAAACAGCGGTCGCATAAAACTCCGGCTCATAATTCCCCGACAGTTCGACCTCGAGGAGTTTCCTGATCAGTGCCGACTGCCGGGAGGTGAGATCATCAAAAGCCATTGTTGTTTACAAACGGTACCGTGCCCCTGCGCGTCTTTTCGCTTCGTCTTCGAGTCCTATGTTTTGTAGGCGCAAACTCACATTAGCATTGAGACTTAGATCCGCCCGCTCGCCGGCTCGCAGCTTCACCGTTCCCGCCGCGGCGATCATCGCGGCGTTGTCAGTTGAGAGATGTCTTGAAGGGAAGTAAACCGGTACTCCCGCTTGCTTCGCTGCCTCCGCTGCTGCTTCACGCAATGCTTGATTGCAGGCCACACCGCCGGACACGATCCAGGTTTTGGCGGGCGACTCGTCACCTACTCGGGCCAATGTGCTCACAAGCGAGCGCACCACCACGCTCTGAAAACTTGCCGCCAGATCTTTCACTGCAGCTGATGGCTCATCGTTGCCATTTACCGGTTGCAGTCCCGTTTCCCTAACGTGCTTAGTAATCGCCGTCTTCAACCCGCTGAAACTAAAATCCGGCAGTCCGTCGCCCATCCGCGGCACCGCAAGCTTCACAGCTTTGGCGTTACCTTCACGGGCGAGCCGCTCGATGATGGGGCCACCGGGATATCCCAGACCCAACAAGCGCGCGACCTTATCAAACGCTTCACCGGCGGCATCGTCCCGCGTGCGCGCGAGAACGCGATATTTTCCAGGTTCCGGTAAATGGAAGATGTTCGTGTGGCCTCCCGAAACGACGAGGGCAAGGGCCGGATATTCCACCGGAGGATTTTCAAAAGCAACGGAGTAGATATGACCTTCGATGTGATTCACGCCGACGAACGGTTTGTTAAGAGCAAAGGCCATCGCTTTGGCATAGGAGACTCCCACCACGAGAGAACCAACGAGACCGGGACCAGCGGTGACTGCGATTCCGTCGATCGCCTGCATCTCAATCCCGGCGCGCGCAAAGGCTTCATTGACGATGGGCACAATTTTGTCGAGGTGTTCGCGCGAAGCGAGCTCAGGAACGACGCCGCCAAAACGTTTGTGAATTTCAATCTGGGAAGAGATTACAGATGAGACAATTTCGCGGCCATCACGAACGATGGCGGCTGCGGTTTCATCGCAGGACGTTTCGATACCGAGAACCAGCATGGAAAGATTCTAGCAAATCAATCGGAACATCGGGTCATTGAGTCATTGGGTCATTGAGTCATTGGGTCATTGAGTCATTGAGAGATTGAGTCATTGAATCATTGAATCATTTGACCAGGCGTTTATGGCGCTATTTATCTGTATTTAAGTCGAATTTCAATGATTCAACTCAATGTCTTAATCACTCAACGACCCGATGACTCAATGATTCAATGATTCAATGATTCAATGATTCAATAACTCAATCACCGATTACTGAAATCTCTCATAGAAGCTGAGGGCCGAGTCACCCTGTTTGAGTATTCGCTGACGCTGGATACTTCCCAACTGATCAGGTAGGGATTTCTTGTGGTGGTGTTCAACTACCAGGAGCCCTGTATCGGCGAGCAGACTGCCTGTTTCAGAAGCAAACAAATTGAGGACGTCCAGATAGTCGTCTGCATAGGGCGGGTCGAAAAAAACGATATCCCAGCTTTCGCGGCCTTTCTTTGCCGTGCTGCGGAGAAACTCAGATGCTTCCATCGTAACAACGGAACTCTCGTTGGCTGGAATCCGGCACAACTCCAAATTCGATGCTATCAGCGCGCACATCCTTCGCGACTGGTCCACGAAGGTGGTATGCGTCGCGCCGCGCGAGATTGCTTCAATGCCAACAGCTCCTGAACCCGCACAGAGATCCAAAAAACAAGCTCCCTCAATCCGCGGCGCGAGCACGTTGAAGAGAGTTTCGCGCAGACGATCCGAGGTCGGGCGTACCCGCAACGAAGGAGGACTCTTCAGATTTCGACCGCGAAACTTTCCGGCAATTACCCTCATTTGAAACAACCTTAACCAACTGCCGCCAGTCCGAATCTCGGATCGCTCTGCACTCGCTGAATCATCCTCTTCGTTTCAACCGAACGTTGCCGTTGCTCCAGGTAAAATTCCACCTCCTTGCGCGCCTGCTCCAGAATCCGTTGGTCGCGGACGAGATTACCCACGCGAAACTCCGGCAGGCCTGATTGTCGGGTCCCGAGGAGCTCGCCAGCTCCGCGTATCTCCAGATCCTTTTCAGCGATCAGAAAGCCGTCGCTTGTCTGTTCCATGATGCCTAAGCGTTCCATTGCAATTGCAGTTTTCTTGTCCGACGTCAGCAACAGGCAATAGCTTTTTTCCGCGCCCCGGCCAACGCGACCTCGCAGCTGATGAAGTTGCGATAGGCCGAATCGTTCGGCATGTTCGACAACCATCACGGACGCGTTGGGCACATCGACTCCTACTTCGATCACGGTCGTGGAAACTAAAATCTGAATTTCCCCTGCGACAAAGCGCTTCATCACGTCGTCCTTCTCGGCCGCCTTCATCTTTCCGTGAATCAGGCCCACCCCAGATTTTGGGAACACCACGTCCCGCAAATACTCAAACCTTCTGGTGGCATCGCGCAGATCAATCTTCTCTGACTCTTCAACCAAAGGATAGACAACATACACCTGGCGGCCAGCCTTAATTTCCCTTGTCAACAAGCGCTTTACCTCGAGCCGTTGATCTTCGCCAAGCACTTTCGTTTCAATGGGCGTCCTGCCTGGCGGCAGTTCGTCGATCACCGAAACATCCAGATCACCATAAACAGTCATGGCAAGTGAGCGAGGTATAGGTGTGGCGGTCATCACGAGCACATCAGGATTGAAACCACGAGCGCGCAGCTCGGCGCGCTGCATGACACCAAATCGATGCTGTTCATCGATCACCGCGAGTGCCAGATTTTTGAACGAGACGGCTTCCTGAACGAGGGCGTGAGTGCCGATGCAGGCGTGAATCTCACCAGCGGCGAGCTCCGCTTGCAATCGCTTCTTCTCGGCGCCCTTAAGCGAGCCAGTTAAAAGTTCAATGCGATAAGGCGTGGGCGCCAGCAGTTTCTTAATGTTGCGCGCGTGCTGTTCTGCAAGAATCTCAGTGGGAACCATGAGCGCGGTTTGATAACCGCTTTCCATAATGGCAAGCATGGTAATTACGGCGACTATCGTCTTGCCGCTGCCAACATCGCCCTGAAGCAGCCGATTCATGGGAGCGTCAGACTGCACGTCGGCAAATATTTGCTTTACAACTCGCCGTTGCGCATTTGTTAGTTTGAAGGGCAATACGGAAGCGATGCGCGCTTTGACGCCCACGTCAATCCTGATCTCGGAGCCTTTGCGCTCCTTGACGCGCCGGCCGCGCTTCAAAGCAATTCCCAAGGCGATCCAAAAAAAGTCTTCAAAGATCAGACGCCGATGAGCAGCGCTGCGAGCAGCGTCATATTCATCGAGCGCGGCGTCATCGGCAGGGAAGTGAACTTCACGAAAAGCAGTCGCCCGACCAATCAATTTTTGGCGCTGGCGCAATTCCGCCGGTAGTGTTTCCTTGATTTCCTTGCTGGGAATTGCCTCGAGCACCGCGTGGATGATCTCGCGCACGCGCTTGGAAGGAAGATCGCCAAGTTTGCGGTAGACAGGCACGCGACGGCCGGCATGAATCGCTGCGAATCTTGGATCATCGGCTTCACCAGCATCGTCCTCATCTTCAGCGGTTGTCTCAGCAACGTCATTGCTGGCCAGAACCGGGAGCATTTCAAGTTCGTCTGCTGGTTTGTGCAGACGTAACGCGAAGGTGCCGCGTCGTTCGTCAAGCTCCCACTTTCCGAAGGTGATAAAGCGTGCGCCACGTTTTAGTCGTTTCATGTAATAGTCGATGATGTCGCGAGCGTGAGGCCCGGAAACAAACCACCACACGACTACCGGGCGGCTTTGTTGTTTGTCGGTTGCCGTGACCTGAAAAATATAGAGTTTGGGCTTCCCCTCATAAGCGCGACTCTTGCCCACCTGGTAACCACCGGCAACCTTTGCGTACAGCTCCAGCGAGGCTTCCATGCCGTTTTTCAACTCGCGAATGGTTGTGAGGTTTGAGCGGTCCTCGTAGCGCATCGGTAAGTAACAAAGCAAATCTTCCACGTTAACGGCGCTTGCGGTTTTTCGGTTGCCGAAACGCGCCAGATTCGTGGAGAGACCTTGCGAGGTTGCCTGACCAAGACGGGCGATGCCGTACTTGTAAAGTTCATTGACCGGAGTTTCGAGGTTTAGCGGGAGGCGCATCGAATGCGATCATAGCATAGCGACCGGAGGGTCTTTCCAAAGGTAGCGCCGGAGCACGTGAAGGATCGATGCAAGGGATTGCGATGAAGTTATCCTACAGAAACTGCGGGTCAACGCCGAGTTTGGAGCAACCGTTTCCCTCGACAACACGAGCACTTGAATGAACTTGCGAGTCTGCCTTACCGTTAGGGCTATTGAGAGAGTGGATACTTTTAGAGCGTGTGGTGACGTTGTGACAAAGCGTTTGGAATCAATTACAGAAAAGAGCATTCGCGAAGCGATCGAGAAAGGCGAGTTTGATAATCTGCCGGGCAAAGGGCAGCCCCTCGACCTTAGCGAAAATCCCTTCGAAGATCCTGATCTGCGGACTGTGCACCGCCTGCTTCGGAATGCTGGTTTTGCTCCGGCATGGATTGAGGAACGAAAAGACATTGAAGCTCAATTTGAGCTTGCGCGCACAACTTTAACCCGAGCGTGGCGAATCTATCGCCCCGAAGGCACCAGTCCAAATCCTGATGCTTGGGAGCGAAACGTGGCTGAATTTCGCGCGAAGGTTGCGGAGCTGCGGCAGCGCGTGCACGTCTACAATCTGAAAGCCCCGGCCACTATTTTTCATAAGCGACAACTGGATGCAGATTCTCTGATTGAGGAGATCAAAAGTGGCAAGCCGGGTTCCTGACGGGAGGCGCGTTCGAGATTTATCTAATCATTCCGGCGTGCCTGGCGTTCCTTAGCGGCTGGACGTAGCAGTTGAGTCGTTAAAAAGTTACAGATTGAGAGAGGATAAACGATGAGTGCGAACGATCAATTAGGGAGGCTGCGAGAAACGAGGTCGGTGCTGCTTCATCTGCACAAGACGTTGCTCGATGATGAGCGAGAAGCATATGAACGAGTTCACGACCGCATTGAAAACAGCTACGAGGTGCTTCGGTTAGTGATGCACGATCCCTGGTTCGCCTGGTTGCACGACCTTTCGGAGTTGATCGTAAAGATTGATGAGATGCTCGATGCGGAAGAACCGCCTGCCAAAACTGAAGTTGATGGCGTGATGCGGCAAGCGCGCGAACTAACGACGCCCGACGAGAATGGCAGTGAGTTTCAGCAAAAATATTTTAGAGCATTGCAACGATCTCCGGATGCGGTGCTTGCCCACGCCGAAACCGTCAAGGTGATCGGCAACTCTAAACAACAATAAAAAAGCCCGGGCTATTCCGCCCGGGCCTCATTCTTACACTCAAAATCTGCTTAAGCTACCGCTGCTGTTTTCTGGCAGTGCTCGTCGAAAGCCTGCGTCAGCTCCTGGGCGATCTCCCGCGGTCCTCGTCCCTCGATTTGATGACGCTGCATCATGTAAACGAGTTTTCCGTCTTTCATCAAGGCGATTGACGGAGATGATGGCGGAAAGCCGGTGAAGTAGCTGCGCGCTTTCTCTGTTGCTTCGATATCAGCGCCCGCGAAAACCGTGGCAACTTTGTCTGGACGCGTCTCATGCTGCAGTGCGAGAGCAATTCCGGGCCGGGCTTTCCCCGCCGCGCACCCGCAAATTGAATTCACCACTACCATCACCGTTCCTTCACTGGTTTGAAGTGTGCGATCAACATCGGCCTCGGTGCGTAATTCTTCGACCCCTAAGCGCGTTAGCTCTTCGCGCATCGGCCGGATCATGATTTCTGGATAAGGCATTTTTCAACTCCTGATTCTTTTGATTTGTCAGTTGATTCTAACAGGACATTCATCATCCGTCATTTGTCGTTGGAAAAACTGAAACCGCCACGTCGCCAAGCACCGCAAAGTACGCCAAGAAATAAAACGAGCTTTGAGCTTTGTTCTTTGAAATTTGAACTCGAGAGGCATGGTGCCGGGCTATTTGAACCACGTAACAATAACAAAGCACAAAGTACAAAGCACTAAGTACAAAGCACAAAGCACTAAGTACAAAGCACTAAGTGCGTTTTATATCTGCTTGGCGTCGTTGGCGATCCCTGGCGCCTTGGCCATTTCTGTTTCCCAATGGCAAATGGCTCTACCTCTGTTAATTCTTCCGAATCGATATCTTCCGCGGGTCGTCTCCATCACCAGAAATGCCGATGCGCCAGACAGAATCCGGCAATCGATACTCACCCAAACGTTCGGCCCACTCGATCACGATCACCGCATGTCTCGTTCGTTAGTAACTCGTCCAAATCAACTGCATGTGCAGCTGAGGCACCAGGATCCAGACGGTACAGATCGATGTGATAAAGCGAGAGACGCCCTTTATACGGATTTACGAGGGTGAACGAAGGACTGGTCACTTCTTCCTTATCAATTCCCAGTCCGGCAGCAATTCCTTTTACGAAGATTGTCTTTCCCGCTCCGAGCGCGCCACTGAGCAAAAGAATCTCGCCGCCAATGAGCTGCTTCCCGACTTGCTCCCCTAGTGAAAAAGTTTCCTCCGCTGCGACCGACAGCCATTCGCCGTTGGGGATGCCGGCCTGAAATGACGTGGCCATGACTATGGTCTCTCTCCGTCGGGATCAAGAGTCCTAATCGCGGCGCTCAAATGTCTTTGAATGTCTGAAGCGAGCATTGTTCGCATCCCTAGCTCAGCAGCT
This sequence comes from Pyrinomonadaceae bacterium, assembly GCA_963826235.1. GTDB lineage: Bacteria > Acidobacteriota > Blastocatellia > Pyrinomonadales > Pyrinomonadaceae > PSRF01. The sequence goes on along the minus strand of CAWGWE010000002.1, from coordinate 105,018 downwards.
GCGAGGTCACCCGCAAGGCCGCCGATGTAGAGTGCTGCAAGCGTTGCTGAGAGAGCATCGGCCTCGTGTCGCAAAGTGCCATAGGCCTGCGCCAAAAAGCCGGTGATGATTCCGGTCAGGGTATCTCCAGCTCCAGCTGTGCCTAGTCCCGCATTGCCAGTCTGATTTATAAACACGCGACCGTCCGGCGCCGCGACAATGCTACGCGAGCCTTTCAAAACCAAAATCAGCTGGTACGCGCGAGCAAACTCCCGCGCCGCTCCAACCCGATCAAGCAACGCTGCCTTGCCATCGGTTCCCAGCAACCGCAGCATCTCTCCCTGATGTGGCGTTAGGATTAGGGGATATTCGCTTGAGCCGTGGATTGTTTGCGGCCAGGGCGCGAGGCAGTTTAATCCGTCCGCGTCGATAACGACCGGCGTTACTCGTTCCTCGACCACCGCCCTGACAAAGTTGCGCGTGCGTTCGTCTGAGCTTGATAGTCCAGGCCCAATCGCCACGACGTTGGCCTTGGCGGCGAAAGTTCTTGACGTGCTCGATCGCCTCGTCACTGACGGCGCTACGGTCGGTTTCGGCGAGCGCGGTTGTCATAACTTCCGGCATGACGACTGCGGCAACGGCCGGCTGCGCCGAAGCTGGAGAGCCGACGGTGACCAATCCCGCTCCCGAACGCATTGCCGCATTCGCGCACAGTGCGGCCGCGCCCGTGTAGCCACGCGAGCCGGCGATAATTAGAGCGTGTCCGTGAGTGTTCTTGTAGGAGTCGGTGGTGTAACGGGTTTTCACCAGCCAATCGCGCGCATCGTTCTCCTCAGTTAAGAACAAATCAGGACGGGCGGCCTCGATCAGCGAAACGGGCGACCCGATGTTTGCTACCTGCAACTCTCCGCCAAGATGTGATGCTGGTGGCAAGACGTTCGCCAGCTTTGGTGCGGTGAATGTCACGGTCAGATCGGCGTGGACTGCCGCGCCAATCGGATAAGCAAGATCGGCGTTGAGTCCGGAGGGAATGTCGAGCGAGAGAACTAAAGGCCGGAGGGCGCCGGAACGAGTTCGAGCGTTTCTGATCATCTCCAGATGCTCAACGACCTGGAGGAACACCCCGGCAAGTGGCCGAGTCAATCCGGTTCCAAAGAGAGCGTCGACGATGATGTCGTAAGTTTTTCGCGGTTGGGCCAGTTCTTCCCAGTTGGACAGCGAGGTGCACTCGACAAAGTTTAGCGGGGCAGGGGTAACAGTAGAGCCGGCTTCGAAGCTCGCGAGACGGCGAACGATGTCAAAGTTTGTACGTGCGTCTCCCTTAGTCTCGTCAACTTTTCCAAACAGGATCAAGTCAGTATGCACGCCGAGATGAGCGAGTCCACGAGCGAGCGCGGCGCCATCGCCACCGTTGTTGCCGGGCCCGCAAAGGACGCGCGCCTTTTTGCTTGCCAGCTTGTTCGAAAATTTTTGCGTCAGGACATGGAGACTGGCGGCGGCAGCGGCTTCCATGAGGAGCAGCGACGGCGTATCAAACTCTGCCGTCGTGAGCCGATCAATCTCGCGCATTTGCGCTGCTGAGATAACTGGTTGCACGGGCTCGATGATACCAGACGGATGAGGAGGCAGGAGCAGGAGGCGGGGGCAGGTGGCAGGGGCAGGTGGCAGCGGCAGCTGACAGGGGGCGGTCGTTGCAGGAGGCAGGGGTTTCGGCCGCTTATCGGCTCGGCCGCCTCCCGTGCGGTAAGGCTAGCCTTACCGCACGGAGGGAGGCGGAGCCTCTAACTCGCGAAACACCGAAACAAAAAAAAGCAGCTAACGCTGCTCCTGCCTCGTTCCGAGCCCTCTGCTCGCCGCCGCCGCTTTACCAGCCCGTTTGTCCAGGATATTAAAGGTAAAGAGTCAATGAATGCGGTTCTCCAGAAAAATCTCAAAAAAACTTTTCGTCAGGAAAACCAGGAGTTTTACTGGCCTTTTGATGAAATTAGCGCTTGGCGAGCTTAAGAATGCGCAGAACTCGCTGCGCCAACTGCCGGACTTCCGAGACGCCCAGCAGGGCGGTCACCCCAAAGTACGTGAGACCGAAAACATTCAGCACAACCGCCGCGAGCGGAATCGGATGCAAAGGAACCAGTAAGCTCTTTACGAGCCAGGCCAGGCCCGCTCCCACGATGGCCCCGAGCCAAAGCTTAGCCAGATAGCCGAGCGCCAGGCCAGTGCGACCAATGCGCCGGTTAAGGCTGCGCCGGAGCAGGACAAACTCAATCCACGCGGCGATGCTTGCGGAAGCAGTCAGACCTACAACACCCCACTTCGGATCAAGGCCCAGATATCTGGGTAGCGGCAACGCGCAGAGATAACCAAGTACCGTCGTGAGGGCGACGTGAATGATCGCGAACAGCAAAGGCGTGCGCGTGTCGCGAAGCGCGTAGTAGGTTGATGAGTAAAGGCGGCCCAGCGTCGCCGCCAGTAACCCGATGCTGGAGCCTGCGAGGATCGCCCAAACATAGATCGCTGCATCGTGTGTAAAGCGGCCGGTCTGATAGAGCACTGCGGCGATCACATCTCCCAATGCGAGAAACGCCATCGCCGATGGGACGATAAAAAAAGCGATACGCTTTAACCCAGCGTCGAGTCGTGTCCGCAGGACCTGCGCTACTTCTTCATCGGAACCGATGGCCCGTGACATTGCCGGCAGTTCGGCAGCGGAAACGGACATGCCAAAGAGGCTGACTGGCAGCGTGTACAGACTCTGCGCATATGTGAGTGCCACCACCGCGCCTGTCGGTAAGAAGCTGGCGAGAATCGCATCGACAAAGGCGCTGATTTGAATTACGCCGCGACTCATGAAAACGGGAAAGAAGTTTTTCACCACCGTACGCACCTGAGAGTTCGCGATATCAATCACCGGTCGCAACCGCTGCACTAACTTGAAAACAGTGGGAAGTTGGATTCCAAACTGTAAGGCGCTTCCGATTACCGAACCCCAGGCCGTGTACTCTGCAAGCGGAAACTGCCCCACCTGGTTTCCAAAAATAATCAGCGCCGCGATGATGGCGAGATTCCAAACGACAGGCGCTGTGTAGGAAATAAAAAAGCGATGATGGCTGTTGAGGACACCGAGACACCATGCCGAGAGCACGAGCAGGCCCGCGCCGGGAAACAGTATTTTGACGAGCTTGATTGTTAATTCACGCGTCTCTCCGGAAAATCCCGGCGCAATAAGGTCGATTAGATAAGGAGTAGTTAAGACACCGACCAGGACGATCAAGGAAGTGACTAAGGCGAGCAAACCCAGGACGGCGTTAGCGACTCGCGAAGCTTCGGTTTCATCATCGGCTGCAAGAAGTTTCGCATAGACGGGGATGAAAGAGGCTGAGAGCGCACCTTCCCCGAAGATATTCTGCAGGAAGTTAGGTATGCGAAAAGCTGCGCTAAAAGCATCACCTGCGGCAGAGGTACCGAAGTAGTGAGCGAAGATGCGTTGACGGATCAGACCGACGATGCGGCTAATCAGGATGCCGGAACCGACAAAGAAAGCGGAACGCGCGGTGCCTGGTTGTGTTTTGCTCGGACGATCGCTATCCGGCGCCGAAGTAGCTGCAGTCGCGGGCTCCAGAGTTTCGCCCGCGATCGCTCCTGCGTCGTGATGAACACCGATGGTTTCAGGTTCGGAAGAAAGGTCAGGGGGCTGACGTTCGGGAAAATCTTTCATCTCTGATTAGAGATCGTAGTCCTTCAATTTCGTTAGTAGAGTCTTGTAACTAACACCCAGATCTTCCGCAGTGCGGGCCTTGTTGTTGTCATTGGCTGCCAACGCCGCCAGGATCTTGCGGCGCTCGACAGAACGGAGCGCGCGTTGAGTTACTTCGAACAGAGTGCCACTTAAATCGAGCGACTGTAACTGTTCGGAATCCTCTCCGCTATGTTGACCCAGGCCCAGATCCTTCGGTTCCAGCACCATCGTATCAGTCAGGATGCAGGCGCGTTCGATTGCATTTTCAAGTTCGCGTACGTTCCCTGGCCAGTGGTGTGCCTGCAATGCTCGCAGGGCCTCCTCACTGAGCGTCGCTTCTCGTCCCCGCAACTCTTTGCCGAGCTTAGTGGCGAACTCGCGTGCCAGCAGCAACACGTCATTATCACGCTGGCGCAATGCAGGGATCTCAATCGGAAATACGGCAAGCCGGAAAAAGAGGTCGCCGCGAAACTCACCGTTTTCCACTGCCGCTTTCAAATCTTTATTTGTAGCGGCGACAACCCGCACATCGACGGCTACGGGCGCTTTTCCGCCGATGCGATCGATTGTTTTCTCTTCGATAGCTCGCAACAGTTTGCCTTGTACGGCGAGCGGCAGTTCGCCAATCTCATCCAAGGAACACTGTGCCGCCCGCCGCCAGTTCAAACTTTCCCAGCCGGCGATCGTTGGCCCCGGTAAAAGCGCCGCGTTCATGGCCAAACAATTCGTTCTCGATAAGCGTCTCGGGTATAGCTGCGCAGTTAATTGCCACGAACGGTTTTTCGCGACGGTTGGAAAGGTGATGAAGCGCACGAGCAAACAATTCTTTGCCGGTGCCAGATTCACCAAGCAACAGAACATTGGTTTCAGTGGTAGCTACGCGTTGGGTCTCGGCGACGGTTCGTTTTATCGCTTCTGACTCTCCGAGAATGCGAGGGAAGCCGTAACGGCGCGACCATTCCTCGCGTAACAGAATGTTCTCGGTGCGCAGGCGCGCCTGCTCCAAAGCGCGTTCAACTAACAGGAGAAGGTGATTGGAATCGACGGGTTTTTGCAGGAAGTCGTGAGCGCCGTCTTTCATCGCCTGAACGGCCTCGTCGATGGAACCAAAAGCCGTCATCACGATTACCGGCACACCACCATCGGCGGCGCGTGCGGCGTGCAGGACATCGAGTCCTGAGCCGTTGGGCATGCGCAAATCAGTCAGCACGATTCGATGAGGAGCCGCCGCGATTTCGTTGAGGGCGATACGCGCGTCGGCCGCCTCCGTAACGGAGTAGCCGGCGTTTTCGAGAGTCAAACGCAAAACGCGGCGTAAGCTTTCTTTGTCTTCAACGAGAAGTATGTCAGGCATGCGCGACAGGAGGTCACCGACAAGTAGACCGACGCAGTTTAAGCACTGGGCGTCAGCGTCGATTCATCATTCCCGCTAAGCACACGGCTGTCAAGCAAGTTCTCCATGGGATTGCCGATTGCCAATTGCCGATTGTCGATTGTCGTGCTCGTCGCGTCAAAAGGTGCGAATTGAAAAAGGCGAGGGCAAATGCGATGACGCTCGGGCGGCAAAAGCAAAAGGCGCGAATAGCATTTAACTATCCGCGCCTTCAGTGCTGAATTAATTTCTGCTTATCTTTCCGCAATACCCAGGACACTCGGGCCGGACATTACCATCGCATTGAAGGTGGCCCTGGAATCGTATTGATGGACGGAATTGCCGGCCCCGGTGACTTGAAAAGTGGGCTCCAGGAAACCACCGGTAGCGCCGAATCTGGCAACCATCAACGCGCCCATCGTGTTTCCATTACCACCACCTGTTTTGAAGACTCTTCCTTCACCCAACACAAGTATCAACCCTTGAAAGCTGGGATTCCCATTCATAGTCAAGTTTCCGGTTACGATCAATAAGCCCGCCCCGCTGTCTAAACTGCAGTCCCCCTTTACCACGGTAAACTGCGGTGAGGCGACGGTGCCCGCAGCGCCACTCAGCGAAGACACCACCGAACCTCTCATGGATGCATGGCGAACCCGGCGCGGCACAAGCGCGTGCGAGGGCCTCTGACTCGGCAAGGAAAGCGCGAGCTTCATTCGCAGTTCTCAGAAACCAGGGAGGCTTTATCCCACTCGGATGCGGATCATTCGGCAAATCCAGAATTGCCACCCTTGGGTCGTTGACTGTGTCTTCCTTCCCAGCGAACGCCGATTGCACGGTCCCCCTGTCATGATTGTTTATTGCAATTGATGGGAGGGTAGTCTCAATCCCAGCGGCGTCAGCTCCCGAATAAGTCTTGGCACCGCTGCTTCCCAGGTCAAGGACGACGTTGGTGGCAAGGTTATCGTGGCCGCGCAGAACGAGTGGCGCCGGAATAGTGATGTTCAAGGCGTTGGCCGTCACCATCAGATACAACTTCTTTTGAGCGCCGCGTGGACCAAGTCCCGTCGACTCGATAATCAGGCGACGCAGCGGACGAGTTGCCGGAGTGTTATCAGGATCCTTGATCGAGATCTGGTAAGCCATCCCAGTGATGGGGTTGTAGCTTGGGCTGATGGTAACGCGATCGGGGTAAGCTAAACCTGAAGGAGTGTGGTTGTAAGTCAGCCAGCGCGAGAGCCGGCGGGGAAAATCTGCGGAAGTTGGATCTGTGGCGCGGTTTGAGGTCGCGCGATCGTATGCTTTGCGAAAGTCGATCCTATTCTCAGGAGCGACGGTACCGGCTGGATTGGCTACAAACAAAGGGCTCGGTAACACGTGGCCACGAAGTACATTCAGAGTTTCCTGCACTCCAGCTTCCGCAGCATAATAAGCCTGCATCTCAGCGGAGGAGTCGAAAGTATTCACGCCGGTACTCGACGTCGTCAGCAACAGCATCCCACCAGCGGCGAGCAGCAACATGCTTATCAAAAGTGTTGTGAGCAATGCCGCGCCTCGTTCGCGTTCGTGGCTGAAACTTATGAGAGTCTGTCTTCCTTGAGCCATCGGTGTTTCTCCAAACTAAAACTGTTGCAGCGTAGTCGGCGCATTACGCAGCGCGACGTCTGACACCAGCCCGACCACTGAAGCCGGCGTTCCCATCGTTGCCGGCAGCTCTACCCGGATCTCGATTCTGACTCGTTCTACTGTGTTGTACAGTGCTGAATTTGTTACCAGGGCTCCATTCGCATCGTAGTAACTCAATTGCATAAAGGTGACGTCATACGCCATCACAGTCGTCGTGCCGTCGGGACTGGGCCGAGGAGAGAAGCGCACGATTGTCCGGTTGTTACTTTGGAGAACGTAACGAACATCTTCGTCCGCCTCAGCGGTTGACGCAGCGAGGGAAGTATTGTTGTCGAGGTTTGCGCGAACTCTAATTGAAGTGGTCCCGGAATCATTGACTGCAATGCCATTTGTCTCTAACCCATAACCTGAGTTCCCAATCTCGCGCGACATCATACTGAGCGCGCGTTCGGCGTCGCTAAGCGCTTCCGATCTCTTGTTCTCGCGGGTTCGGGTGCGCAGTGAGGTTGCCAGGAGGGTGGTTGCCGCAGCCATGATGATCAATGTCACCGTGAGAGCGATCATCAGCTCCAGTAATGAGAATCCCTGCTCAGCTTTTGCTCTTCTTAAATCCATCTTGTGTGTGGTTCGTTTTACCGGTCGGATCGCGCGCGTTGAGTGATCAGAGTAATGCGAGCGCCGGCGTTTAGGGACCAACCCTGGCTGACGTTCTCCGGCGCTACAGCAACGGTGATGTGCTTCAGGCTCGTGGCGGGGTTGATGTCCAGGCCCGGAGTTGTCGGGTCGTCGTCGATCGTAGTTGTCAGCACATAACGTTTGCCATTTCGGACTAAACCATCTTGAACCAGGGTTCCCCCATTAAGAATGGTGTCGGTGGTGGTGGAATTGAACTGGCCGCTGCGAATCCTTTCCAATTGTTCCTGGGCAATAGCAAGCGCCACCAGGCGATCACTTCCGCCCGAGTTGTAGTTGATGGAGTACGAGAAAACTGACGCTGCCCCTAGCGCCGCGATCATCATGACGACAAGAGCAATCATGGTCTCTAACAACGTGAAGCCCGTCTCACCGCGCCTGCACGTCGGGCGTCGTGTTCTGTTTTCCCGGCCGTGTGTGACCTGACAACCGGCTTCGGTCTTCAGCTTTGAAATTAATTTCATGGGTAAGGAGTTACGCGAGTCGTCTCGCGGAAAGCAGGCACTGAGGTGTCCTGGTTTAGGACTGGACTGGTTGCTGGGGATAATTCAATTGCTGTTTGCCCCGCGTTCGTGATTCTTACCGTAGTCGAACCGTAAGAATTTCCAATCATCACGCTATCCGGGTCACGGGTGGGATTGCCGCTGGCATCAACAGTTCGGCCGCGCCAGTTAAACATGATGGTCCGGGGGAAAGTGCCATTCTGGATCGTTAGATTCGAATCAGCGGGCATACCAATGACGCGCGGAGCATCGACAGTGCCATCGCCGTTCGTATCCAGTGTCACGCTATAGAAATTTGCGTTGATGATCGTCACTTGGGCCATCTGAGCAGTCGTCGCCGCGTGACGGCGCACTGAGTCAAGGCGTGCCTTTTCGATGTAGGTGGCCAGCTCTCGGACGGCATTGGCGCGCGTCATGTTCTGCTTTGCCTGGGCGATCTGAGTAATGGCAAAACCGACCAGCACCGAAATCATTACTGCGACAATCAACAGCTCGAGCACAGAAAAGCCGGACGCGTCTGCTGCTTTCTTTGTCATGAGAGGGGGCTTCATTTTCGTTTACTTCTCCACTTGTCGAGTGGTCCGGGGGCCTTTGCTTTCGAATTTCTATGAAATGTCAAAAAGCGCACTCGCGGACATCCCGCACAATTGTTCCCAAAACATTTCTGCCCATCTGCACGGACGGAGAATCGAATCGAAGGTCGGCGTTACCGTCTCCACTTGTAATGAAACTCGGCGCGAGGAAGGGGTGCGGTGAGCCGTTTTCATTAGCCGGCCAGGATCGCGCAAACTTGGCAACATATGTCGTGCCGAGAATGTTGCCGTTGCCGGCGCCAGCACGTTCCATGTAACCGTTTCCTAGAACCAGGACGATGCCGTTGAAGTTCGGATTGCCGTTCATCACCAGGTTGCCAGTAACGATTAACAGCCCGGCGCCGCCATCGAGCACGCAGTTACCATTTACGAAGGTAAACTCTGGGGTGGTTGTGCTGCCGGCGTAGCCATTAAAAGACGTGTAGTGACGACCCATAGTTCGAGCCACTGTCTGCATATAATTGAGAAACTCTCTTGCCTTGTCGGCAGTCTGCAAAAATTCTGGAAGATCACTAATAGCCACAACTCGAACTCGCTCAACCTCCACAGTGCTGCCCTTCGTTATTGCATCGTCTGCGACCGCCTTATCCACTGCGTGCGTAACGCCGATCGAAGGCAGGGCCCCCTCGGTGCCGGTGAAGTCGTGTCCGCTGTAATCCTTGGCAGCACTTTCCCCGAGCGTAAAAGTCATCGGGCTTGTGCCGTCATCAGCGCCGCGCATAGCGATGGCGGCTTTGGCCTGGATGTCAAATAAAACTCTCTGCACCAACATCTCCATTTGCTTGACCGAACCTCGCGGACCGAATCCAGTTGAGCGAACCAGCAAGCGGGTCGGAACGTAGGTGGGCTCAGCGGCCAGGCGTACGCCATTAAAATCGTCGGGATCGAGGACCTGGACAGCGTAAGAGAAGTTGGTTCCGGCAGGAGTGATGCGACTGAAGGTGTTGTCGTAAGCAAGCCAACCCGATAGTCGCGCGACTGCTGAGTTATCGCTGGGGAGGTTTGATCGGTCTCGCTGGACCGCACTGCGGAAGCCGATTCTGGTTCCGGCAGGTAAGCCGGCGCGGGGCGCGACATTGCCACGCAATACATTTAGAGTCGCTTCCAGACCAGATTCGGCGCCGTAATAAGCTTGCAACTCGGCAGTTGAGTCTACCGAAGTAGTCGCCGACATGCCGGTGGTAAGAATCACCATGCCGGCGATTCCCAGCAGCATAGTGGAGATCAGCAGGCAGGTCAGCAGCGCTGCCCCACGTTCTTTTTTCAATGTCGCCGAAATAGGATTAATCCTCTTGTTCGCTACCATGAAAGGTGCACCTCAAGGTCAGTAGGTTATTTGACTGGCATTTCGCAACACGACCTCGGATCTCAGTTCTACAGGCCATTCCCGCTGATATCCGGGCTCGCCCAAAACTCCCTCTGCCGGCATCGTCACTTCGACCCTAATTCTTACTTTCCAGGCGTTAGCAAGATTAGCCGGATTAGCCATGTCTATTGGCGCCCCGGCACTATCGAAGTAGTCCAGTCGAAAGAAGTTGAGCCTGTTGGCCAGCACTGTCGTTGCTTTGGTGACGGCGTCCAACCTTACGAGGTAATGCCGGTTTTCAGCATCGTCGTGATACATCAGGTACTTAAGATCTTCGTCCGGATTGCTTACCTGACCGTTGCCCGTTTCCAAAGTGTAGGCATTCAGGTTCGCGCGCACGCGAATCGATTGGTTGTCGGTGTCACCAGGAACGATACCGTTATCGACCAGCCCAAAGCCGGAATTTGCGATTTCGCGCGAGACGATATTCAAGGCGCGCTGCGCGTCCGCGATGGCGTCCGAGCGGATATCTTCGCGCGAGCGCATCCGGAACGACTGGCTCAGTAAAGTTGCCGACGCGCCGGCGACTATCAATGTCAGTGTCATCGCTATCATTAACTCAAGTAGCGAGAAACCAAGCTGACCGCGTGCTGAGTTGAGTTTATTGTTCATGAAATTGATTTCCTCGCCTACGGCCCGCCAATGAAAGCCCCCACAGTGAAAGCCGCACGTTCCGCTGTGATCAGCACGGTGCGACTGGCCCATGCATCAGAATTGCCGAGTGGCGTAACGCGAATCTGAATCGTCTTAAGGCTCGGGCTAGTGTTCAAGATGGTGGTGCGCATGGTGAAATTGCGCCCACCGTTAGAAACGGTGACGGGTGGCACAATGATGGGAGTGGCATTAAGCGCGGCATCGTTAAACGGTAGAGCCCTCAGCCGCTCAATTTCCTGTTGCGCTACGGCAATCGCGATGGCTCGGTCGCGCGACCCGTTGTTGTTCTTGATGGCATAGGCAAAGACCGCAGCGATTCCCAAACCACCCACCATCATCACCACCATGGCTATGGCGGTTTCCAGCAGAGTGAAACCACGCTGTTGGCCCGCCTTCTTTCGTTTTGTGACGCGACGCATTGATGTTCTCCGTCTTGCCTGTTGTTAGTTGATGACGGTAACCGTTACCTGGCGTGGACCGCACGGTGTGCTGAAATACAGGGTGAAGTCACCGCGCGAATTGTTTAGCGAAAGAACCCGGAAGTTGGAGGTCGAGATTTCTCTTATCTCCAGGTTGTTCGGTCCGCTGACAAAAGCCACTGAGCCTGACCCACCGGTAACCGTAAAGCTGAGGTCTCCTGTGCCACCGTTCTTGTGAATCGAGAGCGCCGTCGGGTTGATGGTCACGACGCAGGGCGCCGGACTTGGCGATGGCGATGGTGACGAATCCGGCGATGGACTTGGATTCGGACTTGGCGACGGATTGGGCGACGGACTCGCATCCGGGCTCGGCGATGGATCAGGCGACGGCGACGGACTTGGATTAGGACTCGGCGACGGATTGGGCGACGGACTTGCATCCGGGCTGGGCGATGGATAAGGCGACGGCGACGGATTCGTGTTGCCGTTTACGGTAGAATCGGTTTCGCTCAGATCGGAATTTACATTGACGTCAGGTACATCGTCCAGATATTCGCGGCTATTGATCGTTACGTCTCCTGAACTCGTCACGTCAACTGTCCGTTGGTCATTCTCGCTGGTGCCGTACTGCAGCGTGAAAGTCTCTCTGGTCTTGGTAGGATCGATACTTCTAAATCGGCCGCGCCAATCGAATCGGGTTGGAATGGAATTATTTGCGAATATGATCCCGTCTTCCAAAGTGATGTCGCGAGTTTCTACGGCGCCGTTGCCGTCGAAATCCATACGAACCTGGTACGAAGACGCGCTGGTGACCGTCAACCCGGCCATATCGTCAAAGTTGACTGCATGTCTCCGAACTGAGTCGACCCTTGCTTTCTCCAGATAGCTGGCCAGCATCCGGGCAGAGTTGGTCAAACGAATGCGCCCGCGCGCCTGGACGATCCCGATAGCCGCCATCCCGCCAATAACTGCTATCACCAGGACCACAATCATCAACTGCAGCAGAGTGAATCCCTTTTGGTGAACAGGCTTCGTTACGTTCTTATTTTTGCTTTGGACGGCCATTGCTCCTCCGAGTGCCGGGGAATCGCAAGGTAAAACCTCGCGCCGCCTCTTTGGCAACGACTATGCCAGCAGCAATTTGGCGAAATACGGGCGAATTACTGTGGAGTTTCGAAGAAGGAGGGACTGAGACGTTACCCACGGTAACAACAGTGGAAACGAACTTCTCATTTGCCGAGCGAGCGTTGGGGCCAGTTCTGAAGTTTGGCGAGCTTTCACAGTTTATTGAAAGTAACCACTTCTAGGCGTCGCAGCTCTTGAGGCAGCGACGTTACGGATCGTCCGCTCGTGTGTGGTGCCGCACGCCGCGCGCGTCAGTTGGACGGTAAGCGCCCCGTCGGTTCTCGTAATCGGCGGGGCGCAAAATTTTAGGTTTGCAGTAGGCTGGTCTTACTGTGGAGCTGTGGAAAGCTTAATGACAGGCTCGAACTCCTCACCCGCCCCGGCGAAACTGCTTTGAGTGTCAGACAGTTTCATAGCGAGGGAGCGCGGCTTATAGCTGAAAGCCGATGGGCCGCCTCGCGAGCTTTGGATCTGCATCACAAGAAAATCCTGGTTCAAGCGAAACTTCCAAACACTGCCCCGGCGGTTCATGATGACGAAAAGTAGCGTTGCGCCGCTTGCGGTTTTCATCTGACCCACCAGTGTGCTGGCGCCGCCATCGGTCCTCAGTAACGTTCCAGTTTTCGCAATCACGCTGCCACGGTAGGCAGGATCGGTGAAACGCGTTTCCATCGTTCCCGGATCAATCCCGGCGACGGGCATGATGTCCGTTGTTGAAAGCCGGTGTTTGCGCAGCTCTTCGCGGAGGGCGCGAAAGATCTTCATCATCGTGCGCGGGCTGGCGCGATTGATCCCTAATCCGCTTAGGGAGGCCATCTGAATCTGATCCGGCGTGAGCCCGAGAGTCTCAATCAAATGCCGTCGCACTGCCTGCACGCCCCCAATCGAATCACCAATGCGCTCGGCCATGAAGTTGTTCGAATAGCAAAGCAGGACTTTAAGAATGTCGACAAGCTTGCTGGACCGATGCGATAGCAGCAGCTTCGCGTTTGAAGCCACCGGTTCAACGCGCACCTGTCCTATGACGGCCACACTGGGCACGCTGGCTAGACTTGCCTTATCACCCAATAATCCCCGCTCATAAAGCCACGAGCGCGTCGCTTCGCCCGAGCGAAGCGTCGCATCAAGTGTTTCATAAAGCTGAGAGCCAGAGGTGCGCGCGGACCACCGAAAATTCATGGTAAAGCCGGGGCCAATGACTAAATCGCCGTTCACCGTGCGGATGCCAAGCGCGTTAAGTTGTCGTGCGATCATTACGCCGTGCTCGTAATGAAACGACGGATCGCGACCTGAAATGTAGAGGTTTCCGTTGATAGTTCCAGTGGCCCTATCGATGGAACCATCCGTCCAGGCCCCGGTTGAAAAGCGGTGTTCCGGGCCAAAAGTGCGCAAAGCTACAAGGGCTGTTGCAAGCTTCAGGGCAGAAGCGGGATTGAAGGCGTCATCTGCCGCCTGTGTGGATACCGTCGAGCCATCGAGCGTTTCAACCAGCACTCCCTGCAATCCGTAAATCGCTTCTTGTTCTGACGCAGTTTCTTCCGCATTCGGCGTGGGACTGGGCGTTACGACGGGAGTCGCTGAAGTCCTTGGGCGTGTACCTTCGGAGCTTTGCGTCTGGGCCAGTGAGGGCACAGCACTTCCAGCAGCGAGTATCGCTGCGAACAAAGCCATCAAAAATTGGGAGCGAGTATTATTCATTCGATCGGGTGGAACGCGGCCAGCGGCGCCATCCTAATAATCATAACATGATCGTTTGGGAGAGAATTCCACAAAGCGCGTGAGGAGAATGTGGTCTGATGCGATGTGATTGCACAAAGATGCACCCCCGGAAAAGCGCGCAAAGCCTTCCCAGGCCCACGGGATAATTGCGTTGACAAGGAAAGAATCCGCCACCTAGAATCTCGCTATTGACATATCAAAGTGCGCAATCACTTGCCCGTCACAGTTGAAAGCATTCGAGCTACGCATCGCGCGCGCAAGAAAGAAATTCAAGCCCGGCTTCGTGAATTTGAAGAAGTCTGGCAGGAAGGTTCAGACGAGCGCCTGTGGGAAGAACTCGTTTACTGCATCTTTACCGCCGGCGCGTCAGCACGCATGGGTTTGAAATCCGTCGCTGCGGTGCGGCCACTACTAAGAGACGGTGGCCGGGAAGAGATGACGCAGGCTTTGACCCAGGCCGGTGCACATCGCTTTCCCGTTGCTCGGCCCGGCTACATTGTTGTAGCGCGAAACTACCTGCGCGAACAATGCCCCGGAGGACTCCGCGAGAGACTGAAGAATTTTTCCAGCGCGCTCGAACGTCGTGATTGGCTGGCGCAGGACAAAGGGATCAAAGGCCTGGGCTACAAAGAAGCGAGTCATTTCCTGCGGAATATCGGCTTGAAAGGCCATGCAATTCTTGACAAACACGTGTTGCGCTGTCTCACTGACCTTAAGTCGTTGAAAATCCGAAGCCACCGACCACGAGGGCACGTTACCTGGCTACGGAAGAAAAGCTGAAAGCGGTCGCGAAGGATTTGAAAATTGATTTTGATGAACTTGATCTGGTGCTTTGGTCGATGAAAACGGGGGAAGTCTTGAAGTAGCAGTTCCAAAGAATGACGAAGCGGGAAGTTGGTTGTTGCCGTGTCATTCGAAAGGTTATCCACATGCGGTTATCCGGTTATTTAGATTTGAAGCGAATGATGGCGGTCGGATTTGTGGCCGCCTTTGTCATTTGCTATGGACTCCCCACCGCCACTCCGGCGACGACGCTCGACGACAAGAAGACATTTAAGCGCGCCCAGAAGGAATTGCGGGAAGGTGATTTTGAGAGTGCTGAACTGATTCTGCGCGAATTGGTGGCGAAGGACGCGCTCAATAAGGACGCACGTCTCGCGTTAAGTTTTGCTCTGCTCAAACAGCGCCGATTGCAAGAAGCTTACGATCATGCAGCGCGAGTACTGGTTGCCGATCCCGCTTCCGCGCGGGCGCACGCACTCCTGGGCCAGGCGATTCTGGCTTCCGGAGACTTTAAAGAATCGGTTGAAGAGTTTCGCACTGCCCTGGCTATGAACCCGAATGAATCCATGGCTGTGGCCGGACTTGCGATGGTCGATTTCTACGAGAACCGTTTGGCTGACTGCGTCAAAGGCCTGCGCAAAGCAGTGAGCATGGACGGCAACGAGCCGGATTACATTTTTAGTCTGGGACAGGCGGCGGCTCGCTACGAAATGTTCAAGGAGGCGGCCGACTCGTACGAGCGCTTTCTCGCCATCGCGCACAGAACCGATGAGGATCGCCGTGAAAGAATTCGCGGCCTGATCAATTTCCTGCGTTACCTCGGACGGCAAGGACAGCTTTACGTTTCCACCGGACGCGATTCCACGGCGATGTCCTTTGAAACATTTGATGGCCGCCCAATCTTAAAAGTCCGGATCAACGGACAGAAAGAGCCGTTGCGCTTCGTGCTCGACACGGGTTCAGGAATGTCTGTGATCTCGCAGCAGACTGCGAAGCGGCTAGGCTTACAAACGATCGCGCGAGGTGGCATGGCCCGCGCGGTGGGGGGCGCCGGCAAATTTGAAATAGTCTACGGCTTTCTGTCGTCGTTAGAAGTCGGTGAGGTGCGCGTTGAAAATGTACCGGTTTACATCCGGCACTTCTATGACGATAACGTACCCGTTGATGGTTATCTTGGACTCTCGGTAATCACACGGTTCTTTGCTTCTGTCGACTACGGTAATCACACCTTCAAACTCGTGAGACCGCGGCAGACTGATAGTCTTGAAATGTTCGACAAGAACGACACGGCCGCACGTGCGGCGGGAACGGATTTTGTAGAGATTCCTGTGCGCACTACTTCAAGTGGCTTTCTCAGCGGTGAAGTGCGGCTGGAGGGGATCGACAAACCGCAAAATTTCATTATCGATACCGGCGCAAGCGTTTCGGTCGTTTCCGAAAAACTTGCTGAACTTGAAGGGTTGGCAAATTTCATGACACCGACTCGCCTGCGAGTTTTTGGCGCTGCCGGTGTTACGGAAAACGTGAAGACGATGTTGTTGCCACGAGTGATGCTTGGTTCGTTAATTCGCGAGCAAATCAACGTAGCAATACTCGATCTCGAATCGATCAACGAAACTACCGGATTCACGCAGGCCGGTATCTTGGGCAGCAATTTTCTCCGTCACTTCCGAGTTTCATTTGATTTCCGGCGCGGGGTTATTCGTCTGGAACCGTTGAGCAAATCGGCAAAAAGTGTAGGTTCCCATTTGGAAAAGATGTAGTAAAAATCAGGAGCGGGATGAAGCAGAGCCTCTATCTTGAAACCTCCGTGATTGGTGCTTACCTGGATAACGGCGAGCCGTTTCGGCGCGACCTGACAATTCGGTGGTGGGAGCACGAGATGACTGACTATCGCGCTGTTGTTTCGCCACTCGTTACTCGAGAGCTTGAAAGAATTCCGCAGCCACACCAACGTTCTTATTTGAAGTTGATTGCTCCGCTTGAGCAGGTGGAACTCACTGACGAGGTCGCGATTCTCGCAGACGGTTACATCTCGCGCGGCATCTTTCATCGCAAGTACATCGCCGACGCGATCCATGTGGCACTTGCTTCGTATCACAAAATCGATTACCTCGTAACCTGGAACTTTGGTCATCTCGCGAATGTGCGACGACAGGCGCGGATTCGTCTCTTTAATACGGCAGCAGGATTTTACGTGCCCATGATTGTCACGCCGGAGTTTTTGGTGTCCGAAGCGACTGAGATTGCAAAATGAGTTTGCGATCCTGCGCCATCCGGCTGAGCGATGTTAAGATGCAAAAAGCACGCAAAAAGTTAGAAAGTGTGAATCGGAAAGTTAAGCTCCGAAGCGTGCCAATGTATCGTCGTCCTAAATTTCTCGAAGTGCTTCACGAGATTCGCGAAGAGATGTCGCGGGAAGCCGATTACGATGTAGATTTGTTTGCGGAGCTGGTGCGTTCGGGACTGCGTCCTGCTTATGGCCCGGAGCGTCGCATCCGCGGTTTCAAGTCTCGTGCTCCACGCGCGGAAGAAACAACTGCTCCTGAGCAAAGAGTTAGAAAAGGCGCGGCGCAAGTAGCTCACAGTTAATCCAAATGTGATCAGCCCCAAATATCGCTATGAACCCAACTTTTGAAACTATCGGCCTCGAAGTCCCCAGTGAAAAGGCTTTCAATTACCTGGCGGAGCGGGCAGGAGATCAAGGTGAGGCGACACAGTTGAGCCGTCGCGGCGCGGTCTTACACGGCCGCTGCTGGAAACTGGGCGATGGGCTGGAAGTTTGGACCGTCTTGTACGAATCAGGCAGTGGCGATGTGTTCTACGCCGATTGCCGGCCCGGATTTCGCGCGCGTTACATTCAAACGATCAGCCCCTGGGCCTTGACCGAATATGACGAAGAGGGCGAAGCGGTAGTTCATGGCTATCGCGATGGCACCGAGTGTGAGGTTTTGTTTGAATTACAGAATCTCACTGAGGTAGGACCTGCAGGTTTTGGTGCGCAGGAACTGCACGTCGGGCTTTGCGGCCTGGCCTATCGAGCGCGTGTTCGCAAGGGCACACACCAGACTCGCTGGATGCCTCTTGAAAAAGCAGCTCCCGCGCGCGCCGCTCATGAAAACGATTGGAGCCTTTCGGGGACGGTGATTGCCTTTAAGCCTCTGAAGAATCCCCTTTCCGGTAGCGATCTTTATTGGATTCATCTGGATCTGGATGACATCAAGCTGGAAGTGTTGGTTAACCAGCGGGCGCTTCGTGGTGACTGTCTGGCGCCTGGAGCAACGCTTGACGCCGAAGTCTGGCTGCAGGGTCACGTGCTTGACGAGCAGGCGCTGCGATCACGATATGAGGGTGTCGACCTCACGACCTCGCCTGCGGCTTTTTGGTCCGGACTGAAACGCAGGAACTAAACGGCACGTGCGGAGCTTACCCCCAGTCGCTGATTTTGTTTGATGAAACGTCTCATCGTAATTAGCCTTGTCATCCTCACCGCGCTTTTAGCAGTCTATTTTTTCAATCACTACTGGATTCATCGTTACGACAACGTAATTGCCCGCCAGGCGGCGATTTATCGTCTCGATCCGGATCTGGTTTGGAGCGTGATCTACGAAGAGACCTACTTCCGTCCCTGGAAGACGGGGAAAGACGGAGAGATCGGACTGATGCAAGTGACACCGGGAGTGGGCCGCGATTGGGCCAGGGAAACGGGCATGGCTGAGTTTGAGCGCCAGATGGCTAGCGATCCTGAGTCGCTCCTCCGCGATCCGCAACGCAACATTCAGATAGGTTGTTGGTACCTGGAAAAGTTTTACGAAACCTATCGCGACATGCCAGACGCCGAAGCGCGCATGGTCGCAGCTTATAATGCCGGACCGACGCGTGCCGCCGAATGGAATCGAGCGGAACCCGGGCGTCCGCTGTCAGGTCCGGAATATATCGAACGCATTAACATTCCTTCCACGCGTGCTTATGTCACCTCGATCCTGCAGCGCTATCGCAAGTTAAAAGGAGCGAAATCACAGTGATCGGCCGGTTTGGGTCGAAGACCCCGATTGAGTTTTGCTCGACGACGGCAAGTCAGAGACTTGCTGCGCACCTGAAGTCAGAGACTTGGCGGTAGCTACGCTCCCGTACTGTACGGGGCGTTACCGCTGTCGGTTTCGTATATTCGGTATCGCCGAGATCCTGACAATCAACTTTCGTGCAAAACTCTTGTCGAGTTGGCTCCTAAGTTTTCAACTGAATGACGACCCTCTACAACGCGCGTTGGGTTTTGCCTGTTTCGTCAACTGCGATTGCCGGCGGCGCCATCGCCATCGAGGGAACAGTCATCGTCGGAGTTGGCAGCTACGCGGAGCTAACTCATCGCTATCCCGAAGCTGAGCGAAAGTCTTTCGGCGAGGCAGCGATCCTTCCGGGATTGATTAACGCACATTCTCATCTCGAGCTAACGGCGATGCGAGGTTTCCTCGACGGCGTGGAAGGCGATTTTTTTTCGTGGTTAAGTCGACTTACAGTCGCCCGGCTCAAACAGATGACTGCCGATGATCTAGCGAGTGTCCGCCACCTGGGGTGCTTGTGAGGCGTTGAGAGCCGGAGTTACCTATGTCGCAGACGCAAGCAATTCTGCCGGCGAAAGCATGAAGGCGCTACGAGATACCGGACTGCGCGGCACGGTGTATCAGGAATCGTTTGGCCCAGATCCAAAATTAGCCAAAGAACAGTTTGCCAAGCTGAGCGAGAAGATCGCGAAACTAAAATCGATTCAGACGTCCTTCGTGCGTGTTGGTATTTCGCCTCACGCGCCCTATACCGTAAGCGCGCCACAGTTAGAAATGATTTCCGAATTTGCGCTGGCGGAAAAGCTCCCTTTGATGATGCACGCTGCAGAGTCAGTCGCAGAAACAACGCTACTAGCCGAAGGGGTGGGAAGCTTTGCGGAAGGTTTTGCCAAGCGCGGCATCGAATGGAGCGTGCCTGCGCTCTCGTCGATCAAATACCTGGCCCGTCACGGCGTCTTGCGCACAAGCCCGCTCCTGGCACATTGCATAAATGTAGACGCTGAAGACCTCGACATCATCGCCGAAACCCAAACGCGCATCGCGCACTGTCCGAAGTCCAACGCGAAACTGGGTCATGGGCGGGCGCCATTCGCGGAATTTGTGCGCCGAAAACTTCCTGTCGGCTTGGGAAGCGATTCTGTCGCCAGTAACAACACCTGCGATCTACTCGAAGAAGCACGTTTCGCTTTGCTCTCCGCGCGAGGGGGAGGCGAACAATCCATTAACCTTGACGCTTCCGATGCACTTTACGCGGCAACCGTAGGCGGAGCGCGCGCTGTCGGGTTAGAGGGACAGATTGGTGAACTGCGAGAAGGCTGCCAGGCGGATTTCGCAGTGGTCTCGCTGGCAGGGACGCATCAGCTCCCGTCGTACGATCCCGTGAGTGCACTTATCTTTTCGTCTTCCGGACGTGATGTGGTACTGACAGTGGTTGGGGGAAGGGAATTATATCGCGACGGAAGTCTACCGGGCGTTGATGAAGCACGCCTGCACAATAGAATTAGAGAGATTGGCCTGAAACTCGCTTCCTAAGCCTCACCGGTGAAACTGATCGAGGCAGGTTTATTCAGTCGGGAAAGGCGCCTGCCCCCGCTGCTTTCATTTCGAAGCGGGGGCAGGCCCCTTTCCCGACTGAGCATTGCGATGCTTGGCAATCGGCAATCGGCAATCATCAATTGGCAATGTGTAAGCGGGGGCAGGCCCCCTTTCCTAACTCAGCACTGCCAAGATGAGCTTAGTAATCGGCAATCAGCAATCATTAATCGGCAATGTGTAGGACCCTTTCTATTTTCGCGCTTCGCACCATTGCGGATAAGGCGCCCGCTAACCTTTCTACTTTGCCGCTGCTATCGCTTGATCAAAGATCTCGACTGCAACGTCCACGTTTTCTTTTGTCAGGATCAGCGGTGGCGACCAGCGAATTGCATTCGAACCTGCTCCTAAAATAATTAGTCCCCGCTCAAAGCATGCCACCTCCACGCGATCACGAAGTTCAGGTGCGGGTGTATTGGTCTTTTTGTCGGTTACAAATTCGACGCCAATCATCATTCCTAAGCCGCGAACGTCGCCAATGCAGTCGTACTTCTGCATCAATTTTTCCAACTCGCCTTTCAAATAAGCACCTACCTCAGCGCTGTTCTGGACCAGGCCACCCTGCAACAGCTCAATCGTCTTCAAGGCTGCAGCGATGCAGACGGGATTTCCCCCAAATGTTGAGGCGTGTGCGCCGGGCTTCCAATCCATTAACGACGCGCGAGCTACTGTCGCGCCGATTGGCAGTCCGGAGCCGATTCCTTTGGCAATGCAAACAATGTCGGGCTTGAGTCCATGATGATCGCTGGCGAACATCTTCCCGGTGCGGCCCATGCCGCTCTGCACTTCATCAAGGACCAGGAGAATTCCGTGTTCGTCGCAAATTCGCCGCAGGCCAAGCAGGAAGTTTTTTGGCGCCGGCACATAACCGCCCTCGCCTTGCACCGCCTCGACGATGATGGCGGCAACTTCCTGCGGCGGCGTCGTAGTTTTAAACAAACGCTCTTCGATCCAATGCAGCGCGCCCTGGCCGGCTCCGCCGTCGCCACAATCTTCTGCGCGAAACGGATTGCGAAACTCGTTGGGAAAAGGAACGTGAACTACGTCCAGGGCCTGGCGCTTGAAGCCGAGGCGTTGCGCCGTCTTGGAAGATGTAAGCGAGAGCGAGCCGAGGGTGCGTCCGTGAAAGCTGTTAAAGAACGCGATGAACTTTTCGCGGCCGGTTGCATGCATGGCGAGTTTCAAAGCGGTCTCTACCGCCTCGGTGCCGCTGTTGGCAAAGTGTGTGCGCGTGGGCGACGGCACAGGAACAATCTCGTCGAGCTTCTGCGCGAGTGCCGGCATGTGCCGGTAGTAATAGTCGGTGCCGCACATGTGAATTAGTTGTTCAGCCTGGCGTTGAATCGCTTCGACTACTTCCGGATGACAATGTCCCGTGGAGCAAACGGCTACCCCGGCATTGCAATCGAGAAAAATGTTCCCGTCGACGTCTTCGACCCAAACGCCTTCGCCGCGTTCGGCGACTAGTTTGAATGAAGGCCGGGGATAAGACGGGTTAACGAATTGCGCATCGGCTTCAATGATTTCTTTGCCTTTTGGCCCAGGCAGTGCGGTTTTGATTGCGGGTCGGCGCGGTGGCGCCATAGTGGTGCTCGACATTTGTTGCTCTCCTTCTCAATCACTCGCTCTTGATAGCTGGTCAGGAAAATTACAAATTCCCTGAGTAATTCCGGGAAAATGAAAGGCAGCGTTGTTTAAAATAAGGACTAGTCGGCGAAGAGATTCGCACGGGACTGAAGGGGAAGCGTATGCAGTGCGTGCTTGAACATGAGCGGATTTTACACGTTCAGGCTGATGATTATCAATGTCGGTGAGGTCCCAGTGCTGGAAGGGGCTCACATTGCCGATTAGCGATTGCCGATGAGGCTGTAGCAAAGAAGCCAATCGGAAATCCGCAATCAGCAATCTACAATGTGACGCCCCCTTCCTTATTGTGAGCTTACTGAAGGTGAGTGATTCTCAAAGACAGAGACGAGCCTCTTACGGTATGGCACTGGCGCTCAGTGCGGGCGAGACGCCCGCGATCCGACAGGCGATTGTGGCAGGCCCTCGATGAAATGATCGAAGCTTAGCCAGATGCTCCAGCTGTGATGAAAGAAGGCAACGGGGAACACGAGAGCGAGAACGAGCAGGATCCCAATAACAGCGTCATAATGGCCGGAAACGATTGGCAGTGAAATCAAATAGGCCAATACGATGACAGCCTCCGTCGTAACAACCGCCACCATGATGGCACCGACAAAGAATCCCTCTTCCCGTTTAAAGATAGCGCCGCACGATTCACACCGCTCCTTCACTTGAAAAGGACGTGCGAAGATCCGCGACTTACCGCACGCCGGACAACGCAGCGTCAAACACCAGACCAGCGATTTACTCAGTGCTGGACGAATTCGTTTCAATGCCATGCTCTGTCCGTTTGTTTTAAGAAAGCAATTAGCCGCGGATTTACCCGGAGGACGCGGATCAGAATTTCATAACGGATTTGATCCTGCCCTCGGTTCATCTTGTCATCCGCGATAATCCGCGGCTAAGTATCCGCTCTCCAGTCGTGATTAGCTATCCCACATCAAAGCACTCGCAGGAATGCCACCAGGTCGCTCTTCTCCGCCGCCGTCAGATTGAGTTCCAGGATGAGGTTGAAAAATTCGACGGTATCCTCCAACGTCAAGAGGCGCCCGTCGTGAAGGTAAGGTGGCGATTCTTTGATTCCGCGCAGCGGGAACGTCTTGATCGGACCTTGCTTCGTGATCATCATGCCGCCTTCCATGCGCGGTTTGAAAAAGCGCTCAACTGCCAGGTCGTGCATTAGATTGTCCGTATAGAACGGAGGCGTGTGACAGATGGAGCAGCTGGCTTTGCCGAAAAACAAATCCTCGCCGCGCGCTTCAGCTTCAGTCGCCTTTCGCCGGTTCAAGCGACCTAAGACATTCAGCTTCGGAGCTGGCGGGAAATCCATGATTTCCTGAAACTCCGACATCTCGTGCACTTGATGGCCGCGGTCGAGGATGTTGATTCCTTTTTTAGTTGCGATGACAGGGTCGCCATCAAAGTAAGCCGCACGCTGTTCGAACTCAGTGAAATCCTCAACTGTCTTTAGAGCTCGTTGTGATCCAAACAACCTTTGAATGTTCACTCCGCGCAGACTTGGCGTCTCGATCCGGCGCCGATTCTCCTGAGGTCGAATGTCACCTACCAGATGCGCCGCGCCGTTTGTATGGCCATTGACGTGACAGTCAAAACAGGCTACTCCCTCCATGCCGTCGTTTCTTTCAGTCTTACGATCGGCTGTGGCGTTAAATTGTTGTTGGGGGAACTGCGTCACCAGTAGTCGCAAGCCGTCGAGTTGCTTCGGGTTCAGCAGGCCATTGAAAAGATCGTAAAAGTTATTGACTGTTACGAGCTGACCTTTGGAAACGTCTCCTAAATCCGGACGCGTGGTCAGGAAAATTGCGGGTGGAAACTCCGGCAGGAAGTGTTCGGGGATATCGAAGTCCATGTCGAAGCGTTCGAGCCGCGGCTGTTGCTTGATGTGCATATCCGGGAAAATCATGCCGCCCACCGGATGATTAACATGCGGCAATGGCAGATAAGGGAAGAGACCCTTATCTCTGATTTCATCGGGAGACATGCGCCCAAGTTGTTCCCAGGTTACGCCTTTCAATCGCGCTGTGGGTCCAACTGGAATGGCTTTTCCTCTCGTCATCTTCACTGCAGGATCGACGCGGCGTGTTAAGTCGTAGCGTTCCTCGAGCCGGCGGAGCGCTGCAGCCATTACGCTCGCTTTCGCGGCCTTGTCACGCTTCATCACGACATCGAACGGCTCTTCAATTACGGGCATAAACGAGGAAGGTGGTTGCTTCGGTTTGGCGCGCTCCTGAGCTCCAACATGTGTGGCGACCACTAACGAGGCCGTGAGTGCGAGCGCGAACGTAAGAACGACCAGAAACTTCATGCGAGCTTTGTTTTTCATGATGATCCTTTCAGCATCGGGTTCAGGCGGAGCTTGTAGTAACTGATTCGGGAATCGTCGCTTTCAGGCAACACGCGCGTTTCCTGTAGCGGCGGCTCTACTTTGAATAAACTTAAGGGGGTTGGCGCAGCTATGATACTCCGCTGCGCAACACAGACAAGCATAAAAGTGGACGGTGGTTAGGAAGTTCTACGAGGTACGAAACAAGCTCAGAACCTATTATCGGCTTGAACTTATTGTCCAACAGAACGCCGCCAAGACGCCAAGAACCGCCAAAAACGCAAAGCAGGGAAAATCGGACATACGGATAAGGCAAGCCCGAAATATGACTTGTCTATGAAATCTATTTTGGTCAATCGAGCCGAGGAAATTTTCTTGGCGCTCTTGGCGGTTCCTTGGCGTCTTGGCGGTGATCTCCTACCGAGTACGCCGCATCGGATGGGCCTCGGTATTAAAGATTACTCGGTTGAAGTTCAGAGTATTCGGCGGGGAAAATAGTAGATAGAAGTATTTAAAAGTCTCGGCAAAGAGAAAGCTCTGCATCGAGTCGGATTTTTCTTTCGTGACTACACTCTTGAGCGCTGCGTATCCGGCCTCGCTGCGACAGTGCTTCACAAAATCGCGGAACAGTGATTCTCCCATCCGCAGGTAGCGCGAATTCTTTGTGTAGTGGAAAAGATAATAAGTCGATTCAACGATTTCGGGCCTGAGGGGATAGCCGGCGGAAACCACTTGCATCTTTTCGTAGTCAAACTCTTCCGGCTCGATGCCATGCTGGTTCCACATCTTGAAAGACGACGCTTGCAGCCGCGACGCGCGATCGAGATCGCCGGATAAAGCCAGGGCCGCGGGAAAGAATGCATCCAATGCACCATAGACCGTGGCCGTGCGTTTACCGCTATTCATGTCGGCATGGCCATACCAAAGTTCACGGTTAGTCTGTTGCCCGCCTGGGCGTCTCGGCTCATCTGCCAGATACCGATTGATTGCACGAATGCTTTCCTGCCACATCCTTTTGCAATCCTGATCGTCGAAAAGCAACCAACACTTCAGCAGGTACTCATAATAGCTATCAATCTCCGCGCTGATGTGACTATCGGTGTTCGTCCATCTACCGGTCTCGACGTTCACCCTCGTCCCTATCAATCCGAGTGGCGAACGGCGCGAATAAGTTTCTACTAACGCGCGCTTCGCTTTCTCATAAAAGACCGGTTTACGCGTGAGTTTACTGAGCGTGCCGAATTCTATGAGAAGTGTGCCCGTCTCGGCGGGATTGGTTACTTCACCGCGGACCTTGCCGGTGCGCAGGTTTACGTAGCGATACGGCAATCCAGTTGGCGAGTTGAAGACGGGCAAAAGTCTGTTTCCCAGATCCTCAGCGAGCCTGAGCAGCCGTCTGTCGCCCGTCAGTTGATATGCCGAGAGCAAACCGCCCAACAGGCGAATCGTGATCTCAAAATTCTGAACGTAGATATCTTTATCGAAGGAAAGATTCTCGAGGATGTATTGTTTCGTCTGCGCGGCTTCGTCCTTGAACCCCATGATCATCAATGTGTCGAGCGCATCAACCGGAGTCATCAGAAGTGGTTGCGCGTACCAATCATGATGGGTCTTGCTCAAAGGCTTCAAATCATCATGGCCCCAGGCGTACTTCTTGTATCCGTTCCAGGCGTGAAGGAATTCTGCCTTCACTTCATTGGCGAGTTGACGGCGCTGTAGCGGTGGTTGCGAACGGGCGATCGTAGCCGTGAGGAATAGTAATAAAAACGCAGCGGTTAGTCGGCGCATGATGTGCGGTTCGATTGCCGATTTCCGAGCGCCGACTGCCAATTGGCAATGCCTAATCTGCCTTTTGGCGGGGATCCAATCAGAAATCGGCAATTGGAAATTAGCAATGTTTAGATGCTGTCATTCAACTTGCGGAAGTGATAGCCCATCACGGCCAACCGCATCGAATGCGCGAACTGCTCTCGGTGGTGGGCCAGCGTGCTTCCAAAAAATTTCCAGAATTCACGGCGTTCATGATCAAGCACGCCCAGCCTCACAATGATTCGCGTGAAAGCCATCAGACCGCCCCTGATGCTGTAATGGCTGGGCTCTGGTGGGGTTCCCGATACGCGCCGCAGAGTTTCCAGAGCACGTTGATAGTATTCGCGCGAGCTGTAGATTGTTCTCAGAATCGAGCGGTAGCCTTCCACCAACAATCGTGAATCCATTCGCGGAATGAAATTGAGACAATCACTGGTGTTGTTGCCACTGCTTTCGACGAGTAGCCGTCCTTCCTTCTTCAACCGGCGCCAGAGTTGTGTGTCAGGCAGTGCGGTGAGGAGTCCGACCATAGCGAGGGGAATTGCACTCTCGCGAATGAAGTCGATCTGTCTTTCGAAGATATCTTCGGGATCGTGGTCGAAACCCACGATAAACCCGGCCATCACTTCCATTCCGTAACTCTGAATCTTCTTCACCGACTCGAGCAGGTTGCCGCGATTCTGAGACTTCTGCGCTTCTTTCAGGCTCTCCTCAACGGGAGTTTCAATTCCAAGAAATACACGCCGAAATCCCGCCGCGCGCATCGTATCAAGCAACGCGTCATCATCAGCCAGATTCACGCTTGCTTCGGTCAATAGCGAAAAAGGAAAGTCGTTTTCCTCTTGCCACGCTACGAGTTCCGGCAGAAGCTTCTTGACGTTGCGTTTATTGCCAATGAAGTTGTCATCGACCACGAACACAGTTCCACGCCAACCAATGCTCTTCAACTTATCAAGCTCGGCAATCATCTGTTGATTGCTTTTAGTCCGGGGAACGCGACCGTAGATTTCGATGATGTCGCAAAACTCACAAGAGAAGGGACAACCGCGGGAATACTGAACTGACATCGCGGAATATCGATTCAATTCCGCAAGTTCAAAGTCAGGAAGCGGCGTGAGCGAAAGTGGCGGGCGTTCGGCTGCCTGATAAGTGGCTTTGGCTTCGCCTCGCTCGAGATCCTGAAGAAATTGCGGCAACGTAGTTTCAGCTTCGCCAATGAAGATGTGATCGGCGTTCGGCAGTTTCTCGGAGCTGGTCGAAACATAGGGACCGCCAACTACTACGCGCTTACCCAGAGCCTTGCAGCGATCGACTACTCGGCCAAGCGCGTCCTTCTGAATCAGCATCGCCGTGACGAAAACCATGTCGGCCCACTCGATGTCCGAATCTTTCAAACGTCTAACTTCCATATCAACCAGCCGTCGTTCCCATGGGCGCGGAAGCATTGCCGCCACAGTTAAGAGTCCCAGTGGCGGATAAGCGGAGCGCTTCCCTTCAAACGAAAGGGCATGGCGAAAACTCCAGTAGGTGTCGGGAAACTCGGGATTAACTAGAAGGACTTTCATGAGCATGTTCCTTACAGCAGGGCTTCAAGAAGCAAATCCAACGCGACGGCTGCTGCACCAAGTCTGCGTAACTAGATTAACGGTGGGAAATCGGTGCCATCCTAGTCCTCAGGGCAAGGTTCCAATGTAATAGTTATGTAAAAAATTCGCGGACATCAGTTTAGCGGCGTGCCGCTTTCCCTGCGGTAAGGATTGCCTTACCGGCCGAACCTTATTAAATCAGGAGATTCAGCCTCCTGAAAGGATCGAGTGGGAACCAGCCCGGCGAATGGAATCCTTTTCCGGTGGTTTAGGCCAGATCGGAAGGTACTTCGCCAGGCGGTGTGTCAGAACCTGGGAACGAAAGTAGCGCTCATGTTCCCATTCGGTTTCCGCCATCGTCAATAGACAATCGATCAGATCGTCACGTCCGCATTCATGGGCCAGCCGCGCCGCAGTCTCATACTCGCGGATGTTGCGGCTTTCCAGACGTCCGGCGCTATACATCGGCCCCAGCCAGCCCGAAATATGACAGCCGAATCCGAGCACGCGGCCAATAATCGCCGCGCGGCGTTCGCGAGCCGGGTCGGGTCCTGCTTTCAAGTTAGACAGCATCTCGCCCACGAGTTTGCGATGATGCCATTCCTCTTTTTCAATTTCTTCAATACGTCGCCGTTCCTCGGGATCACCGACAGACTTCCAGTGTCCGCGATAAGCGTATGCAGCCGCGAGCTCTCCCGAATAAGCCAGTTGTAGGAGACTGATGAGCGGCGCTGTATTGTTAACTTGAGACATTGGCGGGCCGGTCGATCCCGTAGATCAGAACGGGGATGCCAAGCACTTCAGTCTGGCCTTCGACTGTTTCTCCAAGTCGTTCCGCGACGCGGATCGAAGCTTTATTCTCAGGGTGGATCAAGCTGATAACGTGAGGTTGGTCCAGTTCTTTGAAAGCATAAGCGAGCGCTCGACGCGCTCCTTCAATCGCATAACCTTTTCCCCAAAACTCTCGGGCAAGAGTCCAACCTATTTCAAATCCGGGCCAGCCGGCTGGATTGAGGAAGCCGATGCGACCGGCGAATTTTCCTGAAGCTTTTTCTTCGACCGCAAAGTGGCCATAGCCCAGCAGCTCCCAGTGTCCGACGAGGTAGGCCATGTGCCGCCAGGCCTCGATACGATGGAAGGTCTTGCCACCGATGTAGCGCATGATCTCTTCATCGGCACACATTTTTTCGTAAGTCTCAAAATCATCGAGGCGCCACTGTCGCAGCAGCAACCGCTCAGTTTCCAATTCGACGTTCTTCACAAGTCGTGCCCTCTAATAGTAGTTATGCTCACTAATGTCTTGGGCAATGAAAAACCCTCACCACATGGCAAATGGAAAATGCATTTCTACTTCTGCTTCCAACGCACGCCATCTTTTGTATCTTCGAGCACAATGCCTCGCCGCAGCAGTTCGTCGCGCAGTTCATCAGCGCGAGCGAAGTCGCGACGGCGGCGCGCTTCCTGCCGCTCTTCAATTAAAACCTGGATCTCAGTATCGAGCGATTCCGCTCCGTTGTTACCAAAGACATTTAGGACCGTGTCGAATCTCCCGAGCAACTCCAGAATCTCGCGCTGATTTTCCGCGCGCACCTGTTTACGTGCCAGTGCGGTATTAACCTCGCGCGTCAAATTGTGAATAGCGGCGAGTGCTACCGACGTGTTCAGATCGTCATCCATGCCTTCTTCAAATTCACGGAGCGCACGTGTGCCGGCTTCGCGCAGCGATTCGTTCACGCCCGGCTCGGTCTTAGCTTCACTCAAACGCGCGCGAAAATCCCGCAGACCGGCAACGGTCTTCTCCGCACCGGAAAGCGCATCGAAAGTGAAATTGAGTTGCTTGCTGTAAGGAACACTCAACAGGAAGTAACGCAACGCGACTGGCGAATAGCCTTTGGCTGCAATGTCGCGAAAGGTGAAATAATTTCCTTTCGACTTCGACATGGTTTCACCTTCGACCTTGAGGTGTTCGAAGTGAATCCAGTAGCGGACAAACTGCTTACCCGTCGCCCCTTCACTCTGCGCAATCTCATTCTCGTGATGCGGAAAGACCAGATCAATTCCACCAGCATGAATGTCGAAAGTCTCTCCCAGATATTTCATCGACATCGCTGAACACTCGATATGCCATCCGGGGCGCCCGCGTCCGAGCGGCGCGTCCCAACCGGGCTCGCTGGGATTGCTGGACTCTTTCCACAACGCGAAGTCGCGCGCATCTTCCTTCTCATACTTATCAGTATCAATGCGCTCGCTGCCCCCTACGATGTTGCCGGCGAAATTAATTTTGGAGAGCTTGCCGTAATCGGGAAACGAGGTAATACGGTAATAGATTGAGCCGTCTGATTTGTAAGCGTGGTTGGTTTGCAACAGGCGGTCGATCAAATCGACCATCTCCGGAATATGGCGCGTGGCGCGCGGCACGACATCCGGACGTTCGATACCGAGAGCATCGGAATCTTCCCAGAGAGCCTCGATGTATTTTGCGGTGTAGTCGTCGATGCTAAGCCCGGCTTCCTGCGACTTGGCAATGATCCGGTCTTCAACATCCGTGATGTTCATCACGTGCGTTACCTTGAAGCCTTTGAACTTCAGGTAGCGCCGCAGGATGTCGGCGTTAACGTTGGATCGGAAATTACCGATGTGCCCGTATTCCCAAACAGTCGGGCCGCAGTAATACATGCTGACCTCGCCCTCACGCATGGGGCGAAATTCTTCAATTTTTCCGGAGAGAGTGTTGCGAAATCTAAGCATAAGGTTGGCATTTAGCAGGATGTAATTTTAAGAGAACTTAAAACGAATCATGTGGGAAAGTCCAACGGTCCTTTCATCCATCCACGAACTTTAGGAGGATTAAGCGCCGAAGTGTTGCCAGCCTTGCGGATCTAATTCCCAGACCCGAGAACCTTCCGAAATCTTAATGCCTGCGGCTGCCTCTTTGATCTCGCCGATACAAGTGATCGAAACGCCATCCACCTTTCGGGGAAGGGTGGCAGCCTTTTCCGGATTAACAGTAAACAGAAGTTCAAAATCTTCACCGCCGTGTAACGCCAGCAGCAAGGGATCGAGAGCGCGCCTGCCGCACAGATCTGCAACGGGCGCATCGACTGGAAGCTGGTTGGCTTGGACTAGAGCGCCAACGTTGCTTTCGCGACAGAGGTGATTTAAGTCTGACGACAAGCCATCGCTAATATCGATCAGAGCCGAAGCAAGTCGTTCTTCTCCCAGCACTAAACCCCAACCTACGCGCGGCTCGGGACGAAGCTGTCGTAACAATAACTCCTGAACCAGCTTCCACTCCGGTTCATCAGCATGCTCCTGGCCGACGCGCGCGCCTCGTTCGATCAATCGCAGACCTGCCGCAGCAGCGCCAAGCGAACCGGTTACGTAAAGCAAATCGCCCGGGTGAGCGCCCGAGCGGTAGATCGAGCGTTCCGCAACGCATTCACCGAGGGCAATGGAATCGATTACTACTTTTTCAGTAGTTCGCGAGACATCGCCGCCGATTAAGCGCACGTCGTATCGTTCGGCGAGAGCGAAGAATCCCTGGTAAAACTGATCGACAAACTCGCTCTCCCACAAGTCCTGCGGAATCGCGAGGGCAAGAAGTGACCAGCGCGGCCGCGCGCCCATCGCCGCAAGGTCTGAAAGCGAAATCGCAAGGGCTTTGTGCCCCAGCAGAGTCGCGGGAGTGCTGTCACGTCGAAAGTCGATGTCTTCCACCAGTAAATCGGTGGTAATCACCGTCTCACGGCCGGATTCTTGATTAATTACAGCACCGTCATCGCCAATTCCCTGAAGCAGGGAGGCGCGATGCGCATGGTGTTTTTCGGGAGGTGTTTGACTGTCAGCTCGTTGCCGAACCGAGCTAATCAAATCAAATTCGTTGCGCTGTGGGCTGGAACGTTTTGAAGAAGTGAAGCCGATCCGCCGCTGCTCGTCATCCTTCATTCCTCGTCCTTCGTCTAGAGGTTACGGCGCAGTGATTCGAGTCCGGCCTCAATAGTTTCCAGTGAGGTAGAAAAAGAAAAACGCAAATGACTTTCGCCGTGCTCGCCAAAGACGATACCAGGAACTGTTGCCACTTGCGCGCGCTCGAGAAGTATTTCTGCGGCTTCCCGGCTGTCACGGCTAACTCGCGAGACGTCGGGAAAGGCGTAGAAGGCACCGGCGGGTTGCTCACAAGTAAGACCGAGTTCGTTTAAGCCCGCGAGTAAAAGATCGCGCCGCTGGCGATAAGCGCGGTTGTGTTCTGCAAGAAGATTCGAGTGGTTAGTGAAAGCTGCAAGCCCGGCCCACTGTGTTGGCGTCGAAACACCATTTGAAGAATAGAGTGTCGTCTTCTTTAGTCCGGTCATCCACGGTTCGGCTGCTACGGAATAGCCTAATCGCCAACCTGTCATCGCATACGACTTCGAGAAGGTGAAGCAAGTAATCGTTCGTTCAAACATGCTGTCGATCGAAGCGATGGAGAAGTGCGCGCCATCGTAAACGAGATCTTCGTAAGCCTCATCAGCAATGACGATGAGATCGCGTGCCTGAGCGAAGCGCGCAACAGCGTGAGCTTCATCCGGGGTGAAGACAATGCCAGTAGGATTCTGCGGGGTATTGAAGTAAATGGCGCGCGTGTGAGGGTTGGTGAAGCGTGAGAGCGTTGCTTCAAAGCCATCGCGTCGTGCGTCAGCAGTCGGCACAAGAACGGGCTTACCTTCGCAGTGATAGACCAGGTCCTTAATCGGTGTCCAGTAAGGTGAAAAAATCAAAACTTCTTCACCGGGATTTACTACTGATTGAAACGCGCCAAAGAGACCCTGCATGCCGCCATTCAGAACAATCACATCTTTGTCTGTGGCCGGAATTCGGTTCTTCTCACGCAACTTGCCGGCGATCGCGTCTCGCAATTCCGGAATGCCGGATGAAGGTGCGTAGCGAGTTTTGTTTTCTGCAATCGCACGCGCCATCGCTTCCTTAATGAAGTCGGGCGTGTTCATGTAAGGCTCACCGCCTTCAAACTGATAGACGGTGGCGCCGGACGCGCGCAACTTCATGATGCGGTTTCGAATATTTACAATGTCGGAGAAGCCAATCTCATCGAGCCGCGAGGCGAGGCGGAAAACGGTTGGCGACGTTGTCACTGTCTGCAATGAACCTCCGAGGCGCGGCTGATCTGATGCGGGTTGCGCGTGATTATAGCCTGCGAATTAATGTGAGTCTACCGCATGAAAGTCACGGTAGTGTCCTGATTTGAAAACAGATGTAGCGGCGTCCCTTCGAGGGCGCACCAAATCTCAAACGCGGCGACCACAGGAGTCCCGGCAAAACAAATGTAGGGGCGTCTTTCCGTCGGCGCACCTAATTTAAAATGCGGTGGCACAGAGGACCGCCTTTACAGAAGTCCGATAGAGAATGAATGATCAAATGATCAGATCGACTGACCGTTGTGGAGGACGGGCGGGGACGTCCGCGAGTCCAACACCGTTCGACCTCAGGGCAAGCAACAAGCAATAAGATTTACTTGTGGACGCGGTGTGGAAAACCAGGTTCTTTAGACATTACCTTAAAGAAATAGTTTTAACTAAGCGGACGTAAATATAACTGTTGACACGGCAAATGCTGGACAGTAACATGCCGCAGTCTCCTGTCTGCTGGCCATCTCGCCGTTAGTAAAAGTCAAAAATCCCGACGCCAGCATATCGAGAAAATCCACGAGTGCGAATTGAGCTTTATGAGTCAACCGGCGGTTGTGATTCCCGAAAAACTGTTCTTCAAAATCGGCGAAGTCTGTGAACTCGCTGGGGTGCAAGCCCATGTCCTGCGTTATTGGGAATCGGAGTTTCCGATGCTTGCGCCGCAGAAAAATCGTGCCGGTCAACGCGTCTACCGCAGGCGCGATGTAGAAATGGCGCTGCGCATTAAGGAATTACTTTACGAAGATCAATACACCATCGCTGGTGCGAAAAAACGATTGGCCTACGAACTCCGAGGCGGCAAATTAAAATCGGCTGATGACGGCGACGCTCGTGAGGAATCGGCGAATCATGACAACGACGCGCCCCGTGTGCGAGCCGCCGCCGCTGCGCCTCATAAGACTGCTGAAGATCGCGAGGCCTTGAAAAAAGTTGCTTCTGAACTGCGAGAGATACTCGCGCTACTTGAGAAACAGAACAAAGCCTTCGCCTCGTCAAAAAAGTAATTTGCCCGCCGCATTAGTCGCTTTGACAATTCCACTTTCAAGACATACTTTGATCACACAACGGGACGTGGCGCAGCCTGGTAGCGCGCACGCTTGGGGTGCGTGAGGTCGCTGGTTCGAATCCAGTCGTCCCGACCATTTTGCCAAAGGCTTCCGATTGTTATTTCGGGAGCCTTTTTGATTTTGTAAGTGGTCAGTTGTCAGTTGTCAGTTGTCAGTAGGTCTCAAGATCGCAAGACTCAAATCTCAAGACTCAAGACTTAAATCTCAAGACTCAAGACTCTAGTTCGAGGCTAAGACCTGAGACTTGAGACCTGAGACCTGAGACTTGAGACCTGAGACTTGTTCTCCTGACTCCTGACTATTCTTTCAGTTCCGCGATCACAATTTCGGACGTAAGAGTTTTATGCACTGGACACTTGTGAGCGATCTCTTGCAGCCGCGTCTGCTGCTCCTCAGTTAGCGGACCAATGAAAGAAACGGCGCGCTCAATTCGATGCACGTAACCTTCGTCGCTCTGAATACACTCGGCGCAATCACGCACATGAACTCTTTTCTGTCGTAACCGCACGGTGACCTTTTCCAGCGGCCAACCCTTTCTTCGCGCATAGAGCATCGTGGTCATCGAAATACAACTACCGAGCGCCGAGAGCAGCAAGACATAAGGATCAGGGCCCGCATCTTCACCTCCGGCGGAGACTGGTTCGTCGGTGATGAAAGTTTTCCCGTGATAGCGCACTTCGTTTTGCAAATTGGACAGAGACGTTACTGTAACTTCGCTCATTCTAGTGGCCTCCTTCAGCAGAGAGCATAGCAAATGCATTTCGTTGCGCATTAAAGAATTGAGTTAACTTGCTCGTTGCTACGCTTGGCGGCTACACTCACTGCGCTCCAATATTAAAACTTCCGCAAATAATCTATCTGTTGTCGGGGATTTCGCATGAAGATTCATGAGTATCAAGGTAAGGAACTGTTGAGTAAGTTCGGTGTCCCAGTTCCGCGTGGTTTGGTTGCGCGTTCGCCGGAAGAGGCATATCAGGCCGCGAAGGAACTAGGAACTGAAATTGTTGTAGTCAAAGCTCAGATACATGCCGGCGGTCGGGGCAAGGGCGGTGGCGTGAAACTCGCGAAGAGCGCCGACGAAGCCCGCGAGATCGCCCGTCAGATACTAGGAATGACCCTCGTCACCCATCAGACCGGACCCGAAGGCCGGGAAGTTCGCGTTTTATTGATCGAAGAAGGATTGCCAATCGATAAGGAGTTCTACTTGGGCGTGGTTCTCGATCGGGCGTCCGGGCGCCCAGTGTTTATGGCCTCCTCAGCCGGAGGGATGGACATCGAGGAAGTTGCCTCCAAGACCCCGGAAAAAATCCTGAAAGAGACTATTGATCCGGCAGTCGGCTTTCGCTCCTTTCAAGCGCGAAAGCTGGCTTTTGGTCTGGGCCTGCCGGCACCGCTAATTAACCAGGCGGTGAAGTTCATGCAGTCGCTTTATAACGCTTACGAACAGATGGACGCATCACTTTTAGAGATTAATCCCTTCCTTCTGACTAAAGATGGCCGCTTGATCGCACTCGATGCGAAGGTCAACTTTGACGATAACGCACTCTTTCGCCACAAAGAGTTTCTCGACTTGCGCGACTTAAACGAAGAGGAGCCGCTGGAAATTGAGGCGTCGAAGTTTGATCTCAATTACATCAAGCTCGACGGCAACATTGCCTGCATGGTTAACGGCGCTGGGTTAGCAATGGCGACGATGGACATTATCAAGCTGGCGGGAGGCGAGCCGGCAAACTTTCTTGACGTCGGTGGGGGCGCCTCGCAGGAGCGAGTCGAAGCTGCGTTTCGTATTCTGTTAGCCGATCAAAACGTGAAGGCAGTTTTAATTAATATCTTCGGTGGAATTGTGCGCTGCGATATGGTGGCGCGGGGTGTAGTCGAAGCGGCGAAAAACCTGGGAATCAAAGTCCCCGTTGTGGTACGTCTGGAAGGAACGAATGTCGAAGAGGGCCAGCGCGTGATCCGGGAGTCGGGGTTGAACTTCACCGTAGCCAACGGCATGAAGGACGCCGCTGAAAAAGTTGTAGCGCTGGCCGCGTAAGAGCATGACGGACGCGGGGACACGGTGACGCGGGGACACGGGATGCGGAGACGGGGACGCGAGGACACGGGCAAACGGTAATTTTATGAATAATGAAGGTGTTGGCGCACCCATGCATGCACAGACTTCTAATGTTATCGCAGCGCCGCGTCGACGTGTCTCCGTGTCATTACTGAAATGGCTCGTGCACATCAGCCGGTTCGGCCTGGTGGCGCTCTTCCTCTTCACGGCCGGAGCCAAGTTGGCAATCGTTAAAGCTTTTGCTGCCAACGTTGCGGAATTAGTTTCCGCTACCGGGTTCGACTACCGCCGCTGGATGTGGCCGGCCACGATTGCGGTCATCGTCGCGGAATTAATCACGGCCGCGTTGCTACTGATTCCGCGCACGGTTCGCATCGGCGCGGTGTGTGCTGGGGCACTATTGCTGGGTTTTGCCGGGTTCGCGCTTTACTACGTCTACGTTCTTAACGGCGAACCGTTAGAGTGCGGTTGTTTCGGCGGCATCATCGGTAGCCAACTGGGAGTGAAGACTGCATTGCGCAACCTTGTCCTCTTGATTCCCGCGATCCTGGTTTTCTTTGGTTACCGTCGCCATCGCGCTCAACCAGCTGTTCCGTCTGCGACTAACG
The DNA here is from genome assembly GCA_963826235.1 of Pyrinomonadaceae bacterium. Taxonomy (GTDB): domain Bacteria; phylum Acidobacteriota; class Blastocatellia; order Pyrinomonadales; family Pyrinomonadaceae; genus PSRF01. Next base: position 68,517 of record CAWGWE010000002.1, on the reverse strand, counting down.
AACGGACTTTGTAAAACGGTCCCGCGTTAACGAACAAATTTGATTAGCTCAAAACTCTGATGGCAACACTTTCATTTTGGGGCGGCGTCGGCACGGTTACTGGATCAAAGTACCTGATTGAAACGGAACATGCGCGGGTGCTCGTTGACTGCGGCATGTTCCAGGGTTTGAAGGAACTGCGCGAGCGCAACTGGCAGGATCCTCCTTTTGATCCGCGCGCCCTCAACGCCGTTCTTATTACTCACGCTCATATCGATCACACCGGCTATCTGCCACGACTTGTCAGACAGGGATTTAAAGGACCAGTTTATTGTTCGCGCGGTACTGCCGACTTGCTCAAGATTCTTCTGCCTGATGCGGGCCGTTTGCAGGAAGAAGATGCGGACTATCGCAATCGGCACAAAGTCACACGGCACCAGCCGGCCTTGCCGCTTTATACCGAGGACGACGCGTTTGCTGCGCTTGAGCTTGTGCGACCGTTGCCGAACGACGGTGTGGCCGTGGAAGTGGCGAAAGGAATCCGCGCCGGCTTTCGTATCGCGGGTCACATTCTTGGGTCCAGCTTAGTGCTCGTCGAGATTGCAGGCGCAGGGGCGGATAAAGCCGGTCGAAGAGTTTTGTTCTCAGGCGATCTGGGCCACTACGACCAGCCCATCATCCGCGATCCCGTGGCCCCGCCGCAGTGCGATTACTTGCTGGTGGAGTCGACCTATGGCGACCGGCTGCATGACCCGGAGGATCCCAAGGCCGCTTTGACTCGCATCATCACTGCCGCAGCGCAGCGCAGCGGCGCCGTTCTCATTCCCGCATTCGCCGTGGGCCGGACTCAGGAATTGATTTATTTGATCAGGGAACTTGAGGACGAAAAAGCAATTCCCGTTTTACCGGTTTTCGTTGACTCACCCATGGCCGCGGCCTCAACGACCGCGTACGCGAATCGCAAGGAAGAGCACGACGAAGACTATGCGAGCATTCTGGCGCAGCAAAGGCATCCGCTGCGAACCCATTCAATGATCACCGCGAGTTCCAGGGCGCAGTCGAAGAGTTTGAACCAGGCCCAGGGTGCGCGTGTGATCATCAGTGCTTCAGGAATGATGACTGGTGGTCGCGTGCTTCATCATGCTATTCGCCTGGTTCCGGATCCAAATGCGACGCTTGTATTTGTCGGCTATCAGGCTGCGGGAACTCTCGGCCGCCGCATCCTCGACGGTGAGAAGGAAGTGAAGATGTTGGGTCAGCGAATTCCGGTGCGTTGCCGCCTGGATAAGATTGGCGGTTTTTCGGCGCACGCTGATTGGAAAGAAGTAATTCGTTGGCTGGAAGGCTTGCCGACAGGGCCACGTCACACTTTTCTGACACACGGCGAACCGCCCGCAGCTAATGCCATGGCCGCGCGCATTAAAGAAAGGTTTGCTTGGACCGCGTCAGTGCCCACGTACGGAGAGCGGTTTGAACTATCATAAACCGCAGCGTTAAATTGAATTTGATCACCAAGAAATTGATTTTAGAACTTTGTGCTTAGTACTTTGTGCTTTGCTTTTGTGATGCGCCTGAAGGCAAGACCGGAAGAGCGACTACTGAGTGAGTAGCGAACAAAGTTCTAAGTACAAAGAACGAAGAACATTCACTCAGACTAAAAGGCAAGATTCACGTTAATCGATCATGAGCATCCTCGTCGATAAAAATACTCGCCTCGTTGTGCAGGGACTAACTGGCAAAGAAGGCACTTTTCACGCGAAGCAGATGGTGGAATATGGAACCAATATTGTCGGTGGCGTAACGCCCGGCAAGGGCGGCACCACACACGAAAACATTCCCGTCTTCAACACCGTTGCTGATTCAGTGAAGGAAGCCGGGGCCAACGTTTCAGTCATTTATGTGCCGCCTGCGTTTGCCGCAGACGCGGTTATGGAAGCAGCCGACGCCGGAATCGCTCTCGTCGTTTGCATCACAGAAGGAATTCCTACACTGGACATGGTTAAGGTTCGCGAGTATCTGAGCGACAAGTCCACGCGCCTGATTGGTCCAAATTGTCCCGGCATCATCTCGCCCGGTAAGTGCAAGATTGGAATCATGCCGGGTCACATTCATCGTGAAGGCCGGGTCGGTGTTGTTTCCCGCTCTGGAACTCTAACGTATGAGGCAGTGGGCCAGCTGACATCACTTGGCCTGGGCCAATCATCAGCGATAGGCATTGGCGGCGATCCGATTGTGGGAACCACGCACGTGGATGCGCTCGCGCTTTTTGAGGCCGATGATGAAACCGATGGCATCGTGATGATTGGTGAAATCGGCGGCACGGCTGAAGAAGAAGCCGCGGCATTTGCCAAAGAGAATGTCTCCAAACCTATCGTTGCGTTCATAGCCGGACAAACCGCCCCGCCCGGCCGCCGTATGGGCCACGCTGGAGCGATCATCGCGGGCGGGAAGGGAACAGCGGCAGAAAAAGATGGCGGCCTTGCAGGGCGCCGGAATTCATGTTGTTAACTCGCCTGCGGACATTGGGCAGGCAATGAAAGATCTACTCTAAGGAGTTTGGTTTAGCCTGGGACTTTGGTTTTTGAACTTTGAGCTTTGAACTTTGACCCTTTGTCGTGATTCCGCTGAATTGGATGCTGCGACCAGGCGAGATCTCAAGATGCAAAGCAAACAAAGGACAAAGGTCAAAACTCAAAGCTCAAAAACTAACAATCTGAAAACGAAGGAGCTGCTTCCAGAAATCTTATGGATCGTACGTTCGCAATTATCAAACCCGATGCAGTACGCGCTGCGAAGACCGGTGCAATCATTCAACGCATGCTTGATGGCGGGTTTCAAATCCGCGCGCTGAAGTTAATCCACATGACCCTCAAAGAAGCGGAGGGCTTTTACGCGGTTCATCGTGAGCGCCCGTTCTTTCCTGGCTTAACGGAATTCATGTCGAGCGGAGCATGCGCAGTCCTGGTACTGGAAAAAGAAGGCGCGGTGAAGGCCTGGCGCGACCTAATGGGAGCTACCGATCCTGCCAAAGCAGACGCCGGCACGATTCGCAAAGAGTTTGGCTCATCAGTTGGGGAAAACGCTACGCATGGTTCGGATTCAGACGAGAATGCCGCGATTGAGATTGCCTATTTCTTCAGTCAGATCGAAATCGTCTAAACCGGAGCCCCGGCATGAAGCGCTGTCCTGTTTGTAACACTACTTTCGACGACCCGTATCTCAGTTTCTGCCCAAACGACGGCACACCCCTCGTGCGCCTGAGTCCCGATGAGGCTCACACCGTATTGATGTCGGCCCCTGAAACCGATCCGGCGGCGAAGGTTGCGTCAAATTTACCTCCCACACCACAACCCTATAGTTGGGCGAACGACACGCCAGCGCAATGGACACCACCTCCACCTCCGGCGATCCGTGGTCCAGCCACGCAGCAGCAGACCCTGGCCGTAGCCTCTCTGATTCTGGGAATCATCGGCATTACGTTCGGCTGGATCTGTGGCGGGCCGTTCTTTGCCTTGTTTGCTTTAGTCATGGGAATCGTCGCCTTGTTTCAGATCAAGAAAGATCCGGTGCGCTATGGTGGTAAACCCATGGCGCTGATAGGGGCCGCCCTCGGAGCAATCGTGTTGGCAATCTATCTCGTGATAATGGCAATCTGGATCATCATGATGTTTGCTGGCGCCGTTTCTTAAAAGGTGAGTTTTCCGGGATTCTACAGGTATGAAACGCTGTCCAACTTGTAACAAGACGTTTACGGATCAGAATCTGAGTTTCTGTATTGAAGACGGCACACCGCTGTTAGCAGTTGCAGATGGCGCTGATGAGACTACCGTCGTTTCACCGCACCCTCCGAAAACGGATCAAAGTGCTGAGACTGAGGCATACGTGCCACGCGATTGGCAGCGGGATTATCAGCCGCCGGGATCGTTCGAACCCGCGGGAAAGAAACGCAGAGTGTGGCCTTGGGTTGTAGGAATTGGCGGCGCGTTTTTGCTCGGTATCGTCGGTTTGGGGATCGTGCTCGCGCTGATGGTCCCAAAAATGGTGCGGAACAATGCGAATACCAATACTAATACGATCGCAGAGCGGCCAAATTCCAATACGAATACTAACGCAGCGACTCCCGACTCAAATTTAAACAGCGCTCCCGCGAATGAAAACGCAGGGGTAACTGATGAGTTGTCGCCTCCGCCAACTGATAAAGCTGAGGTATTATCAAACCTTACCGAAATCGAAAATGAGTGGACTGTTGCCAACATCAACGCCGACAAACCTAAGTTGGAATACATTCTCGCTGAAGACTATGTGGGCAGCACCAGCGACGGCACGAGTCAGGGCAAGGCGGAATACATCAGGACGATCGAGCGTGATACTACGATTGAAAAGTGGGCTTTCGAGGATTTGGACGTTGCATTGCGCGGCGATCGTGCAACACTGACTGGCAGGCTTAGGATTGCTAACAAAGATAAGGAGCTAGTCTTTAGTTTCATTGACAAATTTGTCTGGCGCGACGCGCGCTGGCAAGCGGTGAGTTCTGAGGTAAAGCAGGTGCAGTAGGCCGGGGCAGGGCAGGAGACCGAAGACCAAAGCTCAAAGACCGAAGACCAAGGACCATTTATAAAAAAGATGTCCATTATCGGCGACGCAATCGAATCAACTAAAGCAATCATTCAAGGTATGGCTGTAACGCTCTCCTATATTCCCAAACGGAAATGGACGGTGCAGTATCCGGAAGAGCCGGTGACGATGCAGCCACGCTATCGTGGCCAGCATCTGCTGCATGTCGATGAGTTGGGAAGAGAGAAGTGTGTGGCCTGTTTCCTTTGCGCGGCCGCCTGCCCATCCGAATGTATCTACATTGTTGCCCGGGACGATCCGCGGCCTGCCGAGGAACGCATTGGCGTCGATGAACGTTACGCCGAGGTTTACAACATTGATTATGGTCGCTGCATCTTTTGCGGCTATTGCGTTGAGGCCTGTCCTAAAGATGCCATCACGCACGGATACAATTTTGAATTGTCAGTCTATAACCGCGCCGACTTGTTAAAGACCAAAGACGATCTGCTGATCACCAAACAGGTGCAGTCGAAAAACTACCGTGTTGCCTCGTCTACTGAAGATGTAGATTCCGAATACAAAGAGGTCTAGCTCGGAGCGATAAAGAAGCGAAGGTGAAAGCCGGGCTCAGCGCCTTGCTTTTGCCTTTTTGTTTTACCTACTGCGATTGCGATGTCTTACCGTGAGTTCCATTACCGTTGGGAATATCGGCTGAAGTCGGACCCCGAGCGCCTCTGGTCATTCGTTGCCGATACCAATCGCTTCAATCGCGACACAGGCGTACCGTCCATTGTTGAAGGCGAGTCCCGCCAGCGACTGAGAAATGCGCGACGGCGATTGCGGCTTTCCTTTTTAGGCTTGCCGGTCGAATGGGAAGAGCAGCCCTTTGAATGGATTCGCCCGGCACGCTTCGGAGTTACGCGGAAGTACATTAAGGGGCCAGTTGCCGAATTGAGAGTGCTTGCTGAATTAACGCCACAAACCGGCGGCGGCACAAAGTTGAGTTATCAGGTTTGGGCCCGCCCCAAGTCGTTGCTGGGTCTGATAGTGATCCCGTTACAAATCGGTCAGATTAGTGCGCGTAAGTTTGCCTCAGCCTTTCATCGCTATGATCAAGCGGTCGCGACTGAGGTGGTGGCGAGCGGCGCAGAAGCTGGGCCAGAACTTTCGGCGTTAGTGCGCGATCGGATTGACAAGATAGAAGCGCGACTCGTCGCGGAAGGCGTGCTGCCGGATGTCGCCCGGCGCCTGACAGATTTTGTGGAGCAGGGAGACGACTTTTCCGTGTCCCGGATTAGTCCTTATGTCCTGGCTGACAATTGGGGTGTCTCTCGCCGCGCCGTTTTGGAAGCATGTTTGCGCGCAACACGCGCTGGCCTGCTCGATCTGCGTTGGGATCTTTTGTGCCCGCTTTGCCGCGGACCACAGGAGAGTGAAAGCTCGCTCAGTGAAGTCAGCTCAAAAGTGCACTGTGAAACTTGTCGGATCGATTTCACAGTCAACTTTGATCGCTTTGTCGAGATTACCTTTCGACCTAATGCGTCCGTGCGAAATGTTAATGTGAAGAACTACTGTATTGGCAGTCCGCAAAGAACACCGCACGTTGTCGCACAGCAACTGTTGGCGGCGCGCACCCAGCGCCCGGTCTTGTTACCACTCGAAGATGGTAGATACCGTTTGCGAGTACTCGAGTTATCAGGAGAGCGTTTGCTGACAATCGACGCGAGTGGCGCGTCTGACGCGAAGTTCAGAGTGGCGAGCGATGTTACAGGTGTCGCCGGAGAAGAGCTGCGCCTTTCTTCGCCTGCGACTCTAAATCTCGAGAACGCCAGCGATTCCGAGCACCTGATCATCCTTGAACGGCTCTCATGGAGTGATCAGGCGGCCACGGCGGCGGAAGTGACGGCGCTGCAGATTTTCCGTGATCTCTTTTCCAGCGAGGCACTGCGCCCGGGTGATCAGATTTCTGTCGGCACCTTGACGGTGCTTTTCACCGACCTAAGAAATTCGACGCGTCTCTATCGCGACATCGGGGACGCCACAGCTTTCGGTCGAGTGATGAATCACTTCGATGTTTTAAAACGAGCAATCGCCGCTGCTGATGGTGCCCTCGTGAAGACAATTGGCGATGCCGTAATGGGTGTGTTTCGTAACCCGGCATCGGCGCTGGCTGCGATGTTACAGGCGCAGGCGGAGCTTGCTGCGCCGCCTGCGGGAACGGCGCCTTTGACACTGAAAGCTGGAATTCACATTGGACCGTGCATCGCCGTAACTTTAAATGAGCGGCTTGATTACTTTGGCTCCACAGTGAACCTGGCGGCACGACTCGAAGGACTATCTACGGGAAATGACGTAGTGATCTCAGCCGCGGTTTACAATGATCCCGAAGTTCGCGAACTGCTAAGTGCTCCGGAGCAGAATCTCCAGGCAGCGCCTTTTGTCATGGAGCTGAAGGGTTTCGACCAGGAGCAGTTCGACTTGTGGCGCGTAGTGCGCACCAGTCGCGGTCAAAGGGCGGCTCACTTTAACTCGACTTAAAGACATGCCGGCACTCCTGGAAGCAAAAGACGTTTCAAAGATATATCAGATGGGCAGCACGAGCGTGGCTGCTCTGGATCACGTTTCCTTAACGATCGATGAAGGCGAGTTCGCGGCAATCCAGGGCACCTCGGGCTCGGGCAAGTCGACCCTCCTCAACATGCTCGGAGGTTTGGATCACCCAACGAGTGGCGATGTCTTTTTCGCGCAGCGTGCGTTAGGTCCGCTGAGTAAAAAAGAGATGGCCCGTTATCGCCGCTTCTCCGTTGGAATGATTTTCCAAAATTTCAATCTCGTGCCGACGATGAGCGCGGCCGAGAACGTGGGTTTAGCTTTGGCTTTTGGCGGGCTGCGCGGCGTGCAGCGGAGAAAGCGTGCGGAAGAACTGCTCGGGCGTGTCGGCTTGTCCGATCGCCTGACGCATCGCCCTTCAGAACTTTCGGGCGGCGAACAGCAGCGGGTGGCGATTGCGCGCGCACTCGCTAATCGTCCCAAAGTGTTGCTTGCAGACGAGCCGACAGGCAATCTCGATTCAACGCGAGCGCACGAGTTGTTGTCCTTGTTGCGCGAAATGGTGAATCACGATTCCTTGACGATCTTGATGGTGACGCACGATCACGAGCTGGCAACGAGCTTTGCCGACCGAATTGTTTTAATGAGAGATGGAAAGACTATCTAGAAGACAAGTCCAACGTCCAACGGCCAAAGTCCAACGTCATTGACTTGCACGGACTCAATTTTTAATGAACCACAATAAGTCATTAGCGGACACTGGAGTTGGACCTTGGACGTTGGATCTTGCTCCAAAAATCCCTGAAGGTGATCTATGACTAACAATGCATCGGAAATGACACTCGAGGCGTTGCGCTCGGTTCCGCTCTTCGCCTCGCTGGATGATGAGACAGCCGCTGCGTTACGCCGGCTCTTAAAATTCAAAGACGTCTCCAGCGGCACTCAGTTGTTTCGGAAGGGCGAAACAGGGGATGCAATGTACCTCGTGGAAAGCGGCCGCGTCCGCATCAGCATTACCGACGAAGATGGTCATGAACTGACGCTGGCTGAGAACGCGCAGGGAGACTTTTTCGGCGAGATGGCGTTGATTGATGGCCGGCAAAGATCTGCGGATGCCCAAGTGATTGAGGATGCTCGGCTCGCTATTCTTGCCCGACAGGATTTCCTTTCCTTCGTGCGGTCCAGTCCGGACATGGCCTTGGAAATGTTGGCAGCGTTAACGGATCGGCTGCGGCGCACAGATGAGTTGTTGCGTGGTCGCGTCTCGCGCAATGTGAATGATGAGGAACGCGCGCGCGCGACGATGGCGGATCGAGCAGCAGACATGATTGCCGAGTTTGGCGGCAGTTGGAAATTCATTATCGCTTCTATGGCACTAATCCTGTTTTGGATCATCTTTAACTCTTACATACTTGTGCGAGGCTTCGATCCTGCTCCATATCAAATGCTTAATCTGACACTCGCTGTCGTTGCCGGAATGCAGGCGCCCATCATCATGATGTCGCAGAATCGCCAGGGCGAAAAAGATCGCCTGCGCGCAGATCTCGACTATCGCGTGAATCTAAAAAACGAACTTTCACTGACCGAAGTGCTGCGGCGGCTTGATGTTTTGGAAAGCGAACGCCTCCCGCGAATGGTTGAAGACTTACGTCAGTCCAACGTCCCAAGTCCAATGCCCAATGTCGTCAAGAATACTGCGGAGAAGGACTAACGAGCCGAATTGAAAGCGATGAATGCGGAATGATGAATGCGGAATAAGCATTTGATTGAAGAACGAATTCAAAGTCCAAAGACCGCAGACCGACGACCGATGACGGAATAATGATTAAAGCCATCCTCTTCGATTTTAACGGCGTCATCATTGACGACGAAAAACTGCAAATGCAGGCGTACCAGGAAGTGTTTCAACCTTATGACATGCCCCTTACAGAAGCGCAATACTTTCAGGCACTCGGCATGGATGACCGCACTTTTGTGCGTTCGGCATTTGCTAACGCTTCGAGAGAACTCCCTGACGATCTGTTGGAGAAGATCCAGAAAGACAAGACCGGCATTCATCGGCGTTTGCTGACTGACAATCTACCGCTGTTTCATGGAGTAAAGACCTTTCTGAAGGCGACGGCGCGCGACTTCACGCTCGGGCTGGTAAGCATGGCTAACCGCGAAGAGATTAATTACATCTTTGAGCGCGCCCTGCTCACTTCATTATTCTCAATCGTTGTTAGCGCTGAGGACGTTAACGTTTGCAAGCCGGCGCCTGATTGTTATCTGAAGGGCCTCGAGAAACTGAACGAGTTTCGTCGAGGCGCTGGTCAGGAATTGGTGCAGGCAAGTGAATGCCTGGCGATTGAAGATGCGCCTCCTGGTATCGCCTCAGCCCGGACTGCGGGAATGCACACGTTAGGCGTGACGAATACAGTCACGGAGGCGGAACTGCGTGCTGCCGGCGCGGATGTGGTTACGAAAAATTTAGCAGATTGGAACGCCGATGCTGTGAGGCTTGTCTATAGATGATGCGCTCTGGGATAAAGAACATTTTCCATTTGTCATTTTTCATTTGCAGAAAAACGAACTTTGAACTTTGAACTTGGAACTTGGAAATTTGAGCTTAGAATTTTGAGCTTGGTACTTTGTTGAGGTAGTTTCACCCTTTAAAAGGCCTCTTAGGGCTCCCAGTTCAAAGTTTCAAGCTCAAAGTTCCAAGTTCGTTTTATTTCTTGGCCAAATGAGTTTCATAGACATCCTTCATCTGGCTTTACGAAACCTGCGCCAGGCAAAATTGCGCGCCATCCTCACCACGATGGGCGTAATCGTTGGCGTCGCTGTGATCGTGACAATGGTTTCGTTTGGCCTTGGACTCCAGGGAAACATGCTCGCGCGTTTCAAAGCTCTCGATCTCTTTAGCGAGATTCGTGTTTTTGGTCGCAGCCTCAGCAGCATGGCATCCGCCGGCGCGGAACGCTCAGGAGGCAGAGACCCGGAACGTCGTGAAGGACGGTCAAACTCAGGAAACGCGCCCTCCCGAATCCTTGACGACGCGGCCATCGCCGAGATTGGAAAGATCCAAGGTGTCGCCTACGTTGAGCCGTCGATCAATTTCAACGCATATGTACGCGCGAACGGTAAAATCCTGACGCAGCCGGTCAGTGGCGCGATGGTGCCCAACTCATCGACACGCTTCCAGGAATTTATCGCCGGCCAGATGATCAGCGCGCCTGACGCCGATGAGGTGGTAGTTACGGAACGCTTTGCTCGCGATTTTGGTTACGAAAACCTCGCTGATGCTGCTGGTCAAACCATTGAGTTTCTAGCACCGCCTGGCAACAAGAATGATGAAGGCAAAGATGAGCAGCCGAGTTTTTTCGGCATCCCACTTGGAGAGCCGGAGCCCGACGAAAACGCAGACGGCCTAGTCGCTCACACTTTCAAGATTTCCGGTGTGTTGAACACTGAACTCAAGGAAGGACCGGGGCAGGGCGGTATGCGTGGCTTGCTACCGCGTGCGGGAGTTTATGTACCACTGCCCGCGGCGCGCGCCTGGACACTGGAGCATCGTTCACCGATGGGACAGGTCGCATTGGAGTTGGCACGACAGAGCGGCGCGCTCGGGGACGCCGAAAGCGAAGGCTACGATGCGGCAGTAGTGCGCGTTGATGATCCGGTGGCTTTAACCGAGGTGCGCAAGCGATTGACGGACGCGGGGTTTAGTAGTTTTTCAATTGTCGACGAGCTGGAACAACTGCGTACTGTATTTCTGATTCTGGATTCCGTTTTGGGTTTGCTGGGAGGCATCTCGCTTCTCGTCGCCTCCTTCGGCATCGCCAACACGATGATCATGTCGATTCTGGAGCGGACCCGCGAAATTGGAATCATGAAGGCCATTGGCGCCGAAGACCGTGAGATCAAACTGATCTTTTTTGTGGAAGCTGCGGTGATTGGCTTAACTGGCGGTGTGATTGGGACGTTGGTCGCGTGGGGCGTCGACGGACTCGCAAACCGGCTTGCTTATCGTTTTATTCTCAAACCGCAGGGCGCGTCTTACGTGGACTTCTTTTCTTTGCCCATATGGCTTTCGGCCGGTGCGATTCTGTTTGCTCTTGGTGTTTCGATCCTCGCGGCGTTATATCCTGCCTCGCGCGCCGCGCGCATCGATCCGGTCAAGGCATTAAGGCACGACTAAAGAAAAACCGGCACTCGCAGGGTCTACAGTCACCATTTTTTCAAGGCCGAAACACCACCATTGAAAGTACCACGAAAGCTATCATTAGAATTTGCAGAAGCAGGATGACGGTCCCGATTATCCCGCAAATTCTGCCTGCGTTGGTTAAGTCTCTCCCGCTGTAGTCCATCCTCCCGGAATCTATTTCTTGCAAATCACTACTGCCCATCGACCACGCGGCCACGCCGCAAAATGGACAAAGGACAAGTCCCAAGATACCTAACACCAAAATAGTGACGCCTCGGTGTGGTTGCATAGAGTTCCTTTTTGAGAAAGTCGCGGCGCGCGTTGGGCCGTTTAGAGCTTCCTGAGCCTGACCATAGCTCCTGGAGTCTCACCGGTCATGGTATTGCCCTGTAGCGTACAGGTGACGTAGTCGAGGAGTTGAGAATTGATCTTAACCGATTTGCCTTCGTCGAGAACTTCGTATTTGTCCCTATCAACAAATATTCCAGGGTCTTCCAGGGGAGCGGCTGTGAAGGTGCCGTCAGATAGGAACTCCCAAACCAGTTTAGTTTGGCTACCGCTCCGTTTGTCTATAACGGTCGCTTCCCATTTCCCGACAAGCTCAGTTTTTCCTCCTGCCGAGCACGCAGTAAGAGAAAGAGTTAACACTACTAGCGTTGCCAAATGGAGCGAGAGTTTGATCATCATCCCCCGAAGAAAAGTCCAAGGTCCAATGTCCAGTCCAAATCTCAACGTCCAAGATCCAGCACCATTTTTTGATCATTCGACCTTGGACCTCGGACTTTGGACCTTGGACATCGGTCTAGAGCGGTTTTCCGCAGCGGTTGCAGAACCGCGCGGATGTTTCCTTTTGCATCGCTCCGCATGAGGGACAGGCAAGACCGACTTTCAGGTTGGCGCCACAGGTGGAACAGAATCCGGATCCGGCGCTGTTTGCCGCGCCGCAAGTGCCGCAGCGGCCAGGCAGTGGCGGAACATAACCTCCAGCTTTTTTGGCCACGTGGGCCTCAATGGTTTCCCAGGCGTCTTCGGTGATCTTGTATTGCCAGTAGGCACCAAGCGCGGGAAGGGCGAGCAGCAGTCCTGCGGAAAGAACGAGCGCAACCGCCGCCACCGCGGCCTTATCAAACCACTTCTGCATCCCAATCTCGACGCGGGTGCCACCGCCTTCAGGCGTGATCTTAATCGTGAGGGCAGCCGAGAGTCCGGTGAGATCGCGTAGCGTGCTAGACTTACGCGCCTGCAACACACTCGTCGCAGCTACCTGCATCGTTTGCACTTCATAGTCGTCATCAAATAGATTACGAAGTTCATCGAGCAGTTTGTTAATGTCTATTTCGACTCCGGGATAGTATCTGCTGTCCATGATTTGACCTCGGCTATTCTACGCGCTGAAGCGGAACAATGTTCAGCACAAGTTGCGACGCAGCTGGCTTCATATGGCTAAGGACAACCCATCCGCAGCGAAAAGCACACGCCAGGCATTTTGCCTTTCGTTAATCTTAGTCTGCTCGCTGTTCTCCAGTTCGATCCCTTTCGCTTTTTCCCAGTCGACCACTTCAGCTTTGCTTGATGGTTTCTCACCCGAGGGCGCTATCGAGCAGCGACGCTGGGAAGAACAGTTTCGCTCCGTGCCGGCCGCGAACGCAGCGCGTGAACACTCCCGCCGCCTCACCGCTGAACCACACGTCGCTGGGACGAAGGAAGACTACGCCACAGCAATTTACGTTCGTGATCAGCTGCGAAGTTTTGGTCTTACGGCCGAGCTCAAGGAATATGACGTCTTGCTTCCTTATCCAAAACGGCCGTCCGTTGTCGAGTTGATTGCGCCGCGACGTGAGCGCCTGGCTGTTACCGAAGCAGTGATTGCTGAAGACGCAAGCTCGTCGAGTTCGAAAATCATTCCTCTATTTAATGGATACAGCCCAAGCGGAGATGTGACAGCGCCCCTCGTTTACGTTAACTACGGACTTCCTCCGGATTACGAAGCCCTCAAAAAAGCGGGCGTGGACGTGAAAGGGAAGATAGCGATTGCGCGTTACGGCAATTCTTTTCGCGGAGTGAAGGCCAAGGTCGCGGAACAAAACGGCGCAGTCGGCTTACTTATCTATTCCGATCCGGCAGACGACGGATACATGCAGGGTGATGTGTATCCCCAAGGGCCGTGGCGTCCTGCGACGTCAGCCCAAAGAGGCTCGGTACAGTACCTGTTTCAGTATCCTGGCGATCCGTTGACTCCGGGTAAACCTTCGATTCCCGGTGTCGAACGGATCAAGATTGAAGATGCGAACAACCTGACGCGCATTCCGGTGCAGCCGCTTTCCTATGGCGATGCGCAAAAACTTTTACAACCGCTGCGCGGACCAGTGCGCCCGGCAGGTTTTCAAGGCGGGTTGCCTTTCTCCTATCATGTTGGCGGCACGAATGATGTTCGCGTTCATTTAAAAACCGAAATGGATTACCAGATTCGCAAGATCTGGAACGTCGTGGCCCGCATAGATGGCGCCGTGGAGAAGGACCGCTGGGTGATCATGGGTAACCATCGCGATGCCTGGACGTTTGGCGCAGTCGATCCCAATAGCGGCTCGACGGCGATGCTTGAAGCAGCGCGTGGCTTTGGTCAGCTTCTTAAGAATGGTTGGAAGCCGCGGCGAACTATCGTCCTGTGTAGTTGGGACGGTGAAGAGTATGGACTAATCGGTTCCGTGGAGTGGGCTGAGGAAAACGCCGCGGAGTTAAGACAAAAAGCGGTGGCATATCTAAACATGGATGCCGCCGTGTCCGGCCCAAACTTCGGCGCGTCGTCTGTGCCGTCCTTATGGAAACTTATCCGCGGCGCCACGCGCGATGTCCGCGATCCGAAAAGCGGCAAGACTGTTTACGAGCAATGGCAGGATCGTTTTCAGGGAACGCGGCCGGAAGCGGATTTGACTGACGCCGCGACAGGCTCCGATCGCGCAATTGCCGAAGCACGCATCGGTGCCCTGGGTTCCGGCTCGGATTACACACCGTTTCTGCAACACCTGGGCGTGCCGGCACTCGACATGGGTTTCGGAGGCGACTACGGCGTGTACCACTCGGCGTATGATTCATTTCACTGGATGTCTCGCTTTGGCGATCCTGGTTTTGTTTATCACGTTGCGGCCGCGCAGCTTTGGGGTACGGTTGCAATGCGACTGGCAGATGCCGATGGACTGCCTTTTGACTATAGTGACTACGCGAAGCAGATCCGTGAGTTCTTCAATGAGAGTTTGAAGACCGCGAAGCGTTTAAAGCTGGCGGAGGGTTTGAACGACAAGGAAATGCTGGAAGCGATCGACGATTTTGCAAAGGAAGCTGGCCGCGTCGAGGGAAATCGGCAAGAGAGGGTCCGAGATATCCAGCGCACTCGTGTGGAAGGGAACGACGCTCACCGGCGTGCGGTTGCTAAGCTGCAAAAGATCAACGATGTGCTAATCGCAGTTGAGCGCGACTTCGTTGATGAGCGCGGTTTGCGTGGTCGTCCCTGGTACCGGCACCACATTTACGCGCCCGGTCTCTACACTGGATATGCGGCGCAACCGTTGCCGGATTTTCGGCAGGGACTTGATGATCGAAATAGCACCAGCGCCAGGGAATCCTTACAGCGGATCATCGAGTTGCTGAAACGTGCAAGCGAGACGTTGCGACAGGCGCGCGACTAGTACGTTTGTTCACCGCCATTAGCGCGGATCAGTAAGAACGTCAGTAAGAACAATAAAGGAGAGCAATGATGAGAATAAGGTTTAGGGGTCTTTTAATTTTGTTTCTACTAGCCGTTTCGGTATCGGCGATCTTCGCTCAACAGCGACGCGGCCGGAATCCGGCGCCGGCCGCACCCGCGCAAGCCGATCTACGGATCACATACCGAAGCACCACAGCTGGCCAGTCGTACGAAAGTTCGACAATGATCAAGGGCAAGCGCGAGCGCACGGAAACTCGCATGGGTTACGGCTCTGACATCATTAACATCACTCAATGCGATTTGAAGCGCACCATTCAGGCCAGTGATAAGACGCGCAAATATGTAATCACGCCGATGCAAACCGTTAATGCGTCGGCCACAAGACCGAGCCCGACTCCGACCCCTGCTGCAATGGGCGAGCCTGTGCGGCGCGGGGGAGTAGTCAATTACACCACCACAATCACCGACACCGGTGAACGGAAGGAAATGTTCGGGTTCACCGCGCGTCACATCAAGTCATCCATCGCGATTGAGTCGTCGGCGGATGCCTGCAACCCGATGAAGCAGCGTATGGAGACCGACGGCTGGTACATTGATTTCACTTTTGGTCTTGATTGCGATCTAGGCGTTGCGCAGATGGGCGGCCGGCCGCCGGTTGCGCGGGGCGGTTGTCGAGATGAAGTTGTGTCGAAGCAGATAGGCTCGGGGCGCAAGGGTTTACCGCTTACGGAGACGGTGACGATGTTCGGTCCTGATGGAAGCGCAACGTTCACTTCAACCAGAGAAGTGATTGACCTCTCCCGCGAGCCTTTGGACGCGGCTTTATTTGACGTCCCCGCAGGTTATACCGAGGCGACGGACCCTCAGGACCTTCATAGTGCGCCATCGATGGCCTCGATCATGTCTGACTCGACTCAGCCGCAGGCAAGCCAGTCGCAGCCGAGCGCCGAGCGTCCCACAAACAGTATGTCTGCAGCGATGACTAAAGCTCCGGGCACGTTGCGCGTGGGAGTGGTAGCTATTAACAACCGCACCGATAAGACCGTGTCGTTGGATTCTTTACGGCAACGTCTGATCGGACGGATTGCGGGTTCCGGCATCGACGCAGTTCCATTGTCAGGAATCTCGGCCGCCGAAATTGAGTCAGAAGCCAAAGCGAAGCAATGCGATTTCGTCCTTTACACGGACCTCAGCACGCTCAAGATTTCGGCGGCTAAAAAGCTCGGCGGACTGTTGGGACGTGCTGCGGGCGTTAGCGGGATCGAGAAGACAGAATCGCGAGTTGACTTCAGATTGTTTGCTGTTGGTGAATCTTCGCCGCTGATGCAATCAAACGCCTCTGCCAAGGAAGAAGGCGATGAAGCCAGTGCTGGGGTCGCGGTTGATAACGAGGCCAACAAGGTCAGTGGTGAAGTTAGAAAGAGAGCGAAAGGTTAAGAGGCGTTGAAACTGGAAGTGTGAGAATAGGGGGGCTTCAGCAGCCCCCTATTTCATTGTTCAATTGCTGGATTTCTCCTGCTTCTTCTTTTTCTCTTTTGCAACAGGCGGTGGAAGCTTATTCGCCGCAGCCAGGATTGATTCAGCATTCTCTCTCACCTGCTCAAGACTGGCGACCTCGGCCTCGCTGCTCGCCTGGCCCCGAAACGGTTGGAGCTGTTCGACGACACGTTTTGTTTCGTTGGCAAGTAAGCGCAGCGCTGTCGGGATTAGCGGATTCTTTTCATCACGAGAACTGACGTCGTCGATGTTTGTGATCGCCTCATCCAGTATCTTTCCGATATCGCCGATCAAGTCAGCCCGCGAGCCGGTGGGCAGCGCGCCATAAAGTTCCGCATCCTTTTTTTGCTGTTTAGCGGTGTCGGTTGTTGCGCCAGTGAGGACGCGTAGTCGCCGCTCGATTGCTTTTACAAAAACGCCGATGCGCTTATCGAGGATCTGCGTTTCCTTGATCTGTTCAACTTCCAACTCAGTGAAATGATCGCGATGCTGATTGCGGTTGATCGTTTCGCCGTTAGCCACTATCGGGAAGCTGAGGAGCGTCGCGAGGATCAAAATTAGGGTTCGATTTTTCATAATGAATTTAGTTATCTGGAGTGGGTGCCGCTTCCGGTTTCGTTGCACGCTTGTCGTTTTCAGCCTTTGATTGCGGGTCTTTTAGAACGGTGTTGCCATAGAAGGAGTTCAACGCCTCGGTGCGTCCTTTGCGGGCAAACTCTTCCAGTTGCTTGACCCAAACTGCGTACTCGAGCGGAGTGATGCGACGAATAGCAACCAAGCGGGGACCGTGGCTACGCAGAGATAATTCGAGTCGCTTGTATAGGTCGCGCGTCCGGTTTTCGTCGCGACTTTTGGAGCCAAGGAAAGTTAAGGCATCTTCAACCAGAGCGTGGTACTTCCCCAGTGACGCTGCTGCAGCATCAAAATCTTCACCGTTCGAATTTGTCTCGGCATCAGTCAAATGTGCTTCGGCAATTTCAATCGTAGTACGCAATCGAGCTTTGTCGTCTTTGGCTGCAGCGACACGCGCACGATCCTCTTTCGTAATTAGCTTAGCCGGCGGCGGCGCAGTAGGCTGCTGCACGACAGGAGCTTCCTGGGCAATAGCTACCTGCGCACCAAGTGCGAATAGATATAACGCGAGACTGAGAAAGCTCAGTTGCCGCATTGGAAAGTTGATTCGCTGCATCATTGACTGGTTTCGATCACGGCTTGCGCTTAACGCCCTCACCTCTCTTCACCTGCCGGCGCAACAGTGGCAAGCGCAGCCGGACCTTTTCGATCTCAAGCTGGTTAGTACTCGGTTCTGCTCGTTCCAGGAAACTTTCATACGAAACCAAAGCCTCGCGATATTCTCCGAGATAATCATGAGCGCTGCCAATAAAATAATAAGCCACAAAAGCATCCGGCTTCGCACGCAGCAGCCATCGATATTCGGGTAACGCTGCGGCGTAAAGCTTCTGTTCATAAAGCGCGGTCGCCAAATTGGCATGCGCAGTGTAATTGTCCGGGTGCGCAGCGATTACCTTGTTCAGTATCGCCGCTGCCTCGCCAAAACGCCGAGCGCGCACCAGGGCTGCGGCATAACCAGTCGCGTATTCGGCATTGGCCGGTTGGAGCTCCGCAGCACGATGATAGAACTGGAGCGCGCGATTAGGATCGTCTGTGCGGTATGACGCTCCCAAACGAGCGAGGAGCATTGAATTGCGCGGGTTCTTCTCAAGCAGCTTCTCGAGCGCCCTACGAGAGATTAAGGGATCCTCGCTATTCGCCGCGGCAATTTCTTCCGCTGTCCCTTCAATGTGAGGCTTGGTCGGATCTTCTGTGACGATTCCCGCAGCCGTCGCGATGCGGCGTGCCTCCTCAGTTTTGCCGGCGCGTTCGTGGGCGAGGGCCAGTCGCGAGGCAATCTGTTTGTCGCCCTTGCTGATTCGATCAGCAATTTTGAGACTCTCAATCGCGCCTTCGTAATCGTTCTGGTCGAGCGCGAGATCCGCGCTCTCAACCAAGGCAGCGACGTTCTCCGGCTCGACCTGCAAAGCGCGAGTCAAACTAGTCTTTGCCGCCAACTTGTCTCCAGATGCTCGCTCTGCTTGAGCGCGTACGAGCCACGCTGAGGCTGGTGCGTCGGTGCCGCTCGTTGCGCTTTGAGCGAGTTGTAATGCTTCGGCAGTGTTTCCGGCGCGCAGTCGCAAGCTCGCAAGGACTCTCAGAGCAAGCGTGTCGCTCTTATCGAATTGCAGTGCTTGTTGGAGAAAGGGAATGGCTTCCGCATCGCGATTCAATCTTGTGAGCAAAACTCCGAGCGCACTGTAGGGCATCGACCAATTCTTTCGAAGTTCGATGGCCCGACGAAAGGCGGGCTCAGCTTCCGACAGTCGGTTCAGAGAGAGTAACGCGGTGCCTTTTTGAAATTCAGCTTCGGGAAATTCCGGACGAACCTTGAGCGCCTCTTCATATAGCTCCAGAGCGCGATCGAATTCACGCCGGGCGTGTGCGGCTTGTCCGCGTTCAAACAGTCTGACGGGATCTGGATCGTCACCAAGCGCGGCCTCGGTTTGCGCAGCACACATTGTCGCCACACAGGCAAAGACGAGGCTCACGAGCAGAGGCCGCAGAGCGCGCTGAAGTAGTCTTAAACTAATAAATCTCGACATCGGCGCCGGGTATCGCCTGACAAGTTTTCGGATGCTTTGCTTCGAGGAGTACATCTGGGGAGGGGGCGATCTTAACATGCTCCAACTCAGCACGTCCAAAGCACTTGGATTAGACGCAAACATCCTGACTCATTGGAATTAACCACACCGCAATCTCGCATGAGATGCTGGTTGCACCGGGATTGATGCATGGGATAACATGCCTTTCCGTAATCCAACAAAGTTCTGACGAAGTAATGAATGCGGCCGCGTGTAGTGTGTCCGCATGATCGAACAGGCTTGCTAATGAACTCGGTCATCGAGGAACCTCATAAACAAGAAGACTCGACGCACGATTTGGCAGATCTAAAAGCTAAGGAGGAGCGCCTGCGATCCATCGTGCGCGAAATGGATTCAGTATTGGTTGCTTTCTCCGGCGGCGTCGACAGCACCTACCTCGCTTATATCGCAACTGATGAACTTGGCGCGCGCGCACTGTGCGTCACTGGTGAATCAGCCAGCCTTCCCAACTATCAAAAAGCGGAAACGGCCAAGATCATTGAGCATTTTGGTTTCAACGTCGAAACAATCCAGACGCAGGAGTTGGAGAAAGCCGAATACGTGGCTAATGGCCCAAGTCGCTGTTTCTTTTGTAAGGATGAGTTGTATCAGAAGCTCGAACCGTTTGCGCGCGAGCGTCAAATTCAGTTCGTCGTCGACGGTTCCACCACCGATGACCTCCTCGATTATCGTCCCGGAAGAGTTGCGGCTGGCCAGCATGGCGTTCGCAGTCCACTTGTCGAGGCTGGGTTAAATAAGCGTGAAGTACGAGAACTGAGTCGCCTGGTGGGGCTTCCGACGTGGGACAAGCCCGCAAGCCCGTGTCTTTCGTCGCGGATCGCTTATGGCACTCAGGTTACGATCGAACGACTTGCGACTGTGGACCAGGGCGAAGACATCTTGCGCTCACTCGGCTTCCGCGAGTTTCGCGTGCGACATCATGATCAAATTGTGCGGCTTGAGATTGCGCCGGCAGAAATGGACCGCGCTTTGCAGCGCGAGATGATCGACGAATTGGCCCGTCGCTTTCGTGAGCTGGGGTTTAAGTATGTAACTTTAGACCTACACGGTTTTCGCAGTGGCGCGATGAACGAGATCCTGCCCCGAGTATCTAAAACATAACGGGAGAAGAAATGTGCAGCATGCCTAATGCAGTTTACGTAGACGACATCCGGGAAATAAAAGAGGCGAATCCCTTCGAGTCGATGATGTCGCGTTTCGATCGCGCCGCCAAGTTACTCAACCTCGATCCGGATTTGTACGCCGTGATGCGCGTACCCAACCGAGAACTCAAGGTCTACATTCCCACGCGCATGGACTCAGGCAGGATTCAAGTCTTCGAAGGCTATCGCGTGCAGCACAACTTTGCGAGGGGGCCAGCTAAGGGAGGAATTCGTTATGCGCCGGACGTGAATCTCGACGAGGTACGCGCGCTTGCCGCCTGGATGACATGGAAGTGCGCAGTCGTGAATGTGCCATTTGGCGGAGCGAAAGGCGGCGTCGTTTGCGATCCGCAGCAGATGTCCATGGGCGAGCTGGAAAGAATGACGCGGCGCTATGCCTCCGAGCTGCTCGACTTCATTGGACCGGAAAAGGATGTACCGGCACCTGACATGAACACTAACGAGCAGACCATGGCCTGGATCATGGACACCTACTCAATGCATGCGCGTCACACCGTCACCGCCGTGGTAACTGGCAAACCAATCGATCTTGGTGGCTCATCTGGCCGGCGCGAAGCCACCGGCCGGGGCATCCTGTTTGTCATCAATGAAGCGATCAAGCGTTTTCGGATGACTCCGGAGGTGACCCGAGTAGTTGTCCAGGGGTCAGGCAACGTTGGAGGAATTGGCGCTCGTTTGCTTCACGAATCGGGTTACAAAGTCGTAGCCATTTCGGACATTCATGGCGGGATTTACAATCCAAACGGCATCGACATCCCTGCTGCCCTGGACTATCTGCAGGCGACCAGGTCGTTTGAAGGTTACGAAGGGGTAGAAAGAGTTACCAACAGTGAGCTGTTGGAGTTGGAGTGTGATGTGCTGGTCCCAGCTGCGACTGAGAACCAAATCACGTCCCAAAACGCTCATCGGATCAAGTGTAAAGTGCTGGCAGAAGGGGCCAATGGGCCAACAACGGCGGGTGCAGACGAAGTATTGCATCAAAATGGTGTTTTCGTTGTACCGGACATTCTGGCCAACGCCGGCGGCGTTACAGTTTCTTATTTTGAGTGGGTTCAGGACAGGATGGGCTACTTCTGGCGCGAGGACGTTGTCAACCAGCGGCTGCAGGACACCATGGTCGCAAGTTTTAATGATCTGTGTCGTTATGCCAACCAACACGACGTCGATACCCGGACCGCAGCCTACATGTTGGCCATCGATCGGGTGGCCTACGACACCCGCATGAGGGGCATCTATGCATGAGGCCATGTGACGGAAAAAACATAAAAGAAGTTATCGCTAAGTAGTGAAAAAGTCTTGATTTCCGCTAGCAGGTAGAGTATGGTCGGCATGATTTTAGCACCCGGCCCAGCGATAAGTTTTCACCATTTCGCGCGGTGCATTTGAGGTGCGCGGTGGCCCAAGAGGCCATCTTCGGTTCTTGAAAAGTGAGCCCCCGCTTGGCAAGTGGTTGCTTGCGCTGGTCAACGCTATTAAGCAAATTTCATATTTTGGCAGGAGGAATGCGATGAGACTCGCAACTAGGGCGCTATTTACCGCGCTCGTCATGTTGGTGCTATGTGCCGCGGTATTGGCACAAACTCCAAGGAGTGAAAATGACCCACGAAATCAGGCGCCGACCGTGGGGACTGGTGGTCCTCCAGGAGGTCCAACCGGCCTGTTCACGATCTATGACGGCGATACGATACGTCGTGGCGAGTACACGTTTAGCATCGCGTACAGCAACTACGACCGAGATCCAGGCGATGTCGACATCGTAGAAACTCCGATCAGCTTCAACATAGGGTTGAACGATCATATCGAGTTGTTTGTTAACACGAACGGTTATCGTGGAGTGAAGGTAAATAACCCGAGACACCTTTCGGGGTTCTACCTTCCTAACTCACAGCTCTTCTTTCCAGCCCTGTGCTCGCCGCAGGCGATCATTCTCGCTCCGGTGCGCGTGAGTGGTACTAACAATATTACTGGTACCGTCTTCCGGCCGGCTGGCCCGCCTTGCAATGTTGGTGGTCAGCGTTTTGTGCAGTTTCCATTTGTGGGCGGTGTGGGACCAAACTTTGGTCTGACTGGTAACATCTTTGCGCCACCGTTCGTTAGCCGTCTTGGTACTCCGACAGGTGGCGGCGGCGGCGCCTTCGGCGATGCGGCATTCTTCCCCGGCATTGGTTCGCCAGTGGGCAGCATTCTTCCGGGTGTGGTACTGACAACGCGCGTTATTCCTGCCAACCTGACCTTCCAGGCGCAGACAGTGCCGCAACTACACACCATCGCCCCGACGTACATTGCTGATGCTCCTTTCATCAACCGTCTCTACGGCGAGTCAGCCTGGGGAAGCTTTACGGTTGGCGGCAAGATTCGTTTCACTGGGCCAAACAACCCGCTCGGTGTTGGTTTGGTTGCTTTCTATCGCTTTTATCCGGACAAGGCTGACGACTTTTCCGGCTTCAACCAATTGCAGCGCGGTGCCAGCCCGGGGGGTGACATCGGTGACTTTGGCTTTGTCGGTTTCGTGAGCGGACGGTTGTCTAAGCATGCGAACCTCTCAGCCAACGTGGGATTGATTCTTAACAGCAATCCGCGTTCGGACGCCTTCGGCGGATCGAATGTTTCGCTCCTCAACCGGCCAGATGAATTGGTTGCCGGCGTTGGTTTCGACTTCCCAGTCAACAAGCACTTCCAAATCATTACTGAAGTCAAGTCGATCCAGTACATTCGCGGTCGCACTGAGAATGCTTTTGGGAACAATCCTGTAGACATCCTCGGCGGCGTGCGCGTTTTCCCGCGACGCTGGCTGGGTTTCAGTGCTGCTTACAGGCAGCACGTGAATCAGCAGGGTGATCGACTCTTTGGTTTGTTTGATCACACCTATCCGGCGGGCTTCCGCGAGTCGGAGGATCCGCATGGTTTCCTGGCACAGTTCTTCATTGGGCGACGTAATCCGCGTGGCTTACCAACTCCGCCGAACGTGCCGCCTACGGTGTCAGTCTCGTCATCGAGTTCTTCAGTCACGCTGCCGTGTCCTGAAGGCACAAGCTCGGCGACCTGTACTCCTAGCCCTAGCCGGGAAGTGACCCTAACGGCCGCTTCGCAAGATGCGGATAACGATACGTTGCTTCACACGTGGACCGTCACCGGTGGTCGCATTACTGGTGAGGGCCGAACGGTGACTTGGGATCTCTCAGGAGTGAACCCAGGCACGTATACCGCTTCGGTAGAGGTTAACGACGGCAATCAGCATACGGCGAATGCCACCACCACGGTGACAGTCGCAGTGTGCACGGATTGCAAGCCGCCGTGTCCGACAGTTTCGGTTAGCTGCCCGAGTGATGTCGAAGATGGCTCGCCGGCTACATTCACGGCTTCGGTTGGTGACGTTGGAGCTTTGACTCTGACTTACAACTGGTCGGTTTCCGCTGGTACGATCTCCAGCGGCCAGGGAACGTCATCGATCACCGTTGATACCACGGGTGTTGGCGGTAGCACGATCACGGCTACAGTCGAACTCGGTGGAGTTGATCCGGCATGTTCACGAACAGCTTCCTGCACGGTTTCGGTCAAGCAGAAGGTGATCGTAACTCCGAGCAAGTTTGACGAGTACGGCAACATTCGGTTCAACGACGAGAAGGCTCGTCTCGACAACTACGCAATCGCGTTACAGAACGATCCGGGTGCGCAGGGCTACATCATCGCCTACGGTGGCCGTCGTGGCGCCGCCGGTGAGGCTCAGGCTCGTGCCGACCGCGCGAAGAATTACCTGGTCAATACGCGCGGCATCGACGCCGGACGTCTGGTAACAGTTGATGGCGGATATCGTGAAGACCTGACGGTCGAACTGTGGATCGTGCCGACTGGTGCGACTGCGCCGACTGCCAGTCCGACCGTGGACGCCAGCGAAGTGCAAATCGTCAGGCCGCGTGCGCGTCGGCGTCGTGGTGACGAGTAACTAACCTTCGCGTCACGCAGACGCGAAGCCTTCCAACGCGGGCGATGTTTCCGAAAGGAGCATCGCCCGCGTCGCGTTTAGCCCGCATCTATTTGTGCAACTGACCTTTAACGGCTGCGCATCTTAGAACGGATGAGTTCTTTGGATACAAACCGCAGGATTTATATTAGACTCTCAAAGGGCCTAAGGCGGTTCCACCATGATTTACGCGAGTTTTTGAGTGTTTTGAGCAGGATAATGAATATAAGAGCTATGAAGTTAATCACCCCCCTTTTGCTAATCGTTGTATTCGCCCTCCAGTCTTCTGTGCTGGCCTTTCCCCTCGATACAAACGACGATGCCACCACAGATCCGTCCGGTTATTCGAGCACTTGGCAGGCGACCGGCCCTCCCGGCGGCGACGTGCGCGATCTCGTTGTCGACCCGAACAATGCTGACCGTCTCTACTTCGGAACCCTCGACGGTCAGATATATACGTCGACAGATGGCGGCAAGCGCTGGGACCTGCTCCATAACTTCAACCGGCCCAAGCTATTCATCGATCACATACTTATCGATCCGCGCGACTCGAAGGTGTTGTACGTAGCGGCACACCGTCACAAGGAACCCGGAGGATTTTTTAAGTCTACGGACGGCGGACGTAAATGGAAGGAAAGCTCGGAGCTAAAGAACGAAGCGCTCCACTCGATGACTCAATCAAAGTTCGATCCTGACGTATTAATTGTCGGCACCTTTAACGGGATTTTCCGATCCGACGATGCCGGCGAGAACTGGGAACAGTTACCAACTCAGGCGACGGCGGGACTCATCCACGTTGAGTCCTTAGCCATGGATCCTCGTTCCACCGACGTTATCTATGCGGGCACCTGGTATCTACCGTACAGAACAACAGACGGCGGCAAGACATGGAAATCGATTAAAAACGGCATTATCGATGACTCTGACATTTTTGCGATCGACATCGACCCGCGCGACCCCAATCATTTAATTGCGTCGGCTTGTAGCGGAATTTACGAAACTAAGAACGCCGGAGACAGCTGGAAGAAGGTTCAAGGTATCCCTTCTCAGTCTCGCCGAACGCGGGCAATCTTGCAGCATCCTTCCGTTGCGGGAGTAGTCTTTGCGGGAACAACCGAAGGATTCTGGCGTTCCGAGCGTGGTGGGGATGCCGACTCCTGGATGGTAACAACTTCGCGCCAGCTCGAGATCAACTCGATTACGGTCCATCCATCTCGGCCGGAAACGATTTTCATCGGCACCAACAATTACGGTGTCATGATCTCCAACGATAGTGGCAAGACCTTCGCTCCCACCAATGGTGGTTATAGCGGCAGGTTTGCCAACAGTATCGTTGCTGACTGGGAAACGCCCAATCGCATTTACGCCGCAACAATCAATACAGCTACCGGCGGCGGTTTTCTTTTCACCAGCAACGATAACGGCCAGACGTGGCGGCCTTCGATGCGAAACATGCCGGCGCGCTTGATCACTTATTCGATCCTGCAAGACATGCGCGATGCCAACACGATCTACCTCGGTACCAACCTCGGCATCTACCGCTCTGTGGATCGCGGCGCGTCATGGGCTCCGATCTGGGCCGGCAATGCGCCCCCTGAAGGGACAAAGCCTGCTGCGGCTCCGAAGAAGAAGGGAAGAAAAGCGACCACTGCTAAACGTACCCCTGTGCCCCGTCAGGACAGTGACACGGTGCTGCGCGCGCAGAATGCACTTAACACCGCTGGCTTTAATGTTGGAGACCCGGACGGGAAAGTGGGCACTAAGACCACGCTCGCAATCAAGAAGTTTCAGACCGATAAGAGTCTGCCAGTTACCGGACACCTGGATGCAATCACACTCTCAGCCTTAGGTGTTGGTGCAACTACAGGAGAGAGCGAAGGGCAGGAAACGCCGGTGATTATTACCGACGCGATCAATGCCCTGGTTCATACGGTCGACGCTGCCACTGGACGTCCGGCAATGCTAGCCGCTACTAATGCCGGCCTTTACCGCACGATGGATCCGCTCAAGGGCTGGCAACGTCTGCCCTTCGATTCAAGCTTCGATCCGCGCAGCACGTGCATCGCGACAAGCCAGCAAAATCCTGAACTAATCTGGGTTGGCACTGCCGCTTCGGGAGTGCTTGTGTCTCGTGATGGTGGCCAAACGTGGCGTCAGTCGAGCGGAATTCCCACTGAGGCACCGGTTAATACTGTGGTCCAGGATCCCAAACGCCCGGAGCGTGTCTACGTCGGCACCAAGCAGGCGTTTTACGCTTCCCATGACGGGGGAACGACCTGGAATCGCCGAGGTGGAAATCTTCCCTTTGGCGACTTCACCAGTATCCTGATCAATGCGCATAACACGGACGAGATCTTTGTTGGCAACGCCTATCAGAATGGCGAGGTCGGTGGTGGTGTCTACCGCACCCTCAATGCCGGCAAAACCTGGGCCCGTATCGATCCTAAGGATCAGCGTCTTGCCAGCCAGAGGATCTGGTCCTTGGCGTTCGACGGACAGGACCAGAACGTACTGTTTGTTGGTTCCCATTCGGCCGGTGTCTACGTGGTACCACGCAGTGAAACGACAGCGGTCGGCAGTCGTTAGTTCGTCTTGGGTCAAGTCCCGTGCGTGCCCGTAACTCTTTGCTCTAAGTAGTCTTTCTTTCTTAGCTGGTTGGACTTAGCGCCTTGACATGGTCTTCTTTTGGCGTGTACATTGCCGACCTACCCGGTAAAGCGGCAATGATGGTCGGATCAAGCGGGTGACTACGGGCGCGGCGGAAATCGAAACAACATAATAACCTCCTTTTCCAAATCTGAACGGCTCGCACTCCTCGCTTCAAAATCCGACAAATCAGGACAGGTTAGTAAGGCAGCCGCTTGAGTATTGTCCGCAGCTCTGCAATACGGACTTGCTGCTTAACTTAGCGTGACAAGTTTTTTCACACGCCAAAATTGTCCGGGGCCCATTTAGGAGTCTGCATGCTTAGTGATGAACCCAAGCCGAACGACGGCGAAACCAACGACACCTCTTCCGGCGCACCCGAAGCAGCGCCGCAACAAGCCGCCGCCGCCGCTGCAGGTGAAGCGCGAACAAATGTAGTCAGCGAAGCAGCGCCAGCTGAAACACCCGCGAGCGAGGCTTCGGCAAACGAAGCTGCCAAAGCAGCGTCCGCACCGGCGCCCTCAACTGACGCCGACGATGACGACGATGCGCGCCCGGGCGATATGGATTTCGGCCAACTCCTCGATCAATTTGAGCAAGAGCAGGCTACGCTTCAGGAAGGCGAAGTTGTCCGCGGTACAGTGGTAGGAATCAGCGAGCGCGGTGTTGTCATCGATTTTGGTTACAAGTCTGAAGGCCTGGTCAACCCAGCTGAGTTTACGGAAAACGGCGTAATCAGTGTGAAACCAGGAGATGAGGTTGAAGTGCTCGTCAAGAGTATGGAGACCGCGGACGGCTTGCCGATTCTCTCGCGAGCTGATGCCGTTCGCATGAAGGCCTGGGACGATCTGGAAAAGGCTTACCAGGAAGGAAGCACAGTCAAGGGACGAGTGATTGAAAGAATCAAGGGTGGACTGCGAATCGATATCGATGGTATCGGCGCGTTCCTTCCCGGCTCCCAGGTCGATGTGCGACCCGTTCGCAATCTCGACAGCCTACGCAATCAAGAGATTGAAGCTAAAGTCATCAAGCTCAATCGCAAGCGCTCGAATGTTGTCCTGTCGCGCAAGGCTGTGATCGAAACTCAGAACGCGGGAAGAAAAGATCAAACACTGCAGCATATCGAGGAAGAGATCATTGTCGAAGGACAGATCAAGAATCTGACCGACTACGGTGCTTTTGTGGATCTCGGCGGCGTCGATGGTTTGCTGCATGTTACTGATATGTCCTGGGGACGATTGCAGAGTCCCAACGAGCTTTTCAAAGTTGGAGATAACATTCAGGTTAAGGTGCTCAAGTTCGATCGCGATCGTGAGCGCGTCTCCCTGGGTTTCAAACAACTACAGCCGGATCCATGGTCGAGCGTGGAAGAGCGTTTTCCCATTGGCACACGCGTTAACGGAAAAATCGCGAGCGTCGCGGACTATGGCGCTTTCGTTGAGTTGGAAAGCGGAGTCGAGGGATTGGTTCACGTCTCGGAAATGAGCTGGTCGAAACGCGTCAAACATCCCAGCAAGATCGTTAACCCGGGAGACAGCGTCGAAGTTGAAGTGTTGAGTGTTGATCCCAAAGCACGGCGCATCAGTCTCGGTATGAAGCAGATTCAGGATAATCCCTGGCAAACCCTGAACGACCGTTACCAGGTGGGCAGCAGGGTGCACGGTCGTGTTCGCAACCTGACTGACTTTGGCGCGTTTATCGAAATTGAGGATGGCGTCGATGGGCTGGTACACGTTTCGGACATTTCCTGGTCTCGGCGGATTAAGCATCCCAGCGAAGTCTTAAAGAAGGGACAGGAAATTGACGCGATCATCACCAGCATCGATGTGGAAAATCGCCGGCTGTCACTGTCAATTAAGGATCTTGAGCCAAATGCCTGGGAACGCTTCGTGACCGAGCACAAACCTGGCGATGTAGTTAAGGGAAAGATCGCCCGCTTCGCTAACTTCGGAGCCTTTGTAGAGCTGGAAGAAAACCTTGAGGGACTCTGTCACATCTCGGAGCTCTCCGACGACCGAGTTGCAAAACCCGAAGACGTGGTCCAGGTAGGCCAGGAGATGGACTTTAAGATCCTGCGAATTGACTCGGAAAGCAAGAAGATCGGTCTCTCCGCCCGCGCCGTGGGCAAAGAAGACGAGCCCATTCCCGATACAAAAATTTATTCATCAAACATCGGCAGCGGGATGGCATCTCTAGGCGAACTGGCCGACTTCGGAATCAGCACTCCCGAACCTGAACAAGAATAGTGAACTCGAGAAACGGTGGCGGTCGATCCTGCGGTGCGCACTAAGCATCAGCAAGTCAGACGGGCTTTTTGCGTCGCCTTTTGATTCACTCAAAGAGCGCTAGATATAAGACTTAAGAGTCTTGCTCAGGGCCAACATTTTCTGATAGTGTACCGACGAATTGACCTCTCCACTCGGTAAGCGAATTGCTTCGTTGGACATGAAATCTGGACTCCACAGTCTGAGGTGATTCATGACAAAAGCGGAACTTGTCGAAGACGTAGCCCGAGCGGCTGAACTCACAAAGAAAGACGCAGAACGTTTGGTCGAAATCGTCTTCGAAAGCATCATCGAAACATTGAATCACGGCGAAAAGATTGAGCTCCGCGGTTTTGGTAGTTTCCGCGTTAGAGAGCGCGGAGCGCGGCGCGGCCGTAATCCCAAGACCGGAGATCCAGTAAGTATTCCCGCGAAGCGTGTTCCCTATTTCAAGCCCGGAAAAGAGTTGAAGGAACTAATCAACGTTGACGTTGCGCCCTCTCGTGCTTCCTCTGAAGGTACGCTACCGGCTCCGGATGAAACGCGCCAGCCACCGATCCTGTAATCACTTCTCTGAGGTAATCTGAATTGGACAGGTTGTGGAGCCCATGGCGAGGTGAGTACATTGCCTCCGCCGCCGCTTCCGACTCGTCAGCGAGCTGTGTCTTTTGCGAAATTCACGCAGACCCAAGCAACGACCAGCGCAATTTCGTACTACACCGCGCTCGCTTTAATTTTGTAGTTCTCAACATCCATCCCTACAGTGCCGGTCATTTATTGATTGTTCCTTACGAACATGCTGCCGAACTCCGCGCAGTCAACAAAGAAACTTCAGACGAGTTGATGGACTTAACCAAACGCGCCGAAGCCGCTATCCGCGAAGCCTATCAACCTGACGGCATCAACCTGGGAATGAATCTGGGAAGAGCAGCGGGCGCCGGAATTGCGGGCCACATTCATGTGCATATGCTGCCGCGTTGGAATGGTGATACCAACTTCATGACCACGGTAGGAGAAACCCGTGTACTGCCGGAAGAGCTTTCGACGACCTTTAGCAAACTTCGTGATCGATTTACCAGTTGAGGTTACTTACCGCTTCATCGCCTTACGCGTCACCGCTTCGTCTTCGACCTCGCCCCCATCATTGATCGGAACTTCGGAAAGCTTATTGTAGCTGACGCCGCGTTCCTCGCTGTCGAGGCTCGGATTGGGAAGGTGCGGTAAAGGACCTGACAGTCTGGGCGGGTTGAAACCGGGATAGTCTATTCGTGCATGATAGATGGCAGTTAAAGCGCTGATCATCGCTTCTCTAATCGTCGTGAGTTCTTTGAGCGTGAGATCACACTCATCAAGTTGCCCGTCGCTGATAATGGCATCAACTATTTTGAGGACAATGGCGCGAATGTTCTCCGGGTCGGGTCGCGCCAGGGACCGAGCCGCTGCTTCACAAGAGTCGGCCAACATCATGATGGCTGCTTCCTTAAACTGCGGTTTCGGACCAGGGTAACGAAAGTCCTTTTCGTCAACCGTATCGCCGGGCTTGGCGAGCGCCTGGGCCTTTCGCAAGAAGAAATGCAGCGTGCGGGTCCCGTGATGCTGTGGAATGAAATCAGCGATTTTAGTAGGCAGTGAAATCTCCTTTGCCAATCGCTGTCCGTACGTCACGTGACTGGTAATGATTTTTGCGCTTTGGGTCGGACGCAGGTGATCGTGAGGATTATCGCCCTGTTGGTTCTCGACGAAGTATTCGGGCGCGGCGAGCTTCCCAATGTCATGGTAGAGCGCGCCAATACGAGCAAGCAACGGGTTAGCGCCGACCGCGCGACAAGCGTCCTCGGCTAATTGACCTACTGCGTGTGAATGCTGGTTGGTACCGGGAGCCCGCAAAGCCAGTTGACCCAAGACAGGCAGGTCGGCATTTGAAAGCTCGAGTAGTTTCACATCGGTTAAGATTCCGAAAAACGACTCATTGATCGGCAAACCGCCGGCCGTAAAGATCGCTGTCAGGAGACCTCCGGCGAAGCCACAACCGATGGCGAGCGCGACCGTCTTAAAGGTGAAAGGCTGTTCGGCATAAGCAATCAGCGCCAAAGCCATCAGGATGTTCACGGCACCGGTAATCAATCCCGCAACCGTTACCGATTGCCGCTCGCGGTAGCGGCCGATGCCGTAGACAGCGGCAGAGCACGAGATCATGGCGTAAGCGATGGTCGGCACACCAGCAGGCGCCAGGATTCCTGCAAAGAGGGCTGTTACAATTCCAGTCAGAAAGGCGAGTTGCGTATCGACCAGCATCGCGACCAGCAGCGCCGCTGCGGCAAACGGTATTGCAAAAGACCAGATGGTCGGGTCATTCAGCGGGACACTCTTCATCTGCAGGGCCACACTATCTCCCACAGTGAAACCGACTCGCATGAGTGCGGTTTCCACGACGATGGCCGACCCTACCAGGGCAAACGCCTTACGCTTCGACAGCGCAAGCAGCGCGGTAGTGCTGCGGTGTTCTGTAAACTTCCATGCTGCCCAATACACGGCGCCCACGACCATCAACAAGCCCAGCAAATAGTGCCAGGGCCGGCCACTGCGGCCAGTGCTTCGCAGCGCGGCAAACTGCGCTGACACGGCAGGTGTGACTGTGTCGCCTTCGCGAGCAATTACCTGATTTCTTTTCAGCGAAATCGGGACCTGCTGGATGTTGTTTGCTTCAGTTTCTCGCGCGCTTGCTGTCGCTGTCTGGTCGAGGACAACGTTGGGTCGGATCAACGGAACCAACGCGGCAATGAGTGCTGCTTTCTCTTCCTGGGACCAGCCGGGCAACTCGAGCAGCCGAACTTCGAGGTTACGGCGAGCCTCACTCGCAGCCGTCATTCGTGTTTGCGGTGAAGGGACAATCATCTGCCCCGAGGGATTGCGCACGTCAACCAGGACGATCTCATGTTTCAACCGCTCTGCATCGGCGTCATCGTAAACATATCCGTCTGCATGTTTTCGCAAAAGCGCGGTGAGGCGATCCAACTCTACGGAGTCAAACTTATGCGCAGTAATTGCGCGGGCGACTGCGCCTCCGCCTTCCCCCCGCCAGACAGGCGGTTTGCCGTCGGGAGTCTGGTTTTCAACTTGCTGCTGCAAGTCGCCCCAGGCAGCTCTAAAGCTCTGCGCTGAGCTCGCAGCACGAGTTGAGTCAAAGTTGAAGATGGGTC
This sequence comes from Pyrinomonadaceae bacterium, assembly GCA_963826235.1. GTDB lineage: Bacteria > Acidobacteriota > Blastocatellia > Pyrinomonadales > Pyrinomonadaceae > PSRF01. Next base: position 36,097 of record CAWGWE010000002.1, on the reverse strand, counting down.
GGGTGCTCTCGCGTGCGGCGTTCCTACGGCGTTCGGTTTCGGCGACGTCGATCGTATTGATATCCGCGGGTGCCACGACAGTTCGCCTGACAATTTCACCTTCCTTGTAGTCTTCAGCGAAAGATGAGGAGTAGCCGCTGACCAGCAACAAAGTGGTGACCAATATCAGGAGGGTAAAGCCAACAAACAATTGGGCTCGCGGCGGTAATCCCCTTAACGGTCGCAGCAGGTAGCGAATTAGTGAATCGCGCGCGCGAGTTAACGGAGTTTCGAATCTGGGACGTAGGCCCATCGTTAGAGAGTCGTTAGGCTATTCGTGACAGCCGCTCTGGGTCCGAATGACTGGCTTCCGCGTCGGAAGGTGCGTCGCCTTTAATGTCACCTGTCAGGTCGCGGGCTAAGAGGGCACCCGCCTTTTCCAGCAACGGCTTTATCGTTGCGGCGTCTATGGCTGAAATGACAACCGCATCTCGCCCTTGCTGCGCCATCTGTCGCAACACTGCTTCCTGCGTTTCCCGGTCTACGATATCTGCTTTGTTTAGTGCCACCAGGGTGGGAATTTCGGCGAACTCTAACTCGCGCAGAATTCTTTCAACTGATTCGACCTGTTGTTCAAACCGGCGATTGGAGATGTCGACAAGATGAATCAGTAGGCTGCTTTCACTTATTTCTTCAAGAGTAGCCCGAAAAGCTGAGAGGAGATCCGGCGGCAGATCGCGGATGAAGCCAACGGTATCGTTAATGATCACTTCACGCTCGCGCGGCAATCGCAGTCGCCGCGACGTCGGATCGAGTGTCGCAAACATGCGCTGCTCGGCTCGGACGTCACTCGCAGTAAGAGTGTTAAGCAAGGTGGATTTACCAGCATTCGTATAACCAACAATGGAAATGATTGGTAGTTTATTTCTGGTTCTCTCCTTCCGCCGCTCCTGTCGTCGCTGCTTCTGAATCTCGATATCCTGTTCCAGGCGACTGATTCGATCGCGGACGCGGCGGCGGTCAGTCTCCAGCTTTGTTTCGCCCGGCCCTCGCCCGCCAATACCTCCTGCGAGACGTGAGAAAGCGGAATCTTGGCCGCTAATTAAGCGTGGCAAAAGATACTTCAACTGTGCTAACTCGACTTGGATCTTACCTTCGCGCGACTGCGCCCGCTGCGCAAAAATGTCCAGTATCAACTGGGCCCGATCCACGACTTTCAAATCAGTGGCTTCTGAAAGTGAGCGGACCTGCGCCGGGGCCAACTCCTGATCGAAGATCAGCATGTCAGCCCCCAACTGGAGCGCGCGGATTAACAATTCATCCAATTTGCCGCGTCCCAAAACTGTTCGCGGATCCACCGCACTGCGCCGTTGGATGATCTGATCCTGGACCACGACGCCGGCTGAAGTAGCGAGTTCGGCAAGCTCAGCAAGCGATTCTTCCGCATCTGAGGTCAGTCCCGTCGCGACGCTCACCAGGATTGCGCGGTCACGAGTTTCGGCGCGGCGGGTAACCTGACGGTTACGCGCCATTTCCTCTTCGAGCGAAGTTATCAGCGCTAGAAAATCAAGATCGAGTTGTGATGGTGGCTTCGGATCGAAAAAAGCATAAGGGGCAGTGCCGCCGACGCTTTGCAGCTCACCAGCGTGCATCGGGAGCAGGTGAGCGGCTCGCACGAGACTCGGCAGACCACTCTCCGGCTCGACTTCGATCGCAGCCATCAGATCCAATCGCAACAAAGCCAGGTCTGTCAGGTCGTCTTGTGTTAAGTCTTCGCCGCGCAGGTGTGTGTGAATGCAGCGGAGACCGCGAAAGCGCCCAGTCGCCACGCGAATACGTTTGAAGTCCGGCAGTTCGATGCGCCGGTTATCGCCAACCATCACATACTCGATGTGACCTTTACGATCAATGAGAACTCCAATTTGACGTCGCGTCTCGTGGGATAGTTCGGAGATCTGCCTGGCAAACTCAGGCGTGACAATTTGGTGAGGCGGAATTCGTCGCGTGTAGAGTTTCTCTATGCGCCGGAGTTGATTAGGTTTTAGTCCCAGTGTGTTTCCGAGTACGTTACTAATATTCTCCCCTCCTTGGATGCGCAGCCTTTCGCCGTCTGGCCCAGAAATCAAGGAAGGCAGACGAAGTCGCCGGAAGTGATCTCGAGCGAGTCAGGTTGCAGTTACAGTGAGATTGGTGCGAGCGGTAAGAATCGGACGCTAGAGGTAATTCTAAAATGTTGCTCTGCGATGTCGCGTCGCTTATTCGCTTGAGCATTCGCTTTCGTGGCCGCCAACCCTGCGTCAGGAACACCTGGTCTTGCTAACTCCTTCGGCAGTGAAGGCTGGATTATAACATAGCGTCGACGAGCACAAGCACCAAGCGACGGGGATGGGGGACGCAGGGACGCGGAGATAGGGAGATGGGGAGATGGGGAGATGGGGAGATGAGGGAGGCGCCGAGACGCGGAGAGGGGGAGATTGGGAGATGGGGCGAGGCTGAGACGCGGCTCCGCGTCTCCTATCCCCGCGTCTCCCCCTCTCCGTGTCCCCGCGTCTCCCAATCTCCCCTCTCCCCGCGTCCCCGTCTCTCCATCCCATTTTTGGTACTGATGCAGTTTCAGCGAGACATTGTTGAACGTCAGCCAAGCAATCAATCGAATGAGATCCCGAAAGCGTTAGCGACGCGCTCTAGCTCGCGTTCCGGGAATTGGCGATTCCATGCCTTGCGAAGTGAGAAGGGGTTATTTTCGAGTCGTTCATATAGCATGATGGCTTCGGGCTGATAAAGGAAGGCGCTGGTATTCCAGTCCGCAGAAGTGTCATAAACATGGCTTAAGACCGATTCGTGGGTCTCCACGAACCGTTCGATTTGCTGAGTAATTTCTGGGACATCAAGATTGTAAAGAGGAAGGAGTAAGTTTATGACCGCAAGTGATAGCTCCGTATCAGGCCGCTTCGCCGTAAGCTTGTAATAGTGACGCTCCAAGTCCTTGTATAGGGCTGTAGCGGAATCCACGGTTATCTCCTCATTCAACCGATTGAACTCCTGATCGGCTACCTCAATCAGCCCCGACATAACGTTTACTCGCCGCTTAAGCTTAACGGCGTTGGGCTGTTGGGCGATGGTTTCCTCATTCTTATAGAAGGTGTCATGGGACATCTCAGCCCAGAGATGTTGCCCTAGAGTTCTAATCTGAATCTCAGCCCAGTATTTGTCTGGTGGGTACTCTTTAGCCTTTTCATCTTCGCGCTTAAGTCTTGCGTCTACGTGTATGCTGATATAGCCGACTTTATCTTCTGATAGGTCTTTGAGCTTACTGTCAGGTCGCAAGCACTGGAACATTTCCTGCACCAGCGGAACGACTTCATCAACATCTGACAAGTATCGTACCACGCAGCGCGCCCCAACCTTATCCGGCATATTCTCATACGAATACTTGCCTTTTAACAGTTTCTTAACCAAGCTGTGGGTCTCTTTGGGCCGATACGTTGTTTCGCACCAGATACCTTTCGCTTTGACAGCGCCGTTAATTCTGTCTGCTATCAGCTCCCCAAAGCTTTTATACGCGGGCTGTTCTTCAAGCCACTTCCTTCTCGCGTCTTCTACGTCGATCATTTGCGGTCTATTCTCAACAGCGAATCATTTACGACAATCTTTTCTTGGCTAACGGCGACTAAGTCTGAATTTTCAGCAGAGACGGAAACCCGGACGCCACGTTCAGTAAGGTATGCGCTTGTCCGCAAACGTGCTCTTATGTCGGAAGTATCTTTTTTAAAAGTGGAAAAGACATTCTCAGATTTTAGGTGTTCTATAAAAGCAGCATGGTAGTCCTCCTCAACATAGTCTTGAATGAAACTGCGAGGCGAAAAAGTCTTCTGGGGCGCTTTCATCTGCGACTGTAAGTGATCATATAGAGTGTCTTTATAAACGGGGTCTGTCACCGCGTCGTTTATGAACCTTACCGCTGAGTCGTAGAACCTTTCAGTCGCGATTCTTGGTTCCACCGCCAATTCGCAACCTAAGAAATAGAGCCAAAATCGGGCCATGTCATCACTTGAAGTGGTATGGGTTTGACTATCACAAGCTGACGAACGGAAATCGTCATCTTCCCTTCCGGTTCGCACGAAGAGAACTGTCTTAAACAAACGTGTTCCCCTGGTTAAAACTAAATCATCAAGCACCGACATGTCGAAAGCCTTTTTACCCTCGTGATCAGCCAATCGCAACTGTGCTCCCTCTTCTCGTTCAAGCTTCATCAATACGATGCCCGCACGACCGGCGACGGCGACATCCATCGCGCAGAGCAACCCGGGCGAAATACCGCCATGTTGTATACCGAACAAATGATGGGCCAACTTCTGGGTCATAGTTACAAAGCCATCTCGTCCTGTGTTTTTGAGAGTAAACAAGCGAACCTGTTCTGGGACAGGCGAAGTGGTTGTTGGTTTAAAACGAACCGTATATGCCCATCTCGATCCTAAAACTTGGGTTAGTTTGGTTTTGAGAAGCCCAACACGAACGGGGTCTAACCTGCTTTCATCTTCCGACAGAAGTGGCTGATTGGCGCTCGCGGTACTCCCTTTTTTGGGGTTGTTTGGAACGTCATGAAATATTACGCGACGAATGACGAGGGTTGCGAGATCGTTGGTTTGAAACACGGATAATCTCCCAAGGGTGTAGGCCCAACAGCGCGGCCTCGCAGGAAAGTGAGATAGTGAGAACGCAAGGCTTATATCACTAATCAAGTAGGGCGACAATGTCTTCAATAGACCAAAGCGCATTGCTAACACCTGCGGCCATTGCTGGCGAGCATCTTAGGGTAGTGTGAATCTTCGCGAAGTTGTAATACATGTAGTGCAGCGCGATGGCGTGAATATGGTTTTCGATTTTCTTCGAGTGAGCATTCGTCAAGCGAGTGAAACGACGCATACACATTCTCATTGTGAGGTTCTGTCGTTCAACGTAAGAGGTTGAAACTAGATCGCGATCGGGATTGCCCGTAATTCGCTCTTTGAGAGTACCGAGACATTCAGCCGGACTGTAGCGCGTTTCTTCTTGCGACCCGCCATAAACTTTGATGAGCATCGCATAATCGACATCTGCGCCGAATACCTCTTCAATCGGATTCAAATACGCTTTGAAGCCATCGGTGGTAATCTGTACGCGGTTAGCTAATCTGCTGTGCAGGTCTTTGATAAATTCGTATGCACAGTGACCGTCGCGACGGCCTACGTACCACGCGGGAACGAGTTTGGTTTCAGCGTCAATCGAAACCCAAGTGTAAACGTCGCCATAACCAAATTCGTCTTGATGTTCTTCGCGCACGTTTTTTTGTTTGGCAAAACAGAAGCTCCAAATCTCATCAAGCTCTAGGCGCGTCAATTTAAGATTGCGGAAAACTCTGTCCTGATAGATCGCGCAAGCATTGCCAATGTCAGCCAATAACTTTAAGACCGTGTTGTTGCTCACTCCCACGATCCGAGACGTTGCGTTGACTGACATCCCCTCAACTAAAGCCGAAATAACCTGTACGCGTTTTTGATTGGATAGGCGGTTCATGGAAAGAGAATAACTCTCCGCTGGAGTCTTGTCAAGCAGAAAATGCAGTTTGCGAAAAGTGTCAAGTTTCCTGTTTACTTATTGTTTCTAGTGGGTTATAAGGGTCAGGTGAATTCAGATACCGATTTAAGAACGCCCGGCCAGCTTGTTAAACGTCTTTTAGACGAGCGCGGCTGGAGCAAGCGCGTTCTGGCTATCGTTTTGGGCGTGGACGAAAGCATAGTTAACAAGATCGTGTCCGATAGAAGGGCCGTAAACGCGGAGATGGCCTTGACGCTTGGCGAGGCTTTCGGTGTTGACCCTGAACGGTTCATGGGGCTTCAAAAGTCTTATGAATTAGCGAAGGCCCGCATTACTGTTCAGCCCGATCCAAAGCGAGCAACCAGGGCAGTCTTATTTAGCGAATTGCCTATTGCTGAAATGATGGATCGCGGCTGGCTGGAAGTTGATGACATCCGTAACCTCGCACAAGTCGAAGCGGCCTTATTGCGATTCTTTGGTGTGAACTCGCTAGAAGAGATTGAGGTTCTGCCGCACGCTGCAAAAAAAACCGCTGTAGCCGCGCCCGTCACTTCGGTTCAGTTAGTATGGATTCATCGGGTTATGGTTCTAGCTAAGGAAATAATGGTGGAACGCCGCTTCACTGAATTTGCCGTTCGTGAGGCCATAAAGAAGTTAAGCTTGTTGAGACAATCACCGGAAGAAATCGCGCACGTGCCACGCATTCTAAGCGAAGCGGGTATACGGTTCGTGATTGTAGAGTCTCTTAAGTCTGCCAAGATTGACGGGGTATGTTTCTGGATTGATGAAGTATCCCCAGTTATTGGAATGTCACTTCGCCATGATCGCATTGATAACTTTTGGTTTGTTTTGCGGCACGAATTAGAGCACGTGTTAAAAGGCCACGGGCGCTTTGCTGTAATTCTGGACGCGGAACTCGAAAAGGAACGTGCTGGTACTGGGATAGATATTCCTGAAGAAGAGCGTACAGCTAATGAGGCAGCGGCCAATTTCTGCGTACCTAAGCAGGAACTGCAAAAGTTTATTGTAAGGAAAGCCCCGCTTTTCCTTGAGCGTGATGTTCTCGGATTTGCGAACACTCTTAAAGTCCATCCCGGCCTAATCGCGGGCCAGCTTCAACGTCATACATCTCGGTACGAATTACTCAGGAATCATCTAGTAAAGATTCGATCTATTGTCGTGCAAAACGCGATGGTAGATGGCTGGGGCGATGTTGCTCTGGTTGACGGTAACGAAGAAACAAGGAGAGCTATTCAGTAATGGCCACGAAGAAAGTATTGATGCAACGATTCGCAAGGAATTATCGCGAGAAACATGGTCGCGATACTACCTCGCACGAACTCGCCGCCGCGTGGAAAAAGATCGGGGGTCTAATGCCAAAACCTCAAGACGTTCTCGACATCTTAGCCAAAGAGTTTGCCGCTGCCGAACGTGAGGAACTGGAATTTGATGAAGTGTTGGGCGAAACCTATAACGCGAATATCTGTTACGAGGAACAAGTCGGCGACAAGGTAGAAACCTACTGGACAGACACCGACACGGCTAGTCGTAGCAAGATGGTTAAAAACGCCGCTTACCGTAGAAACCAAGTTGTGGGAGACCTACTGCGAGCAACAGTTACTTTGATGCACTGGAATCGAATTCACCCGAATGAAGAGCCAATTCAAATGGAACTTGATTTTGGGCCGGATATAGACTGGAAGCTGAACGCTCCTAGAGAAGATCAGCAAGCATCCTAGCGGCTTTTTTTCCAGCGGGCTTGTGCAGCAATTCGGGCAATGTCGCGTCGTTCTTCTGGCGTGAGTTTCTTAGCGCGTGATTTACCGCCCGCGAGACCGCCAGCGCGTTGGGCGGCTGGCTTCTTCTTCTTGGCTGAAACCGTGTCCTCAACTTCGCCAGTCGAAATAGCGACAATCATCTTGGCTAATTGATTCGGATCGCGTGGGCGTTTGACCATGAACTGATCATAACACGCGAGAAATCAGCCCGGCCAACTATCTCAGATGTTCAACGCTGTAAATGCATCAGTACCCCATTTTTGCTACGTTAGACATGATCTTTTGCGCGTCGTATCATGGCACGCTTTTGTAGTCGACATTTTGTGAACTGAGAACACTCGCTTGAGGCTCCTGCCCGCGTCTTAACCGATGAGCAAAGCTGGACAAATATTGAGCGTCTCGCCCGGCGCCGGCATACCCGGTGGCGAGTTTGTCATAGAGGGCAGTGATTTCGACACCAGCGATCCTTCCGTGTTTGCCGTTTGGGTTGACGAGATTCGTGCGCCCCTTGTTGCGCTCAGTCCCCGACGCGTAATTGCCGTCGTGCCTGAGATGAAAAAATCAGGTGCGGTTGATGTTCGGGTTGAAGCCTCGGGACCAAAAAGCGAGCCGGCGCGCTTCATTGTCGGCAGAAAGCTGGCTGAAGATTTACATCCGGTAACTAACCCAGCATTTGATCCTGACGACAAATCTCTGTTCGTCACTCGTTCAGGTTCTCGCGGCGAACGCTTGCCGGTATCGCTGTTTCGAATCGACGCGGAGGGAGAGGTTTCGGAGTTCTCGGGTGATATTCCTAATCCGACTGCAATCGCTTTCGATGACAGCGGCCAGATGTTCGTAAGCAGCCGTTTCGACGGCACTATCTATCGCGTAAGTGCCTTTCGTGAAGCGCAACCGTTCGCTCGTAATTTGGGAATAGCCACTGGAGTGGCGTTTGCTAGCGATGGAACCATGTTCGTCGGTGATCGTACTGGAACTATCTACCAGGTGAATGCAATCGGTGAAGAGAAAGCGTGGGCGCAACTTGAACCTTCCGTTTCGGCATATCACCTGGCATTTGGATTGGACGACAAACTGTATGTCACAGGGCCAACGGTTTCGAGTTTCGACTCGATCTATCGCATTGATCGAGATGGTTCAGTTGAAACGTTTTTCAAGGGGCTGGGACGGCCTCAGGGCCTGGCTTTTGACAGTTCGGGCAATCTTTACGTGACGGCATCTTTCAAGGGACGTCGCGGAGTTGTCCGCATTGCACCGAATGGAGGGGAAGCAGAGCTGGTCGTGGCGGGAATGAACCTGGTTGGACTCGCATTTGGCCCAGGCGGAGATTTAGCGGTTACTTCGATCGAAGCAGTGTTTAGCCTGCCGCTTGGAATAGCCGGCACACTTTTATAGGACTTGGAAACCTGAGACGCTTCGTCAAATCCAGAACCGGTCGCTATTGCCTCCCAGTTGTCAATTTTGGTGGACCTAACGACACAAATCTGTTTTTTGACTCTCGCATAGCGTGATGCTAACTTGACTGCTCTTAGGATCTTCGGACATCGGACCAAGTGACCTCAGAACTAATTCCACAACTGTTGATTTACATGGTGGTGCTGCTATTCGCCATCTCGGCACATGAAGCGGCCCACGCCTGGATGTCTTATAAATTTGGCGACGATACTGCGCGCCTGCTGGGCCGCATTACGCTTAATCCAGTAGCACATACGCATCCAATCGGCACGCTATTAATTCCGATTGTTGGTTTCATCCTGGGAAACATTGGGGGACCCGGCGCGCGGATACCTTTGATCGGTTGGGGCAAGCCGACTCCTGTAAATCCACTTCGCTGGCACAACAAGGATTTGGCCAACGTCATGGTGTCATTGGCGGGCATCATGGCGAATCTTCTGATAGCTATCTGTGCTTTCGTAATCATCAAGACGTTTCTGCTAACGGGATGGTTTGTCTACGTTCCGGAGTCAATTCGACCGCCGGTCGCACTGCTGTTGCAGTACACTTTAACGATGAATATTTCGCTTGCAGTCTTTAATCTGCTTCCGTTTCCGCCCCTCGATGGCAGCAAAGTTCTGGAGACCTTTCTCCCAGCGAGCGCGGGAGAGGTTTTGGCGATGCTCGAACAGCACGGTTTCATTATTCTGATGATTTTGATTTATGTGGGCTTCTTCAGTGCAATCATGAATCCCATCATGAGTTTTGTAGATTATTTGCTTGCACTCGGAGTTTACTAGACGGCTTCGGCTTAGCACCCAGTCTTAAGAAAACGCATGGCCAAGAGAATTTTTAGCGGTGTGAAGCCCACGGGGCCATTGCATTTGGGAAACTATCTGGGAGCATTGCGGAACTGGGTTGAGCTACAGTACGAGTACGAAAGTTTTTTCTGCATCGTCAACCTCCACGCGATCACGATTCCTGTAGATCCTACCTACCTGGCCGAACTGACAAAAGAAATAGCCCGCCTTTATCTCGCGGTGGGAATTGATCCCGCAGTCGCAACTATCTTTATCCAATCTGATGCTCCCGAGCATGCGGAGCTGACGTGGATATTGAATTGCTCTACTCGCATGTCAGAGCTTGAACGCATGACACAGTTCAAGGATCAGGCGAGGAAACAGCGCGAGAGTCTAGGTGCCGGATTGTTTGAGTACCCTGTCTTAATGGCTGCTGACATTCTGCTTTATCAAACTGAGCTGGTACCGGTCGGAGAAGATCAAAAACAACACCTTGAACTCACCCGCGATATCGCCATACGATTTAACCGTGATTATGGCGAGACGTTTCGCATACCTGAGCCGTACATCCCCAAGGTAGGCGCACGAATCATGTCGCTGTCAGACCCGACAAAGAAAATGTCAAAGTCGGACGACGATCCGAATGGCTGTGTGATGTTACTTGATGACGCCGCTGCCGTGAGCCGCAAGTTTAAGCGCGCTGTTACTGATTCCGGGACTGACATCAAGTTTGACGATTCCCGGCCGGCGATTACGAACCTGCTAACGATTTATCAATTGCTTACCGGAAAGACCGCCTCGGAGGTTGAAGATCATTTTGAAGGTAAGGGATATGCACAACTAAAGAACGACATTGCCGAGCAGACCATCGATTTTCTGCAGCCGTTGCAGGAACGGGCGAACGCAATCAGCGACGCCGATTTGCAGCAAATACTTGGGCAGGGCGCCGAGCGAGCGCGCAAAATCGCCAGGAACACACTTCAGGACGTTATGAAGCGCCGGGGAATTGTCGGCGCAATTGGAAGTAGATAGATGGAAGAAGCTGCTAAAGCAATTGAGCCGGAGAAGTTGGAAGAGACGACGGCGCAACCGTTAAAGGTTGCCGGTTCGAGTCCCGAGATCGTTCCCGATCACACCACCGACGACCTCAAGATCATTCTCGGAGAATTCGAAGGCCCGCTTGACCTCTTGCTGCATCTGATCCGGCAAGAGCAAGTAAGCATCTACGATATCCCGATTGGCCGCATCACCGCGGAATACTTGCGTTATCTCCAGCTGATGCAGGAGCTCGATATTGCTGTTGCCGGTGATTTTCTGGTAATGGCAGCGACCTTGATCGAGCTCAAGACCAAAATGCTGCTACCGCGAGATCCTTTTGCGGCGGAGGTTGAAGAAGAGGATCCACGGAAGGATCTGGTGCAACAGCTGCTGGAGTATCAGAAATATAAAGCTGCAGCCCAAATGCTTTGGTCACGCGCGACCGTTGAGCGGGCAATCTTCAAACGCGCGGAAATTGAAACAGACAAAAACAATCCCGAGGTCGTTGTCGGCGTGTTCGATCTGCTTAAGGTCTTTCAGGAAATATTGAACCGTCACAAAGAAGAAGCCTTGATGGAGATCGAGCGCGAAGAGATTTCCATGGCGGAAATGTTGGAACGTTTGCGCAACATGGTGTTGTCGGCTGGAGAACTTAATCTCAGGGTGTTTTTTGAGCGGGCGCGGTCCCGGCGAGAGCTGGTCTTAGCATTTCTCTCCGTGCTAGAGCTTGTGCGCACTACCGAGATCAGATTGTTTCAAAAGGAAACCTTCGGCGAGATTCTCGCCCGGGCCGTAAGCTAAAGGTTGAAATATGAGTACACAAGCGAAAAAGAAAAGCCGGGATAGTGAGTCGGTCGCAGGGGCAGGTGTTGCCGAAGCTTTCGCTGAAGAGGCTGATACGGCCGAAATTAGTGATGTCGAAAACACCACTTTGGATACCGAAGCTGTTGAACCACTGCAGGTACAAAACGCTGGTGACCGCACCGCGATAATTGAGTCGTTAATCTACGTGTCTGACGAGCCTCTTAACGCGAGGACTATCGCTGAAGTCCTGAAAGAGGACGAGCAGTTGATCCAGGCAGCAATCGAGAGTCTTGTCGCGGAGTTCAACGGCCGTAACGGCGGATTGCAATTGCGCGAGGTTGCCGGCGGTTGGCAGTTTGCGACCAGACCCGAATATCACGAGCACGTGCGGGCCTTCTTAAAATCACGGCCAAGCGCGAAGTTGTCTTTAGCTTCTCTGGAAACACTCGCTGTGATTGCGTACAAGCAGCCAATCACGGTTCCCGAGATCTTGGACATCCGCGGCGTCCAGTCGCCATCCTCGATCAAGACGCTCCTGGACAAGAAGTTGATCGTGGCAAAAGGCCGTAAGGAAGCAGCGGGTCGTCCCATGATGTATGGCACTTCGAAGGAATTTCTAATCCAGTTTGGCTTAAAAGACCTCTCTGAACTTCCCAGCATCGAAGATTTTCAGGATCTGGCAGGAGGGGTGTAGAAGTTTCGAGTTTCGAGTTCCGAGTTTCGAGTTCCGAGTTTCAAGTTCCCGAGTTTCAGGTTGGCAGTGAGCGATATTGAACTTAGAGCTTCAAGTGGATGACGGTTTTGAATAGGGGCTCACGGAAACTTTGAACTCGGAACTCGAAACTTGTTTTTATGGAGCAGCGCTTACAAAAACTGATTGCCGAAGCGGGAATCGCTTCCCGCCGTCATGCTGAACAGTTGATTGCTGCGGGCGAGGTCACGGTTAACGGCCAGGTGATTAAGGAGCTTGGCACCAAGGCTGACGCGAGCAAGGATCATATTAAGGTCAAAGGGAAGTTGATCAATCCGGCGCTGGCGAAGCGCGAGAAGATCCACATTCTGCTAAACAAGCCTAAGGGTTATTTGTCGAGCGTCTCTGATCCCCAAGGAAGGCCTTTAGTAACCGAACTGTTGCCGGCTTCCCTGGGCCGGCTGTATCCGGTGGGCCGGCTCGATTTCAATACCGAAGGTTTGTTGTTGCTGACGAACGACGGCGACTTCACCAACTTCGTTACGTCTGCGCGCAATCGTGTGGAAAAGGTTTACGAGGCGAAGGTGAAAGGGTTGCCGCCCGAAGCCGCGCTGCAACGAATCCGGCGCGGGGTAATTCTTGACGATGGCACGCGCACTGCGCCCGCTAAGATCACAAAGGTTAATGCGACCGAAAACAATGCCTGGTTTGAGATCGTCCTGCATCAGGGTAAAAACCAGCAGATTCGCCGTATGTTTGATTTGATTGGTCACTCGGTGTTGAAGTTGAAGCGGTCGCGGATTGGTTTTCTTTACGACGAACGCTTGAAGCCTGGTGAGTGGCGCCGGCTTTCGCCCCAGGAAGTGCAGCGTTTGATGAAGAGCCAACGTGTGAAGAAGACCGAACGGGCGACTGCAAAGCGTTCGCGGTAAGGCTGCTCGCAACTACAGTTCTAATCGCCCTCGCGGTAGAATTAAAAACCGGCTAAGCGTTGATGTTTTCCGGCAGGCATTCTTGCCTGTTATCTTGAGGCAAGGATGCCCTTGTTGTGTCAGGAATAGAATGAGCGGGGAATCGATGGAATTCGAGCTAAGCGAAGAACAAAAACAGATCAAGATGAGCGTGCGCGAGTTCGCCGAAGCGGAGATCGCGCCCCACGTCATGGAATGGGATGAAGCTCAGCATTTCCCTATCGAGTTGAAACCAAAATTGGCTGAGCTCGGTTTGATGGGCGTGATCTTTCCCGAAGAGTACGGTGGCGCAGGCATGGGTTACATCGAATACGCCACGATCATTGACGAGCTTTCACGCGTCGATGGCTCAGTGGGTATTTCCGTTGCCGCCCACAACTCCCTTTGCTCAAATCACATTTTTGAGTTTGGCAACGAAGAGCAAAAGCAGAAATATCTCGTTCCGCTCGCACGCGGCGAACATCTCGGCGCCTGGGGGTTGACCGAACCCAGCGCCGGATCAGACGCGTCAGGAACGCGCTCAACGGCTGTCCGCCAGGGCGACAGTTGGATCGTTAATGGCTCAAAAAACTTTATTACGCACGCGATCAATGCTGACACGTGTGTTGCAGTTGCCGTAACTGATCGTGCCCAGAAGAGTCGCGGGATCACTGCCTTCATTTTCGAAAAAGGGATGCAGGGGTTCTCGCCGTCCAAGAAAGAGAACAAGCTGGGCTTGCGGGCGTCAGAAACTGCGAGTGTGATTTTTGAAGACTGCAACGTTCCGGATGCAAACCGCTTGGGAGAAGAAGGCCTGGGCTTCGTCAACGCCATGCAGATCCTCGACGGCGGCCGCATTTCCATCGCGGCGCTCGCGGTTGGCATCGCGCAGGGCGCTTACGAGTCGGCTTTGCGTTATTCGAAAGAGCGCCAGCAGTTTGGTAAGCCGATTTCGGAGTTCCAGGCGATCCAGTTCAAACTTGCAAACATGGCGACGCAGCTTGATGCAGCGCGCCTGTTGATGTATCGCGCCGCCTGGTTGAAAGACCAGAAACGTACGGTGACTAAGGAATCTTCAATGGCAAAGCTGTTCGCCTCTGAAATGAGTGTTAACGTTTGCGAAGAGGCTATACAGATTCACGGCGGTTACGGCTACACCAAAGACTATCCGCCTGAAAAATATTGGCGTGATTCCAAGCTCTGCACGATTGGTGAGGGCACTTCTGAAATTCAACGTCTGATTATCGCCCGCGAGCTGTTGAAGCAGGCGGGTTGATCTCGGCGACCAGCTGCGATGAAACCTGAAACCGATCACGGTTCAAACCTGGCTTCACTGATCGGCCGCATTACTTCGGGTGATCCGCGTGCAGTAGCGCGCGCTATCTCAAAAGTTGAAGATAGTTCAGACGACGCTTCTGCGCTGATGAAGGAGATCTTTCCCCAAAGCGGAAAGGGATTGGTAATCGGGATTACGGGCGCGCCTGGCGCAGGGAAGTCTTCGTTAGTCGATAAACTGGCCTTGCTCTATCGCGCGCAGAACGAACGAGTTGGCATCGTTGCTGTCGATCCTTCCAGTCCCTTCTCGGGCGGTGCAATCCTTGGGGATCGCATCCGGATGCAAGCGCTGGGTCTCGATAAAGGTGTCTTCATCCGGTCGATGGCGACGCGGGGAAACCTCGGAGGCTTAGCTCGTGCCACCGTTGACGCCGTTTCGATCCTCGCCGCAGCCGGATACCAAAAGGTTGTCGTCGAAACAGTCGGAGTTGGTCAGGACGAAGTTGAAGTCGTGAAGGCCGCCGACGTCTGCGTTGTGGTACTTGTGCCCGGTATGGGCGATGACATCCAGGCCATCAAGGCCGGCATCATGGAGATTGCCGACATCTTTGTCATTAACAAGGCGGATCGCGAGGGCGTTTACAACACGGAAAAAGAGTTGGAGGCGCTGCTCTCGCTGGCACACCGCGAAGATGGCTGGCAACCGCCAATCATTAAGACCGTGGCGACTGAAAACAAAGGCGTTACAGATCTGGCGGCGGCGATCGAAAGTTACCAGGAGTTTCATTTTCAGTCGGATTTGGGCAATGAGCGCCGCCGTGCAGTGGCGCGCTGGCGCATCCTTGAACTGTTGCGAGAAAAGCTAGTTTCGCGAACCCTGGATTCGGAATCCGCATCTGAGAGGCTTGATTCTCTGGCCGATGAGGTTGCCAGACGCCAAAGAGACCCTTATTCTGCCGTCGATGAACTTATGAAGGAGAACCCGTAGAAAAGCATTTATCATTCGTCATTGCAGTCGGTCATTTTTCATTGCGACAGTCGCCAATTGCGGTCTGAATCCACTAATTGACGGTCGATTCTGCTTTGGCAAGCCGGTTGACAACTGACTATCGACCACTGACAACCACCAACTGACCATTGCCCATGCAAATCGATCACATCGGCATCGCTACTAAACATCTTGACGACGCCACTGCTGTTTGGCGCGACGCCCTGGGATTGGAGTTAGACTCGACCGAGCAAATCGACACGCAGGGTGTGCGAGTGGCGATGTTTGCTCTTGGCGAGTCGCACATTGAATTGCTCGAACCGCTTTCGCCCGATTCACCAGTGGGTAAGTTTCTGGAAAAGCGGGGCCCGGGAATTCATCATATAGCGGTGAGAGTCGAAGACATCCGCACCAAGCTTGCAGAATTGAAAGCCAAGGGGCTACGTTTAATCGACGAAGTGCCAAGGGTGGGCGCAGGCGGTTGCCTGGTTGCCTTTGTTCATCCAACAGCAGCCAACGGAGTATTACTTGAGTTGGTACAACATCAATAGTTTTGCTTTAGAGAGGAATTTATTTTGACTACAACAAAGAAAGCATGGATTGCGGCTGCAGTCGCAGTAGTTTTTTCACTCGGTTTAATTGTGTGGCAGGTGAAAGCGCGGCGCGGTGAGGAAGTTAATCTGACCGCCGAAGACATGGCGATGATCGCAGAGGATCAGTCGCCACAGTTTCGTGCTCGTCTTGCTTCTGATGAAGCGGCGCGTAAAGACTTTGCGGAGAACATTCGCAGTCTGTTTGCGGTCGCCGAAGAGGCTCGTACCAAAGGCATCGGTAACAAGCCTGAGATCAAACGTCAGATCGAGCTGGTCCGTTCGATCGTGATTGCTGAGACGTTCTTTAAGTCACAAGAAGGAACTGCCGGGGCCCCGCAAATTTCCGAACAGGAAGTAGAAGAGTTTTTTAAACAGCCAGCCAATAAAGCGAAGTTTGATCAGTTCGTCGCCGATGCCAAAGCGAAGAATCCGCAAATGTCGGGTCAGATCACCGAAGAGCAGATGAAACAGGTTCGCACGCAGCTCGGGCAGGTCCTGATCGGCGAGTCGAAGGGTATTGCAGCCGGAGTCGACAAGAAGCGCTCAGTGGAATTGCAGATTCAGATGGAGCAGGCACGTATCCTCGCCCAGACTTACGCGCAGGAACAGTTGGCGGAAAAGATGAAGGCGACGGATGAGGAAATCAACGCCTACATTAAGGAGCATCCTGATCTGGACGTCGCTAAGACTCGAGAGAAAGCCGAAGCTGTGCTGAAGCGCGCGCGCGGCGGCGAAGATTTCGGCAAGCTTGCTGAGGAATTTTCCATCGATCCCGGCAGTAAAGTGAAAGGTGGAGACCTGGGTTGGTTTGGTCCGGGAGCAATGCTTCCTGAATTTGAGAAGGCTGCGTTTGCGTTGAATCCCGGGCAGATTAGTGACCTCGTGGAGACCCAGTATGGATTCCACATCATCAAGCTGGAAGAGAAGCGGACGCAGGATAAAGACGGAAAGAAAGAGGAGCAGGTGCACGCCCGGCACATCTTGATTGGCGGCGCGCAGTCTGACAATCCGATGGCTCCGCCACGCAGTGGTCGCGACCAGGCGCGCGCCGAGGTTGAAAAAGAAAAGCAAAAGAAAGTTTTAGATGAAATCGTGAAGCGCTCGCACGTCACCGTAGCGGAAAACTTCACGGTGAAGATGCCGGAAACGCAGGCGCCAATGATGCCGCCGGGATTTCAGCCGCAGCCGGCTCCGGCGCCGGAGTCGTCAGCTCCCACTCCGAAACCTGATGCGCCTCCCAATAGGAGTGGCGCGAAGAAGAACAACTAATCAGCCGGCTCGTTCGAGTTTCCCATGCAGTTTGGCGATTATCGCGTCGAGATAATTCCTGATACGGAGTTTCGTCTCGATGGTGGGGCAATGTTTGGAGTCGTCCCGCGCAACCTCTGGTCGCGAGTCGCGCCGCCGGACGAACAGAATCGCATCCGCATGAACATGAACTGTCTTTTCATCGAGACAGCTTCGGAACGCATTCTGATCGAGACGGGAATTGGTGAGAAATGGTCACCGAAGCATGCTGCGATTTACGGTATCACTCGCGGGCAGTCGTTTGCTGACTCGTTGCGCTCACTCGCCGGCGTCGCACCAGACCAGGTAACCATAGTTATCAACACGCACCTGCATTTCGATCATGCCGGGGGTAACACCGCCCTTTATGGGGACGGCAAAATCGCCCCGGCATTTCCTAATGCCCGCTATTTTGTCTCGCGAGCCGAATGGGACCATGCGGAACAACCGAGTGAACGGGACCAGGCGAGTTATTTGCCGGACAACTGGCGGCCACTGGCCGAGAGCGGCCAATTAGAACTAAAAGACGCCAACTACGAGGTCGTTGAAGGCCTCACAATGGAAACTCATGCCGGGCACAATCGCTCGATGCAGTGTTGGCGCTTACAACAGCAGGGGCAAACCCTCTTCGGATTTGCCGATTTAGTGCCGATGCGAGCTCATGTTCCGCTCCCCTGGATTATGGGTTACGATCTTTTTCCAGTTGAGACGCTCGCATCGAAGAAGAAGCTGTTGCCACAGGCCGCGAGCGAAGGTTGGACTTGCTTGTTTTATCACGAACCGGATCAGCCGTTGTGCAAAGTGATTGAAGAGAATGGAAAGCTAGTGGCGGTTCCGACAAACTAAGGGAGGAATAATGAAAAGAACAAACAAGACTTCGCTTAGTCTGCTTTTGATCCTGCTTTCGATCAGTCCGGTTCTGGGAAGAGTCAGCCAACCACGCGTCCAGAACGAATCGGAGATGCTTATCAAGACTGTTGCTTTGCTGGAAGAGAAACCGTTTGACAAAGAAGCCAATAAGATGCGCGAGGGGGCAATGAAGTGGCTGATACAAACCGATAAGGTTAGTGTGACTTTATGTTCAATGATGATTTCCCAAGTTGAGGACAAGTACAAATACAAGTCAGATATTTTTACCCAGTACACGCTGGGAATGGGGGCGTTCAAACTGACCAATCCCGAAAAGGCGCAAGATGAAGCTGCCATTCAGCTCGCCGGCATCGAGAGCTCTCTGAGATTTTACGAGGCGATCGTTAAGGAAAAGCCGAAGACTAAGAGCGCATTCATGGACGAATTGCTGGCCAAGCGCTCTGCCGGCTCGTTGTCCGAGTACGTGGCCGCCAACAATTGCAAGGAAAAGAAAGAATAACGATGGAACACGCGCGTATCGGGATTATTGGCGGCAGTGGCCTTTACCAGATGCCCGAACTCCGGGACATCGAAGAGGTGAAAGTCGAAACGCCTTTTGGCGATCCGTCTGATGCTTTCATAGTTGGAACCCTTGAGGATCAGCGCGTCGCCTTTCTCCCGCGCCATGGACGTGGTCACCGCTTTACACCGACGGAAGTTCCTTACCGGGCAAATATCTACGGCATGAAACTGTTGGGCGTGGAACGCTTGCTCTCGGCTTCAGCCGTGGGTTCGTTGCAGGAGCAGTATGCTCCGCTCGACATGGTGATTCCCGATCAGTTTTTTGATCGCACCCGGGCCCGCGCGCAGGAATCGACTTTCTTTGGCGAAGGCATCGTGGCTCATGTTGGCTTTGCGCATCCGGTATGCAGCGAGCTGGGCAACGTGTTAGAACGGGCTTGCAAAACGGCTGATGTGAAGATTCATCGTGGCGGAACATATATCTGCATGGAAGGTCCGGCATTTTCCACGAAAGCTGAGTCTAACGTTTATCGCTCGTGGGGCATGGACGTGATCGGCATGACCAATTTACAGGAAGCGAAGCTCGCGCGTGAGGCAGAAATTTGTTACGCCACCCTAGCTCTTGTTACCGATTACGATTGCTGGCATCCGGGCCACGACGCGGTAACAGTTGATACGGTTGTCGAGTATCTAAACAAAAATGTGCGCAATGCCCAGATCATCATGAAAGCAGCGGTAAAGGAATTAGCCGCGGCATCGCGCACCTGCAAATGCGGCTCGGCGCTCCGGAGCGCAATCTTCACCGCACCCGAACTCTGGCCGGCTGCGACAACAAAAAGGCTGGACGCCATCATCAAAAAGTACGCACCAGCCGAGATCAGTAGTTGATGAGAGGTGGTTATGAAGAAGCTAGTATCGATAGTAGCGCTTTTGTTCGCAATAGGTGTTTGCGCGCCGGTTGTCCTGGCGCAAGGGACTGTAAGAAGTGGTCCGGATCCCTCAACCCTTCGCGATCCTGAGTTGGAAAAGGACTCGATGCACAACCTCGAAGTCGCGCGAAATTATTTCAAGTTGAAGAAAGCCTATGTTGCGGCTTTAAAGCGCACCGAAGAGATCATTGCCGGCAATCCGACATTTACTCGCATTGATGAAGCGCTGTTCATCGCCGGTTCCAGCAGTCTTTCGCTTGCACTAAACAAGGGCAAGCAATCTTCCTCGCTGTATATCAGTTATGACGGTAACACGAAGAAGACTTTAACTGCGGAAGAGTTTCGGGAAATGGCCCGCGATTATCTCACTCGATTAGTCAGCGACTATCCCGACAGCAGTTTTCGCGGTCAGGCGGAAGAAGCGTTGAAGTTGGTGGGAACGAAGCAGAAGCAGTAGTAGGGAGGGCGTCGGGTGTAAGAGTGATTCCAGGTTCAAAGTTCCAAGTTCAAAGTTCCAAGTTCAAAGTTCCAAGTTCAAAGTTCTAAGTAAAAAGTTCGAATCCCAGACCAGAGTCTAAAGACCAAAACTCAATGTCTCTATTAGTCGTCGGTTCCGTTGCTTTCGACGCAGTCGAAACGCCTTTTGGTAAGTGTGAAAAAATGTTGGGTGGCTCCACGTCGCACGTGTCGCTCGCGGCCAGTTACTTCTCCGACGTCAGGATCGTCGGCGTTGTTGGCGGTGACTTTGGCGAGGAAGAACGGCAGGTGTTCGTGCGTCACGGTGTTGATACCAGCGACCTCGAGTGTGTGCCGGATGGCGAAACCTTCCGCTGGTATGGCCGCTATGATTACGACTTAAATACTGCTCACACGCTCGACACCAAACTAAATGTTTTCGCGGATTTCAAACCCAAGCTGTCTGCCGAATCGAGAAAGTCTCGCCTGGTCTTTCTCGGCAACATTCAACCAGACTTGCAGCGCGAGGTTCGAGAACAGGTGCCGGAAGCTGAGTTGGTAGCGCTCGACACGATGAATCTGTGGATTGAGATCGCCAAAGAATCTCTGTTGCAAACGATCCGTGGCGTCGATGTAGTGATTATCAACGATGCGGAGGCGCGCCAGTTAACCGGAATTCCCAACGTGATTAAGGCTGCAAAAACGATTCTCAGTTGGGGTCCGAAAGCCCTGATTATCAAACGCGGTGAATACGGGGCTGCGTTGTTTTCTGAGGAGAGTTACTTCGCCATTCCCGCGTACCCGCTCGAATCAGTGTTTGATCCTACGGGAGCGGGCGACTCCTTCGCCGGCGGGTTTATGGGATATTTGTCGAGCCAGGAATCTCTTGATAATGCGGCGCTGCGACGGGCAATGATCTTCGGTTCGGTGATGGCCTCGTTTAATGTCGAGGAGTTTGGCACCGCACGTGTTGACCGCCTCACTCACGAAGAGATTAACGAGCGGTTTCGTGCCTTCAAGCAAATGACGCACTTTGAAGAGATTCCGTTCGAACGGGCTGTCTCAGCTTTATAGTTTCAAGTTCCGAGTTTCGTGACTGAGCTGGCTTCCGGGTGATTTACGGACGTGTCTTTTTAGCTTAAGGTTAGGTTGGTAAGCAAACTCGAACCGGAAACTCGAAACTCGAAACGTTCTCTGGGGGCTTTATGTTTTGTCCTGTCTGCGAAGCTGAATACCAGCCTGGTATCACTCGATGTCCTGACGACGAGACGCAACTCGTCGAACGGCTAACCGCTGACAACACGTTGCACGACAGCAGCGAAGCGCGTTTTGTGCACCTTCATCATCTCGGTTCGCCCGTGGAAGCCGAAATGGTGAACGACTTACTGCGCCAGAATGGAATTCGCTCTGTCGTCCAATCAGGAGGCGCGGACGCGCTCGCGGCCCTGCTTTCGACTTCCGCAGATGGCAGTGTCGTTCTGGTTGATGAGCGAGATCTTGATCGCGCCCAGGAACTCTACGCAGCCTTTTTTGGTAAAGACACGACACCGTTAACCGGCTCCGAATAAAGTTTCGAGTTTCGAGTTTCGAGTTTCGGGTTTCGAGTTTCCAAACGCGACACCCGTCACCAACCACTCCGAACTCGAAACTCGGAACCCAAGACCCACATCCGACCCGTGACCTGATACCCGGAACCCGACCGGAACTCGAAACTCGGAACTCGGAACTCGGACCTCGAAACTCGAAACCCGGAACTCGAAACTCTCCGTGACCTCAACAGCCATCGTCGTTTTCATCACCGCCGCGTCCCGTGAAGAAGCCGGACGAATTGCAGACATGCTTGTTGAGAACCGGCTCGCGGCCTGTGTGCAGATCCTTCCGGCGATTGAATCGATTTATCGTTGGCAGGGAATTATCGAAAGGGCGGCCGAAGTGCTGTTACTCGCCAAGACTGAATCAGGCAAATTTATTGAACTCGAGCGGCAGGTGAAGGCGGTGCACAGTTACGAGACTCCCGAAATAGTTGCAGTGCCCGTCACGGCGATTTCGCAACCGTATGGCGAGTGGCTCAGTGGCAGCCTGAAGAGCGGTGAGGGCGATTAGACGTCTTTCAATTCGCGAATCTCTTCAGAAATTGTCTCGGAGATAGTTTGTCCGACAACGCTGAGCGAGTCCTGACTCTCGTTGACGATATTTACAACCTCCTCTGGTGAGTCGGTGAGATGCAGTAGCTTCAAATCGTGACTGGAAACCTTTCCTTCGCTTAAAGCGGTTTCGCCGATCCAATCCATCAAACCTTTCCAGTAGTCTGATCCGAAGAGGATTACGGGAAAGTCCCTGATCTTACGCGTCTGAATTAGCGTCAGCGCCTCGAACAGTTCGTCAAGCGTGCCAAAGCCACCCGGAAAAATGATGAAGCCCAGGCTATATTTGACGAACATCATCTTTCTGACGAAGAAGTAACGGAAAGTCACCGACCGTGTCAGGTACTGGTTGGCGCCCTGCTCAAAAGGCAACTCAATATTACAACCTACGGATAGACCGCCTGCTTCAAACGCGCCGCGGTTTGCTGCCTCCATTATTCCCGGTCCGCCACCAGTGATCACAGCATAGCCTTCACGCGCGAGCAGGGCAGCGGTTTCCTGAGCTAGTTTGTAATAAGGATCGCTCGCTGCCGTGCGCGCGGAGCCGAAAATCGAAATGCCACGAGTCAGACTGGCAAGCTCATCGAACCCTTCGACAAACTCTCCCATGATGCGAAACACGCGCCAGGTATCGGTATGTGTAAACTCATCAAGACTGGGGCTCTCGAGGAGCTGCTCGTCCTGAGTTGTGTGCGGCACCCGTTGATCGCTTTCGGTTGGCTTCTCCATCTTTTGCCTTGTAACGCAAAACTCTCAGTTTGCGTTCCCTCGAATGCTTCGCGCGCAAACTAACAGTTTGCGTTACTTAAATTCCCATGATGCTGTAACCGCAATCAACATAGATCACTTCACCAGTGATTGCAGATGAAAGCGGACTACATAGAAATAGTGCTGTGTTACCGACCTCGCGGGCTTCAACATTGCGCCGCAGCGCCGCATGTTCCGCGTGGTGTTTCAGCATCGAGCTGAAGTCGGAAACGCCACGCGCTGAAAGGGTTTGGATTGGTCCGGCACTGATCGCGTTGATGCGAATATTGCGCGGGCCGAGATCTTTCGCCAGATAACGCGTGCTTGCTTCGAGAGCCGCTTTCGCTACACCCATCACGTTGTAACCCGCTACCACTTTCTCTGCGCCGTAATAACTCATGCAAACGATGCTGCCGCCTTCAGTCATCAAGGGCACCGCCGCGCGCGCCAGCTGCGCGAGGGAATACGCGCTGATCTCGAGGGCAGTCAGGAACGCTTCGCGGCTGGTATCGAGGAACTCTCCGCCTAAAGCCTCGCGCGGCGCATAGGCAATGCTGTGAATTAGAAAGTCGAGTCGTCCAAATTCTTCGCCGACGCGCTTAAAAGTAGCGTCGACTTCATCCTGTTTTGTCACATCGCAGGGCAGTAGCAAAGAGCCGGGCATCGATTCATTAGTCAGACCCTCGACGTTTTCTTTGAGGCGATCACCCTGATAAGTAAAGGCGAGGCGCGCGCCTGCTTCGTGTAGCGACTGCGCGGTGGCCCAGGCAATGGACCGTTTGTTGGCGACACCGAAAATGATGCCGAATTTGTTTTGCAACATAGGTTTTGAAGTGTAACGCAAAGTGTTAGTTTGCGTTAAGATGGGACGAAACCCTCGCGGCACGCAAAATAAAAGTTTGCGTTACAGCTAATGTTTGAAATGCCGCACTGCTGTGAACACCATCGCTAACCCATGTTCGTCTGCGGCAGCAATCACTTCCGCATCGCGCATTGATCCGCCGGGTTGAATTACCGCGGTGATGCCATGCTTGGCCGCTTCATCGATACCATCCCGAAAAGGGAAGAAGGCGTCTGATGCGAGTACGGACCCAGCGATGGGGATCTGCGCGCGCATGGCCCCCAGCTTGACGGAGTCCACGCGCGACATCTGTCCCGCGCCGACTCCGACAGTTTGCCCGGTGCGAGCGTAGACGATTGCGTTTGACTTAGTGTGCTTGCAAACGGTCCAGGCGAAGAAAAGCGCTTCAATCTCTTCTGACGTTGGCCGGCGTTTGCTAACCACTTTCAAATCTTCTCGCCTGAGTTTAAGTGTGTCGCGTGTTTGCAAGAGCATGCCGCCGCTGATCAGCTTGTATTCTAAGCCTTGCTCAGCCGCTGATCGTGGCAGCCGCAAGACTCGCAGATTCTTTTTTGTCTTGAAGATCTCGAGCGCCTCAGTTTCGTAATCCGGCGCGACCACAACTTCAGTAAAGATTTCAACGACGGCTTTCGCTGCCGCAAGATCAACGTCACGATTGAAAGCAACGATGCCCCCAAATGCTGAGACAGGATCGGTCTCAAGCGCGCGGCGATAGGCCTCCTCATTCGAAGCGCCTAGGCCGACTCCGGCCGGATTCGTGTGCTTAATGATCGCGCAGGCACGCTCATCAAAGTCTGAGACCAGTTGCCACGCAGCATCGGCATCGACGTAGTTGTTGAAGGACATTTCCTTGCCGGAGAGAAGTTCGGCCTGAGCTATTCCACCATTTTGATCGTCAATATACAGGGCCGCTTTCTGGTGAGGGTTCTCGCCGTAGCGAAGGTCTGTTTGTTTCTCGACCATTAGGCTCAGGTGAGACGGAAACCCATGTTCCTCAATGGTAGAAGCCAGGGCCTGCAGCTTATCAATTTGTGTAATCGAAAAATGATCACTGGCCGTTTCGATGGTTGAACATGACGCGCTTTCGGTCGGGTTCTGAAGCGTTGAATCGAAATAGATCGAAATATCGCGATCATATGCCGCTGTGTGGAAGAAAGCCTGGGTTGCAAGATACGCACGTTTCGCGAGAGTCAGCGCCCCTCCATTGTTTGCAAGTTCGTCAGCGATTTCTGCATAAAAATGTGGTGAAACAGCGACCGCTACGTCCCGAAAATTCTTTGCCGCCGAACGAATCATTGCCGGCCCACCGATATCGATCTGTTCGATGGCGTCATCCAGCGTCACGCCGTTACGAGCAATAGTCTCCTGAAACGGATAAAGGTTGATCACCACTAAATCGATCGGCTGGATGCTGTGTTCCCGCATTGCGGCATCATGCTCCGGATTGTCGCGGATGCCGAGCAGCGCCCCATGAATTTTTGGATGGAGCGTTTTTATGCGCCCATCCATCATTTCAGGAAAGCCCGTCACCTCGGACACTTCTCGAACTTCGAGGCCCGCATCACGCAATGCTTTCGCAGTTCCGCCGGTGCTGATGATCTCAACATCAAAACGTTTGAGTTCTTTGACGAACTCAACGATTCCAGTCTTATCGGAAACGCTAATGAGGGCGCGGCGAACTTTGCGCAAGCCGAGTTGCTGGTTATCGGTCATTTGCTGGATAGAAACTGAGTTTGGATTTGGAAAGATACTGTTTACAGAATAGAGGAGCAGTAAGCAAGTCTGGACATTGCCAATTTCCGATTGCCGATTTTCGATTGGCTTCTTCCGGTTGGGCCAATTGGCAATCGTCGCGATCGGCAATTGACAATTTTCGAAGGTTTACGGGGAAAGCTTTTGGAGGGCTTCGCGAGGTCTCTGAACTAAGAACTCATGTTTGCGTGAATAATCGAGATGCCCGAACTGATACTCAACGCCTGCCGGCAGGCTCAAAGAGAAACGATGCTTGCGGCCGTCGTATGCCGACTCGCCAATATAGAAGCCAACAAGATACTGGGCTTTCAAATCGTCCTCGATGGCTTGAAAGACGGGAGCGAGGTTCACCGGTGCTGAGGAAAGGGCGAACTTTGCATCTGCCGCTACGAAATACTTGCCCCCAGTCTTTTCTGCAAGCTCGCGAAACCCTTTCGCCGGCGAACGAATTGCGAGTCGTCCATCGCGCGGAGCAAACAGCGGTAAGTGGATCACATAAAATGAAACACGTTTGTCGAGTGCGGCCCGGATTACACTCTCTGCTTTGACGGTGCTGGCATTGTCTAGTCCGTCGCTGATCAGAATAACGATGTGACGTTCCGAACGGATGCGTGGCAGAGAGTCAAAAGAGCGCACGGCTGCCGCCGCCGCGTCGAAAATCGCGGTTCGTTGATTGGACCGGGCGGGAAATGTAAAAGCTGAACGCACCGCTTCCAGGTCTCGGCCAAATTCCGCCACCAATACTGGGCTACCGGAAAACCGCAAAACCGCAACGCGTGATTTCTCACCAAACCTCCCGAAGAGTGCGAGCGCGGCTTCACGTTGTTGCGCGATGATTTCACGCAAGCTGCCCGACTCGTCGAGAGCGAACACTAGTGCTAGTCGATCGGCTCCGGCGGAAAAATACAAACCGGTAGTCACGCGATCAGCGTCCTTTAACGTTAAATCCGCCTCACTTAGTTTTTGTTCCGGCTTTCTTTTGTCGCGCACACGAATCGGGAACAGCAACAGCTCAGTATTGACGCGGATGACCTCGTCGTCGGATGAGGGCTCCTGGCCGTAGGCGGTTATCGGGAAGAGTGTTAGGACAAAGGCTGAAAACAGGCACACGAGCGCAACAAAACGCAGCGATGCAGACAGATTTCTTTTGAGCGTTGCGGCGGGCAGGCGATTCGCCTTTCGGCTAGATGAAGAAGCGCCCGAGAAACAGAATGCTCAGGATAATCAACACCGTGATGACTATGATCTTTACGAGAGTCACAGTGGGTTCCTCATTGGGGACTGACTGACTGAAGCGGCTGGGGACGACTAGACCGACATTCTAAGAGCCAGTCATTTGACTGTCAACGAAGGGACCTGACGAACTAAGCCCTATAACGACGCTGAACCCGAGACGGTTCCATTGAAAATCGGCAAAAAGGTGAGAGCCGGGTGCGTGTCGGGTGTCACTATCGGGTTTCTGCTGCCGGGAATCAGGTGTCGAGGATGGAAACTGCCAAGCCGCCAAGGACGCCAAACTGTTATTAACGGGAAACCTGCGCAACGGCCGACTCCTTGTCCCGATACCGATACCCGGCCCTGGTTCGGGATCCCGATAGCCGGCACCTGATAGCCGATACGCGATCGCCGGTACCCGACACCCGATCCCTGTCACTGAGCCTGAGCTCAAAACCACCTTAACGTATAGGTGACTCGCAAACCGCGGCCCATTTCCGGCGCAAACGCCTTAATAAACGAAAGGTGATTCCGATAAAGCTTGTTGCCGAGGTTGAAAGCATTGAAGGAAATAATGTGCGCTAGGTGTTGACCAGCGATCAAATATGACCCTGAAACTCCAAACACAGCGTACCCCGCAGTCCTTGTTTCATTTGGGAAGAGCCGACTCTGGTCTTGCGCGACAACAACTTCAGGATTTACCAACAGTCCCTTGTAGCGAAGTTCAAGACCCGCGCGTGCGCGCAATGGCGGGATGCGGGGCAGCGGCGTGTTCGTTTCAGTAAGTTCGGCGTTGACGTAGTCAGTGCCAAGATTTAGCCAAACGTTCGGATGTAGTGCGGCATCCATTTTCGCTTCCCAGCCGGCATATCGACTTTGGCCCTGAAGATACTCAGCTTCGAAGAGATCGTCGACGATTGCTCCGGTAGGCCCCAGGAAAATGAAGTCTTCGATCCGGTAGTAAAAACCGTTCGCCTCAAAACGAATACGTTTGGAAGAATGTCTTACGCCAAAATCCAAGCCGTTCCCTAACTCGCGTCGCAGATTTGGGTCCCCAATCTCGAATGCGAGATTTCCGGGGTGTGGTCCGTTGTTGTAAAGCTCTTCAAGTGATGGTGCGCGATACGAGTGAGAATAATTAGCGACGAGCGATCCACCGCTCCACGTGGGGATTCGCAGGCCGACGGCCCCCGAGAAACCTGTGAAACTACGCTCCGGAAGGAGACCGCGGGTAGGTGTTTCTGCCGGCGTGTAGTGGTTCCGCTCAAGCCGGCCACCGAACTGGATAGAGGCGCGCTCAAAGTCAAGGTTCTCAAGAGCGAAGATAGCGAATGAGTTTTGCTTTGTGGGTGGCGCGAGCGCTTCTGCTCCTGTGGAAGAGAAGTCGCGATGTTGGCCCCAGAATCCAAACTTGCCGGACAACTTGCCAATTTTCTTTTGGTCAAACAATCCCTGGTACAGGAAGGTGTTATTTTTGAACGCTGTATTCGTGAGACCCGTAAACGCATCTACTTCTGCGTGCTTGTAATCGTTGTACTGGATCGAGAATGTACCCGCCTGTAACAACGACTTGTTCTCGCGGAAGCCACCGCGGAACTCCAGGCCGTGGCGTCTCGGAGTCAGAAACACGATTTCCGGATCCGGCACAGTCGAGTCATATGGAATTCCGTAGCGACGTTTGTCGAAGGTGTAGTTAAAACTGAAAAATCCCTTCTCGGGAAAATATCCGAAACCGGTCGAAAAACTGCCGGCCTTCGAAAACGAATTCCTTACCTTTCCGATTGGCGTGCTGTAGTCTCCGGATCGTTGTCCGCCACCGTTGCCCCAAACTAGCCATCTGTCAGTGCCAAACTCAATCCCGCCACTGCCACCAGCCTGGTCGCTGTTGGTGCTGCCAATTCCAGTGAGGTAACCATTGATGCCTTTATGCGCGGTATCGTGACCGGAAATGGTATTAACCACGCCGCCAATAGCATTGCTGCCATAGAGAAGTGTGGCTGGACCTTTAACGATCTCGACGCGTTCCACGGTTAAGACATCGATTGGCTCTGCATGGTCACCCGACTCAAAGCCCAGACCGCCGACGCGGTTTCCATCTTGCAACACGAGAACGCGGTCGCCGTCGAAACCGCGAATCACGGGCCGGGCGGTACCCGGGCCAAAGCTACGCTTGGAGACACCGAGTTCACCATCGAGAGCTTCACCAAGGGATACCGGACTCTTCTTCGCCAAGTCGACCGAACCTATAACTTCAACCGATTGAATTGAGCTCGAGACTGCCTGTTCTGCGCCGCTGGCAGTTACGGTTACTTGCTCTTGCAGACCACTTAGTTGAACTTGAAAGTCCACCGCCCTGGTCTCGCCGGCTTTTATTTCGACGCTCTGAACCATGTCAGGGACGCGATCCAGATGAGCCAGAATGTCGTACCTGCCAGGCGGCAAGTTTAAAATTTCGTAGTTACCGCTTTCGTCAGTGCCCACTGTCCGCTTCAATTGCAGCACCGTGATCAAAACGTTGTGTATGGGTTTGCCGCTGTCGCCGAGGGTTACGGTTCCGCGCAACGTTGCCGAACCCGTAGCCGCGGTTGTTTGTGCCAAGGCGGAAGAGCAAACGACAGCCGTTAGCACCAACAAGAAAGTAAATCGCACGGCTCTAAGAAAAGCCTTTCTATCAAAATGGATCATTGCCTCACCTCTTAATATTTACGGGCAGAGAAACCTGACTGCTTTTGGGACCGGGATTAGCAATTCAAAGAATTCGATCCAAGGAAGCATTCCCTGGCGAATCTTTCGATAGCGTCTCGCAAAGCAGTTGTAAAAGATTAAGAATTGAGAGGCGGTGCTCGACCCGAACGCGTGGTGGTCGATCGACTTTGGATGGATTCGGAGTGAGCGTGGAATCCATGACCGCTGGTTTGGTTAACGTTATTGCTTTCGCGAACGGTTACCAGCGAAGCGGAAAAATGCTGATGGAGTTGACAGATTAGACATTCGGCGCAGGAGAGGGAACCGCCTGCTAAACCTCTTGTCGTGTTGTCGGAAGAAACATAACCTGAGTTGAATTGTTCGGAACCGAAAATTCTGCCATGACGATGCGCTGCCTCGATCGTCGTGCCGTAGATAACGAACACGAGCAATAGTCCGGCAACAATCCGCGACACCGCAGAGTGGCGATTAAGACTGTTCTCTTGATGCTTTCTGGCTAGCATTCCGAACCGTGTGCTACATTCCAAGTCGCGATGTTAAATGTCACTAAGCGAATGTGTCAACGCGAGTCTTGGTGGTTTCCCCAAACTTCTTTGTAGTTTTCCCCCCGCAGTTTTGAGTAGCCTTGGATGCAATTTGTCACCTGTAAGGTTCTCTTGAGACAACTGAAACTCCTGTTAGTTTTGGTTTTCCTAGTTGTTTCGGTACCAGCGACCATCCACGCACAGGCGTCCTTTGTTCAAATTTCCGTCGTCTCTCTCGAGCCCGCCAAAATCAGAGTCGAACTGAACAGCCTGGGTGCCAGCGAGTGGTCGTTCCGTAACACTTACACTTCAGTTGTCGGCCTCGCTGATCGAATCGAGAATTTCCACGGCAAGGACGAGCGCGGGCGGGAAGTCCTGTTTCGAAAACTCGCACCCGGCGAGTTTCGCTTCCCCCAAAAAGTCACGAGCCTAAGTTACGACTTTTCGCTCACTCCACCTGCAAGGTTGGCGGACCTGTCGCACGTATCCTGGCTCAATAAAGAACATGGCCTCCTGATGCTTGGCGACTTGTTACCGGCACCGGGAATGGGGAACGGGCCACCTCTGAATCTGAATCTCGTTCTTCCGCCAGGGTGGACGAGCGCCTCAAACAGAAGTTCTGATGGTGACCGCTATGTGGTTTCCCGTCCGGAACAGGCCGTGTTCTTAGTCGGATCCTCACTTCGAAAGCAGAGTGCACGGGAGGGGACCGCCGCATTACAAATCGCCATAGCGGGGGATTGGTCGTTCAGTGACAGCGCTATACGCAAGGTCGTTGAGCGAATAGTTAAGGAGTACACAAAAGTTCTGGGGCACCCGCCACCTGAGAGCGCGTCCCTTTTACTCCTACCCTTAAGCGATGCGGTTGGGCCGGAACGCTGGACAGCTGAAACGCGAGGTCAGAATGTGGTACTGCTGATGGGGAGTCAGGCAAAAAGCGATGCCTTGCTAGCGCGATTAAAAGTTGTCCTTGCCCACGAGCTGTTTCATCTCTGGATTCCAAATTCACTCGCGCTTCAGGGCGACTATGATTGGTTTTTTGAGGGGTTCACACTCTATCAGGCGCTGCTCACGGGCCTCCGCCTGCGCTACATTACTTTTGAAGATTTTCTGGAAACACTTTCACGAGTCTACGGCTCATACCGCTCGTCAACAGAGCGTGATAAATTATCTTTGCTCGACGCATCAGAGCGTCGCTGGACTGCAGCATCGTCATTCGTCTATGACAAAGGAGCGCTCGTCGCCTTTATCTATGATTTGATGTTTCGACAGAGCGTGCGCGGTGGGACGTTAGCAGACATCTATCCTGAGGTGTTTCAGGCAGGACGGGAAGCAGGCAGAACGCAAACGAATTAATAATCAGGCTTCTCAACAGACGACCAGGTATGGAACGATTTAGCCAACGGTTTGTGGAAGGTACGGCGGAAATTGATCTGCCAAGCGTGCTGGCACCCTTTGGATTAGAGCTTGCGAATACGGGAGCGAGCCCGCGAATCCAAGTGAGCAGGACCATTAATAAAGACCAGCGAGAGTTACTGAGAACATTGGGTTACAAGAATGAAGACTCGTTTTCCCCGTTCATTTGAAATGCGATTAATCAAAAGCTTGCTCATTGGCGGATGCCTGGCTCTTGCAGTTGGCTGTAGCACGCTCGCGAAACGAAACGACTCGGGCGTTATTGTGGCCACGCGCGTCCCGATTCGCAGTTCCACCGCGGTTGTCGCGGCTGACATCCTGTTCGTTAGCAGGGGTGATCAAGTTGATGTCTTAGAATCTGTCGACGTTCCGGATCCGACTGATAACACTAAAAAGGAACGTTGGCTTCGTGTTAGAGCTCATGACGAAGAAAGCACTGAGGGTTGGATCGAGTCGCGCAATGTAATGCCGGAAGAGGTGCTTGAAGCTTCGCGGAAAGCAGCCGAAGAAGACAAGGACATTCCTGCCCAGGCAACGGGTCAGCTGCGCTCAAGTTCAAATTTTCGCTTAACACCTGATCGCAGCAGAATGAAAACATCATGATGCGGCTCGATTCCGGATCTAGTTTTGAGATTGTAGGCTGGAAGCGCGTTCCCAAGCCCAATACGTCCGAATCAATCGAAAGTGATGTGGCTCCCAAAGCAGGCAGTGCGCAGCAAGGTGCGCAGAACCGTGGTCAGAAATGGCCCGAATGAGAATCAACCGGAGGAGGACAATGAACTCTGGTACAAGGTGCGTCTCCCGCCTTCAATTTCACCCGCACCGGGCGGTTGGATTTATGGGAAGCAGGTGCAACTAACAGTTCCCAGTGACATTATCTTTTACCGGACGGGCGTGAGTTTGTTGCGTGGCAGCGATTGGACGGAAGTCCCAACGAGAACGACTTCCATAAGCGATAAGAACGCGGGAAGAGAATCGCGGCCTGGAAGCTGGGTGATCCTGGAGAAGAGCAGCTCGAATCAACCGCATACGATTGATGAACCAGATTTTGATCGCGTGTATGTAGTGGGATATGACAAACGGAATCAGGAACACTACACTGCTTATCGAGGTCCGGATGTCAAAGGTTATCTGCCGCTAAAAATCGAAGGTCGCGGCGAAAATAAGACATTTAAGATTCGAGTGCAGGATGGCGAGTGGTCAAGTGAAGAAGTCGCGTACGGCGTCTATAAGGACGATCGCGGAGTGTTGAAAGTAGCAGCGCCGAAGCTGATGAGCGAGGGTTGAAGTGATCAATGATTGGTCGCCCAAAGGTTATTGCAGTTGGCGGATTCTCTTCCGATACGGGGAAGACCACCTTGATGTGTGATTTGCTGCGGGCGTTTCCCGGTTGGGAAGCGATCAAGACAACGCGCGGCCACTATCGATCGTGTGGCAAGGATCCTCACGCTTGTTGCGTTAGTCATCTATTGAGTGATGAGCCGGTTATTCGTTCGGGACACGAGGAAACGTACGCACCGGCAAGGATACGGGGCGTTACTGGGATGCCGGCGCCGCGAATGTTCATTGGCTGATTGCCACTGACAATCAAGTGGATCGAGGGATTAAGCAAGCATTGCAACGCGTGACTTCTGAAGGCGTGTTTATCGAAGGCAACAGTTTCAGTGAGTATGTCGCCAGTTGATGCGATGATCATGTCGACCCGCGAGAGTCAGACCAACATCAAACGCTCTGCAAAACGGGCCTTGTTGAAGGCCACGGCTTTGTTCGTCTGGCGAGACTGTGAACCGAAAATTCTCAGCCGTCTGAAATTGTAATCAACGATGCTGAGCGGTAATGCATGAATTGCTAGAGCGAGTTTCAGCAGATTCCTTGTTACACGACGGAAACCTTTTCTGATCTCGTCTTCAGCCTGCAAGACTTGGAGCATTCGGTTGCGGCTTAATAGCGGATCGCTTGCACTTTCGTTAATTTCTGTCAGTACAGCTCACCAGCGTCAACTAGATCCTATGCAATCTTTAGATGAATTGCTTAAAGAGTGTGAGGCCCTGCACGGTCACATGTGTCCGGGACAGTTACTAGGCGCGCGAATGGCGATGCTGGGTTGTGCAGTCGATTGACATTAATGATCCGAAGGGGGCTGATCGGAAGAAGTTGATCGTCTGGGTGGAGATCGATCGCTGCATGGCCGATGCTATCAGCGCCTCGACCGGAGTTCGCTTGGGCAAACGAAGTCTGAAATATGTCGATTACGGGAAAGTCGCTGCGACATTTTTGAATA
>CAWGWE010000001.1:0-534514 GCA_963826235.1 Pyrinomonadaceae bacterium | reverse complement strand
TTGCAATGTCCTCATCTTCTTGAGGTGTGTTGCCGCTAACACCAATGGCCCCGATGAACTTGCCCTCGAAGACAATCGGTATCCCACCTTGCAGCGGAGCGGCGCCGGGAAGGCCCAGAGCAGCAACGCGACCGTCCCGAACCTGGTCCTCAAAAACCTTGCTGGGCCGGCGAAAGATTGCTGCTGTCCGCGCCTTGGCGATACCGACTTCAACACTCGCTACCTGTGTGTCGTCGAGACGCTCAAGTACGAGCAGGTAACCACCGTCGTCAACGACAGCAATGACCACCGTCGCTCCACGTCGCAGTGCTTCAGCCTCAGCCGCTTCGGCAATCTTCTTCGCGACCGTTAGTGTTAGGACGCGCTTCGTCGCTAGTTGAGCCTGAGCGATGGCAGTTGCCGACCACAGCAGAACCAGCGCAGTAATGATTTGCATTCGGCTTGTTTTCATAACTACCTGACTTTCACCACGTAGTAATTGAATGGACTTGAAACTTCCTTAAACCAATGCGGCACGCCGTGGGGAACAACGATCACGTCCCCTTTGACCAGCTTCCGCGATTCGCCACCTTCGATTGCGCTGCCGCGAATTTCATTTGGCGCAATAGTCTTGGGATCAAGTGCAGTACCACCGGTGACGAACGTCGCGGTGCCCTCAAGCACGTAGACAATGTCGGTGTCCAGCGTGTGGATCTCCGCCAGGCCCGGCTTATCGCGGTGGCTGGCGTGGACCATATAGTTGCGGCCGTCTGCGTCATCTAGAAGTACCGCTCCTTTAGTAAACGCTGCCGTGACCCTTTGGCTGTTGAAGTAATTGACAGGAGTACGGCCGTTCATTGCGCTGGCGTTCGTCATCGGAGCACCGAAAATGTTCGCGCCTGCGATGGCCAGCTCTTCATCCTGTTGAGCACTGGCGGCGCCGCTGACTCCCACCCCACCAACCACTTGGCCATCAATCACAATTGGCACGCCACCTTGCAACGGCGTAAACAAACCGTCGGGAAGCGCCACCATCGCCGTGCGTCCATTCTTGATGATGTCTTCGAAAGCCTTGGTTGGCCGCTTGAAGAGAACAGCCGTACGGGCCTTACCAATTGAAATGTTGGCGCCGGCCGCGAACGTGCCATCGAGTCGTTCAAGCGCCATCAGGTTGCCGCCGTCATCAACTACGGCGATGACCCCACCCGGCGCGTTATTCTTTTTTGCATAGCTGACTGAGGCAGCGATTACTTTCTTCGCGCCATCGAGAGTCAGCGCTTTCTTGTCCGTCGTTTGCGCAGTTGCGTTAATTACGAACGCAGAAAGCATGAGTGCGACAGCAGTAAGTTTGATAATTGACTTCATGATTATTTTTCTCCTTGCACCGGACCGAAGATCATCGGTCATGCTCTACATTCCGTTTTCAGGTGTAACAGTCACGCGGAAGAGTTCCCCAGTTCGCGAGTAGAATGGGCTGTCCTTCGCTTTGCGAACCTTGCCGTTTTCAGCCGCCCCGGTGTTCTTTGCTTTCTGACGCGGTGCCTGATCTGGGCCAACGCCGAGCTCTTGATTCAGTTCGGTGCCTGCGTCCCAAAGAACGATTCGTGAAGTAACGTCGCCGCCCACTGGTCTGCCCTTTGAATCAAAGAGGGGAATGCCCGCATCATTCGCGTAGAAGTAATCGTTCGATTGGCCGAACATTAACGCGAGCGAAAGCTTCATGCCGGACGCTGCCTTGAAACTAAATTCATAGGCGCCACCAGGACCGATCGGTCCGGGCTCCGTCGCACTCAGGGGCGTGTTGAAAATTCCATGAAGCGACGAGCTGTGGTGCATGTTCTCGAGCGCCATCACCAGCTCAGCAGGATTGCCATCTTCCGCCTGGGCTTCGAGGCCATTGGCGGCTGGGCCGCCTTCCCTGAACAACGAATTGTTCTTGTCGTTCAGCACAAACATTCCCGGCGACAAAGCAAATGGCCACTTGCTACCGTCGGAAGCCGTTTGACCATCCGCACTGGAAATGTTCTCGATGCGAACGTTGAACTTGGTGGGCGCTGAATTGTTTGAACGCTTTGCAGTGGCAACCACGAATTGCGTTAAGAACGCAACTGCAATGATCACCAGGTTAATAATAAGTCTGCGATGTCTCATGACTGATTCTCCTTCAAAGTTTGTTTTGGAATCTGGACGAGCTCGCGGCTGCTTCGTTTACCCCTGAAAAGTGCAGTTGAAAATACAGCGTCTGCTGTTGTGGTGGTGCAGCTTTGCACACACCACTCGGCTATTTGGTTTCAGGCGCTGGTATGCCTCAGCAGCCAAAAGCATTCCGATAGGCGGCGCTGTGAAATAAATCCAAAGCGACGTCCAAATATTTCCTACTGAAGCCGAACTGAAAGTGCGCGCCGGGTTCATGCTCATCCCGGAGATTGGCGACTCCAAAGTGATGTAAATCGCGACGAGGGCTCCGGCAAAGAGTCCGGTCCAGCGGCTTAGTCGCGTGCGGTTGGAAATTGTTAGGACCACCGACATCAGGATGAACGTGATCACTACTTCGGCGACAAAGGCTTGCAGTGCCCCGCCTCGGCCCGGTAAGGTTGCGGCATAATTCACCGATTGATGAGCGATGAGATTTCCCAACAGAAGTGAGGCGAGAAGTACACCGGCAATCCCTCCGGCAAATTGAAACAGAATAAAGAAGGTTGCATCGAATGCTTTGACCTTGCCGAGCCGCAGAAAGGTTAGTGTGACCGCTGGATTGAAATGTGCTCCCGATCGTTTTCCCAAAGGTGAAAAAATGATAGCGATGGCCGTCGAACCCATGGCGATGCCCATCAATAGGCGGCGCAATATTTCGTTGTGAATGTCTTGAGCGATTGGCGATACCGGATGAAATAGCAACACGGTAAACACGCAGGCGGAGATCATGAACAAGCCGAGCTCAGCGCCCTCCATCAAATATTCGGGCCAGTGGTTTTTCAAAGCGTAGAACATTTGGTCCGTCCACCTGGTCTTCTTCGTCGGTGCGTCAAAAACCCACGGGTCGCTCAGCATCATTCGTTGGCGCAGGGTATCGAACACACTGATATTGTTAGAACCTGAAAGTTCCATCTTTCTGTTTCGCGCGACTGGCGCGAACTCCGTATGTCGTTTATAGGAGCGGCGTGAGTTAGGTCAGAAAAGGATGGTTAGCGTGGCGCTGATTGAACTTCAATTTCGTCATTGCCATGCCGTGCTTTACCGCACGATGAATGCCCGTGCTAATCGGTTTCGCCTGAGCCTTTTCTTTATTGCTAACCTTCGTCGCATTGTTTTCGTTTCCCATTGATCTTCAATTTCTGCGTTCCGGTTTAGTAGTCGTGGCCCATTGGCTTTCCTTACAGTTGAAATGTGTCAGGTTGGTTCAAAAAAAGAGCCTGGATAAACCCTCTTCCTATTTACTTTCCAGCGCCGCTGTCGAGAGCCCTGCCCAATACGGGCTCAAGCCTCCGTGGAAAGCGTTGGAAATGTCGTCTCTGTCGCAGCATCTAGATCTTGTCCTGCCTATCCACTTTAAGAATCGGATTTGTTTTAGGTAGCGGGCACACCAGGCGCAGACCAGCAGATGCAGTCTTAGTTTGAACGATTCTGCGACCCCCAGTCGGCAGTCCATCGATCGGGACATCACCGGCACAATTTGTTGGCAAGGTTGGAGTCGGCGCAGTATCCATCGTCTAACTGCTCTTCTGATCTTTAAGTACAACTTCAAAACTTTTTCTCATTGGATTACTAGGAGTGAATTTAACCCGCCGAAATTGTCGGAAACCTTCACTCCGTTGCTGGGATCTTCCAGCCAGCGGTGTCCGTCTACGACGAACTTGTACCGATAACTTCCTGGACTTGGTGCGGGGATGTCCGCCAACCAAAGACCAGACTTGTCTTTGGAAAGCGGTGTCCTTTGCTGCCTCCAATCATTGAAGTCGCCGGCTAATGAAACACTGTGAGCGAGGTCGTCGTGGTAAACGAATACCAGCCGGCCATTGTCGATTCGCGGCGGAAGGCAACCTCGGCCGTTCAAATCATGTCGTTCAGCTTTTGCCACCTCTACCGCCCGGCGCGCATTAACCACGCCGTAACCCTGTCGAATTGCGGGCGCGCTCACTATCCGATTGGCAGTGGAAATCAAAATGTTCTTGACAGCTCCCGGCGTGATCTCAGGATTGGCCTCAATCATCTGGGCCACGATAGAAGAGACTATAGGTGCAGCGAAGGAGGTGCCTTCAACGTGCTGATAGTGTGCGGCAACAATCCTCTCGGCACTGAGAGATGACTCGACGAATCGCCGGACTTCCGCCGGCTCGGCACCAACAATCGCTTCCGTCAGTTGAGCAGGCTCTTCAAGCTCACGGGCGAGACTCGGAAGTTGATAATCGGCCGCCGCCGCCAACCGCGAGAGACTTTCAGCTCGGTCATATGACGGCGTGCCCGGCAGTATGGGTGCCGCGACCCACATAGCGGGTGCGACGATCTCCGGCTTCACCGTGCCATCGGCCGTCACCCCGAAGTTTGAGTGATAGAGATCTAGTCCGTTTCCCTTTAACTGATTGCTGTCGGTGTAACCGCCGACGGTAATGACGGATGGAGAGTTCGCCGGAGGAACTGAATGATTACCGTCACCGCCTGAATTTCCTGCGGCCGCGACGACTACGATTCCATGACTTATCGCTTCCTCAGCGGCCTGGTCGATGATGCTTTTCGAACAAGGCACATCTTCGTCGCCGCCAAGTGAAATGTTCAGCACGCGAATGTTGTAGCGCTCGCGATTCTCGATTACCCACTCAATTCCTCGTGCAATATTGTCTTCACTGATACGACCGTTTTCACTGACCTTTACCAGCACTAGCTGCGCTTCCGAGGCAAGCCCCTTATACATTCCATCGGAGAGCTGCCCGTTCCCCGCAGCAACCACGGAAGTCTGCGTCCCATGCCATTGCCACGATTCGGTCATGTCATGAGAATCAAGCGGTTTGGTCTCGCCGGTTACATCTTTAAAAACTAGGACTCTGCTTACTGGCTCAACGAGATCAGCATGCGGGTAAAAGCCCGAATCGAGAAACGCGATCGTAACGCCCTTCCCTTGGAAGTTAGGATCGGCATCAAGCCTCACGTAAGTGGGAATAACCGCAAAACGATTTAGCCAGTGCTGATGATCGTGAGTTGGTGGAGACTCTCTCATAATTTATCTGAACTACTTCCTCGCACAAGCAATGGTTACGACCCAGGCAAAGGGCGCGTCTCGCAGGCAAACCTTTGCCTGACATCCTTTGTCGGGCTCAAGAGCCGAACCTTACAGGCCAGGTCTTCCCGTGATTATTGTCTGCTAATTGCTTCTTTGATTCGTTCGCGGGCTTCCGGGGAAAGGCCGGGTGTGGAAGGAGACTCCAGCTCGGGCAGATCTGAGGCCTTTTCGCGCATGGTAGTTCTCATGATTTGCAGGTGTTCCAAGTACCAAACGCACCACATGCAGACCCAAAGATGAAGCTTGAGCAGTACTCGTTCGCGGAGAGTTAGAGAACGCTCGAGTGATTGCGATATTACTTCGACAGTCTGCTTGCAAGGGGGAAGCCGGCGCAGCAACCAGAATCTAACGTTGTGTTTGGTCTTGTCGTACCAGCCCATTTCACCCTCAGTGTTCTTGTCCGAACCAGTTCATTTGGAGGCAGTTTCGCAAATGCAATCGCGCACGATGCAGCATCACCCACAAATTATTCACACGAATGCCAAGCATCTCACAGATTTCTTCGCTGCTTAGACCATCGACTTCCCGAAGCGTAAAAGCGCTGGCGGTGCGTTGTGGTAACGGCGAAAGGCAGTCGTGAAAAACCCTCCAAAAATCTCCCTGCTCCACAAGCTGCGCCGGCGATGCATGCCATTCCGTTGGAGCGTAATCGTTATTCCAATGGTTATCCCACCCGTCAGTTCTGGTAAAGAATTCAGCATGCTCGGGCCCTTCGTCCTCTTCCTGGCCCATCGGCGCCTCTCGCGCAGTTCGTCGAAAGTGGTCCGTAATCTTGTGTTTTAAGATTCCGACCAGCCACGTTCGCTCGGAGCCTCTCCCCTCAAACTTTTCGTAAGCCTTCAGGGCCGCGAGAAAAGTTTCTTGGACAGCATCTTCGGCGGCCGTTTGGTCTCGGAGCCGAAACGAAGCGTACTTGAATAAATAGTCACCGTGATGCTCCAACCACACACCAGCATCAGGTGACTTAGGGGGGGCTTTGAGCTGAGCCTCGCTCATATTAAATCGGTGACTCTTGGTTTACGGAGGGAAACGCCTCCGATTCAACATTGAGATTCCTTCAACCCGGGCCGTTTAACTTGCCAGAATGATTGTCCAAGAGTTAAATACGGCCTGCCAGAATGCACTGGGCCAGTAGCTTAAGGGAAGCTCACTTAGTCGGCAACTCATTTATCTGTTTGTTCAGACGCGCTAGGGTTCACTGATTCCCAGGACCTCCGGATATGAATGCTTTGCCATGTCGTGATTGTGGGTACCTGCTTGCACCCGCCGCGCGCGGATGCCCGCAATGCGCTCTCAACGTAGAAGCCGAAAGTATGATCGACCGATTCGTTTGGCGGCGGTTTGTACCAGGAGTGATCCTTCTCGCCATTTTAGCTTCAGCTGCTTTTGTTTATCTCATTCGCTGAACCGCCGGGTTCTTACTCTTTTAGGCAGCCGCTTCGCCAGCCACCGACCTACTTGAAAATTGAATAGGAAGACTGTAACCGCTGCTGTCTAAGGTTCGGGAAACGACGAGTAATCAGGTCATGGCTGGCTAATCCGGGTCGTTTCCTATTGATATAGTCGTAGGGCGCGTCAAAAACTTACACAACGTGGGAAATCTCCGCTTTAAAAAATTCTGGAACACCTTCTAAATCGGTCGATGTTTTGAGGCTTAGACACTCACTCCGAGAACGTCACTAGGCTAGAATGCGAAGGTGTCGCTCGGTTACGCCATCTTAACTTCAACTCTAATCTGCGGCTTCGCAGCTGCCTTAGAAGGAGCGTGTGCTGGCAGGAATGTTAAAGCGTTCTTCTCAACTCTGAAATTTCCGCGCTACGCTGCGCCGCTTTGGGTGTGGTCAATCATCGGTGGCGGTTACTATCTGATCTTTGGTTTTGTGCTCTACCGACTGTTACGGCTTACTTCGGGCTCAGTGGTAAAGCCTGTTGCCCTCACGCTGATCGTCTTCATGATGATCGTTAACGCCCTATCTAATTACGTTATTTTTCGCGCTCAGAATCTGAGGCTTAGCTACATTATTGGCAATATATTTCCAGTTATGGACATTGCCCTCTTCTTCTGTCTCGTCCAGCTTGATACCGTCGCGGCGTGGGCGCTCGTGCCTTACTTGATCTACCGCGTCTATGCGGTCTGGTGGGGCCATGCGCTATGGAGAGCTAATCGACTCGTCTGAATCTTACAAGCAAACTGACCCACTAGCCATCTCACGATGGGTACTGATGAACAGGAAAGTTCTTCATCCAATCTTGCAAAGATCTTCCGAGGCCACGATGCCGCCGGCGTCGGGCGGTCCGATCTCTTCCCGCGCTGCCACTTCGCTAGCGTAGAGCAACTTGAGAAAAGGTGGCGCAAGCACTGTTGTGGCTACAGCCATGAACAAAACAACGCCGTAGAGTTCTGCTCCGATCACTGCCAGGCTCAATCCGATCTGGGCGACGATGATTCCGACTTCGCCGCGCGGCACCATACCCATACCTATTTGTCCTGCGCGTCTCATTCCGAGGTTGAAGGCGCCCAAACCGCACCCTAACAACTTGGTCACAATTGCGACCAAAGTCACCAGCACGCAAAGCAGGATTACGGATGAAGAACGAAAGACGCCAAGACTAAGCTGCATACCGATGTTAACGAGAAAAAATGGTACGAGGAATTCAGTTACTCCACTCATCTGCCTGTGCATGTTCGAGTTATCTTCGGCTGCTTCAGCCAACGCCATCCCGGCGAGAAAGGCTCCGATGATCGCGGCTACTCCGATGTACGATGCTGCCACCGATAGACCAAGGCACAACACTAGCCCGAAAATAAAGATACCCTGCCCACTGCGCATGCGTTCAACGCTTGGAGCCACACGAGTAACCACGGGCGCACCAACCAGAGCGACAAAAACAGTAAACGCGATCGCCAGACCTGCGGTCGTGAGGATCTCAAGGTAATTAACTGTACCCGCTGCCATACTGGACACAATCGCGAGAACCAAAAGGCCCAGGATGTCATCGATGACCGCAGCACCGAGAATAATGCGAGCGGTAGGAGCATCGAGCAGTCCCATTCCCGACAGTACGCGTGCAGTAATCCCCACAGATGTCGCAACCATTGCCGTACCAACGAAGAGCGCTTCAATGCTCGTACTACCCCAGGCTCGCATGAGCAGCCAACCACCAAGGAGTGGAGCAAGGACGCCCAACACGGCCACGACTGCCGCTTGCTTTCCAACTTTGAAGATGGCCGCAGGTTTGGTTTCAAGCCCCACAGTAAATAGGAGGAAGATGACGCCAATCTCAGCCAACAGACTGGTGATTTCCGACGGAGCTGCCCAACCGAGAAGACTTGGCCCAATAATGACTCCAGCCAGTATTTCGCCCGCGACTGCCGGCTGCCGCAGTCGCTCAAACAACTCAGCCATAAGCTTGGCCGCGACAAGCATGATGAAGAGAGTCAAAAGAACCCTCGTATCATCGCCCATAGCAGTCGCCAGAAAATAGTTCATCGTTCACTAGTGGTAAACCGACGTTTACTCAAAGGTCACCACCTCTGTACTTTTGTTTTGCGGATGTTTTCATCATCCATTTCTTTAGCTAAAGGCATGTAGGAATGGCGCCTTGCAACAACCCAATACTCGCCGCAGCTCATTGGCCATGACTGCGGCGAGCAGGGTTGGCTCTCCTACTTCTAGCTCACACCCTGGGGGTTTATCGAGTGTGCCCAAAAGTGAGGGGAGTTCAAAATATCAACTGGTCCTCTCTCCGCCCGGAGAGTCAGACGCTTTGATACTCGTCTTTTGTCTGTGCTTTTCACCACGTCGGCTCGAATAAATAACGAGCCAGAAAATTCCTCCGACAACCCCTATGGCTATTAGTATGAAGATTGCAGTGTTACTCATTGAATTGCTCCTCGTTCGCCTGAGAACCAGGCGCACTAAGTCCTTGGATTGGACGAGTGGCTCCGCACCGCAGAGTTCAAGTAGCGCGGAGATCCGGGACTTTTCTTTCGAGCGGTGCTTTTAGACTAAACGAGGCGGGGCCCGGCCAGGCGGCTGTGACGCCGATGCGGTCGTAAAGAAAGAAACTGAAAAACAAAGTTCAGCAGGAACTTGTGAGTCGTTTGGAAGTACAAAGCCAGCCTTTGGCGTCGTAGCAAAAGATTGAGCCCGAGGTTCCGTGGCCGCCCGATTCTGCTTTTGGCCCATCATCGGCACGCGAAAACTGTCGGATTCAGGAGCAGAGGGAACTCGTGATGCTGTATCGCGTTGATTCTTTTGCGGGGTTCCTGCTGTTCGGTCGGATATCAGAGGAAGTGGAAGAAAACTGGGTCCCACATTGTTTGAGACACACAGAGAGATGAGCGCTGCGAAAACCAGAAAGGCGCGAGCCTTGGAGAATCTCGATATGATCGATTGAAGGTCCATCTTAATGATCATGAAAATTCTACCAGAAGAGGTGTATTCGTTGAAGTCATTCGACCCCGACTCGCTCCACTCGCGCAGAATCTCCTGTTGTTTGAGAGCCGTCACGGGAATTCATGCTGCAAACAATGATAATTGATCCTTCAAGGTGTAGGCTTCGTCTGGTTTCCGATTGACGCGTTAACACCAGCAACTAGTACCGCCAATTACCTCTGTGACTAGCCGGTATAATTATGGCCTCTCTACGATCCGAGACGACATTTCTTTAAGCTTCGGCGCTTCCCAAGACGCGAGAGCTCTGCACGTGCCACATTCGCAAAACCTTTCCGGTGTCTAGAATACTGTGTTTACCAAATCTCATTATCTGGGGGTGACAACCGAGGGGTTCACCCCAGTAGTTTGTGACCAACTTGTGACCAGACTACAGGCAAGCAGGTGGCACTAGGTATGAGCAAATGGAGGAAAGGTTGGCTAGCTATCGTTTTGTTAAAGCCAATGAACGAATAGCTCGTCGTTAACTCGTTGATTCCCGGGCTCAATGAGAGGATCGAATTGTTCTTATCGACCTGCTGAGTAAAAACAGAAGGGGCGCAATCGTTAGCGCCCCGACTAAGTTATTGGTGCGATTAAAAAAATGGTGAGCCATGGAGGGCTCGAACCTC
Source organism: Pyrinomonadaceae bacterium (assembly GCA_963826235.1). GTDB lineage: Bacteria > Acidobacteriota > Blastocatellia > Pyrinomonadales > Pyrinomonadaceae > PSRF01. The sequence goes on along the minus strand of CAWGWE010000001.1, from coordinate 524,192 downwards.
CGACCCGCTGATTAAGAGTGCGGTCTTCGCACTCCAGCAGGTTATGGCTCTCACGATCTACTAACATTCCTTACAGGTTGGAGCCGCCAGCGAGTCTATCTGTTATTGCCTATTACCCACGTGTTTGTCAGTATTCTGGTCATAAGTTGGTCACAAACCAACTACTCTCCTTGCGCGAATCTATCCTTCATCAGGTGGCAGAGTATCCATAAAAGGGTGTTGACTCCAACACTTTAGGGCAACGGATTATAAGTCCCGTCACCCTGATTTGGTTTCGGCGTTCCTTCGTCAAACGAGCCCTCAAGTCACCAAATAACGAACATACTTGATGGCTTGAGAAGAATGAAGGGCTAATTCGGAGGACGCGTTTGTCTAAGGGCTAGGGCGTCGCTTTTTGCTGGACGGGAGTAGCTTGACTAGCGACGACGCGCCATCGGCCATCCCGTTTCACCCACACGTGCATACTCCGATGTTGGTTAGAATATTCCTTACCCTTATCTAACCCTTTCTCCAACGCGCTGTGCGTCATCACAGCCGTATTTGCGTCTAAGAAGCGCACGGTGTAATCGCTGGCAACATAGGTAGCATTCGTGAGGTTAGGAGCGTTTGTTTTGGCCTCGGCAATATTCTGAGCTTTTGTTGCCACCCCTGTTTCAGAAACGCCTATAAAGTCGTCGGCTAAAATGCCCTCAAGTGTTGTTGCATCGCCTCGCAAGCCGGCATCTCCCCACTGCTTATCCAAGTTGATCAACTCTTGCTCTGCGTTGCTAGTTGAAGAGACTTTCTCTCCTGTTGGTTGAACCTTCTCTACCTTCTTCTCAGGCGTCTGGGTTTGACCGAAAGACATGGACAAAGCAACGCAGGTTAATAACATGACTCCAAATAGTTTTTTCATGTGGAAGCTCCTTTGTAGGGGACACCCACCTTGAACAGAGTTTCAGGGCGGACGTCACAGGGAAGTATTGTTAGGTGAACGTGGCGCACGCTATCACAAGTAGTAACGGGAAGCACGTCCGCGAAATCGCCTGAAGTTAGTGTGAGTTAGCTCATTTCACGAGAATTGGGGCCCGACTTTATGCCAGGCCCTTAGCTCAGCTAACTTCTCATTTTGGTGAAACTTTCCTTAAGGGATAGTTTTGGTGGTTTATTGGTGGTTTAGTTAGGCAGTTTAGCTAACTCGATTCCTCTGGCGATCGCACGCGTGCGTACCAGCGCGTAGCGCGTGTCATCGAGCTGGTTCCAGGTGGTCAGCTTTTGGTAAAGCTTGGCGGCAGGCTTTCCATTTCCAGCTGCCTCTTGTGCGACTGCCTGGTAATACCAGATGTATGGGTCGTTAGGATCTGCCTTCGCGAAATACTCGAGTGCCTTGGTGTAGTTCTTTTGTCCAAGCTCCAGGAATCCGGCCGTCTCGTTGTAGGCTCGATCCTGATTCGTGTTCTTTCGCGACGAGAGGTATTGGCTAATTTCGTCTAACTGAGTTTTCGCCTGATCGAACTCCTTCCGCGCGATCAACAGTCGAGCATGATTCTGCATCTTTCCGAAGCGTCTATTCTCCCTAACTGTTGGCGTTAGTGAAGAGCCCTCTCGGAGTTGGTCTGCCTTCTCAAACTGTTTGGCAGCCTCGTCCAAATTTCCTGACTCGGCAAGGATGTATCCGGCCGTGGTGTGGATGCCGATGAGTCCAACGCTGTCGCCAGCTTTTTCTGCAATCCCGAGCCGCTGCTCGTTCACCTCCAAAGCCTTATCCGTCCTGCCTTCTGTCACATAAGAATTAACCGTAGACAGCAGGGCCAGATCCCTCAACCCATCGTCCGTCGCTTTGTCAAACATGAGTTGGTAGGCTTCACGGGCTTTTGTGTAGTCACCCTTATAGGCGTAGTTGTTGCCGATTCCTCTGTAGGAATTTATAAAGGTGGGATCGATGGTAAGCGCCTGGTTGTATTGCTTGATGGACTGATCATATTTGCCCGTCTTCATTAAGAGTTCGGCGTATGAATCATACGGGTTGGGATTCTTCGGGATGAGATTGATGTAGGTTTTGAAGGCTCGCTCCGCGTCGGTGTATCTGCCAAGGCTAAGATTGGAGTAGCCGATGTTGTTGTAGGCAGGCGCGTATTTCTTGTCCAGCTTGACGGCTTCAGTAAAGTGCCGCAAGGCAGTAGTGTCGTCGCCGATGGACCGATAGTAAAAACCCATCTGCGAATGCGCTCGCTTGTCTGCTGGATGTAACTTCAGCAGTTGTTCGAGGTGCATTTTCCGCCCTGCCGGATTGTTGTCAACCTGGTCCTTGACAGCAAGAATCCACTCTCTCTCACCAGCTGAAACTTTCTCAGTAAGGTTCGTCGCCTTTTCTACATTTGTTCTGAACTCCTGATTAGTCGTTCCCGCAAACAGGTACGCGAGAGCAAAGTTGGGATCCTTCTGGATGGCCTGCTCGAATAGAGTGCCCGGATCCTGGAGATTCTCGGCCTTGTCTCGACCTTGAAGGAAGAGCGCGAGCGCTTCCTTCGACGTCGTAAGTGGCATTTCCTTCTGTTGCGCAAATAGGAAAGAGGGCGCAATGAAGAGCATTAAAAGCGCCATAATTCCTGCGTATCTGATTCTGAAACGGTCACAGTTAGTAGACATTCTTTAGCTCCTTGGGTGATTGAGCTAAGACTTCAGATTGACTGGTGGATTCCAGAGAAACTGGGAAGGGAGTGAGCTCGAGCCTCGATTCGCTGCGGACTGTATCACGGGCGAGACAAACTGCCTAACCATACCCCAAGACGTCCAGGACCGGTCAGACAAAACGCTGGCTTGGTTGGAAAAAAGGTTATGAACTCCCTCTTTTTTATCGCTAAACTCGGAAGACCGATTTCATGGGGATAGTGTCTTAGCTAGGGAGCGATAGCTGGCCAATTTCTGCCGCCGCATTAACTGCGGTGAGATGCTGTTGACGTAGTCCGGGCTTCTCGCGATTGGCTCGACATTTTCGGCGTGGAATGGCTTGCCTGTAACGAGGAAAGAACCAGGGAGGTGCGGATGATCTGACCCCGCCCTCCCCATATGACCCATCTATGATTAACATCCTTTCGCTTCCTCAACTGCAGATTTTTATGGTGGGAAGGTTGATTACCTCTAGGATTTAGAAACTGTCCTCTGGGCCCAGAACTTCGCCCGACATCGTGCGACGTTACCATTCGCGCTCTTAAAAATATCTCATGCCTCTCAATTGGATAGCCGCCTACGGGAATTGCTAGGAATGTTTCTCAAAGTCAGAATCTAAACCGCGGAGGAGTGTTCTCAAGTTCACGCTTAATCCGGGATATAAGTGCTGAGCGTTCGGCCTCGCTCAACAGGACATCGACCCACCCATAAACGTAAGTTTCCTCTAACCGGTTATGCTTTGCGAGTCTAGTCTGGATCTCGACAACTGAACGACGCACTTCCGAAACTGCTTGCTAAGAAATTCATTGTCAGAAGCATCTTGTTGGTTCCGCATGCCCTTAACGGTCGTTCCCAGCTCACGCATGAAAAAGTCATGGTCCAGCCGGAGCTGATCGATCGCTCTTTCAGCCTCCTGATATGTTAGGCCGCTGCTCGTGTCACTGAAATTTGCCCCCAAGATTGAAGGGAACAAGCAAAGGTGCTCGGCCCGTATATGAACAGCCAGTCGAGCCCACGATAGATCGAGGCGTGCGAAAGCTTTGGTCTTCTCTCCTTCCTCAAGCGCAGCTAACAAGTCTGCAATCAATATATCGATTTCCGAGTGGTCATCAGCGAGCACAGTCGCGGCCTGTTCTGACCCAGCATCAGTAATGGTTGTCATTAGTCCCTGGCGTTCCAGCCTGAAATCTCACTAGCAACTTCGTAGGGCAGCCTCGCCATTTTACAACGCAGCCACAGCACTATTATTCGTAGGACGGCGTGAACGCTTCCACGAAGGACTAAATTTCATCTCTCGTTTATCCTCTTGCTCGACACAACGGCTGCAAAGGTAGTAAGGCTGATTGTCGGGACTCGTGAACTTGATCAGTCGGCCATTGTCCGAATCGCACGTCTTACAATGCAAACGAGATTTGTTATCTGTTGATTCGTACAAGATCCGTCCTCTTCCATACTGACATCGCTGCAATACCACCTAAGACAACAATCATAACAACACATTCGAACAGTGCTATCGGGCGCGAACCACTTCGACGGAACAATGCGCCCGTGCCGCCACTGCTGCTGAGACACTGCCCACAAGGAGGCGTTCAATGGGATTGCTAAAACCAGTAGCGCCCGTAAAGATACAGTCGGCGCCGAACTCTTCGGCGTGCCGCACGATCGCTTGCTTCGGGTTTCCGGTGAGAACCGCCAATGACACGGTAACCCTTTTACCGTCTAATTCTGAGCGTAATTGCCTTACCGCCTCCTCCGCAATTCGTTGTGCCTCCGTGCCTTCGCTTCTATTTACCTCGTCTACAAATTCGTTAACCGGCGGGATCAAAGCGTAAACCGAGTTGACCATCAGTAAATCATCAGCGACAACTACCCGCACTTCGCTACCTGGCGTCCAATGGCGGGCCGCAACTGCACGCACCGATTCCTTTGCTCCCGCGGAGCCGTCAACGCCGACCACGATGCGCGCCGCGGATTGACCCGTTCCGGTTGTCGGGCGTGCAACTCGGACTGAAGTTCGCGCTTCAGTTAATACCTTTTGGGACACACTGCCCAAAACAAACCTGCCCAACGCCGAGCGTCCATGCGACCCGACCACGATAAGAAGGGGATCCCATTCTCGAGCGAGATTCAAAACCTCATGTGCAGGGGACCCTGCCTCGACCTTATGATGGACAGTCCATTGTGGAAAGATCTTACGCACACGTTGGCTGCCACTCGACGCCATCTCCTGCGTTTCTTTTACAATCTGCGCCGCGTGTGTGCGCGCTCGTTTGAGGCCGGCAGGAATCTGGAGTGGAAAAGTATCGTCGAATTCACCTGCTGGAGGCGGGAGCCATACCTCCGCGACCGAGACAACGAGCGCATCGACTTCCACTGGTAGTCCTGCACGACTTAGATCATCAATCCCTTTGTCCGCGCTTTCCGAGCCGTCATAAGCGATAAGAATCTTCATCTCTTTTTGCCTACCTCCCTGGAACCGGCTCGTCACGCTTAACCCTGCTTTTCGGTTGCCAGCGGTACGCCGCGTAGCCGTCGAAGAGCACGGTACATTGCCTTGGCGTTTATCGTCACTGTCGCAATATCATCATTCCAACGTGTCAGTGCCGCTTCTATTTGTGAGTCTCCAAAATGATCCAAAGGATATCCGGCTTTCGCGAACTCTCGACGGATATTCGAAAGTGCGCGCCGTCGCCTCCGAGTCTTCAGGATCTGGTAGAACTTTTCGACCACTTCTCTTTCCTCTTTCCTTTGCCGTCCGATGAAAGCCGCGCAAGTTTTCCTGCGTGTCAGTAGCTTGTTCAAAAATGAAGCTTATCTCAGCAGTCAACGTCTCTCGAAGGTAAGGTATTTAGCGACGTGTCAAAAGAGAGTTTCCACGCAAGGTATCAAGTGTTATCACTCTTTAGAGGGTCGACGCTTTCGATTAGCGTAGAACTGCTGATCGTTGCTGACGACTGAACTTACCGGATGCGAGCGGGTATCTGGGTGCCCGCTGTGGGCGTATCCGGTTCAATGTTCTCGCTGCAACGATCGGCGTCATTGAGTTGTATCGGGCACGACCAAATCTACCCCACCAAAATGAAAGCCTGAATCGTTACATCACGAGGGATAGAGCAGTGATCGCAGCGACGATCGAGAAAAGACAGCCTGACGCGCATCAACTGACCGTTGATGAAGCATTAGGTTTGCTGGGCACCGACGACCAACACGGGTTGACCGAGGATGAGGCGCGGGCGCGACTCAAAAGTTATGGCATGAACGAGCTGACGGCGGAAAGGGCCGTGCCTCCGTGGAGAAAGTTCCTCGCGCAGTTTCAGAACGTCCTTGTCATCCTGTTACTCATTGCCACGGTGATCTCGGCAGGACTGTGGCTGTATGAGCGTGAATCGGCATTGCCCTACGAAGCGTTGGCGATCTTCGCAGTGATACTGGTCAACGCGGTCATGGGCTACATCCAGGAGTCACGGGCCGAGCATGCGGTAGCGGCGCTACGCCAAGTGTCGGCGGCGCACGCCAGCGTCATTAGGAATGCGGCGCGGCAGAGCATCTCGGCGACAGAAGTGGTACCGGGCGACATCATCCTGATCGAAGAGGGCGACACAATTCCCGCCGACGCGCGATTGATTCTCTCAACCGCGCTGCAAACGGCGGAGGCGTCGTTGACTGGCGAAAGCTTGCCGGTATCGAAGGACACGCTGCCGATTACGGAAGAGGTCGGACTCGGGGACCGGCATAACATGATCTTCAGCGGCACAGCGGCGACTTACGGGCGAGGGCGTGCGGTAGTGGTGGCGACGGGAATGCATACGCAGATGGGCCGCATCGCCGGGATGCTGAAAGAAGCTCCGAAAGAGACCACGCCGCTGCAAAAGGAACTGGCCCGCGTCGGCAAAATGCTGGGAATAATCGTAGTCGTCATCGCGGTCGTGATGATCGCGACAATCATCCTCGTTGAAGATGTGCGCGGTTTCGCTGCGCTGTTCGACGTGCTCATCCTTGGCGTTGCTCTGGCGGTCGCGGCGGTACCGGAAGGGTTGCCCGCAGTGGTGACAGCCGTGCTCTCCCTTGGCGTTCAGCGCATGGCGACGCGAAATGCCATTGTGCGTCATCTCGCGGCGGTAGAGACGCTCGGCTCGGCAAACGTCATCGCCTCCGACAAAACCGGCACGCTGACGAAAAACGAAATGACGGTGGTGGCAGTGGCGACCGCTAGCGGACGTGTGAATTTGAGTGGCACGGGTTACGCGCCCGAAGGCCAAGTTACTCGGGACGGAGGAACGGCGATTGCCGATGACACGCAAGGAGTGATTGATGGCGCTCTCCGAATCGAGCTGGAGCGTGCGCTTGCTGTGGCAGACCGCGCTAACAATGCCGTCTTGCAAGAGCGCGACGGGCGCTGGATGGTTCAGGGCGATCCGACCGAGGGGGCGCTCGTCGTCGCGGCACGCAAAGTCGGGCTGGAAGATGAAGCACTCGAGGCGCGCTTTGAGCGCGTCGGAGAGGTACCTTTCTCTTCTGAGCGCAAGTTAATGACGACGATTCATACTGATGCCGAACGGCAGGAACGCTTGCTGGTCTTCACTAAGGGCGCACCAAACGTGCTGCTCGCGCTCTGCTCGCATGAACTAGTGGGCCATGAGAGAAGAAGCCTGACCGATGAGCGACGAGCGGAGCTTGTGGAGGTTAATGAAGAACTCGCTGGTGAAGCCTTACGCACCCTCGGAGTCGCCTTCCGCTCACTGCCTGCTGACGTCCTTGAGGTTGATGAAGTTGACGAGGGAATAGAGCAAGACCTCGTCTTCGCTGGGTTGATCGGCATGATTGATCCTCCGCGCGCGGAAGCGAAGGACGCCGTGGCGCGCGCGAAAGCGGCGGGAATACGGCCGATAATGATAACGGGTGATCATCCCGTAACGGCCGCCGTTATCGCAGCCGAGCTCGGTATAGTTGAGAACGGACGAGCCGTCACGGGCGCGGAACTTGAAAAGTCGTCGGATGAAACGCTCTTTCAAACAATCAAGGAAGTGTCGGTCTATGCGCGCGTCAATCCTGAACACAAGTTGCGAATCGTGAAAGCTTTACAGCGCGGAGGCGCAATCGTGGCGATGACGGGCGATGGAGTCAACGACGCGCCCGCATTGAAAACTGCCGACATCGGGGTGGCGATGGGGATCACCGGTACGGACGTTTCTAAAGAAGCCGCCGACATAGTCCTGGGCGATGACAACTTTGCCTCCATCGTGGCTGCAGTAGAAGAGGGACGCGCCATCTTCTCGAACATCAGGAAGTTTTTGCGTTACTTACTCTCATCGAACATGGGCGAAGTAATGACGATGTTCTTTGGTGTGCTCCTGGCCGAGGTGATCGGGCTAACGGCGGCTGGTAGCGGTGCTGTAGTGCTGCCGCTGTTAGCGACCCAAATCCTATGGATCAACCTGGTGACGGACGGAGCGCCGGCGCTTGCGCTCGGCGTTGATCCGGCCGGCGCAGGAACAATGAACAAACCGCCGCGTGCGCGCGGAGAAGGAGTGATTACGCGCACGATGTGGTTTGGCATCCTATTTGTCGGCGCGATTATGGCAGGAGGCACGTTGTTCATTCTCGACGCTTCGCTACCTGGCGGCTTTGTTGAAGGCTCTGGTGACTTGCGTTACGCGCAAACGATGGCCTTTACAACGCTAGTACTGTTTCAAAGCTTTAACGTCTTTAGCGCCCGTTCGGACGAACGGAGCGCATTCCGCGGGTTGTTTACCAACCGTTGGCTGTGGCTGGCGATAATCCTGTCAGTAGCTCTCCAGGCGGTAGTGGTCTATGTGCCTTTGTTACAGCATGCGTTTTCAACGGTGCGTTTGGGTTTGGGTGATTGGCTACGATGTGCCGCGGTGGCAAGTTCAGTGCTCTGGCTGCGCGAATTGAGTAAGGCTATTACACGCGGGTTGAGGCACTAACCGCATAAGCCGAACGTCGTTCCAATGGTTCGGTTCTACTCAACCTGTTGACTTCGGGTCTCTGCGATTCATCAATCAATTGGGATATGATTGTAGGTATTGCATCGTAATCACAGGGTTTTCTCAAGGAAGACGTTGGCGCCGGCGCTGAGAGCGCTTTGTCGATCTCTCTCATAAACGCGTGCGGACCAGAAGAGAATCGGAGTCTGTCGATCAAACTCTCGCACCCTCTCACAAAACTCAATCCCTGTTCCTTCGGCGAGCTTGTCGGCGATCAGGTACAAATCATTATCAGCTGTACGAGCGATCCCTAACCCACTGTTCAGATCATTGACGGTTGTCACTTCATAACCGAAAGGTCTGAGAAGATACCTGACCAACAAGCAGATATCTTCGTGACCATCAGCACAGAGGTATCTTTCTCTTACCCAGAATAGTGTCAGTCATCCTCATCTAACCCTGTCGGTGTGCTGAAGAGCGTTATCGCTCAGCTATTGCAGGTGCAGCCTTAGACGTAACGCGGTCAGTCGCTTCCGCTTCATGACGTGTGAGCACGTCCTTAATCTTTCCGCCAGACTGCCTAAGGATTGCGCCACTGACCGCGCTTTCACCGACGTCCTCCGTGCCTTCCTGAGGCACTTCAAACAGCAGCTGTTCAGCGTACGGTGCCGAGCGGCCCAGGTTGTAAGCAACAGTGCTCTCCTGCGAGATTCTTTGCGCGTCTTCCCAGGTACGCTTTCCAGTGCTGATCTCGTGGACCATGTTCAGGCCGAGTACGTTTGCCGATTCCGAGTCGCAGCGGCCTGCCGCCTCGCCCTTGGTTCTGTCGAGGAGAATGCTTCCATCGAACTTCGCGATATCGTCATACTTGTCAAGCGGCACGCGGTAATTAATCACCTGGGTCAGAAAGTCTGTGTGCACTGTCGGCCAATGGTGCACGATATGATCGCTCGTCAACTCCGTGCGTTTCCATGGACCGTTCTCATACCAGAACAGTTTGGTCGGCGTTGCCTCGTTAGGATAGCCGTACTTCGCGATCATCTGGTCAGCCACGTTCTTTTGCGGACCTGGCCAGTTCTCCAGGATCTTGTTAACGAGTTCAGCGGGCACTGCTTCACGCTCGCCTTTCTGTGTTGTGTAATCGCCCTTCACCGTATGAACAATCCCCTGAGCCACAGCGCGCGCGGTAGTGCCCAAACGCTCACTCGTGTCCAAATCCAAAGGTTGCGGTTGTTCCTCTCTCTTCGTTTCTGCCATTTCAATTACTCCTTGTTGTGTCGGTCATTTCTAGCATCACATCCGTCAACATCTATTTTTCTATCATGAGTCTTTGACGCGTTCATACGACTCAACAACTAATCAGTCTTAGCATCCCCAATCCGCTGATGGTCCACGGCTACACCGTGTTTAAAGACCATCTCACCACCGAGCCAGCCGGAGATGGTAATTAAGACGACGCCAAGAACTGACAATGCTACGGGGATGTTGTAACTGTAGCCAACAAGTCCCGCGCCACTGCTTGTGCGGAGATAAAAGCCCGACGCGAAAATCAAGAGCGCGATCACGTTGAGACGTGCGTGCCAGTTGGCGATCTTGAAGACTTTAGGATTTTCAAGGGATAGCCAGTCAATAATACCGGGCACAGCGGCAGCCGCCGCACCGATAGTGCCTCCTAACAGTGTGTAGAAGGCTATGTAGTCTTTCCAGATTGAATTACCGCGCCAGAGATAGATTACGTCGGCGACCAGCGAGAAAACCCAAAGCGCGATCGGAAACGGAATGATCATCGGGTGGACCGGATGCCCGCCGATGCTTGCAGGACTTGCCATGTTGCCCTTTCTCCTTGATTCAGCATCCACACACTTTTATTGGCTCCTGAACATAAGCCAGAAAATCAGTACCGAATAGCGTGTTAACACTCAAGTCTGACAGGTGTTAACACTTCAAAAGTGAGTACGAATTGGCCATCAAGCTTCAGATGAAGGACGGGGAAAACACCTGTCATACGCGGGTGATAACACGGTTTCGTGCTCTTTGAATTCACCTTATTCTCGCAATTGGAATGCTGGTGCCATTGAGGAATGAAAGCAATTGGAATCAGAACAACTTTGAAAGGCGAGGAAAAGAAATGTCGAGTGCGATTGGACCCGAAATGAAGTCAGTACCGCTCACCGTGATGGTGAACGAAGATGCACAGAAGGTTGGTGAAGCACTATCAAATGTGCTGGCTGACACCTTCACGCTTTATCTCAAGACGCACAATTTCCACTGGAACGTCGTCGGACCGATGTTCCACACACTGCACCAGATGTTCGAAGAGCAGTACAACGAACTCTGGCTGGCTGGCGATGCCATCGCCGAACGAATTCGAGCGCTCGGTTGCGTTGCACCCGGTTCGTACCGCGAGTTCTCGAAGCTCACGTACCTGCGAGAGCCCGACGCCGTACTGAGTGCGACCGAGATGATCGCCGAATTGCTAAGAGATCATGAAACGTGCGCACGCACGGCCCGTTGGGCCCTTTCGGTTGCACGCACGGCGGTTGACGCGCCGACCGAAGACTTGTTGACACAACGCTTGATCGCCCATGAGAAGACCGCGTGGATGCTCAGAAGCATGTTGGCCGATGAACGACCTGCTGTGTTCGCCCAGCAACTCGAACCTGACGCATGGATGAGAGATGGGTTGCTAAAGACCTAAGGAATGAATAATCAGTTCCCAAACATTAAAGAGCAGAGAGCAGTTGAGAGATGGGAAAACGAAAGTGGTAAGTCTGTCTGACGTTATGAAACGCCGGAGCGTGCACCATCAAAACAAACTAAAGGAGTTGGTTCAATGAGGCGCCGAAACAAACTGAAATTACAAAGACGACGTCGTAGAGAGTTCTTTTGGCTATTTGCCGCGGCTGCGGTTGCTGCGTTGTTGTTCGATGAACAAGTAGCTGTCCTCTACGTGCTTGCGACCCTCGCGATGTGCGGACTGATGATCGTAGTAGCGTTTTCGAATTTGGAAGCCAGAGATGCGGAGATGCATGCCGCCGCCATCAGAGAAGCCGGGGACGCCACGAGTACTAACTCCAGGGATTTGAGTAGAAGGGGAACAAGAGCCGCATAACGACCGGCGTTTGGGCGAAACGCTAAGAATTGAACGATTGACAATTTTCCAAGCTAACGATTCGAACGCACATTTGAGAAGAGGTCAAATGCCGATTTACAAAACAATGTTGCTGGTGAAAGAAGAAATCGCCCATGGCACAATGGCATTCCATTTTGAAAAGCCAGAAGGCTTTGTGTTCAAGGCAGGGCAATTTGGTGATTTTACTCTGATCAATCCCGGCGAAACCGACGCCGAAGGCAACATACGGGGGTTCTCGTTGGCGAGTGCTCCCTATGAAGGCGATCTCATGTTTGCGACTCGAATGCGTGACACCGCCTTCAAGCGGGTATTAAGGACAATGGAGATTGGGACAGAAGTTTCGCTGGACGCTCCTTATGGCTCCTTCACCCTCCACAACAACTCGAGAATCCCAGCCGTCTTCCTTACAGGTGGCATCGGAGTTACACCTGTCAGAAGCATCTTGCTGCAAGCTGCCCATGACAATCTTCCTCATAAGATTTTTCTCTTCTATTCCAACCGCAGGCCGGAAGACGCCGCCTTTCTGGACGAGCTGATGGAAGCACAGCAGAAAAACCCGAACTACAACTTTATCGGCACGATGACGGAGATGGAAAAATCAGACCGAAAGTGGAATGGCGAAACCGGGTACATAAACAAGGCCATGCTCGAAAAGCATGTCGGTGATCTGACGCTCCCGATTTATTACGTGGCTGGTCCTGCCTCAATGGTAACAGCCATGCGCAAGACGCTGAACGAAGCGAGAGTCGACGATGACAATATCCGGACAGAGGAATTCTCCGGCTACTAGACTGACTCAAGAAACATGAAGATCAAGATAAAAAGAGTGTATGAGCAACCGGACAAAGACGACGGGGTGCGTATCCTCGTGGACAGGCTCTGGCCGCGCGGTCTAACAAAGGAGAAGGCCGCCGTTGATCTATGGCTGAAGGAGATCGCTCCCAGCACGGAGCTGCGAAAATGGTTTGCGCATGATCCAGATAAGTGGAGGAGTTTCCGCGGCCGCTATGAAACTGAGATTAGGCATAACGATGATCTGGTCAAGGTGCTTAAGCATAAAGCTAAGGGAGGGACTGTGACCCTGGTCTATGGAGCTCGAGACGAAAAGCACAATGAGGCGCTGGTCTTAAAACAATTTCTCGAAAGAAGCCAATAGGGCACGGCGAATTGAAAGACTCCTATTTGAGCGAGACGGAGGAGAAGTCATGCAAGGTGAAATACAACAGGAACAATGGCAGGCATACCTGGACGGTTTCAGCAAACGTAACTCTGGCCGGATGGCAGATCTCCAGATATTAAGCGATGAGCTCGGAACGCAGGAGGAGGCAGAGATGCTGCCATTTGAAGGCATCACTCTCGAAACGAAGGGATCACTCGCTTCGAGTGTCGAGATCATGCTGGGCGGAACTGGATCAGGCGACAGGCGCAACCTAACTCATACTGTTACCCAGGTACGACGGATCGTGCCAAAGCCGAGAGGGGACGGACGCGAAGACGCCCTCGAAATCGAGGCCCGTGACGGCGCAAAAACCATCCTAATCTTCAAGGCGCTCCCGCAGCTTGCAGAAACAGGGTGCGAAAAAACATCGTCTCGTCTCAGCTAAAGAAAAGGCGCCGTCATTAACACACGCCGCGTCTGGCTTGAGTCAAATAATCTCAGGGAGTCCGCTACTTTCAATACTATTATTTTGGACAAGGGATCTCATCGCGATGTTATTACTCTAAGTTCCTACCGTTACTCTTGGTAGATACGGACCATCTCATCGAGGAGGCGCAAAGCGGCCGGTTTGTCTCGTTGGAAAGAATTGCGTCCGCGGATCCATGCGGATCTGACCGTCCCAATCCAATGTCATGAAACGGAAAGTGGGATCGACAGCTTGGTTGACGACGGTGAGGTCTAACTGGTAGCGCTCAGCAATCCGCGTCCAATAATGCACTCCGGCGCCACCAACCGGATCGACTCCCATATTCACTTTCCCGCCGCGAATCGAATGCATGTCGATAATGTTGGCCAAATCATCGACATAGGAATTGAGAAAATCGTGCCGGTGTGTAGTAGAGACGCGAAGAGCCTTTTCGTAGGGAATCCTTTTGATGCCCCGTAAGGCTTTCTCGAGGAACTGGTTCGCTTTGGCCTCAATCCAGTTCGTGACGCCGGTGTCCGCTGGGCCTCCGCTTGGTGGGTTGTATTTGAAGCCGCCGTCGTGAGGAGGATTGTGCGACGGTGTGATCACAATACCGTAGGCGAGGCCGGATTTGCGTCTGCGGTTGTAAGTGAGAATCGCGTGCGATACGGCTGGCGTCGGAGTGTATTCGTCTCCCTCCGCGATCATCACCTCCACGTCATTGGCCGCCAATACTTCAAGCGCACTCGCCAACGCCGGCACCGAAAGAGCATGAGTGTCCATGCCCAAAAACAGCGGACCTTCGATTTGCTGCTGTTTTCGATACATGCAAATCGCCTGGCTCATCGCAAGAATATGCCATTCATTAAAGGCCTTTTGCAGTGACGAACCGCGATGTCCGGAGGTTCCAAAAGCGACTCGTTGCGTCGGGATAAATGGGTCAGGCAGCTCGGTGAATACGCCGTAATCAGCCTTGGGACGTTAACCAGCATCCCGGACTCTGGCGCCTTTCCTGCTAATGGGCTCACATTCATTGATTGGTTAATTCCCGGCCCCCAGCTGTTCCGAGAAAGCTGGTCCAATCGCAATTAACTAGATCGCCGATGCGTTCGACCGTACGATCGGCCGCCGGATAGGTAGCAATATTGTGCGGGTCGAGCGCGTAGTGTCCCTGACGGGGGAAGATCGTAGTAAGTCGGTTTCCCCAAACATTCTTCATTGCAGCCAGGATGCGCAGCTTGTCATCCACCATAACGTAGTGGTGGGCCGGGTAGCGTTGTTCGACGTCATCGAGCATTCGCTCCTTATGAATATAAATAAGGACTCGACCGCCGACCGCTTCCCATAGTCCTGATCGCTGGATCTTGCGGGGCTGAAAGACGACGTCGCCATCTGAAAGAATGACTGTCGATCCCCACGTGCCAAGATGTTCTATTACGTCGAGTGCACCAGCGTAGAGTCGATCAAGGTGAGATCAATTGATCTGGAAAGAGAGTTCAAGTCCGGAAGATGGGGTTGCACCCACAGTTTAGCCTACTAGGACGTTGTTTCATGGCCTGATCAGACAGCAGTCCGTGTGTCGTGAAGATCCCAAAGAAGCAGACTGTTTTCGTTCCTCAGAGCACCCGGACCGCCGCTACCTTTCAAACGCTCTCCGTTTGAACACGTCGTCAAGGGTCACACGGTCAGGCCGTGGCGGCCTGTTCTAACCTCTCGATTTTGTTGCCGGCGTTCTTCCACTCTTCGAGGCCGCCCTCGTAGGCGGTGACGTTGGTATAGCCCAGGTCCGCAAGTTTTTCAGCCGCTTGTAGACTCTGCGGGCACGTTGGGCCGCCGCAATAGACGATGATTTCTTCGTCCTTCGGCGACTTTGCGTCGGATACCTCGCGTCCGACGGTGTTGAGTGGCACGCGGCGTGAGCCCGGAATCATCTCCCCTTTGAAATAGCCGTCCGTTAGCACGTTCCAGAAATGGAGGCCATTGCCCTGTTTCAGTCGTTCCTGAAGCTGCTCCGTTGAAATCGTTTGCGCTTTCGCCATCATCAGTTCTCCTCTATTGTTTGGTTTCTGCCAGCCCCTCTTGATGCCGAGATCATGCGAGCGGCTTCTGTTCCAACGTTTCAAAAAATGATTACTACTGATCGTTGCCATCAGACTTTGCAGCACTCAGGCGCAACTCTTCTCACCCCTGAGCCAGTTAATCCTGCATATGGTCATCATGAGCAACGATCAGCATGTATTCAGCTTAGACCGGAGGAAGGGGGCGGAGTAGCGTAATAACACCTG
The DNA here is from genome assembly GCA_963826235.1 of Pyrinomonadaceae bacterium. Classification (GTDB taxonomy): domain Bacteria; phylum Acidobacteriota; class Blastocatellia; order Pyrinomonadales; family Pyrinomonadaceae; genus PSRF01. The sequence continues at coordinate 508,552 of CAWGWE010000001.1, read as the reverse complement.
AGCTATGCAGGTATTAACACGTGAAGGGCGTCGGCGTTGGGCGAGAACAAGATGACTACCCGAGGTAGGCGTTCTCCTTCAAATAAGCACGTGTAAACGGCAAAGCGAGGCATCATGTGACGACGCAATCACTCTGCTTGCGCGCAGCGAGCCGGCCTCAGCGGACCGGCAGCTTGAATGTAAAAGCGGGAACCTTCCGGCAGATCTCCAACCTCCTTGTCCATTGCTTCTTTCTTGTGTCCTGTTAAGCGTATTAGATTGTGGTCTCCGAACCTTAGAAGATTCACCTCGGGATGATCCGCATCTTCTTCATCGTTATGGAGACGATTGGCGCATCGCCGGCGGTGCGGCTATACGCCACCCAGTAACCGACTGTCGGGTAGCGGACGAGTTTATAGATACGTCCGTCCGCACCGGCTGCCACCTCTTCACCTAGCACGGAGAGAGCGGTCGGCGCCGAGTCGTTCTTGTTTGAATAGGTGATGGAGATGGCGCTTGCTTTGCCGTCTTTATCATAGACAACCTGTACCATCTCGACATCAGAGATGAGGAAGAGATCTTCCGTCTTATCCTTTAGCTCTGGCGTCCCGAGTTTTTGCCTCACCTCGTCGGCTGTCATGCCAATGCGCACGCCTTTGTATTCTTTAAATGTCGGTCCAGTCACCGCATCAACCCCTGCCGCGTCATCGTCGGCGACGGGCGTGCCGCTGGTAGTCGGCGGCGGCGACGGCGTCTGGGCGTGCACCTCGAGGGCACACCAAGTCAGCGTTACCAACGTCAACGCCATAATGAGTAATGAGCTGCTGATGAGTTTCGGTCTAATAATGTCAATCATGTTCTTGCCCCCTCAAAATATTGCGGCAGGCTTTTGCGATCCTCGCTACTGGGCCGCTTTAGACTGTTTTGGTCTTCCGATCTCTGCTTTTTATGCAGCTGCCGTGAGACGTGGCCCACGACGTCATAAACATAAACCGGGGCCATACTATGATGATGTTGGCGGCAAAGAATTGGCTGTATTTGTTCGTACGGATATGTCACGGTGGAGTAGAAGAGGATTGGAGTGCGCCGGGCAAACTTATGAAGCTTTTCGCAGGAATCAATTTCTAATCCATCCACCAATCTGTGATTTATCAGCTGGAGGTCGAAGCGTTCAACCTGAGCTAACTTAGCGGCGTCATCCAGGGAACTTACCGTCTTGACTTCGTAACCAACGCGTTCCAGAAGATAAACGGCTAAGTTGCTGGAAGCGTTATTGTCGATACACAGAATGCGTGGTTGAGCCGGCACCATTGTTATCTCTCCGATAGGTCTAGCAGCCTAAGAAGCAATCGTAGCTACCAATGCTTTGATCCAAATCGCGACTTATGCACTACGAACTCCAGGGGCTTCTCTGTCCGGGCCAGACCCGAAGATTGCGATGCTCTCTGGGCAGTCATAAGGCTGCCAGCTAGCCACAACGTCCCGACGATTGACCAGGCGATGGCGATGACTATCCATCCCACGCTAGATGGATATAACCCATTTACTTCTGAGGCGAGTGCTATCAGATTTAAAGCGAACATGATCCTCACAACCTCCTTCCAAAAATTCACTTACGTGGTTGCATCCCTGCGAACAAGAACTTCGTAATCCGCTGTTGGCTGAAGTTCTCCGGGTTCGTTAGCTGATCGGATTCCGCACAACCTCGACCGAGCAATGTGCTTTAGTAACCAGCCCAGTCGCGACGCTACCGAGCCGGAACCGTTCAAAAGCACTGTTGAATCTGCGTCCCCCGACAAAAATTGTATCGGCGTTCCACTTCTGCGCCTGATGAATGAGCACCCTCTGCGGATCGCCCTTCTCGATCGCAACCGAGACATTTAATCCGATGACACTTAACTCGTTCTCGGCCCACTCGACCATCCTATGAGCCGCTAGAGCCGATTCTTGGTTCTCGTCTCTGATCATAGCCGCCGCGGTCGGAAGGAAATGCGCAATCCTTGCAGGAGAGGTCCCATCGTCAACAGCCATGATTCGCACCTCGGTTCCTTCCGGCCATATGCGACGGCCCACCGCGCGAACTGCGTGTTCGGCTTCGGACGACCCGTTTACTCCTATCACCAGTCTTATCGGATTAAAGTCATCTCTCCTTACTCTGCCACGCGTGACCCGCACGGAGTGATGCGAATCCGTGACGATCTTCTTGGAGACGCTTCCTAGAATTAGCTGTCCGGCCAATGAATGTCCCTGAGACCCGACTACAATAAGATCCGGCTTCCACTCATCCGCCTTCTTAATCAATTCCTCGAAAGGCTGGCCTGCCAGTTCTTGAGCGCGCACATGCCAATCTGGGAAATATGATCGAACGCGCTCACTAGCTTTGGTTGTTAGTGCCTTTGCCTCCAAGAGAACGCGCGCAGTCCGCCTTTGCGCCAGCAGAAGGCTAGATGTCAATCTCCGGGACGTAAGAGCTTGCTCAACGATTTCAAGGTTCGAGGGAGCAGGTGCCATCATTACGTCGGCCACGGAGACGATAAGAGCTTCGGCGTCATCCGGTAAGCCGGCTTGTTGCAAATCATACAGAGCAGCGTCAGCCCTCTCTGAGCCGTCATAGCCAATCAATATCTTCATCATTCATGCACCTCATCATCTTCAAGCTGACTCTTCAGCTCAGTCCTAATGACTGCTGATCGCTGCTTAAAGAAACGTCGTGGCGTCTTGTGTTGGCCTTAGTGCTGCCAATTATGAGTTGCTCTGCCTGTAAGTTAGTCGCAGGCAACGATCAGCTTGTAGTTACCTTAAAGCAGGAGGGGGGTGAGAAATAGAGTATTTACTCCTAAGTCGCGCGAGTGTTTACACCCGAGGTTTTGGAACCCACAGGCAGAATCTTATAGAGCGGAAATGCTTTTGAGGCTCGGTGTGTTGAGGCTGCGGGTTATCTATGAAAACGCTTACTATTTGCCTAATCGTTGTGGTTCTCCCGCTCATCAATTAAATGGAACTGGAACTTCTGAGGGTATTAGACGACAAACAGTTAACTGGTTGCGACTGCTTCACTCATCACACTTGCGGCACTCTAACTCTGCTCCAATGCGATCGCGCCGCCCTTCAGGTGTCGTCACCCAAGGGCGTAAGGTTAATGGCGGATCGTGACGCACGTGCTGCGTATGTCCGCACTCCAGGTCAGCTACCCAATGAAATTCTTCGTCCTGGTGGAACCCGATGATCTTTCGTTTCACTTCAAGTCTCACTCGAACCGTATTAGCTTTCGCCCGAGTATTCGGCAAGTAGCTCTTCGTCGGGGATGGTCACGCGACGATTCTCAAGCAGGATTAATCCGTCTTGTTGTAACCGAGCCAGCGCACGCGACACCACTTCGCGAACGCTGCCAACGCGCGCGGCAATCTGGGCGTTATTCATAACAAGGTCGAAGGTTATGCCGCCGTCCAATCTCTTACCACGAACTTCGGCTTCCGTTAGCAATAAACGAGCGAGTCGCTGACCGACTTCCCTCAACGACAGCGCTTCGACCAGTTCGGCGTGCCTTCGCAAACGTCCGGCCATCATCTTTAGTGCAGCAAGGGAAATTGTTGGGTGCTCAAGACAGACGGCACGCACGTCCCCTTTTGCGATAAAAAGAACTAACGAGTCTTCATCCGCAACGGCCGTCGCTGGGTACGTTCCATCATCGAAAACTGGCACATCGGCAAGGATGGCTCCGGCGCGCTCGGTGTGAATGACCTGCTCTCGCCCGTCTGCGCCAGCTCGAAAAGCGCGTACCGCGCCGCTCACAACCACATAGAGTCCGCGCGCCTCTTCTCCGGCAATAAACAATATTTCTTCGCGAGAGAGCTGGCGCTCTGTGCAACGAGAAGCTAAAGGGCGCAATTCTTCGTTGGTTAAGCTGCCAAAGAGAACAGTTGCACGAAGCGCGGCGAGTTTGTCCGTTGCCATAGAAGTATGATCGGCTCGGCCCCCGGCTTTTTACAAGGCAACTAGTACGTTAATTCGTGAATGATCAAAAGCACGTAAGTTTTCTTGTATGAAGATTTCATTTCAGACTGTGACATAAGTCATTTTCAGTTCTAAACAAATAAGCGAGACTCATCGGTCACAACGAATCGAAGATATGAAGGTATCGAAATTCTAAGGAGGACCGGTTATGTCGCACGCGGAAATGACGATTGATACGAGCGATGATCAGGAACATCTTGAACTGATGTCCGCTGCGCTGGACGGCGGGACGGCAACTGTGAAAGCTTTGCTCCGCCACGGCGTCGACGTAAATGCGCGAACTCATGAGGGCCGTACCGCACTAATGTTTGCTATCATCAACATGCATCCAGCCACAGTTCAAGAACTGTTGAAGCGTGGGGCAGACGTGAATGCTCAATCTATTGCTGGGTTCACGCCACTATTCCTTGCGGCATGTAGCGGCGATGCTCGAATTGTCCAAGCGTTGCTGGATAAGGGCGCTGACGTTAGAAAAACTTTAACGTCAGGACAAACTGTGTCAGCTCATGCCGCGGAACATGGCTTTAACGGTATCGTTGAATTGCTCAAGCGGGCCATGAACAGATCCAGGGACGGAAAGTCTCAAACTGTTCCTGAGAGCGGAAGCCTGAAGCGCGCGCTGACGCTTTCGTGAGGATGTAAGTCTTTAGTATGGATGTCTTGGCCGGAAAAATCCTGGCTATGTTTGGATCTTTTAATAAGGAGACGCTCGATCTGCCCGACTGTTCGAAGTTGGAGGTAATGACCCTGGCGCTCGCACTGCTGTGCTCGATATGATCGAGCGACTGGTTAAAGATAGATTGCTGGAGGAGCGCGGCATGATTTTTATGCCTTGACGCCGGCAGACGCGTCAATCTCCCGCTCAATTACAAAGACTAGACTGCCTCTCGCCAGTAGTAATCATGAGTCTCACGCCTGCTTTTGATTAAGAGTAGCTTGCATCACCTCCCTTAACTCGCGAGTTCTAACGATTGCTTCCCCGCGCAAGGGAAAATGCATAACGTAGATCTTGGACTTGTTGATTGGTTCTTGCCAACCAAAAGAGAAATCTTTCGATCCGATGTATTTTTCGTAAGCGACTTTACCGATGAAACACACTACTGGCGGGTTCTCTGTCTTTATGATACGTGAAATTCTTTTTCGGCCAGGCAACTCCTCGCCCTTCTTAAGAGCTGTAATGTCACGTGTTTGGTCTATTGATCATATTAACGAAGCCCAATCCGTAAATGATATTGAACTTCTCTTTGTAGACTCGTCTTAAGGCCTCGTCATTGCGAAGTTCATCTCTCTGTTCCTTGAGGATTCCAGCATCCGAGAGGAGATACCAAAACATCTTATTATTGGAGAATGGCACACCTCGATTGAACGAGCCAAAATGAGGATTGATACCCACGAAGAGTATTCTTGGTTTCTTATATCTGTAGTGGATCACGATCTATCGCTTAACACAGATCATCATGATGGCGGCGAGATTCGATTGGTAAGACCGGAATACCTTTCGCATTATCAACACTCGTTCGCGCGACCCGCGGTCACGCACGACATTCCAGATGAAACGTAAAGTTCCTTTCACTCCTTCATCACTCAACAAGCGGTTCGGTTCGAGCAAATGCATTGGGGCGCGCGCCTCTACTTCAACTTGCTGGGCAAAACCATCCGGAGCTCTTTCACATTCACGATCAATTCGGGAAGCTGCGTGGGGAACTCGAGCCTCACATGCTGAAAGAAGAACGGGTGCTTTTTCCCTATATCGTTCAAATGGAAAAAGCGGCTGTGGCAAATCAACCTCTCCCCTCGCCGCCTTTTGGAACTGTGCGGAATCCAGTGCGCGTGATGATGGCCGAGCACGACGCGACCGGATACATTTTGGGAAGAATGCGTGAGGCGAGTTCCGACTACACAGTTCCGGCGGATGGATGCATTAGTTACAAAACCTTGTACAGCGCGCTGGGAGCGTTGGAAGTGGACCTGCAGCAGCATATCCATTTGGAAAATAACATCCTGTTTCCGCGCGCCGCGGAACTGGAAGATATGTCGTGCAGCGAGCGATGAATGACCGTGGGAACACGTATGCAGATCAAGTGTTTTCACGCTATGAATCATCTAGACCTTCCCCTAAGTTGATAATCAAGTCTTAGTATTGGAAGGACATGAAAGATGGAACACATTATCGACAACCCAACCCGAACCACTTCCCGAACGAAGTCACTGGGTGAAGCCGAGGTTTCCGGCTCCGCCTATCAGGCTTACCAAATCTTGCACGTGGGCTTCGTCGTCGCGCCGATAATCGCCGGACTGGATAAGTTCTTTAATCTACTTGTGAACTGGGAGCAGTACCTGCCTCCGTTCGTCAACACAATGGTCGGGGGCCGCGGTCACGAGTTGATGCTCGTCGCCGGTGTCATCGAAATCATTGCGGGACTCGGAGTTTTGTTTAAACCGAAAGTTTTTGCCTACGTCGTTTCGGCTTGGCTCTTAATGATCGTGGTGAACCTGCTGATGATCCCAGGCTACTACGACATCGCGCTACGTGATTTTGGTCTGGCGTTAGGCGCTCTCGCCCTTGCTCGTCTAAGCCAGAACTTTGATCGATGAGCTTCGCAGAAACCGAGGGAGTGCCACACCGCTCCCGGCAATTGTCGGCAAAGAGAAGATCATGATTGCTGCAGCGGAACAACCAAACAGTCACCCGGACATCGCCTTCGGCGACTTCCTTGCCAAGCGATCCAACGGCGCCGAACCAGATACTGGTCTTAACAACGCACTTACGGCTTGCTTGTCAGTGGGGGTCGAAGTTGTCTCGGTGCTGCCGGAATGGTTTGAACTGCGTGTGCCTTGCGACCTGGCGGTCATTTCTCCACTTCAGCAATTAGTCACGCAACTTGAGGCCGGCCTTTCGCCGGAGGTCGGTGAGGCGATTAGTTGCGCCTTCCGGGAGATGCTTTGCAACGCTGTCGAATACGGCGGCCATCTCGATCCCGAGGCGCTCGTTGAGGTCAGGCTCATCCGCCTCAAGCACGCATTCATTTGCCGAATAAAAGATCCGGGCGATGGTTTCGACCTTTCCAGCCTGGACCACGCTGCGATCAATAACCCGAAAGACAATCCCGTCCGCCACGCTTTCGTGCGTGAAGAGAAGGGTCTGCGCGGAGGAGGCTTGGGCATTCTGCTCGCAAGCCAGCTCGTCGACGACTTGGTCTACAACGAGCGGCATAACGAGGTGCTGTTCGTTAAGTATCTATCTTAATTTAAAAGGCAGATGATGACCCTCGAGGTCAACAATCAGACGAGAAGGATTATGCCCACGAAGTTGAGGACAGAAATTATGGGGTCTCGACAGTCTGTCTACAGTCAATTGGATAAGCATATAACTGACTGGATGGCGCGCCATGGAATTACGCTCCTGCGTATCAGCTTAGGCGTAGTCTTCTTGTGGTTTGGCGTGCTGAAGTTCTTTCCCGGTCTGAGTCCGGCTCAGAGTTTGGCGGCACGCACAATCCACATGTTGACGTTCGGAACGGTGACCGCGGGTGTGAGCATTCCGGTGCTTGCCCTATGGGAGTGCGCAATCGGCATCGGTCTAATCACAAACCTTTTTATGCGCGCCACTCTCCTGTTGCTCTTCGTGCAGATGCTCGGAACGATCACGCCGATCTTTCTGTTCCCTGGGGAGGTCTTCACTGTAGTGCCATACGCGCCGACGCTGGAAGGACAGTACATCATTAAGAACATCGTACTCGTGAGTGCCGGACTCGTGATCGGCGCGACAGTCAGAGGTGGTCGCGTCATCTTCAATCCATAAGCGGCCACGCAACAACAACTCACGTCTCCGCTGCCAGTGTTGTCACACGCTTGCGCCGTTTCATCTTGGCGCGCTGGCGTTCACGCTGCTTGCAGTCTTGTTGTGCAGGTTAGTTTGCTTTAACGAGCCGGTAATATTTTAAGGGCTGCTCTGGCGGCGACTGCGACCAACATACCGGACCAGTCTTTACCTCTGCCGACGTTACCGAGTGCAAGCGTAACCCTCCCTGTGCATCGCGAATCAGCAGTTCAAGTTTTCCAGTTCCTCCGCGCCAGCCGCTGGGCTGATTGACAGCTCCGATGATGTCAACGGCATCAGCCGGCAGTGTATCGGTTACCGCAAATTCTCGAAGCATCGGAGAGGCACATCCAAGCAAGTCGCCATTGTCAGCAATCGTCAGCGGTATTCCCCAAACCGTGCCACTGCTATCTCGGAATATTCCCATCCGATCGCCGGTTCCGTGCTGATCTGCTGTTGGTGCGTTAGACACAGTGATGAGCTTCCCGTAGCTCTGTTCTAATTGAGAAATGGGAACGTAAGCAGCGTGCGGTTGCTCAGGTGGGTTGCAAGAGACAAACAGCAGCACAGTGATCAACAAAATCTTCCGAACCCGCCACGACGGAATTGGGTACAGGGTCTCGTTGAATAGTTCTTGACTCAATATTGTCCTAATGGGCTGGTCTTCAATCCATTTTAAGCGCTGTTTGTTGGAAAAGCATCAGACGGATCCCACCGTGATATCACGTGGCCAGATTACGTGTTTCCACTCTATTCCTTAATTACGCCGTCATTTAAGCTTGTCCATAAGATCAACTTCATCTTTCTGTTGAAAATGCTTTTATGAGACTAAATAAATCATGGTTCACAACTCTACTCACCCGCTGGGCAAAGTTGCTCACGGGATTGGCCTTTATTGGTTTCAGTATCGCGTTTATGAAACACGCCAATCTAGGACTCGGTCCCTGGGACGTGCTAAACGATAGTTTAGCTGGATTAACAGGAATACAGCTCGGCACAGTTTCGATTCTTGTCGGAGCGATTGTCCTGTTGCTTTGGATCCCGGTGCGTGAAAAGCCTGGCATTGCATTAATACCAAGCATTCTATTAATCGGAGTATTTACCAACATAGGCATGGCACTCGTCGAAAGCGCCAGGAGCGCTTTGCTACGAAGCGCTTGGTTGATAACAGGGATACTTCTCGCGAGCTTCGGTAGCGCTTTATATCTTGGAAGTCAACTCGGCTCTGGTCCACGCGACGGCCTGATGTTGGGCCTGAGTAGAAAAACAGGTTGGAGTGTCAGCCGGACTCGCACGGCGCTGGAAGTCCTGGTACTTGCTGTTGGTTGGATTCTAGGCGGAGCGGTAGGCATCGGAACAGTGATCTCCGGTCTGACAATTGGACCAGCCATTCAATTCATCGCTGGTAAAACCGGGCAACAACTCGGAAACCAGGGTAGACCAGCGGCAGTTTCTCTTGCGAGATAGCGCTTTCAAAGAATTTGCTCGCGTTCGAGTCTTTAGGGTTTGAACCGCCCTTTAGTCTTTTGCGTTTCGCTTCCCATGACTTCAAAACGACAACGCGGGGGGCCGTCCCGATCACAGTGCTCGCGGACTTCCAAACCAATTATTTCGGATAGAAGTGTTTCCGCAAGCCGGCAAACTTCCGGATGCTCAGAGACAGCCGTAGCCAGCGGGCAACTCTCACTACAGATCACAAGCTTTTTGTTATCCTTCTCGACACGAGCAGCTCCGCCTATTGCTTCCAGCGCAGACAGTGCCTTGCCGATACGACTCTCCAGGTCACCGTGCTTTTCGCCTGCAACTTGAGCCACCGCTAAGGAACGGCCTACCTCGCGTAAAACCTCCTCGAGCGCCAATGGCGTTAGTCGTCCCCTAAGCACGGCAATAAGTTGATTGAGGAGGGCGTCATACGCTTTAGGAAAGAGATGCTCCGCTTCATCAGTCAACTCGTAAGAGAAATGGGGCTTACGTGTCCCGCGCTGAATGCCGCTCTGCCTGATAAGGCCGTCACGTTCCAACGAAAGCAGATGTGCTCGCACGGCGTTGTCTGTCAGTTCGAGCTCTTCGGCTAACTCATTGACAGTCTTCCTGGTGCCCCTCAAAAGGGTGACAAGACGACCTCTCGTACTGCCAAAAAACCGTTTGTCGAGTTTAGTTCTCTTCATTTCAGGCGGAGTATTCCATACTTCTGCAATAAACGCAATAAATCAAGTTAGTCCTTGACTTATTATTTGCAAGGTGTATCCTTCGCTCAAACGAACAGTCGCTCAAGCGACAAACCAAATTCTTTAGCACTTAGGAGGACACGAAGATGGAGCACATTATCGACAGCCCGGCCCGAACCACTTCTCGAAATAAAGCGCAGGCAGAAGCCGATGTTTCGGGACCAGCCTATGAAGCCTATCAAATCTTGCACGTTGGCTTTGTCGTCGCGCCGATAGTCGCTGGCTTGGACAAGTTTTTCAATCTACTTGTGAACTGGGAGCAGTACCTACCTGCTTTCGTCAACAAAATGGTCGGCGGTCACGGTCACGAATTGATGCTGGTTGCCGGCGTGATCGAAATCATTGCTGGACTCGGAGTTTTGTTTAAACCGAAATTCTTTGCCTATGTCGTTTCGGCTTGGCTTTTAATGATCGTAGTGAACCTGCTACTGATCCCCGGCTACTACGACGTTGCTCTCCGCGATTTCGGTCTGGCGTTGGGCGCTCTCGCCCTTGCTCGGCTAAGCCAGGAATTTGATCGCTGAAACTTTACGGTAGTTCAGGCAGTGGCAGCCGCCTCCTCGTTTGTCAGCAAGAAGGTCATGTTTGTTCGAGCGGGAAGGGAACGGCGCAATTGTTTATCAACAGCAGGAGGGTCGAGGTATAGGCATCATTAACAAGATTCGTGCTTACGCATTGCAAGATGAGGGCGCGGACACAATTGAGGCAAATGAGAAATTAGGACTCGCAGTTGACCTGCGCTGCTACAAACAATGCGCGGAGATCTTGCGCCCACTTGGGCGCGAATAGTGTCCGGTTGATGTCAAACAATCCCGAGAAAATCCGCGCGCTCAAAGAAATGGGCTTGATGTAGTTGAACGTGTGTCGGTGGTGATTCCGCCCACCGACGCGGCTAGGAGTTATCTACGTACCAAGAAAGAAAGGATGGGCCATTTGCTGGAGCTCGTGTGAAATGGTGGTGCTGTCTTCGGAAGAACAGGTGTTAACACTCGCGAGGATCAGGTGTTAATGCGCTACCAGCATCCCCGGTCTCAATTCAAAGTGAATCCACTGCTGGGACAAAGCCAAGAGCATTAGTGCACTTCGTCGCCCCCATGCAAAACGTGACAGACGGTCCCCCCGCCTTGCCAATCTAAAACACAGGAGGAAGAGAAAGATGAACAGCCAGAAGACGCAAGACGCCCCCTCCGCTGAAGGGATCGCGCGGCGCAAAATATTAATAGCGGGCGGGAGCACTCTGGTCGGGGTAACTCTGTTCGGACCGCTTTTAGAGACAGTGCTCGGGCAGACGATAGCGGGTCAGGATATGCAGTCCCGGGGAATCACTTCTAAAGACGGCGGCATGAAGCCGACCTTCCTAGCGGAAGCGGGTTCGACCGATCCGGTCGCTCATTCGATCGCCGATAACCTATTTTGGAACGAACAGATGATGGAGCACGCCAAGTTCTTCGTCATGCTGATGCCGGGTTCAGAATTGGCCGGGCCTCGCCGGCAGGCCGAGCACTTCCAGCAAAACTTCGCCGACCAGCTTGAAAAGGCGCATGCCGCTAAGCTTGACCGCGGCAATTACCAGGCCTTCAATCGTTCGACCATCGAACTCCTCAAGCCTTACGCCGACTTCAAGCACAAGATGCGTGATGAGCAAGCCGCGGGCCGCCTCCAGAGCCTCGTGTGGGCAAGCTTCTTCGAGCATACGGCGCGCGAGGCCGAGCGCTTTGGCAGAAGGCTCGACCAGTTCTCGCGCGGCGACACGTCAATCAACATGAAAGAGGCAGCCGAGTTCTGGACCATAATCATGGGCGAGCACGCGGACTTTATCGCGCACTTACTCGACCCTGAGGAAAACGCGCTCATCCAGAAGGCGATGCAAACGAGCCAGGCTTTCCGGCAGATGCATAAGAACGTGCCCTCGTCGAAGGGTCCGGTTGAGAAGGCCGTGAATGACATCATTGATTTCAAGACGGCAGCAGAGAAGGGCATCCAGACCGGAAAGATCAAGAGCATCATCAATTCGACACTCGCCGACCACGTAAGGCGCGAGGCCCTAAAGGCAGCGGACGAGCTGAAGCGCGCCGCATAATCGTGACGACACTATTCAGGGAGAAGGCCGCGTTCAGGGATGTGGCCTTCCTCTCGAATCGCTTCCTGATTGCTCAGTTAAGGCGGAATAGTGCCGGTTGATGGCGAACTCATCCTGAGAAAATCACACGCTCCAAAAAGCCCATTTGGTGACGCTAGTTTGAATAAGTCATGGAGAGAACAAGACAAGCAAGTGGAAACACTCGCATCAACAGGTGGTAACACCGTCGTCACCTGGATATGAATGCAGATAACGTTTAGCTGATTGAATAGGATCGAAATACCAAACGGCTTAGCCAAGCGCTTGCAAAATGTTCCTCGCTAGCGGCGCTGGAAAAGGAGTCTGATGAAATTTTTTCTCGACACGGCAAACTTGAATGAAATTCGTGAAGGCGCGGCACTAGGGTTAGTTGATGGAGTTACAACCAACCCTTCCCTGGTAGCCAAAGAAGTTGGCGTTGATTTCAAGCGGCACGTGGCGGCCATCTGCGAGCTGGTGAAGGGTGATGTTTCTGCCGAAGTCACCAGTCTCGATACCGAAGGCATGCTGCGCGAGGGGCGAGAGTACGCCGCGATCGCACCCAACGTGGTAGTTAAATGTCCGCTTACGAACGATGGGTTGAAGGCCACGCGCCAGTTAACGTCGGAGGGTATTAAGGTAAACGTCACGCTTTGTTTTTCTGCTGCGCAGGCAATCCTGGCCGCGAAAGCCGGCGCTGCCTACATCAGTCCGTTTATGGGCCGACTCGATGACATCGGGCAAAACGGTCTGGAGCTCGTCAGCGATATCGTCCAAATTTATAACAACTATGATTGGCAGACCGAAGTCCTGGCGGCCAGTATCCGACATCCCATTCACGTTATCGAAGCAGCGCGCATTGGCGCCGACGTAGCGACAATGCCGTTCAAGGTGATGGTTCAACTCTTTAATCATCCGCTGACAGACAAGGGACTTGAAAAATTTCTCGCCGATTGGCGGAAGGCAGCCTGAAAAAAGTTGAAACGACAAGATCAATCTCTCAAAGGAGCTCGTTATGTCAGACAGTAGCAATCCCGGTGATAACAAAAACTGGAAGCTAATGATGGTGATCAAGGTCTTGGTGTTAGTGGCAAGCCTTACCGTCGCGGTCGGTTATCTCTCTAATCGAAGCCGCGCCCAGCGAAGCGAGGAACCGAAGCGCGGTCAAAAGGAGAAAGGTTACGATCAACAAATCAGCGAGAATGCACAGCGGATGATGGAACAAGGAAAGCAAATCTTCCGCTACGACACATTTGGTTCGGAGGATTTTTGGGGTGGCAAGCTGCGACTGCATGAGGCAATTGCCGGACAGAAGCTAGGCGGAGTAGGTAATGGAGTAAGTCCAAAGACCGCGCTGGCACTGGGTCTAAAAGTTGATGCCGAGGCGCTTCCGGCAGAGCTGGTAGCGCAGATCAAGGCCGACAAGGTCGATCTTGACGATCCAGCCACAACGCTTGCACTGCTAAAACTAAACGCTGTTGTTGGTGTGACTGGTTTTTTTACTGAGACAGGTCATCTCCGGTCCCTCGGTATCCAATGCGCGATGTGTCATTCAACCGTTGACGATTCATTCGCGCCAGGAATCGGCAAACGACTAGACGGCTGGGGAAATCGCGACCTGAATGTCGGCGCCATCGTGGCCACGGCGCCGAATCTTAAACCGTTTAGTGATCTGCTGGGTGTGGACGTGCAGACGGTAAAGACCGTGCTGAATAGTTGGGGTCCGGGTCGCTACGACGCTGAACTGAATATGGATGGGCAGATGAACAGCCCCAATGGCATGAGCGCTGCGACGATGATGCCCTCAGCGTTTGGCCTGGCAGGAGTCAATCAGCACACGTGGACCGGCGGATGGGGTACTGTGACTTATTGGAACGCCTATGTCGCGAACACGCAGATGTACGGCCAGGGTACTTTCTTTGATGAACGTTTGGAGAATGCCGCTCAATACCCGGTTGCGGCGAAAGCTGGCTGGGGACATAAGCGTGACGCAAAGGACTTGATCACGGCTAAGTTGCCGGCATTGCATTTTTATCAACTTGCGATGCCCGCGCCCAAAGCGCCCGCAGGTAGTTACGACGCGGCGGCTGCGCAACGAGGAGAGGCTCTCTTCAACAGCAAGGCGAAGTGCTCCACCTGCCACGTGCCTCCTATTTTCACTGAGCCCGGGAACAACCTTCATAAGGCTGAAGATATTGGCATCGACAGCTTCCAGGCCAATCGTGGCCCGGCAAGAATGTATGTAACGACGCCACTGCGAGCTTTATTCGACACACAGAAGATTCATAAAGGTGGGTTCTACCACGACGGACGCTTCTCGACTCTGCTCGACGTGGTCAACCACTACAACAGTTTCAAGCAACTGAACCTGACTGAGCAGGAGAAGAGGGACTTAGTCGAATATCTGAAGGCGCTTTAGGTTCCATTTGGGATTCGACCTTAGGAACGAAAATGGTCCCGGCATATGGTCTAAGAGAGGTGGGGCTATGTTGGTACGAATTGAAACCGCAAGAGACATCGGGGCGGGAGAGATGCGTGTCTTCGATGTTGCAGGTACAAAGGTGAACATTGCGAGTGTGGGCGGACAGCTTCATGCCTTCGACGACACATGTACACACAGGGCGTGCTCGCTCGCGAAGGGCAAGCTGGACGGTACGACGGTGACGTGCCCCTGTCACGGCAGTCAGTTCGATGTCACGACCGGCGAGGTTCTGCGTGGACCAGCCCAACAGCCGGTGCGTTCACGGTTGATTCAGATAGAGGGCGAGAATTTACTTGTCGAATCTTAAATAAGAGGATGCGAAGTGACTCTGAAGATGGAAATGCTGGGTTGGTTTGGAACAGCGCTCGTCATAGTCGCTTATGTACCTCAAATACGCCATCTCTATGTTGAGAAGTGCGCGTGGGGTATCAGCATCTCAACGTGGCTAATCTGGCTGATTGCCGGCGCATTGCTTCTAAGCTACTGCGTATTTCGAAATGACACACTGTTCACATTCGTCCAGGTCATCAACATCACGGCCATTATGGCGACCATCGTTCTGGCGCGCAGGAGTAATCGGATTTGTCCCTACCACTTAGAGATGGCCTTGGCAGCACGAAATAAGAATTTGGCACCGCGAACTAAGGAAAGGCGAATAGAGCTACAGGAGAAACGTAATGTCGCACAAAGGAATACCTGCTGATGTAAGGGATGACGGGGGCAATACTTCTTTGATGAGTGCTGCACTCGATGGTCAGACGGAAATGGTTAAGGCGTTGCTCGGCAATGGCGCCGACGTGAATGCGCAAAATCTTGAAGGTCGAACAGCACTCATGTTTGCTGTCATTAATCTCCGTACTGACACCGTGAAAACGTTGTTGCAGTTTGGGGCCGATGTGAATGTCCAAGCCCATTGTGGGTGTACGCCCTTAACGCTCGCGGCATGTAGCGGCGACATCGGAATCACCCAGGCGTTGTTAAATAGTGGCGCAGATGCAAACAAAGTTTGCAGCCCCGGTAAAACTGCCCTGATTGTGGCCATAGAACACGGCTACCACGCCATCGCTGAATTGCTCAAAAGGGCTATGGGCCATTCGAAGCAAGTGAAGCCCGAAAGGCTTCCATCTGACTTGAGAGGTCGCGAACGATCTGCGGTTCTTTCCGCGACAAATTGAACCAAGGGCATTTGGAAAATTAGATTGCCCGCAAATGAAGAGGAGCGATGAAATGATAAATACCAATTCATACCAAGCTAAACAATTCAATCTAAGTGGCTTGAATGGCATCTCCCATGCAACTCTCGAGATGCACTTCAAACTCTACGAGGGTTACGTCAAGGAGACAAATAAGCTCACAGATAAGATTTCCGAGTTTCTGAGAGACGGCAAAGTCGATCAGGAGGAGGTGCCAGCTTACTCCGAACTCACGCGTCGCCTTGGATTCGAATACAACGGCATGGTTCTGCACGAATACTATTTCGGCAACATGAAACAAGGTGGGCCGGGTGACCCGGAACGAACCTCTTGTTTTTTCCGAGCGGCAGCTGACAGCTTCGGCAGCTACGATATCTGGAAGGCGGATTTTGTGGGTATCGGCAAGATGCGCGGCGTTGGTTGGGCCATCTGCTACCAGAACCCGACCAATCGGCGACTCTCCAACCATTGGATCACGCTCCATGAAACAGGCAACGTAGCGGGCTTCAATCCCGTGCTGGTGATGGACGTGTGGGAGCATGCTTTCCTGCTCGACTACAAACCAGCAGAGCGACCGAACTATATCGAGGCATTCTTCTCCAATATAGATTGGAACGTTTGCGACGAGCGTCTGAAACGCGGGCTCGCTGCGCGTTCTGCCACAGCTTGTGAACTCGGTTGAGGATACGACTTGCTCCAAGAACATAGACTCAGCAAGGAACAGACCATGCAAGATACGCGGCGAACAATCGGATGCCATGGGAACAATTTGTGGAAGGGCCTGGTGGCCGGTCTCGCTGGTGGGCTAGTAGCTTCCTGGACGATGAACCGATTTCAGGATGTATGGAGCAAACTTGCAAAGGGCATCGAGGCTTGGCCACACTACGAATTTCAAAATATATGGTGCGAGTTCTCCGAAGGCGAGGAGTCGTCGGATCCTCAAGCTTCGAAACCAAGTCCGACGCCAGAAGTGCAGGACGACACCACCGTGAGAGCCGCCTCGGCAGTTTCGGAGGGACTCTTTGATCACAAGGCGACGCCAAGTGAAAAGAAGATTGCAGGCCCGGCAGTTCACTACATTCTCGGCACGGGAGTAGGTGGGCTATATGGTGCAGCAGCAGAAATGGCGCCGAAAGTTACAGCGGGGAAGGGCCTGCCTTTCGGTGCGGTGTTCTGGCTTGTTGTGGATGAGGGCGCTGTGCCATTGCTAGGCCTCTCGAAAGGACCAACGGCGTACCCCCTCTCGATCCACGCTTATGCACTCTCATCACATTTCGTTTATGGGTTGACTGCGGAGGTAGTGCGGCGCGTAGTCCGCAAGGCAATCTAATCGTTAATCATCATGACGGACTCAAAGCACACAATTGCGCTGAAGACGAAACAGGAGCCTTTTTCTCATCTCGAACTTGCAGAGCTCCAGCGCCTTACCTTTGACTATTTTCTCAAGGAAACAAATCCTGAGAATGGCCTGGTACCGGACAGCACCCGCCAGGGATCGCCTTGTAGTATCGCTCCCACCGGCTTCGCCCTGGCTGCTTATCCCGTTGGCGTCGAGCGCGGATTTATCACGCGCGATGATGCGATAAAACGAACCCTCACAAGCTTGCGCTTTTTTTGGAACAGCTCGCACGGCCCGGAACCTGACGCAACGGGCTACAAGGGCTTCTATTATCACTTTCTTGATATGAAGACCGGCCGCCGTGTGTTTAATTGTGAACTGTCAACCATCGATTCGACCTTCGTAATCGCTGGTGCCCTGACGGCGGCCGAATATTTCGATCGCGACACTAAAGATGAGCGAGAAATCCGCAACCTTGCTCTGTCGCTCTACCTACGCGCGGACTGGCAATGGGCGCAAAATGGCCAAGACACTGTAACGCACGGTTGGACGCCCGAACGTGGGTTTATTAAGTATCGTTGGGACGGTTATAACGAAGCGTTGATTCTTTACGTCCTTGGCCTGGCCTCACCGACGCACCCCTTACCCAAAGAGAGCTACCACGCTTGGACCAGCACCTATGAGTGGAGAAGCCTTTACGGATACGACTTCCTCTATGCCGGTCCGCTCTTCATCCATCAACTATCCCACATGTGGATCGACTTTAGAGGTATTCAGGACGAGTACATGCGCCACAGTGGAATCGATTATTTCGAGAACAGCCGGCGCGCTACTTACATTCAGCAGCAGTACGCTATTCACAACCCAAGAGACTTTAAAGGTTATGGTGAATTCATTTGGGGTCTGACTGCGAGCGATGGTCCTGGACCAGCCATCGAAGAGATCGAAGGCAGGCCCCGCCAATTCTACGACTATATAAACCGCGGTATTCCCGACGGACCGGACGATGGCACGCTGGCTCCATGGGCCGTCATTGCTTCACTCCCGTTCGCTCCCGAGATTGTATTGCCGTCGATCCGCTACTTCGACGAAACCTTTCCTGAAATGACCAGCAAGTATGGATTCAAGTGCAGTTTCAATCCCACGTATGATGCGGCTTCAGGCAAAGGCTGGATCTCCAAAGGTTACTACGGTCTCGATCAGGGTCCGATAGTTTTGATGATCGAGAACTACCGCTCAGAATTTGTCTGGCGCTTGATGCGAAGCTGCCCTTACATCGTCAACGGGCTTCGCCGCGCAGGATTTTCCGGCGGTTGGCTTGGCCACCATGCTCAACTGGATTCCTCCGAAGTCGTCAAAGCGGAAACACTAAAACTGAGGTAATAGGATGACGACCCAAACAGAAGGAGTGATGTTAAGAGCAGGCCAGCTCCTTCCCAACTTCCGTTTGCCGTCGGTTAATCGCGATGGTCAGGTTGGCCCATGGGACTACAAGCAGCATCGGAATCTGGTGATCATCTTCTTCCGTTCGGCTGAATGTCAAAAATGTAAGCAGTTGCTCCGGGAGACCGCCGAACGATACGGCGACTATGAACAGAAGGAGGCGGAAGTACTTGCGATCTCGACTGATGAATCAGATCGTTTGCGTCACCTGGCGCAGGATTTGGCGCTGCCGTTCCCGGTTTTGTCAGATAGTGACGGAAAGGTGACGGATCTATACCTCAAGCATCCGGATGGAATTTCGGAGAAGACCTTCGATGTTGCGATTTTTGTTGCAGACCGTTGGGGCGCACTCTTTAGCACCAAAAGCATAGAAATCGATGACGACCTGCCCGTGGAAGCCGAGGTTCGCGAGTGGCTGGAATTCATCGAGCTGCAATGTGAAGAGTGCTTCCCCTCTGAATGGCCGCAGTGAAAGGAGCCAGCGGGTTCCGTAGCCAGGTCATAATATAGTTGGGCGCTCGCTTATCTGGCGGTAATTGAAGCCGTCCTTACTCCGGCACCCGGCTTCGACGCGCGGGTCTCCCAACAGTTGGCTACCCCGAGTTTGCCTTGGACTAATTATGAGGGAATTAAGTCTCCGCAATGTTCTTGCCTAGTGTGGATGGGTTGAATCAATATAGGTTGCGAAAAGAGTAGGATGGCCCACAAAGAACACAAGCCCTTTAACGAAACGGTCTTCAAGGCTCTATGTCAGCGGGCAAGCGAAGATCTGCCTGAAATTGTTAAGAACACTGAGGTTGATTGGCAAACAAAGCACGTTGCCGTTTTAGAGCATCTGTTAGCAATGGTTCGAGAGTTCTGTGGTGTCCGTGAAGGGTTCAAGTTTGACGACTTAAGTAGTTATCCGCGCTCAATCCAACTCAAACAAGAAATAATTGGTATTGTAGATTTTGACTCTGTTCACGAACATCCAACCTCAGTCTTCTTTCACAAGCAACCAATCATTGAAGAATATGTTAGAGAAGCCATCGGTGACGAATCGGAATAACTCAGATGCAATTCAAACAGATCTGGGAGATTACCGGCGCTGAGACAATTGCCTTCAAATATTCAATCCGTGAGCTCGACCGCTTGCGTAAACTTTACGGTGGGCGGCGTTGGATGAAGAAAAAGGGATTTGCAAAGGTGCTCCTCTTTGATGACACGATTCATGAAGCGGAAGTACACTGGTACGAGGCGCACGGCATAGGCAAGAGGGAAATCAAAATTAAAAGCCTGCTGGATTAAGAGCCATGAGAAACTGGAACGTTGACGCGAATTTTGTGGGTTGCATTAGCAACCAGGATTATGAGGCTTCATTGGAATTGTGGAAATATTATCGAGTTCTCCCAGATGAGAAGGCTTCGACACATGGCTATCTGAGAATAATAGATGAATCTGGTGAAGATTATCTCTACCCTCAGCATTATTTTTCTCAGGTTGAAATGGTTCGTGACTTAGAAGAAGCCCTCTTGAAAGCGTCTTGAATGGCAACTCTGCCAACACTCCAACTCGCACGCATCTCGAAACCAGATACTGCGGCCGAGGTTCAATTAAGCTAGCGGCGCCCCAGCAAGTTGTGCGCTCCGCTGATCGCTGTCATCTAACTTTCTAGATAGGGGCTGCCCCTTAAGAACTCGTTGTATCTCATTTTCCTCATAACCCCATTCACGTAAGACCGCGCGAATCCTAGCGTGGTCGGCAGCACGCTCGGCGAGAATAATTGCTCCGTGGTTCTTTTTCATTGCTTCTACCCTTTAATAAGTTTTTGTAACGTGTTCCAGTCTCCGATAAGCAAAATATTAGTTGACCCCTACTTCACTTCAGCACGGCGACCCGCGCCGGCCGAAGCAGCTCGCCGTTTATGAAGTACCCGCGTCGATGCTCGGTATATACCGTTCCGGACTCTTCTCCGTCACTATCAATCACGGTCATAGCTTCGTGCACTGTTGGATCGAACGGCTTGCCTTCACTGTCAAACGGCATGACGCCATTCGAGTGAAGCACGTCACTGAATCGCTCGCGAATCAGCTTGAGACCGTCGGCCACTGCATTCGGTGCTTCGCCCAAGTGCAACAGGGCGCGGTCGAAGTCGTCCATTACATCGAGAAGCGCGAGCAGCACTTCGCGTTTGCCGTTCTGTTCCGCAAGGGCTTGTTCCTGCCGCGTGCGTCGTCGGTAGTTATCAAACTCAGCCAACAGTCGGAGACCGCGTTCTCGCTCGGTATCCAATTCCTCCGTCAACCGAACGATCTCGGGAGCCGACGCTCCGGTACGCTCGACTTCACTGACTTCATAGAGTCCGTCATCAGACAACATGGTTTCTTGTATGTGTTTTAAGCTTTGCATATTACGTCCTTAAGTTACCTACACTAGTCTTCTGTTAGCGCAGTCGGAATCAGTACGTCTTACGGGAAGATGCCCAGCTCGGCATAGCAGGTAGCGATCTTATTTATTGCGCCGATAAAGGCAGCTGTCCTGAGACTCGGAATTTTGGGATCTGATTTCCATATCTCACGAATCTGGTTGTAAGCAACAGCCATCGATTCTTCGAGTCCCGAGTTAACCAGATCGATCTCGTCAGCGCCACGCGCGACCGTTCTTCTCTCCGCGTCGGAGAGTCTTCGTCCCGTGCTTTCTTCGATGACACGTAGCAGGTTCTCATTACTTCTTTGCTCAAAACGCTTACCCATCCTGCCAAATCGAACGTGCGACAGATTTTTCAGCCATTCGAAATAGGAGGCGGTGACCCCGCCCGCGTTCAAATAGATGTCGGGGATGACCAGGACGCCTTTGCTCAGGAGGATCTCTGTCGCAGCCGCAGTGGTCGGTCCATTGGCAGCCTCGGCAAGAATCTTCGCCTTCACGCGCCCGGCGTTCTCTTCTGTGATCTGATTCTCGAGCGCGGCCGGAATCAAAATGTCGCAATCAAGTTCGAGCGCTTCCTCTCTCGTGCCGAGATTGGTTGCTCCCGGAAAGTTGAGGAGAGATCCCGTTTCCTTCCGATGCTTCATCACCGCCTCGACATCCAGCCCTTTCGGGTTGTAGATAGCACCTTCATATTCCGCTAATGCGATGATGACTGCGCCTCCGTGTTGACAAAACTGAGCTGCGTTGTATCCAACGTTCCCTAATCCCTGCACCACAACGCGTTTACCCTCTAACCCAGTGTCGAGGCCTAGTTGCGCCATGTCGTCTCCGTGGCTGCACACTTCACGCAGGCCGAAGAAGACACCGCGTCCCGTGGCCTCAAGTCTTCCTCGCACACCGCCCTGAGACACAGGTTTACCAGTCACGCAGGCAAGCGCGTCAATCTGGCCCGGGTGAAAGGCGGCGTAGGTATCTACTATCCAGGACATCTCTCGCTGCCCGGTACCGTAATCGGGAGCAGGCACATCTACTCCAGGACCAATAAAGTTCTTCTTGATCAACTCTGAGGTGTATCTCCGCGTGATCTGTTCCAACTCCTCGATCGAGTAATTCTTCGGGTTGATCTTTACAGCGCCTTTAGCACCACCGAACGGTACATCCATCACCGCGCACTTGTAAGTCATGAGCGCGGCCAATGCCTTCACCTCATCCTCGTTGGCGTCCTCGGAATACCTGATGCCACCTTTTACAGGCAGCTTGTGGTGGCTGTGCTGCGCGCGCCAGCCCGAAATAACTTCGTAGCCTTGCCGCGTGCGCACGGGAAACTTGAACGAATAGACGCTGTTACAGACCTTAATCTGATCTAAGAGACCTTTCGGATGCTGGGTGAACGACGCCGCTTGATCAAAATAGGCTGAGACGTTGTCAAAAAAGCCGGTCTGAGATTGAGCCGTATTCATTGGTCACTCCTTCGATCATTTAGTTGGGCTCCACAATATTACCCACGCCGTATTCGTCGAGTAAAAGAAGATACCCGAGAGCAAGCGGCTCATCTTCTAACCTGTCACTTAGGTCGAGATCGCGCGGTGGCACGCTGCCGTTTAGTCGATTAAGAGACCAAATAAGATACTGACGAATTGGTCCTCCACCGTTAGGGTATTCGCGGTCGTCTCGCTCCAGCGCACGCACGACTTCGATCGCAGACCTGCCACTAACGTTTTTTCCTCGAACTCTAAAAATCATTGATCGACACCCTTGACACTTTCCCCCAACAAGCGCTCCTTGCGTTCCGGTCAACCCCGCTCCCACATTGGTTCAACGAGTTAATCATATTCATCAAACCAATCGGCAACGAGCGTGTTATCACGCATGCAACGCAGGAGTTTTCTCCTGTCTTGAGTGCTGGTCGGGTTGCTATACTTCGAAACCACAAAACAGTTTGGAGGCAGGGATGAGTATCCGCGGGCGATTATTGGCGCTGGCAATAGGAGGTGTTGTACCGCTTCTAATCGTCGGACTTACAGTCCTTGGGATCGTCTGGAGCGAAAAGCAAAACCAGCTGAATGAAGGACTGGAGCAGCAAGCAGAGTTGGCCGCGCTCGTTTTCGATGGCTGGCTTGACGCTCAATACCAGCCTCTCAAAACCATCGCTTCGTATCCGCCCAACCATCTGAATGACAAGTCAGCTCTGGAAGAAAACCTAAAGGCCGCGTTAAGACACCGAACACATTGGATCGATTTACGAGTGCTAGACGCAAACGGAAATGTTGTAGCGACTGAACCGACGGGTGCCGGCAATCTTCCACCCGGCTTAGCAGAAAAGCTCGTCGCTGAAGTAAGAGGCGGAGTGCCCGATGTTGAGACGGACTGGACACGCGGAGAGGGACAGTATCTTGTGGCCGTCGCTGTACCGCTTGAAGGTGGCGGTGCAGTGGTCGCACGCATCGACGGGGCCGCGTTAAAGGAGCCACTCCACGGAATCACCTTGCCGGATCGCGCGGTTGTGACTTTGCTCGATCAGCGATACCGAGTGGTCTATCGTAGCCAGACTCCAGAATCCGCAATAGGAATGGATCTCAGCAATTCTGACTTTCTTTCGGCGCTTCAAAATCATAATACGGGACTCGTCATTGTGAAGAGTTCGATTGATGGTGTTGAGCGCGTCTATGGGCTCGGGCGCGTAGGCAAAACTGGCTACATTGTTATGGTCGGTATTCCTAGCGCAATTCTTTATGCGTCTGCGTGGCGGCAGCTGATGGGGTATGCCGTCGTTGGCTTGATAGTTGTAGTCGGTACGATGACAGGAGCGCTGCTCATCGCAAGGAGTATCGCTAGGCCAGTGCGGCTTCTTAACTTCGCCGCTGAAGAGTTCGGAGGAGGGAATTTTTCGGCGCGAGCACCAACTGAAGGAAACGACGAAATGTCACGGCTTGGCACGAACTTTAACGCGATGGCAGAGCGTCTACAAAAGAGGGAAGCGCGCCTTGCCGAACTCGACCGACTCAAATCGGAGTTCGTCTCCACCGTCTCTCACGAGCTGCGCACACCTCTGACTACAATCAAGGCGCTGACGCGTCTTCTGATGCGGGACGGGCTTGAGGAATCGAAAAGACGCGAGTACATCGAAACGATTTCAGTAGAATGTGATCGTCAGATTGATTTTGTTCTCAACCTGCTGGACCTTTCTCGTATCGAAGGGGGTGTGTTACGCCTCACACACGAACGTGTTGAGGTGGACGAAGTGATCTCCTCCGTCGTCAAGTCAGAGGCGCGATCAGCGGAAAAAAGGCGTCACGAACTTCGAGTCGAACCTCAGCCTGAGGTTGCGCCAGTGTGCGCTGACCCCAAAGAACTTCGTCGGGTCCTTTCGAACATCGTCGAGAACGCTATTAAGTACACACCAGACGGCGGTCGCATTATTCTATCCGCTCGCGAAGAAGACTCGCATGTAGCGATAAGCGTAACAGACAACGGTCGAGGGATACCTGCGGAGGACATGCCCATCCTCTTCGACAAATTTCACCGGGGACGTCCGGCTCCCCATTCCGCGGCGATGGCTGAAGGCACGACTAACGCTGAGTTCTTGGAGGACGCCGACGTGTCAGGCGTCGGCCTTGGTCTATACCTGGCGCGCAACGTTATGGAGCGAATGGGAGGGCGGATCACCGTGGAGAGCGAAGTCGGGCGCGGCAGCACGTTCAAGTTGCATTTGCCGCTGTGGAGTGACGGAGGATGCAATAAACCGAAGTAGCGAGGATTAACCTCATGGCCAAACAGTTGCTGGTCGTTGATGACGACCCGGGTCTCTTGCTTGCAGTGTCCGAAACATTGCGTGCAGAAGGCTACGACGTGCAAACGGCTCGCAGAGGAGCCGAGGCAATGGTGCGCGTTGCCGAAGCACTTCCCGATCTGATCATCAGTGACATTCGAATGCCTGGGATGGATGGTTACGCGCTCGTGCGTAATCTACGATCGTCGCCGCGTAGCCGACTTGTGCCTATCATTTTCCTCACAGCCAAAGATGAGACCGCGGACCGCATCACGGGATTTCGCACTGGGGTAGATGCCTACGTCACAAAACCTTTTGAGCCTGAGGAGTTGGTGGCGATCGTCAAGAGCATCCTTGAGCGAGTAAAACGAACTCATTCCGACCTCGCACGAATGTTTGGAGAGCAGGAGCCGGACGACTCCGATTTGATACGCGATGAAGACTTAACCGACGCAGAGTGGCGCGTCGCCGAGGCCGTCGCGCGCGGACTCTCAAACAAGGAGATTGCCGCAGAACTGAAGCTAAGCTTGAGGACGATAGAGGGTCACATTAGCCGCATTCTTGATAAGAAGAGTTTGAGCAACCGCGTTGAGTTGGCCCTCCATGTGCGGGGACGCAAACAAACCGAATGAAGTGCCCCTTCATTCGCTTGAAGGCATTTCTTTAACAATGTGCTGCGCAGCAACCCGGTGAGTGCAATGCTCGGCCGATCGAGAGGGTAACTCTCACCCTCTCTTAGCACGCGAGCCTGGCTAGTTTTTTCCCTTCGTCTTATTCATCATAATCCCACTGATGTAGCAGAATTTCACGCCATTAGGGCTAATCAGCCCCCAGCCTCCTGGTAAATCTCAGGTGTAAATACCCGCGAAGTTCAGGTGTTAATACGCTACTTCACTTTAGCCTTCCTAGTTAGTCTGGCACTGTAACAATCGTTATCACGCGACTGACAAACGGAGCCACTAACACATGGGATTAGGACCAAGCGAACGCATTGCTCTAACGGCACATGAGACTGGAAAAGGTGTGGAGGCAAGCTGGCTGGAAATGTTGAGGCAATGGCTCGTGCAATGTCCGCAGTGCTCCGAGGTCCGGTTGGTAGTAGGCGCCCACGAAAAGGATCGATACATCTGCAAAGATTGTGGGCACAGTTTCGTTATCGGCTTTCAATCGCGTCGGTAACCCTTGAAGCGTGTGAACATCGATAAATCTAGTGATTAGGAGATACAAAAGTTATGTCATATCAAGGTCCACTTTTAGTTAGAGAACCAGAACTGCGGTGGCCAATCGTTATCCTGGCCGCCATCATCACCGTGATCATCGCTCTAGTGGCAGCGAGCTTGCACTATGTGGCTATGACTCAGCCCGTGAACTCGCACTCAGGGCCACGTTTGGTAAGCGCGTTACGACCGGGAGAGCCGGAGTTCGAGCAGGTTCGCGAACAAATTGAAATAGCTCAATTACTAGGCACGGAGCAGGTGCACCCGTTCAATAGCCTTGCGGTGGATCTGACAGCGACCGTTCGAAACAACACTGGACGAACCATAAGTGGCTTAGAGATGCGCGGCGCAATCGTCGACGCGCAAAAATCGACTGTGCGCGAGCGGACGGTAATGGTCATTCCCGCCCGGCAAACGGTACTCGAGCCAGGTGAGGCAATCGGTGTTCGTGTTCTGCTCGAAAGTATTAGTAAGGATTCCGAACGGGGAAATATGGTGCTCGAAGTTACAGGAGTACGCTTTGATTGATCATGTAGCTGCGAGGCTATTCAGAGTAACAACCAACATTTCGGAGGAGTTGAGTCGTGGAAGCAGTGGTTGAACAAGCTGGAAGAGATTTATCGGCTGTTATGCCGGACTTACTCAGTGAGGTGCGCAGGGCCGCGTCGCGAATCTTCGGATGCTGGCACGTAAACATGAGTCGACCGTTTAGCCGGGGGAATGAGTCTTACCGCACATGTGTGGCCTGTGGAGCTCGGCGTAGTTTCGATTTGGAGCAGTGGGAAATGGTCGGTTCCTTTTACTACCCAGACCGTAATTTTGCTTTGTACGCCAAGACGCGTTGAGCAGCGCTTGCGTTGGGACGCTAAGAACCGATTCCCTGGAATTGTGGAGAGAGCAAAATGTCATTGCAAATAGCCAAAAGTGAACAGAGTTTTACAAGCCCATCGCACGCCTCGTCTGACGCAAAGGGTACGGACAAGAGTATCAAGGTCTTGATCCCTTACGACGGTTCGGAAAGCGCCGAAATGGCCCTGGAGGATTTGAGAAGGGCGGGCTTGCCGCAAGCACTTGACGCCATCGTAGCGGTTACGAATGTGTGGCTGCCTTTGTCGCCATACGAGATTACCCGCGCTGTAAGCGCTCGTCGAATGAGGGTTCTAACTGCAGGGGCGTCTTCGTTTGTTCCAGCGTTGAGGGATCATGAAGAGCAACGGGTCTTGGCACTTGAGGCTGAACGCCGGATTAGTTCCATCTTTCCTTCAAGTACGGTAAGAGCTGAGGCGATGCAGGATACGGCGACGGTTGCGAATGAGATTGTACGAAAAGCTAAACAGTGGGGAGCCGAACTCATTATTGTGGGATCAAACACCAGTCCTTCACCGCACATAACTGATTACGCTGGACCTGCGCTCAAAGTAGCTCGAGAGGCACATTGCTCAGTACGCATTGCCCGCGAGTCTGATCGAAAGGATGATGCTCCGATACGAATCATCATCGGCACTAGATGGTTCTACGTCAGCGGACTGTCGTGGTTGACGCCGTGGCGGATCGGGTATGGCCACAGGGAAGCGAGACACGCTTAGTGGCGCTGCGTAAAGACGGCCCGCGCGATCCCAGGACGGATGCCGAAACTACTGTTACGTTGGACGCGGCCGCACAGACATTGCGTGCGAAGGGTCTAACGGTCTCGATTGCTATTAGGGATGGGAAACCGCAAGACGTCCTCCTTCATGAGGCACGCGAGTTCGCTGCTGATTGCATATTCATCGACTCTCGCGGATCAAGCCGCGAGTTAAACGAGGGCTATGACCAACCGGCCCTCGGTAAAGCTGCAGCGGCACTTGCCTTGGGAGCGCACTGTTCAGTTGAGGTTGTGCGTGCGCAAACCTTTGGTGGTCCATACTTGAAAACCGCAGCCTAATTGAGCTGCGCCAGGTCTTCGTTAGATCGGCAGTTGGTGGGAAGAATTTCAGCATCGGATCAGGAGTACAGAATATGAAGAAGAAGTCGCAAAGGACAACGAGCATTTACGTAACAGAACCCGATTATCAGCGTCTTAGCGGATTGATTGAGGTTACCCGCGAACGTAACGGCGTGGACCGGGAATATCTGAACAAGTTGGAAGCTGAACTGGATCGTGCAGAAATTGTTGATCCCAAGCAAATACCTGCCGATGTAGTAACGATGCGCTCGAAAGTTCGCTTGAAGGATTTAGTGAGCGGTGAAGCTAATACCTATTCATTAGTGTTTCCAACAGAGGCGAACTTTACCGAAGGCAAGATTTCTATTCTGGCACCCATTGGTACTGCCATTCTCGGTTACAAACGAGGAGACACAATTGAGTGGCCTGTACCGTCCGGTGTGCGCCGACTTAAAGTTGACAAGATCCTTTATCAGCCGGAGGCCGCAGGAAACTACGAGCTTTAGTATTTCCAACGGTCAGTCTTGAGACGGCGTGCACGTGACATCTTTAAGATCTGGAACCCGAAAGGGCTCTGCTGTTGGCGACGGCGGCTGATGCAGTCGGGGTGAAGAGGCGTAATATGGTCTCCCAAAGCAACTAGAGCTGTAGCGAGTTGGCAAACTTTTGACTCCGGGCTCATTTATAGATGTGACAGGAGGTAGATATGACAATGAGGATCTTGATCGGCTATGACGGCTCGGAGAGCGCTGACGCCGCGCTTGATGATCTAGGGAGGGCGGGGCTGCCGGGTGAGGGGGAAGCCCTCGTCGTCTCGGTCTCAGAGGTTATGATGCCGCCTTCCTCAGTCGGACATGAAGTGGTCGGGCCGCCCCTGACTTCGCGGAGACTGACGGTGGTCCTCGCGCACGCTGAGGCACAGGCAGCACAGAAACTCAAAGAGGCGGAAGAGTTCGCAGCCAAAGCGGCTGATCGCGTCCGGTCCTCGTTCCCCGGTTGGGAGGTGCAGGCCGTAGGTCTGGCTGGCAGCCCATCTACAGAATTGATAAATAGGGCGGACGAGTGGAAGGCGGATCTAGTTGTCGTCGGTTCGCACGGGCGCTCAGCCCTCGGGCGGTTCATCCTCGGGAGCGTTTCGAAGAAGATGGTCACCGATTCACATCACTCCGTTCGGGTGACGCGAGGAACGGTTACGAGAAACGGCGCCTTGCCGCCGAAGATTATGATTGGTGTTGACGGATCGCCCGAAGCTGAGCACGCGGTTCGCGCAGTAGGTATGCGCGTGTGGCCCGAGGGAACCGAGGTGCGAATCATCGCTGTTGACGATGGCACTTCTCCCGCAAGAATTTCCCGTGTTCTGCCGACTGCGGCGGCGATGATCAGCAGCAGCAATGAAAAGGTATCGGAGTCGGCGCGTATGATGGTCGAGTGGGCTGAGAATGAACTGCGCATCATCGGGTTGCAGGTCTCAGTCGCAGTCGAGAAGGGCGATCCGCAAAAAGTCCTCATCGAGGAAGCTCGAAAGTGGGATGCCGATTCTATTTTCGTTGGAGGACGCAAGTTCAGCGGCGCTATGGAGAGGTTCCGGCTTGGTAGTGTTTCGACGGCGCTGGTTACGAAAGCGCATTGTTCGGTCGAGGTCGTTCGTAGCGCGACGAGCTAATTAATTCCCTATCGGGCGGCCAAGTTCATAAATCTTTACTCACCGAACGTGCTGCTGAACTCTTCAAAGGACTGCTGATGAAGGGCATTGAAGTATGAAGCTATTGATTGCGGTTGATTCGGCGATTTCGACCGAAGTGCTTGTCGCCGCGGTGGGCGTGCGCCCGTGGCCGGAGGGCACGACGGCGCACGTGCTTTCGGTTGTGGTGGACGCAGATGTTCCGCTGGAGGTGTGGCGCGAGTTTGGGTATGGAAAGGATGCCGTGCGGCGGGAGATGGAGAACCGGGGGAACCAAATAACCAGTCTCGCCGTTGAGCGCCTAAAAGAGGTCCGCATTCCGGCGGAAGTGGTGGTGACGAGGGGAAACCCGCGAGTTCTCATTCCGTTCTTCGCACGTAAGTGGTCTTCGGACTTGATTTTTGTGCGCGCGCACGTACGCAAGGACTTTGAGCACTGGATGGTGGGCAGCGTCGCCAGATCGGTAGTGACTTCCGCTCCTTGCACCGTCCAGATCGTGCGTGACCAACCGAAAGATCACGCTCACACTTTGCACAGCGCGAGAAGGGTGTTACTCGCAACTGACGGTTCGGAGACTTCGATGGCCGCGGCTGAAGCCCTCGCCGGACGGCCCTGGCCTGAAGGAAGCGAATTCAAAATCGTGACTGTCGAAGAGCCGTGGTTGATCAGACCCACCAGCACGACACTCAATGTTAACAGCGCCGAAGAAGTTCTGGCTTCCGCAGGATTGAAGGCGACGGCGGTCGTGCTCTCCGGTAACCCGAAAGAGGTCATTCTAGAAGAGGCGAAAAAATGGAATGCCGACCTCATCGTCGTCGGCTCACACGGGCGGCGCGGTTTCAAGCGATTTCTGTTGGGGAGTGTTTCCGACGCGGTCGCGATGAACGCGCATTGCTCGGTCGTGGTCGTGCGCGATTCCGCTCGGCGCTCCAGAACTACTCGGGCATCGGATTAGGAGCTTTCCTCTTATCGAAGCAGTGCGACCTGTTATCGCTGCGCCGTGGATTGCCGCAACCTAGATATAAGCCCGCAAGAGTTATGGGTCCCACGCACCGCAGTCTTGCACGCCGCAACTTAAGCACGGCTCATTTCCCAGAAGTCTTACGCTTCTTTGTAAGCGATGCGGGCACTCCAACCGTCGACTCGCGCGAAGTCGGTAGTTTACCTTTGCCCTTAGGTTTGCTCGTCGGTCTGATTTGGTCCGCGCTTGCTGGGTCTGCGGCAACTCTTCCGCCCTCGTTCTCCCATCGGTCAAGCATTTTCTTCTTCAATCGTTTTCTAGCGATCGGATCTGGCATCGCTGTATCCTTCCCTTCGCTGCTATTGCCTTACAATGGAATCAATGGCGTATTGGTCGGGTAGCATCTCCTCTTCTCAAGCTTGATCTATTCCTCCCTGGGACCCACACGCGCAACGGGCAGTTGCCACCCGCGACGGATTGCGACCAGCCGAAGGCCGAAACAGATCACCGCGCCCAATACCGCCGCCACGGTAGGCGCAATGTTTAATTGGTGGCCAATCACGACCACGACCGCACCTGCTAACGCTGCCACCGCATACAAATCTGCGCGTAGCACGTTAGGAATTTCCGCGACCAGAACATCGCGCAACATCCCGCCGCCGATTCCTGTCAGCATCCCGAGAAGTGGCGCCACCACCGGATTCAGCCCATAGCCTAAGGCCTTTTGCGTGCCAGTGACGGCAAAAAGCCCCAGGCCTGCGGCATCGAAAAGCAGAACGAAGTTGCGCACTTTCGACGATCGCTGACTACGTGGGAAAAAAATAAATGTCAGCAAACCCGCGACCACCGACGCCGCCATGTAACGCCAGTCTCTGATGGCAGCGGGCGGCACGGAATCGATCAGAAGGTCACGCAGGATACCGCCGGCGCTGGCTGCGGCAAAGGAAACGACGAGCACTCCGAAAATATCAAGACGCTGCTTGACTCCGGCTACCGCGCCGCTAAGAGCAAAGACAAACGTGCCCAATAGATCAAGCATTAGGAGCGTGCCCGTCGCATACTCCTTAAATGTTACCGTCATTTCGTTCAAGGTTTCTCAACACCCTTTCCGGCCGATAACGTCAGCGCACTCGCTAGATCAATTAGTTAAAACGACAAACCTTACTTCAGACACTCACGCTCCCCCGCCGGTCGTCCTGGGGTACGGTTACGATGATCGCGATTATCGCTATGATCACCATTAAGACGTTGAACAGCAGCGCCACGGCGGCTGCGAATCGGATAGCGACGTTGTCAGTCCTTCCGAGGAACAGGTCTGACATGGCTGTGAAACTGGTATTGCGTTCGCTAAGTGCAGTAAAGATCGCCGCGGAGAGGGCCACACCGAAGGCCGCCCCCAGAGATGATGCCATCTTGTAGATACCAGACGCGGCGCCCGCCTTATCGTCTGGCACATTCGAGAGTGCCGCGTCGGTAGATGGGGTTGCGTAGAAGCCCAGTCCCACGCCAAAGAGTGTGAATCCGATAAACGCCACAATCATGTACTGACCCGCCAGCAGGAAAGTAAGAGTCGTCAGCAGAATTCCGGTCGCAGTGATGGCGCAGCCCATCAACATCGGCTTTCGCGCGCCCATCTTCTGAAGGAGTTTTTCCCCGACACGAATGGTGCTCAGAATGGCGACCAGATAGCCAACGGTCAGCAATCCGGATTGCAATGAGGACAGCCCGGCCCCCTGCTGGACCAGAGCCAGCGCAACGAGCAATGTCCCAGCAGCACCATTGAGCAGGAAGTTGGAGAGCGTCGCGCCGGCATAAGTCTTATTCTTGAACAGGGTGAGGTCAACAAAGCCGTTCGCATTGCCTGATTCAATCTTGAAGAAGACCACCACGGCGATGACGAACACGACGGCCAGCGTGACAATCGCGGGGTTCAGCCATCCCAGCGCGGCGCCCTGTCCGATGACGATGTTCACAGCCACCATGGCAATGATGAATGCGGCGAAGCCGTACCAATCGAAGCGACTCTCTTGAGTGGACTCGACCTTGCTCTCGGGAGTGCCTTTGAGCAGTAAAAAACTAACGACCGCGACAAGGATTGAGATCCAGAAGATCCAGCGCCATCCGAGAGAGGAAGCAACGAGACCGCCGAAAAGCGCAGAGACGCCCGAACCGCCCCATGAGCCGATGGACCAGAAGCTGAGCGCGCGCTGGCGCTCCTTGCCGTCGAAGTAGGCCTTCATCAGAGCGAGCGTCGCCGGCATGATGCAGGCGGCTGAAAGGCCTTGAATGATGCGTCCGGTCATCAGAAAGACGACGGTGCCGGAGGGGGAGAGCGCGATCAAGAGCGAACCCAGGATGCCGAGAGCCAACCCGACGTAGGTTAGTTTCAGCCGACCGAGACGGTCTGCCAGGCTGCCTGCGACGACGATGAAGATGCCGGAGAACAGGGCGGTGATGCTGACTGCGATGTTGGTCAGGCTCTCACTGATTCGCAGGTCATCGCGCATCGTGGGCGCGACATTCAGCGTGGTCTGTGCGAAGAGCCAGAAGGTGATGACGGCAAGGACAATCCCGAAGATGAGCTTGTCGGTGCCTCGATAAGCGTCGGGAACCGCGGCGGCAGTTGTAGAAACCATAACGCGACCCTCACTTTGCCAGATACGTCAGAGCCGCAACCACAAGCGCCTGCGTGCCGGTGGAAAGCGTCGGCTCAATGACTGGCGCAAAGAATTCCGAGTGGTTAACCGGGATGTCCTGTTCCACTCGACCTGCCTTGAGAGCTTGCTCGTATTTCTCGGGGTCAATACAACCGACCCCCCAAAAAGTGTAGGGTGTCCCCAACGCATCAGGGATGTGGCTGAAGTCTTCGCTAGCAGTCACGCGTCCGAGGTTGAAGATCTTTTCTGACCCGAAATGGCTCCGGAATGCGGACGTGATTTTCTCCGTGACTTCCGCGTCGTTCTCGGTAAGCGGATATTGATCGTAGTACTCAAACTCAGGTGGTTGCGGTGAACCAGACGCCTCGCACTCGGCCTTTACCATTCGCTCGATGCTGTCGATCATGTGCTGCCGCACGGCCATGTCATAAGTCCGCAGATTGACCAGGAGCACCGCGCGGTCGGAGATGATATTGCTCTTGGAGCCGGCCACACTGCTGCCGACGGTCAACACCGCAAACTCGCCGGGCTTCGTCTCGCGCGACACGATCGTCTGCAAGCGAAGCACAACGAGTGCAGCCAGCACCACAGGGTCAACGCTGTTATGGGGCATCGAGCCGTGCGACCCTTTGCCGTGCAAGGTGATGCGAATGCTATCGCCGGCGGATAGGACCGGACCCACTTGAGTGCCGATCTTTCCCGATGGGTATGCCAGCACGTGCTGCGAGAATGCAACATCCGGTTTAGGAATCCGCTCTCGCAAGCCGGCAGCTATCATCGCCTTTGCGCCGCCCGCGACTTCTTCGGCAGGTTGGAACAATGCGATGAAGGTTCCCACCCAGGATTCTCGCGCCTTGACAAGCAGTTCCGCCGCACCCAGCAGACAAGTGACATGCGCGTCGTGGCCGCAGGCGTGCGCTACGTTGACGGTTTGCCCGTCAACATCACTCGCTGTAAGTGTCGAGGCGTAGGGCAGACCGGTGTTTTCCTTGACGGGCAGTGCGTCCATATCGGCCCTCTCGAGTACGGTCTGACCGTCGCCGTTTCTCAGGACACCTACGACTCCGGTGCGACCAATCCCTTCGAGGACTTCGTAGCCGAATTCCTTGAGTTTCGACGCCGCGAGCGCGGCTGTTTTGGTTTCTTGAAAACTCAGTTCGGGATGCGCATGGAGCTGCTTGTACACACGTTCCTGCCAGCGTGAGGTCGCCTGCAGATCGGCCAGCGCCTCTGTGATTGCAGACATCGCAGGTTGGTCACTTAGGCCTTCAGTCATCGTTTTGCTTTTTTTGATCATTCCGAATCGACCCCGCCAAGCCTTGCGCCGCGTTGACCGCCGATCATACTTTCTTTGTTCTTAAGTCTGAGGTTGCCCAATTCGTTTGGTCCATTCCGCCAGATTCTGGAGTAGCTGGCGGATGAACTCTTTTGTCGCGTCATCTGTAAGATTCCCTTCGGCGTCGAACCGCTCGGCTGCGTTGCCAATCATCACCTCCGGCTGGTTGATGGGGAACATGTTGAGGAAGACCATCATCTGGCGCAGGTGATACTGCGCCCGTGCTGTCCCGATGGTTCCGACGGAAGCGCCCATGATCGCTGCCGGTTTTCCATTCCACGCGCTGTCCCCGTAGGGTCTGGACGCCCAATCAATCGCGTTCTTCAGAACGCCCGGAACGGAGTAGTTATATTCCGGCGTCACGAAGAGAATAGAGTCCGCCTCACGCACTAACCTCTTCAGCTCCACAACTTTGGCGGGCGGGTTCTGCTCCTCGTCCTGACTGAAGCCGGGTATATTGTCAAGCTCGAAAGTTTCGAGGGACGTGCCTTCGGGCACTAGCTCGGCCGCGGCGCGCAAGGCGGCGCGGTTGTAAGATTCACGCCGCAGGCTGCCAGCGATGCCGAGAATACGAATGGGTTTGCTCATGTTGGGCTCTCCTTGGAATTGAATAGATTTAGATTGCTTGCCGAGCGGCGATCAAGATTACGGTTCTAATGCCTCCGCTGCCCATTGCCCGTAGAAGTTGATGAAGTGTCCGTTGTAAAACTTCAGAATCTCGCGTACTTTCTCACGCGCTTCCGTTTCCTTCGCCCCAACTCCGATGCCATAGTGACCAGCCTTCAACTCCTGCTCGATCTGCCTGACAATTTTGGGGGCGTCGTAGTAATCCTGTGGTTGCTGTGTTGAGCGAATGATATGAACTAATACTTCGCGCTCCTCACCGGTCAGGTCAATCCGCTGCGCGCCTTTTTCATCGGTCAGGAGTTCTACCTCTGCCGCCGTAAACCCTGCCACCCTTAAATCACGGAGCGCAGCTTGGGCGTCACCCGCGTCATCTATGATTCCGATGACTTTGTTGGTTGGGTTAAAGATAAACTTAGAGTTTGCTCCTCTGTCACTTTGTGTCTGTTCCATAAGTCTCCTTACTAAAGCTGTTCATCAGCAACACTCAAGCTATGCTCCGCGCGCAGCTTCACCTCCAGTTCAAGTCACCCGATCGAGCATCCGCAGGAAATTCTTCTCCTCTTCAGCTCTTCCGCTGATACTGCGGATAAATGGATTCCACGCCGGAGAGCGATCAAAGTCAGTGAGCAGTTGCCACACGCGCTCCGGAGAGGCGCCTATCTCGATCTCTGAGTTAAGTTCACTCATTGAGTTTGACTATCCGTCATTCGGAGCGTCGCGTTCCCACCTTGATAACATCGAAAGCAAAACTGAATTAGGATGGAACCTGATCGCCCTTGCTACTCGCTATGGATACCGCACGACAGCAGGCCCCGAACCGGGAAGAGGGATGAACTCCGTCTCTTCGGGAACGGGCGCGAACCGGCCCGCCTTCCAGTCCTCTTTGGCCTGCTCGATCCGCTCCTTCGAGCTGGACACGAAGTTCCACCAGATGTGGCGCGCTCCGTCCATCGGCTCTCCACCCAGGAGCATCATTCGTACGGGGGAAGACTCATGCGCGCGTAGTGTGATCTCCGCGCCCGGCTTAAAGATGAGGAGTTGACCGGCGTTGTAAGTTCCGTCGTCGGGTATAAGCTCGACCGACCCTTCGACGATATACGCAGCGCGCTCTTCGTGCCCTGAGGGTATGGGAAGGCGCGCTCCCTCCACAAGCGTGACGTCGGCGTAGAACATTTCTGAGAGCGTGTGAACAGGGGACCGAGCAGCATAGAGTGATCCAGCAATGAGGCGCACGCGCTTGCCCTCGCCCTCGATGACTGGCAACTCGTGGGTCCCGTGGTGAGCGAACGCAGGATCGCACTCCTCGTGCTTTTTCGGCATTGCGACCCAAGACTGAATGCCGAACAATTCAGATCCTGACAGTCTCATCTCCTGCGGCGTTCGTTCGGAGTGTGCGATGCCGCGCCCGGCTGTCATCCAGTTGACCTCGCCGGGGCGTATTGCCTGGACGGTGCCGAGGCCGTCGCGGTGCATGAGTTCGCCCTCGAAGAGATAGGTCACCGTGGCGAGTCCGATGTGCGGGTGCGGCGCCACGTCCAGCCCGCTGCCAGCCCGCAGCACCTCCGGCCCCATCTGGTCTAAGAAGATGAAAGGACCAACCATGCGCCGCTTGGCAGCTGGGAGTGCGCGGCGGACCTTGAAGTCGCCAACGATCTCACGCACGCGCGTCACGATGACCATTTCGAGTCCGTGCGACATTTCCTCCTGTTGCTTCGTGTTAATGCAGTTCTCCCAGTGACGATGAAACCGAAGCAAGGCCTGAAATCGAATCATCACTAAAACAAAAAGGATGAACCTTCATCACAAGAAGGTTTCATCCTCAACGCAAGATCACTCAGCGATTCGGGGCTAAATTATCTGACGCACAACCCTTCGGTCTCTCAAAGTAGCAAGATGCACGCGGGCTACGTCGACCACGCATTGTTCAACTCCGAATTCGTCGCACGCCCGCACGATGACCTGGGCCAATCTCCGGGCTGTGATTGAACCTCTAGTCGATCCGATAGTTTGTTATTGGACATTGGCAAAGTATCATATAAAAAACTGAGTATTCAATAGTTGGCTTTGTCGCCTTCCCCACATCGGAGGAGGCAAATTATCAACGGCGCTTTTCCATACGGTGGATCGCGACTGCACTGAGAAATCGTATCAACAGACGAGTCGCGATTTCTTAACCAACCTCCCGAACATTTCTTCGGGGACAATTTTTATCCAAGGAAGGCAAGTCTCGTTATGTCCACAATCAGCGAAGTTTTTCTTCCCGGCGTCGGGCGCAAGTTTCAAGTCGAGACGATGACGGGCGACCGATTAGTCATAGTCATTCACGATGACGGCACGCGCGAACTGTACCATTTCACACGCGGAAACATGGATCGCGCCGCCTCGGTCTTGAGGCTCTCGGACGGTGAGGCGCGGCAGATCGCAGGAATTGTCGGCGGACTGACCTACGTGCCGAGAAATCTCCCAATGGCGGAGGTAATTTTAGGCGACCTCCTGCTGGAGTGGTTCACCATTGAACGAGGTGCGGCCTGTATTGGAAAAACTATCCGCGAGCTCCAAGTTCGCACGCGGACAGGCGCGTCCGTCGTCTCGATCATTGAACCCGATCAGACGAAGCGCACTAACCCCGAAGCCGAAACCGTCCTGAACGAAGGTGCTACGCTGATCGCTGCCGGGGACAGACGAACAATCAACGCCCTAAAGAGACTGCTAGTCGAAGGAAGCGCGGGGTGATCTGGTGGATAACATCATCTTAGAAATCGGCTTGGCGTTGGGGTTGATCGCATTTGCCATCGCGCTCGCCAACAAACTTGGCTTGTCCAACATTCCGTTCCTGATCCTAATCGGAATCGCGGTGGGGCCCCATGCCCCACAGTTCGGTGCCTTCGACTTACGTTTCATTGAGACCGGCTCGCTCATCTCGTTCATGGGTCGCATGGGTGTCCTGTTTCTGCTGTTCTATCTCGGTTTGGAAGCAAACCTCACGCGCTTAATTGAGGCGGGGCGCTCAATCCTGATCGGAGGCACGATCTACGTCAGCATCAATTTCACTTTTGGATTCACTTTCGGTTATCTCGCGGGTTTTCCTTTGCGCGAAGCGCTGATCATCGCTGGGTTGACGACCGTATCGTCAAGCGCCATCGTCGCTAAAATTCTCTTTGACTACCGACGCATGGCAAATCCCGAAACCCAGATCGTACTCGGCATTACGATGTTCGAGGATATTTTTCTCGCGGTTTATCTGTCGCTCATCTCCGGCATCGTGCTGAGCGGCGCGACCTCTCTAACTGGCGTACTTTCGTCGGGCGGCATCGCCCTGGGCTTCATCGTCGGCTTAATGCTTTTGGGCCGCTGGGCGACGCCGCTCTTAAATCGGGCGCTTCGCATTTCCTCGAATGAACTTTTCATCGTCGTGATTTTTGGCTGCCTGTTTCTGCTAGCCGGGCTCGGCGAGACAATCCACGTTGCTGAATCTATTGGCGCCCTGTTGCTTGGATTGATATTCGGGGAAACGGAGCACAGCGAGCGGATGGAGCGTCTCGTCGTGCCGTTCCGCGATTTTTTCGGCGCCATCTTCTTTTTCAGCTTCGGTCTGTCGATAGACCCGTTCACCTTAGGTGGCGCGGCGTGGCTGGCGGTAGGGGCAGCGGTCCTGTCGTTAATCGGCGTTGTCATCGCAGGATTCATTGTCGCCTGGCGTGCCAACCTGTCTACCGTCGGCTCGCTGAATACCTCATTCACGCTGCTGGCGCGCGGCGAGTTTTCCATCATCATAGTTAATCTTGCTATCGCCGGCGGTTTGATGGGGGTTTTGCAGCCGTTTGCCGCTCTGTATGTGTTGATCCTGGCCAGTGCTTCGCCACTGCTGGCGAAAGAATCGGAGCGCATTCACGGTTTGTTTGTGAAGTTACTCAGTCGTCTTCGGAGGAAAAAGAAAGCGGAGCCAGGAGTCGAAGACGTACAAGTATGAATTGGGGCAGGGTTTCCGATGGAGCATCCCTGGATAATCATTCAGGCAAGCTCAAGGTTTGGCACCCACGTAACCCACACCCCGCACTTTCTGCACGCTGCGTTTTTAAGCGTAACTCATTTCCGCGTCGGCTTGCGCCTCTTCGTCGGGGATACGGGCGCGCTGACCGTCGGTTTATCGCGCTGAGAAGATCGTTTCTTACCGTGCGCCTTGTCTTCGCTCGTCGGGCAAGTGTCGTCTCCCATTGGTGTGTCGGCAGCAATCGCTCCACCCTCATTCTCCCATCGATCAAGCATTTTCTTCTTCAGACGCTTTCTAGCGATAGGATCAGGCATCGTTCTGTCCTCCTTAACTCTGCTTTCCCATTTCAATGTAAGTTGCTTGCCCAATTCGTATTAATATTTCGCATGTGAGCAGACTGATTGCTCACTGCTGAGTCCTTGTGATCTTCAGCTACCAGCTGGTCTTTGCCATCGCAGGTTTTATCGATTTGAATTTACTCCCGCTCAACGCCCCTCGCACATTCCGAGCTATTGAGCCCGGCGCTTTCAGAGCAGCTTCAATCTGGGGCCTTTGCGCCTCATAAATCTCAAGCGCGTTGAACTTGTGGTCAAGGAGCACCATTAGAACCGCATCCCAATCGTGCTCGGTTCGGATCGATCCCAATCGCTGTCCTGGTTTACAGTTTTCCTGTAAACAACGACCTTTGATTTGCAACTTCTTTGTCGCGCCATCGATGCGCTCAATCGCATCATATCCAGCCTGCCTCGCTGGAGTTAGTTCAACACCAAGAATCCGCGCCGCCTCGTACTCAGCAACTTCTCCAGTAACGCCAAGCGGCTTTCCAGTAAGCGAGTAATACTCGCGCGCTAGCAACTTGGCTTCCTTCAGTAATCGCATTACACGACGATCGTTACTCATATTCGACTGATTTGACTGCTGCTCACTAATCCAAAAATTGCGCGGCTTTCTCTCAGCAATCGAAATGAGCGGCGACTAACTTTTCTTCCGGCCCACCGTAAAAACGCACACGGTTAGCTAAGTCACGCAACCAAGCCAGGACAAATCCTGACCAGATCGGCCAGTTTAGTCTCTTCATGAAAACATCCTTATCACAGAACCTCAGGGTTGGAAGAGCCGAGTTACCGAAATAATGGTGCGAGCGCCAGGATGTTGGTCGCCGTTGTGCGGCATCTGCATTTACAACAAGCCCGCGGCGAGCGAAGACAGCGAGACGAATTGTGACGAATGCTTCGCAGATCCTGGCAGGCCATTTCTGAACGAGAAGTGACTGTTTGAGAAGGAAATTTTATTGATAGCAAGTGTGCCAATTACAAACTGTCTCAACCGAGGGGTTCACCCCAATAGTTTGTGACCAACTTGTGACCAGAATAGGCGCAAACCAGGAGCGTCAGGTAGCAACAGATGGAGAAGATTGGTATCACTCACATTCGATGATCGCAATTGGTCCATCACTAAGTTCTTGATTCGAAAGTGAATCGAGGATTGAACTGGTTTTGGTGGACCTGCTGACTAGAAACAGAACGGGCGACTGATAGACAGTCGCCCTTAAAGCATTGCTCTGATTGATAATAATGGTGAGCCGTGGAGGGCTCGAACCTCCGACCCGCTGATTAAGAGTCAGCTGCTCTACCAACTGAGCTAACGGCCCGCAAGTGAAGGGAAATTAACGCGCACTACATGATCTGTCAAGCCAGCCGAATGCGGAATGCTGATCGCGGGATGATGAATTGAAGTCGCAGGATAAGGTAGCGCTTCCGCTATACCATTAAAGCAATGCCACCGCTGAAATTCAGCATTCAGCAATCAGCATTCATCAATTGACGCCGCTATACAGTTGCCGCGCACTCGCGCTGCGAGAGAAGCTTTCGCACCCCCTCAATCAAACCTTCGATATCAGGTTTAGCAACATACGCCGCGGCGCCTGCCTGCAGCGCTTGATGCCGGTGCACCTCGTACGCATCACCCGAATAGAACATGCAAGGCACGTTTGGCGTGGTTTTCGTCAGCTTTTCACAAAGCGCGAGACCATCGCCGTCCGGTAGCCGCTTATCCAACACGTAAAGGTCAAACTCCTCGCTGGCAGCAAGACTAAGAGCCTCTTTCGCACTCATCGCGCAAACAACGTCATAGTCCTCCTGAGAAAGGAGCAGGGAGAGCATGTCTGACGTATCTTGGTGATCGTCGACACACAGGATTCGGCACTTAGGCTGTGACAAGGGGGAACCCTCCTGAGTAATCATTCTTTGGGGAGAGAGGACCACGGCGAGAGTGTAAACCATCGCGGCCAGATTCACGAATAGTAATTCAAGATATCGCCGATTGCCGATTGGCGATTACCAATTAAGGACCTGGAGTTTGACGAACTTCAAATTGGAATTTCAAGCCCATTGCGCTTTTGAGTAAATCACCTTCGTTAACAGGATCGTTTCACCTTTCTCGCGATCCTGCACGAGTAGGTGGGCAGCGCTGGACGGCCCTAAGGCCGCTTCTCCTGCTCACCGCCATTTTCCGAGAATCGTGAAGCGTGAAACGGGATCGTAAATCGTGAAGCGTGAATCGTGAATCGCAATGGGATTGGTAACTGTTCCAAGCAGTGTTCTGAGGAGAGACACGGTTCAGGAGATAGGATTCAATTCTACTTGCGATTCACGATTGACGAATCAATAAAACGGTCTTTGATCTTTGAACTTTGATCTTTGCTTGTGTTCCGCTCGTTCAACTTACTTCTGTAAAAGCCCAAAGCAGCAGCGCGCGAGTTCAAAGCTCTAAGTACAAAGTCCAAAGACCAAAGATTAAAGGCCACTTTTCCGCGGTTCCTTCATCGCCCTTAACAACTGTTTTAAAGCGTCAGTCTCTTCATCGTCAGGTTCGAGCTGCATGTATTTCTCGAGCGTTGCTGACGCCGTCTGACTGTCGCCCAGCTTGTGATAGACGAGCGCAAGATTGAAGTAGACGAGCGAAAACCCCGGCTCGATTTGCGTGGCTGCTTCATAATGCAGCCGCGCGAGCCCTAACTCTCCGGCGTCGTAATAAAGATTTCCCAGGTTGTAGTGAGCTTCAACGTGTCGCGGGTCACTTTTCAGTGAGAGCGTGAAGTTGTCGAGAGCCTTGGCGAGGTTTTGTTGCTCCAGATTGATGATGGCCAGATTGCAATAAGCCTCGGCGACATTGTCTCCTTCGCCAATCGCTTCCAGATAACAATCCGCAGCTTTGGGATCACCCTGCTCGTGAAGTAACAAGGCTTCTTCAAAAGGCGTTAAGAGGCGCGCCAGCCGTCCCACCTCGCCGCGAAACAAATTCAACTGACCTTGAAGCTCGGCTTCAATCTGGCGAATGCTCTGTCCCTGGGCGCGCAGCTCACGCACGCGCCGGAACTGCGTGAGAGCGTGAAAATCGTATGTGAAGTCTTTAACGTCAGGCGTCTGCGTTGCCTGAATAATACCTTGCTCGGTCCAGCGGCGAATCGTTCGCTCGCTCAAACCGAAAAGCTGTTTGATTTCGCGGACCGAGTAGTGCGCTTTGACGCGCTGATAGTCCGCCTTGGCCGGGACAGGTGCAGGAAATGTGAGAACCTTGGGGCTGTTTTCTTTCATCGGCAACTAAAAAACTAAGAAGCCTTTCGTCGCTTAACCGCCTTTGGCTTAGCTTCACTGCCGACCAGGGTGATCTGCGGTTTCTTCTTCGCCACAGTCGGTGCCTTGACCATCGGTTTCCGGTTCGACTGCTGCAAGCTCTTCTTCAGCGCGCTCATGATATCAAGACGCGGAACTTCCTCAACCGGTTCAAACTCAACAGTCTTCTTGCCCTTGATCTTCGACTCGATCACTTTCTTGAGAGCTTCGTGATAGTTGTCAGTGGTGTCGATCTCGTTAAGAGAGGTAACCATTTGCTCAACGAGAGTCGTTGCTAACTTCAGCTCGTTCTTGTCGAGTTTCTTATCACCTTCAATCTCCGGCACATCATCCATCTTTCTTAGCTGATGCGGATAGTGCAGCTTTTGCAGCACCAGTCCCTTCTCATGCGGAAAGAGTGCCACGAGATCTTCTCGATCACGCAGAACAACTTTCCCAACTCCGATTTTTCCGGTTTGCTTCATCACCTCGCGCAGAAGGGCGTAAGGTTTTTCCGCCACAGGGCCATCGGGGCCGGCGTAGTAAGGCGCATCGTAAAATGTAGTGGGGATCTCGGTGGCGTCGACAAACCCAATGATATCGACCGCTCTCGTCGTCTTGATTTTCACTTTGGCGACGTCTTCGGGTTCGATAATCGCATACCGCTCAGGCTCGTACTGGTAGCCCTTGGTGATCTGATCGTTAGT
Source organism: Pyrinomonadaceae bacterium (assembly GCA_963826235.1). Lineage (GTDB taxonomy): Bacteria > Acidobacteriota > Blastocatellia > Pyrinomonadales > Pyrinomonadaceae > PSRF01. Next base: position 465,063 of record CAWGWE010000001.1, on the reverse strand, counting down.
TACTACTTTGTCGCATTTCTTGCAGCGCTTATCGTAGCCGATCGGGCCGTAATCTTCGCGATGGAGCTGGTTGAACTGAATTTTTTCTGAGGTCTCGATGGCGTTGTAAATACGAACTGGAATAGCAACCAGCAGAAACCTGATATGACCTTTCCAAATCGATCTCATTTGCTTTATCTCCCGGAACAGCGAGTCTAGGGGCACATCCCGCCGCTGATGGCGCTCGCCGCTCTGGGGTAGGCGAGGGCCACGTATTATGCGGTCCGTTTACAAAATAAGTAAAGCTTATTTTTCTGGGGCTTTTTGAGGTTTTTGTCAAAATAACCAAAATTCATTCCTTTCATTCTCACCACGCTTGAGTGGAGTGGTTCCGTTCGGCTTTGCCGCCTCTGCCGCGCCATGGAGTTAGATTAAAAAACTCGGCCTATGCCCTTGGTCCGGGCTCGGCTCTAACACCTATCGGAGGGCAAAGCCCGCACGTTGGGGCGCAGCCCCAAACTAAAACATCGCTTTCAGGCGCGGCGAAGCCACGTCGCACATCCGGCGGCAAAGCCGAACGGTCGCCAGCTCAGAACTCCTGGGGCAACCCCGGAAAAGCATTCATCTCCCTCTTTCATTTATGGCGAGCAAGGTATATAAGCTAATCGTCGATTGGTCGCATTCCTCGCTAATTCAAAACACCATTTCAGCCTAAATCGTTCCTTCCGACTTAGGGGGGTTGATGATGCTTACCCGCTACGGAATCTCAATGCTAACTGGCTTGTTCCTGGGGTCGCTGATCCTCTTAGGTTCTCTCCACTCGACATCGGGACAAAAGGCCCCGCGGGCACAACACCTGGAGACGATAAAGCCGGCCGGGATGCAGGTATCGCCGTGTGCGGGAGGTGAGGAGAGTGGTCTACCTTTGCCCAGTTCGTTTCTGCCGAACAGGCTTCCCCACTTTCAAACGCAGGTAAAAGATTTTCTCGTCAGCGGCAAGTATAGAAAACTGAGCTGGTGTGAGGACAAGACGTTTCGAGACACCGGTCCATTCGTGAATGGTGTTAGTTATGGCGTGCACCCAACAGTAAAAATTTACTATTCGCCGAGTGTGATCAAATGGCTCATGCGAACAAATCCCGATGATGTGATTCCAGACGGCGCCATGATCGTCAAAGAACAGTATCCACCGCCGGCGGCCCGGTATCAGATTCAGCCGCTACCGGAGTTGGCAAAGGGGTGGACGATCATGATCAAGGATTCGAAGGGATCGAAAGACGGCTGGTACTGGGGTGAGTTCTGGGAAACGCAATGTATGGACAATAACGATCCTCCTTTTGCTGTTCCGTACGCGGGGTTTGGGCTCTATTGCCTCCGCTGCCACGCCTCCGCTGAGAAAGAACACACGTTCAGTTATGAACGAAACATCAAAGGGTTCTCCGGTGAGCCTGACAGTTACTTCGTCGACCTCTCCTGGGCTGCCGCACCCTCGCCAACCCCGCCATCGCCCCCTGCTCCTTGCAAACAATCTGCTGCGAGCGACTCTAACGAGCCAATAGCCGGGCATACAACGCCGCCGCCGGATCCTGGGCGGCAGTTGGAGCTCCTCAAACAGAAATCAGTTGCAGACTCTGAACCGACTCCCGACCCAAAGTTTGTGGCCTTCTACAATTCGATCTCGCCCGTGCCTGAGGCAAGCGTGCGCAAAATACCTGGGGAGACCTTTGATCACATCTTCCCGCAAAACATTGGAGCATCGCCTTCCCCCTTGCCGTCGCCAAACCCGAATCAGTTTCTCACTTCCGACTCCTGCATGGGCTGCCACAGCGGTGGCACGTATGGCGGCGTGATGATCTACACCGGCGCCAAGCAACCGGATGGATCTACACCCACGATGAACGTTTCGCCCTTCGGCGAGTGGCGTTGGTCGCCCATGGGTCTGGCGGGTCGTGATCCGATCTTTTACGCACAACTGGATAGCGAAATCGCTTTCGCCAAGAACTTCTTTAAGAACGACCCAGTCAAGGTAGCGGAGAAGATCAAGACCATCAACAACACGTGCTTTAAATGTCACGGCGTGATGGGCAAGCGACGGCTGGATGACGATTCCGGCGGGCAGGATAAAGGTAATTTCGAACGCGAGTTCGTTTACACCACCTATGAAACGCAGCCCGTACCCGATAATAAGAAGGCCTACATCTATGGCGCGCTGGCTCGCGACGGCGTCAGTTGCATGGCCTGTCATCGGATCGTTGAAGACAAACCCTCGAAAGCCGAACCGGATCCGCTCACGAACTTCCTGAAAAATAAAATCACCGGCAACTTTACTACGGGCAATCCGGAAGAGCTGTTCGGTCCGTTCGAGGACAAGGAGATCGTTACCGATCCGATGAACAATGCGCTCGGCATCAAGCCGAAGCATGACCCATACATTCAGACGTCGCGAATGTGCGGCAATTGCCACACGATCAATCTTCCGCTGATGGACAATCCACAAGCGGATCCCAACACACCGCATCTGGAGCAAGTGACCTATCTGGAATGGCTCAACAGCGGATATCAGAACGAAGTTGGAAACAATCCCCAGGCGCGCACCTGTCAGGATTGTCACATGGAAACGAAGTACAGCAACTCAACAGGGACGCTGAGTGTGCCTTTGATCAAACAGCCGATGGCGTTCATCGAGGATGATCAGTATCCGCAGACGGGCAATCGCTTGAGTGCGGAAAAAATTCGCGTAAGGTTCCGAGACAAAGGTTTCCGGCGTCATCAACTTCAGGGCCTGAATGTCACGCTACTGGAAATGTTTCGCCAGTACATGTCGCCCAACAACTCCAACGGGAGCCAGCTGGCGAACCCGATCCTCGGCGTTAGGCAGAGCGATTACATGTCGGGCCTCAATGATTTGTCTACCGCCATCGACGCTTTCGTCGAGCAGGCCCAGAACGCCACGGCCGAGTTAGCGATCTTACCGGTGACTGTCACCCGAGATAGACTCATTGCGAATGTAATGGTTACTAATAAGACTGGGCACCGGCTGCCGAGTGGCGTTGGATTTCGGCGGGCATTTCTTGAGTTGCGAGTAGTAGACGATGCCAGTGGACAAACTGTCTGGTGCTCCGGGTGCACCAATGAACTGGGAGTTATTACGGAAGGCGGCAACGGTAAGGTTCAAAGGCTGCCCTCAGAACTTTTCGATGTGTACAAGGATGGCAGCAAGCCTGCGGACCACAATTACCCGGCTCCATGCAATAACAAATATGCTCCCGGCTTAAACCCACAGTACTACCAGCCGCATTTTTTCTGGAACCTGCAGCAGAATACTGGAGTCCCAATTACCCGTCAGGATCAGGTGCAGATTTATGAAGAGCTAAACCTAAATATCAATTGCGCCATGACCACCAGCTTTCTACGGCGCGATTATCAACTCAAAGATAATCGGTTGCTGCCTTACGGCTGGACCAAAACCGGACCGCTCCGGCCCAACAAGACGCCTTATATACCTGAAGCGTTCCTGCATGAGACGCACCCAGTGAAAGTAGGTGCTGACCCGGCGTACGCCGACGGAAGTGGAACTAACGTGGTCCGTTATGAAGTGCCGCTTCAGGGACTGAATCTAAAGAAACTAACTGTGAAGGCGACGCTCTATTATCAGACCATCCCTCCCTATTATCTCAACGACCGCTTCCGGGAGGCGCCTGATGAGCCGGCGACTCGGCGGCTCTATTATCTGACTTCCAATCTGCAAACGAAGGGAACGCCGATCGAAAACTGGAAATTGCAGCTCGCGTCAGTAAGTAAGTCGATCGGTCAAATGGCTTCGCCGTAAAGTGGCAGTTCCGGAAGCTGATTAAGCCGAATGGCGCAGTGCCGTCAACATGGCTCCCGCTGATTGCCAGCGTTGCGTCTGATCTTTATGCAGGGCGCGATCAATGACCTCGCACAGAACTTTCGGTACCTGCGGCGCGCGTTGCGCTAGCGGTATCAACGGCTGCTCAAAGATCGCTTTCACTGTTTCCGCGACGCTCGACTTGCCCGCGAGATCGAGCGCGATCTCGCCGGAGAGTAAACTGTAGGCAGTCATTCCCAGGCCATAAATGTCTGACTGCGGTCTCACGTCGCGAAAATTTCGCAGTTGCTCCGGCGCCATATAAGCAATTGTGCCCGCGGCTTCACCCGCCATCGTCACGCCACTCATTCCTGACTGCGCAAAATTCTTCGCCAGACCAAAATCCGTGAGCTTGGCCTTCGGACTAGTTCCGGAATCGCAAACCAGAATGTTTTGATCCTTGATATCCCGGTGGATAAACCCATGAGTGTGCGCGTGGGCGAGGGCCTCGAGGACCTGGGATACGATCGTTATTGCCAGCGGAATTGGCAACAGGCCGCCGCGGGCGTCGGCAAGTTTCGCCGCGTCAGGTCCGTCAACGAACTCCGTGATCAAAAAGACCACCCCGTTATGTGTGCCGCGATCGAGAAACTCGACGATGTGAGGATGTGTCAGCTTCGAGGCGACCTCAATCTCACGCATGAAGCGTCGCATGGCTTTATCACTGACGGCGGCCTCGGGAAGCAAAGTCTTGATCGCAACGGCACGTCCGGATTTCTGCTCCCGTCCGAGGGTGACACAACCCATTCCGCCGCGTCCGAGCACGCGGACCATTTCATAACCCGGGATGGGCTGCGGCGAGCGCTTCAGCTCTGCGCGACAGTCTTCACAAAGAAAAGTTAGACGCTCGTTTGGAGTAGACGCCTGGGCCTGTTCCCGGCGTCCGCAGTTGAGGCACTCAACAACTACGAACGCGGGCTGGCGACTAACAGTCTCCTCTCTTTCCCATCCAGCGCTGACTTCGATCATCAGCACCGTAGCTCCACCTTGAATCCGATCGCCATGTCTTAGGAAAGTCTTGTTTACTCGCTTACCGTTAACGAACGTGCCGTTAGTTGAGCCGAGGTCGCGCAGAAAACAGCGAGGCGGATCTATTTCCAACAGACAATGATTACGGGAAAAGAAGCGATCGTCGGGCAGGCAAAGATGGGCTTCGTTGTTGCGGCCAATCAGAAACGTGTCGTGTTCATCGAAAGGAAAGACCCGGCCTTTGTAAGGTCCTGCCAAGACTCGGAGATTCACTTGCATTGTGTTGGATGGGCCGGGCTGCCGCTACCGGGTGATTTCCAGATCATCAAAAGCAACTTCGCTCGTTTCGCTTGTGTAGAGCCCGGCGACGCCACGTTTGTTGTTTTCCGTATCGCTGATGCGCGTGAGGTAGCGCCCATTCACATAAAAGGAGAGTTCGTCTCCTTGCGAGCGAATCTCCAATTGGTTGGGATTAGTGCCGGGGCGAATGACTGACGACTTTGTCCAGGGCACGAGCGTCTTTTGCAAACCGTTTTTATGGAGCACTACCTGGTACTGAGGTTCGCTGCCCGTATAGATTAAAAGCGCGTAATCCTCGAGCGAGCCGTCCGCAGACTTTTCGCCGTGCACGATCAAGCCATAGCCGGAGGCTGGCGAAACACCGTCCACGCTGCGCGCTGTTACTCGCACGCGCGAGTTCTCGGTCGTGTACTCGGCACCAGGCGCATACATTACGAGATACATCTTCTCTTTCGCGCGCATGTGGAACTCATCAGCGGCGTACCAGATGTCTCCAAATTGAAAATTGCCGGTGCGCCACCTTTCAGTCGCAAAATCATCGGTCAGTGCTGTCGGCTGAGTGGCATCGGGACTCGAGTCGGAAGTATTTGAATTGAGATTGATATTAGAAGGATTGGTATTGGTCGCCCTGCGATTGTCGTTAACAAAGACTGAATTGGAGTTTGCGTTCGAGTTGTTCGTATTGGTATCCATGCTGGCGAGCGCCAGGATGACTACGAGTAAGCCGACACCCAGCACACCGACGACTGCGATTCCCCCAAGCACCCACCACACAGCATTCGACTTTTTCACTGGAACGGTTTGCGCGGGCGCAGACCAGTGTGGCGCAGCGCGCGGCGGCATCATCTCCGGAACCCGGTTAAGCATCGGTACGTCCGGACGGTAAATTTCCGTCGGTGGGGGTTCATTTGTGTTACGCAGCGACACGTAAGGCTCGGTGGGCGCAGGAGGAGGAACAGCGTTATTAACCAGGGGAGTTCCGTCTTCCAAACAGAAGTTGAGGGACGGCTCGGTGTAGGTTCGATTACAGCTGGGGCACCGTTTCATTTCGGGTATCGGGTCAGATGTCGGGTTTCGAGCTTCGAGTTTCGAGTTTCGGGGATCGGTATCAGGTTCGGATTTTAGGTTTCAACTACTTTGAGTCGGTGCAGTTTAGCTTTGAGAGGCAACCCAGAATGTCGATAACAGGTCACCCGGATTGTGACCTTACTGGAAACTGTTGCTACGCTCAAGGGTTAAGTGGTTTTCCGCACCCGCCGCAAAACCGGGCCGCAGCCGGGTAGCTGGCGCCGCAATGCTTACAAAGCACCTCGACCGGGCGTGGAGCTTTCCAATCTAGTGAAGATGTACCGATGGGAATGCCGCAGCGTCCACAGAAGCGAGTCCCGCGCGGATAAGTTTGACCGCAGCGAGCGCAGTTGATTGTTTGCGGTTCTGGTTTTGCCGCCGCGCGGCTCACTTGAGCGAGCGACAGCGCAGCAGTTAGCGATTGAAAAGAAGTATTGCCGCAGCTGCCACAAAATTTGACGCCCTCGGCAAATCGCGCATGGCAATTTGTGCAAACAACGACCCCATGTGTGACAGGCTCGTTCGTGGTACGGCTCGCGAGGCTTCCGCCCCGCGACGGTGTCAAATGTTCGCTTGAGACAGCGCTCTTAAATTGGGTCTGAATGATTTGCTCCGCACTATCCGGACGAATCTCGATCACTCTCTCATCGTCGGCTTCACCCGAACGAGCAACACGCAACACGTGTTGCCCTGGCGCAATTTGTGTAAGTATCACGCGTCCGGAGCGACCCACACTCCCATGCCTTTCATCGTCCACATAAACTTCGGATCCGGCCGGCGCCATGATCACCACGCGCGACTCACCCTGAGGCTTTTCCGATTGAGCGGCGACCGCGTCGGCAAAACTCTCAAACCATTCACCCGCACTCGCCGGCCGCTGGTCAGCTTCTTTGGAGAGCGCATGCATCACGGCTCGCTCAGCTCCAACAGAGATGTCAGAACGAAGAGTCGTTAAAGACGCCGGAGTCTCTAACAACTTCTGAGCAATCAGCTGGGTGATGTTTCCGGTGAAAGGTGGGCGACCACCCAACATGTGATAGGCAATGGCGCCGAGTGCATAGATATCGGCACGCACATCGAGCAGCACGCCTTCCCGCATCTGTTCGGGCGCCATGTATTCGGGGGTGCCCACAATCCCGCGTGAGGCAGGACCATTAAGCGTTTCCGAATTGTCAGAATGGACGATCTTGGCGAGCCCAAAGTCGCCGACTTTTACGAATCCGTCGTCGGCCGAACCGCTGCGACGCAATTGCTGCATTATGAAGATGTTCGCTGGTTTTAGATCACGATGCAAGATATTGCGATCGTGGGCAGCTTCAACGCCAGCCACAATCTGGCCCAGCAAGGCTGCCGTGCGCTTGATGTTTAGCGTGCCTTCCCGCCGCAGCAGTTGATGCAGAGTCTCGCCCTCCACATATTCCATCACGAGGAAAAAAACGCCATCCGGACTCTTTCCAAAATCCGTAACGTCGACGATGTTGGGATGTTGGATCGAAGCGGCGGCGCGGGCCTCGCGTTCAAAACGAGCGATTGCCTCGCCTTCCTGCATGTCTTCGTCGTTGAGGATGTCTGGCCGGACCGTCTTTACGGCGACGCGTCTGGTGACAAGATTTTGATCACGCGCGAGATATACCTGGCCCATTGCCCCGCGGCCGATGCGCTTGACGAGCAAATAGCGTCCAGAAAGCAAAGCCGGACCGGGAAGCGTGTGTTTGGTGTCGACACCGTCGTCGGGACAAACGACGACATCATCTTCATAACAAGTCTCGCAACGGGGGCACTCGCGCATGTTTCTGAAAGTCTAGATTAGAGTCCTGGTTATTAATAGTCGCTAAGCCACATCTGTACAACAGGCAGCGCAACGCGTTGCCGCAGTCGGAATCGCAGACAGGCAGTACGGACAGTCTTTGGTTATCACTGCCGCCGGTTCTTCGCGTTTGACTTTGTTCACAGCCTTGATTATCAGAAAAATTACAAAAGCGATGATCAGGAATGTGACGACCTCGTTGAAGAAGCTGCCATAGGCAATCACCGGTAAGCCCCTCAGCTGCGCATCGGCGAGCGAAACCGGGCGTTGGCCTGAGAGATCGATGAATAGGCTCGAGAAATCAACGTTCCCCAGCAGCATTCCGATCGGGGGCATAATGATGCCTTCGACCAGCGATGAGATGATGCGACCAAACGCGGCGCCGATTATGATGGCAACCGCGAGGTCGAGAACGTTGCCACGCGTGATGAACTCTTTAAACTCTTTCAGCATGTTTCAGCTCCTTTGTAGTGGGGGGAGTTGTACAACGTCAGGCACATGCGCGCGAAAGCGTGTAACCCGCTTTTTCGGCCTCTGCTGTCGTTTTGAAAGTGATGCGGTTTGCTTCCGCGATTGGGACCGCCGGGCGGCAAGCGCCTTGGTAGTAAGTCTTCGTTTTGCGATCCGCGACGATCTCCTCAGACTCTGAAGCTTCTTCCGCCTCAGTCTCAGTCGCCTCGGCCTCTTCGGCAGCCGCATTGCGCCGCGCTACAAGTGTTTCTTCCGCTTTGGTGTCAAGTATGCGAAAGCTCGGCGATTGGGCAACCGTTGTCACGGTTAGTTCAAAATCCGTGCAGCGCATCTGCCGGCCGCGGACTTTCCATTCGGTCCAGGCATTGGGCAAAGACAGCGATTGAGAGATGCCGGCAACAAACTCGGGAACACCGATCCACTTGAAATTCGAGTCGTAGCCAATCCAAAGAGAGACGAGGCGACCGTCGAGGAATTCAAGGGAGATGCTTCTTACATCCTGAAATTTTGTCTTGTCGGCGTTCGGATCGAATCCCGGGTTGACCGTCGTCTTGTTGCTACCCAGCAAATCTGTCGGTCCAAAAACTATCTGCGGAACATGGGCCTTCGCTTGCTCCATCGTCATGCCGAGGTGAAATCCGTTCAACTCGGGCGCCGCCGGAAGCGAACTGAGTGACAGTTTGCAGGGAACCGTTTGCGCAGTAGCGGCAATCGGAAATAAGCAAACCAGGAAAATGAGAATAAATGCAGCTCTAAACTTTATCGCATTTTCAGAGGAATGGGGCATGAAGGGTATTAATCGGTAGCGACCGACAAGAATTGCCAATTTCCGATTGCCGATTTTCGCTTGGATCCCCAGCTAAAGGCCAATTGGCAATTGCCAATCAGCAATCGGCATTCGTTGGCGTCGCTACCGCTCGCGTACTGTACCGTCATCGCTAATAAAGGAGCGGATCAGTTTCTCCAGAGCTTCGGGCTCGAAAGGCGTCGATACATATTCATCGCAGCCCGCGGCGAGGGCGTCGTCGCGAAACTGTTCCGCGCCGTAAGCCGACACGGCAAGTACAGGAACCTTCTCGAGCTCCTTAACAGCGCGTATTTTTCGTGTGGCTGCGAGTCCGTCAAGTTCGGGCATTTCCAAATCCATGATAATCAGATGTGGTCGTTTTGTTTCAGCTTGAGAGACTGCCTCGTTCCCATTTTCTGCCTCAATGACTTCAAACCCCTTGCGCTCCAGCCAGGTTCTCAGCAGTAGTCTGGTGTCGTCAAAATCGTCGACAACAAGGATCACCGGTTTAGCTGGTTGCTGCATGGCCCGACTTGAATCCATAGGTCAAAGCAAAGGGGAAAAGATGGGTTGGTACTCGCGGCAGGGGTCGAACCTGCGACCCGGAGGCGAACGAGACTTGCTGCATCTTGTCACGGCGTACGCAGTCGCAAAAATAACTGTTTTCCAAAACAATTGCTACGCGTCGGCTGTAATATCCGGAAAATGCAACACGACCCGAACGTGGAAAGTGGCGGCTTGTCTCAAATGATCAAGTCTCCGGCGGTTTGAACAACGATCACAGTTTTGGGTTGTCGTTCAATGGTATGTGTTTCGAACATCATTAGCGAAGTGGGTCACCGGCACCGGAGGATTGAAGGGTGAGGGCGTCCGAACCTTCGAGTCGCTAAGGCGGTACCGGGTATAAAACGCTAGAGCAACAGATGCGTTCTGCAGATTTATTTTTGTCGGTCAATCATGAGTCGACTAGTTCCCGCAGTCGGGTGGCGTGGCATCACTGATAGCCCAGCCGGCGGATGCCTGTGCGCATCCCACTATTCCGTACACGAAACATCCCAGCTTGTCTTCCGCGATTACTTTGATTTCATTTCCGGAGCACGAGGCATCACTGATCGTAAACGTCTCGCCCGGCCTCAGTACTGTACCTTCGGCCAGCAGGTCGGGCCCCCAGGCATCCTGGCTCACGGGCGAGAGGTAGAGGTGATACATCTCGCGAGCAGAATTATTCGTGACAGTGATCATCATCAGCGGTTGAGTGTTTGCGACACTCGTGGATGTGACGCTTGTTAAAGGTGAAATTGCCACGATCGCGCATATGAGACCGACAAGCACCGCTGACCGTTTCGTACTTTGCAGTTTCTTCGCTGAACTTCTCATCTTAAGCTCCTCAATACCATGGTTTTCAAGCTCGTGTTTTCATTCAGAAACGCTACTCCAACGTGAGCATCCCTGCAGATGCCCACGGGTTAATCTGCTCACGGGCAATTAGGATTGGTTACTATGTAAACCGGCCCGTCATCTACTGCTACGCCTTTCGGACCCTGGCTATGCGGCACCGTGACCTTTGTCGTAGTTGTTCCCACGTTTCCGGCAACATCCTTGACTGCGAATGTGATCGTGTAGACACGACCGTTCTTGCTACCGTCACGCTCTGCTCTTAAGTCCACCGACTTGCAATCGTTGGCGATTACCATGTCTTTGAACGTATTGCCGTCGCCGGAGTTTATGTTCTCGGGTTCGTCGCTGGTGACCTTTGAGATGTACACGGCGGAAAGGCTGAGCCCCGTGCTACAACTATCAGCCGCAGAAGCCACTAGATCGGTAACCTTGACCGTTGAGTACTTGTGATTCGGTGACCACAGCGTGATTGTTTGGCCGTTAAGCGTGATGGTCGGAGCCGTCGCGTCGTTAAGCACAATCGACGCGGTAGAAGCATTGTTGCCGGTGTCACTCGACCGCTCGTTGGTTGCAGTGGCAGTCGCGGTATTTGAAACCCCACCGCAGTTGGCCGGAGTAGTCGGGCTGGTGACGTGAACCTTCTTGATCGAGCCGTTAGCCATGTTGCCAAATGAACAACTCAGACTGTTCGTGCCTGTGATCACGCAGCCGCTGTCAGAATTGAGCACGTCAATGGTCCAAATTATTCCCGGACTCGACGGTAAGGTGTCAATTAGGGTGACGGCTTTGGCTATCCCTGGCCCAGTGTTTGATGCCGTTATCTGGAATCCGATCTGACTGCCGGCATTAACGGGACTGGCGTCGGCAGTTTTGAAAACCACGACGTCAGGACAAAGGACAGTAATGGAGGCTGACGAGTTGTTGTTGGCAAGAGTGCTGGAAGCCTCGTTGGTCGCTGAGCCCACAGCCATGTTGTTGAGAGAGCGGCAGTCGGCCGGATCAGTTGTGCCACTGACGTTAACAGTCTTACTGCCGCCGCTGTTTAAATCGCCAAACGAGCAACTGAGAGACGTCCCGCCAGAGACTGCACAGCCCGGGCTACTGGTGCTCCAGGCTACGCCCGCCGGCAAAGTGTCAGTCAGGGTTACGCTACGTGCAATTCCCAGCCCCTCGTTTTTAATGAGAATGGTATAAGCGGCAAGATCTCCAGCGCTGATGCTGGCCACATCGGCTGTCTTCGTTACGACGATATCCGGACAGTACACGCTCGCTGTAATTTCAGCCGATGTGCTGCCGCTGAAGTTGGTATCCGATGAAGCGAACTCCGCTTGGACCGTGTGATCGCCAGCCGTGAGCGTTCCTGTAGTCGTGCTAGCCTGACCGCCCACCACGGCTACCGGCGCGCCAAAGTTTAGACCATCAATCTTGAACTGCACGGTGCCGCCGCTGGGATTGCCGGCCCCTGCCCCTGTTCCGACCACTGTAGCCGTGATCGTTATTTCGTCGCCACAGTTCGAAGGATTCGGATTAGCTGTAACGCTTGTGGAGGTGTTCCGCTTGTCGATGTTGTCATCGACAGTGCCGTTGCTGTGGTTGTAGTTGGCGGTGCCGGTAAAGGTCCAGGGGTCGCCGGGGTAGCTGCCGGCATTGGTGTGGGTGGTGCCGCTGAGGTCGACACTGCCGACGGTGGCTCCGCTTTCACCATTGACGCCGTTGATGGTGGAGACGGTGGCCGTATGTGCAAGGCCATCGTAGGTGACACTGTAGGGTGTCACGGTGAAGCTGGCATTGGCCTTGTCGATGTTGTCGTCGACGGTGCCGTTGCTGTGGTTGTAGTTGGCGGTGCCGGTAAAGGTCCAGGGGTCGCCGGGGTAGCTGCCGGCATTGGTGTGGGTGGTGCCGCTGAGGTCGACACTGCCGACGGTGGCTCCGCTTTCACCATTGACGCCGTTGATGGTGGAGACGGTGGCCGTATGTGCAAGGCCATCGTAGGTGACACTGTAGGGTGTCACGGTGAAGCTGGCATTGGCCTTGTCGATGTTGTCGTCGACGGTGCCGTTGCTGTGGTTGTAGTTGGCGGTGCCGGTAAAGGTCCAGGGGTCGCCGGGGTAGCTGCCGGCATTGGTGTGGGTGGTGCCGCTGAGGTCGACACTGCCGACGGTAGCTCCGCTTTCACCATTGACGCCGTTGATGGTGGAGACGGTGGCCGTATGTGCAAGGCCATCGTAGGTGACACTGTAGGGTGTCACGGTGAAGCTGGCATTGGCCTTGTCGATGTTGTCATCGACAGTGCCGTTGCTGTGGTTGTAGTTGGCGGTGCCGGTAAAGGTCCAGGGGTCGCCGGGGTAGCTGCCGGCATTGGTGTGGGTGGTGCCGCTGAGGTCGACACTGCCGACGGTGGCTCCCGTCTCACCATTGACGCCGTTGATGGTGGAGACGGTGGCCGTATGAGCGAGGCCATCGTAGGTGACACTGTAGGGTGTCACGGTGAAGCTGGCATTGGCCTTGTCGATGTTGTCGTCGACGGTGCCGTTGCTGTGGTTGTAGTTGGCGGTGCCGGTAAAGGTCCAGGGGTCGCCGGGGTAGCTGCCGGCATTGGTGTGGGTGGTGCCGCTGACGTCGACACTGCCGACGGTGGCTCCGCTTTCACCATTGACGCCGCTGATGGTGGAGACGGTGGCCGTATGTGCAAGGCCATCGTAGGTGACACTGTAGGGTGTCACGGTGAAGCTGGCATTGGCCTTGTCGATGTTGTCGTCGACGGTGCCGTTGCTGTGGTTGTAGTTGGCGGTGCCGGTAAAGGTCCAGGGGTCGCCGGGGTAGCTGCCGGCATTGGTGTGGGTGGTGCCGCTGAGGTCGACACTGCCGACGGTGGCTCCGCTTTCGCCATTGACGCCGCTGATGGTGGAGACGGTGGCCGTATGTGCAAGGCCATCGTAGGTGACACTGTAGGGTGTCACGGTGAAACTGGCATTGGCCTTGTCGATGTTGTCGTCGACGGTGCCGTTGCTGTGGTTGTAGTTGGCGGTGCCGGTAAAGGTCCAGGGGTCGCCGGGGTAGCTGCCGGCATTGGCGTGGGTGGTGCCGCTGAGGTCGACACTGCCGACGGTGGCTCCGCTTTCACCATTGACGCCGCTGATGGTGGAGACGGTGGCCGTATGTGCAAGGCCATCGTAGGTGACACTGTAGGGTGTCACGGTGAAACTGGCATTGGCCTTGTCGATGTTGTTGTCGACGGTGCCGTTGCTGTGGTTGTAGTTGGCGGTGCCGGTAAAGGTCCAGGGGTCGCCGGGGTAGCTGCCGGCATTGGTGTGGGTGGTGCCGCTGACGTCGACACTGCCGACGGTGGCTCCGCTTTCACCATTGACGCCGCTGATGGTGGAGACGGTGGCCGTATGTGCAAGGCCATCGTAGGTGACACTGTAGGGTGTCACGGTGAAACTGGCATTGGCCTTGTCGATGTTGTCATCGACGGTGCCGTTGCTGTGGTTGTAGTTGGCGGTGCCGGTAAAGGTCCAGGGGTCGCCGGGGTAGCTGCCGGCATTGGTGTGGGTGGTGCCGCTGACGTCGACACTGCCGACGGTGGCTCCGCTTTCACCATTGACACCGTTGATGGTGGAGACGGTGGCCGTATGTGCAAGGCCATCGTAGGTGACACTGTAGGGTGTCACGGTAAAACTGGCATTGGCCTTGTCGATGTTGTCATCGACGGTGCCGTTGCTGTGGTTGTAGTTGGCGGTGCCGGTAAAGGTCCAGGGGTCGCCGGGGTAGCTGCCGGCATTGGTGTGGGTGGTGCCGCTGACGTCGACACTGCCGACGGTGGCTCCGCTTTCACCATTGACGCCGCTGATGGTGGAGACGGTGGCCGTATGAGCGAGGCCATCGTAGGTGACACTGTAGGGTGTCACGGTGAAACTGGCATTGGCCTTGTCGATGTTGTCATCGACAGTGCCGTTGCTGTGGTTGTAGTTGGCGGTGCCGGTAAAGGTCCAGGGGTCGCCGGGGTAGCTGCCGGCATTGGTGTGGGTGGTGCCGCTGAGGTCGACACTGCCGACGGTGGCTCCGCTTTCACCATTGACGCCGCTGATGGTGGAGACGGTGGCCGTATGAGCGAGGCCATCGTAGGTGACACTGTAGGGTGTCACGGTGAAACTGGCATTGGCCTTGTCGATGTTGTCATCGACAGTGCCGTTGCTGTGGTTGTAGTTGGCGGTGCCGGTAAAGGTCCAGGGGTCGCCGGGGTAGCTGCCGGCATTGGTGTGGGTGGTGCCGCTGAGGTCGACACTGCCGACGGTGGCTCCGCTTTCACCATTGACGCCGCTGATGGTGGAGACGGTGGCCGTATGAGCGAGGCCATCGTAGGTGACACTGTAGGGTGTCACGGTGAAACTGGCATTGGCCTTGTCGATGTTGTCATCGACGGTGCCGTTGCTGTGGTTGTAGTTGGCGGTCCCGGTAAAGGTCCAGGGGTCGCCGGGGTAGCTGCCGGCATTGGTGTGGGTGGTGCCGCTGAGGTCGACACTGCCGACGGTGGCTCCGCTTTCACCATTGACACCGTTGATGGTGGAGACGGTGGCCGTATGAGCGAGGCCATCGTAGGTGACACTGTAGGGTGTCACGGTGAAACTGGCATTGGCCTTGTCGATGTTGTCATCGACGGTGCCGTTGCTGTGGTTGTAGTTGGCGGTGCCGGTAAAGGTCCAGGGGTCGCCGGGGTAGCTGCCGGCATTGGTGTGGGTGGTGCCGCTGAGGTCGACACTGCCGACGGTGGCTCCGCTTTCACCATTGACACCGTTGATGGTGGAGACGGTGGCCGTATGAGCGAGGCCATCGTAGGTGACACTGTAGGGTGTCACGGTGAAGCTGGCATTGGCCTTGTCGATGTTGTCATCGACGGTGCCGTTGCTGTGGTTGTAGTTGGCGGTGCCGGTAAAGGTCCAGGGGTCGCCGGGGTAGCTGCCGGCATTGGTGTGGGTGGTGCCGCTGACGTCGACACTGCCGACGGTGGCTCCGCTTTCACCATTGACGCCGCTGATGGTGGAGACGGTGGCCGTATGTGCAAGGCCATCGTAGGTGACACTGTAGGGTGTCACGGTGAAACTGGCATTGGCCTTGTCGATGTTGTCGTCGACGGTGCCGTTGCTGTGGTTGTAGTTGGCGGTGCCGGTAAAGGTCCAGGGGTCGCCGGGGTAGCTGCCGGCATTGGTGTGGGTGGTGCCGCTGAGGTCGACACTGCCGACGGTGGCTCCGCTTTCACCATTGACACCGTTGATGGTGGAGACGGTGGCCGTATGAGCGAGGCCATCGTAGGTGACACTGTAGGGTGTCACGGTGAAGCTGGCATTGGCCTTGTCGATGTTGTCATCGACGGTGCCGTTGCTGTGGTTGTAGTTGGCGGTGCCGGTAAAGGTCCAGGGGTCGCCGGGGTAGCTGCCGGCATTGGTGTGGGTGGTGCCGCTGACGTCGACACTGCCGACGGTGGCTCCGCTTTCACCATTGACGCCGCTGATGGTGGAGACGGTGGCCGTATGTGCAAGGCCATCGTAGGTGACACTGTAGGGTGTCACGGTGAAACTGGCATTGGCCTTGTCGATGTTGTCGTCGACGGTGCCGTTGCTGTGGTTGTAGTTGGCGGTGCCGGTAAAGGTCCAGGGGTCGCCGGGGTAGCTGCCGGCATTGGTGTGGGTGGTGCCGCTGAGGTCGACACTGCCGACGGTGGCTCCGCTTTCACCATTGACGCCGCTGATGGTGTAGGTTGCTGTGTGCGGGAGGCCGTCATACGTCACGCTGTATGGCGTGACATTGACTACCGCATCGGCCTTGTTAATTTGGCCCGGACCGCTGGCGGTGGTAGGCAAGACATAGTTGCTCGCCAGAGTGCCTGCGCCTGGTGTGAAATCGCCGGACACTAAACTCGTGCTCACCGTCGTTGCCAATGCCACGTCCGCACTATTGTAGGCGCCTGTGGTCTTGGTCACAGTGAAGCTTTCGCTCCCTACCAAACCTGACAGACTGAAGTTCGCTGATGTCAGAGTCGCGTTCGTATTGCCGTCGTAAGTCTTTGTTGGATTGCCGACGATTGACGCGCTCAATGTCTTTGGCGTGATGTTCGCTGCGTCGGTCGCGCTGGTCGAGCTTGTAGTCGTACCTGCGGCCCCGAGCGTGTAATTACCGGACGCCGTCCCGCTAATGGTCACCGTTGCCGTCACCAGGTTTGCAGTGGCGACATTCGCCGTGTTGAAGGTGCCGCTGGTGGCCGTGCACTGAACGTTCGCGGTGTCAGCTGGAAGCACTCCGCTCACCGAGCAGCTCATATTCGCGTCAGGTTCTGTGTTATTCCCGTCGTATGTTTTGTCATCGGCCGTGAGCGTGGCGGTAATCGCCTTGGTCGTAATGTCGGCAGTAGTGGTAGCTGATGTTGAACTTAAGCTGTAGTTGCTTGCAGCACTTCCACTCAGGCTGATATTTGTCGCGGTCACAGTCTTTCCAGTTCCCACGTTTGCGTCAGCGAACGTGTTTGGACCTGCTGCCGAACAAGTGACGTTGGCACTATCACTGGCCAGCACACCGGTTAAGGTACAGCCAGTGATGGATGCTGTCGTGTTGCCGTCGTAAGTCTTGTTCGCCGCCGTTACGTTTGCCGTTACCGATTTCGGATTAACTGTAAGCGTGGCAGCGGTCGTTGTGGCGGTCTGTGTACCGCCGCAGGTGTTGGTAAAGACAGCACGGTACTTGTTCCCACTGAGCGAAACTGTTGGACCGGTAATTGTCAGCGTGCCTGTTGTTGCACCACTGTAGGGTGCCCCGTTCGAAAGATCTGAAAATGCGCCGACGCCGCCAACCTGGACTTGCCATTGAACAGTTGGAGCAGGATTGCCGCTGGCCGTGGCGGAGAAAGTAGCATTGTCGCCGTAAGTTTTTGTCTGGTCGATCGGGTTACTAGTAATCGATGGAGCCGTGCAAGCTGGGGCAACAGTTGTTTGCTCGCTTGCCGTGTTGTTTGCAGGAGTGTTGTCGTTGGGCGACGAAACGGTCGCACTATTGGTGATCAAGCCCGTAGTCGCAGGCGCAGTGACCGTAATCGTGATGGGCGGCGCACTGCTGAACGCAGGTAGATTCCCGCCGGTTCGGTTGCACGTGACGGTCGTTGTGCCGGTGCAAGTCCAGTTGGTCCCCGAGGCGGAGACGAGACTTGTTCCGGCGGGTAGCGTGTCAACAACCTTCACGGCAGAAGCATCATTCGGCCCACCGTTGCTGACGTTGATGGTGTATATCAGCGTGCCGCCGACCTGAACAGGGTCAGGTGAGTCGGTCTTCGTGATCGAGAGGTCGGCGAGACCGGCGGCCACAGTCAATGAACCACCGCTTGTTGAGACGGACTGGTTCGTGCCCGAGGGTGGATTGCTCGCATTGGTACTAGGATCAGACGAGACGAGATAGGTACCTGACGTGCAATTCGGCGTCGTGATGAACTGAACGGTAACGAAGCCATTGTTCGGAATCTGACCGCCCGGCATACGGATAAAACCGTCCGTTACGCTTGGGGCGTAACCACCGTTGCCACCCGTGTTGAGTGTAGTGGTTACTCCCGTGGGGCTACTGAAGCAGGTTGGGACTGCAACATCCGTGTATTTGATTCCGCTTCCAATTGACGTTAGTCGAACACGAACGGTCGCTGCGACCCCATTTTGCAGCACGGGTGACACAATAGGATTGTCGCTGCCGTCCACGAATGTGATGGTGGCCGCTGGGTTGGTAATAGAGCCTATGAGTACGGGCGGATTATCATTTTGCTCACCCAGGGTTCCCGCGGTATTGGTGAACGTCCTCATCAGCCACTCGGCGGCGTTGCCGTTTTGATTCGCATTGGGCGTCGTCGCAGTGACATCGATCCGCGCCCAGTCGACGTTATTAGTGACCAAGCCCGTGCCGGCTGTGAGCTCGACATCAATGGTGCGGTTAGTTTGATTGATCGCTGGCGTGCTCCAGGTTCCTGAAGAGAACGCCGTTGCGGGAACACTTATGCCTGAGTACCCGACCGGCAGGGTGATCCGAACGTGCTGCACAGTGCCGCCTGTCGTCTTGCGATACAGCGTGCTGAACGTGACGGTGCTGTTCGTCGCTGCCCAACCTGGCGCGACGTGCGCATCGTTGTTGGCGTCAGTAAAAGTCGTATGCGCGATCCATCCGGAAGTCAGCCCTCTCGCGCTAACGATGAACTTCATGTTGAGATCGTAATCCTGGACCAGGTACTGTCCGCTGAAGTTGCCGTCAGCATCCGCCGTAGCATCAAAGCCTCTTTCCTGAGGCGTATGCGGGTCTTCGTGAATCTTGAGTCTGACGATCTCTCCGGGCTGGAAACCGCGGCCGGAAATAGTTGCTGTTTCACCCGGAGCATAATCCATCTTGTCAGTCGAGATGCTGGCTGAGTTACTGCTCAGGGTTGAGATTGAATCGAGCACACTGCCGCCGCTGTTTACTCCGCCGGCTACCAGTGCCTGGTTTGATCCTGTTAGCTCGCTAATCGTGTGGCCGCTGCGGTCGAGCAGCGTATCAGCCTGCCCGTTATGGAATAGGGCGGCACGCGTTTCTGAAGTCAGAATGCCGGGACGAAGGCCGGTACAAGTATCAGTGGCCGGCAATACGTGCGCGTAGGCACCCACGCCAGGGAACTGCGGATCAAAGATCTCCATCGACTCGTCGCTGTTGCCGCCGATAATCTGTACCTTGCCATCAAACAGAATACGCAGGTGCGGCAGCACACGCGCCACCGTCATTTCACCCGCTGCCGTGAAGCTCGGACTTGAAGGATCGAAAATTTCGCCGGATGAAAGAGAATTACCGCCGTCGTCACGTCCGCCAACAATTAGTACCCGGCCATCCTGAAGCAACGCAGCAGAATGGAACGAACGAGCTGTAGCCATATTGGCTGCGACGAGGCTGAAGCTACCCGCTGAAGGATCAAAGATCTCGGCGCTCCCGTTGGCATCGCCCCCCGCGATGAAAACGCGTCCATCAGCAAAAAGCGTCGCGCTGTGACCTGCACGCGCGACGCTCATTGCTGGACCATTAGCAAATGTCCCGGTTGCGGGATTGAAAATCTCGGTCGTATTTGTTGTCCCTATCCCACTCCGTCCGCCAGTGATCAAAACCGTGCCGTTCGCCAGTTTTACAGCGCCATGATCCGAACGCCCTAGTCCCATACTACCGGCGGCTGAGAATGTGCCGGTTACCGGATCAAAAATCTCCGTATCGCTTAAATATCCACCGCCAGCGTTGTCACCGCCAACAATAAGCACGCGACCATCAGATAGTCGGGTGGCGGTATGACCACGGCGGGCGCTGCTCAGACTCGTAGCCCCTTGGGGCGCTGGCGCCGCCATCATTGGACCAGGAAGAAAGGCGATAGCTGGCGATAGATCAGCGCCTGCCTCGGCCGAACCTCCGAAAACCAATTGTCGCAACGAGCCGGCCGAAGATGCCGTCGAGGTTAACGCTGCAGTTGTCACCGCAATCAAGCCCAGGAGCATAAGAGTTCGCGATCTCTTGCTGCTTGAGTTGAAGGTTTTGGCCGGTAGACAATGGACCGTACGACGGATAGGCGCAAAAGGAGTGGGGGGCTGAATTCTCATCAAGGAAAACTCCTGAGATATGCGGCCCGCTGTGTTAAAGCGGTAACCGCGGACAGTTTTAGCCAGTCCTCAAGGTCACATCTGTAACCCGGAGTCATAAAGGTCCGCGCGTTCATGGCTGTCATGAAAGCGTGAACCGGGGGAATACTGGCTATTTAGAATTGCCTTATCGCAGAATCGCCGGAACGAATTAGGAGAGCGATTCCCGCACGCGGAAGGAAACTAAACGATGGTTACTACCTGCACCCTAAAGCCTCAGATTGTGATGTAATCTCTGATGGCTTAATCCCCTGGCTCGCAAGTAACGCATCTCGAAAAGATGCGAAGTGTTATTCAGAAATGTGGTCCGAGCTGCTTCTTCTGAATAGGAGTTGCTAAGCTGGGCCACACATTCATGTAACGACCACTTAGCAATGAGCGGGCCAGTAAGAGTCAAGGATGGCATCTTGGCGCCGTGATCGAAACGCCGCGGAAGGATCAAGTGGTTGAGTCGTAGTGGCTTAAAGATTATTCGATGGAAGGTGAAACTACACTGGGATGGATGAGATCTGCTGTCGGCGAGGATCTAAGAATTGCTCGTCTCCGCGCAGTTGTGGCAAAACAACCTTGGCAACCCTGTCTCCAGAGAGGTGACCTCGAGTCTCGCGAGGCCTGCACGGCGACTCGGATAGCGCGGCGTCGGAGCGCGCCTGATGTCATGAGCTAGTTTGGAATGAAAGCCGAGATTGAACCAAAAAAGAGTACCCGCGGCAGGGGTCGAACCTGCGACCTTTCGCTCCGGAGGCGAACGCTCTAATCCACTGAGCTACGCGGGCCTAAATAAAATCGCAGGTTTCAAAGAGGTGATAAAAAAGTACCCCTTTTTGTACCCCTCGTCAATATCTCGCGGCTTTGGTATGAGTCGTCTTGGTAGTTGGGCCAGATTGACGCGATTGACGAACGGCTTTAGCAAAAAGCGGAAGAATCTGAAAGCTGCTGCATACGCTCTGCACTTTGCTCATTACAATTTCTGTCGGATTCATTCATCGATCAAATGTACCGCGGCAATGGAAGCCAAGATCACAAAGCGCGTTTGGGATTTGCCTCACTTTGCAACTAAAACGCTTTCACGTTTTAGAGCGAACCTTTGAAATGAGACAAGATGATCTGCAAGGACGCCAGTGACAACAGTGGTCTGGCGTTAGTCAGGCCCTCATGGGACATACAAGCGGAATAGACCAATCCGCTGCCGCAAGCCAGCCACTTGGCCGCCCCGTTTTGATTTGTGTGCCCATACTGTGGCAGCCTACCCGAAAGTATTCTTTTCGAGGTTCTCAGTCGCAACGCACTAATCCAAACGGAAGGAAATGAGGAAAAGGAGTGCTTTCAGGACTCTCAATCCGCTTATCGGGGTTCGAATCCCTGCCTCCCCAGCCAGAGACTATCAAGGAGTTACGGGCAGCAGCCGCAGCAGCAGCAGCATAAGAAATATGAAGAAGCCGATCATTTCCGGGCATCGCTGCCTTTGCGCCAGGTTCCGATGACGACGGCCATGAGCAAGAGTTTTGTGAGCCAGTCGCCGCCGTGGATCGCACCGGACAGACTGACCCGCCATTATTTCGCTGTTCGACTTTGTTGCATGAGGTTTGAATTTTAGTTGATTCGACCGCTGCACCAACTTTTCAACTTTTCGATGGGGGAGGGGATCGTTTGATTCCCTCCCCGTTTGTTTCTTGTGAGGGAACCATGGGATAAATAATCTCGGAGGTGGTTATGAACGCGGTCAAACATTTGCGAAATTCGGTTTTGTTTTGCAGCTTGCTGCAGTGCTGCAACCGTGCCAGGCATACGCCCAACAGAATCCGCCAACGACTGCCCAAGCTTCGAAAGAGCGAGATGGTCAACACGATTTCGACTTTGAGATCGGAACGTGGAAAACGCACGTGAAGCGTTTGGTGCGTCCGCTAAGCGGCTCAACTACGTGGGTCGAATACAACGGCACAACCGTCGTGCGCAAGGTCATGAAGGGTCGAGCGAATCTGGTAGAACTCATAATGGATGGCCCTGCTGGGCATTTTGAAGGAGTGAGCCTGCGACTCTACAATCCGGATAGTCGCCAGTGGAGCCTCAATTTTTCCAACCTCGCCAGCGGCACCATGAGTATTCCAACCATCGGCGAGTTCAAGAATGGACGCGGAGAGTTTTTCAATCAGGAAACTATCAATGGGCGATCTATTTTTGTTCGCTTCATCATTTCGGACATCACGCCAAACTCCTGTCGTTTCGAACAGGCATATTCCGCTGATGGCGGCAAAACCTGGGAAGTAAACTGGATCGCAACGGACACGCGGATCAATAAGGAATGAAGGACGCTTTCGATCCGGTAAACTTCATTTTTGCTGAAGACTGCTGTCTGTTAGACTGACAACGACCCGGGCAGCAAATTCGGCTCTCTTCAACTCACGCTTCGTCAGGAGAAAAAACATGGACCCCACAATGCCTCAACCGGCCGATTCTAGTATCAAACAGCGACTCGAAAACGACCTCTCGTTAAAGTTCTCGCTTCTCAAAACAATTAAGTTTCTCGAGGCCAGCGAGTATGCGCTCATACAGTTGATGGTCGACAACCAGATCTGGATCGGGCCGGTTCCCAACAACCCTGGTGGTACGGGAGACCCTGAGTGGGGCCTGATTCCGTACTGGGTGCATTGCCCGCCGACGTTTATCCAGGACTACATCGAAAGCAACGATATTCTCAAAGACGCTTGGAGAGTCCTGGAGTTTTTCCTTCCGGCGCAGATCGACACTGCCAACTATAACGCTCTAATTGCCCGAGCTGAGACAGAAGGTATTGTTGCGGCTGACGGAACTATCTATGGCGACAAAATGTATGAGCAACTCGATCCCAGATGGTTGTTTGCAGCGGCCAATTATTTGATTGTGGTCCACTTTGGCGATGTGGCCACATTCAGCGACAAAAAAGTAGCCCCGATACCACTGCAGTCGACAACGAATCAGGACAGCGTGAAGATCGCGCTGGTCGGCGACTGGGGCACCGGACCCTTTACTGACGGCGAGGCCGTTAGCCTGATTCAACAGGTAATGGGTCTCAGTCCGGATTACTTAATCCACCTGGGCGATGTCTACTACGCGGGGACGACGGGAGACTTCTTACCTCCGGAAGAGGAGATGAAGAACTTTTTAGACTACTGGCCCACCACTGCAGAACTCCCGGCCGGGAACAGCTTCATGCTCAACTCCAATCATGAGATGTACAGCGGGGCCAAAGGCTATTTCTACGTCGGGCTCACCGATGAACGGTTTAAGCAACAATTGTGCACGAGCTATTTCGCACTGCAGTATGGCGGCTGGACGATTCTGGGCCTCGATTCCGCTTATTACTCGTCTTCTGCGATGTTTATGGACGGTAGCCTCGGAACTAACGGTGTCCAGACAAACTGGATTCAAGGTCTAAATCTCGATCCGAACAAAGTGATCCTGATGACCCACCATAACGCTTTGAGTGCTGATGGCTTGACGGAGTACACCGCCTATTGGGATCAAGTCAGTGGCGCATTGAAAGGCGATCCGGCCGCCTGGTATTGGGGACACGTTCACGATGGAATCGCTTACAAGTCGCCGACCAAGTGTGGTCGTACAACGCTCGCTCGCTGTGTCGGGCACAGCGCGATTCCGTATGGCAACGCGTTTGGCGTGGCTAGTTCAAATCAGGCGGACTATTACGCACACACACCGACAGCAATTCCACCGCGAGTCCTCAACGGTTTCGTCCTGTTGACGATTAGCTCCAGCGGACAGATCACCGAAGAGTGGTTCGAGCAAGGCAACCTGACTGCCAAATTTACTAAGACATACGGCTGAGCTATTTCGAGAAGCGGCGCACGATGAAGGCTACCGGTAGCCCGACGCAGAAGATGATTATCGTCGCCTGGATAAGGCGCCCGGAGATTGGGGCCGGGGTCGCTCGCCTGGCAACATTCGACAAAGGAATCACGACGAAGTTCATGAACAGGTAGACAACAATTCCGTAGAGCACGCCGGAGATTATCGGTTGGTCAATCAGGAACCGCAGTCGTCGGCTGGCCAGGTAGTACACGGCGCCCCAGGTCGTGGCAATGATGAAGTGAAAGATAACTCCCAGTACGGCCGTTTTTGTCCCACCTTGAGCCGACGCTGTGCCGTAAACTCCACTTGCCACTGAGTGAAAAACCCTCATCGGCGTGCCATTTTGCACTTCCGGCAATGGAAGCTCCCGAAATTCGGAACCTGCTTGAAAGTTGTGGTCTGAATTTCCTCCGATCTTTGATTACTTCCGGCAATGAATTGTTTCCAGTCGCGGCAAGGAATCGCTTCAAGTCACAGCAGCAGCAGCTGCCGCCGCAATGAAGGTGAGCCTACGGGCTGGAAGTGAGCTAGGAACCATTGCGAAACGGACTACCCAATCGTAACGCCAACCGCACACCTTCACTTTACTCCTTGTTCAACCCTTTCCAAATACCTCGTGATGTGTTCTTCAGAAAAGCGCAACGTTCGACGTGCGCGATAACAGGCCAACCGGTTACGTCGAATCTCACGCATCACTGTAGAGCGGGAGATGCCGCCACAAAGCTGCCGGACATCCTCAACGGTATACTTCGCTCGCTTGCGCTCCAGCGTCGGGCTAGTCTGCAGTTGCTTCGATACCTTCTCGTCCATACTTCTCTCGCGTGCGAATATCACGAGTCTCTTTCAACTCTTGCCCGTTTATTCTCGTTTATGACTCTTCGACAGCAACGTCAGTGCCACGGATCTGGCTCAGAGCGAACTATCGAAATCTAGGATGGCATCTGTCTTGCACAACGGTGCGATGTTCGAATGTATGGATATACTTGAAGGAATCAATAAGAGCAGGCAGCCGTAAACTGTGACCTTTGGGGCGAACCCGCTTTCAGTTACCTGCTTAACTTTGTAGCTCGTCGCGGTCTGCGACGAGGTCCACTGAAGCGACACTTCCTCATCACCGGCGACGGCACTCAAAAGCGTGGGTGCCAGAGGAGGACTATTGGGTGCAGGTGTCGGCGAGACACTCGGCGTCGGGGTCGGGGTCGGCGTGGTAGTTGTGAAAGAGAAATCGTCAAAGCCGATGCCGTTTGGATCGTTGATGTTTACGATTTCAATCCTTGTAATATTATTGTAGCCGGCTGAGCCGGGATCGATTAGTACAGGTGTAAAGGCATTCCCCCTGCCGACCATGTTCAAGGTGGTGCTATACGTTCTGTTTTGGTGGATGCTGATTTGGCCGATGACGGTGTTGTTATCAGCACCTACAATCCAGAACCTGAGGTTGTTAACCGGACTCGTGAAATCGATGTAGAGAGGCGCATAGCCGTGAGGGAATTCATAGGGACCTCTATCAAGATAGTTTGGGAACGTTGAACCATAATAGGCAAAGTTATGAGCCTCGACGTACCAGGGCGATTGTGTGCTGAACACCGCCGGAGGGTATTGGTTGGTTATGGTGGTCCGCGAGGAGAATTCGTCAAAGTTGATAATTACTTGTCCCGCAATAGCAGAGGGCGTAGTTGGTGTGCTCGCTTGAATAAAGTCGGGAGGATGAAAAGGCGACAAACTCTGCGGCGCTGGGGTTCCAGTTGGAGTCGGAGTTGGCAGCAGCGCGGCCCCAGCAAAGCTGGATGACGTAGGTCCAACATGGCTCAGCTTTTCCGGGTAACGCGTCGGCTGTTCGGCCTCAACCGTTGCGCCAGGTGCGCGCCCGGCAAATTGCCGGCGAGTTCCGATTCCACCCAACACAGTGAGGCCAACCAACAAAACAAAAAGGATAGCGATCCTACGGCCCAGTTGCTGCGGTGATAAGTTGAAGCTAAGGCTGCCATTTTCCGGGCGTGTTTCGGTGGGCATATCTCCTCCTTGATCATCGCGCTCTGCGATGATCGGGTTGAGCCACTGCCACCGTGTGCGGTAGGATGAGCTTACTCAGGGATACATCATTTGCACACAGGCAAGTGGCTGTTGTTCTTGATGCCCCGTCGTTACCTACCCGTAGCGGCGGGGTGCTTTCTAAATGTGCCTCAATAGGTTTTCTAGATGCCTATAGTTTTGTAAATCTCCAACTCTTGTGACTACCTTGAGCTCAAGTTTGCTTCACAGCTTTTCCTAGCTATAGATCGAACTGTGCTTAGATTCAGTCAGGTCAGGAATCACTCAAAACAAGCGAATCTGCAACGGTATAAAAGCCATCCCGATAATGCGCCGATTATTATGATCGGCACGAACCAGACAACCCCCAGGAAAATCATGAAGTAAAGTGTGATGTAGACAAGACTTCCCAGACTGGGAATCGAAGCACTGGATGTTTCAATGATTGCCAAAGCCAACACGTAAAGCGTTAATGACAATGCGGCCACAGCTGCACCTTTTAACGCAGCGTAGCCGGCTCTACCTCGAGATTCATAAAGGATAGAAGTCCCGATAACACCACCGCACAGAGCGAAGATCGGGATAGGGGTAATCGCGGCCTTGACAAAAACAAATGAGCCTATTGGGTGATGTACCCATGCTGTTGCTAAGAACCAAATTAATGCCGGAATAAAGCCGGTAACGGCAAACCAACAAGCCGCTACCAGTCGCATCAAGATTGTAGGCCTCGCCCTCATAAGCGACCGTTCCCTTCGCTCATGCTCCCCTCCTCGCCTGAGTCTCGGAATCACCTTCCTGGTTGTTTAAAACTACTTCGCGACCGGCTCTCATAGAGCAAGCCTCGGATGAGTGGCACAATCGCGCCTCCGGCCGCGCCGCGCCAAAGGAAACTCCAAAGCCTCGGTGTCACCCTTTTGAGTCGGTTAGATTCGTCTGATTTTTGCAAAGGTTTGCTCATTGGCGCCTTTGGTAGCGGAAGAATGAAGACAATTTGTTCTTAGAGTAGTCGTCCAAACTTTATCTACAGGCTGATGTTGAAATTTCGTTGAGGTGAGACTCTCGCGCGAGGTTGGGTCGCACAGGAACGAAGGATGGAGCACGTTGAGCGTATTCATGACTCGTAAACCTGTCAAGCGTAACTTGTTTGGACATTCCCACAGCTTCCAACTTCCTTGCAACAACTAACTTGTGCACTTCTCCATTATTGGGTGAACCAATAAAGTAAAAACTCAGACCGAGTTTTCGGGTTTCCGGGATCACCTTATGTAATGGCTTCGTTCCGGGGCGGTGAGCCAGCACCCCGTGTCGAGTGCAGCCTCAGCCAAGAGTCGCACTTTGGTTTTTTTTAGAACTGGGCCGGCACGCTCGGAGTTCCGTGCCGGCCCCTATGCCACGCCACTCCCATTAACGTGGCGACTGCGCAGGCCATTCGTTACCCAACCATTACGAATGGCTCTGCTGATGGAGATGCCCGCTGCCCCCCTTCGTGCATCTCCGATCATCGAATCCTCGTACGATTACGCCGCTTGTTGAAAATCCGTATCGACGGCGCTTTTGTTTTCCTAATCAAATCAAATTTCCTTTCCAAGGTCCTCATGTTCAAAGGTTCTAGTCTTCAGGAGAACCAAGTAGGTGAGAGATCGTTTCAACGACTAACCGAATGTCTTTTGGCTTATTCAGAAATGCATCCGCGCCGGCACTCCGAGCTGCCGCGTCAACGGGCGTGCCGGAGACGACTACAATAGGTGTTCGAAAGCGATGGGCCAGCTTACGCGCCCGTTGCACAAGCTCTATTCCGTTGACGCCAGGAAGGTCGTAGTCCAGAAGCAGAAGATCGTACTTGGCGTCGCTGGTAATCTTCTCAAGCGCGGCAGTTCCGTCCGAGCAAGTATCGACCTCCCAGCCTTCGAGCTCCAGCGTCTCCTTCACTGTGTCGGCGATTACCTGGTTGTCCTCGACATGCAGAATCCTGATAGTTCTCGTTTTGCTTGCGGAGTCCGAAAGACGATCACTGTTTTGTTCGCCGGTGAAGCTTCGTTTGCGCGGAACGATTGGGCTCCTGTCAGAAAGCAGATTTTTGTGCCGGCTGTTGAGGATGAACTGTAAGCTTTGGTGACCCGAAAGGCCGAGCAGACGCGCCGCCTGCGTCACACTACCGGCAGAATCTTTGAGGGCCAGTTTGAGAAAATGCGCTTCATAGCGAAGCACCTCATCCTTGATAGAGAAGTTGACCCAATCAACAGATGCTGGGAACCCAGGCGAGGCATGAATGAGCGAAACCACGCGGCAGGCGCAGTTGGCCAACCTCCAGGCACTGGCTATGTCCGGGGACTTTTCAAGTAGAACCTTAGCGCGCGCCACAGAGGCGAAGAGATCGTCGTTCGAGAGATAAGAGCCCAGCTCCTCAATCATGACCAGAGCCGTGTTACCCGCACTCTCGACGTCGCCCGCCTGCTGCGCTCCATCGATCGCCCGGTCCAGTGCCGAGCGCGCCTGCTCGGGATGATGCAGACGGGCCAAGGCTACTCCGTGCGTTGTCAGGGCCTCCGCTAACAATGACTGCTCATCGCCCTTTTCGAGCGTATGCACCGCCCGACGAGAAACTTTCTCTGCGTCCACTAGTCGGCCCTCCCCTAGCAGGACGCGCGCGCGTGTTTCATCTACTTGCGCGAGGTGCACACTATCTTTCAGCCTGGTGAAGAGCATCTGAGCGCGGTCAAGACGCTCGTGTGCGTCGACAAACCGACGTGCCTTCCAAAAAAGCATCGCGAGGTTGTTTTCCACGCAGGCTTGATAACGAACATGGGACGCTTGCTCGAAGTGATAACTAGCGGCTGCGTATTCAATCAAGGCGCGGTCAATGTAATCTTCGCGATCTTCTGCCGCACCCAGATTCTTTAGATACTGTTTTCAAGTTTCGCGACGAGGAACTAAAACAAGTCCGTGAAGCGCTTGAAGATAAAGGCCTCGCCCTAATATCTGGTCGGCCCGGAGTTGGAAAGACGCGCTTCGCTCTCGAGTGTTGTGACATCTATCAAAAAGAGCACCCAGACGCACAAGTGCACTGTATTTTCAATAAAGGAGCTGATCTGTTTGAGGATCTCAGGGTTTATTTCAGCCAACCCGGACACTTCCTAATCCTCGTCGATGATGCCAATCGCTTGAGCGGCTTCGAATACGCTCTTCAACTATTGCACGATCAACGTCCAGACCAAACAATTAGAATCATTGCGACCGTGCGCGACTATGCCCTCGCTTCGGTTGAGAAAACCGCACACGCTTTCGGCGACAGAGCATTGATCGAGCTTGAGCAATTCAAAGAAGCTCAGATCAAAGAACTAGTTCGTGACAATTCAGTTATCACCAATCCACTTTATCTGGACCGAATTGCTGAGATTGCGCAAGGTAATCCCCGGCTCGCCATGATGGCGGCACGAGTGGCTGAACGCGAGAACAATCTTCAGAGCATTGCTGACGTCTCAGCTCTGTACGACGAATACTTTGCCTCCATTCGTGACGACTTGGAAGACTTGGGTAGCTCATCGCTCATCCTCGTCGCAGGAATCATTGCGTTCGGCGGAACGGCTGCACACACTTGAAGTAGTGGATTTGTACGAAAAGGAAGTTGTGCGCATTTCCGATCAGGTTCTATCTACTTACCTCTTTTACCTTGCCGCTTTTCGGGAACGCGCTTTGGACTTTGGAATTCTGCTGGAACGCTTCTTTCCGGATTTCCGTTACAGGCTGGTTGATGCCCTGAATCCTGTGCTTAGCACGTTTGACAGCGAGATGATTGTCAACACCTTGCGGCCCCACGTGGATTCTGCTTGCGAAATGTCTCAGCAACGCGGCCACGAAGATGGACTGATGAATCTGCTCGATGTCTTTTGGTTCGTAAAGCCGACGGATACGCTCATCTATCTACGAGAGAGAATCGACGCGATGGTGCCCGCTGCCGTCCCCTTGAGCGATTTAACCTTTGTAATGAGCAACAGCCTGCCTCCATCACCCAGCGTCCTGGGAATACTCGATAATTTTCGCTACGCCGATCAGGCCTCAATGAACTCAGCGCTCTCACTAATGTTCGACTATCTGGACAAGCGACCAGCAGAACTCCCGCTAGTCCTAAGAATGCTTCAAGAGCGTTACGGCATGGACCATTACTCGCACATGAACGGGTTTGCTGTCGAACGGGCGACTGTCGACACGGTTTGGGGTAGAACCCAAGACGGGAAGAATGAACTCTTCTCGCGGCTGTTTCTTACAATTGCCGAACCACTCCTACACACTCACTTTCAAACTTCACAGAGTAAAGGAAATTTATCGATCGCGATCATCAACTTCGACGTACCCGTCTCGCAAGAGTTAATAGACTTCCGAAAGGAACTCTGGCAGCGACTGTTTTCGTTGTATTCGTCGCCCGCGCTTCGTGAGGGAGTTCTGAATGTAATAGCGAAACACAGCGGCTCCGCTTATCTCGTTGCCAATCGAGAAATCATCGAGTCTGATTCAGAACAAGTCCTTACCTTTTTCCAATCTTCGCTCGATCCGACGACGTATCGTCATTGTGTTCTGGTTCAGGACTACCTCGATTTGTTAGAGCGCGTCGGCATAGAGTTTCCAATCGTCCCTAAAGAGCGCTTCACGGATGAGACATACAAACTTTCCGAGTTGGTATTGGTAGACCGGCGCGAGCGAAGAGAGGTGGGCTGGCAAGGGTATGAAACCATCCAACGTGAGCGACTGGCCGCTTACACGGAAAAATTCGACGAGTCAGACTTTGCGCGATTTTTTGAGCGGTGCGCCGAGATAATCCGGACCGCAGACGGCCGACAATACGAATATCAAGTTCAGAGTGGCGCCGTTAAGGCTCTCCTCGACCTTGGAGAACGCGATGATCATCTCTTCACCGTAGTCGTTGAGAAGTACCTCAATACCGGAAACGCTCTTAACCTTGGCCCTTGGCGCCTAGTTGAAAAGTTAATAAGGATTTGCGGTAGTGACCGCGCCTACGAAATTCTTTACTCCGCCCAGTATCCCCACCGCGGATCCTGGCTTTTTGGATACTTTATTGCCCTTCCGGAAGATGAAGTGACGACCGAGAAACTTCAACATTTATGCGCGCTGTACGAATCCGCGCAGTGGCATGAACTCTTACGGGATATGGATCACCTGTTGAAATTCGTGCCCTTAGACAAGGATGTGCTTACTAAGGTGACACGAACGCTCGTTAACAAGTCGAAGACCGAGCCTAGGTTTGGCCAAGCGCTCAACGGCCTCTTTACTGAACGAAGTCAGGTGGGCCGCAGGCTACCCGAATTCTTTGGCACCGACGTGGAACTCGCAAAGGAAGCATACTTCGCTACTAGCGAAGCCGAGGACCACGAAGATTTTGACGGCCACGCGTTTAATCAGCTGTTGGATCTAGATCCAAATTTCGGTGAGGCGTGGGTGTCGCAGCTCTATCAAAAGGTTGACCGACCGAGCCGGCGCGATGACTCTCGCGATTATGCATTCGTTTGGCGAAGACCTGATTTCATTAGAGTGATGGAGCAAATCGTTGACGCAATTTGCACTTACGGAAAGAACCGGCTCATTTATGATTCTTATCTGCAGAATTTCTTCATACTGGTTGAGGGTACTCCTGACATAAAGGATCTCCACAATCGACAAGATGAGTTTCTAGATAATGTCATCGGAGGTAAGAGCCAAGACAAAGACGTAATGGGGTTGTTATTTGACATAATTGGCGGCTTCGGTCCAGAAAGACGGAGAGCAAGACTCGAAACATTCGTGCGCAACAACAAGGATTATGAAGTGTTTGAGCGCCTGCCGATGGAGTCTAGTTTCGCGGTCTACAGCGGCAGCGACGTTCCTAGGTTGCAACGGCGAATCGAATTTCTGCAATCATTGCTGCCGATGCTTAATACTGTGGAATTGCTTCGTCATAGACAACATATCGAGAGGCTAATTCAGCGATCACGTTCGAGCATGGAAAGCGAGAAACGACGTGATTTTATGAGTGACAAATACTAGACGCTTTGATGATGCTATTCGATTCCGATAACTGAGGAACTACTCACGAGCCTCATCGTCGCGGCATAAGATCTGGGAACCGCCATAACACTTCTCTCTTATTATGACTAAGAAGCGTACGGTTTTTCTCTTTGGCGCGGGCGCCACCTTAGCTTGGAATTCGCCAACCACTTCCGAACTTACCGACTTGGTCAGGACTACCGGATTCAAGTGCGCGGATAACACTACTCGTATCACTGAGTTCATCTACAGTACATTGCTCGCTAATGGGTACCCAAGTCGTAACGTGAATTTTGAAACGATTATCAGCGTCGTCGAAGATCTGATCATCTACTATTCGAAGTTTGACAAAGACTTGCCAGTCGAATCTATCTCAAAGGTCTTTCTTGCTCCTCGTTATGAAAAAGAGTTACTTAATTATTCGGTGGCAGGCGGAAAGGTTATGCACGGTTATGAGTTACAAATACCCGCCGGCCAAGACTACCCGCTTTCAAAGCGAGCCTATCATGGTGAAACTCCTTCACAACTCTTCTTTGAGCAGTTAGTTTCACTATTGCTCACCAATATAACCGGAAGGATTCACGAGTATGCTTACCACACTGAGTCTAGTCCGATGAAAAGCATTGAGGATGACACGAGTAAGTTATTCGTCAAATGGATGAAGCTACTCTCAAGCAAAAGCACGCTTCGGTTATACACCCTGAATTATGAGCGCATCTTTAAGATCCTATTAGCGAGGGCAGGCCACGAACCTGCGACCTTTCGCTCCGGAGGCGAACGCTCTAATCCACTGAGCTACGCGGGTGTCGGGGCAGCAAAAGATAACACAGCTGCCCGCGGAACCGACAACGAGCTGGCGCTGCTTGCAAAAGTTGCCCCTCGTCGTATATCAAGACTGCACGCATGAATCACGAATCCAACCTTTCCGAAGTTGCAAGCCTCTTGCAACTTGAAGCGAATGCCATTGCCGCTGCTGCCTTGCGCCTCGATTCAGCTCACGTTGACCGCGTCATGGAATTGCTAATCGCATGCCCCGGCAAAGTTGTAATCGTCGGCGTCGGCAAGTCGGGAATTATTGCGCAAAAGATCGCTGCCACCCTTACCAGCACCGGAACTGCCGCACTGTACCTGCATCCTTCCGATGCTTTACATGGCGGCCTCGGAATTGTGAATACAAACGACGTCGTGATGGTGCTGAGCAACAGCGGTGAGACAGACGAGATCGTGAGCATGCTTCCTTATCTGAAACATCGGTCGGTACCAATCATCGGTATTGTTGGCAATCTTGATTCAACAGTTGCGCGACGCTGCGACGCAGTCCTGGATGCTTCAGTGGATCAGGAAGCTTGTCCATTGAACCTGGCGCCGACGACGAGCACTACCGTCGCCCTTGCGCTCGGCGACGCGCTCGCTATGACCTTGATGAAACGGAAAGGGCACACGCCTGATGATTTTGCCGTTAATCATCCCGCGGGACGTTTGGGCAAAAGGCTAACGTTGAAGGTTGAAGACTTGATGCACAGCGGAAACCAGAACCCGACGATCCCGTCGGAAGCGGGCTGGGTAGCGGTGGTACAGGCAATCAGCAATGGCGGGCTGGGAGCAGTCAACGTTATCAATTCGAACGGGCACTTAATCGGAATTATTACCGACGGCGATCTGCGCCGCGCGATTCAAAGTCGCGAGCATGCTGCGTTAGAAGATCTAAAAGGCGAAGAGATAATGACGCGAGATCCGGTGGTTGTGTCCGCAGAAACCCTTGCCTACGACGCTTTGCGGTTGATGGAGGATCGACCGTCACAGATTTCGGTGCTCCCTGTTGTTGATGGCAACAGACTTTGTGTCGGACTGATTCGCTTACATGACATTGTTCGCAGTGGGCTTTAAAACCGAAGTCCAGGGCCCAAAGTACAAAGTCCAAAGTCCAAAATCTCAAGTCTCCAGTCTTAGGGCGAGAGATGCATCTCAGAAAGAAATGAATATGAGCATTGTTGTTAAGTCTTACTTATTTCGAGTTGCTGTTTGCCTCGTCGTTCTGGGAACTTGTTGGCCGGCTTGCGCCCAGGGAAGCAAGGCTGCCCGCTAAGCCCTCGCGGACCGGTGAAGTTACTGTGACGTTGAGCGAACAGTTCTTTAATTCTTTTCTTGAAGCGATTTTTGACAGTCTTAAGGCTCCTTCAATGCCTCTTGTGATCACCGCCTCTGACAGGAATCGGACGGATGAATCGGCCCAAACGTGTCCGAGCGTGATTACCCTGCAACGCGAACACGGAAACGTGAAGACTGCGGTGAAGTTTCAGCAGGGAAGGATGGCAGCACCGCTGGCCTTTACCGGTTCTTACAATTCGACCCTCCTTGGTTGTCTCGAAGTCCGCGGCTGGGCCCAGACGGAGTGGAGCCTCGAATTTGATCGCGGCGCGCAGACGTTACAGGCGCGCATCAAGATCACAGACATTCATCTGGAAAATATTCCGGCCCTCGCGCGTGGTTCGCTGATGCAGCTTGTCCAGACGGCGATTGATTCGCGTGTCAATCCGTTGAAGATATTGCGGCCGCAGCAATTGTCTAGTGTCGTGCCGATAGCGCCGGCCGGCGGTTCGCTGCGCTTGCATGCAAGAGAAGTGAAACCGGAGATCGTTCCCGGCTCGGTCCATCTGCGTATAACGTACGAAATTCTTCCCGAGAAGTAGTTACGATCGGGGGCGTCTCGCCTTAGAAAAGCCACAGATTCCACGGATAAACACAGAACAGGAAATAATCTGGTCCGAGCAACCTGCGAAGGCGTGGGCACGCTAACTCCAAAGGTAGGGGCGTCCCCTCTGTGGACGCCCCTTCTCCAACAATCGGGGGCGCCCCCGGAGGGACGCCCCTTCTCGAACAAATCGGGGCGCCCCTGGAGGGACGCCCCTACGGGTCATCTGTTTGCGACGCTCGCAGCTGGCGGGTCAGGCATATCGACAATGTCCCAGGCTGAACGAACGCGCAAAAGTTTAGACATGAGTCCGGCGTGAAGAATGTGACCGCTGCGCTCGGCAACAACTCGCCCGAGAATAGGCATTCCCAGGAGAGCCAGATCACCAATGATGTCGAGTATCTTGTGCCTCACAAACTCGTCGCGAAAACGTAGTCCCGTTTGATTCAGCATTCCTTCAGGCGTCAGCACGATCGCATTGTCGAGCGAGCCGCCGCGAATCAAGTTTGATCGTTGCAGTGCCTCAATCTCGTCAGTGAAACCAAAAGTTCGCGCTGCGGCAATTTCGCGGCTGAAACTTCCATTCGTAAGTTGGAGTGAAAACTGCTGAACGCGAATTAGCGGATGAGGAAAGTCGATCAGGCAGTCGATCTCATAGTTGTCCGCCGGCTCGACACTAATTCGCCGGTTGCCCTGTTCGAAGGAGATTCGTTCTCTAACGAGTAGCGCGCGCCTCGCGAGTGGTTGGCTAACGACGCCGGCACGTCCAATCATGTCTGTGAAGACTTCCGCCGAACCGTCGAGAATCGGGACTTCCAAATTGTCGACTTCGATGTAGACGTTATCTACATTCGCTCCACGCAAAGCAGAGAGCAGGTGCTCGACAGTCGAAAGCATAACTCCCGTGCGCATCAGCGTAGTGGCGTAACCACAATGCGCCACCGACTCCACCGTCGCGGGAATTTCGAAGCCTCCCAGATCGGTACGACGAAAGACGTATCCGGTGTCGGGCGGTGCGGGGAGTAAGCGGACCTTGACTTCAACTCCGGTGTGCAGGCCCACCCCGTCAGTTTCTACCGGCGAACCGAGTGTCGTTTGTTTGATCAATGAGCGGTACCTTGGTGTTTTGGTCTTTGATCTTCAACTTTGAACTTTGAACTTTAAATTCTGGGTTTCTGTTCGGCAATGGTTGTGCCAGCAGCAAAGATTGCCAACTCTAGCGCAGTTGAGGTTCGAGTGTGGCGTTTCCCCAACAGTGAGTATGAGAACTGCAACAGATCAAGTTTCGAGTTTCGAGTTACAAGTTTCGAGTTTCGAGTCAAGAGTTTTGAGTTCGAGGCAAATCCGACACCCCAGACCTGGAGTTCCG
The DNA here is from genome assembly GCA_963826235.1 of Pyrinomonadaceae bacterium. Classification (GTDB taxonomy): domain Bacteria; phylum Acidobacteriota; class Blastocatellia; order Pyrinomonadales; family Pyrinomonadaceae; genus PSRF01. The sequence goes on along the minus strand of CAWGWE010000001.1, from coordinate 428,750 downwards.
AAATCAAAGCCCCAAGTTCCAAGTTCCAAGTTCAAAGTTACAAGTTCAAAGACCCAAGACCAAAGCCTAAATTCAGCAAACTTGAAACTTCATACTCCTCTCTCTATGATCGAAACACATGCCAACCAAGCAAACTGCCGCTGGTGACAAACCAGTTGAGCGGGTTTTTCTGATCGATTCCATGTCGCACATCTTCCGCGCGTTCTTTGCGCCGATGGCGAACCGTGTGGCTGCGCTCTCAAACTCCAAGGGTCAGGTGACCCAGGCTGTTTATATTTTCACCAACATGCTGCGGAAGTTACTCACGGATGAAAAACCGGATTACATCGCGGCGATCTTTGAATCAAAAGAGAGAACTTTTCGGCATGAAACCTTTGCCGGCTACAAAGCTAACCGGCTCGAGATGCCTCCAGATCTCGCTTCACAAATCCCTTACATCTTTCGCCTGTGCGAAGCCCTCAACATTCCCATAATCAACGCGCCGGGTTATGAAGCTGACGACGTGATTGGTGCCCTGGCGACACAAGCGGCAGCAAAAGGTCTGAAGGCCGTGATTGTTTCCAACGACAAGGACATGTGCCAACTCGTCCGCGATCCCTTGATCGTGGGGATGCGGCAGAATTCTCAGGTCGTTAAGCGCAAGGAGCCGGTGCCGCCGATCGAGTGGTGTGATGAAGCGTGGGTTGAAAAGAAGTTCGGTGTGTCTGCAGATAAGGTCGTCGAATTGTTGGGCCTGATGGGCGACTCGATCGACAACATACCAGGCGCGCCGGGCATTGGCTCCAAAGGCGCCGTACAGATCATTCAGCAGTTTGGCTCCATCGATAACGCCCTCGAGCACTGGGAAGACGTAAAGCACAAGACCTATCGCGAGTCGCTGCGCGATAACGCTGACCTCATTCGCCAGTCGCGCGAGCTAGCGCGTATCAAAGTTGATCTCGATATCGAGCTCGACCTCGATCTGATTAAGAGTCGTCCGCCCGATCGGGCCGCAGCGTACGAGCTGTTTCGCGAGCTAGAGTTTGCAAACCTGACAAGAGAGTTTGCCGACGCCGCCGCACAGGTTAGTGCGCCAGGTCCTTCGACTCTGCAATACAGTATCGTGCGCACCCGCGCAGACCTGGAGCGATTAGCGAAATCGCTCTGGGACGCGGAAAGTGTCGGCATTGCCGTTAGCGACCCGACGCCGACAGAAACGTCTGACCAACAATGTCTCGGTTATGACCTGGCTGCGGGAATCGCGTTTTCGACAGCTCCTGGCGTTTCAGCCTACGTTGATCTCGAGAATTTCAAAGAGGGCCAAGCAGTAGCACTCGATGGTTTACGCGAGTTCTTCGCTAACGGATTGAGCGAGAAATCGGTTCATGACCTGAAGCGTGCGGTAGGATTATTGGCACGTCTCGACGTAAGCCTCGAAGGCGTCAAGGACGATACATTTCTTGCGGCATACCTTCTGGATCCAAACCGCAGTAAATACGAATTGATTGATCTCGCGCGAGAAGCACTGGCTGCAGACGGGTTCGATGCTCCTCAATCGGGTTGGCAGCCTCTGCAATGGGAAACTGCCCTGGCCGCTGATCTCACTGCTCGCACAGCCAAAGTTCTGCATGAGCGGATTCTCGAAAAGAAACTTGAGACAATTTACTCAGAAGTGGAATTGCCCCTCGCGCCCTTGCTCTACAAGATGGAGCAAGCTGGTCTGAGAGTGGACCCGGCCGTGCTCGCGGAGCTCTCAAGTTACCTCGGGCAAGAGTTGCACAAGCTGACGTTGAAGGTTTACCAACTGGCCGGGCGTGAATTCAATATTGGTTCGCCGAAGCAGGTAGGTGACGTACTTGGTGAACTCAACATTCTTTCCGGACGGAAGACTTCCACTGGCAGGGTATCAACGAGTAAAGCAGTATTAGAGGAGTTGGCGCAAACTCACGAGCTGCCGCGTTTGATAATTGAGTACCGCGAGCTCGATAAACTGAAGAGCGTTTACACTGACGCCCTGCCTCATCAGATTGCCGCGGACGGTAGAATCCATTGCTTACTCAATCAAACGGTAGCAGCAACGGGAAGACTTTCTTCAAGCGATCCAAATCTGCAAAACATTCCAATTCGAACTGAGATGGGTCGCCGCATCCGGCGAGCGTTTGTAGCGGATCCGGGCAACAAGATCATTTCTGCGGACTACTCGCAGTTGGAGTTGCGACTGCTGGCGCACATTACTCAAGACGAAGTGATGCTGGAAGCGTTTCAGAAAGGTGAGGATATTCACGCGCGAACGGCTCGACTCGTCTTTGGCGCCACGACCGACGCCGAGCTAAAGGAGGCGCGTCGCTTTGCAAAGATTGTCAACTTTGCCATCGCCTATGCAATTGAGCCGTGGGGATTGTCCCAACGAGTCGGGATTTCGCGCGCCGAGGCCAAAAAGGTAATTGCCGATTATTACAATACTTATAAAGGCGTGCGGCGCTACATGGAAGAAGTGCCTTTGCGCGCCCGCGAACACGGTTATGTGCGTTCAATCTATGGACGCATCCGTCCGCTTCCCGGCATCAACGATCGCAATGCTAACATCAGAAAAGCGGCCGAACGTGAAGCCATCAACATGCCGATTCAAGGTACGGCGAGCGATATTGTCAAGATCGCCATGCTGCACGTGGCCGAAGAATTCAAACGAGCCAATCTAAGTGCTCGACTCTTAATGCAAGTTCATGACGAGCTCCTGGTTGAAACTCCGGCGGGTGAGAGCGACCAGGTTGCGCAAATCCTCAAGCGCGAAATGGAGTCCGCGGTGGAGCTAAATGTTCCGCTTATCGTCGATGTGGGCGTGGCCGATAATTGGATGGACGCCAAGCCCTAGTCTTGCAACTTGCAAATCCCCTATAGTTTCACCGGCCCCGAAATAAACAAGGATTCACAATTGGCAGAGCATGGCCCACGGTTTTGCGTTAAAGTCGCTGGGTCGCTAGTTTTTCTAAAAGAGATACACTTTCCGGAGGTATAGACTCAGACCGGGAGCGGTAGCGACTGGGCACGTGATTAACGCAAGGTTAGAGAGCTAGGGCTTCCGCCCAGGTTAACTTTGAAGGTTCGAAGCGGTGGCTACAGCTCCCCGGTTCCGTATTCCTCGATCCACTCTGGAAACGTTTACGCTTAGAGTTTAGTAGGACGTTGCCAATCATGGCCCAACCTGAATCAGTTCAGCCCAACAAGAGTGCCGCGACCAGCGAGCACTCCGGCGAGCTTGTTTACCGCCGGACTGAACCGGAGGGAGCACAACCCGCAGCGCCCCAGCCACCCCCAGGAGCGCGCCAGCGCGTGCGCGAGATTGCACCGGCAGTTACTCCTTTGGTTATCGGCTTTACCCTCTTACTCGTCCTCATCTCAATTCTGGGTTACCTCAGCGTACAGCGAATGAGTCAGGTGAGTTTGAATGTGCAATTTCACGAACAACAACATACAACGCGTCTACAGATGCTTCTGAGTTTGCGCCTCGCCGTAACGAAACTTAACAACGAAGCGCGCCGGCGCGCAGAAGTTGAAGCAAGAGGCGAACTGAATCCCCCCTTTGAGTTCCGGCTCGACAAAGCTCGCGAGGAAGTATATTCGGTGATGCGCCCAATGGATCATCCGCCCTTGTCGGATGACCCGGCGTGGAAGAACTTCCGTGAAGCGCTTCAAAAATATGCGGACATCACGAGGGACGTGCGCCGCGATTCGCTGGAAGGCTTCGCCGCATTTCGAGACGTAGAGCACTACCTTAATGAGTTGATGGCAGCATCAGCGGCGGAGCGGTTCAAGATTTCTGATGAGCGTGAGTTGCTCGAACAGGAAGCTGTCAGGTCGATTCGTCGCTGGAGCGTATTTGCGCTTCTGGTAGGATTTTTCGTTGCGGCCGGAACAGTTTGGGAAGTGCAACGCCGGTTCAGTCAAATGCGTCGCAGCATGGTTGATGCTGGGCGCGAACGCGCGTTCACGAATCAACTGCTTGAGGGCATGGTCAGTGCCGTGGCCGCGATTGACGAAGAAGATCGGTTGCGTAGCGCCAATGCTGCCTTCTTCAAGATCTTTCCTCAGGCAAGCATTGGTGCTTCAGTGCATGAAAAGTTTGCTCCCGACGACGCAATGAAAATGCTGGAAGCGGCAACCTCGGTGCGTACCACCACCTCAACGTATCGGGGGCGGTGGGTCTGCGGCGCGGCCGCTACGCATACTGCCAAGACCTTCGACGTTTATACGTCGCCCTTGGCCATCAACGATCAGCACGGTCAAATTATTACGCTCGTGGATGCCACCGAAGCGGCGGAGGCTGAACGTGGCCTGCGCCGCTCAGAATCGCTGGCGGCGGTAGGACAAGCAACGGCGCAGGTGGCCCATGAGATTCGCAATCCCCTGGGGAGCATTCGACTCGGAGTTTCTATGCTGCGGGACAATCTTACCGATCCCGATGCGTTAAATACGATCGAATTGGTTGAGCGCGGTATCAGGCACTTGAATAAGCTCGTTGTTGATGTTTCGCAATTCTCTCGTCAGAAAGCCCTGGAGCCTTCGCGAGTCGATTTAGAGGAACTTCTTGATGTCAGTCTCGATCTGGTTTCCGAGAGTGTGCGTGAAAAACAAACTCCGATTGAGAAGAGGTTTAGTCAGGACAGCTTAGTGGGGAATTGGGACGGCCATCAGTTGCGGCAAGTGTTCGTGAATCTAATTGCTAACGCCATCGACGCGAGTGTTTCCGGCTCGCCCGTGAAGATTTCGACTGCCGCCGTCACGGTGGCCACCGCTGAGAACGGGACGGAAAAGAAATACGCTCGCGTGACTGTAGCCGACCGCGGCAAAGGGATGGACCCAACCACGCTGAACCGGATTTTTGAGCCTTTCTATTCAACAAAGAAACGCGGCACCGGCCTCGGTTTGGCAATCGTGCGCCAGATTGTTGAGCAACATGACGGACGGATTGCGGTTGAAAGCGAGGTCGGAAATGGCACCCGTTTCGTCGTAGACCTGCCGCTTTAAATCGCCCGCTAGATATAGTTTCAAAGTCTCACGCAAATGAGTTCGGAGCCCCAAGGCCGCTTTAGGATTCTTAAGTGATAGTTTCTGCTCAGCGTTCAAGGCTTCCGCGTTGTAAATGAATTGACTGACGGGGACGGCGGGCGGTACGAATCCAACAATAGCGGCTTCACGTTTGGAACCTCTTGGGTTCCCGGCGTTTCCGTCGCAGGTAAGCGAATTTCGGGAATCCTGATCTGGCGGCTTGGTTCAATCCTCGTTTCCGTAACTGCAGTGCGCTGGACGACACCGGGACTGGCCAGTTTCACTTTCTCAAGCCGTTGAACCTGCTCCGCCACTGCATTGTTTTCTTTTTCCTGTCGACTACGACGCTCCGTGATCTCACTCGGTTTCGATGATGCCGGCTTGAAAGATTCACTAACCCTGTTGTTGCCAAACCTGGTGGAGTTGCTGGCGGGAGCTCTTTCTACTGAACGAGTTCGAGTGGGACGAAGCGGAGGCGCGCCCGAAGGATCAAAGTGATCGGTGTTCTGAGCTTTGCGCCATTGTGGATAACCGTAGAAGATTGCGGCCGCTGCCATCATTACGATCAGCACAACTGAAGTGACAACGGCCGGATTGCTCTTGCGACTCGATGATGTGTGGAAGCTCTGAAACATTTCCAGCTCATCCGCCACCTCAGAAAACAAAACGCTGCCGGCCGGGTAAGGCTGATAGCCCTGCCGGCTCGGAGGACGACGTCCAATGCGTCGTAATGCTTCGCGAAACTCGGCGGCGCTGCGATACCGGTGTTCCGGGTTCTGCGCCATCGCCTTAGTCAGTATTGCCGCAATCTCAGCTCCGACCCCTGGATGAATCAGATTTGCCGGCTTCAAAGGATCGCCGTGGCCGTTTGCTGATGCTGCAGCGCGCGTAAGCGCATCCGCAGGTCTTACTCCTGTGAGCAAATGATAAAGCGTGGCGCCTAAGGCATAGATGTCACTGTGCGGGCCAGTCGATATAGCCTGGATCTGTTCGAGCGGTGAATACTGCCGTGTGTATCCGAAGAAAGGAGCGGACGATGTCGTCGACGTCTCTGCCGGCTGTGCCTTAGCCAAACCAAAATCAAGCAAGGCGATGTGCCCGCTGGCGGTGAGCTTGAGGTTGTGTGGCTTAATGTCGCGGTGAATTACCTGACGCTGTTGGGAGTGTAAGTAAATGAGAGCATCGAGTAATTGATCGGCCCAGGCCACAACCTGTTCGCGTGGGAACGGGCCGGGTTGTTGATAGATGATCCGTGCCAAATCGCAGCCGGCAATAAACTGCATTACCAGAAACGCGCGATTGCCTTCCGCAAAATGATCGCTTACCCGGGGCAACGCCGGATGCTGCAAGCTCGCCAGTAAGCGCGCCTCCTGCTCAAACTGTTTCCTTACGCTTGCGTCAATCGACACGGTCTCCTTTAGCGCTACCGTGATACCTAGCCGTTGATCGATTGCTTCGTACACTGCGCCCATTCCACCCTTGCCGAGCTGCCTGACAATGCGGTAACGGTCTTGCAGGATCGTGTCGGCGACTAGCGGTCCGGATGCGGGGAGGGGATTGGTTTTTGAAAACGTTGACAAAATAAGTTGGTGTGGCGATCCACACGCCTCACTCAGAGAGTGATGCGAGGTGAATGACGAGCAAAACTTTTCTGGGATTGCGTGAGGCGTGCGGCGAATTGGGCAGGTGTTTCTTTGCCGCCGAACGGCGGACTCAGATTAGTTACCTAATCCTCGTCCACGGCAAAAAGTATAAGCCAGCGCTGACACCCGGCACAAGCTATTGTTTTAGAGAGGTAAGCAGGGATTCGGTAGGGGCGTCCCTCTGTGGGCGCCCCCGTTGTTTTGCTCCGTCCGGTTGATGCGAAACCCCTACCATCGAGATTGGGGGTGGCCACGGAGGGCCAGCCGTACATAGCCTGGGAAGCACCCCGATATTAATGTTCCTCGGTCCTTTGTACGTAGGCGGTGACAGCTTCGATGGCGCCTTCGTGCATGCGCTCGGGCCGCACGTAGAGCCAGTGCTTTTCGAACTCAGCGTCCGACAGTGTCTCCTGGTTTGACCGCTCTTTGTTTTTCAACCACGTCTCTGCCCATTCGCGCAGCGTCGGATCCTGGTTAAGGGCTGTGCGTGCAGCATGCATAGTCACTGGTGTCTGCAAGATCATTTCTAACTCCTCTTTCTCTGACCCGAGGTCTAACCGCTCGAACTAATGCTGGACGGCTTTGCACAAACAGTAACCCTCAGATGACTTCCGCGCAGATTGGCCAATGGACTTTGCGCGTTTACGCACCAGCCCGAAGGGCAAATAGGCCAGCCGTTTTACGGCTGGTTTACCGACTGCGAATAATTGTGTCACGCCGCCGCAGCGGCTTATTCGAAGAAGGGCGTTGAAATCGCCTATGAACCAATCGTGCCACCTAACCAACCGTACAACGGCTGGCCTAACCGCCCCGCGGGCTGCCTCGTAAACGAGGCACGTCACTAGTTTTGATGTTGGTCTACTTTTTGTGTAAAGCCATGCTAGACCCACTATGTATCTTGCCCGCCGTGGCGGTGAAATGTTGTTAGACCTATGTGTTCGTAACTCAACTTAACTTCAAACCAAAGTGATGTGCTTCAATCGCCATCCGTTTTTTGAGATAGAACCGGTGCGCGTCAAAGCGCTGCACGCCTGAATCCAAATGAAACTCGTCGCAGCCTGCTTTGCGCGCATAAGCGACAAGCCAGTCGAACAAAATTCCACCATAACCCTGCGACCTGCCGCTACTGGCCGCGACAAGATCGTCAACATAAAGGAACTTGCCCCACGCCAGGCACTCGGAAATTCGGAAACCTGCCACCGCCTTAACAACACCGACAGCAAGATATGCCAATTCGTAACTTGCATCTTCCTGTTGCTGCCTGACGCGCGCCACAAATTCTTCTCGTTTCAAATGCGGTCGCAACTCGACCATCACTTCGAAGCAATTTTCAATCTCTTGATCACTCTTCGCCAACGAAACAACAGTGTCCATGCTAAATTGCCTTTGACTAAATAATGTCCAAAGTCCAATGTCCAAAGCCCAAGGTCCGTTAGTTAATGTTGAGAGAGCGGATCAGAGTTATTCAAGATCAAGTCGCGGACATTGGACGTTGGACGTTGGACCCATTTTCTTCTCGATTACCCCCTCAGGCAATTCAGTACACGAAAAAGCGACTCCCAATGGTTCCGGGGAGTCGCTGTTGATTCGCTGTCACATGAGTTCGATTACGCATTGTCATCAGGAGGAATCGTCAACTGTTGCCCGACCTGAATCTTGTCAGGATCTTTTAGCGTGGAGCGGTTGGCGTAAAAGATGCGCATGTACTCGTTGGCATCTTTGTAGAATTCCTTACTGATCTTGGAGAGCGTGTCACCGGCCTTCACCGTATAGGTTTGGCCGCCTTGTCCAGCGCCGCCGCCCGCCGCAGCGCCCATCGACCGGCTGGTATCAACGCTGATCTCAGCGGTGATGTCGTCGGCGTTCGGGTTCACGAGTTTGATCTGATCCCAAAACTTGTTCTTTGCGTCTTCAGAAGGTGCGATGGCTTTGATGTAAAGCTTGTCATCCTGCACGTGCAGATTCTGAAACTGGATTTGTTGTTGATCCGCAGCATTCAGCACAGAGGTATATTTCTGTTTCAGGGTGTTGAAGCGCTGCTCTGCATTAGGTTGTTGTTGTGCATCGGACGCACCTCGTCCGAACATTTTGTCAAAGAGTCCCATATCCTTTTTCCTTCCTTTTCCAAGTTTGTAGGGGGGTGGCGTGTGCAGATACTAACGGACGGAGTGCGAGTTAGCAACGAGATGGAGGGATTGTAGGCGTTAAATGTCCCTATTAGAAGAAGATCGTCATTTAAGTCGCCGGCTGGCCTGCTGAGTCTGTAGTCAATTCGGGTGACGGACGTTTCAGCGTAGCAGAAAGGCCATACAAATCCGGGCGTTAAACCCGGGGAATTTTCTCAGCAGGTGTGACGGTAATCGTTTTAAAACTCGACATGCGGACAAGTCCCGGCGCGACGCCTTTGGGCTTAGTTATGAATTTGCGGGCAGTGTAGTGGACGGTCACCTTGGAATCGTCCCCAGCCTGGCTAAACTTCGCGGCAAGTTGCGCGGCTTCGATGATGGTCCGATGTGGAACTTCATTGCGCGAAGGATTGCGGACGACAACATGTGAGCCCGGATAATCTGCGGCGTGCAGCCAAAGATCATGCGGCCGAGCGATCTTGAAGGTCAGCCTGTCATTCGTTTGGGCGGCGCGACCAACGAGTATTTCGTAATCATCTGACGAAAGATAACGACGCACGCCGGGAAACTTCTCGTCCGGCTTCTTATTTGTTTTGGATTGCTGTTGCTTTACGGGCTCCTCAAATCCCAGTAGCGCGGCTTCATCTCCGCTGGCGGTAATCCTCTCCAGCTCGGCCTGACGTTCCTGCAGTTTGAGCAGTTCTGGTTCCAGCGCCGCGAGCCGGGCGCTGATCTCCTGAGTGGCGCGCTTTGCTTTTGTGTAGCGTGAGAAATAGCGGCCAGCCTCATCCTGTAGCGAACTTTCCTTATCCACCTCCAGCACCAGCGCTGGTTCACCTTCCGAATAGTAGTCTTTGATACTTACCTGATCGCCATTACGAACAGCGGTGGCGATGTTGGCAAGCAGGAGATCGCCGAGCCGTTTGTGTTGCTCCGCATCACCATGTTCAGCGAGGTCACGCTCAAGATTTTTCTTAAGCTTGCGACGCTGGGCCAGCTCCTTCTTGAGGCGATCCGCCGCTGATTGGGCGCGGCTCGAAAATGTTTGCGATTGCTCTAGTCGCGTGTAATGGTCATCAAGCGCCTGGGAAAGAGTAGAAAACTTATTTTGATCGAAATCAAAAGTTTGGGACTGCGCGCCGGCCACGTGCGAAGCCTGGGGCGCAGGTGGATGGTAGGGTTGACCGAGCTGCTGCCCCTCGCCTCTCGGTGATCGCAGTGCGTAACGGATCTGATCGTTCGCATCCAACAGGAAGAGATTTGCGGAACGGCCGGTAAGCTGGCAGACAAGCGTGTGGAAACTCCGTTCACCCAGCTCGTCTTCACCAAGAAATCGCAGCCGAACCACGCGCTCGGTTTCATCCCTTACTAAGGCGACTAATTTACCCCCGCCAAGTAGTGAACGCAGGGCCTGCGCGAAGAGAGCGGGTGGCTGCGAGTGCTTCTCGAGTTCGCGCGCGCTTCTCTGAAGCAAATGAATCCGCGGTTGAGCCGGTTCGGCACTTACAAAGAGATAACCCGCGTGGCGAACACCAAAGTCGATCGCGAGAGACAACGGTGAGAGTTGAAACACACGGGCCACAGTGTGTCCGAGCAACGCCTCTTCCAGCTCGGCAACGATTGCCTGAATAGTTTCCTGACGCATCGTGGGGGAGGCTAACAGAATAACGAGGGCAAACGAAAAGGGCCCCCGAAACGAGAGCCCCGAAAATCGCTGGCTGCTGGCCTAACTGTGAACGACTGACGTTCTGGTAATGCGATCGTGAGCAGTCAAACCTTCGGGATTGAGCAGCGCAAAAACGGAAGTGATACCGAGGATTAGTAGCGATGCCAGATAAATCAGAGCTCGTCCCGCAGACTGTGTGCCGGTTGGAATCAAGCCAGTGCGGGCATCGACGATGCGGAGCGAAAGAAGCCGAAGTCCCAGCGTTCTCCCGGTAAGCGCTGTGGAAATTGTGAGATAAAGGAAGCCGACAAATGTGAAGATTCCAGCGGCAAGAATCCAGGTGCGTGGGGCTTCCCAATTCGTATTTGTGAACTCCAGCGCGGCAGCGAAGGGAGCACAAAGCAGCGTCACAACTGCTAAATCGATGACTGCACTTACTATTCGAGCCGCAACTGAAGCGCGTTTGAAACCGGAGGTTTCGACACGAGCGGCGGTACGCACGGAATCCAAATAGTTCAGCGCGGGATCATTGATGTCGCCAATCATCCGTTTTGGTTTGGGGACATTTTCGGTTTCAACAGTTTCGCGTGGCGGAACTACAACCAGGTTATGCGCCTTCTCCGGCTCGCGAGGCTGCGCTTCCTCCTCGAGAACAGTCACGGCTATCGGAACCGCCTCCTCCACCGAAGTTTCTTCGTGCAGCATTGGTGTGGCGTAGGCTACCGCAGTTGAACCCGACGAGTTGCTTGAATGATTGAGATAGGCTCCGCTGTCATGAGCTCGCTCGATGCGCCGCAGTGCTGCCGCTACGAGGGGATTTACGGGAGTCGCTTCTGCCTGCGGTAGCAGTTCCAACTGCGGAGTTGCCTCGCCGACAGCCGTGGATGGATTTAGTGAGAGTTCGAGAGCTTCTTCGCGGGCGCGTTTCTCCTGCACTTCGCGCACACGCTCGCTCAATTCCTTACGCCATTGGGGAACGGTGCTGCGCGTCACTCCCGGAAACTCGATCAATTTTGAACCTTGAACTGCGCTGTAGGCTGGCTCGTCGGTGTGTGTGGCTTGTGATTCTGAAGGTTCCACGCGTGCTCCTGCGGTGCATTGGCCACATTGATCTGAGTTGGGTTCAATGGGCGCGCCGCACGAGAGACATTCCATACCAAAGTGCCTCCGAAGGGAATCTGAAGCCGGATTTCGCGACGCCACTCTGTCTCACGTCCAGCTCGGTGCACAATCGGGGCGCATCCTATCAGGAACTACTTTAAGTGGTCAATTAGAATTATTCAGACAGTTGGAGTTGCCTAACTGAGGGATCGCGAGCATCGGGTGTGCGGTGCCTGTGGAAAACTTTTAGATTGGAGTGCGTCCGGCAAAACCATCTTCAACATTGTGCCACCACTCTACTTCATCGCCTTCGCCGATCTGCCAGCAGAGCAGGACGACGCGGCCCTCGCGTAGAGAAGGGAAATCCACCAGACCGCGCTCAAAATCTTTCAACTGCACGCCGAGAAGTTCGAGTTCGCTGGTTTGGGAGGTGAGTTCGATCAGCAAATTAGCGTAGCGCAAGCCGCCGCCAAAACCACCACCACCCTGCTCGGCCTGATCAGCAGCGACCTTTGCCTGGCTTCGATAAGACGCAAGTTTTTTCCGCGCGTCTTGAATTTTCTTCAGAATCTCACGCACGGCGGGAAGCAGCGCATTCGCTTCAGCAACGGTAAATAACTTCATGAGTATCTCTGTTTACAGAAGCCGTCACTGTTCGTCGGTCACGCGAATGAATTCAGAACCTGGGGTACCAAAATTCTCAGACTCGTCGGTGAGTTCAGTTTCCAAAACGACATGCATTGCCGCCTGGAATTCGACTGCCGCATCCTCCGGCTGAATCTGCATGTGTTCGTGAATGAAGTGCGCCGGAACGTGTTCGTGCAGCTCGCGCTCGTCGTAACGATGTCCGTGACTGGCTTCCTTCCGCACCTTGTCGGCAATTTCGCCTAAGTCGATGAAGTAATCGGCTACATCGATTAGCTTCGGCGCCGTGTTCGAGCGAAAGCCGGCAATCTCGACGCGACAGCCTTTATACGCAACAGCGTTTACGGCATAGACAAAATCTTCGTCTCCAGAGACGAGCACGGCAGTGTCATAGCGTCCAGCGAGCGACAACATGTCGACGGCTATTTCCACGTCGAGGTTAGCTTTGCGCGTGCCGTCATAGAAGGTCTTCAGTTCCTTCTGAATAACACGAAAGCCATTGCGCCGCATCCAGAGTAAAAAACCCTGCTGCCGTTCCGCGCCGACATCGACTCCGGTATAAAAGAAAGCCCGCAGCAGTCGCCCGTCGCCAAGCAACACTCGCAGCAGCTTGTTGTAATCGATGTCGATGTTGTGGAAACGCGCTGCGTGAAAGAGATTGTTGCCGTCTATAAACACCGCGACCAACCCGCGATGTCCCAGCTGCCAGGATATGTTGTTAGTTGGATCAAAGTTATGCATCAAAATAGAAACTCCAATAGCTGTTATATTAACGGGACTAGGATGCGTTCTCGCCGCTTTTTGGTCAAGTTACTAGGTAGTTCAGAGGAGGCTAGGGAATCAGCGTAGCGCGGAGGACTTTTCCCTCAACGGCATCCACGTAGACCAGACGACGGGGGTGAGCGCCAACATTAATTGCCCACGCGACGTGCAGTTCGAGTGAATCAGTCCGGCCCGTGCTGGGAAATACTAACGTCACCAACTCAACAGGAGTAACTTCCTCGTTCGCTCCTACGCGAGCAGTAGTCTGTTGTCCACTCGCATTTGTATGAGAGATGTCGGCGCTCCTCACGACGTTGATTGCCTCTGCCGCAGTTAACTTTGGAATGACGGGGGCGAGCGCGCTTTGCACGCGTTCGGCATCCGGGAGGCAAGTGCTCGTTATGTTCCGTACGACGCGATTGGACAGAAATTGAATCTCCAGCGAACCATAGCCACCGCGCAACGGATATCGAAATGAGCGTTGTTCGTACCTGGCTACCTTCACTCCGTCCGGGCGATCGATTCTTTCAACGAGAGAGAGATGGGCCGGATCGGCTCCGATCAAAACTCGCCAGTCTGTAATGAACCGTCGCAGCGACTCCCGCGTTTCCTCTTCGTCCATCTCAGGATTGATTCCGACTTTGGGGAGATACACTGGCGTGCTGAGACTCGGCAAGCTTTGGATCGCCGCTGTGATTGGTTGAAGTTGCACAAGGGATTGGGTGCTCGGACTTTGAGTGAGACGGTTGAACGCGAGATTCGAGGCATCAGCTCTTTGCGCCTGCTCTGTAAAGAGGATCGGATAAAGTGGCCCAGTGTTTATTGGGCCACCCGGATCCGGCGGCTGCAAGGCAGCGCAGGAACAAGACAATACGCCGAGCGTAATACTGAAAAATAGTTTGATGCGTTGCAGAGCCGTCATTGTTTTAGCCGCGTGCCGGAAACATTATATGCGTCAGTATAAGATTCGGGGTAAGTTTAAGCTCCGCGTATAATTCCCAGTGGTGGAGGAGCTGTCGCTGAAAGATAACGAAAACATGCCATTCCTGGATGATGAGCCGCTGACGCCCGGCGAGCCTCAGGGCTTTGCCCATGACGAGATGGTTCGCTGCGACGTCTGTTTGCGAGCAAATCCGCCCACGCGAACAAATTGTTTGTATTGCGCCGCTGCGCTTACCACGGACAGAAAGGCCGTCGACCCGCGCGCGATAGCGTTGAAGCCAGTCGACGACTCCGTTCTCGGATATAACTGTATTCTGTTCCCAATTAGCGCAAATGAGTATTCGGCCGAGAAATTGCAGACAGCTGCTCAACTATTGAAACTCAGTGCCGCTGAGTTACAGCGTATTATTGGCGCTCCCGTACCGTTGCCATTGGTCAGAATCGAAACTCGCGAAGAGGCGGACCTCATAACGCGCAAGTTAATGGAGTTGGGTTTGAGCACCACAGTAGTTTCGGATTTTGAGCTTGGCTTTTCGTCCCCGGTTGTTCAAATTCGAGCAGCGAAGTTTACCGATTCAGGAATCACTCTTAAACAGATTGGCGGAGACGCCGGCACTGAGATCTTCTGGTCTCAGATCGCGCTCATTGTCAGCGGGCGGTTCATTACCAGGCGAGTTGAGTCGGCGGAACAAAAAGGGAAGCGAGGCGAAAAAGAGATTACTGAAGCCAGAGAGTTCTTTGCTGATGAGCCGGTGATGGATCTTTATGCAAATGAGCGCAGCGAATGTTTCCGGATCACTGCCAACAGTTTCGATTACTCCCCACTCCCTCAACGCGGATTTGTCGCTGGGGAAAATTTTGCGTCGCTCTTAAACTTTATTCGCACAAGTTCAGAGACAGCGCGCCACGACGATTCCTATTTGTCCCTGCGACAGGCGCTGGACGGCGCCTGGCCTTCCGGTCAACGTACTGCTTCAGGCGGTTGGCGTCGCGAACGGCCCGGGAAGTACAGCATTGAGGCAGTAATGGAAAGCAGTAATGTAAACCAGTTCACTCGTTATTCTCGTCTGCGCAGTTTGCTACTGAAACGTCAGAATCCAGCACGCGAAACCTAACCCATGGCAAATCAGCGTCAACCGCGAGGTGAAAAGCAGTTCCGCGAAGATCGAAGCAATCGTCGGGGCGAACAAAGTTCCGAGCGAACGAATCGGGATAATGGTTCGAGCGATAAAATATACGGCCTTAATCCGGTGTTGGAAGCCTTGCGCGCAGGTCGGCGGCAGCTCGAAAGCGTAACGATTGCCGACGGCGCGCGTCATGAACGACTCGGCGAACTTCTAAAGTTAGCAAAGCTGGCGCGAGTGCCTGTTCATCGCGTACCACGAATTAGTCTGGATCGAATCGAGGGGGCAATTAATCACCAGGGTGTAATTGCTCGAGTGGCCGCAGCTCGCTACCGCGATGCCGACGAATTGCTAGCGGCGCTCGCGGCGAGAGTTCAAAACAACCAGCCGCCGTTAGTTCTAGCTCTTGATGGAGTGGAGGATCCGCGGAACTTTGGCGCGATTCTGCGCACAGCCGAGTGCGCGGCCGTAGACGGCGTATTCATTCCGGAACGACGCGCAGTAGGTTTGACTGATACTGTGGCGAAAGCGGCAGCGGGCGCGGTTGAATATGTCCCGATTGCCCGCGTAACCAACCTCGTTCGTTTGATAGAGCAGTTGAAAGAACGTAACATCTGGGTCGTTGGCGCAGCCGCGGAAGCAACTTCAAATTACTCGGAATGGAACTGGCAGCTGCCAACGGCGGTCTTTTTAGGAAGCGAAGGTTCCGGCCTGCACCGCCTCGTGAGGGAACGTTGTGATTCCCTTGTCCGGATTCCGGTGCTTGGACACTTAGAGTCCCTCAATGTTTCAGTCGTAGCGGGAATTTTGTTGTACGAAGCGCTGCGCCAAAGAGCAAGCAATACGGCTTGACTCAACGGAGGCGAAAATGTTCTGCCCCAAATGTGCTGCTCAGAATTTAGATGGCGCCAGCTTTTGCCGGGTTTGTGGCGCTAACATCAGCCTGGTCCCGCAGGCGCTAACCGGCCAGATGCAGCAAATTGCGCCGGCGGAAGATCTGACGCGCTCTGAAAAGCGCGCCTTGAAACGGGCGCCCACTCTCGACAACGCCTTCCGTAATACTTTTATGGGCATTGCCTTCCTGCTGGTAACCGTGGCCCTCTCGTTCTCGGACATGGGCAGGGGTTGGTGGTTTTGGATGTTTATCCCGGCGTTTTCGATGATGGGAACAGGCATTGCACAGTACATTCGTTTTCGAGAATATCAGAACCGCTCACTTCCCGCACAAACGCCGATTCAAGCAGCGCCTCCCGCGTCGATCTTTCCCGCTCGCAACACCGGCGACTTGATGGCTCCGCCACCGAGTGTCACTGAAGGCACAACGCGTCATCTCGGCGTCGAGGCTCCCACCAAGGTTCTCAATAACGAGCCATCAAAATAGGTGCAGCTAGACTTGAGCTATCGCTCCTGTCTTATTAATGAGCCAAAAAAATAAACTACAAGTCTGCGTTCCGGTTTGCGCGTCGACTATCGAGGCTCTGAAAGAAGCAGTGATTCGCGCTGGCGCCGTTGCAGACATCGTAGAGTTGCGACTTGATTGCCTTTGTCCCGCAGAGCTTGAGCGAGTAAATGAACTGTATCCCTTCCTAACTTCGGCTCCGGTTTCCGTAATTCTCACCCTTCGACCAGAAGAGCAGGGCGGTAAGAGTGCATTAGACCTCCGCTCTCGCAATCGATTCTGGATGTCGTGTCCTGATTCCGACTTTTTCCGTGACGTCGAACTTGATCTGTTGGAGGCTGGACAGTATCCAAATACGAGTTACGATCAGTTGATCTGCTCTCACCATGATTTCTCCCCGGGGCCAACTGATCTCGAAGCAATTTACGATCGGATGTCAGTCACTCCGGCTCGAATTCTAAAGCTCGCAGTGCTGGCGAATGATGTCACCGACTGCATTCCGATGTTTCAGCTACTGGCGCGCGCGGGGCAGGAACAGCGAGACGTGATTGCGATCGCTATGGGTGAGGCAGGATTGGCGACAAGGATACTCGGCCCATCTCGAGGCGCCTTTCTGACTTACGCCGCACTTGACACGCAGTCGGCAAATGCGCCCGGCCAGCCTACCGTCGACGATCTTCGCAAGCAGTATCGAATTCATGAGATTAATCGCGAGACTCAAGTCATGGGTCTGGTAGGAATGCCGGTGGGACATTCTGTGTCACCGAACATGCATAACGCTGCCTTCAACTCGGCCGGAGTTGATGCTGTCTATATCCCTTTCCCGGTGCGGGATCTCACTTCGTTTATTCGTCGGCTGGTTCATCCGCGCACGCGCGAGATCGACTTGAACATTCGCGGACTCAGTGTCACGTCGCCGCATAAAGAAGCCGTGCTGAGCTCCCTCGATTGGGTGGAGCCGACTGCCGCCGAGCTTGGAGCGGTCAACACGATCGTCGTCGAGGGTAATGAACTGCATGGTTACAACACCGATAACCTTGCCTTTATGCAAGTGATCAAAGCCTTTGGTGAACTCCATAACTCGCGTTGCGCCGTGATTGGATCGGGTGGAGCAGCGCGAGCGATCCTCTGGAGTTTGAAAAAAGTAGCCGCAAGCACGACGGTTTTTGCACGAAATGAAGCTCAGTCGAAAGCTCTGGCGGCAGAGTTTGGCGCGAGCTACGAGTGTCTCAATAATGCGACCTTCGCTACCTATGATTTAGTGGTTAATGCGACGCCCCTGGGCACGGCCGGCGACCTGCAGGAACGAACGCCGGCGATCGCGACACAATTGCGCGGGGCGCGTCTCGCCTGCGATCTGGTTTACAATCCTTTAGAGACGCGTTTTTTGCGCGAAGCGAGCGCAGCTGGTTGTCAGACGCTGGGTGGCTTGCCAATGCTTGTGAAGCAGGCACTCGAACAGTTTCGATTGTGGATAGGTATCGAAGCGTCAGAACAGGCTATGTCGTACGCAGCCCGCGAAGCTTTGACGTCGAGGTGATGTTTGGAAGATCAGTTAGCACAAGATCAGGATCGCTACAGCCGGCAGATTCTCTTCAACGGGATCGGCAAAGAGGGACAACGCCGGTTGGGCGCAGCGCGTGCGCTGCTTGTCGGCTGCGGCGCGCTTGGTTCAGCTCACGCTGAAGCTCTGGCACGCGCCGGAGTGGGCAAGTTACGAATTGTGGATCGAGACTTTGTCGAAGCGTCTAATCTGCAAAGGCAAACGATGTTTACGGAGCAAGACGCTGCGGAACGGACTCCTAAAGCAGTCGCCGCTGCTAATCACATCGCCGAACTGAACTCAGAAATTGAGGTCGAGGCCGAGATCACCGACGTCAATCATTCAAACATTGAACGACTGATCAAAGATTGCGATGTAGTGCTGGATGGCACTGATAACTTCGCCACCCGCTATCTAATCAATGACGCGTGCGTGAAGCATGAACGCAATTGGATATATGGAGCGGCCGTCGGTTCTTACGGCGTAACAATGACGATCCGGCCGCATCAAACACCATGTCTGCGTTGCGTGTTTGAGGAAGCCCCGCCCGCCGCGAGTGCTCCGACCTGTGATACGGCAGGGGTGATCATGCCTATCATCAGTGTGGTAGCAGCGGTTCAGGTGAGTGAAGCATTAAAGTTACTCACCGGAGACGTAGCGGCCCTGCATGGGTCGCTAATGCAGTTTGATGTTTGGCGCAACGAGTGGCGGAAAATCAATCCGGGACCACCCGCACCGGATTGCCCCACATGTGCCGAGGGTAAGTTTCAAACTCTGGAAGCTGCGGCCGGCGATTTTGCCGCGGTGATGTGTGGACGCAATGCTGTCCAAATCTCGCCATCGCAGCCGACGCAGATCGACTTCAAAGCTTTAGCGGAAAGATTGAGTGGCGCCGGCGAGGTCAAGTTTAATGACTATCTCTTGCGCTTTCGCACTGGTGAATTTGAACTCACGGTCTTTCAAGACGCTCGCTCGATCATTCGCGGTACGGATGAAATGAAGACTGCTCGCTCGCTCTACGCTAAGTACATAGGAAACTGAGAGGTGGCGATTGAGTTTACACTTCAGTCTTATTCTCACTGCGGCTTCAGCGCGGTGAACAGTTCCTCCCAAAACCACTTGAACCGTTTCAACGGTTTCTGTTTGACGCAGTGCGGAGCGAAAACTGTGGAAACGGTTACGAGGTCAATATTGACTCTGAGCCACCGGGCTGAAGCCACGGTGTGAATGAGATAATTTCAAACTCGTCTACTACGAGACTCGAAACATGCTTCAACTCAAAAGATATTTCATTTTTCTAATTTTGTTGTCTTCGTTCCTGACGTTTGGCCTGCCTCTAAATGTTCACGCAGGTCAACCCGTAATCTGGGAAATCAACGGCAGAACTGAACTATTAAAAGGGGATGCACGGGGAGTTTCCATTACAGATACCGGCGTACTCATGCTGGCGCCCAATCTGACGGAAGTGTTCAATACCGAACAGGCATACATCTGGTCCAGTGCGATCGACATCCAGGGCAACGTCTACCTCGGAACCGGCCACGATGGCAGAATCTATCGAGTTACTGCAGATGGGCGTGGTTCATTGCTATACGACGCCGCAGAATTGGACATCACGGCGATTGCCGTTTCACGAGACGGCGCGTTGTACGCGGGCACTTCTCCAGACGGCAAGGTATACCGCATTGCGGCAGATGGCCGTGCCGACGTCTATTTCGATCCGCCGGATAAGTACATCTGGTCGCTCGCTATTCTTAATGATGGGGCGATCGCAGTGGGCACGGGAGATAACGGCAAGCTTTATCGGGTGTCCGCAGCGAATGCCAAGCCTGAATCGTCGCTTCTCGTAAGCACCAATCAAACCCACGTGATGTCGCTGGCAGTCACTGCGCAGGGAGACCTGATCGCGGGAACAGATCCGGGCGGGCTAGTGCTTCGCATATCTTCCGAAGGTAAAGCCTTCGCGTTGTTCGACGCGCACCTGCGTGAGATTCATGCTCTCGCTCCCGCTGCCGACGGATCCATATATGCGCTCGCGTTGAGTGATGCGGCCTCCACCGCGCGACCTCAACCTGCGCCTCAACCAACCGGAGACGCCACCGCAACTCCCAGTACAAGCGTGACGATCACTGCTGTCGATGAAGCGGGCAATCCCATCCCTGGCGTTCCCTCGGCCTCCTCTCGCAGTCGCTCTGATCTTTCAAATGCCCGCAGCGCGGTGTTTCGCATCCTGCCCGATGGCGCGTCGGATGTGGTTTGGAGTTCCAGTACCGTAACTGCGTTCGCGATTGCGCCCGGTTTGCAAAGCGGCACGGTTTTGATTGGTACAGGCGATAAAGGAAGAATTTATTCCGTTACGAATGACGGGCGGGATACGTTGCTCCTGCAATCAACTGAGGGACAGATTTCGTCCTTCCTGGTTCGCAGTGGACAGGTCTACGCGGCTTCGAGTAATCAAGGAAAACTCTTGCGCTTCGCTGCCGCCTCAGTGGCGGACGGCACATATGAGTCGCCAGTGCGCGACGCAAAGTTAACTGCGACGTGGGGACGAATCTTCTGGCGCAGCGCCGGCAATATTGAGTTGCAAACGCGAACCGGCAACGGCGAACGACCAGACTCGACCTGGAGTGAATGGAGCATTGCTTACAAAAATCCTGATGGCAATCAGATCACCAGCCCGCGTGCACGATTCATTCAGTGGCGCGCGACGCTGCGCGCAACTTCCAATTCACCGCAAACCTGGATGGAAGATGTGAGCGTTGCATATCTCCCTCGAAACGTGGCGCCGGAAGTTCTTTCAATCACTGCTCTTCCGGTTGGCATTGGTTTGCAGCCGGTCGTGCAGATGCCTGTGGATCCAAACGTCGAAGCCTCGGGATTAGACCCGTCATTATTCGGCGCGGTCGCCCAGGTCCCGCCGCGACGCTTATTTCAACGTGGCGCTCGCTCGTTTCAGTGGCAAGCCGAGGATCGCAATGGCGACACGCTCGAATACGCCATCTACTACCGCGCCCTAAACGAAAGCACCTTCCGGCTTCTAAGGGATAAGCTGCGGGAAAACTTTTTTACGATTGATGGCGCAACTCTGGCTGATGGTCGCTACATCATCAAGATTACCGTTTCTGACGCTGCCGACAATCCTTCCGGCCAGGCACTATCCGGCGAGCGTCTAAGTGAACCGGTAGACATCGATAATACGCCGCCGGTGGTAAGGGCGAATCCGGCGCGGATGCGTAGCGATGGCGCAGGAACTGCGGTTTTCGAGGTTGAAGACGCTACTGGCAAAATCAAGCGGGCAGATGCGAGTATCGATGGCGGACCCTGGGTTCCTGTTTTTCCCGAGGACGGCATTGCCGATAGCGGTCGGGAAAGATACGCAGTTGAGTTCGGATCCTTGAATTTGGGCGAACACACCATTTCCCTGCGAGTCTTTGATATTAGTGGGAACGTGGGTACGCTCAGCACCGGAGTCAGGCGCTAAATTATGGAATCGCGGGCGCACAGTAATTACGTGTAGATTTCGCGCGGATAACACTGATCAGGATGTTTCCAGGCGAATTCGCGAGATTTGGTAAATCGGCGGTGCGATAAACAAAGTGCAGGTTAGGAAGGGGCCTGTTCCCACCTGGCTTCATGAGAGACGTGCACGATAAGGTGTCGAGCTGTTGCCAAACGGTGTCAGCCTGTAGGTTTTTCGAGGGAAAATACGCCTCGATTGTGCGAAACTAAAGGCCTCCAGCCGGTGTCCCTGCTTGGCACCCTTGTTGCTCAAGCTTAAAGCGGCGCAACTCTTCTCCTCTCCCAAGCGCTGATTGGGGAGCTGAGGAGGCATAGAGATCATGACGAATATAAGACGAAAGTTAATGGCGGTGGCGATGTCAGTCGTAATGACTGGCATTTTCTCGCTTGGCGCTTTCGCCCAAAGGAGAGAGCCTGATAAACGTCCCGAAAAACCGCGTGATACAAAAGTCGTCGTTGAGTCCAAAGGGAAGCGGCCTCCAAACACGAATCAGGGAGATAAGAAAAACGACGGCAAAAAGGGAAAACCCTGACGCAGCTGCTCGGCAACCTGTTGAGCGGTTTTGACTAGTTCTTGATTATTTCGGAACGAGTGGCGCGCTTCCGAAACCCACGCATCGAAAGATGGCGTGGGTTTTTGTTATTGCCAATCGCCGATTGCGGTTGCCAATTTGGCCTGTTACCAAACCAATTAATCGAAAATTGGCAATTGGCAATTGGCAATCTTTACAAAGATTGTCTTAGTATGCCGTCTCGCAATCCCGACATTTCCCCCCGGAGGCTCCCCCATGGCTTCGAAAAAGGTTTCTAAGAAAAAACGAGATGTACTGCCGAAGTTGCCGCAGATCGACGAGATTGTCATCAACTATCTCGATCAGATATGCGACGGTGCTTACAAAAGGAAAGAACCCGTCCCTGGCGTAGCGGTGGCGGTTAGGTCCGACAAGAATATCGTCCACATAAACTGCTACGGTTACGCGAATCTGGAAACGGGTACGAAAATAAAACCTGACACGGTTTTTGATCTGGGTTCATTGTCCAAGCAGTTTACCGCCGCTGCGATTTACACCCTGGTCATCCACAACGAACTAGACATACACCAGCCCCTCTCGAATTTCTTCCCGGAACTCCCACGTTGGGCCAAGGCCATAACCGTGGAGGACCTGCTCCACCACACATCGTCGCTACCGGAGTACTTTGACCTCTACGAAAAGTTAGAGCCTCGCGCTAAGGGTTTTTACGACAAAGCCCTGATAGAGCCCGACGATTGGTACCCAGGAATGCCGGATAGAAGAGAGAAAGAAATCACGAACAAGGACGTGTTGGAATGGCTGGCAACAAAGAAGCGACTGCGTCCGCCCGACATCGAATACGGATATTCAAATTCAGGTTATGTCGTACTCGCAGAATTGGTGGAGCGGGTGACCAATCAGCGTTTTGCAGAGTTCGTCATGGACACCGTAATTCTCGGCATTGATGAAGAAGTGCTAATGCGAAAAACCTACGTGTTTGATGAAATCAATCGTTTCCATCCTGACGATCCAGAAACGGCCTATCATGCCAAGTGCTACAACCGCGTGGGAGATCGCTTCGTGCCGGTTGGTTACACTCCGCTGAACTTCATCAAGGGTGATGGGAATGTTCACTCGACAATTCGAGACCTGGCCATGTGGGAGAGATTCCTACATTCGCTGGACTACCACTTACCGGCTCGGGAACTCTTGTGGTCGCCAGTGCTGATCAAGAATCGCAAGCAGGTGCACTACGGCGCGGGCTGGCGTCTGCTTCGGGATAAGTTTGAAGGGCCGGTCACAGTCAAAGGTAAAGTTGTTAATCGAAAACATGAGTATCGAGGTGAATACCATCGCGGTGAATGGTTAGGCTGGCGCAGCTTTATTGGCCGCGCTTCAAAATGGGTGGTGCCGGAAGGCGGCAAGCGAATCGATGCAAGAAGAGCGGACAGTCTAGGTGTGATCGTATTAAGCAATGCGGACTTCCGTGAAGAGAAGTTCACGACCTGCCGTATCGCTCAAGAAATTTCCAAGCTGTTTCTGGGCAAATGGAAAAAAGGCAACATCATGGCCAGGTTCGATTGTGATTTGTGATTCATGGCGAAAACTTTGACGTATCGTGTTAGCGGTGAAAGGAAAATCGCAGAGACGCAAAAGAAGCCAAGACACAGAGGGGATTGGAAAAGCTTACCCGGATGAGTTAAGTGCCCACGGCAATTTTTTGAAAGTCTTTGCGTCTCGGCGCCTTTGCGTCTCGGGCGTTATTTCCTCACGGTGGCGCAGGTCTCTTCATCGACTCGACTGCAGCACTTCTCAAGCGCACTCCGCGCCAGGCATAAGCACGTAGACCATCAATCGCGGTCCAGGTTGTGTGGCAGCGTGTGCCAACATCTTCTTCATTGGGATCACCCCAACTCCCGTCTTTGTTTTGCGTCGTCAACAAGTATCTGGTGGCACGCCTTATCAGCGGGTGACCGGCTTCCAAACCGAACCCTCTCAACGAGTCAAGCAACTCGCCCAACACTTCCGGGTCTTCGCGCTCGCAGGCTTTCGTCACGTTAGCCTTTAAGAAAGCAAACTCATGAGGCAGCCAGCGAGGCAATAATCGGTAAGTGCCGTAATCGTTCAGGGAATAGACAATGTGTGTGACCGCATAGATGGCGTCGCGTACGAACTCAACGTCTTCGCCTCCCACCGGGTACGGTCGCAACGTAGGCAGCCAGCTCAAAACATCCAGATAAAGAGTTTTGGGGAATAGGCCACACCGTCTTCCCACGTAGGTGTTGGCTAAAGCTTCCATCCAGACCCGATAATTACTTTGGATCTGTAAACGCCTTCTACAATTCCTGCAGTAAGTCCGTCCCCGTTGATTCTTGAAGCCACAGCCACACGGGTAAGGCAGATCATTCGCAGGCGGCTCAATGGCAGGATTGAAACCCAGCAACTCCTCTACTGAAAACCGATTGGCGGCAGCTCTTATCTGGGTCTTGAGTACAATGTCGCGCACGCCAATGCGAGTTAGCGCGTAGCTGACCATTACAAAATCAAGAACCAGATCTGCCGTGGCATCAGCTGGGACAGCGGGATACCGGCGCCGCCAGCGGCGGTTAAGTTTTTGCGCACGCGATCTTGCGATTTGCCGCAGACTAGGATCGCGCGAAGTTGCGCCTACCAAAGCGAAGCAGCAAATCATCATGCTGCCATAAGTATCGAAGCCTTCCGCTGTGGAGGCTCTGCGATAGATGAAATCCAACCCACGTGTGATTGATGTCTCGATGCCCGGTAAAGGCTCCAATGCTTTGGTCACAGGTGATCTTGTGTCGGGGCGTCCCTCCGTGGATGCCCTGAATCCGCTAACCGAGAGAGAACTTTTCGACGTATTAGCGTCGCTTTGAATATAGCCCGGCGTTTCGACGCCGGGCTCAAGGCGTTGCAAGTTTTCGTCGCGTTCGCGACGATTGATTTAAAGGAGAGTTCGGGCGTCGTCGCTACGCGACGCGCATTATCCTCCGCGATCCTTCCCCGGCGTTCAAACGCCGGGCTAAACTCAAACCGACGCTACGCGTCGAAAGCTAGCTCGAAGTTATCGACAACCTTCAGTGAAATTGATCGGCAACAAGACTTATTAAAGTAATTGACACTCCGGAAGGAAATATATATACACTGCCCTCATAAGACTGGGTCAGCTCCGTGTGCAGATCCTTGATCAAAAACCCCGAGGAGAGAGGAGACTCAAATGTCAATTAAAGGTGATCGCAAACCGACGAAGACCACCACAAAGAAAGCGGCTCCAAAGAAAGCCGCTAAGAAGCCGGCGAAAAAGAAATAGCCGAGCCTGAAGTTCACTCACTCCCTCTATTAAAGACCGCGAGGTGATCAGTTCGCTGTTCATTTTCGCGGTCTTTCAATTTTGGCGGGAGTTAGTGCGCTTCTCACAAAGTTTTGTGCTTAGATCTAGAACGATAATCACTAGCCTATCTCATTCTCACCTGGCTTTAGCCAGGTGATTTGGGGCGCGCAAGTCTGGAAACCGTTTAAACGGTAATGACATACTTGACTCATCAAGAATGGCATTCAATCACGATGTCGGCAGCGCCGGAAGGCGCGGGATTCAATAGCCATGGCCGTAAGGCCGTGGTTTGCAAGCCTCAGGATGAAATCGAGGCCCGCAGGGCCGACATTTGTTCGCTGCAAATTAATGCCGCACCTGCGGCGCTCAACTTATTCATGTTTCCGGTCGACCACGGCCTCACGGCCGTGGCTATTTAATGACGGTCCTTTGGACCTCTCATGTCACTCTTTTTGCGGCGGGTTCTATTCGCCCGCGCTGAGTCAAGTATGTCATTGCCGTTTAAACGGTTTCATGTGAATTTCAAATTCAAATTCACCTGGCTAAAGCTAGGTGAGAATAAGATAGCTATTTCTCCATCCTGAGAATCACACGCTGTTCACTGCGTCAATCCAATTTTCTTCAAGAGTTCGATGATGCGGGGATCTTTGCGCAGCTCAGTGAGGCGGGGATCCGTGTTAAGTTCCGCCACGGACAGGGTGTGGTTCTCGGCAGCCTTTTGTAAGATCGCAACCGCCTGCTCTTTTTCACCAAGCAGCGAATACAAATAAGCCGCCTCTTTTGGCAGATAGACATTTTGCTTGCCCGGTTGATTCAACTCATTTGATATTCTCAGGGCCTCGTCCTTCTTCCCCATCAGCGCGTATGCCTGGCCAAGTCCGTAAGTGATCTCGGCATCTTTAGGTTCAGCTGCGTGTGCCTTCTCCAGTTCTGCGATCGCTTCCGGGTACTTCTGCTGCAGTTCATAAATCTGAGCAATGTAAGTAGACATCACGCGAAAATTGGGTTCGATCTCGAGCGTCTTTTGGCACTGTTCCAAAGCTTTGTCGTAATCCCGGGCATACAGAAGTATGACTGCGAAATCTTTATTGATGCCCAGCGAAAGCGGATCCAGTTGCTGCGCCCGTTTGATTTCCTGGAGCGCCTCATCCAGCCGGCCCTGAATTAACAACTGTGCTGCATACCAATGACGGGCGGTCGCGTACTTTGGATTCAACTCAATCGCTCGACGATACTCATTCTCCGCACCCTGCCAATCCCAATCCGCCGCAGCCTTAATTGAAGCTAAAGAAGTGTGCGCCTCTGCGAGACTGTCATCGTATTTGAGTGCGAGAGTTACCGCGCCTCTCGCCAAAGCGTATCCGTCCTGCGGCGGGAGAAAGCCGTAATCACTTCGCAGCGTGTAGCAGTCCGCAAGGCCGGTATACGCCAAAGCGTAAGTCGGATCTTTAGCAATCGCTTCCTGAAAGAAAAGAATGGCCTGCTTGAAGCCTTCGTCAGTGCGCTTATTCCAGTGATAGCGCCCTTTTAAATAGGCTTCATAAGCCTCGCCGCTCTCAGTGTAAGTTTTAGCTAGTTGTGTCTGATCCGCTCCGCTCAATCTCAAACCGAGTTTTTCGGACACGGTTCTGGCAATTTCTCTTTGGATAGTTTGAATGTCGGTGTTCTTGCGCTGATACGCGTAACCCCAGATTGCGCGGTTCCCTGGTACGTCCACCAGTTCAACACCCACCCTTAACTCATCGCCGTCTTGTTTGATCTCCCCAACCAGCACAGTGCGCACATTCAACTCACGCCCGATCGCCTGAACATCCAGGCTCTTGCCTTTGTAGCGAAAGACTGAGCTACGCGCGATTACCTTCAAGTTCGATAGTTGGGACAAATTGTTAATAAGGCTCTCAGTCATGCCATCGCTTAAGTATTCGCGATCGGGATTAGCCATCATTTGGGAATCGCTGGAGGTGTAAGTGAACGGCAGGATCGCTAAAGAATCCGTGTGGTCTGTCGCTAGCCACTGAGTTAACGCAACTACGACCAGAACAACTGCAAGCGCTGCAACGAGGACTACCCACTTGTGGCGCTGGACCTGACTGAGAAAGCCACCGGCAGCGTTTTCCTTCGCAATAGTCTGCGAGACCGCTTTGCTTCGCGGCGCGTCTGAGGGAACTTCCGTGTGTTCGATTCGAAGTTGTCTTAAGTCTTTGAGAAACTCATCGGCGCTTTGATAGCGCTCCGCTTTGTCTTTGCGGAGCATCTTGCCCAACAGGTTTCGTATCTCTGGCGAAACTTGCGTTTTAAATTGTTCGGTAGGAATTGGTTCACCGAGCAAAATTCGAGACATCGTGACCGCAGCGCTCTTATCTTTGAAAGGATGCTTGCCGGCGAGCATTTCATATAAGGTCACGCCGAGACTGAAGATATCGCTGGTTGCATCGAGGGGTTCACCCTGCACCTGCTCTGGCGACATGTAAGGCATCGTTCCAATCACAAGGCCGGGTTTGCTCAGGAGCGTAGCTGTCGCCGCCTCGTTATCGACCGAATCGCTTGAGCGCATCTGCTTGGCCAGGCCGAAATCCAGAAGCTTCAGCTGTCCCCGCGGAGTTAACATCATGTTGTGAGGTTTGATGTCGCGGTGGACGATGCCATTTTCGTGAGCTGCCGCCAGGCCTTCTGCAGCCTGTTCGACCATCGCTAAGGCAGCGCTGACTGTGAGAGGCTCACGCTCCATACTGTCGGCGAGCGATTCACCCTCAATGTATTGCATTACGATGAAGGTGAACGAGTCTGCTTCGTTGACGTCGTAGATGGCACAGATGTTGGGATGATCGAGTTTCGCGGCGGCTTGCGCTTCCCGGAGCATTCGCCTCTTGAGGTGTTCTTCGGCAAGCTGGTCCGAGTGCAGTACTTTGATTGCAACTTTCCTATCGAGCTTGGTATCGAGGGCGAGATAGACTTCACCCATCCCGCCTGCGCCTAACTTCTTGATAATTCGATAGTGCGCTATGGATTCAGGAATCATCGACTCTGTTCGGGAAATCAGCCGGTGTGATAAATGCGTGTGTCCGAGTGGAGTATAGCGGATGGGAGCTCGAGTTGGATCAGTAGTGTGGGAAGCATGGTTTGATGCAAGGAAACCATTCGCGCAGCGGGAGAAGCAAATGATCCAGTCCCTGATGGCCTGAGAGTTAGGGGAGCAAACTCAAAACGGCAACAAGCTTGATTCGCTCAAAACGAGATCGTTTTCAGCTCAACTTAGCAAAGGCGTGCAGGTCCTTAGCAGCATTTTGGCAAGCGTCGCCTTCGCGGCATTACACACAGCGATATTCGTGCTTTCCGCCCCGAAAGACTCGCGAAACCGACGAAAGCCAAGAAACAGCGAAGCGTTGCCGCCGTCAACCGCGAGTTTGAAAGCTGCGACGGTTATTGAACATCGCGGAACGCGAAGGCTGAATTCTCAGAAACCCGATGCGAAGCGGCGATTCGTTAATCAGTGTCGCTGACGAGCGGAAAAGAGAACGCATCATCACCCGTGACGAAGAGCTTCGGCTACTCACTGCGTGTGACGATAGGTGGCGTCGACACTTGCGGCCAATCGTAATTTGCGCGCTTGATACGGGCATGAGACGCGGCGAGATATTGTCGCTTAAATGGAGTGACGTTGATTTCGAAGAGCGCGTGTTGACTATTCGCGCTTTCAATACCAAGACCATGAAGGAGCGACAGGTTTCGTTGACCGTGCGCCTTCCCCTCGAATTGGAGCAGCTCTGGGATGTGTCACCAAAGATCAGAGACGGGCTCGTGTTTGGTTTCACCAATAACGTGAAGCGCAGTTTCACATCAGCTCGCACCGCCGCGGGCTTGCCGGATATTCGCTTTCACGATCTTCGACATACCGCCGCGACGCGCTTGGTAGCCGCTCATCTTCCATTACCCGAAGTCGGACGAGTGCTGGGCCACACGCAAGCGAATACAACTTATCGCTATGTCAACGCGAACATCGAAACCACCCGCCGCGCCGCAGCAGCGCTTGACGCGTTCAACTCAGAAGGAATAGAACAACTAGCAGCGGTGGAAGCGGTAGAAACATCAGAGCTGGTTCTGGACGCGACGGAAGCGGTAAACTGACTTTCAGGTGGTTGCGGGCGTGGTTCTAGGTCGTGATATTATCTGTCCGCTCAGTCCAGGTTGCCTAAGAATTCAGGTCGCCTGTCCTGCTGCGAGCTCTCAGGTGAGTCTGATTCTTTGATAACTGTGGATTGTAGCGCCTTGGTTTCTGACTTTAGGGCAAGACTTGAGTCTGGTGAAAACTTTGATTCAATAACCGCTGACCTTGAGTACGGTGTCGAGGAAGAACTGGAAGAATTCGCAAGAAAACTTTTGATACTTTTAACCGAAACTGAAAAGGAGACCACAATGAGCAACACAAGAAGCAATGGACTTAGCACGAGTTCGCAGCAGGCAAAATTTTCTCCGTAGTTACTGACCGTCTCATTCAATCGGTTGGGCTAATACAATCCTTCTTCACGCAACGCCTCGCGAACAGCCAACGAGTCCACATGATTGATGTCGAGCACCGCCACAGTTGTCCGACCGATTGGTGTTCTACCCCGTAGCCACACGCCATCCAGGCAAAATGTTCCGACCATCCGTCAGCGCGCGGATTGAACAGCCGTGTTAACTCGCCTGTCTCTGGATCAAGACCGGCGATGTTCGGTCCCTTGCGAAGGTTGCAGGAAAAGCATGCCAACGCCAGATTCTCAGACTCGCTCTGGCCTCCGTGCTTTTCCGCGATGATGTGATCGATATGAAAAGGTAGTTCGCTGGCGGATTCCGGGAAGAGACAGTATTCACAGCGCCCGGCTGCGCGGCGACGAACTTCGAGTTCGAGCGTGCGGCTTAGACGCGCCATCTCACGCAGGAGAGGTTTGCAGCGAGCGGCGAGCGCGCGATTTCATTAATTCCAGCAACTTGCCGATATGCCGATAATGCTCCAGAGCTTCTGACTCTTCGTTGGTGAGATCTCCTGACTTCGCCCTTTCGAGCAAGATAGTCATTTGCTCTCGGTCGGTTTCGTTGAAGCCTATTCTTAGAATCGCTTCAGCGGCGGCCTGAGGCCAGTCTTCAGCATCCGGTTGTATGACCCGACTGAGGATAGCCGCTTCACTACTTTCAAGCTGCACGCTCATAGGTTGTTTTGTAACACAGCGGCTTGATGCCAAGCAATCATTTGCGAGTCTGGGTTACTAACCGATCAGCTGGTCGATCTGCCCCCTGCGTTCTTGTGGCTTTCAGCGTGCCGCGAGTCTTCCACGTTACCCCTCGCCTCCACATCGGACGCGCCGTGCCGGTTGATAATTTCGTCGCCGCTGCGCTGAACTTGCCACGCGCGTTGAAAACGTGGCCGATTGTCTCACGACGGGTAACGTCGATGGGTGGCGAATTGTGGCCGGAAAATGGAGCCAGCCGAATAATCCTAAACTCAAACCTGTTCTCGGTCGCGTCTGGAACTGAGCGTCCGAATCGCTGCAGTTGATTAGATGAGCCGTAGTTGTCTTGGCTGAGGCGAAGCCAGCTCATTGAAGCAAGGTTGTACGTTACCCGTCACCTCCACATCGGACGCGCCGTGCCGGTTGATAATTTCGTCGCGGCTGCGCTGAACTTGCCTCGCGCATTGAACATGTGATCGCGGATGTCCCTCCAGGTAGCGACATCGCGCAATCGGCAAAGTTCAGGAAGCAGAGGATGCGGCGAACCAAGATGAGCCGGCTCAAGTTACCCATGCTCTGACCGGCATCAGCGGTACACCCCTTTCGACGGCGAAAGAACTCGGAGCCACAAACGCTGTAAAGGCAATTAAACAATCAAATCTCAAAATCGCGACGGAGCAAGAACTGGCTAAGATCACTCCATGGGCTCAACTCGCACATGAGAAATACCTTGTCGCGACGAAAGAAATCGATGCTCTTGTTCCAACGCGTATTTGGCAAAAGCTCCAGGAATATGGAATTTGCCTGATTCGATTGCTTAATTATCCGCCGAATGAGGAAGTTCTTGAGAACGTATTCAAACTCATTGGTTTTCCGGCAAACGAGCAGAATGATTTCTCGGGGCCAATCAAGGACATAAACCCCGCCGCTGAAGGTCGGTCGAAGTCCGGTGACACGACGAGTGAATTAGGTTTCCACGTTGATGGAACGCAGGATCCAACGCAGCCTGCGATCTTGGCATTTCAGTATGTTCGGGGAGCACAGCTCGGTGCGAACAGCAGATTCGCGGACGCCGCTGGCATTTTGGCGGATTTTTCTGAAGGTGACCGAAACACAATCCTGACTACGCTCGCAAGAGCAAACGCCGCAACGTTTTCAAAACTCGACCTGAGCTACACAGGTCCGATCTTTTCTTATTCATCCACCAATAGTCTAATGTGTCGAATTAGGTTTGACGCTGTGATTTCGGTTCATAGCGAATGTCGAGAAGCTTTCGAACTCCTGCGAGAGCCATTTGAAAGCTCATACTACCCGTCGATGTACCTTCCTAGGGACGGCGACATTGTCGTTTTTGACAATTGGCGAATTATGCACGCGCGCGATGAGATATACGGAGAGATTCAACGTCATCACCGTCGAGTATGGATCGCGCTACCAAGACACGAGCACCAGGTAGACTACAAACTTGGAATTCGACCCGTGCCAGACGATATCGCGGCTAAGATTAAGGAAGCTAACAAGTCCTAGCAGGAACACTGGGAAAGTCATCGCTAGTCTTCCATAGTCAAAGGTTTGAAGTTACAACCGGTTTCTCTATTTCCTTGGTTCGTTTACGGCCTCGAAAGCGGAGCTGATCGAACAACAACACCTGTCTATTCTGTCGGCAAGAGGCTCAACACCACAATCGAGTCTTTTCTTGAATGTTCTGAAAGGATCGGACGGTCATCCGATAATCGAGAATTGATGTCCTGGTCAGTCATGCGTCGCGCCATCTGAGAAAACGATGTCACGCCGCATGCACCGGAAACATAATTGCGATTGATCGTACGCCCGGCGCTTCTTTGGTTATCTTCCTGTATCTCCATTGCGCTCACGTTCTCACCGTGCCTCACGCTTTATCGTCCGATGCTGTCAAGGCAAACGCGGTACCCGTTGCGGCGAGGGCAGTCAAGGATCTGCGCTGTGCTTCAATGAACTCCGCGAATTAGAAACTATTCGCTTCGTCCTTGAGTACGCAATCGGTCCGGCTAGGACGGTCGACAAGAGCTGCAGTTCGCAGCTACCAATCATCAGTTCGTAGTCTAAACCGTAGCACTGATCGCAGGTAAGCGGGCGCCCCTTGTGATGAGCTAGAGTGTGCGCGAAGGTGATAAAGAATCAAACTAGGGAGGGCAGACAAGATAGAACCCGCATTTCAACTTTATCATTCCTCTAAATCTTGTGTTTTCAGTAGCTTTAGAATTTATCAAATATGGTTAAGAAACTTGGGCAACTGGGAGAGTAGCTTAAGCTCATTAACCGCTGTTGGTTGTGGCTTTATTTTTGCTAAGAAATCCGCATCTCGATAAGCGGAGGATTCAATGGCAATACGACCCCATTGAAGAAAGAGAACACTGTCAAAGAAGGTTTCATCCTTCAACATGTACATAGACCAGGTCTATCAGGTTCGAGCGATTATGGAATCGACCGCCGCTACGAAGGATGCGCCAGTCATTCGCGTGTTGCTGGACGAGGCTCTTGGTGCACGTCGCAGGAAGGCGTTGGGGGTTAGCGATTCCGAAGAGCCACCCGGTCAGGGAGCGGCGGAGACGCTGCACACGATCCAAACTCTTTTGGTGCGGTTGATTAAGCGCGGGGAATTGGTATTTCGGCGGCAAACCGTTGACTTCAAACTAATGCGGGAAGCAGTTATTGAAGCTCGTGCGGGGAGGGAAGTCGCCTTTGAAGAACTAGTCGCCCAGGCCTTCATGGAGAAGGGGCACACTCGGGAATCTATCAACAATTATTTCGATATGAAGACGGGCATCGCTCGGGAATATGTTAACGGTCTGGTCGAGACAATCCAGAAGGAAGAGGCTCGAGAATATGACCAACCGAAGGAGTCCAAGTGATGAGTCGGGAGCTGGTAAAAAACTATTAGAGACCGGGGCTTGAGCCGGATGTGTGTATGGTACACACAGATCCCCCTGTTATGGTTTACACACAGACGTTCGCATTATACGAACACCTTGGGCGTCACGTTTTACATACAGGTGGGCACCCAACTCTCGCGGAGCGTCGGTTCGGCTGCTAGGGTGTTGGATTTTACATACACTTTTGGTGTGGTGTTTCACAACAGGGGTGATCTAACTGAACTTTAAGAGTTCCCGAACCAGAGATAGGCGCTTCCGGTTTTTACCATTCAGTCACATCCAGTACTGGCCTTTCCCATCCCTTCCTAGTGCGCTCCCCGTGGCACAGCGCTTGAGATACAGCCGGAGCATGGAAGCAACACAAAATTACCCCAATTTACTTTCGGAGAAACAGGCAGCCAAGCGCTTAGGCGTTGCGCGAATCACCCTACTCCGCGCCCGTGAAGCGACGCATTCGCTTCTTTCGAATCGGGACCCGCGTGCTCTACTGCCCCGAACAGCTCACAGAGTTCTTGAACGCCTGCGAGCGTAATGGACACAAGCGTAACCACACGAAAGAAAGGGAAGGCGAGGGCCAGGCAGCGAGAAAAGATAACCGCGTCAGTTCAGGTCGAGGATCGGCCAGTGATCGAGAGCGAGTGCGCCTGTCAAAGTCCGAGTCTCAAAAAAGGAACAGGCTTTTCTGCCGTTCGCTGGAAGTCGCGAGAGCACGCTTGCATAGCCTCTGAGTTCATAGTCGGACAGGATTGTCATTGGCGGATGGCTTACTAAGGACCTTCACCAGGTACTGCAACATCATGGAAGCTGTCCGATGCCATCTGAGTATGCTGGCTTAAATCAACCGGCTCCAAGTGCAATGTTTCAATCAGTCCGGCTACTCTTGGTGTTTTGTTAGGGCTCAAGTATTTAATCTGAAGACCGCCGAACTCAGAGTCATCGAGTAGCGGCTCGATGGTCTCAAGCACTAATTTATAAGGGACGAGGCCCGTTTCTTCCTTCGTCCCAAACATCCGTTTCTTTTCGCGCTGCAAGTAAACGTAGTCACAGGGCGGAAAGAACTGTGGGATTCCTTTCGGCCAGAGCAACAACGTGAACAATTGCTTTGCAGGGCCCATCAGAATCATCAGCGATGGTACGAAGATATCCTCGGTCAAAGCGTCTTCGATCCCGTGCCTCACACTCATGTAGCGCCACCATTCCGTTGCGCGCTGCTCAGGAAGAGAGTGCAATTCCATATCTTCCTCTTTCGCGACTTCGGTCATCGCGCCCATCGCCTTCGCGTTGTGCGCCCTCCAAGATGTAATAAAACGCTCGACCTCGGCAGGCTGCACCGTTTCTTCCTGTGGGTCTTCAACGAGAAGATCGAAGCGCTTGCAGAATGCTTCTACCAGCGGCATAGTTTCGTACGCGAAAAAGCTCGGCCTGCTGTAGCTCAAATTGAA
This sequence comes from Pyrinomonadaceae bacterium, assembly GCA_963826235.1. Classification (GTDB taxonomy): domain Bacteria; phylum Acidobacteriota; class Blastocatellia; order Pyrinomonadales; family Pyrinomonadaceae; genus PSRF01. The sequence goes on along the minus strand of CAWGWE010000001.1, from coordinate 393,833 downwards.
GGCGAGGCCACTCGAACCACATCCCTCTAACTCGCTAGCATCAAGAGGCGAGTAAGAGAAGTCGCAGTAAACGCCAGTTGCTTCATTCTGATACCAGAACTGGACTCCGCCAGCGGCAACATCTTCAACATGAAAAAGCGGAAGCGCTGCGAAGTATTGCTTTATCTCCGGTATCGCTGCGGCTGAACCATCCTGACGGCAGAAGTACAAGTCAAAGCTCATCTGTTCTGGTCTTAAAGCGCCTCCAACATGCACTGAATCTCGGGCCCGACAGAATGCTAGATCACGCTTTTGATGGTGCCCGCGAATTCATTGGCGATTCGTTCGATATCACTCGCGTCCGGAAGTAACTCGATCGTTTCTCGTGAGATTTGTGAAGCGCCTATCCAAGCACCGGCGATTTGCCCGGTCATTGAGGCGACTGTATCGGTATCGCCACCAGCTTCGATCGCGCTACGAAGAACAACGTCTAGCGGTAGGCTATTAATTGATCGTGCCGCATCCAGCGCAAGCGGAACAGATTCAACTACGTAGCCCGACGAACCAAACTGGCTTGCGACATCAGCAACAGTTCGGTCATCGGAAAGTGCACTAAGCTCCAGAATCCGGTCCCGCACACGTGAGTCAGGTAAATATCTCAAGACGCTTTCGAACAGTTGATCCGGTGATGACGAATCGCCGAATGCAAGCGATCGAATTGCGATCACTAAAGCAAGCGCGCCGACATACGCTTCTTCATTGTGGTGCGTGATTCGGCAAACGTCACGAATGACCTGACGATCTTGAGCAACCGCAGGATCGAGGTGAAATGCGAGCGGCGCGATCCTCATCGCCGCCCCATTTCCGGCGGACATTTCTCCCTTGGCACCAGCCAAAGCCCAGTGCAATCCCGCGTCCAAGTCTCGAAGCGCCTTCAGAGTGCTGGAACCCATGCCAGTGATTCTTCGGGCTCTGTACCACTGAACGAAACGACCCGCGATGTGCTCTGGCGAGACCTTGGCAACCTCAATAATTGATTCGCACGTTGCAAGTGTGAGTTGAGAGTCATCGGAGATTGCCCAGTCACCGTGCTCACGGAATCGGAGCGGACCGGGTTGTCCCTGAAACGGACCACCCATAGCGTCGCCAATAGCTCCGGCGATGATGCAGCCACGAGCGCGATCAGACAATGGAGTTGCGATATAACTCAGTGGCACAACGTTCGAATTCACCACGCGCGTCGTGGCTGGTTATATCACAACCGCCTTGCCTTCGAGCTTGGCGAGCTTCCGAGTGTCGCGCGGTTGGCGAACGGTGCCTTCATGATGATCGTATCGGCGAATCACAATGGTGCTGAGGGCCGCTCGATTGACCTTCGGGGCCAGCCTCTTTTCTGCCATCAGGCCGTGGATCTGGTTGTCATTCGGGATTATCGGTCTCAGTGCACGCCTCTTGCCCTTGTCACCGATAAATCCCTGGAGCGCGTCGAGAACGTCTCTCAGGCGATTGTCCAGCGTTAGCCGCATGGCGCACATCGTCGTTTGTGAACACTGCGAAAAGGAACGGCTGTGATTCGAGGAAATGAGCCAGGTCGCGCAGCGTCAGACCAAGATGCGATAGCCGATCCTCATCGACGAAGATCTGGGCGTTTTCCGATTCGAAGGACGTAATCAGCTGCTTCGCCTCCGGATCGAACTTCTCGTGCAACAGGTTTATGATCGCCGGTTCAAAGTGCCTGCGCTCCGGCGACAAAGGTGCCGAGGGCATGCCATGATCCGCGGTCACCGCGAGCAGATAGTTATGCCCAACCTTTGCCTCTAGCGCACTCAACATCCGCGCCAGGTGTCGATCGATCTCGCCGAGCGTGGCGCGGAGCTCGTTCGAATCCGGACCGTGCTTATGGCCTACGAAATCTGCGCCTTTGTAGTTCAGCAGGATAAGATCCGGAACGTTGTCTTCGCCCACGGGCTCGCGCTCGATCATCGCGGTCATCGCATCGGCTTCGAATGCCGGAAACAGACCTGAGTAGCGCACAGCAATGGTCGAGTCGATTCTGTGACCCATCCACTCTCCGTTAGCCGGCCACAGTCTTTTCGCGTTCCGATCCTTGAGATATACAGGCAGCCGGAAACAGTTCGGGTTTGTGTTCCAGTTGCCCGTCTGCTGATCGTAGTTTGCGAGCACGACCGGCAATCCATTCAACTGACAGGCTCCACGCCCCGCCAGCGGTGTCGCCGCTCGGTCAATGCTGCCCTGTGCCAATATGATCGCGCGACCAGCCGTCGCGAGCTGCCAGACGTCTGCCAGCGTCAAGGCCATCAGATCCTGCGGCGTTCCTCCGGCGAACAGATTGTGGCGCCGGCGGTTCCTGCGGTCGTACACGCTGATGCCTGTGATTCCGTGCACGCGAGGATCGGCTCCAGTCGAGATGGTCGAGTGCCCAACGGCAGTGTTCGTCGGGAGGAAGTTAACCCGCGCCTGATTGAACCAGGCACTGCGCCGGCGCCGGGCAGTGAGCGTTGGCATGGATGCGGCGTAGCGATCGAAATAATCCCGGCGCATGCCATCCAGGACGAGCAGCATGACCACTCGCGGTCTGGCAAAGTCTCTCCGCAAAATCGGCAATACGCGGCCTGTCGTGGTCGGGGGCATCTGCACGCCAAGCGCAGCCGCAAGCGTTGGCGCCACATCCTGCTGCACGGCCGGCATAGAGTAAGACCCAGTTCTCACCGCAGGACCCGCAAACATCAGCGGAATCGAGACGTCATACGGCCACGGCGAGCCGTGCATGTAGGCCACGTTCGGGTCAGGCCGCGTAATGAAGTCGCCTTCACGTGGCACGATCAGGAGTTGGCCGGTTCGTCCGGGAAAGTACGCCCGAGCGAACATCTCCCGGAAGCGCTGTCGCGCCGCAAGGGTCGCGGTATCGGCGGGCGCCGGACGCTGGATTCCAGGCGCATCGCTCTTGGAAGATCGCTTCACCTGCTGGCTCAAAACCGTCCCAGCCATCGGGACCAGGGTCAGGGCGAGGAGAACAGCACCGCAAGCGTCCAACTTTGAGGAGATGACAGAGGTTCGTCGCGTCAGCATGGCAGCTTCAAACCGGATGACCGTGCAGAGACGATCCGACCAATCAGCAATCGCATGACTTAACTCAACCTCCACTTAGAAGGCGATAGTTCGTCACTGTTGTGGACCTCAACAATGTCGCAAAAAATACCACATTCCCGTGGTCTAAATCCGGCCAAATCGCGATCGCTTTTCAAATCAATGTGTGTGCGAAAGTGTGTGTAGGCCAAAACGGGCGACTCGGCGTCGCCCGTAAGTTATTGAAAATATGGTGCCCGCTAGTAGATTCGAACTACTGACCCCTCGCGTGTGAAGCGAGTGCTCTACCACTGAGCCAAGCGGGCAATCTTTTTTATGAGGCCGCTATGATACCGCAATCTTCTGCTTCTCCAAAGGTTTACCAGTGTCGTCAACCGTTCCCAACGTTCCCGATGTTCCCGTCATTCCTGAAAAAGAGGCCAAGAGTAAGCTAACGTTTTCGAAGCGCTGATGAGTAGCTATACAGCCTTGCTTTGGGGCGTGTAGATCTTGAAAAGACGCCAAACCAAGTGGTGCGGCCGCTTGCAGCACAGCACGCTGATGGCGCAGAGCAAGAATCTCGATGTGCATACTTGCTCGTGTCCATAAGCACGAACGCCGCATGAAAAGAAACGACGATAAGACAGCTTTCATGGCTTCGCGAGCTTAGGCACCTTTACTGTTAACTTCAATGATTTACAAGCTGGAAAGGAGTTTTTGTAGGGACACAGACGCGGTCGCTCAAATTTGACTACGCCACACACACCGCGTGGCCTTCTCGACGCCGCTCTCGGTGGGCGCGTTCGGCGAGATAACGCCGGACCACCGGAGCTGCTCGCGACTGCGAGCACGTGTGGCTGTGGCTCGAGCCGAAGGCAAGGAATGAAGCGATCATACTCGTCGATGGTGAGCCAACTATTCTGGCCGATGTCATTTCCGAAGGTTTCTTCACGAATGGCAGCCAACACCCGCTGCGAGAGTTGCTGAAGGTGGTATCAAGATCGATGCATTTGGTCATTTAATATATAATCTCCGCCGTAGCCGCCCTGGTTGAGTCGAACTCAAAGCCCGTCGGGAATATCTCTTCATTGACCCGGAATCATATCTCTTTTCACTGATCGCCCAGGGCTCGCACACGGTTTGCGGCTAATTCAATTTGTCCTTTCCGGATACGCACCTCGTTACCTCGCTTTCGGAGTCGGAGGTCTCATACAACGCCCATGAAGTTTACCAACGACGTCTTTATTAGTTACCGGCACATCGACAACCGACCCATTTCAGGTTCGGTCGGCTGGATCGACGACTTTGAGAGAAAGCTAAAAGCACAGTTGGCCTTTAAGTTGGGCTACGACCCGATCATCTGGCGCGATGCGGAGTTACGGGGCAACGAGTTTTTTGATGAAGTGCTTGTGAACCAACTCGCGCAGAGCAAGATTCTTATCTCTATTCTCTCGCCAGGCTATATCGATCCATCTTCAGACTGGTGCCTCCGTGAACTGGCGGAGTTTTGCCGGTTAGCGCAGACGAATATTGGGCTGAGGATCGGTGAAAAAACGAGATGCCTGAAAGTAGTCAAGACCGTTCTAGCGCGTGACAAGCATCCCTCGGCTTTGAAGGGACCGTTAGGCTACGAGTTTTTTGACGAGGATCCACAACTTCGCCGCCTGCGCGACTTCAGTTATCTGCCTGATGGTTATCAACACAACCGCTATCTAGACAAGATCGATCAGATCTCTTTCGACATCGCTGAACTCCTCACCGAGATCAATAACTCAAAACCCTCAGCCGTCACCGGACCGACGGTGTATCTCGCCGAGAGCACCAGCGATCGCGCTGAATATCGAGACAGCATACAGAACGAACTTCGCAGCCGCGGCTATCGCGTCTTGCCTGACGAGGAATTACCACAAACCGCCACGGAGTACCGCGAAGCAGTGAAGAAGAATCTCGAGCAGGCGGTGTTAGCGGTCCACCTGATCGGTAATCGTTACGGCCGCATTCTCGAGGGCGAAGAAGAGAAGTCGATAGTAGACATTCAGAACGAACTGGCGGCGCAACGGAGCGTTGAGCTGCCGACTTTTTTACGCGTCATCTGGATCGCACCGGACGTGATTCCGACAGGCAAGTACCATCCTGCTTTCGTTAGTTCATTAAAGACAGATTCGCAAGCGCAAAAGGGGGCGGAAGTCATCGAGCGGTCCTTCGAAGAGTTGAAGAACCGGATCATTGAACGGCTCACAACACCAAAGCCGACGAAGCCGCCTCAACCTCGCACGTTCGAAGATCTCGTGCGCATCTACGTCATGTGCGACAAATCGGATTTCACTACGGTCAAGGAACTCCGGGATTACCTGTTCGAAAAGAAATATGAAGTGATTCTGTCCGCGCGTGAAGGTGATGACCGACAAGCAATCCAATTTCATAAAGACAACCTGCTCGACTGCGACGCCGCGCTCATTTACTACGGTGCGGGCAACGAGTTTTGGCAACACTCAAAGCTCTCCGATTTAAGAAAGGCAGCTGGTTGGGGACGGGAAAAGCCAATGCTCTGCAAGGCGATCTATAAGGCTTCACCGGAAACAGATCATAAGCGCGAGTATCGAACGTGGGAGGCGGTGATCCTGAATCCCCCCGGCTACACCGGATTTGCGGCAGACGCTTTGGAGGAGTTCATTTCCTGCATTCAAGCCGCGAGAGCAGAACAAGTTCGGACTGGCGGAGGTGCGCGATGATAGAGCAGGAGAGACTAATTGCAGCGCCGTTTCCAGGCCTGCGCCCGTTTGAGATGAGCGAGAATTTCGTCTTCTTCGGACGCGACGGTCAGAGCGATGAAGTTTTAGACAAACTGAGCTCGGCGAAGTTTGTCGCAATTGTTGGCACTTCAGGCAGCGGCAAGTCTTCACTGGTCCGTGCTGGGCTTCTGCCGGCACTGCTCAGTGGCCACATGCCGAGTGCGGGTTCCAACTGGCGTATCGCCGTTTTCAGACCGGGCAACAGTCCGATCAAAAATATGGCGGCGGCGCTGAATGCGCCGGACGTTTTTGGAACCACTGACACCAACCAGGGCGAAGAGCGTCTGACAAACATTGAAAGGACGTTGCGCCGCAGTTCGCTTGGTTTGCTGGAAGTCGTCAGTAACAGCCGCATGAATTCCAACGAGAATTTGCTGTTGCTCGTCGATCAGTTTGAAGAGTTGTTTCGCTTCAAGCAGGGACGAAGCGATGAGCATCCTGAAGATGAAGCGGCTGCGTTTGTCAAACTTTTGTTGGAAGCGAGGCAGGCTGGCAAGCAGGACCAACAGTGGCTGCCAATCTACGTTATTTTGACAATGCGTTCTGACTATCTCGGTCACTGCGCAAATTTCTGGGGCCTGCCGGAAGCGATCAACGACGGACAGTATCTGATCCCGCGCATGACGGACGATGATCGCCGGGAAGCAATCACCGGTCCCGCAATTATTGGCGGTGGACGCATCAGCTCACCGTTGCTCAACCGTTTGCTGAATGATGCCGGTGAAGATCCAGCGCGGCTTCCGATTCTCCAACACACGTTGATGAGGACGTGGAATTACTGGAAAAGTTTGGATAAGCCGGACGCGCCGATCGATCTGGTCCATTATGAAAAGATCGGCACGATGACGCATGCGCTCTCGATTCATGCTGACGAAGCCTACCTCGAGCTTTCGCCCACGCTGAGAATAGTTGCCGAGAAGGTTTTCAAGGCATTGACAGAGAAAGAGGCGGACCGAAGAGTTCGGCGGCCGGCAACCATCGGCGACATCTCGGCGAGTGCCGAAGCGAGTGACGATGAAGTCAAGCAAGTTGTCGAGACCTTTCGTCGCGAAGGCCGTTCATTCCTGATGCCGCCGGTCAGTGTCGAACTCACTTCCGACACGCTCATTGATATTTCGCATGAGAGTTTGATTGGCGGTTGGGAACGGCTGAAGCAGTGGGTTGAGGAAGAAGCTGAGGCCGCGTGGCAGTATCAGCGGCTGGCACAAACCGCTGCGCTGTTTCCTGAAAAGGAAGACTTTTTGCGCGGGCCGGCGCTACAGATCAATTTGAAATGGCGCGATACGAATCAGCCGAGCAGAGCGTGGGCGCTGCGTTATCACGCTGGCTTTGATAAGGCGATTGAGTATCTGGATTTGAGTAAGGCGAATCATGAAGCGGAGATCGCAGCGAAAGAGCGGCAGCGAAAGGAAGAGATTGAAAGAGATCTGCGACACGCCGAGGCGATTGCGGGGGAACAGAAACGCCGCGTGACGCAGTTGCGCTGGGGTGTGTTGGTGCTGGCGATGCTGTTGCTCGGAATGTTTGGTGTAACTGTCTATGCGTCTTATCAGAAACGTACGGCAGACAAGCAAAAGAAGGTTGCCGAAGAAGCATTAGTTCAAGTGGAGCAAGAACAAAAGAAAACTAAGGAGGCTCTGGAAAAGGCGCAGCTACAACAGCGACGTGCGGAGCAGGAACAACGACGTGCTGAGCAGGAACAAGGACGTGCTGAGGTCGAACAGCGACGCGCGGAGAATGCTCTTCATAAAGCGAACGAAGCCCAACAAGATGCTGAAGTTCAACGAGACAACGCTCAAGCGCAAAAGAAACTGGCTGACATCGCCACCACAACGGCGAGGGACGAGGCGTCAAAAGCGGTAACCGCACGGCTATTAGCGAGTGAAGCGCTTGCCCAACAGCAAGAGACAAACAAGGAATTAGTTGAGCAAAAAAAACGAGCCGATGAGCAACTAAAACGGGCGGAGGCTTTTCTGGCTGAGATAAGTGAGATCGACCGCTCCGCGCCATATTTCGCCGCTGTTATGCGCGGCGGGCACACAAAGGACGTTAATAGAGTCACTTTTAGTCCCGATGGCCGCCTGGTCCTCACAGCGGACGCAGACGGTGTCGGCGGCGTGTGGGATGCACTCACGGGTGCCCCAACGAAGATCTTGCCAGACGGAAATGAGAAAAATCCGACACCCGTAACCATGAGCAACAAGGGAAATCTGATCCTTTACGGTGAAGATTTTCGTAGCGACCTGACTGGTTACATCCTCGACGCGAAAACCGGAAAGATTGCATCCACGATAGCTGGCTGGGCGCCCAACATGGTTGCGAATGCTGTCTTCAGCAAGGATGAAACAATTGTTGTCGGACACGATCGTGAAGATCAGAGCATGAGCCTCGTCAACGTTAAATCCGGGGAGGAGATTCGGACGTTTGGGGCAGGGTACTTCAACACCATCCAGAGCTTCGCGTTGAGCTCAAACAATAAGCGCATCGCCACAGCGCGCACGGATGCCTATGCGCAATTGTGGAATGTCGATACCGGAGCGGTGGTCGCTGAATTGCGCCACCTGGATGAAGTTAAGAGTGTCGCCTTCAGTCCGAATAGTAAATTCGTCGTTACGGCAAGTAAGGACGGAACGGCATCGGTTTGGGACGCAGAAACAGGTTCCTTCTTAACCAGACTTGCCGGACACGCTGGACCGGTTAACACCGCCGTGTTTGATCCCGCCGGAGACTTCATCCTTACCACTAGCGGGAAAGTAGCTTATTTGTGGCGGTCAAAAGTGGCAGGCAGTTGGGCTGAGCCTTCAGAAGATTCGCCCCACACGATGAAGGGGCATACTGACGACCTTACTCAAGCCATCTTCAGTCCCGATCCCGAAGGTACATGGATAGCCACCACTAGCCGTGATCGCACGGCACAGTTGTGGGATGCGGTGAAACTAAAGACTCCTTACACAGAGAGCAAGATTGAGGGTGACCCAACGAGAACTAACGTTGCGGTTTTCAGAGGTCATATCAAGGCCGTTACCAGCGCTGCTTTTAGTCCCGATTCGAAGTCTCTGCTTACCGGTAGCGAAGACAGAACTGCGCGCGTCTGGAACCTGAAGACGCTGGGAGCTTTTGCGGTCGAGAATGTTTCTGTCCGAACTGAACCTGATCGTTACAGCGGTAAATGTCCCGTAACCGTCAAATTCACAGCCACGATTTCGGTGGTCGGCAGGAGTGGGACTGTTAAATACAAATTCGTCCGTAGCGATGGCACGGAGAGCTTGCCTCAGGATCTGGTCTTCGACGCGCCCGGCTCGCGCGAAGTGACCGATACGGGCGACGTGTCCCGCACAGGCGAAGTGGCAGTGCAGATCCTCGAACCGGTGAGTAAGCGGTCTAATAAGGCGCTATTCACGGTGAGTTGCGAGCAGGCCTCGATTGCGGCTCCGGGCCTGACATTTGCTCAATTGCGGGAGATCATTCCCACCGCCACGGAGCAAAACATAGCTCTGTACTTACCATACATTGAAGCAGCGATGAAGGAATACGGAATCAATACGTCTCTACGTCAGGCGGCGTTCCTGGCCGAAGTCGCCCACAACACGGCAGCTTTGAAAACCCTTGAGGAATTCGGTTCCGACGATTTTCTGGAAAAGCGATATGGACAACGAAAGGACCTTGGCAACTTTGAAACTGGCGACGGTGCGCGTTACAAAGGCCGTGGCCCTTTTGGACTCGTGGGCCGATCCAACTACCAGGCATTAGGTGAACTACTCGGAGTGGACTTAGTTAAAGAACCAGAACTGGCAGCTACTCCGAAAGTCGCATTCAGAGCTGCCGCGCTCTACTGGTACAAAAACGGGTTCAACGAACTTGCTGATAAGGGAGATTTCGACGACATCGACGAAAAGATCAGCGGCAATGACACCACTTCGAAGTCGGTAAAAGATTATTTCAACCGCGCAAAGATCGTGCTGTCCCGTTGAGGCAGCGCTTCTCTATGCAGTTCCCTGTGTGTTCTAGTTCCTTGAAGAGTCGTGAAGGCGGCGGGAAGCGTCAAGACGCGCCGAATGCCAGAGCGAGTCAGCCTCCAGAACCTGGTGTCATGGTCGAGCTAACGCAAGTGGGCGGCCTGCGTCATCGCTATAGGCGAAGAGTTGCCTGGGAGCACTCATGGTTCTAGCCCACTAACACTATTTCCAACACCGGGGAGCTGAATTTGATGTTGGCGTTCACAGCCCTGATGCTCGAATCGGGTTTTTTAGGAGGGACACGTTCGAGTGTAGAGATTTTGACAGCAAAACTTTGCTAATTCATCGGACTAGCTCCGAATGCTTTGCCTAAAAGTTGGGCCCCTGAATGATACCGATTGGGATCTACCGCCAACTACAAGCTATAGCGACCGGGTTCCTTCGATTGTAGATGGTCGAATTGTCCATTGGCCGGTAACGACGAATCATCACAAATCGGCAATTGGCAATCGGGGTCAGAGACCTCCGCTTATATTGAAGCGAGTGTCGGCAAGTCAGAGACTTGCCGCGCACCGGAGGTCACAGACTCTGATAAGGTTTCATTAAGGGTTCCACGAATATCTCAAAGACCGGGCGCGTACGCCGGAGAAACAATCGCCAATGGGACGGCCCACTATCGCTCATGACTTGAAGGTTAATCTCGCTGGTGTTATCTAACTGCAACATTACTGATCGCGGAAAGTTGTTATTCCTTGTCGTATAACGCGTGCTACACTGAACCTTCATCTGATCACTCCTTCACTCCTCGCACTAGTGTTTGGAATGATGAATCGGATAAGTATTTCCTCCCCACGCCATCAGACTCCACAGACCATCTTCTTGCTCGCTGGTAATGCGAGAAAGGCTCCTCATGGCAGTACCAACAACGCGTCGCTTACCGATTGAAAATCGACTCCTGGCCTCTCTACCCTCTACCGAGTACGAAGTCTTACTCCCACACCTGCAGCGTGTTCATCTACCTCTGGATACGCTGCTCTATCAAGCCGGTGACCGCATTCAGTATGCCTACTTTCCGTTAAGTGGAATGGCCTCTCTGCTTTCTACCACTGAAGATGGAGACGCTATTGAGGTTGCTATGGTGGGTAATGAAGGGATGGTGGACGTGGCTTTCTTGCTGAGGGTTAACATCACGCCCTATCAGAGCGTAATTCAGATCGAAGCCGATGCCTTAAGAATTAGAGCGGACTTGGTTCGAAGGGAATTTGATAGGGGTGGTCAGCTACAAGACGTGCTGCTGAGATACACACACGCACTTCTAACTCACGTTTCGCAGTCGGCAGTTTGCAATCGCTATCACAAGATGGACTCCAGACTGTGCCGCTGGCTGCTGGTGGCCCGCGACCGCGTTAAGTCAGACACTTTTCATCTAACGCAGGAATCTATCGCCCAAATGATGGGGGCTCCGCGTACCGGCGTTACGGCATCAGCTTGCCGTCTTCAGGACAAAGGTTTGATTCGTTACCGCCGAGGAAAAATCACGATTCTCAACCGGCAAAAGCTAGAAGAGACATCCTGTGAGTGTTATGGCGTTGTGCGCGAAAAAATCGCTCAGTTTCTCGTCGCTTAGTTTATCCATTCCGTCCTTACGCTATGTCCTAATCAGACAAAGTCTGCCTCGAGACACAGTCAGTTGAAGACAGACAAGCTCTGCTCCTTCGTTTATTTTCCCAATCCGATCAGGTTTTCCGAGTCTTACGAACAGGCGCGGATTTTAGCCAGACACTTTGTGGCGTGGCACGCGCAAATTGCCTGTCCTGAACCGATGTCCTGGCGCCTGATCTACAGCGCAGTCGAACCATCTCCACAGCAGCGACCGCTGGCTCAAAGAGATGCGCTCTCAGCGTTGAATGATTGTCGTTAAAAACATTAAGCAGATAAGGAGTATTGCTACATGAAACTCAAACTAATGGCGGTTCTACTAATCGCAGCCATAGCCAGTACCCTCGCGATGACTACCGCCTCCTCAAACACTTCAAAGGATCTGGCTGTGGCCAAGGCACCTACAATTATGCCCTTGCCGCAAGACCCAGCGGGAACCACTGACGGCGCTACTCAAGCAGACATGATTCCGGATCGAGTGGCTTACTCGCTACTTTTTAGATTCCTCTCAGGGCGTCACACGGAAGAAGAAAAGAACCGTGCGCGCGCCTACGTGAGAATGATCTTCGGGTGCAAAGATTGTGAATCACAGACTGAGGAACAGAAAGCGGCAACTGCGGCTGAAATCGAAGCCTTCTTCTCTATCGCATCGGATTTTGAAAGGAATGTGGGAGCTCTTGATCACCAAGCCAGGGAAACCAAGGGAACCCCGGGGACAAAGCTGGATAAGAAAGCGAAAGATAAGTTGGTAAACCTGAAAAAGCAAAAGGATACTTTTGTTGATTCTCTCGTGGCCTCTCTCCCGTCTCGCCTCGGCGCCAGCGGCGTTGCAAAGCTGCGCCGGTACATCAAGGAAGAGTTCAAGAAAAAGATAAAGATGGGCCCCGCTCCCGGCCAACAGAAGAAGGATGCCCAGCCAGATCTCTCTGCCTAGCCTAAAAATCGCAACAGACTTCTTCACCCAATTCCATCTGCTAACGCAGATATTTCAAGTACGGAGATATTATTATGAAACTGAATAGCAGCCCTCAGCCTGGGAATCGACATCGTCGTCGAGTCCTCTCAATCAGGCCTCACTTCATTATGGCGGCGGCGTTCGTGGTCCTTTGTACGGCCCTGCCCGCCTTTGGTCAAACAGCGACTTATTCGGACTCGTGGTTCGTTGATAACTCGCCCGAGACTTACGATGCCAGCATTGACGCATATTCGGCTAACGTCATTGACGCACCCGCCCAACATCAAGTGGCAGGCGTCGGTGTGACCGAAGCCGACTACTACACAGATTCTCAGTCAGTACAGACTACGCTTACAGCTCCAAATGGCACGAGCGCAACCGCCACTCAGTATGCCGATCCCTGGTACTCACGCGCCGAGGTCACATTACCGTATACCTTCGACGTGAATGCCCCGCCGGGAAATGAAGTGGCGTACACCGTGGACACTGCGCATCGGTATTACCAGGATCCCTATGGTGGTGACGATGGATGCAACCAAGACCCTAGCGGGATAATGCAGCCGTGTTACATCGCAAAAGCTTCCTACAATGCGGCAGCCAATGCGGCAGCGCCGGGATTCTTCTGGGTCTTCACGCGGTTCATCATGACCATCTCCATCAGGGTCACCTCATACCGACTTTCCAGCATATCGCCGTCGCGGTGCATCTATGCCGTCGATTGCCCGGAAGGTTATAGGTGCGGCTACAGGTCTATCTACTACTACCCGCGTGGGGGCGGACCTCCTTGTCTTGCCTACGCGATTATGGGTAACCTCTTAATAAACAGGACCTTCTGTATCAATAGCGTGTATGGGTACCTCAGTCATGTGCCTGGTAATTGTACGTGATTACTTCTTCGCGCATCAGCTTAGTTGATGCCCGGGGACGTGCTTGAACAGAGCGTCTGACGAGAAATGCTAGAGCCGGCAAAAGTCGAGAATGGAAAATAGTCTTTCCGTCGGCGATGGTTGCCATACTTCTGCATATTCACGTCAGGCGCTCTAACTCCTTTTTTAGAGCGCTAGGAAGAGCGCAGCTCGTATGTTGATGACAATTATGTTGTGCAACAACTGGGGCCCACAGCTCATCACTGAGACCGTCACCCGTGGGCGGCCCTTCCAGGCTCGCTATCAGCAAATCTGCACAAAAAAAACACCCGACGGTCAGGTTTTGCAGGAAACACTCAGCGGGGCTGTCTTCCGCGATAGCGATGGCCGCCTTCGCAAAGAACTACGTCTGCCTGACATGCTTGCCGAAGTCACACAGATAGCCTTGTTGACCGACCCGGCAAAAGAATCCATCTATATTCTGGATCTCCAATCAAAAACATTTCTAAAAGAGAGATTTCCCGCCACGCTGACAGAGCGGGGTAACGAATTACCTGCTGCGACGAAGAAAGATTTGTCAGGGGAGGATGGTGAAGATCTCGGAGAACGAGAACTGGAAGGGCTTATCTGTCATGGTCACCGCTGCCATTTAAGCGACGATGTTGTTGAGTTTTGGTACTCCGACAAATTGCTGGAGGTCGTATTAGAGAAGAGAACGAATCAGGATGAAGAGAACACTTTGCGCCTCTTTGAAATTCGTCAAGTTGAACCTGACAGTGAGCTGTTTAGCATTCCCGCAGACTACTCACCGATGAATGAGGCACAGCCGTATGTTGCCTCCCGCATCGCCCGAAGCGCGAAGCACGTTGAAAAGGAAGATGGTGAATCATTTTTGAATCTTGCGGCGGCATCCGGCGATATAGAGGGCGTGCGATCTCAATTGGCTGAAGGTGTGGATGTCAATGCGAAGGGTTATTGTGATGAAACGGCTTTGATGGCCGCATCGGAGTGCGGTCATGCAGCTATTGTCGAAGAACTGCTTCGTGCCGGAGCTGCGGTCAATTTGAGGAGCAAAACGGGTGCGACGGCTTTAATGCTCGCAGCGATGAATGGCCATGCAGAGATTGTCCGATCTCTACTCGCCGCCGGAGCCAAAACGGATGTGGAGGCGGGCCGACAAACAGCATTAATGTTTGCCGCACTAAATGGAAGTCTTGCTAGCGTAGAACTGTTACTTGCCGCCGGGGCTGATGTAAATGCAAAAGAGTCTCATAATATGACGGCGTTGATGTGGGCGGCGGAAAGAGGTTATACCGAGATCGTCAAAGCACTCCTTGCCTCCAACGCTGACGTGCATGCAAAGAATATAGACGGCTACACGGCTATGGATATCGCCAGGCTAGTCCATCAAACGAAAATAGTTTCTCTGCTGGCGGAAACCAACTGATTTTAATAGTTACCTCCTGGATGGTGCATAATAGTGGCGCAGTTCTGAAGTCGCACCACCATCACGACCAGCCATAATTAAGACAGCGAAAGGAATAGCATGCGAAGAAACAATGCATTGGTTTGCAGAAATGTAAGCGGATTCATCGGTGTGCTGATTCTCACCTCTATTGTCTATGTTCCCGCCGCCTGGGCCGTAGATACCACCCTCGTGCCTGCAGGGGCGACCTGGAAGTTTCTTGACAACGGCTCTAATCAAGGCACGGCTTGGCGTCCGCTCTCATTCGATGACTCTGCGTGGTCTTCCGGTCCTGCTCAGTTAGGTTATGGAGATGGGGACGAAGCTACGACGCTTGGCTATGGCCCAGACGCTAACAATAAATACATCACAACCTACTTTCGCCGCGTCTTTACGGTTGCCGACGCTTCCGTTTTTAACGGCCTGACGCTCAGACTCTTGCGAGACGACGGCGCCGTTGTCTATCTCAACGGCACTGAAGTGTGGCGCAGTAACATGCCCGTTGGCGGCGTCGGGTATCAAACTGTCGCATCGGTCGCAGTTGGCGGTGCTGATGAATCAACCTGGTTTCAAACCACACTAAGTCCGGCACTACTCGTCAACGGTACGAATGTTCTGGCCGTCGAACTGCACCAGTCTGGTGGGACGAGCACCGACATCAGTTTCGATCTGCAACTGATTGGGTCGGATGGTAGCGCCTCCGTGACCCGGGGACCTTATCTCCAATCCGGTACACCCTCGGGAGTGGTTGTGCGGTGGCGCACAAATTTTGCGACCGACAGTCGAGTGCGCTACGGAACCACGCAGGGAAGTCTAACCTCGAACGCTGACAACCCAGTCTTGACGACTGAGCATGAGGTGACAATTTCAGGCCTTTCAGCCGCGACCCAGTACTTCTATTCAGTGGGTTCGACCTCGCAGACAATTGCCGGCGGCGACGCCGATCACTTCTTCATTGCGTCTCCCGCAGTCGGAGCAAACGTCGCCTCGCGAATTTGGATTATCGGCGATTCTGGTACCGCAAACGTTAACGCCCAGGCAGTGCGCAACGCCTACTACACTTTCACCGGGGCGACGCATACCAACCTTTGGTTGATGCTGGGCGACAACGCTTATCAGAACGGAACAGACAGTGAATATCAGGCGGCGGTGTTCGATATGTATCCAAGTATGCTTAGAAAGTCGGTACTTTGGCCGACGCTTGGGAACCACGACACGGCAGGTTCATCAACTCCTCCTGCGGGACTTCCTTACTTTGCGATGTTTACCCTCCCAACAATGGGCGAGGTCGGCGGCATGGCCTCCGGCACCGAAAAGTATTACTCGTTCGACTATGCCAACATTCATTTCATCTGTCTCGACTCAATGAGTTCTGACCGGTCCTCAACTGGTCCAATGGCTACGTGGCTGCGAAATGATCTAAGTGCGACGACGCAGCAATGGATAATCGCCTTCTGGCATCACCCGCCTTACAGTAAAGGCTCGCACGATTCTGATACTGACCCGATTCTGACCGCGATGCGTCAGAACTTTCTTCCCATTCTTGAGGACGGCGGCGTCGACGTGGTTCTGAGCGGCCACAGTCATTCCTATGAACGATCTTACTTAATCGATGGGCACTACGGAACGTCAGGCACCTTCACCAATGCGATGAAGAAGGATGGTGGGAGCGGGCGTGCCGACACCACAGGGGCGTACGGCAAACCTTCACTCGGACCCGGTCCGCATGAGGGTGCGGTCTATGCGGTAGCGGGAAGTTCCGGCCAAGTAAGCGGTGGTGCGTTAAACCATCCCGCGATGTTTATCTCGCTTAACAATCTGGGCTCAATGGTGTTCGACATTAACGGCAACACGCTAAACGCAAAATTCCTGCGTGAGAATGGCGCTATCGCTGACTACTTCACGATCACTAAAGGTGTTGCCCCGCAGCCTCCTGCGGCCCCGACGTCGCTGTCGGCCACCACCGCTTCCAGTAGTCAAATCAATCTTGCCTGGACGGACAACGCCAGCAACGAAGATGGCTTTCGGATCGAACGTTGTCAGGGCACAGGTTGCACAAACTTCTTACCAGTGGCTACGACAGGGGCTAATGTCACTACTTTCAACAACACGAACCTTCTGGGAAGCACCACTTACGTTTATCGCGTATTTGCCTTCAACGGAGGTGGCGACTCCGCATCTTCAAACACGGCTGAAGCTACTACACAAACACCGCCCGCGACGCCCCCTGCTCCAAGCGGTCTAACAGCGACAGCAGCATCGCGAAACCAGATAAATCTCTCGTGGGTAGACAACTCCACCAACGAGACTGGGTTCAAGATCGAGCGTTGCAAAGGCGCCAACTGTGCGAACTTTGTGCAGGTTGGTACCGTCGGCTCTAACACGACAACTTTCGGAGATGGCGGCTTGGCCAAAAATACGACCTATCGATACCGCGTGCGCGGATATAACGTCAGCGGTAACTCGCCTTATTCCAACATAGCCAGCGCACGAACACTCAATGTCAGTAAGTCAACCGCCCACCTGACTAAGAGGTTGCAATGATAGTCACTCGGCAAAAGACTTCTAAGTTGGCGGGCGCTACGTTCAGGCTGTTGCTCGGGCTTATGCTGCTGGCCACTGTAGCTTCGGCCCACGATGGCGTGCACGAGCAGATCGCCGAGGTGACGGCGCGCATCAAACGCGCCCCGCTCGACGCTAGTCTCTACTTGAAGCGAGGCGAGCTTTATCGCCTGCATCAGGACTGGAGACGGGCTGGGGCCGACTATAATCGTGCAGCACATTTGCAACCCGGGCTCGCTGTTGTAGACCTCGCCCGCGGCAAGATGCTTTTCGAAGCCGGGCGACCGCAGTCCGCGAGGATCGCCCTCGATCGCTTTCTCCTTAAGCAGCCAAAACACCTTGAGGCGCTCGTTACGCGTGCCCGCGTCCTCGTTAAACTGCGGCGAGTTGTCGAAGCCGGGCAAGACTTCACCGCCGCGATACGCCTCAGTTCCACGCCGCAGCCGGAGTTATACATCGAACGTGCACGATTACTTGGCGAGGAACCAGGTAACAACTCTCAAAACATCATTGAAGCCTTGCGCGGGCTTGACGAAGGTCTTGGTAGACTAGGGCCGCTCGTCACCCTTCAACTCTATGCCGTCGACCTTGAGTTGCGACGAAAAGACTACGACAAGGCGCTCGCTCGTTTGGAAACTGTTGCTGCTCAGTCGCCGCGCAAAGAGACCTGGCTGTTCCGGCGCGGCGAAATTCTTCTGCTCGCCGGACGGAAGATGGAAGCGCGCGTAGCATTCGGGAGTGCGCTTGCCGCCTTGCAGGCTCTCCCAATACATCGCCGGCACACGAGGGCTGTTACCGATCTGGAAGCACGCTTACGTACAGCCCTATCCTCTGACAGCAACCCGCGTCAGGTACTCCCACAGCCGCGGTAACCTGCGGCAGCGCGACTCGCTTTCATCTGGATCCTCCGATTTATCAAACCCACTTAAACAAAGCGTAGTCAGATCACTAGACAGCCTGTATAATCAGCCCGTCCCCGACACCCCCGTTTATTTTCAACTCCTCCTTAGATCTTAAGCAGCCTTATGCCGCTCGAACCGCCGGATGGGGAATTCCCTGATTCCATATCAGCGCCTGACGCAATGCCAGATTCTCAAAGTCTCCCGAATCTGATTCGAAACCTGCAGAGTCCCGAACTCGCGCCTTATTGGCTCTCTGCCATTATCGAGTCCGCTGACGATGCGATTGTCAGCAAAACACTTCAAGGAATCATCACCAGTTGGAATAAGGGCGCGGAACGCATTTTCGGGTATGCGGCTTCGGAGATCATTGGAAAGCCGGTTACGGTGCTGATACCCGCAGACCATATCAATGAAGAAGGGACGATCCTGGCGCGCATCCGCCGGGGAGAGCGAGTTGAACACTATGAAACTGTGCGCCAACGCAAAGATGGCAGCCTCGTTGAGGTTTCCTTAACAATTTCACCAATCAAGAGTGCAGAGGGCGAAATTATTGGCGCTTCGAAAGTTGCTCGAGACATTACCAAGCAACGCCAGGCGCAAAGACTGCTTGACGAGAGTTCCGAACGCTTGCATTTGGCATTAGCCGCCTCAAAGCTTGGCGATTGGAGTTGGGACAGCAGGACAGACTTGGTGACCTTCTCGGATACCGCCGCTCAAATCTTTGGCATCCCGGCGGGGCCGCATTTGACCTGGACAGAGATGCGCGAGCTGCTTCACGAGGACGATCGTGAGCGCGCGCGCCTTGCCGTCGAAGAATCGTTAGCAAATAAAAGCGATTATGACATGGAGTATCGCCTTCATAGTTCGAATGGTTCGCAGCGCTGGGTGTCGGCGAAAGGGCGGGCCCAATACAAACCAGACGGGAGCGTTTCCGGAATGTTAGGAGTGGTTCAGGACATCACGGCCAGAAAACTGACGGAAGCAGCGCTGGTTGAGCAAACAGAAGCGCTGAGCACCCTTAACAAACTCGGACAGATAATTTCCGCAGAACTGGATTTGCACAAGGCGGTTCAGGCGGTTACCAACGCAGCGACCGAGCTCACCGGTGCACGCTTCGGCTCCTTCTTCTATAACGTGCATAGCGAGGATGGCGCCTCGTACATGCTCTATACGCTCGCTGGTGTGCCGCACGAAGCGTTCGCTCATTTTCCAATGCCGCGCGCGACAGATCTGTTCGGTCCCACTTTCCGCGGGGATGGTCCAGTCCGGATTGCCGATGTGAAACTCGATCCGCGTTACGGGAAAAACGCTCCCTACCATGGAATGCCGGAAGGCCATCTTCCCGTTACTAGTTACCTCGCCGTACCAGTCATCTCCAGTTCCGGAGACGTCCTGGGCGGACTCTTTTTTGGTCATCCAGCGGCGGGGGTATTTAGCGAACGTGCCGAGCGCCTGGTCGTGGGCCTAGCAGCTCAAGCGGCCATCGCCATGGACAACGCCTCGCTCTTTCAGGCTGCGAAGCGCGCCCGGATCGAAGCCGAACGCGTGGCGGCAGAGAACGAGACCCTATACCGGCGGGCCGAAGACTCGAGTCGTCTCAAAGATGAATTCCTCGCGACCATTTCCCATGAGCTTCGCACTCCTCTGACTTCAATCCTGGGCTGGTCGCGCATGCTTCGCAGTCATCAGTTGTCCGATGAAGACTACGCCAAGGCCCTGGAGACGATTGAGCGAAACGCGCATTCGCAAGCGCAGTTGATCGATGACTTGCTTGACGTCTCGCGCATCATTACGGGCAAGCTCCGCATGGATGTGCGGCCCGCAAATCCTAACGATTTTATTGAGGCGGCGATTGAAGCGCTCAAGCCGGCTGCTGTTGCTAAGGGAGTACGCATTCGGAAAATCATGGACACTGGTCTGATTACGGTCCCCGGTGACCCAGTTCGGTTGCAGCAAGTTGTCTGGAATCTGCTGTCAAACGCGATCAAGTTCACACCGCGCGGCGGAAGTGTACAGGTGCGCCTGGAACGGGTGGATTCGCACATCGAGATTGTTGTTAGCGATACCGGTCAGGGTATCCCTCCGGATTTCCTGCCTTTCGTATTCGACCGCTTCCGTCAGGCGGATCAGCGTACCAGCCGGCAACACGGCGGTATGGGACTTGGCCTTTCGATCGTCCGGCACCTGGTTGAATTGCACGGTGGCTCAGTTAAGGCAGAAAGCGCCGGAGAAGGGCAGGGCGCATCCTTCACGGTTCAATTGCCGGTGGCTGCAATCTATGAGGTGGATCAGGTCGCTGGTCGCATTCATCCAACAGCGCGAGATCTTTTGCCGGAATCGGAGTGTGGCGATCGGCTTGATGGACTGAAAGTTCTAGTCGTCGATGATGAACCCGACACGAGAGAAATGCTGAAGGCCGGACTCTCGCGGTGTGGAGCAGAAGTCGTTGCTGCAGCTTCTGCGACTGAAGCCTTTGCCTCTCTCGGCGGCGATCTTCCAGGCTTGCTGATCAGCGATATCGGAATGCCCGGAGAAGACGGTTACGAATTAATTCGGCGACTCCGGAAATTACCTGTCAACGAGGGAGGCAAGATTCCGGCAATAGCCTTAACGGCCTATGCGAGGGTTGAAGATCGCATGAACGCATTGCGATCAGGTTACCAAATGCACGTTCCGAAGCCTGTCGATCTGGCCGAGCTGGTTGCGGTAGCCGCCAGCCTGGTTAAGCGTGGATAGATACTGACACTGGCAATTGGCAATCGTAGCTGATGACTGGAGGAAAAAATGTCAAAACAAGACGAGATGGTGAATCCGGAAGACGTGAAACCGAAGAACCTTGATCCCGGCGAAACTCAGCCACCACGTGTTGATGTAAAGGAACAACGGGGCGGGCCTCAGGACAATCAGCTGACGGGTCAAACGGAGAAAGGTGCCCGTAATAATGAGGCGAGAGGGCGTAATCCGCAGGGTAATGAAGCTGAACGTTGGAACCGCTAGCTGAATCAGCAAATTCACAACACGCAAAAGAGCCGCTCAACGCGAGTGGCTCTTTTCGTTTGACTCTTGCGGCTAAAGGAACTAACCACCAATCGAAGGATCGCTGGCAGTTGCCGGCGCCGAATCGTTAACGCGGATTGTGTTGCTATCTGAATCGAGATAGAAGTGGTTCTTGCCCGTGGCGCTCACGCCTTCGCTAATCTGCGGGTCGGCATTAAGAGTGTAGCCGGCCTGTTGCGTAGTCGAGCGAGGTATCACTCGCAGGGTAAATATGTACCCTTCAACCAGAGGCGTCGCGCCATCGTACCGATTATCAAGTAAGTTTTCGCGACGCAACTCTTCAAAGGTGCCGAAGGTCGTGCGTTGCTTCGAGTTGTAATAGAGCATCTGCTGCTCAGCAACAGTTCTCATGGATTTAATGGCGGCCGCCTCGTTTGCTGAACGGAGGGCCGCTTTCCAGCCAGTGATACCTACCGCGATTAAGATTCCGATGATGGCGATTACGATCATGAGCTCGATAAGGGAAAAGCCCTCATCGCCGCGTCGCTGTTTTCGATTGTGTCTCATAAAAAATCTCCTGCCTTGCGTTACACGTGATACCTGAGAGCAGGTTCCGATTACTTTCAGAAGGTGTAACGACGCCGGTTAGTTTACTACAGCCCGAAAGCAGAATCACATTGCGCCTGCTCCGCCAGACAACTTTTGGGGTGCGGCAGTCACCTTTAGCATGTAGAATGAATTGATTTTTTGTGGCGTAAACTCTTAGTTTATGGGTCGCTGAGCGCATCTTAAGTGTCACGGTTGAACCTTTGCCTCAAATGACAGTCTACGTTAGCCGGTCCAGAGAAGCCTTTTGATGAGACGTTTGCAACCAGTTGAGGGTCACTCCCAGGCAGTCGTATCGACCGCCGTGGAAAAGATCGAGCGCCTGCAAAACGCGATCGAACAGGTGATCAAAGGCAAGCCGGAGGCAGTGCGTCTGGCGATAGTGACGTTAATAGCCGGCGGTCATCTTCTCGTTGAGGATGTTCCCGGAGTTGGCAAAACTACCCTGGCCCAGGCCCTGGCGCGTGCCCTGGATTGCAGCTTTCAAAGAATCCAGTTTACTTCGGATTTGTTGCCGTCCGACGTCATCGGTCTCTCAATCTATAACCAGCACTCCAGCGTCTTTGAATGGAAACCCGGTCCGGTCTTCGCTCACATCGTCCTTGCTGACGAAATAAACCGCACTACTCCTAAAACACAGTCAGCGCTGCTGGAAGCTATGGCAGAAAGACAAGTGACTGTCGAAGGAGTTACGCACCTTTTGCCGGCGCCGTTCATGGTCCTGGCGACGCAAAATCCCATCGAACATCACGGCACCTATCCACTTCCTGAGTCACAGCTTGATCGATTCATGCTGCGACTACGCATCGGCCACCCGAGCCTGCGCGACGAGAAACAGATCCTAAGAGATCGAGAACGAAACGATCCGCTTGATGATCTGGTCCCCGTAATGACAGCTTCGGAAGTGGTCGAATTGCAACGCAGTGTCGCGGCAGTTTCAGTTGACGATGCCCTCGTCGATTACCTGATGAGCATCGTGGCGGCGACGCGCGATTCGGAGATGTTGGATTTAGGCGTCAGTCCGCGCGGCAGTTTAGCTTTATTCCGCGCAGCCCAGGCGCTCGCACTGACGGAAGAAAGATCTTACTGCATCCCAGACGACATCAAACGCCTCGTCCTGCCAGTGTTCGCCCATCGCATTCTCGTGAGCTCGCGCTTCGCGTCGGCTTTAAGGAGAAGCGAAGAAGCAGAAGCCGTGCTGACGGAAATCATGAAAACCGTTAGCGTGCCTTTGTGAGGGATAAGGGATGAGCGCAGGGAGAGACGAATACATTTTCCATTTGTCATTTACTATTCTCCATTTTAAAAACTGAAAACCGCCAAGACGCCAAGAATCGCAGAGAACGCAAAGATTCGAAACCAATAACTAATCCTTGCTCGAAGAATGTTTTCTCTATCTGAAAAGCGTTTCCGCGAACTTGGCGCTGCCTGGCGTCTTGGCGGTTAGTCCGTTCCGTTTGGCTTCCACTGAAAAATGGAAATTGAAAAATGGAAAATTGGGTTTCGATGTTTTTGAGGGACAATGAAAAATGAGTCAGACCTAGTTTCGCCCTCATCCCTCATCCCCCAGCCCTCATCCCTTGATCCCCCGTCTCTGGGTCTCCCCGTCTACCCGTCTCGAGTTGGCGTAACGCAATCCTGGGAACGCTGCTGGTGCTGGCCGGGCTTGCTGCTGCTGCCGTCACGCTGCTGGCTCGCCGCACTAACGACAGCACCCTCGCGACTGTCGGCGCCGCCCTTTCGTTAGTCATCGCCGGCCTGATCCTCGATCCTCATCGTTCCTCCACTCGCGCGCTCCGCCCGGCTCGAAATAGCCAGCTTCGACTTACCAATTGAAGTCACGACCGGCGGCGCGATTTTTTTGGCGATAGTGGTCGTGGTTGGTTTTGCGGCCTGGAATACCGGACACAATCTTCTGTTTCTGATTTTCTCGCTGCTTTGTTCCACGCTCTTTGTAGGCTGGGGCGCCGCCAGAACCTCACTGCGCGATCTGAAAGTGTCGGCAAGATTCCCCGATCACATCTTTGCCGGGGAACCGGCGCCTGTGATTGTGACTCTGCGAAACAACAAACGGCTGCTGCCGTCGCTTTCAGTATTGGTAGAAGCTCGAGGGCCAGATGCCGAGTTCGACGACCCAGCGCAAGCGGCGCCAGCGTTATGCGAAACGTTCGCTCGCTTACTTTACTTACATTCCGCACCGGGCGGCGGCGGAACAGCGCGTCGAACAAACGTTCAGAAAACGCGGTCACGTGTTCATCGACGGTTTTGAGCTTTCGACTCGATTCCCCTTCGGCTTTGTGCGGCGACGGCGCCGCCTCGGAGCGCGCAACGTCGACATCCTGGTTTATCCCAAACCGGAACCGATTGGCGACGAACTGCACTTGCTACCGATGAACGTGGGACGGATGGCATCAGCACGGCGTGGCGCCGGTCACGATTTGTTCGCGCTGCGGGACTATCAACCGCAGGACGACTTGCGCCACATTGATTGGAAGGCGACGGCGCGATCGCGCCGCTTAACGGTGCGTGAGTTCACTTCGGAAGACGAGCGTCGCATCACCATTGTCCTCGACACGCGTCCGGTTCCCGATTCCGGAGACGAAAATTTTTCCGAACGATTTGAACAAGGGGTAATTAAGGCAGCGTCTCACCTGAAACATTTATTGACGAGAAAGCTGAGGTGCGGTTGATTTTGGGAAACGAAACAGGCGCTTACGGATCCGGCCTGGAACATCTCTATCGTAACCTAAGGCGTCTTGCGATCGTCGGGCCCGACTATGCGGACGCACGTCCGGTGAAGGCTTCCACATCTGAAGGTGAAGCGTTTGATGACGCGGATTCAAGCCACGACTACGCGATCTTTCTCACCGCGGCCATACCGGGATCGATTCCGGCAAAAATCTGGCGTACCTCTTATGTGGTGTATTTTTAAAGCGTCTAAGTAATTGGGCAGGCTTGGACAGAAACTAGTTGCCAGTGGTTATCGCGCCGAGAATAGATATGAATGATCTTATAGTGACCGCTGAAGTCGCGTCCTTTGTATGACCAGTTGGCAGAATCCTTGCCCGTAAGCACTGCAGTTTCGCCCCAGATCCGCACGCTGACATTCTCGCGAGTAAGGCTTTCAACACGCACATCGCCGGAAACTACATCGCCGATAAACTGCGCCTTATCGTCTCCTTCCATCGGATAAGCAAAACAAAAATCGTCCGCCATGATCCGATCCAAAGTGACGGGTCAGCGCGCACGAGCGCTTTTACCCAGTCGTCGTTCATCTGCCGCAGCTCCTGCTCCGTTTCAAGTTTCGAATGCGACCTGGGCGATTCCGCGCTCAATATTTCGCTCCTCTTTTACAGACAGGCGCTTTCTACGCCTTCGCGGACTGCTAGTCAAACCGGAAACGTGAACATTGCCGGGATGTCGCCTGGCAATTGCCGTATTTGCTGCCGAACGGCTCGTGGGACCAATCAGACACAATCAGCAACTGGCAATCGACAATTGGCGATGGAATAAAGGCTCTTAGAACTTTCAGGCTCGATTTGCGTTTGAAAAAGGTTACTCCCCGTTTTTCTAGCATCCGCTCGCCAAAAAATTTGTGCAAACATCGATTCCGACTACAATATGGCGCGGACACGCCTGAAAATGGCGGCTTCAACCTTCAGCTGAAGAAACTTGCCATAAACCCGTAGTTTGCGGTGTTTGCATGGTTGAGAGCGGTGATCAATGACTGGACAAGCTAGAGCTTTGACCGAGCCCATGGAAATGGCGACTGCGGCGACCGCCCTCAGTTTCGACGAGGCGTTTACGCTTCATCACCGTGCTGTCTTTCGTACTGCACGGTCGGTGGTGCGCGACTCCGCTCTGGCTGAAGATGTGACGCAGGAAGTGTTTCTCAGGCTCTATCGCAATCTCGACGCCACGCCGGGTGAAGATCTTTTGAGGGCGTGGCTTTTGCGTGTAACGCTGAACGTGGCGCGCAATACTTTGCGAGGCCAAAGCCGGTCGATGGCGCGGGACAATGAGTATCAGAAAGAGACGATGCAGGACTGGTTTGTAGCCGCGCCCGAAGAAGATTACGAGCGCCGCGTGGCCATTGAAGGTGCACGACGCGCGCTCGAAAAAATTAAAGAGCCGATGCGCAGCTGCTTGCTCTTGAAACAGCAAGGGCTCTCGTACAAGGAAATCGCCGTTACTTTGTCTTTGAAGGAGACAAATGTCGGCAGCCTGGTTGCGCGCGGACGAAAAGAATTTGCGAGGGTTTACGGAAAAATCGGAGGAAGTCGATGAGAGAGTGTTTGGACGAAGCAATTCTACAAAGCTACTTTGATGGCGAGCTTTCCGGCCAGCAACTGGAAAGCGTCACGTCACATCTGGCTACGTGCAAAACCTGCGCGGTGACAGCGCGCGAGATTGAGGCGGAGACTGCTTTACTCGCGGCGGCGTTCGCGCCCGAGTTCGAAGCAGCTGTGCCCACTGAACAATTGCGCCAGCGTCTTGACGCGGCAATTGCGGGATTGCAAACGCAACGCTTGCCTGTCAACGAATCGTCCGCGTTCTCAGTGCGAGCCTGGTTGCAGTCGCTGGTCGCACCATTGTCGTTTACTCCTCAAAGAGCGTTTGGTTATGCAGGGTTGGTTCTGGTGTTGGGTTTTGCCGCGATTTTGGGAATTACCCAGTGGCGTGCGACGTCGTCGCCTGGCGTGAACGTAGCTCAATAACGATCCTTCAGCGATCAGCAAGGGTAAGCTTGCTGTTGCCCCGTCTCCAACTGCGGTTGATTCTCCGGTCACCAGCTTCTGGTGGTTCTCAAACAGTAGCAACCTTGCCTGCATCTGCAACGACATTACCGAAGAACGCGCCCGTGAAACGGCGCCCTACTAATTCGGCGACAACCTCTCCGGGAAATGTCGCGAATGCCGCCACCAAACCTGACGACAGAGTGAAGTTATTGCCCGGTGAGCGAAGTTATCTGCAGACGATTGCTAAGCTGGATTCAACAATCAAGTCGAACGAACGGCCGATGCGACCTTCGCTGCAGGCCGAGTATCAACGCAATCTCGCACTCGTTGATCGCGCCCTTGCGGCAACACGCAATGCCGCGAAGAAGAATCCGAACGATCCCGACGCTGCTGAGTTCATGATGGCGGCTTATCAGAATAAAGTGAACCTGCTTAACGCTGTGGCTGAGGCGCGTACTTTTAATAGACAGCAGGACTAGTCAAGGTTTTTGTAATGAAGTTTCGAGCAATTCTTATCAGCCTCCTCTTCGTGATTTTGGCGGCGAACGCTTTGCTGGTGAAGAGCGGCGCTCGCGCGAGTCGCAAGGATGACGATAGACGAGCAACAGGTTGAGCGTTCGGTCGCAGTCGATGCGGCAGTTGCTGTATCCCTTTGCGTTGCGTCGGGAAATATCACCATCCGTGGATGGGACCGAAACGAGGTGCGGGCGCGTTCGGCAGATGCCGTAAAAATCGAACTAGAACACGCGCCGCAAAGCACGCCGGGTGCAAGCATTACGAAACTCGAGGTGGCGGTCTTTAATAAGGACGAGGCAGAAAAACCTGCCGGCAAATGTCAGGCTTTCAGCGATATCGAATTGAACGTTCCGCGTGGTGCTACGGTCCTGGTGCAGACACGCGATGGCGACATCAGTATTGCCGAAGTCGCCGTTGCTTACGCCGGAACGCAGAACGGCGATATTGAAGTCCAAAAAGTTTCCCGGTCGATCGAAATGGGCAGCCTCGGCCGGAAACATCTGCCTGAAAGACTCGAGTGGACGAGTCAACGTAAGTTCGGCGGGAGGATCCGTTGAAGCCGCCAACCTTCAGCCAGTGCAGGCGGACGACGAGTTTGAAGTAATTACCACGAGTGGCGACATCATGCTCTCGCACGTGACACACAAACAGATCAACACGAAAACCGTCAGTGGAAATTTGACGATGACCGGGCCACTGGCGCCCGCGGGCCGTTACGGGTTCAACTCGTTCTCCGGTGATGTCACGCTCGCGATGCCGGCCAATTCTTCTTTCAAACTGGTTGCTAAGGTTTCTCAGGATGGCGAGATCATTACAGACTTTCCTTTGACGCTGACACAAACCTCGGCGAGTTCCGCGGCTGAAGCTACTGCGGTAGCGACCGCCGAAGCGCACTGCAGATCCGGTTGCGCCTGTTGCCAAATCGGGACCGGTTAGCCCGGTAACAAAGGTGGCGCCGGTAGTTAAGGTCGATGTTAAGCCGAAGATCCATGTGAAGGTAAAACCGGAGGTAAAGGTGGCATTCTCGATGCGTCGCGTAAACGGCATCCATGGAACCGGCGATGCGATGATTTCCGTCTCTTCATTTCTGGGAACGCTTCGTTTGGAACAGAACTAGGAACTAGCCAGTAGACAGTAGACAGTAATCAGCAGGAAATAGACAGAGGCAGAGGAAATAGGCAGCAGGCAGAGGGCTTTCGCACTGCCGGCTGCCTTTTTATTTTCCGCTCCCTGCTGCAAGCTTCCAGGAATTTGCTCAAGCTCTGCCTCCTGCATCCTGCTCTTACTCCTGCACTTACCTCGACCTCCTGATCCACCGCATTCTGACTACTGTCTAAGCTAAATAAACTCGAATTTCGCGAATATTCTTGCCACAAAGCTCCGCATTTCGGTGTTCTGGTAATAGAGCAACGCAGACGGGCCGGGGATGCGATGCAACCGAACTTTGAGTTCAACATCCCCGGTCCGAAACAAAGGGACAAAAGCCATGAACGAGATGAAACCAATCAGCAACTTTCGAAACAACTTGTACCGAGTTGCGATCATTCTTCTTCTGGCATACGCGGCTTTTTCGACCGCGATGAAAGATCTAGATCGGTTGCAGGAACTCGCGGGCAATGTGCAATCCGCGACAACTAACGGATTGGGTGGCCTGGCCGAAGGTCTATTCCGCCACCAAATCTTTGGCCGAATGGCTCTGAAATGGCCGAGGCACCGAAAACCAACGCCTGGTCCGAGTCTCCCCGCGTGAACATCATCGCCGCGGGAGGCTCGGTAGCGCTCGCCGGTAGTGACGGCGGTTTCGCACCAGGTCTGAGAAGTAACAAACTCTTCGCTAATGAAAAGGTGCACAGCGCGCTTGCTTGTCCGTTGCGCAAAGGGAATTACCAAAAGCAGTCGATCAGGATCTGAAGTGGGATGTGGTAGCCCAAGTTCCCAAACGGATGGAGCTGCTGCGCGCTGAATTTCCCCGCGACCACGACGCCAGGATCGCAACTCTGATCAGTCGTGGACCGAGGGTGCGCGCCATCATCAATAAGGTCCCAACCAAGTCCGGCAAAGGGGACTGGTCAAACGTTAGTGAATTTAAGTCGTTAAGCGACGTGATCGGGTTTGGATTGAAGGCAGCGCAAGTTGAAGTGGCCGAAACTGAAGCGACAGGTCGAGACTGACCGAAGAGGCCACGCGTTACTCTTTTCGAATTCAAACGCAGCGTCGGCGATAGCGAGAAGGAAGATTTGGCGACGCATGAATAGGAATGAATAACAACGAGCCGCGACTCAAGAAATAAGATGCAACGGTTTGCGTCTTTCCCCCAAATAACAATGGAGTAAAGTGAGAAGCAGAATGTTAACGAAAACTTTAATTACAGCAGGAGTAATGGTGGCGGCGCTGTTGACCGCCTCGAGTGGCAGCGCCTCGCGTGGCTGGCTGCAAGATTCTCGTTCGCCAATGCACGTGTCGTTTACTGAAAATTATCAAGCCCCACCCGATCAGCGAGAGATTCGTCAGGAGTTTCATCAGACCTATCCGTTTTCAGCGACGGGCCGAGTGAGCGTCGAAAATCTAAATGGAGAAGTTCGGATTGCAGTTTGGGACCGGAAGCGATGTTCAGGTGGATGCGGTCAAACGCGCTTACAAACAAGAGCGGATTGACGAAGCAAAAATTGAAGTGAATGCCGGCGCGGAAGCGATTCGGATTCGCACTGAATATCCCGATTGGAACCAGCGCTTCACCGACGATGAGCGCGGTCGCCAGAACAATCCGGCCATCGTTGATTATTCGATCACCGTTCCACGCAAGGCACGTCTTGAGTCGATCGACCTCGTCAATGGCTCTCTGGAAATTAACGGCGTCGAAGGCGATGTAAAAGCATCATCGGTAAATGGCCGTCGTGGTCGCGCGCGGTTTGTTGGGAGTCGCCAAGCTTTCCACCGTCAACGGCGGCCTGGAAGCGACCTTTGCCAATCTCGACAGTGCTCGTCCGATTTCACTCAACTCAGTTAATGGCTCTGTGACTTTGATCATTCCGTCCGATGCAAACGCAATCGTGCGGGCCGGAACGGTTCATGGCGCCATCAGCAATGACTTTGGCATCAAGGTGCATCACGGGGAGTATGTTGGTCATGAACTTCACGGCCAGATCGGCCAAGGCGGGCCACTCATCAAGTTAGGCAACGTCAACGGTCGCATCTCGATTAAGCATGCCCAGGATGGCCGCGCTCTGAGCCCGGGGACCGGGCTAATGACCGACAAAGACAAGAGCAAGGGATAAGAATAAAGGCTACGGCGAAAATCGAGGACGGGAACGATGAAGACGACGAGCGGTTGAGCGCTGAAGAACGACGGGAAGCCGCTGCCGCGCGCCGCGCTGAACGAGCCGAACAAATGAGCGCCGAACGCATGTCTCGCGAGACGCAAGCTGAAGTGCAAAGGGAAGTCGAACGCGCCCTTCGCGAAGCACAGCGTGAAATCGAACGCGCCCAACGAGAGGTTGAGCGCGAAACCCGCCGGCACGTCCGCACGAGAACCGTCGTGAAGTTCACGAAGGTCGAGGCGAGGGCCAGGGTGAAGGAGAAGGCCGCGGCTACGGCAAAGAGTTCACGGAAAAAGAATCGAAGACTTTTACGGTTACTGGTACGCCGAGTGTAAATCTCTCGACGTTCGATGGTTCGATAACGATTCGGGGCTGGGATAAGTCGGAAGTGATGTACACGGCCACTAAGCGCGCGAACCATCCTGACGAGGCCAAGCAAATCAGGATCGATACCCAACAGCAGGGCTCCTCCATTTCCATCGTCGCGCGATCTTCTGAAGACACCGGCGTCGCGTCACTTGAGGTCTTTGTGCCGCGTAATGCAACTCTGCACGTTTCCTCTGGGGACGGCAGCCTCAATCTCGATGGTGTATCCGGCGACCTTGATCTGCGCACTGGCGACGGCTCGATTGAAGTTAACGGCGCCCGCGGACAGCTTCGCGCGAATACCGGTGACGGTTCCATTAAGATTTCCGATTTCGATGGCAACGTCGACGCCCGCACCGGCGATGGCTCGATTTCACTCGACGGCAGGTTTTCCGCACTCGCAGCGCGAACCGGCGACGGTCCGATTTCACTCTCAGTGCCCGCGAACTCTGATTTCACGATTGAAACCGACGCCGAAGATGTCGACAACAGCGGAATGACGTTAGTAGAAGATGTTGCAACTTCAAAGCGGATGCGTCGTTGGAAGGTAGGACGCGGCGGAAACGTCTTCTTGCTCAGCACCGGTGACGGTCGCGTGGCCTTGCGTTCACGCTAGAACTGATTCTTCTATCCTGACGAGGCAACTTCTCGCGTGAGAAACAATCTAACCCAGTTTTCACAGAACCAGGCGGCTGCCGCGGGCGTTAGCAAGATAGCGCCCGCTCATCCTGGTTAATCCCGTATTTGCGCACTGATGTTGGGTTATCTCCCCAGACCCAATTAACCCCCGAATTCGCCGGTTCTGAAATGCACGAATGTCAGTGTTGGGTCTAATGATCCAGGCTAACGGGAATCGAACCGTTCACTCAGAAAGATCATTATGAAAAGAATAGCTTTGCTCATCACTCTCATTGTGCTCTTCGCGGTAAACGCGCTGGCGCAGTCTAACGTTACGCCGCCGGCACCGCCGCCATCGCCTTCGCCGTCGCCTGCGCTCGTCTCCGCCAGCCCATCGGCAAATCCCACGGAGACTGAAACGACCTCGACGACCGACACGAAGGCCCCGGCAACCAAGGCAGCGCCTACAGCAAAAGGCGCCGTCACTCTTCCACCTGAAAAAGCAAACCCTGTAACTATTCCGAAATTTGAGAAGCCGCCGACGATCGACGGTGTGCTCAACGATCCTGTGTGGCAGAGCGCAGTAGTACTTAAAGACTTCTACCAAATCGATCCCGGCGACAACATCGCACCATCAAAACCAACGGAAGTTTTGACTCGGATACGACTCCAGATTTCTTTACGTCGCTTTCCGCGCTTTCGACGAACCAGACAAGATTCGATCGACCGTGGCCAAGCGGGACAATATTTTTCAGGACGACTACGTGGGTTTCTATCTCGATACTTTCAACGATAAGCGCCGCGCATTTGAAATCTTTTTTAATCCACTCGGCATCCAGGGCGATGGCATCCTGACGGAAGGCCGTGGTGAAGATTTCAGCATCGATTTATTGCTGGAATCAAAAGGCACCATCAATCAGGAAGGCTATATCGTTGAGATTGCCATTCCTTTCAAATCGCTTCGCTATGAAGCCGGCAAAGGTAAACTTTGGGGGGCGCATTTTTTCCGGCGCATTCAGCGTTTCAATCGTGAGCTCGATTCGTGGATGCCTTTTTCGCGCAGCATTGACGGCAACATGAACCAGGCAGGCCACCTGGGTGGGCTCGAAGGAATTTCAGTCGAGCGCACAATCGAATTAATTCCCAGTTTGACTATTTCGCAGGACGGTAGGTTCGTGCGCAGCTTCGGAGTGTTCCCCGGAACAGCCGCTGCCGCTACTGATCCTGGTCGCATCGTTAATACACCGGTTGGCATCGATCCTGGACTGACTGCGAAGTTCATTCCCAGTCCTGCCATGACGATTGATTTAGCAATCAATCCTGATTTCGCTCAGGTGGAAGCCGATCAATTAGTAGTCACGGCAAACCAACGCTTTCCGATTTTCTTTCCCGAGAAGCGGCCGTTCTTTTTGGAAGGCATCGACGTCTTCACGACGCCGATCACAGCTGTGCATACGCGCTCAATTGTTGATCCGGACGTTGCCATTAAGACCACAGGAAAACTCGGCCGTACCAGCTTTGGTCTGATTGCAGCGAGCGATAATGGGCCGGGTAACTTCAGTCTCGACGACCGTGGGGCGCTGAACAACTGTCGCGACCGCAGGACACTCGATCCGCGGGTCATTTGTAACAGTGAACGCTTTGTTGATAAGAACGCCCATATCGGCGTATTGCGTCTCAAGCGCGACGTCGGTAAGGAAAACTCTTTAGGGCTTCTTGCTACCAGCTATAATTTTATTGAGAAGCACAATCAGCTTGTTGCCTTCGATGGCCGGTTCCGTTTGGATAAGCAAACAACGCTGACTTTTCAAACTCTCGGCACCACCTCGCGAAACTTCTTCACCGACCCTGACGACCCTGTGACGGCAACTCGCTACCGGACCGGTAACGGGTTTGGCTATATGTTTTCCTACAACGTTTCGGGCCGCAACTGGGGTTATGAACTCTACGGGGAAGGGTTTACGAAAGACTACCGCGCTGACGTTGGATTTTTCCAAAGACAGAATTCTAACTTCACTTTCGCTTTTGTACGCTATAACTCGGATCCAAAACCGAAGCAGAAGATCATCTCTTATCACATACACAACGCCACGCACATCGATTACGACTGGCAGGGTCGCATGTATATCTGGGAGACAGAGAATCTGATTGAGCTCAGTTTGCCGCGCAGCAGTTATGTAGGTGTCTGGTATGAGCCCGCCTACGAACGGCTTTTCGATCACGAGTTTGGCCGGACGCGCGAAGCACGACCGTGTAACCCGTTTGGTTTGCCGAATCCTTGCACCTTCTTTGGGGAAAGCACTGAACGGTCTGTGATGAAACATCACATCTCAGGTTACTTTGGTTCTAACTACAACAAGAAGATTCAGTTCAACGGTCAGGTTACTTTTCGCCATAACCATTTGGATTTGGACTTTGGTAATTTGCCCAAATACCCACGGGCCAGTCCCCCGGCAGTAAGAGCGAGAGAATTGGCGGCAGCAGGGCTTTGCACAGATAACGACAATGACGGCATCGATGAGAGAGATCCGCTGTGTGTAGCGCCGCAGGATCCAGGTGCGGGAAACTTGCTGCAAGTTACCGGCGGCATAACGTTCCAGCCGACAAATGAGTTTCGCACTTCGATCAATCTGAATAAGCAGCGGCTGATCAGACACGACACCGGGCTGACGGCGTTTGACGTAAACATCTGGACATGGCGGGGAACGTATCAGTTCACGAAATCTTACTTTGCCCGGGCGATTATCGATTACAACACGCTCAACTCGCGCGTGCGAGCTCAGTTTCTTACGGGCTGGACTCCGAGTCCGGGAACCTCGTTCTACATTGGCTACAACGACGACATGAATTACGACACAGTCCATCCGTTCACGGAACAGCTCACGCCTGGCTTTAGGCGTAATTCACGGACATTCTTCGTGAAGATGTCGTACCTGATTCGGAGGAGCTTCGGCGGGAAATAACGAGTCAGAGTCAGGAGTCAGCAGTCAGAAGAATCCACCTGATTCTGACTCTAGACTTCTGCCTCCTGCCCACTGTCTCTTGTCTCCAGTCCTGTCTCCTGATTCCTGACTCCTGACTCCTGCCTGATTAATCCTCATTCGAGGTGCCGTGTTAAACTGGCAAACCCCCTTAGCAGGCATTGATTAGCGTTCGAGGTTCAAAGTAGATTTTAATGACTTGCATTCCTCAGTTACGGCTTTTTTCCCATTCTGCGCGACGACGCGTTCGCGTGTTTGGCAGCGTGATATTTCTTAGTCTCCTCGTCCTCGGCTGCAAAAGCCAATACCCCGCAGGCGCCAGGCAAGATCGTGCTGGTGATGCGAAAGCAGCACGGCAAGTGAAAACCGCGCGCGTTGAAGAGACTCCCTTCGGTGAGGCGGTCAACGCCAACGGCACCCTCGCCGCTTACGATCAAACAACTGCCAGCGTGAAAGTGCCAGGCCGCCTCCGCTCAATCACAGTTGATCTCGGCAGTGTTGTGCGCCGCGGCCAGGTAATCGCGCAGGTGGAACCTCAGGATTACAACCTGCGCGTGCAACAGGCTGAGGCGGGGCTCGCGCAAGCGCGAGCGCGCTTGGGATTGTCTCCTGACGGCAGGGACGATAACGTAAATCCCGAACAGACTGGAACCGTGCGCCAGGCGCGAGCGGTGCTTGATGAGGCGCGCGTCAATCGCGATCGTTCGGGCAAACTTGTAGAGCAGGGAGTGGTGGCGCGCTCGGATTTTGACTCCGCTGATGCAGCTTACAAGGTTGCGCTTAGTCGTTACCAGGACGCCATTGAAGAGATTCGCAATCGCCAGGCTGTTATGGCTCAGCGTCGCTCAGAGTTGTCGTTAGCGCGCCAGCAGCTGGCGGACACAGCGGTGCGCGCGCCGCTCGACGGGATTGTTCAGGAAAAGCGCGCGAGTGTCGGTGAATACCTGGCGGCCGGAGCTCCAGTTGTGAATATCGTCAAAATGGATCCGTTGCGACTACGGGCAGAAGTGCCCGAGCGCGAGGCGAAGAACGTGCGCTCGGGACAAAACGTGCGCGTAACTATAGACGGTGATTCTAACGTCTATGTAGGTCAGATCATGCGCTTGAGTCCGGTGATTGCTCAGCAGACTCGCATGTTGTTAGTCGAAGCGGATGTTCGTAACAACGGCAATCTGCGACCAGGGGCGTTTGCACACGCTGAAATCGTGACGAACGATGCGCAGATGGTGGCGACTGTTCCCAGTAAAGCCATTGTGACGTTCGCCGGAATTGAAAAGGTGATTGTGGTACAAAACGGTAAAGCGCTCGAGAAGCCGGTGACGACCGGCCGCCGCAATGGGGAATGGACGGAAATTGTTGCTGGGGTAAATCTGGGCGACCAGGTTGTAGTCGACCCGGGCAACCTGCAATCCGGCCAGGCAGTCGAAGTTGTGGAATAAAAACGAAGTTTGAACTTCGAACTTGGAACTTTGAACTTGGTTCTTAGAACTTAGAACTTTCACGACTATTAAACTGAAAGCGGCGCGTTTGATTCGAGAACAGAGTACAAAATTCTAAGTTCAAAGTACCAAGTACCAAGTTCAAAGTTCAAAGTTCTAAGTTCAAAGTACCAAGTTCAAAGCTCGCTTTTTTAAGAGATGCAAAAACTAGCTGAAATCTGTATTCGCCGGCCGGTTTTCGCGACGATGATTGTCTTGTCCCTTGTCGTCGTGGGCGCGGCTGGGTTTTTCCAGCTTGGTGTCGATAGGTTTCCCTCAGTTGACCTTCCTACCGTAAGCGTCCGCACTGGCTTGCCCGGAGCAGCTCCCGAGGAAGTAGAGTCGCTGATCACCCAGCAGATCGAAGAAGTCGTTAACACAGTTGATGGGATCGATGAACTTCGGTCGATATCGGGACAGGGAAGTTCTATTGTCATTGCGACGTTTAAGTTGGATCGCGATTTAGAAACCGCAGCTCAGGACGTGCGCGACCGCGTTGCAACGGTTGTTAGACAACTTCCTGAAGACGCAACGCCACCGGTGGTGCAAAAGTTTGACAACGATAGTTCCCCCGTCCTGACGATTTCGCTTTCCGGAGATCGTTCGATAAGAGAGCTTACAGAACTGGCGGATAAAACTGCTCGCGTCCAGTTTGAACGCGTGGGTGGTGTCGGTGAAGTGCGGGTTGTTGGCGGTCTGGATCGCGCAATCAACATCTGGATTGATGCGGACCGCCTCGCTGCCTATCAAATTCCCATTACGGCGGTTCGCCAGGCCCTGACCCGCCAAAACGCTGACATTCCGGGCGGAAATGTAAATACCGGTCGCGAAGAGCTCGTACTGCGCACGCTGGGACGCTATTCCGATGCCCGAGCTTTTGACGACCTGGTGATAGCGACAGTGGAAGGCTCTCCGATCAGACTGCGAGACGTTGGCAGAGTTGAAGATGGGACGAAAGAGCAGCGATCGCTTGCTCGTCTGAATGGCGTACCTACTGTCACGCTGCAAATTCGAAGGCAATCGGGAGCCAACACGATTGAAGTCATCAATGGAGTCAAAAGAGAACTGCCGCGTGTGGCTTCTCAACTGCCTTCAGACGTCAAGTTGGAAGTCATTCGCGACCAGTCGCGTTACATTGAGTCGGCTTTGCACGAAATCGAAGTACACCTGGTGCTCGGTAGCATCCTCGCCTGCCTGGTAGTTTTTCTCTTTATGCGATCGTGGCGTTCGACCGTGATAGCTGCTGTCGCAATTCCATGTTCAGTAATCTCCACCTTCGGGATGATGCGGGCACTGGACTTCACACTGAACAGTGTGACCATGCTTGCCCTCGTCCTCATGGTCGGCGTGGTTATCGATGACGCAATAGTCGTTTTAGAGAACATCTTCCGTTTTATCGAAGAGAAGAGGATGAATGCCAGAGATGCCGCCAGAGAAGCAACGCGCGATATTGGCCTCGCGGTTATGGCGACCACATTCTCACTGGTTGTTATTTTTCTTCCGGTGTCGTTCATGTCCTCGATCTCCGGCCGCTTCCTTTATCAATTTGGCATCACTGCGGCAGTCGCCATCCTCGTGAGTTTGTTGGTCTGCTTTACGCTAACTCCGATGATGAGTTCGCGCATGATTCGGGTGGATGATGCCAAGGGGGGGCACGGCACGCCTGCCTCCCGGCGCGGCTTTTATCGTTGGATCGATAGCGGGTACTCGCGGTTGCTGGCCTTCGCAATGCGGCACCGGCTGGCAGTTGCAGCGCTGGCAACAGTCGTGATCTTTTCCAGTATTCCTCTCTATCGAACGGTAAAGCAGGAGTTTATTCCCACGAACGTCGATGAGGCCGAGTTTGAGGTAAACATCACCGGTCCGGAAGGCACAAACCTGGCCGTGATGAATGAAGGCATGCTGGCAATTGAAAAGGAGATTCTGGCCACACCGGGCGTGCGGCTGATCCTTGCTGATGCGGGGGGCGGATTCTTGGGTGGGGTCAATCAGGGAGGAGTTTATGTTCGCATCGCACCTCACGAGGAGAGAACGCTTTCCCTGGGCCGGCTCTGGACCGAAACTAAAAAGGGCAATCCCTTCAATGCATTTCGCGGAAACTATTCGCAACAGGATGTGATGCAGGAGGTGCGCCGGCGCTTGCAGAAATATGCGCCGCTGCGTGCCGGCGTTCGCAATGCACCTTCCTTTAATTTCGGGGCCGGCGGACGATTTGACATTGACTTCGTGTTGCGCGGACCCGATATTCAGGCGCTCTCTGAGTATGCCGACGAACTGGTCAAACGATCTGAGAGTATTGGCGGCATTGTAGATGCCGACACCTCATTGAAACTGAACAAGCCTGAATTGCGTGTGGAGATCGACCGTGAGCGGGCAGCAGATCTAGGTGTGGACACTTCCGATATTGCTACGGGTTTGCGCGTGATGGTCGGTGGAGATGAAGAGGCCTCCCGGTTTCGAGACCCGACGGTAAATGAAGATTACGATGTTCAGTTGCGTTTGATTGAGGGCGATCGCAGTGACGTTGGCACGATTAGCCGTTTATACGTGCCCTCCTCACGCGGCGGTCTAGTGCGGCTTGATAATCTGGTGAAGATTAGACGCGATACGAGTCCTTCGCGAATCGATCGGCTTGATAGGGAAAGACAAGTCTCGATGCGGGCCTCAGTTGCGCCGGGATACGCACTTGCGGATCGCATCGAAGCGCTTCGTGGGGCAGTGAACGAAATGAATCTGCCCGCTGCCTACACCACCACCGTATCCGGCAGAGCTCGAGAACTTGAACGAACCTTCACGGAGTTTATCTGGGCGTTTATCCTGTCGATCATCTTCATGTACATGATTCTCGCCTCACAGTTTGAAAGTACGGTCCATCCGTTCACGATTCTCTTGAGTCTCCCGCTTTCGGTGCCTTTTGCTTTGCTCTCACTATGGGCAACCGGCAACACGCTTAATCTTTACTCGGCACTTGGCATACTTGTGCTCTTTGGCGTGGTCAAAAAGAACTCAATCCTGCAAATTGATCACATGAATAGCCTGCGAAGGAAGGGCATGGAACGCTTTGAAGCGATCATGCAGGGGAACCGGGACCGCCTGCGCCCAATTCTGATGACCACTATTGCACTGGTTGCCGCGATGCTGCCACTGGCCCTGGGTACCGGCCCAGGCGCGGAAGAGCGGCGGTCAATCGCAATTGTTGTTATCGGCGGTCAGAGTCTGTCTTTGCTGCTCACTTTGATTGCAACTCCGGTCGCCTATTCTTTGCTTGACGACCTGCGATCAACTAATCGAGCACGTCGGTTTGCGACTGCTTTCTCAAGTGTTACTTCGCGCTTGGCGGGTGGGTTTAGAAAACCGAGGAAAGAGGTTTTAGCTCCCGAAGCGGAGGCGAAGGCGGCGATCGCGGAACCTGAAGATAAGCGGATCCGGGCGACCGCCAGCGGAGACTAACGAACGATGAATGCGGAATGATGAATACGGAATTCCGAAATCATCATTCCGCAATCATCACTTCTACTGAAACACCTTATCCACCGGCACTATCACCACATCCTCGGGCTTCACGTTAATTTTGTAACTCTCAATCACTTTGTCCTCATCCGTAATTTCCTTCGGCTTCGGCGAATTGTAAGTAATCGGCGATGGCTTGTTCGAGATGATGGCCTCTCGCAAGCCGGCGGCGTCTTTTGTGATCATCACGACCTGCATCGCATCAGACTTCAGATGCTTGCGAAGCGCGTTGTTTACGTCTTCGAGTGTCAGCTTCGTCAGTTGTTCGCGCATGTAACTGACGTAATCTGGGATGTTGTAATAACGACTGTCGAGCGCATAACCGAGTTGCGCGTCCTGTGTCTGAGTCAGAATGTTGTTGTTCTTAATCAGAAACTCGCGCGTCGCCTCGAACGCTTCTTTCGAAATCCCTTCGCGCACGAGTTTGTCGTATTCGTAAAGCGCAGCGCGCAAGACAAAGTGGCCGTTCTCGGGAACTACGGGCCGAATCCAAATCTGAAAAATCTGTGACGATCTTGCCTGGTTGGGATCAGGCATAAACTGGAACATGCCGCGCGGGAAGTATTCGATGTAGGCGTAGTCGCCGTAGTTCAGCCCGCGCGCTTCGCGTAGGCGCTGATAAAGATAACTATTACTGGAGCGGTGCTGGCCGAAGTACGAAGCGACCAGGGCCAACGCCGGCCAGTCCTTATCGGAGCGGTTCACCGGGATCGGAAAGCCTAGCGAGACTGCAGTTGCGCGTGTTTCACGTTGAATGATCGAGATGTGCATCCCGGAAGCGAGTTTGGGGTCTTCGTAATTCGCCCTCGCGGCAGTTCCTGCCGGCAGCTTCGCGAAGTCAGCTTTTACCTTCTCGGGAAAAGTCTTCGGATAACCGCCTGCCAGACCGAGCACCATGTTCGCTTGTGTGTAATGGGCTTTGTAGAAAGCCTGCACATCGGCAAGGGTTAGCTTTTCCAGCGAGCTGACAGTTCCTATGTTGTTGTGTTCGTAGGGATGACCAGCGTAAATAAGGTTGTAGAGATATTCCTTCCCGAGCTCTTCGTCGTTGCTTTCGCGCAGCGACACTTTCAGATAATTAATGGCATCCGTTTTCAGCCGGTTGAAATCGTCCTGACGAAAACCAGGATCGAGCAACATCTGACTGATCAAGCCGTAGTACTTGTCGAGGTTGTCGATGTGGGTGGCACCCTGAAATACGGTCATCTCTTTATCGATTTGCGAACTGAATGAGGTTGCCATCGGATACATGGCTTCCACGATCTGTTCATACGTCAGGGTGCGAGAGCCACCTTGCGACAACATCGCTGCCGTCAACGCCGCTACACCTTCCTTGCCTTTCGGATCGGAAGCGGCGCCTGCCATGAAGAGGATCCGTAACGAGATGAGCGGCGCCTGACTCGGTAAGAGCACGCTGGCAGTTTTCGTTGTCATAGTCTTTTGTGTGCGGTTGAAAGCAGCCGCCGGCATGACGACGGAAAGAACGAGAAACAAGCTGATGATGGTGCGGCGCATTATTCTTCGTCCTCCTGCCCGGTTTTAGTAGCGCCCTCTTTCGCTTTGGTGGCGAGGGTCACGATGGTGCGGCTTTCATCGCGGAAATACTTCGCTGCGAGATCGCGTACGTCCTGAGGCGTAATGGTGTCCATCAAAGCCGCCAGTTTGTCGATCGTGTCCGGCGTGCGACGTAGTGAGATGAATGGCGCAACAGTCGACGCAATTGCCGCCGAGCTGTTCATCGCCATGGCGAAGCTGTAGCGCGTGCGGGAGCGAGTGGCATCTAGTTTTGCCGCGGGAATAAGTTCAGTCGTGAACCGTTTAAACGTCGCTTGAATCTGGTCTCGCACGTAGTCAACATCCCTGGGATCCTTTACTCGTGCCAGCACCACAAACAATTCCGGATCGATCTGGTTACTGAAGTCAGGTCCCAGGACATCCACCTTCTGTTCTTTGAGCACCAGCTTTTGATACAGCTCAGAATTTTCACCGAAGGCCACTTGGGCCAGGAGATCCAACGCCAGTTTGTCCTTCTTTTCGTCGGAATAAGCCGGACCACGAAAGGCGACGGCAACGATTGGCAAAGTCGGCGAAGGCCAGTCGACATGAGCCGTGCGCGGCTCGGTTTGAGCTGGTTCTACCGGAATCCTGGCTTCATAGTCGCCACGTTTCCACTCGCCAAAGAACTTTTTTGTCAGATCCAGCGCCCGCTGCTGAGTAATGTCTCCCACCAGCACCACCGTGGTGTACTCGGGTCGATAAAAGCGCTTGAAGAACTCCTGACTGTATTCGTATTGGTTCGGCATGTCCTGGATGTCTTTCAGGTAGCCCATCGTCGTGTGCGAATACGTGTGCGTTTTGAAAGCGGTCTCACGCAGCACTTCATAGAGCTTGGAAAATGGATTGGCGCTGTTCTTGTCGTATTCGCCTTTCACCGCGAGTGCCTCAGTTTGAAATTCGGGAAGGGCATACTTGAGACGTAAGAACCGATCCGCTTCCATCTTCATGATTTCGTCGAGGTCTTCTTTCGCGAAAACTGCGTGGTAGACGGTGCGATCGTCTGAGGTGTAAGCGTTGGTTTCGGCGCCTGCTCGCTTAAAGATCGCTTCGCGCTGATCCGCCGTGTAGTTTTCGCTACCGCGAAACATCATGTGTTCGAAAAAGTGGGCGAAGCCACTCTTTCCCGCTTCAACTTCGTTGCGCGAGCCGGTGGCCACCACGATATAAAGCGCGACGAGATTGGGATAGTCGGTGGGCACCGTCACCAGTCGCAGGCCATTGGGCAGATCGTCGATGGTGTAGTTGTAAGGAAAGAGCTTGCGCGGTTTTTGCGGCGCTCCACCGCTGGCGAGTGTCAGGGCCGGCACACAGATCAGCAAAGACAAGATGATCATTAATCTCATGCTTCAGTACTCCGTAAAAATCGAAATGATGTGGGGAACGAGGGCAGTATAGCCTAATTAACCCGATAGTTCCGAGTTTCGCGTTCCGGTTCCGAGACTCGATTTTCTCCTCGCACGTTAATAACAGAGCTTGC
Source organism: Pyrinomonadaceae bacterium (assembly GCA_963826235.1). GTDB lineage: Bacteria > Acidobacteriota > Blastocatellia > Pyrinomonadales > Pyrinomonadaceae > PSRF01. The sequence continues at coordinate 351,448 of CAWGWE010000001.1, read as the reverse complement.
TGCGCCGCGGCACCGGCAATAAAAGTTCAGTAATCAGAAGTCCGAACCCCATGTCAGTTGACCACTGCTGCAGCGGCCAAATCTTGACGGTATCAGACCTACGGTACAGTCAAAGACTTGCCGCGCACCAAGGGTCAGAGACCTGGACGCGAAGCCCCGCTTTTCTGAGCTCATGTCTGTTTTGAGAAGCTCTGAGACGCGCCTCAGGTTTGAGGCGACTGATGCTCCGTTATGCGTTGCAGGCTGACGATCAATGCGAGAATTGCGATGGCCCACGATACGCCTTTGATCACTGCCACCCAGAAAGAAGAAATCGGGGCCGGATCAGCTTCGTTCATACTCAACGACCGCACCTGGCCAAAGAATGAGTAGTAACCAAGTCCGCAGGCCACCGCCCAGGCCGCCACGAGAAAACGCTGGCCCTCATGAGCGTTGCGGCCAGTTCGCCATGCGCCGTAAATCAAAAACGCTCCCAGCAAATAGTCGTCAAAGAAATTTGCTGGATTCTGCTGCCAGGTGCTCCACCTCCGAATAGTTTCAGCTAGCGGTGTGACGACACCGCCGATGTAAGCGAGGCGGCGGCTAAATTCAATCATGAGCATAATCGTTAAGTAGGCGTTTTGGTCGGTTGGCTCCTTCCCGGTGGGGCTTCCGGCCAAACTTCATCAGGGCTAACGGGATCGGATTGCTGTGGTCCGAGACATTGGGAATCGATTTTAGCCACAACGAAGTTTTCCGGGGCCACAGGATCACCCGCCAGCCGTCGTAGCAGTGCCAATTGACCGGCGTGTGTCATGGCGTCGGAGAACGGGCCTTGAAGTAAACGCTCGGCCGTCATTTGTTCAAGCATGGGCGCATCGCGTTCGAGTAGTGCGCCCAGGTCTTCGAGCATTTCGTGGAAGCGGGCGACTTCTTCAGCAAGGGAAGGGAGTGGTGCAGGACGGTAATGTCCACCAAGGAAGAATGTCCGCGCATAACCGAGCACGCTTGTCATGTGACGCACCAGCTCGGAGGGAGTTCTGACTTCTGATCCGGCGCTGAAAGAGCCAAAATTAGCGGGCGCGTTGCGAAGCGCTTTTTGCGTGCGATAGGCGAGTGCGGCCAGAAAGTGCCGTAATAGATTTCGTTGTACTTGATGGGCCGGCGACATACAGGGGTCAACTTAGCTAGCTTTCAGTAGGAAGGGGGCCTGCCCCCGCTTTGAGATTAACAGAACATTTACAGTCCAAGCCTGACTGAGTTCAGAAACTAACTGTGCGTTTACAAATGAATTTCAATCATACAAGCGGGGGCAGGCCCCCTTCCTTACTGTGAATTACCCCAAATGACATTCCTATTCGATCGAATAGTCGAACTCATAAGAATGTTTTCCCTCAGCAATGATGATCTGCATCCTGCCAGTCAGTCCTTCCAGCTCACCAGTGCCCGAGTCCGGCACCACCGTGACATTCAACTCCGGAACGCCGCGCGTCATTTTACCGAAATGCTGTAACGCGAAGGCGCCTGTTTTTCCGAGCAAGGTCCCGGTTACTTGCTCCATCGCCACGTAACCAGCGGAGCCCTTAACGGCGGAGCTAATCGCCAACATTTGTCCCTTGCTGGTCGCTTCGAGATCGCCCTGGAACTGTTTATCAAGGAGTAGGCGGCCGACTCCGGATGTATCGCCCTCGTCAGGCGCTTGTGGAGATACCTTTACCTCGAACGTTCCGCTTACCTTATTCATTCGTGTCTCCCTTAACCGTTTTTTGATGGTGGTAAATTAAATCTTTAGAGGCGTCCCTCCGTGGGGCCCCTCCCGGCGGTAGCCTAAACGTAGCTTCAACCAATGTAACTTTGGAAGCTAAGTTTTGAAATTTGTGTCGTCGACCCGGTCGTTATCGTTCCGGTTCTGATTTTGCCTTGTTGACCCCTACAACAATCATAAGCTACTGGGATCTTCCAGCGGCTCGCCGCGCCGGCACATTAGACATTCGTCCGGTGCCCAGGTTCCAAAACTACGTTGCGCTAGGGCCTCAACGGGAATGCCCAGGTTGGCAAAGTAATCGCTGGCTTTCGTTCCGAGCAAGACGAGAGCGCCTACCGCTCCGACTTCGCTGCCTGTATCACTTAGTTCTCGATGGGTCGCCCGGACAGACGAGCCGGCGCTTATCACATCATCGACAATCGCGAACCGTTCGCTGCCCGCTGGTCTTTTAAGTCCACTCGGAAGTTCATACCTTGCCGCAAACAGCCCATTGGTTGAAGGACCGCTAAGGAGCGTGTAATAAAAATTAACTTCGAGTTCTGCGGCCACGGCCTGAGCCAGAAAAGCGCCACCATGTTGCGGACCACACACGGCAGTGGGTTTGTGACGCGCCAGACGTTGAGACAACTCGGTAACGAGGGGAGCGATACGTCGCGGAAACAGGAAGAGCGAATCGAGGTCAAACCAAACGCCGGCGTGATAACCCGACTCCAGAACGAAATGACCGTTGCGAACCGGCATTTGATTCAGGATGTCGTCAGCCATTCGTTCTAAGTTAAATTCAGGGTGCGGTAGCCGCCTGCGTTCTACTTATCTTTGTAGAGCGCGGCACCCGCGATGGTGGCGACAATAGAGGTGACTAACTGAAACGCACCCACTTTGCCCCAGAGCGCATGCGAGTAAAATCCTAAAGGAATGAATTGCGCTGGGCCAGTGACAGAAAACGCGAGCCACGTCACGATGCCTGCAAGGACCGCTGTCTTCGGACCCGGCTTGAACGGCTGCCTCATCAGGGCATAAATAAAGATCGAAATAAGCCCGCGGCCGAGTTCAAATATCGCGAAATACACCATGCTGCCGGCGCTCTCTGTTGGCTGGCGCGCGCCGATTGCTGCATAGACTGAATCCCAATCAGCACGAACCACCCTTTCATGAAAGAAGCCGTCCGCCAGAAAAACGATGATCGCGGCGACAAGACCGCCGATGATGATTCTGTTCCAGTTGAGTTTAGGCAAGGTTCACCTGCTGCTGGGGAAAAGAGGTTTGAAAACGAAGTGAAACTGATGCGTTTGTTATCCGCTTACGCTTGTTTCGCGAAATCGTTCGGCCGAGCGCGCCTTGGCTTTGGCAGCTTCAACCGCCCGATCACGAGGTGGCGCGTTGGTTACGAGCGAATCGAGCAGTTCGTGGGCCGCTTTAGCCACCTCGTCTACGGCCCGATTGAAGGCGCGCTCGTTCGCCTTCGATGGTTTGTTAAAGCCACTCAACTTCCGCACAAATTGCAAAGACGAGGCGCGAACCTCTTCCGCTGTTGCCGGAGGTTTGAAGTTATGAAGCATCTTAATATTTCTACACATAGCAGTTGTCAGTGGTCAGTAGTCAGTTGTTAGTGGTCAGTTATTTGTTGGTTGTTGATGGCCGTTCTCGGTTGTCAATCAATTGTTGAGAGAGCAGGCAATGGCAAATGGGAAATGGGAAATGATAAATGGAAAATGATTGGCCTTGGTCTACCAAGGTCCTGCCGTCTGCCCCTGCTCCTATTGCGGTCTCCGGTCCCCGGTTTCTACCGTCTCCGGCAGTTTTACGACTTCTTGCCACCCAGAGTTGTCGGCGCGCATTTGCGCCGTCAGGTCTTCCACAAGAGTTTGTAATCGGTCACTCAACGAACGGGGATAGGTATCGATATCGGCAAAACGCCGGCGCTGGTCGGCAACCATCGCTTTTTGTTTCTCGATCGAAGGAATGGCGTCGTGCTGTCCGTTTTCCCAAAAGGGAATCAGAAGTCGCTCAACCCGAACAGCGCCGGGAATTTCTATCTCCTCATCATCGAGGCCGGTTACGTCCGCTACGTAATTGCCACGCACGTCTATGCCGCGAAACAGCTGTAAGCGACCCGGGAGGGTCGTCTTATCGAGCGAGTTAGAAGCCTTCAACGTGGGCCGCGAGTCTATCAAGCACTGTTTGAAGATCACGCCAGCGACGGCGCGTACCTCGCTGGACAGTTTGGTGCCGATGCCGAACCCTGCCGCTTCGGGAAACTCGTCAACGATCGCACGCACTTTCTCCACGTCCAGATCGCCCGTTAGATTTGGTCTCAGCCCACGTAAGCCGTTGGCTTCGAAGAAGCGATAGCACCACGCGCCGAGTTCAGCCAGGTCTCCTGAGTCAACGCGAAACCCTTTGAAGGCGCGACGACGAGCTTCCGTTGAAGTTGCCGCCATAACCGCGTGCACCGCTCCCATGTAAACGTCGATGGTGTCGAGCAGGAGGGTGGTGCCATTGGGATTCGCATCAAGCCAGCGCTCAAAGGCTACCTGCTCAAAATGTTTGGGCTTGCCGGTGCGCGTTTCGAGCTCGGGCTCGCTCATGAACTCGATGTAAGCCTGTTGCCAGTAATGCGCTTCAGTGCCCACGGCAGGAATGTCGAGTCGGTGTGCGGCTTCCATGTTGGAAGTATCGTTGAAGCCGCCAATGAACGCGTAGGTTGCTATGTCTACGGCGCGCTCGATATCGCCGTTGCGTCGGAGCGAAAAATCGGAAAGCCAGCGATGGTCGCCGGCAGCCATGCGAAACTGCAACGCCAGGCTAGCAGTTGTCATGGGCAAATCGAACGCGTGCTGGAATTTGATTTCCTGAGCTTGAGTAAGTCCGAAAGCGCCGCTGATGTCAGCGAACGGTTGCTGGGCAAAGACGATTGTCGCCGGCCGCACCGCGCGAATCTTGCCGACAAACTGCATGTCTTCGATGGCTTTGGAAAAGAGTTGCAGTCCGCCGCGATCCTGCTCGAGGAACCGCAGGCGTGGGCGATCGATTTGGCTGTCGATCAGTAATCTTACTAAGCGCTCGTGTCCGAGGCAGGGAGCGAAGTCAAGCTTACGCTGCGTGACGTAGAAGGTCGCCTCGGCATCGCTGAGTTTCTTGTCGCGCAGTCGCGTCACATCCTTATAGGATGCGTCGCCCATCGCGGCGTGATAACGATCAAAGTTTAGAGTGCCCATTTAAGATTGGCAATTGCCGATTGCAGATTGCCGATTAGATTCTTTCGATCAGGTTTCTGATCTTGTTGCTTGTATAAAATCACAGCGAATCATCACCACAGAATTACAATCATCGCTAACTTGTTGCGATGGGTCTAATCGGCGATTGGCAATCGCCAATCGGCAATGAGCTACTGCCTCGTGCCTACTGCCGTCTGCTCCTGGCTCCTGATCACCTCCGCTCCCGCGGCTCGCATTTCTTCCAACGCTCGTTCGCCATCACCAGGTTTAAGCTCGACGGGGCGCATCGCGTCTTCCAAGGCTTTCACTTCGAAGCCTTCTTTGAGTCCGTCAAGCACGGTGTTCTTGACGCAGTAATCCGTCGCCAAACCTCCGACCCAAACTTCGTTAACGCCCAGCCGGCGCAGTTGGAGACCGAGGTCGGTTCCGTCAAAAGCGGAGTAACAATCTTCGTCGCCGAGCCCTTTGGAGATGGTGCGAATGTGAATGTCGTCGATCAGGTCAGGATGAAACTCAGCGCCTTTGGTGTTCTGAACACAGTGTACAGGCCAGGTGCCGCCAAAATCGGAAAAGTGTTTTGTGTTTGCCGGGTGCCAATCGCGAGTTCTGAATACGGGTTCGCCGCGCTCCAGAAACTCGCTGATTAGCTTGTTTAGTGGAGGAACCACCTCGTCGCCCTGGGCCACGGCGAGGCTGCCGCCCGGGCAAAAATCGTTTTGGACATCGACGACGATTAGCGCGCGTTTCCTTGCTTCAGACTCCATGTATCTCTCGTTTTCCTTTCTTTGCACTCTATTACAACAACGAGGAAAAGTTAAGCGACCTCGGATTTGCGGAACTGATGCAGTTGGGGACTGGACCGCAGTAACGGTCAACTCGGTCCGGTACGGGAGCGGTCGCATTCAGATGAGTGAGCATTCAATGCTGGGACCAAAGTTTCTCAATATCTCCAGCCGCACCGTGAGACTACTTGAATGCGGTCGCTATCGCTCCCGTACTGTACCGAGTGGTTCCACCGCTTGATTTCAATCGTTAGCTCCAAAATGCATCACTGCCGGGATTGCCGATTAGAATCAAAGACTTTGATACCGAATCGGCAGACCCGGTTGCAGCCGGCGTGCACGCTAAACAAATTGCAGGTTGGGAAGGGGGCCTGCCCCGGCGCAATCTTTGAGAAGGGAAACTAGCAAGAGGATTGGGGCGAAGAGCCACGTAAAATCAAGATGCGCGGACACGCCCTCTTCCCAACCTGCAATTTCTTTTGCGGGCAGACCCCCTTAACTAACCTGCAATCAACTAGCAGCCCTTGGTGTCTTGGTAGTCTTGCCTTATCTGTGTGCCCTTCAATTTAAGCGCGCATGTTAGACTGGCGCTTCCAAAACATCAGCAACGGGGAGTGATCCATGGCGGCGGAAACCATGACGACATCATTGTCGCAGTACGAGACCGCGGTTGCGCAGGCGATTGCAGAAGCTCAGGACCGCGACCTCGTGCGGCGCATTTGGCGCAGAGACGCCACAGTGTGGAAAGCAGAAGATGCTCATCAGAAAATCATCCGCAACTCTCTCGGATGGCTCTCGGTGCCGGGAAAAATGGCGGCTGTCGCAGATGAACTAACGGCTTTCGCCGAACAGATTCGCGGCGCTGGATTCAAACATGTGATGGTCTGCGGCATGGGCGGGTCATCGCTTTGTCCTGAAGTGTTGCGCCAAACATTTGGAGTTCAGCAAAGCTTTCCGGAACTCCTCGTTTTAGATTCCACCGACCCGGACGTGTTGGCAGATTTTGGAAGACGAATCGAGATCGAGCGCTGCTTATTTGCGATTGCCTCGAAATCCGGAACCACCACTGAACCACTTGTCTTTTACAAATACTGGTACGACGAGGTAAGAAAACGAAAAAGTAATCCGGGCGATTCGTTTGTAGCGATCACAGATCCCGGTACGCGTATGGTCGAGATGGCAAACGGAGATCACTTTCGTCACATCTTCCTCAACCCTCCGGATATCGGTGGCCGCTACTCAGCACTTTCGTATTTTGGACTGGTGCCGGCGGCGCTGATGGGTTTGGACCTTAAGCGACTGCTCGCGCGTGCGGAGGCGATGGTGCGAGCTTGCGGCGCGAATGTTTCGGCGGCGAATAATCCGGGCGTCGTGTTGGGCGCGGTCGTGGGTGAATGTGCGAAGGCCGGACGCAATAAACTTACGATCGTAACGGATTCTAAGATTGCGGCACTTGGTCTCTGGATCGAGCAGTTGGTTGCTGAGAGCACTGGAAAGGAAGGGCAGGGAATTGTCCCGGTTCAAGGCGAGCCCCTCGGCACGACAGACGTGTATGAATCTGATCGCTTGTTTGTTTCGATCGCTATCGAAGAAGCAGACGAATTCCAACTGTTGGAGTCCCTCGTTAAGGCGGGTCATCCAGTTGTGAAGCGTACTCTCAATGATGCTTACGATTTAGCTTCCGAGTTTTTTATCTGGGAGTTTGCTACAGCCGTTGCCGGCTGGCGTCTGGGAATCAATCCATTCGATCAGCCCAATGTGCAGGAGTCGAAAGATGCGACGAGGGAACTTCTCGATTACTTCAAGACGCACGGCGAGCTGCAGGAGCAGGAACCGCTGATCGGCGACGACACGTTGACTGTTTACGGTTCCGAACGATCCGCGCCCCGATTACTAAACAATTCTGTTACTGACGCTCTGCGGGCCCATCTTGCGACAGTAAGGGCGGGCGACTACCTCGCACTGCTGGTTTACGTCGAAGAGACGACGGAAATTGAAGCAACCCTCCAGGCGATTCGCACGAAGCTTCGTGATGCGCTGCACTGTGCGACCACGACTGGGTACGGGCCGCGTTTTCTGCATTCGACAGGACAATTGCATAAGGGTGGTCCAGACACCGGAGTATTCATCCAAATTACTGCTGCTGATCATGCTGACCTGACAATTCCTGAGGAGCCGTACACATTCAGCGTCTTGAAGCAGGCCCAGGCGTTAGGCGATTTTCGTTCGCTGTCTGCGCATGGACGTCGGGCAATTCGCGTTGATCTGGGTACAGATGCCCTCGCCGGCTTGCAACGCCTGCAAGCCCTGCTTGCCGATGCATTGGAAACTTCTGTTGAATCAAGTCACGGTTAACTAGATGGAACTGGCAAACATCGGAATGATCGGCCTCGGCGTGATGGGTCAAAACCTGGCGCTGAACATCGAGCGCAATGGATATGCGGTGGCGGTATGGGATCGCGAGCCGGCGGTGCGCGAGCGCTTTTTGGCTAACACCCAAGGGAAGAGGATTGTCGACTCGAATTCACCTGAAGAATTTGTGCGTGCTCTCGAGCGACCGCGCAAGATCATCCTCCTGGTAAAAGCTGGCGACCCTGTCGATTGGACGATCAATCTTATTAAGCCGTTCTTCGATAACGGCGACATCATCATCGATGGCGGCAATTCACATTTCAAAGATACGGAACGTCGGGAACAGCAACTGCGAGCCGAAGGCTTTTTCATGATCGGGTCCGGAACTTCCGGAGGCGAAAAAGGAGCATTGCTTGGACCCAGCCTGATGCCCGGCGGCGATCGCGATGCTTATGAAAAGATTCGCCCCATCTGGGAAGCAATTGCAGCAAAAGTTGCTGATGGTCCCTGCGTCACATACATCGGCCCGGGCGGTTCAGGGCACTTCGTGAAGATGGTGCACAACGGGATCGAGTACGGCGACATGCAATTGATTGCCGAAGCGTACGGTCTGCTGCGCACCGGATTCGGGCTGCCCGTGGATCAGGTAGCTGAGATTTTTGAGGAGTGGAACCGCGGCGATCTCGAGTCCTATCTCATAGAAATTACGGCGAAGATTTTGCGCGTCAAAGATCCTGAGACAGGTAAGCCTTTAGTTGATTTGGTGCTGGACAAGGCGGGGCAGAAAGGCACTGGAAAGTGGACGAGTCAGCTTGCTCTCGATCTCGGTGTGGCGATTCCCACAATTGATGCGGCGATTGTAGCGCGCACCCTTTCGTCACAAAAAGAAGCGCGAGTTCTAGCGAGCGAGCGGTTGCGCGGAATCACGAGCGCAGGTGCGGCTACTTACGATGAACAGGCTAAGACTCAGATACACGACGCGCTTTATGCGTCGAAGATCTGTTCGTACGCACAGGGGATGAATTTAATCAAAGCCGGCTCGGAGGAGTTTAGCTGGAACATCAATCTCAGCGAGGTGGCGCGCATTTGGCAGGGTGGCTGCATTATTCGCGCGAAGTTTCTCGGCCGCATCAAGGAAGCGTATCTACGCAACCCCCAGCTTGCGAGTTTGCTGTTGGATGAAGAGTTCAACCAGAGCATCGAACAAATGCAGCCGGGATGGCGGGCGATCGTGTCCTATGGAATGCAGCGAGGGATGCCTGTGCTCGCAATGAGCGCAAGTCTTGGTTACTTCGATATGTACCGCAGTGCGGAGCTTCCTTTAAATCTCACCCAGGCGCAGCGCGACTTCTTTGGCTCACATACTTATGAGCGCGTCGATAAGCCGGAACTTGGGTTTGTTCATACTGAGTGGGAAGAGTGACTGACATTGCCGATTGCCAATTGCCGATTTTTGACTCCTGACTTCTGACTCCCGACTCCCGACTTCTACGTCGTGCCCCAGATACAAATCTTCGATACCCCGGAATTATTAGCGGCTGCTGCGGCGCGTCGCTTTTTGCTGCTGGCTGAGAAGGCTTTAGCGCAGCAGCCGTTCAGCGTCGCCTTGTCCGGCGGAAACACCCCGCGGCGTGTTTATGAACTGCTGGTGACTGACGAATTCAATAGCAAGATCAACTGGCAGTTTGTGCACATTTTCTTTGGCGATGAACGACCAGTGGCGCCCGACGATCCCGCGAGCAATTACGGCATGGCTCTAACGACTTTGATTTCTCGTGTTCCCATTCCCGAAAGCAACGTCCATCCAATTTCCGGAGCAGGTGATCCAAACCAGAACGGAAGAAGTTATGAGCAGGAGTTGAGATCGTACTTCGCCGGTTCCGCCTGGCCGCGGTTCGATTTGGTGTTACTTGGAATGGGGGAGGACGGTCACACGGCTTCGCTATTTCCCGGAACCGCAGCCATTTCTGAAAAGAAAGCGTGGGTGGTGGCTAATTGGATTGATCGGCTGAACGAGTATCGCATCACGCTTACCGCGCCTGCGATCAATTCGGCCGCGCAGATAATGTTTTTAGTGACAGGCGGGAACAAAGCCTCCCGACTGGCGGCGGTATTAAATGGCCCGCTCCAACCGGATGTATTACCGGCTCAACTTATCAAACCTGAGCGGGGTGAGTTGATCTGGATGGTTGACAAGGCTGCAGCTGCAAACCTTTAAGTCCTGAGTTTTGAGACGCCGTTCCCCGGGAGCTTGAAAAAGTACGCAGAGCCCCAGGGTCTCCAAGCCGTAGAGAAAGCTGGGCCGTGAACGGCCCAAGACGGTCGAGTCACTTCTTCGAAGCAAAAGCACAAAAGGAATGACGCCTGCGGCGTCTGTGTCAAAGCAATAGCTGCGCTTCGTTGATCGGGTTGTGGCGCAACGGAGAAAGGCCGCGTTGGGCGGCCTTTCCATTAAAACTTGCCCTAGGTGAGATTGTTGGACAGATATTGGACCAGATCCAAAACACTCCACGACTACAATCCGGTAAAGGAGTACGACGTCGCAGGAAGCGAATCGGAACCGCGAAGTCTAGACTCGAGCCCGCGAAACTCGGACCGCGAAACTGGTTTTAGCAGTTCACGTAGCCCAGGAGCCAGAACACGAGAATGAAAATCAAAATGGTCGAGATGCAACCGCCCCCAAACTTCCAAGCGGCGGCGCCGGCAAGAAGCCCGCGTAGAGGTCCTTCCATAAAGATGCTCCCTCAGGCCGATCGTGCCGGCCACAAATAGAACTAGTTAATTACTGACCAGATGCTAACGCGCGCCGGCTGCTTTCTGTTTTCCCTTGGCTTCTTCGAGCCGGGCCCCTAATTCGTCGATCTCTTCCTGGCTCAGCACCTTTCGCGCCTTCTTGAACATCTCGCCTTCTTCTTCCTCAACGTGATGCTCGACGTTCTCTTTAAGCACAGTAAATTTCGCAGTCCATTCCTCAGCGTCCTTGGGTTCGGCTTCAAGCTCACTTAAGAGTTGCTTGACGATCCGATGTTCCTCATAGGCCTCGAGCGAGATGTCATGCGTCTCCTCTGCCTTCTCGAGCACGGGATAAAGGATCTTCTCCTCAATCTCCGCGTGGATATCGAGTTCAGTTTTCAGCTGAGTGAATAATTCGTCCCGGCCTTTGACTGCTCGCTCAGTTGTAGCCTCAATTTTTTCCATTATTCCGGCGACGGTTTTGTGGTCTGTTTTTAATAATGTAAAAGCGTCCATGTTGTTTGATTTTCCTTTCCCAAGACTCGAATGTCGCACGGTAATCGAACACCGTGAGACTGTTGTCTCTACTGCCGCAACCCGGGTGCCATAGGGGTTTCGAGTTTAGAGTTCTGAGTTTCGAGAGGATAGTGCTAGTCAGCGGGCTTTCTGTTTTAAAAAGTTAAGCACCGCTTTTTCTCCCTCGTGGAGTTTTCGTCCACGATAGGCGACGAATTGCTCAAGGGTTTTGAAGTGGCCGTCAACGATGCTCCCGCGTTGGAAGCTCTCGATTACTGCCGGACAAATATATGAACTACGACAAACTGCCGGTGTGTTACCCAGCATCTCGGCAGTCTCTTTGATAGCGGCGACTACTTTTCGCTTACGCTCAGGTAACTTTTCGTCCAATTCGGTTCCTGCGCGCGCGAGGGCGCAGGCGCAAATTATGGTTCCAGCCCAGGTGCGGAAATCTTTGGCGCTAAACCGTTCGCCCATGGTTTCTTTGATGTACTCGTTGATGTGACGATTGGTTACGTTAACGAACTCCCCGCTGCCGTTCTGGTACTTGAATACTTCTTTTCCCGGAACTTTCAATAAGCTGCGAACAACTTTTGCTACCTGCTGGTCCTTCAACTCTCGCTGTTGCTGCACACCCGATTTTCCCGGAAAATCAAACTCAACAACGTTACCCTTTACGATCACATGGTCTGGACGCAGCGTCGCGACGCCGTAGCTACCATTTTCAGAGGCGTACACCTGGCTGCCGGGCCGCATGAAGCAAGTGGATAACACGCGAACGATTGCCGCCAGCACGCGTTCCCGGCCTAGATCGGGTTGACGTAAATGTCGGCTAACGGTCGCGCGCAATTTTGGGATCGCCTCGGCAAACTTGATCAGACGCTTGAACTTCTTCAGATCCTGGGCGCGAACATGATTTTCGTGATATCGATACTGCCAACGACCCGCGACATCCTTGCCGACGGCTTGAAGCCTACCGCCCGCCAACGCATTTATTGCCACGTTAGTCCACGCAGGAGGAATCGCGAGTGCCTGAATGCGTTTCAGATCGGCGGCGCTGACCTTGCGGCCATCGCTGTGCTTGTAGCGAAAGCCACTCTTTGGTGAACCCAGGCGGATGATTCCACTTTGGTGAAGCCTTTCGGTTCTGGTCATGCGAGTGTTATGGCGTGGGCACGAAAGTTGTTAGTCCCAGCCTGACCGCGAGCAGCGGATTCATTCGGAACAATGGGTAAGCGAGCGAAGGGAATTGAGTTACTCTCGATGAAGCTTTTAAAAAAGACCAGGGGCGCCGGAATCTCCAAACCATGTGTCCTTTGCAGTGCTCCTATTTTCAGCAAAGAGTCTGAAGAAACGACGCCCGTCTGTCTCATCTGCCAGGCACGCCAACTGAACGAGAACTTTAGAAAGAAACGAACACAGGTTTCGACTGACCCGGATGCCGCCCGGCAGCTCTGATAACCAACCACTTTACTTGCGCTTTTGATCGCCGCGATCGCCTTGCCCGGCAGGTACTGTTGTTTTCGCAGACTGCCTGCGGTCCTGCGCAAGAGAACGTCCCACATCGTCCGACTCTTTAAACTGCCCCTTCTCACCGCGACGGACATAGCGTTTGTCGGTGCCAGTGTCGATTAGTTTGCGAGCTGATGATTTCTTTCCCGTTGAATTTTTGCCACTTGCTTTGTTAGCCACTTTGTCTCCCTCTGTGTGTAGGCTTCCTATACATCACGAGCCTGCTGTTGTTTAGTTACAGACCAGTAACTGCCCTAATGATTACAACAAGATCGTCAATCGCAATCGCGGTGCCGGGTTTCAAATTGACCTATCACGGTACCTTTGGCTTACCGCCAGGTCACAAAGACGCTGAGACGCAAAGCAAGTTAAAACGCAATTCACAACGGTCGAATTGCTTTTCTTTCAGGATATTGAATCCTCGGCGCCTCTGGGTCTCTGCGTCTTGGAGGCTGCAAAGCTTTTTGTAGGGAGCGGATCAGGCACCATGCCTGACACCCCTTCAAGTGAACGCCCCGCCATTTCGCCAGTGAATGTTGGCAGAGGGTTTGCAGAGCAGGAGGGTTGAGAAGCTAAAACAAGACCGGAGGTGAAGTGATGCCGAGGGGAGACAAAGGCGCCTATACCGACAAGCAGAAGCGCAAGGCGGAACATATAGAGGAGAGTTACGAAGAGCGCGGGGTCTCTTCGAAAGAGGCGGCGAAACGCGCTTGGGCCACCGTTAATAAGGAATCAGGCGGCGGTAAGAAGAGCGGCAGCGGCCGCGGCAAGAAAGGGAACAAGAGCGCGTCCAGGAAGGGCGGCAAGAAGGCTGGGAAGAAAGCGGCTAAGAAGAGTAGCTCAAAGAAGGGCTCAAAGAAGAGCGCTTCAAAGAAACGGTAGAGCTCCGGCATGGTAAGTAAACGAAAAGCAAGTTCACCGCAACGCAAGCGCGCCCAGAAAGCGGGCGCAAAGAAAGGCGGCGCTCAGCGACAAGGTGCGGCTAAGCGGGCGGCAAACAAAAAAGAGGTAGGGCAGTTGAAAGAGCCGAAGTCGCCGATGCCGGCACAACATCAGCGCAAGCCAGGCATCGAGTCGAAACTTGACCCACGACCGCGTTACCAGGCCCCGCTCTACAAAGGCTCCGGAAAGTTAAATCATAAAGTCGCGTTAATTACTGGCGGCGATTCCGGCATCGGTCGGGCTGTGGCAGTTCTTTTCGCCCGCGAAGGCGCGGACGTGGCCTTTACGCATCTGCGCCAAGAAGCCGGCGATGCCGAGGAGACCCGCGCTGCGATTGAAGCCGAGGGCCGCAGAGCACTGCCACTTCGCGGTGACCTTCGCGAGCCGAGCTTTTGCCGCGACGTGGTGAAGCAGACAGTGCAGGAGTTTGGCAAACTCGACATCCTCGTTAATAACGCCGCTTTTCAGCAGCATCAGGAGTCGTTAGACAAACTGACTGAGGAACAACTCGATCGCACCTTCAAGACAAACATCTACGCTTATTTCCGCGTGACAAAAGCGGCCCTGCCACACCTGCAAAAGGGAAGCGCTATCGTCAACACCGGATCGATAACTGGTCTCGAGGGGAGCAAAGGACTGCTCGACTATTCCGCGACTAAGGGTGCAATTCACGCCTTCACCAAGTCTCTCGCACAGAATCTTGTGGAAAAGGGTATTCGAGTGAATTGTGTAGCGCCCGGTCCAGTTTGGACGCCCCTAAATCCTTCCGATCAGAAAGCGGAGGACGTTGCCGAGTTTGGCGCGGACACGCCCATGAAGCGACCCGCTCAACCGGAGGAAATCGCCCCCGCCTTTGTCTACTTCGCTTCAGAAGTGGATTCAAGTTACGTAACGGGTGAAGTACTAACGCTGCTCGGCGGTGAAACGACAGCCGGGTAATTCAAATGGAGGATTGAAACAATGGGTGACAATGGTAGTGGCAGCACAGGCGTAGTAGCAATTCTCGTCATTTTCGTGATCATCGTAGTGGCGGCTTTGTTCGTATTTGGAGGCCGCATTTTCAGCGGTGACAAGAAGATCGACGTCAACGTTTCGGCGCCATCACGTTAGTTAAACTATTTAGGCTCTTTCACGGCCTGGTTGATGGAAAACAACCGGGATTAGTCGTTCTTTGTAGTTATCGTGAAGGAGTTTCTGCAGGTACAACAGCGGCGGCTGTATGCCGTCCCCGCCCCCCGTTTCGATCGTAACGTCTTCGACGTAACGCGAAAAACACTCGACCAGTCGTTTGAAGGATGGCTGGGCGAATTAGCAGCGATGGAGGAGTTAAGCATGTCGGCGCCGGCAATAGCGATCAAGCATGACCTCCGCCGCCCCAACGAACTCACACAAAAGCACACTTTGAAACTTTGTCAGCCTGTCCCGGCTCAGCATCAGGAAAATGATGATGCAGCAAACAGGCTGTCGCCCAAACTAACGACCCAGGATTATGTGCAGGTGATGATGGCTACTATCCGCGAAGGGCGCCATCATGCGCGCTGGCCTACCGAAGTTGTTGCTCACTTCCTGGCAGCTGAGGTTGTGACTGGGGATTAGCTCGGAACGCCTTGCCCTGCAGCTTGTCGCCGACGGTGCGCGGTAAGTCTCCGACTTAAAGTTCAGCGCCATTTTCAACTGCGGGGCTGAGCCCCGCGCTCAATTACTTGTCTGACCGGTAAGTCAGAGACATCCCGCGCACCCTCGAGGGAAGAGCCCGACTAGGTCCCACTTGCCGCTTTTTGATTCTCCGCATCCAACCACTGCTTGAGTGGCGCGAAGTAATCAATAATCGCTGTCGCATCCATTTTCTCTTCGCCTGTCATCGTCTTCAGGGCCTCTGGCCAAGGCTTGCTCAAGCCCAGCGTCAACATCTGACTGAGCTTCTGTCCCGCCTGCTTATTGCCATAAATCGAACACTGATAAAGCGGCCCGTTGAAGCCCGCCTCGCGACAAAGCGCCCGATGAAATTGGAACTGCAGGATCGCTGCCAGGAAGTAACGCGAATAAGGAACATTCGCGGGCACGTGATACTTCGCGCCAGCGTCAAAATCCTTTTCTGAACGGGCCACCGGCGGCGCCACACCCTGATACTTCGTTCGTAGATCCCACCAGGCTTTGTTGTAATCGCCCGGACCGACTTCTCCCGAGAAAACCTTCCAGCGCCACTGATCGACTAAGTAACCAAACGGCAGAAACGCCACCTTGTCGAGGGCGCGATTCAAGAGGAAGCCGATGTCTGCGCTTTGATCCGGCACTCTATCAATCAATCCAATTTGTTTTAGGTAGGGTGGAGTGACTGAGAGCGCAACCGTGTCGCCGATAGCTTCATGAAAGGCGTCGTTCGCACTGTCGCGATAGAGAAAAGGCTGACCCGCATAGGCCATCTGGTAATAGTTGTGTCCCAACTCGTGATGGATCACCGAGAAGTCTTCCTCGTCAATCTTAATGCACATTTTCAGGCGCACGTCTTTCTCATAGTCGACGTCCCAAGCGCTCGCATGACAAATGACTTCGCGATCTTGAGGTTTGGTGAAGAGTGAACGTTCCCAGAATGTTCCGGGCAGTGGTTCAAAACCCAGCGAGGTGAAAAACGTTTCGCCGTAACGGACCATCTGCTTCGCGTCGGTATTGCGGGACTTTAGCGTGACGGTTAAATCATAGCCACGATCGCCGCCACCCTGGGGCGCGATGATTGGATAAACATTGCCCCAGGTTTGCGCCCACATGTTTCCCAGAAGATGCGCCGGTATCGGACCGTCGGGCGGCACCACTTCTTTGCCGTATTTTTCCGAGAGCTTGCGGCGGGTGTAGGTGTAGAGCGAATCGTAGAGAGGCTTCACCTGTAGCCATAACCTTTCCATCTCAGCCGCGAAAGGCGTCGGGCGCCATGTCGTATTTTTCCCGCCACATTGCGCCCGTGTCTTTGAAACCCATCTCCTTAGCGCCCTTATTACTCAGTTCCACAAAGCGTTCGTAGTTCTTTCGATAAGGCGGCGATACCTGGTGCCAACCGAGCCAGATTCGCTTCAGCTCTTCGGGATCACGACTGTTAGCGAGAATTTCTTCCATCTCGCCGAGACTGAGACATTTTCCCTTATCACTCTCTGGGCAGTATTTACCCTTGCCGTAGTCGCCCTTCGAGGGATGCGGCAAGCTTCGTGATTTCGTCACGTTCAGCAGGATTGTCCGGGGCAGGTAACACGAGCGCGAGTTTCAGGAGTTTCAATTTGCGCTGTACGTCTGGAGTTAGATTTTGGCCTTCGAAGCGCCGCGACTTCTTTAGCAAGTTCAGTCGTCGCTTCGATTACGGCTTTGTTCGCTTTCGCCGAGAGCAATTCGGTGTCTTCGGTGATGTAAGTGCTTTTTACCCAATCGGCGCGACTGTATTCGAGGTTCAGTCCGAGCAAACGCTTTTCAGCGTCTGCAACAAATTGATCCGGCTCGGCGGGTGGTGTGACTGTTGTTCCAGGATCGTTTGTGCAGGATACAAACATCGCCATCGTGCAGATTACGAACAGCACTGACCCGATCGCGAAACGAGTCGTAAGCGCGCGCCTCAACATTATCCTCATCCTCCTGAATGGGCCTGAGTTGTAACCTTGGGGATGAGTAATAGTACAGGGGAATGGGGGAGGAGGGGAACCGGGAAAGTAACAAGGCATTTTCCATTTTCATTTGTCATTGGCTCGGTGAACGTTAGTACGTTCAACACCGCCAAGGCCGCTAAGAAACGCCAAGAGCGCAAAGAATTCGATACCTATTTACAGACGTAGCGAATCGAGTAACCAGGTCGTCCCCTGATTCGGGCCACGCGGCAAATTTTGTTGGCGTCCTTGGCGTAACCTGGGGTCTTGGCGGTTGTTTGTCGCATTTGCGCCGTTTTGATGCATGCTATTCTTGCTTCCATGAAGAAATTTCTGAAGGAACTAATTAACGCCGGGCTGATCGTGCTTGCGATTCTTTCGGCAGGACTTGGCTTGAAGGGATTTCTTTTGTCGAGTCATTTCATTGACGGCGGCGTGACCGGAATCTCAATGCTGCTTTCAAAGGTGCTTGGCTTTTCGCTTGCTATCTTGATCCTGATCATTAACCTCCCGTTCATCGCTATTGGACTGCGGCAGATCGGTTGGAGGTTCGCGCTGCGTAGCGCCCTCGCGATCGCCGGGTTGTCTCTTTGTCTCGCGTTTGTGCACTACCCGGATGTGACGTCTGACAAAGTACTGACTGCAGTCTTTGGTGGCTTCTTCATTGGCGCGGGCATTGGTCTGGCAATTCGAGGAGGCGCAGTGCTGGACGGCACTGAGATCGCGGCGCTCCTCGTCAGCAAAAGCAGCAATCTCCTGCGGGTAGGGGATGTAATCCTGCTGCTGAACATTGTGATCTTCTCAGCGGCGGCGTTTTTTCTGGGCATCGAGATCGCCCTTTATTCAGTCCTCACGTATTTTGCTGCTTCGAAGACAATAGACTTCATTCTCCACGGTATTGAGGAGTACACCGCGATCACAATCATTTCGGACAACAGCGATACGATCAGGGAGGCGATTGTGCGACGCATGAAGCGCGGAGTTACGGTTTACAAAGGACGCGGCGGAAAAACTGGTGTCGAACAGGACATTCTCTTCTGCGTGGTTACTCGTCTGGAGATTGGTCGCGTAAAGAATGTGGTCAGAGAAATTGACCCGCATTCGTTTATCGTGATCAATCCTCTTTCCGATGCCGATGGTGGGATTACTAAGCGGAAGATGCTCCACTAACAAGATTGCCCGATTGCCGATTGGTCGATTATGGACTTGGCTGGTGGAGAAGGGACGAAATCACTGCTGTCTCATTTGTGTCCTTTGCCAGTTTCACCCCTGCCTGAAATTGCCAATGGCAATTGGCAACCGCCAGTCGGCAATCTCTCTCACGGTTTTTTACGCTGATTTGGCAAGACCCCTGAATCGACAGTTTCGCCAGTTCGCGACACTGTCTGGAAGTAAAATTGATCGCCTACAATCTCACCGACCGTGAAGGACATGTCGCGATCGAAAGCCTTGTCTGTCAGCGGGGAATTGTTTTTCACATCTCCCGAACGCAGTTTCCCGCCCGAGCCAATGACGAAGTAGTAAATACCCTTCTGAGGCTTCACGCGTTCGTAGAAGTGATCGTGCCCGGTCAATACCAGGTTAACTCCGTATTTTACGAAGAGGGGTTCCACCACCTCACGCAGCTGTTTATCGGAACCGTGCTTCCCGCCAGACGAATAGGGCGGATGATGAAAAAAGCAGACCTTCCATTCAGACGTATCTTTTGCTAGTTCGCTTTCCAGCCATTGCAACTGTTTCTTGTCCAGGTAATTGCTGTTCAATGCATAGAAAGCCGCATTACCCCTGGTGAAGCGGTAATACTCTTTGCCGTTCATATTGAAATGCTCATAAAACCGTTGGGCCGGCTCATCATGATTTCCGAGCGACGCATAAAACTTCACTTTCATATCGAGCAGCGCGCGATAGACGTCTTCGAATTTCGACTTATAGTCTTTCGCACTTTCACCGCCATACATGTTGTCGCCCATCATCACGACAAACTCGTAAGGGAATGCCTTCCGATATTCGACCATGATATCAGCCAACTGATGCTGCTTCTGTGTGCCGGTCCCCGTGTCGCCGATCATTCCAAAGCGGACGGAATTGTCCTTCAACGGCAAGCTCACCTTTAACAGCGAATTGCCTGCAGGCTTAACCTGGGTTTGACTCGCTACTGATGCGGTCTGAGCCCAAAGGTTGGCGTGAACACTGCCGACTAGCAGTACCAATAAAGTTAGAAGGTAAATATGAATGCGTTTCATCCCGCTCCTCCGGTGAATGCTTTGGACTAAGGCAAGGCGTTAGTCATGTAATCGATGATCAAACCGTTGTCCGTATCAACCAACAAAAGATTGCGCTGCACAAAACGGTACTTCACTTCCTTAGGTAGTTGCGGAAGCGTTAAGAGGAGTGTCGGCGGAACCTGCGATAACTCTTTGGTCTCCGGATAAGGATAATTCACCTTAAGCGGCACGCCTCCTGTGTCGGCTTCGAGAATTGCTTCGCGTACCTGCACCCGGTCGGTCCCTTTGAACTCTTTCCTGACAAGCTCACGAATATACTTCGCAACAGACGGCGTGAACATGTAGCCCTGTTTGGCGTAACCGCGTTGCGCCCGCAGCGCCTCTACAAACTGTTTTTGGTGGTCGCTGATCTGTTCCGGAGTCGAGTCTTTAGACAAGGCGGGAAGTTTTTTCCTCACACTCTCGCGCAGTGCAACATATTGTTTGACCGCCTTATCATAATTCTTCAGCAACAACTTTTCTTGTTTAGTCTCAGGCTTAATCGCAGTCGCAGCCGTTTTTGGAGGTTCTGACTGCGTCTGCTGAGCTAAGGCCAACCCTAAGGCCAACGCCGAAAGCGAAAAGATCAGTAGAAACGTAAGGGCTTTCACAATGAAATTAATTTTGGTGTTCATCGGCCTTTAAAACTGGCAAGCACGGTGCCATTTCGACGGCTAATCAGATTGCTTTGTTTCCTTACAACAGCAGTCCCAGACCTCAACGTTAGGAGGGGTCAGACATCCGTTATGTTTCGGAACCGTTCAATCGGAGGCACTCCAACCGGAGGGTCAAGATGTATTCATTTCCACGTTCAATGTTCGTTGATAGTACGGGCGGCCGATTTCTGAAATATGGATTATCCCCGAAATGCGCAGGCCGCAGAGCTCGCAGATTAAACCCGGCTGGTCCAGGAGTGGCACGACGTGCGCATAGATGATCGTGTTCCTCTCTCCGCCCAGTTCATCCAGTCGCGTGCCAGAGGAGGTTTTTTAAGATGAAAGTCCCAGCTTTGGGCCAAGCCGCCACAGCTCGGCTGGCTCTGACTGCTCTCGCGGTGGTCCTGCTGCTGGCGGTCCAGCCGCAATCGGTTGAAGCCCAGAAGGAGAACAAAGACTCCGGCAAGGACAAGACAATATTTTCCAGTCAAGTCTTATGGAGTGACCCAGGCGAAATTCAATCGAGAAACCTGCTCTATGGACCAGGGTCGCGAGCACTTGCGCCTGTGCCTCCATTTACATTTATCAAGGAAGACAAGGAAGGCGAATCACCAAAACTGGACGTTAGAGATGGGCGCGGAGTGCTTTGGAGCGTCAAGCTTGGCGAAGAAGCACAATCCGAAACGACAGCGACGCGGCTTGTTTGGGCGGTTGGATATTTTGCCGAAGAGGCCTACTACTTCGAGAACGTTAAAATTAGAAAACTGCCGAAACATCTTTCTCGCGGAGACGAACACGTTGCGCCGGGAAACTTCCTGGTAGGCGCGCGCTTCGAACCTCGCCGCGCGCACATTAAAAGAGACGACACGTGGGACTGGGATAAGAATCCCTTCCAAGATACTAAGCATCTCAGCGGGCTAAAAATCCTGATGATCCTTCTTAACAACTTCGATGCCCGCGAAGCTAACAATCGGATCCTTTACGACAAACGTTCCGAGCGAAAAGGAAGGGCTCTATTACGTTACAGATCTCGGTGCCACTCTCGGTCGCGCGGGGGGCTTAGGAGGTAAGCGAACGAAAAATAATCTCAACGATTTTCTTTCGACCCGTTTTGTATTGGGAATTGAAGACGGCGCAGTTGAGTTCGACTACGACACGCGACCTTCCAAGCTGGGCCATCTCAGCGTTTTCTATCCGCCTTATTACAGAGGTGAAGTAAAAAAAGAGAAGTCGATGCGCGGAATTCCCGTTGCACATGCGCGCTGGATCGGTGCGCTGCTCAATCAGCTTACAGATGAACAGCTGCGCGATGCTTTTCGCGCCGCAAACTATGACGAGGAAATCCGAGAAGGTTATGTGCGTCGCTGCGACATGCGCATTGACCAACTCGGACGATTATAGTCTTCGCGCCTACTGAGCGCGCCGCGTAAAAGCTTCCTGACGAAAGCGCCGCCCGCCCACGTTCACTGCGGGTTCAAGTCCCAGCAAGCCGCGCACGATTGCGAGGCGCGCTACGATGCGTGGCTCCGAAAGCTGAAACCTGTTTGCGAGAGTTTGGGCACGCTCGAAATCCTTGCTCGCCAACGCCCCGAGTCGCTGACCATAACGCGCCACCATCGCGCTCAATCCATTACCACCCTGGAGTGGCATTTCACCTTCGCGAAAAACGTTTACTTCAAATCCGCTCAGTGTCGAAGCCGCGGCTAACAATTCATTGAGCTGCATGATTCCCGGCTCGATGTATTTCGAAACTGCGATCAGGCTCGATATCTTTAAACGCGTCCGCCACTCGCAATTGCAGCTCGAGTTGCTGGTAGCTGGTCGCGCGCTTGTTAGTGATTTGGTCGCGCTTCCTCAAGCAGTTGCAGGGCGAGTTTAGGATTCGCACTATGAGTCCTGCCAGCCAATTGCAACAACATGTCGACGCGTTGCTCATCGTTAGGCAAGCTGGCGATCAGCCGGCGCGCTTCATCGATCGCCTCACCTTCGGCCTTCTTTGTCAGCTGGACCAGTTCCATCTCCTTGAGGATAGAATCTCTGGTGTTGCCCTCAAGATGGTTGGACGCAATCTGGCGCGCGAGATCGGGATTGCCTTCATCGAGAGCTTTCAGCGCAGCGCGCCGGTAGATGCGCGATTGCATGCCGGCGGGCGCGGCGGCAGCTGAAGCCATCAGCCCCGCGGAGGTCTGCTGGTCCAGACTACTAAAGATCTGATTGACGTTCGCCCGCTGATTATTGTTAAGACCCAACTCGGTAATTTTCTGACGCACGGCCTGAGCGCGAGCGGGGAGTACCTCTTCCACTCGCGGTAGTAGCATTTGCAATCCGCTGAGCAAGCGACGCGCATTCATCTGTTCAAGTTCGGCCGCTGACAACGTCGTGTTCGCGGTTGCCTGGTTTGAGCCGAAGCCGCCCCGGCCGCGTCCGCGATTTTGTCGTGGCTGAGTAGTTGCCGCTTGCGGTGTCGCCTTAAGGGCAGCATCAATCACAGAACCCATCAGGTCGGCATACCCAGCTTGCTGCCAGGTACGGTTGATTCCTGGAAGGGGTGACCTCGGTAGCCGCTGTGGTCGCGGCGCGCGCTCCTGTTTGCAGCAGACCCAGCGCCAAATTGCCCGCGTCGGTGGTCGTCAACATGTTGGCGGCCAACGAGGCGTTTCAATAACTTGTCTTCCAGTTTCGCCGTAGCCTCTTTATCTTTCGCGCGCAGTTGAATTAGTACATCAAGCAACGAGCCTGGATATTTGCCCTTAGCCAAGAGCTCTTCAGCGTTTTGCAAAGCGAGTTTGGGATCGAGCGATGCGACCTGCGCGAGCAGTCGCTGTTCGAGATCGTCTTCGAAGTTAAATCCACTAGCTGTAACTTCAGACGTCGGCGGACGAGTCGCCGCGAGGAGTTGGTAAGCGAGGGGAGCATCGTAGCGCGCAACGGTGAGCACAAGCTCCGATCGCAATTGAATCGGTATCCTTGACTGGTTGAAGTTCCGTCTTTCGTTAGCGCCCGCGTCTGTATTCGGGGCCCGCATCATTTCCGCGACGCCTTCAGCAGCCTGAGAAAAAAGCGACCGCGCCCGACCCTCGTTGCTTTGCCACAACAACTCAGCGGCGCCAACCTGCATGCGAATCCGGTTCTCGGGTAAGCGGAGTAATTGCGCTTCGTCGACCACCTGCTCTAAAAGGATGAAAGCGCGCTTTTGCTTTTCGACTTTCTCCTGCTGTTGCTCGTCAGCAGTGGGCGTTGGCGCCGTTTCCTGCGCTCTTGCGCTGAGTGCTCCAAGCATCAGGATAGGCAGAAATAGACTCGTAATACGGGCTTTCATCATCTTTGCTACTCCGTTTGGAATCTGCAACGCCGGTTAGCGTTACGGGAGAGTTGAGTCCTTTTGACGCGTTAAGACGGTAAAGAGTTGGGCGTATCGCAGAATAATTAGCCGTAGTGTTAGCACGACGAGCTGTAGACCTTGTCCTCCCGCTTTAATTTTGTCGAAAGACAGTTTTCCCGAGGGAACCGTTTAGTAAAAGAGCTTTGTTGTAAGCACATGAGGAATTGTAGGCGAGATTGAAATCAAGTGCAGCACTTTGTTTCCCCTCATGTTGACCGATGCCGTCATAGGGCTCAAAATCCCGCGTAACCTTTTCGCCGTTAGACAGTTTATACAAGTAGAGAATTATGGTCGTCGAAAAACCTGCATCGACGAGCGCGGCAGAGCTGGCGGCAGACCGCCTGCTGGTAGAGGCTGCGCAAAAGGACCTCGCGCAAGTTCGCCGACCTTTACGATAAGTATTTCTGCCTCGTTTATGCGTACACGGCGCGCCGCGTTACAGACCGCGCCACTGCCGAAGATCTCACTTCAGAAGTTTTTCAGAAAGCGCTGGAGTATTTGCCGAAATTTGTTTGGCGAGGCGTTCCGTTTGGCGCCTGGTTGCTTCGCATTGCCACCAACATTGTCGTTGATCGAAGCCGGCAAGCAGCGCGCGAGCAGAATTTGGAGACGACCACGAAGACGCAACCCAGATTAGTTACTTTAGTCTCGAGGAAGTTGAGGAGCGGGAATTAATTTTTCGCACGGTCGACCGCCTTCCGGAGGACCAACGTCGCGTAATCGTGCTGCGCTTTGCTGAGGAGAAGAGTATTCGCGAAATTTCAGAAGCAATGGGACGCAGCGAAGGCGCTGTGAAACAGTTGCAGTTTCGCGCTCTGCAAACCCTGCGCGCGGAGTTGCAGGCAAAACGGTGAGTAGCATGGCTGAGAATTTTAGCGAACAACTCGATCAAGCTTTGGCTGTTCTTATCGCCAATCCTGAGGCGCGGCCGCAGGTCGCCGCAGAGGTTGAACCGCTGCTTGAGCTGGCGAGAGATTTGCGCGGCTTGCCACGCGACGAGTTTAAGGTTCGCTTAAAAGAACAGTTGCTGAGGAACGTATCCATGAGTGAACAAAGTGCAGCAGCGGCCAAGTCAGTCAACTTCATTCGCGAGGGCTTCCACACGATTACACCTTACCTGGCTGTGCACCAGGTGATGGAGTTAATTGAGTTCGTCAAGCAAGCCTTTGACGCCGAAGGCGCGGTCTATGGAATCGGCTCGGAAGGTGGATTACATTCTGAGTACAAGATTGGTGATTCCATCGTGATGATCGGCGGGGGCGCTAATTGGAGAGGAGAGCCCAAGCTGACGGCGCTTCACGTGTATGTCGATGACGTGGATAAGAGCTACCAGCGCGCCATTGCTGCGGGGGCCAAAGCCATGTCGGATCCAATCGAAGCGCATGGAGAGCGAGTCGCCTCGGTGCAGGACCTGGCCGGAAATGAATGGTACCTCGCCAAGCGCATGTCGGGTTCTCATACTGACGAAGGACTGCGAACGGTTAATGTCTATCTGCATCCGAATGGCGCGGCAAGAATGATCGACTTTCTGAAAGTCAGTTTCGGGGCCGAGGAAATTGTGAGCCACCGCGCGACGCCCGACGGTCCGGTGTTGCATGCGAAAATCAAGATTGGCAACTCCGTGTTGGAGATGGGCGAGGCGCACGATCGTTATCGATCACTACCATCTATGCTTTTCCTTTACGTAGATGACGTTGACGCCTGGCATCGCCGGGCAGTGGCAGGCGGCGCTACTGAGATCGATCCACCTAAAGATCAGGTGTATGGCGATCGTGTCAGCTCCGTGAACGACCCGTTTGGAAATACCTGGTATCTGGCGACGCATATTGTCGACCCTGATCACTGATTCAAAAGACCGCGACTAAAGAAAGAGGAGAACAACTAATGGCTAAAGTAAACCCCATCCCTGAAGGCTACCATTCCGTAACGCCGTACCTAAGTATTAAAGGCGCGGCTGCCGCTATCGACTATTACAAGGAAGTGTTTGGGGCCACCGAACTTTTCCGGATGGCAGGTCCTGAAGGCAAAATCGGCCACGCAGAAATTAAGATCGGTAATTCACCCATCATGCTGGCAGATGAATATCCGGAGATGGAATTCGTGAGTCCGCAAACGTTGGGAGGAACGCCGATTGGACTGATGATTTATGTCGACGATGTCGACACGATGTTCAAGCAGGCCATCAATAAAGGCGGCAAGGAGATCAAGCCGCTTCAGAATCAGTTTTACGGCGATCGCTCCGGAACTCTGAAGGACCCGTTCGGACATGTTTGGACAATCGCCACGCACGTAGAGGACGTCGCACCTGAAGAGATGGAGCGACGCGCGGCGGCGGCCCACGGTGGCAGCTAATCTGAAAACTAAGCGATGATCGGCGGAGCTGTTGGCTCAGGATCCGTAGCCGGCATCGGTTCGCGGGGTTCTCGAATCGGTGCGGGCTGTGGCTCACCATCCGGCGGTAGCGGAAGCGGCTGCGGATCCTTCTGCTGATCGGGATTAGTCAGGATCGTAGGGATGCGTAGGGGGTTGATCGGGACGCTCACCCGGTCGCCATTGATCGGAAACCTGTGTCATAGCTTTATCCTTAAGACGAATTAGTGCGCCAATGCATTTAGCGTGTTGACCCGCCCAACGAAAACTTCACTGAGACTTTGAATCTTTGCTCTCAGCAGTAGCTCCACTCGCAGCGGCGCTACTCTTGGAATCGCCCGCTTGTTTCGGAGCCACATCAGCGGCCCGCTCGGCTGCTGCGCTCGCCGCTCCCGCGGCCGCGCCCGCTATCACCGAGCTAATTACTGACTTTGCTTTGGAAAGAATGCCTCGCGACGTTTTGCTCGCTGATCTCTTGCCGCCGCGTTTGCCGGCCTGCTTCTTAATACCCTTCTTACTCGTGCCGCGAGACTTGCTGGCTGTTTTCCTTGCCCTGGCTGTCGTGGCTTTCTTTCCGGACTTCTTACCAGCTGCTTTTTTTGTCCTGCTGGAACCTGTTTTTTTGCTCGCGCTCTTACGGGCTTTTGTAGTTGCCATCTCTGTCACCTCTTACTAAACCACCATCGTCGGGATAATTTACAAAAGCAACGCCTCCCCATCGCTGAAGAAGCGTTGCTTGTTGTGGACCACTAGTGTTGCCACTAGGGCTCCGCAAGAAGCCGGATCCGAAGACCCAGCCTCAAACATGGATCTCAAAGCTGAGAATGTTGCTGGCTTTATACTACCGGTCCGCGGCGACCAGAAACCAGGTTGATAATGAGAATGACGAGCGCCACCAACAGCAGCAGGTGAATCAACGAGCCACCAACATTGCCGATGAAGCCCAAGAGCCAAAGCACCAAAAGAATCACAAGGATTGTCCACAACATTTTCGTATCTCCTTTAGCGAAAATCGCAAATCGCACGCAAACTGACTGATGTTGGAAGGAGCAATGCTTATGCCAGCGGGACTTTTGGCCCGATTGGTCCAAAAACTAACTTATTTACTGACGTTTTCAATTCCGTAGGCTGAAGCGCCAAGCCTTGGAATTTTCACAGTGCATCAGAACAGTCCGTTCCAATAAGCACACGTGCCGGTGTTGTGCGGATTTAAGGCAAGGGAGTAGTTGTGGGGTTCGCCGACGGTGTAACTCAAGCTGTGGTCTCGTAATCCTGAAATTGAGAAGTGCTTATCAGTCAGCGCACTCTAAAACGCGTCCGATCCAAAAGGTGCCTGTTTTGGAAAGCCAGAGACTTGTTGCCGCTCAGGTGACGCAAGGTCAGTTTGCGTCTGTGCACATTGTTCGCGAACAAACACTTTGCATCACTTCGAAAAGTGAAACGGAAGAAGCCTCCTGTATCTAGAATACCGGCAGGCTTCCTCCGTTCGGGTCCGACCTCATCAGCAGCTACAAGCTAATGGTTCAGGCCATTCGGAATATAGTTTGACGCCGAAAGGTCGTCAACAAACACCCTGTTTTCTTTTTCTGCTTCTAAATTTCCCAAATTAAACTGCGCTCTGGCGGTGTTATTTTTCGGCTCATCTTCCCGTTCGCGATTTTCTTGCGGCCGCGGAACGATTCTCGGAGCCTACGTCCAAGGTCCAATCCCCAGGGTCTTTGACCCTTGGTGCGCGGCAAGTCTCTGACTTTGCCGGCTGCTTTTATCATTATGCAGGTTTCCGACCTACCTTAAGGGTCAGAGACCGCCCACTTGAATTAAGGACACCAACTGCAAGTCAGTAACTTGCCGCGCACCGAACGGTCAAAGACCTTAGACATTGGACGTTGAGCCTTGGACCTTGGACGTTGAGCCTTGGACATGAGACCTTGGACTTTGGACATTCTTTATTTCCTTCTCGCTCGAACGTCAATCGTCACAGCAGCCGTCGAACTGGCCGTCAAGCATCCCTCGGGAGCGCAGATTGTATAGACGAACGTGTCTGTTCCCTTGAAGTTTCCCTCCGGCACATAGGTCAGAGTCCCATTGCCGTTATTCGTCACGATTCCGTGAGCGGGCGACCCGACTGCGGTGATCGTCAATTGATCGCCATCCGGATCGGTATCATTTGCGAGCACGTTAACCGTTATCGCTGTTCTTTGCGACGTCGTCGCGAAATCGTTCTGCGCTTTTGGTGGCAGTGCTTCGAGCACCGCTGCGAGCGCATCAATTCGTCCCCATCCGAAAGTGTTGTTTGGCACCGCAGTGGGTGCATCGAGTCCACACCCTTCCGTGGTTGTTTTACGAACTGCCGTCTGCTCAATGATGTCTTCGAGACGATTGATCAAACCTTCAAGTTTCGGGTTTGCGGAAATTAAGAGGGCCACCAAACCGGCGACGTGCGGGCCGGCCATGCTGGTGCCACTGAGACTTCCGTAACTGCCATCGCGTAATGCCGAGCGGATACTCATACCAGGCGCCGTGATGTTCGGCTTTACCAAACCGGTGGGCGCCGTGGGATCACCGAGCACTGAGCCACGACTACTGAAATAAGCGATCGCGTCCGTGGTGTAGTTGGTAGCCCCCACCGTGAATGCTTCGGGATAGCGAGCTAGCGGATGATAAATAGTGTGGCAAATGAAGACTGGATCTTCGCCGCCGTCATTTCCTGCAGAGACGGCGTAGAAGATGCCGGCCGAGCGACTGGCGCGCAGAGTGTCTTGGAGTGCAGGCGGCGGACAACCCTCGACGCAGCCCCAGGAGTTATTGATCACATGTGGCGCCTTTGCGGGATCCGGATTCTGCCCGTTGATATCAGTCGGCGCGAGGAACCACTGCATGCATTCTAAGTAAGTCGGAATTGCGCCGACGCCATTGTTCATGTTGCGGCAGGCGATCCACTTGGCTTCCGGCGCCATGCCGATGCGGTTGCTACCGCCGTCATCGCCCACCATTGTGCCGACTGTGTGCGTTCCGTGACCGCCCCCGAGAATTTCATCATCGTCGCAGGGTTCGAGTGTGTCAGGACCGCAAGGAGTGTTGGGATTGTGAATCGCATCGTGCCAGTTGTAACTATGGTTAGCAGTCTGAGTCGCCTCGTTCCACCCGCGATACTGTTTCTTCAACGCCTCGTGTTGCCACGCCACCCCGGTGTCCGACCCGGCAACGATTGCGCCTTGTCCCAGGATTCCCAGCGCCCATACGTCATCCGCGTTTACTTTAAGAAGACCGGGTTCCGGTGCGGGATCTGGAGTGGCTGTATTTAGGGTCTCTTGCGAAAGTTGGGCTTCACTGGTTCGTGTCTGGGCCGGCAAACTGAGTGACCCGCCGCCGCTCTCAAAAACGTAAGCAACTTCGGGACGTAACGCGATGGCTTGCACGGTTGCCAGATCGCCCTTTGCCCAGATCGCATTCGTAATCCAGAAACTACGGAATTCAACGCCGAAGCTTTGCAGAGTTTGCCTCACTGCCGGCTGCGTCTCATTCGCCGCTGCGGTTAACTGTCGAAACACATACTCACCCTTTTCTACTTTCGTTGTGAGCCCTTCCGCGCCGCTCAAGTCGGCCTGCTTCTCCATGTAAATCAGAAATTGAGTCTTGCCGGTTGAAGCCTTGCTCAGAACGCTGGCGTCGACCTTATTTTGCCAGGATTGCGTCCCGATTGTGATTTCATTACCGGTTGGGCTAACTGCGATCGACGACGATGAATACGTAACGGAGGTCACAACTAAGTATCGAAACTAAGCCCAAGCCGAGTCCGATTACGCGAAGTTTTGACGATTTCATTTGTCGCTCCTTTAGCAGAATCCAGTAAACGCGTGAGCAAACTGGGTAGAAGACAGGGTTTTATACCAATCAACGCCAGATGTTTTGCGACCCCGCCTTAACATCGGGCCCGTGCCCTGAAAGCCCAATCGCTTTAACGGTTGAACAATACTCAGCTGCGCTTGAGAAATTCTTGAGGGATTCTTGAGGAACGGCTGGATGGGCGTGCGCTCGAAAAGGGGCTAACGCGTTTTGCGCTCGCTTATTGCTTACCTTACTTCGCACCTGCGGCGCTGAGGCAAACAAAGAGATCGCTCGAGGTTTTCTTTGTGCAATACTGACGCCCATTTCGTGAACATGTTCCTTTCCGCCGCACACAACCTCAATATTTTGCTGACGCTGTTCATCATGCTGGCGGCAGCGAAAATCCTCGCTGAGATTTTTGAACGGCTGCGGCAACCTGCCATCGTCGGTGAAATCCTCGCCGGGGTCTTGATTGGCCCAAGTCTCTTGAATTGGGTAACATCGTCCGAGATTACGAACCTGCTCGCGGAAGTCGGCGTTATCTTTTTGCTTTTTACTGTCGGCCTCGAGACAAAGCCGGTCAGCATTTTCCGAGTTGGGAAACTAGCGCTGCTAGTTGCGGTCCTGGGAGTGGCAGCTCCCTTTGTCGCAGGCTATTTGCTCTTACAGGCGTGGGGCGGAACAGTCGTCCAGTCGCTCTTTATCGGCACGGCGATGGTGGCCACTTCCGTCGGAATTACCGCTCGGGTTTTATCGGGGATGGGAGTCCTTGATGCACCTGCCAGCCGGATCATTCTTGGCGCTGCCGTCATTGATGACATACTGGGTCTCTTGATATTGGCTCTGGTAGCCAGCGCTTGCTGCCGGGCGAATTGATTACCTTGAAATCGGACTCACCGCCTCACTCGCCGTCGCTTTTACAGTCTTTGTCATGCTGGTTGGCGCGCCGGCCATAACTCGATTAGCGCCGCGCATCGAAGCGCTGCGCATTTCGCAATCACTCTTCGTTTTTGGCTTGCTGCTGTGCCTGGGATTATCAGTCGCGGCAACGTACATCGGCGTGGCGGCGATCATCGGCGCGTTTCTCGCCGGTATGGCACTGGCGGATGCGACGGAAGGCAACGAGAGTCTGCATAAGCAAATGAACGGCGTTACTGAGTTTCTAGTGCCGTTCTTCCTTGTCAATATTGGAATGCAATTGCGTCTCGATGTGTTCCGCGAGACCGGGGTGATTGCCCTGGTGTTAGTTATTACTCTCGTAGCGGCTCTGACTAAGCTGTTGGGGTGCGGGCTTGGCGCCATTTCGCTGGGTTGGCGTCGCGCGGCCCAGGTTGGAGTCGGCATGATCCCGCGTGGCGAGGTGGGAATCGTAGTCGCTCAAATCGGATTGAGTCTGGCTGTAATCACTGACGCGCTCTTTGGAGTGGTGTTGTTTATGTCAGTCGCGACAACACTCATCGCTCCACCTTTCCTGAAGTTGCTTTTTGCCGCCGAAACAGCCGCGCCAGGGCGTAGCGAGAGGCGTAATTAGTACAGCAAAGAGCGGCTCTTCGAGCAGCTCATCAAGTACTTCATTTCTACTGTCTGAAAAGCGAGCGCTATCGGGAATCTACAGCAACTTGGCATACAACAAATCCCTTCACTAACGAATCCTATACCCTGTGTTAATCTGAAACCGAAGTTTAATGAGAAAACGTCCTGACTCTCGGACCCTTATCAAGGAGCTGGTAATCGATGCACAAATTTAGACGAAACCTTCACATCAGCGTCGCTGGCGACGCTAGCGCTAGTCCTCACGGTCGCTTCTGCCTCCCCGGGAAAAACTAACGAAAACTTTCCCAACATTAAGATTAAGAATTTTGGCCAGATGACTGAGCAGTTTTATCGAGGAGCGCAGCCAAAGGAAGACGACTACGCGTCGCTGGCAGCCTTGGGAATAAAGACAGTTATCGACCTGCAAGACAGTCCCAAATCCTATGAGAAGGCGGCTGTTGAAGCTGCGGGAATGCGCTACGTAAACATTCCGATGGACGACAAGTCATATCCCAAGCCGCAACATATCGAAACCTTCTTGAAGCTTGTGGATAACCCTGAAACAGGGAAGTTCTACGTTCATTGCGCGGGCGGGCGTCATCGCACGGGTGTGATGGGTGCGGTCTATCGCTTCACGCACGATCGCTGGAACTACGAGCAGGTTTACGCGGAGATGAAACAGTACGACTTCTACAGCCGTTGGGGCCATGGGCCGATGAAGCAGTTCGTGAAGGATTACTGGAATGGAATTCAAGCTCAGCCCGCCGCCGTAACAGCAGCAGGTTTATAAGCAAGATAGAAAACGCTTATTCGAAATTCCTAAAGCCGTCCAAATCTGGGCGGCTTTTTTGATTCGGCGAAGACGCTGGACCGGTACAGTACGGGAGCGGATGGGCCCCGCGCGGGCCAGCCTGCGTGGGGTGGTGGTTGCGACCGCATTCGGTTTTCGCATCACTCGAGCTTGGTTGCTATACCCACTGCGGCTTCAACAAAAGTCCTACTTAGGGGTATCAATTCTTGTGCAAGTCTTCAGATCGTTGCATAAGTGACAATGCCGCACTAGACTGCGCGCGCAGAATCAGTTTTCAATTCCTATTCTCCCGGAGGAAAAAATATGAAAGCAAAAACGTTTGTAGGAGCCGTCCTGCTCTGCCTCGTCTCGGCGACTATCTGCGTCGCCCAGAATGCACACATGGGCACCTGGAAGCTGAATGAGGCCAAATCAAAGATCCCTGCTGGAGCGACCAAAAATCATACCGTGGTTTACGAGGCTGCAGGCGACAGCATCAAGATCATTGTTGACGGGACAGACTCAGCAGGTAACGCCGTACACAATGAATGGACCGGAAAGTTTGACGGGAAAGATTATCCCCTCACCGGTGATCCCAACGCCGAAAGCCGAGCCTACACCAGAGTTGGCGCCAGAACACTCGCGATGACCATCAAGAAGGATGGAAAGGTAACTGTGACTGGTCGCATTATCGTGACTGCGAATGGCAAGAGCCGTACTGTCACTACTAGTGGAACCGATGCCCAAGGGAAGAAGTTCCGAACGGTAGCGGTCTACGACAAGCAGTCGATGTAACGATCTAAAGCTCGGTGCAACAGTAATGCCCTCTCGCTCGGTCTCGACGGGAGGGCATTTGTTTGGCTAGTAAAGTTAGAACTGAAGCGCAGCGCTGAGAATTTCTATTCTGCCTGAGCTTTGCTTTTGTCAGACTTTTGTCTACTCGCGATCCACTTCGCTGCGTGCTCAGCAATATTAAAGATGTCGTTGGGCTTGATCAGATAATCACTCGCCCCCGCCTTCATGGCTTGTGCCTTCTCTGCCGGCATGGCGCGCGAAGAATAAAACAGAATTGGTATCTCGGTATCGTACTCGCGCACTCCCATGCACAAGGCCACACCCGACGCGTCAGGGAATGTGTGATTCAGTATGTACAGGTCAAAGCGCTGACTCTTCGCGAGCGCCACAAATTCCGCCCCTGTGCTCACACTCGTCACCTGAAATCCTGCTTGCTCCAATAGCATGCTCATCACAACGCGCGTGTCGTCGTGATCTTCAATGTATAAGATTTGATGCTTTGCTTGCATGAATAAAGCATAGCAGATGGTTCGAGTTCTTTGACCGATACTTTTAAGGAATTGTTTCCATTCAGTCGTGAGTTAACGTAATAACCGAGCCGAACGCCAGCTGAGGCTTGCGTCGAGTCGGTCAGGAGCACTAATTAGAGAAATCTCTTAGGCGTTCAAGCTTCTGCCCTTGATGAGCCGGTAGATTGCCAGCAAGATGATCGCTCCTATCACGGCCAAAAAAAGACTCATCAAGAACCCGGGCTCACTCAGCTGTCCGGCTGAATCAACCGTCCTCCCGTAACCACGTCCGCGAGCGATAAAGCCGCCGATGATGGCGCCGATGATTCCGATTATCGTCGTGATAATCGCTCCGCCCGGGTCTTTCCCCGGCATTATGGCTTTCGCGATCAAGCCTGCAATCAACCCTAAAATTATCCAAGCTAAAATTCCCAACATTGATTCTCTCCTTTTGTTTACGTCCGTTCCCTACGCAGTCTGTCTTCCGGCATACACTGCCCTGATAATGACCAAACCAAACTAGCAAGGGAATTATTTCGCCTTCCAACATTTCGCGAGGGCGTCACGCAATCAAGAAACGGGAGATTGGGCGTCGGGGGGATTGTTTCCCGCTTCCGATGACTCTTAGATCAATCAAGTCGAATCGCTATCCGGAGGCCATAGCGAAAGGAACGTCGAGTTCACGGGGTGGCAGGACAATAGTACAGCCACCCAACCGCGTCAATGAATCTGTCTCGCGATTCAAACTGACTAACTACTTCATTCTGACCTACCAAGTTGACGAGGGCTCTTGCAATTTTCTTCCTCACGTCAATAAACCCCAGCTTTTCACGCAATCCTGCAACACTGATTGCTGGCACAGGCAATGCAAAAGTTGCTCGTGCAGCCAGCCGCGATTTAAAGCGGCACAACCACTGATGGGATTTCGTTATTCAAGGGGTAAGAAAATGAAGAAGATCAAAAGCATCGTAGCTTCGATAATTGCCTGCGCCCTACTCTTGTCCTTATGCTTGGGCATCTACCCGAACGCCGTCAGCGCGGCATCCAACCGGACTTCAGAGCCCACCTCAAAACTGAAGGCGAAGCGCACTAAAGAGGAGAAGATTTCAGACACACTGCGCCAGGGGACTATGAAGATCCCGGCAAGTGAACATAACGAAACCGTGAGGGTCATTCTTCAGCTCAACGGACCAGCGAGTGGGAAATTAAATGTGCGGTTGCAGCGTAACGATCTCCGACTTAAAGACAGGTTTGCCGAATTCAATTCCTCAGTCATTGAACTACCATTAAGAGCAGTGCACGACCTGTCCGAATTCGACGAAGTCGAGTTCATTTCAATCGACAGAAACATTCAGCTGTTCGGACACGTCGAGCAAACAACCGGTGCCGCCCTAATGAGGGCCCAATCCGGGAACAGTGGACTTAAGGGTAAGGATATAAATATAGCTGTTCTCGATTCAGGCATTGATAAGGATCACCATCAAATTGGCAGCCGAATAGAAGCGCAGTTTGATTTCACCGCGGAAGGTAGATTTGACGATCCATATGGTCATGGTACTCACGTGGCTTCGTTAGCTGCTGGATCGGATCACGTTGCCCATGGCGCCTACACCGGTGTAGCCCCTGAATCGAAAGTAATTAATTTGCGTGTGCTCAACTCACAGGGCGTTGGTGCCGTGTCAAACGTACTGAAGGCACTTAACTGGATTCTTGCTCCAGTCGATCCCACGAAGCCCCTCGGTGAAAAGAACTATCAGAAGTACAAAATTAGAGTCGTCAATCTTAGCTTGGGCGCACCGGCTATAGATTCGTACAAAAACGATCCTTTATGCCTGGCGGCTCGCCGCCTGGTTAATGCCGGTATTGTAGTGGTAGCCGCTGCGGGCAACGACGGCACTGATGTTAACGGACGTAAGATTTACGGACGCATTCACGCACCAGGTAACGATCCGTCGGTGATTACGGTGGGGGCTGCCAATTCCTTCGGCACCGACACACGTGCTGACGATGGTGTCACCACATACAGCTCCCGCGGTCCCACACGCAGCTATCGAACTCTAAACGGCGTTAGACATTACGACCATGTAATTAAGCCGGATATTATTGCTCCCGGCAATAAACTCATCGCCGCCCAAAGTAAAGTTAACAAGCTGGTCGCTGAGTATCCCCGACTCGAATGCACGCCGGGGAGCGGTAGTAATCATAGAATGATGAGGCTAAGCGGGACGTCAATGGCTACGCCACTCGTGTCCGGAACCGCCGCTTTGGTCCTTCAATCCAATCCAAAGCTTACGCCAAACCTGGTTAAGATGGTCATGATGTACACGGCCCAGCCACTAGCCGGTTACAACATGCTCGAACAAGGTGCGGGCCAACTTAACATCGAGGGTGCAATACGACTGGCGAAACTTGTCCGCACTGATCTCTCGAATGCAACTCTGTTAGGAACTCGGTTGTTGACAACAACTACTCCGCCCAACGCTTACACTTCAATTGATGGTTACGGTTTTCCATGGGCCCAAGGCATTCTTCTCAACCGCGGATACGCAGCTGGCGTCGGTCTCATCACCAAATACCATCGGATTTATGATCTCGGAGTTGTGCTGGGGGATGGTGTCGTCCTCGGCGATGGCGTTGTGTTAGGGGATGGTGTTGTCCTCGGTGATGGCATCGTGGTGGGGGATGGTGTTGTCCTCGGCGATGGCGTCGTGCTGGGGGATGGTGTAGCCAGAGGGGACGGTGTGGTCCTCGGCGACCATGTTCTTACCAGCACCGGCAACGCCATCGCTAACGGTTCTATCTTTTTTCAGAGCATTATTCTTTCGAGCGGTGTGGTCCTGGGGGACGGCGTGGTCCTCGGTGATGGCATCATTCTTTCGGACGGAGTCGTACTTGGGGACGGCATCTTGATTGGTGATGCGGCTCCAATCTGGGCATTGTCAGTGCTAATTAACGGCGATGGCGGAACCGAGATGAGTTCAATCCAGGACGGTGGCTCGGTGCAATAAGTGTGGTGTGAAACACTCAGGTTAACGAGCTGAACATTCACTGAATGAATTGGTCTCGAAGGTTGGAGGCGGGGATCGGAATCGAACCCGTTGGCCTGTCTCTCGTCTGGCGCATGGCGGACCACATTAGCGCCCGTGGAGCAGTCGGGCAGTCTGATCGCACGGGAATCTATGGCGATTTCTCCCACTTCGCGGTCCGAGCGAAAGGGGCAAGAGGCACATCACGTGACAGATGATCGGAATGGCAGTTCAACGATCCCGTGCTCCCTCTGGTGAACAGTCAGGCGAGCAATAAGTGAGCGATCAAGTTAGCAGTCATGGACCAGGCCAGAAGCCGACATGGGGCCTCTGCAGGAGAGTCGCATATCTATCCGAGGCGGATATGGAAAGTAGTTATTAGCGAGTGCCTACTGTCGAATATTGTTCAATCAAGGTTTCAAAAAGCACACAATCGATCCATTTGATGGTGAACAGTCAGGCGAGCAGATCCGTAGTGGGACACTTTCCGGGGCTGCAATGCATTTAGGGTTCGTCGAGGAACGCGCTCGCATTCTGTACTTGCTCAACGGTTAACGCCGGCAAGTTGTTGAAAGCCTCGTTCGATCCTATCCAGATGTTTGCGTCCCTATTTGTTCTCCAGGTGGTATCCACCCCAGTTCTCCAATCTCTGTTCGCCGAACTTGGCGGTCCGATGCGTCTGATCTGAATGCCGGCGCGGATCAGCGCGTAAGCCACGAGCTTCACGTCGTCGAGTTTAATATCTCCGCGGTCAATAACTTCAGGGTTCACCCAAATGGCGTTTGTTGGGCTGGTTATGCGGGTGGGCAATGCTTTCGACTTGAAATCCCAGACCCGGCAGAACGCCTTCCATCACTAATCTCTCGGGATCCTTTCGGTAGTAGGTGACAAGGATGGATTTCCTGCGCTCCTCGTCCGGCTTTAACGATGTATCGTATATCTGCTGCAACCTGCCGTTGGCCTCTACGCTCTCATTAGCGAACTCGTGATTCGCCTCCAGGTCCGACAATTGCGCGTCCCGCCACCCGTAGGCCCGTAACACTTGCTTTAACCTTTGCTTGGCTACTTCACTTTCCTTTTGGGCTTCAAGCTGCGCCTCTCTTGCGTTCCGCTGCGCCTCTCTGGCGTTCCGTTCCGCGTTCAATGCCGCGTTGCGCTGTATGAACGCAAAAACGCCCACTGCAGCAAAAATGACGGTAGCTATGAGGAGCCCGATTACCATTCTTCTCTGAAAGCGGGTCTTCGCCTCCCGCCTGGCCTCCTCCAACTTCCTGGTCCGCTCGGCCTCGCTCTGAGCGTCGCTTGCTGCGATGAACTCTTTTTCGAGCGGCGTTAGTGTGGTGCCGCGGTCCTTGCTGTACTCCTCGGCCTGGAGGAGACGCGCGCCTGTGTAAAGGAGGGTCGCGTCGGTGCGATTCTTCTCCTGCCACTCCTCCGCCGCGCCTTTCAGTCGCCGCCTAATCTTCGTGAAGCGCGCCTCTTTTTCCGCCCACTCGCGCAGGCGATCCCACTGTCGGATGAGGCTTTCGTGCGAGATGTCGATGACTGTCTGAGGTTCCAGCGGCCGATCTGCGGGAGGCATCAGGAATGAGCGCCTCTCCTCGCGAAATTTGTCTGCGACGTACGTTACCTCTCGCTCGACAGTGAGTCTGGATTCTTCACCGGGGGTCCCATTAGCTTCACCGGCATGACGTACGATGTCACAGATTACGGAGAACTTTGTTGGGCGGCGAATAGTCTGCTGATCTTCCGTAGTTTCTGTAATCGTTCGGAATAGCAGTTCGGCGATCTCCTTCTGCGACTCCGTTAGCGTCTCATAGGTCTCCTCGGCGTGAGCCGAGAGCGACGCACGCAGCTCGCCGATGTTCTTGTAATGCTCGAGGTCGATGGGGCCGCCCTGCCGGTTCGGGGACCACTCAGACCACATGCGCATCATCGCGTGTTGCAGAATCGGGAGTTGGTCGGCGTCGCCCAGATCGTTCAGCAGACGGCTGACGAGGCGTGGGGAGATTTGTCCCCCACAGACTTGAATCGGCTCCTGGATAACATCGCGCAATTGTTCGCGGCTCATCTGCGGGAGGAGGTAGAGTCCGTGATTGATTGCCTCGGGCAGCCCGGAGAAGTTGGCGCAGTTGCCTAAGAATT
Organism: Pyrinomonadaceae bacterium; assembly: GCA_963826235.1. Taxonomy (GTDB): domain Bacteria; phylum Acidobacteriota; class Blastocatellia; order Pyrinomonadales; family Pyrinomonadaceae; genus PSRF01. Next base: position 312,728 of record CAWGWE010000001.1, on the reverse strand, counting down.
CCGAGCGCATGGTAAGGACGACGTAGACGGGGACGCTGGAGTGTGCAGCGGCCAGCAACAGCTTGACGAAAGCTTGCGACTCGTCCGCGGTGCTAGCTCCTCTCAACCCAGCGGCCTGATCTTTACGGTCTCCCTCGTCCTTACCTAACGTGTTCGCGCTTGTCGGTGACTCACGCATGAAGCGGAAGAGCTCTTCAAACTGGTCGACAAGTAGCAGCAGTTTGGACCCAGGCGGGAGGTTGGCCTCTTCGTACTCCTCAATCAGTCCGAGCGCGCCGCGGCGCAGCGTGGCCTGGCGCATAACTACCGACTCCTCGAGGTCACTGCCCGTGGAGCCAAGCGCTTGCTTCGCATTCAACGCCAGCGCCAACTGCCCGACGGGGTTATTACCAGGGCGCATAATGGCGATTCGCCAAGGCGCCGTAGTTTCAGCCATGAAGCCGTCTTGAAGCGAGGCTACGAGCCCAGCGCGTACTACTGATGACTTGCCGCAACCTGAAGAGCCGACCACGGCCAGGAAACGAGTGCGGCGCAGGCGGGAAAGTAGTTCCTGAATCTCGTCTTCGCGCCCGAAAAGGAGCTCCGATTCGTGCACGTCAAAAGGGCGCAGACCGGGGAAGGGGTTTTTGCCTTCGAGATGAGCGTCGAACCTAAGCTCAGCACTCATTACGCGTCCCTCCTTGCGGCACCGTTCATCGCGCGGAGGAGCTTTCTGACCTCGTCGCAGGTGAACTCCTCGCTGCTCTCCCAACGCCCGAGGTTGTGTAAAGCAATGCCGACCTCACTCTTCATCGGCGGGGGCCAGTCGTATACGTACATCCTCAGAGGCTTCTTCTTACGGCGCTTCGCAATCTCCCACGCCTCGAGAGCCCTGTCCTGCACCCACACCTCCGTCGCGCGGCCATAGAGAATCATCAAGACATCGCAGCGGCGCAGATTGGCCCTGTGGTGTTTGCGCAACGCCTCCTCATCGGCGCCCTCAACAGGGGAGATAATGCCTTGACAGTTCTCGGAGCGAAGGCATGCAAGAATTCTACGCGCGCGCTCAAGGTCATCAGGTGTGCAGGAGATGTAGAAGAATGGATCCTCTTCGAGGGGCACGGCTGGTGGCGGCGCGACCTTCGACATAATGATGTCTTTCAATTCCTCAAGGCCAGTCTTTAGCAACTCTCCCTCTGCACCCGGATCGTCTTCAAGAAACATGAGGAACTCCCTCTGACGCTCATTGGCACTCTCGAAGTCAAAATCCTTCTGCAACCACGAGAGGCGGGGCAGCGACCTGCGTTTCGACTCCTCGAGGGCCTCCAGGTACTGAAGGTGTATGAATGAACGTTCCTCACCGGCGGGCTTACGGCCGTAATACTGGCCTAACAAATGAACGGACAACTGTGCACGAGCAAGAGCGAGACGCGCGGCTTCGACCGACGCGGGTGCGCTCTGCAGGAGTTCGACTTCCGGTAGCACCTTCACTTGTTGCTGTTCAAGCGCCCGCTTAATCTCGTCGCGCTGGTCGATAAGGTCATCAGTCACCTCGGCGAGGTAGACGACTGGCCCTGAGGGCCCGTCCGTGATCGAGGTGGACTCTTCACCGGTCACAATCCTGCGCATTTTCTTCAGCAGGTTCGCGATGTCGCGGGCCAAATCATCAAGCCTCAGCCAATAACGTTGGTCGGGATCTTGCTGAGTAGTGCGCCTGAAACGCTCCTCCGTCATCTTCATCCGGTTGATTTCGTAGAACTGATAACCCAATGAGCCCTTCAGAGAGGTAGGGTGCTCCTCCGCGGGGACGTCAGGCGAGGGCATCACTTTGAAGACCCGATTCTTGTCTCCGACCCTCGGGCCGAACATCGGGTGCGGCTGCGAGCGAAAGCCATCCAACTCTTTCAGACACCACGTCGAGGCCAGGTAGCTCGGCGTGAGAATGGTCAACATGAGTGCGCTTCGGCGAAAGGCCGCGTCGAGGGTGTCGGCGAACTCGTCGTTTCCCCCCAATTTGAGATCGCGCCAGATGGAAAAACCATCGGCGCGCCCAATCTTCTGCGGGATGAGCGCCATCAGCGAGGCGTGCAGCTTAGTCACCCAGCCGTCCTCCTCATCTTCGAGGGGAGCATTGTCTACGTGGGCGTAGCTGACAAAGATGTCATATTCGAAACCGGGGATGTAGGCCATGACCGATTTTTCCTGTGAGTGAAAAGCCGAGGCATCGCTCGGCTGGAGGCGAGCACTTACGACTCATCCCTTGATCTCCCATGGCAAACAGGCAGCGCGAGTGATTAAAGGATCTATTATTTGGATCGAGAGGAGGTCGTGGCCCGGTGTTTTAATAATGCGCCGAGATTTCTCTGGTTGCCGGCATATCATACAACAGACGCTAACGACGGTATATGCGCTTTGGGCGCCCCTTCCTGACGGAGGGTAATTGGTCGCTATAGCCGTAGGATTATCTCGCGAGTTTTAACCTCTGATCCAAAGTAGCAGTGCTTAGTCTGCGAGCGACTTCAGGATGTCAAAGGCGAATGGATTGACGGGTCGAAATCAAAGGTTATATAGTCAGCCCGCTCAAACCAGTTAAAGGATAGCCAGTTTCGACCCTCAATCTTCACTGGCGGCCCAGACTCGCAAACCCATCCGAGCGATCCGAGCGAAGGAGGTAAGTTATGTCATCCCGACTAAGTACATATTCACTTTCCATTGCCTTGCTGTTTGTCTTTGGTCATTTCAATGCCGGCGTTAAGGCTGGAAGAATTGAGCTGGACAACACTGCAGGCACAACTTCAAGTCAATTCCCTAACGTAACCACTCGCCTTAATCAGTTTTCGCGCTTCTCTGCGGGGGGCGAACTCTTGAATCAGGGCTTCGCACCTGCACCGTGCTTTGCAGGGACTCAACCTTTTGTCTGCGGTCCAACGCAAGTGTACGTGTACTCTTTGAGTGATTACGGCATCACTAACGCTAATCTTGGTCAAGTCGGCAGTTTGATTCAGATCCAGTTCAATCTAGTCCTTAGCGGTCAAGCAGGAACAGGATTTGGAAATGTTACTGTCTTCCTGGTTGATCCAGCAAATACTGGAAACCGAATAATGTTGTCGACACTATCAGTAACAGGCTCAAGCAATTCTCCTGTTACTGGACTGTTTAATTTGAGTCAGTTTGGGCCCCTCCCCGGCAACATTACTCCTGATTTCTATATCGGCCTCACGGGCGGCGTGTTCGTGAATAGCACCGGAATGTCAGGCAGCGGGTCGAGTCTTTCAATACTCTCAACCGTTCCAACCCCCGAACCAGCTACTTTCACTCTTCTTCTTTCTGGTTTAGCGGCCTCGGGAGCATTATGGCGACGCCGGCGAAGCAAGTGAATAATTTAGAGTTTTTTTGGTAGGGCTGTTCGACATTTACAAGCTTCGCCACTCGCCCGATTGAATGAAACTTGCCCAGTAGTAGGGATGGCTAAGTCTTCCGCGTGCGCCGAGTCCTCTTGTTTCATTGATCATTTCGAGTTGCACTTTTTTCAAGGCATCAGTACGTCCGGCTCCAGCTTTTAACAGGCTGTAGTACCCGGTCATCAAGTCGCGAGTTGCTGAGTCACTTACCTTCCAGAGGCTCATCACCTGGCTCTCCGCTCCAGCCAACACCAGGGCCCGTCTCAACCCATAAACCCCATCACCATTGCGCACGTCTCCCAAGCCAGTGTCACAAGCTGAGAGCACTACGAGTTGTGTGCCCCACAAATCCAAGTCGGCAACTTCAAGTGCTGTCAAAACTCCATCTTCTCCGGTTCCACTAGTACCTCCGCTCACACCAGCCATCACTAAACCCGATCGCAATAAGGGATTCACGCTGAGGTCGTCTTGCGTTTTTTCGCCCATAACAAGCTGGCGAGTTCCTTCGATTGTCCCTCGATCCGCAAAAAAGAAGCCATGGGTGGCTACGTGAAGTATGCTTGGGGCACTGACTTTCTTAACGCTTGCCTCGGTGGCGTCTATCCCAGTAAAGATCTTGGCGACCGGAAAAATAGATTTCAGAGCTTTCGCCTCCTGGGCCGTTCCCGGAAGCGGGGAAATGCGTAGCTTCCGGAAATCAACCGAGCGTTGCATTGTTTTGTTGCTGGTCGGAGCGGAAACGCCGCTTCCCATTTCGGTACTGTTGAAATCAGGATTCGCCACTACCACTGGTCCTTCTCGGCTGGGCGATTTCACTTGCAGTCTTAATAGGTCGCGACCGCTGCTCAGGTAAGTGATTGAATAACTCTGCACGAGAAACTTGTTCCTTTCGTCAACCAGAGCTCCAAATGGAATAAGGTTGAGGTCGCCATCGGGGGAAATGAATAGCCTTCTCTTGCCGCTGATGAGTTTCCTAATTGGTCGCATCACTAACTCATCCAGAGCCCGTCCAGCTCGCCGATAAGTCCTACTTGAAGGGTCTGCAAGGCTCCTGCGAAAACGCGCTACGGCCTGGGTAATGGTCCTCCTCCCTCCCAGGTTTACCCAGGCTAACTCGCCAGAGCTGCCCAGAACGTAAGCAGCGTAGTTCTCAGCACCAAAGCTCTCGGCGCTGGTGCGGCCCGTAACATCGAAAGGTCTATAAATAACAAACTCAACTAACGCGGCCCCTTTGGGTATAGCTTGCTGAACCCGCTCGAGCGTCACTGATTGTGACTGCGCACGAAACTGAATACTGCTGGCGCTTATCTCCGATTCTAGATGCTCGATCTCTTTCTCCAGTTCAGCTACCTCAGTTTTCGTGTTTCCGGAAGACTGCTGACTGGGAGGACTCAGTATTATCTTAGCCAACTGGGCACGTGTGCTTGCGAGCCGAGCCAATAGAGCCAAATCTTGAGGGCCGGCGTGCCGACGCAAAGTTTCAATGTTGTTGCTAATGACATCCAGGACGCGGCCCTTTCTTTGCAGAATGGTATTTAGCGCCAGACGAGCGGCAGGCCCGTCTGTTGGCAGTGTTTTGAGATGGAGCGACAAAGTCACATCGGTCTCCTCTGCCAAGGTGCCCATGTAAAGCAGTTTTTGCGACTCCGAACCGGCTGTTAGAGTTAACGCCAGATTTCGCTCTCGAATGTTATTGCAACGCTCTAAGAATGAGACAGCCGCTCTTGATTTGCCCCTGGCCTCCTCGAGTAGCGCTTGGCCACGCAACACTAGAGCTACGGCAGGGTGATCTGGCCCAAGAGTTTGCAACGCCAACTCAAGAGCCCGTTGGTACAATGACTCTGCAAGATTGAATTCTCCTTTATGGCGGTGCACCTCGGCGAGGTTGTTGAGAGTATTCACTAAGGCTGGATGTTTGGCTCCCAAGGCGGCTTCTTGTAATTTCAAGGCGCGGGTGAACTGTGGTTCAGCCTCATCAAATTTGCCCTGCTGATAAAACAGGGTGGCAAGGTTAATGATCGGTACTGCCAGATCCGGACTCTGAGAGCCCAACAAAGTCTCTCGAATCCTCAACGATCGTTTGTACAACGGTTCTGCGTTTGCAAAGTCCATGTTTGCCATGTAAAGACGCCCGAGGTTGTTGAGGGAGGTTGCGACAAGTCGATGTTGCTCGCCGAGTTCCTTCTCACGAATCGCGAGGGAGCGTTTGAACATCAGTTCCGCCAATTTGCGATCTCCGCGATTCTCGTAAAGTGTTGCAAGACTATTGAGAGTGGCGGCTACCTCAAGGCTGTTGGGTCCAGACCTCTTTTCCTGGATCAGCAGGGCGCGCTTAAGCATGGGTTCAGGAGTGATGAAATCACCCTTAATCACATAAAGGGACGCTAAGTCAGTGAGGGACTCGGCCACTAGCGGATCATCAGCAGCGAGCGATTTCTCACGGATCGCCAACGCCCTTGCCATGAAACCGATAGCGCCGTCGTAATTTCCCGCCGAATAGGAGAGCTCACCGAGCTCGCTAAGAGAGGAAGCAATATCCGCACTCTTAACGCCCTCGGCCTTCTGACGAATTTCCAGGGCTCGCTCCAGGAGGAGAATGGCCTGGCTATAGTTTCGCTCCTTCGTAAGCCTGGCAGCTTCTTGTTCGAGCCGCTTCGCTTCATCCAGATCCACCTTGGGTTGTTGAAGTTCGGTCTTTGGTAAGAACCGCGCGACGCTTAATGGCGCGAGAATTTCTGTTGGCGCCAAACGCTCTTCCTGCGCAGCCATCGAAAACGGTTGTTGTGCCGCCCAAGGAGCGCCGTAGGTCAAGGAAAGCATCCCGCCGATAACAAGACTTGTGTATGAATTCATGGAGAGACTCCTTATTCGGCGAAACAGCCCAGGCGCCAATTGCGTTAGGGGCATGTTATCGATGAGAGGCACGAAAGCGAGAATGAGCTAAGCCAGATCAGCATTGATGAATGCAGATTAGACGGTGGCTGCTACAGAGCCTACTACAGACTATTTTTCAGACTTTTCAAAAGGAAGCTAACCTAGATGGTATTGGAGGCGGCGATCGGAATCGAACCGATGAATAAAGGTTTTGCAGTTCGATCAGGGCTAGTGTCACCGAGTATCACTGAGTGTCGTCGCGGCGTAAACATTGACTGCTTATGATCGCCTCGTTACTCGGTAACACTCAAGATCGTCGTGGAGTCCCCACAAAAGTCCCCACAGTCCAATTCATCATAATGCAAGCGTCAGTCAACCCGTTTGAGGATCAACTTCAAGCCAGTCGATTTCTGGGTGATCGATACGCGTTCCGACTTTCCATGATCTTGGCCCCACGATTCGGCGAGGATGGCGTAATTGAAATCACCGTAGACATTGAAATTGAATCGTCCTTTTTCGTCGAGTTTGATCAATCGAATATAGCGATCTCCGACATACAGCGAGATGTGAGCGTTTTGAAGCGAACGTCCATCCTGCCAAACTACCTTTCCAGTCACGACTCGTGCTTTCCAGCTTTGACCCACGCGTAGCGTAAGGCTCTCAAGCTTCGCGCCCTCGGTTACCACAATCTTCGTAGCCGCACCTGCTTCGGCCATGTTGGGATAATAGGTTCGCGGATAAGGCGCGTCATTCTCATCGGGCGCTTGGTTACGCGGGTTGAGTACAAGATAGTACTCACCGACGGCAACGCCTTCGAATTTGAACGACCCGTTGGCTTCGAGCTTCTTGAAATCACTGTCATCAGGATCAGTGGCATTAACCAGATAGACGTAACCGGGACTGACAGGTCGCCCTGAGGCGGTCAATACATGGCCGGAGACTTCGGCCGTTGCATGCAAATCTACTTTGAACGTATCAAGCTGCCTGTATTGACATTCGTTCTTTCCAATCTGTACTTCATATTCAAATGTCGTCAACGCATCGGTCGTTTCTATCTTGCCTTGCTCATCTTCCCGATAAGCCATGACGGCGGCGGCAAAGGGAATGAATGCTCGAACCGTGTAATTGCCCGGGCCGGGCACGGACACTGAAAAGTCCCCCTTCTGGTCCGTCTTGGCTTCCAAAGTCTTGTCGCCACCCTGCACGGTGACTCTAAGTCCTGGTAGAGGTTCATATTTGTTGCGGAGAAGGCGGCCCAAAATGGACTCTTTCGCTTCCTGTTGCGTTACGGTACGAACGTAGTTCAAATCATCGATGGCATGTTTCAGCTCCGTTGTTCGAGTGCATGGCCCAGCAAAGAGTTGGTTACTGTCTCGTTCGCGCGATGCGTAAATTAGATATCTCTGGCCTTTCTCGAATTTCATGTCACAACTCGTTCCGTGTAGGGTTTCGACATCAACTCGATCACCGGCAACACCGCGAAACGGTTGCTCGACTATGAAATGGAGCATCACGGTTGGCATTTGGTTCTCTGACTTTTTCTCGACCGCCGTGATGTCCAGGAGCTGGCCCGCAAACACCGCATCCGCTCGCCAGTAAGCAGCGCACACAGGTGTCTCATATTCGTTGCACGTACAACCTCGGGCTTCTTGAGGGATAAGGGAAAGCCAGACGAATGAGATAAGGATGAGGAGTAAACGCTTCATTTCGACCTAAACTCAATAGAGAATGTACCCTTGATCCGTGAGCGCGTCATCAACCAACTAACTACGCGGCCTTCGACGTTGCGACTCGTTTAATCCGTTCGTACTCTTTGCGTCGAGCGTGATGCGTATCCCAGAGATCAACGTCCTGCTGTAGACCCAGCCACATCTCAGGCGACGTACCAAAGGCGCGCGCCAAGCGGTGCGCCATGTCGGTAGTGACGGGTCTGCGCTCGTGCAGGATCTCGCTAATGGTTCGTCGCGAGACGCCGAGCAAACTTGCAAGCTTATCTTGCGTCAATCCCGCTGCCGGCAAGACGTCCTCGCGCAGGATCTCGCCGGGATGCGTCGGTCGTCTTTTTCTGTTGTTTAGCCAATTGTTCGGCATCGATCAAATCCTTAGTGATAATCTTCAAGGTCAACGTCAAACGCATCTTCGCTCTCAAATGTAAACGTCACGCGCCAGTTGCCGCTGACCGAAACACTCCATGTGCCGGCCCGCTCGCCTTTCAGCCGATGCAGGCGATAACCTGGCAGCTTTATTTGCCGTCGCAACGATCGCAGGTTCTGCTGGATCGTCAGGAGCGGGTCTAGTGAAAACCAAGAAACAATATCCTTGTATCGACTCTGAGGCGTCGTGGCTTCGACGAAGTCCCGAAGTTCATAACCCCTGACAATGAACCCTACCTTGATGCAGCTGAGCAATCGCTTGGCCGCATCTGGCAAAGTGACGCAGTGATAATATCCGGCGAGCTTCATCGAACTTATCTGTTCCCTGCCTGAACCAGAGATGGATGGAGGGCGTGATGCCGGCTTCTTCGGCTTCTACATGCTCCATAGCCAGTGGGCCAGCATGAGTTTGAGCCGAGCGTCTCCCCAAAGGCTTCAATGTTGCATCACCTGAAAAATAGTACTCAAAGGCGTCCACAAGGCTAGACTTACCTTTGGCCTTAGGTGCGAAGACCGCAAGACTGAGAGGCGTATTACCGCGAGCCAGTTTTACGGTCTGCGGTTGCAAGTAAGCGCGACAACCTTCGAGTTTTAGCGCTTCAATCGTTATCGGTGGGAGCATTATCAAAACTCTCTGGCCAATTTGCTGCAAGGCGTTCTATCGCCTTAACGGCATCGCTGACTGCGGTTCAGCAGGATTCAGCGTGACAATATTGCTCGCTGGAATATTTAGCAAATCAGCATCAACTTCATCGTCATTGCGAAGAGTTGACACAGTGTCAGCAATCAGCTGTTAGGGCGTCATCTGAGCTGGATTTGGAGCGCCGTCTTTCATGATCACCATTGACCACCTAGTAAACCGACGAGCTTTCGAGACGAATTATACCGGGGATAATTTGCAGCGACTAGTCGCTCTCAGGGCGTGAAGCGATCTCCGCTTGTAATCCCAACGGGAGCGCCGGACTAATCAGACGTTCGAAGCGAACATCCCCACAAAAGTCCCCACAGTGAGAAAGGACTCGAGGTGGTGACTGCGTGTAAGTTGTTGAACTATTTGGAGGCGGCGATCGGAATCGAACCGATGAATAAAGGTTTTGCAGACCTCTGCCTTACCACTTGGCTACGCCGCCGTTAGAACTAAGAAGAATGCTAAAGGCGGAAAGATGAAGAAGACTCGGGGACGCGGAGACGCGGAGAAACGGAGAAAATTGGGTTAACAACACAGCGCTTCCGCTGGTGTTCTCCGTGTCGCCGTGTCTCCGCTTCACCCTGTCGTGTCCTGCTTCATCATTCCGCCTTCAACTGATGCATGGAGCGGGAGACGAGACTTGAACTCGCGACCCTCGCCTTGGCAAGGCGATGCTCTACCACTGAGCTACTCCCGCTAAGAGTGTTTTGATTCTACGTATCCGCCTAATGTTGTCAAGCGAGCCTTCAAATTGCCGATTGCCGATTGACGATTGCCGATTGGTCGCTAGGGAAGCCAGCTTCATTAATCGGACTTGGCATTTGGCAAGTGGAATTTCCACTCGGTATCCTCGACAGAATTTTCCACTCAGTTTCCCCGGACAGAATTCTTTGCTCAGTTCCCCGGACAGAATTCTTTGCTCAGTTTCCCTCAGGCGTAAACTGGTAATTAATCACCCCGGTAACCTTGACAGGTTTTCCGGAAATCCTTGTTGGCGAAAATTTCGCCTGGCGAGCTGCGGCAACTGCTGCCGGTCGGAGCAAAGGATGACCACTAACCGCTTGGGCGGTCACGACGTTTCCCTTCTCATCCACTAGAACCTGAACCATCACGGTCCCGCTCGCTTTTACTTGTCTGGCGGCCGGAGGATAAGCAGGTTGAGGTAAGCTCGTCGCCTTTCCGTTTAGCACTCCGCCGCTGATTGTTCGCGATGATGAGCGCGAATCCCCAGGCAGCGGCGGAGACGGGAAGCTGTCCTCATTCGCATTGAGATTGGTGTCGGTATCAACGCCCGATTGATCGACGATATCAATTACCTCGCCGTTGGCCAGACTGAGATCCCCTTTCACAATCTTCCATACATTATTGCTGCGCCTCATTTCGACTTTGTATTGGCTGGTGGTTTTGGAGCCCGTAACTTTCATCACGAACGCGGCATCACCGGAGCCGTCGCTGTTCGTTGTGTAGGCGCCGAGGGGAAATCCAGTCTCCTGAATCTCACCCAACTTGTCCTGGACTTCGGGATTGTCTCTAAGCGCCTGGACCGCCACCGTATAAGCCTCGGAGCTCTTTAACTTCTTCTCAAGAGCGCCGTAACCAAAGTAAATTGCCGCGCCCACGGCAGCAAGCAGCAATACGAGAATGATTCCGAGAATTAAGAGGATCTTCCCGCAACCCGATTTCTTCGGTGGCACCACGGGTCCGCCGTACATCTGTTGCTGCGGCGGAGCGTACGGAGCCTGGACCGAATTTGAGGGGGCGTTTGAAACTGCACCGGAGCACCACACTTGGGACAGAATCGGTTGAAGTCTTCGATTAAACTACCGCAGGTGTTGCAAGTCATGGTTTCTCTCCGCAGCCGAAGTTTGATCAAAAGGAGCGAGAAGGCGACCAAGCATAATCTGGTGAGTATTTCCTAGCAAGAGAATCTGTCAGCAGTTGTGGAGGTCAGAGAATGTTTTTGCGGCGCATCATGATGGCGTCGAAAGACGAAGCCACTTACATAACAAAAAGCGCGCTGATAGTCTGCGGCTTGCCGCCTTCCGTGCGGTAAGGCTTGCCTTACCGACAATTGGTTTTGATCATCTTGCGCGAGTCTTAGCCTCGCGCTGAAATAAAAGAGTACCGTCCCGGTAAGGTAAACCTTACCGCACGGCCAGCGGCTGAGCCGCAAGTTTCGCGGGGTAATGTCATTACTTGAGAAACAGATGTAGGGCCGTCCCTCCGTGGGCACGCCCCTAATCTCAAATGCGGGGCGGCCACAGCGTGCCGCCACTACAGAATTAGGACACTAGCAGACGTCGCGATGCGTTGACTTCAATACCTTGAGTCTCTTAACTTCTAGTTCTTCCAAGTGTCGAGTTCCACACAACCGTCAGTGAAGGAGTAGTCAAATGTTTCTCCATATCTTGGAACCTAAGCTAATGGCGCGTCTTGGTCTTTCCGCGATTTTGACGATCCTACCTCTGCTCGGGCTGATGGTAGTGGCCCAGGACGGATATAAGAAAGCGCCGCCGGAAGTCTCTAGCATTTTATCGGCGCCGGTTACGCCGGTAGCATTCGTCAGTCCTGCGCGCGATGCGATGTTGCTGGCGACAAGCCTGCGCTATCCACCGCTTGCAGATCTGGCGGAGCCGATGCTGCGCCTCGCCGGCCAGCGCATTAATCCCAGCAATAATGGTCCTCATCGCTATCCTTATTTTGTTGCACTTAGCCTGAAGCGGCTTTCAGATGACTCAGAGATCAAGATCGCTTTGCCACCGGGAGCAAAGATTGGTTCGCCAATCTGGAGTGCAGATGGCAAGCGTTTTGTTTTCACTAAATACGACGGCGAGTGGCGTTGAATTGTGGAGTGGCGAGGCGGCTACCGGTGCAGTAAGAAAAATGAAAGAGCGCGCGCGTAAATACGACGAGCGGCGACTCGGTGCAGTGGATGCCGGACAACCGCACCTTGATGGTCCTGCTGGTGCCGACAAAACGGCCTCCCGCTCCCAGGGCCGTTAATGTTCCGCGCGAACCGAACTGGCAAGAGAGCTCGGGCCGGCCCGGACCGGTTCGCACGTTCCAGGATCTTTTGAAGACGCCTTACGACGAAGATCTTTTTGAATACTACGCCACCGCACAGCTTGCAATGATTGATAGCTCGAGCGGAAAGATCACGAATGTGGGCACGCCCGGCATCTTTCGATCGATCGATGTTGCGCCAGATGGCAACCACATCCTCGTGGGACGGATCCACCGCCCGTTTTCATATCTCTATCCCGACTTTGCTTTCCCCCGTGATGTTGAAGTTTGGGACACGAAAGGCAAGCTGATCCACAAAGTGGCCAGCCTGCCCCTTGCCGATCAGATTCCGATTGATGGCGTAGCAACTGGTCCGCGTAACTACCGCTGGCGGCCGACGGAGCCGGCGACTTTGATTTGGGTCGAAGCTCTCGATGGCGGTGATCCGAAAAAGAAAGTTTCGCATCGCGATCGCGTGCTTATGCTGAAAGCACCATTCAATGGCGCGCCCACAGAGCTTTATAAAACCGAGCACCGGTTCGCGGGGATGCAATTTGGGGAAAGGGCGAGGACTCGCGTTTATCTACGATTACGATCGCGATCGCCGCTGGTCACGAACCTTTATGCTGAATCTCGATCGTAGCGAAACTCCAAAAATGATTTGGAGCCGCAACGTTCAGGATCGTTATGCTGATCCCGGCACACCTGTAACTCGCCTGCTTCATGGCAACATGCGCGCAATCCTGCAGGACGGCGATTGGATTTTGCTGAATGACGCTGCCGGCGCTTCTCCCGAGGGTGACCGCCCGTTTCTCGATCGCTTCAACCTAACCACACTGAAATCTGAACGGGTCTTTCGCAGTGCTGGAGACAGTTATGAAGCTGTCGTCGCGATTCTGAGCGACGATGGCAAAAGGTTTGTTACGCGGCGCGAAAGCGCGAAAGAGACGCCCAACTACCATCTGGTTGACGCACGCTCCAGTGCCATCATGGTGAAGTCGCTCACGAAGTTTCCGGACGCCACGCCGCAGTTAAGTGGAATCAAGAAGCAGCTTGTCACTTACAAACGGGCTGATGGAGTTCAGTGTTCGTTCACTCTATATCTGCCGCCGGACTACAAGACCGGAACTCGCTTACCGACGGTCGTCTGGGCCTATCCACTTGAGTTCACCGATGCGAGCACGGCCGGACAAGTGACCGGATCGACGCAGCGTTACACGCAATTGCTTGGACCAACGCATCTGTTTTTCCTCCTAAAGGGTTACGCCGTGTTGGACAACGCCACGATGCCCGTGGTCGGTGATCCGGAAACGGTCAACAACACTTACATTGAGCAGATCGTGATGAGCGCGAAGGCGGCAATCGATAAGGCGGCGGAAATGGGAGTCACTGATCCTGAGCGAGTCGGAGTTGGCGGTCACAGTTACGGCGCGTTCATGACCGCGAATCTGTTGGCGCATTCAAACCTGTTCCGCGCGGGAATTGCGCGAAGTGGCGCGTACAATCGCACTTTGACGCCCTTTGGTTTTCAGAGCGAGCGGCGAACGATGTGGGAAGCGCCTGATCTGTATATAAAGGTCTCGCCGTTCATGGTAGCGAATAAGATCAACGAACCGGTCCTCTTCATCCACGGAGAAGCCGACGACAACACCGGTACATTCCCGATCCAGTCGGAACGGATGTATCAGGCGGTGCGAGGCCATGGCGGGACGGTGAGGTTGGTGACATTGCCGTTAGAGGCGCATGGTTACTCGAGCCGGGAAACAATCGAGCATGTGCTTTACGAAATGATCAGTTGGTTTGATAAGCACGTGAAGAACGCGCCGCCTCGAACCAAAGAACAAACCGCCACGAATTAGGTACGGCGTTAAGTCGGTACTTGAGCGTGCGAAGCACGCGAGGAGCGTGAAGCCCACGGCGCGAGCCCTAAGACAGGCAATTCTCAAACAAGGAGCCCGTGAGGCGGGCAATAGGATCGAAATCATCCTTTCGCCCACTTCGCGGGCTTGATCTTTAATCGTTAGCTTACCTGAGGCTTACGCCTGGCTTACGCTCCCCGGGTGCTTCGCAAAAACAGCTAGCTCCTCAACTGCGAGCCCCTACTTCTTGGCTTTTAGTTCGGTCATCTCCTTTTCCAACCTCTCGATTTCTCCCTCCACACCTTGTTTGAAACCGGGATTGGTTAGATTGGGAAGAGCTTTCTTTAAGGCCATCAGACGCGCCACCGCCAATGCTTGATCCGCCGGCACTTCGACATCTGGCTTCACTCCCGTCCCTTCCCAGTTGGTCTTGGTAATAGGACTGATAGCGCGACCGGTAGGCACAAACATATTGAAATGTTCGTTGATACGAAAACCAGCGCCAGGGTGCGCGCCGCCGCCGGTCGTCTCGCCGATGATGGTTGCGCGCTTAAGATTCTTCAGGTTGTAAGTGAATTCCTCAGCTCCAGAGAAAGTGTATTTGCTGGTTAGGACGTAGACGTCCTTATTCAAATAACGCTTGCCCGCCACTTCCTTACGCGTCCAAAACTCCTGCGTGCGGTTTCCCTCCCGCCAGTAAAGGTCGTTCAGATGCACAGGCTCTGGACCGAAGAGGTAAGAGCAAATCAGAGCTACCATTTCCGGATCGCCACCGCCGTTGCTGCGCAAGTCGATGATCAGAGCATCGGTGCCGGCAACAAAGTTCATTGCCGAAGCTACCGCGTCCGCGCCCAGTTCTGGTCCCATGAATCCGCGAAACGATATGTAGCCCGTATTACCGCGCAGTCGCTCTACTTTTTCGAAGCCGTAATTCATCCAACTCAGATCCCGGCGCTCCTGCTCGCGCTGCTCGGCAGTTGGTTCTGCTCGAGGCTGGCGTTCCGGAAGCACCTCATGCGAGTAACGGACTCGCAGGTGCTTGTCCTTGCTGACGGCCTGGAGATCTTTCGTCAACGTCTCGCCGAAAGTACGTGAGCTGGAGATCTGATCGTACTCGCCTTTCGCCACACGATCGCGAATCGATTTTTCCATCGCTTTAGCGACCTCCGGGAAAACGTAGGATTCATTGAGGCGCTTAAGCACCGTGTCGATCACCTGGTTGCGCGTGGTGGCGTCAATTGGACCATCAGGTGGCGTGCGTTCCTGCTGCGCAGCCGCGCTGGAAGCGAGAGCCAAATTAGCTACCGCCACAACGATGAGAGTAAGTATGAGTACCGAACGTTTCATGATTGATATCTCCTTAGTGTTTTGAGAACAAAACTTATTGCCATTGGCGATTGCCGATTTCCAATTGGAGTGCAAATTGGTAAGCGACTCTTACAGTGGTCAGTCCCGGTGCGAGCGTTCAAGCAAGCCTCGCAAAATGAGATCTGCAACGACGGTTGCTTTCTCCATTACCTCGTCGCGTTCGCCCAATTCGGTGGTGCTAAGGCTGTATGGCAGCAGCGAGTTCGTCGCGTGCAACATTCCGTAAGCGGTCGTGAGTGCGTCATCGAATTGAAATTCGTGCGAATCGCGACCCTGGGTTAAGAACCTCTGCAAAGATCTGGGCCTCCTCGTCGAAGTAAACGGCGCGTCCGTGCCAGCAAACTTGGGCGCAACGCCGCCAGAAGATCGTTCAGGCTTTGGGTGTAGTGTTGAATACTGTCGAAGCGGAAGAGCACGCGGGTTAACAGCATCTGTCGAATCCGAATTGCCGCGGTGGCATCTGAACGTGCGATAGTCCAGAGTCGTTCCTTCATGCGCTCCACGATCCGGTCAACATGGGAGAGAACGACTTCCTCTTTGCTTTTGAAGTGGAGGTAGATCGAGCCTTTACCCACGCCTACTTCGCGGGCGATGTCTTCCACCGTCATCTTGCGATAGCCATAACGAGCGAGCAGACGCTCCGTCGCGTCCAAAATCGCCTCCCGAACCTCTTCTTTTGTCGTTATTGCAGGCATTTCAGGGAGCTGACCACTGACCAAAATTGCATTCTGGTCATAATTACGCCGAGAGCAGGTTAAAGTTCCCGAATGTTAAGAGCTGGACGGTATTCAAAAGGGTAGCCTCACCGGCATGATCCACGATTGTGGACTCTGGATCGGAGCACAGAAGAAAAATGTGATCGAGGTTAATAGGAGCTGAGCGCCGCCGGCGCGGAAAAAAGGAGCGCGCCGCCCCTGGACCAACCGGCTTCTCCACTCAAGAGCCCAAAGGGGCGAGAGAAACAAGCCACATTGGAATCCTCACGCTCCAACACCTCAAACCTCACGGAGGGCTTCTCATGCCTGAACCGATTTGAGTCTGCACTAGTTAGTCCCAGTAGGCATGGTGCGGGCGCTGGGCTCGAAATTTATCTGTTCGCCAGAAATCGCGAAACAAGTCGATCTTAAATGCTGTCCTCGCTGAGTCTGGGCTTGAAATTTCGGCCTCCGCTGTCTCGACTTCCTGAGGCAGCACAATGCTCACGACGTCGAAACGGTAAGGCTCCGCTTCCAGACCAAACATTCTGCGGTAAACGCGCGCGGCGCGCGTCACCTGTCGCTGCTTGCGCAGATCGACATTCGCTGTCGGCGGCGCAAACCAATCTGAGGCTCGCGTTTTTACTTCCACGAAACAGAGTACCGGGCCTTCGTAAGCCACGAGATCGATTTCGACATTGACCACCGCGTCGTTACGATTCCGGCCGACGGGAACCGTGAAATTGGCGGCGACGATTTGAAAGCCGAGTTGGTCCAGATAGGCAGCGGCTAGTTCCTCGCCTTGGCGGCCGAGGTCAGGAGGTGAGTTAGAGAGTTTAGTTTCTTTGGTGAGGACATGAGATGCGCCGGATGAGTAACGGCCATCACTCAAGTGTTGTTCGCAGTCGATCGAGTTTCTTCGTCCAATACGTTTTCATTTTGGCTGCCGTCTTCGCATCGGGAATCTTTGTGTGCTGCACGACAACCTGCGTTTTGGCCAACGTCTTTTTTGTGAGATAGACTTCCAGGCTCGTTGTCTTGTCCTTCCAGGTTACGCGCATTGTTTTGTTGGGAGTGGCTTTGCGTACCACGAGGCCTTTTTCTCCCAGCCATTCGTCCCGCAGTGTCTCATCGGCAAACGCCTTGTACACAGAACCGACGGACGCGTTGATGGTTCTGCTAACACTAATCTGATAACCGTCCGGGCGTTGATTCTCCTGGCGCATCCCGCTCGCCTGTTCGTAGGCAACCGTTACCATCTGTTGCCACCATGGGCCAACGTCATGTTTCGAACTGAGAAGCTTGACGATTTCCTGGTGCGTCATCTTCTTGGCTCCCGCTTTGTTCAAAAGCGTGAACCACTCGTTCCAGTTCTTGCCAGTCTTGGCTTTGACTGCTTCGTCGCCGACGCGAAGAGCTTGGGTTTTCTGGGTTGCCATTTTTCTTTAAGAATTCAATTTTTGAACTTGTACCTGGTACTTTGTTCCTGGTTTTAGTTTCCGAGACTATCGCTTCTACGAGGGCTTTTGTAAGGCGTTCGGCCAGCACAAAGTTTAAAGCACCTGGTACTAAGCCGTTTTGTTTTACGCTGCATCGCGATCGTAGGCGACTTTCAACCAGCGCTTCACCTCACCGTCGATATCGTCGAGTGAGGTGATTTCGATTCGATGAGTGATGCGGTCCTTCTTTGCGAAACCACCGGTGTCGATTAAACGTCCCTTTGCTTTCATGTCTCCCAAAGCAAACCCGAGGTCGATCCGCGTTCGCGTCGTCGGTTTGATTTGCGCGAAGACATGGTTGCGATACAGCGGAACTATCGTTTGACAGGGACAAGCCTTCGCTTCCTTGCCAACACTCAAGCCAGTTTCAGGAGCGCGTCATAGATAGGTCGCAGCTCCGCTTTTCCTCCGGAGAACATTTTCTCCACGTAACCTTCCGCTGCTTTCAGATAGGCGTCAGGATCACCTTCTTCAGTTCCTATGCCGGCAGCCCGGTCCGAGAGCCACCAGGCGGAGTTAGTCCCTAATCCATGCTCGGTCGTCAACCACTCGCGCCGTTCCTTATTGTCTTTCGGACCATTCTTCTTGAGGTAACGCATCCACTCGTCAAGCGAGCGTCCCGTCTTTTCTTTTAAGTCGGCGATCCATTTTTGCACCAGCGCCAGACTCGGATGCGGGCTGTAAATTGATTTTGTTTTTGTTTGAGTTGCTGTTCTCGCCATCTTGATCCGTCCTTCATTTAAGCGGCGGTTAAACATCATAGGGAAAACCGCCTCAGGATTACTTCTTCAAAATTGCTATTCTGCAGGTCAGCAAGCAAACGGTGCCGTAATTCGCGCAATAAATTACCGATCACCTTTGAAACTCACTGTGGGAAGAAACTGCGGTCGACGCCGAACCTTTGTTGCCTGTTCAAAAGCATAAGCCAGTCCGATTAGCTTTGGTTCCGAGTAGGCTGAGCCAAAAAAGGAAATGCCGAAAGGCAATCCGAACACATAACCAGCGGGAACCGTGATATGGGGATAACCGGCTACCGCGGACGCCGTTGAGTAGCCGCCGGTGAAATGATCGCCGTTGAGCCAATCGGTGGGCCAAGCCGGGCCACCGGTGGGCGCCAGCAAGGCATCGAGGCGGTGACGGCGCATAACAAAATCGATCCCTTGTGTGCGCGAGAGCCGCAGATTCTTTTGCAAAGCGGCGCGATATTCTTTGCTCGTGAGTGGACCTTTCGCCTCGGCCCGAATAAATAATTCCTGTCCAAAGTATGGCATTTCGCGTTCGCGATTCTTCTCATTAAACTCAATGAGTTGTTTTAGCGAACGAACCTGAACTGTTGGCGCGCGTCCCGCGAGGTAAGCATTAAGATCTGCCTTGAATTCATAAAGCAGAACTTCCAATTCAGAGTCGTCGAATTTTCCACTCGTGGGAATTTCTGCGGGATCAATGATTATCGCTCCGAGATTTTTCATCTCCGCAATCAGCAGCATTCAGTTGCTGATCCACTCGATCGTTGAAACTGAAAAACTTGCGCGCAACTCCCAGGCGCGCACCGCGCAGCGCATCCTTATTCAAGAATTGTGTGTAGTCAGCAAACGATCTTGCCCTGACTCGCACGTGTAGCACTATCTTGCACATCGATGCCGGTTAATGCCCCGAGCAGAATTGCTCCGTCGGCGACGGTGCGCGTCATCGGTCCGGCGGTGTCCTGGCTATGTGCGATGGGAATGATGCCGCTACGGCTTACAAGTCCCAACGTAGGCTTGATTCCAACAAGTGAATTTGCTGACGACGGACAAACTATCGAACCATCGGTTTCAGTACCAATCGAGCCGGCACACATGTTCGCAGCGGTTGCGGCGCCGGAACCCGAGCTCGAACCACAGGGATTGCGATCCAATGCATATGGATTCTTTGTTTGTCCTCCGCGCGCACTCCAGCCACTCGATGAATGAGTCGATCTAAAGTTGGCCCACTCGCTAAGATTTGTTTTTCCGAGAATCACCGCTCCGGCGTGCCGCAGCCTTTTCACAATGAAGGCGTCTCGCGTTGCATGCGAATTTAGCAGCGCCAGCGAACCTGCAGTCGTCATCATCCGATCGGCTGTGTCGATATTGTCTTTGATTAGGATGGGAATGCCGTGCAGGGGACCGCGCGCTCCCTTTGACTTACGTTCGCGATCCAACGTTTCAGCAATAGCCTCTGCCTCAGTGTTGATTTCGATTACTGAATTAACGGCGGGACCGGATCTGTCTACGTCGTTAATACGTTCGAGATACTTCCTGACGAGTGATTTCGAAGTGTACTTACCTGAAGTGAGGCCTTGTTGCAGGTCTGAGATCGAAAGTTCCTCAAGTTCGAACGACTCCGGTGGTTGCCTGCTGCCGTCCAGTTCCACCGCGGCGAGGATGCCGCTTCGTTTGCTAAGCGCTAAGGCCCCGCCTAAGACGCTGGCCTGCAGAAAGTCTCGACGTTTCATCAACCTTTCTCCGTTTCTTTCGGAAGCACAGCGCGGACTTTCTCAACGACATTTGTTGGCGTGGGATACCAGATGCGGCTTCCGGTAAAGGCCCGCTTTCCGTCGACATCTACACTTAGCTCCCCCAAGCCGCCTTTTTTCGTTTGCACTTCCACATCAGGAAGTTGCTCGAGGTCCGCCGCCACCCGGGCAGCGATCATTTTCTTACCCGGTCACACGGGGCAGTAGTTGATCGTGATTTTTGTCATAGCATTAATGACCGACCTGGCTCCTTAGCGCCAGGAGATTGTTTTCCGAGTCGCGGAAGAAGGACATCCAGAGATCATACGAACCCATATTAGCGACAAAGGTTGGTTTCTCTTCGAACTGAACGCCGCGCTCGATTAGCGTTTGAGTAGCTTGCTGAATGTCCTGGACGTTGAAATAAAGAATTGAGCTGGGATGATCAAACTCTGGCTTGGACGGAAGCATTAGCATCAGCGTGACTCCATCGCAATCGAAAAACGAAGCATTATTCGGAATGCCGAAAAGGTATTTCATTTTCAGCGTGTCGCGATAGAAAGCTGTTGCACGTTCGATGTCTTGAGCGTTAACAGCAATTTGTCCTATTTGGTTGAGTCCAAACTCAGGATCGTTAGGCATAGTAGTTCTCGGTGCGGTCGCGATTCTTTTCTGCGCGTTATACTCGACCAAAAGTGCGGACGTCAATCAACATGCGCCGAGGGTTGGTAAAGATCAGAACCGGGAGCCGTAGCGACCGGGTTAGAAACGTTTCTTTGAAGCTTAGCGTGCGAAGCACGCGACAGCGTAGAGCCGGGGCCTGAGTCCTGGGTTACCAATGGATTAAGATCAAGAAGCCCGCGAAGCCGGGCGAAGGAAGAGAACCTATCGCCCGCTTGGCGAGCTCCGTCGCTGACAGGGCTTTTGCTTAGGGGGCTTACGCTTCTACGCTGCCGCCTGCTGCGTTGGCTTTGAGTTGGCAAATCTAAGGTCGATGACCTACCGTTGTTCTTCCCCCGAGTGCAAAGACCGTACCGGGTCTCGCAGTGTACCGCGCGACATTTCAATGCTAATGAGTGAAACGAAGCCAACCAAAATTCCTGAGCGTCGAGAATTGCCCTTAGTCGCCATTGTGGGGCGGCCCAATGTTGGCAAATCGACAATCTTCAATCGTCTCACGGGAAAGCGCACTGCGATTGTGGGCGACGAGCCCGGGATTACGCGCGATCGAATTTACGGCGAGGCCGACTGGGGCGGCAAGAGTTTTTCCATCGTCGATACGGGCGGCATCGTGCCTGATGACGAAGCCGTGATCCCGGCAAATATCTTGAAACAAGCCGGCGTTGCGATTGAAGAGGCGCGGGTACTTGTGTGGGTGGTCGATGCACGGAGCGGCGTAACACCATTAGATGAGGACCTGGCCGTGTTGCTGCGACACACGGGAAAGCCAGTTTTGGTTGCGGCTAACAAAGCGGACGCACGCAAACTCGAAGCAGAGGCCAATGATTTCTACAGGTTTGGTTTCACTGAAGTTTTTCCAGTGTCTGCTGAACAGGGGATGGGCATCGGGGAGTTGCTCGACTCGCTAACCGAACATCTCGCGGATCAAGATCAATCTGCCGACGATGGTGCTGCTCAAGCTTCAGAGTCGCCCGCGCCCGTTCGAGAATTGCGCCTTGCAATCGTTGGCCGGCCCAATGTTGGCAAGTCTTCACTGCTTAATGCGCTGCTGGGTCGCGAGCGCGTGATCGTCTCGCCGCTTGCCGGAACAACCCGCGATGCGATCGACACTGTGCTCGAGACGCCCGAACAAACATTCCGCATCATCGATACTGCTGGAATCAGGCGTAAAGGAAAAACGAGCGAGATGGCTGAGAAGCTTTCCGTTGTGATGGCGCGTAAGAGTCTGGAGCGCGCGGACGTCGCGGTTGTGATCATCGATGCTGAGGAAGGGCCAACTGCACTCGATGCAAACATCGCCGGTTATGCTTTTGATGCTGGGTGCTCAATCATCATTGCTGTAAACAAGTGGGACGCGATTGCTGACAAAGAGACGAATACGGCGTTGGAATTTGAGCGACGGGTACGCGAGAAAATGAAGTTTCTTGATTGGGCTCCGGTGGTGATGATCTCCGCGCTCAGCGGACAACGCGTGGACAGAATTCTGTCGCTCACGATGCGAGCCAATGAGGCTCGCAACCGGCGCATACCGACGTCGCAGTTAAATGCTTTCTTTGATCGCGCTATCGCGCAGCCGAGAGGCGGGGCAACACCGGCGCCGGTTCGCGGCGGAGTTTCCAGGCTCCATGTGCAGTACTTGACGCAGATTGCAGTGCGGCCACCAACGTTTGTCGTATTTACAGCAGGGGGGAAACCGGGACTGCATTTCTCTTACGAGCGCCACGTGCAAAACCGGTTGCGTGAGGAGTTTGATTTTTTTGCCACGCCACTCAGGATCGTCGAACGGCATAAGAAGCGAGGAAAGCGTTAGCTCTCCTAAATGAAATCTCCGATCAGTTTCAAAGTTGAAGCTACGAGTGGTGAGGCTCGAACGGGAACGATTCAGACTCGCCGCGGCTTGATCGAAACACCAGTCTTCATGCCTGTTGGTACTGCGGGGACGGTCAAGGGAACGCGTTTCGAAGCACTCGAGGCCAGCGACCTTGACGCTCGCATTATTCTCGGTAACACCTATCATCTTTGGTTGCGACCGGGGATAGAAACGATTCAGGCGTGCGGAGGCTTGCATCGGTTTATTGGCTGGCCGCGCGCGCTGCTCACTGACTCCGGAGGATTTCAGGTTTGGAGTCTGGGAAAATTGCGACGCATTAGCGAATCTGGGACCGAGTTTCGTTCTCATGTGGACGGCAGCCTGCGTTTCCTTTCCCCCGAAGTCGCCATGGAAGTTCAGGCGGCATTGGGTGCAGAGATAGTGATGGTCTTTGACGAATGTGCTCCCGGCCAGGCGTCTCTCTCTGAAGCACGTCAAAGCATGGAACTGACGGCGCGCTGGGCACAGCGCTCGCGCGAAAAGTTTAACGAGCTACAGCAACAGGGAAAGGACCTGGGCCGAACTCAAAGCGAGACCGAGCTCAGCGGGGCCCAGGCCTTGTTTGGAATTGTTCAGGGGGCGGCCCATTACGCGCTGCGGCAAGAGAGTCTGGAGCGCACGCGCGAGATTGGATTTGATGGCTATGCGATCGGCGGTTTGAGCGTCGGCGAGGAAAAGTCCGTGATGTGGGACATTATTGGCGGGATCGTCCCGTTGATGCCGGCCGCGCAGCCACGCTACCTGATGGGAGTCGGCACTCCTGAAGATCTAATCGAAGCAATCGCGCGCGGTGTCGACATGTTTGATTGTGTGCTGCCCACGCGGAATGGCCGAACCGGCCAGGCGTTCACTTCGCGGGGAAAGGTAAACGTGAAAAACGCGCAGTGGATAACGGACACGCGCCCCTTGGACGAAGCGTGTAGTTGCTCAGTTTGCCTGCGTCACTCGCGCGCGTATTTGCGTCATCTTTACACAGCCGGCGAGATGCTCGCAGGCATCCTGATCACGCATCACAATCTGGCCTTCTTCCTTGACACTCTGCGACACGTAAGGCAATCTATCCGGTCTGGCGACTTCCCTAAATTTCGACGAGAGTTCACAGAGCGTCTAAGCGCGAATGGGGAATAACACAAGCTGCGCTTGGAATCAGGCTCAATGCGGTCTGAACGATTGAAGATTCACTCGTTGCTCACTACTAAAAACATCAGATGACAAATTTTCTATTGTTGTTTCAGGGCGGCTTTGGAGCGCTTACTGGTCTGCTCCCGATGGTGCTGATCATTGGCGTCTTTTACGTATTACTGATCCGTCCGCAACAAAAGCGGCAACGCGATTTGCAGGCAACGATCGCCCAGCTGAAGGCGGGAGACAAAATTGTTACGACGGGCGGCGTGATTGGTACCATCACATCGGTCAAAGACAACAGCTTTTTGATTAGAAGCGCCGAGAAGTCGATATTGGAAATTGCTCGTTCCGCTGTTGCGGGCGTCGATGAAGAGGAAAAGAAGTAACTGATCCTTCAGGACCAATTACCGTTTTAGTCATGAAGAAACAGAACCTGCTGCAACGCATCATCATTATTGTCGTCGTTACCCTCGTAAGCCTGTATCTGGTGATCGGCCCGCGCCGCAAACCGACCTTAAAAGATTTTACGTGGTCCGGAATCAAAACCACTCTCGCCAACAACATTCATCTCGGCCTCGATCTCAAAGGTGGATCTCACCTGGTGATGAAGGTCAAGACTGACGACTTTTTGAAGAACCTGACCGAAGGTAATTCCCTAGCCGTTCAGAATGCGGCAAAGGATGGTGGCTTACCGGCAAAAGAAGTGCGAGCGGAAACAGCGGGCGACTACCGGATCGTTCTTACTGCGGCTGATGGAGCCTCGCTTGACGCGGTTGAAGAGGCAGTCCGAAAGAAGGTTGATCTAACTGAGTGGTCGGTGTCGAAGAGTGGGAGCACAATTACCTGGTCCTTAACGCCTTCGGCCCAACGCGCACTTGCCGAACAAGCAACCGAACAGGCGCACAAGATCATTCTTAGCCGTCTGGAAGGCGTTGGGGTGGTTGAGCCATTGGTGCAACGTCACGGCGCGCAGAGTTCTCATCAAATTTTGGTGCAGATGCCGGGAATTCAGGATCCGGAGCGCGTGAAACAGTTGCTCAAGGCCGACTCGAATCTGGAGATGGTTCATGTGGTGAGTCCGCCGAATCCGAGCCCGGCAAAGACTTACAATACTCGGGAAGAAGCATTGGAATCGTTGGGAGGAACGGTACCGCCGAACCGTCGCATCTTCCCTTATTCCGAGCGCAATGAACCGACGACTGCTGGGCAGGCTTCGGACGCCACGAAAGAAAAGAAGTGGGTGGTTGTTGAATGGCCGGCGGTGGTTGACGGTAGTGAATTGCGCAATGCCGCCGCAACACAAATGCGCGGCGGCGCCGAAGATTACCAGATCTCGTTTGCTTTCAAGCCTGCGGGAGCGGAAAAGTTTGGGACCTGGACCGGAGCGAATATCGGTCAGTACATGGGCGTGCTCTTAAATGACGAAGTTAAGTCGATCGCCTATATAAAGTCTCAGATTTTTGATCAGGGTGAGATTTCGGGAAGGTTCACCAAACAGTCAGCTGAAGATTTGGCTTTGACGCTGAGGTCGGGTGCGCTTCCGGCTAAGATCGAGTACCAGGAAGAGAGAACCGTGGGACCGAGCCTGGGTGCGGATTCAATTCGCTCCGGCGTACGGGCATCGCTCTTTGGCTTGCTCTTCGTTGTCGCATTCATGCTGTTTTATTACCGTGGCGCAGGGGTTAACGCTGTCGTCGCCCTCCTCCTAAACATGATCCTGATGCTGGCGGCTCTTATCATTTTCGAAGCGACTCTGACACTGCCGGGCATTGCGGGAATTATTTTGACTATCGGTATGGCGGTTGACTCAAACGTTTTAGTCTTTGAGAGAATCCGCGAGGAGTTGTTATCAGGTAAGACAGTACCGTCGGCTGTCGATCAGGGATTTAAGCGAGCGATCGTGACGATCATCGATACACACGTGACTACGGTCATCTCGTCGCTCTTCCTCTTCGTTTTCGGTACCGGACCATTGCGTGGCTTTGCGGTAACGCTGATTATTGGTTTGGTAATTAACCTCTTCTCGGCGGTATACGTCTCACGCACAATCTTCATTTGGTTGCTGGGTCGCAAGCGTCGGGTAGAGACGCTAAGTATCTAATTTCCAAAGCGGCCAGGGCCCGGTCTTTCTGTGGGTTTTTATGATTCAAGTATTTCAAAACGTTAATATCGATTGGTTATCCAAACGGCGCATCTTTATCGGGATTTCAGTTTTACTCATGCTGGCCGGACTCGGTTCCGCAGTAATGCGCCAGGTTTCTCGCGGGGGCACAGAGGCTTTTAATCTCGGTGTCGATTTCAAGGGCGGTACTGTTGTCACGACCTTGTTCAATCAACCGACAACCGCAGAAGCGATCCGGCAAGCGCTTGCAGGCAACGGTGTGCCCGACGCAATCATTCAGCCCGTGACAGACAAGCCGAATACGTTTTTGATCAAGATACCGTTGGCAGGTAGCGGTGGCGAGCAATCACAGGCCGAGGTAGAACAAGGGCGCGAACAAGTGCGAGCCGCGTTGAATACCTTTGGCCCGGAAAAGTCGCCTAACAGTTCAGAGAGTTGGGCATACGAAATTCTGGGCACGGACGCCGTAGGCGCAATTGCAGGTGCGCAACTGCGTAACAAGGCCATCGCCGCTACACTCGCTGCTCTTGTCGGCATTCTCGTTTATATAGCGTTTCGTTTTGAATGGACTTATGGCGCGGCCGCAGTCATCGCTGTCTTCCACGATGTGCTGGTGACTCTGGGCTTCTTCTCAATCTTTCAGTGGGAAATCAGCCTCACAGTGATTGCGGCCTTGCTGACTCTCGTCGGTTTTTCCGTTAACGACACAATCGTAGTTTTCGATCGCATCCGGGAAAACCGTCGCTTACACCGCCGCGAATCCCTTTACAAGATCACCAACGACTCGATTAACCAAACGCTGTCGCGTACCGCGATCACAAACGGTCTGGTTTTCCTCTCGGTCCTGGCTATGGTGCTATTTGGCGGCGAGGTACTGCGCGGATTCTCACTCGCGCTTACTGTCGGCGTAATAGTTGGTACTTATTCTTCCATCGCAGTAGCGAGCCCCATCATGGTTTGGTGGGAGCAGCGTGTCGAAGCAGCCGAGCGCGCCGCACTCGTGGCACCGGCCAGGTCGACACCAAAACGAGCGGGTAATGCTGTCGCCGCTGCGGCTAACGCGAAACGCGAAGTAGTGACACCCCAGGTCAAGAAGCGTTCTCGCGGCGCGGTGTAATTCGTCTCCAGTGGCTCCAAATCACCACTGTTCTAAGTGGCCTGAGCACCTTCTAAAACATCTATTTTGCGCTTGACTTAAGCGGATATGCGGCTTAGACTGCGGCCGTTGCTGGCCAATTGAATACTCAAATTCGACCGCGCTTTTTTGTAAGGTCTTATGCGCGGCTGTCTGTTGAGGGGGCCGGCGAGTTTTTTCTCGTCACAGCGGCTTTTCAAAGATTGCTTGCTCAAGTCGTTGAGTTGCTGTTCCCCTTCATTTTGTCGCTAATACTCAAACGCCCATCCCAAATGGCGTTTGAGAGCCGGATGATTTAGTTTTCACACCCCGATCCATTTGGCACCGGAATAGGGAGGAGAATTTCATGTTCGACAATCTGGTGGAGTCTAATTCGCACAAGGATGACATCTCGCGAAAGGGCTCATTTATTTTTGTGACCAGCGTTATCTACCTCGTGCTAGGCGTCGCGTTTTTTGTCGCGGGCATCTACTGGTATGACGCGCATCTCGAAAATCAGAATTTGGATCTGATCACGTTGGTCGCACCGGTACCAGTTCCGCCTCAGCAGGCTAAACCTGAAAAGCAGGAAGAGGCGAAACCGCAAAAGGTTGATCAAAACGTCGACGTGCGTCGCGAGTTGATCGCCGATGTCAGTCGAACTGAACTCGTTCCTAAGGAAATCTCCGCTAAGGCGAGCGATGTTCCGCCGGTAAGACGTGGTGTGGCGACACAGATCGGCACTTCGGATTCCAACGCAACCGCTCCGGTTCCGGTGGGACCCGGCAGCGGAACAGGATTAGTCGCGGGACCGACCAAAGTTGACATCTCTGAACCGCCGCCGCCGGCGCCGGCGCCCACTCCTCGTAGTGCTCCAATTTCTGGTGGCGTCCTTAACGGAAAAGCGATCAGTCTTCCCAAACCGGCCTATCCACCCATCGCTCGACAGGCGCATGCTTCGGGAACCGTTGTGGTTCAGGTCACAATCGACGAAAACGGTAGCGTGATTTCAGCGCGCGCTGTTTCCGGTCATCCTTTACTGCAGGCGGTGGCTGTCAGCGCTGCACGTAACGCCAGGTTCTCGCCGACAAAACTTTCGGGACAACCAGTAAAAGTAACAGGGGTCATCACCTACAATTTTGTGGCTCAGTAAACACAGAGATTCAGCCGGGAGTGTGCGAGTAAATCCACCTCCCCGGGATCCCTGCAAGCTATCAATGTAAGCAAAAACTCTTTGGAGGGTTACCGTGACTATTCTAACCAGTCTTCTAGGAACAAAAGCCTTTAGCTTCCTGATCTTTTTATGGCAAGCAGCCCCAGCGCCTGCCGAAGCCAGCGCCGCAGATCACTTTTCCTTAACTTCAATGATCAAGAGTATGACCGCCGTCGGAATCGCTGTCATCGTAGTACTCTTGATTATGTCGGTTTACTCAATCGCGATCATGGTCGAGCGATACTTAACTTACTCGGCAGCTAAGAAACAGTCGCGAGAGTTTGCACCCCGCGTTGCCCAGGCGCTGAAGAATGATCGTATTGAAGAGGCGATCAACATTAGCGACAAGCATCGCAAGTCTCACCTGGCGATGGTTGTCAGCAGTGGGTTGCAGGAATTTAGAGCCCACGAAGGCTCATCGGACATTTCCGGAGATGAGATAGAAGCTTCGAAACGTGCGCTGCAACGTGCCATTGCGATTAAGACCGCCGAGTTTAAGCGTGGATTGTCGGGGCTAGCCACGATTGGTTCAACGGCTCCATTCGTAGGTCTCTTCGGTACAGTCTTTGGCATCATCGGAGCTTTCCGTGGCATGAAGAATGCCGAAACGGCGGGTATCGGCGCCGTAGCCGGAGGCATCTCCGAAGCGCTTCTTACCACAGCGCTGGGGTTGCTGGTCGCCGTGCCGGCCGTTTGGTTGTTCAATTATTTCACGGGCAAAGTCGATGGCTTCGTAGTGGAAATGGATAACTCGGCTTCGGAGTTGGTGGACTACTTTATTAAGAATCGCACGAAGCAACTGAAGACATAAGGCCGGTCCTGATGAATTGCGCAATGACCTAGACGCCGGAGAACTTGCCTCGTACTTGGGGGGCGGCTGGGAAAAGGAGTTTGTTATGGGAATGACTGGTGGCGGATCAAGCGGCATGCAGTCGGAGATCAATGTTACTCCGATGGTAGATATCATGCTCGTGCTTTTGATCATCTTCATGGTGGTCACACCACTTCTGCAGCACGGCATTACTGTGGCTTTGCCGCAAAACACCCTCAATCCTGATGAAGATCCCAGGATCATCAAAGAGACGTCGGTAGTTATCTCGATTCCTAACAACGGCGAGTATTACCTCGGCAAGGTTCGTGTTCCGCAGGAAGACATCAAGAACAAGGTTGGTCCCATGTTGGAGAAGGTCAAGTCTGATGAGGACCGGATCGTCTACATCAAGAGCGGGGTCAACGTTTCTTACGGCGACGTCGTCAATGTAATTAATGAAGTAAGAGCACTTGGTGTGGACAAGATCGGTCTCGTTGCGGATAAGAAGAAGGGTTCTCCTTCGACTGCCGCACCGCCGCCGGCGGGTTAACTACCCGCTAGTACGATCTTCGTCCTAAAGAGGAGCAGATATATGTCGATGGGAAGTACAAAGGGCGGCACTAAAGCCGAGCCTTATATTAACGTAACTCCGTTGATTGACGTGCTTTTGGTACTGCTGATCATCTTCATGGTGATCACGCCACTAAGGCCGAGCCGCTTCCAGGCTGATATACCAACGCAGCGAGATCCCAACGAGGATCTCAGTCAGTTAAAACCCAATCCGCTAACTCTCGTCGTTTCAATCACCGGCGATCTTCAGCTCAAACTCAATCAGGACAACATGGGTTCCGTTAACGATACGGCGCCGTTGTCATCAAAATTGAGACAGGTGTTCCAGCAGCGAAAAGAGCAGCGTGCCTACAAGCCGGGAATGGAGACTCGCGTTGATGTTCCCGAAGAGGAGCGCATCGAGAAGACGGTGTTCATAAAGGCGCCCCGGGGCATGAGGTATGAAGACGTCGTCAAGGTGATTGATGCCATCAAGGGCGCCGGGGCCAACCCCGTGGGATTGCAAGTCGACGATTTGCCTCAGTAGACGCGGCGATTTTTATAGCTTTTATCTCCGGCTGGCGGCGCCCGCTGCTGGCTCAAAATTGGAGCCACGGATAAATGAAACTATCTCAAGCTAGAATCGCAATCGCCCTGGCGGTTCTTGTTTTCACTGCCTCCGGCTGCACCGTAGTTAATCGCATTCGATCCAAGAACGAACTTAACGAAGCGGCCCGTAGTTATCGGGAAGGGAACTACGTCCTGGCAGAACAACATTCACGTAAAGCTCTCGACCTCGATCCGAATAGCAAAGCAGCTCCCCTCTTCATCGCGCGTACTATCCACGCGCAATATCGTCCCGGCGTCGCAGCCCCGGAAAATATCGCCAAGGCCCGTGAAGCCATCGAGGCCTACCGGCAGATCCTGCAGAACGATCCGCAAAACGACGAGGCCTACCGCGCGATTGCATTCCTCTACGAGCGTATCAAGGAAGATGGGAAACTGAGGGAGTGGATCACTGCGCGGGCAAACGACGGCTCTGCCGCTCCAGAAAAACGAGCCGAGGCTTACATCGTCCTTGCCAGTAAGGATTGGAATTGCTCGTTTCAGTTGACCGAACCAAATAAAGTTACTACCTCTACCGGCGAAGGACGAGCAACAGTCTCTTACAACAAGCCGAAAGACCCGAAGGATTTCGATACGGCACAAATGTGCGTAAAGCGGGGCCTCGAAGAAGTGGAGAATGCGCTTAAGCATGATCCCAATAGCGAGCCGGGCTGGTCTTATAAAACTAACCTTTTGCTGGAAGCAGTGAAGCTGGCCAAGATGGAAGGTCGCGCCGATCAGGAGGCCGAGTTAGAGAAGCAGCGCGCGGCCGCCCAAAAACGCACTGATGAATTAGGCGAGGCTAATCGCAAGAAGCAGGCTGAGGAAGAGGCGAAGAAAGCGGCGTCACCTCCCAGTAGTTAGTCAGAACCTAAAGAGATACCTTTGAAGGTGGTGCTCGATGCGAGTCGGGCATCACCTTTTTGTTATACTTTTGCTTGTTACTCCAGCAGGTTGCTGAATTTTGATGATTCGTATCGAAGACATTGTGCAGAAAGTGGCTCATAACCACCCGCAAGCAAATTCCGATTTGCTGCGCCGGGCATACCTTTTTTCTGCAAAAGAACATAAAGGCCAAAGGCGCGCGTCCGGCGAGTCGTACCTGGTGCATCCGCTCGAGGTTGCCAACATTCTCGCGGACATGAAGCTTGATGAAGTCTCCGTTGCGACCGGGCTTCTGCACGACGTTGTTGAAGACACACTCGTTGATCTGGAAACCATTCGTGAATACTTCGGCGACGAGATCGCTCACCTGGTCGACGGCCTGACGAAGATTGCTCACATCAGCAACATCTCGCGCGAAGAGCAGCAGGGTGAGAACGTTCGCAAGATGCTGCTGGCGATGGTTGATGATGTCCGTGTCGTGTTAGTAAAGCTGGCTGACCGTCTTCATAACATGAGGACACTGCACTATCTGAGTCCGGAAAAACGAAAACGGATCGCCGAAGAGACGATGGACATCTTTGCTCCCATCGCTCATCGACTTGGAATGGGTAAGTTGCGTGGCGAATTAGAAGACCTGGCATTTCGACATCTGCACCCTGAAGATTATCGAGAACTGGCTGAACAACTCGAGAAGCGTCGCGCCGAAAACGAGTCGTTTCTCAAGGGCGTTACCGCGCGGATCGAAGAGAAGCTCCGCGAAGCCGACGTGCCCTTTGTTAGCGTCGACGGACGAGTAAAGCGCCTCTATTCAATTTGGAAAAAATTAAGACGGCAAAAAATCAGTCTGGATCAGGTTTACGATCTCGTTGCCGCGCGCATTATTACACCCAATGAGATTCGTCATTGCTATGCAGCGCTCGGCGTGGTGCATAACGCCTGGAAACCTGTACCTGGAAGGATTAAGGATTGGATTGCGACGCCGCGAGACAATCTCTATCAATCGCTTCACACCTCAGTAATCGGCACCAATAGCCAATCTTTTGAAGTTCAGATTCGCACTGAAGAGATGCATCGCATCGCTGAGGAAGGAGTGGCTGCGCACTGGAAATACAAGGAAGGGAAGCGCGGCTCGCGGGATGATGACAAGGCTCTTCAGGCGCTACGCTCGTTAGTTGAGTGGACACAGGAAGTAAAAGATTCACGCGACTTCATCGACTCGTTGAAACTGGATCTTTATCCGAAGGATGTCTATGCCTTCACGCCGATGGGTAAGGTGATCCAGTTGCCGCGCGGCGCGACGCCGGTCGATTTTGCTTACATGATTCACTCGGAAGTAGGCAACACGTGCACCGGCGCACGTATTAACAGTCGCATGGCGCCCCTGAGAACGAAGATCCAGAATGGCGATGTAGTAGAGATCCTGACTTCAGCCTCGTCGCATCCTTCGCGCGATTGGCTAAACTTCATCGTTACTTCGCGCGCGCGCAATCGCGTACGCCACTGGGTCTCGGAACAGCAACGCGCCGAATCAATGGAAATCGGACGCAAGCTTTTCGAGAAAGAGGCGGCGCGCTTCCAACTGTCTCTAAAAAAGATGCTGGGCGACACCGATGGTGGTATGAAGCGCGTCGCCAGTGAATATGGTTATGGTCGGGTCGATGATCTGCTCGCCGCTATCGGCTACGGCAAGCTCGTGCCGCGCAATGTAATAGCCAAATATCTCGGTCCGGAACAATTCGAACAACTGGATAAACAGAAAGAGTCGCGACTGCGCAGCGGGGTCCGGGCCGTAAAGCGCTTGATTCGACTGGGCGACGATTCAATTGTTGTTCGTGGTGTAGATGATCTGATGGTGACGCGAGCGCGGTGCTGCAATCCATTGCACGGTGAAGACATTATCGGTTACGTCACGCGCGGCAAAGGCGTTGCCGTTCACACCCGCAGTTGCAAGAACGTGATGCAGTTGATGGTGAATAGGGAGCGGATTGTAGAAGTAGAGTGGGCCGGACAGCAGGATAAGACTGCGTACGCGGTTAAGCTCCTGGCCGTAACTGAGAATCGTACCGGCATGATCGCCGGCATCACGGGCGCCATTTCCGATATGAAGACGGGAATCCGCGATGCGCGGGCGTCGGTAGCGCCGGATGAGAAAGGACATATCGAAGTTACGGTGGAAGTGTTTGACGTAAAGCATCTCGATAAAGTCATCAACTCAATCAAAGGCGTCCCCGGTGTTCTCGATGTCGAACGAATGCAGGGGATTGCGTAAGCCATCTTTGCCCTTAACTGATCCTTTTGTTAGAATCCCGCCTTTGCTTAAAGACTCAAATTCGAGGCGACCGACACTGTGAGGCAGGTTGTTAAGACTGGAAAGGCTCCCGAGGCTATCGGACCGTACTCCCAAGCCATCAAAGCAGGCGGATTTGTTTTTGTCTCAGGTCAGATTCCGATTGACCCGGAAACAGGTCAATTCGTTTCCGGTGGCATTGCTGAACAGACCCGACAAGTAATGAAAAACCTGGCGGCCGTGCTGGACGCAGCAGGCAGCGATTTGCAGCTAGTTGTGAAAACGTCCGTTTTTCTGGCCGATATGGAAGAGTTTGCGGCTATGAATGAAGTTTACGGAAAGTTTTTTAGTGATGAGCCACCGGCGCGAGCCACGGTTCAGGCAGTTCGTCTACCTCGCGATGCGCGAGTTGAAATTGAGGCGGTGGCGCTCTTGCGCGAATAACGAAACCGGCGAGACGAGTTCATCGCCGCACCGGTTCTTTGGGAGTTTTAGATTTTGACTAGGCTGCTTTCAGGACCTTTCCGGCCTTGATGCAATTGGTGCAAACCTTCATGCGTTGTGCGCCGCCCTTTGGCAGCTGCACCCGGATCGATTGCAGGTTTGGATTGAACCGCCGTGGGGTCCGATTGTTAGCGTGGGAGACATTATTTCCAAATTGCGGGCCTCTGCCACAAACTTCGCAACGCTTAGCCATTGTCTTAAACCTCCGAATTACTAACCAAAAATTATTGCTGAACTATACGGTATACGATCCGAGCATCATCAGAAACCAAGATTTATAACAAACGGATTTCCACATCGTCAAGGGGCGACGATCTCCCCGGTGCTGGTTACGATTTCTAAAGGAGCAAATTAAACGTGCAGAAAATTGCGAAATTAAGTATTACGGCCACACTCCTCGCGCTTGGCGCGTTGGTTCTGGGAGCGTGCAGTTCGGGCGGAGGCTCCGAAGCCAATGACAGTATGGTCGCGGCCACCGTAAACGGCCGCAACATCATGCTCGCAGATGTGGAACGTGCTATCAGTGCGCAGGCGGGAGGCAAACAGGCCCAGCTTTCTCAACTCGAACTGGCCCAGGCTCGCTTGCAGGTGTTGAGCAGCCTGATGCAACGTGAAGTTCTCTTTCAAAGAGCAGAAAGAGAGAAGCTGCTCCCCACAGATGATCAGATCACCGCCGCCATCAATCAACAAAAGCAGCAAAGTGGCGTTACTGAGGACGAATTTCAGAAGAGCCTGAAAGAACAAAACATGTCCGTGGAAGCGCTTCGTGAAGAGGCGCGCAAAGACATTGCGATTAAGAGTCTGCAGGATAAGTACACCGGAAAAATCTCAATCAACGACAAGGAGGTTGAGGAATTTTACAACGGTAATAAGAACCAGTTTGTTAGCCAGCGAGGTGTAGCATTGGCGGTGATAATCGTGGATCCGGCTGACAATGGACCGCAGGGAATTTTGCCGCAGAATGACGCGAAGAACGAAGCCGAGGCGAAACTGAAGATCGATAATCTCTATCAACAATTAAAGGGCGGTCAGGATTTTGCGACTGTCGCTCGTTCGAAGAGTGAGGATGCCAACAGTTTGATTCGTGGTGGGGACATTGGCTTTTTCAGCGAGGACGGCTTGAAGCAAGCCGGATTGCCTAAAGAGTTGATCGATCTCTTTATGGGCCCGATGCAGGTTGGCAGTTTCACCGAACCGAAGTTAGTAAACAATCGCTGGTATATTTTTAAGTTATCGGAGAAGCGTTTACAGACGGAAAACCTGACGCTGGAGAGTCCGGGCGTGCGAACGCAAATAACACAGGCTTTGATAAATCAGCGTAAAGAAATTTTGAATGCAGCATTGCTGGAAACAGCGATGAACGAGGCTAAGATTGTAAACAATCTCGCGGCGAACATGCTGACTAACCCTAGTAACCTCGGATTGCGTCCCGCATCTCCTGGCGCCGTAAACCCAACCGCAACTCCGGAGAGTGTTGCGTCTCCGGCGACGACAGCCAGTCCCGCAGCGAGTCCGCAAGCCAGCAGTTCACCGAAGTAGAGAGGGGATAATGGATCTCCAGGCGGGTGTCGGAGGCTTAGTCGGGCTCCGCACCCGTCTTGTTATGTAACAATTGCAGCAATTGAAATGTTGTTTCGTCTCTCAGAGGTTCATAAGTCTTACGGTACGCACGATATTTTGCGCGGCGTTTCCCTCCAGATAAATCCCGGCGAGCATGTCGGTCTGGTCGGGCGTAATGGCGCAGGCAAGACCACAATTTTTCGGCTGATCAGTGGTGAAGAGTCTGCGGATCGCGGCGACGTCGTGCGAGCGCGCGGAGTGAAGCTGGGACTCCTTTCTCAACACGTCCATTTTGAAGCGGGTTCCACAGTGCACGAATCGGCCCTCGCCGCCTTTGGCCACTTGCAACAGATCGAACATGAGATGCACGAGCTGGAACATCGCATGTCAGAGGCTCCTCACGATCTTGAAAGAGTTCTCGAGCGTTACAGCGACCTGCAGCATGAATTCGAACGTGAGGGCGGTTTTGTATATACAGCCAAGGCCGAAGCGATTTTGCTGGGACTGGGATTTGAACGTGAAACCTGGACACTCGAAACAGAAAAGCTTTCCGGAGGCCAGCAGAACCGGCTGGGTCTGGTGCGCCTCTTGTTGGCCGAGCCAGACGTGCTCTTGCTTGATGAACCGACTAACCACCTCGATGTTAAGGGAGTGGAATGGCTCGAAGAGTTTCTGCAAACTTACGCAGCAGCATACGTAATCGTCAGCCACGATCGTTATTTTCTAGACCGGGCTTGCCGCCGCATTGTCGATCTCGAAAACGGCAAGGCAGCCAGCTACGCCGGCAATTATTCTTATTATCTCGCCGAGCGTGAAGAGCGCCGCGAATCTCAGCGCCGGGCTTACGACAACCAGCAGCAGCTGATCGCCAAGACTGAGGAGTTCATTCGCCGCAATCTGGCCGGTCAGAAAACCAAACAAGCAAAGTCGCGGCGCACGATGCTCGAAAAACTTGAGCGGGTGGATGCAGTCCGCGTCGATCAGTCATCCGGTGATTTCCGCTTGCAGTCGATTGAGCGGACGGGAAATCACGTGCTGACTGTGAACCAGGCGACGATCGGTTATCCGGATAAAGAGCTAGCTCGCGACATCTCTTTCATCCTTCGTCGCGGTGAGTGCCTGGGAATCATTGGGCCAAACGGTTCCGGCAAAACAACTTTCCTGAGAACGATTTTAAAGAAAATACCGGCTCTTGAAGGCGAAATCGCCTGGGGCTCCAAAGTAAACATCGGTTACTACGCGCAACAGCTGGACGATCTTGATGATCGCAACGAGATCATCATGGAGTTAAGGCGAGTCGCTTCCTCCAGCGCGACCGCGGGCGAGCTCCGTTCATTCCTGGCAAAGTTTCTCTTCACCGGTGATGACGTGTACAAGCATGTTCGTGATCTTTCAGG
This sequence comes from Pyrinomonadaceae bacterium, assembly GCA_963826235.1. Taxonomy (GTDB): domain Bacteria; phylum Acidobacteriota; class Blastocatellia; order Pyrinomonadales; family Pyrinomonadaceae; genus PSRF01. The sequence continues at coordinate 276,009 of CAWGWE010000001.1, read as the reverse complement.
GGGAGAGAAAGGACGGCTTGCGCTCGCAAAGCTCATCTACTCGCGCGTGAATGTATTAGTCCTGGATGAGCCGACCAATCATCTCGATATTCCGTCCCGCGAAGCTCTTGAAGAAGCGCTCGACGCTTACGAGGGAACGATAGTAACCATCAGTCACGATCGTTTCTTTCTCGATCGTGTGGCAACGCAGATCCTGTCGCTTGATGGCGAAGGCAATGCCGAACACTACGATGGCGATTACACGGAGTACCATGACTGGAAGGCTGGACTCGCGGAGACGAGCCGCCCGGAGCATTCAATTGTGTCGATTGATGATCGTTATATCTCAGCCTCAGGGAGTTCACAGGAAAATGCTGAGCTGGCTCCGACAGAAACTAAGGGTCAAAAGCCGAGCGGTGACTTCAAGAGGGGGAAGAAGCCGAAGCCATCTTCGACTGCAAATCGCGTTAAGGTAATCAAGAAGGCTCGCAGTCCGGAGATTATAGAAGCGGAAATCGCCGAGGTCGAGCTGCGTATAAGTTCACTGTCTGAGGAGATGTCGAAACCCGAAGTCGCGCGGGACATCTCTCAACTAGTAAAAGTTAACGACGACTATCAGGAAGCAGAAGCGCGTTTAGCTGAACTCTTAGAGGAATGGGAACGCGCCGCAACTACGGCCGGGTGAAATACGATCGCGGTTGTCTCGCGCGCAATGAGTGCATGGGCCAACATTATTAGCCGCAGATTCTTGCGGATGACACTGATCAAGACAGATTAATTGCAGTGGGGAAGGGCCCTGCACCCGCGTTGTTGGTCCAAGGTTCAAAGTCCAAAGTCCAATGTCAGGCTCGGATGAAACAGGTCAAGACAGATTAATTCAGTAAAGGAAAGACTCTCCGCGGTTCTTTTCCGAGCATTTTCGAGCGAGACGCCGGCATTTAAAATGCCCTGCTTGACACTTCCGCGAGCCGTTTGTTAGTTTCGCCCTCGCTTCGACGATCAGAAATTGTCATTCAGTCCGCGGTCGTGGATGAGTGATGGTTGAACGGGGAACTGTTAATCCATTGAGTTCGTCGAGGTTGAAAACTTACTTGTAGGCGCGTAGCTCAGGGGTAGAGCACTACCTTGACACTGAACCTGGTCTTGCGCCTAAATATATTCGAATTAGGCGCGTAGCTCAGTTGGCAGAGCGCTGCCTCGACACGGCAGAGGTCTGGGGTTCAAGTCCCCACGCGCCTACCAATCTTTTCAATAACTTAGCTTTCCCACACTCTTTCGCCGCCGCTCCAGAACGCTCCAATTCCAGTCTCCAAAACTCCTGATCCAGACGAATCGGACGTTAGTCTGTTCTCGTCATGAGCATCCTCAAGATATCATCTATTTGAGAATGAGTTCTCAAGGAGTTCGCGATTCCTTAAACCTATTTTCAAAGGAGTCTTAACGTGAGTCAGGCAGCAGCCACCAAACCAGCCCCAACCGAGCACGCGCCCGAGTTTTCACAGTACGTCACGCTTGTGCCGGAAGGCGACATAATCCAAACTTTGGAACAACAGATCGAAAACAGCTTGTCGTTGCTGCGAACTATTCCCTCCGACAAGGCCAATTTCCGCTACGCCCCAGACAAGTGGAGCGTGAAGGAACTGTTAGGCCATCTTATCGACGCGGAGAGAATCATTAGTTATCGCGCCTTATGTTTTGCGCGGAACGACAAAACTCCGCTGCCGGGGTATGAACAAGACGATTACGTACGCGAGGCAGCCTTTGATCGTCGCAACCTCGCCGACATGGCGGAGGAGTTCGCGACTGTTCGTCGCGCAACGATTCAACTCTTTCGACCCTTAAATGAAACGGAGTGGTTGCGGCACGGAAAGGCAAACGAGAATGATGTCAGCGTTCGCGCATTGGCTTACATCATTGCCGGACACGAACTGCATCACATGGGCGTCTTCCGCAGTCGTTACTTGCAGAGTTAGGAGAACCCTGGAGTTTTAGGATTCGGGATAGCAAAAAGGATGGTAAAATCTAGCACACAAAAAGTACCGAACCTGCAATTGAAGCAGTGCATGCAGTGCAAATTCTTCTGAGCAAAATTAGTGCTTGTTGAGTTCAAGAGTTAGCGAGAGTAGAGCAATACCTTGACAGGCTAGGGTCTGGGGCTCAAAAACCCACGCGCCTACCATTAAATATCAGCAACAACTTAAGAGGGGCCAGATGATGGCCCCTTTTTATCTTAAAGACCTAGTCTTAAGATCTCTTTACCTTGAAAGGTCTGACTGAGATGGAGCGAGTGGTTGCAGTGATTCCGGCGCGTATGGGTTCAAGCCGTTTTCCAGGCAAACCACTCGCTTCGCTTCTCGGTCGTCCGATGATCGAGCATGTTGTTCGGCGCGCCAACATGTGCGCCGCACTCGCCGAAGTCTATGTAGCAACCTGCGACGAAGAAATTAAAGAGGTCGCAGAAGCATTCGGCTGCCCAGTGATCATGACTTCATCCGCACATGAGCGGGCCAGCGAGCGCGTGGCTGAAGCCGCTCAGCATTTCGAGGCCGATATAGTCGTCATGATTCAGGGAGATGAACCAATGATCACCCCCGACATGATAGAAGCTGCCGTAAAACCTTTGCGACAAGACTCCTCGTTGGGATGCGTGAATTTAGTTCGGCGCATTCTCACTCTTGAAGAGTACCTTGATCCCAACACCATCAAAGTCGTTATGGACTCCCGTGGGGATGCTCTCTATTTTTCACGCGCGCCGATCCCCAAAGGTAACTTCGTTTCGGGAATCCCAGTTTTTATGCAGGTTTGCGTGATTCCATTTCGACGCAATTTTCTAGGTAAGTATGCCAGCTTGGCGCCAACTCCTCTCGAGCAAACAGAATCGATTGACATGGTTCGCGTGATTGAGTCAGGCGGCGGCGTGCGTTTAGTGGAGACAGAGGTAGTGACTCATGCAGTGGACACGCCGGATGATTTGAGGCTGGTTGAGTCACTAATGAAAAACGATCTTCTGATTCGCGGGTACGGTGAGCCACGCGCCTCGATGGAGGCCGGCTCATGACCTGGCGAGTACTGGTCAGCGCGCCGTATCTCCTCCGCGTTCTGGACGAATATCGTTCGTTGCTTGAGGATGAAGGCGTCGAAATTATCACCCTCCCGGTCCACGAACGTTTGAGTGAAGAAGAGTTATTGTCAGTCATCGGAACGATTGACGGCGCCATTTGTGGAGACGATCGATTCAGTCAGCGAGTATTGAGCTCGGCACCGCGCCTTAAGGTGATCTCAAAGTGGGGGACGGGCATTGATTCAATCGATGTAATGGCGGCGGCCAAATCAAATATTAAAGTTTGTAATACACCTAACGCCTTCACCGATGCAGTAGCCGATACCACGATCGGATATGTGCTTAGCTTTGCCCGGCAATTGCCGTGGATGGATCAAGATGTCCGGCGCCATAAGTGGCACAAACCTGATTTGATCACGCTAAGGGAATGCACGCTGGGAGTAGCCGGTGTGGGAAACATCGGCAAGGCTGTCGTCCGGCGCGCACGAGCGTTTGGGATGAAAGTCCTCGGTACTGATCCCGTCCCGGTCCCGGATTCATTTGTCGCTGAAACTAAACTGAAGATGACGACGCTGCCCATGCTCTTAAGTAACTCAGACTACGTCACATTGCACTGCGACCTCAACGCAACTTCATTTCATCTGATAGGTTCGGTCGAGTTAGCTGCCATGCGATCAACGGCTTATCTAATTAATACATCCCGCGGTTCCGTGGTTGATGAGGGGGCTCTTGTCGAGGCGCTCCGCAAACGTCAGATCGCCGGCGCTGCACTCGACGTTTTTGAAGTCGAGCCGCTTCCAGCCAACAGTCCCTTACGGTCCATGGATAGCTGCCTGCTGGCGCCACGCACCTCAACCTAAGCAGATTTTATTCAGGAGCCAGTTGCTGTGCATGTTCCGGCTCTTCTCCCAGCCACTCAGGATTCAGGGCGGTCCCATCAAAAAGTGAAGTTGTTTTGAAAGGCTCGAACTCGCCGTTGGCGGCTGCGGTTACCGTCCTGGCAAGTAGCGAATTCCGCTCTGCCTCGTTCAGCGGGTGGAAGGTTCGCACGGCCTCTAATGCCTGGTCGAGCATTTCAAGGCTGTCTATTCCGGTTATGACAACGTCAGTTGGAAGATTAAGCGCGTAGTGCAAACACTCAATTGGCGTCACCGTGTTGGACTTTAAGAGCACACCGTTCGCCATGCTCTTCATTCCGAGGACGCCTATTTTCTGCTTGATTAGTTCAGGCAGGACTTGTTGCTCGAAACTGCGATAGTGCGCATCCATTACGTTCAGCGGCATTTGCACGGCGTCAAACTTGAACTGAAACTGTGCCGCGACTTCGAGCATGTAGAGATGAATTCGGGGATCCTTATGACCGGTGAAGCCGATGTAGCGGATCTTGCCGGCCTGGCGGGCTTCAATTAAGGCGTTATTGGCGCCCTCTTCGTCGAAGATTCTATGAGGATCTTCGTACCGAATTATTTCGTGATGCTGCACGAGATCGATCATGTCGACGTTTAGCCGCCGAAGCGATTCATCAAGTTGCTTGGCGGCTTCCTTTTTGGACCGACCATCGATCTTCGTCATTAGGAATGCTTTTTCGCGATAGCCGCCTCGCAGAGCCTTACCCATGCGAATCTCGCTTTGCCCTTCATTGTAGTCCCAGCAATTGTCGAGGAAATTGATCCCGCGATCGATGGCGGTGCGAACGATCCTTAGGCTGACCTGCTCATCGAGTCGGGACAACCCAAGATGCCAACCGCCGACGCCTATTGCCGAGACTCTTTCGCCGGTGCTGCCGAGACTTCTATAAATCATCTCGGAATGTTTTGGAGCATTAGCCATCCGTGCCGTCCAGGGAAGTCAGTATTGATTACGCCGATGATACATTTTGGCCGGCAATTCTGCACTTAACCAGTTTCCAAAGAAAAAGAACATGAGAGTTGCGCTTTACCTTGGCCTCCCCGTGGCAAACGCGACGCACCGCTCTATCACCAGGATTAGTCCACATTGTTGCGCCCTGAAATGGATTTGGTTTTGCGACATATCAGTTAGGCAGGCGAAGTGAGATTCAGATCATAGGCGACAAATGGAAGTAGACAATTTTGTTACTACCTCGGTGGACACTGTAGACAATAGTGGACATCCGAGGATTGCAGTCGCTCCTGATTCCCTCAGCCCGAGTCTTTTTTCGTCCGTCCATCGATCGCCTCGCCTCTTTTGTACGATCGTTAAAGTTGACGATCCTTTCAAGTCGGGAAGCGACTCCTTACCTAGGCAAAGTTTCTTTCCGATTCCGTGTAGTCCGTAAAAACACTTCTCCTAACCTCAGGCTCAGTGTGCCCTCGGGAGAACCAAAAGAATTGGAGGAATTACCATGGCAACAAAATCACGTCGTAGTAAGAAATCAAAGGCCGGCGCGACTGCCGCTCCAGCCTCGTCGTCAGTCGAAGAACTGTTGCTTGCCGCGCTCGAGCGTGGCGACGACAGCTTTGAGACGGGCCGGTACCTGGTTACGTTCAAGGAGGGAGCTTCGGAAGAAGGCATTCAATCCCTGGGAACCCAGGGAATGCGTGTGGCTAGTGCTCGAGATTTTAAAGACCAGGCCGCCACTCTGGAGGATGTCGGCGATGCGGACGCGGTCGTTTTTCCGGAAATCGGAGTAGCGCTTCTCGGCTCCGAGCCTGCTCAAGCGCGCGGCATGACCGCGTTCGCGGAAATCTCGGCCGATAGCCCGATCGAATCCGTCGATCCCGAGTATTTCGCCTTTGTTGAGGGTACCGCCGACGAGTACTTCCGCAGCCAGGGTGAGGAAGGTGAGAGCAGCAACCCTGGCGAGTATCTGCGAGGATTCATCCGCGCCGCGGAAACCATCTCCAAGGACTTGGGTCTCGGTGGTAGGGCGCAACCGGAGACGGAGACTGAGGCGCAGGTTCTAGGCGCAACCTGGGGGCTGATCGCATGTAGGGTTCCGCCGAGCACGCGAAGCGGTAACGGCATCAAGCTGGCGGTACTTGACACAGGTTTTGACCTAGGCCATCCAGACTTCGTCGGCCGCCCGATCGTCGCCCAGACGTTTGTTGGTCAGCCGGTGCAGGATCTCCATGGTCATGGCACACACGTCACTGGCACAGCTGCGGGACCCAGAGCGCCGGCAGGCACCACTCCTCGCTACGGCATCGCTTACCGTTCACTGATCCATATCGGCAAGGTGCTAGCCAACTCAGGTACCGGTAGCATGGCCGGAATCCTCGCGGGGATGAATTGGGCGATCGCCAATCGCTGTGCGGTGATCAACGTATCCCTCGGCGCGATCGGAGGAGTTCAGCCTGCGTATACCGCAGCAGGGCAGTCGGCTCTGAACAATGGCTGCCTGATCATTGCCGCCGCGGGTAATTCCGGGCCTGGTCCCACAATCAATCCCGCGAATTCGCCAACCATCATGGCGGTGGCCTCGCTCGATAGAAACCTCGCTCCGTCGTCCTTTTCCTGCCGCGGAAAGATCGAGATCGCTGCTCCAGGCCGAGACATCTTCTCTTCCTGGCCCAGGCCGACCCGGTATAGAACTATCAGCGGCACCAGCATGGCCTGTCCGCATGTAGTTGGCTGCGGCGCATTATGGGCAGAGACTTCTCCGACTCTTAGAGGGCTGGCCCTTAGAAACAGGTTAATGTCGACGGCTCGACCCCTGCCTTTCCCAGCCACTCAGGTGGGCAGAGGGCTCGTCCAGGCACCATAAGCTCGCGGGCACTAACATAACAGCGCTCGTATGCGTAAACTGTACCCACTCGGAGTGAACCTCTGGGTGGGTACGCTTCGTTGGGGAGGTTTTATATGACCAAACGAAAAAAATGGATCGTCACTACATCCGGTAAGAAGTCGCTCAGCTCTGTTAAGAAGAAACTAACTGAGTCCGGATTCACCGTCGATCAAGTGCTCGATGAGATTGGAATAATCACGGGAACATCCAGCGACGACGATGTCGAGCGGTTGCGGAAAGTTGCCGGTGTGGCAGATGTCTCACCGGACGAGCAAGTCGACATCGGACCGCCGGACGCACCTATCCAATAGCCATTGTTCTGCTGAGATAAAACGAGTTGGGGCAATTGACATTAGGTGTTACTCGGCGCACCTCGCGATCAGGCTACGGTTAGGATTTCTCTTTTATGACTTGACCATGCTGACTGCGGGCAATCTTCTTGTATGCGCTACGGTCTTGACTGTGCGATTTGTACCATTCAACCAACTCGGTACGGAGATCACGAGTGAGTCGGGCATGGGAAGGAAGTATCCTCAGTGAAGGACGTCGATGTGAGCGGGATATGAATATAGCCTGGGCAATGGTTTCACCTGCGACGATGTGAAGTGAATCTCCGACTGGTGGTCTTCGATACACCATATTTACGGGGTGGGCATACCAGTCCGTTTCGACTAAGCCAATCAAAACCTCGAGCACCGGAGTCGGGCGATTGATTCCGGGCAGAAATAACGTGTCCACGTCAGGAGGCGTGCGCCAGATGTACGGCAAGTGGATCTTAAAGAGATCCCGTTGATCCTCACGGTCGAAAAAACTTATACCAGGGAGCACAGGAGTTAATGACTGTTTTCCCCCAGCTCCCGAGACTTCGATTGGATCGACCGCGAAAGCATTCTTCGAAAACCGGCAACTCGCGTCATCTTTCACATAAAACAGTTGTTCGGTCTCGCCGGCATGATCCGGCCGCTGGTGCTTCTTGGCATCAAACGGTGACCTGAAAGTGTGTACATCTGCCGGCACATTAGACAAAGAACAAACCCCAAAAGTAATCGGTGAGGGAATTAAAAATCCCAGCGCCGTCGCTGCGGTGAAGGGCAGACATTGCTCTTGCACACCGTAACCAGGCGGAATCTCTGAGCGGGCGACGGCGGGTGCTGCTGTTGGTAAGCTCACGCCAGGAACCAGGGATAGTATGTTTACATCCATAGGCGAGTTTAAGTGCTTGGTCTTCCTTTAGTTTTACTGCCGCTCTCAGACTGAATACTCATCTCAATAGGAGTTTTCCAGAAGCCGACAACTGGATGCTTAGCTCCTTATGGTTTCCCGACCGCTAAAGCCTGGCTTACAACCTACGAATACTCTCCTCGCGACCGAGGCATTAATCAAGATGGTTTGTTTCCGGACGGTACAGTGATATCTCCGGCATCCGTCACGGTTTTATCGCCAGGGTTAAGTATGTGAAACCAACCTCTCCCAGGCTCTCGAGCGGTCGGCCGGTAAAATCAATTCGCCAAGTCGCTTCTCGTACTAATTCAATTGGGCCTGGTAAATGTAAAAAGGGCTGACGTTGCCGTCAACCCTTTTACGGATGCGCCAACGGCTAAAGACTTAGCCGCAAGCTTGTTGGGTTTCCATTAAAAGAGCCTTGCCGCAGCATTTTGAATCGCGCCTTTTTGCCTTCCAGTAATCAGGCCGTCGACGAGCCACTGCTTAGTCAAAGCCGCAACCGCCTCCATAAAGGCGTCATGATCGCCCGCGTGCTGCGCGGCTAGTTGCGCCAGAAGGTCCGCCATCGTGCATCCATTTGCGAACAGCGTGTTAGGCACGCCCGTATCGATGCTGCCAATAATGATGGTCGGACTCAGATCCGAATTGGGATTGCAATCCTCATCATTTGGTACGCTGTCGCTATCCGCATCCGGGAAAGTCCAACCTTCGTCTCTTAATAGTTCGAACGTCAGATCATCCGGAGCCTTGACGTTGTGAGTCAGGTCCGCATTGATCGCCGGTTCCATCAACAGGTTGCGGCGTGCAACCGTGTCGTAGTGGGAAATGGAAGAGCCACCTACCACCGGGAACGGTGCATAGACGCGAGCTCGGCCTAACGCATCTGCACCAGCGCGGATCGTCGGGTCGTTGCCGATGCTCGCCGTCACCGTGCCGGCGCCGAGAATTGCCAGTCCGTCAGCACGTCTCAAGCTTACTGTGGGGATGGTTACGAAAGCATCGTTAATTCCATCACCGGCCATGCCTGGAGGTGCGGCATTTACGTTGGCCGCCTGGTTGTAGATTATTACTGCCGCTGCGCCGGCTTCCGATGCGTTCCTGGCCTTTACAGCAAAGCCGCAGAAGCCCCTTTCAACAAGCGCGATCTTACCGGAGACTGCCGCCGCGTTTAAGAAAGGAGAACAGCCGTCTGTTGTAGTTCCCGGAGCTGGGACAGTCGGGGGATTTGCAGGCTCGGCAATATCCTCCGCGGCCACTACGTCAGCCAGCACGTTCGGGTTTCCGATAGCCGGTCCAAATCCAGCTGTTCCGAATTGATAAGTCCCAGCAATTGATAAGGGATTTATAACGCGCACTTCCGGACTTCCAAGAGATAGAACAATGGGAACGCCTGCCGTAACAAATGCACCGTTCCACACCACTCTTCCAAAACTGGTCGCGGAAGCAAGGCGCTGAGCGTTTGTCATCTGCGGCCAGGTTAGTCCAGTGTTCAAGTCCAACAGCTTAGTGTTGTAAACATCCGGAAAGCCGCTGAAGAGAGCGCCGGTGGCGAGACTGGCAAACTGACTAAATCCCAGGCCGTGCGCAAACTCGTGTAGCAACACTGCCACCAAGTCGTTTTGGGCGCCGTGATTGTTGTCGAGGCCCAGATAGAAGTTGAAGTTGGTGCTGAAGTTTGCGTTGATGTCGTCGTTCGCAGGCAGGAGGTCAACTCCGGCCAGCTTATTTGCGAGTGCAACGTGATACCAGGTGCCGGCAATCGGAGCGTTCGGAAAGTCGCGCGCTACGCTAACGGGTCCTGCACTTCCGAGTACTCCCGGGCCGAGGGATACGAACTGTGCCCGAATGCGGATGGGGACATCGCTGTCGAGCCGCGCGCTCCAAATTGCTGCTGCATGTTGGAAAGCGATTAAGCGCTGCTCGCCAAGCGTCGTTCCGGTATTCCCACCTACGGGTGCCGCCGGAGTTGGGTCGTTGAATCCCACACCAGGAGCATTAATGTTGACGATAACGAATTGGGCCTCGGCGGCTAACGTGTTTCCAGCCGAAAGGCCGATGAACGCTAACGCCACGAACATAACAAAGAGTTTCATTAACGATTGTTTTTTTCTCATCTGTGCATCGACCTCCTATTCCGTGGAATCGTCTTTGACCAAGCCTAAGAACTCCGCGCCTTCTGCAAAGGTGAAGACGCACTTTGTTTCCCAGGTGCCATCCGGGTTGGGACGGCCCAGCATCACTCCGCCAAATCCTCCTTCGAGGTCGACGCTGATGCCACCGGCGGCGGTGGGAGCTTGGGGCAAGTTCTCAGGGCGGCTAGCGAGTACGCTGAGAGACGCAACCACTTCGTCAACTTCCTCCTGGTTCGGAAGGCGCTGTTGACCTGTTTGCTTATCAACGACGATTGGACGAGTGCCCTTGAATCGTTTTTGAGTAGGTGTTTTAGTCGATGCTTGAGCCTTATTCGATGAGCTAGTCATACCCAGCGAAATAACGGCGATCGCGGCGATCGCGACTGCTCCAACAAGAATAGCGATCATAGTTCGAGGCAAAGCCTTCGAGAGTCTGCTGCGGGGACGTAATCCTGCCATTTCATTCCTCCATGGTTATTTTATTGATGAGACAGTGCGAGTCACTGCCAGGCCGCACGTGATGTGAGTTAGGAGATGCCGACAGAGCAGCAATCGAAGGAGAACGATCACTGAACTGAGATGTAAACCGATCTGGGGAGCGTACGATTTAACTCTGCTAAGTTGCCCGCGCAAGTTATGCTAAGTCAGGGCGCATGTCAAGGAAGTTCCTCCCCGAATAACCCAGGCGACCGTGCGTATGGGCATGAGAACTGACTTGTTTAGATAGGCGATGGGAGCGCTAGAGCGGTGGCTCGGTTCAAATCGCTCATCCCCGGGCCAGGTGGTTGGGTGCCGATTGTTTCCTGCCTTTAATGACCCTTTGTAGGCCGAATTCTGAAGAAAATCTCATATCCGCGAGCCTCTTACAGCTGCTGTCATCGCCAAACCCGCCGAAAATCGCTATTGACGCTCGCCTCAAAATCAACGAGAATCAAAACGGTTTGAGCGGATCTCACATTTTTTCCGCCGAACTGCAGTTGTTCTAAGTCGACCAACCTTCGACGCACTAGCCCATACCGGACTTGAAATTTCCGCAACGAAACCTGCTCTGAAGTAGGCGTATCTGTTTGGTTCACTAAGATTTCGCGCTCCGATTTCTTATCCATTCCACCCCGCTGCCCAGGTCCATGGATTAAATCATCATGGAAGAATATTCTTCACTAACAGATCAATCTGTCCAGACTGATCAAGCCGTCCCACCCCCCAATGGCTCGCATGAGTCGTCCTCCCAGACTGCTTCTTTAATCACCGCGCTCCAGGATCCTTCGTTGGAAGTACGAAGCATTGCCGCCATGGCGCTTGGTCGGGTTGGTGACGCGACTGCAATCGCGCCGCTCAACGAGCTATTCAGACAGGATGCGGATTTCGCGCTGCGAGACACGATTTCCCAGGCAATCTCCGCCATCGCCCTACGTGCAACGACCCGTTCGCCGTTGGCGACTGATACCAGTGTTTCGATCAACTCGACTCCTGACAGTGAGATTGCGTTTGCGGATTCTAGTTTTGATCAAGAGGCACAGCGGCGTGCTGAACAAGATCTGGCGCGCCGGCTCGCTGCGGCGCAAAAACCTTATCGCATCGAAGCAGAACAAAAATTCAAGGCAGAGATGGAGAGTCTGCTCAGCGCTTCAACAATGATTCAGCAAAAGAATGTGGAAGAGGAACATATGGTCGTTGACATAGAACAGGAACTGAGAACGGCTCTTGAAGCCAAGCGCAAAGCGGAATCTGATCAGTTGAAGCGGATCAAGGAAGTTGGGGGCATGCTGGCCGCGCAGGAAGAAGCACTGCGACAAGCCCGCATGCGAGCTGATTATCTCAGCGAGCAACCCCAGCGACTCTTTGGTGAGCTCCAGGCGATCAGAGACAAAGCTCAACAAGAAGCCCAGCAACGCGCAGAGATCAAACAACGGCTAAGCGCAGAGATTGAAGCTCTCCGTAAGAACGAGGCAGAGCAACTTGCGGAGATCCAAACAGCGAAAGATGCGCTCAACTCATTGAAGGAAGCGGTCGCGCAGGCTGAAGTGGAATCGCGTCGCTGTGCCGAAGAGCGTTCGGCAGAGCTTGCTAAGCTTGAAGCCATTCGCAGTGCTTCCGCGTCAGAAGTTCAGGTCCATGAGGCAGAAGAGCGGCGGGTAAAAAGCGAGTTAGACGCCATCCGTCAGCGAAAAAGTGAACAGCAGAATCGCGTTGCCGAGGTCAAGAAAGAAACGCAACAGCTGATGGAACAAGTGGAGCGACTGAAAGCCGAAGAGCTGAAAGCACGAACGGAGGCAACGGCTCGCGCTCAGACTGCGGAAGAGTTGCGCCAGCACGCTGAAGAAACAGCAGCTCGTCGCGCCATCGAGGAAGAGGAGCGATTGAAAGTTCTGCAGTCACTTCGTCTCAAGGCAGAAGGTGACGCGCAACTGCAAGCTGAACGAGAGCAACGTTTGAGCAACGCGCTCGAGGCGCTGCGTCTGGCTGAGGCGGAACAACTCACGCGCATTCAAGACGCAGAATCTCACCTTCAAAGAGCCAAGGCCAAAGCCGAGCAGTTAGTGGAGCTGGAACGAAAGCTAAACAGCGAGATTGGGCCACTACAAACTGCCACAGCAGACCAACTACGGCGCATCGAGATGGTAGAGGCCTCACTCTCTTTACAGAAACAGGAATTGGCCAAAGCTGAAGCCGAAGCCCAACGCTTGACCGAGGAAGAGAATCGCTTGCGCGCGGCAGCAGAGGCGCAACGGAAAGCGCAGGCGGAAGCTCGCGCTCAGGATGCAGAAAACCGGCGAATGCAAGCTGAAGCTGAAGTACAGCGTCGCGCTGCTGAGGATGCCGAGCGTCTTAAGGTCCTGGAAAACATTCGCCGCAAAGCGGAAGCAGAAGAGAAGCAGCGAGCAGAGCAAGAACAGCGGCTCAGCTCGGAGCTTCAGGCGCTGCGGAAGACCGAGGGAGAGCAATTCAAACGGATTCAAGAATCAGAAGCGAATGTTCGCAAGGCGGAAGCTAAGGCCGAGCAACAGCTTCAGGAAGCAGCTCGCCTCGAAGCTTCGCGGGAACGCCTGGTTCAAATGGAGACTGAAGCCCGCGATCGCGCGCAGCAAGAAACAGAGCACATAGCTGAACTTCAAACCACGATTGCAAAAGGTAAGGTTGAAGCGAAGAAACGTGCCGAAACGATGTCTCAGCTCGAAGTAGGACTCGAGACATTACAGGGCGAGGCGTCAGAACAGCTTAAGAGCATCGCCGACTTGACAGAGGCGGCCAGACAGGCGGAAGCCGAGCTACATGAACGCGCTGAACAAGAAGGACAGCTCAGAATTCAGCTCGAGACATTGCGTGAATTAGAAGGTGAGCAAGAGAAACAGATCAGGGATGTCGAAGCTCGCTTAGTCGACCAGCAAGAAGCTCTGCGACGAGCCCAGGCAAAGTCGCGACAGAAGTCGGAAGTGGAAGCACGAATTACCGGCGAGTTACAAGCTCTAAAACTGGCGAAGGTCGAGCAGAACAAGCGGATCGCTGCGGCGCGAGCCGAAGCCCACGCTCTGGCTGAGCAACAAGCACGACTGCAAGCCGAAGAAGAGGCGCGGTTCCAGGCGGAGACAGAGGAGCGCCGACGTGTCGCCCAGAAGGCGCGCGAACAAGCGGAAGCAGAAATGGCGCGCCGCGCAGAGGAAGAGGAAAATTCCCTCGCCGAATTGGAAGCGCGCAGGAAACAAGCGCAAGCGCAATCAGAGACGCGAGCCGAGGCCGTACAAAAGCTTAATGCTGCTCTCGAGGTGCTAAGAAAGACGAAGGAAGAGCAACTCGAAAGTATTGCGCAAGCTGAAGAGCAACTGCGTCTCGCTGAAGAAGAAGCGCGGCTGCTGGCCGAGACTGAGTTGCGTCTCAGGAACGAAGCAGAGATTAAGGCAGCGGCTGAAGCCGATGCGCGCCGCCGGGCAGCCCTGGAAGCGCGTCAACAAGCAGAAGCCGAAGCGCAGCGTCGCGCTGCAGAAGACGAGCGCCGATTTGCTGAGCTTGAAGCCATTCGAAACCAGGTGGAAGCAGAAGCGCAGCAACGCGCAGAGGCTGAGCGGGAATTGGCTGCAGGAATTGCTGTGTTGCGAAAGGCCCAGGTGATTCAACTGAAACGGTTGGAGGAAGCAGAAGCGGTCCATGTGGCCCTAACTCAGGAGCAATCTCGTCTCCAAGCCGAAGAGGAATCTCGCCATCAGGCTGCCATCGAATCCCGTCGCCGGGCTGCTGAGGAAGAGCAGCGTCGGCTGGAGGCGAGGGCGAAACACAAGGCTGAAGAAGAAGAGCGTCTCATTGCTCAACTGCAAGCGATACGTCAAACGGTGGAGGCCGATGGCAACGAGCGCGCAGAGATAATGAACGGTCTTCGCGTAGAGATTGAAACGCTGGAACAGACAATCGCGGATCAGACGGGCCGGATAGCCGAGGGTAAACAGCGGTTGCAGGAGCTCCAATCCGCGGCAAATCGTCAGGCCGAAGAAGAGACGCGGTTAAGCGCGGCGGAAGCTAGTCAACTGGCCGCGGACGCGGAACGCCGTCGGCAGGCGACGCGGGAAACTTGCCAGATGTTGGATGCCGAGGCGCTTCGTTTTGCCGAGGAAGAAGGCAAGCTGCTCGCGGACCTCGAAGCAGCTCGTAGTCGGATGGCAAGCGAGTCACAGCGCCGGCTGGAGAGAGCACAACAACTTCAAAACGAGATTGTTGAGTTGGCCAGCCTCGAGACTGAACAACTCGAGCGCATCGAAAAGGCTAAGGCTGCTCTTGCTACTCAGGATGAAGCACGTGAGAAAGCTGCGTCAGAGGCCCACACTTTGGCGGAAGCCGAACGCCAACTCGTCCTTGAACTTGAGACGACTAAGTCTGAACTTAGATCTCAGTTACAGCTCAAGGCCCAGACAGTAGAGGACTTAAAAGCTGAAATTAATACCCTGCGCAAGGACGAAGCCGAACGAGAGGAGCAAATTGAGAAACTAAGAGTGCTTCGAGCCGAAGCTGCAGCCCAGGCGCAACGCCAGGCTGAAGAAGAGGCGCGGTTAAGCGCGGAGTTAGAAGCGAGCCGATTAGCCGACCTGGACGCACGGCAGAAAGCTGCGCAGGAAATTACGCGTCAGGAATGGCTGCAAAATGAAACTGAAGCAAACCGGCAAGCGGCTGAAGAAGAAGAACGAATCGCGACCCTCCAGTCACTGCGCGATCAGGTTTCCGCCGAGGCTCAGCAAAGGCAACAGCGCGAGGAGAACCTGCGCGCCGAGATTGCGGAAATAAACAGCCGCACGGCCGAAGAGACTGCGCGCCTTGCCGCAGCAGAGGCTACGTTAGTCGCCCGTCAAGAAGAACGTCGGCGGCTGGAAGCCGAAGCTAGCAATCGCGTCACTGAAGAACAACGATTAAGCGACGAGCTGGAAGAGTTTCAAGCCAGGATTAGTGTTGAGGAGAAACAGCGAACCAAGACAATCACCCGGCTGCAAAAAGAGATTGAAGCTCTGCGAAATGCCGATGCTCGAAAGCTCAAGCAAATTGAAAAGCTCGAAGCGCGTCGTCTGGAGGCAGAGGTCAAGGCTCGGCAACGTCTGGGGCTGGAACCGCGGCAACCAGAGTTGTCTCGCTTCGAAACTAACGTCGAAGTAGCAGGAGCGGAAGAACCTCAAACTGATTTCAGCTTTGTGAATGAAGTAACGGTGGTTGAGCCGAGCTTGCAAGCAGAGTATGGACAGGTAAAAGCGACTGTTCCTCAGGCGACGGCCCTAAACCTGGAAGCTTCAAACGTGACGAATGCTGGCGTAACAGAACCAACGGAGTATCAGGTTGAGTTGTTACCGGATGAAGTTTCAACCGGCGCTTCGATACACAATTACGAAGCAGAGGCGAGCGGTGTTAACGCGGAAGAAGAGATTGTCCTAAACACAGATGATTGGTCCACGGTGGTCACCGCCAATCATTCTGTTGAGATAGAACTTTCGCATGCTCCCGTAGAACCCGAGGCGGGAATCGATCTCGTTAAAACCGATAAAGGAATAGAGCTCGGAGAAGACAGCAACGGAATTCCGCTGGAAATCTTACATAGACGGAAAAGTGCGCGCGCTAGTGACCGTGTAAAGGCTCTGACAGATCTTGCCCAAGTTGGCGGTGAGGAAGCTGTGCGACTCATCGGTCAGTCTTTTGACGATCACCTGGTTGAAGTGCGTAACGCAGCTGCGCATGCGCTAAGCCAAGCGGAGAGCGATCGCGCCCAGAGCTTCACAACTGCACTGCGTGAAGGAACTCCGGAACGGCGGCGAAAGATTGGAGCAGCGATTGCTAGCTCTGGTCTAGCCAGCGACGCCATTGACAGTCTCACGAACGGCAGTCGCGAAAAGACGTATGAGGCATTCTCGCTTCTATTCTTGATGGCCAAAGCCGGTGAGACTCAACCTCTCACGGATGCGATCGAAAGCCACAAAGATCTGGAAGTTCGATTGGCTGTCATCAGGCTACTGGCCTTAAGTGGCCAGCCAGAGACTGTTACTTCGTTCAGGCGCATGGCCGTGCGGGGTTCTCTGCCCGCTGAAGTGCGGTCAGCCGTGATGGAAGCTATTCACCAGATCAGCACCGGGGACAAGAGCCGCGTAGCTTAGTAGTTCATAGCGAAATAAATAGGGCCGCAGATTTTCGCGGATTACAAAGATTAGAAGTAGTTGTAGTCGTTAAATGACTGCATCATTTCTAGCTGCGTACTTCGGCGGATCTGCGGCCGTCTTTTTTTAGTGAGCAACATGGGACAGATCCTTTGTGGAGAACGCTGCCCCTTCAAGCATCATTGCCAAAACAACAAATGAGGAGGAAGATGGCTAGCCTGAAGCCAAATCATTCCCCCGCCGACCCGACCAAACGATCTAGGCTTGTCTTCGCTCCTATTACTGCAACACCGAATTCGTCATTAAGGAACGTCGTTCGGACTGTTACATTGAAGGAGTGATCTATATGGAGCGAGCGGTCAGAAGAGTCAACTTCGGAAGGAAAAATTATGAACGCTATAACGCAAATGATTACGCAACAGTTAGCGGGTGGTGCTGTGCGCACGATTTCGCAACGGTTGGGAATCAGCGAAACAGCAGCCAACACAGCTGTGCAAATTGGCGTACCACTGATTCTGAGTGCACTGGCGCGCAATGCCGCACAACCTCAAGGCGCCGAAAGTCTCCATGAGGCCATAAGTAAAGATCACGATGGCAGCATTTTGGACAACTTGACAGGATATTTGGGAAATCCACAAAGCGCGAACGGCGCCGGGATTCTCGGACATGTCTTCGGAAGTCAACAGCCGACACTTGAAAATAATTTGGCGCAGGCAACTGGAATGGATCAAGGTTCTGCGAGTGGCCTGCTTGAAACGCTAGCTCCGATTGTTATGGGCGCTGTGGGAAAGGAACAACAGGAGAAAGGACTAGACGCGTCCGACCTGTCGATCCTGCTCGGCCGTGAACAGCAGCAAGCTGAGACGAATGCGCCGGGCTTAATGGGCATGCTGGGATCAATGTTGGATCAGAACCAGGACGGCAGCGCCATGGACGACCTTAGGCGCATGGCGGCTAATTTTTCGAAATAGCAACTCGACTTCGTTTTAAGGACTATTCGCCAGACGAGATTGGAGTTGATTCGAGTTGAAAGGCTAACTGTGCGCGCAGTTAGTCTCGGCGGCAGCACGGATTTCCGATTGGCTTCTCTCGCTACGGGTCTAATCGGCAATCGGCAATCGGCAATCGCAAACCGGCAATCGCGTGGCCGCTTGCGCCTTTTAGAGGGCGTTGTTAGAATCTGCCTCGTAATTGGCAGAGTTTGGCGGTGGCTCGAGGCCCCGCAGCATTTGTAAGTCAAACTTTTGATAGGAAGCTCCGGAAGTCCTTCGTTATGAATCGAACATATACTCGATTCTTTAGCTTTTAATGCCGGCCACCATGTGGCGGCTTCGCGAAGGCGCTCCTATCGAATCCGATCTGAAAGTAGTGAATCTAAATCGTGAATCGTAAACTGGAGCGGTAGACTTCGCTTCGCACTACGAATGTCTGTCCAGCGGGGGCGTGTAACTCTTTTTATGGACCAATCGGCAATCGCCAATTGGCAATCGTCAATCGCATGACCGAGGTTAACGTACAACTGAAAGGCGGCGAGTCAGCGCTGATTCCAGCACCGGTAACGGTGGCGGAAGCATTGAAGCGTTTGGACCGCGATGCAGCCAAGCAGGCGCTGGCTGCGCGCGTCAATGGCCGCGAAGTTGACCTTGCTTTCGAACTCGTAGCACAAAACGGCGAACCACTTCAGATCGAACCAGTACTGCCGCAGACGCTTGATGGGCTCGACGTCCTGCGTCACTCGACCGCTCATTTACTCGCTGCCGCCGTGCTGGATCTGTTTCCGGGCACGCAATTGGGAATTGGTCCGGCGCTCCTGGACGACCCGCGTTATGGATTTTTCTACGATGTGATCACGCCGCGTGTGCTGACGGAAGCTGACCTGCCAGTGATTGAGAAAAAGATGCGCGAGATTGCCAAGCGGAACCTCTCGTACCGCCGTGATGAGATTCCAAAAGCCACTGCCTTGCAGTTGTTCTCGGAACGCGCTGAGCCTTTGAAGTGTCAATTGATCTCCGACAAAGGCGGGGAGCTTGTTAGTGTCTACTATATAGACGGCTCGCCCTTCATCGATTTTTGTCTTGGGCCGCACGTGCCCAACACGAATAAGTTGCGCGCTTTTAAACTTCTGTCGCTCGCGGGAGCGTATTGGATGGGCGATGCGACGCAGCCGCAGATGCAGCGCATTTATGGCACCGCATTCTTTACGCCTGACGAACTCGACGCCTGGCTGAAGCAGCGTGAGGAAGCGGAGAAACGAGATCACCGGCGCATCGGTCGCGAACTCGATCTCTTTTCAATTCAGGATACTTACGGACAAGGCTTGATCTTCTGGCATCCGAAGGGCGGCGCGATCCGTAAGGAGATGGAGGATTACCTGCGCGGCGAGTTGAACCAGCGTGGTTACGGCCTGGTTTTCACGCCACATATCGCTAAGCGCGAGCTCTGGCAAATAAGTGGTCATGAAGAAAACTATGCCGACGCGATGTTCGCCCCGACCGAGCTGGAAGAAACTCAGTTTCGGTTGAAGCCGATGAACTGTCCTTTCCACATTGGCATTTATAAGTCGGCACAACACTCCTACCGCGATCTGCCATTGCGCTATGCCGAGCTGGGTACGTGTTATCGTGCGGAACTCTCGGGTACTCTGCACGGCCTAATGCGAGTTCGCGGTTTTACTCAGGATGACGCGCACGTTTTCTGCACGCCGGAAACGGTCCGGGGCGAAATTGTCGACTGCATCCGCTTCGCGTTTGACCTGCTGAAAACGTTCGGCTTTGAGAAATTCAAAGTGGAGCTTTCCGTCAAAGGTGAAGACACTACCAAGAAGTTCATCGGCAGCGACGAGGACTGGGAAAGAGCTGAGGCGGCTCTCGTTGACGCCTTAGACCAACAGCAATTGTCTTACGAACGGATTGAAGGCGAGGCTGCATTTTACGGACCCAAGATTGATATCAAAGTTGAGGATGCGATTGGTCGTCTCTGGCAGTTAAGCACGATCCAGTTTGACTTCAACTTTCCGCGGCGTTTTGACCTCGAGTATATTGGCGAAGACAATAAGCCGCATCAGCCAATCATGATCCACCGTGCCTTGTTTGGTTCGATGGAACGGTTCTTTGGAGTGTTAATTGAGCACTACGCCGGCGCGTTCCCTCTCTGGCTGGCGCCGGTGCAGGTCGCTGTGTTGCCTATTACTGATCGAGTAAATCAGTATGCGGAGCAGGTGGCGAGCGAGTTACGAGGCAGCGGTTTCCGCGTCGAAACAAATTTGCGCAGCGAGAAGATTGGAGCGAAGATACGCGACGCTCAAATGCAAAAGATTCCTTTTATGCTGGTGCTGGGTGATCGCGAACAGGAACAAGGCCAGGTCGCAGTTCGCGAAAGAGTAAGTGGCGACATCGGCGTGATGCCGTTGTCCCAGTTCATTGAAATGGCACGTGGGCTTGTTCAGACGCGGGCTCTAGTTAATAAATAGTTTCGAGTTTCGAGTTTCGAGTTTCGAGAATTGCGACTCGGAACCCGAAACTCGGAACTCGGAACCGCTAACGCAGGAGGTGCAGAAATAGCTACAGGCTTTCGCGGTCGTGGCCCGCGTCCTGACAATCGCAGGATGCCAGTTGCGCGCATTAACGAAAGAATTCGCGTTCCCCAGGTTCGCGTTATTGGTGATGAAGGAGAGCAGCTCGGCGTGATGGACATTCGTGACGCCATCCGGACTGCGCGCGAGAAAGGTTTGGATCTGGTAGAGGTTGCTGCTACTGCCGACCCGCCCGTTTGCCGGATCATTGACTTCGGAAAGTTCCAATACGAAGCCAAGAAGAAAGCGAACGAGGCGAAGAAAAAGCAATCAGTAATCGTCGTCAAGGAAGTAAAGTTTCGCCCCGGAACGGACGATCATGATTACGACTACCGGATGAAGCACGCGCGGGAATGGCTGGCGGAAGGCGACAAGGTAAAGGCCACCATCTGGTTTCGAGGCCGAGAGATGACGCACCGCGAACTTGGCGCCCGCATTCTGGCGAAGCTCGAAGGGGATTTGCAGGACATCGGTGAAGTCGAAGCCCGGCCGCGCATGGAAGGCAATCAGATGTTCATCATCTTCGGACCGAAGCGTCATAAGGGTGCAGCCAAGCCGGATCGTCCGGCTGGTGCGCCGGCAGTGCGACCTGCAGAACGGCCCGCCGAACGACCTGCAGAACGGCCAACTGAACTTGCCGTTGAGACGGCAGCTACCGAGGGTGAAACATCGGGAGATTGAATCGTTGAATCATTGAACCATCGGGTCATTGAGTCATTTGAGCCATTGATTACGCGTCGACCATGAATGTCTCAATGACTCAATGACCCGATGGTTCAATGAATAAATCATTTAGTGGAGTAACTTTATGCCTAAATTAAAAACACACAAGGGTGCCGCGAAGCGTTTTCGCACAACCGCGACGGGAAAGATCAAACGCGGTCATTCGCATGCGCGGCACATCCTGACGAAAAAAACTAACAAGCGGAAGCGCCTGCTTGATATTGACGCTCTTGTAGCCACCGCTGATCAGAAGCGCGTCGAGGCGATGTTGCCTTACGGCAGAGACTAAGTATTGAGCGATCGCTGAGTGGAAGAGTCCGCTCTGAAAGTTAGTCGCAATCCAATTGTGAGGAATTGAAAGATGCCAAGAGCAAAACGTGGAAACAAGCGTCTCGAAAGGCGCAAGAAAATATTGAAGCTTGCGAAAGGTTATCGCGGCACTAAGTCGAAACTTTATCGTTCAGCCAAAGAATCTGTGGAGCGAGGTCTAAACTTTGCCTACACGGGACGTAAACTTAAGAAACGTGATTTTCGCAGCCTTTGGATCGTGCGCATCGGGGCGGCAGCGCGGGTCAATGGTTTGAACTATTCACAGTTCATGCACGGGTTGAAATTGGCCGGCATTGAGCTGGACCGCAAAGTACTTGCCGACCTGGCCGCGAATCAGCCAGACGCCTTCAAGGAAGTCGCGGCGCAAGCAAAGACTGCGCTGGACGGCGAGCAACGTGAAAGGGCGGCTGCCTAAAGTGGCAGCTCAATTGATCTGATGCCGGAGACTCAAACGACAGAAGATCCTCAGGACCAGGTTGAATCAGCGAGCAAAGCGTTCGAGCAGGAGTTCGAGCGCTTTGCACGCTTTACCGGTTCTGCTGGGCCACTTCAGGAGCTTTCGCTTGCCGAAGCGGAGGCGGAGCAGCGCGCCCTCGCGGAGTTGCGCACGCGGCACCTTGGCAAGAAAAGCGCGCTGGCTAGCTGCAAAAAGAGCATCGGACGCATTGCTCCCGAGAACCGCGCGGCTTTTGGTCAAGTAGTTCAAGCCAGCGAGGCTCGCATCGTCAGCGCCGTTGAGAATGCCGAACTGGCCCTGAAGAAACATATCGAGGGGGCACGCGTTGAGCAGGAAAGTATTGACGTCACGCTTCCGGGCAGCAGACCGCGCCAGGGTCACCTCCATCCAATTACCCTGCTGCGCGAAAAGATTGAAGACATCTTTGTTGCTCTCGGCTATGCGATTGAAGACGATCGCGAAATTGAGACCGACTTCTACAACTTCGACGCGCTGAATATTCCGCACACGCATCCTGCGCGTGCTCCCCAGGACACTTTCTATACAACTGATGGCTTTGCCCTGCGCTCGCAAACTTCGACGGTGCAGATCCATGCCATGCAACGGCGCGGCGCGCCCTTGCGCATGATTGCGCCGGGACGTGTTTTTCGCCGCGACACACCGGATCCCACTCACAATCCGATGTTCTTTCAGGTGGAAGGTCTCTGCGTCGACCGGGGAATCACGATGGCGCATCTGAAGGGGACAGTAGCAGAGTTCCTGCGCCGCATGTTCGGGCCAAAGACCGTCACACGCTTTCGGCCTTCTTATTTTCCCTTCACCGAACCAAGCGCGGAGTTTGATTTCAGTTGCTTCAAGTGCGGCGGCTCCGGTTGTCGCATTTGCAAAAACTCCGGATGGATCGAATTAGGTGGTTCAGGAATGGTACACCCGAATGTCCTGCGTGCGGTGGGTGTTGATCCCGAAGAGTTCTCAGGATTCGCCTTCGGTTTAGGCATCGATCGCATGTGCGCCCTGATGTACGGCCTCGACGACATTCGTTTGCTTTTCGAAAACGATATCAGGTTTCTAGAACAGTTTAATTAACGCGAGACGGCGGATTGTCTTCAATCTTCGTTCATGAACTTTGTACTTGGTACTTTGTGCTTTGATCACTTTCCGAGATTGAACTCTAAAGTCCGAGCAAGTTCGGGAAGAAGAACAAAGTACAAAGAACTAAGTACAAAGTTCAAAAGCCAAAGACCCAGAACCGAAGGCGAAAACCTCTGAATGCTTATTAGTCACAACTGGCTCCGCGAGCTTAGCGGCACGGCCCTTAGTCCCGAAGAACTGAGGGAGCGCCTGACTATGGTCGGACTCGCAATTGACGCTGTGGAAGAGAAGGACGGCGACTCAGTCCTTGACGTTGAAGTTCCCTCAAACCGTCCCGATTGCCTTTCTCATATCGGCATCGCTCGCGAAGTTGCAGTTATCGAGTCCGGATCTGTGCGTCTTCCCGAAGGTAAGCCCGCAAAGGTGAGCGGCCGCGCAGCGGATCTCACTTCAGTTGAAATTGTCGATGCGGATTTGTGTCCGCGTTATGCGGCTCGGCTGGTTCGCGGCGTTAAGATCGCGCCTTCGCCGGATTGGCTGAAGACCAGGCTTGAAGAAATCGGGCAGAGACCGATTAATAACGTCGCCGACATTACGAATTATGTGCTTCACGAAACAGGTCAGCCGTTGCACGCATTTGATTTCGTGAAGCTCGCCGGCCGGCGCATTGTGGTGAGGCGCGCTGCCAAAGGTGAACAGTTAAAAACTCTGGATGGTGTTGAACGCAAGCTTGACGACACGATGCTGGTGATTGCTGATGCTGAGCGACCAGTAGCATTAGCCGGCATCATGGGTGGTGAAGAGTCAGAGATTTCGCAACAGACTACGGACGTCCTAATCGAAAGCGCGTATTTCAACCCCGACTCAGTGCGTCAAACTGCCCGTAAGTTGGGAATGGACACCGAAGCATCGCGACGTTTCGAGCGCGGCGCTGATCGCGAGAACCTTTTACGCGCGCAAACGAGATGTGTCGAGTTGATCTGCGAGATTGCCGGCGGAGTTGCCACCGAGGACGTAATCGACATCTATCCTGCCAAAGAGCCCGCGGTAATCATCGATTTCCATCCGGCGCGTGTGGAGGCGCTGACGTCGCTGCAAGTTCCCGAACCAGATATGGATCGCATCCTGACTGGTCTGGGATTTGAGAGTGCCAACGCAGGCGGAGTCTCAAGACAATTTAAACGCCCTAGTTGGCGCGTCGATGTTGAGCTCGAGGAAGATCTGGTTGAAGAGATCGCTCGTCATTGGGGCTACGACAAGATCGGATCGGAGCTGCCCCCGACCAGTCTTTCGGGCGAGTACACGCAACATGAGATGAAGTTGCGTTCTTTGCGCCGGGCGTTAAGAGGAATGGGCTTTCACGAAGCAATCAATCTTAGTTTCATCGATCCCTCGTACGATGATGCATTCGCTTTGATTCCGGCGTTTCGCGAATACCACAGCTGGCTTTGTGACACTGAAAAACCCGATTGTTGAAGAGGCGGTGCGGATGCGGCCGAGTCTGCTTGCAGGCGTGGTCACTGCCTTGCGCCACAATCTCAATCATGGCGTGCGAGACGTGCGCCTCTGTGAAATTGGGCGAGTTTTTGCGAAATCCATGGAAGGCGTTTTGCCCGGTGAGCGCGAAGCGCTAGCCCTGCTGGCGACGGGCGGTGTCGTTCAATCAGGGCGTGCGGCGTCTGTCAGTGAAACTGATTTTTTTGAGTTAAAGGGAGCTTTGGAAGCCGGGGTCAGCGCGATGAATCTTGGCCCGCTACGTTTCGGACCGGGTTCGGTCAAACATTTACAGCCTGGGCAGGCAGCGTTGATTAGTCTGGATGAGATCGGCGTTATCGGTTCGATTGGCAAACTAGCGGAATCGCTGGCCGGAACCTTTAAGTTTCGCCAGCCCGTCTACGTGGCTGAACTGGATCTATCGCAGTTACTCGCCTCCGAGGAACTGACAGTCCATTATCACCCGCTACCGCGTTATCCATCCGTGGTTCGAGACCTAACGCTATTGCTCGATCGTAAAGTTTCGGTGGCGGAGATCCTCAACACAGTTACTTCCGAGAATGTTGTCGAGTGCCGCGGTGCCACTTTCGTTGGTACTTATGAAGGGAATAACATACCCGCGGGAAAGCGAACCGTGACACTTCGCATTGAGTATCGCGCCGATGATCGAACGTTGCGGGACGAAGAAGTTGAGGAGCGCCAACGCAGCTTGATCGATTCGCTGTTGCGAAAGTATAGTGCGCAACTACATTGAGAAATAAATCGTCTGTGACTACCAATTGAGTCTTGCGCTTGTGAGCGCGAAGCCGCATAATCGGACGCGCTCGGGCTTCGCACCGTTGGGAGAGATTGATGGTCGGCTTATCCGGTTTAGAAAAGTTTTCGCATCTCGAAGATAAGATCTATCGGACTATCGAGCTGACGAAGACGCTTCGTCAGGAAAAGGAGAGCCTTGAAAAAGAGCTTTCGCTGATGCGGCGCGGGAAAGGCAGCCCGGTAAACGACGGCGAGACGGAACGACTAGAGCGACAAGTAGAACAACTTCTGGCAGAGCGAGACATGATCCGTATGAAGGTCGAAGCCATGCTCGATGCCGTCGCTGCTCTTGATCCTGAGATGGCGGAGGAGCTCAGATGAGCGCTGGAATTGGTCAATCCCTCGGACAAAGCAGTATGGAAAGCAGCTCCCACACCCCAACCATCCGCGTCGAGATTTATAATCAAACGTACAATATTCGGTCCGACGGCGACACTGAATACATTATTCAGTTAGCAGAATTTGTCGACAGCCGGATGCGCGAAATCTCCTCCGGTACCCTCACGGTAGATTCTCTTAAAGTTGCGATCCTGGCTGCTCTGCATGTGGCCGATGAGCTGCATCGCTTAAAAAATCTGCACGAACAAGCCGATGCGCAGCTGGCAACTCGTAGTGCCGAGTGCGCCGAGATGCTGGATCGGTTGCTGAAAGCTCGCACGACCGTCGAGCAGACGCAAGGCGGTCCCGGTAAAATGTCGTTGGGCTGATCCCCACTTCGCTCGCTTAACTTGCTGCACACTCTGAGTGGCTTCGGCGCCCATAAATTCCAACTACAATCAACGCCGTTAGACACTGTCTTAAGCAAATTTCTTATTTGTGTTATCGGTGTAAATCTGTGGCCCGGATTAGGCTCCTATGCTAGTATCGCTGCGGCGGAGGGATTTAATTCTGCGGGGTTCGTCACCGAGTTACGATGATTGAGCCAACGCCGGTTGAGAAGGGAGACCGACGCCTCTTGCCAGTGCAGGTCTTCATCGTTAAGAACTGCCAGAGGCTGAGGCAGACATAGGTCACCCACCTGTACATGCAGGTTCAATTACGGCTTCGGAACGGCTCAAGCGGATTTCCCTCCCGCCAATCTAGTCGTAAATCGTTAAATCGTTAATCGTAGGGATTTATCATCCAACGATTATGATCTCGATTTACGGCATTTTAGTTTTCAGTGGCCGGAAATCCCGATTCCCGATTCACGATTTTCCGCTTCCGATTGATGATCCACGCACATGAAAGTTTTGATGATTGGCGACGTTGTCGCTAAGCCAGGCCGGATGGCTGTTTTGGAACGCTTGCAGGATCTTCGCGAGCAGCACCAGATCGATCTGGCTCTAATGAACGCGGAAAACGTTGCGGGCGGATTTTCAATCACGCCGTCGTTGGCCGAGCAATTGTTTGAAGCGGGAATAGATGTGATGACTTCCGGTAATCACATTTTTGACAAGCGCGAAGCAGTCGATTACATCGCCAGGCAGCCGCGGCTATTGCGACCCGCGAATTATCCCCCCGGGACACCTGGCAATGGGCTCTGGACTGGAGAAGTAAAAGGCGTGAAGGTCGCGATCCTGAACCTCATGGGCCGGGTTTTCATGCCGCCGTCAGATGATCCATTTCGGATTGCCGACTCTCTCCTGCAGTCCGTGCCCCCCGACACGAAAGTGCGAATTGTTGATATGCATGCCGAGGCTACTTCAGAAAAAGTTGCAATGGGATGGTTTCTCGATGGCAGAGTTTCCGCGGTGCTCGGGACTCATACGCATGTACAGACTGCTGATGAAAGAATCCTGCCGCAAGGAACCGCTTACCTCACGGATCTGGGAATGACCGGTAGTTACGCTGGGGTGATTGGCATGGACAAGGCTGATGTGATTGCTCGTTTCGTTTCCGTGATCGGCAAGCGAGCTGAACATGCGAAGGGCGAAGCGCGCATCTGCGGTGCGGTAATCGATATTGACGAGGAGACTGGCCGCGCTATCTCAATTGAAAGACTTAACCTGTCGCATGAATAGGAACGGGAGACGGGGAGACGGGGAGACGGGGAGACGGGGAGATGGGGAGACGGGGAGATTGGGTGATGGGAGGTGATTGGAATGCGGAACGCTGAATGCGGAATAGGAGAAAAGTTTAATTAGCACTAACTACGCTGGTCTTTTCCTCAGAAATCACTCAATCAAGAACTAGCCAGGCAGCTAGATTGATGGTCCAAGAGGAGCGGGGGCAGGCCCCCTTCCTAACTGTGAGCTTATTTAAGGTGATTGGTAAACTAGGGCTTGGCTGGTGCTCAAAGTGTGCAGATTCCCTTCCTAACTGTGAGCTTATTGATCTGCCTGGTTAGATGTTGCTTGACTAATTTTTGAGGAAAGGGCCAGCCGAGTTATTGCTAGTTAACTTCCTACTTTACTATTCAGCATTCATCATTCCGCGTTCCGCATTCATGCTCATTCCGGCCCTGTCTCAGTTGGTACCACTTCGCCAGCCGGTTGAGAGACTTTTACAATTGGCGGCGACTGCAGCCGTTGCGCGAAGCCTTCCGGGAAGGAGCGAACACGACCTTTCGAATCCGTAATCACATGGCCGGTTTCGCCTTCGGCAATAATCTGACCGTCAGCCAGGCGGACAACCTCATACCCAAATCGCAGCGACCGCTTGCGCAGCTCAGTTATATTCGTGCGGATTAGCAGCTCGTCATCGTAATAGGCGGGAGCCTTGTAGCGGCAGTAGCTTTCCGCCACTACCAGGAAAGCGTCGTCGTTTTCTTCCATCTCGCTGTATGAAAACCCACGGGCACGGCAAAATTCGGCACGTCCGATTTCGAACCAGATGAGGTAGTTTGCATAGTAAACAATGCCCATCTTGTCAGTTTCGGCGTAGCGCACGCGCACGAGGGTTTCGTGGCGCTCGCCGAGAATATTTTCAGGGGCAGGGCTGGTCATATGAGAGAATGCCTCCAGTCTCTTTCTGAAAGAGATACCTTGAAACCGAATCTTAGTTTTCGTTGGGCGTTGACGGACTATATGAGCGAAACCACAAGGATGTCAAAACAAATTAACCGCGGCTTACAGGCGCTTTGCTGCTGCCTCATTGTGGCAAGTCTCCTCGTCGGAACTTCCGTAGGGTTTGCACCCCAGGGTGGCGCAATTGCCGCGCGCAGTTCACGCAACGCAGCAATTGTGGCGACGACGACCGCGATTTTGGAAGAGACGAGCGAAATTAGAGAGCTGCCGATTCTTCGTCCCGTAAAAAGCGGAGCGCAGTCGCGCGCAGAAATTGAGCGCATGATCATCAAGAACCAGCGCGAGCAGACCACGCCCGCGGAAATGCACGCCACCGAGTTGGTTTTGAAGAAGCTTGGTCTGGTTCCGGCTGACTTTCAGTACGCGCCGTTCATCGTCAAACTCCTGACCGAGCAGGTAGCGGGCTATTACGATCCGCGTGTGCAGCGTTTTTATCTTGCCGACTGGATCGAGCTGGAAGGGCAAAAGCCGGTTATGGCGCACGAGCTTGTGCATGCCTTGCAGGATCAGCACTTCAAACTACGGCGTTTCGAGAAATGGCCGAAGGGTGATTCAGATGCGGAGCTGGCAGTTCATTCATTGATCGAGGGCGATGCGACGCTCGCGATGACCCTCTACATGGCGAAGAACCCTCTCGTGGCACTCGCGTTCGTGCGCTCCATCTCCACGACGAACTCTACTTCCGAGCAGTTCAAACAAGCACCGCGCGCGTTACGTGAGACCCTTTTATTTCCCTATGAGCAAGGCTCCGAGTGGGCGTCGCGTGTCTATAAACGTGGCGGCTGGCCGCTGGTCTCCGCAAGTTTCAACAAATTACCGCTATCGACGGAGCAAATTCTGCATCCGGACAAATACCTCAGTTACGAGGCGCCGGTTAAGATCCAGTTGCCGGAGCTACGCGGCCTTCTGGGACCGGGCTGGAAGAAGATCGACGCCGACGTAAATGGCGAGTGGAGCTTCTATCTAATCCTCGATCAATTCCTGAACTCACCCGCCGAATCGAAACGTGCGGCAGCGGGTTGGGCTGGGGATCGCTACGCGTTCTATGAAGGACAAAAGGCGGGCGAGTCTCTGCTCGTGCAGCGGACCACGTGGGACACAGAAAGAGATGCGCGCGAATTTTTTGAGGCTTACGCAAAACGAACTGCACAGCGTTATGAAAACGCCGGCGGCGGTGATAGGAGTTCGATTGATGAACAGCATGAAACTGCCTCATGGAAAACCAAAGAAGGTGAGGTGGTCCTGGAGCTTCGCGGAAGTGATGTTCTGATAGTCGAAGGCCTGCCCGCCAAAGCTGATAAGGATGCTGTGCTTAAGAGTCTCTGGAACTGATATCGTTTTCCATTTTCCATTTTTCATTTGGCATTACAGCGTGCGGAGCACGCGTCGAGCGTAAAGCCCAGGGCGTAAGCCTGGGTTGCGCGGCCGCCCTCTGCGCGGGCTCTTCTTTCTAATCTTGAATGATTACGCAAACAAAAAAAGACCCAGGGCTTACGCCATAGGCTTTACGCTCGGCGCGTGCTACGCACTCTCTAACCAAATGAAAAATGACAAATGGAAAATGATTTCTAGGCCCGCTTCCTGACTGTGAGATTATTAAGGCGAGTTTAGTAACATGCTTGAATGACGCTCAAAGATTGGCGGGGGCGGGCCCCCTTCCTCACTGTGAGCTTACTGAGGTTGGTGCTAATTAGTTCAAAAGAAAAGGGGGGCAGGCCCCCTTCTTTGCTGTGAGGTTATTAAGTGAAGCTGTTTACTTTGGGCTTGAATGTTGCTCAAAGAGCTGGCCCCTTCCTGACTGTGAGTTTACTTTGGGGACTTCGAGCGTTACAGCCCTGATGTTAAAGTAGGCCGGGGGTACGCTCATGAATCGAACTTCACTTGTTGTTGGCTTGCTTGCGTTAACTGGCCTGGTTGCTTGCTCACAATCTGCTTCTCAATCTAATAATCAATCTACGAGGGCGCTGCCCACGCCCACGGTCACCGCGAAAACCATCACGACTACCGATCTGCAAAAATTAAAGTGGATTGAAGGAACGTGGCGTGGCACTGGTGAAGTTCAGCCGCCTTTCTTCGAACGATACAAATTCGAAAACGACTCGACGCTGGTAATGGAAGAGCTGGCCGATGAATCCCTGAGCAAGGTTAACAGCACTACTCGTTACGAGTTGAAAGACGGACGATTTGGTACCGACCGCGCAGTGGCTACGGCTCTCGACGATACGTCGGTAACGTTCTCGCCATTAATCCCGGGTCGCAATTCGTTTCGTTGGCAGAGCGAATCAAAAGATTCCTGGAAAGCAATTTTAACCTTGCCCGCAACTGGTACGGCGCCGGCAAAAGAAACGATCTACAAACTCGAGCGACTGAAATGATTGCCAGCTGGCAATTGCCGATTGCCCAGAATAGTTTCGAGTTTCGGGTTTCGCGTTTCGAGAGCTAATAGAAAGAGGGAAACCATTTATGCGGCATTCATCGTAAGACCATCTGATTACTTTTTGAAGCCGACAGGAATTGAAGCGCGCTTCAACAGTGGTCTTGACCTAAACGATTTCTGCTCGAAACGCGAAACGCGAAACGCGAAACTCGGAACTCGGAACTCGGAACTCGAAACTCGAAACTCGAAACGTTTGTGCCCATGACCGGACTTGAGCATTACGTAGGCCATGTGATTGATGAGAAGTACCGCCTCGAGCGCCTGCTCGGGCGCGGCGGGATGGGCGCTGTTTATCTAGCCACGCACCTGGGAACTGCTCGCTATGTTGCGGTCAAACTAATCACGCCCCAGTTCATGTCCAATGACGAATTTGTCGAGCGCTTCAAACGCGAGGCGCGCGCCGCCGGTCGCTTGCGCCATCCAAACGTCGTTGATGTAACTGACTTTGGTTTCGGCCAGGTCACTAATGAGCCCGTGGCTTACCTCGTAATGGAGTATCTCGACGGCTGCACGCTAGGTGATGTGTTGGCTGAAGAGGAGCGGCTCCCTCTCGAGTGGGTTGTCGATATTTTGGAACAGGTCTGTTCTGCTGTTCATGAGGCTCATGAGCAGGGCATCGTGCACCGTGATCTGAAGCCTGACAACATCTGGCTTGAGCCAAATCGGCTCGGCGGTTATCGCGTTAAGGTTCTGGATTTTGGCATCGCCAAACTTTCGGAAACCGAATTTCGGGTTGGCGATGACGCTACGCAAAATCAATTGCGGCCGTTTGCCGGCGGCGTCAGCGGTTCAAGCGCTCGGCTTACTCAAGCGCCGGTCGATCCGAGTCTGGAAGCCGACACTCTACTTTACTCAGACGATGAGCAGGCAGCGGTGATATCGGGGAGCAACGAACCGAGTACGGTTAAAGGTCAAGATGGGGCCGCTGAAGGAGCTCTTGCAGAGGGCGCACGCGACACACAGCTTTTCTCGCGGCAGACTGTGAGCACTCAAGCGTTCACTTCTTCTGCGCCGACAGTTGCGCCTCTCAGTGCTGGGGCCGGATCAACAGCCGCTCAGCCTGCTTCTGCCCCCCGACAAGATTCTGAGCCGGACTTAGAAGACGGCACCCTCATGTTAAAGAAAACGACGCGTCACATGGCGTCAGGCGCGCGGACGACGTTGTCTGTAGGGAACAGTAAGGGAGCAGAGTTAACGCGCGTGGGAGCGATCATGGGCACGCCCCTCTACATGTCGCCGGAGCAGTGCGCTTCGAAGAGTTTGGACGCGCGTTCGGATGTTTATAGTCTCGGCGTGATCGCTTATCAGATGCTCACGGGGCAAACGCCCTTCTCAGGTGACATGCCCACCGTGATGCGTGAACACCTGGAAACCTCGCCGCCGTACCTGCGTACCCAGAACAAAAAAATCAAAGAGCGAGTGGCCAACGTCGTGATGTCGGCACTTGCGAAAGATCCGGCAGATCGGCCGCAGACGGCCGCCGCCTTCGCCAGCGCTCTCCGGGCGCAAGCCGAAGGAATCGGCTCGCTTTATCGCCGGGCCCTGACGCTCTACACCGAACATTTTCCCAAGTTCGTAAAACTCTCGGTAGTCGCCCATATTCCGGTGATCATACTGACGTTTGCGCTGATTGGATTGGAGTTAGCAGAGCAGGCACAACCGCCGGGTTGGGGAGCAGGCAAAATTCTGATCATTGCCGCGATCGTGCTGGTAGGTTTGTCGCAAATAATCGCTTACTTTCTTGCAGCGGCTGTGATCTCAGGGATGACCGCAATTATCGTCACGCAACTATCAGTTGCTCCGTTGCGTCCTGTCGAATTGCATTCAGCTTTCAAAGTCCTCAAGCGACGCTGGAAGCCGTTCATTAAGACGGCTATTGGCGTGACGATCCGAATAGTCATTGGATTGGTCTTACTGGTAATCCCCGGCCTTGTGATGCAGGTGCGTTATGCGTTGTATGGGCCTGTCGTGTTGATTGAGGGACTGGAAAAGAAGGCAGCCCGGCTTCGGGCGCGCGAATTAGCCTCCCGTTCCTGGAGGACCGTAATCATCGTTTCGATTCTTCAGTTTGTAATTCCCATGCTGTTCAGCCTGGCGGTGGGGCGGATTTCGATAGGCACCGGCCCGCGGGGCGGCGGCGTTCAATTCTCCGGGCCAGCAAAACAAATCTACCAACAACTGCTGGGCCTCGTGAACATCCTGATTATTCCCTTGATGTCGATCGTGCCGGCGCTGCTGTACTTGAAAATGAGGCAACTGGGAGGCGAACGCTTAACCGATGCTTTGGCGCAGATTGAAGAAGTAGATGAGGAACGTAAGGAATGGCAGCAGCGGATGCGCACGAAGTTAAGTCTACCGACGCCGCGAGGCAGCAGCCGACCTTGATACGCGATGAGCTTGGAGAAGCTTTTAAGAAGCAAGCTTAGAAAATTGCATGTGGAAGTGGACCTGCCCCGCTTTCCCGGTTAAAGGACTACACAAATGAAATCTTGAAGGTTAAACATATGAAGGCGGACAGGCTTCCTTCCTCACCTTCAACTTCATAGACTTCATCTTTTCGTCGTGGTAACTAAAACGACCATGCGACTGCGGATTTTATTTCTGGCATTGATCATCGCAGGTGGCGGTTATGGCTTCGTCCGGTTGCGGACTTCCGCGTACACTATCGCCGCGGTAACAGCTGAAATATCCCCCACAGAACCTACGCCTGAAAAAATAGACTTCACTACTCAAGTCAGACCGATCCTCGCGCGCTGTCAACCTTGCCACTTCAGCGGCGGAACGATGTACGATCGTTTACCTTTTGATCGGCCTGAAACCGTGATGAAGTTGCGTGAAAAACTGTTCAGTCGCATTCATAAAGAGGATGAACGAAAAATCATTCGCGAATTCCTGGCGCAACAATGAGTGCCAGTTGCCGAATGGTCTTAAGTGGGAAACTGATTGTCAATTGTTAGTGCAATCAGCAATCGGTTTCGGCAATCGGAAATCGGCAATTGGCAAGCGGCAATCGGCAATCTAACTCTGAACAGGTATGATACTGCGGTTTCAGAAAGCTACATCTCCGACGAGGCCGATTTGATTCAAACTTTTGATCCCAACTAGTTCCCTTTGAGACACAACCTCAACTTTCTTCGCTCACTTCTGGATGTCAGCTTAGACGGCATCCTTGCGTTTGATCGGGAATGTCATTACACGGTTTGGAATCGTGAGATGGAATGCATTTCCGGCTTGAAAAGCGAAGACGTAATTGGCAAACCTGCTTTTGAGATTTTTCCCTTCCTCGTTGAAACCGGGGAAGACAAATATTTTCATGAGACGCTCGCGGGAAACGAAGCGTTTCACGGAATCGTAGTTTCTCTGTACCGCAGACCGGCTTCCAGGGCTTTTTTGAAGGACACTACTATCCGCTCTACGACGACGATGGCGCTGTCATCGGCGGGCTTTGCGTAGTTCGTGACATCACCGATCAACGTCACGCCTACGAGCTCGCACACGAAGCTCACCAACGACTAACTTTTCACGTTGAGAATTCGCCCCTCGCAGTAGTCGAGTGGGACAGCGACTTTTGTGTTTCCCGCTGGTCGGAATCGGCGGAGCGACTTTTTGGCTGGAAAGCAGAAGAGGTTCTCGGCAAACACGTTACGGACTGGAAATTTGTTTTTGCTGACGACGTGAATGACGTCGTGCAGCTAACCAGCAAACAACGCGAAGGTGCGGAAACGCGCGGCGTGCTGCGAAACCGAAATTATACGAAGGACGGATCGATTGTTCACTGCGAGTGGTACAACTCGGTACTTAATGATGATGAAGGTAAGCTGGTCTCCGTGCTTTCGCTCGTGCTCGATGTCACTGCTCGCGAGCTTGCCGCGCAGGAACGCGCCGGGGCACTGTTAAGAGAACGCGAAGCACGCGAAGAAGCAGAGAAAGCCGATCGCCTGAAAGATGAATTTCTTGCCACCTTATCTCATGAACTGCGCACGCCGCTAACTTCCGTGCTCGGCTGGGCTACGCTGATTCGTTCTGGCGACATTGACGAAGCTAATTACGCCGTCGCTCTGGAAACGATCGAACGCAACGCGCGTCTTCAGGCGAGGTTGATCGACGACCTGCTGGATGTGTCCCGCATTATTACCGGCAATTTGCATCTTGAACTGCGCCCGATTGATTTGTCCCCGGTGATTGAGGCGGCGCATGACGCTGTGCGGCCCACCGCGGAAGCCAAGGGGATTCAAATGCGAACATCGTTTGCATCCCGTGAGTGCTCGATTAAGGGAGACTCGAATCGTCTGCGGCAGGTAGTTTGGAATTTGCTTCTGAACGCGATCAAGTTTACCCCCCGTGGTGGCAGCGTCTACACCGAGCTGCACTGTAACGAGGCGTCAGTGATTTTGACTGTGGCCGACACGGGTGAGGGAATTGATGCCGACTTCCTGCCGCACGTCTTCGATCGTTTTCGCCAGGCGGAAGGTTCAATCTCCCGGCGACAGGGCGGGTTGGGCTTAGGCCTGGCGGTGGTTAGACATCTGGTGGAGCTGCACGGTGGCAGCGTCAGGGCCGCCAGCGAGGGTAAAGGCAAGGGGGCCACCTTTACCGTTGAGTTGCCGCTGGTAACGCGGGAAGAAAAGTCAGCCGTGCGGGATATCGAAGCTGTTCCCCCTCGTGAACCCGAGGTTTTGCGCGCAACCGTTGAAGCCAATGTGCGACGAGTCAAGAAGGGAAGACTCAAATTACCAAAAGGAAAAACCCAGGATCGAGGTGTCGCTTAGTGGGATCAACGTCTTGCTGGTCGAAGATGATGGCGATGCGCGTAGTTTGATTCAAATGGTGCTTGAGTTACGTGGTGCGAAAGTGACCTCCGCTGCATCTGCGGCCGAGGCGTTGAAGGCATTCCAGATAAAGATCCCGGATGTCCTGGTTAGTGACATTGCGATGCCTGATGAGGATGGCTATTCGCTGCTGCGCAAGGTGCGAAGCCTGCCACATGAACGCGGCGGACAGACGCCAGCGATTGCTCTCACCGGGTATGCGAGCGCCAGGGACAAGGCGGATACGTTTGCGGCTGGATACCAGGCGCATCTTGCAAAGCCTCTAGAACCCGCCGACTTGATTAGCGCAATCGAAAGCGTAGTACGAAAGTGAATTCAAGCAGACTCCACCGGCAAGGCGCCAGGACACGCCGAGTACCCCAGGAAGAGACGGGCTTTGAACTTTGTGCTTCGAACTTTGTTCGCTGATGAAATTTGGGCGACAGATGTTGCTGCTGAGGCTGCCACGGCGAAGTACTAATCAAAAGTACTAAGTTCGTGTTGTTTTTCTTGGCGTTCCTGGCTTCTCTGCGGCTTGACGGTTAGCGCTTTAATCGATCTAATCTTTTCAAACTCGATATTCGGATCAGGCTCCGAAATTCGGAACGCTAAACTCGAAACTCGACATTTAATCCTTCTGTTACAATAGCCACTACTTTCACAATCAATTCGTCAGGAGTTCAAGAATGAAACGACGTCTCTTTTCAACTCCGCTCGTTGTTCTCTTACTGGCGCTAGCTATTTTTGCGCAGCAACCGCAACCCGCAGCGGATCTCTTAACGCTTGATTCGATCTTTACCTTCCGCACTCGTTCGCTTGGTCCCGTCCAGTGGCAGAAAGACGGTAGCGGCTATCTCGCGCTCGAACCGGGGGCTACCAAAAAAGAGTTCGTTGAGATCGTTCGTTACGATACGGTGAGCGGTGATCGCACCATCAAAGTTGGCGTCGATAAACTAACTCCGCAAGGAGCTACGCCGATCGCCATCGAGGATTTCGTTCTCAGTCCTGATGAAAAGAAACTATTACTTTTTACCAAATCCGAACGCGTTTGGCGCAGCAACACGCGCGGCGACTACTGGGTACTCAATCTCGACAGCGGGGCTTTGCATAAGCTTGGCGGCACTGCAAAGCCATCGTCTCTGATGTTCGCGAAGTTTTCTCCTGACGGAAAAAAAGTCGGTTACGTCCGCGAAAACAACATCTACGTCGAGGATTTCGACTCTCCCGGGGCAAAGATCACGGCCCTTACCAGCGATGGCTCGCGCCAGCTTGTAAATGGCACTTTCGATTGGGTGTACGAAGAAGAACTGTTCTGTCGCGACGGCTTTCGTTGGAGTCCTGATAGTCAACACATCGCTTACTGGCAATTAAACAGCGAAGGCGTAAAAGAGTTTCACCTCATAAATTACACCGCGGGCCTTTACCCGGTTATTACTTCCTTTCCTTATCCTAAAGCCGGCGAAACTAATTCCGCAGCTCGAGTTGGTGTGGTGCGAGCGACTGGCGGCGCTACGCGCTGGTTCGAGGTCCCCGGCGATCCGCGTAACAACTATCTGCCGCGCATGGAATGGGCCGCTAGTTCGGATGAAGTTGTGATTCAACAACTCAACCGGCTGCAAAACACCAATACCGTTATGCTCGGCGACATCCGCAGCGGCAAAGTGCAACCGATTCTCACCGAGAAAGATGAAGCCTGGGTAGACATCGCGTGGGGCGATCTTGACTGGAACAAGACCGGTTTAGGCCGCGGCGATGTGGAATGGATTGACGGCGGCAAACGGTTCCTGTGGGCAAGTGAGCGCGATGGCTGGCGTCACATCTATTCGATTGCGCGAGACGGCAGCGACGTTAAGAACGTGACTCCCGGTGAATTCGACGTCATCAACGTCGAGCGCGTTGACGACGTTAACGACTTTATCTATTTCGAAGCCTCGCCGGAGAATGCGTCGCAACGCTATCTCTATCGCGAACCGCTGGATGGCAGCGGTAAACTCGAGCGACTTACACCTGCCTCCATGCCGGGAACTCATTCATACAATATCTCACCGCGTGCTGATATGGCCCTGCACTTTTCGTCATCTTTCATGAAGCCTGTGGTAACCGACGTTGTGCGCCTGCCGCAACACACACTCGTTCGCACGCTCTTCGATAACAAAGAAGTACAGGACCGCATCGCAAAGTTGAAACCCACGCCTTTTGAATTTTTCAAAGTCGACATCGGCGAGGGAGTGAAGCTGGATGGCTGGGTTATCAAACCGCCGGATTTCGATCCGCAGAAGCGCTATCCGGTGCTGTTTCACGTCTATACCGAACCATGGGGACAGACGGTGCTTGATTCGTGGGGCGGATTGAATCTGCGTTGGCACATGATGCTGGCGCAGCAAGGCTACGTTGTGATGAGCGTAGACAATCGCGGCACGCCGGCGCCGCGCGGACGCGCCTGGCGCAAGATCTTTTATCGCAAAGTGGGGATCGTAAACTCGCAGGACCAGGCCAACGCGGTGAAAGCCATCATCAAATGGCCTTATGTTGATGCTAATCGAATCGGTGTTTGGGGCTGGAGCGGCGGCGGCTCAGCAACTCTAAATGCGATGTTCCGTTATCCCGATGTCTATCACGTGGGAATGTCAGTGGCGCCTGTTCCGGATTTGCTTTACTACGACACGATCTATCAGGAGCGTTACGGAGGCTTGCCTAAGGACCATCCTGAGGAGTGGAAACAGAGTTCACCGATCACGTTTGCCGCGAACCTAAAAGGGAAGTTGTTGATAGTGCATGGCACGGGTGATGACAACGTTCATTACCAGGGAACCGAGGCCTTAGTTAATGCGCTCGTGGCCGCGAACAAGCCATTTACGATCATGCCTTATCCGAACCGCTCCCATGGCATCAACGAAGGCCCGGGAACGACAAAGCATTTGTATAGCTTGCTGACTCGTTATTTAAACGAGAATCTTCCAAGCTGGCGGCAGGTAGTAACAGCAGGAGCAATGGCAGAGCCAGGAAAATGAGTTTTCTGGTGACTGCCGCTGCTCCTGCCTCCAGTTCGCTTGACTTCCGTATCGGCTTAGCATAAAAGCTCCGCATCAACCATCTCAAGACGACCGTCTCTTGATCGCTCAGATTAAACAGTCGAGTGAGGGTCGCGTTTCCAATGTTAAATAAACCCGCACAAGCGGAATACTTCAAGGAGGAAATCTATGCTAAAGCCCCGACCCCATCTCTCTCACGTTGAGAAGATCACTATTCTCGTTCTTTTCGCAATCGGTGTCGTGTGCGGCGCGCCGATTGTTAACGCTCAGTGCCCGCCCACCACTACTTTGGTAGCTGGGCTCGAGGGACCGACAAAACTCATACAGATCGCCTTTGGGCAATCTTATCGTCGCCGAAACCGGTCCGGCCATTCCAAACTCTGGCCGTGTCTCAATCGTCGGTCTCGATGGCACTCGCCGCACTCTACTTGCAGGATTGCCTTCCGGTGAGAGCTCGATCCGAAGACTTCTCTGGAGTCAACGGCGTGTTCCTGCACGGCCGCACGCTTTATGTTTTGATGGGGGAGGGAAACGCCACGCTGCCGGGGCCAGTCCCAGGAACCGAATTACCAAACCCCAACCCTAATTCGCCAATACTCAGTTCAATACTTGCAGTTCACCTCAGCGCTGCAGCGGAAAAGAATACGACCGGCTTTACCTTGACTCTTGCTGACCATCAAGCGCTAAAGCATGGCGAGACTTTACGGTTAAGTAACGGCGCAGGCGACAAGATTACGGTCGAGTTAGTTGCTGATTTTCCAGACTATGTTCCAAACCCTCTAGTGCCGCATTTTCAACAGAACGTTCGGCATTCCAATCCGTTTGGCATTGTAGGTATCGGCGATAAACTTTACGTGGCAGATGGTGGGCGCAATCTGGTGTTTGAAGTTGACACTGAGACAGGCGCGTTTTCAGTCTTGGCGACATTTGCACCGATACCAAATCCTCTACCTTTTGGGCCGCCTGTGATGGAGGCTGTACCGGCAGGGATCAATGTTCATAACGGACAGGTGCTGGTCGCGCTGTTCCGCGGATTCCCGTTCGCACCCGGCACTTCGGACATTGTTGCCGTTGATCCGGAAACGGGCGCCATCAGTCCGTTTATAGACGGCTTGAGTTCTGCCATTGATGTGGAGCCCGTAAAGAGCAAGGGTACAACCAGCTTCCTCACGCTTGAGATCAGTGTGAACTTTTTGGCGGGATTGCCGGGGCGGTTGCAAAGATTTCCAACACCGGCGGGCCCGGGTGTGCCTATCTCCAGCTGTCTGATTGGTCCCAGCGACTTAGTCCGTGACGAAAAGACTGGAACGCTTTACATTGTTTCAATCTTCACGGGACAGATCTTGGCACTAGCCGGACAGTAACTGCTACGAGGCAGCATGAGCGGGTAAAGAAAATCATTTTTCATCATTTTCACTGAGAGATTAATTTGCAGTCAGGAAGGGCGGCAAGCCCGCCTTCCTGACTGCGCATTACCGGTGATTGAGCAGTGAGAATGAAAATGGAATGATTTCTTTCCCGCTCCTGCCTTCTGCTCTGACACCCCTGCAACAATTCTTGCTTACATTTGTTGGCGGTGACCTCTCGGCAACTATTGCCTAATCCTAATCTGTCTTTCCATACTCTCCGGCGTCCTCACTCTAGACCATAAGGAGAACCTCACCATGAGTGAAGTAAAACTCAACCTTATCGACTCCGCGACCCTTCTCACAGGGACAATCCACGGCTCAATCGTCGACTCCTGCTTTGCAGCTCTTTCTGCCGAACCGGAAACGATTCCCGAGCTCGTTGCCGCACTTGAGCGGTTCATCAAACCCGACGAAACAAGTCCTTTCGCCTGGTTTCATCCGAGAACCGGGATTGATGAACGACCTTACGATGCCGGCATAGTCATTATCGATCTCGCCGCTCGGGTCATCGCTGCTGAGTCGACGTATTCAAACCCACAAGCTGAAGGGGAAGTGGATTATCACAACGGTGTTCACGCGACCGATGTCAGGATTCCCTATCGCATGCCTTCGGATTGGTTGTTCGTTAATTCCGTTGACGCCTACCGATGGGCGCGCCAGCGTCACTGCGAAAGCCGCGCCCCGTTTTTTGACGCCCGTTCAGTTCTATATGGAGCGCCGTTGCTTGAGTTCATTGTCGACTCGATGAGTCCGGAGCTACGGTCGCGTCTGAGGGACGCAACCCCGCATGTTGAGTTCGACAAAGCGTGCGCCTTAGCGACAGCTGACGACGAATGCCACCAGGAAAATGCCCTCAGCAAAATTCATGCTACCTGGCTAACTACGGCGCGCGCAGATTTATTGGATCGTTCGCCTCGCGATGTGATGCTTGAGAAACAGGATTTGATCGACTTCGATTTGCATACGCGCTCGCTGCAATGGAGTTTCCTGAATGAAGGTCCGCCCTGTCTTGCTCGAGATTCATTCGCTTATCGCTTTGCGGGTTTTGGCACGCACGAGTGGGTTGTCTATTACGACCTTGTTCGGGACTTGCTAAAGCGCGCGGTGGAATTCGACTGCCATGAAAGAGAAACAGCTATCAAACAGCTCGAACATCTGAAGACTGACTGGTTGGAGAACCCGCTTCCCGACTACGATGGTCGCACACCCGCTAACATCATCGAGAACGAACGAAAGCGACTGCCTGAAGCGATGACCCCCGAGCAATTAATCATCGACGAAGATTGCGAATGTTGTCGCATGATGGCGCAGGACGCAGCCCAGGGATTCGGTCCGGGCTTCTGGCATCTTGATGGTTCGCACATGGAGGAGGAGTTCGCTTTTTCCTTTTGTAAGACATTTGCTGAATGGGAACTCGAGAATCAGCGCCGGGAAGAAAGCTATCGCGAATTCGAGCGCCAGTGGGCTGAGCGGGAAGAAGCGCGCCGCAGCCTTCGGCGCAAATGGGATGAAGAGCAGATGCGTATCGCCTGCAATGAATTTGCCGACTAGGGAGATTTCCGAGTTTCGAGTTTAGAGTTCCGAGTTTCGAGTGTCGAGGTTTGCAGATTTTTATCTGGTAGCCTGATTATGGCCTTAGTTTAGAAGGCAAGTTGGGCCAGCCGGGTTACGGTGGCAAGACGCATTCCCGAAACTCGGAACTCGAAACTCGGAACTCGAAACTCGGAACTATCGAGGTTTGGCAAACAAAGCATCATCGATGGCAACATTATGTTCCAGCTCATCGACGTTGAGCGTTAGCTCAAAAGATTCAAATGCGAAGCGCACTTTGAAAGGCACCTTTACGCCATCAATTTCCCGATAGTCCTCCAGGTGCACTTTGACGAAGACATTCCCACGTTGAGGCGTCCTGCGCACCATATCCCAGCGCCGCAGCAGTCCGTTTTCTTTGTCGAAGAATAACTTCTCTGTCGGACCTTTGGCTGGTTTCCCCTGGAGAATATACATGTCTCGACCGTTCAGTCGCGCGTTACCTTCCAAAGATACGCTTTCGTACAGGCTCCTGATCTTCCCGGCTCGATACACTTCAGCATCCTGCTCCAGCTCCGCCATTTGCGTTGGGCTCTCGTCGGTGAAAGTACCGGCCGGAGTTTGGACCCACCTGTTTTCACCATCGAAACCCTTCTTCAGCGTTCCAATGCGCGGAAAGTCGATCACACTTAAAGTCTTGTGCGGATCCTTGCCCCAGATTTTGAACTGACCTGACTCGCGCAAGATGGAGCTGGAAAACCTCCCTTGGGCTTTATAG
Source organism: Pyrinomonadaceae bacterium (assembly GCA_963826235.1). Classification (GTDB taxonomy): domain Bacteria; phylum Acidobacteriota; class Blastocatellia; order Pyrinomonadales; family Pyrinomonadaceae; genus PSRF01. Next base: position 233,766 of record CAWGWE010000001.1, on the reverse strand, counting down.
CTCGTAACACCGTCAATAGCGGCCCTGCCTCCAACTGCTTCGGTGTAGCGTTCGAGAATTTGATCGACAAGCTCTACCTCAGCGGAGGGAGACGCTGTGGCCCCTGGCCCAGCCGGTTGGTTGGGCGAAGTACAAGTCGACTGCGCCACGCAGCAAACCAGGATAATGATGGATAGAAGCTTGCTATTCTTCACTCTCATAAATTTTGACGATAGATGCTGATATTTGAGATCGAGTTTGAGGTTACAAGAGGGTGCTCTTTCTTCCCGACTAATGCGCAATCGGCAATCCTATTCCACGGTCACCGCGTATCCCTGCCGTAATCCCATCACAAACTTTTCCCACTTGCTCTTGAACTGATCCATATCAGGTTCTGCCAACACTTTGCGCAAACTTTGAATCCCTGTGGGATCAGTTTTCTGTTTTGCAAGAAACTCTCGGTAGAACTTTACAAGCAGGCCCTTTTCCTGCAGGTAGTAACAAAGATACCGCGCCTGCGCATAGTTTGTCCCCTTGTCATCAGTGTAGAAAGCGCTTGTATCCATCGCTGTCAGAGTCTTGAAGGAGGGCACGCGCTTTGCTGTTATTGCTTTTTGCAGCCCCGGCAAGCGCCAGTTCGTGTATCCATAGATGTGACCGTCTTCTTCGCCACACTGTTCATAGAGCGATCCCAGGCCCTCGTTCAGCCACGGCGGGCAAGCCGGAAAATTTGCTTCCATAAAGGGATGCACAATCTCGTGAACTAATGTGCCGCCACCCGTTCCTATGTTCATGACTAATGCTTTATGAGCCGATGAGTAATAACCATAGGGTGTCGAGGGTGAATCGCCGAAGAGAAGACGCGCGTGCTTTCGGTACGAGGCTTCATTCTTGAAGAGCCAGATGTCCAGAATCTCATTAGGATCCTTGCTAAAGAAGTCCTGCTTCAATCGATCCACTGCCCACTTAACGGTTGTTTCCGCGTGTTGCTGCACTGCTTGCCTGGGTTCATCCCCGATTACCACAAAAGGTTTCTGTATGACGATCGCAAACTCCCCTGAAGAAAGTTTTTGCTTCATGCGAGCGTTGAGCTCCTTAATGTGACGAGCAAAATCCGCATCGGTGAATCCAGCCGAACCTGAAGCAGTTGAGCCCTCGTTTTCCGGAGGCTCGGCATTGCGATCAGCGGCAGCGTGGTCAGCTGCTGCTTCCGTGTGTACCTTCACTGCTGAATCGGGATCTGTTTCGGCACGAGCTGACTTGCTCTGTTCGCAGGACAAACTTCCGAGCATCATGAGAGGAAGTAGCAGAGCAAAGAGTCGCAGGTTCGTCATGTCTTCACCAGGCAATGGGCGACTGCTGATGGGTGCGTTTCTTTCGATGTGAAATTTCGACAGGCGGTGGCCCGCCGTCGTGCTTGGCTTAGTATACGGTTGATTCGCGAAAAATCTCTTTGGTCTTTTGCGAGAAATTCCCTAAGCGAGGGAACTTTCTCCGTCGACCGGGGTCTACAGAGCAAAACCACTTGTAAGGAGTCCCCGATGCAAACACTCTTTCTAGCTCTTGGTCTCTTGATAGTCTCGGCCGTTCCCCTTGCCGCCCAGACCAAAGCACCAGCTCAAACCGCCGAAGAAGCCGTCTTGCAAGTAACCCGTGAATGGCTCGCTGCCGAAGAACGGAATGACCGGCCAACTTTGCAGCGCATCATCGCCGATGATTTTGAGGGTACGGCGCCGAGGGGAAACACGGTCGTCAAAGACGACGTGATGCCGATAGAGGGAAGTTCGGGTGGGCTGGCAATGACTACGTCAGAGATGAAAGCCCGCGTTTTTGGCGACACTGCTGTGGTGAGGGCTAGTGGCGTGCAGAAAGCAGGCGAGAAACGGGAAGTACGTTTCACAGTTTTCTTCGTAAAGCGAGGGGCCGAGTGGAAGATGGTCGCTGCTCATCTCTCCGCTGTGCCCAACTAAAAGCGCCCTACGTTAGGTCGAGATAGTCGAAGATAATCCGGACAGTGCTTGTCGCACTTCGCTACGCTGATCTTATCGTTGGGTCGTCACAATCGTATGGAATTTGCGCGGCACCCACTTTGCTGGCGTCGCAGCGGAGGACACGATTATGAACGACGAGAAGTCAGGAACCGCTCGAGAGAGAATTGAAGACAAGAACTGGGAAGCAGCCGAGCCGGCTGCCAAAGATGCTCTCAACACTGAAGAGCGTTCGCTGGACATTGGCGAGTCTGGCCAACACGCGCCCGGTGGCTACTACAATCAGCAAGGCGTGAATCAGCCCGACCGCTCCGCTCTCGACCCGGACAATAAGAGCGACAAGTTTTAGGAGTTTCTCTGATTCGAACGCTTGAAAGCGCCGGTATCTTTGGTTGTGAAAAGAACCGCCAAGGCGCTAACTAAACGCGAACGACGCCAAGAATCTCTTCAGCTGCGAACTGAATTGAGCTGGGAGTCTTTTAATTCTTTTCTCCTTGGTGTCCCTGGCGTTTATTGGCGCCTTGGCGGTTGAGGTTTTGATAACCCAGAGACAAGCCTCGCCGTCTCTCGTTGTTTTCCCCCGCCTTTCGTGTTATTTCGTGGATCGTTTTTCCAACCCAAGAGCGCCAATCATCAACGGCAAGTACCCTTATGGACCACCTGAAAGCCCGTCTCTTGGGCGTCGTGCTCATTGTTTTGGGCGTAGCGCTCGTCTATTTCAACTGGAGGCAGTTGTGGACTGAAGGCACTTATTCCTTAAAGCTTGCGGCTTTCGGACCGGTGGTCGGTATCGGTGGGCTCTTTCTACTGTTGTTTCCCGCGCGGGCCGGAAAGCCAAACACCACAGCGGAGAAGGTGACTGTCTTGCTGGTGCTGGCAATCGGATTGGCAGCAGGCCTAATCAACTGGTACTTGATGGATCCCGGCTTCTTCAGTGGGTAGCTAAAAAATCTGCTGTATTGACTACATGCTACATTCAACGTTTGCCGACGATGAGCGGTCTTGCTTCCGCTTCGCGCCGATAAAAGACTCGCGGCGTCTGGGTGACCCGTCGCTGCACTTCTGGGACACGTTCGTCGTCCTGGACGAACGAAAGAGTTAGGCCTATTCCACGAGCCTGCTTCATCTTCTCGATTTGCATGTGCGGCACGCGCGTAGTCGCATAGTCGAACCACTCACGCACTCCTACTTCACCATCTTTCGGATCAGTATCTGCAGCGATCTGTTTCAGTCCTTCCTCGACAAGCGCGTAGGTCAACAGCCCGTGTCCCAGCTGTGAAGTCTCCTGTGCCGCCTGGTAACTCTGCGCTGCAGTCAGGATGTACATACCTTTCTCATAAGCGAGTTGGGCCATGCCCTTCGAGTTCATCGGTCCGCGCCGCTTCTCTTCGGCTTCGAGAGCTTGTCCGGAATTGCAGGCATCGATGACCATCAACAATTTACCGGCATCGATTCCTTCAACGGCTCGCTCCAACTCCTCGTCCGAGATGCTGTGTTCCAGGATGATTTGCAAGCCGGCGACGTCAAGCCTGTTCCGCTCCCCCGCGTAACCAAGGTCGTGCGGCAATAGATAGAACCGCTGACCCTGAGCGGTCCCGTGTCCCGCGAAGTAGATGAAGACAGCATCTTCCGGCTGGGTGGCCTTCAGCTTTTCAAGTGTGGCAGGCACATCTGCAGGCAAAGCATCTGGGTTTCCGGCAAGCCGTTTCAACGCCCTCAAGACATTTTCCTTTGTGGCTTGCTCGTCCAGCAGCGTGATCACCTGCACATTTTCGTAACTCGCAATCTGCTGCTGTTCTCGTTGTACCTCTTCACCAAACGCTGCTGCGTCCGCGACGGCATACTTGAGATTGTATTGCGGATTTGAATAAGAGTTGACACCAATGGCCAAAACGTAAGCGGTACCGGGCCGCTGCAGGCTACTCGCACCCGTGAGGCTCAAAGTCGCATCCTTACTTTTTACGTTGTCACGATTGAAAGCATAGGCCGCGAAACGGTTTTCTCCGGCGAGGATTGCAACGTTCGCTTCAAGCGTTGTCGCTGTTTTTCCATTGAGCACATCACCGCGCCAGACTTTTACGAGCGAGCCGTTACGGAAGAGCCGCACGTCGCGCGCACCGCTTCCCGTTGGATAATCTTTTTCTTCTGGCTTCTCACTTACTTCGATCTTGACGGTGAGGTGGCGCTCGGCAGTGTTCTCGCCGGCGCTTCGTCCGCTCTGAGTCATTAGTCTGACTTCAGGTTGCCGGCGGTCTAACAGCGAGATATTTTTTGGAGCGCGAGGTTTTTGGCCGGCCATCACCTCAGCGAGGAGTCCCGGATAGTAAAACTCGTTGAAGAAAGTTTCCGCAGGCGTGACATCAAACGTATTGCCACCAAACTGCCAGAGAATTTGGTTCCATGCAGCAGGGGAGCCGTCGAATAAACCTTCTGGAGTGACAACCAACCAATCGCCGCCGCGGTTGTTAAAAGTGCCGGCGAGGTTTACGAGAGTCGCGAGCTTTTCCCCGGTCGCTGTGTCCCAAATATACTTATCGTTGTTTTCGCCAAGCGCCACGAGAAAGCGATCGTCGGGGCTGAAGGTGAGGGAGACTGCGCGCTCCGGGTGCGTTAAGGTACGAAGTGTCCTGCCTGAGGCGATCTCGAAGATATCGATCTTGGTTGCGTATCCCGCCGCTAAGAGACGCGCGTCCGCGCTCACACAGAGAGTTGTTACTGCGCCGCTCTGCTGGTCGTCATTGATCTTGAAACTGTTGACCTTGCGCCCCTTCCCCGAGTCGAAAATGAGCACGGACCGTTCCTTCTTTTCGAAACCGGTCATCGCGATGAGGTTGCCGTCAAAACTAAAACCAGCTGCGGGAACGATTCCCATGTCCGGCGCCTTGCCCCCATCCAACTCTCGCACTTGTTGGTCGGATTTCCCGTCGTAGAGATCTATTCTTTGTTTGTACACATCTTTATAGACATCGCTAAACACATTTACCGCGTTGGCGGTGGTGTAGAACTCCTTCATCCCGAAGAACGGTGCTGCCCTGAAGCGTCCGTCAGGACTAAAGAAAGGCTTGCCACGGTCGCGAAGCGAGGCATCGCCGCTGGCACGCACGAGAGTTCCCGCCACGGTATCCCACATTTCTGTCTCCAGAGTTTTCAAAATCATGTGAGTCGAAATGAGGAAGCGACCGTCGGGGCTAAAAGTTACCGCGCCACCAGCCTGAAGTTTTTCGCTGGAAATAGTTCCCATTGTTTCGACTGCCTCAATGATTTGATCAGGCGTCGTGATATTCCGCTTTTGAAGTTTGGCCATCGTCTTGGGATCGATGGACTTGATGAACGCCGCTTGCTCCGCCCTCCCTACACTGTTCGTCGTTCCCGTTGGCAGGGTGAGTGATTCGTGGCCCGTTGCGGAGTCGATGATTCTGATTGCTTTAGCTCCAGCTGCAATCGCCGCGATCAGGCTACCGTCGCGACTGAAGCTAATCACTCGGGCGCCGATGAAACCGTCTCCATTCGTTTTTAACTCACGAATCGATTGTCCGGTCGCAGCGTCCCACAACTTCATCGCAGCGCCCGCGTAGTTATCGGTAGCCGTAACAAGGAACCGTCCGTCAGCGCTGAACTGCACAAGCTGGGGCGTTTTGCTGAATCCTGTGTTGATGCTGTAGAGCTCGCGGCCCGTGGCCACTTCCTGAACGCTGATGGTTTCGCTCGTTTTTGCGAAGGCGATTAGGCGCGCATCTGAGCTGAAAGCGAGACTCGAGTTTTCCGCTTCCGCGATCGCCTTGAATGGCAATTCCCGTAGTTCGCGCCCCTCTTGGGCGTTATAGATCGTTACTGCTTTATCCGGTTGTCCTACAGCGGCGACTTGCCCGTTCGCGCTAATTGCTATTTTCGACGCCGACATTTTGAAATTCTTTAAGCGTTGCTCCTCTTGTTTCCTTTGCTTGTTCCCACAACCTAAAAAACAACCCAATGCGTCCAGGGAGTTGAGTTTTTCCATACCGCTTTTGCCATATCTTGTTCCCTGGGAACGCACCTCTGTACCAGCCGCAACGTCCCAGATTTTAACCGCATCCCCGCTCACGCTCGTTAGCGAATCGCCGCCGTTACTGAAAGCAAGGGCGCCGACTGGCAGTCCGTGTCCGCGTAAAACCTGCAACTGTTGCCCCGTCTGAATGCTCCAGATCCTGACAGTGTTGTCATCTGCCCCGCCGACAATGCCTCCCTGAGTGAAAGCACCTAAGTCACGCTTGTCGTTAACACTCCCACTTCCTGAAGCTAACAACTTTCCATCAGGGCTAACGGCCAGGGCATTAACGTTGCTCGAATGACCGTATAGCGTTCGCAGTATGTTTCCCGTCGCCAGGTCCCAAAGTTTTATGACATTGTCTTTACCACCGGATGCCAACCAGCGATTCTCGGGGTCGAAGGCGACTGCGTTGGCGGATTTTGTATGTCCCGTTTGCAGGATTAAGACCGGTTTATCGCCTGGAGCAGCAGTTGTTATCGATGAGGGTGTTTGTTTGGGCGCTGACGTAACTCCAATGCCTCGCTTCTCCTGCTCCTTCGACTGAGCGATGCTCGAGATCGGCGTGCAGACCAGAGACAGCAAAAGTATTAATGATGATGCCTGCCGCCAACGGAGCGACTTTAATTCCGACTTAGAGGAAGTTGCGTATCGATGAGCAGAAGTTTTGCTTGCGGATAGAGAAAGTGAAAACATAGTTTTCCTGGCGAATAGAGTTGCCAACCTGGGTAGATGAGATGCAGGTGGGATCGTTAAATAAGTTTAAGCAGGAGGCGCTATTGCGAATCAAGCTCGTGTTTGAGTGAGCGAAGCCTACGGTAGGGGCGAGCCTAAGTCAATGAAACTTGCTGCGTCGTAATGCAGCTTCTTTGCATTACGCCGATATTTAGACGCAATGTGCCAAGTCGCCTTCTCGAACGGTGTAGCATATGTTTCGAATTGGAAAGTAAAGTGATGTAGATAAGCCCCAAGATTTTGGACGAGGATAGATTGGATACTTGTCGATCGCGGCAAGTCATGCCAATCGGGGAGGGTATGCAGTGTACAAACCGACTAATTTCTTTGCCCTTTTGACTCTATCGATCGCGTTCGCTACCGCACTTGTTTTTTCACCGGTCAGCGGCGGTCAGGAAAAGCAACGGAGTGAATGCGAGAAGGCGTGCAGGAAAGCGCACAATGAATGCAGACAGGTTCAAGGCGCTAACATAGCCGAATGCAGGAAGGCTTATGATGGGTGTTTGGCTTCTTGTAAAGAGGCTCCTTCGCCGGAACCGACCGTGAGTCCGTCACCAGAGATGGAACCGTCACCCGTACCGACGGTAACACCGACACCGGTGCCTAATCCGACGATGAGTCCGACACCGACGCCAATGCCAACGGTGAGTCCCACACCGGTGCCAGACCCAACGATGAGTCCGACGCCGTTACCGGAACCGACGGTCACTCCGACGCCAGCTCCAAACCCAACGGTGAGTCCGACACCGACGCCAACTCCGACGCCGGAGGTGACGCCGACTCCCTCACCAAGTGTTTGACAGGCTTTCAATCGGGTAGGGGAACGCATCCGGGTAAAATGCGTCCCCTTGAACTGGGACGAGTTTAAGCAAGTACGCAGTTAGTGCGGGAGCAAGCGCGACCGCACTCAACCGAGCCGCCTCCGGTACACTGTCACCTTCACGCCTTCAAATTCAGGGCTGTGGAAACGGTGGTGGTACGAAGCCGTGGGCGAAGCCGAGCGCGGCTGGAAAATTGGCGGCGGTCGGTTTCGTGCCGTTACGCACCCAGTTGTCAATCGCCGCGACTGCGGTCAAGATTTGTGATCCGGTAAAGGCGCAATGGCCGTTGCCCGTGGTGTAAGTCTGAACCAACCGATCACCTCTACCGGCCGCAAGCACAGTTTCCAGGTAAGCAGATTCGTTCGCCACCACCACTAAGGGATCAATGATCGTGTGCATCGTAAGGACAGGCGACTTGATTTTGCCTGTGAACGTGGCGTAGTGCTCCACGTAGTTTCGCGGCGCGGGCGCCGCGTCGATGTTTCTGCGACCATTCATCTGTACCAACCATGCATTAATCACCGGGGTAGGCACACCCAATCCATTTAGATAAGCGCGCTCCTCAACAGTGAGGCTGTAGCTCTGATTAAGGTTCTGCACAAACGGACCACCGGCCCGCCTTTGCAACTCGGCGCGGAATTCAGTTAGGAAGGCCATGTCAGTGAAAACCCAACCTGGGAAGAAAGCAGGCGGAGGCGGCGGCGTAATTCCACGTCCAGGATTTCCCGCAACGAGTCGGACGAATTCAAATTTTGGAAAGTTAGCAGGAGAGCTGACTTCGCCAATCAGTTTCGGCAGCACTTCAGTTTCGAAATCGATATCGTTCCGCACTTCGCCGACTGTGCCCCAGCTTGGCAGCGTGCCAAAAACCACATCGTAGGCCAGGTAGAGTGCGACTCCGGAATCCCAGACGCGCGTCGAACCCGCTGCCGGTGCGCACATGCATAAGGCGCCATCGTAGATACCGCCGAAACGCTCCATGCTTTCGAGTCCAACGATCGATCCAAGCGATACGCTGTAGAGGATGGTGTGATCAGGTTGTCCCACGAGGGAGCGGAAAAGCACTGTTAGGTCCTTCGTGTCCTGAATCGCTCCTTCCACTTCCCAGCCGTTGTCGCGGTAAGCCGAACCGGCGAGTGCGTAGCCCTGTGCGAGCAGAGGAGCTTCCAGTGCTCCGCTCGGTGCAACATCAGCGTTGCGATTGTCTACCTCTCCAGGGTGGTCTGCTTTGTCGCGATAGCCGTGCGCAAAGACCAATAGAGTTCCGTTCCAAACAGCCGGAACGCGAATGCGGTAAGGCGCGCCATGCAACTCGCCCGAGAGATTAAGTGGTCCGACTTGGGCCGCTTTGGCTTGACTCCTAAAAGTGGGGAGCTTGGTCTGACTCCTGATGGCCTGTGAAGGGAACGCAACAGCAAACAGGAGAAGGGCTGTGACACCGTTGAAGACGACTAATCTAGTCTTGTTCATGATAGTCTCCTTTTGCGAAGAAGCGACGGCAAGGCGAATCCTGGGGTAAATCGAATCCTCGGGGAATCGCGCGGAGACTATCATGGCCGATTCCCGATTGCCAGTTGTCAATTTACCGTCACCTATAAACTGCCAGGCCGCCAGGATTCGCCAGGGACCCCAAGGTTTTAGCTATATAATCAGTCAACTTTGCATATCCATCGTTAATGATTGTGCAGCTTAACACTGGCGCCGTTGGCGGGTCTTGGCGGCTTGGCGGTTATATTGGGTTAAGTAGCATCGCTACCGACCGAAGTCGAAACTCAGGAACTGGAATTACAAACCTGACACTGTGAGCTTATGTCTACTACAACTGAAGCAATTACAGATCGAGACATGACTGGCAACGAAATTGTTGACCTGTGCCGCCGTCACACCTTGTTTGAATGGTCGGCGCAAGCAGCCGTTGATCCGATTCCGGTCGCGCGTTCAAAAGGAATCTACTTCTGGACACCCGAAGGAAAGCGGTTCATCGACTTCAACAGCCAGTTGATGTGCGTAAATATCGGCCATGGCGATGAGCGGGTGATTCGTGCAATTCAACAACAGGCAGCGACGCTTGCCTATGCGAATCCTTTTATGGCAACCGAAGTGCGAGCGCGTTTGAGCGTGAAACTTACTGAGCTGACGCCGGGTGACATCGACGCCTTCTTCTTCACAAACGGCGGCGCTGAAGCCAACGAAAATGCGATTCGTATCGCTCGCATGTTCAGCGGTCGCCACAAGATTGGCGCGCGCTATCGCTCCTACCACGGAGGCACAGCGGGCGCTTTGACGCTTACCGGAGATCCTCGACGCTGGGCAGCCGAGCCCGGCATTCCCGGCGTCTTTCGCATTCCTGATTTTTATCACGGCATTCAGAGAGGTTCGGAAACAACTGAGGAAGTGTTGGCGCGCACTGAGGAAGTCCTGGAACTTGAAGGCCCGAAGACGGTAGCCGCGCTCATTGTCGAGCCGGTGACGGGAACTAATGGAATCCTGATACCACCGGACGGTTATATGCAGGGCTTGAGAGCGCTCTGCGACAAGTACGGGATTTTGCTAATTGCCGACGAGGTGATGGCCGGATTCGGCCGCACTGGAAAATGGTTTTCTGTTGATCATTGGAACGTCGTGCCCGATCTGATTTCGATGGCCAAAGGACTGACCAGTGCTTATGTGCAGCTTGGCGCGGTGGGGATGCGGCGACACATTGCCGATCATTTTGAGAAAAATGTTTTCTACGGCGGACTGACATATAACAGTCATCCACTTGCTTGCGCGGCGGCGCTCGCAACCATCGCGGTCTATGAGGAAGATGATTTGATAGAAAACGCCAGGCGGATGGGTGAGGTAATGAAAGGAATGCTTGCTGACTTGCAGAGCCGGCATCCTTCAGTCGGTGAGACGCGTAATATCGGCCTCTTCGGCATTGTGGAGGTGGTGCGAAATCGAGAAACGCGCGAGCCGATGGCGCCGTTTAACGGCGCGTCGCCGGAGATGCAGGCCCTCGGGAAAACATTTTCGACAAGAAGGGTTGTATACGTTTGTTCGCTGGAACACATTTTTCACAAATCCTCCATTGTGCATCACGGAAGCAGAACTGACTGAAGCCTTTGCGATTATTGATAAAGGTTTGGAGATTACCGATCGCGCTGTGGTGTAGCAAACTGTTAGTTTGCGTCTGCCGACTTTCGACCATATTAAGCCAATAATCGGCAAACCCTCGGTCAGAAAGTAATGGGTTCAGTGCCCGACTGCTCTGCAGCCCAACCTCCTCTCGCCAACTAACAGTTTGCGCTACATCGTCCGGCTCTCATACAGGGATAATCTTTTAGCTGTCTGATTCCAAACAAATAATTTGTATATCGACTCGGCACCGGGTCTCGTTGCCCTACCGAAGATCAATAAAACGCGATCCGCGGCGAATGGAACGCCAGCGGTATGGTCATTGCTACTAACCTTCACGCACGTCGGAACAAATCAAATATGCACACTTTGACTTCAAGGGGTCTTAGGTCGTGGTGTGTGCAGATACAGAAAAAGGTTTCCATAACAAGGCCTAAAATCAAGAAGGAGCAAAAAATCAATGGCAGACTTAGACAATACAGCTGGTGAAGGAGCAGCGCGGCAACGCGAAAATCGGATGATGACCGGTCTATTCAGGGACCGTGAGAGTGCTGAGGGTGCATATCGTTCGTTGAGCACTCGTGGGTACGGTAAAGACGACGTGAATCTGATGATGTCAGATGACACACGCAAGAAATATTTTGCGGATGACGACTCGGAATTGGGAACTAAAGCCTGGGAAGATGCGGGCAAGGGTGCCGCGATTGGCGGCGGTGTAGGCGCGACGCTGGCAGCGATCGCGGCGATCGGAACAACCCTCGCACTGCCTGGCCTCGGTTTGTTGATTGCCGGTCCTATTGCCGCAGCGCTAGCCGGTGGGGGCGCAGGCGCGCTGACAGGCGGTTTGATCGGTGCACTGGTTGGGCATGGAATTCCTGAGGAAACCGCGAAACACTACGACAAAGGTATTCGCGAAGGTGGCATTGTGATGGGCGTCAACCCGCGCAACCAGGAAGATGCGGATTATTTCGAGAACGAATGGCGCAACAACCGCGCTGAGTCGCTCTACCGTTAAACGGACGAACGAGGAGGTAGGGAAATTATGCGACGCAGCTACGGATTCGCATTAGTGTTAGTCGCCAGCGTAGCCTTGGCTGGCTGCGGTACAACCGACAACACTAATAGCACAGCCAATACGAACAATGCCAACAATGCCAACACCAGCAACGCGAATTCGAATCAGCGTCAAGGGGTGGTGGAAACAAATGCAAACATTCCGCAGAACGCAAACAGCAATACTGTTCCTGCGAACACCGGCGTGGTTACTAACAACAACGGCAATGCCAACACAGCAGGTGTGCGGAGCACTAATGCCAATGCCAATAGGAATGCGAACGCGAACAAGACCCCCTGACGGGCACGCGTTTGTCCGGTGACTTTATTATCCGGTCAGCAATGTAGCGCAGAGACGGGCTTGCCTCTTCAAGAGGCAAGCCCGCTTCTTTTTGCTCACAACAGGATCTATCGTTGACGCTATCTTACGAATCTTCCAACGTGAGTGAATTGGAACGCAGGTCGTTACGGCTTTACACAAAAAGAAACCTTCAATGAGTTCCGGGGAGATTGGCGAGTGGCTTTGGCGCGTTTACGCGCCCGTCCCGAAGGGCCGTTTTACGGCTGGTTTTCCCGACTGCGATCATTTGCTTCAGGCCGCTTCAGCTTCAGCGGCCTTATTAGAAGAAGGCCGTTGAAACGGCCTAAACTACCCAATCGTTGCCACCTGACAGGCGTAAAAACGGCTGGCCTAACCGCCCTGCGGGGCCTGCCTCGTAAACGAGCACGTCTGGAATTTATTTAGGTTCTACTTTTTGTGCAAAGCCGGGTCATTACTTAAGAAGCCCACTTAATCGCTCGGCCTCTTGATTGAACCGCGGTGATTGACATTCCGCGACGAGGGATTGATAAGCAGCGAGTTTCTCTGCCGCTGCTTCTCGTTTGTTCCGAGCGAGCAGAACCCGGATGTATAAAGGTCCGAGCCAGAGTTTGCTCACCCTCGATTCCGTTGGACCCACCAACTCTGACGCAGCGACGCACAGCCTTTCAGCTTCCTCTAATTCCTGCTGAGCAGTTTCGCTGCCTGCCGCACCGGTTGCAGTCGCCCGCCGGTAATGCACGACTGCAAGAGAACGGAGAGATTCGAAGTGCGAATAGAGCAAACCTGTGGGCGCGGCCTCGGAGTAATTCTCCTCCGCTGTTTTAAGTGCCTCATCGTTGCGACCGAGTTTGGATTGCGCGATTGCCAGATTGCTCTTTAAGAGGACCTTTACGCGGTGTTCGCCAATTGAATCCGCCAGGGCTATACCCTCGACATATTCTCTTTCCGCTTCTGCAGTCCTGCCCAGCAACAAAGAGCACTGCGCCACGACCAGATGGGTCCAGGCCTGGCGTTCACGGGAATGAAGCCGGGCCGCTATCTCGCGCTCGTGCGCCGCGTATTCGAGACCCGCTTCATACGTGCCTGCATGCACCGCATCCTCCCCAAGAAATTCGTAACCGATTGCCTGGGCGAACGGGATCTTGTGTTTCGTGCCAAACTCGAGAGCTCGTCGTGCCCAAACATCGGCGTCGGCAAAGCGTCCATAGTGCTGGTTAGCTCCAGCGTTGTAAGCGTAAACCTGCGAAATCATGGGTGCCGCGAAACTGCTCACCTCATCACCTTCCGCAGTCGGCGCTACCAGATCAGCGGCGCGCAAAAGCAATTCGATCGCTTTTTTGTGACGACCGGCGAGATGGTGAAAGCGGCCTTCGATGGACAAAGCGTTGGCGGTCTCGAGTGGATTCTTTTCCGGATCGAGATTTCGCAGCGCCTCACCTATATACTCGACACCTCTTTGATCACCCGTCGCGACGAGCGAACTTGCCGCCTGGCATTGCAAACGTGCTCGCGTCGCCGGCTCAGTTGCCAGTTTGAGTGCGCGTTCGAAATGTTCCCCTGCGGGAATCATTTCGCCGTGCAATAAGTACGCTTTCCCAATCGCCTCTTCCTGCGCAAGTTGCTCCTCAGTCAATCCCAGGGCTTCGGCGCAATCGCGCGCGCGGCCATAAGCGGCGACTGCTTCGTCGAAAGCAAAGACACGTTCCGCTTCGGCGGCTGCCTGCTTTGCATACTCGAGTCCACGTTCATGATCACCGGCTTGAATGTAGTGGTGCGCAAGTTTTTCAACCGCCACGTGAGATTTGGTGCGGTGACGCTCCAGTCCCTCCGCGGCATTACGATGCAAGCGCCGGCGCCGAATCGGGTTTAGCTCTTCGTAGAGCACCTCACGAATTTTATCGTGCGTGAAAGTAAAGGAGTCGCCGCTTACCGGCGCAATAAGTTGAGCGCCCACACCCTCGTCAAGAGCATCGAGGAGCGCGTCCTCATTCTGTTGCGCCGCCGCGGTCAGCTCATCAAATGTGAAGACCTTGCCGAGAACAGCAGCAGACCGAAGTACGTCGTTACACTCCGGGCTGACCCGATCTAAGCGATTGCCAATTGCTTCTTTCACACTCTGCGGAATCACCAGCTCATTTACATCGCAGCGCTGCCAGCGACCACTTTCTCGGCGAACCGATCCTTTCTCTATCAATGCCTTCAGCACTTCTTCGACGAAGAAAGGATTGCCTTCGGTTTCGCTGTGCACGGCGTCGCCGAAGTCAGCGCTCACATCTTCACCAAGCAGCGCGCCCAACTGAGCTGTTGTTTCAGACTTGTTGAAGCGTTTCAAAGCGATGCGGGTAACAAGCCGTTCGCGGTTCCAGTCGACGAGAGATTTCGCAAGCGGATGGGCGCGATCAAGTTCTGTTTCCCGGTAAGCACCAACGATTAAAACGCGGGCGTCGCGCAGTTGACGCAACAGGTGCCCGAGCAGCCAAAGCGTTCCGCGATCGGCCCAATGCAGATCGTCGGCGTAGAACAGCAGTCCCTGGCGCCGAGCAAGATTGCCAAACACTTGGGCCACGGCGTCGAAGAAAAGCAGGCGCTCTTCTTGGGGAGACAATTCAGGGCGTTGCGGCAACGGTCCCAGACGCGTTTCGATTTCCGGAGCCAGCTTGGCAATCTGCGCACTGGCATCGCCGAGAGTCTCGCGCAAAGCATCGTCGTCATGTTCGCGAACCCAGCGACGAAAAGCTTCGACAAATGGAAGGTAAGGTGTGGTCGCTTCATATTCGTAGCAACCACCGCTGAGCACTACGGCGCCTTCTACCGCCGCCTGGATTGTCATCTCGCGTGCTAGCCGCGTTTTGCCGGAGCCCGGTTCGCCACTTAACAAGACCGCGTGGCCATGTCCATCGCGAGCCCGGTGCCAGAGCTCGCGAGCTTCGGCCAGCTCCTTCGCGCGCCCTACCATGCGACCACGAGACAACGCATCGAGAATCGCTACTGGAGCTGATTCAGGTTCATCTGTACCTTCCGGCTGGATTAGCGAGAGACGCAGCGCTTCCTTAACCTCAGTGGCCGACTGAAATCGAGCTGCAGGATCTTTGGCGAGCAAGCGCAGGACCAACGTCTCAATTGAGCGCGGCAGATCCGGACGGATTACGCGCGGGGGAACAACCGGAGCGTGCACATGTTGCGAGACGACTTCCAAAGCGTCGTGTCCGGTGAAGGGAAGCCGGCCTGTCGTTAGTTCATAGAGAACAACCCCAAGGGCGTAGAGGTCCGCGCGTCCATCGACTGTTTGACCGAGCGCTTGTTCCGGCGCCATGTAAGAAGCTGTTCCCAGAATTATTCCGGCGCGAGATATACGCTCAACCGAAGTTGGCAACGCCAGTCCCAAATCAGCAAGCTTCACGCTGCTTGTTTCTTCATGACTGGATAAGAGTAAGTTGTCAGGTTTTAGGTCGCGATGCACGATGCTGTTTGCATGTGCGTGTTCCAGAGCGCCGCAAACCTGCATAGCAATCTCTACGATGCGCGGCAAAGACAGCGAGCGAGCTGCTGAAAGTCGCGGACCGTTAACCAGCTCCATCACAAAAAACGGCATTCCTTGAGCGTCGCCGATATCATGAACGGCGACGATGTGTGGATGATTCAGTGCCGCGGCCGCGCGGGCCTCGCGCAGCAAACGCTCGCGCGCGTCAGACCAGGAAGGAGTTGCTGGAAGAACTTTGACGGCGACTTCGCGCATTAGGTCGAGGTCAGTAGCGCGGAATACTATTCCCATACCACCGCGGCCCAACTCGCTGTCGAGCCGGTAGCGATCACGCAGCACGGCGCCGGGAACTAGCGAATGAACGCGAAGTTCATCGGGAAGAATTTGAGTTTCCTGGGAATCCACCGCGAGAAGGATAACAGAAGGTCCGATGTTGAAGGCAGGAGGCAGGAAAGAACCTATTTTTCATTTTGGGACAAACCGAAACTGCCCTAGGCGCCAGCTACGTCAAGAGCGCCAAGAACAATAGAACGAACTTAGTACTTTGTGCTTGGTACTTTGCTTCAGCATCATCAGCAATATTATCTCCCCGCTCAAATTTCATCAGTGAGCTAAGTTCGCAGCACTAAGCACCAAGTTCGTTTTTATTCTTGGCGAACTCTGCCTTTCTTGGCGACTTGGCGGTAGCTCTTGTCCGAAAATGATAATGGAACCTGATTTTTCTCGTCTACTACTGATTAGGGAGTGAAGTTATACGTAATAGTGCCGACGACGTCGCCGTTCCCGGGAAGTTTCTCGCGCGAGAAGGTGGCTTTTCGCGCAGCTTTGATTGCTGCAGCCCGGAGTTGCGAGTCGCCCGCCGAAGTGCGCCATGAGATCACCCTGCCGGCGCGGTTCACGCGGATCGTGACGGTAATCGCTCCTCCGATTCCGGCGCGCCTGGCCCTGGAGGGATAGTCGGCAGCGGGCACGTTCGTGGCAGCACTCATTAGTTCATTGCTCACAACCGGAGCGTCAGGATCGAGGTTGGGAGTAGCTGAAGAAGCAGGAACTGCGCTGGCGCCCGGTGAGGTTGTCGCCGTTGGCGAAACGGTCGAAGGCGATGTCGTAGCATTAGTTTGCGAAGCCGCAAAATCGTAAGTGATGCTCCCCGCAACTGCTCGTCCGCGAGGACTAATTGCGGCCAGCTTATCAGGCGCAAAGGTTGCCGATCTGGCAGCTTTAACAGCAGCCGCTCGCAGCCTTGAGTCGCCATTGGATGTTGTCGCTGAAATTACGCGCCCATTTTTGTTGACACGAATTCTCACGGTAATAGGGCCGGTGATGCCCGCTTCCATGAGATCGCTCGGATACTCAGGTTCTGGAATACTCACCTCGCTCCCCGCCAGGTCGCCGCCGACGCTGAAAGCTGGTTTCTTTACTACCGGAGGTGTTTCGATCGGTTTGACCTCTGCGGGAGCCGACTCCGGCTGACGATAAAACCGCTCAGTCAACCTGTAAGCAGCGAAACCGCTGGCGCCTAACACAAAGGCAATTAGCAGCCAGACCGCGATTGGAGTCGCAGAGGTTTGAGCTGGCGTGGCTAATGGATGAAGCGCATTGACGGAGATCAGCGTCGCATTGTCTCTAGTGCAAAATGACAGCGGCGAGTTCTGGTAGACAGCGCCGCACCGCGGGCAGCGTTTGAAATTAGAAACGTCGGCTTCCCTGTCATCGGTCTTTGCGTTTGCGAGTCCCAGCGTCGATCCCGAAAAAGCAGGCTCGCGGTTTCTCGGCGTGGGAATTTGAAGGCCTGGTGCTTGAACACCGGTCTTTACCGATGTTGCACGCGGGGGTTCGTCCGGCAGACTAAAATCAAATACCGGGGCTGGAGCCCTACGCTGGGGAAGTGTTTCATCTTCTTCATGCAACAGCAGCGGCTTTCTTGCTGACAGGGAGGCTGCTTCCGGTTCTGGGTAAAAGCTTTCCTGATCAGAAGTCGATGTGGCGGTGTGAACCGGCTCCTCGATTTCAGAAGACGGTTCACTAATCGAGGTGGGTGGTAATTCGGCTGACAATTCGGCTTGAGCTTCATTTGCCACTCCGTCAGGAGCATTGTCAAAAGGTAGCGGCGTGGCTGGGTCCATCACTAAGTCGGCCGAGGACGGCTCGGCTTCAGCTTCGTTGGCTACTACCGGTGAGGCTTCGTCGACAGACAGCAAATGCGCGACATAGTCCGTCGCTACCTGGCCTGACATAAGCTCGGCTTCAGGTTCACTTGCTACAACGTCGGGAGCATGGTCGGCAGAATGAAGAGGCGTGGCAGAATCCGTCGTTAATTGAGCTGACACCGGATCGGTTTCAAACTCATTGGCTGTTACCGCAGGGGCTTCGTCGGCAGACGGCAAAGGCGTGACAGAGTCAGTCGCTAATTCGGCTGACACCGGCTCGGTTTCAGTTTCGTTGGCTACCGGAGCGACCTCGTCAGCAGAGGGCAAAGGCACGGCAGACTCAGTCGCTAATTGAGCTGCGGCCGGCTCCGCTTCAAGCGCACTGTCCACTACCGCAGGGGCATGTTCGACAGAAAGTAGAGGCGTCGCAACCGCGGCTGCCTCACTCGAATCCTCAGAAGCTGAAGTCTCAACAAGCTCCGGTTGAGGTGTCAGCGTTTGCTCCTCAGCCGAGACTTCTTTTTCGCTACTGGCCGTCGACGGTTCCGCCGCCGCACCTAAAATCGCTGCTTCCGCTTCCGATGCGACCGGGAGGGAGGACTCAGTGTCGCTCTCAATCTTTTTAGATTCAGACGTTTGTTCAGATGGCGCTTTTCGGAGTGGTGGCGAGACTCTGGTGAGAAATTGCGTGACATCTGCGAAGCCTCTCCTGGTCGACCATTCGAGGGCTGTGAGGTCGAGACGATCCCGCAACCGGGGATCGGCTCCGGCGGAGATCAAGTGCGCCACTACTCCTCGATGCCCCATGACCGCCGCGAGTATCAGCGGAGTTTGCCCGCTCTCGTTGGCGCAATCTACATTTGCCCCGGCAGCAAGCAACGACCTAACAGCTTCCAGATCGCCGCCTGACGCCGCACGCAACAACGCCGGCGAGACATCCGGTTGCTTGTCCTGGATAGGGCTAGTCACGGTTAATCAAAGACGTCCACCGTGCAGACTAGTGAATCCTGCCGGCTATTTCAAGCTCGTGTTACTGGCCGCAAGTCGCATTGATGATTGTGTTTGCTTTACGGATGAACTCGACAGTCCAGGCTTCCGGCGCCTCATCTCGTTCCGAATTGCGCGAGGCGCGAAATACCTTCGTGATCAAGCCGTTGCTTTGCTCCGCTGCCAACAAGCGCTGCAGACCATCCGCCAGAAGTTTGCGACCGGCTTCGCTTATCTGTGCGCTGCCCACACCTTTCGCAGTTGTTGTGCAGGTTCCCCCGCTTACTTTGATCGGATCTTTGCCGCGCCAGGCTTCCAAACGTGCTTTCTTTTCACTAGCGCTCGAATGACCAAAAGTCGATCCCATATCCCCCACGTAATAAACTGCCTGACCTGGCTTACAAGTACGCGACCCGGTGTCGTTCTTCTGCGAATCGAGGCAGGCAAACTTCTGGTTGTCAGTTTTAGTGTCACCGTGATCAATAAATGCCAGCCAAAGTTTGAACGCATCAATCTCCGCTCGCGGCGCACCATTCTTCAAAAGATTATCAAGAGTTACCTGAAGGCCTGCGCTGTCTTTGCCATTGCAATCGACATCGATGCCATTCCCCAGAGACAGCTCAATGCCGGCGGCCGGTTGAAAGGGTGTGTAACTCGCTCCCTGGAAATCTTTGGTTAAACTCTTCTGGCAATCATTACACGTCACATCAGCGACCCACTCGTCATCTGCGAAGAAACCGAGCGCCTGAGAAAAACGCGACGAGAGAAACTCGCCGTAGACTTCGCCGTTGCGTTTGTCGCGTCCTTGTCCTTTGAAGTGGGGCTTCACTTTATAGCGCACCAGTTCGCCGTCCTTCTCCACTACGCCGGGCACCGAGCAATGAAACTTGGGTGTAGTGCCAGATCCCTTCGTTTCGTCCTTGTTCGCAACGCAAACGATTGGCGCCGCCAGGCCTTCAGTGTTTACGGGCGGCGCACCGGTGCGCGGACCATTAGTTGGGTTGTAACCGAGGACGGGATCGTATCCGGGATCTGGCTCGCGCCAAACTTTTGCGGTGCGCTCCGCTGTCGCGCGCTCCGTAGCAGAAAAACAGGCTTGAGTTTTTTTCTGAGCTGTTGTTGGCAGCGCGACTAAGGCAAGTAGACAGGTGAATGAAACGGCAAACGACCACGTACGATGCATTTGTTGACCCTCACAGTGTTCAGGCTATGGAACTGGTTTGCCTTGCTGTTCGCAATCGGAGGGCCACGAGGACCAGATAATGAATGGGGAAACGGCTGCGGCAGTCGCAGGGACGACGAGGCGGGGCGGATTCCGCTGTATTGATTCCGTATACTGGCTGGCCGTTTAGTGTCTTACATCGGCTTTTTCAACAGTTTGAGTGCGGGTCCGAGCTAAGCGGGCGACGTCGCTTTGGAGGTTCGCAACCAGTCGCTGGGTCGAAAGCGGTACGACGCTGCGAATGCACCGCACACCAAATAAGGAAACTCTTGCGCCCAGACCGTCGCTCTCGGTAGTATGAAACTGCCTCGCTAGTGAACACCTAGCCGACAACCTCTCCGACTCCAATCCAACAGCCCCGGTTACTCCGAGCGTGAACACGCTTTCTTAGTCTCGTTGTCAGGAGGTCTCGAAATGAACGCGAGCAAAATGGAAACGAAAGGCAAAAGACCGATGCGCATCGCAATTTGCTTCCTTTTAATTTTGGGGTGGTCCCAAGCCCAGTCTCAAATAGCGAAAGCACAAGAGTGTCCTGACCCGGCGCCGCAAACGACAGGCTCCCATTTATTCCGCCATATGGGCGAAACCTTTGACATTCCGATTACTCTTGGAGATTGTCAGGCAATTTCACTCACGCTGCGCTGGTCCAATGGACGTAATAACGGCGCTCTTCTCAACCTAACATTCTTAGATGGTGACGACCGTCCGCTTTATGCGAAGCAGGTTTCGGCATTCATGACCGGGGTGTTTGAGTTTCCACTGCTGCCAGTTGACCAGCTGGGCTACGGCATGATGTCAGTTCAGAGCGTGCCGGCCGTCGTCTCAGTCCAGACCGCTTACCCGTTTGGCTCTCCGGCAGCTTTCACTTACACGATCACGCGGGCCAACCGCCGGCCACGAGGACGGCTGCGCGGCATCGACACTAGATTGGCAACCAGCTTGCAGACCGCCTCCGGCAGATTGTTATCGACGACAAGCGGATACACGGTGACTGAAGTCGCGTTACCAGAACCCAGAGATTTAGAGCTGCCTGGAAAACGAAAGACGGTTCGCAATGCGTTCCGGATTCAGTTAGCGCCGGAGAAAGCCGCGGCATTTGGAGATCCGATTGACCTAATCTGGATCGATGATATTGCGGTGCCTGTCTTTCGTAGCGGAGCGACTACGGGTGCCCTAATTTTCGATGAAGCAGTTTTGCGGAATGGTGCTGAGCTTGCGGTATCTAATCTTGCGGCCAATCGCTTCCAAACACTGCCGGAGCGACTGGTTTATCAATCGCGATCCTCTGGTGGTGATTTAGCGTTGAGCGAGGAAGGGAATGTTGTTGTAGCGATCAAGAACTCGGCGCGAGTTGTTGGGGGGCGGCGGCAGCCGTTGGTTCAGATGCAACTGCGAACGAGTCGTCCCTTCCCGGCGCGCGACAGTGCTTTGCAGCTTCAGGTGGGCAGGCGTTTGTTCGTTGATGAGTTGGCCGGAGATTTTACGGGGCGGACCTTGACGCTGACGTTGACTCCGGAGATGTTTGCGGAGCTTAGCGACGGCGCGGCGATCATGGCGTTCTATGGCAAGCCCGACGGTAGCGGCTCATCAGGCAACGATGTTTGGTATTTTGGACGGTTGAATAAGAGCGCGGTCGAATAGAAACATCCGGTGATGGCATCAGGTGTCGGGTGTCAGGTGTCGGGTGC
Organism: Pyrinomonadaceae bacterium; assembly: GCA_963826235.1. Classification (GTDB taxonomy): domain Bacteria; phylum Acidobacteriota; class Blastocatellia; order Pyrinomonadales; family Pyrinomonadaceae; genus PSRF01. The sequence continues at coordinate 212,199 of CAWGWE010000001.1, read as the reverse complement.
CAGGGATCAGTTGTCGGGTTCGAAGTTCATCTATTGCGCCGTTCACGGCTCAGCCTGGAGGGCCTATTTGCCCTTCGGGCTGGACCGTAAACGGCCCCGTCAATCCGGGCGCGTTCACTGTTCACATGCTGGGCCGTAAACGGCCCGGTGGATCACCGGCGCGTTGGCCCTTTTTGAAATTGAAGAGGACGCTGAAGCGGCCTCCGCGTCTAAAAGCCGGACCAACTAACTAACTGGCGGCTGAAATGTTTGTGTTAGGAATGGATCTCCAACCTAAAAGGCCTTCTTAAAAAAGCGCCCGGTCTTCTTCACGATTGAAACCACTTTCGAATCTTTTTTGGCGGGAGGTGGGGTTGTTGAGCGGATCATTCCCGGTTGAGGTTGAGTGGCGTCGATCCGATTCTGTCGCGGCACACTTCCAAGAACCACACCTTGCGTGCCCAGGGAGTTGCGTTGCAGCGGTTCAGCAGCAGGTTTTGACGGCAAGTCGCTTCCCGGCTCACGGGCAACTACCTGAGAGGCTTTCGCATTATTGCGAGCCATCGTAACCGCTGGATCCTCAGCAACCGGCTCGACCGGTTCAACCGCTGTCTTTGGTGGACGGTTAGCAATCTCTTCGTCACGCGCGGTCTGACTGATGGAAACTGGCGGAACGGCAGCCGGTTCAGAGCTGACACTAAAAGCTCGCTCTAGTGATGCAAAGCCAATGGCAAATACTAAAACGCCAAGCACGACTCCGCATATGGAAAGCACGGAGCGTCGCGAATTATTGACTTTGGCGCGAGGTGCTGGTTTGGGTGGAGTGAGGGAAGTCGTGGGATTATCAAAAATGAGGTCAATTCCATCCATGTCGCATCGGTTTTGATCGTCCTCATAGATAAATTCACACTGTGGGCAACGTTTCATTTCTGCCTCCCGGATAGATTGTTGTTGGGGCGCGGTAATTAGGGTCAGGAGTCGGGGCGTGAGAAATACCGCAGTTTGAGGATATAACGTTTCGCGGGAACGAGACAACAAAAAAGATTTTGGGCGCTAAGCTGAGCCTTTTACTTATTCTTTCCCACCCAGCGCTTCCAGAAGAATCCTGCCCGTGACGTTGCTAGGGGCCTGAATTCTCAGGATCGCCGCGAGCGTCGGAGCAATATCAGCAGGACTTGCCGGCTGAAAATATCTGCCGCTGGCCACGCTCTCTCCTCTAATAATCAAGGGAACATGAGTGTCGTAAGTGTAGGGAGATCCGTGAGTCGCGTGTACGGCGGTACTGGAATAAGTAAACGGCTCAGTCACAAAAATGACGTTGCCGCTGCGTCGCGCGAAGAACCCGTGTTGGACTCGACGAGCGATGGGATCGACTGACGATCCAGTTGCGCTGCTAGCCAGAGCACCACCCCGCAGCAGTTGCGCCCGTGTGAAGTAACGAGCCACGCCGGGAACCGTCAGCGCCGCTTCACCAGCAACATATTCAAGATCTTCGGCTGCAACTCCGTCACGCTTCAGCGCTTCAAGATTGAAATATATATTGTTGTTGATGATGGCGTCCGTCGTTTTGCCCTCGTCGTCGTAGCGATAAAGATAATCGGCAGTCGGATCCGGGGACTTTGCCTGAGGATTATAACGAGCACTAATGGCAGCCCGGACTCGACGCTGGACTTCCGTGTAGTCAACGCGACCAGCGGCTAGACCTGACGCGATGGCGTGCTTGGGTCCGGGCGCGACTCCGTGATCAGCAGTGAAAACCACGACAGTGTTGCGGAGTCCGACACGTTTCTCGACAAAGTCCAGGAGTGCGGCAACGCTGTGATCAAACCGTAAAGTGATGTCCATCGCTTCGTGACTGTAGGGTCCGTAACGATGGCCAATGTAATCATTAGCCGAGAAGCTTACGCTTAAGACGTCAGTGTATTCGTCCTGGCCGAGTTGTTCAGCTTCGATTGCTCGCTGGGCGAAGGAAAGCACCAGGTCGTTTCCAAACGGTGAAAACTCGATCTCTTTATAGAACGCACTCGTGGGCGTCGAGGAGCCGCCCGTAATGACGTGGGGGAAAGTATTTGTTTCACCGGCGACCTTTCCAATATCCTCCCAAGGCGGAGCGTCAGCGCCGGCGCGTTTCTGATATTCGCTTTCGGGAAGCAGACGATCCCAACGCCCTCGGAAAAATTTGTCGGAAGGTCGTTGATTGTTGAAGTCCGTCACCCACCCAGGTAACGTTTTGAAGTAATAAGTAGATGAAACGACGGAACCGTTTACCGTGCTAAACCAGTAAGCGGCGTTCCCGCGCCGGCCGGCTGGGAGAATTGCCGAGCGGTCTTTCAATGATATTCCGATCACTTTCGCGCGATCGTTAGTTGTGAGACGTAACTCATCTCCGAGTGTCGAAGCCAGCAAGCGGCGCGGACTAGAGCCTTTTTCGGCCGCGGTGCTACCGAGAAGCACTGTGGTTTCGTCAGAAACGCTACTGACTTTCTTGCCGCTTTCGCGATCCGGCCATTCGTTACCCACGATACCGCTGGCGCCGGGATAGGCGCCGGTTAACATTGTGGCGTGGCCAGGCCCGGTGTAAGTCGGAAAGTGATCGTAATTCGCATCGACCCACGAGGCACCTTCGCGCAGCAATCGTTTTAGACCTCTTTCTCCAAAAAGATCGCCAAAGCGATCGAGGTAGTCGTAACGAAATTGGTCGGCAACAATTAATAAAACCAGGCGAGGACGTTCGGGCGAAGAGTTTGATCTAGTGGCTTGTTGCGCGGATGCGTAGTGCGGTGCTACGAGACTGACAAGTAGGAACGCAAAAACACAAACTCTTATCCAGCGGCGGTTTAATGTCATGCGTTCGTTACAGGTAGCGCTCTTTCAGAATCGCGACGTGGTGTGCGGAATGGCCGGCGATGATGTAGGCAAGCGCGCGCACTGTAAAGGGATTGCCGCTCGCGATGCCGGCACGATTCCAGACTTCCTGCGCGTTCTCGAGGTTTTCTCCGGGCAAGTTGTAGAAGAAGGCAAGTGTGGCCTGACGCACAGCGCGAAACTCCGCGATATGATTTCCCCAATCAAACTCATCGGCGCGCGCTCCGGCGACGCCGATTTCCTGGTCGTAACTGGGGAGACTTTCAGCAAAGCCCCGTGCGAACCAAAGCGCGCGAAATAGAAAAACGCGTTCGGTGTCGTTGACGTGATTGAGTAGTTCTCGCATCGACCACTTGTCGGGGGCATAACGATGCAACGATTGCTCCTCAGAAATGTCGCTGAGGAAGGTCACAGTTTCATCAAGCTGGCGTTGAAGAACAGGAACTACATCGTCCTCGCTAACGCGGTTGATGTAGCCGTAATAGTAAGAGGCGGCTTCGTTAGGTTGCGGGCGCATCGTGACTGAATCGTAAAACAGCAATTCAGAAACGGCAACCGAGAACGGCACAAGAGGTCGAAGCATTTTCCATTTATGATTTTCCATTTGCCATTCGCAGACTCAACTTGGAAGAGCAACTCAACAGTCAATCCTGATCAGCGAATGAGCCAGCGCTGCAGGCGCGAAATAAGGTAGCCAGGGGCGAGTGCGAGCGCAGCGAAGCACGTTGCCCCTGGATCTTGCCGCCGTAGAACCTCGAGCACTGAAAGTGCGACAGAAAAGCTGGCCGCCGCTAAATTCTGTCGCTCCTTCAGAGCTCAAACTTATTTGCCAACAGCACCAGGGGCTACGCGCTCCGCGCTCGCCCCTGGCTACCTTATTTCGCGCCTGCGGCGCTCCGGCAAGCGAAAGCTGTTGAGTTGCACTTCGAAAGTTGAATCTGCAAAGGGCTTCCCACCGGTTAAATTGTCACACTCTCTCTGCTCATGTTACTTTGACTCTGCCAGCTGACTCTTTCAAATTATGAAGCGCTCCGCCCCGCCACCTACTCCAAAACAATCCAATCAGCGTCTGCGAGAGTTAACCAGAGGGTTGCTCGATCTCGAGGAGCGCCTGCGGCTGGGTGGCGGTCCAGAGAAGATCGAGAAACAACATCAGCAAGGCAAACTGACGGCGCGGGAACGCATTGCGTTGCTGCTTGACAACGATTCCTTTGCGCAGGAAATCGGATTGCTCGTGGCTTACGATCAATACGACGGAGCTGCTCCAGGCGCCGGCGTAGTTACCACAGTAGGCCGGGTTGAAAATAGAGAAGTTGTTGTCGTCGCAAATGATGCGACGGTTAAAGCAGGTTCGTGGTGGCCGGAAACGATCAAGAAGATCCTGCGCGCGCAGGAGATCGCGATGCGTTCTCATGTCCCGATCATTTATCTCGTTGACTCAGCAGGCGTCAACCTTCCTTACCAGGGTGGAGTGTTTCCCGGTCAATACGGTGCGTCTCGTATCTTCTATTACAACTCTTTAATGCGCCGTTATCTCAAGATTCCGCAAATTGCGGCGGTGATGGGGCCGTGTATCGCTGGGGGCGCTTACTTGCCGGCTTTGTCTGACCTGATCGTGATGGTTGACGGTACATCATTCATGGGCCTGGGCGGCGCGAACCTTGTTAAAGGCGCTACCGGCCAAACAATTGACAACGAAACTTTAGGTGGTGCTCGTGCTCATAATGAGATCTCAGGAGTCGCCCACTATCGTGTAAAGAACGATGAAGAATGCATCGCGAAAATTCGCGAGTTTGTTTCCGAACTCGCGTTGAATCCGCCAAGTCCGGTCGTAATTCTTCCGAGCATTGAGGCCGCGAGACCGGCTGAGGAGTTGTACGGAATAATTCCTGAAGATCACAAGCAGCCTTACAACGTTCGCCATCTGCTCGACTGTCTACTCGACTCAGGCCATCTGGATGAGTTTCAGGCGGACTACGCAAAGGAAATGATCACGGGCCACGCACGCATTCGTGGCATTCAAGTGGGCATCATCGCCAACAATCGCGGCATGATTCGCGCGCCAGGAGGCGCGCCACCGCGTTTCGGCGGCATTGTCTATACAGAATCCGCCGAGAAGGTGGCGTTTTTCATTGAGACCTGTAACAGACGTAAGACGCCGCTTCTGTTTATTCAAGATGTTTCCGGATTCATGGTAGGACCCGAAGCTGAACATTCAGGAATTATTCGCGCCGGGGCTCGCTTCGTCGAAGCGATGGCTACCGCATTAGTGCCGAAGCTGGTGCTGACTGTGAATCATGCTTCCGGCGCTGGTTACTACGCCATGGCCGGTCAGGGCTTCGACCCCGACTTCATTTTCAGTTGGCCCACGGGGCGCATGGGAGTAATGGAAGGCGACTCGGCAGTTCAGGCGGTCTTTGGCAGTCAACTTGAGAAACTGAAACGCAACGATCTGGGACCGAGCGAGCAACTAACGTCAGAGATGAATGCGGTACGCGATACCTATGAAACCGAGCTGGACGCAAAGTATGCGGCGGCGCGCGGCTTTGTTGATGCAGTGATCACGCCGGAGTCAACACGCGATGCTTTGGAGCTCGCTTTGCGGGTGAGTTTGAATTACAGCGGACCGCATCTGGGACAGTTTGTCCTTCCCCATGTGCTTGCCTAGGGAGAATTACTGAAACAGTGGCTTGCTTTCCACGCATTGCTGGGTTGTTATTCTTCGGCTGCCTTCTTTGCGTGCCAATCGTTGCCCAGCGTCAATTCCAGAAATTAACTCCTACCACTGCTGCCCGTGAGCTGATGTCGGAACTAGAGAAGGATTCTTCCGATTACAGCGAAGGTGTTAGGGCGATTATCTTGACCTCTATGAAAGACGGTGAGTATGAGCCTGCCTTCGGAGCACTTAAAACTGTAAGTTCCAGAGAACAACTCGAACTACTTCATTATATATGTGCCGTTGCAATCAAAACCGGGAGGAGTGATGAGGCTCAAACCGGTCTTAATCTCGCTTTTAAGTTGTTGGTGGAAGATCCGGACGATTGTTGTGACACTGGTTCCCTGGAACAGTTCGCAACTCGGGCTATTGATCTTGGCGACGTAAAGCTTGCCTCAAAGCTTATTGATGCTATTAAGGACGATGCTCTCCGCAAAACTCGCGCATTAATCTTACTGACTCAGCAATACTTAAAACTAAATGAGAAGGCTGCGGCTGTTGTCTCATTAACTGCTGCCCTGGATCAGCTGAAGACCGTGCATGAGGAAGACGCGCAGGAGTTCCTGGAACTCGTGCCTAAAGTAACGAAGTTACTTGTCCAAATAAACGGTCGCGAAAAGGCGCTCGAGTTTTTGCGACTCGCAAATCTGACGCAACTTCCTGAAGGTAATTCTAATCAGCAGCGGTACAAGGGTTTTCGATCAGCCGCCTTCGCTAGTGTGGGAGACTTTGAACAGGCCATTGCGATTACAGAGTCACAGGAAGGAGAAGCGAAAAGCGAAGGACTCATTGCCCTGGCCCTTGCTTACGGGGAGAGCGGCAATGCGCGAGCCGCGTTGTCGAGCATGAGTTACGCCAGAGATATTGCGGACCCTTCTGAAAATGACTACCTGCTCGGCAAGATCGTCTCGGCTTACGTAAAACTTGGGCGGCCGGACGAGGCTTTTGCTGTCCTGCTGGAGATGCGGCAGCCTTACCAACTCATAGAATCGGCAATCGAGCTCGCTCACGCTTATCACAAGGGTGATCGGACTCGGGATGCGGTCGGCGCCCTGGATGTCGCATTGTTGGAAACCCGAAAAATGATTAGCGAGAAATCCGAGGAAATTCCGGGGAGGGCTTCATCGTCGATTGCAAGAGAAAAATCTATGGGCCTCTCAAGATTGGCGCGAGCATATCTGGATCTGGCACACCTCCCTGATGCTGAAAAAGCTGTCGCGGCGATCGATCACCCACAGTTCAAAGCCTTGCTCTGGTCACAGCTCGCGATGGCCTATCACAAAAGTGGTGAGCCGCTGAAGGCGAAGTCTTTCCTAAACAGAGCGTTCCGTCTTTCTTCGAAAGCTGAGAAATACAATCACGATACCGGCCGCATTGAGGTTCTGGTTGACATCGCTGAGGCTTTCGCCGGCATTGGAGCAAAGCGAGAGGCTGGCGAAGTAATCCTGCGATCCCTAACTCTATTGCGTGATGAAGCCTCCGATCAGTTAACCATCGGTGCCTTGATCAATATCGGACGCGTCTGTGAGAAAGGTGGAATTCCGACTAGTAAGAACGCCCAATCGTTACTGGTGAAGATTGTTAAGCAGTATAGAGAGGATAATTAGGGGCCCTAGTTCGATTCAAATGAAAGAAAAGATTCGTATCGCGGCGGGCCAGGGTTTTTGGGGCGACTTGCTTGACGCACCCGTACGTCAGGTGGAGGGAGGCCCGATTGATTACCTAATGCTCGACTACCTCGCCGAGGTAACGATGTCGATCCTGCAGAAGCAGCACTCCCGAGATCCTGCCGCGGGCTACGCGAGAGACTTCATTCCATTGATGAAGCAGATCCTGCCGGCTTGTGTTGAGCGCAATATCCGAGTCACAGCTAATGCGGGCGGAGTGAACGTAGCGGGTTGTGCGAACGCGGTGCGGGAAGTTGCTAACGAACTCGGTCTCACGGGGAAAGTTAAGATCGGGATCGTCACCGGTGATGACATCATGCCGCGCATCGATGAGTTGCTCGACAGGGGAGTGGAGCTGCGCAACATGGACACGGGTGACGCTCTCTCCACTGTTCGGGACAGAATTCAAAGCGCAAATGTTTACCTGGGGGCGGGTCCGATGTTAGAAGCGCTTAATCGTGACGCTCAGATTGTGATCACCGGTCGAGCGACTGATACCGGCCTGACGCTCGCGCCCCTGATGCACGAGTTTGGCTGGGCTCCCGACGATTGGAACAAAATTGCGGCCGGCACGATCGCGGGCCATATCATTGAATGCGGCGCGCAATGTTCGGGCGGGAACTGTCAATTCGAGTGGCGCAGCGTCCCGAGCCTTGCCGATGTTGGGTTCCCAATAGTGGAAGCTTCGCCGGATGGCACATTTGTGATTACAAAACATGAACGCACCGGCGGGTGGGTAACTATTCCTTCAGTAAAGGAACAGTTGGTTTATGAAATGGGAGACCCCCACGCGTACATCACCCCGGATTGTGTTGCTGATTTCACAACCGTGCGCCTGGAGTACGAGGGCCGCGATCGCGTCCGCGTATTTGGAATCGAAGGACGGCCGGCGACCGACACACTTAAGGTGTCGATAAGCTATTCAGCAGGCTATAAAGCGGTCGGTACTCTGGTTTACTCGTGGCCTGAAGCCTATGACAAAGCGCAAGCCGCCGACCGAATACTTCGAGCGCGACTGGATCGGCTTGGACTAAAGTTCGATCAAATTCTTACAGAGTTTGTCGGCGTCAATGCGACTCACGGCCCACTTGCCGGACAACCCTCGCCTGATGTGCCAGAAGTTCAATTGCGCGTCGGGGTGCGCGGTGAAGACCGGTCTGCCGTCGAGCGCTTCACGAAGGAGATTGCGCCACTAGTGTTAACCGGGCCACCGGGCGTAACAGGCTTTGCTGGCGGGCGTCCAAAAGTGGAAGAGATTGTTGCTTATTGGCCGGCACTGATCGCGAAGAGTGAGATTACTCCCCGCGTTGACATTGTCGATGCGTAATCTTAGCGACAGATTGCAGAGAGAACGCAGATTTGAAATGAGAAAACAAACACCAAAGGTCAAAGACCAAAGTCCTGATCGATGAACATCCAACTAACACAACTTGCTCACGCCCGCTCCGGCGATAAGGGCGACACTGCGAACGTTGGTTTGATCGCCTTGCGCGAGGAGTTTTATCCGATTCTGGTTCGTGAGGTGACAGCAGCTAGGGTGAAGCAGCACTTCGAAGGCATTGTAAAAGGAAGTGTTGACAGGTTCGAGTTACCAAATCTCGGAGCGCTAAATTTTCTGCTGCATGAAAGTCTGGGAGGTGGCGGCACGCTTTCATTGATGACGGATGCGCAGGGAAAAACGTTTTCGACCGGCCTGCTGCGAATGAAGATCGATATTCCTGACGAGGAAGCGCGCGAGCTGGGGTTAATGTAGGGTTTGAGCCCCCACAGCAAACCGTAAAGATATTTTCCATTTGTCATTTTCTGACAAAAGTAACCGCCAAGGCGCCAAGCTGCGCCAGGAACGCCAGGAACAATAGAAACGAACTTGGTGCTGTTTGCTTAGTACTCTGGGTCACCAGTCTAAGCAGCATCAACAATGGTCTTCCGCTCAAATTCCATCAGCAAACAGATTCGAAGCACCAAGTTCAGAGCTCGGTTTATGTTGGCCTGGCGCTCTTGGCGCACCTTAGCGTCTTGGCGGTAGTAATTGCGGTCACTTTTGTGAAGCCACGATGAGAACTGGCAAATGAAAAATGAAAAATGGTAAAGGATTTGTAACCCGCCCCTGCCGTCTGCTCCTGCTATCTGTTCTAAGGTCGTAACCGTAAGCGATAAAGTTTGTAGTCGCCCACCAAATCACCACCATCCCTCTCATACCAACGATCCAAATTCGAGAGATCTGGTTCTTTAGCCGCCGGAACGATTAGATAAGAGACGACGTGTTGCGACGCGAGTTCTCGTGTGAAGCTGGCGCGATAGCTATCGTATTCAGCGACCTTCTGTGCAATCTCATCTGCTGAAATCGCGGTTACCTGGATGGCCAGATCCGGGATCACTCGTTCGTGCCCAAAAGTTGCTGCTGCAAAAGTGCTGCCGGGTCTACTCAGTTCCTGCTTGTACTTCTGGCTATCAACGCCCGTGTAATAAAGGTATTGATAAAAGCGCGCGCGACTTTCGCCGGGCGCGAGGTGCAGAAAATCGAAATGCGGCGCCCAGAACACAGCCTGGGAAGTGAACGTCGGGAGGACCACGGCAAGCTTGTTTTCCGTAGCGAGAACAAGCGGACGTGGATCGAGTTCTGAAATCGTTCCCGTTTCCCTCGTCGATAATTCTTTGAGTCGTTGGCCGACCGCAGCCGCGCGATCAGTGTACTGGCTATCGCGGATGATTACCTTCACTGGCGCCAGCACTTCGATTACCGCCCACCAGACTGCAATGAAGGCAATCCATCCGGCTAGGCGATAGCGAACGGGCCTGGTCACCTCGCGTCCGCGCCAGAGCAAAATACTTGTTATCACTAGACCGATCAGTGCCAAGTAATTTGCAATGAACCATTCGTAATGAAAAGGCTGAAGCGAACGTCCGGTGATTAGCTGTTGATTAAAAACCAACAGCGGCGTCAACGCGAACGATGCCGCAAAGATGGTCGCGGGAGCTTTGCGGGCGACGCGTTTTCGCTTTATGCCGAACGCCAGGAGGGCGAACACTGCGAGGCCGAGTGACTCAGGGACGCGAAACAAGTCAGGCGCGTGAGAGAAGATTAGCTTCTGTCCCGCATCCATCATCTGTGAGCGACGGGATACGAGAACAGCATATGGAATGAGCGCCGCCACGCCGCAGACCAGGATGATCGCGAATGACCTAATTGCTCGTCGCGAGTCGTCGAGCTTGCTGATGAACCAGAGAAAGGCCACACAGACGAGCCAAGCCAGCGCGGGCGTCCAAAGGAAGAAGTAAGAAAAGATTAACAGGGCAAGGCAAACACCAGCCATGAGTGGCCAGGCAAGGGTATCGTTGCGATCGTTAAGAGATTTCCAGGTTAGGGCGCAGAAAATAAAGAACAGGGGAAACGGCGCAAGCGGTTCATAGCGACGGATGAAGGGAAGGAAGGCGTAGTTTGATCCTGAAATTAAAAGATGGACGAGGCCCTGGCCGGCCGCCAGCGCCCCCAAAGAAAGCACAACAAGCGCTCCAGCACTCGCAAGCTTTTCGTCTTGTGTCACATTTGCGAGTAACCAGAAGATGGCGAGGCAGGAAAGAAACGGCGCGATAACTCCCAGCAGGATGAATGCTGTGGATGAAGATATTCCCAACAAGCGCGCGGGAGCTGCTATCAGGTAAGCAGGTACGACCTGAATCGAGAAAAGCGATTCCGGTTGTGGATGGCCAGGACGTTCGTCCCGTCCGGTGTAGGGATCGCTGCGACGTGGACGACCGTCGATCAGTGCCTGAACATAAGCGGAATAAACCCATTCATCGCCATGCAGTTCAGCGTAGCTGCCATTCCATTGCGAACCGCGCGTGCCCCACATGAAGAGCTGAGGGATGAGCGCCAGAAGTGTAACTACCACGGCCGCGAGTATTCCCCACTTCCACTTGGTCGTGTGTGCTTGAGGCATTTGTTAGGGCGTCGAAAGAGACTAGGTAAGTGGTCTTCTTCGAACTGGGTTAATTGCGTATTGTTGAGAGACTAATAAAGTTTGGGAATCACGCGTGCAGTCATCGCTTTGTAAGTTTCGTATTCGGGGAAGGCTTTTTCCAACACTCTCTCCTCATTCTTCATCCGCTGCACCTGGATCAAAATGTGGATGACGAAAATTACGGTTGTGGTCACGGAAAAGAATTGCAGCAGAATTCCGAAGCAAGCTAGCTCTTCGAAGAGATACAAAGGATGACGGACAAGCCGGTAGGGTCCGGTGGTGACAAGTCGCCGGGCTTCAGCCATCAAGCTAAACGATCGACCGAGGTGAGCGAGTGCGATGATCGAAAGCAGTGTTCCTACAATGCTAATTGCTGTGGCGATCAGAGCTTGGGTGAGGGAAAGCTCCGCGCGCGGGAACATTGTAACTATGGCGACGAAGAATGTGCCGGCGATGGCCATCACTCGAGGCAACAAACTCTTCGCCTTCTCCACCGGTTCGAGCCTGATTAGAAATAAGATGGTCATCATGCCCATGAATGCTACGGTCGAAGCACGCGAACAAACTTCTACGATGAATTTCAATGAGGTTGGTTCATTATTAGTTTGATGAACGAGGATTAGCGCGTAGAGGTCCGCGAACTTCAACATCACGACAAAGAGAAAGAATGTCGATGGGATTACGCGACTGATAATCTCGATTAACTTGGCGCGGGTGAAACGTTTTGAGGTCACGGTGATGGATCCAATCGTTAGGGTGGTAATGGGGGAAGAATGCTGTGAGAAGTTGGGGCAGCTTTACAGCGAAACAGATTGCCACACTCCACAAGTGAAGTGATGGCTCATCATTGCTAATTGGGGTTGGACTCGGTGATCTCTTAGAAAGCGGCGACATTGCCGCACTCAAAATACGAGTGCAGAGAATGCTTGAGACTGAAAGACCGAGCAAGGAGGCCGGCCGCACGGCGTGATCATTATGTCATCGTTCAATCTAAATGCGGGCGAAAAAGTTAGGAGCAGAGGTGACAAAATTTGACAGCCACAAGCACCTAAGGTCTTATGTTGCCCTGCTCGAAGCTCTGCCGAACGTCCAGCGGAGGCAATGAATGCCAGAAGAAAGCCAAAAGAATGCGACGCTTTATGCCGTCGAAGGATCCATAGCGCGGATAACGCTGAACCGGCCGGAGAAACGGAACGCACTCAACGACGAACTGATTGCCGGCATCAAGAGCGGCCTACGTGAAGCGGCCGCGGAGCCAGCGGTTCGCGTTGTTGTGATCTCGGGGGCCGGGAAAGATTTCTGTTCAGGCGCTGACCTGTCTGCCCTGCAAAAGATTTCTGAGGCGACGATTACTGAGAATGTGGACGACGCGCGCGCGCTGATGGAATTGTTCACTTTGATGCGAGAGTTACCCGTTCCGGTGATCGCGGCAGTGCAAGGCCGGGCCCTGGCAGGGGGATGTGGGTTGGCGAGCGCCGCTGATTTAGTGCTTGCCGCAGAATCCGCGCGGTTCGGTTACCCAGAGGTGAAGCTTGGCTTTGTTCCAGCCATGGTGACGGCGATTCTGAAGCGCAATGTTTCGGAGAAGCAGGCGTTCGAGCTGTTAACGCGGGGCAGTGAAATCACAGCGCGCCGCGCATATGAAATTGGTCTAATTAACGAAGTGTATGCGGATGAAGCTTTGGAAACTGGAGTTCAGAAATACGCCGGAGTGTTTGAGAAGATGAGTAAGTCGGCGGTAGCTTTGAGCAAAGCATTACTTTACCAGATTGACGGTCTAGCATTTAAAGAAGCTATCGAGACCGGTGCTGATGTAAATGTGATCGCCAGACTTAGCAAGGATTGTCAGCAGGGAATTGCTGGGTTTTTGAAGAAGTAGAAGCGAGCTGGAAAAAGATCATTTTTCATTTTTTTGGAGACATCCCCGGATCAGCCGAATGAGATATTCGGGATCTGTGACCTCCGGTGCGTGGCAAGTCTCTGACTTGCCGTCAGGGCATGCATCTTACTGGTCTTCGACCCCAGGACTGAGGTCAGAGACCTCCGCTTATGATGGAAGTGAGTGTCGGCAAGTCAGAGACTTGCCGCGAACCCGGGGGTGATAGACCCCGAAGATCTTATTTAGGGATCCCACAAATATTTCAAAGATCGAGTGCGGCCGGCGAAGGAATGTTCTTTGGGGGGTTGCCGTTGGGTTTGCTGAACAATACGAACCGCGCCAAATGTTCATCGCAACGGTCGGTTCTTTAAATCAAAAATGGAAAATGTCTTTTGGTCCCTACTGCCGAAGAGTCCTAATAGCTCCCTTGATCTGTTCCGCGTTCTTCGCATTTGGAGCTTTGCGCAAGTAACGCTCTAGTTGATCCGCGGCTTGCTTACGCTCGCCCTTCTTTTCGTACACGCGGGCCAGTTGTAAGTGAACCTCGGCCAGCTTTTCATTCTGCTTTAACGCCTGCCCCAGGATTCGTTCGGCTTCTGCGAGGGCAAACGAACGCTCTTCCTCTACCCCTTTAGCTGACGCGGCATCGATGACAACCACCTCTTCGATCAACGCTGTGGCCCGTGCTAATAAATATTGAGTCTCCGCGGGATTGAGGCGAGTGGCTTCGGCGTAGATGCGCGCAGCAACCGAATACTTGCGCTGCTGCATCATCACGCGCGCAAACAGGTCGTAAACGCGATCGTCTTTCGGATTTACAACTCGCGCCGCCTCCAGGTTTGTGATCGCTTCCTGTAGCTTGCCCTGTCTGGCGTATTCATTTGCGAGATTCAGACGAGCGTTGAAGTAACTGGGAAACAGCTTGACGGCGTTTTCAAATGAGGCTATCGCTTCGAGGTTGCGATTCTCACGACTAAGTTTTAATCCTGATTCAAAAGCCGCTCGCGCGGCAGGTGGCACATCCTGAACAAAGTTAATACCTGCTCGCGGGGGCCGCACCCCTTCCTTACTTACCAGAGTGACTTCCACAGTGCGCATTTCACCAGGCTGGTCTAATCCCGCCGACCTGACGAATTCTACGGATTCACTTGCCGGGTTGTAATCAACCGCAGTGACAATAACGGTGTAACTTGTATCTGTAAGACCAGTGAAGGTGAAGTCACCCTCATTATTGGTTACGGTTTGTTCCACCAGGGCGCCGTTTCGTTCCAATGTTACCGAGGTCCTTGCAACGTTCACCCCGGCCGCACTCCGGACTTTTCCCCTGATCGTGTGCCCCTGAGCGAAAATTGATCCGCAAGAGAACAGTCCGACCATACAAACGAATAGCAAGCGTCTAATCTGCACGCTCATTGCAACCCCTCCGAGTATGAAAACCGCGCGTTGTGCGCGACTGATTTAAGTTCATTGAGTGAACAAGAAAAGGTGGAGCCATATTTCAGACTCCACCTTTTGCGATTGCCGTCGACGAAATCGCTAGAAGCGGAATTTCGCCGCGAGCTGAAAGGCCCGAGGACCACCTGTGCCGAAGACGCTGGTAGAGCGCTGCGCCGGGCGCAGGAACGTTATCTGGTCAGCGGGCGTGCCTTCATCCGGAAGAAGGAAGTCACTTACCCCCGTCAGGTTGGCAATGTTGAAGAGGTTGAACACCTCGCCGATTAGGTCGAGCTTGACCGTCTCGGTGATGTTGAACGTCTTCGTCACGCGCAGGTCCTGCGAGATGATCGAATCTCCGCCGATTGGCTGATTGTCGGGTAGTAGGGCCAGCCTCTCAAGTGGGTCTTGGAAATTCGGATCGTTGCTATCGCAGCGACCCGTCGAGCTGATTGCGAGCGAACACGGCTCACCCAGGGTTGGAATGCTGTCGTTGTACGCCGTAATGAGCGCGTTCAATTCGCTAACACTCCTGATGTCACGGCCCAGGCTTCCCGGTCCCGTCCCCGGAAGATAACTCGCAAAGGTGCCGGTTCGTGAGAGATCCGCGAAGTGGGGAAGGAAAGCTTGCTGCGGCAACCCGCTGAAGGCGGTCGAGATCATTGAAATCTGCCAGTTGCCGAGCAGATTGCGCTTGGCCCAGCTGTCGCTCTTCTTAAAGAAGGGCAAGTCCCACATGCCGCTAACGACGAGCCGGTGGGTGCGATCGAGGCCGCCGGGTCCGAACTCCTTGCGGAAGTTGTTCATGTCGGTGACCACCACGCCGAGACCGAGGGCGTCTCCGCCGAAGGCCTTGAACCTCGACAGCGAGTAGCTGGCCGTCATCTGGAAGCCATTTGAGAAACGGCGATCGAGACGAAGGAGCAGCGCCTTGTAAGTCGAGAAAGCCGAAGAGTCGGCGTATGGGATGGTGTTCGGGAACGCCGTCCGTTGATTACCCGGAATGGTCAAATCGTGCAGGCGGTTGGCGTCGTAAACGATCACTTCGTGCAGGCCTTTACGGTAATTAAAGTCTGCCTGCAGGACCATATTGCCGGGAAGTTCGCGTTGAACTCCAATGGAGTACTGGATCGAATATGGTACCTGGAACTCAGTTGAGAAGAGCGGGCCAGAAATGGCTTCGAAACACTCAATCGACGTCGGTAGCGAGCAGTTGAATGCCTGCGATTCAATATTCGCGCGCACCGCCGGTGAAAGCGCCAGCATGTCTCTCAGAGTGATGAATCCGCTCGCGGACGCAGGGTCAGTGCTGAAGCGGCCATCGCCACCCGGCAGCAGCGGGCTATTGACATCAAAACCGACGAGGAAGAGCTGCGCTCCTGGCGGGCCGAGATCGGCACGTTCGAAGAGTCGTAGATTGTCGATCGTGTTGTCGTAGTAGATCCCGGCGCCTCCGCGAATGACGGTCCTACCGTTGCCGGCGATGTCCCATGCAAATCCAAGGCGTGGCGCGATGTTGTTGGTGTCCCTCGGGCTCGGCGCGGTGCCTTTGCCGAATACACCGGCAACAATAGCCGGACGTGCCTGGTCGTGGTTCCAGAGGTTTGTGTCGTAGCGGTAAGCGAGGCCGTAGTTGAGCGTAAACCTCTTCGTCAACTTCCAGTTATCGTTGCCGTAGAACTGGAAGCGATGATTGATGGTTGCTCCCTCCGGCGTGTTGAACGGCAGAGTGGCGTCGCCGATGCCGTAGGAGAGATCGAAGACTGGAGCATCGAGGAAGTCGTCCTCAGTTGAACCATCCCCTAAAGGTTCGAAGATGCGAATGCGGCTGGGGTTCGCGAAGACGAACAGACCCGTGATGGATGTGCGCTCGTAGTTGCCGCCGAACCGGAGCGTGTGATCGCCGCGAGCCCAAGTCAGATCATTGCGGATCTGATTACGGCTTTGGTCGGTAATCTGGGGCGTGATGGCGTTCGTGCCTGAGCGAAAGGTCTGGCCATCATTAATGGTGCGAATCTCCGGTATGTCAGGCACCAATGGATCAACGCGATTGTGAAAGTCGTTCAGACTGTAGACGAAACTGTTTGTAACGTTCGGCGAGAAGGTACGTGACAAGCCGAAGACAAACCCATGCGTCGTGTTGAGTACTACCTGATTGTTAGAACCAAAGATCCCGCTTGTAGAGTTCCTTGGCACTATGCCAGTGCCCGGCGGGAATGGGACGTTATTGTCGTTGTCGTTGAACGAGTAACGAAAGTAGCTATTAGTCTTGGAATTTATGTTCCAGTCCACCTTCGAAGTGAAGAGTGTCTCGTTGAACGGGCTAGAGGTGAAGCCCGCGAAGCTGGGCGCTATCAACGGCAGGTGGATCGAGGAGCCGTCCTGATTGTTGTACTCGTAGTTCGTGAAGAAGAACAGTTTGTCCTTGATGATTGGTCCTCCCAAAGTACCGCCAAACTGTTGACGATCAAATGGGACTTCGGTAGCCCGCGCGCTTTCTGGAATGCCGTTGGCAGCGTCAAGGCGCGCCAACGCCGGAAACGCTGCCCACTTGTTACTGCGAGCATAGATGTAACCGTTGCCGTGGAATTCGTTAGAACCGGAACGCGAGATAATGTTTACGGAGCCGGTGGAGGAGGCCCCGGTGGAGAGGTCGAAGTTCGATATGCCAAGTTGAAACTCCTGCACAATTTCTTGTGAGAAGTTCTGCGTGGTAGTGCCGACAACGTTGTCTACAACGGAAGCACCATCCACCGCGATCTGAGTTGATCGTCCTGCCTGTCCTGCAATCGAAATACCGGTGTAGTTAGCTTTGGTTGGATCAAAGCTGCCGCCCTGGACCGTTTCGACGCCTGGTTGCAGTTGGGCCAGGTCCAAAAAGTTACGTCCATTCAAAGGCAGGTTCTGAATCTGTCGAGTATTGACGACTCCCGAAACTGTATTGTCTGTTCTGTCGATCTGAACATCACCACCGCCGATGACGGTGACGGTTTCGTCCGGAACACCGATTTCAAGATGAATGTCGAGTGGCAACGTTTGGCCCACTGCAACTACTACATCCGAAATTTGGGTCGTCTTGAAATTGGGGCCGCTTACCTTCACCTCGTAAGTTCCCGGCGGAAGCTGAGAAATTCGATAGGTGCCATTGTCGGTCGTAGTGGTTGAGCGGGTGAAACTGGTCGCGATGTTACGCACTGTCACCGAAGCATTTAGGACCACGGCATTCTGCGGATCGGTTACGGTCCCTTCAATCGAGCCCATTGGCTCTTGAGCGAAGGCAGTCGCAGATGCGAAGCCCAGGCACAGGATCATAAACAACCTTAAAGCGTACTTCATGTTGCTCTCCTTTTTCTGAGGCCAGAAAAGCCGCGCACATTAAGCTGCGGCAGTAATGTCCGGGGAGATCAGTTTAGGGAGACGAAGTCGGGAAGACTTAAAGGGAGACTGTCGGAAGGCGGGGAGCGAACCTGTTAATCCGTTTTCGCAAACACTGTGCCCACGTTGCGAACAAGTGGTCTAAGCGCGAAATTGGCGGGTTTAGTTAGGTTTCGTTAAATGGCTGTGGGTTAGAGAAATCCAAAATGCTAGTGAGAGTTCAGAAATTTCAACAACGACCCTTCGTGTTCTCCGAGTTCTCGTAATTATTTACGACATTAGAAACGGTTGCGAGCAACCGCGAGTCGCATCGCAGCTTCCAAAACTGGATCACCGATTTGATCAATCAAACCAATCTTGAGAGCGGCCTGAGCGTTGATAGGGCGCGCGGTGGTGAAAAGCTCGAGCGCGCGCGGTTTGCCAATCAGACGAGGCAGCCTCTGCGTGCCACCCCAACCTGTAATGATGCCCAATCGCGCTCCCGGATGCGCAAAGGTCGCTTCGCCTGAAGCAATGCGGATATCGCACGCTAGCGCCAGGTCGAGCGCACCCCCGATGCAGTAACCATTAATGGCAGCAATTGTTGTTTGCCGGGCGCCGGAAATCGTATTCATCAGGTTCTGGCCCAGTTCGGAGAAACGTTTTGCCGCGCTCCGATCGAGGGTTGTTAACTCGCGAATATTCGCGCCGGAGGCAAAGACATCGCCTTCGCCTATGAAGATGATCGACTGGAGGTGGTCGGACCCAAACCACTTTGGCAGCGAGTTGCCAAGATTCGTGAGAGTTGAAATCGATAGAGGGTTACGTTCTGCGGGCCGACTGAAACGAACAAGCAAGATTGCAGGGGCGACCTCGGAAATTTCAAATGCGGTTTTACCTTCAGTGGGAAGTGTCGGCTGATCCATTCGCTGAGGCCGAAAGTTTTAACGACTAATCGCGAGCCTTCACGTTTTGACGTAAAAACGAAACGATGTCTTCGGTCGATGTGCCGGGCAGGAAGACTTCCGCCACGCCTTCACTCTTCAGCTTCGCAATGTCTTCCTGGGGAACAATGCCACCCAGCAAAACGAGACAATCATCCATGCCTTGCTCGCGAAGCAGCTGCACGATGCGTGGGCAAAGAGTGTTGTGGGCTCCGCTCAAAATTGAAACCCCCACCGCATCCACATCTTCCTGGAGGGCAGCGGCAGCGATCATTTCCGGAGTTTGTCTCAGACCGGTATAGATGACTTCCATTCCTGCGTCGCGTAACGCGCGCGCAATAACTTTGGCGCCGCGATCGTGGCCATCAAGTCCGGGTTTGGCCACCAGCACTCGAATTCTTTTTTCAGTCATGGGTTGCATTCTAGCTTAGCGGACGAATTGACCCAACGGTCCGTCGCTTCGAATGTAGGGCTTAAGCTGGTCGTAGCTGAAGAAATAACGACCGCGAGGTTCGAGTGCTTTAATAACGTGAGGGAACCCAGCATCGTAAAGAAATGTAATCCCTCTTCTTGAGACTGAGAAATTGTCCAGGTCCTTAACCTCGAGTTTGAGAGTGTCGTAAGCGTCGTTGACCGATGTTTTCTGATCCTCGTCTCGATCGGTGGACGCTGTGTTGTCCTTTCGCAGTTTTGCAATCTCTTTCTGCAGTTCTGCATCAACTTGAGCGGACAAGACTGATAGCTTTTCAAGTTGAAAAGCATCCGCAGCGGTAACCAGTTTTCCACTTTTCAAGTCGATCAGGAAATGCCGGCTCTGCTCGTCTGGATACGCAGCTACGCCGCTTTGGGTAAAAGTAAGATCCAGCAGAGAATCAGCATTGTGGTTCACGACATATGAAAATTCTGATAGCCAGGCATCGTTGCGATATTCGGCGAGCGAATAGTCGAAGATATTCTTAAAAGAGAGATGAGCTCGAACTTTCTTCAGAACGTTTGGTTTAAGTCCGGTGATAACGGGATAGGTAATGATCGCAGTTTTGCGCCTGGGAAAGTTTCTGGCAACTTCCGGGGTCCGGACCAGTACGGTACGTTGGCGCTGAATGATCGCGCGCTCCTGGAGTTTGTTGGAGCTGAGTGGGGTCGGAGGAAACGAAAAGGCACCGGAGTTAAAGAAAGAGAAAGCGATCAATATTAGGCCGGACATGTTTTGAGACGCACCGCCTGCGCTAGCTAGAACGCGGGCTCTTCATAAATGCCATATACATCACGAAGGGCGGAACAAATCTCACCGAGTGTTGCGTAAGCACGCACTGCTTCGATTGTGGCGGGCATCGTGTTTTCTGCTTTATGCGCGGCTTGCCTCAGTTTTTCGAGAGCGTTTTCCACTGCACCAGCATCGCGCTTGTCACGGACTTGCTGCAAACGCTCAACCTGATGATCGCGGACCGACTCGTCGATCACGAGCGTAGGAATTGGCGCGTCTCCTTCCATCGCATACTTGTTCACACCCACGATTACCTGATCACCGCGTTCGACGGCCTTCTGGTACTGGTAAGCAGAGTCCTGAATCTCACGTTGCGGAAAACCCTTTTCAATGGCGGGAACCATCCCGCCCATTGAATCGATCTTGCGGAAGTAGTCCAGCGCCCCCCATTCCATTTTTTCCGTTAATGATTCGATGAAGTAGGAACCGCCGAGGGGATCAACGGTATTAGCGACACCAGTCTCTTCAGCGATGATCTGTTGCGTGCGCAGCGCAATCAGCGCGGCGCGATCGGTTGGCAAAGCGAGTGCTTCATCATAAGCATCGGTGTGTAGGCTCTGCGTGCCGCCGAGAACGCCGGCCAGGGCTTGAATCGCAACACGAACAATATTATTGAGCGGCTGTTGCACGGTGAGTGAAACCCCAGCCGTTTGCGTGTGGAACCGAAGTTTGAGCGTCCGCTCATTAGAAGATCCGAAGCGATCGCGCATTTCTCGCGCCCAAATCCGGCGCGCCGCACGATACTTTGCGATCTCCTCAAAGAAATCATTGTGAGCATTAAAGAAGAAGGAAATCCGTGGGACAAAACTATCCAGTTCCAGCCCAGCCTTCAGTCCCCATTCGACGTACTCAAGTCCATCGCGCAAGGTAAAAGCCAATTCCTGTATCGCCGTCGCGCCGGCTTCACGGATGTGATAACCGCTGACCGAGACTGGGTTGTAACGCGGCACATGCTGAGTACAGAACGCAAAAGTGTCAATTACGAGTTTCATCGCGGGCCGAATGGGGTAGATCCACTCCTTCTGGGCGATGTACTCCTTTAATATATCGTTCTGCAGAGTTCCAGAGATTCGCTTCCAGTCAGCACCTTGCTTCTCGGCGACTACAAGATACATTGCCAAAAGTACCGATGCCGGCGCATTGATGGTTTGTGAAACCGTCACCTGCTCGAGCGGAATTTCGTTGAAAAGGACTTCCATATCGGCGAGCGAGGAAACCGCGACGCCGCACTTTCCGACTTCACCTTCCGAAAGCAGGGAATCAGCGTCGTAACCCATTAAGGTGGGTAGATCGTAGGCGACGGAGAGACCGTTCTGGCCCTGGGCCAGCAGATACTTAAACCGCGCATTTGTTTCTTCGGGCGTGCTGAACCCGGCGAACTGCCGCATGGTCCAAAGCTTGCCGCGATAACCCGTCGGATGAATGCCGCGCGTGTAAGGAAATTCGCCGGGAAAGGAGATGTCTTCGGAGAAGTCTATTGCTTCAAGGTCGGCTGGAGTGTAGAGACGCTGCACCTCTTCCAGTGAAACGCTTTCAAACCGCTGCTTGGTTTCAGGTGTCTTGCTAAGTGTTGGCGCCAACGTCTCACGCTCCCAGCGTTCGACGTCCAGCTCACCTGCAGAAATCTCTTCTTTAGTTTCAGCCATAACCCTCTCAAGAAAAATGAGTTGCGTTCAAGGAAATTCGATATTAGTGGAGGGTGTAGAGGGTGTCAAACCTCATCTATTTAACGCTTAGAAAGAGAGGGGCGCGGCTATGATGGCAGTCATAGCCGCGCCAGCAGGGCAGGGACCCGTTACGCGTGGATTCAAGCAGGGGAATTAGCGGCGGCGATTGGCAGGTCAAAAAATCGTTTCATTGTTTCCTCGCGACAAGCTGTGTCGGCTTATTCGATAGGCACCAGGATTTCGTTCTCACGCACCATGTTGAGTCGCTTTCTGGCCGCCGACTCAATCGCACGTGGATCATCGCGTAACTGCTCAACTTCAACTCGGAGCAGGCTGTTGCTCTCGCGGAGAGTTTGCACGTCAGTCTGCATCCTGACGTATTGCTCAGAAGCGGCATTCATCCTCGTGCGCGTACGCACTGTTACAGTGGCGCAGACTGCAAGCGTGGCCAGCATAATCATGCCGAAGATCACCCACGAGGGAATGATCCCGCCCCGGCGCCGTATCTCAGCGCGAGAGCCAAGCAGCTCTACGGAAATATCACGCACAGGCGCAAACGGAGATACCGCCCGCGACGCTACACGCTGTGAGCGAATGCGCTCATCAACCCAGTAAGAATTTACGACCCTGCTCAAGAAGCACCTCCAAGTCCGTTGCTGATTCTGATTCCGCGTAAATGCGAACAAGTGGCTCCGTGCCGGAGGGCCGCATCAGCAGCCACGAGCCATCACCAAAAATGAACTTCACACCGTCCAGGCGATTCGTGCGAGCGATAGCGCGGCCGCCGATCTCATTCGGATCCTGATTCAACTTTCCACTTAACGATTTCATGAGGTCTGCGGTGAGCCGCACACCAATTCGCCCAGCTTCGAGGCGGCCAACGCGCGCGTACAGTTTATTCAGCTGCTGCGTCAGGCTCTCGCCGCGCGCAGCGACTGCCTCCGCTGCCAACAGGCACGCAAGGATGCCATCTTTCTCCGGATAGTGACCCTTGATTGATAATCCCGCCGACTCTTCACCGCCAAGGATAATCTTGTCTTCATTGATCAGTTCTCCGATGAATTTGAAACCGACAGGCGTCTCGTAGACAGGAAGACCACGCGCTTCCGCTACTCGATCTACCAAGTGCGACGTTGCCACCGAGCGTGCCACGCCACCGGTCCAGGTTCTCGACTCAGCCAAATAATCAAAGAGCACTGCGATCAGTTGGTTGGGAGTGATGAACTCTCCATTGGCATCGATTACACCGAACCGATCGCCATCGCCATCGGTTGCTAATCCCAACGTGCATTTTTTGGCAACAACTAGATCACGAAGCTCAGTGAGATGGGAAACTTCCGGTTCGGGTGAGCGACCTCCAAACAAAACGTCGCGCCAATCGTGGATTGTTTCGACTTCGAGCCCGTGCATTCTCAGTGCTTCGTCGAGATAGCCACGTCCGGTTCCCCAAAGAGGATCGAAAGCATAACGACCGGCGGCTTTAGCGATAACCTCGAAGCGAATCTTCTCCTGCAAGTCGTCCAGGTAAGCTTGTCGCGGCGAATAAGTCTCGAAGTTTGAAATTTGCGGTCTATTCCTGCTCACTGCATCGGCATCTGCCCCGCGCTCAGCGATCAAACCCTCAACGTGTTTGGTTATCTCAGGAAGCGCAGGAGCCCCGTCGCCAGTCGATAGCTTCATCCCGTTGTACTCGGGCGGATTGTGGGAAGCCGTGAAGTTAATGCCGCAAACTGCCTTTTCCGAACGGATAGCGTGGGAAATCGTGGGCGTGGGAGTCGGCTGATTGCACAGCAGCGTGCGAAATCCATGAGCCGAAACGACGCCAGCGCATTCAGCTGCGAATCGCTCTCCTAAAAAACGGGTGTCGTGGCCGATGATTACCGACTTCCTGGGCTCATCACTGGTTTCAAAGTGGGCGCAAATCGCTTCGGTCACCTGACGGACGCCTGCAAACGTAAAGTCGTCCGCGATGACAGCGCGCCAACCTGAAGTTCCGAATCGAATAGCCATGTCTTTTAAGAGCCTGCTTAACCGCTTCAGTGAACTCAACCACAAGATAGCTGGTATTTCGTGAAAGCCTGACCCAAGGGAATGGGCTTCTGCCACTGCCAATCCGTTGCCAGTAAAAGATTTAGCGGCAAGGTGGCCGGAATGTAACATCGGTGCTTAAGCGAGTAAAGATTTTTGTTTACAACTATTTCGCAACGTAAGTTCAACGTATACTTGAAGTAAGGCCGCTTAATGGACCAAACTGGCGAACGGTTGGCGTACGAAAAGCCGGGCGTTTGGAGTTGCCCCGGCGGGCCGTGTTTAATTCTGTTGACACTGATGCCGTGCGCAACTAGACTCACAAAACCCCGGTCGGTATCGCCGACCATCAGTCGCAAACCATCTCTCGCCGACCAATCACTCAACATTCTGCAAACACGATCTTTGGGTTGTCCCTCACTGTGCACGACTGACAGGACTTTGAAGGAACATGTCGAGCTCGCCAAATTCAAGTTTTGAAGCCACCAGTAATGTGGCTTCAGAAGAAAACAATCTGCCAATTAGTTCGATGGTCCGCGCCGTTTGCCAAGCCGCCGGCAATGGCCCTGATCACCTGTACGAGGTGATGGTCAAACTCAGTTTGATGGTTGAGGCCACGGCGCCCACTTATGGACTATCAATTTGGACCAGCGAAACTACGGGAAGAGCGCAGTTAAAGTGGGCCGAAGGTCTGGATGAAGCCGAGTTGTCGCTCGCAGAAAAAACCGTCGCCGACACGTTTGCCAGTCCGAACTCGCTCACTGAAATAAGAGCCGGGGATTCCTCGTTTTGTTTTGTCCTCGCGAAGCCACTTCTGGATCGGGAAGGAGCCGCATTCTACGGGTGTTGTGTGCGGCCCTTAACTGATGCGCAGGCGAAAAATCTGCGCGCGCTTTTTGACGTAACACAACTAGCACACGCGCAAGCATCTGCAATCAGACCGGCGAATCGAAAGCAGACCCTTGCCGCTGGTGTAGCCGCCTCAACACTTCCCGGAATGGTGTTTACCAGCCGCGCGATGACGGAAGTTGCAAAGTCGGTCGAACGGATCAAGGACTCTGATTCGACGGTGCTGATCAGTGGTGAATCGGGAACGGGTAAGGATCTAATCGCGCGGGCGATTCATCGTTTGAGCCGCAGAGCGGGAAAAGAGTTTGTTCCGTTCAATTGCTCAGCCGTCCCAGCCGACCTGATCGAAAGCATGCTCTTTGGCCATCGTAAGGGAACCTTTACCGGGGCGCTTAACGATCACGAAGGGTTAATCCGCGCGGCTGAAAACGGCACCCTGTTTCTTGATGAAATTGGCGACCTGCCGCTTTCACTCCAACCAAAACTCTTGAGGTTTTTGCAAGAGGGAGAGATTCACACGCTTGGTGAACGAATGCCGCGGAAGGTTAACGTTCGCGTAATCGCGGCGAGTCACAAGAACATCGAGCAGCTCGTGCAGCAGAAGACGTTTCGTGAAGATCTCTATTACCGGATCGCGGCTTTAACGATCAAAGTTCCACCGCTCAGGGAACGCCCCGACGATGTCGCAACGCTAATTTCGCATTTTCTTACTCACTACGCGCGTCGCAATGATCGAGCAATCGAGGGTATCACCTGGGAAGCGATCCGAATTCTTGAGGAATATTCCTGGCCCGGTAATATTCGAGAGCTGGCGGCGGAAATCGAAAGGCTGGTGCTCTTCGCTGATGAGAATGGCTTCATCACTCCCGAGCACATCAGCGAACACATTCTTCCGAAAAGACTGCGCAATCGCGAGGCGACTGATCGCGCCAATGACAATCTGGAAAACCTACTAGAGGATTACGAGCGGCGCGTCATTACCGAAGCTTTAAAACGACATGACTGCAATGTGGCTCTGACCAGCGAGGCTTTGGGGCTCGGCTCCAGGCAGACGCTCTATAAGAAACTTAAGCGGCTGGCAATCGACATCGGCGAGTTTCTCCAGGAAGACACCGAACCCGGTCTACAATTCCGGTCGGATCGCCAATAAATAATCACTAAGCAAACAAGCTGCGACCTCGCATTACAGCACTCGAGATTGAGTCTCGAGTGCTTTTTTCTTTTGTTCCGACCATTGGCAGTAAGTCTTGTAGCCCCGCTGGTCAAAGCTTAAACGCCAGTGTCAACGCCGGGCGACAAGCGCGAGTTCATAGGAGAAGACCATGCACGAAGCAACAAAGCGAAGGTGACCAGCAAGGCTCAGGACTTTGGCTTGTCAACTGCGGGCTACAAAAAAATCAGTTTCAAGCTGATGAAAACTCGATTCTGCTGTGCTTCACAGTGATCGGCTCGCTGGCACAGCCCTTGTAATAGACCTCACCGTCGCGAAGCAATACGTCGCGAAATCACCCTAGAGAGAAATACACACCAAGGCATCACATGAAGGAACTTAAAGCTAAAGAGTTGATATCGCTTGCAGGGATCGCAGTCACCGCGCCAATTCTTGCGCTGGCAATTCTTGTCAGTGCACGACGTGCGGCCGTGGCTGACTACGATATGTTGCTGGTGATCTTGTCTCTATGTGGCGCTGTTGTCAGTGGGCTTAACGGTTTTGGTCGCCGCACGACCAGGACTCCTGCTGATCAGAGCCGCAAAGGGCCACAGTCAAGAGTGGCCCTTCCTTCCTGAGGGCTTTGCGCTAACTCTCAAGCCTTCGTTATCCGTCAGGTAACGAAGGGCCAGATAACCCTAACCAAACTTAGAAGGAGCAACAAAATGATTAAGAGATTCTTTCGCGATGAAACCGGTCTTGAGTTGTCGGAGTACGCAGTTGCCGCAGCCTTGGTTGCGATCGCAGTCGTCGCCGCTTTCACCGCTTTGGGCGGAGCCATCAGCGGTCGGATTAACAGCTTGGCCTCGACAATCTCCGGCTAAATCCCACTTAGCGAAATGGGCCCGAGCGCGCTTTAGCTGAGACCTAAAAAACTCGGGTAAAGCGCGTTATCGGCTCTTTCGCAGTCAGCAAGTCCCCACCCGGGAGCGAAACCATGATCAAGAACTTTCTTCAAGATGAAACTGGACTTGAACTTTCCGAATATGCGGTGGCCGCCGCCCTGGTGGCGATTGCATGCGCATTCGCTTTCCAAAGTCTTGGCGTCGCCATCGGCGACAGATTGAATTCGCTGGCCGTAACAGTCGCCGGCTAGCAAACAATCTTCCCCAACGGTCCTCGAGGTGTCCTTAACAAATGTCGGCAACGCTTGTCACGATCGCCCTCCTTCTACCGCTCGCAGTGATCATTACTTATCACGACGTGCGGTACCGTCGTATTCCGAACGCTTACGTCCTCGCGGCCCTGGTCGGAGGCGTGGCAATCAACGGCATTTTCGGAGGCCTCTCAGGACTGCTTGCCAGTTTAGGTGGATGTGTACTCGCCTTCGGACTGATGTTCATGCTGCACGTGTTTGGCGCAATGGGCGCCGGGGACGTGAAGTTGTTCGCAGCAATTGGTGCAGTCACGAGCGTGTACTTAGTCCTACCAACTTTTCTTATCGTTGTGCTGACAGGTGGAGTGCTCGCGATGATCAACGTCATTCGAGCCGGCGTGCTCGTGAGTACGATGCACAGAGTTTTGCAGATACTTGTGGGAATGCTGCCAGGCTGGGAAATGCCTAAGTTCGCGATTCCTACCGACCGCTCTCATACGATCCCTTACGGCGTAGCCATCACCATCGGCAGCATCATTTCAACAGCGGTTTTTCGCGCCTAAACGCGCAAAGCCTTTAGTCGGGTCAACTGACCACGGAGATTCAGATCATGCGCAACAAACGCTTTTTCATCGTGTTAGCTGGCGCCCTCTTATTTGGGCTTCTCGCAGCGGTTTCTGTCAGTCGCTATTTGTCGAGCGCGCAGGCTTACACCAAGAGTCTACGCAGCGTGGCAGTTGCCAAAGTAGCGATACCGGTTGGTACCAAAATCATTGCGGAACAGATCACGCTCGTTCAGTTCCCGCAAGAGTCAACGCCCGATGGCGCCTTCGAGTCGGTCGAGAAACTCGCTGGCCGCGTCGCGATCGTGAACATTGCGCCCAAGGAGCCCATCACTGAAGCGCGTCTCGCTCCCGAAGGAACGGCAGGCGGCCTCTCGGCGATCATTCCCGAAGGCTACCGCGCGATGACAGTGAAGGTTGATGACGTCGTTGGTATCTCGGGCTTCATCATGCCGGGAACGCTCGTCGACGTTGTGGTCGTGATCGTCCCCACTGGAAACGGCGCGGTCGCTCAGGACCCGATCTCCAAGATCGTTCTGCAGAACATCAAGGTGCTGGCCAACGGTCAGAACATTGACAAGCCGGAAAGTGAACGTGAAGCCAATAGCGTTAAGGCGGTCACGTTGCTCGTTACACCGGAACAGGCTGAGAAGCTCGCCCTCGCTTCAAGTGAAGGCAAGCTACAGCTCGTGATGCGTAATTCCATCGACCAGGGCGACGAGCAAACCATCGGTATCAACAAGAGAACCCTGTTGGGCGGCGAAGTCGCTGTTCCGCAGCCTGAACCCGGTTCGCTCAAGAGTGAACGACCCGAAACGAAACCTGCACCGCGTCGCGTTCGGGTGCAAGCAGAAGCAAAGCCGGCTCCGGCGGCTGCACAACCGGCACCGAAAGCTTCAGTCGAGATGATTGAAGGTGCCAAGAAGCGAAGTGTTGACTTCCCGTAAGGAGAGTCGGGACTCAAAAAAGAGATTGCAAGTTGATGACGGCCGTCAGCCCAAAACGACTTCCACTAATTTTAAGGAGCAACAGACCATGCAAAGTCCCTCAATGAAACGCCGCGTAAGCCTGGTAATCGCGTCGTTGATTATTCTGCTTGTCAATTCCATGGCTCACGCGCAGGAAACCTCCTACAGCGCTTCCTTTAAGCAGAACAAAGAATCCATCCCTGTGAACGTGCTCGTTGGACAGTCGCGGGTGATCAACTTCGACAGACCAGTTGGCCGCTTCTCAGTTTCAAATCCCGAAATCGCCGAGGCCGTGTTGGTCACGCCTGATCAGGTTTTGGTCAACGGCAAGGGTTTCGGTCAAGTGAACTTCATCGCCTGGGAACAATCAGGCGGCGAGTACCTGGTGTTTGACGTCTATGTGCGCGCTAACCTTTCGCTGATCGACTCGCAAATGCGTGTCCTCTTCCCGAAAGACGATATTCGTCTGAGCCAGGCTAACGGCTCGGTGGTGATGTCTGGCAGCGTCGGCGATGTTAAGACGGGAGCGCAGGCTCAAAGCGTTGTCGAAGCCGCCGGTTTCAAGACTGTAAATATGCTTGCTTCGCCTGTGAAAGCTGCGATGCAGGTGCAGCTACAAGTTCGTGTAGCTGAAGTGAGTCGCAACCGTCTGAAAGATGTTGGCACCTCTTATACCTATCAGGGAAGTCCTGGCACCGGCAGCTACCTGAACAGTGGCTCAGGCCCCAGCACGCTTACCCATCCGGAAGCCCAAACCTTCCCCGCTGGTGTCATCAAGGGCGCACTCGCCAGCAGTGCTCTGAACATGCTGTTGATGGGCGGCAACTCGCTCGCCATGTTGCGTTTGCTTCAGCAAGAAGGATCCATTCGTCAACTTGCAGAGCCAAACCTGATTGCGATGGACGGTCAGGAAGCGAATTTCCTGGCGGGCGGTGAGTTCCCTGTGCCAATCGTCCAGGAAGCCAATGGTAAGCCCACAGTTACTATCGTATTCAAAGAGTATGGCGTGCGTTTGAACTTCAAACCCACCATCATCGATGAAGACCACATCCGCCTCGAATTGGAACCAGAAGTCTCGACGATCGATTTCGCAAACGGCGTCAAGTTTGACGGCTTCCTAATCCCGGCGTTAAAGACCCGCCGCGCCAAGACCGGCGTTGAGCTGCGCGATGGGCAGTCGTTCGCATTGGCCGGTTTGTTAGATAACAGCGAAATCAAATCGCTTTCTAAGGTTCCGGTGCTCGGCGACATCCCGATTTTGGGCGCGCTCTTCCGCTCCAAGTCGTTCCAGAAAAGCGAAACCGAGTTGATGTTCATCGTCACGGCGATGTTGGTTAAACCAGTGAATCGTGACGACCTGCCGCAGATGCGTGGTATCGATGGTCTAAAGAAGACGTCGCCACTTGGCCTCGAACCCAACGGCGAAGAGATCCAGGGACGAACTGGTTACTCAACCACGGGTCAGGCCGCGGAAACTACCCCCAGTACCGCGCCGAAGACCGCAGCACCTGCTGCCGAACCGGTAGACACCAAAACGAAGACTACCGAAACCACCACGACGGGTACGACCACAACGAGTAGTCGCATGGTCAAC
The DNA here is from genome assembly GCA_963826235.1 of Pyrinomonadaceae bacterium. Lineage (GTDB taxonomy): Bacteria > Acidobacteriota > Blastocatellia > Pyrinomonadales > Pyrinomonadaceae > PSRF01. The sequence goes on along the minus strand of CAWGWE010000001.1, from coordinate 182,160 downwards.
CAATCGTTGCCGGTCGCACGAACCATTCCGGCAAATTACACCTACGAACCAGTAAGACCGTAGTTCACGGAGGGCAGTGCGCAAGCACTGCCCACTTAAAGCTGTAGCAGAGAACTGAGAAGGAGGGCCACATGAGTTATCGGATATTCGGCAAAAAAGGAAACAGACGCGCCGAGCGCGGTTCCATCCTCGCCACTTCCGCACTGGGCATGCTCTCTTTACTTCTCGCAGTTGGGTTAGGAGTAGATATCAGTCATCTATATCTGGCCAAGAATGAATTACAAAATGCTGCAGATGCAGCCGCACTAGCGGGAGCATCGGGTCTCGATTTCAGTACCGATGGGATCACCGCAGCGACAGACCGCGCCGTCGCAGAGATGAACAAGTACGAATTTGATAACGACCAGGTAACGTTCCCACGCGCGAACATCCGGTTTGCTGCAAACCTATCAGACTTCGACAGCGGTACCGGAATGTCTGAAGGTCAGGCGGCCAACTCAGCAGTGGCGCCTACCATTCGTTTTGTAAAGGTCACGACGCCACAATCGCCGGTAAACATCGCCTTTGTATCAATGGTTGTCGGCAACAGCCTGGACCTTTCGGCAAACGCAGTGGCTGGTGTTTCAGTTAATTTGAACATGCCCGCTGGCTACCTGCCGGTGTGCGTTGCTGACGACGACTTCGTCTCAACAATTCTGCCGGGCAATATGTACACATTCCGCGGGGACTCGCAGGAGTCCATTTCTCCCGGTAACTATCAGGTCCTCGCGATTGACGGTGCGGGAGCCAGCGACGATCGAATTGGTTTGGCCAGCGGCGTCAGAAACGTCGTTGGTGCTGGCGGTATCGTTTCCACCAAACCCGGTGTATCAGCGGGAGCTATCAGGCAGGGGATCAATACGCGCTTCGACGATTACGCCGCCCAAATGGATCCTGTCATGTATCCCCCGGACACAAACGTCAAGGAAGGCATCACCTACGCTCAGTATCTCGCCGGTACTCCAAGCGTGAGCCCGACGCATCCCGGCGTTCACGGGCGCCGTGTCGTGTTGATTCCAATCTGTAAGAGAAGCGAGTTCAACAACGGCCGCGATGAGGTTCGAATCGATCGCTTCGGGGCGTTCTTCCTGCAAAACAAAGTCGCGGGCGGCAATGGTGGCGACCTGCAGGCCGAATACATTGGTGTTGGCGTAGTCGTTGGTAATGGTTACTACAACCCGAGTGGCCCGGCAAATCCAGGTCCTCCTATCACCAAACCAGTTCTCTATCGATAAGGGAGGTCAGTAATGCTGCGCAACCTTATCGGTAAAATCAAGACATTCAAACGCGACGACCGCGGCTTGCAACTGGTCGAGTTGGCGATCAGTTTGCCAATCATGGTCCTCTTGTTTGCTGCGACCGCCGAGTTTGGACGTTACTTTCAAGAGTACACAACCCTGGCGAAAGGCTCGCGCGTGGCCGCTCGTTATTTGGCTACCGCCTGCATAAATGGCGCGGATGATTCAGCTGCAAGAAATCTTGTCGTTTACGGCAACGTAGCGGGAACCGGAAGCCCCATCGTCAATGGGTTGCAAACTACAAATGTGACTATAGAGCGTGCTGTGGGCGGAGTAGCGACCGGCGGCTTTCCTGAAACCGTCACTGTCAAGATCGTGAACTTTAACCACACACCACTTTTTAATCTGGGCCAGCTGATGGGGAATTCCCTGTCGATGAATATCGCAGTCAAACCCAGCGTCACTATGCGCTATCTGCTCACACAGCCGCCCAGTTGTTAATAGGAAGAAAAAAATGATCCGCGGAACAAACAAAAAGTCGGGACAAAGGGGTGCCACGCTGGTGGAGTTTGCAATTGGCGCCAGTGTCTTCCTGCTTGTCATGTTCGCCGTGATCGAATTTGGCCGGGCGCTGTGGGTCCATAACGCCCTGGCAGATGCTGCTCGGCGTGCGACCCGTTATGCGGTAAGCCAACCGACAACCAATCCGGCAGGTACGCCGACCACCGGAACAAATGTTGGCGTCAGTGTGGCGGCAATTCGGAACGTAGGTGTGTATGGCAACCCTGCCGGCACTGGCGCTCCGATGGTGAACAATCTGACCCCGGCAAATCTGAATGTGCATTACACCGATTTTGGTGTGGGCCAGGGAAGTGTCGCTGTCTCCGTAACTAACTATCAGCATACGTTCGTAGTGCCCATCATCGGTACCACAATCACGATGCCTGATTACAGAACCACACTCACCGGCGAAAGCGCCGGCACCGTCCCCGCCGCTGTCCCCTAAACTGGGCGCTCAGCCCCAGCAACTGGTTTACCTTCACTCATAGGCAAAGAAATGACACAACCATTAACAGTCGTAATCCTCAGCACGGGCCTGGAAAACTTCAAAGAGCTTCGTAACGCGCTCTCTGCAGATAGTCGCGTTCAACTTCTTGCCGGGGGCGACGACGCGGATCAATTGCACGAAGAGATCATGCGGCTCAAGCCAATGGCCGCGATCATTTCCCTCGGCTCCCAGTCAGAACAAGGAATCAGGTTCATCCAGCGGCTCAATTCAGAGTTTCCCAGGATCGCGATTATCTCTGCCGCTCATAACGCTTCGCGAGATCTGCTGCTGCAAAGCCTGCGAGCCGGTGCGCGCGAGTTCCTGCAATTGCCCGTCGCGCCACAGGAGCTGGGAACAGTCATTGACCGAGTCGCCGAATTTTGCGAAGCACATGTTGAAGCTCCCAAGAAGAAAGGCCGGATGATTGCTGTCTTTTCCAGCAAGGGCGGATGCGGCACTTCATTCATGGCTACCAATATCGCAGCCTGCTCCGGTGCGCCGACGGTTCTGGTTGACCTAAATCTACAAGCGGGCGATTTGCCGCTCTTCCTCGGCGTCAATCCGAAATACTCGTTTGCCGACATGGCGGAGAATCGCCAGCGGCTCGACGAAGAGTTAATCAAGAGTTTCGTTACACCTTATTCCACGAATCTCTCTTTGCTGGCGGCGCCGCGTGAAGCCGACTCGGCCGATGAAATTGAGCCAGAACATGTTTTCAGTGTTTTGCAGAGATTGCGCGAGTCTTATGACTACGTAGTCCTCGATCCGCAGCACACATTCGACTCCATTACGCTCGCTGCACTCGACCAGTCGGATGAAATTCTTCTGGTGTTGACGCTCGACATTCCGGCAATCCGCAGCACGCAGCGAGCTCTCGAGATCTTTGATCGGCTGGGTTACCCACGGAAGAAAATCCGGATTGTGGTTAACCGCTGGAGCAAGCAGATCGATCTTGATTTACAACAAGTCGAGAAATTCTTGGGCGAACCAGTAATTGGTTATGTTCCCAGCGATTACCAAACCGCGGTGAGCTCAATCAATCTCGGCCAGCCGCTGGTGCAATCGGAAGGTAATTCGCGCATCGCTCTGGAGATTAAGCGCATAGCGAAGATCGTTTCGGGTGGCGCGGTTCCGATCGCCAACACCACTAGCGAACGGCGCACCCTCTGGAGTTCGCTGTTCAAGCGTGAACAAGCACAAAACCAATTTGATCTGCACGCTTCGTTGGAAAAGGTCTAAATCAAACTTACGGTACAGAGAGCTAAATCATGGCACTTAGGGAAAGATTAATTCGCGAGACAGTTGGAACACCGGGTGTACCTGGAAGCAGTGAAAACGGGCAGTACTCCTTCCAGGAGATGAAGGCCAGGTTGCACCGGTCTCTGATCAATCGGATGGACCTCACCAAGCTTGGCGCCCTCTCTACAGAACAGGCCCATTCTGAGGTTTCTCGCCTGGCCGAAACCCTGCTGGCGCAGGAAGCGATGCCGCTCTCAGCAGCAGATCGCGAGCGCCTGGTGAATGACGTCAAGCATGAGCTGTTTGGACTTGGACCACTGGAAACGCTGCTTGCCGATTCCACCATCTCGGACATTTTGGTAAATGCTCACGGCAAGATTTACATCGAGCGCCGCGGCAAGTTGGAAATTACCAATGTTGCTTTTAAAGACGATGAGCACCTGATGCGCGTAATCGAGCGCATCGTCACTTCCGTTGGCCGGCGCATCGACGAGTCGTCGCCTATGGTGGATGCTCGGCTCCGCGATGGCTCGCGTGTCAACGCGATCATTCCGCCGCTCTCGATCGACGGTCCGGTTCTTTCCATCCGTCGCTTTGGCGCCGAACCGCTGCGCATGCACATGCTCATCGAGCATAAAGCTCTGACGAAAGACATCGCAGACATGCTGCAGATGTGCGTCACGGCTCGTCTCAACGTTTTGATCTCCGGAGGTACCGGCGCTGGTAAAACTACTTTGCTAAACGCGCTCTCTGCCTACATCCCGGAAGATGAACGCATCGTCACCATAGAAGACTCCGCCGAGTTGCAGTTACAGCAACCGCACGTGGTGCGCCTTGAAACCAGACCGCCCAATATTGAAGGACGGGGCGAAGTCACCCAGCGTGATCTTGTGCGCAACTCACTACGTATGCGTCCGGATCGGATTGTCATCGGCGAGGTACGCGGTGGTGAAGCGATCGACATGCTTCAGGCAATGAATACCGGTCACGACGGCAGTTTGACCACGATCCACGCCAACACGCCTCGCGACGCGCTGGCCCGCCTTGAAACAATGATTCAAATGACCGGGATGCGACTTTCAGACCGGGCCATGCGCCAACAGGTAGCCTCGGCGCTTGATCTCGTAGTTCAGGTAGCGCGCCTCTCGGACGGTACACGCCGGCTCACTTCAATCTCCGAAATCACGGGCATGGAAGGCGAAACGATCACGATGCAGGAGATTTTCTTGTTTGAGCGCACTGGCGTCGATTCATCCGGCCAGGTAATCGGTAGATTTAAGCCAACCGGCATCCGTCCCCGTTTTGCCGAGAAACTAAAAGCCTGCGGGCTTCAACTGCCCCGAGTCTTCTTTGAGGAGATGTAAAACACAATGCTGATCTCCTTTTTAGTATTCCTGTTTGGTCTGTTCCTGGTCTTAGGCGCCTACCTCATCGCTACGCGTGGCACCGACGCCAAACGAAAGCGTCTGCAAAGACGGCTCACGGAGGCACTAATCCACTCGGCGAACACCGAGGACGTGGAAGTGATCCTCGCGCGCAACGAGTTGATGAGCGAGATCCCGTTCGTGAATCGTTTCCTGGTACAGCTTCAGGCAGCGCTCCACTTGAAGCGGATGCTGGACCAGGCCGACATTCACATTACTCCTTCGCGCCTGGTGATGTTCTCAGTGATGGCGGGAATGCTGGGCTTACTGGCGGCATCAGTGCTGACCATCTCAGTTTTGGTTATTGCTGTTTCCGGGCTCATCACCGCGATGATTCCTTTTGTCCACGTTTGGTGGAAACGCCGCCAGCGCTTCAATGCTTTTCTTGAACACCTGCCCGACGCGCTCGACCTAATGAGTCGCGGTCTTAGCGCCGGTCATGCTTTCTCGGAATCGCTGCATATGGTTGCGAGCGAGATGCCTGAACCCATCGCCACAGAGTTTCGCAAAACTTACGAGGAACAAAACCTGGGTCTATCGCTCAAGTTAGCCCTCGAAAACATGACGGATCGCATGCCTCTGTTGGACTTGAAGATGTGCGTCACGGCGGTCCTGATTCAGCGCGAGACCGGCGGCAACCTCGCCGAAATTCTCGAGAAGGTTGCCGTCACGATTCGCGAGCGCTTCCGCATCATGGGTGACCTGAAAACGTTAACAACAAGTTCGCGCATGTCGGCGTGGTTGTTGTGCGGATTACCAATCTTCGTGACGTTCATAATCACGGCGATGAATCCCGACTACATGAGTGTGCTTTGGAAAGATCAGCGAGGTCATTACCTGATCGCGGTCGCGCTGTGTCTGCAAATCACAGGAATGTTGATCGTGAGGAAGATACTCAACATAAAGATCTGAACTTGGAGCTTTGTGCTTTGAACTTTGTTCCTTAACGCAAGTTAGAGAGTCCATAAAGATAAAAGCACAGTAGTTCAAAGAACCAGGTACAAAGTACAAATCAGCACAAGCCCCGCGAACAAAGCCATGTTACTGATAATCACAATCTCAACCTTCATCTGCATCTCCCTAATCATGATGGGAGCGTACTGGTTGTTCTACCGGCCGCAGAGTGCAGCCACTGAACGGCTTAAAAGATTGGGCGACAGGACAGCAGCTCCGGTTACAGGCTCGGTCTCGATCGAAGAAAACCGCACTTCTACTGAGATTGCGGAAAGGCTAGCCTCGCCCCTCAACAAGTTGCTGCCACCATCCGCGGCGGAAGTGAAAAAACTTCAGAAGCAATTGATGCAGGCAGGCTTTCGCTCTCCCGCCGCGCCGGCAACTTTTCGCGCCGTCCAGTTTGCGACCATGGCCGGCTTCCCCGCGATCGTGGCGCTTCTTTGCGCCGTGTTGGCACGGCCACTGAGTAGCGCATTGATCTTCATACTCTTCGCGTTTGTGATCGGTTTCTTTCTGCCGCGCTATGGACTGAAGCGAGCTATCAAATCCCGTCAGCAATTGGTGCGATGGGGTCTGGCCGATGCCCTCGACCTGATGGTGATCTCGATCGAAGCGGGTCTGGGGTTGAATGCGGCAATGGTGAAGGTGAGCACGGAGTTGCGCGACGTCCACCCGGACATTTGCGACGAGTTCGAATTAGCCAACCTGGAAATGCGCGTCGGTCGCGATCGTGAAGAGTCTCTTCGCAATCTCGCCGATCGAACCGGAGTGGATGACCTCTGTAGCCTCGTGGCGATGTTGATCCAAACCGATAAGTTCGGTACCTCAATCGCCAAAGCCATCAGAGCGTTTTCCGATTCATTGCGCACTAAGCGACGCCAGCGTGCTGAGCAAGCCGCTCAAAAGGCAGCGGTTAAGTTGCTGTTCCCGCTTTCTTGTTTTCTGTTCCCGACTCTGTTCATCGCATTACTTGGCCCCGCAGCCCTCCAGTTGATAGACACGTTCAACAAAATGTAAAGGAGCTGGCCATGCATAAACGAAGACTTATCGCGATTGCAATCGCCTTGATGTTGACGCTAGTGACGACCGCAATGTGGAGTGCGTCCACAATCGTGCGCGAGGGCGACGCCGACGCCAACTTCCTTGAAGACTCAGGCAGCACCGTAGGAGCCGAGGAAGCGCCGAATACCGAGAAGAAGAAGGGCAACAAAGTCGCCCGCATTTTCACCGCACCGTTTCGCGCGCTTGGCAAGCTGTTCGGAAAGAATGACAACAAGCTGCAAAGGATGACCGAGAAAGATGCCGAAAGGTTTGAAAGCATCGGCGTGATGAAAGTCAACGATGAGCGCACACGCGCGGCAATAGAGAATCGCGCCGAGACAGCGCGCGAACATCTGGCAGCGGGTCGCGACTACTTGAATCAAGGACGGCTTAACGAAGCCATCTCTCAGCTGTCAACCGCGACCTCGCTCGATCCAAAACTCGGCGAAGCACATAACCTGCTGGGCGTTGCTTTCGCTCAGAAGGGACTGGCGGATCGCGCGAAGGACTCATACGAGCGCGCTGTCAAAGCGGAACCGGAAGATGCCCAAGTTCTCAATAACCTCGGTTATACCCTTTATGAAAATGGCAACTATCGCGCGGCCGTAGATCGCTTGAAGCGCGCAGTCAAACTGGCGCCTCGCGACGATCGAATTCTTAACAACCTCGGTCTGGCGCTTTGCCGGCTTGGGAAATTCGAAGACGCCTACAAGAGTTTCGCGCGCGCCAATGGCGAGTTAACCGGCCACCTTAAATATGGCCCGTATGCTTGAAAGGTTTGGCCGCGAGGACGATGCGATTAGGTATTACGAAGGGGCGCGCCGGATAGATCCGCATTCGACGTTTGCCCTTAAACGCCTGGCTGATCTCTATCAGCGAGTGGGCAAGACTGAAGAATCCAAGAACGCGCGCAACGCACTTGCCGCGATTTCCGCCGACACCAACATCGCCCTGAGCGGTAAGTAAGAGCCGAGAAAGAGGACCGCGATGTCACAAACGACAATACTCACGCGCAGCGAAGTCGAATCGATGGGCCCGCCAGTTCCCGAAGAACTGGCAGACACCGGTATCGCCGAAGGTTTCTTTGCGACCTGGCTTTAAAGCATGTGGCCATGATGCCGGAACCAACGACTACGGCAGTCGCAGAACGGCTATGTCTGCCACGGACGTTGACCGAAGAGATCCTCCAAAAGCTCTACCGGGAAAAACTAATTGAAGTTCGCCTGCAGACGAGTGTGGGCTCGACTCGTTATGCGATGCTCGATCACGGCTGGGATAGACTTTCGCGCTTGCTCTCGATCTGTGGTTATACAGGCGCGGCACCTGTCTCCTTGCGCGACTACTCGCACATGATGCGACTGCAGTCGATTCCGTCTGAATCCGCGACGATGGAAACCGCGCGCGCCGCATTCCACGATCTCGTTTTGCCGGAGTCGCTATTGCAAACTCTCGGTTGCGTGATCAACTCGCGCCGCTCACTCTTTCTTACGGGCCTGCCCGGCACCGGAAAGACTGCAGTTGCCGAGCGGATCAACGGAGCGCTCCCTGGAGCGATCTGGATTCCTTACGCAGTAGAGATAGACGGCCAGATCATTCGCGTCTTCGATTCTCACTGTCATCGTCTTGCCGGAGAGGACGAGACGCCGGTCGATCATGATCATCGCTGGGTTTTAATTCGTCGTCCCCTCGTGGTCGTGGGTGGTGAGTTGACGCTCGAAAACGCCGACTTAACCTGGAGCGAATCCGCCAAATTTTACGAAGCGCCCTTTCAGATGAAGTCCAATGGCGGAACGCTCGTAATCGACGATTTCGGTCGGCAGCGTGTTTCGCCTCAGGATCTGCTCAATCGCTGGATCGTTCCGCTCGAGCGCCGCATTGATTATCTTGCGCTGTATACGGGCAAAAAGATCGAAGTGCCATTTGAGCAGCTCGTGGTGTTCTCCACGAACCTCGATGAAAAAGACCTGACCGACGAAGCATTTCTGCGGCGCATGGGTTATCGGGCGCGCGTGGAGCCACCGACGCCTTCAGCTTTCTCGGAGATCTTCAAACGCGCTGCTTACAACCGCGGCATCCGTTGCGATCAGCAAGTGCTCGATCACTTGTTAACTAAATATCGCGTGGAACAGCGAGTGATGAAAGGCTGCGAACCGCGCGATCTGCTTGATCGGGCTACGGATATCTGCCTCTTCGAAGGGCAGGCTTTGGAACTTACTACGAAGGTCCTGGATACGGCGTGGCGAAATTACTTCGGAACCTCGCATTCGTTTGCGAATCAGGAACGTGCTGCGACTGAAAAACCAATTAGAGTTTGCTGATCCGCTCGAGTTGTAGGTCGGTGAAAAAGGGGAATTCATGACCCAACGCATCGGAACACGTTCGTCTTACGTGATTTGTCTGGCGCTGATTGCCAGTGTGTTTGCGGTAAACGCTCAAGCACAAAAATCGCGGAAGGCGAAACAGAAACCAGCTGAGGAAACTCAGGTCGATGAGCCGATCGCTGGATCACAAGTGCAGCTAAAGCTTAAAGACGGCACGCGCATTAACGCCGAAGATGCCTGGGAAAGTGAACAGGGAGATTTGGTACCGGCAGGGTGGCATGACGCATCTGGTTTCGCGTGAGCGGGTCAAAAATATTGTGCGTGGCAGTGAATCGCGACCGAAAGTTGAGAAGCAGGTAGCCGATGTTAAGGACGTAAATCGAAGCTCCAGCAAAGATCGAACGAAGCAGTTTGGATTCATCTAGTCGGGGGAGCGCGCGTCGAAGCCGATAGCGCCAACGAGTCGGCTTCCGGAGTCTGGTACAAGCGCGGCTCGCTCTCAATCTTTATCGAGCGCAGTCGCATTGATCACATCGAGCGCGAGTCTTTGGGGACTCTCGCGGAAGCGGACACGCGCAGACCGCGCGGCTGGAGCACTGGCCGTCCCAAGATCGATGCCTTGATCCGGCAAAACGGCGCGAAGTATGGCGTCGATCCTTATCTGATTTTCTGTGTGATGGAGCAGGAGTCGCACTTCAATGTGCACGCACTTTCACCTAAAGGCGCGCGGGGACTGATGCAGCTGATGCCCGGAACCGCAGCTCGCTTTGGAGTCCGCCATTCCTTTGACCCGGCGCAAAACATTTCGGGTGGCACACGTTATCTCAAACAGCTGATGGCCAAATTCAACAATCGAGTTGACCTCGTTCTGGCGAGTTACAACGCCGGCGAAGGAGCTGTAGTCAAATACGGCCACCGGGTCCCGCCTTACCGCGAAACGCGTAATTACGTAAAGCGGATCAGTTTCCGTTATCGACAAGTTAAGTCTCCCGTCAGTCCGTCCGCAGCGCAGTGAGTGCTGGAGGATTTCTGATTCAACAGCGAATAGGAGCCAACCTTGTCCAGGTCTCATGTTTCCAGATTCTCAATAGCCGTACTCGCCTTTCTATTGGTCCTGGTGAGCGGCGCAAACAGAATCCCAGCTTCGGCACAACAACATCTACCTCTGACCAACTCAGCAGTGGTTAAGCTCGTGCGGGCCGGGTTCAAGGAAAAGACTGTAATCGCCATCATCCGCACTCGAGCCAACCGTTTTAATCTCGAGCCGGATCGACTCATCGATCTGAAGCGAAACGGTGTGAGCGAGAACATCATCCTGGCGATGCTTTCACAAAACGACGCGACGTTCTTTGCCGAAGATGGCTGGGGAAACGATCCGTTCTTCAATGAGCGGAAATAGTGGCCGGCCAAAGGGCAACTCAGCGGGTAACGAAACGGACATTTTTGGATCGAGCGGGAGCGCGAGTGGAGAAACACGCTCGCGAGGCGAAAGCGCTGGGAATGCGGGGCAAACAACTACAAGTGGCAGCGCCACAGTTCGCATCATTCGACCGCCCAGCGAGGCCGGTGGTGCTGAGTTACGACTGGAAAAGAACGCCGACGTTGACCAACGACGCGATCATTGATCTTGTCGAAGCGGGCTTTTCAGAAGGCACCATCATCAAGCGAATCGAAAGCTCACCAGGCGATTTCGACCTCTCGCCGTGCGAAGCTGGCCGAATTGCGCAAGCGTCGGGTCACAGATTCCATCATCGCTGCAATGAGCAGCGCCATGGACGGATCCGAGACCTAAGAGCACCAAGCCTGGCTCTGCCGGAGAAAAATAGCGTCATGGCGACGGGCGCTCACAAGGCGGGTGCAGTGCTTCGCGTTTCGCTTTTAGCACTTTGTCTTGGTGGCAACGTTTGCTGCGCCGATTCGGCTCTCGGATCTCAGGCACAACAAGCAAAGCCCGCTGACTCAACCCCTCAACAAACCAAAGTCGCACCAACTCCCACCCCAACGCCAACTCCCGCCGAGCAGGAAATCGATCCGGACGATGTAATTTCCGTCGAGACTACGGAGATCCTGTTGCCGGTCACTGTTCGCGATGCTACCGGAGAATTGGTCTCGGGTTTGACTCGAACAGATTTCCGCGTCTTTGAAGACGGACTTGATCAGCCACTAAGCGATTTTAGTTTGCGCAAAGTTCCCGTCGATGCAGTACTGATGGTGGATGCTTCATCGTCAGTCGCAAGTAATCTCGACGACTTTCGCGTTGCAGCCGAAGGCTTTGGCTCTCACCTGGCAGTTGATGACCGGATCAGCCTGATTCAGTTTGACGATCGCGTGCTCCTGTTGCAGGACTGGACTAAGAGTCTGGTGCAACTGCGGCGCGCTTTGCGCCGAGTCTCGCCGGGAATGTTCACAAGATTTAATGACGCGTTATTGCTGGCAGCACGGGACCAAACTCCACGGGAAACGCGCGGCACGCGATCATTGTCCTGACTGACGGAATCGACAGTGGACGTGGCAGCACGTTCGAGACGGCTTTGCGCGCGGCCCTTCAATCGCAAACCACCATCTACATTGTGAGCAACTCAGAAATTGAGCGCGCGAAGAAACAAGCAGAGCTCTCCGAATTGCAGCGCGGGTCAGACTCGTCCATTCGCTTTAATGAGATCAAGATTAATGACCTGCGGCTCGGCCTTGAAGCGTTGGCCGCGAGTGAGCGAAACATGGCGCAGCTTACCAGCGCTACTGGCGGCCGGCTCTACAAGCCTCATTCCTTTAGTGATCTGGAAAAGATATACGCGGAAGTGGCTGATGAGCTGCGGCACCAGTATGCGTTGTACTACTCGCCGCTGAATCGAAAGCGCGACGGTGCCTTCAGGCGTGTAAGAGTCAGAGACCCGTAATCCGGCGCTTCGCGTGTCTCACCGCATCGGCTACTTCGCACCAAAATAGGAATAGATTCTTCTCTCACTAAAGCCTTCCAGAATTCGATAACCTCCTCACTTTCACCCGCATTTAGGCCTCCGTTTAATCACTGCGGAAAAAAGGGAACGCCCCTGAATTTTGGAAGGGCCAGAATGGCTCATCTGCCTTGCCTAAGGAGGATGTGTGCGCTGACGACACACTTTGGTCCACTAAAAACGGGAATAATCTGAGAGGAAGGTGTTTCGGCCTAAACCTCAGTATTTCATCAGTTAAGTCATTTTGGCCGCTGGCGGCATAGTCATTGCCAGATGCTTCATGCTAGTCTTGCAGCCGTTTGACTAGCAATCCCCGGGTAAGCAAGCAAACCAATAAGAAATTCACGAGAAGGAAAACGAGAGTAGATGCGACCAGTTAAACATGCAGAAAAGGGCTTGACGTTAATTGCCGGAGCTCTTCATGACGTTATTCAATCAGTAAATAAGTACAAGCCTAATCCATCTTTTACGCCCAAGTGGTCAGACAAGCCGCTACTGAAATCCTGGCAGAAAAGCAAACCGACACTCGGCTGGCCGCGGACCACGGATTCTCTTTGTCCCAACTGCGTAATTGAAGCCCGCGAGTCGATTCTTAGTGGCAAGCAGGATGTCAGCGTCTTAATTAATGAGAAGGTCGGCGAGATCAAGGCCCAGATCATTGAACGCAACGGTGAAGATCTGGATGGTCAAGGATTGTCCGATTCATGGCCACTTTGAAGACATGATGGCGATCGACGTCAAATTCCTGACTCACATCGAGAAGATGTTTCCCGGCCGCGACATCGATGCTCACAACGACGAAAAGTTGCACAACCACGGTTCGAGTACGGTGAAGTATGGCCGCGGTGCGGTGCTTACAGTCGACCTGACTAACCGCTGCAACATGATGTGCGATCCTTGCTTCATGGACGCGAACCAGGTTGGTTTCGTTCACGAGCTGAGCATGGACGACATCAAAGAAATTTTAGATAACGCGATTACGATCAAGCCGCGGCGGCAGATGTCCGTTCAGTTCTCCGGTGGCGAACCATCAATTTCTCCGCACTTCCTCGAGTCGATTCGTTATGCTCGCAAGGTTGGATACAACAGCGTGCAGGCGGCGACAAACGGAATTGAGTTTGCCAAGAGCAAAGAGTTTTGCCGGGAAGCCGCTGCAGCGGGATTGCGGTATGTCTACCTGCAGTTCGACGGTATTGGCAACGATGCCAACAGCCACCGCCAGGTGGGCAACCTTTTCGATGTGAAGATGCGCGCGATCAACAACCTGCACGAAGCAGGAGTTGAAATCGTCCTGGTGACGACCCTGGTTAACGGAATTAATAACGACCAGGTTGGTTCGATCGTGCGGTTCGCTTTAGACAACCCCAAGAAGATCGCCTTCCTATCCTTCCAGCCCGTTTCGTTTACCGGCCGCGACGAAGAGATTACCGAGCAGCGTCGTCTGCAGCAGCGTTACACGCTTTCGCATCTGGCTCACGACGTCAAAAACCAGGTGGGTATCACGGAGCCGACGCGCGACTGGTTCCCGCTTTCGCTCATGGGAGCGTTCGCTGATTTTGCTGACCTCGTTCACGGTCCTCAAGCAGAGTGGGGTCAGGTTTCGTGCGGTTGCCATCCAAACTGCGGCGTAGGCACGGCAGTGATGGTGGACAAGGAAACGCGTGAGATGAGACCGGTGCCGGAGTTTCTTAACATCCCGGGTCTGGTTAAAGACATGCAGAAGATCACTGACGCGGCTCGCGGCAAGTGGATGTCGAACATGATGATGGGATTGGCGCTTTTGAAACACTACAATCCCTACAGCTCGCCTTCGCAATTTACACTGTATGAGTTGTTCAAGAAGTTCGACAAGTCGTTCGGCTTGACTGGCAAGGATTACGGCAAGGTGAGTGGCGACCGCACCACGCAGGACATTGAGGTTCGTCGTTCCGATCGTTGGAACTTCCTCTTCATTGCCGGCATGTGGTTCCAGGATCTTTTCAACTACGACTTCCGTCGCACCGAAATGTGCATCATTCCCTACGGCACACAGGAAGGTGAGATTTCATTCTGTGCGTACAACACGGGAATTGGCTGGCGGAATATCATCGAAAACATGCACCAGAATGCGACCGTTGCGAAGTGGTATGAGGAGCACGGCCGTCATGAAATCTTCGCCCGCGGTAAGGAAGTTGAACTCGCGGACAAGACGCATGCGAATGGTGCTCAATCCCATTGACCTGACTCGGCCGAACAAGCCGGAAATGGAAGGTCCGAAGACCGCGCATGAAGAAGCAGTAATGATGCGCAAGCTTTATCAGGAGCTGGTGCTGAAGCAGCAGCTTGATACGAAGGAAGCGGACAAGCCAGTTCAGATTCAGGGACTAACTCGCAAGAAGGCAGAGCCCGCGAACGCAGAAGTTGTTGCGGTCTAGCCTCCACCCTTTTTAGGGATCTGCAGGGGCGTCCATCGTGGACGCCCCATTTCAGTGTCGAGACGGTCGCGCACGCAGACGCGAGGGCCTTAATCAACTCGAACGATTAAGGCTCTCAACTTGACCGCAAGCGTTGCAGCCGTGTTAAATAAGTGCGCTGAATAGGCGTTAAACTAATAAAGTCAATTTAAGAGAGACGGAGATAGAATGGCGATAGTTACTGTTAACCAGGGTGAATCAATCGAGAGCGCATTGCGGCGCTTCAAGCGCAAGGTAATGACCGAAGAGATAATTAAGGACGCAAAGAAACATGCGTTCTTCATCCCGCCTGGCCAGAAGGCCAAGTTGAAATCGGCACTCGCGCGCAAGCGAAACAAGAAGAAAGGCCGCATGCGCACCGCCCCTCCTCGTGACTAACGAGATTTTTGCCACCGCTTGTTGCGGCGAGCAAGTCGACTTACCTCCCTGCAGTTCCTCCTTGAGACTTGCGTATGAGGTGAACTTCCCCGATCCCAGCGGGCGCAGCTATGCGTTAGCTTTAAAACCATAAGATTCTGATGACTCGTATCCTGCTTACCAATGACGATGGGATTCACTCCGACGGCTTAATTAAGCTGGAAGAGGCCTTGAAGGAAGTAGGCGACGTATACGTTGTCGCGCCGGAGTCAGAGATGAGTGGCGCGGCTCACAGCCTGACGCTCGCGCGACCGCTTCGCATTCGGCAAATCGATGAACGACATTGGACGGTAGACGGCACACCCACTGACTGCGTTACGCTCGCCCTTAATCGCATCTTACCGCCGGAAGAGCTGCCACACATTTGTGCTTCGGGAATTAACCACGGTGGCAATCTTGGCGACGATGCAACTTATTCCGGCACAGTCGCTGGCGCACTTGAAGCAACGATTCTGGGTGTACCCGGACTGGCGTTTAGTTTAGTCGCTCGCGAAAACTTCGACTTCTCTGAGGCGGCTCGCTTTGCCATTACGGCAGTGCGCAAAGTTCTCACGGAAGGTTTACCCGAAGGCACGCTACTAAACATTAATTTCCCGCGCGGAGAGATTAAGGGTGTGCGCGTGACGCGGCAGGGAATCAAAAACGCTCGCCCTGTGATCAGTGAACACATCGATCCTCGTGGCAAACCCTATTTCTGGATCGGTGAAGAGTACTTTAAGAAGGGCTCGGCTGAAGGCACTGACTATCAGGCGATCGAACAAGGCTGCATCTCCGTTACGCCTCTGCGCAGCGACATGACCGATCATCAGGCACTACTGGGACTCGACACCTGGAATTATGTCGACGCCGCTGAGTTACTCAAGAGTTAGCCCAAGTGAAAACATCAGCGGCTTAATCAATCCTTGCTTTCTATTTTCCAGCCCAGGCTCTAAACTCAACCGCAGTGGCAGCACCCGGTCAACAGTCTTCCGAACGAGCTCAGGACTACGCGATCCCACGTGACCGGATGGTGGCGCGTCTCCGCGATCACTACAACATTCAAGACCTCAAAGTGCTGGACGCCATGCGCGCGGTCCCGCGTCACTCATTTGTTCCTGAAGCGTTGCAGAGCCGGGCTTACGGCGATCACGCTTTACCGATCAGCGCGAATCAAACAATCTCCCAGCCCTACATCGTCGCTCGCATGACTGAGTTGTTGGAAGTTGACAAAGAATCGCGCGTGCTTGAGATCGGCGCCGGTTCAGGCTACCAGACTGCGGTGTTGGCAAAGGTTGCGGGTCAGGTCTATTCAATCGAGCGGATCGGAGATTTAGCTCGTCAGGCACAAGCGAAGATACGTGAGCTGGGAATTTACAACGCGACGGTGAAGTGTTTCGACGGCACGCTCGGTTGGGCCGCTAACGCTCCTTACGACGGTGTTCTCGTTGCCGCTGGTGGTCCCAACATACCTGAACCGCTCGTGGCGCAATTGAAAATTGGTGGGCGTCTTGTGGTTCCCGTAGGACCGACACGCGAGTCGCAACGTCTCATTCGTGTCGTCAAAACCGAGCGCGGCTCGCGCGAAGAGGATCATGGCGCTTGCGCGTTTGTTCCCTTGATCGGTCAACACGGGTGGTCTAACTAACTTATGGATTCAATTTATGAGCTGATCCACTGGGTCCGCGATCTACTAAATCCGAAACTGATTATCGAAACGCTGCTCGCTAAGGGCGGCTTGTTTGTGTATGTAGGATTGTTCTTTATCGTTTTTGCCGAGACTGGGTTGGCCTTGGGATTCTTTCTTCCTGGCGATTCACTCCTGGTGGTAGCGGGGCTATTCGCGGCGACCGGCAAACTCAATGTTGCGCTTCTGATTGGTCTGTTGTTTGTTGCTGCTGTCGTTGGCGACGCGGTCGGTTATTACACTGGTTCCCGACTCGGACCGCGCCTGTTCAAAAAGAAAAAGTCACTACTGTTTCGGCCCAGTCATTTGCAAAAGGCCCACTCGTTTTACGAGAAGTACGGTGGCAAGACTATTGTCATCGCCCGCTTTGTGCCGATCGTGCGCACCTTCGCCCCGATTGTCGCGGGTGCTGCCGACATGCCCTACAAGCGCTTTGCCCTTTTCAATATTGCCGGTGGTTTACTCTGGGTTACTAGCATGGTCCTGACCGGCTACTTTCTTGGCAGCCTGATGAAGTCGAAGTTTGGAATCGATTTGGATGAACACATCGAGTGGGTAGTGATAGTGGTCGTCGCGCTGTCCTTGTTGCCGCCGGTGATTGAATACCTTAAATCACGACGTGAGAAGGCCCGCGCGCGTGCTGCAGAAGCGCGCAATGCTGAGGTTTAGGATTGATTGCGTTGGTCTTGAGTCTTTGACTTCAGGTGAGCGGCAAGTCTCTGACTTGCCGATTCGGTTTAATCTCCAACACCAGGTCTTCCTGCGTTAAAGGGTCGCAGACCTTCCCGTAATTTGGCCACTCGATCCTGCAAGTCAGAGACTTGCCGCGCACCTGAAGTCAAAGACTGGAAAATCGATTATTGACCGATATTGCCAAACTACACCAGTACTCTAAAATCCACTAGTTTGACTAAACACTAGTCAGCACCTAGAATCCAGTTTCTTGTCGGGGCGTGGCTCAGCCTGGTAGAGCGCACGGTTCGGGACCGTGAGGTCGGAGGTTCGAATCCTCTCGCCCCGACCAGTTTTCGTAGGGAAAGGACCACTCAAGGGCGAGTGGTCTTTCTTTTTGTGACATGGATTGTGACATAACCCTTCTATCGAAAGCCGTTCCAAAGCGCAGTTACCACGGATACCAGGGTTACCAAAGATACTTGAGTTCCCGGTTACTTGGGTTACCAGTGTTTTACTTACTTCACAGAAAATTTGTAATTTTTAAGAGGCAACTTCGCTTTTCAAAATTCAGCCTTCAAAATTCACCTAGTTGGAATTGGGTCCCCTATATCTAAATCGAAGGCCGGTAGGTGTGGGGATCTCTTCTCCTGACGACAAAGGGCTGGCTGGCAGGAATTTCGGACGTGTCCGGTTCTCCTGACAAACGGGAGGTTGGAAGCGAGAAATAACCGATGACCTATTATCAGAACCAAATCTTGCAGCGTCGTCACGCATTGGTTTCGGTCCTACATCTTGGGGCTGTTTCGTGGGCCACCTTGAAACAGATTGCACGTTTTCAAGCCTGTGTTTCATTGCTGAATCAAAGCACAATAGGTAGCCGAGTCGCCCACAAACCCATACTTCTGAGCATTGCCTTTGATAGAAATTGCCGACTCAGGCGCCCGTGGCCACAGTAAACACACAAGAGCGGGGCGTTTTCAGCCAGATATTGAATGTTTGGGAGCGCCGATGCGGTGGATTTCAGCTATAGAGCTACGAGGTTTGGAACTGGTTAGTAGTCCAGCACGGGTCAGCGGTCTTACTGCGGGGGCGCTTAGGATTGCGAGCGGTGATGATTTGGTCTAACTGGGTGAGGCTGACTGTCTGGACGCCAAAGAAGTATTGAGTGCGCAAATTACGGACTCGAATGAGGTAATGCAACCCTTGCCTGCTATATCCAGACAGCTTGGCGGCCTGAGTAATGCTGAAGCGCCTAGCAGCGTTTGGCATGTGTCATTTTCCCTTAGTGGCACTTCCTTGTAAAGGCTGTTTTTCTTGATAAGAGGGAAAGACAAGACCGCGTCTCCTGTAATTGAAGCTCAGAGGCTCAGGTGATATAAGCCTCCCTCACAATGAGCGCAGATTTCGAGAAGAATAACCCGGCCGGTCGTCTTTACACACTTGTGAGAAAGGCGAAGACCGTCAGCGATGGTCCTCCTGTTCAATTCTGGGCCACGGTCTTTGCAATAAACTATCGGGATCTTGGTAACGCACCAATTCTTGAAGTTGTAGATAAGTTGGGCCACTTCCTCTTGCTGGTGGATGACGTCGAACGCGGCTTTAGAGAGTTGGCATTCGAAGAATTCTATTTTGAACCCTTCGACCCTCTTCGGAAGGTGGTTGATGGGTCCTTGCGGGGACTCGCGGCTAATCACGGTAATATTTTTGGTCCGGTCACTTCTGAGCATATCGCGTACCTCAAGGTGGGTGCGGTGGAATGGTCCAAGCGGAACCCCGACCCTCCGATAGACGACAAAAAGCTTAAGGAGATTGAGAAGCAAGCCCGCGAACTTCGAGACGCGGTTAAAGCCTCACCAGATATAGCTAGCGATCTGCGCAACCTCATTGTGTCCCTGATGGAATCAATTCTAGAGGCAATTGAACAGTATAAAGTTGGTAGTGTGACTGTCCTGGAAGAGGCGGGAGTACACGTCCTCGGGCAATTTTATTGGAATGCGCGCCTGGTTCTTAGGACATTCAGTGATAGCAAGGCCAAGAAGTGGCTAAAACGTGCGGGTGCCGTAGTGGGCATGTTTATAGCTGTGGTCAGTTATGGTGAAAAAGGATGGAAATCTATCGAAACCATAAGCTCTGTTACCGAGTTTCTCACCTCGGGCGAGCCTGAGATTCCTATTGTTGATCTCACTGCGGAGAACGAGATAAATCCTGAAGACCTAGGGAAATGAGCTATGGGGTCTTGTTTAGCAAATTCGGCTTACAATCGCATCTGAATAGCGTCAAAAGCTAGCAGACGCACCAACTCGGCGAGTGGCTCAATTTCATCCCGCACACGCGGGTCCCCATGGGTTATTCCAAATCCTTTAGAACGTTTGAGATGCGCACATTGGTGCCTAGTTTTTACGAGTCGGGCTACTAGTTGATTGAAGTCGTTTTCAGTCATGATTGACGTTACATCGTTTTG
The DNA here is from genome assembly GCA_963826235.1 of Pyrinomonadaceae bacterium. Lineage (GTDB taxonomy): Bacteria > Acidobacteriota > Blastocatellia > Pyrinomonadales > Pyrinomonadaceae > PSRF01. The sequence continues at coordinate 162,233 of CAWGWE010000001.1, read as the reverse complement.
CGTCATCTCTACGTGCCTCTGCACTAGTTGAAACAATTCGTTTGAACTTTTCAAAGCGTCCGCCAGCGTTACACTCTTTGAAGTTGGGCCATACAGATCCTCGATGATTCTAAATAACCCGAGAAACTTATCAATTGGGTTTTCTGATTTTTTAGCGGCATTAAACTGGTCTATTAAAGGGTGGCTTGAGACTTTACCTAGAGCTGAGCCGTCAAATGTGGGGGTAGGCAGTGCTTCAATTAAATGAGCCTCCGCGAAAAATGGTTTGTCACCTAATTGGTCCGCTTCTTCAGGTGTGTCCGGCAGAAGCTCGCCCAGGATGAGGCCATAATGAATCTTCATTTCGCCTTGTGAGAAAGCAATCTGCTGGACGGCTTTATCGGCCAGCCAAAATGCTAAATTTTTAGTTTGTTCCCTACCGCCCGGAATAGTGATTTTGAGCATTCCCGTCTGCTCCGCAAGTGGATTGTGGCTTTTCTCATCGGGATGGATCGTTATCAGGGCATCAAATTCTTCCGCAGGAAAATCAAATTCGTGTGCATGTTCTGCCGTTACCTTAGCAGCATATTTATGCTCGCGATCAAATCGGATGCCCGTAGTCTCAAAGTGAAAATCCCAGCGCGATCTCATTGGTAGATGTTGGAGTCTCAAGGCTCTGGGGGCTGGCGTCCTCTTTTGCGAGGGAATTGCCAGCCCCCTGCCGTGTTTAGTTAATTTACAGCCGTATCGTCCTCGCCTGTGTCGAGCTTGAAATCCTCGAGAAACTGAGCGCGGCTTTCTCGATCGAAACGCTCCTTGGCCAATGCTCCAAGCCACTTTTCGGCGTCCTCCTTCGCCTCTTCGCCGCGGCCCGTTACTGCCAGGTCTCTAAAGTGTCTAATCAGCGCAGCCATGCCGCTATTGACTCCGCACCGTGAGAGTTCAATCGTTTGGGCGATCGCGTAATTTAAATGCTCACCATCCAGTATGTCCTGGGTATGAGCGGGCGCCTCAGCGTTCCTTTCTGACGTCACGGCCGAGTCGTGCCCATAGTCGGGGACGACAGCGCGAAACCGGGCTGCCATATCAACGCAAAACGCGCTGGCCGCCTCAGGCAACGGCATGCCTTCCCGATGGCGCTTGAACATCCTCTTTTTGGCGGCTTTGATTTCGTGCGCGACTGTTTTGTGTAAATCGAGCGTGTTATTCTTTGATTGCATAGCTTGGTCTCCTTTGATGGTGGACGGGTTGTGCACAAGGGCTGGTCGGTGTTTACGCACTTGCCAGCCCGCTTCAATTGGCAACATAACTGTTTCCGGCGAGATTGTACAAAACTCGTCGCGCACAATTTCGCTGACGCTTCGCAGAATTCTGTCAAAGCGAAGTCACAGATGCACCGTTTAGGATTTTGAAGGAATTACTGGCAGCGCTAGAGATGCTCAAGGTCAATTGCTACGGACGGTGAGGCGAGTAACGCCAAACTAAAAGCCTTGCCTGCTGGCGTGTCGGCAATTTCAAACGTGCAATTTTCAAAATGCACGTTCTTAAGCTTCATCGGATTTCCGCTATATCTGACTCTTGCGTTTGCAAATACCACGGTATCCCACTCTATCCAATCAAGCGCATAGGGGCCTCAAAGACGCTCCTCTGCACTAGATGGCAACAAGGAGGCCCAACCACTATTACCGGAGATCCGGAACCAACACCGGTGGCTTGGCCCGTAGGGTACAGCTTTGCATTGAGAAACGAGCGATACTGCACGGTTTTGGCCGCCGTGTCCCACGAAAGTTTGCGTAAGCTGGCATCAGCAGGTTGGAAGCTCAAAATTTCGCGGCCCGCAGTCTGTATAGCTTCAGGTCGAATAACTAGGTCATGATCTTGTGCAGCGTCAAGATAGTTCCGAACGAGAGTTAGCTTCTTTCTTACCTCGTCAGGGCTTCCGCTTGTAACATTTTTTAATAGAGTTTCGAGCGTGCCTTCCATTTTGGCGATCCGCTGATTCATGGCCGACAGTTCATGGTCGTACGCTCATTCATCGGGGCGATTTGCTTAGCTATTTCCGCTGGAATGTGCCTATCGACATACCACAGGACGAGCGGGACAATTATTACGGATAGCGCGGCTGCCACAGCAGCAATTGTCGTATATAGGGTTTTGTGAGTGACGGACTGAGAAGATGCCACAGTGCGCGGGAGGATACTACCAGCGTCCGAGACCTGTAAAGGTTGGAGCGCGCTCAAGATCAGTGTTGCCATCTGTCAGCTTTCTTTAGTCATTGCCAAGGTAATTCTGTCAATGAACTCCGTCCTCGTTTTTAGCTTTGGTGATCCGCTTCAAAATCCTCTTAATCTCCACGACTAGGTGCGGCGCATCACCCACACCATCGAGAAGCATCTTTGCGGCCGTTTCTTCATCACAGTTCTCAGCAACCATAAGGTCCTTAACCGAGCGCTCAACTTCCTGTCTCCGGATCTCCTCAAGATTGTTATGACTGGCCGTTCGACTCTATCGCCCGTGAGGTGTGGCGAATCGGCGGATAACACCAGTCTGCCCATCTCTTAACCTTCTTTTGCATGTTGTCCGGATCGTCGACACCTATTGGCGTCCCGTTGTCTGCTACGCCAATGAATAAAATTGCTTCTTCTCCATCCGGCACAGAATTGGCAAACGCCACCAACGCTTTGCGCACGTCGTCTCCACTAACGCTTTGCAGCTTGCGCTCGGTCCATCCGTCCTCAAGATCGGAAAGCCGTCTCTTAATTTCTTCGTCGGTCATGTGGTGATAGTTCCTTTTTTCCCGATAACTCTGGTATCCCTGGTATCCCAATAATCCCGAAAAGCGAATCGGCAATGAATGCGGGCCTTTTCTGCGCATTGGTTGGGTTACCACAAGCAACCCGAATACGGTAACCCCGGTAACGCTGTGCGATAACGATTGTGACATGCTTTGTGACACAACCCAGCGACATTACTATGAGATATTACGACGCAACACAGAGTGCGTGCCTCGCAAGTTCACCGAGTTCTTAGCGTTAGGTGTTATTCAGTAGTACGTGGTAGTAAAGCGCAGTTCCTATTCGGGACCGTGAGGTCGGAGGTTCGAATCCTCTCGCCCCGACCAAAATTTAGCAAACGTGATAAAGGACTACTTAAGTGCGTAGTCCTATTTAATTTGTGACGTCGATTGTGACAGGAACTTTTGGCGCAGAGGGAATCCAGTGGTTTAGGTACTTCAGGCTGGCAGCACCCTTGAATATTGAAGGCAAATTGGACGTGGGCTATAGAGTTTATAAATAAGAATTCGCTGAGATGGTAAGACTAGACCGTGAGGTTCGACCTTTCAGAGATCGTTTACTCGTCTCCTCACACGCCTATCGCGCCCACATTAATAGGCCTAACGCTTGATTCACGAGGTTATCCTACTATCTACTTGCTCTTCATGTGTCCGGCAAAAAGAATTCCTGGTCTACGTCGTGCTTTCTTCCGCAGCTCGTTTCAATGGGATAACAATCAATCGGCAATACAACCGCAACGATTTTAAAGCTGCGATATTGCTAACTTGAGTTGTTAGGCCTTTCTGCTTACCTTCCGCCGGCAGAATTAAAATTTTCAGTCACGCGATTCAATGCAACCCCACAGGGGTGTGGTTCGCAAAGTTAGGAGTCTAATTAGATTGTCCAACTCTCCAAGTGGGCTTGAAAAATTGATTAGTTTGGCTTCAAAAGCCCGCCAAACTCTCCCATGGTTAATCTATTCACATCTCATCATTGTTCTTCTCCTGGTGGCGCAAAGTGATGTCACAGCCCAGGCCAGCGACGCAGTTGTTTTCCCCAGTGCCGAAGTCGAATTGATCGTCGGTCCCCAGTTGAGGTTGACTACACCATCGACGTACTTTGATCGAGTTCAGTTAACGCAAGGCGTTCTTCACGGAACCACCTTCCCAGCAGTTCCGCCCGCACCGGGGGCCGACAACGATTCCTACACGAACGCTCAGTATTACGATCTGGGCCTTTGTCTGTATGCGCTCTATTACCGCACCGGTGATCCTGCACATTTAGCCTTAGCCAGAAAAGTCACCGACTCGTGGTGGCAGTTTTCTCCTATCGCGTCAGGAACCACTCCCATTGAGAATTCTCTCGCTCCACGTAATTCGTCTCTTGGCGGGCTGATGTTAAGGGCTTTGGATGGTCGACCCGAGATGTGGGACTGGATCCGGAAGTACACGCGCTATCAGTTCGACATCTGGATCAAGCGCAATCAGGATGCAGACGCATTAGTTTATGGAGTAAGAGACGGGAGCTACATGCTTCTTTACGCGACCTGGTTAGGGAAAATCCTGCCGGATTCGTTTCCTGTGGCCGGAGAGGGGCCGAGAAATGGGGCGGAGCTACGCGCGGGATTCTTAGCTGATGCAGAGAAAGCAGTTAGCGATTATTACATTAGACTTCAATACCCCGATGGTTCTTGGCGCTGGGACGACTTCGATAACTACCCACAGGCAGATGGCGGGCATCTACGTGGCATCATGCAGCCGTTTATGGTCGGGTTATTACTTCACAGCCTCATAGACGTTTACCGGGTTAGCTCGGATCAAACTCTAAAGGACAGGATCAAGGCATCAGTGCTGCGTTGTGTCGATCACCTTTACACTGGCGGACCGTATATGACTCGAAGCGCCGGCCTGCCGGCTCTTACTATGCGTTGGCGAGCATTCAACTATTTCTACCATGGCGGTACGACTGTAAATCCGTCCTCATATGCTAGCGGTAATTATTATGGATTTAACGCTCCAAATCTGGATAGCGTAGAAGGAGCCAGACAAAATAGTTCAACACTCTTACATGCGTTTGGTTGGGCCTACAGCGTTACGGGAGACCCAAAATACGCAACATGGGGAGATGATATTTACGATTCAATTTTTGGCCGTCAAGAAGATTACGCAACTAACTATGTGGCTGGCAGCGACCCGAAAGGGTACAACCAACACTACAGAGCGGCTGGAAGATATTTACCATGGCGTTACGGCGGGCCTCCGCCACCCCCGCCGCCATCACCCACGCCGACACCGACGCCAACCGCGGCGGATCACCTCCAGTTGAATTCTTCAACTTTTAATGTTTTCGAGGGTGGCGGAAGCGCTCATCTCACCGTCGAACGCACAAACTCTACGGGTGCCGCATCGGTTGATTACAAGAGTAGTGACACCGCAGGCCTGGCTAACTGCAATCTCGTGAACGGCGTTGCTTCGGCTCGCTGTGACTATACGCTTGCAGTTGGCACACTGCGCTTTGCTCCGGGTGAAAAAGCAAAGAGCATTTCGATCCCCATCGTTGATGATGGTTATGCAGATGGAAATGAAAACTTCAGTATCACGCTTAGCAATGCGAATGGCGCGACGCTAGGTTCACCTAGCGTTGCAACCATCACCATTCAGGATAAGGCCTCAAATGGTGCGAATCCAATCGACGGCACAGCTTTCTTTGTACGTCAGCAATATCTCGACTTCCTCAACCGTGAACCTGATCCTGGAAGTTATGAGGCGTGGCAGGAAATCATTAATAACTGTGAGCCGGGGGATCCGAACTGCGATCGGATTCATGTCTCGTCAGCATTCTTCCGTTCGCCTGAGTTTCAGGACCGAGGTTATTTTGTTTACCGTTTCTACCCAGTCGCTTTCGGACGCAAACCCAACTATACGGAGTTCTCTCCGGATCTTGCTCGGGTTAGCGTCTTTCTTGGTGAGGCGGAATTGAACGCAGCGAAGGTGGCGTTTATCTCAGAGTTCATGAGCCGGCCGGAGTTTGTGAGGAAGTTCAATGAACTGTCTGACACTCAATATGTGGATACACTGCTGGCGACGGCGGAAGTAACGTCACCGAACCGAGATTTTTGGATTGCGGCGCTCGGGAATGGAACGCGAACACGAGCCACGGTGCTGCGAGATATTTCGGAGAGTACGGAGGTTTACATCAGGTATTACAACCAGGCATTTGTTGTAATGCAATACTTTGGGTATTTGCGTCGCGATCCGGATGCGTCTTATCTTGATTGGATTCAGGTCTTGAACTCTTCTGGGAACTTTCGCGGGATGGTGAATGGATTCATCAACTCACTCGAGTATCGCAACCGCTTAGGACGTTGAACCCGCGCACTATACCCACTGGTTTCCTACTGTCGCACCAATCACCAGCGGCATTACTGATGCAGTGGGAGTGGACCGCATTAACGGTCAACTCGGTACGGTACGGGCGCGGTAGCGACCGCATTAGATGAGTGAAGATTCAAGGGTGAGACCCAAAGTTCCTCAATATCTCAAACCAAATCGTGATACTACTTAAATGCGGTCGCTACCCCCTCCCGTACTGTACCGAGTGGTCCACCACTTGATTTCAATCGCAAGCATCCAAACTGCCTAACTACCCCAGCGGCACGAATTCTGCAGACTGTTTGCTTCGCTTATACCATTTCCCAATTAAGGCGACGGCCCTTACACTGACAGAGCAACTGGAAAGCCCCTCGGGACGCGAGCAGAAGAAATGCGACGACGACTGGCGCTTACCTCAAAGCCGGTTGCGAGCGGCGTCCGGTCGCTGCCAGTCGTTACATGGCGCCGGCTTACAGCTCGCTCGCAGGAACTTACCTAAGTAATGCAAACAGTTCCAACACAAGAAGTGGAGATCGTCGAGCCCGAAGTGCAAGTCGCCGGGCCGTTTGCAGTGGCTTCCAGCGGCGCGAAAACAAACTTCCTGCGACGAATGTGCGCAGCTCTCTTCGAACCAGTCGATAACTCATTCCTGGTTTTCTTTCGCATCGTCTTTGGCGGGATCATGCTATGGGAGGTTTATCGTTACTTCAGTTACGACTGGATCACCCGTTACTTCGTTGAACCTGCTGTCACTTTTACTTACTACGGGTTCGGTTGGGTGAAGCCCTGGCCGGGACGCGGAATGTACATTCACTTCTTCGTGCTCGGTCTCGCAGCCGCGTGTGTGATGGTCGGGTTTCTTTACCGCATCGCCGCGCCAGTCCTCTTTCTTACCTTTACCTACTCTTTTCTGCTGGACCAAACACGTTATCTGAATCACTTCTATCTAGTCTGCCTGATCAGTTTTCTAATGTGTTTCCTTCCAGCAGAACGGGCTTTTTCAGTTGATGCGTTGCTGCGTCGCAAAATCCGATCAGCCGTAGTTCCGGCGTGGACGTTGTGGTTGTTACGAGCACAAGTCGGCATACCATATTTTTACGGCGGCATTGCCAAACTTAACAGCGATTGGATACATGGCGGCGAGCCAATGCGCTCATGGTTACGTCCTTTGACTAAATTGCCAGGGGGCCAGATCTTCGCGGCCGAATGGGTAGTTTACAGTTTCGTAATCGGCGGGTTGATGCTCGATCTACTCGTTGTGCCGCTGCTCCTGTGGCGACGCACGCGCCTCTTCGCGTTCGCAGCCGCAGTTGTATTCAATCTCATCAACGCCGTGATATTCGATATCGGCATCTTTCCCTGGTTGATGCTGGGCGCTCTCTTGATTTTCTTTCCACCTGACCTCCTGCGACGCTTCGCCCGTTCGTTCTTGCCGGGAGAGACGTTCGGCGTCGCGCAGCCGTCGCAAGCATCTGTAAGACCTAAGACAATTGCCGAAGGTAGCAGCTGGCCGTCTTTATCAGGCTCGCAAAAACTAGTTGCTGGACTGTTGGCCGCGTACCTCACAGTTCAGGTTTTTCTTCCGCTTCGCCATTACCTGTATCCGGGGAACGTAAGTTGGACCGAAGAAGGACATAATTTTGCGTGGCATATGAAGTTGCGAACCAAAGTTGGCGAAGCAGTCTTTAATGTCACCCATCCGCAGAGTGGACAAACCTGGAGCATCAAGCCCGGAGATTATCTAAAATCTCATCAGGTGATGAAGATGACTACGAAGCCGGACTTGATACTGCTCTTCTCACATTATCTTGCCGAGGAAAAGCGGCGAGAAGGTTACGATGATGTTGAAGTGCGGGCTCGCGTAATGGTTTCTCTTAACGGCCGCCAACCGCAGTTGCTAATCGATCCCAACGTCGACCTGGCCAAAGAACATGTAAGTTTGTTACCGGCGCGCTGGATAGTGCCGCTTACGACGCCGCTCGGAAGCGGAGGCACAGGAACCCTTGTTGAGTGACTTGGCCAAATAGTTCCGCGCACTTCCTCTTCTTAGTCCGAAAGCGATCCTAAACCTAATGAAGTGAAAGTTATTTTCGGCATCGAGCTTGCTTTCTATTCTTCCGGCTAAAAGCAAAGGATCGATTCGCGACAGTTGTCTATCTGAAGGAGTGCTTGCGTCTAACTCTTGAACGGAAATAGAACAGAAACCCATACGTGACTAGTCTTAAGAACTGGCGGAAACTCATGGTAACCAAAAAAGAAAAAGGCCAGGCGAGTAAACGCAGTGGTAGTGGCGCGCGTGGAAAACCCCACACCGGCGGCGGCCGCGGTCAGCAAGGTGGTGGCAAAAAGGCAAGCAGCGGCGGAAGAAGCAAGGGTGGCGGTCAACCAGGCGGCGGTAAAACTGGCGGACAGGGTGGTTAGAACCAATGACATTGCCAATTTCCAGTTGCCGGTTTTGATTAGATACTAGCTTAAGATCAATTAGGTTTGCTCGATTTGGAATCGAGCAGGAAACTGGAAGGAAAAGTTATGTCTAAAATTGATGAGAGTCGAAACGAAATGTCGAATATGGTGAAAGACCCGGACGAGTGGACAACCGGTGATGAGAGAATGACGGGCGCTCAATCTTCGTATCTGAAAACCCTCTCCGATGAAGCAGGCGAGGAATTTGACGAGAACCTCACAAAAGCCGAAGCCTCAAAACGCATCGAAGAATTACAACAAAAGACCGGACGGGGCGTTAAATAACAGACTGACGGGTACGACGCCAATGCTTAGCGCGATCCTTTGTCACCTAAACGTCCGAGCGCCATTCACATGTATCAAGTAAGCGAAAAGATAGTCACATTTCTTCCTCCCGAATCCATCGAACCGCAGGCAAAAGAGCAAATAGTCAACATTTCTCAAATGCCATTTATCTTTCATCATCTTGCGGTGATGCCTGATTGTCACTTGGGAAAGGGCGCGACTGTGGGTTCGGTGATTGCTACAAAGGGAGCGGTTATCCCGGCCGCGGTTGGCGTTGATGTTGGTTGCGGGATGGTGGGCGTAAAGACAAAATTCTTCGCAAAAGATTTGCCCGACAATTTGGATAAGTTAAGGACTGGAATCGAACGCCGGATCCCGCTTGGAGCCGGCGCTGGAAATAAGAAGCTAACGGAAACGGCGATCCAGCGCGTCAGTGAACTGAAAGCGATTGCCAGGCAGGACTATGAAAAAGTCGACAAGAATTGGATCAGCGCCCTGGGCACGCTTGGTTCGGGCAATCACTTTATCGAGATCTGTCTTGATGAGAATGAACAGGTTTGGGTAGTTCTACACTCGGGCTCACGCGGTATCGGAAACAGACTCGCAACTAAACACATCAAGATTGCTCAGAAACTAATGGAAGAGGAATCGATCACGCTTAAGGATCGGGACCTGGCATTTCTGACGGAGAACACCCCAGAATTTGCTGCTTACATTACCGACCTTCTTTGGGCTCAAGACTTCGCACGATTGAACCGCGAGGAGATGATGGATCGAGTGATGCTGGAGCTGTCATATTCGTTTTACAACGAGGACGGGCATCAGGAGGAGATCGAAAAGGAACGGATTAACTGCCATCATAATTTTACACAGCAGGAACAACACTTCGGACATAAGGTTTGGATTACGCGCAAAGGCGCCATTCAGATGAAGCGAGATCAAAAGGGCATCATTCCCGGGTCGATGGGAACCCAAAGCTATGTCGTCTCCGGACTGGAAAATCCGTTTAGCTTCAATTCGGCACCGCACGGCGCCGGTCGGCGATTTTCTCGTTCAGAAGCTAAGCGCAGATTTACCATGGCCGATCTTGAAGACGCCATGGGAGACATTTCGTTCAGACATTCAAAGTCCCTGATCGACGAAATTCCCATGGCCTATAAGGACATTGACAAAGTGATGGAGAACAGTAAGGAACTGGTGAAAATCGATCATACGTTGAAACAGATAATCAACATCAAGGGTGATTGAAAATAGTCGCTTTGTGGCCCACGGCCTGCTGCACTTGCCTCAAGTTAATCTTTGTCTCTCAACAGAAAGTAGCGAAAGGTTATGGCTGCGGAAAGTTGCGCACATATAGAAGCGATTACAGAGATTAAGCTCGCGAACCGCAGTGAGTGTGAGGAATGCGTCAAGGTTGGCGCCGCTTGGGTGCACCTGCGCACTTGTCAGACGTGCGGCGCCACTCTCTGTTGTGACAGCTCGCCCAACCGCCACGCTACAAAGCACGCGCTCAGCAGCCAGCATCCGGTCATCGCCTCAGCAGAATCCGGCGAGCGTTGGTTGTTTTGTTATCCCGATGATGCCTTTGCGGAGTTTTAGACACGACTTGTCCGGCTTTAGTGAGCATGACGAAATCCTGAAATCCTGCCGGTAAACGTGTGTGAAAATACTCTAGAAACGGTACTAAAAAGGCCTTTTGGGGTGATTGCTACCTCACTAGGCATGATTGCTCACGGGTACCATTTTTTAGTTGAGTCGAGCATCGTTAGGCGTGCTTCTGATATGGGTATCCTTATGCCTACTGGCTTCGTCCGTGTGCACTTATTCTTGGTTGCGGTTTTTTTGCTGGCCGCTTTCGGTTCAGCTCTGGGAAAGACAAAGGGCGTGTTGGTTTCGCTGCTTGGTCTAACAGGGATATTTGTCGGATACGTCGCCTGGTACCTGTTCTCTGCCAGGATTTTGAGAAGTCTGATAATTGACCTTGCGCAACATCCCGAGAATTTACCGCCATCAATTTTCGGATTGTTTAGAGCTAAATGGTGGGATCCGGTAATACTCCTACTCTGCGTGATGATCTTCGTCTGGCAGGTAATCACCCTGGTCCGGGTTCTGAAGCAGCAGCGTTATGAAATTGACTAAAGTCTGGCGCTTTTGTGGCGACCCCGCAGTGATCTTCGAATAATTTAGACCTTATCAATGACCTCTCCGTCTAATTGATTGACCCGGGGCTCGCCAGCCATGTTATAGTCGCGTTCAACCGGGTTTTGGCCGGGTGCCCCGCCAAATAAGTGAAGTAATACCTCACAAATTTCGTTTTCCTTGACCTTGTGACGGAGAGCCCAGTTATGAAGATCAGTCTCCTGCGGCGAGCCAGGCCCTTTTTCCAATCTGCTTTCATCACCCTTCAAGTAGCTCTTCTGATCATCGCTGCGGGCGCCGTGAGTTCGCTCCACGCTGCCAACAAACCGCCAATCCTGATAACTGAGGCAGCACCGTCAACCAGGGCCGTCGCTTTCGAGTCCGTGACGATGAAGCCCGAACCGTTTCAGCCGCTCTCGACTGTTCAGTTCGCGGGCGACACTCGCACGCGGATCGTGATCTTTGCGCGCGATCTGGAGCTGTACTCAGGTGAGGGCGCTAATGCTTTTGCCGCTGACGCGGAAGACGGAGCCGGCAAAAAGTATTTGCTGCGAGTTGAGTATGTCAGTCGCGTGCGGGGTTTTGAAGGCATCACCATGATGATCGTGCGGCTTGCAGACGACCTTGGTAACGTTGGCGATGTTTTAATCCGCGTAAGCCTGCATGGCATGGTAAGCAACCGCGTTCGCGTTGCCATGGGAGGTATTGGCGGCGGACCAGCGGTTGATCCTTTGACGGAGTATTCGTCCCCGGCGCCTGTTACCCCGCCGCCGCCGGATCCGCTTGCGACTCCCGATCCTTACACTGGACCAGCCACTGACGCGGATACGGTACGTTTTCTCGAGCAAGCCACCTGGGGAGTTCCCAGCCAAGCCGAGGTCAATCGTGTCAAGGCAATGGGTTTCCGCGCTTACCTTGACGAACAGTTTTCGCTAACGCCGACGAATCCGGCGAAGGGTTCAAACTATCCGGATCTGCCTTTCAACGTGGTTGACGATCAAGGCACCGCGTGTCCCACCAGCACCGGCGATCCGAATTACAGCCAGACCGTTTGCAATCGCGACAACTTTTCGCTTTACCCGATTCAACGAACCTTCTTCTCCAACGCGCTGTACGGCCAGGATCAGCTGCGGCAGCGCGTCGCTTTTGCGCTTCACCAGATCCTGGTTGTCTCCGGCGCTAATCCCCTGAATCGCGCCAGCTGGATGACGATCTATTTGCAGTCGCTTGATCGCGGCGCTTTTGGGAACTACCGCACACTGCTGGGAGAGATCACTCTCAACCCGGCGATGGGTGAGTATCTCGACATGCGCATCAGCACGCGCACCAATCCCAACGAGAACTGGGCGCGTGAGGTGCTGCAATTGTTCTCAATCGGAGTCAACGAACTAAATATTGATGGCTCGCTGAGGGTCGATGCCCAGGGCGCAAACATTCCCTCTTATTCGCAAAGTACTGTTAATGAGTTTACGAAGTTGTTTACGGGTTGGAATCTTGCGCCGGCCATTGCTCCCGGAATCAATAACTGGCGCGATCCGATGGTGCCCCGTGCTGGAACCAACCACGACGTCACGGCGAAGGTTTTGCTGAACGGAGTGACAGTGGCCGCGTGCACCGCCGGCAGCCAGGCCTGTGCGCAATCAGATCTAATAGTGGGACTCGACAACATCTTTGCGCATCCGAACGTCGGTCCGTTTATTAGCAAGCAGCTGATTCAGCATCTGGTCACCAGTAATCCCAGTCGGGCCTACGTTGAAAGAGTTGCGAGAGTCTTTAATAACGACTGCGATGCACTGTACCCACAGGGTTGCACCAACGCTCGTGGAAACATGCGCTCCGTTGTGCAGGCGATTCTGCTCGATCCCGAAGCTCGCGGTGATGTGAAGACTGATCCCAACTACGGCAAACTGCGCGAGCCGGCGCAATACATCATCGGAGTGCTGCGCGCTTTGAACGTCAAATCGTTTGATAAGAGTTCAACCAGCGATGGCGTTTTAGGTGATACTCGAACGACGAATGCAGACTTTACCGGCACGTTGGATCAGCCGATCTTTCGGCCGCCCACTGTCTTCAGTTATTACCAGCCTGAATACGAAGTTCCCGGTGCCAAAATACTCGGCCCCGCCTTCGGCATCCTTTCGACTTCGACGACACTCAAACGCGCGAACAATATCAATACCCTGATCTACTCGGGATTGAGTTCAAATACCACGCCCAGCCAAAGTCCGGATCGCCCACGCGGAACTTCAGTGGATCTATCCAACATTGAAGCGATGGCGAGCAATCCCGGGCAAGTTGCCGACTATCTCAATGCCCTGATGCTTCACGGAACGATGTCCACCCAGTTTCGCAACTCGATCATTACGGCGATGAACGCGATACCTGGTTCAGACGCGAACTTCGCACGTAAGCGAGCCCAGGTTGCGGCTTACCTCGTGGCGACTTCATCGCAGTACGACATACAGAGATAAAAACATGGCTACATCACGTAGAAATTTTCTCAAGACAAGCGCCTGCGCTTTGGGTGGGATGGCGATGGCATCCACGATGGACAGTCTCGGACTTGTACAGGCGTTAACGCCTCAGGCAGGGACGGGCTACAAAGCCCTCGTCTGTATTTTTCTGAATGGCGGCAACGACGGCAACAACATGCTGGTGTCGCTGGATCAATACTCCTCTTACGCCGCGGCGCGCAGTACTGCCGGCCTGGCGCTACCGCAAAGCGGGACTGGCGGATTCATTCCGATCTCTCCGCTCACGGGCGGCTCATATGGTCTGCACCCGAGCATGCCGGAGATACAGGCGCTGTTCAATCAGGGTCGCGTTGCCGCACTCGTCAATAACGGACCACTGGTTGAGCCGATAACGCGCACGACGTATCAGAACGGCACCGGCAAGAAACCGCTGCAATTGTTTTCACACTCCGATCAGGTGGGACTCTTCGCTACCGCGATTGCCGATAACGTGAGCCAGACAGGTTGGGGAGGACGAATCGCCGACAAGACTAGTGGCTTAAATAGCCCGGCTACTTTCCCTTCGAATGTTTCTATTGCAGGTGTCAATTTGTTTTTGACTGGAGTCGACACCAGGCAGTTGGCAGTCAGCGATTCAAATACAACTCTCGCGAATGTGCTGCAGCTGAACAATGCGCCTGGCGCGTCGTCTGGTGAAATTTCTTCTCGCAGTACCTCTTTCAATGAACTGCGCGCCCTCGACAACAATTACAAGCTGATTAAGGCGGCCAGCGAGACTCGCAGCAGCGCGATTCAAACCGACGCCGCACTAAGCACGGTTAATCCGGTGCTTACGACACCGTTCCCTAGTCCCAGTACTTCGCTAAGCCGTCAACTTTTGCAAGTGGCGCGTTTGATCAAGGCCAGCACCGATCCAACGGCCGGCATCAACATGAAGCGGCAAATTTTCTTCTGCCAGATTGGCGCCTTTGATACGCATTCAGCGCAACTGAATGGCCAGGCAAACTTGCTCCAGCAAGTGAGTCAGGCCATGAACGCTTTCTATAACGCCACGGTCGAGCTTGGACTGCAGGACAGTATCACCACCTTCACGCTTTCCGACTTTGGTCGAACTTTGCAACCGGCGGGTTCCGGCGCTACTCAGGTAGGAAGCGATCACGCCTGGGGCAATCACCATTTGATTATGGGCGGTGCGGTTCGCGGTAATCGACTTTACGGGACTTATCCCACGTTGCAGTTGGGCGGTCCCGATGATACCGATGGTGGCTCGTCACCCCGAGGTCGCTGGATCCCTACAACTTCGGTGGAGCAATACGCGGCGACACTCGCAACCTGGTATGGGTTATCGACGAGTGATCTGCCGGCTGTGTTCCCGTTGATTGGCCGGTTCCCTACAGCTAATCTTGGTTTCATGATGTAACTGGCGCGGAGTAGTATTGGCATCTGGTAAAGTGAAATAGCCTGGCGAAGTTCGCTAGGCTATTTTTCGAGGAAGTGTTTTCGAGCCCCGGTTAATCAATGCCTAGCGACTGCAAGCCGAAATACGAAAACGCCCGACTGATAATCTTCCCGTCGTTGTTGGCGGCATTGCTGGGACTGCTGCTCTCAAATAACACAACCAACATTCCGGTCCACGCGTTCTCGGCCGGGCCGCCGGCAGGTTACACCGGAGCGCCGGGTGAAGAACCCGAAGCCTGTGCCGAATGCCATGTCCCGGCGGATGCAGGGACGGGAAATATTTCAATTAACGCCCCGCAGAACTACGTTCCCGGTCAGACCTACGCGATCACTGTTACTCACAACAATGCAGCCGACGCGACGCGATTGCGTTGGGGCTTTCAACTAACGGCTCTAGACACGGGTGATGAGAAGGCGGGGAACCTGCAGAGCACCGATGTGTTCACACAGGTTATCGACAATCAGGGTCCGGGAAGCAGTCGCCAATACATCGAACATACTTCAGTCGGCACCTTTGTTGGTCAACAACACACTGCAAGCTGGACTTTTAATTGGACTGCGCCGTCGACCGATGTGGGAACGATCTACTTCTACGCAGCGGGAAACCAGGCAAATAACGACAACAACACCTCCGGCGATTACATCTACAAAACGTTTGTGATCTCTTCTCCGATTTCAGCGACGCCTGATTTCGCAATCAGTGTGACGCCACAAACGAGGACGATTACACCCGGCTCGGCGGCAGACTACACGGTTACGGTAACGCCTCTGGCTGGATTCACCGGAAATGTGACTCTCGGCACTGGTACTTTGCCGAGCGGCGTCTCCGCCAATTTTGTTCCTGCTGTAATCAACATCACCGATACCAATCCGAAGACAAGCACGCTGACTCTCAGCTCGACTGCCGGAACTCCAATTGGCAGTCATCCGATCAATATCACCGCACAATCCGGTGCCTTGAATCATTCGGCACAGGTAACTTTGCGCACGGTCAGCCCGGCGAGCGTTGATCTGGCGATTTCCCAGTCAGCTTCACCAAACCCCGGGCAAGTAGGGACACCTCTTACGTTCAGGATCGTTGTTACTAACAAGGGCCCGGCGCCCGCGACGAATGTGAATCTTATTCACGAGCCTGCTGCGGGCCCGGCCTTTGTTTCTGCAAGTGCGACTCAAGGAACCTGCAACGTCACAACAACCGTGAATTGCTCATTGGGAACACTGCACGCCGGGGCCTCCGCCATCGTTACGATTGTTTTCACTCCCACTGGTGCAGTAGTACTGAACAGCTCGGCCACAGTCACGGCAAGCGAAACCGATTTTGATCAGACCAACAACTCGGTCATCTCATTGACAATCATTCAAGCACCGGCGCCCTCTCCGGTGATGCTCGATCCCAACCTTACAGTAAGCACCGTCTTGTCAGGGTTGGACCAGCCGACGAGCCTCGCGTTCATTGGGGCGAATGATTTCTTTGTTCTGGAGAAAGCCACCGGCAAAGTACAGCGAATCCAGAATGGAGCGTTGCACAGCACTGTTCTTGACCTTGCCGTTAACTCCGCCTCGGAAAGAGGGCTGTTGGGAATTGCTTTCCATCCCGCCTTCGCGCTGAATGGGTATGTTTATCTTTTCTGGTCGGAAAGCACGACGGGAACGGATACAACTAACGTCGACGCCTCACCGTTACTTGGCAATCGGGTTGACCGCTACATCTGGAACGGCACAACACTAACGTTTGATCGAAAGCTGATCAGCTTGCGATCCCTGCAGCAGGACAGCGGACAACCCTCGCGGGGAAATCACAACGGCGGCGTACTACGTTTCGGGCACGACGGTAAGCTGTACATTATCTTCGGCGACAACGGGCGACGGGGCTTGCTACAGAACATTACGAGCGGCGGTCCGGTTCCCGATGATCAGTTTGGCGGGCCGGAGCCAGACGATGCGCACATGACAGGTGTGATTCTGCGACTCAACGACGATGGCACCACTCCATCGGACAATCCGTTCTTCAATGCCAGCACCAGTCTCACTGGTGAAGCGGCTGCCAATGTGAAAAAGATTTACGCCTATGGCGTGCGCAATAGCTTCGGCATGGCCGTCGATCCGCTTACGGGAAATCTCTGGACCCAGGAAAACGGCGATGATTCGTTTGATGAGATCAACCGCGTGCGACCTGGATTTAATGGTGGTTGGATCCAGGCTATCGGTCCCATCAATCGCGTTGCCGAGTACAAAGCCATTGAAAGCACCTATGGCGCCGGCAATCTTCAGCAACTGCGCTGGGCACCCAGTAACATCGCTGATACGCCCCAGGCAGCACTGGCTCAACTCTACATGCTTCCCGGCGCGCAATACGTAGATCCCGAATTCAGTTGGAAGTTCGCCGTGGCTCCCTCGCCAATTGGTTTTGTCCGGGGCAGGGGATTAGGTACCGAGTATGAAGGCGACCTACTGGTGGGCGCTTCTCGAGTGACACTCGCGAACGGCTACTTGTTCCGCTTTAATATGTCGGCTGACAGGCAACACTTTGCCTTCAGTGATCCCCTTCTGGCGGATTTGGTTGCGGACAACTCCGATAAATTTGATCTCACCGAGAGCCATAGCCTTTTGGTAGGGCGAGACTTTGGCATCACAACTGACATTCAAACCGGACCGAACGGCAACGTCTTTGTTGTGTCGTTGTCTAACGGCGCAGTCTACGAGATCAAATCAAAGCCTTCGCTGGCTTTTACCGCCACGCTTAATGGAGCACAAGAAGTTCCGACGACGAATTCGTCAGCCACCGGAAGCGCTACGTTAGTTTTAAGTCCGGATGAAGGGACCGCGCGGCTCTACCTTAGTTTCAGCGGACTATCCAGCCCGCAAACGGATGCCCACATTCATGGTCCCGCAGCTGCCGGCAGTAATGCCGGAGTGCTGTTTCCGCTTCCGTTGGGCCAACTGAACGACTTTGAGGTAACCCTTACGCCCCAACAAGTTACTGATTTGAAGGCAGGACTTCACTACGTCAACGTGCATACCAGCAACTTTATGACTGGCGAGATTCGCGGTCAGTTTGGATCATCGGCAGCTACGAGCGTCATAGTTTCCGGTGCTACGGATTTCGCTGTGAACGAAGGCCAGGGTGGAGCCACGGTCGCGTTCACAAGAATGGGCAACACGGCAAGCGCGGCAACGGTGAGTTATGCAACTGCAGATACGGCCGGCCTTACAAATTGCAATGTGATCAACGGAGTAGCTTCTTCCCGCTGCGACTACGCGGCCTCCGTGGGAACGATTAATTTTGCTGCGGGCGAAAGTTTCAAGACGATTTCAATCCCTATCGTTGACGACGCCTATGCGGAAGGCGCAGAGACGTTCACCATTAGCTTAATTAATCCCAACGGAGTCGTGCTTGGACCTCCGGCGACGGCGACTATCACCATCAACGATAACGACACGGCGAATGGGCCAAATCCGATCGATCAGACTGCGTTCTTTGTGCGGCAGCACTACATAGACTTTCTCGGCCGCGAACCCGATCCCGCTGGGTTCCTCGGCTGGCAAAACACGATTAACAACTGCCCTCCAGGAGATATCACCTGCGATCGGATTCACGTCTCCGGGAACTTTTTTCAGTCACCTGAGTTTCAGCAGCGGGGCTATTTTGTCTATCGCTTCTATCCGATTAGCTTCGGTCGCAAACCGGACTACGCCGAATTCATACCTGATTTGGCGCGGGTGAGCGGCTTTCTTAGCGATGCTCAATTGGAAGCAGCGAAGATTTCCTTCATTAACGATTTCATGGCCCGGCCCGCATTTGCCACGACTTACAACGGACTGAACAACACGCAGTATGTTGACACTTTGCTGGCGACAGCAGGCGTAACTTCGCCGCACCGCGACTTTTGGATCGCCGCGCTCGGCAATGGCACCCGGACGAGAGCCACGGTGTTGCGCGACATTTCTGAGAGTCTGGAGGTTTACAACAAGTACTACAACGAGGCTTTCGTTGTGATGCAGTACTTTGGCTACCTGCGCCGCGATCCAGACGCGCTTTATCTCTTCTGGATTCAGGAATTGCAAACCACTGGGAACGCTCGAAATATGATCAACGGTTTCATGAATTCGCTGGAGTATCGCTTCCGATTCGGACCGTAAAAGATTGCCGATTGCCAATTGGCGATTGCCGATTGGCAATGGCATCGGTCACTACTGCTCCCGTACTGTACCGAGATGCAATCACCAATCGGCAATTGGCAATCGCCAATCGGCAATCATCGAACACCTAGCATCAAGAGTGCAGAGCGGTCAGAAACAACTCTCTCCTCTAGTTCCAACCACTCACGATAAGGAAACAGTTCCGCGTCTGTTAAAGGACGATTACCGAGACGCGCGGCCGGAGTCCGTTCGAAGGCTCGGTCAGTCAGGGCTAGATGAGGCGCCCGCACATGGAGGGTGTCAGCGTCGGCCAGCGCCGCTTCAGCAGCTTCAACTGACGGAAAGAATTCTTCGTACGCCATGAGGTGCCAAACTCTTTCCCTGCCGCTTCCTTCGACTGCTAGGATACGAAGCAATCCAAAACCGCTTTCCAGCTGAAACAGCAGATCATCGCCAGGCACAAGGGACTGAGACATGAAGTCAGTCTAACATAGCGCCTCGTCCTCCTCGGGGCGTGCTCGCAAACACAAATTGCAAAACCAAAATCGTAAACTTAGAATCGGCGTGCAGTCATGAGCCAATTCGATCTCAGCAAAGACTATTACGCGATCATCGGCGCAGAAGAAGAAACAAATAGCCGGGATCTCGAGCGGCTCTATAAGCGCCGCGCCGCGCAAATTCACCCCGACCGGGGCGGCAGTGAAGAGGGAATGAAGACACTCAACGAGGCTTATCAAGTTCTTAAAGATGAAACGACGAGGCGCCAATACGATCAGCAGCGGCACAAACCACGAGCCACAAGCAGTGTTATCGCATCGGCGCCTGCTGCCAAAGACGTCGGGATCTTTGGCCACTTCTTAAGCGCTTTTCTTTGTCTGCTCATCGGACTTTTCCTTCTATTTCTGGTGCGCGTGCAATGGATTTGGTTTTTATGGCCCTTGGTTATCCTTGCGGTCTTTGTAATCCTGTTTGGTGTGATGATGGCGCACAGCGCCATGCTGGCAGCCAACGCCTCGCTGCCAATCAGCAATCCGGTGAAGCGACACCGATCGGCGCAGGAGGCGATGTTCTGGATCGCCGTCGTGGCAGCGGGTTATGGTGTGTATTTGTTGTTAACGAGTGTGGGATAGGGTTCAGTCCAGAAGGAAAGCGTTAGTGACGATTTCAGATCAAATGCAAATCAACATTAAAGGAATGGACTTGTTATTTCTCGAGGTTAATAGCCTTGAGGAGTCTTTGGCGTTCTATAACGGACAGCTTGGTCTGGATATTGAATCGAACAACCCTACCAATGAGCCGCCGATGGCAACGTTGCGAGCAGGAGATTTAAAGATCACGCTCGCGCAAAATTTGGAAACCATGCTGCGTCGCGGACGTGGCGCCCACTTTTTCCTCGGTGTGGCAGACGTTGATGAATACTACGAATACTTGCTGAGCAGGGATGTTGAAGTGAAACCGCCGATCGAAGAAGGCTGGGGCGGCCGCTTCATCACCGTGCAGGATCCCGATAAGTACCGCTTCTTCTTTGTAACCTGGCTCTCGTAGGGGCGTCCCTCCGTGGGCGCCCGTCGGTTCGAAAGGCCGGCCGACCCCATAAGTTGCCGGGCCGGCGATATTTTGAATTAGAAAGGTGGGGGCGCCCACGGAGGGACGCCCCCACGGATACTCGCCAACCGTCGCTTCCTCTGCTATACTCTGTTTCATCGATAAAACAGGCTTGCATCTATGCAGTACGTCGCAAACCCTCCCAATCCCTGGCTCACGCATTCGGTCGAATGGCTGGGCGAACCACCAGAAACCAAGCTGGAAGTCTTTGAAGAGACTGACACGCGCACCATCATCAGTCATAACAACAGTCCCGACGTAAGTTTCGACTACTCGCTAAACTGCTATCGCGGTTGCATTCACGGTTGTACCTATTGTTTCAGCCGGCCAACACACGAGTATCTTGGTTACGGCGCCGGAACTGACTTTGATCGCAAGATTATAGTGAAGGTGAATGCGCCATCACTGTTGCGCAAGGAACTGATGAAGCCTTCTTGGAAAGGCGACGAGATAGTGTTTTCGTTTACCTCGGATCCATATATCCCGCTCGAAGCTCATTACAGGTTGACGAGGCAATGTCTGGAGGTGTGCGCGGAGTTCCGCAACCCGGTCGGTGTGATTACCAAGTCGACGCTGATCAGACAGGATATTGATGTCCTGCAGCAGCTGGCGCGCAATGCTCGCCTCGGGGTGTTCTTTACTATTCCATTTACCGATCGCGAGTCGGCGCGAGCGGTGGAGCCTTACGCGCCCCTCCCGGATGCACGCTTTCATGCGATGAGAGATCTGGCAGCCGCCGGCATAAAAGTCGGAATTGGGATCGCGCCCGTGATTCCAGGCTTGACGACGGACATTCCCGAGCTTCTCAAACGAGCCAAAGAGGCAGGCGCAACTCATGCCTTCATCAACATGCTGCGTTTACCTGGCAGTGTCGCTCCTTATTTTCAGGAACGTTTGCACGAGAAGTTGCCGACTAAGGCCAACCGCATCCTGAATCGCATCAGAGAGGCACGCGAAGGAAAAATGAATTCGAGTGTTTTTGGAGAGCGCATGCGCGGCAAGGGCCAATATTGGGAAGCCACCGAACGGCTCTTTAAGATCCATTGTGAAAGGCTCGGATTTAATAAGAAGACTCCGCGCGCTGACGAATCAAGCACCACCTTCGTGAGACCAACCTCGCAACCATCATTATTCTGAAGAGGAGTCAGAAGTCAGAAGTCAGGAGCCAGGAGTGCGAAGTGGGAGGGGCGGGAGCTGGTAAGCAGAAGCCCAGACTTAGCACAACAACTTGGGACGAAGCGCGCCCTTTTTGGGGTTACGAAATCTCTTATGATCTTCCAACTGAATTCTGTTGGACCGCGTCTCAGCTCGTATTCTGCTTACCGCCTCCCCGCCCCCGGCTTTCTGTATTAAACATTCTGACTTCTGACTTCTGGCTCCTGACCTGCGTTTTCCCTAGAGACAGAACGCCCTGGCCCGCCTATAATGTCGTCGTACCCCAACAAACCAATCAGGAGCTGCGCCATGATGCTAATCAGGGATGTGATTCGCAACCGTGAGCCTTACTCGATGAAGTCGTCCGCGAGTGTGCAGGATGCCGCGGAGTTTATGGCGTCACGAAATATCGGCGCAGTGTGCGTGGTGGATGACGGCGGGAAGTTGCTAGGTGTCTTTTCCGAACGAGATGTGGTTAATCGCGTCGTTTTGCAGAAGCGTGACCCGGCCTCTTTACAGGTCGGCGAGGTCACCAGCGAGCTGCGCGCTGTGATCCGGTGCGACGAAACTCCGCATCAGGCTCTCGAACGGATGGAACTGATTGGTTCGCGTCATTTGCCCGTAGTCGATGGCGAGCGTTGGGTCGGTATGCTTTCGATGCGAGATCTGATGCGCGTGGAGTTGAGCGAGCAAGGCGACGAGCTCAAGTTGCTGCACGAATACATTCAGCACTAAGCCCCCCCAACAATATTAATTTCGGTCTGGACCGAGGTTTAAAAGCGTGAGCTCCCGGCCCGGTGTTTTCACGCTAAGCCAGGAACTGCGCGCCTTGGCGGCGCGTTGCGGGTGAGACGAAGCCATGAAACTAAAATCGTTTATGTTCTTCTTCGCTCTAACCACGATGAGTGTTGGGTATGCGTGTAAACAACCACCACCGCCCGGCCGCGGAAGCGGAGAAACAGAAGCGGCGCCCAATTCGCAAACAAAGTTTCGTGTTGAGACCGTGGTGGGGAATCTCGAAGTGCCCTGGTCGATCGTCTGGGCTCCCGACGGACGCATGTTTTTCACTGAACGGCCGGGTAGAGTTCGCATTTATGAAAAAGGACAACTCAGAGCTCAGCCTCTCTTAGTTGTTCCCGATGTGGAGCCGTCCGGCGAAAGCGGATTGATGAGTCTCGAACTACACCCGCAGTTTAGCGCGAATCATTTCCTCTATCTTGCTTATGCGTACAAAGGTGACGGTCAACAAGTCAGAGTGGTTCGCTATCGGGAAAGCTCGTCAGGTCTGACGGAGCCCAAAGTAATTATCGAAAGTATTCCTGCAGCCCAGTTTCATGCTGGTTGTCGCTTGCGATTTGGTCCGGATCAGAAGCTCTACATTACGACCGGCGACGCAACCGAGCGCGGACTCGCACAAGCGATGGACTCACTCGCCGGTAAGACGTTGCGCCTTAATGATGACGGCAGCGTTCCCTCTGACAATCCGTTCGTGAACCAGAAAAATGCGCGACCGGAGATCTGGGCGGTGGGTCATCGGAATGCGCAGGGAATCGCCTGGCAGCCCGGCAGCGGCCTGATGTTTCAAACCGAGCACGGACCTTCCGGTTTTGATGGGCCCGGCGGCGGTGATGAAGTTAACATCGTCGAACGCGGAAAGAATTATGGCTGGCCTGTTATCCATCACACGCAAACTCGGCAAGGCCTCGAGTCGCCTTTGCTGGAATACACTCCCGCCTGTGCACCGGGAAGCGCGATGTTTTACCGCGGCAAAGCTTTTTCCGGGTTTCAAAACAACTTCTTCTTTGGATGTCTGCGAGGTGAACGGATTATTCGCGTGGTGCTCGATGGACGTCGTGTTGTCAGTCAGGAAAATCTGCTGGCAGGGAAGTACGGACGTATTCGCGAAGTCGCTGAAGGGCCTGACGGTTCGATCTACTTCTCAACTTCGAATGAGGATGGTCGCGGGTCACCTGCTGCAGATGACGATCGCATCATTCGGTTGGTGCCGTCGCCTTGATGCCTGTTAAGTTCTCTGGGCGAGTATTGCGCTCTTACTCCACCCTATAACTTGCAACGGTGGGAACCGATAGTGATGCACCATTTGAAAGTGGCGCTCAGTCTGTCGGATCACTTCACGCGGTGGGTGGTGCTTGAAGCGAAATAGGATTTCCAGGAACGTGCTGGCTGGTGATGGCCGGCAAGGTATGTGCAGTAAATGACCGCCGGGGCTGATGACGCGGGCGAGTTCGTTCATGCCGTCTGACAGGGGCACATATTCCAGCGCCCCGCTTGTAACCACCATGTCAAAAGTCGCGTCGGCAAAGGGAAGTGATAAAAGATTTCCCTGTGTAAAGCTGGCGTCTCGAGTCCGCACCGGACTATCACATACAGCCCTTCTCGCGGCTTCGATCGATGTGGCCGACAAATCGAGAGCGGTAATCTTGACCGGGAAATGAATGGCACGCAGGAGCGCTAAGGTTAACAATCCGGTGCCGCAGCCGGCGTCGAGGATTTTGGCACCTCGGGAAATGGGAAGTGGATAATTGGCGAAGTATTCGTCAAGCGACCGTCCGTAACCGTTCAGTTTAAAAGTTAACTCATATAGGCCAGCGATCTTATCGTAGTAAGAACCGGCGCGGGCCTCGGTCTTAGTTGCGGTCAGTACATACTCCATCGGCCTCTCCTAATCCAATCTTGCTCGTCAGTCGCTGGGGGGTTGCCGCAAGAATTCCACTTCTGTGTGATCTGGCGGGGTATTGTAGCGATCAAGGGGGCTTTACTCAATGTCAGAAACACCCGCTGAAATCTGGCATCTCGACGCAAGACTCGCTTCCTCCACCCGTTCTTTCTACAGGTTCACGGGGGTAATTCTTGTGGGGAGACAAACCATGAAAAAGATTTTTGCTTTATTTGGCGCAATCGGACTAGCTGCCATTGTTTGTGGCTTATTGCTAATGGGAGGGAGAACGGAAACCGCCTTTGCCGCAACCGCTCCCAGGGAAAGCGCAGCGCAGGGACGAAATATCGTGCCCGATCGAGAGTTTGATTTAGCAATTTTGGTCGGCGGACGGCCACTTCACGAATATGTAGCTCGAGGCAGACGGTACGTCGAAGCGCGTGAAGGCGCTGAATACGAAATCAAAATCCACAACCCGTATCCATTTCGGGTAGCCGTTGCCTTGTCGGTCGACGGCCTAAACTCAATCGATGCCCGCCGGACGTCGGCTTGGAATGCAAGTAAGTGGGTGATAGCGCCGTACGGCACGATTCATGTTTCGGGTTGGCAGATGAGTTCGGAGCGCGCGCGCCACTTCTATTTTACTACCGAACGCGATTCGTATGCGGCCAAGCTGGGACAGCCGGCAAACCTGGGCGCCATCTCAGCCGTGTTTTTCCGCGAGCGGAGACCGATACCGATTCCAATTACGCCGGGTCGTCCTATATATGAGGAGGACAGTCGTGGGGATCGTCGTTCGGAAAAGTCCAAAGCGCCATCTGCGTCGCCCGGGACTCAAGCTCAGGGAAGGGAACATCGCGAGGCGCCGATGCAGAGTGATGACGAATACGCAGCCACAGGGATTGGCCGATCCGTCAGAAATGACGTGAGGTTTGTCAACATGGATCTCGATTCGCGACCCGTTAATGAAGTCAACATTCGCTACGAGTACTATAATGCACTGGTGCGTTTGGGAATTTTGCCCCACAAGTATCCGCACATAGATCCTTTGCGGAGACGAGAAAGTGCGACGGGTTTCGAGGATCGAAGGTTCAGTCCAGAACCATGATGATTGCCGATTGGCGATTGCGATTTGATTGATAATACTGAGGGAGTAAACGATCGCGAAGCGCCAATCATTCTTAACAATCGGCAATTGGCAATCGCCAACATGAACCGCTATTTCGCGACGAGATCTGCGGTGTAGAGTTCGCGATAGATCCGGTAGTTGCTCATCACCTTCTGCACGTAAGTTTTGGTTTCGTCAAAACCAATCTCAGCAGTAAACACTCCCGGATCTTTGTGGCGCGCGCGTTTCACCCAGCGCGCTACATTGTCTTCGCCACCATTATACGAGGCGGCCACAGGCTCGAGATTGTTGGGAAACATTCCTACCAGCTCGGCCAGGTATTCACTGCCCAGGACAATTGAAGTCTCAGGACGATAGAGATCGCTTTCACGCAACTGGTTTATCCGCGCCGTCACGGCGTATTTCTGTGCTGCGTCAATCGTCAGCTGTAACAAACCACGAGCACCGGCCGGAGATTTCGCCAGGGGCTTAAAAACACTTTCCTGCTTGATGATGGCGAGAATGAAACGCGGGTCGAGTTTTCTTGCTTTGGCGGCTTTGACGATGGCCGTCCGGTACGGAGCCGGATAGCCATCAGCCAGCCCACTAACCTGAGAATGGAAACGTTCGGAGCGCTCTTTTACGAGTTCCTGCGTTTCTGCGGTGCTCAAATTGGCAAGCCGCTCAAGTGCCAAACCGCCGTAGTAAGACTCAGGTGAGTCGGTGATCGCCGCATAAGCATTAAATGCTGCGCGCCTGTTTCCCAGTCGCTCCAGGCTATAAGCCTTTAAATAAGTGACCTCGGCCCGACTCGTCAGAACTCCTTTGGAGAACGTTAACCGGCTTAGCTCATCGGCCGTCGCCACCGCCTGCTTCCAATTGCTTTCCGCCACGTCCAGCCGCAGTCGTGCGAAGACTGCATTGGTTTCCGTAACTGTGCCGGCGAATCGTTGTCTGGTTCGCGCTATCCAAGTGATTGCTTCGTCTGGCCGACCCGCTTCACGCAACGTGTCAATAATGTTCAGGTGGGCCGTCTCGATCCGCTCGCCATTCGGAAAAAGTCGAATGTACTCCGCGTATTTTCCCACGGCTTCTCCAGGCCTACCCATTCTTGTTAACGCTGCGGCGTTGAAGTTGAGTCCTTCGCGTCCTTCTTTCGTCGAACTAAATCTTCTGAACAGGTCATCGTAGGTCGCAGAAGCTTCGGCATACCGTCGCGATTGCTGGTAAGACCTGCCAATCCCTAACAAAGCTTCGGCGACCGCCGGATCGGTGGGATAGAAGGAGATCAGCGCCAGCCAATGCTCCCGCGCCTCTTCAAATGCGCGGTTAGACAGGTAAACCTTCGCTCGCCGCAGATGTTCGTCCGGAGAGAGCCGGAGCAATTTGTTATTGCCGTCACGGGAATCAGTTCGGCGGACGGTGGTTAACGTGCCGTCCTTTGCTGACTGAGCCAATAACGCGACTGAGAGCGACAAGACACTGCCCGCAACTAATACCGTGGCAGCTAAAAATTTTGACAACTTCACGAAGGATTTCCTCCACTACGCTTCGATGATCTCAAACGTTGAAACGATTTCCGCGGTCGGTCGCAAAGTAGCAGCAACGCTGCAATATTTTGTTTCAGAAAGCTCGATTGCCTGAGAGACTGCCGTTTCAGAGACCTTCCGGCCGGTGACTACGTGATGCACCTCCATTCGGAAGTAGCTCCGCGGGTGTTCCGACCGTCGCTCGCCGCGAACTTCGACACGGTACGCGCTCACCTCTTCTCGTTTCTTTTTCAAAATGCTGATTACGTCCACCGCCGTACAGCTGCCCAGGGCTACCAATAGAAGCTCCATCGGCGTCGGTGCGGCGCCCCGCTCATGATCAGTATCAAGTGTGAGAGCGTGGCGAGATGGAGTGATGCCTATGAACAGGTCGTCCTGAGCAAAGTGAATCACAGCTTTCGGTTCGCCAAGGCTCATTCGTTCGTCCCCCAATGCGCAGAATAGCATGAGCGATGTTCGCGTTGGCTTTGAAAGGCCTCGCGAAACCGTGAATCGGGACACGAAAAAGGATGCCGGTAGCCGTAAGTTTGTAATGCAAAACGTTAAACATATGTACTGTTTTGCTTGTTTCTTGGGGGAATCTCGCGCCAGCTACCCTTACTAATGGGCCAAGTCGTACGGAATTTCGTTGGCATAATCCTTGTCTAGTAAATTGGCACAGCCCTCGTTTAAAAAAGGAGGGTGTTCTCCCGGCCAAGCTAGCCTTGGGCCAAAATCCAAATCTAAAAGGCCACATTGGAGGAAAAAGCACATGAGCAGTTCTAGAAGAATTATTTCAATAATTTTCGCACTGGGAGTCTTACTTGCGGGAATTCCCACGATGGCGCAGCAGGTAGGTTATCCGCAATCGCGCACCTATCGGGGAACATATCAATCGGTCAGAAACTTAATTAATCGTATAGATAGCCGAGCAACCACTTTTCGGAACACTCTCGACACAGCGTTGGATCAGAGCCGGCTGGATGGAACTAACGCTGAAGACAATATCAATGTCTTCGTTCGAGACTTCGATACTGCAGTAGATCGTCTCCGGGAACGGTTCGAGAGCCGCCAGTCAACTGCCGCGGATGCCCAAGAGGTTTTAGAGCATGCGGCTTTGATCGATCGTTTCGTGACGCGGCGTCGGCTTGATGCCCGGGTCCAGCAAGACTGGTCAGCTGTCCGGTTGCAATTGAACCAGTTGCAAACGGCATACGGCGTAACCTGGCCAACGATTGCTCGCGGGGGACGACGAACGACACCATTCCCATCGAATAGGGATAATGTGTTGACTAGCGACAATATCTTGACCGGAACCTATCGGCTCGACGTTTCCCGGAGTGATGATCCGCGAGAAGCCGCGAGTCGTGCAACGCGAAGTCTTCCATACCGCGATCGGCAAAGAGTCAGTGATGAAGTAACGGCGCGCCTTGAATCGCCTGATCAAATAGCCATCGAAGTACGGGGACGCCGCGTAACAATCGCTTCTTCACGAGCTCCGCAGATTTCTTTTGACGCCGACGGCAGCGAACGTGTGGAACAGACTCGGGACGGCCGTAATATTCGGGCCCGTGCGACGCTGTCGGGCGACCAATTAATCGTTAGTTCCAATGGCGATCGCCTGACCGACTTTACCGTCACGTTCGATCCAATCGACAATGGCCGGCGGCTAAGCG
Organism: Pyrinomonadaceae bacterium; assembly: GCA_963826235.1. Classification (GTDB taxonomy): domain Bacteria; phylum Acidobacteriota; class Blastocatellia; order Pyrinomonadales; family Pyrinomonadaceae; genus PSRF01. Next base: position 133,400 of record CAWGWE010000001.1, on the reverse strand, counting down.
TTACCCGTCGTGTTTATGTTAATGGTCTACCGCAACCCGTCGTAGTGCAGAGCACCTACGATAAGACGGCGGATGTGGCCCGCTTTGATATTCAGGGCGGCGGCTACGACTCCACAATTCCCACCACCACCGGCGAGTTCATTATTCCTAATGGCGAGTCGCTGATTGCGGAATTGAATGAAGACCTCTCAACCAGAAACGCACGGGATGGTGAGACTTTCACGGCCACAGTGAGACAGCCCTCGCGCTATGAAGGCGCCATCGTGGAAGGACGGGTTACCCACCTTCAACGCGGCGGCCGAGTGACGGGCAGATCGGAATTGACGCTCACGTTCGATAACATTCGCATGCGCGACGGACGCACCTACCGCTTCGCCGGTATTCTGGAAGGCGTTCGCACGCAGAGTGGCGAAGTAGTGAGAGTCGATAACGAAGGAGCCGTGCAGGATGACAACCAGACCACCAAGACTGTTCAGCGTACCGCGATCGGTACCGCGGTTGGCGCCATCATCGGAGCCATAGCCGGAGGTGGAAAGGGTGCCGCTATCGGAGCCATCCTCGGCGCGGGCGGTGGCGCAGGTTCTGTGTATGTCCAGGGTCGAGATGATTTGGACCTAATGCGAGGAACCGAACTAACAATTCGTGCCTCTGGACCGCAGTAACCTGGCAATTCGTCCTGGGGATCAAGGCCGGTAACGAAAGTTACCGGCCTTCTTTTGTTTGTAGCGCGCGAAGGCGTGGTATTATTGGGCCAACCCAGACTTCCTCACCTGCTAGAAAAAACGAATTGGTGATGCTTAAGCGTTGACCCAGAGAACTTGAGCGAGCTAACGCCGGAGGAGCCGTATGTCTTTGATTCTTGTGGTCGACGATGATGAAACTATTCGTGACACGCTCTACGATTTGCTCTCTGAGGAGCACGATTGCCAAACTGCGGAAACGGCCGAGCAAGCTTTAGCAAGATTGGAAGTAGATTCTTACGACCTGGTCTTGACGGATATTTCGATGCCCGGTCTTAGCGGTCTTGAACTGCTGGGACACGTGCGCCAGAAGTACCCTGATACTCCTGTAATTATTATTTCCGGCATCAGCGACCAGGATCACGCGCAGGGCTTGATCCGGTTAGGAGCTTTCGAATATCTCCTCAAACCCTTTCGCCTTGAGGTGGTGGAGAAGAGTGTAAAACGCGCCCTTGACCGCCGGCGGCACTTGTTGAAAGCGCCAAGACGTGGGCAGGAAACGAAAGAGGATGCTACAGACTGGAAGATTATTCGGGACGGGAAATGATGAGGGCCTCAAGCAGCCACGACAGCGAGGTCGCCGTGTTTCTTGGTGGTCGCACTCATTCTTCTAATCTCTGCGGCGAGTTCGCAAATTCGCTCGTTCGTAAATGGTTTCGTTACGACCCAATCAACTCCAGCTTCCTTCTGCTTGTTTGAACCAACAGCACCGCCCCAGCCGGTGACCACTGCAATCGGAATCAGCTGATTCTGTCCGCGGATTGCTTGAGCCAGTTCCCAACCGCTCATCCCCGGCATACCGACATCAGTGAAGATGCCGTCAAAATCCCGGGCCTCGAATAAGGCGAGGGCTTCGCGTCCTCCCGGCGCGAGATAGACTCTGCAACCCTGCGTTTCAAGAATATCGCGTAACAACTCGCGCACTGGTTCCTCATCATCCACTACCAGGATCGTGGGCTGATAAAAATCAGAGTCTTCTACAGCAGCCCCGACGTCTTGATTCTCAATCGCAACTGCAGTGGCATAGGTCTCGATTTGTTTTTGGGCGACGCTTGCTTCGACTGTAGGCAGGACTATCCGGAAAGTCGTCCCTTTATTGACTTCCGAATCGACGTGAATCGTTCCCTCGTGACGCCTGATAATTCCAAAACTGACGGCGAGGCCCAATCCCATTCCCGTTTTTCCCTTGGTCGTAAAGAAGGGATCAAAGATTCTCGAGCTCACATCCGACGACATTCCGGTTCCGGAATCGGAAACGACGATCTCGACTTTATCACCTACCACATCAACGCTAAGTGTCAGCTGACCTCCATCCGGCATCGCGTCGATTGCATTAAAGACCATGTTTACGAGAACATCTCGTAACTCCGAGGCGTCTCCCATCACATGCGCCTTAGATCTGATTTCGAGGGCTAGTCCGATATGAATATTTGAGGCTTCAGCGCTGTCTTTCCAGCGTGGCCTCGTGATCTCGCTCACATCAAATAAGATCTGATCAATAGCTACCAGCTGAAAATCCTGATCCTTGCGTTGGCGCGCGAAGTCCTGAATCCGCTTCACCGTGTTAGCTCCGTCTTCAGCTGCTTTGATGATTATTTCCAGCCCGCGTTTTATTTTCTCCGGATCGTTGGTGCGCGTTAACAACTGCGCCCGCCCAAGAATGCCTGCCAAAGTGTTGTTGAAGTCGTGGGCCACACCAGAGGCGAGTTCACCCAGTGCCGATAACTTTTCTATTTGCGAGAACTGTTCGCGGATGCGTTCCTGTTCGGCGATGTAGTGAGAAAGTTCTTCAACGTGGTACCTGGCCTGGTCAGCCTGCGCAGCGGCAGATTCAACATTCTTGAGGTAAGTTCGATAGGTGAAGTACAGGATAGCTACCGTGGGCGCCGTCAGAATCACTGCGTAGAAGCCCATATGGTCGGCCGATTTCGCGGTGATCATTGAGGCGGAGGCGCCTGCAAAGTAGGTGATCGAGGTCCAGAGAAAGTGCTTGCTCCACGTCGGCCAGAATTGCTGGTTGGTTTTTAAAGCAGCGAACCAGGCTACCAATCCCGAGTTAGCGCCATATTGGACCAGGGCCATCGCACAGGTTACTCCGATTAGCGTCGCCGACAGCGGCAAGCTTCGGATCAGTGTGACTTCACCAAACCACGATTGCAGCGCCTGGGCCGTGATAAAGGTGGAACACACGGCACAGCCCCAATTGAAAAAAATCGTGATGCCCTTCTTACTAAAGCGCCGGGATGAAAGGAAAGCTTCCGCACCCGCAACGAGGACAGCAAGCTCACAGCCGTACAGTAGGAGGAGGAGGAAAAGGAACGTGTCGGAGACCGAAATGTGCGCGCTGAACCTCGGAATCGGGATGACGATCCGCGAGCTGATCAGGAGGGTGATTGCCGCGATAACGGCAAAGCGAAGATCCAGCTGTTGGAGCTCGAGTCGATAAATACAGAAAGCGGAGATTAACCCCGCTGCGGCCACAATGGCCCAGAAAAACAACTTGTATAAGCGACTTGATGGAGGTATGTCTGCCACGTCAATAATAGTCTCGGAGGAAGAGACTGGTGGGTAAGGCTGGGAGAGCCGAGTAATTGGGGCAGATCTTACGAGGCTTAGTTAATATTTACTTCAACTTCCTGTTCCAGGAAAATCGTGTCATAGGTTGTGAGAAGTCTGAATCCACACTTACGGAAGAATGCCTGGGCTCGCTTGTTCCGTTGATCAACAAGGAGGCTGATCGCTTTGGTGCGTTGCAGCAGTTCCTTTGAGAGTTGCGACATGCAATTGATTCCATGTCCCGATCCGCGCAGCTTCTGGTTTGTCCAAACACCTTCAAGATAGATTACCTCCTCCGTGTCCGAAATAATGTCGGCTTTGAAGAGTAAATTGCCTTCCTGGACCACCACCCAGGTGCGACCTTGTTCAATGCGCCGGCAACAACGTTGGCGAAAACCTTCAGCGTCGCGTTCGAGAGGATTAATACCACTTTCATCTTGTGCCATCTTCGCCTGTACCGGAATGATCAGATCCAACTCAGCAAGGGTCGCAAGTCGCAGGCCTTCTACTTGTTGTCCGCGCTCACTTTGATACCGCATTTCAAAGAGCGACTCCCGGCAAGCCAGACGCATCGGTTGACCGCCTAATTGATACTGGGACCAAAACTCTTCAATACGTTCCTGCTCGCCCAGAATCATATGAGTTGAAGAGCAGCGCTGAGCAATTTCGGCAAAGGCGCAAATGGCGCGTGTCGTGCGAGTTTCCATCAATGTTGCGTGACCGATCAGCGCGACACCTTCGAGCTCGCCCTCGTCGTTGCGAACTCCGTAGAAAGCGCCGCGATTCGCGGGAGAAACCAGACCGTTATCGCGAACGAAGCCCATCAGGATTACCGTGTGCAGGGGTCGCTCAGCGAGAAAGTTCAAGACTTCTGTTTCTGCCTCACTAGACAGGCAAAAAGCCTTCGCAGTCGCCGCTTGCGGAACAAATTCGCTGGCGTCGAATTTCATTGTGGGGGAAGGTTGATACACGTCTTTATCCTCGTCTTATCGTTTGATAGTTAAGTTTTGCCTCAGCAGAACTCAGTACCCTGTGTAATCAACTCCATTGTCCAACGGCGTCGACATACCGGAAGTCGTGTCGCCAATCTTCAACGCCGAATTTGCTTGAATCAATGCGTCGCTCATTAGTACGCCATCGGAGGTGAGCACGCCGTCGCTCATCAGGACGCCATCGCCTATTAAAACCCCATCGCTCATCAAGACGCCGTCGCCAATCAATACACCGCTGCTCAAGAAATAACCGCCGGCAATCAACGTCGTACCGTTGCTTGTTAGGATGCTGTCCCCAATCAAAACTCCTGTGAGCTTCGTGGCATCAGCGATCAATACGCCATCACCGATCAGGACGCCGTCACCGATTAGCACGCCTTGGGCATACACCTTTTGATACTTGGTGATAAGACTGAGGCCGGTGGCAAAGCTGCTTCCGACGGTGATGCCCTGGGCCCATGCGAAGGTAAAACTGGACGAACCGTAAGTGATTGTTGAATTTGCTGCCGGAGCGGAACCAGTGAGCAAGGTCGTACCGAGGGCCGGGTTGGCAGGTAGATCCTGGCGAACCAGTTTTGCAAGTCGCACGGCGCCGTCAATGTTCAGCTCGCCCGCGCCTTGCTCGAGCAAGTTGAATCCAGCGAGTTGCTGCGCCGTGTACATGAGAATCATCTTGGTCATGTTAGGTGTCAGCTTGGGATTTGCCTGAATCATGAGGGCCGCCGCTCCAGCCGCAAGCGGCGAGGCCATCGAGGTGCCGCTTAGTTTCATCTGATCCCGATAGGGACTCGAGCTTACTCCGGCATCAAGGGAAGGATCCTGCCGGATAAGCAGGCAGTTGGGCGACTGCGCAAAGACCAACTTATTTCCGGGAGCAGACAAGTCTGGCTTAACCAGATTGTCGTAACGTTTGCGACCGTTGCTGTCTATCCAATAACTTCGCGTCGGACCCCGCGAGCTGTAGGTGGCAATGCTGTCGTCAGCACGATTGTCGGTACCCTTCGTGTCAGCAGCGCCCAGTGTAATTGCCGAGGGTTCGTTACCAGGGGAGTGAATCTGTCCGTAGATCTTCTGACCAGCGCTGTTCTTACCGTTGTTTCCCGCGGCCGCCACGACAACGACGCCGGCATCGACGAGGCGCCTGACAGCAACACAAACCGGATCGTAGCGGTAGGAGTTCACTGCCAACATTCCGAGGCTGAGATTCGCAACGCGAACGTTGTAGGTGCTGCGATTAGCTAACAACCAATCGAGAGCGCCCAACAATCCTGAGACACTTCCGACACCCTGAGAGTTGAGAACACGAAGGTTTACCAGGTTTGCTTTCGGAGCAATGCCGATGTACTTGCCGCCAGAAACCACGCCATTGCCGGCTGCGGCGGACGCCACGTGAGTTCCATGACCATAAGGATCATCGGTGCGATTTTCACCGGTGAAGTCCACGCTCTTGACTATGCGAGAACGCGTGGTGCCGGCTTCGAGAAAAGCTACATGCGAAGGATAAATACCGGAGTCGATGATCGCGATGCCAATGCCGCTGCCATCAAGCGAGCCAGTTGTTGCCATCGTGCGAACGTTGTTGGCGCCCGAGGTGTGGGCCACGTGACCACCAAAGGATCGGATTTCGCTGTCAGCTGAGACAAACTCAACTTCTTCAAACTGATTTAGAGATTCAACAACGCTGGAAGGAAGCTCGAGGGCCAATGTGTTCAGAGCGGCAAACCGCTTTTTAATCTTGACGCCGTTGCTGTTAAGAAGCGCGTTGAGCTCGCCGCTCATCGAGCCCTTCAACTGCAAAATGACTTTAACCGTTTCATTGCTCCGCGTTTGTTCGCGCAGATCCTGCGCCAGCTTCTGATGCTTCTCAGCATTGTTGCCATCGTCCAGCCCTTTAGCATTCGAGGCCGCGTGAGCATTGTCAGTTATGATGATGCCGCAGCAGAGTGAGAAGACCAGTGCGAGGCTGGTGATCCAGGTCAGCGGCGATCTTGTTGTTGGCTTCATATCAAGTGTTCCTCAGCTTCATTAATGCGAGTTGCCGAGCGTGATGACACGCCTGCGGCAAGCCCAATTTGGCAACGGTTATGCCAGTAGGCCGTTTCGCTGAATAACCTCGATTTTGTTAAGATTTATCGCGATTTTGACTTAACTACGCGCCCCCGCTGGGCTGACCGGTTCGGTCAGAGTGAAGACCGAATTATGTCAATGTGAAGGATTGATGTGCCGACTATTCTGTCCCTTCCGGAATCGATAGAAACGCGTCGCGACCAGGCTTGGCGGCGGGATGCGGAAAGCCGGATCGAAGATCGAGCGGCTGCGGAATCATTTATTGAAGAGGTCGGATTTTGTAACGCTCTCACTGATCGGCGTCATCCCGGTCCCTCTCTTTACATCGCTGTTTGCGGCCGCCGCGATGCGCACCTGCCGCGCAATGTGCAAAAGGATCCTGAGTGTAGATTGGCCTGGACTATTAAGGACGAGGTGATTCGTAGAGGAAGAATTTATTACGCGAAGCTGGCCCGAGCGCGCACGACGTTTGTTGCACCACGGCTCATCTGTCACTTTAACGCAGTTTGGGGAGTGCCCAAGGATCGGGAAGCTACTGTGCTCTCAGATGGCGCGCGCGCTGTCCTGAAAGTCTTACGTCACGAATGGGAGATGGGCACTCGAGACCTGCGCGAGGCCAGTGGCATCGAGAGCCGCGCCCAGTTTAACAAAGCTATCGATGAACTTCAGAAGACCTTTAAAGTAATTCCTTCGGAAGTCGTCTACGAACCGGGCTTCACTTATATCTGGTCACTGGCAGAAGGGCGGTTTCCGAGCGAGTTGAAGAAGAAAGTCAGTAGGGATGTCGCACTGCGGGAAATCGCCCGCGCCTTTCTTGCGGGGGCGGGGCTAACTTTGGCTGGTGAGTTAGCACGCGCGACCGGCTTATCGAGAGTTGACGCTGGGTTAGGAAACTGGGCCCTCGTCGATGAAGGCTTTGCCGTGCGCTGCGCGCCTGGAGCCTACTGCCTGGCTGAACTGGCCCCGTTGGCTGAAACCGCAATGAGAAAGGCGGCGGGTTAATCCAATCTTATTGATCCAGCCGCAGCTTGATTTCATTCGTGGCATGTCGCTCAAGCTTGGCCATTTCAATCGTCAGTGGCAAGTGCGATTGTGCCGCCGTCAAGCGGCTAAGCATCAGGTCCGTCTCAGCCTGGCTTAAACTCCGGCTGGCCGCCGCCTCGATCATTTGTAGCCGGGCTTTGGCCTCCGCTAACCTGGCGGTCGACTCGTTTCGTAAATTCTCCAATTGCAGGCGATCAGCCTCAAGATCAGTAATCAATCCTGAAGTATCGGCGTCGACTAAGGCGCGCGCGTTGTTAATGCGTCGTGTGACCCGAAGCAGCTCGCGCTTCGACCGCCCAATAATTCGGGTCGCCGTGAGTCTTGAGGCGAGAGTTTCCTGATAAGCGTCGGCCAACAGCGGGTTGGTTTTTTGAATCTCACTTAAGTTCAGCCGTTCTTCCGAAGTCAATTCTGAAGTAAACCAGGTTACCTCTGACGCCGTAATTCCATCTGACGCCAGGCGATCCCGGAGCCGGTGATACCAACGCCGCCGATAAAGCATGAAAAGGATTAGGATTAGGCCACCAATCAGGACGCCGGCCCCGAGGGCCCCCAGCGCCAGCAGCAGAAAAATCGCAGAAGTCTCAGTTGAGTCTGCACTTAGGTAGAAGAACAGGAAGGGAAGTGGTGCTCCTAGAGAAAGTAGGAAAAAAGACAGCCACGGAGCCCACTTTAAAAGCTGCGCCAGTCTTAGATCACTGGCTTCGAGTTTACCTTTGGCGGTTTGAGACATAAAGATTTCGAACCAAACTTATGTTGACTATCCTGCACGACTGCGTGGTTCGATGTTAGCTGCTAACCGATGAATTTCGCTAGCTCCGTACCTGGCTCGGGCAAGTCAACAATCCGCCGCTCAGACTGTATAATGCTGTGCATGTTTGGCACGCGAGGAGCAGCAATGAGGATTCGTCAAATAGCTGTCGTGTTTGCGGCTTTGCTTATCGTTTTTGGTTTGGGTCATGGAGGCGTTGGGGCGGCCCAGGCGCAAACAACGATCGTCTCTGCGGACGAGACGCCGAGTGGCGCCAGGCCCGTGACCATTCCGGTAGGTATTAGAGTGAAAGGGCAGAAGCCGGAACCCGAGTTACAGATGGTTGATTTGTCCGTCAGCGAAGACGGTGATCCGCAAACCATACTTTCGATACGTGCCATTGGTAACAACTCACCTTTAACACTCGCAGTACTTATTCAAGATGATTTGGTCCAGTCAGTGGCTAACGAAGTTAAGCCGATTGGAGACTTCATTCGTCGCCTGCCAAAGAATTCTCGTGTGCTGGTGGGATACTTGCGCACGGGTTCGCTGCAGGTGCGGCAGAAATTTACGACTGATTTGGAAAAGGCCGCGAAATCTTTGCGCTCGCCGTTGGGCGTAGCGAGTGCTGGGCCAAGTAGTCCCTACATCGAAGTAATCGATGCGATTAAGCGCTTTGATGCGCAGCCGTCCGGTCGGCGCGCAATTCTCTTAGTGTCGGATGGTTTGGATATTTCCCGGGGAGTTGATTCAAGTTCCGCGAGTCAAAGCGTCGACTTGCAACGGGCGATCAATGACGCGCAACGGCGCGGAATTGCAGTCTATGCTTTCTATTCACCTTCGGTTGCTACTCAGAATTCACGCTTAACTGCCAATGCGCAGAGCTCGCTACAACGGTTGGCGGATGAAACTGGTGGTCGCGCTTTCTTCCAAGGGACGGGGGCGCCAGTCAGCTTTGATCCATTCTTAAGGAATCTCACCTCATCGCTTGAAACACAGATAGCGCTCACTTATCTCTCGACTCATCTCGACAAGGGATTTCATCGGATCAAGATTCGCTCCGCTTCGCCTGGAGTTGAGTTGGAACACCCGGCGGGGTACTTACGCTGAGACGGAAAGAGTCAGAAGAGCTATTGAACAGTTGCAGCCAGCAGCGATCCTCGGCGATCGGTAGCAGTCGCCCAACCTTCCGCGAGAGTTCCTATCATCCCGTGAAAATGAATCTCGCTTCCTGAAAGAACCAGTAACACATCTCCGGCGTGATAACGCGGATCATTGAGGGCAAAGCGCACCACCGTAGCCTGCCCATTTTCCTGTTCCAAAGTTTCAAAGGTGAAGTCGTCCGCATCGACCACAAAGGTTTGGGAGTTATTTGCGACTCGCTGTTCGTCAGGCAATGTAGAGACTCCTATCGTGAAATGAAATTAGTGGGAGCTTCGCTCAGTTCCCACTCGCGATGTTGATGCAACGAATAATAGCGCTTTGTGTGTAGGCCTGTCATTTCGGTCGCGTAAATGTATTAGCAGGCGGGAAGCCGTTATCTAATCCCTCCACTTAGTTCTTTAGAAGGCCTCCCGTGCCTCCGAAAGGCAACCTAATCGTAACAGTCAGGAGGGGCCACGAGTGTTATCGTTAATATTCCGTAATGCGGACGTCTCCCGATCATGAGATTCGAATGGCCAATGCGGCTGATCCCTAACCCATTTCGGATCTAAACCAAGTCAACCCAAACCGAAAGGATAAAGCGGTGAGTAGTGGAGCCGTTGCCAGAACCGTTGCGCCCCCGCAGCGATTAAAAACACCCCAGGACAATTGGCTGGGTTTTGTCGGAGATGTTTTGAGTTTCTCCGGTGAAGTTCACTTCAGATCGATGCTGCGAATCGATGGACACTTTTCCGGGAGCGTCGATTCGGTGGAGGGAACGCTTATCGTGAGTCACGGGGCACACCTCAAACAAGCAGTGATAAATGTAGCCGTGGCCAAAATAAATGGGACGGTTGAGGGCGATATTAAAGCCAGAAAGGAAATTGTGCTTGGCCCGACAGCGGATGTGACCGGCAAAGTTTCAACGCCGCTGTTAACAGTTGAGGAAGGCGCAGTCGTGAATGGTGACTTCAGACCAAAAGCCGAATGAAGGTTTAATAGGAATGGGGCGGCTAGTGGGGCTCGAACCCACGACCTCTTGATCCACAATCAAGCGTTCTAACCTACTGAACTATAGCCGCCACAAGATCGAAAGCATTTGCCCCCGGCAGGACTCGAACCTGCGGCCCTCTGCTTAGCTTCCAGCATCAGGCTTTCCCTGACCGCCCCTAACAGGGGTTTGCTGGCTGGACTATATCTTGGACGTCGCAGTCCCGACCCGTATAGTCTCTGAGGATCCCACATCAGGTTGCCAGTGGTTTCCTGCGGATTACCCAATCCTCTGGATTGTTACTCATCAGTTGAGTACCAGAGGCTCTCAGGGCGTCCCCGCATATGGGGTCGTCCACTTAATGAGTTCTAAAAGACCTTCCCCATTAAGGCTCCTACAAGGCAGATGCTCTATCCACTGAGCTACAGGGGCGCAAATCTGAACGAGGCGCGATGTTAGCATGGCCTCGGTTATTTAGGTCAACGGTCCGCCGCGACAATTTTGTGATATGCAAAATTAAAGAGACCGACCCCTAAGGGCGGTCTCTCGGTTACAAATGCCGCGTAAATACTGGTTACGCTGCCCGCGGGTGTTCGGTGCTCTCCGCGTAGACACGACGACCGTTTAAGGCATCGTCGATGATTTCGCGAACAGCCGACGTATCCGGATTAACGTCCATACGATCGCAAGCACGTAAGTGCCGGATAATTCCCTCGGTCGCAATTTCGGCGGCGACGCCCATCAGCTTCGAGTAGCGACGCGCCTGAATATGATCAATTCTCTGAATCCGCTCCTCAAGCGGTAAATGTCGATCGAAAGTCACTTTTCCTTTTGCTCCTCAGCCCAGTTTCGGGGTTAATTTTATTGGCGAACTTTAGATGCTTCGTTGAACGTCCAGGATGCAATCTCCTTACATTTCGCAGCAATTTCCCAACAAGTTATGAATACTTGTCTCTCAGCAAGCAATTTAGTGTTCAGCGAAACTAGGCATTATAGGGGAATGTTCTAAAAATTTCTAGACGTTTTTTGGGATTTATGCCTTTGACACACCCTAGGGAAACCGCTTGCCGAAAATCCTCATCTTGACGCATATTCATAGCCCCATGGCAGATGAGGAAAATGCAGAGAAGAAAGAGGCAGAAAGAATAGCGGCAAGGAACGCCTCGGTTCGCAAGGCTTTTACGGGGTTTTTCCAAACGTTTGAGTCTGACCAGTTAGTAATGATCAACGGCGCCAACGTAACCAAACTGTCCGCTAAGCCTTCAGGCGAGGGATGGGAGGTAACACTTTTTTTGACAGACGGGAGTACGCATTCGGTTAATAATGATTGGTCAAAGACGTTTGCGGAGGAAGTCTTTGGTAAAGAGGCTTTAGCCGTATTAACCAAACCATGAGTGATGATCCGACCAAAAAGTTTGATGGCCCGGAACTGCTTCGACAAATATTAGTGAAGTTAGAAGTCTTAGATACTCGCCTTCAAGCGGTAGAGAAAAAGGTTGAAGAACGTGGTTTTGATACAAAGCCCATTTGGGAAAAAGCATTGACGGAAATCATGGAAGTTAACCAACGGCTCACGGGCGTGGATCGGAAGATCGACGTATTTAGCAAGGACATGCTTAACATTCGGGCCGACCAATTAGGTTTAAATGAGAGAGTGGAACGGTTAGAAGAAGAAACTGAGGATAGCGGAAGTATTAGAACAATAGGCTAGATCGTTCCAAACTAAAGTAGTCATCTCACCCGCTTGCTCTTGGCGGGTTTTTTCTTTTGAGATTCTTTGGAAGGGATGGGAGTAGAGAGCATCTTCTTAACTACATCCTCGAATGATGCGGGTGGGAGCTTTATAGGCTTGCCCGCTTTCCCTGCTGGGTTTGGTGTCTGCGTCTTCATTCGGGCGATAGTACCACGGCCTACCCCTGATTTTGACTCGCCAATGTCGGCGGGAGTATAGTCGGCCTCCCTCGTTCATGCCCCGGCAAATTGGAGGATGGTTTTATGGCCGACGAGCCACAGAAATCAGATCAACTAGAAGAGCCCTTTAGCATTCAACTCCCTGTCAGATATTACGGAATGGAGGATGTTGTAGGGATTTTTGCTGACCTAGCTATGGTTCAACATGGGGGCGGGGTTTTTACACTCTCTTTTTTCCAAAACCAATTGCCACCGACCGAGGATATAAACATCGTTAGAGGGTTAAGCGAAGTCCCGACGAAATGCGTTGCCCGAATAGTAATTACACCCGCTCTCGTAGAGCAATTGGCAGATGCCATGATGTCCAACATGGGAAAGTTTAGGAAGGTAATGGAATTACACAAACGGGAAACAGAAGGCGAATAGCGAAATGGAAGCCGACCCCTCATCTGAGTTTTTTGAAGTGTCGCTGGAAGGCTTAGGGGCGAGTAGTAGTAAGGTACGTTTAATCTCTCGTGGTGGCATGATTAGTATCGTGCCCGAACCAACTACCAAGCCGAATGTCTCAGAAGCCTTTCAATCGCTAGCCACGCGCTGGCGAAGAGAAACTAAGCACACCTCCAATATCACTAAGGCTATTTCCCATGCCGCCTACCAACAAATAATTGGGATGGGCAAAGCTATGCCGGCGGAAGTAACGCGGCTTCTACTTCGACAACTTGAGCAGGACATGGATCATTGGTTCGTTGCCCTCATAGAAATAAACGGGATCGATGTTGGTATGGGCCAAGACACTGTATCGGGCGCAGCCCAAAAATGGTTTGATTGGGGGCGAGAAAAAGGCTACCTCATCCATGCGCGACCCTCAGCTTGAACAGGACTTTCCTAAACTAACAGGCGGTGGTTATTCAATACAGAGTCCCGAAGACTCTGCTTATAACTGTGTGGCCTTTGCTGTTGGCAACTTAACTCAAACCTGGCAATGGATGCCTTATCGAACTGGCGGTTATTACTGGCCGCCCGGTATCGAGGGGGATGGTTCGATCCAAGATTGGATCAAGGTATTCACAATTCATGGCTATCGGGTTTGCAATGATGGCACGTTTGAAAAAGGTCTGGAAAAGGTTGCCCTTTACGTTGATGCGGAGGGCGTTCCAACTCATGTAGCAAAGCAAGATATAACTACGGGCAAGTGGATGAGCAAGCTTGGCAAGACTGGCCACGACATAGACCATATTTCCCTTGAGGTGTTGGCGGGATTCGAGAGAGATGAATACGGAAGGGTCGCACAATACATGAGTAGGCGTAGAGAATGGCCGCGTCAGTCGCTTTGGTTTCGTCTCCGTGCTTATCTCGCGAGAGTAATTAGTCCTTAATCCCCCTCCTACCTACGCCGTCGCTTTATCAGTCCTTGTACATGAGGCGCTTGCCCTCGAAACCTTTGAGTGCTTCTGATGCGCGCTCGCCGTCAGTTACCTTCCGATTGTTGTATCTAAAATCAAACTCGCTCAAATAGCGGTGTAAGTGGTTGCGGCCAACGTGATGATAGACGCCATTGATGCCGCGCTTCAAACTAGCGAAGTAGCCTTCCACCGTGTTAGTGGTAACGCAGAAGCCTTCCTCATATCTCACGTACTCGTCAGCGGTGTGGTTCACGAGTGAATGCTGAGCCTGACCAGTATTCTTGTTTCTCAACACGCCAGTATCAGAAATCAAATGAGCATCAGCGCAAGCCACTTCGCTGATAATCTCAGTCAGGTTGTCAGCGGTAACGCGTTCAACGTGTCGTGAGTAAGCCTTGCCGCCCCGCTGTACCACTGAAACTACAGCAGCTTTTCGCTCGTGATGGCTAATCCAGTCCTGCGCACGTTCGCCGGGTTTGGTGGCGTGAGTGCGAGACTTGCGCGGTTTGCCGCCCACATAGGTCTCATCTATTTCCAATACGCCTTCCAACTTCTCAGGCATCTCGCCAGTCATTGCATAGCGGATTCTATGAGCCATGAACCAAGCGCTCTTGTATTGCCTGATGCCGAGGTTCCGCATTAGCTGGTGAGCGCTCATGCCTTTCTTGGAAGAGCAAAGCAGATGGATCGCCAACAACCATTTATGAAGCGGGATATGACTGTCCTCAAAAATAGTCTTCACGGTTACGGTAAACTGTTTACCGCATGGCTTACACTTCCAAATGCCCTTCTGAACCTTACGGACGCGCTTCTTGGCCTTTCGCATGGCTTCGATTGCTTCGGCGGTTTGTTCCTTCCGAACAATCCGGTAAGCCTCGCCCACTACGCCACAGTGCGGGCAGACAGCGCCATCCGGCCAGCGCATGGCTTCTAGGTACTCTCGGGCTTTGTCTTCGTCTTGGAAGTGAGGCTCGTAGATGTCGCCCTTTTCACGTTTTCGGGGTTGCTTTTCCATGCCCCGAAGTATGCCCTAAATCTCAAGGTGTGTCAAGTGCATAATTCCCCGTTTTTTCTTGAGGGTGTGTTTTAGCACGTGAGGAGAGCAGGAGAGGCAAAAACTAAGCGCCGCTCCAGGTCACCAACAAAGGGCCTGGGCGGCGCTATAGAGTTCTTTGAAAAGCCGGAAGTCGTGTTATTTCTTCGGTAACACGGTGTCTTTCATCGCTTTTCCCACGCGGAACTTGAGGGTAGTTTTTGCTGGAATCTGAATCGTTTCGCCGGTCGCAGGATTTCGGCCCTCGCGCGCCTTGCGTTCGGATTTGACCAGTTTGCCGAATCCCGGGAGGACAAACTCTCCGTTGGATTTAACCTGACCCGAAGCTAGGTTGTAGAGTTCGTCGAAAAACTCCTTCACCTGACCTCGTTTCATCCCGGTTTTCTCAGCAAAGTGATTGAAAACCTCGGATTGAGTCATGCGCTTCTTGCCTGCCGCTTTGGTCGCCATAGTCTGGTGTGACACCTCCAATAGGACGTTAGAATTTAAAAGCTCTCAGACACTCATATATCACAGTAATCGAGCAATGTCCCGAATAATCAGCAATTTTTGGCGTATTTTTGCGAAGATGGTCAAATGGCAGATCCGTCAAGATATGGACCGACAGCGTGATTGGTGTGGGACAGGTGCCTTCCAGACGTCACGGCGTCCAATTTCGAAGGTTTGCTTCCACGACTTTTGGGTTGGCAAGCCATGGCAAAAGCCCTGCCACGCTGTTCCGTTCTGTTTGAGCTTGCAGTCATCGAGCTTTAGCGCAGGGTATGGGAAGCAGAGTGGGACTACTCCTGTTCATCGTAACCGATCGGGCTAATCATAGCTTCTGTATATAGCCGCCGTTGGCATTTCTGACCAATGCAGGTCCAGGTTTTTAAGGTTCTTGGTTCTCGGCTATGACTCGAGAGACTATTTTGCTCTTCTCTACGAGAGCACTTCAGCTAACCGGGACGAGCATTAGCAATCTTCAGAAAAGCGGTTGGTTGGCAGCCTGAAAGGGCGTAGATATTCTTGACTGGGCAAAATATCTGAGATACCGTCCACTTCCTAATTAGCCTGAGTTGGTACATAGGCTTTCTCTCACGAGCTTGCGCCTCGCACCCGCACCCTCTTTTGGTCAGCCTTCAATCTCCCGCTCCTGCAGATTATGTTCCTCGCTTGTTAGTTCACACAGGTTTTATTGCAGGTTAGTTTCCTTGAGGAATTCACACTTCCTCCTCATCGCAGCACCCATTGCTACTCGCCCGACAAGGAGTTGTCATGTTTAGAAAAAGATATCACCCACTAATCTCTTTGATCATGTACGCAGGAATTATCGGGGCAGCGTTCTTGGTCGCGACGTCTTCCGAAGCCGCGCCGGGGATTGCCTCATTAACAGCAACACCTTCGGCAGCCTTCTTAAATGTTCCGACCGCGATCACTTTTCAAGTCGACATTCCGCGCAAACCACGAATCGTCCGATCGAGTCCGACTCTGTGGCGCTTCGTGGGCTCCACCTGGATCAATGTAGGGCAAATGTTTGACGACGGCACCCATGGAGACAGCGTGCCGGGCGACAACACATTCACAACTCAGATTACTCTCAATGAGTCTCAGCCCCAGTTGGCGTCCTTTAGGACCTCCGTGGCTTACGTCAATTATCTAAAACCCGGGTTCTCAGACTTGGCGTCTGTCTCGGTTCAACCAGCACCAGCGGAGTTCGTACCAGGGATCTTTACCTCGATCGCTACACAGAGTGTTGGTCCTGCTGGGGGTCAAATTGTGATTGGCAATAGCGGCACCCCGCTGGACGGAACAAAAGTTACATTTCCTAGCGGAGCTCTGACGCAGAATGTACAGGTGTCGGTCGGCTACATGAGCGGAACATTAGTGCCTAATTCCGGGACCTTCTCGGGAAAGACATTGGTGCTCAGTGTCCCTAATGTATCAAGTTTCGAGCAGCCCGTCTCAATTACGGCACCGTTGCAGCCAGGCGCAGTGCCCGTCCCTTATTTCGTCAACGGCGCAGGACAGCTCCGGCCAGCTCAGCTCAGCGAAGTTGATCTGACTGCTGGTTCTTTTACATTTCAGACGTTTCACGCCTCGCTGTTCACCTGGCTGTGGGAATCGCTCTTTGGCGGAGAAGATGTCTATGATACGAACTACAAACCCGGCGATGACGGTTTCAAAATTGTAAACCAGGGATCAGCTTATAATCGTAATGGCGAATGCTTTGGAATGACATCTTTTTCGCTTTGGTATTTCATGAATCACAGATCGACCCGCGGGCCCTTCTATCCAAAATACTACGACATCATCGGCAATGATTCTGTTGGCAATCCGATAAGGGGCCAAAACGTTATTGCCACTCGCGCATTCATTTCGATAGCTCAGCAATGGAACACTTACTACAGACCAATCGCTGAACGTCAGCAGGGTCTTTCACAGGGCGCAAGGTATTTGTCGATTCGTAACATCCTTGTGAATACAGGGAATCCTGTTCTGCTTTACCTCTTTCATACGAGTAACGCCGGCTCCGCGAGTCATTCGGTTTTGGCCTACGCAATAAACAATACTTCCAAAGCGATCTCAATCTACGATCCCAATTTTCCTAACAGCTCCAAAAAGATTGAATTTGACGATTCAACCCAAGCGTTTCGGCCTTACTCCGGATACGATGGGATCATTTACAACGGTGACGGATCGTTAAGTCTTACGGAACCTTACGACAATATTCTCACGGACGCTGATGCGAATTTTCAGAATAGTGGCGGCTCCACGATCACCGTTACTTCTCATCAAACTGGGCAGAACGTTGCGACCCGAACTATCACCTTGAATGGCACGATCGAAAGCGGCCAGGTACTCGTAAGCAAGCTCAAAGTATTTGTCAACTCTACCGAGTTTACCGCTGCGGTTCCGCTCAACGGCAGCTTCGGCATCCCGCTTAATCTCGATGAGGGGATTAACCACTTGAGATTCGTGACCCAAGGGAACAATGCAGAAGGTAGGCTTATTGACCTAACAAACAATTATGAAACGAGGGATTTCACCCTAAACGCGGTCGTGCCAACGTCCGTCATTTTGATGACTTTGACTTGGAACACCAATGGCACGGACGTTGATACCTATGTAATCGACCCAACAGGCGACTTCTCGGCCTACTATCACCGAACCACAGCGGATGGCGGCACTCTGGATCGAGACATCACGAGTGGATTTGGGCCAGAACACTGGACTTTATTGAATACGAATGTCGTTCGCTATGGCCAGCCGTATCGCTTCCGTGTTCACTATTACAGCGATCATGGTCATGGCCCAAGCAACTATACGGTTACGATAAAGGTTTACGAAGGAACACCCCGAGAAGAAACGTTCGCGTACAGCGGGAGTTTGACGGTTAGTAATCCGAATAACGATCAGCCAAATGACGTAGGGCCAGATTGGGCCGACGTCGCAACGATTGTTCTTGTTCCTGCAACTGAGTCGAACCCCGACAGCGTAGGATCGGTGACAAGATCGGCAAAAGGAGATCGCATAGTAATAAGAGTTCCAATTCCAGATCCCGAGCAACGTCTTAACTTGAAAGTAAAGTCAGAGGTAAAAGCGACACCAGGGAAATGGCGGTAATGGACGCACAGACCGGGATTTACCAACCACTTACTTTCTTTTTTGGAAGGCTAGTATGAAGGTAGAGTTAAGTCATGGCTCTAGAAGGATTGTTTTACACCTATGTTTAAGCTTTCCTTTGGTGTCTTAATTCTCGTAGTTACCATGTTGCTGATGATCTCTCATCAGTTAAGGCCGGCTAGCAATACTGCTATGGATCAAAGACGCCGCTCCGCTGAGTTCGTATCTGGCAAGATCATAATTGACACTACCTTTGAAGTTAGTTCCGAAGGTGGTGAGTTTGAAGTAACAGCGCGCGGAAAACCGTCCGATGGTGTCGTCCTAAACATCCCTTCCGGTTGCGCAGATGGACGGTTTACCCTTTCGGTGGGACACAACACCGGCTCGCTTCAAGTAATCTCAGGAATACCCAGTGGCCGTGTAATTGTATTGAAGGCCGATTCCAACGTCACCCTGAAGAGACCTATTAGTATCGGTGTGAAGTTCAAGCCAAAAGCAGAATACAAAGCGGTCGTTGGATATGAAATAGATCCGGCAGGAAAGCTTCACTCACTGGACGCCATCGATGTGGACATGACTAAAGGAACAGTGTCCTTCCTAACATTTAAGCAGTTGACACTCACCTGGGTGTACGTAGTGGATTAGCGTCGCGTGAATCTAGCCGTTTCCTGCGGATCCATTATTAATGAATTCATGAAGGCCACAGGCGGCTTTCTACCCCCTGCTCGGTATTTTTCAGCAACTTCTGCCCGAGAATTCTTTAATTCACCCACAGAAACGAAATTCGATTTATTGCGGCACTGAAGTGAGCTTTCCAGCGATCCTATACAACCGTTGTTAGGCGTGGGCGTGGTAGCGTTGAGCCTGGCGGCTTAATATTTTTTGTTCCACCGACTGCGTTCGTCCGCAATTCTCAGGGTAGACTGTCGCCTATATCCAGCGATCGTGTCTCGTGCTTCCCGGAGCCTTGACCACGACTGGCGCGCGGCGCATCTTTCTACGCATAGCTCGCGGCCGTACTACATGTCAGAAAGGTTGGGTTTACAAATGCCACCAAAAAAAAGCAGGACGAGTAAAAACATCTTAAGACTTTTTGGATTGCTCGCCTTCATTTGGCTTTTTGGTTTTGCTGCCTTTGGTCAAAGTATCCAGTCGCCGGATGGCAAACTATCGTTAACGTTCGAATTGAGTGGCGATGGTGAAGCAACTTATCAGCTTTCATTCGCGGGCAGGTCCGTTCTGCAAAAGAGCAAGCTGGGTATTGATTTGAAAGACCAACCTGCCTTTACCAAAGGCTTCACCATAGTAAAAGCAGACACCTCGCAGAAAGACGAAACCTGGGAGCCGGTGTGGGGAGAGGTGAAAAGCATTCGTAACTATTACAAAGAGCTAGCGGTTACGCTTCAACAGTCGGCCCAGAAAAACCGGATGATGATTATTCGATTCCGCTTGTTCAATGACGGTTTAGGATTTCGTTATGAATTCCCCGAGCAAAACGAGTTGAAGTATTTCACCGTTTCCGACGAAGGGACCGAGTTTAGCCTGACGGGGGATCATAAAACTTTCTGGATTCCTGGTGACTACGACACTAACGAGTATGCCTACTCAACCACCAAGCTCAGCGAGGTGGACTCGACAAAGGGTAATGCCGCTCAGGAGATTACTGCTCGATGGGTTATCCCAGGCCATGCCGTGCAAACGCCCTTGATGATGAAAACGTCGGACGGGTTATACATCAACATTCACGAGGCTGCTTTGGTGAATTACCCGGCCATGAACCTGATGATAGATAAAAAGACATTTCGCTTGTCTTCCCACTTAGTGCCCGATCCAGTCGGCAACAGGGCATATTTGCAAGCCCCGGCTAAAACCCCCTGGCGCACGCTTGTGGTGAGCGACAAGGCAGCAGACATTTTGAATTCCAAGATCATTTTGAATCTGAATGAACCTTCTAAAATTAGGGATGTGAGCTGGATCAAACCGCAGAAATATGTGGGCATTTGGTGGGGAATGCACGTCGGCACAATGTCCTGGAACTACGCCGACGTCGGCAACATAAAAATAGGCGAGACTGACTGGTCGAGTTTGAAGCCGAATGGCAAGCATGGCGCCACCACTATAAACACGAAACGGCACATAGATTTTGCATCGAAACACGGCTTCGCTGGCGTGCTGGTTGAGGGTTGGAACGTTGGTTGGGAAGACTGGTTCGGTAACTGGAAAGAAGAAGTGTTTGACTTCGTGACCCCTTACCCCGACTTCAATGTGCCTGAGCTCCAAAAGTATGCTGCCGCAAAGGGCGTCAAACTTATCATGCACCACGAGACTTCAGCCTCGGTGACAAACTACGAGCGCAGGCTGGACGAAGCGATTCGCTTCATGAAGCAACACGGATACGATGCGGTCAAAACAGGATACGTGGGCAGAATCATTCCCCGGGGGGAGCATCATGACAGTCAATGGATGGTCAATCACTATATCCGCGTGGCCGACAAACTCGCCCAAAACAGAATCATGTTGGACGCTCACGAACCGGTGCGCCCGACGGGACTGCACCGCACTTACCCGAACTGGCTTGCGTGTGAAGCGGCGAGAGGCAATGAGTTCAACGCGTGGAGCGCAGGCAATCCTCCTGACCACGAAACGATTCTACCGTTTACTCGCTTGATGGGTGGGCCGATGGATTACACCCCGGGAATTTTCCAGATCAAACTCGACTACTACCAGCCAGGCAAGAAAGAGCAGGTGCACACGACCCTGGCGAAACAGTTAGCTCTATACGTGACCATGTACAGCCCCTTGCAAATGGCGGCAGATTTACCAGAGAGCTACGAGCGATTTATGGACGCGTTCCAGTTTATTAAAGATGTGGCTGTTGATTGGGACGATACAAAAATTCTCGAAGCCGAACCCGGCGACTATCTGACAATTGCCCGCAAAACCAAAAACAAAGACGAATGGTTCGTCGGAGCTATCACAGATGAGCAATCGCGTAACGTAAACATTTCTCTGAATTATCTCACGCCAAACCGTCAGTATGTGGCCACCCTCTACACGGATGCAGCAGGCGCGCATTGGGAAAAGAATCCGATGGCCTACCAAATTCAAAACTTCCTGGTTAACAACCAAACTAGTTTGAAAGTTGCTCTGGCGAATGGGGGCGGCGCGGCGGTCAGCTTGAGACCTGCATCCGACGAGGATATGAGAAAATGGAAGCGATATACGAATTAGTTGGATAAGAAATTAGTCTCATGATCAAGTTCGCCAGGTATCTGATATTAGTCCACCTATTTATAGCGGTATTTGCATTCGCCGCTCTGGGCCAAACAGAGCTACAGACAACGTCAGATTCTGGATCGAATTCCTCTTTGGTCGCGCAAGCGCAGGCGCTTCTGCGCGCCGGTAAAATTGACGCAGCCATAGAAACCCTGAAATCGCTGCCTGCTTCAACTTCAGCTGATCCGACAGTAAATTATCTTTTAGGCGTCGCTTACTATCAAAAGAGCGACTACGCCCGCGCCATCGAACATCTCTCCATTGGCGTGAGTCAAGCGCCAAAGGAAAGCAGTCAATATCGTCAGGGAGTGCAAATGATTGGCCTCTCACAGTACTTACTGGGCCATCTTAAAGAGGCTATTCCTTATCTGGAGCAGGTTGTGGGGTGGTCACCGTCTAATGTGGAGACTGCTTATGTGTTGGGCCTCAGTTACATTCAAACTCAAAGCCCAGATAAAGCCCGCGAGACATTCGCACGAATGTTCAGTGTGCAACCGAGCTCCGCGGCGGCTTATCTAATAAATGCACAAATGATGATTCGTCAGCGCCTTGAGAATGTTGCCGAGAAAGAACTACAGAAGGCGCTCGAACTTGACCCTAAGCTGCCACAAGCCAATTTCCTACTTGGAGAACTGGCCATCTTTAACGCCAATATCGATCGCGGCGTCGAGCTGCTGCAAAGGGAGATCGCAATCAATCCCGCAAACGGTATGGCTTACTATCGTCTCGGAGAGGCTTACACCCGACAGTTAAAATGGGATGAAGCAGTTGCGCCGCTGCAAAAGTCCATTTGGCTCAACCCCTTCTTCAGTGGTCCATACATTGTTCTCGGCAAAGTTCATTTGAAGAAGGGAGATCTATCTAACGCCGAGACTGTTCTAAGGCGGGCGCTATCGATGGATCAAAATAACTTCTCCGGACATCATCTACTGGCCCAGGTGTTACAACGAGCCAATAGGTTGGAAGAGGCCAAGAAGGAGTTTGAGCTCGCCGACCGGCTGCGGACAAACCCTAACAATGAAAGACCGTAAACCAATTGTGGATGTACTCGAGGTTTAAAAAGAGTTATTGCCTAACTCTATTCTGGTTTCTCGCCGGCGCGCTCCTTGTAAATGAGGCCGGCTCTTCACCACTTGACCGGCCGTATCCGCTCACCCAAAAAACAAACGATTCGACGACCAGGAGTAAGAATGAGGGAGCCGCTTTTCCAGTCAGCTTCGTTGATGTTGCCGCACGTGCCGGGCTTACCGAGCCGATTATTTACGGTGGCCTGGAACAAAAAAAGTACATCATCGAAACGAACGGTAGCGGGGTTGCGTTCCTCGATTATGACAACGATGGATGGGTAGACATCCTACTTCTGAACGGAACTCGCCTTGAAGGTTTTCCCAAAGGTAAAGAGCCGACACTCCGGTTATATCGCAACCAACGCAATGGCAGCTTCACAGACGCTACTGCCAAGGCTGGCCTGCGGCAGGTGGGCTGGGCCTCGGCCATTTGCGCTGGGGATTACGATAACGATGGTCACGAAGATTTCTACCTGACTTATTGGGGCCAAAACGCGCTTTACCGTAACAATGGCAACGGTACGTTCACAGACACAACCCAGAAAGCGTCTCTCGGCACCACAGGTACCCGCTGGGGATCGGGCTGCACCTTCGTTGATTATGATCGGGACGGAAAGCTGGACCTCTTTGTAGCAAATTATTTGAAGTTCGATCTCGAAACCGCACCAGAACCTGGAAAGGGTCCAAATTGTACCTGGAAGGGCATTCCAGTTAATTGCGGGCCGAAGGGTTTGCCCACGGATACTAATCTTCTCTATCACAACAATGGTGACGGTACATTTATGGATGTGTCCGACAAATCAGGTATCGCTAGAGTTACCGGCCGCTACTCGATGACAGCAATAACGACCGACTTTAATAATGACGGCTGGCCCGACATTTATGTGGCTTGTGATTCAACCGCCAGTACTCTCTACCGAAACAATCGTGACGGAACCTTTACAGACGTCTCTCTTGAAACTGGGACAGCCTATAACGAGGATGGTCAAGCGCAGGCAGGCATGGGTGTCGCCATTGGCGACTATAATGGGGACGGCTTTTTAGATATTTTCAAAACCCATTTTGCAGACGATTTGCCCATCCTCTACAAGAATAACGGTCGCGAATTCTTCGAGGATGCGTCGAGGGAAGCGGGTTTCGATCACACCCGCTACGTAGAATGGGGAACCGGGTTCGCTGATTTCAACAACGACGGTTGGCCCGACATAATGATCGTCACCGGAAATGTCTATCCCGAAGTCGAAAAACTCTTCAAAGAATACCCGCACCGCAGTCCACGTCTTCTTTACCAAAATCTTGGAAACGGAAGTTTTAAAGAGGTGACTACTCAGTCTGGTCCCGGCGTGTTAACTGCCAAATCCAGTCGCGGTTCTGCCTTTGGTGACTACGATAATGACGGCGACGTTGATGCGTTAGTGATGAACATGAATGAACCGCCATTGTTACTGCGCAATGAATACATCACTAAGCAGTCTCGTGAGACAAACAACTGGCTCAAGGTAAAACTGATCGGCACGAAGTCAAATCGCAGCGCAATCGGTGCCCGTGTTCAGGTTAAGAGCAGCCAACATCAGCAAACTCAAGAAGTAACCAGCCAGTCCAGCTACTACTCACACAATGACCTGCGTTTACACTTCGGCCTTGGTCCAAGCGCGAAACCTGTGCAGCTAGAAATTCGTTGGCCAAACGGCGAGACCGAAACCGTCAAAGACATTCCGGTTAATCAGATCGTGAAGATTAAAGAGGGAAGCGGCGTGGTGAAAAAGTAGGATTGAAAGTCCAAAGCCCCGATGTCCAATGTCCAACGCCTCGTTGGTGAACGAACATTGGACCTGGACTTTGGACGTATTCCTTATTGTTCGGGCAGCGGCTTTACCCGCGGATCCAGTTCTTTAGCTTTCTGATACGCAGATTGAGCGGCAGCGCGTTCACCTTTTATTTGTAGCGCACTTGCCAGATGGTAATGAGCTTGGGCATTCGTCGGATCAAGCTTAATTGCAGATCCGAGTCTTTCAATGGCCGCGTCGACTTTTCCTTCTTTGAGCAGGGCAATGCCGGCGTTTGTTGCGAATACGCCTGCCTGCATATTTGATTTTAGCTTGTTGAGCCGCGCCGCCTCCTGAAACTCAACCTGCGCAGCATCCTTGTAGCCCTTTCGGCTAAGCGCAGTACCAAGAGAATTGCGTATCTCCGCAGCGTGAGGTGCGTACTTGAGCGCCTCTTTGAAAGACGCTATCGCACCATCGAGATTGCCCAGCTGTTGCAGTACTGTGCCAAGGGCATAATGGGCTTCCGCGTAATCCGGTTTTGCTTCTATCGCCGCTTTCAATGCCGGCGCCGCTTCATTAGGTTTGGATTGCTGTGAGAAGATGACGCCCAGCATGTAATGCGCCTCGGGCAAAGAGGGTTGCAGAGCGATAGCCTTTCTCAACTCAATAACCGCCTCATCAAGCAGATCTTTCTGCTTCAGCGCCAATCCCAGATTATAGTGAATTTCGGCGTTGTCCGGCGCAAGCTGGATGAGCTTGCGATACTGTTCGACCGCGCTCGAATAATCACCTTTCTGGATCAGCACCATGCCGAGATTGTAGTTGGCTACCAGATCATTCGGATCGAACTTGAGAGCGGAATTGAATGCCGCGACAGCGCCGTCGGGATCGCGCTTTTGCACGAACGCAAGGCCGAGATCGTTATGAGCTCGTGCAAAGTCCGGGTTGAGTTTGATGACGGTTCGAAATGCCTCGATCGCTTCGTCAAGCTCTTCAATTTTCAGGAGCGCCAGACCCAGAGCGTGCACGGGCTCTAACATATCGGGTGCTAATCTGACTGCTGTCTTTAATTCAGCTATTGCACCTTGCAGATCGTTATTTTTCTGCAATGCCAATCCCAGGTAATAGTGCGCATTGGCATGGTTGGGCAGTAATGTGGTTGCAGGTCTCAGAGCAGCAATAGCTCCGTCGATGTCATTCGAGAACCAGCGAGCCGCGCCAAGATAGTATTGTGCTTCTCCAAGATCCGGTTTGAGTTTGACAGCTGTTTCAAACTCCAGGATCGAATCCTTAAGCAGGCCTTTTACACCAAGCGCAAAACCGAGTTGAGTGTGTGCCTCGGCGAGGTTGGGATTGAGGTGTATGGCTTCGCGAAACTCGGAAATAGCAGCATCCAGATCTCTGTTTTGTTGATGGAGTTGACCAAGTAACAGGTGGGCCTCGACGTCACTTGGTCTCAGTGCGATGGCCGCTCTGCACATAGCAATTGCACCGGTGAGATCTCCAGTCTGTTTTAGTACGTTGGCGAGCCCAATACGTGCCTCGTAGAGAGTTGGATCAAGCTGAAGCGCCTTACGGAACGATGCTCCTGCCGCCTGAATCTCTCCTTTTCTGGTAAGCGCAATACCAAGCGCCTTGTGGGCAGCAGCGAATTTAGGATTTAGCTTAGTGGCAGCTAGCAGCTCGGCGATCGCCTGGTCCAGTTGCTGTTTTTCCAGAAGCTCGATCCCTTTTTGGTAGTGGTTCCGGGCTCCCCGCGATGATGCCTTCTGCCCATACACGCCAATTGCGCAGAGCAAAATAAGAACAGGTGCGACAATCCTTATCGCTCTCGTAGGCTGGGAAACTAAAGCCCGATTATTCATAGGAAAATAAACACAAAGCCTGGTGGCAAGCGTAAAAACACACGGCTAGAGGGTTACGATTCGGCTCATCGTCTAACCTCTGAACTCCCCGTCGTTTTCATGATGCCGATCTTTTCCTTGACCGTAATTATCTGGTTGGCTGCGATGTTCTTCAGCGTGTCCACTTGCCCGCTGGGCCATTGTAATTCAACTGTCTTCACCAACTTATTCTTGCCTAGTCCAAAATGAACTCGCAGATCATTTTGCGAATAGTAGCTGCCGCCACTGCGTACCTCATCGATCTGACTGCTATCTTCGGTAACACATTTAATGCGGACGCCGATGCCATTGCGATTCGATTTTACTCCTATCGTTTTGATCGTTAGCCAATTGTTTTGATTGCCGGTATTGGCACGCAACAACTCAGGCACGTCATTAACGGAATTGATCAGGACGTCTATATCACCGTCGTTGTCGTAATCACCAAAAGCAGCGCCACGAGAGGCCTTCGGCTTCTTTACGGCCTCGCCGACTTTGTCAGAGATATCAGCAAAGCGGCCATTGCCAAGATTGTGATAGAGCACCTTGGTTTGCGCGTAACCCGCTTCAGTAGTCAGTTTTTCGACTTCCGGATAGACGTGTCCATTTACCAAAAAGATGTCAGACCAACTGTCATTATCCACATCGACAAAGCCGCAGCCCCAACCGAGCCAGCGTGTGTTCAGACCCAGGCCTGCCGGAAAGGTCATATCATCGAAGGTACCCTTACCGGTATTGTGATAAAGCGACGAGGTGTCTCCAGAAAAGTTGGTTTTGAAAATGTCGAGCCAGCCGTCCCGATCGTAGTCTCCTGCCGTCACGCCCATTCCCGCCTGGGGTTTGCCGTCAATACTAAATGCACAGCCAGCTTCAATACCGATATCGGTAAAGGTTCCATTCTTGTTGTTATGATAGAGAGCCGCTGGCGCTGAATCGTTCGCTACATAAATATCTGACCAGCCATCATTGTCGAAGTCTCCTGTTAACACTCCCAGGCCATATGTACCGTTTGTCTTTGTAATGCCTGATTTTTCCGAAACATCTTTGAAAGTTCCGTTACCCTCGTTGTGAAAAAGCATATTGATCCCGCCGGTAAGCCCGGGAGGACCACAAGCAACTGTGACACCCTTGTAAAGACAGGGTCCGGTTTCAGGCAAGGGTGCAGTTTTTAGATCAAGATCTATGTAACTGGCTACAAACAGGTCGAGGAAGCCATCCCGGTCGTAATCAAGAAAAGCGCATCCAGAGCCCCACCGGGTGCGGTTATTTGAGACTCCGGCCTTCTCAGCCACTTCTATAAAAGCGCCAGCCCCGTTGTTACGGTAAAGAGTATTCTTGCCATAAGTGCTGACGAAGATGTCGTCGAAGCCATCGTTTTCATAGTCACCAACGCAAACGCCCTGAGCCCAACCGGTTTTGACTAATCCGGCCTTTTCGGTCACGTCGGTAAACCTTCCATTGCCGCTGTTTCGGTAAAGACGATTAGTAGAGGTTACATTAGGGGGTAATCCGTCGAGGCGAGTGCCGCTGGCCAGAAAGATATCCTGCCAGCCATCATTGTCGTAATCGATGAAGGCCGCACCGGTCCCAGTGGTTTCGAGCAAGTACCTATTGCGCTTTTCGTCTCCATAAATGGTAGTGGCAGTGAGGCCTGCTTGCTCGGCTACGTCAACAAACGTCACCCCGGGCAAGGCGTTCTTAATAGATGGCTGAGGAGTTTGGGCGCTAACTAGTACGACACAAATAAGCAAGGATCCCAGGACCTGGCAGGCAATTCGCTTCCCCCTCGTTAAAGTTGAACTAGTCACAGTGGCTCCCCGGAATTTCCAGGCGCGTTTCCCGTTAAAGTCAAAAGCTGTTGGAACTACTACGACGATAATACTAGGCCATGACAAGGGAGGCTATGGGGAGGTAATGCTCTCTTGGCAGAAATCTCAGTTCAGCGTTGACACTCGGCTGTTTGAAGATTATAAGTCGCGCATCAAGCAACGTAAGTGCCGACCACGAGACTACCTGGGTCTCATACGAAAATTCCTTTCCACGGGGAACTCTGACCATGAAAAGATCAACTCAATGCAAGCTCGTTTGTTTATTATCCCTCGTCTTCGCAATGTCTGTTAGTTGCGACTCTCCCGCACCGAGGCCACCTAAAGCAGTAAAAACGGTGGCGTTCATTACTAACACTACTTCTAACTTCTGGACGATCGCACGCAAAGGATGCGAGAAGGCTGACGCTGAAGTAGCCGATGTGAACGTTGCTTTCAAGACCACGAATACGGGCACGGTTGATGAACAGAATCGACTGATTAGAGATTCGCTAAACATAGACGAAGCTGACGCCATCGCAATTAGCCCGGTCGACCCAGCTGGTCAGAAGTCCATCATTAATGAGACAGCAAAAAGAGCTCTCGTGATCACTCACGACAGTGATGCTCCAGATACCGAGCGGGTGCTCTACCTCGGCGCCGATAATCGCGCCGCAGGACGCCAGGCTGGGGAGCTCATTAAGCAAGCTCTGCCTCAGGGTGGAAAGATAATGGTCTTTGTTGGCAGGCGGGAAGCACGGAATGCACAGGAACGTTTTGAGGGTTTAAGGGAATCGCTGCAAGGTTCGAAGGTCCAGATCATCGATCTCATGACCGATGATGCCAATCAGTCCCGCGCCAGAGAAAACGCTTATAACGCGCTGAAGCAACATCCTGATATAGCTGGGATGGTCGGATTGTGGTCATACAACGGCCCAGCGATTTTGCAAGCATTAAGACCGGAGGGTCAGGTCGGCAAGATCAAGATCGTGTGCTTTGATGACGAGGCAGCGACGCTCGAGGCGATTAAAGACGGGTCAATCTTCGGGACCGTGGCGCAGCAACCCTTTGAATACGGTTACCAGGCAGTTCAGGCCGCAGCCAAAATCCTTAGGGGCGACCGGTCGTTGGTTCCTGATAACAAGACAATTCTTATTCCTACAGTCGTGATCCGAAGCAAGGACGTTGATGAGTACAGCAAGAAGTTGAGCCAGTTGCTCGGCAGCGGATCTGGTTAGTTCGGAAAAACAACTAAGAAACTCTTGACTCCCCCTGAACCCTGGGTGTAGCTTCTAGTCCATCGAAAGTTGGATGGCGATCTTTCTTACCCATCTTTAATACTGACAACGGAATCCGGAGATAGTGAGTCTTCAGGTTTGACTTGGGTTTTTTAGTTCCTGATATTCAAAGAATGGGTTAGGTCCATCGATTTTCTGCTCTATTAAAACAGAGATTTCTAAGTAAAACAGAGATTTCTAAGTTAGGCGCATTCTCCCCGCGCGGCTTTCTGGTAAACGGCTTAGCAGAAGCCCTCTCCAAGGAGTAAGTCATGCAGAGAACATTCACACTATCCATGCTCGGTCTGATCCTCGTAGCGATTCTCGCTATCGATACTCGCGCACAGGCCGTTTACGGAAGCATTAGTGGAACGGTTTCCGATCCACAGGGAGCTAAGATAAGCGGCGCTACAGTCACCGTTACTGACCTCTCTAAAAACGTTTCCAGGACAGTTACTACAAATGACTCGGGTAATTACGAGGCCACGTCACTTATTCCTGGCAAGTATCAGGTTAAAGTAGAACAATCGGGATATAAGACCGCGGTCCAGGAAGTTGAGGTTCGAGCTGACGTTGATGTTCTAACGGATATCGCTCTCGAGGTGGGAGCTGTTACCGAGACCGTCAATGTATCAGCTGAGACTCTGGAACTGAGTTTGAAGACCGACGCGGATGTGTCTACGAATTTTACTGGCAAGCAACTTCAGGAACTCCCGATTTTTAATCGGAACTTTACCGAGATCCTATTGGCTTCGCCCGGCACGCAAAAGCTCGCCTGGCAACATGCGGCGAGTGAGAACCCGCAAGGCTCGACGCAAACCATGGTTAACGGCCAGCACTTCAGTGGAACATCATATCAGCTGGACGGCACCGACAATCGTGATCCTATTCTAGGCATCATTGTAATCAACCCTACACTCGAGGGTATCAGTGAGGCGAAAGTAACCACTCAAAACTTTGACGCAGAGTTTGGCATGGCGACGGCAGGCGTGGTGACTGCGCAAACTCGGTCTGGTTCCAACGACCCGCATGGGTCGGCCTTCATCTTCCGGCGTAACGATCTCTTGCAAGCTCGAGATCCCTTTTCGCAGAGCGTGCCTGACCCCGTTACGGGAAGGATTTTGCCGGAGAGCCTTTGGAGTCAGTTTGGTGGCTCATTCGGGTGGCGTTTATTAAGAGACAAAACCTTTGTCTTCGGTGATTACCAGGGCACGCGAAGCAAGGAAGGTGCTTCGGTCAGAACAACTGTGCCAATTCTGGCTGCACGAGCGCCTAATGGAGCGGGCTTTTTCGATCTGAGTGCTTATCCCAGGCCGATTTACGATCCACTCACCGGTGATCCGGTTACAGGTCAGGGACGCACAGCTTTCGCCGGGAACCTTATACCCGCAGCGCGAGTGCCGGTGCAGGCAAGAAATCTTATAAATCTTTTGCCCTTGCCTAATGGACCCGGCATAAATGACAACTTCAGCGCTTCCGGTACTGATAACTTCGATGCCGATCAGTTCAATATCCGCGGCGACCACTACTGGAGTAAAGATTTACACTTGTTTGCTCGCTACAGCTTTGCCAAGTACACCAGATCAAAACCTGGCGCGTTCGGTGAGATTCTTGGTGGTCCGGGACTCAGCGGCTCTCGCTTTGCCGGCACCTCTAAAGTTAAAAACCAGTCATGGGCTGTGGGCTTTGACAAAGTAATTAGCCCGACGGTGATCTGGGACTTCCGCTTCGGTTATTTCAAATACAAAGTGGATGTGTTGCCCGGCGGTTTCGGTACCTCTCCGGCTTCAGACATTGGCATAACAGGTCTGAACCTCGACGAATTCACTTCCGGCATGCCTTGGTTTGACATACAAGGTGTCGGTGGCTTCGACCTGGGGTTTGCGCTTGATCCTAACGGGTGCAATTGTCCATTAGCTCAGGAGGAGACCCAGTTTCAGTTTGCTAACAATTTGACCCTGCTGCGCGGCGACCATACTTTCAGAATGGGGGCCGATCTTCGCTTTGCCAAAAATCTCCGCGTACCATCCGACGCGCATCGCGCGGGTCAGGTTCACTTCAACGAGGCTCGCACAGGTTTTATTAATCCAGACCGCACCTTCGTCGGAGGCTTGGGAATTGCCACGCTCCTGCTGGGAGACGTAACCAACTTCGAGCGGTACGTCAGCACATCAACTGATGCGAGAGAACGCCAACGTCGCTTCTTCTTCTATGGCCAGGACACCTGGAAAGCCACTCCAAGACTGACCATTAATGGCGGTTTGCGCTGGGAGCTAATTTTCCCTGAAACAGTAGATGAGCCCGGGGAGGGGAGTTTACTGAGTCTCGAGACAGGTGAACTTCTGGTGGGCAACGTTGGTGATGTAGACAACAAATTCAATGTCAAACCCACCTATGGAGCGATCGCTCCCCGACTGGGCATCGCTTACCAGTGGTCAGACAAGACGGTCATTCGAGCGGGCTACGGCCGCAGTTTCGACGTAGGCGTGTTTGGATCAATTTTTGGGCATGCAGTCACGCAGAACCTACCGGTGCTTGCCTTCCAGAATCTTGATAGTGACGATTTTCAACGAGTCTTCACGCTTGCTTCAGGGCCGGCAGCGCCGGTCTTTCCGGTCGTTCCTTCAAACGGTCGGCTCCCGCTACCATTGGGTATCGAAGGGCGCGCGCGTCCTTCCAAGATGCGGTTGCCTACACTCGATGCGTGGAATGTAACCCTACAGCATCAGTTCGGACGCAATACCTCATTCGAAGTAGGCTACGTTGGGAATAAAGGAACCCACGTGTTTGCTGGCGATGGTCCTGCCTATAATGCCAACCAGCCGGTGAGCGCTCTCGGCGTACCGGAGGCTCAACGAAGGCCGCTCTTCAGTCGCTTTGGCTGGACCCAGAACATTACGTATTACGGCAACGATGCAGACAACCATTACAACTCGTTGCAGACAAAGTTTGAGACCCGTTTTGCAGGACTCATCTTGTTAACGCACTACACGTTGTCGGCCGCCAGAAACTACAGCGACAACTACTTCATCCATGACCGGTCGCTTGGGTATGGGCCAACCAGCTTTGACCGCAAGCATCACCTTTCCTTGTCTCAGGTTTGGGAACTGCCTATCGGTCGCGGCAAGAAGTACATGGGCAATGCCTCGAGAGCAGCGGATCTCATAGTCGGTGGTTGGCAAATCAGTTCGAACACCATCATTTCCAGCGGTCTGGCTTTCACTGCCACCGTCTCAGGCACAAACTGCTCAGTTAACTCGGGACCCTGCCGCCCTGATCGAACAAGCGAGGACGTTTATCCCGATAATCAGAGTCGCGATCAGTGGTTCATTCCCGGGATAGGCCCAGGGACACCTTGGGCCAAGGCAGCAGATGGGCAGTTTGGGAACGTAGGACAGAATACGCTGCGTGGTCCTGGGTTCTGGCAAAGTAATCTCGCTATTTTCAAGCGATTCAGGATTACCGAAGGCACGAATCTGGAATTCCGGGCAGAGGGCTACAATATATTCAATCACGTCAATCTGGGTCAGCCCAGGGACTGCGTCGATTGTAATCCCTCTGAAGCTGGGAGAATTTTCAACCTGGCTTCTGGCGCGCAAATGCGTAATTTCCAATTCGGATTGAGGTTACTCTTCTAACAGAGTTGTAGCTGAATTCGGTGTGTTACCAAACGAGTGGCTGGTCTGTTGCCTGATGGAGCAGACCAGCCCTCGTGTTTTTCTGTAGCCGTATTGATTGAGTTGGTCTAAGTTTGTGATGTTAGTTGTCACACCACCGGTGCAATTCAATCGGAGGGTTGGTATGAGGAATCACCCTACAAGGTTAGCCATCCTGTTTATAGCCTTGTTAACGCCGTTTACCGTGAACGTACGGGCAACCCTAACCCCAGCCCAACAGCAAGGACGTCCGGTCTATGTACCTCCCGTTTTGGAGCGTCGTGAGGCGGACATGGCTAGAGAGCGCGAGGCGAGACAACGCGAGGAACTCCGTCAGAGCCTTGGGAGAAGACCTACAAGGGCTGCCAATCTAAGATACGTCCAGGCAGTTATCGCCCAGGTTAAGCAGGACTTTGAGCGGATCCAAGTGGCTCGCAATGAAATAGTGCGCACGATTGGTAATAGTCTCGATTACAAGTTTGTTTCGGAAGTGTCCGGCGAAATAAAAAAACGCGCCAGCCGGCTCGAGGAGAATCTGGCGCTTCCCGAACCTGAGGAAAGCCAAAACCGTGTGGTTAACGAAAGCGAACTCACCGAGGCCCAAATAAAGGTGGCACTCCTGATGATCTGTGATCGGATCGAAAGCTTCGTCAAAAGTCCGATTTTCGAGACTCCGGGCGTGCTTGATGTTCAGCACTCAACCAAAGCGAGCAGCGACCTTGAGAGTATTTTGAAGCTCAGCGCCAGCGTCAGGAAAAGCGCCGAACGGCTAAAAAAGAATCAGCAGCCTCGACCGTGAGCGTTTGTTTCAAAGCGGTGAATCTGTAGTTGTCCCAACTGATGTTTACTTATCCTTGGGCAATTTTACCCCCTCCAGCTTCAACACGTTTTGCTGCTCCCCTCGAGGCAACTGGCCATAAAGTTCCACGAAGGCGGCGTTAGTCCAGCCAAAGCCAATCTCGTTGGATTTATAGCCGAACCTTAGACCTGCACTGACCTCCGATTCGCGTCTTTCCACGTCATACTTCTCGACAATGGTGTTGTGCTGGATAAACTCCTTGAGAATTAGCGAGAGAAAATTTAGCGTAATGCGATCTGCTTCCTTGTGATAGCCATAGCGGCGCAGCCCTTGAATGGCAATCATCTCCGTAGGTGCCCAGCCGTAGGGAGCGTCCCATTGACTGCCCGTCACCTCGGTGCTCGTGAGAAGTCCACCCGGTCTTTCGAAAAGATGAAGATTCGCGACTAGCCGGGCCGCCTGGTTCTTATCTGCAACTCCAACCCAAAGCGGATAAAAGGCAGTTATGAAGGGATAGCGCCGCACTTCCTTCCGTGCAAAGTTATAGTCGTAATAAAGACCATCCTGCTCATCCCACATCAAGTCGTTGATCCTTTGACGTCGCTCTGCAGCGCGATTAGTCCAGACGCGCGCTTCCCTGGCGCGCCCAAGTATTCTTAGAATCTCTGCCGTATCCGTCTCCATCAGATAGAGCAATGAGTTCAGGCATACAGGATCATAATGAATGATATCGACACTGAAGGGCCCGAATCGGTTCGAAGGATCGAACCCCGACTCGCGCATCGAACGATCTCCTTTGTAGAAAAGATCCGTTAGTTGATCCTTCTCCTTGTCGTAGAACTTGCTCAGTTCATAGTCTTTGACCTCATGGGTACGGTAGTACTCTTTAACGTGATCGTAATGGTCTCGCCCTTTATTGTCGCGTTCACCTGAGAGAACTTCGGGCGCCGGACCGTGACCAAGGTCATAATAGCGGGAAAGACCGGTCTCTTTTGTTAGGTGTGGTTCTTCGATCCAGAAGCGATAGTATTTCTCGATGGCCGGGACAGTTGATCGCAACCAGGGGATGTTTCGCTGCTTGCGATGAACGCCGAGGATCATCTGAGTCAGGAACGGTGGTTGGGATCGCGAGAGGTAGTACGTGCGATTGGCGTTCAGGATTTTTCCATAATGATCGATTTGGTAAAGAAAGTTATCGACCATGTTCTTTGCCAATATCATTTCATCGTCACGCACCAACCCAACCTGTGTGAAATAACTGTCCCAGCCATACATCTCGTTAAACCGCCCGCCGGGCACCACGTAAGGGTGGGGCAGATAAAGCAGACCGTGCTCTTTCACCTCGTCCACATCGTTCGGTAACTGACGAATATCGATTGTGGCAAAATCTTCCGCCGACATTTGGGTACGAAGGCGCTGTTCGATCAGCTTGATATTCTCCCGGCGAGAAATATAAACGGGCCAGCGCCCGTTAGGCATCGCCTTGAACTTCGGATCCGGTGCAGCCTTGGCAAGTTCCGCGCTCGAGCGTGTCAACGTATGCCAGCTCTGTTTGATATATTTTTGTATCGCCCGCAATTGCTCCGTGGATGCATTGTCTGCAGCAGATTCTGAGCCGGCTGAGGCGAACGAGGACGAGATTAGCAAGAGAATAATTATGAGAAAAAGGAAATGCTTACGGAGTCCTGGTTTGGCTGTCATAGTTGTTTCTCCTTAGGCGGCCACGTCATCCAGCAGTAATCTAAGCTTTCACTTACGAAGAATGTCGCGACCTTCGGCTTGATGCCGCAAGCATAGTTTAAATTTTGGCTTCTGAACAAATTTCTTCTGGGCACACTTACTTTGGAACAAAGCTGACAAGATCGTTAACTAGAAGCAAGAACCCCTCTCTGGGGCCTTAAACCGATGGCAGACCTTCAACTCAAGGACGTCTCGAAGATTTACGCCGGAAATATCTGCGCGCTCGCGCCCACGAGTGTGGACATTGAGGATGGCGAGTTCGTCATTCTCGTTGGCCCGTCAGGTTGTGGGAAATCCACACTGCTGCGGATGATCGCTGGCTTGGAGGCTGTTTCGCAGGGCGAAATCTATATCGGGGGCCGAATGGTCAACAATGTCCCGGCCAAAGATCGAGACATTGCCATGGTGTTCCAGAACTACGCGCTCTATCCGCACATGACCGTCTATCAAAACATGGCCTTCGGATTAAAGATGCGGAAGTATCCCAAGCCTGAGATCGATCGGCGGGTAAGGGAAGCAGCAGAGACGCTGGGGCTGACGAGTTTCCTCGATCGCAGGCCCCAGGTACTCTCCGGGGGTCAGCGTCAGCGTGTCGCCGTGGGCCGTGCTATCGTCCGGCAGCCGAAATTGTTCCTCTTCGACGAGCCGCTTAGTAACCTTGACGCAAAGCTTCGTGTCTCGATGCGCGCCGAGCTTATCAAGCTGCATAAGCTCCTGGCAGCGACGATGATTTATGTTACACACGATCAAGTGGAGGCGATGAGCATGGGAGATCGGTTGATCGTACTGAAAGATGGGGTGGTGCAGCAGATCGGCGCACCATTGGAAATTTATAATCGACCGGCGAATCAGTTCGTCGCTGGTTTCATCGGCAGTCCACCAATGAACTTCATTAACTGCACGCTGTCTGAAGATGATGGCGCCCTTCTCCTAACAGATTCCGCACTACAGCTAAAGCTATCAGCCGCCAAGACAACTTCCTTGCGCCATACGCTTGGTGGCCGCCGGGATCTTGTCCTGGGTATCCGACCGGAAGATATTTACGACCGGCAAACTTACGACGGTCCCATTGATGGGAACCTATTTACGGCGCGCGTAGAATTTCTGGAGCCGCTCGGCAATGAAGTGCTGGCCACATGCACATTAGGCGATCGTGAATTCGTAGTTCGCCTCAGCCCACGCACGACCGCCCGAAGTAATGAATCGCTCGACCTCGTAGTTGATATGGAACAGGTCAGGCTCTTCGAGCCTTCCAGCGGACAAGCGGTGCAATGAAGGCGTGAGCGGCAGTCGGTAGTAAGAAGCCAGTAGCAGTAGGCTGTAGGCTGTAGGCGGTAGCAGAGGGATTTGAGTAAATCTGATCCGCATTTATGCGTCATCTGTGGCCGCGACTGAGTTGAGTTACTAACATTGTCGACCTCGATACGCTTCGAGAAAGGCTTGCGATGAGGAATCTTATTATTGTTTTGGCGCTGCTGAGTGGGTTGTTGTGTTTAGCAACCTGCCGTAAGGATAATCGGAACGTTGTGAAAGAACCCACTCAAACACCGACCCGCTCAGAAACCGCAAAAGAGGGCGGCAACGCCAAAAAGTGGTGGAAAGAAGCTGTCGTCTATCAAATCTACCCGCGGTCTTTCAAGGATTCGAACGGCGACGGCGTCGGCGATCTGCCGGGTATTACCTCGAAGTTGGACTACCTGAAAAGTTTGGGCATTGATGTGATCTGGCTCAATCCCGTCTTTAGTTCACCAAACGACGACAACGGTTACGACATCAGCGATTACCAAGGCATCATGAAAGAATTCGGCACGATGCAGGACTTTGATGAATTGCTAAAAGGAATGCACGACCGCCAATTGAAATTGGTGATGGATTTGGTGGTGAACCATAGCAGTGACGAGCATGAATGGTTTAAACAATCGCGCAGCTCGAGAGACAATCCTTATCGCGACTATTACCACTGGTGGCCCGCAGAAAAGGGAAAACCAAATCCTCGTCGTAGTTTTTTTGATGTCAACGGCGACGCCTGGAAATATGAGGAGCTGACCAATAGTTATTACCTCCACTACTTCTCTCAAAAGCAGCCTGATCTTAACTGGGAAACCCCCCGGCTAAGAGAAGAGATCTATTCCATGATGCGTTTCTGGTTCGACAAAGGTGTCGACGGTTTTCGTATGGACGTGATTCCTTTCATCTCGAAAGATACGACGTTCCCGCCAATGCCGGCTGAATTTAAGGGTGATTGGGGCAGGTTTTACGCCAATGGGCCACACGTGCATCAATATTTGCAGGAGATGAACAAAGAGGTGCTCAGCAAATACGATGTTATGACAGTGGCAGAAGGCGCTGGAGTGACAGCGGCAGACGCACTCGATTATGTGGATGCTGATAGGAACGAACTCAACATGCTTTACCACTTTGAAGGCGTCAG
Source organism: Pyrinomonadaceae bacterium (assembly GCA_963826235.1). Classification (GTDB taxonomy): domain Bacteria; phylum Acidobacteriota; class Blastocatellia; order Pyrinomonadales; family Pyrinomonadaceae; genus PSRF01. The sequence goes on along the minus strand of CAWGWE010000001.1, from coordinate 95,442 downwards.
TTTGGGCTATTTACCTGACAGCCTGAAAATACCTGATCCCAGGGGCTACAGTCTGGCCGAGTTCAAAAACATCTACAGCAAATGGGACAGGGTCTTTGCGGATAAAGGTTGGGGCACGATTTATCTGGGCAATCACGACCAGCCGCGCATGGTCACTCGCTGGGGCAATGACGCGCCTCAATGGCGCGAGCTATCTTCGAAAATGCTTAGCACGTTTCTCTTTACAATGCGCGCCACTCCTTACTACTACGCCGGCGATGAGTTGGGGATGAGTAACATCAAGTTCGATCGCATTGAGGATTACCGCGACATCGAATCCCTGAACTGGTATCAACAGATCAAAAACAAAGGCGGAGATTTACGGCAATTCCTGGAGGCGCAGAAAATAGCGGCCCGCGACAATGGACGGACGCCCTTCCAGTGGGACACAGCGCCGAGCGCAGGTTTCACGTCGGGCACACCGTGGCTCAAAGTGAATCCCAACTACAAGACTGTCAATGTCGCCGCCGAGGAAAGTGATCCGAACAGCTGCCTGAACTATTTTAGAAAGTTAGTGAAGCTGCGGAAGGATAATTCAGTCCTGGTTTATGGCAAGTACACGCTGATCGATTCGGATAACCCAGACGTTTACGCTTACACGCGAGAGCTGGACGGCAAAAGAGTTTTAGTGCTGCTGAATTTCAGAGACAAAGCCGCTTCGGTTAAGACCAGCTTCGACTTAAGTAAAGCGAAAGTCATGCTTGGTAACTATCCGACAGCATCGCCGGACGCACAGTTACGACCTTATGAAGCGCTGATTTACGAGTTATAAGTTGACGGTGAAATCAGAAGTTGGATCGATAGCGACGTTTGAAAAATAAGAACTCTACCCACGATACTTGCAGGTCATGAAGGGGACCCTGTCCCCGCTCTTCCTAGAGTAAAAATCGAGATGAGGGTTGGAACTTGGCTTAGTGGCCTTCGGGCTTGAGGGCGGGGACAGGGTCCCCTTCCTAACTTGCACTTAGCAAGGTTGAGCAGCCGCTTCAAATTCACTTATTACCAAATCTTTAGATGAGATTACCCGCTATAACCTTGTTGCTTGTTCTGTCGTTAAGCTGCAATTCATCCCGCTCGTCGAGTGGTCAGCAAACCGCCGGCCGCATTACGCTCACGTATTGGAGCGCGACCAACGCATTGGAACTCGACTTTGCCAATCAGATGGCGTCTGAGTGGAATCAGCAGCATCCTGAGGTCCAGATCAAAGTTGAGCCCGTTCCTTCCGGACAGTCGTCGGAAGAAGTCATCCTGGCGGCCATCGCCAGTCAGACTACGCCCGACATCTATGCCAATATTTTTCCGGGCGCAATGCAGGACCTGCTTGATGCCCAGGGAGTCGTCCAACTCGATGCCTACCCCGATTTCTTTGATGTGCTTCACGAACGTATGACCCCGGAACTTTTGGACCAGTATCGCTCTGCGGACGGCAAGTTTTATCAAGTTCCCTGGAAGTCGAATCCAATTATGGTGTTGTACAACACAAGGATGTTACGCGAGGCTGGAGTCGCATCCTTGCCCACCACTTACTCGGAGTTTCTTTCAGCGGCAGCCCTTGTGACACGCGACCGGGATGCGGATGGGACGCTTGACCAGTGGATGCTGACGATTGATTACTTCCCCATTTGGTATAAACGGCTCTACGATTACTTACCCCTGTACATGGCTGCATCGAATGGGCAACCCCTTGTCGAAGGTCGGAGAGTCATGTTCGACAATCAGTCCTCCGTCGGCATCTTCCGCTTTTTACACGAATGCTTTGCCAGAGGTTACGCCCCACGGCAAAGCTTTCAAGGTGATGTGATCCTTGATGGCCGAGTGGCGGCGAGATTTGTCGGACCAAATAACATTGGTTACTTTGAACGCTATCGCTCCGCCGATTTCGAGTACGACTACGGGCCAATCCCGCGTCCTGACTCTGCCTCCGGACAGCCAGTTAGTTACGCGGACCCGAAGAGCATTGTCATCTTCAAGACCTGCCAATACCCGCGCGAGGCTTGGGAGTTCATCAAGTTCGTGATTTCGAAGCGTAATGATCTGCGATTTTTGGAGTTGACCAGCCAGTTGCCGATTCGCGCGAAACTCCTTGAAGATGAAACTTTCGCAGATTATTTTGAGCGCAACCCAAAGCTGGTCAAATTCGCCGAGCAACTTGCAACTGCGCGCAGCATTGAATCGATCGCGGAGCTTAAAGAAATCTTTGACGCTATCGCTCAGGAAGTTGAAGCTTCAGTCGTCTTTGGCCTCAAATCACCAGAACAGGCGGTACACGATGCAGCCCGGAGAAGTCAACAGATTCTCGACGCCCAATAAAACGGGCGACGCGTTTCAAGTAACAGGTGGCGGAAAAGACATTGTTTCACCCGCACCTGGCACTAGGAACCCGACAGATCCTGTTGGATATCTGATGGTGCTTCCTTACCTGCTTCACCTCACAGTATTTCTCGGTTACCCTCTGGCCTTCGCCTTTGTTCTCATCTTTCACCGGTGGAATATTTATACGCCGATGAAGTGGGTCGGCTTGGGCAACATCAGGTTATTGATCTCTGACCCTCTTGTCTGGCGTGCGCTCGGTAACACGCTCTATTTTTTGGTTATTCATATTCCATTGCAGTTGGTTATTGCCCTCGGCCTGGCACAGCTGCTCAATCAGAAGATTCGTGGGCGCGCCTTTTTCCGCGCCAGCTATTTCCTGCCCTTCGTAATTTCAGGCGTTGTGGTGACTATCCTCTGGCAGCAACTCTATGCCGTGGAGACGGGCGTTATTAATGTGTTGCTCCAGTTTATTGGTTTACCGAAAATTGGCTGGCTGACGGATCATCGCTTTGCCATGCCTGCTATCGCGATCATGGCGACTTGGAAAAACGTCGGTCTTTACATTGTGCTTTTTTTGGTTGGATTGCAGTTGATCCCATCCCACCTCTACGAAGCAGCTGAACTTGATGGCGCGAGCGGCTGGCAACAGTTTCGGTTGATTACCATTCCGATGCTCAATCCAACGATCATGCTGGTGCTAGTGCTTTCAACCATTGGCGGCTTCTCGCTCTTCATAGAACCCTACGTGATGACCGGGGGCGGACCCGCCAATAGCACGCTGTCCGGTATTCTGTATCTTTACAAGCAGGCATTCTTCTTCAGCAAGATGGGTTACGCCACAACCATCGGCTTCTTTTGGGCTGCGATTATCTTCATCGTCGTGCTCTTTCAGCGGCGCTTCGTAGAAACTGAGGCCATGTAGTGAAGCGTTTTCTTTTATATGGCGTGCTGATCTTTGGGGCAATTATCTTTCTCTACCCGTTTTTATGGATGTTTGCTGCAACCTTAAAGCCGGAGATTGATATTGCCGGCTTCAGCCTCATTCCACGTCATTTCACTCTGGACAGTTATCGTCTAGTTTTCCGCAAAATTCCTATCACGCGTGGCTTTATCAATAGTGTGTTTGTCGCAACAGTCGTAACTGCCTCAGTGATTGTTTTCGGCTCGATGGTCGGTTACGCGCTATCGCGTCTAAGGTTCCGCGGACGCGAGATGATCTTCAATCTGGCGCTCGTGACCATGATGATCCCGGCACAGGTGACGCTCATCCCGCTTTACACCATGATGGTCAAGTTTGGATGGGTTAATTCCTATCTGGCGCTAATTGTGCCCGCGATGATGAGTAGCTACGCAGTGCTGCTATTTCGGCAGTTCTTCCGATCCATTCCGCAGTCATTGATCGAGGCCGCGCGGCTCGACGGCTGCTCCGACTGGCGAATACTTTTTACCATCGTTTATCCGCTCTCAAAGCCTGCCATCATGACAGTCGCCATTCTGACTTTTATGGGTGTTTGGAACGACGTGCTTTGGCCATTGATGGTGATTCGCGATCAAGAACTGATGACTATGCCGCTCATGGTCACACTGTTTGCAGTAGGCGGTCAGGCAGAAGCGCGTCTCGGCGTGCAATTAGCGGCGGCAATGCTGCTCGCCTTGCCGATCATAGGCGCCTACCTTTTTCTTCAGCGTCACTTGATTGCGAGTATTGCCAGTGGCGGCATGAAAAACTAACCCACCGAGGAATCACTTGACCCGCGTTGTTCGCCTGACAAAGTTACTCCCAATTCTGTTCGCATTGGCCTGCGCCGCGCTCTGTCCCGCGCATGAGGTATTAGCAAAGCAAAAGACGATCGCACGGGTTGAATTGATGCCTCGTCAGCCTTCACCCTTTGTTATGAAAGACTGGAACGCTCTGGCCCAGGCTTACGATCGACTTATCTTTGACTTCAATGCAAAGGGCAAACATTTACCGCTTATCTGGTGGGACAACAGTCGAGTTAATTTCGATCGCGTGACTTTTGGTCTTCCGAGTTACGTAGGAGACCCCAGGGTCACTAAGACCGATCATGAGGCGATCACTTGTTTGGGAGCAACCCTCGGCGCAACGATCGCTGGTATCGACAAAGCCCGAGGGCCGCATAACTGGGTGTTGATGGCTGAGCAGTATTTCAATCGTAAGAACGGAGAACGTCTGGTTTTAAATAGAACATCTACTCGGAGCGGGCAAACTTTCTGGTACGAGGTTTGGCCGCACGTCCTCTTTTATGCACTCGTTGACAAGTATCCCAACACTGGCGTAATGGAAACGATCATGAAGACGACAGCGGACCGCTGGTACGACGCTGCTTATCAGATGGGCGGGAAAAATGGCGCCTCCGATTTCGACCATACCGCTTTCGATTTTAATAGGATGCAACCAGTCGATAACGGGAAGTGGAAAGAACCCGACGCCGCCGCAGGGATCGGTTGGTTGGAGTATATGGCTTGGGTCAAGTGGCGGTCGCCCAAACATCTGGCAGCTGCGGACTGGTCTCTGAGGTTTCTGCATAATCGAAAAGAGAATCCTCACTACGAAATTCTGATGCCTTATGGCGCCTACCTTGCCGCTCGTATCAACGGCGAACTAGGGCGAAAGTATGACGTCCACAAGCTTCTCACATGGTGTTTCGACGAGAGCAACGCGAGACCCGGATGGGGCACTATTGCCGAAGATTGGGGCGGTTACAGTTGTCATGGGTTGGTCGGAAGCATCACTGATGGAGGTGGTTATGCTTTCGCCATGAACACGTTTGCAACGGCAGGCGCCCTGGTGCCTCTGGTTCGCTACGATGATCGCTACAGTCGGGCAATTGGAAGGTGGATGCTGAATGCGGCCAACAGCGCCCGCTTGTTTTATCGGGATGCTCATTCGGATGAGCATCAATCAAGCGCTTTTTGGAAGGAAGATGCTGGTGTGATTGCCTACGAGGGACTACGCAAAGAATGGAAAGGCAAAAGCCCTTACGCAACCGGAGATCCCATCAGGCTTGGTTGGGGTCCGACGGACTTCGCGCTTTACGGCGCTTCCTATGTCGGCTTCTTTGGAGGGATTGTCAGGAAAACTAATGTTGAAATGATCCTGCAATTGGACTGTCTGGCGACTGACTTTTTCCACGATCGTGCCTACCCAGCCTATCTCTATTACAACCCGTATGACGTTCGAAAGGAGGTCGAGATCAACGTCGGCCATGAATCGCGAGATCTCTTCGACGCCGCAAGCGACAGATTCCTGAAGAAGAATGCAAAGGGTGTATCCAGCTTCTCCCTTGCTGCCGACACGGCCGCGGTTGTGGTGGTGGTCCCCAGCGGCGGAACAGTCACGCGCAAGGGAAATAGGACGCTGATCGACGGGGTAGTGGTAGACTACGTAAACTCCGGCAGGCGGTAGAATTGGACAGGTCCGGCAGACGATTGGGGCCCTAAAATAACTGTCGCACCTTTGGCGCTTTGTTTTGTTGCGACCGATGTCCACGCGCTAACCGGCGTGGCTATTAACTATCGGCCCTTCGGGCCTGTGTGTTGCACTTCAAACTTGAATCCACCAATGAAAAGTGAGAAATGAGAAATGGAAAATGTTTTAGGCCTGCCCCCTTCCCGACTTGCAAATTTACCCACATGAATTGTCGCCTTTGGGATGAGCTATTCTATCTCTTCAGCCATTCGACCATGTCGTGAATGTTGCCATGGGCCACACCGATCGATGAATCCGCAGCGCCATAGTACAGACGGATATCCCCAGTCACCTCATCGACAACCTGCCCACAAGGAAAGACGACGTACCCAACATCGCCCACGATTTCATACGCTTCGCTCGGGCTCATGATCCATTCATCGCCGCGGTGGATCACACGTGCCGGATCTTCAAGGTCAAGCAGCGCGAGTCCGAGACGGTAAATTACTCCTGCTCCGGTTGTGCGGACGCCATGATAAATAATGAGCCAACCTTCCGCGGTCTCGATTGGCGGTGTACACAATCCGATCTTGTTGGCATCCCACCAGCCGCCGCGACGAGCTTGCAATACCAGCGTAGGTTCGCCCCACTCCTGCAAGTCGTGTGAGAAGGAGATCCAAATGTGAGCGCCCGTGCCGGACGGACCAGGCACAGGTCTGTGTAGCAGCGCCCATCGTCCCCCAATGCGGTGCGGGAAGAGAGCCGCATCCTTGTCATCTGGTCTCATGATCTCGCCCCGCCGCTCGAAGTGTCGAAAGTCAGGCGTCAGCGCCAGCGAGACAAGCGGACCGCGTTCCGAGTAAGCAGTGTATGTGATGGCCCACTTTGCGAGCTCTGGCAGGTAGACTACGCGTGCGTCTTCTACCCCCCAAAGCTCCTCTGGAAAACCGCCTGGGTCCGGCAGAAAAGTCGGAGTGGTATCGATGTTCCAGTCGTGAACGCCGTCATGGCTGCGCGCGGCGTTGAGATGCGAAAGACCGGTGCGATCTTCAACTCGTGCAAGCAGGAGCGTTTGCCCATCTGGTAGAAGTGTCGCTCCGGGATTAAAGACCGAATTGACCTGGTACGGCCAATCCGCCGCCGTTAGGATCGGATTCCTTTCATCGCGGCGGAATAGCTCTGTGAAGCGTCCGTTTGGTCGGTAGTTATTGAACACTATTTTCTTGCGCGCGTAGTGATAGCAGAGGATGGCTCAAGCCTCGTAACTTGCAGGTCAGGAAGAATGGCTTGCCACCAGCTCGAGCGCCAAAGGAGCGACCGACGCCTCAGCTCTCAAGCTACAGCCCCAAGCTCTAGCCTGAGTAGTTTCAGTGCGAGGAATTCTTCTGCCAGGTTAATGCCCCTGAGATGGTACCTAACAGGTGTCCGCGATTCGGCCTGCGAGCGGGGCAATCCACCCTTCCTGACTTGCGAATTAGCAACGGCCTGCCTTGCAGAGATCGGTCCTACATTATTTCCTGCGGCGCCTAAGCGGTATTTTCAATTCGTGTCTCACGTAAGTCTCGGGCGGGCCGCTGAAAGTTACCAACAAGCGGGAAGAAACCCGGCCCGCTTCAATTGTTGCGCCGGCGACCTCACCGAGTTGGTGCGGCGTATGAACCTCCAGAGCGTAGGTATTTCCACCGATTCCTTCAAGCAGGAGATGTAAAGCATTCTGATCTGCACGCGAGCGAAGGATCCGCAGTCCTTTGCTTTGTGCGCCGGGCATTGGTATTTCGTGATTTATGAAAACATCGGTTCCGCCGTCGTAACGAAAGACGACGTCAATATTTTCCTGGTTGGCATCGAGGGTAACTTCAGCGCGTTGCATATCACCCACGCGATTAGTCACAAACTGAGTCGTGCGCCCCTTAACTTTGACGTTGAGGATGCGGGCATCGAGTGGAAAAGCTGGTGCCACTGTGATGCGGGTGGATCCAGTTGAAGCGTTGGCCGTACCGCGTCGTGTGATCTTTACAGTCAGACGTCCCGACTCGCGAGTTAGCTTGAGGTCAAAACGGGAGTGTCCCGCGGCCACTTTTTGCGCTTCAACTTGATTCCAATTCGCAGGTAACTGCGGCGCAAACCGTAAGGCTTTCCCTCCTGCGCTTACTTCTATTCCCAGCAGCCCGCGCACCGCGGGAGTAATTACCATAGCCTCCGACCAGATTTGATGATGAGAGGAGCGGCCAAAGGGAGCGTTAAAGTCCCCAGACAGCAACTCCGTCACGTACCCGAGCGCGCTTGTGTAAGTTAGCAAGGTGTTACCCATTAAAGCTTGGTAACCGACGTGCGAGCGACCGTAACGGTAAGCGCCCATGCTGGCCCAACCGGTAAAGAGTGGCCACACGGAACCGTAATGATACGAGAGTGGATCATAAAGCCGGCTCTTATTTGAGATGATGCGGTTTCCCCAATCCGTCATCATCGCCGCACTGCCCAGATGATCTATCTCGGATTGGGCACGTTCATGCATCATCGTTTGAAACCAGAGAGGGACAGCCGGGAGCACAGTATCTTCGTCAAAGATTCGCATGCTGCTTAGTTCATTCAAACGCGCCTGGCGCACGGCTAGGTTTGGTCCAGGCTCCGCCTCTGGAGGCTTTTCGTTTGGCAACTTGGTGGCAAAGGAGTAGAAGCCACGATCTGCGAGCCAGTAAATTTGCTCCATGGCCAAACGCGTTCGTTCAGCATTAGCGCGCGCCTGTGAGGCGAGCGCAAAATCCCCGATAACATCAGCCATCTCCGCAAGAATGCGCGATGCCTCGATCCACAGACCTTGCATGTAAATCTCTTCGTGTGGCGGATAAAGTGCGCCTCCCTCAACCCAGCCATGACCAAACCTCGTTTTCTTTGAATTCTCGATTAGGTGATTGCCATCCGTGTCGGTAGCGGCAGAGAAGCGATAAGCTTTGACGATTGAATCCCAATTGGTTGTGAGGAAATCTTTGTCACCACTGCTGCGCCAATAATCGCCATGGGCGATCACATAAAGCGGCGTTGCGTCGGCGCTATTCCAGGGAAATTCATAATCGGTAAACCATGGAATCAATGATGCGCTCTGTGAGATTTCATGTGGGATCTTGCCGTCAGTCCGCTGAAATTTCTTGAGGAATTCAAGGGCTGTTCTCGTGGTTTGAAAGTCGCCGTAAGCATTGATCGCGAGCGCGGTCCAGAGCGCGTCGCGCCCGAAGAACCAGGCGAAACCGGGACGTTCGCTATCGCCTGAGGTACGAAAGCCCGCAATTAATCCAGTACCAAGGTAAGGGTTAGTTGCGACTCCCTTGTCCACACCAACCTTTGCCCAACTAAAGGCTTTGTTGAGACGCTCATCTGGTGTCCTTATATTGACTGTTTCGTTTACCAGGCGCTCGTAGTAAGCGACGTTCTTTTCGTAAAGCGCCGGGATGGAGCCGAGCAGTCGATCATACAAAGCTTTCGCTTTATCGCGGCCTTCGACGCTGCCAACGATTACGATTGGAATAAAGCTGGACCTTAAATCATTAAGAGAGGGGCTGATGATGAAGTGTGCCGGCACGTCCCTGGGCTCTTCCTGGTAGGGCATGACGGAAACGTCTTGCCCGGCTGGTGAGCCGATCATGCCGACAAAGCGTTTTGACTCCTCGGTGATGTAATAAACATGCTCTTTTTTGTCCCACTCCAGATTGCCTGTCATCAAACCGGCAGGCCAAGCCAGTTTCAGTTTGGGACGGAACCTGACGTTGACACTCATCGGAAGAGTAGTTTTCACCTCGAGCAGCATGACAATACCCGCTTCATCAATCGGGGCAAAAATGATCTGATCTACGGTGAACGCGGCGTGCGAGTAGGTGAAGGTCGTTGCTTCGGGACGTACTTTGATCCTTACCGCAAGGTCGGGGGCGCGGAATTCCAGCGGATAGCCTTCGATGCGAAATGAAAGCTCACAGTCATCCAGGAGCTTCATCGGGTATACCCAGGATTCAAGACCGCGATGCTCGTAACCAAGCACAGCAGACCTATGACCAACCACATCAAAAAAGGTTCCGGCCTGCGTTCGTCGCTCCAACTCAAGCCCACTTTTTCGAAAACTAAATTTGGGAATGTATGCGTTTGGTGGTTGAGTTTGCGCACACTGCGCGAAACAGCTGTGTAAAATGAGAATCAGGCAAACAGCAAAGCCCTGGTAGATCCAGCCCTTCACGATATGCTCCCCTCGTACTAGAATCCCGTTACCTGAATAACGAGCCTACGATTCACTTCCATTTTATTATGTCGCTTGAATCAGTCTTACACGATTCTGTGCCATTCAGCCAAACTATTATTTGAACTAGTTAAGAACATTTTGATTTCCTATGAATAAAGTAAAACGTATCGGTGTGCTGACCGGAGGGGGTGATGCGCCCGGCCTCAATCCCGCTATCAAGGGTTTGGTTTATAGGTCTTCTGACCTTGAGATTAAGACAGTTGGGCTCGGCGATGGTTGGCTGAGTTTACTAAATCCTCCTTTCGATGTGATGCCGTTAGAGCGGGCAACAGTGCGACGCTGGGATCGCGATGGCGGCACCAACCTCGGCTCGTCGCGCACCAATCCTTTTCAAACACCTAATGAGATGGGAGAGAGGATTGACAGATCTTCCGAGGTGATTGCCAACATCGAGAAGCTCGGACTTGATGCCGTTGTAGCTTGCGGCGGTGAAGACACGTTAGGCGTTGCCGCACGGCTTTCGCAAATGGGTGTGGCAATCGTTGGTATTCCCAAGACCATTGACAAGGATCTGTCGGGAACAGATTACACGCTCGGTTTTGACACGGCCTTAAGAAATGTAACTGAAGTCATTGAGCGGTCCCGCACCCCTGCTGGTTCGCACGGCTGGGTACAAGTGATCGAAGTAATGGGACGCCACTCCGGCCACCTCGCTCTTTGGTCTGGTCTTGCAGGTCAGGCAGACATCATTCTGATTCCCGAACACCCATTTCGCTACGAAAAGATTTACCGGCTCTTGAAAAATAAACTCGGAGATTCAACCTCGCATCCCCGCGATCCGCAGCGTCCCCGTTATTCGGTAATCGTCGTGGCTGAAGGAGCCTACGCGGAAGACGGCGAGCTAATAATTATGGACGATCGTCATGACGCCTTCGGGCACGCCAGGCTGGGGGGCATTGCTGAAGTTCTGGCCCGAAGAATTTTGAGTGATACGTCCTACGAAGCTCGTTCTGTAATTCTTGGTCACCCACAACGCGGCGGCCCACCTTCGCCCGTCGACCGCATTATGGGTTTGTTATTCGGTGCTCGGGCGGCGGACGCAGTCGCCGACGGCGACTTTGGCAAGATGGTGTCATCGCGTGGTATTGCACCGGCATGCGATCTGTCGCTGGTGGATCTTTCTACAGTTCTGGGAAAGATCGATACGGTGGACGTCGAGCGATTTTATGATACTGATCGTTATCATCTGAAAGGGATCGGCATGTAGTAGTCCACGTCACAGGTCCAACCTCCAATGTCCGTTCTTCGACGTTGAATGCAGACCCTATACTTTGGACCCTGGACATCAACATGAGTTCTTTAAGGCGAATCGTTGACTTCGGCGGCCCTTTATAATATTGATCGCTGCTCAATACTCTAAAGCTTCAACAGGCTGTTTAGTCTGCGAAGCCCACCCGTAGTTAGCTAAGGTCAAACGAGTGCGACGAATCGATCTGCGAAAAGTTCAAGCGGCCAACCCACACACCATCCGCGATATTAATCGGCAGATAGTTCTTAACTACGTTCGCGAAAGGGAGCCAATTTCCCGCGCTGCAATAGCCCGCGAGACAGCCCTGCAGCGCTCTACCATCTCAGAGATTGTCGAGGCGCTTACAGGAGAGGGTTTAGTTGAAGAGATCGGTGAAGGTAAATCAACAGGCGGCCGGCGACCGACTCTGCTTCGACTGCGTACGGCTGGCGCTATTGCCATTGGCGTAAATATCACACCCACCGACACGACCATCGCCAGTAGCGACCTGGCTGGCGTCGTGGTCCAGCAAGAGAGTTTTCTCACTGAACAGGTTCCCGAACGTACGGTGAACCGCATCGTCGAAGTCATCCGTAAGTTTTCCGAAAAGAGCTCAATCGAAGGAATTGGAGTCAGCATTCCCGGATTGGTGAATCCAGCAACGGGAAATGTGATCTTTGTGCCGTATTTTAAGTGGCGCGACTTACCAATCGGCGAAATGATTTCTCAGGCGACAGGATTGCCGGTTACGATCGACAATGATGCCAATGCCGTGGCCCTCGCTGAGTTGTGGTTCGGACGACCCGAAGTTAGGGACGCACGGGATTTCATCTTCGTTCTGGTGGCCGATGGAGTAGGAACCGGAATTATTTTTGACGGCCAGGTGTATCGTGGCGTCCGCGGAGCGGCAGGCGAATTTGGTCACATGATCGTGGGCAGCAACGCACCCGTTCTGTGTTCCTGCGGAAACGACGATTGTTGGGAAGCGTTCGCTTCGGAGCGCGCTGCGATCGCCCGCTATACGAAGTTGAAGAGAGCCAGCATTGCGCCGGATTTTGGAACATTAATCGATCGGGCTCTGGCGGGTGAGCAGGAAGCCGAGATTGCGCTCACGGAAACGGGTCGTTATTTAGCGATTGGCATATCCAATCTTGTAGTTGGCTTCAGCCCGGAAGCAGTGGTAGTTGGCGGCGCGATAACTCGAGCGTGGTCTTTGATCGAAAAAGATCTCACGGAAAAGATAGAGCGCAGTATTCGTCGTGGAGTGCCTTCGGCGCGAATCCTTCGCTCCACATTGAATGGGGATCCGACATTGATGGGGGCTTTGAGTCTGGTCTTGACAACCAAATTTTCCGGAGCCGCCGCCGCTTAACCCCGAAAACTCTCGAGAAAGATTACCCGCACATTTCACCTGTCAAATTAGTGTCTTATACTGCGTCCTTATTGAAAGGAGAACGGCTATGAAGAACTATCGAGCCCTTTCGGTCGCGGGTCAGGTCGTGGGTCAGCTAGGATTTGCGGTTGCGGTTTGCTTGATCATTTTCACCCCACAAGCGGTTAGCGGTCAGCAGAACATTCCCTCAGCTCCGGCAGTCAAAGACCCGTTCGGCGAAGTACGCGACAGGCAACAGCGGGAGGCTCAACTGCGCAGCGCAGAGATGGTGGGCCCCGCTAGAAAAGGGGATACGAGGGACTTTGAGATCGCAGCCAAACAGATGCGGGAGGACTTCAAGGCGATTCAGGTTCTGCGTAACAACGTCGCGCGCCACCTGTTGTCTGAGAAGCCGTTGGATTACAAATTCATCGCCGCCGAGTCTGAGGCAATAAACAAGCGTGCCAACCGGCTTAGAGCTTTCTTGATTCGGGAGGCAGCGGCAGGCGAAAAGGACGAAGAGGGCAAAGCCCTTGAACTTGGCGACAATCAAATGAAGGGGGCACTGGTAGCGATGTGTAAGAAGATCGACAGTTTCACTGAAAATCCTGTCTTCAAGCTACCTGACGTTGTCGATGCGCCTCAATCTGCAAAAGCAGGGAGCGACCTGCGCGATATCATCTTGCTTAGTGACGGCATTCTGAAGCTAGCTGAAAAGCTGAACAAGCCGCTGCGTAAAAGCTCCTGAGATAGGGTTTTCGATTCTGCTTTAGGATTTACCCGCCTCCGGCAGCGCCCGCAGAGAAAGAAGGGTAATGGTAGTCGGCGTGCCGTTTTCAACCTGGACCTTGAGAAGCGCCTGGTAATACTTGGGAGGCGCATTCTGTCCGCCAAGTTGGCGCAAGCGCTGCCCCAACAGATTCAAGTGATTCCGTGTGGTTACAAATTCGGCTGCTGCTTCAGTCCCCTCGCTAAAGATCCCCGCAAGCGTCATCACTGCGTGTTCGCCCGAAACATTCGGCTTGACTGTGATGAGCGCATAGTCAACTGACATCGCCCCCGTCTGCTCATTAAACTCTGGCTTGTACTCTCGCTCTTCGCCGGGAAGGGGATTGCGATTCTCGATGGTCGCGGAGAATGTGTAAACGAAGTTCTCGACGGTCGGGAGTCGGCGCGACCATTCGTTGACGTAGATGCTGCCGAGCAGGATCACGTTGCGGTACTTCAGATCGGCGGCACTAACCTGGCGACTCTGTCTCAGGAGTATGGTTTTATCCGAAGCGCGCAGGAGGTCAGTGAGGCGGTAAACACCGACGGCTTCACCCATTCCGGTGTACATCCCCAGCGAAGGAATAAGCTGTGGGGATTCGCCCCCGGTGTATTGACCCTGGAACTCAGGCGCGGCAAGAAGTGAGCGTGTCTGTTCTGGTGTGAGTTGGATTGCACGGCGCGCTAGAGATTCGGGGTCGGCATCGTTCAAGAAACGGTACACAGTCGGATTACTCAAGACGAGTAGCGGCGACTCCGCGTCATCAACGAATGGACCCCAAACGGCCTTGAAGTCTTCGGACTGAAGCGCGGGGTCAAGATTACGAGCCTGATTGCGCAGTTGCCGGTTCGATGAGTACAGCGCCACCAACGCGGCTATTAGAAGTATGACGAGCCCTCCCAACATGAGTGCGACCAGCTTGGCGCGAGACCGTGGCGCCACGGTTTCAATGTGAGACTGACTCTCTGTTGCTGATGTCGGGTGACCGTTAGCATTGAGCTCGTCTGACGTTAGGGGCCGCGGTGCAGAAATTTCCTTTCCCGGCTCCGCCTGAGGGGAGCTAAAGACCGGATGGTAGTGACCCTTAGGAAGGTCGATTATGATCGGGTCGTTCTTTCCTTCCGCGTTGTAATACTCATGTAGTTTGGTCCGCAGCCTGCCGGCTTGAACCCGGACCACCGAATCGATCCGCGGGTCATAATCGCTTCGGCGGCCAAAAACCTCGATAGCGATGGTGTACTCCTTGAGCTGCGCATCCTCGTCGGCCAAAGTCTTCTCCACAACGAAGCGGAGAAAGGCCTTGAGGTTCTCAGAATTTTGCAGAGTGCGGCTATGAAGAACCCTCTCTAACTGTTCGATCTTTTGTTCCCTACCCAGTTCCATATTCTCCCCTGTAAAACTGAAAGAGCACGCTCGAGAATTAAACTTTGAGACAAAACGGCAACTGAGCACAGATTAGCTGGGCATCACGGACTAGTCGAAGATTGGGAGGAGAGCGATGAGAGAAGTGGCGACAATTATGGTCGCTTACAATCTCATTTATCAGTTCGACTTCTTAAAATACAAATATTGCCGCAGCTAGCATGTGTGCCGCTGCTGGTTTCGGCAACCCAGCTTCGCAGTTAGCCTGCAGTTGCGACCGAGTCTTTTGACCGCAAGGGTTCGCCATGGCCCGTCAAAGAAGTTCAAGTACGGGACGCTTCTAAAAGCTTTGTTCGGTTTAGCAAAAAGGCTGCAAATCGCAACTAGCGGTTGGCTCGAATTATAGGCTCGGTAGCTGCTTTTCAACAACCTAAAAGACTTCCGCGTGTAACAAGTTACATCTCCAACTGTAACGCTGAACTTTCTCAATGAATATGAGCCTGAACTTGCTCTTGCTGATGATTATCACCGTATCTTACCCGTAGTAACTTCTCCAAAGGAATAATGAGGCTTAGAGTATATTTAAGAACTAGTCTATCCGTAGTCAGCCAACACGTTAGAAATATTAGATTTGTTTGTGCGGCTAGCCAACAAAGTTAAGGCGAATGAGAACTCGGGGCACTTCCAAATTCTTACTTCTAACCTTTGATGGAATTGCGGACCTCAAAGTAGATACTTACCAGGCTCTTATCACTAGTTGTTTTGGGCGTTTCGTGGCGGTTGATTCAAGTAAGCCAATCGTTGGGACGAGGGCTCGATGTCAGGAGAACAAAACATGAAAAAGAAGTTTGGTCTTTACGTCGTACTGATTCTGCTCGCAGTTGGTTTGGCAGGCAGTGTCAATGCCCAGACGAGTACGGTGGGGAGCATCAGCGGCACTGTGCGCGATCCTCAGGGTGCGGCCGTTCCAAAGGCTGACGTCACTATCACGGAGGAGACGACTGGCCAGACGCGAACGGTGAGAACCGACGAAGATGGGGCTTACTCTGCTCAGAGCTTACCGGTGGGCCGATATAGCGTGAGCGTGGCCCCACCGGGTTTTAAGAACACTGTAGCCACCGGTATTGAGGTGCACGTAGCCGACAGAGTAGTCGTTGATCTAAACGTGGAAGTCGGACAAGTCACTGAGACGGTGAATGTCACTGGGCTGGCGCAACTCGTCGAGACGGAGAGCGGCAGAGTGAGTAGCCTGGTTTCGGAGAAGCAGGTAACTGAACTTCCGTTGAATGGGCGTAACTATGCCGCCTTGGTCACACTCGTGCCAGGTCTCTCGACGCCCAATGAGGGTAATGCTTTCGGCACGCGCGGTACCGGGCTTGACTCCCACGTGGACGTGTCAGTTAACGGCAACCAGTCGAACGCGAATATGTGGACGGTCGACGGCGTCAACAACATGGACGTCGGCTCGAATGCCACACTACTTGTATTTCCCTCTATCGACTCTATCGCTGAGTTCCGCGTTGAGCGCAATAGTTTCAGCGCAGAATACGGGCAGGCACAGGGAGCAGTGATCAATCTCGTCACGAAAGGCGGCGGCAATCAATTCCACGGCACTCTCTTCGAGTTCTTGCGTCACAACAAATTGAACGCCAACGATTGGTTCTCGAATCAGGCGGGCGTAAAACGTGCGCCGCTCAAATATCACAACTTCGGCGGCAACTTCAGCGGGCCCATCGTTAAAGACAGAGTCTTCTTCTTCTGGTCGGAAGAGTGGCGCCGCGAGCGGCGCGGAACGCCGCTTCGCGCCCTGGTTCCCACCGCACAGGAGAGGGCCGGAAACTTCAGCGGTGCCCTTACGGGTGGGGTGCCCTTTGACCCGTTCAGTCCATGCCTAAACTCGGCTGGTAATCGTGTATTCAGCGCCGCTACCTGTGCTCCATTTCCAGGCAACATAATCCCGGCGGCGCGCTTGAGCCCTGCCGGCCTTGCGTTGATGGGCATCTTCCCTCTTCCTAACAACGCGGCCGACCCGACCGGGCGTGAGACCGGCGCCAACTGGATCTCAACTCCCCTGCAGCCGGTCGATACTCGTCAGGATCTCATCCGCGGCGATATCGCGATCACCGACAAGATGAACCTGATGGCCCGCTACATTAACGAAACCTGGGTTCACGGAGAGGCAGCAGGCAACTTCTGGGGCGATACTCCGTTCCCGACGCTTTCCTCGGACTGGGAACAGCCTAGCCGCAGCTTCGCAGTCAAGCTAACGAACACGCTGAGTTCCACGGCGGTCAACGAGTTTCAGTTTTCACGTGCCGGTAACGACATCTTTGTTACTACAAGCGCAGCCGGTCAGGCGCTTAACGACCAGGTGGCGGCTGCCTTCCCGACAGTCTTTCCGCGAGTGGAAGGCACAGGGGTTCCGACCGTCGGCTGGGGTGCGGGTGGTTATGGAAATTTGTGGCACCAGGCGCCATGGACGAATCACCAGGATCTTTTCATTTGGAAGGATGACTTCTCGAAAGTGATCGGTTCCCACGCTGCGAAGTTCGGGGTGCTCTTCAGTCACAACATCAAAAACGAGCAACCAAGTGGTGGCAGTGGCGTCTACACGATTCAGACGGACGGTGTTCGCACTGGTAGCTTGATTACCGATCTGTTGCTTAGGGATCTGGTCCTCCTGCAGTACACCGAATTGCAGCGTCAGGACACCACCTTTGGTCGGTGGCGAGACTTTGAACTCTACGCAAACGATACGTGGAAGGTCCGTCCCAATCTTACGCTGACCCTGGGCCTAAGGTACTCCTATTACCCGCCGGCTTTCGCCGATGATGATCGCTTGACCAACTGGATTCCGGAACGCTTTAACGGCGTCGATATCAACAGTGGATATGTCCGGGCCGATCAGGCGGAACAGGCGGGATTGCCTCGCGCTCTGGTGAACCCATACAAGTGGGGCCTGCAACCGCGCATGGGCTTGGCATGGGACATTTCTGGTAAGGGCAAGACCGCTTTACGGCTGGGCGCCGGGCGTTATATGAGCCGGTCGAACGTGATCGCCTCAGTGCTCAGAATGGCGCTTAATCCACCATGGACGACACAGGTTGATACTGGCTGGAACAACACTGCTGTAAGTCTGACCGACTGCCCGACCTGTCGCACCATGGATAATGCCAACGCTGCGGTCCTGGCGGGACGAGCGGCGAATGTGGGCGGGCTCAACTCTGTTGACACGAATTTCCGTCCGCCCGAGAGCTGGCAATGGAACGTGACCGTTTCGCATGAAGTGATGAAGAACACCGTGGCGGAAGTCTCCTACGTCGGGAACCACGGCCTGCACATCTGGCGGCTGATCAATGGCAGCTACAACGCGGTGCTGCCACAGTTCCGAGACGACGTCGCCAACGGCGGTGACTTAGCTGCGCATCCGGAATGGCGGAGGTTCGGCTTCGCTAACGGCGTAACGAGGGATGAATCCACCGGCGATTCCAATTATCACGGATTGCAAGTCTGGATCGATCGCCGGTTCAGTAACAGGTTGGCCTTCCAGACCGCTTACACGTTGTCGCGTACTATTAGTAATGTCCCAACTCAGTCTTACATCAGCGCGACGACTGACGTCTTTAACTACGACATCGACAAGGGCTACGCCGATCTGGACCGACGGCATGCCCTCGTCTTCAACGCGGTTTACGCGCTGCCTTCATTCAAGGAGCGGGGCGCCTTGTTTAGCAACATTTTCGGAGACTGGCAGTTCAACACCATTGCCTCGTACTATAGTGGCACGCCTCTGAACATCATTCTGGGAACAGACAGAGCCGGTCTTGGCAACGCGACCACGCAGCGTCCCGATCTGGTTTCGAGCGCTCAGATTTATGTCAACAACTCCAGCGATCGCTCATTGCTGATCGACAGGGATGCGTTCGCGACACCGGCGGCGGGCACCTTCGGCAATCTTAAGCGTGGTGATGTAAGAGCGCCCGGCATTAAGAACATTGATTTCTCGCTGGCCAAGAACTGGAGGATGAAAGAGCGCTTTGGTCTGCAGTTCAGGGCTGAGATGTTCAACGCCTTCAACTTCGTAAACTTTAGAGGACATAACCTCACCGTCGCGGGGGGCGGTATCGACAACAACCTGGCCAACGGTGGTTTCGGTCGAGCTGGCTCCACGCGCGGGCCGCGTGAGATTCAGTTCGGTCTGAAATTCACTTTCTGATATAGTTCGTCCAACCGAAGCAGAACGGAGGGTTGAATAAATCATTCAGCCCTCCGTTCACCTTTTACAGAATCCAATGACGCAGTACCTTTAGCAATGTATTTCTCCGCAATTGTTCTCTTGCTGCTGCTGCTCCCTAGCCCCTTCCAAACTCCCGGCGATTCATTTCGAAAGCACCACGAAGCGGCTGAGGCGCACCGGCGAGCCGGCAATCTGGCGGCGGCTGAGGCGGAGTACACAGCAATACTCAATTTTGCATATCCGGCGCTGGGGAAGGTTTACACCGCACAGTCTAACTATGACGGCGCAATCTCTGCCTTTGAAGCTGCCGCTGCGCACGCGACTGATCCCACGCAGTCGAACGTCGAGTTAGCCATCGCATATTTCCAGGCCGGCCACTATCAGAAGGCTGCTGAGCCTTTACGTCGTTCGCTTGCGCGCGATCCGCGTAACGCGTCCGCGCATCACATGATGGGGAAGACGCACTTCATGATGGGTGAATACGAGGAAGCCGCGCGCAAACTGGAGGCGGCGCTTGTCTTGACGCCGAATGATCAGGACGCGGCGTACACCCTGGGCCTGACTTATCTCAAGCAGCGCAAAGTTGCAGAAGCACGACGCATTTATGAACGCATGATCACGCAACTTCGCGAAGGACCGCGTCTTCGTCTGCTCATCGGCCGCGCTTATCGTGAAACCGGCTTTCTGTCGGAGGCTATCGATGAGTTCAAGAAAGCGGCTGCTCTCGACTCTCGATTCCCGCGCGTACACTACTACCTGGGCCACACCTATCTGCTAAAAGATGGAGCCGCCCGACTCAAGGATGCTATGAAGGAGTTGCAGTTGGAGTTAGCTGCTCACCCCGACGAGTTCTTAGCTAACTATTATCTGGGTGTGATCCATATGACCGAAGGTCGATGGCTTCCGGCAGTGCCACTGATGGAGAAGGCTTCCCGTCTCCAACCGAATAATCCCGACCCACACTACTTCCTCGGTCAGGCTTACCAGAGTTTGCAAAAATACGAGCAGGCGATTCCCGCGCTCAGAAAAGCAATCGACCTGAATCCCCGTCTTGATCATAATGACTATCAGGTCACCAATGCGCACTACCGGCTCGGGCAGTCTCTGATTAAGGTAGGACAGACGAAGGAGGGCGAGCACGAGCTCCAGATCGCCTCCGATCTCAAGTCTAAAGCCTTCAAGACGGATGCGGCCAAACTGGACGCCTACCTCAGGACTGACAAAGAAGGCCAGGACAAACTTGCGGATAAACTCGCATCGCAGGGCGTGATCGACGCATCCAGTGCCGTGGATGCCCGGACGGCCGAGGCGTTGCAAGCGGATGCGGCCTTTTACGAGAAGATAATTGCGGCGGCTCACAACAACATCGGCCTACTGCATGCGGAGCGCCAGGACTTCGGCGCAGCAGCAAAACAGTTCACCACCGCTGCGATATGGAGTCCCCGGCACGAAGGGCTCGATTACAATCTGGGTCTCGCTTTCTTCAAGTCGGAGGCTTACAAAGAAGCAGTCGCGCCGCTTGAGAGAGAGTTAAAGGCGCGTCCAAACGATCTTCAAGTTAAGCAGCTCTTGGGTTTGAGTTCCTTCATGACGGAGGACTACGCCAAAGCGTCGCTGCTATTGACCGAAGTGGTGGCAGCCAAACCAAACGAAGTGACCCTCTACTTCCCGCTCGCGCTTTCACTTTCGAAGGAGCGTAAGACAGAGGCGGCTGACCGCGTTACAAGACAAATGATAGCTTTGGGCGGCGACAGTCCACAGGTCCACATCCTGCTTGGCATGGCCCACTATGAACAGAACGAGCCTGCCAAAGCATTAGAAGAACTGCATAGAGCAATCTCACTCGACGACAAAGTGCGCCTCGCACACTTCTATGCCGGCATGATCTACGTGAGGACCGGTAAACTCGACGAAGCTGCTCGTGAGTTCGAAGCAGAGTTGGCATTGAACCCCCGTGACATTCAAGCCCGATATCATCTTGGTTACGTTGCGCTCGCCCGCCAGGAAACAGAACGGGGCATTAGATTAATGCAAGAGGTCATCCGCGACCGGCCCGATTTTGCTAACGCGCGTTTCGAATTGGGTAACGCTTTGCTGAAGCGTGGCGACGTTAGCGGTGCGGTCGAAAGCCTCGAAGCTGCTGTCAAGCTTGCACCTGGAGAAACACACATTCATTATCAACTAGGCCGGGCCTACATCGCTGCGGGTCGTCAGGCGGACGGCGAGGGCCAACTGGAAATAGCCCGGCAGCTGAAAGAGAAAGCCCTGCGCCAGGCGAATCAATGAAGATTTAGAAATCGCCATCAAATTAGAGTGCAACTGAACTGTGACAAGTGATCAGCCGAATGGCAGCCGGGGCGCCCGCGGCGCTTAGTCAAACGAAAGCTCTTGAGTTGCACTTTCCAACTTGAATTCACGAATCACAAAATCGTTTCTGATCGCGGCGTTACTCTTGCCTTTTTCAATGTCTCCGCCCGCGCGCGGTAATCAACCCTCCGGCCTCCGGTTTACAGATGTCACGGGGCGGGCGGGCATCTCTTTCAAACACATCTCCACGCCCGAGAAACGGTACATCGTTGAGTCGATGAGCGGAGGCGTAGCGCTCATTGACTATGACAACGACGGTCTGCTGGATATCTACTTTGTTAACTCTCTGACTGTCGATCTGGTGAAGTCGAAGGGGAAGACGAAGAGTACGCTATACCGCAATCGGGGCGATGGCACGTTCAGTGACGTGACGGACAAGGCTGGAGTGGGTGACATAGGCTGGGGTATGGGGGTAGCTGTGGCCGACTACAACAATGACGGCTTCCAGGATATCTACGTAACATGCGTCGGGCCGAACCATCTGCTTAAGAACAACGGTGACGGCACATTCGCGGACGTGACGGATAAGGCGGGAGTGGGCGACCCGCGTTGGTCCACCGGAGCCTCGTTTATGGATTACGACGCGGACGGCCACCTCGACCTCTTCGTCTCGAACTACGTGGCCTTCGACTTTAACAACCTACCTGAGTTCGGCAAGGACAAGACCTGCCAGTTTAAAGGCGTCGCCGTCCAATGCGGCCCCAGGGGAATGCCGGGCGATGGCGACTCGCTCTATCACAACAATGGGGACGGCACCTTCACCGACGTTACGAAGAAAGCCGGGGTCACAGATCCAAACGGTTATTACGGAATGGGTGTCATTAGTAGCGACTTCGACGAAGACGGTCTGATCGACATTTTCGTTGCGAACGACTCAACGCCAAATTTCCTCTATAGGAACAACGGTGACGGCACGTTCAAGGATATTGCCTTTATCTCAGGCACCGCGCTCAACGAAAATGGCGCCGCGCAAGGATGCAT
The DNA here is from genome assembly GCA_963826235.1 of Pyrinomonadaceae bacterium. Taxonomy (GTDB): domain Bacteria; phylum Acidobacteriota; class Blastocatellia; order Pyrinomonadales; family Pyrinomonadaceae; genus PSRF01. Next base: position 73,059 of record CAWGWE010000001.1, on the reverse strand, counting down.
GGGAGTGACCGTAGGTGACTACAATCACGACGGGAAGTTGGACCTATTCATCACTAACTTCGACGACGATTACAACGTTCTCTACCGCAACGACGGTCGCAACTCTTTTTCAGATGTCTCCTACGCTACCAAAGTCGCCCCAGTAAGTTTTCCTTACGTCGGATGGGGAACCAAGTTTTTTGACTACGACAGCGATGGGTGGGTTGACCTGTTCGTCGCCAACGGTCATGTCTACCCGCAGATAAAAAGCTTTCACCAGCGCAACTTCGTGCACCGAAACAACCGTAACGGAACATTCACGGAGCTTGCCGAGCAACTCGGCGCGCCGTTCGCGGAGAAGCGAGCCGCGCGGGGCGCAGCCTTCGGTGATATTGATAATGACGGTGATGTTGATATCGTGATCAGTAACCTCGATGGCTCTGGCCAACTCCTGCGCAACGATGGCGGCAATGCTAACAATTCCGTCCTCATCAAGACGGTCGGTGTAAAAAGCAACCGGGACGGTATTGGAGCTCGGGTGAAAGTTGTTTGCGGCGACTTGGCGCAAAAGGACGAAGTCCGCAGCGGCGATAGCTACATTTCGCAGAGTGATTTGAGACTGCATTTCGGACTTGAACAGTGTAAAAAGATCGACCTGATAGAGATTCGGTGGCCCAGCGGCGCGATTGATAAAATCGCCGACGTAAAGGTGAACACCATAATCACGGTTAAAGAAGGTAAGGGCGCTGCCGAGCAGAAAGAGTTTAAAGTGAAAGGCGGTCCGAGAAAGTAGTTGCCCACTCAGTACAGTACGGGAGCGATAGCAACCGCATTCAAGCCAAGTTTGGAAAGCCCAAAAAACTGAAAAATGCGCAACGCTCAACTGAGATCAACCGTCCGCGACACGGCCATTGTGATCACGCTCGTCTACGCGTTTCTCACACCGGCGGTTGCCGGAACACAGGTGAAAACCCGTGCCCAACAGCTGGAGCGAGTGGCGGCCCTCATCAGTGGAGACAAACTTGTCGAAGCCGAGCAGCAACTAAACCAAATCCTTAAAATTGCGCCGAATGAAGCGACGGCGCTCAACTTCTTCGGCACGATCCGCGCCAAGCAGGGAAGGTTAAAGGAAGCCGAAGTTTTTTTCTTACGCTCCATCCGCGCCGACAATAGTCTGATCGGGGCGCGTATGAACCTGGGCTATCTTTATCTGCTCCGGGGCGAGCCGGATAAGACTGCAGAACAGCTGGAAAAAGTCCTGAGTCTGGATCCGGCGAACGCGGATGCGGCGTACAGACTTGCATGGGTGTTGTTTTCTCAGGGACGCTTCGATGAATGCGTTGCCCTCATTGATAAGGTGAAGCAATCGCAAACGCTTTCAGCTCCTCTGCTCGCAGTGCTCGGTGATGCCTACCTCAGGAAGGGTGACGCGATAAAAGCGGAGGAGAGCTATCTTCTTGCGCTCGATGCCCAGACCAACAATGCCGACGCGCTACTCGGGCTGGCCCAGTTATGGCAAATGAAAGGCGACAGGAACATGGCTGTCGCTTATGTCGACCGCGCCAGTGGTCTCCCTAACTCGGCTGAACTGCTATACAAGCTTGCCCGAGTTTCTCTGAATCTGAACTTGAAAGACCAAGCCGTGGTTGCGCTAAGGCAGGCTGTGGCACTAAGACCTGATGAACCATCGTACCACTTTGCTTTGGGCACCGCCTGGCTCAAGCAACCACCCGACCTTCAGGCAGCCGAACAATCCTTCCAACAATTCTTAAAGCTGAAGCCTGACGACCCGCAGGGCCAACTGCACCTGGGCTACGTGCTGCTCAAACAGAAGAAACAGGTTGACGCGCGGACCTGGCTCTTGAAGAGTGTTGGCAAAGGCATGGGCACGCCCGAAGCTTTCTATTACCTGGGGCTGATTGCTCAGGCTGAGAACGAAGACGCCGAAGCTATACAACTTTTTCAGAAGGCGGTTCAACTGGCGCCTGCGTTTGCCAGCGCTCACGTGGCGCTGGGCTCAAGCTACCTAAAGCTGAAAGATTACGTGGCCGCAAAGCAGGCGCTCGAGACTGGTGTGAAGCTGAGTCCCGACGATTCAAAGGCCCACTACAATCTGGCCATGCTTTACGCCCGCCTTAAAAATCCGGAGAAGGCCAGGGAAGAGATGCAGATCGTCGAGAGATTAAAGAGCCAGGGCAAGGAACAACAGGATGATAGCGGCTCGCTCGCACCACCATCCCCGCGCTAGTCTGCCTTCGCCTGGCCGGCGTCCGTTATCACTTGTATGAATCCCCACGAAGTCAGACGGAATCACATGACGAGAGCAGGCTGTTGCGCGCGATTTCGCCTGCTTTCAGGGTCCTCGTCCCTTCCAGCAATCCGGTATGCGATTGTTAGCGCTATGCTGGTCACCATTCTGGTTCTTAACCTCGCCTTGGACTTACGCGGTCAACGCCCTAACGAGGGAGGCAAGCCAAGAATTACTTTTGTGGAGGTGCCGGCTAAGGCGAGCGGGATCGGTTGGGTCCACACTAACGCGCATTCACCCGAACGCTTTCTGCCAGAGACAGTCGGGGCGGGCGGTGCTTTTCTCGACTTCGACAATGACGGTTGGATGGACATCTACCTGGTCAACAGTGGCCCAGCGGATTTTTACAAGCCTACCAGTCCGCTCAAGAATGCGCTTTACCGAAATAACCGCGACGGCACTTTCACGGATGTTACGGATAAGGCGGGGGTGCCCGGCGGCAGCTTTGGGATGGGGGTGGCGGCCAGTGATTACGACGGCGATGGCTGGCAGGACCTTTTCGTCACCAACTATGGACCGGACATCCTTTATCGCAACAATGGCAACGGTACCTTTACCGACGTCACAGAAAAGGCGGGCGTCGGCGTTACCGGTTGGTCCACCTGCGCTGTTTGGTTCGACTATGACTCCGATGGCAAGTTGGACCTATTCGTCTCGAGCTTCATCGAGTTTGATAGGTCACAGCACCGCCTGTGTGTTGACAGGACCGTTACTCAAAACTACTACTGCATCCCGCGCATCTTCAAGCCGCGTCCAAGCCATCTTTTTCGTAACAACGGCAACGGGACCTTCACTGATGTGAGCCGAGAGTCTGGTATTGCAAGCTCGCCCGGCAAGTCGTTTGGCGCGGTTGCGACCGACCTCAACAACGATGGCCTAATGGATCTTTTCGTCGCCAACGATACGATGCCTAATTTCCTCTTCATCAACAAAGGCAAAGGTAAGTTCGAAGAGTCGGGGCTTGCTGCAGGCGTGGCTTATGGCGAGGCGGGGACGCCGCGGTCAGGCATGGGTGTGGACGCCGAAGACTACGATGGCGATGGATGGCAGGACCTTTTCGTCGCTAACATCGATCAGGAGTTCTTCAGTCTCTATCACAACCAAACGGATCTGACTTTTACGGATCAGCCGGGCGAGATCGCGCCGAGTACACAATTGCTGAGTGGCTGGGGGCTAAAGTTCTTTGATTACGACAACGACGGCGATCCTGATCTCTTTCTCGCCAACGGTCACCCGGACGATATGGTCGAGACCAAGTCTGATCGTGTGAAGTACAAGGAACCCCTCTTGTTGTTTGAAAACACAGGGAAGAGTTATCGAGACGTAAGTAAGCTTTCGGGTGCGGTCTTCGCTAAGAGTTTTGCGGCGCGTGGTATGGCGGTGGGAGACTTCGACAACGACGGAGACGTCGACGTACTCGTGTCAAATAATGGCGACGAACCCTTGCTGCTTCGCAACGAGGGTGGAAATCGCAACAACTGGCTCGGTCTCCAACTCGTCTCAACGAAGAGCAATCCTGCGGCTGTTGGCGCTGTTATTACCTGGCAGGCTGGCGGGGTGAGACGGAGTCGCCTGAAGACGAGCGGCGGAAGCTATCTTGCTTCTCACGATCCGCGCGAAGTGCTGGGTTTGAGATCCTCAACGATGGTTGACAGCGTCGAGATTCGCTGGCCGAGTGGCGTAGTGGATAAGCTCTCTCGCTTGCCAGTGAACACCTACGTCAAGGTGGTGGAGGGCCGCGGTGTTGTTAAGAATTAGCCCGTTGCGTTAATTGGTAGCCTGTTTCTGCGGCGCCGCCAGAGCCTTCACCTGTGCCTTCCACGCAGCTGGGGTCATATGTTGCAGCTGATGTAATTCGGAGGCCGCGATCACGAGTTGTCGGACGCCCGGAATGATCGGGAATTCCAGTCCGCCTTTGGGCGTCGCTGCCTGATCGAGAGCAGTAAGTCGAGCGTTGCGCCACTCAGGGGTTGGAGTAATGCCCCGAGAAATGAAAGACAGTGCCTCCAGTCCAATCGTTCCTAACTCACTCAAATCTTTAGCCAACGGCTTTGCTTCGTGTAGAGCCGGCGACCTGTCAATCATCGCTTCCAACTCGGGGCCTGCGTTGCGCCATTGCGTAAGTGTATTGCGAACTTGTTGCGAGTGAGCCTCGAAACGGGGAGCGTCTGACAGCAGACCATCAACAGTCGCAGCGAAGCGTCTCGCAGCGTCGCTGTCTGGGCGAGCGGCATCGATCAGACCAGTAAGCGGGCTGAGCATAGTCTGCGGTCTCTGCTGGTAGCGCCTGTATTCCTTTACCGGTTCAACAACAGAGACCAGGGTCTGCAGCGGGCCGATTTCTCTACCCTGGGCCAACCGTCTCAGCAACATTGCCTGGTTCTTTTCGTGTGTCAAACCAACTTCTTCCAATCGCAAGCTCGTTACCGCCAGACGCCGGTACATATCGTCCACATCCGTTACTGTTCGAGGTGACCAGAGTCGCTCGGCGATCGCCGCCGTGCGCGGCCATATGCGAGAGTCGATCGTGTCAGGGGTAACCCACTCACTCCACATCGTCGCTTCGCCGCCAAGAACGTGGGCGGCCTCGGTTGCGGTTAGTGTGCTATCAGCGGGAATGGGATCCACGACATAGTGCTGCGAGGTGGGGAAGATCAGATCAATGTAGTAGCCGGCCGAGAGCACACTTTTGTAGCCTTTCTTTGCTGCCTCCGCGAGTGCTCGGGGCCCGCGCCATGAATGAATAACCACCTCCTGTGGTAAATCGGGCTGAAAGATTTCGTCCCACCCCATCATTACCTTTCCGTGCTTCTTAAGAATCTGCAGCACACGTTTGTTGAAGTAAGTTTGGAGGGCGTGATTATCTTTGATGCCCTTTGACTTCATGAAGGCCTGGATTTGCGGGTTGCGATCCCACTGCTTGCCCTCGTTCTCATCGCCACCAATATGCAGATAGGCGTCAGGGAAAAGCGCAGCCATCTCCCCGAAGAACGTGTCGAGAAATTTGTAGACTTCTTCGCGGGTGGGGTCGAGCGCCGGTTCGAAGATCCCGGGCCTGCGTTCAATCGTATACGGACCGGGCGCGCTGCCGAGCTCGGGATGCGCCACGAGCCAACTCGTAGCATGACCGGGAAGGTCAAACTCAGGGACGACGCGAATACCGCGGTCACGTGCGTAGCCGATGATCTCTCTCACCTGATCCTGCGTGTAGAAGTGGCCGTCCGAGCCTAGCTGGTGGAGACGCGGGAATTTCTTGCTTTCAATACGGAAGCCCTGATCTTCAGTCAGGTGCCAGTGAAAGACGTTGAGCTTCACTGCGGCCATCGCATCAAGATTGCGCTTCAAAACATCCATCGGTTGAAAATGGCGAGCAACATCGATCAGCAGACCACGCCAGGGGAAACGCGGGCGATCCTGAATCTGTACGACGGGAATAAAATAGCCGTCACGATCACTATCGAGGAGCTGTAGGAATGTTTCGAGTCCACGAAGGGCACCCACGCTGGTTGGAGCCTTGAGGACTGCTTGCGTGGCCGACACTTCGAGCGAATAGGATTCGTCCTCATCGACGGAAGGGACCGCTTTTCCCGGTCCGGCGGATTCCACCACCAGCGATGCGGTTGCGGGATCAGGTGACAGACCACGAGCCAGCTCGATTACGGTGCGAGCTTCGATGCGTCTGACGGCGCGCTCTATTCCGCCTTGCAGACGGGGGTCCACCTTACCTTTGACGGAAACCGTGAAAGATTTGCTTATTGGAAGTTTTCCGGCGTTAAAACGTACCGAGAGGGGCACCGGCATCAGGTTGTGCTGATTGGCAGTCGGGGCTGTTGTGGTCTGAGCGTAACCAACGGTTGCGCAAAACAAAGACAGAATAAGTGGCAGATAATTTCTTGCTTTCATGGGTTCCTCGGACAAAGAGAGCGGCTGCGGTTTCGGTAGCGTTTGAGTGTGCAGTTTCGTTTATCATCTTACTGATACGGCGTAAGTTACCGTGTCATACTTTGAGTTACGGAATTGAAAAATCCGCAAAAACTCCACCCCCTGTAACGACACCTTGAAATAATGCACATTGGACCGCGACGGCCTTTTGGACACGGAGCGCTGTAGACTTTCGAGACACCGCTCGCGAGGCGAAAGGCATATTCCGACTTGTTGCTGTTGGCGGTGAGTGTTGCTGGTAGGGCGGCTCGACGGCAATGACCCGCTTTGCTTAAAAGTCGCCAAACCATATTGGAACCCGGAGCGTAGCGACGGGAGGCCGGAGGCCAGTGCTCGAAAATGTCCCGAAGTCCATCAGTGTTGGAATCGTTGAGTCAATGATCGCGTCGCTACCGCTCTGGGTTCTGATTAATTGTCGGGTCGAGTCGAAGCCTTTGTGCAAAGCTGCAATGACCACCTCGCGGTGGCAGGGATGGGGATTGCCGATTGCTAATGACCCCTCCAGAACCAAATTGGCAATCGGCAATATCTGCCTTTCACTTCAATTCGAACTTCTCCTTCAGTCCGCCAATCATTACCTCAAACTCGCCTGGTTCTATAACCGGTTTGTTGTTGGCGCCGATAAAGGAAAGATCATCCGAACGCAAATTGAAGGTGAGAGTTCGACTTTGGCCAGGTTCCAGATAGACTTTGGCAAAACGCTTAAGCCTTTTTCCGGCGGGCGATAGAGAAGCTACAAGATCATTAACGTAGAGTTGGATAACTTCCTTGCCGGCTCGACTACCGCTGTTAGTTACCGTGACGCTGACCGACAGATTGAAGTTTGCGGTAATTGTCTTTTGGCCGAGGCGCAGATCGCTATAAGCAAAGGTGGTATAGCTCAGCCCCTGTCCGAATTCGAACTGCGGCTTGAAAGCCATATTGCCAAAGGCAGTGTCTTCTGTTTCGAAGGGTTTATGATCGTAGGTGATCAATCCGTTCGGCGTGCGGGGATAAGTAAAGGGAAGTTTGCCTGACGGATTAACATCGCCGAATAGCACATCGGCGATTGCCTGTCCGCCCTCGTTGCCTGGATTGTAAGCCATCAAAACAGCGCCGGCTTTATCAACAAAGCGATTGATGATTCGGGGGCGTCCTTCAACCAACACCAGCACCACCGGTTTGCCCGTCGCTACGATCGCTTCAGCAAGTCGGAGTTGAGGCTCACCAATAGTCAGATCAGTGATATTGCCGGGAGTCTCACAGTAAGATCCTTCGCCAAGACAGAGTACGACCACATCGGCGGCGGCGGCGGCACGCACGGCTGCCGGGATATCAACTTCGGCTTCAACGTCGGTTGCGGTGTTGTTTGAAGCAGAACCCGGAGGACGCGTGATCTTTGTGCCGGGAACGTAGGTAACGTTTCCCGCTCCTACCTTAGCTTCAATTGCGCGTCGAACGGTTGGACGATCCTTCGGATAAAGCGACTCCTCCGAACCTTGCCAAACATACGACCAACCGTTATTGAGAGAAATCATTGAATCGGCCGTCGGACCGGTCACAAGCACTTTCCGATCTTTGGCAAGCGGCAATAGGTTGTTCGTATTCTTCAACAGCGTCATCGATTCATGGGCTGCCTGCAACGCCGCTTGTCGCGATTCGGCCATACCAATCCTTGACCTGAGAGCAGGATCGGGTGTGGGTTTCTCAAAGAGACCCAACTCAAACTTCACTCTCAAAATTCGCCGTACTGCCTCATCGATTCGAGACTGCGGCACCGAGCCTTCTTTCACCAACGCAACTAGATGATCGGCGAAACTGTAATCGAGCGGCACCATGCTCATGTCGTTGCCGGCCATTACGGCCAGCCGCGTTGCTTCTTTCTCGTTGGCTGCAACGCGCCAGATGGTTACCAGTTTCTTGATGTCTTCCCAATCAGTAACGACAAATCCCTTGAAGCCCAGTTCATTGCGCAGGATGCCGGTTAACAGATGATGATTGATGTGTCCAGGAACGCCGTTAATCTCTCCGGAGTTGACCATGATGGTGCGCGCTCCGGCCTGAACGGCCGCGGCGAAGGGCGGCAGGAAGTATTCCCGCAAATAGTTTTCCGGAATCCACGCTGGAGTTCGGTCTCTTCCGGTAAGCGGAAAACTGTAGCCCATGTAGTGTTTTAAACTGGAAGCCACACGGTCTTGGGAAGCGACATCCGATCCTTCCAGGCCGCGCACGAAAGCAACGCCTAAAACTTTGGCAAGGTAAGGGTCTTCGCCGAAAGTCTCCCAGAAACGTGGCCAAAGGGGATTGCGACCTAGATCGAGTACCGGGGAGAAGCTCCAGGGAATGCCGGCGGCACGCGTTTCCATGGCGGCGATCTCGGAACCCCTTTTCATCAGTTCAGGATTCCAGGTTGCGGCCATGCCGATTTCCTGAGGAAAAAGCGTCGCACCCTGTACGTAGGTGGCGCCGTGAATCGAATCGATCCCATAGATGACGGGAATCCCCAGACGTGTTTTCTTCGTTGATGCGTCCTGAATCTGTTTAATCACGTCGTGCCATTTATCTGGAGTCAGCGCTTGATCAGAGACGTTAAGAATCGAGCCGACGCCGTATCGCACAATTGCCTTTTCCAGTTTCGCCGGATCGATTTGGATGTTCTGATCTTTTCCGCTGACTATCATCCCGAGAGTCAATTGAGTCATCTGCCCAACCTTCTCTTCAAGTGTCATGCGTTTAAGTAGAGCCTCGATCTTTTGCGAATGATCACGCTCTGGTGCGGTCTTAACGGCACTCTGAAAAAACTCTTCGCTATCATTAATGTCTGCAGGAACTGGACCGCGATCGTTTGCCGCTGGGGTTTGTTCGGCTAAGATTTTCATGCTTGTTCGCACCGCAGCGGCGCGGTTGGCTGTGTCAGCTTTTTGTACCGGCAAACCAAAGCAGATGCAGAGCGCAACAACCACTAAAGCGAGCGCAGTTTTTTTCATATTCTTTTTTTCCTTCGGGAATGGTTCTCATCGCCACCCATATGCAGGTAAGCGTCGGGAGAAATCCGGCATATAGCAAAAACGCGCGAACAAATTTGAGCGCCTGACAAGCTTCACCATCGTGCGTTCCTCTACAAGCGGGTGAATGCGGTTCGACTAGCGTTGGAGGGTGGAGTTTCGCCTATCATCTTGCTGATATGGCGTAAGTTACTGTGTCATACGTGAGTTATCGTCGAGCGGTAAAATTCTCTGATTAGGCTTGTATTTAAGAAGTCCCAAAAGGTAACGGTCGTTCAGTTGGTAACAGGATCAAGTACAAAGCGGGGCGACGTGTGAAAGTTTCTGGCGCTCAAGGCTAAGGCTAGATTTCGCGCCTAGCATTGAGACTATGAGTTGACAGATATCAACGCACACGTCCCTGTAATCGTTGACTAATCTCTCGCCAGGTCACGAGCTTGACGTTGTTCTCCTGAAGCAATTTTCGAAAAGCCTCACTCGTCACAAACTGAAAATCGCGCTGTCGCCATTCTGAGCCCCAGTCTGGATGATTAAATGCCACCCCTCTCATCTCCTCGTCGTCGTATGCCAGATGTACGATCATCTCCGTGACACCCGGCTGAAGGTTTTTTATGGCGTCGGCATAGAACTTAGACCAGCCCTCGGCGGAGACACCCGGCCCAATGCTAATGACGCTGTTCATCACAACATCGTCAGGACCAAGTAGCGAAGGCAGAAAGGGAGCGGCACCAAACCACTCCTTTGAAACTCTGATCAGTAGCTTGTTGTCCCGGGCGACGCGGAAAAGAGTCTCAAACAAAGCCTGAGTCTGGTAAAGAGTCCCCATGTGCGAGTCGAGATGGGTAGGTTGAATCCCAAGTGATTTGGCGCGCGCAATTTGGGCGCGAATTTCTGCTTCTGCTTCTTTGGGGTCGATGTGGGCGGCGGCTTCTGTTTCCGTCGGATAAAAATAACCCTTGCTATCCAGAATGGAAGGGACGCGCTCTTTTGGGAGGATCGGTCCCCAGCGGTAAAGACTCCATTCGCTGGTAAGAGTCAGATGCAGTCCCAGATCGGCTTCGGGATGTTTTCGCGCGTAGTCAGCTATCTCGGGTAGCCAGGGACAGGGAATCATTATGCTTGCTGAGCTGACTAGTCCACTCTCCAGTCCCTTGAGGGAAGCCCTGTTAATGGAGTGAGCCATCCCCAGGTCGTCAGCATGCACGATTAGCAGTTTTGCATCGGGCGGGTAGCCGAGCCTTTCCAACAGAGTTTTCGCAGCCGGTGGTGATGCGGAGCGCGAAGTTTGTGTTTGCTGGGCTGTGTTAGTAGACGTTGCGAAAAGCAGGCAAGCCAGAATTGCGATAGAGGCTTTTGTTTTCATATGAGTTGCCGTCGTCGTAGGACGCAGGGGCCACTTGGGCCCACTGGCTCTCGGTCTTTTGTGGAAAAAACATCTTTCCGAAGTCTGAAAATTGTATGATGCAGCTTGTTAATCGTCAATTTTCTTAATCTTTCATAAGCAGCCGTGAAATCGCTGAAAATTGGAATCACAGGCGTCCGCGGAATTATCGGTGAGACTTTTACGCCCGAGGTAGCCGTCGGATTCTCGCAGGCGTTTGGTACTTATCTCGATGGCGGACGCATTCTCGTTTGCCGCGATACACGCGCTTCCGGTCCGATGGTCCGCGCAGCAGTCATCGCCGGCCTCCTCGCGGCAGGTTGTGAGGTAATCGATCTTGGAGTTTCGCCGACACCGAGCCTGCAGTTAGCTGTCGAGTGGCTTAAAGCGGATGGTGGGATCGCAATCACTGCCGGTCACAATCCATCGCAATGGAACGCACTGAAATTTGTGCGCAGCGATGGACTTTATTTGAATCCCACGCAAGCCGAAGAACTCCTCGACATATTTCATCAAGGAGAATTTGCGAAGGCAACCTGGGATCAGATCAAGCCTGCGATCCAGTATCAGGATCCAATCAGTCACCATATTGAATTGCTCACCAGCAGTTTTGATGTTGAGGCGATCAGGAGGCGCCGGTTGAAGGTGGTAGTCGATTGCTGCAATGGCGCCTGTTCGCGCCTGATTCCTCGGTGGCTTCAGGACATGGGTTGCGAAGTCCTGGTGATCAATGACGACATTGACGCCCCCTTCCCACACGCTCCCGAACCTAAACCTGAAACAATGGCTCAGCTGAGCGCTGTAGTTAAAGCTGGACACGCCGACATCGGATTCGCTCATGACGCCGACGGTGAGCGACTCGGAATAGTCACTGAGTTGGGCCAACCACTTTCAGAAGAACTAACATTCGCTCTGGCGACCCGGATTCGTCTCGAGCAGAAGACAGGAACCCTGGTGACGAATGTTTCAACAACCGGCGCGATCGAACAAATTGCCGCAGTTTACTATGGCACAGTCGTACGCACTCCGGTCGGGCAAACATACATCTCCGAAAGCATGATTGAACTTAAAGGTGTTCTCGGCGGTGAAGGCAGCGGCGGTGTGACTGTTCCCGAACTCCATTCAACTCATGATAGTGCCGCAGCGGTTGGTTTGATTCTCGAAGGACTTGCACGTACGGGCAAACATGTTTCGGAATTCATTCAGGAGCTTCCCCGGTTAACAATGCTAAAGCACAACCTTCCGGTTGAGCCGAATCGACTCTATTCGGTCTTGCAGAATTTCCGGGTTGCCATGGAGCGTGAGCGGCTAACTTATGATCTCACGGATGGCATTAAAGTAGAGCTGCCACAAGGCTGGATTCACGTGCGTGCCTCGAATACAGAATCCATGATTCGGGTGATTGTAGAAGCTGAGGAAGCAAGTAGAGCACAGAGTTTATTGGATTGGGTTCGCGATAGGTTGAATAAGTGAGTAATAGACCGGCCAACCAGAGCCCACAGAGTGGGCGGCAGCCGTATGCGTTGTTGGGCCTTCTCTCTTTCGCCCGTTCACGGGCCCAAAATCTATGTGTGCTTTTACCTGGGGTTCCGCTGCGCTGCACCCAGGCTTTATGCTAACGCCCCCTCCGCGGGCTGAAGACAAACTAACCCGGCTTTAGCTATGCGAGCTATTCCAACACTCAAGATCAGCATCTCCGGTGTGCGTGGAGTGATCGGTCAGTCACTGACTCCGACGCTACTGACGCGCTTTGCCCAGGCCTTCGGCACTTACATTGGGTCCGCCACGATTGTGATCGGGCACGATCCGAGGACCTCTGGTGAAATGGTCAAGCAAGCCGTTATCGCAGGCCTTTTGTCTAGTGGATGTCACGTCATCGATATCGGAATGTGCCCGGTGCCGACAATTCAGCTACTCGTCCGACACCGTCGCGCACAGGGAGGCATTGCAATTACCGCCAGCCATAATCCGGCGGAGTGGAATGCCCTGAAATTTATCGGTCGCGACGGACTTTTCCTGAATAGCGGTAGGGCGCGCGAGATGCTCGACATTTATCATCAAGGTGAGTACACGAAAGTCGCCGGCGCGGAAATGCGGGAAGTGGAAGAGATTTCAGGAGCTACGGATCTCCACATTCAAAAAATCCTTGAGGTTCTTGGACCACTGCCGCTGAGCAAAAAGCCCCTGCGTGTTGTGCTCGATGCTTGTAATGGCGCGGGTTCACTGGTTGGTCCAAAGCTACTTGAGGCTTTGGGAGCTGAAGTGATTCCAATCAATTCCACTCCAAACGGACTATTTCCACGTCCGGCAGAACCATTGGCGGAGAATCTGGGCGACCTTTGCACCGCAGTCAAAACAAACCGCGCTGCTGTAGGATTTGCCCAGGATATGGACGCAGACCGGCTCGCAATCGTTTCCGAGGAGGGAGTACCGATCGGAGAAGATTACACGCTCGTCTTGGCGACTCTTTATGTGCTTGGCAAGCAGTTGGGGCCAGTGGTCGCGAATCTATCTTCAACTTCGCTGCTGCAAGAGGTTGCTAACCGCTTTAACTGTCCTCTCTTTCTAACGAAGATAGGCGAGGTCAATGTAACTGAAAAGATGCAGGAGGAAGGCGCTGTAGTTGGTGGAGAAGGGAACGGCGGAGTTATCTATCCTAAGATCAACTTTGCACGCGACAGCCTTGTCGGCATGGCGTTGATTTTGCACCTGCTGGCTGAAACGGGTAAGACGATTAGCGAGATGGTGAATAGTTTTCCCCGGTTCAGCCTGATCAAAGAGAAGCTGACATGTCCCTCAGATAAAATTCCTGTTGTACTCAGAATGCTGCGTCGCGAGTACGCAGACTATCCGGTGGACTTACGGGACGGTGTGAAAGTAGATCTGCCGAACGGTTGGTTTCTAGTCAGAGGCTCAAATACGGAACCGATTATACGCGTGCTCGCGGAAGCAGAGTCTGAGGCGGAAGCAAAGGCGATCATGGATGGCGTGTTCTCTCGAGTGCAGGAGTGTTTGAGTGATACCAAGCCATTAGGATTAGTACGGGAGCGGTAAAGATCGTATTTACTTGAGTAGCATTCAAGGTTGAGGACTCAAGCTGCTTGTCCAGGTTCGGATTAGACCCTTGATATTGCTTGAATGGGATCGTTACCGCTCGCGTACTCTACCGAGCGGTTGCGAGATTGGATTTTTATCTACCCGCCAGATTGCAGTTGTTGATTCTAAAACTTCGGATGAACATTATGAAGACAACGGTCCTTTTTCGCACCGGGATTTTGGCGACCCTAATCGTGTTGGTGGGCGTGTCGGCTTTCGGCCAGGAGGGCTCGAAGCCGTCCGAGCCAGATGCCACGAAACTCGTCTATGCCGACTTTCAAAACACGCAAACCGGGAGACCCGTCAGCAAGCAAGGCGGCATGGTTCGGTTGAATCCATATTCCCAGAACTCTGCAAACCCTCCGCAATATCGTGGTTTGGAAAAAGCAGATCCACCGGCCCCGGCTTTTGCGCGGGTAACAGCGGAAGATGTCGCCGCCGCTTTCGATTATGAACTGCGTGTCCCAAACGAATGGGCGGGAGTCAATATGGAGGTGTTTGGACGGCCTGAGAAAGACGGCAAGCTCGTAGCTGACGATGTGAGCGCCTATAAGTTCATTACCCTGCGAGCCTTTGTTAAAGGAGACGCCAAGTACATCCGGCTCGAACTCGTCTCGCGCGGTCACGGGGCGAATCTCGAGTCGGGATATCCCCTGGCGAGCTTTCGTCTGTCGCCGGGCTTCAATACTTACAAACTCAAACTCGATTCTTTTAACCAACCCGATTGGGCGATGCCACTTGATCTCAAGCGGGACGTCCTTAAGAAATTGACGTCGGTCACGATCGGTGTGCACTGCGACAAATGCACTATGGATAAAGGCACGGTGGTAATCGACAACATTGCGTTCGAGAAATAGAATCCCCCGCGACCAACTGAGAGCACGAGGGCCTGCAACCGCTTCAGACGATTTCAGGCCAAGACGCCAAGGAGCGCCAGGTGCGCAAAGATTTTCTTAGCGGCAAGGTGGACTTCTGATTCATCTTCCAAGGTCTATTGATCTTGGCGTGCTTGGCGTTCCTCGGCGTCTTGGCGGTGAATCCTCTGAAGCAGAAACAAACCATATCTTTAGATCGCCTGACGAAGACGAGGAACAAGCAAACGCTGTGAATCTTAAAATTGATGGCGCGCCCGCTCGCCGCAAGTTTTTAAAACTTGCCGGACTGGGTGCAATGGGATTAATGCTGCCGGACCTTTCCTTGGCTCGCATAAGGAGTGCCAGGCGCCCCGTTGAACTGCTGGTTTACGTGGGAACCTACACCTCTGGGAAGAGCGAGGGAATCTACCTTTATCGCTTGAACCTGTCGTCGGGAGAGTTAAAGCATTTCACGACAACCAGGGATGTAAAAGACCCTTCTTATCTAGCCCTCGCGCCCAACCGTCGCTTCCTTTATGCAGTTAACGAAGTTGAAGAATTCGAGAATAAGAAAAGTGGCGCGCTTAGTGCCTTTGCCATCGTTCAGAAGACGGGCGAGTTGAAGTTGCTTAATCAAAAGCCTTCGTTAGGCGGAGCGCCCTGTTATGTGGTTGTGGACACATCCGGCAGATTTGTTTTGGTTGCTAATTATGTGGGAGGCAACGTTGCCGTGCTGCCAGTAAATAGCGACGGTAGTTTGGGGGAAGCTACAGACGTTAAGCAGTTTGCGGGTTCAAGCATGGATGCCAATCGTCAGGAAGGACCACACGCCCATTGCATCGTACTGGACCATTCCAACCGTTTCGCATATGCATGTGATTTAGGCACCGACAAGATCATGGGCTTCCGCTTTGATGCGCGCCAGGGAAAGTTGATCCCAAACGGCAAGCCCTGGGTGCAGCTTAAAGCTGGTGCGGGACCCCGCCATCTAACTTTTCACCCCGGCGGTAAGTACGCCTACGTCGTGAATGAACTGCACGCGACACTAACCGCCTTAGCTCACGATCGGACGAGCGGCAATTTGAACGAGCTGCAAACGGTTCCAACTTTGCCGCAGGACTTTACCGCTGCAAACACGAGTGCCGACATTCATATTTCCCCTGACGGTCGCTTTCTCTACTGTTCAAACCGCGGTCATGACAGTATCGCGGCCTTCAAGATCGATCAGCGCAGCGGTAAATTAACTTTCGTTAATCATGAATCAACTCGCGGTAAAGCTCCGCGCAATTTTGTGATTGATCCGACAGGAGCGTTTCTCCTGGTGGCGAATCAAAAGTCTGACAACATCGTCGTGTTCCGTCGGGAAATGAAAACAGGTAGGTTGAGCGCGACGGGTCACGCCGCTGACGTACCTTCGCCCGTTTGTCTGAAATTCATGACTTAGTTTGCGTAAATATTAGAATGTTGTCGGTCGCTTGATGCGTTGATACGCCAAACGCCAAGCCGCCAGGGAGCGCAGAGTTCGCCAAGAGAAAGAGACGCCATCCTGGTAGGGTTTAGGTAAGGCGTAAGTGAGTGCAATCTGAGTGGAACAATTTCATGAGCCTGCTGGCGCAGGCTCATTGAGTGTTTTAATCCAACTCGAGTCCATATCGGTGTCGTCTCGTCTCCTCAATCCCACCGCAGAAACTGCGTAGAACAAGATCGCAACCAGCACCACATACTGAAAGCCCAGCAGCATCGAGCTATATTCGGCCAGTCCGCCAACCATCGCGCCGGCGATGTTGACGCCAAAGGCCCGATCGGGCTCCTTCGTTCGGTTGAACGCTGCGGCAAAAATGATTGCGGCGAACAGCACCGGTGAAAACACAAGCACGCATGAGCCAAGCACTTGAATGCTGCGGTTCATCCCCAGAAAAAAATCGAGAGGGATAACTGCGTTCAGCGATAGAGCTATCAGTAGACCAACGTAGTATGGCCACAAGCGCGAAGGCTTGAACCGCAGCGTCCAGAGGTTGGCGAGCAGAATCATCACCAGGACTGCAAGAAACACCACTGAGTTGACAACCCAGGTGCTGCCAAACAGCAAGGCCATCGTCACAACGGCTTTCGTCTCAATCAGCATGAATCCCGCGCCCAAAAAGAAAAGCTGAACGTTGGGTGTGCCCAATCGCGGAACCCAGGTGGCGCGTTCAGCCAGGCCACTTGCACCTTTTTGGTGCCTCGGCAGAAACAGAAAAATCAGTAGCAAGCCGAGACCACCCATGATCAGCATTCCGCGCAAGCTTAGTGTCGGTATCATCGGCTCACGCAAATACAGGAAGGGCCAGTCGTCGGTCGCGGTCCGCAGACCGCCTTCAGGAGGCAACACGCTCGCTAATCCAAAATGCTGCCACGGAGACGCTATTGGTTGACCGGACGTCCCTGTTTCTTGTCCAACTTGAGTTCTCGTTTGCTGCTGAAAGCCGTTTGGTGACTCCGGTCCTGGGGGCTGATCGTTGCGCAGGAAATAATCGGGTTGTTGGGCAAAGGCATTACGCAAATCGCCGGTAGCTCCGGCAAAGAAGATCGTGAAGTCTCCGAAAGTCGCCTTCTCCGGTTCAATCACTTTCCGGTACGGCAAAGTCAGCACCAATGAATTGCCGGAGCCGAAAACTTCGTCGAGGCCTTTTTGCAAACGCGCGGCGAGCCAACCTTGACGGAAGTAGTTGTAGATTACGAAAGTACCACTCGGCTTGAGGTGGCGGCGGATGTCTTCAAAGGTCTGGCGTGTAAACAGAAAACTCTCGAGGCGGATATTGCTGTAGCCGCTATGCAATACCAGCGAGTCGACCAGGGCATAGACGATCAAATCGTACTTCCTATCAGTCGAACGAAGAAAGTTGCGGCCGTCATCCAGATGAATTTTAACACGCGCGTCCGAGTAAGGCTGATCGGGATGATACGCGTGCCCCAGACGATAGATGGCTGGATCAATTTCTACTGCGTCAACGTGTTTCGCGTCCCACTGCAAAGCCCTACTGACATCATTACCCGAACCGGCGCCGATGATCAGTACGTCCGCGAAGGCCGGCCGGCCCGCATCCCGATTGAGCAGGTGCGGCAGAGCGTACGCTGGAAAATTCTCGTTTCGCGAGACCATGTGCTGGTGATAGATCAGGTTTACTGAAAGGGATAGATCCGTTTGCTTAAAATCAATTCTGTAATAGGGAGACCAGAATTGCTTTGTCTGGGCTTGATTCTGATCACGCGCAGGGTTGAACGCTGCCAGCCACACTAGAAGTACCAGGAATGCGGCAGCGAACAGACTCAAACTGAAACCCGGGGTTCGGAAGCGGTGGCGGGATGAGAGGAAATAAAAATAGCCCAATACCACGGCAACCAGTAGGAACCACCAGACCGACGCGAGCTCCAGCCAGGAACAGGCGGCGAACAGCGAAATTCCTACGATGCTGCCGACGATGTTAAGCGTGTAGGCCTGCACACGGTTGGGCCATAGTTTCAGCGCGCGGCCCAGTTCCTGTCCGGGACCAAGGAATGCCAAGGCGATGACGATGAAGAAGAAGCCGCAGAGGACTTCAACCGGAATGGCGTAACGCGACAGATCCTGACTGTGATATTCCGCGCCGAAGTAGACTTGCTGTGGCGAAGCCTGATTACCGACATCGACAAACTTTGCGAATGAGCCACTGCTTAGCTCCACAGCATGAGCAGCCGCCATGGCTACGACGAGCAGGATTGGTGTCCAAGTCAGATATTTGCGTTGGTGATTGGCGGCCAAACAACCGACTGACATGCCCAGGAAAGACGCGAGGAGTACCACGTTGGTGAAGAATGTTAAGTAAAGAACATGAGCAGGGAACCAACGAATACAAGCAAGTTCGAGAAACAGAATCAAGAGGCTTATCAAGAACAACTCAAAGCCGTTCCTGAAGCGGGATAAACTTGTTGGAGTTGTGTTAGGCAAAGGAATGGCGCGGATATTAACACGAGATTTACGCTAATTTGCAGGTTAGGAGGGGCCTGTCTCCGCTTCAGCGGCAACCCCGCGACCTGGCCCGCTTCACGAGATATCATCACAATGAAGAGTCTTCTGGATTGGAACATTTTCTACTTGGTGCCTTTGCACAAGTAACCTTCGATAGGTTCCGCGAAGATTGGCCAGTGGATTTGGCGCAAGGGCGACCGCACCAAACAAAGCCTGCACTGACGGCGCGTAGCTTTATCAGTCTGTCCGCCAGCTTTGCTGGCCGAGTGAGTGGCTCATCTGTCGCCCACAACGTGGGCTTCCGTTTGTGTCTGTTGTTGTGTTGGGGTTCCGCTTCGCTCCACCCCATGCTTATGCTTACGCCCGCCGCGCGAGTTGGGATTTCTGGCCGCCACTCTTAAAAAGCATCTGCCATGGTGCGAATCATGAGCTTACGACGAAAGTCGTTCAGCGCTATCGGAGCGCGGGACCGGAACTTTACTTCGACTTTCTGACCCGGTATTAGATCGAAGTAGTTGTCCGCAAAGAACCCAGCGTGATTAGTCGACAAGTACACCCCTCGAGCTAACCGGTCGGCAGACAGAGTCACCTTGAATCCGCCGCGCACTGGCACGCTGTCAGTCTTGATCTGCGCCCGGGGCAGAGCAAGTTCCTTGTACGGTTTAAAAAAGTGTTCATTGCTCGACTCTCGCTTACCACCCGCTATTACCTCCGTAAACAAAAACACTCCTCTGGCATCCTTTCCTGCCATAAGGGTGTCAATCGCAAGGGTCAAATACGATTTGCTGGTAAGCGGAACAATCTCAATGTCCTGCCTCTGGCTCCATAAGATATTTCCCTCAAAGTCGAGCAGGCTCAAATGCAATTGCGCAGGAGCCGGCTGCAATCGATCAGAAACGACAAAGACACTGATGTTGCCTTTCTCCTCCTGCAAGCTAACGAGAATCTCGTTGTAGAAACGGCGCGCATAATAATGCAGCGCCTTCCATCGTCCGGTGTAGTCGATACTGGACCACGAGGCGACGGGCCAACAGTCGTTGATTTGCCAATAGAGGGAGCCCATGTTGTGGGGCATGATGCGGCGCAGATGCTCGGCTCCGATCTTCATCCCTTCGGCTTGTAACACCTGGCTGACATAAAGAAACGATTCAAAATCCTTCGGCTCCGGATACTCGCGCAGCATGTACTCGCGTATTAGTTGGTTGCCACGCGGATGCCGTTGATGGGCCATCATCACTGGGGATTTGATGTCATGATCCGCGAGCACAGTGTAAGTGTTGACTGTCTCGATTTGCGGAAACGACTGAAAGCCGTATTCGCTCATAAAACGCGGAAACTGTTTTTCATACTCGCTAAACGGCAGCGAGGCGTGCCAGACCTGCCAATAGTGCAGATCTCCCATCTTCTGCGACTCGTTGTCGTCTTCCAGATTGGAACTCGGAGAACTGGGCCAATAAGGCCGCGATGGATCAAGCGCGCTACAAACTTCCAGCAGCACGCCATAGAACAGCTTCAGATAATCATCCCAGAGCCTGGCGGGCAACTGGTCCTTCCAGCCCCAGTGAAACCAGCCGGACTCAACCTCGTTGTTGCCGTTCCAAATCACTATGCTCGGATGATTGCGCAGGCGTTTTACGTTATCGATAGCTTCCTGCCGGACGTTGTCAAGAAACGCCTGATCGCCGGGATAAAGGCTGCAGCCAAACATGAAATCCTGCCAGACAAGAATTCCCATCTCGTCGCAGAGTTCATAAAAATCGTTGCGTTCGTAAATGCCTCCGCCCCAGACGCGCAACATGTTCATGTTCGTGTCCCGCACCGATTCCAGCAATTGACGATACTTGTCTTTGCTGATGCGCGTCGGAAAACTGTCCGCCGGAATCCAGTTGCCGCCTTTGGCGAAAACGGGAACGCCATTGATCACAAAAGTGAAGCTCTTGCCGTACTTGTCCGGCTGTTGTCGGAGTTCCAACGATCGCAGACCAGTACGTGTTGTAGTTGCATCGATCAACTTGCCATTGATCAGCAGCCTTGCCTTGAAAGTATAGAGCGGCTGAGCGCCGAGACCATTGGGCCACCAGAGCGCGGGTTTTTTAATGACGAAGTCGAGTGACACTCGATTAAAGCCACGCTTTAAGTTCACCTGGCGTTTCGCTCCCAGGGTTTTATCCCTAAGGTTATCAACAACGATGGTGGCATTTGTGTCGTCGTCCGCAATAACTTCAACGTTGGCTGCCAGGCTTGCTGCTATCCGAGTTACCTGCAATGGCAAGATATGGAGATCTGCCACGCGCGCTTTATTCCAAGCCTCGAGGGTTACGGGCCGCCAAATTCCACTTGTGACGAAACGTGGTCCCCAATCCCAGCCGTATTGATATGGCGCCTTGCGCGTGTGCGGACTCGTCTTTTCGCCCTGATCGTTCCCGGCAGGCAGCTGATAGCTCATCCCCGCCATGAGTGGTAGGACTTCGTTGATGGGGGAACGAAATTGGATTCTTAGAATGTTGGCGCCGGGTTTTAGTAGGCGTTTAGAGTCTACTCGCCAGGAGCGAAACATGTTGTCAGTGTTGACTAATGATTCGTCGTTAAGAAAAACATTGGCGTAAGTATCCAGGCCTTCGAAGACCAGCTCAATATTGTTGTGGGCGAGAATTTCAGGAGTGACGTTGAAGGTGGTTTGATACTCCCAGTCCGTCTTGCCTATCCACTGCAGCCGCTGTTCGTTGTCCCGATAAAAGGGATCTTCAATCAATTTGTTGTTCAGCAGATCTGTGTGCACACAACCTGGCACAGTTGCTGAGTACCAGGCGTCTTTACCAGCCTCGCGAAACTGCCAGCCAGAGTGGAGCGAAATCTTAATTTTCGAGATTCGCTTCGATACGAGGTCTGTTTGGGATTGAGAGGTATTGGTGCCGAAGGCTACTAAGGCCAGGACTGTTGACAGGAGTCTAATGAGCTTCATTGCTGATAACTTGAATCCGATGAGCTCAACGATGCCACGAGGACCTCAAGCTGCGCTCGATTGCAGGTTAGCAAGAGTGGCTTGCCCCTGCTCGAGCATCAACATTATTTCAGTCTTAGAGCTACCGCGATAGGGTTTTCACAAGAAGTTGACCAAGACCAAGATCAAGACCCAATGACGTGCCTCGGCAAGCGGGAGGTGATCTTTCGTCCACTTTGTGGGCTCCGTTGTTAGCCTGGCCATAAACCTCAGGCTCGGCTGCGCCTCACTGGGCTATCACTCCGTCCGCCAGCTTCGCTGGCACGTAGCGTGGCTCAGTGTTCGCTTCGACTCATCGATCAAGCGATTATTCTCCTCGTACGAAAGCGCGGGCGACGCGTCGTTCTCAACACTATCTCGTGGTGGATAACGATGCTCGCTGTAGACAGGGTAGGCTTCAGTGCGAAGGTGCGCGAGCATATGATGGCCGCGCCGGATTTCCCGCTCATGTCGCAACGCCGAAATATCAACCGGCGCGACCACAATGCGTTCACCGGGCCCGGGGCTGGCCTGGGCGAGAATGCGCCCGTCGTAATCGATGACCTGACTACCGCCGGGCCAGGAATAAGGTGGATAGTGTTTCAGACTCGCGCCCTGATTAGCTGCTACGACATAAGCGGTGTTCTCGAGGGCGCGACAGCGATTTACAATGGTCCACCAGTCCATCGGCTCAGTTGCTCCCCACGGGTCCATGTAAGCAGAGACGCGGACCAACACTTCCGCCCCGTTGGCAGCTAACTGGCGAATCGCTTCAGGGAATATCCAGTCGTAACAGATAGCACAACCGATCCGGCCAATCGGAGTGTCGGCCACAGGAAAGAGCGGTTCGTCATACTCTTCGATATCATGAGGACTCGCGTGAACTTCGAACGGAATCCAGGGATTGACCTTGCGATACTTGTAAAGAATCCCTTCCGGTCCGATTAAACAGGTGGTATTGAAGACAACGCCCTCCCACTTGGAATCAACTTCCAACATCGAACCGCTTTGGATATAGACGTCATGTTCGCGTGCCTTGAGGGCCAGCCGCTCAGTGTGCTCGTTTGGGATTGGCACGGCTAGTTTTTGCAGCAACTCACCGACGGTTTGAAAGACTGGCGCCGCATGCGCGAATTCAGGAAACACCACCAGACGAACCGGCAGAAACGGGGCACTGCCTGCTACCGCCGAATCAATCATTGACAACATCCGGTCAGTGTTCGCCCGCATCGCGAGACGCTCAACCGGATTTGGTAAGTCTGTCTGACAAGCAGCTACCGAGTATCGAATCTGGTCCATGATTACTTCTTTGGTCCGCCTCGGGTCGTTACCTTTGAGTCAAAGTCGTATTCGTCAGTATCGTATCAATCGAGGGTATCTCAGCGGAGACTACTCGCGTGTTGTACTTATCGATGTATGCGCGCCGTGCTGCCGTCAGCGGATACGTTTCCGGATCGGTATAGGGATATTTAGTCATTCCGTGGAAAGGCAGAGGCGACACCTGATCCGGGATCGCTGAATTAATATCCATCTCCTTGCTGAACCCGTCGGCGTAGAACAGGAACGTGCGCTTCCAGCCGCGCCGAACCGGTGGCAACTTACGCGCATCGAATGACAGACTGATTTCATCGCCAGGCCGCGAAATTACGAACATATCGTCTGATTCCAGCAGTAACTCGCGCACGTCTCCCTCACGCGTATAACGTCCGGGCATAACTTTCCAGGGAGACCTAAAAGAGATTTGCTCGTAGTCGTAAGCAAAGGGTTCGCGGCCATCGGGAGTGATCTCGCGTGAGAAACCACGCCAGCGCAGATCGGCTTCAAGCGGAGTGAGCCGCATCATTCGAAGCGCGGTCTGGTTGTCTGAGGTGTCCACGAGAATCTGATCCCAAAGAATCCGCATATTGGTGACGATGCGCACTTCACGGCTCGAGCTGAGAAACTTGCCAGTGAGATCTACTGTGACGGTTTGCGGTCGCCCAACAGGAATCCCGATGTCCTGAATGACCGTGCGCCAACGGCCACGATTATCCTTAACCTGAAGCGCCGGTAGCATCATGCTTTTGCGAGCTTGTGCGGCGGCCACGTTGTCACTCGACCACGCGTAATCAGTCCATCCCGTCAAGAGAAGCAGGATCCGCTGGCTCGCGCGACTCCTTGGTACAGTATCGCGTGAGTTTTGCTGACCACCGGCCGCGAAAGAGCCACTCAAATTAGAACTAGCGCCGTTCCCAAATGCGGGCGAGACGTTCGCGATCCTGGTGCCAGTCCCAGTATCGGCCAGCTTCATTGTCAGAGTGTGTGCTTCAGCATAGCCGCGAATGCGATCGCGACGAAAGTCATCGGGGTACTGTCGATCCACATGTTTGATTCGCTCGAGCACATCATTTCCATGATTGTCCACAGCCGTGAGTGGGGGACGCGCGCCTCGAGTTGCATAAAGTTTGAAAGGACGAGGCGGATCGGTCAGACCCTCATTGGGATATACCTCCACGCTGTGAGGATGGTCTACGGCGATCAGTTGGAAGCGGTCGGCAAATATCGCCTCCTCCAATTCGTTGGTCACGCGCAGCTCGTATCGACCATTGCGCTCTTTTAGTTGATCATTGCGAATCCGAACGTACTCATCAGGGTCAGGTTTGTTGTAACGGCCGGGCTCTTCCAGATGGCCCATCTCTCCGCCGCCCATGAAGTCTGTAATGAATTCAAAACGTTCGCCGTTCCACGCGTAGAGATACGGACATGAGGACGGCTTGCGATCGAGTTCCGTTACGTCAAGCGTTACGAAAGACGCGGTTCTCGCGGTGCTGGCATTAGCCGGGCGAGCAATCTCCGTTTCGGCTTGTACGATGCCGGCGGGCCAGATTACGCGAACAGCATCGGCCGTCCGCCGCTTTCCCAGACCGAACAGAACGTCTGCCGGCGCGGCTGCGGGACTCGCTGACGAAGTTTCTAGTTTTTGCAGGAGGCTGCCCGCTCGAAGTTCAATCTTCGCACCGACGCTACTGCGGTTACTCACCTTGCCAATAAGCTTAACGCGTAACGAATGATTACTATTTCCACCATCGTTACGACCAAACCTCAGCACCCCGGGTGCCGAATTGAAAAGCACGTCTGAGTCTCCGTCGTTATCGACATCGCCTGCAGCCAGGGCACGTCCCGATCGTAATGCAGAAGAACCACCACCCAACTCAGTGGCTACCGCGCGTTCGCTGGTATTCATCCAATCGTTTCCAACATTACGCCAAACCCGCACGCCCTTATCCGTGATCATCATGCAATCAAGCAATCCATCATTGTCGTAATCAAGGAGTTGAACGGCTCGCGCGGCTTCCGAGCCGGCGGGTAGTGCACTTGTCTTAAACCTCTCCTTGCCATCGCTGCTCACAAAGAGTGCCGGTCCATCTGCTCGCCCCAGGACGAAGTCTGTGTAGCCATCCTTGTTCACATCACCCGCAGCCGCGCAACTCCAGTTACCTTCAATATCAAGGCCCACGTCCTTCGAAACATTGCGAAAGGTCCCATCACGTTGGTTGCTATAAAGTTCGGGAGCCTTGCCATAATTGACGACGAGCAAATCCATATCTCGCCGGTTGTTAAAATCTGTAGGTATGACTGATACGGCGTGTCCCGGCCCATTCAACTTCGCGGCGGCGGTGATATCGCTGAATTTTCCATCGCCATTATTTCGCAATAGTAGGTTGGTAGCGCCGGGGAAGTCCGCGGGGAAAACAGCCGCCGATCCACTCTTCGGTCCCTGGGCCAGATCGGCAATTCCTGTTATGAAGATATCCAGATCACCATCATGGTCCACATCAACAGAGGCAGCCGCTGACGGCAAGAAAGGATACGCGGGAATGCTCGCCGTGTCCGTCACATCCGAAAACTTACCGGCGCCCTCGTTGTGGTAAAGCGAGAGGCTGCCGGCTCGGATTACAAAGAGATCGGCTTTGCTATCGTTATCAAAATCTCCGGCGACAGCCCCAATCGGTGTCCCAATGAATTTGGCCGCCAAGGCCCCGGACTGTTGGGTGACATCGCTAAGCTTACCGCCAGCGTTGCGGAACAAATGCTGCGCAGTTTCAGTCGCCCAGAACAGGTCAAGGCTACCGTCACCGTCCATATCAAAAAGGGTCACGCTGCCGCCAAGCGCGGCAGCAAGTTCTTGCCGGCTCGCATCATTCCAATTGCTAGTCGTGAACTGGCGGCCTATCGATGACGGCGCGACCGCTGAAGCCAGGCTGCGGGCAGGCGCTCCCGCCAGCATGACCGCAGTGGCATCTGCAAAAGAAACAGCCGGGATAGTTCGATCAATTAGATCCGGTTCGGCTCCGGTAGAAGCGATGGCTTCGGCGTACCGGCCTTGCTCCAGGTAATTCTGTCCTATAGTGGTCGCGCTGCCGCTTTCGCGTAACTGTCTAAAGCGTTCGGTAGCCTTTAGTCCCTCGTCACGCTGCCCAGCACGCA
The DNA here is from genome assembly GCA_963826235.1 of Pyrinomonadaceae bacterium. GTDB lineage: Bacteria > Acidobacteriota > Blastocatellia > Pyrinomonadales > Pyrinomonadaceae > PSRF01. The sequence continues at coordinate 47,080 of CAWGWE010000001.1, read as the reverse complement.
TCAAGGCCTGCCCAAGATTGTAGAGGGCGGTGGCGTTGTAAGGCTCGGCCGCAAGCGCCAGCCGAAAAGCGGCAATGGCTTCAGGGTACTTGCGTTGTTGCGAGTAGATCTGGCCAACATTAATATTTGTAGCGACATCACCAGGATCAATCTTCAGCACCCTTTGAAAGGCGGCGAGGGCTTCGTCAGGTTTATTCTGTAGTTTCGCGATCAGGCCGAGGATGTAATAAGGCTGCGGAACTTCCGGCGCGGCAGCCGCGGCGTTTTGCGCTTCGCGTTGTGCCGCCGGCAAATCCGGCACGTTGAACAGCGCGATGCTGAGGTTGATGCGCGCTAGATTCAGCTTCGGATCAATCTTTAGCGCGTTCTTAAAATATTCTGCCCCTTCTTTATGTTTGAACTGCTCGAGCAGTGCCACACCGATGTTGTTGGCGCGGTATGCGTCCTCACGCGAGGCTGAAGCAGGCGACGGTTGTCGCTGAGCCAACGAGCCGCCGGTTAGAAAGACGGTTGATCCGAGAATGACGAAAACAAGGAGATAGAAAATGTAGCTACGAAAGAATTTCATAAATAGGTTTTAGAGATAAGCAATACGAAAAAGGGAAGGAAGCTTGAACGGGAAGATGATGGGGTTTTTTGTCATAGGGAGTTGCCTGGCCATCAGTTGATGCGTCGGGGGCGTAGCCTTTCGTGGTAGTCATGAAAGATCATACTTTAGTTGGAGACCTGCATTAGCCAAAGGATGCAGAGTCTATCATCTTGCATGTGTTATCTTGGCGTTCCAAATCAGAGCGTCTCGCTATTCTTATTAGCCATTTCTTGGATCTTCGCGTAATCCTTTCGAGGTGAGAATCCGACTCCCGCACCATCATCAAGCTACTGCTGTGTTGCTAGCCGTTTTTCTGTTGCTTTCGGCAGCGTGCCGCCCCGGCGACAAGCTGCCAACCAAAGCCTCCAGGGAATACGACGAGGTTGTCAGGGCATTTTACGTTGGCCTCGCCGCGCTGCAAGTTGGCGACGACGTGCGCGCGGACAACAAACTCGCTCAGGTGACCCAACTAGTGCCAGCCGAACCCGCTGGCTGGGCTAACTGGGGACTGCTCGCCTTGCGTCAAAAAAATTTCGACGCTGCGGCAGAAAGACTCGAACGCGCCCGGTCGCTGGCTCCGGAGAATGATCAAATCTACTACCTGCTTGGTCTCCTCGACAGCAGCCGCGGGCGGTCGACGGAGGCCGTAACCTCGCTGCGTAAGGCAGTCGAGATCAATTCTAAAAACCTCGTAGCTACTTACCAACTCGCCCAGGAAGTTGAGCGGCAAGGTGATCAGGATAGTGAAGCGGAGTATCAGCGTCTAATTCAAAGGATGCGCGAAGTTCAACCAGACAATCTAGCTGTCTTACTTGAACTGGGGCGTATCGCAGCCAAGCGCGGTGATGCTGACACCCTGCGGAGCGTGGTAAACAAGATTTCCGAACGTGGATCGTCCTGGCCTGTGGAAGTCCAGCAGCAACTTAGTGCGGTGCAGACGGCTGCAGCTGGACCAGACCTAAGCCAGGCTGCTACGCGGATCACGTTTCTGCGGAATGTGTTGGTGCGGGTGCCCGAATATCGCAACGATCTACTGGTCATCAAGCCACCACCGGGTGAAGAGGCTCAACCATTCACGCACTTCTTGAAAATGGAGTCGCCGACCTTCGCCCCAGCCCCTGCGGATACCGCAATGAGTTTCTCGTCTGAATCAGTGCCAAATGCGCCGGCTGGCAAGTGGAGTTGGATCGGAGCAATTTCGCTGAACGGAGAAGGCAAACCCGCCGTGGTGCTGGCGAACGAAAAAGAAGTGCGCATTGGCAATGCTAGCTATCCGTTTCCGAGCGGATCATCAGCAGGCCCGCCTCAGCAAGGAATTTCTGCGCTTGATTTTAATTACGATTTCAAGAGTGATTTGGTACTGGCAGGTTCCGGTGGCGTTAGGCTGTTGAAACAGGAAAATGCCGAGAGGTTCATTGACGTGAGCGCGCAAACGAAGCTGCCCTCAACTCTCTTGAATGCAAGTTATACCGGAGCCTGGCCCGCCGACATGGATCTAGATGGCGATCTTGACGTTGTGTTGGGCGCGGAAACTGTGCAACCCACAGTCTTGCGCAATAACGGTGACGGGAGCTTTGCTGAGATTCATCCGTTCATCGGGGTTTTAGGATTGCGCGACTTTGTCTGGGCAGACATCGATGGTGACGGCGATCCGGATGCTGCACTGATTGACGATAAAGACGGAAACCTTCTTGAGGACAGACTCCGGATATTCTCAAACGAGCGAAGCGGCCAATTCAAAGAGCGTGGCCTGCCCTTGAGCTTGCCCGCTCTCAGAACGATCAGCGTTGGTGACCTTAACAACGATGGCGTTTTGGACCTGATTGCGGTGCAGGTTAACGGAGCCATCATCAGGATTTCCGACAAAGAGGAAGGGCAAAATTGGGATACCGCGCAGATCGCCTCTCTGGATAATAATTCGATTTACCTTGATAGAAGTTCCTCCCTTGTTGTGATCGATTTGGACAACAACGGGAGTAACGATTTGTTGCTAACGTTTAGCAAAAACCCCTCGGGCAAGAACGCCCCCGGCGCGATTGCCTGGCTGAGTGATGAGGAAAACAAATTCACTTTGCTGCACAACCGCAACTCTCCTGCTGGGGTTAAGGATGCTGATTGGATCGGACCCGATTTTGTTTTTCAGCCGGCAGATCTCAATGAAGACGGTCGACTCGATTTGATTGGGTTGACGGATGATGGCCAGCCAATTCAGGCACTCAATCAGGGAACGAAGAACTATCATTGGCAGGCAATTCGTCCGCGCGCAGCCCAGACGACCGGCGATCAGCGCATCAACAGCTTCGGCATCGGTGGCGAAATGGAAATCCGCGCCGGGTTACTCGTGCAAAAACAATTAGTCACCGGACCGATTGTACATTTTGGTCTGGGAGATCAGAGCGGCGCCGATGTAGTGCGTATCGTATGGCCTAATGGAGCGGTGCGAGCGGAGTTTGAAACAAAAGCAGATCAAACCATCCTTGCCGAGCAGCGCTTGAAGGGCTCGTGTCCGTTTCTTTTTGCCTACAACGGCAAAGAGATGAAGTTTGTAAAAGATGCCGTGCCCTGGGGTTCGGCAATCGGTCTACGCATCAACACTATTGGCACGGCGAGAGTCGAAGCTACGGAAGAGTGGTACAAGATTGGCGGTGATCAACTTGTACCCCGTGATGGCTTCTATGATCTGCGCATCACGGCGGAGCTTTGGGAAACCTACTACTACGATCAACTGGCGCTGATGACCGTTGATCATCCGGCGGGGACCGATATCTTTGTTGATGAACGATTTGTTATTCCTCCGGCGAAGCTTGCCGTCACGACTGTGGAGAAGCCGCGCAAGATAGCGCACGCCATCGACGACAGCGGCAACGACGTGACGAACATTGTCAGCACTCTTGACGAGGAGTACCTCGATAGCTTTGGGCGCGGTCGTTATCAAGGTGTCAGTCGCGACCATTACGTCGAAGTGGATCTCGGCAAAGACGCACCGCAAAGTGGTCCGCTCTGGTTGGTTGCCAAAGGCTGGATGCACCCTACTGATTCTTCGATAAACGTGGCGATCAGTCAGGGTCATGAAGTTCGCGCGCAGCCGCTGAGCATGGAAGTTCCCGATGGCAATGGCGGCTGGGTTGAAGTTCGACCAAACCTGGGCTTTCCGGCGGGGCGCAAGAAGATTTGCCTGTTCGATCTGAGCAACGTGTTTCGCCCGGGCACACCGCGTCGCTTGCGACTGCGGACGAACCTGGAAATCTTTTGGGACTCGATCGAGTGGGCTACGGGGCTTCCTGATACGCAGTTGAAAACGACTCGAGTTAATCCGGCAATGGTTGACCTGCACTATCGAGGATACTCAGTTATAGATAAGCCCAATGATTCTTCGCCGGAGGTGCCAAACTATAATCAGTTCTCGGCCTCGAAACAGGTCTGGCGCGATCTGATCGGGTATTACACACGCTTTGGTGATGTGCGCGAGCTGCTCGGGAACATTGATGACCGCTATGTGATCATGAATGCCGGTGACGAGATGTCTCTGCGTTTCCCCGAGCAACCGCCGCCACCTGACGGCTGGGTTCGCGACTATGTATTCATCGGCGACGGCTGGATCAAGGACGGTGACTACAATTCCACTTTTTCCAAGACAGTACAGCCGCTGCCTTATCATGCAAAGCAGGAATACACGACACTGCCGGGCAAACTTGAAGACGAATGGGTCTACAGGAAATATCCTGACGACTGGCAGAAATATCACACGCGTTATATCACGCCCACGGTGTTCCAAAATGCACTAAGGACGAAGTTAGCTGGGAGAGAACGATGAGATCGCGCCGTCTTGCCAAAATAGTGCTTGCGACTCTCTTCGTTGCGCTTATGTCCATCCCGCTTGTGCTCAAACGTTGGGCGGCGCGCCAGGAAGACGGCAAGTCAAAACTCGAAGCGAGCCAGGCTCTGACTCGTTATGGTTTACATTTTCAGGAAGTGGCCCAGGCCTCAGGCATAAGCTTTGTTCATCAAGCTCCCACCCTGGACGCGAAACTTAATCACATCATGCCGCAAGTCGCTTCGATGGGCGCTGGTGCCTCGATTGTCGATTTTGATCGCGATGGTTGGCAGGACATCTATCTCACCAACAGCGGTGAAGGCAGCAGGAACAGTTTGTATCGGAACATGGGCCACGGCGGGTTCCAGGATGTGGCCGGCGATCTCGGAATCGCGGATGTTAACCAAGTGGGGACGGGAGTTTCGATGGGCGCGGTCTGGGGCGATTACGACAACGACGGCTACGAGGATCTTCTCCTGTACAAATGGGGGCGTCCCGAACTCTTTCACAATGATGGCGGCCGTTCGTTTACGCGTGTTACCGACCAGGCGAGTCTGCCGGCGTGGGTGAACGCCAACACTGCAATCTGGTTCGACTACGACAGGGATGGACAGCTTGATCTCTTCATTGGTGGCTACTATTCCGAAACCATCGATCTCTGGCATCTGCAGACGACGAAGATGATGCCTGAGAGTTTCGAGTACGCTAGGAACGGCGGACGAAAGTATCTCTTCCGCAATCTCGGCGGAGGGAAGTTCGAAGAAGTCAGCGCCAAGCTCGGCATTGAGAGTCGTCGTTGGGCTCTCGCGGCCGCGGCGGGTGACTTAAGAGGTACGGGCCATCAGGATTTGTTTATCGCGAACGATTACGGGGTTTCAGAGTTGTACTTCAATGATGGAAAAAGATTTCATGAGGTGGGCGAGCAAACGGGCGTTGGCTTTGCTCCCAAGAGCGGGATGACAGCCGCTTTTGGAGACGTTCTGAACCAGGGCAGGTATGCGATCTATGTCTCGAACATCTCTGAAGACGGGGTGCTGATTCAAGGGAACAATCTCTGGGTCCCGCAAGAGGGCACTTCTAATGATGAACTGCGATACGAAAACATGGCCCGAGCGTTGGGTGTCGAGATGGGTGGCTGGAGTTGGGGAATGCAATTCGGCGATCTTAATAACGACGGTACTCTGGACATCTACCTGACCAACGGGTATGTCTCTGCGGATCGTAACAAAAGCTATTGGTACGACTTTTCAAAAGTTGCCGGAGGTAATAGCACGATCATAAGTGATGCCGCGAATTGGCCGCCGATGGAAGGTCGTAGTCTGTCTGGCTATCAGCAGAAGCGCGTTTGGTTGAACGATGGTGCAGGTAAATTTAACGACGTAGCACAGGCCGTAGGCGCCACAGACACTTACGATGGACGTTCCGTCGCGCTCGCCGACCTTTGGAATCGCGGTGTGCTCGATGTGATTGTTACTAACCAGCGTGGGCCACTGCTGATCTATAAGAACAATGTCGCGCCGGAGCACCAGTGGATCGACTTTGAGCTGGAAGGCACGGCAAGTAACCGCAGCGCGCTGGGCGCCGAAGTTAAACTGTTTTGGAACGGCCAGCAGCAAGTGCAGGCAGTTTCCGGTGGTAGTGGCTTCTGCGCCCAGAATCAACGGCGGCTGCACTTCGGTGTAGGCAAAAATGCGCGGATTGAAAAGGCAGTGATTCGCTGGCCCTCGGGAAAAACCCAAACCATTGAAAATCCGGTGATGAGCCAAATCAATAAGATTAAGGAGCCTGCATGAGTCGGTCTTCCAGCCAACCGGCTATCACCGCGCCGCTCGAAGTCGTTAAGCCACGACGGATCCGTTTCGACAATCGTTACGTCGCTCCCCTCTTTATCACATTCATCCTGTTGGTCGGTCATATTTCTTACGGCATTCTGGAAAGCTATGACAAGACGGCGCTTGCGATCGTGGCGGCCATCGTTACCGAGTTGGTTCTCGGTCGCATCTTTTTCGGGAAATGGCTCAATCTTGCCAGTGCGTACATCACCGGAATTAGCGTAGGAATTTTGGTGCGCTCGCCGGCGTACTGGCCTTTCCTGCTGTGCAGCGTGATCTCGATAATGTCGAAGTATGTGTTGCGCGTAAAGGGGCGTCACATCTGGAATCCATCAAACTTCGGCATCGTTGTGCTGTTGTTTCTGGCGCCGGAGACAATGGCTGTACTAAGTATTCAGTGGGGCAATAACCTCCTTCCGATTGTAGTCATCTGGGCTCTCGGCTCGATCATTATTTGGCGGGCGCGCCGCTTTCATATATGTGCTACGTATGTTGTCTCGTTCTTTTTGTTCGCGTTCCTGCGCAGTTGGATTACTGGCCATCCCTGGCAGGCGGAAGTGGCGCCGATCACCGGGCCCATGTATCAACTCTTCGTCTTCTTCATGATTACTGATCCGAAGACGACTGTTCGATCGCGGATTGCCCAATGTGTGGTGGCATTCGGTGTAGCATTTGTTGAATTTCTTCTCAGGCTTAATCAGGTTGTCTATGCTCCGCTTTACGCGCTGTTCCTGGTGGGGCCGGCGGCGAATTTGATCGAAATCTGGCTGGATGCTCGGCGGGCAAAGGACGCCGCTTCCATGACAGCGTAAAAAGCCGAGCAGCGGTTGGCAGCATAAAGCCTGGGTGGAGCGAAGCGGAACCCCAGGGATGATGACGAATCATAAAACTCAGCCCCTGAAGTGGGCGACAGCCGACTCACAGAAAGCACAAGGATGCCACGATCAACACCGAGGACAGCTCATAACTAATGCAACGTTATCTAATCATCTGGTGCTTGCTATTCGTTTCGTTGCTTCTATCCGCAGCGTGTCAGCAACCAACTACTCCCGTCAACGCTCCTCCTCCCCAGGAAGTTACGAACCAAACGTCCTCACCCAGCCCGAGCCCGACACCACTCCGACCCTCAGGCCCGATCGAGTTTACGGACGTGACCGCACAAGCAGGAATCCACTTCAAACATAACAGCGGGGCCTTCGGCAAAAAGTACTTGCCAGAGACGATTGGAAACGGTTGTGCCTTTCTTGATTATGACAATGATGGCTGGCAGGACATCTTGATTGTGAACTCATCCGCCTGGCCCGAACGAAAACCCCCCAGAACCCTTCTCGCGCTCTATCATAATAATCAAAACGGCACTTTCACCGATGTGACGCGTCAGGCAGGACTTGCGGTAGAAATGTATGGCATCGGCGTGGCCGCGGCCGACTATGATAACGATGGAAACGAAGACATCTATATAACCTGCGTGGGCGCAAATCATCTGTTTCGAAATCTGGGCAACGGAAAATTTGCTGATGTTACGGCCAGAGCAGGCGTTGGCGATCCTGGCTTCTCAACCAGCGCTGCCTGGTTCGACTACGATAACGACGGCAAGCTCGATCTCTTCGTCGCAAACTATGTCGATTGGTCCGTGGAAAAGGATCAGCTCTGCTCGCTCGACGGAAAAAACAAATCCTATTGCACACCACAGTCCTATCAAGGCCAGAGCCCGACGCTATATCGAAACAAAGGTAACGGCACTTTTGAAAACGTCACGCAACGTGCCGGACTTAATGATCCTACCTGCAAATCGCTGGGGGTCGCACTGCTCGATTACAACAGCGATGGCTGGCTGGATCTTTTCGTTGCCAACGATACTGAGCCAAATCGGCTTTACAAGAACAACGGCAACGGCACGTTCACGGACGAGGCGGTCACCGCCGGCGTTGCTTTTAGCGAAGCTGGTACGGCACGCGCCGGGATGGGTGTCGACGCCGGTGATTATGATGGATCCGGACGGCAGGGAATTGTCGTCGGAAATTTTACCAACGAAAGCATGGCCCTTTATTCCAATGATGGGACAGGGCTGTTTACTGATGACGCGCCCAGATCCGGAATCGGAAAAATGTCAGCACAGTCGTTGACGTTCGCGGTCTTTTTCTTCGATTACGATCTTGATGGGCTGCTCGATGTGTTTGCGGCGAACGGGCACGTTTCGGATGACATCAGCGTGGTGCAACCAAACGTGAAATACGCACAGCCGCCCCATCTCTTCCGCAACAAAGGCAACAAAAAATTTGAAGAGATGACGGGAAAGCTGGGTCGAGCTGTGCAACGCGCGATTGTCGGGCGCGGCGCGGCTTATGGCGATTTTGATAACGATGGCGATCTTGATCTATTGATTACTTCCAATAACGGTCCGGCCCGGCTGCTGCGAAACGAGAACGCTAATCAAAATGATCTGCTGCGGATTAAGACAGTGGGTACCAGGACGAACCGCGACGGGATTGGCGCCAAAGTCACTTTGAAGACTGCTAAAGGCAAGCTTTTCAACATGGTCAAGACGGGCTCGAGTTATTGTTCTCAGAGCGAGTTGCCAGTAGTGTTTGGTTTGGGCGCTCCGGAAGAGGGCAGGGCGTTGAGTTTGGAAATCGTCTGGCCCGGCGGACAGAAAGATACGATAACTGATCTTAAACCGAACCAGTCGCTCACCATTCAGGAAGGGAAGGGAGTTATCTCGGCGGCGCCAATCGTTTTTGCTAAACCTGCGGCAACACCAACACCAACGCCGTCAACGGCACCATTGAAGTAGGCGTTAAAAGAGCCATTTTTCATATATCATTTTTCATTGCATCGCGGATCAGGCCAGCGAGATCTTCGGGTCTGTGGCCCCCGGTGCGCGGCAAGTCTCTGACTTGCCGAATTCCCTAACATTATAAGCGGAGGTCTCTGACCTCAGTATGGGTCAAAGACCCCAAAGTAAGATGCATGCCTTGTCGGCAAGTCAGAGACTTGCCGCGCACCTGAGGTCACAGACCAATGCTATCTCGCTCGCCTGACCCGGGATGTCCTAAAATGAAAAATCAGAACTAGAAAATGATATGGAAAATGATCGATTGCTTAACATCCGGAAAGCGACGCAATCGAAGATGGTTCCTGATTTTTTAGTCTCGGTTACTCTCTCTCCCTACCCCCAAAGCATCAGCCACTCGGTTGATGTAATTGAACCACGACGCAATCAACGTGATTTGCAGAATTCCCTGGTCGTCAAAGCCAGCAGCACGCAGACGCTCGTGATCCGCGGCTGAGATACGCGTTGCATCCCTCGTCACCTGTACCACGTAATCCAACATGATCCGGTCCTGCTCAGTGATCGGCGCCTTCTTATAATCCTCCTCAAGCAACCGGACCATCTCGCTATCCAAAGTTACGCGACGCAGAAACTCTGCGTGAGATTCGATTCAATAATGGCACCGGTTCGTAACTGAAACTACGGTCGCGATCATCTCGTGTTGATGACGCTGCAATGGCAAGTTCGATGACAACAAAGAGCCGTAAGTAGCGAAGGCGTGGAAAAGAGCGTCAGGAATCAGGCTATGCGACTCGACAATGCCTGATGAATCACCGTCGGGAGTTGGATGTACTGGGGTGGCATACTCAATCGGATATAGATGCCGCTGACCCTCGGAGGCCTGACGCACCTTTTCGTCCTCGGCAGCTGGAACTGTCTTAATCCATGTCATCTGGAAGTCAATCCTCTCTTGGTGTAACGCAAACTGTTAGTTTGCGGTGGTGGCGAGCAATAAGGAATAAGCCAAGCACGCAAACTAACAGTTTGCGTTACAAACTCCGGTTGCGAAACAGCAGATAGTAAACCGGCAAACCCAGGGCGACTACTACGACGCCGAACATTGCTTCTTTGGGATGGTGCCCTCCCAGAAGGAAGAGCATCAAGCCGATCAAAAGCAAAAATATTACCGTCGTGACAGGATAACCCGACGTGCGATAAACGATGCCTTGGGGATCTCTGCGGCGGAACACAAACAGTGTGGCAACCGTGAGCGCAATAAAAATGACGACGACAAAGACAAAGTAAGACATGATCTTCTCAAAGGAACCGGCCAGCACCAGTAACGAGGCGAGCGACGCTTGAATAATGATCGCGCGCGCGGGTGTGCCGTAACGAGGATGAATGGCAGCAGCAGCGGGAATGAATAGTCCGTCGCGGGCCATCGCAAAGTAAACTCGCGGCGCCGACATAACGACCGCAGCGAGGCTGCCCAGGACGGACACGATTACAATGCCCGACAAGACTCGGCCGCCGAGCCGGCCGAACAGTACCTCGCCTGCCTGTGCGGCAAAAGTTTCTCCAGAAGTGACCCGTTCCAGCGGCACAAGATACATAAAAACCGCGCTAGTTAGAATGTATACAGCCGTCAGAATCGTCACGCCATAGATGAGCGCCCGCGGTAACGTGTGTTCCGGATCGCGAACCTCGCCCGCTAGCTTACTGAGATCCCACCACCCACCGAAGGAAAAAAAGGCGCCCACAATGCCGCCGGCCAACGCCCCGAGCAGGGGTGCCGAACCCGGTCGTTGGGCCATCAGCGGCTGGAAGTTGGACCAGTCTCCGGCCCGTGATCCAAACCCCCAGATAATCACCAGGGCCAGTAATCCGAGCTTAAGAATGGTAAGCCAGCGTATTAACCAGCCTCCGAGTTTTACTCCGCGGATGTTAACTAACGCTACGAAAACTATTGAGCCAATGGCCACCACTTTTAACCCTTCCGGTGAGAGCTGGAAGATGTAGCCAACATAACTCGCCAGGCCCACCGCCAGTAACGCCGTAAGGCCCGGGTCCATCACGAGCAGTGCCATCCATCCGTACAGGAAAGCGATTGGTCTGCCAAATCCCTTCCGAAGATAAACGTAGCCGCCGCCAGCTTCGGGAAATCTCGCGGCCAACTCGCCGTAGCAGAGAGCGCCACACAACGCCATCCCGCCCATGAGGAGCCAGACGATCAGCAACCAAAAAGGCGAGCCCAGTGACTTTGCCATACCTGCGGGAGTGAGAAAGATCCCGACCGCAATGACTTCGCCGACAATCAGAGCCGTTGCCGTGCGTAAACCAATTAGTCGTTTTAGTTCGCCCGAGGTTCTCAATAGGAATTAACGCCTGGGTCAGAACGTGACGCGCACCGCAAACTGAAAGGCGCGCGGACCACCAGACCCAAACACTCCGCCTGCGGTAGTCACAGGCTGACCAAAACTGGATGAGCGCAGAAAGCCGGGGTTGGCCGGATCGTTGCTGTCCCGGACAAGCGCATTGGAGAACCCGGAATAGTTTGATTTTGAAAAGCCCAGGACATTGGTAACATTGAATAGATTGAAGACTTCCACAAGTGGCTCGATCTTCACGCGCTCTCCGATCTCAAAAACCTTTGAGACGCGCAGATCAAACGAACTGAAGCTGTCATTGAAGCGCGCGTTATCAGAGACGAACGGCAATGGCTGACCGCTATACCCTCCGGCCGCATTAATCTCACTGATAAAAGCGTTCAACTCCCTACCCGTGTGGAACAGTCTGCCGCCGGCATTACGCTGCAAATGGGGAATCCTTTGACCGCCGCTCGGCACAAGAATATCCATCGGGACACCAGACGCCATCGTAAAGATAGGGGCAAGACGGATTCCTGCGGGCAGATCAAAAAGCCCTGAGAAGGTGAAGCGGTGGCGCTGATCGTTTGGTGTTGGGCCGTACTCCAACTGCAGATCGTTGGGATTGAGGGGACCGTTGGAGAACGGGATCTGATCGTCGTTTGCGTAGTTGAAGGCTTTGGATAATGTGTAACCGACGCGAAATTGGTAACGACGCGAGAAGCGTTTCTCAAAGCTTAGCAGCAACCCGTCATACTTTGTCTTAACACTGGATTCCAGATTTATCACCGAGTCAGGGCCGCCTACTACCGGATTGAATACACTGCCGATGTTACGGCCGATGATGAAATGTGTGCCGAAGTTATGAAGGTAGTCGGCACGCAACACATAGTCTTTGCCAAATTCGCGTTGGATGCCCAGGTTCATTTGCTGCACCATGGGGTTCTGCATGGTGTTGTCAATGATGTTGATTCCTGAGGCCCCGGCGCCCGGCAGGATAAAGCCGGTAAACGGATTTTGTAGAGTTGGTGCTCCCGGAGGGAATATCCCATTAACCGGATCAAACAAAAACTGTGGTGGAATAAAAAACACTGGTCCAGCCCGAACTTCAATTGGCAGGGCGCGTCCGTCCAAGCCGCGTTCCAGCGATTGGATCTCAAGCGTTATCCGATCGTAATAAATGCCATAACCACCGTGAATGCTCGTCCGTCCATCCTTCGCCGAATAATTGAACCCGAACCGCGGGCCAAAATTATTGTTATCCCTACTACGCGTGCCAGTGAGGAAGGACAGGATTATCGGGTTGAGTTGATTTATGCGGCTGACATTTTTGACGTCGGTATCCAGTTCGTACCTTAAACCAAGATTTAAGGTGAGTTGCGGGTGAACCCGCCAGTCGTCCTGAATAAACGCCGCCAGATAAGTGCTATCAGCGTTTGGAATGAGGAGTGGTTCGGTTGGTTTTCCACTGCGCAGTGTGACCGCGAAGAGAAGGTCGTTATCATCGACTCTTCCGTCTCCGTTCCGATCGAAGTCGGGAAAATCTTCGATCATTTCAATGCGGCCTGTTTGGAATACCCTTAGATCAAAATCCGCGTCCACGCGTTGGATCTCACCGCCCACACTCAAGGTGTGGTTACCTCGCACCATCGAAATCGTGTCAGTGAACTGCAGGCGGCGTTGTTTGGTACTTTGCGGAACCCGGAAGGATGCTCCGTCCTGAATGCTGGGAAACGTAAGCTGCGGTCCGGGACTGACAGGCTCAATGTCATTGAAGAATGTGCTGAAACTGACGCTGAAGCTGTTCACCACGCGCGCGCTGAATACGCGTGTATAGTTCGCCAGTAACGAATGTGTGTTGTTGGTGCTGGCCTGCCGTTGCGTAACTGAGCCGATAGGTCGATCCAGAGTACTCGGCGCCACATCGTCTTCCCGTTGCAGCGAATAGCGAAAAAATAAATGATCACGATCGCTTGGATGCCAGTCGATACGTTCTGTGCTTAAAAGATCATTAAGCGGCGCATCGGCAAAGGTCCGCTGGATTGTCCGGGTGGCGAGATCTCTGACTCCGACGAGCGTAGCGCCGTCCTGGTTACGGTATTCAACTGAGCCAAAGAACCAGGCTCGATCTTTTTTTATCGGGCCGCCAAGGGTGAAAGAATATTGTTCCCGGTCGAAGGGCGGAGTTTGTCCCAAACCGCGGTTGAAGGTGGCCGGAAGTCCCTGCAGCGATTTGTCGCGAAAGTAGATCGAGCCGGAACCGTGGAAGTTGTTGGATCCCGACTTAGTCACGATATTGATGACGGACGAACCAGATCGGCCCAACTGGGCCGAGAAACGGTTGGTGGCAATCTGAAATTCCTGCACCGCATCCTGCGAAATGTTCTGTACCTGGCCGCCAACGACATCATCATTATCGTCAGCACCATCAACCGTAACATTCCCGCCCCTCCCGAGTTGGCCCGCGGAAGAGATCACTATTGTATTGGTTTTAGTCGGATCGAAATTTGGCGCCGGCGAGTTTCCCGGTATAAGCAGCGCCAGCTCAAGGAAGTTGCGGCCGTTTAGCGGCAGGTTTTCAATTTCGACATCGCGTATCACGCCATCAATAACTGCGCTCGTTGTGTTGACGAGTTCATAATTAGATCGATCATCCAGGGTCACCGTTTCCTGTACTGTGACTGCAAGCGGCACTTCGAGATCGAAAGTTTGCCCGACTTGCAAGCTCACGCTCGGAATCACATTGTCAGCAAATCCGTTCGCCTTTACCCGCAATTCGTAAACACCGGCCGCGAGATTGGTTATTACGAAGAATCCGACGTCGTTAGTGACGGCCTGTCGTCTTATGCCAGTCGCCTTTTGCGTCACCATCACCTGAGCTCCGGCCACCAGCGCGCCATCGGGATCTTTGACAGCGCCGCTGAGAGTTGCCGTTGCACTTTGCTGTGCCGCGCCGGGAACAAAGGTGCCCAGGATGATCAGGCAGGCAGAAAGCAGAAGAGTTCTTTTGCGAATCAGGATCATAAAGTCCTCACCTGGCCTTTCGAATGAAAGTCGAATTGACGTTCGGAAAATGTCGGACGGGTAGCGGAGTCTTCGAGACGCTCATTTTCTTTAACGAGTGACTTGGCGGCCAAGGCTCTGTACTAGATCGTCTTCTGGTGGTGAGCCCAGTCCGGGTTCAAAATCGATTGAAGCAGAGATCGTCGTTTAGACTGCGTTAGGAAGGAAGCACGATCACTGAATCAAAGAACTCGTGACTGGGAAGTTGGTGACTAACGCGGCGCAGACTAACAGTGAGCACCGGTTGTGTCATGGGCCAAACGATTGGACTAGGAATCCAACTTTAGTTGGAGAGGGGAACTTGAAGGGGAACCGTTTAATAAGGACAAGGCGTTTCCATTTCCCATTTTTCATTTAAGGACTATCCCGGTTCACGATCTTTGGGGTGACCTCCGGTGCGCGGCAAATCCCTGACTTGCCGTCGAGGCATGCATCTTAGTCTGGGTCTTTGACCCATAACTCAGGTCAGAGACTTCTGCTCATGACGGAAGCGAGTGTCGGCAAGTCAGAGACTTGCCGGGCACCGGAGGTCACAGACCCTCTGGAACGAGCTTTGAACCTGGTGTTCTGAACTTGGTTCGCTAAGGAAAGTTGCGCGCAGTGATGAGGCCGCTGAAGCAAAGTATTAAGCGACAAGTACTAGTTGGTTTTCTGCCTGGCGAACGTGGCGCTTCCGGGCGACTTGGCGGGTTCGTTCTGAAATGAAAAATGGAATGAAAAATGACGAATGGTGAATGTTTTTATCGGTCTTGGAACGCCTCTTCGCTACATCAACGCAGGTGCACAAGCCCCCGTTGCAGCGCCGTGGTGGCGGCCTGGGTCCGATCAGTCACTCCGAGCTTGCTGAGAATGTTATTGATGTGACTCTTCACAGTAGCTTCGCTGATCTTCAGGCTGGCGGCTATTTCTTTATTGCTCTGGCCTCGCACGATCAGCTCGAGCACTTCCATTTCTCTGCTGGTCAAATCTGAGCTGGCCATTCGCTCGGCAAGGCGCTCGGCGATAATTGCAGGTATGTGTCGCGAGCCTGAGTGCACAGTTTTTATCGCCGCCTCTAGTTCCTCGAAGAAGACGTCCTTCAAGAGATACCCTTTCGCCCCTGCTTGAAGGGATCTGTAAATGTCTTCATCACCATCGTAGGTGGTGAGGACGATTAGACGCGCCTCCGGAAATTCGCGCCGAATGGCAGTTATGGCTTCGACCCCACCCAGGATCGGCATACGCAGATCGATGAGGGTCACGTCTGGTTTATGTTGGCGATACAGATCAATGGCTTGCTGTCCGTTGAGTCCTTCAGCAACGACTTCCATATCCGGAACAGTGTTAATTAAAGCGACAAAGCCTTGCCGCACTACCGCCTGGTCGTCGACTACCATGATGCTGATTCGGTTATTCACTATTTCGAGCTCTCCAAGTAGCCCCTTCTTACCTTGCGGCGCGAGGCTTAGCCTCCGGCAAAATCAAAACTGGACGACTATCGATAGGCAAGCCTTACTACGCGGAAGGCGGCAGAGCCGCAAACTCTATCCACCAATTGGCACGTCGGCCACGACCTCAGTTCCGGAACCGAGGGTGCTGTGAATCGACAAGGTACCACCGATCTGTTCGGCTCGCTCCCTCATGCCAATCAACCCGAAATGACCAGCCTTTCCGTTGCTCGCCAATCGATTGTCAAAGCCTTGGCCATCGTCCTGAACACTGAGCTGTACGCGCCTGGCATCAAATACGAGATTGACAAAGATCCGTTGGGGTTGCGCATGTCTGACGGCATTATTCACAGCCTCTTGTCCGATACGTAAAAGATTGTCCTCTACCAATCGCGGCAACCGTCTGAAGGTGCCATTGACTTCAACCTGAGTTTGAATCGCCGTCTCATGCGTCAGTCGTCGCGCGGTCTCGCTCAAAGCAGTAGGCAGATCATTGTTTTCGAGAGTCGGTGATCGCAAATCCCAAACATAGCGGCGCGCTTCAGCTATACCATGACGAACTTGTCTTCGAGCGCGATCCAGATGAGTCTTGGCGGCCTCAGCGTCGGGGGGCATTGTGCGTGCTACTACTTCCAGTTGCACGGAAACGCCGGTCAACTCCTGCGCCAGGTTGTCATGAATCTCGCGCGCAATGCGAGTTCGCTCACCCAGCACGGCGCCAAATTGCGCTTGCATCCCGCGCACTCGCAAACGAAACAGCAGCCACGCCAACAAACCCAGGAGCAGTAAACAGCCAGCGTAAAACCAATACGACTGATAAAAGTATGGTTTCAGGTAAAGACTGAAAGCAGCCCCGGTTTGGTTCCAAACACCATCGTTGTTACTGGCGATTACGCGGAACGTGTAAGCCCCGGGGCGCAGATTTGTGTAGTAAGCGATGCGATGCGTACCGCTATCGATCCAGTCCTTGTCAAAACCTTCCAGCTTGTACTTAAACCTGACTTTCTCCGGGGCCATGAAGCTCGGCGCCGTGTAATACAAATCAAATCTGGTGGTGCCGGGTGGCAACTCGATGCGATCGTTTAGCGGGATCGACTGGTCATTAATTCGTAGTTGCTCGATCACAACCGGCGGTGCCTGAGAATTTGTTTTCATTCTTGCCGGGTCGATCATCGCGACGCCTTTAATCGTCGGGAACCATAGTCTTCCGTCGGCGCCGCTCCATCCGGCCGGATCGCCGCCACCGCTGCACTCGCGCGTCATCATGCCATCGGCCGTACCGTACGCAACTGGGGCGATGGAAGTGATTTTCCTGCTGGCAAACTCGTCAAGCGCTCGTTTGCTGATATGAAAGACGCCTTTGCGGCAACTCAACCATAGGTTATTTTGGCCATCTTCCAGAATTCGGTATACGACATCGTCGAGGAGGCCATTGCCCGTGGTGTAAGAGGTAAGCTGTCCGTCCTTCATACGATTCAAACCACCGCCATTAGTACCGATCCACAGCGTACCGTCTGAGTCTTCATAGAGCGAGATGACTGCATCGCTCGAAAGTCCGTCCTTAGCAGTGAAGGTGGTGAACTCTTCATTCGTGAGTCTACCCAAGCCGCCGAACGTACCAATCCACAGAGTTCCTTTGGAGTCCTCATAAAGTGTGGCGATTAGATCGTTAGGGAGTCCGTCAACTTCAGTGAAGGTTCTGAAAACCCCGTCTTTCATGCGGGTCAAGCCTCCCCGCGTACCGATCCAAAGATTGCCGCGATTATCTCCCTGGATCGATCTAACATCATCGTTTGCCAAGCCGTCAGCCGCAGTGTAAGTAGAAAACTTACCCTGGCTAAAACGATTCAATCCTTCAGGGGTGCCGGCCCATAAATTTCCCGCATCATCTACGAATAGAGCCTGGACCACGTTGCTCGATAGTCCGTTGCTTGTGGTGTAAACGCTGAGCTTTCCGTCCTTGATCAAATTCAAGCCGCCGCCGTCAGTTCCGATCCAGATATTTCCCTGGCGGTCTCCGTAGATCGACTTGACCAGGTCGTTTGAGAGTCCGTTTCTCACAGTGTAAGTCGTGAATCTTGTATCTTTCAGCAGGCTGACTCCTCCGGACTCAGTACCAATCCAGAGGTTGCCCTCGAGATCTTCGAAGAGAGAAAGGATCGTGCTGGTTGAGAGCGCATCTCTAGAATTCAAACTGGAGAAGCGGCCATCAATTAAGCGACAGAGACCGCCAGCCGTTCCAACCAGAAGATCACCATCCCGGCCCGCATGCAAGCTGATTATTCTGTCGTTTGGCAGACCATCTTGAGTGGTATACGTTGTGAAGCGGCCGCCGCTCAATGAAGTCAGACCACCAAGAGAGCCGAACCATAAGCGCCCAGCCTTATCCTGTTGGATTGCCCTCACACTGTTACTTCCAAGTCCATCGCGAACTGTGTAGTTCGCAAACTTACCCTCCTTCAGACGTCCCACACCGTAAGGAGTAGCAATCCAAAGTGCACCTTCGGCATCTTCGAACAACGCCTGGATGCTGCCACCGACCAACCTTTCCTTTGTCGTGAAGGTTGTAAGGCCGCCACTTTTGAAGAGACCTAATCCGTTAGCGGTCGCGACCCAGAGATTGCCCTCGCGATCTTCATACACGGCTTGGATGGTGTTGCTGGGAAGACCTTCATTAGTGGTGAACAGTCTGAACTTGCCATTCTGCATGTGGACCAGGCCTTCCGCGGTGCCAATCCAAAGCGCGCCTGCCCGATCGGCCAGGAGTGTGCGAATGTAGTTGCTCTTAAGCTGCGGCGTATTCTGCTTATCGAAAACAGTAAATCTTATGCCGTCGAAGCGCGCTAATCCCTCCTCAGTGCCGATCCAAACGTAGCCATCTCTGGTTTGCGCTATCGCGTGAACTGTGTTTTGCGGCAACCCATTCTCAGTTAGCCAGACTTCATGGCTAAACTGAGAAAGTTCTCGCCGCGAATCGAGCGCGAGCGCGGTCCCGGCGCTGGCGCTCAGCCATAGGAGAAAGACAAGATTAAGGAGGTGGAGACGACGCATCGATTCGGTAGGAAACCGGAATTTGACAATTGAAGATACGACTGCCTTCATTACCGGACAATACGATTAGTGATAACCATTTCACCGAACTTTCCGGGGAGATGAAAGTCATCTTTGAAAGTCGGAGACCAGGCTAGTAACAGCGGCGTCGGAAGCTGCTCCACTCTGTATAAATTCAACCTCCACCGATCCCCCGGTTGAGGTGTGGGATTCCTGGCGGTCACAATATCTTCAAGCGGGAGGGCTATCTCGCATGTCCACTCCTTGTCGCCGTTCCTTTTATCTACTGTTCCAGAGACCTGAACGGCCCACTTGAGCTTTTGACTGTTCCAGCTCTCATAATGCAGCGGCTTGCGCACATCGAGCAGATAAATATCAAGCATCGTCCCAAGGGGATTTACCTCCAACTCAATATAAGAAGTCTGGTTCGGATCGGCTTGCAGGAATACTTCCACGACCTCTTCTTCCCAGAGATGTTGGTCGCGGGTTTTAAACGTGGCCCAAATATTGTCGTCGCGGCAACGAAAAGAGAAGTAAAGAAAAGTGTCGTCATACAGTGCTCTGGCCTCGGTTTCATAAGGACCTGGAGCGCCGTTGAGATTCAAACGAAAGTCGCTAAAGCGTGGGGCCTTAGCCCAAACCGCATCATCCAGTTTTCCATCTACCTCTACAGGTGTCGCTGTTCGTGACAGTTCATACACGGGCAGCGGCAAAGTTTGCCCAGTGGGAGCGACTGCGGCAGTCACCAGTCCGAGAGCCAGGAACAATATTGACAGTCTTATCGTCATCAGGATTCTTATGTCCCTTTTTAAGACCTCAAGGGGAAAACATCAAGGCAGTGTTCTTAATTTGGAGTGCGGAGGCAAGCGTAGCTGGACACCGCTTTGGTTTTCTGCCAAACAGATTGCCGGATACCCAATAGCGCCGTCGCCGCTTCACTCTGCCGGCGTACTCCAAAAGTCGTCGCTTCGCTCTGCCGTTCGCTCTCCAAACTAAGGCATTGTTTTCAAAATTGATTTCGGTTAAATGTTTCTCATGCGCGTCGATAAAAATACGACATCTCATGACGAAGGCCGTTTGCACACAAACTCAAATGCCAAATAGACCAACGGAACCCGCTAAACGCCTGGTGTCTCTAGATGTCTTTCGCGGAATTACTATCGCCGGTATGGTACTGGTGAACAATCCCGGTACCTGGGAGCATATTTATTGGCCCTTGCAGCATGCCAGCTGGCACGGTTGGACGCCGACGGATTTAGTTTTTCCTTTCTTCCTTTTTATAGTTGGTGTAGCAATCACTCTGGCCTTTGGGAGTCGCGTTGAAAGCGGCCGCAGCAAGCGCGACCTCTATCTAAAGGTGCTTAAGCGCAGTCTAATTATTTTCGCGATTGGTCTATTCCTGAATGGCTTCCCATACTTTAATGTCGCTGAGTTGCGTATTCCTGGAGTCCTGCAACGAATCGCAGTCTGTTATCTCTTCGCTTCGATCATATTTTTAAACACAAAGATCAGAACGCAGGTAGTAATTACCGTCGGCTTACTATTTGTTTACTGGTCCCTATTGGAACTCGTCGCTGCTCCAGGTTTCGCCGCCGGCGATCTCACAAAAGAGGGAAGTCTCCCCTCATTCATCGACCGCGTCGTCTTCGGCAAACACGTTTGGGCCGAAGGAAAGGTTTACGATCCGGAAGGTCTCCTGAGCACAATTCCAGCCCTGGCCACAACCTTAATTGGAGTGCTGGCGGGACATTGGCTGCGAACAAAACACTCATCCTATGAAAAAGTGGCTGGCTTGTTTGTAGCGGGAGCCAGTTGTGTCGCTGTCGGCTGGGCGTGGAATCCCTTCTTTCCAATAAACAAAGCGTTATGGACCAGTTCCTATGTCCTTTTCACCGGCGGTTTGGCTCTGCAACTGTTGGCCCTTTGTTATTGGGTTATCGATATTAAGGGCTATCGCCGCTGGGCGAAGCCCTTTGAGATTTTTGGGGTCAATGCAATTGCGCTGTACGTGGGTGCGGGTTTGATGGCGGCGTTGCTGGGTTTGATTAAGGTGACGCGAGCCGACGGCACAAAGATCACTTTAGGCGGCTGGATCTACGACAATCTGTTTGCCGCCTGGGCCTCACCCATAAACGCTTCGCTGGCTTTTGCCATCGTCTTCGTTTTGGTTTGGTTGGCATTCATGTGGATCCTTTTTCGGCGAAATATTTTTATTAAGGTTTAATACTGCCACGTTGCCAACATAAAACGTTGGTTACGAGCCAGCAATTCTCTGACATGATGGGTAATTGCTATTTAGTCCCACCCGCCTCAGGAGGTTAGTAAATCTAAGATTAGTCCGAACGGTCTCGAAGGCTGGATCTATCCTGAGCCAGGTCATCATTTCACAGCGATCCTCATAAGCCTTCTCCAGACAGGAGAAAGTTTCGTTCAGGTCGCCGAGAGCCAAATGAATTGCCGCTTCGCTGTATGCAGAAACATATTGTTTCTTTGACTGTTCACCTAACTCTGAAAGCACCTTGCGAGCTTCTCGTTGCTTATTGGATCGCGCATAAGCGCATCCAAGCGCGGCTAGGAAGAGTGGCACGTTACTCAAAGACAGAATTTTCCTAAACACTTCGATTGCCTTATGCAATTCGCCGCGTTGCTCGTGCACTCGGCCCAACAGATATAGGGCCGGCTTGTAATCGCGGTCCATTTCCAGGCTCTTTCGAACTTCTTTTATTGCTGCTTCAGACTGGCCAGCCAGAAAGAAAGTTAAAGCGAGACTCCAGTAGCTATGGGGTGAAAGCGGATCGATGACCATTGCCAGATCCAATTCTTGTTTAGCTTCATCAAACCGTCCCAGCAGGTTGAAGTACAATCCAAAACGCTGATGCGCCACCGCGTTGTTGTGATTGATTTCGATGGCCCTGGTAAACTCGGTCTCGGCGCCTAACCAATCCCATTCATAGCACAGCTTGATAAGACCCATCGCGGCATGTGCTTCTGATAACGTGTCGTCGATCTCCAGAGCCTTCGTTGCTGCCGCTTTTGCCTTGGGCATCCCCGCTCGGGAGGGCGCATACACATTTGACGAGCGATAATAACAATCTGCGAGACCGGCATAGGCCAAAGCGTAAGCGGGATCGAATTCAATGGCTTGGAGGAAATAGGCCACAGCTTTATCTGAACTGGTCTGATCAAATTTGCTCCAATGATAACGGCCTTTTAATTAGGCCTTGTAAGCTTGTGCGCTATCGGTGGCGGTGTTACTCGCTTTTTCATCTGCTTCGCAAGTCATCTGCTGCTTTAATGCAAGCGAGATCTGTTCAGATATCTCTTGCTCAACCTTCAGCACGTCCGAGAGCTTGATGTGATATTGCTCTCCCCACAAATGCCAACCCGTCATTACTTCTACCATCTCCGCTCGCACTATCAACGTGTCGCCTAATTGGAGAATCCTTCCAGTGACGACTGACTTTACACCCAATTCTCTGCCGATCATTTGGCCATCGAGTTCTTTCGATTTATAACGAAAGACTGAGTTGTGGCTGGTGATTCGCAGATTCCGGAAGTGCGATAAGCTGTTGATAATACTTTCGGTCAAACCGTAAGAGAAGTATTCCGCGTTGGGATCGGAGCTCTCGTTATAAAAAGGCAGTACTGCAAGTGAATGCAACGTATCGCCGGGTTGTGTGTGTGAAAGGACTTTTACGCTCCGCAATGAAGAAGTTTCCCGAGGCGGTTCGCTGATAACATTCGCAGCGAAACGATAGCCGTGCTTTGGCAAAGTTTCTATGTATTCCCCTCCCACTGCTTCACCCAAAACTTTTCTCAGAGTCGCAACATTTACACTCAGATTTGCCTGCTCAACAAAAGTGTCAGGCCAGACCTGCCGGAGAAGATATTCTTTCGTCATTAATCGCCCCGAGTTTTGGACCTTTCGGACCACTTCCAATCGACAAAAAAACTCACCAAAAACTCACATGAGTGTGCGGCACACGGCTTGCCCAAACCCAAAAGGAACAGACCCGGCTTCATTACCCCGGCCCAAATAGGACTTTGTGTTAAGAGTAGTCTGTAGATCCGCCGATACAGTTTTTCAAGTATGAAAAGACCTGAATGGATAAGTCTGGTTGCCTTTTCCTTTTTCATCATCGCTTCGTGGTTGCGGCCCATAACCAAACAAAGGCGCATCGCAATAGCAGCAATTGGAGCAATAGGACTCCTCTTGATAGCAGCGATTCAGTCTGCAGATCAGTTTCTTCCACAATTCGGTGCGTCCGTAGCTCGCGATTGGTTGCCGGCTCTCTTGATGCCAATGGTTTACTGGCAGGCAGGCTGGTCCTCTGGCAAAGTGAACAACAGCTTTCAGACAAGTCTGCGACGTCTTGACCGTGAATTGCTGAGCGGTTGGTTGCCGAGCCTGGCGAAGCCAAATTACCGGTGGGTGGTCGCATGTCTCGAACTCGCATACATCTCGTGCTATGTCCTGGTGCCGATGGGCCTCGCGGTGCTTTACATTAAGGGCCTGAAACACCATAGCGCCGACTACTGGTCGGTGGTACTGCTTGCTACCTATCCTTGCTACGCCTTTACTGCTTTTTTCCCGACAAAGCCGCCACGCCTGCTCGAGACCGACTCAGCAAACACCACCATAGGAAAGATGCGCCGGTTTAACCTGTGGATCGTTCGCACGGTCAGCACGCAGATGAACACCTTTCCCAGCGCCCACGTCACGGCAACACTCGGTAGCTCACTCGTGCTGCTACATTTTGTGCCAGGTACTGGACTGGTGTTCGTACTTGTTTCAATCGGAATTGCACTGGGAGCAGTGCTGGGCAGATATCACTACGCCGCCGACGTCGTGTTGGCTGCAGCATTCACTGTGACGGTGTATGTCATAGAGTTATGATTGCTGCACCTCAGGAATGCATTCACTTTACCCTCAAGACACGTAGGGCCGCGCGTCTAACATAACGGCGTCTGCTCTTCTTTGTTGGAAGGAATAGCCAGGTAAGGATTCGCACCGCCAGCGGCATTTCGGAGGGTTCGGGACCGGTCGAGGGAAAAAACCTGGCAATCGCCTGAATCGGATCTTCACGCAACTCATCCACCATTGATCCCCGCTGCACGCAAGAAATCGTGCAGAAGGGTGCGCAGCCTTTGACGGAGTGGTACTCGCGCTCAATATCCTCTGGTCCGTATTTCTCGAGTGGAACACCGGGATGACCGCGTTGCTGCGAGCAATAGTGTACGAGTCCGTCTTCGCAAATATATAGATAGCGACTGCCGGCTCTGCAATGCCAGTCGTTAGGTAACCCGCGAGCCAGGTTTTTATGAAAGCGGTTGTAAAGCGCTGCGGTGTGAATTGGCTTTTTCAAGCTCTCGATTTGTTGAAAGACGGCTCGTTGCCTCTCATTCAATGGCTGCAGGAGTCCGGAATGGTTATGTATTAGACCCATTGTGGTGGAGAGGCCGAGGTCAAGCGCCGACTGATTGATGACCACCGCATCCTCAGGTGTGCGAATCGAACTGCCTACGACAGAATTAACATTGACGTCAAATTGGGCAAGTTCGGCGAGCAATCGAAGCTTTTTGTGCAACACCCGCAGACTCTTCTTCGATACTTCATCAGCTTTGACGTTATCGATACTAATCTGCAACTGATCGAGACCAGCAAGATTCAGCGATTCGATGCGTTTGGGCGTCAATAGATATCCGTTTGTGATCAGCCCGGCGAGCATTCCGTGACTGCGAATTCTTCTAATTATCTGATCGAGTTCAGGATGCAATAGCGGCTCGCCGCCGCTAATGGTAACGGTAGCAGTGCCGAGGGCCGCGAGAAGATCAACTCGGCGACGGATCTCTTCCGTCGGTACGGGGGTTGAAGAGCTATCAAATTCGTTGCAATAAGTGCACGAGAGATTGCAGCGACGGATTGGAATAATTTGCGCTTCAATCGGATGCCCGCGCGATTTGAGTGCTTTGGCAATCATCTGCATATGCCGGCGGCGACGATTGAGGGCGAGGAGTTTTTGTTTCAGTCTGAGAACGGTCATATAAATAAGCTGCGAAAATATTTATTCAAAAATTGCAGTTAGCAATCATCAGGCCGCAATCAGTTAGTGCCCTATTTTGAAAAGATGTAGGGGCGGCATTCCGTGGCGCCGCCCCTACTTTGGCAATCCGGGGCGCCCACGAAGAGACGCCCCTACCAAATTCTCAATCCGTGATCACCGATTGGCCAACCCACACTTCCATTTCTTTAGTCACTTTTATCTTGCGGGGACTGCCAACCACAATCGTCAACGAATAGCCGTCTCGTGTTTTTCTCTATCAGCAGCGACCCAGTCTTTCGCGGAAACGAATGAGTGCTTGTCATAGACAAGGACAATCGTTTCCAAAGGCAGCAGCCTGCTTACCTCGACCGCCGCCGACATGGGAATGCGTATACAGCCGTGACTCTGAGGTTGGTGAGGGACGGAGGGATTCCCGTGAATCGCAATACCGCCGCTGAAGTAGTTGGGGTAATAAAGCAATCCCAGAGGTGATTTCCTCCAACCAGCAATTTTTGATTCGATACGAAAGCGGCCCCTTGGTGTATAAGCCAGGCCACTCATGCGTTTTTCTTTGTACTGTTTATTGCTGCCGGATGACACGGGAAGAATTCTTTGCACTGTTCCATCGTCATCAATCAGCAACAGCACCTGTCGATCAAGATCAACTTCAGCGTGTCTGTAGCCTGGGTCCTTAGCTCGCGGCGCCTCTGTACTCATGACCGCGTCGAAGTCGGCGCGGCTTAGGCGTCCCGTAATTTTAAGCCCTTCCCATTTTTGAAAAACTATTAAAGCGTTTCGTGTCGAGTCATCGATCACTCCGTCGACTCGTCCAGGCTTATATCCCATCTCTGCCGAACGAAATTCCGCCTGCTTCACCTCCGCGCGCTTCAGGGAATAGGTACTCTGCCCACGGTTCCCACGATTGAGTCGCTGTCTATTATGCTTGTCGATAATTGTGGTCGCAGATGAATTGGACACCAAGAAGAGCACCAGACAAACTATCGCCAGCGGAGTGCCTGTGGGTATCCGTCGTAGCGCGAATCTTGGGTCGGATATTTGTGCGACTGTGAGGAGGTAATCAGGACCACCCGTGGTAACGACAGGTTGTAGCGTGCTTTTTAGAGAACTCATAAAAATCCCCCCTGGAAACAGTGAATTGACGACCATAAACGAAGAACGGTGGAGGATGCTTGAAGACTTATGGCGGCCAACCTACTGTAATGCGTGGATGATCAACATACGCCGAGGTTCTGATAACGTCAATATCGGTATTACGTTGGGAGGCGCCCGTTCCCGGTTTAAGATTTGAGATGCCCCTTAAAGGGTTAAAATGGATCCGTTGAAACGCGAGCGCGTCTTGCGCATCTCTGGATTCCCGGACACGGCCTCTCGCAAAGCTTAGGAAACGTAATGAAGAATGGCATTGCTCGTTTTGTAATAATTGTGGCTACGCTGGGCCTCGCTGTAATTGTTCTCACCGTCGCGCCTCGCAGCAGTCGCGGTCAAGCGCGCAGCCAAAAAACTGAATCCCCGGTTAAACCGACTGCTCGAGTAAGACCATCGTCATCATTCGCCGCCGCCGCCGCCAAAAACGGTACTCTAAAAAATGAGCTGAGCTGGACGTTTGGGGGAAAACAACAGCGCGGTTGGTATCTCTACGACTTGTTGATACGCGAAACTCTGAACACTCCTGGTGACGCCGCTTCAGATGATTTTGCATTTGCGCTAGAACTCTGGCAGCAAAGCGTGGGTTTGAATGCAACTGGTGTTCTGGATGAAGACTCGCTGATGGCTATGGTGTCGCAATGGCAGAACCGTCGGCTCAAGGACCGCACTATTGTTGAATCGGATCACTTGATAACCGCGCCCTCGTCTGACTTTTATGACCCGGAGCGACTGGTCGAACTGCGTCAAGTTGAACGCAACACCTACGCGGCATACAAACAGATGGTGGCAGCTGCCATCGCCGATCCGACACTTCGTCTTGCACATACCCCAGCTGGTGGCCTCGGCCCCGGAGAAAAATACTTCAAGATCACTTCTGCATTTCGTTCGCGCGAATATCAGGAGCGATTGCGGCGAGAATCACCTCATGCCGGGAGTGCGGGCCTTGCAGTTAACAGTCCGCATTTTACTGGGAGGGCTTTGGATCTCTACGTCGGAGGCGAACCGGTCGATACTAAAGATTCAAATCGCGCCCTTCAGGTTAATACTCCGGCTTATCGCTGGCTCGTTCGCAATGCAGAACGCTTCGGCTTTCGTCCTTACTTTTATGAGCCCTGGCACTGGGAGTACGTGCGATAGACGAATTCCTTTGACGTGGACGTCGCTGAAGGGCTCGCTGACGCGGATCAGGTTGGTTCGTACGCCGGTAATACTTCGGGACGATGCCTTAGTTTAATGACGTGGTCCTGAGCTTCGGAGGGCCGTGAAAAGCATTGCAGTTACATCGGTTAAGTTTGCAGAACCAGTTCCGACCCTTGCATCAAAAGACGCGGTGGGGATGATCGTTGGCATCGTCGTCGGAGCGGGAATCTTTCGCACTCCCTCCCTCGTGGCCGCAAACGTAGGAAGCGACACTTCTTTTCTGCTGCTTTGGGTGGCAGGCGGCGCCATTTCACTCGTCGGCGCGCTGTGCTATGCCGAGCTTACAAGCACCTATCCGCATGCTGGGGGTGAATACCACTACCTTTCGCGGGCTTACGGCAAACCACTCGCTTTCTTATTCGCGTGGTCGCGAGTTTCAGTCATTCAGACGGGCTCGCTTGCCCTGCTGGCTTTCGTTTTCGGCGATTATGCGTCCCAGTTAGTACGCCTCGGGGAATACTCGCCTTCCATTTACGCTGCCCTCGTAGTTGTGACCCTGACGGGTTTGAATGTGACAGGCGTACGTCAGGGCACGCGCACACAGAACCTTCTAACCGTGGTTGAGGTCTTAAGTCTGCTTTTAGTAATTATTGGTGGATTGATTCTGATCGAGTCGCCAGCGCCTGTTGTGTCCTCTCAGGGAGCTCACGGCTCAAACGGGGCAATCGGATTAGCGATGGTCTTCGTCCTACTTACCTATGGTGGCTGGAATGAAGCTTCATACATTTCTGCTGAGATGAAGGGACCTCGTGATGTGGCGCGGGCGCTGCTCCTCGGAATTGGAATAATCACCGCACTCTACTTGCTGGTCAATTGGGCATATCTGCGTGCCCTGGGTCTTACGAGCATGGCGGGTTCCGAGGCCGTCGCCGCGGATTTGATGCAGAGAAGCTTAGGCGAGCGTGGGTCGCAGTTTGTCAGCATACTAGTTTCTATCTCCGCTTTAACCTCAGCCAACGCTACCGTGTTCACCGGCGCACGTACAAACTACGCCCTCGGCCGGGATTTTCGCTTATTTAGATTACTGGGGCGCTGGCGGAAGTACCGCAACACTCCCACCAATTCTCTCCTGATTCAGGGCGCGATCGCATTGGCGCTGGTTTTGATCGGCACACTAACCAGAAGAGGCTTTGCAACGATGGTTGAGTACACCGCTCCGGTGTTCTGGTTCTTCTTTTTCATGATTGGACTTTCACTAATCGTGCTGCGAATCAAGGACCCGCATATCAAACGGCCTTTTGGAGCACCGCTTCACCCACTTTTACCACTGGCATTTTGCGCCAGCTGTCTTTACATGTTGCAGGCCAGCATCGCTTATACGGGTATCGGCGCCTTGGCTGGAGTTGTGGTTTTACTTGCTGGATTACCGGTATTCCTGGTTGCACGTTACTCTCAACTACGAGGAAGCCGAGTTGTGGGAGAATAAAAGTGAAAACCAAGACGATGTCGTAGGGTAGTCTCTTGGTTGCTGCCAGGAATAAGACCGAACTGACGTGCATCGGACCAAAATCGGGCAGACCGAGCGATACCATCATCGCGTCAATCGTCGTCTGACTTAGGTTTTTCGCGTGAACACCTGCCAGATGGAGAAAGTGATGATCTACCACCGCACAGGACTAATGCTTGTTGTCCTTTTGTTTCTCATGAACTCCTGTGGGCCCTCTTCGCTCCCGGAACAAATCGTAATCGAAGAAAACGCTAACCAGGAATTTGAAAAGCAGAGACGGAACCTGATTGACCTGCTCAGATCGCAAGGGATCAGCAGTAGTACAGTCCTCGACGCAATGCTGAAAGTTCCTCGACACAAGTTTGTTCCTTCGTCGCAGCGGGACATGGCCTACCAAAACCGGCCACTTCCGATCGGTCACGACCAAACTATTTCGCAACCCTTTATCGTCGGCTATATGACAGAGGCCGCATCCATCGCGCCCGGCGAAAAGGTACTGGAAATCGGTACAGGCTCCGGATACCAAGCTGCGGTCCTGGCTGAATTAGCGAAGGACGTTTACACAATTGAAATTATTCCCGAACTGGCGGAAGGTGCACGCTCCATATTGCGCGAGCTCGGATACAAGAATGTGCATGTAAAAACCGGGAACGGCTACGAAGGTTGGCCGGAGCATGCTCCGTTTGACGCCATAGTAGTTACGGCTGCTCCTGATCAGGTTCCACAGGCCCTCGTTAATCAACTCGCTCTCAACGGTAAGATGGTAATCCCGGTCGGCACCACCTTTCAGGAAATGGTGATTATTACTAGAAATGAATCGGGTGTTGTTGAGCGACGAACTATCCCGGTGCGGTTCGTTCCCATGACTGGTAAGCCGAAGCAATAACACTGTAGGTGCGCCAAACGTCTCGTCGGTGACCCAGTAAATTTAGAGTCACTTAAGCAATGCCGACTCGACAAACTGTGCTGAGTTATCTCGAGGATTACGCTCGTCGTGGAAATTCGATTGTGTTCGCACAGCCGCGAGGGTTGCGAACTATTCGTTGCTCCTACGAACGCCTTCTACGCGAAGCGCGAAAGTTCGCACGTGAACTTGAAGCCCGAGACATCCGGCAAGGCGAGCGCATTCTGTTATGTGGTGACAACAGTATCGCATGGGCTACCGCATTCTGGGGTTGCTGCTTGCGCGGCGCTGTTGTCGTGCCGCTCGATAAAGGGAGCTCAACGGAGTTTTTGCTTTCGGTGGCGCGGCAGACGGAGCCAAAGATCATGCTCGCCGATCGCGATGTCTCTGCCGCCGAGCGCTTGCGGGTTCCTGTTCTACATTTAGACAGTTTAAGCCAGCAGATTGCACGCCACGCCAGCGCGCCATACGCGGTAGAAGGCATTGACGAAGGAACAGTCGTAGAAATTATCTACACTTCGGGAACGACCTCCGATCCGAAAGGTGTAGTCCTCACGCATCGCAATCTCCTGGCCAACCTCTCGCCTTTAGAACCGGAGATAGAGAGGTACATTAAATGGGAGCGGTTCTTCCATCCAATTCGTTTCCTCAATCTCGTCCCCCTGAGCCATGTTTTCGGGCAGTTCATGGGGCTCTTCGTGCCGCAACTCCTGGGCGGCGAGGTCCATTTTCAGAAGTCCTTCAACCCGTCAAGGATCGTGCGGGCAATAAAGAGAAATCGAATCTCGGTGATCGTGGTTGTGCCCCGCGTGCTTGATGCCTTACGCGAATGGGTAGAGCGAGACTATGCGGCGCGTGGCCAGGCGGAACAGTTGCAGAAACGACTTAGCGCGATGGAAGGCAAAACCTTTTTGCGTCAATGGTGGACGTTTCGTCGTCTGCATCGGCGCTTTGGTTGGAAGTTTTGGGCATTTGTCTGCGGCGGCGCGAGGCTCGACGAGCAAACAGAGATTTTTTGGCGTCGACTAGGCTTCGCAGTCCTGCAAGGCTATGGCATGACGGAGACCGCGGCGCTGATCTCAGTCAATCACCCATTCAAAATGAGTCACGGCTCGATCGGTAAATTGATGCCCAGCTATGAAGTAAGACTAGATGAGGGTGGGGAAATCATTGTGCGCGGCGCCAGTGTCTCGCCTGGTTACTGGACAGCCGAAGGCGGAATTAAGGCGCCCGCTGACGGGTGGCTTCATACGGGTGACATCGGCCAAATGGACGCAAGTGGCAACCTGTTTTTCAAAGGTCGCCAGAAGGACGTAATTGTTACCGCGAGTGGGCTAAACATCTACCCTGAGGATCTTGAAGCTGCACTTAATGCTCAACCTGAAGTGCGCGACAGCTGTGTTATTGCTGTACAAAGGAGGCACGGCTGTGAACCCCTCGCTGTCATCATCCCTCGTGATCGTGGCGCGAGCCTCGAGGCCGCGATCGAACGCGCGAATACGCAGCTAACCGAACACCAAAAGATTCGGCGCTGGTTTATTTGGACAGAACCAGACTTCCCCCGCACCGCGACGCATAAATCGCTTAAGCGGGAAATCGCCGCCAGAGTTAGCTTGGAAGAAGAAAGAGAAAAAGATAACGCGACCAGGAGCGGGTTATCTTCTGACCCTTCAAAATCCCCGTCTGTCGCCGCGACTGTTCTCGCTGCTGAAATCGCGCGCGTTAGTGGTAGCGCGCCTGCGCAGCTTGGTGTTTCGGATCGACTCGGAGACTTACAACTCGATTCGCTCGGGCGAGTAGAATTGTTGAGCGCGCTTGAAGATCGATATCAAATCGCTCTCGATGAAGAGGCCTTCCTGGCCTCGACTACGATCGGCGATGTCGAAAAGGTAGTGCGCGGCGAAATCCAGGAACATAGCATCGCGCGATACCCATATCCGAAATGGACGCGTTGGCCTCTCATCAGGTTGATACGAATCGTACTTTTTTACAGCATCATCCTGCCGATTACGGAAGTAATGAGTCGCTTGCGCGTTGAAGGCTGCGGACATCTGAAGAGTCTTGCTGGGCCAGTACTATTCGTGGCAAATCACATCACTGCTGGCGATCACGCACTTATTCTTGCGGGACTGCCGGCCCACTTGCGGCACCGTTTAGTGATTGCAATGGAAGGTGAAGTTCTGCGCAATTGGCTCCACCCGCCCGCAAACACGAGTTTCTTCAAACGCCTGCGATGGTTGGCACAGTACGTCTTGGTTAACGTGTTCTTCCACGTCTTTCCGCTCCCCAAGGAAAGTGGTTTTCGAGAAAGTTTCGCGTACGCAGGCGAGTGCATCGATCGCGGCGAGAGTTTACTTGTGTTTCCCGAAGGCGTGCGCGCGCCGCGCGGTCAGATGCAGATGGGCACGTTCAAGAGCGGAGTCGGTATCCTGGCTCAGCAATTGGATATTTCGATAGTGCCCGTCAAACTTGATGGCTTGTACGAACTGAAAAAGCGTCGGCAATATTTTGCTGCCCCCGGCATGGTGCGAGTGATATTTGGCGCGCGGGTGACTTTTGAATCAGATACCAAACCCTCTGAGATCGCTCAGGAGTTGCAGAAACGTGTAGCTCAGCTCGGGTGAATCAGCCGCAGTTGGAGTTATACTTAAGCAGTCGCGTTAGTGTTCAGCCACACTTAAAGCCTCCCCGACAAAATAGATCTTTGATGGCAGTGAAGCTGCTACTGAGAATTTTGATTAAAGATTCAACGTGCACTTCCAGGTGAACATGTTCGGAAAGGCTGAGGGCAAATGAGAAAGAAATTTATAAACCTGTTCAGTGTCATTATCACTGCGACTTGGATTGCTCCTGGAACGATGGCTCAAGACGAAGTGAAGCACAAAGAACTGCCAAAACTGCACCGCATCAACGAAAAACTCTACCGCGGAGCACAGCCGCGGGACGGTGGTCTGTTGCGACTCAGGGAACTGGGTGTAAAAACCGTTATTAATCTGCGCGGATCCAACGACGAGACACGCTCCGAAGCACAACAGGCGCAATCGTTGGGCCTCAATTACTTCAACGTGCCGATCGGCAGGATTGGCCGGCCTACCGACACGAAAGTGCAACGGGTGCTCGCAATTCTCAATGCAGCCGAAAATCAACCGGTTTTCGTCCACTGCAACTACGGGAGAGACCGTACAGGATTGATTATTGCTGTCTACAGGCTTGCAAACGAAGGCTGGTCTGCCGAGGAGGCACAGCGAGAAGCGAACCGCCACGGTATGTTTTGGTGGAAATTCGGGTTGAAGAGTTTCATCCGTAATTTTTACAGCCGCATCCGGAGAGAAGCTTTGTCTCCTGTTGCCTTACCAGCAACGACTCAATCACTAATCCCTGGAGTCTATCCCTAAGAGCCACGCAGCATCGGCGAAGCATCGAGTCGCTTCTTGAATGCTGACTTGTACGGTTCTAGTTACTCTTGTAAAACTTAAGCGTTTACCAGACATGGCTAATCGTTCAAACAGCGGACGCGCGCAGGACCCCTCCGTAAAGCATAGCTTCGGAATTGACCTCGCACATGATTTCGCCGGTGCTATTCTTTTTTCCTTCCCTCTGCTGATGACGATGGAAATGTGGTGGTTGGGGTTCTACATGGATCGTTTGCGGCTGGCGCTATTCCTGGCACTCGCATTCGCGACCATTCTGGGGCTCTCATACTTCGAGGGTGGCGAAGAGACTTTCAAAATCGAGGTATTAGATGCCCTGGTCGCATGCGCCACCGGTTATACAATCGCGGCGGTGATGCTCCTGCTTTTCGGCATTCTCCAGCCTGGGATGTCGGCGGACGAAATTGTTGGCAAAGTTTCCTTGCACGCTGTCCCGTGCAGCTTCGGGGCAATACTTGCGCGCAGGCAACTCGATGTAGAAGAAACCAGGAAGGAAAGAACGCGGCGACAGGGATACTGGGCCAAAATATTTCTCATGGGCGCAGGAGCTATCTTTCTCGCCTTCCAATTAGCTCCGACAGAGGAAATGGTATTGATCGGGCATATGATGAGCGCGTGGCAGGCAGTCGCGTTGGCTCTCATCTCTTTGGGAGTCATCCAGGCCTTCACCTGTTCAATCGAGCTCGGCCCAAGAGGATCATTCTTCTCGGCTCGTTTCTTTTGGGGAGTTTTCCTGCGTTTCACCAGCGTCGGATACGCGATTGCGCTCCTTCTAAGCATCTATGTGCTTTGGACCTTTGGGCGGTTGGACGGCGCGGCTGCGGCGGAAGTTGTAAAAGCGACGCTCGTGCTCGCATTCCCCGCCGCGCTCGGCGCGTCGGCAGCCCGACTCATCCTTTAATTAAAGGAACGCTGCGAAGGAAAAATCTTGGCAGAAAAAGCTGAGAAGGACGCCAGTAAGATTACCTACGCTCCACCTTGGATGTGGGGAATTGCGCTTTTGGGTTTAGCACTAGTGCTTGGCTCAATAGTATTCATGCTGTATGAAGCAGCAGCAGGCGATTCCTCGCCGCCGGATGTAACAGTTAAGGTTGAATCGATCGTTCCCTCCCGCCACGGTTTCCTGGTCCGGTTTCGCGTTGTCAATGAGGGCGGCACGACAGCAGAAGGTCTCACGGTTGAGGGCGAGCTTCGTAACGGAACGCAAAGTGTCGAAATCAGTGACACCACCATCGAATACGTGCCATCGCATTCCGAGAGAGAAGGCGGACTCTATTTCAGTAGCGACCCGCAGCAACACCAGCTGCGTATTCGAGCGAAGGGATACGAGAAGCCGTGATTACTAACTGCCAAGTTAACAGACGAAGTGAGAATCGGTGAGCAGGTCGCCGCTAGTGTTGGCGTGTGTCCGCCCTGGGCCTTGGGTTCTTAACTTAACCGAGTCTCTGGTTTGCGTTTCTTTAGCCTGCTCAATAGTAAGCGTGCGGCAATCCCAATGACAATTAAGATGCTAACCGTGGCTAAAAGGGAAAAAGGCTTGTCAGCAACCAGATTCTCTCCGGCGATGACGATGCCGAACGCATAGATTGCTTCGACGATGGCGATTGCCCCGAGGAACTTTAAGAAGGGATAATGCAGTCCACCAAAGAGATAACCGGGAACCTCCGATGGGACTGCAAAGCAAAATAGCAGAACGGCCCAAAACTTCATTCGCTTTGAAACGAACTGCTGATAGTGCTCCAAAGTGCCCTGATAACCCAGTCGGACGAGCAATGGCCGCGCGACATTCCCAATTCCGAAGGCGGCAATTGCTCCCACGATCCACCCTCCCCACAGAAGTAAAAAAGTTATGAGTTTTCCCCACACAAGGTTTGCAGGCGGCACTAAGACCGCGCTGGAAGTGAAAGCAAGCATGGCTGAGACGGCGGCGAACAAGAAAAAGACCGCGGTGCCCATGACAGGATGAGCTCTCATCAGGACTTCAGCCCAGTCGGTCGCTTTGTCTACAAAATTTCTGAAGGTGGGAGAGTAAAGAAGAAACGTTAAGAGCAGAATAATTGCTCCGAGACCAATCCAAAACCAGAGGGCGCTTCGTCTATTGGCCTGTGATTTCTTTGACATCGGCAGAATGAAAGCCGGTCCGCCTCTTTCAGTTCATACCCTGAGCCTCGGCCTTCTCTTTCGTATATTCGCTGTTGCTTTGCACAAAAAGTAGACCAAGCAAGACTCAATGACGTGCCTCGTTTACGAGGCGGGCCCGCAAGGGGTTAGGCCAGCCATTTTACGGCTGGTTAGGTGGCGCAATGATTGGGTCCTTAGGCCGTTTCAAGCCTTCTTCAAATAAGGCCGCTGAAGCGGCCTGAAGCAAATTATCGCCGACGTTAAACCAGCCGTAAAACGGCTGGCTTATTTGCCCTTCGGGATGGCGCGTAAACGCGCAAGCCCACTGACAAATCTTCGCGGTAGCTTTTTTCTCTTTTTCCCTTTCAAAACAAGCCGCAACCTTTCTGATTGTTGCAGTGACAAGCTTCTGCAGTCGCAAACGCGATGCCAACTCAGGCGGCCGTGGTGGGGCCGAGAATTACATGGACCAGACAACAATAATGAAACAACAGAGAAGCGATCAGTCGGTATACGCCTTGCCTATTCACAGTCATGTAAGCCTTCAATCAGGCAAACAAACAAGGGACTCGTTTGACGCAGCCTGCTGTAGGAAATTCGGTTGTGGCTCGACAAATGAAGTGCTGGGCGCCGGCGTGTGTTAGGCGTACAAAATACAAAGGTCTTGTTTCGATTTCATGCGGCCAACACGTCGGTTCGTTCAACAAAACATTTTTGCGAGGCATATTGAAATGGGACACACCGGTCAGACAGGCACAGCACGGAGTCGCTCAAACGTGGCCCAGGTCGATTGGTTTCAGGGCTGGTTGGTTTCGGAGGCTACTGCATGAAGCCAAAATTTCCTGGGAGTGTGATTCGGAATTCAGGTGATTCAGAATTCAGGAGGTGAAGATAGATGAAAGTAAAGACGTTATGACTGCGGATCCGGCATGTTGTACTTCAGAGACTGCTCTACACGAGGTCGCACAGATGATGGTGGATCATGATTGCGGCGAAATACCAGTTGTAGAGAGCAGAGAAACAAAAAGGCCGATCGGAGTGGTTACCGATCGCGACATCGTTTGCCGCACGATTGCCAAACGACTTAATCCCCTCGATTTAACCGCGGCAGATTGCATGACCACACCTTGCGTAACAGTTACGCCGGAGATGTCGGTAGGGCAGTGTGCCTGGTTCATGGAAGACAAAAAGATCCGCCGTGTGCCGGTGGTTGATGCGGACGGCATTTGTTGTGGAATAGTCGCGCTCGCCGACATTGCTCTGCGCGGAAAGACTGGTGTGACTGCCGAAGTCGTTAAGGAAGTATCCGAGCCGAGCGCAGCAGCATCGGCGGCTCGACAGTAAGCGCTTCATTCTTCAGACGCTGACAACGTGGTTTTAAGATAGCCACTCACACGGGAGGATCGCATGAACAGCAAAACATTCATGGTGCTCATCATAGGAGTTGCCGTTATCGCCGTAGCTGTTAGCTGCGACACTGCAACAAATACCAACACCAACACTAATGTGCCATTGAGCAACGCAAACGTTAATGCGAATGTAAACGCCAACGCCAATATCAATGCGAACACCAGTCGCAGAACGGTCAACGCGAACATCTCGCGAGAAGAGTACGAAAGAGATAAGGACTCGTTTGCCGAGGACGCCAGGCGTTTAGGGCGAAGCATTGGAACAGGCGCGAATGACGGCTGGCTTTGGACTAAGACCCGGGCTGTCCTAGCGACTACCGATGACTTAAGAGACTCAACAATCAATGTTGACGTGGATAACGCGGTGGTCCTGCTCTCAGGCACCATTGCAACACAAGCGCAGAAAACTAAGGCCGCACAGGTCGCGAAGGGTATCGACGGGGTAAAGAGGGTCGAGAACGAACTCGTCGTTTCAGCGAATCCTTAATCTGCAAGGCCGGGATTGTGTCTGGAGCGGAATAGGCGAGTCGCCAATAGAAAGTAGAAAGGTGGCGGATTGAGGTTGGAAGGTGCGGAACATGAGTGTTGCTGAAAAGACTGATACCTGTGCGCATCCACCGTGTAATTGCAGCGCAGGTCAAGATGGCGAGTATTGTTCAGAATACTGCGCCGGGGCGCCGGGAAACATTCCGGGTGTTTGTCATTGCGGACATCCGGAAATGCATTGGCCGGATAACCTCAATTAGGAACTCGTAATCATGAATAAATAGGGAGGTTATGAAATGGCACAAAAGGGAAAAGGCTCTAAACAGCGAAGGGACGACGCAGAATCAGGCAATCGACAAACTCAGCGAAAAGCGCGAGCCGAAAAAAGTAATGAGAGTAAACCAGGAACTGGCCTGGCGCCACTAGATCAGGCGACAAGTCTGCGCACGATGAGTCCGTTTTCATTAATGCGCCGGTTTAGCGACGAGATGGATCGGCTATTCGGGGATTTTGGCTTGAGAGGCAGCTTAGCTTCCGGGGTCGGACGCGAATTCGGAAGGCTCGCGGATCTGGAAGGTTCGATGTGGTTGCCGCAGGTTGAAGCCTTTCAGCGCGAGGGAAAGCTCATCGTACGTGCTGATCTGCCGGGTCTTAATAAAGACGACATCAACGTGGACATCACTGATGACGCAATTAAGATTCGCGGTGAGCGCCGGCAAGAGAAGGAAGAAAACGAAGCAGGCTTTTATCGCTCCGAAAGAAGCTATGGCAGCTTTTATCGTGAGATACCGTTGCCCGTCGGCGTAAACGCCGACGAAGCCAGAGCTTCCTTTAACAACGGCGTACTTGAAATATCTATGCGCGCGCCTGCCAGACAATCGGGCAGCCGGCGGATCGAAATTAGGGAAGGAGGGGAACAACAACCGAAGGCCATGGGTAAGACAGCGGGAAGATAAGCGCTTCGCACCCAGGAGAGAAAGATGATCTTCAGAGATCGCAGCGATGCAGGGCGAAAGTTGGCAGCGCGGCTATCACACTATGCGGATCGTAAAGACGTTGTGGTGCTGGCGCTGCCACGAGGTGGCGTGCCCGTTGGCTATGAAGTCGCAAAAAAACTGAACGCGCCACTCGATATTTTCCTGGTGAGGAAACTAGGAGTTCCAGGTCACGAAGAATTGGCATTGGGCGCTATTGCGTCCGGCGGCGTGCGCGTTGTCAATGAAGATTTAGTTAACTACTTAGGGATACCTGACCAGGTAATCGACAGGATTGCGGCAGTTGAACAGCGAGAGTTGGAAAGGCGAGAGCTCGCTTACCGAGATAATCGACTTACAAAGAGTTGTTGAACTTCGCAGCCAACTGAAGAATGAAATCTTTTTAATTGCGGAGCCTGACGTGATGAGCTACGCCGAGCTTCAGGATAGCTTGGGCGAACTTATTCACGGGAAGGAGTGGCTGACGATTCGCATTCCCAAGGTGGTGGCGAAAGCTGGTGCCTGGGCACAGGAAAAGATCGCAGGTGAAGACGAGACCTTTATAAAACCATGGATGGTGGATCTGGCTGACGCGCATTATCCAGTCGCCATAGGCCATGCCCGTGAAGAGCTTGGCTGGCAGCCGAAGCATACTTTACGGCAGACGTTGCCCGAGATCATTCGCCGCATGAAACTGGACCCGCGAAGTTGGTACGAAGCGAATGGCTTGTCATGGCCTGATGATGAAGAAACGGAAACCGAGAATTCAAAAGCTTCGGCAAAAGCTTCAAACTAGTTTGAGTGGAACGATGAGTGGAGAGTGTTATGGATCGTAAGGCGATGGATTGCCGCCGCCGCACGCCGAACGCGAGGAAGGGTTGACGAAACCAAAGGAGACCGTCGACCGCGATCCGAAGAACATAGCGGCGGAGCCGGAGACTTCTGCGCCCGAACCAGTGGAGCGGCCCGATTTGGATTGGGCCGAGCACGAAGATTAGTGGTTGAGGGAATCAGGGAATGAGTGAAACAGAAGGCAACATTCCGGACCTGGACGTGAACGCTCCGCCCTGGAAACATAATCCATCCTCGTGGAGTCAACGCATCCCGATCTGCGTCCTGGCCGGCATCGCCTTCCTCATCGCTGCGTACATGAGTCTTTACCAATGGCGATTGATTGGTGATGTTTGGGATCCAATTTTCGGAGAACAGACACGTCATGTTCTTGATTCGGAAGTCTCGGAGAGTATGCGTCATTGGTTTCGCATTCCTGACGCTGCGCTGGGCGCGCTGGCTTACCTTGGAGATCTTATTTTTGGCCTCGCTGGATCGACTCGCCGCTGGCAATACCGTCCCTGGCTAGTGTTGCTTTTCGGGCTTGATGTGATCCCACTCGGGCTCGTCAGTGCGGTGTTGGTTGTGATGCAAGGCACCGTTGTCGGCTCATGGTGCTTTCTCTGTCTGGTGACGGCGGTGATCTCTCTCGTACTTGTCGCTCTTGCATACGATGAGGTCTGGTCCAGCTTGCTGTACCTCAGGCGCGTGTGGCGAAGGACGCGGACTTGGCGCACGCTGTGGAATGTGTTTTGGGGTCGGGCTTCGCGCGAAGCTGATGAGGTGGCGCTGGCCGCATAATGTGAGGACCGTAAAATGTGGGCAAGAATTATAGAAGTGATGCTGGGATGCTGGTTAGCCATGAGTCCGTTCATTTTCCGCCACAGTGCGCAAGATAAGATCCTATGGTTTAACGACTTGTTTGCGGCGCTGGTTGTTATTGTGCTCGCCTTGGTTTCGTTTTGGCCTCCGTTGCGATTTGCGCATGTCGCCAGTCTTGTAGTCGCCCTATGGTTGATTGCCTTCGGATGTTTGGCCTCTCCTTATCCCCCATCGCCGGCGCTGCAGAATGATATTGTGGTGGGATTGGTGCTATTGATGTTTGCGATCGTTCCTAATAAGGCGACCCGACCGCCGCAATCGTGGCAGGATTTCCTGGCAGGAAAACACGACAAGGTAGCCTCGCCGGAATCTTAAGAGAAACTGTTTTGATGGTCGAGGTGTATGGTGACTACGCGCGCACAGATGAGTGAATCCGCAGAACATGAAGGCGGTCATACGGAATTAATGCGTGCTTCACTCCAGGGGCAAATTGCCACGGTGAAGAAATTACTCGAGAGTGGAGCTGACGGTAATGAAAAAGACAATGAAGGCCGCACAGCGTTGATGTTTGCGGTTACCAATATGCACATCGACTGCGCTAAAGCTTTGCTGGAACATGGGGCGGATGTGAATGTCGAGGCAAATGATGGTTCCACGGCGCTGATACTGGCGGCATCGTCTGGTGACAGCGAAATTGTTCGCACTTTGTTGCGCCGCGGAGCTGACGTAGCAGCGAAATTCAAAGAAACCGGAAAGACAGCCTTGATGCTCGCTCAAGACAAAGGTTATGCAGAGATCGGCCAGTTGCTTGAAGCAGCAGGCGCTAAATAATAACTGATAACGGGTCGGCGGCCGCTACTGATTGTCGGGAGCTTCATATGAACATTCTCAGTGCAGTTTGTGATGTCGAGTCTTCGGATCGCGTGCGAAGGAAGAGTATGCAACGCACGGCCACTGTCGTAATCGTAGTAATGCTGCTCGCAATCCAGGGCTGCGCGGTCGCAAAGCGCGCTAGCCGCACTCCGGAAACGGATGCCTTGTTACGCGCCGCGAGCATGGGAAATGCCGACACTGTCCGGACACTATTGGCCTCGCCGAATGTGGACGTTAACGGTATCGATGATCAAGGCAACACACCCTTAATCCAGGCAGCCCGGTTCGGACACGATGAAGTAGTAACAGCGCTGCTCAGCGCCAAGGCGGATGTGAACACAAAGAATAATGAAGGCAAGACAGCCCTGATGTTGGCAGCCGAAGGTGGACACAATGAAACCCTCCGAGCGCTTACACAGGCTGGTGCTGGAAAATAGAAGTATGTTTTTAGCTGAGCGACGACAGTCGTTCGATTAGGAAGAAGCGCAGGAGCTACGATGCCAGAAAAGGAAACATTAAAACGCGCAGCAGAGGACAAAGCGGAGGGAAAAGCTCCGAGTACGCAAGCAGGAGAGTTTGTTCGCGAGGAGATTGAGCACATTCGCGAAGGCAAGCATGGTGCACGCTCTACAAAGCAAGCAATCGCGATTGGACTTTCTAAAGCGCGTCGCGCGGGTGTGAAGCTTCCCGCAAAGAAGGGAACGTCGAAAAAGACACAAAAGCAGGCGGCGCGGGACATTAAAAGGGAAGACCGCTTCCAAGGGAAAGAAGTCGACAAAACGTTCGCGCGCAACCCTGCGTGCTCTCAAACGTGAAGGACACAGCGCGGCTTCCAAGACGGCGTTATCACGCCAGGCTCGTAGCGCAGCAGCTAAGCGTTCGGCTGCTGCGCGCTCACGTTCCGCGAAGAAAGCCGCTGCGACTCGCAAGAAATAAGGTTGCCGGAATCGATGATGACTGAAGCAATACTAAGACATCGCGTCGCACCCGGTCCCCATTAAGGAACGACACAGTCGACAGAGATAAAACAGCAGGGAACTTGCGAACAGTTGCAGGCCACTAGTATAGTCAGCGCGCTTTTACACTCGTTAATTGAAGTTACGTGACCTCGCCTCTGTCACGAGTCTTTGATTAATTGACTTCAGGGATGCGCAATTTCGTTGACTGTGCGCCTAAACTTCCTTACTAGCAATTGACTCCGACACATTGATCTTCGGTTCCTAAGAATCAGGGTGTTTCTCAAGTCTTAGCCTAACCCCGACGAAGCGAAGCTCCGAAGTCTCACGCGGCGACCCGCGGAGCGGCCCTCAAATCCACCTTTCCATCGCAATTAGCGCGAGGATCTGTTGTAGCGAGACACCTGGCGCGAGAGCGGTTGAGCCTCCAAACGACATAAGGAGCCGTACCCATGGCAACCACTGCCTCCGCCGATACGCGTGTATGTATCTGCTTTCGGCTTAGTCTCTCTCTGCTTCTTGCCCTGAGCTTCTCAATTGCCGCCAATGCACAGACTGTCACGTACCGGCTCCATCAGGAAACCTCAAGCGGTAGCATCCTTCAGCTAAGAACAGCAAATCCCGACGCGTCGATTACGGCTGTCCAGTCAAGCAACCTGAAGAATCTTGCCACTGGCGAGTACCTCGTAAAGGCCTTTGATAGTCTGTCCGGCGTGCCAAATTCACCCGGCGTCATCGTCGCAGGTTCATCTGTCAGCTTCACGTTGTGGATGAAAAAGACCGCCACCGCGGGGACGATGTTTCCGCGCGCTAAACTCAAACTGAATTCCGATAATGGCACCTCAATCTGCGTCGTTACTGGTGCGACTGCGCTAACCACGACCTTGACCAAGTACACATTGACTGGAACGGTCCCCGCCAATGTGTCAATGGCCGTCAGCGATCGCTTTTACTTATGGGTGGGGGTCAATCTCACCGCAACGACCGGTGTGAACAACAAGGGCGAGTTAGACATTGAGGGGACGCTCAACGGAAATTTCGACTCCCTGATCACCGTCCCACTGCCCACGCCTCCACCGTCGATCACCAATCTTTCGCCAACTTCGGGTTCACTGGGAACTTCGGTCACGATTAGCGGAGCGAACTTCGGTACGACGCAGGGAACGAGCACGGTCACTTTTAACGGCGTCACAGCAACACCAACTAACTGGGCTGACACAAGTATTACCGTTCCAGTTCCTGCAGGGGCCGCGACCGGACCTGTTGTCGTAACTGCCAGGGGATCCGCAAGCAATGGCGTCACGTTTACGGTGCCAACCACAGGCACCATCGCCGGAACTGTAACGCGCACCAGCGACGGCGCTGCTCTCAACGGCGCCTTAGTCGTCGCGTTGCAAGCAGGAGTTGTCAAAGCATCAGCCAC
Source organism: Pyrinomonadaceae bacterium (assembly GCA_963826235.1). Classification (GTDB taxonomy): domain Bacteria; phylum Acidobacteriota; class Blastocatellia; order Pyrinomonadales; family Pyrinomonadaceae; genus PSRF01. The sequence goes on along the minus strand of CAWGWE010000001.1, from coordinate 4,077 downwards.
GACACCCGCGAATGGTTCCTACTCAATGACCAGTGTACTCACCGGAACATACGACGTTCGCGCTTCGGCCGTCGGTTATCAAACAAAGATTCAGACCGGCATCACGGTCACGACCAACACCACCACCACTGTTAACCAGAATCTCGATGCCGTAACTACCGGAGACATCAACTATGTCTATGACGAAGTGGGAAGACTCGTTTCCGTGGTAAGCCCGACAGAAACTGTAACTTACACCTATGATTCAGTTGGCAATTTGCTATCTATCTCACGTTCGAACTCAAACCTACCTTCGATCACTGGATTCACCCCGAATAGCGGCGCCGTCGGTGCGTCCGTAACGATCTACGGGACCGCGTTCAGCTCGACGCCTGGTCTGAATACGGTCAACTTTAATGGCGTCGCCGCCACCGTGGTTTCGGCGTCCTCAACACAGATCGTCACGAGTGTGCCCGCCGGCGCAACGACGGGGACCATCTCCGTTAACACTCCGACAGGTCTGGCCACAAGCAGCGCTCCCTTCACGGTGAGTACTTCTACAGCGCCCACTATCACGAACTTTACTCCGACCATTGGAACGGCGGATACGGCCTTAACAATCACGGGGACGAATTATGACACCACGATCTCAAACGATTGGGTGACCTTAAACAACCGCTACGCCCTCGTCAGTTCCGCCACCACCACACAGATCTCTACCGTTGTTCCCCCGCTGGCAACTTCCGGACGAATTTCAGTGAGTACGCCGGCAGGCAGTGCAACCAGTTCCACCGACTTCTTTGTGCCCCCGGGCTCTGCTGCGGTAAGTGATGTTCAAGTCACCGGCAGAATGAACTTTGGCGACAGCCAGACTGTGACGATCAGTACGGCTAACAAGATTGGTTTAATTCTCTTCGACGGAAATGCTCTTCAGCGCGCGAGCTTGAAAGTAAATAGCTTTTCAATGACGAATTGCATGGTGCGATTTTACAACCCTGACGGAAGCCATCTGATCGCGACGACTTTCCTTACCACTGGGGGTCTCCTGGATACTCCGCTACTCCCCGCGACTGGAACTTATACGATTCTGATCGATCCGAGCGGCAGCAACACTGGTAGCATTAACTTCACTCTTTATGACGCCAGCGACGCAACCGGAACCATTACGCCCGGCGGACCGCCCGTTACAGTCACTACTACAACTCCGGGACAAAATGTCAGATTGAATTTTCTCGCCACTGCGGGACAGCGAGTCAGCCTGCAATTTAGTAATTCAACTTTCCCCGGCTGTATCGCAGTCTACGATGCAATTCAGGCTGCGGATGGATCGACCCTGGCCTCGGCCAATTTTTGTACTGCCACAGGATTCATTGACACAGTCACGTTACCCGTAGGGGGCTACTACACGTTACTCGTTGATCCGCAGGGAGCGACGACGGGAAGCCAAACCGTAGTCCTTCATAACGTGCCGCCAGACGTGACTGGCTCAATCACGCCCGGCGGGTCGCCTGTGACTGTCACGACAACCACTCCCGGGCAGAATGCTGTTTTGACATTTAGCGGCACGGCTGGTCAGCGAGTGAGTCTCGTAATTAGTGGTTCAACCTTCTCAGGATGTATTGCCGTCACCAACACGATTAAGAAGCCTGATGGAACCAATCTAATTTCGAGCAATCTTTGTAGTCCCTCAGAATTCATCGACACTGTGACGCTGCCAGTTACCGGAACCTACTCAATCCTCATCAATCCTGTGGGGACTGCCGTGGGAAGCGAGACTCTGTTGCTGTATGACGTCCCAGCGGACGCGACGGCATCGATTACGCCGGGCGGGGCGCCGGTGACGTTAACGACCACGGTTCCAGGGCAAAACGGCGTCGCAACGTTCAGCGGCACTGCTAACCAGCGGGTAAGCCTAAATGTTACGGGCGTGAGCATCACCGGCGGTTCTCCCCAAAACTGGGTCACGGTATCTATCAAGAAACCCGACGGCACCACGTTGGGATCCGGCTTATTTGGCAATGCCGGTGGATTTATCGATCTGCAAACACTCCCGGTGGCCGGCACCTACACAGTCTTAGCCGATTTCTGGGGGACGGCAATCGGCACCGTTACTTTGACGCTCTATGACGTTCCCGCGGACGTTTCCACTTCGATTACACCCGGTGGCGCTCCGGTCACGATCACAAATACAACACCAGGACAAAACGGCCTGGCAACTTTTTCAGGCACGGCTAACCAAAGGGTGAGCCTGAATATTTCCGGTGTCTCGCTCACAGGCGGTTACAACAACTGGGTGACTGTTTCTATAAAGAGACCCGACGGCACCACGTTGGCGTCAAAAATAGTTGGCAATGCCGGAGACTATATCGAAGTGCAAACACTTCCGGTGACTGGTACCTACACAGTATTGGCTGATTTCTCGGACACCACTACCGGCAGCGTGACTTTGACCCTCTACGATGTTCCCGCGGACATTTCCGTTTCTATTACGCCTGGTGGCGCTCCGGTAACGATCACTAACACAACGCCGGGACAAAACGGACTAGCGACTTTCTCAGGAACAACCGGCCAGAAGGTTAGCCTAAATATCACCGGTGTCTCCGGTTACAACAACTGGGTGACTGTCGCGATTAAGAAACCCGATGGCTCGACGCTCGTCTCAGGTACTTATGGCAGCGGCGGCGGTTTCATCGGCACACAGACGCTGCCAACCACAGGAACTTATACGATTTTAGTCGATCCCTGGGACACGGCTGTTGGAAGCGCGACCCTGACCCTGAACAACGTGCCTTAGGCTCAAGTTGACGAGAGAATTCAGTGCGGATTTAGCGAAAAGCACCCGGAGAAGAATCATGAAGCAGCGGTTAAATATCACTCTTGCTTTGGCCCTAAGTTTTATGGTCGGGACTAGTGCTCTGCCGAGTTTTGCTTCGAGCAGAAATGCGGCGAGGGTAACGTTACCTTCAAAAAGTGAACGGTTGCTTCGTGTGCCGGAGCGCTCGAAACCGATTTACCGGAAGCCTGCCAGGGTCTCAGTCAAACCTGATGGTCAGACTACAACGCAACTTTCCGGCGGGCGGTTACTTGTAGTCGGCGGCATTGGACCTGACGGCAAGGCCGCCCCCAGCACCATCTCCGACCCTCGCAACGGCGAAAATATTCTATTGCCAGACGAGTTTTTTTCTCGCGCGTGGCATTCAACCACAATGCTGCCTGACGGTCGTGCGCTGATTCTTGGCGGCGTTGGCGAAAAGGGTCAGGTTTTGCCAGGCGCCGGAATTTTTGATCCAGAAACGCGGCTCTTCCTGGAATTACCAAGAACAGTCATCACACCACGCGCTTATCACACTGCGACGTTGCTGACAGACGGCAGAGTGCTGATCGTTGGAGGGGTATCTGCAAAAGGCTCCCGGGTATCGAAGGCTGAACTATGGAGTTTCAAAACTAAGACAAGCAGGACCGCCGCCGGAAAGCCCTCCGCACAACGAACGAAGTCCCGGGCGACCCTACTGCCGGACGGCAATGTTTTGATCGAGGGTGGCTTTGATGAAAACGGCAACGAGGTTGGCAATACCGAGCTCTATAACTCTGAAGCTGAGAGTTTCAGTTTCACAACTATTACCTCGGATCGTGAAGGCCCGCCGGTACTTTTTCTAGCTGGCTCCTTGCCTCAAGACGGCGCTGTCGATGTTGAGGTCGATAGCATTATTGCGCTTCGCTTCTCCAAACCGCTGAAAGCCGATTCGTTCAAAGCGGAATCGCTGAAATTAACGGCTGAAGGACCTGCGATAAGCGCAAGAATCAACTTAGCCGAGAGCGGCAGGCTCGCTTTCCTCTTGCCGGTGGAGCCTTTAGAAAAAGGCACAACGTACACCGTTACCTGTAGCGATGGAAATGATGACACCAACAGAATCACGCCTGCTGTTTTCTCGTTTACGACGAAGGGTGACAAGAAAGACGAAGTATTACCAACCCAACCAGTAAGCGACGTTGATTGGACGCCGAATGCCGAAAACTTGCGAGGCGACTGGCGGAGTAAAGCCGAAAAATCCAGCTGGGAGGATCAGCCCTCGCTGCAAGCAAAACCCGGCGAGACTG